>NZ_CM167795.1:0-4800000 GCF_056933585.1 Pseudomonas sp. JL23 | reverse complement strand
GTCGCGAGATCGATGGGTTGACGGTGCGGATCAACGGGGAGGCTGCGCAGTTGGTGCAGTTGGTCACGGCCCTGGGTGCAACTCTGGTGTAACGACGGGCACCGTTGGAGCGAGGCTTGCCCGCGAAGGGCGTAACGCGGTGTGCCTGATACGCCGCATCGTCAGGTTCGCGGGCGAGCCTCGCTCCAACGAATCTGTGTTTATCATTCGGTCTTCGAGAAAAGAAAAACCCGACAACTGGGTCGGGTTTCAAGTGTTTTTCTTGTCGCATCAATCTTGTTTTTCCGGTTTGACCCAGTGCTTGTCGCATTCCTGGCAGGCGGCCTGAACCATCTCTTCGGTAATCAGGATTTCCCGCCCGTCCTTGTCGAGTACCGCCCCGCCTACATGGAGGTTAGGGTTGGCTCGAACGACCTGGACTTGATTACTGCAGTCTTGCAAGCTCATGGTCTTTCTCCTCATCGGCTCATCAGGTAGTGCTCAAGCTACTGTCGCTTGATGACCACGCCATGACATCGGCGTATGCCTCAAGTACATCTCCAGTCCACCAGAAACGGTAACTGGCTGCCAGTGTCGGCTTAGATCAATCCAATCTAAAACCCTGACTATTAACCTGACTCGTCTCGTCCCGCAGAGTTCATCCTTGCGGTTGCCGACGTGACCGGGGATTAGGTGTAGGCTCTGGCGCTCACGTGTTCAGCCACAGGCTGATGGAGGCTTCATGGTCGCAGTGTTTTCCGGGCGTCAGCGTCAGGCAATCCGTCTCGCGGCGCAGTTTCTCGCGCCTTATCGCTGGCGGGCATTCGGGGCTCTGGTGGCATTGATCGTCACTGCCGGCATCACCCTGTACATGGGCCAGGGCATCCGACTGATGGTCGATCACGGCTTCATGACCCGCTCGCCGCAAATGCTCAACGAATCCATCGGCCTGTTCATGTTGCTGGTCGTGGCCTTGGCCATCGGCACCTTCTCGCGGTTCTATCTGGTGTCGTGGATTGGCGAACGGGTAGTGGCGGACCTGCGCAAGAAGGTCTTCGACCATCTGATCGACCTGCATCCGGGCTTCTATGAGAACAACCGCAGCTCCGAGATCCAGTCGCGCCTGACTGCCGACACCACGCTCTTGCAGTCGGTAATCGGCTCGTCGCTGTCGATGTTCCTGCGCAACGTGCTGATGGTCATCGGCGGGATCATCCTGCTGTTCATCACCAATCCCAAGTTGACCAGTATTGTGGTGGTGGCGCTGCCCCTGGTAGTGGCGCCGATCCTGATTTTCGGTCGTCGCGTGCGCTCGCTGTCGCGCCAGAGCCAGGACCGTGTCGCTGATGTCGGCAGTTATGTCGCCGAGGCCCTGGGCCAGATCAAGACGGTGCAGGCCTACAACCACCAGCAGCAGGACAAGCAACGCTTCGCCGTGACTGCCGAGGAGGCCTTCGAGACCGCGCGCAAACGCATTTTGCAGCGTTCCTGGCTGATTACCCTGGTGATCGTATTGGTGCTGGGGGCGGTGGCGGTAATGCTCTGGGTCGGCGGCATGGACGTGATCGAGGGCACCATCTCCAGTGGCGAGCTGGCGGCATTCGTGTTCTACAGCCTGATCGTCGGCAGCTCCTTCGGCACCCTCAGTGAGGTCCTCGGCGAGCTGCAACGGGCAGCCGGTGCGGCTGAGCGCATTGGTGAGCTGTTGCAGGCGCGCAGTGAAATTCATGCGCCGGTCAGCGATCTGCTGAGCCTGCCGCAGCGGGTCAGTGGCAATCTGGAGTTGCAGGGCGTCAGCTTTGCCTACCCGTCACGGCCCGAGCGCAACGCCGTCGATGCCCTGAGCCTGATTATCAATGCCGGCGAGACCCTGGCCCTGGTCGGGCCTTCAGGCGCCGGCAAGTCGACCCTGTTTGATCTGTTGCTGCGTTTCTATGATCCGCAGCAGGGCCAGGTGCTTATCGAGGGCATGCCGATTCAGCGTCTTGATCCTCTCGACCTGCGTCGCTGTTTTGCCCTGGTCTCCCAGAGCCCGGCGCTGTTCTTCGGCAGCGTCGAGGACAACATCCGTTACGGCAACCCGGCGGCGACCTTCGAACAGGTCGAAGCGGCGGCGCGCATTGCCCATGCCCATGAGTTCATCATGGAACTGGCGGATGGCTACAAGACCCATCTGGGCGACGGCGGCCTGGGTCTGTCCGGCGGGCAGCGTCAACGGCTGGCGATTGCAAGGGCGCTGGTAGTGGATGCGCCGATCCTGCTGCTGGACGAAGCCACCAGCGCGCTGGATGCACAGAGTGAGTATCTGATTCAGGAGGCCTTGCCGAGCCTGATGCAGGGCCGCACGACCCTGGTCATCGCCCACCGCCTGGCCACCGTGCAGAATGCCGACCGCATTGCGGTGATCGATCAGGGGCGTCTGGTGGCGGTAGGCACGCATCAGCAACTGATCGCCAGTAACCCGCTGTATGCGCGGCTGGCGGCATTGCAATTCAATGCGCGGGATGGCGCATCCTAGGAGGGCGTGGCAGCTGTGGGACCGGCTTTAGCCGGGAAGACAATAGGGCAGGCGATAGAAATGTATCGGTCATACCTGCGCCTTCCCGGCTAAAGCCGGTCCCACATTGATCCTGTGTTATCCAGCCTGGTGCAGTCTTAGCGATATTCACACAGGTAAGCAGTATCCACAGCCACTTTAAGCTGGAACTTGCTGTTGGCCGGCACATTGAACTGGCTGCCGGACTTGAAGGTTTCCCAGTCGCTGCTGTCTGGAAGCTTGACGGTCAGTTCGCCCGAGATCACATGCATGATTTCGCGCTTGGCTGTGCCGAACTCGTATTCGCCGGCAGCCATCACACCAATGGTCGCTTCGCCTTCAGCCTGGGCGAAAGCGATGGATTTCACGGTGCCATCGAAGTATTCGTTGACTTTGAACATGGGTATTCCTCGGACAAGGGGCAAAAAGAGGCGGCCAGTATGCCCAAGGTACCCGTTACCGTCACCCCTCAAGCAAGTGAGTCTTATTCAGCGCGGCAGGATCAACGGCAGTAACCGCCCGGTGTTGCGTGCGTCGGCCAGGGCGCGGTGCTGCTGCCCGCTGAACTGCATTCCGGCCAGCTGCAACGCGGCATTCAGGCCTGGCGCGCGTTGCAGTTGGCGGGCCTGGGCGAAGCGCTGCTTGAGGTTGACGTAGGGCATGCCGGTCAGCACGCTGGTCAGCTCGTGCTGGCGCCATTGCTCTTCCAGTTGGTGCTTGTCGTATTCCCCCCAACTGGCCCAGCCCATCACTCTGGGTTGATGATGAGCCAGCCAGCGCTCGAACTGCGGCCATACCGTATCCAGTGGCGCAGCAGTGTCGATATTGTCCTGGGTAATGTGGGTCAGTTCGCGACAGAAGTGAGTCAGCAGAGGGCGCCGCTGCGGGCGGACAAAGCGTTCGAAGTGGTCCAGCTCGCGTCCGTCCTGATTGACCAGTGTGGCGCCGATCTCAATGATTTCCATTTCAGCCACGGGCCAGCCACCTTCTTCGGTGGTCGCCTCCAGATCAATAACCAGCCAGTGCGGCATATCAAGCTCCTCTTTCGCGTTTCAGTGCAGCGTAGACACTTAAAGTCCGCTCTGCCCGGTGCGCTGATGCAGTGCCGGGATTGTGCGCAATGCCATCTGGACAAGCATCAGGCCATCAAGTGCCCGTCTCGTCGTGTCTGTATGGACTGTGCACATATGTGCTTTTTTGGGATTATTTTTCAGAGGCGATTCGCCTGCGAGGTTTATAGCGCAGGCCTTCTCATCCCGGCCCTGCTGGGCGAAAAAGGCGTTATGCCAGCATCGAGGTCAAGAGGTGCTTCACAAAAGCCTCGCAGCGGGCTGATTTGCCAGTTGTTTAATCGTCAGAAACCTCCTAGCTTAGCCAGTATCCCTAATCCACGGAGGTTGCAGTCTTGATGTTTTCGCCGGTACGGACTGCCTTCAAGGGCGTGTTTTTGGCTGCCGTGGCAATGCTGGCGCTACCGGTCAGCGCCGAGCAGATTGTGCGGATCGGGGCCGCGCATTTTCCGCCTTATACGATTCGCCCGGAAAAGGGTGCCGACACCGGTCTGTTGCCGGAGCTGGTCGAGTCCCTGAATGCCGCTCAGAGCGATTACAAGTTTGTCCTGGTGCCAACCTCGATTCCTCGACGTTTCCGCGATTTCGAGCAGGGCCGCACCGACATGGCCATCTTCGAAAATCCCGAGTGGGGCTGGCAGGACATTCCCCACGTTGCTGTGGATATGGGCCTTGAAGACGCCGAGATCTTTGTTGCCAGCAAGGCACCGGGCCGCGACCAGAGCTACTTCAATGATCTGAAGGGCAAGCGCCTGGCGCTGTTTGCCGGGTATCACTACGCCTTTGCCCAGTTCAATCCGGACCCCAAGTACCTGGCCGATCACTTCAATGTCAGCCTGACGTATTCCCACGACAGCAATCTGCTGATGATTCTGCGCGGGCGGGCGGATATTGCTTTGGTGACGCGCTCCTACCTCAGTGATTTCATGGCGCGCAATCGTGACGAGGCCCGCCAGCTGATGCCATCTGAGCGCGTTGATCAGGTGTATCGCCATTACGCGCTGCTGAGTCCGAAAGCTGCCATTACCGGGCCGCAGTTTGCTGACTTGCTCAAGAAACTGCGCGACAACGGCCAGATGCTGAAGATATTCCAGCCGTTTCGCATAGCGGTGACGCCGTTGGCGTCCAATGGGGTGGTGGCGGGGGTGGGGGTCAGTAAGCTCTGATCGGCACTTCCTGTGGGACCGGCTTTAGCCGGGAAGGCAATGGCACAGACGAAGAAGATATATCGACGGTAGCGCGTTTTTCCCGGCTAAAGCCGGTCCCACAGAGTTTGTGTATGTGTTAACGATTACGCGCGTCCTGCGCGTCGGCTTCGGCGTTGCGCTCATGCACGCGCCTCAGCTGTTCTTCGGTGAGGGGCAGCTTCTTCGCCGAGTCCCTGAGCATCATCAGGCCACCGACGATCGAGCCGATCGCAACCAACAGTATTAACCAGGCATACCAGGGCATAGGGTTCTCCTTCTTGTGATACCCGTTTGAGCCTTTGCAGCGCCCAATGGTTCAAGTCTAGATCCGTATGCCCCTTCTTGTACGATCCTTACAGGCCAGTGAGCATCGCGTCGCTCGGCGCGGCAGCACGGGAGTGTGCGGTCAGGCTGAAGTAGATGAAGCCCGCCACCATGAATCCGAGGAAGATCAGGCCGATCAGCACGTTGAACCAGGCCATGGCGATCAGGCAGACCACCGCCAGGACCAGGGCAATGCCGGGCACGATCGGGTAGCCGGGGGCACGGAAGGTACGCTCCAGGTTGGGTTCGGTCTTGCGCAGCTTGAACAGGCTAAGCATGCTCATGATGTACATGACGATGGCGCCGAACACCGCCATGGTGATCATGGCCGCGGTCAGGGTCAGGCCGCCGAGGTTGATCAGGCCGTCGCTGTAGACCGCCGCGATGCCGATGATGCCGCCGGCGATAATGGCGCGGTGCGGGGTCTGGAAGCGTGAAAGTTTGGCCAGTGACGCCGGCAGGTAACCGGCGCGGGCGAGGGCGAAAAACTGTCGCGAGTAGCCGAGGATGATGCCGTGGAAGCTGGCGACCAGGCCGAACAGACCGATCCACACCAGCATGTGCAGCCAGCCGGAGCTTTCGCCTACGACGGTTTTCATGGCCTGGGGCAGCGGGTCGTTGATGTTCGACAGCGTACGCCAATCACCTACGCCACCGGCGAAGACCATCACACCCAGGGCCAGCAGGACCAAGGTGATGATGCCGCTGATATAGGCCTTGGGAATGGTGCGCTTGGGGTCCTTGGCTTCTTCGGCCGCCATGGCCGCGCCTTCGATGGCGAGGAAGAACCAGATGGCAAAGGGGATGGCCGCAAACATCCCGGCAATGGCCGGGGCGCTGAAGGTATCGGAACCGGCCCAGCCATTGAGGGCGAAGTTGCTGAAGCTGAACGCCGGGGCGACCACGCCCATGAATACCAGTAGCTCCAGTACTGCAAGGATGCACACCACCAGTTCAAAGGTGGCCGCCAGCTGCACGCCAAGGATATTCAGGGCCATGAACACGATATAGGCACCGACTGCCGCATGCCGTGGGTCCAGGGCCGGGAATTGCACGTTGAGATAGGCGCCGATGGCCAGGGCGATCGCTGGTGGCGCGAAAACGAACTCGATCAGCGTCGCCAGCCCGGCGATCAGCCCGCCTTTTTCGCCGAAGGCGCGACGGCTGTAGGCAAACGGACCGCCCGCATGGGGAATGGCGGTGGTCAGTTCGGTAAAGCTGAAGATGAAACAGGTGTACATCGCCGCGACCATCAGGGACGTCAGCAGAAAGCCGAGGGTCCCGGCCACGCCCCAGCCATAACTCCAGCCAAAGTATTCGCCGGAGATCACCAGTCCAACGGCAATCCCCCACAAATGCAGGGTGCCCAACGTGGGTTTCAGTTGTGTACTCATGATCTTGCTCCCTAGAGTTTGAGACATCAGGGGGCCGATTGCATCGGTCATGCCAGCGGCAAGTGGATGTGTCGCAATGTTTCAAAAGTCGTCGCAAGCAGAACGGTTCTCGTTAACGAGACGTCAGGGCGGCCGTCATTGGTGCGGGCCATGCCCGGCGCAGGTGCGTTTTTGTGGGTTAAAAGGAGCCACTGGGATCAGGTGGGACCGGCTTTAGCCGGGAAAACAATGGTACAAACCCCGAAGATAGGGTGAATGTACCTGCGCCTCCCGGCTAAAGCCGGTCCCACGGTTCAGTCCATAGGTTGGATGGATGCGAGAGCAGACCTGCCGTCCCGAACGCATACCGATCATCGCCAGCTTCAGCTACAATGCGCGCCGATTTCGACTTGCCTGAGACCCCGCCCATGTCCGTCTGCCAGACTCCTATCATCGTCGCCCTGGATTTCCCTACCCGTGACGCCGCGCTGCAGCTGGCCGATCAACTTGATCCGAAGCTGTGCCGGGTCAAAGTCGGCAAGGAGCTGTTTACCAGCAGTGCGTCGGGCATTGTCGAGACCCTGTGCGACAAGGGCTTCGAGGTGTTCCTGGACCTGAAATTCCACGATATCCCCAACACCACGGCAATGGCGGTGAAGGCCGCGGCGGAAATGGGCGTGTGGATGGTCAACGTGCATTGCTCCGGTGGCCTGCGCATGATGGCGGCCTGCCGTGATGTGCTGGATCAGCGCAGCGGTGCCAAGCCTCTGCTGATCGGCGTGACTGTGCTGACCAGCATGGAGCGTGAAGACCTGGCAGGTATTGGTCTGGATATCGAGCCCCAGGAGCAGGTCCTGCGCCTTGCCGCCCTGGCGGAAAAAGCCGGTATGGACGGACTGGTCTGCTCGGCCCTGGAAGCCCAGGCGCTCAAGGCGGCACACCCGTCGCTGCAACTGGTTACCCCCGGCATTCGCCCGGCGGGCAGTGCCCAGGACGACCAGCGCCGCATCCTGACCCCGCGTCAGGCGCTGGACGCCGGTTCCGATTATCTGGTAATCGGTCGTCCGATCAGCCAGGCGGCCGATCCGGCCAAGGCCCTGGCTGCTGTGGTTGCCGAGCTGGCGAGTTAATCAAGTTTTTGTGGGACCGGCTTTAGCCGGGAAAGGGACGGTACTGCCGATAGATTTTCTTCGCCTTTGCCACCGCCTTCCCGGCTAAAGCCGGTCCCACAAATTGGTCCTACGCCGGGTGTTTGCGCATCCCGAATCAACCCCCCGCAGAATCCCCGTTCCCCCCATGACTGCTGACCTCCGGCGGCACATCGTCCCCGGACATGCGCTTGCGGAACAGTGCCGTGCGCGCGAGCAGCAGGGTGGTTACTGGCAGAGTGATGGCCAGCAGGATCGGGATCAGCCAGGCATGCAGCACCGGCGCCGACTTGAGCTCCGAGAAGAACACAATCGAGGCCAGTGCCACGCACCAGGCGCCTATCGTCGACGCCAGGGCTGGTGGGTGCATGCGCTGGAAGAAGTCCGGCAGACGCAGCAGGCCTACCGCTCCGGTCAGGGCAAACACACTACTGGCCAATACCAGCGCCGCGGTGACGATCTGCACCCACAGCGGCAGGGTTTCCAGGGCCGTCATTCGATCACCTCGCCGCGCAGCAGGAATTTGGCCAGGGCGAACGAGCCGACAAAGCCGAACAGGGCGATCAGCAGCGCCGCCTCGAAATAGGTGTCACTGGCATAACGGATGCCCAGCACCAGCATCATCAGCATGGCGATGATATACAGGTAATCCAGGGCCAGGACCCGATCCTGTGCCGATGGCCCCTTGAACAGGCGGATCAGGGTCAGGACCATCGCCAAGGCAAAGATGAACAGGCTCAGCAGGATGGCGTTTTCGAGCAGGGCGGTCATTGAAAGATCTCCAGCAACGGTCGCTCATAGGTGGTCTTGAAGTGCGCGATGAAAGCCGCTTCGTCGTCCAGATCGAATACGTGCATCAGCAGCACGCTGCGATCCAGGGCCAGCTCCGCCCAGACCGTACCGGGCACCACGGTGCAGATCATCGACAAGGCGGCCAGGCCATTGGCGTCACGCAAGTCCAAAGGCACCTGTACGAACGCCGAGCGCGGCGGCTTGCGTCCGGCGGCCCACACCTGGCGGAACACCTTCAGGTTGGAGACCACGACGTCGCGCCCCACCTGCAGGAACAAACGCACAATGGTCATGGGTTTGCCAATGCGTACCGGCAACGGCCGCAAGGGCGCCATCAGCAACGGCGCGAGGACGCCGAACAGGATCGCCAGCAGCCAGTTGCCCAGGCTCATGGACAGGTTGAGCAGCAACCACAGCAAGATCAGCGCCACACTCAGCCACGGCGCGGGGAACAGACGCTTCATGGCTGTGGCTCCTGTGCCGTCGATGGATTGGGTACCGGGCGTGCAGCCATCACCGAGAAAATGTACTGCTGCGGGTCATGCAGTGCATTGGCGGTGTCACGGGTGTAGTGCAACAACGGTTCGGCCTTGAAGGTCAGGGCAATGCACAGGCCCAGCAGGATCACCACGGGCAGGCATTCGTAGGTGCGCAGGATCGGCGAGGGTCGTTCGCTCGGAGTCCAGAAACGCTGGATGCCGATGCGCGAGAAGGCCAGCAGCGACGCGAGGCCGGAGAAGATCAGCAGGCCGATCAACGCCCAACTGCTGCCGCGTACCGGCTCATCCTGAGCCACGTCCAGGCCCAGGGGATTGAGCAGGGCGCTGAGCAGGCTCAGCTTGCCGATGAATCCCGACAGCGGCGGCATGCCGATGATCAGCAGCGCACAGGCAATAAAGCTCAGGCCGAGGAACGCCATGGTGCGCGGGATGACCTTGCCGACCACGACTTTCTGCTCGTCATCGAGGTTGCTGCCCACCGGTGGATGCAGGGAGCCCAGGTTGCGCGGCAGCAGGTCGGCGTCGTCGTCGAGTGCAATCTCGTTGGCCGAGCGTGAGCGTTCGATCAGCTCGGCCAGGAGGAACATGGCACTCAAGGCCAGGGTCGAGCTGACCAGATAGAACAATGCCCCGGCGGTCAGGCTCGGCTGGGCGAAACCGATAGCCGCCACGAGGATCCCGGCCGAGACCAGAATACTCAGGCTGGCCATGCGTTCCAGGCGTTGTGCGGCGATGATCGACACGGCGGCAATAAACAGCGTGACCAGGCCCGCGTAGGTCAGCCAGTCACCGCCAAACAGCGCCGAGGCCCCGGCCTGGGCCGAGAACAGCAGGGTCCACAGGCGCAGCACGGTGTAGATGCCGACCTTGGTCATGATCGCGAACAGCGCTGCCACCGGCGCACTGGCCGCCGAATAGGCCGGGACCAGCCAGAAGTTCAGTGGCCAGATGCCGGCCTTGGCCAGAAACGCCACGGCGAGAATCGCCGCGCCGGCATGCAACAGGCCCAGGTCGGCTTCGGGCACATGGGGGATCTTCAGCGCCAGGTCGGCCAGGTTGAGGGTGCCGGTCACACCGTAGATCAGCGCGGCGCCGATCAGGAACAGCGACGAGGCCAGCAGGTTAATGGCGATGTAATGCAGGCCTGCCGATACGCGCGCGCGGCCGGAACCATGCAACATCAGGCCATAAGACGCCGCCAGCAGCACCTCGAAGAACACGAACAGGTTGAACAGGTCGGCGGTGAGGAAGGCGCCATACAGGCCCATCAGCTGAATCTGGAACAGCGCATGGAAGCTCGCCCCGGCACCGTGCCAGCGGGCCAGGGCAAACAGCAGGGCGCAGAAGGCGATGATCCCGGTCAGCACCAGCATCAGCGCCGACAGATGATCCACCACCAACACGATGCCGTAGGGCGCCTGCCAGTTGCCCGGCAGATAGATACCGAAGGAGCCGCTGCTGCCGGTCTGCTGCACCCAACTGAACAGCACCACGGCAATCACCAGACCGAGCAGGGTCGAAGCCAGATTCAACCAGCCCTTGAGGGTGCGGTGTTTCTCGCCGAGCCAGAGCATGATCGCCGCAGTCAGGGGCGGCAGCAGGATCGGCGCGATGATCAGTGAGTCGATACCCGTCATTGGCGCGGCTCCTTGCCGTCGACATGGTCGGTGCCGGTCAGCCCCCGTGACGCCAGCAGCAGGACCAGGAACAGCGCGGTCATGGCGAAGCTGATGACAATGGCGGTGAGCACCAGTGCCTGGGGCAGCGGGTCGGTGTAGTGCAACAGGTTCTGCGGCACGCCGTCCTTGATGATCGGCTCACGGCCGATAAACAGGCTGCCCATGCTGAAAATGAACAGGTTGACGCTGTAGGACAGCAGGCACAGGCCCATTACCACCTGAAAAGTCCGCGGGCGCAGGATCAGCCAGACCCCGGACGCGGCCAGGGCACCGATGGCTATTGCGATGACTTCTTCCATTAGAGATCCCTCACTTTCTGGCTGGGCCTGTGGGAGCGAGGCTTGCCCGCGAAATTGACGACGCGATCTTTCTGTTGCTCCGGGTAAGTTTCATTCGCGGGCAAACCTCGCTCCAACGGGAGATCCGGGCGTTCCGGGTTCATCCGGCTTGGCCGCAATGGGCTTGGGCAGCGCCGTCGGCCGATGGCTACGCACCGACTGGTGAGCGAGAGCGGTGAGGATCAACAGGGTCGAGCCCACCACTACGGCATACACACCGATATCGAAGAACAGCGCGCTCGCTACGTGAATCTCGCCCAGCAGCGGCAGGGTCAGGTGGGCGGTGTGGGTGGTCAGGAACGGGTAGCCCATCAGCATCGCGCCAAGGCCGGTAAACAGGGCGAACAGCAGCCCGGTGCCCATCCAGCGCAGCGGGCGCAGGCTCATTTTGGCTTCGACCCACTGGGTTCCGGCGACCATGTATTGCAGGATGAACGCCACCGACATTACCAGGCCAGCGACGAAACCACCGCCGGGCTGGTTATGGCCGCGCATGAACAGGTACATCGACACCACCAACGCAATCGGCAACAGCAGGCGGACCAATACGGCGGGTACCATCATGAAGCCCAGGGCGGTATCGCTGGCGCTGCGCGGGTTGACCAGGTCGGTGACCACGTCCTTGGCCAGCAGGCGTTGCTGGGCAGGCAGGGCGATGCTCTCCCGGGGCGGACGGAAGCGGCGCAGCAGGGCGAATACGGTCAGGGCCACGGCTGCCAGTACGGTGACTTCGCCGAAGGTATCGAAACCGCGGAAGTCCACCAGCATCACGTTGACCACGTTGCTGCCGCCGCCTTCGGGCAGGGCGCGGCTCAGGTAGAACGAAGAAATGATATTGGGCGTGGCCCGGGTCAGCATGGCGTAGGACAACAGGGCCATGCCGCCGCCGACCAGAGCCGACAGCGCCAGGTCGCGGACGCGGCGCGTGCGGGCATTGAGGCGGCTGCTGATCGTTGGCGCCACCTCTTCGTTGCGTCGCGGCAGCCAACGCAGGCCGAGCAGAATCAGCACCGTGGTAACCACTTCCACTACCAGTTGGGTCAGGGCCAGATCCGGCGCAGAGAACCAGACGAAAGTCACGCAGGTCATCAGGCCGCACACGCCGACCATGATCAGGGCAGCCAGGCGGTGATACTTACCTTGCCAGGCCGCACCCAGAGCGCAGGCAATCGCGATCAGCCACAGGCAGACGAACACCCCGGAGCCGGGGATCTTCGGCCGCTCGCCCCAGGTCAGGCCGCTGAAATACATGGGAATGAAACCGGCGACGAGCGCGGCAAATACCATCATGAACAGCTGCGGTTGCAGGCGGCGCGTAGTGACCTGACGTTCGAAGCCCCGGGCCACGCGCGTCATGATCACCAGACTGCGCTCGAACAGGCGCTTGCCATTAAGACGCGAAACCAGTGGCGGCCCGGCAAAGCGTTCTCGCTTCATGGGTCTGCGCAGCAGCAGGAATAGCAGGATGCCGCCGCCCATGGCGATCAGGCTCATGATCATCGGCGCGTTCCAGCCATGCCAGATGGCCAGGCTGTACTCGGGCAGGGTGCCGCCGACTACCGGTTGCGCAGCGGTGGCCAGCAGCGGGCCGACTGCCTGCGCCGGAAAGATGCCGACGATCAGGCAGACCAACACCAGCAGCTCGACCGGCGCTCGCATCCAGCGCGGTGGCTCATGGGGCGTGTGGGGCAGGTTGCTCGGCTTGAGGCCGAAGAACACGTCCACAGTAAAGCGCAGGGAGTAGGCGACGCTGAAGGTCCCGGCCACTGTCGCGATGATTGGCAGGGCTATTTCGACCCAGGCGGTGGCCGAGATGAACACGGTTTCGGCGAAGAACATCTCCTTGGACAGGAAGCCGTTGAGCAGTGGCACCCCGGCCATGGAGGCGCTGGCGACCATGGCCAGGGTCGCGGTGTAGGGCATCAGCCGGATCAGGCCGCTGAGACGGCGGATATCCCGGGTGCCGCTTTCATGGTCGATGATCCCGGCGGCCATGAACAGCGACGCCTTGAAGGTCGCATGGTTGAGGATATGAAACACCGCAGCGACGGCCGCCAGGGGGCTGTTGAGGCCCAGCAGCAGGGTGATCAGGCCCAGGTGGCTGATGGTGGAGTAGGCGAGCAGACCCTTGAGGTCGTTCTGGAAAATGGCCGAGTAGGCCCCGAGCAACAAGGTACAGGCCCCGGCGCCACCGACGATCCAGAACCATTGTTCACTGCCGGACAGCACCGGCCAGAAGCGCGCCAGCAGGAATACTCCGGCCTTGACCATGGTCGCCGAGTGCAAATAGGCCGAGACCGGTGTCGGCGCGGCCATGGCGTGGGGCAGCCAGAACTGGAAGGGGAATTGCGCGCTTTTGCTCAGCGCGCCGATCAGGATCAGGGTCAGCAGCAGGGGATACAGGGCGTGACTGCGAATCGCCTCGCCAGAGGCCAGCACCCGATCCAGATCATAGCTGCCGACCACATGGCCCAGCAGCATCACCCCGACCAGCAGCGCCAGGCCGCCTGCGCCGGTGACCATCAACGCCATGTAGGCGCCGCGGCGGGCATCGGAGCGGTGATGCCAATAACCGATCAGCAGGAAGGAGAAAACGCTGGTCAATTCCCAGAAAAATACGATCTGGATCAGGTTGCCGGACAGTACAAGGCCGAGCATGGCGCCCATGAAGGCGAGGAAAAAGGCAAAGAAGCGCGGCACCGGATCGTCCGGCGACATGTAGTAACGGGCGTACAGCGAGACCAGGGTGCCGATACCCAGCACCAGCATCGAGAACAGCCAGGCAAAGCCATCCAGGCGCAGGACGAAATTCAGGCCCAGGCTCGGCAGCCAGAAGAACTCTTCACGGAGCACGCCGCCATGGGCGACTTGCGGATACCACAAGGCCATCTGAATGGTGCCGACCAGGGCAATCACCCCGGCCAGGATGGATTCGGCATTACGCGCATTGTGTGGCAAAAAGGCTGCCAGACAGCTGCCAATGAATGGCAAAAGCAGTAGAACTATCAGGGACATAGGCTTCTAGTCTGCGGGGAAATGGCAAGAATCATACGTGCCATGGCGTAGATAGCCCAACGCCATGGCTCGGATATTTCCTACAAAAAGTGTCAGGGGCAGACTAGTACTCTACACAACAATGCCGAAGCGGCCGGTGTTTCAGTCCGCTTCACCGGTGGCTTTGAGCGGATCTTCCTCGGCTTCGACGACCTTGTTGCGTCCTTTCATCTCACTGACGATCACGCCTGCGACAATCAGTGCCGCGCCCAGCAGGGCGATGCCTGGCAGACGTTCACCGGCCAGGCGCCCGACAATCCCGGCCCAGACCGGTTCGCCCGCATAGATCACGGTGGCGCGGGTCGGCGAAACGGTTTTCTGCGCCCAGTTCATCGCCACCTGGATCACCGCGCTCATGGCGCCCAGGCCGATGGCGATAAACAGCAATTGCCCGGAAAAATCCGGCAATCGCTCGCCGGTCGGGCCGACCATGAGGAAGGCCAGCACCGACGCGGTGGCCAGTTGCACCACGGTGACCCGCCGCACATCGACCTTGCCCGCGTATGCACCGATCAGGATGATTTCCGCAGCGATGGCAACGGCGCTGACCACCGTGGCGATTTCCCCGGAACTGAACTGCAGGGACGCACCGTTGGGCCCGGACAACAGCATCAGCCCGGTAAACGCCAGGGCGATGCCGATACTGGGCATCAAGCCCGGACGCCGGCCCAGCACCAGCCATTGCAGCAGCGGCACAAAGGGTACATACAGGGCCGTGATAAACGCCGATTGGCTACTGGGGATGGTTTGCAGGCCCACGGTCTGCAAGCCATAGCCCAGCATGATGGCGGCGCCGATGGCGACTCCTGCCTTGAACTCGGCGAGCGTCAGGTCGCCCAGGGTCTTCATGGAAAACAGCCCGACAAAAATCGCCGCCGCCGCAAAGCGCAGGCCGACGAAGAACATCGGACCGCTGATGGTCATGGCATGCTGCACTATCAAAAAGGTGCCGCCCCAGAGCACTGTGATAAAGATCAGCACGGCTTCCGCTTTGCTGATCCGGGGCAAAAAGGCGTTGGTTTTCACGGTGTTCATCGGCTTGGGCCTTGCATGGGCAGTACGCGCGACGCAGAATGCGCCAAAAAGTGGGCAGTATACTGCGCAACCCATATTGATGAGCAATACAGTGATAGTGCACAAAGAAAATTCACAACGCGCTCCGGTCCTGCAGCATGTCAGCCTCAATGTGCGCCGCCTGCGCAATGCCGCTGACCTGAGCCAGACAGCCCTGGCGGAAAAGTCCGGGGTCAGCCGACGCATGCTGGTAGCCATTGAGGCCGGGGAAACCAACGTCAGCCTGGCGACCCTCGACCGCGTGGCCGAGGCGCTGGAAGTGGCTTTCAGTGATTTGATCCAGGCCCCGGAAGCCAGCGATCACAGCCGCATCAATGAAGTAGCCTGGGCAGGTGTGTCGCCGGGGAGCAAGGCGGTATTGCTGTCCAAGGCGGTGGCGCGTCGGGAAGTGGAGATGTGGGAGTTTTCCCTGGAACCGGGGGAGGCCTATAGCTCCGAAGCCGACCCCGAGGGCTGGAGCGAGCAGATTTACGTATTTACCGGTTGCCTGCATATCGAGCTGGCCGAGCAGATCCGCGAGGTCGGCGCGGGCGAGTTCTTCATGTTCCCCAGCAACCAGCCCCATGCCTTTCGCAACAACGGCCAGATCGTCGTGCGCTTTGTGCGCAATATCGTGCTGTAAGCCTCATGCCAAAAAGATAGGGGCTTAGTACTTTCAGAGAGTTGTTGAACTACATTAATCCCCTCAGCATTGCTGCCCTGTTCATCGCCTGGGAAAGGCCCTGTTAATGACTTTGAATGACGCTTCGTCCGCGCTTGTTGATGTCCTGATCGTTGGCGGAGGCCTGAGCGGCACTCTGCTGGCGGTGCAACTGCTGCGTCTGCCCGGTCGGCGGCGCATCGTCATTGTCGAATCGCGCAGCGAGCTGGGCCGGGGCGAGGCCTACAGCGCCACGGAACTGGGTCATACCCTCAATGGCAATGCCGCGCGCATGAGCGTCGATCCCGATAACGCCGATGACCTCACCCAATGGCTGGGCGAATTTATCGCCGCCGGTGGCTGGCCCGAGTCGGACGAGCAGCACCTGCCGGTGGCTGAGCTATTTCCGCCGCGGGGCATCTTTGGCCTGTATGTGCAACAGCGCCTGGCCGAAGCCCGGGCGGTCGGTGCGCAGCACGGTTCCACTGTCGAGCATGTGCGCGGTGAAGTGGTGGATCTTGAAACCCATACCGGTCATGTCGATCTGCGCCTGGCTGATGGCGCGGCGTTGCAAGGCCAGGTCGCGGTACTGGCCACCGGTATGTACGCCGCCGCGCGCACGCCGCAGCGTCAGTCCAGTGGGCTGAATGCCGCTTCTGTCGACCCCTGGGATGTCGCTGCCATGCGCCGTCTCGACCCCCAGGGGCGGGTGCTGATCATTGGCTCCGGGCTGACCATGGTCGATGCCGTGGTGTCCCTGCAACAGGCCGGGCATCGCGGGCCGATCAATGTCTATTCCCGTCATGGCCTGCTGCCCCATGTGCGTCGGCAGCCGCCGGCCTGGAGCGATTTCCTCGGCCAGGACCTGAGCATCCGCAGCACCCGACAACTGCTGCGCAAGGTTCGCGAACAGTGCGAGCTGGCTATCGAAAGCGGTATCGACTGGCAGGCACCCCTGGACACCGTGCGTGCCCATATCGGCCGCCTGTGGAGCCAGGCCACGGATGTGCAGCGCCGTCAGTTCGTGCGCCATGTGCGCCCCTGGTGGGAAAGCCATCATCACCGTTCGCCGCCGACCAGCGCGGTGGTCCTGGCCCGGCAGGTCGAGCAGGGCCGCCTGACCATCGAAGCGGCCTCATTGCAGGGCGTGGAAGCCCTGCCATCCGGGCAGTTGCAGATTCGCCTGCGTTATCGCGGCGAAACGCAGCCGAGCACGGTGATCGGTGATGCCTTGATCAATTCCAGCGGTATCGAATACGACTGGCGCCGGGTTGACCGGCCCTTGCCTCGGCAACTCTTGGCCCGGGGCTTGATTCAGCCCGGTCCGCTGGCGCTGGGGATTGCCGCTGATGCGGGTGGCGCGGTGCTCGATGCCCAGGGCCAGGCCGCAACCCGATTGTTTGCCATGGGCCCGCCTTTGCGCGGCATGTGGTGGGAGAGCACGGCGGTGACTGACGTTGCCAGCCAGGCCAAGGCCCTGGCGGCGCGGTTGGCCGGGGCGATGTGGGACCGGCTTTAGCCGGGAATACGCCTTCCCGGCTAAAGCCGGTCCCACAGAAGCAGCTTGAATTCAGTCGATGACGCTCAAACCGACAACTGCAATGCCCGATCACCCTGCAGATTTTCGCCCGGACGGCGCTTGTTCACCCTCAGTTCGCCGATCCTGATCAGGTGGCTGCGGATGATATTGCGGCTCAGGCCCAGCAGGTTGGCGGTATGCACCTGATTACCATGGCTGAAGCGGTAGGCGGCGCGCAGCAGGCTGTCCTCGACCTTTTCGTGGAGGGCGCCGGCCTGTTCTTCGAACAGTTGCTCAAAGGCTCGGGTCAACAGGGTTTCGGCGCTCTCATCGACGGCAGGCAAGGGGTCGCTGCGCTCGATGCGAAGTTGCGATAAATGCAGGTCGTCGGGGCGAATCAGTTTGTCCCGGCACACCAGCAGCGTGTGATGGATCACATTCTCCAGTTCGCGAATATTGCCCGGCCAGCCGTAGTCCTTGAGCCGTGCTTCGGCGTCGACGCTCAACGCGACGGCGCCGTAACCCAGGCGCTGGCTGTAGCGTTCGATGAAATGCCGGGCCAGGGGCAGGATATCGCCGGGCCGTTCGCGCAGCGGGGCCAGGGGCAGGTTGACCACGCTCAGGCGATAATACAGGTCCTCGCGAAAGTGCCCGGCATTGATCGCCTGTTCCAGCTGCACATTGGTCGCCGCCAGCACACGCACGTCGATGGCGATGCTCTTGCGCGAGCCCAGCCGCACCACTTCACGCTCCTGCAACACGCGCAGCAGCTTGACCTGGGTGGCCATGGGCAGGTCGCCGATCTCATCGAGAAACAGCGTGCCGCCATTAGCTGCCTCGAACCAGCCAGCCTTGGCCTGGGTGGCGCCGGTAAAGGCGCCTTTTTCGTGACCGAACAATTCGGCCTCGACCAGGGACTGGGCAAAGGCGCCGCAATTCACCGCCACGAACGGCTGGTCACGGCGCTCACTCAGGGCATGGATATGCCGGGCCATCAGTTCCTTGCCGGTGCCGGTCTCGCCGATGATCAACACACTGGCGTCGCTCGGCGCCACGCGCTGGACGTGGGCGAGCAAGGCCTGTGAGTGCGGGTCTTCGAAGACCTGGGCCGTGGCCCTGATCGACGTCGCCAGCGCAGGCGAGGGGGCGAGGGTCAATAGCGACATAAGCGTTTCCCTTTCAGCGGATCACTTCTGCGGCGGCAGATCGTTGGCGATCATTTCGCCGAACGGTCCGGTCAGGTTGGTGATGCCGCGCCCGGCCAGGCTAGCGTAGGGCTCAGGCAGCAAGGGGAAGACCAGTTCGGCGAAGCGGTAGGCCTCTTCCAGATGCGGGTAGCCGGAGAAGATAAAGCTCTCGATGCCCAGGTCCGCGTATTCCTTGATTCGCGCGGCGACTTCTTCAGGATTGCCCACCAGTGCCGTGCCCGCGCCACCGCGCACCAGCCCGACGCCGGCCCACAGGTTCGGGGCGATTTCCAGGTTGTCGCGGCGACCGTCGTGCAGTGCAGCCATGCGTCGCTGGCCTTCGGAATCGAAACGCGAAAAAGACTTCTGCGCCGCAGCAATGGTTTCGTCGCTGATTTGCTCGATCAGGGTGTTGGCGGCTTTCCAGGCTTCTTCGCTGGTTTCGCGCACGATCACATGCAGGCGGATGCCGAACTTCACCGTGCGGCCTTTGCGGGCAGCCCGTTCGCGCACATCGGCGAGCTTCTGCGCCACGGCGGCCGGAGGCTCGCCCCAGGTCAGGTAAACGTCTACCTGATCGGCGGCCAGGTCGTGAGCGGCCTCGGACGAACCACCGAAATACAGCGGCGGGTAGGGCTTCTGGATCGGCGGATAGAGCGCCTTGGCATTCTGCACTTGCAGGTGTTTACCTTCGAAATCGACGGCTTCGCCTTGCAGCACCCGACGCCAGATCTGCAGGAATTCATCGGTGACTTCGTAGCGCTGGCTATGGTCGAGGAAGATGCCGTCGCCGCGGTTCTCGTCGGGATCGCCGCCGGTCACCACGTTGATCAGCAGACGCCCGCCGGACAGGCGGTCCAGGGTCGCGGCCATGCGCGCCGAAACGGTCGGGGAAATAATGCCGGGACGGATCGCCACCAGATATTTCAGGCGTTCGGTCAGGGGCACCAGGGCCGAAGCGATGACCCAGGAGTCTTCGCAGGAACGACCGGTGGGAATCAGCACGCCGTAGTAGCCAAGGTCGTCAGCGGCCTGGGCCACTTGCTTGAGATAGTTCAGGGTAACCGGGCGCGCGCCTTTGCTGGTGCCGAGAAAGTGGCCGTCGCCGTGGGTGGGGAGAAACCAGAAAACGTTCATCGCAGATCCTTTGGGCTGTCCAAGTCGTGTTGCTGGAGCAACAGTTTTAAATCCTGGGACCCGTTATAAAGGCTTCGATTTATTCCGTAAAAGAACCTTAATCCATATTTTTAGATCGATAGCGAATATGCGCCAGGTAAAACCCGACTTGGCCAAATGCTATCCTGCGTCACCGGTTTAGCCCTCCCTACAAGAAAGACACTGCATGACCTCCAAGAAAGAAGCTGCGCCCTTGCCCGAGGATTTGCGGGTATTCCTGACCGTGATCCGCAAGGCGGGTTTCGCTGCGGCAGCGGACGAATTGGGCCTTTCGCCAGCCTACGTCAGCAAACGCATCCAGATTCTGGAAAGCACCTTGAGTACGCGGCTTTTGCACCGTACCAGTCGACGTGTGGCCCTCACCGAAGACGGCGAGCGGGTGCAGCGCTGGGCGGTGCGGATTCTTGAGGACTTCCAGTTGCTGCACGACGAACTTTCCGAAGCCCACGCCGCGCCCCGTGGCCGGCTGCACCTGTGCAGCTCGTTCGGTTTCGGCCGCAATCACGTCGCCCCTGCGGTGTCGAAACTGGCCGAGCTGTATCCGGATCTGGAAATACGTCTCGACCTGTTCGATCGTGTGGTGGATATCGTCAACGAGGGCTTCGACCTGGAAATTCGTGTCGGCGATGACATTCCCGGTCAGCACATAGGCCGCCAGTTGGTGAGCAATCGCCGGATTCTTTGTGCGGCCCCGGACTACCTGCAACGGCGCGGCACGCCTCAGGCCCTGAGGGAACTCGAGCAGCACGATTGCCTGGTGCTCAAGGAGCGCGACAACGCCTTCGGCATCTGGCAGATGGAGTGCGGTGATCAGCACGACAGCGTGCGGGTGCGTGGGCCGCTGTCATCCAACAGTGGCGAGATTGTCCTGCAATGGGCGCTGGACGGCCGCGGCGTGCTGCTGCGTTCGATGTGGGACGTCAAACCGCTGTTGGAACAAGGCCGACTGGTGCAGATCCTGCCGGACTACACCCAGAGCGCCAACGTCTGGGCGGTGTACCCGACGCGTCTGGCCAACTCCGGGAAGCTGCGGGTGTGTGTGGAGTTTTTGCAGGAGCATTTTCGGCGATTGTCGCTTTGAACGCGCAAATCATGTGGGACCGGCTTTAGCCGGGAAGACGCCTTCCCGGCTAAAGCCGGTCCCACAGTAGCTCATGGATCCGGAGGGCGACTCTCAGCTCAACCAGGGATTAGCCTGCAAGTGCCGCTGCTCGAACTCGCGAATCTGCGCACTGCGCTGCAAGGTGCTGCCAATGGCATCCAGGCCTTGCAACAGCGCGTCTTTGCGTAACGCATCGATCTGGAAAGGCACGGCACGGCCATCGTGCAGGCGAATTTCCTGGGCAGGCAGGTCGATTTCGATCTGTGCGCCTTCGGCCTCGCTTACGGTGCGCCCCAGTTCCTGTACCTGCTGCGCGTCCAGGGTGATCAGCAATACGCCGTTACGCTGGCAGTTATCGTAGAAAATCCCGGCGAAGCTGCTGCCGATCAGCGCGCGGATGCCCATCTGCTTGAGGCCCCACACCGCGTGCTCGCGGCTCGAGCCGCAGCCGAAGTTGGGCCCGACCACCATGAAACTCGCGCCCTGCCAGCCGGGCTGGTTAAGGATGAATTGCGGGTTGGGCTCGCCTGAGGGCAGGAAACGCAGGTCGAAAAACAGGCCCCGGTCCAGGCCGGCGCGGTCGATGCCCTTGAGGAACTGCTTGGGCATGATCACGTCAGTGTCGATATTGGCCGCCAGCATCGGCGCGGCCTTGCCGCTGACTTGGGTAAAAGGTTGCAGGCTCATGGCTGGATGCTCTCCTGGAAGTGACGGACATCGGTCAAGTGCCCTGTTATCGCGGCGGCGGCGACCATCGCCGGGCTCATCAGGTGCGTGCGCGCCCCGGCGCCCTGGCGGCCTTCGAAGTTGCGGTTGGTGCTGGAGGCGCAGCGGTCGCCGGGGGCGAGTACGTCGTCGTTCATCGCCAGGCACATGGAGCAGCCGGACTGGCGCCATTCAAAGCCGGCGTCGCGAAAGATCGTCGCCAGGCCCTCGGCCTCAGCCTGATCCCGCACCGCCGTGGAGCCGGGCACGATCATCGCCCGTACGCCATCTGCCACTTGCTTGCCGCTGACCACCCGTGCGGCATCGCGCAAATCTTCGATCCGGGCATTGGTGCAGGAGCCGATAAAGGCATGGCTGATACGGATTTCGCTCAGCGGCAGACCGGCCTGCAAGCCCATGTAGTCGAGGGCGCGGCGCATGTCCTGGCGCAGGATCGGGTCGTCGATGGTGGCCGGGTCCGGCACACGCTCGCCGATGGCTGAGGCCTGGTCCGGGCTGGTGCCCCAGGTGACCATCGGTTGCAGATCGCGGGTATCCAGATGCACTTCCTGATCGAACCGGGCGCCGGGGTCGCTGCGCAGCTCGCGCCAGACCGCCACGGCCTGCTCCCAGAGCTCGCCCTTTGGCGCGCGAGGCTTGTCCTTGAGGTAGGCGAAGACTTTGTCATCCGGGGCCATAAAGGCGCCACGGGCACCGGCTTCCACGGCCATGTTGCAGATGGTCATGCGCGCCTCGACGCTCAGGGCATCGATGGTCGAACCGGTGAATTCGATGGCATAACCCGTGGCTCCTGACGCGCCGATGCGACCGATCAGGGCCATGATCACGTCCTTGGACGTCAGGCCGTGGGCCAGGCTGCCTTCGACGGTCACGCGCATGCTTTTCAGGCGCTTGTAGACCAGGGTCTGGGAGGCCAAGAGATGTTCGATTTCCGAGGTGCCGATACCAAAGCCAAAGGCGCCCAAAGCGCCATAAGTGGTGGTGTGGCTATCGCCTGCAGCAATCACCATGCCCGGCAGGATAAAGCCCTGCTCAGGGGCGATTACGTGTTCGATACCTTGGCGCTTGTCGAGTACATCGAACAGCTCGATGCCGAATTTCTCGCAGTTCTGCCCCAGGTACGACACCTGCAACGCGCCCCCGGCATCGGCCATGGCCGCGACCCGTTGCGGCGTCGTCGGGTTGACATGATCGACCACCGCCAGCGCCGTCTCCGGCCGCCACACCTCGCGCCCGGCCTCGCGCAGTCCGCTGAAGGCCTGGGGGCTGGTGTATTCGTTGATGACCTGGCGGTCGATATACAGCAGCGCATGGCCCTGATCATCGAGCTGCGCCACGGTGTGCGAGTCGATGTGCTTGTCGTAGAGGGTTCTTGTTTTGGTCATGGCAACGCTCGCAGATAAATTCACAGGCTTGGTGAAGCATCTTAGGCGCGAGGCGCAAGCCATCAATGGCGGGACAGTGATGGCATGGGTCATGGATCGTGTTTTGATGGGGACAACGCCTGAATAAAAACGGGCATCAGGCGAAATCAATAGTGAGCTGGTTTGCTGACGATGATCGCATTAGGGCGTTGCCTGCCTAACCGTTCGGGTGTGTTTCTTATCGATTTGTATTTACAGGCGTAGTAATTATCTGAATGTCGGGTGCTTTTTTTAGCTTGGGTGTAGTGAGTTGTAGTGCTCGGTGTCAATATAATGTTTTGTGATAAAAAGAAACATATTGCTATATTCACATTTTCTAGCAAGTTCTCTAGCATGTCGATCCTCTTAAGGGAACGATAAAATGCCTGCTTGTTTACGCTGAAAAGCAATTTATTGAAAGACTTTGCTATATCCGTTGATGCGATCAGAGCGGTTTCTTATAAGATGAATGGTGTTGAGGTTGAGTCATTCTGTTCTATGGTATTAGAAGTGGGCTGTGTTTCGCCGAACGTACTTTGAAGCGACGAATAGCTTACTGCAGTGAGACCTGTTTGCTTACGCTGTTTCCAATTTTTACTTGTGCCCCAAGCGATAGTTAAATCTTTGGTTTTCGATTTGGCCTGGATGCACAGTCGTTAGAGAAATACTCGAGAGATATAAATATGAATAGTAAGCCTGGTTTTCATTTAGTCAAAGGTAAGGCAGCTGGACCTGATATCGCCGAGTCAGTTACGGAGGACTTTTCGTCCTTCGCGGTTGAAACCAGATTTGAGCCGGATGTCTACACCCCCACTCCGCACAACATGTACATTCGCGTCCATCATGGCGCGGGGCCGAATTATCTTCCAGATGCACATATCACCTCTATCGGAAGGCAGCATGCTATAGCTATGCAACTTGGAGCCCTTGTTGCCTCCGAGGGACCTGATTCTTCGCTGCAAACAAACTATATCGTGTTTGATTTCCCGTCTGGAGTGACGCGTCAAATCGATTACTTATGGATCACGCTTAACATTGCCTTTGAAGATGTGCTCTTAATCATGCAGTCGACATATTTTGATCCCGATAAACCGCTGCCGGAAATTCCTGGCGAAAGGCAAGATGCGTTTGAGACAAAGAAAGGAGATATGATCTATGGCCTCGCGCTGCAGGGGCTGCAAACATTGGTATCTCTAAAGATATCGGTGTATACCCGCCTTGAAGCTGAAGGGTACCCTACTGAGTTGCCAATCATAATTAAAGAGGTTTCTTGGCGCTTTGCTGATGGAAATAAGTGATACCAGCTGCGTTGATGGTTTGAGTGAGTATTTTACAATTACCCGTCGTTTATTCACAGGCTTGGTGAAGCATCTTAGGCGCGAGGCGCGGGCCATCAATGGCGGGACAGTGATGGCATGGGGCATGGATTGTGTTTGATGGGGCAATGCCTGAATAAAAACGGGCATCAGGCGAAATCAATAGGGAGCTGGTTTGCTGGCGATGATCGCATTGGGGCGTTGCCTGCCTAACCGTTCGGGTGTGTTTCTTATAGATTTGTATTTACAGGCGTAGTAATTATCTGAATGTCGGGTGCTCTTTTTCAGTTTCGTTATAGTGCGCTGTAGTGTTGGGTGTCAATATTATGTTTTGTGATAAAAAGAAACATATTGCTATATTCACATTGTCTAGTAAGGTCTCTAGCATGGCGATCCTCTTAAGTGGGCGATAAAATGCCTGCTTGTTTACGCTGGAAAGCAATTTATTGAAAGACTTTGCTATATCCGTTGATGCGGTCAGAGCGGTTTCTTATAAGATGAATGGTGTTGAGGTTGAGTCATTCTGTTCTATGGTATTAGAAGTGGGCTGTGTTTCGCTGAACGTACTTTAAAGCGGCGAATAGCTTACTGCAGTGAGACCTTTTGCTTACGCTGTTTCCAAATTTGACTTGTACCCCCAAGCGATAGTTAAAACTTTGGTTTTCGATTTGGCCTGGATGCACAGTCGTTAGAAAAATACTCGAGAGATATAGATATGAATAGTAATCCTGGTTTTCATTTAATCAAAGGTAAGGCAGCTGGACCTGATATCGCCGAGTTAATTACGGAGGACTTTTCGTCCTTCGCGGTTGAAACCAGATTTGAGCCAGATGTCTATACCCCCACTCCGCACAACATGTACATTCGCGTCCATAATGGCGCGGGGCCGGATTATCTTCCAGACGCACATATCACCTCTATCGGAGGGCAGCATCATGCTATAGCCATGCTACTTGGCGCCCTTATTATACCAGAGGGGGATGATTTATCGCTGAACACAAACTATATAGTGTTTGATTTCCCGTCTGGAGTGACGCGTCAAATCGATTACTCCAGGATTACTCTTAATGCTGGCTTTAAGGGTGCATGGTTATATATACAGTCGACTTTTTTTGATCCCGATAAACCACTGCCGGATATCCCTGGGATAAGGTATGATAGTGTTAAGACAGTGAAAGGGGACTCGACGTACGGTATCGAATTGCAAGGGCGCCAAACATTGGTGTCGCTAAGGATATTTCTGACTACCCGTAATGAAACTAACGGGTACCCTAACGAATTGCCAATCACCATTAAAGAAGTTGCGTGGCGTTTTGCTGATGGGGGAAAGTGATATTAGCCGCGTTGACGGCTTGAGTGCGTGTTTTACAAATACTCATCGCTGAAAATTTGAGCGCCCCCAAAAAACTCGGTGGGCGCTTTTGCTAGTGGAATTGCCAATATATGAAAATACTATCACCCCAGTCTTGTCGTCCCATATCAACTATGATCACCACAGAACGCTTCTGTTCGCACAAACTCAACACACCCCTGTTCGTCACCACAGGCATTTATTGGCCCGTCTGTACAACCTGAAACCCATCACCTGCACAGGTTCTAACGGTATCCCGAAAAGCCCCGGTTCGTATGAAACGCTTGAATCTAAGCTATATGGCTCATCAAGCTTCTGAGGCACGCCCCTTGATCGTCACAATCAAAATCCCCCCGACAATCGCCAGCACCCCCACCAGCAATGGCCTGGTCAAGGTCTCGCCAAGAAACATCACCGACATCACCAACCCGACTACCGGCACGCCGAGCATGGCCGAGGACATGCTGGTGGTGGACAGCCACATGCTGGCGGCATTCACCGCACAGAAGCAGAAAGCCGTGGCCACGGGGCCGACGAACAGGGCGACTTCCCAGAGGGTGCGGGAGTTATCGCCAGTGAAGGGGCCTTCGATGATCCACGCCATGATCGTCAGGGGCACGCTGGCCACAAGCATCTGCCACGGCGCCAACTGGTAGGCGCTGGAGCTGCCCTTGTAGTAACGCAGATGCAGGATGCACAAGGCCCAGCAGAATGAGGCGGCGAGGAGCATGAGGTTGGCTTTGATCAGGGTCCGGTTGTCCCAGTCCAGGGTCAGCGGGTTGAGTAACACGCCCACGCCGATCACTCCGAGCAAGGTGCCGATCAACAGGCGGGCGGACAGGCGCTCGCCAAAGAACAGCAAGGCCGCCGGGGTCACCCATAAGGGCGTGGTGTAGGCCAGTACGGCCGAGCGGCCGGCCGGGATCTGGGTCATGGCGATGGCGCCGAGCACGGTAAATGCCAGCATTTGCAACAGGCCGACACTGGCAATCAATGGCCAGTCGCGACGGGACGGTAACCTTAAGGTGCCGGTCACTCCTTGCAGGACGAACAGGCATACCGCGCCAAGGACGAAGCGGGTGGCGGAAAACCAGATCGGCGTGATGTGGGCCAGGCCGGTTTTCATCACCGGCCAGTTGGCGCCCCAGATGACGATGGCCGCCAGCAACAGCGCGATACCCTTGGCCTGGGGCGACAGCAGGCCGCCGCGTCGGGTCGGTGTATCGAGGGTGCTGCAATCGGGGCCGTAATCCGCCATGGCGATTCTCCGGGTACAAAGGCTTCAAGGTGGAAAAATGTTAACCCTGCGTCCGGAGATTTATTTTCTCTTGTTACTTGTTGTTGCGCTCGTTTGGAGATATTTATTCTCTTTAAAATAAATATATAAGAGTATTTATCTTTATGCGAAAGCTTGACCGAATCGATATCGGCATTCTCAATCGCTTGCAGGAGAATGCCCGCATTACCAACGCCGAGCTGGCCAAGAGCGTCAACCTGTCGCCTACGCCCTGTTTCAACCGGGTCAAGGCCATGGAAGAACTCGGCCTGATCCGCCAGCAAGTCACCCTGCTGGCGCCTGCGGTGTTGGGCCTGCACGTCAATGTGTTTATCCATGTCAGCCTGGAGAAGCAGGTCGAAGATGCGCTGCATCGCTTCGAGGAGGCGATCAGCGAGCGCCCGGAAGTCATGGAGTGCTACCTGATGACCGGCGATGCCGATTACCTGCTGCGGGTACTGGTGCCGAATATTCAGGCGCTGGAAGGATTCATCCTCAACCACCTGACGAAAATTCCCGGCGTAGCCAATATCCGTTCCAGCTTTGCCCTCAAACAGGTGCGCTACAAGACCGCGCTGCCGTTGCCGGCCAATGGCTTGACGATCGGGCTTTGAAGCTTATGGAAAGCCGTCTGACACCTGCTGGATCAACAGCTCATTGGCCTGGCGCAGATTGCCCGGCCTGAGGGAGTGAGCCACCCAGATATCGACTTGCAGGGCAAAATCCCTCACCTCGACAATGGCCAGTTGGTCCTGCAGCGGGCTTTCCTGTAACAGCTTCTTCGGCAACAAACCCAGGCCCAGCCCGGCGGCGATCATGCGCATCTGTATGGCCGCGCCGTGGGTGTCGATGCCCAGGCGCAGCTTCTGGCCGCGACCGCCCATGGCCGCTTCCAGTGCCGCGCGGTAACCGCAGCCCCTGGGGTTGAGAATCCATTCCCGGCACGACAGGCTGTTGATATCGCTCGCTGAGTCGACGATGGGATGTTGCCTGCTCTGCACCACGACAATCTCCAGTGTGGTGATCAGTTTTCCCGCCAACCCCTCGGGAAGCTGGCTCGGCGCAGGCAGCAGCAGGGTTGCGGCGTCGAGTTCGCCGCGGCTGATCATCAGCTCAAGCTCCGAGCTCCAGTGAGTCACCAGTTGCATTTCCAACTCAGCAAAGGCCTGACGAATCCGCGTGACGGCATCGAACACCACCACATCGGCCACCACTTGGGTAAACCCCACACGAAAGCGCCCGCTGGGCGTCGCTGACTCCTGAGGAATACTCAGCAGATGATTGGCGTCGCGCAGCAGGGTCACGGCGTGTTCGTAGATCCGATAGCCCATGGCCGTCGGCACGGGAGGGCGGCTGCTACGATCGAACAGGCTGGCATTCAGCGATTCCTCCAGATGCTGCAGGCGTCGGGACACGGCCGACTGGGTCAGGCACAGCTTCTCGGCCGCCTTGGTCAGGGACGCGCAATCGATGACTGCGACAAATGCCTTCAGGTCTTCAAATAGCATGCTAAATACTCATTTAGTTTCTGAAAATTATGCGTTTGATGAATTCTACGCCTAGGCCTAGGGTAGACCCAGCACCCAACCCATTATCAAAGAGGATCAGCACATGCCCTTAGCCCGAGTCGACGTCGCCGCTGGCACCAGCCCGCAAACCGTCGCCGCGATCAGCGAAGTGATCTACGACGCCATGGTCAACACCGCCAACGTTCCGGCTCACGACAAATTCCAGGTCATCAACCGCCATGCTGCGGACGAACTGGTCTATCCGGCCGAAGGCTATCTGGGCATCAACTACACGCCTGGCATCGTCTTCATTCAGATCACCTGGAATGCGGGGCGCACGGTCGAGGTGAAGAAGGCGTTCTATAAGGCTGTCGCCGAGGGGATCCATGCCCGCACCGGGCTGCGCAAGGAAGATGTCTGGATCAGCCTGATCGATGTGAAGCGTGAGGATTGGTCGTTTGGCAATGGCGAGATGCAGTACGCGCCGGTGGAGTGAGTTGTGCCTGATGTAAGGCAATAAAGGCGGTTTGTAGGAGCTGCCGAAGGCTGCGAAGACGGTGGGTCCGATCGATCCATTCGCAGCCTTGACTCGTAGGAGCGAGGCTTGCCCGCGAAGGCGGTGTATCCGGTTCAGGTAATGCCGCAGATGTCCCGGCCTCATCGCGGGCAAGCCCGGCGCCCACACAATCTTGTTCCAATTCGCTAAGGCGGATTGTGAGAACAATGAATAGTTTGCACGAGCTAATGGGAAGCATTACTATTCGCGCCCTTCGCCCCCGTCCAGCACACCGCCATGACTCTCAAGCTGCCAGGCAGTAAAGGCTTTCTTGATCATTATGAGGAGCTCATTGGCACATGGACCCGTCGTCTGAAGAATCGTCATCAGGCTGAAGACCTGACCCACGATGCCTTTGTCCGCGTGCTGGAGTCCGACTGCGAGGCCGAGCAGCCTCGCGCCTATCTGCATCAGACGGCGCGCAATATCGCGGTGGATACCTGGCGGCGTGAAGACCGGAGGGCCTTGCTGGAGCTGGAGGCCGATGAGTATTGCGTCCCGCAGGCGGGGGATCCGGAGGCGTTCATGCATGCCATCCAGCTGGCCGATTCCATCGAGCGCGCCCTGGCCGAGTTGCCCCTCAATTGCCGCAAGGTATTCATCTGGCAGAAGCTCGAAGGTCTGACCCAGCAGGAAATCGCCGAGCGCATGGGTCTGAGCAAGAACATGGTGGAAAAGTATATGATCCGCACCCTTCGACATTTGCGTGATCGACTGGACGTCGCCAAGCCATGACCGCCCACATCCTTTCAAGCCGGATTCAGCCATGACCACGGATCGTGATTGCGCCGACACCGTGCGCGATGAGGCGGCCGCCTGGTTTGCCCTGACCAGTGATCGGCCCCTTGATGCCGGGGAGCAGGCGCGCTTTGACGAATGGCTGGCCCGGAGTCCGCGGCACGTCGAGGAATACCGTGCGTTGCAACAGATCTGGGGCGCGGCTGATCAGCTGTCGAAAGAGCGCCTGCAGGCCCTGCTGCGCGAGGATGCTCCAACCTCCTTGCCGCGTAAAAGCGCCGTATTGCGCTACGCCGTGGCGGCCAGTGTGGCCGCGGTGGCTATCAGCGCGGCATTGTGGTTTGGCCTCAATACCGCCAACGACTACAGCGGCCAGTTCGCCACGGCCTTCGACGAGCGCAAGCAGGTGACGTTGCCGGACGGCTCAGTGGTGGAGCTCAACTCCCGCACGCGCATGGATGTGCATTTCGTCCGTGGGCAGCGCCAGGTCCTGCTCAGCGAAGGCGAAGCCATGTTCAGTGTGCAGCACGACCCGTCCCGGCCGTTCGTGGTCGAGGCGGGCAAGGGCAGGGTGACAGTGACGGGCACCCGTTTCGACGTGCGCCGCGACCCGGCCCAGACCCTGATCGCGGTGGAGTCGGGCACAGTCAAGGTCAATGGTACGGACAGCCAGGGCGAGAGCGTCGTACTCACCGCTGGCCTGGGGGCCCGTGTCGATGGCAGCGGTCGGGTGTCGCCTGCCAGTGCTGTGAATACGGCTGCGATCATTGCCTGGCGTACCGGCAAGCTGGTGTTCAACGATGCGCCTTTGAGCGAAGTGGTTGAGGAAGTCTCACGCTATCGCCAGCGACCGTTGTTGGTGGCCAGTGGCAAGACTGCCAGTCTGCGCCTGACCAGTGTCTTCAAGGCAGATGACACGGATGCTCTATTACGGGCCTTGCCGAGCATTCTGCCGGTGACGGTGCGGACCCTCGGGGATGGCAGCCAGGAAATAATTTCACGTTAGATTCAGGTTTTTTTTCAGTTCTTCGTCTTCTTGTCCAACTGCGACTGGTTTGCATTACAGCGCGCAGACAAAGCTCCGACTCTGGACCTCTCAGGACACTATCCGACGTGAATAACAACCAACCTGCCGCCCCTCATTCATTACCCACCGCGCCTTCGCGCTGGTTGCCGCTGTTACTGGCGATTGCCGTGGCCAGCGCTGCGGGCGTGGCCCAGGCTGCTGATGCGCCGATGGTCATTCATATTCAGTCTCAGCCTCTGGGCGCCGCCTTGAGCCAACTGGCGCAGCAGGCTTCACTGCAATTGTTCTTCAGCCCCGAGCTGGTGGCAGGCAAGCAGGCGCCCGCTGTGGACGGCAATCTGTCGGCGGAGCAGGCCCTGCGCGCGTTGCTCAAGGGCAGTGGCCTGGAGTACGAAATTTCCGCCGATACCGTGATCCTGCAACCCACAGGCAGCAGCGCCAGCACCACGCCGGGCAGCCTGGAAATCGCCGCCACTGACGTCAAGGTCGTGGGTGACTGGCTTGGCGATGCCGATCAGGCCGTGGTGCAGAATCATCCGGGTGCGCGCACCGTGGTGCGCCGGGAGAATATGGTCGAGCATGCGGCCACCACCGTTGGTGATGTGCTGCGTCGGGTCCCCGGCGTGCAGGTGCAGGAGAACAACGGCACCGGTGGCAGCGATATTTCACTCAACGTCGGCGTGCGCGGCCTGACCTCGCGCCTGTCGCCGCGCTCCACGGTGTTGATCGACGGCGTGCCGGCGGCCTTTGCGCCCTATGGCCAGCCGCAGCTGTCCATGGCGCCGATTGCCGTGGGTAACCTCGACAGCATCGACGTCGTCCGCGGCGCCGGTTCCGTGCGCTATGGGCCACAGAACGTCGGCGGGGTGATCAACTTCGTCACCCGGGCTATTCCCAAGGACCTGAGCGGCGAAGTCAGCACCACCCTGGAGTCAAGCCGCTACGGCGGCGTGAAAAATATGGAGACCGGCTTTATCGGCGGCACCCTGGACAACGGTCTGGGCGCGGCCTTGCTCTACTCGAAAGTGGGCGGCGACGGTTATCGCGAAAGCAACAATCACAACGACATCAACGACGTGCTGTTCAAGACCCATTGGGCGCTGACGGACGATGACGATCTGTCGGTCAATTTCCACTACTACGACGCCACTGCTGACATGCCCGGCGGCCTGACCCAGAAGCAGTTCGACGCCAATCCGTATCAGTCGGTGCGCGATTACGACAACTTCACCGGGCGGCGCAAGGATGTGTCGATCAAGTACAAACGGCAGATCGACGAGTCGACCCAGTTCGAAGTGCTGACCTACTACTCCGACAGTTTTCGCGGCAGCAACATTGCTGCGCGCAACCTGTTGACCGAGGGCTCGTTCCCGCGCAGCTATCACACCTTCGGCATCGAGCCGCGGGTGTCCCATGTATTCGACCTTGGCCCGACCACCCAGGAAGCCAGCCTCGGTGTGCGCTATCTCAAGGAAGCCATGCATGAGCAGGCCAGGCAGTTGGCTCTGGTCAATAACGTGCTGACCCCGACCAAGGCTTCCGATGGCCATGTCTACCAGGACCGTACCGGCGGCACCGAGGCCACGGCGGTATATCTGGACGACAAGATCGATATCGGCAAATGGACCATCACCCCGGGCATCCGCTTTGAAAGCATCGATACCCACTGGCACGAGCGCGCCGTCATGGGCCTGAACAACGTGCCGGTCACGGCCAAGGACCGCAGCGTCAATGAAAACGAGCCGCTGCCGGCCTTGAGCGTGATGTATCACCTGTCCGATAACTGGAAGCTGTTCGCCAACTACGAAACCTCCTTCGGCAGCCTGCAATACTTCCAGGTCGCCCAGGGCGGCAGCGGCAACAACACCGCCAACGGCCTGCAGCCGGAGAAGGCCAAGACCTACGAGATCGGCACCCGTTTCGACAATGGCATCTGGGGCGGCGAGCTGACGGCGTTCTACATCGACTTCGCCGACGAGCTGCAATACGTCAGTAACGACGTGGGCTGGACCAACCTCGGCGCAACCCGTCACGAAGGCATCGAGTCGTCGGTGCACTACGACCTCGGCAACCTCGACTCACGCTTGCATGGGCTGACCGCCAACGCCGGTTTCACCTACACCAGCGCCACCTCCCAGGGTGACATTCCCGGCTTCAAGGGGCGCGACCTGCCGTTCTACTCGCGCCAGGTGGGCACCGTGGGGCTGCGTTATGAAGTCAATCGCTGGACCTGGAACCTCGACGGCTACGCCCAGTCACAACAACGCGCACCCGGCACCGGCAGCAACGCCGATGGCAGCTTCAACGGCAACTACATCACCACTCCGACCGCCGACGGCCAGTACGGCAACATTCCCGGCTACATGACCTGGAACGTGCGCGGCGGCTATGACTTCGGCAAGCAGCTGTCCAACCTGAAACTGGGCGCCGGGGTGAAAAACCTCTTCGACCACCAGTACTTCACCCGCTCCAGCGACAACAACGCCGGCATCTACCTGGGCCAGCCACGCACGTACTTTGTGCAGGCCAGCGTTGGGTTCTGATGGTGTAACTGACTGAACTTGTGGGACCGGCTTTAGCCGGGAAGGGGCCAGTACATCCGCTACATTTGCTTGTTCAGCAATGACGCCTTCCCGGCTAAAGCCGGTCCCACATTGTTTCTCTGTGATCACGGATTCTGCAAAAACACCACATCTGACGCTGGACGCCCATGGCAAGGCGCTGGGGGCGGCGTTGCTGGATATGGACATCTGATGTTTGTGACCTGTGGGACCGGCTTTAGCCGGGAAGACGGCGGCATTGACGCATTTTAATAGCGGCTGTTACGGCCCTTTCCCGGCTAAAGCCGGTCCCATGTTGCGCCATCGTTTATTGGCGTCAGCGCAACACCGGGGCACGCCGGATCTATAGCTAAACCGCCATCATTAGGCCTACCATAAGGCCACTATAAGCACTCAGATATCGCGCCATGATCAGAGCCAGCCTGCGTAGTCGCCTGACCCTTTGGTTTGCCGGCCTGTCATTGTTCACGCTGCTCAGCGTGGGCTTCTATGTGGGCCATATCGCCACTGAACAGATGAAGTTGGCCAGCGGTAATGCGCTGTTGAACACCGCCCGCTCGGCGGCGGTGCTGTTGGCTTCACAGTTTGCCGAGCGGCAGCTGGAAGTGTCGCAGCTCACCCGTTCGCCGCTGTTTCGCCGCGGCAATCTCGACGATCCCGATATTCTCACCACCATGGACCTGCGCACCCAATCCCGTGCCGAATACGCCTGGATGGGCGTGGCCGACGTCAATGGTCAGGTCAGGCAGGCTGCGAAAGGATTGTTGGTCAATCAGTCGGTGAAGGCGCGGCCGTGGTTTCAGGCCGGGTTGCAGGGCAATTACTCCGGCGACCCCCACGAAGCGGTGCTGCTCGCCAAGTTGCTGCCGGGGGCGAGCAATGGCGAGCCGCTGCGTTTTATCGATTTTGCCGCGCCGATTCGTACTGCCGATGGCCAGGTCGTGGGTGTGCTCGGGGCCCATGCCCACTGGAGTTGGGTGACCCAGATCGTCGAATCGGCGGTGATGGAGAAAGGCCTGGCGCCGGGTGTTGAAGCGCTGATCGTCGATGAGGGCGGCAAAGTGCTGTATCCGGAACAGCTTGCCGGGCAGACCGTGGCTAACCTCACGGCGGCACAGGCCCGGCCGGGCTGGTCGTTGGGCGAGGATGACTACCTGACCAGCGCCGTGGCGGTACCGACTCCGTCTAATACCGGGCTGGCCTGGTACATCGTGGTCCGCCAGCCTCTGGACATCGCCCTGGAACCTGCACGCATCCTGTTCTACAAACTGCTGGTGCTCGGCGTTATCGCTGCCGTTGGTTTCGGCCTCGTGGCCTACTACCTGGCGCTGAGCCTGAGCCGTCCTATCGAGCAACTGGCTCGCTCGGCCAAGCTGGTTCAGGACCAGCAACCCGGCGCGCAGTTTCCCCAGGAACACGCAGTGCTGGAGATCGCCCAGCTCGGCCGATCCATCAGTGGCATGACCGAATCCCTGTTGGGCAAGGAGCGTGAGCTGCAGGAGGCCAACGCCTCCCTGGAAGCTACCGTCGCGCTGCGTACAGCCGCATTGACTCAGGCCAATGCCGAACTGTTGCAACTGGCGACCCACGATGCCCTGACCGGTGTCTACAACCGTCGTCGTCTCGATGAAAAACTCGCCGAGTGCAGCCAGCTGTTCCAGCGTACGGGGCGGCCGTTCGGCATGTTGCTGATCGATGCCGATCACTTCAAGCGAGTCAACGACAGCTATGGCCACGCCGTTGGTGATGAGGTGTTGCAGCGCCTGGCCGGGCTGATTCAGGGCAATATCCGCAGTACCGATTTCCTCGCCCGCTACGGTGGCGAGGAGTTTGCCGTGCTGTTGCCCGAGGTCGAAGCGGTGCAGAGTCCTGCAGTCATTGCCGAGAAGATCCGCGCTGCGGTGGCCGGTGCGATTTTCGCCACGGTGGGTCAGGTCACCGTCAGCATTGGTGTCGGCGTCACCGAGCCGGGGGACGGTGACAGCATGGCGCTGATCCGTCGCGCCGATCAGCAGCTGTATCAGGCCAAATCCCTGGGGCGCAACAAGGTCGCCTGATTTAGCGATATCCTGCGCCTCATTCCCACCCAAGGCGCTCTGCCATGCTGCATAAAAACCTCACCCGTCGCCTGGACCTGATCACCTTGCAACTGTTCGTGGCGGTGCATGAAGAAGGCACCCTGACCAAGGCGGCCGCGCGGGAGGCGATAGCGGTGTCGGCGGCGAGCAAGCGCCTGATGGAACTGGAGGATGCCCTGGGTATCGGCCTGTTCGTACGCAACGCCAAGGGCATGGCCCTGACGGCGGCGGGGGAGACCTTGCTGCACCATGCCCGGCGCATGCTGTTCGATGTGGAGAAAATCGGCCTTGAACTGGGCGAACACAGCCAGGGCGTACGGGGTTATGTGCGGATGCTGGCCAACCTCTCGGCGATCATCCAGTTTCTGCCGGAAGACCTGCACGACTTCGTCGAGGACCATGCCCAGGTCAAGGTCGATCTCGAGGAGCGGCCCAGTACCGGGGTGGTGCAGGGCGTGATCGATGGCGTGGCGGATATAGGCATCTGTTCGATGGACACCGACACCGTCGACCTGATCAGCGTGCCCTATCGGCATGACCAACTGGTTGTGGTGATGCGCCCCGATCATCCGTTGGCCGGACGCGAGCGGGTGGACTTTGCCGACACCCTGGACAGCGACCATATCGGCCTGCACTCGGCCAGCTCCATCAATATGCGCGCCCATGCGGCGGCCCGGGCCAGTGGCAAGGTCCTGCGCCTGCGCATTCATGTGCCGGGCTTCGATGCGGTGTGCCGGATGGTTCAGGCCAATATGGGCATCGGCATCCTGCCGCAGAAGGCCTTCGACCTGTTCGGCCAGTCCCTGGGATTGACGGCGGTGACCCTGAATGACGAGTGGTCGCGCAGGACCTTGGTGCTGGTGATTCGTGATGAAGCGGCGTTGTCGCCGGTGAGCCGGTTGTTGTACGAGCATCTGCGCCGCGAAATCTCGTAGAGCACCTGTGGGACCGGCTTTAGCCGGGAAGGCGTATTCCCGGCTAAAGCCGCTCCTACGGCAGCAGGTGGCGTTCTCGTTTGGCGAACGACCCTTGCCAACTGACGGTTGGCTTTGCCCGATGCTGTTCCTCTAGTCTTGGTCCAAATTCCAAGAAACATGAGGTACAGAAGATGACGGCGCCCCTGAGTGGCATCCGCGTGATCGAGATCGGCACCCTGATTGCGGCGCCTTTCGCCGCCCGCCTGCTGGGTGAGTTCGGTGCCGAGGTGATCAAGATCGAATCGATAGGGCAGGGCGATCCTCTTCGCAAATGGCGAAAACTCCATGAGGGCACGTCCCTCTGGTGGTATTTGCAGTCGCGCAATAAAAAATCCCTGGCCCTGAACCTCAAGTCACCCGAAGGCATTGCCATCGTCAAGCAACTGGCCGAAAGCGCCGATGTACTGATCGAGAACCTGCGCCCCGGCGCCCTGGAAAAGCTCGGCCTGGGCTGGGATGTGCTGCATGCCATCAACCCCAAGCTGACCCTGGTACGTATTTCCGGCTATGGCCAGACCGGTCCTTACCGTGATCGCCCCGGTTTTGGTGCCATTGGCGAGGCCATGGGTGGCATTCGCTACACCACCGGCACCCCCGGTTCGCCGCCGGCCCGGGTGGGCGTCAGTCTTGGCGATTCCCTGGCATCGATGCATGCGGTGATGGGCGCGCTGATGTCCCTGCTGCGGGTCAAGACCGGCCAGGGCGACGGGCAGATTGTCGATGTGTCCCTGGCCGAAAGCGTATTCAACCTGATGGAAAGCCTGATCCCCGAATACGACATGCTCGGCCATGTGCGTGAGCGCAGCGGCGGCGCCTTGCCGGGTATCGCACCTTCAAATACCTATCCGACCGCTGATGGCGCCTATGTGGTGATTGCCGGGAACAGCGACCCGATCTTCAAACGCCTGATGCAGGTCATCGGCCGTGACGATCTGGGCGATAACCCGGAGTTCGCCCATAACGACGGCCGCGCCCGGCAGAGCGATCTGCTCGACCAGGCCATTGCCGACTGGACTTCCGGCCAGCCCATCGACCTGGTCTTGCAGGCCCTGGAACAGGCCGAAGTGCCAGCCGGGCGAATCTATTCGGTGGCCGATATCGTCGCCGACCCACACTACCAGGCTCGGGACATGCTGCTTGATGCGCAACTGCCCGGCGGCGCGGCGGTGAAGATGCCGGGCATCGTGCCCAAGCTGTCCGAGACGCCGGGCCAGGTCAATTGGCAGGGGCCGAGCCTGGGCCAGCACACTGATAGCGTGCTCAATGGCCTGGGCCTGACCGAACGCGATATCGAACGTCTGAAACGTGAGGGGGTGGTGCAATGATCAATGACTTTTCCCAACGCCTGATCGTCCAGGAAGTCGCCCCACGGGACGGCTTGCAGATCGAACCCCGGTGGGTCGAGACCGCCGACAAGATCGCCTTGATCGATCAGCTGTCCCTGGCCGGATTTTCCCGTATCGAAGCCGGTTCATTCGTCTCGCCCAAGGCCATTCCGGCCCTGCGTGATGGTGACGAAGTGTTTCGCGGCATCCAGCGTCAGCCGGGGGTGATTTACGTTGCGCTGATCCCCAACCTCAAGGGCGCCGAACGGGCCATCGCTGCCGGGGCTGATGAGTTGAACCTGGTAATGTCCGCCAGCCAGACCCACAACCTGGCCAATATGCGCATGCGCTGCGAGCAGTCCCTGGCGGCGTTCGGCGATGTGGTGAGCCTGGCCCGTGGCACGACCCTGAGTCTGAACGCGTCGATTGCCACCACCTTCGGTTGCCCCTTCGAAGGCAAGATCAGCGAAGACCGGGTGATGCAGATTGTCGATGCCTATCAGGAACTGGGCGTCGACGGCATCAGCCTCGCCGATACCACCGGTATGGCCAACCCGCGTCAGGTCTTCCAGTTGGTACAGCGCGTGCTGGCCCAGGTGCCTGCTTCGCGACTGACCCTGCATTTCCACAACACCCGTGGCCTGGGCCTGAGTAATGTGCTGGCGGCTTATGAGGCCGGTGCGCGGCGTTTCGATGCGTCACTCGGCGGTCTTGGCGGCTGTCCTTTCGCGCCCGGCGCTTCGGGGAATATCTGCACCGAGGACCTGGTGAACCTGTGCGAGGAGATGGGCATTGCTACCGGAATCGATCTGCCCCATCTGCTGACCATGTCGCGTCAATTGCCCGCGCTGCTCGGCCATGAAATGCCGGGGCAGGTGGCCAAGGCGGGGCGTAATTGCGATCTGCATCCGGCACCGAACGATGTGATGAACCTCCTGTAGGCCCGATCGTAGGAGCGGCTTTAGCCGCGAGCCTGTTTCTCGTGGCTGAAGCCGCTCCTACGGCCGCGCCATTGGTTGTGTGTACCCGATCATCAACCCAGACAACAAAAACAATCGGACCCCCACGGGAAGTCCGTCTGGAGACCCAGCAATGACTATTTCTGTATTAACTGCGCACAGCACCCCCGCACAAATAATAAGTGCCGAAAAAGCCCTGATCAGCAAGGTTGCCTGGCGACTGATGCCGTTGATCATGGTCTGTTATCTGTTCGCCTTCTTCGACCGCATCAATATCAGCTTCGCCAAGTTCCAGCTGCAGGCTGACCTGAGCCTGAGCGACACCGCTTATGGCTTGGGCGCCGGGCTGTTCGTGGTCGGTTATGTACTGTTCGAAGTGCCGAGCAACATGATGCTGTACAAGGTCGGCGCGCGGCGCTGGATTGCCCGGATCATGATGTCCTGGGGCGTGGCCACGGCTTTGATGGTCTTCGTCAACAGCGAGTGGCAGTTTTACGGCCTGCGTTTCATCATCGGCGCGATGGAAGCCGGTTTTGCCCCAGGCGTGCTGTATTACCTGACCCTGTGGTTCCCGCAGCACTACCGCGGTCGCATCACCTCCATGCTGTTTCTGGCTTCGGCTTTTGCCGGGTTGGTCGGTGCGCCATTGTCTGGTCTGGTGCTGGGGCATCTGGACGGGGTGATGAACATGCGCGGCTGGCACTGGCTGTTCCTGCTCGGCGGTGTGCCTTGCGTCGGCCTGGGTCTGCTGGTGTTACTGGTCTTGAAGGACAAGGTCACCGATGCCCATTGGTTGACCAACGAAGAGAAAACCTACCTGGCCAGCCGTATCGCCCATCATGAACCGCACAAGGGTGGCTCGCTGCTGGCGGCCTTGAAACTGCCGGGCTTCCTGATGCTCGGGCTGATCTACTTCCTGATCCAGGTGGCATCCTACGGACTGAACTTCTGGGCGCCGCAGCTGATTCGCAGCGCCGGTACCGAGAGCCCGGTGATCATTGGCCTGCTAACCGCCGTGCCGTATATCTGCGGGGCGATCAGCATGGTGGTGGTTGGGCGCCTGTCCGATGCCAGCGGTGAGCGACGCAAGTTTGTCTGTGGCCTGGTGGTGATCGGTGCGATCGGTTTTTTCAGCGCCGGGATTTTCGCCCAGCACACCACCTTCCTGATCGTTGCTCTGGCCCTGATGGGTACCGGTATCGTCGCTTCCATCCCGGCCTTCTGGGCCTTGCCGCCAAAACTGCTGGCCGGTGCGGGCGCCGGTGCTGCAGGCGGGATTGCGGTGATCAATACCCTGGGTCAGTTCGGCGGGATCGTCAGCCCGGTGATGGTAGGCAGCATCAAGGACCTGACTGGCAGCACCACACCGGCGCTGTATGTGATTGGCGTTGCCAGTCTGGTGGCCGCGGCGCTGCTGCTGTGGGCGTTGCCGCAGAAGTTGCGCACGCTGGATAAAGTCGACGGTTGATCGCTTGTCCGGTGGGACCGGCTTTAGCCGGGAAGGCATTTTGCTGATCAAAGAAATGCAGCGAATGTCTGCCTTTTTCCCGGCTTAAGCCGGTCCCACAGAGCATTCCAAGCTCATATCTGTGATTTATTTTTTTAGATATTGCGTGGTTACGGCTTCCAGATCTGCACATCCTTGGCATCCACCGCCTTGGGCAGCAGCCCTGCCTCAAAGAACGCATCGGCAATCTTCTGTTGTTCGCCCAACTGGTCAGCCTTGACCGGTTCCACCTGATAACTGCGATGGGCATTGGCGGCTTCGACGGTGGCGGTATCAAGATTGCCCCACAACGGCCCCAACACCTGGGCGGCGTCCTTGGGGTTGGCCTTGATCCAGGCGCCGGCCTGATGCAGTTGTTCATACACCCGCTTCAATACCTCAGGATGGGCCTTGGCGTAGTCATTGCTGGTCAGGTAATAGCGCTTGTAGGTGGCCAGGCCGGTGCCATCAGCGAGGGTGCGGGTCGGCAACTGGCGCTGCACGCTGGTCAGGAAGGGTTCCCAGGTCACCCAGGCATCGACCTTGTTGTTTTCAAAGGCCGCACGGCCGTCAGCCGGTGACAGGTAGGCGGGCTGGATATCGGAAAACTTCAGCCCGGCCTTGTTCAAGGCGGCGATCAACAGGTAATGGGTGCCTGCCGCCTTGGTCACGGCGACTTTCTTGCCCTTCAAATCTGCAAGCTGCTGGATCGGCGAGTCCTTGGGCACGACGATGGCCTGGGCGCTGGGGGACGGCGATTCTTCGGCAAAGTAAGTCAATTTTGCCTGGGCCGCCTGGGCGAAGATCGGCACGGTGTCGGCCACATCGGCACTGATATCGACATTGCCGATATTCAGCGCTTCCAGCAGGGGCAAGCCACTGGCGAACTCATGCCAGGTGACGTCGATACCGTCCTGCCCCAGAGTCTTTTCCAGGGTGCCCTGGGCCTTGAGCAAAGTGATCAGGGTCGAGGACTTCTGATAGCCGATGCGCAGGGTTTCCCGGGCCTGGACGGGCAGGGCAATGGCGCAGGCCAGGGCGGCGAGCAGCCCGGCGCGGAACAGGCAGGTTCGTGTAGTTCGAATGACGTTAGACATGGCGGGCTCATGGACAGAGGGTCGTGTCATTGATCATAAAGTTCTAAAAAACATTCTTTAAATATCTTGTGCTTATTAGCTTATGCACTGACCACCCGTCGTCACCTGCCTCGAAACTTTGCCGCCCAGCGCCTTGTCACTCCTAGACACCTCAAAGGGAGTACGGCAATGGCGCGGGCAATCTGGAAGGGGGCAATCAGTTTCGGTCTGGTGCATATCCCCGTGGCACTGGTGTCAGCCACTTCGAGCCAGGGCGTGGATTTTGACTGGCTGGACAAGCGCAGCATGGACCCGGTGGGCTACAAGCGGGTCAACAAGGCCACCGGCAAGGAAGTGACCAAGGACAACATCGTCAAGGGCGTGGAGTACGAGAAGGGCCGTTATGTGGTCATCAGCGAAGAGGAAATTCGCAAGGCGCACCCGCGCTCGACCCAGACCATCGATATCTTCGGCTTCGTCGACAGCAAGGACATTCCCTTGCAGAACATCGACACCCCCTACTACCTGACTCCGGACAAGCGCGGCGAAAAGGTCTATGCCCTGTTGCGCGAAACCCTGCTGGATACCAAGAAGGTCGCCTTGGCCAATGTGGTGCTGCATACCCGCCAACACCTGGCGGCGGTAATGCCACTGGAATCGGCCATGGTCCTGGTAATGCTGCGCTGGCCCGCCGAAGTGCGCACCCTCGACAGCCTGGAGCTGACCGACGCGGTGACCGACGTAACCCTGAGCAAAAGCGAGCGGGACATGGCCAAGCGTCTGGTCACCGATATGAGCGCCGACTGGCAGCCCGAGGATTACATCGACACCTTCCAGGAGAAGATCAAGGAACTGGTGGAGATCAAGGCCCGTGAAGGCAAGATCGAGGACGTTGAGGGCGACGGCGGCGAGCAAGAGCGCAAAAGCGCCGATGTCATCGACCTTACCGAGCTGCTCAAACGCAGCCTGGCGGGCAAAAGCAGCGCCAAAAAGGCCCCGGCAGCGAGCAAGACCAAGGCAAAGAAGACTCCCGCCAAACCTGCTGCGACTCCACGCAAAACCCGCAAGGCATCCTAGGCACGGAGGCAATCGATCATGGCCAGTACCGACAGTGAGTACACCCGCAAACGCAACTTCACCCTCACCGCAGAACCGCCGGAAGCTCCGGCCAAGGGCGCGGGGAAGAATAAGTCCCTGAGTTTTGTGATCCAGAAACACGATGCCAGCCACCTGCACTATGACTTTCGCCTGGAACTGGACGGCACCCTGAAGAGCTGGGCGGTGCCCAAGGGCCCGAGCCTGGACCCGAGCAACAAGCGCCTGGCCGTGCATGTGGAAGATCACCCGCTGGGTTACGCCAGTTTTGAGGGCAGCATTCCCAAGGGCCAGTACGGTGGCGGCGACGTGATTGTCTGGGATCGCGGCATCTGGCAGCCCCATGGCGACCCTCGACAGACCTATAAGGCTGGCAAGCTCAAGTTCACCCTGATCGGCGAGAAGCTCAGTGGTGAATGGGCGTTGGTGCGTACTCATCTCAAGGGCAGCGGCGACAAGGAACAGTGGCTGCTGATCAAGGAAAAAGATGAGGTGGCCCGGCCTGCTGATGAGTACGACATCCTGGTCGAGCAGCCGCAAAGCGTGATCAGCGGTGCATTGGTTGGTCAGGTAAAGGGGAAAGCAAAAAAAGCCAAGGCTGCTAAACCGAAGCCCAAGGCTGTTGCGCCGAAGAAGAAAAATGCCGATGGCGTGCCGGAAACCCTCGCCCCGCAACTGGCCACGCTGATGGACGAGCCCGCAGGCGATGACTGGCTGTACGAGATCAAGTTCGATGGCTATCGCCTGCTGACCCGGATCAAGGGCAAGGAAGTACGGGTGTTCAGCCGCAACGGCAACGACTGGACCGACCGCCTGCCCATGCAGGTCAAGGCGCTGACGGCCATGGGCCTGGAAGATACCTGGCTTGATGGCGAGATGGTCCTGCTCAATGACCAGGGACTACCGGACTTTCAGGGGCTGCAAAATGCCCTGGATATCGGCCGCAGCAAGGACATCGTCTACTACCTGTTCGACCTGCCGTTTTTCAGTGGTCAGGATTTGCGCGAAACGCCATTGGAACAGCGACGTGATGCCCTCAAGAAGCTGCTCAATCACCAACGCAGCCGCTTGCTGCGCTTCTCCGACACCTTCCGCGCCGGTCATCAGGACATCGTCGAAAGCGCCAGCGCGATGGGCCTGGAAGGGGTTATCGGCAAGCGTCCCGGCAGCGTCTACCAGTCCCGCCGCAGCCCGGACTGGATCAAGCTCAAATGCCGCCTGCGTCAGGAGTTCGTGATCATCGGCTACACCCGGCCCCAAGGCAGCCGCAGTGGTTTTGGCGCACTGTTGCTGGCGGTCACTGCTGATGACGCTGAGGACGAACTGGTTTACGCCGGGCGGGTCGGCACCGGCTTCAGCGAAACCACCCTCAAGCAGCTGCTGGCACAGATGCAGCCGTTGCAGCGCGACACGTCGCCCTTGGCGAAAAAACTCACTGCAGCCCAGAGCCGGGGCGTGCACTGGATCGAGCCCAAGCTGATTTGCGAAGCGGAATTCGCCCAGTGGACCCAGGACAACATCATTCGTCACGCCGTGTTTATCGGCCTGCGCAGCGACAAGCCGATCAGCCAGGTCAGTCATGAGCGGCCGTCCCATGTCAAAACCAGGGCGGCGGCCAGCCCGGCTAAAGCCAAGGCTGTTTCGGCGACCAAGCCTGCGACCAAGGGCAAGGTCAGAGTCGCGGGAGTTGATATCAGCCACCCCGAGCGGGTCATCGACAAGCAGAGCGGCGTGCACAAGGTCGAGTTGGCGCAATTTTATGAAGCCATTGCCGACTGGATTCTGCCGTTTCTCAAACAGCGCCCGGTGGCGTTGCTGCGGTGCCCGGAAGGCGTTGGCGGCGAGCAGTTTTTCCAGAAGCACTCCGAGCGCCTGGCGATCCCCCATATCAAGCAACTGGAGCCAGGCCTCGATCCCGGTCACGCGCGGTTGATGGAGGTCGATAGCGTGCAGGCCCTGGTCGGGGCGGCGCAGATGGGTACCATCGAGCTACATACCTGGGGCGCGACCCACGACAAGATCGAAACCCCGGACCAGATGGTCCTCGACCTGGACCCCGATCCCGACCTGCCTTGGCGCAGCATGATCGAAGCCACACAGATGGTCCTCGCGGTGCTGGATGAGCTTGGCTTGCAGTCATTCCTCAAGACCAGTGGCGGCAAGGGCATGCACATCATTGTGCCCCTGGCCCGACAGGCCGACTGGGAGACGGTCAAGACGTTTGCCAAGGCCATCGCCGAATTCATGACTCGCCAGTTACCCGAACGCTTTACCGCCACCTCAGGGCCGAAAAACCGTGTCGGCAAGATCTTTATCGACTACCTGCGCAATACCCGCGGGGCCAGTACCGTGGTCGCCTATTCGGTACGCGCCCGGCCGGGGCTGCCGGTATCGGTGCCGATCAGCCGGGATGAACTGCCTGGGCTGCGTTCGGCACGGCAGTGGCATGTGGGCAATTTGCAGGAGCGCTTGCAGGGGCTCAAGGGTGATCCGTGGGCGGGGTATCAGAATCGGCAGCGATTGACCAAGAAGTTGTTGGCGAAGCTGGAGTCATGAAATCTGGAATACGCATGACACCGTAGGAGCGGCTTTAGCCGCGAGGGCGCCCTCCCGGCTGAAGCCGGTCCTACGAAATATCATTGATCCATAGATTCATGGGCTTCTATAAAAGATCCGCCAACTCATCCTTCTCCAGCGCCCGGCGCAACTTGCCCGGTGACAAGCCAAAGGCGCTCTGGAACTGGCGAATGAAATGCGGCGCATCGGCAAAGCCGCATTCGAAGGCGATCTCGCCGATCTGTCGGTCCGAGCTGACCAGCAGCCAACGGCCGAAGCGCAGGCGCACCTGGCGGTAGAACTGCGCCGGGGTGTTGCGGGTTTCCACGACGAAGATCCGTTCCAGTTGGCGCTTGCTGGTGCCGACCAGTTGCGCGATGGCTTCGATTTCCAGGGGCTCGGCCATGTGTTTTTCCATGAGCATCACTGCTTCATGCAGGCGGCGGTTGGACGAGCTGGCGTAGCCCAAGGCCTTGCGCCGGTCGACGAAGCTGCTGGAGGTGTTCTTGGCCACGGTCATCTGGTGAACCACCTTGCCCGCTCGGTCCGGCCCACAGTGCAGGCCGATCAGATGGATGGCCAGTTCCAGCACGGAGATGCCCCCGGCGCAGGTGATGCGGTCCTTGTCGATCAGGAAGTCGCTGTTGGTGACGAAACGCAGATTGGGGAAGCGCTGTTTCCAGTCATCGCCGTGATAGGCGTGCACACAGGCCGTGCGTCCCTCCATCAGGCCATTGCGCGCAAGTACGAAACTGCCGGTGCACAGGCCGATCAGCGGCACCTTGGCGGCAGCCGCCTGATGCAGAAAGGCGGTATAGCTTATTGGCACCTGGTCCAGGGTATCCATCAGGCCGCCGATCACCGCGATGTAATCGAAGCGCTCGGGATGACTCAGGTCGCTGTCCACCGGCACATCCAGGCCGCTGCTGGACAGCACGCGCTGGCCCGGCGTGCCCAACACCTTCCATTGGCAGCGGATCGGTCGGCTCTGGTCGCCGATGTCGGCGGCGTGGCGCAGGGCGTCGGTCAGGCCGGACAACGACAGCAGGGGAAAGCGCGGCCACAACAGGATGCCGATGGACAGTTCGCTGCCGCCCTTGCGCTGGCCGCTGCCGCCCGTGCGGTCCTGATCCAGTTGCGCGACGAGCTTTTCCGGTGCGCCTTGCGGATGTCGCAAATGTTCAATCATTCGTGCAAACCGTCCAACCGTTAATGTCTGTGATCCTACTACGATGGGGCCACTGCCAAACATCCTGTTGTCCATAAGAGTTGATCGAGGAGCGGTTCATGAAAAAGTCCCCTGTACTACGTTTCAGTGGTTTATGCGCCGGTTTACTGGTGTCTGTACTGGCTTCGCTCCCTGCACTGGCAGTGGAAACCGTGGAACCGGGCAGCCTGACCATCGCCTTTAGTGGCGATATGCCAGGCACCGGTTATCAAGATAGCAAGATGGTTGGCTATGATGGCGAGATCCTTCAACAAATTTCCGAGAAGCTGGGGCTCAAGGTCAAACCGGCATTGATGGAGTGGTCCGGCACCATCGCCTCGGTGCAGGCCAAGCGCGTCGATGTCATGGCCGGGACTATGGGCTGGACCGAGCAGCGCTCGAAGATCATGGCCCTGAGCGACCCGATCCACTACTTTAAGAACGGCATCACCCAGACCGACAAGACCGACTGGCACAGCCTCAAGGATCTGGAAGGCAAGAAGGTCGGGACCATCACCGGTTTCTCCTTCATCCCTGAAATGCGCAAGATCCAGGGTTTGACGGTGTCCCTTTATGACACCTCGGACGCCGCTGTACGCGACCTGCTGTCCGGGCGTATCGACGCGGTGATCGGTGATCCTCCGGTCATGCAGTACGCCATTTCCCGCAACGAGCAGTGGCACCTGCGTTTCAACGCCTTTACCGACAACAACCCGGACTTCCCGCTGCTGACCGGCCTGGGCCAGGTGGTGTTCGGCTTCAACAAGGCCAACCCGGCTCTGGTAGCGGCGGTCAACGAGCAGATCCAGGCCATGTGGAAAGCCTGCGAGATGCGCAAGATCGGCGCCCGTTATGGCCTGACCCAGGACGTCTGGTATGTGCCTGACGGCAAGGACCTGCGCCTGGGCGTTGATCGCCCTGCGGACTGGACGTTGCCGGGTTGCAAGTAAATACCATCGGGATGTCTGACTGACTTTGTGGGAGCCGGCTTGCTGGCGATGGCGGCGGATCGGTCACTGAAGCGATTGCGAGCGCTTCGCACTCGATCGCCACCAAGGCGGCTCCCACAAGTTACCGCAAATTCCAAATAAAAGAGGTGAGCCAAGATGTCGATCCCACCCGAACCTTCCTTGCTGCGCGTGCACGAACTGCACAAGAACTATGGCGACCTGGAGGTCCTCAAGGGTATCAGTCTGGACTTGAAACCCGGTGAAACCCTGTCCCTGATCGGCCCCAGCGGCTCGGGCAAATCCACCTGCCTGCGCTGCATCAACTATCTGGAAAAGCCCACTGCCGGGGAGATCTGGCTCGGTGACGAGCTGATCGGCCAGGTCAGGAACGGCCAGCGCAGCCGCCTGCTGAGCGATCGCGAGATGGCCCCGCAACGTCGGGACATCGCCATGGTCTTCCAGCTGTTCTACCTGTGGCCGCACTTGAACGTGCGCGACAACGTCGCCCTTGGCCCGATCAAGGCCCAGGGCATGCCGCGCAAGCAGGCCTACGAGCTGGCCGAGGCGATGCTGGAAAAGGTCCACCTGCGGCACAAGGCCGATGCCTTTCCCGAACAACTGTCCGGTGGTCAGCAACAGCGTGTGGCGATTGCCCGGGCGTTGGCGCAACAACCGAAAGTCATTCTGTTCGACGAGCCGACCTCGGCCCTCGATCCGGAGCTGGTCGGTGAAGTACTGGCAGTGATTCGCGAGCTGGCCGAGGAGGGCCGCAGCATGATCATGGTCACCCACGAAGTGCGCTTTGCCCGCGACGTGGCCGACCGGGTGATCTTCATGGACGGCGGTCATATCGTCGAGCAGGGCCCGTCGGCGCAGGTGATCGACCATCCCCAGCATGAACGCACCCGCAGCTTTCTCGGGCGCGTGGCCCTGGAGAGTGCTTGATGGCCAACCTGCAAATCTTTCTCGGCCTGCTGCCGCTGTTGCTCAAGGGCGCGCTGACGGCACTGGAAATCGCCTTGTGTACGCTGGTTCTGGCCAGTGTCGGTGGTTTGCTGCTGGCCATCAGCATGACCTTCAGCCGCTCGCGCATCGTCCACGGACTGATCGCCTGCTTTATCGAATGGATGCGCAACGTCCCGGCCCTGGCCCATCTGTTCCTGATCTATTTCGGCCTGTCGTACCTGGGCATCAACCTGCCGGCCTGGCTGGCGGCGATTGTCGGCCTGAGCCTGGTGGGCAGTGCGGTACTGGCTGATATCTTTCGCGCCGGGCTGCAATCGCTGCATGTCGGCCAGCATGAAGCCGGGCTGGCGGTTGGCCTTGGTCACGGCCAGATCCTGCGTTACGTGCTGCTGCCCCAGGCCCTGCGTGCGGCACTGCCGGCTTTCGCCAACTACGTCACGCAATTGATCAAGGACACCTCCATCGCCTCGGCCATTGCCGTGCCGGAGATCATGTTCCTGGCCCGTAATCTGGTGACTTCGACCTTCCAGACCTCGCTGATCTATCTGGCGGTGATGTGTATCTACGCCGCGATGATCGTGCCCATCGGCCTGGCTTTTATCCGCCTTGAACGTCACTGGGGGGCGCCGCGATGATCAGTTTCTTCATGCAGTACCCGGAGTACTGGAGCGATTGGAGCGTTCGCCTGTGGCAGGGCGCGCAAGTCAGCGCCGAGCTGTCCCTGACCGGTTTCGCCCTGGCCGCGCTGCTCGGTTCGTTGCTGGCCTGGGCCATGAAAAGCTCCAGTGCCTTGCTCAAGCGCTGCGCGGTGTTTTTCATCCAGGCCATGCGTGCGGTGCCGTTGCTGGCCTTGCTGCTGGCGCTGTATTTCGCCTTGCCGAGCCTGGGCCTGACCCTGTCCGGCTATTGGGCCGGTGCCTTGGGCCTGGGTCTGCAAGGGGCAGCCTATATCGCCGAGGTTCTGCGCGGCGGCCTCGATGCCCTGCACCGTGGTCAGCGCGAAGCGGCCATCGCCACCGGGCTGACGCCCGTTCAGGCGTTCACGGCGGTGATTCTGCCCCAGGCGATTCGCGGCATGTTGCCGCCGCTGCTCAATGCTTATGTGTCGATTCTCAAGGACAGCTCCCTGTGCGCCCTGATCGCCACCGATGAGCTGATGCTGGCGGCCAAGGCCATCGCCTCGGAAAGCTTCCTGCCCATGCACATCTTCCTGTTGGTCGGGCTGTTCTATTTCGTTATCGCGTTCCCTCTGTCCTTGTTGTCCCGCGCTTTGGAAAAGCGTTTCTCACGGGGCCGCAAAACCCTTCGAGGTCAATCATGAGCCACCTGGATCACATCACCTCCTACAGCATCGGCCAGTTGCAACAGGCCCTGGCCAGCGGCGCCCTGAGCAGTGAAGCGCTGGTGCGGGCGCAACTGGCACGTATCGAGCGCTTCGACGGCCAGCTCAATGCCTTTGTCGAAACCTATGCTACGCGTGCCCTGGACGCCGCCATCGCCGCCGATCGCCAGCGTGCCGCCGGGATCAGCCTGGGGCCGCTGCATGGGGTGCCGGTGGCAATCAAGGACCTGTTCGAAATTGACGGCCAGGCCATTACCGGTGGCTCCCTGGCCGAGGCACCGCGTATTTCCAGCCTGACCGCCACCGCGGTGCGCCGCCTGGAACAGGCCGGGGCGATTGTGCTGGGCAAGACGCACACCGTGGAATTCGCCTTTGGCGGCTGGGGCACCAATGCGGTGATGGGGACGCCGTGGAACCCTTGGGACCGTAATGTCCATCGCGCGCCTGGAGGCTCCAGCAGCGGTTCGGCGGTGGCGGTGGCCAGCGGCCTGGCCAGTGCTGCGCTGGGCACCGATACCGGCGGCTCGGTGCGGATTCCGGCGGGCATGTGCGGATTGGTCGGGCTGAAAACCACGCGGGGACTGATCAGTCGTCATGGCCTGATCGAACTCTGCCCGTCACTGGATACCGTGGGCCCGATCACCCACACCGTGGAAGACGCCGCCTGGATGCTCGATGCGTTGTCGGGGCCGGACCCGCTGGACGCAGTATCGGCAAGGGCACCGGTGGTCAGCGCCAGTGTCGGATTGAACAAGCCAGTGGCCGGACTGCGTCTCTGGGTGCTGCCCGAAGCCGAGCGCGCCCAGATCGCTCCCGGCGTACTGGCGGCCTACGACAAAGGCCTTAAGCAATTGGCGGCATTGGGCATGCAACTGGTGGAGCAGCCGTTGCCTTCGTCTCTGGATTACTGCATGGGTGTGGCGGGCGGGCTGATGAGCGCCGAGGGCTATGCCAACCTGGGCGGGCTGTTCGAGCGCGAGGGCCTGCGTTTCGACCCCCATGTGCAACGCCGGGTATTGAGCGGCAAGGCCATCGACGCCGCTGCCTATATCAAGCTGCACAACCAGCGCCGCGCCGCCCGTCAGGCGATGGAAGAGGCCATGCTCAACGTGGACGCCTGCGTGTTCCCGACCAACGCCATCGGCAGCGTGCCTTTGGAGCAGGTCGACGAGTACGGCACGCCCCTGGCTCTGCTCGGGCGTTTCGCCAATCTGTTGAACCTGTGCTCGGTGGCGTTGCCCATTGGTTTCGATGAGCAGCACATGCCGGTGTCGATGCAGATCGTCGGTCGTGCCTTTGCCGAGCCGCTGATCCTGCGTATCGGCCATGCCTATCAGCAGATCAGCGATTGGCATCGGCAACGGCCTGCGGGCTGGGACCTGGCGGATAAGGACGTGGCGTAATGAATATCTGTGTAGTGGGGGCGGGCATCGTCGGGCTGAGCAGCGCCTGGTTCCTGCACAAGGCCGGGCACCGGGTCACGGTGATCGATCAGGCGGCGGGGCCTGGCATGGGTGCCAGCGCGGGTAACGGTGCGCAACTGAGCTACAGCTACGTGCAGCCGTTGGCCGATCCGTCGTTGCTGCCGGGCATTGCGGGGCTGTTGCTGGACCGCAGCGGGCCGCTGAAATTTGCGCCGCAGTGGAGCATCGAGCAATGGCGCTGGTGCATGGAATTTCTTGCCGCCTGTCGCACCTCGACCTCGCGTGAGACGACGGTGGAGCTACTGCAACTGGCGCAGGAAAGCCGCCGGGCGGTTGATGCCTTTATGGCCGAGGAGCAGGTCGATTGCGACTTTGCCCGCACCGGCAAACTGGTGCTGTATCCCGACGCCGAAGGCTTGCGCAAGGCTGGCGAACAGGTGAAGTTCCAGGCCGCCCACGGTGCCCTGCAACATATCCTCAGCCCGGCCGAGACCCTGGCCGTGGAGCCAGCCTTGGCGGGTTATGCCAGTCAGTTTCATGGCGCGATTCATACGCCCGGCGAGTGTTCGGTGGACAGCCGCAAGCTGTGTCAGGAACTGGCGCGCTTGCTGGTGGAGCAGGGCGTGCCCCTGTATTTCGACACCCAGGTGCAGGCTATCCTCAGTGACGGCCGGCGCGTTCGAGCCTTGGCAGTGGAGCCTCTCAGCGAAGGACCGCGACAGATCGAAGCCGATGCCTTCGTGCTGGCGGCCGGTGCCCTGAGCACGCGGCTACTGGCCCAGGTCGGCACGCGTATTCCGGTTTACCCGCTCAAGGGCTACAGCATTACCCTGCCGATTGATGCCGAAGTAACGGCACCGATGGTCAGTGTCACCGATATGCGCCGCAAAACCGTGTTCGCCCGCATCGGCTCGCGACTGCGGGTGGCGGGCATGGTCGAGCTGACCGGGCTGGATGCCACGATCCCGAAGGAGCGTATCGAGCAACTGCAGGCTTCCACTCGGGCGCTGTTCGGTGCAGGCTGGCGCGTCGAAGATTGCCAACCCTGGACCGGCTGGCGCCCGGCAACCCCGACGGGTCTCCCGGTGGTGTCGGTCAGTGGTTGCGACAATCTCTACATCAACAGCGGCCAGGGCGCCCTGGGCTTGACCCTGGCCTTTGGCAGCGCACAGCGCCTGGTGCGGCTGATCGATCCTCATTTCAAGGAGTAGTACCCATGTCCAAGATTCAACGTCTGCAAAGCAATGCCCGCATGTCCGGCGCCGTGATCCATGGCGGCGTGGTGTACCTGGCGGGCCAGGTCCCGAATGACCTGAGTCTGCCGGTCAAGGAACAGACTCAACAGGTCCTGGCCAAGATCGACGGACTGCTGGCCGAAGCCGGTAGCAACAAGGGGCAGTTGCTCAGCGCACAGATCTGGCTGAAAGACATCGACCGTGACTTCGCCTCGATGAACGAAATCTGGGATGCCTGGCTCCCCGAAGGCGGCGCCCCGGCCCGCGCCACCGTCCAGGCCGACCTGGCCAAGCCGGAGGTGTTGGTGGAAATCATGGTGGTGGCGGCGCTGGGCTGATTTCCGGAAATCGCTGATGACCTCTTTGGGGCCGGTTAAAGCCGGTCCCACATTGCGTCGGCTAGACTTGGGAAGACGTCGACACTCTGCATTTGCGAGTTTCGGACAAGAAGTTGAGCGTATTGCGAAAGTTCGCCAATCGCCGTCGACGGACACTGTGTGTGTTGTCGATGCCGTCTAACTTTCTGGAGATACCCTCATGTTCAGCAACTGGTCCGATCTCGTTCTTACCGTGAAAAAATCCTTTGGCTCCCTGGCCAAGAGCAATCCGAAAATGGTCGCCGCTTATGGCGCTCTGGGCGATGCCGCTGCCGAAAACAATGTGCTGGATGCCAAGACCCGGGAACTGATTTCCCTGGCCGTGGCCATCACCACCCGTTGCGACGGTTGTATCGGTGCCCATTCCGAAGCCGCAATCAAGGCTGGCGCCACCCGCGAAGAAGTGGCAGCGGCCCTGGCCACGGCGATCTCCCTGAATGCCGGTGCTGCCTATATCTATTCCCTGCATGCTTTGGAAGCCTACGACGCGCTGAAAAAGTGACTGTCGGCAGGGATATCACTGCGCAGCAGCGTTGATATCCCTGGCATACAGCACCTGCTGCGGTGCGCCACGTCGCGCCACATTGAGCATGGCCTGGCCGATCACACCGGTGCTCAGCACGGTGTTCGGCAGCAGCCAGTGCAACAGCGAAAACAACGGTCCAAAGACACTGATGATCAAGCGATACATCAGGGTCTTGGACTTTTGTCCGTGCAGCGGTTTGATGGCGCCTGGGCGGAACAGGTACACCGCCTTGAATGGCAGGCGCAGCAGGGCGTTCTCCGCCTTGCCCTTGACCCGCGCCCACATGCTGCGGCCCTGTTCACTGCTGTCGGTGCCCGCGCCCGAAACAAACACGAAGGTCATTCGGGGATTGAGCCGGGACAGGGTTTGCGCCGCCGCCACGGTAATGTCATAGGTCACTCGGCTATAGTCGCTTTCGTTCATGCCCAGAGAACTGACTCCCAGGCAAAAGAAGCAGGCATCGATACCGCGCAGACGGTCTTCCAGGTTGCTGTAGTCGTATAGATCGGCCTGCACGATGTCTTCCAGTTTGAGGTGCGACTGGCCGACCCCGGTGCGACCGACCGTGATGACCCGCTCGACATCCCTGGCCGCCAGGCATTCGCGCAAGACACCCTGGCCCACCATGCCGGTGGCGCCGAATAAGAGGATTTTCATGGGTTGTTCCTCAAGCGAGCGGCAACTCAGGCACCGGCGCCGTGGCGCTGAGATCGGTGGAGGTGGTGACCGCTTTCCAGCGTTCAGCCGCCGCCGAGCGTGCTTCTTCCACCGGGGTCAGGAACTGCAATGCATCGCTGCCCAGCAGCAGGCGCAGGGGCGGTTGTGCGTGATCGGCGATCTTCAGGACGACTTGGGCTACGCGATCCGGATCGCTGTTTTCCTGGCCGGCGATACTGCGCAACAGTTCCTGCAACGCGCCGACGCTTGGCTGATAGTCGGCCATTACCGGCTCATCATGACCTCGGGCACGCACCGCCCAGTTGGTACGCATGCCGCCCGGCTCCAGCGTGGTGACCTGTACGCCCAGGGGCTTGAGCTCGGCCGCCAGTACATCGGAAAAACCACCCACGGCAAACTTGGCCGATTGATAGGCGCTCAAGCCCGGCATGGCGATACGTCCACCCACCGAGGAAATCTGAATGATGTGCCCGGCGCGCTGCTGGCGCATGACCGGCACAGCGGCGCGGCTGAGATTGACCACGCCGAAGAAGTTGGTTTCGAACTCCAGGCGGAAGGCCGCTTCGTCGGTCTGCTCAAAGGCCTGCATATGCCCATAACCGGCGTTGTTGACCAGCACATCTAGGCGGCCGAAGGCGTCGACGGCCGCTTGCACGGCGGCCTTGGCGGCTTGCGGGTTGGTCACATCCAGCTCGAAGGTACGGATCTGCTCACCGTAGCGCTGAACCAGATCGTCAAGACGTTGCGGATCACGTGCCGTGGCCAGCAGGCGGTCACCGGCGGCAAGTACCGCTTCGGCAATATTGCGGCCCAGGCCACTGGCACTGCCACTGATCAACCAGACTTTAGACATGAAGGTATCTCCTGTTGAATTGCAGTGTATGAGTAAGTAATCACTCATTTATTGAGTAAATAAAACCGGGTAAAACGCTCAGTCCCTGGCAATTGCATTCCAGTACGCGACGAAACCGGCTTCGCGGTAGCGCTCGGCCTGTTCCGGTACAAGGCTCATGAAGTCCATGGTGGTCTCGGCCAGGCTGCGCATGATCGCAGCGGTGAAATCCACCGGTTGATCGCGCAACACGCCGCAGTCGACGCTCATCTGCAAGGCCTCGCCCAGTTCCCGGAAACCTTCCTGCCCGGCTTCACGGCTTTGCGGCGTGAGACGGTCCGACATCATCAGCAGGGCCATGACCTTGCGCTTCTGCGGCTGGGCCACGCCCCAGTCAACGTAGATGCACCAGGTGTGATGCAGGCGTGCCTTGATGCTCTGGTCCCGCGGGAAGCCCGGCAGCATGATGTCGCGCAGCTCGACCTTGAGCTCCAGATACAACTGGTTGAGCAACTCGTCCTTGGTCTCGAAATAGTTGAACAGCGTACCCTCGGCGACACCCGCGCCCTTGGCGATCTTCGCCGTCGGCGCACCCAGGCCCAGCTCGGCAAAGATATGCAGGGCTGAGTCGAGGATGGCGTTGCGCTTGTATTCGCTTTTCGGACGGGCCATGGACGGGCAGGGCTTTTAATAAGTGAGTAGGCGCTCATTTATACGCCCGTCGATAAATAACTGCAAACTTAATTCGTTGGAGCGAGGCTTGCCCGCGAAGAGCTCAGTACACTCAATACATCTGCTGAGCCTGGCAGATCGCTTTCACGGGCAAGCCTCGCTCCAACAGAATAGAATCTCGGGATGCCCGTCCCGGAGCCCTCTGCAATGCCCATTTCCCGCTCGACCGCCATCGCCTCTCTGGTCGCGGTGACCTTCTTCATGGAAAACCTCGACGCCACGGTGATCGCCACCGCGTTGCCGGAAATGGCCCGCACCTTTGGCGTTGGTGCGGTAGACCTGAATATCGGCATGAGCGCCTATATGCTCGCTATCGCCATCTTTATCCCGATCAGTGGCTGGCTCGCTGACCGCTTTGGTTCGCGGCTGATCTTCGGATCGGCCATCGTGCTGTTCACCCTGTCGTCGCTGTTGTGCGGCTTGAGCACGGGGTTGGAAAGCTTTGTGGGCGCACGGATATTGCAGGGCATCAGCGGGGCGATGATGGTGCCGGTGGGGCGGCTGGCGGTGCTGCGTGGCACCGAGAAGAAGGACCTGGTGAGGGCTATTTCGGTGATCACCTGGCCCGGTCTGGTGGCGCCGATCCTCGGTCCGCCCCTGGGGGGCTTTATCGTCACCCACAGCAGTTGGCCGTGGATTTTCTACCTTAATCTGCCATTGGGCCTGCTGGCCCTGATCGCGACAGTGGTCCTGATTCCCAAACATAACGAGACCACAAGGCGCAGTTTCGACCTGTCGGGTTTCGTGCTGACCAGCAGCGCTGGCGCGGCTTTTCTCTATGGTGTGGAAATGCTCGGCCAGCGTCAGCACAGCCTGTGGACCGGCGTGGCGGTGACCGCCCTGGGCCTGTTGCTGGCGGCCGTTGCCTGGCGTCATATGCGACGCCGCGACGAGCCGTTGCTCAATCTCGATGTGGTAGCGGTGCAGACTTTCCGGGTCAGCCTGTTCGGCGGTTCGCTGTTTCGTATCGCCATCAGCACCTTGCCGTTCCTGCTGCCGCTGATGTTCCAGCTGGGTTTTGGCCTGTCGGCGTTCGATGCGGGGTTGTTGGTGCTGGCGGTATTTGCCGGCAACCTGGCGATGAAGCCCTTTACCACGGCGATCATGCAGCGCTGGGGCTTCCGCCCGGTATTGTTGGTCAATGGCGTGCTTGGCGTTCTGGCGATTGCCGCCTGCGCCTGGATCGACGAAGCCATGGGCTGGCCGCTGATCCTGTTCATTCTGTTTGTCGGCGGGCTGTCGCGTTCGATGCAGTTCACCGCCTACAACACCCTCGGTTTTGCCGATATCAGCAAACCACGGATGAGCGATGCCTCGACCCTGTTCAGCATGTTCTTCCAGCTCAGCATGGGCCTTGGGGTGGCTATCGGTGCCTTGCTGCTGCGCGGCGCCATGCTGGTTCATGGCAATGGCGGGGCGGTCGCCACCGCCGATTTCCAACTGGTGTTTCTCGGCGTGGCGCTGATTGCCGTGCTGGCGATGCTCGATAACCTGCGCTTGCCCGAAGACGCAGCGCAGGCGGTGCTACAGAAAAATCAGTAAGCCGGCGCGAGGGTCTCGCCTTCGCTCCACAGCTTCTCGAAGTCCTGGGTGTAGCTGGCGGCCAGATCAGGCGCGCCACGCAGCAACAGGGCGTTCTCGGCGTTCTTGGTGGCGGCGGCCTGGGTGTAGTTGAACGAGCCGGTCTCGACATCGGTGCCGTCGATGACCATGAACTTGTTGTGCATGATCGCGTACTTGCCGTTCAGGCGTACCGGTACGTTCTTGTTGGCGACAAAGGTAGTGGCGGAGTATTTGCCGCTGTTGCCACGCTTGTCGGCAACCAGGCGCACATCCACACCGCGCCCCTTGGCGTCAACCAGCGCCGTCGCAATGGGCTTGCTGGTGAAGGAGTAAGCGGCCATGACAATGCTGTGTTTGGCGTGGGAGATGGCATCGATGACCACGTCCTGGGCCGACTGTGCGCCGATTTTCGGCGAGAAACCGACCACCGCATCTGGGGCGGCGAAGGCAGCGGGGACCAGGGAGAACGACAGGGCGGCGGTGAACAGGACAGCAGAAAGGCGCATGGGGCAATCTCATGGTCGAGTGACTGAAAGGCGTGGATCGATGCGTGTGTAATATTTGCTTACATCCGCATCGACGCCGCGCAGGGTAGCACTTCCCAGCCTGATATCCAGAGCTTCGTAACGTCCTGAATCGCAGAAAGAACCTACTTGCTGCGTCGACTTTGCTGATTGAAAAAGACTCGTTGGTTCGATTCCGTTTTTCCAGTGTCAGCCACTTTTTTGCTCACTCGGACTACTGGAATCTTGAACATGGCCAATGACCCTTCTGCGGATTCACCGCACATTTTTGAACCTCTGCCAGACATTGCCTGGCTGACTGACGCCGTACCGGATATGGCGAGCTGGAGTAGCGTCGATAACGCCGAATCGCTGTTTCAGATAGTGGGCCTTGATAACGTTGCACTCGCCTTGAGCCAAGACCCCCACGACCGGTGGATTGCCCTGATTCAAACGCAGGCATTCCAACGTTTTTGCCAACCCCTGTTAAAGCGCATGGCCTGGTACAGCGGTGAGCAGGCTTCGCCACGTATCAGCCAGGCCTTGCTTGGCCGGGCGATCATCGAGCGGTTTTGTATCGGCGCGGCGAGCGATGGCTTTCTTGAGCAACTGTTCCCGACCAGGGATATCACTCAATACAACCACGTCAGGTTGCTCGAAGAGGTCGCGGACCATCTCGCTAAACGCAACGCCGGCGCGAGTGCGCCGACCCTGGCAATGCTCAAGTACCTGCTGCTGCGGGAGCTGGCCCCTGAGCTGCTGGTCCAGCAAGTTGCCGATCACTTCTGCTATGGCCGTTCGCTGCAGAGTGTGGCGCTTGTCCAATGCGCCAGGTTTGTGCAGGTGGTCGCGCCAGAGACGTTGCCGCGCCTCAAGTATGAGGAGCTACTTGAGGTGGGGCAGTCTCTGTCGCAGTCGAGCGATCCTGTCGTACAGAGGGCCTGGGCCAGGGCCGCGATTGTTCCTGCCTTGCGTTATGCCCAGGCCCATGGCGCGGTAGCGCTGGATCAGGGCATTGCCAAGGCTAATGCGGCCCAGACTTTCCAGGCGCTGGAGTACCTCAAGACACAACAGGACTTGCATGCCCAGGCGCTGAACAGCCTGTTGGCCATCAAGCCACCGGACCGGAAAAAACTTGCCCACACGGCGCTGCACGCCGCTGCCGTGCCTTCGTGGCTATGGCCGCAAGGGGTAAAGGTCGATCATTGGCCAGTGCTGCAAGCGCATGGCTTGAGTCTTGCCGGGTCATACGAATGGGATCACTGGATCACCGAACTGGCAGGCAAGCGTATGGCTTCGGTGGAAGAGCTGGTGATGATGGGCGAGGTGTACAAGGCGGGTGAGCCGACCGTCCCGCAGCGCTATGAGCAGGCGTTCGCGGCCTTCAAGGAGTCCCTGATCGCGGCCAAGGCCAAGGTCATCGAACGTCTGCTGGGCGAGATGCCGGACAGGGATCAGGCGTTGCTTGCCCACTATACCTGTGAGGTCAGCCGGGTCATTTTCGACAAGGAGCAAGCGCTTCAAGGGCTGTTCATCCGGTGTCAGCCGGGCGATCGTCGCGTCGACTTTCATGACCACTCTCATGCAGTCGAAGTCTTTTTTGAAATTATCCCCGCAGCTGGCGTCGCTCGACGCATCGCCAATCGATTCGAATATCGCGTGGAGGATAGCGAGTCAACGGGCATCCTCAGTCCCATTCAGGCCATCCATCATCATGAAGAACATGCAATGCATGTGGCCCAGGCTGAGGTGACGCCCCTGGTGGCGCTGGACAGTGATGCCTACCTGCATGGCACGGTGTCCCGTTCGGCGACGTCGCCACGTCATCCGCTTGAAGGCACACTTAAAGCTGCGCCCGACCTGGTTTTTATCGAGGACGGCAAACTTCAGGGCATGCGTCAGTACCTGGCCAGGACTGCTGCCGAACATCTACTGGCACCAACCCTTGATCAGTTGCAGGGCCAGACCCTTCACCAAACCGACTGGGAACAGCTGTGGGCCCACGAGCGGCAGGTCGCCGATCAACTTGCCCGCCTGTTCGTTCCCTTCTATGGCTGCATTGCCGACCTGCGCAAAGGCAATCACTCGGCGGGCGTGATCTTCAATTGCGCCCTGGATGCAGTGGCAACCCTGGTGCCCATGGGCCAGTTTCTGCGCTCCACGGCGATTCTTGTATTGCGGGCGGGGGAGTTGAGCGTGCTGTCCGCTGCCCGCTCGCTGGGTACGGTGCTGGGCCGGCTAGGTATTGATATTGCCCGGCAGACCACGGCTTTGGGCTTCGTCGATCTGCTCAAGCCCGGCGTGCGCCTGTCACGGTCGCTATGGGAGGGGCTGTTCGTTGCAGTACCGGCGCTGCGTCAAGCCATCAAGCACCCTGAATGGCTGCTCAATGGTGTGGCAATGAGCAAAGGTGTACGCGCCACCCTGGATGGGCTGCCCGACATCGCTGTGCGCAATATTGGCAGCGTCGAAGCGGCCGATTACCGCGCGCTGGACCCTTATACCGATCAGGTTTACGGCAAGCGTCTGGCGGTCATTGCCGAGGCGTCTGGCATCGAATTGTCCTCGGCCGAAGGCATCACCTCCGGCCATTACCCGCCTGTGATACCGGCGCGGCTGACGGAAGAGGGCGGCCATGAAATGTTGATCGACCGCGGCTACCAGACTCGGGTGATCAAACGGCGCGAGAGGGTGTTCGATATTCTGGTGGATGACAGGGTTTATCGTCTTGATAGCGGTGCTGAGCATGTGGCCTTGCGCAGGTTGGATGTGGCGCCTTGGTCTATGAGCGAATCCGGGCTTGATGAGACCGAAGTCCTCTGTCGTCCGAAGCGCGATCTTGAAGAAACGCCCTGCGCAAGCGGGATCAAACTGGTCAGTAAAGTTCCGCAATTGCTTGATACCTCGCGTGATCATCTTGGCACCAATATCAGTTGGGCGTTCGAGGGGCGCGAGCATCGTCTGTTCAGGCTGGTTGTCTGGGAGAATCCCGCACAGGCAATCGATGTAATGATCAATGACGGCAAGGTCTGCAAATGGGTACCGCCCGTTCGCCGCGTGCCGGGGACTCTGGCTGCCCTGACGGAAGAAGAGCGTGAGACGTTTCTGGTGCCTGATACGGTGGTATATCGCGACACTTTCGGGGGGCGGTTGTCTACGCAGTTGCGCCTGGGTTTTCGGCATGACTTTCAGTTTGACGAGGCGGTCGTCAATCATGATGTACCCGTGATTGAACTGTTCAGTATCGCCCATGGCATTGGTGATGCCCGTACATTGAGAGGCATCAGGCTAAACCTCGACACTCATGAGGTGATAGTCGTCGAGCCGGATACCGGAGTGTTCTATTGGGCGATGGAGCCACAGACCTCAGACGAAGCTGGATTGAGTTTTAATCGGTTGAAGTTGCAGAGCGAGACCGACCGGGGGCTGATTGATGAGTATCTGACCGTGCGCGACCAATACCGCCTGGTCCGCAAGGAGCCTCAAGCTATCCAGCACCGCGAGAATCTTGCATGCTTGCTTTTCGACATGTTGGGGCCTGAAGAAAGAGCTGTGATGCCCTTCCTGCAGTTATACCGGCTGGATACTTATGAGCAGTACGTCCTGTGGTGCAAATTCGAGCATAAAGAGAACGAACTTCTCAGCTACGCCTCTCGGATTCTCACAGGAAATATGGAGCAGAAAAAATTCGTTGCCATGACGAAAGCACTCATTGGTGATTTCAAACCGCTTATCGAGCGATCAGAAGAAGAGCAGCGAGCGATCGTTAATGTGCTCAATAATCTGTTGCCTGTGCAGAATCCTAAGAAGCCCTGGGTTGAGTTGGACCTGCACAATATTACAGCTCAAGAAACAAAGGATTTGATCAGAGGGCAGACCGGAGGCAGTAACGTGGCCTTTGTTTCTATCACCACGCAAAGCGGCGACAGGGCGGTGTATTACGCTCTGGCAGCAGGCAAAAAAGCCAAACGTCTAAAACTGCAGGTGGAATCCGACGCCCCTGAAACACTGATCGACGGTGTTGCGTATCGCGATGCCCGAGCGATCACTCGCGATAGAGGTCCTGATCCGGATTTCGTCAGCTTGCCGGTGACGCGCAGTGCCGAGTCGCTGGTGGTTGATGATTTTCCACGTCACTTGGACGCCGAGCGTCTCCTGGCAACGGTTGTTCGAGCCGATATGGAGGGTATAGCGTTGCGCAGTATCAACGTCTTTACCTTCCTGGACACCTGTCCGTCCTGCGGTGGTTTTGTCCTGCCGCGACTGAAGCTGGATTTTCCTGGCGTACCCTTTTCGGTCACCTACCTGTCCGAATACCTACCTCGCAGGGCCTGACTCAGGTGCCCCGGCTGTATTTGCCGGGGCACTTCCCCTTCAAGGCTTCTTCACCGGCGCAGGCAAGGTCACCAGCGACACATATTCATCCCAGAACTGCTTCTGATTGATGCCGAACACCACCTTGGCCTTTTGCGTACCGACCGGAGCACCTTTCTTGTAGCCCATGGAGCGGCCGTAGTCCGGGCCGAAATGGGCGTCGACATCGACCCACAGATCCTTCGATTCGGTAACCAGTTCCGGGTGGACCAGGAACAGCGCGGGCAGGCTGTCCCATGTGAAGCTGTGGTAGGTCTGTTCCTTGGCGAAGGTCGGGCCGAACACGCTTTTGTACAGGTTCGGGATCACGCCTTTGCTGGCGACGATGCGCTGATACACCGAGGCGTCGAAGATCACCTTCTCGCACACGTCGTTGGGGAAGATCACATGTTCGATGGGCTGACGCAGGACGATATGCGCGGCCTCCGGGTCGAACCACCAATTGAACTCCGCCGCAGGCGTGGTGTTGCCGGGTATCTCGATGGCACCGCCCATGTACACGATGCGCTTGATCAGCGGCACGATTTCCGGCGCGGTGCGGATGGCCAGGGCCAGGTTGGTCAGAGGGCCGACCGCCAGCAGGGTGACTTCGTGGGGGTTGCGCTTGACGCTGTCGATGATGAATTGCGCTGCGGACTCACTGCGCAGCTTGGTGTGGGTCGCCATACCGTCCGGCGGTGCGACCAACTGGCTGGCGGAGGTCGGTCGCGGGTTTTTGAAGGCCCCCGGCCAGCCCGAGCCAAACAGGGCCTTTTCCTGTTCATAGGTGGCGTAGTCATGCAGCAGCGGATAGGCGGCGCCGGAGTAGACACCGACTTCCTTTTCCAGGCCCATGCGTTCAACGGCTTTAAGGGCGTCGACCTGTTCCTGGTCGACCCAGGCATTGCCGCTGACCAGGGTCATGCCCAGCAGCTCGATGCGTTTCTGTGCGTGCAACTGGGCCAGCATGATAAAGGCCTGGCCATCGTCGTTGAGCACGTTGAAATCGGTGTCGAAGATGACTTTCTCTGTCGCTTGCGCTGCGCTGGCGGCCAGCCCGACGGCGAGGGCCAGGGCACAGCTTTTCAGAAAACCCTGCATGATTTTTCCTTTTTTATAGTGATGCGAATCGAGGTCTGAACACATAACCGTAGGAGCGGCTTCAGCCGCGAGGGATCAGGTACAGACGATTAATATGCGTCGTATACACCCGTGACCTCGCGGCTAAAGCCGCTCCTACAATAGACAGGTTTCCAGTCAGCGGTTAACCAACTTGGCCGGCAACGCCACCACCAACAGACTGCTGAGAATCAGGCATCCGGCAAAGAACCATAGCGCACCGGCACTGCTGCCGGTGACGTCGATGGCGATGCCCATCATCGAGTTGCTGACCAGCCCGGCAATGTTCGCCAGCGAGCAGGCCAGGGCGAAGCCGGTAGCCGCAGCGGTGCCTTTGAGGAAGGTCGCCGGCAGGCTGAAGAACACCGGTACTGCGCCAATGATCGCCGCCGAAGCAATGGCGAACAGGGCCACGGTCGCCGCGACGTTATGGGTGAAGAAGGTGCTGGTCGCCATCGCCACGGAGCCGATCAGGAATGGCACGATGATGTGCCAGCGGCGTTCGCGATGACGGTCGGAGCTGGCGCCAATGAACAGCATGCCCAACAGCGCGGCGATACTGGGCAGGGCGGTCAGCACGCCGATATGGAACGGGTCGATGACCCCGGCGTTGCGAATGAACGTTGGCATCCAGAAGCCCATGGCGTAGGCACTGAGCAGGATCGAGAAGTCGATACCGCCGAGCATCCATACCTTGAGGTTGAAGAAGCCGTCCTTGAAGCTGGTTTTGCTGTCCTTGCTATCGGCATCGTCCCGGCGCAGTTCGCCTTCGAGCAGGACCTTCTCTTCACTGCTCAGCCATTTGGCCTGGGCCGGGCCGTTGGGCAGCGCCCAGAACGTACCGATCCCCAGCAGCACACTGGGCACTGCTTCGACCAGGAACAGCCATTGCCAGCCGCGCAACCCGGCGGCTTGGTCGAAGTGGCCCATGATCCAGCCCGACAGCGGCCCACCGATCACGCTCGACAGCGGCAGACCGATCATGAACAGGGCGATGATCCGACCCCGGCGATGGGTCGGGAACCAGGTGGTCAGGTAGAACAGCACCCCCGGCAGGAAGCCGGCTTCAGCCGCGCCCAGCAGGAAGCGCAAGACATAGAACTGGGTCGGCGTGGTCACCAGCATGGTGCAGGCCGACAGCAGGCCCCAAGTGATCATGATCCGTGCGATCCAGATCTTCGCCCCGACCTTTTCCAACACCAGGTTGCTGGGCACTTCGAACAGGATATATCCGACGAAAAACAGCCCGGCGCCCAGGCCGAACGCGGTTTCGCTGAATTGCAGCTGGGAGAGCATTTGCAGCTTGGCGAAACCGATATTGATCCGGTCCAGATAAGCCGCCAGATAACAGAAGCACAGGAACGGAATCAGCTTCCAGGTGATCTTGTGGTACATCGCTTTGATCGGGTCCGTGACCGAGGTCACGGTTGAGCTGTTCGCAGAGGGCATTATGTGTCTCCTGGCGGTGACTTATGGTTTTTGTATAGCCGCATATCAGGTGCTTTGGCAGCACCGAAATGGCGACTTCCAAAGGCAGTGTCAGAAGACTGCCAAGCGGCTGTTCAGCGCGCTTGAGCAGTGGTGACCAGTGCTCTAAATGGCCTGGTTCGGGGTGGTGCTTTTGTTACAGGGGCGAACTCTGTGGGAGCGGCTTTAGCCGGGAATGCGTCGTCATGATCGATATATTTCTGTCGCCAGTCACAGGGTCTTCCCGGCTAAAGCCGGTCCCACAAAAAACGTGTTCAGCTTACGAGAAACTGCTCCATCGCCTCGCCCTTGCTGATGACATCGCCATATTTGCTGTCGATATCGAAAAGGTTCGCCTCATGGGGCGCCGGGTGGCGGTCGCCGACGCATTCGCGCACGACGATGGTCCGGAAGCCGTGCTGCACCGCATCCACGGCGGTCGCACGAATGCAGCCGCTGGTGGAGCAACCGGCCAGTACCACGGTGTCGATGCCCTGGGCGTGCAGCATCGACGCCAGGCTGGTGCCGAAAAACGAGCTAGCGTATTGCTTGCTGATCACCACTTCGTTGTCTTGCGGCAGCACTTCTTCACAGAACGCCGCCAGGGGATTGCCTTCAACCATGTCCTTCATGACCGGGGCTTTCTTTACCCAGATGCCGCCGTCGGCAAAGTGGCCGGGGTGATAACGGATATTGGTATGCACCACCACAATGCCTTGTTGTCGGGCACAGGCGAGCAATTCAACACTTTCCTTCACCGCACTGACTACCCCCGGCGCGTATAAAGGTGCACCGCTGGTGGTGTAGCCCTGCATGAAATCGATCATCAGCAGCGCCGGTTTCTTGCCGAAACCGATGCGCTGGCCCCACACGCCCTGGTAGTTGGCGTCCGCGCTTTGCTCTTGACTCATGGCGTGCTCCTTTACGGATAACGGTTTTACGTTGGAATACGCACACCCAGCGTTAATTCAACGGCTTTCCGAGGAAATCCCCGAAGGCGGCAAAGAAGCCCTCCAGGTTATCCCAGGGAATCATGTGCCCGGCGTCCGCCACATGAACGATCTCGATAGCCGGTTGTAGCTCAGCGATCTCTGCTTCGTCTTCGGTCAGGATTACGCCGCCGCGTTCAGCCACCATCAGCAGGGCGGGCACTGGCAGGTGGGGCAGGTCGTGGTGGAAGTCCTCCTCATGGAAATCATTGAAGGCGCGCACGATGGCCGGCTCATAGCAGGTGTGCAGCCATTCGGCGCGCAGCTGCAACTGTTCCTCGGTCCAGGTGGCACAGAAGGCGCGCATGGCTTCGGCGTCCATGCCCTGTTGTGCCTGGCGGATCGAGTCGACATACCACGGCAGCTTGCTCGGGTACTCGCGTCGGCCAGGCCCGGATACCGGTGGATCGATCAGTACCAGGCGTTGCAGGCCACGGGACTGACGAACCGCACTGCGTACGGCAAAGCGCGCCCCCATGGAATGACCGACCAGGTGGTACTGCTCGATGCCCATGGCTTGTACAAAGGCATTGATATCATCGGCGCAGGTATCGACGCTGTAGTCCAGCTCCGGCCCGGTGGACGACAGGCCGCGACCGCGAGCGTCCAGTACATACGTGTCGAAGTGCTGGCCCAGACGTTCGGCGACAAAGCCCCAGGTGATGGCCGGGCTGGTGATGCCGGGAATCAGAATCAACGCCGGGCGCCCCGTATGACGCGCGCCGCCGTAGCGCAGGTAGTGCTGACGGATGCCATTGGCCTGGACGTTGCCGCCGTGGATGAATGTGCTCACGCGGCCACCCCGGATTTCAGTTCCTGACCGTACAGGTCATAGCCGTAGACCCAGGCCGGATCTTCCTGGGTACGCAGCCAGGTATTGGCGTTTGATACGGCCTGGACCCGGGATGCACGCTCCTTGCGGTTGGCTTCGTAGAGGGCGAAGGCGGTTCGGTAGTCACCCAGACCGGTTTCCTGCAGGCAGCGGGTGAGCATGGCGGCGTCTTCGATGGCCATGCCCGCGCCTTGGGCCATGTGCGGCTTCATGGGGTGGCAGGCATCGCCCAGCAGGACCAGGCGACCACGGCTCCACAGGGGCAGCGGGTTGCGGTTGAGCAGTGGCCACTTGGTCACGCTGTCGGTGGATTCGATCAGAGCCTGGACGGTGGGATGATAACCGGCGAAGGCCTCATACATTTCCTCCTGGCTGCTGTCCACCCAGTTGCCCTGGAAGTCCCAGGCTGCGTGGGGCACGCCGGTGACGTAGTAGTACTCATCGCGCTTGCCGGTGGTGTGATAGACCATCATGTGCCGGTCTTCGCTCCACCACTTCACGCAGTTCTCGAAGTCCAGGTTGTACTTGCGCAGCACGTCGCTGGAAATCAGTGCGCGGTGGGCGACCCAGCCGCTGTACAGCGGTTTCTCGGCGCCGAGCAACTCTTCGCGAATCTTGGAGTTGATGCCGTCGGCGCCGATGACGATATCGGCCTGGGCGGTTGTGCCGTCGGCAAAGCTCAGGCGCACGCCGGTGTCGGTTTCTTCCAGGCGCTCCAGGCACTTGCTGAAATGCACGGTGCCGGGGGCGATGGTGGACATCTGCAGGGCATGCAGGTCGCCACGGTGCACGGTGATATAAGCCGCGCCGTATTCCTTGACCGCGAATTCGCCCAAGGCAATGCGTGACAGGTAGTCGCCGCTGGCGCCGTCACGGCTGAACCAGTAGTCCGGATGCGAGCCCATGCCGCTGAGCGCCTGCTCGATACCCATGCGGCGGAAGATTTTCATGATGTTGGGACCCATGTGAATCCCGGCGCCGATCCGCGAGAACTCCGGCGCCTGCTCATAGATATCGACCGTGAAACCGGCCTGCTGCAACAGCGTGGCGGCTGCGGCGCCACCCAGTCCGGCGCCGACGATTGCGATTCTTGGTGTGCAGGGCATGGGCATTTCCTTCATCTGTTCGTGTGGCAGTTCATGTTCGAAGGCGAGGTCGTCTCGCTGCATTTTTAAAGTGTATACGCTGTTTTTTTGAAATGGGAATAGCCCGATCGAAAAATAATAAATCCCATGTCAATGACCTGTGTCACGCAAAGTAACCTTGTTTTATTGGGTTTGTGTTGTGTGGTAACGAAGTGGTCCGGCTCTTGCAGACGGCGTTGATTTGATGTCTGATCGTTTATAAATGGTGTATACGCTATAAAAACGCACCGACGTGATGCGCCCATGCCTTGCTTTGGTGCGAATGTTCACCGCGCCGAGCCACTGTTCAGTCGAAGAGGGAGACAAAAAGATGCCAGTCAGCGATTGCCAACTGACCCAGATGTTCGAGCACGTTTTGACGCTGTCGAAAGTGGATGCGACCCAGAGTGTCGCGGTTCTGAAAAGCCACTATTCCGATGCCCGCACCGTACGTTCGGCCATGGAGGCGGCGCAGCGTCTGGGTGCCAAGGTCTACGCGGTGGAACTGCCATCGTTCAACCACCCCAAGGCCATGGGCAACGACATGACCGCCTACTGCGGCGACACCGCCCTGACCGGCAATATCGCTGCGCAACGGGCCCTGGAGGCAGCGGATCTGGTGATCGACACCATGATGTTGCTGCACTCCCCGGAGCAGGAACAGATCCTCAAGACCGGCACGCGCATCCTCCTGGCTGTGGAGCCCCCGGAAGTCCTGGCGCGCATGCTGCCGACCCTGGCTGACAAGGAGCGCGTGCTGGCTGCCGAGAAACGCTTGAAGCTGGCGCGCTCGATTCAGGTGAAATCAAAGGCGGGCAGTGATTTTCGTGCTGAGTTGGGGCAATACCCATCGGTGACTGAATACGGTTTTGCCGACGAGCCGGGGCGTTGGGATCACTGGCCCAGCGGCTTTCTGTTCTCCTGGCCGAACGAAGAAACCGCCGAGGGCGTGCTGGTGGTGGACGTCGGCGATATCCTCCTGCCGTTCAAGAACTACTGCCGGGAAAAGATCACCCTGGAGATCGAAAAGGGCTTTATCACCAAGATCCACGGCGGCTTCGAGGCCGAATATCTGCGTGACTACATGAAGTACTTCAACGACCCGGAGGTCTACGGCATTTCCCATATCGGCTGGGGCCTGCAACCCCGTGCGCAATGGACCGCCATGGGCCTGCACGACAAGAACGACGGCATGTGCATGGACGCCCGGGCGTTCGAGGGCAACTTCCTGTTCTCTACCGGGCCGAACACCGAGGTCGGCGGCACGCGCAAGACGCCATGCCATATGGATATTCCGCTGCGCCATTGCGACGTTTATCTGGATGACACGGCGGTGGTGTTGGGTGGCGAGGTGGTGGAGCCGATTGCCGGTTGACTCTATAGGAGCGAGGCTTGCCCGCGAAGGCGATGCCTCAGACACGAATAATGTGTCGGCTGTACGTGCCTCTTCGCGGGCAAGCCTCGCTCCCACGGTCCTACAGGGTTAAGGTATGCACCTTCTTCAACAGGCTGACTGAGCTAATCGTGTTCCCCAATAACAACGACTCCAACGCAGACGCTTACGCTTTTTCCGAACAGGTCGGCCATTTGCTGCGCAAGGTGTATCAGCGGCATATGGCGATCTTCCAGCAGAATGTCGGCGACTCTCAGTTGACTGCCGTGCAGTTCGTCACGCTGTGCGCCGTGCGTGATCGCGGTCCCAGCTCCCTGACCGAACTGGTCAAGGCCACGGCCGTGGACCAGGCCACCATTCGCGGTATCGTCGAGCGGCTCAAGGCCCGCGACCTGATCACCCTGGAGCCGGATCCCGAAGACCGGCGTAAAGTCATAGTCGGCCTCGCCGACAGCGGTCGCCGGCTGGTGGAAGAAACCGTGCCCCACGCCGCCCATATCAGCGAGCTGACCCTGCGCAATCTCAACCCCGGCGAACGCGTGGCGTTGCTCTACCTGCTGCGCAAGATGCTCGACGACAAAGACGAGTAAACCGCCGCTCACAAGGCGTCTCTTGCCACTCGATCACGTGCCATTTTGCAGATGGCACGCTTCCTGCTCCTGTTTCATGAAGTAACCACTACACAAAATAGGCGAATCACGGCGCGGCCCTGATGACGCCTGTTTTATGAAGTATTTACTTCATCAAATCATCTGCACCGCCACGGTGCGGGCGGTAACACTGGGGAGTGGGGCATGAGTGAGCATCGGCTGGCGCCGGAGAAAACCCTGGCGTTGCGGGTCAATGGCCAGGTCAGCACGGTGACGGCCATGGCCGATACGCCACTGTTGTTGGTACTGCGCAATGACTTGCAGCTCAACGGGCCGAAGTACGGCTGCGGCCTGGGGGAGTGCGGTGCCTGCACGGTGCTGATCGATGGCATCGCCGCAAGGTCTTGCGTATTTCCCTTGAGTGGCGCCGAGGGTCGCGAGATCACCACCCTGGAAGGCATCGGCAGTCGTGAGCATCCGCATCCAGTGCAACAGGCTTTTATCGATGAGCAGGCCGCGCAATGCGGCTACTGCATGAACGGCATGATCATGACTGCCAAGGCCCTGCTTGATCGCAACCCCCATCCCAGTGAAGCCGAAATCCGCAATGAGCTGTCAGCCAACCTCTGTCGCTGCGGCACCCATATCGAAATTCTCCGGGCCGTGCTGCGCGCCGCCCGCCAACCGTCTTGCCCGGATCCACGCCCATGACTGAAGCGACGCCTACCCGTGATCAATTGCTGGCGCGCGACGGCGTGCTGCTGATTGTCGATCAGATTCAGCCGCCGTCCGGCCCCGTAGCCAAAGGTGCGACCGCCCAGCTCAAACCCAGGGAGCTGGGGCTGTTCATTGCCGTCTGTGACGACGGCCGGGTCTATGGTTTCAATGGCCATGTCGATCTGGGTACGGGGATTCGCACGTCGCTGGCGCAAATCGTTGCCGAGGAACTGGATCTGCGCATGGATCAGTTGACCATGGTTCTGGGCGATACCGGCAGCGTGCCCAACCAGGGTGCAACCATTGCCAGTGCCACCCTGCAAATCTCCGCGATCCCGCTGCGCAATGCTGCCGCCGAAGCCCGGCGCTACCTGTTGCAACAGGCGGCAGAGCGTCTGGCGGTGGATATTGCCCGCCTGCGCATCGACGCCGGCGTCGTCCATTGCGCAGACGGGCGACAACTGAGTTTTGCCGAGCTGGTGGCGGGGCAGCATGTCGAGCTGACGATTTCCACGACTGCGCCACTCAAGGCCCTGGAAGATTACCGCCTGGTCGGCAAGGGCGCCGCGCGGGTGGATATTCCCGGCAAGGCCACCGGCGAGCTGACCTACATTCACGATATGCGCCTGCCGGACATGCTCCACGGCCGCGTGGTGCGCCCGCCTTATGCCGGGCTTGATAGCGGCGAGTTCGTCGGCACCAGTCTGCTGGCGGTGGATGAGTCGTCCATCAGCCATATTCCTGGCATCGTCCGGGTCGTGGTAATCGGCGACTTTATCGGTATCGTCGCCCTGCGCGAAGAGCAGGCCGCCAAGGCAGCCCAGGCTCTGCAGGTCAGCTGGAAGGACTGGAACCACAAGCTGCCGGACATGAGAGACGTGGCCCAGGCGATTCGCGATAACCCGAGAGTCGAGCGGGTGGTGCTGGACAAGGGCGATATCGGTACGGCCCTGGAAAACGCCAGTGAACGCATGACCCGCAGCTATCTATGGCCTTATCAGATCCACGGCTCCATCGGCCCGTCCTGCGCCCTGGCCGACTATCACGAGGAGGGCATTCGCGTGTGGTCCGGCTCGCAGAACCCGCACTTGCTGCGCGCTGACCTTGCCTGGCTGCTGGAGTGCCCGGAAGAACGCATCGAGATCATCCGCATGGAGGCGGCGGGTTGCTACGGGCGCAACTGCGCCGATGATGTCTGCGCCGACGCGGTGCTACTGTCCCGCGCGGTAGGCTTGCCGGTGCGGGTGCAACTGACCCGGGAACAGGAGCACCTGTGGGAGCCCAAGGGCACGGCGCAACTGATGGAAGTCGATGGCGGCATCAATGCTGATGGCGGCGTGGCCGGTTATGACTTCCAGACCAGCTACCCGTCCAACGGCGCGCCGACCTTGGCGCTGCTGCTGACCGGGCGGGTCGATCCGGTAGCGACAATGTTCGAGATGGGCGACCGCACGTCGATCCCGCCTTATGACTTCGAGCATATGCGCGTCACCATCAACGATATGTCGCCCATCGTCCGCGCGTCGTGGATGCGCGGGGTGTCGGCGTTGCCCAATACCTTCGCCCATGAGTCCTATATCGACGAACTGGCCTTCGCCGCCGGGGTCGATCCCATCGAGTACCGTCTGCGCTATCTGAACGACGAGCGTGCGGTCGAACTGGTCCGCTCCACGGCGGCCCGTGCCGACTGGGCGCCGCGCACCGCGCCGATGCAGACTGCGGCCGAGGACAATATCCTGCGCGGTCGCGGCTTTGCCTACGCGCGCTATATCCACAGCAAATTCCCCGGTTTCGGCGCGGCCTGGGCAGCCTGGGTCGCCGATGTGGCGGTGGACAAGACCAGCGGCGAGGTTTCGGTGACGCGGGTGGTGATCGGCCACGACGCCGGCATGATGGTCAACCCCGACGGCGTGCGCCATCAGATCCATGGCAATGTCATTCAGTCCACCAGCCGGGTGCTCAAGGAGCGGGTGACCTTCGAGGAATCCACCGTGGCGAGCAAGGAGTGGGGCGGCTACCCGATCCTGACCTTCCCCCAGGTGCCGCAGATCGACGTGATGATGATGCCGCGCCAGAGCGAACCGCCCCTTGGGGCGGGTGAATCGGCGGCGGTGCCCAGTGCTGCGGCGATTGCCAACGCCATTTATGACGCTACCGGGATTCGTTTTCGCGAGTTGCCGATCACCGCCGAGCGGGTGTTGGCGGCTTTGAAAGGCTCGGCGGATATGGCTAATAGCAGTGCGCCCCAATCAGCCAAGAGCAAGCGCTCGAAATGGTTGTTCGGTTCCCTGTTCGCCGCCTTTGGCGCGATCCTCGGCATGGCGGCAACCGCCTTGCCCTGGCGCGCCGAAATCGCCCCGATCAGCCGTCCGGCCAGCGATACCTGGTCGGCGGCGACCCTGGAGCGGGGGCGACTGCTGGCCGCTGTGGGGGATTGCGCGGTGTGCCATACCGCACCGGGCGGGGCGGTGAACGCCGGTGGCCTGGCCATGGAAACGCCCTTTGGCACCCTCTATAGCAGTAATATTACCCCTGACGAAAAGACCGGCATTGGCAGTTGGTCCTATCCTGCTTTCGAACGGGCGATGCGTGACGGTATTGGCCGTGATGGCCGACATCTGTATCCGGCGTTTCCCTACACGGCGTTTCGCAATATCAACGACGGCGATATGCAGGCGCTGTATGCCTACCTGATGACCCAGGAGCCGGTGAGCCAACCGGCCAAGGCCAACGACATGCGCTTCCCGTTCAATTACCGGCCATTGATGGCGGGATGGAATGCGCTGTTTTTGCGTCAGGGCGAGATTGAGGTGCAACCCGGGCGCAGCGCGCAATGGAATCGCGGCGCCTACCTGGTCAATGGCCTGGGCCACTGCGCGGCCTGCCATTCGCCGCGCAACCTGCTGGGGGCGCAGAAGGGCGGCGCGGCGTTTCTTGCCGGCGGTATGGTCGATGGTTGGGAAGCCCCGGCCCTCAACGGTTTGTCGAAGGCGCCGACACCCTGGACCGAAGATCAGTTGTTCAATTACCTGAGCAGCGGTTATTCCGCCGAACACGGTGTCGCTGCCGGGCCCATGGGGCCGGTGGTCAGTGAGCTGGCGAAGCTGCCCAGGACAGATGTGCGGGCCATGGCGGTGTACCTGGCATCCCTCAATGACTCGACCCAGGCGCAACCGCTTGCCGAAGTTGCACCTCAGGTGCAGCCGGTATCCCTGGAGAACGGCCGCCGGGTCTTCGAAGGTTCCTGTCAGGGCTGTCATGCCGATGGCGTGGGGCCAAAGCTGTTTGGCGTCAGCCCGGCCCTGGGCAGCAACAGCAATGTGCACAGTGCGCTGCCGGACAACCTGATCAAGGTCATCCTGCAAGGCATCAGCACCCCGGCGACCCCCGACCTGGGCTATATGCCGGGGTTCAAGGACAGCCTGTCCGACACCCAGATTGCCGAGTTGACGGCCTATCTGCGCAGCCGCTTCGCCCCGGCGCAACCAGCGTGGGAAGGCTTGCAGGGCAAGGTTGCCCATCTGCGGGCGAATCCGGGGACGCATTGATAGTGCAAAGGGTGTGACATGGACGTTGTTTGTGGGACCGGCTTTAGCCGGGAAGGGGGCGTTACATCCACTGGATATCCAGGCTCTGAAGTGACGCCTTCCCGGCTGAAGCCGGTCCCACAAGGTTGTGCAGTTGTGGTCCTACAAGAAGCGCGTTTCAATTCAGATATTGCGTCATTTTTGAGAAGCGTGTTCCTGCTGCTGAGGCCTCAGCCGATCTTCATCACCCCACGCACCACCAGGTCGCTGATAAACGTCAGCCAGTCTTGTTGCGGTTCGCGGGCGTTGAGGTTTTCGTCGAGAAACGAGCTGAGGGTATGGACGTTGGAGTTATAGAAGTAGCAGAGCGAGGCGATCATCAGGTAGACGTGCTTGAGATCGATATCCTCGCGAAACAGCCCCTGCGCCTGACCCGCCTCGATGATCGGCCGCAGCACGCCTACAGCTTCCCCGGACAACCGCCGCAATTCCCCGGATTGGCGCGCATGCTTGCCCTTGTGCAGATTCTCGATGCTGAGGATGGCGACGAATTCCGGGTGGTCGACGTAGTAACGCCAGATAAAGGCCACCAGGGTTTGCAGTGCCTGCACCGGTGCCGAAAGTTCCAGGCGCAGTTGGCTTTCAGCCTTGTTGAATTCTTCGTAGGTGTGTTCCAGCACCTTGATGAACAGTTTCTCTTTACTGGCGAAGTAGTAATAGATCATCCGGTCGTTGGACTGGGCTTCGCTGGAAATCTGCTCGATACGCCCCCCCGAGTAGCCATCGCGGGTGAAGACCTTGATGGCTGCCTTGAGGATGCGGGCGCGGGTTTCTTGCGCCTGTTGTGCGCGGATGCCGGTTTTTTTGGCCACTACAAAATCCGGTAGAGCAGGCGTTCTATGCGTACGCGGCTGACCCGGCGCAGGAAGGTACTGACCGCCGTCGGGTATTCCTTGAGGGTATCGAGTTCGTCGTATTTTTCGACGCGCCGGGTGTTTTGCATCAGACGCTCCAGCTCTGCCGCTCGCGGATCGGCCCATTCAGCTTTGGGATCATCGATCAACAGGGCGTTTTCCAGATCCAGGTTGAAGGCCCGCGGGTTGAGGTTATTGCCGGTCAGCAGGGTATAGCGCTGGTCGCACCACATGCCCTTGAGGTGGAAGGTGTTGTCGCCGTCCTTCCACAGGTGCAGGTTGAGCTGGTTGCGCTTGATCGCCTTCTGATGCTTCTGGGCGAAATGGCGCAGGCTGATTTCGTACAGGTAAGGCAGGGCCGAGATCACCTTGAACGGTTGGTCCGGCGCAATGAAGAAGTCGTTGGCAGTCTTGTCGCCAATGATGATGTCGACCTTGACCCCGCGCTTGAGCGCCCGGTTGATCTCGCGCTTCACCGCCAGGGGCATGTTGAAGTAGGGGGTGCAGATGGTCAGTTGCGTCTCGCTGGCCGCGATCAGGTCGCAGATGGCCCGGTTCAGCGGGTTGCGCGGGCCGACGCCGAGCAGCGGGATAACGCGCATTTCGCCGTTTTCCAGCTCGCCGTGGCGGGTGTCGTAACTGCTGCGCTTGAGGTGGCCGCGAAAGGTCTTGATCTCGCCACGCAGGCTGCGTGAGGTCGGTGGCGATGGCAGGTCCAGGCGGTGTACGGCCCTGGATGGCAGGATATCGCGCTGCACCATCTGCTCGAAGGCATCGGCCAGGGCCGGGCTTTGCAGCAACTGGTAGCGATCCAGGCGGTACTTGTCGAGTTTATGCAGGTAGACGTTGTTGATGCTGGCGCCGGTGTAGATCACGCAGTCATCGATCACGCTGCCCTTGAGGTGCAGGACGCCGAACAGCTCGCGGGTCTGCACCGGCACACCATAGATCGGCACTTCCTGATCGTATTCCAGGTTCTGCGCCTGATACCAGGTCGAGTTACCGGGCTGGCGGCCGGCGCCGATCAGGCCGCGCTGGGCGCGAAACCAGTCGACCAGCACCACCACGTCAAGCTCCGGTTTCGCGGTCTTGGCGGCATACAGGGCATCAAGGATTTCCTGGCCGGCTTCGTCCTGTTGCAGGTACAGGGCGATGATGTAGATGCGCCGGGTAGCGCTGGCGATCTTCTCCAGCAGGCAGCGGCGGTAGTCGGCTGCGGTAGGCAGGATCGAGATTGCATCGTGGCTCAGGGCGAAGCCGCGCAGCGCTGCAAGGGTAGAGCGTCGGAAGTTGGACCGCATAAGCCTCTCGAAGGGGTCAATCAGCAGCGCACGAGCTTACACCAGACTCCGGCGCTGTAGGAGTGAACTTGGTGGGAGCGAGCTTGCTCGCGAAGCTTTTTCTGCCGCTAATTAAGAATGTGCTGCCTGTTCTGCGCTGGAAGCTATGGCCTGTGGGACCGGCTTCAGCCGGGAAGGCGTATTCCCGGCTGAAGCCGGTCCCACATTAGTCCGATGCGTGCTGCTCGACTCAATCAGCCCTTAATAGCCATTACGCTTGAGGATGGTATCGATACTGTCCTTGCTCGGCCGGCCGTAGAACTTCAGCAGCACCGAGGCGCGGTTGGTGAAGAAACCATCGGCGCCCTGAGCCTTGAGGGCCTTGAAGTCGACCGGGTCGTCCACGGTGTAAGGGTGGATCACCAAACCTTTGTCGTGGGCCATTTTGGTCATCCACGGCTTCATCATGTCCATGTAGCTCTGGTCGCCGCCATGGGTAAGTTTCGACGCCGGGCCGATACCGTTGGCGCCGTGGGCCTTGGCCCAGTCCAGCCAGGCTTCAAATTCGGCCGGAGATTTGACTTCCTGAGCCGCGTAGAAACTGGCGTAGTCCTTGTAGCCGGAATCCTTGTAGGCCACGTTGGACTTGGCTTCCATGTAGCCATCACCGATCCACAGCAAGAGGATCTTCGGCACATTGGGCATTTCTTTCTGCAGCAGTTCCAGGCTCGGCTTCTCGAAGGTCTGCAGGATCACCCGGCCCGGCGTGCTGGCGACGCTGACATGGCCCTTGGCCGCTGCCGGACGCTGGCTCAGCCAGCCGCCTTTCTCCAGAACCTTGTGTACATCGGCTTCGATGCCGGGAAACTGCGCCGGAACCTTGGTTTCCACATACAGCCCCGGTTTGTTGGCACCGCCGTCGGCGATGGCCATCACTTCTTCCAGGGTCAGGATCTTCAGGCCGACAAAGCCCGGGCGGGCGCGATCCGGGTAGGCCTTGTTGAACCACGACCCAGCGTCCAGTTGCTTGAGTTCGGCCAGGGTGAAAGTGCTCACCGGGTCCTTGGCGCGCTCCGGGAACACCTCGGCGATGTTGGTGGTGCGGCCGAGCTTGTCATCGTGCAGAGCGATCAACACACCGTCCTTGGTGCGCTGGATGTCCATTTCCAGGTAGTCGGCGCCCAGATCGCGTGCCAGGGTGTAGGAGGCGATGGTTTCTTCCGGGGCATCAAACGATGCGCCGCGATGGCCGATCACCGCAGGCCAGGGCAGGCCCAGCTTGCTGCTGATGATCTTACCAGGGGCTTCGGCGGCCATGGCCGGGGTCGCGCAAAGCAGCGCGCCAGCCAGGGCCAGGCTGGCGAAGGCTTTGGCCAAAGGCGTCTTGTGCAAGGCGGTGAAGGTCGTTCCGTTCAACATGAGGGCAATAGTCCTTGATTGGCGTTCAAAAGCGCTGCGGCGACCAGCATTAGCAGCATCGATACGGGCCAGCAAGCCGCCTGTCGCTCAGTGATCAGTTGTGTCGCGGACGAAGGTATTGTTCAGCAAGGATGATGGCTGAAAGCCACGCAAACGGGCACTATGCCGGTTAATTCCCGGTAGTTTGCTCAACCAATGCGACGGGCGCGTGAACGCTTCAATTTTCCAGGCAGTCCCGATTATGCAAACAGACACAAGCGCGGCCCTGTTGGGCTTCGTCGACATGCTGATGGACGCCATCTGCGTGGTCGACACTGAAGGGCGCTATGTCTATGTCAGCGCGGCGGCCGAACGTATTTTCGGCTACACCCCTGACGAACTGATCGGTCGGCAAATGCTCGACCTCGTTCACCCCGATGACCGTGAGCGCACCCTGGCCGCTGCGGCGGACATCATGTCCGGCAACCCCAAGCTGCATTTCGAGAACCGTTACCTGCGCAAGGACGGCAGCATCGTCCATATCATGTGGTCGGCGCGCTGGTCGGCGGTGGATCGCCTGCGCATTGCCGTGGCTCGGGATATCACTGAGCGCAAGCGCGCTGAGCTGATGCAGGTGGCGCTGTTCGGTATTTCCGAGGCGGCCAATAGTGCCGAGGACCTGCTGGGCCTGTATCGGCATTTGCACGAGATCATCGCCCAACTGTTGCCCGCCCGCAGTTTTTCCGTGGCGCTCTACGACACCCTGCACGAACAGTTGCTGTTCCCCTATCACGTCGACGAGCAGGACCCGGGCCGCAAGGACCCGACCGCCGAAGCCCTGGCCAGCGAAATCACCGCGACCGGCCAGGCAATGCTGCTGTGCCCGTGGCATCGCGAGGGCCTGCCGCAGCACCTGAACAGCCTGGTCAACGCCGATTCCCTGTGCTGGCTGGGCGTGCCGCTCAACACCCAGCACGGCACCATCGGTGCGCTGATGATCAAGAGCCATTCCGGCGGCGCGCCTTATACCGACAAGGATAAGGAGTTGTTGCAGTTTGTCTCCACTCAGGCGGCCGCAGCCATCGAACGCAAGCAGATGCATGAGCGCTTGCAGCACATGGCGCAATACGATCAATTGACCCGCTTGCCCAACCGTATGCTGCTGCATGAGCACCTGCTCAGTGCCCTGAGCCGGGCCCAGGCCAGTCAAGGCTTGCTGGCGATGCTGTATCTGGACCTGGACAAGTTCAAGCTGGTCAACGACACCTTCGGTCACGCCGCCGGGGATCTGCTCCTACAGGAAGTCGCCTCGCGTCTGAGCCAGTGCGTACGCGAATCCGACACTGTGGCGCGAATCGGTGGCGACGAGTTCGTGGTGCTGCTGGAGCGCATCAGCAAGGTTGAGGACGCCGCCCTGGTGGCGGAGAAAATCCTTGAAAAAATGAATGTGCCCATGCTGTTCGGCGACAGCGAGTGGCCGATCCGGCCCAGCATCGGTATCGCCCATTTTCCAGGCAATGCCGCTGACCTGACCCAGCTGTTCAAATACGCCGATGAGGCCATGTATCAGGCCAAGAAAGCCGGGGGTAATCGCTTTCAGGATTGAGCAACAGCTCTAAGTCGCGCTACTGTCACATTTTGTGACCTCTTTAGCCCTGCCTGGAGCAATGCATGACAACCTCGGTGCTGGTGTTGGTGGAAAACCTCAATGCGTATTTGCCAATCCTCGAACACAGCGGTTTCCAGCTGATTCTGGCCCAGACCCCGGCCGCCCGCGCCGAAGCCCTGGCGACCCGACGCGAAGATATTGCCGCCGTGGTCACGCGCGGGCCATTGGGTTTTTATGCCGCAGAAATGGACGCCTTGCCCAACCTGCGGATCATCTGCGTCAGTGGCGCCGGATACGAGAACGTCGAGCTGCCCGCTGCCGAAGCCCGAGGCATTACCGTGACCAATGGTGCCGGGGTCAACGCCTCCACCGTGGCCGATCACACCCTGTCGCTGTTGTTGGCTCTGGTGCGGGACATCGCCCAGGCCGATGCCTCGGTGCGTCGTGGCGAATGGCGCAAGCTGATCCGCCCATCCTTCGAAGGCAAGCGCATCGGTATTCTTGGCCTTGGCGCGGTAGGCATGGCGATTGCCCGACGGGCACTGGGTTTTGGCATGTCGGTCAACTACCACAGCCGTTCGCCGCGTCAAGACGTCGACTTTCACTATTGCCCGTCGCCTTTGGCCCTGGCACTGGAGTCGGACTTTCTGATTCTCGCGACTCCGGGCGGCGCCGGTACGCGACATATGGTCAATGACCAGGTGCTTGAAGCCCTCGGCCCGGAAGGCTTTCTGGTCAATATCGCCAGGGGCAGCGTGATCGATACCGCCGCCCTGATCGCCGCCCTGCAACAGCGGCGTATTGCCGGGGCAGCCCTGGACGTGTTCGATGACGAGCCTCGGGTCGATGATGCCTTCAAGACGCTGGACAACGTGCTGCTGTCGCCCCACGTAGGAGGTTTCTCGCCGGAAGCGTCGGAAGACAGCGTGCGCTTGGTGGGCAAGAACCTCGCGGCTTACTTTGCCGGTGAACCGGTGCTGACGCCGATCCATAGCTGAGTTGTTTCGTCCAAAAGTGTGGTGGTTACGTACAAGCCCGTGCAACGCGGGCCGTTCACAATGGCACTCATGACGTTGTGGGACCGGCTTTAGCCGGGAACAGGCCGATATAGGCGCTGGATTTCTATCGTCTGCGCCGCCGCCTTCCCGGCTAAAGCCGGTCCCACAAAAAGCATCTTGAGTTCATTATCGAAGAGAGCGGACCATGACTGAATTTGTAATTGCCCCCGTTGCCACCCCATCCCTGGCGGTAGACGGCACTGCCGAGCGTTTCCCCATTCGCCGGGTGTTCTGTGTCGGCCGTAACTACTCCGAACACGCCCGTGAAATGGGCCACGATCCGGATCGCGAGCCGCCTTTCTTCTTCATGAAACCTGCTGATGCCGTGGTCCCGGCTGAAGGTCGTATTGCCTATCCGCCGCTGACCCAGGACCTGCACCACGAAGTCGAGTTGATCGTGGCCATTGGCAAGGACGGCGTCGATATCGACCCTGAAAATGCCCTTGAGCATGTCTGGGGTTACGGCGTCGGTCTGGACCTGACCCGTCGGGACTTGCAGGCCCAGGCAAAAAAAATGGGCCGGCCATGGGAGTTCGCCAAGGCGTTTGACCAGTCCGGCCCGGCGACGCCGCTGTTGCCGGCCAGCCGTATCGGTCACCCGGACAAAGGCCTGGTCTGGCTCGACGTCAATGGCGAGCGGCGCCAGCGCGGCGACCTGGCGGATCAGATCTGGTCGGTCAAGGATGTGATCGCTTACCTGTCGCAATCGGTGGGCCTCAAGGCCGGCGACCTGATTTACACCGGTACGCCGGCGGGCGTGGGCGCCTTGCAGCAGGGTGATGTAGTGACGGGCGGGGTTGAGGGCGTCAGCCAGTTTTCCCTGACTATTGGTACTCGCTAAACGATGTAGGACCGGCTTTAGCCGGGAAGGCAATATCACCGTCGGCAGAAATGTATCGATCATGTCTACGCCCTCCCGGCTAAAGCCGGTCCTACACTGGTCTTTCGCTGTCCTACACAGACTGCGGCTCATGCCCTACCATGCATCGGTCAGGGCCCAGTGAGCTTCAGAGATGGTTGATTTATCCCGTGTCCCCACCTACGACATGCAGCAACGCAGCGATCGTCCGGATTTCTATATCCGTGACAAGTCAGCGCGCCCGGCCCTGACGTCGCCCCATCGGCATGAGTACTTCCAGATCCAGATCAATCTGGGCGGCGACACCGTGCAGCATATCGGCGGCGCAGTGCGGCCGTTTCCGCGCAATACCCTGGCCTTTATCCTGCCCCATCGCCTGCATGTGATCCCGCATCCGGAAGACGGCAATTTCGTCCTGATCAACTTCTCTCAGGAATTTTTCCTGCAGCAGATGCAGTGCGATCCGCTGGATCTTGAAGACGTTTCCATCAACGATGCGCCGGAGCTGGCGCCATTCCGTTTTCAGGAACACCTGGACTTCATCCTCGACGACCAGGCTTTCGCGGCGATCTTGCAGTTGCTGGAAGCCATGCGCGAGATCGACCGTGAACGCCACCTGGGTTCGGGGCTGATTCTGCGCGGTTTGTTGCTGCAACTGATCGGCCAGGTCTGCAACCTGTTTCATGAGCCGCTATGGGCCCTGTCGGCGAGCAAGGCGCACAAGCGCGGGCGGCGGGATGCTCTGGGGCGGGTGATGGACTATATCCGCGAGCATATTGCCGACCCCGGTATGACCCTCAAGGACGCTGCGGCGGCTGCGTTTCTCTCGCCCAACTACCTGACCCACCTGCTGCGCAAGGAAACCGGCCACACCTTTTCCGAACTGGTGCTGGAGCGGCGCATGCGTCTGGCCCGCACCCACCTGATGAACAGCACCCAGCCCATCAGCCATATCGCCCAGGCCTGCGGTTTTGCCGACGAAGCTTACTTCTCCCGGCGCTTTCGCCAGGCCAACGGCATGCCGCCGGGGCAGTTCCGGCGCAGTCTCAGTGCGGCGCCGACAACCTGATATTACGGGTCAGCTCGCTGAACAGCGTCGCCACCGAGCGCAGGGCGCGGCAATCGGGGCGGGTCAGCAGCCAGAGCGCCGTGTCGTAGCCTTGCAGCGGTTCGCTCAGGCACTCCAGGTCACTGAGCAGAAAGTCCGGCAGGGCCGCCACGCCCATTCCGGCGCGGACCATTTCCGTCACCGTGATCATCGAGTTGCAGCGATAGCTCGGCACCACACCCGGTAGCGCCTGCCGACGCCAGGCCACGGTCTCGTGATCGGGCAGGAAATCGTCGGGGGCGATCCAGTCCATGGCAGCCAGGTCGCGATGCCCGCAGCGTTGCAGATAGGCGGCGCTGGCGCAGACCACAAAACTCACGCTGCCAAGACGATTACCTACCAGATGCTCCGGTGGCGTGCTGGTCAGGCGCATGGCGATGTCGGCGTCGCGGCGGCTGAGGTTGGCGAAAGCGCTGGACGTGGTCAGCTCCAGACGCAGGGCCGGGTAGCGCGGCATGAAGCGGCTCAAGGCGGGCAGCAAAAGGCTTTGCAGCATGGTCCCGGCGCAGGTCAGACGTACCGTGCCGCTGACGGTTTCCCGGCCGTGCTCAAGGCTGATCTGCGCCAGCTCCAAGGCTTGCTCGGCACTTTCCGCCTGTTGCGCCAGAGCCAGCGCGGCCTGGGTCGGTTGATAACCGCTGCGATTCTTTTCGAACAGCGAGGTGCCCAGCGCCGCTTCCAGCTTGCGCGCCGAGCGAAAGACCGTGGAAACGTCGACCTTGAGCAGTTCAGCCGCACGGGCCAAGGTTTTACCCCGCACCAGGGCGAGGATCAGGCAAAGGTCGGAGTGATTGATTCGATAGTGCATGGCTGCATAGATCGCTTGTCTGAATGCCAATTTTTAATGCGCAGGCGCAATCATATAGTTCCCCCCGAAAGACAGCCAATACAACATCGGGGTAGGACATGAGCGGCATAGGGCGGGAAGTGCGGGTGGCATTGGTTGGCGAGCAGAACCGCGGCGTGGCAGCGCATCGGGCGATTCCCGTGGCGCTGGAAGGGGCGGCCAGACTCGCCGGGATCAAGTTGTCGGCGCAGTGGCTGGGCACCGAGAGCATTGGCGATGCGCGGGTTCTTGAAGGTTTCGACGGTATCTGGTGCGTGCCCGCCAGCCCCTATCGGAACATGGGCGGTGCGCTGACGGCGATTCGTTATGCCCGTGAGCGGCAGGTAGCGTTTCTCGGTACTTGCGGAGGATTCCAGCATGCGTTGATCGAATACGCCCGTAACGTGCTGGGTTGGGTCGATGCCGAGCACGCCGAGACCAGCCCGGAAGCCGGGCAGGCAATCATCACACCCCTGGCCTGTGCCCTGGTCGAGGCCTCGGCGGCGATTCGTTGCACGCCTGACTCCCGCCTGGGCAGGGCCTATGGCGCGAAAGAGATCGTCGAGCGCTACCGTTGCAGTTATGGCCTCAAGCCAGGGATCGAAGCCGCGCTGATCGAGTCCGGCATGCTGATCAGCGGGCGCGACCCGGTGGGCAGCGTGCGGGCAGTAGAGTTGCCGGGTCCGGGGTTCTTCGTCGCTACCCTGTTTCAGCCGGAACAGGCCGCGCTTCAAGGCCAGGTACCGCCGCTGGTTTCGGCGTTTGTCGCGGCGTGCGCAGGGGAGGGCTCGTCATGCTGACGGCGACCTTTGCCACGCCTTACTACGCGGTGATCTTTACCTCGCTGCGGGTAGATGACGACGGCCAGGCTTACGAGGAGGCGGCGCAGCGCATGGTCGGGCTGGCTCGCGAGCAACCGGGCTTTCTCGGGGTGGACTCGGCCCGGGGCAGCGATGGCCTGGGCATTACCGTGTCGTACTGGAGCAGCGAAGCGGGTATTGCCGCATGGAAAAACCACGCGGAGCACAGCGAGGTTCGGCAGCAGGGGCGGGCGAGTTGGTATCGCGCGTTCACGACCAGAGTCTGCAAGGTGGGGCGTAACTATGCTCAAAATCCCTGACCTGGAATGAAATCCCGTATTGCAAATGCACAAATAAAAACGCCGAGGGTCGTGGCCTCGGCGTTTCCATTTCAGCGATTCACCGCTTGCAGCTTGCCGCTAAAAGCTCGCAGCTGAATCTAAGGCATTACCGGCGGTATATAGGCCAGGGTAGTACCGAGGAACCACAGCAGGAACAACACCAGCGGTGTATGCACCAGCAATTGCACGAAGGAGAAACCGATCAGGTCGCGTGCCTTGAGGCCCAATACGCCCAGCAGCGGCAGCATATAGAACGGGTTGATCAGGTTCGGCAGCGCTTCGGCAGCGTTGTAGATCTGCACCGCCCAGCCCAGGTGGAACTTCAGGTCGTTGGCCACTTGCATCACATACGGCGCTTCGATGATCCACTTGCCGCCACCGGACGGAATGAAGAAACCGAGGATCGCCGAGTACACGCCCATCAGCAGCGCATAGGTGTCATGGGAGGCGATGCTGGTGAAGAAGGTGGAGATATGGTGCGCCAGGGTCTGGGCGTCGCCGCCTTTGACCGTGGTCATCAGCGCGGCGATGGAGCCGTACAACGGGAACTGGATCAGTACGCCGGTAGTGGTCGGTACGGCGCGGGCCACGGCATCGAGGAAGCTGCGCGGGCGCCAGTGCAGCAGGGCACCGGCCATGATGAACAGGAAGTTGTAGGTGTTCAGGCCGGAAATTGCGGTGATCGCCGATTTGGTCGAGAACTCGTTGAACAACCAGCCAGCGGCCAGCAGCACCATCAGAATGATCAGCAGCGGACTGTATTCCAGCCATTCGCCCGGACGCGAGCGTGGCGCCAGTGGTGGCAGGTTGAAGCTTGGGTCGACGCCGCAGGCCTTGGCATCACGGGCGCTGTTCGGGCCGGGTGCGGTGGCGTAGGCGACGATGATCGAGATCACCACCAGCGCGGCCAGCATGACGCCGGACTGCCAGAGGAAGATGGTTTGGGTGAATGGAATCACCCCGGTGATCGCCAGAATCGATGGCGGCAGGCTGGCCGGGTTGGCCTGCAACTGCGCAGCCGACGACGACAGGCCCAATGCCCACACGGCGCCAAGGCCCAGATAGGCAGCGGCACCGGCGGCGCGGTAGTCCATCTTCAGGTCGGTGCGGCGGGCGAGGGCGCGAACCAGCAGACCGCCGAAGACCAGAGACAGGCCCCAGTTCAGCAGTGACGCGACCATGGAAATCAGTGCGACCCAGGCCACGGCCGAGCGGCCGTTTTTCGGGATTCGCGCCAGGCGGTCGATCAGCTTGACTGCCGGTGGCGAGCTGGCGACTACATAGCCGCCGATGACCACGAAGGCCATTTGCATGGTGAAGGGAATCAGGCTCCAGAAACCGTCGCCAAAGGCTTTGGCGGCATCAGCGGGCTTGGCGCCCATGGCCAGGGTGCCAACGGTGACGATGACGACAGCCAGGGCGGCAAACACCCACGAGTCAGGGAACCAGCGTTCGGCCCACTTGGCGCAGCGCAGGGCAAATCGGGCATAGCGGCTTTCTTCAATATCAGCGGCCACGTGTATTACCTCTTTTGGAATTATTCTTGAAGGGTTTCTAGTTATTGGCAGTGCGACGCAAAAACGGTTGTAGCTAAAACGCAGGCTGCCCCTTCGTATCCGAAGAGGCAGCCAGACGCAGCATGAATACCCAGCGTTACAGCGGTATCAGAAGCTCATTTCCACGACATCGTCCGGCACGATCAGCTTGCCGGCGGTCTTGGCGATGATCTCTTCGACGCTGACCCCTGGCGCTCGCTCGCGCAGGATGAAAGCACCGTTTTCGATTTCCAGGTAGGCCAGGTCGGTCAGTACCTTGCGGATGCAACCGGCACCGGTCAGGGGCAGGCTGCAGCGCGACAGCAGCTTGGATTCGCCGTCCTTGGAGGCGTGGGTCATGGTGACGATGATGTTGTCGGCACCGGCCACCAGGTCCATCGCGCCGCCCATGCCCTTGATCAGCTTGCCAGGGATCATCCACGAGGCGATGTTGCCCTCGACGTCCACTTCGAAGGCACCGAGAACGGTCAGGTCGACATGGCCGCCACGGATCATCGCGAAGGATTCGGCGGAGGAGAAGATCGACGCGCCTTTGCGGGCGGTCACGGTTTGTTTGCCGGCGTTGATCATGTCGGCATCGACGGTTTCTTCTGTGGGAAATTCGCCCATGCCGAGCAGGCCGTTTTCCGATTGCAGCATCACGTCGATGTCATCGGGTACATAGTTGGCCACCAGGGTCGGGATGCCGATACCGAGGTTGACGTAGTAGCCGTCCTTCAGTTCGCGGGCGACGCGCTGGGCCATTTGTTCGCGGGAAAGTGCCATGGTCTGAAATCTCTTTGTTGTTATGGACAGTGATCAGGCTTTCTTCAGGGTGCGCTGTTCGATGCGCTTCTCGAAGGTGCCCAGGATCACGCGATCGACATAGATGCCAGGGGTATGGATTTCAGTCGGCAGGAGCACGCCCGGTTCGACGATTTCTTCCACTTCGACCACGGTAATACGGCCTGCGGTGGCCACGACCGGGTTGAAGTTCTGCGCGGTGTGGCGGTAGACAACGTTACCGAAATGGTCGGCTTTCCAGCCCTTGACGATGGCGAAGTCACCGGTGATGGCTTCTTCCAGGATCACGTTGCGGCCGTTGAACTGGCGGGTTTCCTTGCCGTCGGCAACGGGGGTGCCGTAACCGGTGGCGGTATAGAAAGCGGGGATGCCGGCACCACCTGCGCGCAGTTTTTCTGCCAGGGTGCCTTGGGGAGTGAGTTCGACTTCCAACTCGCCGTCGAGCAGTTGGCGCTCGAACAGGGCGTTTTCGCCGACGTAGGAGGAGATCATCTTGCGGATCTGCCGGTCTTCCAGAAGGATGCCGAGGCCGAAACCGTCGACGCCGCAGTTGTTGGAGACAACGGTCAGACCCTTTACGCCCATGCGTTTGATCTGGGCAATCAGGTTTTCCGGGATGCCGCACAGGCCAAAGCCACCTGCCAGTACGGTCATGTTATCGGTCAGCCCGGCGAGGGCCTCTTCGTAGGTTGCAACTCGTTTGTCGAGTCCGGCCATGATGATCTGCCTTTTTTATTGATTAGTGACCGACAAGTCTGTCGGTGGGGCGTTGGTTGCATCTTCTCTCGCAGGCAATGATTTGTTAATTTTGTTTTTGTGATCAATTGATAAGAAAACTAAATATATGAACGTCAAGCAACTGCGTGCATTTCTGGCCGTGGCCCAGAGCCTGAGCTTTGCCCAGGCCGGAGAGCGCCTGCATCTGTCGCAACCGGCCCTGAGCCTGACGATCAAGGCTCTGGAAGAAGACCTGGGCGGCCAGTTGCTCAGCCGCACCACCCGCAGCGTCAGCCTGACCCCGGAAGGTGAAACCCTGCTGCCACTGGCCCGGCAACTGCTGGCTGACTGGGACAATACCGAGGAATTGCTGCGTCAGCGTTTCACTTTGCAACTGGGGCGGGTCTCGGTGTCGGCCATGCCGTCGTTTGCCGGGACTTTGCTGCCTGCGGCGCTCAAGGTCTTTCGCGGGCGTTTCCCGCGGGTCAATGTGGCGGTGCACGATGTGATCAACGAGCAGGTGCTGGAAATGGTCCGCCATCGCCGGGTCGAACTGGGCATCGGTTTCGAACCGGAGTCTAGCAACGAGCTGCTGTTCACGCCGTTCTACATGGACCGCTTCGTTGCCGTGGTGCCCAAAGAGTCGCCATTGGCCTTGCGCAAGGACCTGACCTGGAGTGATCTGCTCAAGGAGGACTTCATCGCCTTGCAGCGTCCCTCTGCCGTGCGTCTGCTGCTTGAGGAACATGTTCAGGCGCAGCACGGCAAGCTCTCTGTGGCCTTTGAGAGTCATCAACTGTCGACAGTGGGCCGTATGGTCGCCAATGGCCTGGGGGTCAGTGCGGTGCCCTCACTGTGTATCCAGCAGATGCAGGAGTTGGGCGCCTGTTGCGTGGCCCTGTCCGAGCCGCGTATCGAACGACGCATCGGTTTGATGATGCTGGCCGATCATCAGCTCTCGGCCGCCGCCCAGGCCCTGCGCGAGGTCTTGATCGAATGTGCCCATAATCCGGGAGAGACCCTTTAGTTAGAGGGGTGAAGCCAACTTTTATGTAAAGAATTTCCTGTAATCGTTAGGTGACAAGGTATCGATCATCTACTGTCTGGTGGCCATTGCCACCATCATCGTGTTGATCAGCCTGACCAAGCTTGCCCCCCTTTCTCTCGATCCTCATTGGTACTTTCATCGCCGATATTGGCGCTGGTCTGCCCGCTGAATCGGTGGCCAAGGCGTCCAGCAAAGGCGCGGGTGGCATTCTTGGCGAGGCCGGGATCATCATTGTCCTGGGCGCCATGCTCGGTGCGCTGATGGCCGAGTCCGGTGCTGCCGACCGCATTGCCAGTACCCTGCTGGGGCTGGGCAAGGGGCGCATGCTGCCCTGGGTCATGGCGCTGGTGGCCATGCTTATCGGCTTGCCGCTGTTCTTCGAAGTCGGCCTGGTGATGATGGTGCCGATCATCTTCGTCATGGCCCGTCGCTCCGACCAGCCGCTGCTGAAAATCGCCATCCCGGCCCTGGCGGGGATGACCACCTTGCATGCCTTGATGCCACCACATCCGGGGCCATTGATTGCGGTGAGCGCGCTGCATGCCGACCTGGGCCTGACCATGCTTCTGGGTTTCTGCATCGCGATTCCGGCGGTCATTCTGGCCGGTCCGCTGTATGGCAACTGGTTGTCCAAGCGTCTGCATATCGAAGCGCCTGCCGAGTTGGGCGAACTGTTTTCGGCCAAGCCTGAAGCCAAGCGCCAGCCGAGCTTTGGCGTGTCGCTGCTGATCATCCTGCTGCCGGTCATCCTGATGCTCGGCAGTACCCTGGCCAAAGTGGCCATGGAGCCGGAAAGCAACGTTGCCTTGACCCTGAAATTCCTCGGCGAGCCCTTGGTTGCCCTGGGCCTGGCGGTGATTGCCGCGGTGATCTGCCTGGGTTGGGCCAATGGCATCTCCCGGGAACAGGTGGGCGGTACGCTGCGTAAGAGTCTGGCGCCGATTGCCGTGCTGTTGCTGACCATTGGTGCCGGTGGCGGCCTCAAGCAGACCCTGCTCGATGCCGGTGTCAGCCATACCATCAGCAAGGTCGCCGAAGGCGCCCATATGCCGTACCTGCTGCTGGCCTGGCTGATCGCCGTGGCGCTGCGTCAGGCGACTGGCTCGGCGACGGTCGCAACCACCACCACGGCGGGTATCCTTGCGCCGATGATGGCAGGCCTGGCGGCGACGCAGAGCTCTCTGGTGGCCCTGGCCATCGGTGCCGGTTCGGTATTCTTCTGCCACGTCAACGACGCCGGCTTCTGGATGGTCCGTGAATACTTCGGCCTGCAACTGAAACAGACCATCGTATCGGCGGTGGGGCTGGTCGGGATGTTGCTGTTGTGGCATTGGTTGACGTGATTTAAGAACGATGTGTCCTGACGCGCGCGGCAGGAACAACGGATTGCGAGGTGGGAGCCAACGTGTTGGCGAGACGGTTTGACGCGGTGTATAGGTCTGACGCCTCGCGAACAAGTTGCTCCTGCTGGCGATGTCTTCAATTCCAGAGTATCAATCATGGCACTTTCTATAGTGGTGCATTTTCACCCTTGCTCGCGAAGGCATGGTTAATGTCCTAACACTATATCGGATGTGCCAAGGGTTCTTATGAGCAAGTCGGAATGCTCAACGTTCCAACAACGCGTCCTGGACTTTTCGCACTAACGCGGGTTGTCCATTGCAGCATTTTTGTCGTGGGTGGAGTGCCTTTGGTGATCGGCAGAGACCGCTACGGCAAATAACGTGCAAGTCTGAGTCCGGCGCTAGAGCCTACCGCATCCCCCGATACCAGGATCCGTCCGTCTTGTTGAAGTTGAATATGACGTAGCCCATCAAACGAATTCGGATTGAGATTGGGTGTTTGCACCATACCGTCTACACCAAAGTCCTTATCTCGTATGCCGTTGCTCAGGAAACGCATCAACGTGGTACCGGATTGCGCACTGCTGCCAAAGGATCCGCCCAGAGATACAATTTTGCCATCAACTTGTATAGCGACTGCGCTATCGGCATTTCCTGATGCGCCAATTTTCGTCACGAGTGGCTGTCCACCATTGAACGACGTGTCCATGTCACCACTCGCCTCTAGTCGCGCAATCCACGCCTGTTGTGAGCCGACTCTCCCCGTTGAACCTACTACGATGATTTTTCCGTTATTTTGTAAGGCCGAACGGGTCACTTCAGCAAAATCTTCTAACCCTGCTTGATCAAAGTAGACGTGCCCAGCGTTCCCAAAGCTGGCGTCCGGCCTGCCGTTGTCACCGTAACGAGACAGCATTGCCTTACCCTGACGAGAGCCGGAAGTCAGAAACTTCCCATCGGGCTGCATAGTCAGGCGGAATGCACTGGAGAAGGATGGGAATTCATATGAGAAACCGCCTGAACCAAACGTTGAGTCCAGCGTGCCGTCGGGTTCGAGACGTAACAGCAACGTGTCTATGTTGTTGAAGTCATATATCGCCCTTGCCAAAGCAACAATTTTGCCGTCCTGCTGGATGGTCAGGTCTCTCACTTCATCCGCGAAGCTGAGATTCAGATTGATCAGCATAATACCGTTATTACTTCCGAAGCTAGTGTCCGGCAGTCCGTTCTGAGTGAGTCGTGCAAACAGGAGGACAGTGGAGTCGAGCGACGATTCAAGGTTGCCCGCCAAAACGATTTTGCCGTCGTGTTGCAAGACAAAAGAGACAAACACGCACTTTTGGCCAATGCCTAGCGTCGTGGTGACAACACCAGCATTACCAAAGCCAGGGTCCAGGGTGCCATCTGTCATACGCTGGGTGATGATTATATTGTCGGGGGCAGACAAGCCTATTGACAGGAGTTTTCCGTCAGGAAGCAATAAAGACTTACCGCTGTAAGGGCCTTGAAGAAATACTTGGCCACCGCTTCCGAAGCTGGGATCGAGGTCGCCTGAGTTATTGGGTTGATTGGTCATGTCCGTTGTGCTCGAGATGTTTTGTTAGTTCGAGTTTGATATCAGGCTCAAACACCTTTCATGAGGTCAAATTGAAATGATCAGCCCGAGCTCTGAGGATCAAATATAGATTTACTGTAGGTGATAACTACGGTTGGCAGGTGGCCGATGGTCGACGATCACCTACTAATTGGCGATAAAGTAGTTATCTATTTGTTATTAATGTATGGGCCATATAACGCGAGCCAGGTGACGCCGAGCTGGTTTGACGAACACTTGCCCTGCCAATATCGACTATCGAGCGCAGTGATTTCTGCCAGAACGGCCTCGGGCGTAGCCTAGGTTCATTCCCGAAATGAACCGAATTCAGAGGCTGCACAATGAACCGTCTTCTCACTCTCGCCATGTTGCTCAGCGTTGCCCTCGTGACTGGCTGCTCCACCCACAATCCGGTGGAACTGCGTCCTTACACCGCCGAAGAAACCCATCAGTTGGCCCTCGAAGACCTGAACCGTCGCGGTTTGTCGTTTGATGAGTATCAGGCTCAGAAAGCCCGCTTGATGGCCCGGCCGCAGATGCAAGCTGTGCACGAATTCGATAATCGTGGCGAAGTCAGCGTCGATAGCGGCGTCATCAAAGCCGATCGCCAAGGCTAAAACAGTCGTTGTGAAATTTGATTTTAATCAAAACTGTACTGGTTAAAGTTCGCTGAACTGTCCATGTGTTTTCGGGATGCGCTTCGCTACGGTGATCGGCCTGATTGATTGAACCCTGGACTTGTAGATGCCGCTCTCCCTTGATCTGCTTCTGGCATTCGCCCTGTTTGCCTTTGTCACCTCAGCCACACCCGGCCCCAACAACACCATGTTGCTGGCTTCGGGGGTGAATTTCGGATTCAGCCGTACCATTCCCCATATGCTGGGTATCAGCATCGGCTTCTTCGTCCTGGTGTTGGCAGTGGGCTTCGGCCTGGGCACGGTGTTCCAGACCTGGCCGGTGCTCTACACATTGCTGCGTTATGTCGGCGCGGCCTATCTGCTGTATCTGGCGTGGAAAATCGCCACCTGCGGCCCGGCTTCGGAATCCTCCGACAGCAGCGGCAAACCCCTGACCTTTATCGGCGCCGCGCTATTTCAGTGGGTCAATCCCAAGGCCTGGATCATGGCTATTGGCGCCATCAGCACCTACACGCCCATGCAGGGTTACTTCACCAATGTCGTGGTGATTTCGGCGGTATTCGCCCTGATCAACCTGCCCAGCGTAGGGATGTGGGCCGGCTTCGGCAGCCTGTTGCGCAATGTACTGCGCAACCCGCGGGGGCTGCGCCTGTTCAATTGGGGGATGGCGACGTTGTTGGTGCTGTCGCTGGTGCCGTTGTTGCTGGAGCACTGAAGGGCGTTACAACGCCAACCGCAAGTGCCCACCCGCCTGGATCTGCCGGGCCTGATGGCGTCGCTGCAAGCCATGCTGGAAATGTTCCAGCCCTTCATGCAAGCGCTGGGTAAGGATTTCGTCGAGGGTGCCGCCCTGTGGATTGTCGCCGTAAGTGATCTGGGTATCGATGGCGAAGATGCCGTGCAGCACTTCCTGGCACTTGAGTGCTGACAGCACCGGCTTGAGCGCGTAATCCACCGCCAGCATATGGGCCATGCTGCCGCCGGTGGCCAGTGGCAGGACTACCTTGCCCAGCAGCGAGCGTTCGGGCAGCAGGTCGAGCAGGGTTTTCAGGGCGCCGGAGAACGAGGCCTTGTACACCGGCGTGGCGATCAGCAGACCATCAGCCTGGCTCACCGCTTCGATAAAAGCTTTGACCTGAGGGCTGTCGAAACGGGCGAAGAGCAGATCTTCGGCGTTGAAGTCGCGAATGCGCAGGGTACTGACTTCGACGCCCTGGCTTTCCAGCCAGCGCGCGGCATGAGCCAGGACCACGCCGGAGCGGGATTTTTCGGTGGGGCTGCCTGAGAGTGAAACGACCAGCATGGGCTTTTGTCCTTGGGAAGAGCGTGTAATGCCGTAGCAGCATGCATGCCAGCTCTTCGAGGTTATCTAATTGATTGAAATACAAGGGATTTAATAAATTTCGGCGATGGGCTTCGTCAGCCAGAACTGTCGCCGCAATGAGCAAGTGTCGATCCACTGCTGCTGAGGCAACACTTGGGCGGCAAATGCCGGGCAAAAAAATCCCCGCAGTCGATGCGGGGAGGCGGTTGGGGCTTGAAGGGGAGACTGCCGTCAGTTTCTGAAGGCGGCGCCGGTCTGGATGACGCTGGCCGAGCCCAGCAGTTGGCTGATGAAGCGGCTCCAACGGGTGATATTGGCCGGGCCGACGAACACCACGTCTTGTGCTTGCAGCTCGAACTGCTTGGCCAGCACGTAGGCAGTGGGTTTTTCTGCGTTCAGATGAAAGACCGTCGCGCTGCCGATATTGTTTTGCGCGCCGCGAATCACATAGACCGCATCACCGTCAGCGCTTTCCGGGCTCAGGCCGCCGGAGTTGCCGAGGGCTTCGAGCAGGGTCACGCTGGTGGTGCCGAAAGTGATTACCTGGGGACGTTGCACCTCGCCGAGTACATAGATTTTGTTCTTCGAGTTGCTGTTCAGGTGCAGGTAATCGCCGTCCTTGAGGAATACTTTACTCAGTTGCGAGTTCGGTCGGTTGAGGGCGTCGACGTCGATCGGGTAGTCCTTGCCATCGCGTCTGAGAGTCAGGCCGGCGAGGTTGGCGTCGCCCAGGTCGAGCCCGGCGATGCTGATCGCCTGAACCAGACTCAGGGGAATATTGTTGATCGGTTGCGGGCCGGGGTTCTTGAAGGAGCCGGACAGCAATATCCGCTTGCTGTTGTAGCGCACTACTTTGACGTCGACCTTGACCTCGGTGTATTGCGGCAACAGGCCCATGCGCAACTGGTCGCGGATTTCCCGCACCGTCTTGCCGCCTGCCTGGATCCGGCCGACGTAGGGGAAGAACAGCGTGCCGTCGCTGAGCACTTCCCGGGTATTGGCATCGAGTTGATCATTGGAGCCTGGGGCGGTCAGTTCCGGGTGTTCGAAGACCACCACCAGCAGGGCGTCACCGGGGCCGACCACGTACTCAGGCGGTACGTAGTTGAGCAGTTCCGGCGGCAGCGGCCGGGCTACGGCGGTGGCCTGCTGCTGTTGTTGCTTGAGGGTTTGCGGGGTGATCTGGACGAGGTGTGCTTCGGGCTCGTCCGGCGTCCTGGCTTCGACGTCATCAGGGGTCATGTGCTGTCCGGGGGCAAAAGCGCAGCCTTGCAGAATAAGGCTGGAGAGCAGCACAACAGCTAGCGTTTGCTTCATAGAGGTGTTCCTTCCTAATAAGGTGCTCAAGGCACCACAGTGATTTCATTGCTTCCTTTACCAACACCGAACAGGGTTATCAGACGTGCAGGCACCTCCCTCCGGCTGGCAGGCCGGGACGGGTAGTCATTGAGGGGAAGGGGGCTTAAAACGCGTTCTTGTTGAGAAAGCCTTTGAACAGCGTCAACAGGATGATTTTCAGATCGAGCCACAGCGACCACTGCTCGATGTATTGCAGGTCGAATTCGATGCGCTTGCGCATCTTGTCCAGGGTGTCGGTTTCGCCGCGCCAGCCATTGATCTGGGCCCAGCCGGTGATCCCCGGCTTGACCTTGTGCCGCAGCATGTAGCCGCTGACCTGGCGGCGGTATTGCTCGTTGTGTGCCACAGCGTGGGGCCGCGGACCGACGATGGACATGTCGCCACGCAGCACGTTGAAGAACTGCGGCAGCTCATCCAGAGAAGTGCGCCGCAAGAACGCACCCAAGGGCGTGATCCGCGCATCGTTGCGGGTCGCCTGGCGGATCACATCGCCGTTTTCCTGCACGGTCATGCTGCGGAATTTCCAGACCATGATCGCTCGCCCGTCCAGGCCGTAGCGGCGCTGGCGAAACAGCACCGGTCCCCTGGAGGTGAGCTTGATCGCCAGGGCAATCAGCAGCATGGGCGCGGCGATCAGCAGCAGGATCAGGCTTGCCAGCAGAATGTCTTCCAGGCGCTTGACGATGCTCCAGGCGCCGTCCATGGGCGAGTCGAAAATGCTGATGCTGGTCAGGCCATTGATGCTCTCGCTGCGTGCATGCAACAGCTCGAACATGAACACATCCGGGATCAGGTACACCGAGGCCGTGGTGTCGCTCAGGCCCTCGATCAGCTCTGGCAACTGTGGATGGCCGCTAAGGCCCAGGGTGATGTAGATCTTGTCGATCTTGCCGGCGCGGGCGTCGTCGACCAGTTGCTGCAGATCGCCCAGTACCGGGATGCGTCGGCCGCTGTCGGTGAGGTCCATCTGCTGCGGCTCTGCGTCATAGAAGCCGAGCAGGTTCAGACCCATCCACGGTGCGCTGGAGATGGACAGCGCCAGGCGGGCGCCGACCTGACCGGTGCCGACAATGGCGATGCGCCGGGTGTTGAAGCCGCGCCTGCGCATGCCGTGCAGCACGCTGCGAATCAGCAGGCGGTAGCCGCAGAGCACTGCCAGCACGCTGGCAAACCAGGTCATCTGATCGTCGCTGGGCAGATCGCCACGGCGCAACAGCAGGTAATCCACCGTGAGCAGGGTGACGAAGGTCAGCCCCCAGTAATTGGAGACCTTGACCAGCTCGCGCAGGATGCGCTCGCCGCGCCATGAGCCATACAACTGATGCAGCTCACTGAGCCAGTGGAAGACCAGCACGGCCAGAAGGATCTGCATCCAGGCTTCACTGTCGCCGGCGGTCACGCCGTGACAATTGAACCAGTAACCGACCGAGACGATGACGGCCAGGTCGAGCAGGCGGTGGGCGATCGACAAGGCCGATTGATGGGCATGCAGAATGCCGCGAACAGGGGTACGCATGGACATTGCTCGCTCAGACGGGCTTGATCGGGACGACGCGCGCAGGCAGGTCACTGCCGATGACGATGGGCGTCGCCTGGGGCATGCGGTAATGGGCCGGGCTGCGGGCCAGACGTGCTGCGGCCAGGCGGCTTTCGACGAAGTTCTTCATCTGCTCCTCGAAGCGCTCGGCAGAAAAACGCTCGGCGTTACTGCGACAGGCCTGGCTGTTGATGCGGCTTTGAGCGCTCTCGAATTCGCTGACGGCAGCGATCAGTGCCGCTGCGCTCTGTTGTTCATAGAACACCCCGGTAGGCTGCGGGTGATCGAGGCCGCAGACGGTTTCCAGCACGCCCCCCTTGCCGAAAGCTATTACTGGCGTGCCGCAGGCCTGGGCTTCCACCGGGCTGATGCCGAAGTCTTCCTCGGCGGCGAAGACAAAGGCCTTGGCATTGCGCATGTGTTCGACCAGCACGGCAAAGGGTTGATAGCCCATCAACGTCACGTTGGTCGGGCACAGGGCCTGAATCCTGGGCATTTCCGGGCCGTCGCCGATCACGATCAGACGCTTGTCCGGCATCGCGGCAAAAGCTTCGACGATCATCGGCATGCGCTTGTAGGGGACCATGCGCGAGGCGGTGAAGTAGTAGTCCTGCTTGTGTTCTTGCAGGCTGAAGCCACGGGTGTCGACCGGGGGGTAGATCACCGTCGATTCGCGCCGATAGGCCTTGGCCACCCGTGCGCCGATAAAACGTGAATTGACCACGAAGTCATCGACCCCGGCCGAGGTGCGCTGATCCCACAGACGCATGTAGTGCAGGATCATCCGCGCCAGGCTGCCCTTCAGACCGCGGTTCAGGCCGGCTTCGTTGAGGTATTGGTGCTGCAGGTCCCAGGCGTAGCGGATGGGCGAATGCACGTAGCTGATATGCAGTTGGTCAGGACCGCTGAGCACACCCTTGGCCACGGCGTGGCTGCTGCTGATGATCAGGTCATAGGCGGACAGGTCCAGCTGTTCGATGGCCAGAGGCATCAGCGGCAGGTAGCGCTGGTAATGCGTCCTGGCCTTGGGCAGGCGCTGGATAAAGGTGGTTTTGGCGATCTTGCCGCCCAGGTGGGCGCGGTCCTGCTCGCTGAGGAAGTCGATGACGCTGAACAGGTCGGCTTGCGGCCAGATAGTGAGCAGGCTGGCGAGCACGCGCTCGGCGCCGGCATATGTGACCAGCCAGTCGTGGACGATGGCAATTTTCATGGGCGTTCTCTGGGTTGGCCCGGCTCTACTTCAGGCGCGTGCGGCGTGCGTCTTGGCGTGGCGTTGGTTAAGGCGTTGGCCGAGTTGGATGAACGGCGTTTCCAGATAGCGAAAGCAAAGATGCGCGGCGCCGAGGCTGAGTGTCAGAGTCGACAACGCGGCCAACGCACCCGGTCCGAACAGGTATTGGCTGAGCAACAGCAGGCTGGGATGCAGCAGGTACAGGGAGTAACTGATGCCGCCGAGCCAGACCAGCAAGGGATGATTCAGGCGCCATTTCTGGGTCAGCAGGATGAAACTGGACAGGGCCAGGACGTAGGTGAACAGGTAGCGCCCCCAACTTTCGCCGGTGCCCATGTCGGCGCTGTAGCCGAGGATCAAAGTCGGTGGCAGCAGCAGGGTGTAACCGAGCAATAGGCGACGCAGGCTGCTTGCCAGTGCTGCGCTGTGTTCGGCCAACAGCCACTGGCGCCAGATCGAGCCGCTGAACATCAGCGACAAGGCCAAAGGCAAGGCCACCGGCAGCTTGCTGTCGCTGATGGCCCGGGCTGCGGCCATGATCAGTGCCACGGCCAGTGCCGCGAGGGCACAGCGACGACGTACCTGCAGTTCGTACAGGCGACCACTGAGAAACAGCAGCAGGCACAGGGCGTAGAACACCAGTTCGATGAACAGCGTCCAGTACAGGCCGATCACATCCTCGAAGCCCAGAGCTGTCTGGACCATGCTCAGGTTGGCGACGATCTGCGACCACGGCGGCAGCGCACTGCCGGTCAGGCTCAGCATCGCCAGCCAGGCCAGCAACGACAGCCAGTACGCTGGATACAGGCGCATGAAGCGCGACACCACAAAATGCCGGGCGCCATCGGGGCCTGGGCGCAGGCTATAGGGGATGACCACGCCGCTGATCATGAAGAACCACAGCACCCCCAGTTTGCCTGGATCGAACAGCACGTCGAACAGCCAGATATGCCCCGGATACATCAACGGCAGGCTATGGGTGAACACCACCAGCAAAGCGGCGATGCCACGCAGGGCGTCGAGATAGGCAAGACGTTTCATGGCCGCGCCTCGGGGCTGGCGGAAGGCGGCTCTGCTGCCGTGTGCCCGGCGAGCAGGGTATCGATACGCAGGGAGACGCGCCGCGCCGACTCATCCCAGGAATAGCGCGAGACATTATTGAAGCCGCGCCGCCGCAGAGCCTGACGCAGCGGCAAGTCTTCAAGGATGCGTTGCATGGCCATGGCCATATGGCCGATATCCAGGGGGTCGAAATACAGGGCACTGGCTTGCAGCACCTCAGGGATCGACGCCGCATTGGCCGCCAGCACCGGGCAGCCGCAGGCCTGGGCTTCCAGTGGCGGAATGCCGAAGCCTTCATACAGCGACGGAAAGACGAATGCCGCAGCGCTCTGGTATTGCTGAATCAACTCGGCATCGTTGAGGCGTCCGAGAAAACGGATGCGCGGGTCGCGACAGGCCAGGCGCTGCAGTTCCGGGTCGGAATGGATTTCGCTGGCGGCGCCGACGATATGCAATTGCAGTTCGGGATAACCACGCAGGCTAAGAAAAGCCTGGATCATGCGATTGAAGTTTTTGTGCGCACTGGGTGACGACACGGCCAGCAGGAAGTGTTGCCGGTTACTGAGGGGCGGGCCGGGCTGAAACGCCGCACTGACGGCATTGGGCACGACAAAGATGCGCTGCTCGGGAAAGCCGTAATGCCCGGCGATTTCGCCACGGGAGAAGCTGCTGACGGTGAGCAGCGCGCGCAGGCGTGACAGGAGAATGGGCATCATCAGCCGGTAGACCGCCCGAAACCCCCGGGAGTAACTCTGCGGGTGGCGCACGTAATTGATGTCATGGTGGGTCGCCAGCTGGTTGCGGTAGAACATCGGCGCACTGCTGCCCAGGGACACCAACAAGGGGCTGGCGTGGCGTAGCAGATACAGCGGCAGGTCCAGTTGTTCCCACAGATGACCGCGGTTATGGCCGATGCACTGCACGTCCAGCAGGCGCGCACTGTCGTGCATTTTGATGTCATGGGGCGCGACGAAGACCAGATCGTCGCGCAACGCCTTGAGCGCCAGGCAGATCTGTTCGGCGAAACGCTGCACTCCCCGCAGTTCCTGAGTGAGAAAACGGGCATTGATAACGATCATCGGGTGCGTCCTGCAAGGTGATGGATTCGGTGCTTGTTGTAGGAGCTGCCGAAGGCTGCGAAAGCGGTGTGTCAGATAAAACCAATCGCAGCCTTCGGCAGCTCCTGCGGGGGACGTTGAATGGTGTTGTCACTGGGCAAACAACGGCGGTTTGTTGCCCAGGCTGATGATCTTGGGAAAATCATCCAGGCCGATCTGTGCGGTGCAGCGACCGTCGTTGCATTGCCAGGCGATGCCGCTGTCGAATTGGCCTTTGAGCGGCTGGCTGCTGTCGATCAGTTGCACGTTGCCGCGCTGCATGCTGCTGGCGTCGACCCGGACGGTGTTGCTGGCAGCGCTGGTCCAGGCCACCAGTACCTGATCGGTGCCCCTGGCAAAACGCAGCAGGTAGTTGCCGTCCAGCTCGCGGCTTTTTTCCGGGTCGTAGCGGTATTCGTGCAGCGTCGGGCTGATTGCCTTGAGGGTCAGGTAGGCCGGCTTGGGTGTCAGGTCTTCCCTGAACAGACCGAAATTCTGTTGCGGGTCACGACGGTCGCTGCCATCGAACAGGCCGGCCCACCACAGACCCTTGATATCCGGCAGGGTCTGGGCGAGAAAAAAACTGCGCGCCAGGTACGCGGCCTGGGTCTGTTCGCTCAGTCCGCACTTGCCGTTGTTGCTCGGCCAGCCCATGCGGCTCAGGTACAACGGCACCGGACGCGCCGCCAGGGTGCGCAGATCGCTGTCGATCCAGCGCAGCCAGGCCATCCAGCGCTCCGGGGTGCGACGCTCGTCGTGGCGGCAATACACAAAGGGGTGCAGGGACAGGCCATCGGCATGTTGCAGCACCCCGGACTCGATCAGGCGGTCGGCGAAACCCAGGTCCAGGCCCTGGCTGGTCACCGCACCGGCGAGGATGGTCTGCGGCTTTTTCTGCTGGCGAATGCGCCGGGCGCTGTCTTCGACCAGTTGGCTGTAGTCCAGGCTGAACTCTTCGGCGGCCGGATTCTCCTTGTCCCACTCGTTCCAGATTTCATAGAAATCGACATTGGCGCTCAGCTCGCGGCTGACGAAACTCACGTACTTGCCAAAGGCGTCCCGGACCTGTGGTTGCCGAGGCTTGGCATAGTTGTCGTAGAACGGGCTGCCGTAGCCCAGCACCAGCAAGGGTCGCAGGCGATGTTCCCGCGCCTTGCTGACATACGTCTGCCAGGCCGGGTCGATGCGCAGTGCGCCGCGCTGGGGTTCGGCGACGGGCCACCAGGCGTCGTCGCGGACCGAGTCGACGCCGGCATCTTCAAGCAATTGCAGGGCCCTGGCCGGTGATGCGGCTTTATTCATCAGGTCGGTGGCGACACCGATAATGAAAGGTTCTTCGGCCAGAGCGCAGGCGGTGTAGAACAGGCTGGCGAGCAGCAGCATCAACAGGGGCCTGGGCATGATGTTTCTCAAGCAAGCGTCATGGGCTGGGGTAATCGGTTGCGGTCCAGGGTCTGGCGGAAAATGCGCTGGTAGCTGTCGAGCATGCGTTCCAGATCCAGCAAGGCCAGGACGCTGCCACGGGCCTGGCGGGCGAGCCTGGCCAGCAGTTCCGGTTGCTGATGCAGCTTGAGCATGGCCACGCCCAGGGAGTCGCGGTCGTCGGGGCTGCACAGCAGGCCGTTGTGCTGGTCCTGGACGATTTCCGGCAGGCCGCCCATACGGCTGGCGATCACCGGTACGCCGTGGGCGCAGGCTTCCACGGCGACCATGCCGAAGGGTTCATTCCACAGCGATGGCACGATGGCGACATCAATCTGGCCATAGAACGCCTGAGGCGTCTGATAGCCGACGAACTGGATGCGTGGCGAACTGACCATGGCCTTGAAGCGCAGCTCATCTTCGCTTTGTCCGCGTCCGGCAATCTGCAGGGTGGCGTCGAACGGCAGCTGTTGGAATTGTTCTATCAGCCAGGCGAGACCTTTGGCGCCTGACAGCGTGCCCATGTAGCCAAAGCGCAGCGGCGCCTTTGACGAGGGCGGCGGCAGGGCCTTGAGCGGTGTCGGAGTGAAGGGGCTGGCGTTGTACACCACTTCACTGTGGACACCCTGGAAATAGCCCCGGGCCTGTAGGGTCTCGAGCACAAAGCGGCTGACTCCGACCACGGTCGCGACCTGGGCGGAGCGCTGCCCGTGACCCTGACGCAGTCGCCTGCAAAGCCCGCACGGGTTCTGGCAGGCCTGGCCCTTCTTGAACATCGTGCTGGAGGGGCAGAGCAGGTAGTAATCATGCAGGACCTGGACGATGGGCAAGCCGCTGGCGCGGATTTCATCCCAGGCCGAGATCGACCAGCCGGTGAGGTTATGGCACACCACAAGATCCGGTTTGACCCGTTCGATCACTTCGCGGATATGCCCGCGCATGCCCTGGTTGTCACGGTCGCGCAGGTGCCATCCCAGGCGCAGCAGGCGGCCGGGGCGTCGGTCGGTATAGTGCCAGTAGAAGTTGCGCAGCCCGGCGCGGTAGACCCGCACCCGGTTCAGCGACTCTTCACTCAGCCCTGCGTCGGGCCCGGTGACCAGCACGCTGACCCGGCAATCGCGCCTGGCCAGACCTTCCACTGTGCGTTGCAGGATGACTTCCGCGCCGCCGCCGACATGGGGCGTGTACAGACTGCTGAGGAACAGAATGTTCATAGTGGATACGCCCTGTTCAGGCCGAGGCGGCCGGACTCGCCGTCGTCTATGGCTTTTTCGATCAGACTCAGGCGCTGTTCGGCTCCGCGGCGCCGGGCGATCAGACGCAGCAGGCGGAAGAACACCCAGCGATTGAGGCGATAGAGCAGCTCGGAACGGGCCCAGATGTTCTTGTCGAACCAGGCCTGATTACGGGCACCGTAGTAAGCGCGCAGGTCGGAGCTGCCGAGCAGGTAAGTCTCATAGATGTTGGCGGTGCGGGCCTTGATGTTCCAGGAGTCTTCCAGATCGTCGAGCAGGGCTTCGAGAACCAGGAAAATTCGCCCGCCGCCGGCAGTGATGCGCCAGGTGTATTCGCTGTCGTCGGCGTACAGCATCAGCGCGTCCAGAGGCAGGCCGATCTGATGGAACAGGCTGCGGTGGGCGAGCAGGCCGCCGTAGGTGGCGAAAGGCAGCTGCACCAGCGGCGCCGGTGTGTGCCTGCCCTGGGGTTTGCCCCAGGGCAGGCGCCGCCAGATCTTGTAGGGCAACTGGGCGATATGAAAGCCGAAGTAGCTGGAGCGTCGCTGAATGGCAAAGCGCTCTGGCACACCGGCGGCGATGTCGGCCTGATGGGTCGGCCGAAATCCCAGTACGGCGGCCTTGTCCAGGCCATCGATGCGCTGGCGCTCGTGCAGATGTTGATGCAGGATCGAAATGGCGTGGATGGTCGGCGCGTTATCGTCGTCCATCAGCCAGATATGTTCGGCACCGGCGTCCAGCGCTGCCTGAATACCCACCGAATAACCCTTTGCCGAACCGCTGTTGTGTTGCAGGTAAATGATCTCGATTCGCCCGGGCCAGGCGCGGCCCAGTGACTCCAGTGGCGCGACCGAGGCATTGCTGACGATGATCACCCGCTCGATCAACGGGCTTTCCAGCGATCGGCTGATCAGCGTGTGCAGATAGTTGAAACGGTCACCATAGGTGAGCGTCACCAGGGTTGTCAGGTTGGGCATGCTGAGGTTCCGCAGAGTGAATAGACGGGACAATGGCGGCCCGTGGGAGCGAGGCTTGCCCGCGAAGGCGGTGTTCCGGATGAGGAGGATGTATCGGGTGTACTGGCCTCTTCGCGGGCATGCCACGCTCCCAAGGCTTTTTGTTTAAACCCTGGCTTCCATCCGCGACAGGCTGCTTATGGGCAGGATCACTTTCTGTTCGCGTTGCAGCAGGTTGAGCAGGATCACGGCGCGTTCATCGCCATCACGAGTCAGGAAAATGGCTTCGATGTCGCACATTTCCCCGGCCTTGATCCTTACCGCCTCGCCCTGGCGGAATTCATGGCGCGGCGCGGGCGTTGCCAGGCGTACGCGGATCTGTTCGATCAGTTCGTCCTGCACCGGCACCGGATGGCCGCCGAAAGTGACGATGCGCGAGACGCCACGGGTGGAGCGGATCGGGTACCAGTTGTCGTGCACCTGATCCATGCGAATGAACAGGTAGCCGGGGAACAGCGCCTCTTCGCTGGGCGTGCGCTTTTTTCCATCCTCGGGACGCAGTGGCCGGTAGCACTCGAACTGTTGGCGCTGCAGGTGTTCCTCTGCGCGGGCTTCCTGGCGCGGTTTGGTCTGGATCAGGTACCAACGGGCGGGGCTGTCGAACTGATTCATTGGGGGCACTCCGTGGCCATTGCGTGGGAAGGCGGTTCGTTCGGGTTGGCGTATATCGGCGAGAGCTCACCGGGGGCACCCTGGTTGTCCGTGATCTGGTAGCACTTGAGCATTTCCTGCACATGCTCGACGCAGTTGAACATCAGCACATCGATGATCGACAGGTTGGGTACAAAGCCGTGTTTGAACTGCCGATAGACAATCGCGTCCATCTGGAAAAAGCGCACCAGCAGGCCGCGGCGGGCGAAATACTCGCGGCTATACAGCTCGCTGCCGCCGATGGGGTTGAGAAAGGTGGTGGCGGCGAACGTCAGGCAGATATTAGCGACGCGATCCTGTTTGTCCTCGCAGGAGTCGAGGCGCAGGTCGGAGCCGCGCAGGATCGGCGTGACGATATGCAGGTAGGCGCATAGCTCGCGGATCGAGTGTTCGATGTACAGGGCCAGGTTGCGCTGGGGGAAGCGGATCAGACGCTCCAGCAGAGGCATGACCTGGGCGAAGTAGGGCGCCTTGCGGTAGCACTGGCTGATCAGATTGATCAGGCGCAAGGCTTCGTTCTCAAACGGGTCGACCAGCTGTCGTGCCACGATGGGCAGTTCGAAACCGGCTTTTTTCAGGGGGAACGTCAACAGCCGCGGTGCGCCGTTTTGCAGGATGCGATTGCGATTGACCCAGCCGGCACGGATGTATTGCAGGTCATCGCCGAGCACGAAAACATCGGCTGCGGCGATCAGCTGAAAATAGCCGAGGTAGGGAAACAGGTAGGGCTGCATCATTGCAATGGTCCTGGCCATGTGTAACTCCTTGGCGGATGTTGAGGGGGAGCGCCTTGGGGGGATTATTTGCGTACAGGGGTGTAGTCGTAGCCGTAGGCGGCGCAGTCGTAGTCGGCGGTCGAGGCTTTGCGCAGCACACCATTGAAGATGGCGCCCTTGATCAGCACGCCGTTCTGGCCCAGGCGACGCTTGCAGGCTTCGACTTCCTTGATCGTGCTCAGGCCGAAGCGGGTGACCAGCAGGCAGGTTCCGGCCTGACGGCCGACCAGGGTGGCGTCGGTCACGGCGAGGATCGGCGGGGTGTCGATCAGCACCAGGTCATAGAGGGGCGAGAGTTCGCTGAGCAGCTTGTTGAAGTTGTCGTGCATCAACAGCTCCGACGGATTGGGGGCGGCGAAACCACAGGAAATGAAGTCCAGGTTGCGTACTTCGGTGTGGTTGATCACCTCGGCGAATTTCAACCGCGCGGCCAGGGTGTCGGACAGCCCGTGCTTGGGTTGCAGGCCGAATACCCGTTGCAGGTAACCCTTGCGCATGTCGGCATCGATCAGCAGTACCCGCTTGCCGGTCTGGGCGACGATCACCGCCAGGTTGCTGGAGACGAATGATTTACCGACACCCGGTGAGGGGCTTGAGATCATCAGCACGTTATTGCGCGCCTCGAGCATGGCGAAATGCAGGCTGGTGCGCAGGCTGCGCAGCGACTCGATGGCCAGCTCCGTAGGGGCCGACAGGCTGAGCAGGCGCGACTCCCGGGCTGAGCGATGCTGGGTATTCTTGTCCAGGCGCTCCTGTTGCCGCGAGTACGGCAGCGAGGCGTACACCGGCATGCCGCTGTGTTCGAGCAGTTCGGGGTTCTCCACGCCGCGATAGAAGGCCTGGCGCACGAATACCAGGGCCACCGCTACCACCGTGCCGAACAGCAGGGCTACCAGGACGATGAGCTTTTTCATCGGCTTGACCGGGACTTCGACGTTGGCGTCGGCGTTGTCGATGATCCGCACGTTGCCAATGCTGCCGGCGCGCAGGATGTCCTGTTCCTGACTTTTGTTGAGCATCAGGGTGTAGGTCTGGCTGGTGACCTGCATGTCACGGGTCAGGCGCAGCAATTCCTGTTGGGTGACGGGCAGGGCTTCGATCTTCTTCAGCAGCCCTTGTTTCTGGGTTTCCAACTGGCCCATCTGGGTCATCAGGGCACGATAGGTCGGATGCTCGGGAGTATATAAACGCTCGACTTCCACGCGCTTGAGCTTGAGCTCCGAGAGCAGCGAGTCCAGGTGCACCACCTGATCGAGCACGGCCTTGGTCTCGATGTTCAGGTCCACCGACTTGGCGCTGGTCTGGAAGTTGTTCAGCGCCGTCTCGGAGTCTTCCAGCTGTTTGCGTACACCCGGCAACTGCGAGCGTAAAAACTCCAGGCGCTGGGCCGCTTCGGCGGAACTGCGCTCGACGTTCTGCCTTACATACAGGCGGCTGACTTCGTTGAGTACGCGGTTGGCCTTGTCCGGGTCGGGGTCCTGGATGGCCAGGTAGACAATCCCGGAGTCCTTGCCGACTTCGCTGATTTTCAGGCGATCCTGATAGGCCAGGGAGGCGCTCAGGGTGCGCAGTTTACTGACCAGGAACTCGGTGCCGGGCCGGGCCTTGAGGGTGGCTACCTGGATTTTCACGCCATGACCTTCGACCACCTGGTTGGTCGCGCCGCTGAGCAACGGCGTGCGCTCTTCATCATAGAGCGTGAACATCCCCGCTTTACCTGCAACCAGAGTCAGTTCCTGGCCCAACAGGCTTTCGGGAACCTCCAGTTGGAATACGTCGATTTGCTCGCCGCCCCAGGCGTAGCCGGTCAGGCCGAACAGCGGCTGGCCGAAGTCGCCTTCCTTGGCAGGCTTGAAGGTGCGGTACAGATAGCGGCCGACCACCGGCAGGAATTTCGGGCCCTGCACGATGTTGAGCTTGAGGTCGGTCACCACCTTGCCGAGTACGGCGCGGGATTTGATCAGTTCGATCTCGGTGGTGGCCGGTGATACGGAAAACGGCTTGCTGCTGATATCGGGGGTGCCGGCAATGCCGACTTTTTTCTGCTCGATCTGAATCATTGCATTGGCCTGATAGATCGGTGTTGCGAGCAGCGCGTAGGCCAGGCCGACCAGGCCAAACAGCGTGACGATGCTGATGATCATGCCCTTGTGATCAAACAGTGTGCGCAAGATAGTTGCCAGGTCGATCCGGGAGTCTTGGTGATAGTCCAGGGAAGAACGCGTCATGACGGTCATTTATCTTGTTTCTCCTGACGGTAGATAAGGCAGCCAGTCGTCGACGCATCGCGAGAGCTGCTCAAAGGTCTGTTCAAAGGCGAGTTGCGGGCGTCTGTAGGGATCGGCGATGGCCAGCGAGTGCTGCCATTTACCGAGCAGGAAGGTCTTGCCACGGACTTCCGGCGCCAGCTTGAGGATGTACTGCGCCTGATCCGGCTCCATCACCAGGATCAGCCCGGCGTCGCGCAGCATCTGGCGGTCGACCTGGCGGGCCTTGTGCGGGCCGCTTGGCACGCCGTGGCGCTTGAGCACTGCCTGGGCCAATGGCTCCAGACCCGAACCGGTCACTGCGGCTATTCCGGCTGAGGCGATCTGCACGTCACGCTCGGGCAGGCGTTGGCGCATCAGGGCCACGGCCATGGGGCTGCGGCAGATATTGCCGACACAGATCAGCAGTACGTTACTGAACATGGGGCTTGCCATTGCTGATCAACAGGCGCTTGCCCAGGTTGACGCTGAAGTTGCGCAGTACCAGTGCCAAAGCCTTGAGTTTGTGCCAGGGGCTCAGGGCCGCCAGCGCCAGGCAGACCACCTCGATCAGGAAGTATTCGTACAGGTCCTGCTTGCCCAGGCGGCGGTAGTAACAGGCCAGGCCGGAGTAAGTCTGCATGGTCATATGCAGCTTTTGCTTGCTGCTGCGCATGGAGAAGATCCCGCCGGGATGGACCCGGTAGGCCGCCGGTTTGATTTCGGCCATGAACTTGCCCTTGCCGTGGGCGCCCAGCAGCGACCACCAGCACAAGTCACCCAGGGGGGCGACGGGCATCTGCAGTTCGGCGGGAAGCGGGCTCATGATGTTGCGAAAGCACACCGTCAGCGTGGATATGGCCCGCGCCCGTTGCAATTGCAGGGCGCTGGCATCGCTGCGCAGCGCGCCGGTGAGCTGCACGCCGTATTGACCATCATCGTCGAATGCCACGGCGTCGTGATAGGTGATCACGTAGTCGGGATGGCTTTCGAGAAAGTCCACTTGCAGTTGCAGCTTGCGCGGATCGGTCCAGTAATCGTCACCTTCGCAATAGGCGATGTAGCGGCCACGGGACTTGAGGAACAGGGCGGGATTGGGGTTTATACCCTGGCGGAACTGATTCACCTCTTGATAAAAGGCGCGGATGATCGTCGGATAACGCTCGGCGTATTGAGCGATGATGGCGGCGGTATTGTCAGTGGACGCATCATCGTGGATCAGGATTTCGAAATTGAACGAGGTCTGTTGTGACAGGAAACCTTCCAACGCCTTGGCGATAAAGGCTTCGTGGTTGTAGGTCGGGCAGATGATGCTGAGCAGTGGTTCGTTCGAGACGGTCCCGGCTCGGTTTTTTATTGACTCATCCATGACTCATGTACTCGGTTTGCGAAACAGAATGTAGAGGCGCGTCATCAATGGCCGATCGCTTGCCATCACCAGTAGCAGGGTCAACAGACCACTGAGGGCCAGGCCTGCCAAAAGGCCGAGGCGGCTGTCGTCGGCAATCAGGCTGAACAGCGGCGCGCTCAAGCTGACGCCCACGGCGCTCATGGCACTGATGCGCAGCAGGTCTCGCAGCCACGGCCCCTGGATATCCGGTGCCAGGCGCTGATGCACGATGCTCGGCCAGATGGCGAAGGACAATGCGCGCAGGGCGAACCAGGCCAGCGCGGCCCCATAGGCGCCTTGATATGCAATGGCGAAAAACATCACCGGGACGGTAATCACGGCCGAAGCCAGGCTGTACCAGACGTGCAACTGGATCCGCCCGTGGGCGTATTGCAGGTAGAACTGGAAGGCGCTGATGGCCATGATCACGCTGCCCAGGGCATACCAGGGCAGAATCGAACGGCTCCACAGGGCTGCATCGAGATCGCCGCTCCAGGCGTAGATCACCGCCTGCCCGTGAGTCGCGATCAACGCGGCCAGGGGAATCAACAGCGTGCAGACGAAACGGTTGGCGGACAGGAACAGTTGTTGCATTTCTGCCTGTCGGCCTTCGGCGATCAATACCGTCAGACGTGGCAGCAGGGTCTGTACCAGGGGGTTGCTGAGCATCATGATGCCGGTACTGATCAGCGCGACCAGGGCGAAATAACCGTAATGATCAAGAGGCAGGCGCTCGGACAACAGCACCTTGTCCAGTTGCGTCAGGACAATCCACAGGATGCTGGTCAGGGACAGGCTCGCGGCAAATGGCAGAATCGGCTTGACCAGTTGCCAGGCGAACCCACTCAGGGCGTAGGGCGCGGGCATCTGCTGATAGGCACGCACGGCGAAGATCAATGCTTCCAGCAGGCCGACGGCCACCTGAAACTGGAAGAAGTCCCGCGGTTGCTGGGAGATCTGACTCACCAGCAGCAGACCACCGAAGTAACGCAGGGTGGCAATGACTACATTGGCGCCGTTGAGCCAGGCGTGCTGCTCCAGTCCTTGCAGGCCACTCTTGTACAAAGTTGCGTACAGACGCAGGGCAATGATCAGGCCCATCAGGCTGATGCAGTCGACCAGCGTCTGGGTCGGCAGGGTCCGGGCCTTGAGCCACTGCTCGGCGAGCCAAGGGCTGGCCGCAGCGATGGCGGCACAGCACAATCCGGCCAGCGGCAGGAACAGCAACTCAAACGAGCGCAGCAAATGCCCGGTGTTGCGCTGACTGAGGGGCAGTCCTTGCTGGTGGGCAACTGCCCGGACCAGGCTGGGCGACAGACCTGCGTCAAGCAATTGCAGCCAGGCCTGCATCACTGCAAAGAAACCGATCAGACCATAGGCTTCCGCCCCGAGATGGCCGAGGTAGAAGGGCATGATGAGAATGCCGACCAGCATGGCGTAAGCCTGGCCGGCATAGCTCAACGCAGTGTTGCGCACCACCGTGCGTTTCTGCGGCGTGCCCATCAGATGACCTGGGCCAGAACAGGGCTTTGATAGAATGCCTTGGACAGGCTGCACTCTTCCAGCAGGGCCTGGATCACCCGGTCCTGATCTTCCCGTGCCAGGCCCGGATAGATCGGCAGGCACAGCACACGCTCACTCAGGGTCCGGGACTCGCTTTGGGGAATCTGCGGTTGCAGATATTCCAGGGTGTCCAGGGATGGGTAGAAGTAGCGCCTTGGGTTGATGCCCCGGCTGTTGAGCACGGTGCGTACGCGCAGCAACTGCTGTTCGTTGTTCAGACCGACGGGGTAGTAGCTGCGATTGAGCAGGCTGTTGTCCTGGGTCTTTTGCAGGTCCAGGTAATTGCTCAGCCTGGCATCGTAACGGTGGGCGATTTCCGCGCGCTCTTCGAGGATATTGTCGATATCGTCGAGAATGCACAGGCCCATGGCTGCCGAGAACTCATTGAGTTTGGCGTTGATGCCGATGCCGTCGATGCGGTCGGTATCGGCAATACCGAAGTTGCACAGCAGATAGATACGCCGCGCCAGTTCGTCATCGTTGGTGATGATCGCGCCGCCTTCGATGGTGTGGAACAGTTTGGTGGCGTGAAAACTCAAGGTGCTGATATCGCCCCAGTTGAGCACCGATTGCCCGGCATGGCGCACGGCAAAGGCATGGGCACCGTCGTACACCACCTTGAGCCGGTGCTTGCGCGCGATCTGCTCAATGCGTTCCACGGCGCAGGGGTTGCCGAATACATGGGTGCCGACGATGGCGGTGGTGTCGGACTCGATCCGCCGCTCGATCTGCTGCGGATCAATATTCCAGGTGCATGGGTCGATATCGGCGAACACCGGCCGGATACCTTCCCATTGCAGCGAGCTGCTGGTGGCGACGAAGCTGAATGGCGTGGTCACCGCGCTGCCGGTCAACCCCAGGGCACGATAGGCGACTTGCAGCGCCAGGGTGCCGTTGTTGGTCAGGATGATATGTTTGACGCCCAGATAATCCTTGAGCCGCGCCTCCAGTTCACCGAGCAGTGGCCCGTGGTTGGTCAGCCAGCCGCGCGAGTAGATCCCTTCGACATAGCCTTTGAACTTGTCGATATCCCCCAAGTACGTCTTGGTCACGTTGATCATCGAAGCCTCCATGTGCGTTGCGCGCTGTCGTTGCGAGAACTGCATCGGCCGGATGGCAAGCGGAGGGGGAGCGGGCTGGCGAGTGTTCGTCCATGCCGCAGGCGATTCAGATGAGGGAACGCACGCCTGTAGGCACGCCAAACCCTGCTTCGCACTCCGATTACCAGGTGGGAACAGGCCGGCGGCCTAAAACGTCCGTTTTTTGCTGCTGTAGACGTGTCTGGGCACGCTACCGCCAAATCCCTTTAGCCAGGACTTCGAGTCAATCTTTGCCGGGGCTGCACATCGCTTCGGGCGAACTAAGATGTGTGTCGATCAGCCATTTTTCGGCAACGCTACCGCCATGCCGGATGAACTCGGCATTTTTTCAAAAAAGGGTTAATCAACAGACGGCCACAGGCGCAGAGCATGCACCTTGCAATTAACTAACATGTGGGCAGAGCAGGACAGTGTTGGCTCGACATTCTCGCGCATTGCTCTGTGGCAATGCTGCACGTGCTGAGAACGATCTGACACGCATATATATCGGTGGCGTCGCCTGTTCTGTCAAATTATTTCGTCAAGTTTCTGTTAAATTTTTGATAAGCGGTTTTAAAAAATTCTTAACCTGTTGATTTTAAAAGCAGTCAAAAAAACATCGTGTGCACTAGGGCGGTGCAGTGACATTTTTCAGACGCTTTTACAAAGTGACCTCAGGCGTTGCATAAAAGCCTGAAGGCGGCTTTCCAACGCCAGAAGTTAGTCGAAATGGGCTGTAAAAATGCTCGCTTTTTACTGTTGCAGATAAACGTCAATCCAAATGCGTGCCGTATACAGGCGCACTATCGGGCTTCACTATTAAAGAGTGTCGTCAACTAATAAGTCACGGCGTACGAATCAATGGGCGGTCCGGGTCGCCTTCTACAAAACACACATACAGCTGGGTGCCCATTGTGGGTAACGAGGCCATGTCCCAAAGGGCGCTCTTGGAGATCGCGGCCCAGCAGACGGCGTTTTCCCCACCATCCCAGTCAAGTCGGACCTTGATGCGCTCGGCCGAGGCCGGGTCGTGGTCAATCACCCGTGCCAGATGCAGGCCATGGATGCGCGGCTTGGGGTATTTGTGGCGGGAGGTCAGGGTGTTATCCCAGGCGCAGGCTCGGAAATGATTGCTGTAGTGGCTGTTGTAGAGATCAGGTGGGTTGTCCTGATGGTAGTGATGATCGACCTCGGTCAGCAGCCACAGGCTGTTGCATTCCGGTCGGACATGCCCTTGCAGCGGCATGAGATAGCCGCTGGCCAGATAAGGCTGATTGCTCTGGCCCATGGCAATGGTGACCTGGCGCCGCTCGTCATCCTCGACCTTGATCTCAAAGCGCTGCACGGCAGGACCCCCGGCCTTGCCGAAGTGCTGAGCAGGGATGCGGTGAAAGGTCTGGTTATCATTGAACATCAGGCGATGACCGCTGCGGCTGTGCTCGAAGCGGTAGTGCAGGCCTTCTTCTTCGCAGAGGCGGTGAAGGAAATGCAGATTCGATTCGTCGTACTGCACACAGTGCTCGCGCAGGGGATAGTCTGCGGATAACTGGAACAGGTAGCTTGCGGGCGCCAGGCCTTGCTCCTGCAGGATCTGGTCGATCACTTGCGGTGCCGACATCTGCGCAAAGATGCGTTTGCGCGGCGGCATCGCCAGGGTGGTCAGATGAGGGCTGAGGGTCACCAGATAATGACCGGGCTCGCCCACCGCGCTGATCATGCCAGCCTTGCTGATCTGGCCGTGAATGCCGTGCTCGGATCCGGCGAGACGCAGAAAAGCGCTTTGATAGAGCAAATCCGCAACATTAAGCGCATCCGGGGTGCAGGTCACGGCGACGTGGAAGGCAAAGGGCTCGTTGATCGCTTCCGTGCCGCTGAACGAGAGCACGCGCAGGTCTTGCTTGACGCTGTCTATGTGCAATCGAAAGGGGGCGGGGTCGCGCATGTAGAAATCATCCCTGTTGCCTAAAGGCTAAAAGCTATCCGTAGCCCGCCACATTAACGGGAAGGAACAACAATAGCTTGGGAATAGGATTACATCGAAAAAATGATCGGTGCGGTACGTTGTTTTTATATTCTATCTAGGTCTATATAAATTCAAAATTAGAATTATTTAATCTATTTGCGGGCGTGCATCATAGTCCCTACGAAATATCGGCTCTTTGGTTGTCGCCAAGGGCGCCGATTCGCTGACAACCCGCAGACCGGGTAACGCACTTCAGGTGAATCTCATGACCACTAGTCCGCTGTACCTCGATTACGCCGCCACCACACCCGTGGACGAGCGAGTCATTCAGGCCATGGTGGCGTGTCTGGGGGCGACCGGTAACTTTGGCAACCCAGCCTCCAGTTCCCACGTATTTGGTCGGCGCGCCCGCTCAACAGTGGAGCAGGCGCGTGCTCAAGTGGGCACATTGGTGGGGGCTGACGCGACGCAGATTATCTGGACGTCCGGGGCTACCGAGTCGAACAACCTGGCGCTGAAGGGTGTGGCCCAGGCGTATGCAAGGCAGGGCGGCGAGCGTGGCGGTCACATCATTACCAGCCAGATCGAACACAAGGCCATCCTTGATACTGCCGCTCAATTGCAGGGCGCCGGGTTCGAAGTGACGTTTCTGGCACCGGATGCCGATGGCCTGATCAGTGCCGAGGCAGTCGGTGCGGCCTTGCGCGAGGACACCGTGCTGGTCTCGCTGATGCTGGTCAATAACGAACTGGGTACGCTTAACGATATTGCCGGGATCGGCGCGCGGGTGCGGGCGCATGGCGCGTTGTTCCATGTTGATGCGGCGCAGGGGGCGGGCAAGGTGGCAATTGATCTGGCGACGTTGCCGGTTGATTTGATGTCTTTCTCGGCGCACAAGGTCTACGGCCCCAAAGGCATCGGAGCGCTGTATGTAGGGCCGCGCGCCGAGCGCCGGGTAGTGGCGCAGATCCATGGCGGCGGGCATGAAAGTGGCCTGCGCTCCGGAACCCTGGCCACCCATCAGATTGTGGGTATGGGCACTGCCTTTGCCCTGGCGGGCGAAGTGTTAAAGGAAGAAATCGCCCGGACCGAGCGTCTGAACCGGCGTTTGCTCGCACATCTGGCCGATATTCCGGGCATACGCCTGAACGGCAGTGTCACTCAACGCATCGCCCATACGCTGAGCCTGACCTTCAAGCACGGTGATCTCGATCTGGCGGTACTGGCCAGGGATCTGGCGTTCTCGTCCACTTCGGCCTGCAACTCAGCAAAAAATACCCCTTCCCACGTCTTGCTGGCCTTGGGCCTTGACGCTCAAGAGGCGCAGCAGACCATCCGCCTGAGCCTCGGGCGCTTCACCAGCGAGGCGGATATCGACCATGCCGCCGGCCTGATCAGGGCCTCTATTGTGCAACCTGCGTTCTGGGCGGTTGCTCAGGCCTGAGCGGTGCTCCATTATTCCTGCTGTCGCTTTTTTCGGGTCAGCAGGAGAAACAATGAGTACGCAACCGAAAACCAACGGAGTGGTCGTCGAACGCCTGGCGCAAACCCGCGCTTTGATGCGCCGTGAAAACATTGATGCTTACCTGGTGCCCTCGGCGGACCCGCATCTTTCTGAATACCTGCCGGGCTACTGGCAGGGACGGCAATGGCTGTCCGGTTTCCATGGTTCGGTCGGCACCTTGATTGTCACCCATGATTTCGCTGGCCTATGGGCCGACAGCCGTTACTGGGAACAGGCCGAAAAGGAGTTGGCGGGCAGTGGTATAGAACTGGTCAAGCTGCAGCCGGGGCAAACAGGGCCATTGGAATGGCTGGCCGACCAGGCCAAGGCCGATAGCGTCGTGGCCGTGGACGGTGCGGTGCTGGCGGTGGCTTCATCGCGGACCCTGGCGAGCAAGCTGTACGACCGTGGCGCCCGGCTGCGCACCGATCTGGACCTGCTGACCGAGCTGTGGACGGATCGTCCGGGCCTGCCAGCCAAGGCCATCTACGAACATTTGCCGCCTCAGGCAACGGTCGATCGCGCCGAGAAACTGGCCCGCCTGCGTGAAACCATGGGCGAGCGGGGCGCAGACTGGCATTTCATCGCGACGCTGGACGACATTGCCTGGCTGTTTAACCTGCGCGGCGCTGACGTTTCCTACAACCCGGTCTTTATCGCCTTCGCCCTGATCGGTCCCCACAGCATCAGCCTTTTCGTCGATTCGAACAAACTGGATGCTACAGTGCGCTCGAGCCTGGAGCGCGATGGTATCAACCTGCTGGAATACACCCAGATCGGCGCGGCGCTGCGTGCGGTGCCGCGATCCGCTCGGCTGCTGATCGATCCGGCCCGGGTCACCTGTGGCCTGTTGGATTACCTGGACAGTGAAGTCAGTCTGGTTGAAGGGCTGAATCCCACGACGCTGTTCAAGTCACAGAAAAGCGAAGCCGATACTCAGCACATTCGTCAGGCAATGGAGCAGGACGGCGCAGCGCTGTGCGAGTTCTTCGCCTGGCTGGATTCGGCCCTTGGGCGTGAGCCGGTCAGTGAGCTGACCATTGATGAAAAACTCGGCGAGGCCCGTGAGCGGCGGCCCGATTATGTTTGCCCGAGCTTTGCCACCATTGCCGGTTTCAACGCTAATGGCGCGATGCCGCACTATCGAGCGACCGAACAGGAGCATGCGCAGATCGAGGGCGATGGCCTGTTGCTGATCGACTCTGGCGGCCAGTATTTGGGCGGTACGACTGACATCACCCGAATGGTGCCCATCGGTACGCCGAGTGCAGAACAGAAGCGTGACTGCACACGGGTACTCAAGGGCGTGATTGCACTGTCGCGTGCGCAGTTTCCACGAGGCATTCTCTCGCCGTTGCTGGACGCGATCGCCCGTGCGCCGATCTGGGCTGAAGGGGTCAACTACGGCCACGGCACCGGCCATGGCGTCGGTTACTTCCTTAATGTGCATGAAGGGCCGCAGGTCATCGCCTATCAGGCACCGGCTACCCCGCAAACAGCAATGCTGCCAGGCATGATCACGTCAATCGAGCCGGGTACCTACCGGCCGGGGCGCTGGGGCGTGCGCATCGAGAACCTGGCGATCAATCGCGAAGCAGGCAGCACCGAGTTTGGTGAGTTTCTCAAGTTTGAAACCCTGACCCTGTGCCCTATCGATACACGCTGTCTTGAGGTGTCATTGCTGACGGCAGAGGAGCGCACATGGCTCAATGACTATCACAGTCAGGTCCGCCTGCGTCTGAGTCCGTTGGTGCAAGGGGCTGCGCTGGAGTGGCTGCAGCTGCGTACCGCTGCGGTCTGATGATCCGGGGTGCCGTAGCCTGTTGCTGCGGCACTTAGGGTTTGTTCAAGGCTGGAGATCTGGCTTTTCAGGCTTTTTGCACAGAATGATCATGCTGCGGCTGGTATAGCCGGCGGGATTGAGGCCGAAAGGGTAATCGCCGGGATCTTCTACGGCATCGCCGGATTTGGCGATTACCCTGTAGTTTCTGGACTCACAGGAGTTGGTCGCCATTTCGTAGCACTTGTCCCAGGAAGAAGAAAGGCCTGAGCAGTTGATGTGAATACCACGCTTGCCCTGCTTGACGGGTTTGGAGGTGGCTGCGCATCCCGTAACTGCCAGGATAGTCAGCGCGATCAAGATGTATTTCATTCCCTTCCTTAATCTGACCGCCATTGGCAGCCAGTACCTAGCTTTAATACTCTCGTTCTGCTCAATGCTGCAACGCATTTCCCGCGACGGGGAGGCTCTTGGAGATCGGCCAGGGGTTTAACATGGCTCAACCGCGAGACAAATGCTAGTGACAATTGCCTTTGTGAAACACCGGTCAGTCGGCGGGCACCAATTGCGGGCTATCGGGGCGTGAAGTCAGAGTCGCTCCTGCGGAGGCCAGAATGATTGCGGCGATGGCCAGCCATTGGGTCAGGGACAGCTCCTCATGAAGGAAGAACAGACCGCAAAGCGCACCGAACGCCGGTTCAATACTGGCCAGGATGCCGAAGGTCCGGGTCGACATGCGTGTCAGGGCAATCATCTCCAGGCTGTAGGGCAGCGCGGTGGATAATATCGCCACACCGAGCGCTGCGGGGAGCAGGCCGATGTCGAGCAAGGCAGAGCCTGCGTGGAACGCGCCGACCGGTCCGATGAACAGGGCTGCTATAAGAACACCGAGTGCTGCTGTCTGAATGCCATTGTCGGCACCCGCCTTGTGCCCATAGATGATATAGGCCCCCCAGAAGACTCCGGCACCAAGGGCATAGGCCACACCGGTCAGGTCAAGATTGGCATTGGCCTGGCCTATGGGTATCAATAGAAGGATGCCGCTGGCCGCGAGTACGATCCAGACAAAATCCAGAACCTTGCGCGATGAGTACAAGGCAACCACCAGTGGCCCGGTGAACTCCAGGGCGACGGCGATACCCAGGGGCACGCTGCGCAATGACATATAGAAGAGGAAGTTCATTCCGCCCAGGGCGATGCCATAGATGAAAACCGTGCGCAGCGAGCGGGCTGTAAAGCGTGCGCGCCATGGGCGCAGGATGGCGAGCAGGATCAGACTGGCGAAGAACAACCGCAATGTCGTTGCGCCCTGGGCACCCACAACCGGAAATAATGTCTTGGCCAATGACGCACCGGATTGAATCGATGCCATGGCAATCATAAGCAGCCCTACGGGGAATAGCGTCGAGGCAAGGCTGTTGCGGGGAGTGTTCATTTTAAAGCGGGGTATCCAGGGTCATGGGCGAGAAAGGACCCATGATGATGGGGAAAGGAGAAATGAGCAATATAGTGCGCAAAGGCAGCTGCGAGCTATGAGCTATGAGCTACGAGCTAGAAACAGATAGTGGGTGTTCCAGGCCCAGCTCGTGGCTCGAAGCTCGCAGCTCGTAACTTTTCTGAAATAACTGTTGACGCGTGTCTGGATCTGTCTATAATTCGCCCCACTTCCGGCGCAGACGAAACGGAAAACTTCTTGATAATCAAGCAGTTAACCGAAGTAAGCAGCGAGGAAGGGTTTCGGTTTTCAAGGTGAATTCGGAAGCGGTGAAGAAGGTGGTTGACAGCAGATTGTAACGCTGTAAAATTCGCCTCCCGCTAACGTGAGACGCCAAGTCAAACGAAGCGCAAGTGGTTGAAGTTGATAAGGAAACTTTGAAAGCTTCTTAAAATAACCGCTTGACAGATACAGAGGACGCTGTAGAATCCGCGCCTCGGTTGAGACGAAAGAATCAACCAACCGCTCTTTAACAACTGAATCAAGCAATTCGTGTGGGTGCTTGCGCTGTAAGACTGAAGTCAACTGATTATCAGCATCGCCAGTTACTCCACGAGAAATCATGGTTTAACCAACGATTGCTGAGCCAAGTTTATAAGGTTTTCTCAAAACCTAATTGCAGTATTGAACTGAAGAGTTTGATCATGGCTCAGATTGAACGCTGGCGGCAGGCCTAACACATGCAAGTCGAGCGGATGAAGGGAGCTTGCTCCCTGATTCAGCGGCGGACGGGTGAGTAATGCCTAGGAATCTGCCTATTAGTGGGGGACAACGTTTCGAAAGGAACGCTAATACCGCATACGTCCTACGGGAGAAAGCAGGGGACCTTCGGGCCTTGCGCTAATAGATGAGCCTAGGTCGGATTAGCTAGTTGGTGAGGTAATGGCTCACCAAGGCGACGATCCGTAACTGGTCTGAGAGGATGATCAGTCACACTGGAACTGAGACACGGTCCAGACTCCTACGGGAGGCAGCAGTGGGGAATATTGGACAATGGGCGAAAGCCTGATCCAGCCATGCCGCGTGTGTGAAGAAGGTCTTCGGATTGTAAAGCACTTTAAGTTGGGAGGAAGGGCATTAACCTAATACGTTAGTGTTTTGACGTTACCGACAGAATAAGCACCGGCTAACTCTGTGCCAGCAGCCGCGGTAATACAGAGGGTGCAAGCGTTAATCGGAATTACTGGGCGTAAAGCGCGCGTAGGTGGTTTGTTAAGTTGAATGTGAAATCCCCGGGCTCAACCTGGGAACTGCATCCAAAACTGGCAAGCTAGAGTAGGGCAGAGGGTGGTGGAATTTCCTGTGTAGCGGTGAAATGCGTAGATATAGGAAGGAACACCAGTGGCGAAGGCGACCACCTGGGCTCATACTGACACTGAGGTGCGAAAGCGTGGGGAGCAAACAGGATTAGATACCCTGGTAGTCCACGCCGTAAACGATGTCAACTAGCCGTTGGAATCCTTGAGATTTTAGTGGCGCAGCTAACGCATTAAGTTGACCGCCTGGGGAGTACGGCCGCAAGGTTAAAACTCAAATGAATTGACGGGGGCCCGCACAAGCGGTGGAGCATGTGGTTTAATTCGAAGCAACGCGAAGAACCTTACCAGGCCTTGACATCCAATGAACTTTCCAGAGATGGATTGGTGCCTTCGGGAACATTGAGACAGGTGCTGCATGGCTGTCGTCAGCTCGTGTCGTGAGATGTTGGGTTAAGTCCCGTAACGAGCGCAACCCTTGTCCTTAGTTACCAGCACGTTAAGGTGGGCACTCTAAGGAGACTGCCGGTGACAAACCGGAGGAAGGTGGGGATGACGTCAAGTCATCATGGCCCTTACGGCCTGGGCTACACACGTGCTACAATGGTCGGTACAGAGGGTTGCCAAGCCGCGAGGTGGAGCTAATCCCACAAAACCGATCGTAGTCCGGATCGCAGTCTGCAACTCGACTGCGTGAAGTCGGAATCGCTAGTAATCGCGAATCAGAATGTCGCGGTGAATACGTTCCCGGGCCTTGTACACACCGCCCGTCACACCATGGGAGTGGGTTGCACCAGAAGTAGCTAGTCTAACCTTCGGGAGGACGGTTACCACGGTGTGATTCATGACTGGGGTGAAGTCGTAACAAGGTAGCCGTAGGGGAACCTGCGGCTGGATCACCTCCTTAATCGAAGACTCAGCTTCTTCGCAAGTTCCCACACGAATTGCTTGATTCATTGAAGAAGACGATAGAAGCAGCTTAATGCTTTGCACGCCCGAATTCGGGTCTGTAGCTCAGTTGGTTAGAGCGCACCCCTGATAAGGGTGAGGTCGGCAGTTCGAATCTGCCCAGACCCACCAAATACTGGTGAGGTACTTGGCAAGAGCGCACCCCGCCTCCAAGGTAAAGAGCGGTGAGGTCAGATTTTGCAGTTCGAATCTGCCCAGACCCACCCATTTTGTGGAAAAGCCTGTAGCAATACGGGGCCATAGCTCAGCTGGGAGAGCGCCTGCCTTGCACGCAGGAGGTCAACGGTTCGATCCCGTTTGGCTCCACCATTTACTGCTTCTACATCTCGCTAAAGCTTAGAAATGAGCATTCCATCGGTTCGATGGTGAATGTTGATTTCTGGTCTTTGACCAGTTCGTTCTTTAAAAATTTGGGTATGTGATAGAAAGATAGACTGGAGAACACTTTCACTGGTGTTGTTCAGGCTAAGGTAAAATTTGTGAGTTCTCGAAAGAGAAGCAAATTTTCGGCGAATGTCGTCTTCATAGTATAACCAGATTGCTTGGGGTTATATGGTCAAGTGAAGAAGCGCATACGGTGGATGCCTTGGCAGTCAGAGGCGATGAAAGACGTGGTAGCCTGCGAAAAGCTTCGGGGAGTCGGCAAACAGACTTTGATCCGGAGATGTCTGAATGGGGGAACCCAGCCATCATAAGATGGTTACCTTACACTGAATACATAGGTGTATGGAGCGAACCAGGGGAACTGAAACATCTAAGTACCCTGAGGAAAAGAAATCAACCGAGATTCCCTTAGTAGTGGCGAGCGAACGGGGACCAGCCCTTAAGTGGCTTTGAGATTAGCGGAACGCTCTGGAAAGTGCGGCCATAGTGGGTGATAGCCCTGTACGCGAAAATCTCTTAGTCATGAAATCGAGTAGGACGGAGCACGAGAAACTTTGTCTGAATATGGGGGGACCATCCTCCAAGGCTAAATACTACTGACTGACCGATAGTGAACTAGTACCGTGAGGGAAAGGCGAAAAGAACCCCGGAGAGGGGAGTGAAATAGATCCTGAAACCGTATGCGTACAAGCAGTGGGAGCCCACTTTGTTGGGTGACTGCGTACCTTTTGTATAATGGGTCAGCGACTTATTTTCAGTGGCGAGCTTAACCGAATAGGGGAGGCGTAGCGAAAGCGAGTGTTAATAGCGCGTTTAGTCGCTGGGAATAGACCCGAAACCGGGCGATCTATCCATGGGCAGGTTGAAGGTTGGGTAACACTAACTGGAGGACCGAACCGACTACCGTTGAAAAGTTAGCGGATGACCTGTGGATCGGAGTGAAAGGCTAATCAAGCTCGGAGATAGCTGGTTCTCCTCGAAAGCTATTTAGGTAGCGCCTCATGTATCACTGTAGGGGGTAGAGCACTGTTTCGGCTAGGGGGTCATCCCGACTTACCAAACCGATGCAAACTCCGAATACCTACAAGTGCCGAGCATGGGAGACACACGGCGGGTGCTAACGTCCGTCGTGAAAAGGGAAACAACCCAGACCGTCAGCTAAGGTCCCAAAGTCATGGTTAAGTGGGAAACGATGTGGGAAGGCTTAGACAGCTAGGAGGTTGGCTTAGAAGCAGCCACCCTTTAAAGAAAGCGTAATAGCTCACTAGTCGAGTCGGCCTGCGCGGAAGATGTAACGGGGCTCAAACCATGCACCGAAGCTACGGGTATCATCTTATGATGATGCGGTAGAGGAGCGTTCTGTAAGCCTGTGAAGGTGAGTTGAGAAGCTTGCTGGAGGTATCAGAAGTGCGAATGCTGACATGAGTAACGACAATGGGTGTGAAAAACACCCACGCCGAAAGACCAAGGTTTCCTGCGCAACGTTAATCGACGCAGGGTTAGTCGGTCCCTAAGGCGAGGCTGAAAAGCGTAGTCGATGGAAAACAGGTTAATATTCCTGTACTTCTGGTTATTGCGATGGAGGGACGGAGAAGGCTAGGCCAGCTTGGCGTTGGTTGTCCAAGTTTAAGGTGGTAGGCTGGAATCTTAGGTAAATCCGGGATTCTAAGGCCGAGAGCTGATGACGAGTCATCTTTTAGATGACGAAGTGGTTGATGCCATGCTTCCAAGAAAAGCTTCTAAGCTTCAGGTAACCAGGAACCGTACCCCAAACCGACACAGGTGGTTGGGTAGAGAATACCAAGGCGCTTGAGAGAACTCGGGTGAAGGAACTAGGCAAAATGGCACCGTAACTTCGGGAGAAGGTGCGCCGGTGAGGGTGAAGGACTTGCTCCGTAAGCTCATGCCGGTCGAAGATACCAGGCCGCTGCGACTGTTTATTAAAAACACAGCACTCTGCAAACACGAAAGTGGACGTATAGGGTGTGACGCCTGCCCGGTGCCGGAAGGTTAATTGATGGGGTTAGCTAACGCGAAGCTCTTGATCGAAGCCCCGGTAAACGGCGGCCGTAACTATAACGGTCCTAAGGTAGCGAAATTCCTTGTCGGGTAAGTTCCGACCTGCACGAATGGCGTAACGATGGCGGCGCTGTCTCCACCCGAGACTCAGTGAAATTGAAATCGCTGTGAAGATGCAGTGTATCCGCGGCTAGACGGAAAGACCCCGTGAACCTTTACTATAGCTTTGCACTGGACTTTGAATTTGCTTGTGTAGGATAGGTGGGAGGCTTTGAAGCGTGGACGCCAGTTCGCGTGGAGCCAACCTTGAAATACCACCCTGGCAACTTTGAGGTTCTAACTCAGGTCCGTTATCCGGATCGAGGACAGTGTATGGTGGGTAGTTTGACTGGGGCGGTCTCCTCCTAAAGAGTAACGGAGGAGTACGAAGGTGCGCTCAGACCGGTCGGAAATCGGTCGTAGAGTATAAAGGCAAAAGCGCGCTTGACTGCGAGACAGACACGTCGAGCAGGTACGAAAGTAGGTCTTAGTGATCCGGTGGTTCTGTATGGAAGGGCCATCGCTCAACGGATAAAAGGTACTCCGGGGATAACAGGCTGATACCGCCCAAGAGTTCATATCGACGGCGGTGTTTGGCACCTCGATGTCGGCTCATCACATCCTGGGGCTGAAGCCGGTCCCAAGGGTATGGCTGTTCGCCATTTAAAGTGGTACGCGAGCTGGGTTTAGAACGTCGTGAGACAGTTCGGTCCCTATCTGCCGTGGACGTTTGAGATTTGAGAGGGGCTGCTCCTAGTACGAGAGGACCGGAGTGGACGAACCTCTGGTGTTCCGGTTGTCACGCCAGTGGCATTGCCGGGTAGCTATGTTCGGAAAAGATAACCGCTGAAAGCATCTAAGCGGGAAACTTGCCTCAAGATGAGATCTCACTGGAACCTTGAGTTCCCTGAAGGGCCGTCGAAGACTACGACGTTGATAGGTTGGGTGTGTAAGCGCTGTGAGGCGTTGAGCTAACCAATACTAATTGCCCGTGAGGCTTGACCATATAACACCCAAGCAATTTGCTTAAGAAGCGAGTTGCGGTGTATGAAGACGCTCAAACCGAAAGTTTGCGACTTACAAATACCGATATCACATACCCGATTTGCTGAAGCGAGGCCATCTGGTCACGAGTCAGTACCCGAATTTCTTGACGACCATAGAGCGTTGGAACCACCTGATCCCATCCCGAACTCAGCAGTGAAACGATGCATCGCCGATGGTAGTGTGGGGTTTCCCCATGTGAGAGTAGGTCATCGTCAAGATTAAATTCCAAAACCCCATTTGCGAAAGCAAATGGGGTTTTGTTTTTGCGCCGAGAAAAGCCGCCGGCCTCGCGATCATCGGTAGGACCGGTGTAGGACCCTCCCTTTATGCTCTCAACGCACTGATGATAAACGCATGAAGACTATTAACCGCCTTTGACCCGCGCGAAGCCCGGCTACGGAGTATGGAAACTTCCATGGGGTCAATGTTTCCCAGGCCGTGCTCGCTGCTCAAGACCTGAAACGATGGCTGTACGCTGCACTGCGTGATCGCGGCAATGGCGAGCCCACCTTCAACTGCGGCTACCTGTCCGGCCAGGCTGGAGCTGTTATAGACCACCTTGAATTGGCGTCCCTGCTCGGTCAGTGAACTCACCGCGTTATGCCGGGCTAGGCTTGCGCTTTCATAGACGGCGATAGGTATCGGGTCTCGCCGCCAGAGCTCGAACTGGGGTGAGCCAACCCAGACCATAGGTTCTTTGAAGAGCAATGTCCCGCCTTGAGGCGAGTCTCTCGACACCAGGGCAAGATCAAGATCGCCACTGCGCACACGCGGAATAAGCGTGGTCGACTGTTCACAGTTCAGTTCGATTTCAACGGCTGCATAGCGCGGCGAAAAGCGCTTCAGAACCGGTGTGAGATACCTGGCGGCGTAGTCCTCCGCGACGCCCAGGCGGATTCGTCCGCTTAGCTCTTCGCCATGGAAAGCTGCCTGGGTTTCGGCGTGAAGGGCAAGCATGCGACGGGCGTAGCTCAGCAGTGTCTGGCCATCATCGGTCAGTTGCAGGTGCCTTGGGCCACGACTCAACAGCTGCCGTCCAAGGGCCGTTTCCAGTTTTTTCATCTGCATGCTGACTGCAGACTGCGATCTGTTTACTTCCTGGGCCGCACCAGACAGCGAACCTGCATCCACCACGGCCACGAAGCATTTAAGCCAATCGATCTGCAAATCACTGGCAGGCATTGAGGTCACCTCTATTCGGTAATCGAATGGCTATGGTGTGAATTATGCGCTTTTCATGGAGATTGTTCGTGCGCAAGATACCAACACTAATCAACACCTACTGGATATGTTCATGCCATTCGATACCTGGTTGCTCTATCTGTTGACCTGCTGCGGTATCGCGGTAGTGCCAGGGCCCAATGCGCTGTTGGTGCTTACCCATGGCGCCATTCACGGCAACCGGAAAACCCTGTTCACCATTACGGGAGGCGTGCTTGGTTTTGCCATCGTGCTGGCGTTTTGCGCGTTGGGACTGGGCGCGCTTATCCAGGCCTCGGCTACCTGGTTCACGGTATTGAAGATTGTTGGCGGGCTCTATCTGATCTGGCTGGGCTTCGGGCTGTGGCGGGCTGCTCCCGTCGGCCTTGATACTGGCATTCCAACGAGGGCGGGAAGCTGGTCGCTGTTCCGCCAGGGGCTGGTATCGGCCATTTCCAACCCCAAGGCGCTGCTGCTCTTTACCGCTTTTATTCCGCCCTTTCTCGATCCGCAGCGCAGTATCGTTGCGCAGACGGCCGCTATCGCCCTGACCTACGCAGTGGTGGAGTTCATTGTTGAATATACGGTGGCCAGCGCTGCACACCGGGTCAGGCCATGGCTGGCTCGAACCGGGCGCCGATTCAATAAAGTCTGCGGTGGATTTTTCGTACTTTTCGGCCTGGCCCTGCCTATCCATACCTGACGTCAATAAAAAAGGCCGCATCTGCATGCGGCCTTCTTCGTTACAACAACAGGTATTCAGTCCCCGCGATACACACAACCACTGGTGCAGGTCTCATGGATACGGATGGCCGACAGCTCAGGAAGCAGGGGCTTGAGTTCACTCCAGATCCACTTGGCCATGTTCTCGCTGGTTGGATTCTCAAGGCCTGGGATATCGTTCAGATAGTTATGGTCAAGACGCTCATAGAGCGGCTTGAAGATCGCCTTGATCTCGGAGAAGTCGCGGATCCAGCCAGTATGGGGATCGACGTCGCCTTCCAGATAGATGGCCACACGGAACGAGTGCCCATGCAGACGGCCGCACTTGTGGCCCTCGGGGACGTGGGGCAGGCGGTGGGCAGATTCGAAGGTAAATTCTTTGAAGATTTCCAAGTGTCTTGAACTCTGTAAGTGGCGTTCGCCGGAGCGATAAAAGCAGGCAGCAAGTTTAACAGCAATGATTTGTGGCATGCGCAAAACATGGCCGCCTAGCTCAGCGGCTGTAGATGCTCTGCCAGGCGATTGCTGTCGACCAGTTCAAGAAACTCGTCGCCCATGCGCTGGCTTTCTTCCATGGCCTTGCGCCAATAGGCCTGTCGGGTCTGGTCATCACCCATGAAGCGCTTGAAGTCGTTTCTGTCTGGCAGTTTGCCGTAAGGCAGGCGTGCCAGATATTCCTTCGACGGTGCAAGCAGCAGCACGTCTTGCAGGCGGCCCGGATCACCCTTGCGCCAGGGCAGTGTCTTGTCGAACCAGCCGGGGATGATGCGATCAATGAAATGCGGGTACAGCACAATGTCATCACCGGAGTAGGGCAGGTCCAGGTGATAGTCGAGCAGGCCGCCGTCACGAAAGGTTCCCGGTCCGGCGCCCGGGATATCCAGCACGCCTTCCATAACCATCGGGATCGACCCGGAGGCGAGCAACGCCTGGCGCAGGTTCGAGGTGTTCAGGTGCAGGCTGCGTGACGGGAAGTCAGTCAGCGCATGCAGCGGCGGTGCGAGTCGCTGGTCATGCATGATCAGGCGTTCGAAGTGGCGTGACAGGCGTGATCGCCCGAGCAGGTTGTCGGCAATCACCGAAGACAGGCCAAGCCCCAGGCTGCGGCGCTGATCATGGGCCAGTCGGCCATGGCTTTTGACGATCATGATGTTGAGACGGTAATGGGGGTTATCCAGGACCTGCGCGTCCTGGCCTTGCAGCAGGCTGTCGAGCATGCGTACGCAACTCTGGCTGACTTCGGCCATGGTCACGCCCTTGGCAAAGCTCTGCTCGTTATACAGCTGTCCGAGGCGGCGGATGCTATCGGCCGGGTTGGGCAGGCAGGCACTGGCGAAGCGCCAGGAGCCAATCGAAGCGCCAATCAGGGAGCGTTCCCGTGGTGCCCGTGGCAGCCACTCGCCGAACAGCGCCAGATCCAGCCCCTGTATCCCCAACGCCTTGGGCCCGCCGGCGGCACCCGGCACGATGCCGACGTCCTGTGGTCGCAAACCCTGCTCGCGCAGCCTGGACATGGCCCGGCTGCCGGCCCTGAGGATCAGGTTGCTGGATTTGATATGGATGGCACTCATGGACGTCTCCGTTGGGCGGGTTGTTTATCATACCTGCAGAGGCATCTGTGTCGCCTGGCGAGAGCCCACTGTGCTGATGGCGATTGGCCGCAACTATTAAGTTTGAATTAAGTTCGGGTGGTTATCTTAAGCACCGTAAAGCCCGCTTATCCCAACGGAGATGACTTATGAAAACCCTGACTGCCTTGTTCGCTGCCACCGCCATTACACTCACTGCCGGTACTGCCCAGGCTCGTGATATCGGCCCCGACGAAGCCCTGCGCCTGCGTGATGCAGGTACTATCCAGTCTTTCGAGAAACTCAATGCCGTCGCCCTGGGCCAGCACCCGCAGGCGACCATTACCGATACCGAGCTTGAGCAGGAATACGGCAAGTACGTCTACCAGGTCGAACTGCGCGATGCCAAGGGTATCGAGTGGGATGTAGAAATGGACGCCGTCACCGGACAGGTTCTCAAGAATCATCAGGACAGTTGATGCAAAAGCCCAGGCGTCTCTATTTACTCTGCGGTTTGATCCTGGCGCTGGTCTGCACGACGGCCAGTGCCCGGGATCTTGATCAGGACGAGGCGCTCAAGCTGCGCCAGAGTGGGGTTATACAACCACTGGACCAATGCATCGATGTTGCGCTCAAGCTGTATCCCGCATCCAGGCTGCTGGAGGCCGAACTTGAGCTCAAGCACGGCCTCTATGTGTATGAAATTGAATTGCTCACTCGCGAAGGCGTCGTTCGTGAGTTGAAGTTCGATGCGCGTGACAGCCGTTTGATACAAGACAAGGAAGATGACTGATGCGATTGCTACTGGTTGAGGATCATGTCCCGCTGGCCGACGAGTTGCTGGCGGGGCTTGGTCGACAAGGCTATGCAGTCGACTGGCTGGCTGACGGCCGTGATGCCCTGTTGCAAGGCGCTGTAGAACCCTACGACCTGATCGTGCTGGATCTTGGCCTTCCCGGTATGCCGGGTCTGGATATCCTGGCGCGATGGCGGGCGGACGGCCTGTCGACGCCGGTACTGATTCTCACCGCGCGTGACTCCTGGGCCGAGCGCATCGAAGGCCTTAAGGCCGGGGCCGACGACTACCTGACCAAACCGTTCCACCCCGAAGAGCTGCAGCTGCGCATCCAGGCGCTGTTGCGTCGTGCCCATGGCGTGGCCAATCAACCTCGACTGGAAGCGGCCGGCCTGCATCTGGATGAGGGCCGCCAATGCGTCATGCAGGACGGCGATGATATCCAGCTGACCTCAGCCGAATTTCGTTTGCTGCGCTATTTCATGCTGCATCCGGGGCAAATCCTGTCCAAGGGCCATCTGGCCGAGCATTTGTATGACGGGGAGACCGAGCGCGATTCGAATGTCATCGAAGTGCACGTCAATCATCTGCGTCGCAAGCTGGGTCGCAGTGTGATCGAAACCCGTCGGGGCCAGGGCTACCTGTTCGGTGGAACTGGCGGATGAAGTCCATTCAAGGCCGCCTCAGTCTGGGGCTGGTCAGTATTGTGCTGATAGTTGTCGTCGTACTGGCCCAGATCAGCCTGTGGTTGTTCGAGGTCGGCTTGCAGCGCTATCTGGAGTCCGGTCTGCGCAACGAGAGCGAGAGCCTGCTGACGGCTTTGGTGCGCGGCCCTGACGGCCTGCAATTGAACGAGCAGCATGTCTCTCCCGCCTATCAGCGGCCTTATTCCGGCCACTATTTCCGTATCGATTTTGCCCAGGGCCATTGGCGTTCGCGCTCACTCTGGGACCTTGAACTGCCGGCTCAGGAAGGTCCCGGCCTGCATGCCCATTCCGAGTTGGGCAAGACCGGCCAGTCGCTGTTGGTATTGAATGCGGATTACCGCAAGTTCGGCCAGAAGATCTCCATTTCCGTGGCTCAGGACTACACGCCGGTCAGAGCCAGCTTTCAGCGCGTGCAGCAAATTGGCCTGGCCCTCGGCGGCGTGGCGTTGCTATTGATCCTGATCCTGCAGCGCATGACGGTCAGGCGTGCCTTTCGCCCGCTGGAGCGGGTGCGCAAGCAGATTTCCCAGTTGCAACAGGGGCAGCGGTCACAACTGGATGACGTCGTACCCCAGGAGCTTGAACCTCTGGTCGCGCAGATCAATCACCTGCTGGCTCATACCGAAGACAGCCTCAAGCGCTCGCGCAATGCGTTGGGCAACCTTGGTCACTCCCTGAAAACGCCCCTTGCCGTGCTGATCAGCCTGACCGCTGACAGTCGCCTTGATGCACATCCGGATATGCGCCGCATCTTTGACGAACAACTCGAACAGATCCAGCAGCGTCTGAGCCGGGAGCTCAATCGTGCGCGCCTGTCCGGAGACGCCTTGCCCGGAGTGCTGTTCGATTGCGCGACAGAGCTGCCCGGCCTGCTCTCGATCCTGCGCCTGATTCATGGCGAGCATCTGGCACTGCGCACTGAAGTCCCTGTCGATCTGGCGCTGCCCTGGGATCGCGAGGACATTCTGGAGCTGCTGGGCAATGTGCTGGATAACGCCTGCAAATGGGCGGACAGTGAGGTGTGTCTGGGCATCTACAGAGATGAGCGGGACTTCGTTTTGCTGATCGACGACGACGGTCCCGGTATCCCGGAGAATCGCCATGACGAGGTGGTCAGTCGTGGCACCCGTCTCGATGAGCAGGTTACCGGACATGGCCTGGGGCTTGGTATCGTGCGCGATATTGTCGAGGCCTGGGGCGGTCAACTGCAGCTGCTGGTAAGCCCGCTGGGCGGCCTGCGCGTACGCGTCGACTTACCCGACCCTGCCGCTCGCGGCTGAGCAAAAATGCCAAGGGCTTCTCAACTTTCAGTTGCCGTGGCCGTTAACAGTTCAAGCGTCATGACTTAACAACAATAACTACGTTTCCTTAAGGAAGTCCCATGCGTCTGAGCCTGAAAGCCAAGGTACTGTCACTGGCTATGCTGCCAGTGCTGATTTTCGCGGTGGTCATCAGTGTCGTGACCGTTGTGATATTGCATAAACAGGCGCAGCAAGAGGTCGATGAAGCGCGAGTACGCCTGCTCAATGACGCCAAGACGACACTGCAAAGCTATGTATCCATCGGTCTGAGCACGCTGAAACCGCTTTATGACGCTTCTGAGCAGGGCGATATGTCCGCCAGGGACAAGGTGATCAAGCTGCTCTCCGCCGGGAGCTATGGCAAGGAGGGTTACTTCTTCGGCTATGACTCCCAGGGCGTACGCCTGTTCAAGGGCAGCAGCCCTGACGGGGTAGGCAAAAACGTCATGGATGCCAAGGATCCCAATGGCGTCTACTACATTCGTGAGTTGATTAATTCGGCCAAGGCCGGCACCCACTATTCGCAGTACACATCGACCCTGCCGGGCAAGACTGAACTGCTGCCCAAGCTGGGGTACACCGAGTACTTGCCGAAATGGGATCTGATCGTTGGCTCCTCGGTCAACCTGGACGGTATCGAAGGTCAGGTTGCGATCGTTCGACAGGCCGTGGACGAACGCCTGCGCGACATGCTGCTGAGCATCATCGGGATTGCCGTCGTGGTGCTGATTCTTATCGCCATTGCCGGTGTCATTCTGGCCTCCACCCTGCTGCGCCCTTTGCGCCTGATGAAAAACAATCTGGATGACATTGCCGCCGGTGAGGGCGACCTGACCAAGCGTCTGGCGATCACCAGTAGCGATGAGTTGGGCGATCTGGCTGGCTCCTTCAACCGTTTCGTCGACAAGATCCATGGTCTGGTACGGCAGATTGCCGAGATGACCACGCAACTGACCACCCTGGTCGGTGAGGTCTCCAGTCAGGCGCAACGCTCCGAGCAGGCCATGGAACGCCAGCGTACCGAGACCGATCAAGTGGCGACTGCGATCAACCAGATGTCCGCCGCAGCTCAGGAAGTTGCTCACAGTGCCCAGGGCGCTTCGGTCGCCGCGCAGCAAACCGATCAGGAAGGCCTGGCGGCCAAGCGCGTCGTCGACGGCAGCATCCGCCAGATTCACGCATTGGTGGACGATATCCGCAACAGCGGTACGTCCCTGGACAGCCTGCAGCAGGACGTTTCTTCCATCGTCAGCGTGTTGGGTGTGATTCGCTCGATTGCCGAGCAAACCAACCTGCTGGCCCTCAACGCTGCCATCGAGGCGGCGAGGGCAGGGGAGGCCGGTCGCGGTTTTGCCGTGGTGGCGGATGAGGTGCGGGCATTGGCCAGTCGCACCCAGCAAAGCACCCAGGAAATCCAGGGCATGATCGACCGCCTGCAAAAGGGCACCCAGAGTGCGGTGGAGGCCATGCGCCGTTCCAGTGAAGCGGGTGACGGTACGTCCAAGAGCGCCAATGAAGCGGGTAGCTCACTGGACACCATCGGCCAGTTGATCGGCACCATCAACTCGATGAACGCGCAGATTGCCAGCGCCGCTGAAGAACAGACCGCCGTGGCCGAGGAAATCAACCGCAGCGTGCACCAGATCGCCGTGGCGGTGGAAAGCGTGGCCGAGGAGACCCGCCACAGCGCCCAGACCTCACGCAGCCTGTCAGACCTTGGGCAACGCCTTGGGGCGCTGGTGAGGCAGTTCCGGGTTTGATCTGATAGGTCATGGCTCTGGGTGTTGTGGGCGAATTCATTCGAAGACGGTATTGAAGGCGCTGAAGATGTAATGAATCTACCGGCCTCTTCGCGAATGAATTCGCTCCCACCTCATTGCTTCCCACAGGTTCACCCTTCGTTCTGATTTGTGCGGCACTCGTTCAGCCCGCTGTGGACTAAGCAATAGGTCGTGCGCCCGGCACGCCTGCTCAAGGACTGGCCATGAACGACAACCCGCTGCACTACAAAACCTTTCTGATCCTTCTGGTACTGGTCACGCTCGCCTTTATCTGGATTCTGCTGCCCTTTTACGGCGCGATGTTCTGGGCGGTGATGCTCGGTATCGTCTTCATTCCCCTGCAACGCCGCCTGCTGCTGCGCTTTAGCGGGCGACGCAATCTGGCGGCGCTGTGCACGCTGATGATCTGTCTGGTGGTGGCGATCCTGCCGGTCATTGTGATCAGCGCGTTGCTGGTCCAGGAAGGCGCCACGCTGTACAAGAACGTCGAGAGCGGCCAACTGGATATCGGTGCCTACCTGGCCGAGTTCAAACGCCTGCTGCCGCCCTATACGCAGCACTGGCTGGATCGCCTGGGCATGGGCGATCTCAACGGCCTGCGTGACAAGATCGCCAAGTGGGCCATGCAGGCCAGCCAGGTGCTGGCAACCCAGGCGTTCAGCGTCGGTCAGGTCACCTTCGACTTCGTGGTGAGCTTCTTCATCATGCTGTACTTGCTATTCTTCTGTCTGCGCGACGGTCAGGAACTGGTGCGCAAGATTCGTCTGGCCATCCCCCTGGCCGAGCCGCAGAAGCGCCGCCTGCAACTCAAGTTCAACCGTGTGGTGCGCGCCACCATCAAGGGCAATGTCGTAGTGGCCATGACTCAGGGGGCCTTGGGCGGCTTTATCTTTTGGGCCCTGAATATCCCCAGCGCCTTGCTCTGGGCGGTGGTCATGGGCTTTCTGTCGCTGTTGCCGGCGGTGGGGGCGGGGATCGTCTGGGCGCCGGTGGCCTTGTACTTCCTGCTCAGCGGGATGATCTGGCAAGGCGTGGTGCTGTCGCTGTTCGGGATCTTTGTGATTGGCCTGGTGGATAACGTGCTGCGGCCAATTCTGGTGGGCAAAGACACGCAGATGCCGGATTACCTGATCCTTATCTCTACCCTTGGCGGCATGGCTGTGTTCGGCCTCAATGGCTTTGTCATCGGGCCCATGGTGGCGGCGCTGTTCATGTCCACCTGGGGCTTGTTCAGCAGCGCGAAGAAGACGGTGCGCTTGCCGGGCTGACTTCCCTGCAGACGAAAAAAAGCCCTGCTTGTGCAGGGCTTTTTTTTGCCAGCCGACTCTTACAGGCCGGCGTGCATGACCAGATTCAGCAACGGTTGTGGGTACACACCGATGACGAAGGTTAGGATCGCAATCGCCAGCAGCATCACGCCACCGGTGCGCTGTGCCCAGTTGAAAGCGGCATCGTGGCGCGGCATTTTGTTGTCCACCAGGTACATGGTGACCATCACGCGCAGGTAGTAGAACACGCCGATGGCACTACCGATGATCAGCGAACCGATCAGCCACCACAGCTGTGACTCGACGCCCGTGGCGATCATGTAGAACTTGCCGATGAAGCCGGCCGTCAGCGGAATACCCGCCAGAGACAGCATCATCAGGGTCATGACCGCAGTCAGGTACGGACGGCGCCAGAACAGGCCGCGGTACTCGAACATGGCGTCAGCATCGCGACCGCTGTACGGCGACGACATCATGGTCACTACGCCGAAGCTGCCCAGAGTGGTCAGTACGTAGGTCACCAGGTACACGCCAATCGCTTCCACGGCCATGCCATTGCTGGCAACCAGAGCGATCATCAGGTAGCCGAAGTGGGCGATGGACGAGTAACCCAGCAGACGCTTGAGGTTGGTCTGCACCAAAGCCAGCAGGTTACCGACCAGAATCGAAGCAACCGCAATCACCGCCAGCACGTTGTGCAACACGCCGCTGTTGGCCACCGGGGAGATCTGGAACAGTCGCACCAGCACGGCGAACACCGCCACCTTGCTCGCCGTTGCCAGGAACGCAGCAACCGGAGCCGGAGCGCCTTCGTAGACATCCGGGGTCCACAGGTGGAAGGGTACCAGCGACAGTTTGAATGCCAGACCAACCACCATCATGGCCAGGCCGACCTGGGAGATCGGGCCGGGCAGGCCGGTGGCCGCCAGAGCCTTGCCGATACCTTCGAAGCTCAGGCTGCCGGCTTCGGCGTAGAGCAGGGCCATACCGAACAACAGGAACGCCGAGCCTGCGGCCGACAGCACCATGTACTTGATGCCGCCTTCCAGTGAGCGCTTGTTGAAGAAGGCGTAGGCCACCAGGCCGTAGACCGGCACCGACAACAGCTCCAGACCAATGAACAGGCCCGCCAGGTGTTGCGCGCTGACCAGTACCATGGCGCCCGCTGCTGCCAGCAGTATCAACAGGTACAGTTCTTCGCGGTTGCCAGGGTAGCCGACCTTGCCGTCGCCGAGGTAGGCGTGGGCCATGGTCACACAGGCCAGGGTCGAAGCCAGGATCAACGCCATGTACAGGCAGGCGAAGTTATCGATGTGCAGCAGCGGCGTAACCACCAGTGGCGCGACTTTCAATGCCGGGTAGACCGACAGCAAGGCCAGGTTGAGCCCGGCCACGGTCAGCAGGAACGTTTGCGAGTGATTGCGGCGCCAGGCGATTGCCAGCATCACCACGACAATCGTGGCGCTGACAATCAGCAGTGGCGCAAGCGCAATAAAGTGTTGAGTCGTCAGGTCCATAGCGCTCTTACCGGGCCGAAGCGAGTTGAGTGAAGGCAGTGCCGAGCCATTGCTGCACGCCATGCATGGTAGCCGCCGAGGTATCGAGGACTGGCTGCGGGTAAACCCCGAGCAGGACCAGCAACACGGCAAGGCCGAGCACCATGATCAATTCACGACCATCCATGCCCTTGAGGACCGCGTCCGACTTGGACGGGCCGAAGTAGGCGCGGTGGATCATGATCAACGAGTAGACGGAGCCGAACACCAGACCGGAAGTCGCAATGGAGGTGATCCATGGCGAGCTGACGAAGGTGCCGAGCAGGATCAGGAACTCACCGACGAAGTTGCCGGTGCCCGGCAGACCCAGAGAGGCGGCTGCAAAGAACAGGCTGATCGCCGGCAGGTAGGCGATGCGCGACCACAGGCCACCCATCTCACGCATGTCACGGGTATGCAGACGCTCGTACAACTGGCCGCTGAGGATAAACAGCGCCGCAGCCGACAGACCGTGGGCAATCATCTGCCCGACCACACCCTGCAGCGCTTGCTGGCTGCCGGAGTAGATGCCGATCAGCACGAAACCCATGTGCGAGACGCTGGAGAACGCGATCAGGCGCTTGATGTCAGTCTGGGCGAACGCCAGGAAGGCACCGTAGAAGATCCCGATCAGGCCGAGCACCATGGCAATCGGCGCGAACTCGGCCGATGCGTTGGGGAACATCGGCAGGGCGAAGCGCAACAGACCATAGGCAGCGGTTTTCAGCAGGATACCGGCCAGGTCGACCGACCCCGCTGTGGGTGCCTGGGCGTGAGCGTCCGGCAGCCAGGAGTGAAACGGCACTACCGGCAGCTTGACCGCGAAGGCAATGAAGAAGCCCAGCATCAGGATGTATTCGGTGCCGTGGGACAGCTTGGTCTTTAGCAGGTGGGCATAATCGAAGGAGATTGTGCCGGTCTGGTTGAAGTTGACCAGCACCAGGCCAAGGATCGCCACCAACATGATCAGGCCGCTGGCCTGGGTGAAGATGAAGAACTTGGTTGCTGCGTAGATCCGGGTCTTCTTGCCGTCTGCCGAGCTGTGACCCCAGAGCGCGATGAGGAAATACATCGGCACCAGCATCATTTCCCAGAAGAAGAAGAACATGAACAGGTCGATGGCCAGGAATACCCCGACCACGCCGCCCAGGATCCACATCAGGTTGAGGTGGAAGAAACCAACGTTACGCTGGATCTCCTTCCACGAACACAGCACCGACAGCACGCCGAGCAGGCCGGTCAGCAGGATCATCAGCAGCGACAGGCCGTCCAGCGCCAGGTGCACGCTGATACCGAAACGCTGAATCCACTGATGCTGGAATTCAACGACCCAGGTCGGATCCGCGCCAGGGGTCGGCGCGTAGCTGAAGTTGCCGGTACCCCACAGCCACAGGCCCAGGGCCAGTTCGAGGGACATGGTCAGCAGCGCAATCCAGCGCGGCAGGGTGTGGCCGAAGCGCTCACCCTGCCAGCACAGCAGGCCACCGATAAAAGGGATCAGGATTAGCCAAGGCAGAATCATGACGGGCTCAATTCCTTTCGCAAATTCGCAAGGTTCATGTCAGACCGCAACCAGAACGACGGCACCCAGTACCAGAACGGCACCGGCGGCGATCGAGGCGGCATACCAACGCAGCTGGCCAGTCTCGCTACGGGCCATCAGGGAGTTGCCACCCTTGACCAGACGCGGGATCAAACCAATGGTGCGGTCGAGCGGGTCACTGCGCAGTACGTGGCTGATGGCCAGATAAGGCTTCACGAACAACTTGTCGTAAATCCAATCGAAGCCCCAGGCCGCGAACCACCAGGCCGAGAGGAAACGGCCCGGACCGCTGTTGGCAATGGCGCTGACGAAGCGGCGCTTGCCCAGGAACAACACGGCTGCCAGCAGGATACCGGCCAGGGCGATGGCGCCCGAGGCGATTTCCAGACTGTGCTTGGCTTCGCCACCGGCATGACCGGCGCTTTCCGGCAGGACACCGGCCAGTGGCGGGTGAATCATGGCGCCAATGAAGGTCGACAGCACGATCAGCACGCTGAGCGGCAGCCAATGGGAAATCCCGTGGCCGGCGTGGGCTTCGGTCTTTGCTTCACCGTGAAAGGTGATGAAGATCAGGCGGAAGGTGTACAGCGAGGTCATGAACGCACCGACCAGACCGGCATACAGCAGACCGTTGTGACCGCTGGCGAAGGCTTCCCAGAGGATCTCGTCCTTGGAATAGAAGCCGGCCGTAACCAGGGGCAGGGCGGCCAGTGCAGCGCCACCGACGATGAAGCTGGCGTAGGCCAGTGGCAGTTTCTTCCACAGGCCGCCCATCTTGAAGATGTTCTGCTCGTGGTGGCAGGCAACGATCACCGCACCGGAAGCAAGGAACAGCAGGGCCTTGAAGAAGGCGTGGGTCATCAGGTGGAAGATCGCGCCTTCCCATGCACCCACGCCCAGGGCCAGGAACATGTAGCCGATCTGGCTCATGGTCGAGTAGGCGAGGATACGCTTGATGTCGGTCTGCACCAGCGCGGCGAAACCGGCCAGGACCAGGGTCACGCCACCGACGATACCGACCAGGTGCAGGATGTCCGGGGCCAGGGTGAACAGGCCGTGTGTTCGGGCGATCAGGTAGACACCGGCAGTTACCATGGTTGCGGCGTGGATCAGTGCCGAAACCGGGGTAGGACCGGCCATCGCATCCGCCAGCCAGGTTTGCAGCGGCAGTTGCGCGGACTTGCCGACAGCGCCACCCAGCAGCATCAGAGTCGCCAGCACGATCCATGGGTCACCGACCTGGAAGTGCTGCGGCGCACGTACCAGCAGTTCCTGGACGTTCAGCGTGCCCAGTTGCTGGAACAGAATGAACAGGCCGATGGCCATGAACACGTCGCCGATGCGGGTAACGATGAAGGCCTTGAGTGCGGCGTTGCCGTTGGCGCGGTTGCTGAAGTAGAAACCGATCAACAGGTACGAGCACAGGCCCACGCCTTCCCAGCCGAAGTACAGGAATAACAGGTTATCGCCCAGGACCAGGAACAGCATGCTGGCGATAAACAGGTTGGTGTAGGCAAAGAAACGCGAGTAGCCGTCTTCACCGCGCATGTACCAGGACGCGAACAGGTGGATCAGGAAGCCGACGCCAACGACCACGCCCAACATGGTGATGGACAGGCCATCCAGATACAGGGCGAAGTTCGGTTCAAAGCCATCGACCGAAATCCACCGCCACAGCACCAGAGTGTAGTGACCACCCTCGGGCGGTGCGACGTTGAACTGCCAGATGACCCAGGCCGCAACAATGGCCGACAGGCCGATGGAGCCGACGCCGATCAGCGCCGCGAGGTTTTCGGAGATTTTCCCGCGCGAGAACGACAGCAGCAGGAAACCGATCAGAGGAAATACGAAAGTCAGAAAGATAAGGTTCATCCGCGCATCTCGCTGGCAGCATCGATATCGAGAGTGTGGAAGCGGCGATACAACTGCAGCAGGATCGCCAGGCCGATACTGGCCTCGGCGGCTGCCAGGCTGATCACCAGGATGAACATGATCTGTCCATCCGGCTGCGCCCAACGGCTGCCCGCCACGATGAACGCCAGTGCGGCGGAGTTCATCATGATTTCCAGGCTCATCAATACGAAGAGGATGTTACGGCGCGCAAGCAGGCCCGCCAGGCCGAGGCAGAACAGGATCCCGGCAACCGCCAGGCCATGTTCGAGAGGGATAGCATTCATGAGTTACTCCTTCGCCTCGTTGCGGCCGAGGTGGAAAGCGGTCACGACGGCTGCCAGCAGCAGCATCGAGGCCAGTTCCACCACCAGCAGGTAAGGACCGAACAGACTGATACCGACAGCCTTGGCGTCAACCGTGGTGTGGCCGATGGCGGCACCGTTCGAATAGGTGAACAGCACGTAGATCAGCTCGGCCAGCAGCAGGCCGCACAGCAGGATCGGGCCAAGCCAGATCCCCGGCTTGAGCCAGGTGCGTTCCTGTTCGACCGAAGCCGGACCCAGGTTGAGCATCATCACCACGAACACGAACAGCACCATGATGGCGCCAGCGTAGGCGATCACTTCCAGAACACCGGCGAACGGTGCGCCGAGGCTGAAAAAGGTCATGGCCACGGCAATCAGCGAGATGATCAGGTAGAGCAGGGCGTGCACCGGGTTCTTGTTGGTGATCACCCGCAGGGTGGACACAACAGCGATACCGGATGCGAAATAGAAAGCGAATTCCATCTTTCTTCCTTAAGGCAGCAAGCTCTTGACGTTGATCGGTTCGGCTTCATTCTGCGCGGAGCCTTTAGGCTTACCGGCGATGGCCATACCGGCGACGCGATAGAAGTTGTAGTCGGGGTTCTTGCCGGGGCCGGAGATCAACAGATCTTCCTTCTCGTAGACCAGATCCTGACGCTTGAACTCGGCCATTTCGAAATCCGGTGTCAGCTGGATCGCGGTGGTCGGGCAGGCTTCTTCGCAGAGGCCGCAGAAGATGCAGCGCGAGAAGTTGATGCGGAAGAACTCTGGATACCAGCGACCGTCGTCGGTCTCGGCTTTCTGCAGCGAGATACAGCCGACCGGGCAGGCCACGGCGCACAGGTTGCAGGCAACGCAACGCTCTTCGCCGTCAGGATCGCGGGTCAGGACGATACGACCACGGTAGCGCGGCGGCAGATACACCTGCTCTTCCGGATACTGCAGGGTGTCGCGCTTGCGGAATGAATGCGAGAACACCATCACCAGGCTGCGAAACTGGGTGTAGGTGCCATGCACGATATTGAATATGTACTTGAGCATGGTTATGTCCTCACTGAGCCACGCCGGCGGGCGTGTTCAACAACACGATCGCGGCGGTCACCAGCAGATTGATCAGGGTCAGCGGCAGGCAGAATTTCCAGCTGAAATCCATCACCTGGTCATACCGTGGGCGCGGAATGGAAGCGCGCAGCAGGATGAACAGCATGATGAAGAACGCGGTCTTCAGGGCGAACCAGACGAAGGCCAGCTGCGGCAGGATATTGAACGGGCCATGCCAGCCGCCGAAGAACAGGGTCACCAGCAGGGCCGAGATCAACACGATGCCGATGTATTCACCGACGAAGAACATGCCCCATTTCATACCTGCGTATTCGATGTGGTAGCCGTCAGCCAGTTCCTGTTCCGCTTCCGGTTGGTCGAAGGGGTGACGGTGAGTCACGGCGACGCCAGCGATGAAGAAGGTCAGGAAGCCGAAGATCTGCGGAATGATGAACCACAGGTGTTCAGCCTGGTACTTGACGATATCGCTCATGTTGAACGAACCGACCTGAACCACTACGCCCATCAGCGACAGGCCCATGAACACTTCGTACGACACGGTCTGGGCCGAAGCCCGCAGGCTGCCGAGCAGGGCGAACTTGTTGTTACTCGACCAGCCGGCGAACAGCACCGCGTAGACCGACAGACCGGCCATGGCGAAGAAGAACAGCAAGCCGATGTTCAGGTCCGCCACCAGCCAGGTCTCGGTGACCGGGATGATACTGAAGGCGATCAGCAGGGCGCTCATGGCGACCACCGGGGCCAGGGTGAAAATCACCTTGTCGGCGAACGGTGGGGTCCAGTCTTCCTTGAAGAACATCTTCAGCATGTCGGCGGCGATCTGGAACGCACCGAACGGGCCGACCCGGTTGGGGCCGTAACGGTCTTGCCAGAGGGCGAGCAGACGACGCTCGACCCAGCTGAGCAGCGCGCCGCAGATCACCACGGCGAGCAGGATGACGATGGCCTTGAGTACTGCAATGATCGAATCGATTACGACAGGAGTAAACCAGGTCATTGCGCTGCCTCCTGCAAGCCATCGACGGTTTTACCGAATACGGCAGGCGGGATACCGGCCAGGCCGGCTGGCAGAGCCACAAGGCCCGCACCCAGCTCTTCGTTGATGCGCAGCGGCAGACGCAGAGTCTGGCCGGCAACGTTCAGGCTGAGCAGGGCGCCATCGTTGACACCCAGGCGATCGGCTTCGGACTTGGCCAGGGCCACGTAGGCTTCTGGAATGCGTTCCTGCACCGGTGCGGCCTTGGACGAGGTCTCGTCGCTGCCGAACAGGTGATAGAACGGCACGACCTGCCAGGTGCCACGGGCCGGAGCGAAAGCGCCCGGTACGCTGGCGAACCAGGACAGATTGTCACCCTTGGTTTCGATCAGGCGAGTACCCGGATCACCGGCACGCAGGTGACCACCGACTTCGTCCTGGAACTTGTTCCACGCTTGCGGCGAGTTCCAGCCCGGCGACCAGGCGAATGGCACTTGCTGACGCGGTTCGGCGGAGCCCGAGTAACCTTCCATGGAGAAGGCGAACGCGGTGTCCTGGTCTTGCGAAGTGCGCGGCTCATGCACGCTGATATTGGCGCGCATGGCGGTACGGCCGCTGTAACGCAGCGGTTCGCGAGCCAGTTTCATACCCTTGATGCGGAACGCAGCGGACGGCGCGGCATCGATGATCCCGGCCAGTTGCGCGGTGCTGCTGGCGCAGGCGGCGGTGACGTGGTCGAGTTGGGTCCAGTCAACCGGCTTGTTCAGCAGGGTAGCGCGCAGGGCATGCAGCCAGCGCCAGCCTTCGTGAACCAGGATGCTGGCGTCCAGATAGGTTGGGTCAAACACCTGGAAGAAGCGCTGGGCGCGGCCTTCCTGGCTGACCAGGGTACCGTCGCCTTCGGCGAAGCTGGCCGCTGGCAGCACCAGGTGAGCCTTGTCGCTGGTCGCCGTCTTCTGATGGTCGGCCACGATCACTACTTTCGCCGCAGCGAAGGCAGCGTCGACAGTGGCGGCGTCAACACGACGATACAGATCGTTTTCCAGCACGACGATGGCGTCGGCTTTGCCCGAGATCACGGCTTGCAGGGCGGCGTCTACCGACTCGCCACCGAACATCGCCAGACCCATGCTGTTGGCTTCCGGCACGATCAGGCTCAGGGAACCTTGCTTGTCGCGCAGTTTCAGCGCCTTGGCAATGTTGGCCGCGGCTTCGATCAATGCGTTCGAACCCAGGGAGCTGCCGGAGATGATCAACGGACGCTTGGCCGCGAGCAGGGCAGCGGCAATGCGCTGGGCCAGTTCGAGGGCTTCGCTGTCCAGGCCTTCTACGGCCGGTGCGCTGGCGTCGATGGCGTGAGCCACGGCGAAACCGATGCGCGCCAGGTCGTCGGGAGCCGCGTGTACGCACTCTTCGGCGATGTCGTCGAGACGAGTTTCAGCCAGGCTGGCGATGAACAATGGGTTCAGCTCATGCTGACCGATGTTCTTCACTGCAGCGTCGAGCCACGGTTGGACTTTCATCGCAGCGGCCATGTCTTCGGCTTTGTTCTTCACCAGCTGACGCAGGCCCAGGGCCATGCGCGCGGCAGTCTGGGTCAGGTCTTCGCCGAGGACGAAAACGGCGTCGTGGTCTTCGATGTCGCGCAGGGTCGGAACCGGCAGCGGGCTGTCGTTCAACACCTTGAGGATCAGACGCAGACGCTCCAGCTCACCGGCTTCGATACCCGAGTAGAAGTGCTCGGCACCGACCAGTTCGCGCAGGGCGTAGTTGCTTTCCAGGCTGGCGCGGGGCGAGCCTATACCGACGATGTTGCGACCGCGCAGCAGATCGGCAGCCTTGTCCAGTGCACCGTCAAGGCTGAGCTTCTCGCCATTGGCCAGCAGTGGCTGGCGCGGGCGGTCTTCTCGGTTGACGTAGCCATAGCCGAAACGGCCACGGTCGCACAGGAAGTACTGGTTGACCGAGCCATTGAAACGGTTCTCGATGCGACGGATTTCACCGTAGCGCTCACCGGGGCTGATGTTGCAGCCGCTGGAGCAGCCGTGGCAGATGCTCGGCGAGAACTGCATGTCCCATTTACGGTTGTAGCGCTCGGAGTGAGTCTTGTCGGTGAACACACCGGTCGGGCAGACCTCGGTGAGGTTGCCGGAGAACTCGCTTTCCAGGGTGCCGCTTTCGACGCGACCGAAGTACACGTTGTCGTGAGCGCCGAACACGCCCAGGTCAGTGCCACCGGCGTAGTCTTTATAGAAGCGTACGCAGCGATAGCAGGCGATGCAGCGGTTCATCTCGTGAGCGATGAACGGGCCGAGTTCCTGATTCTGGTGAGTACGCTTGGTGAAGCGATAACGGCGCTCGTTGTGGCCGGTCATCACGGTCATGTCTTGCAGGTGGCAGTGGCCGCCTTCCTCGCACACCGGGCAGTCGTGCGGGTGGTTGGTCATCAGCCATTCGACAACACTGGCGCGGAAGGCCTTGGATTCATCATCATCGATGGAGATCCAGGTGTTGTCGGTGGCCGGGGTCATGCAGGACATGACGATACGACCACGGGTGTCGTTCTCGTCGTTGTACTGCTTGACCGCGCACTGGCGACAGGCGCCGACGCTACCAAGAGCGGGGTGCCAGCAGAAATAAGGGATGTCGAGTCCGAGGGACAGACAGGCCTGTAACAGGTTGTCTGCACCATCGACTTCGAGCGCTTTGCCGTCTACGTGGATAGTAGCCATGGTTCAAAGTTCTTCGTTGGCCCGGTGTCAGCGGGCGTGGCTAATGGAATCTCGGTGCTACCCGTATCAAACAGCCGTGAGGCGTCATCGGGTACGAGATCGGCAGCCTGCTGGCTGCCGATCCTTTCTGTCTTGTTATGCGCCAACCACAATCGGACGTTGGAAGGCCGCCGGGCTGGTATCGCTCACGGGGGCGATACCGGCTTCGAACTCCGACCTGAAGTACTTGATCGCGGCGCCCAGCGGCTCCACTGCGCCCGGTGCGTGGGCACAGAAGGTGCGGCCCGGGCCGAGGAAACCGACCAACCCTTGCAGGGTCTCGATGTCGCCCGGCTGGCCCTGGCCTTTTTCCAGAGCGCGCAGGATCTTCACGCTCCATGGCAGGCCGTCGCGGCAAGGTGTGCAGAAACCGCACGACTCCTGGGCGAAGAACTCTTCCATGTTGCGCAGCAGGGAAACCATGTTGACGCTGTCGTCGACGGCCATCGCCAGGCCCGTACCCATCCGGGTGCCGACCTTGGCCACGCCACCGGCGTAGAACTGGCAATCCAGATGCTCAGGCAGCAGGAAGCCAGTGCCGGCGCCGCCTGGCTGCCAGCACTTGAGCTTGAAGCCGTCACGCATGCCGCCGGCATAGTCCTCGAACAGCTCGCGGGCCGGCAGACCGAAAGGCAACTCCCACAGGCCTGGGTTCTTGACCTTGCCGGAGAAGCCCATGAGCTTGGTACCCATGTCTTCGCTGCCCGGACGGGCCAGGGACTTGTACCAGTCGTTGCCGTTAGCGACGATGGCGGGCACGTTGCACAGGGTCTCGACGTTGTTCACGCAAGTCGGCTTGCCCCACACGCCAACGGCGGCAGGGAAGGGCGGCTTGGAGCGCGGGTTGGCGCGACGGCCTTCCAGGGAGTTGATCAGTGCGGTTTCTTCACCGCAGATGTAACGCCCGGCACCGGTGTGGACGAACAGTTCGAAATCGAAGCCGCTGCCCAGGATGTTCTTGCCCAGCAGACCGGCCGCTTCGGCTTCTTTCACCGCACGACGCAGGTTCTTCGCTGCGGTGGTGTATTCGCCACGCAGGAAGATATAGCCGCGGTAGGCTTTCAGAGCGCGGGCACTGATCAGCATGCCCTCGATCAGCAGATGGGGCTGTTGCTCCATCAGCATGCGGTCTTTCCAGGTGTTGGGCTCCATCTCATCCGCGTTGCACAGCAGGTAGCGGATGTTCATGGATTCGTCTTTGGGCATCAGGCCCCATTTGACGCCGGTGGGGAAGCCCGCACCGCCACGACCCTTGAGGCCGGAATCCTTGACGGCCTGGACGATGTCGTCGGCCGACATGTCGGCGAAGGCCTTGCGCGCAGCGGCATAGCCGTTCTTCTGCTGGTATTCGTCGAACCAGAGCGGTTCGCCGTCATCACGCAGGCGCCAGGTCAGCGGATGGGTCTCCGCAGCACGGGCGATGGTGTTGGCCGGACCGAAAGAAGTGATGGTCATGGGTAAGCCTCCAACATCTTGGCGACGCCACCTGGCTGTACATCGCCGAAGGTGTCGTCATCGACCATCACGGCCGGGGCCTTGTCGCAGTTGCCCAGGCAGCACACCGGCAGCAAGGTGAAGCGGTTGTCGGCAGTCGTCTGGCCCAGGCCGATACCCAGCGAGCGCTGGATTTCAGTGACCACGTTCTCGTGGCCGGCGATGTAGCAGACCATGCTGTTGCAGACGCGAATGATGTGACGACCCACCGGCTGACGGAAGATCTGGCTGTAGAACGTCGCCACCCCTTCCACGTCGCTGGCAGGGATGCCGAGGACTTCGCTGATGGCGTAGATGGCGCCGTCCGGCACCCATCCGCGCTCACCCTGAACGATCTTCAGGGCTTCGATAGACGCCGCGCGCGGGTCTTCGTAGTGATGCATCTCATGCTCGATGGCCGAGCGCTCGGTTTCGCTCAGCGCGAAACGGTCTGTCTGGATAAGCGTGCTATTCATGCTTAGCGGTCCACGTCAGCCATAACGAAGTCGATACTACCCAGGTACGCAATCAAGTCCGCGACCATGCTGCCTTTGATCACCGAAGGGATCTGTTGCAGGTGCGGGTAACTTGGGGTGCGGATCCGGGTACGGTAGCTCATGGTGCCGCCGTCGCTCGTCAGGTAGTAACTGTTGATGCCCTTGGTCGCTTCAATCATCTGGAAGGATTCGTTGGCTGGCATGACCGGGCCCCACGAAACCTGCAGGAAGTGCGTGATCAGGGTCTCGATGTGTTGCAGGGTGCGCTCTTTGGGCGGCGGCGTAGTCAGCGGGTGATCCGCCTTGTACGCACCGGCCGGCATGTTGCGCATGCACTGCTCGATGATCTTGAGACTCTGGCGCATCTCTTCCACGCGGACGATGCAGCGGTCATAGGCGTCGCCATTGGCAGCCAGCGGTACTTCGAATTCGAAATTCTCGTAACCCGAGTAAGGACGGGCCTTGCGCAGGTCGAAGTCGCAGCCGGTGGAGCGCAGACCGGCGCCGGTGACGCCCCATTCCAGCGCTTCCTTGGTGTTATAGGCGGCGACACCGATGGTCCGGCCCTTGAGGATGCTGTTGTCCAAAGCGGCTTTCTGGTATTCGTCCAGACGCTTGGGCATCCACTCGATGAAGTCCTTGACCAGTTTTTCCCAGCCGCGCGGCAGGTCGTGGGCGACGCCGCCGATGCGATACCAGGCCGGGTGCAGACGGAAACCGGTAATGGCTTCGATCACGGTGTAGGCGCGCTGACGGTCGGTAAAGGTGAAGAACACCGGGGTCATGGCGCCGACGTCCTGGATATAGGTACCCAGGAACAGCAGGTGGCTGGTGATACGGAAGAACTCGGCCATCATGATGCGGATGGTGTCGACCTTCTCCGGTACCTTGATGCCGGCCAGCTTCTCGACCGAAAGCACGTACGGCAGGTTGTTCATCACCCCGCCGAGGTAATCGATACGGTCGGTGTAGGGGATGAAACTGTGCCAGGACTGACGCTCGGCCATTTTCTCGGCACCACGGTGGTGGTAACCGATGTCCGGGACGCAGTCGACGATTTCTTCACCGTCCAGTTGCAGGATGATGCGGAACGCACCGTGAGCCGAAGGGTGGTTCGGGCCCAGGTTGAGGAACATGTAGTCTTCGTTGGTGCCGGAACGCTTCATGCCCCAGTCTTCCGGACGGAAGCGCGCGGCCTCTTCTTCAAGCTGCTGCTTGGCCAGGGTCAGGCTGTACGGGTCGAACTCGGTGGCGCGGGCCGGGAAGTCCTTGCGCAGCGGGTGACCTTCCCAGGTCGGCGGCATCATGATGCGGGTCAGGTGCGGGTGGCCCGGGAAATCGATCCCGAACATGTCCCACACTTCGCGCTCGTACCAGTTGGCGTTGGGCCAGATGCTGGTCACGGTAGGCACGCTGAGGTCGCCTTCGGACAAGGCCACCTTGATCATTACGTCACTATTACGCTCTACCGACAGCAGGTGGTAGAAAACCGTGAAATCGGCGCCCGGCAGGCCGCGACGATTGGTGCGCAGGCGCTCGTCGACACCATGCAGGTCGTAGAGCATGGAGTAGGGCTTGGGCAGCTGGCGCAGGAACGACAGCACTTCGAACAGTCGGGCACGCTCGACCCACAGCACCGGCATGCCGGTACGGGTGGCCTGGGCGGTGAACGCCTCGGCGCCAAAGCGATTGTTCAGTTCAACGACGACGTCTTGGTCGTCAGCCTTGTAAGGCGGGATATACAGAGCGGTGCCTGTAGTCATAGGTCTCGATCACTATCGGTCAACGTACAGAATGAACCCGGTTTCTTGTCTTTTTTATAAAAAGAGAGAGCTGGATCAGACTTCGTCGGGGCTGCGCAGGTTGGTGACCTGAATACGCTGTTCGCGGCGCTGTTCCTTTTGCGACGGCATCTCGGCGCGATAAACGCCTTGTTCACCGACGACCCAGGACAGAGGGCGACGCTCTTGGCCGATGGATTCCTGCAGCAGCATCAAGCCTTGCAGAAACGCTTCGGGGCGGGGCGGGCAGCCAGGCACGTAGACATCCACGGGGAGGAACTTGTCCACTCCCTGGACTACGGAATAGATGTCGTACATGCCACCGGAGTTGGCACACGAACCCATGGAAATGACCCATTTAGGTTCGAGCATTTGCTCGTAGAGACGCTGGATGATCGGCGCCATCTTGATGAAGCAGGTACCTGCAATGACCATGAAGTCGGCCTGACGCGGTGATGCCCGGATGACTTCGGCGCCGAAGCGGGCGATGTCGTGGGGCGCCGTGAAGGCCGTGGTCATTTCCACATAGCAGCACGAAAGGCCGAAGTTGTACGGCCAAAGGGAGTTCTTGCGACCCCAGTTGACAGCACCGCTCAGCACGTCTTCGAGCTTGCCCATGTAGATGTTTTTGTGGACTTGATCTTCTAACGGATCGGAAACGGTTTCCCGTTGGCCGATCGGGTACTGATCGTTAGGAGCATCCGGGTCGATCCTGGTGAGATTGTATTGCATCGCCAAAGCCTCATTGTTTTAGCTTCGCCTGCCGAGTACGACGACCTTCGGGAGCCCAGTCAAGGGCCCCGACGCGCCATAGGTAGACAAGACCTGCCAACAGAATTGCTATGAAAACGAGTGCTTCGACGAATCCGGTCCAGCCGCTTTCGCGGACGGACACAGACCAGGCAAAGAGAAAGAGGGCTTCGATGTCGAAGATCACGAAGAGCATCGCGACCAGATAGAATTTTGCCGAAAGGCGCAGACGCGCACTGCCGGTTGGCAGCATGCCGGACTCGAACGGTTCGTTTTTGCTGCGACCCCAGGCTTTGCTGCCCAGGATGCTGGAGAGACCGAGCATGAAGGCGCAAAGGCCGACAACACCCAAGAGGAAAATGGCGAAGCCCCAGTTGTGGGCAATCAATCCTGTTGAATCTTGCATACTGGCAGTCCTTAACAGAGAGCAAAGGTCTCTGGGCTTGGTGAAGAGAATAGCTGAGTGACGATATGTCGCAGGTAATCAATCCATTGATTTTATGGCTAAACAGTTGGCAAGTAAATTTACTACATCAAAATTATTGAATGAATTAATCGTCAGGGTTGGGCGGTCCGGGCTGCAGGCCAGGCGGGGCGGGCATTACGTGGCATTTTGTTAATTATGTTTCTTGCCGGGTGCAACGAAATTTAACCGCTACTTTAAATGATAATTAATATCATTTAGAGGCTCTTCCCATAGTGTAGTCGCGATATTGTCCGACTACCGCGCTTTATTAGCCGTCGCACAGTTTTAACAATGAATTGAGAAGGCCGCCGCAAAACGCGATTCTTTCTGTCGCGCAAACAAACAGACCGCCTCGAGGGCGGCCTGTTTGCGTACGGCGAGGGAGGGATCAGTGGAACTGCTCTTCCTCGGTCGAGCCGGTCAGAGCGGTCACCGAAGACGCGCCACCCTGGATCACGGTGGTCATGTCGTCGAAGTAGCCGGTGCCCACTTCCTGCTGGTGCGCCACGAAGGTGTAACCCTTGTTGGCGTCAGCGAATTCCTGCTCCTGCAGCTTCACGTAGGCAGTCATGTCGTTGCGGGCGTAGTCGTGCGCCAGGTTGAACATGCTGTGCCACATGTTGTGAATGCCTGCCAGGGTGATGAACTGATGCTTGTAGCCCATGGCCGACAGCTCGCGCTGGAACTTGGCGATGGTCGCGTCGTCCAGGTTCTTTTTCCAGTTGAAGGAAGGCGAGCAGTTGTAGGACAGCAACTGGTCCGGGTATTCCTTCTTGATCGCTTCGGCGAAGCGACGGGCTTCGTCCAGGTCTGGCTTGGCGGTTTCGCACCAGATCAGATCGGCGTACGGCGCGTAGGCCAGGCCGCGGGAGATGGCCTGGTCCAGACCGGCGCGCACTTTGTAGAAGCCTTCCGGGGTGCGGGTGCCGGTTACAAACGGTTGGTCGTACGGGTCGCAGTCGGAGGTCAACAGGTCGGCGGCGTTGGCGTCGGTACGGGCCAGAATGATGGTCGGTACACCGGCAACGTCAGCCGCCAGGCGCGCAGCCACCAGCTTCTGTACGGCTTCCTGTGTCGGCACCAGAACCTTGCCGCCCATGTGGCCGCATTTCTTCACCGAGGCCAGTTGGTCTTCGAAGTGCACGCCGGCGGCGCCCGCTTCGATCATGTTCTTCATCAGCTCGTAGGCGTTGAGTACGCCGCCGAAACCGGCTTCGGCGTCAGCCACGATCGGTGCGAAGTAGTCGATATAGCCTTCATCGCCCGGGTTCTTGCCGGCTTTCCACTGGATCTGGTCGGCGCGACGGAACGAGTTGTTGATGCGCTTGACCACGGTTGGAACCGAATCCACCGGGTACAGCGACTGGTCCGGGTACATCGACTCGGCCGAGTTGTTGTCGGCGGCAACCTGCCAGCCGGACAGATAGATGGCCTGGATACCGGCCTTGACCTGTTGTACCGCCTGGCCACCGGTCAGGGCGCCCATGCAGTTGACGAAGTCCTTGTCGGGACGGAACGAAGGCTTGGCACCTTGAGTGACCAGGTTCCAGAGCTTTTCGGCGCCCAGCTTGGCAAACGTGTGTTCAGGTTGAACCGAGCCACGCAGGCGGACGACGTCAGCAGCGGAATAAGTACGGGTCACGTTTTTCCAGCGCGGATTTTCGGCCCAGTCTTTTTCGATAGCCGCTATTTGTTGTTCGCGTGTCAGTGCCATGGAGATAAACCTCGTCGCATATCTTGGTTGAAAGTCCCTGCTCCGCCAGACCGCACCTTCAAGGCGCAGGAATGGATGCTCGCTGACCAGACGCTGGCTGCAAAGCCGTTGTTCGGGCGAGGAAGGCGACGGTTACGAATGTTGACACTGAGGGGTAGAAGGCCGGGCGACATGGGGTGGCCGTAGTGGGCAAGTTGGCTCGTGGATGCCGTGTTGCGATCACTGCGGTTTTGCCGGGCTGCGTACTGCGCTTCCGTCCCTCGGGACAACTTCGTTCCAGTCGCAACCTCGTCAAACTGCCTTGTGGGCGTACTAACACGAATCGACTCGGTGGGGTGCTTCGAGTGGCGATCCGGAGGCTTTGCAGAGCCTCTGATTAGCGGGAGCGGGGCCATCATGCAACGGCATTTTTCACCCGTCAAACATTTTGTAGTGTTTTTTTAGAGGCACTACATCTTTGGTCTAATGCGACTAATCAGTCAGTTCAGGGCTGATAAGTATCGATTTTCCGGGGCGCTCCGGCGGGCATTGGCTCAATCCAGAGTTTCCACCTTCACGCGCAGGGTCATGTCGTCGCGACCCTGGGTGGCGTAGCGTTTGGCGACGCCCTGCTGATCGGCAGTGGATTGATTGCTGACCCCCGCCAGCGTGATCCATTCGCCCAGGCGGCCGCTGACTTGGCTGTCAGTGCTTTGCACCTTGATCGCGTCAGCCTGTTCCTGGCTCATGCGGTCGCGGTTGGTGCTGATGTTCAGGTGCACGATGTCGCCGGTGATGCTGGCAGTGACGTAGAAGCCCTGAGTGACGTTGCGATACTGAGTATCGGTGCGCGAGTAGCCGTAGCTATCGGTCTGGCTGGTGGTCAGGGGCACGCTCTGGCCGACCTGGATCAGTGCAGGCGTACCCTCGCTGGCCTGGACCTGCTGGCTGCCGCCTTCGCGGCTGGCGGTGCCGTAGCTGATGACCCGGCCCTGATTGTTGCCGGAGACGTTCTGGTTGGCGGTATCACTGGTGTCGACAGTGATCAGCAGGCGCTTGGGTGCGGTGTCCAATTGCTTGAGCAGGCCGCGCAGCTCGTCGATCTTGCCGGGCTCGGCATTGACGATCAGTTGGTTGCCGTAAGCGCTGACGGTGCCGTCCTTGCCGATGAAGGATTTGGCCACCGGCAGCAGGTCATCGCTGGTGCGATAGCTCAGTGGCAACACTTCGGTAGCGGCCATGGCGCAGACGCTACATGTGAGCAGCAGGGTGGTGAACAGGGTGCGTAAAGACATGTGCTTTTTCTCCGCAAACGGCGCGTTAGAGCCTGATTGTTGCCAGTTTGCCAGTTTGTTGGCCTGCAGGGAGGCAAATTGAATCGGGCATGGCAAAACGCCCCGGCATCTGTACTTCAGCATAGTCAGGCTGAAGTGAGATGACAGGGCGTTCAGATTGCGTCACGCAGGTGTATCAGTTGCCGCTGCGCACCATATCGACATGGGGCAAGCCGGCTTCGAGGAACTCGTCGCTGACCACAGTAAAACCAAAACGCTGGTAGAAACCGGTGGCCTGAACCTGGGCGCTGAGCTTCTGCTGTTGCAGGCCGCGGCGTTCGGCTTCGCTAATGACCGCTTGCAGCAGCGCTTCGCCGACTTTCAGGCCGCGCCAGTCCTTGAGCACCGACAGCCTACCGATTTCGCCGTCCGGCAGCAGGCGGGCGGTGCCGATCGGGTAGTCACCCTCGAAGGCGAGGAAGTGAATGGCGTCGGCGTCTTCGGCATCCCATTCCAGTTCTGGCGGTACCGACTGCTCGGCGACGAACACCGCTTCGCGGATACGGCGGATCGGCGCGTTGTCCTTGTGCCAGTCAGCAACACTTACGTGAAGTCTATTCATCGGCAAATCCCAGGCTTCCTTGTTTGACCAGCTCGCAGAGCAGGTTGCGTCCTTCTTCATCGCTCAACCACTGCTCGAGGTTTTCACTGTGCAGCGCATCGGCGGCGCAGATGAGTTTGAGCAGTTCACGCAAGTGACCCGGCAGCAGACGGCTCTGGCCGCTGGCGAATAGTAGCAAATCGTCATCCACTTCAGACCAGGCCAAGCGCGCGCTTGGGTTGCGAATGAGGATTGCGCCTTGTTCCAGGCTGCCGAGCAGGTCTTCTTCCTGAAGATCCTCTGCACCTGCGACCAGTTCCGGGTAGCGCGGCTCGGTCATGAACTGGCCGAACCAGGTCAGCAGCAGACGTTCGTCGCTCATGTGCTCGGCCAGCAGGCCCTTGAGGCGGTCCAGGGCATCGTGCTGAATCTGGTGCGGATCGCTGACCGGCTGTGCGTCGGCATCGCTGTAGCGGTCTTCGTCTGGCAGGAACTGGCTGAGGAAGTCGGTGAAGTGGGTCAGCACTTCTGCGGCGCTTGGTGCGCGGAAGCCCACCGAATAGGTCACGCATTCGTCCACGGCAACGCCCCAGTGCGCCAGGCGCGGCGGCAGGTAGAGCATGTCGCCGGGCTCCAGGGTCCACTCTTCGCTGTCCTGGAATTCGGCGAGGATGCGCAGGTCCGCGTGTTCGATCAGTTGGCTCTGGGAGTCGCACATCTGGCCGATCTTCCAGTGACGCTTGCCGTGGCCTTGCAGCAGGAACACATCGTAGTTGTCGAAGTGCGGACCGACGCTGCCACCCGGCGCGGCGTAGCTGATCATGATGTCATCAATGCGCCAGCTCGGCAGAAAGCGGAAGTTTTCCAGCAGCTCGGCGACTTCCGGGACGAACTGGTCGACGGATTGCACCAGCAGGGTCCAGTCACGCTCCGGCAGCTCGCTGAAGGCGTCTTCGGCGAACGGGCCGCGACGCATTTCCCATGGGCGTTCGCCGTGCTCGAGCACCAGACGCGATTCGACTTCTTCTTCCAGCGCCAGGCCGGCCAACTCGTCCGGGTCGATCGGGCTCTGAAAGTCCGGGATCGCCTGACGGATCAGCAAGGGCTTTTTCTGCCAGTAGTCACGCAGGAAGACGCGCGCCGAGATGCCGCCAAGCAGCTGAAGAGGAATATCAGGATTCATGTGTAACCTATTGAAAAAGCGAATTTTTACGACTGGAATAAAAACGCCCGGCTCAGCCGGGCGCTTAGAGCGTTTTGTTGCCGGTCAGATACGCGTGGCCTGGGCCACGGCATTGCCGATGTAGTTGGCTGGCGTGAGCTTTTTCAGCTCGGCGCGGGCCTCGGCAGGCATGTCCAGACCGTCGATGAAAGTCTGCAGCGCTTCGGGGCTGATGCCCTTGCCACGGGTCAGTTCCTTGAGCTTCTCGTACGGGTTCTCGATGTTGTAGCGGCGCATCACCGTCTGGATCGGCTCGGCCAGGACTTCCCAGCAGGCGTCCAGGTCAGCGGCGATTTTTTGTTCGTTGAGCTCCAGCTTGCCGATGCCCTTGAGGCTGGCTTCATAGGCAATGACGCTATGGGCAAAGCCCACGCCCAGGTTGCGCAGTACGGTGGAGTCGGTCAGGTCGCGCTGCCAGCGGGAGATCGGCAGTTTGCTCGCCAGGTGCTGGAACAGCGCGTTGGCGATACCCAGGTTGCCTTCGGAGTTTTCGAAGTCGATCGGGTTGACCTTGTGCGGCATAGTCGAGGAACCGATTTCGCCAGCGATGGTGCGCTGCTTGAAGTAGCCCAGGGAGATATAGCCCCAGATATCGCGATCGAAGTCGATCAGGATGGTGTTGAAGCGGGCGATGGCATCGAACAGCTCGGCGATGTAGTCATGCGGCTCGATCTGGGTGGTGTAGGGGTTGAAGCCCAGGCCCAGCTCGTCTTCGATGAAGGCACGGGCGTTCTCTTCCCAGTCAACGTCCGGGTAGGCCGACAGGTGAGCGTTGTAGTTGCCCACGGCGCCGTTGATTTTGCCCAGCAGTGGCACGGCAGCGAATTGAGCGATCTGGCGCTCAAGACGATAGACCACGTTGGCCAGTTCCTTGCCCAGGGTAGTCGGCGATGCCGGCTGACCGTGGGTGCGCGACAGCATCGGCACATTGGCGAAACGGATGGCCAGTTCGCGGATGGAACCGGCGATTTCGCGCATCAGCGGCAACAGCACGTTGTCACGGCCTTCGCGCAGCATCAGGGCGTGGGACAGGTTGTTGATATCCTCGCTGGTGCAGGCGAAGTGGATGAACTCACTGACCTTGTTCAGTTCAGGCAGCTTGGCAGCCTGTTCCTTGAGCAGGTACTCCACGGCTTTTACGTCGTGGTTGGTGGTGCGTTCGATCTCTTTGACGCGCTCGGCGTGGACCAGGGAAAAGTCCTCGGCCAAGGTGTCGAGAATGGCATTGGCTTCGGCGGAGAACGTCGGCACTTCGGTGATTGCCGGGTGTGCGGCCAGGCGCTGGAGCCAGCGCACTTCAACCATGACGCGGAAACGGATCAGACCGTATTCGCTGAAAATAGGGCGCAGGGCCTGGGTTTTGCCGGCGTAGCGGCCGTCAACAGGGGAAACCGCAGTGAGCGAAGAGAGCTGCATGGGGTGTTCTCGGACAGTCGGTCAACGAAATTGGGCGCGTATCATACATGAAATCTCGGGTCTTACCGGTTCCGGCTGACCAACGTAGATCGCCCAGCGAGTGGAGCAAGCGTGTCGATGGCAGGCGGAGTCAGCCGTGCATCAACGGGTACAGTTCTTTCAGCAACTTGCGTCGGCTGACCACCAGTTGCCAGCGGTGACCGCCAACTTGTCGCCAGAGGCGGGCGCAGCGGATACCGGCCAGGAGCAGGGCGCGGATCTTCGAGGCGTTGTTGGGTTGTTGCAGGTTGCGCATGTCGCCATGCACCTGGATGCGCTGGCGCAGGGTACTCAGGGTGTCCTGGTACAGCGCGCCGGTCGCGGCAATCACATTTTCGTGGGTCGGGCCGAAATGCTCGACCTGGGATTTGATCTGCGGCAGGCGCTTGCCGATGGTGTCCAGCATGTCATCGCGCTTGGCCAGCTGACGTTCAAGACCCAGCATCGACAGGGCATAGCGCAGTGGCTCGCGTTGCAGGGTCTGTGGATCCCGTTCCAGGGCGCTGGCCAGGGCGCGATAGCCCTCGCGCAGATTCAGGTCATCACCGCCGAAGACTTCCAGGGTGTCCTTGGGGTCCATGACCAGCAGGGTGCCGAGCATGCAGTTGAGCGCAGCTTCGTTGACCTGGCCGGTCTTGGCGATGCGATCAACCAGCACGGCGGCCTGAAACACGGCCCCCAGGGCGGTGAGTTGCTCCTGAATCGGGGTCATCAACGTTTGTCCTTGCTGTACCAGGGCTCTGCAATTTCGATGACACCGCCGCCCAGGCAGATCTCACCGTCATAAAACACCACGGACTGCCCGGGGGTCACGGCGCGCTGTGGCTCATCGAACACGGCGCGATAGCCGCCGTCGGCGGTCTGTTCGAGCGTGCAGGCCTGATCGCCCTGGCGATAGCGGACCTTGGCGGTCAGGCGGCGCGGGCTGCTCAGGTCTACCGGGTTGACCCAGTAGATCTGCGAGGCGATCAGGGCCTGGGAGAACAGCCACGGATGGTCATTGCCCTGGCCGACGATCAGCTCGTTGTGTTCCAGGTCCTTCACCAGTACATACCACGGTTCGTCACCGGCGTCCTTGAGACCGCCGATACCCAGGCCCTGGCGTTGGCCGATGGTGTGGTACATGAGGCCTGCGTGACGGCCGATGACTTCGCCTTCGGTGGTCTTGATCTCGCCCGGCTGGGCCGGCAGGTACTGGCGCAGGAAGTCGGTGAAGCGGCGTTCACCGATAAAGCAGATGCCGGTGGAATCCTTCTTCTTCGCGGTGGCCAGGCCGTGTTTCTCGGCGATGGCGCGTACTTCCGGCTTTTCCAGCTCACCAACCGGGAACAGGGTCTTGGCGATCTGTTCGCCGCCCACGGCATGCAGGAAGTAGCTCTGATCCTTGTTCGGGTCCAGGCCCTTGAGCAGTTCGGTGCGGCCGTCAATGTCACGGCGGCGCACGTAGTGGCCGGTGGCGATCAGGTCGGCGCCCAGGCTCATGGCGTAGTCGAGGAACGCCTTGAACTTGATTTCGCGGTTACACAGGATGTCCGGGTTGGGCGTGCGCCCGGCCTTGTACTCTTCGAGGAAATGCTCAAAGACGTTGTCCCAGTATTCCGCAGCGAAGTTGGCGGTGTGCAGCTTGATGCCAATGCGGTCGCAGACTGCCTGGGCGTCGGCGAGGTCTTCGCGGGCGGTGCAGTATTCCGTTCCATCGTCTTCTTCCCAGTTCTTCATGAACAGGCCTTCCACCTGATAACCCTGCTCCATGAGCAGGACGGCGGATACGGAAGAGTCTACGCCGCCGGACATGCCGACGATGACGCGCGTCTTTTCTGGGGAGGAAAGGGCTGGATCAGACATAGGAGTTCAACGGGCAGCTTCAAAAAAGACGCGATTCTAGCAGGCTCGCGTCCCTGAGTCTCATGCCGTGTCGCGCAACAGGGCAAGGCTGAAGCGTTCGCCGCCCAGGTAGTCCTCGACACAGCGCATCACCAGCTCGCTGCGCCAGCGCTGTTGTTCTCCGACCAGTTCGTCACGGCTCAGCCATAGCGGGCCGATGATGCCTTCGTCCAGCGCCAGCTCGGGATGATGGCGCAATGGCTTGGCAGCGAAGCAGATGCGTTGGTAAGTCACGCCATTACTGGGGGCGGTATAGAGGTAGATGCCGACCAGGCTGGTCAGCTCGACGTCCCAGCCGGTTTCTTCCAGGGTTTCGCGGATAGCGGCCTGTTGCAGGGTTTCGTTGGCTTCCAGGTGCCCGGCGGGCTGGTTGAGTACGGCGCGGCCGCCCTTGAGCTCTTCGACGAAGAGGAAACGGCCCTGATCTTCAACGATGGTGGCGACGGTGACGTGGGCGAGCCATTGCATATAGAGGATGCTCCGTGGTTGTAAGGGTTTTGTACGTGTGGAACCGGCTTTAGCCGGGAAGGTGTCGCGGATGGCTGAAAAGATGCCGTTAATGTGCTGGCCTCTTCCCGGCTAAAGCCGGTCCCACAGATGTTATTTCAACTCGGATAATTGTGATTGATGGCCAGAAACAACAACCCCGGCACATGGCCGGGGCTGTTGAAATGCAGGGCTAGCTTAGTTCAGCGCGGCGATTGCAGCGTTGAGGGTAGGGCTAGGACGCATGGCTTTGCTGGTCTGCTCGGCATTGGGGTGGTAGTAGCCACCGATATCCACTGGTTTGCCTTGAACGGCGTTGAGCTCGGCAACGATTTTTGCTTCGTTGTCGGTCAGGGTCTTGGCCAGAGGTGCGAATTGCGCTTGCAGGGCAGCATCGTCAGTCTGTGCGGCCAGCGCCTGTGCCCAGTACAGGGCCAGGTAGAAGTGGCTGCCGCGGTTGTCGATGTTGCCGACTTTACGCGAAGGCGACTTGTTGCGGTCCAGGAACTCGCCAGTGGCCTGGTCGAGGGTCTTGGACAGAACCAGCGCTTTCGGGTTGTTGTAAGTGTTGCCCAGGTGCTCCAGGGAGGCTGCCAATGCGAGGAACTCGCCCAGGGAGTCCCAGCGCAGGAAGTTCTCTTCGACGAACTGCTGCACGTGTTTCGGAGCCGAACCGCCGGCGCCGGTTTCGAACAGGCCACCGCCGTTCATCAGTGGCACGATGGACAGCATCTTGGCGCTGGTGCCCAGTTCCATGATCGGGAACAGGTCGGTCAGGTAGTCACGCAGAACGTTACCGGTCACCGAGATGGTGTCCTTGCCGGCACGGGTGCGGTCCAGGGTGAACTTCATGGCATCGACCGGGGACATGATCTGGATGTCCAGGCCCGACGTGTCATGGTCGGCCAGGTACTTCTGCACTTTGGCGATCATGGCGCTGTCGTGGGCGCGTGCCGGGTCCAGCCAGAAAACGGCCGGGGTGTTGCTGGCGCGGGCGCGGTTGACGGCGAGCTTGACCCAGTCCTGGATCGGCGCGTCCTTGACCTGGCACATGCGCCAGATATCACCGGCTTCGACGTTCTGTTCCATCAGGACCTTGCCCTGGCCGTCGGTCACGCGGACCACGCCTGGCGTCTTGATCTGGAAGGTCTTGTCGTGGGAGCCGTATTCTTCGGCTTTCTGGGCCATCAGGCCGACGTTTGGCACGCTGCCCATGGTCACAGGGTCGAAGGCGCCGTGTTTCTTGCAGTCTTCGATGACGGCCTGGTAGATGGTGGCGTAGCAGCGATCCGGGATCACGGCCTTGGCATCGTGCAGTTGACCGTCGGTGCCCCACATTTTGCCGGAGTCACGGATCATCGCAGGCATCGAGGCGTCGACGATGACGTCGCTCGGTACATGCAGGTTGGTGATGCCCTTGTCGGAGTTGACCATGGCCAGGGACGGACGCACGGCGTAGACCGCTTCGATGTCCGCCTTGATTTCGGCTTGCTTGTCCGCTGGCAGTGCGCCAATGCGGTCATACAGGTCGCCGATACCGTTGTTCAGGTTGAAGCCGATTTCTTTCAGGATGTCGGCGTGCTTGGTCAGTGCGTCGTTATAGAACTCGGCGACGATCAGGCCGAACATGATCGGATCGGAGATCTTCATCATGGTGGCTTTCAGGTGTACCGAGAACAGTACGCCCTTGGCCTTGGCGTCGGCGATCTCGGCAGCCACAAAACTGCGCAGTGCCTTGGCGCTCATTACCGAGCTGTCGATGATTTCGCCAGCCTTGACGGCGGTTTTTTCTTTCAGGACGGAAGTGCTGCCGTCCTGGGCGATCAGTTCGATCTTGACGCTGTCAGCGGCTGGAATCAGAGCGGCTTTTTCGCTGCCGTAGAAATCGCCGTTGCTCATGAAGGCAACGTGGGACTTCGAATCGGCTGCCCAGGCGCCCATCTTGTGCGGGTGCTTGCGTGCGTAGTTCTTGACCGACAACGGAGCGCGACGATCGGAGTTGCCTTCACGCAGAACCGGGTTCACGGCGCTGCCTTTGACCTTGTCGTAGCGGGCGCGAGTGTCTTTCTCGGCGTCGGTGGTCGGGGCTTCCGGGTAATCCGGGATCTTGAAGCCCTTGTCTTGCAGTTCTTTGATGGTGGCAACCAGCTGCGGGACGGAGGCGCTGATGTTCGGCAGCTTGATGATGTTGGCTTCAGGCGTGTTGGCCAGTTCGCCGAGCTCGGCCAGATGGTCAGCCACTTGTTGATCGGCACCAAGCGACTCTGGGAAGCTTGCGAGAACACGGCCTGCCAGGGAGATATCGCGAGTTTCGACGGCGATATCGGAAGAAGCGGTGTAGGCCTCGATGATAGGCAGCAACGAATAGGTGGCGAGGGCAGGGGCTTCGTCGGTGAAGGTATAGATGATCTTCGAGCGGTTAGACATTTGGTATGAACTCTCTGTTTTGCTGAGCATGCACAAAATCTCGATCTGCGCAGGGTATGCGCGCGTGCTCACAAGTCCCTTTTGAGCCGAAAGTCGAGCTTTATTCGCGGTGATGGTGGGTGCATCAGTCGAGCGAGCGCGTGCGCCGGGTCTGGCGCTACGTACCTTAAAGGCTGAAAGTCTCGTTCCAGACTGTTAAGCCCCTATGACTCATAAGTCACGGCGCGGAGTATATCAAACGATTGCGCTCTGGCATTAATGCTATGCGTACTATCGAATGAGAGATATTCGCCGTTGGTCGAGGTCGGCAAGACGAACGGGCGCGAAAACGCAAGCAAGGCGATGCCCGGGGGCAAGGTCGAGGTGGAAGGGGGAGTGGGAGAAACGAGGGCGCGACTGCGCAACCGGCCTGTTCCAACTGCATGACGGACCGGTTTCTGAGCAGATCCTGCTAAGGACTATTGTCCTAATCGGCTGTAGCGTGCTCGGGGCTGTGAGCGGTGGCTGGGAGCGCAGCGGCCTTGCCCGATATATTCACTGCGTGCAAGCCCTTGGGCCCCTGAATGATCTCGAATTCGACCGGCTGGCCTGCCTTGAGGGTTTTGTAGCCTTCCATCTTGATTGCCGAGTAATGGGCGAACAGATCTTCGCTTTTGCCGTCCTCTACGATGAAGCCATAACCTTTAGCATTATTGAACCACTTGACCTTACCACTGAGCATAGTCATATCCCTCTGCAAAGGACTCCGTCTGGAGTATCATCCACCTCACTCCGCCTGACCGAAAAAAATTTTGGTTGACTACGCGGACCCTTTTTACCCAATGTGGGTTCTATTGTTTGTAACACCGTTTAGCCGATAGTCAAGGTCATGCGGCGGTCCATTTGAAAACCGGTCAGACTGCGACTAATTATTCAATTCGCCCCCCTACGAACCTTTCTTTCCATGCATGCAATCAGCAAGATTCGACTAACATTCAATCAGGATGGTCAGCAGCCCCACGAGGATGACGCGGCCGGGATCGCGGTACAGGACGCCAAGCCGGTATTGCAGGCGCCACCGATGTACAAGGTGGTTTTATTTAACGATGATTACACCCCGATGGATTTCGTCGTCGAAGTGCTCGAGGTGTTTTTTAACCTGAATCGTGAGCTGGCGACCAAGGTCATGCTGGCCGTCCATACAGAGGGACGGGCAGTCTGCGGATTGTTTACCCGCGACATCGCCGAGACCAAGGCAACGCAGGTCAACCAATACGCCAGGGAAAGCCAGCATCCGCTACTCTGTGAGATCGAGAAGGACGGTTAAACGCCGACCACTTGGGTATGAGGTGAAGCTATGTTAAACCGTGAGCTCGAAGTCACCCTCAATCTGGCCTTCAAGGAGGCACGTTCGAAGCGTCATGAGTTCATGACCGTCGAGCATCTCCTGCTGGCTTTATTGGATAATGAGGCTGCCGCCACTGTTCTGCGTGCCTGCGGCGCAAACCTCGATAAACTCAAACATGATCTGCAAGAGTTCATCGACTCCACCACCCCCCTGATCCCCGTCCACGACGAGGATCGCGAAACCCAACCTACCCTAGGCTTCCAGCGCGTATTGCAGCGCGCGGTTTTCCATGTTCAGAGCTCCGGCAAGCGTGAAGTTACCGGTGCCAACGTGCTGGTCGCGATTTTCAGCGAGCAGGAAAGCCAGGCAGTGTTCCTGCTCAAGCAGCAGAGCGTTGCCCGCATCGATGTCGTCAACTATATCGCCCATGGCATCTCCAAGGTTCCAGGGCACGGCGATCATTCTGAAGGTGAGCAAGATATGCAGGACGACGAGGGCGGTGAGTCTTCTTCCTCAGGCAATCCTCTGGATGCCTATGCCAGCAACCTGAACGAATTGGCGCGCCAGGGTCGTATCGATCCGTTGGTCGGCCGTGAGGTTGAAGTCGAGCGTGTCGCCCAGATCCTGGCGCGTCGGCGCAAGAACAACCCGTTGCTGGTGGGTGAGGCTGGCGTCGGTAAAACCGCCATCGCCGAAGGCCTGGCCAAGCGCATCGTCGACAACCAGGTGCCTGATCTGCTCGCCAGCAGCGTCGTCTACTCGCTGGATCTGGGTGCCTTGCTGGCCGGGACCAAATACCGCGGTGATTTCGAGAAGCGCTTCAAGGCGCTGCTCAATGAGCTGAAAAAACGTCCCCATGCCATTCTGTTCATCGACGAAATCCACACCATCATTGGTGCCGGTGCAGCGTCCGGCGGCGTCATGGATGCTTCCAACTTGCTCAAGCCATTGCTGTCGTCCGGGGATATCCGTTGCATCGGCTCGACCACCTTCCAGGAATTCCGCGGGATTTTCGAGAAGGACCGGGCTCTGGCGCGGCGTTTTCAGAAGGTCGATGTGTCGGAGCCTTCGGTGGATGACACCATTGGCATCCTGCGCGGCCTGAAAGGACGCTTCGAGCAGCATCACGGTATCGAATACAGTGATGAGGCCCTGCGTGCCGCTGCCGAACTGGCTTCGCGCTACATCAACGACCGCCATATGCCCGACAAGGCCATCGATGTCATCGACGAGGCAGGTGCCTATCAGCGCCTGCAACCGGCCGACAAGCGTGTCAAACGCATTGAAGTGCCGCAGGTCGAGGATATCGTCGCCAAAATCGCGCGGATTCCGCCAAAACACGTCAACAGTTCGGACAAGGAGCTGCTGCGTAACCTGGAGCGCGATCTCAAGCTCACGGTGTTCGGCCAGGATGCGGCCATCGACTCGCTGTCGACGGCCATCAAGCTGTCCCGCGCCGGGCTGAAATCGCCTGACAAGCCGGTCGGTTCCTTCCTGTTCGCCGGTCCTACCGGTGTCGGCAAGACCGAAGCTGCCCGCCAGTTGGCCAAGGCATTGGGGATCGAGCTGGTGCGCTTTGACATGTCCGAGTACATGGAACGGCATACCGTCTCGCGCCTGATCGGTGCTCCGCCGGGTTACGTTGGTTTCGACCAGGGCGGTCTGTTGACCGAGGCGATCACCAAGCAGCCGCATTGCGTGTTGCTGCTCGATGAAATCGAGAAGGCCCACCCGGAAGTCTTCAACCTGCTGTTGCAGGTTATGGACCACGGTACCCTGACCGATAACAACGGGCGCAAGGCGGACTTCCGCAATGTGATCGTGATCATGACCACCAACGCCGGTGCCGAAACCGCTGCGCGGGCTTCGATTGGCTTCACGCATCAGGACCACTCGTCCGATGCCATGGAAGTCATCAAGAAAAGTTTCACGCCGGAATTCCGTAACCGCCTGGACACCATCATTCAATTCGGTCGCCTCAGCCATGAGGTTATCAAGAGCGTGGTGGACAAGTTCCTTACCGAGCTGCAGGCGCAACTGGAAGACAAGCGCGTCCTGCTGGAAGTCTCCGACGCGGCCAGAAGCTGGTTGGCGCAGGGTGGCTACGATGCTGCGATGGGTGCACGGCCGATGGCTCGCCTGATCCAGGACAAGATCAAGCGTCCGCTGGCCGAGGAAATTCTCTTTGGCGAGTTGTCCGAGCATGGCGGCGTGGTTCACGTCGACATCAAAGATGGCGAAATCACCTTCGAGTTCGAAACCACTGCTGAAATGGCCTGAGTCTCAAGCCGAAAAAAAGCCCCGCATCTCGCAAGAGATGCGGGGCTTTTTGTTGGGCTGTGGCTCCCGCAGGGGCTCATTCCAACAATCGGGCACACAAAAACGCCCGGCAGGTGCCAGGCGTTTTCATTCGAGCTTGAGTTAGCGTGCGCGGTAAGTGATGCGCCCTTTGCTCAAGTCGTAGGGCGTCAGTTCAACACGCACCTTGTCACCGGTCAAAATACGGATGTAGTTCTTGCGCATCTTGCCGGAGATGTGCGCGGTTACGACGTGCCCGTTTTCCAACTCCACACGAAACATGGTGTTGGGCAGGGTGTCGACGACAGTGCCTTCCATTTCGAAGCTGTCTTCTTTCGACATGCAGTAAAGCCCTCGGAATCTGATGAGTGGCCCGGTGCAAGTGGCGCCAGGCAAAAGCGGCGTGCATTGTGCCCGAAAAATGCGCTTTTAGCCAAGGGCTTCAATAAAGAGTCACCCACCTCTGATTCGTCAGCAGCTCAATTGGTCGATATTGGGTCTTGTAGTTCATCTTCTTGCAGTTCTTTATCCAGTAGCCCAGGTACACCGCATGCAGCTGCAGGCGGGTCGCTTCGGCGATCTGCCAGAGGATCGCAAAGCGGCCCAGGCTGCGCTTTTCTTCATCCGGCTCGTAGAAGGTATAAACCGCCGAAAGGCCATTGGGCAGCAGGTCGGTCACGGCTACAGCGAGCAGGCGCTCGCCGGCGCGGAACTCGTAGAAGCGGGAAAACGGCAGGTCGCGCACCAAAAAGGTGGAAAACTGATCGCGGCTGGGCGGGAACATGTCGCCGTCGGCGTGGCGCTGTTCAATGTAGCGTTGGTAGAGGTCGAAATATTCTTCGGTGAAGCGCGGCTTGTTGCTGTGCACCTGGAGATCGGCATTGCGCTTGACGATGCGCTTTTGCTGGCGGTCCGGGACGAAGATGTCCACCGGGATGCGCGCGGGTACGCAAGCGCTGCAATTCTGGCAATGGGGGCGGTACAGATGATCGCCGCTGCGCCGGAAGCCCATGTCGGAAAGGTCGGCATACACCTGCACGTCCATCGGCTGACTGGGGTCGAGGAACAGCGTGGTCGCCTGTTCTTCCGGCAGGTAGCTGCAGGAATGGGGTTGAGTGGCATAAAACTTCAGCCGCGCCAGCTCTGTCATATCAGCCCCCTGAGAAAAAACCCTGATTAAGAGTGTAAGCCAGCCTACCCGACTCGCCTAGGCAGCCAGTCGGCGTTATTTGCCTGATCCAGGTGCTTGTGCAAAAAGTCGGCAAAGTCTCTGCGTGGAATCGCGCGGGCGCCGAAGCTGTGCAGGTGCTCGGTGGGCATCTGGCAGTCGATCAGCACGAAGCCCCAGGCACGCAGGCGTTCTACCAAGGTGGCGAAACCGACTTTGGAGGCGTTGTCGGTGCGGCTGAACATGGACTCGCCGAAAAACAACTGGCCCATTGCCAGGCCGTAGAGTCCGCCGACCAATTGACCCTGTTCCCAGACCTCGACGCTGTGGGCGTGACCGCGTCGATGGAGCTCAAGGTAGGCCGTTTGCATGGCTCCGGTGATCCAGGTGCCATCGACGTAATCCCTGGGGCCTGCGCAGCCCTGGATTACAGCCGCGAAATCCCGATCGAATGTGACGTCGAAGCGGCCCTGGCGCATGACCTTGGCCAGGCTGCGGGAAATGTGTATTTCCTCAGGAAACAGCACCGTGCGCGGATCCGGCGACCACCAGAGGATCGGCTGGCCCTCCATGAACCACGGAAAACAGCCATGGCGGTAGGCGCTGACCAAGCGGTCTGGCGATAAGTCGCCGCCGGCGGCGAGCAGGCCATCGGGATCGCGCAAGGCCTTGGCCAGGGGCGGGAAGTCGAACGTGTTGCGTTGTAACCAGGTCAGCATAGATTCAGGGCTTGGCAGGGGAGGGGAGGGCGGCACCCAGGGTGCAACTCCAGGGCCCAAGTGTGGTCACAGTTCGTCGCCATTTTGAAGTCTCCGTTTACACTTTTGTACTGCGGGCGGTTCCTGGCTCGGGTCGATGGTCAGGAATACGACATAACCCTTTGTCACGCAAGGCAATGCGTGGTCCAATTGAGCGTTATGGCTGGGCCTTGAAGATATACGCGGCGCACGCCAGACTAGCTATTTGCAAAATCAATGTTCAACTACAGATGTTCGCGCCCGGCGCAGGAAAACAAGCGTTTTGAAGAAGTCCACCTTAGCACCCAGCCCTGTTCCACTCTGGCGGCAACAGTTGCACTACCGACTCAAGGAAGGTGCACTGATTGCCTTCGGGGCGCTGTGTCTCTATCTGATGATGGCTTTGTTGAGCTACGACCCCAATGATCCGGGCTGGAGTCACACCAGCAGTGCCGTGCAAGTGCAGAACGCCGCTGGCCGCGCGGGGGCCTTCAGCGCCGATATTCTGTTCATGGTGCTGGGCTATTTCGCCTACATTTTTCCGCTGTTGCTGGCTGTCAAGGCCTGGCAGGTGTTTCGCCAGCGTCATGAACCCTGGCAGTGGAGCGGCTGGCTGTTCTCCTGGCGCCTGATCGGCCTGGTGTTCCTGATCCTGGCAGGTGCCGCCCTGGCCCATATCCATTTTCACTATTCGGCCGGCTTCCCTGGCTCGGCGGGCGGTGTACTGGGCGAGGTGCTTGGCGACCTGGCGCAGAAAGCGCTGAATATCCAGGGCAGCACCTTGCTGTTCATCGCCCTGTTCCTGTTCGGCCTCACCGTATTCACTGACTTGTCCTGGTTTAAAGTCATGGACCTGACCGGCAAGATCACCCTCGATCTGCTTGAGCTGTTCCAGGGCGCCGCCAATCGCTGGTGGATGGCTCGCACCGAACGCAAACAGATGGTGGCGCAACTGCGTGAAGTCGATGTGCGGGTCAAGGACGTGGTGGCGCCGGTTGCGTCGGATCGTCGTGAGCAGGTCAAGGCCAAAGAACGCCTGATCGAGCGTGAACAGTCCCTCAGCACCCATATGTCTGAGCGCGAGAAACACGTCCCGCCTGTTATCGCCCCGGCACCGGTCCGTCCGCCGGAGCCGAGCAAGCGTGTGCAGAAGGAAAAGCAGGTATCGCTGTTCATCGACAGCGCCGTGGAAGGCACGCTGCCGCCGATCTCGATCCTCGATCCGGCCGAGAAGAAAAAACTCAATTATTCCCCCGAGTCCCTGGCTGCCGTAGGGCATCTGCTGGAAATCAAGCTCAAGGAATTCGGCGTCGAAGTGACCGTGGACTCGATTCACCCGGGCCCGGTCATTACCCGTTACGAAATCCAGCCGGCGGCGGGCGTGAAAGTCAGCCGTATAGCCAACCTCGCCAAGGACCTGGCACGTTCCTTGGCCGTGACCAGCGTGCGGGTGGTCGAGGTGATCCCGGGCAAGACCACCGTGGGTATCGAGATCCCCAACGAAGATCGGCAGATCGTGCGTTTCTCCGAAGTGCTGTCGTCGCCGGAATACGATGACGCCAAGTCACCGGTCACCATGGCCCTGGGCCATGATATTGGCGGCAAGCCGATCATCGTCGACCTGGCGAAAATGCCTCACCTGCTGGTAGCCGGTACGACCGGTTCCGGTAAGTCAGTGGGGGTCAACGCCATGATCCTGTCGATCCTGTTCAAGTCGGGCCCGGAAGATGCCCGCCTGATCATGATCGACCCGAAAATGCTCGAATTGTCGATCTACGAAGGCATTCCGCATCTGCTCTGCCCGGTTGTGACCGACATGAAGGACGCAGCCAACGCCCTGCGCTGGAGCGTCGCCGAGATGGAACGCCGCTACAAGCTGATGGCGGCCATGGGTGTGCGGAACCTCGCGGGCTTCAACCGCAAGGTCAAGGACGCCGAGGAAGAGGGCACGCCCATCTCCGACCCGACCTATCGCCGCGAAAGCATTCACGACGAAGCGCCGCTGCTCAAGACCCTGCCGACCATTGTGGTAGTGGTCGACGAATTCGCCGACATGATGATGATCGTCGGCAAGAAGGTCGAAGAGCTCATCGCCCGTATCGCCCAGAAGGCGCGTGCCGCCGGTATCCACCTGATTCTGGCGACCCAGCGTCCGTCCGTGGACGTGATCACCGGTTTGATCAAGGCCAACATCCCCACGCGCATGGCGTTCCAGGTATCGAGCAAGATCGACTCGCGAACCATCATCGACCAGGGCGGCGCCGAACAACTGTTGGGTCACGGTGACATGCTGTACATGCCGCCGGGCACCAGCCTGCCGATCCGTGTGCATGGCGCCTTCGTTTCCGACGATGAGGTCCATCGCGTGGTGGAGGCCTGGAAGCTGCGGGGTGTGCCGGACTACAACGAAGACATTCTCGCTGGCGTCGAGGAGCCGGGTAGCGGTTTCGACGGTGGCAGCGGTGAAGGCGCCGAGGACAGCGAGAGTGATGCGCTGTATGACGAGGCCGTCAAATTCGTCCTGGAAAGCCGCCGTGCTTCGATCTCTGCCGTGCAGCGCAAGCTCAAGATCGGTTACAACCGTGCGGCGCGGATGATCGAAGCGATGGAAATGGCGGGCGTCGTGACGTCCATGAACACCAACGGCTCGCGCGAAGTGATTGCGCCGGGCCCGATGCGCGACTGACCCGTCAGCTGCGCCATTTGCCCGGCACGCGTACCGACGCGCTGCCGCAAGCCTACTGCATTCAAGAGGACTCCCATGCGTCTGATCCGCCTGTTACTGGCTACTGCTCTGACCTTTTCCGTTGTCCCGGCCCATGCCGACAGCAAGGACGTGGCACGTCTGACTCAGTTGCTGGAAAATTCCAAGACCCTGAGCGCCCGTTTCTCGCAACTGAGCCTGGACGGTTCCGGCACGCAGTTGCAGGAAACCGCAGGTGACATGATCCTGCAGCGCCCTGGCCAGTTCTACTGGCACACCGATGCGCCGCAGGAGCAACTGATGGTCTCCGATGGCAAGAAGGTTTCCCTGTGGGACCCGGACTTGCAACAGGTCACCATCAAGAACCTCGATCAGCGTTTGACCCAGACTCCGGCGCTGCTGCTGTCCGGTGATGTGTCGAAGATCGGTCAGAGTTTTGATATCACCGCCAAGGAAGCCGGCGGCGTGATCGATTTTGTGCTCAAGCCCAAGACCAAGGACACGCTGTTCGACAGCCTGCGCCTGTCCTTCCGCAACGGCATGATCAACGACATGCAATTGATCGACAGTGTCGGCCAGCGCACCAATATCCTGTTCACCGGGGTCAAGGCCAACGAGGCCGTACCGGCAGGCAAATTCCAGTTCCAGGTCCCGAAGGGCGCTGACGTCATTCAGGAATAAGAGGTTTCAAGCGCAGCCCATGGATTTGTTTCGTAGCGACCCGATAGCTCAGCCACTGGCGGCGCGCCTGCGTGCCACCAATCTGGACGAGTACGTCGGTCAGGAGCACTTGCTCGCCCATGGCAAGCCGTTGCGTGAGGCCCTGGAGCAGGGTGCGCTGCACTCGATGATCTTCTGGGGCCCGCCGGGCGTGGGCAAGACCACGTTGGCGCGGCTGCTGGCCAAGGTCTCCGATGCGCATTTCGAAACGGTCTCGGCGGTACTGGCCGGGGTCAAGGAAATCCGTCAGGCCGTCGAGGTTGCCAAGCAACAGGCCGGGCAGTACGGGCGCCGGACCATCCTGTTTGTCGATGAGGTGCACCGTTTCAACAAGTCGCAGCAGGACGCGTTCCTGCCCTATGTCGAAGACGGCACGCTCATCTTCATCGGCGCGACCACAGAAAACCCTTCTTTCGAATTGAACAACGCGCTGCTCTCCCGGGCACGAGTCTATGTGCTCAAGAGCCTCGACGAGACGGCGCTGCGCAAGTTGGTGCAGCGCGCATTGACCGAAGAGCGCGGGCTGGGCAAGCAGAACCTCAGTCTCGACGACGAAGGCTTTGCCATGTTGATGTCCGCCGCTGATGGCGATGGCCGTCGTATGCTCAACCTGCTGGAAAACGCCGCAGACCTTGCCGAAGACGGCAGCGTGATTGGCGCCGAGATGCTCCAGGGCCTGCTCGGTGATGGTCGGCGCCGCTTCGATAAAGGCGGGGAGGCGTTTTACGACCAGATCTCGGCGCTGCACAAATCCATTCGTGGCTCCAATCCCGATGCGGCGCTGTACTGGTTCGCCCGGATGATCGATGGCGGCTGCGATCCGCTGTATCTGGCGCGCCGCGTGGTGCGCATGGCCAGTGAAGATATCGGCAATGCCGACCCGCGGGCACTGCCACTGTGCATGTCGGCCTGGGACGTGCAGGAACGCCTGGGCAGCCCGGAAGGCGAGCTGGCAGTGGCTCAGGCCATCGTCTACCTTGCCTGCGCGCCGAAGAGCAATGCCGTTTACATGGGCTTCAAGGCCGCCATGCGCGAAGCCACGGAGCATGGCTCGCTGGAAGTGCCGCTGCACCTGCGCAATGCCCCGACCAAGCTGATGAAACAATTGGGCTATGGCGAAGAGTACCGTTATGCCCACGACGAGCCCGATGCCTATGCAGCGGGCGAGGACTACTTCCCCGAAGAGTTGGAGCCGCGCCAGTACTACCAGCCGGTGCCCCGTGGCCTTGAACTGAAAATAGGCGAAAAACTCAAGCATTTGGCTGCCCTGGACCGGGCCAGCCCTCGTCAGCGGAGAAAGTAGGTGTTTCAGACCATTCTTGCGGTGTCCCTGGCCGGTATCGCTGGTACATTATTGCGCTTTGCTGCTGGCACTTGGGTGACGGCGAATTGGCCGAAGCATTTTTACGGGGCGACGTTGGCGGTCAACCTGGTCGGTTGCCTGATCATCGGCGTGCTGTACGGCTTGTTCCTGCTGCGCCCGGAAGTGCCCATTGAGATTCGGGCCGGCCTGATTGTCGGCTTTGTAGGCGGTCTGACGACCTTTTCATCCTTTTCACTGGATACATTGCGTCTGCTCGAAAGTGGGCAAGTGCCACTGGCCCTGGGCTATGCGGGCATCAGTGTATTCGGCGGGCTGCTTGCCACCTGGCTCGGCCTGACCTTGACCAGACTTTGATAGACGAGAGAACACCATGCTCGATTCCAAACTGTTACGTACTCAACTTCAGGACGTAGCGGATCGCCTGACTTCCCGTGGTTTCACCCTGGATGTGGCCCGCATTGAAGCGCTGGAAAACCAGCGCAAAACCGTTCAGACCCGCACCGAGCAGTTGCAGGCCGAGCGCAATGCCCGTTCCAAATCCATCGGCCAGGCCAAGCAGCGCGGCGAAGACATTGCCCCGCTGATGGCGGATGTCGAGCGCATGGGCAGCGAATTGAGCAGTGGCAAGGTCGAACTGGACGCTATCCAGGCCGAGCTGGACGCCATGCTGTTGAGCATGCCGAACCTGCCCCACGAATCGGTGCCGGTCGGTGCCGATGAAGACGATAACGTCGAAGTGCGCCGCTGGGGCACTCCGACCGCTTTCGATTTCGCGGTACAGGACCACGTTGCCCTGGGCGAGAAGTTCGGCTGGCTGGACTTCGAAACCGCTGCCAAGCTGTCCGGCGCGCGTTTCGCCCTGCTGCGCGGCCCGATTGCCCGTATGCATCGCGCCCTGGCGCAGTTCATGATCAACCTGCACGTCACCGAGCACGGCTATGAAGAGGCCTACACGCCTTATCTGGTCCAGGCCCCGGCCCTGCAGGGCACCGGTCAGTTGCCGAAATTCGAAGAAGATCTGTTCAAGATCTCCCGCGAAGGCGAGGCGGACCTGTACCTGATCCCGACCGCCGAAGTGTCGCTGACCAATATCGTCGCTGGTGAAATCGTCGACGCCAAGCAGATGCCATTGAAGTTCGTTGCCCACACGCCGTGCTTTCGCAGCGAAGCCGGCGCATCGGGTCGCGATACCCGCGGCATGATTCGCCAGCACCAGTTCGACAAGGTCGAGATGGTCCAGATCGTCGAGCCGGAAAAGTCCATGGAAGCCCTCGAAGGCCTGACCGCCAACGCCGAGCGCGTCCTGCAACTGCTGGAGCTGCCTTATCGCGTATTGGCCCTGTGCACCGGCGACATGGGTTTCAGCGCCGTAAAAACCTACGACCTGGAAGTGTGGATCCCGAGCCAGGACAAATACCGCGAGATTTCGTCGTGCTCCAACTGCGGCGACTTCCAGGCCCGCCGCATGCAGGCCCGCTGGCGCAACCCGGAAACCGGCAAGCCAGAGCTGGTGCACACCTTGAACGGCTCCGGTCTGGCCGTTGGTCGAACGCTGGTCGCGGTACTGGAAAACTATCAGCAGGCTGACGGCTCGATCCGCGTCCCTGAAGTGCTCAAGCCGTACATGGGTGGCCTTGAGGTCATCGGCTAAATGGAATTTCTGCCGCTGTTCCACAATCTGCGCGGCAGCTGGGTGTTGGTGGTCGGCGGCGGCGAGATTGCCTTGCGCAAATCTCGCCTGTTGGCCGATGCCGGCGCGTTGTTGCGGGTGGTTGCACCCCAGGTTGAAACACAACTGGCTGAACTGGTCACGACCGGTGGCGGCCAGGTGCTGGCGCGTGGCTATCTGGAAAGTGATCTGGATGGTTGCGTGCTGGTTATCGCCGCCACTGACGACGAACCGCTCAACGCTCAGGTATCCAAGGATGCCCGTCAGCGTTGCTTGCCGGTCAATGTGGTCGATGCCCCGGCTCTTTGCAGCGTGATTTTCCCTGCCATTGTCGACCGCTCGCCGTTGGTGATTGCCGTCTCCAGTGGCGGTGATGCACCGGTGCTGGCTCGGTTGATCCGGGCCAAGCTGGAAACCTGGATTCCTTCGACTTACGGCCAACTGGCCGGTCTGGCTGCGCGCTTTCGTAATCAGGTCAAGGGGCTGTTTCCCGATGTGCAGCAACGTCGCGCATTCTGGGAAGACGTGTTCCAGGGCCCGATCGCCGATCGGCAACTGGCCGGGCAGGGCGCCGAAGCTGAGCGTTTATTGTTGGCAAAAATTGCTGGGCAAGCGCCTTCAGGCAACGGCGAAGTCTATTTGGTGGGTGCAGGGCCCGGTGATCCGGATCTGCTGACTTTCCGCGCCCTGCGCTTGATGCAGCAGGCCGACGTGGTGCTGTATGACCGTCTGGTGGCTCCCGCCATCCTTGAACTGTGTCGCCGTGACGCCGAACGCATCTATGTCGGCAAGCGCCGTGCAGATCATGCGTTGCCTCAGGAGCAGATCAATCAGCAACTGGTGGCACTGGCCCAGCAAGGCAAGCGGGTGGTGCGGCTCAAGGGCGGCGATCCGTTTATCTTTGGCCGTGGTGGTGAGGAAATCGAAGAGCTGGCGGCCCATGGCATCCCGTTCCAGGTGGTGCCGGGTATCACTGCAGCCAGCGGTTGCGCGGCCTATGCCGGGATTCCCCTGACCCATCGCGACTATGCCCAGTCGGTACGCTTTGTCACCGGCCATCTCAAGGACGGCAGCACTGACTTGCCTTGGGCAGACCTGGTGGCGCCGGCCCAGACCCTGGTGTTCTACATGGGCCTGGTCGGCCTGCCGCTGATCTGCGAAGGCCTGATCAAGCATGGTCGAGCAGCCGATACGCCGGCGGCGTTGATCCAGCAGGGCACTACGCAGAATCAGCGGGTGTTTACCGGGACCTTGGCCAATCTGCCGCAACTGGTGGCCGAGCATGAGGTGCATGCACCGACCTTGGTCATTGTCGGTGAAGTGGTTCAGCTTCGTGAGAAGCTGGCCTGGTTCGAAGGTGCGCAAGGCAGCATGTAACTCGGCAAATGTAAGACCGGCTTTAGCCGGGAGGGCTGTATGGCAGGCGATATATAGGTATCGATCCTGCCGCCGTCTTCCCGGCTAAAGCCAGTCTCACAAAAGCCACATCATCTTTAGGCCCAGACACCACTGCCGTTCAGGCGCGCACGATCATGATCCGCATCGAAACTCAGGGCCGGGCCCTTGGGCACGATACCGGTCGGGTTAATGGTGCGATGGCTGGCGTAGTAATGGCCCTTGATATGTTCCAGGTCCACGGTCTGCGCAACGCCCGGCCACTGGTACAGCTCGCGCAGCCAGTTTTGCAGGTTCGGGTAGTCGCTGATCCGGCGCAGGTTGCACTTGAAGTGGCCGTAATACACCGCATCGAAGCGCACGATGGTGGTGAACAGGCGGATATCAGCTTCAGTCAGGTGTTCGCCCGTCAGATAGCGTTTCTTGCTCAAGCGTTCTTCCAGCACATCCAGTTCGGCAAACAAGCCATCGTAGGCCTGCTCATAAGCGCCCTGTGCGGTAGCAAAGCCTGCGCGATACACGCCGTTATTCACCGCCGGGTAGATGCGATCGTTCAGCTCGTCGATCTCTGCCCGCAAGGCAGCAGGGTAGAAGTCCAGGTGATTGCCGGTCAGTGCGTTGAAGGCCGAGTTGAACATGCGGATGATTTCCGATGACTCATTGCTGACGATGCGCTTGAGCTTCTTGTCCCACAGCACGGGCACGGTCACGCGGCCGGTGTAGTGGACGTCATCGGCGGTGTAGCGCTGGTGGAGAAATTCCAGGCCGTCGAGTTTGTCACCGGTCGAGCCTTTGTCCTGATCGAAGGTCCAGCCGTTCTCCAGCATCAGCCAACTGACCACCGAAACATCGATCAGGCTTTCCAGACCCTTGAGCTTGCGCATGATCAAGGTGCGATGGGCCCATGGGCACGCCAGCGACACATACAAATGGTAGCGTCCGGCTTCGGCAACAAAGCCACCTTCGCCGCTTGGGCCGGGTTTGCCGTCAGCAGTCACCCAGTTGCGACGCTGGGCGTTTTCCCGCTGGAATGCGCCATCTTTGCTGCTTTCGTACCACTGGTCATGCCAGCGTCCTTCGACGAGAAGGCCCATGTCTGACTCCAATCTATAAGGGATAAAGGATTGGAGAGCAGTTTAATTAGAATGGTTCGAACGAATAGCGCAAATTGTCCGGCGTTAAGATCGATTAAATAGATAGGTCGCGTTTATCCCAGTAAATCTGCGCCTGTGTGAAGGCCTGATCACGGGGCATACCGAGGCCACGCAAGGCCAGCGCGATGGTCGAAATCAGTGCCAGTTGCGGGTAGCTGTCTTCGATGTCGCCGCGCCAAAGGGCAGTCAGTTGCTGCGGATCCAGGGTGGCGGGTTTGACGTGGCGACGCTCCGACAGTGCAGGCCACTCCTCATCCCAAGGCTGTCCTGCGCTGGTCCCATAGAGGTGGCTGATGGTGTCAGGGTTGACCTCGATTTCGCCACCATCACCCTTGATCACGATGGCGTTATCACCCAGCAGGCTGCTGGCATCGCGGTGCACGCCTTGATAGCCGGGGTGAAAGATGCTCTGCAGGCCGCAGCGAGCGCCCAGCGGATTGATGATGCGCGCCAGAGAGTGAATCGGCGAACGCAGACCCAGAGTGTTGCGCAGGTCGATCATCCGTTGCAGTTGCGGCGCCCAGTCGCCCAAGGGCATGAACGCCAGATTGTGCTGCGCCAGTGCCGACTCGACGGATTGCCAGTTGCGGCACAAAGGAATGCCGAGCAAACCGAGCAGTTGCTCGCTGTAAAGGCGCCCGGCGGTATGGGCGCCACCGCCGTGCATGAAAATCTTCACACCGTTCTGGGCCAGGCATTTTGCCGCCAGCAAGTACCAGGGCAAATGGCGCTTTTTGCCTGCATAGGTCGGCCAGTCGATATCAACTGCAAGGGCCGGGGTTTGCAGGCGCGCGCGGATCGCTTCGGTAAAGCCCGCCAGTTCTTCCGCGCTCTCTTCCTTGTGTCGCAGCAGCATCAGGAAGGCACCGAGTTGGGTGTCCTCGACCTTTTCTTCGATCAACATGCCCATGGCCTCACGCGCTTCCTCGCGGGTGAGATTACGGGCGCCTTGCTTGCCCTTGCCGAGGATACGTACGAACTGCGCAAAAGGATGTTCGGCGGGCGTTTGGGTAACGAGCGGGGCGTATTCGGTCATATGCAATTGGTCGGTTTGGGCAGGCCCGCCAGCTTGGCGGCGAGTTTGGCGGGAGTGCCGTTGAACAGGCGATTGAGGTGCATGCTGTTGCCTTTCTCGACGCCCAGTTTCAAGGCGGCGTACTTGATCAGCGGGCGGGTCGCCGGCGATAGCTGGAACTCGGCGTAAAACCCGCGCAACAGTTCCAGTATTTCGATATGTGCCGGGCTCAGGTCGATACCTTCCCTGACGGCCAGGGCCTGGGCCACATCCATGGACCATTCGTTCAGGTCCTGCAGGAAGCCATCCTTGTCCAGGGCAATGTGCCGGGTATCAAGCGTCAGGACATTCATAGCCAACTGTTGACCTTGTCAAAGCGGATGGTCAAATCGACGAAGCCGGCGTAATCAACCTGGCTGGCCCAGGCGGGCGCCTGAATATTGCGTACCTGCATATCTTCCTCGAGGGCAAACAGCTTCAGGCCTTCGAGCCGATCTTCCAGGGCTTGCAGGGGGGCGCTGTCAGGTGTCAGAGAATAAGTCGCATCGCCGCACAGCAGAATGGCGTCGTGTTCCCCGAGCAGGCGCAGGCAACTGTTCAGGCGGCTGTCGCTAAAAGGGGAGTGGGAGAGAACATGTAAGGTCGACATCAGATTGTGATCACCTGGTCGTAACGGTCAATGAGCGCAGCTATCTCCCCGGACGACAGCCGCTGAAGGCCTTCCCCGTCCAGGTTCGTCGTCGCGATTGCGCGCTCTGTCAGGCTCTGCTCGCAGGCGTAGAGCTCTTCGACCCCGAACATCGTCAGGGCCTGCAGATTGGCGGTCAGATCCTTCTGCTGAACGGCGGCGGATTTTTGCTCCGCCAACAGCTGAAAAACGCCGTCATCCAGAAACAGCAAGCCAATCGGCAAATCGAAGGCGCCGCCAGCCAGAACGATATCCAGCGCCTCGCGGGCGCTTGTGCCGGACCAAGGCGACTGGCGGCTGACAATCAACAAGGACTTGGCCATTGCTCAAGGCCCTCCGAAGCAGATCAATCGGTCAGCGCTTTGCACGGCATCATGCAATTGGCCCAGGCCCGATAACTCCCAGGGCGCCGACAGATTGGCAGCGGGGCGCTGATAGCGCTGGGCCTCTTCGTCATTCAACACACCCCGGCGCAACGCTGCTGCGATACAGACTACGCCGTCCAGGTTATGGGTCGCGACGAATTCACGCCACTGCAGGGACAGATCTTGTTCGTCCTGCGGGGTTACAACATTGGCCGAAGCGCTATGGACGCCGTCCTGATAAAAGAACAGGCGGACAATCTCGTGGCCCTGCGCCAGCGCCGCCTGGGCGAATAGCAGGGCGCGGCGGGAAGAGGGTGCATGGGCCGCAGAGAAAAGGGCGATGGCGAACTTCATGGGCAGCTCTATGTGTGAAACGTGCCTCATGATAAAGAATTCACGCCCTCGAGACAGCAAAAAGCCCGCAATGCGGGCTTTTTGTTGACGCCAGGCCGTGGCTTAGTCGTCGCGGCTCATGATGCCGAAGATCTGCAACAGGCTGATGAACAGGTTGTAGATCGACACATACAGGCTGATGGTCGCCATGATGTAGTTGCGCTCGCCGCCATGGATGATGGCGCTGGTCTGGAACAGGATCGCAGCCGACGAGAACAATACGAAACCGGCGCTGATCGCCAGCTGCAGGCCGCTGATGTTAAAGAACATGCTGGCCAGGGTGGCGCCCAGCAGGACAAAGACGCCGACAGTGATGAAACCGCTGAGGAAGCTCATGTCCTTGCGGCTGATCAGCACATAAGCCGACAGACCGCCGAATACCAGCGCCGTCATGGCGAAGGCCGAGCTGACCACCTCTGCACCGCCCTGCATACCCAGGTAACGATTGAGGATAGGGCCCAGCAGGTAACCCATGAAGCCGGTCAGAGCAAAGGCCGACACCAGGCCCCAGCCCGAGTCGCGCAATTTGTTGGTGAGGAAGAACAGACCGTAGAAGCCGATCAGCACCACGAAAATGTTCGGGTAGCCCACATGCATCTGCTGGGCAACATAGGCCATGACGCCGCTGAACGCCAAGGTCAGCGCCAGCAGGCTGTACGTGTTGCGCAGGACGCGGCTAACCTCTAGCTGATCGGCCTGCACGCCGTTATTAACTGCGTAATCCTGTTCGCGCATGGCGAAACTCCTGGTGGTTGAAATGTTGAGTTGCAAAGATCATAACAGAGGTGCCGCCAGTCGCCAGCGGCAGAGTTTGACAGCTTGTTTCATTCGGGTATTATGGCGCCCGCAGCAAAAGTGGAGATATGGCCGAGTGGTTTAAGGCAGCAGTCTTGAAAACTGCCGACTGTAACAGGTCCTAGAGTTCGAATCTCTATGTCTCCGCCATCTTCTACAGCGCAAAGCCCTGATTTCTCGGGGCTTTGTCGTTTCTGGGATTCAGGAATCAGCCCCCGAAAAATCAGGATCGTTTCCGCATCTTATGTATCGTTTGCGCAACTATGCGTGAAAAATGTTTCATCGGATCGGTTTCACAATCTCTCCCACGCGCCGCTAAACCGCCTGCATTATCTGCTGTCCGCTGTACCCCAATAGCCCGGCCAATCTCCCGTAGCCTTGCGTAATTCAAGATCTAACCCGACGACGACTTACCCGCGCTGCGACGATCAGCCCACCCGCCATCAGCAGGGCAATCACCGGCACGTATAGATGCTGGTGTAGCCAATAGCGGCTGGTGCGCCAGGCCTGTATGACAGGGAATCGTCTGGCGGCGGCAAAATCCGGTTCCGCGCACTGGCGGCCGAAGTCTTCGGCGAAAGGTACTGCCGCGCCCTCTTTGACGTAGCGCTGGTAAAGCTGACTGGCACGCGGTTGATCGTTTTGCACGAAGCCGGTCGCCCGGCACAGCACCGCCGCGAAGGCCTGGGAGCGCGGGGGCAGTTCGTCGGCGGCCTTTTCGGCATGGGCGACGGCCACGTAGCGGTAATGGAAGGTTTGCCCAGGGCTGGCTTCGCTGGTTGCGTAACGGCGGCGTTCGTCTGCGGTCACCAGTGGCCCGGGCAGATCGGCTGCTGCGCGTTGCTCCGGCGTATCGCGGGGCTGGGCAGGGCTGTCTTCCCGAGTGTAGCGCCACGGCCCTCGCCCGGTCCCGTAGGTATACATGCCGCCGATCTCGGCGAAGTCCGGGCCTTGCTGGTATCCCATGATCTCCATGCCATGCTGGCGCGCCAGCCTGGCAGCGGTGAACCAGGCTTCGGCACGGTTGGTCGCGAACCAGGCGGTCGCGGCATCGTGTCGCGCATCGCCATAACGTTTGGCCCAGGCCCGTGGTGTGCTAGCGGTCAACGTCTGTTGGTCTGAGTAGACATAGTCGACATCGGTGTTGCGTGGATCCTGATCGTCCGGGAAATACGCCAGCGCCTGTTCGAACTGGCTCTGACGCACCATGCGTCGTGCCAGCAGCGAACGCAGACGATCAGCCTCGGTGAAGCTCGACTCCGTTTGTTGCGAGCGCCACGCCAGGAGTTGCTGGGCATTGAAGCTGGCGAAATCGACGGGCCGGGGCGGCATCGCGGAGCCTGGGACGTGCTCATCAACGAAGGCCTTGAGCTCTTCTACCGTCAGGACTCGTTCGGCCACGTAATACATGTCCTCGGCATACCCGGACACGTAGAACTGCTGCAAGGCCTGCGCGTATTCACCGCGAGACAGTGACAGTACGGCCTGCTCAGCCTTCAAGCGTTGCACGCCATCGTGTTCGACGCTGCCATCGAGCGTTGGAAACCCTTGTGCCGCTTCGGCATAGGCCTGGGCAGCGGCGTTGCTGTCGCCGCGTCGCAGCGCCAGTTTCGCCCGTACCCAACTGGCCAGCGCGCTGGATTGTCCGTCGGCCAGGGTTTGCGCCAGTGGGTAATTGCCTAGCCGGTACGCCAATGCGGCCAGGCGATCGGTGCCGGCTATCGGTTGCACGCCACGCTGGCTGATCGCCTCGACCAGCCGTTGCAGCACTGGATTGGCGCTCACGCCCATGTAGTTCTGCGCGGCGTCGGCATAGCCAAGACGCCCGGTATTTTCGGAGTTGGCGAAAACATCGTTGGCGCTGGAGGGGTCGTCGTTGACGATATCGCCCATCAAGGCAAGGCTGTAAGCCACCAGCAACCGTTGGCTGAGTGGGTCATCGATAACGCTGGCGGCTTGATCGGCATCACTCAGCAGCCATTGCGCAATGATCCGCAGCGATTGCACCGCGCTGTCGGAACCTCGCGCTGCCTGCTCGGCATAGAGCGCCAGCGCCTGCTTGAGATCGGCCGGTGCGATGGCGCTGGCGCAAGCGGTGGCGTTCATGAAATCGGAATAGTCGCAGGCTTGTCCGGGCGTTGTCAGGTACAGGCGGGCTTGCTCGCCATAGCTGCCCACCGCCATTGCCCATGGATCGGGTGCTCCGGCCAGCGCCAGGCTGCGCGCCTGCTTAAAAGCCGTAACAGCGCTGGCCCGTGCCGCCTGGGCCTGGGTATCGGCATCGGCTGACGCACTGCGCTCGGTATACAGACGGCCCAACGCATAGGCAGCCCACACCGCGCGGGGTGCGCCTTGATCGGCAGGTAGCGCCAACACCGCCTGAAAACGCTCGATGGCCAGCGCCTGCAGCACCTCGGCGCTGCGCTCACAGGTCTGATCGACAGCCGCACAGGCTTGTGCGGCCTTGAGGTCTACGGCACCGGTGGTATAGAGCCGCAACGCTGGCGGCAGTCCGGCGCCCAAGGCATAGGCCTGTTCATCGTCTGGCGCCTGACGCATGGCTTGCAACGCCAGCCATTGCGCAGCGGGCAGCGAGGCCTTGTCGGGCTCATCGGGGTTGACTGCCGGTGCCTCATCGTAGCCATTGCTCCGGCGCTCGACGGCCTTGAGCGTATCGCTCGTGGCCAGCAGATGCATGGCTTCGTAGGCAAAAGAGTTGCTCGGCGTCGCCGCCAGGGTCGCTGCGCGATCATCCAGCAGTTGCAAGGGAAAGAACGGCCCGCAGGCCATGACCGCGACCGCTCCGGTCGACAATGTCGCAGCCAGTACCCGCGCAACCTTTTTACGATTCCACATGCAGCGATTCCTTTCCTTGTTCACAACGAAGCCAGCCAATAGTGCGTTGCCGACCGGATTTGAGAAGCCCGGGCTGGCGGATCTGGAACGACAAACCCGCGGCGTCGCGCTGCATGAAATAGCCATTGATGCCGTCTGCCACCGCGCAGTTGCCGATGATCCGGACGACACTCGGCGGGGAGCCATCGCCAACCCCGGTATTGCTCAATACCAGATCGAACAGCTGCGGGTCCGCCGTGTTGCGCAGTTGCGCGCTGATCTGCACGCTGAGGGGCGCCTGGGTCAAGACCGCACGCCAGGTCTCGGGGCTCCACGCGCGGGCGTCCTGTGCGGTCGGCAAGCGAAACCAGACGATGCCGGCCAGCCCGGCAGGCGGATTGCGGCTCAAGCGCCGGGCAAAATCCTCGAGGACCTGCGGATCAGCCATGAGCTCGTGGGAATCGATGCCGTTCACTAGGGTCGCCCGCTCACTTTCAATACTCACCACTTGCCCGTCCCGGCCCCAGGCCACGCGGCTGCCGTAAGCCGGCAACGCCACTTGCCAGGGCTTGTGCATGCGTTTGGAGAATTGCTCCAGCCATGACTGCGCCAGCAGCGGATCGAACAAGCCGACACGAGGATCCTGCACGGCATGGACTTGCAATATGGCTTCATCGACCTGCTCCATGACCGCTTCCACTGCGCCGCTTTGCAGCCAGGTTGGCAACGCCGTGATCGACAGGCGCTCGTGGTTTTTCAGCAAACCTCGCACACGCTTCAGCCAGAGGGCATAGGCCGGGAGTCTGGCGGTGGCGCAATCGTGGTCTATTTCGATACCGGCCAGAGCAACACCGCTTTGGCGCCACGCCTCAAGGGTCGCGCTGATTTTGGCAAACAACGCCGACTCGTCCATATCGGCCATCTGCCCGTCAATGCGCAACACCGCGATCACCGGGCGAGCGCTGGTTGCGAGTGTGGACCAATCAGGTGCCGTGCTCAGCCACTGGCCATGGGCATCGGCCTGCGCCGCCAGCACCCGCCATTGATTGACGATATCGGCGTTGGACTGCACCGCAGACACCAGTGCGGGCGTCCACTGGCGCTGCCAGATATAGGCATCGTTGGGCAATGGTGCCGCTGGCGGCGAGCAGCCTGACAATGTGGCGCAAAACAGGGCGATCAACAGCGCCAGGCCGGGCAGCATTCTGTGCATCATGACGAGCGTGCCGCCTTCCTCATTGCAGAGCGCGAAGTGTACCTGAGGGCAGGGCGGGTTGAGTGGCCAACCGTTTCGATGTTAGCCGTCTGCATCAACGCCCCGACTGTATCTGCTCCAGTATCTGGCTGTCGGTGATGTTCATGTCGTCCTGCAGCAGAAACATCTTGCTCAGCACTTCGGCCATTTTCCTGTCGGTGTCGGCGAATGGCAGGTAGAACTCTGTCGGGCTGGCGCCTGCGGGCACGATGCACAGGTAGTTGCCGGGCTCGATATGGATGGCGGCGCTGCCCAGGTGAATGCGGTAGTTCGCACGCTGGCCGGTGATGTACAGGAAATGCCCTTCACATTTAACGTTCTGCAGTCCCAACCCTTGAATCAACTCGCCGACCAGTTCGGCGCGTCGTTGCAGGGTCTCGTTGCTGGTGCTGTAGCCATCAGCTGCGTGGGCCACGGAGACCAGCAGGTCGGCATCACGCATGACTTCTGAAAACAGCAGCGGTGGCACTTGCTCAAGGGGGATGGCTTTGCGGTCGCGGTAGAAGGCAATCGTGTCGAAGGTAAAGTGTTCGGTTTCTGACAGGTAATGGCCGGTATCCAGGAAGTTGAACATGGCGTAGATGCCGTGCTCTTTACTCTCGTAATAGATGTCTTCGACGCTTGAGGTGGACCAGTTGCGCACCTGCAGTAACCGCGCGGCAACTTTGCCTTTCAGGCGGTGACCGGCAAACCGATTGGACCACAGGCCGGTATCCCGCTCCGCAGGGGTCAGCAAATACAGCTCGCGAAAGGCCTGCTTGAACGGCTGCACACGTTGATGGCTGACAATTTCCCGCTGCCAGGCCGACAGTTGTCCGGCTGCGAACAGGTGAAAGGGGTGGGCGATGCGCAGGTACTTTTCGGCAACGTGTCGGCGACCTTCATGATCGGTTACCGTCAACGTTGCGGTATCGAGCCAGCCCAGCGCAATGTCGTCAGCCTGCATGATCAGTTGATCGAGCAACAGGCGCACCGCAGGCATATTCAACAATGGCCTCAGTTCGTCCAGGGCCAAGGTTTCACCGCTGCTCATCATCGCTTCCAGGGTGCGGCAGAAGCGTGCGATCTGCTCCTTGAGCTGAGTCTGCCGGGTTTTCAGCGCGACGAATTCAGCACTCTTGCGAATCGCGGGTGGCGCAGTCTTGAGCGTCTTCCCGGCTTTGTGGATGTGTAACACCGGCGACAGACCGTCGACCACCAGAGTCACGTCATAGCCATCAATGGTGCAGGCCGTCTGGGCTGATTCGGCGATCTCTGACTCCATGGCCCATTCCAGGCGTATCGCCGAAGGATAGCCGGCGACACGCGCCAGGTTTTCCAGGCCTGCCTGCACCGCCGCCTGGGAATTGGCCTGTCGTTCAGCGCCGTACTTACGCACCTCCTTGTGCAGTTTCTTGAGGGTCAGATAGCGCTGGCGCACATCGTGCGAATCCGTGACCGGCAATACGCCGTAGGTGCGCATTGCCGCCTGTGCATGGCGGGTCAATTTCTTTTCCAGGGCGGCCCGGCCGATGCCCTGGTAGGCGTCGAGCAGCACGCGGGTGGCGGGAAACGCCCAGTGCGACGGTTCCAGTGCGGCGAGGTATTCACGCAGGTGTTGCGGGTCGGCTTCGGTCAGCGCCTTGTCCAGCAGGTAGCGGTCCACCACACCCACGGTTTCGTCGAGTGTGTTGGGCAGATCGCTGCCCCAGCCGGACCGGGGGGCGAGCGCAATGTTCAGGTACTCACGCTGGAAGGCCTGCAGATCACTCCAGCCGAGCGCGTCGAGGATCACTCGGCTGGCTTGTCCGGCATAGGGCAGGGCCGTCAGCAAGGTGTTTCTCGAAAAGCCGCTCAGCGCCGCCAGCAGCTCTGCCGACTGATCCTTGGGCAATGCCTGAAGCAGCAGGAAGCGCTCGAGCACAGTGGCCGTGTCGGCGAAATTGTCGAAAAAGGTATCAGGTGTCATGGCCAGTCGTTCGATGACCGCCAGGGCCTGCAGCAACCAGCGGGTCTGATACACCTCTACCGAACGGAAGGTGTCTGCCAGTTTTTCGGCGTTATCGGGCAGCCCGTCCAGGGCCTCCTCGACATAACGAAGGGTGAAGCTCGCCAGTTCGGGAGGCACCACCGCGGCGTCTTCCGTCACGAGGACCTCGCTGTCGGATAGCTCATCGTCAAGGTCGAGGTCCTCAGCCTCTGGATCCTCGTCGTTTGAATCGTCCTCGGTGAATTCTTCATTGGCGTAGCGCCTCAGGTCCACATCATCGCTGTCCAGTCCGGCGTCATCGGCATAAAACAGCATGGCGCGACCCCAGGTATTGGCTGCCCGGCTAAAACGAGGATAATCGAGCCGACCCGCTTCCAGCAGGCCCAGGGCGATGCGGCGGATTTCCATGTGCACATAGATATACGCATCAGCCACTTTCCTTTGCCCTTCATCAGGCGGGGAAGGCGGTTGCACACGGTTCCAGCTGCCGTCCAGCAACCATTCGGCGAAGGTCTGCCAGGCCGGGGTGGGCGGATAGTTGCTCAGGCGGTTGATGCACGCCTGAACATCGGGGAAGGCCCAGGCATGCTCCGGGCTTCTGCGGTAATAGCCAGGGTCGTCATCGTCAGTGGGCAGTGGGTAATCACTGTCCTCAAAAGCAAATAGCAGCATGTGTTGAAGCCTTGCGCAGATCTGCTCCAGTGCGTAGTCATCCGGGTGAGCGCTGATCCACGCATCGCAGAGGCGATACAGCAGGCCGTAGCGCTGCTGATCGCGAAGGTCCTCCAGGTCGTCCCAGACGATGGGGAATACCAGGCCGTCAGCCAGCGCCCTGGCGCCTTCTTGTGGATGCTGCCTGACCCAGTCACCGGCTATGCGCAGCAGGTCGATGCCGTCCCAGAAGTCGGGCGTGAACTGGTCATATCGGCTGAATTCGGGATAGGTATCCAGCACCTTGTCACAGAATGCCCGCAGGGCAGCGAGACGTGTGGCTTGTTCGGGCACAGGACGGCGTGATTGCATGATGGTTTCCAAAGGCGTGGACGATGAGGATTAACCGCCAATCAGTGGCATCAGGCGGATAAACGCGAGTTGAGAGGTGGCGCTCAGTTCGATGGATTCATCAAGGCTGTGCAGCATGACGCCGTTGTGCAGAACGCGAAACGCGCGGCTTTCAAAGCCGTGCAAGGCTCGCTCGACCTCAGCGCTGACATCCGGGGCTGCAGACGTGGTGGCCTGAGGCATGACTATCGCGCCTTCACTGGCCTGCTGGAGAATGTCCCGCTCGCTGAGGTATTGGCGGTCGAGCACTTCGCGTACAGACCGTTGTTCCAGCCAGTCACGGACTGACAGCGCGGCGATCTGTTCGGCAACGGTCAAGCGAATGAGTTCGGCGACCGTCAGGCTCGATGAAGTCGGTGTCACGCTGACAGGAGGCAGCAAAGGTTCCTGGCGTGCGCCCTTGAGGCAATAGCTGTGAACCACGATATCCATAACGCATTCCTTGCAATGCCAGACAGATGGGCGCACGGCACACTTGCACCCGCCTGCGAGTCTGCCTGATTGCACGTTATGTTTTTGCCACAGCGTGCGCATTATTCAGAAAATCAGCTGAAGAGCCTGCTGAAAATGGGCGGTTGATCTTCGCGCCCATGGATAAGCTGCAGGCTGCGTCGATCAGCCCTGTGGTGAGTCCGGTCGCACCGCAAGAATCTGTTCCACCATCCACGCCAGCGCCGGATCCCTCTGCCGTTGCGCCACGTACACCAGTTCCAGATGAAATGAGCCGACATTGAACGGCAGGTCGAACAATTGCAGCGGCAACAGCCGGGCAAATTGATTGGCCAGTTGGGTCGGCAGGACCACGCATAAATCCGAGCAGGCGGCCAGGTGGGCGGCTTGCAGGTAGTTGGGCGTGGTGTAGACGATCTGTCGGGTCAGCCCTTGCTTGCCCAGCCACTGGTCGACCATGCCTCGGGTCTGACCGCCGTGTACCCAGATATGCCGTAAACGCAGGAACGTGTTGAGGTCCAGGCCGGCTTCGGCCAGGGGATGGCCCGTGCGCAGGGCGATGCGCAGGGTTTCACTGTGCCAGGAGCGGCGAGTGAAACGCGCCGGCACGTCTTCGAAGCGGCCTAAAACCATGTCGAGTTCGCCACGGTCCAGGGCGTCGGCGGGCAGGGTCGGGGCCAGATGGGCGATATCAATGCGCAGGTTCGGTGCTCGTTCCTGCAGACGAACCAGTAACGGCGGCATGCACAACTGCTCGACGAAGTCGGTGACGGCGATGCGGATTTGTTGCTGGCTCAGGTGCGGATCGAAGGCTTCGCCTGCGCTGAGGGTTTGTTCGATCTGCTGCAGGGCTGCGCGGATTGGTCCTTCCAGCGCCAGGGCCCGGGGCGTGGGTTGCATATGTCGGCCTATTCGCACCAGTAATGGGTCGTCGAACAGCGAACGCAAGCGCGCCAGTGAATTGCTCACAGTGGGTTGGCTCAGTGCCAGGCGTTCGGCGGCCCGGGACACGTTTTGCTCGCGCAGCAGCATGTCCAGCACCCGCAGCAGGTTGAGGTCGAAGTTCTTTAAATTCAAATGGCAAATACCAGGCATATGAAAATGAAATTTCAAAAATAGTAGGCCTCTGCTTAGGGTGGCGGCAATTCTTTCTTCCCTGATGCAGGAGCCGGCGATGAGTGAGCAGTTCAATGTGCAGCAGGTTGCCGTGATTGGCGCCGGGACCATGGGCCGAGGCATCGTCATCAGCCTGGCGGGCAAAGGCATCCCGGTGCTGTGGCTGGACAACAATCCGCGCTCTGTAGAGGCGGGTCTGAAGATGGCCGAGGAAACCTGGGCGCAGCAGGTGTTCAAGGGGCGTATCAGTCAGGCCGAGGCAGAAAGTTTCCGGGCACAGATAACGGCGGTGGATGATTACCCGGCCCTGGCCGAGGTTGATCTGGTGATCGAGGCGGTGTACGAAAACCTTGAGCTCAAGCAGGACATCTTTCGCACCCTCGATAAAACCCTCAAGCCCCAGGCCATTCTGGCCAGCAACACCTCGGCCCTGGATATCGATGCCATCGCCGCCGTCACGCAACGGCCTGCGCAGGTGCTGGGCCTGCATTTTTTCAGCCCGGCGCACATCATGAAGTTGCTGGAAGTCGTGCGTGGTCGGCTGACCGCGGCGCCGGTTCTGGACACGGTACTGGCACTGGGTCGGCGCATCGGCAAGGTGACGGTGGTGGCTGGCAACTGTCAGGGCTTTATCGGTAACCGCATGCTGGCGACCTACGTGGCCGAGGCGCGCAAGATGCTGCTTGAGGGCGCTTTGCCCAAGCATGTGGATGACGCCTTGCAACATTTCGGTTTCGCCATGGGCCCGTTTCGCATGTACGACGTGGTGGGTATCGACCTCGAATGGCGGGCGCGGCATCTGGCCGGTGCAGGCATGGACGATCCCCTGGTTCAGGTCGACAACGCCCTGTGCGAGCTGGGGCGCTATGGTCAGAAGTCGCAAAAAGGTTACTACCGCTATGCTGAGGGCAGCCGTCAGGCCGAGCCCGATGCTGAAGTCGATGCGCTGGTGCTGGAAGTGTCACGGGGTCTGGGTTTGAGTCGCCGCGAGATTGGCAGCGAGGAAATCCTCGAGCGCTGCCTGCTGGCGTTGGTCAATGAGGGTGCGAAGATCCTCGAAGAACAGATTGCCGACAGCAGCCACGACATCGACCTGGTCTACCTCAACGGCTACGGTTTTCCCGAGGCGGTCGGTGGTCCCATGCAGTGGGCTGATAGCCAGGGTCTGGCGCAGATAGGCGAGCGTCTGGACAGCCTGCACAACCTGTTCGGCGAGCACTGGCGGCCTGCCGCGCTGATTCGCCGTCTGGCCAGGGATGGTCTTGGCTTTGCCGATTTCAAGGAGGCACGCAATTGAACTATCAGGCACCGCTGCGGGATATGCGTTTCGTGCTGCACGAACTGTTCGACATCGTTGGTCACTGCGAGCGTCTGGGTAATGGCCTGGATCGCGAAACCATCGACGGTGTGCTGGAAGAGGCCGCGCGCTTTACCGCTGAGGTCATTGCGCCGCTTAACCGCAACAGCGACGAGCAGGGTTGCAGGCTCAATGACGGGCAGGTCAGCACACCGGATGGCTTTCGTGAAGCCTATGGGCAGTTCGTCGCCAACGGCTGGGCGAGCATGACCGGCCCTGTGGAATACGGCGGCCAAGGCTTCCCGCAGCTGATGTCGGCGAGTTTTCACGAGATGCTGATGGCGGCATCGCTGTCCTTTCGCATCTACTCGGGCCTGACCGAAAGCGCAGTGCTGGCGGTACACCGGCATGGCAGCGAGTTTCTCAAACAGACCTATTTGCAGAAGATTGTCAGTGGCGAATGGACCGGCACCATGTGCCTGACAGAAGCCCAGGCGGGCACCGACCTGGCCCTGTTGCGCACCCGCGCCACACCTGAGGCCGACGGCAGCTACCGGATCAGCGGCAGCAAGATTTTCATCAGCGGCGGCGATCAGGACCTGACGCCCAATATCGTGCATCTGGTCCTGGCCCGTTTGCCTGATGCCCCGGCTGGCGTCAAAGGCATCAGCCTGTTTCTGGTGCCGAAATTCATCCCCACCGACGACGGGCAGCCGGGCACGCGCAACAGCCTGAGTTGCGGCGCGCTGGAACACAAAATGGGCATCAAGGGCGCTGCCACTTGCGTGATGAACTTCGACGATGCTCGAGGTTGGCTGATCGGCGAAGCCAATCAGGGCCTGGCGTGCATGTTTACCATGATGAACGACGCGCGTTTCCAGGTTGGCCTGCAGGGCCTGGGTATTGCCGAAGCCGCGTTTCAGGGCGGTCTGGCTTATGCCCGTGAACGCCTGCAGTCCCGTGCGCTCAGCGGGCCAGTGGCGCCAGACAAACCGGCTGACCCAATCATCGTTCATCCCGATGTGCGGCGCATGTTGCTGACGCAAAAGACCTTGAGCGAGGGCTGCCGTCTGCTTGCGGCGTACACCGCCCGGCAACTGGATCTGGAGCGTGCCGATAGTGATGAGCAGGTGCGGGAAAAGGCCGGCAAGCGCGCGGCGTTGCTGATTCCAATCGTCAAGGCGTTCTTCACCGACGCGGGTCAGGAGGCGGCCAGCCTGGGGGTGCAGATTTATGGCGGGCACGGTTATATCCGCGAGTGGGGTATGGAGCAGTTGATGCGCGACAGCCGCATCACCCAGCTGTACGAGGGCACCAATGGCATTCAGGCGCTGGATTTTATCCGGCGCAAGGTTTTGGCCGATAACGCGGCCGAGTTGCGCGCACTGATCGGCGAGTTGGCCGGTGAGGTTGAAACAGCCGCTGCCTATCCGGCCCTGGCGGGAATGCAGGCGGCGGCGCGGCAACGACTCGGGGAATGGCACGGGCTGGGCGTCAATGTAGTGGAAAGTTGCCAGCGCGATCCCCAGGAAATCGGCGCCGTCTCGGTGGATTTCCTCGCGTACTCCGCCTACGTCGTGCTCGGCTGCCTGTGGTTGCAGGCTGCCGTACGGGCCAGTGCAGCCCTGGCGGCGGGCAGCAATGAACCGGGGTTTTATCAGGCCAAGCTGCAGGCCGCCGACTTCTATTGGCGCCGGGTCCTGCCTCGGGCCAGCGGTCACCGCGAGGCGTTGCTGGGCGGCGCTCACTGCCTGATGGCAATGGACGAAGCCGATTTTGCTTTCTGACCCACTAAAACCAACAACATGGAATCGTCATGAGAGAAGCCGTCATCCTTTCCACCGCGCGCACGCCGATTGCCAAGGCCTTTCGCGGCGCGTTCAACCATCTGAAATCACCGAGCATGGCCAGCATCGCTGTCAACGCAGCGGTGGAGCGTGCCGGTGTCGAGCCTGGGCAAATCGAAGACCTGATCATGGGCACGGCCTTGCCCGGCGGCACGGCCGGCTGGAATCTGGGGCGCATGGCCGCATTGGCGGCGGGTTTGCCCCACAGCGTCAGTGGCCAGACCATCGATCGCCAATGCGCTTCGGGCCTGATGGCCATTGCCACGGCGGCTAAACAAATCATCTGCGATGGCATGGACGTGGTGATCGGCGCTGGGCAAGAACAGATCAGTCTGGTGCAGAACCGCAGCATGGAGTGGGCGTTCAGTGAGCGCGACCCTCAGGTCGAACGCCACGCGCAACACGCTTATATGCCGATGCTGCAGACGGCCGAAAATGTCGCCGCCCGCTACGGCATCAGTCGCGAAGCTCAGGACGCGTACTCCCTGCAATCGCAACTGCGCATCGCCGCTGCACAACAGGCCGGCCTGTTCGCCAATGAAATCGTCCCGGTGACCGCCGATAAGCAGGTGGTGGATAAAGCTACGGGCGCCGTCAGTTTTGAGCAGGTGACCCTGATTCAGGACGAAGGCAATCGCCCGCAAACCACCCTGGATGACTTGAGCAAACTCAAGCCCGTGGTTGAAGGCGGGGTGATCACTGCTGGCAACGCCAGCCAGTTGTCTGACGGTGCCAGTGCCTGCGTGCTGATGGACGCCCGTCTGGCCGAACAACGCAATCTTGTGCCATTGGGCCTGTATCGCGGCATCGCCGTTGCCGGGCTTGCGCCGGAAGAAATGGGTATCGGCCCGGTGCTGGCGATTCCCAAGCTATTGAAGCAGCACGGCCTGACCGTGAACGACATCGGCCTGTGGGAGCTTAACGAGGCCTTTGCCTGTCAGGTGCTGTATTGCCGCGACAAACTGGGCATCGACAACGAGCGTCTGAACGTTAACGGCGGCGCCATTGCCATTGGCCACCCCTACGGCATGAGCGGCGCGCGCATGGTGGGTCATGCCTTGCTGGAGGGCAAACGGCGTGGCGTCAAGTATGTGGTGGTGACCATGTGCGTGGGGGGCGGCATGGGGGCGGCGGGGTTATTTGAGGTGTTTTGATGAGTGTTGTGTACCGATGGGTGGGACCGGCTTTAGCCGGGAAGACAATGTGATCGACGATAGAAAATCATCGATCATCCCTGCGCCTTCCCGGCTAAAGCCAGTCCCACATTGATGGTTCGGTGTTTTTTCCTGAAACCGTTACTGCTGTTCGGGCAACGCATAAACCGCTTTGGCGGAATCAAAAGGCACATCGAACTCGTCGACCTTCTGCTCGCCATTGAGCTTGATCACATGCAGCGGGAACAGGTCCTTGGCGGTGTCGTCGGCCTTGACACTGATCCGGTAGCTCACGCCAGGGTTCTCTTCGCCCTGGGTCTGGGGGATGCGGCTCAGGTTCTTGAAATCGCTTTTGACCGGCATCAGGAGGCTGAAGCTGGCGTTGGTCACTCCTTGCCAAGTGCCGCCGGAGGTGAACAGCCATGCGTGCTCCCCAGCGTTGTTGAGCTGCACCAACTGAATATCGCTGCAACCGCACTGCCCGGCAAAACCCACGGTCATCTCACTGTCGAAGGCCTTGTAGGTCCAACCCTTGGTGCCACCTAGGCTGACCTTGAACACGCCCATCAAACCCGAGTCGGCCTGGCTGTAGCCGTAATCCGGGTTGTCGTTGATATCGCTGGCATTGACGGCGAGCACGTACAACGTGCCGACGCCTCTTTCTTCCACGACCTGGGACTTGAGTGGGCGCATGCAGTATTGCGTCAACTCTGCGTTCTCGTTCCGGTACGAGTGCGCCCAGCACTTGTGCGTGGCATCGTAGGCGCCGTGATACTGGTCGGCCATGATTTCCCGGACGACCGCGTCAATGTCCTCGGCTGCGGCGGGATTGCAGGCGAGGGCGATTGCGGCCGTCAGCGCGGCACCTGTCAATGAGGTGATTTTCACTACTTGTCTCCGGCCATTACAACGAATCATCCTTGATACGGTACAACATCCAGCAATCCTCATGACGGAAGAACAACGACAGCTGGTAATCAGTGTCGGCCTTGCTCAGCTTGATGCTGACCTGATCCGCGCCGCTTACAGTTTTGCTCACGCTCAGGCCCTGCTTGCGTTGCTGCTGTTCATTGGGCAGCAACGGGAATGCGATCTGCGCCTTGTCCAGTTGCCGTGATACCGGAGCCGGTTCCGGCTCGGCCTCGGGGTCGATGGAATCGCTCTGCAGCGGGACGCTGACAAAGGCCTTCTGCACCGCGACGTCATTGGCGAAGTGCTTGAAGAAACTGTCGAAGTCTTGGGCAGGGCAGGCCACCTGCGCGGCGCTTGCCGGCGTCAGGGGCAGGGCGATCAACGCGCTGAGGAGTATCTGGGCGAAGACTGTTCCGAGGGTCTTCATTGCAAGGCTTCTGCCCATTTTTTCTGGATCTGCGCGGTACGGGCCTTGTAGGCCTTGGACAGGCAGGCCGCGTCGCTGCACTTGCCTGCCAGGGCCGTCCGCCACTGGTACTGTTCCTTGCCCATGGGGTCGATGCGTTCACCGGTATCGCCATCGGTGCCGGTGGTTTCATCCCTGACCGACTGCACCAGGTCGAGCATGCTCTGTTCCTGGGTCTTGAGATCGTCGCTGGCACAGGCGATGGTTTCCAGTTTGCTCAGCTTGGCAGGCTGTTCATCGCAGCGTTGGGCAAAACCAAAGCCGGGCACGCCGCCTTCGGCGTGGGCCAGCGGTGTTATTGCCGTGACGGCAAGCAATAGGGCGCCTGAGGCTGCGCCGAGAAGCGTGCGGGAGAAGGATGAGGTATGGGCAGTCATTGAGAGTCCATTCGTGAGTCGGGTGGGCCTGCAAGTCAGTGGCGCGATAGCACGCAGTGGCATTGACCAAATTGCGCTGAGCGACCATCAGGGATGTCTGTTTTAGTTATGTTACAAATCCTCTATCTTTGTCGGCAACTGGCAAATCTGGCTAACGGCGAGAGTGTGAACAGCTTTGCGAATTTCCAACTAATAGATCCATTGCTTACTGGCTATTTGATATCTAAAGGACGTATTCGATGAGACATCAGGTTCTTGCATCGTTATTGGCGGGCATTGCCCTGTTGCCTGCTTTAGCCCAGGCCATGGATTGCAAAAAAGCCACGAGTAACATTGAACAGCTTATTTGCGCCGATCCACGTCTGGTGACCGCCGACGCGGCCATGGGCAAGGCTTACGCAACGCTGCTCAAGGCCACCAACGACACGGAAATCCGCGCCATGCTGGTCGCCAGTCAGCGCCGTTGGCTGGCGACACGGGACAGCAGTTTCGGTGATCTGGACAACAGTACCGATGGCCAGACCGGCGAAGGCTTCAGCAAGGAGGATCAGCGCAATATCGTGCTCAAGGCGATGCAAGGGCGCACCAGACAATTGGGCGAGCTGGCCAAGAGCGGGCAGCCCAGGCTGATCGAGACTGCACTGCAACAGCGTGCCTTTGCCGGTCGTTTCAGCGGTGGCTCGTTTGCCGGATTCTCGGCCTCCTGTGATTTCCTGCCGCACTCGGGCGAGTATGACTACGCCTGCTTCGGCACCCATTTCTATCAGCACCACAACCGTGTTTGCAGCATCACTCAGGACTGGGCCAGCGGCAGTGTCTATGAGACCCGCGCCGTGGCTGATGTCGTCGGCGGCAAGATGAAACCGGTCGCCACCTGCAAGCCCGGCGAAACCGAATGTGCGCCCCAGGACTGGAGCGTCGAGCCGGGCAGTCTGGATGCCGACACGCAACGCACTTACGCGCAGCAAGGCGCAATGACGCTCAGCAAGCTGGACGCCGAAGTGGTTGAGGACGATGACACCCAGTGGCTGCAAAGCTGCCTGACCGAGCCGAATTATCCGGCCAGGGCTACCGCGAAATAATCGCGGGTTTGAGGTTATTCCGGCATCGCCGGTTCGGCGCCGCCGGACGGCCTGCTGTGCAGAGTCGATTTGATGCAGCGCAAATCGCGAGTCTCGTAGGTGTAGTTGGCTTCCATGTGATCGCCGACTTTCATCCGTGTGCGCCAGCCTATGGTGGCCTGGTACTCGGCGCTGTCTTTGCCGGTGCGGCGCAGACCCGGGCCCTGCAGATTGGTTTCGACGATGGCGCCGCTATCCAGGCGTTGGGGGCTGCTGGCCAGGTTTTGTCGGTCATCGCGATCCTGTTGTTCCAGCACCGCCAGGCAGGCATTGAAACTGACGAATCTCTCTGGCGGCATATCCACGGGCCAGATATGCGCGCTGGCCTGGGCTTGGCCGAGGGACAGTGCCCCGACGAGCAGGCACAAGAGCTTGCAGCGTAAAGGCTTCAAGGGATTTTCACCGCTGTCATGGTGATCGAGAAGGTCTTGTCGGGCTCCTTGAATTGCTCGCGGTTGGCCTCGCCGGTAATCCCGGTCGGGGTAGGGAACGGCTTGAGGTAAAGCTGGTTGGCAAAATAGCTCACGTCGGAAAGCTTGCCTTCGATCATGTCCTTATGCCAAATCGCGCCGCTGAAGATATTGCCCTTGACCGTCGGGCCAAAACTCACCGCCACCATTGACCAGTTGCATACGCCCTCGTGGTAGTAGTCCTCATCCAGATACATGTCGGCGTAGAAGTCAGCTTTCCAGGTATTCGGCCCGACCTGGGTGAGTGTCAACGGCAAACGCTTGTAGGGCGCCAGCGCCGCGCCGCTGATGGGTGTCAGGGGCACGCAATGGCTATTGGTCACGGAGTAGTCGACTGTTGCGTCGAGACTGTCGTACGGGCCCGGCACATCCTGCAGGGACATGGTCAACTGGTAATGTTCGTGCCGCGCCGGGTTTTCCTTGATGTCCGGTGGCGGGATCTGCCGAAAGCACCCTGAGAGTGTCAGCAGGGCAACCGCAGTCGGCAGGGCCGACAGCCTCATCACGCACCTCCTTGCTGGGCACGGGCGGCGGCATCGCGCTCGTTGAGACGCTGGATGGTTTCGTCACGGACTTTCTGATAACGCGGGGCGAAGTGCGGCAGCAGCAGGCGCGACCATGAGGTGATGATCTTGCTGGCTTCCTGAGGGCAACGCGCGGCGCGATTCTTGGGCAGCAGGCCATTTTCGACGATGGACGAGTAATACTGCGGGTCACGGCCGTAGATCATGCACAGCAGGTTGTAGTAGCGCTGTTCGTTCAACGAATGTTCGTCCGAGAATGCGCTGTTATCCGGCGTGCCGTTTTCCAGTGAGGCGTTGGTCTTGAACCACAGGGCAGTCATCGATAGCACGCGGGTAAGTTGTTCGGCGGTTTCGCTGTCGCTGAAATGCAGCAGGATCATGCTCGCCGCCATCTGATCGACGGCGTCTTCCTCGCGTCCCGTTGCAGGCAGATCCAGCAGGTCGATAAAGGCATGCCCGGTTTCGTGCAGCAGGATAAAGCGCAGGTTGTACTTCACGTACTCGGCGAGAAACATCGGGTCATGGTTGGTGTTGAGCTTGTCGGCCTGATGCAGCAGGTAGTCGACCAGTTCGTAGCACAGGTAAATAGCCGAGTCCTTCGGGCTGTAGAACGCGTTCACTGCGCCGCACTCGGTGCCTACGTAATGCAGGGTGCGCGGCATCACGAACAGGCCGTCCATCGCATCGATTTCAAGGTTGCCGACCAGCAGATCGGCGTCGCGGGTAAAGCGATAGGCATCTTCCAGCTTGGCGCTGCGCGGGGCCTGATAGGTGTAGGAGAAGCGCGTACCCTTGCCTTCGGAAGGGTCGTTGGCATCCTGTGCGTCGCGCTGGGCCTGGCGGGTCGGCATCTGCGTCGGCTGCTGTGCGGTCTGTTGCGCGGGCGCAGGTCGTTGCCCGTTTTGTCCGCCGCCATTGCCTTGAGCTGCCGTGCCTTCGGATTGACGTTTGGCCGCCTGGGCCAGGGCCGACAGGGTGGAGTAGTTCGGTTCCAGATTGGGGCGCGGAATATCAAAAGGTTCGAAACTGTTGGAAATCAGCACTGCCATTGGCTGCATGTCCGAATCCAGGTCGTTGTTCCAGACCAGGTCAAACCCACGGATCTGATCGCCACGCTGTTCGTAGCGGCTGTAATACTTGTTGTTGCCACGGTCACCGGCAGTGATGAACAGATCGCCTTTGCGGAACTTGTACGTGACATGGGACTGACTGTCGTTGTTCAGGTCCTCGTAGAGGGTATCGATCCGCCGCGGTTCGGCACCCGGAACCACGACCAGTTCCAGAGAGATTCTTTTGTCCGCTGAATCGAGGTCCACCATATTGGTGTCCTTGGGGCTGGTGATGACGGTCAGCACCTTCGACGGATAACCCAGGGTAATGCCGGTCTTGGGGTCGCGAATGGTCTTCCAGCCGGCCTTTTCCCGGGTATTGAGCGCCGAGCCGCCCAGATGCACGGCCAGATCGGCATCCAGTTGGCCGGTGGCGGGTTGGTTGAACTTGCGCTGAATAACGGCAATCGCGTCACGGGTGCCTTTGCCGAAGCTGCCATCAATCCAGCCGTTATAGACGCCGAACCAGACCAGGCTCTCCTGGATCAGCTTGCGCTCATCGAGATTCAGCAGGTCTTCGATGCGGTCGCTGCCTTGATTGGCATAGGCACTGGCAGCGGCGGGGGCATACGGATTGACGGCGTAAGGATTGGCGGACGGTGTGGTGGCCGCTTGGGAGGGCAGGGATAGCCCGCAGAGTGTCGAAACCGAAGTGAACAACGCTGCGCGCAGCATGCGACTTTTCCAGCTACTTGCGCAGCCAGACACAACCGTCCATGTCGTCAATGGAATAGCCCCCAGGCATGTTTAATTATGTTACAAATCTTCTAATGCTTTGCCGGGGACTGTCAAACTAGCGAGACGCAGAAGTGTGGAGTTCAACACACTAATGCGCGCACGGTCAGGAGCGAACTTGTTCGCCAGACGGTATTTCAAATATCAACACAAGCATCTGAATGCCCCGCCTCCTCGCGAATAAGTTCGCTTCTGCCACCCTTGCAATGGTTATTGATGCAAGAGTATTGGCAACTTGCCATCACCGAGAAAAAACGATAAACGGTCGTGCAAGTCAGGGTGTTCTTAAATGTCAGAGCCCCTTCAATTTCTCTTTCTCAACGGCAAGATCCACTGCACTCAAAGGCACATATCCTTCAGCCGACGCCGTCTGCTGGCGGACCAGTGCCTGGCCCTCGTCGCTCAAGGCCAGGGCCAGGTATTGCTTGATGAAGGCTTCTACCGGCGTGCCGGGTTGAGCATTGACGTATAAATGCAGGTAGGAAGACAGCGGGTACTGGCCGCTGCCCACGTCTTTCAGGCCCGGACCGAAGGCGGGGGCGCCGGGTTTGTTGCTTAACGGCACTATCCGCAGTTTTGGCGCGATCTTGTCGGCGGCGGCCCAACCCGTCAGGGCGATGCCGTGGCTGTCACCGGCCAGAGCTGTCAGTACCGCATTGCGATTTTCCAGTGCTTCGTATTTCGGGCTGAAGGGGCGAGCACCGAAGCGATCCATACGCTGGTTAGTGGCGAAGCCGCCGTCATCGCGCAGGCCGTAGACGTGGATACGCCGATTGGCCCATTCGCCGGTCAGGCCCAGTTGGCCCCAGGTATTGATATCGCCGCCGGGCTGGCCCGAGGTCACGACCTTGGCCAGTTGCTCGATGCTCAGTTGCTTGAGCGGGTTGTCCGGATGGAGGTACACGGCGGGTGGTGTCTTGCCGTTGGGTCGAGGCCCGTAGCCGGAATAGCCGATGCGGATGTCCAGTGGCTGGCGCTCGAATACCTGCTCGAAACCGTGCATCTCCCCCAACCACGGCTCGCGGGACAGCGGGGCAATGGCCGTGGCGCCGGCAGTCAGGGCCGGCAGGCCGATGGATGAGCCTTTGGCGGTCACCGCGAAGCGAAAGCCCGGATGCTTGCGCACGAACAACGCGTTGAGCTGCTTGATCAGGTTTTCCATGCCGTCGTTGCCGATAATGGCAATCGCCCCGTCCTGGGTCAGGTAGCTGGCCTTGACCGGCATTTGCAGAGGTTCGGCCTGGGCCGGATTGAACAGCAGGCAGGAGGCGAGGAGGGCGCAGCCCATGAGGGATCTGATCATTGCGGCGCTACCTCATCGAGTTTTTTCAGTTCGGCCCGAGCCTGGGCGGCGCTGAGCGGAAAGTAGCCTTTGGGCTGGCTGGCGATGATTGCCTGGCCGTCGCGGGACAACACGAAGCGCAGATATTCGCGGATCACCGGATCCACGGCCTTGCCCGGTTCCCGGCGCAGATACAGGTAGAGATAGCGGCCGAAGGGATACTGATCGGCGACGATCTCGGCGGGAGTGCCGGTGGTGGTGTGTTGCCCGCTCGGGTCGCTGATCGGCAGCTGCTTGATCTGTTCATTGGCAAGACCGATGGCGGCCACGGCGATACCGGCAGGATCGGCCTTAAGCCGCTCGAGAATGTCTTCGGTCTTGCCGTAGGCCTCGTAACCGGGAGTCAATGCTCGACCGCCCAACTGGTTGGCCTGCATGTAGGTGCCGAAACCAGTGAACTCCGGGGTGCCGTAAGGATGCAGCTTGCGGTTTTTCCAGATGCCGCTCAGGCCGAACTGACCCCAGGTCGACAAGTCGCCTTGGGGATTGCCGATACTCATGGCCCTGGCCACTTGTTCGGCGCTGATGCTCGTCAGCGGGTTGTCTCGATGCACGTACACGGCCAGCGAGGTCGCCAGGTGCTGAGAAGTGTCATTGGCGGCGTGGGCGATACGGATTTCCAGGGGCGCGCTGCCATTGACCTTGGTGAAGGCACCGATTTCCAGCTCATTGATTTCTCGGCCCATGGCGCCGAACAGGGTGACGCCATGGGTGAGCAGGGGCACGGCGCTGGTCGTGCCTTTGGACTCGTCCTGAAAACGCCAGTCCGGGTGGCTTTTTTGCAGAGCCGCGTTAAACCGTTCGACGATATAGCGTACGTGTTCGGCGCCACCAATACGGATCGCGCCGGTTTCTGTCAGGTAGCTGGCCCGGGGATTGAGGGTTACGGACTGGGCGCTGAACGCGGCAAGTCCAGGGTCGATGGCGGGCTGTTCGTCAGCCGACGAATAGCCTGCCACCGCCGCAAGGCCGCACAGGGCCAGGCAGCGAAGCAATGTGGTCATGAGTGGGCCTTTATCAGAAAGACAGCGTCGCCTTGGCGAGCAATTGACGGGGTTCGCCGATGACCAGAGCTGGCGAGCCGAGGCCGCTGGCGGAGACGTAGTAGGTCTCGTCGAACATGTTCTTGAGGTTCAATTGCAGGGTCAGGTCTTTCTGCTCGACTTTGATTTTGTAGGCCACGAAAGCATCAGCGACTTTCGCCGAGGGCAGCCAGTACTCGGTGCCGGTGCCGTCGTTCACCCCCCAACTGCTCATGTAACGACCGCCTAGACCGGCGCGCAGGTCGCCGATGCCGACGTGGCCGAAGTCCTTGGTGAAGTACAGGGCGAAGGTGTTCTTCGACACGCCGTCCAGGGGCTGGCCCTGCAGGATCGGGTCCTTGGTCCATTCGGTATCGGTGTAGGCGTAGCTGGCGGTGGCGCTCCAATGGGCGCCCAGTTCGCCGGTCACGTCCATTTCCACGCCACGCGAGCGTGCTTCACCGCCCAGTCGCGTGCAGGTTTCGGTGCCGCAGGTGGCGCTGGTCTGCACGTTCTTCTTGGTGATGTCGAACACCGCCAGAGTCGCCGTCACAGAGTCGTTCTGGTACTTGGTGCCGATCTCATAAGCCTTGGCTTCTTCCGGCTCCAGATCACCAATGACCGTGGCGATAGAGGTGTTGGGACGGAACGATTCGGTGTAGCTACCGTACACCGACCAGTCCGGCTGGATCAGGTAAACCAGGCCCAGGCGCGGTACTACCTTGCTGCGATCGACGTCGGCACCGACGACGAAGGGGCGGCCCTTGCCGGTGTATTCAGTGAAGCTTTCGTAGCGCAAGCCGCCTTGCAGGATCCACTTGTCGGTCAGATGGATCGAGTCCTGGATGAAGGCTGCGCGCTCATGCAGCAGGTCGGTCTGGTCGCTGTTCGGCGCGCTGACCCGAGATGGCACAGGGACCTGGCCATAGATCGGGTTGTTGTAGTTGAACGCGGTGTCGTTGACGTTGCGGATCAGGTCGCCCAGGGTGCGTTCGTTTTCCATGTAGTCCACACCCACCAGCATCTCGTGCTGCATGCCCAGCAGGTTGAAATGACCCAGGGCGTTGACGGTGGCGGTATGGGCGAACTGCACGGCATCACGGGTGGCATCGCCGCGACGGGTTACCTTGCCGGTGGTGAAGTTGGCCGAGATGTAGCGCGACTGATGGTCGTTGTAATAGTTGCGGCTGTAACCGTAGGCAGCCTTGAGCGACCAGTCATCGTTCAGGCGGTGTTCACCGGTCAGGGTGAAGGCGTCGGAGCGGCCCGTGGTGATGTTGAAATGCTCGTCCAGGCGGCGGGAGCGAGGAATATCCAGAGGCTTGCCGGTGGTGGTGTTGATTTGCGTGCCACGGTCGAACGGCACCGAGTATTCCATGTGCTCGTAGGCGGTGGTGATGGTGGTGTCTTCACCGAACCAGGTCAGCGATGGTGCGATCACTTCCTGATCGTAGCTGCCGAAGTTGCGCCAGTAGTCGTACTGCTGCTTGTCGTAGATCAGCCGGTAGGCCAGGTTGCTGTCGCCGAGTTGCCCGGTGGTATCGAACTGACCGCCGCCGCCACCGAAACTGGTGCCCCAGCCGGAAATCGAGGTGGCCTGTTGCATCTGCGGCTTTTTCGTCACCACGTTGATCAGGCCACCCGGATCCTGCACGCCATAGAGCATGGACGCCGGGCCCTTGAGTACTTCCACACGCTCGGTAGTGGGGGTGAAGTTGCGTGCGTTCACCGACTGCATGCCGTCGCGCATGATGGAGTTGTCGCGGTTGGTGCCGAAGCCGCGCTTGACGATGGCGTCCTGGGTGCCACCCAAGGTGTTCCCCTGTTTCAGGCCGCTGACAGCATTGACCGCTTCATCCAGACTTTGCGGCGCACGATCCTCGATGACGCGATGGGTGACCACGTTGACCGAGGCGGGTGTCTCGACCAATGGTGCTTCGGTGCGCGTCCCGACGGTCGCGGCCCTGGCCTGATAGCTGGTCTGGCTCTTTTCGGTGGTGGTCTGGTCACTCTTGCCATCGATATTGACGGCATCGAGCTGCACGCTTTCGGCCGCCCAGAGCGGCTGAGCCAGGCTCAACATGAGGACGCCATGGGCGCAGGCGCTGCGGTATCTGCGGGCAGGGAGGAGCGCAAGTGTGTGCGGGCTGGGGATCATGGAAATGCTCGGCGTGTTGATAGCGAATGAGAAGAATTTTTATTACCTTTAAGAACTCTTCACGTCTGGCCGGGCAAACCCCTCACATTTATTTTCGATCGGGTGCTAAAAACGCAGAGTGGTGGACAGCATCAGTTGCCGGGGATCGCCAACGGAGACCATGTTGCTGTTCACGCTGGACGGGTAGTAGCGGGTGTCGAACAGGTTGTTGACGTTCAATTGCAGCTGCAGCGGATGGCTGGCTACACGCAGGTCATAACGGACAAAGGCATCCATTACCGTGTAGGCGGGCAGGTCGAACGTATTGGCCGGGTCGCCGGGGCGCTCACTGACATAGCGGGGGCCGCCGCCGACACGCAATCGGCCATCCCCCAGCCATTGCCCCAGATCGTGGCTCAGATAGAGCGAAGCGCTTTGTCGGGGTACGTTCTGCAGGCGCTTGCCCTTGAGATTGGGGTCCTTGGTAACCTGGGCATCGGTAAACGCGTAGGCGGCGATGATTTCCCAGGTATCGCTCAGGCGCCCGCCGAGTTCGAACTCGACGCCCCGGGAATGCGCTGCACCGGCATTACGGCTGACCGGCAGGTCGTTGACCGTCTCACTGACGAGAATGTTGCGCTTGCGGATGTCGTAGATCGCGATGCTTGCCGACAGGCCATTTTGCTCTTCGTACTTGATACCGCTTTCCCAGGCCCTGGCTCGCTCGGGTTCTATCGCTGAGTCGATGATCTGCACGGAAGAGGCATTGAGCGGTGCGATGCTCGAGTTGGGCTTGAGCGATTCGCTGTAGCTGACATAGGTCGACCACTGCGGCGCCCAATGGTAGACCAGCCCTGCGCTGGGTATGAACGCACTGCCGTTGATATCGGTATTGGCATGGAAGGGCCGACCCCGGCCGGCATATTGGTCGTAGGTCAGCAAGCGCCCGCCAACGATGGCGATCCATTGTTCGTTGAGGTGGATGGAGTCCCTGGCATAGAGCGCCTGCGTACGCAGGCGGTCGCTCTGGTCACTGTCGCTGGCTGAGACCCTGGTCGGCGCAGAATCCTGGCCGTACACCGGGTTCAGGTAGCTGAACGCAGTGGTACTGGGTTGGCGGATCAGGTCGCTGCGAAAGTACAGGCGATGCTCGTCGACGACGCCGAACAACACGTCATGTTTCATATCGAGAAAATCGTGTTCGCCGGATAACTCGGTATAGATCTGCCGATCATTGCTGTCGGAGTCCAGTGTGCCGTCGAGGCTGCGGGTAAGGGTGCCCGTGGCCGCATTCACGCCGGTAATACGCACCTGATAGGCGTCATAGCTTTCCTGGTTGTAGCTGGCGGACATGCGCAGTTGCCACGCATCATTGAGCCGATATTCATAGTCCAGTTTGGCGAGTTGCGAACGGCCGCGCATGTCGTTGAAGTGTTCGTCCAGACGTCGATCGTAAGGAATATCGAGTACATGGCCGGTGAGCGGATTGATCGCCGTGCCCCGGTCGAAGGGGGTCACGTACTCGCGGCTTTCGAGGGCGAGGCGAACCTCGCTCTGTTCGCCGTACCAGGCCAGGGACGGCGCGACCAGATCCTCGCGGTGCACACCGTAGTTGCGCCAATAGGTTTCGTCCTGATGGTCGAGAACCAATCGATAAGCGAAGCCTGACTGACCCAGGGGGCCGGTACTGTCCAGGGTCACGGTGGAACCGTCGCGACCCTGGGCGAACGCGGAAATTTTGCTCTGCAGCTCGTTCTGCGCCCGCAGCTCAGGGGTCTTGGACACCACATTGATCATTCCGCCGGGATCCTGAATCCCGTAGAGCAAGGCGCTCGGGCCTTTGAGCACCTCAATGTGATCGGTGGTGGCGTTGAAATTGCGGCCCTGGATACTGGTCATGCCATCGCGCAGGATCGATCCGTCGCGGTTATCACCGAAGCCGCGCTTCATCAGCGTGTCCTGGGTGCTGCCGAGGGTATTGCCTTGGGTCACGCCGCTGACATTGCGCAGGGCGTCGTCCAGATTGCGCGGTTTCTGGTCCTGCAATACGGCGTTGGGCACCCGGCTGATGGCCTGGGGCTGTTCGATCCACGGGGTAGCGGTGTGGCTGATCTGGACCGTCGGTTCGGGTTGATAGCCTTCCCGGCCCTGACTGCGGATGTCCAGATCCTGTAACTGGATCACTTGACCCTTTTCCGCCGTTGCGCGAATGGTAATCGTCTGAGCGTCGAGTCGCTGCCAGGCAAAGCCGGAGGTGGCGAGAAGCCGGGACAATGCTTGCAGCGGCGTCATGCGGCCTTTGAGGGCCGGGGCTTGCCAGGCTGCGATGCTGTCGTCGTTGTAGGCGATGTTCAGCCGGGTCAGCCGGTTTAACTGCGCCAGGCTGTCAGCGAGAGACTGGGGCGGCAGATCGAAGTCATACAGGCTGCCGGATTCAGGTGGCGGCGCCGTGACAGGCAGGGTGTCGCCCAGGCCCGTACAGCTCCAGCTGTTGAGAGTCGACGCCAGCAAGAATGTCAGTAACCGGCGTCGCATCAAGGCTAGCTCTTCTACAACACAAAGATGCGAATATATCTCATTAGCGTGCCGCCGTGAATGCCTGTTACCAGATCACTACGGTGCCGCCCGGCAAGCGCTTGAGCGAGAAGCCCAGCAGCGATTGCATCGCGGTTAGAATCGCCTGGGGATCCTGAGCGGAGAACTCACCGCTGACCGGGCGCCCGGCGATTGTCGGATTGAGCAGGACGATGCGCTGCGGGTAGTAACGCTGCAGCATTTCCAGAGCGTCCTTGAGCGGCTGCTGACGCAGGCTCACCCGGCCGTCGCGCCAGCCCAGGGCCTGCTGTGCATTGACAGTCTCCATGGCGCCGAGCCCTTGTGAACCGAAGCCTACGCGCTGTCCGGCGCTCAGTTGCTGTTGCGCATGGCCGACGGCATCGACGCCGACGCGGCCCTGTTCGACAGTGACCTGAGTGTTTTCCGCGCCCAGGCGTACTTCGAACTGAGTACCGAGGACCCGCACATCGCCGTCGCCGGTGCGGACAACGAACGGTTCGCCGTTGTGAAACACATGGAAATACGCCGCCCCGCGAGTGAGGCGAATATCCCGATAGCCCGCGCCCAGGGACACAGAAACGGCGCTGTCACCGTCCAGCGTCACTTCGCTGCCATCGGCCAGTACCAGCGATTGCACCTGGCCAGGAAGCGTGTGGTAGTCAGCCAGGGCGTTTTCCAGCCAGCGCTCGGGCCGGGTGTTGATGCTCAGGGTAATGGCGATGACGACGGTCGCGGCAATGGCGGCAGCCGCGGCCTTCAGGCGCCGCCGACGTTTGCCTCGGGCATGCTGTTGCAGATAGGTACTGAGAGCGCTGGCATCTTCTTTGGCGATACGGGTTGCCGGTGCAGCCATGAGTTGCCAGAATGCGCGGGCCTCATCGAAGGCCTGGGCGTTGGCCGGATCAGCGGCCAGCCATTGCTGAAGTTCCCGCTGCTCGGCTGCTGGCAGTGCGTGGATATCCAGCGCCTGATTTACCGGGCGCGAGGCCAGGCGCGAAAGCCACGACAGGGCGGTGTCCTCGCGCTGCTGGGCCGAGGTTGGGCTGACCAGTTTCATCGTTATGCCTGTGGCCCCTGTTGCCGGCGTTTGCACGCCTGGAGTGCGCGCATCATGTGCTTTTCGACAGCACTGACCGACAAGTCGAGGGTGCTGGCGATGTCCGTATAGCTCAGCCCATGAACTCTGTTGAGAAGAAAGATATGGCGCGTTCGCTCGGGCAGTTTACGCAAAATCTCTTCGATTTTGTCGAGTTCGCGGCTGGCGTCTTCGGCGTCCTCCAGCATCGACTGGCGTGTCTGGATGTCTTCGCTCACCAGAAAGGGCTCGGCCTTGAACTGGGTATTCTGAGTGCGCAGATGATCGATCGCCAGGTTGCGAGCGCTGCGCATCATGTATTGATCGAGGTTTTCAACCTGCACATCGCGGCGCCGCCAGAGTCGGATGAACAGCTCCTGGCAGAGATCGGCGGCAATCGAGCGGCATGACACCCAACGCTTGAGACGCTTTTCCAGCTGCGGTTTTTGCCGCAGGAAAGTGTCGAGCACGTCTTGCGAGCCCGCGCTGCCTTGGCGTGGCAGTTCAGTTCCGCTGTCGTCGGGTGGGGAGGGCGTGCGCATGGGGGCTCGGAGGCAGGACAAAGCCGTGCGCGAATGTTACAGGTTCTCGTTATCATTTGGAAATGTGGTGTTGCCGCAGGCACATGTGGGACCGACTTTAGCCGGGAAGGCGTCCTGGCTGCTTGAGAGACAGCGGTGAATATACCGGCCTCTTCCCGGCTAAAGCCGGTCCCACAGATATCATTGCGACTAGCTAGTTAATTGAGTGTGGCTTCTTCTTCCCGCCGGTCCGCCTCAAACAATTGCGCCAGCTCTGCACGGGCTTCAACCGCCGTCTGCATGACCTTGGCCTCATCGTCGTAGACCAGATGTTGGGCGTTGAGTACCTGTTCGTCGTGGCGCTTGAAGCGGTCGATACGGGCCTTGGCCTGTTCTTCGCTCAGGCCCAGGCCAACCAGGGTGCGGCGACTCATCTCAAGGCTTGAGTAGAAGGTCTCGCGAATCGCCTGGGCGTCCAGGTCCATCAGGCGGTGCACATGTTGCCGGTTACGGGCGCGGGCGATGATCTTCATGTGCGGGTAGAGCTTGCGCACCAGCTCTGCGGTCTTGATGTTGGTGTCCGGATCGTCCGTGGCGATGACGAAGTATTCAGCCTGATCGACCTTGGCCGCACGAAGGATTTCCGGGCGCAGCGGATCACCATAGAACACCGGGACATTGCCGAAGCTGCGGGTGAACTCAATGGTTTCCACCGAGGTGTCGAGGGCGATAAAGGGAACGTTCTGGGCGCGCAATATCCGCGAAACGATCTGGCCCATACGGCCCATTCCGGCAATCACCACGCGCGGGGTATCGCCGTCGATGGCGCGGTATTCGTCCGGCACTTCCCGGGCGGGCACCGGCTTGGGCTTGATCAGACGGGAGATGGCCAGCAACAGCAGCGGCGTCATGGCCATGGACAGGGTAATGGTCAGGACCAGGGTGTCATACAGACTGGCATCGAACAGGCCCTGATCGCGGCCGATCTGGAAGACCACGAAGGCGAATTCACCGCCCGCCGCCAGGACCAGGCCCAGACGCAGCGCGCTTTGTCGACCCAGTCCCCCGGCCAGACGACCGATAAAGAACAGCAGCGGCAACTTGATGGCGACCAGCAGCAAGGTCAGGCCGATCACAGTCACCGGCGTATTGATCAACAGGCTGAGATTGGCACCCATGCCGACGCTGATGAAGAACAGCCCCAGCAGCAGGCCCTTGAAGGGTTCGATCTGGGCTTCCAGTTCGTGGCGGTATTCCGAGTCGGCCAGCAAGAGGCCAGCGAGAAAGGCGCCCAGCGCCATGGACACGCCGACCAGATCCATCAGCCATGCCGTACCGATGACCACCAGCAGGGCCGTGGCGGTGGAGACTTCCTGCAACTTGGTCTTGGCCACGGCACGAAATACCGGGCGCAGCAGATAGCGTCCGCCGACCACGACAATGGCGATGCTGCCCAGGACCCGCAAGCCGTGAGTCAGGCTGTCGCTGGTACTGGGCTCGTGGGTGGCGCCGGCCAGCAACGGGACCATGGCAATCAAGGGGATGGCCGCGATGTCCTGGAACAACAGAATGGCAAAGGCCAGGCGGCCATGGGGCGCGTTCAGTTCCTTGCGCTCGGCCAGGCTTTGCAGACCGAATGCAGTGGAAGACAGCGCCAGGCCAAGGCCGAGGACCACGGCGCTGTTGAGTGGCTGGCCAAAGGCGAGCAGGGCGACGCTGCCGATGACCAGGCCGGTCAACAGCACCTGGGCCAGGCCGACACCGAACACAGCCTTGCGCATCACCCACAGGCGTTTGGGCGACAGTTCCAGGCCAATGATGAACAACAGCAGGACGACGCCCAGTTCGGAAATATGGCTGACGCTCTGTGGATTACCGATCAGGCCCAGTACCGATGGGCCGATGATGACACCGGCGAACAGATAGCCGAGTACGGCGCCCAGTTGCAGGCGTTTCGCCAGCGGGACGATCAGAACAGCGGCAAGCAAAAATACAACAGCGGCCCCCAGCAGGCTCTCTTCATGGGGCATTGTGAACTCCTTGGTCTAGCGGATAGCGGGCAAGCGATGGATCGAACAGGGTGCATTAAACCATGTGAACCTTGCAGATCTGCGTTCCAGAGGCTCTGCTGTCGGTCAATGGGTCGCGCTTTTTTGGGTTTTTTTGTCGGAATGTGCGCAAATCTGCGCAAGGGGGTGCTAACGCACAGGCGTGTGTCAGGTGCTGCTCATCGCGTAATATGGCGCATCGACGATTTCAGGAAATGTCCGTAATGACCAACAAGCAACGTTTGATGTACTCGATTCTGATCGCCCTTACCGTACTTGCGATCATGCTCGGTCTGTCCCATTTGCAGAACAGCGGTGTGATTACCGAAGAGACCTTCAAGTACATCGCCGTGTCCGTGGCGGTGCTGGTGGTGGTGATCAACGGCGTCATGCGCCGCAAGGTCAAGCCCTGAGCGCATCGGCAGAGCCTGCGGGTTCGGCGGTTATTGCGCCGTCGAACCCTGCAGTGATTGCCAGGCCAGGGGATGCAGGCTGTAGCTCTTGTCCGCGTTCATGTGAATCACGCCCTCGTCACACAGGCGCTTGAGCACCTCGCGTACGCTGAGAAACGACATGGGAATATCCAGCTTCAACAGCTGATTGTGCACGCCGCGCACGCCCAGTGGATGGCCTGCTTCGCTGGCATTGACCAGCGCATCCAACACCTTCAGGCGAACCAGGCTGGTACGCAGGCCGAAGCGTTTGAGCAATTGACGAATATGGTCGTTGCCCGGGCGATCCGTGCCCTGTGTTGGCGGCAGCGGCCGGGCCGCTGTGGTGGCTTTGCGATGCAGCAAGGTGCGATTCATTAACTGCCAACTCCTTATTCGACTCGATTCAAACGACCTGCTTTCAATGAACGAATGAGGGCTGCAGTCATTCAGTGTTTATTGAAAATAAAGGCTAATACGAGTCATATTTTTATGCGTCTCATTCTCATTAGATCCGGGTTAGGGTTTTTGTTCAAGACCGACATTAGGATGAGATTTGCCCGTGACGTTCCAACGAGTGGCTTTACGGCACATGCGGACCTCTCTAGGCTCTGGCTTTTGTGCAGGAGCGGCCGGGCGGACGCCCTCGCGGCTAAAGCTGCTCCTGTGAGAGGAAAGGGCCAAATCAGAAAGTCTTTTTAAAAGGAAGAGATCAATGAGTACGCGGATCGAGCTGACGAATCAGCCGACAGAAGACGATTATCTGGCCATCCTCACCCCCCTGCGTGCCTATAACGCATCCCAGGCGGGAGACGCGGGCGCGGAGAAATTCGCTCTGCTGGTGCGGGACGAACAGACCAATGAGGTGCTGGGCGGGATGTATGGCAAGTTGTTGTATCGCTGGATGTTCATCGAGCTGTTGGCGATACCTGAGCAGACCCGTGGCCAGGGCACCGGCTCACGCCTGATGGGTATGGCCGAGGATCTGGCGCGGGAGAAAAACTGCGTGGGTATCTGGCTCGACACCTTTGACTTTCAGGCGCCGGATTTTTACCGCAAGCACGGCTTCAGCGAATTCGGCCAGTTGCAGGACTATCCGCCGGGCCATCAGCGCCTGTTTTTCCACAAGCGCCTGGATCAGTAAGAGCCAGGTGGCAGTGAGGTTTATGTGGGACCGGCTTCAGCCGGGAAGGCGTCGGTGCTGATCACTTGGATGCGACGGACTTCACCGGCCTCTTCCCGGCTGAAGCCGGTCCCACAGACATCGTTTTTTATCCACGGCGAAACGTGCCCGGCCAACCGGTAATGGTTTTCGGTCGGGGCTTGGCGTAGGTGCGTACTTTCGAGGTGGACAGGCCCAGGCGTACCAGGGATTCGGCCAGCATTACGGCGGCGGTTACGCCATCTACCACCGGCACGCCGGTGCGCTGGCGGATCTGTTCGTCGAGACCGGCCATGCCGCCGCAGCCCAGGCAAATCACCTCGGCCTTGTCGTCTTTCACCGCCCGCTCAGCCTGAGTGACGATGGCTTCCACGGCGCGCTGTGGATCTTCCTCCAACTCCAGTACCGCCAGGCCGCTGGCCCGAACAGAAGCGCAACGCTCGAACAGCCCGGCCAGTTTGAGGCGATCTTCGATCAGCGGCACCGTGCGATCCAGGGTCGTCACCACGGAATAGGCGTGGCCCAGCAGCATGGCCATACTGGCACCGGCTTCGGTGATATCGATCACCGGCACGTCGAGCAACTCTTGCAGGCCCTCACGGCCATGCTCGCCGTAGCCAGCCTGGATCACCGCGTCATAGGGCTGGTCGTAGGACAGCACGCGGTCCATGACGGCCAGGGCCGCCAGGTAACTCTCGAAATTGCCTTCCACCGATTCGGCGCCGAAATGCGGGGTCAGACCGATGATCTCGGTGCCGGGCGCTGCCACCGAGCGCGCCTGGGCGGCAATGGCCTCGGTGATGGATTCTGTGGTGTTGACGTTGACGACGAGAATACGCATGCAGGGTCCTTGATGAGCGGCGGCAAAGCCTGGCAGTTTACCTGTTTGTCGGCGGGCAGTACTCTGCGTGCTGGCTTTTACCTGACTACTTCTTGCGCTGCGCCGCGCCGCCATTTCCCGATCATGACCCTGGAGCTTCAGATGTCTGCACCCCGCGACAATGCCGAGACCCACAGCCTGTCTTTCGATGAACTGGCAGAACTGTTACGCCAGGTTTTCCTGCGTCACGGCACCTCGCCGCAGGTTGCCCGCGTCTTGTCGCAGAACTGCGCCAGCGCCCAGCGTGACGGCTCCCACAGCCACGGCATTTTCCGTATTCCGGGCTACCTGTCGTCCCTGGCCAGCGGTTGGGTCAGCGGCACGGCAGAGCCGAAGGTCGAGGATGTAGGTGCCGGGTTCATCCGGGTCGATGCGGCCGGTGGTTTTGCCCAGCCTGCGCTGATGGCGGCCAAAGCGTTGTTGATCGACAAGGCCCGCAGTGCCGGTATCGCCATTCTGGCCATTCGCAATTCCCATCACTTTGCTGCGCTCTGGCCGGATGTCGAGCCCTTCGCCGAAGAAGGGCTGGTGGCTCTGAGTGTGGTTAACAGCATGACCTGCGTTGTGCCCCACGGTGCACAAAAGCCACTGTTCGGCACTAACCCGATTGCGTTCGCCGCGCCGCGGGCCGGTGGTGAACCCATTGTCTTTGACTTGGCTACCAGTGCCATTGCCAATGGCGACGTGCAGATTGCCGCGCGGGCAGGGCGCATGTTGCCAGCGGGCATGGGCGTGGATCGCGCCGGTCAACCGACCGAAGACCCCAAGGCCATTCTCGACGGCGGAGCGCTGCTGCCTTTTGGTGGCTACAAGGGCTCGGCGCTGTCGATGATGGTGGAACTGCTGGCTGCTGCACTCACGGGCGGAAATTTCTCCTTCGAGTTCGACTGGTTCAGGCACCCCGGCGCGCAAACGCCCTGGACCGGGCAGTTGCTCATCGTCATCGACCCGAACAAGGGCAGCGGCCAGAGTTTTGCCGAGCGCAGCGAAGAGCTGGTGCGGCAGATGCACGGGGTCGGTCAGGAACGCCTGCCGGGTGATCGTCGTTATGTGCAGCGCGCCCGGTCGCTGGTTGAGGGCATCGAGATCAGCAAGACCGAATGGCTGCAATTGCGTGAGCTTGCAGGCGCCTGATTGGCTTGCGACGACAGCGGCCAGCGAAGACTGACCGCTCGTCGTCTGAGCTCTTGCGCTGGCTTCCTCTTCAAAATACTGTATGCATACACAGTATATTGAAGAAGGAGTTTCCTATGTCCCCGAATCAGCTCCAGACCCCGCTGAATCGCGTTTCCCGCGCCCATGAAATGCAACGCGAGGACTTCCTTGCACTGGCCAGCGCGATTCAGCGCTTCCAGGCAGCCGAAGCCCAGGCGACCCTGGCTATTGTTGGTGCGCAATACGGTTATGAACGGCCCGCGAGCTCTTCGAGCAACCATTGCAGCGACTCCTGATCGCCGGTCCCGATATCGCAACGCGGGGTTCAAATGGAGCGTATCGTGGATGATGAACATTCCGCTTCAGGTACCCCAAAATGAAAAACCTCGGCGCGCGCTTGAAAGAGGAGCGCAAATCCATGGGGCTTTCACAGCAGCAATTTGCGCAGATGGGCGGGGTCGAGGCCAATGCCCAGGGTAAGTACGAAAGTGGCGCCCGGGCCCCTCGTTCGGACTACCTGGTAGCGTTGGGTTTCAAGGGCGTGGATGTTCTCTATCTGCTATCGGGTGCTCGTATGCCAGTGTCGCTGGATACGCTCGACGATGCCGAAAAAGCCATGCTGCTGAACTATCGGGTGCTGACCAAGCCCGATCAAAACGCAATCGGCCAATTGACGTGGTCATTGGCGTGCTGCCTGCCCCATTCCAGACTCGAAGGCTGATAGGCTTGCTCGGGAATATATGAAACGTATATGCTTCGTATATTCAACTCGAGGTGACCCATGGGCCTGGTAAAGATTTCCGAACAGATGCACGCCAATATCCGCGCCGCCAGTGCGGCGCTCAGTCGCTCCATCAACGCCCAGGCCGAACACTGGATGCGTGTCGGCATGCTTGCCGAGCTGCACCCATCCCTGGACTACAGCGAAATCTGCCAGATGCTGATCCGGGCCGAGGCGGCAGGCGGTACGTTGCTCAGTGCCCAGGCGGGCGATATCGCCTCGATCACCGCGACTGAGCGGGAGGCCTCCTGATGAGTGGGCCAATTACGTTCAAGACTGAAGAAGATCTGGTGCACCTGCGGGTAGCCGGGCGTCTGGCTGCCCAGGTGCTTGAAATGATCAAGCCCCACGTCAAGGCCGGGGTCAGTACCGAGGCGCTGGACGATATCTGCAATGATTTCATCGTCAAGGAACTCAAGGTCATCCCGGCCAATGTCGGCTACCACGGCTTTACCAAAACTACCTGCACATCACCCAATGCGGTGGTGTGTCACGGCATTCCGTCTGCCCAGGACATCCTCAAGGACGGCGACATCATCAATATCGATGTGGCGGTGATCAAGGATGGTTGGTACGGCGATACCAGTCGCATGTATCTGGTGGGTGAAGTCAGCCCCTTGGCGCGACGTCTGGTGCATACCACCTATGAAGCGACGCGGGCGGGGATCCATACGGTGCGTCCCGGCGCGACGCTGGGGGATATCGGTCATGCAATCCAGACCGTGGCACATCGTGAGGGATTCAGCGTAGTGCGCGAATATTGCGGTCATGGCATCGGCCGTAACTACCACGAAGAGCCCCAGGTGCTGCACTACGGCACGCCGGGCAAGGGCCTCAAGCTCAAAGCGGGGATGGTCTTCACCATTGAACCGATGATCAACGCCGGCAAGCCTGGGACCAAGACCCTCGCCGATGGCTGGACGGTCCTGACCCGGGATCTTTCCCTGTCCGCGCAGTGGGAGCATATGGTGGCGGTGACTGATAAGGGGTTTGAGCTGCTGACGCCATGGCCCGAGGGGACCGGCGAATATCCGGCGATCTGAAGCATCAGCCCCGGCCCTGCGGCCGGGGCTGATGTTTTCAGTTACCGATGCTGTTGTGGTTCTTTTTCCAGTGCACCTGGGTAATGCCAAACCCTTCGGCCTGAAGAATCGCCAGCATGACCGGCCCGGCGGCGACGTTGCCACTGACGGTCCCGACACCCGCGTGCAGTGTTGCGAAATGCAGGGCGTCGCTTTCACAGAGATGAGCTGCCTGATGGCGAAAATGCCGTTGTTCGCCACGAAACCTATAGTGAATCTCAAAATCCTTCTGATTATTCATTATTGCTCTCGCCTGTGAGACGTATCCAATACGTCGCTCTAAATGTGTACTTCCGGTGTACATAACCGCACCTGGAGGTGGGCTACTTCATTTTCGAGATCGAAACAGGCATGCAAAAACTTCAAGCGGCCATGAATCGGACTGCTTTCTCTAAGAGGATAAGGAGCTCTCCGGGAAATCCGGAAGCTCGAAATTTACATCTTTTTACATGATTTTGAACCGTCGCCGGATGAGTGGCGGCAACCACCCTCAATTCGAGGGGGCGTTAGCTCCGAGGCCCCCAAAAAACTGAGGTTGTTAGTGTTTTTGCAGGGCCTCGACGTGTCCTGACGCAAGCGTAAAAGTTGGCGTCAGCAAGCTGTCGTTCGGATCTAGCGACAGGCCTTCATATTGACCGGACCGACGAACTCATTGCCGTGGCCCATGACACAAGCGACCCGCTGATTGCGTTGCAGCTCCCAGCTTTCTACCGGGTAGGTCTTGTTCCAGGCTTGATAAAGCTGAGTGTCCTGGCGGGACAACGGCAAGTTGTATTGCTTGCTCATATAGAAATAAGTCCGGGCGATCATTCCGCGAATCGATGGCCGGGGCATGACTTTCTTTGCCTTGAAGTCGATCTGGGTCAGGCAGGCGCCGTATTGGCCTTTCTGCACCGGCAGCCAGCCGAAACTGAAGTTGTTACGGTCGCCATTAACCTCGCCGATACTGGGGACCAGGTTGTGCAGGTCGGCCTCGGCGCGCTGGTAAACCGCATCGCTTTTCGTGCAGTTCTTGCGTCCGCCACTCTGCCAGCATTGGCGCAGGTGGCCGATCTGCCAGGCCGGAACAATGTGCTCCCACTCGATGCGCTTGGCACGGTTGGCGTTCTTGCGCGGGACATAGCCGCAGGCGGCAAGGTCAACGCGGTTGCCCGTGTATTTGCAGCCGCAGTAGAACTCGGTGGACTGAGGCGCATAGAGGCCCCAGGCAAGTTTTTTGGCCTCACTGAATGTGCGCGGTGCTTCAGCGTGGGCGACGGCGGTAAAGGCGAGGGTGGTGCACAGCAAGGTAAAAAAACGAACCATCATGCCGTCAGTCTTCCTTGGGCACTGTCCAGAAAATCTGCACACCGCCATCATCGCGATAGGCGAGGGTGACGTTGTCGTTCTCGGCAATTTCTTCGAGCAACTGCGCCCAGTCATCTTCCAGTTCATCGGGTTGGCGGAAGATCAAGGCTGCCCTGGCCTTCTGCGCACTGGTGGAGTTGATGATCTTCTGTACCCGGGTACCGAGACGTTGGTAGGCGGTCAAGGAGGGCGCGGCGGCCGCTGATGTTGTCACGAGGTGATCCTTAAATTGGCTGTACGCATATACAGTATTTCAATGCCGAATGTTTCGCAACATCAGCGTGAAGCGACGGGTTGCAGAACCAATCTGCCGGGGATTGATCTCAACGCTATGCAGGCACTTTTCAGAACGGAGTCCTTATGAAACGCAGATACTGGCTTATGCCCGCAGCGGCAGGGATTTTTGCTGTATTGGCTGGCTGTTCCACCCCGACGGTCGTCACTTTGCAAAACGGCACTCAGTACATCACCCGTGACGCACCGAAGACCAAAACCACAGACGGTTTTTATGAGTTCGAGGACATTTCCGGCAAGACCGTGAAGGTGCGCGCTGACGAAGTGGCTACAGTCAAACCGCAGGATTGACCGCTTTTCGGCATCTTCGTTCAGTTTCTCGGCTATCCTCGTCGTCTTTCCTCCGTGGAATCTCGGTGCTTAATTGTTTCACCTGTGCGCTTTTGCAAACGCGCTCGTTCAACATGCCGATTCTGTCGTATTTTCGCGATTGACAAAGCCCTACGCGGTTGTTCATAGTTGATAGACGCAAACGTTTGCGCGAATAGTTATTCTCAACGCTGTTCGCGCAAAATCGCTGCAATCATCGAAGTCCTTAAAATAATCATAAGACTGGAGTGACCCCCCCCATGAAGCTGCCATTTGCTGGACGCCTTCTCGCTGTCGCCATGCTCACCGCCGCCGCTGCGGCCATGCCTCTCTCCGCTGCCTACGCAGACACCGCCAAGCCCAAAGTCGCCCTGGTCATGAAATCCCTGGCCAACGAATTTTTCCTGACCATGGAAGACGGCGCCAAGGCTTATCAGAAAGACCACCGCAGCGATTTCGATCTGCTCTCCAACGGTATCAAGAACGAATCCGACACTGCGGAGCAAATCAGGATCGTCGAGCAGATGATCGTGTCCAAGGTCGATGCCCTGGTCATTGCGCCGGCTGATTCCAAGGCTCTGGTGCCGGTTATCAAGAAAGCCATGGATGCCGGCATCAAGGTGGTCAATATCGACAACCAGCTCGATGGCGATGTGCTCAAGAGCAAAAGTATTGAAGTGCCCTTCGTAGGCCCGAATAACCGCAAGGGTTCGAAATTGGTGGGTGACTACCTCGCCAAGCAGCTCAAGGCCGGTGATCAGGTCGGCATCATTGAAGGCGTGCCAACCACCACCAACGCCCAGCAGCGCACCGCCGGCTTCAAGGATGCAATGGACGCCGCGCAGATCAAGGTTGTTTCGACGCAATCGGGTAACTGGGAAATCGACCAGGGCAATCATGTTGCCTCGGCCATGCTCACCCAATATCCGGACCTCAAGGCGCTGCTCGCGGGCAACGACAGCATGGCTCTGGGCGCAGTTGCTGCGGTACGTGCTGCAGGCAAGGCGGGCAAGGTTCAGGTCGTAGGCTATGACGACATCAAAGCCATCCAGCCGATGCTCAAAGACGGTCGTGTCCTGGCTACCGCCAACCAATTCGCCGCCAAACAAGCGGTTTTCGGTATCGAGACGGCGTTGAAAATGGTCAAGGGCGAGAAAGTCGATATCAAGGATGGCGTGATCGAAACGCCGGTTGAGCTCGTCACCAAATAATCGCGTCTGAACAACAGCGCCTGCCCGCCCTGCGGCAGGCGCGTGGAGAGCTTTATGTCAGCGTCTGCCCAGGCCGCTGTGCTGTCTGTCAGCGGTATCGGTAAAACCTACGCCCAACCTGTTCTCAGCGACATCGACCTGACCTTGATGCGCGGCGAAGTGCTGGCCTTAACCGGCGAAAACGGTGCGGGCAAGAGCACCCTGTCGAAGATCATCGGCGGTCTGGTCGTCCCCACTACAGGGAACATGCAGTTCCAGGGCAAGCCCTATGAACCGGCCAGTCGAACCCAGGCCGAACGCCTGGGCGTGCGCATGGTGATGCAGGAGCTGAACCTGCTGCCCACGCTGTCGGTGGCGGAAAATCTGTTTCTCGATAACCTGCCCAGTCGTGGCGGCTGGATCAATCGCAAGCGACTGCGCGCCGATGCGATCCAGGCCATGGCCCAGGTCGGTCTTGATGCGATTGACCCGGATACCCCGGTCGGTGAGCTGGGCATTGGCCATCAGCAGATGGTCGAGATTGCCCGTAACCTGATCGGCGATTGTCATGTGCTGATCCTCGACGAGCCGACGGCGATGCTGACCGCCCGGGAAGTCGAGATGCTGTTCGAGCAGATCACCCGCCTGCAGGCCCGGGGTGTGTCGATCATTTATATCTCCCATCGCCTTGAAGAACTGGCCAGGGTCGCCCAGCGCATCGCTGTATTGCGTGATGGCCGCCTGGTCTGCGTCGAGCCGATTGCCAACTACAACAGCGAGCAACTGGTGACCCTGATGGTCGGTCGCGAACTGGGTGAGCACATCGACCTTGGCCAGCGTTCCATTGGTGGCGTGGCCCTGTCAGTCAAAGGGCTTACGCGCGCGGGCAAGGTCAAGGATGTGTCCTTTGAGGTGCGCAGCGGCGAGATCTTTGGCATTTCCGGGCTGATTGGCGCCGGGCGTACCGAGTTATTGCGGCTTATCTACGGTGCGGACCCGGCCGATAGTGGTCATATAGAAGTTGGCAGCCCGCTGCGCGTCGCCAGCATTCGCTCGCCAGTGGATGCTGTGGCCCATGGTATCGCCCTGATTACCGAGGACCGCAAGGGTGAAGGCTTGTTGTTGAGCCAGTCCATCAGCGCCAATATTGCTTTGGGCAATATGGAAGCCATTTCCAGCAAAGGCATTGTCAATCACGGCGATGAAACACGTCTGGCGCAGCGTCAGGTCGAGGCCATGCGCATTCGCAGCTCAAGTCCAGGGCAACTGGTCTGCGAGCTGTCCGGCGGCAATCAGCAGAAAGTGGTGATCGGCCGCTGGCTGGAACGCGACTGCCCGGTGATGCTGTTTGACGAGCCCACCCGGGGTATCGATGTCGGTGCCAAATTCGATATTTACACGTTGCTTGGCGAATTGACTCGCCAGGGCAGGGCGCTGGTAGTGGTTTCCAGCGACCTGCGCGAGCTGATGCTGATCTGTGATCGCATCGGTGTCTTGTCGGATGGTCGGCTGATCGACACCTTCGAGCGCGACAACTGGACCCAGGATGAACTGTTGGCCGCTGCTTTTGCCGGCTATCAAAAACGCGATGCGCTGCTCAATGACGCAGCGCCCGGGAACGTCTCATGAAAACTTCCACTTCGACTCAAGCACTGCCGGTATCGACCAAGCGCAGCGGCACCTATTTCGGCCTTGGCACTTATCTGGGCCTGGCCGGTGCCTTGCTCGCGATGATCGTGCTGTTCTCGCTGCTCAGCGATCACTTCCTGTCCTACGAGACCTTCAGCACCCTGGCCAACCAGATCCCGGACCTGATGGTCCTCTCGGTGGGCATGACCTTTATCCTGATCATCGGCGGCATCGACCTGTCGGTGGGCTCGGTGCTGGCCCTGGCCGCTTCGGCGGTGAGCGTGGCCATGCTGGGCTGGGGCTGGAGCGTATTTCCGGCAGCGTTGCTCGGTATCGCGTGCGCGACGTTGGCAGGCACTATCACCGGCTCCATCACTGTGGCCTGGCGCATTCCATCCTTTATCGTCTCTCTGGGCGTATTGGAGATGGCTCGTGGCGTGGCCTATCAGATGACCAATTCGCGCACCGCCTATATCGGCGACTCCTTCGCCTGGCTCTCCGATCCGATTGCGTTCGGTATTTCGCCGTCTTTCATCATTGCCCTGCTGATCATCCTGCTGGCTCAGGCGGTACTGACCCGCACGGTGTTCGGTCGCTACCTGATCGGCATCGGTACCAATGAAGAAGCCGTGCGTCTGGCCGGTATCAATCCCAAGCCCTACAAGATCCTGGTGTTTTCCCTGATGGGCTTGTTGGCGGGTGTCGCGGCGCTGTTTCAGATTTCCCGTCTGGAAGCGGCCGATCCCAATGCCGGTTCCGGTCTGGAACTGCAGGTCATCGCCGCTGTGGTCATCGGTGGAACCAGTCTGATGGGCGGGCGAGGCTCGGTGATCAGTACCTTCTTCGGCGTACTGATCATTTCGGTGCTGGCTGCAGGACTGGCTCAGATCGGTGCAAGCGAGCCGACCAAACGCATTATCACCGGCGCGGTGATCGTCATCGCCGTGGTCCTGGACACTTACCGTAGCAATCGCGCACGGCGGCAAAGCTGACATGGCTACCATCAAAGATGTTGCGGCAATGGCAGGGATTTCCTACACGACGGTGTCCCATGTCCTCAATAAGACCCGGCCGGTCAGCGATGAGGTCAGGATCAAGGTCGAGGCGGCCATTGCCCAACTCGACTACGTCCCCAGTGCCGTAGCCCGTTCCCTCAAGGCCAAGGCCACCTCGACTATCGGGCTGTTGATCCCCAACGGCATCAACCCGTACTTCGCCGAGCTGGCCCGGGGCATCGAGGATTACTGTGAGCGCAACGGCTTTTGCGTGATCCTCTGCAACTCCGATGACAATCCCGACAAGCAGCGCAGCTACCTGCGGGTGTTGCTGGAGAAGCGCGTCGATGGCCTGATCGTCTCGTCCGTGGGCGGGGATACTGAGCTGGCGGCCGGAGGACTGGCTGCCGTACGCACGCCCATGGTCATCGTCGACCGTGAGCTGGACGGTATTGCTGCCGATCTGGTGCGTATTGATCACGAATTGGGTGCCTATCTGGCCACCCGGCATTTGCTGGAGCTGGGGCACCGCCATATCGCCTGTATCTGCGGCCCGGCCCAGACCAGCGTGGCCGTCTTGCGCCTGGCCGGTTACCAACGTGCCATGAGGGAGGCGGGCATCGAGGTGCCGCAGAGCTGGATCGCGCAAAGCGATTTCACCAGCCCCGGAGGTTATGCCGCTGCGGTCGGCTTGTTGGCGGCGGACCCGCCCACCGCGATTTTCGCCGGTAACGACATGATCGGCATCGGCGTGCTGCGGGCGGCTGCGGAACGCAATATCCGCGTGCCCGCCGACTTGTCGGTGATCGGCTTCGACGATATCGAAATGAGTCGATATGTCTATCCGGCGCTGACGACCGTAGGGCAATCGATCCTGCAACTGGGCGAGACCGCGGCTGAGGTGTTGCTGCGGCGCATCGCGACTCAGGGAGCTTTGCCCGCAGAGAAGCGTGTTGTTGCCCCGAGCATTGTCTTGCGCGAGTCGACGGCGCCGCCGGGCAACGCGTTCAGCGAATATCGTTGAGTTACTGTAATGACTGGATTGAAGAGTGTGGAAGTCATGCAAGCAAAAGTAGTGGTTGTGGGCAGCCTGAACATGGATCTGGTCATCCGCGCACCGCGCCTGCCGCGAGCCGGAGAGACCCTGGCAGGCGAGTCGTTCGCCACCGTGCCGGGTGGCAAAGGCGCCAACCAGGCCGTCGCCGCAGCGCGTTTGGGCGCCAGCGTGGCGATGATCGGCTGTGTAGGTAACGATGCCTATGGCGAGCAGTTGCGCGGGGCCTTGTTGGCGGAACAGATTGACTGCCAGGCCGTGACCGGTCTGGACAACGTATCGACCGGTATCGCCTCGATTGTCGTCGATGACAGCAGCCAGAACGCGATCATCATTGTCGCCGGGGGTAATGGCGAATTGACCCCGGAGCGGGTTTCAGGCTTTGACCACTTGCTGGCAGCGGCTGAAGTGGTCATTTGCCAGCTCGAGGTGCCGGTACCGACCGTGGCCCATACCCTCAAGCGCGCCCGCGAACTGGGCAAGACCGTTATTCTCAATCCCGCCCCGGCCGTGGCGCCATTGCCTGCGCAATGGTATGCGCTGATCGATTACCTGATTCCCAACGAAACCGAGGCGGCGATCCTTACCGGCCTGCCGGTGGACTCCCTGGCTTCTGCCAAAGCTGCGGCCGCAGCGCTGATCGTTGCCGGGGCCGGCAAGGTGCTGATTACCCTGGGTGAGCAGGGCGCAGTGTTCGCCAATGGCCAGGGTTTCGAGCATTTCCCTGCGCGCAAGGTACAGGCCGTCGATACCACGGCGGCGGGGGATACCTTTGTCGGTGGTTTCGCCGCAGCCTTGTCCCAGGGCTTGAGCGAGGCCGAGGCAATTCGCTTCGGTCAGGCTGCCGCAGCCCTGTCAGTCACCCGGGCCGGCGCCCAGCCCTCGATTCCGTCCTTCAATGAAGTCCAGGCGAGCCTTTGCGCATGAAAAAGACCCCTTTGCTCAACATTGCCTTGTCCCGGGTGATTGCTTCCCTGGGCCATGGCGATATCGTCATGATCGTCGACGCCGGTATGCCGGTACCGCCAGGCGTGGAGCTGATCGATCTGGCCCTGACCCATGGCGTCCCGGATTTCGTCAGTGTGCTGAATATCGTGTTGACCGAGATGCAGGTCGAAAGCCATGTACTGGCTGAAGAGATGCTGCTCAAGCAACCGCCTGCCCTGGCTGTGGTGCAGAACCTCGGCGAGGCGGGCGCATTGGGTGAGCAACGCTTGCTCAGCCACGAAGCACTGAAAGAACTGAGTCGGCGTGCCAAGGCGATCGTGCGTACCGGCGAATGTCAGCCCTACACCAATATTGCGTTGGTGGCGGGCGTGGTTTTTTAACAATATTTTTCAAACCAGGAACAGGGAGTTCCCATGTCATATCTGAAACGCTTGATCAGGAGCGCAATGCTTTTGTCCATTCTCGCTGCCACTACCGTGCACGGAGCGCAGACGCGCGATCTGATCATCGACACTGATCCCGGTGCCGACGATGTCGTGGCGCTGCTGCTGGCGCTGGCATCGCCCGAAGAGCTGAACGTACTGGCCATCACCACGGTGGCGGGCAATGTACGGCTGGACAAGACCTCGCGCAATGCTCGTCTGGCGCGGGAGTGGGCAGGGCGCGAAGACGTTCCGGTATACGCCGGGGCGCCAAAGCCACTGGTACGCACGCCGATCTATGCCGAAAACATTCACGGCCAGGAAGGCCTGCCGGGTGTCACGGTGCATGAGCCGGCCAAAGGCCTCGCCGAAGGCAACGCGGTCGATTATTTGATCAATACCCTGCGCAAGGCCAGCCCTCACAGCGTCACCATCGCCATGCTAGGGCCGCAGACCAATCTGGCACTGGCGCTGATCCAGGCCCCGGAGATCACCCAGGGCATCAAGGAAGTGGTAGTGATGGGTGGGGCGCATTTCAATGGCGGCAATATCACCCCGGCAGCGGAATTCAATCTGTTCGCCGATCCCCATGCTGCGCAGATAGTGCTGGCCAGTGGTGTCAAGCTGACCTATGTGCCGCTGGACGTCACCCACAAGATCCTCACCAGTGAGCAGCGCCTCAAGCAGATCGAGGCGTTGAACAACGGCGCAGGCAAGCTGGTCAAGGGCATTCTCGATGAGTACGTCAAGGCGGACATGGTGCACTACGGCTTGCCCGGCGGGCCTGTGCATGACGCCAGTGTGATCGCCTGGCTGCTCAAGCCCGAGCTGTTTTCGGGGCGCCAGGTCAATCTGGTGATCGACAGCCGTGATGGGCCGACATTCGGCCAGACCATCGCCGACTGGTACGGCACTCTGGACCACGATAAAAACGTGTTCTGGGTCGAAAACGGTGATGCCCAAGGCTTCTTCGATCTATTGAGTCAGCGCCTGGCGCGTCTCAAATAGGTGATGAGGCCAAGGTGGTGTCGGACTCTGCCGGATAGCGCGCAAGGATCTGGCCGATAAACGCCTGGGCGCCACCGGTGCCCAACTCCTTGACCAGCAGGTCGATGGCGATGATGGTGAGTTCTTCCGGGCTTGAAGGGCTGTGGGAGCATTGTCCTTGTGGCCATCTGGCCTTGATGTCCGCATCAATGGATACAACTGCCATTGTGTGTCTCGTCTCTGACTGGGTGAAAAAACGCCCTGGAGCGGGCGCCGGGTAGCGACAGTAAATCATTGTTGCCGCTGTTTTGGCACTGCGACTTAGGCATGATTGAGCGCGCTGGAAGCGTTTTGTGACGATTTCGCCGACCTTGTGGTGCCTCCAATCGTGCAGACTTGCGTTCCTTGATTTGCCCGACCCGTGCAACCATCGCGTTTATTCAGGGTCGCAAGGTTCTGAGTTTGTTTATCTATCAAGGAGGCTGTATGCCCTGGAAAGTCACATCGCTTGGTTTTATCGTCGCCACCTTGATTCTGGGCGGTTGCAGCACCTCTGAGTCCACGTCGAGTGCGGCCCCTGCGGCAACCGGCGCCGCCACCAATGAAAATACCCGTTGTGACGCCAGTACGGCCCAGTTTGCAGTCGGCAAGCCCGCTTCGGCAGCCCTGCTCGAGCAGGCGCGCAGCAAGTCCGGTGCCCGGACGGCCCGTGTCCTTGGCCCCAATGACATGATCACCCTGGAATATCGCTCTGATCGCCTGAACCTGAACACCGACAGCAGCGCCAATGTCGTTCGGGTCAACTGCGGCTGATAGCGGGCACCGATTGTCACCCATAAAAAAACCCCGTGATAACGGGGTTTTTTTCAAGCATCTGAATGATCAGACTACTTTTACTTCCTCAGCCTGCATGCCTTTCTGGCCTTTAGCAGCTACGAAAGAAACAGTCTGGCCTTCTTTCAGGCTTTTGAAACCGTCGCTCTGGATAGCCTTGAAGTGTACGAACAGGTCGTCACCGCCACCCTGTGGAGTGATAAAGCCGAAGCCTTTTTCATCGTTGAACCATTTTACGGTGCCGGTTTGGCGATTAGACATGGTGTATCTCCAAAAACATAATTTTTCAGTAGTGCGTGCTGCTCAGGCCGATAGGCACACCGGGCTATCATAGTCCAAATGTGTCGAAGTAGAGCCATTTCGCTGAGCAGTTTGCGCACTGGTAGATAATATTGCGAAATTATCGCTGTTTGTTTTCAGGTCGATACGCTATTCGCGCGAACCAGACCGCAGCTGCACCTCAAGCAATTCAAGGCCTGCAGCCACTTTCCAGTAAACAGGCATGCGCCCGACAAGTGCTGCCGGGCGTCGGAAAATATTTTGTTACTTTCCTTTGGCGCAGTCTTCAGTCACTGCCGCCCTCAAGCGGGTGGTCAATGCATCCGGAGGCGTGGCTGAGGCGCTGAGGGTCTTGATTTCGGCGTCCGAGAAATGCTTGTTCACCGAGTTGGCGCCGCAGGTGCAGTAGGCCTGAGCCGCTTTGGCATCAAGCTTCTGGCTGGCAGCGGCCATGCAGTTCTGGGTGAAGTTATCCCGGGTCGCCTTGTCCATGGCGGCGTTGGCGCTCAATGGCAGGACCAGTGCCACAGGGGCGAGCAGGGCGAGAAGACGGAATGTGTTCATGCGTTCTCCTTGTTCAAATGTGCCCCTTGCAGGGCAGGATTCTCACAAGGTCTGACGGTCAATAGCCCCGACGGTTCACTCTGCGTGCGAAATGCCTGTGTTTTGATTGATTTATGTATGCATGTGTAACGCCAGAGCTGTGATAGGATGCGCGTCCTTGATTTTACTCGTGGCGTATGGCTGAAGATTCGCCAGCCCCGCGTAGTGAAGTTTCGTTGAATTCCAGTCATCTGGTTCGGTTCAAGGTTGGCCGCAAGGCTCCTGCCACTGTGAGGCGGGTATACCACCGGATCAATACTGGCTCATCCCAACCCATGTGACCTTTGGTAGGGGTCACCACTAGGAGAGGAGGCGCCATGCCAACTATTACTCTTCCCGACGGCAGTCAGCGTTCGTTCGATCATTCTGTATCCGTAGCCGATGTCGCGCTTTCCATTGGTGCAGGCCTGGCCAAGGCGACCATTGCCGGCAAGGTCAACGGCCAACTGGTCGACGCCAGCGACATGATCGATGGCGACGCAACCCTGCAAATCATCACCTCCAAGGATCAGGAAGGACTGGAAATCATCCGTCACTCCTGCGCTCACCTGGTAGGTCACGCCGTCAAGCAGCTGTACCCGACTGCGAAAATGGTCATCGGTCCGGTGATCGACGAAGGTTTTTACTACGACATCGCCTATGAGCGTCCTTTTACTCCGGACGACCTGGCTGCGATCGAACAGCGCATGCAGCAGCTGATCGAGAAAGATTACGACGTGATCAAGAAAGTCACGCCGCGCGCCGAAGTGATCGAGGTGTTCACCGTCCGTCACGAGGACTACAAGCTGCGCCTCGTCGAAGACATGCCCGATCAGCAGACCATGGGCCTGTACTATCACGAAGAATACGTCGACATGTGCCGCGGTCCGCACGTGCCGAATACCCGTTTCCTTAAATCGTTCAAGCTGACCAAGCTTTCTGGTGCCTACTGGCGCGGTGATGCGAAGAACGAACAGCTGCAGCGTGTCTACGGCACTGCCTGGGCTGACAAGAAACAACTGGCTGCCTACATTCAGCGTATCGAAGAAGCTGAAAAGCGCGACCATCGCAAGATCGGCAAGCGCCTGGGCCTGTTCCATACCCAGGAAGAAGCGCCGGGCATGGTGTTCTGGCACCCACAGGGCTGGACCCTGTATCAGGTGCTCGAGCAGTACATGCGCAAGGTTCAGCGCGAAAACGGCTACCTGGAAATCAAGACGCCGCAAGTGGTTGACCGTTCGCTCTGGGAGAAATCCGGGCACTGGGCCAACTACGCCGAGAACATGTTCACCACGCAGTCCGAGAGCCGCGACTACGCCATCAAGCCGATGAACTGTCCTTGCCATGTGCAGGTGTTCAATCAGGGCCTGAAGAGCTACCGCGAACTGCCGTTGCGTCTGGCCGAGTTCGGTGCCTGCCACCGTAACGAGCCGTCGGGTGCGTTGCACGGCATCATGCGTGTGCGTGGCTTTACTCAGGACGACGCGCACATCTTCTGCACTGAAGAGCAGATGCAGAGCGAGTCGGCAGCTTTCATCAAGCTGACTCTGGATGTGTACGCAGATTTCGGCTTCAAGGATATCGAGCTCAAGCTGTCGACTCGTCCTGAGAAACGCGTGGGTTCCGACGAGCTGTGGGATCGCGCCGAGGCTGCTCTGGCATCTGCGCTGGATAGCGCCGGTCTGCCTTATCAGCTGCAACCGGGCGAGGGCGCTTTCTACGGTCCGAAAATCGAATTCTCGCTGAAAGATTGCCTGGGTCGTGTCTGGCAGTGCGGTACCCTGCAGCTCGATTTCAACCTGCCGATCCGTTTGAGCGCCGAGTATGTTTCGGAAGATAACGGTCGTAAGCATCCGGTCATGTTGCACCGTGCAATTCTCGGCTCCTTCGAGCGTTTCATCGGGATTCTGATCGAGCACTACGAAGGTGCGTTCCCGGCCTGGCTGGCGCCTACGCAGGCAGTGATCATGAATATCACTGATAAACAGGCAGATTTTGCCCTTGACGTAGAAAAAACTCTGTCGGAAAGCGGATTTCGTGCCAAGTCCGACTTGAGAAATGAAAAGATCGGCTTTAAAATCCGCGAGCATACTTTGCTCAAGGTTCCTTATCTCCTCGTTATCGGAGATCGGGAGGTTGAAACGCAAACTGTCGCTGTGCGTACTCGTGAAGGCGCTGACCTTGGCTCGATGCCGGTCGCCCAATTCGCCGAGTTCCTCGCTCAAGCGGTTTCCCGGCGTGGTCGCCAAGATTCGGAGTAATTATTATTAAGCGTGAAATGAGACAAGATAAACGAGCTGCACCGAAGGCCCCGATCAACGAGAATATCTCGGCACGCGAGGTTCGGTTAATTGGCGCTGACGGCGAGCAGATTGGCATCGTCTCGATTGATGAAGCGCTTCGTATTGCTGAAGAAGCCAAGCTCGACCTGGTAGAAATCTCTGCCGATGCAATCCCGCCAGTCTGTCGTGTGATGGACTACGGTAAATCGATCTTCGAGAAGAAGAAGCAGATTGCTGCGGCAAAGAAGAACCAGAAGCAGATTCAGGTAAAAGAAATCAAGTTTCGTCCAGGGACGGAGGAAGGGGATTACCAGGTAAAACTACGCAACCTGGTACGTTTCCTGAGTGACGGGGACAGGGCCAAGATCTCGTTGAGATTTCGCGGTCGTGAGATGGCCCACCAGGAGCTGGGTATGGAACTGTTGAAGCGGGTTGAAGGTGACCTGCTCGAATACGGGACCGTCGAACAGCATCCTAAGATGGAAGGACGCCAGCTGATTATGGTCATCGCCCCGAAAAAGAAGAAATAACCACCAGGGCACGGCAGGCCTTGCGGTTATGTTTATCAACTGAATGCGGAGTATCCGAACATGCCAAAGATGAAGACTAAAAGTGGTGCAGCTAAGCGGTTTCTGAAAACCGCCAACGGCATCAAGCACAAGCACGCTTTCAAGAGCCACATCCTGACCAAAATGTCGACCAAGCGTAAGCGTCAACTGCGCGGTAGCAGCTTGCTGCATCCGTCTGACGTGGCAAAAGTCGAGCGCATGCTGCGCCTTCGTTAATTTTGATCAAGAATAGAGGAAGTAACTCATGGCTCGTGTAAAGCGTGGCGTCATTGCCCGTAAGCGTCACAAAAAAATTCTGAAACTTGCTAAAGGCTACTACGGCGCGCGTTCACGCGTATTCCGTGTTGCCAAGCAAGCGGTAATCAAGGCAGGCCAATACGCCTACCGTGACCGTCGTCAGAAAAAACGTCAGTTCCGCGCTCTGTGGATCGCTCGTATCAACGCTGGTGCGCGTATCAACGGTCTGTCCTACAGCCGTTTCATCGCTGGCCTGAAAAAAGCGTCGATCGAAATCGACCGTAAGGTTCTGGCTGATCTGGCAGTGAACGAAAAAGCGGCGTTTGCTGCGATTGTCGAGAAAGCTAAAGCCACCTTGGCTTAAGTCCCCGACAATCATCGCTCCCCACGGGGAGCGGTGCTAAACGTCATAAATAGGGGAAGAGCCTTTTAAGCTCTTCCCCTATTTCGTATCTGGAGTCTGTACATGGAAAACCTGGACGCGCTGGTCTCTCAAGCACTTGAGGCTGTGCAAAGCGCCGAAGACATCAATGCCCTGGAGCAAATCCGGGTTCACTATCTCGGCAAGAAAGGCGAGTTGACTCAGGTGATGAAGACCCTGGGCAATCTGCCGGCTGAAGAGCGTCCGCAAGTCGGTGCGCTGATCAACGTAGCCAAGGAGCGTGTCACAGAGGTTCTCAATACGCGTAAAGCGGCTTTTGAAGAGGCAGAACTGACTGCAAAACTCTCGGCCGAGCGTATTGACGTGACCCTGCCGGGACGTGGCCAGGCATCTGGCGGTCTGCATCCGATTACCCGGACTCTGGAACGTATCGAACAATTCTTCACCCACATCGGCTACGGCATCGCCGAAGGCCCTGAGGTCGAAGACGATTACCATAACTTCGAGGCGCTCAACATCCCGGGCCACCACCCAGCCCGTTCGATGCATGACACCTTCTATTTCAACGCAAACATGCTGCTGCGCACCCATACCTCGCCGGTACAGGTCCGCACCATGGAAGCGAACAAGCCGCCGATCCGCATCGTCTGCCCAGGCCGTGTGTACCGTAGCGACTCGGATATCACACACTCGCCGATGTTCCACCAGATCGAAGGTCTGCTGGTCGATCGCGATATCAACTTCGCCGACCTCAAAGGCACCATCGAAGAGTTCCTGCGGGTGTTCTTCGAGAAAGAACTGGCCGTGCGTTTCCGTCCTTCGTACTTCCCGTTCACCGAGCCATCCGCTGAAGTCGACATGGAATGCGTGATGTGCAGCGGCCAGGGCTGCCGCGTCTGCAAGCAGACCGGCTGGCTGGAAGTCATGGGCTGCGGCATGGTGCACCCGAACGTACTGCGCATGTCCGGCATCGACCCTGAAGAGTTTCAGGGCTTTGCATTCGGCATGGGCGTGGAGCGTCTGGCCATGCTGCGTTACGGCGTCAATGACTTGCGCCTGTTCTTCGACAACGACTTGCGGTTCCTCGCGCAATTTCGCTAGGTCGCCCGTCGATAACGAAACTTTCAGGAGAGCAGGATGAAATTCAGTGAACAATGGCTGCGCGGCTGGGTAAGCCCGCAGGTTTCCCGAGACGAGCTGGTTGCTCGTCTGTCGATGGCCGGTCTTGAGGTTGACAGCGTGACGCTGGCCGCCGGCGTCTTCAGCGGTGTGGTTGTCGGCGAAGTGCTGAGCACCGAACAACACCCTGATGCTGACAAGCTGCGTGTTTGTCAGGTCAGCAATGGTAGCGAGACCTTCCAGGTTGTCTGTGGCGCGCCGAATGTGCGCCCAGGGCTGAAGATCCCGTTCGCCATGATCGGTGCTGAGCTGCCGGGCGACTTCAAGATCAAGAAAGCCAAGCTGCGCGGTGTCGAGTCCAACGGCATGCTGTGCTCCCAGTCCGAGCTGCAAGTGGGCGAGGGCAATGACGGCTTGATGGAGCTGCCGGCCGACGCGCCGGTCGGTCAGGACTTCCGGGTCTACATGGAGCTGGACGATGCCAGCATCGAAGTCGACCTGACACCGAACCGTGGCGACTGCCTGTCTGTGGCCGGCTTGGCCCGTGAAGTCGGCGCGCTGTACGACGCCAAGGTTACCCGTCCGCAGATCGCTGCTGTGCCCGTGACTCACGACGAAGTGCGTTCGGTTGAAATGCTGGCGCCCAAGGCTTGCCCGCGCTATCTGGGCCGGGTGATCCGCAACGTCGACCTGTCGCGGCCGACGCCGCTGTGGATGGTCGAGCGCCTGCGTCGTTCCGAAGTGCGCAGCATCGACGCTGCCGTCGACATCACCAATTACGTCATGCTCGAACTGGGTCAGCCGCTGCATGCGTTCGACCTGGCCGAGATCAATGGCGGCATTCGTGTGCGCATGGCCGAAGAAGGCGAGAAGCTGGTGCTGCTGGACGGCCAGGAAGTCAGCCTGCGCGCTGATACCCTGGTTATCGCCGACCACCAACGTGCCCTGGCCATCGCCGGTGTCATGGGTGGCGAGCACAGCGGTGTTTCCAGTACGACGCGTGACATTTTCCTGGAAAGCGCCTTCTTCGATCAGATCGCTGTTGCGGGCAAGGCCCGTTCCTACGGCCTGCACACCGATGCCTCGCACCGCTACGAGCGTGGCGTTGACTGGCAGCTGGCTCGCGAAGCCATGGAGCGCGCGACTGGCCTGCTGCTGGAGATCACTGGCGGTGAAGCCGGTCCGGTTATTGAAACCGTCAGCGAGCAGGATCTGCCCTCCATTGCGCCAGTGACCCTGCGCGCCGAGCGTATCGAGCAAATGCTCGGCATGCAGATGGATGCCGCCGAAATCGAGCGCCTGCTGTCCGCCCTTGGTCTGAGCATTTCCAGCGAAACCGCCGGACAATGGCGTGTCGAAGTGCCAAGCCATCGTTTCGATATCTCGCTTGAAGTCGACCTGATCGAAGAGCTGGCCCGTCTGTATGGCTACAACCGCCTGCCGGTTCGTTACCCGCAAGCGCGTCTGGCGCCACAGGCCAACGCCGAATCCAGGGCTGGTTTGCCTGCGCTGCGTCGCCTGCTGGTCGCTCGTGGCTATCAGGAAGCGATCACCTATAGCTTCATCGATCCGAAGTGGTTCGAGCTGTTCAACCCGGGCGTCGCGCCGCTGCTGTTGGCCAACCCGATCTCCAACGACATGGCCGCCATGCGTTCTTCGCTATGGCCGGGCCTGGTCAAGGCGCTGCAACACAACCTCAACCGTCAGCAGGATCGTATTCGCCTGTTCGAAAGCGGCCTGCGCTTCGTCGGCCAGTTGGACGGCTTGAAGCAGGAGCCGATGCTGGCGGGTGTCATCTGCGGCAGCCGTCTGCCGGAAGGCTGGGCGCAAGGTCGTGACGTTGTCGATTTCTTCGACATCAAGGCTGACGTCGAAGCGGTATTGGGCTTTTCCGGTGCGCTGGATGAATTCACCTTCACCCCAGGCCAGCACCCGGCCCTGCACCCGGGCCAAACGGCGCGCATCGAGCGTAATGGTCGCGAAGTCGGTTACCTCGGCGCCTTGCACCCTGAGCTGGTGAAGAGCCTCGGCCTTGATCGTGCGGTCTTCGTTTTCGAACTGATCCTGGACGAAGTTGTTACAGGACGTTTGCCGAAATTCCACGAGCTGTCGCGCTTCCCTGAAGTACGCCGCGACCTGGCATTGCTGGCTGATCTAGACGTTCCGGCAAGCTCGGTTCTTGACGTTATTCGCGAAAATGCCGGGGAGTGGCTCACGGACCTCAGGTTATTTGACGTTTATCAGGGTAAAGGTATTGATCCGCATAGAAAAAGCCTTGCAGTTGGCTTGACCTGGCAACATCCTTCGCGCACTCTTAATGACGATGAGGTCAATGCGACTACGCATGCGATCCTCACCTCACTCGAGGAAAGATTAAACGCCACGTTAAGGAAGTAGCGTATGGGGGCTCTGACGAAAGCTGAGATGGCCGAACGTCTGTACGAAGAGCTAGGCCTGAATAAACGAGAAGCCAAGGAATTGGTAGAGCTGTTCTTTGAAGAGATCAGGCATGCTCTGGAGGATAACGAGCAGGTCAAATTGTCCGGTTTCGGCAATTTCGACTTGCGCGATAAACGCCAGCGGCCTGGTCGCAATCCAAAGACGGGGGAAGAAATTCCCATCACCGCTCGCCGTGTGGTCACCTTTCGCCCAGGGCAGAAACTGAAAGCCCGAGTTGAGGCTTATGCTGGAACCAAGTCATAACGACGAGCTACCGCCCATTCCCGGTAAACGCTACTTCACCATTGGTGAAGTCAGTGAGTTGTGTGCTGTAAAGCCACACGTGCTGCGTTACTGGGAGCAGGAGTTCCCCCAGCTCAACCCGGTCAAGCGCCGCGGAAACCGCCGGTATTATCAGCGCCAGGATGTGCTGATGATCCGGCAGATCCGTACCTTGCTCTACGACCAAGGCTTCACCATCGGCGGTGCGCGTCTGCGCCTGTCCAGTGACGAGGTCAAGGACGATACCCTGCAATACAAGCAACTGATCCGGCAGATGATTGCCGAGCTGGAAGACGTACTGGTGCTGCTGCGTAAATAACGCAAACGAAATCAGATACTTCCAAAATTCAAAAGCTTAGGGTATATTCCTGATCGTTTTCGCAACAAGCGTCAACAGATTCACGCCTAGTCGGGGCGTAGCGCAGTCCGGTAGCGCACTAGCATGGGGTGCTAGGGGTCGAGTGTTCGAATCACTCCGTCCCGACCATATTTTTCAGTGACTTAGCCCAATCTTTTCAGGTTGGGCTTTTTCATGGGCGGGAGTTTTGCGGGACTTCATTCTGCCACCCAGTCTTCAACCCGCAGACCGGGTACCCGGTCAAGTTCACGACGATTATTGGTGACCAGAATCATTCCCTTTGAACGAGCATGCCCGGCAATCATATGCTCGTAGGGGCCAATGGGCGTTTCAGCCCTGGCCAGTTCAGCGCGCAGCTGACGAGTGTGTGCCGCCGCCTTCTGATCGTATTCCAGGACTTCCAGGCGAGCCGCAAAACCTTCGATGTCGGCAAGATTGTGTTCAGGACTTGCGGACTTTTCTGTTCCGTAGATCATTTCCATGAGGGTGACGGCGCTGATGCACATCTGCCCATGATGTCATTTGAAAACCTCACGCACCGACTGTGGTCGATTTTTGATGGTGAAGATGCAGAGATTGTTATCGAGCATGAACTTGAGCCTCAGAATGCTTCGCGCTCCTGATCGTCGGGTTGCTCGCGCTCGACCATGAAGTCAGCGGTAACGCCTTCGCCATCAAACCAGCTATCCCAGGATTCACAGGCAGGCGTGATGATTCTGGTGCGACCGACCACGACTATATCGACGCGCCTTACATCGTCGGGTAGGGCGACAGCTTTGGGCAGACGCACCGCTTGACTGCGATTGCTCTGAAATACGGAACCTTGTTCCATGATGAACCTCACGGGTGACTAAAACGTAGATTTTATCGCAGCGCGGGGTTGGGATATGCCAATGGGATATACAAAAAAGGTTTGATGGGTGTGTGAGTAATAGTCGCGGCGGTCCTGACCATGTTTTGTAAAGGGATCAGCAGTTGCGGCGTCTGTTTAGACGAAGCGCCAAGCGTCAACACTGTGATTCAAGCGGCTGTTATGCCATTAATCACCCAGGCTCAAAATACCGCCGGCAAATTTTTGCGGAGCCTCTTGGGGCAGGTTGTGGCCGACGCTTTCCAGAATCTCCCGACGATATGGCCCGGTAAAATGATGTGCGAACGGGTCGGCCTCGGCAGGTGGATCGACCGCATCGGCACCTCCTTCCAGTACCAATGAAGGCACAGTGATCTTTGGTTGTGCGGCAAGCCGGGACTCAATGTGCCGATAGGCTGGATCTCCTTCAACCAACCCGAAACGATGCCGGTACGAGTGGGTTACCACTTCAACAAAGTCGTCGTTATCAAATGCCACGGCGGTCGTCTCAAACTCCTGCGGGGTAATCTTCCAGGTTGGCGACCACATGCGCCATAGCAAGTGGCAGAACGCCTTTCGGTTCAAGGTCAATCCAGCGTGACCACGGCTACCGTGAAGATAGTACTGATACCAGAGAAGGTGCTCGGCCTCGGGTGAAACAGGTTCGTGCTCTTGAGCGATGTTCTGAATACTGTAGCCACCACAGCTAAGTAAGCCGCTTACCCGTTCCGGCCATAATGCGGCGACAATGCACGCTGCTCTTCCACCCCAGTCATAACCGGCAAGCACAGCTTTTTCGATCTTCAGGGCGTCGAGAAAAGCCAACAAGTCGGCTGCTAGTGCCGCCTGCTCCCCAGAGCGCATTGTCTGCTCATTTAGAAATCTGGTGAGGCCATAACCACGAAGGTAAGGCGTTAAACACCGCTTTCCAGCTGAGGCCAGAATCCTGGCGACTTCATCATAGGCATGCACGTCATAGGGGAAGCCGTGGAGCAACACTATGGGGGGGCCGTCTGCCGGCCCGACATCCAGGTAGGCGATTTCCAACACACCGGCTTTAACGGTTTTCATCATTCCCTCCTGCACAGCGCCTGCAATTCAAGAGTGGGACAATGAAAACAAGCCCACGCTCAATCAATATACGAATTGCAATGAGATCTTGTGAGAGCTGGCTTGCTGGCGATAGCGTCGGAAAAACGCCGCGCTGGGGTTATTTCGGCGAGATATCGAAGTCGAAGTACTTGCTGGCGATGCGCTCGTAGGTGCCATTACGGTGAATCCGTTCGAGCGCCTGATTGATTTCCTCGGTCAGGGCGGTATCGCTTTTACGCAATCCTATGCCGGTTCCCGGGCCGAAGATTTCCGGCGACTTGACCACTTCGCCGGCATAAGCGAAGCCCTTGCCAATGGGTTTTTTCAGCAGGCCTTCGGAGACGGCGATTGCGTCGTCGAACGCCGCATCCAGTCGACCGTTGATCAAGTCCGAATAGGTCAGGTCACTGCTTTGATAAGGCACCACTTCTACGCCTTTAAGGCCCCACATCCGCTTGGCATAGACTTCGAACACGCTGCCTTGCTGCACACCGATGCGCTTGCCGCGCAACGATTCGGCCGTTGGTTGCAGCGGGCTGCCTTGCAGGGCCACGAGGCGTGCCGGGGTGTCGTACAGGGTGTTGGAAAAAGCGATTTCGGTTTTACGGGCTTCGGTGATCGAGAGCGCAGAGAGTATCCCGTCGAATTTCCTGCCCTTGAGCGCCGAGACCATGCCATCGAAGGCGTTTTCGACCCAGACGCAATGGCGTTGCAACTCGCTGCACAGGCTTTCTCCCAACTCGATGTCGAAACCTGTCAGCGAGCCGTCCGGTCGCTTGGATTCAAAGGGCGGGTAGGTGGGATCGACCCCGAAACGCAGCTCTTCGTTGGCGCCCCAGGCAATCAGCGGGCTGGCCACGAGTATCAATCCGATCAGACATTTTTTCATCGACAGGGTATCCACGACAGGTTGGTAGAATCGTCCCGGAAAGGTGCCCGGGGCAGCACGCATCAGCCTTGAATGTTCAAGGCGCGTTTCAGTTGTTCGGTGCGTTGGTTGTCTACGGCTTGCCCATGGCCAAAGCCCCCGGCCCAGCCGCACACCTGGCCGGCATGATCGACGCCTCGTGCGAGGCTCTCGGCGAGGTTGCGTCCGGCTTGCCATGCCAGCAGGAACGCGGCGATAAACCCGTCGCCAGCGCCCATGCTGTCGACGAACGTGCAGGGCTGTGCGGCCTGTTCACTCATGCCCTGGGCGTCGACCGCAAGGGCCCCTTGGGCGCCTCGAGTGATGACCACCGTTGCCGGGCCCATCGCCCGCATCGAGTCCGCAAGTTCACGGGCTTCGCTTGACGACAGGTCGGCCGCCGAGAAAAAGGCAATGTCCACCTGCTGGATCAACGCCTGCCAATCGAACTCGACCCAGTTGTCCGAAAAGTCGAACGACAGGCAGCCACTGGCCTGGCGAACCTGTGGCAGTTGGCTCTCGAGGCCGCTATAGAGGCTGCTATGGGCCAGCGGAAATTTCGCGAGATAGGCCAGGTCCTCAGCATCGAGTCGCAGTTGACGGCACACGCCCGGATCGCTGCCGCGGAATACCCGTTCGCCATTGATACTGTCGACACACGCCCAGCCATTGGCCCCTGTCAGCGTGCGGCAACGGGAGACATCGACGGCTTCCTGTTGCAGGCAATCGAGCAGGTACTGGCCGTGCCGATCATCGCCTACGCAGCCCAGGTAGGCACTGCGAGCCCCAAGCCGGGCGGCAAATACCGACACATTGAGTGCGTTGCCGCCGGGGTATTCGATGTTCCGGTCCAGGTACACATCCAGAGTGTTGTCACCGACCGCGATCAGGCTGGCCATACTCAGTACTCCGTCTTCCACATATAGCGGCGCGTTGTCAGCGGCTGCTGATGCCAGACTGCGAGATGCGCGGCGATGCGTTCCACGGCTATGCCGACGATGTAGGGTGCGACAATGGCGCGGATCTCCGGGTCGATGCCCTCCATGGGGAAGTCCTTGGCGTCATAGACCATGACCCGTTCGGTGTAGCGTTGGCAGAAGCGCACGACGCGTTCCATCTGCGCCCGGCTCGGGTCTTCGCCCACCAGCAGGAGCAGGGGGGTGGTGGCGTCGATGGCTTCGAACGGACCATGGAAAAACTCGGCCGCCTCTACCGGCAGGCAATGCAGCCACTGGCTTTCCATCACCACACAGACGCCAAATACATAGGCGGTGGTAAACATCGGACCCGAGGCGAGGAAGTACATAACGCGATCATCTTTATACAGACGTGCCTCTTCGGTGGCGCGCCGGTCGTTATTGATCGCTGCATCGGCCAGGGCCTGCGGCAGAGCCTTGAGCGAGCGAGTGAGCTTGTCCAGCAGCGGCCAGCCTTCGCGCCTGGCCAGGATCCCGCCGACCAATGCCTGGAGGATCATGAAGCAACCGAAGTACGCCTCATCGGTACGTCCCAGCAGGAAGCAATGTTGAACAGCCTGAGCCAGCGGCAGCTCGGCGGTTTGTGTCACGCCTACGGTGAGGCAGGGCTTGTCTCGCAAATAATGTGCGGCGGCGATGGTCTCCTGGGTCGTCCCGGACTTGGAAGCGAGGACCACCAGGGTGCGTTCATCCAGGCGTGGCGGATCGATGTCCATGAAATCGGCGGGGAAGTAGCGGCGCACTTCCAGGGTCTGGCTGTAGCGTTCAAGCCAGTACTGCAAACCGAGCATGATACGGTTGGGTGCGCCGCAACTGACGAAGTAGATACGGTCGATCCGCGTGGCCAGCTCCTGACCGAACTGCTGGGCGTCGTCGACGATGTGCACGGATTGCTGCAAGGAAGCGGTGAATGCTTGCCGATTGAACTGGATCGCCATGTGAGCTCCTGGGACTTTGTTGCGGCGTTCATGTTGCGATTCATGATCACCATTTAGACCAAAAGCTATACCGTGAAAAATACCAATACAAGATTTTTTACCCATGGTCTAATGCGTTGCCAGCGTGGTTTTAAAGGTAGGCACTAGGCCTTTTTTTGTTCTCATTATGAAATTGGCGGGTTTGCACAGGTTTGCGCTGGGTATTGTGGCAATGCCATGGCAAATAAAATAAATCCGGGATGTAGACCATGAAAATGCTTCCTTCCAAGTCCTCCGACGTCGCGCTCCTGGCGCCTGAACGCAAGCAGGTGGCCTGGCAGGCCGTTCAGGCACTTCTGGAAATGCTGGAACGTCCAGAGTTCGGGCCAACTGAGCGGATTCCGGCGGAACGGGACCTGGCCGAGCATTTGGGCATCAGCCGGATGACGCTGCGAAAGGCCCTGCAAACGCTGATCGATCGTGGGGTCCTGGAGCGCCGGGGCAACCGCGGCACCTTTGTGACCGCTCCGGGCGTCGAGCGGCCGCTTAATACCGTGGCCCGCAAAGGCATTGCCGAAGTGGTCGAGCAAGCAGGGGCCAGGCCGGGCAGTAAATTGCTCTACTTCGAACAAACCCCGGCCAATGCCCGCGTGGCGAAACTGCTGAAGATCCAGGAAGGCGACACCCTGCTGACTATCAGGCGCCTGCGCACCGTGGATCAAAAGCCATTCTGCATCGAGACCAGCTATATCCCGGCTGCCCGCGCACCGGAACTGGTGGCGGGCGACCTGATCGAAGGCGCCTCGTTGTATGCGCTGTTGTTATCGCGCTACCAGATCGAAATCGAAAGCGACGAGGGCACGCTGAGCATCGCCGCGATGAACGACCAGGAGGCACGCTTGCTCGACGTCGAGCCTGGGACGGCCGCGCTGGTCTACCGTGGTGTGATCTTTGACCGACGAGGGGAGCCGGTGGAATACCTGGTCTCGATCAACCATCCCCAACGCGTGGTATTCAAACTGGCGGACAGTCGGGTCAATGGCCTTCATACCGACCTTTAGCTCAAGTCGAAAAAGCCTTATGTGGTTCAGTTACCGGGTATTCATCGACCTGATTTGAACCTCAAAGAGGGATGTGGGTTGTCGACAGGACCTGGCGCAACCCCATGAACGAGCGAATCTGGCGAACCCCGGGCAGGTACAGCAATTGTTCCGCATGCAGCCGGTTGAAACTGTTGCTGTCCTTGGTTCGTATCAACATGAAGTAGTCGAATTCCCCCGTCACCACATGGCATTCCATGCAGCCGGACACCTTTTGCGCCGCCGCTTCGAAGGCCGCGAAGGATTCCGGCGTCGAGCGGTCCAGCACTACGCCGATCAACACCACCATTCCGGCATCGAGCGCTTGATTGTCGAGCAACGCGACAATGCCCTTGATCAGGCCGGCCTGTTTGAGGCGTTCGACTCGTCTCAGGCAGGCCGGCGCGCTCAGTCTCACCTTCTCGGCGAGCGCCACATTGGAGATAGCGGCGTCTCGCTGCAGGGTCTTGAGAATCGCGCGGTCGGTCCGGTCCAGCGGGTGCGGCTCTGCGCCTGAGGTGTCGGGTTTCTTGTGGTTGTTTGTTGCTTTCATATTGATTTCTGCACAATAAAAATATGTTTTATGTTTTAACGGATTAATTATATTTCTTTAATAGGGCAAAACTTGCAACACATATTTTCGGCTTTTTTCTTAATATTGAACTCATCGAGGCCCCGCTGAAAAAACCTGGAACGCAGTCTTTTTGCCTTTCGGTCTGGCGCTTGGATATCAATAAACAAAGGAGCAAAGTCATGAACCTGAATCGTTTTAAACGTTATCCGCTGACCTTCGGTCCTTCTCCGATCACACCCTTGAAACGCCTCAGCGCACACCTGGGCGGCAAGGTCGAGTTGTATGCCAAACGTGAAGACTGCAACAGTGGCCTGGCGTTCGGCGGCAACAAGACGCGCAAGCTCGAATACCTTATTCCCGAGGCGCTTGAACAGGGCTGCGACACGCTGGTGTCCATTGGCGGGATCCAGTCGAACCAGACCCGGCAGGTTGCCGCCGTCGCGGCTCACCTGGGCATGAAGTGTGTGCTGGTCCAGGAAAACTGGGTGAACTACTCCGATGCGGTGTATGACCGCGTTGGCAATATCGAGATGTCTCGCATCATGGGCGCGGATGTACGACTGGACGCCGCCGGGTTCGACATCGGTATTCGGCCCAGCTGGGAGAAGGCCATGAACGACGTGGTGGAGGGGGGTGGCAAGCCGTTCCCGATACCGGCGGGTTGCTCCGAACATCCCTATGGCGGCCTCGGATTCGTCGGCTTTGCCGAGGAAGTGCGGGAGCAGGAAAAACAACTGGGGTTCAAGTTCGACTACATCGTGGTCTGCTCCGTCACCGGCAGTACCCAGGCCGGCATGGTCGTCGGTTTCGCCGCAGACGGCCGTTCGAAGAACGTTATCGGCATTGATGCCTCGGCCAAGCCAGAGAAAACCAAGGCACAGATCCTGCGTATCGCCCGGCATACCGCTGAGTTGGTGGACCTGGGTCGCGAGATCACTGAAGACGATGTGGTGCTCGATACACGCTTCGCTTACCCGGAATATGGCTTGCCCAACGAAGGTACGCTGGAAGCCATTCGTCTGTGTGGCAGCCTTGAAGGTGTGTTGACCGACCCGGTGTATGAAGGCAAATCCATGCACGGGATGATTGAAATGGTCCGCCGTGGCGAGTTCCCCGAAGGCTCGAAGGTGCTTTACGCACACCTGGGCGGGGCTCCTGCGCTGAACGCGTACAGTTTCCTGTTCCGCAACGGCTGATTAACGCCAATAACCTGTAGGAGCGAGCTTGCTCACGAAGCGATGGTTTAGTCGGCATCAATGTTCAACGTCACGACCTCATCGTCGTATCGCCGCCCGGACCAAGCTGCTCCTGCCCAACCGTCGGGAGTACCGCCATGCATGCGATATCGCAATCCGCAGTCTGGATCAAGGAACCTTTGGCGGATGCCGGAGTGGTCATCGTGACCAGTGCCGCGCTCCCTGAATACATGATCGACAAGCTGCACGTGGCGATAGATGACTGGGATCAGGTGGCTTATCTGGCGGTCAGGCAATCCGAAGAGTTGATGGCCGACTGGTTGCGGGTCGGGTCCAGCCCGGAGCAGTCTGCCGGGGGCGACGCGTGTTATGCCGGCCAACTGTTGCGCTCGGTCTCCCACGCAAGCTTTTTACTGGCTGTCGAAGTCGGCACGGTTCCCGGCCTCACCTGGTTGGGGTCCGTGCACGGGCACCCGTTGCGCGTCGTCGAACTGGGAACGGCTGCCTCATCCACCGCAGCGATGGATCAACAGATAGAGCAAGTGCTTTCGGCGACCCGCAGTCTGGCGAAAAGCGTGCTGCAGGCGCGCGGCGTCATTTAGCCAGTGTCCGCACCAATTCGCCTGTCGATTGCTTCAGACGGGGCGGCCGAACGTCCGGTCATTGCAGCGGTAGAACAGGTGAAAGATCTCGCCCGAGTGAAACGTTCGCACCACCTTGAAGGGTTACCCGACACCTGGAGGAGTTGCTCATGAGCCGGTCCGATATCCAGACCCAATTGCAGGGTCAGATAGATGAAGATGCATTGGAAATGGCCGAGTGGCAGGAGGCGTTGCTGTCCGTCATTGCCCACGGCGGCACTGTCCGGGCAAAACAGATCCTCGACATGCTGGCGGCCGTGGCCGGCACTTCCAGGATCGGTTGGCGGCCCAGTCACGGCACGCCCTATATCAATACGATCAGCGTCGAGCAGCAACCGGTGTTTCCGGGCGACTTGGCGCAGGAAGAGCGACTGGCATCGATCATGCGCTGGAACGCGCTGGTCATGGTCGCCAGGGCCAACCAGGCCTATGGGGAGCTGGGTGGCCACATCGCCAGTTATGCCAGCGCTGCGGATTTGTTCGAGGTGGGATTCAATCACTTCTTCAAGGCGCACACCGACACCCGCGGCGCAGATCTGGTGTTTTATCAGCCGCACTCGGCACCTGGCGTCTATGCACGAGCCTTTCTGGAAGGGCGTCTCGAAGAGCAGGATCTGCAACATTATCGGCAAGAGATCAGCGCACGTGCCAATGGCGCTCGGGGTTTGTCGAGTTACCCGCACCCGTGGTTGATGCCGGACTTCTGGCAGTTCCCGACCGGTTCGATGGGCATTGGTCCGATCAGCTCGATCTACCAGGCGCGTTTCATGCGTTACCTGCAACACCGTGGTTTGCAGGACACCACCGGGCGCACTGTGTGGGGGGTATTCGGCGACGGTGAAATGGATGAGCCGGAAAGCATGTCGGCCCTGACCCTGGCGGCGCGTGAAGGGCTGGATAATCTGGTGTGGGTGGTCAACTGCAACCTTCAGCGCCTGGACGGTCCTGTGCGTGGCAACGGTCGCATCATCGATGAGCTGGAGGCGCTGTTCGGCGGGGCTGGCTGGAACGTCATCAAACTGGTCTGGGGTTCCGACTGGGACGGATTGTTTGCCCGGGATAAAGACGGCGCTCTGGTCCGGGCATTGTCGGCTACGGTCGATGGCCAGTTCCAGACATTCGCGGCCAAGGATGGGCGCTTCAACCGCGAGCATTTCTTCGGCCAGGACGAGGCCCTGGCGCATTTGGCCCAAGGCCTGACCGACGAGCAGATCGACCGCCTCAAACGCGGTGGTCATGACCTGGTGAAAATCTTTGCCGCGTATCAAAGCGCAGTGCTCGAGGGCAAGAAGCCTACGGTCATCCTGGCCCAGACCAAGAAGGGTTTCGGCATGGGCGACGCCGGGCAGGGCAAGATGACCGTGCACCAGCAGAAGAAACTCGACAAGGACGCCTTGATCGCTTTTCGTAACCGCTTCAATTTGCCGTTGAGCGATGAACAAGCCACCTCGCTGAGCTTTTTCAAACCGGGCGACGACAGTGCTGAAATGCGCTACCTGCATGAGCGTCGCCGGGCGTTGGGCGGCTATCTGCCGTCGCGGCCCACCCCTTCGGCATCGTTGGCTGTGCCTGACGTCAGCAGCTATGCCGGGTTTGCCATCGCTGCCGACGGCAAGGATATGTCCACCACCATGGCCTTCGTGCGCATGCTCAGCGGTTTGCTGCGGGACAAGCAATTGGGGCCGCGAATCGTACCGATCGTGGCGGATGAAGCGCGTACCTTCGGCATGGCCAGCCTGTTCAAGCAGATCGGCATCTATTCCAGCATGGGGCAGCGTTATGAGCCGGAGGACATTGGTTCGATCCTGAGTTATCGAGAAGCCCTGGACGGGCAGATTCTCGAAGAGGGCATCAGCGAGGCCGGCGCCATCAGCTCCTGGGTGGCTGCCGCGACCAGCTACTCGGTGCATGGCCTGCCGATGTTGCCGTTCTACATCTACTACTCGATGTTCGGGTTCCAGCGCATCGGCGACCTGATCTGGGCGGCGGCGGACCAGCGCGCTCGCGGGTTCCTGCTCGGCGCGACTGCGGGGCGCACAACCCTGGGCGGCGAAGGTTTGCAGCACCAGGACGGTAACAGTCACGTGATGGCGTCGATGGTACCCAATTGCCGTGCCTACGATCCTGCGTTCGCCGGTGAGTTTGCGGTGATTCTGGACCACGGCATGCGCCAGATGCTGGAGCGTCAGGTCGACGAGTTTTACTACGTCACATTGATGAACGAGAACTACCCGCAGCCGAATCTTCCCGAAGGTGTCGAGCAGGCGATTATCAAAGGCATGTACCTGTTCGCCCGGCATGAAGTCAAAGACGCGCGCGGCAGCGTTCAGTTGTTGGGCTCCGGCGCCATCCTGCGCGAAGTAATTGCCGCCGCCGAGTTGCTGGCGAGCGATTGGGGCATCGATAGTCAGGTCTGGAGCGTTACCAGCTTCAGCGAGTTGGCACGTGATGCTCGTGAAGTGGAACGCTGGAATCGATTGCATCCTGGACAACCTTCGCGCTGCAGCCATGTCCAGGAGTCTCTCAACGACCCGGCGCCGATCATTGCATGTACCGATTACGTGCGCGCCTTGCCCCAGTTGATCGCCAGTTATCTCGATGCCCGTTACACCGTGCTTGGCACCGACGGGTTTGGCCGCAGCGATACTCGAAACCAGCTGCGCAGGTTCTTCGAAGTGGACCGCCACCAGATCGTCTTGAGTGCGCTGACCTCACTGAGGCATGAGGGGCGTCTGGACGCCAGTGTCTGTGCCGACGCCATTGAGCGTTATGCCATTGACGCTGACGAAGCAGTCCCTTGGGACGCTTGAAACCGGCTTCAGACAGAACCCGGTTTTTTAAAAAGCCTCAACTGTTCTCGCCGACAGCCAGAATGGTCGCCACCAGGGCCAGAGCGCGAGGTACCAGCGAGTCCAGTTCGAGATATTCACGATCAGTGTGGACCTTGCCGCCAACCGGCCCGAGGCCACACAGGGTTGGAATGCCCAGACTGGCGGTGAAGCCGGAGTCGGCGCAACCGCCTGTGAATTCGCCTTCGACGCTGAAACCCAGCGCCAGGGCTTTTTGTTGGTAGATGTGCAGCAGCCGTTCGCTGTGGTGGGCTTCCATCGGTAGAAAGGTCGTCGCTTCCTTGAGGACGGCGCGGGTGCCGATCACTTCTTCTTCTGCGACGATGGCCTGGATTGCGCTAAAGATCCGGTCCCAGTGCTTGAGTTCGATGAAGCGCACGTCCAGCCGGGCACAGGCGCCAGGCGCGACGGTGTTGCTGGACGTGCCACCGGATATCAGGCCAACGTTAGTGGTGATGCCGGCCGGGTAATCGGTCAAGGCATGGAGCTTGACGATTTTGCGTGCCAGGGCCTCGATGGCGCTGGCTCCGTCGGCATGGTTGACCCCGGCATGCGCCGCGCGACCGCTGACTTCGATAATCAACGTGGCACCGCCTTTGCGTGCGCTGACCACGTTGCCGCTGGCCCGGCCGGGTTCGGTATTGAGCACGGCACGTGCGCCCAGGGCGGCTTTTTCGATATGGGGCCTGGCGCTGGCGGAGCCGATTTCTTCGTCACCGGTGAACAGAACCTGCACCGGACAGGGTAACTGCCCCGCGCGTTTAAGTGCCTTGAGGGCGAAGCAATTGAGCACCAGCCCGCCTTTCATGTCGGCGACGCCTGGGCCATAGGCGAGGTTGGCGTCGCGGCTGTAGCCGCGAGTCGTGGTGGTGCCTTTTGGGAACACGGTATCGCGATGGCCCAGCAACAGCACCGGCTTTGCGGATTCGCCTGGCACTTCGGCGAGTATCACATCGCCAAAACCATCGATCGGCATGCGCTTGATCAGGATGCCGTCGGCTTCCAGTTCGGCCGCGAGCAGCGCGCCCACAGCATCGACGCCTGCCTTGTCATAGCTGTTGGAGTCGGTGTCGACGAGACGCTGCAGCAGCGATTCCATGGCTTGACGCTGGTCGGCAAGCCAGTCCAGCGCCTGTTGTGCAGGGGTGCTCATTGTGCCTGCTCCCGAAGGTGATGTTCTTGAGTCAGGCGCGCCGCGTCGTTGCCCAGGTCCCAGAATAGCCCGGCCATGATTTGCAGGCTTTCCTTGACCACCGATGCCAGCAAGTGTTCGTTCGGCGCATGTTGTGAGCAGGCCGGGTATGAGTGCGGCACCCACAATGTGGGCAGGCCGAGCACGTCGGCGAACACATCGTTGGGCAGCGAGCCACCGAGGTTTGGCAGCAGCGCAGGTTTTTTGCCGGTGGTCTGTGCCAGGGAGCTGAGCGCCCAATTGACCCATGGGCTTTGCGGGTCCAGCCGAGTGGCGTGCATCACATCGATGCGGCTTTGCCTGACCTCGACATTGCTGAAACCATGAGCATCCAGGTGGGCGCGCACAGCCGGGATAAAGGTTGTGTAGTCGCTGTTCACCACGAAGCGGATATGGCAGTGGGCGTTGGCTTTACCGGGGATCGCGTGCACGGGGGCGTCCGGGTTGCCGGTCTTGAAGGCGATGACGTCGAGGGTATTCCAGCCGAACACCTTTTCGCTCAGCGAGAGCTCGGGATTACCCCAGTTGGCGTCGATTTCCGGATCGCCCGGCCCGCCACCGACGTCAATATCGGCCAGTGCCTGCCGGACCGGCTCCGGCAGTTTATCGGGCATCAACCCTGCTACTTTCACCCGACCGTGTTCATCGACCATGCTGGCGATGGCATTGGCCAGAATGATGCCAGGGTTAGCCAGCAACCCGCCCCAGTTGCCAGAGTGATGAGCGCCTTCGCGCAAATTGACCACCAGCTCGAAGTTGAACACCCCACGTGAGCCAAGAAAAATCGTCGGTCGCGATGCCGCCAGGCGCGGGCCGTCCGAGGCGATGAAAATATCTGCCGCAAGCTCTTTAGTGTGTGCTGCACAGAATGCCTTCAAGCCCGGCGAGCCTTCCTCTTCGCCCATTTCCAGCAGCAGTTTGACGTTAAAGCCCAGTTTGCCGTCGCGAGCCTTGAGCGTTTGCTCCAGCGCGGTCAGGTTGATCAGGTGCTGGCCTTTGTTGTCCGCCGTGCCGCGGCCGTACCAGCGATCGCCCTCGACAGTGACTTGCCATGGCGACAGGCCTTCACGCCATTGCGCTTCATAGCCCCGCACCACATCACCGTGGCCGTAGCTGAGCACGGTCGGCAGTTCTGGATGTTCAATGCGTGTGGCGATCATGAAGGGGCCGCGCTCCGCCACTGGGTTGTCATAAATCTCGACGCTGAAACCCATCGCCTCGACGTGCGGGGTGATGAAGTCCTTGAGGTAGCGATGCAGCTCGGGCTGGCTGTCCGGTGCCTGGCTTTCGGTGTGCAAGGCGACGCTGCGTTCGAGCAGACTGTAGAACGCGCCGTTGTCAAACTGCTCTACGGTGTTGCTGATGGCCAATGAACGACTCATGAGTGGGCAAGCTCCAGTGTTTGGGCAGAATTGTCGTGAAGGTGGCAACGCACGTTGCCTCCGATAACGGGATCATTGGTCGGGTAAGCCGTTTTGCACGGTGCGAAGCAGCTCGGGCAGCGCGGGTGGAAAGCGCAACCGGACGGCGGCGACATTGGATTGGGGAAGGTGCCGTGCAGGCCGATTTCGGGAATACCCAGGCGCGGATCGGGTGTGAGCACCGAGTCCAGCAAGGCGCGGGTATAAGGGTGGCCGGGTTCGGCAAACAACGCTTCGCGCGTACGTTCTTCGACGATGCGCCCCAGATACATCACCGCGACCCGGTCGGCGAGGTGCTCGATCACCGCCAGGTTATGGCTGATCAGTAGATAGGTCAGGCCGAACTCGCGCTTGAGGTCTTGCAACAGGTTGAGAATCTGCGCCTGCACCGAAACGTCCAGCGCCGAGGTGGGTTCGTCGCAGATCAACACATCAGGGCGCATGATCAACGCCCGGGCAATGGCCACCCGTTGTCGCTGGCCGCCGGACAGTTGGCTCGGATAGCTGTCGATCACGCGCTTGGGCAGGCCAACCACCTCGAGCATTTCTTCGGTCTTCTTGCGCCGCTCGGCGGTGCTGCCGATGTCATGCACGATCAGCGGCAGGGTAACGATTTCGCGCAGCGTCTTGCGTGGGTTCAGCGATGAGTATGGGTCCTGGAATATCGGCTGAATGTGTCGGGACATTTCTTTGCGATCAGTCGCCGCCAGATGTTTGCCATTGACCAGCACATCGCCGCTGGTAGGCGGCAACAGACCGAGCAGCATCTTTGCCAGGGTACTTTTTCCGCAACCGGACTCACCGACCAGACCGAGCGTCTCGCCACGCATCAGGCGCAGGGAAACGCCATCAACGGCCTTCAGGGTGGCGGCGGGTTTGAAAAAGCCCTTGTTGATCCGGAACTCACGACGGATGTCACACAGCTCCAAAGCGATGTCTTTTTTCATGACCATGCACGCTCCTGAAGGGGGATGGGTGCTGGCGCCGGTGCGGCGAACAGGCAGCGCGCCATGTGTCCGTCCTGCTCTACTTCGGGGATGTTTTGCGCGCAGGCCGCTATCGCCTGAGCGCAACGATTACGGAACGCACACCCTTGCTGTTCGCCCACCAGACTCGGCACCAGGCCTGGAATCGAACCTAGCGCCTCACCCGGTTTGGTCCGGCCAGGGATAGGAATACTGGCCAGCAGACCACGGGTGTACGGATGCTGCGGGTTTTCGAACAGTTGCAGGGCAGGGGCGGTTTCGACGATTTCCCCGGCATACATCACGGCGACTCGATCGGCGATCCGTGCCACCAGTCCAAGGTCGTGGGTGATGAAGATCACCGCCAGGCCGAGTTCTTTCTGAATGTCGCGGATCAAGCGCAGGATTTGCGCCTGAATGGTCACGTCCAGTGCAGTGGTGGGTTCATCAGCGATGATCAGGTCCGGTTCGCACATCAACGCCATGGCGATGATCACCCGCTGGCGCAAACCGCCAGAAAGCTGATGCGGGTACTGACGCAAGCGCTCGGTGGCATTGCTGATGCCGACCTTCTCCAGCATCTGCGCCGCGCGAGCGAGGGCGTCCTTGCGTGACACCTTGCGATGCCGGGTCAGCACTTCGCTGAGCTGATCGCCAATGCTGTAGGCCGGATTCAGCGAGGTCATCGGTTCCTGGAAGATCATCGCCAGACGGTTGCCGCGCAGGTCGCACATGCGCCGTTCGCTCTGGCCCAGCATGTCGATACCGTCCAGCGTCAGCCGGGATGCGGTGCGCTTGGCCTTGCGTGGCAGCAGGTCCATCAGCGCCAGCGAGGTCAGAGATTTACCGCAGCCGGATTCGCCGACGATGCACAGCATTTCCCCGCGCTCGACTTCGAAATCCAGACCGCGCACGGCATGCAGCATGTCATCCGGCGTCGGGCTGTTGCCCATGGGGATGTCCACACGCAGGTTTTCTACATGGAGTAGTGCCATGTTCAGTACCTTCTATCAGTTACGGCCGTCGGGCAGGATCAGATCGCGCAGGCCATCGCCGACCAGGTTGATGCCCAGTACCAGAATCATCAGGGCGACGCCGGGAATGGCGATGACCCACGGGGAAAAGAACATGTAGGGTTTGCCTTCCGCGATCATCAAACCCCAGGACGGCGTCGGCGGCTGCACGCCGACCCCGAGGAATGACAGTGCCGACTCCAGCAGGATCGCGTGGGCCATTTCCAGCGTCGCGACGACGATCAACGCACCGACCAGATTGGGCAGAATTTCACTGACCAGAATGCGCAGGGTCGAGCAGCCAAGCGCCTGGGCCGACGCCACATATTCAGCATCGCGAATCTGCTGCACCGAAGCCCTGACCACCACCGCGAAGCGATCCCATAACAGGCAGCCGAGCAGCACGATGACCACTTTCAATGAGCCGCCCATCAGAGAGGCCGAGGCCAGTGCGACCATCACGACCGGCATTGCCAGCCGAGTGGTGATCAAGTAGCTGATAAACGCGTCGACCTTGCCGCCGTAGTAGCCAGCCAACAGCCCCATGAAGGTGCCGATAAAGCCGGAGATCAGCGCTGCGGCAATGCCGATAAACAGCGAAATACGGGCGCCGTAGAGCAGTCGCGACAGATAATCACGGCCAAGCTTGTCGGTGCCGAGCACGTATTCCCAGGTTCCGTGGGTCATCCATACCGGCGGTTTCATGCGCAGCATCACGTCTTGCGCATAAGGGTCGTAAGGTGCCAGCCACGGCGCGAACAGGGCCCCGGTGAAGATGATCAGCAACAACACCGTACCGATGGCGAAACCACGATGACGAAAGCTTTTACCGAGGACTCGGCTCAGGCTGCTGGGGGGTGGCAGGTAGTCATTGATTGCCAGGGTAGTGGGGGTGCTCATGTAGCCTCCTAGCGCACGCGAATGCGCGGGTCGAGCAGTGCGTTGAGCACATCGGCCAGCAAGGTGAGGATGATGTAGATCACTGCAATCAGCAGGACCACGGCCTGTACCACCGGGAAATCGTCACGGGCGATGGCGTCCCAGGCCAGCTGTCCGATGCCTTGCAGGGAGAACACGGTTTCGATCACCACCGAACCGCCGAGCATGAAGCCGAACTCCACTGCCGCCAGCGCGACCACTGGAATCAAGGCGTTGCGCAGCGCGTGCTTGAACAACACGCGGGCTGGGCGCAGGCCCTTGGCGCGGGCGGTGCGGATGTAGTCGGAACTGAGTACATCCAGCATGCCGGCGCGGGTCAGACGCATGATTGCCGGCGTCGCGTAGTAGCCCAGAGCAATGGCCGGCATGACGAAGTGCAGCAGGGTTGAATTGCCGGAAACCGGCAGCCACTTGAGCGTCACCGCGAACACCACAATCAGGATCAGCGCAAACCAGAAACTTGGCATTGCCTGACCCAGCACCGCGATACTCAAGGCCAGTCGGTCAACCCAGGTATCGTGTTTGACCGCTGCCAGCACGCCCAGTGGAATCGCCACCAGCAAGGCGATACCCAGCGCCATGGCACCTAACCCCAGGGTAATCGGCAAGCGGCTGGCGACGAGGTTGTAGACCGACTCCTGAAAGAAAAACGAGTTGCCCAGATCCAGCCGCAGCAAATCGCCCAGCCAATTGAAGTACTGGGTCGGTAACGGTTTATTCAAACCGTACTGCACGCGGATCTGGTCGATCTGTTCGCTGGTGGCCTCCGGTCCGCCAATGGCAGTGGCCAGGTCGCCGGACAGATGCAGAAGAGAAAAGCTGATCACCGACACGGTAATGGCAACGCAAATAGCGATGCCGAGACGGCGCAGAAGGAATCCAAGCATGGCAAGTTTCCTCATATCCAATGGATGACATAGGTGAGAGCGTGTCCGTGGCGCGGGTCAGTCCGCACGCCACGGCATCTCTCGATCAAAGCGCTCGGTTGCGGATTACTTCCAGCTGGACTGAACGAAGCGCGGCAGCTCATCCGGGTACGGCGTGAACACGAGTTCGGAGGTGTAGGCGTAGTTCATCGAGTAGTTGAACAGCGGCGCCCAATAGGCCTGTTCGCTGATGCGTTGCAACGCCTTGCGGTAGTTGTCCTTGCGCACTTGTGGGTCGAGGGCATTGTCGGCGGTCTGCAACCAGCCCTGTACTTGCGGGTCCTTGATGTTGTCGTCCGGGTTGCCCTTGAACCAGGTACCGGCCGATGCCGAGGTGTCGAGGATCGAGAACGAGCCCCAGGCCTGGAACGACATGGGCACCTTGCCGCCACGCTGTTGATCGCGCAGGGCGGCGTACTTCAGGTAGCGCAGCTTGGCGTTGATGCCCACAGCGCGCAGGTTGCCGATAATCGCTTCGACGTAATCACGATCGCGATAAGCGAAAATTTCTGTGTCGAAGCCATTGGGGTAACCGGCTTCGGCGAGCAGCGCCTTGGCCTTGGCCGGGTCGTAGTTGTAGACCGTGGCCGCAGTGATATCGCAGCCGAACTGGCCTGGATAACAGGCAACCTGCAAGGGTTTGGCTTTGCCACCCACCAATTGCGTGGCCAGCGCGTTGCGGTTGATCGCATGGTTGATGGCCTGACGCACCTTGAGATTCTTCATCGGTGAGTTTTCAGTGGAGGTGCCCCGGGCATCAAGAATCAGGAAGCCGATACGCATGGTTTCGCCGCTGGTCACGGTCAGGCTCGGCACCGCCTTGAGGTCGACTGCCTGATCTGCAGTCACACGCCAGGTCCAGTCGACACCATCGGTCATCAACTCGGCCAGGCGGGTTTCTGCATCCGGGATCACCCGGAACTTGAGGTGGCTGATATGTGGCTGGCCTTGCGGGCTGTCTGCAAAGTAGTCCTTATTGATCTCCATGGTCACGCCTTCGCCAGCCACCACTGACACGGCTTTATACGGCCCGGTACCAATGGGTTTGTGACTGAATTCGGCCAGGCCGACCTTTTCGAAGTACTGCTTGGGAAACATCGGAACGGCGTTGGACAGGTACTCCAATGCCGGAGGGAAAGGCTTCTTCAAATACAGACGAACGCTGTAGTCACCGGTTTTTTCTGCGCTTTTAATCCAGTCTACGTTTTGCACGGTAACGACTTTCGCTTCGGGCGACACCACGTAGTTGAGGGTGAACACCACGTCGTCGGCGGTGAAGGCGTCTCCGTTGTGAAATTTGACGCCCTTGCGCAGCTCAAAGTCGATGGTGGTGTCGTCGACCTGTTTCCAGCTGGTGGCCAACATGGGTTTGTATTCGCCGCTGTTGGGATCGCGGTAGATCAGGTTGTCCCAGATCAGCCGGCCGAGAATCACGCCTTCGCGTAAATCGTTGTGATAGGGGCTGATATTTTCAGGCTCGCTGTCGGAAGCGTAAACCAGGGTGTCGTTGGCTTTACCGGCATGAGCCGGAAAACTGCTGATGAGGCCCATCAGCGCAATACTGCAGGCGAAACCTTTGATGCCCATGCCGTCGTCTCCGTTGGCGAGAGTGGTTGAATCAAAGGGCAGCGAATCGCAAATGCGTAAAGGAGGATTAAAAGGTCAGGTGTTGTTTTTTTTGATGTGGACACGAATGTAGGGAAAGGCTATCAATGCCACAAGAATAATATTTAGATACTTCTGTTGCCGAAAAGGCAATCCTCGGAGGCGCCAATGCAGCTGTATGGTGTGCAGTCCACGGCTCTGCGCTACTTTCTTGAAGTGGCGCGATGCGGATCGATCAGTGAAGCGTCGGTGCGGCTGAATGTCGCGGCGTCAGCGGTGAGCCGACAAATTTCCAAGCTTGAGGTGGCACTGGATGCCAGCCTGTTTGAGCGTCGTGCCCGGGGCATGGTGCTCAGCGAGGCAGGGGGGCGGCTGGCGGCTTATGCGCGCAAGTCGCAGCTTGAGGCCGAGCAGGTGGTGCTGGAAATTACCGAGTTGCATGGTTTGCAACGGGGTCATGTGCATGTTGCCTGCTCGGAAGGATTTGCACTGGAATATATGCCCAGGAGCATAAGCGCGTTCAGGCGTGAGTATCAGGGCATTCATTTCACATTGGAGGTCTGTGCGCCGGCGCAAGCGACTGAGAAGGTTCGTTCCGGCGATGCCGATCTGGCGATGACCTTCAGCCTGATGCCGCAAAAGGAAATCAAGGTCGAACATGTCCTGAGCGGAGCGATCCTTGCCGTGGTGGCCAATGCTCATCCCTTGGCCGGGCGTGAAGCGGTGAGCCTCGCTGAGTTGCAACCCTGGCCCATTGCGTTACCCAAGGCCGATACCACGATACGGCAACTGTTCGACATCTGTTGCGGTGTACAGGGGTTGTTGTTCGACCCGGTATTGACCACCAATTACGTTGCCGCGCTCTACAGCTTCGTCCGCGAAGAGGGAGGCATCAGCCTGGCCAGCGAAATGACCTTGCACAAGCAGGTGGCAGACAAGCAGTTGCAGTGCTTGCCGATCCTCGATGAAGGCATGCAGGCACGGCGCATCGAACTGCAAAGTATGGCTGGACGCAATTTACCGGCGGCGGTTTCTGCATTCAGGGATTTTCTGATTGCTGATCTGACGAAAGCGAAGCGTCTTTAAAAATGAGGTAGCCAATGATCAAGAGCGACCACCGGTCGCCGAAGATCTCCATGCCGTCGTTCAGCGCGCAATAAATTCGATAAAAAAGCCCGATCATCCGGGCCGGACGGTCTGGCAGTAGTGGTACCTTCCACGCTGCGATCACAGGAGCCTGTCAGATGAATCGCCACAGCCCCTCTCACCTGGCAGCAACCCCTTTAGCCGCGCCAAACGTTGAAAACCCTGCCGTCCACCCACCTGTCTGGCACTACGGCCCGAGCATACCGATCATAGGCAGCAATGGCCTGGGCATTTTTGGTTTCTACCTTGCGCTGCTTATGCTGGTGCCGGGCTACGGGCTGGCGATGATGCTCCTCAACGGGCTTGAAGCGATACAAGGTGTGCCGGCCAGTCATGAGTCGGGCCTCACGGGCTCGTCGCTTCTCCTGTGCCTGCTTGGCATTGCAGTGCTCATTGCTGTGTTCTTCGCGTGGATGGCCTCTGAGCCTCAAGTGCAGGCCTTCACGTTCGACGAAAGCCAGCAACTGCTTACCCTGACGGTAACCCGTCGCGGCCGCAAACCCGTCGAAGTGCGCGTGCCCTTTAGCGACATCAGTTACATCCGTCCTGCGTTGTCGCCGCATTTGACCGCCATGGTCACTTCCGTGTCGTGTATCTGGGGCCCAAGGGCAAGGTGTTCGAATATCAATTGGGTGACGGCACCTCTCTGCAGGAAATGGAGTTTCATGCTGCGTGGTTGCGGGGAGTATTCGGGAAGCGGATGTACGAACTGTTAAATCTGGACAAATGAAGGAAGCACGTTCTGCCAGCTCATCTCCCAGGATATGGCGGGCACAAGCGAGTGTTGAACTGGTTGAACAGACTGCATACTCTGTTGCTGCGCCTGTCACAGACTGCTTGTATGCTTGCACCGCGAAAAACGTGGCCGCAGTGAGTGCCGACGTTCGAATGATGGCTGGAATGGAAACCGGACTTCCTTATGGTGCTGACTTGAAGCGTGATACCCGCCTTGTAATACTCTTGCTGTTTGTGATCGGCTGTTCCCTGACTTCACTGACGATCTGGAAAGTCCTCTCGTCCCGCGACCGAGCGCTGGCGGAGGTGAACGTTCATGGCCTGAACCTGACTCAGGCGCTTGGCACTTACACTGAAGGCATCGTCCGGCAAAGCTCGCTGCTGTTGCTCGGGCTTGTCGAGCGCCTGGAAAACGAAGGCAGTGGCCCCGTGCAAATCCAGCGAATCCGTGCGCTGATTGACAGGCAGCAGCCACTGATGCCGCAACTCAGTGGTATCACTGTCTATGACAATCAGGGTCATTGGCTGATGTCCTCCAACCGGCCGATCCCGGCGGGTGCCAACAGCCGCGATCGTGCCTATTTCACTCATCATCGTGACAATCCCGACCGTGAGCCGTTTATTGGCCCGCCGATCCAGAGCCGTTCGAATCGGCAGTGGGTGGTCACCATCAGCCGCCGTTTCAATGATGTCCGAGGCGAGTTCGCCGGGGTGGTGGCCGTGACGCTGGGCGTGGAAAACTTCCTGCGCGTGTTCGGTAAACTCGATGTAGGACAGGATGGCGCAATCGGCTTGTCCTTCACCGATGGCACGCTGCTGGTGCGCTATCCCTTTCGCGAACAGGACATGGCGCGCAACTTTTCCCAAACGCCAATTTACGCCAAGTATCTCGTCGATCAAACAGTCGGCACCGCCTCGTTCACCTCCAGTCTGGACGGCGTGGAGCGGCTTTATGCTTTCCGCAAAAGCGAAACCTTGCCACTGATAACTACCGTTGCGCTGGGCAAGGATGAAGCCCTCGCCGCATGGCGTATCGAGGCATTGCTGTCGGCGGTGGTGGTGACGGGGCTGCTGGGATTGACCGGGCTGATTGGCTGGTTCCTGCTCGTGGATATACGTCGGCGAACCCTGGCGGAAGAGGCATTGCATGTCACCCAGCAACAGTTGCTTGATTCCAACCGACAACTGGAGTTATTGGCGACGATGGACGCGCTGACCGGCCTGGCAAACCGGCGCTGTTTCGATGACACTCTGGCCGTGGAAGCGCGCCGGGCACAGCGCGACAGTTCAACTCTGGCCTTGCTGATGATCGATATCGACCATTTCAAACTGTTCAATGATGCCCTCGGCCACGTTGCCGGCGACGCCTGCTTGCAGGCGGTGAGCAAGCTATTGCGTACCTGCGTGCGACGCCCTTCGGATCTGCTGGCGCGTTATGGTGGTGAGGAAATGGCAATCATCATGCCTGCGACCGATAGCGAAGGTGCTGCGGCGGTAGCGCAAGTTATTATCGACCGCTTGCAGCAGGAAAACATTACACACCCGAACAGCCCCTTCGCGCGCGTGACAGTGAGTATCGGTATTGCCACGGCGGCAGGTCCGCAGTTAGAGCGGATACTTGCTTTTATCGAAGCCGCCGATCAGGCGCTATACAGGGCGAAAGCGGCGGGTCGCAATCGATACCGCCATTGATCAGGCGAAATGGGTACTTGCGGGTAAAGCGCTTGGCATAATCCCCGGAAGCAGGCCATCAGTCGTTGACTGACGCGGGGTTTGAATACTGCCGATTTTATCCCGTCTTGGGCAACTAGGATTGCCCGATTTTTTTACAATATAATCAAAGGTTTGTCCTACAGTCGGTATTTGCTCAACTTCTTCATCAGGTATATGAATATTGAATTCCTCCTCGATTGCCATCACGAGCTCAACTTGATCAAGCGAGTTGGCGCCCAGATCTGTGGAGAAACTCGCTTCCTTGGTGACTTTTGATTCATCGACATTCAGCTTATCGACAATAATTGATTTGAGTATGTCAAACACGCTTGCCATGGTGCACCTCGCCTTGCTTCGTCAATACACGCCTCGCAATGTTCCCCCTGATTACCCACCGCGACAACTGTCAGAAATGCTAGGTTTGACTCGTAAATCAGCCTGCGCGCCGCACTTTCTGCCATTTCCCTGATCTATCTCTGTCACAACCACACCGCCCCTGGCGTGGACGCAAGAGTCAGATTGCCTGCCGATGGATCGAAGATCACCTGTTCATATACCTCGGACGCTAACGCTGGCGGTACTCTTGGTGCTCAGTGCCACAGCCTGCACCCAACAAGACGGCCGTGACATTGCCCGGCAGTTCAGCAATGGCAAACCCGATGAGTTTTTCCAGACCACGGTGGATCGCGTGGCGACTTTGGGCATGCACGACAATCTGCAGAGCCTGTATCTGCTGATGAACAAGCTGTATCTGCGCAACCCGAATCAGTGGCGGTTGTCGGGGTATACCGATGCGGTGACGGCTGCCCGGGAGATTCGTCGGGCGATTGAGCAGCGTCAGGCGCTGCCTGCGCTGGGCGATCGGCGTGATCTGGCGGCCTTGAGTTATTCCTTGAGTCCGGAGTTTCGTGGTGATCGGGTTGGCGCTTTTATCTATGCGATTGGCAGCATGTTGGTGACGGCTCATGGCGGGCGCACACAGTTTTATATGACTGACTCGATCAATCCGCAGTTTGTCAGCAATGCCGCGCGCAATATAGAAAAAGCCACCTGGTTGCTCAGCCAGCGCCAGGATGCCAATGGTTCGTTGATGCTGTTTTCCAACGAAATATCGGAGCAGGGCAGCAATCTCAGTTTCGCCGTGGAGTTTGGCAAGATCGTCGCGCGCCTCGATCTGCTTGCGCAGATTCTCGATGAGCGTTACCGGCGCATTGGCCTTAATTACGCGCAAAGTTTGTTGCTGATGAACTTCCTGCCGGTGCAGTAGCATCGTGTAGTTGTGAATAGTACCGCTTATCCAGTATGCCTGGTCATATCCCGGTACTGTTCTAGCCTTGTTTCCCTTCAATAATCATCGAATAAAAAAGGGGGCAGTATGCCATCGCTCACCCAACGCACCGACTGGTACGGCACAACTAAAAGCGATGTCATCGACGGTGTCGAAGGCAATAATATTATTTACGCAAACGCCGGTAACGACGTGCTTACAGCAGGCGAGGGCGAGGGTGTCAGCCTGTTGATCGGCGGTGCCGGCAACGACCGACTGATTGCCGGCAGTCAGGACGATACCTTTCGCTTTACCAGTGAGAGCGACAGTTATTCCGACAGCACCGGCGGTCATAGCGATTTGATCGTGGGGTTCGATCCAGCCCATGACACGCTTGATCTGACAAGTATCGGCCTGGACGGAATGGGTCATGGTTATGGCGGGAAAGTTGATCTTGTGTACAACGAGGCGCTGGACCGTACCTACTTGCGCAGCTATGAGCATGACTATATTCCCGGCGAAGACCTCAAGTACTTCCAGGTCGCCCTGCAGGGTGATTACCGCACCACGCTTACCGATGCCAACTTCTGGAATCTCGAGGAGCGTGACCAATTCGACGACGTCCTGACCGGCACCGATAAGGGCCAGGAAACCCTGTCGGGGCAAATGGGTCGCGATGTGCTCAACGGCGCAGGCGCAGATGACCGTATCGTCGGCGGTCTGGATGGCGATACGCTCACAGGCGGCAGTGGCGCGGACACGTTCTTCTTCGCCACCGTAGCCGACAGTTTTCGGGTCGACGCCGATGTCACCCACCGCGACCTGATCACTGACTTCCATGCCGCCGAGGGCGATTTGATTGACCTGTCCATGCTGGGTTTCACCGGCCTGGGTGACGGTCACGATGGCACGCTGAAGCTCAGCGTCAATGCCGCTGGAACGCAGACTTCCCTCAAATCACTGGACCCGGATGCCGAAGGGCATAGCTTTGAAATTCTTTTCACCGGTGATGTGCGCAAAGCGCTCAGCGCAGGCAGCGTGATTTTTGACAGTAACCAGACCACTGCGGTCATCGAGAACGAGATCGAACTCATCGGGCTGGTCCCGGCCCCACCTGAAGCAGTCTGACCATTTGTTCTAAACGCGCTGCATAAATTTAAAATGCCGATACACGGTCAGGCTTCGGTCCGGGGGCTCTAGATAGGGCCTCCGGGGATTGGAGCGGGGTTAGGTTGTGAATAAGTTAAGAGATCATACCATCATCCCAGTATACAAATGAAAAAGCCCATGCTAGAACTTAACCAAGCTTAACGCCTGCCTAGTGACGCCAAGCCCAGGTCTGGATCGCTGCCTTTCAGTGGCCCCAATAAGAACATCATCTCATCACACCAGCTCTTGGAGCCTGTAGGTGAGTCGGAGAAACGCCATGCATGACAGCTCCGCTTCCCGGGTCGAGCAATCGGCCATTCGCAGCATTTCCCTACGCCTTGTGCCATTCGTGGCGCTCATGTTTTTCATCAATTTCCTCGACCGCACGGCGATCTCATTTGCCGGTCCCAATGGCATGACCCAGGACCTGGGCCTGACCATCGCTCAATTCGGCCTGGCCTCGGGGATCTTCTTCATCGGCTACATCCTGCTTGAGGTGCCAAGCAACCTGGCGTTGCACAAGTTCGGCGCCCGCAAGTGGCTGGCGCGGATCATGGTGTCCTGGGGCATCGTTTCGTTGCTGTTCACCTGGGTCAGCAGTGTCGAAGGCCTGTACACCCTGCGCCTGTTGCTCGGCATCGCCGAAGCCGGTTTCTTTCCGGGGGCGATCCTGTTTCTCAGCCTGTGGGTGCCGGCGCGTTATCGCAGCAAGATCCTCGCGCTGTTCTACCTCGCGCAACCGCTGACCATTGTCATCGGTGCACCACTGGCAGCCTGGCTGATTGGTCATGACGGTCTGTTCGGCCTGTCCGGCTGGCGTGTGATGTTTCTCGGCGTGTCATTGCCTGCCATCGCCGTCGGCCTGATCGCCTGGTTCTATCTGGTCGATCATCCTTCTCAGGCCAAGTGGTTGAGTGGCGAAGAAAAGGCCTGGTTGATCGGCGAACTGGATCGCGAGCACAGCGAGTCAGCCAACAGCAAGCACCATATCGGTGTCGGCGCGGCCATGCTCAACGGCCGGGTATGGATGCTTTGCCTGATCTACTTCGGCTTCATCTACGGGCTGTACGCGCTGTCGTTCTTCCTGCCCACCATCATCGGTGGCTTCCAGGCGCAGTTCGGCACCACGTTCAGCGTCTTCGAGAAGGGCCTGATTACCGCGATCCCGTATCTGCCGGCGGCTGTGGCGCTGTACCTGTGGTCCCGCGATGCGACCCGGCGTGGTTGCCGTACCTGGCACATTGCGCTGCCAGCCCTGACCGGCGCGGTGAGTATCCCCCTGGCGCTGTATATGGGTTCGCCGACCGCTACCGTCGCGGTGATCACCATCACCGCCTGTTCGATCTTCGCCGCGCTGCCCAATTTCTGGACGCTGCCTACCCAGTTCCTCACCGGCGCGTCTGCGGCGGCTGCCGTGGCGCTGATCAACACCGTCGGCAATGTCGCCGGTTTTTCTGCGGGCTTCGTGACCGGCGCACTCAAGGATTACACCGGCAGTTATTCGGTTCCGATGATGGTGGTCGGCGGCCTGATGCTGATGTCCGCCGTGTTGATGGTCGCCCTTGGCGCCCGTCGGCCTCAGGTCGAAGCCAAACCGATGGGCGTGCCGCCTCGGGCCTTCCAGGGAGAATAAGAAATGACCCGTTTGTTCAATCAACCTTCTGCCTTCGCCAGTGAGCTGCTTGAAGGATTCGTTGCCGCGCACCGCGACAAGGTGCGTCAAGTGCCCGGTGGCGTGATACGCAGCACCCAGTACAAACCCGGCGAAGTGGCGGTGGTGATAGGCGGCGGCTCGGGGCACTATCCCGCGTTCGCCGGTCTGGTGGGTCAGGGGCTGGCCCATGCGGCGGTCATGGGCAATCTGTTCGCTTCACCCTCCGCGCAGCAGATCTACGGCATCGCCCGTACCGCGCAAAAGGGCGGCGGCGTGTTGCTGGGGTACGGCAACTATGCCGGTGACGTGTTGCATTTTGGTCTGGCCAAGGACCGGCTCAATGCCGAAGGCATCCCTTGCGAAGTGATCGCGGTCACCGACGACATTTCCAGTGCCGCCATTGATGAACGCCACAAGCGGCGGGGCATTGCCGGTGACCTGGTGGTGTTCAAGGTCGCGGCGGCCTCCAGTGAAGCCGGATACGATTTTACCGAGGTGGTGCGGGTTGCTCGTCACGCCAATGCCCGGACCCGCTCCCTGGGCGTGGCGTTCTCCGGTTGCACGCTGCCGGGCGCCGAACATCCGTTGTTCGATGTGCCAAAGGGCCGCATGGCCCTGGGCATGGGCATCCATGGCGAGCCAGGCATCAGCGAGGGCGCGGTGCCAAGCGCCGATGAGCTGGCGCAGACCCTGGTTTCGTCCTTGCTCAGTGAGTTGCCGGATGGCATCACGCAAGCGGCAGGTCAGCGTGTCGCAGTCATCCTCAATGGCCTGGGCAGCATCAAGTACGAAGAGCTGTTCGTGCTCTATCGGCGAATCGCCCAACTGCTCGATGCCGCCGGGTTGACCGTGGTCGAGCCCGAGGTCGGCGAGCTGGTCACCAGTTTTGATATGGCCGGGCTGTCCCTGACTCTGTGCTGGCTGGACGCCGAACTGGAAGCATTCTGGTGTGCGCCCACTTTGACGCCCGCCTACCGCAAGGGCTCCCTGCAAATTGCCCAACCAGAGATCGAAGACGCTACCCGGTTCACCGAACAACAGGTGATACCGCCCGCCAGCGCCAAATCCCGGCGTTCTGCGCACTGTGTGATGCAGGCTCTGGAGGCGATGCAGCGCGTAGTGGTGGAGCAGGCCGATGAACTGGGCCGCATCGATGCGGTGGCCGGTGATGGCGACCATGGCATCGGCATGCAGCGCGGGATCATCGCCGCTGTCGGCAAGGCCCGTGAGGCACTGGCCTTGAATGCGGGTGTCGGCACCTTGCTGCGCTTTGCCGCTGACGCCTGGGCCGACGAGGCGGGCGGTACTTCCGGCGCCATCTGGGGGGTGTTGCTGACTGCTTTGGGGACCTCGCTGGGAGATCGTCTGGAGCCGGACGCGATCTCGGTGGCTGACGGCATTCGCCGGGCCAGCGACGGCATTCAGCATTTCGGCAAGGCGCAGGTCGGCGATAAAACCATGGTCGACGTACTGGTGCCGTTCAGCGCGGCACTGAGTGAAGCGGCCGGGCAGGGCCTTGAGTTGCATCAGGCCTGGCGCATCGCGGCACAGGTCGCCAGCGCTGCCGCCACTGCCACGGCCCAACTGCGCCCGCGCATCGGTCGCGCCCGGCCCCTGGCGGAAAAAAGCCTCGGTACCCCGGACGCAGGCGCGGTATCGCTTGCCCTGATCATCAATGCCATCGAGCCCGTCCTGTGGACCGGCACCCTGGCTCCCCGCCGCATTGAGGAGACTGTTCATGAGTGACATTTTGCGCATCGTCATCGGCTCGGATGACGCCGGTTATGAATACAAGGAAGCGCTCAAGCGCGATCTGCTGGGCTATGCGGACGTCGAGCTGATCGAAGACGTCGGCGTCGACAGCCAGAGCCATACGGCCTATCCGCTGGTGGCCATTGCCGCGGCGGAAAGGGTCGCCTCGGGGGCGGCGGACCGGGCGCTGCTGATCTGCGGCACGGGTCTTGGCATGGCGATTTCGGCCAACAAGGTCCCGGGCGTACGCGCGGTGACGGCCCATGACAGCTTTTCCGTAGAGCGTGCGGTGCTCAGCAATAACTCCCAGGTCCTGACGTTCGGCCAGCGGGTCATCGGCATCGAACTGGCTCGACGCCTGCTCAAGGAGTGGCTGACCTACCGTTTCGATGAGCACTCGGCGTCGGCGCAAAAGGTGCAGACCCTGACCGATTACGAGCGAGTCAGCGCGCGATGAACAGGGCCGTGCTGAGCAGACCGGTGGTGACGCTGGGCGTCAGCCTGAAGATGTACTTCGGCTACCGCCGCACCCTCGACTGGTGCCAGGCCATTGCCGCGCAGCTGGCGGCCAATGCCGATGTGCGTAGCGGCGCGATCGAGGTGTTCATCATTCCCAGCTATCCGACCCTGGCGCCGGTATTGGAGATATTCGACGGCCTAGCCCAGGTGGGTGCACAGAATCTGTTCTGGGAAGACGAGGGTGCTTATACCGGCGAAGTCAGCCCAAAAATGTTGCGGGAGATGGGCTGTGGCGTTGTCGAAATCGGCCATGCCGAGCGTCGTCGCCATTTTGCCGAGACCGACCGGCAGATCGCTGACAAGACCGCTGCCGCCTGGCGCAATGGCCTGACACCGGTGCTGTGCCTGGGTGAGGAGCGCCCAATGGGCGTGAGCGAGGCCGTGCAGGTCTGTCGCCAGCAACTGGATTCCTCTCTGGCAGCCGCGCGACGCAGCGGGCTTAGTGGTGAACTGATCCTGGCCTACGAACCGCAATGGGCCATCGGTGCGGCGCAACCGGCGTCTGCGCATTTTATCGGCGAGGTTTGCCAAGGCCTGCGCGACGCTCTGGATGACTCGAGTATCCGGGTGATCTACGGCGGCAGCGCCGGGCCCGGTCTGCTGAGCCAGCTCGATGGCCAGGTCGATGGGCTGTTCCTGGGACGTTTCGCCCATGATCCGCTGGCTTTTCAATCGATTCTCAAGGAGGCGGGCAGTCTGTGTGCCGCCGCGCCGGTCCGCAGCGAGGAGGGCGTCCAATGGCAATCGGCCTGAGTACCTATTCGTTCTTTTGGCGTGCCAGCGAGCGAGTGCCGCATCCGCTGGATCTGCCGCAGATGCTGCAACAGACCGCCGAACTGGGTGCCGGTGTTTTCCAGATCTGCGACTTCAAGGCCATCGAGGCATTCGGCGTCAGCGAACTGCTCGACCTCAAGCGTCAGGCCGATGACCTCGGGCTGGTGCTGGAGCTGGGCACGCGCGGCCTGGACACCGAACATCTGCGCAAATACCTCGGGTTCGCCGAGATTCTCGGGGTGCGCCTGATTCGCAGCATGTTCAACAGCAACAGCCTGAAACCAACGTCCGATCAGGCCCTGGCCCTGCTGCAAACGGTGATGCCGCAGTTTGTCGAACAGGACGTGAAGCTGGCCCTGGAAACCTACGAACAAGTGCCGACCCGCCGGGTTCTGGACGTGATCGAGCGCATCGACAGTCCCTGGCTGGGCATCTGCCTGGACCCCGGCAACTGCGTCGCCGCGCTGGAGAACCCCACGGACGTCATCGACATGACCGCTGAACGGGTGCTCAACCTGCACGTCAAGGACTTCGCCTTTTCACGGCGCGACGGCTGGGTCGGCTTCACCTTCGCTGGCTGCCCCTTGGGCGAAGGCCTGCTGGATTACGCCTACATGCGCGGCAAGGTGCGACCCGACACGCGGCATATCAATCAGATCATCGAACACTGGCTGCCCTGGCAGCTCGATGCGGCGAGCACCTGCGCGCTCGAAGACCAGTGGACTCGCCATAACCTGAATTACCTCACTACAAGACAAACCGAGGAGTGACCCCATGACATACGAACTCAAAAAAATTGCGATTGTGGGTGCCGGCGGCAAGATGGGCATGCGCATTTCCAACAACCTGCAGGGCAGCCACTACAGCGTGACCTACTGCGAAAACTCGCCCAAGGCCCAGGAGCAGATCCTCGCCACCGGCCGAACCCTATCGGCGACCAATGATGTAGTGCCCCAGGCTGATGTGGTGATCCTTGCGGTGCCGGATGTGGCGCTGGAAACGGTGTCCGCCCAGGTGGTGCCGCAAATGAAGAATGGCGCGATCCTGCTGACCCTCGACCCCGCCGCGTCCTATGCCGGGCTGCTGGCCCAGCGCGACGGCATTCATCAGGCGGTGGCCCACCCTTGCCATCCTTCGGTGTTCCTGGAGCGCTACACCAAGGAAGAGCATGCCGATGCCTTTGGCGGTAATGCTGCGGTGCAGGACGTCTGCGCGGCGTTCGAGAGCGGCAACGACAAGCAGCGTTCGGAACTGGCCAATATCATCGCCGTGATGTACGGCCCGGTCGGCGTGGTGCACTGGGTGACGGTCAAGCAATTGGCCTATCTCGAACCTACCCTGGTCGAGACCGTCGCCTGTATGGTCGGCAGCTTCATGAAGGAAGCGCTGGACGAGACCATCAACCGTATCGGCGTACCCGAGGCGGCGGCCAAGGCCATGCTCTACGGGCATATCCAGATTGCCCTGGCGGTGTCGTTCCGCAGCACCAACCCGTTCTCCGATGCCTGCATGATCGCCATGGAGTATGGTCGCGAGCAGATCATCAAGCCCGACTGGAAGAAGATCTTCGATGAGAAAGAACTCGACCTGATCATTGCCCGCATGCTGAAGATCGACGCGGTGCGCAAAGCCGACGCGGCTTGATCGGTACGCAAAATCGGCTACTTTTTGGCGTCCGGGGGTGGCAGCACCTGCGGGCGTCTTTTTATGTGTGCAGCCAGGGAGATTGATCATGGAGAGTAAACCGCTGCGGGGCGCGCTGATCGGTTGCGGTTTTTTCGCCCTCAACCAACTGCGTGCCTGGCAGGATCTGGACGGCGTAGACATCGTCGCCCTGTGCGATAGCGACCCTGAACGGCTCGCCGAATTTGCCAGGTACGCCCCCGAGGCAGGGACCTTCAGCGACGCGCAGATCATGCTGCGCGAGCTGGAACTGGATTTCATCGACATCGCCACGCCGACCTCGGCGCACAAACCGCTGGTGCTGCTGGGCGCGCGGGCAGGGGTCGATATCATTTGCCAGAAGCCATTCGCGGCGACCCTGGACGATGCCCGGCTGATGATCGACGCCTGTGCAGAACACAATGTCGGGCTCACCGTGCACGAAAACTTCCGTTGGCAGGCGCCGGTACGGGCCACCATCGAGCACCTGCGCAATGGGGTGATCGGCACGCCGTTTTTTGGCCGGGTGAGTTTTCGCAGCGGCTTCGATGTCTACCGTTTGCAGCCTTATCTGGCCAGGACGCCGCGCTTCATCATCGAAGACCTCGGCGTGCATGTGCTGGACATTGCCCGGGCGTTGTTTGGTGACGTCGCCCGCCTGACCTGCGAGACGCGGCGAATCAATCCGGCCATTGCCGGTGAGGACGTCGCCACGGTCATGCTCGCCCACGAACAGGGCGTCACCAGTGTGGTGGATTTCAGCTACGCCACGCGGCTGGCCAACGATCCCTTCCCGCAAAGCCTGATCGAGGTGGATGGTGATCGCGGTTCATTGCGTCTGCTGGCCGATTTTCGTTTGCAGATCCACGATGCCCACGGCCGTGTCGAAACCCTCGACGTTGCCCCGCTCGCTCCAGCCTGGAGCGATGCGCCGTGGTTTCCCATCCAGGAAAGCGTGCTGCGCCTGCAGCGCGAGTGGCTGAGCAACCGCCTGCGCGGGCAAGCATCGGAGACTTGCGGCGCGGACAACTTCAATACCCAGGCGTTGGTGGACGCAGCGTATGAGTCGGCGGCCAAGGGTATGACCGTGGTGCCTGTCAGGCGTTGACTGGCAGGCCAGCAATGATACTTAAGGTGGCTTGTTGTGGGACCGGCTTCAGCCGGGAAGAGGGCAGTGCAGGCGATAGACCTGAATCGATCCTGCCCAAGCCTTCCCGGCTAAAGCCGGTCCCACCTGGTGTATCTTCCATACATTATTTAAACCCTAGCGCATGCCAAAGCCGCCTTCGCGCACTTGCTTGCTGTTGTCCTTGGACACCATCACACAGTCCACTGACTGTTTCTCCGGCTTGTCGGACTTGCCGGTGCGCAGGAAGTGGTCGGCCTGTTCCATGGCCATGGCGGCCATCTGAGTCGCCTGCTGCAAGCCGGTCGCGATGATCGGGCCATCTGCGGCAATCTGCCGGACGACATCGGGGTTGCCGTCGATGCCGACCACTTTGACGTCGCTCTTGCCCGCATTCCTCAACGCCGCTGCGGCGCCGAGGGCCATGGTGTCGTTACCGGCCAGCACGCCGACGATATTCGGGTTGGCCTGGATGATCGATTGCATGACGTTGTAGCCCTGGGTCTGGTCCCAGTTGGCCGATTGCTGGGAAACCATTTTCAGGTCCGGGATCTGATCAAGCACCCGGTGAAAACCTTCCGAACGCACATGGGCGTTGACGTCCGAACTGCGTCCGATCAATTCCACATACTCGCCCTTGTAACCGACCTGATCAGCGAAGTATTCGGCCACCGAGGTCGCACATTGCGAGTTGTTGGAGACGATCTGCGCCGTGGCGATGCCGTTGGCGTTGACTTCGCGATCAATGAGAAACACCGGGATCTTGGCTTCCTGGGCTCGCTTGACCGCCGCGATGGAGGAGTCGGAGCCGGCGTTATCGAGAATGATCGCCGAGGCGTTGTCGCCGATGGCGGTTTGTACCAGACGCAACTGGATATCCGGATCGTCCTGATGGACCAGGGCGTTGGTCTTGTAGCCGAGCTTTTTCGCGGCGGCTTCGGCGGTGTCGGATTCGGCCTTGTAGAACGCGTTGCTATGGGACGGCGTGATGATCACGATCAGATGATCGGCCGGTTTGAAATCGGCTGCCGACGCGGCCAGGGGCAGGAGCGAGGCGGACAATACCGCCAGAGAAAGCAGCTTGCAGGAGAAGAGTCTTTTCATTGTTTTAGTCATCCCTCTATGGAGTAAAAATCACGCGGCAGTCGTCGGTGAGCCTCGGTCTTCCTGAGCCTTGGCCTGACGCTCCGCACTGGATTTTTCGACACGGCGTTGCAACTGATCGACCACCACCGCCAGCACGATCACCGCGCCGGTAATAACGGTCTGCCAGAAGTCTGAAATGCCCACCAGCACCATGCCGTTGCTCAATACCCCGAGCACAAAAGCACCGATCAGCGTGCCGCCGATGGTGCCGACGCCGCCGAACAGCGAGGCGCCACCAAGGACCACCACGGCGATGGCATTGAGTTCGTAGGAGGTGGCGATGGCCGGGTTGGCGGCGCCCAGGCGCGAGGCGATGATCAGCCCGGCCAGGGCGGCGCAGAATCCGGAAATGGCATAGGTGCCCATTTTCACCCGACTGACCCGTACTCCCGACAGTTCGGCCGCGCGCTCATTGCCGCCGATGGCGAACACCTGGCGGCCAAATACCGTCTTGCGGCTGATGTAAACGGCCACCAGGGTCAGGATCAGCATCAGCCAGATCGACACCGGCACCGACAGTACCCGTGCGGTGCCGAGCAGGAGGAAACCACCGTTGTGCAGCTCGGCCTGGCCGGTCAGGTCACCGTAGGTCGCGCCGCCGGAGACCAGTTGTGCGGCGCCGCGAGCCATGTACAGCATGCCCAGGGTCATGATGAACGGCGTGACCTTGAGCCGGGTGATGAACCAGCCATTGATCGCGCCGACCAGGGTGCCCAGAGCCAGGCTGAGGATGCACACCATGGGAATGCTGAAGAAGGCCGACACCCCCAGCCACGGCAGGCGCAGTCCTTCGCTGATCAGATAACCGGCGACCATCGCCGCCAGTCCGGCCACGGCGCCGACCGACAGATCAATCCCGGCCGCGAGAATCACGAAGGTCATGCCGATGCCGAGGATGGCGAACACCGCCACTTGCTCGGCGACGATGACCAGATTGCGGGCCGACAGGAACGAAGGGGCTATAGACGAGAACAGGATGATCAACAGGACCAGGGCCAGGTAGGCGCGCAGACGCAGTAGCAGCAGCGGTAATGAACGCATGCTCAGGGACGGGGATTTGCGGGCAGGCAGGGACAGTGATTCGGCCATCATGCGATTTCCTTCTGAAGGGGTGCCTGGGTTGTCGGCTCCTTGCGCGAGACTTGCGACCAGCCCACCAGTGTCGGTTCATCCAGTTGCTGGCGGCTGACGCTGGCGGTGATACGGCCCTGGCACATCACCAGTGCGCGGTCGGCGCCACCGATGATTTCGCCCAGGTCGCTGGAGGCGTAGAGAATGGTCAGACCGCTCTTGGCCAGGCGGTCCAGCACTTCGAACAGCTCGCGACGAGCCTTGATATCGATACCCCGGGTCGGCTCATCGAGCAGCAGGACATGGGGTTCGGTGAGCAGGTTCTTGCCCACCACGACCTTCTGCTGGTTGCCGCCGGACAACGACGAAATGGCGATGCCTGAATGCTCGGTCTTGATGTGCAGTTCCCGGATCATCCGCGCCACGTCAGCGTCCATGGGCTGGCGGGCCAGGCCATCGGCACGCCGATAGCGCAGCAGGTTGGCCAGCAGCAGGTTGTCGCGCACGCTCGCGCTGGTGACCAGGCCGAGTTTTTGCCGGTCCTCCGGTACCAGCGCGATACCGGCGCGGATGCGTCCGGCGATGTCCTGGCGCAGCGGCAGCACCTGGCCGTTGAGTTCGATACGGCCGCCGATGGCCTGACGCAGTCCGATCAGGGTTTCGAACAACTCGGTGCGGCCGGCGCCCATCAGCCCGTAGAAGGCGACAATCTCGCCGCGACGCACGCTGAACGAGACCTTGTTCAACAGCAGCGAACCGCGCTCGCTGGCGACTTCCAGATCGGTCACCCGCAGTACCTCCCGGGCTTCCTCCTGCTCGCCTGGATCCCTTGCGGCCCGCAGTTCAGTGCTCATCTGGCTGCCGATCATGCGCTCCACCAACCAGTCGATGGTCACGCTGCCGCGCATGCCGGTGCCCACCAGATTGCCGTCGCGCAACACGGTGAAGTGGTCACCGATCTCGATCAGTTCTTCCAGGCGGTGGGAGATGTAGATGATCGAAACGCCCTGGCGCTTGAGGTCGGCAATCAGGGAGAAAAGGATGCCGACCTCCGCCTCGCTGAGCGAAGAAGTCGGCTCGTCGAGGATCAGCACCTGTACATCGCTGACCAGCACCTTGGCAATCTCGATAATCTGCCGCTTGCCGATGCTCAGGTCCTGTACCAGGGCATCGACGTCGATATCCTGGCCCATGCGCTGCAGGGTAGCGTGGGCCAGCTTGCGTTGTTCGCCCAATAGCAGCCTGCCGAAACGGCTGCGCCGTTCCTTGCCAATGAACATGTTCTCGGCAACGCTGAGGTTGGGGCACAGGTTGAGTTCCTGATGGACGATGCCGATTCCCAACGCCATGGCCTGGCGGGGATTGTCCAGGGTCAGGCTCTCGTCACCGGCAAACAGCTGCCCGGAGGTCGGCTGCTCGATGCCGGCGAGGATTTTCATCAATGTTGACTTGCCGGCACCGTTCTCGCCGATCAACACATTGACCTTGCCGTGTACCACGTCGAAATCCACGCCCTTGAGCGCGGTAGTGCCCTGATACACCTTGCGGATCTGCCGGGCACGCATGGCCAGGGGCGCACCGGAGGAAAAAGCATTCATCCGGTTACTCCTTCACCGTCAGGCTGACGGGCATGACGCGAATCGATGTGGGGGATTGCAGGTTGAACACGCCGACGAAACTGATGGTCTTGCCCAGCAGGCTGGCGGCGGTGGCCTTGCCATAGGTGCGCGCCAGGGCCTGCTTGTTCAGGGCGGCGGCAACGTCGGCGTATTGGGTCTGATTGGTAAAGGCGTTCAGCGACATATTGCTGGCCACGTCGCGCAGCACCGTGCTGATCACCAGCGGCCCGGTCAGCAGTTGAATCTTCTGCTGAGCCAGCTCGGGATGATCGGGAAACTCCAGGGTCAACAGACCCATGGGCGACTTGAGATTGGCCTCGGCGACCCGTGCGTTGCCACTGACCACGAAGTTTTTGCTGCTGCCGTCATGGTTGACGGCGTAACGGCTGGCCGCGTCGGCCGGGTTTGCGGCGATGGCGGCCAGTACCGGTGTCAGGTCGACCATATGCTTGTCCAACATCGGTTGCACGTCGCTGGCCCATTGCTGTTCGACGTACTGTTCGGCGTTGAAGCTGTTGATGGCGAACTTTTGGTTCTGCCCTTGGGCGTTGGCGCTTTGCGCAGTATTGAAGACAACCCGGCCGGTAGCCGGATCCAACGGGCGCAAGGTGATGAGCGGGGCACCGATCAGAGTCGTTGCTGCCCATACCGCAACGACGACGCCGACGATGGCGATTGCGGGCAGGCCGCGGAAAAAAACCGACGGTTTGCCGGATACAGTCAAGCTCATGCAGATTCTCCTCGCCTTATGGCGTTTTTTTGTACTTGTCAGGAGGTTCAGTCATCACTATATATCATCATCATACCAGTTCAAGATAGCGTCTTTTTTCGACGCTGAAGGCTAGTCCGGTCTAATTTGCTGTCATCCATAACAACAACAGGAGTGTCCTTGATGACCCCGTCCCAAGCCCTGGATTACCGCCTCTATGGCACGTTGCAGCCACGTCCCGAGGAGCTGTTCACCCAGGTGGGCAGGCTGGATTTTCTTGCCCAGGGCGCTCAGTTGCGCCGCCTGCGTGCCGACGGACGGGAGATCCTGCGTAGCGTCGGATTGGTCATTCGTGACGGATTCTGGGGTACGCACAGGCTATTGGAGCACCATTGCCAGACCGGGCTTGAAGCCGGTCACTGGTGGCAAAAGGTGCAGGGCAGCGTGGCGACGAACGGTGAAGAGTCGGCGCTGGAATGGCAGTTGGAGATGGCGGTTTGTGACGAAGGACTGTCCATCAGGACTGAGCTGCGTGCCCATCGCGATTTCCCGACCTGCCGTGCCGGGTTGACGCTCTTGCACCCTCTGCATGGGGTAGTGGGCGCGCCGGTCACGGTGATTCACAGTGATGGGCGATCCCAGGACGGCGCCTTTGCGGACCTGATCAGCCCGAGCCAGCCGTTTTTCGATATCCAGGGTCTGGTGCACTCACCGATGCCAGGGTTGACCCTGGAGTGGCGCCTGAGCGGTGATGTGTTTGAGATGGAGGATCAGCGCAATTGGTCCGATGCCTCGTTCAAGACTTATAACCGGCCGCTGGCGTGGCCATGCCCTTATGTCATCGAGGCGGGCCAGTGCGTCGAGCAGGGCATCGAGCTGCACGTGCGGCGTCAGCAGGGGAGTCAGCCATGAATCCGACACGCATCGTTATCGGTGAACCCTGTAGCCACCCGCCGCCAGCCCTGGGGCACGGACTATGGGTCGACCACCTCGAAGACAGCGCCGCCACCGAGACTCTGATCCGCCAACTGGGCGGCGCGCACCTTGATCTGTTGGTGGATTTGCGGCGCGACGATGCTCTGGAGCGATTGCAGGATGCCTTGCTGCTGTGCCAGCGCACCCGCACCGATGCCTGGCTGTTGGTGATAGTCAGCGACGCTGCAGTACAGGCTCAACTGCAGGAACTGGCCAGCGTTCTCGACAATGCTGCCTGGCAACCCAAAGGCATCCTGACGACCCCTGCGGCCTACCTCGCCAGCTACCAACCCGACGGCCAATGGCCGAGCGGGCCGACGCCCCAGGACGTGGCTGCGGTGGCGCGCGCATGCCTGCCGCATTATCAGATCGGTGGCGGCGTGCCGACCTACTTCACTGAGCTCAATCGTTGTCGGCCCGCCGCCGGCAGCTTCGATTACCTGACCCACGCCACGTCGCCCATCGTCCATGCCGCCGACGATCGTTCGGTCATGGAATCCTTGGAATCGCTGGGCGATATCGTCCGCTCGGCGCGTTATCTGGCGCACGGCAGGCCCTACCGCATCACGACTTCGGCGATTGGTGCATGGTGCAACCCTTATGGCGGCCAGCTCACTGCCAATGCCGAGGGTGAACGCCTGACCCTCAGCAACAGCGATCCGCGCCAGCGCAGTCAGTTCGCCGCCGCCTGGACTCTGGGGCACTATGCCGCCTTGCAGCACGCGGGTGCGGACGCCGTGGCGCTTTGGGCGGTAAATGAGCCATTTGCCGTCGCTGCCGCGAACGAGTACTGGCCGACGTTTCATCTATTGTGTGGTCTGAATCAGGGGCGCGGTAAAACTGCACTCAATGTCAGTGCTTCCAGCGCAGATATCGCCGTACTGGCTTGGGGCGAGGAGCTCGGGGTAGAGGTCTGGCTGGCTAATCTGAGCGACAGTGAGCAGGCATTCGAACTGAGCGGGGCGAGTATCGTTGGCGTCACCCACCTGGACGCCGACCACTACGACCAGGCACTGCATGACCCCGGCTTCATTCACCGGCCTACTTGCGCAGCGCTGGACAAGCCGGTCCTCGGGCCCTACGCCGTACTGAAGCTGGACTGCCGACGCGACGTTGAGTGTGGCTTATAATCGCGCTACCGTTGCCGCCATTTACGCTTTCACGAAAGAGATGTCGATTAATGTCAGAGATCAAGAAACGCACCATTCAACGCAAAAAGCTTTCTGACGTCGTCTTCGAGCAATTGATCGGCCTGATTGAAGAGGAGAACCTGCAACCGGGCGATCAGATGCCTGCCGAGCGCGAGTTGATGGAGAGCTTCGGTGTCGGTCGTCCTGTGGTGCGCGAAGCCATGCAGCGCCTGGCGGGCATGGGCATGATCACCATTCAGCATGGCGAGCGGGCCAAGGTCGGCCGCGTCGATATGCATTCCATGATCGGTCAGATCGATTTGGCGGCGCGGCATCTGCTTTCCAGTTCGGCCAAGAATGTCGACCATCTGCGCCAGGCGCGCGAGTTCTTCGAAACGGGCCTGGTGAAAATCGCTGCGCAGAACGCCACACCAGCGGATGTGGTGCGGCTGGAAACTGCCCTGGCCAAGATGCACAAATACCGTGAAACCGATGAGTTCATCCCGGCGGACATGGAGTTCCATGCCGAGATTGCCCGTATATCCGGCAACCCCATCTATGTCGCAATCTCCCACGCGATACTGGAATGGATGGCTGATTATCGCGAAGACATGCTGCGGTTCAAGGGGCGTGAGCTGACGCTCAAAGAGCACGAAATCATCCTGGGCTTTATCAAGGCCAATGACCCGGCGGGTGCGGAAAAAGCGATGCACCATCACCTGGTCGAACGCGGCGAAGAGTAGTTCGCCGGGACGCCTGCCCGCGGGTTTGCACGGGCAGGACCACTCCTGAGACCAATCAAAATCTTCGCGGTGGCCCCTTGCAGGCCCACGCGAACCACCAAGGCTTACTTAGTACTTCCAGCTCACCGTCGCCGTCAGATTGCGCGGCGCGCCGTAGCTGGTGGTGGTGGCACTGTTGTATAGCGACAGCAGGTATTTGCGGTCGGTGACGTTGTTCAGATTGAGCGACGTGCTCCAGTGACTGTCGATGTCATAGCTGGCCATCAGGTCAACCAGTGCATAGGCATTCTGCTTGATCGCACTGTTGTTATCGTTCTCCACCGCACTCTGCCAGCTGACGCGTGCGCCGACTTTGGCCTGGGGCAGGCCTGGCAGGCGATAGGTCGCCATGCCTCGGAAGCTGTGGGTCGGCACATACTTGCGGGCTTTCTCGCCGTCATCGTTGTCGATGCGCACGTAGGTGTAGCCGCCGAGCAGATCCAGGCCGGGCAGGGCTTCGCCGGATGCCTGCAACTCGACGCCATGGCTCTTGTATTCCAGGGCATCGTAGACGTTATGGCCATTTTCAAAGCCGACGTACTCCGCGACGTTTTGCTGTTCGGTCTTGAATACGGCGCCGGTGAGATTCAAACCGCTGTCGAGGCTGCCTTTCACGCCCGCTTCCAGGCTCTTGCCTTCGAGGGGGGCGATCAGCCCGCCGTTAGCGCCGATGTTGTATTGCGGGCTGTAGATCTTGGTCCAGCTGCTGTAGACGCTCCATTGCTTGTTGAAGTCGTAGACCAGACCGGTGTAAGGCGTGACTTTGCCATGGGCGCGGGTGTCGTGGGCCGCGCCGTAGCTCTCGCCCGAGCCGTCGGCGCTGAGCATGCGGGCGCCGACTATCCAGTGCAGGTCGTCGGTCAGGCTGAAGCGCGAGCCCGCATAGAGGCTCTTCTGCGTGTCGTTGTAGTTCTCGATGTTGGTGTCGCTGGTGTAGGTGAACGACGGATGGGTCACGCGGCCAGCCAGTACATCGGCGAACGAAACGTCGTAGTAACCATCGGCTGCGGCATCGTATTCCCGGGCCTTTTGATGGGTACGACCATAGGCGGCGCCGAGCGTCAGTTCATGTTCGCGGCCGAACAGGCTGAAAGGCCCGGCTACCTTGGCCTCGCCCAGCAACTGATGGGCTTCGCTGGTGGTGTGGGCGGCAAAGGCTGACGCGTCGTCGCCGGTGACACCGGCGATGTAGAGCATGTTGGTGTCTTGTTTCTCGGTGACTCCGGTCGCGGTGATCGTGGATGCCCAACCGTTGCCGAAGTCATGCTTGAGCTCGACGAAAGCGCGCTGGGTGTGCTGGTTCCAGTAGGTCCACGGCTGGCCAATGGCGGAGCTGCGGCTGCCGTAGTGCAGGGCGTTGCCTTCGCTGTCCACCAAGGGCAGGTTGCCCCACGAGCTGCCATTGGCGTCACTGTTGTGCTGGGAAAAACCTACGGTCAGGGTGTCGCTATCAGTGACGTCGAACGCCAGCAGGCCGGCTGCGATGTTGCGCTCATGGCTGTAGCGGTCCATCCATGAATTGCCCTTGTCGTGGGCATAGATGAAACGGCCGCGTACGTTGCCGGTCTCGGTCAGCGGGCCGGAAACGTCCACGTTGATTCGACGGCTATCCCAGGAGCCGACACTGGTGTCGATCTGCGCCTGGAAGGTTTGCGTAGGGCGTTTGCGCACGAAATTGACCGTGGCCGATGGATTGCCCGCACCGCTCATCAAGCCGTTGGCGCCATGCAGCACGTCGATTTGCTCGTACTCGGCCAGATCCTGTTCGCCCACCAGGGTGGTGCCGACGAAGGGCATGCCCATGCCGTCGTATTCGAAGCTGTTGATATCAAAACCGCGGGAGGTGAACTCGGTGCGGTCGGTTTCGGTCTGTTCAACCGTTACCGATGGCGCGGTGCGCAGTGCGTCGCGGATGCCCGTCATGCGGAAGTCGTCGAGGGCCTGGCGGTTGATGGTGGTGACCGCCTGTGGCGTCTCCTTGTCGGTCAGCCCCAGCTTGGTGGTGCTGGATGAAGGCTTGACCTGATAGCCCACGCTTTGGTCGTCAGTGCTTGTGCTGGTGCTTTCGATCTGCGTGGCTGGCAGGGTCAGATCACCGGCAGCATGGGCAAGGGACATGGCGCTGCAGGCGCCAGCCAGCAACAGGCTGGCGGGGAGACGAGGTTTCAAGATGGCATTCCTTGGTGCAATTGGCAGTAACAACTTAATTTGCAATAATACGAATGAGAATTTATACCAATTGATAAGGTTTGTTGACAAACTTTTCACATTTGCCGGATAGGTGGTTGAGGAACCGGGCGACGGGACTGAGGTGCTGCATCTTGGCTGGGGGGAGTGTGGTGATGCGAGGTGGACGTGTATAATTTGGCAAACTTTGCCAAAGTGGACCACGCCATGAGCACAATGAATATCTCATTGCCGGACGCCCTCAAGACCTTTGTCGACGATCAGGTCAGTCTGCGCGGCTTCAGCACCAGCAGCGAATACGTACGCGAGCTGATACGCAAGGATCAGGATCGCCAACAATTGCGTGGCCTGTTGCTGGCTGGCGCTGAGTCGCCCCCCACAGTACCTGTGGACAGCGACTATTTCGAATCCCTGCGCGCCAGGGTTCGCAAGGCAGGAAAATGAAGGTCAAGCCTGTCATTCCGCGAACCGTTGCCCGCCAGGATGTAGAAGCTGCTGTCAGCTATTACCTTGATGAGCAGGCTGAGCAGGCGGCCATCGGTTTTATCGATGCTCTCGAAAAGCTCTACATCCACATAGGTCGTCATCCTGCTTCGGGCATGCCCCGTTATGCCCATGCGTTGGACCTGCCAGGCCTGCTCTATTGGCCAATGAAGCGTTACCCCTACCTGGTGTTCTACGTTGAGCGTGATGATCACATCGATGTCTGGCGCGTTTTACAAGGCATGCGGGACGTTCCTGCCGGGTTACTTGAAGGCAGTCTCAATTAGCCGCAGAGATCGATCCGGGCGACCCTGCAATCGCTATACTCGCGCTCCGCAAAGACACCAAGGACCCGGAATGTCGCTCCCTCCCCACACCCTTCGCCGCACGTTGATCCTCTGGCTATATGCCGTGGCAGCAGCGCATCTGCTGTTTGGCCTGTTGCTCTCATGGGCCGGTTCGTCGGGGGTGTTCGAGGGCTATCTGACGTCCCTGGAGCAGGCCTTCTGGACTGGCGCGGTGCCGCCTGCCGCCCGTGCGCAGCAGGTCTGGTGGATGGCGCTGTTTGGCGCGACGTTGCAGAGCTATGCGCTGTACATGCTGGCGCTGCTGCATATCGGTAACCGCCTGAGGGCGCCCATGGCCTGGGGCTGGTTGATTGTCGGCCTGGTGCTGTGGGCGCCGCAGGACATGTGGATTTCCGCACAGGTCGGCATGTGGTCGCATCTGTGGATCGATACGGTGGCGCTGCTGATGTTGTTGCCGCCATTGTTCTGGCTGTATCGCCATGACCGACGTGAGCAGCGCAAATGAGTAAGCCTCTGCTGTATTTGCTGGCGGGTAATGGCAGCAGCGCCGAGTGGTGGGACGATGCCGTGCCGCATTTCACCCGCTATCAGGTGTTGCCACTGGAATTGCCCGGTTTCGGCAGCAATTCCCAGCCGCCCTGTGCCGACCTTGCCGCCTATGCCGAGGCGTTGCTGGCAGCCACTGTGCGGGGCAGTGCCATAGTGGCGGTGGGGGTCAATGCCTTGCTGGTCCTGCATGCGCTGCAACGCGCACCGGGGCATTTCTGTCGCAGCGTGCTATTGGCGCCGGTCGGGGCGTTTCTCTGGCAGCGACGCTTGCCGGCGCTGATGTCGCCGATGCCCATTCGCAAGACCATCCACTGGTTGCTGGCCAATAAGCCTGCGCTGTTCGCCCACAAGTTTTCCCGGCAAGCCTGGCCGGCTGCGCACTATGCGCGCATGGGCGCCGGTTACGCCCGCTGCCGCGCTTTCGTGCCGTACTGGGATCTGCTGCGCGCCGATACTGCGTTGCCGTTACTGGAGTGGGTCGAGGACCCGGTCGAGCTGGTCTGGGGCGATCAGGACAAGGTGCTGGGTATCGAGCAAGCGGCGGCCTGGTCGGCGATACTGGCCCGGGCTGACCTTGGCATCAGCCTTAAACCGGGCTGGGGCCATTACCCCTGGATCGACGCCCCGGCCGAGTTCGTACAATGGCTTGAGTCGGGCGAGCGTGGGTTTGTCGCCCATACCAAAGGCGGTCGTTTGCGTTTGGCGGCCTGTGCCGGGCAGCCGGTGCCTGCGGCGCTGTCCCTGATGCAGGGCGATGACGCCGGGCTGAATGGGTTTCTCGCCAATGCCCCAGACGCGACCTGGGCGGTGCGCTCGTCCAGCTTTGGCGAGGATCAAGCCGACGCCGCCAATGCAGGGCTTAGCACCACCTATCTGCGTGAACCCGCGCACAACGTGCCTGCGCGCATTGCCGAGCTGCATGCCACAGGTGTTGAAGAAGTCGTGGTGCAGCGCTTCATCACGCCTGTGCTCTCCGGGATTGCCTTTGTCCGTCACTTGGCCGTGGAGCTGGAGTGGGTCGAAGGCCATCTGGAGTCCCTGGCTGACGGCCAGGCCAGCCCGGAGCGGGCGGTGATTTCCCGCCTCGGTGCCTCCTGGAGCAGCGGCGAGTTCAGGGCCGCCCATGGCTTGACTCAGCAAACACTATGGAGCTTCCTGCAAGGCGTGCTGCGGGTCTTTCACTATGTGCCCGGAGATGTCGAATGGGCCTGGGATGGCAGCCAGTTATGGCTGTTGCAGTACCGTCCCATCAGTGACTACGGCTGGCGTCGGCACCTGACTGCTGCCAATATCGCCGAAATCCTGCCCCCTCAGCCGAGCCGCCTGGTGGAGTACGCACAGCGACGCGCGGCAGCGAGTATTCCGGCGATCATGGCCCGTTGGGACGCGCGCATCCTGCAGGACAACGAGCCTTTTACGGCATTGTTTGGCGACGCTTCCTATATCAACAACGATCTGTTTCTCGCACGTCTGGCGGATTGGGGGATAGCTTCCAGCAATTACGCCGGTGAAGTCGGTGGTGCGACCCCGGAGCTGCCATGGCGGCCCCTGCGCCTGTTGCGCTCGCTGCCATTGTTCATCCGTATGCAGCGCATCGCCCGAGGCCATCTTCTGACCCTTGACGCGCAATTGCAGCGCTTCGACCGCGAGCTTGCGGCGCTGAAAGAGCAGGGCGCTGATGGCAGGCAACTCGCCGACTGGTTTAGCCGTTTCTATGTCTTCGTCGTGCAGGGCAACCTGTGTATCGCCACGGCCTTGGCCAGCAGTGGCGGCGACCTGTTGGGACGGCCGCCGACCGCCTACGAGAACGTCGAACACTGCCCCCATCGACTGCCCTGGGAAACCGATCCGGCCACCCCGCGCCCGGCACTGTCCGACCTGCCATTGCAAGCCTTTGCGACCTGGCCCACGGCGATTCGGCTTGCAAGCCGCGTCGGTTTACCGGGCCTGCGTGGCTATTTCCTGCAAGTACGTGAGTGGTATCGGGACAACCTGATGCGCATATTCTTTCGCTTGCATCACGCCATGCCGACAGCCGATCGCGAACACTGGTTTGCGCCGCACCCGCATATTCGCAGCCGGGATGGCAGTTTCTGGCAGGACGGCCGTGAAGGCAGCGAAAAAGCCAGTGGCTTCATGATTTATCCGGGGCAGGTCAGGGGTGTTCTGGGTGAAGACATTCTGCTGGAAGACACTCTGGACCCCGGGCGCCACGCTGTTTATCAAAGTGCCCGTGCCGTGATTGCACGCATGGGCGGGCGCCTGTCCCACGGCTCTACCCTGCTGCGTGAGCTGCGCAAGCCTTCGGCGGTCATGCCCGATGTCGACCTGGCCTGGCTGGGGCGGGAAGTGCTGTATGCCGATGGCGAGTTGAAGCTGATTGAGTGAGTGCCGGGGCCTCAGGCCCTCGGTTCAATGCCTCTGAGTATCAGCGTCTGCAGGTTGGCCAGGACTTCCTCGAAGAACTCGGGATCTGCCAGGGTTTTGCCGCTGACTGCCCGGACCTGGGTGCTGAAGTCGGCGTAGTGCTGGGTGGTGCTCCACAGCGAAAAGATCAGATGCAAAGGGTCTATTCGTGCAAGCTTGCCCGCGTCGATCCAGCCCTGAATGACCTGCACCTTATTGGCGACCAGATCCCGCAGCGGGCCTTCCAGCTGGTTCATGATCAGCGGCGCGCCCTGCATCACTTCCATGCAGAACAGCCTGGATTCCGCAGGATGATCCCGTGACAGCTCGAGCTTGACCCGGATATAGCTGCCGATGGCTTGCAGAGGGTCCTGCTGCGGATTGAATCCCCGCAAGGGCGAAAGCCAGATATCCAGCAGGTGCTGCATGACGTTGGCGTACAGGTCTTCCTTGCCGGCGAAATAGTAGAGCAGGTTGGTCTTGGAGACGTTTGCCGAACTGGCGACCTGGTCCAGGCTGGTGCCGTGCAGGCCGAACTGGGAAAACAGCTGTAACGCCGCTTGAATGATCGCATTGCGCTTGCCCTCGACCAGCAGCAGACGGCGGCTTTCAGCCTTGGGGCTCAGGGTTCGGGGGGCCTTGGGCTTGGCATTCGAGGCAGGCTTTGCGGCTTTTTTATTGGCCTTGGCCGAGGCCTTGTCGGCAGGGTGGGATTCACTGTTCACAGTTGGGACCGTATGTCGAATCGTTGGGGCAGTGTATCAGGCACCTTCTGCCGATGGGCACCATCACCTTTCACCGCCCACCCGTAGGACCGGCTTTAGCCGGGAGGCCTTCTCGCGGCTAAAGCCGCTCCTACGAGGGCTCTCTCCATTGACCCGGATCAATAAAAACGCCCTCAAATGTCACTTTCCACGCTCCACCTGCATCAGTCTCGTGCATAGAAAGCTAACCAAATGGTCTTTATCGGACCATTTGGTCTGATCGAAAATCACATATTTATTTAACCCACTGATTAAAAACAATAAAAACTACTTGGCACGGCGCCTGCAGTCATCTTGAACGAGAGCGCAGCCTTAGTGGCTGCCGACGCAAATCGGTGACGATTATGAAAGTCGGTGTCTTTATCCCAATTGGCAACAACGGTTGGTTGATTTCGGAAAATGCCCCTCAGTACCAACCTACCTTTGAATTGAATAAACAGATCGCGCAGTCGGCAGAGCACTACGGGCTGGATTTTGTGCTGTCCATGATCAAACTGCGTGGTTTCGGCGGCAAAACCGAATTCTGGGACCATAACCTGGAGTCCTTCACGCTCATGGCCGGTCTTGCCGCTGTGACCAGTCGAATCAAACTGTTTGCTACTGCTGCATCCCTGGTCATGCCGCCCGCCATCGTGGCGCGGATGGCGTCGACCATCGACTCGATCTCCAATGGCCGTTTTGGCGTCAACCTGGTGACCGGTTGGCAGCGCCCGGAGTATTCGCAGATGGGCATGTGGCCTGGCGATGAGTTCTTCAGCAATCGCTACGAATACCTGTCCGAATATATTCAGGTGCTGCGCGATCTCTGGGGCAAGGGTCAGTCCGATTTCAAGGGCGCGCATTTCCAGATGGATGACTGCCGTCTGAGCCCGCGGCCCCAGGCCGATATGAAGGTTATCTGTGCCGGGCAGAGCGATGCGGGCATGGAGTTTTCCGCGAAATATGCCGATTACAACTTCTGCTTCGGCAAAGGCGTCAACACACCCAAGGCCTTCGCCCCGGCGGCCGACAAATTGATCGAAGCCACTCGGGTGACCGGCCGCGAGGTCAGTACCTACGTGCTGATGATGGTCATTGCCGATGAGACTGATGAAGCCGCGCGAGCCAAATGGGATCACTACAAGGCGGGGGTCGATGAAGAAGCTGTTGCCTGGCTCGGCGTGCAGGGTGCCGTAGACAAGAAGTCCGGCGCCGATACCAATGTGCGGCAGATGGCGGACCCCACCTCGGCGGTAAATATCAATATGGGCACCCTGGTGGGTTCCTATGCCAGCGTCGCCCGGATGCTCGATGAGGTGGCGCAGGTCGAGGGCACTGAAGGGGTGCTGTTGACCTTCGATAACTTCGTCGAGGGCGTGGAGAACTTCGGTACACGCATCCAGCCGCTGATGAACAGCCGTATCGACGCCATGAGCCCTGTGCAGACCCAGGTGCGCAGCGCCCCAGTCAGCGCGGAGGCGGTGTGATGATTGGCGTGAAGAGCGGCGTGAAGAACCAGACCCTTTCCTCGGCGGTCCCGGTCGGCATCAGCACGGTTGTCGGTGCTGCGGCGCCACTGGTGTTGCCCGCGCGCCCCGAACCGCTTTACCTGCATCCATCCAATACCGCGTTGATCGTGGTGGATATGCAGAACGCCTATGCCTCGGTCGGCGGTTATGTCGATTGCGCCGGGTTCGATATCTCCGGTGCCCAGGGTGTGATTGCCAAGGTCGGCCAGGCGATAGCGGCTGCACGTTCGGCGGGCGTTCTGGTGGTCTATCTGCAAAACGGCTGGGATGACCAGTACGTAGAGGCCGGGGGGCCTGCTTCGCCGAACTACTACAAATCCAACGCTCTGAAGACCATGCGCAAATGCCCGGAGCTGCAAGGCAAGTTCCTCGCCAAAGGCGGTTGGGACTACGAGATTGTTCCCGAATTGAAACCGCAGCCCGGCGATATCCTGGTGCCCAAGACCCGCTACAGCGGCTTCTTCAACAGTTCGCTGGACAGCACATTGCGGGCGCGAGGCATACGCAATCTGGTCTTCACCGGGATTGCTACCAACGTCTGCGTCGAGTCGACCCTGCGCGATGCGTTTCACCTCGAATATTTCGGCGTGATGCTTGAGGACGCGACCCATGAACTGGGTGGCGGCGCCATTCAGGCGGGGGCGGTGTACAACATCGAGACGTTTTTTGGCTGGGTTTCCAGTGTGGGTGATTTTGTCCGGATGCTGGAACCGGGCAGGTACAACACAACCATCTGAATTGAATCAATTCTGTGGGACCGGCTTTAGCCGGGAAGGCAATGTAATGCCCGAAAGAAATTTATCGATCATTCCGAGGCATTCCCGGCTAAAGCCGGTCCCACAGAGTTCTATGTTTGCTGTGAGGTATCACAGCGTAATCGAGGGACTGTCCATGCCTAAAAAAATCATTATTCCTGCCGGTACCGGCACGCCAATCGGTCCATTTGTTCCGGGCACCACCGCCGATGGCATCGTCTATGTCTCCGGTACCTTGCCCTTCGACAGTGACAATAACGTCGTCCATGTCGGCGATGCTGCGGCCCAGACACGTCATGTGCTGAACATCATAAAAGGCGTCATCGAGAGCGCGGGCGGGACCATGGCCGATGTCACGTTCAATCATGTCTTCCTCAAGAACTGGGAAGACTACGCCGCCATCAACGCGGTCTATGCCGAGTATTTCCCCGGTGAAAAACCGGCGCGTTACTGCATTCAGTGCGGCTTGGTAAAACCCGATGCGCTGATTGAAATCGCCAGTGTTGCGCATATCGGCAAAGGTCTCTGACGGTGGATCTGTATACCGAGGGTCATGGGCCGGCTGATGGTGAAGTGGTGCTGCTGTCGTCCGGTCTTGGCGGCTCCGCAAACTATTGGACGTTGCAGATCCCCATGCTGGTCGAGGCCGGTTACCGGGTTATCGCCTACGACCAGCGCGGCACGGGACGCAGCCGCGGCGCTTTGCCTGGGGACTACAGCATTGAGCATATGGCCCAGGACGTCAGCCGCATTCTTGATGCCACGCAATCGGCACGTTGCCATTTTGTCGGGCATGCCCTGGGTGGTCTAGTCGGCTTGCAACTGGCTCTGGACTTCCCCGAGCGTGTGCGCAGCCTGACCCTGATCAATGCCTGGTCAGAGCCCAACCCGCATTCCGCGCGCTGCTTCGACGCCCGCCTGACCCTGCTGGCCGACTCCGGCCCCCGTGCCTATGTCGAGGCCCAGCCTATTTTTCTGTACCCGGCCAGTTGGTGCGTGGCCAATGCCGAGCGGGTCCAGGCGGAAGTGGATCATGCCTTTGAGCATTTCCCCGGTGCCGATACCATGCGCGCGCGTATCGGTGCATTGCGCCGCTTCGACGTCACCGCGCGGCTCGTCGAGATCGGCGTGCCGGTGCTGATTTCAGTGGCCCGGAACGATGTACTGGTGCCCTGGACCTGTTCCGAACAACTGGCCCGTCATTTGCCCGATGCGCACTGGCATTGCGTCGAGCATGGCGCCCATGCCCACAACATTACGGCGGCCGACGAATTCAACGATTCGTTGCTGTCCTTCGTCAAAAACTCCTGAATCCGGTCATTCATCATGCAGAGATTCCCGGTAGCTATTACGGTCGACCCCAGCGCTGGCAGTCAGGGCGTTCCTGGCAAGATCGAGTTCCGCAACGCCATGGCGCGGCTGGGGGCTGCGGTGAATATCATCACCACCAATGGGCCTGGCGGTCGCGCCGGCTTTACCGCCTCCGCCGTGTGCAGCGTGAGCGATGAACCGCCCAGCCTGCTGGTGTGCCTGAACCGCAGTGCGTCGGTCTACGAGACCTTCAAGCGTAATGGGGTGTTGTGTGTGAATGTGCTGGGCGCCGGGCATCAGGACATCTCCAGCCTGTTCGGCGGCAAGACCGCCATGGACGAGCGCTTTGCCTCGGCTTCATGGTCCCGCGGGCCGTCTGGTTCGCCGATTCTGCAGGACGCGAGCGTGTCTTTTGATTGCCGATTGAGTCAGATCACTGAAGTTGGGACTCACGATGTATTGATTTGTGAAGTAATCTCCCTCTCCACCGGTGAGCAGGCGCAAAGCCTTATCTATTTCAACCGCCAGTATCACGCGTTGTAAGTGCCGGGTAGGCCAGTTGTTTTTTTGAGATCCTCCAAGTTGATCGGGTGAGCGCATTATGAAGAATCTATTTTCCTGGCGGGTAAAGGCCGATGAGGGCGGTGTAGTTGCCCCCGACGAGCGATTGCCCTGGCCGCAGACCATTGCCATGGGGATCCAGCACGTTTTTGCCATGTTTGGCGCGACACTGCTTGCTCCATTACTGATGGGCATGGACTCCAATGTTGCGGTACTGATGAGTGGTATCGGTACTTTGATCTTCTTTTTGATCACCAAAGGCAAAGTACCGAGTTACCTGGGTTCCAGTTTTGCCTTTATTGGCGTGGTCATTGCGGCCACCGCTTATACCGGCAGTGGCGCCAACCCGAATGTCGCAGTGGCCCTGGGCGGGATCATTCTTTGTGGCCTGGTCTACGTGGTGGTGGGTGTGGTCGTGCAAATGGCCGGGACCGCCTGGATCGAAACCGTCATGCCGCCGGTGGTGACCGGTACGGTGGTGGCGGTGATCGGCCTGAACCTGGCCAGTGTGCCGGTCAAGTCCATGGCTTCATCGAACTTCGAATCCTGGGTGCAGTTGCTGACCTTCGTCTGCGTGGCCCTGATCGCCGTGTACTCCAAGGGCATGATGCAACGCATGCTGTTGTTGGCAGGCTTGATCATCTCCACCTTGATTTATCTGGTCCTGACCAACGTGCTGGGTTTCGGCAAACCGGTGGATTTCAGCGCCATCGCCAATGCCGACTGGTTCGGCATGCCGGGCTTTCAGTCGCCTGTATTCACCTTGAATGCGGCGATGTTGATTATTCCGGTGGTGGTGATTCTGATCGCGGAAAACCTTGGACATATCAAGGCGATTTCGGCGATTACCAAACAGAACCTGGATGACTCCATCGGCCGTGCCTTTATCGGCGACGGTATCGCCACTGCCGTCAGTGGTAGCGTCGGTGGTCCGGGTGTCACGACTTACGCGGAAAACATTGGTGTCATGGCCGCCACCAAGGTCTATTCGACCGCGATGTTTGTCGTGGCCGCCCTGGTCTCGATCGTCCTGGGCTTTTCTCCGAAATTCGGCGCGATCATCCATGCCATCCCGGTCCCGGTGATGGGCGGTGTGTCCATTGTGGTGTTCGGTTTGATCACGGTGTCGGGTGCCAAGATCTGGGTCGATAACAAGGTCGATTTTTCCGACAATCGCAATCTGATGGTGGCCGCGATTCCTCTGGTTCTGGGGACGGGTGACTTCACTCTGCATTTCGGTAGCTTCGCCCTTAACGGCCTTGGCACCGCGACCTTTGGCGCGATTCTGTTGAATCAACTGTTGAAGGGAAGAGGGCAGGCTGCTCGTTCTGCTTCGGCCGAGAAGGTTTAACTGCGGGGCCTGTTCAAAATCTGAAATGCGATTCTGTAGGGGCCTGCCGAAGGCTGCGAAAGCGCTACATCAAGCAGGCTCCATTCGCAGCCTTCGGCAGCTCCTACAGGTCGGCGTTGCTGTAACACAGCGCCGTGTCAGGGCAATCGGATCTCATTGTTGTCCGCTACTGCCAAAACGTTCCCGGTAGGCTGTCGGCGGCAGGCCGGCAGCCTTACGGAACGCCACGCGAAAACTCTCGGATGAGGTAAAGCCGCATCGCGCGGAGATCTCTTCGCTATTGAGTTGCGTGCTTTCCAAAAGATCCCGGGCCAGGGACATGCGCGCCTGCAGCAGCCAGGCTTTGGGCGTCATGCCCGTCGCCTCGACAAAGCGCCGAAGGAAGGTCCGCTCGCTCATCAGCGCTTTTGCCGCCAGCTGTTTTACCGTCAAGGCGACCCCGGCGTTCTGCCAGGCCCATTCCAGTACTTGAGCCAGCCCGTCACGCGGCGTCCTCGCCACCGGAGCCGGGATGAATTGCGCCTGACCTCCCGAACGTTGCGGTGCCATGACCAGGCGCCGGGCCACGGTATTGGCCACATGGGTGCCGTAGTCCCGGGAGACCAGGTGCAGGCAGGCGTCAATGCCAGCGGCACTGCCTGCCGAGGTAATTACCTGGCCGTTATCGACATAGAGCACATCGGCATCCACATCGATGGCCGGGAAGCGGGCCTGTAGCTCTTCGGCGTAGCGCCAATGAGTGGTGGCTCTTTTGCCGTCCAGCAGCCCGGCAGCGGCCAGCACGAACACGCCGGAGCATATGGAGACAATCCGCGCGCCGCGCTCATGGGCTGATCGAAGCGCAGTCAGCAGCGCTGCCGGTGGGGGCTCAAGGCGGTTGCGCCATCCGGGTACGACGATGGTCCGGGCGTTTTCCAGTTCGGCCAGCCCGGCATCAGCTGATATCGCCATGCCCCCTGATGCGCGCATCGGGCCCTCATCCACGGCGACGATACTGTGGGAATACCAGGGGAAATCGAATTCCGGACGCGGCAGCCCGAAGATCTCGACGGCAATGCCGAACTCGAAGGTGCAGAGCCCGTCATAGGCCAGAACGGCCACTAATCCTGGATTGTCATGCATTGGCGTAAAACTACCGGTGACTGTCTTGTGCGCCACTGTAGCGCCCGCGACTCGATTCCTACAATGGGCCTCCCTCTTCATTATCGAGAAAGCGCCATGCCCAGTTTGATCAGTGAAATCAGCGCTGCATCCCCGTCAGAAGCCCTGGCGCATTTCAGCCGCAGGCTGGCATTCGAGACCGACTGCTCGGATGTCCACTATAGCCAGCAACGGGGTGAGATTGACTATGTGCTGGTGGACGTCAGAAGTCAGTCAGCCTTTGAGAGCGGACATGTTCCCGGCGCGATCAATATTCCTTCCCGGGAGATGACGGCTGAGCGAATGGCGCAGTTTCCCCTCGATACGTTGTTCGTCGTTTACTGCGCGGGGCCGCACTGCAACGGTGTGCATCGCGCCGCAATACGCCTGGCGGGTCTTGGCTATGGGGTAAAGGAGATGATTGGCGGCGTCACCGGCTGGCTTGATGAAGGCCTGGCGCTGGAAGGGAAGGGGGATGCGCTGGCTGGCAGTGGCCATCAGGTGTCATGTGCCTGCTGAGTCTGTGCTCCTCGAATCCTGGGGATTCATGGCTGCACAGACTTAATCGATGTTAGTGAACCGTCCTGCCATGGACTAAGTGATGATTCCGGGGGCGTTGGAAGAGCCGTGGTTGAGGACCTTTACCGCTCATTCCTGCGCCGCAACGCCTCCATCGCCAGCAACAACAGCAACGCCCCGAGCACCATCATGGTCGCGGCGGCGGCGATGGTCGGGTTGAGGTTTTCCTTGATGCCGGCAAACATCTGCATCGGCAGGGTGCGTTGTGACGGGCTGGCGAGGAACAGGGTGACCACCACTTCATCGAATGAGGTGGCGAAGGCGAACAGCGCGCCGCTCAGTACCCCCGGTGCAATCAGCGGCAGGGTCACCCGGCGAAAACCGTACCAGGGCGTGGCGCCCAGGCTCGCGGCGGCGCGGCTGAAGTTGCGATCGTAGCCCTGCAGCGTCGCATTGACGGTAATCACCACGAAGGGCACGCCGAGCACGGCATGGGCGATGACCAAGCCCAGGTAGCTGTTGAGCAGCCCCCAGCTGGCGAAGAAGAAATACAGGCCCACCGCGACGATCACCACCGGCGCGACCATGGGCGAAATCAGGATCGCCATGATCAGTGCCTTGCCACGGAATTCCCCACGGGACAGGCCGACCGACGCCAGGGTGCCCAATACCGTGGCCAGTACCGTCGCGGCCGGGGCGATCTTCAGGCTGTTGCCCAACGCCTGCATCCAGTCGCCGGAACTGAAGAACTCGCGATACCAGCGCAGTGACAGGCCGCTCAAGGGATAGCTGAGAAACGAGCCTTCGTTGAACGACAGCGGCACGATGATCAGGATCGGGATGATCAGGAACATCAGCAGCCCCAGGCTGTAAAAGCTCAACAGCGGGCGCAGCAGGCGGATTTCCAGGGGTTCGACATGCTTCATGGCGGCTCCTCAGGCAGTCTGGTTGGCAGGGCGCGAAACCTTCGCGTAGACCCAGTAGAGCAACAGCACGATGATCAACAGCTGGCTGCCCAGGGCGGTGGCCATGCCCCAGTTGATGGTGGTGTTGGTGTAGTAGGCGACGAAGTAACTGATCATCTGGTCCCCCGGCCCGCCCAGCAGTGCCGGGGTGATGTAGTACCCGATGGCCATGATGAATACCAATAGCGCGCCCGCAGTGACCCCGGCGTAGGTCTGCGGCAAGTACACCCGGCGAAACGCATACAGCGGATGGGCACCGAGGGAAATGGCCGCCCGTTCATAGCGGCTGTCGATGCCCTTCATCACCGCATACAGCGGCAGGATCAGGAACGGCAAAAGAATATGGGTCATGGAAATCAGTACGCCGGTGCGGTTGAACACCAGTTGCAGGGGCTTTTCCAGAATGCCCAGGTCGATCAGGCTGTTATTGATCAGCCCGCCCGATTGCAGCAGCACGATCCAGCTGGCGGTGCGCACGATCAGCGAGGTCCAGAACGGCAGCAGTACGAAGATCAACAGCATGTTGGCCCGCCGTGGCGGCTGTCGGGACAGCCAGTAGGCCAAGGGGTAGCCGAGCACCACGCAGAGCAGGGTGACCAGCCCGGCAATCAGCAGCGAGCGCTTGAGTACATCGATATACAAGGCTTTATCCGGCTCGACGGCGCTGACCTGGCCGTTGTCCAGCTTGAGGTCGAAGGCCGCCAGCCAATAGAAACTGGTGTAGGGCTGGCCCAATTGCTTGAGGGTGGCCCAGGTCTTGATATCGGCCAGGGCCGGGACGCCTTTGCTCAGGCGTTCACGTACCGGTTCGCCGCTGGCAGGTAACCGGCTCAGCACCGCCGTGGACAGGCTGCGCAGGCTGGCGGTTTCATAACCCAGGCGCCGGTTGAGGGCGAACAACTGGCCATTGCCACGGGCGCTGCGCAAGTCCTCACCCAGGGCACTGAACACCGACTCACCCGGCAGCGCCTGGCCATCCCACTGTTCCAGCAGTGCCAGGGTCTTGGGCAAGGCGTTGGCGACTTCCGGGTTTTCCACGCTCTTGGTCAGCAGCGAGCCGATGGGCGTGAGAAAACCAAACAGCAGCAGCGCCAGCAGCGGCAGGATCAACAACAGCGAGCGGCGCTTGTAGCTGCGCTGGGTCAGCTGCAATTGCCGGCGCAGGCGCTGGCTCTGGCTGGCCGGCGTCTGCGCTTGCAGGGTCAGGGCTTCGGACATGGGATTCTCCTTATGACAACCGGCCCGCACGCTATGCGCCCGGGCCGTGGATGCAGGCGTCGATGGATCAGCGCGCTGCCCAGGCGTTGAAACGCTGTTCGAGCTCTTCGCCGTGGTCGATCCAGAAGTCGGTGTTCACCTGCAATGCGTGCTCAAGGTTGGCGGGCGCGGTGGGCAGTTGTTCACGGGTCTTGGCGTCGATCAGAGGCAGGGTGTCCTTGTTGGTCGGGCCGTACGGGATATTTTCCGCGAAGACCTTCTGGTGCTGCGCCTCGTTGGCAAAGGCAATGAACTGCTCGCCCAGGGCCTTGTTCGGCGAACCCTTGACGATGGCCCAGCTGTCGATGTCATACATGCTCTCGTTCCACACCATCTTGAACGGATGGCCTTCAGCCTGGGCGGCGGATACCCGGCCGTTATAGGCCGAGGTCATCACCACATCGCCTGCCACCAGCCATTGCAGGGGTTGCGCACCGGCTTCCCACCACTGAATGTCGCCCTTGATCTTGTCGAGTTTCTTGAAGGCCCGATCAACGCCTTCGGGGGTGCCCAGTACCTGGTACAGCTCAGCCGGTTTTACGCCGTCGGCCAGCAGGGCGATTTCCAGGGTGAACTTGGCGCTCTTGCGCAGGCCGCGTTTGCCGGGGTAGGTCTTGGTGTCCCAGAACGATTCCCAGCCTTTGGGGGCGGTCTTGAGCTTGTCGCTGTTGTAGGTCAGATTGGTCGACCAGAGAAAGATCCCCGCGCCGCACTCGTTGACCGCGCCTTTGACGAACTTGTTGGCGTCGCCCAGCTTGCTCCAGTCCAGGGGTTCGAACAGGCCTTCGGCGCAGCCGCGCACGAGGTCCGGGCTTTCTACTTCCACCACATCCCAGCCCACTTGTCTGGTCTCGACCATGGCGCGGATCTTGGCCATCTCGCCGTTGTATTCCCCGGCCTGCACCGTGCCTTTACCGGTGGCGGCGAAAGGTTGGTAGAAGGCTTTGTCCTGGGCCTCTTTGTTCAGGCCGCCGAACGACACGACGGTCAGTGATTGCGCGTTCACCTGGCCAGCAACGGCAGCCAGAACGGTCAGTGCAGCAAAACGCTTGAGCATGGCAAGTATCCTGAAGTCATTAACGTTGGGGTGGGAAGTCGGTTCAAGCAGGCAGGGCGTCCAGCGCCGAAGCGTCAGCGCTGTGCCAACAGACGCGCAGGCTGTGACCCTCGCGCCAGTCCGGTTGCATCTGCGCGATGGGCACCTTGACGTTGAAATCGCGGTTGCCGGCAACGTCGAGGCGGATGCGTACGTGGTCGCCCAGATAAATGCATTCTTCGATGCGCCCGGCCAGGCGACTGTCATAGCGGCCATCACCGTCGAGGATCACCCGCTCGGAGCGGATCGACAGAGTGGTGCGGCTGCCACAGACCAGACCGGGAGTGCTGCGGGCGAAGAGCTCCTCGCCCTGGTCGAGGCGCACCTGGCAGCGGTCGGCAGTGAATCTGCCCAGGACTCCCGGCAGTACGTTGGTATCGCCCATGAAGGTGGCGACGAAGCTATTGGCCGGGCGTTCGTACAGGGCTTGCGGGGTGTCGACTTGCTGGATGACGCCGTCGTTGAAGATCGCTACGCGGTCGGACAGGGTCAGGGCTTCCGCCTGATCGTGGGTGACGAACACCACAGTCAGGCCGAGTTCGCGATGCAGGCGGCGGATTTCCAGTTGCATCTGCTCGCGCAACTGCTTGTCCAGGGCGCCGAGGGGTTCGTCCATCAGCACCAGCTTGGGCTCGAATACCAGGGCACGGGCGAGGGCGATGCGTTGTTGCTGGCCGCCGGATAACTGACTCGGATAGCGATTGGCCAAGTCACTCAGGCGCACCATATCAAGGGCCTTGAGCACCTTGTGTTCGATGTCATGGCGCTTCAAGCCGCGCACCTGCAGGGGGAAGGCCATGTTCTCGGCCACGGTCATGTGCGGGAACAGCGCGTAGTTCTGAAACACCATGCCGATCCCGCGCTTGTGCGCCGGAACACTTTCGATGGCCTTGCCTTCGAGAAAAATTTGCCCCTCGGTCGGGGTCTCGAAGCCTGCCAGCATCATCAGGCTGGTGGTCTTGCCCGAGCCGGACGGGCCGAGAAGGGTCAGAAATTCGCCCCGGGCCACGTCCAGGTCGAGGCGTTTGACCACTGTTTTCAGGCCGTCGTAACTTTTTTCCACGCCTTTGAAACGGACGAAGGTGTCGGCATCGTTACTGGTCATCTCAAACCTTCCACTTGTGCAGGCTTTATAAAAATATGATGCATCATGTTTTTAATGAAAGCAGATTTTGTGCCAGACACCCCAGGCCGCCGGGTTACGGCGGCTCCAGGGGCAGGCAATGGCCCTGGCGCACCAGGGCTGTGCCGTAGTCTTTGAAACCAGGATGCAATGCCCCAGAGCGGGGAGTTGAGGACGCCGGGAGACTCAGCGCAGCGCGTGCAGGGTGGCGTCCAGGCGTTCGAGCAGCAGGTCGGCGTGTTCCCGGGCAAACACCAGGGGCGGGCGGATCTTGAGGATATTGGCCTTGGGGCCGGTGGCGCTGATCAGTACATGGCGTTGGCGCATGCCGTTGACTACGGCGGCTGCGGCCTGGGTCGCCGGTGCCTGGCTGTGGCGATCGGTAACCAGCTCGACGCCAATGAACAGTCCTTCGCCGCGAACGTCGCCAATCAGCTCATGACGCTCGGACAGTTCCAGCAGGCCTTGGCGCAGATAAGCGCCGACGTCCCGGGCATTGCCTTGCAGGTCCTGCTCGCGCAATACGTTGAGTACTGCCTGCGCGGCCTGGCACGACACCGGGTTGCCGCCGTAGGTATTGAAGTAGCGTTGTTGGCGGCCGAACTGATCGAACAATGCTGAACGGCCGACCACACCCGCCACGGGATGACCGTTGCCCATGGGTTTGCCCAGGGTGACCAGGTCCGGTATCACCACGTCGCGCTGAAAGCCCCAGCGCTGCCCGCCGGTGCGGCCGAAGCCCGGTTGTACTTCGTCGGCGATATACAGGCCACCGGCCTCGCGCACGCATTGCGCAGCGGCGGCCAGTTCGCCATTGGCCGGGCTGAACACGCCGTCGCTGGAGAAAATACTGTCCACCAGCAGCGCCGCAGGCTTGATGCCCTGGGCCTGCATGTCGGCCAAAGCAGCTTTTACGCTGCCGACGAAGTCGTTTTCCTTGCGATAGAAATCCGGTGCGTCCACCAATCGCACATGGGCCGCAGTCGGCAGGCCGGTGGCCAGGGACGGCGAGACCTCGGCCAGGGCGCTGGTCACGCCGTGATAGGCCCAGCGGGTCACCAGAATGCCGGTGCCACCGCTATGGCAGCGGGCGATGCGCAGGGCCAGGTCATTGGCCTCGCTGCCGGTGCAGGTCATGGTCAGGTTGTTCAATTGCCCGGGGAATTCGCTGAGCAAATCTTCGGCGTAGTCGACGATGGATGGATGCAGGTAGCGGGTGTGGGTATTGAGCTGGGCGCTCTGTTCGGCGATGGCGCGCACCACAGCCGGGTGGCAATGACCGATGGAGGCGACATTGTTATAGGCATCGAGGTACGGCGTGTTGTCCTTGTCGTAGAGCCAGACACCCTCGCCACGCACCGGCGCGAAGGGTTCTTCATAGAACAGGCGATAGCTGGCGCCCAGGGCCTGTTGGCGGCGGGCGAGCAACTGTGCGGCAGTGGGCGAACTCATAAGGCCTCCGGCGTGCAGGCGTTGATCAGGCTGTCGGTGAGCATGCCGGCGGGCATGGCGGTCAGGCATTGCAGGTTGCGCCAGGTGGTACTCAGGTTGCGCAACACATAGTCGCGGTTTTCCGGGTACAGGCTGGCACGCCACTGGGCGATGGTAATGGCCATGGCCATACGCAGGGTGATCAGGTCGCCGAGCACCGCCAGTTCCTCGGTTCGCAGCGGGATGCGGGCGTTATAGGCGGCAACGAAGGCCTTGATCAGCCACAGCGGATCACTGGCATCAGCGTCGACTTGATAGGACAGCGCCGTGCCCAGCTCGTTGATCAGCGGCGCATGCAGGGCATCGCCAAAGTCGATGATCGCCGCGACCCGGCTGCCGGTGGCGCAATCGAGCATGACGTTATGGGGATTGAGGTCATTATGGATCACCTGGGCGCGCAATCTGGCCAGTTGCGGTTTCACCTGCTGTTCGTGATGATCCAGCAGGGCCGATACAAGGGGTAATTGCTCGGCATCCAGACAATGCAGATAGGGCCTGACACGCTCGGCATGGCCCACATCCCACAACAGGTCGCGCTGGGCGGCGGGGTGATGGAAGTCCTTCAGCGCCACGTTCACTTGCGCAAGGGTGCTGCCCAGTTCGTGCATCAGGGCCACGCTCGGTGTACCGAGATTTTGCGAAATACCGTCGAGATAAGTGACGGTGCGCAGGGTCAGGTTCTGGCCCTGCACCACGACCCTGGGTTCGAATTCGCCGCTGCGCGCCGCCAGCATCCGCGGTACCGGCAAGTGCGCGCCGTGACGCTCGATATGCAACAGTGCCTGGGTCTGGAAGCTGATGACGCTGGGGTCTTCAGCGGGGTTTATGAATTTCAGCACGAAGGCTTCACTGGCTGTACGCACCAGGAAATTCGCGTCGCGCTCGCCATTGAGCAGCTTCAGCGTGCCTTCCAGGCCATAGGTCTGCCGGGCAATGTCCAGGGCCTTGAGGTGATCGATAGTCGGTGCCTGCGTGGTCATCAGCTCGGCGCAACTGACAGCGGCCAATGCAGTCTCAGACATGCTGCCCACCGTTGACATGGATCTCCGCGCCGTTCACATACGAGGCGCCGCTGGTGCACAGGAAGTAGACCAGCGACGCCACTTCCTCGGGTTTGCCGAGACGATGCATGGGCACCGAGCGCTCGACGATGTCGGCGGTGCCGGGGGACAGGATCGAGGTGTCGATCTCGCCCGGGGCAATGGCATTGACCCGCACGCCATGGGGGCCGAAGTCGTAGGCCATTTCCCGGGTCAGGGCTGAGAGGGCGGCCTTGGAGGTGGAGTAGGCGACCCCGGCGAAGGGATGCACCTTGGAACCGGCAATGGAGGTGACATTGATGATGCTGCCCTTGGCGGCTTTTAGCTCGTCGAACAGGCCTCGGGCCAACAACGCGGTGGAGAACAGATTGACGTTGAACACCTTGATCCAGGTGGAGTAGTCGCTTTCCAGCACGCCCATGCGGCTGCCATCTGCGCCCTTGGGGGAAATACCGGCGTTATTCACCAGGGCATCGAGACGGCCGCCCAGCTTGTCCTTGATCGCCGCCATGCTGTCGCTGACGCTGTCGATATCTTCCAGATCCAGATGGATATGGTTGAGCAAACCCTCGGCCCACGGGCATTCGGCGACCCAGTTCTGCCGCGAGGCGGTAAAGACTTCCCAGCCCGCCGCGTTGAAATGCTTGACGGTGGCATGACCGATGCCCCGGCTGGCGCCGGTCAGTAACAGCTTTTTCTTGTCGCCCATGATCGATCTCCATTGTTTTGAAGTTTGATGCATCATGTTTTTTAGCGGCGAACCTGTCAATAGGCCAACCGCCAATCGGTTACTCGGTAAGGGTTTCCTGGCTCACGGCAATAAACTCCAGCATTTTCTGGTTCCCGTCGAGGATATCGGTCTGAATGGCATGTTTGGCCGCTGGCGCATCCTTCTGCCGCAGGGCATCGAGGATTTCCTGATGGTGCTCGATGGCCATGGTTAGCGAGAAATGCGCATAGGCCTGGGCGATCAATGGCCCGGCGCGCATCCACAGGCTGTCCAGATAGCCACGCAACAACGGCATGCGCGCGGCTTCGGCGATCAAGAAGTGGAACTCACTGTTCAGGCGCAGGGCCAGGGGCAAGTCCTGCTGATCGATGGCTTGCAGGTTGAGCTGGATATTGGTCTCGATGCGCTTGAGATCGGCAGAGGTGGCGACCCGCGCGGCTGTTTCCGCGCCCAGGCCTTCCAGATTCAGGCGCAGGGTGCGGATTTCCAGGTAGGCGGCGCTGTCCAGCACGGGCACCCGGATGTCCTTGGGCGTCTTCAGCACCAGGGCCTTTTCCTTGGCCAGTTGCAGGATGGCATCCCGTACCGGGGTGACACTGGTGCCCAGTTGCGCGGCCAGTTCCCGGATGCGCAGGCGGTCATCAGGCTTGAGCCCGCCGGTGATCAGTGCATTGCGCAATTGCGCATAGACATTGCTGCCCAGGTAGGTGTGGGTAATGGCATCGAGGGGGTAAGACATGGATCACCGAGTGCATGGAGCCGTTTTGCCGGTGACTATACAACATGATGCATTGAGTTCTTCGCGGTAATCATGCTGTGGGCGGCTTTATCAAACACAATGCCAATATCTGGGCAGTGAGGGCAATTGCAGACGTCAACCCGACACAAACGGCAGTCGCCCCGAGAACCAGGCAAGGGCCTGGCGCTTGAACGCTTCGGCGGGCGGCGTCAGCGGATAGCGTCGATCGTAGGCCAGGACGATGCGTTGAGCAGGAAGGTCCTGTTGTATGGGGCGACAGACCAGAGGCTGGCCGTCGTAACTGTAGTCTCCGAACGGCCGGGTGTAGGTCAGCGCGACGCCGAAACCGTTGGCGACCAGACTGCGTTGGAACTCGAAGCTGTGTACGCGCTGCACCTGTTCGGGTGACAGTCCGTAAACATTGAACAAGTCCAGTACGTGCTGCCAGCTATGGATCTGGTCTGTCACTACCAGATTGCTGCCGCTCAGTGCCTCCAGACTGACCTGGCTTTCACTGGCCAGGGGATGATCGGCGGGCAGCAGCGCCTGTGCCTTCAACTGGCACAGTTCTACGCGTTCCATATTGGCCGGCAGCCCTAGATCGTAGGTCAGCGCCAGCTCCAGAGTGCCCTCGCCAAGCCGTTTGCCCAGGTAGTCAAAGTCGCCCTCGCGCATATCCACCGTAACCCGTGGCGCCTCCAGTTGCAGACGCCGCAGGATCTGTGGCAGGCAGTACGGCGCCAGATCCTCGTAGCAGCCCAGCACCAGATCCCCCGCAAAATCACTGCTGCTGCCGATGTCGGCAAAGGTCCGCGCCTCGGCCAGAACTCGCTTGGCCTGGATCATCACCGTACGCCCGAACGGTGTCAGAGACACACCCAGCCCGCGTTGGCGAACGAACAGTGGCTGACCGAACAGCATCTCCAGTTCAGTGATAGCGGTGGACACCGAGGGCTGGGACACATGCAGCTCCTCGGCCGCCACGGTGAGATTGCCATGCTTGGCTGCCGCCAGAGCGTATTTGAGTTGGCGCAGACTGAACTTCATAGGATTTTCTTGGGTGATAAATCAATACATATTATTTTATCATTGTTGAGTGTCGTGAAATATTTGTCCTGCCCCCACTTTTAACGGGTTCAAGGGAGTTTCAGTTCATGACACACAGCTCATACACCGTTGCAGAAAAAGATATCGAGGCGTTCCAGCGCGATGGCGCGGTCTGCCTGAGAGGTATTTTCAGCGGTTGGGTGGAGCGCATCGCCGAGGGGATTGAGCGCAACCTCGCCGAGCCTGGCGTCTATGCCAGCCGCTATATCGAAAAGGGTGATCAATCCGGCGGCTTTTTCGACGATTACTGCAATTGGCAACGTATTCCCGAGTTTCGCGCCATGGTAGAGCAATCGCCCGCCGCCAGCGCCGCTGCCGCAGTCATGGGGTCGCGCCAGGCGCAGTTCTTCCATGACCATGTGTTAGTCAAGGAGCCTGGCGCTCAGAAGGCCACCCCTTGGCATCAAGACATTCCCTATTACTTCGTCGACGGCCAGCAGTCCGTCAGCTTCTGGATACCTGTCGACCCGGTCCGTGAGTCGACGCTTCGCCTGCTTGCCGGCTCACACCGCTGGGACAAGGGCATCAAACCGGTGCATTGGGCGGATCAGAGCGATTTCTACCAGGGCGCCGACGAGTACCGCGACGCGCCCGATCCAGACCGTGAAACAGGCATGCAGGTACTGGAGTGGGAAATGCAGCCTGGCGACGCGGTGCTGTTCGATTTCCGCACGGTCCATGGTGCCAGGGGTAACGCATCAGCTTCACGGCGTCGGGTGTTATCGCTGCGCTGGCTGGGCGAGGACATGCGTTACCTCGAACGTCCAGGGCGTACTTCGCCACCTTATCCAGGGCATGGCATGCAGACCGGCCAGCGGCTGCGTGAAGACTGGTTTCCGACGATATTTCAGCAAGCCTGAATCCTGGGTTGAAAGCGGTTGTCGGCCAATCGTTGGCTGAGCAATTGCACAACCATAGCCTGTCCACTGTGTAGGAGCGTCAATGATGAAAGCTAAAGACAGCATGATGACCTGGCTATTTTCCTTCGGCCTGTTGGCTGCCAGCGCTACCAGCCAGGCAGCCGGTTGGTGTGAATCGGGCAAACCGGTGAAATTTGCCGGACTTAACTGGGAAAGCGGGATGTTGCTCACCGATGTATTGCAGACCATTTTGAAGGACGGCTACGGCTGCGCCATCGATACTGTGCCAGGAAACTCCATCACTATGGAAAGCGCCCTGAGCAGTAACGATATCCAGGTGTTGGCTGAAGAGTGGGTCGGCCGCAGCGAGGTCTGGAACAAAGCTGCGGCCAGCGGCAAGGTGGTTGGTGTGGGCGCGCCGATCATTGGCGCGACGGAGGGCTGGTATGTGCCGCGTTATGTGATCGAAGGCGATGCCAAGCGCAATCTAAAACCCAAGGCGCCCAACCTGAAAAAGATTGCTGACCTGGCGCAATACACTCAACTCTTCAAGGATCAGGAAGAGCCAGGCAAGGGTCGTTTCTATAACTGCCCGGCCGGATGGACCTGTGAATTGGAAAACAGCGAAATGCTCAAGAGTTATGGCCTGGAAGCCAGCTACACCAATTTCCGCCCAGGCACCGGCCCGGCTCTTGATGCAGCGGTACTGTCGAGCTACAAACGTGGTGAACCGATCCTGTTCTACTATTGGACGCCGACGCCGTTAATGGGTCAGGTCGATCTGGTCAAACTGGAAGAGAAGCCCGGGGTGGATAAAAAGATCAGCATTCAGGTAGGGCTGTCCAGTGCCTTCCATGATCAGGCGCCGGAACTGGCAGCGGTGCTGGGCAAGGTCAATCTGCCCATCGACCTGCTTAACCAGAACCTGGCCAGGATGACCAAGGACCATATCGATTCCGACAAGCTGGCGAAAATCTTCTTCAAGGAACACCCGGAAATCTGGCACACCTGGGTCAGTGACTCGGCGGCGAAAAAAATCGAAGCCAGTCTCTGACGAAATATGGCGGCAGGGATGCCCGCCATCAGACCCGGCGCAACTTACTCGGACTCACGCCCAACCGCTGCTTGAACACGGTCGCCATATGCGCCTGATTGGCAAAACCACAGGCCAAGGCGATATCGCTCAGGCTGCGAGCCGACTCGCGCAGCAGATCGCGGGCGCGGCCCAGGCGGCGGTCGATCAGGTAGCTGTGGGGGCTTTTACCCAGGGTCTGTTTGCAGGCCCGGGTGAAGAAGCCTTCGGACAGGTCCAGTAACTGCGCCATGTCTTGCACGCTCAACGGCTCGCCCAACCCGGCATCGATAAACTCGTCGAGCAGGCGCAGGCGTTTGCCGGTCAAGGTGCCAAGGAGGGACGCGGCGGATAGCCGATCTGCGTTTGCCCGAGCGGCCAGTGCCTGGGCCCAATCCTGCCAGTCATCCGTTGCCGAAGGACGTAACAGGGCTGCACGCATGCGTTGCGCCAGAAGCATGGCCTGGGGGTCGACGCGGTTATTGAACGGCTGATCGCCAATCAGGGCCGCGCCGTCGCTGCGTATCAGCCGCAGGTATTCGCCGCCCTGGCTCGATGCGGAAAATACATCGCAGCCCATGGGCACGAAGGCCAGGCCATTGGGCGTGGCATAGAAAGGACGAATCCGGTCGCTGCCAATGGCATGTACGCCGCGCTGGCTGTCGAAGGCAAAGCCAATGGCGGCCTGGCTGGCGATATAGCGAGCCTCGTAGGCGTTACCGGGCAATAACTCGATCACCCACGGCCCTGCCTCGGCGCGGCGCACCGGTTCGCTGGGGGGCTTTGGAGGCAGTCGGGTTTGGCGAGTCATAGGGGTCATCTTACTCAACAGAATTCGTTGGAGCGAGGCTTGCCCGCGAATAGGTCGGTACATCCGCCGTATTTTTCAACCCGGGAAATCCTGTTCGCGGGCAAGCCTCGCTCCCACAAACGCATTTGGAGATCAGGTCAGTTTTCTGAAAGCCAGCATCCCCACCCCCTGCATAGACTGGGCAAAACCCCGGAGAACACTGCCATGCACGGATTGACCCGCGACGATATCGAAGACGCAGCCCGCCAGGTTTACCAGGTGATGCCCGCCACTGCCCAATATGCCTGGCCGTTGCTGGCCCGGCGCCTGGGTTGCACGGTGTGGGTCAAGCATGAAAACCACACACCGACCGGCGCTTTCAAGGTTCGCGGCGGCATTACCTTTCTGCATTGGCTCAAACGCACCCAGCCGCAGATCAGCGGTATTGTCAGCGCCACTCGGGGCAATCACGGCCAGAGCCTGGCGCTGGCGTCCAGTGCATTGGGCCTGCGGGCAATGATCGTGGTGCCGCAGAACAATTCCGTGGAAAAGAACAACGCCATGCGCGCTTTTGGCGCCGAGGTCATCGAGTTTGGCCGTGATTTCGACGAAGCCCGGGAAGAAGCCGCGCGCCTGGCCGAGACGCACTCGCTGTATCTGGTGCCGCCGTATCACCGTGAACTGGTCAAGGGCGTGGCCACTTATGCCCTGGAACTGTTTAGCGCTGTGTCGGATCTGGACACCGTCTACGTGCCCATCGGCTGCGGTTCGGGCATCTGCGCCGTGATCGCCGCCCGGGATGCGTTGGGGCTTTCTACCAAAGTGGTCGGCGTGGTCTCCACCGAAGCTGATGCCGCCAAGCGTTCGTTCGAAAGCGGCACCCTGCAGCAAACCCCATCGGCCAATACCTTTGCCGACGGCATGGCGGTACGCAAACCTGTTCCCGAAGCCCTGGCGGTGTACACGGCAGGGGCGCAGCGGATAGTGGCGGTCAGTGACGAACAGGTCGCCGAAGCCATGCGCGTGTACTACACCGACACCCATAACCTGGCTGAAGGTGCAGGCGCGGCGGCACTGGCAGCGTTGATGCAGGAACGTGAGGCGATGGCCGGGAAGAAGGTCGGGGTGATTCTGTCGGGGGGCAATATCGATATGCCGGTGTATGCGCGGGTGGTGAGCCAGAATTGATGTGCCATTGAATATGCATGAGCATCCTGTGGGACCGGCTTCAGCCGGGAAGGCCTATTTCCCGGCTAAAGCCGGTCCCACAAGTAGCCCCTAAATCCCCGAAGCTTTTCGCCCGCTACGCCCGGTCAATTCCCGAGACAATCCAATGAAGTTCTGCAACGGCGGCAGCGGATTGAAGCTGCGGCAGACCAGGGTAATCGGGGCATGCAGGCGCGGGCGAGCTTCGCGGATCGGGCAGTAGACCACGCTTTGCCGATGCACATCGCGCATCGAGGCCGGAACGATGGAGATACCCACGCCTGCGGCTATCAGGCTGATATTGGTCAGCATGCGCTCGACCTCGAAGGCAATCTTCGGGTTGAACCCGGCGTTCTGGCAGGCCTTGATCAGGTTGGCGTACATGCCCGGCGCGCCGGGGCGACGGACCAGGATAAAGGGCTCGTCGGCCAGTTCGCCGAGGGCAATGGCCGGTGGTTCGGCTTGCGGATCATGACCGGCCAGCACCCGATGCCCGGTGGGCAGGGTCAGCAGCATTTCCTCATTTAACAGGCGATGAAATTGCAGGCTTTGGTGGTCACCCACCGGCGCCCTAAGAATGCCGACGTCTACGCGGCCCTCAATGGCGTCACGGGTCAGTTGTTCGGCGCTGCCTTCCTTGAGTGAAACTGCAACGGCGGGGTAGCGCTCGCGATAGGCGCGGATGATTTGCGGAATCAGCGGATGGGTCGAGGCCGAGCTGGTAAAGCCGATGCTCAACTGGCCTTCGATGCCATGGGCGGCGCGGGACGCCTTGAGCGCGCCTTCGCTGACCCTGCCGAGGATGTCCCGGGCTTCCTCAAGGAACACCAGGCCACCGGCGGTGAGGTCCACCCCCTTTGGATGACGCTTGAACAGATCGAACCCCAGCTCCTGCTCCAACATGCGAATCTGCTGGCTCAGGGGTGGCTGCTGGATATTCAGGCGCGCGGCGGCGCGGGTGAAATGTCGTTCTTCGGCCACCATGACGAAATAGCGCAAATGACGAAGTTCCATGGTGGTCTGTCCCGCTGTGAAGTTTTATTATTGGCGCCCGCTCACGCCAGGCATTGACCGGCCAGCGTGCCCAATCAGGTAGTCCCTGACAAGGCATGCCCATAACAATAAGTAGTTGGATTCGGAGCGTCGATGCCTCTCAGGCTTCTCAATAGCCCCACGTTGCAAATTATTCTGGCCATCGTCTGCGGTGTGCTGCTGGGCCTGCTCGACCCCCATCTGGCCATCGATATGAAGCCCCTGAGCGATGGTTTTATCCGCGTGATCGGTTGGTTCATGCCGTGGATGATGTTCCTGCTGGTGTCCTCCGGGGTGGCGGGGCTGCAAACCCGGCGGCGGGGGCTGGTGGGCAAGGCCTTTATGTATTTCCAGATCATGGGTCTGCTCTCTTTGTGCCTGGGCTGTGTGGTGACGCTGGCCTTCAATCCCGGGACCCATACGACTCTGCAGCATGACGCCACGGTCGTTCATTCCGAGCTGCTCAATGCTGGCTTTTCCTGGGCATCCGTCGGTGCTGTGGTGACTCACGCCTTCACTCAAAGCCTGGTCATGCAGGTGATGCTTGCCGGGCTGCTGTTCGGCATTATCGTTGGCCGCATGGGCGGCACCGAGCGGGGTGATGCGCTGCGGGCCTTTCTGGAAAAAGCTGTCGCGCTGCTGTTCCGGGTTCTGCGGGTGATTCTGCGCTTCGCACCGCTGGCAGCCTTTGGCGCCATGGCGTTCAGTATTGGCAGGTTCGGTCCGGCGGCGGCGCTGCCGCTGTTCAAGTTTGTCGCGGTGATGTACCTGGCCTGCGGGCTGTTCATGCTATTGGTACTGGCGACCGTCGCCAGGCTGGCCGGGGCGCGGCTGTGGCGGTTAGTGGTTTATGTCAAGGACGAGCTGCTGCTGGTTGTTTTTACCGGCTCCTCGGTAGCGGCATTACCGGGGTTGATCGACAAGATGCAAAAGCTGGGTTGCGATCAGCAATTGGTCCGTCTGATCCTGACCACGGGCTACACCTTCAATCTCAGCGGCTCGAACATTTACCTGACCACCGCCGTGCTGTTTCTGGCGCAGATGGCGGGTATCGACCTGAGCGCTGCCGAGTTGTTGACCCTGCTGCTGATTTCCCTGCTGACCTCCCTGGGCTCCACCAGCATGGCGGGCTCGGCGTTCCTGACCCTGATTGCCACGCTGAATTTGCTGCATCTGGTGCCACTGGAGAGTGTTGGCCTGCTGCTGGGGGTCGAGCGCTTGATGAAGTGCCGGTCGCTGACCAATGTGCTGGGCAATTGTGTGGCCTGCCTGGCCATTGCCCGTTGGCAGAATGCGCTGGACAGGCCGGTGATGTGTAAGGAATTGGCTGCGGGCGCAACCTTGTAGGGGCTGCTTGCTGAATGTGTGAGCCGCTTTGGTGGCGATCGAGTGCGAAGCGCTCGCAGTAGCATCATTGGCTGATCCACCGCCATCGCCAGCAAGCCGGCTCCCACAATTCAATCCAATTTAAATCCAGGCGTCAGCCCTTGGTGGGTGCCAGTTTGTCAAAGGCACGATTGAGGTTGCCTTCCGCCTGATTCAGCTTGTCACGACGCTCGCGCAGCCAGGTCTGGTCGGCATCCAGGGTCTTGTGCGCTTCGCTGAGCATGCGCTGCACTTCCTGAGGCTGCGGGCCACCGGTGCCTTTGCGGGTCTTGACCATGTTTTCCGGCGACAGCGCCGCGCGGAAGGTGGCTTCGTCCAGCGGCAGGGTATTGGGCTTCCATTCGTATTTGTCGGCGGCCTTGGTATAGAGCTTCTGCGCATCGGCATAAGGGAAGGTTTTGGGCGTCATGCCTTCGCTGCGCGCCTCGGTGACGATCAGCGAAGCGAAGCTGTGGCCGATGCGGAACGGCACTTTCTGCGTGCGTTCCAGGGTGTCGGCCAGCTCCATGGAAGTGGTCCATTCGTTTTCCAGTTCTTCGCGGGCGCGCTGCGGGTTGACCTGCAGGGCATCGAGCACCGCGTTCATGGCGCTGAACATTTCTTTGGTCGCGTCGAAGACGCCCAGGGAATCGAAAGCAAACTTGTAATCGGTCATGCCGGTGGTCACGTTATGGGCGCGCAGGGTCACGGTCTGAGCCAGACCGACCACATCAGACGCGGTCTCGCGGGCACGCATCAGCAGTCCGGGGTTGCGCTTCTGCGGCATGGCGCTGCTGGTGTAGGTGGACTCTTCATCGAGGAGCAACCATGGGCGGATCTGATGATATTGCGTATGAATATCGCCGATCAGCGCGCCGATGCGGATGGCCGACGAGGCCGCCGCGTTCGCCGCCTCGATAGGGATGTCATAGGTCGACACCTGGCTCGAATCCAGCGAGTTCTCCCGTACCGAGTCGAAGCCCAGCAGTTCAGCCATGCGCTCGCGGTTCAGCGGGTAGGCCGAGTTGGCCAGTACGGCGGTGCCCATGGGGCTCTGGTTCAGGCGCTGGTACAGCTCGCGGATACGCTGGCCGTCACGGTCGAAAGCGGCTTCGTACGCCAGCAGATAGTGGGCGTAGGTGATCGGCATGGCCTGCACGCCATTGGTGTACGCCGGAATCAGGGTGTCGACGTTCTTGTCGGCCAGGTCCAGCAGACGCTTGCGCGTGGCGTTCAGCGCTTCGCTGTAGGCCAGTACATCCGAGCGCAGTTTGGCCAGACGGTAAGTGGCGAGCATGTCCTGGCGGCTGCGCCCGGAGTGAATCAGCGAAGCTTCCGGGCCAATCTTGTCGGTCATGATCTGTTCGAGTTGCAGCACATCGCTGGGGTGCTTGCCGTCGGGCTTGTCGCCCTGTTCGATGGCGTAGCGCACGCCCCCGGCGATCTTCTGGCCCATCTCCGGCTTGACGATGCCTTCCTCGGTGAGCATGACGATGGACGCCTTGTTGATGCGGTTGAGCCAGGCGAACTGGCTCTCGGCCTTGTCATCCTTGCCCTTGGCTTTGACCACCGAGGCGCCGATCTTCGCCGCCTGGGCCGCGCACTGTTCGGTGGTGGCGCAGGGCAGGTCGGCGGTGTTGGCCGCGTAGGCGCCGTAACTGGTCGTCAGGGCGATGGCGACGGCCAGGTGAATCAGGGTCTTTCTTGTTGTGGGCATTTCAGGACTCCGGCATTGGGCAAAGGTTTACAGCAGGGGCAAGGTGTAGCTGACGATGACGCGGTTCTGGTCGATATTGTTGCCGCCGTTGCTGCGGTAACTGCCGTTGCGCCACTTCAGCTCAAGGTTCTTCAACGGGCCGCTCTGGAAGGCGTAGCCGATATCAGTGTTGCGTTCCCACTCGGTGCCTTCCTTGTTGCCCCGGGCAAAGTTGTCGCCTTTGAGGTAGCGGGTCATGAAGGTCAGGCCGGGCAGGCCGAGGGTGGCGAAGTCATAGTCGTAGCGGGCTTGCCAGGAACGCTCTTGCGGGTTGGCGAAGTCCGGGGAAATCATCACGTAGTTGACCAGGTACGAGTCGGTACCGGCCAGATGAGGAAAGCCGGTGGTGCCATCCATGCGCTGGTAGGCCAGGCCAAAGGCGTGACCGCTGATGCCATAGGTGAAGCGTGCGCCGAGGGCGGTGTTGTCGACGTTGCTGGCGCCGTCGGCCAGGGAGCGGGCGTAGCGCAGGTCACTCTTGAACGACTGCGACGTGCCGAACGGGAAGGTGTGGGTCAGGGTGGCGATGTGTTGCTTGTAATTGTCCTCCAGACCGCCGTAGTTGTAGGAGGTGGTCAGGGTCTTGGTCCAGGCGTAGCTGGCGCTGGCGAAGTCGAACTTGTCAGTGGGCTTGCCGCCCATGATGCCCTTGGCTTCGGCGCTGATGTCTTCGTGGCCGCTGTCGTTGCGCTCGGTATTGCTGGTCAGGCGGCCGAGGTTGACGGTGAGGTTGTCGATGTCTTTTGAGGTCAGCTGGCCGCCACGAAAGGTCTGGGGCAGCAGGCGACCGTCGTTGGGCAGCACGGTAGGCAGCTTGGGCATCAGGGTGCCGATGCGCAGCACGCTCTTGGCGATGCGCGCCTTGGCGGTAACGCCTGCGCGACTGTAGTCATCGGGGGCTTTATCGCTGCCGACCGGAAGCAGGCCGGTATTGCGTCGGTCGGGGCCGGAGTCCAGTTTCAGGCCGAGCAGGCCGATGGCATCGACACCGAAGCCGACGGTGCCCTCGGTAAAACCGGATTCGTAGTTGAGCAGCAGGCCCTGGGCCCATTCATCGCGCTTGGACTGGGCAGCGCCGTCCTGGCGGTAGTCGCTGTTGAAGTAGAAGTTGCGAAATTCCAGATCCGCCTTGCTGTCTTCGAAGAAGTCAGCCTCCGCGAAGCCGGGCATGGCGAGGCTCAGGCCGAGAGCGGCCGAAGTGAGGCCGAGAGAGACAGGGCTCTTTTGCATTTTTATTCCCTTATGGCACAGCTGGTTTTTATTGGTTTTGTTTTGCCGTGAAGCGGAAAACCCTGGGGCTCCGTTCACGGCGAAAATCCTAGCGCCATAAATTGCGGATTAAAAATATATAGTTAGTGTTGATTCGATATTTTTGATGTATGGAGATTTTGCGCGGGTCGTTCTGTGTTCCCACCACCTCCCGCTAATTTTTCCCCCTCGCCACCCGTCTTCGTTCCTATGAAAAAGCGGTTGCCTCCCCTCTGGAGGCCCGTCTCCCCAGCATGGAATGAGGACAGATACAGCGATGGCCAATTTCTTCGAACGCCCGGTTTCTCTGGCTCACGCACTGATGCGGCATGCCGATTTGCGGGCGGATGAGCCGGCCCTGCGATTTCTTGACGGACACAGCGCAGACGGCGTCGTCTTGACCTACGGGCAACTGGATGCCCGGGCTCGGGCCATCGCTGCCGCCCTGACGGAGCGGGCCGAGGCCGGTGATCGAGCGCTGCTGTTGCTGCCCAGTGGCCCTGATTACGTGGCGGCGTTCTTTGCCTGCCTGTATGCCGGGGTCATCGCGGTGCCGGCCTATCCACCGGAGTCCATGCGCCCGCAGCATCTGGAACGGTTGCTGTCGATCATCGAGAACGCCGAACCGTTGCTGATCCTCACCAGCGCGCAGTTGTTGCCGAGCCTGAGCGCCACCGCTCTTGAGCGTGACGTGTCGATGCCCGGCCTGCTGGCAGTGGACGAGCTGATCGAAGAACCAAGGCAAGCCTTGCGGGCGCAAGGGCCGCACGCCGCAGACATCGCCTTTGTGCAATACACCTCCGGCTCGACTTCGGCGCCCAAGGGCGTGCAGGTCAGTCACGGCAATCTGGAAGCCAACGAGTGGCTGATTCGCCAGGGCTATGGCATCGGCCCTGACGACGTCATCGTCAGCTGGCTGCCGCTCTATCACGATATGGGCCTGATCGGCGGCCTGCTGCAAGGGATCTACAGCGGCGTCATGGTGGTGTTGATGTCGCCGCAGTACTTTCTTGAACGTCCGCTGCGCTGGTTAGAGGCGATCAGTCGTTTTGGCGGCAGCATCAGCGGCGGCCCGGATTTCGCCTATCGCCTGTGCCATGAGCGGATTGCCGAAAGCAAGCTGGCCGGGCTTGATCTCAGTCGCTGGCGCGTGGCGTTTTCTGGCTCCGAGTTGATTCGCCAGGACAGCCTCGACGACTTTTCCCGACGTTTCGCCGCCTGTGGCTTCAAGGCCGAGGCCTGCCTGGCCAGTTATGGCCTGGCCGAGGCGACGCTGTTCGTCACCGGCAGCCGGCCGGGGCAGGGTATCGATGCTTTGGCGCTGGATGCCGATGCACTGGCTACGCACCGTGTATTACCCGGTCAGGGCGTGAAACTGATGAGCTGTGGCTGGCCGCAGCCCGACCATCCGCTGATGATCATCGACACCGGCAGCGGCGAGGCGCTGGGTGATGACCGTGTAGGCGAGATCTGCAGCAGCGGACCGAGCATCGCCCAAGGCTACTGGCGCAACCCCGAGGCCAGTACCCGGGCCTTTATCCAGCGTGACGGACGCACCTGGCTGCGCACCGGCGACCTGGGCTTCATGCATGAGGGCCAGCTCTATGTCAGTGGTCGGCTCAAAGACATGCTGATCATTCGCGGGCAGAACCTCTACCCGCAGGATATCGAGCGCACCGTCGAGACTCATGTGCCTGTGGTGCGCAAGGGTCGTGTCACGGTATTTGCCCTGCAACACGAGGGTGTCGAGGCCTTTGCGGTGGCGGCCGAAGTGGGCCGGCGCACGCAGAAACAGCAGCCTCTGGAACACTTGATCGAACAGATTCGCGCCGCCATCGCCGAGGTGCATCGCGAATCGCCGGTGGCTGTGGCGCTGATCGAGCCGGGCAGCCTGCCCAAGACCTCCAGCGGCAAGTTGCAGCGTTCGGCCTGTGCCGCGCAGTGGCGCGACGGCAGCCTGCCGTGTGTGGCGCAGTGGCGGCTGGGTGATAAGCCGGGCGATACACACGCGAAACCCGGCGAAACCCTGTCGGCACACATTGCCCGGCTCTGGTGTGAATGCCTCAAGCTCGACATCGTGCAGCCCCAGGCCAGTTTCTTCAGCCAGGGCGGTAACTCGATCCAGGCGATCCACATGATTGCCGAACTGCGCGATGAACTGGGCATTGTCCTGGAGCTGCGCACCCTCTACGAGGCCCCGGATCTGCTCGGCTTCACGGCGGCGGTTGAGGCGCTGCAAAACGGTGAGGCAGCAGTAGTGGCCAGAGCTGTTGCGCAACCGGGGGAGGCCCTGGCCCAAAGCCCCGCGCAAAGCCGGCTGTGGTTCCTCTGGCAGCTCAGTCCCGAGAGCGCCGCCTACAACGTGCCCGGTGGTCTGCGCCTGCGCGGCGAGTTGGATCAGGCTGCGCTGAGCGCTGCCTTTGATGCCTTGATCGAACGTCATGAAACTCTGCGCACGCGTTTCTATCAGGAGGATGGCGTCGGCTTCCAGCGTATTGGCGAGCGTGCCGACTGGCGCCTGCAGTTCGATGATCTGTCCGGCGATGCCTTGGCTGAGGAGCATGCCCGGGTGATTCAGGAGCGCGAGGCCTCGGCGCCGTTTGATCTCGAGCAGGGCCCGTTGCTGCGGGTACGCCTGCTGCGCCTGGGTGAACAGGATCACCTGCTGCTGGTGACGGTACATCACATCGTTGCCGATGGCTGGTCGTTCGGTATTCTGCTCGATGAGTTTGCCCGGTTGTACGCCGGCAGTGCTTTGTCGCCATTACCCATGAGCCTGGCCGATTACCTGGCCTGGCAACGTCAGGCGCTGCTCGGCAGCGATCAAGGCCCGGCGCTCGACTATTGGCGGTGCGCCCTGGAGGGCGAACGCGAACCCCTGGCGCTGCCCCTGGATCATCCACGCGGTTTGTTGCCGTCTGCCGCCCGGCGCCTGAGCCTGAACCTTGATGCCGGGCTGTGCGTTCGTTTGCAGGAACTGGGCAAAGCCCAGGGCGCCAGCACTTTCATGCTGTTGTTGGCGGCGTTTCAGGTCCTGCTGCACCGCTATACCGGGCAGGGCGATATCCGTGTTGGCGTGCCCAGTGCCAACCGTCAGCATCTGGAAAGCCAGGGCCTGCTCGGGTTCTTCATCAATACCCAAGTGCTGCGCAGCCGGATCGATGGCCGCCAGGGTTTCGACAGCTTGCTTGAACAGGTGCGCAGCACTGTGTTGCAGGCCCTGGCCCATCAGGGCATCGACTACGAACAGGTCAGTGCTGCACTGGGTGATGCCGCTGGCTTTGAAGTGATGTTCAACCATCTGCAACGTGACACCAGTGCTCTGCGTCGGCTGCCGGGGTTGTTTGCCGAAGAGTTGCCGTGGCACAGCCGCGAGGCCAAGTGCGACCTGCAGTTGCACAGTGAACAGGATCAGCAGGGGCGCATCCGCCTGTCATTCGACTACGCCGTGGCGCTGTTTGATGCCGTGACTATCGAGCGTCTGGCCGGGCATTTCGTCAGCCTGCTGACCCAGCTGTGCCTGCAACCGCAGCAGGCAGTGGGTGAAGTGGAATTGCTCGCCGATGCCCAGACCCGCCAGTTGCAGGCCTGGGGTGAGAACCCGCAGCAGCGGCCGGGCTGGCTGTTGCCCGAACGCCTGAGCGCCCAGGTCCTGAGCGTTGCCGCCCGGACCGCCTTGGTGTGTGGCGAGCAGCGCATGAGCCATGGCGAACTGCAGCGTCTTTCCAATAAGCTGGCTCAGCGCCTGCGCGCCCTGGGCATTGGCCCGGAAGTGCGGGTGGGAGTGCTGGCCGAGCGTTCGGCGCAGATGATGGTGGCCTTGCTGGCGATCATCAAGGCCGGTGGCGTTTACGTGCCCCTGGACCCTGACTATCCCCGGGAGCGCCTTGGCTACATGATCAAGGACAGCGGCATTGCCTTGCTGATCGGTCAGCAGCAGGTGCTGGATGCGTTTGGCGCGCCTGACGGCCTGGCGATCCTGGCCCTGGACGATGTCGCAGAGGCGCAGGGCAGTGATGCGCCGCCCGCGCTGGTTCTGCACCCGGACAATCTGGCCTATGTGATCTACACCTCCGGCTCCAGCGGCCAGCCCAAGGGTGTCGGTATCAGCCACGGCGCCCTGGCCGAGCGCCTGCAGTGGATGCTCAATGAATACGCCATCAGCGAAGATGACGTACTGCTGCAAAAGGCCTCCCTGAGTTTTGACGTGTCGGTGTGGGAGTGCCTGCTGCCGTTGATGGTCGGCAGTTGCCTGGTCCTGGCCGGGCCCGGTGAGCACCGTGATCCGCAGCGCCTCCTGCAATTGGTGCAGGAGCACCGCGTCAGCGTGCTGCATTTCGTGCCGCCGTTGCTGCAACTCTTTGTCGAAGAGGTTGGCATCGAGCAATGCAGCAGCCTGCGCCTGCTGTTCTGCGGCGGTGAGGCCTTGCCTGCCGACCTTTGCCGCCGGGTACATGAGCGGCTACCGGCGGTTGCGCTGCATAACCGTTACGGCCCGACCGAAAGCGCCATCAACGTGACCCATTGGCCATGTACGGGTGAGCAGGGCGCACGCGTTCCCATCGGCCGTCCGTTGAGCAATGTGGTGACGCAGATCCGCGAAGGTGACTGGCAACTGGCACCGCTCGGGGCCAGGGGTGAATTGTTGCTGGGCGGCTCGGGCCTGGCCCGCTGCTATCTGGGCCAGCCGGGTCTGACCGCCAGCCGCTTCCTGCCCGCCGAAGGGGGTGGCCGCCTGTATCGCAGCGGCGATGTCGCGCGCTGGCGCAACGACGGTGCCCTGGAATACCTGGGGCGCCTGGACGAGCAGGTCAAGCTGCGCGGTGTGCGCATCGAACTGGAAGAGATTCGCCACAGCCTGTTGCAACAACCCGGCGTGCATCAGGCGGCGGTGATCCTCGGCGAGGGCGCAGGCGGCGGGCAACTGCTGGCTTATCTCGTGGTGGACGGAGAAGAAACCCCGGCAGCCCTGAGCGCGCGCATTCGTGGTGCCTTGCAGGACGCCTTGCCCGAGCCCATGGTGCCGAGTCATGTCCTGCGCTTGCCAGCCTTGCCCCTTGGCCCGACCGGCAAGCTGGACCGCCGTGCGCTGGCGCAGCCGGATATCGCCGAGCGGGCCTGGCGTGGGCCTCGTGATGAAGTCGAGACCCGCCTGGCGGACATCTGGGCCGAGGTGCTGGAACTGCCGCGTATCGGTCTGGACGATGATTTCTTCGAATTGGGCGGCCACTCGTTGCTCGCCACCCGTATCGTTTCCCGGGCCCGTCAGGCCTTTGCTGTCGAGCTGCCGTTGCGCAGCCTGTTCGAGTCCCGACGCCTGGTGGATTTCGCCGCCTGGGTGGCCAGGGCCAAGGCCGAGGGGCAGGTTGACAGTCAGGGCGCCATTGCTCTGGTCGACCGCAACCAGCGAGTGGCGCTGTCCTGGTCCCAGCAGCGTATGTGGTTCCTCTGGCAGCTTGATCCGCAGAGCCCGGCGTATAACGTCGGCGGCATGGCGTGGTTGCGCGGGGTGCTGGATGTGGAGTGTTTCGAACGCGCCCTGCAGGCGCTGATCCATCGCCACGAAAGCCTGCGCACCACCTTCCCGTCCGAAGACGGCAAGCCCTGGCAGCAGGTGTCGGGACAGTCTGATGTGGTCATGCAGTGCCTTGATCTGTCTGCCCAGGCCGAGTCGCTGCGCCAGGGCAGTATCGAACGCCTGGCCGAGGAGCAGGCCCACGCACCGTTCGATTTGGAGCACGGCCCGTTGCTGCGGGTGTGCCTGGTCAAGAGTGGCATGCGCGAGCATCACCTGCTGATCACCCTGCACCATATCGTCACTGAAGGCTGGGCCATGGACATCTTCGCCCGAGAGTTGGGCGCGCTGTACGAAGCCTTTGTCGGTGAGCGTGAGTCGCCGCTGCCGCCGTTGCCGGTGCAGTACCTGGACTACAGCGCCTGGCATCGCCAATGGCTGGAAAATGGCGAGATGCAGCGCCAACTGGACTATTGGCGTGGCCAACTGGGCGGTGAGCAACCGTTGCTGGCCTTGCCCGCCGACCGTCCGCGACCTGCCGTGCAGAGCCATAACGGTGAGCTGCACCGCTTCGAACTGGACGCCGCTTTGGCCGCTCGGGTCAATCGCTTCAACGGAGAGCGCGGCCTGACCCTGTTCATGACCATGACTGCCGCATTGGCAGTGCTGTTGTATCGCTACAGCGGCCAGGACGATCTGCGCATCGGTGTGCCCCTGGCCAACCGTATCCGTCCGGAAAGCGAAGGGCTGATCGGTGCGTTCCTCAATACCCAGGTGCTGCGCATCCGGCCCACCGGGCAGATGCGCGTCAGCGAGCTACTGGAGCAGGTACGCCAGGTGGCGATCGATGGCCAGTCCCATCAGGATGTGCCGTTCGACCAGTTGGTGGAGGCCTTGCAGCCGCAACGCAGTGCTGGCTGGAATCCGCTGTTCCAGGTGATGTGCAACGTGCAGCGCTGGGAGTTCCAGCAGCAGCGCGAGCTGGCCGGTGGCGTGCAGGTCGATTATCTGGTCAACGATGCCAGGGCGACCAAGTTCGACCTCAATCTGGAAGTCACCGACTTCGACGCCAAGTTGCGTTGCTGCCTGACCTACAGCACCGATCTGTTCGACGCCGAACGCATCGCCCTGATGGCCGAGCACTGGCAGCGCCTGCTGCGGGGCATGCTCGCTGCACCGGATTGCTGCCTCAGTGAGTTGCCCTTGCTCAGCGAGGGCGAGCAGTTGGCGTTGGTTGAGGCCGGTCGCGGTGCCGCTCTGGTCGAACCGGCAGGCAGCGTGCAGGGGCTGTTCCAGCAGCAGGTCCTGCGCACGCCGCACAAGCGTGCAGTGACCTGCGCCGGGCAGTCCCTGAGCTACGCCGGACTCAACGCCCGGGCCAACCAGTTGGCCCATCGCCTGATTGAACTGGGCGTCGGCCCGGAGATTCGTGTCGGCCTGGCTTTGCGCCGTTCCCTGGACATGGTGGTGGGCCTGCTGGCGATCCTCAAGGCTGGCGGTGCTTATGTACCGCTGGACCCGGAATACCCTCACGAACGTCTGCGCTACATGATCGAAGACAGCGGCATTGCCGTGTTGCTCGGTCACGACGAACTGTTCGCCCAGGGTCCGCTGCCGGCAACGGTGCGCTCGTGGAGCCTGGAGCAGGACGGCGCGGCGCTGGCAGGCTATGCCGATACCGACCCGGCCGAACGCAGCCAGGCGCAGCATCTGGCTTATATGATCTACACCTCAGGCTCCACCGGCCTGCCCAAGGGCGTGACCGTGGAGCAGGGGCCTCTGGCCATGCATTGCCTGGCGGTGGGCAAGCTGTTCGCGACCACACCACAGGATTGCGAGCTGCATTTCTATTCGATCAACTTCGATGCCGCCAGTGAGCGTCTGCTGGTGCCGTTATTATTCGGCGCCGAGGTGGTACTGCGCGAGCAAGGGCAGTGGGATGCCGAGGCGATCTGCGGGCTGATCCGCCAGCACCGTATCAATGTGCTTGGCTTCACGCCGAGCTACGGCGGCCAGTTGGCCCAGTGGTTGCGCAGCCATGATCAACAACTGCCGGTACGCCTGTGCATTACCGGTGGCGAAGCGCTGACCCCGGAGCACCTGCACGCCTTGCATGCAGCCTTCACCCCGCAGACGGTATTCAATGCCTATGGCCCGACGGAAACCGTGGTCATGCCTCTGGCCTGTGCGGTGCCCGAGACGCTGCCCCGTGAGGCGCTTAATGTGCCGATCGGCTCGGTAGTCGGCAGCCGCCAGTTGTATGTACTGGATGCTGACCTGGCCCAGGTGCCCGCCGGTGCCGTGGGTGAGTTGTTTATCGGCGGCTACGGTCTGGCCCGGGGCTATCACGGTCGCGCCGGGTTGAGTGCCGAGCGCTTCATCGCCGACCCGTTCGCTACTGCCAGTGGCGCACGGCTGTACCGCAGCGGCGACCTGGTGCGACAGAACGCCGACGGCCAATTCGAATACCTGGGGCGCATCGACCGTCAGGTGAAGATCCGTGGTTTCCGTATTGAACTGGGCGAAATCGAAGCACGCCTGCTGGCCCATGAGCAGGTGCGTGAAGCCGTGGTGCTGGCTGTGGACGGGCCGAGCGGCAAGCAGCTGGTGGGTTATCTGCTGGCTTCATCGAACCTGGCACAGGAGGGCTTGATCGAACAACTCAAGACCCATCTGCACGGCGGATTGCCGGAGCACATGGTGCCTGGGCACCTGATCATTCTCGACGCCTTCCCGCTGACCGCCAACGGCAAACTCGACCGCCGCGCGTTGCCCATGCCGGACCTGAGCAGCCGGCAAGAGGCCTATCAGGCACCGGGCAGCGCCATCGAGCGCGGGCTGGCCGAGGTCTGGCAGGGCGTGCTGGGCGTGGCACGGGTGGGTATCGACGATAACTTCTTTGCTCTGGGCGGCGACTCGATCCTGTCGATCCAGGTGGTCAGCCGTGCCCGTCAGGCCGGTATTCACTTCAGCGCCAAGGACCTGTTCCAGCATCAGACCGTGCGGACCCTGGCCCTGGCGGCGCAATTGAGCGAACGCCACATCATTGATCAGGGCCCGGTGACCGGAGCCAGCGCCCTGACGCCGATTCAGCACTGGTTCTTCGAACAGCAACTGGCAGTACCGCAGCACTGGAACCAGTCGGTCTTGCTGGGTGCCAGCCACAGCCTGCAACCGGCGCTGCTGGAGCAGGCTCTGCAAGCGTTGGTCGCCTATCACGATGCCTTGCGCCTGAGTTTCGTCGAGGACCTGCACGGCCAGTGGCAGGCCGAGTACCGTGAACCGGATACCCGTCAGATGCTTCTACGCGTGTGTGGGGCGGACAGTGCGGAGCAGCGTCTTGAGCTGTTCGAGCAGGCGCAGCAAAGCCTGAGCCTGCAGCATGGCCCTTTGGTGCGAGCGCTGCTGGTGCCCGGTACCCCGGACCGGCTGTTGCTGGTGGTTCATCACCTGGCCGTGGACGGCGTGTCCTGGCGCGTGTTGCTGGAAGATTTGCATAACCTGTACCGGCAACTGGAGCAGGGCCAGGCACTGCAGTTGCCCGCCAAGACCAGCGCCGTGGGCGACTGGGCGCAACGCCTGCAGGCCTATGCCGGCAGCGAGTCTCTGCGCGAAGAACTGGGTTGGTGGCAAAGCCAGTTGCACGGCGCCAACGGCGATTTGCCCTGTGACTTCGTTGCAGGCAGCAATCTGCAACGGGATGCCCGCAGTGTCAGCCTGAGTCTCGATGCCGAGGCGACCCGACAGCTGCTGCAACAGGCGCCCCAGGCTTATCGTGCACGGGTCGGGGACCTGCTGCTCACCGCTCTGGCGCAGACCCTCTGTGCCTGGACTGGCCAGGCGTCGGCATTGGTGCAGCTGGAAGGCCATGGCCGCGAGGAACTGTTCGACGATCTGGACCTGAGCCGCAGCATCGGCTGGTTTACCAGCGCCTATCCACTGCACTTGACCCCGGCGACCGATAGCGCCGACAGCCTCAAGGCGATCAAGGAGCAACTGCGCCGCGTGCCGCACAAGGGCCTTGGGCATGGCGTTCTGCGCTATCTGGCGGATGACGCATGCCGCGCGGCCATGGCCGTCTTGCCCGAAGCGCGGATTACCTTCAATTACCTGGGGCAGTTCGACCAGGGCTTTACCGACGATGCACTGCTGCGCCCGCTGGCGGAGGCCGGCGGCGCCCAGCACGATAGCGATGCTGCGCTGCCCAATTGGCTGAGTGTCGACGGCCAGGTCTACGGTGGTGAGCTGACGCTGCGCTGGACCTTCAGCGCGAACCTGTTCAAGCCCGAGACCATCGAGCAACTGGCCCAGGCCTACCAACGCAACCTGCGAGCACTGATCGAACACTGCCTGCAACCGCAGAACGGTGGTATCACGCCGTCGGACTTCCCTCTGGCGCGACTGTCCCAGGACCAACTGGATGCACTGCCACTGCCGTTCCATGCCATCGACGACGTTTACCCTCTGACGCCGATGCAGGAGGGGCTGCTGCTGCACACCGTGCTGGAGCCGGGCACCGGCATCTACTTCATGCAGGACCGCTATAGCATCGACAGCGAGCTGGATGTGCCGCGCTTCGAGGCGGCCTGGCGCGCCGTGGTGGCACGGCATGAAGCCCTGCGCGCCTCATTCTGCTGGAACGCCGGTGAGCAGATGCTGCAAATCATCCATCGCGGTGATGGCGATGGCGTGGAGTTCCTCGACTGGAGTCAACTGCCTGCCGATCAGCACGAATCACGCCTGCAAGTGCTGCTGGAGCGCGAGCGCCTGGCCGGGTTCGCCCTGCTGAAGCGGCCACCGCTGCACCTGCGCCTGATCCGCCTGGCGCCGGATCGCCACTGGTTCATCATGAGCAACCACCACATTCTCATCGATGCCTGGTGCCGCTCGATCATGATGGGTGACTTCATGGCCATCTATAAGGCCCTGGGTGAGGGGTGCCAGGCGCCGCTGGCCACGCCGCCGCGCTACCGTGAGTTCATCGCCTGGCTGCACCATCAGGGCCTGGAAAACTCCCGGCAGTACTGGCGCCAGAGCCTGGCCGGGTTTGCCCGTCCGACCTTCATACCGAGCGATCGGGCGATTCTCCACGACAACGGCGGCATGCAGGTCGGCGATCGGCACAGCCGCCTGTTGCCCGAGCAGGGCGCGCGCCTGCGCGAACTGGCCCAGGCCCATCAACTGACCGTCAACACCTTCGCTCAGGCCGCCTGGGCCCTGGTCTTACGACGCTATAGCGGCGAGCGCGACATACTGTTCGGCGTCACCGTGGCCGGGCGTCCGGCCAGCCTGCCGCAGATGCAGCACTGCGTAGGATTGTTCATCAACAGCATCCCCCTACGGGTTTCCCTGCCCGACGCAGGTCAGCGTCTGAGTGTGCGGCAGTGGTTGCAGCAGCTGTTCGAACGCAATCTGGAGTTGCGCGAGCATGAGCATCTGCCCCTGGTCAGCATCCAGGAGTGCAGCGAGCTGCCCAAGGGCCAACCGCTGTTCGACAGCCTGTTCGTGTTCGAAAACGCGCCGGTGGACGCCACGGTGCTGGAGGGTGCCGAAGGCCTCAAGGCCCGCTCCGGTTCCGGTCGCACCCACACCAACTACCCGCTGACCGTGGTCTGCTACCCCGGCGATGATCTGGGTCTGCACCTGTCCTATGACCGGCGCTTCTTCGACGAGGCAACCATCGAGCGCCTGCTCGGTGACTTCCAGCGCCTGCTCCTGGCCCTGGTCGATGGCTTCGAGCAGGACGTCAGCGCCTTGCCGTTGCTGGCCGTTGAAGAGCAGCGATTCCTTCTTGACGAGTGCAACCGCAGCGCCCGGGACTACCCGTTGCAGCAGGGCTATGTACCCTTGTTCGAAGCTCGTGTGGCGATTCATCCCGAGCGTATCGCCGCGACTTGCGAGGGTGAACAGTGGCGCTATGGCGAGCTGGACAACCGCGCCAACCGCCTGGCCAATGCCTTGTTGGCTGCAGGTGTGCAGGCGGACCAGCCAGTGGCGCTGCTGGCTGAGCGCGGTCTGCCGCTGCTGGGCATGATCATCGCCAGCCTCAAGGCCGGTGGCGGTTATGTACCGCTGGATCCGGTGCATCCTCGGCAGCGTCTGGCCGGGATCATCCAGACCAGCGGCACCCAGGTAGTGGTGTGCAGCGCCGCTTGCCGAGAGCAGGCCGAGCAATTGCTGGAAGAATTCAGTTGCTCAGGTGGCCGACCACAACTGCTGGTCTGGGAAGACGTGCAGCAAGGTACGGGCGATGACAGCGCGCCGGGCATTGCCGTTACCGGCCAGCACCTGGCCTATGTGATCTATACCTCTGGCTCCACCGGTGTGCCCAAGGGCGTGGCGGTGCAGCAGGCGGGCATGCTCAATAACCAGTTGAGCAAGGTGCCGTATCTGCGCCTTAGCGAAGCGGATGTGATCGCCCAGACCGCCTCCCAGAGTTTCGATATTTCGGTCTGGCAGTTCCTCGCCGCCGCGTTGTGTGGGGCGCGGGTGGACATCGTCCCGGATCGCATTGCCCACAACCCGGCGGCACTCTTGCAGCATGTGCGTGACACCGGCATCAGTGTGCTGGAAAGTGTGCCCTCACTGATCCAGGGCCTGCTGGCCGAAGCCACTGGCGAACTGGACAGCCTGCGCTGGCTGCTGCCCACCGGCGAAGCCATGCCGCCCGCCCTGGCCAGGCAATGGTTGCAGCGCTATCCCGGCGTCACCCTGGTCAACGCTTACGGCCCGGCGGAATGCTCCGATGACGTGGCGCTGTTCCAGGTCGACGAAGCGGCCAGCAACGGCAGCTACCTGCCCATCGGCACGCCGACGGACAACAACCGGCTGTACCTGCTCGACGATGAACTGCACGCCGTGCCGCTGCTGGCCGACGCCGAACTGTTCATTGCCGGGACCGGGGTAGGGCGCGGTTATCTCGGCGATCCTTCTCGAACGGCGGCCAGTTTCCTGCCCAACCCCTTCGGCGCGGACGGCGAGCGCCTGTACCGCAGCGGCGATCTGGCGCGGCGACGCGGTGACGGCGTGCTGGAATATGTCGGCCGCGTCGATCATCAGGTGAAGATCCGCGGCTACCGCATCGAGCTGGGTGAGATCGAAGCGCGGCTGCGCGAATGGCCCCAGGTTCGCGACGCCGCAGTCGCCGCCCAGAGTGCGGCGGCCGGGCAGTATCTGGTGGGCTACGTGGTCAGTGATGCGCCGGCCGACTTCGAGGCTATCAAGCGCCATCTGGCCCAGACCCTGCCCGAATACATGGTGCCGCGCCACTGGCAGGCCCTGGAGCAGTTGCCCCTCAATGCCAACGGCAAACTGGACCGCAAGGCCCTGCCAGCTCTGGCGTTCAATAGCGCCCGACAGTACCAGGCGCCGACCAGTGAACTGGAAGTCACCCTGGCCGGTATCTGGGGCGAGGTGCTGGATGTGGAGCGGGTCGGCGTCACCGACAACTTCTTCGATCTCGGCGGCCATTCCCTGCTGGCGACCCAGATCGCCTCACGGGTGCAGCAGGCCTTGCAGCGCAGTGTGCCGCTGCGGGCAATGTTCGAGTGCAGCACCGTGCAGGAACTGGCGCGGCATATCGAGCAATTGGGCGGCAGTGCGTTGACGGAGCAAAAGGTCAGTCGCATCGATGACCTGATGGCGCGATTGGAGGCGTTGTGATGAGCGTCTTTTACTTCAAATTTTCACTTAGGGAAGCGCAAGCATGAGCACAGTACTGGCCGAAATCCCCCGCATGATTGAGGACGAGGAAAAGAACTACCAGTTTGAGGACAACCCGATCCTGGCCCGGCAAAAACAGCAGGAATCCAATGCGCGCAGCTATCCACGGCGCATTCCCCTGGCACTCAAGCGCGGCCGTGGTATCCATGTCGAAGATGTCGAAGGGCGTACCTTTATCGATTGCCTGGCCGGTGCCGGCACCCTCGCGTTGGGGCATAACCATCCGGTTGTGATTGATGCCATTCGCCAGGTTCTCGACGACGAATTGCCGCTGCATACCCTGGACCTCAGCACCCCGGTCAAGGACCGCTTCGTGCAGGATCTGTTCGCCGCGCTGCCACCGGCGTTTGCCCGCCAGGCGAAGATCCAGTTCACGGGCCCCACCGGTACCGACGCAGTCGAGGCAGCGCTGAAGCTGGTGCGCATTGCCACTGGGCGCAGCACAGTACTGGCTTTCCATGGCGGCTATCACGGCATGAGTCAGGGCGCTCTGAGCCTGATGGGCAACCTCAAAGCCAAGACGCCATTGGGGGCGTTGCTCAGCCAGGGCGTGCAGTTCATGCCATTCCCCTACGACTACCGCTGCCCGTTCGGTCTGGGTGGCGAGCAGGGCGTGGAAGTCAATCTGCGCTATCTCAATAACTTGCTCAACGACCCCGAAAGCGGCGTGCAACCACCGGCGGCGGTGATTCTGGAAGTGGTGCAAGGCGAGGGTGGCGTGATCCCGGCTGCTGATACCTGGTTGCGCGGCGTGCGGGAAATCACCGCGCGCGCCGGGGTGGCGCTGATCATCGATGAGATCCAGACCGGTTTTGGTCGCACCGGCAAGTTGTTTGCCTTTGAACACGCCAGCATCGTGCCGGATGTGGTGGTGCTGTCCAAGGCCATTGGTGGCAGTTTGCCGTTATCGGTGATGGTCTATCGCGACTGGCTCGATACCTGGCAGCCGGGTGCCCATGCAGGGACCTTCCGCGGTAATCAGATGGCCATGGCGGCGGGCTCGGCGGTCATTCGCTACATCGAATCGCAAAACCTGGTGGGACATGCCGCACAGATGGGTCAGCGCTTGCGCGAACATCTGCTCGAACTGCAACAACGGGTGCCGCAATTGGGTGACGTGCGTGGCCGTGGCCTGATGCTGGGAGTGGAGCTGGTGGACCCCAGCGGGCAGCCGGACACCCTGGGTCATCCTCCGGCCGACGCTTGGCTGGGTGCGCGCATTCAGCGTGAATGTCTGCAGCGCGGCCTGATCATCGAATTGGGTGGGCGCCATGGCAGTGTCGTGCGTTTCCTGCCGCCGTTGATCATTACCGCCGAGCAGGTGGACGAGCTGGCGCGGATCTTTGCCAGGGCAGTGCAGGCGGCTCTTGGCTAAGACCGCGGTTTAATTTTTCCATGGGCCATTCGTATTGATAATACGCGGCGCAGGCCGCCTCAATAGCCAACTTTCAGTTACGGAGAAACACTATGACCTCGGTATTCGATCGCGAAGACATTCTGTTCCAGGTAGTGGTCAACCATGAAGAGCAGTACTCCATCTGGCCAGACTACAAAGCCGTGCCCAATGGCTGGCGCACGGTCGGCAAGAGCGGCTTGAAGAAGGAATGCCTGGCCTACATTGAAGAAGTGTGGACCGACATGCGTCCCCTGAGCCTGCGCAAGCACATGGAAGAGCAAGCGCGTAAAAATCAGGCCCAAGCGGTCAACTGAGGCCATGCACATGGCAACCCTGCAACTGTTTTGCCTGCCTTATTCCGGCGCCAGTGCCATGGTCTACAGTCGCTGGCGCCGTGCGCTGCCGGACTGGATAACGGTGGTGCCGGTGGAACTGCCCGGACGAGGCGCGCGCCTGGGCGAGCCGCTGCACACCGATATGCAAGCCCTGGCCCGTCAGTTGGCAAGGGAGGTGCTGCCGCGGATCAACGGTGCCTATGCCTTGTTCGGGCACAGCCTGGGGGCATTGCTGGCCTTTGAACTGGCCCATGAGTTGCGCCAGGCCGGTGCCGTCGAGCCGGTCACCCTGATTGCATCGGGCACAGCCGCGCCCACGCGCCGCGAGGGCTATGACGACGATTTCAGCCAGCCAAAAACCGATGAGCAGCTCAAGGCGGATCTGCGTGACCTGCAAGGCACGCCGCCTGAAGTTCTGGACAATCAGGAGCTCATGGAACTGACACTGCCGATCTTGCGCGCCGACTTCCTGCTTTGTGGCCGTTATAGCTATCGCTCTCGGGCGCGGCTCGGTTGTCCGGTGCGGGTGCTCGGCGGCGTCGATGATAAGGCCAGCCAGGCGCAGTTGATCGACTGGCAACTGGAAGGTGACAGCGGCTTCTCCCTGGATATGTTGCCGGGCGGTCATTTCTTCATTCATGAGCATCAGGCGAAGGTGATGCGTATCCTCAAAACGCATCTCGAGGCGGATGTACGGCGTGAGCCGCGCGGCGAGATGAAGTGGTGCATGGGGGCTTGAGGCCCATTGTGGCAAGCCCGGGATCATTCGGTCCCGGGCTTTGTCCTCAGATCAATGCCCGCTCCAATCGCCAATACCCCTGAAACTCATCGTCCTGCGATCAGGGCCGACTTCGCCGATCAAGCGCCACCTGATGAATGCCTGTGGCGGTTGCCATTCATGGCCGCCCGGACCGTCGAGACTGGGGCGCAGCCGCTTGATGCGTTGATCGGGTGCCACAGTGCGCAGCTGGTCCCGATTTTGGCTAAATCAGTCTGTCGCTGCTTCGTTCTTGTGGGATGACTGGACCTTGTGGTCCCGCTTCCTATCCCTAAGGACGCAATGCATGAACGCCGAAGACTCAATGAAATTCGCCCGCCGCTTCATCGAACTGCCGCCGCAAAAGCGCCGCCTTTTTCTCGACGGTCTGCAGCAGGAAGGCGTCGATTTTTCCTTGTTTCCCATACCTGCCAATGTTGCCGGCAGTGACCGTGACGGGTTGTCCTACGCGCAGCGGCGCATGGCCTTTCTCTGGCAATTGGACCCTCAGGGCGCGGCCTATCATCTGCCCATGGCGGTGCGCCTCAAAGGCCCGCTGGATATCGATGCACTGCAGGACGCCTTTGATCGCCTGGTTGCACGCCATGAAAGCCTGCGCACACGGCTGCGCCAGCACGATGAACAGATGGTGCAAGAGGTATTGGCGCCGTCGACGGTGACCATTGTCCGGCATGACCTGAGTCGCTTGCCCGCAGGCGAGCGCGATGCGCAGGTCAAAAGCCTGGCTGAAGCCGAAGCCGGGGCGCCCTTTGATCTGCTGCGCGGGCCGCTGTTGCGTGTGCAACTGCTGCAAATGGCGGATCAGGAGCATGTGTTGCTGCTGACCTTGCACCACATCGTCGCTGACGGTTGGTCGCTGAATGTATTGATCAACGAATTCGTCATGCTCTACGACGCGGCCGCCAACGCGATGGAGGCCGTGCTGCCTCCATTGCCGGTGCAGTATCGCGACTACGGGTTGTGGCAGCGCAGTTGGCTGGAAGCCGGCGAACAGGATCGGCAGCTGGCTTACTGGTGCGAAAAACTGGGCGATGATCACGCGCCCCTTGAATTGCCCCTCGACCACCTGCGTCCCGCTGCGCCGAGCCATCGTGGGGCGCGGCTTGAGTGTCAGGTCGATGTCGCCCTGGCCGAGCGTCTGGGCGCACTGGCCAAGGCTCAGGGCGTGACCTTGTTCATGGTCTTGCTGGCCTCATTAAAGTTGCTGTTGCAGCGTTACAGTGGTCAGCAGGCGATCCGCGTCGGGGTGCCGGTCGCCAACCGCCATCGAGCTGAAGTTGAGGGCCTGATCGGTTGTTTTATCAATACTCAGGTGTTGCACACCGAGATCGATCCGCTCATGGATGTGACTGAGCTGCTGCGGCGGGTCAAGGACACAGCCCTCGGGGCTCAGGCCCATCAGGACCTGCCGTTCGAGCGCCTGGTCGAAGCGCTGAACCTGCAACAGCAGCGGCACAATCCGTTGTTCCAAGTGTTGTTCAATCACCAGACGGGGATCGCCGACGCGGGGCAGATCCGCCTTCAAGGCGGTCTGATCCTGGAAAAGCTCGCCCTGGACAGGCACAGCGCCCGCTTTGACCTGTCCCTGGATACCTACGAGAGTGCCGGGCGACTGCATGCGGTTTTTACCTACGCGCTGGATGTGTTCGACAGCACCACCATTGCCGCGCTCGGCCAGCATTGGTTGCAACTGCTACAGGGTCTGGTGTCGGCGCCTGATGCGAGGGTCGGCGAGCTGGGGCTGGCGTTGCCACCGCTCGAGGTTGCGCAGTTGCCTGGGGTGGTGCCGGGGGCAACCTTGTGCATTCACCATCTGATCGAAGACGCTGCGGCTGCCAGTCCCCTGAAGGTGGCTGCTGTCAGTGGTGCCGATGCAATCACTTACGGGGCATTGCAGGCGCGCTCCGACGCACTTGCCCAGGTGTTGCTGGATGTCGGCGTGCAGCTCGACGAACGGGTCGGGGTCGTGGCCGACCGCTCCATCGCAATGCTGGTGGGCATGCTGGCGGTGCTCAAGGCTGGCGCGGCTTATTTGCCGCTGGAGCCCGATCAGCCCCAGGCACGGTTGGACTTCATGCTGGCCGACAGCGCGGTCAAGCGGGTGCTGGGGGCTGTCGGGCAGGCCGGACGTTTGCCCGATCATGTCGAGCTGATCAGTCTTGAAGGCGACCTGCGGGCCTTGCCGCTGCGGCGTATCGATGTTCGTCCGGATAACCTGGCCTATGTGATTTACACCTCTGGTACCACGGGAACGCCCAAGGGCGTGGCGGTCAGTCATGGTGCATTGGTCAACTATGTGAGCGGCGTTTCCCGGCGCCTGCCGCTGGGCGCCATTGAGCGACTGGCCATGGTGACTACGCCCGCAGCGGACCTGGGACATACCATATTGTTCGGCGCTCTGTGCAACGGCAAGACTCTGCATCTACTGGCCAAAGACACCGTACTCGACGCCGATGCCTTCGCCGCCTATATGGGTAGTCAACGCATCGACGCCCTGAAAATCGTCCCCTCGCACTTGCAGGCCATGCTCGTAGCCGGTGCTGGCGCGTTGCCCAGGCACTGCCTGATAGTGGGTGGCGAGGCCTGTACGGCAGCGTTGCTGGCGCGTGTTGCGGCGCTGGCCCCGGCGCTTGAGGTCATCAACCACTACGGCCCGACCGAGACCACGGTCGGGGTACTGACTCACACATTGACCCGGCAACCCGTACTCGGCCGCCCGTTGGATAACAGCCAGGCCTACGTGCTTGACGCCTGCCTGCAAGCTGTACCGGGTGCGGCCAGGGGCGAGCTGTACATTGCCGGCGCGGGCCTTGCGCGGGGCTATCTGGGGCGTGCGGCACTGACCGCCGAACGCTTTGTACCTGATCCCAACGGTGCCGGGGGTGCTCGCATGTACCGCAGCGGCGACTGGGTCCGCCAGAACCGCCAGGGCGAGCTGCTGTTTGCCGGGCGTATCGACGGGCAGGTGAAGATCCGCGGCTACCGGATAGAACTGGCGGAAGTCGATAGCTGTCTGCGGCAACTGCCCGGTATCAACAACGTTGTAGTGCGCGTGGTGGGCGAGGACAGCAACCGGCAACTGGCGGCCTGGCTGGTGCACCAGGACTGGACTGCGGACGAGGCTCGCCAGCGCGCCTTGACCGACAGTGTTCGCGCAGCTTTGAAGCAGACGCTACCGGAACACCTTGTGCCGCACTACCTGCTGCTGTTGCAGCAGTTGCCGGTAACCGTTAACGGCAAGGTCGATGTCAAGGCGCTACCCGAACCTCTGGCCACCGTGGCGCCATACCGCCCTGCGCTGACCCCGTTGCAAATAGAGGTCGCGACGATCTGGGGCGAAGTTCTGCAAGTCGGGCAGGTGGGGCTGGGCGATAACTTCTTCGCCCTGGGCGGCCATTCGCTGCTGGCGACACAAGTGGTGTCGCGTATCCGCCAGCAGTTGCAGCTGGAAGTGGCCCTGCGGGTGCTGTTCGATACCGCTGACCTTGAGTCTTTCACCCAGGCCTTGCAGGAGCTCGAGCGGACGCTGGAGGTTGATATCCAGATTCAGGATCGCCGCCAGGCTTTACCGGTTTCCCATGCCCAGTATCGGCAGTGGATGTTCTGGAAGCTCAATCCTGCCAGCACCGCCTATAACACGCCGTTGGCGGTCCGCTTGCAGGGCTCGCTGGATCGGGCGGCACTACAGGCCGCGTTCGATGCCTTGGTGGCGCGTCATGAAACACTGCGCACGGTGTTCGAGGAACAGGACGGTCAGCCCTGGCAGCGAGTGCTGCCCCCAGCGCCCGTGACCATCGATTATCAAGACCTGACTGCAATCGCCACCGAGCAAGTGCAGGTGCGACTGGGCAAATTGTTTGCCAGTTCCATGGACCTCGCGCGCGGTCCGCTGATCCGGGTCAGTCTGTTCAAGACCGGGGCTGATGAGCACCTGGTCGCGGTACTTTTGCACCACATCGTCTCCGATGGCTGGTCCATGAGCATCATGGTGCGTGAACTGGCTGGCAGCTATAACGCCCGCGCCATTGCACAGGAGCATGTGACGCCGGCGTTGGCGGTGCAGTACGCCGACTACGCCGCCTGGCAGCGTGAACGTCTTGCCAGCGGCCAGTTACAGGCTCAACTGGCATTCTGGAAAACCACCCTGCAAGACGATTTCGCGGTACTCGAGTTGCCCGCCGATCACCTGCGACCACAGGTACAAAGCTATCGCGGAGACCGGGTAGACGTGCGCCTGCCAGCCGAGCTGACGGCCAATCTGCGACGCCTTGCCGTAACGGCAAATGCGACGCTGTTCCATGTGTTCCTGGCCTCGTTTGCCCTGCTGTTGTCACGCTTGAGTGGCCGCGACACCCTCAATATCGGTGTGCCGGTGACCAACCGCAACCGCCTGGAGCTGGAAGGGTTGATCGGTTTTTTCGTCAATACCCTTATTGCCCGTATCACCGTCAACCCGGTGCAGCCGTTCAGCCAGTTGCTCACCCTGGTCAAGGAAACTACCTTGCAGGCCCAGGCCAACAAGGACATTCCCTTCGATGCGCTGGTGGAGGCGCTCAGGCCCGAGCGCGGGCTGGGGCACAACCCGTTGTTTCAGGTGATGTATAACCACCTGCTGGATATCGGTGAGAAGGTGTCCAGCGATAGCGTGCACGGCTTGCGCGTCGAAGAAGTGGAGTGGGTCGAGCAGACCACGCAGTTCGACCTTTCCCTCGATACTCTGGAGCGCTCCGATGGCGTCGTGGCGTCGTTCAGCTATGCCTCGGATCTCTTCGAGCGCGAACGCATCGAGCGGCTGGCCGGACACTGGCTGACGCTGCTGGGCAGTCTGGGTCAGGCTGGACTCGCCGTCGCAGAGCTGCCCTTGCTGGACGCCGCGCAGTATCGGCGGATTGCCCATGAATGGAACCCTGTTCAGGAGCGCGTCGACAGTCTGCCGTGCGCCCATCAGTTGATCGAGCAGCAGGCCGCGCGCCAGCCCGATGCCACGGCCGTGGTGCTGGATGCGCAGACCTTGAGTTACGGGGCATTGAACCGCCGGGCCAACCGCCTGGCGCACAAGCTGCGTGAAGTCGGCGTGGGCCCGGATGTGCGCGTGGGGATTGCCGTCGAGCGCAGCCTGGAGATGGTGGTAGGGCTGCTGGGCATCCTCAAGGCGGGCGGTGCCTATGTGCCGCTCGACCCTGCTTATCCCCAGGACCGCTTGAACTGGATGCTCGAAGACAGCGATATCCGTTTGTTGCTGACCCAGCCCGCCCTCGTGCAGCCATTGGCGTGCCTGCAGAGCGTCGACAGGCTGGAACTGGAGCCGGGCAACGACTGGCTGGGCGACTACAGCGAAGTCGATCCCGTCAACACGGCGACGCCGACCAGCCTGGCCTATGTGATCTACACCTCGGGCTCTACGGGCAAGCCCAAAGGCGTGGCCGTCGCCCATGGCGAGCTGGCGATGTTCTGCCAGGTGGCCGCGCAGTACTCGCAGCTGTCCTCCAGTGACCGGGTGTTGCAGTTTGCCACTGTGAGTTTCGATGGTTTTGTCGAGCAGCTGTATCCGACGCTCTGCAGCGGTGCCCGGGTGGTGATGCGCGGCCAGCAACTGTGGGATATCGAGACCCTGACCCAGAACATCATCGAGCACGGCGTGACGGTGGCGGATCTGCCCACCACCTACTGGCGACTGTTTGCCGCCCATATGCTGCGGGTGCCGTCCACTGGCGCCTTGCGCCAGGTGCATGTCGGTGGTGAGGCCATGCCGCCGGAAGGCTTGAAGGACTGGTTCGCCTCCAGTCTCAAGCATGTCCGCCTGCTCAATACCTATGGCCCGACCGAGGCCACGGTGGTCTCTACGGTGTTTGATTGCTCGACGACTGCGCTTGGCACATTGCCCAAGGCCAGCGTGCCCATCGGCAAGGCCATTGGCGGGCGCACCACGTATGTGTGTGACAGCGGCCTTGCCCTCGCACCAGAAGGAGTAGTCGGCGAGTTGCTGATCGGGGGGCGTGATTGTCTGGCCCGAGGCTATTTCAATCGTCCGGCCCTGACCGCCGAGCGATTTGTACCGGACCCCTTCGATACGTGTGCAGAGGGCGGCACGCGCCTTTACCGCAGTGGCGACCTGGCGCGTTATCGCCATGACGGCGTGCTCGAATACAGCGGCCGTATCGACCACCAGGTCAAGGTTCGTGGTTTCCGCGTCGAGCTTGGCGAAATCGAGGCGCGCCTGCTGGACCACGAGGCCGTGGCCGAAGCCGTGGTGCTGGCTCAGCAGGAGCCCACCGGCATACAACTGGTGGGTTACGTGGTACCCGCCGATATCAGCATCCTGCGCAGCCCTGAGGCACAGGCATCACTGCGCGACACGCTGCGCACCGCGCTCAAGCAAAGCCTGCCGGAGCATATGGTTCCGGCCTGGTTGCTGGTACTGGAGAGGCTGGCACTCAACCCTAGCGGCAAGCTGGACCGCAAGGCGCTGCCCCAGGTCGACGCGAGCCTGTTGCAGCAGGCCCATGTCGCGCCGCGTACTGCGCTGCAACAGCAGATCGCCGACATCTGGGCCCAGGTATTGAAGCTGGATCGTGTGGGGCTGGCTGATCACTTTTTCGAACTGGGCGGGCATTCCTTGTTGGCCACTCAGATGGTCTCCCGCGTGCGCCAGGTCCTGGGTATTGAGCTGGCGCTGCGCAGTGTGTTCGAGGCGCCGTTGCTGGCGGATTTTGTCGAACTGGTCGCACAGGGTTCAGGCAACGACCTGTATCCGCTTAAAGCGGTATCCCGGGAACAGCCACTGGCGCTGTCTTATGGTCAGCAGCGTCACTGGTTCCTCTGGCAACTGGACCCGACCAGTGCGGCCTATCACATCCCGGCCGTGCTGCGCTTGCAAGGCACACTCGATATCGACGCCCTGCAACGCAGTTTCAGGGCCTTGATCGCCCGACATGAACCGCTGCGTACCACGTTCGTCGCAGAGGGCGAGCAGGTCACCCAGCAGATTCATGCACAGCTGCCGTTCGACCTGGTGGTGCAAACCCTGGACAGGCAGGCTGCGGCGGCCTGTGTGGAAGAGGAGATCCAGCGCCCGTTCGATCTGCTGCAGGGGCCTCTGTTGCGCGCCAGGCTGTTGCGCCTCAATGCTGACGAGGCGCTGTTGGTGCTCACCCAGCACCATATCGTCAGCGATGGCTGGTCGATACCGATCATGGTGGACGAGCTGGTACAGCTTTACCAGGGATTCAGCCAGGGCCGGGATATCTCCCTGCCGACGCTGCCCATTCAGTATGCCGACTACGCCCACTGGCAGCGCAACTGGCTGGACGCTGGCGAGGGCGTACGACAACTGGCTTACTGGCGGGAGCAGTTGGGCGGTGAACAGCCAGTGTTGCAACTGCCGACTGATCATCCGCGCCCAAAGGTGCAAAGTCATGTCGGGGCACGCCAGGTCCTGACGCTGGACGAGGGCTTGAGTGCCGATCTCAAGGCCCTGGCCCAGCGTCACAACGTCACGCTGTTCATGCTGTTGCTGTCCAGCTTTCAGGCGCTGCTGCAACGTTACTCGGGGCAATCGGACATTCGCGTGGGCGTGCCCATTGCCAACCGCACTCGCCTTGAAACCGAAGGGCTGATCGGCTTCTTCGTCAACACCCAGGTGTTGAAGGCCGAATTCGACATCCACACCACGTTCACCGCGCTGTTGCAGCAGGTCAAGCAGCGGGCATTGGGCGCGCAGATGCACCAGGACTTGCCTTTTGAGCAACTGGTGCAAGCCTTGCAACCCGAGCGCAGCCTGAGCCACAGCCCGTTGTTCCAGGTCATGTATAACCACCAGTCTCAGGTCGACAGCCCCGCGCGCAGTGTGCCGGGGCTCAAGTTTGAAAACTGGCCGCGAGCCCAGCGTACCTCGCAGTTCGACCTGACCCTGGACACCGCTGAAGGCGAGGGCGGACTCAGTGCTGCCTTCACTTATGCCACGGACCTGTTCGACGCGCCGACCATCGAGCGCCTGGGCCGACACTGGCTCAACCTGCTGCGTAGCGTCGTTCTTGATTCAGAGCAGGCCATCTCCCGGATTGGCTTGATGGCGGCGTACGAACAGCGGCAGATTATCCAGGACTGCAATGGCCGGCCGACTCATTACCCTGAAAACCTGTGTCTGCATCAACTGATCGAGCGACAGGTGCGCAAAAACCCTGGGGCCACGGCACTCGTGTGCAACGGCCAGCAATTGAGTTATCAGGCTCTCAATGTCAGGGCTAACCGTCTGGCGCACACGCTGCTTGAGCGCGGCGTCGGCCCGGATGTGTTGGTCGGGGTCGCGTTGCAGCGCAGCCTGGACATGGTGGTGGCTGTGCTGGCGGTCCTCAAGGCCGGTGGTGCCTATGTGCCGCTGGACCCGGATTACCCGCGGGACCGGCTGGCCTACATGCTTGCGGACAGTGGCGTGAAACTGCTGCTGACCCAGGCCCCTATCAGGGCGCAGTTGCCGGATGTTCCAGGTGTTGAATGCCTTGAAGTGGGTGAGGGCGTTGAACATGGCACAACCTTCAGCGACGACGACCCGTGCAGTGGCGCGGTGGCGCAGAACCTGGCCTATGTGATTTATACCTCGGGTTCGACCGGCAAGCCCAAGGGCACCCTGCTGGCGCACTACAACGTTGTGCGTCTGTTCGAGGCCACGCAGGACTGGTTCCGTTTCAATGCCGACGACGTCTGGACGGTGTTCCACTCCTATGCCTTCGATTTCTCTGTCTGGGAGTTGTTTGGCGCGCTGGTGCATGGCGCCACGGCGGTGATCGTGCCCAGGGAGGTTTCACGTTCGCCTGAGGACTTCCATGAGTTGCTGATTCGCGAAAAGGTCACGGTACTCAATCAGACCCCCTCGGCGTTCAAGCAACTGATCCCCGTCGCCACGGCGGGCGCGCGGGCTGGCAGGCCGCTGTCGTTGCGTTACGTGGTATTCGGTGGCGAGGCGCTGGATGTCGGCAGTCTGGCGCCGTGGCTCGATTGCTTTGGCGATAGACAGCCGCAGTTGATCAATATGTACGGCATCACCGAGACGACAGTCCACGTGAGTTACCGTCCGATCAGCATCGAGGACCTGCAAGGCGCGGTCGTCAGCCCGCTTGGTGTGGCGATTGCGGATTTGTCCTGGTATCTGCTCGATGCTGACTTCAATCTGACCCTGCCGGGTTGCCACGGTGAGTTGTACGTGGGCCAGGCCGGCCTTGCCCGTGGCTATTTCAATCGTCCGGGCCTGACTGCCGAGCGCTTTATCCCCGATCCGTTCGATACCAGCGAACAAGGCGGAGGCCGGCTGTACCGCAGCGGCGACCTGGCGCGTTACCGCAGCGATGGCGTGATCGAATACAGCGGGCGCATTGACCATCAGGTGAAGATCCGCGGTTTTCGCATCGAGCTGGGTGAAATCGAAGCGCGTCTGCAAGATCAGACGTCGGTACGCGAAGCTGTGGTGCTGGCGTGCGACGGCCCGAGCGGGATGCAGTTGGTGGGTTACGTAGTGCCTGCCGACGCGGTCATGCTGCACAGCCCAGAGGCGCAACAGACCTTGCGCGACAGTCTGCGGGCCGCGCTCAAGGTGACTCTGGCCGACTACATGCTGCCCGCACACCTGCTGTTCGTGGAACAGCTGACACTGACCGCCAACGGCAAGCTCGACCGCAAGGCGCTGCCCCAGCCTGAGACCGGTCTGCTCCAGCAACATTGGGTCGCGCCCCTTCCCGGGCTTGAGCTTCAGGTCGCGACCATCTGGGCCGAAGTGCTCAAGCTTGAGCGCGTTGGCCGTACTGATCACTTCTTCGAGCTTGGCGGGCATTCGTTGCTCGCCACTCAGGTCATCGCGCGATTGCGTCAGGACGTAGCGCCGCAGGTCAGCTTGCGGCAGTTGTTCGACTATCCGTGTCTGAGTGATTTTTCGGCTGCATTGGCAGTCACTCAGCCTCGGGTTCAGGCACCGCAGACGGCCATCCTCAAGGCTTGGCCGGGCAAAAACAGCGCGCCCCTGGCCTTGGCGCAACGCAGACTATGGATGGTCGAGCAACTGGCGCCGGGCGCTGCCGCCTATGGCATGCCAATGGCCATGCGTTTGCGGGGTGAGGTGTCGATAGACCTGTTGCATGCGGCCTTGCAGGCTGTGGTTCGTCGCCACGAAGTACTGCGTACCGTTTACGCAGAGGACGAGGAGGGCGAGCCTCTGGCGATTATCCGGGCCGAGCTCGAGGTGGCCCTGCCGTTCCATGATCTGTCCGGCCTTGGCCGGGCAGAGCAGGACGCACAGGTCGACGCCCTGACCCTGGCCAATGAAGCAGAGCCGTTCGTGCTGGCGCAGGCGCCGTTGCTGCGCATGCGGGTGGTGCGTCTGGGGCCGCTGGAGCATGTGCTGTTGTACTCCATGCATCACATTATCTCTGATGGTTGGTCCATGGCGGTGTTGGCCAATGAGCTGGTGCAGGTTTACCAGCGCTTGCGCGCGGGCGATGAAACGCCGTTGCCGGCGTTGCCTCTGCAATATTCCGACTTTGCGATCTGGCAGCAGGAACTCGAACGCACAGGCGTGCTGCAGCAACAAGGGCACTACTGGAAGAACCTGTTGCAGGGCTATTCAGGATGCGTGTCGCTGCCGGTTCGGCAGCCACGCCCGGCGCAGCAATCCCATGCCGGTGGCTGTGTGTCATTTGCGCTGAGCGCGGAGCTGACCCAGGGCCTGATAGCGTTGGCGGCGAAGGCCCAGGTGACGCTCTACACCCTGATGCTGGCTGCGTTCCAGGCGTTTGTGCATCGGCTTGCAGAGAGCGATGACGTGGTGGTGGGCGTCGACTACGCCGGTCGCCAGCAGGCCGAGCTGGAAGGGCTGATCGGCTTCTTCGTCAATGTGCTGCCGGTACGTTCACGGCAGACGCCTGATATCACCTTCAGTGCATTTCTGGCGCAGGTCCGCGACAACCTGCTCAACGCTTTCGAACACCAGGACCTGCCCTTCGACATGATTGTGGAAGCGGCACAGACGCCACGCCACAAGGGCATAAGCCCGCTTGTGCAGGTGTTGTTCGTGATGAACAACGTGCCGCTGACCAGCCAGGGCATCGATGGCTTGAGGGTCGAGCCGCTGCCGAGCCGCTCGGAACACTCGAAATTCGATATGGCGCTGTTCATCGAGCAGAGCCCCGACGCCGTGCTCCACGGCCAGTGGAGATTCGCCTCGGCGTTATTCGAACAACCCGTCATCCAGGGGTTTGTGCAGGGCTGGGTGGCAATCCTCGAACAGATTCTATGTGAGCAGAACTTGAGGTTGGACGACATGAACATGCCTATGGAAAACACCCGGGCCATGACACCGCCTGTTGCGGCGGGCCCCAAGGCCAACAAGCTGGACCGCTTTCTAAAAAAATCCCAGACGCGACCGGTTGCACAGACGCAACGCCCGATCCGTGAGTCGTTGCTGGTGCCGACACAGGACTTCCCCCTGTTGGTTGAACCCAATGATCCTGCCCTGGACATCGTGCGCTGGGTTGCAGATAACCGCCCCTACATCGAAGAAAAACTGGCCCGTCATGGCGGCCTGCTGTTCCGTGGTTTTGCAGTACCCGACAGTCAAGCGTTCGAGGCTTTTGCCGAGGCCGTACAACCTGGGCTTTACGGCAACTACGGCGATCTGCCGAAGAAGGAGGGCGGGCAGAACACTTACCGGTCGACTCCGTACCCGGAAAAGAAAATGATCCTCTTCCACAACGAGAGTTCGCACCAGGACAGCTGGCCGAGAAAGCAGTTGTTCTTCTGCGAGCAGCCTTCGCCGGTGGGCGGAGCCACGCCGGTGGTCGATTGCCGCCAGCTCTACCAGCAGTTGCCGCCAGGGTTGCGCGAGAAGTTCGAAAGCAAGGGCCTGCTCTATGTGCGCACCTTTACCGGCAAGCTCGATGTGTCGTGGCAACACTTCTTCAAGACCGAGCAACGTCATGAAGTGGAGGCGCGCTGCCAGGCCTCCGGTATCCAGTGGCGCTGGCTGGCCGACGACGAGTTGCAGATACGCACGCCATGCCCGGCCATCATCACCCACCCGCTGACTGGCGCGAAATCCTTCTTCAATCAAGTGCAGCTGCATCACATCCACTGCCTGGACGCTCACGTGCGCGAAGACCTGCTGGAGATGTTCGGCATCGAGCGCATGCCACGCAATGTCTATTACGGTGACGGTACGCCGATAGAAAACGAGGTCATGGAGTTGGTCGGTGAGTTGTACGAGCAATGCGCGGTGCGTTTCGATTGGCGCAAGGGCGATGTGATCGTGCTGGACAACATGCTCGTGGCCCATGCCCGGGACCCTTATGAAGGGCCGCGCAAAATAGTGGTGGCCATGGGCGACATGATTGAGCGTGCCAGTCTTGGGGAAGCGGTAATTGAAAGGGAGGTCCAGGCATGAGTGACGCAATGGCGATGAGCACGGGCGAGAGTTTTGCCCTATGCCCCGAACAGCAAATGTTGCTGGAAATGATGGCGACCGCTGGCTCTTGGGGTCAAGCATCCCGAGAAATGCTGTTTGATATCCGCGGCGAACTGGATATGCCGCGTCTGCAATCGGCGTTGCAGGCCGTGTCCCGGCTGCACCCGGTTCTGGCCGCGCGCTTTCGCCAGATACCGGGCTTTCATGGGCTGCGTCTGTGCGAGGGGGCAGAGGCGGTCGGGTTCAATCTGTCTCCGGAAACCGGGGTGCTGTCCGGCCAGGCCGTTGAGCAGCGGCTTGAGGCCTGGCGTCGGCAGCCGTTCGCCACGGCCAGCGGGCCATGGGCGCAGGCCATCCTGCTGCGCCTTGGCGAACAGCACTGGCGTCTGGTGGTGGCAGTGGCCGGCTGCCTGGTGGACAACGCCAGCCTGAGGCTGTTGGCCGAAAGTCTGGGGCAAGCGTATCAGACGCCGGATGCCTGCCAGGCGCCGCAAGAGGGTCGCTACGAGCAATATCTGGAATGGCGCGCCGAAACGGCCATCGACGAGGATGCCCAGGAGGGTGAACGTTATTGGCGCCAGCATCTGCTTGCGGTGGATGCTGCACCTGTGCTGACCCGCTTGCCCTATCGCCTGGGAGACAATCGCGGGCAGGCGGCGCAGCGGATCCCGGCGGTGCTGGAGCAGGACCTGTTGAATGATTTGCAGCGTCAGGCCGTGGCGCTGGCGATCCCTCTGCCGACGCTATTGCAGGCTGCCTGGTGGGCACTGTTGAGTCGGGTGACGGGGCAGTCGGCTTTTCTGGCGAGCTGGCGCCACGACAGCCGTGAGGATTACGAGTACTTCGCCGACTGCGCCGGGGTTCTGGAAAAGACCCTGCCGGTAAGCGTACAGATTGCGCTGGACCAGCCTTTCAGTGTCTGGGCCACGGGGCTGGGCGCGGTGCTGGAGCAGCACGTGGCCTGGCAGGAGTACTGGTCGGCCAACATTGCCACTTTGCCTGCGGCCTATGGGTTTGCTCTGGTCCGGGATATCACCGACCTCAAGCTTGCGGCGACGCAGTGGAGTGTCAGCCGTGCGCCGTTTGCGAGTACCCCGAGCGAGTTGCTGTTGCAACTTCACGCACCGGCTCAAGGCCTCGACTGGACGCTGCAACTGGATTACCTGCCTGACTGTTATAGCGTCGATTGCGCACGCCGCCTCCTTGAGCAGTACGTCGTCCTGCTGCGTGACATCGCCAGGGATTCCAGTACGCCGATCAATCAATTGAGCTTGACCGGCGAGGCTGAAAGACATCTGCTGCTGGCCCTCAACCCGCCCGGGGACGACGCCTCTGCGCAACTGCTGCCGCAACGCATTCACACCTGGGTCGCGCTCAAGCCTGGGCATGATGCCGTGCGCAGCGCAGCGCAACACCTGACCTATGAGCAGTTGGAGCAGCAGGTCCGTAGCCTGGCTGCGCGCCTCGCGACCCAAGGGGTCAAACCGGGTGATGTGGTGGCACTCAGCTTGCCGCGTTCCAGTGAATTGCTGGTTTCTCTGTTGGCGATCTGGTGGCTGGGGGCGGCCTATGCTCCTCTGGACCCGCAGTGGCCGCAGGCGCGGCAGATCGAGGTCGCCGGGTTGGCCGGGGCATCACTGATTTTGGCTAAAGACCCCCAGTCGATTGAATGGACCGGGCGGGGCCTGACCCTGTTTGATCCGGCATCGACGGACCAGGCTGCTGACGTTCACTTGGAACCCTATGCACTGCAAGGCCATGAAACCGCCTATGTGCTCTTCACCTCAGGCTCAACCGGGGTGCCCAAGGGCGTGGTGATCGAACATCGCCAGTTGGCCAATTATGTCGCGGGCGCCAGCCAGGTCCTGGGGCTGGCTGAATGTAGCCATTTTGCATTTACCTCGAGCGTGGCCGCCGATCTCGGCAATACCACCCTGTTCGGTGCGCTCTACAACGGCTCTTGCCTGCAGGTGGCCGATGAACACACCTTGCGCAATCCCGAAGCGTTCGCCCGCTATCTGCGAGCCGCCGCCATCGATTGCCTCAAGATCGTACCGTCGCACCTGGCGGCGCTGCTGGAAACGCCGCAGCCGCAGATCCCTGCCACCGTCGTGCTGGGCGGTGAAGCGCCGGCGCCGGGCTTGATAGCGCAAATTTTGCAGATTCGCCCGGATTGTCGCCTGTTCAATCACTACGGCCCGACCGAGGCTACGGTCGGGGTCATGGTGCAGGCCCTGACGCTTGCAGCAGCGCAACAGGCGGTGATCCCCTTGGGTCGAGTACTGCCCGGTAATCAGGTTTATGTGCTGGATGCGCATCTGCGACTGCTGCCTCTTGGCGTGCAGGGTGAACTTTATATTGGTGGTCGTCAGCTGTGTCGCGGCTATGTGCAAGAGCCGCAGGCCCAGGTATTCGTCGATAATCCCTTCGAGCCTGGAGCGCGGTTGTACCGCACGGGAGATATTGCACGTCATCGCCCGGATGGCAGCCTGGAATTGCTCGGACGCAAGGATCAACAGATCAACCTCAACGGTTTTCGTATCGAGCTGGGGGAGATCGAGGCCCAGTTGTTGCGTCTGGCCGCGGTGCGAGAGGCGGCGGTGGTCTCTGTCGTCAGCGCCGGCAGCGCACAGCCGGTGGCCTTCGTCGCTGTACGCGGTGCATTGACCGACGCCTCGAGGCTGATCCGCAACGACCTGGCCCTGCATTTGCCCGCAGCCTTCCTGCCTCGGCATATCCGCGTGCTGGATCAGTTGCCGCGCCTGGCCAACGGCAAGATCGACCGTCATGCCCTGGCCCACCTCACGGTGCAGACTGAGGATGAGCCAGGCGACGTCGCCAGCAATGCTTTCCAAGGCCTGTTGGCGCAACGCATGGCCAGCTTGTTGGGGCGTGAAGCGCTAGGTATCCATCAGGACTTTTTCAGCGCAGGCGGACATTCATTGCTGGTCATTCGCCTGGTCGCCGGGCTGCGCAAATTGCTGCGTTGCGAGATCAGCCCCGCGATTGTCTTCGACAATCCGACGGTCGCCTCGTTGGCCCAGGCTCTGGGGCAATTGCCTGGCGTCGAGGCAGACAAGCTGGAAGCCATCGCCCAGGCGATGCTGCGTCTGGATGCGATGTCCGACGCCGAACGCGCTTTGCTGGAGGCGCAGGCACAGCGGTTGCGGGCAGATAACCAGAAAAAGCATCTTCTTGAATAAGATTTATTCCGGTTTGCACATGCGTGTGCGTCTCAGTAGTGACTTTCCAGCAAGACGCACCGGTTCCGGGGTTTAACGCAGAAGGGGAAGCCTGTGCGCAGGCCATCCCTCATCCGGTGACGTCATCCACCTTTTTAACCATTTACAACGGGGCAACATCATGAGAGCTGAGGGTCGACAAGGGCAGGGCAAGAGCGTCTTACTGCAAAAAGGGGCGCGCATCATCCGTCTATCGGTGTCTGCTGCGGTGCTGTCGTTGGGGAACACGGCATTCGCCGATCCGGTCAGGATTAATATCCCGAAGCAGCCACTGGACAGCGCTCTGCAAGCGTTCGGGCAACAGACAGGTCTGCAGGTCATCTATTCTGCTGATCTTATCCGTGGCTCAGAGTCCGCAAAGGTTTCCGGCAGCCTGGAGTCTGAAACCGCACTGAAGATGATGCTAGAAGGCACCGGCTACAACTTCCGTATTGAGAACGGCACTGTGATCCTCGAAGCGGCCCCTTCCAGCTCCGGCGCGCTCACCTTGCAACCCACGGCCATCATCAGCCAGGGCATGGGCGAGATGACTGAAAACAGTGGCTCCTATACCACGGGGGCCGTAAGTGTCGGTTCCAAGACGCCGACCAGCCTGCGTGATACGCCGCAGTCGGTGTCGGTGCTGACCCGGCAACTGCTTGATGATCGCAGCGTCACCAACCTGCAGGATGCGCTGAAATTCGCCCCGGGCGTGACGGTGCAGAAAACCACGAGTGACACCTACGAGTTCTATTCTCGCGGGTTCAATATCGACAGCATCCAGATCGATGGTGCGGCGCCCATGGCACTGTCATCGGTGGCGACAAGTTTCTATTCGCGACGGCTGTACAACCTCGATGAGTTCGACCACGTCGAAGTCCTGCGCGGAGCAGGGGCATTGTTCGGCGGCGTCGGCGATCCCGGCGGCGTGATCAACCTGGTGCGCAAGCGTGCCTTGCCTGACTTTCAGTTGAAGTTCGAGGCTGCCGCCGGTTCGTGGGACAACTATCGCACGCAGATGGACGTCACCGGGCCGTTGAATGACAGCAAGACCGTTCGCGGCCGTCTTGTCACCTCGTACACCGATCGCCAGTATTTCACTGACAAGCTGGCCACTGAGAAACCAACCGTCTATGGCGTCATGGAAGTCGACCTCGCACCCTCGACCACACTGACGCTGGGTGGCATGTATGAGAGCGCGCACTCCAACTCATCCCTGGGTCTGCCGCGCTACACCACCGGTGCCGACATCGGGCTGTCGCGCAGTACCAGCCTGGGCCAGAACTGGTCCTACATGGACAATATCTCCCAGGAGATATTCACCAAGCTCGATCACTACTTCGATAACGACTGGAAACTCAACGTCTCCTATACCAACACCCGTGATGCAGGCAAGGCACTGGCGGCGGTGACCGGCAACGCGGTGAACCCGGTGACCCTGGCAGGTCCGGTCTGGCGTGCCAGCTATAACGTTTACTCGACCAGCCAGGATCTGGTGGACAGTAACCTGTCCGGCAAATTCGACGCATTCGGTCGCGAGCATGAATTCGTTCTCGGTGGCGACTATCAGCGTGTCACCAGCCGCTGGCAGGGCTCGGGCGTGTTTACCGGCACTGGCGTGCCATTGAATGTCTTCGATCCGGGTTACTGGCACCCGACCACGATTTCCCTGGCCACCCCGCGCGATTACAGTCCTAACACTCAAGAGCAGTATGGCCTGTATAGCCGCGTGACCCTGCAACTGGCCGACCCTTTGAAACTGGTAGTGGGCGGGCGTTTGGCGCGTTATCACTTCGAGCAGGTCTATACCAATGCCGGCGCGGTGCAGAGCGATATCGACATGCGTGAGCCGAGCCGCCTCGTGCCTTTCGGCGGTCTGATCTATGCCCTCGACGATCAATGGTCGTTGTATGGCAGTTACTCGAAGATCTTCAAGCCCCAGCAAAGCTCCCTGAAGGGGCCGGTGGGCAGCGGCGAGGTACTCGAGCCGCTGGTGGGCAATAGCCGCGAGATCGGTATCAAGGGCGAGCTGTTTGACGGCCGCTTGAACACCAGTGCTGCGGTGTTCTACACCAACCGTAAAAATGGCGCGGTACAAGACACCAATTACCCGAACGCCACGGTGCTGTATGGCGGCAGTTGCTGCTATGTGAATCAGGGCGAAGTGATCAGCAAAGGCATCGAACTGGAGGCTTCGGGCGAAATCATGCCGGACTGGATGCTCATGTCCAGCTACGTCTTCAACGAAACCCGCAACAAGACTGACAGCGCGGCCTTCAGCACCATCACGCCAAAGCATCAGTTCAAGATCTGGACCAGCTACAAGCTTCCAGGCGTATGGTCGGACTGGACCGTCGGCGGCGGGGTGGACCTGCAGAGTGCGACCTATGTCAGCGGCACCACCGCTCGGGTGGGTGGCAACGGCGCCGTGGTGCAGTCCAATATCCCGTTCGATTACAAGCAGACCGGTTATGCGGTCTGGGATGCCTTGCTTAAGTACCGTGTCGATGACCACTGGACCGTGTCACTCAATGGCAACAACCTGTTCGATAAAAAGTACTATCAGACCGTTTCCAGCGCCGCCAATGGTAACTTCTATGGCGACCCCAGAAACTACATGCTGACCTTGCGCGGCGAGTTCTGATCCCGCACACGGACCTGTGCAGACAGGTCACGGTCACTCCTTCAAAGCGGCCCTTGCAATAAGGGCCGCTGCTATCTCGCGGCGCAGATTGCAAGGCGCCGCCTGCCTTGCGCGGCTACCCCTTGCAGTGTGTTCGACCTGCCGGCCGCTGCTGAAAAGTCTGGGTCAGCGGGACGCTAAATTTATCGATTGGCCTTTCGTTACTTGGTGAAGATCCCCTTTCTTCGCCACTGACGACGAGGCTGATATACATGTCTTCCCCCACCCTGAATGATCACGATTTATTGGCGCTGTTACTGGCCGACGAACAGGATGACCCGACGATCATTCGCAGCATGGGGCGACCTTCCGAGTGCCTGGCCTCGTTCGCCCAACAACGCCTGTGGGTCATACAGCAAGTCAGCCCGGACAGTTCAGCCTATAACCTTGCCCGCGCCCTGCGCCTCAAAGGTCGATTGCACGTAGAGGCGCTGGAAACTGCCTTGGGCAAAGTGGTGGAAAAGCATGACATTCTGCGCACCTCTTTCCATGAGGTGGACGGTGAGCCCATGCAGCGCGTCAGTGCCCGGGCCCGGCCGGTGCTGCATTGCGAAGACCTTACGGCCATTGCAGAGCCACTGCGCCAGCAAGTGTTGACCGAGCGTTTGCAGGCGCACACCCGGCACGCCTTTGATCTCGCTCAGGCGCCGCTGATCCGCTGCGCCCTGTTGCGCACCGGCCCTGACGAGCATGTGCTGTTCCTCAACATGCATCATATCGTGTCCGACGCCTGGTCCAACCCGATCCTGCTCAGGGACATGACGCTTGCCTACGCCCAGGCCCTACGGGGTAACGAGGCGCCGCTGACGCCGCTGCCGGTGCAATATGCCGACTACGCGCACTGGCAGCGCAGCGTCTATCCACAAACGCCTGAGTACGCGAGCGCGGCTGCCTACTGGCAGACGTACCTCAAGGGTGAGAGCGCGCCGCTGGTCTTGCCTGCGGACCATGCAGCAGCGCCGCAAGCGGATGCCACTGCCGCTTTTCATCGAGCTACCGTGCCGACGCCACTAGTCGCGCGGCTGCATGAACAATGTGCAAAACAGGGCCTGACCCCCTTCGTGTTCATTCTGGGTGCCTGGCAGCTGTTGTTGGCACGTTACAGCGGCCAGACGGACTTTTGCCTAGGGGTGCCCAACGCAGCGCGTAATCGGGCAGAAATCCAGGAACTGGTCGGCTACTTTGTCAACACGCAGCTTTATCGGGTGCAAGTTGATGGCGCGCGTTCCGGTCTGGAGTTCCTGCGAGGCCTGCGGCGACATTCGCTGAGTCTGCTGGAGCACGCTGACTGGCCCATCGAATGGCTGGACGAGGGCAAGGGTGCCGGCGCGGCCAACGCGCGCTTTCAAACGGTGTTCAACTGGCGGGTCGCAGGCGATGAACCACAGGGCCTGTGTCTGGGTGATCTTGATGTGGAGTTCCTGCCCTGTGGCGGGCAGCAGGCCAAGTTCGATCTGTCCCTTGACGTTGAATACTCGCCCCAGGAGATTGGCGCGGTACTTGAGTACCGTGCGGCGTTGTTCAAGCCGCAGACGATTGCGCGCCTGACGCGGCACTGGCTCAATCTGCTGGAAGCTCTGGTAGACGCGCCGCAGCAGCCTGTTGCGCAGCTCGCCATGTTGCGCGGCGATGAACAGCAACTGATCCTGGCCGCCTGGAATCCTGGCACTGTTGACTGTCCTCGTGATCAGTGCCTGCATCAACTGATCGAGGCGCAGGCGGCCAGGGCACCGCAGGCCATTGCCCTGAGCGTGGGCGGACAGCACCTGACCTACACGCAACTCAATCAGCAGGCCAACCAGTTGGCTCGAAAACTGGGCCATCTCGGCGTCGGTCCTGAAGTCCTGGTGGGTGTCGCCCTCGACCGCAGTGTCGACATGGTGGTCAGCCTGCTGGCAATCCTCAAGGCGGGCGGTGCTTATGTGCCGCTGGACCCGGACTATCCCCAGGCCCGTTTGGCCTACATGCTGCAAGACAGTGGCATTGGCTTGCTATTGACCAGGGCCGGGCTGCAACAACAGTTGCCGCAATGCGAAGGCGTCGAGTATCTGGATCTCGACGCCATCGCCGCAGAGCTGCAAGGCTATAGCACCGCTGACCTTGACACTGTCACCGCGCCCGACAACCTCGCCTACGTCATCTATACCTCCGGCTCCACCGGTACGCCCAAGGGCACCCTGTTACCCCACCACAATGTCATCCGGTTATTCCAGGCGACGCGGGACAGCTTCCAGTTTGATGCCAGTGATGTGTGGAGCGTTTTTCATTCCTATGCCTTCGACTTCTCCGTATGGGAGCTTTTCGGTGCGCTGTTGCACGGCGCCAGAGCAGTCATAGTGCCCAGGGACGTGGCGCGCTCCCCGGAGGATTTCCATGCCTTGCTGGTGCGCGAGCAGGTCACGGTGTTGAACCAGACACCTTCGGCGTTCGAGCAGTTGATCCGCGTTGCCTGCGCCAAGGCATTGCCCGATAACCTGGCGTTGCGCTACGTCATATTCGGCGGCGAAGCCCTGGATGTCGGCAGCCTTGCCCCCTGGTTTCAGCGCTTTGGTGATCGGCAACCGCAGCTGGTCAATATGTACGGCATCACCGAAACCACCGTGCATGTCACCTGGCGGCCCTTGAGCATCGATGATTTGCAGCGCTCGGTCAGCCCGCTCGGCGAGGTGATCGCCGACCTGTCCTGGTACCTGCTGGACAGCGACTTCAAGCCGATTGCTCCCGGTTGCCAGGGCGAATTGCATGTGGGGCGCGCCGGCCTGGCGCGGGGGTATCACCAGCGTCCGGCCCTCACGGCCGAGCGTTTTGTACCCGATCCGTTCGACACCAGCAGCCAGGGCGGCGGGCGGCTTTACCGTACCGGCGACCTGGCGCGTTATCGCACCGACGGCGTGATCGATTATCTGGGGCGCATCGACCATCAGGTCAAGATCCGCGGTTTTCGCATCGAGCCTGGGGAGATCGAAGCCCGGCTGCAGGCCCACGGTGCAATCGCCAAGGCGGTGGTATTGGCTGTGGACAGTAACCAATTGGTTGCCTGGCTGGTGCTCCGGGCGGGCCTGATGGCCGATCAGACGCAACAGAATGCCCTGCGCAGTGAGGTGCGCGAATACCTCAAGGCATCGCTGCCCGCCTACATGATCCCGGCGCATCTGCTGTTTGTCGATCACTTGCCCCTGACTGCCAACGGCAAGCTTGATCGCAAGGCTTTGCCGACGCCCGAAAGCGCCCAGGCCGGGGCCGATCATGTGGCGCCTGAAGGTGAGGTGGAGCTGCAGATCGCCGCAATCTGGGCGCAAGTGCTGAAGATCGAACGGGTCGGTCGCAATGACCACTTCTTTGAACTCGGCGGGCATTCGCTGCTGGCCACCCAGGTGGTTTCCAGGGTGCGTCAGGCGCTGGGCATCGAGCTGCCGCTGCGCACGTTATTTGAAGTCCCGGAGTTTGCCGACTTCACTGCAGCCGCCTTGAGAGAGCAGGGCAACGACAGTCGGGCGCCTGCCATGCTGCCCGTGGACCGTGGGCAACCGCTGGCGCTTTCCTATGGCCAGCAACGCCAATGGTTCCTCTGGCAGTTGGAGCCTGACAGCGCAGCCTACAACATCCCGGCGGCGCTGCGTCTGTGTGGGCGCCTGGATATCCCTGCACTGAACGCCAGCTTCAGTGCGCTGATCAGCCGTCATGAGACCTTGCGCACCACCTTCCGCCAGGAGGGTGCCCAGGCGGTCCAGGTGATTCATGGGGCGCTGCCGTTTGCACTGCAGGTGGCAGATGTCGAGCCGCCTCAGGATGAAGATCCCGAGCAATATCTGCAGGGCCTGATCGAGCAGGAAACCCGTCGGCCGTTCGATCTTGAGCAAGGCCCTTTGCTGCGGGGCAGATTGCTGCGCCTGGCAGGGGAGGAGCATGTGCTGGTCCTGACCCTGCACCACATCGTTGCCGATGGCTGGTCCATGCCCATCATGGTGGATGAACTGGTCGACTTTTATGAGGGCTGCCTTGCGGGGGAAATACCCGCGTTGCCGGATCCGGCTGTGCAATACGCCGACTATGCCCACTGGCAGCGACAGTGGATGGCCGCCGGTGAGCAACAACGCCAGCTGGCCTACTGGAGCGCGCAACTGGGTGATCAACAGCCGGTGCTGGAGCTGCCTGCTGACCGGCCGCGCCCTGCTGTCCAGAGTTACGCAGGTGCAAGCCTGGACATTGAACTGGATAGCGCACTGGCGCGCTCGCTCAAAACCCTGGCGCGGCAACAGAACAGCACCTTGTTCATGGTCTTGTTGGCCAGCTTCCAGGCCTTGTTGCAGCGCTACAGTGGCCAGAACGATATCCGTGTCGGTGTTCCCGTCGCCAACCGTCACCGTGGCGAAACCGAGCACCTGATCGGGTTTTTCGTCAACACCCAGGTGCTGAAGGCCGAGTTCACCCCGGCAACCACCTTCATTGAGTTGCTGCAGCAGGTCCGGCAGACGGCCCTGGCCGCCCAGGCCCATCAGGACCTGCCGTTCGAGCAGCTGGTCGAAGCCTTGCAGCCAGAGCGCAGCCTGAGCCATAGCCCGTTGTTCCAGGTGCTGTTCAATCATCAGACGGATATACGTGGCGAGCGCCGCAGCCTGTCGCAGCTGACCATGGAAAGTCTGGCCTGGGATCGCCGTAACGCGCAGTTCGACCTGACCCTTAATACGTTCGAGCATGAGCAGGGCATTGGCGCCTCGTTGAGTTACGCCACGGCGCTGTTCGATGCCCGGACTATCGTCGGCCTGGCCGGCCATTGGCGCGCGCTGCTGGAAGATATTGTCCGTCAGCCGCAGCAACGAATCGCCGAGCTGGCGTTACTGGGACGTGCGCAGCAGCAGGCGCTGATCCGGGAACTCAATCCCGCGCCGGTCAACTATCCATCCAGACAGAGCCTGCACGGGGTGATCGAGACCCATGCAGCTGCCAGGCCCGAGGCGGTCGCGCTGGTCTGCAACGATCAGCAGCTGACCTACGTTCAGCTCAATCAGCGAGCCAACCAGTTGGCCCGCAGGCTGCGAGAGCTGGGCGTGGGCCCGGATGTGCTGGTCGGTATCGCCGTGGAGCGCAACCTGGATATGGTGGTGGGCCTGCTGGCAATCCTCAAGGCCGGTGGCGCCTACGTACCCCTGGACCCGGACTATCCCGAGGACCGTCTGGCCTACATGATGCGTGACAGTGCTATCGAACTGCTGTTGACCCAGGCGGACTTGCTCAAGCAACTGCCGATACCTTCCACGGTTCGTAGTTTGCTGCTGGATGACTTGCGCAATGGACTCAGTGGCTACAGCAGCGACAACCTGGTCGACCTCTGCAGCCCAGCCAACCTTGCGTATGTGATTTACACCTCGGGATCGACCGGCAGACCCAAGGGCACCTTGCTGGCGCACCACAATGTCCTGCGCCTGTTTGAGGCGACGGCGCCCTGGTTGCGTTTCAACAGCGATGACGTCTGGAGTGTGTTCCACTCCTACGCCTTCGATTTCTCGGTCTGGGAGCTTTTTGGTGCGCTGTTGCATGGCGCCAGGGCGGTGATCGTGCCGCGGGATGTTGCCCGCTCACCCGAGGATTTCTACGCGCTGTTGGTTCGCCAGAAGATCACGGTGCTGAACCAGACGCCCTCAGCGTTCAAACAGCTGATGGCGCTGGCCTGCGCGGATGCGGCAGGGCAGGGCGCGTTGGCGCTGCGCTATATCGTGTTCGGTGGCGAGGCGCTGGACGTCGGCAGTCTGAAGCCCTGGCTTGATCGTTTTGGCGATAGCCAGCCGCAGTTGATCAACATGTATGGCATTACCGAAACCACGGTGCATGTCACTTACCGACCGGTGTGCGTCGACGACTTGCAGCGTGAAGGCGTCAGCCCTATCGGCGCGGTGATCCCTGATCTGTCCTGGTACCTGCTGGATGCCGACCTGAACCCGGCCATTCCTGGTAGCCATGCCGAGCTGCATATCGGCCAGGCCGGGCTCGCCAGGGGCTATCACCTGCGTCCGGGGTTGACCGCAGAGCGTTTTATCCCGGACCCGTTCGACACCAGCGAACAGGGCGGCGGACGGCTGTACCGCACGGGTGACCTGGCCCGCTATCGTGCCCAGGGGGCGGTAGAGTACGTTGGGCGGATCGATCAACAGATCAAGATTCGCGGCTTCCGCATCGAATTGGGCGAGATCGAGGCCAGACTGCATGAACATCCTCAGGTCAGCGGAGCGGCGGTGCTGGATATCCAAGGGCCCGGTGGTAAACAGCTGGTCGCCTACCTGCTCGTCGAAGGACGGCAACTGGCCGATCTTGAGCAGCTGGCAACCTTGCGCAGCAGTGTGCGCGAGCATTTGAATGCGACTTTGCCCGACTATATGGTCCCGGGCCATGTGTTGTTCCTTGAAGCCTGGCCATTGACCGCCAATGGCAAACTGGATCGCAAGGCGCTGCCGCAGCCCGGCCAAAGCCAGGAACAGCCCACCTATGTGGCGCCTGGCACGGCGCTGGAACAACAGATCGCGGCCATCTGGGCGGATGTATTGAAGCTTGCCCGGGTCGGCCTGACCGATAATTTCTTCGAGCTGGGCGGCGACTCCATCATCTCGATCCAGGTCGTCAGCCGTGCCCGTCAGGCAGGTATTCGTTTCACCCCCAAGGAGCTGTTCCAGCACCAGACGGTGCAAGGCCTGGCGTCGGTGGCCAGGTACGGTGAGAGCGGCGGCCTGTTGATCGATCAGGGCGCGGTCACCGGGCAGGCCCTGCTGCTGCCGATTCATCAGTATTTCTTCGATGAACAGATCCCCCGGCGCCACCACTGGAATCAGGCATTACTGCTTAAACCGGGCAATGTCTTGCAGGAACAGCTCCTGGTGCAGGCCTTGCAAGGCCTGATTGCCCACCATGATGCATTGCGCCTGAGTTTTACCCGGCAGGCTGACGGCAGCTGGGCAGCGCGTTATCGCTCCCTGGCCGAGCAACAACAGGCCTGGCACGAGCAACCGTGGCTCTGGTCCCGGGCCGTGGCCGACACCCAGGCGTTGGAAGCCTTGTGCGAAGAGGCCCAACGCAGTCTGAACCTGGAGCACGGCCCGCTGCTGCGGGCGGTGCTGGCGACACTGCCTGATGGCAGCCAGCGCTTGTTACTCGCCATTCATCACCTGGTGGTGGACGGTGTGTCGTGGCGAATCCTGCTGGAAGACCTGCAAACGACCTGCGAGCAATTGCAGGCCGGACGCCCCGTCAGCCTGCCCGCGAAGACCAGTTCGACCCAGGCCTGGGCCGAACAGCTACAGGCCTGGGCGAGCGGCGACGCAGTGCAAAAACAACTGCCCTACTGGCAGGCCCTGCTGACGGGGGCGGTGGCCGATCTGCCATGCGCCAACCCTGAGGGGGCGCGACAAGGTCTGCATGTGTCGAGTCTCCCTACGCGGCTCGACCGGGACTACACCCGCAAGTTGTTGCAACAGGCTCCGGCGGCTTATCGCACCCAGGTCAACGACTTGCTGCTGACAGCGCTGGCCCGGGTCATCGCCCGCTGGACCGGACAGGCCGAGGTGCTGGTGCAGCTCGAAGGCCATGGCCGTGAAGAGCTGTTCGACAGCATTGATCTGACCCGCACGGTGGGCTGGTTCACCAGCGTGTTTCCGGTCCGGCTCAGCCCGGTATCTGACCTTGAGGGGTCGATCAAGCAGATCAAGGAGCAGCTGCGGGCCGTTCCGGACAAGGGCGTCGGCTTCGGCGCGCTGCGCTACCTGGGTGAGCCGGCGGCGCGACAGGCCCTGGCCGGGCTTGCGGTGCCGCGTATCACCTTCAACTACCTGGGGCAGTTCGATGGCAGCTTTGCCGGGCAATCAGAGCAAGGTGCGCAGGTCCCCGGCTTCTTCAGTCCGGCCGTTGAGAGCTCCGGGGCCAGCCAGGATGCACAGGCGCCTTTGGCCAACTGGTTGACCATCAACGGTCGCGTTTACGCCGGCGAACTGAGCCTTGTCTGGAGTTTCAGCCGCGAGATGTTCAGCGCACAGACTGTGCAGCATCTGGCAGATGACTATGCGGCCGAGTTGAAAGCCTTGACCGAGCATTGCCTGGCCGAGACCACTGCCGGCATCACCCCGACGGATGTGCCGCTGGCAGGTCTCAGCCAGGCCCAGCTCGACAGCCTGCCGGTGGCGCCTGCGCAGATCGAGGATGTCTACCCGCTGTCACCGATGCAGCAGGGCATCCTGTTCCACGCCGTCGAAGACGATCAGGCGGACTTGTATATCAACCAGACCAGCGTGCCGGTCACCGGCCTGGATGCGCAACGTTTTATCAACGCCTGGCAGCAGGCCGTGCGGTGTCACCCGATCCTGCGTACCAGTTTCCATACCGGCTCTGCCTTGGGCGAGCCGGTGCAGGTGGTACACCGCCATGCCACGATGGACATCTGCCTGCTCGACTGGTCGGCAGGCAGTGCGACAGATCAAGACCTGGCGCAGCGGGTGCTGGAGGACCGCCAACGCGGCTTCGACCTGGCCCAGGCGCCGCTGATGCGCGTGACGCTGGTGCAGATGGCTGACCGGCAGCATTTGATCTGGACCAGCCACCATTTGTTGATGGACGGCTGGAGCGCCTCCCGCCTGATCGGTGACGTATTGGCCGACTACGCCGGCGCCACCCTTGAGCCTCAGGCTTACCGCTACCGCGACTATATCGCCTGGCTGCAACGCCAGGACACTGCTGCCAGTGAAGCCTTCTGGCGAGTCAAACTGAACAGCATTAGTGCAGCCACGCTGCTGGCCGACGTCTTGCCCAAGCCTGAAGCGGGCGGAACCGGGCATGCGGCGCTGTACCTGAAGTGGAACGCAGCGCAGACCCAGGTCTTGCAGGAGGTGGCCCAGCGCCTTCGGGTGACCGCCAACACGGTGATCCAGGCGGTCTGGCTGCTGTTGCTGCAACGTTACACCGGGCAGGACAGCGTCTGTTTCGGCGCTACTGTGGCCGGGCGTCCGGCCGATGTGACCGGCGCCGATAAAATGCTCGGTCTGTTCATCAATACCATGCCGGTGATTCAGAGCCCGCCTGCGGCCCTTGCCGTGGGTGAGTGGTTGCAGACGCTGCAAACCTACAACCTGGAAGCCCGCGATTTCGAACATACCTCCCTGGCCGATATTCAGCGCTGGAGCGGGCGCAGCGGCCAGCCGCTGTTTGACAGCATCATTGTCTTCGAGAACTACCCCATCGATGATCGCCTGCAGCAGGGCATGAATGATGACCTGAGCTTTGGTACCGCGCAGACCCGCGACGTCACCAACTACGCCATGGACCTGGCGGTCAACCTGGGCACAACCTTGAGCGTGGAGTTTCTCTACTTGCGCGAGCGTTTCAGCCAGGCGGCGGTTGCCGGGATCATCGAGTCATTCGAGTCTCTGCTCAATGCCTTGCTCGAAAATCCCCAGGCCTGTGTAGGCAACCTGGCCATGGTCGGCAACGTTGCAGAGCCGGTCAGCACAGGCATGGCGGACAGAACGTCGCTACCGCAACTGATCGCTGTGCACGCCCGGCAAACACCCCAGGCCATCGCCGTGATCTGTGCCGGTGAGAGCCTGACCTACGAGGCGCTTGAGCAGCGCGCCAATCGCCTGGCCCATGAGCTGCGCGCGCGCGGGATCGGTCCGGAGCACCGGGTCGGTGTGGCGCTGGAGCGTTCGGTGCAAACCATCGTGGCGTTTTATGCCGTACTCAAGGCGGGAGCGGCCTACATACCGCTGGACATCGACTATCCGCGCGAACGCCTGGAATGGATTATCCGCGACTCGGGCATGAGCCTGTTGCTGACTCATTCGACAGTGCTGGCACGGTTGCCTGACGTCGCCTCGATACAGCGTCTGGAGCTGGACGGGCTCGATCCGTGCGCTCATCCGGCAAGCAGCGTGCAGGTGCCGGTACTCAGTGAACATTTGGCGTACATGATCTACACCTCGGGTTCCACCGGCCAGCCCAAGGGGGTGGCGGTGAGTCACGGGCCGTTGAGTATGCATTGCCAGGCCATTGTCGAGCGCTATGAAATGGGCGCCGACAGTCGCGAACTGCTGTTCATGTCGTTTGCCTTTGATGGCGCTCAGGAACGCTGGCTGTCGACGTTGCTGGCCGGGGGGCGACTGGTGATGCGCGACGGCCAATTGTGGACCGCCGAGCAAACCCTGCAGGCGCTCCACGAGCATGCCATCAGTATTGCCTGTTTCCCGCCCGCGTACCTGCAGCAGTTGGCCGAGCACGTGGCGGCGACTCAGGCGGTGCCGCCGCCGGTGCAGATCTACTGCTTTGGTGGCGACGCCGTTGCGCAGGCGACTTTCGAACTGGTCAAGGCCAATTTGCAGCCTCGCTATCTGACCAATGGCTACGGCCCGACAGAGACCGTGGTGACGCCTTTGTTGTGGAAGGTCAGCGCGGGCGCATTGTGTGACGGCCCCATCGCGCCGATTGGCGACGCCGTTGGCGCACGACAGCTGTATGTCCTGGACGCCCAACTCAACCGGCTTCCTGATGGCGTGGCCGGTGAACTGTATATCGGTGGCGAAGGCCTGGCGCGGGGTTACCATGAGCGCCCGGCGCTCACGGCTGAACGCTTTATCGCCGATCCATTCAGCGTCGGCGGCAGGTTGTACCGCAGCGGAGATCTGGTGCGTCGGCGAGCGGATGGCTGCTATGACTATCTGGGGCGCCTCGATCAACAGGTGAAGATTCGCGGTTTCCGTATCGAACTCGGCGAAATCGAGGCGCGCTTGCGCGAGCAGGAGGGCGTGCGTGATGCCGTGGTGGTGGTCCTGGGCAGTGACGAGGACAAGCAACTGATCGGCTACGTGACCCGCCACGCAACGGTTGCGGGTCTTGCCGATACCTTGCAAGCGGTCTTGCGCGCCGGTCTGCCGGACTACATGGTGCCCAAGCGAATCATGGTGCTCGACACGTTCCCCCTCAGCCCCAATGGCAAGCTGGACCGCCGCGCACTACCGGCCCCGGATTTCAGCGAACCGGTCGAGCGCTATGTTGCCCCGCGCAACTTGTTCGAAGAGCAGCTGGCGCAGATTTGGGCCGATGTGCTGGGTGTGGAGCGGGTTGGTGTGACGGATAACTTCTTCGAGCGCGGCGGGGATTCCCTGCGCAGCCTCAAAGTGATCTCCAAAGTGCGCAGCCTCCAGCGCGAGGGCTTCGAGTTGAAGTTGCGCGACTTGATCAGCCGCCCGACCATCGCTGAACTCTGTGGCTATAGCGACGCGCAGCCAGGCACCCTTGACCCGCTGTTGCTGCTCAATCGCAAAGTCTTGGGCGTCGCCCCGTTGTTCTGCCTGCACGCCGGTTTCGGCACGGTATTCGATTACGAGCCACTGGCCCGTCTGCTCGATGGCGAGCTGAGCGTTTACGGTGTGCAGTGCCGCATGTTGCTCGACCATGGCTGGCAGGACGAATCACTGCCAGCGATGGCCATCGATTACGCGCAGTACATCCGCCAGAAGCAGCCCGAAGGCCCGTACCGCCTGATGGGCTGGTCCCTGGGTGGCGTATTGGCGGCGTTGGTGGCCAGGGAGCTGGAGCAGCAAGGGCAGCAAGTGGCGTTCCTGTCTCTGGTCGACAGCTTCGTTCCTCCGGCAGACGGCCATGGGCAAGAACTGAACCCGCACCGAGCCGAGGACGACGGCGACTGGCAGGGTGAGCTGCGTGCATTCGTCGACATGATGTACGCCAGCCCGCAGGCGGTTCTGCCGGTGGCGTTGACGACTTCTTCGGCGCTGCCGTCGCTGGACCGTCTGACGGCGTACTTTGCCACCCTGAGACCTTTATCCCGGGCAATCCCGAACGAGACGGCGCCAGGCTTCGACGCTGAGGACCTGGCCCAGGCATTCATTGTCGGCATGAAATTGCGCGCTGTTTCCCGTCAGCCCTTTGTCCTGTCGCAGGTCAAGGCGGCGGTGCAGTTCTGGTGGGCACGGGATAAAACCAATCCGCAGCTGGAGCGCTTCGAGCAGCAGTTGACCGGGCGCGGGTCAAGCAACTGCGTGCACACCGATCACTACGGCATCCTCAACCATGCCGGGTTTCTGCAGGCCATGGGCAGTGCTCTGATGGGCAGCCTTTTCATTCAATAACCCTTTGGGTCAACAAGAAAGCCGGTAGTTGCCTGACCGGCTTTTTTCATGAGGACGATCTGATATGTCGCTGCACCCCGATATGGCTGCATTTCTGGAGTTGGTAGAGTTTGGCAGGGCGACGGGCAAGATTTTGCCCATGCATGAGCTGAGCGTCGAGCAGGCCCGCAAGGAGTTTGAGCTGAGTGCTCAGGTGCTGGACCCCGATCCGCCGGCGGGTGTTACGGTCACGTCACTGCAGATTCCTGCACGCGATGGCGCAATACTCGCAGCCCGCCTGTATCGCGCCGCGCAGTGCCCGTCGATCAATTGCCCGGTGATCCTGTATTTTCATGGCGGCGGTTATGTGGTCGGCAGCCTGGACTCGCACGACGCGGTGTGCCGGCGCTTATCCCTCGCCACCGGCCATGCTGTCCTGGCGCCAGCCTATCGCCTGGCCCCCGAACATGTATTTCCCACGGCCTTGCACGATGCGCAGGACACGGCTGACTGGCTCGCCGCACAGGTGGTGGCCCTGGGCCTGGATGGCGCCAGGGTGGTTGTCGCCGGGGACAGTGCCGGCGCCACTCTGGCCACTCTGTTGACGATTGATGTGACGACGCGAACGCGACCAGCCCCATGCGCCCAGCTGCTGTTCTACCCCGTGGCCGACGCCTCTGTGCGCTACGGCTCGTACGCGGCGTTTGCCGAAGGTTATCTGCTGGAAAGCGCGACGATGGACTGGTTTTATCAGCATTACCTGAGCGCGCAGGCTCAGAAAAGCGATTGGCGGGTTTCGCCGCTATTGGCGGTGCCGTCCACATCCCTGCCTGCGGCCTATATCAGCGTGGCCGAGTACGACCCCTTGCATGACGAGGGCATGGCCTACGCCGCTTTTCTGCAGCGCCATGCCGTTTCGCTGGAGTTGCGGGTGGAGAAGGGCCTGACCCATGACTTCCTGCGTATGGCAGGGGTGCTCGACAGTGTCGATGGCATTTATCAACGGGTTGCCCAGTGGTTGAACCGACTCGATTGAGCCAGGCTTCGGTTCGCCGGGGCAGGACCCGGCTGGTTTTGTGGGACCAGCTTTAGCCGGGAAGACGGTATGGCAGGGGAAAAAGTGTATCAATCCCGCCCAGGCTTTCCCGGCTGAAGCCGCTCACACGCTGCACTACTGATCTCTTTAACTGACTGGCATCAGGCGAGGCAGGGCTCTACCAGCACTCGCCCGGCTTCCATGCGCACCAGTTGATCGGCCGCATCAAAGTAGCGATCGTCATGGCTGATGACGATGATGGTTTTACCCAGTTTCTTCAGCTCCGGCAGCAGCTCGGTGTAGAAGATACGGCGGAAGGTCGGGTCCTGGTCTGCGGCCCATTCGTCGAACACCAGCACCGGGCGCTCCTCCAGCCAGGCATTGATCAATGCCAGACGCTTGCGTTGACCGGTGGAGAGATCGGTGGTGGTGAAGACGCCATCGCGAATGCTGACCTTATGGGCTATCTCCAGGCGTTTGAGGTAGATCTCGGCGCTTGCGGGGACGGACTGTGAGCCCAGCAACGGGTCGTCAAACAGGTAGTAGTCGGAAAAGATCGTCGTGAACAACTGGCGATAATCGTCACGGTTTTGCGCGGTAATCACTTGGTCGTCGATGCGAATTTCCCCCTCTTGCGGCGGATACAGGCCCAATAACAGCTTGATCAGGGTGGTTTTGCCGCAACCGTTTTCACCAACGATAAATACAATGTCGCCCTGATTTATCCGCAGGTTAACCGGCCCCAGCGTGAACGGCGCAGCTCCGTCAATGGGAGGGAATGCATACTTCACGTCCTCCAGCTGCAATGTATCCAGGTTGGTCAGCCGGCTTTTGCGGTTATCCAGCAGCAGGTGCGGTTCGGGGGAGGAAAACTGCTCCGACAGCTCGGCGATCCGGCGAAAGGCAATCTGCGCACGGCTGACCACGGGCAGCATGCTTACCAGGTTCTCCAGAGGACCTTTCATGTACAGCAGCACCAGAACAAAGCCGCTCATCACGCTTTGGTTGGCCGCAGGCCAGAGCGACTGCAACACCAGGGCCAGGCCGATGACCACGAAAAACAGCATCGAACCGAATGCCTTGGCAATGACGAAGGTGTTGATCGAGCGGATCTGGGTGTCGCGTATCCGGTCGGCAGTGCCCTGGATATGCCGATTGAACATGCGTTGGCGGCGCGGCCGATGGATGCGCAGCTCCTTCGCTCCACCGGCGATGGCGTTGTAGTGCTTCTGCAATTCATCTTCAGCGTCCCGGGCGGCGAGGAAGCCTTTCATACCTTTGCCCCGGGCGACGTACTGGGCGGTGATACCCAGAGCCATTGCCACCAGCATCAGCAGGAACATGGGCCACGACAGCATCGCCAGGTAGCCCAGGCAGCCCAGGGTCACGGTCATGGAAATGGCCAGCGGCGCGAAGGCGAAGGCGAAGTCACTGATGGTGTCCACGTCGTGGGTCAATACCGGGATCAGCCGGTGGCTGCGATAGCGCTCGATCTGTTCAATGGGCGCGGACAGCACCTTCTCGCCAAGGTCTTTGCGCAAGGCGGCGATGATGTGCTGGCCGACCCGGTTGGTGCCGATATCAGACAGGATAGAGCCCGACAGCGCCAGTACACACAGCCCGGCGAAGAGCCAGGCGACCTGCTGGCTGAGGCCGTTCTCGCTGTGCAGCGCGCCATTGATGGTGGCCAGCAGAATGGTGATGCTCAGGCCGCCGACAATTCCCAGCACAATGGACGACAGCACGGTGTATTTGAACGGGCGAAGCAGGACGAAAAGCTCCTGCAAGGCGCTTTTGGGCAGCATGGACATGGCGGGTTCCTTGGGCTCGGTGTCAGGCACTGGCGAGTTCGCAGATCTTGGATTCCCGCTGGTTCTCAGACAGGTTCAAGGCCTGGTAAAGCGTGCGAGCGATCTCCTCGCTACGCATTGGCAGCACCGAGAGCAGGGTGTCGCTCAGCCCGTGGGTCGCTTCACAGAAGCCTTGCAGGAACACCGGTGCCTTCAGGTCGGAGGAGGCCAGGGCCCGGTAATTACGGTCGACCTTGAGCCCTTGAAGGTGCTGCTCCAGCGGGGCCAGCAGCTGCTGATGGCTGCGGCGTTCATAGCCTGTGGCGAGAATCACCGCATCGTAGTGATGGCTGCTGTGCTGCTGGGTCGCCAAGTCGCGCAGCGTCAGTTCGATACCTTGCTCCGTGGCTAGCGCCGCTTCGATGTGCTGACGGCACAGGACGGCATGGCGCGGCTGGCCGGTGATCTTCTGGCGGTAGAGCATGCCGTAGATGCGCTCGATGAGGTTGGGGTCTACTACGGAGTAGTTGGTGTTGTGGTATTCACTGATCAGTTTCTCCCGGTCTTCGGGAGCCTGCTGGAAAACCAGGTCGGTGTAGTCGGGGGCGAAGATCTCGTTGACGAAAGGGCTGTCGTCGGCCGGCTTGAGGGCTGAACTGCGCAGGATCATCTCGACGTTCACCGATGGGTAGCTGTCATTGAGGTCGATGAACGCTTCGGCAGCACTTTGTCCTGAACCGACGATCGCAATGCGCATCGGTTTGCCCTGGTTGCAGGGCAGGGTCTGCATGGCGCTCAGGTAGCGTGAGTGATGGAACACATGGGGGTGGTTCTTGAGCGGGACAAACATCTCCGGGATGCGAGCGGTGCCGCCGGTGCTGATGACGACCGAGCGGGTCCGGCGCACATGTTCCTCGCCCTCGATCCCCCGGGAAACCAGTTTCAGATGATGGATGGTACCGTTGCTCAGTTCAGGTTCGATACGCACAACCTCTTCGCCGTAGCTCGCCTGCGCCGAGAACTGGCTGGCGACCCAGCCCAGGTAATCATTGAACTCCAGTCGAGACGGATAGAAGGTGCCCAGGTTGATGAAATCGACCAGTCGGCCGTGTTCTTTCAAGTAATTGACGAAGCTGTACGGGCTGGTTGGATTGCGCAGGGAAACCAGGTCTTTGAGAAAGGAAATCTGCAATTCGCTTTGCGAGGACAGGGTATCGCCATGCCAGCGATAGTTTTGCTGCTTGTCGAGGAACAGCGTTTTCAAGGCCTTGCCACTGCTTTGGGCAAGCTCCTGCAGGGCGATGGCCAAAGCCAGGTTAGAGGGGCCGAAGCCCACACCGATGACGTCATGCAAATGGGTGTTCATGGCATTACTCCTGGATAGACGGGTTGCCCAGAGGCTGATAAAGACGGTCGGAAAAGAAACGCTCCCGCGACAGCATCACCAGCAGGGCGCGCTTGTGCACAAAGTCGAAATGCTTGAGCTTGGCAAAGCCATTGCGATCGAAGTTGGCGATCTGTTGCAGGTTGTCGTGACGGGGTTCGCAGACGATGCGTTGGGTGCGTGGGTCGTCGAGGAACAGGTAATGGCACATCGAAGAAAACCAGGCGGTATAGAACGCCTTGCCACGGAACGCATCTTCGCCCACCAGTAAGTGCAGGCCGCGGTCATAGTCCTGGGCGTCATAGAAGGGGGCGATGCGATCTTCCTTGGTCCAGTAGACTTCGAAGTACCCGAAGGGCTGACCATCAAAGCGTCCGATCAGCGGCAATGTATGAGGATCGGCCAGTTGCTTTTGCAAGTAGGCGTGGTGTTGCGCAAGGCTGCCTTCTTCTTCCCAGAACCGGGCCACGCGCGGGTTATTCATCCAGCGATTGAATGCAGACAGGTCGCGGTCGGCATCGGCCAGTTCGAAGGTGAGGGTCTGCCCGACCCACGGAATGTGGCGTCGATACAGCACCTTCGACTGCGCCTCTGGTCGCAACGGATGGCGCTTGCCGTCGGTGACCTGATATTGCTGCGGCGTCGGGCTGAACGAAGCCTTCGGCAGCCAGGGTTCAGGGGCTTGCCAGAGCGCTTGGGCGGTGCAGGTGTATATCCCTTCGGCATCCTGACGCAGCAATCCGGCCGCCAGCAGTGCGACGAGGGCATTGGAGTCCGCGCACTTGAAGGTCAGTGTCTGTAACACAGGGTGTTGGCTGAACGCAGCCTCGCAGGCGGCGAGCAGGCTGTGCCGATCAATGTCCTGTTGCTCGATGCTGCCGTGGAGCGTGTCAGGCAGGCCCCCGGGCTGGAGGGCCATGCTTAGTCGGGTCCTGCCGTCTTCGCTCACCGTCAGGGCGTGCCCGGTCAGCAGGACCTGCAGTTGCCGTTGTGGGTAAAGACTGGCAAACGCAGGTGTCAGGCGGTTGCGATCATTCATCTCTGCCTTTCCGTGGTGCGGGGAATGTAGAGTTGAAACGAAGCCCGGGCATGGGGATTTAGCCGCGCATGACTGCAGTGAAAGCATTCAGAAATGCCTGCATCTGCTCGGCAGTACCGACGGTGACACGCATCCACTCAGGCCATGCGCCGAAGACCCGGCCGACCTGGACCTTGCGTTGCTCGAGGGCGTCGATCACCGGTTGTGCCGGACGGCCCAGGGCGATCATGAAACAGTTGGCCTGGGCGTCGGTGCAGCGGTAGCCCGCAGCCTGCAGGCGTTGCACGGTGTCTTGCAGGATATGGCGATTGGTGCGCTTGCGCAGAGCCACCAGGTCAGGGTCTTCCAGGCTGGCAATGCCGCCCATAGAGGCGCTGACGGAAATGAAATTGCGACCATTGAAGCGTTGCAGGTCCTTGAGCAATTCGGGCCTGGCGATGACCAGTCCCAGACGGGCTCCGGCCATGCCGTAGAGCTTGGAGAAGGTGCGCAGGACCATCACATCGTCGTTTTCTACCGCCAGGTTCAGGCAGGGTGGGGCGTCGGAAAAGTGCAGATAGGCTTCGTCGATAATGGCCAGGCAGCCCTTGGGCTTGTGGCTGACCAGATACTCGATATCGGCATGGGGTGTCAGGGTGCCGGTGGGGTTGTTCGGGTTGCACAGATAGATAACCCCCGCTTGGGCATCAGCGGCAAGCATGCCGCGGACGTCATGGGCATGCCGGGCATCCAGGGCAACTTCATGAACCGCCGCGCCGATATAGCGGGCGCCGCTGGCTACCGAGTCATAGGTCGGCGCGGCGGTGACCACGCTGCGGGCGCCCGCCGAGCGGGCCAGTCCGTACTGCAGCGGCGAGCGCGAGCCGCAGAACACCGCGACATGGTCGCTTGGCACCTTGTTCTGGCGGGCGAACAATTCAATCAGGCGCACTTGTTGTTCGTAGTAGTAGCGGCCGCTCTGGCGGGCACCCAGCTCCATGGCCTTGACCGTCGCAGGGCTGGGGCCGTAGGGGCTTTCGTTGTAATCCAGGCGGACGATGTCATCGCCGAAGATCGGGTCGATCGCAGGCTTGGCGGGTTTTTTTGCCGCCCAGGCGGGCAGGGCCGGGGCGAGGCTGGCCAGGGTGGCAGCGGTGACAAAACGGCGTCGACTCAATGAGGTCATGTTTATTCTCCGTGGGCGGACGTCAGTCCTTGTCATTACCGTTGAGATTGCGGGCGACGCGGAAACTCAACCAGTCGCCGCGTACTTCGGGTTCGCGCTCGTTACGGTTGCCGGAGCGCGAGAAAATGGGCGGTTCGAGGTAGTCGTTACCGCGAATCTGCCGATGGCTGCAGGTGCCGCCGGTGGTCCAGGCGCTGCCATCGGTGGGGGCACCGACATAGTCGGTATGCCAGCAGTCTTCGACCCATTCATAAACGTTGCCGTGGGCATCGAAGACGCCGAAGGCATTGGCCGGGAAGCTGCCCACCGGGGCGGTGTAGGTGAAGCCATCCTTGGGGCCGTAGCCGTTGGCGTGTTTGGTGATCTGGTATTCCCCTTCGTTGTCGAAGGGGAACGGAAAGGGCCCGGTGGAACCGCCGCGGCCGGCATATTCACGCTCTGACTCACTGAGCATGCGATAGGGCTTGCCGGTCTTCTTCGCCAGCCAGCGGATGTAACCATGGGCTTCTTCCCAGTTCATGCACACGGCAGGCTGGCGCGGACCCTGGGGATAGCTGGGCTTGCCGTTTTTGCACAGGCGGCCTGGGCGCAAATCGCCGTCGGGCAGCACGGCGCCGGTGGCCTTGGCATAGTCCTGCCATTGTTCGGCAGTGACATGGAAGCGGCTGACAGCAAAGGGCTGGGCGAAGGTCACCTGATGCAGAGGGCCTTCGTCATCCTGTTTGCCCATTTCGTCATCCGGTGTGCCCATGACATAACTGCCGGCAGGCAACACCACCATTTCCGGGCAGTCCTTGCAGTCCTTGAATACCTTGCCGGCCTCAACCGGATCAGCCGCCAGGGCTTCGCAAGAGAGGGACAGGCAGCCCAGGGCAAGCAGTGCGGTCAGACGTTTCATGGTTTTCCTTGGGAGTATTGGGCGGTGGCAGCAGCGGCCGGTGCGGCGGCTTTCTGGGCCGCCTCCCAGACACGCAGGAAGTTGCCGCCCCAGAGCTTGGCGATGTCTTCGTCGGAGTAGCCACGCTGCATCAACTCGGCGGTGACGTTGCGGATCTGGCTGACGTTCTCCCAGCCGTCCACGCCGCCACCGTCGTTGAAGTCCGAGCTGATGCCGACATGATCGATACCGATCTTCTTCACGGCGTAGTCGATGGAGTCGACGTAGTCGGCCAAAGTTGCTTCGGGCTCCTCGCCGAGGATGTCGTAGAAGGGCGTGAGGTATTCGCCGAATTTCTTTTCCGACCAGATCGAGAACACCGGGTCAGTCGTGGTGCCCATCTGGGTCTGGTTCTGCACGTCGGGCAGGTTGTAGCGGGCGCGCAGCTCGTTCATCTTTTCGATGGTCTTGCGCGAAAACGGCTTGAGGTACTTGGAGTAGGCAACGATGTTGACCAGGCCGTCGGTGGCCTTGATGCTGGCCAGGTCGGCGTCGCTCAGGTTGCGGCGGATGTCCATCATGCCCTGTACGCCGGTGTGGGAGGCGATCACCGGGGCGCGGCTCAGCCGGGTGATCTGGCTCAGGGCCTGGCTGGACATCTGCGATACATCAATGACCACGCCCAGGTTATTGAGCCTGGCCACGGCACGACGGCCTATATCCGACAGGCCGCCCAGCGGGTCTACCGAGTCACCGAGGAAGGGCAGGGGGCGGGCCGAATCGACCCAGCTGTTATTGCCCACATAGCCAGGGCCGAACACACGCATGCCCCGTGCCGCCCACAGGTTCAGCTTGTCGATATCGTCGCCCAGAGGCGCGGCGTTGAGCATGCTGATGATGATGGCGAACTTGCCTTCACTGGCCAGGCGGCGGAAGTCGGCGGGGGAGTAGGCGATGCCGGCCTGCTCGGGAAAGTCCCTGGCGATGCTGGTGATGATGCGATAACGCACTTCCAGTTCGTTGGCCATGGCCGCCTGAAAGCCGGCGGTGGGGCGATGGGGCCAGTTGGGCCCGCTCCAGAACTCCGGCCACGACCAGATGGCAATGGAGGCGCCACGCAGACGGCCTTTGGCGGCCTTGACCAGATCGAACCGGGTCGGGCCGTCACGGTTGGCTTCCCGACCGTCGCTGCCGTAGTTAAGCGGCACGTCAAGGTGGGCATCCAGGCTGAGGATGCGCTCTTGCAAGGCGTTGGCACGCTGCTCGATGTCGCGACTGAAGGGATGCGCATGGCGATATACCCAGTACCACCAGGCGCCTGCGGCGGCGATCAGGACCAGAGCCGACAGGGCGACTGCCCACGGCCATTTGCGCGACTGTTGAGGGTGCTTCGTCATTGCCTATCCGACCCGCCTGTACGACGGCCCCATGCCGTTCGAACCTGTTGGGTGAAACGAGTCGGGTTGGGGAGAATTTAGCGACGGGCCCGGTATGGGCATTTCCTGCCCGCTACTGTGAAGCTCTGATCAGTCCGCTTCGCTATCACCCTGGAATCCGCTGACTGTGATTCTCGTCCCAGCTAAGGCGCTTTTCATCAGGCTGAAGGATCACCGTCAGTTGGTTGAACAGATGAATGTCGGCATACAGGGCAAAGAAGCGGTTGAGCATTTCGCCAAACAGGCAGATATCGCCGTCGCCGGCAAAGCCGTTGCGATCCAGGGTGACCTGGATATCCACCCCGCGCAGTAGAAAGCCTTTCTCGAAGCGTTCCAGCAGGTAGTGATTGACGTCGACGATGGCGTCCAGGCGGCGGCGATTGGCCTCGCTGTCTGTCCAGTCGTACAGGGCGAGCGTGGCGCGCAGCACCTCGGGGTTATCCATCATGGGCAGGAAGTTTGAACCCAGGTGGCTGAGGATACGCCAGTGAAAACGGTCGCGATTGGGTGGGTAGCACGGCATGGTCGGTGCACACAGATTGCGCACCCGCAGGTCCGTCCGGGCGGTTTTCCCGCAGCTGTCGAGCAGTGTCTCTTGCAGCCCGTGACGCGGCAGCATGCCGTTGGTACCGGTCAGGCTCAGTATCAGGCTGGTGTGTTTATTTTGCTGGTCCTCGCTCAGGCCTTCGCCCCCCAGGATCAGCCAGGTCTCGTGTCGACCATCGACGCCGGGCTTGAGGCGGGTATGGAAATAGCGCTCAGGCTGCTGGTGTCGCAACATGCCGCCTTTGTGCTGAAAACTGGTAAATGGCACGTAATCCTGCTGCTCGGCGGCTTTGGTCGTCATGACCTGATCCACCGAGTACACCTCGGTATGGCCATCCTGCTGGCGCAGCAGGTAATCGGACTGCGCCGGGTTCAGGATCAGCGGGTCGCACTCCAGGGCAAACAGATTGATCACCGGTACCGCATGCAGGCGCATGTGCTCGGCGCTCGGCTTGAAATCACGGGGCCAGGGCTTGCTCAGTACGGCTTCTACCTCGAACCACGGCGTGCCGGGGGCGATACTGATCTGCTCCAGGCCACGGAGCGTCACGAACATGAATTTCTCGCGGAAAGTGAAATATTCCAGCATCAACTGATAGTCACTGAAGACACTATCGCCCTTGGCCCACAACCGATCCTCATCCGCAAAACCCTTGACGCTGAAGCGGCCTTGCAACGGTTGGCGTTCGGCCCCCGGTAAACGCACGTAAAGCCCTTTGAGATGCAGGGTCAGGGCCAGATGCAGGGCATTGGCCAACGGCGCATCGGCATTCAGGTACAGCGTGATGGCACTCAGGTCGATCTGGCTCAGGTCAGCCATGGCCCCAAAGGCAAAGCGCAGACGCAGCAGCGAGCGGCCATCGGGCTCAAAGGTCTGTTGCAGGGACTCCAGGGTCAGCGGGCGCAGCAGCACATCCTGGGTGGTGCTGTAGCGGCAGCGCGTCTGTTGTGAACCGATCGGCTGGGACAGCACTTCAAAGCCCTTGCCAATGACTTCGCTGGCCTTCATCTGCGGCACATCAGGCATCAGCTCGACAATCGACAGCGACGGGATCGAGCGCAGGTACTGCGGCCAGAGCATGTCGACCAGGCCCTCGGTCAGCTCCGGCAGGTCGTCGTCGAGCTTCTCGCGCATGCGCCCCATGAGAAAGGCAAAGCCCTGGAACAGTTGCTCGACAGCGGCATCGTTCGGCCCCGGTTTATTCAGATTCAGCTGCGCCGCCTCCTGCGGAAAAAACTCCGCGAACTCCTTGGCCGCTTCGCGCAGGTAGCGCATTTCGCCGTCGAAGTACTCTCGCGTCTTATTGTCCTTGCTCATGAAAACTCCTTATTACGATGACGTTCAGCGCTCGGGCGCGGTGTTTATAGAAAGACCTGCCGGGGCAACTTGAACCCGCGCAGCTTGAGCAACGCCAACGGCCCCGCACCCAGCTCAGTGCGCAAATGCCAAGTCAGGTTGAGGCCGTCGGGGGCGGTGATTTCCACGCGGTAGCGGCTGTCGCCGTCATCCAACGATGTGACCTGAGCTTTTTCCAGCAGACGGATCAGGCCCCAGGTGCCGGCGAAGTCGCCGTACAGGCGTTCGCTGGCCTTGACGCTGGTCCAGGTCAGCATCGCCCCTGGGTGATCGCCGCGCCCCGGCCAGTTGAAGCGCTGCCAGAATTCGCGCTGATTGAAGTAATGGTGTTTTTCGCCATTGAGCACGAAGGTGGTGTTGACGATGTCCCGCACCGGCTTGCCCTGCAGCTCGAAGCTCAGGCCCATGCCGCCATCGGTGTAGAGCACGTCGGCCAGTTCGCCGAGCTGGTTGATCGCCTTGAGAAACTGCGGATTCAGGCGCAGGCCCTGACTGTGGCGCGGATCGGCGACCCAGCGATTGCCTTCCTTGCGCACCACGCCGCTTAACTGCTGTTGCAGAAACTGCTCGATACGCCCGGAGTCGGCGCGGATCAGTTGCCCGAGCATCGGCAGCGAGGCATCACTATTGGTCGCGGCGAAGGGATAACGACTGGCGAAAGCGTTGTTCCAGTGGTCGACGATTGCCCGCTGCCATTGCTGATTCAGCGCCCGGGCAGAAGGTTGCAGCACGTGCTGCCAGGCCTGATCCAGGGGCTGCACGAACAGAGTCTGGCCGATGCTGCCCCACTCGGCGCCGAGGCTGGCGGCGATCAGGTTGGCATACGCCTGGGTATCGGTCAGCTCGACGCTATTGCCCTGAAACACGTTCTGCGCCAGGGCCTGGCTGACGGCCTGGGGATCGGTTGCCTGGCTGATCTGTTGCAGCTTCAGGCGGACCCGTGTCACTTGGGTGAGGAAGGCTTGCAGGCTCAGGCTGTCGTTGCCTTTGCTGTCCGGATCGGTGCCCAGCAGGGCCAGCAAGGGGCCGAAGGTGGCGTCCAGCGGGCCGCTCGGGCTCTGGGCCAGTTGATCGATGGCCGGAAGCTTGTTCTTGGCGATGAGTTGTTGCGCCGACTGCATCAGGGAGTCGGTCAAGGCCTGGCTGCGAGCCCCGGCGCGGCCCTGATACGCCAGGGCATTGACCAAGGCAATCAACGGCGACTGACGCACATCGCTCATCATCGTCAGTTGGTCGATGACTTCACCGAGGCTATCGGTCCGGTGCCAACGCAGGCTATTGAGAAAATCCAGCCAGACGCCGCTGTAGTCCTGAAAATAGCGCTCAGTCAGGCGCTGCTTGAGCATCGCCGGGGTCAACTCCACCGCCAGTTCGCCGGGCGCCTCGCTGAGCACCCAGTCAATTTCCTCACGCCGCGCCTCGGCAATCTCATCGATGGATCGACGTACCTGACCTTCCCAGGCCTGACGGGTAAACACGCCGGGCACACTGGCCGTGGTGGAAAACAGCGTCCAGGCCTCGGTGTCGCCTACCATCTGCCGCAGATTCAAGTCGGGAAACTGATTGGCGCTGCGGTCGAGCACCTGCTGATACAGGGCCGCCTCGGCATTGCGCTGACCCAACTGGCCGAGAAGGATTTGCCGGACCTTGGCGATCAGCACGGGATCGGCATCGATGCGCCAGTCCGGGTGAGCGGGCAATTGCTCGGCGTAGAACTGCCAGAGGTTGGGTTTTAGTCCATCGCGTACGGGGGCACTGTTGCTCATGGCTTTTACCAGAAAGGCAGTATCGGCCTTCTGCGGCTGCGCCAACATCAGATAGACCTTGAGCGGCTCATAGGCATGCCGCGCCGCCTCGGCCCGCTCCGGGCTGCCGGGTTTAAGCGCGACCAACTCACGCAGCTGGCCTTGCAGATGGGCGACCATCGGGTCGCGAATCAGCCGGGAATTAGCCTCGACATAACGCGGCCACAGGGCGTCGAGGAGGATGTCGTTTTTATTCAGACCGAAGCGCAGGTGCCAGGGCACGCCGTTTTGCGCGCGGTAGTCCAGGCGGGCGACTTCGTGGGCCAGGTTATGGAGGGCCAGGATTTGCTCGTGTGGGGTTTGCGCCTGTTGCAGGGCGGTCAGGGTGTTTTGCTCTTGCAGGATAAGCGCACGGTTGCCGTTGAAGGACAGAAGCAGGCCGATGGACGAGACCAGAGCCAGGCTCAGGAACAGAAGGTGAGCGATGCGTAGCGGATGCGCGCCTATACGTCGCCCTTGAGTCTGGCTGTCAGCCAGAACACCGTCCCAGAACTCGTCCACTCGCAGGATATGAGGCGCAGCTTTCTTGGTGCCCGGGGGCTGGGGCTGAGCGAACCATAACCCTCGCAGTGTGACGCCACGGGAGAACTTCCCCAGTAAAGGCTCCAGCGCCTGACGCCAGCGGTTGATACCGTCCACTTGCAGGTCGCGGGACAGGCGTAGCAGGAAATCATGGCTATTGGTTTGCAGGACATGGGCCATGCCTTTCTCGCGTAAAGGCTTGAGCAGCGGTTGCAAGTGGGCCTCAATATCGGCCGCGAGCATCTTCGGTGGTAACAGACAGCCCACAGGCTCGATGGGGCGGTTAGTTTGCTGCCAATCGCTGGCACAGACCTGCCACAGGTGCAGCGGTGCTTGCCAGTGCAGGGCGCGAGCCAGTTGCTGCAGGTAGCTGGCACCTGCGTGCATGGCCTGCATGTCGCGGCTCTGTTCGGCGGTCAATGCCCAGACGATGCCGTCCAGGGGGCGCCAACGGCGCAATCGTTGCAAAGACGTTAGGTCGTCCTTTGCTAGCCCACGGTGCACACTGCCGCCCCAGAGCAGCAGCGTACCTCGCCACTCCAACCATCGTTGTTCCTCCAGGCCGGGCGCCACTGCCGCAACCTGCTCGGCTTCGCCAATGACCCACATCACGCGCATCCTTCGCTGCCAACGCCAGCCGTAATATTCGCGCAGGTGTTTTTTGATTACCCCGACATGGAAAGTGATCTTTGCTTGGTGCGAAGGAAGGGGGCCAACTTGAGCAGGCCGATTCACATCGTCCACACCCGGTTGATCATAAAACGCCAAACGCCCCGTCAACCCCCATAGCCACCAGTGCACCAAGAGCAGCAGCACAAGGGTTAGTGTCACCGCGACGGTCGCCCACAGCCAGCTGGCCTGCTGCGCGCTATCGCGTCCAACACCCAGCCATTCAGGGTTTTGCCAGAGCACTGCGCATAGCGTTGCGCCGGTCAGCACCATCACCATGACAAGGGCCAGCAACCCTACAGATCGTTGAAACTGCATCTCGTATCCCTACGTCGAAGGCGCTGGCACCGGCATCAATACCGTGCTCCAAAGCCCTGTCTCGACAGGGCCATCGCCACTGAAAATGAATTGCGCTCCGGCGCCGCGCTCAACCGTGCGGGTCGCGGCAGCAATTGCCAGCCACGGCGCCGCCTTGCCCGGTTGCCCCAACAAGGCATCCAGATCGCATAGCCCCTGGGTGTGTTTCGCGGGCATGGCGACCTCGCTCAACACCGTGGCAATATCCGCGTCACGTTGCGTATCAATACCCGCCCGCCAGACCCGCTCAATGGCCTGCGCCGTCAACGGCACCCAATCCAGGGCCTGGCGCACGGCATAGCGCAATGCTTCGGTGGTCGGCACCTGCTCCTGTTCAGGGCGGTGCAGATACGCCATGGGTGACAAGGTGGTTTGTGTCAGCCGATTGCCCAGCAGCGCCCCCACCGCAGCCTCCGCCGTACCCTGTGGCTGTGATGGAGCGATCTGCAACGCCACCACCAGCAGCAGCGCCGGATCAGTGATGTGATGGTCGAGCCATTTATCCAGCACCGTCAGCCCGCTGCCCTCCACGGGGATCAGCGACTGGCGAATACCCGATGCCTCCCATGCTTGTTGCCAGACCTGTTGCATGGCGTCCGCAGACAGACTGCTGTCGATCTCGCGCAGTAAAGCCAGCGGTGTTTTTTCAGACACCCGCAGCAAGGTCGGCGCCAGATCAGCGAACACCTTCGTCAATGCCTGCAACATCAGTTCTTCGGGCTGCTCGCCTTCAACCTGCAGACGGCTATGGCGAATACCGGGAACTTCCTCACGCGATGGCTGGGCCTTGAAGACCGAAACATCACCGAGCAAGGCGTCCAGTTGTCCCGCTCCGGTGCGGTCCTCTGGCGCACGCAAGGTGGTATACAGGCTCACCGCCAACACCTGTTGCGAGCGGCGGCCCCGGCGAACACGGCCCATCCACTCCAGCTCTCGCGCCTCATCCCAGCCATCGGCATTGCGATGTTCGATGAGGAATATCAAGGCCCGAACGAAACCGAGGGCACTCCAGGCCGCGAGCGGTATCCCCAGAGTGGTCAGCCAGTCGTTGGTCCCCTGTTGCAGAGCCAAATCATCCAACGACAGCGTCAGCCCCATGCTTGTCAGCAAAAACAGCACAAGCAAAGCCAGCCACAACCGCAAACGTGGCGGTTGCGGGCGCATTGCCAGAGGCGGGATTTGATCCAGTCGCACCGGCATGATCAGCTTGCGCCTGCATCGGGTAACGATGTGATCAGCGCACAACCGCAGGCGCAGCGATGCCCGTCGAAGGCCACCGGTATGCCGTCGTCGGTAAAGGCCGGGTTGCCTTCGGCGATCACCGTTCGGCCATGACCGGGCAGCGGACACATCACCGGATCGCCCTTGCGGGCAACACCGATATCGTCGAATTTCATCGACTGGGAACCGGACAGTACATGGCCGCCGCTAGTAGTTTTGTCGTGGATGCGAATGATGCCGCGCATATAAATCCTTCTTTAATGTCAATATAATTAAGGTGTGTCGCGCCTTAGTATTTAGAACTCATTCTTATTGTCGTCGTAATTCTTGCTCCAGCTTAAGCAGCTGCAGAATTTCTGAGTCGCTTGGCTTGAAATGTTTCTCAGCAGGCAAGCTCCTCTTGAACTCAGAAAGCGCCGTCTGCTCATAAAAAATATTTCGAAAAGGAAAACCATAAAATTCTTTTATGGCCTCAAGGTCGGGTGATGGCTGCCCATCTTCGCTGCGGATCGCAGCGATACGATCCACATGCTTCATACACCTTTCACAACCTTCATTAACGCCCTTTTCCCATAACCGGTAAGCATCCAGCTCTCTGCCCTCCATACTCGCTAATTTACCAAGCCACTCATATGATTTTTCATTTCCAAGGTTCAGAGCGCATTCAAGTAAATCCTTGGCAAGAGGACGCAACTCTTTTGATCGGAGAAGGAGTTCTGCACCTACGGCACCCATCGCATGTGGATTGCCGCGATCAATGGCCAAGTCGTAAAAGTAATACTTGTCAGCGTTATTAATGGGGGGCAGACGATCCGCATATTTGTACACGGCGATAGGCACGCCTTTTTCGACAAGCACGCGTAATCTGGTAAACGCCTGATTTGCCGCCTCCCTGCTTTTCGGCCCCCGTGCCTCCCATAAAGCCCACATGGTATCGAAATACTCGGCCTTCCAGCTCCCGGTCTCCAGCGCAACATTCAATAACTCTTTACGCTTTTGTTTGTGGGTATCGTCGTACCAAAATTTATCGACTTCGTTGCCTTTGATGATGTACTCCACAAACTGGTTAAACGCACTGACTGCAGAATCGCTTTCTGTTGGAGAGCGATCTATAACGCTTTGGCAAGAAAATTTCTTCGATTTGAATTTCTCTACAAGTTCAGGGTCGTCACCATATGCCATAAAAGCTCCTTCCCTGGCTGGCAGATGATTAAAGTCTTCCAGCGCATTAAATGATGTGGCTGAAGTCATGCTAGAAAATGCCGTTAATGCTATAGCTAATAATTTACGCATAAAACCTCCATTTATAAAAAATCAAATTTTTGCTCTAGTACCTGGGCAAAGCTATTTAACCAAGATGATTTTTCTCGTCGCCATCTTAAGATGCCTTGAGGATCCAGGCAGCCCACTCCAGGTCGCTCTGTTGCATATCGAGCGAGTTCAGCACTTCCAGAGCTGTTTCCAGAAATACCCCTCGATGTTCACCACCACTGGCAACGAATGCGGCCGCATCTTCGCGGGCTTGGTAAAGTATTTTACGGTCTGCGCTCCCTATGAGTTCAGAAGTGGTCTCCGCCATATGTACAGTTGCCAATGTTGGTGAAACCAGAATCGTGGAAGTCAGGCCAGTGAACATTGTCTTGTCATCGAAGTTCGGCGAAGGGCTTGCAAGCACCCCTAATGGCAGCGATCCACTTAAAACTACTGAGGCGAAAACAATTAAGCCGCGACCGATCAGCGCTTTGCCTGTCATGAAAATTAACGTCGACATTTTTTCAAAATTCCAGCACTTCATCCGAGCAGCCCCCACTCAACCATTTCCTCTCGAAAGGTCGTCTTGTCCGGGAATGGCCACATGCGCATATGGAAACGCTCGACCACCTGCCTGGGAAGAATGTCGCCCTGCTCGAAATGACGGATCACTTCCGGGCTTCTTACGGTGTGCTCTACCGACCAGATGACTTTCCAGTAGCCCGTCTGCTTACAGGCTTCGCCGCTCAAGCAGATCCATAGCGGGAACCCGGCCTGGCTGAACCCCGGAGAGCCGGGCATGGGTTTGCCGGTGGCCGGATCTAGGACCATGGCTTTGGCGAGTTGATGGATCAGGGCTTCGCTGGGTTTTTCCGGCGGGATATTGGCCAGGCGCTCTTCCAGCCATTGCAGCTTGCCGTCCCAGGCGGGCAGCGGGGCGGGCGGCAATGGCACGATGTCGTTGATTTCGGGGACGGTGGGGTTGGCGTAGGAATAGTTGGCCAGTATTCGCCAGATTTCTTCGTAGCGTGTGGCGCGTTCTAGGTCTTCTTGTTGGCCTAGGTAATGCAGCGTATTGGACGGCGGAGGGTTACGGAAGCCCTTGCTCAAAAGGGAGGCTGAGGTGCTGTTTCCGCCAGCTATCCCAAGTTGGTATGCCTCGAGCGCTTCTTGATGCTGCTCATCCTTGAGATAAACTCCCAGCGTAAGACCTGCCTCGCCGTGTCCCTGCTCGGTTGCACAGCGATACATTTGGAGGGCAATCTCCGGCGCAATATTGCTTGGTTCAAGCTTTTCCCCCACATAGTACTGCGCCTCAGCACTTCCTTTGTCGGCGGCCTTGCGCAAATAGCGCAGGGACATGTCTTTATCCTGCCTCAGCCCCGCCGAACCGTTCTTGAGAAAAATACTGATGAAGTAGTAACCGGTGGCGACACCTGCATCGATCAGGTTCTGGCTCAGGCGCAAGTGTTCGTCAGTCCGCAGCTTAAAATGGCCACGCATGGTGCCGTTCTGCAGATTGATATTGGCTTTGTAATGACCATTTTCGGTGGCGATGCGATATAGCCGTTCGATCTCGATATTGACGGTCGCGTCTTCCTTGAGTTGGTTGTTCTTTTGCAGCCAGCGGGCATATTGGAAAAGTACGTCGGCCTCGGCGGACGGCTCGGGGATGGTTTCGTGGGCGCAGGTAAATACCAGCTTGGCCTTGGCCTCTGTAAGGGGGTTCATGGGCATATCCTTGGGCGTGAGTTTAAATGCGCCGCCAGTACCACAGGCGGCCAGTAGCAAGCTTGAGAGCAGCAAGAGTCGGCGCATCAGTCGCGGTCCCTTAGCGAGCGTTCTGCGAAATAAAACTCGACGAGAGGGGCATAGGGCTCCCATCGTCTTTTTTTGTCGTTCTGGCGTTTTTTGTTTTCCTTGATGATCTCCTGCCAGGCATCGAACGCCACCGCCGCATCATCCTGCGCCCCCATCCCCCCCGTATGCATATCCCACAACCGCCGCCTTAACGCCTCGGTCACGCTCGCCCACTCATGGGCAATATTCAGTTCGCTATCGACCATCATGCTGCGGGTGTTGATATTGGCCGAGCCGTGGGTGGTGAAGACGTCGTCGACGATCATCAGCTTGGAGTGGATATACACCGGCATCCAGTCCTCGCCCGCCGGGGTGTCGGGGGCGACGAGGGAGCAGACATGGACTTTCAGGCCCGGGCGTTTTTCCGGGAACAGGGTGCTGTTCTCGATGTCGCGGATCTTGCGGTCCATCTCGGCCTGCCAGCGTTGCCGTTCCTTTTCGCCGAGGGCGTCGAAGCGCTGGGGATCGGGCTCCGGTCTGGCGGCGGCGGCTTTTGCCTGTTGGACGCGGTCCAGTTTGGTGGCATTGGGAATGGTGTCGGCGCGGCCGAGGCTTTCGAGCATGCGCTGGGTATTGCGGGCGCCATCGCCCATGCCTTTGGGCGTGTCGTTGGTGATCACGAACAGGTGCAGGTTGCCATGCAGGCCGGGGTCGCGGCCGGCCTTGGTCTGGGCCGCGGCCGCCGACTTGATCAGTTCGGCCAGGGGCGGCCAGCGAAAGTACTGGTTTTCGATGTAGATGAACTGGGTCGCGTTGTTGGCGGCCTTGAGGTAGACCTTCTCGATATCGCGCTGGCCATCCTTGCCTTCCTGAGGCTGGGTGCGCAGCAGCTGGATCATCTGCGCCGGGCCATGCAGACGATGTTCTTGCCCATCCTGCAAAGGGTCTTGCCCGGCGAGCAGATCTTCGCCGGTTTCCTTGCGCCAGGCCTTGGCAAAGTTGTCGTGCAGATCCCTGAGCACCGGCCCGCTGACCTGGCAGGAGATGTCCTGGCGCGGCGTCTGACCGCGCGGCCCGCAGTTGGGTTTGGGTCGGTTGTATTGGCCGCGGATCAGCGCCGAGTGCTTGTTGGTGTCCCAGTACTCGTCGAGCATGTTGTGGCCCATGACGAAGCCGACGGCGCGCTCCGGCACCTCGAAGTCGACCAGTACGCTTTTCTGGTGATGGCTGGGGGTCAACCACTGCGCGTAGCGGGTGGTGCGGCTGATTTCCGAGTCGACGGCGTGGTGTTTCACCCGCTCGGCAATGGCATCCCTTTCAGCCTTGCTGAAGCCGCGAGTGACGAACAGCGGCACCCGATTGGCTGCGCGCTGGCTGGCCTTGCCACCGTCAACGGCATGGTCGGCGAACCACTTTTTGTCCTCGGTATGTTGCTCGTCTGTGGCGCTTTGCAGTTCGCGGTCCTTGAGCCCGCCATAACCGGGCAGGTTGGCCTCGCCCGAAAAGCCGGTGAGATTGCCCGGAAACTTCCAGCTCAACACCCGCACGCGCACGCATTCTCGGGCCTTGAGCTTGAGCAGTTCGCCGATAGTGGGCGCCTTGCCGTTGCGCAGGAAATACATCGACGGCTGAAAGCCCCAGCAAATGATGTTGATGCTGTGGGTGGCATTAGCGATGGCCTGATGCAGGGCAGTGAAGGTTTCTTCGCCATTGACCAAGGGGTGGTAAGCCGCCTTGTTGGGCGGGTATTCGGTTTTCCAGACGTACCAGGGCGCCGTGCAGAAGGCCTGGTCGGTGTATTTGAAGGCGACGGGTACGACGATGGAATCCTCGTTCATTGTGATGGCTCCTTTGACTGGTCAGGGTCTTCCATGACACGGGCATACAGGGCGCGGTGATCGCTTTGGGATGGGCTGGCATCGGCCTGCGAAGGGTTTTTATGCAAACCGAGATTGGCCAGTTGACCCTGTTCGGGATTGCGGTAATCGGCGGGAATCGGCAGCTGAAAGTTCAGGCCGTTGGCCAGCTTCAACTGGTATTGCCGCGTCACAACCTGATGGTCGACAGGCAGGTGCCCGCTGTCGTCGAGCACGCCCTGCTTGAGCTGTACACCGTCGGCATAAAGTGTGTAAGGCATGCCTGCCCAGCCTTTGCTGCGGGCATTGGGGGCTTGCGGAACCTTGAGTTGCAGCCGTTGTTTGGACAGGCTCTGCGGATAGTCCGGATGAGTCGCCGTCATGGCGGCCGCGCCGGGTTTGTACTCGAAGTACGCGGACTTGATCAGGTAATCGCCCAGCGTGCCCGACTCAATCGTGTTCGGATCAATGCTGATGTAGCTGCCACCGCCGTTAAGGACGATTTTCTTCTTGGCGGTGATATGGATCTCGTCTTCGGTGCTGATGATCTGTAAACCGTGCCGCGCCAGCAGTTCCAGGCTGTCGTTCTGCGCCTGCACTTTCACCGGCCCTTGATTGGCAATCAGCTTGATACCCAGCTTGCGCACGAACAGGCTCAGGCCTTCGCCGACGCCGATAAACAGGCGCTTGACCACGCTGATATCGGCCTGGTGACCGGCGTTGAGCATCAGGTTTTTCCGCGCCGCCAGTTGCAGGTGCTGGCCGCTGGTCAGGGCGATGCCCTTAGGAGCGCTGAGCAGCAGGACGGCGGATTTGAGTTGCTCCAGGTCCTGTTTGAGCAGGTTGAGTTGCGCCTGTACATCAGCGGGATCGGCTTGGCTGGCTTGTGCGTCGGTGGACAGGTCTTGCAGTTGTTCGCCTGCGTCTTGCAAGCGTGCGAGGGTGTCGGCCATATCGAGCACCTGGCCCTGGGCCTTGGCCTGCTCATCAGCACTGATAAACACACCCTTGCCACCGCGTATCGCGCCCCAGCCATCGCTGCGCAGTTCAAAGCCTTCGCCGCGTTTTTTCTTCTCGGCATTGACCAGATGCCCGAGGTTGAGCTGGCTCTTGCCGCTGTATTCGGTGCTGAGCTTGACGTGCTCTTCACCGCGTTTGTCTTCCATGCGCAGTTTGTTATTGGCCGGGGTACGCAGCACATTGCGGCTGTCGTCGCGCCGGGCCAGGGTGACGGGGTCGGGGTGATCGCTGTCGTGCAGGGCGTGGGCGATGTAGGGGCGGTCGGGGTCGCCATTTTCGAAGGCCACGGCCACTTCGGTGCCGCAGATCAGCGGCAGGTGCAGGCCGTAGGTGTCACCGGCGTAAGGTCGCGCCAGGCGTAGCCACATGCTGCTGCGGCCTTTTTCCCACTGGTCGCGGTCGAACAGGAAGTTGACCCGGTAGCGGCCTTCCTTATCGATATCGGCGTAGGTGGTGTTGGCGTCGCCACTGGTGACTCGTGCGGGAATGGTCCCGGCCATGTGCGGTTTGGCCAGGCGCGGCGGTCGGAAGCAGATGTTTTCCGCGTAGGGAATGCCTTCGAAGCGAACTTCCAGGCTGCGATCGCGGGCCGCGCTGAGGCGTACTTTGGTCACCAGCGCGCCGGGCTCGAAGGCCTGCAAGGCGGCCTCGGTGATCTCCAGTACCTGGCCCGGCATCAGGCTGGCCAGGGTGCTGATGCCGCTGAGGCGGGTCTGGTTGTTGAGGTAGCGCTCGTGGTTCAGGCGCGCGTGAAAAATGCCGCTTTCACAGAGCAGCTCGCGGTCCTGGTGATAACGACTGCCCAGCTCGGTGTAGGCCTCACCGTAGTGGTAAGCCTCACCATAGGTGGTCTTGGCGCCGCGGGTCAGGTCGATGTCTTCCTCGAGCCAGGCCTTGGCATCGCGCGGGTTATAGGCGCGCACATTGATGTTTTTTTCCACCACCTGGTGGCGGGTCTGCAACTGCCAGACGCTGTGCTCGCCATTATCGTGCAGGCCGGACGGCGGGCGGTTTGGCAGCTCGATCCAGGGCTTGACGTATTGGGTCTGGTCGTCATGCAGAACCAGGATGTCGTAGCACGCGGTTTCGTGGCGCTTGATGCGGTACCAGATGCCGACTTCGGCCAGCAGGCGCGAGATGAACGCCAGGTCGCTCTCGTTGTACTGCATGACCTGTTCGCGTCGCGGATACTCGCGCAGCAGGTCGAAGCGGCACTCCCAGGGATCGAAGGGGTGGCGGTTGCACAGCACGCTCTTGACGATCTCCGGCACGGACTGCTGCTGGTAGATGCGGTATTGCTTGCCCTTGCCGAGCAGGGCCAGTTGATGTTGCAGGATGACTTCGTAGCGGGCTTCGTCCCTTGAGCTGGACAGGCGTTTGAAGTCGGTAATGATCCCGCGCACGGTGCGCAACGGCAGCTCGGGTTCGGGCGTGCCCAGGCCGGTTTGACAGGCGGGTTATGCAGGGTGAAATCGGTGAATTTGCCGAGGACCTGGGCGGCGGCTATGTCCTGCTCGGTGCAGGTGAACTCGATGATGTATTTGAACGGCTGGCTCAGTTGCTCTTCGCCCTCGAAGGCGAGGACGTCGAGGTGGGCGTCGAGGTCGTGGATATCGAGTTTATGGCGGGTGTGGTCGTAGAAGACCCGGGCTGGGGTGGACATGCTCAGGCCTCCCAGCGTCGCAACGGGTTGGGCAGGTGGCCGGTAGCACTTTTAACGTGGCTGTTTAATTGCGTTGAATTATTAGCCTGGAAATAATCAATCAATGGTTGATGGCAATAAACACTGTTGTTTTTCACGGTCGCGACCTCCCGCCACCCTGAATATCCATGGCAGCCCGGCTTTAGAAAATCAGATTCTCAAGGTGACAAGGACAGGCTCTGGCGAGGGTTTGTCTTGTCTCAGGCGCGAAACAGTGGGGGATCGGACAGCTCTAATCCAGACCTCGGGATGAGTTTCGGAAAAGTCCTGCGTAGTTAGGGAAGAGTCCTACAAATGACCCACGGATAGCTGCGACGCAGACGTTGGCATCGCACTGCTGAAATGCAGATGTGCCAGATACGCATGTGAACATGTGCTCTCCCTGACTGGTATTCCGACGTGCCCTAAATCGAAGGGTCGGCTATTCGTTTTCGCAGCAGTAGTCACGTCATGAGTACAGTGGATGAAGGTGTCACGTCGAGGGATGCTGGCCGGCCTGGTGGCCGCCGGTGTAGTGCTGCCTGCCGGCTGGTACGGGCGGCAGAAGTGGAACCAGGTGCAGGAAGCGGAGCTGAGCAGCGACGAGCCTGCGGTGCCGGTCGATGACTTGCCCAATGCTTTTTTGGCCGAGCGTCTGGTGGGTATCTGGGACTGGCAACTGGTGGACGCTCACCCGGCGCTGGCCGCTCTGGCCGGCCCGCTGGAGCTGTTGCTCGATGTCGGTCAGGGCGCCCGTGCCGTGCGTGGCTATCTGGGGCGTGCGCCTTACGCGGATGATGGCTTGCAGGTGTATGGACCGCTGGCGGCCGAGCACTTGCCGACGCTGCGCTGGAAGTTGGTCGCCCCGTCAGGCACGGCCTATGACTGCGACGCGGTGCTGGATGAAATCTGGGGTGACTGGAGTGAAGGGGGTGGCGGCGCGACGATCAGCGGGCAGGTTCGCGTGGCCGGGACCCAGCCGGGCTACTCAGGCCCTCAGGCGCGTTTTGTCGCCAGTCGCCGACCCTTTGTCGAAGCCCGTGAGCGCCTGCCCTTCGTTGCCGCCTTGCATGAAGACCTGATCTCGCCGCAACGGCGCTACTACCACCAGTTATGGCACGCCAGTCGTGATCGCTGGCACCGTATCGATGAATCGCGCCGTCAGATGATCCGCGCTCTGGGCTGGCAGGTCGGCCCACTGGGTAAGGAGCGCAACGCCCGCGGCCATGATCGCCATCGCAATGGCTCTGGCGAGGACTTTCTGTTCATGCACCGGCATATGCTCCATGGCGTGCGCAAGGTTCAGGACCTGCGTTCCTGGCCTTGCATGCCGGCGCCGCGGCCTTATCTGGGCGACGGCACTCAGGCCTTCGTCGATTACCTCAGCAACCGCACGGGCTACAGTGTTCCGCCCACTTGGTACGCCAGCGGCGACGACGCCTTCAGCCAGTGGTTGTATTACCTCAAGAGCAATCAGGGGCTATACGCCAATTTCCAGCTTTGGGAGGCCCAGTTACACGACCCGCAGTGCCTCAGCACGCTGTGCCTGGGCGAGCTGGGGTCGCGCATCGAACTGGGTATTCATGACTGGTTGCATATGCGCTGGGCCGCCCTGGGGCGTGACCCTGACTCGGGTTTGCCCATGGCCTATGCGCGGCGCAACTATGACTTTGCCGACCGTTGGTTTGGTGCGGGCAATGATTTTCTCGGCGATCCGTTTTCCTCCCATGTAAACCCGGTGTTCTGGGCCTTCCATGGCTGGATTGATGACCGCCTCAATGACTGGTTCCTCGCCCATCAGCAGGCCCATCCCGGTGAGGTACTGCCGCTGACGGTCAACGGTATCCCCTGGTTCGCGCCGGGGCGCTGGGTGCGCGTGGCCGAGCCCTGGCTCGGCCCTTCCCGGGAAGGCTGCGGGGCCTGGGGCCTGGGTAACGGCGGCGGCAGTGACAAACTGGATATCGAGACCATGAAGCTGGCCTTGCAGGTGATTTTCAGCCCCGAGGAAGAAGCCGACCGCCTGGCGGGCCGAGTGCCACAGCGACCCTGGTATGGCCGCCATCTGGCGGCGGGGCCGAGCAAGGGTGGGTTGTAGGCGCTGCGGCAGGTTGCGACAGCGTTGGGTCAGATAGATCCATTCGCAGCCTTCGGCAGCGCCTACGGAATACGCATACTGCGAGGTCAGCGCTTGTCCGCCATCGACGACAGACTCCAGCCACCTCCCAGGGCCTTGTACAGCGCCACACTGGCTTGCAACCGGTCCTGCCGTAGTTGCACCCGATCGGCCTGGGCGCTGAACAGGCTGCGTTGGGCCTCGAGCACGCTGAGCAGGTCTTCGGCCCCCGCGCGGTAGCGACTTTCGGCCAGGTCGAACGCGCGTTGTGCCTGGGTCAGTTCTTCGTTCTGCCAGCGCGCTTGGCGATCCAAGCCATCGACCCTGTTCAGGGCCTTTTCCACCTCACCGAAGCTGGTGATCAGCACGCCACGGTACGTATCGAGCAGCTCGTCCTGGCGGGCGATGGCCTTGTCGCGCCCGGCACGTAGCTGGCCGTTATTGAAGATCGGCGCGGTAATGGCTGCGCCCAGGTTGAATACCGGGTTGCGGGTGAGATCGACCAGTTGCCCATCACCGGTGGCCAGGCCAGCGGTCAGGTTCAGTGTCGGGTATAACGCCGCCCTGGCCACGCTGACATCGGCCTGGGCGGCGGCCAGCCGCGCTTCGGCACTGGCGATGTCGGGGCGGCGAGTCAGCAACTGGCTGGGTATGCCGCTGTCGATGGCGGGGCCGGTGATCTGTTCGAAGGGTTGCTCATCCAGACTGAGATTCTGCACCGGCTCGCCGAGCAACGTGGCAAGGGTTATCAGTGCTTCACGCGCCAGTTGTCGATAGAGCGGCAACTGGCGTTGTTGGTTGGCGACCAGGCTTTGCTGCTGGGCCAGTTCCAGGGCTGTGGCGGAACCGGCCTGATAACGGTTGCGTACCAGCGCGAGGATTTTCTCGGCGTTGTTCAGGTTGAGTTCGGCAATCCGCGCCTGCTCACGGGCGGCGAGGGTGGTCAGGTAACTGTCGGCGACGCTGCCCAGCAGGCTCAGCTCAAGGGTGTCGCGATCAAAGGCAGAGGCTTGCAGGTTGTACTCGGCACTGTCCCGGGCCGCCGCATTGCCGCCCCAGAAGTCCACCTCATAACTGGCGGTCAGGCCCAGGTTGAAGTAGTGGTAGGTGCGTTCGCTGCTGGAAGTGTCGAGTTCGTTGTAGCCCTGGCCTTTGAGCAGGCGTTGGCGATAACCATTGGCGCTGGCATCGAGCTTGGGCAGCAACGTGCCGCCAGCGATGCGTACATCGGCGCGGGCCTGACGGACCCGGGCCATGGCGGCCTTGAGGTCGTGGCTGCCCTGACGCGCCTGCTCGATCAGGCGCGTCAATTGCGGACTGTTGAAACTGTTCCACCATTGCGGGTACTGCGCGGCTGCCGCAGCGGGTGTTTGCCAGCGCGTGGGTGGTGTGATGCCGCTGTCCAGAGGCACGGGCGCCTGACTGCAGGCGCCAAGCAGGATCAGCAGAGGGAGCAGGGCGAAAGGGGCTTTATGCATGATTATTCACTGGTCAGGGCGGCAACCGGATCGAGCCCGGCGGCTTTGCGCGCCGGCATGAAGCCGAAGATCACGCCGGTGGCGACCGAGCAGGCAAAGGCGCCGAGCATGGCCAGGGAGGAAAACGCCACGGCCACATCGGCCAGGGTCAAGGCGCTGCCGATCAGCAGGGCCAGAGCGATACCGATCAGGCCACCGACCAGCGACAGCACCACGGCCTCGGTCAGGAACTGGCGCAGAATGTCGCGCTGGCGGGCGCCGGTGGCGATGCGAATACCGATCTCGCGGGTGCGCTCACGAACCGTCATCAGCATCACGTTCATCACGCCGATGCCCCCGACCAGCAGGGATATGGCGGCAATGGCCCCGAGCATCAACGACAGGCCGTTGCGGGTATGGGCTTCGGCCTGGATCAGGGCGGCGCTGTTGTCGATTTCGAAGTCGGCCACACCGTTGTGCAGGCGCAGCATCAGGCTGCGGATGGCCTGTTCGGTCTCGTGGACCAGGGTGCTGTCGGCCGCGCCGATGACCACATACTCCGGGTATTCGGTGCCGGACAGGCGAATGCGTGCCGCCGTATAGGGGATGGCAATACGCAGGTCATTGCGCTGGTTGGCGCCGCTGGAGCCTTTGCTCGCCAGTACGCCGATGACCTGGAAGGGTACATTTTCGATCAGGATGTACTGGCCGACCGGGTCGCGCCCATCGACGAAGAGTTTTTTCTTCACTTGCGAGCCGATCACCGCCACCGCTGCGGCGCTGGTCATGTCGGCGTCGGTGAAAAAGCTGCCGGCGGTCAGCGGCCAACTGAATATCTTCGGGAACACCGGGCTGTAGCCACCGATGGTCGAGGTCATGTCGCGGTTGCCGTAGCGCACCTGAGCCTTGAGGGTCGTGGCCGCCATGATGGTCCTGACCTGGGGCAGGTCAGCCAGGGCCCGGACATCGCTGAGACGGATATGGCCGCTGGGCGCTCGGGGAGCCGGTGGCGCGCCGTTCATGAACAGAATATTGGAGCCGAAGGCACCCATTTGGGCCATGACCTGGCGCTTGCTGCCTTCACCCACCGCGAGCATCACCACCACCGAGGCGACACCAATGATGATGCCCAGCAGGGTCAGGGCGGTGCGCATGCGGTTGGTCCACATCACCCGCCAGGCCGCTTGCAGGGCATCGCGGGTTTCCCCGAGCCACGGGCTGCGCTCGGTGTTGGCCAGGCTCAGGCGCCGACGCAGGTCATCGGCGTGCAGGGCGCCTGCACCCGGCTCGGGCCTGTTCTGACCGGTGCCACTGTCGCTGATCACCTCACCATCGCGCACTTCGATAATGCGCTGGGCCCGGGCGGCGACGTCACGGTCGTGGGTAATCAGGATGACCACATGGCCCTGGGCGGCGAGTTCGTCGAGCAGGTTCATGACTTCGACGCCGCTATGGCTGTCCAGCGCCCCGGTGGGTTCGTCGGCGAGAATGATGTGGCCGCCGTTCATCAGGGCGCGGGCAATCGAGACCCGTTGCTGCTGACCGCCTGACAGCTGGCGTGGGCGATTGCCGGTGCGCTCGCCCAGGCCAAGGCGTTGCAGCAGGGCCTGGGCACGTTCGGCGCGCTGCAGTGCCGAGGTACCGGCATAGATGGCCGGCATTTCCACGTTTTCCTGGGCCGAGGAGGAGGGGATCAGGTGATAGCCCTGGAATACGAAGCCGAACGCCTCCCGGCGCAACCACGCCAACTCGTCGATGTTGAGCAGCGCGACGTCTTCTCCGGCGAAGCGGTACTGCCCCGACGTCGGCCGGTCCAGGCAGCCGAGGATATTCATCAAGGTCGATTTGCCCGAGCCCGAGGCACCGACAATGGCGATGAATTCACCGGCGTGAATGGCCAGATCGATACCGCGTAATACATCGACCTGGGGGCTATCGCCGCCGCCGTAGGATTTGCGGATGTCGATCAGTTCAATCAGTGGCGTGCTCATTCAACCCCCGCTGCCGGTGGGGCTGATCAGCAACTTGTCGCCTTCCTTCAAGCCGTCGAGAATCTGCACGCGCAGACGATCACTCAGGCCGGTACGCACCTGGCGCTCTTCGATCTCGCCGTTGGTGGCCAGTACCTGGGCGGTTTGTCGGTCGTTGCCCTGGCTATGGAAGGCCGATATAGGCGCGGTCAATACGTTCTGCGCGCTGCCTGAGACGAAGAACACCTGGGCGGTCATATCCGCCATCAGCGCGTTATCGGCGTTGTCCACGTCAAGCAGCACGGTGTAAAGCACCACTCGGCCACCGCTGCTGCCTGAGCTGCTGCTGGAACTGCCTGCGGCGGAGGCCGGGCTGCCACCGCCCTGGTTGAGTTGGTCCAGGGGTTTGGGGGGGATCGGCAGGATCTGTCGAACCGTACTGGACCAGCGGCGCCCGCCGCCGCTCAAGGTCGTGAAGTAAGCCTGCATGCCAGCCTTGACCTGGCCGATATCGGCTTCCGAGACTTCGGCCCAGACCGTCATGGGCGACAGCTTGGCGATGCGCAGGATCAGCGGGGTACGCTGCTGGGCATTGAGGGTCTGGCCGACCCGGGCATCTACCGCGACCACGGTGCCGCTGATGGGCGCGTAGATTTGCGTGTAGCCCAGTTGCGCCTCGGCGCTGCGCAGGGTGGCCTGGGCCTGGAGAATCTGTGCCTGGTACATGTCGATGCGCGCCTGGGTGGTCAAGACCTTGGCCTGGGCGGTCTGGACATCTTCCTCTCGCGTGGCGCCATCGACGGCCATGCGTTGCTGGCGACGCAATTGCTGTTGGGCCAGCAGATGCTCGGCGCGTTGTTCCTTGACCTGTGCCTTGAGGGTTTCGATGGCGAAGCGCTCGGCATCCAGTTGGGCCTTCTGGGTCGAGGGATCGATTTCCACCAACAACTGGCCTTGCTTGACGGTGTCGCCAACTTCGACATGCAGTGTACGAATCTGCCCCGACGCCTGTGCGCCAACATCGACGTATTGCCGTGGTTGCAGAGTGCCCAAAGAGGTGACGGCAGATTCGATATTGCCCCGGGAAACACTGACGAAAGGTCGTTGATCCGGCGACTCGGGCAATAGCCTCCAGGCAGCGAACGCAGCGGCGGGGATCAGGCAAAGCACAACGGCGACAGCGCGGCGGGTAAGGCGGGGAGGAGTCATGCAGGGTTCCGGCCAGTAGGTGGTCCGCTGTCACGAAGGAGCAGCGTCGGTAACTGCCGGTTAGACGAAAGAAAGGGAGGGGAATTTAGGTGCTTTAGAGCGATGTGGAGGCAGTTGCTGACGGTCTTTTTGAAAGTTTATGAGAATTATTATAATTTAGGGGGGCGATGCCATTAAATGGCCTGCATTGCATTCCCTTCTTCATCGAACACTCAAGGAACGCACCTTCGATGCCAGTCCTGCTTGACCACTACTACCGGGAGCTCGTGGGCTATCTGAGCGCGCGACTTGGCAGTCGACATAACGCCGAGGACATTGCCCATGACGCCTATGTGCGCATGCTCGAACGTCGCGGCGAGGTCCAGGTCAGCCATCCACGGGCGTTTTTGTACCGCACCGCGCAGAACCTGATGGTCGATGCCCACCGACGTAATGTGGTGCGTCGGGTTGAGCCCATCGAGGTGCTGGAAACCGACGAGCGTTTCTTCGTCGCGCCTGCCCATGTCGGCTCGGTAGATGAAGAGCGCCTGGCCTTGATGCGCAGAGCGCTGGCTGAACTCAGTGAGCCGTGTCGACAATGTTTCCTGCTGCGCAAGCTCGAAGGCCTGTCGCACCCGGAAATTGCCGAGCGGCTGAATGTGTCCAGGGCCATGGTCGAAAAGCACATCGTCAATGCCATGAAGCATTGCCGCGTGCGCATGCAGCAGTGGGCTTAAGGGGCGGCGCGCTTGCTGCGGACCACCGTCTCGCCTTTCTCGTTACTGCTCAGGTACACCGGCAACACTTTGGGCAGCGTCTGTACGAGTGCGGCAACTTCCTGGGTGTTGTAGATACCGCCAACCCGCAGTTGACCGGTGGCCCGGTCACCAAGGTGGATCGGAACAGCGAGATAGCGATTGATCTGCGGCAGGGCATCGCTCAGGGACAGATCGCGCAGGATGAGTTTGCCGCTGCGCCAGGCCATGGCCTCTTCGGGCAGAGCGGCGCTGACTTGCGGGCTGATCATCTGCGCGGTGTAGCGGGCCTGCATGCCCGGTGACAGATAGGCCAGCTGATCGGTCCTGTTGCGGTCAGCCATCACCTGCACCGACCCCTGTATCAGGGTGACGACGACCTCGTCCTGATAGGTCCATACATTGAATTTGGTACCTGTTACCCGAATCTGCCCGCGTCCGGCATTGACCAGGAACGGGTGGCTTCCATCGTGACGCACGTCGAAATAGGCTTCACCCTTGTTCAGCGTGACGCTGCGGCGATCCTTGAAATTGGCGAATGTCAGCTGGCTGCCCAGGTTCATCTGCACTCGCGAGCCGTCGGCCAGCACGATGTCGCGCAGTTGCGAGCCGCTTTCGAAACTCTGGTAACTGTCAGGAATGACATTCAGATGCCAGCCGATCAGCCCGGCAATGGGCAGGGCAAGCAGCAAGGCAGCAGCCATTAACGGGCGCTTGAATGTGCGTCGTGGCAGCGGTTGTGGCTGGGCGGGTATGGGGGGGGCAGTGGGCGAATCAGTCGGCAGGAATTCGCTGATGGTCCAGATTTCCATCATGGCGTCGAATTCACGCTTGTGCGCCGGATCACGGTCGAGCCACTGATTGAGTTGCTCGCGTTCCTGTTCGCTGAAGTCGTCTTCATTGACGCGCATGCACCAATGCGCCGCTTCATCGCTTAGCGCGTCTTGGGAAGAGTCTGAAGCGGAAGGAGTGGGCATGAAAAATTACCGACTGACTGATCTGGTCGTACAGCGCCATTCTTTTAATGTGTATGTAGATAATTATACAGTTAAATATTATTCAGGGTGACGGCATATAGCCATGATTGCACAGGATGTCGATGAGCGACCAGCCCGGCTGTCGTACCAGGAAGATACAGGTTAGCCGGGCAATGGGGCGTCAGGGCGTGGAGGTGAGAGGCGGGAGCGGCTTAGGGCTTAATGAGTGTGGGCGGACTCGACGAAGTTCTTGCAGTGGACCAGCGCGTCGCGAATCATGAAGTTCACCAGGGTCGGCGAGACGCCCAGTTCGACGGCTATATCTTTCTGCGGCTTGCCGTGCACCCGATACATGACAAATGCATAACGCGTGCGCTCGGGCAGTTGTGCCAGTGCGCGATCCACTTTGCCCAATGTCTGACGGTCCACATTGATCGACTCCGGATTAGACACCTGCGGCGCCGCATTCAGATTCTGCTCGTCGTTGACGAAGTACCGTTGCTCCATCGACTGCTTGCGATAGTGGTCGATGGCCAGGTTGCGCACGATGCGGAAGATGTAATTGAGCCGGGCATTGAAAGGCAGCGTATCGGAGGTCATGGATGACACCCGGATATAGGCATCCTGAACAACATCCTCGGCGCGGCTATGGCAGCCGGTGATCCTGGCAGCGGTCTTGATCAGGCTTGCGCGGTTGGAAATCAATGTCTGAAGCAGGGATGGGAATCCGTTTAGCCGAAGGTCTGTGATGCCTGAGTCCTGCATGATGTTACCTGCGCGGTCGAGGTTGACAGAAAATGTATCCGTACGTTTCGGCGGCAAAAGTAAGTCTGTTGCTTATCATTGTCAAATGGGAATTAATCCTATTAATAGATTATTTTCGCTTTCCCATAGTGCCAATTTCGTCGCAGACCACGGCTTCATGGGCTAAAACAGGGCGTTTTTCCAGGAGTGGGTCGCTTTTAAAAAGATCTGAAGAATGTGACTAAATTCCGTAAAAGCCTGCTCGTTCCCTGAACAGAGATTTCCCCCGCCAACGCGGCATGCGTTCAAGGAGCCATCGTGCATCCGCTATCCCTGCAAACCCTGGCCCTGGCTTCCTGCTGTTGTCTGGCTCTCAGTGCCGTGAATGCTGCCGAGCCGCCGGGCAAAGCCGTTATCAGCTGGTCGTCCCTGGGCGTACCGCACATTCAGGCCGCCGATGATCAAGGGCTTGGCTACGGCATCGGCTACGCCTATGCGCGGGACAACCTGTGCCTGCTCGCCGATGAAGTCGTCACTGTCAGTGGTCAGCGCAGCCGGGTACTTGGCCGCACCGGCCGCTCGTCCGTGGGTCAGGACAACCTGACCTCCGATATCTTTTTCCAGTGGCTAAACAGCGCGGAACAGGTACAGGCGTTCTGGCAGGCGCAGCCAGTGGCCATGCAACAGCGCATCGCCGGTTATGTCGCCGGATTCAACACGTATCTGTCACAGACCCCGGCCAGCCAGCTACCCGAAGCCTGTCGTAACGCCGGTTGGCTGCGTCCCCTGGTGAAGGAAGACGCTGTGCGCCTGGTGCGGCGTCTGCTGGTGGAAGGTGGCGTCGGCCGTTTTGCCAAGGCGCTGGTCAGTGCGGCGCCACCGACGTCGGCTCAGCCAGCAGTGGCTTCCGGTTCAATCGTCGCCGAGTCCCTGGTCCGGTTGCAGGACTTCGCCCAGACCCGTGGCAGCAACGCCATCGCCGTGGGGGGCGCGCGCAGCGAGAACGGCCGAGGCTTGTTGCTGGCCAACCCACACTTCCCCTGGAGCGGTGGCCTGCGGTTTTACCAGATGCACCTGACCATCCCTGGCCAACTGGATGTCATGGGCGCCGCGCTACCGGGCCTGCCTCTGGTCAATATTGGCTTCAACCGGCACATGGCCTGGACCCATACGGTCGATCAGTCCAGCCATTTCACCCTGCATCGTCTGCAACTCGACCCGCAGAATTCGCAACGCTATATCGTCGACGGCCACAGCGAAGCCATGGGCAAGCGGCCTGTTCAGGTGCAGGTTCGCGAGGATGACGGCAAGGTGATCAGTGTCAGTCACGATGTCTATGAGTCGCGCTTCGGCCCTGTGGTGAGTCTGCCGGGCTTGATGCCCTGGGACGCCCATCAGGCCTATGCCCTGCAGGATGCCAACCTGGGCAATGACCGCATCCTGGCGCAATGGGATGCGATGAACCGCGCCCACAGCGTCGTCGAGTTGCAACAGGCCATCACCGACTTGCAGGGGATTCCCTGGGTCAACACTCTGGCAGTGGATGACCGCGGCGGGGCGCTGTACATGAATGCCGGGGTCATTCCCAATATGCCCCTCGCCAGCCTGGCACAGTGTGCTGATCCGGCGCTGGTCAAGGCCGGTTTGCCTGGCCTGGATGGCAGCCGTTCGGCCTGTAACTGGCAGAATGATCCGGGGGCGCGGCAGGCGGGTATTGTCGCGGCCAGCCATCTGCCGCAATTACTGGGCAATGATGTGCTGCAGAACTCCAACGACAGCGCCTGGATGACCCGGCCCGCTGCACCGCTCACAGGGTTTTCGCCGTTGATCAGTCGCAGCGACCGGCCGCTGGGTCTGCGTGCACGGTTTGCCCTGAGCCGCTTGCAGCCGTTGGGCGAGCGACCGGTCTCGGCGGACTTTCTCGCAGAGCTGGTCACCGGTAACCGCGTGTATCTGGCTGACCTGGTACTGGACGACATCCTGGCGTTCTGTCGTCGCCAGACTGATGCGGCTGTCCGGCCAGCCTGTACGGCATTGCAGGGCTGGGATCGTCAGGCGCAGACCACCAGTGGCCTGGGGCCGTTGTATTTCCAGTGGGTCATGGCCGGCCTGCAGGCCGGGGGCGACAGCTGGCGCCAGGCGTTTGCGGCCGGTGATCCGGTGCGTACCCCCAGTGGCCTTGCCTGGGAACGCCCCGAGGTTGCCGCACGTCTGCACAAGAGTCTGGTCGATGCCAGTACCCGTATGGCGGGCCTGAACCTGGCAGCCGACACCCGCTGGGGCCAGTTGCAGACCGTGGTCCGTGACAGGCAGCGCATCGCCATCCCGGGAGGTGACGGCAAGCTGGGTATCTATAACGCGATTACCGTTGAGCGCAACGGCGCCGGTTTTGCTGTCGACGGTGGCAGCAGCTACATCCAATTGGTCAGTTTCGACGACAACGGACCGGTCGCCCGGGGCCTGTTGGCGATGTCCCAGTCCAGCGACCCGGCGTCCGCGCATTTCAAGGACCAGACGCTACTGTTCTCGATGCAGCGATGGCGGCCGCTACCCTTCACCCCTGAGCAGATCAAGGCCGATGGTGTGCAGCAGACAATGGAGTTGAAATAAGCCCGGTTGCCGGTGAGCAGATAGCCTTGCTCACCGGCATAGCGGTCAGCCGCCGAAGGTCAGCGTGCCCTTCATCATGGTCGAATGGAACGGGTACGAGCAGAAGAAAACGTAGTTCTCGCCGGACTTCAGGGTGGCGGTGTCGAAGGTTGCCGAAGCCTGTTCGCCACCCCCGATCAACCGGGTATGGGCCAGCACGCGCAGATCTCCCGGTTGTAGATAGTCGTCGGCTTCTCCCGCCTTGGAGCCGTCTGCGGTAATGGCGGGCATGTCCTCCTTCTTCGCCAGCACCCAGTTATGGCCCATCACATTCTTCGGCAGCGTACCGGGGTGCAGCAGGTTGACCGTGAATTTCTTGCAGCTGGCGGGTACGGCGATGGTCTTGAGGTCGTACGTCATCTGGTCGGTGCCATGAATATCCACTGCACAGGGTTCGGCCGACCAGGCGAGGCTGGACAGGCTCAGGGCGGCGAGGGCCAGGGTAGGGCGCAGCATAGAGTTCTCCGTGAGTAGTCGAGGGGTATGCCCTTAGCAAGACGAAGCTCGTTCGCTGCGCTTTAACCTGTATATAAAGAAGCGAGCTGATGAACGCGGTGTGCCAGGTCAGGCATACCGGCCCCCTCGCGAACACGTTCGCTTCTATCGACCGCGCACCGACCTGAGTCAGTGACTGCCTTTGCAGCACCCTCCTGAAGCAAATTCACTCCCATGAAACTAATTCAAGTACCTTGAATTGGCATTGCTACCGATTGGCACACTTCATGCTCTTGTATCTGTATTCAAGTAACTTGAATATAAATCCTGTCGATTCAAGGGGAGCCAACACCGATGAAACGCCACGCACTCAAAGCACTGTCCCTGTCACTGATTACTCTGTTCGCCGTGTCCATGGCTCAGGCCGATGACTTGTTGCAGCGGATCAAGGACAAAAAGGAAATCGTCGTCGCCACCGAAGCGCGCTTCGCGCCTTTCGAGTCGGTGGAGAACGGCAAGATCGTTGGCTACGGCGCCGACCTCATGCACTACGTGCTAGATGCCGACCTGCCGGGGGTCAAGGTGCGTCAGCTGGATCTGCCATTCCAGGGCATCCTGCCGGGCCTGGACAGCGCCAAGTTCGATTTCGTGGTGACGTCGGTCACGGTGAACAAGGCGCGCTTCGAGCAATTCGCCTTTACCGTGCCGATTGCCGAATCCACTGTGGCCCTGCTCAAGCGCGGCGATGACAACAGCCTCAAATCGGTGGGCGACCTTAACGGCAAGATCATCGGCTCCCAGGCCGGCTCCGGTCAGTTGGCGGTGTTGCAGGCCTTCAATGCCAAGCTCAAGGCCGAAGGCCAACCGGGTCTGGCGCGGATCAAGGAATACGTAAGCTTCGATGAAGCCTATGCCGACCTGGCCAATGGCCGTCTCGATGGCGTGGCGCAGTCGTTGTCCAACCTCGGCCCGCTGATGAAAGCCCGCCCCGGCGTATTCAGCACCTTGCCGGAAATGGTCGGCCCGACCACGTATTTTGGCTGGGTAGGGCGCAAGGGCGCCGACAGCGCCACCCTGGTCAAGCTGTTCAGTGACGGCATCGCGCGCGCCAGTGCCGACGGCACCTTGAAGAAGCTCCAGGACAAGTGGTTCGGTTTCGGCATGACCCTGCCGACCGATGCCATGCCGGTTCCGAGCATCTGAGTGGCCTGGCTATGAACGATTTCACCACACGGCTGGCGTTGTACTGGCCCGCCTTGCTCGATGGCGCCCTGACCACCTTGTGGCTGTGCGCCGCAAGCATGGCCCTGGGGTTTGTCGTTGGCGTGCTGATCCATCTGATCGGTACCGGCAGCAGCCGCAGCGGGGTGGTCTTCGCCAGGGTGTACGTGAGCTTCTTTCGCGGCACGCCGATGCTGGCGCAGCTGTTGTTGCTGTTCTACCTGCCGTCGGCACTGAATATCGATGTGCCGCCGCTGGTGGCTGCCGGTCTGGCCCTGGCGCTGAACACTGCGGCCTACCAGTCGCAGATCCTGCGCAGCGGTTTTGCCGCGATCCCCAAAGGGCAACTTGAAGCGGCGAGGGTGTTCTCCATCGGCAAATGGCAGACCCTGACCCGCATCCAGCTGCCGCAGGTGCTGCGGTTGACGTCACCTGCGTTGATCAGTGAGCTGATCGACGTGATCAAGGTCTCGGCGGTGGTCTCGGTGATTTCCATTACCGACTTGATGCGGGTTAGCCAGCAACTGGTGTCGCAGACCTATCGCCCGCTGGAGGTTTATCTGGTGGCGGCGGTGTTTTACCTGGCCCTGACCAGCCTGCTGAGCGTGCTTGGCCGGTTGCTCGAACGCCGTTGGCAGGAGCGCGCCTGATGCACGAATTATTGAGTTATCTGCCCGACTTCGGCGAGGCCCTGCTGGTGACCCTGGGCATCAGCCTGGCCGCCGCAGCAGTGGGGCTGCTGTTGGGTTTTGGTCTGAATGCCCTGCGCCTGGCGGTGCCGATGCTGGCCGGTGTGTATGGACTCTACGTGTGGTTGATCCGTGGTACGCCGTTTCTGGCGCAACTGGCGGTGATCTATTTTGGTCTGCCGGTGCTGGGCCTGCGCCTGGAAGCGGTCGAGGCCAGTATCCTCGCCCTGGCGCTGTACAGCGCTGCTTATTTTGCCGAGCTGTTTCGTTCGGCCTGGGCCAGCGTGCCGGGTGGTCAGGTCGAAGCGGCGCGGGTCCACGGTCTGTCCCGGCGCCAGGCGTTCTGGCATATCCAGGCGCCCCAGGCCTTGGGTTTTGCCCTGCCGTTGCTGGGCAATCAGGTGATCCTGATCATCAAGGAAAGCGCGGTGACGTCGATCATCACCGTGCCCGAACTGACCCTGACCGCCGGGCGCATCGTTTCCACCACTTTTTCCTACGTCGTGCCTTACGCCTTGCTGGTGCTGAGCTACTGGCTGCTGACCACTTCGGTCGCAGCCGTGGCCGAGTACCTGGGGCGACGGGCGACGCGCCATCTGCGAGGTTGATGCGATGAGCCATTTACCCCTCCTGCAACTGCTCGGTGTCGGCAAGTCCTACGGGACCAACCGGGTACTCCAGGGCTTCGAGCTGTCGGTCCAGGCCGGTGAGATCGTCTCGCTGATCGGCCCGTCCGGCTCGGGCAAGACCACCGCCTTGCGCTGCATGAACTTCCTTGAAACCTATGACGAGGGCGAAATCTGGATCGACGGCCAGTTGCTCGGCTACAGCGGCCCCGGCCGCACCGTCAGGGACCGCGACAGCGACAGTCAGATAGATGAAGTGCGCAAACCACTGTCCATGGTCTTTCAGCAGTTCAACCTGTGGCCGCACATGAGCGTGCGGGAAAACGTCATGGCGCCGCTGGTACTGGGCAAGCACATGAGCAAGGCCGAGGCCCGCACCCTGGCCGATGCCGCCCTGCAGCGGGTAGGGCTGGCGGCCAAGGCTGATGCCTACCCGGCGCGATTGTCCGGTGGTCAGCAACAGAGGGTCGGCATTGCCCGGGCATTGGCGGTCAAGCCACGGCTGATGCTGCTCGACGAGCCGACTTCGGCTCTTGATCCGGAACTGGTCGAGGAGGTCCTGCAGGTGATCCGCAGCCTGGCCGACGACGGCATGACCATGGTCATGGTCACCCATGAGATGAGCTTCGCCGCGCAGATTTCCAGTCAGGTGGTGTTCATGGAAGCCGGGCAGATCGTCGAGACCGGCGAGCCGGGAGCGATGTTCCAGGCGCCCAAGACCGAGCGCCTGCAACGCTTTCTCAAACCCTGGTTCAACCGCAGCCTGTCGCCGCGCGTGGAGGCTTTGTCATGAGTGCTCAACAGGCAATGGACGCTGTTTCGGGACGGCGCCTGCAAGCTCTGCTCGATACCCTGGCCACCTTTGGACCGGGCGAGCAGGGCGGCATGAATCGCCAGGCCTTGTCTGAAGAAGACTTGCAGGCCCGGGCCTGGCTGATCGCCCAAGCGCACCAGTTGGGTTGCCAGGTCTGGACTGACGGCTGCGCCAATCTGTTTATCCGCCGCCAGGGCAGGGAAGATCTGCCACCGGTGATGACCGGCAGTCATATCGACACACAGCCCACTGGCGGCACCCTCGACGGTTGCTACGGTGTGATGGCCGGCCTGGAATGCCTGCATGCTCTGGAGGCGGCCGGGATACGTACGCGCCGGCCAATCGAAGTGGTGGTCTGGACCAACGAAGAAGGCAGCCGCTTCAGCCCCGGAGCCATGGGTTCCAGTGCCTATGTCGAACCTGAGCGCCTGGCGGTCTACCGCAATAACCTCGATGCCACGGGCGTTTCGGTGGGTGAGGCGCTGGACGCTCACACCGTGCGTTTTCCTGATCTACCGCTGCGGGGAAAAATCCCTGCCCATGCATTTGTCGAGTTGCATATCGAGCAGGGCCCGGTGCTGGAGCAGGCCGCCGTTCCCTTGGGCGTGGTGACCGGTATTCAAGGCGTGCGCTGGTATCAGGTGCGCTGCAAGGGCGCTTCGGCCCATGCCGGCACCACGCCCATGCACATGCGCCGCGACGCCATGCTGCTGGCCATGGATGCCGCACGGCGCATTGATGCCCTGGCCGATCAATTGGCCACCGAGGACAAGCGCCTGACCTTCGGCCGCTGGAATGTCCTGCCCAATGCGATCAACACCATCGCCAATGAAGTCACGTTCAGCATCGATTTTCGTCATGCCGACCCTGCGGTATTGGCGGCCTTCGATGCGCAACTGCCGGGCTGCCTGCCCGGTGATACCGAACTGAGCAGCCTGTTCAGCCATGCGCCCACGGCTTTCGACCCGACTGTGGTCGGGGTGCTGGAGCAGGCCTGCACGGCCACCGGCCTAGCCCATCAGGCCATCCGTTCCGGTGCTTTTCATGACGGCATGTACCTGGCCGGGCACTGTCCGACCGGCATGCTGTTTGTCCCCAGCCGCGCGGGCATCAGCCACAACCCGCTGGAATTCACTGAACCCGCGCAATTGCTTGCCGGCACCCAGGCACTCGCCTGGAGCCTGGCGGCACTTGCCGAACAACCGTAAAACCAAGGAGTCCTCCATGACCAGCATCACTCACGCTCATGACTACCCGGCCTGCTGCCACACCGACAACGGCAATTCCCTGGGCATCAACGCCACCCTCGGCGAGCCGATTTCCGTCGACGGCACGCCGGTGCTCGGCGAGCTTTATACCGTCCCGGCCCGCTGTGGCCGTGCCGTGCTGCTCAAGGCCGGTCAGGTCATCAAGATCATTAACACCCACGGCACCCAGGTGTGTGACACCTGGCTGTTCAATCTCGAAGACATGAGCGAATTCCTCTCCTTGGAACACGCCCGTGCCCACTGCAACAGCATCATCCCCAAGCCCGGCGATGCCCTGTTCAGCAATCGTCGCCGCGCTATCGGCACTTTGCTCAACGACACGTCGCCGGGCATCCACGACACCCTGATGGCCGCCTGCGACTTGCATCGCTACACCAACCTGGGCGTGGTCGGCTATCACGACAGCTGCGCCGACAATATGCGCCTGGCTCTGCAAGCCATCGGCCTGCGCTCCCGTGAAGTGCCGCAGCCGTTCAACCTGTGGATGAACATTCCGGTCAAGCCGGACCACAGCGTCGAGTGGCTGCCACCGGTGTCCAAGGCAGGCGACTCGGTCGAGATCCGTGCCGAAATGGACGTAGTGGTGGTAATGTCCGCTTGCCCGCAGGACATCGTACCGATCAATGACCTGAATCCGGTGGAAGTGCACTTCTCGGTGCAGGCTTGATTTGCAAGTTGGATAATGCATAAACACTCGAATGGCGCGGTTTTGTTGGAGCCAGGCTTGCACGCGAAATGTTCGGAACATCCGATGCATTTTCTGCATTGGAAATACCGCCTTCGCGGGCAAGCCACGCTCCAACAGTTCTCGCCCTGCCGCGCGATAGCGCCGAGTCAGAAATACCGTGATCAGCAAGAGGAATGCATGACCAAACCCAGCAAGACACCCGCCAAGGCCCTGCACACTGATGGCCTGCCCAGCCTGGGCGTGCGCCTGCGTCATGCCCGCAAGGTGGCGGGCCTGACGCTGAAGCAGGTGGCTGAAGTCGCCAGTTGCTCGGAAAGCCTGATCTCCAAACTGGAAAACGACGCTGCCTCGCCCTCCCTGGCCATGTTGCACCGCCTGGCCCAGGCCCTGGGCAGCAACGTGTCCGAGCTGACGTCCGAAGACTGGGTATCGGACGAACCGGTGCTGCGTGCCGGGGCGCGTCAGGTCAGTCGTTTCGCCAAGGGCGGCAAGGCCGGCTATATCGACCTGGAGCGGGTGACTCATCCGCAGAAAGGCGGCCTGTTGCAGGGCGACATTCATATCATCGCCCCGGGCATGGTCAGCGAGATGATCGAGCATGCCGGTGAAGAAATGGGCTACGTCATCGAAGGCAGCCTTGAACTGACGTTGGGTGAAACCACTTACACCCTCAACCCGGGTGATTCGTTTCACTTCCCCAGCAACGTCGCCCACGGCTACCGCAATGTGAGCCGCGAGATTGTGCGGATTCTCTGGGTGAATACGCCGGCTACTTTTTGATCGTATGTTTAAGCATGATCTGCACGCGTCCTTGAAACTGTGTGCAGAGTACCTGTAATTTGGCTGCTTGAATTATAGGAGAAGATCATGTCTGGCATGACCATCGAACAGCTGCGCACAGCCAATAGTACAGGGGGCGTGTCGAGCGTAACGCTAAAGGGGCAGGGCAATACGTTCCTGATCCAGATCGATACCCTCAGCGGCGGTGCGGCCCTGCTGTCCAAGGCTCGTAGCACTGAGCCTCGTCGTTTCGGCACCCCGCAGGCGGCCTTGAATGTATTGCGTGAGGTCGGCATTACTGTCGGGCATTTCGATGCCAGTGAGTACGACCCTACAGACAAGACGCCGTCTGCGGGTAATCGAGGAAGGGCCGAAGCCATGCGCAGTGCTCACGAAGCGGCTGCGTATAACAAGTGGCTGGCTGCCGAGATACAGGCTTCGGTGGATGATCCCCGGGAAGATAGTGCCCATGCCGATGTGATGGCTGAAATGGATGCGCAAATCGCTGAATTGTTGGCCGCCGACAAGAGAAATGACGTTTGAGTGAATCGCTTTACAGGTTGCACTGGAGGCCCAGTGCACGCGAGGACCTGCGCAAAATCATTGCGCATATCGGTAAGGACAACCCTGACAGGGCCGCCAGCTTCGGGCGGGAGTTACACAGCAAAAGCCTGACATTGATCGAGTTTCCCGAGATGGGGCGTCAAGGCAGAAGCGGTATATCTGCTTACAGGGAGCTAGTCCTGCATCCGAACTACATTCTTTTTTATCGGATACTGGCTGATTTGAAGGTCGTACAGATCGTACGGATCAAACACGTGGCGCGGCAAACATAGAGGCATCTCTGGCCTATTCATAATGGTTGAATACGACAAGGTTAAAGCTGCTTGCGACTCAGTGGCGGCATCTCTTTGCGGCTCAATCGCACAAGCATTCAACCCTCAGGCATCATGCCCCCACGGGGCGCAACCCTGACCATTTGAATAAGGAAAACCAGCCATGACCTCGATCTGGCGCACCAGCGGTTGGGTGCTTGTCGGCAGCGCATTGATTCTTGCGCTGTCATTGGGGATACGCCACGGCTTCGGCCTGTTCCTGTCACCCATGAGTGCCCAGTTTGGCTGGGGCCGAGAGGTGTTTGCCTTCGCCATCGCCTTCCAGAACCTGCTGTGGGGCCTGGCCCAGCCGTTTGCCGGCGGCCTGGCCGATCGCTACGGCGCGGGCAAGGTGGTGCTGATCGGCGGCGTGCTGTATGCGGCCGGGCTGATCTGCATGAGCATGGCCGATTCGCCCTCGACCCTGCTCATGAGCGCGGGCGTGCTGATTGGTATCGGACTGTCCGGGACCACCTTCTCCATCATCCTCGGCGTAGTCGGCCGGGCCCTGCCTGCGCAGAAACGCAGCATGGGCATGGGCCTGGCCAGTGCCGCCGGGTCTTTCGGCCAGTTCATCATGCTGCCCGGCTCGCTGGGGCTGATCGATGGCCTGGGCTGGTCCAAGGCGTTATTTGTGCTGGGCATCCTGGTGGCGCTGATCCTGCCCCTGGTGCCGATGCTCAAGGACAAACCCATGGTCAGCAGCGGCCCGCAACAGACTCTGGGCGAGGCCCTGCACGAAGCCTGCACCCACTCCGGCTTCTGGCTGCTGGCCTTCGGTTTCTTTGTCTGTGGTTTTCAGGTGGTGTTTATCGGCGTGCACCTGCCAGCCTATCTGCTCGACCAGCATCTGGCGGCGACCACCGGCACCACGGTGCTGGCGCTGATCGGCCTGTTCAATATTGTCGGCACCTACACCGCCGGCTGGCTGGGCGGGCGCATGTCCAAACCGCGTCTGCTCACGGCGCTGTATCTGTTGCGGGCCGTGGTGATCGCGCTGTTCCTGTGGTGGCCGGTGAGTACCACCAGTGCCTACCTGTTCGGCATCGCCATGGGCCTGCTCTGGCTGTCCACCGTGCCCTTGACCAACGGCACCGTCGCCACGCTGTTCGGCGTGCGCAACTTGTCGATGCTCGGCGGTATCGTCTTCCTGTTCCATCAACTGGGGGCGTTTCTCGGCGGCTGGTTGGGCGGGGTGGTGTATGACCGCATGGGCAGCTACGAGCTGATCTGGCAGGTCTCCATCGGCCTCAGCCTGCTGGCCGCCGCCCTGAACTGGCCGGTACGCGAACGGCCGGTGGCAAGGCTGCAGGCCCAGGGTGTCGCCCTGTGAACCGGCTGCTGCCGCGAATCCTGCTGCTGGCATTGTTGCTGGCGGTGATGCTGCTGGGCTGGTGGGGCTGGCAGCATGTCGGGTTGCGGGCTTTGCAGTTGGGCTCGAGTGTGTGTTGAGCGCTTTGATGCTTGACGGGGCGGGGTCGATTGCCAAGGCTCAGCTTTTACGCTGCAGTGTGTGATACCCCAATTCCGCCCGCGCCTCGCGCAGGGATTTGCCCTCAGCCAACAGCCCGCGAATCCACGCCTCGACCGCTTCGATGCCACGGGCGCATTCGGCGACTTCCCGGGCGTGCTCGCGCGGCACTATGACCACGCCGTTGGCATCGGCGACCACAATATCCCTGGCACAGACCCGCGCCTGGCCGATCGAAACCGGTTGGTTCACCGCTTCGACCTCGACCCGGTCCTTGCCGGTGCGCATGAAGCGACCCTTGCTGAACAGCGGGTAGTCGTCGCCCAGGGCCTTGTTCACGTCCCGGCAAACGCCATCGATCACGGTGGCGGCGATGCCTCGGCTGCCGGCGTACTGGGTCATGATGTCGCCCCACACGGTGCAGTCGGTACGGCCGTTGTTGTCGATCACGACCACATCACCGGGGGCCACGTCATCGACGAAATCGCCCACGGTGCCCGGCGGGGTGCTGGCGCTGACATAGCGCACGGTGAAGGCCGGGCCGACGATGACCTGGCGATAATCGGCCAGGGGCATGACGCCCAGGCATTGGCCGGGCAGGCCGAGCTTGTCCAGGGCGTCGGACACGCCGGGGGTGTCCAGGCCGTCGAACAACGCCACCAGTTGCTGATCTTGAGGGGACATGCATGCGCTCCTTTTCTGAGAGGTAAGAATTATTTCTTGGGCTGGGGTTCGGCGATGGTCAGCAGTACCACGAAACTGATGAACGAACCGATCGCCAGCCAGGCGAACACGTAGTTCCAGCCGTAGTGGTCCAGCAGCAGGCCGGTGATGAAGGGCGTTGCGGCGGCGCCGAACTGGCCGATCATGTTGACGATGGCGTTGGCCACCGGAAACGTCTTTTTCGTGGCCAGACCCATGGGATACGCCATGTAGGATGAGAACCCCAGGCTCAGCACCGCACCGGTCAACAACAGCAGCAGGCCGTAGGGCAGCGGGTCGGCAGGGGAGTGGATAAGCAGGTACATCATCAGCGCGGTGCCCAGGGCCGAGAGCAGCATGCCGGGCTTGCGACGTCCGCCCATCAACCGGTCGGAGCAGTAGCCGCCCAACAGGTTGCCGAGGACCGCACCGACCCAGGGCGCCGCCGAAGCCAGGCCCATATTGACGATGGAAAACTGTTTGACGTTCATCAGGTAGGTAGGAATCCAGGCCAGCAACACGCTGGAGACGCCGAGCTGGAAGCAATACGCGACGGCGCAGCCCCAGATATTCCATGACTTGAAGACCTCTCGGTTGCTGGTCAGGGGCGCTTCTTCACGCGTGCGGATCAGCACATCGAGCCGGCTCAGCCAGGCAGGCGGGGCCTTCTCTGTGACGGTTGTGGTTGCCGAGATGTTGTTCGGCGCAGGCGTTTCCAGGGTGATGTAGTCGAGTTCTGCCTTGTTGACGAAGCGGCTTTTACCGGGGTTGTCACAGACCAGGAGGTACCAGACGAACGACAAGACAATGCCGGGCAGGGCGAAGAAATAAAAGATCTCCCGCCAGCCCCAGACTGAAACGATCACCGCGCAGATCGGCGGTACGATCACCGGGCCGAACTTCACCGCTGACAGAAATATCCCCGACGCCGTGCCCTTTTCCCGGGCCGGAAACCAGTTATTGATGGTGGTGGTCATGCTGATCGGCAGTGGACCTTCCGCCAGGCCAAGGCCCAGGCGGTAGATCTTCAGGGCGAGCAGGGAACCGGCGGTACCGACCAGGCCGGTCAGCACCGAGGTCAGGATCATGGCACCGGGCAGGATCTTGCTCACGCCGAAGCGGCCGAAGGCGAAGCCCGCCGGCATCTGCGCCAGGGCATAGGCGAGCAGGAACATGCTGACCAGGCCGCCGGCTTCGGCGTTGCTCATGTCGAATTCCTTGCGGATAAACGGCAGGGCGAAGCCCAGGTTGGCCCGGTCGGCGGCGGCGATGGTGTAGATCAGGAAAATCAGCGCCGCGACGACCCAGCGGTAATGGCTGCGCACGGCGGGCTTGATGGCGTTTGGTAAGGACATGAGTCGGACCTTGTTCTTATAATGTTGTCGGGCCAAGTTAATGCTCGCCAATCCACAAAAAAAGCGACAAATAATCACCTCAATAGCCCACTTTTAGTGATCAGAAACGCCGTGGCAAAACCGCTGGATTGCCGTGCAGGCGGCGATCAGCGCCGTATCGTCCAGCGCGTAGGCAATGCGTATATGCGGCCCCAGGCCAAAGGCGCTGCCGTGGACCACGGCAACACTGGCTTCCTCGATCAATGCATGGGCGATGTCTTCATCGCTGTGCAACGGGCGCCCGCCAGGCGATGTCCGGCCAATTTGCCCGGCACTCACTCCAGACCGTTTTCAGTGCGGGACTTGGCGGCGACGGCCTTGCGCGGGGCCCGGCTGCCCACCACCGGGGTATAGCGGGTGTGGCCTTGCTCGATGGTGGCGATTGCGGCACGGCGCACATACGCTGGCGTATAGAAGTCCGGCTCGCCTGCGCACTGGGAAATGACCGTCGCCCGGCGGCCCGGCGTTCGCTGACCCGGTCCAATCCACGGGTGGACGGGCTGATCGCCCGGCTTCGGGGTAGGGGCTATTGAGCCGTCGTTCGTTGCCGCGTCGCCATCCAGCAGATCAACGACCCCGCCGTGACCATCAATGCGCCTTGCCAGAATTGCACGGTCAGCGCTGCACCGAGCCATAGCGCGGCGAAGGCCGAAGACAACACGGGCGCAAAGTAGGACACCGTGGCCAACAAGGTCATATTGCCGCGCAGGATGCCCAGGTTCCACAAGGCATAGCCCACGGCCATGGCGGCGCTGGCGCCCAACAATTCCAGGCTGCCATGCCAGGTGAAGTCGGGGATGACTTCACTGCTGATTGCGTATTTGCACCAGAGCACTGCGGCGGTGAGGAAGAACGACAGCACCAGGCCATTCTGGCTGCCGCCATAGCGCCGGGTGATATTGCAGTAGAGCGCCCAGATCACCGCGCCGCTGGCGGTAAGGCTGTAGCTCAGGGGATTGGACTGCATGCTGGCAACAATTGCGTGTAGCGACAAACCGTCGCCACTGACCACCCAGAGAATGCCGAACAACGCCAGAGCCGTGCCCGGAATGATGCTCCAGCGGGCTTTCTGACCGTTCATCACTATTGCCAGCAGCACGGTCAGGCAGGGCCACAGGTAGTTGACCACGCCCAGTTCGATGGCCTGGGTGTTGCTGTTGGCAAAGCCCAGCGACAACGACAGGCAGACCTCATAGGCCACGAACAGCACGCTGCCCAATAGAAAGTGAAAGCGGGAAAACGCATGCAGGCGCGGGCGTCCCAGCAGTACCAGCAGCAGGGCGGCGCCCAGGGAGTAGATCATCGCCGCCCCGGCCAGCGGCCCGAACAGTTGGGTGACGCTGCGGATCAGGCCAGTGGCCGTGCTCCACAACAGGATCGCGCCGATGCCGCAGGCGGTTGCCCGGCCTTCACTGATATTCGGCACCTCACAGCTCCATGAGCATTTCGTGCCAGGCCATGCCGCCGTGGTCCGACGCTGAAGGCTTGATATAGCGATAGCCCATGCGCCGGTACAGCTCGACGTGTCGGTCCTTGCACATCAGGTGAATGGTCTGCTTATGCATCTGCCGTTGTTGCGCGACGAAAGCCTGCATCAGTTGCGTCGCATAGCCCTTGCCCTGTTCGGCCGGATCGATCACCACCGACATGATCACCACGTTGGGCGCGGCCGGGTCATGGCCGATCAGTTCCTTGAACGGCTCGTCCGACATCTCCACGACATGGGCGCAGCCACTGTTGATGAAACCGATGATCCGGCCTTCCTGTTCCATGATCAGGAAACCTTCAGGGTACTGGGCAATACGCGTGGCGATTTTCGCTTCAGTGGCGGCTTCATCGCCTTCGTAGGCGGTTATTTCGATCTGATAGCAACGGGCAACGTCCGCCGGGGCGGCGTTGCGCAAGGTGAGGGTGGTCATGGCAGTGGCTTCTGTTCCTGACGTCGACGGGGGTCGATAAATGTCGGGGCAGGATACTGGCTCATCTGGCCAAAGCAAGGCCGAGATGTTGCGTTCTACCGCGAACTTGTGGGAGCCAGCAAGGCGGCTCCCACTCCCTGCACGAAGTCGCTCAGGCGTTAAGCGTCTGGTAATCGATATAGCCCTTGCGATCCCCGCCAAAGAACGTCGCAGGGTCCGCCGGGCTCATCGGCGCGCCGCTCTTCAAGCGTTCAACGAAGTCCGGGTTGGCCAGCACCATCTGGCCATAGGCTTCCAGGTCGGCAAGCCCCGCGGCCAGGTCGGCGCCGATCTGCTCACGGGCGCGGCCCGGCCGGTTGAGGATCAGCGTGCTGTTCCACAGCGTGCGGATCTCGTCCAGCAAAGACTCGTCGCCCTGATGCATGACGTGCAGGTAGGCCAGGCCCAGTTTGTCCAGTTCCGCCACCAGATGGCGATACAGCGCCGGACCTTGCTCGCCCTCATTAATGCCCCACAACGTGATGCCGGGCGACAGGCGGATGGCGGTGCGCTCGGCGCCGATTTCGTCGGCGATGGCCGTGGCGACTTCGATGGCAAAGCGCGCGCGGTTTTCGATGGAGCCGCCGTACTCGTCCGTGCGGACGTTGGCGCTGGGGGCAAAGAACTGTTGCACCAGATAGGCGTTGGCGCCGTGAATTTCCACACCGTCGGCACCGGCTTCAATGGCCCGGCGCGCGGCACGACGGAAGTCGGCCACGGTCTGACGGATTTCGGCCGTGCTCAGGGCGCGGGGTACGGGAATGTCCTGCATGCCGGTGGGGGTGAACATCGGTGTGTTCGGTGCAATGGCCGAGGGTGCGACGCCCTGACGGTGGTGAGGGGTGTTATCGGGATGGGACATGCGCCCGGCATGCATCAACTGGATGAACAAACGGCCGCCTTTGGCATGCACGGCATCGGTAATGGTTTTCCAGCCGGCCACATGGGCGTCGTTGTAGATACCCGGCGTGGTGAGATAGCCCTGACCATCGTCGGATGGCTGCGTGCCTTCGGACACGATCAGGCCGATGCTGGCGCGCTGGGCATAGTATTCGGCGGCCAGCTCGCCCGGTGTGCCGTCGAACTGCGCGCGGCTGCGGGTCATGGGCGCCATGACCAGGCGATTGGACAGCTCGATGTTGCCAACGATGGCAGGGGTGAAAGTCTGATTCATGATGATTTCCCAAAGTAAGTAGCGAGGGGCTCATCATCGCGCCTATTGTTTTTGGGATAAATATGGCCTTATGGATATGACTGATCCATTTTTGGAGCAATAAGGTGGAACTGCTGAACGATATGGCACTGTTCGTCGAAGTCGCCAAGGCCAAGGGCTTTCGCGGAGCGGCCGAGGTTTTGGGCATGCCCAATTCAACCTTGTCCCGGCGCATCAGCGCGCTGGAAAAGGCCATCGGCCTGCGCCTGTTGCACCGCACCACGCGCAAGGTCGAGCTGACGGAAGCCGGGCAGATCTACTTCGAGCGCTGCAAACGAATTGTTGATGAGGCGCGACTGGCCCATGAGCAACTGGGTGAGATGCTGGCGCAACCCAGTGGTGTGCTGCGGGTTTCGCTGCCCGTGGATTTCGCCATTACTTACCTGGCGCCATTAATAGCCGAGTTCGCCGACCTGTATCCGGGCATTACTTTCGATCTGGACCTGACTTCCCGGCGCGTCGATCTGGTCAGCGAACCCTTCGATGTGGCCATTCGCATGGGCGAGTCCGAAGACTCACAACTGATTGCCCGGCCATTGGCTGCGCTTACCTCGCACTTATATGCCTCACCGCGTTATCTGCAGACATCAGGAATGCCGCACGCTCCCGACGATCTGGAGCGACATCAATGCCTTGGCATCCTCAAGCCCGGAGCCTGGACGCTTAATGACGGTGCGCAAACGGTGTCGGTCAGGGTGGGTGGGCGCTTTATTGCCAACAACGTCGGCCTGCTCCGGCGCCTGGCTGCCTGTGATCAGGGCATCGTGCTGATGCCCGAGGAAATCGTCGCCGATGAGGTGGCGACGGGTCAGCTCTGCCGGATTCTGCCGCAGTGGAGCGGCACGCCGATGACCATCTATGCCATTACCGAAACCCGCCTGCTGCCGGCCAAAACGCAGCGGTTTATCGAGTTTTTGCGCAAGCGGTTGGCGTGAGGCGAGGGCATACACCGGTCCTGTGGGAGCGAGGCTTGCCCGCGAAAGCTTTCTGCCAGCCGCCGAAAAAATCTGCAGGTTCACTGGCCCCTTCGCGGGCAAGCCACGCTCCCACGAAAAAGAACTTGGTTTCCGCGCACAACACTAATTAGAATCAGTCTCATTTGCGACAGCCTTCGCTCCAGAGACTCTAGACATGACTGAAGCCGTAATGCCGACGGAGGCGACCCTGCATACCCTGTATCGCGACCATCACGGCTGGCTGGAAAGCTGGTTGCGGCGGCGCATGGGCAATGCCTGGGATGCGGCGGACCTGAGTCATGACACTTTCCTGCGGGTGCTGTCCAGCTCTCAGCAAATCGCCGATATGCGCGAACCCCGGGCCTATCTATTGACCGTGGGCAAGCGCCTGCTGAGCAACTTCTACAGCCGTCGCAGTCTGGAAGCCGCCTATCTCGAAGCCCTGGCCCAGATGCCGGAAGAGAGTGCGCCGTCCCCCGAGCAGCGCTGGTTGCTGCTGGAAACCCTGCAAGCCCTGGACGAACTGCTCGACGGTCTGCCGCCGCTGGTGCGCCGGGCGTTTCTGTTGAGTCAGCTCGAAGGCCTGGGCTATCGCGAAATCGCCGAGCGCATGGACCTGTCCGAGCGCACCATCAAGCGCTATATGGCCCAGGCCTATGAACATTGCCTGTTGGTGGACTGGTGATTCGCCAGGTCTCCAGTGCCGATCGCGAAGTCGCGCGGCGGGCGGCGCAATGGCTGGCGCTGTTGGAATCCGGTGACGCCAGCGCTGACGATCAGCGCGAGTTGCAGCACTGGCGCGACAGCAGCAGTACTCATGAGTGCGCCTGGCAGAAGGTCCAGCAACTGCGCCAGCGCTTCAGCGGCCTGCCGACCCACCTGGCCCTGGCCACCCTGGATCGACCGGATCAAGACCGCCGCGCCATGCTCAAGCGGGCTCTGGGCCTGGCCGCATTGGTCCCGACCGCCTGGCTGATCAGCCGGCAGCTGCCGGTGGATGTCTGGCGCGCCGACCTGCATACCGCTACCGGCGAACAGCAGCGCCTGACCCTGGCCGACGGCAGCACCTTGCAACTCGACACCGACAGCGCCGTCAATGTCGACCTGGGCAAGCGCCGCGTGACCCTGCTGCGCGGCGAGATTTCCCTCAAGGTGCCGGGCAGCGCCGCCTTGACCATCGATGGGCCATACGGGCGCATCGTGGTGAGTCAGAGCGAAGTCTGTGTGCGTCTGAATGCCGATGATTGCCGGGTCTCGGTGATCAGCGGCACGGTGCAGTTGCAGCCGCTGCAGGGGCCGAGCCTTGATGTGCGCGCCGGGCAACAGGTCAGCCTGCTGCGCAGCGGGGCCGGCCCGGTCAGCAGCTTCGATGCGCTGTTGCCCGGTTGGCGCGACGGTGTGCTGATGGCGCAGAACCAGGCCCTGGGCGACTTCCTGCGCGAGCTTGGCCGTTACCGCACCGGCCTGCTGCGCTGGGAGCCGGAGCTGGAAACACTGCGGGTCACCGGCAGTTTCCGCCTTGACAATACCGACCGGGTGCTCTCGTTGCTCGCGGCCAGTCTGCCGTTGGAGGTGCAGATGCGTACCCGCTATTGGGTCACCCTGGTGCCGAAAAAAACCACCACGCAAAAAAATATTTCATGAAGCCTGTCCCTTTTTTTCGCCTCACCGGTCATTCCAGGTAAGTGAACAAAATACGAGAGCTTCCCTCCATGTCCGCAGTATCGTCCTACCGCTTGCGTCCGCTGTTGCATTTCAGTCTGTTGCTGACCCTCAGTTCCAGTCCGCTGTTCGTCCCGCTCAGTTGGGCCGAGACGGCGGGGCGGCGCACTTACGAGGTGCCAGCCGGTAGCCTCGGTGCCGCACTGACCCGCTTTGCCGGGCTGGCCGGGGTCAATCTGTCGGTGGACCCAGCCCTGGTCAGCGGGCGCAACAGTGCCGGGCTGTCCGGCAACTACGGCGTGGAAGAGGGCTTTGCCCGGCTGCTGCAAGGCTCCGGCCTGCAATTGCTGCCGGTGGGCGATCAGGCCTACACCCTGACCCCGGCGCCGGAAGGCAGCGGCCTGCAATTGGCGCCGACGTCGATCATCGGTGCCAATGACAGCACCGACGGCCAGGCTTATGCCGGTGGCCAGGTGGCGCGCAAGGGCTCCCAGGGCCTGCTCGGTGGCAAAGACTTCATGGAAACCCCGTTCAGTCAGACCACCTACACCAGTGAGGCGGTGAAAAACCTGCAGGCGCGGACCCTGGGCGACCTGATCAACAGCGACCCCTCGGTGCGTGCGACCAACCCGGCGGGCGGGCGCTACGAGCAGTTCACCATTCGCGGCTTCAGCCTGTTCAACAGTGATGTGGCCTACAACGGCCTGTACGGCGTGTTGCCGACCTACACCATCGATATGGAAATGGCCGAGCGGGTGGATATCCTCAAGGGCCCGAGCCAGTTGATCAACGGCATCTCGCCACGGGGCAGCGTCGGCGGCGGCATCAACGTGGTGCCCAAGCGCGCCACCGACAAGCCCATCACCGAATTCACCGGCAGCTACGCCTCGAACAATCAGGTCGGTGGGGCAGTGGACGTGGGGCGGCGCTTTGGTGACGAAAACCAGTTCGGCCTGCGCTTCAACGGTGTCAAACAGTCGGGTGACACCGAGTGGGACCACCAGAGCGTCGACCGTGAAATGGCTGTGCTGGGCCTGGATTTCCGTGGTGATCGCCTGCGCCTGTCCACCGATATCGGCCATACCGAGCGCGATACCGATGCGCCCCAGGAACGCGTGCAGATCGGTGCCAATGCCAAGGTGCCCAACCCCAATGATGTGCGGGACAACTATGCCGAGGGCTGGAGCAAGGCGCGCACCAAGGACACCTTCGGCACGGTCAATGCCGAGTACGACGTCAGCGATTCGGTGATGGTCTATGGCGGTGTCGGTGCGCGTAAAAGCAACCATGACTTCCTTCGTCATGCCGTGGCGATCACCAATACGGCAGGGGACTTCAGCGTGCAGCCACGGGATTTCACCCGTGACGAGAACGTGCGCACAGGCACGGCGGGCGTGCGCAACTGGTTCCACACTGGCCCGGTCAGTCATGAGGTCAACCTGGCGGCCAGCTACTTCTATATGGACTTCGAAAACGGTGGCGCGCGTTATGCGGCGGCGCCCAGCAACCTGTTCAACCCGGTGCAGACGCCGACGCCGAGCAGGCCTGTGCGCTATGACCCGAAGGTCTACACCGAGAACCGCTTCAGCGGCGTGGCGCTGTCCGACACCCTGGGCTTCTTCGATGACCGCCTGTTGCTGACCCTCGGTGGGCGCTGGCAGCGGGTCAAGGTCGATGACTGGAGTGATGGCGTCAAAGGCGACACTGCCTATGACGAAGAAAAGGTTTCGCCTTCCGGTGGCGTGCTGTTCAAGGCCACCGAAAGCCTGTCGCTGTATGCCAACTACATGGAAGGCCTGAGCCAGGGCAAGATTGCGCCGTCGACCTCGATCAACGAAGACGAGATTTTCCCGCCATTTATCAGCCGTCAGGTCGAAGTGGGCGCCAAGTATGACTTCGGTCCTGTGGCCGTCACCGCAGCAGTATTCCGCATCAAACAACCGGCCTACGAGACCAACACTGCCACGCGCACCTTCGGCCCCAACGGCAAGCGCGAGAACAGCGGCGCGGAGCTGAGCGTGTTCGGCGAGCCGCTCAAGGGTTTCCGTGTGCTGGGCGGCGTCATGTACATCGACAGCAAGCTCAAGGGCACCGCCAACGGCACCTTCGACGGCAACCGTGCGCCTGCCACGCCTGAGTACAACGTCAACCTCGGTGCCGAATGGGATGTGCCGGGCCTGCAGGGCGTAACCCTGACCGGGCGCGGTATCTACTCCAGCTCACAGTATCTGGACCAGGCCAACAGTAAGGAAATCGATTCCTGGGAGCGCTTCGACGTGGGTATGCGCTACGCCTTCAAAGTCGACGACAAGGCCGTCACCCTGCGCGCCAATATCGAAAATGTGGCGGACAAACGCTACTGGAGCTCGGCCGGCGCCTCGGATGACAGCGAACCGGGCCTGACCCTGGCCACGCCACGGACTTATCTGTTCTCGGCGACGGTCGGGTTTTGATGGGAGTGTGTGCCGCCGGGACCGTAGAAGCGGCTTCAGCCGCGAGAGCGCACTCCCGGCTGAAGCCGCTTCTACGGGTAATAGGTCGGGTTCTACTGCCGAAACGTGCGCCCCAATGCATCCAGGCGCACGGCAATCGGTGGCAGGCGCTGACTGCTCAGGGCCAGGGTCTCGACATCGTCGGCGGTGCTGCGGGCAATGGACTGCACCGACGCCAGGCGTCCGACGATTTCATCGCTGGCACTGGACTGCTCGCGGGTGGTGTTGACGATATGGCCATTGAGCTCATCGATATGGGAAATATCACTGCCCACCGCCCGTAGCATCGCCGCCGCCTGTTGACTGTCCTCGACGCACCGCTCGACACCTTTGTGGCTGTCCTGCATGGCCGCAACAGCCTTGCTGCTGCCCTGTTGCAGGGCATCAATGATGGCTTTGATCTCTTGGGTGGACACGGCGGTGCGTTGCGCCAGGTTGCGCACTTCATCGGCCACTACGGCAAAACCGCGGCCCTGTTCGCCGGCGCGGGCGGCTTCGATGGCGGCGTTGAGGGCCAGCAGGTTGGTCTGGTCGGCAATACTGCTGATCACTTCCAGTACGGTGCCGATCTGGTCGGCATGCCCGGCGAGCAGCTGAACGGTTTCATTGGTGCCCTTGATGCTTGAGGCCAGTTGCGCGATTTCATTCTGTGCGCGGTTGACGCTTTCCTGGCCCTTGGTGATCTGCATGCTGGCCTGACCGGCGTGCTCGGCGGCGCGCTCGACGTTGACGGTGATATTTTGCATGGCGTCGCCCATGCGCTGCATTGATCCGGTCACCTGGGCGATTTCCGTCAGTTGATTGCGCGCTCCGACTTCCAGGGTCGTGCTGGCCCTGGCCAGTTCCTGGCCCAGTTGGCCGAGGCCATGGGAGTCTTGGGTGACGCCGTCGATCAGGCTGGTGATCTGCGACAGGAACTGATCGAAACGCTGCGCAAGTGAGACATGGGCGCCGCCGGTGCTGCCTGGCCCGGCATCCAGAGTGAACTGCGAAGTGGCGGTGAGCATTTTGTCCAGCATGTCCTGGCTCTCCACCGCATCGGCCTGACTCTGCGTGGCCAGGTAGAGGAGGGCGATGGACTCCATGACCACATAGAGCGCGTGCACGAAAACCATGCCCCAGCCGGCATGATGCTCCATCACGAACACCGGCCAGCCCTGCATCTGCAAGGCATGAAACAGGAGGTGGTGCACCGCGATGGTGGCCGCCGCGACCAGGATCGGCAGCCAGTCGCGATAGAACGTCAGCACCGCGAGCAGGGCGAAAATGCCAAAGTGCGATTCGATCACGCCCTGGGCCTGATTGATATGCAACGCGGCCATGACCATAAGGCCCATGCCCAGCGCGCAACGCATCAGGCGCGTACCGCCGATCAGGCGATAGGCCAGGGTCAGTAACAGACTGGTACCGCCGCCAATGACAAACGCCTGAATAAAGGTGTCATGCCAGAAAGCCAGACCCAACGAGAAGAAGAACATCAGCCAGACCACGCCAAGCATGGTGCGGTCGGCCTTGCGGTAGTGCTCAAGAAAACGGGCGGGTAACGGCATGCACGCGGACTCCATGTTATGGCGCAGAAGACATCACGAGGACTGGGGTGTATCTGATAAAGAGCACGGACCTTAACTTCCGGTCAATGTAGCAATGAAAGTGCGATCATTCAGCCAGTTCTTTGCACATATACACCCGTTTCAGTCCGTTTTCTTCCCCTCGATGGGTTTCCACATAGCCCAGACGCTGATAAATCGCCAGGTTCTCGACCATGGCTTCATTGGTATAGAGCCTGATGGCGCTGTAGCCCAAGTCCAGTGCCGTCTGTTCAGCAATCGCCATTAATGTGCGACCCAACCCCAAACCCTGGGCATGCGGTGACACCGCGACGTTATCCAGCAGCAGGGACTCGGCTTCGGGGATCAATACCAGCAAGCCATCAATCGCGCCGTCGCGCTCGAGTACCTGGACGCGTTGCGCCTCAATCAAGGCCGCGTAATCACCGCTCATCGGCCCGGGTTCGCGACCGATACGTGCAATGTAGGGCGAGTAGGCATCCCGGACGATGCGCTGGATGGCGGGAATGTCGAGGGGAGTGGCCAAGCGCAGTCTGGGTGAGGTCATGGGCTGTCTCATCGGTCTTCGCGGGTATGCCAGAGGCGCAGGACATACAGCGTCGGCCCCTGGATTTCGTAACGCAATTCGTAGCCGCCGATCAACAGGCGCCTGACGTCGCGAGGCTCGAACTCGTCAAGGCGTTCACCGAGCCTCGGATTGTTCAGCAGCACAGCAGGAGATGAGGTCAGTTGTTGAACAGTGCGGGCAGCGGTCTGGCGGTTGACCAGGGCAAGAAACTCATAGAGGCGGGATAAATCAGACAGCGCTTTACCGGTCCACTTCAACTCCATTATTCGGGTACCGGCAGGGGATTGTCGCTATCCAGGCTGTCGGCCCAAGCCTGTACAGACTGATGGTCTATCACACGACCGGCGTCCACGTCGGCCATGGCTTCCAGCGTCAGCCGGCTGCGTTCTTCTTCCTGGTCAACCCAGGCCATGAGCGCTTGCTTGATAATCCAGCCTTTGGAGCGCTCGAGGCGTAGGGCCAGTTGATCGACTTTTTCCGCAAGAAGCAAAGGCACATGGGCGGTAACGACCCGCGTTTCTGCGCTGTGAGCCATGGTGTTCACCAATATGATTAAAATTGATTGAAAGCGATTAAATTTAAATCATAGAGGTCCACGAGTAAATTTCAAGCAGGTAACGCGTTTGGCTCGCTATCAACACTTTGAAGTGCCAAGGTTTGAATCTGCCATCCTTGAAAAGTATTTGTAATACAATATGATTTTGCCCGGTCGGTCCATGTCATCGGCTAAGGTGTGTTCCAGGCGCTGCTGTCGATGGGCGCAGTAATGAATGACAGGGTCTCAGGGATTACCACATGAAAGTACAGCGTCAGGCCTCGTCCTTGCGGCATCAGGTGCAGGATGCACTGCGCAATGAAATCATCTCCGGGCGTTTCAAGCCCGGTGATCGACTGGTCGAGCAGCAGCTCTATACGGCGATGGACGTCAGTCGCACGTCATTGCGCGAAGCGCTGCGGCAACTGGAGGCCGAAGGCCTGGTAGAGCAGGTGCCCCATCGCGGTGCCTATGTCGCTTCGGTGGACGCCAAGGATGCCATTCAGATCTACGACGTGCGCGGCGCCCTGGAAGTGCTCGCGGTGCGTAACTTCGTGCGCTACGCCAGTGACGAGGATGTCACCGAGCTGGCCGAGGTGTTCGACGAATTCGTCGCCCAGTCCCATACCGCTTCCCTGGACGGTGCTGCGCTGTTGGATATCAAGCGGCGTTTCTATCATGTGCTGCTGGATATCGAGCAGAGCAACGTGGTTGGCGGCATGCTCGAACAGCTGAATAACCGCGTCAGCCTGTTGCGCGCGCTGTCCCTCGGCCGTGAGGGGCGGATGGTGCATACCCTGGCCGAGCTCAAGGAAATCGTGCGCATGATCCAGCTGCGCGATGAGGCCGGCGCCTGTGCCGCGGCGTTGCTGCATGTGGAGAATGCGTCGAAGAATGTGCTGCAATTGCTAGCGCAGAATGACGTTCACGCGGTTCAGTAACGTGGGACCGGCTTTAGCCGGGAAAGCGATATGACCGGTGATAGAGAAATGTCGATCATACCTGAGCCTTCCCGGCTGAAGCCGGTCCCACAAGTGTTATCTGTTGCCGCACGACCGCGCGATCAGGGCCAATCAGCGCAACGCTGAATAAGCCGCCGGCGTCAGAAACTGGTTCTCGATCCGTTGCACGATAATCGCCTGCGCCTCGGTCTCGGCGCGCTTGGCCTGCCATTCTGGGTCGGCCTGGAAGGCGTTCCACTTGGTTTCGCGGTCGGCCAGGCTGTCCCATTTCAGCAGATAGGTCAGGGTCTGGTTGCTGTCGCCGGTCAGGGCCGTCCAGAAACCGATCTGCTCGATTCCGTACTTTTCAAAAAAACCCAGGGTGATCTTGCTGAAGCGCTCGTGCAGGGCCGGCAGGCGGCCGGGTGCGCAGTGGTAGATGCGTAGTTCGACAATCATTTGCAGCTCCTCAAGTAAGTACCGGTCAAGAAATAGGCAAAGTAGCCTATTGACCGATTGTATGACAGTCATATAGCTTTGTCGCAACTGCTGACGTGCAGCGGGCAAAAAATAGCCTGCTGCCGCCGCGAATCCCTCTACAAAAACAATAGGGCGCAAGCAATGACTCAACCGCAACGGATTGGCTTCATCGGCCTTGGCATGATGGGCCTGCCGATGACTTCCTGCCTCAGCAAAGCCGGCTTCCAGCTGTTTCTCGCCGATGCCGATGCCGGGCGTCTGCAAGAAGTGCAGAGCGCCCTCGGCGCCAGCGCGCTGACGGCTGACAACGCCGGTTCCCTCGATGCCCTCATCACTATGCTGCCCAACTCGAACATTGTCGAAAGCGTGCTGCTGGGCGCGGATGGCAAGTCGGGCTGGGCCGCGTCCATGACTGCGGGCACGGTGGTGATCGACATGAGCTCTTCTGAGCCTGCGCGCTCCCGTGAACTGGGGCAGAAACTCGCAGCGCTCGGTCTGCATTATCTGGATGCGCCCGTCTCAGGTGGCGTCAAGCGCGCAGTGGACGGCAGCCTGGCAATCCTTGTCGGTGGTGATGTGCAAGTGATGCAGCGCTGCCAGTCGCTGCTCGACGCCATGGGCAAGAACATCCTGCATATCGGCGAAGCGGGCGCGGGTCACGCGGCCAAGGCGTTGAACAACTTCGTCTCGGCCTCCGGCCTGCTGGCGACGGTCGAGGCTCTGCATGTGGCCAAGCGTTTCGGCATCGACCCGGCGGTGATGGTCGATGTGCTCAACGCTTCCAGCGGCGGCAGCAATACCTCCCTGAACAAAGCCAAGCAGTTCATGCTCAGCGGCAGCTTCGGTTCCGGCTTCTCGATGCAGTTGATGAACAAGGACCTGAAGATCGCCAAGGGCCTGTCCGATGCCCTGGATTACCCGCTGACATTCGGCCAGCGCACCATCAAGGTCTGGGACGAGGTGGCGCAGGATTCAACGCCTGCCACCGATCACACCGAGATGTACCGGATGCTGGCCAAAGAAGGCCAGTAACCGCCTGCACCTGTGCAGGCTCAGCAACGGAGCACACCGCATGTCGCGTGCCGCCAGTTTTTACATCGATGGACAGTGGGTCGAGCCCGCTGCGCCGACCTGGTTCGACGTTATCGACCCTGCTACTGAACAAGTCATCGAACGCCTGGCCCTGGGTAACTCCACGGATGTCGAGCGTGCCGTCGCCGCTGCGCGCAAGGCTTTGCCGGGGTACTCGCAGACCAGCGTCAGTGAGCGCATCGAACTGCTCAAGCGCATCGTGGCGATCTACGAACGCCGCCAGGAAGAGTTCGCCCAGGCCATGCGCGCGGAAATGGGCTCGCCCATTACCGCCTCACGCAATGCCCAAGTGCCCCGTGGCTGGCTGCATCTGAAGCAGCTGATCGAAGTGCTGAAGACCTTCGAGTTCGAGCAGCGTCAGGGCAACACAGTATTGCGCTATGAGCCGGTGGGCGTCTGCGGGCTGATCACGCCGTGGAACTGGCCGATCAACCAGATCGTGGTGAAAGTCGGCCCGGCCCTGGCCGCTGGTTGCACCATGGTGCTCAAGCCCAGCGAGTACTCGCCCTTGAGCAGCCTGTTGTTTGCTGAAGTGCTGGATGAAGCGGGTGTACCGGCCGGGGTATTCAATCTGGTCAATGGTGACGGTCCCGGTGTCGGCGCGGCGCTGTCGGCTCACCCGGATATCGACATGCTGTCGTTCACCGGTTCGACCCGGGCCGGGGTGCAGGTGGCCAAATCCGCCGCCGAGACAGTCAAGCGCGTGGCCCAGGAATTGGGCGGCAAGTCGGCCAATATTCTTCTCGACGACGTCGACCTGCACAACGCTGTAACCCGTGGCGTCGCCGCCTGCTTTACCAATAGCGGCCAGTCCTGCTCGATTCCGACGCGGATGCTGATCCCCCGGGCGCTGATGGATGACGCCATACAGATTGCCCGGCAGGCCGCCGAAGCCTTCAAGGTTGGTGCCACCAGCGATGAGACGACCCAGCTCGGGCCCTTGGTTAACCGTGCGCAGTGGCAACGGGTGCAGACGCTGCTCCAGGCCGGTATCGACGAAGGTGCGCAACTGGTAACCGGTGGCGTGGGCAAGCCTGAAGGGCTGGACATCGGCTATTACGTCAAGCCGACGGTATTCGCCAACGTTACTGCACAGATGAGCATCGCCCAGGAAGAAATCTTCGGCCCGGTGTTGTCGATGATCGCCTACGACAGCGAAGCCGAAGCCATCCAGATTGCCAACGGCACGCCTTATGGCCTGGCGGCTTATGTGCAATCCGCCGACCAGCAGCGCGCTCGCAATGTCGCCCGCGCCTTGCAGGCTGGCAGCGTTCATCTGAACTATCCGCCCGCCGATTTCGCCGCGCCTTTCGGTGGCTATAAGCGTTCGGGCAATGGCCGCGAGTGGGGCGAGTTCGGCTTGCGTGAGTATCTGGAAGTCAAAGCCATGGTGGGCTACGGCGACTGAGTCGCCGGGCGGTGCACAAAAAAATTTGCCTTTTATGACTGTATGACAATCGGTCGATAGTACGGAAAACGGAGAGCAGCATGAGTGATAACGAACGCTTCAATCAGGGTTTCAACAACCGCAAGGAAGTGCTGGGCGATCAGCATGTAGAGAAGTCATGGGCGGCAGCGGATGACTTCAATCGGCCGATGCAGAAGTTGGTCACCGAAGTCTGCTGGGGGGAAGTCTGGGGTGATGAAACCTTGCCCTTCAAGACCCGCAGCATCGTCAACCTGGCCATGCTCACCGCCATGAGCCAGCACCACGAGCTGGGCGTGCATGTACGCGGCGCCCTGCGCAACGGCGTGACCAAGGATGAAATCCGCGCCGTGCTGATGCAGGCGGCCATCTATTGCGGCGTGCCGTTGGGTCTGGCGGCGTTCCGCGTCGCTTCTGAAGCGATCAAGGCCTACGAGGCGGAAACCCAGGGCGCTTGACCCGCTGCAGCACACACGCTTGCCGTTCAACAATAATTATAAGGAAACGTCATGAGTATCTCCGCCCCGGTCCCAGCCCCGGCCAAAGCGCTGGCCGAAACCGATCAATCGATCGAGAAGAAAAGAAGGAACGCGATCAAAGGCGCGTTCTTCTCCGAATACATCGACATGTTCGACATCTACCTGCCGGTGGTCGTGCTGTCCCCAGTGTTGTTCTTCTTCCAGCCCGCCCAGTTGTCGCCGGGCATGGCGGCGATTCTCGCTTCCCTGGTATTCATCACCACGCTGCTGGGGCGGCCCATCGGCGCGCTGCTGTTCGGCATGATTGCCGACAAGACCGGGCGACGCATGGCCTCGATCTATTCGGTATCCGGTTTTGGTGTGGTGACGCTGTTGATCGCCTTGCTGCCGGGCTACGAGACCATCGGCATCGCCTCCTACTGGGCGTTGGTGCTGCTGCGTTTCGTTGACGGCATCTTCCTCGGCGGCGGCTACACCGGGGCCATGCCATTGGCCATCGAGTATTCGAAAAAGCATCAGCGCGGCTTTGTCGGCGGGCTGATCATCGCCGGCTTCCCGCTTGCCTACGTCAGCATCAATCTGGTGGCGATGCTGATGTTCATGCTGTTCCCCCTGGCAGGCCCTGATTCGCCTTATGTGCAATGGGGCTGGCGCATTCCGTTCGTGATTGGTGCGGTCCTGGCCGGGGTGCTGGCGCTGTACTACATCTACGCGGTGTCGGAATCGGAAATCTGGGAAGAAGATGCTGGGAAGAAACCCCGGGAAAAACTGCCCCTCACCGACCTGCTCAAAGGCAAGAGCGGCCGCAACCTGCTGCAAGTGCTGCTGATGATGACTGGCTTCTGGCTGACCCAGAACATCATCACCATCTTCCTGCCGACCGGGCTGCTGGTGAACACCCTGCACTTGTCCGGCATGCAGGTCACCGGCACTTTGTTGATCGCCTATTCGGTGCTGTTCTTCAGCTATATCGCCTCGGGCATGATCGGCCAGAAGATCGGCCGTCGGCGTTTTTTCCTCATTCTCGGCCCGATCATCGCCACCTTGGGTGCCGGGATCATGTACGTGCTGGCCAATGTGCCGGGGCTGTCTCTGCCGGTGATCATGACCCTGGTCTGCCTGCTGTCGGTACTGGTAACCGCGCCCTGGGGCGTGATCGTGACCTACATCAACGAACGCTTTGTCACCGATGTGCGCGCCACCGGCTTCGGCGTCGGCTTCAGCCTGTCGGTGATCATCCCGTCGTTCTACGCCTTCTACATGGCCTGGCTGGGCCAGATCATGCCTTTCACCATGACGCCGTCAGTGCTGCTGTGCGTGGGCGGCGTGATCGCCACCATCGGCGCATACATGGGCCCGGAAACCAAGGACGTCGATTTCTGACGCCCGGCAGAACAGGAGAGTACTTGTGAACAACACAACCATTGGCTTTATCGGCCTGGGCAATATGGGCGGGCGCATGACTCGCTGCCTGGTCGACGCGGGCCTCAACGTAGTGGGCTATGACACCGACACCCAACGGGTAACAGCCGCTGGCGCCCAGGTGGCGGACTCCATTGCCAGCGTCGTGGCAGAGGCGGGAGTGGTGCTGTTGTCGCTGCCCGACAGCAAGGTGGTCGAGGCCGTTGTCGAAGGCCCGGACGGCCTGTTGCGCCATTGTCGCGAAGGGCAGATCGTCGTTGACCTGAGCACCGCTGCCGCCAGTTCTACCGTGCGCTTGCACGGGCTGTTTGCCGCCCGTGGCGTGCAGTACATCGACGCCGGGATCTCTGGCGGCGCAGCGGCGGCAGAGAAGGGCGCGTTGACCCTGATGGTCGGTGGCGATACCGCCAGTGTCGCGGCACTGGAGTGGGTCTTCGCGCCCATCGCCAGCAAGGTCTTTCACATGGGCGAGAGCGGGGCGGGGCATACCACCAAAACCCTGAATAACTTTCTCAATGCCGTGAGCCTGTCCGCCACCGCCGAGGTAATGGTGGCGGGCAAGAAGGCTGGCCTGGACCTGCACCAGTTGCTCGATGTGCTCAACAGCAGCAGCGGGGTCAATTTCGCCACGCAGAAGCGCTTCCCCTACATCGTCGACGGCAACTACCTGGAAGGTGGCCTGACTGGCAAGTTGATGAACAAGGACGTGGTGCTCTACATCGATCGCGTGCGGGAACTGGGCGTGGCTTCGCTCAATGCCTCCGGCCCCCTGGCCAGTTTTGGCCTGCAGGTGGCCCTAGGCTACGGCGATCAGATCAGTAACAAGGTTGTCGACGCCATCGGCGATATGTCCGGTGGCGTGCGGCTTCATCAAACCTGGAAAGAGGACAAGGCATGAAGGTTATTCACGGCAGCGTCGAAGGCGCCATTTCCGAACAGCGCGGCGCAACCTTTACCGGCGTGGTCTGGGCCGACCCGGTGATGCCGACGACGGACGGCGTGACCATCAACAACGTGTCGTTCAACCCCGGCGCCCGGACGTTCTGGCACTTCCATGAATTCGGCCAAGTGCTCTACGTCACTGCGGGCAGTGGCTGGATCTGCCTGGAAGGCGAGGATCCGCAGGTGATTCGTCAGGGCGACACCGTATGGATCGGCCCCGGCGAGCGGCACTGGCACGGCGCCAATACCGAGAATTTCATGGTCCATACCGCCACCTCCATCGGCAAGACCGTGTGGCAGGAAGCGGTGAGCGATCCGGATTATCTGCGTTCGGCGGGCTGAGGCTCATGAAACACATGACATGTGTGGGACCGGCTTTAGCCGGGAATGCGTCTTCCCGGCTAAAGCCGGTCCCACAGAAAGAGTGCAACTTTTCAGTGATGGAGGAGGCCGTGATATGGCACTGACAGAACCACAAAAGAAAGCCAAGGCAGCCTTCGAAAACGGTGCAGGAAGCTGGAGCCCGGCCTGGGACAGCCTGCTGCGCCTCGACCCCGGCTTTGTCGAAGCCTACGCCGGTTTCGCTGCCGTGCCCTGGCAGAAGAATCACCTGGAACACAAGGTAAAGGCCTTTATCAGCATCGCTGCCAGCGCCGCCGCAACCCATCTCTATCGCCCTGGCATTCATGAGCATCTGCGCGTGGCGCTGGCCCATGGTGCGACCTGTGAAGAGCTGACCGAGGTACTGGAGTTGATCAGTACCGTCGGCATCCATGCTTCCAATGTCGGCGTGCCGGTGCTGTTGCAAGTGCTGGAAGAAGAAGGCCTGCGCAGCTGCCCCGAACCCTTGGATGCACGGCGTGAGGCATTGAAGAACAGCTTTGTCGAGAATCGTGGCTACTGGCATTCGTCGTGGGAGGGGCTGCTGGAACTGGACCCCGAGCTGTTCGAAGCCTATGTCGAGTTTTCCTCGGTGCCGTGGCGAACTGGCGTGCTGTCGCCGCTAGTGAAAGAGCTGATGTATTGCGCCTTCGATGCCGCCGCCACTCACCTTTACGTGCCAGGCCTGAAGCTGCATATGCGCAACGCCCTGCGTTACGGCGCAAGCAAGGAACAGCTGATGGAAATGCTTGAGATCGTCAGCGTGATCGGTATTCACGGTGCCCTTGAAGCTGCGCCGATGCTGGAGCATGCGCTGGGCGAATCCCGGCCCACCTGAACCTGATAATCCGAACCGTCTTTTAGTCCGAACCTGGAGTCGATATGAACAACAATAATCCGACCAACTGGACCAACCCCGAAGTGATCGTGGTGCGCTACGGCACTCGCCAGACCACCAAGAGCGAGTGCTATTACAACTTCCGCGCCTACCGCGAGGCGGACGTGGAAATCACCATGGATTACTTCTTCTGGATCTTCCGCAACGACGAACAGACCATCGTTATCGACACCGGCTTCAGCCCCGAGGCGGCCCTGGCCCGCAAGCGCCAACCGGTGGTCAGCCCGGCCGACGCCCTGGCGCGCCTGGGCATTGATCCGGCCGAAGTGAAGCTGCTGGTGCTGACCCATGCCCACTATGATCACGCCGGTAATCTGGGCCTGTATCCCAACGCGCAGATCGTCATGTCCCGGCGCGAGTTCGATTTCTGGGGCACCGACATGGGCCACCGCCCGCAGTATCACCATCACATCGACGCGCTGGATATTGAGCGTCTGCAGGCACTGGAACAGGCCGGGCGCCTCATTCTGCTGGATGAGCCGCGCAATACGTTGATTCCTGGTATCGAACTGCATGAGCTGGGCGGGCATACGCCGGGGCAGTTGGCAGTGGTCATCGAAATGCCGGAAGGGCCGGTCATCCTTGCCTCCGATGCCATTCACTACTACGAGGAACTGGACGAAGACCGGCCGTTCGCCGTGCTCGACAGTCTGGCGGACATGTATCAAGGCTATGCGCAGATTCGCGAATGGCTGCTGCGCCCCGGTGCCGTGGTGATTCCGGGGCATGACCCGGACGTGATGAACCGCTTTGCCCCGGTAGACCCGGCCACACCGTCGTTTGCCGTGCGCATCGGAGCCAGTGCATGAAGGGTAAGCGAGCGTTGATTACCGGCTCGTCCAATGGCCTCGGCCTGGCTATGGCTACGGGGTTGGCCGCGGCGGGATGCGATGTGCTGTTGCACGGGCTTGAGCCCGCGGCCGATATGCGCGCCACCTGTGATGAGTTGGCCCGCCAGCACGAGGTGGCGGTCAGTTATGTGCAGGCCGATTTGTCCAGCGCTGCGGGTGTCGAGGCGATGATGACGGCTGCGGGTACAGTGGATGTGCTGGTCAATAACGCCGTGGTCCGGCACTTCTCGCCTCTCGAAGACTTTCCCGTCGAGCGCTGGGACCAGGCCCTGGCGGTGAACCTGACTGCCGCCTTTCGTGCCGTGCAACTGAGCCTGCCGGGCATGCGAGGCAAGGGCTGGGGGCGGATTTTCAATATGTCTTCGGCCTACGGTTCCCGCGCCATTGCCAACCGTATCGACTACGTCACCACCAAGACCGCGCTGCTGGGTTTTACCCGTGCCGTGGCCATGGAAACCCTGGGTCAGGGCATCACCTGCAACGCGGTGTGTCCAGGCTCGGTATTGACGCCGAATATCGAAGGGCGCTTGACCGACCTGATGACCGACAAACAGCTGGATCGTGAGATCGCCACCCGGGAATTCCTGCGCGGCAAGCAGTGCACCGGGCGGTTTGTCGACGCGGCCCATGTGGCGGATTTGATCGTGTTTCTGTGCAGTGACAGCGGTGCGTCGATCACCGGCGCGACCCTGCCGGTGGATGATGGGTGGTTGGCGGGATAGTGCGTTTGGATTGAGATTGGTGGGACCGGCTTTAGCCGGGAAGGCGTCGTTTCTGATCAAGGAAATTCGGCGCACACATTGGCCCTTTCCCGGCTAAAGCCGGTCCCACGAATAAAACAACATCCAGATCCATAACAAACCCAACGGAGGCACCATGCAGGTTCCTGCTGTCACGCAATTGCTCAGCCAATTCGTCACCCGCACCACCTGGGCCGATATACCGCCGCTGGTGCGCCATGAAGCCAAGCGCGCCCTGGTCAATTACTTTGCCGTCGCCCTGGCCGGTTGCAACGATCCGGACATTGTCACGGCGGTCAAACTGTTCAGCGGCTTCAGGGCGGGCGAGCAGGCCGGGATCATTGGTCGCGGCGAGTCCATGGATATCCTCAACGCTGCCTCGCTCAACGCCATGAGTGCCAATGTCTTCGATTTCGACGACACCCATATCCCGACCATCATCCACCCCACGGCCCCGGTCGCTGCTGCGCTGTTTGCCCTGGCGCAAAGTCAGCTAGTCAGCGGCGAACAGTTGCTGCTGGCTTTCGTTCTGGGCGTGGAAGTGGAATGCCGCCTGGGCATGGCGATCTCTCCTGAACACTATCGCCGCGGCTGGCATATCACCTCGACCTGCGGCGTCTTCGGCGCGGCCATGGCGGTGGGCAAGCTGCTCGGCCTGGATGCCCGGCAACAAGCCTGGGCGCTGGGCTCGGCCAGTGCCCAATCCGGCGGGCTGGTGGAGACTCTGGGTACTGCGGCGAAAAGCATTGGCGTCGGCAATGCCGCGCGTAACGGCCTGCTCTCGGCGCTGTTGGCCGGGCAAGGCTTCAAAGGTCCAGAGTTTCCCCTGGAAGGGGAGCGCGGCTTCCTGCGGGTCATGGAAGAGAGCCCCGATTACGGGCAGATCACCCAAGACCTCGGCGAACGTTGGGCCTTGAATGCCAATACCTACAAGCCATATCCCTGTGGTGTGGTGTTGAATCCGGTGATCGAAGCCTGTCTGGAACTGTCGCGCAATCCTGACTGCGTATTGGCAGACCTGACCCGCATCGAACTGACCGGCCACCCATTGCTGCGCCAGCGCACCGATCGCTCGGCCATCCAGAGTGGCCGTGAATCCCAGGTCAGCGCCCAGCACGCCTGCGCCGTTGCCCTGTCCACCGGGCGCGCCGGGCTGGCGGAGTTCAGCGACCCGGCAGTCGCCGACCCAAGTCTGCGCGCGCTGTATCCGCTGCTGCACTTTATCGATGACGCTGACTACGCCTTGGAATCCGCGCGGGTGCAGCTGTTCTTCGGCTCCGGCGCCAGCCTGAGCTGCGCCATTACAGTGGCCCGGGGCAGCCTCGGTGCGCCCCTGAGCGATCAGGCCCTGGCCGACAAACTGTGCGAACTGGCCGTGTACGGCGGTTCGACTTGCACGCCACAGCCCCTGATCGAGCGGTTGTGGTCTTTGGAACAAGCCGACGATGCGGGCGCGGTCATGCGCCTGGCACGAGGCTGATGGTCTTTGCATCAGGAGTGATTATGAGCGACAAACAACTGGGTTTCATTGGTGTGGGGGTGATGGGGCGGCCCATGGCCCGACGTCTGCTGGAACAGGGCCATGCCCTGGTGATTTTCGACAAGGACCCGGCCGCCCTGGCCGAACTTGCCGGTCTGGGCGCTCGGGTTGCCGACAGCGTGCGGGAGGTGGCGGACAACGCCGAAGTCATCTTCACCAGCCTGCCCAGCCCGGCGATTTTCAAGGCTGTGGCGCTGGGGCAGGGCGGTATCGTCGAGGGAGCGGCGGTACGGATTCTCGTGGACTTGTCCACGGTGGGTTCACGGGCCGAACAGGAAGTCGCCGCCGGGTTGCTCAAACGCGGCATCGAGACCGTCGATGCGCCAGTCAGCGGCGGGGCGGCAGGTGCCGCTCGCGGGGCGCTGGCAATCATGGTCGCGGGCAATCCTGAAGCCGTGGCCCGGGTCCGCCCGCTATTCGATGCGTTCGGCAAGGTGTTTATCGTCGGAGAACAGGCCGGCCAGGGCCAGTTGCTCAAACTGCTGAACAACATGCTTTCGACCACGGCTTTTGCCATCACCGCAGAAGCCTATGCCGCTGGCATCAAGGGCGGCCTCGATCCTCAAGTGATGATGGAGGTGATCAACGCCGGTAGCGGCAAGAACGGCGCCACCCTGGATAAATTCCCCAAGCACGTCTTGCCCGGCACCTACGATTTCGGTTTTCCGGTGTCCAGTGTCTGCAAGGACATCGGTCTGGCGGTTGAAGAGTGTCAGGCCCTCGGCGTCCCTATGTGGCTGGGCAATGCCGCGCGGCAACTGTGGAATGTCGCGGCGCAGCAGGAGGGTGGCGAGCGGGATCTGACCGAACTGGTGCGGACCATCGAGGGTTGGTCGAATCGGTGACTGGTTCGGTCGTCACGCCCGCACAGCGGTATAAAGCGCCTTGATCAGATCCGACTGGGTGACGATGCCGACCAGGCGCCGCTCGGCATCGATGATCGGAATGTGTCGGTGGCCGTTCTCGGAGAACACGGGCACCAGGTCGCTCAACAGCCGGTCGGCGCTGGCGACCCGCACCGTGCGGCTCATGATCTGGCCGACGATGGGCACGGGGCGGACCTTGTGTTTCTGCCGCAGCAGGGCGCGCAGGTGCCAGCCGACGCCTTCATGGGCGTCGAGGTCCAGCTGTTTCATGAAGTCGGCAACGGTGACGATACCGAGCAGATGATGTTGCCTGTCGATGACCGGCAGCGCCTTGATCTTGTGCTTGCGCATCAGCGCCCAGGCGTCCTTGAGGGGCATTTCCTGACGAGCGACGATCAGCTCCCGGCTCATGATATCGGCGCAGCGGATCTCGCCCATCTTGCGCTGATAGGCCGCGGCTTCGGCTTGCTCCAGCAGGTTTTGCAGATCATCACGGCTGACGTCCAGCACTTGATTGTAATGGGCCAGTGCGGCGTCGAGATCCGCTGTACTGAAGCGGCTATTGGCCGTCGGCGCTTTTGGATGAACCACGTGGGGCCAGGGGCTTCGGGTCAGGTTGTTGTAGATCAGCCCGGCGGCGACCAATAGCAATGAGTCGGTAAGCACCGGACTGAAGGCAAAGGCAAAACGATCACAACCCACCAGCACCATCAACAGCGCCGATGCGCCGCCCGGTGGGTGCAGGCTGCGGGTCGCGATCATCACGGCGATGGCCAGGCTGACGGCAACTGCTGCTGCGATGGAGGCGTCTGGAATCCATTTGGCGCAGGCAATGCCGACCAGCGCCGACAGGGTATTGCCGCCCACCACCGACCAGGGCTGCGCCAGGGGACTGGAGGGGACGGCGAATACCAACACGGCACTGGCTCCGATTGGCGCGACCAGGGCCAGGGCAAGCAGGCTGTGATCGGCGCTCATACTGCCGCGCAACCAGAGCATGCCCACAACGGCGACCAGCAGGATGCCCAAAGCGGCGCCGCAACTGGCCCGCAGTTTTTCCCGGGTATTGATGGTTTGGGGGGCAGGCCACAAGGATCTGAGCCAGGTCAGCAGCGGGCGCGAGGGTTTTGCGGATTCGGGGGCCGGGTCGGGCAAGGCAGGCATGATCAGGTTGGCAGCAGGCAGGTCGAATTAGGCGCAGATTGTAGCGCCCGTTGGAGGCCTGGCACAGCGCGTTTGTCTTTGCGGGGGTATCTCGTTGAAGCGAGGCTTGCCCGCGAAGAACGATGACGCAGTGCAGCTGATACTGCGCATCGCCTGATTCGCGGGCAAGCCTCACTCGTGAGAGGTCGCTTACTTCAGTCTTGCTGCGCCAACTCCAACAACGCATCCATCGTCCGCTGATAGGGCCCCAGGTCATCGTTGGCTGCTTGCAGGACCAGCGCACCCTGCAACCGCGCGAGCCAGTCTTCGGCGAAGTGCCGGGCCTTTAGCGGCGCCATACCGCTTTCCTCAGCGAGCACTGCAATGGCTTCGATCCAGTGGGTAAAGGCCAGGTGCAGGCTGCGTTTGGCGGTGATGCCGACGCTGGAAGTGGCCAGTTGACCCAGCAGGCATGGCATACGTCCGCCTGAGTAGAGTTGATCCAGGGTGGCCACGATTTTACGGATACGGGCCTTGAGGGTACCTGCGGACCTGGCCGCACTGAGGAATTCGCGGTCGATCAGCGCGGTGGCCCGTTCCAGCACTGCTTCTGCCATCTGTTCCTTGCCACCAGGGAAGTGGTGGTAAAGGCTGGATTTGCCCAAACCGGTGGCCCGGGACAGGTCCGCAATAGAGGTGCCTTCGAAGCCGTGGTCGCGGAATACGCTGAACAGCCGATCAATGATTTCGCCTTTCGACGCCTGGGCGGCGGCCATGATATTTCCTGCTGAAAACTGATCGTTCGTTCCAGACCGCAGCCTACGGCACTTTGCGCAATGGCTCAATCCTTGACGGCATTCGTTAGTCTAGATACTGTACCGATCGTTCGGTTCTGGTTACATTGTCATAGCGCCTGCCGATCATCATCCTTCACAACAAACAGATCGCCTGGGCAAAACCAGGCAGAGGCTTGAAATCATGAAAGTCCGAACGCTTCTGGCAGCCTCAGTCATGTTCATGACCAGCCTTACCGCGCAAGCCAGTCCTGTCCTGTCGAACTCCGCCACCACGACCTATCATCGGCTCAGCGTCGATGGCGTGAATATTTTCTACCGTGAGGCCGGCCCGAAGAACGCGCCTACTTTGGTGCTGCTGCATGGTTTCCCGTCCTCGTCACGGGAATTCGATTCATTGATTCCATTGCTGGCCACCCAGTACCACCTGATCGCTCCGGACTTCCCTGGTTTTGGTCAGAGTGACGCGCCAACCCCTTCGGTTTACAACTACACCTTCGATCATCTGGCCAGGACCACCGACGATTTCCTTCAGCAACTGGGCGTCGACAAGTACTCCCTGTACCTGCATGACTACGGCGGCCCGGTGGGTTTTCGGCTGATGGCGGCCCATCCCGAGCGCATTCGTTCGCTGGTGATTCAGAATGCCAACGCCTACCAGGAGGGACTCGGGCCGAAATGGGCGGATATCGGCAAGTTCTGGCAAGACCCGGTCGGGCGCACCGCACTGGTGGATGCGTTCATGTCCCCGGCGGCTACCGAGCAGCGCCATACCGCTGGTACCTCGCACCCGGAGCTGTATAACCCGGATACCTGGACCGACGAGTCGACGCACCTTTCCCGGCCTGGCCAACGGGATATCCAGGCGGCACTGTTATATGACTATCGGACTAATGTTGCGGCGTATCCGGCCTGGCAGGCATTGCTGCGCGAGCATAAGCCGCCAACGCTGGTGGTATGGGGGCGCAACGATCCGTCGTTTATCGCGGCGGGGGCAGAAGCCTTCAAACGTGATCTTCCTGATGCCGACGTGCATCTGCTCGATGCCGGGCATTTCGCCATGGACGAAAAAACCGACGAGATCGCCAGCCTGATGCTGGGCTTTCTGGACAAGCACTGAGGCCTGAAGCAAAACGCGCCACTGTTCGGCATGAACAGTGGCGCGTCAGCATTCAGCAGCTATGCATCAAGGACGAATATCAGCCTTGAACCATTTTTCCGAAAGGCGTTTGACCGTGCCATCTTCCAGCGCGGCCGTCAGTGCGCCGTTGAATTTCTCGCGCAGGTCGTTATCGGCCTTGCGGAAGCCCAGTGCTTCGCCCGGACCCCAGATATCACCACCGATTTTCGGGCCGATCATCTTCACGGCGCTGTTATCGGGGTTGTCCAGGGCGGAGGTGAAGAAGGTCACATCATCGAAAGCCAGGTCAATACGGCCAGCGTTGAGGTCAAGCATGTGTTCGCCGGACTTCTTGTACTCGCGAATGGTGGCGATGTCCTTGAAGTTTTTCTCGACGAAGTCGGTATAGGCGGTGCCGGACTGAATGCCCAGGGTCTTGCCTTTGACCAATGCTTTCATCTTGTCGACAGCCGCCTTGTCGGCTACCGGATCACCGCTGAGCTTGATGATTTCGTTGCTCGGCATACTGGCGATCAGCTTCGGATCGGCGCTGACGAACACTGCCTGGGTATTGGCGTAAGGCTTGGAAAAAGCGATGACTTCCTGACGTTCCGGAGTGATGACGATGGCGTCCATCAGTACATCGAATTTGCCCGCGTTAAGGCCCGCGATCATGCCGTCCCAGTCCTGCGCCTGGAGTTTGCATTCCAGCTTGATCCGGGCACAGACGTCCTTGAGCAGTTCAGGCTCGAAGCCAGAGATCTCACCGCTGGGAAGGGTGATGTTCCATGGCTCGTAGGCGCCTTCAGTGGCAACCCGAACCGAGGTCCAGTCTTTGGCGAAGGCGGTACCGCCCAATAACAGGCTGCTGCCCAACGCTGCATATGCAAGGAGTCTTTTGGTGACGTTGTAGGTGTGGCCCATGTGTTTCCCCATCCAATAATTAGAATAAGACTGGCAGAGCTAGATCAAAAGCCATTGAACGCCTGGTTTTTATTATGTCCCCGCGACTGGCGAAGGGCTCAATCAGACCGCACGCCCGTAGAAACCAAGCTGTTCCTCGGGCGTAAACATCACGCCAGGTTTTTCATAGTATGAGAACACCGCGACCATACGTTCGCGCTGACCCCGTACCGGCGTTACCCGGTGGGCGGTATTTTTCCCACGAAACACATTCAGTGTGCCAGCGCTCAATCGCAATTTCTGCACGTTGGGGTCGCGGCCTTGCAGCAGTTTGGCGACGCCTTCGTAGTTGGGGTTGTCGGCGGTACGCAGGTCGCTACGGTACTCGAACTCGCCACCTGCTTCGGGAGCCTGAAGCATCAGGGTAGTGGTGAACTCCGAACGATCAAAGTGCCAGTTCAGGGTTTCGCCTTCGCGATAGCTCATCACATTGACCTTGGCCAAGGGGTCGGCCATCACATACAGCGCCGGTTTTTCCATGACGGCACTGAGGAAGTCCACCAGCGGAGGGTACTCGTAGATCGTTGTGACCAGGCTATCCGCGAGTTGATCCGCGCACAGGGTGTGGCTCACCGTCTCGACCTTGTGCAAGGCCGGATGATCAGGGACCAGCTCGGGGATATCCGGTTTGAAATAGATATTGTGCGAGCGCTTGTGGGTATGGGACTGCCCGTCCATGGTCGGCTGGATCTGCCGGGCGGCCAGGGCTGCATGGTCGGCTTGGATAAACCCTTCGAGGCTGAACATGCCGTTGCGAGCCAGTTCGGTCTTGGCATGGCTGACCAGGGCGGTCCATTCCTCGCTGTCTGGCCGATCCAGTGGATATCGTTGAAGATTGATGACGGTATGCATGTCGGCCCTCCGGATAGGTGTGGCTTTAACCTAACCTGAGGAAATCTTCGTAACAACGCTAAAAATTGTTAGCCTCCCCCTAGTAAAACTTAAGGAAGGCACTGATGAAAAGGCTACCCCCGCTGAACGCCGTCAGGACCTTTGAAGTCGCCGCACGCCTGTCCAGCTTCGCCGGCGCCGGGGCGGAACTGGGAGTGTCGGCCGCTGCAGTCAGTCAGCAGGTCCGTCATCTCGAGGCGTATTTCGGCAAGAAGCTGTTTGTGCGCAATGGCAACCGGCTGTCCCTGACCGACGCTGGCCTGGCGATCTATCCGCAGACGTCCCGGGCCCTGGACGATATCGCCGCCATGACGGTGCGCCTGCTCGAAGGCGAGATGCGCACCCGGTTGATCGTCAGCGTGCCGTTCTCCCTGGCCGAGGTCTGGCTGGCGCCAAAGCTGGCGACGTTGCTGGAAAGTTATCCACAGTTGTCGGTGGATGTGCGGGTCGAGGACGATCCGGTGGACCTGGCCCGGCATGACGTCGATATCCGCGTGAGTTACGGCGACTATCACTATCCGGGGATGGAGGTGATCGCGCTGATGCACGATCAGGTCGTGCCGCTCTGCGCGCCGGAGTTATGGTATCGGCATGGCAACAGCGATTTCGATCTCGGCCGAATCCATGAAAGCCTGTTCATCCATACCGAGTGGGGCGCCAACTATGCGTCCCATCCGACCTGGAGTGACTGGTACGCCGCTGAGCCGGGGCAGGTGCCACCGGATCCGGCGCTGGGGCGGCGCTCGGGGTTGTCCAGTTTGTCCATCACCCTGGCCCGACTGGGTTGCGGAATCGCTCTGGGGCAGAAGCTCATCGCCCAGCCGGACCTGGCTTCGGGTCGCCTGATTGCGTTGTCGTCACGGTCGTTGTCCCTGGGGCATCCCTATTGCGCGTTTGTGCCGACGGAAAAACGCCAGCGGGCGAATGTGCAGAGTTTCATTGAGATATTGGCCACAGTCTGATTCCAGTCGGCTGATCGACGCCGATCAATAATGTGGGACCGGCTTTAGCCGGGAAGGGGCATGCATGGACGCCACATTTCTATCGCCTGACCTATTGCTTTCCCGGCTAAAGCCGGTCCCACAGAGAAATTCCCTCAGCTCAATTGGCTGATGGGGGGCACCCGCAGGCTGTTACAACACGACGCACTCCCCTGGGGCCCGTCGTTTCTCTGTGCCCCAATGTGCAGCGCTGCGCATCGCTATCCGCCACCTTGCTGCCGCTATCGATTGGAACTTCACAGCCCCGCAAGCACCTGAACAGAGCGGTTGACCGGTCGCAATTGGGTGCATCGAGCGATATGGCAATCAAATTGCATCTACTTGTAAAGACAAGTATGTATAAGTTGGCGGGTGTCGCCAGTTACTCAATATTCATTGCTCGCGGCAGGAATAACGCTATGGATCTCTTGCAACTGCTCAGTTTTGGCCCGCACGGCTGGGGCATGGCCTTGCTCAAGGCGGCTGGCACCACCGTGCTACTGACCTTGATGGCGCTGATGGTCGGCGCGCTCGCCGGTAGCGCGGTGGCGGCGGCCAAGCTGTCGAAGAAGCGTGCATGGCGCTATCTGGGAGATCTCTACTCGATCCTGTTCCGCGGGATTCCCGAGCTGCTGGTGATTTACCTGTTCTATTTCGGCGGTGCCACCGTGGCGGGCGCGGTCAACCACTGGTTTGGCGGCGAAGGCTTCGTCGACATGCCGCCGTTTCTGGTCGGCGCCCTGGCCGTGGGCCTGATCTCCGGCTCCTATCAGGCCGAAGTCTATCGCGGTGCGTTTCTGGCCGTGGCCAAGGGCGAGCTGGAAGCCGCCCTGGCCATCGGCATGCCCTGGAGCATGCGCGTGCGACGCGTATTGATTCCGCAGATCTGGCGTTACGCGCTGCCGGGGCTGGGCAACGTCTGGCAGATGACCCTCAAGGACTCCGCGCTGATCTCGGTGATCGGCCTTGTCGAACTGATGCGCGCCAGCCAGGTGGCGGCGGGTTCGACCCATCAGGCCTTTACCTTCTACATCGTCGGCGGCGCCTGTTATCTGGTTCTGACCGGGCTGTCCGGTCGCCTGTTCAATATTGCCGAATCCCGCGTGCAGCGCACCCAGCGCCGCACGCCACATTCCTGAGCGGGGAACATTCAATGATCGACTTTGCCTTTCTCGGCGACACCATGCTCAAGCTTCTGGCGGCGCTGCCCACGACCCTGAGCCTGTTTTTCTTCAGTCTCTCCCTGGGCCTGCTGCTGTCGTTGGGTGTCGTCGCCATGCGTGTCAGCCGCTGGCCGTTTCTCAGCTATCCGGCGCGCTTCTACATCATGCTGTTTCGCGGCACACCGCTGTTGGTTCAGATGTTTCTGATCTACTACGGCCTCGGGCAGTTTCCGGCGATCCGCGCCAGCTTCATGTGGGACGTGCTGCGCTCGCCTTACGGCTGTGCGGTGGTGGCCCTGGCGATGTGCACCGCCGGCTACACCGCTGAAATCATCCGTGGTGGCCTGCAAAGCGTGCCGCAAGGGCAGATTGAGGCGGGGCTGGCCGTGGGCATGAGCCGCTGGACCCTGCTGTGGCGGGTGATCGCCCCCGTTACCCTGCGCCAGACGCTGCCGTCCTATTCCACCGAAGCGGTGCTGATGGTCAAGTCCACAGCCATCGCCAGCCTGGTGACGGTGTGGGATGTCACCGGTATTGCCCAGCAGATCATTCAGCGCACCTACCGGACCATGGAGGTTTTCCTCTGCGCTGCGCTGATTTATCTGGTGCTCAACTTCCTCATCGTGCGGGCCATGGCCTGGGTCGAGTATCGACTCTCGCCGCACCTGCGCGAACGCCCCACACAGCGAGCGACCACCGTGTCGGCGCAAACCCCTCCATCCCTTTGATTGCCGCGGAGCCAGTCATGAATCAACACGTCCAGGCCGCGCTGTCGGTCAGCAATATCTGCAAGTCATTCGGATCGGTGCAGGTGCTCAAGGGGATTTCTCTGGATGCCCATAAAGGCGATGTCATCTCGATCCTCGGTGCCAGCGGCTCCGGCAAGAGCACCTTCCTGCGCTGCATCAACCTGCTGGAGTCCCCGGATGAAGGGCGCATCGTGCTCGATGGCGAAGTCATCGAAATGAAGCAACATGCCAACGGTCGCCTGCAGCCAAGCAATACCCGCCAGGTCGAGGCGATGCGCAGCAAGCTGGGCATGGTCTTTCAGAGCTTCAATCTGTGGTCGCACATGACCGTGCTGCAAAACGTCATCGAAGGTCCGATGCGCGTACTCAAGCGTTCCCGTGCCGAGTGCGTGGAAGAAGCCGAGCAATTGCTGCACAAGGTCGGGCTGTATGACCGCCGTGATTACTACCCGGCGCACCTGTCCGGCGGCCAGCAGCAACGGGTCGCCATTGCCCGGGCCCTGGCCATGAATCCCCAGGTGATGCTGTTCGATGAGCCGACTTCAGCACTTGACCCGGAGTTGGTGGGGGAGGTGTTGAGGGTCATGCGCTCCCTGGCCGAAGAAGGCCGGACCATGCTGGTGGTGACCCACGAAATGGGCTTTGCCCGCCATGTCTCCAACCGCGTGGTGTTCATGGCTCAGGGCGTGATCGACGCACAAGGTACGCCTGATGAGTTGTTCGAGGGCCTGCCCACCGAGCGTTTCCGCCAGTTCGTCGCCAGCCACAACCAGCGCAGTACCGAGTGAGCCGAGCGGCGATTATAGATCTGCCGCTTCCACCAATTCGACCCCGCCGCGCTGCTGCTTGGCGCGGTACAGGGCCTTGTCCACGACCCGTAACAGGCCTTCGAAATCATCGCGTTTGCCGGCACTTTCCAGGTCGGCAAGACCGGCACTGAAGCTGACTTTGAACGGCAGTTCCGGCTCCGGCTGCTGCGTATGCAAGGCCTCGCGCAGGCGGCGCATGAAGGCCTGAGCCTGTTCCAGGTCGGTGCGCGGAAATACCAGCAGAAACTCCTCGCCGCCCCAGCGCACGAATACATCGGACTGACGCTTGAGCCTTTCCACCGTATTGGCAAAGGCTTGCAGGGCCGAGTCACCCAAGGCATGGCCGAACTGATCGTTGATGGATTTGAAGTGATCGAGATCGATCATCGCCACCGCCATGGGATAGCGCTCGCTGCTGGCCTTGGCCCATTCACGCAGCAGGATCGGCGCCGCACCGCGCCGGTTGAGGGCGCCGGTCAGGGCATCGGTAATGCTCAACTGGGTGATCTGCTGGCGCAGTTGCTCTTGCAGGCACAGGGCGAAGCTCAGAGTGAACAGGAACGACACCAGGAAATCGATGCACAGGGCCGGTAGCGAGAACATGTCCGGTTCATCGAAGGCCAATGGCGGGATCGGATTCAGGCTCAGGTTGCTCGCGTTCCAGATGTGGAACAGCACGATCACCCCCTGCCCGAAGATCAGCCCCCAGGCCCCGCGAAAGCGCGTGTGCAACGGCCAGGTGAGCCGCAACTGGCGGGCCACGCTCAGCGCCAGCATCAGGAAGAACCAGGGCAGCAGCCAACTGCTATGCAGTAACAGCAGGCACCCGGCGGTTTGCAGTAACGGCAGCGCCAGCAACTCGCGCAACTGCTGTACACGCCCGATCGGCCCTTGCCAGAGCGTGGCCAGGGCGCGGGTGTGGGCTGTCATCGCCAGTTGCAGCAACAGGCCGTTGAGCAGGAAGGTCAGGGTAGGGGACAACACCCACAGCGCCGAAAAACGCTCGTCCAGTACGCCCGCCTGCAATAGCGGCACCCCGCGATACGCCGCCAGAAACAGATCCCCCGCGACCCACCAGTGCAGTGGCGCGTTGCTTTTACTGATACCGGCATAGGACAGGCACAGCATGACCAGGGTCATCAGGCCGAACGGGATCAGTACAAGCAGGAGAGTGACAGGGTCATTCAGCAGCATCGAGAGGTTACCGGGGATAAAGATAAAAACATGCTGTGGGCGGCGTCTCAGTCATCAGGATGTCGGCATTATGGCAGAGCTTTTCATGCCATTGGCATCTCCTCAATGGATCCGCTAATTCGTCACATGCCTAGGTTGCTTCATTCCTGGAAAACGTCATGTTGTGTGGTGATTGCAGGAATTATTAACCGGTACTTGTAGGCAATTTCTGAAAATCATTAGAGCGCCAACATAGTCCCAGACATCGTGGAAAGGACCTATTTATATTTCGCCCTCAGAGCCCACTAGCGCGAATATATCCAGACATGTCCCGTACCTATGCTTTCATCAACGATCATGCAGCTTCGTACAGTTTAATAAAAAACAGGCTCAATCTGTCCAGCGATGGACGCAAGCGGTTCGACAGACTGAACCGACACTTGTCAACTTTCGAGCTCGTTGCACCCGGACAAATCGTTATTGTCGGCAGTGACGATAAATTTGATATCACCGATTCCTGCACACTCGACGAAGCCATGTTTATGGCGCACGCCTCCACCGTGCAGCAAGCCCTGAGAAACAACCCTGCCGCAGCCGATAATCATCTGCTGCAAAACTACGACCTGCTGCAAAGCCTGCTGAGCTATGGGTCCATTGGCATTGGTAGCAGCACCGGTGGCTGGAGCCATCACCTTAATCAGGTCAAGCAGACGCTGGAGCGAATAGAAGCACTTTACCAACAGCACAAAAGCAGGGGAGCTTCGTCTTCCATTAATGACTTTATTGCCCAACGACTACAGCTCTACAAGCTGCTGGACCAGCAACTGCAAGGTGTTGCGCGCTATGGTACAGGCTTGCAAAAGAACGGCTCGATCAAACGCACGTTGGGCATCAGTACCAAGAGCTATATGGCCCACGGCGAGATCGCCGGATATGCCGAGCGGCTCAAGGGAATTACCCGGTTATCCAACGCGCTGAAAAATGGCACCTACGTCGGGATTGCCCTGGACTTCGCCAGCACTTCGCTGGAGATCAAGGAGGCCTGTGCTGCGGGCTCGACGCAGCAGTGTGAGCGAGCGAGGTACGTGGAGGCAGCGAAGTTGGTCGGGGGTGTCACAGGGAGCTATATGGCAGGATCAGTGGGCACAACCATAATGGTTTCAATCTGCAGAAAAGTGCCTGTCCGTAACGGAATGGCAATGCTTGGGTGCGCAGTTATCGGCGGGGCGGCAGGTGGGTGGCTAGGAGGCACCTTGTTGGGAAGCGGTGGTGGGCGGGTAGGCGAAATTATCTATCGTGAGGCCCAAGAATGAATGCACTTGACCATGCCTGGATTACTGCGATCATTTTCATCCTGTTTCTTATTTTTACAGGCGTCACGCTTTATGTTGTCTATTTCAAACTTGGAGAAATAGAAAACCATCTAAAAAACTGCCGTGTGGTCATGGCAAACAAAAGGCATTGGAGCGGCTGGGGGCCTATGGAGAGGACTCAGCGTCTGATTTGGATTGTTTTGATATTTGATTTCAATAAGCTTTATCACAACACGGATGAGTTGGATATGTCGGACATTAGGAATTTTCCTAAAAATCTTAAAAGATGGATTCTTATCCCTCATTATTGCAACTGCTTTCTTTGCCTGTTGCTGGTCGCTCATTGGATATGGGAAAAGTGGTTTCTACCCTAGTGACCGGGCTGGCATAACGGTCAACGACCCGATTCAGGCGGTCGACCAGCGGTTAACAGAATGTCGCGGGTGCCGCCCTGTCAGACGCAAGGTGCTCTGCGCAAAACCATTCCAGAGCTTACAATTGCGCCTTTTGACTAGAAAGCACACAGGCTGTTCAGGATATGACCCTCGATCCACCCACGATGTTGACCCTGAGCATCGCCCTTGCGGCAGCTGCTGCCCTGTATCTGGCGGTGGAGTGGCGCAGCATTCGCGAGCCTTCGCTGCTGTTCTGGAGTGCAGGCTTTGCCACCATTACCTTGGGTTCGACTCTGGCCTTGCTGCGTATCAGCGGGATTTTGCTGATCGGCATCTGGTTCGCCAATGGCCTGCTGGTCACGGCCCACTGGCTGTTTCTGTTAGGCGTGGCGCGTTTCACTCAGGTGCGCCTGTCCCGGGCCTGGTACCTGATCTTCGTCGTCTGGCTGGCGCTTTTGTTACTGCCCGGTGAGCAGCCCTGGTCCAAGGTCATGCTGCTGGTCAACTCGTTGTTGGTGGCTTCCTTGACCTTGCGCGCCAGTGTGCTGTTGCGTCCCCATGGCACGTCGTGGGGCGTGGGTGCGGTGCAGCTGCGTTTTGTGCTGTTGGTCCACGGGCTGTTCTACATCGCCAAGGCGATCACCGCCGTGGTGCCGGGCACGTTGATTGATCTGGCCGCCTTCCGTGGCGAGATCATTCAGATATCCCTGGTAGAAGGGGCGATGGCGGTCATGCTGATCGCCCTGTCCATGACCGGCACTGAGCGTCATCGCCGCGAACAGCTCATCTCGCGCCTGGCCGAGCGTGATCCGCTGACCGCGCTGTATAACCGCCGCGCTCTGGAAATCCGTGCTCCGGCCTTGCTGGCAGGCGTGTCGAAAGCGCGCCCCGGAGCCTTGCTGCTGATCGATATCGACCACTTCAAGCAGGTCAATGACCTGTATGGCCATGGCGCAGGCGATCGCCTGCTGGTCACCCTGAGCGAGCTCATTCGCGGGCTGCTGCCACAGGGTTCGCTGGCGGGGCGGTTGGGCGGCGATGAGTTCGTTATTCTGCTTAGTGATGCTTCGAACGCTATCGTCATGCATCTGGGTAAGGCACTGCGCGAGCAATTCAACCAGGCCGCCGTCCAGGCCTTCACCACGCCTCAGGCCGTGACCCTGAGCATCGGCGCTGACCTGTTCGACCAGCCACCGGCCAGCCTCGCAGCCCTGATCGAGCGTAGCGATGCCACGTTGTACCAGTCCAAGCGCGATGGCCGCGACACTATTCGGGTGGAGGATCGGACTCAGACATGCTGATCAATTGAATTGTGGAGCTTTTCCGTGGGACCGGCTTTAGCCGGGAAGGCATCGGTACGAGCAATACATCTCTATCGTCTTCCCGGCTAAAGCCGGTCCCACAGTCACCTTTCACTTTTAGCAAAGCCACCCCCTGGCGTAAGGTGACCGTCGATTTTCCACTCGAGGAAACACGCTTATGAAAAGCTTCGACGCAAAGGTTGTGCTGGTCACCGGTGGTTCCAAAGGCATTGGTCTGGCGTGTGCCCGGCAATTTGCTGCAGAAGGCGCGCGGGTGGTGATCAGTTCGCGTTCCCAGGCCAATATCGATGACGCGCTGGCGCAACTGCCCGGTGCGTTCGGTTTTGCCGCTGATCTGTGTGACGAGGCGTCGGCGGCGGCTCTTGTGCAGCGGGTCGAGCAGGAAGTCGGGCCGATCGAGGTGTTGGTCAACTCGGCGGGCGCGGCCAAGCGTTCGGCGCCGGAAGACCTCACGCCGGCGTTCTGGCGTGCCGCCATGGATGCCAAGTTCTTTTCCACCATTAACGTCGCCGACCCGGTGGTCAAGCTGATGGCCGGACGCGGGCAGGGGGTGATCGTCAATATCATCGGCGCCGGTGGCAAAGTGGCCAAGCCCACGCACCTGGCGGGCGGTTCGGCCAATGCGGCGCTGATGCTGGCCACTGCGGGAATGGGCAACGCTTATGCCGCCTCCGGCGTGCGGGTGGTGGGGATCAATCCGGGGCTGACCGAAACCGGTCGGGTCGCCGAAGGTATGGTCGCCGAAGCGCGACATGCCGGTGGTACGGTGGAGGAAGCGATCCAGCGCAGCGTGCAGAAGATCCCCATGGGGCGCATGGCCAAGCCCGAAGAGATCGCCGATGTGGTGCTGTTTCTGGCGTCGGCCAAGGCCAGTTACATCACCGGGACCATCATCACCATGGACGGGGCGGAGCATGCGTTGGTGTAGCCAACTGCTGGTGTAAAGCCATGCGATTGCTCGAGCGTGTTGCCCTGCCTTGACCGGGCTGGGCTGCTTCAATACATTCAACCCTTTTGGGGGATACGACCGTGGCCACTGGCGACACAAAGCAGGCTGTGCTGATGGCAGCTCGTTCGATGGTGCAGGCGCGGGGCTACAACTCCCTGAGCTTTCGCGACCTGGCAACGGCGGTCGGGGTAAAAAGCTCGAGCATTCATTACCACTTTCCCACCAAAGGTGATCTGGGCGCCGCCCTGGCCCATCAATACACCGACGAATTCCTCGAATACCTGAATCAGGTGTTCGACACCTCGAAAGACCGCAGAACCTGCATCAAGAGCTATATCGACGTTTTCCGCGCCACGCTGGTCCGGGAAAATCGCATGTGCCTGGGCGGCATCATGGCGGCCGAATACACCGACCTCGCCGCAGAAGTGCAAGTGCAGGTCCACCGTTTCACCCAACTGCTGACCGACTGGCTGGTCAAGGTCCTCGACCTTGAACCCCATGATTGCGACCCGGCCGAGCTGCGCAAATGGGCAATGGCGATTTTCGCCGCCGTTGAAGGCGCGCAACTGGTGGCGCGTGGCTGCGATGATGTGCAGGTCTATGACCATATTCTTGAGGCTTACTGGGTGGCGGGGCCTTTTCCGGCGGCGTGATCAAACACGACGCAATCGTCAGAGTTGTAACGGGATTTTGTAGGAGCTGCCGAAGGCTGCGAAGGCGGTGTATCAGGTAAATCCCTTCGCAGCCTTCGGCAGCTCCTACAGTTCCATCTTTGCCGCGCGATAGCTTCAGCCCCCCTGAAAGGCTCTCTTGTTCTGCAACGGGGGGCGTATCCCCACAGAACTGACAGAGGACCTCACGCGATGCTTTCAACCGATACTGATTTGCAGGATGACTCCGGCCTGAACTGGGTAAGAACAGGACCTCGGGACGGCGCCACCGTCATCCTGATTCACCCCGTGGGTCACGACCTGACCTACTGGGCCGACCAGATAGAAGTACTACAGCCCCACTACGACGTGGTCGCTCTGGATCTGCCCGGACATGGTCGTTCCCCCGTCGCCGCCGAGCCATTGAGTTTCGTGGGCATCAGCGATCGTCTTGCGCGACTTGTAGTCAGTCTGGGCAAGGGGGCGGTGCATGTGGTGGGTATATCGGTTGGTGGAATGATCGCCCAGTCTTTTGCCCTGGCTTATCCGGACAAGGTGCGCTCGCTGTCCCTTATTGCTACGGCCGCGACTTTTGCCGATGTGGTGCGCGACGGCATGCGTGCCCGGGCCGAGACAGTGGAGCAGGGTGGGATGGCTGCCGTATTGCACTCCAGCCTGGAGCGCTGGTTTACCCCGGAAACCCGGACCAGACGGCCGGACCTGATCGAGCGGATATCAAGAACCATGCTGGCCAACAATCCCGAGGTGCATGCGGCCATGTGGCGAATGATCGCGACCTTCGAGGTTCTCCCGCGCCTTGCTGAAATCGTCTGCCCGACCCTGGTTCTGGTGGGCGACAAAGACCCAAGCACACCACCAGGCGCCGCTGCGCTCATCGCCGAGAATATTGCCGGTGCGCAACTGGTGGTGCTGACCAATACCTCACATATCGCGATGCTGGAGTCGCCGGCGGCGGTGAATGCCGAGTTACTGCGGTTTTTCGCTGAAATCGGTTAGGTGCTACTGACAGCCACTCAACCCCTCAACAATCGCGGCAAAGGTCACCGCGCAGCGGGCGTTATCACGCAGGTCTTCGTGCATGGCTACCCAGGTGTCCATTTCTACGGAGAAGGCTGATGGCAACACGCGTATGAGCGCCTTGTCCCTGGCCGCGACGGCTGACTGGCAGACCCCGATACCAAAGCCCGCGCGCAACGTGGCCAGTTGCGCCAGTTCGCTGTCGGCGCGAAAGGCCAGGGCAGGGCGGGCGAACATGGGGAATTGCTCGAGGAAACGGCGGATAAAGGCGGTCTCTCGATCAAAACCGATCAGGGCATGGGCGGACAAGTCGTCAAGGGACGAGGGCGCGCCTTTCGCCGCAAGATACCTTTCATGTGCATATAAGCCGACTTCAATGGCGCCGACGCGACGGGCGATGAGGGCGTCCTGGGTCGGGCGAAACATGCGTACGGCGATATCGGCCTCACGCTGCAGCAAGTTGTCTGGCGTGTTGGACAGGGTCAGCTCGATGACCAGTTGCGGATGCTCATCGCGCAATGCCGCGAGAATAGGCGGCAGCACTTCGACGCCTATCACTTCGCTCGTAGTCAAACGCACCGTACCGCGTACCTCTGTGCCATGGCTGCCCGCTGCGCGCAGTAATGCTGCGGAAGTGGCGGCCAGATTAGCGGCATAGGGCCGTAGCAACCAGGCTGCGTCGGTGGGGGCGAAGCCATCGAATGAGCGGGTAAACAGCTTCAGGCCCAGGGCTGATTCCAGTGCATCGATATGTCGGCCCACCGTCGGCTGTGCCATCCCCGAGGCGCGTCCGGCTGCCGAGAGCGAGCCTGTTTCCAGGACCGCGAGAAACGTCCGATACCATTCCCAGTCAGGTTCGCGTGGCATAGAGTTATACATTTTTGTATGACTTCTAGAGAGATTGCGGCAATTTTCGTATGGGCAGGGGTTGAGCACAATGAGTTTATCTTTCAGGAGCTCATCCCCATGTCCGCTAATCCCCAACTGCATCTCTCCACCATCATCTGGCAGCGCGTCGAGGCCGCCCTGATCTTTGTTGCGGGCATCGTGCTGTTCTGGCATTTGAACGACGGACTGTCGTGGTGGCGTGCGCTGTTGCTGTTCTTTGCGCCGGATCTGAGCTTTTTCGGCTATCTGTTTGGCGCCAGGGTGGGGGCTGTTTGTTACAACCTCGCCCATGTTTATGCGGTGGGTGCTCTGTTGCTTGCGTGGGGAATCAGCATGGGGATACCGATTCTTGGCGCACTGGGCGCGCTATGCCTGGCCCATTGCGGGTTTGATCGGATGCTGGGTTATGGGCTGAAGTCGCCGCAGGGGTTCAGGTTTACCCATTTGGGGGTGGTGGGGCGGTAGAGGCTGGGATTACTGCGAGAGCCGAAAGCCGGCACAGCTTTCTGAACTGGAATGATTTTCGTGGGAGCGTGGCTTGCCCGCGAAGAGATGGGTACATTCAACGAGTTTTCTGCGGCTGGAGATCCGTAGTCGCGGGCAAGCCACGCTCCCACAACAAATAACCACGTTCCAACAGGGCGATATGTGTTGTCGTACAACGGTGCAGCAGAAATTTTTCTCACTAACCGCCCACTAACACCCATCCCCAATGCGCAGCTTTAGTTCAATTATGTTTGCGCAATCAGCCTTTCAGCAGGCAGCTTCCTCCCTTACGTACTACCATTTTCCAGATTGACAGCCAGCCATAACGCTCGCTATAAGGAAGACCGTTGTACGACGACCGATGATTGTTGATCGTCCAAACCTAAAAATAAAAATGAGTGTCGACCCATGATGAACCCGACTTGCGTACCCATCTCGCTGAACGCCGCTCCCGCCTGCCTTTGCGCATTGTCAGGCCCGTTGCCGCCCACCGCCCCGCAGAACTGTTTTAAGGTCTGACTCCAGCCGCTGCGCCTGGAGCACGTACACCTGCGCTCTCACTTCGTTGTCGAGAGATGATCGGCATAATCCAATAATAAAGTGATGCTATGAATCTGAACGAGTCCACCCACCCGCAAGCGGTCAGCGCTACGCAGAGCGTCAGCAAGACGGTAGGCAAATATCGCTGGACCATCTGTGCGCTGTTGTTTTTCGCCACCACGGTCAACTACCTGGACCGCCAGGTCCTGAGTCTGTTGGCGCCGGATCTGTCGACGCAATTTGGCTGGAGCAACACCGACTACGCCAACATCGCCTCGGTGTTCCAGTTCGTCTATGCGATTTCGATGATTTTCGCCGGGCGTTTTGTCGACAAGATCGGTACCAAAACTGCGTTTATCCTGGCTATCGGCATCTGGTCTACCGGCGCGATCATGCACGCGCTGGCAGTGCCGTTGGGTGAAGGCATCGCTGCCATCTGCGGCGCCTTGGGCATAGCCGCTATCCCGGTATCGATTGCCGGTTTCATGCTGGCCCGGGCGGTTTTGGCGGTAGGTGAGTCGGGTAACTTCCCGATTGCGATCAAGGCCACTGCCGAGTATTTCCCGAAGAAAGAACGCTCTCTGGCCACCGGTATTTTCAACTCCGGTGCCAACGTCGGTGCCATCACCGCGCCGATCTGTGTGCCGCTGATTGCTGCCATGTGGGGCTGGGAAGCGGCCTTTATCGTGATCGGCATGCTGGGTTTCGTCTGGGTCGCCGTATGGATCGCCCTGTACGAGAAGCCTGAGCAACAGAAGCGTCTGACCGCTCAGGAGTTGGAGTACATCCGCAGCGATCGTAGTGAACAGGAAATCGCCAACGCAGCGCCGGGCGCTGTCGGCAAGAAAGTCTCCTGGTTCAAGCTGCTGACCTATCGCCAGACCTGGGCTTTTGCCTTTGGCAAGTTCATGACCGACGGCGTGTGGTGGTTCTTCCTGTTCTGGCTGCCGACCTACCTGTCGGCGCAATACGGCATGAAGGGGGCGGCCATCGTCCTGCCGCTGTTCGTGCTGTACAGCATGACGATGGTCGGCAGTATCGGCGGCGGCTGGTTCCCGGCCTACTTCATGGCCAAGGGCGACAAACCCTATGACGGTCGCATGAAAGCGATGCTGGTCATCGCCCTGTTCCCGCTGGTGGTACTCCTGGCGCAACCCTTCGGTTACATCAGCTTCTGGGTGCCGGTGCTGCTGATCGGTGTCGGTGCCTCGGCGCACCAGGCCTGGTCGTGCAATATCTTCACCACCGTTTCCGACATGTTCCCGCAAAAGACCGTGGCGTCCGTGGTCGGTATCGGCGGTATGGCCGGTGGCCTGGGCGGCGTGGTGATGACCAAGATCGGCGGTTGGGTGTTCGACTACTACAAGTCGATCAACGACATTCACACCGGCTACATGATCATGTTCGCCATCTGCGCCCTGGCTTACCTGGTGGCCTGGACCGTGATGAAGATGCTGGTGCCGCGTCACAAGGAAATCACTGACCTGTAAGTCAGTCGTCGCTACAGCAAAAGGTGGCCTGTCCATTCTCGGGGGAAAATGGACGGCCACCTTTTTTCGTTCCTGCGTCAGTCAGAATCACAGCCCCAGTAGTTTGCAGCCCCAGAGTGTTGCCATGCCCAGACCCAGGGTCAGCAGGGTATTGCGGGTTTTCCAGGCCACCAGGGTTGCGACCAGAGCTGCAGGGATCTGCGGGTTGTCCAGAACCAGCTCGGTATGCCCAGGGGCAAACACCACCGCAGGCAGCACTAATGCTGCCAGCACACTGGCCGGGACATACAACAAGGCGCGCTTCAGCAGCTCGGGCATGTGAAACCGACCGTGCAGCTCGACAAAGGAAAGGCGCAGGGCGAACGTGCCGACGCCGACTGCCAGGAACAGTCCCCACAAAGCCAGATCGTTCATTGCGCTTCTCCTTCTGCGCCACTCACCGATGCGTCGTGCACCCGGGGTTTACGCAGGCTTTCGATCACCAGCCCAGCAATTACCCCGCCGATGGATGCCGTGACCAGACCCAGGTTGTAGGGCAGGTTGATCGCCAATACCGCGAGCATGCCACCGACCAGTGCCGCGCCGAGGCTGGGCATACTGCGCAGGCCGGGAATCAGCAGGGCCAGGAACGACAGGGGAATGGCAAAGCCCAGGGACCAGCTCTGCGGGATGCTGGCGCCCAGATAAATCCCGGCCACCACCGAGAGCTGCCAGGCCAGCCACATGCTGATCGCCGTGCCGGCATAGAAGTGGTGGGCGAAGCGGCCCAGTTCACCGGAGGCGAATTTCAGCACGCAAAGGGCGTAGGACTGGTCCGATAGCAGATAAGCCATGGGCCAGGTCCAGCGTCGGGGCAGATGATGTACATAAGGCGCCAGGGAGGCGCTGTACATGATGAAACGCAGGTTGATGATCAGGGCCGTGATCACAATGGTGACCGGCAGGGCGCCGGTATGCAGCAGTTGCAGGGCCACCATCTGCGCCGATCCCGAATAGAACAGCAGGGTCATGCCGATGCTGGTGCCCGGCGACATACCCATCTGCACCGCCATATAGCCCGTTACCAGGCCAAATGGAATAACGCCGGGTGTCAATGGGAGCAGGGTTCGCACCCCATGCATGAACGCTTCCCGGCCACTTCTGTAGGACATTTTCCTTCCTTTTTATAGGTTTACTGCCGCGCGATGAAGCTGGCGCAGCGCAGGGCATCATGGGATAAATTGTAGGCGTCGGTGCCTGCGGGCTGAACCGACTTTTTCTCCGGGGAAACAGGCACATTTTGTTATGACGAAAAGCTCCCAGCCTGATCAGGCGCTGATGAAAATGCCATCGTTCAAGGCCGTGCGGGCGTTTGTCGCGGCGGCCAAGTACCGCAACTTCAGCCGCGCGGCGGACGCCTTGTGCGTGACTCAGGCGGCGATCAGCCGACAGATTCGTGATCTCGAACTGTATCTGGGCACCGAGCTGTTCATTCGCACGGGGAGGGAGGTCAGGCTGACCGCACCCGGCACCGCGTTGTTCGATGCCGCGCAGCTGTCGCTGCTGAATATCTTCCAGGCCACCGAACGCATACGCCGGGAGAAAAACGACAAGCACAGCCTGACCCTCTGCTGCTCCCCGGCGCTGTCCGGGCTGTGGCTGTCTCACCGCCTCAGGCACTTCTTCAGCGCCAACCCCGATGTCGACCTGAATATCATCACCACTCAGCATTTTCTGGCCATCGAACCGGGTATCCATCCCGATATCTTTATTACCAAGACCTCCGACCTGCGCCCCGGCTACCTGCGTATTCCGCTGTTTTGCGAAGTGGTTTACCCGGTCTGTACGCCTGAATATCTGGCCGCTCATCCCGAGCTAAGCACTCTGGAAGGCATGCGCCAGAGCACGCTGCTGGACCTCAACCCCTATGGCCGCTCTCAGCTCACCGAGCAGGTCGACTGGGATGTGTGGTTCGCCTTCCAGTCCCATGACCTGCAGATCTCGGCGGCGGACACCCCGCATTACTTCAGCAGCAACGACTACGGCCTGTTGGTGCAGATGGCCCTCGATGGGCAGGGGCTGGCCCTGGGCTGGGCTCATCTGGTCGGGCATCTCATCGAACAGGGGCGTTTGGTCCGACCGGTTGCAGAAGAACTGGTTTTAAAAGGGTCACTTCAATACCTGATGATCAACGAGAAGAGGCAGGACGATCCGGCGTGTGTGCGCTTTAAGGATTGGTTGCTCGCGCAGTTTGGTGTTCAGGTCTAGAGCCTGCTCTGTGCATGAAGCATGCGGGCTGGCTATACCTCTTCCACGGAGTCTTGGTGATCAGTGGGTTGTGCGTTGTTTGAGAGAAGGGAGAACATTCATGTTCAGTCATATCCAGCTGGGCGCCCGGGATCTGGCGTCCATGATTGCGTTCTATGAAGCTATCCTCACCCCGCTAGGCATGGAGCGCATGCCCGATGAAGCGGACGGAGGGCCTGCCGGGGCCGGTTGGCAGCGTCCGGGTAAGCGCTGGCCGCAGTTTTTTGTGCAAAAGCCTTTCAATGGTCTGCCTGCCACCTGGGGTAATGGCGTGCAGATCAGCTTCGCCGCCGCCTCCCAGGAACAGGTGCAAGCGGCCTGGGAGGCGGCCATGGCCCTGGGCGCTACCGATGAAGGCGCGCCGGGGCTGCGGCCGCACTACTCACCGGATTACTTCGGCGCCTATTGCCGCGACCCCGAGGGCAACAAGCTGTGCTTTGTGCATGCGGATGGGGTGTTGGGGTGAGGGATCACGCCGCTGCAAACTAGCTGAATGAATGCGGCATGGTAGGAGCCAACTTGTTGACGATCGAATGCGAAGCGCTCGCAAGGACTTCATCGCCTGACCCGACGCCATCGCCAGCAAGCCCACCTCGACGGCCCCGTATTGCTTTGTCACGAATTGAATGAACAGCGGGTATGACCGACGCCTAAGATTTTCCGGTTGTTAATCAGCCCGATAAACCAGAAGTTCAAGGACGAAAAAATGAAGCAGAACTCGATCTTTCTTAACGAGACAGCAGGCCTTGCGGTATTGATTGTGCTGTCCGCCATCGCGTTTAGTGCACAGGCCTCGATACGCTGCGATAACGGTATCGCGTCGGAGGGCGACTCGAGCGCCCAGGTTATTCAAAAGTGTGGGGCGCCCAATAGTCGCGACCCGGTGGCGACTGTGATGGACAAGCGCGGCGCCAACAAGCGCGAGGTCATCAATGTCGAACAGTGGGTCTACGGCCCCCGGGGCGGTATGTATCAGTACCTGCGCTTTGAAGGCGACAAGCTGGTCCAGATCAGAAGCCAGCGATAACGGGTTACAGGCCCGAGAGCAACACGCCCTCGGGCATTGTGACCATTGTTTCTAACCTGCGGTAACACTCATCCCACCATCGGCCATCACCACCGCCCCGACCAGATAGGACGCCCGCTGCGAAGCCAGAAACGCCACCACTTCGGCGATTTCTTCCGGCTGCGCGGCGCGCTGGATCGGTGTGGTCTGACCGTGTTTGGCCAGAAACGCCGGGCCGTCGTCGACCACGTCGTTGAGGATATTGGTCAGCACATCCCCTGAACCGACCGCATTGACCCGGATGCCCTGGCCGATCACTTCCAGGGCGAGGGTGCGGGTCAGTTGCGCCAGCGCGCCTTTGGATGCTGCATAAGCGGAGATGGTCGGGAAGCTCTGGAAGGCGGCGTAGGAGGCAATATTGACGATGGCGCCGCTGCGATTGGGGATCATCGCCTTGACCGCTTCCCGGGCATGTAGAAACGCCGCCGTGACATTGACCTGCTGAATGCGCTCCCAGTCGTCTCGCGTCATGTCGACCAGCAATTTATTGATGATGATCCCGGCATTGTTCACCAGGATATCCAGATGTCCGAAATGCTCGATCGCCGTCGCCACCGCGGCTTCGGCCGCGCCATCTGCGCTGATATCGGCGACCAGGGGCACCAGGCCTGGGCGGGCCAGGTCGTGGACTGTCGGGTTTCTGTCTTCGGCCACCACTTGGGCGCCACGTTCATGCAACAGCAGGGCGACTGCCCGACCTATGCCACTGGCTGCTCCGGTGACCAGGGCGACCTGGCCTGCAAATTCTCCACGGGTGTCGATTGTCATGATGTTCTCCGGCAATAAGGTTCAGCAGCTGGAGCGCCACTGGACTACGCCGTTACTCTCGCTGATCCGCCGTTCTGCTTCTGACGTGCTCTTGCCGGACTATCGGGATTTTGCTTTTTAATCGGCTAACATGAGGCATTCCAAACCTGGCAGCTGCACCATCATGGCTATTGGTAAACCCTTGAAATCGCGAATTCCGGCGCAGCAGATGCCCGACTATCTGCCTGCCGGGGATCATCAGGCCGGCGGCCTGTTCCGTGATGCCGACGTGCAACTTCAGCTGTACACCCACCACAGCACCCACCGCCCCTTACTGGTTCCTGCCGTTGCCGAGCCGCTGCTGGTACTGGTGCTGGCTGGCAGCGCCAAGGTGCAGGAGCGCGAGATGGGCGGGGAGTGGCTGGAAAGCGCGGTCAGTGCCGATGATTTCTTTCTGACCATGTCCCCGGAACCTTATGAGATGCGCTGGCACGCTCACAGCGATGAAGGTTTTCAGGTGGCGCATATCTATCTGAGCCAGCGTCTGTTGGACCTGGCGGCGAGGGAGATGCTGACGGGACAGGCAGACACCTTGCACCTTCGTGATGTTTCCGGAGCAAGGGACATCCAGGTTTCGCGCCTCATCAGGTTTCTGTATGACGAAATGACGGGGCCGGGACAGGCGAGCCCGCTGTATATCCACGGTATCGCCCAGGCTTTGGCGGTGCATCTGGTGCGCACTTATCGAAACCAACAGGCCGACTTACGTCCGGCCAATGCACTACCTGCCTACAAGTTGCAGCGGGTGATCGAGCGGATGCAGGCGGGCATTGCCACTGACTTCAGCCTCGCCGCACTGGCCGGGGAAGCCGATATGAGCGAATTTTATTTCAGCCGTATGTTTCGCAAGGCGACCGGTCAGGCGCCGTCGCAGTATTTCATTCAGCTACGCATGGACATGGCGCGTCGGCTGCTGCTGAACTCGGATATGAGTGTTATCGAGATCGCCCTTGAGGTGGGTTACAGCAGCCCGAGCCACTTCGCCCACTTGTTCAAGCGTCATTCGGGTGTCACGCCGGGGGAGTACCGGCGTAGGTAGCTGTATTCGCGGGTAGGGTAAAAACCAGGCTCTTGGCCTGCGCGCTTTACCCGGTGTGTGAACGCCTTAGGAGCAAGTTCTCACCTGCCGGGCGTTCATTTCAGTGCTACAGGCTGCTCGCCGCCGGCAGTTGCCAATCAGTTCCCACTGGTGAGCTGGACGCCTTTGGTCTCCTGCAAGGTGAAGACCATGACGGCGGCAATGGCATAGGAAACCGAAGCCAGGGAAATGGTCGCAGTGAAACCGACCAAGGGGATCAGGACCGGCACCAACTTGATACCGGCGATTGCGCCCACGCGGCCGAAGTTGAAGCAGAAACCCGACGCCGTGGAGCGGATGCTGGTGGGGAACAGCTCCGAATACCAGGCACCGAAGCCGCTGAAATATCCGGTGAAGAAGCCCATCAGTGCGGCCAGCGAGCCCAGGGTAATGACGTTTTGCGTGGTGAACAGCAGCTTGCCGTCAGTCAGGGGCATCAGGGTCGCGGAGTAGGCGAACACCGGCACCATGATCGCCATGCCGCCAAAGAAAATCGCGAACGACAGGCGCCGACCGACGATTTCCGCCAGATAGCCGTAGGCCAGGTAACCGATGGTGGCGCCAATGCCGATCCAGATGACGAACACTGGTGCCTGATCGATGCGCACATTGAGAATGTTCTGCAGATAGGCCGGCATGAAGGTGGTGATGATCCAGTAGCCGTACATGCCCAGCACGGAAATGCTCAGGCCCAGCAGGGTCACTTTCAGGTACTGCGGGCTGAAGATTTCCAGCAGGCGGCCTTTGTCGGTGTTGTTGCGCATGAACTCGCGGTTGGCCAGCCACACCGGCGATTCCTTGACGAATAGCCAGATGAACACCAGGGTGAAATAGGCCGGGATCGAGGCATAGATAAACAGCGTGCGCCAGGATTCCGGATTGCTGCTGTCGAGAAAACTCCAGGCGAAAATCGCCGCCAGCAAACCACCGCCCGACCAGCCGGTCTGCATCACCGCGAAGGCCTTGGCGCGACCCTCGGCGGGCCAGATTTCCGAGACCAGTGCCGCCGCGGCAGACCACAGCCCGCCTACCGCGATGCCGACGCAGAACCGAAACAGGTTGAGTTGCCACAGGCTGTCGGCAAAGCCACACAGCAAGGTGCCGGTGCCGTAGACGAACACTGACAACATCATGGTTCTCTTGCGGCCGATCTTGTCGGAGAGATTGCCGAGGAAGAAGCCGCCGATGCCGGTCGCCAGGAGGAACCAGGCCACCGTGGAGACCACATCGCCCAGCCCGACGGAGAAGGTCTTGGCAATGGCCAGCAGAACGAAGCCAAACACCGTGGCATCCAGTGCATCGAACAACCACGCGGCCCAGGAGCCGCCCAAAGTGACATAGCGTTGGCCGACGCTCAATTGCGCGCTGGCGTCGAGGGACGTGATGCCAGGCGCTTGCCCGGAAGTCAGGGTTTTCATGGCGGAACCTCGCGGGACTCGATTTATTATTTTTGGCGATCCGTACGACGGGCGCACGGATGATCAGTCTTTGCCGATAGTAGGAGTCGAGTGCGCGAGATGTATATCAGGCATTGGCGAGCCTGCCATCGTCAGTGGCGATGGCAGGCGATATCACAGCTGGCGCCATACGTCATCATGCCAGACCAATGCCAGCGCCTGCCTATCTCGCCCGCCGGGGAACGCCCGTTCATCCTCAAGCCCTGGTCGAACATGACTGTCTCGGCTATCTGTTTTCGGATCGGATGACCAACAAGATTTGCTCCTTCAGTAAGGAGGACGAAACCTTCAACGTTCCTCTTACCAGTCATTTGAAGGTTAATAACACCCTGGGCAAACTCAATGCAGCACTGACCGGCTTTGGCATCACGCTTTGCGCCGAAGATGTGCTGCAACCCTACGTGCAGCGCGGCGAGTTGGTCGTGCTTTTCGACGACTTCGACGGCCCCGCTTACCCCGCCAGCCTGGCGGTACGTCTTGTGGGACCGGCTTTAGCCGGGAAGGCTGTGGCAGAGGCGATACAAATGCAGAGGTCATGCTCAGGCCTTCCCGGCTAAAGCCAGTCCCACAGACAACCATCAACCCCAAATGTTAATGTCCGAAACCGTCCTGAGACGGTCCTGCCCGGGTCTATTGGTATCTGCGGCTCATCCTTAACATGGCAGCCATCACCCACTGCAGAACCGCCATAAAGGACATACCATGAGCCGCAAAGCCCTGATCGTCATTGATGTTCAGCATTCGTTCCGTCACTCTACCTACTGGTCCGAAAATGACCTGCCAGCGTATCTGGAAAAGCAACAGGCGCTGATTGATGGTTGTGTTCAGCAAGGCATCCCGGTGGTACAAGTTTTTCACGTCGAAGATCAGGGTCATTTCTCCCTGGCGTCGGGCAATATCCGCGCCCTGGACGAGTTGTCGATCACCCCTGACTTTGTCATTCACAAGCATTACCACAGCGCCTTGGCAGGCACACGGCTGGCCGCCTGGCTGACGGAGAAACATATCGATACCCTGATCATCAGCGGCATCCGCACCGAGCAGTGCTGCGAGACCACCACGCGGCATGCCTCTGACAGTGGGTTCAATGTCGACTACGTCAGCGAAGCGACCTTGACCTTCCCCATGACCCACGCCCGCAGCGGCCGCACCTATAGCCCGGCGGAAATTCGTGAGCGTACCGAGTTGGTGCTGGAAGGCCGCTTTGCCCGCATCGTCACGGGCGCCCAGGCGCTGGAGGGCTGATAGCGATGGCGATTCCCGTGCTGTTCGTGCTGCTGCCGAATGCGCTGATGCTCGACCTTGCCGGGCCGGCGGAAGTGCTGCGCCTGGCTTCCCAGATCGAGGACGAAGGCGCCGTGCAATTCGACTTGCAGTACGTCAGCCCGGTGGCCGCCTTGCAGACTTCCATCAGTCTGCCGCTGACAGGGCTGGCGCCGCTGCCGGAGGCCCTGCTGCCCGGCACTTTGGTGGTATTGGTCGGTTCTACATCTAAAGTGACGGCGGCCCGCCAGCGGGAATTCGAGACGGCCAGCGCCACCTTGACCCAATGGTTGCAGCGGGTCTTTGCGCCGTCAGGGGAACGGCTGCTGTGCATCTGTGCCGGGGCCTTGAGTGCCGCCAGGGCAGGGCTGCTGGATGATCGCCAGTGCACCACCCACCATTCCCTTTGCGCGGCGTTGCAGGCCATTGCTCCCAAGGCCCGGGTGCTGGAGAACCGTCTGTATGTCACCGACGATCGGATCAGTTGCAGCGCCGGTGTCACTGCGGGTATCGACCTGACGCTGCACCTGGTCGCCGAACTGGCCGGGCCGCGACTGGCCTGCGCCGTGGCGCGGGAAATGGTGGTGTACATGCGTCGCGGTGGCGCGGATCCGCAATTGTCGCCCTGGGTTTCCGGGCGCAATCACCTGCATCCGGCGCTGCATCGGGTGCAGGACGCCGTTGCTGCTGCGCCTTGTGATGACTGGAGCGTTACGCGTATGGCCAGCCTGGCCTGCACCAGCAGTCGGCATCTGGCGCGGTTGTTTCATGAGCATGCCGGTATCAGCCCGCTGGATTACCTGCACCGGCTGCGGGTCACGGTTGCCCGTGAGTTACTGGTGCAGTCGAGCCTGGATATGGAAGCCATTGCCGAGCGCTCAGGTTTCGGTTCGGCGCGGCATCTGCGGCGTATCTGGGGTAAGTACGAAGCCGCGCCGCCCTCTGAGAGTCGCCAGTTGTAGCCTTATTTGTGCAGGTAAGGCTTCAGAAACGGGGTCAGCGCGACCATGGTCAGGCTTACTCCGGCCATCAGCCACAGCGATGGCTGGAAGCTTCCGGTAGCGTCGCGCAGATACCCCATCAGCAGTGGTCCCGCTGCGGCAATCACATAAGCGAACAGCAAGACCATGGCGTTCCAGGCATTGGCCTCGGCGGATGAGCGGGTGTTGTCCAGCGGCAGGGTCATGCCCAGGGTAAAGGCGCCGCCGGTGCCGAAAGCAATCACCGGGACCATCACGAAAGGCATGGCCTGGGGCGCGATGGCCGTGGCCAGGATGCCGACAAAGGCGATCGCCGAACTCACTGCCAACGCTATGCGGCGATCTTCATTGCGGCTAAGCAGACCGAATACTGGGTTGGCGAGCATGAAGGCCAGGGTAAAGCTCGCCAGGATCAGCCCGGCCGAGGTGGGCGTGCGGCCGAAGTCCACGTACATCGGTGCAATCCAGGAAATGTAGGCGTAGAAAATCACGTTGTTGCAGGCGAAGAACAGTGCGATCAACCATGCCGTAGGATTGCGCAGGGGCATGGGATGGGCCGCGCCGGAGGTATTGCTCTGTTCAGCGCTGCGGCCCTGGCGTTCGATATACAGCCAGGCAATGAACGCAATCACCACCGGCAGTGCCCAGAAGCCGGCACTGATGCGCCAGCTGGCAGTCTCCAGAGTCAGTGGTCCGGTGAGCGCAGCCGCGACGGTGCTGCCCAGTGCCAGGGCCGTGGCGTATACGCCCATCAATAGCGCGGCCTGCCTGGGGTAGCTGGCTTTGACAAACCCGGCGATCAGCGCACCGGCCACGGCGATACCGGCGCCGACCCCGGCAGTGCTGAGAAACAACAGGCCGATGGAGCCCGCGAAAGCACGCAGGGCGGTTGCGACGCAGAGCACGGCCAGGGCGACCAGAATGACGCGATCACGGCCAAAGCGGCGGGCCAGCCATGGCGTTGGCAGGGCGAGCAACCCCATGAGCAGGGTCGGAATGGCAGTCAGCAGCGAAGCCTGGGTATGGGACAGGGCGAACGCCTGTTGCATGCCGGGCAACAATGGGCCGATCGATACGATGGCCGGACGCAGGGTCAGGGCCACCAGTACGATGCACAGGATGGCCAGGACGATCGACAGGGCCTGGGGCTTCTCGACGAAATCGGCCTGATTGCTCGGCGTTGGAAAGTGGATACGCTGGGTGATTTCCAGGCCCGGAGCACGGTGCGGCTCGGCAGGCAGGGCGGTGCAAATGCTTTGCATGTCTTGATGCTCCAGTGGGAAAAACAGAGGGTTCGGTGTTGCCTTTGTGGGAGCCGGCTTGCTGGCGATGGCGGCGTATCAGTCACCGAGGTCATTGCGAGCGCCTCGCACTCGATCGCCAGCGAGCCGGCTCTCACATGCCGTAGCGGTCTTAGAACTCTTGCCGCGTCGGCCGAATAACGATTTCGTTGATATCCACGTCATCAGGCTGTTCGATGGCGAAGGCGATTGCCCGGGCAACGGAGGCGGCAGGGATGGCCTGTTTGTAGAAGTCCAGTACGTTGTCTTTGGCGGTGCCGGAGGTGCTGTGCTTGAGGTCGCTGTCCACCGCGCCGGGCTCGATGGAGGTCACGCGGATCTTGTCACCGACTTCCTGGCGCAAGCCTTCGGAAATGGCGCTGACGGCGAATTTGGTCCCTGAATAAACCGTTCCGCCCGGTGCAAAGACTTTGATCCCGGCTACCGAACTCAGGTTGATGATGTGGCCGCTTTCCTGGGCGATGAAGCGTGGCAGCGCCGCTGCAATGCCATAGAGCGTGCCCTTGAGGTTGACGTCGATCATGGCGTCCCACTCGTCGGTGTTGACCTCCGACATCGGCCGGATCGGCATCAGACCGGCGTTGTTGATCAATACATCGAGCTTGCCGAAGTCAGCCACCACGGCGGCAACCACTTCTTGCACCTGATGCTTGTTGGTGACATCCAGGGCGTAGCCCTTTGCCGCACCGCCTTGAGCGGTGATTTCGGCGACGACCTCGTCAAGTTTGTCTTTGCGACGCGCCGCTACTGCGACTTTGGCGCCTCGACTGGCCAGCAAGCGGGCGACTTCAGCACCAATGCCAGTGCTACCGCCGGTGATCAGCACAACCTTTCCTGCAATACCTTTGCTCATGACACTACCTTTTTGCGTAATTTTCGATGGGGTTCGCCGAGCTGAACCGGCGGGGGAGAAAGCCTCTCCCGCCGGACCCTCACTCAAGCGTTGTTCAGGCTGGCGATCAGGACTTTCGCCGCTTCGCTGGACGAAGCCGGGTTCTGGCCGGTGATCAGCAGGCCATCGGTGACGACGTAGGAGCCCCAGTCTTCGCCCTTGGAGTACAGGCCGCCATTGGCTTTGAGCATGTCCTCAACCAGGAAGGGCACGACGTTGGTCAGGCCTACGGCTTCTTCTTCGGTGTTGGTGAAACCGGCGACTTTCTTGCCTTGCACCAGTGGTGTGCCATCAGGCTTTTTCACATGACGAAGTACGCCAGGTGCATGGCAGACCAGGGCGGCAGGCTTGCCGGCGGCAAGAAAACCTTCGATCAACTGGATAGAGTTCTTGTCTTCGGCCAGGTCCCACAGCGGGCCGTGGCCGCCTGGGTAGAACACCGCGTCGAAGTCGGCGGGGGAAACGCTGTCCAGGCGCACGGTGGCGGCCAGTTGAGCGGTGGCCTTGGGGTCGGTCTCGAAGCGACGGGTCAGGTCGGTCTGGAACGACGGCTCGTTGCTTTTCGGGTCCAGAGGCGGTTGGCCGCCTTTTGGCGAGGCCAGGACGATTTCGGCCTTGGCATCGAGAAAGGCGTAGTAGGGCGCCGCCAGCTCTTCGAGCCAGAAGCCGGTTTTGCGGCCAGTGTTACCGAGGGTGTCGTGGGAGGTCAGGACCATAAGTACTTTCATTTTGCGATTCCTTGTTTCAGTGGGATGTATGGCGGGTTCGTTTAGAACCCTTGGATATAATTAGACTGGTCGTCTAGTTGGCGAGCAAATTTTAGATCACTTTTTAGATTAGTGCGCAGCCTTGATGATCAGGTCCGCGACGACTTGCGGGTAAGACAGCATGGCGACGTGGCTCGACGGGACTTCAACCGAAACCGCATGCATGCGCTTGGCCTGGTCCAGTTGCTGTTGTGGCGAAATGATTGCGTCGTTGCGCGCCACCACCACATATGAAGGGACGTTGTGCCATGCAGCGTGGGTGACCGGCTGGCTCAGTGCACGACTGTTCAGGGCGCCCTGGGTGGCGGCGACCAGCTCCTGTTCAGGCCTTGGCAGGTCCTGGGCGAAGTATTTGAAGACGCCTTCATCGCTGACTTTGACGTAGCCGTCTGCATCCTTGACGAACGAGACCCGGCCCGGCGTCGGCGGATAGTCCTTGGCGGTATCCAGTACAGACTGGCCGTTGTCCGGCGCATAGGCCGCTACGTAAACCAGCGAGTGAACCTTGTCGTTCACGCCTGCATCAGTAATCACCGCGCCGCCCCAGGAGTGACCCACCAGCACCACCGGCCCTTCGGCATTGGCGATAGCGCGGTTGGTGTAGGCGACATCGCCGGCCAGGGAGTCCAGCGGGTTCTGTACGGCGACGACTTTCAGGCCGGCCTTTTCCAGAATCGGGATCACCTTGTTCCAGGAGGAACCGTCGGCGAAAGCACCGTGAACCAGCACGACGGTCTTGGCGGGAGCCTTGGCGCTTTGTTCCTGGGCAGCGGACAGACCGGCGTGGCCCAACAGCGCTAATGAGGTTACGAGTGCGGCGAGTTTGGTTCGGGCTTTCATCACGGTGTTCCTTCGCTTGGGGTTGTTGAGTGAATGTGTGGCTACTGTAATTGCAATTAGACCAGTCGTATAGTGTTTTTTTATTTTTTTTTGCGATCGTCAATTGGCGGTAAATAAAGAGGCTGGATCAGAAGTCAGGAGTGCGGTGCCAGAGCGTGGCCAGGCATCTATATATGGCGGGGCATAACGTCCGTGGGACCGGCTTTAGCCGGGAAGACTCAGGTGCAGACGATAAAGATGCATCGGCAGTACTAAAGCCTTCCCGGCTAAAGCCGGTCCCACAAGGGGGGGCTGTTTGTTCAGGGGATACGGAGGATCTGCCGGGTCGTAGCCATGGCCGTGGCAAATGGCTCGGTGCTGCGTGAGATCTTCACCATGACACTGGCGCCAACCCACAACTGATAAAGGCTCTGGGCAATGGCATCGGGGTCGCCGTTGATCTTCAACGACCCTTCGCCAGCACCTGTCTCGATGGCACGCGCCAGGCGCGAGGTGATGCCCGAGGTGCCGCGCTTGAGCACGGCGCGCATGGCTTCCGAGAGGTCGGCCACTTCCACACCCAGTTTCACAGCCAGGCATTTGCCTTGGCAATCGAGAAAGGATTGGGTGTCCTGCCAGATGCGCCAGTAGTTGAGCAAGCGCTGCCCCATGTCGAGGCCCGGCTGGCTGAGGGTCTGGTCGAGGTCGCTCAGGTAGTCGTGGAAATAGCTTTCCAGGATCGCTTCGCCAAACGCATCCTTGGAGCCGAAGTAATGATAGAACGACCCCTTGGGGACGCCCGCTTCGGCCAGGATCTCATTGAGGCCCACAGCGGAGTATCCCTTGGCGGCCATGATGCGTTGGCCGACATCGAGGATGCCTTGGCGGACGTCGGAGGTTTCTCGTTTCTTTGGACTGTTCATGCAGGGCATAATATCTTACTAGTTGATCGGTCTACTAGCTGTTTTTACGGGCGCCGTCGACATCATTGATTCTCGGGCATGGGCGGCGGCAGTCGCAGGGCCACGCGGCCCCAGCAGCGGCTGATTTCCCTGGCAATGTCGTTAGTGCCGGGCCTGGCTGCTGCCATTTCACGCACCTTGAGATGCTCGAGCAGCCAGTCGTCCGTCCATCCCGCCCATTCGCCGACCACCGACCTGAGGTTGGCTTCCAATACCGGAAATACTTCGCGCCACAGGATGCTCTGTACTTCGAAAGGCGAATAGCCGGTTTCCAGGACTGCCCTCGCGACATAGTCAAAGGTGGCGTCATCGATCTCGGTATCGAGGAAAAACTCTGAAAGTGCCTGCCAGATCTTCAGACGGTTAGCGTCGACAGCTTGCATGTCACACCCCCTGGATACTCAGGCAATTGTCGGATCCTGGGAGCCAGCTTCTATACGCCCCCTTGAAACGGCTAAAGATATTAGGTTTTCTGTCGAATGTAGAGAGTAGTGTCGGGATGTGTCCGCTGGGCGAGAAGTCCGATAGCCTGACCAGATATTGCCAACTGTCTTTCCAGCGCGAGCGAAAAAACCATGGGTTTGAGAAATATAAGAATCGCTGCCAGAGCATTTATCGGTTTCGCCGCGATAGCCTTGCTCAGTGTGCTTCTCGGTCTGTTTGCGTTGAAGCAGATCCATGAGGTGCAATTCCAGGCCTCCGACATCCAGAACAACTGGATGCAGCGTGTCAGGATCCTTGCCTTGGCCAATGCTTCCCTGGATCGTTTTCGCCTGGGAGAAATGGCGCACATCCTGTCGGGCACCGACGCTGAAATGCAGACGTACGAGGATAAGTCAGCAGGGCGCCTGAAGAGCGTCAAGGAGCAACTGAGCCAATACGCTGCGTTGTTGAACACGAGCGAGGAAAAAAATCGTCTTGCTGTGTTCAACCAGAGCCTCGATGCCTACGCCAATAACCACACCAATATGCTCAAGCTGTCGCGGTCCGGCGATAAAGATGGCGCGCGGGCATTTCTCAACAGCATTCGCGAAACCTATGAGCAGATGACCAAGAACTTCGATCAACTGATTGATCTGGCCAACAAGGGCGCGGAGCAGGCCGGTCAGCACTCGGTGGATGCCTATGAGCATGCAGTGAGCGGCATCGTCATTGTTATCCTGTTGGTGGGTGCCGGCACCATTCTGGTTGCCTGGCTACTGACCCGCAGCATCACCGGCCCGATCATCGAAGCGGTGCAGGTGGCCGAAACCATTGCCAAGGGCGATTTGACCCAACCGATCAACCCGACGGGCAACGACGAAGCCACGCGCTTGCTCAAGGCGCAGGAGATCATGCGCAACAACCTCGTGCAGACCTTGCAGAAAATCACCGGGTCCTCCAATCAACTGGCCGCTGCGGCGGAAGAGCTCAACGCGGTGACCGCCGAGGGTAGCCGTGGTCTGCAACAGCAACATGGCGAGATCGAGCAGGCGGCCACGGCCGTCACCGAAATGACCACGGCTATTGAAGAAGTGGCAAGAAATGCTGCGTCCACCTCCGAGCTTTCCCAGGAGTCGCGCAATATCGCGGTGAAAGGTCAGCAGCGCATGGTCGAGGCGCTGAACTCCATTCACTCGCTGACCCGTGGGGTTGAAGTCAGCTCCGGCCAGGTCAGCAGCCTGGCCGATCAAGCCAAGAGCATTGGCAAGGTACTCGACGTTATCCGCGCGATTGCCGAACAGACCAACCTGCTGGCGTTGAACGCCGCTATCGAAGCGGCCCGGGCAGGTGAGGCGGGCAGGGGCTTTGCCGTGGTTGCCGACGAAGTCCGTGCCCTGGCCCATCGCACCGCCCAGTCGACCCAGGAAATCGAACAGATGATCGGCAGTATTCAGGCCGGTACGACTAATGCGGTCAGCACTATGCTGACCAGCAGCAATATGACCCAGCAGACCCTGGAACTGGCTGAACTGGCGCAACAGGCATTGGCGGACATTGTCGCGGCCAACGACGAAATCAACGACCGCAATATGGTGATTACCTCGTCAGCCGACGAACAGGCCCATGTCGCGCGGGCGGTCGATCAGAACCTGCTGAACATCCAGCAATTGTCGGTGCAATCCTCGGAAGGCTCCAGCCAGACCACGATAGCCTCGCAATCCCTTGCCAGCTTGGCGTATGAACTGAATACCCTGGTCAAGCACTTCCAGATTTGATTGGGGCCCCTACCGGCAGTCGCTTGCACAGGGCAGCCGGTATGCCTTGCTTTGGTTTTACCCGGTCTCGATCCGGGCATTGGTTGGGTGACTCGATAACGGCCAGCAACCTTGAAAAACTGCAGCTAAGCTCACTTGCGCTGAGGCGGCGGCAGGAGCGTTGCGTCAGGAAGTCAATGTCTGGCAAAGGAGTCCGCCGCCATGAACGCCGAACACAGTCGTTACAGCCCGCCCACTTTGCTGGTGGTGGATGACACGCCTGATAATTTGCTGTTGATGACCGATCTGCTCAAGGACCGCTATCGGGTCAAGGTGGCCAACAGCGGTGAAAAGGCCTTGCGTGTGCTCCAGGGTGACAGCCTGCCGGACCTCATCCTGCTTGACGTAATGATGCCGGGGTTGTCCGGCCATGAAGTGGCGCAGCAGCTCAAGCGCGAACCGCGTACCCGTGAGATCCCCATCATTTTCCTGACTGCCATGGTCGGCACTGAAGACGAAATTCATGGCCTGGAACTGGGCGCGGTCGACTACATCACCAAACCTGTCAGGCCGGCGCTGGTCCTGGCGCGGGTGGATACTCAGCTCAAGCTCAAGGCGGCGAAGGATTTCCTGCGCGATCACAACGATTATCTGGAAAAAGAGGTGGAGCGCAGGACCCGCGAAGTCATCGCGATTCAGGATGTGGCCATTCAGGCCATGGCGTCACTGGCCGAGACTCGTGATAACGAAACCAGCAACCACATCCGCCGGACCCAGCATTACGTCAAGGTCCTGGCGGAACACTTGCGCGATCATCCGCGTTTCCGTGACTTCCTCACGACCGAGACAATCCTGCTGCTGTTCAAGTCGGCCCCCCTGCACGACATCGGCAAGATCGGCATTCCCGATCACATCCTCCTCAAGCCGGGACGCTTCACCGAGGAAGAGTTCGAGATCATGAAGACTCATACCACGCTGGGGCGTGATGCCATCCAGCACGCCGAAGATCAGTTGGGCATCCGTGCCGACTTTCTCAGCCTGGCCAAGGAGATCGCCTACAGCCATCAGGAAAAGTGGGACGGCAGTGGCTATCCCCAGGGACTGGCCGGTGACGCCATCCCTATCAGTGCCCGGCTGATGGCGGTCGCTGATGTCTATGACGCGCTGATCAGTCGCCGGGTTTATAAATCGGGGATGCCGCACGAGCAGGCTGTGGAGATTATCCGCGAGGGACGAGGCACGCATTTCGATCCGGATGTCTGCGATGCCTTCGTGGCCTGTGTCGAGCAGTTCCAGGGCATTGCCGCGCGTTTCGCTGATACCGATCAGGACATGGCCGAGAAAAAGGCTGCCCTGGAGCGTAGTGGCCAGACCCCATGAACCCTGCGTTGTACCTTTGTCAGGTTTTTTATCTGGTTCGCGAGGATAGGGAATGACCGGATTGCGCACACTGCTTGAGCGCCTTGCGCTGCTGCACAAACTCATCCTGGGTTTCGCAGCGCTGCTGTTGTTGGTCCTGGTGCTCGGCGTGCAAAGCCTGCGCACTCAGCAATCGCTCAAGCATGACATGCAAAACCTGTATCTCCAGGAGCTGGTTGGCCTGGGGCACCTGCATGAAGCGCGCGTACAGTTGCCTTATATGATGCAAGCGCTGCAACGTGCAGTGGGCACCGACAGCGCGCAGATTCGCGTCGAATCCCTGCAACAGCTACGCGATATCCAGGAGCGTCTGCAACAGGCCCTTGCCCACGCCAAAGTCACGGTCAAGCGCCCGGAGAATCTGGCTCGCTTCGCAGAGTTCGACCTGCTACTGCAGCAGTTGCAGCGTTATAGCGACCAGGCCTTTCAATTGATTGATCAAGGCCAGCAGAATCGGGCACTGCTGGTGCTCAATAGCAATGAGTTCCAGCTGCTTGCCCGGCAGGCCGACACTCTTTTGCAAGCGATCGCCCAAATCAAGGAAGCCTCGATTCGCGACACGGCCAAGGATATTGCCGAGTTTGCCGAACGCAGCACGATGCTGACCTACGTGCTGTTGTTCGGCGGCTTGTCACTGGCGTTGCTGCTGTCCTGGCTGGTCAGCCAGTCGATCCGCAATCCGCTCAATCGGGTGCGGGTTGCCGTCGACCAACTGGCCGCAGGGCAGCTCGATCAGCCCATTCCCCATACCGAGCTGAACAATGAGACGGGTGATCTGGCGCGGGCCATTGCCAAACTGCAGACCGAATCCCAACAGCTTGAGCGGCAACGCTGGATCCAGGCGCATACCGCGCAATTACAGGTCGATCTGCAGCAGGCGGAATCACCGGTCGAGCTGGCACACGTATTCCTGCACTGCATGGCGAGCCTGCAGGGCATCTGCCAGGGTGTGCTGTACAGCGCACAGGAGGAGTCCGGCAAGCTGCTGCTGATGGGCTGTTACGCCACCGATTCCGGGCGGCGGCCCGAGGCGCAGGTAGTGTTCGGCGATGGTCTGCTGGGTCAGTGCGCGGTGGATCGCCAGCCGCGTCAGTTCCAGGCGTTGCCGGAGCCTTACTGGCGCTTGCATTCATCGCTTGGCGAGATGGCTGCCAAGTGTCTGCTGCTGCAACCCGTCATGCGTGGCGAGCGGCTGCTGGGAGTTCTCGAGTTGGCCGGGCTGGAGCCGCTGGGCGAGCGTGAAATGCTGCTGTTGCAAGAGGCCACGCCACGCCTGGCAACTGCCATGGCGATTCTGGAGCGCAATCAGGCGGTCAAGACCCTCTTGGCCGAAACCCGCCGTCAGGCCAACGAAATGGCGGAACAGGCACTGCAACTGGAAGCGCAGGCACTGGCACTGGAAACCCAGCAGTCGGCACTGCGCGCAACCGAGGCCTGGTACCGCGGGATTATCGAAGCGGCGCCCGACGGCATGCTGGTGGTGGATGCAGACGGGCAAATCCTGCGTACCAACCGGCAACTGGATCAACTGTTCGGTTACAGCGCCGGCGAGCTGATTGGCCAGAGCATCGATTGTCTGGTGCCGGTGCCCAGTCGTGGGGGGCACGTGGTGCTGCGCAAGGGTTTCGTGGCTCACGGCGGTACTCGTCAGATGGGGGCCAAGCTGGACGACCTGCAAGGCGTGCGCAAGGACGGCAGTCTTTTCTCGGCAGAGATCAGCCTGTCGCATTTGCCGAGTCTGGAAGGCGGGGGTGTGTGCGTCTGTGCGTCGGTGCGCGATGTAAGTGAACGCCGTCAGTTGCAGGCGGCCGTCCAGACCAGCGAGGCCCAGTTGCGCGCGGTGCTCGACAGCAGCCCGGTAGCCATGGTGATCCGAGATGCCGATGGTCGTCCGACCTACTGTAATCCGCAGTTCGAGAGCCTGTTCGAGACCCGCCTGGCCGAGCTGGAGGGGACGAATCCTGAGCAGTTCTGGGTCGATCCACAGGCGCGCCAGCGCTTTCTCGCTGCCGCAGCTCAAGGTGTCGTGCTGAACTTCGAGACGACCCTGCAGCGCGCCGCAGGGACACGCTTCGACGTACTGGTTTCGTCCGTCACGATGACGCCCGGCGAGCGGGGCCTGGGGGCCAATTGGTACTTTGACATTACTGACCGCAAGATCGCCGAGGCCGAAGTGCAGCGTGCACGCGAAGTCGCCGAGCAAGCGACCCAGGCCAAGAGCAACTTCCTGGCCACCATGAGCCACGAAATCCGCACGCCGATGAATGCCATCATCGGCATGAGTTACCTGGCCTTGAGAACGGAGCTCAACCATCGCCAGCGCAATTACATCGAGAAGGTGCATCGTTCGGCGGAATATCTGTTGGTGATCATCAACGATATCCTCGATTTCTCCCGGATCGAGGCCGGCAAGATGCACCTGGAGCATATTCCCTTCCACCTCGAAAACTTACTCGACGGCTTTGCCAGCATGATTGGCCTGAAGGCCGAGGATAAAGGTCTTGAGTTGTTGTTCAGCACCGATGCGCAACTGCCGACCGCCCTGATTGGCGATCCGCTGCGCCTCGGTCAGGTCCTGATCAACCTGGGCAACAACGCGACGAAGTTCACCGAAGAGGGCGAAATCGTGCTCGGCATCGAGCAGCAGGGCGCAGTGGGAGAACAGGCGCAGTTGCACTTCTGGGTACGTGACACCGGGATCGGCATGAGCACCGAGCAATGTGCGCTGCTGTTTCAACCCTTCAGCCAGGCCGACAGCTCAACCACGCGCAAATACGGCGGCACTGGGCTGGGGCTGGCCATTTCGCGGCATCTGGTGGAGCTCATGGGCGGCCGCATCTGGGTGGAGAGCAAGCCGGGGCAAGGTTCCACCTTCCATTTCGAGGTGAGTCTGGGCGTGCAGCAGGACGGCCAATTGCGGCGCATGGTTACTGCCGATGAATTGCTGGGCCGCCGTGTCCTGGTGGTCGATGACAACGCCAGCGCACGGGAGATTCTGTCCAGCATGGCGCGCAGTTTTGGCGTGGAGGTGGATGTCGCGCACAGCGGCCGGGTTGCATTGGCCATGCTCAAGGAAGCCGAAGTCAAGGTGCTGCCCTATGATCTGGTGCTGATGGATTGGCGCATGCCGGGCATGGATGGCGTGGAAACGGTACGGCAGATGCAGGCCGCCAGACTGGCGCAAACGCCGTCGGTGATCATGGTCACCGCTTTCGGGCGCGAGGAAGCGCGAGAGGAGGCCTTGCGCAGCGGCATTCAATTGCCGGTGGTGCTGACCAAACCCGTGACGCCATCCACTTTGCTTGAGGCGCTGGGCACGGCGCTCGGCAAGGCCCCCCAGGCTGATGTCCGCGCGGACGAGCGACTCGGCCACAGCGCCAGTGCCGTGGCCGGCTTGCGCGGCGCACGATTGTTATTGGTGGAAGACAACGAGCTGAATCGCGAGCTGGCCTGTGAGTTACTGGAGAGCGCCGGCATCGAACTGCGTATGGCCATTCACGGTGCGCAAGCTCTCGATGAGCTGGAGCGTGACGCGGACTTCGATGGTGTGCTGATGGACTGCCAGATGCCGGTGATGGACGGCTATACCGCGACCCGCCAGATACGCGAGCAGCCGCGTTGGGCGGATCTGCCGGTGATTGCCATGACTGCCGACGCGATGGCGGGGGATCGCGAGCGGGCCCTGGCTTGCGGCATGAACGACCATATCTCCAAACCCCTGAACATCGAGAGCATGTTCGCCACCCTGGCCAAGTGGATACACCCGCGACCTGGCCGCGGAGTGTCTGGCGCCGAGGCAGCCCTGGTCGGCACGGTAGCTGCGCCGATCCTGCCTGCCAGCTTGCCCGGCATTGATCTCAATGCAGGCCTGGGTACCTGCATGGGCAAGGCCGAGCTGTACCTGCGTCTGCTGCGCAAGTTCCGCACCGGCAACCTGGCGTTTCACAGTGAGTTCCTGGCTGCGCGGGACCAAGGCGATCCTTCGCTCATGGCCAGACTGGCCCATACCCTGCGGGGGACGGCGGGTAATGTCGGTGCCATTGAAGTGGCGAAAGCCGCCGGCAAGCTGGAGCAGGCCTGTCTTGAGGGTGACGCGCAGCAGGTACTGGTTGAGCGACTGGCCGAAGTTCAACGCTGCCTCATACCGGTGCTGGACGGTTTGCTGGTATTGAGCGAACCGGCATCGCCCACGCAATCCGTCGCCACACCACCGGCAAACAGTGAGTGGCAGGCACGGTTGGCCAACGTCCGGTACTTGCTTGGCGAGAGTGATGCCCAGGCGCTGACGGCCCTGCATGAACTGCAAGGGCTGGCGCCGGATCCTCTGCTTGCCACGCAGTTGCATCAGGTCATCCAGCAAGCCGAATCCTTTGATTTCGATCAGGCGCTGGAGCTGCTTGCTGATATGTCTTGAGCTGGCTGGCGGGGGACGACGTGTCGCCGTAACGGCTTATTTCTCTGCGGGGTTCTGATACCGCTGCTGAATACGCGCCAGCTCACCCGATTGGCGCAGTTGCTCCAGGGCGTTGGTCCAGGCCGCCACCACCTTATCGTCACTGTCGCGGCTGAAAGCGATATAGAGCGATGAGCGGTAGACCTCGACGGGAATCTGCCGCAGCGTGCCGGGCGCAATGTTCAGCTGGCGGCTGTAGTAGACCACTCCGGCGTCGGTATCGCCGACGATGATATTGGTGCGTCCGGCGAGCAGCATGCGGTAGAGCTGCAGGTTTTCGGTGGCACTTTTATCGAGGTTGGTGAAGCCCTGGGATTCCAGGACCTGAGGCAGCAGGCCGGCATGGCGCGTGGTGATCTGCGCAGCGCTCAGCAGTTGTTCCCGGGAGTTCAGCGGCGCAGCATTGGCCAGTTGATAGGGGTGTATCGCATCTTCGACGATCGGACCGACCCATTTGTACAGCGCTTCTCGCGCGGGCGTGCGGAACATGGAATACATGATGGTCTTGGGCCGGTTTTGCAGGATATGGGAGGCGCGCATGCTCGGCAGCAGCACCACTTCAAAGTCATCTCCGGTCAGCGCCATGATGGCCCGGACGACCTCGGTGGTCATGCCTTTGAGTTGGTTGTTTTCCTGATAGTTGTACGGCGCCCATTCTTCAGTCACGACCTGATATTCCTCGGCCCTGGCATCGGTGCCGAACAACAGGCAGAGCAGCGCAGCACTGAGTATCGAGTATTTCACATGATCTGCCTGTTGGACTGCCTGGCGCTCAAGAATGGGCTGCCAGCACGAACCAGGTAAGCATAGACCCTGACAAACGCATGGTGCTGCGTCGAAGCAAAGATTGGCACGGCTATCCGCTAGCGTGCGACCAAAGAGTAATGCTTGATGCGGCAGGGATGCTCATGACCATCACCCTTGCAGATGCCGTCCAGATAGCGGTACTCAACCTGCACCGACTGCCCTGTGGATGGCCACTGCCGACGTGGCACCATCGTCTGATAGTCCGCAGTTTCCGGAACGAAAGTGATGTGCGTGTTTTGCTGCGGACATTCTGCCGTAGCAGGCTTGGCGCTTACCTTCAGGACCTGAGCCTGTAGCTGCGCCGACGGCTGCTTCAGTACGTCGGTAATGCGCAGCTCCATGCGGCAGATCTGCCAGGTGCCCGCCTGCGCGGGAGCGCACAGAACTGAAAACATCGCAGAAAAAACGAGAAAGCATGCCGCCTGCTTGTTCATGGTGGCCCTTGGATTGGGGGAGGGACGTCGTGGCATTGCCAGCGATGGCTGCGTCGAAGCATAGCGGAGCAGGGCGCAGAGATGCGTCTGGCATGCAGCGGCACAGATGGGCATTTTGATTATTTATGGATAGTTTGTCATCGTGGCGCCCATCACCCCCCGTATGAGTCAGCCCCCATGAGCGCAAAGAGAGACGAAGGCGCCAACCTTCTCGAACAGTTGGACCAGATTGCCAAGGGGCTGGGAGAGACGTTTGCGCCTTTTTGCGAGGTGGTGGTGCATGACCTGCAGGATCCTGCCCACGCCATTCATGCCATTCACAACAACCTGTCGGGCCGCAAGATCGGTGATCCGGCCACTGAGTTGGGCCTGGCGCGGATCGCTGATCCGCAATATCCGCAGGTGCTCGCCAACTACGCCAATCGCTTCCCGGACGGCCGACAGGCCAAGAGCACGTCCATCGGTATCAAGGATTCCAAGGGGATCTATGTGGCGGCACTGTGCATGAACCTCGACCTGAGCCTGTTCCAGAGCCTGCAAAGCGCCGTTGGCCAGTTCACTGCAATCGCCAGAGAGGGCGTCACCGAGAGCCTGGACACCAGCAACGCCGACATCATCCGCCAGCGCATCGACGAATTCGCCGCGCGCCAGGCCTCGACGCCACGGGCGCTGAAGGCCGAAGACCGGCGTGCGCTGCTGCGCGAACTGAAAGACAGCGGGCACCTTGAGGTGCGCAAATCCATGGAAGTCATTGCGCAACATCTGGGTGTGTCCCGGGCGGCGGTCTATAGCTACGTGAAACAACCCTGATCCCGATTCTCTTTTCTTGTGATTCCGGACTATCAAACTAGATCTGCGGATTATTGAGTATCGTGAGTCCTGTGCCTGGGCGGTATGGTGAGCCATCACCAAGACCATGTCGGCCAGCACCATCTCCCTCGACAATATGCGCCTGCTCTGGGAGACCAATGTCTTCGCCGTGGTGGCGGTGACCCAGGCCATGCTGCCGTTGCTGCGCGCCGGGTCGGCTGCGCGCATCGTCAATGTCTCCAGCGGGGTAGGCTCGCTGACCCTCAATGCCAGTCCGGACTTCCCCTACCGGGCGATGTTCAGCCCCGGCTATGCGGGCTCCAAGGCGGCGATGAATATCATCACCCTGGGTTTTGCCATTGAACTGGAAGCCGAGGGCATACGGGTCAATGCGGTATCGCCTGAGTTCACCAGCACCAACCTGAATAATTTCGAAGGGACGTCATCACTGGAAGCCGGCGCTCGTGAAGTCGTGCGTGTTGCATTGCTCGAAGGCGATACGCGGACGGCGGGTTATACCCGTTGGGAGGATCAGGCCATGCCGTGGTGAGCTACGGCAGACCCTGTCAAAGCCCATTTCAATTCAAGTAGTTGGGCGCGCTGCCAAAGGCTGCGACTGCGCATTCGAATGAGCTTGCGTGGGAGCTGGCTTGCTGGCGATCGAGTGCGAAGCGCTCGCAATAAAAACGGTGACTGAGCTGACGCTATCGCCAGCAAGCCGGCTTCTGCAGTGTGTGGATCGCATACGACCCTTGACAGAGCATTGCATACAACTTACGGTTTTAGTCAGCGGATAAAGCAAAATAATTAGCTGATTACGGATAATTGTATACGATGCCAATTTCTCACCTCAGTCTGGTTCCTGCAGACGACGCCTATTCAATGATCAAGAAAGCCATCAGCGACGCGCGATATGCGCCTGGTGATTTTCTTCGTGAGTCCCGTATTGCCGAGGACCTTGGCGTCAGCCGCACGCCTGTGCGCGAAGCGATTCGGCGTCTGGAAGCCGAGGGCTGGCTGGAGGTGCTGCCCAATCGGGGCGCCCGGGTCAGGCGCTGGTCGGCTCGGGATGTCGAGGAGATCTTCGAGGCCCGTCTGCTGATTGAGCCTTACCTGGTCGGCCAGGCCGTGCCGCTGATCACGGCCGAACAACTGGTCGAACTCGATGCCCTGGCCGAGCGCACGCGGGTGATCGCCAGCCTCGATCAGGACACCGAGCCCGCCGACGCCTGGTTCGAGACCAACAAGCGCTTTCACGAAATCCTCACCGCTGCTGCGGGCAATCGCCGCCTGTTGCAGTCGCTGCAATCGATGAAGGAAGTGCCGCTGATCAAGTGGACCTACGCCAGCTACCGCGATGCCGACCGCGAGCGCAGCGCGCGCCAGCACATCGAGATCGTGCAAGCGGTACGGGCCAGGAATCCTGCGTGGGCGGAGGCGGCCATGCGCTGCCATATCCTTGCCGCGCAAACCTCGCTCATGGCCAGGCTCAACCACAGCCTGCTGGAGGAGGACACCGAGCAATAAACGCAGTGGTATCGCCACGATGACAACGCTGTACCCGAAGTTGATGCCCGCGTAAGCAGCTGCCCCCACCGGGGACACAAAAATAAAAACGGCAGGAGACGCAACGATGGTAAGCACAGTAAATGCAGGTGCGAGGCTGGACCGTTTACCCACGTCGACATTTCACCGACGTATCCTCTGGTTGATCGGTGGCGGGATGTTCCTCGACTCCTTCGATCTGTACCTGGCCGGTGGCGTGCTCGGCGAGTTGGGGCGCAGCGGCTGGTCGTCGCTGATGCTCAATGCCGCATTCCTCTCGTCGACCTTCATCGGCATGCTGATCGGTGCCATCGCCGCAGGCGTGCTGGGCGATGCCAAGGGACGCAAGTTCACCTATCAATTCAACCTGGCGATTTTCGGCCTGGCCTCCCTGGCCGGCGCCTTCGCGCCGAACATGGAATGGCTGATCGCCTGCCGCTTCATCATGGGCCTTGGCCTGGGGGCGGAAATCGTCGTCGGCTATGGCTCCATCGGCGAGTTCATCCCGCCGGCCGTGCGCGGCAAATGGTCGGCGTACTTGTCGTTCATCACCAATGCCGGGCTGTTTTTCTCGACCTTCATCGGCTACCTGCTGATTCCCACCGTGGGCTGGCGCTCCATGTTTGCCTTGGTCGGCATTGGCGCCCTGGTGATCTGGGTGCTGCGCAAGAAAATGCCCGAGTCGCCGCGCTGGCTGGAATCCAAGGGGCGTTTCAGCGAAGCCAACGCCATCCTCGAGCAGATCGAAGCCGAAACCGCCCAGGGCCGGGCCTTGCCACCGATTACCGAAACCTATGCCGCGCCGGTCAGGCAGACACGCATGCTTGAGCTGTTCGGCCCTGCGCTGCGGCGGCGGACCTGGATCGCTATCTGTGTGCAGGTTGCGATCAACGTGGTGATCTACGGCTTTATCGTCTGGGTGCCGACTTTTTTGCTGCATCAGGGCATCGACCTGAAGGCCTCTCTGGGCTACACCGCGCTCATGTCCCTGGGCGGTCCGGCGGGGACGCTGGTCGGCGCCGCGCTGGCTGATCGTATCGGGCGCAAGAACGGCATCATCGTGATTTCCATTGCCGCCGCCGTGGTCGGCTGGTTCTACGGCCAGTCCAGCAGCATCGAAATGGCCGTAGGCCTGGGTTTCGTGCTGTTCACCCTGACTTATCTGCTGGTTGCCTTGGGCATCGCCACCTATATCCCGGAATTGTTCGCCACCGAAAACCGCATGCGCGGCAGTGGTGTGGCAGGGGCGGCCGGGCGTATCGCCGGGATCGCCGCGCCGCAGATAGTGGTGGCCGTGTATGCCTTGGGCAATATCGAGAATGTGCTGCTGGTGATTATCAGCGCCTTGCTGATCATGGCCGCCGTGCTGTTTTTCTTCGGCATCGAAACCAACCGCCGCTCCCTTGAAGACATCGCCGAGCAGGCCCCCGAGTCGCCGCGCGCCGAGCATCACCTGAGCGCCAGCAAAGACCTTCATCATTGAGTGAGAGAGCTGTCATGACTGCATCCTTGAGAAAGCAACTCAAAGCAAAACTGGCGGGCAACGAACTGGTCGTCGCACCCGGTGTGTTCGACATGATCTCCGTGCGCGTGGCCGACAGCATGGGTTTCGACTGCCTGTACATGACCGGCTTCGGCACCGTTGCCTCCTACCTGGGCGAAGCCGATGCGGGCCTGGCCACCTATACCGACATGCTCAACCGGGTCACGGCGTTCTGCGCGGCCAGCCGCACGCCGATTATCTGCGATGCCGATACCGGCTACGGCGGCCTGCTCAACGTGGCCCATACCGTGCGCGGCTATGAGCGGGCAGGGGCGGCGGGTATTCAGCTGGAGGATCAGGAGTTTCCGAAAAAATGTGGCCACACCCCTGGTCGCCGGGTGATTGCCCGGCAGGACATGGTGCAGAAGATCCGCGTCGCCGCCCAAGCCCGGCAAGACCCGGACATGCTGATCATTGCCCGCACCGACGCCCGTACCTCCCTGGGCCTGGACGAGGCCATGCGCCGCTGCGACGCTTATCTGGAAGCTGGCGCCGACGTGCTGTTCCTTGAATCGCCGGAATCCGAAGAAGAACTGCAAGCCATCGGCAAGCGCTTCGACGCGCCCTTGATCATCAACGTGGTCGAAGGCGGGCGTACGCCACAATTGTCACCGGCAGAACTGCAACGCCTCGGTTTCTCCCTGGCCATCTACCCGGCCTCGGGATTCCTCGCCGTGACCCAGGCGCTGCATCAGGTCTACGACCAGCTCAAGGCACGCAAAGGTACACTGGAGAGTCAGGAACAGCTGTATTCGTTCGAGAAAATGTGCGAGCTGATGGGCTTCCCGGCGGTGTGGGAGTTTGATCGCACGCATGCGCAGTAAATAACGTTTATCAAATCCAACGCCATTCACTGATTTTGTAGCGCTTTAGCCGCGAGGGCGCCCTCCCGGCTAAAGCCGGTCCTACTGAGTTGAATCGTTTGCACCCCGCAACACCTGCTATCGTCGTACCAACCACAAGAGCTAACAATCAGCCAAGGGTACCCCTATGTCGATCTTCCTCGAGGGCCTGGCCAAAGGCCCCGCCAATCATATCGCCCTGACGCCGCTGAGCTTTATCGAACGTACGGCCAGTACTTTTCCGGACTATCCGGCCGTCGTTCATGGCGCGATTCGCCGCACCTGGGGCCAGACCTACATGCGTTGCCGCCAGCTGGCCTCGGCCTTGAGCAGGCAGGGCGTCAAGCAGGGCGATACCGTCGCGGTGATGCTGCCCAATATTCCGGCGATGCTCGAAGTGCATTTTGCCGTGCCGATGCTCGGTGCCGTGCTCAATACCCTGAATGTGCGCCTGGATGCCCCGGCCATTGCCTACATGCTCAGGCATGGCGAAGCCAAGGTGCTGATTGCCGACCGGGAGTTTCACGAGGTGATCCGCGCGGCCCTGGCGCTGCTGGAAACACCGCCGCTGTTGATTGATGTCGACGACCCGGAATATGCCGCCGGCGAACAACTCAGCGAACTGGATTACGAAGAGTTACTGGCCAGCGGCGATGCCGGGTTCGACTGGCAATGGCCCGAGGACGAGTGGGCAGCGATTTCCCTCAACTATACCTCGGGCACCACCGGCGACCCCAAGGGCGTGGTCTACCACCATCGCGGCGCCTTCCTGAATGCAATCGGCAACCAGATGGCCTGGGGCATGGGCCTGCATCCGATTTATCTGTGGACGCTGCCGATGTTCCATTGCAATGGCTGGTGCTATCCCTGGACCATCACCGCCCAGGCCGGGACCCATGTGTTCCTGCGCCGGGTCGACCCGCAGAAAATCATCAGCCTGATCAACGAACACAAAGTCAGCCATTTGTGCGGCGCGCCCATCGTGCTCAATGGCCTGGCCAACGTCGCCAAGGCGGTGACGTTCGCGCATCCGGTGCGGGCCATGACTGCCGGTGCGGCGCCGCCGGCCCAGGTCATTGCCTCGGTGCAGGCCATGGGCATCGAAATCACCCATGCCTACGGCCTGACTGAAACCTACGGGCCTGTCACCGTGTGTGCCTGGAAAGAAGAATGGGATGAGCTGTCTGCGGACGAGCGGGCCACGGTCAAGGCCCGGCAAGGGGTGCGCTACCCGACCCTGGAAGGGGTCACGGTGCTGGATCAGGAGACCGGCGTGCCGGTGCCCAAGGACGGCCAGACCATCGGCGAAGTCTGCCTGCGCGGCAATACCGTGATGAAGGGTTATCTGGGCAACCCCAAGGCCACCGATGAAGCCTTCAGCAATGGCTGGTTTCACTCCGGCGATCTGGCGGTGTGGCATCCCGACGGTTATCTGGAGATCCGCGACCGCCTCAAGGACATCATCATCTCCGGCGGTGAAAACATCTCCACCATCGAAGTCGAAGGCGTTCTCTATCGCCATCCGGCCGTGCTGGAAGCCGCCGTGGTCGCCAAGCCCGACGAGAAATGGGGCGAAACACCCTGCGCGTTCATCGCCCTGAAACCCGGCCATGAACAGATTGGTCAGGTCGAGATCATCGACTTCTGTCGTGAGCGCCTGGCCGGTTTCAAGGTGCCGAAAACGGTGATTTTCGGGCCGCTGCCCAGGACCTCCACCGGCAAGGTGCAGAAGTTTTTGTTGCGGGCGAGGGCCAGGGAATGATCAATCGGCTGCGCCCAGCATTGCCGCCCGACCACTATAGTCCTGCCCGTCCGGTGTCATGAGCCAAGTGGAAATGGCGGTGGTTTGATACGATTGGATTAATGCACGACTCCTATCAATTGCCATGGTCCAGCAATGTCCATCAACTTCGATCTCAACGACCTGCAGGCTTTTCGCGCCGTGGTGGAAAACGGCAGCTTTCGCAAAGCCGCAGACGCGGTCCGTATCACGCAGCCCGCGCTCAGTCGGCGGATCGAAAAACTTGAGTCGGCACTCAACGTCAAGCTGTTCGAACGCACCACCCGCAAGGTCAGTCTGACCACGGTCGGCCGTGCTTTTTTGCCTCAGGTCGAGCGAGTGTTGGACGATCTGGATATCGCCTTGATGACGATCGGGGATGTCGGCTCAACCCGGATGGGCAGTGTCACAATTGCCTGCGTACCCTCAGCGGCGTATTACTTCATGCCGCAAGTCATCAGTGCGTTCCACAAGCAGTATCCGAAGATTAAAGTGAAATTGCTGGATGCCAGTGCCAATGAGGTCAACAGCGCGGTGGCGTTGGGCGAGGCGGATTTCGGCGTGAGTTTCAGTGGGAATCTTGCACCCGATGTCGACTTTGATCTGTTGTTGCAGGAGCGCTATGTGGTGGCGTGCCGTCGCGATCATCCACTCGCTACCCGCCATCAAGTGAGCTGGGACGAGATGCACGAGCATGACTACATCAGTCTGGACAAGACTTCGGGCAATCGGCTCGTGCTGGATAAGGCGTTGACGCGGATGTATCCGCACAATCCCAGCATTTGTGAAACCCGCCACGTCACGACGATGATCGGTCTGGTGGAGGCAGGACTTGGCGTTGCGGCGGTGCCTTCAATTGCCATGCCCGTGAACGCTCATCCCGTCCTGGTGAGCGTACCGCTGGTAGAACCCGAGGTGATCCGCAATGTCGGGCTGCTCAAACGCCGGGGTAGAACCCTTACCCCGGCAGCACTCGAACTGGAACGATTGGTCAGGGAAATGCCTTCGCGTTCAACGAGGGACTGAATCCAGCCCCGTCGACTGCACAGTGGTTTGTGCCTTGGATGATGCCAGGTAATCGAGAAGCGCTTTGGCCTGCTCAGGATGTTCAGCGTTCACCGGAATGCCTGCGGCATAGCGAGTCACCGACTGGACGTCCTCCGGGATCTTGGCAACGAATGCTGCACCTGCTACCGGCAGCAGTTCAGCCACCTGTTGGAAGCCCAGTTCGTAGTCCCCCTTGGCGACTACCGTAGCGACAGGAATGCGCTCGATCATTTTGCTTTTAGGGGCAAGCTGCTCCTCAATCCCCAGCTTCTTGAACAATTGCTTCTCGATATAGACGCCACTGGCGCTGTCCGAGTACGCGACGGACTTCGCGTTCAGCAGCACCTGTTTCAGCTCGGCATCGGTGTTGATGGACGGCTTCGGCGCTCCCGCCTTTACTGCCAACCCGATACGCGAGTCAGCCAGCTCCACGCGCGAAGAGGGGATGACTTTACCCTGTTTGATCAGCTCATCCAGAGCGTATCCAACCATGATGACCACATCGGCGTGTTCGCCACGTGCCAGCCGGTTAGGAATGGCTTCGGGTGCCTTGCCCATCGAGGGGCCGAGAATCGTCTTCAGCGTGTCGCCGCTGGAGGCTGCATATTGCGGGCCCAGCAGCGTGTATGCCGCAGTGAACCCACCCGAGGTCATGACCTTGAGTTCTTCGGCCTGAACGGCAGTGCACAGCGCGACGCACGCTGCAAACAGTGCGGTCAGTTGAAGGGTTTTCAGTGATTTCATCTTGCAGTTTCCTCGATTACACAGCCAATTGCGGGCGAGCTGAAAGGTGGCGGTACAGTACTAACGTTGCACACAACGCACATACGGCGGCGAAGGTCATCCAGTAAGCGGGGGCCGCCTTGTCGCCGGTGAGATGGATCAGCCAGGTGGAAATAGCCGGCGTGAAACCACCGAATACAGCTGTCGCCAGGCTATATGCCAGAGAAAAGCCCGCTACCCGTACTTCTACCGGCATGATCTCAGTCAGCGCGGGAATCATTGCGCCGTTGTAGAGCCCGTAAAGAAACGAGAACCACAGCAACACTTCCAGCATGTGGCCGAAGCTTGGGGCCTGGGCAAGAAAGGACAGCGCGGGGTAGGCAGTGATAATGGTCAGCAGGGTCATCGTTACAAGCAAGGGCTTGCGTCCGAAGCGATCGCTCAGTGCGCCGCCAATCGGCAGCCAGATGAAGTTCGATACACCGACCAGCAGCGTTACGAGCAAGGCGTCGGCGGTGCTCAGGTTCAGCACCGTCTTGCCGAATGTCGGTGCATACACGGTGATCAGGTAAAACGCGGTCGTGGTCATCGCCACCATAAGCATGCCGGCGACCACGACACTCCAGTTCTGCAGCAAGGATGCAACGACTTGTTTCATGGTGGGGCGATGAATACGAGCGGCAAACTCTTCGGTTTCCTGAAGACTGCGTCGCAAGAGAAAGATGAACGGGATGATCAGGCAACCCACAGCGAAAGGAATCCGCCAGCCCCAATCCGCGACAACGGCGGGCGCCATCCACTGATTGAGTGCGTAGCCCAGGGCGGCCGCGACTACGATCGCGACTTGCTGACTTGCGGATTGCCAGCTGGTGTAAAAACCCTTGCGGCCGGGCGTCGCCATCTCTGCCAGATAGACCGAAACACCGCCCAGCTCCGCACCGGCTGAAAAACCTTGCAGCAATCTGCCAATCAGTACCAATGCCGGCGCCCAGAGTCCGATGCTGGCGTAGCCAGGCACCAGCACAATCAGCAAAGTGCCGCTGGCCATGATCGAAAGAGTGACAATCAGCCCTTTGCGTCGACCCACATCGTCTATGTAGGCACCCAGGATGACAGCGCCCAGCGGGCGCATCAGGAAACCTGCGCCGAACACAGCGAAGGTCATCATCAATGATGCAAACTCACTGGATGCAGGGAAGAAGGCCGCAGCGATCTGGGTGGCGTAGAAGCCGAACAGGAAAAAATCAAACTGTTCGAGGAAGTTGCCCGAGGTGACACGGAATACGGTACCGGCCTTGGACTTGGCGCGGGTTGCCCGCAGGTGGGGTGAGTCGTGCATGAGGGTTCTCCAGCGATCTTATTAGGGGCTTATCAGCGCTTAGGTCGTGGAGTTTGCTGGACACACTTTGAAACGATAAGTGTTATGTTTGCATCCATTGATGTTTAAAGCTTATCAATTGAGTGTCGCGAGCCTTTGTGCAGAAATTGCGGAGCACCTGCCGCCGAAGCCGTGTTCAAGCAATCTTGATTGCTCATCCGTACAACGTAACGGCTCTGGTGCTCATTCAAAACATTAATGATTTACAGGCTTTTTAATTGTTGGCGGTTTACTTGGTTATCCGCAAACGGGTAATCGGTGTACCCCCCTGCATCGCCGCCATAGAAAGTGTCCCGGTCGTAGGCATTGAGCGTCAGGTTTTCCTGCAGGCGTCGTGGCAGGTCCGGATTGGCTATGAATGCACGACCAAATGCGACCATATCTGCATGGCCCTGGGACAGCAGTTGCTCGGCGCTATCGCGTTGAAATCCTCCTGCCGTAATGATCGGCCCGCTGAACAGGGTGCGCAGATATTGCACCGCCACCGGTGGGGCGTGTGCGTCGAGGGTTTCATCGCCCTTGATGCGGGGTTCCACGATATGCAGGTAGGCCAGCCCCAGCGCGTCGAGTGCCTTGGCCGCATAACCGAAGGTCGCCTCTGGATTGCTGTCGTGCATTGAGCCGTAGCTGCTGGACGGGCTCAGCCTCACGCCGACACGCCCCGGACCCCATACCGATGTCGCCGCCACGGTGATTTCCACGAGGAAGCGGGCGCGGTTTTCGATTGAACCGCCATAGGCGTCGGTGCGTTTGTTGGTGCCATCCTGCAGGAATTGATCGGGCAGATAGCCGTTGGCGCCGTGGATTTCGACGCCGTCGAAACCTGCGCTTTTCGCGAGTTCTGCGCCGTGACGGAATTCTTCGACAACATCTGGGATCTCTTCAAGCAGAAGCGCCCGTGGCATGCCGAACGGCACAGCGCCGCTTTTCGCATAGGCGTCGCCTTGTGCCTGGATTGCCGATGGTGCCACCGGATCGATGCCGCCCGGTTGCAACAAGGAATGGGATTGACGGCCTACGTGCCACAGTTGCAGGAATATCACACCGCCCTTGGCATGCACGGCGTCTACGACCTTGCGCCAGCCGTCAACCTGGGCCTGGGTAAAGATCCCGGGCGCGCCCGCATAGCCAAAGCCGTAGGGCGAAACCGGGGTCGCTTCGGCAATGATCAGCCCGCCGGGGGTGGCGCGTTGGGCATAGTACTCGGCCATCAATGCGTTGGGCACATTGCCTTCGCTGGAGCGCATGCGGGTCAGGGGCGCCATTACCACGCGATGTGTAAGCGTAAACGGGCCGACCGATGTCGAAGTGAACAGCAGTTGCTTGCTCATGATGTGCAGTCCTTGTTATCAGGCTTGAGGGAGGAGGGCGTTGGTTCGCGCGATAGCACGAATCACCGCAGGCCGCTGGCTGACGGTGTTGTACCAACGTTCGACGTTCGGGCTGGTGCTGAAGTCGATACCGGCAAATTCACGGCGCCATAGCCAGCCGAAATGGGCGATGTCAGCGATGGAGAAGCCGCTGCCCGCGACGAACTCGCTGTTGGCCAACTGGCCGTCCAGAACGGCCAGGACGCGTTTGGCTTCGCCGTGGAAGCGGGCGATGGCCACAGGATTGGGCTCGCTGGCCAGCTTTTGAAAAAAGCCGGATTGGCCAAAAGCGGGGCTCAGGGCACTGGCATGGAAAAACAATTGTTCGAAGACCCTGGCGCGATCCACGCCTTGTGCCGGAAGAAGCTGTTTATAGCGTTCGGCCAGGTAGACCAGAATGGCAGCCGATTCGGTCAGTACCATGCCCTGGCCGTCGTTGGCTTCGCTATCGACCAGCACCGGGATCTTGGCGTTGGCATTCAACGAAACGAAGGCCGCAAGCTTCTGTTCGCCCTGGCGGATATTGACCGCAAGCAGTTGGTATTCGAGCCCCAGTTCTTCCAGGGCAATGGGGACCTTGACGCTGTTGGGCGTCGCAAAAGCGTGAACGATCAACATATTCAGAATTCTCGTTACAAGTGGAAGGGCCGGTCGCTGAGACTGTGGCTAAAAGGCGGCCTTGCCGATTGACGCGCCGCCGTCGACAAACAGGGTCTGGCCGGTAATGAAGCCGCTGTGTTCGGACAGGAGAAAGGCAATCGCCGCAGCGATTTCTTCTGGCTTGCCGAAGCGGCCCAGAGGGACGCCGGACAGATAGCGCGCCTCGCCCTCGCTGCCAGGCGGATTGTTGGCGCGGAATAATTCGGTCTCTGTCGGGCCCGGCGCAACGGCATTGACGGTGATGCCCGTGGTAGCCAGCTCCAGTGCCCACGAGCGGGTAAAGCTGACCATCGCTGCCTTGGCTGCCGCGTACGCCGTACGATGGGTAATGCCCAGTACCGTCAGGCTGGAGATATTGATGATGCGTCCCCATCCCCGCGCTCGCATGCCCGGCAGTAGCGCCTGGGTGGCCTGGAGGGCGGCATGCAGGTTCACCCGCATTACTGCATCGAAATCATCCAGATCCACTTCGCCCAATAGTTGCGGGCGTACCAGGCCAACGTTGTTCACCAATCCATCGAAACGGTATTGCCGGGCCAGTTCATCAAGGGCGTGCTGTGTTTGTTGGCGATCGCTCAGATCAACCGGAACCAGAATGCCGGGGAAGTCCCCGTCATCGGCATGACGGGCAATGCCGACAACGCTGTGACCGGCATCCGCCAGGGACTGGGCCAGCGCCCGGCCGATGCCTTTGCTGGCGCCGGTAATCAGGAAAGTACGGGTATTCATTTGTGTTCCTTGGAGAACAGCCCGCAGGACGGGCTGAGGGAGGGCGGGCCCAGGCGACCGTTTAGACCGGTTTGGTCCACTCGTTGCCTTTCATGAATGGGTCCAGTTGGGTATGTACCAGGTGGTTGGTGTAGTTGCTCATCACCTTGGTGGCGACACCGAGCACCACCTCAAGCACATTGCGCCGAGTGAAGCCTGCTGCCAGAAAGGCTTCAATGCCTGCATCACCGACGAACCCACGCTCACGGACTACGGCCGTGGTGAACACATGCAAGGCTTCAAGCCGCGCGTCAGGGATTGCGCTACCTGCCCGCAGCGCTTCGATGACATCGGCGGGCATCTCGATCATCTTGGCCAGGGTGGTGTGACCGGCCATGCAGTAGTGGCAGTTGTTTTCGAAGTTGGAGGTCAGGTAGACCACCTGCTGCTCATGGGCTGTCAGCGTGCTTTTGCCAAACAGGTCCCACAGCTGGTTGTAACCGGCGAGCAATTCCGGCGATTCGGCCATGTGGCCCTGCAAGTTCGGCACAAAGCCAAAGGCGCCTTTGACGGCTTCCAGGACAGGCCTGGATTCGGCTGGCGCGGTATCGAGGGTGTGACGGGTAAAAGTGGTCATCGCAGTGTCCTTGGGTGGGTCAGCAAGAGTGCTGGGGCTATCTTGCTGTTACCGGACGGGCTGCGGAACGCAGGGCAGGGGCATATGAGTCATGCTTGGGGGGAATAAGTGGTGGCTACGGCATGGCTTGGGCTAGAGCCAACTTGCGGGCGAGCGCAGGCGCAGCGGCGCACGATGCGAGCTCCGCCCGTCGGCTTAGTGGCACTTCCTCCTCGCGCTACCTTTCACATTCTTATGCGCAGATGTCCTGCGCCGCAGATGGGAGAGCCGTTATGGCGATCGAGAACAATGGACCGGAGGCGGCATATCCGGGCCCCGACGAAAAAACGGTGGATACGGGAGAGGACCATGACTCAGGTCTTGAACGAGCCAACTCCGAGCCAAAACAGGGTGCTGACGAACGACCGGAAGACTGGAACCCGCCACCCGGCAATCCGGGCTCTGATCAGGACGCCCAGACCCATCGAGATAACGGCACAGCGAAGACGGATAGCCTTATTGATGCGGAATAGGAAGAGCTGATAAACCCATCCAGGCCCAGGCATACGTCTGGGCTTTTAGTCTGTCTGTACAAGACCGGCATCCCATCCGGCAACTTCGGCATGAGCTATTCTGCGCAGCGTGAAACACAATCCTGATCCGCGGCGTGCAGTCGCTTGTCACGATCCTGCGAGCGGTCTTAAAGGCGGCGCATTATGTTGATTGGACATCGTTTCGAGCGCACCGCGCAGGATGACCTGCACATCCACTCGCGCAATCTGCTGCAAAGCGGGTTCGTGCTGCTGACCGGCAGCCTTGGCTTTATCGCGCCGCTGGCAGTTGTCGTATTGGCGATTGTCGATGGAGACTCGCTGCCGACTGACCTGGACCTGCTGTCCTTTGTATTGGTAGTTCTCGGGCTGCTGCTGATTCCCGCCCTTGGCCTGATGCTGATGGTTTACACCGGTCTGCGCGAGACTCTGCTGCTGTCGCGACTCGCCGGTGAAGGCAAGCGTCGCACCCGCAACTTTTTTGGACGCCGCGAGCGTGTGCATTCGGTATTTAGAATTGATGCGCCCAAATACCTCGAACTTCGCCGCCGCCCGCAGGCCGAGCCGGCCTACACTCAGTTGTGGCTGGTGATGCGCGATGGCACCGAGCACCGCCTGACGACCGACAACGTTCCTATAGTGCCGGGCAGCAAACGCACCGACTTGTGGCTGCGTGAGCTGGCGGATTACCTGAACGTGGCGGTGCCCGTCGAGGTCGTCGCAGCTTCAGCAGCCGGTGCGACGCCAGCCTCGTATCGGCCAGCTCCAGCCCCCACCCGCAAGAGTGCCTGGCGGGGCGCCAGGCAACTCAAGCTTAAAGGCAAGGAACTCACGCCTGCGTCTGAGTCGACCGAGAAACCGGGCGTTCCTGCACGCGCCCTGCTGACCTTGCTGGGCGCCTTCCTGGCAGTGCTGGAGCTGGTAAACGTCGTCGCATTGGTGCCCGCTCTGTTTACCGGGCGGCTGCGCGTCAGCGGCTTGCGCACGGGGTCAACGGTCTTTTACTGGGCCGAGCAACCGATCGCATTTTCATTCAACCTGCTGATTGGCGCAGGTGAGGTGCTGATCATCGGAGCGATTGCCTGGGGCTGCCTGCGCACAGCTATCCGGGGTCGGATGAAATCCAACCCCTGATACCGCTTACTCCTTGGCCCGGTTTCTAACTCGCAACCCGATAGCCAGGCTCCGAACATCTGAAACCATGCTATTTGTCTGCGGTCGCGCGAGTGGCATTCAGGAATATGTGGCCTCGGTCGATAAGTCTTAAGGAGTGGTGAGTGGCTGTCCGTCTAAAAATCAACCACAGCGTTGCCGTTGTTTCTGCCGACTAAAACCTATAAACCCTACGGAAGAAATCATGAATATCAAACAGAAGCTGACGTGGGGATTCGCCGCTATCGCTTGTCTTCCCGTTATTGTGGTTGCGGCGCTGGTGGTAGTGAACGTACGCGACGCCGCGCGGGACAATTTCGTCGATAGCAGCGGCCGTGAAATCCGCCAGATCGATAACGCAATGACACAGTTCTTCGACGGTATCAGTCAGAACGTCGAGTACATTGCCAAAGACCCTCGTATCGTCCTGGCCAAGGATTTGAAGAGTTACGTCGCTGCTGATGCAGCGAAACTGCCGCTCACCGAGACTAACCATAAGCTCTTGGACATCTTCGATGGCTTCGCCAAGAGCCATCCGACGACGGCTTATCTTTCCCTCGGCTTGAGCGACGGCGGCTACGCCAGCTGGCCTGACGATTCCAAACTTTCCAACTACGACCCGCGCCAGCGCCCCTGGTACAAGGCTGCCCTCGCCGCACCAGGCATGACTGTGCGTACGGGCGCCTATTACTGGGCTCCGGATGATGTATCCCTGATCGGTACTGTTCATACGGTCACTGACGCTACGGGTAGTCTGGTCGGCGTGGTCGGTCTTGACGTGTCTCTCAAGCAACTGACCGAGCTCGTCAAAAATATCAAGCTGGGTGACAGCGGCTACCTGATGCTGGTCGAGGCTAACGGAAACGTGCTTGTTGATCCCAGCGATGCGAAGCACAACTTCAAGCCGATGGCTGACCTCGGTGCCAATTATGCGGCCCTTGCCAAGAATGGCGATGGCGCGACCCAGATCGAGATTGATGGCAAGGTATATATGGCCAACGTGGTCAGCTCAAAAGGACTTGGATGGCGGTTCATTGGCCTGATCGAGCGTGACGAGGTGATGGCCAAATCATCCAGTCTTACCTGGCTGATCGCAGCTATCGCCGGTGCGCTGGCCATCATTTTCGCAATCGTCGGTGCAAGTTTTGCCAGTGTTATCGTGCGACCTATCCGGGGTGTCGCCGATGGTTTGCAGGAAATAGCTGAAGGCGAGGGCGACCTGACCCGTCAACTCAAAGTCCAGGGCAAGGACGAAACAGCGGTACTGGCTGGGTGGTTTAACCAATTTCTGGGGATGATCGCTCATCTGATGCAGCGTATTGGTGGCGCTTCATCAGAGTTGCAAAGTGCAGCGGCTGATACCCACGAGGTTGCTAAGAATATGGATCGAGTCGCCGGTCGTCAGCGCGAAGCGGTCGAGCTTGTCAGTACGGCTTTCAATGAAATGGTGGCAACCGCCAACGAAGTTGCCCGCTCTTGCAGTCAGGCCGCTTCGAGTGCAGACGATGGATATCGGGATGTGCATGACGGCCAGAAGCACATCAGCGAGGCCACGGGCAGCGTTCTGAAGTTGAGCCAGGATCTGCAGCAATCCACCGATACCATGCAGAAGCTCGAACAGGACAGCAAAAACATCAACAGCATCCTCGACACCATTCGTTCGATCGCCGAGCAGACCAATCTCCTGGCACTCAATGCGGCGATCGAGGCCGCACGTGCCGGTGATCAGGGGCGTGGATTTGCAGTGGTCGCCGACGAGGTGCGCGCCCTGGCAAGACGTACCGCCGACTCTACGGGTGAGATTGATAGTCTGCTCGGCAATCTGGCAAAGCGTACTCAGGAAGTCACCCAGCAGATGCAGGGTAGTTTGCAGTTCTCCCACACCAGCGTGGAATGTATCGAACAGGCCCGCAACAGCTTCGATAAAATTCAGCTGTCAGTGGATGCCATTCGAGACCAGAACACACAGATCGCCACGGCGGCGGAGGAGCAGCACCAGGTTGCCGAAGAGATCAACCGGCACATTGCGCAAATCCATGCCGACGCCCAGTTGGTCGAAGAGTTCGCCCATTCGGCACAGAGCGGTTCTGGGCGTTTGACTGATATCTCCGGGCAGCTCAAAGGTTTGGTGGAGCGTTTCAAATACTGATCGGGTTTGCGTCTGAACCTGCTTATGTAAGCTGCGTGAGCCTGGGCGGCGTGCTGTCGTTCAGTGCCTCGGTGCATTCCACCAGCGGCAGCGGGGCGCAAGCAGGGCGTTTTCATCGTGGCAAGCCGGGTCTGCTGATGGTTAAAAGAATTATCAGGCTGGGGTTGACCAGGTGTTTTAATCCTGTATTATTCGCCTCCCGCTAACGAGCATTTCGATGTTGGTTCGGGGTTAAGTAGTTGATTTCGTTGATGAAATAATGAAAATAACCGCTTGACAGATGCAGGGGACGCTGTAGAATGCGCGCCTCGGTTGAGACGAAAGAATCAGCCAACCGCTCTTTAACAACTGAATCAAGCAATTCGTGTGGGTGCTTGCGCTGTAAGACTGAAGTCAATTGATTATCAGCATCGCCAGTTACTCCACGAGAAATCATGGTTTAACCAACGATTGCTGAGCCAAGTTTATAAGGTTTTCTCAAAACCTAATTGCAGTATTGAACTGAAGAGTTTGATCATGGCTCAGATTGAACGCTGGCGGCAGGCCTAACACATGCAAGTCGAGCGGATGAAGGGAGCTTGCTCCCTGATTCAGCGGCGGACGGGTGAGTAATGCCTAGGAATCTGCCTATTAGTGGGGGACAACGTTTCGAAAGGAACGCTAATACCGCATACGTCCTACGGGAGAAAGCAGGGGACCTTCGGGCCTTGCGCTAATAGATGAGCCTAGGTCGGATTAGCTAGTTGGTGAGGTAATGGCTCACCAAGGCGACGATCCGTAACTGGTCTGAGAGGATGATCAGTCACACTGGAACTGAGACACGGTCCAGACTCCTACGGGAGGCAGCAGTGGGGAATATTGGACAATGGGCGAAAGCCTGATCCAGCCATGCCGCGTGTGTGAAGAAGGTCTTCGGATTGTAAAGCACTTTAAGTTGGGAGGAAGGGCATTAACCTAATACGTTAGTGTTTTGACGTTACCGACAGAATAAGCACCGGCTAACTCTGTGCCAGCAGCCGCGGTAATACAGAGGGTGCAAGCGTTAATCGGAATTACTGGGCGTAAAGCGCGCGTAGGTGGTTTGTTAAGTTGAATGTGAAATCCCCGGGCTCAACCTGGGAACTGCATCCAAAACTGGCAAGCTAGAGTAGGGCAGAGGGTGGTGGAATTTCCTGTGTAGCGGTGAAATGCGTAGATATAGGAAGGAACACCAGTGGCGAAGGCGACCACCTGGGCTCATACTGACACTGAGGTGCGAAAGCGTGGGGAGCAAACAGGATTAGATACCCTGGTAGTCCACGCCGTAAACGATGTCAACTAGCCGTTGGAATCCTTGAGATTTTAGTGGCGCAGCTAACGCATTAAGTTGACCGCCTGGGGAGTACGGCCGCAAGGTTAAAACTCAAATGAATTGACGGGGGCCCGCACAAGCGGTGGAGCATGTGGTTTAATTCGAAGCAACGCGAAGAACCTTACCAGGCCTTGACATCCAATGAACTTTCCAGAGATGGATTGGTGCCTTCGGGAACATTGAGACAGGTGCTGCATGGCTGTCGTCAGCTCGTGTCGTGAGATGTTGGGTTAAGTCCCGTAACGAGCGCAACCCTTGTCCTTAGTTACCAGCACGTTAAGGTGGGCACTCTAAGGAGACTGCCGGTGACAAACCGGAGGAAGGTGGGGATGACGTCAAGTCATCATGGCCCTTACGGCCTGGGCTACACACGTGCTACAATGGTCGGTACAGAGGGTTGCCAAGCCGCGAGGTGGAGCTAATCCCACAAAACCGATCGTAGTCCGGATCGCAGTCTGCAACTCGACTGCGTGAAGTCGGAATCGCTAGTAATCGCGAATCAGAATGTCGCGGTGAATACGTTCCCGGGCCTTGTACACACCGCCCGTCACACCATGGGAGTGGGTTGCACCAGAAGTAGCTAGTCTAACCTTCGGGAGGACGGTTACCACGGTGTGATTCATGACTGGGGTGAAGTCGTAACAAGGTAGCCGTAGGGGAACCTGCGGCTGGATCACCTCCTTAATCGAAGACTCAGCTTCTTCGCAAGTTCCCACACGAATTGCTTGATTCATGCGTTTGTCAAAGTGCAGAGCTGAATGTTCCGGTTGAACATTGAGCTCTGATCTTTTTCAGAACCGTTCTTTAAAAATTTGGGTATGTGATAGAAAGATAGACTGAAGAACACTTTCACTGGTGTTGTTCAGGCTAAGGTAAAATTTGTGAGTTCTCGAAAGAGAAGCAAATTTTCGGCGAATGTCGTCTTCATAGTATAACCAGATTGCTTGGGGTTATATGGTCAAGTGAAGAAGCGCATACGGTGGATGCCTTGGCAGTCAGAGGCGATGAAAGACGTGGTAGCCTGCGAAAAGCTTCGGGGAGTCGGCAAACAGACTTTGATCCGGAGATGTCTGAATGGGGGAACCCAGCCATCATAAGATGGTTACCTTACACTGAATACATAGGTGTATGGAGCGAACCAGGGGAACTGAAACATCTAAGTACCCTGAGGAAAAGAAATCAACCGAGATTCCCTTAGTAGTGGCGAGCGAACGGGGACCAGCCCTTAAGTGGCTTTGAGATTAGCGGAACGCTCTGGAAAGTGCGGCCATAGTGGGTGATAGCCCTGTACGCGAAAATCTCTTAGTCATGAAATCGAGTAGGACGGAGCACGAGAAACTTTGTCTGAATATGGGGGGACCATCCTCCAAGGCTAAATACTACTGACTGACCGATAGTGAACTAGTACCGTGAGGGAAAGGCGAAAAGAACCCCGGAGAGGGGAGTGAAATAGATCCTGAAACCGTATGCGTACAAGCAGTGGGAGCCCACTTTGTTGGGTGACTGCGTACCTTTTGTATAATGGGTCAGCGACTTATTTTCAGTGGCGAGCTTAACCGAATAGGGGAGGCGTAGCGAAAGCGAGTGTTAATAGCGCGTTTAGTCGCTGGGAATAGACCCGAAACCGGGCGATCTATCCATGGGCAGGTTGAAGGTTGGGTAACACTAACTGGAGGACCGAACCGACTACCGTTGAAAAGTTAGCGGATGACCTGTGGATCGGAGTGAAAGGCTAATCAAGCTCGGAGATAGCTGGTTCTCCTCGAAAGCTATTTAGGTAGCGCCTCATGTATCACTGTAGGGGGTAGAGCACTGTTTCGGCTAGGGGGTCATCCCGACTTACCAAACCGATGCAAACTCCGAATACCTACAAGTGCCGAGCATGGGAGACACACGGCGGGTGCTAACGTCCGTCGTGAAAAGGGAAACAACCCAGACCGTCAGCTAAGGTCCCAAAGTCATGGTTAAGTGGGAAACGATGTGGGAAGGCTTAGACAGCTAGGAGGTTGGCTTAGAAGCAGCCACCCTTTAAAGAAAGCGTAATAGCTCACTAGTCGAGTCGGCCTGCGCGGAAGATGTAACGGGGCTCAAACCATGCACCGAAGCTACGGGTATCATCTTATGATGATGCGGTAGAGGAGCGTTCTGTAAGCCTGTGAAGGTGAGTTGAGAAGCTTGCTGGAGGTATCAGAAGTGCGAATGCTGACATGAGTAACGACAATGGGTGTGAAAAACACCCACGCCGAAAGACCAAGGTTTCCTGCGCAACGTTAATCGACGCAGGGTTAGTCGGTCCCTAAGGCGAGGCTGAAAAGCGTAGTCGATGGAAAACAGGTTAATATTCCTGTACTTCTGGTTATTGCGATGGAGGGACGGAGAAGGCTAGGCCAGCTTGGCGTTGGTTGTCCAAGTTTAAGGTGGTAGGCTGGAATCTTAGGTAAATCCGGGATTCTAAGGCCGAGAGCTGATGACGAGTCATCTTTTAGATGACGAAGTGGTTGATGCCATGCTTCCAAGAAAAGCTTCTAAGCTTCAGGTAACCAGGAACCGTACCCCAAACCGACACAGGTGGTTGGGTAGAGAATACCAAGGCGCTTGAGAGAACTCGGGTGAAGGAACTAGGCAAAATGGCACCGTAACTTCGGGAGAAGGTGCGCCGGTGAGGGTGAAGGACTTGCTCCGTAAGCTCATGCCGGTCGAAGATACCAGGCCGCTGCGACTGTTTATTAAAAACACAGCACTCTGCAAACACGAAAGTGGACGTATAGGGTGTGACGCCTGCCCGGTGCCGGAAGGTTAATTGATGGGGTTAGCTAACGCGAAGCTCTTGATCGAAGCCCCGGTAAACGGCGGCCGTAACTATAACGGTCCTAAGGTAGCGAAATTCCTTGTCGGGTAAGTTCCGACCTGCACGAATGGCGTAACGATGGCGGCGCTGTCTCCACCCGAGACTCAGTGAAATTGAAATCGCTGTGAAGATGCAGTGTATCCGCGGCTAGACGGAAAGACCCCGTGAACCTTTACTATAGCTTTGCACTGGACTTTGAATTTGCTTGTGTAGGATAGGTGGGAGGCTTTGAAGCGTGGACGCCAGTTCGCGTGGAGCCAACCTTGAAATACCACCCTGGCAACTTTGAGGTTCTAACTCAGGTCCGTTATCCGGATCGAGGACAGTGTATGGTGGGTAGTTTGACTGGGGCGGTCTCCTCCTAAAGAGTAACGGAGGAGTACGAAGGTGCGCTCAGACCGGTCGGAAATCGGTCGTAGAGTATAAAGGCAAAAGCGCGCTTGACTGCGAGACAGACACGTCGAGCAGGTACGAAAGTAGGTCTTAGTGATCCGGTGGTTCTGTATGGAAGGGCCATCGCTCAACGGATAAAAGGTACTCCGGGGATAACAGGCTGATACCGCCCAAGAGTTCATATCGACGGCGGTGTTTGGCACCTCGATGTCGGCTCATCACATCCTGGGGCTGAAGCCGGTCCCAAGGGTATGGCTGTTCGCCATTTAAAGTGGTACGCGAGCTGGGTTTAGAACGTCGTGAGACAGTTCGGTCCCTATCTGCCGTGGACGTTTGAGATTTGAGAGGGGCTGCTCCTAGTACGAGAGGACCGGAGTGGACGAACCTCTGGTGTTCCGGTTGTCACGCCAGTGGCATTGCCGGGTAGCTATGTTCGGAAAAGATAACCGCTGAAAGCATCTAAGCGGGAAACTTGCCTCAAGATGAGATCTCACTGGAACCTTGAGTTCCCTGAAGGGCCGTCGAAGACTACGACGTTGATAGGTTGGGTGTGTAAGCGCTGTGAGGCGTTGAGCTAACCAATACTAATTGCCCGTGAGGCTTGACCATATAACACCCAAGCAATTTGCTTAAGAAGCGAGTTGCGGTGTATGAAGACGCTCAAACCGAAAGTTTGCGACTTACAAATACCGATATCACATACCCGATTTGCTGAAGCGAGGCCATCTGGTCACGAGTCAGTACCCGAATTTCTTGACGACCATAGAGCGTTGGAACCACCTGATCCCATCCCGAACTCAGCAGTGAAACGATGCATCGCCGATGGTAGTGTGGGGTTTCCCCATGTGAGAGTAGGTCATCGTCAAGATTAAATTCCAAAACCCCATTTGCGAAAGCAAATGGGGTTTTGTTTTCGTGCGGGAAAAAGATGAGATGCGCAGGGTTGAGGTCTCGCTGATGCATCAAGGGCGGTGCTTGCCATCTTGTCGCCAGTAAAAAGCCTCCTGTAACCCACGGCTTCAAACGGTCATCCCCGTCCATTGCTCCGATACGGCCCAAAGACGTTGCGCATGCTCAGGATCCACAGCCCATTTCGCAACGCCTTTTCGCCCCGTCTCGGGGGTGCTGAGCGGGGCGATATTGCAGTCTTCGCAATACACGCCCCCAAGGTTCGTCAGCGCTTTACTGGTTGCGCACCACAGTCCCGTTGCGGCGCCTTGCTCCAGGGTCTTGAGTCCGTTCTGCGGGTCCAGGCGTTGCTGTCCCTGTTCATCCAGCACGTCAAAGGCGGCTATCTCGGCAGCGCTCAGATGGCGCCCCAAATCGGTGAGGATCTGCCCAGGATGCAGGGAGAATGCCCGCACACCCTGATCACGTCCGCGTTGGTCCAGTGCTTTGGCGAACAGGGCGTTGGCGGTCTTCGATTGACCGTAAGCCTGCCACTTGTCATAGGGGCGGCGCATAAAGTCTATGTCGTCAAAATCCACCCCGGCTATTTGATGCCCACGCGACGACATTGAAATCACCCGCGCCGTGTCCGCCGCGACGAGTGCCGGCCACAGCCCGCAGGTCAGGCGGTAATGACCGAGATGGTTGGTAGCGAACTGGCTTTCGTGTCCGTCGGCATCCCGGCTCAGCGGCGCGGCCATGACCCCGGCGCAGTTGATCAGTAGCGAGATTGCCTGCCCGCGCTTGATCAGACGTTGGCTGAAGGCCTTAACCGACGCGGGCTGCAGCAGATCCATCTCCAGCACTTCAACGCCCTCAATTGCACCCAGGGCGGCTTGCGCCCGCGCCGGATCCCTGGCCGGTACGATGACCCGCGCGCCTGCACCTGCCAGGCTTTTTGCGGTGACCAGACCGATACCTGAATAACCGCCCGTGACGATGGCAAGTGTGCCGTGCAGGTCAATACCTGCCATGACCTGGTCAGCGGTACTGTCGGCGTTGAAATGGCTGTGGATGGGTTTTTGCGGCGTCGTCATCAGAACTCTCCCGGTCAGGTATCGAAGTGGTGAATTCTTCTCTAAGCTGTATGGATGAACCAGTTTGATAAATCCGGTTTTCTGTCGTGATCATCCAAAATTCAGCCGCTGATCCTTTGTCCGATATCCTTGCGCTGTCCGGGCTTCGAGCTGCCTGCTCCGTGCGTTTGCAGGCGGGAGGAGTGTGGGCATTGCGCTTGCGGCCCATCGAATTGAAATTCAATGTGGTACGACGCGGCGAGTGCTGGTTGCGCTTGCACGGCATGGCGCCTTGTCAGCTGCGGGCGGGAGACTGTTTTGTGGTCTCGCGCACGCCATTCATCCTGTCCAGCGGACCGGACGTGGAAGCGGTAAATGCCTCCGAGGTGTTTTCCCGGTCGCAAGCGTCGGCGATATTCGGTGTGGGAGACGACGTCGAACTACTGGGCGGCAGCGTTTCCTTGGGCGGCCCAGGTGCTGTGGAGTTGCTCGATGTGCTGCCGCCTGCGCTTATCATCCGCGCTGAGGCTACTGGCGCGTCGTCCTTCGGTTTGCTGCTCGATGAGCTGGATCGCGAGTGGCAGTCGAGTCAGGCGGGCGCGCAGGCGATGTGCAACGACCTGCTTCGGCTGATCTTCGTCCATGCATTGCGCCATCACATCAGCACCGCCGACGCTGCCGATCTGCACTGGCTGGGAGGGTTGCGGGACCCGGTCATCGCCGGAGTGCTGCGGGCCATTCATGGCGCACCTGAAAAGCCGTTGCGGCTGACGGAAATGGCGCAGATTGCCTGTATGTCGCGATCCGCATTCGCCGCGTTGTTCAAGGCGCGGACGGGGCAGGCCCCCGTCGAATATGCCACGCGCTGGCGCATGCGCGTGGCGGCGTCCCGTTTGCGCAATGGCCTGGACAGCGTCGCCAGCGTGGCGGCGTCATTGGGCTATCTGTCGGACGCCGCCTTTGGTGTCGCGTTCCGTCGCGTTCACGGAATGGCGCCGGGGCAATATCGACGTGGCGGGGACAACTAACGCTGACTTCTGGCCTCAAGCCCGCTTCGGCAGCTTCCAGTTCGGCCGGATGAAGTGACAGGTGTAGCCATTGGGGATGCGTTCCAGGTAATCCTGGTGCTCCGGTTCGGCTTCCCAGAACGGTCCTGCCGGTTCGATCTCGGTGACTACGCGGCCCGGCCACAGCTTCGACGCGTCGACATCGGCGGCAGTGTCTTCGGCGATGTCGCGTTGTTGTTCGCTGAGGTAATAGATCGCCGAACGATAGCTGGGGCCGCGGTCATTGCCCTGGCGATTGGGCGTACTCGGGTCGTGGATCTGGAAGAAGAACTCGAGGATCTGCCGATAGCTGATGACCGCCGGGTCGAAGACGATCTCGATGGCTTCGGCGTGGTTGCCGTGGTTGCGGTAGGTGGCGTTCTCCACCTCGCCACCGGTGTAGCCGACCCTGGTGTGCAGTACGCCGGGGTACCGCCGCAGCAGGTCCTGCATGCCCCAGAAGCAGCCGCCGGCAAGGATGGCGGTTTCGGTTTGGCTGGTCATGGTCTGTCCTTCCCCTCGGGGACGTTGGGTATGGCTGATGTTATGAGGGCGGGTTGGGCGATTCCAAGGCTGGAGTGTGTAAACATTGGCTATCCGTACGCGAGAGGTCAGGCCTTCATTGTGCTGAAGGCCGCGCAGCGAGGTCGGATATCGTTTCGGGCAGGGGGACGTTATCATCACGGCCTGCACGTCTGGCGGGTTGGTGCGCAAGCTCACGCCGCCCCATCGTTGTCTGTAAAGGAGTCCTCAATGCCCCCAGGTAAACGTGAACTGGCACGGGTCGAGCGTCGGTTGATCGCAACGCTCACCGAGGCGTGCGAAACCGCGAAGGCTGAAATCCAGGGTTTTGTCTGGCTCACCCACACGGCTAGTACAACCTCGCTCGTCGAGTCCCTGAAGGTCATCTGGGTGTTCGAAACCCAGGCCGAAAAGCAACTCGCCGAAGCTAACGCCAAGGCGCGCATCCTTGAGCTGACCGCCATCGCGTTGCAGGAGGCCGACATTGAACTGACTCCGTCAGAGCGCAATGTTCGCTTCGACTCAGAGCAAGAGTGTCAACGCAGTCACGGTGGCGATTGGCAAAAGCGTCTCGCACAAGGTTATTGAGAATGGCAAAAGAAATAGAAAACCCGTGTATCTCGGTTTGCCAGTTGAGTGGTGATTTGTGCGTGAGTTGCGGGCGCAGCAAGGAGGACATCAGGAACTGGAAGCGCATGAAGCGGCCGGAAAAAATGGTCGCTGCGCAACGGGCAGCAATCCGCTTGAAAGGTCTGAAGAAAGTGCAGGGGTAGTTGCGCCGCTCAGCTGTGGCTAACGCAGAGCGTGGTGTCAGATCGAACGGGGGACGTGCGGCGCTGGCAAGGTCGATTTGGCAACCCGCATGAAGGCGAGCAATAGCTGCCGAACGCCCAGGCTGGCGAAAAGTTCGACCATGGCGGGGTCTGGCGCAGCATATTTGATCCTTCGAGATCGAAAGAGATCGCCAGCTTGTGATGTTTACGCGCGCTGTAGATGTCGTCCGTGGTGGACACGAGCACATAGTCTTGCTGATGGTGAGCCAGCCAGCTTCTAAAGCTGGCGAGCGTGCGCACGACTGTGTCGAAGGGGGGCATGTCCATGCCCACATTGATCGACACATGGTGGAATCCCGCCTTCCGATACCTCATCAGCCTCGACATGTCCTGACCCGCAATCAAAGCCAGGTATGCGTGCGCCGCCCATGAATCGACGGGGCAGCAGCGCTTTCAGATTGTTTGACAGCCATCTCTTCAACCCTATTCATTATTCGTTTGCCAGCCCTATCCAATAGTTGGAGGGTGATCAACTGGCTGGCCTCGTACAAAAATGAACGCTGAAGATTCAGTAATGACAGTCCCGTCGCAAGCCCGGCCACGACAGAATCAAGGCCATATCGTTTTATGTGGCAGGCAGAGGGCTATTTATGAATATCGGATTTGTCGGTGTCGGGAGCATGGGTCGCGCGATCATCCCGTGCCTCGTTCAGGCGGGCTATCAGGTAAGCGCGTGGAATCGCAGCCCCGCAGCGCTTTGCGGGCTGGGGCAGGTCAACCAGCTGCAGACTGCGCAGGCGGCTTTTGAGCAGCAGGTAGTCATCAGCATGCTTGCCGATGACCAGGCTGTACGCGAAGTGTTGCTCGATACCGGGGCATTGGCCACTGCTCTCAGGGGCTGCATCCATATCGTCATGTCGACACTGTCGCCCGCGCTCATGGCGCAACTGGAGATAGAACATGCCGCTGCCGGTGTGCTGCTGATCGCCGCGCCTGTTTTCGGCATACCTGCGGTGGCTGCCAAGGGCGAGCTGAATATCCTGGCCGCCGGACCTGCCAAGGCCATTGACCAGGTGCAGCCGCTATTTAACGTGTTGGGGAAAAAGACCTGGCACCTTGGCGAGCAGCCGGTACAGGCCTGCATCGCGAAAATCGCCGGCAACATGATGATCACCCAGGCCATCGAAGCCCTGGCCGAAGCGAGCCACCTCACGCAAAGCTATGGCCTCAGCGCTGCAACGTTCATCGATTTGGTCACGCAGACCCTGTTCGCCTGCGCCAGTTATCAGCGCTATGGGCAGAACATCGTGAGGGGCAGCTATGAACCTGGATTCAAACTGGCGCTGGGGCTCAAAGACGTCAGGCTGGCAATGGACGCTGCCGGGGCAAAGGGATTGTCACTACCTTTTGCCAGCGTGGTGGGCAACAGAATGGACGCTGCTGTTGCGCAAGGGCTGGGTGACAAGGATTGGTCGGTGCTCGCGACGCTGGCGCATTCGATCGTATTTAAAGAATCAGCGTGTGAGCCTTTGCAATAGCTCAACGAAGTCATCTCTATGCTGAGTCTGCCTGGCCTGAACGTAATTCAATGCGGAGATGAAGTTGCGGTCACGGGTCATTTCCACAAGTTGTTTATAGATGAATATCTGTTTCTCCTCTGTGCTGATATTGGCTTGCAGATACTTCGTGGGATCCGTGTTGAAGCGGTTCTTTTGCGTCTCGCGCAGGGCCTCTGAATTAACCATGTCTGTCAGCCAATGGTGACCTTTGGCATATTGCTCAGCATTGACACCGTTACGCGCCAGGAAGGTTTCAAACTCTCGGCGATTGACTCTGGTCAATAGCTGGTTGGATTCTCCTTTTGAAATCTGGAGAAGGATGGAGGCTACGATATCGGCGTTTCTTAGTTTTGCCCTGGCAATACGGATCAGGCTTGCTTTGCGGCCAGGATTATCCTCGCGGGACGCCTGAGTCAGATAGGCGATTGCTGTAGGCAACTCACCATCGCTTCCTTTGAACTGCTCCAGCAGCAGATCAAAAAAACTCGCGCTTGATGGCTGGATTTCTTTTGATGATGAGGTCATGCCTGGCTCCTTTGGCACGTTTTCTAAGGCCATCTATCTGGAGACCGATGACGATCCGCGTAGTTCGATCTCGATGCCCGAGTATCGCTGAGCGGTCGTCATGGGGCTACCGGTGACTTAAAGCAGATCCTCAGGCTGCATCGTCAGGATGATTTTCCCGACATTTTCCGAAGACTCCATCCGGCGGTGGGCATCGGCTGCTCGGGAAAGAGCAAAAGTGCTGTCGACGACCGGCTCCAGACTGCCTGCCCCGGCAAACCGCTCCAGCCAATGTTCGCGGAAACGCTTGATCATGGCGTGCTTCTGCGGTTGAGTGCGGGACTTCATGACCGTGCCGATGATCTGTAGGTGGCGATAGAGGATATGTTCCAGTTGCAGATTGACCTCGCCGCCACCGCCGAGGATACCGACCTGGATCAGTCGGCCGCCGTTGGCCAGTGAAGCGATATTGCGTGCGAAGTACGGGGCACCGACGAAGTCGATGATGACGTCTACCCCTCGGCCGTGGGTATTGCTGGCAATGACTGCGGCGAAGTCCGTGGTCTTGTAATCAATGGCGACATCGGCGCCCAGATGCTCGACGCGCGCCAACTTGCTGCCGTCGGTGGTCGCATAAACGGTTGCGCCTGTGGCGTAGGCCAGTTGCACGGCTGCGGAGCCCACACCGCCCGCCGCAGCATGAATCAACACTGAGTCGCCGGACTTGAGCCTGGCCAGGTGCATCATGGCCTCATGGGCTGTAACGAAGACTTCGGGAATTGCCGCCGCGTGCACATAATCCAGCTGGGCCGGGATCGGCATGGCCATGCGGTAGTCGATACGCGCCAGCTCGGCATAGGCACCACCGCCGACGACGCCCATCACTCGATCCCCGACTTCATAACCGATAACCTCGCTGCCTTTGGCGATTACCTCACCGGCGATCTCGAGCCCGATAATCGTCGAGTCACCGAAATTCGGTCGGCCGTAGCCGCCGGTACGATGGGTCAGGTCGGCGCGGTTGACGCCTGCGGCGTAGACCCGCACCAACAGGTCGGCAGGGCGCACTTCGGGGTTGGGCGCATCTTTCAGTTGCAAGACATCGGCGTCGCCGAACGTTTCAATAGCAATGGCTTTCATGGTTGGGTGCTCAGTGTCTGGTTGAGGGTGGCGTTGGCGACGGCGGAAGCAGTAATTGCTGCTGGAAAGCCTGCATAAAACGCCAGGTGAGTGATTGCGGCGGCAATTTCCTCATGGCTGAGGCCGTTGCCTACCCCGCGGCGCAGGTGCGCTGGCAATTCTTCCGAGTGGCCTGCGGCAATCAGTGCCGCAATGGTGATCAGGCTGCGGTCACGGGGTGAGAGTGCTGGATCGCTCCAGATCTGCGGGAAGAGCATCGAATCAACCAGCTGTGCCAATTTCGGGGTAAAGGCTCTGGCAGCCTCGCGTGGGCTTGTAAAATCAAGGTTCGACATGACAGCGCCCTCAGATCTGGCTGATGAATTTATGGGTCAGGTAGTGTTCTATGCCTTCAACGCCACCTTCAGAGCCGTGACCACTTTCCTTCATGCCGCCGAAGGGCAATTCGGTCGCGACGATGCGGTACTGATTGATACCGATCATGCCGGCCTCCAGGCCGTCGGCGACATCAATGGCGGTTCGTGCATTAGAGGTGAAGGCGTAGGCGGACAGGCCGTATGGCAGGCGATTGGCTTCGATCAGGCCATCTGCCAGGGCGTCAAATGGCATGAGTATGGCGATGGGGCCAAAGGGTTCTTCGTGCATGACCCTGGCGTCCATCGGCACGTCAGTGAGCACTGTGGGTTCGAAGAAAAAGCCTTCACCCGGCAGGCGTCTGCCACCGGCAAGCACCCGCGCACCTTTGGCGATGGCGTCCGCGATCAGTTCCTCCATCTTGGCCAGTTGCCTGGGGTTGGCGAGTGGTCCGACCTGGTTATCTGCAAGCAGACCATTGCCGATTCTCAAGGCGTTGGTCGCCGCGACAAAATAATTGACGAACTCTGCGTAAACGCCGCGCTGGATCAGGAAGCGGGTGGACGAGATACAGACCTGGCCAGTCCCTCGAAAGCGGTTCGCCACGCCTTCCGTTGCCGCTTTGGCGACGTCGGCATCATCAAATACCAGTACCGGGCCGTGACCGCCCAGCTCCAGGGTGATCGGCTTGACGCCCTCTGCAGCTCGTGCTGACAGCAGGCGGCCGATCGGCACCGAACCGGTAAAGGTTACTTTGCGTACGATGGGTGAGGCGATCAGATGGCGTGAGACTTGGTCCGGTACACCGAAAACAATCTGCAGGACGCCTTTTGGCAAGCCCGCATCGTCAAGGGCGCGAGCAAGTGCCAATGCGGTGGAAGGGCTTTCTTCACCGGGCTTGAGAATGACGCTGCAACCTGCTGCCAGCGCCGCCGAGAGTTTGCGCGCCGGTGTGATCGCCGGGAAATTCCACGGTGTGAAGGCGGCTACCGGACCAATGGCCTGGCGCTTGACCATTTGCAGTACACCGGGGCGGTTGGCTGGCACGACACGACCATCGATGCGTCGTGCGCTTTCGGCAAACCATTCGAAATACTCGGCAGCACGGGTGACTTCATCCAGGCTTTCGGTCAGTGGCTTGCCTTCTTCCAGTGTCATCTGCGTTGCGATGTGCTGTGCCCGCTCCAGGATCAGGTTAGCGGCACGCTTAAGGACCTTGGCCCGTTCGGCCGGAACGGTATGGCGCCAGGTCTGGAAGCCCTGTTGCGCAGTCTGCAGGGCGTGATCAAGATCGTTCTCGGTGGCCAGCGGGACCCGGCCTATTTCGAGTTCGGTCGCCGGATTGATGACGGCGGCGGTGTCGCGACCTTCAGCGCTGATCCATTCACCACCAATGAAAAGGTAAAGCGGATCGTATGGCGTATTCATAGCGTTGGCCTTCAGTGGTTGTCATGTGACAGCGACGATGGTGGCTGTCTATGGAGCTCAGTCTATGGAGAAGGAAGGCGGGGATTTAGCCGCAGGGGAGGGAATGATTGTTGTGGCCAAAGGAAATATCCCTCTGCCAGGTGCCTTGCAGTCCACTTGTGTCAACCGCCATCATGAGGTGCCCATGTTCGACAAACGACATGGAAACCTGCCTCAAGGACGCTGTTGATGGACAAGTTTGCAAATATGTCGGTGTACATAAAAGTCGTCGAAATGGGCAGTTTCACTGCGGTGGCAAATCATCTCGATTCGACTGTCGGCAACGTTTCAAGGGCTGTTTCCGCGCTCGAAGAAGTGCTGAACACGCGCCTGTTGCAGCGCTCGACCCGACGTCTTGCGGTGACCGATGCCGGCCGACGGTTTTATGAGCGCTGCACATCGATCCTGGCGGACCTTGAAAACGCCGAAGCGGAGGCTCGCAATGCACTGCTGGAGCCCAGGGGAACGCTGCGCGTGCACTGCGTACCGGGCCTGGCCCGTCATCTGGTGACTTGTGCAGTCCTTGAGTACCGCAGGACTTTTCCGGACGTTACGGTGGATCTGCGACTGTCCCAGCGCATGCCGAACCTGCTGGAAGACCAGTTGGACGTCTCTATTCTGATCGCCAGGGCGCTGCCGGATTCAGCGTATGTGAGTCAGAAGATTGGGGTCAGTCACTGTGTGCTGGTTGCATCGCCTGAATATCTGGCCCGGCATGCCGCGCCCATGCAGCCGCAAGAGCTGGCCGATCACCAGTGCCTGTTGCTCAGTACGGTCGATTACCTGCGAGATGAGTGGCAACTGAAAAGCCGCACGGACAGCAGCACGTTCGTACCGACGGGGCCCGGTTTCAGTGTCAATGACATGGACGCTATGGCGGTTGCCGTGCGAGAGGGGGCCGGGATTGGTTTATTGGCGGGATTCTCGGCCATCGATGATTTGCGTTCAGGAAGGCTGGTCCGGGTATTGCCTGATTACCATACCCAAGAGCGCAATGTTTACGCTGTCTACACCTCCCGGCAATTTGTAGACGCCAAAATCACCCGTTTTATCGAGACGCTGAAAGAGCGTGTGGGCGGGCAACTGGCGGTAATTGCGCAAGAACTTATCGATGCTTGAGCATCGCCAGACCGATCAGCTCTCGCAGGCTACGATCGCCTCGGGAGCGGCTTCAGCGGCGATTTTCAGTCGGTCAGCCTTGCTGATGTATTGAGGCTTGCTCTTCGGTGCCAGTTTGGCGTTAGCCTTTTTGGCGTTGGCCTTCAATATCTGGTTTATTTTTTTGCGGCGGTTCATGTTTTCAACTCGGCGTGTACATGCCTTGATCATATCAGCTTGGAAATATTGGACCAGACGAAATGGCTGTGGCAATTAGCTGAATTGGAATGAGCTCTCATCAAACAACGCGCAACTTACTGAATCACAGAGACTCTGTGGGAGCGAATTCATTCGCGAAAGCGGTATGAGCTCTTGGTAGAAATGGACAAGCTCTTCAAATTTTTGGGTAACGAGGCGAACGGACGCAAAGTTCATGACAGGACCTGTTTGAGATGAGAGGCCTCACTCTAGCTGCAGCAGTGTCAGTTTCTGGCAGCAGCATTTTGCGCTATACAGGGGGGCGAAGCCTTTTCAGAGTCGCTGCCATGAGAGTCTGTAATCAATGCGGGGTCACGGTATTTGTCGACAGCATGCCTTGCCCTCGTTGCGCCGAAGGGCTGGAAGCCTTGAAGTTCTCCACGCCCAAACCACGGCCGCCGCTGCTGTCCAGGACCGCGCAGTGGGTGCTTGGCATTCTGGCCGTGCTGGTAATTGCAGCTGTGCTGACGGTCAGGTCGATCCTGCATTCGTTGGGCTCGATGAATGCGTTTGGCTAGGTGCGCTCAATATCCACCCGATACCTGATCTGCCGATCAAACTCATCTTCCGGGTTCTGGCAGGCGTCGAGACGGTGCAGAAAGCCTGCCTGCTCAAGAGCGAGCAGATCCTCAAGCGTCCAATCGCCGGGCAAGTCACTGGAAAGGTCCCGGCCCAGGTGTTCGATCCAGTGATAAACGCCGAAAGGCAGGTAGCCCAGCCATTCAGACTTATAGATGATTTCATCGCAGCCGCTGGATGCCACGGCGGCGCCGATCCTTTCTCTGAGCAATGCCAGGCGTTCATCCATTCTGCTTGCCCTCCTGCGCTTCACAGGCCTGTAGATAGTGCGCTTCGTCCACTTCGCTCAAAGTTGCATAACCGTCGTAATAATAGAGGCGATGTTTGTCCCGGGCATGGCGCTCACTGAGAAACTCCAGGGTGGCCAGGTCTATGCGTTTGGCGCTGAGCGGGCGGCGACCACAGAACAGCTTGCGCGTACCCAATTGCAGAAAATGCGGATGGGGTACTCGTACTTCATCCGGGTTGAACGCTACATCCAGCGGCTTGCCATCCGCCAGAATCACTTGCGGGCCTATGGCGTAAGTGCCGAGGATGCGGGTATCTGCCGGGTTCAGGCGCTTCTTTGCCTCGCCCAAGTAGTAGACCGCATGCCTGTCCCTGGCCCAGCCATGACCACATGATTCGAAGGTGGCGGCGTCGGCCTTGCGAATCGGTTCCGGCGGATTGTAGAAAATCCGGTGACAGAACACCTGTTTGCCATCCGTCAGGTAAGGCGCACCCAGTGAGCGGTAGTGCTCGGCAGACTCTGTCGAAAACTGTTCCGGCACGTCGGTTTCGGCGTTATGGAACGGGATCAGGTACAGGCCATTGGCATCGCCGCACAGATGAGTGTCCAACAGCTGGAAGGTTGCCGCGTCCAGCCCATTGATTGGGCGGCCATGGAAATGCACCTGATGGCCCAGCTCGAAACCGAGACCGAGGGCGCGCAACGGCTGCGTCTCCAATTGCGACCCCGGCAAGCGGTGCCACCAATAATCGTGTAGATGCGGGTGTGCCTCAAAGAACGGCGCCCAGGCCTGCTGCATCGCCGCATCGATGACCCCGCAAGAGCCCAGCGGGCCGTGTCGGTCACCCACCAGTACTGGCGAGTAATCCTGTTCAGGTTGATATATCTGGGTCACCACGAAGCTATCCACGTCTACATCCAGGCGCTTGTTACGCAGATAGGCATGTTGCTGATCGCGGTAATAGCCGAAGCCCAGATGCCGGAAGCTCGGGCCATGGGCACCGCGCAGGCGGGTCCCGGCGGCGTAAACGAAGCGGTCGTCTACGGCAAAGAATTCATCCTCGTACTCACTGGCGCTGACCACCCGGCCACCCTCGTCGAACGCTGGTTGCCAGCACGTCAGCAGATGGAAATCGCCCGCATAGCGGATGCGCTTGCCGGTCAGGTAATAGGCCCGTTGCCGGTCTTTGGCGTAACGCTGGTTGAGCACACTGAAGGTGGCCAGATCGGCGTCGTCGATACGATAGAAGTATTCGTAAGCAATGCTTGCGCCTTGCTGTGCCTGCACGATGATGGACTGGCCATCGCTTGCCCAGCGATCGGCGAGCATGTGGAAACCCTGGGGATTGGCGATGGTGAGCGGCGTACCGTCTTTCTGATGCAGTGGCTGGAATCCTCGACAGACCTGATCGTCAATCACTCGATAAGCCGGGTGATTGCAATAGCGAATCCGGGACGTGGCGTTGGCGAGGAATTGTCCGTGCAGAAATACCTTCACGCCATCACTGAACATCGCCGAGTCTGCGTTCACCGAGGACGGGGAGGGCTCCAGCAGGGCAAGACCACCGGGATTTGCAGATGCAATCTCGATGATCGAGTCATCAGCGAACCAATAGGCGCACATTTCATCGCGCCAGTAGTGATAGCCGATGTTTTCCAGTCCCTTGTTGAAGCGAAACGGCAGTGCATGCAGCACCTGATAGCCATGGCGCACCAGGTATCCGGGAAGCAGGTAGTAATCCTGCCGCGCATCACGCAGCAGCTGTGGGTTGGCGCGATGGCGCCAGAGCGGCTGACCGGGCAGCAAAGGCGACGCGGGATAGCGCCCGTCAGCGGCGCGTTGAGCGGTCTCCCTGGCCGACAGTCCCGCCGGGTTGAGGATGATGTACACATCGGGTGCAAGACTGTCGCCCAGTAATGCACCGTCGAGAAAGGCGAAACCCTGGTGCCACTCAAGGTTCAGGGGTTCCCAATCGGCAGTATCCGTGTGTGTTTCTCTCATATCGTGGGACTCTGTATTCACGATGAAACTACTGGTCATCGGCCCGTTTTCAACTCTTTTGAATTATCCCGACCGCCTTGCCTCTGACCTACATATCAAGAAAAGTCAGTAGGTCCGCCATGACGTCTTTACAGCTTTTTGCCGAACGCTCTGCCACTACGTATCAGCCCGCAAGCGCTGTTTCGTCGCTTTATACCAGCCTTTTGCGCACACCTGCCGAGACCGCGCCGGATGCCGTACGCGGCTTTCTTGAGCAGCAACTGCTGGTCGCGAAAGCGCTGCCCTGCGACCTCCCGGCAGACCTCGCGCAATTGCCCGAATGGGTCGCTGGCAACAGTCAGTCCGTGGCCGAGCGCTATGCGCAATACCTGCAGGAGCGCCACGCGGGCGGCGGGCGCAGATTCTTCAGCAACAAGGCTCAAGCCCTGTATTTCCTGCAGCAGGTTGCGCCGAGCAAACTGGTCGATGGCGCGTGGTTGTACGGCACGGTAAAGCATGCCGATGACTGGCGCTATCACGGTCTGATTCGCACCTATCTTGAAGAGTTGGGCGACGGTGAGCCAGCACTCAACCATGTGCTGTTGTACCGCAATCTGCTCAGCGAGCACGACTGCGCGCCCAATACCCTGCTCGATGAAGTCCTTTATCTGCAAGGTACCATTCAACTGGCGCTGGGGCGTTTATCCGATGAGTTCCTGCCTGAGGTCCTGGGCTATAACCTCGGTTATGAGCAACTGCCCCTGCATTTGCTGATTACCGCCTTTGAACTCAGTGAGCTGGGCATTGATCCCTACTATTTCACCCTGCATGTAACCATCGACAATGCAAGCTCCGGCCATGCGTACAAGGCTGTTCAGGCCGTCATGGATTTGTTGCCCAGTGATGCCGACAGGAGCGATTTCCTCACCCGGCTGCGTAACGGCTACTTGCTCAATGACCTCGGCGCAAATTCCACCGAGGTGATCCACTCGTTTGATCTGGAGCATGAAGTTATCGCCATGCTCGAAGCCAAGAGCACCTTTGGTCAGCACATGCATTCCGATTATTGCCGACTGGAAGGTCGCACCATCAATGACTGGCTGGCCACGCCCGGACAAAGCAGGCAACTGCTCGTCGCCTTGGAACAAAAGGGCTGGATCAAGCGTCATCAGGACCCTCAGGACAGCCGTTTCTGGCAGCTTGTCGACGGTCCGGGAGCGGTAATGTTCGGCGTATTCAATGGCTATGAACTGCAATTGCTCAAGGACTGGATTGCCGGTGACTGGCAGGACAATGAGCCAGGCCGTGCCACCAATCCGTTTCGCGCACGTTTTCGTCGACGTAACAGTGCAATGGCGACGCAGCAGCCGAGCCAGGTTGCAACGCTGCCCATTGAGCAGCTCATCGCATTGATCGCTCCGGATTCCCACCCAACGCCCGAAGGCCTGGCCGCTACCAGAGCCTATGCCCGGCAGCTTGCTCAAGGAGGCCTGACCCGATGAACCGGACCCATATGATTGATCCGGCCCTCATGGATGCCGACCTAGCAGAGGAAACCCATGATCTGGCTTTGCTCCAGCTCGGTGAGTATCTGCAGTCCGAGCGCTATCGATTCGTCACGGTGACACCGCTGACCCATCAACGGGTCAATGCGCGGGAGGAAAACCGCGTCGCGCGCTCGCTCAGAGATGTATTCGGCTGGAACCGCCCGTTCGACAATGACTTGCTCCCTGAGCAGGAATTGAAGGCGCTGCTCGACAGTGGGGTATTGCGCGTTCACGCGGGAATGTGGGTCAGTGATGTGCGTTGGTCGAGCCTGGATAACCTGTTGTTCGTCCACTCGAGTTTCCCCACGCTGGCCAATGATTCGGTGTTTTTTGGCCCGGATACCTATCGCTTCGCTCAGGCGATCGAAGAGCATCTGCGTACCACTGCGCGTCCGATTCACGCGGCGGTAGATATCGGTTGTGGCAGTGGCGTGGGCGCCATTCTTATCGCCAGGGCACGCCGGGACGCGAATGTTCTGGCAGTGGACATCAATCCCACCGCGCTGCGATTTACTGCAGTCAACGCCTCACTGGCGGGCGCGCCGAATGTATCGGTGTATCACAGCGATATCCTCACCGGTACCACAGGCGATTTCGATCTGATCGTCGCCAACCCGCCGTATATGCAGGACACGCAGCAACGTGCTTATCGCCATGGTGGTGAGCAACTGGGCTCGGAGTTGTCGGTGCGCATCCTCGAACAGGCCATCAAGCGGCTGACCCCCGGCGGCAGCCTGGTGCTGTATACCGGCGCGCCTTCGGTGGATGGCATTGATCTGTTCCTCGAACAGGCGCGGCCGCTGATCGACACCGCCGACCTGGCCTGGACCTATCGCGAGATGGACCCTGACGTGTTCGGCGAAGAACTGGAGACAACCACCTACCGCGAGGCTGACAGGATTGCCGCCGTGGTATTGACCGTCACCAGAAGGGCACAGGTGTAGACCATCCAGCTCAATGGACGAATTGTGAATAGGCTCTTTATTCGGAAACGATTATTTCCTATACTTCGTCCATGAGCAAAAAATCAGACATCTCTGTTCGCCCCGGCCGACCCCGCGAGTTTGATACCGACGCGGCGCTGGACAAGGCCATCACGCGCTTTAGCGAGTATGGCTTCCACGGCACCTCGATTTCGGACCTGAACACATGCCTTGGCTTGACGTCGGGCAGTATCTACAAGGCCTGGGGCGACAAGCGCAGGCTGTTCCTGGCGGCGTTGGATCGCTACATGCTGTTGCGCGGGGAGGCTATCAGCGCTTGCCTGGCCGGCGAATACACGGGGCGAGACAAAATCGAAGCCCTGCTCAAACACTATGCGTGGCTCAGCGGTGAAGCGGTCGGGCGCACCGGGTGCCTGGTCATCGAAACTGCCGTTGAGCTTGCCCTGGCCGACGCCGAGGTGGCCGCTTTGATCGCGGCCCAACAGCACAGGCGTGAAGTGCAACTCTTGCGGCTCATCGAGGACGCGCAGCGCGACGGCTCGGTACGCAGCGACCTGAATGCAGCCATGTTCGCAAAAATGCTGCTGGCCCTTCAGCAGGGTATGCGGGTATTGGGCAAAACCGGTTCAAGGGAAGAGGACATGCAAGGCGTGGTGGCCGAATTGATGCGATTGCTTGAGTAACATTTTAATCAATTAGGAAATGATCAATTCCATATATGGGAGGCCGTTATGAATATTCGCTCGGAACAACCCGACCGTGTCGGTGCCGATTCATGCAGCAGACGAACTTCTGGCAGCAGTTTCGCCATGCCAGTGCGCGGGTCGATGAGGTCAATATTCACTACGTCGAGGGGGGCGAAGGCCCGCCCGTTGTACTGATCCCGGGCTGGCCGCAGAGCTGGTACGCGTGGCGTTACGTGATGCCGCCACTGGTGGCGGCCGGTCATCGAGTGATCGCGATTGATCCCCGCGGAATGGGCGAGAGTGACGCGCCCGCAAGTGGCTATGACCTAGCCAGCGTTGCCGCTGAATTGCATCAGTTTGCCCAGTTGACCGGGCTGTTGGATAACGGGCCGATCGATGTCGTGGGGCATGACGTGGGCAGTTGGATGGCCTATGCCTGGGCGGCAGACTGGCGCCCGGACGTGCGTCGCGTGGCGCTGCTCGATGCCCTGATCCCTGGACTTTCGGCGCCCCGCACCGACTTGTCGATTGACGAAGCCAATCGGCGCAGCTGGCATTTTGCGTTCAACCAGCTCGATGGCCTGTCCGAAGTGCTGATAGCAGGACGCGAAGAGGCGTTTCTCACCTGGCTGTTTCGCGCCAAGTCGCTGCAGCCCTGGACCATCACCGCCGAAGATATTGCCCTGTATGCCCGCCAGTTGGCGGCTCCCGGCGCGTTGCGCGCGGTGACCGGTTATTACCAGTCTGCATTTTCCCTTGAAGGCATTGCCGCGAACCACCTGCGCGCTGAAACACCGCTCGACATTCCGCTGCTGGCGTTGGGTGCTGAGCGCGGCTTGGGGGAGCATATGGTCAGCGCCCTGCAGAGGCTGGCGAGCAACGTGCGGGGTGACGTCGTGCGCAACGCCGGACATTACCTGCCGGAAGAAGCCGCGAATCGCATAGCCGACGAATTGGTGGATTTCCTCGGCAAGCAACAAGGGGAATAGGGGGCCCGTGTTCCCTATTCCCTTGGCGGGATCAGCGAGGCTCAAGCCATCCGCGCGCCACTGGCCTTGTCGAACACATGGATATGCTCGCAGCGGCCGCGCAACTGGATTGCCTGACCCAGCTTGAGATCGTCCCGGCGCGACAGGGATGCCACCATTGGCGTCTCTGCGCAGCGTCCGTAGACATGGCTTTCCGCGCCCGTCGGCTCGATCAGGTCGACCGTAAAAGGCAGCGAAAATCCTGTCTCCGGTACGGCTGCCAGGGTCAAGTGCTCCGGGCGAATGCCCATGACGACCGGGCTTGAGGCGGCCAGGTCGATGCGCCGTTCCAATGCAATCTGCTGGCTGCCCACTTTGATGAACGAAGTGCTTTCATCGTGCTCCAGTACGCCTTCGAGCAGGTTCATGGCCGGTGAGCCGATGAAGGTGGCGACGAACAAATTGGCCGGCCGGTCATAGACTTCGATGGGTGCGCCGACCTGCTCGATGCGACCGGCGTTCATGACCACGATCAGGTCGGACATGGTCATGGCCTCCATTTGATCGTGGGTCACGTAGATGGCTGTTGTGCCCAGCTTGCGTTGCAGGGTGCGGATCTCGATGCGCATCTGCACCCGCAGCTTGGCGTCCAGGTTCGACAGCGGTTCGTCGAACAGAAATACCTGGGGGTGACGCACGATGGCGCGGCCCATGGCGACCCGCTGACGCTGCCCGCCGGACAGCGCCTTGGGATAGCGATCGAGGTAGTTCGACAGGCCCAGCATGGCCGCTGTTTCCTTTACCGCTGCGTCGATACGCGCCGGCGACTCTTTGCGCAGGTGCAGGCTGAAGCCCATGTTCTGCGCCACCGTCATGTGCGGATACAAGGCGTAGTTCTGGAACACCATGGCGATGTCCCGGTCCTTGGGCGAGATATCGTTGATGACCCGACCATTGAGTTCTATGGCGCCGGACGTCACCGACTCCAGGCCCGCGATCATGCGCAGCAGGGTTGATTTTCCACAGCCCGAGGCGCCGACGAGCGAGACGAACTGACCGTCGGCAATGTTCAGGTCAATGCCGTGCAATACCGGTATTGCGCCGTAGTTCTTGCGCAGTTGCTGAATGTTTACGGTTGCCATATCGAGAGAACACCCTATGCCGGACCCACTGATTCAGGAAAGACGCACGACCTTGGTGAGGTGGCGCGGCGCGGTGCTGTCCAGGTTTTTGTACTGGGCCAGGCGTTCGCCAAACAGCTGCAGGGCCGGGAGGATTTCCAGGCTGCGGCCCAGACCGGTGCGGGTGACGTCGATGGAAATGTCACCCGGCCCGTCGAAGCCGATCACCAGCGCACCTTTTTCCTTGAGTTCGGCGTACAGCGTTGCTTCTTCATCAGCCGTCTGCGGGCTGTAGATCAGCACCACGCAGGTCTTGGCGTCCACCAGGCTGATGGGGCCATGGCGATATTCCATTGGGTGAAACACCTGGGTGTAGGTCAGGCTCATCTCTTGCAGTTTCAATGCACCTTCGCTGGCCAGGCCGTAATAGGCGCCGCCGCCCAGGTAGACGAAGTGCGAGCGCGACAGCACGCTGTCGCTCAACTGCCGGTCCAGGGCCTGCATGGCCTGTTCGGCGCGCGCGAGGATGGCTTCTTCGATCTGAACACTGGCCAGACGCAGGCCGAGCAACAGCATCAGGCTGGCCGAGCTGCTCATGACGATGCCTTCCAGGGCGTGGGTCGGGGCGAACAGTACTTCATCGCTGCACTTGGCCAGGCTGCTGGCGCTTTCACAGGTAATGCCCAGGGTCTTCAGGCCACGCACGCGGCTGGCCTGTACGGCCTGCACGGTCTCGGTGGATTCGCCACTGCGCGACAGGGCGATGACCTGAGCATCCTGATAATTGGCTAGATAGGCTTCGGGGCGCCGCGCCCACTCGCCGCCCGGTACGGCGATGGCGCGCTTGCCGTTGAGGTTCAGTGCGCTGGCGACCACCTGAGCCAGGTAGTAAGAAGTGCCACAGCCGACTACCACGATAGTCGCGGCATTGAGGGTCGGCAGGCTCTGGGTCAGGGCAGGGGCCCAGAATGGAAACTGCTCGACGATAACTTGTTCAGTGACATTCATGAATAGAGTCCTTGAGGCGCTATTTGGTCGCGCCGGCAATCAGCCCGCGCACGAGGAAACGGTTGAGGAAAATCACCAGCAGAACTGGCGGCAGCATGGCGACGACACCTGCGGCGTTCATCAGGCCGTAGTCGACGTAGTTGCGGGTGACGAATTCCGGAATCAGCACCGTCAGCGACTTGGTCGCCAGTGACGGGGAGAACACCAGGGGCACCATGAACTGGCCCCAGGCGCTGAGAAAGGTGAGGATCGCCGTGGCGATAAGGCCCGGCGCCGCCAGTGGCAGGACGATCCGCAGCAGGGTGTAGGTACGGCTTGCGCCATCGAGCCAGGCGGCTTCTTCCAGCGACACCGGCAAGGACTGATACACGCTGCGCATCAACCACAGGGCCAGGGGCAGGAACGCCGATACGTAGATCAGTGTCACGCCCAGATAAGTGTCGATCAGGTGCAGGGAAATCATCAGGCGGTACAGCGGGATCATCACGGTGTAGGCCGGCACGGCCATGCTCGCCACGACGAGACCGAACAGCAGGTTGCGCCCGGGAAAACGCAACCTGACGAAGGCATAGCCACCAAAGGCGGCGGCGACCAGGGTCACCAGAGTCGCGGCGACCGAGGTCACCAGACTGTTGATGAAGGCCCGGGAGAACTGCGGCCAGACCGACTGCACTTCATTGCCCTGGGAGGTGCTGCTGGCACCGAACAGCTTGGCAAAATGCTCCAGGGTCGGGTGTTGTGGCCACAGGCTCAGATGGTCACTGAGCATGTCCCTGGGATCGGTGAAACTGGTGATCACCGCCCAGTACACCGGCCCCAGGGACCACAGCACGAGGATGAGCACGGCCAGGGCAAAGCCGGCCTTGCCGAGCAATTGCAGGGTAAGTTTGCGCATCAGTCGAACCTCGTTTCGCGGTAGACCTTGAGCACGTAGATCATCGAGACCACCAGCGAGGCGATCATGGCCAGGACTGACAGCGCCATGCCGTAGGAGAACTTGAGGTTCTGGAACGCCGACATGTACACCTGGATGATCAGGCTGCGGGTATCCAGGCTCGAGCCGTTGAGGATCCAGGCTTCGTCGAACAGGTTGAAGGCAAACACCGTCGACTGACTGAGGGCAATGGCCAGGCCACCGGCAATCAGCGGCAGGGTGATCATGCGAAAACACTTGATCCGCCCGGCACCGTCCAGCTTCGCCGCTTCATAAAGGTCTGCGGGAATGGCCTGCAACGCCGCCAGCAGGATGATTGCGGTGAGGGGCAACATGCGCCAGACATGGACCAGCGCCACTAACAGCAATGCGGTGTTGTGATCGTTGAACCACACCACGTTCTCGTCGAGCAGCCCCACCGCCTTCAGCAGGTTGTTCAGCAGGCCGTAGCTGGGGTTGTAGATCCACAGCCAGACCAGGGCATTGACCACTGGCGGCAGGCACCAGGGCAGCACCAGTACCGCCAGCAACCACTGCCGACCACGACGTACCTTGTTGAGCAACAGGGCGGCGCCCAGGCCTCCGGCCGTCTCCAGCACCACGGCCAGCACCACGTAGACCAGGGTGTTCCAGGTGGCGTGCTGGACGTTGCTGTCTGTGGTCAGGTTCTGGTAATTAAGCAGCCCGACGAAGGGCGTGCCCGGGCGCATCGGGTCGATGCGGTACAGGCTGTCGAGCACCGTGGTCACCAGCGGTACGAAGACCAGGCTGGCCATCACCAGGATAATCGGCAGCACGTACACCAGCCCAAGCCAGGTCTCACCGGGTACGGGACGCAAGCGCTCCCTGAACGAGGCTAGAGTCATCACGGTTGCATCGCGCTCTGGGCTTGTTCAGCGATCTGGGCGACCGCCTGGGCAACGGTCAATTGACCTTTCGCCGCCTGGTTCAGCGCACTGGAAACCGCACTGGTGAATTGTGGATACCAGACCGGCGTACCTTGCTTGAACAGCGGATCGACTAGGCCGGCCTGCTGCAGAATCACGTCACCGCTCTTGAGCTTACCTTCGCTGTTGAGCTGCTTGAGCACGCTGGTGCGGGTCGGCAGGTTGCCCAGGGTTTCATAGCTTTCGATCTGGTTCTGCGGCTTGATGAACCAGTTGATAAAGGTCTTGGCGCCGTCCTTGTTCTTCGCCGTGGCAGGGATCCCCACGGCCTCAGGCAGGCCGATGGTACGGGCAGTGCCGGTAGTGGTGAGCATCAATGCTGCGGCGACGTGATCGGCCACCTGGGATTTGGCCGGATCGCTGTAGACCGCGATATTGCCGGCCCAGCCTGCCAGGTCGAACGAGGCGTCGCCTTTCTTGAACAGCTCTTGGACTTCGACGTCTTTCAGGCCGGTGGCCGCCGGGCTGATCAGGCCTGCCTTGAGGGCCTCCACTTCAAAGGCCAGGGCCTTGTAGCCCGCCGAATCAGGCTTGATGAATTGCGCTTCGAATTTGTCGTTGAACAGCTCGCCGCCAAATACCTTGGTCAACAGATACCAGGCCGTGGCACTGCCTTCGGTGGCCGACAGCGGCAGGGCGATGGGGTACTGGGCAATATTCTTGGCCTTGATGGCCTTGGCGTCGGCCAGCAGTTGCTCCGGCGTGGTCGGTGCCGCAGCGATGCCTGCGCGCTTGAGGTGGTCGCTGTTGTAGATCAGCACCCGAAAGTCGTTGGCGTAGGGCACTGCCAGCAACTGACCATTGAACACAAACAGCTTGGCCGAAGGGATATCGGCAATGGTCGCCGCATCCACGACGCCTTCGAGGGGCTGATACCAGTTGGCGGCACCAAACTGCCCGACCCATGACCAGTCCATTTCGGTGGCGTCACCAGGCGGGCTGCCGGCGATCATCGACGTGGCGATCTTGGTCAGTATCTGGTCCCAGCCCAGGGTCTGGGTTTCCAGAGTCGTGCCCGTCTCGGCGGTCAAGCGGTCGGTCATGGCCTTGGGCAGGGTGCCCCACGGCGGCAACAGGACTTCAGTGGCGGCGGCAGCGCTGGCCGCACTGGCTATGGTCGCGAACGCCGGAATGGCGAACGACAGGGGCAGCATGACGAGCGAAGCGATCAGATGGCGTCGGAGCATGGCAAAACCTCTACATCGGAAAAGGGGAGGTTGATGGCAGTGCAAGGGTGTTGTGCAGGCTTGAAGACAGGTGTTCTATCCACTGGTTATCGGGGTTCCATCCCGCGTTATGGGCTGCGCGCCAGAGTGCACCACCTACCGGCGGCAGGCGTGGCGGGCAGGGGGCTGTGCCCAGGTGCTGGCGCAGTTGTTCGATGATCGACGGATTGGCGAAAACGCCCCCGGCATAGCTCCAGAGCGGCGCGCCTGGTTGACCGATTGCTCGCCAGGCAGCCGTGACGTGTTCGGCCAGATGCCCCGCAGCGGCCTGCAGTACACCGATGGCTGCGTTGTTACCCGCGTCGGCCCAGGCTGAAACCTGCCGGGCCAATGCCGCGACGCTGGCGCGACGGTTAGCTCGTTCATAGACCCAGCCCGCCAGTTGCTCGGGGGCGAGTTGCAGATGCTCAAGCAATGCGCGAGTCAGTTGCTGTTCGTTGCCCCGTCCATCGAGGGTGCGACTGGCAATGACCAGCGCCTGCAAGCCAATCCAGTAGGCGCTGCCTTCGTCGCCGAAAACGTCGCCCCAGCCACCGACCCGCACATAGGGCGCGTCAGGTTCATTGCGACTGGCCCAGGCCATGGAACCGGTGCCCGCCAGTATCAGCACGCCTGCCGAACGGCCGGTAAAGGCACCGTCGAAGGCGATGCGTACGTCGTTTTCCACCGTCACCGGGCAGCGCAGGGCTTGCCGGGCAATGTCCTGCTGGACAAGAGAGCACTCGGCCAGTTCGCCGTGCAGGGGCAGGCCCAATGCGGCCGCCGCGAGGGGAAGGTCGGCGACTGACGTCAGCAGCGCTTGGAGCTGACGTTGCCAGTCAGTGTTGGCCACGGGGTCGAGTCCGCTGGCCACTTCAAGCTTGAGCACCTGGCCCTGGCGATCAGCGATTGCCAGAAGGGTTTTCGAGCCTCCGCTGTCCAGTCCCAGGATGCAGGTGTTCATGCCTTGTGGTCCTCGGCGGCCAGGGCCTGGGCTGAGCCCTTGAGCAGCGGGCTGCCCAGCTCTTGCAGGCGTGCCTGCCATTTGCCGGACAACTGCTCGTCGCTGATGACCGTCAGTGCCGGGCTCAGCGGGGCGACGCGGTACGTCAGGCGCTGGTCGAACTTGCTCGAATCGGCCAGCAACAGAGTGCTCCCGGCCCGTGCCAGCATTTTCTGATTGAGCTGCGCCTCACTGGCGTCGAGGCTGTAGATGCAGGCATCCGGGGCAATGGCGCCAGCTCCGAGAAACAGCTGGTCGAACCAGAGGTTCTCGATCATCGCTTCGGCCAGGGCGCCGACCATCGAGGCGTTCTCTGCACGCAATTGCCCGCCCAGCAGGACAATGGTGATGCCGGGGGTATTCATCAGCACTTGGGCAACATTCAGGCAGTTGGTGAATACCGACAGAGGCAGCGGGTCCAGACGCAGGCGTCGGGCCAGTTGCAGGACGGTGGTCCCGGCGTCGAGAAAGATCGAGGAGCCGGGGACGATCTGCTCGTAGGCCACTTCGGCAATCGCCCGCTTGGCGAACAGGTTCTGGTTTTCCCGCAGGTCGAAGGCGACTTCGACACCGGCGCTCTTGGCGATGCGGGCGCCACCGTGGGTACGGTGGATGGTGCCGTCGGCTTCGAGGCTCAACAGGTCCCGGCGCACGGTGGCCAGGGACGCATCGGCAATATCGGCGATGGTCTGGATGGTGCTCTCGCCATGGCTGTACAGGTGCTGGCAGATCAGCGAAAGGCGTTCGTCTTTGGTCACTGTGAATGCTCGTTAGTGATTCATTGAATGGAAATATAGAGACTAAAAAATCACTGTCAATCAAATTTATGATTGATTTTGATTGTTTGGCTCTCGTAAGGTGACCTCCCAACGTTATCGAGAGGCACCGGTCATGCAAGCTCATTATCTTCAAAAACTAGCGGATGCTCATGCACACGGCAGACCGACAGGGATTACTTCCGTGTGCTCGGCCCATGCTTTGGTGATTGAAGCGGCTTTGCGCGAGGCACTGGGCGACGACGGGCCGGTGCTGATCGAGGCGACCTGTAATCAGGTCAACCATGAGGGCGGCTACACTGGCATGACCCCGACGGACTTTCGCCAGTTTGTCCTGGGCATTGTCGAACGGGTGGGTTTTGATCCCCGGCGCCTGATATTGGGCGGTGATCATCTGGGGCCCAACCCCTGGAAGGAGTTGCCGGCCGAGCAGGCCATGGCCCGGGCCGAGCTGATGCTGGAAGCCTATGCACGGGCCGGTTTTTCCAAAATTCACCTGGACGCCAGCATGGCCTGTGCAGGCGAAAGCGATCCGTTGCCTAGGGCCGTTATTGCCGAGCGCGCAGCCCGCCTGGCTGCTGTGGTCGAGCGTACGGTCAACGCTGCCGGGATGCCGCTGCCGGTGTATGTGATCGGCACTGAGGTGCCAGTGCCGGGCGGGTCGCTGGAAAAGGTCGAAGACCTGGCGGTCACCACACCCGAAGACGCCCGGGAAACCCTGGCGTTGCACCGCCAGGCCTTCGCCGCTCTCGGCCTGCAAAGCGCCTATGGGCGGGTGGTCGGACTGGTGGTGCAGCCGGGCGTCGAGTTCGGTAATGAAAACGTGGTGGTCTACCAGGCCGACAAGGCCCGTGAGCTTAGTGCTGTTCTGCAGCAGGAGCCCCAAGTGGTATTCGAAGCCCACTCCACCGACTACCAGCCAGTCTGCGCACTCAGCGGGCTGGTGCATGACGGATTCGCCATCCTCAAGGTCGGCCCCGGCCTGACCTTCGCCCTGCGCGAGGCGCTGTATGCCCTCGACCAGATTGCCGCGACGCTCCAGCTGTTGCCTGAAGACAAACAGCTGTACCGGGTCATGGAAGCGCTGATGCAGGACGACCCCCATCACTGGAACAAGTATTACCACGGTGACGAGGCAGCGCTGCGGCTGCAGCGGCATTTCAGCTACAGCGATCGCATACGCTATTACTGGCCGTTCGAGACTGCGAGCGAGGCGGTGGATCAGCTATTCACAGCACTGGGCGATCGGCCCATAGCGGAAACCCTGGTCAGCCAATACCTGCCGCAGATCTATCCGCAGGTGGCCAATGGCGCAGGGGATACCACGGCCAGAGGGTTGGTGCTGGCGGTTATCGCTCGCGTGCTGCGTCAGTATCGCGAGGCTTGTGGTGGCGGGGCAGGCCAGGAGGCGAGCCTATCTGCAGGAGAATGCTGAAGTGGTGTGATCCTTGTACCTTGAGTTGATGAGTGACGGGCAGGTGCCGAAACGATAGCTCGCAAGCAACGGATAGCACACAGCCCGGGTCAACTGTTCTGGTTGTGCTTATAAGCTAGACTGAGAGGCGCGATGAGCGGACCCTGACTGCGGCGAGCGGTCGTTTGCCATGGGCATACCGCTTATACGTGTGATTTCTCTCAGAGGCTCTCCATGATCGGACGTCGTTTATGCGCGTTCATGTCTATAGCCGTCGCGCTGCTGCACTCTGGCATGGCGATGAGCGAGAGTGCTTGCGATCACCTGACGGCAACCGGCAATGCCGAATACCCTCCCTACTTGTGGCGGGATCCGCACAACCCTAATCAACTCATCGGTGCCAATGCCGACTTGATCAAACACTTGGGGACGCTTTTAGGGCTACAAATCGACGTTATTTACGCAGGCCCCTGGTCACGGGCGCAGGAAGAGGTGAGATCGGGGCGCGTTGATATGCTGGCCGGATATTTTCTGACTACTGATCGTGAGCGGACTCTGGATTTTGTGCGCCCGGCGTTTCTTTTTACGTCCAGCATGATTTGGGTGAGGCAAAACGAAGCATTCCCCTATCACGGATGGTCTGACCTGGTTGGGCACAGTGGCGGAACGCTGGTCAACAACAGCTACGGCCAGGCGTTTGATGATTATGCCAAAGCCAACCTGTCGCTCGAGGCAGTACCCACAGCCAGCCAGGCCTTCCAAAAGCTCATCCTCAAACGCAACGATTTTGTGATTTTCGAGCAGTTCCCTGGACGGGCCCTGACTAAAAAACTGGGCATGGATACTGCCGTAGAGCCTCTTGAGCCACCAATCAGCAGCGAGGGACTTTATCTGGCGCTTTCACGCAACACACAGTGCATTTATCCCGCTCTAAGAAACCGGATAAACGTTGAGATGCAGAAAATAGTATCCAGTCCCCTGCCTCAAGCGCTTGTGCAGTCGAATCTGGAGCTGTGGAGCGAACAGCAGCGGCAGGGGGTGAATCCGTAAGCCATTCGGCCTGCACGAGCTGCTGGCGTCGCCAATTTCCCTGGCGCAGCATCAAGTAACCCGGCCGCGCCAATCGTGCGTTTCAGGCAGCAGACCTGCTGCGCGCAATTCAAACCCCTTCTTTTAGTTGTAGAAATCGCCGCTGATGATCCGGGGTCGGCAACAGGCAAACCTCGTATTTGCCAAACAGGCGATAACGGTTGAGTGCAATGCGGTCGTAAGCCCAATCTCGCAACCACTGCGGAAAAACACGCAAAAGTCGCAGCGTTGGCCATGCTGCCGGTAACAGCGCTACCACTTCGAAGAACGCCTCCGACCGCACCCAATAATGCCGGTCGCGAATGACCGCCATGGTGTCAAAGGCATCCACCGGCAAACCTGCCCAGGCCAGCAAGGCTTGCCCTTCGGTTGACTGCACGGTAGCCAGTCGGACGCGATAACGACGGTCATGACGGATCAAAAACTTCGCCCAGCCGTAACACAGCTTGCAGACACCGTCGAACAGCACCACGGTTTCTCCGGTTTGCAGAAACGGCGCGGAGGCAGGGCGGATCAGAGAGACGGACATTGCAGAGTTCTCTGTAGGCAGCGACTGCAGGCATTTTAGAGCGCGGTAGCGTTGCGTTGCCAGTGGAGGCCGGAGTTGCGCCGCAATCCGCTGACTGCACATCCAATCCAGCAATCGCTACCTTCTTGCACAGAAACAGGGAGCGTTTGTGCCATTAGGTAGCGCCGCCTCTTTCAGTTTTCCCGCTTCTTCACCCTACTTGGACAAACGATGCTATTTGAATCAATTGCTTAGGGTTGTGTTTGATCTGTTGGCACGTATCCTGCTTTTTGTATTCGTGGATAATTGGATACAAAAATACAAAGGGTGCCTTGATGCAATTTGTCCCGACCTATGTTGACCGCCAGCCCCTTACCGCCGAGGAGGAGGCCTACAACTTCCTGCTCAACGCGATCTGCAGCGGCCGCTACCGCAAGGGCGATCGCCTGATTGCCGAGGACATTGCCAGCGAAATCGGCATGAGCCGCATGCCCGTGCGCGAAGCCTTTCGACGCCTCGATGCCCAGGGGCTTGTGACCCTGCGGCCAAACCGTGGCGCGATCGTCAGCGGCCTGGATATCGACGAACTACACGAAGTCTTCGAGATGCGCAGCGCCCTGGAGGGTTTGGCGGTGCGCGTTGCGGTCAGCCGTATTGGCGAGCGCCAACTGGCAGCGCTGGAGCGCTTGTTGGATGAGATGGATGACTACCGCGACGAGAACGCCGCGTGGGTCCGCTGCCACCGCGCCTTCCATGAATATTTGTGCAGCCTCAGCGGTCGCCCGCGCTTGATGAAGCAGATTTCGGCTCTCTACTCACTGGTGGAAGCGCCCATGCGCCTGTGGTTGCAGCACAGCGAAAAACCCATGAGCGCGCATCAGGAACACGCGGTGATCCTCGACGCGATTCGCGCCGGTGACGCCGCCGGTGCCGAAGCTGTGGTGCGCGAACACATCGAAAGCACCGTGCCGCTGCTGATTCAATTTCTGCAATTGGAAAAATAAGAGAGGCGGGTCCGAACCCGCTCGTGTTTAGACGTTGATTCCTGCCCCGTTATTCAACGAACTGGAGTGTCTGGTCATGCATAAACATAGCGCCTTGCTGTTGGTTGCCTCTGTTGGTCTCTGCGCACAATGGGCCGTTGCAGCGCCCCAGGTGCCGGAGCGTCTGCAGAAAGTCGATAAGCTTGTCTACTGCTCAGGAATGGATTCACCGCCCCTGGTGTCCTTCGACGAAGCCCAGAAACCCCGGGGACTCACGGTCGACCTGGGCCTGGAGATTGCCAAGCGCCTGGGCAACAAACAGGTGCAATGGCGGGTGATCCCGTTCTCCGGCCTGGTGCCGGCGCTGCTTGCCCAGCAGTGCGACATGATCGTCGACCAACTGTTCGACAAGCCCGAGCGGCGTCAGGTAATCGATATCGTCAACTACATGTATTCCAGCCAGTCGGTGGTGGTGCCCAAGGGCAACCCGAAAGGCATCAAGACCCTGGACGACCTCTCGGGACATAAGGTCGCGGTGCTCAACGGCTCCACCATCAAGACCCTGCTCGACACTCAGAATGAGAACCTGACCAAGGTCGGCAAGCCAGCGATGAAGCTGGTGGTCTACAACACCGACACCGATGCTTTCCAGGCGCTGCGCATCAGCCAGGCCGACGCCTACGGCACCACCGTGGAAACCGCCGGTTATTACGCAGCGATGGCTCCGGACCTGTTCCAGGAAGGCGTCCCCGCGTTCAGCCGCATCCTCACCGGCCTGGGCATGCGCAAGGATGATCCGCAACTGACCGTCGCCGTGCAGCAGATCATCAGCGACATGCGCAGCGACGGCAGCTATGTGCAATTGCTCAACAAATGGCACGTCAGCAGCGACACACTCGACTGAGGCAAACCCGCGATGAATTTCAATTGGGATGTGTTCTGGCACTACCTGCTGCAGCCCAGCGGGGTGTACCTCACAGGGCTGTGGCTGACCTGCCTGATCAGCGTGCTGGCGATGCTGCTGGGCTGTGCGCTGGGGTTGGCGGCGGCGCTGCTGCGCCTGTCGAAGAACCCGCTGCTGCACCTGCCGGTACGCCTTTACGTGTGGCTGATGCGCGGCACGCCGTTGCTGGTGCAGATCGTGTTTTTGTACACCGCACTGGCAGCGGGCGGGATCTTCCGCTTCGAGGACATCGAGCTGTTCGGCCTGATCATCCCCGGCAACATCCAGGCGGCGATCATTGCCTTGGGCCTCAATGAAGGCGCGTATATGGCCGAGATTATCCGCGCCGGTATCGGCGCGGTGGACAAGGGCCAGTACGAAGCCGGGCGTTCCCTGGGCATGGGCTTTGCCAAGTTGATGCGGCGCATCGTGCTGCCTCAGGCGTTCCGGGTGATCGTGCCGCCGCTTGGCAACGAGTTCAACGTGATGCTCAAGAACACCACGCTGGTCAGCGTGATCGGTGTCCAGGAGTTGCTGCTCAGCACCCAGATGGTCACCTCGGCGACCTTCCGCGTGTTCGAGTTGTACCTCGTGGTCGCCTTGTATTTCCTGACCCTGACCACCCTGTGGGGTTTTTTCCAGCGCTGGCTGGAAAACCGCTTCGGCCAGTCCGACCGTCCCTCTGCGCCGCCGCCCGCAGCCAGTCGTATGTTCGGCCGCAGCACCCTGAAACTGCTGAGGGGACGTTAACCATGGCGCACAAAAGTGACGAGCTGATCATCGAAGCGCTGGATATCCAGAAATCGTTCGGCGCGCTGCAGATCCTCAAGGGCATTTCCCTGCAAGTACGGCGCGGCGAAGTCGTGGTGCTGATCGGCGCCTCCGGCTCTGGCAAGACCACCTTTATCCGCTGCATCAACCTGCTGGAAGACATCCAGGGCGGGCGCATTCGCGTCAATGGCCGGGCCATGGGTTATCGCGAGCGCGCTGACGGCAGTCTGGTGCGCGATTCGGAGCGCAACATTGCCCGCCAGCGCCGCGACATTGGCATGGTGTTCCAGCGCTTCAATTTGTTCCCGCACATGACCGCATTGGAAAACATTATCGAAGCACCGATCCAGGTGCTCGGCGTGCCGCGTGCCGAAGCACTGGAACAGGCGCGCGGTTTGCTGGCGCGGGTTGGCTTGGCGGACAAGGCCAGTCATTACCCGTCGATGCTCTCCGGCGGCCAGCAGCAACGGGTGGCGATCGCGCGTGCTCTGGCGATGAAACCCCAGGCGATGTTGTTCGACGAGCCCACCAGTGCCCTAGACCCGGAAACCGTCGGCGAGGTCTTGCAGGTGATGAAGGAGCTGGCCGAGGAGGGCATGACTATGGTGGTGGTCACCCATGAAATGGGCTTCGCCCGCGAAGTGGCCGACCGCGTGGTGGTGCTCGATCAGGGCGAACTCATCGAGCAAGGGCCGCCGGAACAGATTTTCAGCCATCCCAGCCATCCACGGACCCGGGCGTTTCTCAGCCGCGTGTTATGACCTTTTTTGAAGAGCCTTCGTCATGTTGAAATTTTCTGCTCACGAGTACCCTTATCCGTCGCAGCGCCAGAGCGTGTTTGCCCGTCGCGGCATGGTCGCCGCCTCGCAACCGCTGGCAGCCCAGGCCGGCATGCAGATCATGCACCAGGGTGGCAATGCCATTGATGCCGCCATCGCCACGGCGGCGGCGCTCACCGTCGTTGAGCCCACCGGCTGCGGCCTGGGCGGCGATGCGTTTGCTCTGGTCTGGTGCAAGGGCCAGTTGCACGGCCTGAACGGCAATGGCCATGCACCTGCTGCGTTGAGTGTCGAGGCGGTCAAGGCGGCCGGGCATGCGCAGATGCCGTTGTATGGCTGGACCCCGGTCACCGTGCCCGGTTGCCCATCGGCCTGGGCCGAGCTGTCGCAACGTTTCGGCAAGTTGCCGTTTGCCGATTTGCTGCAGCCGGCCATCAGCCTGGCACGCGACGGTTTTCCGTTGTCGCCGGTGGTCGCCCATCAATGGCAGATCTCCTTGAGCGAATTCAGCCCGCATCGCAACGAAGTGCTGCAAGCCTGGTTCGACACCTTCCTGATCGATGGGCGCGCACCCCGGGCGGGCGAAATTTTCCGCAACCCGGCCCAGGCCCGCACCCTGGAAGAGCTCGCCGCCACCCGCTGCGAAAGCCTGTATCGCGGTGCCCTGGCCGAGCGCCTGGATGCGCATTCGCGCGCCAGCGGCGGCTACCTGCGCGCCAGCGACCTCAAGGATTACCGTGCGCAGTGGGTGGAGCCGATCCACATCAACTACCGTGGCGTCGACGTCTGGGAAATCCCGCCCAGCGGCCAGGGCCTGGTCGCGCTGATGGCGCTGAAGATCCTCGAAGGCTTCAGCTTCGATCACCGTGACAGCCAGCAGACCTGGCATCGCCAGCTGGAAGCCATGAAGCTGGCCTACAGCGACGGCCTGCATTACATCACTGACCCTGCGCACATGCGTGTGGCGGTAGCCGACCTGCTCAGCGACGACTACAGCACTCGTCGCCGTGGCGAGATCGGCGAGCAGGCCCAGGCGCCCAAGCCCGGCGACCCCCATGCCAGCGGCACGGTGTACCTGGCCACGGCAGATGCCGAAGGCAATATGGTCTCGTTCATTCAAAGCAACTACCACGGCTTCGGCTCCGGTGTGGTGCTGCCCGATAGCGGTATCGCCCTGCAGAATCGCGGGCAGGAATTCAGCCTTGATGCGGCCCACGCCAACTGCCTGGCGCCGGGCAAGAAAACCTTCCACACCATCATCCCCGGCTTCCTCACCAAAGACGGGCAGGCCCTTGGCCCGTTCGGCGTGATGGGCGGCTATATGCAGCCCCAGGGTCATGTGCAGATGGTGATGAACCTGGTGGACTTCGGCCTCAACCCCCAGGCGGCCCTGGACGCACCGCGCTGGCAATGGCTGGGCGACATGAAGGTTGGCATCGAACACGGCGCGTCCCGCGACCTGGTCAATGCGCTGGCGCGGCGTGGGCACAAGGTGCAGACCGACAGCGACCTGACCGACTACGGGCGTGGGCAGATCATCCTGCGTGATCCTGTCACTGGTGTGCTGTGCGGCGGTACTGAGCCGCGGGCGGATTCACATATCGCGGCTTGGTAACGGGGGAGCACTATGATGAATAGTGAAATGAACGGGCATGTGGCACTTGTCAGCGGTGCCGGAAGTGAACTTGGAATTGGTATGGCTATTGCTCGCAGGCTGGGTGCATCCGGGGCGAAGTTGATCATCACTGCCAGCAGCAATCGCATCGCGGACCGGGTTGAAGAGCTGCGCCTTGAAGGGTTTGAAGTTGAAGGCCGGCCTGCTGACCTCACCGATGAAAGTCAGGTGCGCGAATTCAGTCTGTGGGCAGAGTCAATCTGGGGACGGGTCGATATTCTGGTGAATAACGCCGGTATGGCCATGCAAGGAAGTCCTGAGATTTTCTCGGAGTTGGCGGCGATGGAGTTGCATGAGTGGAACCTTTCACTGGCCAGAAACCTCACCACAGCTTTTCTTCTGACTCGAGCTGTTTTGCCCGGTATGAAGACGCGAAATTACGGGCGCATTGTCAATATCAGTTCCACCACGGGCACTCGGTGCAGCAATCCGGGCGAAGCCGCTTATAGCGCCGCCAAGGCTGCGATGGTGGGCATGAGCATGGGACTGGCACTTGAAGTCGCCAGGCAAGGAGTCACCGTAAACAGCGTGGCGCCCGGATGGATCACCACGGGATCAACTTCACCCGCTGAAGCAGAGGCGGGGCGCTTCACTCCTATAGGGCGTGCAGGCAGTCCCCGCGAAGTGGCGGCGGCGGTTGCATTTCTGGCGTCTCCTGACGCCAGTTACATCACCGGTGAAGTCCTGGTGGTGGATGGCGGGAATTGTCTGGTCGAGAACAAAGCCCCTCACGAAAACAGGGCGTGTTAATGCTCAAGCCGGCTATTAAGCTTGAATACTTTCCAGCGCGATCAACGAATGGTCCTGGGTAAGTACTATCGTCGCGATTTATAAAGCGCGGTATATCAAAAGCAGAGATAACTTCTTTGCGTCGTATTTGGCTGTCCTTCAGGAACGGAATTTTAACTAATTATTGTAATTAACACAGGATGATCGTCATGTCGAAAAGTGGAATCAGTGAATCAGCGATTGCTGCTTTTACCGTCGCCGAGCGTGCCCGATTTATAGAAAACAACCCCGCTTCAATGGGTCTGGCCAAACGCGCCAAGGCGAATCTGTTCAACGGTGTGCCCATGCACTGGATGAGCGATTGGTCCATGCCTTCGCCACTTTTCGTCAAGCGTGCCAAAGGTGCACGCTTCACCGATGTTGACGATCATGAATACATCGACTTTTGCCTGGGCGACACCGGCACCATGTTTGGCCATTCACCTGATCCTGTTGCCCGTGCCATGGCCGAGCAGGCGAATAATGGCTTGACCACGATGCTGCCTGGCGAAGACGCGGTGGTCTGCGGCGAGTTGCTGGCTCAACGATTCGAGCTGCCTTATTGGCAGGTAACAGCCTCTGCAACTGACGCCAATCGTTATGTTCTGCGTTGGGCGCGCGCGATCACCCAGCGCAACGTTTTGCTGGTGTTCGACGGCTGCTATCACGGCACCGTGGATGACGTGATGGTGCGGTATCGTGACGGCAAAACAGTGCACCGTGCAGGTCTTGTGGGCCAAGCCTACGACTTGGCGCAGTACAGTCGATCCATCCCCTTCAACGATGTCGCCGCACTGCAGGCTGCTTTAGCCCAGGGCGATGTGTGCGCGCTGATGTGCGAGCCGGCGATGACGAACATAGGCATGGTCCTGCCCGATCCGGGCTTCATGCAAAAGTGTCGCGAATTAACGCGCCAGTACGGCAGTTTGTTGATCATCGATGAGACTCACACCATTTCCACGGGTATCGGCGGGTGCACGCGTCAATGGGATTTGGACCCCGACTTTTTCGTGGTGGGTAAACCCATCGCCGGTGGTGTGCCTTGCGCAGTCTTTGGCGTGACCGAGCAAGTCGCGTCAGCAATGAGGAGCGTACAGAAGACCGTTAGCGAAGAGAGCAGTGGGCATGGTCACAGTGGGATGGGGACGACGCTGTCCGCCAACGCGCTGGCGATGCGTTGCATGCGGGCCAATCTCGAAGAAGTCATGACCGAGTCGGCTTACCAGCATATGTTGCACCTGGCATCAGGGCTGGCTGAGGGATTTCGCTATTTGTTCAAGCAGCACCAACTGAACTGGTCGGTAACCGAGTTGGGTGCGCGCTGTGAATTTCAATTCTGTGCCACCCCGCCAAGAACAGGTGCGCAAGCCGAGGCGGCTTTCCATGACAGCCTTCAGATGGCGTTGCACCTGTACCTCATTAATCGCGGAATCCTTATTACGCCTTTTCACAACATGACCCTGTGCTGCCCACAGACCAGTTCATCGGATGTCGACAGGCTGATCGGAGAGTTGGATAACGCGTTAGCCACACTGCTTGCCCTGCCTGGGGCTCGGGTCGCCAGATCATAACTTTGCGTTTGAAAACTTCACGTCTTTCAAATTTCAAATACTGCCAAGTCGCTTGAATGAGCGCTAAGAGGTTTGACATGCAATTTGCTGATAAAAAAGAGGCCGAGGATTATCTGGCCGCCCACCCTGAAGTGTTGGGCATCGAGTTGTTTCTTATTGACGCCAATGGTGTTCCACGGGGCAAACTCTTACATCGCGACGAACTACTGGCGATCTACGAAAACGGCCGGCCGCTGCCAAGTTCTATTCTCGCCTTGACCGTGCAGGGTGAGGACGTAGACGAAACTGGCCTGGTCTGGGATGTCGCGGACGCTGATTGCTGGACCTATCCCTTGCCGGGAAGCCTGACCCTGCAACCCTGGCGCACCAATCCCACCGGTCAAGTGCAGGTGAGCATGCACCCGACCCAGGGGCTTCCCGCTGCGCCCGCCGACCCGCGCCATGTACTGGTGAACGCCATCGAGTTGTTGAAGGCCGATGGATTCCATCCGGTCATGGCCGTTGAGTTGGAGTTTTACCTGCTGGACCAGAAGCGTGACGTCAATGGTCGACCGCAGCCTGCGACGCAAACCAATGGCGTACGCCCTGTTGCTCCGCAGGTTTACGGCGTATACGAACTGGAGCAGGTTCAACCGTTTCTTGATGACCTCTATGCTGCCTGCGCGCTGCAAGGGCTGCCGGTACGTACGGCGATCTCCGAATACGCTCCTGGCCAGCTCGAGTTAACGTTGGAGCATCGTTTCGACGCACTCCAGGCCATCGATGAAGGTGTACGTTACAAACGCCTGGTCAAAGGTGTGGCCAACAAGCATGGGCTGCAAGCATGCTTCATGGCCAAGCCATTCAGCGATCAGGCCGGTAGCGGTCTGCACCTGCACGTCAGCCTGGCCGACGAGCAGGGTAACAACCTGTATGCGAGCGAAGACCCCCAGGGCACGCCGCTGTTGCGTCACTCCATTGGCGGGATGATGGCGACCTTGTTTGACTCGCTGGCGATATTTTGCCCCCATGCCAACTCATATCGCAGGTTCCAGACCGGCAGTTACGCGCCGCTGGCCAAAAGTTGGGGTGTCAACAATCGTACTGTTTCATTCCGCGTGCCCGGCGGCCCCGCGATAAGTCGGCACATCGAACACCGCATTTGCGGTGCCGATGCCAACCCCTATCTCGCCGCCGCCGCAGTACTTGCGGGCATTCACTACGGCATCACTCAGCAAAGCGATCCCGGCGCGGCGATTGTGGGCAACGGCTATGAACAGGCGACCGATTTTCTACCCACAGACTGGCTGACAGCGTTGCAGGCACTGGAACGTTCAACCTGGGCACGCGAGGCATTGGGCGCTGAATTCCTCAAGGTGTTCCTGGCGATCAAGTGGCGCGAGTTGCGTCAATTCAATGCTGAGGTCGGAGAGCAGGACTGGCGCTGGTATCTCACTCACGCATGAGTGTTGTGCCGTCGGCATCACCGTGCTGGCGGCATAGGAGATCGATAGCCGCGGTTCGATGCGAACGGTTGCCTCAGTCCAAAGATGTACTGGGGTTATACAAAAAACAAAAAATCTGTACAGCCTTGTATAAAGATATCCGTTTCAGCGCCGATAAAATCTATGAACCGTTTTAATGATGCAGAAGACCTGATTGGCCGAGGGCCAGACACAGCCAAGCATTGGACAAAATGGACCGTTCTCACCTGCGAACCACCTACCAGATGTCCCATTCCGCGCTGTGAGCACTCCATGAATGTCCTGATTCCAACCTTGTGCCTGGCTAACCCATTACGCTTTTCCATTAAGTTTGGTGTGCTCGCCGTCATCGTCCCGATCCCTCTGGTTTTGCAGGATACCCGCGTCACCCGTCAGATGCTTACACGCTTCCATAACTGCCAGGGAAGGGCTCATTTCAGGACTTAACCCATGCTCAATAAACTAAGCATTTCGCAAAAGTTGTATTTAAGCTTCCTCGTTATCGTAGTGCTGATCGGTATGTTGGTGGTCAGCGCTTATCGAGGCTTTGAGCAGGTCGAAGAGGCGACCAAGAGCAATGTTCATAGTTATGAAGTGCTGAGCGGAGCTCAGGTGGCGCTTGAGCAACTGATCAATATTGAAACCGGCATGCGTGGCTTTGCCATATCGTCGAAAGATACGTTTCTGGAGCCGACGATTGCGGGAGAGAAACGCTTTGTTGAAGTTTTCAACTCGCTCAAAAGCTTGACGGCGGATAATGCGCAGCAACAACAACGCCTGGCCTTATTGGGTGAAACTCAAAAGCGCTGGATCGATGAAGACGTTCACTCGATTATTGCCCAGCGCCGAGATTTGACTCAGCGTAATGTACCTGATGAAGAACTGACCAAGCGTATTACATCGGGCGCTGACAAAGCCAAAATGGACAGTATGCGCGCTGTATTGTCCGAGATATCTGCCGCTGAGACCAAACTGCTTAATACAAGAAGCCAGGAAATGGCAGACGCCAAGCATCTCGCGCTGTTGATCCTGCTTTGGGGAGGCCTTGTCGCGGCGGTTCTGTCTGTCATTCTGGCCACCTCGTTGGGTCGAAGCACCACGGCACGTCTGCAACTGGCAATAGACGCCGCGACGGCGATTGCCAACGGCAAACTCGATACCGTGATCGATACCAGCAGCCACGACGAGTTGCCCAAAGCCTTCGACCGCATGCAGATCCGCCTGCGGGAAATGATTCAACAGATCAGTCAGGCCGCCCATCAACTGGTCATCGCCGTGCAGCAAATTTCAGGGGCATCCGAGCAACTTTCCGGGGCTATCCAAGAACAATCAACGTCGGCATCAATGATGGCAGCCACCGTGGAAGAACTCACGGTCAGTATTCACCACGTCTCCGAAAATGCGGATGAGGCCCACAAGTTGGCTACCCGCTCAGGTCAGCAATCGAGCGACGGTGCACAGGTCATCGAAAATACCCTGTCCAGCATGATGGGCATTGCCAAGACGGTGCAGCTTTCCTCGACGCAGGTCGCCGGTCTGGGTCAGCACTCGGAGCAAATCTCCTCGATTATCAGTGTTATCCAGGGCATCGCTGATCAGACCAATCTGCTGGCACTCAATGCCGCAATTGAGGCTGCTCGCGCGGGCGAACAGGGTCGCGGGTTTGCCGTGGTAGCCGATGAGGTGCGCCTGTTGGCGCAGAACACAGGCAAATCGACCAAGGAAATCGCCAGCATGATCGAGAAAATTCAGCTCGGCGTTCGGGACACCGTTGAAAGCATGCGCAGCGGCGTTCAAGAAGTGGATCATGGCGTGGAAATGGCAGGTACTGCCGGTCGTGCCATTGTCGAGATCCGCGACAGCTCAGGCAAAGTCCTGAACGTGGTCGATCAAATTTCGCTTGCCTTGCGTGAACAAACTGCGGCGAGCCAGGATGTTGCTCGCAATGTAGAGCGCTCGGCGCAGATGGCTGAACAAAATAATATGTCCGTCCAGGAATTGCTCAAAACGAGCGGCGGATTGAAAAACCTTGCCACCAGCCTGCAGCTTGAAGTGAGCAAGTTTCAGTTGTAGGAGCGGTTCATAAAACCATCAAGTCTGATCCTGCGCTGAAGCGGAGCAATGGAGCTATGGCGACGCAGCAGGCGAATGAAATCAGAGATGTGTTGTCGCATTGTTGGCAACTGACGGAGTTGTGCAAGACGAGATCCCCAGCGCTTGAATCGATACGCAAACGTTGGCATAGCCGTCTGACCGTCCCAACAATCAAGACGATGGAGTAGTCTCTGTGATGTCGATATTGACCCAGGCAAGCCGACACGCCCTGAAGCTCGGTGTACTCGCTGTGGCACTACCGCTCTGTGGTTGTGTTGGCCTTTTGATTAAAGACCCGCACGAAACAGCCCAGTCGTGGGTGGGCTATAACGTTAATTCATTGTTGCAACAATGGGGGACGCCGCGCACGCCGTCTTTCCGGGACGGCGATGAAACCGGGTATTACTGGGACTTCGGCACCAACGGTAGTTACGTCAATACCACTCATCAAGAGGCTATGGGCCAAGACGGCAATGGCCAGATGGTCATGGGTGAAGTTGCGGGCGGCTACTACCAGCAACCGATCAGTTTTTGTGAGCTGACCTTCTACACCAACAGTGTTGGGACGATCACGCGATACGTTCTAAAAGAGTATGACCACAACCAATGTGCGCGATATGTGAACAGTTGGGGCGGCTCTACCAAAAGCGGTCTTTTTTAAAGCGATTGGCGCTTGATTATTATCTATGGGGTTGTCCCATAGCCTTGCGTCTACGGGGTTTGCGTTGTTGCAGATCCTGGGCAGGAGCGAAATTCTCCATCCATACGGAATCCCTCCATGTATCTGCGTTCAAGCCTGTTGTGCCTGTGCCTGTTCAGCGGTGTGAGCCAGGCTGCTGTTAACTGTTCTGCCCTGGCGCAAAAGATCTCGGGCACGGTGCCTGAGTTTCATCCGGTCTTGCAAGGCGAGGTGATTGGCACTGGACGTGTGCATTTCCATTTAGCGCCGGATGAAGCCTGTGCCAACAAGAAGATCTTCGTCGTTCCAGGTGATGCCGTCACCATTTACTCCATTCTTGAAGACCAGTCATGGCTGGAAGTGAACTTCGTCGCCAAGGATGGCGAGGACTATACCGGTTGGGTAAAGGCAGACCGGATCAAGAAGGGTGTGCCTTATGGGGCGCCGCCTGACGGGGGATGATGCGTCGGTGGGAAGGGCAGCGATAGAGCCTGAGGCTCCATCGCGTGGCTACGGCGGGCATTCATCAAGAGGTCGGCTTCAGTCGCCATTGTCCTCGGGTTTGAGGCCCATCGAGTACTCCTCAATATCCTCGCCATTGACCCATCCGGTGGCACAGTCGCCCGTGTAGTGACCATTCGGTTTGAGCGTGCATGGGGTGCCGCTGACCGGGCGTTTCCATTCGATTTTCGCGTCGGCGCCCTCGCACAGTTCGTTACCCTTGCAGAGCTTCACGGTGCGAGTCGGCACAGCCATGACCAGTGCGCGCACCAGGACCCCTTCCTTGCGTTGCATACCTATCAGGCAGAGCAGCTGGTTCACGCCGACGTGTGCGACGGGTTTGCCCGCAGACGGCTTGAAGCTGTCTTCGAGCGTGACACCGTTGTCCGAGCCAACGGCGCCGAATGACATGTTCGATGTGCAGTCGTCACCGGCATCGATCGCCGTGCCATCGATGGTGCAGGCGGTATTGCCATGCGTGTCGTCGGCGCAGGTCACCACAGAACCGGGTGACGATGCCCGTAGCAGGGTCTGCACGGCGTGCGCATTGCCTGGCGCGGCTGAAGCTGTCGACGTCATCAGTAGCAGAGCTGCGGCCAGCAGCCATCCAGAGGCGCTCGTGGTCAGAAAGCACATCGGCGATGCGGCTTGGGCAAGCGTAAGCTTTTCGGACACGCTGGTCTTGCGGGCGATCTTGTTGAACGAGGGATAGATCCGGGCGATGAACTGTTGTGGTGTCGACATTACCTTGCTCCTTGGGTACGGCGATCAGCGGGCGTGCAGGCGGCCTGGCGGTGTAGTGTTGCCTTACCGCCACACACGCCCTGGATCAGCTGGTTGGTCGAATAAGCGAAGCTATTCCATGGCCTCAGCCACGCCTTGATCTTCACCGAGAAACCCGCCGCTCTGGTGATGCCACAGGCGCGCATAGATGCCGTTCCTGGCGAGCAATTCGCTGTGGGTGCCTTGTTCGATAATGCGTCCGTCATCCATGACGATAAGCCGGTCCATGGCCGCAATCGTGGACAGGCGATGGGCGATGGCAATCACTGTCTTGCCTTGCATCATTTCATCAAGGCTCTCCTGAATGGCCACTTCGACTTCTGAGTCCAGCGCGCTGGTGGCCTCGTCAAGCAGCAGGATCGGCGCATTCTTGAGCATCACCCGGGCAATGGCGATACGTTGGCGCTGGCCGCCCGACAGCTTGATACCACGCTCACCCACCAGCGTGTCGTAGCCGGAGTGGCCCTGCTTGTCGCTCAGTTGGCTGATGAACCGATCGGCCTGGGCATCGGCCGCCGCTTGATGAATTTGTTCGTCGGTTGCATCCGGGCGGCCATAGGCGATGTTGTCGCGAATGGAGCGGTGCAGCAGGGAAGTATCCTGAGTGACCATGCCGATGACACTGCGCAGGCTGTCCTGGGTGACGTGCGCGATGTTTTGCCCGTCGATGCGAATCTCGCCCTTGTCCACGTCATAGAAGCGCAGCAGCAGGTTGATGAGCGTGGATTTACCGGCGCCGGAGCGGCCCACCAGACCGATTTTTTCGCCTGGGCGGATGCTCAGGCTCAGGCTGTCGAGCACCTGACGTTCGCCGTTGTAATTGAAGCTCACATTGTCGAAGGTCACCGCGCCACCGGTGGTAAGCAGCACGCCAGCATCCGGCGCATCCTGCACCTTGGGGCCGCGGGTCAGCGTCTCCATGCCATCCTGGACCGTGCCGATATTCTCGAACAGAGAGGTCATCTGCCACATGATCCAGTGCGACATGCCATTGATGCGCAACGCCATGGCGGTAATCGCCGCCACCGCACCCGTGCCGACTTCGCCCTGATGCCACAGCCACAGGGCATAACCGCCCGCGCCCATGATCAAGGCCACCACCAGTGCCTGGTTGACGATCTCGAACTGGCTGACCAGGCGCATCTGGCGAAAGCCGGTGTGCTTGAAATCCTCCATGGCAGCGCGGGCAAAGTGCGCTTCACGCTTGGAGTGGGAGAACAGCTTCACCGTGGTGATATTGGTGTAGGCATCCGAGATACGCCCGGTCATCGATGACCGCGCATTGGCCTGTTCCTGCCCGATTTTGCCCAGTCGCGGCACGAAATACGCCATGGCCAGACCGAACAGTGCTACCCAGGCAATGAAAGGCAGCATCAGTTTCAAGTCGAAGCCGCCCGCCAGTGCAATGATCGCGATGAAGTACACCCCGATCCCGGGGGCGATCTCGATAATGGTGAACAGCACTTCGCGCACGGACAGCGCCGTCTGCATCACCTTGGTGGTGACCCGGCCGGAGAACTCATCGGAGAAGAACGAAAGGCTCTGGCGCAGCATGAGTCGATGGAAATCCCAGCGCAGCCGCAGCGGCAGGTTAATTGCCAGTACCTGGTGCTGTACCATCGTACGCAAGGCGACCAGCCCGATACTGGTCAGCAATACGATGCCGATGCCCCACAGCACGCGACTTTCCTGCGCGGCGCCATCACCGCCGGCCTGCCAGGTCGATAGCAGGTCCACGACCTGCCCGAGAAAAGAAAACAGCCAGGCTTCGTAGATCGACACGCCGCCAGCGAGTAGCGCGAGGGCAAGGACGTAACCACGGGCGCCCCGCGTACAGGCCCAGAGAAATCGCGCAAGACCGTCGGGCGGCGGCGGTACTTCGTCAGGCGGGAAGGGGTCGAGCCATTGTTCAAACTTGCCAAGCATAGTGATCTCCAAAACGATCCAGTGAGGAGATTCTGACATTTATAGATTGCTTGAAGGGTTTTTCAGGTGCTTAAGCTGTTGCGGTCACCACTGTTCTTGAGCCTCCTTTTGCTCAAATCGCGCAAGGCGTCACCTTTGCAAAGTGGTTCAGGAGAGCTTGGGCCGTTTGCAACCCGAAGCGAGCCTGTGCTCAGCTCGCTGGCCTGGAATGCCTACCGCATGACCTGCGCCGTCGGGTTATCAAAAAAACCGGCCGATTGCGCAAAATCAACGAATCTTTTGTTCGCTAAAGACAGATATTCGTTGGCTCTCCAGCACAATCTAAAACTCATCACCTGTGCGGGTTTGAACGGTATCCCGACAATACCTGACTCGCTTTGCTGCACGGAGCGCAGCAGTGTAGAAATCCCCATGCCGTCATAAGTTGCCTTGGTGACCAGCGAGACAAAGTTGCTTTGCAGCGCAATGCGGTAGCTGACTCCGGCGGCTTCGCAAAACGAGTCCAATAAAAAACGCTGCAAAAACGATTGATCGAATACGACCATTTCTGCGTCCTGCAGGTGGTGTGGCTCCAGAAAAGGCTCGCCGGCCAACGCGTGATCCGGTGCCATGCACAGCACCATTTCATCGGTGCCCAACAGGACTGAATCCCAGGCACTGCCGACCCGTCGAGCTTCCAGCAGGGCGACGTCGATTTCGCGATTCTCCAGCAACCGGCCGATCTCATCGGCGCTCCCTTCAATCACGGTCATGGTGATGCCTGGGTATTCCTGACGAAAGCTGCCCAGCAACGTCGGAATATATTTGATGCCGAACATCGGCGGCACACCGAGCTTTATTTCGCCGCTGATCAGTTGCGACATGTCACGCAGTTCCTGCCGGGCCATGTCCAGTTCCAGCAGTGCTGTTTCAACTCGCCTGAGAAAACACTGCCCTTCGGCCGTTACCGTGATTTGCCTGGCAGCACGGTTGAACAGTACGACCCCTAACTCTTCTTCAAGCCGGGTGACCGCCATGCTCAGCGCAGGCTGAGCGATGTGCAGGGTCTGTGCGGCCTTGGTGAAACTGCCTTGGCGTGCAATCTCGACGCAGCATTTCAACGCTTTCAGATTCATCGGCAATCGCCCTGGTGGTCAGTAACAACTCATCACAATTTGTGATGAAAATGATCATAACAATATATTTCACATATCTGTCCAGCGTTTTTAGTATGGCGCCACACCATCAAATATCACCGGCGTTCCGTGCGCATGGACGGTCAGGACACACCTCATATGAAGATTGCATTCGTTGGTCTGGGGCAGATGGGCCGGCCCATGGCGAGCAATTTGCTGCGCGTTTGCCCGGGCCTGTTGGTGAACACTCCCAGTGGTCGGGGTTATCCAGAGCTTGAGGCGCTGGGCGCTGTACCCACTGATGATCGTCGGGCGTTGGCGAGCAGCGACATCGTCTTCCTGTCATTGCCGAACGAAGAGGTCGTCGAGGCCTTTTTATTCGGGGCCGAGGGTATCGCCCAATGGATGCGGCCCGGCAGCACTGTCGTGGACACCAGCACCATTGGTTACAGGCAGACAGTCGAGTTGACTGAGCGCCTGGCCGTCAGGGATATCCGCTTTATGGACGCGCCGGTTTCCGGGATGGAGGCGCGCGCGGTCGAGGGCACACTCACGGCCATGTGCGGCGGCAGTGAACAGGTATTCGATGACATTGCGCCTTACCTGCGATCCATGGCTTCAACGCTCCTGCATATGGGCACCAACGGTACAGGGCAACTGGCCAAGCTGATCAATCAACTGCTGTTTGATATCAACTGCGCTGCGCTCGCCGAGATTCTGCCGATGGCGGTAAAGCTCGGTCTTGATGCCGAAAAGGTTGCTGCGATTGTCAACAGCGGGACAGGGCGCAGTTACGCCTCGGAGTTTTTCCTGCCGCATATCCTCGCCGACCGGTTCGGCAACGGCTATCCCATGAAGCACGCCTACAAGGACCTCGTCAGCGGTGCGCAACTGAGTACCGGGCTGTGCATTCCGCTGCCGATGCTGGCGGCCGCCACCGCGACTTACCAAACGGCGTTATTGCAAGGCCATGGCGACAGCGACAAGGGCGCAATGATCAAGGTCTATGAGCACCTGCTGGGCGTCAGCTTCCGCGCTCATCCTGCGCCGTAATCGGCTGCGGCAGCTGCTTTTTGATAATCCGATTCAGTCATCAGAGCATTCATTTTGACCTCATCATTTGCGCAAAACATACCGGCGACGCTGATCCCCAGGGACGGCTACGTGCCTGATACCGGAGATAGACATGACTGACACCCTATTTGATCCTGTCGCCACGGCGTCAATCCTTGCCGGAGCCTGGGCCAGCGGTGAGCTGATGACTGCGCTTCCTGTCGAGGCAAAACCCGAAACGCTGGAGCAGGGGTATGACGCCCAGGATGCGTTTTTCACCTCGGCAGGAGGCACGCGCGCTGGCTGGAAGCTGGGGGTCGGCAGCCCTGCTGCCATGCGCAACGGCAATCTGTCGCGGCCGCTGATTGGTCAGTTGCAGCGATCCCGTCTCCACGCCAGCGGAATTCACCTGAACCTGCCTGCTGATTCGCCGGTGACCATCGAGTGCGAGATCGCGTTCGTGCTAGACCGCGACCTGCCACCGCTGGCAGGGAGAACGATCGATCCGCAAGACATACGTAGCACCTGCGTAACCTTCGAGGTGGTGCGTTCTCGTTTTGTTGACCGAAAAGTCGTCGGCTGGCCGAGCTTCGCAGCAGACAACGTAGGCTTTGAAGCCCTCGTGGTTGGCCAGTCGATTTGTGAAGGTCTTGACCTGGAGGCGCTGGCTGAGCTGGCGCGCACGGCGGTTGTGTCCCTCAATGGCAGCCCCAAGGCCAAGGGGTTGTCGGGTGACGCGGCGACCGATCCACTGGCTTCACTCGCTGCCCTATACAGCCATGCCGCCGAGCGTGGCGTGACACTTCGTGCGGGCGACATTGTTTCCACGGGAGCGATGTGCGCGCCGTTCGATATCCAGGGTACAGGTCATACATTGTCCGTCACTTATTTCGGCAAGACCTTGACCTTCTCCATTTGAATTTTGCCTCTGGGGTGAATGCACGACGGATCTGAAACTAAAGCGCGGTATCTGCCGGACAACAATTGCCGGTGGGTTCACGCGCTGTGACCCGTATCGAGCCAACGAGAGTTTTCTCTCTCTCAGATTCGTCAAAAGCCTTCGCTCGCCGCTCTTAATGAACTGCCCGTCGAAAAGCCTTGTATAGGTATAACGGCCCCTGCGGCTGAGCTGCACTAGCTACCGATCTCTAACCGGATCCGCCTGGCATTGGTGCCGGTCGGCACTGCCGACTGCCAGCTCCCCTTTGATGGAACAAGGTCGCGCAATACTTACGCGATATGCGGCACCATGGATTCTAAGGCCAACTGCTCCACCGGAATCATCGGCCTCCTGGTCATGCTCAGGATCACGACAGCGCCAGTGACGAGTAATGCACCTGCGATGGCAAACGCCCAGTTATAGCTTCCTGTGGCAGTGATGACGTACCCCGTCACAATCGGCGCCAGCATGCCGAAGATGTTACCGCCCACCACCACAAAGGCCATGGCGCGGCCCACGTCCCCCGAGCTTGGAAGCAGGTCGTTGAGCAGCGAGAAGTTGAGCGATGTGGTCGACGCGATACCTGCCAGAGTCAGAGAGAAAATCAGCACCAGCACTGCGATATCGTCAGCGAAGGGAATCAGCAGGATGCAGCTTGCAACCAGCATGGTCAGCGCGATGACGTTGCGACGTTTACCCGAGGCAGCACCGCTGCCATTCTTCAGATATTGGTCGCTCAGCATGCCGATCACGATGCACAGCACCACGGCGGCTGCGTAAGGAATGGCGGTGAACAGACCGCTCTTGGCGATGGTCAGGTGTCGTACTTCCTGCAGGTAACTTGGCAGCCATGTCAGGAACAAATACTGGGTGTAAACGTTGCAGCCTTGAGCGATGGCCAAGCCCCAGAGCGTTGGCGTCTTCAACAGTTTTTTAAGGCCATGGGCCGTCGTAGCAGTGCTACCGGTCGAGTGGGTGGTACGAGTGGCAACGATGTGTTCGCGCTCCTCTTTCGCCAGCCACTTCACCTGCTCAGGTTTGTCGTAGAAGAAATACCACGCCGCCAGCCAAACAAAACCAATGGCGCCAGCGATCACGAACGACATACGCCAGCCGAACGCAGCCACCAGTGCAGCGAGCACCATTGAACAGATCGCCGGGCCCGCATATGAGCCGCTGTTGAAGATGGCAGTGATCGTGCCGCGCTCTGTGCCTGGGATCCACTCGCGGATAGCCTTGGCACCCACCGGGTTGCTGACCGATTCGCCGGCGCCCATGACTAACCGTGCGGTCAGTAAGCTGGCGAAGCTGGAAGCAGCGCCTGTAAGCGCTGTGGCCAGAGACCAGATGAATATCCCCAGGCCACCGACCCGTTTGACGCCGTACTTGTCGATCAGCAGCCCCACCGGAATGAGAAAGAGCGCGTAGCTCCAGATGAACGATGAAAACAGATAGCCCATTCCGACCGACGTGAGGTGGAACTCTTCTGCGATGGGTTTGGCGGCAATGGAAAGCGCGATGCGATCCATGTAGTTGATCATGGCCAGGGAGAATAGGAAGACGGCTATCCAGCCTCTACGGTATGACATGTGTTCACCATTATTTTGATTGTGGTGTGCTTTATCGAGTCGCTGGCGGTTGGGGGTGTTCAGGCGGACACAGATGCCAGAGCTCGGTTTTGTGTTGTGGATCAAAAATGAGCTTTGTGACGATATAAGTCAATCTGTGTTTTCTGGAAAGCATGTGAAGCCGACGACTAACTTGAGCGTCGGTACCGGATCGACAGGCAGGAAATGGCGCACGCGATCTGCACAGATCGCGTGGCGGCTTCAGGGGAAGGTCGTGAGGGGTTATTCGAAGAGCGCGGGGTCGACTTTGTGCCGTCTGGCCTGTTCCAGATGGCGGCGCATTTGATCAGCGGCTGCCAATCGGTCTCCTCGCTCCAGGCACTCTAGAATCGCCAGGTGTTCTTCAGCCTGGCCTTTACGGGGTGTACGCGCGCTCGCCTGTCGGTATTCAACGAGACGGCGCAGTTGGTCGAGGCGACGTACGGTCTGCTGCAGGAAGCGGTTGCCTGAGCACGCCGCCAGCGTCTCATGGAACCGGGAGTTGGCCTCGAACAGTTCCTGCGGCGTCATGGTCAGATACCCGCCATTGGCAATGAACTCCTGCTGCCGACGACAGGCCGCCAGGGTCTCGCGATCAATCTGGAATGTGGGTGACAGAAGACCGGAGGGCTCAATGGTGGCGCGGAACGAATAGCTTTCTTCGTATGCTTCAACAGAGTCGATCATCGGTAACAGGCGCCACCCTTGACCCGCGCGCTGTTCAACCCAGCCTTCTTGCTGGATCCGCGAGAGTACGGCTCGCAGAGCTGCTCTGGAGACGTCGAACTGACGCATGAACTCGATCTCGGTAAACAGCTCCGGAAGCTGTCTGCTGAGGCGCAGCTCGGCAAATTTCAGGTAGAGAGGATCGTCGCTGTTCTCCATGACCTCAGAGACGAGATCACCCAGATCATCGCTCGCGCGGGCCAGGAAGAAGCCTCTGTTGCGGTCGTAGGTCAACATGCCTTTTTCGACCAGATGTCCCATGGCGAACTTGACCGGCGTGCGCGACACATTGAGCGTCGTAGCCAGCTGAGACTCGACCAGGTGATGACCAATAGCGAAGCGTTCACGACGTACGTGGGAGACGATGTCACGCGCAATGCGTGCTTGCAGTGGGCTTAGAGGCATTGGATCGGGAACCAGAAAGAGCTGAACCAGAGGCCTGCCATTCTAGCGCGTCATTATATGCAGCGGCAGAGACCATTTTGCTGATCCCCGCCGATGTGTTTTGAGCACGCAATACCTGCTTAGCGAACCTGATAGAACGGGAAAGCGCCGAACAGTACGCCCCCCACGAACAATCCGAAGCTTGCGAGAATGGCCCATTTCAGCGCGAATCGCTGGTGATCGCCCAGGTCGACCTTGGCCAGGGCAACCAGCAGATAGAGCGAGGGCACGAGGGGGCTCAACAGGTGTACCGGTTGGCCAACGACGGACGCGCGCGCGATCTCCAATGGCGTAATGCCGTACTGCGCCGCGGTTTGAGCTATCACCGGCAGGATGCCGAAGTAAAACGCGTCGTTCGACATGAAAAAAGTAAACGGCAGGCTGACTACAGCGGTGAAAACTGCAAGGAATGGCCCGAAGCTCGGTGGAATCACGTACAGCAGGCTCTTGGCCATTGAGTCCACCATGCCGGTGCCCGACAGGATTCCAGTGAAGATACCTGCAGCGAAGATGACTGCCGTTACCGCCAGTACGTTGGCTGCATGAGCCGCAATTCGGGCTTTCTGATCCTCGATTTTTGGATAGTTGAGCATGATCGCGATGGCAAAGCCGACCATGAACAGTATCTGGATCGGCATAGCGCCGAGGATCAAGCAAGTGATCAAGGCCAGCGTCAGGATCAGGTTCGGCCAGAACATCTGCGGACGGCGGTTACCGTCACACTCTTCAGCAGAACCGTTCCCGAGTGCCATCGATCCGTTGTGGAAATCGTCCAGGTGAATGATGCCAAGACGCGCGCGTTCCTTTCGCCCCAGGATCACGGCGGTAAACACCAGGCAGGCAGCACCGATCAGCATTCCAGGGATCATCGGTACGAAGATGTCCATGGCATCAACATGCAGAGCAGCCGCTGCGCGTGCGGTAGGGCCGCCCCATGGAGAGATGTTCATGATGCCGCTGGCGATGTTGACCAGGCACGTCATACCCAGAACGCTCATACCCAGGCGCTGATACAGCGGCAGAAAGGCTGCACACGCAATCATGTAGGTCGTTGAGCTGTCACCGTCCAGCGACACCAGCATAGTCAGTACGGCTGTGCCGACCAGAACCTTCAACGGGTCGCCTTTCACGAGCTTCAGAATGAAGCGCACCAGCCCATCGAAAAGCCCTGCGTCAATCATGATCCCGAAGTACAGGATCGAGAAGGTCAGCATGACGCCGGTTGGGGCCAGCGTTTTCACGCCGTCGAGCATCATCCCGCCCAAACCGGCGTAGTGCCCACCCATCAGGGCGAACAGGATGGGGATCAGGATCAGAGCGACCAACGCCGAAAGGCGTTTGGTCATGATCAGATACATGAAACAGATGACCATCGAAAAGCCGAGGATTGTCAGCACGGTCGAACTCCCTTTTTTCTTGAATTTGTGGGGGCTATCAGCCAGGCAACTGCAAGGTAGCCGGCGTGATTCAGGTCGAGACAGGCTCGAGGGGGGAGGGAGGTCGAACGGATTCAGAGTGCGAGAGCGGGATCATGGTGGGCCTCAATTTTCTTATGTTTATTTTTCTACCGTACCTGACTGGCGCCGTGCCGCTGTCGCGACTGTGCACAGTAGAACTCAAGGGTTGGGTACGTCCGATCGCATTGGTTGAACGAATCGGATGAATCAACATTGACCTATATCATTACAAAGTTCAATATCGCCCTCACAAAAACATTGCCTGTATAGCCTGTGAGGATTAGCCAATGCCTGAGTCAAAGGGTCAAACCGTTTGCGCAAACGGAATCGAGTACCGTGTCAGCGACATTCGTGGGGTCGTGACTGATCTGGGCGGTAATTACGCAAAGCTTCCCTATAGCTTGCGAATCCTCGCCGAGAACGTTTTGCGGGGGGAGGCTGACCCTGAAGCCGCGCTCAAAGTCATCTGCGCCCGCTCCAAAGAGTTCGATATTCCTTTCCGGCCAGCCCGTGTCGTCCTGCAGGATCTGCTGGGTACGCCTGCGTTGGTTGATCTCGCCGGGCTGCGCGATGCTGTTGCCGAGAAAGGTGGCAACCCACGCTTGGTCAACCCGGTCACCCCGACTCACCTGGTAGTGGACCACTCACTCAACGTTGAGCGTTGGGGCGATGCCAGTGCGCTCGCCGATAACGAAGCCATTGAGCGTGAGCGCAACGCCGAACGTTTCCAGTTCCTGGACTGGTGCAACAAAGCATTCAGCAACCTGTCGATCATTCCTTCGGGCAAAGGCATCCTTCACCAGATCAACCTGGAACGCCTTACAACGGTTGTGGGTACTCAGCGCCGTGACGGCGAGCTATGGGCATTCCCGGATACGTTGGTCGGTACCGATAGCCACACCACCATGATCAATGCCATTGGCGTACTGGGCTGGGGTGTGGGGGGTATCGAAGCTGAAGCGGCAATGCTGGGTAAATCGTTGATGCTGCGCCTGCCGGAGATTGTCGGTGTGCGTCTGGAAGGCACGCTGCCGCAGGGCTACCTGGCAACCGATATTGCGCTGGCTCTGACCGAGCAGTTGCGCAAGGCGGGCGTGATCGGTTCGTTTCTGGAATTCTTCGGCCCAGGCGTGCCACAACTGTCGCTGGCCGACCGTGGCACGTTGTCCAACATGGCGCCTGAGTTCGGCGCCACTGCAGCGATGTTCGCGATTGATGATCGTACTCTGCACTACCTGCGCATGACTGGGCGTGGTGGCCAGATTTCCGGCCTGACGGAGGCGTATGCCCGGGCTCAAGGCTTGTGGCATGACAGCCTTGGTGAAGCTGAATACAACCGCGTCGTAACGCTGGATCTCAGCTCTGTGGCCCGCTCGATTGCCGGGCCTAAGCAACCCCATCAACGAATTGTATTGGGTCAAAAAGCACCCGCCACCAATCTCCCGGTTGGCTTGGACAACGGCTCGATAGTGCTAGCTGCTATCACCAGTTGCACCAACACCTCCAACCCACGGGGTGTGATCGCCGCCGGCCTGGTTGCGCGAAACGCACGCAAACGTGGCTTGAAGCGTGCTCCTTGGGTCAAGACGTCCTTTGCGCCTGGCTCGATGGTTGTCTCTGATTACCTTGAGCGTTCCGGGCTCAACGAAGATCTCGACGCCTTGGGCTTCAACCTGGTCGGCTACGGCTGCACCACCTGTAACGGTATGTCCGGGCCACTGCTCAGCCCTGAGATCGAAGAAGATATCCGCACCCGCAAGCTGGAAACCGTGGCTGCGACCTCGGGTAACCGTAACTTCGAAGGTCGGGTTCACCCATTGGCTCGCGAAGTATTCATCATGTCGCCGCCACTGATCGTTGCCTACGCAATTGCTGGCACCTACCTGATCGATCCGGAGAAAGATGCTCTGGGCCTGGATGAAAATGGTGTAGCCGTTTATCTGCATGAGCTGTGGCCAAGTGACGAAGAGCTGACTCGAATCGAAGCCGACAATCTCACCGCAGATCTGTTCGACAAGGCCTACGAAGATGTCCCTCGTGAAGCCGGTTTGATTGCCAGCGACTTGCGTGCAGGCGTCAGCGACCAATATGCCTGGCAGGCCAGCAGCACCTACATCCGTAAGCCTCCGTACTGGAGCGACGTGGTCACGGCTACTGATACCCGCAAAGATCTCAGCAACATGCGCGTGCTGGCCATGCTCTCGGACAACATCACCACCGACCATATCTCCCCATCGGGTGCGATCCTGCCTGAAAGTGATGCGGGTCAATATCTGCAGTCCCACGGTATCGCTGTTTCTGAGTTCAACTCCTACGGCACTCGTCGTGGTAACCACGAGGCGGCACAGCGTGCGACCTTCGCCAGCCCACGTCTGAAGAACGAGCTGCTCGAAGATGGTCGCGAAGGCCCATGGACTCTGCTGTTGCCCGAGAAAGAAGTCACCACGATCTTCCAGGCCGCTGAGCTCTACGCGGATCGCAAGCAGTCGCTGATCGTCGTTGCCGGTAAGGAATACGGCAGCGGTTCCTCCCGCGACTGGGCAGCCAAGGGACCACGCCTGCTGGGCGTCCGTGTCGTGGTCGCGGAAAGCTTCGAGCGTATCCATCGTACCAACCTGGCTGGCCTGGGCATTCTTCCCCTGCAGTTTGAGGAAGGTGTATCGCGCCAAAGCCTTGGGTTGAACGGGCGCGAAATGTTCAGCGTCGAGGGCATTGGCGACGACTTCCAGCCAGGCGCCAAAGTCAATCTGGTGATTGAGCGTGAAAATGGTGAATCCGAACGAGTCACGGTGGTGAGTCGCCTGGATACCTTCGAAGACGTTCGCTACTTCCGCAGCGGCGGCCTGCTGCCCCAGCTGCTGATCGAAAGCATGAAAAACGCATCCGCCAACTGATGCAGCGTCGATTTGTCGCAGGAGATATCAAATGACTCAAAGACGTATTCCAGCCGTTTACATGCGTGGCGGCTCCAGCAAGGGCGTGTTCTTTCTCGATAAGGATCTGCCGTCTGCCGGCGCAGAGCGAGATGCCATCCTGCTCCGCGTAATCGGCAGCCCGGATGTCTACGGCAAGCAGATCGACGGTATGGGCGGGGCGACCTCCAGTACCAGCAAAGTCGTGATTATCGGCAAGTCCAGCCGTGAAGATTGCGACGTGGATTACCTGTTCGGGGCTCCGGCCATCGAGACGCCGGTTATTGACTGGTCGGGTAACTGCGGCAACCTGAGCTCGGCTGTGGGGCCTTACGCGATCGCTGAAGGCCTGGTGGATGCTCCTCGTGATGGCATCGCCGTCGTCCGTATCTGGCAGGCCAATATCCAGAAACGCATCATTGCGTACGTCCCCATGCGCAACGGCGAGGTTCAGGAAGAAGGTGAGTTCGTGCTCGACGGTGTTGCGTTTCCTGCTGCTGAAGTCGTGCTGGAGTTTCTCAATCCAGGCGGCTCGGACGGCAGCATTCTTCCTACCGGGAACGCCATCGACGAGCTGGATATTCCAGGCGTTGGCAAGCTACCCGTCACGTTGTTGAACGCCGGGAACCCGACCATCTTCATTGATGCTGAGACGGTAAGCCTGACAGGCACCGAAACGCAGGATCAAGTCAACGGCGATGCTGAGCTGCTCGCCCGCTGCGAAACGATCCGCGCTCACTGCACCGTCGCCATGGGGCTGGCAGCGAGTGCCGAAGAGGCAACCCGTCTGCGTCCTCACACGCCCAAGCTGTGCTTCGTGGCCAAACCTCAGGCTTATCAGGCCGCAGGTGGCAAGTTCGTCGAGCCCGGTGATATCGACGTGATCGCCAGGATCTTGTCGATGGGCAAGCTACATCACGCGATCACGGGTACTGGTGCGGTCGCTGTTGCCGTCGCGGCAGCGCTCGATGGCACGCTGGTAAACCGTATCGTTGGCGACATCGGCGATCGTCAGGTTCGTATGGGCCACACCGCAGGTAGCGTTGCAGTGGGAGCCAAGACAGTTCTGGAAGAGGGTGCCTGGACAGTCGAGAAAGCAGTGATGAGCCGCAGTGCCCGTCGCTTGATGGAAGGCTGGGTTCGCATTCCTGAAGCGATCTGATGGAACCGTCGTCATGCCGAAGCTGGTTCGGCGTGACGACAGCCATGCTCGATAATAAAAACAACAGAGATTCACACCATGAATTCATCCGGATTTACGCGTCACGCGATGCTCCGCCGTCATTTCATACAGCTCTCTGCCGCGGCTGCAGGGGGTGTATTGGCTGGTGGCCTCACCCTCCCGGCACATGCCGCTTCTACCGGTGATGAAAGCAAAATGACGAATAACACACCATCGCAGACACCTCGGTTTGCTTACGTTGGATCACGCACGAGCAAAGAGCGCAACGCCCGTGGCGTCGGTATTACTGTGTACCGTTATGTGCCTGAAACTGGCGCTTGCACGCTGATTCAAACGCTCAATGATCTGATGAATCCGTCGTTTCTGACCTTCGATCACTCACAGACCCATCTGTATTGTGTGCATGGTGATCTAAGCGAGGTGAGCTCTTTCGCCATTGATGCCAAAACCGGTGAGCTGACCAAGCTCAATACAGTCGGTACCCAAGGTAAGAACCCTGTTCACCTTAGTGTTGATCCGACCAACACATTTTTAGCCGTTGCCAACTACGCCACGGGCAGCTTTGCAGTTTTTCCAATTCAAGAAGACGGAAGACTGGGCGAGCTGGCGCATCTGGAGTCACTGCCTGGAGAACCCGGGCCTCATAAAGTTGAGCAAAGCAGCTCCCACCCGCACATGATTCCATTTGATCCTTCTGGACGGTTTGTCGTCGTCCCTGACAAAGGTCTGGATGGCGTCTTTGTTTATCGTGTACAGCAAAACAACGCCAGGTACGAAGCTACACAAGTCAGCATGATCAAGGCTCGCGAAGGGTCTGGCCCGCGCCATGTCGTATTCACGCCGAACGGCAAAAACGTCTATGTAGTGAACGAACTCGATAGCAGCGTTACGGGCTATGGCTATGATCCTGAGCAGGGCGCCCTGACTCCACAGGAAATTGTCTCCACATTGCCGTCTAATTTCACGGGTAACAGCCGTGCAGCGGCAATCGTGATTGCGCCTTCCGGAAAGTACCTCTATGTGTCGAACCGAGGCCACGACACTGTGGCGACCTTCTCGCTCGAACAAGGCGGTGCGTTTACCGCCAAAGGGCATACGTCGTCGCAAGGTCGCAAACCTCGCTTCATGAACCTGACCCCAGATGGCTCGCGCCTTTTTGTTGCCAACGAAGAAACCGACACCATTGTGAGTTTCGACGTTGACCAGAACTCGGGGGCGCTCACTTCCAACGGTCAGGTCATCAAGACCGGCAGCCCGGTGTGCATGATTTTTAAAACCGTCAACTGAAAGGAGCGAGTGGCTGTGGAATTTGATCTTGCTGCTGTACGAAAGGACTTGGCTCCCCATGGAGAGCTGCGGGTTGCGATCAATCTCGGTAATCCAGTCCTGGCACAGCGTGATGAAAATACCGGGGTTCTCTCGGGTGTGTCGGTTGCATTGGCATACGCGCTCGCTGACGAACTCGAGATTGCCATCTCCCTGACGCCATATGACGCTGCCGGCAAAGTTTTCGTTGCACTCGAAGAGCAGGGTTGGGATCTCGCGTTTCTTGCCATTGAGCCGGTCAGGGCTGAGAAAATTTGCTTCACGCATCCGTACGTCTGTATCGATGGAACCTACCTGGTAAAAACCCAGAGCAAGTTCCAACGCGCTTCTGCTATGGATACCGACGGCTGCAGAATTGCGGTGGGCAAGGGTGCGGCCTATGACCTGTACTTGTCGCGAACATTGAAGAATGCCGAGCTCATCAGGGCTCCTACCTCCGCTGGCGCAGTCGATACCTTTATGGCGTTGGGGTTGGAAGCTGCGGCAGGCGTTCGCCAACCGCTGGAGCGTTTTGCGAGAACGGCCCCAGGCGTCAGAGTACTCCAGGACAACTTCACTGAGATCCGGCAAGCCATGGCTGTTCCGAAAGGGAGAGCGGTTGCGGCGCAGCATCTGCAGCAATTCATCGATCAGTGCCTTCGCAGCGGATTTGTCGCCAAGGCGCTCAGCGAAAGCGGCGAACAGGAAGCTCGGGTTGCGTTGCCTTCTTCGGTTCACCGTCCATGACCCTGAAACTTTTTATCGAGCGCGTTGAACTGCGAACCTGTCGGTAGAATGCCGACCCGAAGAAGAAAGCACGGCGACTGAACAATGTCTTGAAGACGCTCCAACCTTTGAAGCCCACAACCCAAGCCATTGAAGAAAGTTGGTGAAGCGTCTATACCGCAGCAGCCAGTCCTAGGGTCTGTACGAAAAGTCGCCGAGCGAAGGTCAGGCAAGGCAAAAACAGGCGAGGAAGCGGAGTCTACTGGCTGTAAATGAGCATTATCCGCTACGCGGCCCCTTCGGGCCGTCCTTCGGACGTTCTCCTTTCAGTCGTCCGAGCCTGTTTTTAACGCAGCATCACCGAGCGCAGGCACTTTTCTTACAGAGCCTAAGCAGTCACTGAAGAAAAATACTTACCGACCACCAATTCTGACCGATAGCTGCCGGCCAGAATTGGTGGTCGGTAGTCTATGTCCTGATAGCTGGTCGTGTTTGGCATGACCAATCCCTGCCTCTATTGCACAATCGCTGCATGACTCCCACAGCCAGCAGTCGCACGACGACCGCCACTCTGGCTTTACGTGCAGAATCAGGAAACCTTGATGACCACCTTGCCGAAGGCTCCCCTTGCCAGATGCTCGAACGCTTTGTGGGCATCCTCGAACGTATAGGTCTGGTCGATCACCGGACGGATCTCGTGTTGGTTCAGGAATGCATTCATGCGATCAAACGCTGAGCGAGGTGCCACGGCGATGCCTCGGATGGTGGTCTGGCGGAAGATCAACGGCATCAGGCTCAGCGTCGTGGCCTGCCCGGTGAGGAAGCCGATCTGCGCGATCTTGCCAGCGGCCTTGGTCGCCAGAATCGACTGGTTCAAGCCCTCGCCACCGGCCACATCCAGCAGCAGGTCGACGCCCTTGCCGTTGGTGAGTTTCAGCACTTGCTCTTCCCAGCGCGGACAGGTCCGATAGTTGACGCCGGCCACTGCGCCGAGCTTCTTCACTGCCTCGAGGTTGGCGTCGCTGCTGGACGTCACGATCACCCTGGCGCCAAGTGCGGTTGCCAGTTGCACCGCGAAAATCGATACGCCGCCGGTGCCTTGCACCAGTACGCTCTGGCCCGGCTGTATCTGACCGTAATCAACCAGCGAGAACCATGCCGTGAGTGCTGCAATCGGGAGCGTCGAAGCTTCTTCGTCGGACATGTTGTCCGGCGCGCGCACGGCGCTTTCCTCGTGAACGATCATGTACTCGGCCAGGCCACCGGGCAGGGGCATTCCGAAGCAGTAGGCGGGTTCGTCCGGGCCTGGCTCGCCATCGATCCAGCGCGAGTACAGATGCGAGTTGACGCGGTCGCCCACCTTGAACCGGCTTACACCTTCACCCACGGCGACGACCGTGCCTGACGCATCGCTGACCGGGATCAGTGGTTTGGGTACCAAATGGGGTTCGTAGAAGCCATCGACGATGGCCTTATCGCGAAAATTCAACGAGACCGCACCTACTTTCACCAGTAGCTCGCCAGCTTTGGGTTCAGGCGTCGCCGTTTCGCCGAGGGCCAGATTATCGAGACCAAAGTCGTTCAGAAGCCATGCTTTCATGGGTATTTCTCCAATGGGGTGAGCTGTTGGCGACATTATTATCAAGCGTGTCTGCTCGATAAATGCCCGACCCGGCACAGGATTGTTATTTCTGGAGATAACAATCAAAGTGTGAGCTTGCGCCTGATCGGCAACAAAAAGCACAAGTGAGAAGACGTTATGGAACTGCTCCAGTCCATGCAGCTGTTCGCCCGGTTGGCCGAACTTGGCAGCTTCACCCGCGCGGCCGACGCGATGCAGATCGGTCGTCCGCAAGTCACGCGAGCAATACAGGAGCTAGAAACATCGCTTGGGGTGCGGCTGTTTCAGCGCACCACCCGCACGGTCCGACTGACCTCGGAAGGAGAGCAGTTCTACGAGCGCATCAAATCGATTCTTGGCGAAGTTGCGAGTGCGACGGCAATGTTTGCGTGTCCACGTTCAACCCTCCGTGGTCGACTGCGGGTCGACATTCCGACGGCGTTTTCCGAACCTGGTCTCATCGAAAGCCTGCGTACGTTTACCACTCTCTTTCCTGCAATCGAGCTGGCCCTCGGGATCACCGATCGGACTGTCGATCTGGTTGCCGAGGGCGTGGACTGTGCATTGCGGATCGGCGAATTACCCAGTTCGAGCCTCGTGGCCCGTCGCATTGGACTGGCGACCATGGTCACCTGCGCGGCGCCGCGATACCTGGCGGAACATGGCGAGCCCAAAAACCTCGAGGACTTGAACGCGCACCGTGGCGTGACGTTTCTGTCGGGACACAACCAGCGCCCGCAGGCCTGGCAATTCATGGAAGATAAACGCGAGCAATCACATATCTGTAGCCAGGGCATCACCGTCAACGAGTCCAACGCCTATGTAGAGTGCGGTGTCGCAGGCTTTGGCATTCTTCAAGCGCCTGGGATTACGCTGGATCGCTTTCTTGCGAACGGGGCGTTGGTTGAGGTACTGCGGCCCTATCGGCCGCATCCAAGGCCTGTCTCAGTGCTGTACCCAAGCCGCTCGCACCTGGCGCCGCAGGTCGACGTGTTTGTCGGTTGGGTGCGCGAGCAATTTCCCCGACTATATGGACGGTGGCTAGAGGAATAGGCAGGTAATCCTGTTTCGCGAAGATGAATCTGCCAAGGGCTGCTCCTGGCCGAAAGCGGGCCAATGAAGAGGCCTTGGACGTGATGCAATATCCGCCCTCGGCAGCCGAGCGGTTCACATGCAATACACTCAAAGTTGGCATGTCCGCAAATTTTTACCCATCAAGAAGAGGGAGTAGTCTTTGTGAAATTGTCGGCGGCCAGCTATTGCGAGCTGACGTTTTACACCGATGGCACTGTCACCCGTTACTTCCTGAAATCGTAGGGGCGAGTCGTGAACGATATTGTCGATTTGGGCCGTTTCGTCGAAGCCCAAACCCCGGTTTTCAGCCGAGTACTGGATGAGTTGAGCGCTGGGCGCAAAGCGAGTCACTGGATGTGGTTTGTGTTTGCGCAGCTGCGCGGGCTCGGGCATAGCGAAATGGCCAAGCGCTTTGCCATCTCGGGGCTGGCTGAGGCGCGAGCGTATTTACAGCACGATGTGCTGGGGCCACGGCTTGAGGAGTGCGTCAAAATCCTGCTAAGCCATCCTGAAAAGAGTGCCACGCAGATACTCGGATCGCCGGATGATATGAAGCTGCGCTCATGCCTGACGCTGTTTCTGGCAGTCAGTCCAAACTCCACGCCGTATCAGCAGGCGCTTGATCAATTTTATTCGGGAGCGGCAGATGGCCGAACAGTTGCCCTGCTTCAAGGTCATAATGGCTGAATTCATGCGGAGCAAGAATCCCTTTAACCACGGACACTTGCGCTCAGTTGCACCAAAGCCCTGATCAACAAGTCGGGGACAGGTCAGTAAAAGGACGCCATTTTGCGTCCGCTAACAATCAGGGAAAGATGTCATGCGCTATCGTGAACGAAGCGACGAACATGCAGAGCGATTCCAGCAGGCGATCGCAAATCACCTCGGCATCACTGCGGAGGAACTGGACGAGTGGGTCGTATTGGAGCAGGAAGAGTTTACTGACGAAGGCGAGCTCGTCAGCCATTTCGTCGAGTTCGACAAGAACACGCCATCGGGCATTCTGGCTCGTGTTGGGCTGCCCCAGGACGGCACGAAAGTGAAGTATCTGGAACCAGGCAGCGTTATCCTCCTTGATGATGACGTGCCTGGCCCGGGCAGCGCAGAGGGGGCTGCACCTTTGACGCAGGTCAGCGTAGCGACCTATCAGCCGTCGTCGTTTCCCAAAGTCGTTAAGTGGCTATTTATCGGATTGCTAGTCGCGGTCAGTGCAGGCGTGGCAACGGTTGCATGGATCCTGCACTCTTTGGGCCCAATGCCTTCTTTTGGCTGATTATTTATGGCATCAGGTGGGGGCGATCTGCTCCCGATACTCAGCCAGGTATTGTTTAGCCAAGGCTGTTTTTTGGCTTTCATCGAGCAGCTTGCCTGCTGCCTGGAAGAACTTCTGTTCTTCTTCCTTTAAATGATGATGCACCTTGTGCGTGAGCTTTTTGGCCGTCACTAACCAGGCAGGGCTAGACATGTCGGTCTCATCAAGTGTCTCCATCATTTCGTCCATTTCATGATGTTCTGAAATGGCATGCCGGCTCAGGTCAATACCGTTGTCATGGGCCATGAGTGGTATGTAAAAACAGCGTTCCTCTGCAGTTTCATGAGCCTGTAGCTCGGCTTTCAACCGTTCGTAAGCCTCTTTACGTTCGATGTTGTCACCATGGGTCACCGTCAGCGCATCGGCATAGCCGCGCTGACGATCGTGGCTTTCTCGCAGTGCTTCAAAAATATTCATGATAAGTCTCGATTGAGCGTGAGGTAGTGTCAGATAGACACAGGCGAACGCCAGGGGTTCATGCTCTCGATGGCTCGGCCTTTCAATCCCTTGGAAGGGTGCGATTAGAGATTTGATCGTTCTTGCAAATCGTTCACAGCGGCTTGTGCTGTGCGGCAAATTAATGAGAAAAAGCGCACTCATTCACAAAACAACGCGACCATGCCCATCAATTCCATTCAGGCGCAGAAGTTCAAGCGGCGCGGCCTTCGCTGGACCCTGTTTACCGTTGGCATGGCCGTCCTGTCATCGGCCTTTTCGCTATGGCGTGACTGGATCACCACCTATCCGCTTGATGTGCCTATCACGCTGTCTCAAGCACAAACCATCGATGAGTCAGTGGAGATTCGGGCGCCAGACTATAACCAACTCATTATCCGTTTCACGGACCTGAACCGACAAACGCTGAACACACTGGCGGCCTTCGATAAGGCTCCTGTCCTGCCGCCTGTTACTGTGCAGTGGAAGCTGCTTACGCCTGATGGCGTGGTGATAGACCAGGGCGATGCGCACACGGGCAAGGTTGAGGGATGGGCCAGTGATTTCGTCGATCATGGACTGGGCATGATTCATTACCCGCAACCTACCGGCCACTACCGCTTTCAGGCTCAAGTGGTTTCCCCCGACCCCGCGTATAGCCAGATCAACGCGCACCTGATGTTGGATGCCCATGCCAAAAGTGCAAGCGACTGGCGGTTCGAATTATTGTTCTTCGGAATGTACGCGCAGGTGTTGGTGATATGGCCACTCGGTGTTTTGGGAGGCCTCTTTATGCTCTACAACGCTGTGGCGTGGTGGAGATTTCGCAGGTAAATAGTCAGATTGAGGCCTGCTTGACTGTTCGACGGATATAAGGCGAGCAGGTAGGGCGTCATTGCGCTTCGAGGGTTTTACTGCCCTTATCACTGTCGACTCCGATTTTGTCTGTGGCGTTGCCAATATGGATTTGTCATGCCGTTTAGCGACATGCGGAGCTTTTGCCGCAGCAATCGTGGGACCAAGGGCTGCGTTTGGTCGATTTCAGCAGGGTGTCTATCGGCTGTATTGGGGCGCGCGTCGCCGGGCGCGATGGTCGCGAGTAGACCCAATGCATCCCCTGGCATCCGGCAGATGCTGGCCGGAGCAGTCATGCCAGGCATGCGCAAACGCAAAGCCGATCCACTTATCGAGAGCGCGCCCAACACAATGACCGTTAGAATGGTGCCCTTCATCAATTGCTCCGTTGCCCTTGCTTGTGGGCTCACGGCTACTCTAATCCGCGCCAGATTGCCCCACTCAATAGCTTTATTACTTTCTCGATGACCTCCTTATGAAACGTTTCGTTCTGCTCGACACAACCCCGATTCCCGAAAGCGACGCAGCCCTATGCCTGTTCGAGTACGGCGAAGACTTCGTGATCAAGATCCTGGGTGGTGATGGCGGGCAGTTGATGAACACTCGCATGCACGGTTCCGAAGATGCCCTGGCCGAGATCCCTTGCCGCAAGGTGGCCAGCCGGCCCAATTCCAGGGTCTTGGTCGGCGGGCTGGGCATGGGCTTCACCTTGGGATCGGCGCTCAAACATTTGGGCGCGACCGCCGAGGTCGTGGTCGCCGAGTTGGTGCCGGGGGTGGTCGAGTGGAATCGAGGACCGCTGGGAGAGAAGGCCGGGCGCCCGTTGCTCGACCCTCGCACGGTGATCCGCATGGAAGATGTCGCCAAAGTGCTGCAAGCCGAACCGCAAGGCTTTGACGCGATCATGCTCGACGTCGACAACGGCCCCGAAGGTCTCACCCAAAAAGCCAACAGCTGGCTGTATTCCGCCGTTGGCCTGAGCGCCTGCGCCAAGGCCCTGCGGCCCAAAGGCGTGCTTGCCGTGTGGTCGGCCAGCGCGGATCGGCTGTTTTCCGACAAATTGAAGAGGGCCGGCTTCAAGGCTGAAGAAGTGCAGGTGTTTGCCCACGGCAACAAAGGCACCCGGCACACCATCTGGATTGCCGAAAAGCTTAAGGGCTAAGCCTTTAGCGTCCGAACTTGTTGCCTATGAGGTCCATGCTCGTCCTTCAACACATATGGAGGACACGTCATGCCTATCACCGCATTCCAATCGAAAAAAAGCTGGAGCTAGGGAAAACTGATGGGGCAGAAAGCTCCGCTCCGTCTCAGAGACATTTGGGAAATTCGAGTCAGGCTCCAGCTAACAGGGAACACCCGAGATGAGGCGCTCTTCGATCTGGCCATCGACAGCAAATTACGTGCGTGCGATCTCACCAAGCTGCGGGTTAGCGACATCTCACACGGCCAACGCGTCGCGCCTCGGGTTATGGTGATGCAGCAAAAGACTAAACGGCCGGTGCAGTTCGAAATAATGGAGCAGACTCGGAAGGCACTAGAATCCTGGATACGGATCGCGCATCTGCAAGGCGAAGACTTCTTGTTTCCCAGTCGTATTCGAGATTCCGAACACCTTTCTACGCGGCAATACGCACGTATCATAAAGGCATGGGTTGCTTCGATCGGTCTCGATCCCGTTTTGTACGGTACTCATACGCTGCGCCGAACCAAAGCGACGTTGATCTACAGAAGAACCGAGAATCTGAGGGCTGTGCAGCTGCTCCTCGGACATACCAAGTTGGAAAGCACAGTACGCTACCTGGGTATTGAGGTAGACGATGCTTTGGAGATTTCGGAGCAGACTGAAGTTTGAGGATTTGGCGGCGGTAGTAAACCGTCGCTATCCGACCCATTGCAGCCGTCCGAGTTGTCTACGAAACCAGGAGCGATTCAAATGTGTGCGAAGCCAAGTGTCTCGTGCAGCCCTACGCTGCCACCACTGGGCAGGGCGACACAGGCATAGGCGGCGTGCAAACCTTGCCTCTCCAGCGTAGGCAGCAACACGTCATACAGTAAGCGTCCCACGCCACTCCGGTGCGCTTCTGGCGATATATATACGGTGACGTCGACCGACCGGCGGTAGGTTTCACGAGCACGATGCTGACCGGCGTATGCATAGCCGATTAGCTTACAAAGCACAGCCCTGGCCTGTTTCGAAACACATTTACGTTGTCGCCGACAGCCCCCCGCTTAAGGCTCAGCTCTGCCTGGCATTCTTCTTCGAGGATCCTGTGACTGATACCAAAACTGGTATTGGCCATCTCTGTACCCTTACCGCGCGGGATTTTTTGGGTATGAGGAGAACTCATATCTCCATGACTTTTAATGGTTACAGCCGCTCCACGGTCCGATGTTAAAACATCGCAAACACAGCTCATCAACAACAAATAAGAGCGTTTGCAGTCATGACCAAGCGCCACTGCCGCGTCCTCGCCAGCCTCGTGTTGCGCTCTTCATACCCCGATGTTTACCGCGCGATCTTCAAGATTCGCGTCCGCTCCTGATCACCCAAAATAAATCCAAAAAGAGTAACGACTCATGAAAAAACTCGACCTGTACATCGGTGAAGGTTTTGAAGGACCAGGCGTGAACGCCGCGCACATCAATATTCTGATCGGCCCGCGTAACGGTCCGGCGGGGCAGGCGTTTGCCAATAGCCTGGCGTCGCCGAGCCAGGGGCATTGCCCGTTCATGGTGATCGCCCAACCGAACATCCCGGTAAAGCCGATGACCCTTTATGTCAACAAAGCTGCGATCAACAGTGACTTACATGGTAACGCCACCTGGGGCGCGTCCCAGGCCGGGATTGCCAAGGCTGTGTTGGAGGCTTTGCTGGACGGCACTTTGCCGCCGGAAGCAGAAGACGAGTGGGCCATTGTCACCGCCAACTGGGTCAACCCGGCTTGCGATGATCTCGATGTGGTTTACCTGAACAACTACAACGCCTGCCGCACCGCAATCCGCGCCGCCCTGACCGGCAAGCCGGAAACCGCGCAACTGGCGGATGTGGTCGCTCACATCAGCAACCCTTTCTATACCCCAAAAGCCTGAGGTTTGCGCCATGCAATACATTCGTTTGGGTAACTCCGGCCTGCAAGTCTCCCGCCTCTGCCTGGGCACCATGAACATGGGCACCCCGGACTGGAAACCGTGGATTTTCGATGAAAAGCAAAGTGAGCCCATCGTCGCCCATGCGCTCGATAAAGGGGTGAATTTCATTGACCTGGCAGACTTCTATTCCGCCGGTGTCGGTGAAGAAGTGGTCGGGCGCATCGTCAAGCGTCTGGCTCGCCGCGAAGACCTGGTGATCACCACCAAGGTTGGATACGGCACCCGCAACGGCATCAATGTCAGTGGTCATTCTCGCAAACACATCATGGACAGCATCGACGCCTCGCTGAAACGTCTGAACATGGATTACGTCGATGTGTTCATGCTGCATTACTTCGACGTGAATACCCCGGTCGAAGAAACCATGAGTGCGATGAACGACATCGTGCGCTCCGGCAAAGCCCGCTATATCGGTGTCTCGACCATGCTCACCGGACAACTGGCGAAGATCCTCATGGCCTGCGAGCGCAATGGCTGGGTCAAACCGATCAATATGCAGCTGCAATTGAACTGCGCCTACCGTGAAGAGGAACGCGAGACGATCCCGTTCTGCCGCGATCAGGGCCTTGGCGTCTCGGTGTTCAGCCCATTGGCTCGCGGTTTGCTGACCGGCGACGTGCAGTCGACCCGCAACCAGACTGACTTCTTCACTCAGCAGATGTACAGCGACGAAGCCTCGTTCGAGATCGCTCATTCGGTACAGCGGGTGGCCCGTGCCCGTGGTGTGTCGAACGCGCAGATCGCTCAAGCCTGGGTTGCCAATCATCCGGGCGTCGATTGCATGCTGGTCGGCGCCGACACCACTGCGCAGTTCGACAGTGCCTTGGCGGCGCTGGAGACCAGACTTGATGCTGAAGAGCTGCAGGAACTGGAACGCAACTACACCCCGTGTGACGTGATCAACGATTACACCGCCGGCAAACGCATCCTGCGCTCGGCTCGTCCGGGGCTGGAACGCTTTACTCTGACTGAGGCTGTGGCATGAGCTCGCTGATTCGTAACGGCAATTTCATCGACGGCCAATGGTCGAGCGGCGGTGCGACCTATCCGGTGTTGAACCCGGCCAATGGCGAAGTGATCGCCGACGTGCAAAAGGCCGGCGCTGAGGAAACCAATCTTGCCATTGCCGCCGCCAACCGTGCCTTGCCGACCTGGCGAAAATTGACCGCCAAAGAACGCAGTCAGCGCCTCAAGCGTTGGAGCGAACTGATGCTGAGTAATCAGAAAGATCTGGCCACTTTGCTCAGTCGCGAGCAGGGCAAACCGCTTGCCGAAGCCATGGGCGAAGTGGTCTACGCCGCAAGCTTTCTGGAGTGGTTCGCTGAAGAAGCCAAGCGCGCTTACGGCGACGTGATCCCGAGCCATAAGGCAGACGCGCGGATCATCGTGGTCAAGGAAGCTATCGGCGTAGTGGCGGCGATCACCCCTTGGAACTTCCCGCTGGCGATGGTCACGCGCAAAGTCGGTCCAGCGCTGGCGGCGGGTTGCACAATGATTCTCAAGCCGTCTGAGGAGACGCCGTTGTCAGCCTTCGCCTTGGCGGTGCTGGCCGAGCAGGCGGGCATTCCGGCGGGCGTGTTCAACGTCATCTCAGGTGACGCCGTAGCGATTGGCGGGGCGCTGCAAGCTAGTGGCATCGTGCGCAAACTCTCGTTCACCGGCTCTACCCGCACCGGCAAACTGCTGATGCGCCAAGCAGCGGATACGCTGAAAAAAGTCTCGCTGGAGCTGGGCGGCAACGCGCCATTCATTGTGTTTGACGATGCTGATCTGGACGCCGCCGTCAAAGGCGCGATGGCCTCGAAATTCCGCAACACCGGGCAAACCTGTGTCTGCGTAAACCGGTTCTTTATCCAGGACGGCGTCTACGAAGCTTTCACCGGCAAACTCGCCGAAGCGGTCGCCGCGATGCGCGTCGGCAGTGCGCTGGACGGTGAAACCGAGCAAGGTCCACTGATCAACGCGGCGGCGTTGGCCAAGGTTGAGTTGCACGTGAGTGACGCCTTGGAGAAGGGCGCCACGTTGCTGTGCGGCGGTCGCCGTCATGCACTGGGCGGCACCTTCTACGAACCGACCATCCTCTGCGACGCCAACAGCGACATGCTGATCGCTCAGGATGAAACCTTCGGCCCGGTAGCCGCGTGCTTCCGCTTCAAGGACGAAGCCGAAGTATTGCAACGGGCGAATGACACACCCTACGGATTGTCGGCGTACTTCTACAGCCGCGACATCGGCCGTGTCTGGCGCATGGCCGAAGGCCTGGAGGCCGGCATGGTCGGAATCAACGAAGGAATCATTTCCACGGAAGTCGCGCCGTTTGGCGGCATCAAGGAATCGGGACTGGGTCGAGAAGGCTCCAGGTACGGTCTGGAAGACTACCTGGAAATCAAATACCTGCTGATGGGCGGCCTCTGACCCCCAACCGTAATCCCCGTGGGAGCGAGCGAACGCACTCCCACGGGTTCAAGCGCTGTCGATTTCATTTCTCCGTCAATAACAACAATTGGAGACGAACATGTCCGCTCAACCTATAAAGATCGATGACCTGCCCATCGGGCGCTTCCACCTAAAAATCGCAGGCCTCACGTTCGGCGCGCACTTCACCGACGGCTACATCCTCGGCCTGATCGGTATTGCTTTCACGTTACTCAGCCCGCAGATGCACCTCGATGCCTTCTGGCAAGGCCTGATCGGCGCTTCGGCACTGATTGGCCTGTTTCTTGGCAGCCTGTTCTTCGGCTGGATCTCCGACAAGGTCGGTCGGCAGAAAATCTTCCTGGTCAGTTTTGTCCTGATTACCATTGCTTCTGTCATGCAGTTCTACGCCGAAACTGCGATGCAGTTATTCCTCTGCAGGGTGATAATCGGCATCGGGCTTGGCGGCGACTTCAGCGTCGGCCACGCGATGCTCGCCGAGTTCTCGCCGAAAAAACATCGCGGTGTGCTGCTCGGTTCGTTTAGCGTCATCTGGACTTTCGGCTATGTCGCCGCGACCTTCGTCGGTACCGCGATGCTCAGTCTGGGGGATGATGCCTGGCGCTGGATGCTGGCTTCTTCAGCCATCCCGGCAGTGTTGATCCTGATCGCGCGGATCGGTACGCCCGAGTCACCGCGCTGGCTGGTCAATCAGGGACGGATCGCCGAAGCACGGGCGATTGTCAAAAAACACCTGGGCGATAACGTCGAACTCGATGAAACCCGCTCCACCGAAACCCGTTCCGGCTACGCGGTGCTGTTCAGCCGCGAATACCGCAAGCGCACCGCATTCAACTGCCTGTTCTTTGTCTGCATCGTCATGCCGTACTTTGCGATCTACACCTTCCTGCCGTCGATCCTGCAGAAGATGGGCCTTGCGGAGGGCTTTGGCACTGAATTGATGCTCAACATGCTGCTGATCCTCGGCGCATTGATCGGCATCTGGTGCACGGTGAAGTTCTCGCGGCGAGGCTTCCTGATCAATTCGTTCATCATCCTCGCAGTGGCGTTGTTCCTGCTGGCGGCATTACCGGGCAGTGCGGCTTTCTTGATGGTGCTGGTGTTCGGCGTGTTCACGCTGGTGTTGTCGGCGGTGAGCAATCTAGTGGGCGTGTTCCCGGCCGAGAGCTTTCCGACAGAAGTGCGGGCCAGCGGGATTGGCCTTGCTACAGCTGTGAGTCGCTTGGGCTCGGCAGTCAGCACGTTCCTGTTGCCGGTGAGCGTTGCCGGTATCGGCTTGAGTCCGACCATGGGCATCCTGGCGTCGATTCTTGCACTGGGCGCGATCATTTCCTGGGCCTGGGCACCGGAGACCAAATCCCTGACGCTGAGCCAGGCGTGCAAGGCACAGAGTCCGGTGGAGGGCGGTGTACCGGTCACTGCAAAGGTCGTAGCCCCAACCTGAAGCAGGATCGTTCCCACGCATCGCGTGGGAACGATCAAATACACAGCGTTGGCGAGCAGGCCCGTACACAGCTGCTGACTCCGTTTCAGGGATTACTCACCAACCCCAACCAGTCAGTAAACAACCGCACCTTCGACAATCCCAGCTTGTCGTTTGCCACATCCAGCCAATAGCCATAAGGCCCGATCACTTCGACCGGAGTGATCGGCACCAGGCTGCCATTGGCTAATTCCTTTTCGATCATCTGCCGATCAATCACCGCCAGCCCACCACCAGCCAGCGCCGTATGAATCACTTGGTCCAGCGTGCTGAATTCGAGTCCTTGCGCGGCATCGATATCTTCGCGTCCCATCGCCGCCAACCAGTTCTCCCACACCTTCAGGCGTTTGCCCTCATGCAGGATGTGCAGCAGCGGAATCTGTCGCAAATCCGGCGGCTGATCATGGATGAACAACTCCGGGCTGGCCACCGCCATGTGCCGCTCCATCACCAGCAACTGACTGCTGCAATGGTTGCCCGCCTTGAGACCGAAGCGGATGTGGCAGTCGATTTCCGCAAGGCTTTCGTTGCTGTTTTGGTGGGTCACGCTGAGGCTTATGTCCGGGTAGCGTTGGCAGAACGCGCGCAAACGCGCCGACAACCAGCGCGTCGCCCACGTGGGGGGCGCGACGATGCGCAGACGTTGGCGCAGGTTCGGTACGCGCACTGCTAGCAGGGCGCGTTCGACGTGGTCGAAGGCGTCGCTCAATTGGGGGGAAAGGGCGAGGCCGGTTTCGGTCAGCGACAGGCCCTGGGGCGTGCGGATAAACAGCGTCACGCCGAGATAATCTTCGAGTTGCTTGATCTGACGGCTGACCGCGCCTTGGGTAACGTTCAACCCCAAAGCCGCCTGGCTGAAACTACGATGCCGCGCGACTTCTTCAAAGACGCGCAGCATGTTGAGCGAGGGCAGTTGACGCATGAAAGGGTGACTCCATACCTGCCTTCAACGCAATAGTGCGCGGGCAGGTTTATTATTTTTGATGGGTGTTGTGCAGGGTGTATCTGACTCCTGTCTGAGGGGCTGATGCAAGGGGTGATTGAACTAAAATTCTCGCGGGCAAGTCTCTTGCAGAGATTACGCTTTCCCGCAGGACCGGCCGTACGACGCTCCGCTTTAGCCGGTCATACAAGATCAGCGACGACGGGTTAATCGGTGGCGCTGATCCTAATTCATCCAGCTATTCACTAAAGCTCTATTAGCATCAATCCAGACCTGTGCGCCTTTTTCAGGTGTGCTGCTGCCGTTCTCATTAATTGTCGCCATCAGCTCGCCGAGAGATTTCTCATCCATTTTCCACTTCTGCAACCAGCGCTCAGCTTCAGGATGGTCATCTTTGAATGACAGAGCGGCTATGCCATGGATAGCGTCAGTGGTGCCATAGGTTTTCTTGGGGTCGTCAAGATAGCGAAGATTCTTTTTCGCCCAGACCCAGTGTGGTTTCCACAACGTGACCACAATGGGTTCTTTGCGCTTCATGGCACGATCCAATGATTGAAGCATCGCCGCTTCAGATGATTGGATGAGGGTATAGTCTAACGTGTAATCATTAATGGCTTTATCTGTCAGGCCCATAATCCCGGAGCCTGCATCAATGCCAAAAATAGAGGCCTTGCCGCGCCATACAAACTCATCTTTGCGAGCATTCAATTCGTCGATGCTTTTAATGTCAACATAATCAGGGACTGCCAATCCAAGATTTGCTTCACTTAGCCAGGGGCCGATCAGTTGGACTTTGTCTTTGATGCTCTGATAAGGAGCGCTGTCGGCTGATGGGAGCCATACCTCAAAAGTTAAGTCAATTTTCCCGAGGGCCACAGAGTTGTAGAGAATTATCTTGGAGGCGTTTTCAAGTTTTACGTTGTACCCTTTCTCGGCCATAAGAATTTTCCACATATTGGCCACAGCGATGTTTTCCGCCCAGCTGTTAACGCCTATACTGATTGTTTTGGAGTCAGCTGCGTATGATGCGGGATGAAAGCATATGCAAAGCCCAATTAATATTCCTGTTAGTATTTTTTTCATTTGGATTGCGCCTTTTCGAATAATGAAGCAACAAGTTATTTTTCAAGCGATAGGGGTAAGCTTTCTGTGAGAGACCATAGAGTTAGCAAATTGCCGCGACGTCGGTTCATCTCGTTTTTCGATGCGGATAGTTAGCGTTTGCATCCATCGGAACCTTGGGTAAGCGCCTGGAGCGCTTTTGTTCGCGGCCGCAGAGGCTGCTACAGCCTTGTACATGGCTGTAGCAGGGTTAATAAGCGGGCGTCGATTGAATCATTCCACGGCCGTGGTGCTCAACGTGGCAGCAATCTCGGGTCGAATGGGTAGTCAGATAGCAATTCGATGCCGTGTTCGTGGATGTAAATCTGCTCTTCAAGCTTGACCCCTTCGCCGCCCTCATCGTGGCCGATGTAGCTTTCCACGCAGATGGTCATGCCGGCTTCGAACACACCGTCGTAGCCCAGCGCATCGATGTCTTCGCGGTGCACTACGTACGGGTATTCACCTGTCATGCCAACGCCATGGGCCAAGGCGAAATAGCGGTTGGCCTTGTAGTTGTCCGGGATGCGCCAGGCCAGCTCGGCGTATTCTTTGAAGCTTCGGCCGGCCTTGAGCATTTCCATGTTGGTCTGCACTTGCTCGTAGGCCAGTTTGTACAGCTCCTGTTGCTTGGCGGTGGCGGCTTGTTCGCCACAGAGGAACGTTCGCGAGAAGTCGGCGTAGTAGCCGAAACGCCCGACTACATCGGTATCCAGTGCTACTAAGTCACCGGACTCTATGGGCCGGGTGCTGCATTCCTGGAACCATGGGTTTGTGCGCGGTCCGGAGGAAAGCAGGCGAGTTTCGACATAGTCGCCGTCGGTGGCGATTACGTGCTGGTGCAGGTGTGACCACAGTTCGTTTTCGCTGATGCCCGGCACCAGCTTGCTTTCCATCAAGCGCACGCCGTCCTCGGTGGCACGCAGGCTGGCACGGATCATCTTCAGCTCGTTTGGCACCTTGATGCAGCGTGCGCGCTCCAATGGTTCCTGGGCGTCGAAAATCTGGTAGCCGAGTTTTTGCAGTTCAAACGCAGCGGCCGAGGTCGCGCTTTCGATGGCGATGCGTTTGTTGCCGCCACCGTGCTTGCGTACCAGTTCACCGATTTCAGCAGCCCATTCGGCGGTGACGTTATTGAGAAAGCTGTCGCAGAAGTAATAGGAGATGGCTTTGGCCGGGCGCACTTCATCGACGGTGTTGAGCTGTTCCGCCAAGTGCAGGCAGCCGCCGAATTCGAAGATCACCACCGGACCTTCTGCCGGGATGAAAGCGTAACGCGCCGGGTTGCGCGCCGAGTACACTTGCATATTGCGCGAACCGGTGGCGTAGCGCATATGCGTCGGGTCGAATAACACGCACGCGGCGTAGTCGCGTTTTTTCAGTTCGTTGCGCACCCGCTGCAAGCGGTCGAGCTGGATTTGCTGGATCTCGTCGTACGTTGGTTCGCAGTCGGCGGGGTTGCGGTTAGGGCCGGACAGACTCATGGGTGTTCCTCGCAGGGCAAATACGGTTGGTTTTTTCTAGATATTTTTGGGTGGGTCAGTCGAGCAACTGGTCGCTGCGTACCAGGTTGCGTTCAGCTTGCAAGTGGGCTTCGGACAGCCGTCCGTATAGCTGTTTGGTGCGCTGGGCCCGGCCGATGATTCCGGGTTTTTCGGAGTAGGCGAAGATCGCAGTGTTGCGCTCGGTGGCGCCCTCGACCCGCGTTACCCGGTGCACCGAAAAGCGACCCTTGAAGATCTGCAAGTCGCCGGGATTGAGCTCCAATTCCTGGACCCGGCTGCGGTCGTCACCGCGCACAACGTTGCCGACGGCGCCAAGGTTTTCCTGGGTGCGCGTGCGGATCATCGGCGCGTATTCGAACAGGCCACCGGCCTCAGGCTTCTGGGTCATCATGCTGACGATGAATTCGTTGGTGTCGAAGTGCCAGGGCTGCTCGGTGCCTTCGGGCATCACGTTGATCACCAGCCCGGCGAACGGGTCGGCGTATTCGAAAATCTCTGGCTCGTTGAGGCAGGCACCGATAAATCGCTTCATCATCGGCGAGACGTACAGGCGATGAATGATCGCGTCCGGGGCAATCATGTCCCGGGTCACAAAACCACTGGTGCGCTCCATGAATGTGCGGCGCGGGTCATCCTGGGGCAGAGTAGGGTCGTCTTCAGTGAAGTAGGCGTTGACCTTGCGCACCGAATAAAAAGTCTTGCCCGACAGTGCCTGACCTTCTGTGCGGGCCTGTTCCAACGCCTCGGGCCGCAAGAAATTCCTCAGCAGGCAGCAACCGTCCTCGGCGAGCTCAGCACGGGCGTGTTCGATCAGCGCCTGCAACCGGACATGGCCCGAATCATGTATGGGGTACAACTCGGTATTAATAATGTCGCTGATATCGCCCACTTCGGCGTCGGCAAGTTGAAGGCGCATGCAAGTCTCCTGAAACTATCCATTAAAGTATTTGGCGTTGAGTCGATAGTTGCTTAAAGAGGTACGAAGTGGAAATTACAAGTTGTGATCGAATCCATCGGCAGGGGCGATAGTTATGTCAGGCGAACTGGATGGGACGTTACTCAAAGTGTTTGTCGCGATTATCGAGTGCCACGGATTTTCTGCGGCGGCCGATCGTCTGCACAAAACCCAATCGACCATTAGCCAGAGTTTGCAGCGCCTGGAAGAGATCGTTGGCACGCCGTTGGTCCAGCGCACCAGTCGCTCGGTGAGCCTGACACCCGGTGGCGAGACATTTCTGATCTACGCGCGGCAGATTCTCAAGCTGCACGCAGATGCCATCAACGCCGTGCATTTGCCTAGCGAGCAGGTGTGTATTCACGTCGGCATGCCAGATGACTACGCACAGTTTTGCCTGGCTGGGGTGTTGCGCGACTTTCAGGCGCAGTTCCCACAGGTGCGACCGGATATTTGTTGCGAGATGTCGACGGCGCTAGTCAGTCGTCTGCAACGTGGTGAACTGGATCTTGTGCTCGGTGTGCAGCACGCCAATCTCCAACCTGGCGAGTACCTGTGCGATGAGCCCCTGGTGTGGGTGGCAGCTGAGGGGTGGCGTGCAGGTCCGGATACATCAGTTCCTTTGTCCGTTTATGCCGAGGGCTGCGCGTTTCGAGCCAACGCCGTGCGGGCGCTGGCCGAGGCGGGACGGGCGTGGCATGTGGTTTATACCAGCCAGAGCCCGCGTGGTATCGCGATTGCCATTGAGCAGGGCCAATCGGTCGGTGTCACGGCGCGGCGTCTGGTGCCGGCGGGTTGGCAGGTTCTGGACGAGACTCAGGGCTTTCCGCCGATCGAGTCGGCGCGGTTGATGTTCTGGCGTTCGACTCAGTGTGAGACGCGGGCGGTGGAGGCTCTGGTGGACATTCTTTCGAGCCGGTTGGGTCGTTCAGAGTGGTTGGCTGAGCGCGGGCTCACGATTTTGACGCCGGGCCATCAGCCTCAACAATAACAGGCTGGCGGTCGCCCAGCAGGCGATCCAGCCGTGTACCAGCGCAAAGTTCCCGGTGGCTTGCAGCAGCCAGCCACACAGCCAATTCGCGATGGCGCTGCCCAAGCCATAGCCGACCATGCTCAGGCTCACGACTTGCAGGCTTTGCACCGGGCTCAATCGCGAGCTGAGGTAAGCGGCCATCAAGCCCCATACCGGGAAGTAGAACAGCGCGAACAGCCCGGCGGCCAACCAAGTCATGTTCAGGCCCGGTTGCCAGAGTAGGGCGAGCATGGCCAGGCCGAAGGCGCTGATGCTCAACGCCATTACCCTCAATGCACCCCAGCGATCCGCCAGCGAACCCAGCAACAAACCGCCAACAACCCCGCCAATTCCGATCAGAGTCCACAGTGAGCCGGTGATTTGCGCGCTGGCGCCCAGCCGTTCGCTGGCAAACGCCGAGAGGAAATTCAAGAAAGGACCGCTGATCCCCCCTATAAAGGCGCTGAGCAGCAGTATATGCAACGCGACCGGATGCTCAAGGCACAGGTGCAGCCATTGCCTAAACACACGGCGCAACGAAGGCGCGCTGCCGGGTTTGAGGCGGTGTTCTTTAGCGAGAGGTGCCAATGCCCAAAAGGTCAGCAGCGTGACAATCAACGTCAGTCCGGCGCAAATCAGCCAGAAATACCTCAACGAGATGCCATGCAACAAGGCAATCAGCACACCGTTAAGGCAGATCGCAAAAGCCGCCCCTGATGACGCCAGCCCCAGCACACGGCTACGGTGGGAGGTGGGGATCACTTCGCTGGCCAATGCAGCAATGGCGTTCCAGTTCGACACAGCGCAGGCCGATACCAGCGCCAGGCACAACGCAAACGGCAGCACCCACGGAGTGGCGACTGCCAGGGCCAAGAGCGCCGGGCTCAAGACCATCGTCATCCGCACCATATTGCGCGGGCTGATCCAAGCCGCTGCGATGCCGCTGATAATCGACGCCCCCATGTAGAAAAGCTGCAACATCGCCGCGATGAACGCCGCTTGGCTGTAGCTGAGCTCGAACACTTGGCGGATCTGGGGCAATAAGGCCGAGTACAGGAAAATACTGAAGCCGTGGGTGGTGGCGTTACACGCCGTAAAGATAAGCGCCAATAAGATAATACTTCTTGTGCGTGGTTTCTTTTTGGTTTGCATGAGTTGGGCTCGGTGCAATTTAATATGCAACATATTGGGTCGAAATTTCAGAAGCCGCCCTATGTGGGTGCGTCTGCTCGATTAAGTATTTGATTAAAATAAGACTCGCGCTTATGTAACAAATAGGCAGTGTTTGATTGTCATTAGTGTGCTGCGAAATACTCATTCTATTTATACGTCCACGACAGTGGCACGGCTGAAACCGACATAGTATGAAAATTGAGGGTTAGCTGTGACGACAAGGTGTGTGTTAAGGGGCACACCGACACCATTGACTTTCACGCCGCCGCTTACCGATGTCATGCCCAAATTCTGCTCCGGGGCTATGTACCTCTTTATCGCGCATCAACGCAATTGGTCGAAGCGATGGAGGCAGCGGAGAAATTGGTGATCGATAGAGCGTCATCATCGAATGTTTTGAGTCAGCACGCGCCCGACGCATTATTGTGGCAGGTGCCCTATCGTAAACCCTAATGGCTGCTCTTGGCCGAGAGCTGCCTGTTGGTAGCCTATGGTCACCGGTCATGCGGTCGCGCAGTCAATTCATCTCTCGGCCAAGCGACTCCTCAGGCGCTTCAGATACCCGTGCAATCTTGAATTTAACGATAGAACCCCTTCCAGCCAGACGAGTCTGTTCCTGTACTACTTTCGGGAAAGCAGCCAATGTCAGCGCACCACAGCCTTATTGTCCTTGCGCGCGGAGGGTACGCCGCTCGAGGAGTGATTTACCTGATTATCGGAATCTTCGCATTGCTTGCGGCACAAGATTCGACACAACCAAAAGACAGCCATAAAAGCCTCGAAGCATTATTAGGCCAACCGTTTGGCTATTTTTTAGTGGGTCTCGTGGTGGCGGGTCTGCTCGCATTTGCGGCTTGGCGTGTCCTGCAAGCCACACGCGATGTCGACCATCATGGCAAAAATCTCAAGGGTCTGATAATTCGCACCGGTCTGTTGGCGGGAGGTTTGGTCAATGGTGCTCTGGCATTTTTTGCGTCAGGCCTGCTTATAAGCGGCATTAGTAGCTCGGGCGACTCGGGAGGGCAAACAAAAGATTGGCTGGCGCATCTGTTGTCTTGGGAACATTCCAACTTATTGGTGTACCTGATTGCGCTGATTCCGCTTGGTGTTGGAGTGGCTCACATTATCAAGGGATTGAAGGCGTCGTTTGAGAAATATTTCGAGGCCGACGAAGACGTCATGCGCTACGTCTGCCCGGTGTCCCGGTTTGGCCTGATTGCCCGCGGTGTCGTCTTTTTAGAGATTGCAGTGCTGCTGGCTGTTAGCGGCTCTGCCTATAACGCCATTGATCCGCCCGGTATGAAGGAAGCCCTTGGCGCGCTCCAGAATTTACCCGCTGGATGGTTGGTTTTGATCGTGATGGCCTTCGGGTTGATTGCGTTCTCGGTTTACAGCTTTTCTGAAGCCTTCTGGCGGAAGATAAATATGGAAATACCCGGATTGTCGAACGCGTAGTGTAAACAGGAGTGACAGGTCACTCGCAGCCTCAGCGTGCAATTTCAGCCCCTTGTTTGAGGGCATCGAAGGCTACTGGTGGCTAGCGACTCGAGGCTGACACTTCATCACTATTGGTATTACTGCTCTTCGGTGTTGCTGCTGAGTGCCCTAAGTCTGGTTGGCTCGGCCCTTTGGCAGGTACGCCCACGCCAGGTAGTTGATGGGTTCGTCCAGTTAATTGAACATCTGCGCGGTAGGCCTACTCATCACTGAAGACTGTGAGCAATCCAGTGAGAGATGATCAGAGAAAAATTTCAATTACAGCGTGACCATCGGCGCGGTTGAGCTGCCGATTCCGGGAACGACCCGCTGTGCCTGTAACTCTACCGGTATCTACTCATTGGTAAGGTACAGCGCAATGGATAAGACAATCACCGTGGATCAGTTGGCTACCGTTGACCTTGGACCCATCAACGAGATATGGCTCGGTGGCACTCATACCCAGCTATGCCTATGGCGTGGCGAACAGATCTTCACCCACGAAATGCTCAGCGAGGGCACCCACGATCAGAATGTCCAACGCCTGTGCTTGCAGTTGGTCAACCCTGATGATCAGGCCGCAGTGGCCAGCGTTGAGCGGATCGCGCGCGAACGGCTGCAAGAGATGGGGAAGGAGGGTGAGTTTTATCCGGCTGAGGAGGCGGATACTCATCAATAGCCGCGCTGAAACTCTGATGAAAGAAAAGAGTATCGCCCAGTCATGAGTGTCCTCAAGCCTGATCGCCCCGATACAAGAACAAAGGCACGGCGGCCATCCTGAAGTCGGATGGCCGCCGTGCCTTTGCTCCGTTGCGGTGGATAGGGGCGATAATTCAGCCGATATCGACGTTCAGGGCGATATTGAAGCTGCCAGCGCCGTTTCGCGCTACGCCCATCAGCAGCAGACCGAGCGCCTCAAGGGTTTGCGCCATGTGCAGACCACCGACGTCGAGTGGGCGCATTCCAAGGCTCGTGATGTAGGTGGCGACGCGTTCCTTGACCTGAGGATCATCGGCGGCGAAAAACCCATCGAGGCGTCCACCCCGCGCCAGTACGTGGCCAAAGATGCTGTTGAATGCCTTCACCACGTGCGCGTGCGCGTGCGCCGCCTTGGCGATTTCCTGAGCAGCAGAGCTGCCCTGCGGAGTTAACAGACTTTCAGCGTCGGGCGTAAACGGGTTGGTGATGTCAATGATCACTTTGCCGTCGAGCGCGTCGGCGTATTCAGCCACTACCGCCGACGCGCTGCTGTACGGCACGGCGAGGATAACGATGTCACCTGTTGGTACCGCGCCGTAGGTCCCGGTGGTGGCGGCGCCTGCAAGTTGTGTCGCCAGTGCCCTGGCCTTGGCAGGATCGCGGCTGATCACCTCGACGATATATCCCGCGTTGGCGGTACGACCGCCTATGGCTGCGGCCATGGTGCCTGAACCTATGATACTGATCGTGCTCATCTGCACTGTTCTCCTGAGTGGGTTATTGCCCACCTCCCTCGGTTTAGCGAACCGGGAAGTAGTGGCCGTTGTTGAAGTCATCGAGAAGACCAGGTTGCGAGGGGTTCCAGCCGAGTGTCTGGCGTGTGATGTCGTTGGATGCCGAGAGGTCCAGCGTAACCACAGCCGCCAGGAAGCCGAAGTAGCCCGGCACCATCAACTCGTCAGCGGGGATGCTTACTGCGGGAAGGTCCAGGCGCAGGGCGATGGCCTCGGCGATCTGTCGCAGCGCGATCGCCTGATCGCCGACCGCGTGCCACGCCTTGCCTGCCGGGCTCTTCTCCAGGGCCAGACGGAATAAGGACGACAGGTCGCGTATGTGTACTGCGGACCACCGGTTATCGCCCGCGCCAGGGTAGCCGACGTAGCCTTTAGCCTTGGCAAGCCCTATCAACTGCTGCAGAAAGCCAGCGCGATCCGTCGAACTGTGTGCGATGGGCGCAATCCTTACGACTGATGACCGCACGCCCTGTTCGGCAAGGCCGAGCACGGCAATTTCCACGGCGTTGCGTGCGCGGAGCGTGCCTCTGTGCGAGGGGCCTCCCGCCAAGGCGGGGTCTTGCTCGGTTGCCATACGGCCCAGGCTGGACGGTGCAGCCCGACCTGGATTGGTCGGCGCGCCGATGCTGCCCGCTACGACCAGCGGCTTGCCGGTGCCCGCCATGGCCTCGCCGAATGCGAGCACGATGGCCAGCTCCGACTCGCACAAGGCGTCGAGTCCGCCGGAGGGCAGCAGTTCTGCGCGGTACGCCAGGTGTATGACGCCGTCTGACTCCCGCGCCGCGGCCTTTAGGCCATCCAGGTCTTCCAGGCTCCCAATGCATGCTTTTGCTCCGAGTGCGGACAGTGCGGCCGCAGCCTCGTCCGAGCGGGCCAGGCCGGTGACCTCATGTCCGGCGGCGATAAGTTCAGGGATGACGTGTGAACCGGCGTGGCCGGTGCCGCCAGTGACGAATACATGCATGTTGGTGCTCCAAGTGTGTGAGTAGTGTTGGGGGAGGGGCTATAGGGTGCTCAACCGAGCAGGCTGACGCCGATTGAGAACCGTGTGTGCATGACGGAGTGGGTGACGAGGCCCAGTGATAGCAGGCAGACATGCTCAAGGGCGCGGGCCATATCCAACGCCCCGGCGTCCATCGGGCGCATCCCGAGGCATTCGATAAATGCTGCGATACGGGCTTTTGCCTGTGCATCGTCCCCTGCAATGAATACGTCGAGCGGGTGCTGTTCGACGGCGCTGGCAGCCAGTACGTGGGAGAACTGACTATTGAACGCTTTGACGACCTGAGCTGTGGCAGGGGCGACTTTGACGATTTCCCGGGTGCCGGAGCTGCCCTCGGGCGTCACCAGGCTTTTGAGGTCGGGGCCCACGGGATTGGTGATATCGACGATCAGCTTGCCTGCGAGTTGTTCGCCGTATTGCTTCACCACGTCGAGAACGGCGGAGTAAGGCACCGCGAGAATGACGATGTCTCCTGCCGGTAACGCACCGAACATCCCTGTCGTCGCGTTGCCGGCAATATCGTCGGCCAGTACCTGCGCCTTGCTGGCATCGCGACTCACGACCTCGACGATATATCCGGCGCCAGCGGCAAGGCCGCCTATTGCTGCGGCCATGCCACCTGAGCCGATGATGCTGATTGTGCTCATGTGCGGGTCCTTGTTTTGGCAGAGGGTTGAACAGTGCTGGGATGCCGACGTCAGATCGGCGATCTCGCTCAGTGGGATCTATGTTGGTCATATTACTTGCAAAAAACAAGTAATAAATTGAAATTTACTTGCGATACACAAGCGATGCTAAGATCCGCCCATGAAGACAACAGCCAAAAAAGACATCCGCTCCCATTGCGCGGTGAACTACGGCGTGGAGATCTTTGGTGACCGCTGGTCGCTGTTGATCATTCGCGACATCGTGTTTGTCGGCAAAAAGACCTATGGCCAGTTCCTGAAATCGGAAGAGGGCATTGCCACCAATGTCCTGGCTTCGCGCCTGGCTTTTCTTGAGGAGCAAGGCGTTCTCTCGAAGGCGCCGAGCCCGGACGACGGGCGCAAGGACTTCTACAGCCTGACCGAAAAGGGCCTGGACCTCATTCCCATCGTGCTCAACATCGTGCTCTGGAGCGGCAAGTACGATTCGCAGTCGTACGTACGGCACAGCCAGGAATTCTTTGCCCGCCTCAGTCAAAACCCGATAGAGGTGAGCGAGGAGGTGAGGGCGCTGGTGCGTAGCGGCGGGTGCCTGTTCCCTGACGGCAACGGATGAGCCGGGCGGCAGACGCGCTACGCTGCTTGCCACTGGATAAGTTATTGCAGCCGGACGGTGATCATGGACAGGTTTCAGGAGATGAAAGTACTGCTGGCCGTCGCCGAGGCGGACAGCTTCGCCGCCGGGGCCAAGCTGCTGGGTATGTCGGCGCCCAGTGTGACGCGGGTCATCGCGGGCCTGGAAAATCGCCTGGGCACGCTGCTCCTTGCACGTAGCACACGCAGCCTGCGTCTGACCGAGGCGGGTCGGCGTTATGTGGAGGATTGCCGGCGCATTCTGCAGGATCTGGAAGAGGCCGAGGAGCTTGCCACCGGCAGCAGCATTCGAGCGCGGGGTAACCTGACGGTCACGGCATCGGTGATGTTCGGCGAGTTGTTTTTGATCCCGCTGATGACGGAGTACCTGGCGCTGCATCCTGAGGTCGTCATCAACGCACTCTTGGTGGATCGTGTGGTGAACATGCTTGACGAGGCGGTGGACGTCGCCATCCGCATCGGTCAATTGCCCGACAATGGCCTGCAAGCCATCCGGGTCGGGCAAATCCGCCCGGTGGTCTGTGCTGCACCCGGTTTTCTCGATCGGGTCGGCAGGCCGACGGCGCCGGAGGAGGTTTTGGCGGCGCCTGTCGTGATGTCATCTGCCAGTGGCCTGCTGACTGACTGGCAGTTCGACGTAGCGGGAAACGCCATCACCCTGCACCCCAAGCCACGTTTGACCGTCAGTTCCAATCAGGCCGCGATCAATGCCGCGCGCATGGGGTGGGGCTTCACGCGAGTGTTGTCCTATCAGGTCGCCGAACTGGTTTCCAAGGGCGAACTGGAGATCGTCCTGGGTGCATTTGAAACAACCCCGTTGCCCGTGCATGTGCTGTATCAGGGCAACAAGCGGGTATCCGCCAAGGTACGCACCTTCGTTGACTATTGCTCGAGCCGGTTCCTCGAAGACCCGGCCCTGCATGCGGTCCCGACTGTCTAGTTCATGAGTCGTTATGGTGAAATGCGTATCTTCGGGGCCGTCGCGCAGGCGGGCAGTCTTGCCGCTGCAGCCCGGCAACTGGAGCTGTCGCCAGCGACCGTCATGCGTACCGTCGCGTCGCTGGAAACACGCTTGAGCAACAGGCTGCTGATTCGCGGACCACGTGGCATTCAGCTAAGTGAGGCCGGTGAGCAGTTCGCTGTGAGTTGTCGCCATATCCTGGAGCAGGTCGACATGGCCGAACGCTCCGCAGCAGGCATACATGCCAGCCCGGTCGGGCAATTGGTCGTATCGTTGCCGTTGGCGATGGATCAGGCTGTATTCACGCCAATAGCGCTGGCCTACCTGGCTGAATTTCCCGATGTACAACTGGTCATCAGGACGTGCACTGGCGCGCCGAAACTTCTGGATGAAGGCATTGATGTCGCCCTGGTGGTCGGGCATTTGCCGAGCTCGTCGGGGTTCGCCGTGCCGCTGGGCATGATGAGACCGGTTGTCTGTGGCGCTCCAGCTTATCTGGCAACGCGGGGCCGCCCACAGACACCCGCAGACCTCAAGACCCACCGAACGGTGATGACTACTGCTGCCGCAGGCCCGGAGAGTGAGTGGCGCTTCTGCCGCGAAGGTTTTACGTGCGTCATCAAGCCTGACCCCGTGCTGACCTGTACCACTACGCGTGGGGCCATACACGCTGCAACCCTGGGGCTGGGGTTGATCCGTTGCATGACCTACGAGGCCCATCATGAATTACAGGCTGGGCTGCTCGAACCGGTGTTGAGCGCCTTTGCCAGCCATGCCCTGCCGGCGCAATTGATTTACCGCGACGGTCGCCGCGCCGATGCCCGGATACGGACCTTCATCGCCTTCGCTACGCCAATACTGCGCAGCCATCCGGCGTTTGGCGGGTAACGCAGAGTGCACTCTTTTGCTAAACGAAATTATCCATTGCTCAAGTTGGTGATTCTGCCCGACGGCTGAGAGGTGCAGCATCTGCACCCAGCGCAAGGAGGCCAATACGGATTGATTTCTGCGCTGCCGCCCCCAGTCAGAGCAGGAGCCAGGACCATGACGCAGCCAGTCATCAAACTCTATCGCCACACCCTTTCAGGCCACTCCCATCGCGTCGAGCTGATGCTCGCATTGCTGAGGCTGCCCACTGAGCGGATCTTTGTCGATCTGGCCAAAGGCGCCCACAAACAGGCGGAATTCCTCGCAATCAACCCCTTCGGGCAAGTGCCGGTCATCGATGACGATGGCACGGTCCTCAGCGACTCCAACGCGATCCTGGTCTATCTGGCGAAGAAGTACGGTGACGGTAGCTGGCTACCCGATGACCCGCTTGCCGCTGCACGAGTCCAGCGCTGGCTCTCGGTTGCCGCTGGCGAGATTGCCGGCGGCCCCGCAGCGGCACGGCTGATCACCGTTTTTGGCGCGGCGTTGAATGCCGAAAGCGTCATTGCGAAGTCGCACGCCTTGCTCAAAGTGATGGACAACGAGCTGGCGCAAACGGCGTTTCTGGCCGGTGATGCTCCGACAGTGGCCGATGTGTCCAGCTATACCTATATCGCCCATGCTCCGGAAGGCAACGTGTCGCTGGCGGCCTACCCGAACGTACGCGCCTGGCTGGAAAAGGTCGAGGCATTGCCCTGTTTCGTGCCCATGCAACGTACCGCCGTGGGCCTGCAGGGCAACTGAGCCGGCCTGCTGTCGGGCCACCTGCATCCGTCTCAAGGAGCGCTCCATGGACACTCTGCCCAAACACCGTCGCTCTCCCTGGCATGCCGGGGAGCGCATACTTCAGGAACTCCACAGCGTATCCGAGCGGATGGAGGTGATCGGGCAAAAGGTGATCCGCAGCTACATGCCCGATCAGCATCGCGAGTTCTACCATCAATTGCCCTTCATGATCGTCGGCGCCGTAGACCCACAACAACGGCCTTGGGCGACCTTGCTCGAAGGGCCGGAAGGCTTTGTCACATCGCCCGATCCGCAGCAGTTGCTGTTGGCTGCACATGCCGACGATCAGGACCCTGCCATGGCCGGGCTGCAAACGGGCCAGGCCATCGGCTTGCTCGGCATTGAGCTGCACACCCGGCGCCGCAATCGTATCAACGGCGTGATCGAGCAGGCTTCTGCCCATGGCCTCTCGGTCATGGTCGAGCACTCCTACGGCAACTGCCCCAAATATATTCAGGCAAGGACCTGCCAACGTTTCCCTGAACTGATGCAAGGGCGGGCCCCGCGCCAGGACTTCAATGCCCTGAATGAGCGGACTGCCGGGCTGATTCGTGAGGCCGATACTTTTTTTGTCGCCAGTTACTTTGACCATGACCCGCAACATCGCTCGGTGGACGTATCGCATCGGGGCGGGCGGCCCGGATTTGTCAAAGTCGAAGGCAACCGTCTGACCATTCCTGACTATGCCGGCAATCTGTTTTTCAACACCTTGGGCAACCTACAGGTCAACGCCCTGGCCGGGCTGCTGTTCGTCGATTTCAGCAACGGGGACGTGCTGCAACTCTGCGGGCGCACCGAGCTGATTCTGGATAGCCCGATGATCAAGGCATTCGAAGGTGCCGAGCGCCTCTGGACCTTCGAGGTCGAGCAGGTGGTGTTGCGCCCGGCGGCGGTATCGCTGCGTTGGGAGTTTCATGACTATGCACCGACCAGCCTGGCCACCGGCACCTGGGCCGAGGCAGACGCGCTGCTGAGCGAGCGCGAGCAGCGTCGGCAATGGCATCCCTGGCAGGTGACGCGCATAGAACAGGAGAGCAAGGACATTCGCTCGTTCTATCTCCAGCCGCAGGACAACGCTACCGTTGCCTTCGTTCCTGGCCAGCATCTGCCGATACGTCTGTTGCGCAGCGGCGATGAGTCCGCGTTGATCAGGACCTACAGCGTCTCCAGCGCGCCGTCGGATGGACACATCCGTATCAGCGTCAAGGCCCAGGGCCCTGCGTCACATCATTTGCATGACACTGTGCGAGTGGGGGACATTCTGGAGGTGCGCCCGCCATTGGGCAGTTTTACCCTCGCAGAAGAAACCGAACGCCCGGTAGTGCTGATCGGCGCAGGCGTCGGTATCACGCCGCTGGTTTCCATGTTCAGGGAACTGATTGCGCAAAATATCCAGCATCAGCGGCACCGCCCGATCCATCTGTTCCAAAGCGCCCGGACCCTGGAGGACCTGCCGTTTCAGGTGGAACTCGTCGAACTGCAACAGCGTGATCCTGAGTCGGTGCATATCCACCGTGCCTTGAGCAGCCCTGAGGCCGAGGCCGTTGCTGGCCGGGATTTTGAAATCATTGGTCGTCTGGATTTTGCCCGGCTCAAGGCTCGCTTGCCGCTCGATGACTACGACTTTTACCTGTGCGGGCCCGCAGCTTTCCTCCAAGCCATGTATGACGGGCTGCGGGGGCTGAACATTAGCGATGAGCGCATTCATGCCGAAGCGTTTGGTCCGTCGACGTTGCAACGCCTGGCGGTCGAGCAGGAGACCCCGCTGATCCAGCCACCCGCTGCTACGACGCCCGTGCCGGTGTATTTCTCCACATCGGCCAAGGATGCGCGCTGGACGCCGGGGGCTGGCAGCCTGCTGGAGCTGGCGGAGAGCCGTGGCCTGAACCCGGACTTCAGTTGTCGGGGAGGTTCTTGCGGCACCTGCAAGACCCGTCTGGTCAGCGGCAAGGTCCATTACCCCAATCCTCCGGCGCAAATGCCGGATGCCGATACGGTACTGATTTGCTGCGCCGTCCCGGCGGAGCATGAGGAGGGGGTGCAGCCTTTGGTCCTCGATCTCTAGCAATTGTTTCTGCATGTACGTCCTTCAACTACCGGGAGCAAGCCTCATGTCGACCCCTGAAATACGCCAACCTGTGCCGCCGTTCACCCGTGAAACAGCCATTCTGAAAGTCCGCCTTGCCGAAGACGGCTGGAACAGTCGCGATGCGGCGAAAGTGGCCCTGGCCTATACCCCGGATACCCAATGGCGCAACCGCGCGGAGTTCGCCGGCAGCCGTGAGCAGGCCCAGGCGTTTCTGCAGCGCAAATGGAACAAGGAGCTCGAGTACCGCTTGATAAAGGAGCTTTGGGCGTTCACCGACAGTCGAATTGCCGTGCGCTATGCCTATGAATGGCACGATGACTCCGGTAACTGGTTTCGCTCATACGGCAACGAGAACTGGGAGTTTGCCGACAATGGCCTGATGGCCCATCGATTTGCCTGTATCAACGACCTGCCCATCAAAGAGTCCGAGCGCAAATTCCGCTGGCCACTGGGGCGTCGTCCTGATGACCATCCGGGGTTGTCGGCATTGGGACTGTAGATCGACCGGCCGAGGCCACCTGATCACACCCGTGCGGCCCCTGCAAAATGTGGCGACTGGTCGAAAGCCTCGATCAGAAACTCCGTCAGAACGCGTATCTTGCGCGCGGGATGCGAGCCGGGCGGGCGGATGACGTAGGCGCCCGCCTGCGGTGGCAGGTAACGGGTCATGATGGGCACGAGCGCGCCACTGGCCACACCCTCATCCGTGAGGCAGGCGGGCAGGTAAGCGATGCCCAGTCCTGCTGTCGCGGCGGCGACCAGCGCCGTGCCGTTGTCAGCCTTGAAACGCCCCTGCGCACGCACCGAAATGATCTTGTCGCCGTCCATGAATTGCCAGGCTTCGGTGCCCTGCATAAGGGCTTCATGGGCGGTGATTTGCTCCGGCGACTCCGGCGCTCCATGGGCCTTTATATAGTCGGGGCTTGCGACGAGCCGGGTATAAGACGGGCCGATGCACCTTGCGATCAGGTTGGAGTCTTGCAGATAGCCAACCCGGATCGCGCAATCGAAACCTTCCGCGATGAGATCGACGAAGCGATCGCTGTAGCAGGTCTGGATTTGCAGTTCGGGGTGGTGAATTGCCAATTGCGCAAGCATGGGCGCGAATTGAGGGCCGAACGACAGCGGCACAGCGATCCGCAAACGACCGCGCAGGGCACCGCTGGGCAGGATGGTTTCCCTCGCGACCTCGATTTCGGCGCAGACCCTCGCGGCATAGTCGCGGAACGTGGCCCCGGCTTCCGTCAGCGCGGCGCCGCGGGTGGTGCGGGCCAGCAGCTGAATGCCCAGCTCCGTTTCCAGCCTGGCCAGCCTGCGGCTGATGATCGATTTGGACACCCCCAGCCGTAGCGCTGCCGCCGAAACCCCGCCGGCATCAGCCACTTCCACGAATGTTTGCAGTTCTTCGATATCCATGTCGGTGTTCCTCATTTCGCAACACAGCTAGTCGCATGATGCTACTACTGCGTCGAGTATGGGAACAGCACAATCCTGCTTCCTGGTGATCTCGCCTTTGGCGCATATCTCCCGGACACCATCAGTCCAGGCGTCGTCCCAGCGGTGTCGCCTGTACGTGTGCATCCCCACCAAGAACAGGACCAGCAAATGGCTAGCGAAGTTATCCGCAACCCCCATACCGACCAACTCTTGTCGCCCGAAAATTCGGCGCTGATCATCATCGACTACCAGCCGATCCAGGTCTCCTCGATCCGCTCGATGCCCCGGGACGAGTTGGTTTTCAACATCGCCAGCGTCGCCAAGGCGGCCCTCAACTACAACCTTCCGATCATTCATTCGACCGTCAACGTCGCCACCGGCCGCAACAAACCACCGATTCGGGAGCTGCAGGACCTGCTTGGCCACCTGCCGACCTATGACCGCACATCGATCAACAGTTGGGAGGACACCGAGTTCAAACGGGCGGTCAAAGCCCTGGGCCGCCGCAAGCTGATCATGACCGCACTCTGGACTGAAGCCTGCCTGACCTTCCCGGTACTCGACGCGATCCAGGAAGGCTACGAGGTTTATGTGCCGGTCGACGCGGTCGGTGGTACATCCGTTGCTGCGCACGAGATGGCGCTGCGCCGAATCGAACAGGCGGGCGCGAAGCTCATTAGTCGAGTGCAGATGTACTGCGAGCTTCAGCGCGACTGGGCACGGGAATCGACTGTCGCCGGTTTCATGGGCGTTTTCGAGAATGCCGATGGGTTTAATGCCGAGAAGGCCGTTTAAGAAACGCGGTCAGTTCGCTTCGAATAGTTGAGAGCTTGATAAGGGTGGGGCTTGCGCAGGCAGGCACCACCTCTCACTTCGTTTCAACCTGATGGTGAAGGAGCCTACAAGTTCTTCGCCCAGGTCTGACTGACCAGATCCTTGCCGAAGCTGTGAACCGGTTCTTCCTCGACTAGCTCAAATCCCGCCCTTTGATACAGCTTGCGGGCATCCGTGAGGATGCTGGTGGTCCAGAGGATCATCCGTTTGTAACCTGCCTGTCGGGCAAACCGCAGGGTCTCCTCGACCAACCGATTGCCGATACCCAGGCCTCGGGCGCTGGCGTCCACATACAACATCCGCAGTTTGGCGGTGGTCTCGTCTTGCCTGACGACGAAGACTGAACCGATGACCTTGCCATCCTTTTCCGCGATCCAGCAACGTTCACCCGATGGGTCGAACTCCCGCAGGAACCTGGCGACGATCTCGGCCACCAGTGCTTCGAACTCCGAATTCCAGCCATATTCGCGTGTGTACAGTTCTGCCTGCTGCTGAACGACGATACCCATCTCACCGGCTCGCGGATCGCGCAGCAGATAGGACGAGTCGTTGCCAGCCAACAGCGACTGGACCTGCTGCATGGCTTGGGTCAATTGGTCCTGGCGGGATTCGGGCATGCCTTGCAGCATTGCCATCACTTCTTCGCGCGCGGCTTGTTCAAGTGAGGCAAGGACAGCCTTTCCCGCATTGGTGAGCTGTATGAGCAACGCTCGTGCGTCGCTGGGTGAGCGGGTTTTGCTGATCAGCCCTTTTTTCTCGAAACCGCTGATGATCCGGCTCAGGTAGCCAGCGTCCAGACCCAGCATCTGGCAGAGCTCGGCACTGGTCAGGCCGGCGCTGGTTCCCAGTTCATAGAGGATCCGGCTTTCGCTCAGGGAAAACTCGGCCTGCAGCAAGTGCTCGCGCAGGGCACCGATCTGGCGGGTATAGAAGCGGTTGAAGCGGCGGATGGCTTCGGCGCGAACCATGAGGGAGGTCGTCATGACAATGTCCATAAGGTTGCTTAAGGCAAGTATATGCTTGCCTAAAGCAATTATGTCAACGCTGTAGATGTCCGGGTGATTCTTTAGGCGCGGGCTTGCCCGCGAAAAACGATAACGCGGTGCATCTGACGGGCCACTCAGTCAGATGAGCGGGCAAGCACAGCCAAACGGAGCGAAGCGGCGCTGGTGCTCCGCTTACGTTTCATTCTCAGTCAATCATTGAGTGGGCAGCCGTGAATGTCCTGATTAAAAATAGTTTATAAATAAAAAGTTATACATGAATGAATAAAAGTTTATAAATAAATATTCTTTATAAATAAAAAATACGTTTACAAAAAACAAATGCCTTAAGCTTTGTGCTGATCCTGTTGCGCAATATTGATGTCCACTCATTGAACCTATCACCCGTCATCGCATTCGAAGGCCGTCAGAGCCCCACTTAACAATAAACGCTGCGTTGCAATTGCGCAGTCTGGAGCATGTAATGAAGTTAGCTGTCCTGGCAGTATCCGTAGGCGCGGGGGTTATATCGCAGTTTGCTATGGCCGACGGAACCGGTGGTTTCATCGAAGATAGTCATATCGCGTTGGGCTCTCGCAGTATGTATTACGACGCTGATGTGCGATCCAACAAGGCAAGCAGTACCGGTGCCCATACGCCGGACGAGCGAGAGGCGGGGACGGCTTTGCGTCTCGACTACCAATCCGGTTTTACCAAGGGTACGGTAGGTTTCGGGCTTGATGCCGAGGCCATTCAGGCGATTCACCTGGACGGTGGCACCGGCCATCACCTGGACGGTAACTCCAACAGCTTCTTCCCGAGCAATGGTACTTCCGCTGCAGATAACTGGAGCCGGTTCAACGCCAATGCCAAGTTCCGTATTTCCCAGACCGAATTGCATGTCGGCGGGGCGCTGGCGCCTTCGCTGCCGATTCTCCTGTCCAACGATAGCCGCTTGACGCCGCAGACCTATTCGGGCGGCATCCTCACGTCCAAGGATATTCCCGACCTGACGTTTACCGGCGGTGAAATCAACAGGGCAGCGGGCCGTGCTTCTAGTAACTCCACCGGTCTTTCAGTCGCCGGCGCCACGCAAGACAGCGACAGCTTCAAGTTCGGCGGGGTGGATTACACGCCTTTCGCTCGCAGTGGCGATCCGCTGCTGAAAAACCTGATTGTGCAATATTATTATGCCGATCTGGAAAACTTCTACCGTCAGAACTTCTTTGGCCTGGTTCACGTATTGCCACTCGGCAATGATCAATCTTTCAAGACTGATCTTCGTTATTTCGACAGCACCGGCGATGGCAAAAACGGCGAGGCTGGCTATGCGTTCAATAACAACGGTGGTTATGCCAAACATGCTGGCGAAGTTGATAACAAAACCTATAGTGCGCAGTTCACTTATCAATTGGGCGGCAGTGCGTTCATGCTCGGCCACGTAGGCGTCAGTGATGATGGCGGCTTTGTCTGGGCCAACCAGGGCAACCTGGTAGACCCTGTTGCCCAAGGCGCCGGCGGTTCCGACTTCTATCTGTTTACCAATGCCGTGGTCGGCAGCTTCTCGCGCGCTGGCGAGCAAGTGAACTTCGGTCAGTACACCTATGACTTCCGTACCTGGGTTCCGGGCCTCAAGGCTTCGATCGCTTACCTGCGCGGTGACGATATCAAGGCCAAGGTCGCCGGTGGCAGTGATCAAAGTGAAGCGGAACGCGACCTGCGGGTTGACTACGTGATTCAGGAGGGTCCTCTGAAAGGCTTCGGCACCACCGTCCGTACGGGTAACTACCACGGCGAAAACACCGGCACGTCCTCTCAGGACCAGACCCGCATCATCTTCAACTACACGTACAACTTTATGTAATTGCGCTGTACCGCTACCTCTCCTCTGTAATTTAGGCCTCGACTTTTCGGGGCCTCTTTTTATCTCGAATAAGTGCTACTCCATCGTCCTCGCACCGTGCCTTCGCGCAGCACCCGATCGTAGGACCGGCTTTAGCCGGGAGAGCATCGGTTTCAAAGATGCTCTCCCGGCTAAAGCCAGTCCTACAGAAGCCGCATTCAAATTCAGAAATCGCGCTGTATCTGACAGGGATCTGCGTTGTCAGGACCCGCTGCTGGAGCCTTTGCCTTCATCTGAACTCGACCCGGCGCCCGACGGCGTTTTATTGCCTGGGCTCGAATTGCCGCCAGCGCCCGCTTCACCGCCAGAGCCGGGCAGGGCGGTACCGTTGGTGTTGGCGCCGTTGCTGCCACTTGGCTTGGAGGACTGTGCGGAGCTGCTGCCGGAAGACGTTGTCGGGGCGCTGCTGCTGGCGCCGCTGGCGCTCGTGGCGGCCATCAGGGGAGTCGACAGTACGCAAGTCAGACCGGCCATGGCCAGTGCATAAGTTATTGTTTTTCTCATGAGGAAAAGCCTCTTGGTAGACGTGAACAAAGGGTGCAAGTGCTGGCATCTTTGCCAATCGCTCTACGGGTGTGACTCATCTGTGCGTGGAAAAAGTTTGAAAAAATGAAGAATCGGCGATGAACGGTTGCAGGTGCTCGTAGCCCGCGCGTGGCCGATGCCTCGGTGATGCCGACGCTGATCGCCGGCAACCCCAACTCGGTGTGCATCATGATTGGCGAGAAGGCGGCCGATATGATTCGACGCGCTTGAATTGATAGGCTTCTTTCGTGGGACCGGCTTTAGCCGGGAAGGCTTATTCCCGGCTAAAGCCGGTCCCACAGGGGCACGCAACGACATAACCCGCAACACTTGTAAGCCCCGAATATCGAGGGCTGTAGGACGATTCTGAAGTTTCCCGATATGCTCTGTCAGCGCTTGTAGATGTCTTCGCAGGCGACTAATTTGCCGCCTGTCGCTGGACTCAGCGACAGGGTTTAGTCGCCCGTTTTCGTTGGCAAGTTGTCGCCATTAATCACCGGTGTCTCTGATGCTGCAGTGGTGTTTTATGGTGGCTGTGTACGGGGCACCTTCGGGTGCGCCGGATGCCTCGGACCGGTCGACTAACCCGTGCACAGCCGCCACCCGATCGTTTAGTCGCGTAACAGGTGGCTTCACTCTACGAGGAATAGCCATGAATCATTCAATTAACGACCTGTTCACCCTTAACCCGGATATCAAAACCGAAGACGCCCTGATCTTCGCCTCCGAATACCTCGACGGCGTTGCCGCCATCTTTTACGAAACCGCCGAAAACGCCACCCTCGAATACCGACCCCTGGCGCGCTCGGCGATTCAGCAACTGGATGTGGTCAGGCAGGTGATCGAGGCATTGGCGACAAGGGCGCAAAGCCCCGCGTAGGGCACACAAAACGCTCTTCATTGCGGGTGAAATCATCACCCCATCCGCCCACCCCCCAATGCATCGCGCTGCATCGATTGCAGGTTCTTCTCGATGGTCTCGCAGATGGTTTCCATCTGGATCTGGTGCTCGCTGGAGTGAAACGGGCTTTGCAGGTCGGTGCCGATACGTTCGATAGCGAGCAGCATGAAGCCGACCACAGTGGAGGCCAGGGGGGTGAACCAGCCCAGGGATTCCACCAGGCCCACCGGTACGATCAGACAGAACAGCGAAATGAACAGGCGCGGAAAATACACGTAGGGGTAGGGCAACGGTGTATTGGCGATCCGCTCCATGCCGCCCTGGGCGTTGGACAGCTCGACCATGGTCGATTCCAGTCGCGCCAGGCGGATACTGTCCAGGCTACCGGCCTTGTACTGCTGGGCCAGCAGGGCGGCAGAGCCGTTGAGAATGTCGTTGGCGAAGTTATTGGTTGCACCGTTGCGGGCGAACTCGTCGGCGGGAATGAAGGCCTGAATTTCCGTCGGGCAAGGCTGACCCTTGAGGTGGGCCGCCAGACAGTTGATATAGGCCACATGGCGTCGTAGCAAAGTGGACTTCACCGGGTTCACTTCAGCGCCGTGATCATCCAGCAGAGTCAGCACCTGGCGGGCAAAGCTGCGCGAATTATTGACCATCGCCCCCCATAGCGTGCGCGCCTCCCACCAGCGGTTGTAGGCGCTGCTGTTGCGGAAACTGATCAGCACCACCAGTGCCGAACCGAGCAGGGTCAGAGGCATCAGCGGCAGATTGATCTTGGTATTGAGCACCAGCATGAAATCAACGGTGACGGCGATATCCCAGAGCAACAGCCAGAACAGCGCCCAGCCGACGTAACCCATGGTCTTGATGATCAGACGGTACTTCTTGACGATGGCAGCTTTCAACGGAAACCTCACGATGAGCAAAAACACAGATGCTCTGGATCGGACGGCCATTGGCCATGAAAGGTTCGCGACAGGGGCTGAAGAAACGTTGAATCAACGGGGTTTGGGTGTTGGCGAGCGAGCGAAACGCCGCGCGGTTGTTCTGCCTGGGGCAACCGCCCGTTTTGTCCTTGCTGACCGGCTCCTACACAGATAACCAACTAAACTCAACTCCGTCCCCCTCACAGGGACTTCCAATACGTGGTTTATTCACCCGACCACCGCCAACAGTTGTCAGGTTCTCTACGCCCGTGCCGACGGTGGCCTTCTGACAGGAGGTTATGCAATGGACGAGGCGAAACTTTATGCGTTCATGGGCAAGCTGGTGTCCGATATGGGCGCGGCCGGCCTGCTGGCCAATGTGATGGTTGGCGACGAACTGGGGCTATACAAGGCCATGGCTGACAGTCAGCCGATTACCCCCGAGGCCTTGGCAGGCAGGACCGGTTGCAACGCGCGGCTGCTTCGCGAATGGCTCAGTGCCCACGTAGCGTCCGGCTACATGGAACATTACGACGGCCAGTTTGTATTACCCGAAGAACAGGCCCTGGCCCTGGCCATCGAGGAGTCACCGGTTTATGCAGCCGGTGGCGTGATGGTGGTGGCGTCGATGTTTCACGACAAGGACAAGCTGGTAGCGGCCATGCGTGGTAATGGCGCGCTGGCCTGGGGCGATCATCACCCTTGCATGTTCAGCGGCACCGAGCGTTTTTTCCGGCCGGGGTACAAGGCCTATCTGGTCGACCAATGGCTGCCAGCGCTGGATGGGGTGGTCAACAAGCTCAAGGCCGGGGCCAAGGTAGCGGATATCGGTTGCGGGCACGGGGCGTCAACCATCGTCATGGCCCAGGCATTTCCCGCGTCGAATTTTGTCGGCTTCGACTATCACGCACCCTCCATCGTCACGGCCACCCGGCGTGCCGAAGAAGCGGGTGTCAGCGACCGGGTCAGTTTTGTCGGGGGCACCGCCAAGAACTTTCCCGGCCAGGATTACGACCTGATTTGCTACTTCGACTGCCTGCACGATATGGGAGACCCGGTTGGCGCGGCGAAACATGCCCATCAGGCGCTGAAGGACGATGGCACCGTATTGTTGGTGGAGCCTTTTGCCAACGACACACTCGACGCCAATATCAACCCGGTGGGACGGCTTTTCTATGCGGCATCGACCTTTATCTGCACGCCCAATTCGTTGTCGCAGGAGGTGGGGCTGGGTCTGGGCGCACAGGCCGGTGAGGCGCGGTTGCGCAAGGTATTGACCGACGCAGGCTTTAGCCACTTTCGGCGTGCCTGTGAAACCCCCTTCAATCTGATTCTGGAGGCACGCAAGTAGACTCAGTGCCGGGCAGGGCAGAAGCGCCTGTCCTGTCAGCCCAAAAGCTTTTACTGAACTTCGCCCGAGGCTCGCCAGTCAGCTCTGTATGACGATCATAAGGCGATAAATCCATGCATATCTCGTTGCAGCAGCAAGTGGCACTGGTGACCGGTGCGAGTTCAGGATTGGGCGAAGGGGCCGCCAGAGCATTGGCCGCTGCCGGGGCCGCAGTGGTAGTCAATTACAATAGCCACGCCGAGCCTGCGGAAAAACTGGTCGAGGAAATTCGTGCTGCGGGCGGCCAGGCGGTAGCCATTGGCGCCGATGTTTCCCAGGAAGAACAGGTCGAAAAACTGTTCGCCCAGACGCTGGAACACTTCGGTCATCTGGATATTCTGGTGGCCAATTCCGGGCTGCAAAAGGATGCGCCCCTGGTTGATATGAGCCTGGCAGACTGGAACACGGTGATCAACGTCAACCTGACCGGGCAGTTCCTCTGCGCCCGTGCCGCCTTGCGTCAGTTCATCAGCCAGGGCATGCGCCCCGGAGTGTCCCGGGCCATGGGCAAGATCATTCATATGAGCTCGGTACATCAGCTGATTCCCTGGGCCGGGCATGCCAACTACGCGGCTTCCAAGGGCGGTGTCGATCTGCTGATGCGCAGCATCGCCCAGGAAGTCGGCGAGCAGCATATTCGGGTAAACAGTATTGCCCCCGGCGCGATCCGTACCGCGATCAATCAACAGGCGATGCAGGGCGACGGCGAGGCCAAAATGTTGAAGCTGATCCCCTATGGCCGCGTCGGTGAAGCCGAAGATGTCGCCAATGCCGTGGTCTGGCTGGCGTCCGATCTGTCGGACTATGTGCACGGCACGACGCTGTTTATCGACGGTGGCATGAGCCTGTATCCGGAGTTTCGCGGCAATGGCTGATCTCCTCGAAGAAGCGCAGAACCCCATCGAGAACCATGGCATCATCGGCGATATGCGCGGCGCTGCTCTGGTGGCGGATACCGGTAGCATCGATTTCTGTTGCTGGCCGGATTTTGACAGCCCATCGATTTTCAGTGCGCTGCTCGACACCACCGCAGCCGGGATCTTTCAGCTCGCCCCGGATTTGCCCGACGCTCGTCGTCAGCAGATTTACCTGCCGGACACCAACGTATTGCAGACGCGCTGGATCGCTCAGGACGCGGTGGTGGAGGTCACTGACCTGATGCCCGTCGGTCAGAATGAAGACGATCTGCCCCGCGTGGTGCGGCGCATCGAGGTGCGCTACGGCAAGGCCAACGTACGCATGCGCTGCCGCGTGCGCATGGACTACAGCCGCGCGCGGATGGAAACCCATATGGACGGCGAGGATGTCTGCTTCGTTGCCCAGGGCCAGCCGGGCATGCGATTGTCAGCCACTGTCGGCTTGCATCTTGAGCAGGATACCGCCGTGGCCGAATTCGCCATGGAGAAGGGCCAGATCATCGAGTTCATTCTCGGTGGCATCGACGACCCTCAGGTCGCGGCCGGGCATTGCAGCCGTTATTTCACCGACACTCTGGCCTTCTGGCGACGCTGGAGCGGGCAGTCGGAGTATCGCGGGCGCTGGCGGGAAATGGTCAATCGCTCGGCCCTGACCCTCAAGCTGCTGACGTCACGCAAGCATGGTGGAATCGTTGCCGCCGCCACCTTCGGCCTGCCGGAAACCCGTGGCGGTGAGCGCAACTGGGATTATCGCTACAGCTGGATCCGTGACGCCTCGTTTACTGTCTACGCCTTCATGCGCCTGGGCTATGCCGACGAAGCCAATGCCTTCATGGGTTGGGTCAAGGGGCGCATGGGCGATTGTTGTGCGGACTCGACCAGGCTGGGCATTCTCTATGCCCTGGATGGCCGCGAAGAGCTGCCTGAAGAGCATCTGCAACACCTGACCGGCCATGGCGGCGCGACCCCGGTACGTATCGGTAACGAGGCTTACAAGCAGACCCAGCTGGATATCTACGGCGAGCTGATGGATGCGGTGTATCTGGCCAATAAATACGGCGAAGCGATTTCCTACGAAGGCTGGAAACACGCTACGCAACTGGTGGATCACGTCTGTGAGCACTGGCAGGACAAGGATGTCGGCATCTGGGAAATGCGCGGTCAGGATCAGCATTTCCTGCATTCGCGGCTGATGTGTTGGGTGGCCCTGGATCGTGCCTTGCGTCTGGCCTTCAAGCGTTCCCTGCCGGCGCCTTTCGATCGCTGGGACGCCCAGCGTCAGGCAATCCACGACGATATCTGGAAGAATTTCTGGGATGCCGATCTGGGTCATTTCGTGCAGTACAAGGGCAGCCGCAACCTGGATGCGTCGATGCTGTTGATGCCGTTGGTGCGCTTTGTCGGCGCCAGTGACCCGCGCTGGCTGGCAACTCTGGAGGCAATCGAAGGCACGCTGGTACGGGACGGCCTGGTCTATCGCTATCGCAACGATGATCAACATGATGATGGTCTGACCGGCGAGGAGGGCGCCTTTACTGCCTGCTCATTCTGGTATGTCGAATGCCTGGCCCGGGCCGGTCGGGTCGAACAGGCTCATCTGGAGTTCGAGCAGTTGCTGCGCTATGCCAATCCCCTGGGCTTGTATGCCGAGGAGTTCGACGAGCATGGCTGCCACTTGGGCAATACGCCCCAGGCCCTCAGCCATCTGGCGCTGATCAGTGCGGCGAGCTTTCTGGACCGCAAACTGGATGGCAGCAAGACCTTGTGGCAGCCCTGAGCACAGGATAAAGGGGCCATTGCATGCATTGTGGGACCGGCTTTAGCCGGGAGGGCGGCATATCAGGCGATAGAATTGTATCGGTCCTGCCTGCGCCTTCCCGGCTAAAGCCGGTCCCACGTGGGTTTTATGTTTGCCGCTCGGCCATGCGGTGTCGAAGATGGCGCGGGATCTCCTGGCGAAAAAACGCATTGATTCAACCGGCCTGTTCAAGGACAGTTGCCCGCTTGGTTGAGTCACTCAGGGAAGCGTTACATGGCGTTCAGGGTATTGGTGGTCGGCGGCTACGGGAATTTTGGCAGTATCGTGTGCAGGCATCTGATTGCAATGCCCGGTGTCGAACTGGTGATCTCGGGCCGCGATCCGCGCAAGTTGCAGGCTAAGGTCGATGAGTTGCGGGCGTCGTCGGGCAAGCCCTGCGAGAGTTGGTGCGGCAATGCCATGGGCGCTGAATTTAATTCCGCCCTGGGCGCGTTGGGTATCCAGTTGGTCATTCATACCGGCGGCCCGTTTCAGGGACAGTCCTATGCCGTTGCCGAGAACTGCATCGCGGCCGGGGTGAACTACTGCGACCTGGCCGACTGCCGGACCTTCGTCAGCGGCATTGCCGCACTGGACGTTCGCGCCCGTGAGGCCAGGGTGGCGGTCCTCAGCGGTTGCAGCTCGGTGCCAACGCTGTCCTCAGCCCTGATCGATCAACAGCGCCATCGCTTCCAGCGCATCGACAGCATTGAACATGGCATTTCCTCGTCGGCAAAGATGCCGGGCCTGTCGACCATCGAAGGCGTGCTGGCCTATGCGGGTAAACCGATTCGCCAGCTCAAGGATGGCCAGGTGCATGAAGTGTCGGGCTGGCAGGGCTTGAAGCTGCGCAAGATGCCGCAGCTGGGAACCCGCTTGCTGGCTAATGTCGACGTGCCGGACCTGGATATTTTCGCCGCCCGTTACGGCGCTCACACCCTAAGCTTTCAGGCCGGAGCCGGGTTGAAACTGGCCGGTATCGCCAACTTCCTGCTGGCCCAGGCAGTCAAGTCAGGTCTGGTCCGTAATCACGCGCCGTGGGCTGCCCGGCTGCATCGTTGCGGGCTGTTGTTTGAACCGCTCGATGACGGCAAGAGCGCGATGTTCATTGACGTACACGGGCTTGGCACTGACGGCAAACCCCTGTCCATGACCGTGCAGTTGACGGCGAAAAACGGCAAGGGCCCGGAAATTCCCAGCTGCGCCGCCGTGGCGCTCGCGGCGAAACTGGCCGGGGGTTATCTGCCTGGGCCCGGTGCACGGCCGTGCGTGGGGGAAATCAGCGTCGAGGAATATATGGCGGCGATCAACGAGCCCCAGAGCTTGAGCATCGCGGTGGAGTGTTCTGATGGAACCGTTTCGCACTCATAGGCTGGCCTCAATGTGCTTTGCCGACCTTGAGATTCTGCGCGGCTTCAACGACCGTACGTGGCAGCGGACGCGGCGCCCGGGCCAGATACAGCCCCAGCACGCCACCGAGCAGCAGTGCCGCCGAGACCATCAGCAGGGCGTAGTCATAGCTTTGCGTGGCGTCCTTGATCCAGCCCATCACCGGTGGCAGGCCGAGGCCGGCGATATTGGCGATGGAGTTGATCAGGGCAATCGAGGCGGCCGCCGCAGCGCCGGACAGGTACTCGGTGGTGGTCGCCCAGAACACCGGGGTCGCCGCCCAGTTCAAGCCCACCGCGACCACCAGCAGGGCATAGGCCAGCCACGGATTACTGGTGGCCACGGCCAGGGCCAGTAGCGCCCCGGCCAGCATCAAGGGCACACCCAGGTGCCAGCTGCGTTCGCGCTTGCGGTCGGAGTGAGTGCCGTTGAGATACATGAAAATGCAGGCAAACAGGAAGGGTAGGGCTGACAGCACGCTGACGGTAAACGACGCCTGCCCGGACACGGACTTGACGATCAGCGGCAGAAACAGGGTGATGCCGATGGTGCCGAACGCCTGCAGCAGCCAGAACAGACTGAGCAGCCATACCTGGCGGCTGCGAAACGCGGTCTGCCAGGCGGCGTGATGGCTGATGGGTGAGGTCGCCTGTTCGGCGGCGATAGTGCGGCTCAGCCATTCTTTCTGGTCCGGTTGCAGCCAGTGGGTGCTTTGCGGCGTTTCCGGCAGGTAGCGCAGCACGACAATGCCCAGGACCACCGCCGGTATCCCTTCGAGCAGGAACAGCCAGCGCCAGCCGCTGACGCCAAAGTGCCCGTCCAGGTGCAGGAACGCGCCCGACAGCGGTAGGCCGATCACCGAGGCCAGGGCCGCGCCGATATAGAAGAACGACATGGCCTTGGCCCGATCACTGCGCGGGTACCACTGCGAAAGGTAATAGATGATCCCCGGCGTAAAACCGGCCTCGGCGGCGCCCAGCAGCAGGCGCATGCCGTATAGCTGGTTGGCGCTCTGCACCAGGCTCATGCCGGCGGCGACGATGCCCCAGGTGATCATGATCCGCGCAATCCAGCGCCGTGCGCCGACTCGAGTGAGGATCACGCTACTGGGCACTTCCAGCAGGATATAGGTGAGGAAGAACAGACCGACACCAATGCCATACATACGGGCAGTGAGGCCCAGTTCGGCGTTCATCTGCAACGCGGCAACGGAGATATTGGACTTGTCGATATAGGCGACCATGTACAGCAACATCAGGAAGGGAATCAACTTCAGGTTGAGGCGCTTCATGGTGCTCGCGTGCAGACCCGAGTCGGCGAATGGCGGATGCATGTGACCTCCCTGTTTATTGTTATGAGAGTGGTAGCGGTTGCATCGGTTCACCTTAGACGAGGTTATCGGATGACTCAATATATGATTTTATATCCCATATATTGGGATTTTATAATTGTCGGTTAACGCAACACTCGCTGGCCGATCTGCCCATTTTCGGCGCAACTGATCCCTACTGTGGCGATGGAGTGCGAAGCGCTCTCAATACTTCAGTGACTGATCCATTGCTATCGCCAGCAAGCCGGCTCCCACAAAAATATGCGTGGGATGGGTTACAACCCCAGACAAATCGCTCCAACCGCCACCACCACGCATACCGCCCAACGCTTGGCGCTAACGGCCTCACGCAGAAATACCCGGCCAATCAGCACCACCATGACCACACTGGTCTCGCGCAATGCCGAGACCATGCCCATGGCGCCGGACTGTAACGCCCAGATCACGATGCCGTAGGCACCAATGGACACCAGGCCGCCGACAAAGGACGAGGTGACGGCCGCAGGGTTGCTGCGAATAGGCCCCAGCAGCCCGGTAATCCCGCGCCTGGCCACGAACACCAGTACCGTGCCCCAATAGAACGTGAACATCCACAGGGTATAGGCCAGGGCCTGGCCGTCGGACTGGCGCACGCCAATACCGTCGATCACGGTATACAGGGCGATGATCGCGCCGGTGGTCAGCGCCGTCAGGGCGGCGGCACGGGAGACGTGACGGTCGAGCAGGGCCAGGGTCAGGATGCCGCCGGAGATCAGGGCGACGCCCAGGGCATGGATCGGCGTAATGGCTTCATGGGCAAACAGCGCGGCGCCAAGGGCCACGAGTAAAGGCGACGAGCCTCGGGCAATGGGATAGGCCACCGCCAGGTCGCTGCTGCTATAGGAGCGCACCAGGTTAATGTTGTAGACGATATGCACCAACCCGGACGCGACGATATAAGGCCACGCCGCTGCGGGCGGTAACGGCAACATCAGGGCCGCGACCGTGGAGATCAGGGCAATGGCAATGCTCATCCAGGCCATGGACAGATAGCGATCGCGATTGCCGTGCAGCATCGCGTTCCAGCTGGCATGGAGCAGGGCGGCCAGGAGAACGAGGCCGCCGGTATAACTGAGCATGGTGTTTTCCAGATCGAGGGGATTGTCAGCAAAATATCTATCTTGGTGTGAGCTGACAAACCAGTTAAATTGCTTTTTTACATCAGTAAAACTATCGCGAATGACCAGGCTTATCCCCCCGCTCAATGCCTTGCGCGCTTTCGAAGCAGCAGGGCGGCTCGGCAGCTTCAAGGAAGCGGCCGCAGAACTGCACGTCACCCAGGGCGCGGTAAGCCAGAGCGTGCGCCTGCTTGAGGACTGGTTCGGTGCGCCGCTGTTCGAGCGGCACAATCGGCGCGTGCTGTTGACTCCGGCAGCCAAGGCCTACCTGGAGGCGATCGGGCCGTTGTTCGAGCAATTGGCCCAGGCCACGGCACGGTTCGGCTCCCCGGATAATGCACCGCAGGTTTTGCGGGTGAATGCTTTGGCGTCGTTCACCTTGCGCTGGCTGGTGCCGCGATTGCAGACATTGCGCGTCGAGCATCCCGCCATCGATGTGCGGGTAGAGACTTCGAGCAAATCGGTCGAAAGCCTGAAAGACAGCTGCGACATCATCATTCGCGGCGGGCCGGACACCCTCTATGGCTATTCGACCCGGGTGTTTCTCACCGAGGAGCGCCTGCCGGTCTGTAGCCCGGCACTGCTGCAACGGCTGCCACTGCATACCCCGGACGATCTAAGGCAGCACACCCTGCTGCACACCTCAAGCCTGCCAAGGCTCTGGCCCGACTGGCTGACGAGCGTAGGGACACCCCGGCTAAAGCCCGCGGCTGATATGGTTTTCGATCACTTCTACCTGACCCTGCAAGCGGCCATAGGTGGTCTGGGCATCGCCATGGGGCCTGTGGCGTTGGTGGCCGACGACCTCAAGACTGGACGGCTGGTAACGCCTTTCGACGGGCCACGCCTGCCATCACGGAGCTACTGCGCCTATGTGCCGGTGGAGAAGCTGGAGGATGAGGCGGTGCAGTTGTTTTGTGCGTGGCTGGAGCGGGAGGGTGTGGGATTGCCAATATCAAGCGCGACGCCAATGTCTGAACTGAAATGAAAGGTGTGGGCCTCGTGACTGGGCAACCTTGCAATATCAGCGCTTGCTCACCGTCTCATCCCACGGCGTCAGCGCTGGAAACAGCTCGCTCAGAAAGGCGACAAATGCCTTCACATTCGGGCTTCCCCGGCGACTCTGCGGCCATAGCGCAGTGATGGTGAACCGCTCCACCGTGAACTGCGGTAGCAGGGGCACCAGCTCACCGCGTCGGACGTAGGGTGCAGCTACATAGTGAGGCGAGATACCGATACCGCCGCCAGCGGCCAGTATAGCGGCGACCGCATCGCTGAAATCGGCAGTGATTGCAGCCTGTGGGCTGACTTCCAGTTGCTTCTCGGCGGCCTGATAAGGCCAGCGCAGGCTTTGTCCCGAACTCTGGTAACGAAAGTTGACGCATTCGTGGTCGGCCAGATCCTCGGCGATCACGGGAGTGCCTTTGCGACGCAGGTAATCGGGGGAAGCAAATGCGCCGATGCGATGCGGCCCCAGAGACCGAGAAACCAGGCGCGAATCCGCCAGGTTGCCGACCCGGATCGCCACGTCGATACCTTGCTCGATAATGTCGGTCACCTGATCGCTCAGCCTCAGGTCGATCAGCAGCTTGGGATAGCGCTCGCGAAAGCGCGGCAGGGCCGGTGCGAGGATATTCAGGCCGATGGGCGCAGGCGCAGTGATCTTAAGAGTGCCGGAAGGCTCGGCCCGTGAAGCGACCGCCGCCTGATCGATCTCTTCCACTTCCCGCAGAATTCGCAACGCACGCTCATAGATATCCCGGCCTTCAGGCGTCAGGGTCAGTGAGCGGGTGGTGCGGGTAAAGAGCTTGAGGCCGAAATGCTCTTCGAGGCGCTGCACGCTTTTACTGACAGCCGAAGGCGACACCGACAGCGCTCGCGCTGCAGCGGTGTAACTGCCCAGTGAGGCGGCGCGGGCAAATGCGATGAGACCGGTCAGGCGGTCCAAACCAATTTGTTCCTTCATGGCATTAGTAAAGCGACTTGTGCCCCAATTATCAATCCTTTCGCTAAACCTTAGTCTTGCTCCATCGAACGCCATTCAGGGGTTCCACAGGAGTTTCAGCATGACCATTACGCAATCACTGCCATCCACGCTCACCGACCGCACTGTGGTTATTTTCGGCGGCACTTCCGGCATCGGCCTGGCCGCAGCCATACAGGCCAAAGCGGCGGGGGCCAGAGTGATCGTCATCGGCTCCAATGCCGAGCGCGCCCGGCAAGCGGCACAGGACAATGGTCTGGACGGCTGGCGTGCCGCCGATGTGACCCGCCGCGAGGCCATCGAAGTGGCACTGGCTGACATTCCCAAGGTCGATCATCTGGTGCTGCTGGCCGGTACCTTTGTCGTCGGCACCGTGCTGGTTGCGCAAATCGACCATCTGCGCGGGGCCTTCGAGGAGCGTATCTGGGCCGCCCTGCACGCGATTCGTGCCCTGGGCGACAGGTTGGCGAAAGATGGCTCGATCACCTTTATTTCCGGCGCCCTGGCTGATCGCCCGAATGCCTACGGCACGGCGGTGATCGGCGCGGCATCGGCGGCTATGGAAGCATTGGCGCGGGGCTTGGCCCTTGAACTGGCACCTATTCGCGTCAACACCCTGTCCCCCGGCCCGATCAATACGCCGATCTTCAGCAAGGCGTTGGGCGAGGGGCGTGATGCTTACGTGGCGTCTCTTGAGCAGGGTTTGCCGTTGCGTCGGCTTGGCACTGCGCAGGAAGCGGGTTCGGCAGCGGTATTCCTGATGGCCAATGCCTATATGAATGGCGCCGTGCTCAATATCGATGGTGGCGCGCGGCTGGTGTGATCCTGTTTGCGTTGGCTTGAGCAGGAGGGACATCGGGTCACGGCCTTAGCCATGACCCGAACAGGCATCAGCCCTTGATAAACGCCAGCAAGTCTTCGTTGATGACTTCCGGGTGAGTGGTGCACATGCCGTGCGGATAGCCTTTGTACACTTTCAGCGTGCCGTGCTTGAGCAGCTTGATGGACAGCTCGGCCGAGTCTGCAATTGGCACGATCTGATCGTCGTCACCGTGCAGAACCAGGACCGGCACGCTGATTTTCTTCAGGTCTTCGGTGAAGTCGGTTTCCGAGAACGCCTTGATGCAGTCGTAATGGGCTTTTGCGCCGCCCATCATACCCTGGCGCCACCAGTTTTCCTTGATGCCTTCAGACACCTTCGCGCCCTCGCGGTTGTAGCCGTAGAACGGCACGGGCACTTCCTTGTAGAACTGCGCGCGGTTGGCCGCCAGCGCCGAACGGAAACCGTCGAACACCTCGATGCCCAAGCCGCCGGGATTGTTGGCGGTCTTGAGCATGATCGGCGGCACGGCGCCGATCAGCACGGCTTTGGCAACGTGGCCGGCGCCGTGTTGCGCAACGTAACGGGCAACTTCGCCACCGCCGGTAGAGTGGCCGATATGCACGGCATTGGTGAGTTTCAGGTGCGCAACCAGCGCGGCGACGTCTGCGGCATAGGTGTCCATGTCGTTGCCGGTGGAGGTTTGCGTCGAACGACCATGGCCGCGACGGTCGTGAGCGATCACCCGGTAGCCCTTGGAGACGAAGAACAGCATCTGTGCGTCCCAATCGTCGGAGCTCAGCGGCCAGCCGTGATGGAAAACGATGGGCTGACCCGTGCCCCAGTCTTTGTAGAAGATCTCGGTGCCGTCGCGGGTGGTGAAGCTGGTCATTTCGTCTTGTCCTTTTTTAGTCGGTGTCGAAGTCGCTGCCTGGGCGGTATTGCTGCCTATTGCCATGGCGGAAAGCGAGCCTGCGGCCAGCGCAGTCGCGCCCACCTTGAGCACCTGTCGGCGTGAACTTGATGGGTTATTGTTTGGATCGGACACAGGGCCTCCCGCTCTCGGTATCGCACGAGAGTCAGACTCAGGACGTTGGCTCAACCAGCGAGCATTGAGGGTGAAGTGCAAAGCGCGGTCGCGGCGCACATTGCGGCAGATTGAGCTTGAACCGCCCTGCAAGGCCTCGATGTAACGTGCGTGCTTTTACTTGGTACGCCGCGCTGTCACGCAGCAAGCACCGGCTGCGTGGGAGCGGGTTTGCGCGACGAGGGTCAAGACGGTATCTACAGGAGTCGCATTCGAATCCGATTGAGGGGGTTGTGTTTTACAGGCACCGCCGCACGGTATGAATGGGCGCTTACACCTGCACCCGCTGACCCATGGCCAGCCAGATTTTTTCCTGCAACTGCTGTTCGGTAAAAGGCTTCTGCACCACGCTGGAGTTGTCCAGGCCGAGGACGTCGGTGTCGGCATAGCCGGTGATGAAGACGATAGGGATTCCCGGCTGTGCCTTGCTTATCAGGGCGGCAAGCTCGCCACCGGTCATGTTGGGCATGGCGTAGTCGGTGATCAGCAGATCGACGGCAGGGGACAGTTTGCTCAGGGCGTCGATACCGCTGCTGGCCTGTAGCACCATCAAGCCGAAAGACTCGAGCATGGTTGCGGTCAGGTCCCGTACGACAGGGTCGTCATCGACCAGCAATACCGTGCGCGTGCCCATGGTCCGGGCGTCGCGGGCCGGGCCGGGGGCCGGGATGATCGGGGTGGACAGGCCGTCGATTTTCGGCAGGTACACGCTGACCGTGGTGCCAACGTTCAGCTCGGTCTCGATCCGCACGCCACCGCCCGACTGTTTGGCGAAGCCGAATACCTGAGCCAGACCCAGCCCCGCGCCCTGGCCAACCGCCTTGGTGGTGAAAAACGGTTCGTAGGCCTTCTTCAGGGTTTCTTCATCCATACCGCAGCCGGTGTCAGAGATGGTAAACACCACATAGCGGCCCGGCTCCGGGTCTTCAGGACGCACGGCAGGCACCTTGACCGTTTCGTTGTGGGTGCGCAGCTTCAGAGAGCCAGCGGTGGAAGCCATGGCGTCCCGGGCGTTGATGGCCAGGTTGAGGATGATCATTTCGGTCTGGGTCGGGTCTGCCGAGGCGGTCCACAGGCCGGGAGAGAGCGACAGGTCAACCCAGATATTGGCGCCCAGGGCCTTGCTCAGCAGGCCCTGCATGTCCTGGATGGTGGTGTTCAGATCCACCGGGCAGGGTTGCAGGCGCTGGCGGCGGGAGAATGACAGTAACTGAGCGGTGAGCCGCGCACCGCGTTCCCCGGCTTCACTGATGTGCTTGAGGCGCGTGGGGACCTTGTCCAGCTTGCCGCGTTCGATATCGCGGCTGGCAAAGGTCGCGCTGGTGAGGATCACGGTGAGCAGATTATTGAAGTCATGGGCCACGCCCGCCGTCAGTTGCCCGACGACCTCGAGGCGCTGCATCTGTTGCAGCGTGGCTTCGACCCGCTCGCGCTCCTTGATCTGCTCCTGCAAATGCTTGTTGGCCGCTGCCAGTTCTTCGATCACGGCGCGCTCTTCGGTGATGTCGCGCACCGCTGCGTACATCAACCCGTTCTCCGGCACTATGGTCCAGGACAGCCAGCGATAATCGCCGTTGCTGTGGCGCATGCGATTGACAAAGCGGGTTGAGACATTGCCCGAGGCGATGCTTTGGGTTTCCTTGATCGTCGCATCCAGATCAAGGGGGTGAATCAATTCCCACAGGCGCAGGCTGTTGATCTGCTCCCGCGACCAGCCGAGTGCCGATTCCCAGGCCGGGTTAAAGGCAATCGGCGTCATATCGAAGCGCAGTACCGCCAGCAGTTCCCGTGACAGCTCCCAGGTGCGGTCACGTTCGCGGGTACGCTGTTCGACCCGCTGCCCCAGGGTCTCGGTCAGTTGCACCAGTTCCTGAGTGGCGACCCGGCGCTCGCTGATATCCTGGATGACCCCGGTAAACTGCACGCAGCGGCCGTCCCGGAAGGTCGAACGCCCGTTGGAGAGCAGCCAGCGAATGCGGTTGCCGGGCAGGACGATTCGATATTCGGCGTTGAAGGCCGAAGCCTTGCTCAGGGCCAGGTCGATCTTTTCCTGCAGGGCGTCACGGTCATCCGGATGGGTGAGGTCAATCATCTGGCCCATTTGAAAATTGCCGATGGGTGGCAACTCGTACAGCGCCCGGCAGCGTTCATCCCAGATGACTTCCAGGTTGTCGATATTGACTTCCCAAACGCCCATTTCTGCTGCTTGTATGGCAATCCGCGCACGGGCTTCGACGTCTTCCAAGGCCGACTCGGCGGCCTGGCGCTTCTCGCGCTCGCGCACTTCCAGCACGGCACGACGGATCGCCTTGGGCAAGACTTTGAGGTTCTGCTTGAGTACGTAATCGACCGCGCCCAGGCGCATGGTCTCTATGGCCTGCTGCTCGCCGAACATGCCCGAGAGAAAGATGAAAGGCGTTTGCGGGACGATCTGCTTGGCCACTTCCAGCACTTCGGTGCCGGATGAGGAGGGCAGCAGCACATCGCAGACAATGACGTCGAACTTCTCCCTGCCCAGGGCTTCAGCGGCGCTGAGGTGGTCGTGCACCACCACCGGCTCGACCTGCAGCTCATTGGCTTCCAGGGTAAGCAGGGTCAGCTCTACGTCATAGATGCTGTCTTCAACGAGCAGCAGCTTCACTTTTGCCAGGGGCATGGCCGTACCACTCTCGGGTTTCAACGTCAGGATTTCGGGCGTTTTACGACGCGGGTCGAGCCGGGCGGGGGTTCATTGAGCACGGCCCAGAAGATTCCCAGGTCAGAAATGGCGCCAACGAACTCCTTGAAGTCTACAGGCTTGACCACGTAGGCGTTCACGCCCAGTTGGTAGGCCCGGTCAAGATCGGGTTCTTCCCGTGAAGAGGTCAGCATGACCACGGGAATGCTGCGCAGGCTGTCGGTGTTGCGCACATTCATCAGCACTTCAAGGCCATCGATCTTTGGAAGTTTCAGGTCGAGCAGCAGCACCGCAGGATTGCCTTCGACCCGGTCGGCATATTCATTTTTCCTGAACAGATAATCGAGCGCCTCCGCGCCGTCACGCACCACCACAACCTCATTGGCCAACTGACTGCGCTCGAGCGCCACCAGGGTCAATTCAAGGTCGTGGGGATTATCTTCTACCAGGAGTATCGGTTTGAGCATGTATGGCCTCATTGACCAGCAGGAATAGGGGTTGCAAGTGTTTTTCTGGGCAGAGAAAAATAGAAAGTGGCGCCGTTGTCCGGTACGCCTTCGGCCCAGACGGTGCCGCCATGGCGTTCGACGATCCGCCGGACATTAGCCAGGCCGATGCCGGTGCCTTCGAATTCTTCCATGCGATGCAGACGCTGGAATACCCCGAAGAGTTTTCCAGCGTACTGCATGTCGAAGCCGACACCGTTGTCGCGGACACTGACAACGAAATCGTTTGCGCGCTCCTGTACGTCGACTTTAATGGTCGCGACGGCGCGATTGCGAGTGTATTTGATGGCGTTGGCAATCAGATTGCGCATGGCCAGATGCAGGAACGCCGGGTCGGCGACGACAACCGGCAGCTCGCCGAATGACCATTCTATGATGCGGCCTTCATAGTCCGGACGCATTTCCAGCTGGATTGACGCGATCATGGCCGACAAATTGACGTCTGAGAGATGCATGGCCGCGCGGCCCATCTGCGAGAAACTGAGCAGGTTATCGACCAGCGTCCCGGCAAATTTGGCAGAGTCGCCAATGGTGCCGAGAAAGCGCAAGCCGCGCTCGGAAAGGTTGGAGCCTTCGATGTCCTCAAGCAGCTCCGCATAGCCGGCGATATGCCTCAGCGGTGCGCGCAAGTCATGGGAGACGCTGTAGGAGAACGATTCGAGTTCTTTGTTCGAGCGTTTCAGGTCTTCCGACAGTTGTGCCAGCTCTTCGGCTTTGCGCAGTACGATCCCCAGTACTGCCAGGCGCAGTTCCTGCACGCCTTCGATTTCATTGGCATCCCAGGGCGTGGAGAAACCTTCGACGATCTGCTGCCATTGCTCGAAGCTCTGGCGCGGGTTGAGCGAGCCACTGTCGGCGACGGTTTTTTCCGGACGGCCGGCCCAATGCACGACCTGGGGTTGTTCCGGCTTGAACCAGATCAGGTAGTGCGGATGAATCTCGGAAATCGACACTGCCAGGATGCCGCAGGCCGAAGCACTCAGCCCGACGATTGCCGGTATGTCCCGGCCGACATTGTCGGTATGGAAGAACTCGGATCCACCTTGCTCTGCCAGCCAGCCTGCCAGCTCGCGGACCTGGGCCTTGGACGGCGTACGGCCATAGACATCGCAGCCGGACCCGGAAACCACCGCAGCGCCGGCGGCGCCGACGAAGTTGACGAAAATGTCCGGCAGTGAGCGCAGGCCCAACAGCACACTGTCGTGATCGGCAATGGCGCCAAGCAGTTGGACGATGCGCTGGCGAATTGACAGCATCCGTTCGTTGCGAATGTGGGCTTCGCGCGTCTCGACCTGCAACGACAGTACCCGGCCCAACAGCTCGCAGGCGGTACGGACCTGGAAGTTTACTGGATGAGGCGCGCTGTGATGGCAAGAGATCAGGCCCCACAGCTTGCCGTCGACGACGATGGAGATCGACATGGACGCCAGGGTCTTCATGTTGCGCATGTATTGCAGATGTACCGGTGACACGCTGCGCAGGGTTGAGAAACTCAGGTCCAGCGGCTGCCCCGTCAGCGGATTGTCTGCGGGCAAAAGTCGAGAAGGCTGGTAATGAGCGTCTTCGATCACCCGGATACGATTGGCGCAATACAGCTGACGGGCCTGTGCGGGAATATCGGAGGCGGGGAAGCACAGCCCCAGATAGCTCGGATAGCCCTCGTCGAGCAATTCGGCATTGACCAGGCCATTGCCGTCGCTATCAAAACGGTAGGATTTTACCCGGCCAAAACCGGTCATGTGCTTGATGACACGCACCGCTCGGACGCACAAGGCTTCCACGGTTTCGAAATCCGAGACGCCACTGATGAAAGAACGCACCAGTGGATACAGTCGCGAACTGGACCCGGACGCCGGGCCCGGACGCTGGAATTCAGCGATCAATACACCATCATGGCGATGCAGCATCATTGGCACATGCTGATGTTGCGCGCCCACCAGGAAGCTGACATCGCCTACGTGGTAGGGCTGGGATTCCTCGTCGTCCAGTTCGCCCAGCAGTTCAATGAAGGTCGCAGCGTCGTCCACGATGGCATCGAAGCGGCCAGCCAGCAGCTCGGCGCTGCTGATGCCCAGCCATTGAGGGAGGTTTTCGCTGATCTGGCGGATCGCCAAGCCCGGTTCTTCAATCACCATCATGAAACCCAGCGGTTGAATGCTGCCGGGCGTGCGAATCTGTTCCCGGGCACAATTGGCCAGTGCGAGCTGAAATGAGTCAGTCGTTTCGGGGCTGGTCAAGATGTCCCTCCATTAGGCGCGCGGCAGTGGGCGGGGGTCGACAGACTGACCAAGGTCGCTCACATGTAAAAAACCGGTGACAAAGTAACAAATCCGACAGCCTTGAGATTGAAAAATTTTCTGCGCCAGCGTTGGAAAGCGGCGGCCCATCCTGGGCCAGGGACCAACTTGTGCATGGGGCGTTTGACCCATATCAGCCTCTAGACAGCTGGGGGTATCGATCCGTTCAACGGCCAATGAGGTTTGTTTGCCATCATGGTTGCCAGTATCGATTCGATCAGTGGGACCGGCTTCAGCCGGGAATGCGTCTTCCCGGCTGAAGCCGGTCCCACCGGTACCTATGCAACGCGCGCCTATCATCAGATCTGCCCCAGCAACCACCCGCGAAACGCCGCCAGCGACGGTAGCATTTCATTGCGCGGCGGGTAGGTCAGGTAATAGCTGCGCTGACTGGCAAAGGGCTGGCCGAGGCCGATCAGTTCGCTGCTGGTCAGTTCATCGGCCACCAGAATGCGCGGCACCAGGCCGATCCCGATACCGGCCCTGACCGCCTGGATCAGGTGCGAAGTCAGTTCGAAGCTCGGCCCCAGGCGCATCAGGCGGTGGGGCAGGTGGTGATGACTGAACCAGTCACCCCAGACATTGGGGTTGTTGGCGACGTTGAGCAGCATCAGCTCGCCGATGCGCTCCGGCGTCCAGTCGCCATGGGCCAGGGCGGCTTCCGGGGAGATGATCAATGCCAGCTCTTCGGCATGCAGGCGGTGGCTGATCAGGCCTGGCAGGTCGGCGGTGCCGACGACGATGGCGGCGTCGATGCCGCTGGTATCGAAGTCGATGGCGTCGATCCGCGAATTGATATGGATGAGCATGCCGGGATGGCTCTTGTAGAAGCCATGCAGGCGCGGCAGCAACCATTTCGAACCGAAGGTCGGCAGCGTGGCCAAACGCAGGGTACCGCCACCGGACTGGAAGGCCATGGCCTGCAAGGTGGCGCTACGGATCCGGCCCAGGGCCTCGCTCATCTCTCGCTGGTACAGACGGCCGACATCGGTCAGTTGCACCTGGCGGCCCTCGCGACGAAACAGGGTCAGGCCCAGTTGCTGCTCCAGGGCCTGGACCTGACGGCTCACCGCGCTCTGGGTCAGGGACAGCTCCACTGCGGCGCGGGTATAGCTTTCATGACGGGCGGCGGCTTCAAAGGCCAGCAGCAGCGACATGGAGGGCGTGAGGTGGCGGTAATTCATTCAGAAAAGTCATCGATAGCGGCAGGAATATCCATTTGTCCTGCGCCATAACCTCCGGGATCATTGGCACAGACCAAGATCCGAGGCTGACCGATTAATGCCCGGACGACAAGTATTTTGCTTTTTTCCGTGATCAGACCGACAAGAGGCCATCCCATGATGATCGCCCAGCTGACTGGCGCCGCCCCGGCGCCGCAGTACCCTGAATTTCTCGACGCCCTGCGCGCCAGCGGTTTCCGTGGCCAGCTCAGTGCCGACTACGCCACGCGCACCGTGTTGGCCACGGATAACTCGATCTATCAGCGCCTGCCTCAGGCGGCGGTGTTCCCGCTGGATGCCGATGACGTCGCGCGCATTGCCGCGCTGATGGCCGAGCCGCGCTTCCGTCAGATCAAGCTGACCCCACGGGGCGGTGGCACCGGCACCAACGGCCAGTCGCTGACCGATGGCATCGTTGTCGACCTGTCGCGGCATATGAACAGCATCCTTGAAATCAATGTTGCCGAGCGCTGGGTACGGGTGCAGGCCGGGGTGGTCAAGGACCAGCTCAACGCCGCCCTCAAGCCCCACGGGCTGTTTTTCGCCCCGGAGTTGTCGACGTCCAACCGCGCCACCGTCGGCGGCATGATCAACACCGATGCCAGCGGCCAGGGCAGTTGCACCTACGGCAAGACCCGCGACCATGTGCTGGAATTGCATAGCGTGCTGCTTGGCGGCGAACATCTGCATACCCGGCCGTTGTCCGACGCCGAACTGGACGCCGCCTGCGCTCAGCCAGGTCGCAGCGGTGAGGTCTATCGCAGTGCCCGGCAGATCCAGGAAACCCAGGTCGAACTGATCGAGGCGATATTCCCCAAGCTCAACCGCTGCCTGACCGGCTACGACCTGGCGCACCTGCGCGACGAGCAGGGCCGCTTCAACCTCAATAGCGTGCTGTGCGGCGCCGAAGGTTCGCTGGGTTACGTGGTCGAAGCCAGGCTCAATGTCCTGCCGATTCCCAAGTACTCGGTGCTGGTCAACGTGCGCTACAGCAGCTTCATGGATGCGCTGCGTGACGCCAATGCCTTGCTCGCACACAAGCCGCTGTCCATCGAAACCGTGGACTCACGGGTATTGATGCTGGCGATGAAAGACATCGTCTGGCACAGCGTTGCCGAATATTTTCCGGCCGATGCCGAGCGCCCGACCCTGGGTATCAACCTGGTTGAGTTCAGCGGCGACGAGGTCGACGAGGTCAACGCACGGGTAACGGCGTTCGTCGCGCATTTGCAGGCCGACACTACCATCGAGCGTCTGGGTCATACCCTGGCTGAAGGTGAGGCGGCGGTGACCCGGGTCTACACCATGCGCAAGCGCTCGGTGGGCCTGCTGGGCAATGTCGAGGGCGAGATTCGCCCGCAGCCGTTCGTGGAAGATACGGCGGTGCCGCCGGAGCGTCTGGCCGACTACATCGCCGAATTCCGCGCCTTGCTCGACGGTCATGGCCTGACCTACGGCATGTTCGGCCATGTCGACGCCGGGGTACTGCATGTGCGCCCGGCGCTGGACATGAAAGACCCGGCCCAGGCCGCGCTGGTCAAGCCGATCTCCGATGCCGTCGCCGAGCTGACCCAGCGCTACGGCGGCCTGCTCTGGGGCGAGCATGGCAAGGGGTTGCGTTCGGAGTATGTGCCGGCGTTTTTCGGTGCGTTGTACCCGGCGTTGCAGGCGCTCAAGGGCGCCTTCGACCCGTACAACCAGCTCAACCCCGGCAAGATCTGCACCCCGCCGGACGCGGCCGAGGGCCTGCTCAAGGTCAACGAAGTCACCCTGCGCGGCGATCTCGACCGGCAGATCGACGAGCGCGTCTGGCAGAGTTTCGGCACCGCCGTGCACTGCAATGGTAACGGTGCCTGCTACAACTTCGATACGAATGACGCGATGTGCCCGTCGTGGAAAGCCACCCGTGAGCGCCAGCATTCGCCCAAGGGCCGGGCGTCGTTGATTCGTGAGTGGCTGCGTCTGCAGGGTGCGGCGAGCATCGACGTGCTGGAAGCGGCGCGGGGCAGGGCGTCCTGGCTCAAGGAGCTGCCGACGCGGCTGCGCAACAACCGGGCGCGGTCTCGCGGTGACGCGGATTTTTCCCACGAAGTCTATGGCGCGATGGCCGGTTGCCTGGCGTGCAAGTCCTGCGCGGGGCAATGTCCGATCAAGGTCAACGTGCCGGAGTTTCGTTCGCGCTTTCTGGAGCTGTACCACGGCCGTTATCAGCGTCCGCTGCGTGACTACCTGATCGGATCGCTGGAATTCAGCATTCCTTATATGGCTTACGCACCGGGCCTGTACAACGCGGTGATGGGCTCGAAGTGGGTCAGTGGCCTGCTCGAACGCCACGTCGGCATGCTCGACAGTCCGCTGATCCATCGCTACAACCTGCAGGCCACGTTGAGCCGCTGCAACGTGCGCGCCGCGACTTTGCCAGCGCTGCGGGAACTGAGTGATGAGCAACGCCAGCGCAGCGTGGTGCTGGTGCAGGACGCCTTTACCCGCTATTTCGAGACGCCGCTGCTGGCGTCTTTTGTTCAGCTGGTCCATCAGTTGGGCTATCGGGTGTTCCTGGCGCCTTACAGCGCCAACGGCAAGCCGCTGCATGTGCAAGGGTTCCTCGGTGCCTTCGCCAAGGCCGCTACGCGCAACGCCACCCAGCTCAAGGCCCTGGCCGACTGTGGCGTGCCACTGGTGGGGCTGGACCCGGCGATGACGCTGGTCTACCGCCAGGAATATCAGAAAGTGCCGGGCCTGGAAGACTGCCCGAAAGTGCTGCTGCCCCAGGAATGGCTGATGGACGCCTTGCCTGAAGCAACAGCGTCGGTGGCCCCGGCCGCGTTCCGCCTGATGGCCCACTGCACCGAGAAAACCAACGTGCCGGCCAGTACCGGGCAGTGGGAGAAGGTGTTCTCGCGTCTCGGGTTGAAGCTGACCACCGAGGCTACCGGCTGCTGCGGCATGTCCGGCACTTACGGCCACGAAGCGCGCAATCAGGAGACGTCCCGGACCATCTTCGAGCAGTCATGGGCGACCAAGCTGGATAAGCAGGGTGAGGCGTTGGCAACCGGCTATTCGTGCCGCAGCCAGGTCAAGCGCATGGCTGACCGGCAGTTGCGGCATCCGTTGGAGGTGCTGCTGGAGCGGCTGCTCGCCTGATGCATTGTTAGTGTGGGACCGGCTTTAGCCGGGAAAGCGATATGGCAGGCGATAGGAATTTATCGACCCTGCCGGCGTCTTCCCGGCTAAAGCCGGTCCCACAAAAGCATCGCAACGCAGTGCTGATTGTCGACCCACAACACATAGCCAAAGACTTCCCGCAGAAAAACCGGATAATGGCGGCCATTCGTTTGCTCGCTTATTGATGGTAATGCCACATGGAAATCAAGGTTAATTTTCTCGACAACCTTCGACTTGAAGCCAAGTTCGATGACTTCACGGTGATCGCCGATCAGCCCATTCGTTACAAGGGCGACGGTTCGGCACCGGGGCCGTTCGATTACTTCCTGGCTTCGTCGGCTCTGTGTGCGGCTTACTTCGTCAAGTTGTACTGCGATACCCGCAATATCCCCACCGATAACATTCGCCTGTCGCAAAACAATATTGTCGACCCGGAAAACCGCTACAACCAGATCTTCAAGATCCAGGTCGAATTGCCAGCTGACATCTCGGCCAAGGACCGCCAGGGCATCCTGCGTTCCATTGATCGCTGCACGGTCAAGAAAGTGGTGCAGGCCGGGCCTGAGTTTGTGATTGAGGAAGTGGAAAACCTCGATGCCGATGCCCAGGCGCTGCTGATGCCGAGCCTGGCGTCCGGGGCCAGCACCTTTATTGCGGGCAAGGACCTGCCGCTGGAAGAAACCATCGCCAATATGTCCGGCATCCTTGCGGGCCTGGGGATGAAGATCGAAATTGCCTCATGGCGCAATATCGTGCCCAACGTCTGGTCTCTGCATATCCGCGACGCCCATTCGCCCATGTGCTTCACCAATGGCAAGGGTTCGACCAAGGAAGGCGCACTGGCTTCGGCGTTGGGCGAGTTTATCGAACGGCTGAACTGCAACTTCTTCTATAACGATCAGTTCTGGGGCGAAGAGATCGCCAATGCGCCGTTCGTGCATTATCCGGACGAGCGCTGGTTCCAGCCGGGTCCGAAGGATGAACTGCCGAGGGAGATTCTCGACGAATACTGCCTGGAGATTTTCAACCCTGATGGCGAGTTGTTTGGCTCCCATCTGTACGACACCAACTCCGGTAATATCGAGCGCGGTATCTGCTCGCTGCCGTTTGTGCGCCAGTCCGACGGCGAAGTGGTGTATTTCCCCTCCAACCTGATCGAAAATCTGTACCTGAGCAACGGCATGAGCGCTGGTAATACCCTGGCCGAAGCCCAAGTGCAGTGCCTGTCGGAAATCTTCGAACGCGCGGTCAAGCGCGAGATTCTCGAAGGCGAACTGGCGTTGCCCGATGTGCCGCAGGAAGTGCTGGCCAAGTATCCCGGCATTCTCGCTGGTATCCAGGGCCTGGAAGAGCAGGGCTTTCCGGTGCTGGTCAAGGATGCCTCGTTGGGCGGCCAGTTTCCGGTCATGTGCGTGACCCTGATGAACCCGCGCACCGGTGGCGTGTTCGCTTCGTTCGGCGCGCACCCGAGTCTGGAAGTGGCGCTGGAGCGCAGTCTTACCGAACTGCTCCAGGGCCGCAGTTTCGAGGGTCTCAACGATCTGCCGCAACCGACTTTTGAGAGTCATGCGGTGATGGAACCGAACAACTTCGTCGAGCACTTCATCGACTCCAGCGGTGTGGTGTCGTGGCGCTTCTTCAGTGCCAAGGCCGATCATGAATTCGTCGAGTGGGATTTCTCCGGCCAGGGCGAAAACTCCAATGCCGAGGAAGCTGCGACCTTGTTCGGTATTCTCGAAGAGCTGGGCAAGGAGGCCTACATGGCGGTCTACGAACACCTGGGCGCCAAGGCCTGCCGCATTCTGGTGCCGGCATACTCGGAAATTTATCCGATCGAGGATTTGATCTGGGATAACACCAACAAGGCGCTGTTCTTCCGCGAAGACATCCTCAATCTGCACAGCCTGGACAACCGTGACCTGAAAGGGCTACTCAAGCGCCTGGACGAAAGCGAGTTGGATGATTACACCGACATCACTACGCTGATCGGCATCGAGTTCGACGACAACACCGCCTGGGGTCAGCTGACGATCCTCGAGTTGAAACTGCTGATTCAGCTGGCCCTGAAGAAATACGACGACGCCAAAGAGCTGGTCGAGGCCTTCCTGCAGTACAACGACAATACCGCCGAGCGCGGCCTGTTCTATCAGGCGTTGAATGCGGCGCTGGAAGTGCAGCTGGATGGTGACCTGGATATGCAGGACTACGAAGTCAATTTCCGGCGCATGTTCGGCAACGAGCGCATGGACGCCGTGCTGGGTTCAGTGGACGGCAGTGTGCGCTTCTATGGCCTGACCCCGACCAGCATGAAGCTCGAAGGCCTCGACCGGCATCTGCGTCTGATCGACAGCTATAAAAAGCTGCATGAGGCGCGGGCTCGATTGGCAGGTTGATTCGGCCGCAAGCGCTGAACAAAAAAAGCACCGCGCTGAAAGGCGGGGGAGTGGACTGCATCGTGCGCTAAGCGGTGTGAATTACTGTGAAATCTCTGTGGCTTTGCGAATTGCTGTGAAGCCCCGCCATTGGTGCTAATGGCTTCATGCTACCGTTCGGACGTAGGCATCGTAATCGCGATATGCCACAAATCCATGAAGGAGCAGAGCCGATGTCGACCGTATCGCCCGCTGGCAGCAACCCGACGCCACAGAAATCCACGACGTCGGCCTTCGACGACAAACTCAATATCGCCAAGTCCAGCAAGACCGTTGCCGACTATATGCGCCAGAACGGCAAGTCGGCCATTTCCGGGCAGGAGCTGGCGCAACTGGCCAATAACACCTCGGGCAAGGTGCCAGCGGATGTCTCCGCCGCCGCCCAGTACATGCAGCGCCATCCGGATGTTTTCACCGCCATCGAAACCCACGATGTCGCCGGTGCCGACAACCTCTCCGGTGTGTGGAACTTCGATTGGGCTGCCAGTGGCGGACTCAACGGCACGCCGACCGACGCCATCGCCAAGATGCAGGACACCTTCGACCTGGCTATCGCCAAGTCGGCGCAGATCACCGAGATCACCACGGGCAAAAAGGCCGAGCTGGATTCCACCAAGCAACGGCCTAGTAACTGATAGTTGGTTTGTTGCCGCCCATGTTGAGAGAATGTGGGACCGGCTTTAGCCGGGAAGACGATCTGGCAGGCGATAAAATGTATTAATCCTGCCTACGCCTTCCCGGCTGAAGCCGGTCCCACAGGGATATCGCGCAGGCTTCACACCTCAGCTTACCAGCGACCGTAGTCCCGGCCATGATCGTAACCGCGATCATGGCCCCGGTCGTAATAACCGTAGTGCGGCGGCGGGGCACGGCGGTATTCGACGACCCGGGTCACCGGCACATAAGCCACTGGCTGGTAGTAGCGTGGTTGTGGCGGGTAGGCCCGATATTCAGGGCGATAGTGATCATGGCTCGGACCGCTGAACATCGTGGCTACGACGGCTCCCACTGCTGCTCCGGCGATAACAGGCACTATCACATCACGCTCGCTGGCGGATGCCGTACCTGCTGCAATAAGGCAACCGGACAGGATCAAGGCTTGGGTTATCTTCGAAAACATGGGTGTCTCCTCTGGCGAGATAAGTGGGTTCGCCATGGACGTATCTAACACCCGATTCATGTAAAGAAAGGTCTGGATTCGGTAAAGATCAGGTAAAGCGTGGGTAAATCACTGCAACTATCGGTGTCGATGATAGTGAGCATCACGCTTTATCAGTTTTGTTCTGTGCATATAACTGGAAAATAGCCTGCATAGAAGACCCTGCTCTATCAGCAGAATATCGCCCAGGATCCCGCCCATGCGTCGTTTGCTTATCCCCGTTCTCGCCCTCGCCAGCTCGCTGCTGGCTGCCTGCGCCTCCACGCCGAATCAGCCGACGGAGACCTTGCACACCAGCAAGAGTCCTGAAGCGTACACCGACTGCGTCATGCCCAAATTGCAGGGGCCAACCCAGGTGCCGACCCTGACCCAGACGCAGCGCCACTACAAGATTGTTGTTGCCAGTGCGCTCACCGCCGACAACATCCTTGAGGCTTACAAGGCGCCCAGCGGCGGCAAGATTTTCCTGTATGAACGCGGCCTGCTGGCCAACAGTTTCAAGCACGCGGCGCAGGAATGTCTCTAATCGGTGGATGAAGCAAACGCCCGGTTGGTGATCGTGATGTTATTGCCATTGGGGTCCTTGGCATTGGCGAAGCAATAACCGTCCGCCTGGTGGGTGGAGCCGAACTCCAGGCCTTGGGCCAGACAGTGCTGCTTGAAGCCTTCCACATCCTCGATATCAAAGCCCAGCTTGACCGTGACTTGCCCGGTTTTTACGGCTTTGCCCGCCAGATGCAGCATCAGGATTGCGCCGCCAACCGGTGCGCGTAGTTCGACGATACGGTCGCCGTCTTTACGGTGGGCGATAAAGCCGAAATGACGCTCATAAAAATCGCAGGTGGCCTGCATGTCGCGAACGTACAGCACGATGCGATTGAGGATCGGGGTCATGGCGTCTTCCTTGAGTAATGCGGATTATTGATTGTGAGCGCTGCGCATTCTCGGTGGGCTGGCGGGGGAATGTCGAGTGCAGGGTTTGCCTCAAGCTCACCCTTGGTGGTCCATGTCGATATACTCGGCGCCCTCAGCAAGCGTTCGGGAGAAATTCATGCGGCAGGTGTTACTTATCGTTGATGTCCAGTCCACCTTCAGCCCGCCCGAATGGCTGGTCGATGGCGTGCGGGCCTTGTCGGCGAATATTCCCACCATTGCTTCCATCGAGCTGCATGACGAACAGGTCACCCCGTTCAATCGGCAACTGGGTTGGCACCCGGCAGCGCAAGACGAGAGTCTGGTCGAAGCGGACAGGGTTTTCGTCAAGCACGGCTACGGGCAAAGCGCAGAAACCATCGAATACATCAAACAGCTTGGCGTGGACCGGGTGTTGGTGTGCGGCCTGCAGACCGAGACCTGTGTGCTTGCCGCCGGGTTTGCCCTGTTCGATGCCGGGCTGACTCCGACGCTGATTACCGACCTGACCATAGGCTCGTCCCTGGACCGCTCTGGCAAGCTAGGCATCAGCCTGTGGGAGCATCATTTCCGTCAGGTCACCACCCGGGCAGAGGTGATTGCCGGGCTGGATGTCTAGCCACGACACATATTGCGTCGATAACCGCTTGCCGCTAAAGTCTGGCCCCGGGCGTTTTGCTGCGCCTGCGGTCCGCGCGAAGGGGTAACCCAGGCACTTGTGCACCATTTTTCATTCCAGCTCCCGGCTTGTCGGCGGACCGAGCCCTGTAAGGAGTTGGCATGCCCGCTATTCTTGCTTCCCGTCATCACGGTCTTCTCGACCTGCCTGCACTGCGCAAGCGCGCCAAGCGTTTGCTCAAGGCCCTGAAAAATCACGAGGCTGACGACATCAGCCAACAACTGCGCAGCCTCGGCATAGCCGGGCCCGATTATCGCCTGGCCGACACCCAATGGCTGGTGGCCCGGGAGGCCGGTTTTTCCAGCTGGCCCAAGCTGATCGCCCATGCCGACGCCGTCGCTTTCGCCGCACGTCACCCAGGTTTTACGGCGGACGGGGAGGCAACGGTGCAACACTGGCGTTGCGGTAATGACATCGAGCACAGCCTGCGCACCGCAGGTTTATCCGGCGCGTTTCATATGTTCGATGACCCCATGGTGATGGGGCCGGTGCCGGCATTGCCCGAGGATGATTACTGGGCGGTGCGCTCGGCTTTCGCGCAGCAGGCGTTCGGGCTGTCCGAGCGCGATATCCAGCAACGCCAGACCAGGCAACGCGCCGCCCTGGCCCAGTTGAACGCCGACAGTGAAGTGGTGCTCTGGTGCGAGGGGGATGCCTATGACCAGTTGTTCCTGATCCGCCTGTTGGCCAGCCTTCCCGTGCTGCCGCGCCGACTCGAGTTGATCGAAATTACCCAAGTGCCTGGTATCGAGCGCTTTATCGGCATCGGCCAACTGGCCCCGGACCTGCTCGCCTGGCTATGGCCGCAACGCCGCCCGTTGGGTGAAGACGCTCTGGCTTTGGCACGCCGGGCATGGGCGGCCTATACCGCCACGGATCCAACGGCCTGGGCGCATCTGGCCGCTCAGGATCACCCGGTATTGCCTTTGTTGGCGCCCGCCCTGGCCCGGCAGCTGCAAGAGCTGCCGGGTGCAGGTGATGGCCTGAGCCTCACCCAGCGCCTGACCTTGCGCATCCTGTCGACCCATGGCGAATTGCCGGCTGGTAAGGTATTCGGCCACCTGATGATGAGTTACGAACCGTTGCCTTATCTGGGCGACCTGATGTTTCACGCGTTGCTGCGCGCACTGATCGAGACACCGCTGCCGTTGATCAAGGAGATGCCGGGCGAACACTGGCAGCAACGTCTGCTGAGTCTGACAAAGCTTGGCGAGCAGGTCCTGGGCGGGCACGCCCACTGGCTTGACCTGAAGCCCGCCGAGCGTTGGGTCGGCGGGGTGCGTATCGTTGCCGATCAGGCGCCTTGGCTGGTGAGTGGCGAAGGGCGGGTTTGGCGGCGTTGATCTGAATGGACCACGGCTGAATGTGAACGGCTGCTCATCCATGTCATGGAGAGCAGTCGTGCCCGAACTCAAACGCTCTTTGTGAGTCCATCATGGGCACGTTTTCCAGGGAGAAACACCAATGTCCGAAAGCGACGAATACGTGGCCGACAGCATCAAGATGTGGGTATGGTCCGGCTTTTATACGCAGCAGGAAATGGACGAGATGGTCGACGACATCATTGACGATGACTGCGATGTCCCGGCGCTCAAGGCGCTGATCCTGCCTGAAGTAAAGCGCAAGCGTGAAGCCGAGCGCTCATGGCCGCAGATCACCGCCTGTGATCGACTCGATAAGGTGTTCTATCACCTGCATGAGGACGGTATCTGCGCATTGTCCAATGCGGGCTACACAATGTCGGACGGCTTCTCTGATGTCGCGCAAGCCGTTCATGAAGCCCCTGACGGCCACTATCACGGCTACTGCTTTTATCACGGGCAGGATGTCGAGCGTGCTGTGCAAGCCGATGATCTGATGATCGCCTTCGGTTCACTCGATGATGATCCGCAACGCAGCCTGAAGGTCGGCCAGCGGGTGGTCGAGGTACTGAAAAATGCAGGCTTTGACGTGCATTGGGAAAATGCGATCGAGCAACGCATCCAGCTGCCAGCCTTCAAGTGGCAGCGCAGATCGCCATGATTGATCAGCCTGTAGCCGATGAAATCGATATCGCCAACAACTCGGGCAAACGCTCCCGTGCCGTCCCGCCCCAGGCTCGAGGCGGCAGTTGGGGGGCGTTTGTGTTTGGCGGCATTTGGGCGTTGTGCAACGGGGTCTGGTTCGGTGCCTTGAGCTTTCTGGCCGTGCTGACGCCGCTGCTGGCGCCGCGCTTTACTCCATTGTTCGCCTTGGTCACCCTGTTTGGCGTGGGTGTGTGGCTTTACCTGGCAGCCCGCGGGCGCTCATTGGCGTGGGCCCACAAGCGTTGGAGCAGCCTCGAAGTGTTTCAGGCGACGCAACGCACCTGGTCAAAGGTCGCCAAGGTGGTGTTTGCCGTTGGACTGGTGCTGTCGATGATCCTCGCGGGGCTGTTCTGGATCATGCTCAAGGAGGGATTGAGTGCGATGAAGGGCTGAAGCCCGGCGCGCTCGTTGGCGGTCTTTGAGCTTGTGGTGGGAAATTGCTCTACTTTATAGGAGGACAGTAGTAACGCCCACGAGAAAAGGATGGCCAATGAGTAATTCCTGGAACGAAGGTTATTTTACAGACGAGGGTTATGTCTTCGGATATTGCCGCGAGATCAATCCTGTATTCCAACGTTACTGCCTGCTGCTGCGCGGTTTTCACACTCTGGAGAGTACTGACGCCTGGCATTGCGAACTGGGCTTTGGTCAGGGTGTTTCGATCAATATCCACGCAGCCGCCAACCCAGGAACTTACATAGGCACGGACTTCACCCCGTCCCAGGCCGCCCATGCCAATGCCCTGGGCGCCACGTTTGGCAGTACTGCGCGGTTATATGACGACAGCTTCGAACAGCTGCTGGCCCGTGCCGATCTGCCGCAATTCGACAGCATCAGTCTGCACGGTATCTGGAGCTGGGTCAGCCGCGATAATCAGAAACTGATCGTCGAATTTGCCCAGCGCTATCTCAAGCCAGGTGGTCTGTTGTACGTCAGTTATAACTGCCTGCCAGGGTGGTCGCCGCTGGCGCCGTTGCGCAAGTTGTTCAGTCTGCACGACCGTTTTGCGTCCCACGCGGTTCGCCCGGCCGAGCGCATCGAGGCGGCCCTGCAATTCTCCGAAGTGGTACTGGCGGCCAACCCCAATTACGCCAAGACAGCCCCGAACCTTGACGCCAAGCTGCAGAGCATCAAGGGCGAAAATCGCCAGTATGTTGCCCATGAATACTTCAACCGCGATTGGGACTGTGTCTACTTCACCGATGTCGTGGATGCTCTGGCCGATGCCAAGCTGGACTACGCCACTACCGCCGTACCGCTGGACGCAGTGGACCCGCTCAACCTGAGCAACGAAGGCATGGACGTATTGGAGGCTATCGACCACCCGATCATGCGCGAGCAGGTGCGTGACTACTTCGTCAACCAGCCATTTCGTCGCGATTTGTATCAGCGAGGCACCCAGCGGCTGTCCGCGTCAGAACAGCGTGAGGGCATGCTCAATACCCGCTTTGTCATGCTGCAAGTGGCAGAAAGCGTATCGAACACCGTCAAGGGGGCGGCGGGTGAGGCTTCGCTTCAGGTTGAAATCTACGGTCCGGTGCTCGAAGCACTGGCGGCCAAGGCCTACGCACCGAAAACCTTGCGTCAAGTGGCGGGCGCTGTACCGCAGTTGACCTATGACGCCCTGGAGCAGGCGGTCAATGTGTTGGTCGGCATGGGCGCAGCGGCTCCGTGCCAGAGCGAGGCAGCGGAGAAACTGGTACAGGCGCGCTGCACCACCCTCAACCTGCAACTGTGCAAACGCTCGTTGCTCAACGATCAGATCCAAACCCTGGCCAGCCCGTTGACTGGCGGTGGCGTGCCTGTTGGCCGTTTCCATCAGATGTTTCTGATCGCGATCAAGCAAGGCAAAAAACAGCCTGCGGAATGGGCGCAACTGGCATGGGACATCATCGGTGATCAAGGCGAAGGGCTGGTCAAGGACGGCAAGGCACTGACCACGGCCGCAGAAAACGTTGCGGCATTGACCGAGCAGGCTGAAGCCTTTGCCGAGACGTCCCTGGTTATCCTGAGGGCGTTGAAGATCGCTTGATCATTAAGGCCGGGGACGCTCAAGCTGCGCCCGAATGACTTTGACCAAACCACCCGCACATCGTTGACGGGCGCGGTGGTTTTGGGTGATGGGATGTATCTATGTGATTATTGAAAGGTTTTCTGCCCTTGAGTGATTTAGCTGGAAACGAGACGCGGAGTTACCCGATATGGACGTTTGAGTTGGGTGTCAGATGAGTAAGTATTAAAAACACTGATTGGCTGATTCCGAAGCCTGTTGTTCAATATCATGGTTTAAGCTATCAAGTGCTCCATATGTGAAAGCAGCTCTAAAAAATATTTTTTATTTCGGATTTGTTATAAGGCATCGCAATGGATCTGCAAAGTAAGTTCTTGATCTGGATGTTTACCATGTTTTGTTGCTGTCAGGCAAATGCTGACTGGGCCGCTCCTGGTATTGCTTATCGGTGTGATAAAGGAGCAAGCACTTTTACGTTTGTTGCTACGATGGCCACGAGCGATCCAGTTCCCGGAACCATTGATGTTCCGAAGAGCTACCACGCGCTATTAGGTGGTGAAACTATCAAGTGTTCGCTCAACGGTCAAAAACTTCAGGCAAAAGTCTTTATACGTGAGTATAGAGTGCAAGGCATATGCGGAGCTGCAGGGGGAGTCATCATTTCTCAACTGATGGTCAACGGCAGGTCAGTAATGAAAGACAAAGATTTTAATTATTATTGTTTCAATCCTGATTCATATTACCGAATAAAGATAAGCGTGCAGGCCAGAAATATCGCTATAACAGGCTGTCATGCTACCTGGGATTGGGATGTTGGCTATAAAGAAGTCTATTGCGATGATGAAAAGATAACGGCTGACTCTGGATTGGCGTTCAAGCATGGATGGGAGACCACCTATAGTCCGGATTCTGCTGTCTGTTCGGTTGTCTTTGATCAACTGAGAAGAAAGGTTTTTCCACCAGGAGGATATGATAATAAGCATGAACTGGTAAGCCGTTTAGACGCGTGTACACGCTCTGTCGTATTCGGTATGAGTGGATTTGAATTGCCCCATTGGGAGGTCGTCAAGCTTGAAGACCATAAGGAACTTGCTCTGAGTATGCTTCTGCAGAATTTTTTAGGGCCGGAAAGGTTTTTCACCCGGCTCAAGGACGACCTGCACAATCCAGAGGAAAGCGGTCAGGAATATTATATTGAACAGGTAAAACGTCTTGAAGAGCTCATTGTTCAGCGAAATGAGCTTATGCTAACAAGGAACTCATTAGATAAATATTATGATTATGGACAGCGCCACGTTGTTGCCGAGGACCAACTCATTGCGATGATTCCGTATGCTGCCGGTACGTTGCCAGCCCACGAGGGTATGTGCCCTGAGGTCAATTTGAAGAGCTACCCGACAGGCGTTTTATCTTATGTAAAAACTGATTTGTCGGGCGTTGATGGCAGTAGGGTGAAGAGGGGTGGGGTATATGGGGAACTCATGGTGCAGAATAATGAACTTTATCTGATTAGTGCTGGATCGACCAAAGTATACATTGAACGTAAAGGTGATTCATCGCCGGTGTCTGAATGTCAAATAGAATACAAGTAAACAAGTTTCTGATTGAACTTCACCGGTCTGTCCGTGGCGTGACAATGCTCATCGTTAGCCCGGTGTTTATGGGGGAGCCGCGCAAAACTCAGGCCAGCAGTTCGCTGATCCAGCGAACTTCCCGGGCCAGGTCCTGCACCTTGTCCTCGGGCACAGCCTGCTGTGCGTGGGCGAAGCTGGCCAGGGTGCGCTGTTTATGGCGTAGCCTGCGTTGCCATTTGGCCAGGAGTTCCGGGCTGCGCGCCTGCAGCAGCAGCGGGCCGAAATACAGTTCCTCGGCGCTGTATGGCTGCCGCATGGCGGGCTCGGCGACGATAATTTCGTAGTCGAAACGGTTTTCCCGCAGCAGTTCTTCGGCCAGGATTCGGTAGTCGTTATCCATCAGCCATTTGCGCAGTGGCGGTTCGCCGCCGTTGGGTTGCAGGATCAGCCGCTCACGGCCACTCAGGCGGGCCTTGCCGCTGTCGAGGATATCGCGGATTGTTTCGCCACCCATGCCGCAAATACTGATCGCGGTGATGCCATCCTGCGCCTCGATCGCTGCCAGGCCATCGGCCAGGCGTACGCTGATCTGATCGCCCAGATCGTTGTCGGCCACGGTGCGCTCGGCCGCCCGGAACGGCGTCAGCGCTACTTCTCCCGCCACTGCCGCGACGATGGCGCCACGGCGCAGCAGGGCTACCGGCAGGTAGCCGTGGTCCGAGCCGATATCGGCCAGTCGCGCACCTGCGGGCACATGGGCCGCGACGCGCTCCAGGCGCTGGGACAAGGTATGTGGGTTCAATGCTGACCTCTGTCAGGAGAAACATAACCATTTGAAGTCATGGCTTTTGTGTGGGACCGGCTTTAGCCGGGAATAAGGTGGTGAAGACGTGGGCGTGTATTGATCTTGCCTGCCTCTTCCCGGCTAAAGCCGGTCCCACAATGGTTGTGTGTCTGAGCCCACAGGCGCGCGATTGTGTCGGTCAACGTCGCGCATTTCAAATGTTTCCGGCTACGGAGGAATAGGCATGGAACGTCGAGGATCCGGGTATCCGGCGCAGTGTTAATTCGATAGCGACGGAAAGCTTCACGCCGCAGTTTCCGGTGACCCTGATCGAAAAAGACTTCGGCTAATTCATAGAGGCTGCGCAAGGCGGTGCCGCGCTGACGATTGCCGCAGCACGCCTGTATAAGCCGGATCGATCAAAGGCTGGATAGTCATTCGCTGCGCAGCGCATCTTCCAGAAAGTCGATGAATGCACGCACCTTGGCATTCAGCGCCGAGCGTTCGCTGACGCAGGCATAGATGTCCATCGGTTCCGGCTCCGCGCAGGCGAGGTTGCGTCTGTCGGGTTGAAACAGCTGGAGCAGTTGGCCGCTGTCGATGAACGGCTGAGCGACGAAGCTGGCGAGACGGGCGATACCGCCACCGTTCGCGGCGATCCGGGCGATGATGTCGATGTCGTCGCAGACGAAGCCTGGCTTGACCCTGGCCTCGAAGCGCTTGCCGTCGCGGATAAAGGTCCAGGGCAGGAAGCGACCATCGGTGGGGTAGCGAAAGACCAGGCAGGCGTGTTCCTGCAGGTCTTCCGGGGTGGCCGGGACGCCTGCGCGGTCCAGATAAGCGGGTGAGGCGCAGAACAGGAACGGGCGTGAGGCGATATGCCGGGCGATCATCTGATCGGTCAACTGCGCCTTGATACGGATACTGATGTCTATCCCCTCCAGCCGATGATCGACCCGGCGATCGGTGCTGATGAGTTCAATGTCGATGCGTGGATAGGCGTCGCTGAACGCGGGCAGCAAAGGTGCCAGTACGTGACGGCCAAAGGCGGCGGTGGTCGCGATGCGCAGAGAGCCCTGAGGCTCACTGGCGACCGTTGCCGCCTGGGAAGCCAGGTCGATTTCGCGGGGTATATGGCGCACCTTGTCGAAATAGCGCGTTCCGCTTTCGGTCAGGGCCATGCTGCGGGTCGTGCGTGACAGCAGCCTCACGCCCAAGTGCGTTTCAAGCCGCGTGATGCTCTGGCTTACCGCCGCCGCGCTCATGCCCTGGGCCCGGGCTGCCGCCGCGATGCTGCCGTTTTCGACGACCCGGATAAACGTATTGATCAAGCCGAGGATATCCATCGGGCTCCTGTCAACGAATTCGTCAGTTTTACTTACGGATGATTCAAGTTTGACGGCTCTACCGACACCTCAGGCAGATTGCTAGGTTAGCCGCTGTTTCGCCATTTACCTTTGACCAGGACTGATCAATGACCGACCGCGCAGTGAAAAATACCCTACGTATCCGCTTTCCCAAACACGCGACGCCCTATGTATTCGCCCTCTATATGGCAACCATCATGGCGTTTCTCATGTGTCTGGTGATTACCCTGGCCGAGTTCGGACTGGACGAAAACTACATGAAAAATGTGATGAATGCCTACCGAGTAGCCATGCCGTCAGCATTTTTCTGCGTGCTGATCGTGCGCCCGATCGTTGCCAGGCTGGTGGCCTGGACGGTGCACGGTCACTGAGGCGATCTTTTACTGAGCGGCCTGGAGTGCGAGCTCGAATCGCCGCTCCTTCGCGGTTTCGTCGCCTGGGGAAGGAGGCGAGGGCAGAAAACCGCAACGCTGCAGTACTTTCTGTGAGCCGACATTGTCGTCATAGACATACGCCACCAGTTCTGTCAGCCCCCAGCGGTTTTTCGTCTGCGCGATCAAGTGCCGCAGTGCCAGGGTCGCCAGCCCCTGGCCGCAGGCGCGCAGGCCGACTCGATAACCGACTTCGGCAGAGTGCTCGGGTGAGTCAATGCTTTTCAGATTCGCCCGGCCAACGATTTCGCCGTCGGCGTCTTCGATGACAAGGGGATGCCAGACGCCGCGGGCAAAGTCGCTCAAGTAGCGGTCGATGTGCTCGGCGACGCCTTGGGATGAGTAGAAAGACGGGGCGCGGGCTTCGATATGGGATTCGAACCACTCACGGTTGTCGATTTCGAAGGCGAGCAACGCCTGTGTATCCGTACGGCTCAGCTCGCGAACGGTGAAGGCTGTCATTGCTTACATCCCAAGATTAGTTTCCCTGACACTGCGCTGTTGTGCAGCACACAGGGTCCTACAAAATGTCATTTCAGCCCATGGGGCTGTGCTGTGTTTGATATTAATCGCCCATCAATTCACGCACCCGGGATGTGAGTGCCTCGACCGCGAACGGCTTGGTCAGCACCCACATGCCTGTGCCCAAGTGGCTATTGCCCAGCGCCGCGTTCTCCGCGTATCCGGTAATAAAGAGGGTCTTGAGGCCGGGCCGGACTTCGCGTCCCGCATCGGCCATTTGTCGGCCATTCATGCCGCCCGGCAAGCCGACATCGGTAATCAGCAGGTCGATATGCACATCGGAGCGCAGCACTTTCAGGCCTGCGACGCTGTCAGGCGCTTCGATCAGGGTGTAACCCAGTTCGCCCAGAGTATCGGTCAGCAGCATGCGAACCGTGGGTTCGTCGTCGACGATGAGAATGGTCTCGCTACCTTTGGATGTCAGCCCTTGCGACTGGCCTGGGTCGACCTCGACCGTTGTCACCTCACCGCTATAGCGCGGCAGGTAGATACACATGGTGGTGCCCTGACCGACTTGCGAGTAGGCCCGGACTTGCCCGCCGGACTGCTTGGCAAACCCGTAGATCATCGACAGGCCCAGGCCCGTGCCCTGACCGAGCGGCTTGGTAGTGAAGAAGGGATCGAACGCCTTGGACATGACATCGGGCGTCATGCCGGTGCCGGTATCGCTGACAGACAATGCCACGTACTCGCCTTCGGGAATGTCATGGGCGCCAGCGACTTCGCGATCCATCCACTGGTTTGCGGTGGCGATGGTAATGCTGCCACCGTCAGGCATGGCGTCACGGGCGTTAATGCACAGGTTCAGCAGGGCGTTTTCCAGTTGGCCCGCATCGACCAGGGTCGACCACAGGCCGCAAGCACCGATCGTCTCGACATGAATGCCTGGGCCTACGGTGCGTCGCACCAGTTCGGTGATGCCTGTCATCAGTGTGTTGATGTCGGTGGGTCGCGGGTCGAGGGTCTGGCGGCGAGAGAAGGCCAGCAGCCGATGGGTCAGCGCGGCGGCGCGTTTGGTGGCGGCCTGGGCAGCCTGCATGTACTTGTCGACTTCTTCCACTCGGCCCTGGAGGATTCTGCTGCTGATCAGTTCCAGGGAGCCGGATATGCCGGCCAGCAGGTTGTTGAAGTCATGGGCAATACCGCCGGTCAACTGGCCGACAGCTTCCATTTTCTGGGACTGACGCAGTTTTTCCTCGGCCTGCATCAGCTCGTTCGTACGTTCGGCGACGCGCTGTTCCAGTGTTTCGTTGAGCGCGCGCAGTGCCGCCGTTGCACGATCGCGTTCGCCCTCGACGAAACGTCGCTCTTCAACGTCGATCAGTACGCCGGGAAAGCGCAGCGGGGTGCCATCGACCGCCCGTTCCACCCGGCCGTTGGCTTCGAGCCAGTAATATTTGCCATCAGTGCGGCGCACTCGATACTGATGGGCATAGGCACTGCCGCGACTGATCGCCTCGGCAATGGCGGCCTTGAGTCCGTCGCGGTCGTCCGGGTGGACGGTGGCAATCACCTGTTCGAAACTGAGACCTTCGCGACCCAGGGCTGGATCCAGGCCAAATGCCCGGGCAAAGGCTTCGTCGACGGCGAAGCGATCGCTGGGCAGGTCCCAGTGCCAGGTGCCGATGATCGCCCCGGCCGCCAGGGCCAACTGCACGCGCTCGACGTTTTCCCGGGCAATCGCCTCGCTGGCGAGCAGGCGTTCCTGGGCGATGCGGCGTTCGGTGACGTCGCTGAAGAAAATCGCGATCTGCCGATCGGCCGGATCGCCGACACGAATCGCCCGCACGTCGAACCAGCGTTCGAACGCTTTGGCGTAACTCTCGAAATTCGCCGGCTCCCCGGTCTTGGCGACATGGCCATAGGTTTCGAACCAGAAACTTTCCAGATCAGGCGCGAATTCGGTGACCCACTTGCCTCGCAGATTGACCCCGGCCTGCTGTTCAAAAGCCGGGTTGGCCTCGACGAAGCGGTAGTCGATGGGGTGATCGTCGGCGTCGTACTTGACTTCGACAATGGCGAAAGCCGCTTCGATGGTTTCCAGAATGGTCCTGAAGCGCTCTTCACTTTGGCGCAGGGCCTTTTCGCTTGTGCGCAGGCTCAAGACCTCGGCCTCTAACTCTTCCCTGGTAAGGCATTCCAGATCTGCCCGCCAATCATGCATCGTTCTGTCCTGCGCCGGATTTTGACTTTCAATTGCGTATGAACAATGAAATCAGAAACGCTGGAAAGTTGCACCACGATTGCGGGCGAATCGAAAACGATACCGCGCGGACCCGTAGGACCGGCTTTAGCCGGGAGCGCATTGTTAAAGCCGATGATGCACTCCCGGCTAAAGTCGGCCCTGGGGTCGGTAAGGGCTGTGTGATCTGCAAAAAAACCACGGCAAAGGCTGCGGGCCACCTCTCGCTATCAGAGATTTTTCACTTGCTGCTGCAACTTGATGCTCACCAGCAACTGACCATGCTCGGCATTACCTGCCACGCGGCCCCAGCCGGAGGCGGTGCCCATTTCGAAGAGGGTGACTTTGCCGGAATCGAGTATCAGAGCGATGACAAACATGGCGTAGTCGTAGCTATAGTCCTGCACCTGGGTCAGAGACGCCCCATCTGCTGCGTAATATACGGTTCCATCTCCCTTGACCTGCAAGGTCGCGGCATAGGGGTATACGCCGTTGTCCTCTGCGCCTTGTGCGTAGTAGGTGCCGCTCCACAAGTTCAGCTCGATCGGCATGAACTGCGATGTGCCCGATACCTGAAGCGATTGCGCGGTCCCGTTGCTGACAGTGCCGGATACTGCGTTGAAACCCGGATTTTGGCTGAAGGCGAGCGTAGCGCATATACCGCCAAGTAGAGTAGGCGTGATGACCAGAGTGTCGCTGCTGAAAGTGTAATTGTCCTGCAGCGAGACTTGTTGGGAGGTCTGCCCATCCCATGAAACGGTGAGAGTGGCCTTGTAAGCCGCCAAACCGGACGTGCTGACCAGCTCAGTGTCAATCATGACAAAGGAGCCGATCGTCGAGTCCACCATGTAAAAACCTGTGAACTTAATCAGTCCCTGAATAGAAGATTGCGAAACGTCGGATGAGGTCATGTTGCGTCCTTTCAAATGAGTGATGGAGAAAGGAATATAGCCAGCTTTTGGGTAGGTGCGATTTTGTTTTTTTGTCTAAAAAAACGATGAAACCCTTGCAGAGTAGGGGTTTTATCATAATGGCAGGCTGCCAGCTTTTGGATTGCAATGAATAATGGTTGCTAGCTATGGTTCTGGCTGGCGAGGTCCTGGCGAGAAGCGCCATTTTCCCGCGATTTATGCCCGAATATATTATTTGAACAATGCTCTTTCATTGGCGAAGGTGCGGGAAAGAAAGTCAGCGACAGTTCAGATCAAGCACCTTGGCGCGACATCGCTCAGTCACGATCACCACTTCGATAAACTGGATCAGGCGACTGCGGGCGACCCAATCCACTTGGCAAAACCATCCAGCATGATCGCAACTCCCGCGTCATAGGCTGCGGGACTGTCGAGCGTAGAGAAGGGGGCGGCGAGATAGGCTGCGCCCGGATAGCTGTCCTGGGCGAATTTCGCCAGATAGCCGCTGATGAAATCACCGTGGGTCTGCGCTGACTGGCGGTTTTCTTTTTCGGCGGCTGGGCGTGACCTATTCGTCGCCGGTCTGGTTTCAGAAACTCGATGCCCATGACGACATCATCCCCGACGGCCGCTTGAACGCGCCGCAGCAGGCGGGCGCGGGACTGGCCTACGACCTGGGCGACTGGACCTTTGCCTTCGACTACGTATGGATCAACTGGGCCAGCCAGAAAACCTTCTCCAACTCCCCGACCGAAGGCGGCGCGCCGGGAGCGAGCAACGGGCCGGGGTTCGGCTGGCGTGACCAGAACGTCCTCCGTTTCGGGGTTAACTACAAGGTCAATGAACGCCTGCAAGTGCGTACTGGCCTGTCCCTGGCCAACCATCAGGTGCCGGATCGCGAGGCGACGCTGATTGCCGTGGCGCCTTGCGACCAACCGAAAAGCGCGCACCTGGGCCTGACCTATAAGCTGTCTGACGACCTGGAGCTGACCGGTGCCTATATGTACGACTTGCGCCATATCACCAAAGGGACCGGGGCAAGCGAGGGCACCGAGGCCGGCGGAGAGTTGCATATGCTGACGGTTGGAGTGGGCTACAAGTTCTGAACAACTTCCTGCAAAAAATCAGCCTCATGTGGGACCGGCTTTAGCCGGGAAGGCGGTAGGTGACCTGCGATAGAGGTGTGTCGATCATACCTAAGCTTTCCCGGCTGAAGCCGGTCCTGCACTGTTTGGTCTTTGCGCTACAAACTCCATCCCAAGCCCAAGGATTTATGCAGCGATGCAAAGTCCTTGAGCAGGGTGGCGTCGCCGGAAATGCGCTTTTCCTGAGCCTGGAAGCGGGTGCGCTCGGCGTCCAGCCAGTCCAGGGTGCTGGCGGTGCCGGCGCGGTAGCGTTGCCGGGTCAGGTCGGCGGCGCGTACGGCGGAGGCTTCGACGTTGCGCAGCAGCACGACGTTCTGCCGGTCGTGGCCGTAGCGGGCCAGGGCCACGTCGGCGTCGCGCAGGGCGGTCAGCACCACGCTGCGGTACTGGGCCAGGGCTTCGTCGCGAGCGCCCCGGGCCCCTTCGACGCTGGCGGCGACGCGACCGAAATCGAGGAAGTTCCAAGTCAGGCGCGGCAGCACCAGCCAGGTGCCGTTTTCTTTACGCGCCAGATGACCGGGGTCGGCGGCGGAGAACGATAGGTCGCCCATCAGGCTCAGCCTGGGAAACCAGTCGGCCTGTTTCTCGCCGATCTGTGCGTTGCTGGAGGCCAATTTGCGCTCGGCGGCGCGGATATCCGGGCGGGCCTGGAGGATCGCCGTCGGGTTGGCAAATGGCACATGCTCGGGAATGCCTGGCATGGCCTGTGGCGGGCTCAATCGGCTTTGCAGTTCTCCCGGTTCCAGGCCGCAGAGCAGGCCCAACTGATCCATGGACTCGATGATCGAGGCTTGCAGCGGCAGGCGTTGCGAGCGGGTGTTTTCCACCTGGGTCAGCACCTGTTCCAGTTGTAGCTGCGAGGCCACACCACGCTCACGGCGCTGTTGCGTCAGGTCCAGGGCCTGGCCGTCCATTTCCACGGTGGCATCGATCAGGGCCAGGCGGGTCTGCTGATCGCGCAGATCGGCGTAGGCCTGCACGACTTCGGCGGCCAGTTGCACCTGGGTATCAGCCAGTTGCGCCCGGGACGACTCGGCTTCAGCCTGGGCCGCTTCGATGGCGCGGCGTGTGCCGCCAAACATATCGACCTCCCAACTGGCATCGAAACCGGCCAGATACAGAGTCAACGGGCCACGTCCGCCGCTACCGCCGTTGTCACCGCTGCTGAGTGCAGACGTGTCGGGGGAGCGCAGTTTCAACATGGCCGCATCGCCGCTGACTTTGGGCATGGCATCGGCATGGGAACCACTGAGGCTGGCCCGGGACTGGCGCAGACGGGCCTGGGCCGTGGCGATATCGGGGCTGTTGGCGAAGGCCAGGCTGACCAGCTCGTTGAGTTGCTGGTCATTCAGGGCCAGCCACCAGCTTGCCGGGGAGGGCGCGTTGGGTTCGGCAGGGGCATTGGGCAGGCGCCCGGCGGCCAGGGTTTTCGGCGCGACGTCGGGGGCACCGTGGTAGTCGGGGCCGACGGTACAGGCCGAGAGCAAGCCGAGGCTCAGGAGAACGGGCAATGAACGAGCAATCATTTTCGGGAGCCTGCCTGCGCTGCGCGCGATTTCAGGATAAAGATCAGGGGTAGACAGGCCAGCATGGCCAGGCCCAGGGCATGGAACGCATCGTTGTAGGCCATGACCGCGGCTTGCTGGGCAATGTCACTGGCAACCTGGGTCAAAGCCTGGAGCGACGCTGTGGACGGATCGCCGCTTTGCGCCAGGTAGCTGGCCGTGCTGCTGGCCATATGGTCTTGGGCCAGTTGGCTATTGGCAGGTATGCCTTCGCGCAGCATGTCGTCATGGAAATGGCTGCGCCGGTCCATCAGCACCCCAAGCAGGGCCAGGCCGATGGTGCCGCCCAGGTTGCGCGACATGTTGTACAGCCCTGCGGCGTCTCCCGCCTCGTGGGCCTGCACCGAGCGCATCGACAGTTGACTCAACGGCAGCATCACCAGAATCTGGCCGAAGCCGCGCAGGAGCTGTGAGACGGTAAAGTCATGACCGACGCTGGCGGCGGTCAGGCTGGTGTCGAGAAAGCAACTGGCCCAATACAGCAGCAGGCCGATGCCGACCAGCCAGCGCAGGTCGTAGCGCCCGAGTATCCGTGGCAGCAACGGCAGCACGAAAAACGCCGGGATGCCGGACAGCAGCATGATCGAGCCAGCCTGCTGGGCGTTGTAGCCCGAAAGGATGCCGAGGAACTGCGGCACCAGATAGGCGGTGCCATACAGCCCCGCACCCACGGCGGTGGCGATCAGCAGGACGCTGCCGAAGGCGCTGTTGGTCATCAGGCGCAGGTTCAGTATCGGGGTTGCGGACCTGAGCTGGCCCAGGGCGATACCGAAGAAACCAACCACCATGGTGACACTCAGCCAGCAGATCAGCAGGGAGTCGAACCAGTGTTCGCGCTGGCCTTCTTCCAGCACCACGGTCAGGGAGCTGAGGCCCATGGCCAGGCCGATGATGCCCAGCCAGTCGGCCTTGATAAAGCGCTCCAGGTTCATCTTCTCGGCAGGCAGCCCGACCAGCAGCAGGGTGATCAAGGCAATGCTGATGGGCAGGTTGAGGAAGAAACACCAGCGCCAGTTGATGTTCTCCGTCAGCCAGCCGCCGATTACCGGGCCGAGCAAGGGTCCGAGAATGGCCGTCATGCCGAACAAGGTGGTGCCAATGGCCATCTGATGCGCGGGCAGGCGGGTGCGCACGATGGTCTGGGCTGTGGGGATCATCGCGCCTCCGGCAAAGCCCTGGCCTATGCGCCCCGCGATCATCGCCCCGAGGCTGGATGACAGCCCGCAGAACATGGAAAAGAAGGTGAACATCAAGGCCGTGCCGATCAGAAAGCGGCGCAGGCCAAAGACCCGGGTCAGCCAGGCCGCCAGGGGAATCATCACGATTTCCGACATCAGGTAGCCGGTGGCAATCCAGGTGCCCTCGGTGCCGGTGGCGCCGATCTGGCCCTGGATCTGCGGCAGGGCCGAGTTGGTGATGGAGATATCCAGGGTCGCCAGCAAGGCGCCCATGGAACCGGCGGCGACGGCAATCCAGTCGGTCAGCGAGGCGTTGCGCGGTGCTTCATGGGGTACGGCCCCGGCGAGGGCCTCAGCCATGGTGGGTGTCCGCCTGGCCGCTACGGGTGTCGATATCGACGGTGGCCGACAGGCCCGGAACCAGCGTCTGGCGCTGTTCATCGGAGACGTCCAGGACGATCCGCACCGGCACGCGCTGGACGATCTTGGTGAAGTTGCCGGTGGCGTTGGACGGCGGCAGCAGGGCGAACTGCGCACCGGTGCCAGGGGACAGGCTGTCGACCCGGCCATTGAGGTCATGACCCGGCCAGGCGTCGACATGAATGGTCACGCTCTGCCCGGAACGCAGACCGCCGATCTGGGTTTCCTTGTAGTTGGCGGTCAGGTAGACGTCGCTCACCGGCACCACGGTCAGCAGCCGGGTGCCGGGCTGCACGTACTGGCCGACCCGCACGCCGCGGTCGGCAATGCGCCCGTCGAGGGGGCTGCGAATCACCGCGTCGTCTACGTCCAGCTGGGATTGTGCCGCCTGCGCCCGGGCTACACCGAGTTGCGCCTGGGCCTGTTTCAGTTGGGCCTGCAAAGTACCGTAACGGGTTTCACTGGAGCGCAGCGCGGCTTCCTTGGCGGCCAGGGTGGCGCGGGCCTGCAGCGACTGGTTATTCAGTTGTGCCAGATGTTCTTCGGGTTCGGCGCCGGAGCGGGCGAGCGGGGCGTAGCGGGTGACTTCGCCCTGGGCATGACGGGCGTCGGCTTGCGCGCCCTGGAGTTGGGCGCGGGCTTCGGCAATGGTCGAGTCCTGCTGGACGAGATCGGCCTCGGCCTTGGCCATATCCGCCTGGCGAGCGGCGATGGTGGCGGAGGCTTCGTCGGTGGCGGCCTGGTATTTGCGTGCATCCAGACGCACGAGGATGTCGCCGCGATGGACCTTCTGGTTGTCTGCCACCAGCACTTCGCCGACATAGCCACTGATCTTCGGCGCCACGCTGATGCTGTCCGCTTGCAGGTAAGCATCGTCGGTGGATTCGATGAAGCGGCCTTCGAGCCACCAGTAGGCGCCCCAGGCGACACCGCCGATCACCGCCGCACCGGCCATCAGCGAGAGAATCCGGCGTGCCTTGCCGCGTTGGCCGTTGCCGGTTGGCTCAGGGGTGGCTTGTGCTTCGTCACGGACAGCAGACATCGTCAAACTCCGAATTTATACCAGTCGGAATAAAATCGAATTTTCGCCAAAATTTGTCAACTGGTATATTTTTGTTTCTTTACTTGACTGGAGTGCCCATGGCTCGACACAAACCAGCCGCCGAGGGTGGCTACCAGCGCGGCGAAGAAACCCGCGCGCGGATCATCGAGGCAGCAGTGGCGGTCTTCGGCGAGCGCGGCTACGAAGGCGCCTCGACCCGGGATATTGCCGCAGCGGCAGGTGTGAATGCGCCTGCGATCCAGTACTACTTCGATGGCAAGGAAGGCGTGTATCTGCAGTGCGTCGAACAGTTGATCGAGTTTCTCTGGTTGCGCATGGGGGAACCGGTGGAGGCGGCGGAAAAAGCCCTGTTGCAGCCGAATGTCGACGACGGACAACTGATCGAAGCGACCCTGGACATCCTCGGCGCGGTGATTTCCATGATCGAGGACAAAGCCGTGGTCTGGCGTGAATTCCTCGATTGCCATCAGGAAGGTTTCAGACTGCAAAGCGCCGCAACCTTGTTCGAGGCTAAGTTCAAGGTGCGCGTGGGCGGCGTGATTCGGGTACTGATTGCCCGGCTGGCGGGTCTGGAAGTGCAGGATGAACGGGCCATCATTCACTCGATGGCCCTGTTTACCCAGGGGCTGGCCTTTCGGGCGCAACGTTCCAAATTGTTGACGGCGCTGAAGTGGAGCGCCATCAATGAGAAGGAAATGCAACTGGTCAGGGACGTAGTGCTGACCCAGGCACGCTTCACCCTGGAAGGCTTGGCGCGCAGTAAGTAAGCGGTTTTAGTGCGCCGCTTGTGCCGCAGCCCCATGGTCACGCTCGCCGGGGCGGAAACCATGATCACGGGCGTTCCAGGCGATCAGCAGGGCAATGCCCAGCAGCGCTGCGACGGCCCAGGGAAATACCTGTGCACCGGCATATCCCAGCAGCAGACCGCCCATCACACCGGCCCCGGCAATCGCGCCGTTCCAGGCCACCACGTTCATCGACAACGCGACATCGGCCCCCGGCCCGGCGCTGTCGGCCAGGGCGGTTTGCAGCAAGGTAGCGGCGCCGCCGAAGCTCAGGCCCCAGAACAGCACCGCCACACCCACTACCAGCGGCTGCGTACCGGCCACGCCGAGCAACAGCGCGATGACTCCAAATAGCAGCAGGCTGGCCAGCACCGCCCGGCGCAGGTAGTGATCGACCAGGCGCCCGGTGATCCAGATCCCTAATAGCGCCGTCAGGCCGAAGGCCAGTAGCACGACATCGACCCGCTCACCCAGCCCGGCACGCTCTACGAACGGCGCGATATAGGTGTAGAGGATGTTATGGGCCAGCATCCAGGTGATCACCACCGCCAGTACCGGGCGTACGCCGGGTGTGGTCAATACGCGACGCAGCGGCAAGTGTTCGTGGCTGGCCTGGCCGGGGTAGTCCGGCACCTTGGCCAGAACCCAGCCGACCAGCCCGAGGGTCAGCGCCGACATCACCCAGAAGGTCGCCCGCCAGCCCAACAGCGTACCCAGCCAGGTGCCCAGGGGCACACCCAGCGACAGCGCAATGGGCGTGCCGACCATGGCCAGGGCCATCGCCTTGCCCTGTTGCCGGGGTAGGACCATGCGCCGCGCATAACCGGCCAGCAGGCTCCACGCCAGACCCGCCGCCATGCCTGCGCCGAAACGGGCGAACAGGGTCAGCAGGTAATGGCTGGACAGCGCGGTGATGGAGTTGAACAGCAGAAAGCCGAGGATGCTGGTCAACAGCACCTTGCGCCGCGACCAACTGCGGGTGGCGATGGTCAACGGGATAGCGGCCAGCAGCGAACCCAATGCGTAGGCACTGACCATCTGCCCGGCCAGCGCCGCAGAAATATCCAGGCCCTGGCTGATTTGCGGCAACAGACCGGCGGGAAGGGTTTCGGTGACGATGCACAGGAAGCCGGTCATGGCAAGGGACAGCAGGGCGGCGATGGGCAGGCCGGTGTCGGGGGAATGATTCACACGGGGAGTCCTTGTGGGTTGAATTCGGTTTATGTACCAGTCGATATATATGTAGTCAGAATCAGGGTGTCGTTGTCAATGACTTATGTATCGACTAGTATTTAAGTCGCTTTCCTCTTCGCCGGAGTTCGCCATGGCGCAAATGGGCCGCCCCCGCACCTTTGATCGTGACCAGGCTGTCGAGCAGGCCTTGCAACTGTTCTGGGAGCAGGGCTACGAATCGACCTCACTTAGCCAGCTCAAGGCGAGCATCGGCGGTGGCATTTCCGCGCCCAGTTTTTATGCGGCGTTTGGCTCCAAGGAGGCGCTGTTCCAGGAAGTGGTGCAGCGCTATCTGGGCAGCCACGGCCAGGTCACCGAATGCCTGTGGGACGATGATCTGCCGCCACGCCAGGCCATCGAACTGGCGCTGCGCCAGTCCACCCGCATGCAGTGCGAGGCCGGGCATCCCAAGGGTTGCATGGTCAGCCTCGGAGTCATGAGCGCACCGAGTGCCGAGTTCGCCAGCGTGACCCAACCGCTCACCGACTCGCGTGAACGCACCCGCGCCGGATTGCGTCATTGTGTGGAGCGCGGTGTGCTCAGTGGAGAACTGGCCGCCGACACCAACGCCGGGGCATTGGCCACCGTCTTCGACAGCTTTCTGACGGGCATATCGACCCTGGCCCGGGATGGCGTTGAGTGTGAGCAGATCGAAGCGGCGATCGGGCAGGTGTTGCGGGTGTGGGATGAGGCCAGGGGGAATAACCGTGGGACCGGTGCTTAGCGTGATGTGGTGCTGCACCTGTATCACAACTCCCTGCATGGGAAAACTTGTGGGAGCAAGCTTGCTTGCGAAGGGGCCGGTTCAGCCTGCACATTTTTTGGCGGCTAGCACGTGCTTTCGCGAGCAAGCGCGCTCCCACGGGGGTTGTGCATGCTACGTATCAGCGCGCTGTCAGAGCCGCAGTGACCACGCCTACGGAAAAACAAACTGCTTCAAGACCGCCATCATGATCACCGCCAGCACGGCGAGACCTATTCCGGCAGTCCAGTCCGATTCCTGGCGCTGGGCAAACCAGGCGCCTTTGGTGGGATACCGGCCCCAGGTCATCAGCTTTACGAATGGCCAGCCGATGGGGAAGCAGATGGCGCGAAAAACCAGGTCGTACAGTAGATCCAACATAGTCACACCGCCTCCAGTTCACCCTGAATATACCGCGTCGGCGACAGTCCGACGTGCCGGGTAAAGGCCACGCTGAAGGCGCTGGACGAGCTGTAGCCGACGCGCTCGGCGATCTCTGCCAGGCCGCTTTCCCGACGGCGCAGCAGGTTTTTGGCCAGGGCCATGCGCCAGGCCAGCAGATAGGCCATGGGCGCCATGCCGACGGCGCGGTTGAAGCGTTCGAAGAAGGCCGAGCGCGAGAGCGCAGCTTCCCTGGCCAGTTGCACCACGGTCCAGGCCTGGGTCGGGCTTTCATGCAGGCGGCGGATGGCCTGGGCCAGGCGCTCGTCGGCCAGGCCGCGCAGCAAGCCGGGGGAGGTGGTCGGGCCGGAGCTTGAGCGCAGGGCTTCAATCAGCAGCACTTCGAGCAGGCGCTCGAGAATCATCTCCCGGGCCGGACGCTGGGCACGGGACTCGTCGCTCACCAATTGCACCAGGGTCGCAAGACGTTGTTGGCCACGGACATGAATGAGTTGCGGCAGCAACGAGACCAGCAGCGCCGCGTCCGGCGAGCCGAACACACAGTGACCGACCAGGGTCAGCACATCGGTCGGGCCGCTCTGTTCGCCCAGGCGGAACTCACCCTGCAATGGCGCCACCGGGACGCTTTGCACGTCGTGCGCAGGCGGCTCGGCGCTGGTCATGGTGAAGCCGAAGGATGAGGGGATCAGCACAAAGTCGCCGGCTTGCAGGTGAAGTTCATCATGGCCATCCACGGTAAGGCGCGACGAGCCTTCAAGCACCACGCAATAAAACGGCGAACCCGGTTCTGCGCGACGGACCCGCCAGCGACCGGCGCCTCTGACTACCTTGGAGTAGGGCGTGCGGGGCTGGAGCAGGGTGACGACTTCCGCCAAGGGGTCGATAGTGGCTGTGCTTTCCATAGCAGGACTCTGGCGAATGAGATAAGGACTTTCGATTGTAGTCAGTCCTGCCGCTGAGTTCTATCGTTTGCTTACCGCAAACGACGTGAAGGAATTAAAGATGAAAACCGTACTGATCACTGGCTGCTCATCGGGCTTTGGCCTGGACCTGGCGCGTTACTTTCTCGAACGCGACTGGAAGGTTGTCGCGACCATGCGCACGCCGCGTGAAGATCTTTTTCCACGCTCCGAGCACCTGCGCGTACTGGCGCTGGATGTCACCGACGCAAAAAGCATCAGCCAAGCCGTGGCGGCCGCAGGCCCCATTGATGTGCTGATCAACAACGCCGGGATCGGCATGCTCGGTGCTGTGGAAGGCATCCCGCTGGACGCCGTCCGGGAAATCTTCGAGACCAATACCCTGGGCACCATTGCCATGACCCAGGCCGTGCTGCCGCAGTTTCGCCAACGTCAGGCGGGGCACATCATTAATGTCACCTCCAGCGTGACCCTCAAGCCGCTGACACTGCTGGCCGTCTATACCGCGAGCAAGGCGGCGGTCAACGCCTTCAGTGAGTGCCTGGCGCTGGAACTGGCGCCGTTCAATGTGCGCGTCAGCGTGGTACTGCCGGGACGGGCACCGGAAACCAGCTTCGGCAGCAACGCCCAGGCCCGCATCCTGATTCCTGAGGCGTACGCCGAACTGGCCAAGGAGGTGTTTGCCGAACTGACCAAGCCGACTGAAATCACTCGCTCAATCGATGTCAGTGAAGCGGTGTGGCGCGCAGCGACCGACCCGACGGCACCGCTGCATATTGCGGCAGGGGAGGATGCGGTGGCGTTGATGTAAGGCGAGGTTGGCGGCTGACAGTGTGGGACCGGCTTTAGCCGGGAAAGCGATGTGTTAGACGATATAAATGTATCGACTGTAATGACGCCTTCCCGGCTAAAGCCGGTCCCATCAAAAACCAATCGATTTCAGGAAAAAATATTCAGGAAATCCGCCACGCCACTGATCCAGTCCCAAGCGGATAAGCTGTGCACCGGGATCTCGCTGATACCACCGACAGTCGGGTCGGACTTCAGGCACCAGACCTCCACCTTGTCGCCGACTTTATAGGCGTTGGCGATTCTGCGTCGTTCGAGAGAGGTGCCGATATCGTGGATTTTGTGGAAGTGCTGGCCCTCGACGCTGTAGCTGAAGGTGACCAGGCGCGTGGCGGCCAGCGCGGGTATGCCGTCCAGGCTGGTTTTGCTGCCGGCAAAGGTGATACGACCTTCGACCTTGAGCACTTCAGGGGCCGGTGAGGTGCTCATCTCAACGAATCCCTCAAGGTTATCGACCAGATCCGATGCATGCCCGATTCTCATGTCTGCGCAGATTGCTTTCCTGCCGCAACTCAGGATAACTGAAACATTCTGTCTTATCCGGAGAAAACATGTTCGACCTGCAATCTGTGGTCACTTACGTGGCTGTGGTGATCGGTATGTTCCTGATTCCCGGTCCGGCGATGTTATTGGTGATTACCCGCACGCTGCAAAGCGGCCGCAAAGTCGGTATCTATTCGGGGCTCGGGATTGCCTGTGGTGATCTCATCCATACGCTGTGCGCGGCGCTGGGCCTGTCGGCGTTGCTGATGACCTCGGCGCTGGCCTTTAACGTGGTGAAGATCGTCGGCGCCTGTCCACTTCCGCAAGGCTGGCTGAGCTGCTTCACTGATCGACCTGGGGAACGAAATGATCCGTGAATCGATCTTTACACCATCGCTCACTGTCTGTACTCCTTGTCCGCGACACCGCCACGGGCGATGTCATTTGATTGTTTACAGGGGAATTTGCAGTGCCAAGGGGATTGAGCAGTTTCAGGACAGACAGTAAAGGTGCGGGTTTATGAGTCTGTTTCGGCCTCAGGCCCATGTTATTGGTATGTGGTTGATGGCCTGCGTGGGATTGGTATTTGCCAGCCATGACAGCATTTCCAAAATCCTGATTTTCTCCCTCCCGGTCATCTTCGTCGCCTGGGTGCGCTATTGCATCCATACGCTGTTGGTAACGGGGATGATCATCAGCAGCAAGGGGCCTAAGGTATTCCACACAAAACGGCCATGGCTGCATCTGCTCCGGGCCTTCTGCCTGCTGGGCGATAGCCTGACTTTCATGTTTGGCTTGACCCATGTGCCGATCGCCGAATCCACCGCCCTGGTGTTTCTCGCGCCTGCATTCGTCACCATCCTGTCGCCGCTGTTGTTCGGCATCAAAGCCAGCCGTTACCAATGGTTATCGGTGATCCTCGGTTTCACCGGCGTGCTGATTATCATCAACCCGGCCAGTGATGCGTTTTCGCTGTGGATGCTGTTTCCCCTGGCGTCGGCGTTCTTTTTTGCGGTGTATCAATTGCTCACCCAGTTGGCGGGGGAAACCGACAGTCCTGCGGTATGCAGTTTTTACGTGGGGATTTTCTGCACCCTGATCATGAGCGTGGTGGTGCCGTTCTACTGGGCCACCCCGGATACCCGGCAATGGATTTTGCTCGGGGTACTGGGCAGCCTGGGGTTGGCCGCGCATTTTCTGCTGGCCAAGTCCTATTGCTATGCGTCGTCCACGGTACTGGCGCCTTTGGGGTATCTGCAGATCATCTTCGCGACCATCTATGGGGTGCTGTTGTTCAACGGCTATCCGGTGCTGTCGTCGTTGCTGGGGATCGGCTTGATCTTTATCAGCGGGTTGTTGGTGTATGGGCGGCGCTCGGTGGTTTTGAACGCGGTTTGAACATCAGGTCCTTTAGTCGCCGATATGGATCAATTTGCAATGTCCTGTGGGACCGGCTTTAGCCGGGAATATGCCTCCCGGCTAAAGCCGGTCCCACAGACTACCTACTCATTTGTAGCCCAACATCTCCCGCAGCCACCCCTCCAGCAACGCCGCTTCCCGGCGCTTGACCGGCCCGTTGCGCCCATACAGCGATAGCGCATCCGGCAGATACACCGTCTCGGCAAACGGAGCGACCAGTTCACCGCTGTCGAGCATGCCTTGGGACGTGCGGCGCCAGCCCATGGCCAGGCCGTGCCCGGCGACGGCGGCCTGTAGCATCAGCGAGTAGGTATCGAAGGTGAGTACCCGCGCCTTGGCTGGCAGTGCGTGGTGGTGTTCGGCCAGCCAGCTGTCCCATTCCAGTTGATAGGGCGGCAGGGTCTGGTGGTGCAGGAAGGTGTGCCCCTCGAGTTGATCGAGGCTGATGCGGCTTGTGCCCATTTTTTCCAGATAACGCGGGCTGCACACCGGGAAGACTTCGTCCGACGCCGAGAACAGCAACGGGTGCTGGCCGGTTTCGCGATTGCTGCTCTGCATGGCGATGTCGAAATAGATGTCGTAATCGGGCAACGGTCGGGTCAGGGTGGCGACCCGCAGCTCGATCTCCGGGTAGCGCTGGTGAAAGTCCGACAGGCGCGGCATCAACCAGTGGAAGGCTTCGCACATCTGGCAGACCAGCACCACTTCGTTGGTGGCCGCGACGCCGCGAATGCGGTTGGCCTGCTCGGCGATCTCGCCCAATGCATTACCCAGGGCGTAGGCAAAGCGGCGCCCGGCCTCGGTCAGGAAAACCGCGCGGTTACGCCGCTCGAACAGGGATGTGCCGAGGTCTTCTTCCAGTGCGCGAATCTGCCGACTGATCGCAGCCTGGGTGATATGCAGCTCCTCGGCTGCGCGGGAAAAACTGCCCAGCCTCGCGGCGGCTTCAAAGGGCAGCAGGCAGGCCAGGGGCGGCAGTGACTTTCCGAGTTTATTCATACGCTCAGGTAATGGGTTCGGGCCGAAAGATCATTTGTAGCATACAAGTGCCTGCCGCAACATCTGCCAAAAGGGTCAGCGTTATTTCCCCCTCGGAGGCTCCATGGTGGTTGCGAACCGACAGATCATTCAAGGCACACTGTTCGCCATCGTCGCGACCTTTTTCTGGGCCTTCAACTTCATCACACCCTATGTCACCGGCCCCTACAGCATCGAAGACATGGTGCTGGCGCGCTACGTCATCGCCGGGGTCATGGGCCTCATCTTCTTGCTGTTCTACCGCAGGCAACTGCGCGGCATGAGTCTGGGCCAGCGCCTGAGTGGCATGGCACTTGGAGTCAACGGTTATCTGCTCTACAGCATCTGTATTGCTGGCAGCGTGATCTGCAGCGGTCCGGCGCTGATTGCCGCATTTGTCGGCCTGGTGCCGCTGTTACAGACGGTGATCGGCAACCTGCAGAGCCGCAGGCTGCGCTGGAAGTCCATCGTCCTCCCGATGATTCTGATCGTTGCCGGCCTGGCGCTGTTGAATATGCGCGCACTGGCGGCAGGGCCGTCCGCAGGTCATCCGCTGCTGGGCCTGGCCTTTGCCCTGGGCGCGGTTGCTTCGTGGCTGTCGTTCAGTGTGTTCAATCAAAAGGTTGTAGCGAACCTGGCACCGGCTACGACTGAGGTCTGGACCTGCCTGATGATGACAGGTGCCGGTATCGGCGCCCTTGTGTTGCTGCCATTGGCAGTCGGCGCGGGGAAAGCCCTGGTCCGGGAGCCTGATCTGCTGAGTGCGCCGGTGCTGCTGTTCTACGCCTGGGCCTTGATCATTGCCTGTTCGTCCTCGGTATTGGGGGCGGGGGCCTGGAATGCCGCGACCCGGCGCCTGCCCATGGTCCTCAGCGGCCAGTTCGTGGCCCTCGAATCGCTGTTCGCCACCGTGCTGGGCTACGCCTTTCTCGGCCAATGGCCAGGCCTATCGGAAATCATCGGAATGGCGCTTGTTGTACTCGGTGCCGCGCGTTCCCTGCACATCATCCTGGCGTCGAAGGACGTCCCATCACCTGCGTTGCTTGAGGAGATCGCCCATGAATATGATCGCTGACTTTCGCGCCTTCCCCATGGTCAGCCCCATCGCCGCTGTGCGCACCATGACCGGCTACGTCGAAGTTGAATGGGGTGACGGCCGGGTCAGCCCGTTTCACGAGCCCTGGCTGCGCGATAATTGCCCGTGTTCAGCGTGCGTTTATGCGGTGACCCGTGAGCAGGTGTTTCAGATCGCCGATGTGGCCGCTGACCTGCGTGTGGCATCGGCACAGCTCACCGCCCAAGGCACACTGTCGCTGATTTGGCAGGACGGTCACCCCAGCCTGTTCGATCCCGGCTGGCTGCGGGCCCATGCCTATGACGAGGCGTCGCGTCTCGAACGCAAAAGCGCCAGGCCGCAGAAGCCACTGTGGCGTGCCGACCTGCAACTTCAGGTGTTCGCCTACGCCGATATCATGGCCGACGACGCCCATCTGCTGGCCTGGCTGATTGCGGTGCGCGATACCGGCCTGACCCAGGTCACCGGCATGCCGACGAAGGAGGGCACTCTGACGACCATCGCCCGGCGCATCTCGTTTATCCGTGAGACCAACTTCGGTGTGCTGTTCGATGTGCAATCCAAGGTCGAAGCCGACAGCAATGCTTACACTGCCTTCAATCTGCCGCTGCACACCGACCTGCCGACCCGGGAGCTGCAACCGGGGCTGCAATTTCTTCATTGCCTGGTCAACGATGCCGAGGGCGGCGACAACACCTTTGTCGATGGCTTTGCCGTGGCCGAATATCTGAGCCGCGAGGAGCCCGAGCTGTATCGCATTCTCTGCCAGACGCCGGTGGAGTTTCGCAATAAGGGCCGCAACAGCGATTACCGCTTCCTGGCCCCGATCATTGCCCTGGATGCCAGCGGCGCCGTGGCCGAAGTGCGTATGGCCAATTTCCTGCGCGGCCCTTACGATCTGCCGACCGAGCACATGCTGCCGTATTACAGTGCCTACCGGCGCTTCATCGAACTGACCCGTGATCCGCGTTTTCGCTATACCCAACGGCTGGATGCGGGGCAAATGTGGTGCTTCGACAACCGCCGCGTGCTGCACGCCCGTGATGCCTTCGACCCGGCCAGCGGTGCCCGGCATTTGCAGGGCTGTTATGTGGATCGCGATGAATTGTTGTCGCGGATTCTGGTGTTGCAGCGTTGACTGCAGAGGCGGGCACGTTGCGGTAGGCGATAACGCGGTATGGCAGATGCCTTCGCCTACAAAATCGTATTCCAACTCAAGGTTGTGTGCGACTGACATGCACACATTTGGCGCCCCCTCTGTATGCCGTTTTCCCGGCCAATCTGTGTCTGGCGCCCTTTGTCTGACCTTCTTACCATGGCCCGGCCTGTCCAGAACCTCCCCCGTATCAGGAGTCGCCCCATGCCCGACCTGTCCAACCTGCTTGCCTATGGCCTGATTTCCCTAGGCATGGTGCTGACGCCGGGTCCGAACATGATCTACCTGATCTCGCGCTCGATCTGTCAGGGGCGAATGGCGGGACTGATTTCCCTGGGCGGGGTGGCCTTGGGTTTCGTTGTCTATATGTTCTGCGCTGCAGTGGGCATCACTGCGCTGTTGCTGGCTGTTCCTTATGCCTATGACGCCCTGAGATTCGGCGGCGCGTTGTACCTGCTGTATCTGGCCTGGCAGGCGGTCAAGCCTGGCGGGCGCTCACCTTTCCAGGTGCGCGACCTGCCCAAGGACAGCCCCCGCAAGCTGTTCATGATGGGTTTTGTCACCAACCTGCTGAACCCGAAAATTGCGGTCATGTACCTGTCGCTACTGCCGCAGTTCATCGACCCGATCGGCCACGGCAGCGTGCTGGCGCAATCCCTGGTGTTGGGCTTTACCCAGATTGTCATCAGCGTCAGCGTCAACGCACTGATTGCCGTGATGGCCGGCTCCATCGCCGCGTTTTTCGTCAGCCGCCCGGTCTGGCAGATGGTGCAACGCTGGTTGATGGGCACGGTCCTCACCGGCCTGGCCGTACGCATGGCGGTGGAAGGGCGGCGCTAAAGCGTTTTCCGAACGGGTGGTCAGCCTGTCACGGCAGCCTCGATAGCCGCGATGTCGATTCTAGTCATGGTCATCATCGCCTCGAATGCACGCTTGGCCACAGCCTGATCAGGATGGGCTATCGCCTCGGTCAACGCCCGTGGTGTGATCTGCCACGACAGCCCCCACTTGTCCTTGCACCAGCCGCAGGCGCTTTCCTGGCCGCCATTACGGATAATTGCATTCCACAAACGGTCGGTTTCGGCCTGATCGTCGGTTGCTACCTGAAACGAAAATGCTTCGCTGTGCTTGAACGCCGGGCCGCCATTGAGGCCCAGGCAGGGGATGCCCATCAGAGTGAATTGCACCGTCAAGACATCACCCTGTTTGCCCGAGGGATAATCACCCGGTGCGCGGAAAATGGCGCCCACGTCGCTGTCGGGGAAGGTTTTGGCGTAGAAGGTGGCAGCCTCCAGCGCAGTGCCGTCGAACCACAGGCAAATGGTGTTTTTTGGTGTCATATGGGGTCTCCTTGTTTTAGATATGAATCATCTGTGGGACCGGCTTCAGCCGGGAATACGCCTTCCCGGCTGAAGCCGGTCCCACAGGATGATGCTCGTTCAGGCTGAAGGATCCGCCATGCCCCTGAGCAACTCGATCGGCAACGGAAAGACAATGGTCGAGCTTTTGTCCCCGGCAATCGAACTCAGGGTCTGCATATAGCGCAACTGCATGGCCCCCGGCTGGCGGCCCAGCATTTCGGCGGCCTGCATGAGTTTTTCCGAGGCCTGCAATTCGCCTTCGGCATGAATCACCTTGGCCCGGCGCTCGCGCTCGGCTTCGGCCTGTTTGGCGATGGCGCGGATCATCGATTCATTGAGGTCCACATGCTTGATCTCGACATTCGCCACTTTGATGCCCCAGGCATCGGTCTGCGCGTCGAGCACCTGCTGAATATCGAAATTCAGGCGTTCCCGCTCGGCCAACAGCTCATCCAGTTCATGCTTGCCTAATACCGCGCGCAAGGTGGTTTGCGCCAGCTGGCTGGTGGCCATGAGAAAGTCTTCCACCTGGATAATGGCCCTCTGTGCATCCAGTACGCGGAAATACAGTACGGCATTGACCTTGACCGAGACGTTATCGCGAGTGATGACGTCCTGAGCGGGAATATCCAGCACCACCGTGCGCAGATCGACCCGGACCATCTGCTGGATCACCGGAATCAGCAGGATCAGCCCCGGCCCCTTGACCTGCCAGAAGCGCCCGAGCTGGAACACCACGCCGCGCTCATATTCGCGCAGGATCCGGAACGTCGCTGCTGCCAGCACAATCATCAACAACAACAGTGCAACCATACCCAATTGCAGGCCCATGATCAGTCTCCCGCCAGTGCCGCGTCAGCTGCGGTTACCCGCAACAACAAGCCCTTGCGAGCCACCACCTGCACCCGTTGTCCCGACTGCAAAGGCGTTGTGCACAAAACCCGCCACCATTCACCCTGCAACATCACCCAGCCGCCACAGGCATCGTCGACCTGCAACCGCGTAACGGACGCAACGCTGCCAAGCAAACCTGCGTCGCCACTGACCGTCTGCCGAGGTCGGGTTTTCAGGGCATGGATCAACAGCACGATCAGCAAAAGAGCGCTTAGGGCGCCCAGCCCGACCATCAACGGCAGCGGCACATCGACGTTATTGAGGATGAGTGCGCCAAGCACAAACAGCACAATCCCGCCCAGGCCGATCACGCCGTAATTGGGCAGCGTTGCCTCGGCAATCAGAAACGCCACGCCAAAGATGATCAGCCACCAGCCAAGCGGATTGGGGGTAAGCACAATGATGGTATCGGCTGCGTAGAGCGGGGCGCTCAACAACGGCAGCAGCACGACAAGCAAGTAACGAGTGTTCACTTGACCCTCCGGGAGAGTCATTTTTGTTGGCTCTGGCTAAAGCTTAGTTGAGGGGCAAGAGGTGAGGGCGGCTGGCCGCCGAGTGGATGTGGCTTGGGATCGTTGGAGCGAGGCTTGCCCGCGAAGAGGCGGGTGCACCCGATACTGCGTGGGAGCCGCCTTGGTGGCGATCGAGGGCTAAGCGCTCCCTCAACTGTCAGCGCTGCTCCCTGACCTGCCTGCCATTGAACACCGTTACCGGCACCAGCGTCACCACAGCCGTCAGGGCGATGATCAGGGTAACGGTGGTGACGCCGAACTGGTCGCCGCCATAGCCGTAGAGCACCGGTGCAAGTGCGCCCGAACCAATGGTGCCGGTATAGAAGATGGCGAAGGCACGCTCCAGTTTGCGTGAGTCGACCACGTCGGCGACGGCGCCGTACAGCACTGATGATGTGCCATTGAGCACGGCGCCGAGTAGCGGCAGCACGAGCATCCCGGCGCCCAGCGGGGCGAACAGAACGATGGCGATCAGCAGGGCGGTGGCCAGTTCGGTGACGAATACGGTCTTGATGATGCCCAGGGATTCCGACAGCCAGCCGCAGACAAACTTGCCCACCGCACCGCCGATGAATACCAGGGTCAGGGCGATACCGGTCTGGGCCAGAGAGGCGCCGTTGGCCTTGAGGATAAACGGCAGGAAGGTCAGAAAACCCATGCGCACGGCGCTGTCCAGTATTCCGGTGGCCAGCAGGGCGTAGAAGGCGACCGGATCGCCAGGGTGATGGGTCTGCGGCCCGGGTTCGGCAGCCTTGGGCACTGACAGTGGCGTCACCGTTACGGCAGCGGCGGGCGCGCGCAGCAACAGGGCGATCAACAGCGCTGACAGAACCGCGATACCGGCATACAGGCTGACGGTATGGCTATAGGTGGTGTAGGTCAGCAGAAAGGCCGCGCCCGCCGGGAGCAGCGATTTACCCAGGTCTCCGGCAAAGTTGTACACGCCCAGGGGCTTTTTCGCGTTGCGCCCATAGGCCCGGGAGACCATGGCCGAAGCGATGGGGTTTTGCGTGCTGGCGCCGATACCGGACACTACAAGGGCCAGGCCCAACAGCACCACGCTGTCAGTAAGGCCGCCGATAAACCAGCCAATGCCGGTCAGGACCGTGGCGACAATCAGCAGGTATTCCGGGCGCGGCAGTTTCATGGCCAGGGACGACGCCGGGATTTGCAACGCCGCCAATGTCAGGGAATAGGCACTGCGCAATAGGCTCAGCAGCGTGAAACTCAGCATAAAGCGCTCTTGCCAGACGGGCAGGAACACGTAGACCAGATCGCTGAGACCATCATGGGTGGCATGGGCCAGGCACGCGGCGACCAGGGTTCTTTTCGCCGGTCTGGTCTGTGTTGACGGGGTTGCTGCTGGAGTCGCCGCAGAATTCATGAATGTGGCCCGCGCTTTTACCCGACGCGATAGTTCGCGCCCGGCCCTGTTAAAAGGGAAAGTGGAAAGAGAGTGAAGGCTGCAATGGCTTCATTCTAGAATGAGCCTCGAAAGTCCGGGTAGTGAAACGAATTCATACCCCATGACAGTTTTTGCGGGCGGTATCCATGGCATTAAAGAAACTTCCTTCGGTGGCTTCGCTGAAAGGCTTTGAAGCCTGCGCCAGACTGCTGAATTTCTCCCAGGCAGCGACCGAGCTGCACGTCACCCAGAGCGCGATCAGCCACCAAATCAGGCAGTTGGAAGAATCCCTCGGAGTGACGCTGTTCGACCGAAGTGCCGGCGCCATGCAACTAAGCGAGAACGGTGCAGCACTGTTGCCGGTGGTGCGAAGTTTCTTCCAGGGCATGAGTACGATTGTCGAGAAGTTCGAAAACAATGACCGGCAAAAGACCGTGCTGGAAGTCTTTGTTCACGATTCTTTTGCCACGACCTGGCTGTTACCGCGTCTCGCCGGGTTTTATGCGCGCTGGCCGCATATCGATATAAAAATCTCCACCGTAGAGTTTTCCCGTTTCGATAATCCGGCTACGCAAGTGGCGATCAGGATAGCGCCCAAGGGCAGCGCCTGGCCGGGGCTGCATTCGGTGTTCGTCATGGCCGAGCAGATTTTCCCGGTGTGCAGCCCGTCGTTGGTCGAGACCTTCGGCCTGCCGACCTGCGCGGCGGACATCATGCGCTACCCGCTGATTTTCCGCGTACGCAACCGTCTGAACGGCGAAGTGGTAGACACACCGTCATGGGATAACTGGCTGAAGCGAACCAACGTGCCCCTGACCCCGCTGAACCGCACCTTGAGCGTGCCCTATACCGCCATGGCCGTGCTGGCGGCCATGCGCGGCCTGGGTGTGGCCATGGCGCGCACCTCGCATATTGCCGACGAGTTCGAGACGGGCAAGCTGCAGAAGTTGTGGAGTGAAGAGGTTGATACCAACAGCGGTTATTACTTCCTGTGCACGCCGGGCAAGGAGAAGACGCCGGAGATCGAGGCGTTTTTTGACTGGTTGCAGGAGCAGATTGCAGCGGTCCATACGGACTGATATCGGACTCAAACCTGTTGATTTCCATCAACTCCGCACACGAGGCGCCCTTGAATATCGATACCCGCATCAAATTTCGCCATCTGGTGTGCTTTCTCGAAGTGGCGCGCCAAGGCAGTCTGTCCCGGGCGGCGGATAAGCTGGCGATCAGTCAGCCGGCCTTGTCCAAGGCGCTCAAGGAACTGGAAAGCCTGCTGGAAACCACCCTGTTTACGCGCAGCAAGCAGGGCGCGGCGCTGACCGAAGCCGGAGTGGCGTTTCTGCGTTTTGCCGGGCCGAGCGTGCAGTCGTTGCGTGAAGGGGTCAGCAGCCTGCGTTCCGGCGAGCATGATCCGGTGACGGCGCGCCTGGGCGTACTGTCCACCGCTGAAAGCCTGTTGGTACCGGAGGTGATCAAGCGTCTGCACGAGCGGCATCCGGCGCTGGTGGTCAGCGTGATGACCGGGCCCAGCGCCTATCTGTTGTCGCAGCTGCGGGTAGGCGAGCTGGACCTGGTGGTCGGGCGCATGACTGACAGCCCGCAGATTCAGGGCCTGGCCTTCGAGCATTTGTACAGCGAATCCATGACCCTGGTGGTGCGTGCCGGGCATCCGTTGCTCACGGCCGAGCCGCGTCGCGAGAGCCTGGAGGAGTTCCCCATGGTCCTGCCTCTGGCCGGAACCACTATCCGCAAGTTTGCCGACAGCCTGTTCGTCCAGTACGGCATCAACCCGCCGCGCCAGCGTCTGGAAACCCTGTCCCTGAGCCTTAGCCGCCGTTATGTGCAATGCAGCGATGCGGTGTGGATCGCGCCATTGGACGCAGTGCTGGAAGAGCTGCACACCGGGCTGCTGGTGGAGTTACAGCTTGGGATTCGCGAGCCGGGCGGTTCGGTGGGGCTGTGCAGCAATCCGGCGCTGCCGCTGTCCCGGGCGGCGCAGTGGTGTGTGGATGAGTTGCGGGCTGTAGGCGCGTTGTATCAGTAAACGGCCTTGTGGGAGCGAGGCTTGCCCGGGAATACGGTATTTCAGGTTCGTAAGGTGCGGCGTTTGTACCGACCTCTTCGCGGGCAAGTCTCGCTCCCACAGGGTAAATCGCATTCACCCATAACCATTTGGATATGGATCTCACGGTTAATTTCAATTTTCGTAACGAGGCCGGCGCTGGAGACTCCACCGCAGCCACGTCCATACTATAAAAACGGAGAACATCATGTCTGAAGCGGACCACAGTCGCTTTGTCATTCGTGATCGCAACTGGCACCCCAAAGCCCTGACGCCTGACTACAAGACGTCTATCCTGCGCTCGCCTCGCCAGGCGCTGGTCAGCATCCCGCAATCGGCCAGCGAAAGCAGCGGCCCGGACTTTTCCCACCTCAAACTCGGCCGACACGACAACGACCTGCTGCTGAACTTCAACCACGGCGGCCTGCCGGTGGGTGAGCGGATCATTCTGGTGGGGCGCGTCTGTGATCAATACGGCAAGCCGGTTCCCCATACCCTGGTGGAGATGTGGCAGGCCAATGCCGGTGGTCGCTATCGGCACAAGCGCGATGCCTACCTGGCGCCCCTGGACCCGAATTTCGGCGGCGTCGGCCGGACCCTGACCGACCGCGACGGCAACTACAGTTTCCGCACCGTCAAACCCGGTCCGTACCCATGGCGCAACGGCCCAAACGACTGGCGCCCGGCGCATATCCACGTGTCCATCAGCGGCCCGTCCATCGCCACGCGCCTGATCACCCAGCTGTATTTCGAAGGCGACCCGCTGATCCCGCTGTGCCCGATCGTCAAGTCCATCGCCAACCCGGACGCGGTGCAGAGCCTGATCGCCCGGCTCGACATGAGCATGGCTAACCCTATGGACAGCCTGGCTTATCGCTTTGACATCGTGCTGCGCGGCCAGCGCCAGACCCACTTCGAAAACCGCTGAGGACTGCCCCATGCCCGTTCAACTCTTGATGGAAACCCCGTCGCAGACGGCCGGTCCTTATGTGCATATCGGCCTGGCCCTGGAAACTGCCGGCAACCCGCCCCGTGAGCTGGAAATCTGGAACGAGATGGCCAAATCCGGCGCGCCCGGTGAACATATTCTGCTGCTGGGTAATGTCTTCGACGGCAATGGCCACCTGATTCGCGATGCCTTCCTCGAGTTCTGGCAGGCCGATCATAACGGCCTCTACGACCCGGCCTATGACCCCGACAAACTCTTCAACGGCTTCGGCCGCACCGCCACGGGCGACGATGGCCTGTGGACCTTGAAGACCATCAAACCCGGCCCGGTCAACAACGGCGCCGCGCATATCAACCTGTCGCTGTTTGCCCGTGGCATCAATATCCACCTGCATACCCGTCTGTATTTCGACGATCAGGTACAGGCCAATGCCGCCGACCCGGTGCTCAACCTGATCGAACAACCGGCACGCCGGGAAACCCTGGTAGCGCGGCGTTGCGAGGTGGATGGGCAACTGGCCTATCGTTTCGATATTCATATGCAGGGTGTGGCTGAGACGGTCTTCTTCGATTTCTGAAACGACGGTTTCGCTTTATCTGTGGGACCGGCTTTAGCCGGGAAGACTGTGTTTGATTCAATGATGCTTTCCCGGCTGAAGCCGGTCCCACAGGTTTCATCCATTCAGACTGTTATGTGTCGTTCAACCAGAGCAACGAAATGAACCGACCCAGCAATCAATTGTTCGACAGCTACTTCACCCAGGCCAGCATGCGTGAGGTGTTCTGCGATGCCGGGCGGGTGCAGGGAATGCTCGATTTCGAAGCTGCCCTGGCCCATGCCGAGGCGTATACGGGGCTGATCCCCGAAGCGGTGGTGGCTGATATCGCTGCGGCCTGCCGTGCCGAGCTATTTGATTTCCAGGCACTGGGCGTGGCCATTGGCAGCGCAGGCAACTCGGCAATTCCACTGGTCAAGGCCCTCGGCCAACAGGTCGCAGCGCGCAATCCGCAGGCCGAGCGTTATGTGCATATGGGCGCGACCAGCCAGGATGTCATGGACAGCGGGCTGATCCTGCAATTGCGCCAGGCCATCGGGCTGATCGAAGAGGATCTTGAGCAACTTACCAAGGCCATGGCCGCTCAGGCCCTGCTCTACGCCGACACGCCTCTGGCCGGGCGCACCTGGCTGCAACAGGCGACCCCGGTGACCCTGGGCATGAAGATCGCTGGTTGGCTGGGCGCGCTGACCCGTCATCGTCAGCGTTTGCGGGAGCTCAAGCCGCGGCTGCTATGCCTGCAGTTCGGCGGTGCGTCGGGCAGCCTGGCGGCGCTGGGTGAACAGGCGTTACCGGTGGCCCAGGCCCTGGCCGAGACCCTGCAGCTGAGCCTGCCCGAGCAACCCTGGCATACCCAGCGCGACCGTCTGGTGGAGTTCGCCAGCCTGCTGGGCATGCTTGCGGGCAGTCTGGGCAAGGTCGGCCGGGATATCAGTCTGCTTATGCAGACCGAAGTGGGCGAAGTCTTCGAGCCCTCGGCGCCGGGCAAAGGCGGCTCGTCGACCATGCCGCACAAGCGCAACCCGGTGGGGGCGGCAGTGATGATTGGCGCCGCAACCCGTGCGCCCGGGCTGGTCGCCACCATGTTTTCGGCAATGCCCCAAGAGCATGAGCGCAGCCTGGGCCTGTGGCATGCCGAATGGGAGACCTTGCCGGAGCTGTGCTGCCTGGTTTCCGGCTCGTTGTATCAGGCCTTGCAGGCACTGCCCGAGCTGCAGGTCGATGCCCGACGCATGCGCGACAACCTCGATGCCACCCGTGGCCTGCTGCTGGCCGAAGCTGTAAGCATCGCTCTGGCCCGTTTGATCGGCCGGGATGCCGCCCATCATCTGGTCGAACAATGCTGCCGTCGGGCGGTGGAGCAGGGCACGCACCTTCGCGAGATTCTGGGGCAGGACGCTGACGTCAGCGCACAACTCCCGCCAGAGCAACTGGATCGCTTGCTCGATCCGGCCCATTACCTCGGCCAGGCCCGTCAGTGGGTCGAGCGCGCCGTGGCTGAACATGAATATTTCAAGGGGAATGCCGCATGAACGAAGACCAACGCTACGCCGCCGGCATGCAGGTACGCCGGGCAGTGCTGGGTGATACCCATGTCGATAATAGCCTGAAGAAACTCACGCCATTCAACGAAGAGTTCCAGGAAATGATCACCCGTCACGCCTGGGGCGATATCTGGACCCGCCCCGGCCTGCCACGCCATACCCGCAGCCTGATCACCATCGCCATGCTGATCGGCATGAACCGCGAAGGCGAACTGCGCCTGCACTTGAAGGCGGCGAAAAACAACGGCGTCACCCGGGACGAGATCAAGGAAGTGCTGATGCAGAGCGCAATCTACTGCGGGATTCCGGCGGCCAATGCGTCGTTTCATCTGGCCGAGGAGATTTGGGATGAGGTTGGGGTGGAGTCTTTGGAGGGGTAACAGCGGTAGCAGGGCGAGCGGCTGTCACAGAACTTGTGGGAGCCGGCTTGCTGGCGATGGGGCCAGATCAGTCACCGACGCCTTTGCGAGCGCTTCGCACTCGATCGCCACCAAGGCGGCTCCCACACTAGTCCTCTTTACTGCTGAATCGCGCCGTACCCTTCAAACGCGGTCTGCTGCTGAATCGCCGCGATGATGTTTTTCAGGGTCGCCGGGTGTTCGGCGCCGGTGTTGTCGGTGAAGGTCGGGGTTTCCAGTTCGGCCTGGTCGTCTTCGCCGATGAAGTTGAAACCGAGGAACTCGAACACGCTGCGGTCCGCCAGTGGCTTGGCGCGCGCCGACTTGAGGGTCACGCTGATGACTTCCTCGCCCTTGGTCAGGGTGAAGACTTCGTTTTCCTTCTTCGGCCGTGACGCCTTGCTCTTGCCGCCCGCCGGCTCCTTGATCGCCTGATGGGTGTGGTTCAGCACCTTCAGGGCCAGGCCGTAGATCAGTTCCTGGAACGCCGGGTCGTCCTTGAAGCTGGCCAGAATCGACTGGATCGGGTAGCGCTGGCTCAGGTCTTCAAGGGCGGCGCTGTTGGCGGCCTCAATATCCTTGAGTTGCTTGAGCTGGCCCATCAGTTCGTAGGCCTGGTCATCATCATGCTCGTCGTTGGCGGCACGGATGGCGGCGCGCAGATCGCGGATCTGGTCGCTTTCCCGGGAGGTATGGAAGGCGTCCAGGACCATTTCGGCAATGGTCTTGGCCGCAGCGACATGCTGGGACAGGTGCATGGCGTTTTCGTATTCGGTTTTCGACGAAGCAGGATTAACGGTGGTTTCGGTCGGGGCGTTTTGCATTATTAATCCACTAAAACTTTGACTGAATTGGTTGAACTGAATGAGTTGGGCAACGCGGCAGAGGCCATATTCAGGAGGGGCGCAAATCTAGGGAAATGCGCCCGCCTTGTCAAATCAGCAGGTTACTGGCCAATGGCCGCAATCATTGCTCGCTGCTCGCCTCTTCGGGGCTCAGCTCAGCCACCGAAATCCAGCCTTCGATCACGCCTTTCTTCGCGTTGCGGTACAGCACCTTGAGCCACTGTTGGTCGTCGCTGATGCCGCTGAGTTCCACCCGGTCGTTTTTGATCAGATAGCGTTTCGACGGTGTGGTGTCGGGCGTGTCATGCAGTGCCAGCCGGTCGATCGGCACCTTCAGCGTGGCCTTGCCGCCGCCATAGGCGGTGAGGTGTTTTTCGATGCGCTTGCCGTCGGCGTCGAAGCTGCTGATCTCCCAGGCCGGGGCGCCGTCCGGGTCTTCGGTGACGATCTGCATCGGCAAGGTTTCCTGGCGCTGATACAGGTAGATCTGGCCGGAGGGGGCAAAGCGGTAGGCGTCGGTGAACCAGATCGGCCCGCTGCGGCAGGCGCTGCTCAGGGTCTTCTGCCTGGCGTCCACGGTGACCGCCGACATGGCGTCGCAGTTGCCCTGGGGCTTGCTGTCGTCGCTGGGCAGTTGCAGCGGTTTGAACTGCTTGCTGGCGGCGTCATAGAGGAAAATCTGCGTGGTTTCATTGACCATGCCCACCGGCATGACCCAGGCCAGATCCTTGTGACCATCGAAGTTGAAGTCTTCGATTTGCAGACGCGGCTGCGAGCCGACATCGTCGAACGGCACGCTCAGGGTCTGGGGAGCGGCCTTGTCGATGCTGACGATCAAAGTGTTCAGATCGGTCTGCCTGACGCTGGCCTTGATGCCCGGTGCGACGTTGAAGCCCATGCTTTTGATGAGCTTGGCGGTTGGATCGGCCTCGCCATCATCGTCGGCGAAGGCGGTAAAACTGGCGCAGGCCAGTACCAGGGTGAGCAGGGCGACGTGGGGTTTTCCGGCCATCATTGGAAGTTCAACTCTTCGGGTACGTCGTATTGTTGGCCGTTATAGCTGAGTTCGGTCTTCTTCAGTACGGGCGGGTCTTCCTTCTGATCGCAGTCGTCACCCTTGGCCACGCCGTGCGAGTCGACGGTTTTGCTGTCCAGCACCAGTGTCGCGAAGCCTTTGTTGGCGGTCTTGCCGATGGACAAGGTGCGGTGGCTGGCCGAGAAATCACCTGCGCAATTGCCGTCCCATTCGCCGTTGCTTTCGTCGATCTTCAGATTGTTGAGGACCTTGCGGATTTTCTGACCTTCCTCGACGTACAGGTTAAGCGCAGTGGCCTCGTACGGGTTGACCCGGGACGAACCGGTGTAGTCCATGCGCACGCCAAAGGCGCGAACGCCTGGTGCCAGCTGGTAGCGGGCGGTGTCCAGACTCAGGCTGCGAAACTGGATGGCATCGGAGTTGATCGCGCCGCTTTGATAGACATGACTCTTGATGGCGCCGCTTGCGGTGTCGGCGCTGAGTACTTCCAGACCGTAGGTGGCGTCGCCGTCGGCATCGCCTTCTTCGACGAAGGTCAACGCTGCCAGGGTGCGGCTGGCGTCGGCCGGAGACACCTTGCACATGGAATGCCCGGCATCAAAGGTCAGGGTCGGGTGCAGGGTCTTGGCCCATTTGGGCATCTGCGCTTCGCAATCGGCGAAGGCGAGGGCGGGCAGGCAGAACAGGGCCAGTACTACAACGCGGCGCATAGGGATTCCTTTACCAGGGCAGATGATGAGGCGGGGTGGATGGGTACCGACATGCTGTGGGCTTTTTTGTGGGACCGGCTTTAGCCGGGAAGAGGTACGCAGGGTCGATACAGTTCTATCGTCTGCGATATTGCCTTCCCGGCTAAAGCCGGTCCCACGCCTACGTCCTGATCCCCTACGACGTAGACAGCGACTGAACCAGAAATTCAATGAAAGCCCGGGTTTTTTGTGGCACCCGGCGCGCCGAAGGATAAACCGCATTGATGGTGATCGGCGGCGCCTGCCATTCGCACAGCACCGGCACCAGGCGCCCCGCTGCCAGGGCGTCTTCGACAATGAAATCCGGCAGCAGGGCAATGCCCATGCCGCCCTCTGCCGCCTGGGCCAGCAGGTCGCCGTTATTGGCGTGCAGCGGGCCGTTGACGTGGACGCGCTGGGTTTCCTTGCCATTGCTGAGTTGCAGGCTGACGCCGCTTTGCAGGTAGCCGTAGTTCAGGCATTGGTGCAGGGCAAGATCGCTGGGTGATTGCGGTACACCGGCGCGCTCCAGATACGCCGGGGACGCCACCATGATCCGCGGCGCCGGGGCCAGTAGGCGCGCGATCAGGGACGAGTCGGGCATGCTGGCAATACGGATGGTCACGTCGAAACCGCCGCGCACCGGATCGACCTGCTGGTCGCTGAGCACCAGTTGCAACTCGATATTCGGATGCTGCTGATGAAACAGCGGAATCAGCCGCCCCAGGCGCCGCAGGCCAAAAGACATCGGCGCATTGACTCGCAGCACCCCGCGCAACTCTCCGACGCCATTGCGCGCACGCTGTTCGGCTTCGTCCACCGAGGCAATGACTTCCCGTGCCGCTTCGTAGTATTCCGCCCCGGCTTCAGTCAGATGCAGGCTGCGAGTGGTGCGTTGCAGCAGTTGCACGCCGATGGCTTCTTCCAGGGCCTGGATCTGCTTGCTCACTTTCGAGCGCGGCAGGCCCATGGCCCGGGCTGCGGCGGCAAAGCCATTGGCCCCTACAGTGGCGACGAAGGCGCGCATGCACTCAATGCGATCCATGACTGTCCCTTTTTTAGAATCAATGATTCCTGATTCTATGGAATTGTTTCGAATATGGCGAGGCCCTAAAGTTGTTTCCAAGCCGGCAAGCACAGCAAGCGCTGAAGCGAGCCAACCCCATGATTCAACTCAAGACCGACTGTCAAAAGGAACTCCACATGTCTATCCGCGAACTGCTGAACCCGACCAACTCCGCCCTGATCCTGATCGATCACCAGCCACAGATGTCCTTCGGTGTGCAGTCCATCGACCGCCAGACCCTGAAGAACAACACCGTGGCCCTGGCCAAGTCGGCGAAGATCTTTAACGTGCCGACCATCCTGACGTCGGTGGAGACCGAGAGCTTCAGCGGCTATATCTGGCCAGAACTGCTCAGCGTGTTCCCGGACCATCAGCCCATCGAACGCACTTCCATGAACTCCTGGGAAGACAAGAAGCTGGTCGAGGCAGTCAAGGCTACCGGGCGCAAGAAACTGATCATGGCGGCGCTGTGGACCGAGGTTTGCCTGAACTTCCCGGCCCTTGAAGCGCTCGCCGAAGGTTACGAGGTGTACATCGTCACCGACGCTTCGGGCGGCACCACTCAGGAGGCGCATGACATGTCCGTACAGCGCATGATTCAGGCCGGCGCAGTGCCGGTGACCTGGCAGCAGGTCCTGCTCGAATTCCAGCGCGACTGGGCGCACAAGGAAACCTACAACGATGTCATGGCGCTGGTGCGCGAGCACAGCGGTGCTTACGGCATGGGCGTGGACTACGCCTACACCATGGTGCACAAGGCGCCGCAGCGTAAGGTGTAACGCAGGACTTAATAGTCTTTGATAAACAACAACGCCGCGATTATTCGCGGCATTGTTCGTTCAGAACGATTTACTCAAGACTCGGAAGGCACGTAATAACCGCCGCCCGCCGGTGGCTGGCTCAGGCGCGCGGGGCGGCCGACCTGTTTTTCGTCGATGGAGATCATGCCGATGACCTCGCCACTTTCCAGCAGGGCCCAGGCCGCTACCGGGTGGATGGACAGCTTGCCGGAATCACAGTCTTTGTGAACGTAATTCCAGCCGGTGCAGGGGCTGATTTGTTTGATGCTTGCCATGGCGGAGGGCCTCTATGGAAAACGCTGCTATCGAGCCTAGTCGTCTTTTACGACAGCAACCCTGCGAAATTTCTTACGTGACCTAACCTGTTCATTAGGATAGCGGTAACTGACCAAAGGTATTCATATTGCGGACAGTTGCGCCGATAGCCGAGAACAGGGAATCCAAAAACATAGGGTGTAGTCATGTTCAATAGCCGTTTGAAAAAGGAATTACAGACTCAAGGCTCAGAACTTTTCATGCTTCGGCAATTGCATTCAGGGATGGAGGGCGAAATGCTTTCCATGACCATCGATCCCGAATACCGCGTGACCTCTTTCAACGACCAGTTCCTCAAGGTGCTGGGCTATTCCTCCGCGCAACTGCAAGGCAAACCCCTTGACGATCTGGTGCCGGAGTATGTGAAACAGATGTCCTGTTATAACAACCTGCGCAATGCGGTGAGCCGCGGTGAGCACGTCAGTGACCGCTACCGCTTTATCCGTGCCGATGGTGGCCTGGCCTGGCTGCGAGCCATGTGGCAGCCGATCATGGATGAGCAGGGGAACCTGCTGTATGTGCAGTGTTTTGCCAATGACATCACCGCAGCCGTCGAACTGGCCACGGAGAACGAGAGTTTCATCAAGGCGCTGCTGCGCTCCACTGCCGTGATCGAATTCGATCTGTCTGGCACTATTATCACGGCCAACGACCAGTTTCTGCGCGCCGTGGGCTATAACCTGGCGCAGATCAAGGGCAAGCACCACAGCATCTTCTGTGACCCGCATTATGTTGCATCGTCGGCCTACAAAGACTTCTGGGCCACGCTCAATCGCGGGGATTTCGTCTCTGATCGCTTCAAACGCGTCGACAGCAACGGCCGGACGATTTGGCTGGAGGCGACTTACAACCCGGTCTACGACACCAAAGGGCAGCTCTATAAAGTGGTCAAGTTCGCCACGGTAGTAACTGATCAGGTCAGCCGTGAAGAGGAAGTCAACGAAGCGGCCAGCATCGCTTTCGGTATCTCCCAGCAGACCGACGTCAGCGCCCAGCGCGGGGCCATGGTGGTGCAGGACACGGTGCAGACCATGCAGCGGATTTCCGAGGAAATGCGCTCGGCCTCCGATGGCATCAGCGCTTTAGGCAAGCAATCGCTATTGATCAGCTCTATCGTCCAGACCATTGGCGGCATCGCCCAGCAGACCAATCTGTTGGCGCTCAATGCCGCCATCGAAGCGGCCAGGGCCGGGGAGCAGGGCCGCGGCTTTGCCGTGGTGGCCGATGAGGTCCGGCAGCTGGCGGGACGCACCAGTGCGGCTACCGAGGAGATTGTCACGGTGGTGCAGCAGAACCAGAAACTGGCTGACGAGGCAGTACGCGGCATGGCCAGCAGCCGCGAGCAGGCCGAGCAGGGCCTGGCCCTGGCGAGCCAGGCGGGGGATGTGATCGTGGAAATTCAGGATGGGGCCAAGCAGGTAGTGGGGGCTGTGGGGCGGTTTGCCAATCAGCTTAAGTAAGAGCATGTGGCGGTCATATGTGGGACCGGCTTTAGCCGGGAATACGCCTTCCCGGCTAAAGTCGGTCCCACAGGCAACTCAGCATTAACTCTCAATAGGGCCATCAATCCCCATCATACGGATAATCCTTCAACGTACTGGCCAGGGACACCCCGTCCGGCCCGGTCAGGTTATCCAGTACCCAGCACTGGCTGCTGTTCTTGGTCAGCAGCAGTCGCGTGGTCTTGTTTTCGGGAGGTTGCGCCGAGCCTTCCATCACGAAGCTGTATTTCATCTCCACGACGGCTTGCTTGTCGGAGCTTGAGACCACATCGAACTTCGGTTTCGCCGCCGTGCCATCCTGAGCGTTGAGCCACGGGTCGGCGTCGATGGCGCAGACATCGCCTTCGCCCTGGCATTTCCAGTCGCTCTTTAGCAGGGTCAGCAGATTGCTGGACAGGTAATCGGCGCTGCCCTTGCCGCTGGCGTAAAAAAAGTAGTGATTGCTGAAGATCCAGCTCGCAGTCTTGACTGGATCCGGCGCCGGGCAGGCCATGGCGGCAGTGGAGAGCATGCCGATAAAGGCAATCGCAAAACGTTTAGGCATAGTTTCTGACTCGTGACATGTGACAGCGATGCCATTATTTGCCTACTGTCTGAAAAAAATTGCAACAGCTATGTGAGATCAGCACGAATGCTGTCCAGGCGCTCGTCAATCAATGACGTCAGCAGGCCATAGCATTCCTTGGCGCTGATGCGGATCGGTGCGGCTTTGAGCAGATCGCGTTGCAGGCGCTGCAAGGCATCAGCAAGGGGGCGCGGGGCGTTCTGGGCCAGACGTTCATTCAGGTATTGCAGCTGGATCAGCATGTCCAGTGGGCAGTGTTCATGGGCGGCGGCGCGTACCGACAGGCCGCGCAACAGACCCAGGTCTTCCAGGGCCCAGCAGCGTTCTGCCAGCTGCGATGGCTGCAGGGTCAAGGCGCATCGACGCAGTTCCAGTTCCTGCAGGGTACCGAGCAAGGCTTGCAGCAGGCGGCAGTGGCCGTCGAAGTTGTCCGGCTTCGCTCGGAGCGCCTGCCAGTCTTGGCGTTGTCCGGTTTGCGGCCATTGCTGCCAGAGCCGGTCGACATGATTGCCCAGCGTCTGGCAGCGCTGGCGTGCTTCGCCGGTGGTCTGACCGCCGAGGCCACGATGTTGCTGTACCCCTTGCAGCAGATCGAGGCCCAGCATCAGGGCTTCACGCAAGTCGCGATCAGTGGCGGGCATCATGGGCGGCTCCGGGTCAGTTGGTTGAGGTAGCCGGTCAGGTCGTGCAAGGCGCGGGTCTGGCTGCTCTGCTCCTGAATCGCCGTGTTGACCTGCTGCAACTGCTCGCTGAGGGCGTGATTGGCCTGGCGGTGCTCGCCGAAGGCCTGTTGCATGGCGCTCATCTGTTGCAGGTTGAGCTGACTGCTCTGGGCCAGTTGATCGAGATCGGCGGCCAGGGTCTCGCTTTGCTGGCTGCCGACTTGCAGCAGGCTGCGGTGTTCCTCGACATCCTGATCCAGTTGCCGCACGGCCTGGGCAATGGCGCCAGCAGTGGCGGTGATGTCCTGAGTGGCTTGGTCCGTGGCCTGGGCCAGGTTGCGCACTTCATCAGCGACCACGGCGAAACCACGGCCATGTTCACCCGCGCGGGCGGCTTCGATGGAGGCATTGAGGGCCAGCAACTGGGTCTGCCGGGCCAGTGTGCGGATGCTCTCGACGGTCTTTTCCACGTCGGCGGTGCGTTGCAGCAAGGCTTCCACGGCCTGGGCGGTACTGCCCAGACTGTGCTGGATGCCGACCATACTGGCGCCCACGTCACGGGCTTGCTGGCAGCCGACATCGCTTTGTCGATTGGCTTCGGCAAAGGCGGCGAGGGCGTCCTGGGCCAGGGCATCAATGCTGTGCAGGGTCTGGTCGATCTGCTCACTGGCGGTGGCGATCATGGCCAGGCGCTGGCTCTGTTCCTCGCCTTGATCCCGGGCCTGCAAGGTCATCTGCTCGAAGGCCCGGCAAGCAAACTGCACTTCACTGCGCAGGCGCTCGCCCTGGCGCAGTTGCAGGCTTGCTGCCACCAACAGCGTGGCGTTGTCGGCTGCCGTTGCGTTGTTGAGTTGCCGGGCCATTTCCGTGCACCAGAACACCTGCAGGTTGCGCTGATAACGTTCGCGCTGCCGCCAGGCCGCAGCGGCATAAACCAGCACCGCCAGGGCCGTCGCCATACCCGGCAGATAACCGCTTGTGCCCAGGCCACCGGCCAGCAAAGCGATGAGCAAAGGCAGCCAGGCACCGCCGTTGAGCCTGTCGAACAGATAGACCCCCGGATGCAATGCACGGCTGACCCATGAGCGGCACGCCGGATGAGCCGAGCGGCGTGAGGGGCGTTCTACGGAAACAGAGGCGGCACCTGCGAGGCGTTGTTGAGCTGACATACGGACTCCATTTTTCGGGCACAAACAAAAACGGCGTACGCTCCTGACGCCTCAATGCGCGGGGCACTGAGGAGTGGAAGCGGACGCCGTTGTCCGTGTAGCCATGAAATTGATAGGTCTGCTGATGCAATAACGCTGCCAGCGCCGGTTTCGTCCTGATTGTGTGAGTCGCTAAGATTAAATGGCGTTATGCCATGCCCTGCAATGGTGCCGATGCCTGATGTCGGCACAGCATTGGGTGATTTCCTTCAATACGGTGGTGAGCGTGGCTTTTATCTTGAACCGGTCATTTCCGATCAAGGTTTAAGGTGATTCATGAGCGTATTTATCTCGATGGCGGCCTTTGCGCTGGCCGCATCCATCACACCGGGGCCGGTGAATATCGTCGGCCTGAGTTCCGGCGCCCGTTATGGTTTCTGGCCGAGCATGCGCCATGTTATGGGAGCGACTCTGGGGTTTATTCTGCTGCTGGTACTGGCCGGTTTCGGCGTGCATGAGGTGCTGCTGCGCCTGCCGTACATGGTCCAGGTGATTCAGTGGGGTGGTGCTGCGTTTCTGCTTTACATGGCCTGGAAACTGGCCAGGGACGATGGTCAGTTGACGATCAGTGAAGCCAGTCAACGCCCATCGATGTTGCAGGGCGCGATTATCCAATGGCTCAACCCCAAGGCTTGGCTGGCGGCGGTGGCAGGCATGGCGCTGTTTGTCGCCGATGGTGATGCTCGGCTGATCTGGCAATTTGCGGCGATCTACTTCGTCGTCTGCTATCTGTCGCTGGCGTGCTGGGCTTATGTCGGCACGTTCCTGCGCCAATACCTGGATAACCCGAAAGGCATGCGCCTGTTCAACCGGGTCATGGCGTTGCTGCTGGTGGGATGTTCGGCGTCGTTGTTTGCGCTGTAAGCCTGTTGCACAAGGCTAAGGGCGATATTGCCCCGGCGTCGCCGCCAGGTGTTTTTTGAACACCCGCTGGAAATGCGCCTGGTCGGCAAAGCCGGTTTCCAGGGCGATATCGGCGATCAGGCGGCCCTGGCGCAGTTGTTCGCGGGCGTGCTGAATGCGGCGGTTGATCAGGTAGGCGTGGGGCGTCATGTGGTAGCGCGCCTCGAAGCTGCGGATCAGGTAGGAGGGTGACAGGCTGGCGGCGGCGCAGATGTCCTCGAGCTTGATCGGCGCGCGGAAGTTATCGTCGATATATTCGGCGGCGCGTTCGATCCGTGACGGCAGTTTGCCTGGCCGCTGCCGGGTTGAACCGAGGCTGTCTTGCATGGCCGTGAAAAAGCTCAGGGCCGTGGTGTGTTTGTGCAGGGTATCGGCCTGCGGGTCGGCGAGGGTGACAAGCAGTTGGTTCAGGCCGAGAAACAGGCTCGGGTCCTGACTATGGGTGGCGGCCAGGGGCGTGAAGCCGTTGTTGCGGTCCAGGCCGACGTCATGTTGCAGGGCGGTCAGCCAGTGGGTGTCGACGTAGAACATCACGTAGGACCAGGGTTGATCGTCGATGGGGTTACAGGCGTGCACGTCGCCGGGATTCATCAGCACCACGGTGCCGGTGTCAATCCGCTGCCGGCTTTTTTCGTGCAGGTAGGTGCTGTGGCCATGGGTGATGGCGCCGATGGAGAAGAACTCGTGGGAGTGGCGGCTGTAGCAGACCTTGCGACCGTCCTCGATGGAGCGCGCCTCGATAAACGGCAGGGCATTATCGCGCCAGAAGTACGGGGTGTCTGAGGGTTGCTGCGTGGCCACACTGTTCATGCCGGGCTGATCCATGGGAGGGGCGAGCAAGGGCCGAGATTAGCCCATCGCTTCAAGTATTTCACGCAGGCGATCCAGGGCCGGGTCGATATCCAGGGTTTCGATGGCGCCGAAGCCCATGATCAGGCCGGGGCGGACTTCGGCGTCCTGATAAAAACCCGCCAGTGAATACAATCCCAGCTCGACCGCGCGGGCACGGGCGACCAGTTGCTCGATATCCATGCAGGTCTTGCTCAACAGCGCGACATGAAAACCCGCCGTGGACGGGACGGCGTGGAACCAGGGCGCCAGGTCGCCGTTGACCCGGGCCAGAATCCGTTCCCGGCGCCCGGCATAAACGCCATGGCAGCGGCGGATATGTTTGTTCAGCGAGCCTTCGCTGATGAACTTGGCCATGGCCCATTGCGGCAGGATGCTGGTGTGCCAGTCGGTCAGCTGTTTGGCGTGGACCACGGCGCGGAAAATCGCTTCCGGCAGGATGGCGTAGCCAAGGCGCAGCTCCGGCAACAGGGTCTTGGAGAAGGTGCCGACGTACGCGACCACGCCATGCTGATCCAGACTTTGCAGCGAGTCGGTGGGGCGGCCTTCGTAGCGGAATTCGCTGTCGTAGTCGTCCTCGATGATGATCGCGCCGATCTGCCGGGCCTTGTCCAACAGGGCCTGGCGCCGCGCCAGGCTCATAGGCACACCCAGGGGCATCTGGTGCGAGGGAGTGACGTAGATGAAGCGTACGTCATCGGCGATGTGCTCGATCTGAATGCCTTCTTCGTCCACCGGCACGTTGCAGATGTTTGCGCCGAGCGCATCGAACAGCAGGCGCGCCGGGCTGTAACCGGGGTCCTCGACGGCCACGGTGCAACCGGGCTCGATCAGCACTCGGGCGATCAGGTCCAGGGCCTGTTGCGCGCCGTTGCACACCAATACGTCGTCGGCCGCGCATTTGACGCCCCGGGCGAACGCCGCATGCCCGGCAATCGCCGTGCGCAGTTCGGCCACGCCCTCGGGCTGGCTGTAGAAGCCCCGGGTCTGGGTCATCTGGCGCAGGGCATAGTGGGTGCAGCGGCGCCAGTCATCATGGGGGAACTGGCTGCGGGTGGTGGCACCGCCGATAAAGTCCCAGCGCAGCACGTCCCGGCGCAGCGGATGACGCAGGGGCATGGACAGGCTCTGCCATTTTTCCAGGACCGCCGAGCTGTTCAGGTCTCCGGTGGCCTGGCGCTTGGCCGTGGGCTTGTTCAGGCTGTTGACGAAGGTGCCGCTGCCGATCTTGCCAAGCAGTAGGCCTTCGTAGGTCAGGCGGCTATAAGTGTCGGAGACGGTTTTGCGCGACAGGCTCAGTTGCGTCGCCAACAGACGACTGGGCGGCAGTTGCGTGCCGGCGGCCAGGCGTCCGGAATGAATGGCGTCGCGCAGTTGCTCATATAGTTGATTCGCCAAGTCCTTGCGGCCGGTGATGACGATATGCAGTTCCATGGATTCTTCCGTTTCTGGCGTCGGATTTATAACGGTTGATTGTGCGCTTCGAGCAGGGCCTGGAGCCAGTCCATGAACACACGGCAACGTTCGGGCAGATAGCGACGATGGGGGTAGAGCAGGGACACGCGCATCGGCGCCGGGCGAAACTGCGGCAGGACCTCGATCAGCGTGCCGTCGGCGAGGAATTTGCGCATGCCCAGTAGCGGCGCCTGAACAATGCCCAGATGGCCGAGGCAGGCCGCCTGGTAGGCTTCGACGTTATTTACCGTGACGCTGCACGGCATGGCAACGGTCTGCATGCGGCCATCAAGGTCATATTCGAACACCGGCCCGCTGGAACCGAAGGCCAACACATAGTGAATCAGCCGATGCTGCTGCAAATCTTCCAGGGTCTTGGGCACGCCCCATTGTGCGGCATACCCGGCGCTGACGCAGTTGGCCATGGGCAGTTCGCCCAGGTTACGCGCTACCAGAGAGGTATCCGGCAACTCGCCGACCCGCAGCACGCAATCAAAGCCTTCGCGTATCAAGTCGACACGGCGGTCGGTGCTGCTGATTTCCAGGTCGATCTGCGGATGCCGGGCAAGAAACTCACCCAGGCTGGGCATGACGATATTACGCGCCATGGCGGTGGGCATGTCCACCCGCAGGCGGCCGCTGAGCACCGCGTCGTCTTGGCGAAACAGGCCTTCGAGCTCATCCATCTGCGCCAGCATGTCCTTGCTGCGTTCGTACAGGACCAGGCCGTCGGGCGTGGCCTGGACCTTGCGCGTGGTGCGTTGCAGCAGGCGCGAGCCAAGCAGGCTTTCCAGGCTCTGGATATGCCCCGACACCGTTGAGCGCGGCAGGCCCAGGGCTTCACTGGCCAGGCTGAAGCTGGACAGCTCGGTGACGCGAACGAAGGAGCGCAGCAGCTCGAGTTTATTCATGGTGGCTATTGTTCGGCTGGGTCGACCATTGATGTCAGATTGTGCGGGTTTATCCCGCCGTCGCCGGACAATAGACTTTTCCTCAACACCTGCCTACCCCAAGAGGAAAGACTCATGACTCGCAAGATCGCATTGATTACCGGCGCCAGTCGTGGCCTGGGCAAAAGCATCGCACTGCACCTGGCTGCCCAGGGCGTGGATATCGTCGGCACCTACCAGAGCAAACAGTCCGACGCCGAGAGCGTCAAGGCTGAGATCGAAGCCCTCGGTGCCAAGGCGCAGATGCTGCAACTGGACGTCGGCGACAGCCAGGCGTTCGCCGGTTTTACCGAGCGCGTCGGCGAGGCGCTGATTGCGTTGTCGGGCGCTGCCCGCTTTGATTTCCTGATCAACAACGCCGGGATCGGTCTGTACGGCAGCGTCACCGAGACCACTGAAGAACAGTTCGACCTGCTGATGAACATTCACTTCAAAGGCCCGTATTTCCTCACGCAAAAGCTGCTGCCGCTGCTCAGGGACGGTGGCAGCATCGTCAATATCTCTACCGGTCTGGCACGTTTCAGCCTGCCGGGCTATTCGGCCTATGCTTCGATGAAGGGCGCCGTGGAAGTCTGGACCCGCTACCTGGCCAAGGAATTGGGCCCGCGCCAGATCAATGTCAACAGCCTGGCCCCTGGCGCCATCGAGACCGATTTCGGCGGCGGCCGCACCCGTGACGACGCCAATATCAATCAGCATATTGCCGGGATTACTGCATTGGGTCGTGCTGGGCTGCCGGATGATATCGGCGCGGCAGTGAGCATGCTGCTGGGCGAGGGCGGACGCTGGATTACCGGGCAGCGGATCGAGGCGTCGGGGGGGATGTTTCTCTAACAAGCACAACCGGTCTGTGGGAGCGAGGCTTGCCCGCGAATGAGACACCGCGTGGTATCAGGCACATTGCGGTGAGTCTTTCGCGGGCAAGCCTCGCTCCAACTATTCTCCGGTTATTTTTTGACCGGGACGATTTCCAGAATCTGCCCATTGGTGATCTGCAACAGCACGTAATGGGCGTCCAGGCGCACCCACTGGCTTTCCTTCTCCGGCTGTTTCAGGCCCTTGGCTTTCCAGTTCTTGATGGCTTCGCCGGGGCGCTGGTATTTCTGTGGCGCGCGGTCGCCGACTTTCAGTTCATGGGTGGTGCTGCTGGAAGCCTCTGGCACGGTGGGTTCTGCCGGAGTCTGGGCGAGGACGGTTACGCTGACGGCGCTCATGCAGCCGGCCAGAGCCAGGGCTGCGATCAGGGATTTTTTGTTCATTGGAACTCCTTGTTGAGAAAACGCGCTCGGTGCGTGTTAACCATCCGACCTTGCTCGCAACAAATCATTCCTTCGGCAATCAGGGGCGATGTGGGACCGGCTTTAGCCGGGAAAGCACTGTCCGGATCAATGTCAGGTGGTGAATGTGCCGGCCTCTTCCCGGCTGAAGCCGGTCCCACGGGTTTCATTTCAGCCTGTGGATCACTGCCAATCTTTGGCGGCCACCGTCAGCATCTCCTCAATCAACAGCCCAAAACGCTGGCTCAACAGACTTTGCGGGCGATCCGCTGGCAGCAGCAGGTAGGTCGAGAAACGGATCTGCGGGCGAAACGGGCGGATCTCGATGCCGGTATGCAGGTGCTCCTGGGCCACCATGGGGCTGACGATACTGACGCCCAACCCCAAGGCGACCAGTGAGCAGACTGTCGCCGCGTGAGGTGTTTCCAGGTTGAGCTTGCGATAGGCCTTGTCGTTGGGAAAGGTCCGGTCGACCCGCGCCCGCGAACCGTCGTTCTGCGACAGGGAAATGAACTCCTCGCCCTTGAGATCTTCCGGGCTGACTTCGGTCAGCGCACTCAGGCGATGACCCCGGGGAAATACGCAGACCCCCGGCACATCGCACATCATCCGGCTGATCACCCCCGGCATGCCCTCCGCCACATAGGACGCCAGGCCCAGATCGCAAAACTGCGAGGCGGCCCAGTGCGCCACGGTCGGCGAGTCGTTGGTATGGATCGAGATGGCCACGTCCGGATTCTGCTGGCGAAAGCGCTGGATCACCCGTGGCAGAACGGTATGGGTCAGCGAGGGCACGGCGGCGATGCGCAAACGCCCGGTGCCACCGCGGCGGATGTTTTGCGCTGATTGCTCGAGGCTGTGCAGGCCGATGAAGGCCCGCTCGACATCAGCAAACAGCGCCGCGCCTTCGTCTGTGGGGAGCAAACGCCCGCCAACCCGCTCGAACAGCTTGAAACCGCTGTTGCGTTCCAGCTGCGCAATCAGGCGGCTGATATTGGGCTGTGAGGTGTGCAGGGAGTCGGCTGCAGCCGTCATCGAGCCGCTCAACATCACGGCGCGGAAGGCTTCGACTTGTTTGAAGTTCATGACGGCCCATATCAATTTGGTATGGCCTACTACTGTATTGTCATTTGTTGGCATGGGCCAGAGGCTTTATAACTGTTTTCGACATCGACGTAACCGCGCAGACGGCACGCGATGCTCCCGTAACGCTGCTATCCCTCTTCTACAGATCTGCCCTTGAAATTCATTGCGTTGTGTGATGCCTTCGGGCCACGCGTCGCTGGTAGTTAACCAGGAGGCATCATGTCGTTTTCTTTCAAGATTCTTGGCAATGCATTGGCGTTTTCGTGCCTGTCCCTGGCCGCTGTGGTGCAGTTGCACGCCGCCGAGCTTCCCGCTGTTCCCGCTGAAATAAAACAAGCCGGGCAATTGCGTGCCGGTGTGCGCTGCGACCAGCCGCCCTATGGTTTTCAGGACAACAACGGTGAGTTCGCCGGGGTCGAAGTGGAGATGTCGAAACAGATCGCCCTGTGGGCCCTGGGCTCGAAAGACAAGGTGACCTTCACCTGTGTCACCGCCGAGAACCGTGTGCCACAGCTGATCGGGCGCAAGGTCGACTTCCTGATCGCCACGTTGGGCGTGACGCCGGAGCGCCAGCGGGTCATCGACTTCACCACACCGTATCGCTGGGGTGCCAGTGATGTGGTGGTGAAGAAAGACAGCCCGATCAAGAAAATCGCTGATCTCAAGGGCAAGACCCTGGCCACGCTCAAGGGCTCGGTACAGGCCAAATGGTTCGAGGACCATATGCCCGATGTCACCACTCTGCGCATGAACAGTGCCGCCGATGCCTTGCAGACCTTCCGCCAGGGCCGCGCCGATGCCTACACCCACGACGCTGCCACTCTGGTAGTGGTCGCCGATAACGACAAGGACGCGCGCCTGCTCAACGAGCCGTTCCTGATTTCCGATGCCGCCATCGGCGTGCGCAAGAATGACGAGCAATGGCGCGACTACCTGAGTGCCGCCGTCGCGCGCATGCATGAAGAAAAGCTCTTTCGCGGTTGGGTGCAGCAGTACGTGCCGGCGAATATCCAGAGCTACTACCTGAGTGTCTTCGAGCAGGCCAAACCTGCTGAAGCGCTCTGACCGGTCGCCGTTCATGGACTTCGATTTCAACTACCTGTGGGCGCAATGGCCCGCGCTGCTCGACGGTGTGCTGATGACGTTGCGGGTGTCGCTGCTGGCGATCACCTTCTCGTTGCTGATCGGCGTGCTGGGCGGTGCGGCCCGGGTGATGAACGTGCCGGTGGTCAAGCAATTGGTGGTGCTGTACGTCGAGCTCATCCGCAACACACCGATCCTGGTGCAGTTGTTCTTCATCTTCTACGGCCTGCCCGCCATTGGTCTTGAGCTGTCGTTGTTCTGGTCCGGGGTGCTGTGCCTGTCGCTGTGGGCCGGGGCCTACCAGATTGAAAACATGCGTGGCGGACTGGCAATAGTCGAGCATGGCATGCGCGAGGCGAGCATGGCCCTGAGCCTGAAACCGAGCCACTACTTCTGTCTGGTGGCCTTGCCCATTGCCTTTCGCACCAGTTTGCCGGCGGTGCTGAATACGGCGATTTCCCTGCTGAAGAACTCGTCCTATCTGCAGGCTATCGGGCTTGCCGAGCTGACCTTTGTCGCGGTGGATCGTATTGCCACGGATTTTCGCGCCATCGAGATGTTCAGCGCGATCTGCGTCATGTACCTGACCCTGGTGGCGATTCTGGCGTTGTTGACCGGGCGTCTTTCGGCTCATCTGCAACGGCCGTTCCGGCAATGAGGCTGGCATGAATTTCCTCATCGAAAACTGGGGTTTCGTCTCCAAGGGCCTGTGGATGACCCTGCGCCTGGCGCTGGTGGTGCTGTTGTTCACCACGCTGATCTCCACGGTGTTCGGCGTGCTGGCGACCGTGAAGAACCGCGTGCTGTTCTGGACCATCCATGGCTACGTCGAGCTGTTCCGCTCGATCCCGCTGATCGTCAACGTGTTCTTTATTTTCTTCGGTGCACCGATGCTCGGCCTGGACCTGAGCCCGTTCGCCGCAGTGACCACCGGCCTGACCCTGTGGGGCAGCGCCAACGGCATCGAGATCGTCCGTGGCGGCCTTGAGTCAGTGGCCCGTCATCAATGGAAAAGCGCCTGGGCTCTGGGGCTGCGGCCCTGGCAGATCTACCTGAACGTCATCGCGCCGCAGTCGATGCGCGCAATCCTGCCGGCCTACACGGGGCTGCTGACCATGCTGGTGCAGGCCACGTCCCTGGGGGCGCTGGTGGGTGTCGGCGAATTCCTGAAGGTCGGCCAGATCATCATCGAGCGCGCCACGGTCATGACCGGCGTCAGCCCGGCATTCAGCGTCTACGGCGTGGTGCTGCTGGTCTACTTCGTCATCTGTTCATTGCTGAGCTGGCTCAGCCGTTATCTCGAACGCCGCCTGGGTCGCCCGGCGAAGCGCGCCACTATTTAAGGGGTTGAACATGCAAGAATCCAAAGTCAGTCGCCGTCTGAAGGAAACCACCGCCCCTGAGGTCAACGAATACATCTACCGACCGCGCCTGGAAGGCTTCGCTGCGGGCTTCGATAATCTGGGCAACGTCAACAAGGCACATATCGTCATGCTCTCCGAGCAGGGCCTGATCCGCGGCGAGCACGCGGCGGTATTGGCCAAGGGCGTGCTGGACATGGAGGCGGCGGGGCCCGACGTGGTCACCCTCGATCCTTCCCGTGAAGACGCTTACTTCAACTACGAAGCGCACCTGATCGAGCTGATCGGCACTGACATCGGCGGCCGTCTGCACACCGGGCGCAGCCGCAACGACATTCTCGCCACCCTCGACCGCCTGCGGTGCCGGGAAGTGTTGATGGATCTGATCGATGCGCTGATTCAGGTGCGCCAGAGCGCCCTCGACAACGCCGGTAAATACGCCGAAGTGGTGATGCCCGGCTACACCCACCTGCAACCGGCTCAGCCGATTACCTACGGCTATTACCTGGCGGCGGTGGAGCAGGCCCTTGAACGTGATTGCCAGCGCCTGACCCAGACCCTGGCCAGCATGAACCAGAGCCCGTTGGGCGCCGCAGCCTTTGCCGGTACGCCGTTTGCCATCGACCGCGCACGTACCGCCGAGCTGCTGGGTTTTGATGGTTATCTGGATAACGCCCTGGACGCCGTGGGTTCGCGGGATTTCATTCTGGAAAGCCTGTCGCACCTGAGCCTGCTGTCGGTGTTCTGGAGCCGCGTAGCCCAGGACTATTTCGTCTGGAGCACCAACGAATTCAGCCTGATCGACTTCCCGGACAGTGTCGCGGCGACGTCGAGCATCATGCCGCAGAAGAAAAACCCCACGGTGCTGGAGTACCTCAAGGGCCGCTGCGGGCATATCGTCGGGCTGTTGATGGGGGCGAGCATCACCATCAAGGGCAGCAACTTCTCTCATACCGGCGACGCCAACCGCGAAGGCACCCGGGGCTTCTGGGAAGCGGCGGAAGAAAGCCTGCGTTGCCTGAAACTGCTGGATCTGGTGCTGCGCACGGCCACGCCCAATGTCGAACTGGCGGTAAAACGAGCCGGTGAAGACTTCTCCACGGCCACCGGCCTGGCCGACCTGATCGTGCGCGAAGCCGACCTGTCGTTCCGCGAGGCCCATCATGTGGTCGGCGGCGTGGTGCGTATGGCCATGGATGCGGGCCTGCCGGCGCATCAGATCGATTCGGCCATGGTCGATGTCTGCGCCCTGGAGCAACTGGGCCATGCCTTGAACCTGTCGGCGCACAAGGTGCGTGATTGCCTCGATCCGACGGCCAACGTGCAAGCGCGCAACTCCGCCGGTGGCCCGGCATTGACCTCGCTGCAACCCAGCCTGTTGCGTGCTGCCGCCCGCATTGCCACCGAGCGTCAGGCCAACCAGGCCCGTCGCGAGCGTATGGCTGCGGCCCATGACCGTCTGCAAGCCGCGACCCGGGCGCAGGCCGGGCTATGAGCGTCATGTTGAAGGTGCGTGGGCTGCACAAACACTTCGGTGAACACCATGTGGTCAAGGGCGTGGACATGGACGTCAACGAGGGCGAAGTGGTGGTAATCATCGGCCCCAGTGGTTCCGGCAAATCGACCTTTATCCGTTGCCTGAACAGCCTCGAAGAGCCGACCGGCGGCAGTGTGGTGATCGGTGGTGGCGAGTCGATAAAGGCCGGGGATCGAAAGGCCCTGGCGAAACTGCGCGAAGAGGTGGGCATGGTGTTCCAGGATTACACCCTGTTCCCCCATATGACCGTCATGGCCAATATGATTCTGGCGCCGGTCAAGCTCAAGCGCGCGAGCAAGGTCGAAGCCCAGGCCACCGCACTGGCGCTGCTGGAGCGGGTCGGCCTGAGTCACAAGGCCGAGGGCTATCCTTCGGAGTTGTCAGGCGGTCAGCAACAGCGGGTGGCAATCGTGCGGGCGCTGGCGATGAAGCCCAAGTTGCTGCTGTTCGATGAACCGACGTCGGCCCTCGATCCGGAAACCGTGGGCGATGTGCTCAATGTCATGAAGGGCCTGGCGGCGCAAGGCATGACCATGATCGTGGTGACCCACGAAATGGGCTTTGCCCGGGAAGTGGCGGATCGCGTAGTGTTTTTCGATGGCGGCAAGATAGTCGAAATGGGCCCGCCGTCGCAGATCTTCAGCGCGCCTACTGAGGCGCGGACGCGGCAGTTTTTGCAGAGTGTTCTGCATTAACGCGAACATCAGATACGACATTGAAGCGGTTTTTGTGGGACCGGCTTTAGCCGGGAAGACAGCATTTGCGGGCGACAGAACTGTATCGACTCTACCTGCGCTTTCCCGGCTAAAGCCGGTCCCACAGTGGATCTGCGCTTTAGCGCGTTGAAGCAGGTTTACCTTACTTCGGCAACGCCGCCGCAACACTCGCCGACAACGGCGCCGTCCCGCGACCAATCAGCGTGCTCAGTTGACGGCTGTCATCGAACAGTGCGCCCTTGGCCGCCGCTGCATCGGAGTTGGCCAGCAGTTCAGCAAACTCTTCCGGCAGACCGGCACCCAGCAGGGCGCCCTTGAATTCGGCTTCCGGCAGGTCGGTGTAGACCACGGGCTGGCCGGATTGCTTGGCGATCAGTGCGGCGAAGTCACTCAGGGTGTAAGCGTCGTCGCCGGCCAGTTCATAGATCTTGCCCGCCTGGCTGTCGCTGGACGTGAGCACGGCTGCGGCGGCTGCAGCGTAGTCGGCACGGGCGGCCGAGCTGATACGGCCCGTACCGGCGCTGCCGAAATGCGCGCCATGGGCCAAAGCCGATGGCACCGAAGCGGCGTAGTTTTCGTGATACCAACCATTGCGCAACAGGGCGAAGGGCACGCCGGATTTACGCAGGTAGTCTTCGGTCTGGCGATGTTCTTCGGCCAGGGCCAGAAGTGAGGTGTCGGCATGCAGCACGCTGGTGTAGGCCAGAAGTTTGACCCCGGCAGCCTTGGCTGCATCGATGACCGCGCTGTGCTGGGCGAAGCGCTGGCCGAGTTCGCTGGAAGAAATCAACAGGACTTTGTCCACGCCCTCCAGAGCGCTTGCCAGTGTGGCTGGATCCGAGTAATCGGCCTTGCGCACGACCACACCCAGGGCGGCCAGGTCGCTGGCTTTTTCCGGGCTGCGCACGGCGGCAACGATTTGTGTGGCAGGAACGTTCATCAGCAGTTGTTGGATAACGAGACGGCCCAGTTGGCCGGTAGCACCAGTAACGAGGATCATGAATGTTGTCCTTATGTGTCGTTCGGAAAGAGACGCCAGCATAGATAAGGTGCTAACCTTTCGTAAGTACGTACAAAAAGGTTAGTGTCATGAGCGATAACGAAACAACAACGCGGCCCTACATCACCACTCTGCTGGATGTCGAGTCGGCCAAGGCAGGGTTTCTCCTGGCCAGCGAATGTCCGTCACGGCTGATTCTCAGCCATGTCTGCAGCCGCTGGGGTGTGCTGGTGCTGGTGGTGCTGCGCAGTGGCATGCACCGTTTCAGCGAATTGCGCCGCAAGATCGGCGGGGTCAGCGAGAAGATGCTGTCCCAGACTTTGCAGAATCTGGAGCAGGACGGCTTTGTCGATCGCCGCTCGCTGCCGGTGGTGCCGCCCCATGTCGAATACCGCCTGACGCCCATGGGCGAGGAAGTGGCCTTGCAGGTCGACAGCCTGGCCTGCTGGATCGAGAACAACCTGCCGCGCATCATGCAGGTCCGCGAGGCTCGCGAGGATAGCGAGCCCCTCGACGCGGCGTCCTGATCGTCAGGCGGATTGGGCGATGCCCATGATCCGATTGCCCATCTCCACGCCCCAGTCGCTCATGCGCGCGCCTTCGAGCAACTGACGCTGCTGCCAGACGAGCAGGGCAGCATCGAGGTCGCCGCCGTTCTTCAAGGCCTGGACCAGGGCCAGGGCATTGGCGGCTGCCTTCGCCGTGCTGCCCGCTGTGTGGGGACGGGGTACGAAGGCGGCGTCGCCGGTGAGCAGTACCCGGTTGAACACCATCTTCGGCACCTGAAAATCCTGAATGGCCTGCACGAAAATATCGTCGGTCAACTCCACTAGGCTGCGGAACGCCGGGTTCAGGTTTTGTTTCGCCATGTCCCGCAGCCAGGCATCGCGTTCCGGCGCCAGGCTGCCCGGCGGCACCGAGTGGTTTCGGCGTACGCCGTCACGGTCGGTCAGCACGGCATCCAGTTGCGCGCCCTTGGCCGCCTTGAGATACCACAGCCAGTTATAACGCCGCTGCTGGTCGGCCACTGATCCATCGAGGCCCGGGACCATGTACTCGAGCATCAGTGATTGCGGGTCCTGCTGAAACACAAAGTTTTCCCGCAGCAAATACGCGGCGCTCTCCGGCAACTGGGGTTCTTCGATCAGTCCGCGCCAGACCACATAGCCTGAATACGAAGGCTGCATGCCCGGTAGAACCAGATGCCGCACAGTTGAACCGGCACCATCGGCACCGATCAGCAGGTCTCCCTCAGCCTCGCGACCGTCGGCGAAGCGGGCACTGACTCGCTGTTGATGTTGGGTCAGCTCGACCAGTTCGGCGCCCCGGTGATAACGGGCTTCGGGAAAACTGGCTATCAGGGTGTTGTACAAGGTGTTCCATGAGGTCTGCATCTGCGGCATCAATTGCTGATGGGCAATGCTGCCGTCCCGGCGCAGGTACAGGCGCTCGCGGGACATCACGCCCAGGGCATGGCTTGGCCTGATCCCGGCGTAGCGCAGGGCTTGCAGCACATCGGGTTGCAGTACGATGCCACCGCCGCGGCTGTCCAGCTCGGCGGCGGAACGCTCGTAGACGTCCACCTCCCAGCCACTGGCGCGCAACAGCGTCGCCATGAACAGGCCGCCCAGGGACCCGCCGATGATCAGGGCTTTTCCAGATGCAGAAGTGCTCATGGGCGGATCCTCAGGAGGCCAAAGCCGGGTAGTCGATATAACCCTTGGCATCGCCGCCGAAGAAACGGCTGGCGTCGGCGTCGTTAAGGGCGTGGTTGCCGTGCAGGCGTGCAGGCAGGTCCGGGTTGGCAATGAACGGACGGCCAAAGGCAATCAGATCGGCACGGCCGTCGAGCAGGGCTTTTTCGGCGCTGGCCTGGTCATAGCCACCGGCAAGCATCAGCACGCCGCGATAGTCATGGCGCAGTTGCTTGATAATGGCATCCCAGTTCGGGTCATAGTTTTCATCGAGCACGGTGCCGACCATGGCCGGTTCGACCAAGTGCAGATAGGCCAGGTTGAGGCGGCTTAATTGGCGGGCGATATAGCCGAACGTGGCTTGTGGCGTGTCGTCGCCCATGCCCATGAAGCGGCCCATGGGCGTCAGGCGCACGGCGACGCGCTGGCTGCCGACTTCCTCGACCACGGCATTGACCACTTCCAGCAGAAGCCGGGCACGGTTCTCGAAGCTGCCGCCGTAGCAGTCCTGGCGATGATTGCTGTTGCCGTTGATGAACTGGTCGAGCAGATAGCCGTTACCGGCGTGGATCTCGACGCCGTCCATCCCGGCGAGCATGGCGTTGCGCGCGGCGTGGCGGTAGTCATCAATGATTGCCGCGATGCCGTCCAGGCTCAGTTCCTGAGGCACCGGTACATCACCCCACACGCCATTGCCCTGTTCATCGAGGATAAAGGTCTTGCCGGGAACAGGCAGGGCGCTGGGCGCCACCGGCAGGCCGCCACCGGGCTGGAACTGCGGATGAGAGACGCGGCCGACATGCCAGAGTTGCAGGAACATATGGCCGCCGGCGCTGTGAACCGCCTCGCTGACGGCTTTCCAGCCGGCCACTTGTTCTGTGCTGTGGATGCCCGGCGTCCAGGCATAGCCCTGACCCTGCTGGGATATTTGCGTGGCTTCGCTGACGATCAGTGCAGCCGACGCACGCTGGCGGTAGTACTCGACATTCATCGCATTGGGTACGTTGCCTGCGCCTGCCCGGGAGCGGGTCAGGGGCGCCATGGCGACGCGGTGATCGAGGGACAGCTGGCCGATGGTGATGGGGGTGAACAGAAGACGGGTCATATCAGATATTCCGCAGAGTAGAGAACACTGTGGGACCGGCTTTAGCCGGGAAATCGCATTCCCGGCTAAAGCCGGTCCCACGGATGCATTGCAATTTGGTTGGGCTGTGTTTTGTCAAAGCAGCTCAGGCCACGCGCCCAAGCTTCAGCACCTGGGCAAACACGCTGACCGGCTGGGCGCCGCTAAGAATTTGCTGGTTGATGCGCATGCTCGGCACCGACTGCACACCGTCCTGGCGCGCCTGGCTCTGTTCGTTGAGCAGTTCGGCCACGCCCTCGCCGGAGGCAAGGAAGCGCAGGGTCTCTTCGCGGTCGTGGTTGAAGGGGGCGGCGACATCGGCCAGTACGCTCGGCTCGCCGATATCCAGACCGAGGGCGAAGTAGGCGCGGAAAATCGCCCGCACCAGTGGCCGGGCATCGCCACCGTCCTGCTGCTCGCGCCAGACCAGACGATGGGCGGCGAAGGTGTTCGGGGTCTTTTCGATCAACTCGTAATTGAAGGGCAAACCCGCCGCCGCACCGGCCTGAGTGACTTGCGCATCCATGGCCTGGCTGCGCGCCCAGCTGCCGAATTTGGCGCTGCGGTATTCGCGACGGTTCATGCCTTGTTCCGGCATATCGGGATTGAGCTGATAGGGCACGAAATGCACGCGCACCTGGCTTTCCAGGCCGGTCTGCTCCAGGGCGCGGTCGAGATTGCTCTCGCCGATCCAGCACCAGGGGCAGATAAAATCAGAGATGATTTGCAGGTTCATGGCGTTCTCGAAGTCAGTGATTGCAGGCCTCCACGTTAGAGTGACTGACTGATTTCGAGAATCCGGCGGCGGCGCAACGCAGCGTTGCGCAAATGACAAGAAGGCTGATCAGACCGGGCGCAGCTGCATCACTTCCTCGAGGAATTCGATAAAGGCGTTGACCCGTTTCGAGCCGCGATGGTTGGGCAGGTACAGGGCGGAAATTGCCGGAATGGCGTTGTTGGGGGTGATCGACCAGGGTTCAAACAGCCGGGTCAACTGGCCGCTGACGATATCGCCGCCGACCATCCAGTCCGGCAGCAAGGCCAGGCCGACGCCAGCCAGCGCCGCTTCGCGCAGCACTTCGGTGTTATTGCTCTTGACCCTGCCACTGACCGGTACTCGCAGTTCTTCGCCATCGCGGACGAAGTTCCAGATCTGCTGCGCCGAGCTGTAGTTGAAGCGCAGGCAGCTCAGGCCCGTGAGGTCCTGGGGTGATTCGGGCAGGCCGGTTGCAGCCAGGTAGGCGGGGCTGGCGACCACAAAACGCTGGAAATTACCCAGATGACGGCTGACCACGCCGTCCATGGGCGCCGCCGAGCCAAGACGGATCGACAGGTCGATGCGTTCGCTGACCAGGTCGACGATGCTGTCGGTCAGGGTGATGTCCAGCTCCAGTTGCGGGTGCTTCTGCATCAGCCTGCCCAGGTAGGGCACGATGCAGCGCCGACCGAACTCAACCGGCAGTGATACCCGCAGCTGACCAGCCGCCAGCTCGCCGCGATCGTTGATCTGCGCATCGGCTTCGGCCATGTCTTCGAGAATCTGCCGCGCCCGCAGGTAGTAGGTGGCACCGGCTTCGGACACTGTGACCTGACGAGTCGAACGATTGAGCAGCACTGCGCCCAGCTCGGCTTCCAGGCTGTCGATCATCCGCGTTACCGAAGAGGTGGCAATGTTCAACTGCCGCGCGGCAGCGGAAAAGCCCTTGGCGTCGACACTGGCGACGAACATCTTCAGGGCGAGCAGTTTATCCATGTAAGCCTCGGGCCGGTGGTGGTGGGGCAGTGATAGCAGAAAGTGCTGCGGCTGTCCGGGGGGATTGTGCTGTTTTGTTATGGCACGGCCTGAGAAACACAACGCACTTGCTGAATTGGAATGACTGGTGGGAGCAAGCTTGCTCCCACAGGTTTTGCGTTCGCCACAGATCCCTGTGGGAGCCGGGCTTGCCCGCGAAGAGGCCGGTACAATCGACCCAAACTCTGCGGCTTATACATTGCCCCCAAACATAGCGCCTCCCACAGGGCGTTTGCTGCGCGACAGCGCGGTGTCAGGGACGGCGTGACAGTTTTCAAAGAAATGAAATCAGGCAACAAAAAATGCCCGACCTGAAACCAGGCCGGGCATTTCTTTTTTACCTCAGTGCGCCCCGCTGTTACTTGGGCTGCAGCTGCTCGCGCAGGGTCTTCACGTCGCTGGCCGATACCGCCGGGGCGGCGTTGCCCCAGCTGTTGCGTACGTAGGTCAGCACGTCGGCGACGTTGTCATCCGACAGGTTCCAGCCAAACGCCGGCATGGCCGGAGCGGTCGGCGCAGCGTCTGTGGCACCGGCGCGGCTGCCGCTGAGGACCACGCGAATCAGCGAGGCCGGGTCGTCGCCATTGACCAATGGTGCCATGGCCAGTTTCGGGAACAGATGGGCTGCGCCTTCGCCGCTGGAGATATGGCAGGCCGAGCAGCGATCGGCGTAGATCGCCTTGCCCGCGACCATGGCCGGGGTGTTGGCAGCCAGTGGTTTCGGTGCTTCGCTCGGCTTGGCGCCGTCCTTCAGGTACACCGCCACGGCCATCAGGTCTTCATCCTGCCAGTGCTGTGACGAGTGCTCGACTTCTTCAGCCATGGGGCCTGAGGCGATGTCGAAGCGGTTGGCGCCGGTCTTCAGGTACTGGACGATATCGGCCTCGCTCCAGCTGCCGATGCCGCTGTGGGCATTGGCGGTGATGTTGGGCGCGACCCAGCCTTGCAGATTGGCGCCGCCGAGGAACTGATCGGCCTTGTCGCCACCGGTCAGGCCCTTGGGCGTGTGGCAGGTGCCGCAGTGACCCAGGCCTTCGACCAGATAGGCACCCCGGTTCCATTGCGCGGATTTCTGCGGATCGGGCTTGAATTCACCCTGCTTGAAGTTCAGCAGGTTCCAGCCGATCAGGCTGCTGCGCACGCTGAACGGGAAGGGCAACTGATTGGTCTCGACCTTGTTGTCCACCGCATCGACGGTTTTCAGATAGGCCCAGATCGCCTGGTTATCCTCGCGGCTGACCTTGGTATAGGCGGTGTACGGCATGGCACCGTAGAGCAGCTTGCCGTCCAGGCCATGACCATTGGACATGACATTCTGGAAGTCTTCGAAGCTCCAGCGGCCGACGCCGGTGGCCTGATCAGGCGTGATATTGGCCCCCACCAGTTTGCCGAACGGCGTATCGATGGCCACGCCACCGGAAAACATCGGTTTACCCGGCAAGGTGTGGCATGCGGCGCAGTCGCCCAGGGTGGTCAGGTAGCGGCCCTTTTCCACGATGTTGTAGGAGTCGGCGCCAGTCGCGGCATGGGCGATATTCAGGCTCAGGCCGAGTACGCCGATGCAGGTCGCAAGTAGAGTTTTCATAGGGTGATCATCTCCCCAGGGCGTTTCAGGTAGCGGGTGCGAATGGCGTCTGCAGCCTTGAAGGCCAGCGCCGCAACGGTGCCGGTGGGGTTGTAGCCGGGGTTCTGCGGAAAGGCCGAGGAGCCGACCACGAACAGGTTCGGCACGTCCCAGACTTGCAGGTATTTGTTCACCGAACTGGTCTTTGGATCGGCGCCCATGATGAAGCCGCCGACGATGTGGGAAGACTGGTAAGGCGAGCTGTTCCAGTGGCCGGTCTGGGAACTGTCCACCATCTGCCGCGGGTTCATCGACTTGGCGATCTCATGCACCTTGCCGGTGACATAGGCGGCCATCTTGCGATCGTTCTCCGGGAAGTCGAAGGTAATGCGCAGCAGCGGGCGGCCCAGGGGATCCTTGTAGGTCGGGTCCAGGGACAGGTAGTTGGTGCGCGTGGCGTAGCTGCTCGCTTCGCAACCGATGGACATGGTGCTGGCGTAGTTCTGCACCGTGGCCTTTTTCCATTCCTTGCCCCAGGTCGGGGTGCCCGGTGGCAGTGGACGCGAATCGATGGGCGCGGCGCCGATCGGGGTGACCCGGGTGCTGCCGCCGCCGACAAAACCGAGGCCGGAGTGGTCGAAGTTGTCGTTGTTCAGCTCGTCGATGCCCATGCCGATGGCGCCGCCACCGATAAACGGGTTGAAGTTCTTGTCATCGAAGAACAGCCGCACGTTGTTGGCGGTCTGGTAGGCGTAGTTGCGGCCCGTGGTGCCGGTATTGGTGATCGGGTCGTAGGGCTTGCCGACGCCGGACAACAGCATCAGGCGCACGTTTTCAAAGATGAACGCACTGATGACTACCAGTTCGGCCGGTTGCTCGAACTGGTCGCCGTTGGCGTCGACGAAGACGATCCCGGTAGCGCGCTTGCCGGTACTGTCCATGGTCACGCGCAGCACTTCACAGTTGGTCTGGGCAGTGAAGTTGGGCTTGCGGATCAGCGCGGGCAGGACGGTGGTAATGGCGCTGGCCTTTGAGTAGTTGGCGCAACCATAGTTGGTGCAGAAACCGCAGAAGGTGCAGGCGCCCATGGTCACCCCCAGGGGGTTGGTGTAGCTGCGCGACACCAGTGCCGAGGGCACCGGGAACGGCTTGTAGCCGAGGTTCTTGGCGGCTTCGGCGAACAGGGTGGGGGCGTAGGTCTGGGCGGTCGGCGGGTTCGGGTATTCCTCCGAGCGCGCGCCTTCGAAGGTGTTGCCGCCTTCCTGAATCACGCCCTTGATATTGCCGGCCTTGCCCGAGATCCCGGCCAGGCGGTCGAACTTGGCGTAGAACGGCTCCATCTCTTGCCAGTCGGTGCCCCAGTCCTGCAGGGTCAGCTCGGGGGACAGTTCCTTGCCGTAGCGCTCGGTGAGGTGGCTGTGCAGGCGGAACTCATTGGGCTGGAAGCGAAAGGTGATGCCGGCCCAGTGGTTGCCCGCGCCGCCGGTGCCGTTGCCGGGGTGGAACGAACCCCAGGAACGCATTGGCAGAGCGGTTTCGGTGACATTGTTGCGGATGGTGGTGGTGTTCTGCCGGGTGCGCAGCATCAGTTCCTGGCGACGGCTGTAGCGCAACTCGTCTGCAGCGGAGGCCACGTTGAAGTCGGTTGCGGTATCGCGCCACGGGCCGCGTTCGAAACCGATGACGCTCAGGCCTTCATCGGCCAGTTCGTTGGCGATGATGGATCCGGCCCAGCCGAGTCCGACAACCACGACATCGGTGGAAGGTAGTTTCTTGACCATGGTGGATTAACCCTTTTTGTTCCAGGCAGAGCTGCCGATGATGGAGAGCGGCACGAGGTTCAGCTTCTGGTTATGCAGCGCGATGTAGTCGCGGTAGTCATAACGGGCGCCCGGGAAACCGATCATTTTCCACGACACCATGTCGCGGTTGCCGCCGTAGATCGGGTCGGCGAAGAAGCCTTCCATGGTGTTGCCCAGCACTTGCTGGAAAAAGAACTTGGCGTCGATGCCGTCGAGGACGATGTCGCCATGTTCCAGGCCGGTCAGGACCTTGTCGCGCTCTTCCGGCGCCAGGGCGCTGAAGGCTTTCTGGTACTGCTTCTGGCAGTAGCCGGTCAGGGCGGCGATGCCCAGACGGTAGCGCTGCTGCGGCACCAACGGTGACTGGTCGCCTTGCATCGGCGTGCCTTTTGCGAACGGGCCTTGCATGTAGAGACGGGCGAAGGTGCCGTATTCGCCGGCCAGTTGCCGGTCGATGAACACCGCGCAACCGGCGTCCTTGCCGCTGACACTCAGGTCATCGGCGGGAATCAGGCGCTCGACAATGGCTTCGACTTCCCGGCCTTCTTCGGCGGTGAAAAACTGCCAGCCCGGGGTGTCGTAGTGCATCGGTCCGTTATGGTCGAAAGGGACCCACTGCGGCAACCCGTTGAGGGTCGCGGCCTTGGCCGTGGCAGCCGCGCCGGCGGCAAGGGTTGTGGCGGACGACACCAGCAGTTGCCGGCGCGTCAGGCCTTTGGGGGGTTTCTCTGTCATTCAAGGCTCCTGCGAACACCTCTCTGGCAGGCACAGCAAGGCTGGCCCGTTCAAGGCTTCCAGTGTTCGCGACTAATTACGGTTTCATGCCTGGCGCCTGGCGGTACCGGGCGATGAGCACTCACGCTTGCCTGTGACATTCGGTCCTCTGGCTGGCCAGTGTGCTTATGGCGCACGCTAGGCGGGGGAGTGCCAGAGTCCTCTCTTCATCTTTTTCAAGCGTGAGAGGATGATAGATGTGTTACTAAAAGTTGCACCGCACTCATTTTGTAAATCAGTTTTGTGTGTACTGCAACAATCAATCGGATTTCGTGCTGACGCCAGAGTAAATCGCCCAACAGTTCCATGCTGACCGGCAGTTCTTGGTATCGTGCGCAGCGCAAACTGCGGAAACATTTTTTTACCTGTTTTTTGTCCTTCACCGAGATGCTGTAGTAATGCCTGATCCAATTCCTTTAAAGGACCACGAGAAAGAGACCGGTCTGGTCAACCGGCGGCTGATCGCTTGCGCCCTGGTCGTGATGATCCTCAGCGCCTGCCTGGTGGCGCGCATGTATTTTCTCCAGGTCATCGAGTTCGACTATCACTCGACCATTTCCGAAAACAACCGTGTGCATGTGCTGCCGATCCCTCCGGAGCGCGGCATGATCTACGATCGCAACGGTGTGCTGCTGGCCGATAACCGGCCCAGCTTCAACCTGACCATGACCCGCGAGCGCGCAGGGGACTCCAACGAGGTGCTCAATGAACTGATGAGCATCCTCAACCTGCCGGCCGAAGACCGCATCCTGTTCGACAAGGATCTCAAGCAGGCGCGTCACCCCTTTGAACCGGTGACCCTGCTCTACGAGTTGACCGAAGAGCAGATCGCTCTGCTGGCGGTCAACCAGTTCCGCCTGCCGGGGCTGGACGTGGAGCCGCAGTTCGTACGCCATTACCCCCTGGGCGCGCATTTCGCCCATTCCATCGGTTATGTCGGGCGGATCAACGAGAAAGAAACCAAGCAACTGGACTCGGTGGACTACCGCGGCACGCAGTCGGTGGGCAAGACCGGTATCGAGAAATTCTACGAATCCGAGCTGCACGGCCATGTCGGCTACGAGGAAGTCGAGACCAACGCCCAGGGCCGGGTCCTGCGTGTGCTCAAACACACCGACCCGACCCCCGGCAAGAACATTACCCTGAGCCTGGATATTCATCTTCAGGAGGCTGCCGAAGAAGCCTTGGGCGACCGCCGTGGCTCGGTGGTGGCGATCGAACCGGAGACTGGTGAAGTTCTGGCCATGGTCAGCAAGCCGAGTTTCGACCCGAACCTGTTCGTCACCGGCATCAGCTTCAAGGAATACGCCGCGCTGCGTGATTCGGTGGACCGGCCGCTGTTCAACCGGGTGCTGCGCGGGCTTTATGCGCCGGGCTCGACGATCAAGCCGGAAGTGGCGATTGCCGGTCTCGACTCGGGCGTGGTCACGGCCCAGACCAAGGTTTTCGACCCCGGCTACTTCCAGTTGCCGGACTTCGATCACAAGTACCGCAACTGGGCGCACAACGGCGACGGCTGGGTCGACATGGACGCGGCCATCATGCGTTCCAATGACACTTACTTCTACACCCTGGCGCACAAGCTGGGCATCGACCGTCTGCACGACTACCTGGCTGAGTTCGGCCTGGGGCAGAAGGTTTCCCTGGACATGTTCGAGGAAGCTTCCGGGCTGATGCCGTCGCGGGAATGGAAGCGCGCCACCCGGCGTCAGGCGTGGTTCCCGGGGGAAACCGTGATTCTCGGCATCGGCCAGGGCTATATGCAGGTCACGCCGCTGCAACTGGCCCAGGCCACTTCGCTGATCGCCAACAAGGGCGTGTGGATTCGTCCGCACCTGGCCAAGGAAGTTGGCGATGTCGCGCCGGTTGACCCAAGCCCGATGCCCAATATCGTGCTGCGTGACCCGGGCGAATGGAATCAGGTCAATGAAGGCATGCAGATGGTGATGCACGACCCGCGCGGCATCGCTCGCGCCGCCGCCGTCGGTGCGCAATACCGCATCGCCGGCAAGAGCGGTACGGCACAGGTGGTGGCGATCAAACAGGGCGAGCGCTACGACCGCTTGAAAACCCTTGAGCGTAACCGTGACAACGCCTTGTTCGTCGGTTTTGCCCCGGCGGCGCATCCGAAGATAGTCGTGGCGGTGATGATCGAAAACGGCGAGGCCGGTGGCCGGGTCGCCGGCCCTGTGGTGCGGCAGATTCTCGATGCCTGGCTGCTGGACAAAGACGGCAAGCTCAAGCCGGAATATGCGGCGCCGGTCAAGGCGCCGGGTGATCCAAAAGTCTAGGGCTGTTGGACCCGGCACAGTCCGCCGGGTCAATGTGGATCTTGTGAGCCCGAGGTTGAAGGACTTGGGCGCGCAAATCTGTGTCGCAGACTTGCTCAACCTCAAGTCCCTGCGCCCGGCCTTGGCCAGTGTAGATGCAGAAAGGGCATCGACCACACGGGTCGATGCCCTTTTTCAACTATATTGCCGGAAAGTATTTGTCTACCAGCGCGTATAAAATGGCTGCAGTTTCACTGTCCAGGATACCATCGTATTTTTGCGGTCTGAAGTGTAATTGCAATGCCCGCAAAAGTGCCAGGTAGCCGCTTTCGGTAGTTGCGTTGGACGTGCCGTAACCATAGCGGCGCAACTTGCCGATAACGTCATCCCTGGCGGGCAGGGCCTGATCGAATTGTTGCTGGTAACGAAGTTTGGTCGCCTCTTCATACCAGGCACCAATACCTGCATCGTAAAGCGCCTTCCATGGAAATGCCGCGCCCGGATCGCTTTTTCTGCCTGGCGAGATATCCGAATGCCCGATGACATTGACGGGTGTGATATCTGGATAGCGCAGCAGTATGTTGGCAGCCAGTTCCTTGACAGCTTCTATTTGTATCGGGTTATACGGCGGGAAGATGAAATTCCCACCCTGGACCGTTGCCTCATTTACGATCTCGATGCCGATGGATGTGTCATTCAAGCCAATACGGCCGGCCCATTCACTGACCCCGGCATGCCATGAGCGCTCATGTTCATCGACCAGGTTAAAGATCCTCATATCTTTGAAACCTGCATTTATATAAGTTTGATCGGTGGGCTCCGGCACCAGGTAGTGAGCACTGACTAATGAGCCAGTCAGTGCGTTGATGGAACCTTGAAAGTTCAATGCCGTATAGTGCATTACGAGAAAGCGAACGCGTTGGTTGTAACTTTTTACTGCGCGGTAGCTGTTGTAATCAATATTGTACATGGGCAATCCCTGCTCTATGAAGTTAGTAGAGGGGTGACCCTATCAGAAAGGATTTCGTGAGTGGGCTATGTAAATATCGGGTAATAGGATTGTTGGAATTGGTGCCAAGGCTCAGGGCACCGACCGTTACGGCCGATGCCCTTGCTCTCGCAGTGCGTTACCGCAGCTTGAAGCGTCGCACCACGGCATTGAGCTTCTCGTTGGAAGCGGCCAGGGTCGCGGTGCTTTGTTCGTTGACCGTACCCCCGGCTACCAGCTCTTCGACGATGTGGCGCACGGCGACCATGTTGCGGTTGATCTCGTCACTGACCGCACTTTGCTCTTCGGCGGCCGTAGCGATCTGGGTACTCAGGTCATTGATACGCACGACCGAGTCGGTCATGCCATCCAGGCCTTCGTTGACCTTGGAGGTCTTGTCCGCCGTGGCCTGGCAGCTCTGCTTGGTTTTCTCCATGGCCACCACCGCCGCACTCACGCCTTGTTGCAGACGAGCGAGCATTTCGTTGATTTCCGAGGTGCTGGCCTGGGTGCGGCCGGCCAGGGCGCGGACTTCATCGGCAACCACGGCAAAGCCGCGACCCTGTTCGCCGGCGCGGGCGGCTTCGATGGCGGCGTTGAGGGCCAGCAGGTTGGTTTGCCCGGCGATCTCGCCGATCACCCCCAGTACCGAATTGATGCGTTCAGCATCCTGCTCCATGGCGCGCACTGTGGTAGTCGCCATTTCCACTTCGCTGATCAGCTCACGTACGCTGTTGGAGGCATCTTCAACCACCAGCTTGGAATGGCGGGCGTTCTCGTTGGCGACCTGGGTCATGCTCGCGGTCTGCGCGGCGCTGCGGGCCACGCCTTCAGCGGTGGAGCTCATCTCGGTGACGGCGGTAACTGCCTGATCGGTCTCACTGGCATGGCGGGTGAGAATCTTGCTGGTGCCCCGTGCCTGGCCGCGCAGTTGTTCAATGCCTTCGGCAATCAGTACCGAAGAATCGGACACCTCGGTGACCATTTTCTGCAGGTAGACCAGGAAGCGGTTGACCGAGTGGCCGACCGCGCCCAATTCGTCTTCGGCGCGGATGACGATGCGTTTGGTCAGGTCGGCATCACCGGCCGACAGCGTATCGATGTTGGCCTTGAGTACGGCCAGGCGATTCATCAACTGGCGCAGGGCAACAATGATGATCAGCAGCAACACAATGACCATGGGGATTTGCAGCGCGGCCAGGGTGCTCAGGACTTTGCTGCTCTGGGCGGTCAGCAGAGCGGTGGGTTGTGCCACCGCCATCAGCCACGGCGTGCCTTCGATGGGTTGCAGGAAGAGGCTGTAATCGTCGCCGTCATTGCCTTTGTAGGTACTGCGCACGATGCCGCTGCCACTGGCGTTTTTCAGGCTGGTTTGCAAGGCTGCCGCAAACGCCGATTGGCCGGACAGGTCGGACAGATTTTTAAGCACATTATTGCCAGAAATCTCTGGCTGATTACTGAGAACCTTGCCGTCTTTCTCGACGATCATCAGCAGCGCATGGATTTCCCGCTCTTTCTGCGCCACCAGCTCATTGAAGAAGCCCAGCGTCACGTCGATGGTCGAGACGCCGTAGGCCGCGCCATCCTTGCTGATGGCCATGGCGCAGTTGGTACGCGGCTCGGGGCTGGCGTCATCGCGGTAGGCATTGGCCCAGTTGCATTGCCCGGCCGGGGCCTTGAGGCCGCCGAGATACCAGGACTGCTCGAAATAATTCTGCGACTCAGGCGAGTTCCAGTGGGTATTGACGATCAGCTTGCCGCTGGCATCGCGGTGATAAAACGTACTGTGCTTGGCCCGACCCTGGGTGCGCTTGTCCGGCAGCGGCCAGACCCCGCCACCGAAGACTTTCAGCTCGCCGTACTGGTTGACCAGAAAGGGCAGCAGGCGATCGATGCTGTCGCTGTCCAGCTGCGGCACGGTTTCGGTGATGACCCGTTGCTGGGCCTGAACCTTGGCCAGCTCGGTCTTGATCACACCACCGATCTGCGCCGCTTCGTTGAGCAGATGACGCTCGTCAGTGGCGGTCAGGCTCGGGGTGATCAGCAGGTTGATGCCAACGCCGGTGAGGATGGCGATCAACAGCACGAAGCCGACGAATGTAGCAGTGTAACGAGCGAATATTGTTTTCATTGTTGAGCTGCCGTCCGCTATGAAAAGAGGGTCTCCAGGTCCATCGGCTGCAAACGGGCGCGCATGAGGGTGGTAGGAAAATTCTTACAGGGTTTGGCGGTTTTGGCCTGATTGACTCAAGGGTTGCGCTGAACTGTCCGTCTCACCACTGGTCGATCTAGAGCGCGCGGCACACTCGCGGTCGCGTTTTCCATTGACCCCGACAAGGAAAAAACGCATGTCCAGAACGATTGCCGATCATCTCGCCCAAACCCTCGCCGATGCCGGTGTCAGCCGCATTTGGGGGGTGACCGGGGACAGTCTCAACGGCCTGACCGACAGCCTGGAAAAGCTGGGGGCCATTCGTTGGATGCATACCCGGCACGAAGAGGTCGCGGCCTTTGCTGCCGGGGCCGAGGCGGCGGTGACCGGTACGCTGGCCGTATGTGCCGGCAGTTGCGGGCCGGGCAATCTGCATTTGATCAATGGCCTGTATGACTGCCATCGCAATCAGGTGCCAGTACTGGCCATTGCCGCGCATATCCCGTCCACGGAGATCGGCCTGGGCTATTTCCAGGAAACCCACCCTCAGGAGCTGTTCAAGGAATGCAGCCACTTCGTCGAGCTGGTCAGCAGCGCCGAGCAATTCCCTCGGGTGCTGGAGCGGGCCATGCGCGCGGCCATCAGTCAGCGTGGTGTAGCGGTGATTGTATTGCCGGGGGACGTGGCACTGAGTACAGCGCCGGAGACCAAGGCGAAATGGGTCGAGGTGCTGCCACCGCAAGTGCTGCCGGGCGAAGCGCAACTGGATCAGGTCGCGCAATTGCTCAATGACTCTGGCGCCGTGACCCTGCTCTGCGGCGCCGGTTGCGCCGGTGCCCATGACGAGCTGCTGGCCCTGGCCGATACCCTTGGCGCGCCAGTCGTGCATGCCTTGCGCGGCAAGCAGCATGTAGAGTACGACAACCCCTTTGATGTCGGCATGACCGGCCTGATCGGCTTCAGCTCGGGTTATCACGCCATGCTGTCCTGCGACACCCTGGTGATTCTGGGCAGCAACTTTCCTTACCGGAATTTCTATCCGGAGAATGCCAAAATCGTGCAGATCGATATCGACCCTACGGCTCTGGGGCGTCGCACACCCTTGACCCATGGCCTGGTTGGCGGCGTGAAGGAAACCGTTGCGGCCTTGCTGCCCCGGCTCAAGCGTCAGGAAAACCGCCGCTTCCTCGACAAGGCGCTAAAACATTACGCCAAGGCCCGGGAAGGTCTGGACGATCTGGCCACGCCATCGGCCGCCGGCGAGCCGATCCATCCGCAATATCTGGCGAAGGTGATCAGCGATCAGGCCGATGACGATGCGATCTTCACCGTCGATGTCGGCACGCCGACGCTGTGGGCGGCGCGCTACCTGAAGATGAATGGCAAGCGCACGCTGCTGGGCTCGTTCAACCACGGCTCCATGGCCAACGCGATGCCCCAGGCCTTGGGCGCCAAGGCGGTAGACCCGCAGCGCCAGGTCGTTGCCCTGTGCGGCGATGGCGGCCTGTCCATGCTGCTGGGGGATCTGCTTAGCGTTCGCCAGCTGGATCTGCCGATCAAACTGGTGGTGTTCAATAACAGCTCCTTGGGCTTCGTCGATATGGAGATGAAAGCAGGCGGCTACGTTCCCCATGGCACCGATCTGTACGAGACCAACTTTGCCGGTATCGCCCTCGGCGCCGGGATCCTCGGCATCCGCGTCGAGAGCGCCGAAGAGCTGCCCGGCGCCTTGCGCAAGGCCTTCGACCATCCGGGGCCGGTACTGGTGGATGTGGTCACCGCCAAACAGGAACTGGGCATCCCGCCGAAAATCAAACTGGCCCAGGCCAAGGGCTTCAGCCTGTACATGCTGCGCACCGTATTGAGCGGGCGCGGGGATGAGGTGATGGAGTTGATCAAGACCAATTTGCGTTAACCCCTATCACGCTTGACCCTGATCCGTTGGAGCGAGGCTTGCCCGCGAAAGCATTTTTGGCCGTGAGTAATGAGTCGGACATAAAAGCCTATTCGCGGGCAAGCCTCGCTCCAACAGGTGCAATTTTTGCCCTCTGAAAGCGCATTTCCCAATCCTCTCGCACCACCTTGAATCACTCAAAAACTTTCTGAAAATAAGCGTTGTGCCATCATAAAATCGAATGTTATGTTGATAACATCATTGCGATTAAATGAATCGTATCTAACATTTTTTGCGCCTGCTGCAGGATGCTCTACGCCATGACACCTACGGACAAAAGCAGCTTCATCGATGCCCTGGAGCAGCGCTTCAGCGAGCTGACGCCGACGGGCAAGCGCATTGCCGGTTATCTGTTGGCCAATCCGCAGAAGCTGCCGTTCGAGACCGCCGACAGCATTGCCCAGCAGACCGGCACGACCGGGATTTCCGTGGGGCGATTCTTTCGCTCTCTGGGTTATCGCAATATCGATGACGTCAAACAGAGCCTGCGCGGTGACACCGGCAATACCTGGGTGCTCACCGACCGCCTCGGTGCGTTTCGTGAGGAGAGCACCCACGGCGATGCCCTGGAGCGCTCGCTCAATCGTGAGCTGGAGGCCATTCAACATGTCTACGCCCTGGCGCGCAGTGAGGTGTTCGGCCATATCGTCGAGCGCATTCATGCCGCCGATGCGGTGTTTATCGTCGGCATCCAGACCACCCGCGGCATTCTCACGACCTTCCTGAGCCACCTGGAATACATCCGGCCCAAGGTCTACTACGTCGATGGCCTGTCCGGCACTTACGCCGAGTCCCTGAACTCCGAGTTCGCCAACCCGTACGCGATCATTGCCGACTTCCGCACCTATTCGAGCATCACCCGCACATTCTGCGAGGTGGCCAGCCAGCAGGGCCTGCCCCTGGCTTTTGTTACCGATTTTCATTGTCCATGGGCGCGGGATTACCCCATGGACCTGTTGCAACTCAAGTCGGACGTCGGCCAGTTCTGGGATTCCCCGGCGCCCCTGGCCTGCCTGTTCAACCTGATGGTTTCTGCCGTGGCCGAGAAATATGGCCAGCACCTGGACGAGCGCCTGGCGAAGAACCGTCGCCTGCAAGAGCTGTTCGGCCAGTTTGAATAACCGCTGGTGCCGCAGTGTGGGACCGGCTTCAGCCGGGAAAGCGGTATCACATATTGGAGATATAGCGTGACCAGTAACCCCCTTGTCGAAATCGACGCCCAAGCCCTGCAGGTCGAAGTCGATCTGATCTATGCCGGTGCCGATAATCTGGCCGGCAAGCCGATCTATCAGGACCCGCGCTGCCTGCTGCATGTCGACGCCGAACGTTGCCTGCGCCTGGCCAGTCGTCTGGCGCGCCAGGCGGGTTACAGCCTGCGGATTTTCGACGCCTATCGGCCGCCCTATGCGCAGTTGCTGTTGTGGCAAGCCTTGCCCAATCCGGAATACGTGCGTGATCCGGGCCTCGGTTCTCATCACACCCGTGGCGTGGCGGTGGACCTGACCCTGATCGATGCCGACGGCCAGCCTCTGGATATGGGCACCGGCTTCGATGACATGCGTGAGCTGTCCCACCAGTTTTTCCCGGACCTGCCCGTCGCCGTGCAGCGCAATCGCCTGTTGTTGCTGGGGATCATGCTCAGCGCCGGTTTCCGCCATATCGACAGCGAGTGGTGGCACTACGAATTACCCGATGCCGAGGACTACCCGCTGATCGACGACGGTTCGATCCAGCCCGCGAGTCACTGAGCGTCACCCTGAACATGACCGGGACACTCACGAATCCCGGCGTAAATCCGGCCTGACCCTGTCACCAGTGTTGGCCGTTCTCGGAACGCCACGGCGCCCGAGCTTGTACTGCCCGGTATAGCTTCAATAAAAAACCTGACGAACTTCCATTTATCGAATGATCAAGGAACCGGCATGAACCCTATCTTCACCCCGCGCAAACTGGCCATGGCATTGCTCTGCACGGCCATGGGACTCGGTGCCTGGCAGACCGCCAGCGCCGCCGTACCGCAGGACACCCTGATGATCGGCAAACCGTCCGATCCCCAGACCCTGGACCCGGCCGTGACCATCGATAACAACGACTGGGCCGTGACCTATCCGGCCTACCAGCGCCTGGTCACCTACAAAGTCGAAAATGGCGAAGGCAGCACCGAAGTCAAAGGCGAACTGGCCGCCAGTTGGACCACCTCCGCCGACAGCCTGGTCTGGGAGTTCAAGCTCAAGCCCGGCAACAAGTTCGATGACGGCAGCGAAGTCGATGCCAACGCGGTGAAGTTCTCCTTCGACCGGGTGATGAAGCTCAAGCAAGGCCCGTCCGGCGCCTTCCCGGATGATATGGAGATCTCTGTCGTCGATCCGATGACCGTGCGCTTCACCCTCAAGTCGCCGTACGCACCGTTCCTCTCGACGCTGGCCCACAACGGTGCGGCCATCGTCAACCCGGCCGTGGCCAAAGAGGCCGGTGGCGCCGAAGCCTACCTGTCGACTCATACCGCCGGTTCCGGTGCATTCAAGCTGACCGGCTGGCAAAAGGGTCAGACCCTGACCATGGAGCAGAACAGCTACTTCACCGGGACCAAACCGGCCCTGAAAAAAGTCGTGATCAAGATCATCGGCGAAGCCTCGGTACGTCGCCTGCAACTGGAACACGGTGACCTGGACATCATCGAAGACATGCCCCAGGACCAGCTCGAAGCCCTGGCCAAGAAGTCCGATATCGTCGTCGGTGACTACCCGTCGCTGCGCGTGACCCTGATCTACATGAACACCAAAAAGGCGCCGATGAATAACCCGGACGCGCGCCGGGCGATTGTCGATTCCCTGGATTACGACGGCATCCTCAAGGGCAAGGCCAAGGCCATGAACGGGCCGATCCCGCGCGGCATGTGGGCCTACGACAACAAGGCGCCGGCCTTCAAGCAGAACGTCGAGCAGGCCAAGGCGGATCTGGCCAAGGTGCCGGAGAAAATCACCGGGCTGAACTTCATGTACTCGGACAAGGATCCGAACTGGGAGCCTATCGGCCTGACCCTGCAAGCCGGCCTGCAACCTCTGGGCATCAACCTGAAGATGGAAAAGCTGGCCAACGCCACCATGCGTGAGCGCCTCAATACCGGTGACTTCGACCTGGCCATCGGTTCCTGGAGCCCGGACTTCGCCGACCCCTACATGTTCATGAACTTCTGGTTCGACTCCAAGCTGCCAGGTCTGGCCGGTAACCGTTCGTTCTACAGCAACCCGGAAGTCGATAAGCTGATCCGCGAATCGGCCGCGACCAACGACCAGGGCAAGCGCACCGAGCTGTACCACCAGGCGCAAAAGATCGTGCTCAACGACAGCGTCTACGCCTACCTGTACCAGAAGGCCTACACCTTGCCGATGCGTGAATCGGTCAAGGGCTATGTGTTCAACCCGATGCTGGAACAAGTGTTCAACATCGACACGATCACCAAGTAGTACCGCGTCATTGCAGCCACGCCCCTTTACCGTGGGGGTGTGGCCGCGCTGTAGCCAATCGATGCAAGACCGAGGTGCCTGATGGCCTTCCTGAATATCCTGCGTAAACGCCTGGCCGGCCTGTTATTGGTGGTCGTTGGCGTTTCGTTGATCACCTTTGCCATATCCCACCTGATCCCCGGCGACCCGGCGCGGCTGATTGCCGGTGACCGCGCCAGCGATGCCATCGTCGCCAATATCCGCCACAACCTGGGCCTGGATCTGCCGCTGTATCAGCAATACGGGCGCTACATGCTCGACCTGCTGCACGGCGACCTGGGCACGTCGATCCGCACCAGTCGCCCGGTGCTGGAAGACTTGCAGGCGTTTTTTCCGGCGACCCTGGAGCTGGCCCTGACCGCCTTGCTGCTGTCGATTCTGATTGGCGTGCCCCTGGGCGTGCTGTCGGCGGTCTATCAGAACCGCGCTATCGACCAGTTCGCCCGCACCCTGGCCGTCACCGGCATTTCCACGCCGACCTTCTGGCTCGGCCTGGGCTTGATCGTGCTGTTCTACGGCCATCTGAACTGGCTGCCGGGCAGTGGCCGGATCGATGAAGGCATGGATGCGCCGACTCGCATCACCGGTTTTTACCTGATCGACTCGCTGCTGGCAGGCAATCGCGAGCAGTTCGTCAGCAGCCTGCAACACCTGATTCTGCCCGCTGTGACCCTGGCCTTCGTCAACCTGGGGGTGGTCGCCCGGCAGATTCGTTCGGCGATGCTCGACCAATTGGGCGAGGACTATATCCGCACGGCCCGGGCCTATGGCCTGTCGCGCTGGGCGGTGATCCTGCGCCATGCCTTGCCCAATGCCCTGATACCGTCGGTGACGGTGCTGGGCCTGATTCTCGGCGACCTGCTGTACGGCGCGGTACTGACCGAGGCGGTGTTTGCCTGGCCGGGCATGGGCGCTTATGTCATCAAGTCGGTGCAGTCCCTGGATTTTCCGGCGGTCATGGGCTTCGCCATTGTCGTGTCCTTCATTTATGTACTGCTCAATATGGTGATCGATCTGCTGTACCGCCTGATCGATCCGCGTATCGGCGAGGTTGACTGATATGAGCGTTTCTCCCGTTCCAACCACCGTTGCCTTGCCCTCGCGCTGGCCGGAAAAACTCGCTTACCTGAGTTATCAGATCAGACGCAGCCCCATGACCATGGCCGGGCTCACCATCACCTTGCTGGTGTTGCTGTGCATGGTCTTTGCGCCATGGCTGGCGTCCCATGACCCTAACGCCCTGAACCTGTCCCAGCGCCTGGCCGAGCCGTCGGCGGCGCATTGGTTCGGCACCGATGAAGTCGGTCGCGACCTGTTCAGCCGCGTGCTGTACGGCAGCCGCCAGTCGGTGGGTGTCGGCCTGTTTGTGGCGTTCGCGTCCTGCCTGATCGGCGGCCTGCTGGGTTGCATGTCCGGGGTGATCGGCGGTCGTTTCGACAGCCTGGTCATGCGCCTGATGGACATCATGCTGTCGGTGCCGTCCCTGGTGCTGATCATGGCCCTGGCTGCGGCACTGGGTGCCAGCCTGTTCAATGCCATGCTGGCCATCACCCTGGTGCGGATTCCGTACTACGTGAGGCTGGCTCGCGGTCAGGCCCTGAGCATCCGCCAGATGGGCTACGTCAAGGCGGCTCAGACCTTCGGTGCCGGACGCTGGCATATCGTGCTCTGGCACGTGGCGCGCAATGCCACGCCGCCGTTGCTGGTGCAACTGAGCCTGGATATCGGCGCGGCCATCCTCATGGCGTCGGCCCTGGGCTTTATCGGCCTGGGCGCGCAACAGCCGACGGCGGAATGGGGCGCCATGGTCGCGACCGGGCGTAATTACATTCTCGATCAGTGGTGGTACTCGACCTTTCCGGGGCTGGCGATTCTGGTCACCGCCACCGGTTTCAATCTGTTGGGCGATGGCGTACGCGATCTGCTTGACCCACGGCAGCAGGGGAAATGAGCATGAACAATCCTGTGCTGAGTATCGACAATCTGAGTATCGAATTCCCGGCTTATCGCAGTACGGTCAAGGCGCTTAATGGCGTGTCGCTGGAGGTCAGGCCCGGCGAAATCGTCGGGGTGATAGGCGAATCCGGTTCCGGCAAATCCGTGACCGCCATGCTCAGTCTGCGTCTGCTGCCGGAGCGCAGTTACCGGGTCAGCAGCGGCAGCCTGCATATCCTCGGCCGCGACATGCTCGCCGCTCAGGAAAAAGACCTGCTCAAGGTCCGTGGTCGCGATGCGGCGATGATCTTCCAGGAGCCCATGACCGCGCTCAACCCGACCCGGCGCATCGGTCGGCAGATGACCGACGTGATCATTCATCACCAGCAACTGAGCAAGGCCGAGGCCCGGGCCAAGGCCATCGCCCTGTTGCGTGACATGCATATCGCTGACCCGGAACAGGTGATGGACAGCTATCCGTTCGAGCTGTCCGGCGGCATGCGTCAGCGGGTGATGATCGCTTTGGCGTTCTCTTGCGATCCGCAATTGCTGATTGCCGACGAGCCGACCACGGCACTGGATGTCACAGTGCAGCGGCAGGTGTTGTTGCTGCTGCGGGAAAAGGCCCGGCAGCGGGGCACGGCGATCCTGCTGATAACCCATGACATGGCCCTGGTCTCGCAGTTTTGCGACCGCGTTTATGTGATGTACACGGGCGCCGTGGTGGAACAGGGCATCACTGCCGAGGTCATGGCGGCACCGCAACACCCGTACACCCGCGGGCTGCTCAGCGGTCTGCCGGAGCAGGTCGAGCCCGGTCAGGAACTGATGACCATTCCCGGTCAGGTGCCGAACCTGTCGGCCTTGCCCGACGGCTGCACCTTTCGTGACCGTTGCGCGTTTGCCATGGCCAAGTGCAGCGAACGTCCCCCTTTGCTGGCCCTCGATGCCAGCGGCCAGCGCAAGAGCGCCTGCTGGTTGAACATGGAGAAACAGGCATCATGATCAGTGCCCCGCAACAACAAGCTGGCGAGCTGCCGGTGATTCTCGGCCTGGACGATGTGCGCGTGCATTACCCGGTGGGCAATGACTGGCTGGGTCGGCCCAAGGGCGTGGCCCACGCCCTCAACGGCATCGATCTGCAGGTACGTGCCGGGGAGACCCTCGGTGTGGTCGGCGAGTCCGGTTGCGGCAAGAGCACCCTGGCACAACTGTTGATGGGCCTGATCAAGCCTACCAGCGGCCAGTTGCAATGGGTCTATAACAATGCAAGCGAACGGCGCAGCAACGTGCAGATCGTTTTCCAGGACCCGCAGTCCTCCCTCGACCCACGTCTGCCGGTGTGGAAGGTCATCACCGAGCCGCTGTTCGTCCAGCGCGGTGCGCCGCGTCAGGAAATGCGCGAGATCGCCGCCCGGGTTGCCAGCCAGGTGGGTATTCGCAGCGAGTACATGGACCGCTTCCCGCACCAGTTCAGCGGCGGCCAGCGCCAGCGCATCGCCATTGCCCGGGCATTGTCATCGGACCCGGATATCATCGTCCTCGACGAACCGACCTCGGCTCTGGATATCTCGGTGCAGGCGCAGATCCTCAACCTGCTGGGCGAACTGCAACGCAGCCGCGACCTGACCTATATCCTCATCTCCCACAACGTCTCGGTGGTGCGGCATATGGCCGACCGGGTGGCGGTGATGTATCTGGGGCAGATCGTCGAACTGGGCAGCGCCGCCGAAGTGCTGGAACGGCCACGCCATCCGTACACGCGCCTGCTGCTCGACGCCGTACCGCGTCTGGGCGTGGCTCTGGATGAAAGTCAGGCCTCGGCGCCGACCGAACTGCCGGGTAACCGCAAGCTTCCTGCTGGCTGCTTCTTCCGCGACCGCTGCCCCAAGGCCACGGCGGGCTGTGAAAAGCCGCAGGTGCTCAAGGCGGTGGGGGAGACGGCGGTGCGTTGTCATTTGATGGCCTGACCGACAAGCCAGACAGCAATTATCAGCATGCAATCAGCCGAGCGAGATTGCTCGGCTAAATCCTACTGTAATAGTGGGAGGTTATAAGTTGTCTGAAGTAATTACTGCGCAATGTAGTGAGCTCTTCATCAGTCTGTGAGCGACTAAAGTAGTAGGTATTAGATGTTTTAATATAGGTTGGATCCAGGTTGCGTTTTTTGAACTGGCGTAATGCGATTTATTTACAGGCTTTCTTTGTGTGTTGGATCCATAGTTGTTCTTCAATGCACTGATCATCTTCAGAATCGCGTTTATTTTGCATTGGGTTAAATGCATAATGGCAATGTGCTCTGGTTAAAGTGATGGTGTTTAAATGTTGTCCAAAGTCGCTTCCCGGCTCGACCTGCGTCGTCTGATTTTATTATTGTCCGTGGTCGTAGCTGCTGCCACGCTGTCCAACACGCTTTATTCAACCTATCGCGTTCAGAAGGAACAGTTGATCGAGAGCACCGTCGAGGCGAACCGCGTATACGCCAGCAAACTATCCGATACGATCGATCAGTTTCTTGATTCTGCACAGCAACAGGTTTCTTTCAGCGCCAGCTTGCTCGGAAAGAGTCATTACAATCATGAAGTTGCGATATCCGAAGCCAAGCGTCTGAAGCTTCAGACCGACAGTTTCAATGCCGTCGTCATGGTCGATGCCGAGGGCAATGTCATTACCGTTTCTCCCGATACCGTTCAGGTACGCGGTGGCAAGTTGCAAACACCTGGTGCAGTTGAAGCACTGACCCAGAGGAAGCCGCTGATCAGCGAACCTTATGTGTCTGCGGCTGGCAATCTGGTGATCATCGTTTCAAGCCCTGTATTCGATGATGGGGGCACTTACCTCGGTTATGTCGGGGGCGCCATTTACTTAAAACAAAGAAGTATTCTGCACAATTTGATTGGATCCCATTTTTATCGCGACGACGCTTATGTCTATGTCGTGGACGCCACTAAAACCATTCTTTATCACCCCGACCCAGAGCGGGTCGGCAAGACGGTGGGTGAAAATGAAGTGGTCGATAAGGTTCTCGGTGGCGAGAATGGTGGCGCGCTGGTGGTCAACTTTCTAGGCCGGGAAATGCTCGCCGGTTATTCGCCGGTCAAGTCTGTGGGCTGGGGCGTGGTGTCGCTGCAATCGGTGGAGAGGGCATTGCTGCCCATGGACAGCCTGATCTACCGCAGCATCATCGGCATTCTGCCCATGGCCGTGATCGGTATCCTTGGCGTGTTCTGGTTGAGCGGTTTTATTAGTCGGCCATTGTCGCAACTGGCTGAATGCGCGAAGAACATGCAGGCCCCTGAAACTTCGCAAAAGATCATCAGTGTGCGGTCCTGGTACTTTGAGTCTGCCCTGATTCGCAAGGCGTTGTTGCAGGGCGTCGCATTGACGCAGGCCAGAATCGTCAAGCTCAACAAAGAGGTGCAGACCGATCCGCTGACCGGGCTGCTGAACCGTCGGGCGCTGTCCGCTGTGCTCGATGTTCTGCGGAGTGAATATCGGCCATTTTCGTTGGTGACCCTGGACATCGATCACTTCAAGCAAGTGAATGATCGGTACGGGCACGATGTTGGCGACGCCGTGCTAAAGATACTGGCCGGGCTGATGCAGGCTTGTTCGAGAGACAGTGATTATGCCTGCCGGGTCGGTGGTGAAGAATTCCTGATCCTGTTGCCTGAGGTGTCGCTTGAAGCGGCTTCGGAGTTTGCCGAGCGGCTGCGGGTGGCGGTGCAGCAAGAAACGATTGATATTGTCGGTTCTATCACCGTCTCTCTAGGGGTTGCTCATTGGCCGGGCAGCGCCGATGACATTACGGATGTTCTCAAGGCCGCTGATGAGGAGATGTACCTGGCCAAACAGCAGGGGCGTAACAGGGTATCGGTCAGGCGCGATAGGACAGATGTCTGAGTCCATCCTGAAACTCGCCTGAGGCGTTCAGTTTTGCATGCATCAAACCCTTTTATACAGTATGGGTATGGGGTAGATATCCGACGACTCCGACCGGTTGGTCAGATTAGCGTCATGTATCTTATATAGAGTAACCATTGCCCGAATCGAACATGCCTTTTGTCGAATGTTTTATTAATGACTCGACGCCATTCTGGTTTATGTGCAGTCGCTGCAGTGAGTGGTAATGTGGATCCAATTTCCTGGCTGAGTCGTTTCTGCATCCCTCCGTCAGGCGAGTTCCGGAAAATATTTAACTCCCAGCCTATCCTTTTGTCACAAGAGTCCGTAAAACGCCGCCTGGCATTTGTCTTGCACGCTTGTGCGCAGTACTACCTCCGAAGTCGATTCTTGTAATGGAAGTATCCCTATGAATAAAAGTTTGGGTTTCAGCAGGAAAATCCTGCTCGCCGCGGCTCTGGTCGTGGTCGTCGCATTTACTTGTTTTATTGTCGTGAATGACTATCGACAACGCCAAACTTTAAAAGAGAACGTTCATTCGGAACTGCAACAACTGGGCAGCCTGACCACCCTTAACATCCAGACCTGGATGGACGGGCGTATCCAGTTGCTGCAATCGATGGCCCAACAGATCGCCGTGGACGGTACCGATGTCGCCAAGCTGCCCCGCGCTGTTGGCCTCAAGGCTTATGCAGACAACTTCAGCCTGAGCTATTTCGGCAGCAACGCCGGGGTGATGTTTTCGGTACCGACCGGCAATCGCCCGGCGGACTACGATCCACGGGCTCGTGGCTGGTATAAAGCGGCCCAGGCGGCGGCGGGAACCATTGTTACTGAACCCTACATCGCCGCCTCCTCGGGCAAGCTGGTGGTGACACTCGCTACCCCGGTCAACATCCAGAATGCTCTGGCCGGTGTCGCTGGCGCGGACATGTCCCTGGACACCATCAGCAATACCATCAACTCGCTGAACTTCGGCGGCCATGGTTATGCGTTCATTGTCAGCGCCGACGGCAAGATTCTGGTGCACCCGGACAGTAAGCTGGTGTTGAAAAACATCAGCGAGGCCTATCCGGCCAATACCCCGAAAATTGCTGCAGGTGTGAGTGAGATTGAAGCTGCCGGCAAGGCGGAAATCATTTCCTTCACCCATATCGAAGGCCTGCCATCGGCCAACTGGTATGTCGCTCTGGTGCTGGACCAGAACGCCGCCTACTCGATGCTCAGCGAGTTCCGTACCTCGGCCATCACGGCCATGGTCATCTCGGTGGTGATCATCATTCTGCTGCTGGGTCTGCTGATCCGCGTACTGATGCAGCCGCTGCACCAGATGGGTCGGGCCATGCGTGATATCGCCGACGGCGACGGCGACCTGACCAAGCGCCTGACGATCACATCCCAGGACGAATTCGGCGCCCTGGCGCAGTCGTTCAACCACTTCGTCGAGCGTATCCACGGTTCGATCCGCGAAGTGGCGTCCACCGCCGGGCAACTGGGTGATGTGGCGATGCGCGTGGTCAAGGCGTCCAACTCGTCCATGACTAACTCCGGCGAGCAGGCCAGTCGTACCGAAAGCGTGGCCGCAGCGATCAACGAACTGGGTGCCGCCGCTCAGGAAATCGCCCAGAACGCCGCGCGTACTTCGCAGCAGTCGGCCGATGCCAGCGGCCTGGCCACTGACGGCCAGAGCGTGGTGCAGCAGACCATCAAGGCGATGAACGAGCTGTCGGAGAAGATCAGCGAGTCGTGCGTTAATATCGAGAGCCTCAACGACAAGACGGTCAATATCGGCCAGATCCTTGAAGTGATCACCAGTATTTCCCAGCAGACCAATCTGCTGGCGCTCAACGCTGCCATCGAAGCCGCGCGGGCCGGTGAAGCAGGGCGCGGTTTTGCCGTGGTCGCCGATGAGGTGCGCAACCTGGCGCATCGCACCCAAGACTCGGCGCAACAAGTACAGAAGATGATCGAAGAGTTGCAGATCGGCGCTCGTAGCGCGGTGGTCACCATGACCGAGAGCCAGCGTCAGAGTGAGTCCAGCGTGACCATCGCCAACACGGCGGGCGAGCGCCTGGGCAGCGTCACCCGGCGCATCGACGAGATCAACGGCATGAACCAGTCAGTGGCCACCGCCACCGAAGAGCAGACCGCTGTGGTCGAGTCGATCAATATGGACATCACCCAGATCAACGACCTCAACCAGCGCGGCGTGGAAAACCTCAAGCTGACGCTGGATGCCTGTTCCTACCTGGAAGAGCAGGCCGCGCGTCTGCAACACCTGGTGGGTACCTTCCGCATCTAAAAACCGGCCTTCAGCCCTGCCGCCAGCCTCAGCGCTGGATGCAGGGCAGCGCTGAATACCTCACTGTGATTCAAACCGTCGAAGTTCTCATAACGGGCCTGGATACCCGGCACTTCACTGAGGTGTCGGGCAACCTCGCGATTGGCCTCCATCGGCACTGCCTCCATGGCCTTGCGCCGCTCCATCGAACCGCCGTCGAAGCGCTTGATCGGCAACTTGCCTTCCTTCGAACCGCGCATGATCAACACTTGACGCACGGGCTCGCCCTTGATACCAGCGAAGGCCATAGCCTTGTCATAGGTCGGCGGCTGATACCACAGCGAAGCACTGGCTGCGAACCAATTGTTGAAGGCCAGTGGCTGCTCGAGCATCGCGTACAGTACAAACAAACCACCAAATGAATGGCCCCACAGGCTTTGCCGTGCCTGATCGACTGGCAAGCGTGATTGCACCAGCGGCTTGATGCGGGTCTGGATCAGATCGAGGAAGGCGGCGGAACTGGCCCCGGTGTAGTCGCGGGTGCGCTGTTCCATGTCGTAGAGGCCGTCCATTTCGTAGCCGATCATCACCAGTAGCGGTGGGTTGCCGCCGTCCAGCTCCTTGAGCCAGTCTTCCTTCAGTTCCGCCAGGGCATTGTTGCCGTCCAGCAGGTACATCACCGGATAACCCGCCTGCGGCGGCGCCTTGCGCGGGATGGCCAGGTCCAGGCGGTAATGCAGGCTGCCGTCCGCAGAGTCCAGTTGCAGGCGTTCGAAGCGGTAGACCAACGACTCCGGAGCGGCCCGGGCCAGCAGGGGCAGGCAACTGAGGAAGAGCAGGGGCAGGTGTTTGAGAAGGGGGAGCCAGTGCATGGAACGCGCCTTTGATTCGGGGATGGCTGATGGTGGCGGCTGCTGTGTGTTCAGGCAAGCGTACAAAATGTGGGACCGGCTTTAGCCGGGAAGGCGTAGGTGTGATCGATACACCGTTATCGTCTGTCGAATTGCCTTCCTGGCTAAAGCCGGTCCCACAGAGGGCTACCAGCCGCATGGATCAACGGTGGTTCCTCGGCGATTGTGAAACATCCTGACTCAACCTTTCACAAAACGGTTATTCCCGCGTCACTGACACATCACAGCGCTGCAACATCCTCGGTCTAGTTTCGATGACACAACAAGGCGGCCGTCCAGGCTGTTTTCCAGAACCTGACCGAGAAGCCCCATGAACGCAGCTATCCATGTCGAGCATCTGAACAAGACGTTCTCCCGAAAATCCGCTTTGGTTGATCTGGCGTTGTCTATACAACAGGGCGAAATGGTGGCGTTGATCGGTGCGTCCGGTTCCGGCAAATCCACCCTGTTGCGCCACCTGGCCGGTCTGGCCTGCTGCGACCGCAACAATGGCGGTCGGGTTGAGGTGCTGGGCCGGGAGGTGCAGGCTGCCGGCCGCTTGAATGGCAAGGTGCGCCGCCTGCGTGCCGACATCGGCTATATCTTCCAGCAGTTCAACCTGGTCAATCGCCTCAGCGTGCTGGACAACGTCCTGCTCGGCGGTCTGGGGCGCATGCCGCGCTGGCGTGGCAGCCTGGGCCTGTTCAATGCGCAAGAGAAACAGCGCGCCATGGCCAATCTGGACCGCGTCGGCCTCGCCGATCTGGCCGCCCAGCGCGCCTCGACCCTGTCCGGCGGTCAGCAGCAACGCGTCGCCATTGCCCGCGCCCTGACCCAGCAGGCCGAAGTCATTCTTGCTGACGAACCCATTGCCTCCCTGGACCCCGAGTCCGCGCGCAAGGTCATGGAAATCCTCGCCGATATCAATCGCCGCGATGGCAAGACCGTGGTGGTGACCCTGCATCAGGTCGATTACGCCATTCGCTATTGCCCACGCGCCGTAGCCCTCAAGGGCGGGCGCATTCATTTCGACGGTCGCGGTGAAGAACTCTGCGGCCAGTTTCTCAACGAGCTCTACGGCGCCGACGTCGACACCAGCCTGATGGTCGCAGGTGCCGCCTCGCGTCACGAAACCCCGGCGCCGCGCCTTGTGGCAGCGCGCTGAATCAACCCTCTGTAATCCATGAACGTATCTACAGGAGTCCTTCCATGTTGAATCGTATCGGTCGCGTATTCGCGTCTGCCGTCCTGCTGACCGGCGCACTGCTGGGCAATGCGCAGGCAGAAGAGAAAGTCATCAATTTCGGCATTATGTCCACCGAATCATCGCAGAACCTCAAGAGCATCTGGCAGCCGTTCCTCGATGACATGGGCAAGAAAACCGGGCTCAAGATCAACGCGACCTTTGCCTCTGACTATGCCGGGCTGATCCAGGGCATGCGCTTCAACAAGGTCGATGTGGCCTGGCTGGGCAACAAGGCGGCAATGGAAGCGGTGGATCGTTCCAACGGCGAAATCTTCGCCCAGACCTCGGCCGCCAACGGCGCCCCCGGCTACTGGAGCGTGCTGATCGTGCGCAAGGACAGCCCGATCAATTCCGTGGATGACATGCTCAAGAACGCCAAGAGCCTGACCTTTGGCAACGGCGATCCCAACTCCACCTCCGGCTACCTGGTGCCTGGCTATTACGTGTTCGCCAAGAACCACGTCGATGCCGCAACGGCGTTCAAGCGCACCCTCAACTCCAGCCACGAAGTCAACGCGCTGAGCGTCGCCAAGGGCCAGCTGGATGTGGCCACCTTCAATACCGAAAGTTGGGACCGCCTGGCTGTAACCCAACCGGACAAGGCCGCCATGCTCAAGGTGATCTGGAAGTCGCCAATCATCCCGGCCGACCCGATGGTCTGGAGCAAGTCTTTGTCTGACGACGAGAAAAACAAGATCCGCACCTTCTTCGCTGACTACGGCAATACCGATGCGGAAAAGGAAGTGCTGAAGAACATGCAGATGGGCAAGTTTCTCAAGTCCTCGGATGACCAGTTGCTGACCATTCGCCAGCTCGAACTGTTCAAGCAGCGCACTGAAGTCACCGCCAGCACCGGCCTCAGCGCCGAAGAGAAGACCCAGAAGCTCAAGGATATCGATGCCGGCCTGACCAAGTTGCAGGACCGCATCAGCGAGCTGGACAAGAAGAACACCGCCAGCGCGGGGTAAAGGCCTGAATCAACGATTTGGGGAACTCCTGTGGGACCGGCTTTAGCCGGGAAGGCGCACTTCAATCAAGAGCTTCCCGGCTAAAGCCGGTCCCACATCAATCCCGTCACATTCGAGATCTGACTATGACCACTCACGCAGCTTCCCTACAGGCCGTCGGCAAGCGCACCTGGCCGCAATACCTGGGCTGGGGCCTGTTTCTGGCGATGATGGCCTGGGCCTGGCATGGCGCCGAAATGAACCCCCTGGCGCTGTACCGCGACTCGGGCAACATGGCCACTTTCGCCGCCGATTTCTTCCCGCCGGACTTCCACGAATGGCGCGCCTACCTCAAGGAAATGATTGTCACCGTGCATATCGCCCTGTGGGGCACCTTGCTGGCGATTGTCTGTTCCGTGCCGCTGGGCGTGCTCTGCGCCGACAACATCACGCCGTGGTGGATTCACCAGCCACTGCGCCGGGTCATGGATTCCTTTCGCTCCATCAATGAAATGGTCTTCGCCATGCTGTTCGTGGTGGCCGTCGGTCTCGGCCCGTTTGCCGGGGTCCTGGCACTGTGGATCAGCACCACCGGGGTCCTGGCCAAGCTGTTCGCCGAAGCCGTGGAAGCCATTGATCCAGGCCCGGTCGAAGGCGTGCGAGCCACCGGCGCCAGTGCCTTGCAGGAAGTGATCTTCGGGGTGATTCCGCAAGTCATGCCGCTGTGGATTTCCTACGCGCTGTACCGCTTCGAATCCAACGTGCGCTCGGCGACGGTGGTGGGCATGGTCGGCGCCGGCGGTATCGGCGTGATTCTCTGGGAGAACATCCGCGCCTTCCAGTTCGTCCAGACCTGCGCCGTGTTGCTGGTGATCATCTGCGTGGTCAGTGTGATCGACATCCTGTCACAACGCTTGCGCAAGCTTTTTATCTGAGCACTTTTTAGATCACTGCCGATGGGAGAGGGTGCCGGACGGCACTTTTTTAAAGCATGGAATTGTCTAGACAAGCAGAACCGATTTACCGCGAGCTGGCCGACACCCTGCGCCGTGAGTTGCCTGGTTATCTGCCCGGCGACTACCTGCCCGCCGAGGTGCAACTGGCCGCACGCTTCGACGTCAACCGCCACACCATACGTCGCGCCATCGACGAGCTGGTGCGCGAAGGCAGCGTGCTGCGCCGCCAGGGCCGTGGCACCCAGGTGCTGGAGCGGCCGCTGATCTACCCCATGGCTGTGGACAGCGCCTACAGCCAGTCGCTGTCGGCCCAGGGCATCGGCGTCGAAGCCATTCTGATCCAGCGTCAGAACTGCCTGGCCACGGTCGAAGATGCCGGGCATCTGAAGCTCGAACCCGGCGCGCCGCTGATCGAACTGCGCACCCTGCGCAAGCTCGACGGCCAGCCGGTCAGCCTGATTCGCCACCGTTTCTGTGGCAGCCGCAGTGAACTGCTCAGCGCCTATAAAGGTGGTTCGTTGCGCCAGTATCTGGCTGCCCGAGAACTGCCGTTAAGCCGCACATTCAGCCTGATCGGCGCACGCCTGCCGACCCGTGAAGAAGCCGACCTGCTGATGATGCCGCGGCATCTGCCCGCAGTCACCGTGCTCACCGTATCCCACGACCGCAGCGGTCAGCCGGTGGAATTGAGCCATTCCACCAGCCGCTCCGACCGCTTCCAGTATCAGGTCATCACATGATGGAGATGCCGACTATGCCACCTGAACTGCCTCACACCATCGCCGACCGGCAACGCTGGATCGGCGTGCTGGCCAAGGCCGAGGGCGCCGAACTGCGCCTCCATGAATCGGCCCTGCGTGACGCCGAATACCAACTGATCCGCGCCCCGGAAATCGGCATGACCCTGGTCCGTGGCCGCATGGGCGGCAGCGGCGCGCCGTTCAACCTGGGTGAAATGAGCGTGACCCGTTGCGTGGTGCGTCTGGCCGACGGTCGCACCGGCTACAGCTACCTGGCCGGGCGCGACAAGGCCCGCGCCGAGCTGGCCGCCCTGGCCGACGCCCATCTGCAAGGCCCGCAGAAACAGCACTGGCTTACCGAACTGATCGAACCCCTGGCGTCGGCACAGGCTGCGCGCCGGGCTCGCCAGGACGCTGAAACCGCTGCGACCAAAGTGGAATTCTTTACCCTGGTCAGAGGAGAGAACTGATGAGTGCAACCCTGCTGCAACCGGCATTTGCCGACCCGGTGCTGGACGCCCAGCGCAGTTTTCGCGTGGCCCTCAAGGCCCTGGCCGGCCCCGGCGTGACTCACTGCCTGCAACCGGCTCATCAGCCACCGGCCTTGCCGGGCCTGGCCGCCGCCACCCACGCCCTGTGTCTGGCCCTGTTGGATCTGGACACCCCGCTGTGGCTGGCCCCGGCCTTCGACTCCCCGGCGATTCGCGCCAACCTGTCGTTCCACTGCGGCTGCCCGATCGTCAGCGACCGGCAGAACGCACGCTTTGCCTTGCTCGACGAAAACCAGTTGAGCAACCTCAGCGGCTTCGATCTGGGCAATGACCGTTATCCCGATCAGTCCTGCACCTTGCTGATCCAGTTGCCGAGCCTCAATGGTGGCCGCACCTTGAGCTGGCGCGGGCCGGGCATCCAGTATGAAAACCGCGTGGCATTGCCGCTGCAGGACAGCTTCTGGCAGCAACGCGGGCTACACAACGACTTTCCCCGTGGCCTGGATGTGTTCTTCCTGGCAGGCAGCGAACTGCTCGGCCTGCCGCGCAGCACCCGTGTAAAGGAGGGCGCCTGATGTATGTCGCCGTCAAGGGTGGCGAACAAGCCATCGATAACGCCCACCGCCTGCTGGCCAAGCAACGCCGGGGCGATCTTTGCGTTGCCGAACTGGATGTCGAACAGATCCGTCAGCAACTGCCCCTGGCCGTGGCCCGGGTCATGACCGAGGGTTCGCTGTACGACGAACAATTGGCCGCACTGGCAATCAAGCAGGCCGCAGGCGACCTGATCGAAGCCATCTTCCTGCTGCGTGCCTACCGCACCACCTTGCCGCGCTTCAATGCCAGCCTGCCGCTGGACACCGGCGCCATGCAGCTCAAGCGGCGTCTGTCCGCGACCTTCAAAGACCTGCCGGGCGGGCAACTGCTCGGCCCGACCTTTGACTACACCCACCGCCTGCTGGATTTCAGCCTGCTGGCCGAAGGTGAGTTTCCGGGGCCGCAGGTGAAGGAGGGCGCCGACCTGGAAAGCTGCCCGCGCGTGCTGGGCCTGCTGGCCAAGGAAGGCCTGATCAAGGAAGAACACGACCATGGTGCCGCCGTGGCCGATATCACCCGCGAGCCCATTGAATACCCGGCCGACCGCGCCCAGCGCCTGCAGGCCCTGGCCCGTGGCGACGAAGGCTTCCTGCTGGCCCTGAGTTATTCGACCCAGCGCGGCTACGGGCGCAATCACCCTTTTGCCGGGGAGATTCGCATCGGTGAAGTGGACGTGTGGATCGAGCCGGACGAGCTGGGCTTCCCCATCGCCATCGGCAGCCTGGAAGTGACTGAGTGCGAGATGGTCAACCAGTTCGTCGGCAGCGGCGACGAGCCCGCGCAGTTCACCCGCGGCTACGGCCTGGCCTTCGGGCATGCCGAGCGCAAGGCCATGGCCATGGCGCTGGTTGACCGCTCTTTGCGCGCCGAGGAATACAACGAAGAAATCCAGTCCCCGGCGCAGCAGCAGGAATTTGTCCTGGCTCATTGCGACAACGTCGAGGCGGCCGGTTTTGTCTCTCATCTCAAGCTGCCGCACTACGTTGATTTCCAGGCGGAACTGGAGCTGATCCGCAAGTTGCGCAACCCCGTCGGTCCTGCTGACAAGGAGCCCAAGCCATGAATGCCTACAATCCGCCGCGTCAGGAGCGCGACGAAGCCTATAACTTCGCCTACCTGGACGAGCAGACCAAACGCATGATCCGCCGCGCCTTGCTCAAGGCCGTGGCCATTCCCGGTTACCAGGTGCCGTTCGGTGGCCGCGAGATGCCGCTGCCCTATGGCTGGGGCACCGGCGGCATGCAATTGACCGCCGCGATTCTCGGTGCTGAAGACGTGCTCAAGGTCATCGACCAGGGCGCCGACGACACCACCAATGCGGTGTCGATCCGCCGCTTCTTCGCCCGTACCGCCGGCGTCGCCACCACCGAGCGCACCCCCGATGCGACGGTGATCCAGACCCGCCACCGCATTCCGGAAACACCCCTGCATGCCGACCAGATCATGGTCTATCAGGTGCCGATTCCCGAGCCGCTGCGCTTTATCGAGCCCTCGGAAAACGAAACCCGCACCCTGCATGCGCTGAATGATTACGGGGTGATGCACGTCAAGCTGTACGAGGACATCGCCACATTCGGCCATATCGCCACCGCTTATGCCTACCCGGTGATGGTGGACGGGCGCTACGTGATGGACCCGTCGCCGATTCCAAAATTCGACAACCCCAAGCTCGATATGAGCCCGGCCCTGATGCTGTTCGGGGCGGGCCGGGAAAAACGTCTGTATGCCGTACCGCCCTACACCCAGGTAGCGAGCCTGGACTTCGAGGATCACCCCTTCGAAGTGCAGCGTTGGGAACAGAGCTGCGCCATCTGCGGCAGCCATGATTCCTTCCTCGACGAATTGATCCTCGACGATGCCGGGACCCAGAGCTTCGTCTGTTCCGATACCGATTACTGCGCCCAGCGCGTCGAGACCCTCAAGGAGCGCCCATGAACAGCATGATCAAGCCAAGGTTTAAGGCCGAGCCATTGCTGCGAGTGCGTGACCTGACCCGGTTGTACGGCCCGGAAAAAGGCTGCGACGGCGTCGGTTTCGAGCTGTACCCAGGCGAAGTGCTGGGCATCGTTGGCGAGTCCGGTTCGGGCAAGTCCACCTTGCTGTCGCTGCTTAGCGGCCGCTGCCCGCCAGATCGCGGCGGCATCGATTACCGGCGCAGCGACGGTCGCTGGCTCGACTTGTACAGCGCCAGCGAAGCCGAGCGGCGCACGTTGTTGCGCACCGAGTGGGGCTTCGTTGAGCAAAGCCCCCGCGACGGCCTGCGCATGGGCGTGTCGGCCGGGGCCAATATCGGCGAGCGGCTGATGGCCCAGGGCGTGCGCAATTATCAACAACTGCGCAACGCCGGGATCGACTGGCTGAGCCAGGTGGAAATTGACCCGCTGCGCATCGACGACCTGCCACGGACGTTCTCCGGCGGTATGCAGCAACGCCTGCAGATCGCCCGCAACCTGGTTTCCAACCCGCGCCTGGTGTTCATGGATGAGCCTACCGGCGGCCTCGATGTGTCGGTGCAGGCGCGCCTGCTCGACCTGCTGCGCGGGCTTGTGCGTGAGCTGGATCTGGCGGTGGTGATCGTCACCCACGACCTGGCCGTGGCCCGGCTGCTGGCGGACCGGTTGATGGTCATGCGCCGCTCCCGCGTGGTGGAGAGCGGCCTGACCGACCAGATCCTCGACGACCCGCAGCATCCGTATTCGCAACTGCTGGTTTCTTCGGTACTGCAACCGTGAACCGGCCCAGGGGAGATGCCTGATGAGCAACTTGATCGAGGTCCGCGACCTCTCGAAGACCTTCACCCTGCATCAGCAGAACGGTGTGGTGCTGAATGTCCTCGAACACTTGAATTTCGTCGTGCGCGGCGCAGAATGCCTGGTCCTGCACGGCGACTCCGGTGCCGGTAAAAGCACCTTGCTGCGCACGCTGTACGGCAACTATTTGCCAGCGGGCGGCAGCATCCGTGTGCAACATGACGGCGACTGGCTGGAGCTGGTCGGCGCCGAGCCCCGTGACGTACTGGCCGTGCGCCGACAGACGTTGGGCTATGTCAGCCAGTTCCTGCGGGTGATTCCAAGGGTGTCCAGCCTGGATGTGGTCATGGAACCGGCCCTGGCCCGTGGCTGGTCGAAGGCCGAAGCGCGTGAGCGTGCCGAATCCCTGCTGAGTCGCCTGAACATTCCCCGGCGCCTGTGGCAGCTGGCGCCGGGGACCTTCTCCGGCGGCGAGCAGCAGCGCATCAATATCGCCCGGGGCTTCATGGTGCCTTGGCCGATTTTGCTGCTGGACGAACCCACTGCCTCTCTGGACGACAATAATCGCCAGGTGGTGCTGGAACTGATGCATGAAGCCCGTCAGGCCGGTGCCGCCCTGATCGGTATTTTCCACGACCAGAACGTGCGCCAGGCCATTGCCGACCGCCACCTGGACATGACCGCGCTTGCCAAGGAGCCCCTGCCATGCTGAACGAACAGATCCTGACCAATGCCCAGGTGGTCACCGCTGACCGTGTGTTCCTCGGCACCGTGGTCCTGCGCGACGGCCTGATCAGCGCGGTGGAAGAGGGCCGCAGCCAGTTACCCCAGGCTGTGGACCTGCAGGGCGATTACCTGCTGCCGGGGTTGGTCGAGCTGCATACCGACAACCTGGAAAAACATCTGTCACCGCGCCCCGGTGTCGACTGGCCGTCGGCCTCGGCCGTGCTCAGCCATGACGCGCAGATCGTTGCGGCGGGTATCACTACGGTGTTCGACGCCCTGTCCATTGGCGATGTGAATCCCAAGGGCAAGCGCATGCAGCAGCTGCCATCCATGCTCGAGGCCATCGCCAAGGCCCAGGCCGCCGGGCAGACCCGCGCCGAGCACCTGTTGCACCTGCGTTGTGAAGTCAGCCACCCGGACACCCTGAGCGTGTTCCGCGACCTGGTGGAGCAGCCGCTGGTGCAACTGGTCTCGGTGATGGATCACGCACCGGGTCAGCGTCAATTTGCCCTGGAGTCCAAGTACCGCGAGTACTACATGGGTAAATACCATCTGTCTGCAGCGGAAATGGACGGTTTTATCGTCGAACAGGTAGGCAATTCCAGGGAGTACAGCGACCGTTATCGCCGCGCTATCGTCGAGATCTGCCTTGAGCGCGGCCTGTCGGTGGCCAGTCACGACGATGCAACGCTGGCCCATGTCGAGGAGTCGGCCGGTTATGGCATGTCCATCGCCGAGTTCCCTACCACACTGGAAGCGGCTGAAGCCTGCCGTCGCCTGGGCATGAATGTGCTGATGGGGGCGCCCAATGTGGTACGGGGCGGTTCGCACTCGGGCAACGTCGCGGCGGCGGGTCTGGCGCAACAAGGGCTATTGGATATTATGTCCAGCGACTATTATCCCGCCAGCCTGCTGCAGGCTGCGCTTGTCCTGGCAGCAGAGGACGGTCATTGTGACTTGCCCCAGGCGATGAACATGGTCAGCCGCGCTCCCGCCCGCTCCGCCGGGCTTGAGGATCGCGGGGAAATTCGCGTCGGGTTGCGTGCCGACCTGTTGCAGGCTCGGACCCAGGGTTCGCTGCCAGTGATCCAGCAGGTCTGGCGGCAGGCCAAGAGGGTGTTTTGATGACAGGCAGGTTGATCTATCTCATCGGGCCGTCCGGTTCAGGCAAGGACAGCCTGCTGGACGCTGCACGGGACGATCTTGCGGCCAACGGCTGTCGGATCGTGCGCCGGGTGATTACCCGCTCGGCCGAGGCTGTAGGGGAAGCCGCGCAGGCGGTCACCGTAGAGCAATTCAACGCCATGCAGGCCCGTGGCGAGTTCGCCATGAGCTGGCAGGCCAACGGCTTGCACTACGGTATCCCCAAGGAGATCGACGACTGGCTGGCCCAGGGCCTGGATGTACTGGTCAATGGTTCGCGGGGCTATCTGCCCCAGGCCTTGCAGCGCTATCCGCACCTGTTGGCAGTGTTGCTCAAGGTCGATGATGCCGTGCTGCGTCAGCGTCTGCTGGCCCGTGGCCGCGAGACTCAGGACGAGATCGAGGCGCGCCTGGCCCGCAACGGGCGCTTTACCGTGGAGCTGCTGGCCGAGCATCCGGGGCTGCTGGTGCTGGATAACTCCGGCGACCTGCAACAAACCGTCGCCCGGCTACTGCACCACGTCACCCACGCCCGCCTATGCGCCTGACCCTGCTCGGCACCGGCGATGCCCGCCAGGTGCCGGTCTATGGCTGCCAGTGTCCGGCTTGTCAGGCGGCCACTGCCGACCCGGGCCTGCGCCGCCGACCCTGCAGCGCCCTGGTCGAGTGCGCCGGACAACGCTGGCTGATCGACAGCGGCCTGCCCGACCTCTGCGAGCGTTTCCCGCCCCATAGCCTGAGCGGCATCCTGCAAACCCACTATCATGCCGATCACGCCCAAGGCCTGCTGCACCTGCGTTGGGGTCAGGGGCTGATCATCCCGGTACATGGCCCGGCCGACCAGGAAGGGCTGGCCGACCTCTACAAACATCCGGGGATTCTCGATTTCAGTCAGCCATTCAGTGCCTTTGAACAGCGCGACCTGGGCGCGATGAAGGTCACGGCTTTGCCGTTGACCCATTCCAAACCCACCTTTGGCTACCTGATCGAAGGCGATGACCGCCTGATCGCTTACCTCACCGACACCGTGGGCCTGCCGGACGACACCCTTGAGCGGCTGCAGCGGCGGTCACTGGACCTGTTGGTATTGGACTGCTCCATACCGCCACAACCCCAGGCGCCGCGCAACCACAATGACCTGACCCTGGCCCTGGACAGCATTGCCCGTCTGCAACCCCGGCAGGCGGTGCTGACCCATATCGGTCATACCCTGGATGCCTGGCTGATGGAACAGCCGCGCAGTTTGCCGGGGAATGTGGTTATCGGGCGTGATGGCGTGGTTTTCTGAGGTCCTGTGGGAGCCAGCAAGCTGGCTCCTGCATGAAATCATCAATGCGTTTAAAACCGTGCTTTGCAGGCCAATTCATTCGCTCCCATTTAAATAATATAAATATCCCTAACTTTCTCTTCACTTGGTTCATGTGTCGATGATTCCTATATTGAACTCGTCCACACAGAACTTGCACACGCAAGAAGGTTATTATCATGTCACGCTCCATTCGTATTGCTGGCGCATTGGTATTATCGTCCTTTCTTTTTTCACCCCTGGCCATGGCTGAAGAGTCGCCGGTCTTTGCCTCCCGGGCAATGGCTCAGGAACAGAAGGTTGAGCAACAGCAGCTGGCCTATGAGAACAGCAAGAAAGATGACCTGAAGACCCAGCAAGCTTCGGCTGCACCGACGGATACAGTCAAGGGCAGTCATGCCTGATTCCTTGCTCTTGTCGAAACGTTACCAGGCCGCTGTTTTAGCGGCCTTTTTATAAGTATGTAAAGACCGGCCTGCATAAACGTCCGGCTGCTCAACCCCGGCCTCCATTACTGTCATACCCAGTACAGCGGCCCGGCGAAAAACCTCGGCGTGCGTTTGCGCTGGGCGACCAATAGAGGCGGCGAGCGGTAAAAAAACCGTGGACCATAGTATTGATGAATATCGGGTGATTTTTGATTATCCAGTCAACGTATTCTGATCGGATTTAATTAGCTCCCTGAGTCGCCGCCACCCCCTGTGGGAGCGAGGCTTGCCCGCGAAGAGGCCGGTGCATCCAGTTCATCATCCGGATCCGAACTATCGTCACTACGGGCAAGTCGCTCTTCAATAAATTTCGCTGCTGATGAGTTGTTTTTTGGGGGGGCTATATAAGTGTGATTTTCAAAATAAAGTATTGCGTAATTATGGGCTCTTATCATGTCTATCGAATATTCGAGTGGGGGTGTGACAAGATTTAATATCTTCTCGGATTCACGGCAATGCCTCATAGTTAAATATGTCTATGAGTACTGAGTCCGGAGAAAAAAGGAAAAGTCCTACAAAATTTATGCGGCGGCCAATCTCAGATAGGAGCCAACTTGTTGGCGAGCTTTTCTTGCGCGCAGAGTCAGGCACATCGGCTCGCGAAAAAGTTCGCTACTACCGAGTAGGTTTTCTGCTTGCAGGCTTGCGTCGTCCAACCTGCATCCCTATAGTTCGCGCCGTCGCTGCAAAATCAGCGACCGGGTTTGGTCACCTGTCAGAACACGCGTATGCGTCTCCTTGAAAGGCAGGCATCTTCGATGTCGGCACGCTTCATGGCGGCTGTGTATGGGACGCCTTCGGGCGTGCCGGCTGCGTGTTCTCCGGTTGACCAACCTGTGCACAGTCCGCCACCCATCGTTTGGTCACGATGGTGGCGGTTCTTGAACTCATGAGAACCGCAATTATGCATACGAATCGCTATATCCCACTCACTGCCCTCACCAGTGCCACACCCCCTCTGTATATCGACACCCACGCCGATTCACAGGACCTCCACGACTACGCCACCCAACGCATCCAAGTCGCCACGGATCTGCTCGAAAGCGTGACTTGTCTGAGCCTCAGCAATACCTGCGACCGCGATCTGCCACGTTTCGCCAATGCGGCGTATCTGCTGCTGCGTGATGGGGTGGATGTGTTGGAGGTGATTCGAGCTGGCAGGAGGCTTGAGAAGCTGTAAGCGGTGCGTTGGAGCGAGGCTTGCCCGCGAATACGTCGGTACATTCGACGCATCTAGGGAGGCTGAACCTGCGCGTTCGCGGGCAAGCCTCGCTCCAACGGTGAACGGTGATCTTCCTACAATCGTCTACCGCTCAATCGTCTTGTTCCACCGCGCATTCCACTCCGGACGCAGTTGATTCACCTGATCCCAATCAATAGTCACCGCCGTTTCCAGATACTTGTTCATCGCTTCGACCTGGCCGCGAGTACGGTCGCTGGTCGGGGTTTTCGGGTTGGAGGGGATCTGGTCGCCGAGTTCAAGCGCCGGGGCCTGGGCTTCGGGGGTGAGGAGGAAGGCGGCGAGTTTTTGTGCCAGTTCCGGCTGGTCGTTCTTGGCGATCACGCATTCGGCGACGTTGAGGACCACGGCGCCTTCTTTCGGTGGCGCGTATTCCACCGGGATGCCCTTGAGCTTGAGGGCGGTGACGCCGGTCGGGGTCAGGGGGAAGATTGCGGCTTCGCCGGTCTGGACCATCTCGGAGATCTTCGCGGAGCTGGCGATATATTCCAGCACGTTAGGGCCAATGGTTTTCGGCCAGGCCTTGAAGCCCGGTTCGACGTTGGTTTCGCTGCCGCCCTGAATGCGGTTGAACATCAGGAAGCCGTGCAGGCCGAAGGTCGAGGACGACATCGACTGGAACACCAGCTTTTCCTTGTAGCGCTTGTCGGCCATGTCCATCCAGGAGGTCGGCGCGCTCCAGCCGTTTTCCTTGAACATCTTGGTGTTGTACGCCAGGCCCGTCACGCCCAGGTTTACCGCCACTGCCTGATCCTTGATCTTGCCCTTGGCCGGGATGTCGGCCAGCGGCGCGCTGTCTTGCAGCTTGTCGCACAGGCCCATGGAGATGGCCCGATACATGATGCCGTCATCGAGGAAGATAACGTGCATCTGCGGGTTGTCCTTGTTGGCCTGGACCTTGGCCAGGATGTCCGAGGAAGTGCCGGGCACGATCACGACCTTGACGTTGTTGGCTTTCTCGAACGCCGGGAGGATCTGGTCGGCGTACAGGCGCTCCATGGTGCCGCCGTTCATGCCCAGGTACAGCGTCGGTTCGGCCACTGCGGGGGCGGACGCGAGCAGGGCGGCCAGGGGCAGGCATGACAGGCCTGTGAGTGCGATGCGTTGCATGTTTTTCATGTTGACGACCTTCCTCTGTGCAATGGGATGACGTTATGGGGTAAGACGAATGGCGATTCAGCTACAGGCGCAGGTTGAAAGCGCCCGATGGAAAAGGCATCGAGGTTAATGGCTGATTGACCGGCGCAGACCCACTCGGCCAGGGCTTCGCCTGCGGCCGGGCCGATCTGGAAGCCGGAGCCGGCAAAGCCGAAACCGTGGAGCAGGCCGGGTTGCTTGAGGCTCGGGCCGAGTACCGGTTCGCGGTCGGGCAGGTAGCCTTCGGTGCCGCTCCAGGTGCGGATGGCCTGGGCGCCAGCCAGGGGCGGATAGAGTTCGACGGCGTTACGCAGGATCTCCAGCACCGCCGCCTGACCGGGGCGGGCCCGTGCCGGGTCGAGGGCAAAGCCCTGGCCGCCCCCGAGCACGCAGTTGCCCCGGGCCACTTGCCGCGCATAAATACCGCCGCCTTCGACGCCGGTGCTGACGTCCATGAACATCGGCAGTGGCTCGGTGACCAACATGGCCGGGTGGCCGGAGTGCATCGGCACCGGCTCGCCAAATTGCCCGGCCAGTTTCGCCGCCCATGCCCCGGCGCAGTTCAGCAGCCAGGGTGCACGCAGATGCAGGCCCGAGGCGGTACGAATCAGGAAGGCCTGGCCATCGTGTTCAACTTCGACCACTTCAGCCTGTTCGAAGACATGGGCACCCGCACGTTTAGCCGCCTGGGCAAAAGCCGGAGACACCAGACGCGGGTTGGCGTGGCCGTCATCGGCACATAAGGATGCACCGACCGCTACATCTCCGGCCCAGGGAAAGCGCGCCCGCAGTTGCTCGCGATCAAGCAGTTGCAGGTCCAGGCCAAAGCCTTGGCTGGCTTCGGCGTAGGCACGCAGGGCGTCCATGTCCTGTTCGCTGCGGGCCAGTTTCAGGTGACCGGAGCGCAGGTATTCGCCGTCGATGCCGATCAGCTCGCGCAACCCGCCCCAGATGGCGTGGGCCCGTTGCGACAGCGGCAGTTGCGACAACGGACGGCCCTGGCGACGCACGCCGCCATAGTTGACGCCGCTGGAATGGGAACCGCAGAAATCCCGCTCCAGCAGAACCACGCGCTGGCCCTTCAGCGCCAGGGCCAGGGCGGCAGAGCTGCCGACGATCCCGCCGCCCATGACCACGGCATCGACATTGATCACACCGCTCATTGCTCTGTCTCCAGACCGAAGGGCAGGGGCTTGATGGGTGCCTGGGCGCGCAGGCGGCCGACACCTTCCACCGGCAGGGCGCAACGCTGGGCGACGATTTCCGCCGCCGCCGACCCGCACATGCGTCCCTGACACCGGCCCATGCCGACTCGGCACATGGCCTTGACCCGGTTGATTTCCCAATGGCCGTTGTCGACCACGGCGCGAATCTGTCCGGCGCTGATTTCTTCGCAGCGGCAGATCAGGGTGTCGTCCGGAGTGTTAGTTGCCCAGTCCTCGGGGAAGGGGAAGGCGGTTTCCAGGCCCTGGCGGAAACGGTTGATGCGCGCCAGTTCCTGTTGCAGATCCTCGCTGCGAGTGCGGTCGATGGCCTGGCCTTCATCAGCCAACAGACTCAGGGCCGCCAGTTCACCGGCCATTTGCGCGGCATCGGCGCCCATGATCCCGGCGCCGTCACCGGCCAGGTAGACATTGCTGACACTGCTGCGGCCCTCGGCGTCGCGCGCTGGCAGCCAGGCGCGATTGAGCGGGTTCCAGTTGAAGTCGCAGCCGAGCAGGTCGGCCAGCTGGGTTTCGCTGCGCAGGGCATGGGCGAAGGCCACGGCGTCGCAATCCAGGTGTTTTTCCTGGCCATTCTGGCGCCAGTAAACCCGGCTGACTCGCCGTTCGCCGTCGATACGAAAAAGGTCGGCGCCCTGATGCACCGGGATGCCACGGGCGGTCAGCCAGCTGCGGTAATAAATGCCCTTGGCCAGGGTCGCTGGTTGCCCGAGCAGGGCGGGCAGGGCGCGGCACTGGGCGCTGAAGGGCGCGCTGTCGAGCACGGCGCGAACCTTCGCCCCGGCCTTGGCGTATTGATAGGCGACCAGATAGAGCAACGGCCCGCTGCCGGCGAACACCACGTCCTGGCCGATGGCGCAGCCCTGATACTTGAGGGCGATCTGCGCGGCACCGAGGCTGTAGACGCCGGGCAGGGTCCAGCCTGGCACCGGCAGAATGCGGTCAGTGGCGCCGCTGGCGACGATCAGCCGGGAGAATTCGACCTGCCCGGCGCGCTTGTCACGCACGGTGTCCAGGCGATTGTCCTCGGCGTTCCACACCAGGGTCTGGGGGCGGTAGTCGATCTGTTCGGCCAGTTGGTCGAGGGTGTTGTGCAGGGCCACGGCCTTGGCAGCTTCGAAGCCGTACAGATCCTTGGGCGCGCGCTTGAAGTTCTGCGGCTGGCGCCGGTAGATCTGCCCGCCACCGCGCAGGCCTTCGTCGATCAGACAGGGGCGGATGCCATGGTCGAACAGGGTCCGGGCGGCGGTGATGCCGGCAGGGCCTGCGCCAACTATTACGACCTGAGGATTAGTCATTACGGGCACCATCAATATCCGGGTTCAAGTAGGTTCACAGGCATCTCCCCGGCTCCCGACTCACTTCATGCCCTGCTTCCAGCAGCGTCGAGCAGGCCCGGACCCGCGAGCCATCGGCCAGGCGTACCCAGCAGTCCTGGCAGGCGCCCATCAGGCAGAAACCGGCGCGCGGTTGAGCGCTGAAATCGCTGCCGCGCAGGTGCGCTTCGCTGGTCAGCACGGCGGTCAGCAGGGTGTCGCCAAGCAGGCCGCTGGCGGGCTGGCCGTCGAGGGTGAAGGCCAGGGCCGGGCGGTCGCGTTCGACCAGGCGTTTGAACAGGGCCATGAGCCTTCCTTAATGTTTGCCGACCAGCACGCGGTCGAGCCCGTAGATACGGTCGAGCAGGATCATCGCGGCGGCGGTCAGGGCGATGACCAGTGCCGAGACGGCGGCCATCATCGGGTCGATGGATTCGGTGGCGTAGACATACATGCGCACCGGCAGGGTTTGGGTCGCCGGGGAGGTGACGAAGATCGACAGGGTCACCTCATCGAAGCTGTTGATGAACGCCAGCAACCAGCCCCCGGCCACACCGGGCAGGATCATCGGCAGGGTGATCAGGCGAAACAGGGTGAAGCGACTGGCGCCCAGGGATTCGGCGGCCTGTTCAGCGCTGCGGTCGATGCCGATGGCGGCAGCAATCACCAGACGCAGCACGTAGGGCACGATGATCACCACGTGGGCCAGCATCAGCCAGGCAAAGCTGCCGTTGACGCCCATCAGGGCAAACAGGCGCAGCAGGGCCACACCCAGTACCAGGTGCGGGATGATGATCGGCGACAGGAACAGGCCGTTGAGAAAATCGCGACCGGGGAAGTTGTGTCGGGTAATGGCCAGTGCCGCAGGCACGGCGATCAGGGTCGCCAGGCTCGCCGAAACAAAGGCCAGGGTCAGGCTGTTATAGAACGCGGTGATGAAGTCGGCGCGTTCGAACACGGCCTTGAACCAGCGCAGGGAGAAGCCCGCCGTCGGCAGGCTCAGGGTGTTTTCCGGGGTGAAGGCCACCAGGCAGACCACCACCAGCGGCGCCAGCATGAACACCACCACCAGGGCGTGAAAGGACAGGGCCAGAGGGCCGTTTCTCGACATGCTCATTCCCCCAGGGTCTTTTTGTAGCGGCCTTCGACCATGCGGTTCCACGACAGCATGACCAGCAGGTTGATCAGCAGCAGGGCCACAGCAATCGCCGCGCCCATGGGCCAGTTCAGTTCGGAGAGGTACTGGTCGTAGACCACGGTGGCGACCATCTTCAGCCGTCGTCCGCCGAGCAGGCCGGGAATGGCGAAGGAGCTGGCCGACAGGCCGAACACGATCAGGGTGCCGGACAGCACACCGGGCATGACCTGGGGCAGCACCACGCTGTGCATCACCCGAGACTGGCTGGCGCCGAGGGACAGCGCCGCCTGTTCGGCGGCAGGGTCGAGCTTCTGCAGCGAGGTCCACACCGGAATGATCATGAACGGCAGCATCACATGGACCAGCGCCAGCACCACGGCGAACGGCGTGTACAGCAGTTTCACCGGATTGCCGCCCAGGGCCTGGATCGCCTGATTGATCAGGCCGTCGGCACCGAGTAACAGGCTCCAGCCAAAGGCCCGCACCACCACCGAAATCAGCAGCGGGGTAAGGATCAGGATCAGGAAAATCGAACGCCAGGGCGTGCCCATGCGGCTGAGGATGTAGGCCTCGGGTACACCGATCACCACGCAGAGCAGGGTGACCAGAGCGCTGATCCAGAAGGTGCGGAAGAAAATCTCGTAGAAGTAGGAGTCGCTGACCACGGCCAGGTAGTTGGCCAGGGTATAGGCGCCGTCCTTGACCCCTTTGTCGTAGTCGAACACGTTGAACGACAGGACCACGGTCAGCAACAGCGGCAGCACCAACAGGCTGACGAACAGAATCAGCGCCGGAGCCGACAACAGATAACCGCGCCCACCCCGGCGCATGGCAGTGAGCATGCTCATGGCCGGGCCTCATCGGCGGCCAGTACGCGCAGCAACTCTGCTGGCCAGTCCAGGCCGACGGCGATGCCTTCGGCCAGCGGGGCATCGCCATTGTTGCGGCGCACCACGGTGACTTCGCCGATCAGGGTGTCGATGCGATACAGCCATTGGCTGCCGAGGAAATAACGGGTCAGCACTTTGCCCTGCAAACGGCCTTCGCCCGCAGGCACCAGGTCGATTTTCTCCGGGCGCAGGCTCAGGGTCAGGGCGCCGTTGCCGCTGCTCTGGCGGACTTGCGCACGGCCGTTACTGTCGTGGTCGCCCTGCAACAGGTTGGCCTTGCCGACGAAACCGGAGATGAACTCGGTGCGCGGGTGTTCGTAGAGGTCGTAGGGCGCGTCGATCTGGGTGATGCGCCCGGCCTGCATGACCACCACCCGGTCGCTGATGGACAGGGCTTCAGCCTGATCGTGGGTGACCATCAAGGTGGTGATGCCGACTTCGCGCTGGATGCGGCGGATCTCGAACTGCATTTCTTCGCGCAGGTTGGCGTCGAGGTTGGACAACGGCTCGTCGAGCAGCAACACCGGCGGCTCGATCACCAGGGCCCGTGCCAGGGCCACGCGCTGACGCTGACCGCCGGACAGTTCGCGGGGGTAGCGGGTGGCGTGCATGTCCAGACGCACCAGTTTCAGCACCCGGGCCACGCGCTGCTGGATATCGGCCGGGCTGACTTTGCGCATGCGCAGGCCGAAGGCGACGTTGTCGGCCACGGTCATATGGGGGAACAGGGCATAGCTCTGGAACACCACGCCCAGGCCGCGGCTGGCGGGTTTGGCGTGGGTGATGTCGCGGCCATCGAGGAGGATGCGACCGCTGCTGACTTCGACGAAGCCGGCGATCATTTGCAGGGTGGTGGTCTTGCCGCAGCCGGAGGGGCCAAGCAGGGAAACGAATTCGCCTTTGTCCACGGCCAGGTCAGTGGCGACCACGGCGTCGATTGCGCCATAGCGCTTGCCCAGACGTTCGAGTTGCAGAAAAGCCATAGCTGCGTTCCACCTTTTTGCGTGCACGGCAACGCGTGCGTTTGTTATGGGCAGATGCGAAATGACTTACCGCTTTGGACGTTGGTGCTAGCTCTGTGGCTGCTACCGATGATTGTTCAAATCGCCCCTGTGGACGCAGAGTAGGACGAAGGCTAGGATGCGCGAAAGAGGGGATTTCACTGAATCAACAAGTATTTTCAGTTTCATTCGATGAGTGAATTAAAAGGTTAAAAAGACAAATATGAATTCCACTGATCGGAATGAAGAGGCAAAAGGAGTCGGCGTTGGTGCGGTCTCTCGTCTGTTTGCAGTGCTGCGTAGCCTGGGTAATGGCAGCGGTGACGGCGAACGGGTCACGCAACTGGCCCAGCAGGTCGGCCTGTCCCAGCCCACCACCCATCGCTTGCTGCGCAGCCTGATGGAAGAGGGCATTGTCGAGCAGGATCAGCGCAGCAAGCGTTATCGTCTGAGCCTGGAGTTCTTCGCTCTGGCGGCCAATGCGGGCAAGGCCGGTAATCTGCGCGAACTGGCGCGACCGAGCCTGCTGCGTTTGTCGGCATCGCTTGGGGATTCGCTGTTTCTGCTGGCGCGCAGTGGCTTTGACGCGATCTGCCTGGATCGCAGCGAGGGGCCGTACCCGATCCGCACCTTTACCGGCGATATCGGCGGACGCGTGGCGTTGGGCGTCGGCCAGGGCAGCCTGGCAATCCTCGCCTTCCTGCCTGAAGACGAGCGCGAAACAGTGATCCACTACAACCTGCCGCGCCTGCGGGATTTCCATCTGTACGACGAAGTGTTCCTGCGCTCGGAAGTCGATAATGTGCGCCGCCTGGGCTATGCCGCGCGCAATACCGGGGTGCTGCCGGGCATGGCCGGCCTGGCGGTGCCGATCCTCGACCGCGAAGGCCGCGCCGTGGCCGCCCTGAGCGTGGCCACCATCAGCGACCGCCTCAACCCCGAGCGCATGCCCACGGTGGTGGAGATGCTCAAGCGCGAGGCATTGACCATCAGCGCCCGGATCAACCCGTTCGATCCGCTGTTGCGGCGGCCTTCACAGGTATTCGGGCAGCAGGAGGTCTGAATTGGGACGAGATCCCGCAGCGCCTCTGACACAGCGTTGTGGCTTAGAAAGCACTGACCCGTTGGAGCGAGGCTTGCCCGCGAAGATCTGGCTGCGGTGAGCCTGGATTATCACGTCGCCCAATTCGCGGGCAAGCCTCGCTCCCACAATATTAGATTAGCGTGCATCAATGAAATCCTGCGCCACTGCTGGCATCATTGCCAGTTTGCACGTCCGGAATCTGCCCAATGAAAACCAAGGCCCTGTTCGCCCTGGCCCTGGCCGCCTTGACCGTTACCTCCCATGCCGCCGATTTCGAGGCGGGCAAAGCGACCTACATGCGCATCTGCAATCGCTGCCACAAGGTCGGTCCCGAAGCCCGCGCCGCATTCGGGCCGGAGTTGAACGGTCTGTTCGGGCGCAAGGCCGGGAGCACCGCCGACTACAACTACACCCCGCAACTGAAAGCCTCGGGCATCGTCTGGGGCGCCGACACCCTGCCGGCCTTTATCAAGGACCCAACCGCCGTGGTGCCCGGTACGCGCATGAGTTACTGGGGCATCAGCGATGATGACAAGATTGCCGACTTGCTGGAGTTTTTGAAGGCGGATCACCCGTAGCGGTTAAAAGTCGTAGGCAATCTTCGTATACCAGTAGCCACCCCCAGGATAGAACGGTGGGTTGCCATACGGCGCCAGGCCCAGGTTGCTGTACACCGCGTGTTTGTCCGGGCGTACATCGAAGATATTGGTGCCGCCGAGGCTGACGGTCAGGTGGTCGATGAAGGTGTAGCTGACGTCCAGGTCGGTGATCCATTTGGCGCCGAAGCTGCGGTCGCCCGTGGGGTTGACCGCCAGGGTCTTGACCGCGCCATAGCGGCTGGTCTGCAGGTTGACCGCCAGGTCGTCGAGCTTCCAGTTGGCGCCGAGAATCCATTTGGTCTTGGGCGACGCTTCAGTGAGGTCGCCTTCACGGTCACGACCGACCAGTACCACACCGGAATTGCTCAGGGATGACGGGGTATCGCGCACGCCTTCAATGGTGGTCTTGTTCCAGTTGAAACCCAGGCTCCAGCGCACATCGCCCCAGGCATCCAGTGGCGTGCTGTGGTCGGCGACGATGTCGAGGCCGCGGGTGCGGGTGTCGAAGGCGTTGGTGTAGTAGTTGACCCAGGTGCCGGTGGGCACGCCCTGGGCCCGCAGGATGCCGTTGATCACACCATTGCCCTGGTCGTAGATATTGCTGGTCAGGGCGATGCGGTCATCGATATCGATCAGGTAGGCATCGGCGGTGATACTGGTGCGTGGCGCCGGTTGCCAGGTCAGGCCCAGGCCGGCGTTGCGCGATTTCTCCGGCTTGAGGTCATCGCCGCCCAGCGCCTTGGCCAGGTTGCTGCCCGACGGCGTCAGGCGGGTAACAGCCGGGACCACGTTGCCGTTGACGTCGGTGGCGACCCGGTTGTCCGCCACTGTGTAACCGATCTGGGTCAGTGAAGGCGCACGAAAGCCGGTGCCGACGGTGCCGCGCACGGCGACGCTGTCGGTCAGTTCATAGCGCGAGTTCACTTTCAGGCCGAAGGTATTGCCGGAATCATCGTCGTAATGCTCGATCCGTCCGGCCACATCGAGGAACCAGCGCTCAGTGAGGTCGAAACCCAGGTCCAGATAACCCGCGTAGTTATTGCGGATCAGGCTGACTTCATCTTCCGGGCGAATGGTCACTGCCGCCTGGGCGCCGGACGCCGCCGGGTAACTGCCGGTGATATAGGCATCCGGTTCCCCGGCAAAGGTACTGAAGTGCTCCCAGCGATGCTCGACCCCGGCCGATACCTGCACCGGTGAAGTCAGGTTGAACAGGCTGTCATAGCGGCGGGTGAAGTCGAGGTTGTTGACCCACTGCTCGAAGCGAAAGGTTGCCAGGTTATCGAATTTGGTCGGTGACGCGGTACCCAGGGACGGGTTGATATTCAGGTCGCTGGAGTGATGGACATTGTTGCGCCCGTAAGTGGTGCTCAGGTCCCAGTTCCAGTCGGCCACTTCACCTTTGCCGCCAAACAGGAACTGGTAGTCGCGGTCCTTGATATTGTTCAGCGGGTAGTAACCATCGGGGAACACCTCGGGAACCGCTGCGGTGCCGGTGGGCAGGCGGAAATAGTTGGCAGCCTCGGCATCGCGTTCGCCGTAGGTGGAGAAGGAGTACAGGGTCAGGTTATCCAGCGGTAATTCGGCGTTGTAGGCCAGGTTGAAGGCCTTGAGATCGGGGTCGCCATTCTTGATCGCTACCCGGTCCCAGGCCGCTTCCTTGACCGGATCCTTGAAGGCCTTGACGCTGCTGTCAGCCTTGCCGTTCCACGAGGCATCACCGCGCTTGCGGGCATCGGCGGCGAAGTGAAAGTAGCCGCTTTCGCCCAGCTTGAAACCTTCGTCACCGGCCACCTTGATGCTCTCGCCCTGGCCGGAAAACAGCTTGCCGTAGGTGCTTTCCAGATGGCCGCCGGAGTTGCCGGACTTGAGGATGATATTGATCACCCCGGCTACGGCGTCCGAGCCGTACTGGGCGGCGGCGCTGTCCTTGAGTACTTCGATATGGTCGACCGCGCTGACCGGAATCAGATCGATATCCACGGCATTGGCGCCGCTGTTATCGATAGAGCCACGCTGGCCGGTGGCGCCATTGTGTCGCCGCTTGCCGTTGACCAATACCAATGTGTAGGCCGGACCGAGGCTGCGGTTGCTCAGAGGGCGGGTCACCGAGTTGTAGCCGGCGATATTGGTGCCGAAGTTGAACGAGGGCAGCAGCTTGGAAATCGCCTCGGACAACTCGGCGCGGCCGGTCTTGAGCAACTGGTCGCTGTTGATCACATCGATGGGTGCCGGGCTGTCGGCCACGGTGCGTTGCTGGCCGCGCACGCCGGTGGAAATTACCGTAACGGTATCCAGGTGGGTGTCATCGCTGGCAGCTTCGGCGAAGGGTGAGGCGGCGGCCAGCAGCAGGCAGGCGGTCAGGGCAGAAAAGGGCAAAGGCTTGTTTACAGCAGGCGTAAAAGTGTCGGGCATGTCGGCAATAGTCCATTAAAACTGGCACTGGCCCTTGGTGCGGGTACAGCTGGCAAAGTCAGGTGAAAGTCAGGGAGACGCTGCCCCGCTCAGGGGCAGCAGAGGGTGTCAGGCGCTGGCGGCCAGGAGCGTCTGCACGCTGTGGCGGTTCTGTGGGACGTCGATGCCCAGATGGCCGCGCAGGGTGCTGGTCTCGTATTCAGTGCGGAACAGGCCGCGCTCACGCAGGATCGGCAGGACTTCGTCGGTGAAGCGGGCAAACTCGCTGGGCGCGCCGATGCGGATATTGAAGCCGTCCACTGCGCCCTCGGTAAACCAGCGCTCGATCTCGTTGGCCACGGTCAGGGGCGAGCCGGCAAAGCCGGTAAACGGGCGGGCAAAGCGCAGGGCGGTTTCGCGCAGGGTCAGGCCTTTCTCTTTGGCAACACGCTTGATGCGTTCGGCATGGCCGCGGTAACCGTTACTGCCCAGATCGCCGAGTTCCGGGAAGGGGGCGTCCAGTTCGTATTGCTTGAAGTCGTGGTAGTTGAATGGGCGGCCCAGTTGCACCAAGGCTTTGCCTAGATCGATTTCGCCGTCGCGCTCACGCTGAATCGCCAGGGCCTCTTCATCGGTATCGGCGATGATCGGGCTGATGCCGGGGAACAGCAGTACCTGCGCTGGATCTCGGCCGGCCTGGGCGGTGCGCTTCTTGATATCGGCGTAGTACTCCTTTGCGTCCTCGAAGTTATCGACCCCGGCGAAAATTCCCTCGGCGATATTGGCTGCCAGGCTACGCCCGGATTCAGATACCCCGGCCTGGAAAATCACCGGCTGGCCCTGGGCCGAGCGGGAGATATTCAGCGGCCCGGTGACCGAGAAGAACTCGCCGCGATGATTCAGGCGATGCTGCTTGCTCGGGTCGATAAAGCGCTTATGGGCCTTGTCGCGAGGAAAAGCGTCGTCCTCGTAGCTGTCCCACAGGCCCTGAACCACCTGCACATGCTCCAGAGCCCGGCGATAGCGCTCGCCGTGGTCGATATGCTGCTCGCGGCCGAAGTTGCCTGCCGCGCCTTCCAGCCCGGTGGTCACCACATTCCAGCCCGCGCGACCGTGGCTGATCTGGTCCAGGGAGGCGAACTGGCGGGCGACGTTGAAAGGTTCGGTGTAGGAGGTGGTCAGGGTCGCCACCAGACCGATCTTGTCCGTGGCCCCGGCCAGGGCCGAAAGCAGGGTCAGAGGCTCCAGGCGATTGAGGAAGTGCGGCGCCGAGTCCGGCGTGATGTAGGGGCTGTCGACGATAAACACGAAGTCAAAATGCGCGGCCTCGGCGGCCCGGGCCTGTTGCTTGTACCAGTCGATATTGATGCTGGCATCACCGGGGATTTCCGGGTGCAGCCATTCCTGTTGATCGGTGCCGACGCCGGTGAGGATGGCGCCGAAATGCAGCTGACGTTTGCTCATGTTCATGTCCTTCGTGAGTGGAGGTGTTGAGGCCTGTTGGAAGTCAGCGGACCCGTTGGAGCGAGGCTTGCCCGCGAAAAATTTCCACGGTGCATGGACCTGTTCGCGGGCAAGCCTCGCTCCAACAAAATTAAGTCGGGTCAGGCTGTCAGAGGCTGTTTGCTGCGCAGGTCTTGCAGAAACGGATAGTCGATATAGCCCTGGTCACCGCCGACGTAGAAACTGGCTTCGTCGGCGCTATTGAGTGCTGCCCGTTGACGAAAACGCGCGACCAGATCCGGATTGGCGATAAACAACCGGCCGAAGGCAACAAAGTCGGCACGACCCTGTTCGATAGCCCGTTGTGCGCTGTCCTGGTCAAACTCTCCGGCGAGAATCAGCGCACCCTTGAACAGCTCGCGCAGCCTTGGCGCCAGGCGTTTTTCCGGGGGGATGGCGTCCGGTTCGATCAGGTGCAGGTAGGCAATCGCGCGTGCCTGCAATTCCCGGGCGACATGGCTGTAGAGCGCGACGGGGTCGCTGTCGCTGATGCCGTCCACGGCGAAATGCGGCGAGATCCGCACGCCGACCCGGGCGGCGCTCAGTTCGGCAATCGCGCCGTCGACAATCTCCAGCAGAAAGCGTGCGCGATTCTCCACCGAGCCGCCGTAGTCATCGTCACGCTGATTGCTGCCGTCGCGCAGGAACTGATCGATCAGGTAGCCGTTGGCGCCGTGGATTTCCACGCCATCAAAGCCGGCACGGCCTGAGTTGCGCGCGGCCAGGCGGAAGTCGTCGACCCGTCGGGCGATTTCGTCCCGGCCCAGGGCGCGCGGCACGGGAAAGGGTTGCAAGCCCTCGGCAGTTGGCACTTCACCTATTGCGGCAATGGCCGAAGGCGCGACAGGCAGGGCGTTGTCGGGCAGGCGCGAGGAGTGCGCCTTGCGTCCGAGGTGAAACAGCTGCTGGAAGATCCGCCCGCCTGCGTCATGCACCGCTTTCGTGACGGGTTTCCAGGCTTCTACCTGAGCGTCATCGTGAATCGCCGAGCCACCCGGACGGCTGACGCTTTCGGCGGATACGTGAGTGGCTTCGGAGATGATTAGCCCGGCGCTGGCGCGCTGCTCGTAGTAAGTGCGGACGCGGGGCAGGGGCTGACGATTATCGTGGTCGGAGCGGGCGCGGCCGAGCGGCGCCATGATGATGCGGTTAGGCAGGCTAAGGGCGCCGAGGGTGGCACTCTGGTGCAGAAGTGAGCTCATGAGAGACTATTCCTGGGGGGGCTTGGGTTACGGCCTCCGCCAGGCATGGGGTCGGTCTCTATGGAGTGAACATATCTCTATAAAAAACTGGAGTGAAAGTCTTTTTTGGAATAAGTTAATTATTAATTAAACGTATTTTATGGTTTTAATAAATTCATATATTTTTATAATTATTTGAGTTGGTGTGATTTTTCGCTCAACGCTGCTCTACACGATTGAGAAACCGCCGGGTACGTTCGTTGTCCGGATTGAGCAGGATTTGTTCGGCAGAACCGTCGGCAACGATGCGTCCGCCTTCCATGAACAGCACCCGGTCGGCGATATCCTGGGCGAATTTCATTTCGTGGGTGACCAGCAACATGGTCATCTGCTGCTCATGGGCGATGGCCCGGATCACCGCCAGCACTTCGCCGACCAGTTCCGGATCGAGGGCCGAGGTCACTTCATCGAACAGCATGACTTGCGGACGCATGGCCAGGGCGCGGGCGATGGCCACACGCTGCTGTTGGCCGCCGGATAGCTGGCTGGGGTAGGCATCGGCCTTGTGCGCCAGCCCGACCAGGCCCAGGTAATGGGCGGCACGATCCAGGGCTTCCTCACGGCTGACTTGCAGTACCTGAAGCGGCGCCTCGGTGATGTTTTCCCGCACGCTCAGGTGTGGGAACAGGTTGAATTGCTGAAAGACCATGCCGACTCGATGAACCACGGCAGGCTTAGGCGTGCCCGGCCAGCGCCAGCGGCTTTTGCGCGCAGGGACCGGATCGCCGGCCACTTCGATGCTGCCGTGCTGATAGCTTTCCAGGCCCTTGATCAGGCGCAGGACTGTGGATTTGCCCGAGCCGCTGGGGCCGATCAGGGCGACTTTCTGGCCCTGGGGGATGCTCAGGTCGAGATGGTCGATGACCCTGGTCGCACCGAAATCCTTGACCACTTGATTCAGCTGGATCTGCGCGGGTGCCATGCGCGGGACGGGTTCGAAATCAGACATGGCGGCGGCGCTCCAGATAGTTGAAGAACAGGGAAGTCGGCACGCTGATCAGCAGAAACATCAGCGCCATCAGGGTGTAGGGCTCGTTGTAGCGATAGGTCATGCCTGCCACCTGCTTGGCGGCCTGGAACAGCTCGGGAATGGTGATCACCGCCAGCAGGGGCGTCTCCTTGAACATGCCGATCAGGTAGTTGCCGAGGATCGGCAGCATGGGTTTGACGGTTTGCGGCAGGATGATCCGGCGCCAAGTGGTGGCAGGGTCGAAGTCCAGGGCTCGGGCGGCTTGCCATTGCCCGGTGGGAACACCCTCGATGGCGCCGCGAAAGGCTTCGGCAATGTAGGCGCCGTAATACAGGCCCAGGCCAATGACGCCGGTGCTGAAGGCGGGCAGGGTGAGACCGGCAAGCGGCAGGGCGAAGAACAGCACGTAGAGTTGCACCATCAAAGGTGTATTGCGAAAGAAGCTCAGGTAGGCGCGGCACAGTCTTGGCAGCAGCTTGCCGGGGGCGCGTTGTGCCAGCGCCAGCAGCAGGCCGACCAGTATCGCCAGGAGAAAGCCGAGCAGCACCACCTGCACCGTCACCAGCAGGCCTTGCAGCAGTTCCGGGACGATCGACCAGGCAAAGGCGAAATCGAAATTCATGCGCTGCTCCCGGCACGCCGCCAGGCGCTGATGTGTTGCTCATAGCGGCGTACCGCCCAGCTCAGCGGCCAGGCCATGACGAAGTAGCAGACCAGCACGATGCTCCAGATCAGGCTCTGCTGACCCAGGGTCGTGACCAGTTGCGCGCCGGAGAAGGTCAGGTCGGTGAGGGTAATCAGCGAGACCAGCGAGGTGGTCTTCATCAGCTCCACCAGTTGGTTACCCAGGGGTGGCAGCATGAACGGCAGAGCCTGAGGCAGGATGATCCGGCGCAGAGCTGTCAGCGGGCTGAAGTCCAGGGCACGCACGGCATCACGCTGGCCATGGCTCACATTGACCAGGGCCGAGCGGACGATCTCCGACCCATAGGCCGAGAAGGTCAGGCCCAGGCCGAGTATCCCGGTGGTCATGGGCGACAGGCTGATACCGAACAGCGGCAGGATAAAGAACAGGTAGAACAGCAGGACCAGGGCCGAAATCCCGCGCAGGACCTCGACATACAGCGTCGCCACCCAACGCACGACCCGCCACGGCGACAGGCGCATCAAGGCGATGACGAAGGACAGCAGCAATACAATCAGCTCGGCGAAGAAAGTGATCTTCAGCGTGACCCAAGCACCGCTCGCCAGTTGACTGGCGATAAAGCGGGCCGTATCCATGGCCGGAGAATCGAAGAACATGGCCTGTACTCGTGTGGGTTAAGGCATGTGGGAGATGCAGGGTGTGGGACCGGCTTTAGCCGGGAGGACGCCCTCGCGGCTGAAGCCACTCCTGCGGGAAAAGCATTTCATTCAGCCAGGCGCTGCCGAAGGCTGCGAATGGGGCGAACCTATACCTCGCTTTCGCAGCCCTCGGCAGCTCCTGCCCAATGTCATTGCAAATCATATTGGCGCCAGGGTTGCCTCAACGCGCGCAACGCTGCTCGGCAGTGATATCTGCCGCAGGCAACTCATTTTCGGTATAGCCGTACTTTTGCAGGATCTTCAGCAGCTCTCCGGACGCGCGCAGTTTGGCCAGTTGTTCGTTGAAGGCCGCAATGAACGCCGGGTCGTTTTTCGGCAGGCCATAGGCGTGGTAATTCCAGGTCGGTTTGCCTTCGGCATCGGGGATCTGCTCGAAGGGCAGGGCGCGTTCGATGGTCGGGCTATTGGTTTTCTTCACCAGGCTGATGATTTCGGCATCGGGAAAATACACCACGTCGACGCGACCGGCATCCAGAGCGGCGACGGCTTCGGTGTCCTTGTCGAACAGCACCACGTTGGCGGCGGTAATGCCGCTGTCCTTGGCCTCCTGCACCTGGTTGCTGCCCGGTTGGGTGGCCAGGCGCGCCTTGCCGTTGCTGGCCACGTCCTTGAGGCTGTGCAGCTTCAGCGGGTTACCGGCCTTGACGATAAAGGCGCCGCCGGAGCGGGTCACCGGGTTGGAGTAGCCGATCACTTTGCAGCGGGCACTGTTGATGAACAGGCCTGCGCCGATCAGATCGAAACGTCCGGCGGCAAGGCCGGGGACCAGAGAGCCGAAATCGGTAATCGGCGTATCGATCTTGCTGATGCCCAGCGGCGTAAGGATCGCCTGCAGTACTTCGATATTGGCGCCGGTGACTTTGCCATCGGTACCGATGTAGGCGTAGGGCTGCTCATTGGCAATCCCGGCGGTCAGGCCGCTGCTGCGCCCCTTCTCCAGTAACCCGGCCGAAGCCGACAATGAGAACACCGCGTTCAGCAGAACGGCGGAACCGAGAACAGCGGAAAACGACAGCGCTTTAATGCCTTTCATCACAGGTGCCTGGAGGGTCGGGGAAATAAGAAGAGGAGTGGACCTGATCGTTGCTGATAGCAGGACGCAAACCATTGCGCGGAACTGGATGTCGACTTTAAGGCTATAAGAATTTTTATTTAAATATCTTTAGGTAATAAGCATATGCCTGCAATCGGTGCCGATTGCGTCACGGCACCGATTCTGCAAAGATGCGCGCCATATAGGTAGGGGGGGTATGGTATGTCGCATATTACAGACGGCAAGGATGAATTGCTCAAGCGGGTCAGACGCATCGCCGGGCAGATTCAGGCCGTCGAACGGGCCATCGAGGGCGAGCACGACTGTGCCAAGACGCTGCATCTGGTTGCCGCGACTCGCGGCGCCATCAATGGCCTGATGGATGAAATCGTCGAAGCCCACGCCCGCGAGCATGTCGCCGCAGCCGGTTTGAGCGACGCCGAGCGCGCCCAGGGCGTTGAAGAGTTGATCACCGCCATTCGCCGTTACACGAAATAGGAAACCAACATGACTGATGCAACTGGCACCCACAGCCACGTCTTCCTCGGCGAGGCCCACGACGCCAATGCCCGGCGTACGCTGTGGGTCGTGGCCCTGACCGTGGTGATGATGGTCGGCGAGATTGCCGCCGGTTATCTCACCGGCTCCATGGCGCTGTTGGCCGATGGTTTTCACATGGCAACCCATGCCGGTGCCCTGGCGATTGCCGCAGCGGCCTACGCCTACGCCCGTCGTCATGCGGCGAGCAGCGCTTTCAGCTTCGGCACCGGCAAGGTGGGTGATCTGGGCGGCTTCGCTTCGGCGCTGATCCTGGGGCTGATTTCCATCGGCATCGGCATCGAGTCGCTGCTGCGCCTGTTCGAGCCGACCCGGGTCGAGTTCGCCACCGCGACCCTGATCGCGGTGGTCGGGCTGCTGGTCAATATCGTCAGTGCGCTGCTGCTGTCCGGCGGCCATCACCACCATCATCACGAGCATGATCATGACCATGAGCACAGTCATGGCCATGACAATAACCTGCGCTCGGCCTACGTCCATGTACTGGCCGATGCCGTGACCTCGATCCTGGCCATCGCCGCTTTGCTGGCCGGGCGCTATCTGGGCTGGGTGTGGCTGGATCCGGCGATGGGCATTGTCGGCGCCCTGGTGATTGCGCGCTGGGCCATGACCTTGATGCGTGATACCGCAGGGGTGCTGCTGGATCGTACCGATGCCCACGTGGCCGAGGAAATTCGCGAGCTGGTGGAGGCGGGTGGGGAGGCGCGGATTACCGACCTGCACGTCTGGCGGGTCGGCCCCGGTGTCTGCGCGGCCATTGTCAGCGTGCTGGGCAATGCCGCCAGCGATGCCGACAGCATTCGTCGACGCCTGGCGCCCGTGCATGAGGTTTCCCACCTGACTGTCGAGTATCGGCGCCTGCAGGCAATCTGATCGACTTGGGCTATGATCGGCAGAATGACCCAGCCCATTCGTCAACCTTGTCCGCCCGGCGCCTGCGACTGCGGAAGGGAACAGCTGTCAGGCGCCGAACTGCGCATCCTCTGCCTCACCCGGCAGGAGGAAAAGCGCCTGCTCGAGCGCCTGGAAAACATCAGCAGCCTGCCGGATCTGGAACACATGCAGCGCAAGCTCTATGAGCAACTGGGCATTCGCCTGGAAATCGCCCCCGGTTTCAACGAAGTGCGCAGCATGCGTGGTATCCAGATCCAGATTCATGAACTGCCGGGCCTGTGTCGCAAGACCCGGGCCTCCATCCCCGCTGCGATTCGCCGGGGCATGGAGAAGCGGCCGGAAATCGCCTACACCCTGCTCAATGCCCATGACTTGCTCAGGGATGCTTGAAAGCAGTTGCAAGCGGCAAGCTATGAGCTGCGAGTTAGAAGCAGACCGCATTTAGCTTGAGGCTTGAAGCTAGCGGCTTGCAGCTCCAAGGAGCTCGTAAGCAATCTTCACGCGATCGGCATTGGGGTAATTCTTATTCGCCAGTATCACCACGCCCAATCCCTTGCCCGGCACGAAGGCCACATAGTTGCCGAAGCCGTTGGTTGAGCCGGTCTTGTTGAACAGCACGTCACCTTCCGGCGCCTGTGGCGGGTTGAGCCATTGCACCGCATGGGGCTGGCTGACCATTTCCGGGGCATTGCCGGTTTGCAGGGTGTCCAGGCTCACAGGCCAGGCATAGGATTCCCAGCCCAGACCCTGGCTCATCTCGCCTACACGGTAATACCCGGCATGGGTGGTGGCGATGGCCTGTTGCAGGGGCGCGGGCAGCTCTTTGGGTTGCATGTTGAGCTGAAGGAAGCGGGCCATGTCTTCCAGGTTGGTCTTGACGCCGTAAGCCTCGGCATCCAGCGCGCCACCCTTCAGGCGAGTCGGCTGGTCGGTCTTGGTGTAGCCCTGGGCATAGAAGCTCATTTCTTCCTTGGGCACATCGATATAGCTGCTCTTCAAACCCAGTTCGGGAAACAGGCTGCCTTCCATCAACTCGTTGAATGGCTTGCCCAGGCTTTGTGCCGCCAGGTAGCCGAACAGGCCGATGCTGGGGTTGGAATACTGGCGGCGGGCGCCCACGGCTTCGGTGGGTTTCCAGGTCGTGAAGTAGTCGAGCATCTTGTCGTGACTGTCGTAGGCGTCCGGGAACTGCAACGGCAGGCCGCCAGCGGTGTAGGTGGCCAGGTTGAGCAGGCGGATACCGGCGAAGGCCGTGTTCTTGAGTGCAGGAAGGTGCTGGCTCGCCACGTCGGTCAATTGCAGCTTGCCTTGGGCCTGGGCCCAGCCGGCGAGGGTGGCGGTGTAGGTTTTGCTGATCGAGCCCAGTTCGAACAGGGTATGACGGTTCAAGGGCTCCATGGTGTCCCGGGAACTCAGGCCGAAATAGAAATAACGGGGTTTGCCATCCTTGATCACTGCGACGGCCATGCCGGCGATATTCTGGGCTTTCATGGTGGGCTGGACGGCGTGGCTGACCAGGGTTTGCAGGGTGTCCGGGGTCTGGGCGCTGGCGTCGAGTGACAGCAGCAAGGCGGTAGCAGCGAAGATCCCTGTGGTGATTTTTAGACGGGTTTGCATGAATGAAAAGGTCCATTGATTCATTTGCACGAGCGCCACTTCCGCGCTCGCTCCAATTGGACAATATACGCTTGTTGGGGAAGGGCTTGCCCTGGAGTCGGGTGACGCGGTGAGTCAGGTGCACCGCGTCATCGTTCTTCGCGGGCAAGCCTCGCTCCCACGCAATCATCCGCATTCGTTGGAGCGAGGCTTGCCCGCGAATCGGCAAATGAGTGACGCCTTCATCTACCAAAAAGCGATTTCATAGGTCAGGTAGATGCGGTAGTTATCCCGGTCATCCGAGTAGGTCGAGCGCGAAATGGCATGGCTGAACTGGGTGCCCAGACCTTTGAAATAACCGTCCTGGGTCACTCCTTGCGGTCATCACCACCGTCGCGATAGCCGTCGTTGAAGTAATAGTTATGTAGCTCCAGAGCAGGCTGCGCAACGGCGAGTGGCGCGCAACAGCCTGCATCTGGGGCCGCAAAGCCCGTCGCGATTGCTGGTGCGGGTGCTGCGGCGCCAGGGCTAGGTCATTCGCCGCGAATGTACTGCTCCATCTGCTCGATCAGGCTGGCCTGTTCATCGATGGCTTCCTTGACCAGGTCACCGATGGACAGCAGCCCGAGCAATTGGTCGTTGTCCACCACTGGCAAGTGGCGTAGATGTTTGTCGGTCATCAGCGCCATGCAGGCCTCGACGCCCTGTGACGAGTCAACGGTGATCACCGGCGAACTCATGATGGCGCTGACCGGCGTACCCACGGAGGAGCGGCCCTTGAGAATCATCTTGCGCGCGTAGTCACGCTCACTGACTACCCCGACGACCTTGCCTCCTTGTACCACCGGCAGGGCACCGATGTTTTTCTCGGCCATCAACTGCAATGCTTCGAGAACCATCTGGTCGGGGCCGATGGTGTGGACCTGCTGGTGGTCCAGGGCTTTGAGCTTGAGGAGCTGGGCAACGGTCTTCATGGGCGTTCTCCGGTGTGGCTTTGTATAGGGGCGGCGTGCCCTTGTTATTGATTGCCTGGGGGCTCACGGTTTGTAGGAGCTGCCGAAGGCTGCGAAATCATTGTGTCAGACGACCTCATTCGCAGCCTTCGGCAGCTCCTACAGAATCATAGACACAAGCCCGCAGAGCAAGCGTGAATGCGGCATCGGGCAGTGGGAAAACGTCATGGTGCGGGTTTCCAATTGGACTTAAGTGGATGGCGAGTCAGCCCTTGGCCCCGCAATCATCGGGCTAGAGCCTTTTGCGGGGCTGGATCAGCGCTATCGATAGTTGGTATGCGTACGGGTGGTTTTTCATCGAGGGCGGGTGGCCGTAGATTTGGCCCATCACTTAGCGACTCACCACTTCATCAAGCCTCTTGGAGAAACATCATGAAACGCGCCATTGCCTTTGGTTTTGCCCTTTCTGTCCTGACCGCTACTGCAGCCATGGCCAGCCCACAAACCGTCACCAGCCAGCCTTCGATGGCCAGCGCCGCGAGCAGCCTGCGTCTGGTTGATCGTGTCCACGCTGACGGCAAGCAAGTTCGTGTTGCCCAGGCCGGTGACAAAGCGTTCAGCCAGTCCCTGGAACAGGGCAAGGTCATGGTTGCCGAGAACCGTCGCGAGTTCGGTTCGCAGTACCAGCGCTACTGATTACGACCGCCCATGCGGTTGGAAAAAAGCCCGGGTTGCCGGGCTTTTTGCTGTCTGGCGTTTGCGAACCAGGCTGCGGGAAAACAAGATGGCTCGCGCATTTGTTATCGCAAATTCATACATTAAGGTAGGAAAAATCTTACTTCGTTGGTCATCTCGGCCTTACATTTCAACTTGGAGAACACGTTATCATCGCCGCCTGCACGGGTGACCTTCGTGTGTCATTCCCCATAGGCATGAAAATGAACAAAGAGATGTTGGACGACTTCTCTGTGCTTGCCCGGACGGCATATAAGCGTGACTGGGAAAGTCAATTGCGCGCAGTGTTACAGCGAATCGGATATGAGCATTATCTGATGAATCCCGGATTTTCGACGATTAATGATCCCTTCCATCATACCGTGACCAATTATCCTGTTGAATGGATCCGTAGTTATAAAGATGAAAACCTTATTGTCGTAGACCCGATACTCAGGCATTGCCGCCGCCATTTTGTGCCATTGTTCTGGGAGCCGGCGCGCAGGCGTGCACGCGGCGGATCCGTGGGGTTCTGGCGTACCTACGAACGACATGGCCTTATACACGGGGTGAGCATTCCATTGCGTTACAACGATATGAGTGGATCACTCAGTGTTGCTCAACGCAAAAAGCAGGAATATGAGTTTGATGAAGATCTCAATGGCCCGCTCGGCAAACTGCTCATGCTTATTCCCTTTATGCTGGAAGGCGCGCGCAAACATCTGAATCATCCGGATGAATTACACAGCGACCTGACCCTGCGCGAGTTTGAAGTGTTGAAATGGTCCGGTGCGGGTAAAACCACCTGGGAAATAAGCTGCATCCTCGGATGTTCGGAGCGCACCATCAATTTTCATATCGCCAATGCCACTCGCAAACTCGGTGCCACCAATCGTCGCCAGGCCGTCTGTGTGGCAATGGCCCGAGGCTTGATTGCAGTCGAGTGAATAAAAGCGGCGGCTCATGATGTTTTGCGGGGCGCAAAAAAATAATTTCATCGGCATGGAATAAGTCTTTTCGGCGTTCGTCCGACTGATAACTGGCCAACATCGGCTTGCCTTAACGATCACTCTGTCGAGACGAATTCCATGAAAATGCTCAGCGCCCGCACCTTGTTCGCCGCTGCATCCCTGACCCTGCTCGCCGCTGGTATGGCCCAGGCCGCGCCTGCCGCACCGATCCACAACATCGTACTGGTACACGGTGCCTTCGTGACCGGCGCAGGCTGGAAACCGGTGTATGACATTCTGGAAAAAGACGGTTATCACGTCTCCATTGCCCAGCATCCCCTGACCGGCTTTGCCGAGGACGTGACTGCGGTCAAACGCATTCTGGCGATGCAGGATGGCCCGACCATTCTGGTAGGGCACAGCTATGGCGGTGCGGTGATTTCCGATGCCGGGACTGACGATCACGTTGCGGGCCTGGTATACATTGCCGCTCACGCTCTGGATGTCGGTGAAACCGAAGCCGAAAACGGCAAGAAATTCCCCAACGCCACCAAGGCAGTGAAGAAGACCGCCGATGGTTTCCTCTATCTGGATCCGGCGTTCTACCCGGCTGACTTTGCCGCCGACCTGCCCAAGGCCCAGGCTGAGTTCGAAGCCAACGCTCAGGCGCTGACCTCGGCTTCGGTCTTCACTACCGCCGCGACCAATGCCGCCTGGAAAACCAAGCCAAGCTGGTACGCCGTGGCCAAGTCCGATCGCATCATCAACCCGGACCTGGAGCGCATGTACGCCAAGCGCGCCAATGCCCACACCATCGAGATCGATGGCGCCAGCCATGCAGTGTACGAGTCCCATCCGAAAGAAGTGGCGGCACTGATTGAACAGGCTGCGCAGCACGCGCTTGACGGGAAATAAGACTGGCACTTGTGGGAGCGAGGTTGGTGGTGGCAGGGATCAGGGCGTCAGAATGATCTTGCCGATACTCTCGTTCGACTCCATCCGCCGATGCGCATCGACGGCTCTGGCCAGGGGGAATACGCTGTCGATGATCGGCTTCAGGCCGCGGACTGCAAGGTCTTCCTGCTTATAATCAATCACCTCATCAGCGCGAGATCGCGCACTTGCTGCATTCAGGTCGCAGCTGTGCGCTGTTTGCATAAGTTACGGGTTGCGAACACCATAGACGCTTTGGGTCCTGTCGATAATCGACTGTAGTCGCCAAACAGCTTTGCGTGGAGCGCACGATGAGAATCGAAGGATTTGCCGATTTTCTCGGCATCTTCACTGAAGTAGCCCGTGAGGGCAGTTTTTCCGGCGCCGCGCGTCGTCGTGGTGTGGCGCCGTCATCCGTGGCGCGGCAGATCACAGCCCTGGAAACCCAGCTCGATACCACGTTGTTCCAGCGTTCGACCCGGGCGCTGAGCCTGACCGACAGTGGTCGCGCCTTATTGATCAGGGCGCGGCGCATCCTCGACGAACTGGACGACGCCCAGCAGGAAATCGCGTCAATGAAGGGGGAACTGGGCGGCCTGTTGCGGGTGGCGTGTTTCCCTACCTTCGGCAAGCGTTACGTGATTCCACTGATCTGCCGACTGAGTGACCGGCACCCCTCCCTGCGCGTGGAGCTGGACCTGACTGAGCGGGTCGAGGATCCGGTGGTCGATCGTCTCGACGCGGTCGTACGCATTGGCGAGCTGGCTGACAGCTCACTGATCGCTACCCGTATCGCCACGCAACGGCGATTGTTGTGTGCCAGTCCGGCTTATCTGCGGGTTATGGGTACGCCGCAATCCACCGCCCAACTGAGCGAACATCGCTTGCTCGACAAGCTGCATGGCGCTGATCTGCTCGGTTGGCGCGATGTGCTGGGGCAGCCGGTGGAGCAGGCGGCCTTGCGTTGCGACGATTTCGAAGCCATGCGCCTGGCGGCCGTTGGCGGGCGCGGGATTGCCTACCTGCCGGACTGGGTGGTCGGCGACGATGTGCTCGACGGCAGCCTGGTGCATCTGTTGCCCGAACTGGCCCAGCGGCCCTGCGCGCAAACCGGTATCCATATCCTGCGCGCCTTGGCCCAGCCAGCCCCTGACCTGCGACTGTTCATCGACGAGCTGAAGGTGATGATGGCGCAGCGTCCAGTCTTCTAGCGTGTCTGCAACCAGCCAAGGAACCCGGCCTTACGCACGGCTGTGGGCTTTTGCAGCAGCACGCTTTCGCTGCCGTGTTGGCGCACGGCCTGGAGTTTTTTCAACGCACGGGTGATTTCCGCCTGGCGTTCCATGGCGCTGCGCACCACGGATTTTTCCAGGCGATAGACCACGCAGGAGGTGAGGGCGGTAAAGCGCGCGTCGGACGGCGTGTCGGCGAGAATGCTTTGTTCGCCCATCACCTCGGTCGGCCCCATGCGACCGGCTTCCACCGAGCGGTTGCCATCGGAGACCGTCGCCGACACCACACCCGTGGCGATTACCAGCAGACTGTCACTGACTTCACCCGACTCAAGGATCACCTGCCCGGCGACGTAGTCATGGGGCACCAGATTCTGTGCCAGATGATTTTTCTCTTCGGCGTTGACCGACTTGAAGATCTTCACATCTTCCAGCAAGGCCCGGGCCCGGGACATGCTGTTATCGGTGCTGATATCCGACTGCCAGGCAATGCCGGCGGCTTCCAGATGACGATACGCCAGGTCGAACAGCAGATTACGTACGTCGACTTTATTGTCCAAAGAGCGGATCGAGCCGGTGATGCTGTATTCGATGGTGGTCGGGCTGGCTTCCTTGACCATGGCTCGCGGCTTGGGCGAAGGCAACAGTGCACTGCTGCCTTGCAGGGCGCGCTCCAGGGCATCAAGCACCCGGCGCGGACGGATATTCGGCGAGACCATGATGGTCACGGAAATGCCGAAGCAATCGCTGGGTCGGCTGAGGTTGACGATCTTGGCCTTGGCCGCCACCGAGTTGGGCACCACGGCAGTACTGCCGGTGCCAGTGAGCAAATGGGTGGCGCGCCAGTCGATATCGACGACCTTGCCTTCGACGCCATCGATGCTGACCACGTCGTCCACCTGATAGGGTTTGGTGGTATTGAGGACGATGCCGGAAAACACGTCGCTCAAAGTGCTCTGCAACGCCAGGCCGACAATGATCGCCATGGCCCCCGACGTAGCCAGCAGGCCTTGCACCGGCAGTTGCAGGACGTAGCCCGCTGCCGCGACGGCAGCAATGAGGAAAATCACTGCGCCCATGACTTCCTGCAACAGGCGGCCGCTATGGCCGATGCGCCGGGTCAGGAGAATGCCGAGCACGCCGGTCAGGGTCCGTGCGGCCAGCAGCCACCAGAGAATGCTCAAGGCAATGGCGGCGAGGTGACGCGGGCCGTCTTCCGGCCAGGGTGCCGCATCCAGTGGACTCATGCCCGCGCTGACGATCACGGCGCTGTAGGCCAGAAACAACACTAGGCGTGCCGCGACTTTATAAATCCGGTATTTGAACGGCAGCAGTTGCCAGCTCAACAGGTCGATCAACAGGACAATGACGCTGGCAACAAACGGGTAGCTTTGAATGAACGACATGGTTGATCTTCCTGAAAGGCTGATACAGAACAGCCCACGTACTGGTGGGCTGTCTTGAACATTAGTGCGTTTAGTTGAGGTGGGCTTTGAGCTCGCCGGCCGCCTGACGCATCGCCGCCTTGACCTCGGGGACCTGGCTCAGCGGGTTGAGCAGGCCGTAGTCGTGGATCATACCGTTGTAGCGCACCGCAGTGACATCGACTCCAGCGGCATCCAGTTTACGGGCGTAGGCCTCGCCTTCGTCACGCAGCACGTCGGCACCGGCGGTCTGTACCAATGCAGGTGGCAGGCCTTTCAACTGCTCCAGAGTCGCCTGCAACGGCGAGGCATGGATCTGTGCACGTTGCCCGGCGTCGGTGGTGTAGTTGTCCCAGAACCATTTCATCATGTTCTTGGTGAGGAAGTGGCCGTCGGCAAACTCGTTGTACGAGGCGGTATCGAATTTGGCATCGGTCACCGGCCACAGCAGCAGTTGGAAGCGCAGGTTCGGGGTGTGTTGTTCCTTGGCCATCAGGGCGACCACGGCGGCCATATTGCCGCCGACGCTGTTGCCAGCTACGGCCAGGCGAGTGCCGTCGACACCGATTTCCTTGCCATGCTCGGCGACCCAGCGGGTGGCGGCGTAGGCCTGGTTGATCGCTGTCGGGTAGTGCGCTTCGGGCGACGGTGTGTAGCCGACATAGACCGCAACCGCACCAGAGCCCACCACCAGGTCATGGATCAGGCGTTCGTGAGTCGGGTAGTCGCCGAGCACCCAGCCGCCACCGTGGAAGAACATGAATACCGGCAGGTTGCCTTTGACGTGGGCCGGACGAACGATTTTCAGGGCAACCGACTGACCGTCGACCTGAATGGTACGGTCGCTGACCTCGGTGCCGGACACGTCGACTTTCACCGATTTCTGCGCACCGGTGAGTACGGCGCGGGCATCGGCAGGGCTGAGTTCTTCAAGAGGGCGACCGCCACCTGCGTTCAGGGCATTGAGGAATGTCTGGGTCTGGTGTTCGACCTGGGTGGTCGGCGTCGAGGCGAAGGCCGAGTTGATGGCCAGTGCCAGTACGGTTACGGTGGCGGCTTTCTTGAAGATGTTCATGGGCAATTCCTTGTGAGCAAATAATCTGTTCGGGTTGTTGCGCTGGCAGTTGCAGCGCGATGGACACAGATTAATAGGATGCCATGACGTGATAAATCCGCTGAAAGGCGTTTGACTGTCCACCTGAGCGTGACAATGAATCAGTTTGAAGATATGCGTATTTTTGCCCAGGTGATGGAGTCGGGCAGTTTCACGGCAGCGGCCGATCAGTTGGGCCTGTCCAAGCAATTCATCAGCCGCCGCCTGATGCAACTGGAAGAGCGCCTCGGCGTACGCCTGCTCAATCGCTCCACCCGCCGCCTCGATGTCACGCCATTGGGCCAGGCTTATTACGAATCGGCCTTGCGCCTGGTCGCCGAAGTCGAGCAGGCCGAGCAGAGCATCGCCGGGCAGAACGCCCAGCCACGAGGCACCATTCGCCTGAGCGCACCGCTGTCCTTTGCCATGGCCCATCTCGGCTGCCTGCTGCCGTTGTTTCTGCAACGTTATCCCGAGGTTTCGGTGGAGCTGGACCTGAGCGACCGTTCGGTGGACTTGCTGGGGGAGGGCTATGACCTGGCCCTGCGTATCGGCCTGCTGGAGGACTCGACGCTTATTGCCCGGCGCCTCGCCCTGATCGACCGGGTCTACTGCTGCAGTCCGGATTACCTGGCCTCACGCAGCGCGCCCCAGATACCTGAGGAACTCAAGGATCACGATTGCCTGCCCTATGGCCACAGCCGCCAGGTGCAATGGCGCTTCGAACGCAACGGCAAGCCGCTGACCATCAACCTGTGCGGACGCATGCGCGCCAATAACGGTGACCTGCTGCGCGATGCCGCGGTGGCTGGTTTGGGCATTACCTACCTGCCGCTGTTTATCGTCGGTGAGCAACTGAAGGAGGGTCGCCTGGTGCGGGTGTTGGACGAATACCGCACCGAGCCGCTGGTGCTGTCGGCGGTGTACCCGCAACACCGCCAGAGTTCGCGACCGGTGCAGGCGTTGATCGAGTTTCTCAAGGAGCACCTTATCGAGTTGGGCTAGAGCCGCCGCGCCCGTCTGATGTGGGACCGGCTTTAGCCGGGAATGCAATGGTACAGGCCAATAGATGCATCGCTTTTGCCGACGTCTTCCCGGCTAAAGCCGGTCCCACCGGTTAGCGCACTGTTCTGTTCGGCAAAACCAGCACAGCCATTCAATCCCCCTTCGTCCTCACGCAGCCATGATTCCCGCCAATGCACACGCCACCCTGGCGTGTGGTGATGAATCCAAGTGCGAGGACGCCATGCCGTTATCCTTATCTCCCCTCATTCGCGGGCTGGGCCTGTCGCTGCTACTGGCTTCCAGCGCCGCCATGGCCCAGGCACCGGCGCAGCAGAAGACCCAGGTGCCCGGTTACTACCGACTGGCCGTGGGCGACTACGAAGTTACGGCGTTATTTGACGGCTACAACGACCTGTCGCCCAAGCTGCTCCAGGGCATGACCCAGAGCAAGATTCGTGCACTGCTTGCCCGTCGCGACATCGATTCGACGGGTGTGCAGACCGCGTTCAACGCTTTCCTGATCAATACCGGCGAGCATCTGATTCTGGTCGATACCGGCGCCGGGCAATGCATGGGTGAAACGGCCGGCTGGCTGTCGGCGAATATCCGCGCGGCGGGTTATCAGCCGGAGCAGGTCGATACCATCCTGCTGACCCACCTTCATCTGGATCACGTCTGCGGACTGGTTGATGCCCAGAAGAAACCGGTGTTCGCCAATGCCATGGTCTATGCCGCCAAGCCGGAAGCCGATTACTGGCTGGACCCCACTGCCTTGAGCAAGGTGCCGGAAGCGGCCCGGGTCTTTTTCAAGATCGCCCAGGAATCCACCGCGCCTTATATCGCGGCGGCGCACTTCAAGACCTTCGCGCCGGGCGAGTCGCCTGTGCCGGAAGTGAAGACCACCCTGGAGGCCGGACACACGCCGGGCAGTACCACCTATCAATTTACCTCCAAGGACCAGACCATCCTGTTCATGGGCGACCTGATTCATAACCTGGCGGTGCAGTTCGAGCATCCGGAAGTGTCCATCGGCTTCGATACCAGTGGCAAAGAGGCCATTGCCAGTCGCGAGCAGGTGTTCAGTGCTGCGGCGAAGAGCAAAATCTGGGTTGCGGCGGCGCACCTGCCATTTCCGGGCATGGGTCACATCGGCCAACAGGACACGCATTTCCAGTGGATACCGGTTGAGTACGGCCCTTACCAACGGGCGGCCAAAGTACCGCTTCTCGAATAACCGAGTCCTTCTTTGCAGCGGCGTTGAGTGTTGTTGAGCGCCGCATTGACCTCTTTTGAGCACGCCCATCCAAGCCTGATACACGTACGGACTCTAAGGTTAAGGCATGGCCTTGGACGGGCGTTGTGCAAAGCGCAAATCAGTGTTGCGGCGCAGGTACATTCTCTCGATCCAGGGCTCCCCCTAACGTGAAGTGTTTGCACGGTTCCAACCGGGACGTGCGCAGTTCGAGGAGCGTACATGAGGCGTAAAACCCTTGTTCAGGGCGGGCTTGCGTTAGCCGTCGCAGGTCTGGTGATTGCCTTTGCGCTGATGTGGCGCCCGGCGATTGCGCCATTGCCCAAAGCCGTTGCCAGTCAAGACCCTGAAAGTATCCGGCGTGGCGCCAGGGTCGTGGAGCAGGGCGACTGTGCGGTCTGCCATACCCGTCCGGGTGGCGCCTATATGGCCGGCGGTCTGCCGTTGGTGACGCCATTCGGCACCCTGTACACCACCAATATCACCCCGGACCCTGCCAGCGGCATCGGCCTGTGGCCGGAAGAGGCGTTTATCCGGGCGATGCGCAAAGGCATCGCCCGCGACGGGCATCTGCTCTATCCGGCTTTTCCCTACGTGCATTACAGCCGGATGTCGGACCGGGATATCCGCGATGCCTACGCCTTCTTGATGAGCGTGGACCCGGTCGAAGCCCATGCGCCGCCCAACCAGATGATGTTCCCGATGAATTTCCGTCCGCTGGTAGCGTTCTGGAACCTGCTGTTTCTGCACGGCGCACCCTTGCAGGACGTAGCCGGACAATCGACGCAATGGAATCGCGGGCGCTATCTGGTGGAGGGCGCAGGGCATTGTTCGTCGTGCCATTCACCGTTGAATTTCATCGGCGGCGAAAAGGGTGGTGAGTTGTTCAATGGCGGTGTCGTCGATGGCTGGGATGCGCCGTCGTTGCGCGGCCTGGGCGAGGGCGCTCACCCCTGGAATGCCGAGCAGTTGCAAGCCTATCTGCGTGGTCAGGTCGCCGAGGGGCATGGCGCGGCGGCCGGGCCGATGCTGCCGGTAAGCCTTAGCCTGGCGCAATTGCCGAGCGCCGATGTGCAGGCGATTGCCGATTACATCCTCAGTTTGCAACCCGCTGCTTCAGCATCCAAGGCGCCACCCTGCGCGCAGGCTCAACCTGCGGTAGCGGCGGCAACTGAAGGGGCCACGCTATTTACCGGTGCTTGCGCCGGTTGCCATGGCCCGGCAGCGCCGATGCGTATGGTCGATGGTCGGCCTGGTCTTGAGCAGTCCTCCGCTTTGCGCGCCGACAGCCCGCGCAACCTGATCAAGACCGTGCTCGATGGCATCCCGTTGTCACGGGGTGACGCCAGTCATTACATGCCGGCCTTCGCCAATAGCCTGAACGACAGCCAGATAGCCGCCATTGCCGGCTATCTGCGCGAGCAAACCTGTTCCGCCCGTCCCTGGGCCGATCTGGATAAAACCATTAGCAGCCTGCGCCAAGAGGGACACGCGAAATGATCAACCTGAACGTCAATGGTCGTGACCACGCTTTGGATATCGACCCGGATATGCCGCTGCTGTACGCCTTGCGCAACCACCTTGAACTCAATGGCGCCAAGTACGGCTGCGGCCTGGGCCAGTGTGGCGCCTGTACCGTGATGGTCGCCGACAAACCGGTGTTCTCCTGCCTGCTGCCGTGCTCGGCAGCGGCCGGGCGCAGCATTCGCACCGTCGAAGGCCTGGGCAACCAGCAGGCGCCGGGGCCTTTGCAACAGGCCTTTATCGACAAACAGGCGGCCCAGTGCGGTTACTGCATTGCCGGGATGATCATGCGCGCTCAATCGTTATTGCAAGACAACCCTCAGCCGGATGAACAGCAGATTCGCGAGCATATGGCGCCCAACCTGTGCCGCTGCGGCACCCATATGCGCATTATCGAAGCGATCCAGTCCGTGGTCGCCAGCGGGGTGCGGGTATGACGCGCCGAGAGGATTTGCCCATCGATCCGGGACGTCGCTCATTCCTCATCGGCGGCGCGCTGGTGGTGGGCTTTGCCATGGTGCCGGGCGCGCGTCAGGCCTTTGCCGATACCGAGGTGGATACCCTGGGCACCGTGGTGCTGGACCCGAATCTTCCCGGCAGCCTGCGCGCCACACCCTTTCTCGATGCCTGGGTGCGAATCGACAAGGAACACGGCATTACTGTCTATACGGGCAAGGTTGAATTGGGCACCGGCGTGCGTACGGCGTTGTTGCAGATCGCCGCCGAGCGTCTTGAGGTGAATCCTGGCCTGATCAACTTCATCACTGCTGACACCGCCCTGACCCCCAATGAAGGCTATACCGCCGGCAGCCATACCATTCTTGACAGCGGTACGGCCTTGTTCAATGCGGCGGCGCAAGTGCGCCAGTTGCTGGTCGAATCTGCGGCTCGTCAATGGCAACTGGAGCCTTCCAGCCTGAGCACCCGGGACGCAGTGATAGTTGCCGCGGATGGCCGCAGCATGCCTTACACCGAAGCCGTTGCCGGGGTCGATCTGCACCGTTACGCCAGTGCCCGGTCACCGGTTGCCGAGCCCGCACAGTTCAAGCTGATCGGTCATTCGCTGCCGCGCCTGGACATCCCGGCCAAGGTCAGCGGCGGGGCCAGTTACGTGCAGGACATGCGCCTGCCCGGCATGCTGCATGTACGGGTGATTCGCCCGCCCCGGCGCGGCAGTACCTTGATCGACATCGATCAGCCGGCCCTGGAAAAGCTGCCAGGGGTGGTCAAGCTGGTACGCAATGGCAGTTATCTGGCCGTGGTGGCGAAAGATGAATGGCAGGCAGTCAAGGCCATGCGCGAAGGTTATGCCTCGGCGCGCTGGACTGAAGGCAATGCCTTGCCGGATGAAAAACATATTCATGAGCTGCTGACTCGCCTGCCGAAAAAGCACTACCCGGTGGGCAGTAAAGGCAGCCTTGAAACGCCTTCGGCCAAGGCCTATCGCGCCAGGGTCACCAAGCAATATCTGATGCACGGCTCCATTGGGCCGTCCTGCTCGGTGGCCTGGTACAAGGACGATCTGCTGACGGTCTGGACCCACACCCAAGGGGTCTATCCGTTGCGTGCCGGGATTGCCGAGATGCTCGGGCTGCCGGTGGCGAAAGTGCGCTGCATTCATGTCGAGGGATCTGGCTGTTACGGGCATAACGGTGCCGACGATGCGGCGGCCGATGCCGCTCTGGTAGCCATGGCGCTGCCGGGCCAGCCGGTGCGGGTGCAATGGATGCGCGAACAGGAAAACCTCTGGGAGCCTTACAGCTCGGCAATGCTCACCGAGGTGGAGGCGGACCTGGATGGCTCCGGCAAGGTACGCAATTGGAAGTATGAGCTGTGGAGCACACCCCATAACGAACGTATCGTCAATGCCGGGCGCCTCATGCCTGCATGGTTGCTGGCCCGGCCCTTTACCCCTGCGCCTTCGGTGCCGATTGCCCAGCCTGAAGGCGATGGTGATCGCAATGCCGTGCCGCTGTATGACATTGCCAACACGCAGATCGATATGAACTTCGTCACGACCATGCCATTTCGCACCTCGGCGCAACGCTCGCTGGGGGCTCATGTCAATGTGTTCTCTATCGAAAGCGCCCTGGATGAACTGGCTGCCCGTGCAGGTGTAGATCCGGTGCAGTTCCGCCTGCAACACCTGAGCGATCCCCGGGCCATTGCCGTGGTCAAGAGCGCCGCCAGTGCCTTTGCCTGGCCGCACAAGGCGACGGGGCCAGGCAGCGGCATCGGCTTTGCGTTTGCCCGCTACAAGAACGTCATGGGTTACTGCGCCATTGCCGTACAGCTGCATGTGCAGCGCCAGACCGGTGAAGTGATCATCGACCGGGTGGTGACGGCGGTGGATTGCGGGCAGATCGTAAGCCCCGATGGCTTGCGCAATCAGGTGGAGGGCGGAATCGTCCAGTCGGCCAGTTGGACGCTGTACGAAAAGGTCCTGTACGACCCGGCCGGAGTGCGCAGCTTTGACTGGAGCGGTTACCCGATCATCCGCTTTCCGGCGGTGCCGGGCAGTGTCGAAGTGCATCTGCTCGATCAGCCGGGGCAGCCTTTCCTGGGCGCGGCGGAAATTGTCCAGGGGCCGATGGCGGCGGCTCTGGGTAATGCCATGGCCGATGCCACGGGCAAGCGACTGCTGGATCTGCCGTTGGCCAGGAGTGGCTGGCAGAAGGGGTTGGAGGGGTAGATCGGTCTTTAGAAAACGGTCTTATTTAGCTGTAGATGCTGCTTCATCAACTGAATTGATGTGTTTTTTGTGGGACCGGCTTTAGCCGGGAAGGCTCGGGCAGGATCAATACATTTTTATCGCCTGCAATACCGTCTTCCCGGCTAGAGCCGGTCCCACCTTGGCGCCAACAAAAAAGCCCCCGACCGCAAGGTCGGGGGCTTTGTTTTTGCGGCGGGAATCAGGCGCGTACGCTCAGGCCCCGTTCAACGATCAGGAATACCACCAGGGCGATCGCGGGCAGGCCTGCGCCGAGCATGATCACGCCGTGCCAGCCAGCCTGTTCGTAAATGCTGCTGGCCAGGGCCGAGCCGATGGAGCCACCGATGAAGATGCTGGTCATGTACAGCGCGTTCAAGCGGCCACGGCTGGCCGGGTCGAGGGCGTAGACCGCACGCTGGCCCAGAACCATGTTCAGTTGCACGGCGAAGTCCAGCAGGATGCCGGTGACGGCCAGGCCGATCACGCTATAGCCAGGCGACGTCAGCCCGATCAGGAACGCCACTGGGGCGAGGATCATTGCTACCAGTGAGGCGCGCTGGGTGTGTCCGGCGTCGGCCAGGCGACCGGCGAAGGGCGCGGCGATGGCGCCGATGGCACCGACCAGGGCGAAGATCGCGATCTGGCTTTGCGACAGGCCATGCTGTCGCGCCAGTTCAATCGGCGCCGAGGTCCAGAACAGGCTGAAGGCCGCGAACAGCAGGCCTTGATACAGCGCGCGCTGACGCAGCAGCGGGTGTTTGCGCAGCAGGGTAAACAGCGAGCCGAGCAGTTGCCCGTAGCTGGCTTTATGGTCCGGAGTACGGCCGGGAATGGTCAAAGCCATGACCGGGGTAATCGCCAGCATGATCACTGCAGCGCCCATGAACACCACGCGCCAGCCGAAATGGTCGGCCACTACACTGGACAGCGGCCGGGCCAGGAGAATGCCGAGCAGCAGGCCGCCCATGATATTGCCGACCACTTGCCCGCGGGTCTGCTCAGGTGCGAGGTGCGCGGCCAGGGGGATCAGCATCTGTACCGAGACCGAACTCAGGCCGATCAGCAGAGAGATGGCGAGAAACAGGTTGGCATGCTCGGCCAGGCCTGCGCAGAGCAGGGCGATGGTAGCCACCACAGCGGTGGCCAGCATCAATTTGCGGTTCTCGACCAGATCGGCCAATGGCACCAGGAACAGCAGGCCCAAGGCATAGCCGATCTGGGTCAGGGATACGATCAGGCTGGCGCTATGGGCCGACAGACCTATGTCCGGTGCGATCAACTCGACGATGGGCTGGGCGTAATAAATATTGGCGACGATGGCGCCACAGCAAAAGGCGAACAGCAGTACCAGGCCGCGGGTCAGGGTATGAGGTGGTGTTTCGACGGATGCAGTGCTTGTCCGGGTCATGTGCAAGTGCTCGAGTCAGGGGCGAGGCAGTGGGGTTGCTCGCCAATGGACGCCACCTTAGAGGAGCGCGCCGCTCAAGGGTATCCCGCCACGCTGCAAAGTAGCCTTGCGCAAAAGGCAAAGGCCCCGGTTTAGAGGGCTGCGCGAGGCCTGTGCCTGCGTGGACTAAACCAAAGCGTTAGTTTTTACCTGTGTGTATTAGTCGGACTATCCCTATAGATAATATCGGATAAGGGCTTTAGCTGATTTGATGCGTCAATACCGCCATTGTTGAAACCCATTGCCAGGCTTTGCCGGCGCCGTTCGGCAGTCGCCTGTCACTACTTAGGGAAAGAGTGAATTCAATGATCAGCCTCGGCCAAGTCCATGTCTCCCTTGAGCTAAGAGACCTTTTCAAGAGCGGTCTGCCGTTGCGTATCGGCACCCGCGCATTCGATATCCTTGAATTGTTGATCAACTGTCCCGGCCGTCTGGTGAGCAAGGATGAAATCCTGCAACGGGTCTGGCCGGATACCGTGGTCGAGGAAAACAACCTGCAAGTGCACATCTCGGCCTTGCGCAAGGCTTTGGGCGCCGACCGTGACTTGATCCGTACCATTCCCGGGCGCGGCTACATGCTGATGCTGGCCGAGGAGGGCGCCGAGGCCGAAGAAGCCGAACAGTTGCCCCTGGCGTGCCAGGCGCGCCTGCCCTATGCCACGCCGCTGGTGGGGCGTGAAAGCCTGCTCGACGAGGTATGTCAGGCGCTGCAGGACACGACGTTGTTGACGCTGGTCGGTGCCGGAGGCATTGGCAAGACCACCCTGGCCGTGGCGGTTGCCCATCGCTATTGCCGCGATGATGCTCAGGCGGTCAGCTTCGTCTGCCTGGCGCAACTGACCTGCCCCGAGCGTGTGCTCGACGCCCTGGCCTGCAGCCTGGGCATCGGCTGCACAGCGCAGTCCTCGTTGCTGGAAGCGACTATCGACGAACTCAACCGCAAGCCCCGACTGATAGTGCTCGATAACTGTGAGCATGTTATCGAAGCGGTGGCTGACCTCGGCGAGTGCTTGATCCAGGCATGTCCCGCTTCGACCTTCCTCGCTACCAGTCGCGAATCGCTGCGTATCAATGGCGAACGCAGCATGGTAGTGCCGCCTTTGGCGCTGGCCCCAGAGGGCGCGGATCGCCAGACGGTGTTGCGCAGCACTTCGGCGCAGCTATTCCTCAAGCGCTTGCGGGCGCTGGACTGGTTCTTCCCGCAGAACGACGGCGCAGCCCTTGATGATCAAAGCGTCGCCCTGGTCGGAGAGGTCTGCCGTCGCCTCGATGGTATTCCCCTGGCTCTGGAAATGGCTGCGGCACGGGCCTCGACCCTGGGGCTGTTCGAGCTGGCGAGCAACCTGCAGGAGCATCTGCATCTGCTGGGTGCCGGCCTGCGCACCGCTCCGGATCGCCATCAGAGCCTGGAAGCATCGTTGCAATGGAGTTACCGCATGCTCAGCAGCGATGAAAAGGCGGTGTTGCGGCGGATTGCCGAGCTGCAAGGGCGCTTCACGCTGTATCAGGCCTGTGAGGTGGCCATATTGCCGGGCATATCCCGCACGCAGGTGATGGACTGCATTGTTGGCCTGGCCCTGAAGTCGCTGCTGGTGGTCACTGCCGAAGGTCCGTTCAAGTTCTACCGCTTGCTCGAAGCGACCCGCCTGTGCATTCTGCAACGCGCGGGCAAGGTCCCGCTGTTGCGCAGCCCTGAGGCACCCGCATCGCGCCCGCTCGGCACTTCACTTAGCGAATTGCGGGCAACAGGCAGCCTTGAGGCGGCGCTACCCGATATCTATCATCTGCATCATCAACGAATTCTGGCCAGCAGCCAGTAGCCGGGTTTACGGATAACCGATTTATGAGCGCAACACCCGTGGTTTATGTGGTCGATGACGAGCCGACGATGTGTACGTCGTTGACCCGCCTGCTCAATTCGGCCGACCTGGCCAGCAAGAGCTTCGCCTCAGCCCAGGACTTCTTGCAGGAAAACTTCATCGAGCGGCCGACCTGTCTGTTGCTGGACGTCAACCTCGCGGCGGACAGCGGCTTCGATGTACAGAGCGAACTGCTGCGCCGGGGCCTGCATTTCCCGATCATTTTCATGACCGGCTACGGCACCATTCCCATGTCGGTGCGGGCCATCAAGGCCGGTGCTCATGAATTCCTGACCAAACCCTTTGAGCCTGATTATTTGCTGGACTTGATCGGTCAGGCTCTGGAACAGGATCGTGGCAATCTGATCCGGCGTCTGGAGACCGAAAGCTGTCGTCGCCGCTTCGATACCCTGACGCCCCGCGAACGGGAAGTCATGGCCCTGGCGATCACCGGGAAGATGATCAAGCAGATTGCCCATGAACTGGGCACCAGCGAAATTACCGCCAAAGTTCACAAACGCCATTTAATGGCCAAGATGCAGGCGCGAACCCTGATTGATCTGGTGAAAATGGCTGATCGGTTGAATACCGTCGAATAACTCCAAGGGTTGGGTTTTTCGTACAAAAGTTCTACAAATAACGGCGAGCGGCACAACTATACATAGAGTCAATCCCCGTTCCACGTTGTTGCGCGTACGCTGTTTTTCTAACTACCCAAAGGCCAAGAAGTTCAGCTTATGGTTCTGATCTGCGTTGTCGACGACGACGTGTCTATGCGCAGCAGTCTTGGCAACCTGCTCAAATCCCTGGGCTGTCACAGCGTTGGTTTCGCTTCGGGGGAGGCGTTCCTGGCCTCCAGCGAAGCCGTTGAGGCCGCCTGTGTCCTGCTTGATCTGCGCATGCAGGGCATGCAGGGGCTCGACGTTCTACGCCATCTGCGCGCCAGCGGCTCGCATCCGGCTGTGGTGTGTATGTCAGCCCATGGTGATGAGCAGACTATCTCCAGAGTCATGCATGCCGGGGCCCTGGCCTTTCTCGCCAAGCCATTCTGTGAAGAGCAATTAATCGATGCGCTGGAATTGGCTGGCATTGTGATATGAGTGCCGCTGCAAAAATGATGTAACGACGGTGCTGAATTTAGTCTCGGTTAAGAACGATTAATACCGGGCAAAGGACTTTAAGGAAGCGCTCGATCCAGACTTGCAGTGTGTCATCCCCTCTGAACAGGAGAGTCAGGAATGAATACTGTCAGTTCGTCTTCGTTGCATCGCGTTACGTTGCCAGCCCTTGTCATGGTCGAGCCGCAAGCCTTCGAACGGGTCGCCCTGTCACCCTGGCAGGAACGCCGGGCCAAGGAAATCATGGCCAGCCATATGGGCCGTGGCCTGTCGATCGCCCGTATTGCCAGTGAGTGCTCGCTGTCGCGCAGTCATTTTTCCCGGGCATTCAAGAAGAACACCGGTGTTTCGCCGAGGGACTGGTTCTTGCGTATTCGCCTGGAAAAGGCCAAGCGTCTTTTAACCGAGTCTGACCTGAGCATTTCCCGTATCAGCCTGGATTGCGGCTTTGCTGACCAGTCCCATTTCACCCGGGTATTTACCCGTATCATCGGTTCGACGCCTTTCAGTTGGCGCCGTGCTTTACTGGCGTGAAAAGAGTCCCTCATCACAGGATAAATGTGGGACCGGCTTTAGCCGGGAAGGGGGCGTTGTGATCGACACATTTTTATCGTCTGTCTTGGCGTCTTCCCGGCTAAAGCCGGTCCCACAAGAATCACCGCCATTCAACAAGATATGTTGTGTGATAGTTAGCCGATAACATTTCAGACCTGGACCTCTCCATGAATCGCAATGATCTGCGCCGTGTCGACCTCAACCTGCTGGTGATCTTTGAAGCGCTGATGTTCGAGCGCAATCTGACCCGTGTCGCCGAGAAGCTGTTCATGGGGCAGCCAGCGGTCAGTGCCGCGCTGGCCCGTCTGCGTGATCTGTTCGACGATCCTTTGTTGCTGCGCAATGGCCGCGGCATGGAGCCGACGGCGCGGGCGCTGGATATCCTCAAGGAAATCCAGCCCGCCCTGGATACCATTTCCGGCGCGGTGAGCCGGGCCAAGGATTTCGATCCGTCGACCAGTTGCGAGGTCTTCCGCATCGGTCTGTCCGATGACGCCGAATTCGGCCTGTTACCGCCGCTGCTGACACAGCTGCGTGAAGAGGCGCCCAATATCATTATCGTCGTGCGCCGGGCCAACTACCTGCTGATGCCGTCCATGCTGGCCTCCGGGGAAATTTCCGTGGGTGTCAGCTACACCACCGATCTGCCCGCCAATGCCAAGCGCAAGAAGCTGCGCGATATCACCTGCAAGGTGCTGCGCGGTGACTCCCGGCCCGGCGCCCTGACCCTGGATGAATACTGCGAACGCCCCCACGCCATGGTCTCGTTCTCTGGTGATCTGAGCGGCAATATCGATCTGGACCTGGCCAAGGTCGGCCGCTCGCGCAAGGTGGTGCTGGGTGTGCCACAGTTCAACGGTCTGCGCGCCTTGCTGGCGGGCACCGAACTGATCGCTACCGTACCGGATTATGCCGCCTGTGCTCTGGTTGAAGGCTGCGCCCTGCGTGCCGACGAACCGCCGTTTCCGATTGTCGCCGCCGAGTTGTCCATGGTCTGGAGCGGGGTACATGACAACGACCCGGCCGAACGCTGGCTGCGTGCGCGGATCAGCCAGTTCATGTCCGGAGCGTTGGCTGACCAGTCCTGATTCCAATTGTGTTCTGAGCCCTAATGTGGGTGCTATCAGGATGCTCGCTCGCCAGGTCTCTGAAAAAGCACAACCATTCAATCTCCCCATGCCCACCCCTTGCACAATCGAGTCTGAAAATAAGTCCGCTCTGAAAGGAGCGGGCCTCAAGGACAGACGGGTGTGCAATGAAAGACTCCTCATCAACAGCCATGGCTCATGACCTGGGCCTGCTGTTTCTTCGGCTCAGTGGCGCGCTGTTTCTGCTCAAGGTCCATGGCCTGCCCAAGCTGCTGGATTACAGCAACCAGTTGCTGAGCATCGAAGACCCTTTCCATATGGGGGCCAGGCTCACCCTGATCCTGGCGATTTTCGCCGAAGTCGTCTGTCCGCTGTTTATCGCCGTCGGCCTGCTGGCGCGATTGTCCTGCCTGCCTATTCTGTTTCTTCTCGGGGTTGCGTTGTGGGTGGTGCATCCGGAGTGGAGCCTGGAACAGGGCCAGTTCGGCTGGTTGCTGCTGATGGTCTTTACCACCTTGTTGATTGCCGGGCCGGGCCGGTTCGCCCTCAACGCACGTTTTTCCGGAGTGCTTCGCAATGTCTGACACCACGCCATTCAACCAGGAAACGGTCACGCTATTGATCAAGCACCGGATCAAGGCCGGAGCCGAAGATCAATATGAAGCCTGGCTGCGCAGGGTTGTGGGCATCGCCGCGGGTTACCACGGCCATCTGGGCGTCGACGTGGTACGGGGCAAGGCCGGTGGCCTGCACCTGTTCACCAGTGTGCTGCGCTTCAGTACCACTGAGGCCATGCAACGCTGGCTCGACTCCGACGAACGTCGTGAGTTGATAAAAGAGGTGGCGCCTTTGCTTGCCGATGGCGATGTCACTGAGGTCAACACCGACAGCCAGTTCTGGTTCAACCCAAGTGAAGACGCGCCACAGCCGCCGCGCTGGAAGCAGGCGGTGGTGAGTTTTCTGGTGATCCTGCCCCTTAGCATGTTGATCCCGCTGCTCTGGGGGCCGGTGTTTGCCTTGCACGCCGTCCTGTCCAGCTACCTGGTCAGCAACATCCTTATCACCGCGACCATTGTCCTGCTGGTGGTCTACCTGTGCATGCCTCTGGCCACGCGTCTGTTTGCGCCCTGGCTGACGGCGCGCCAGGACCAATGATGCTGTTTCTGTCTTTTCACTCCAGTCGAAGGAACTGTCATGAATGCTGAGCTGATTCTATTTAACGGTAATTTTCATACGGTCGATCGCGAAAAACCCAAGGCTGACGCGGTTGCCATCAGCGACGGCCGTTTCATTGCCGTCGGCACCGAAGCCGAAGTCATGGCCCTGCGTGGCAGTGCGACCCAGGTCATCGACCTCAAGGGGCGTCGAGTGATTCCGGGTCTCAACGACTCGCACCTGCACCTGATTCGTGGCGGTCTGAACTACAACCTGGAACTGCGCTGGGAAGGCGTGCCGTCCCTGGCCGATGCCCTGCGCATGCTCAAGGCCCAGGCCGACCGTACCCCGACGCCGCAGTGGGTGCGTGTGGTGGGTGGCTGGAACGAATTCCAGTTCGCCGAAAAGCGCATGCCGACCCTTGAAGAACTGAACCAGGCCGCGCCCGATACCCCGGTTTTCGTCCTGCACCTGTACGACCGTGCGCTGCTCAACCGCGCCGCCTTGCGCGTGGCCGGTTATACCCGCGATACGCCGAACCCGCCGGGCGGCGAGATCCAGCGTGATGCCAATGGCGATCCGACCGGCATGCTGGTGGCCAAGCCCAACGCGATGATTCTGTACTCGACCCTGGCCAAGGGGCCTAAGTTGCCGCTGGAATATCAGGTCAACTCGACTCGCCAGTTCATGCGTGAACTCAATCGTCTGGGCGTGACCAGCGCCATCGACGCCGGCGGCGGTTTCCAGAACTACCCCGATGACTACGCAGTGATCGAGCAGTTGGCCAAGGAAAAGCAACTGACCGTACGCATCGCCTACAACCTGTTTACCCAAAAGCCGAAAGAAGAACTCACCGATTTCAAGAACTGGACCAGCTCGGTCACCCTGCATCAGGGCGACGATTTCCTGCGCCACAACGGCGCGGGCGAGATGCTGACGTTCTCTGCCGCCGATTTCGAAGACTTCCTCGAGCCGCGCCCGGACCTGCCTGCCGGTATGGAGAAGGATCTGGAGCCTGTTGTGCGTCATCTGGTCGAGCATCGCTGGCCGTTCCGCCTGCACGCCACTTATGACGAATCCATCTCGCGCATGCTCGACGTGTTCGAGAAGGTCAACCTGGACATTCCGTTTGCCGGTCTGCCGTGGTTCTTCGACCATTGTGAAACCATCACGCCGAAGAACATCGAGCGCGTGAAGGCATTGGGTGGCGGCATCGCCATTCAGGACCGTATGGCGTTCCAGGGTGAGTACTTCGTCGATCGCTACGGCAAGAAAGCCGCTGAGCACACGCCACCGATCAAACGCATGCTCGCCGAAGGCGTACCGGTGGGCGCCGGTACTGATGCCACGCGAGTGTCGAGCTACAACCCCTGGACTTCGCTGTACTGGATGGTCAGCGGCCGCACCGTCGGGGGCCTGACCCTGTATCCGGAAGGCCTGTCCCGCGCCACCGCGCTGGAGCTGTACACCCACGGCAGCGCCTGGTTCTCGTCGGAGCAAGGCAAGAAAGGCCAGATCAAGGTCGGTCAACTGGCCGATGTGGTGGCGCTGTCGGCGGACTATTTCACCGTGGCCGAAGAAGAGATCAAGGGCATCGAGTCGGTGCTCACCGTGGTCAACGGCCGCGTGGTCTACGGCGACGGCGATTTCGAGAACCTGGCGCCGACTGCATTGCCGGTGCTGCCGGACTGGTCGCCGGTGGTCAAGGTGCCGGGTCATTGGCGCGCTTCTTCGCCTATGCAGGCCCAGGTTCACCAGTGCAGCGGCCCGTGCGGCGTGCACTCCCACAGCCATGACAAGGCGCGCATGTCGAGTGTGCCGGTCAGCGACTTCCAGGGTTTCTGGGGCGCGTTTGGCTGTTCCTGTTTCGCATTCTGATTGTTACCCACCTGACGCTGTCGCCTTGCGTGTGGCGGCGTCATTTGCAAGACCCATCGAAAGGAGAAAACCATGAGCCTCACCCCTTGGAAGCGTATCAACAAAGATGACGCCGTCGTTCTGTTGGTCGATCACCAGACCGGCCTGATCTCCCTGGTGCAAGACTTCTCGCCCAACGAATTCAAGAACAACGTGCTGGCCCTGGCGGATCTTGCCAAGTTCTTCAAGCTGCCGACCATCCTCACCACCAGCTTCGAAACCGGCCCCAACGGCCCGCTGGTTCCAGAGCTCAAAGAGCTGTTCCCGGATGCGCCGTACATTCCACGTCCGGGCCAGATCAACGCCTGGGACAACGAAGACTTCGTCAAGGCGGTCAAGGCCACCGGTCGCAAGCAACTGATCATCGCCGGCGTTGTAACTGACGTCTGCGTGGCGTTCCCAACCCTGTCGGCCCTGGCTGAAGGCTTCGAAGTGTTTGTCGTGACTGACGCTTCCGGCACCTTCAACGAGACCGTACAGCGCGCTTCCTGGGCTCGCATGAGCGCTGCCGGTGCGCAACTGGTCAACTGGTTCTCGGTTGCCTGCGAGCTGCAGGTTGACTGGCGCAACGACATGGAAGGCCTGGCCAACCTGCTGTCGCCACGCATCCCGAACTACCGCAACCTGATGAACAGCTACTCGGCGTTCAATAAGTAACAACAGTCCGGATGCTTCGCGGGCAAGCCTCGCTCCAACGGATCTGAGTTATACCGTTGGAGCGAGGCTTGCCCGCGAACGTCTTGACGCGGTATGCCGGTCTTTACGCGGTCTGCGTCTGCCGAGCCCGCAGCGGCATGATCAGATCCGCCACCAGGGCGATGACAATCGCCACACTCGCCATCACGAACAACAGCACATGCTGACCTCCCGTCGCGTTGAAGATCGCCGAACTGGCATACCCGGCCAGCGCCTGAAAGGTGGCGAACGATACAGTGGCACGGCTCCAGGCCAGTTGCTGCTGGTGATGATGCGGCACCAGTTCATGCACTCGCGCCAGGGCCAATGGCACGATGCCGGGCGGGAACGAACCGATGATCACGGCCAGCAAGGCCAATACCCCATAAGACGAACTCACGCAGAGCAGGCTCACGGCTATCGCCTGCACCAGCAACACCATGCGAATCGAAGGCCGAGCGCCGAAGCGGTCGGCGAGCCAGCCGTACACCACCGGGCCAAGGATCGAGCCGACGCCGTACATGATCCAGATCAGCGCCCCGACATGGGCACTGGCGCCCAGGCCCCGGGTGATGTAATCCACCAGAAAGACCATGGCCGGCACCAGGCCCACCGCCATCAAGGCATACTGACCGAACAACAGGTACATGGCCGCGCCCAACGGTTGTGCCTTTTCAGTTTTTTCCGGGGCCGGTGTGGCAACGGCTGCGGCCGCTTCACGGGAGGGCCAGCCGAACCAGCTCAGGGCGGTCAGCAACAGGGCGACAACGCCAAGGCCGATCCAGGCATCGTGCAGGCCCAGGGACAACAGCAGGGGCACGATGGTCCCGGAACCGGCAATGCCGACGCCGACACCGAGGAAGATCGCGCCACTGGCCAGGCCTTTACGGGCCGCAGGCACATGGGGAATCACGGTCGCGGCCACCAGTACCATGATCGCGCCACCGGCGATGCCGGACACCAGACGCCAGCCGAAGAACCAACTGATAGACAGGGGAAAGGCACAGGCAAAGAACGACGCCGTGACCAGCAACATCATCAGGCGCAGTGTGTGGCTGTTGGACAGCCGTTTGGCGATGGGGCGGCCGGTGAGGGCGCCGATCAGATAGCCGATCAGGTTGGCGGCACCGAGGTAGATCACGTCGGCGGCGGAAAACCAGTGGGCCTCGATCAGCGAAGGAATCAACGGCGTATAGGCAAAGCGCGCCAGGCCGATGCTCACCAGACTGGCACACAGGCCAGCGAATATATGCAGCCACATCGCATTGCGCGAGGCGGCCAGAGGAGCGGTTTTCGGAGTCATGGTTCGATGTCCAAAGAGTGGTCGTTGAAAACGACGGATTGGCATCAGGTTAACCATGATCGATGATGCAGGCTCGCTGTTAATTCACGCTTCATGGATGCAGAAATGCATCGCAGGGAATTTATGAACTGGGACGATACCCGAATCTTTCTGGCGGTCTGCCGCCAGGCGACACTGCGCGGCGCCGGGCGCTTGCTGGGGGTGGATCAGGCCACCGTCGGGCGCCGCATCAATACCCTGGAAAAGGACCTGGGCACCACCCTGTTCCTGCGCACCTCCGAAGGCTATGTGCTGACCGCGCCGGGGGAAGCGGCCTACGCCTCGGCGCAGTTGATGGAAGGCGCAGCGCTGGAATTACAGCGGCAGATCCAGGGCCTGGACAACCGCCTCAGCGGCGAGGTGCGGATCACTACCACCGACTCCCTGGCCGTGGACTTCGTGATTCCGGCCATTGCCAGTGTCCATCGAGAACACCCGGATGTGCGGGTACGTCTGGATGCTTCATCACAGATTTTAAGCCTTTCGCGACGTGAAGCAGATATCGCCATCCGCAATCAGAAGCCGGAGAACCCCGACCTGGTGGCACGCTGTATCGCCAAATGGCCGTTGGCGCTGTATGCCGCGCCGGGTTATGTCGAACAATATGGCGAACCGGTACAGGGAGAGGCTTTTGCCGGGCACGATATGGTGATTTATCAGCCCTATCTGGACAGCGGCAAGCCGGTGACGCTGGCGGCCGAGCCGATTACCCGTGGGCGCATTGCGGCAACCGTCAGCTCCGGCCTGATGATGCGTCGGGCCATCGCTGCGGGTGTCGGTGTCGGTGAACTGCCGGTGCGTCTGGGGGAACTGGATGGTTTGCTGCGACTGTGGCCGGAACGCAGCCGGGGGACGACCTACGATGTCTGGCTGGTGACCCATCAGGACCTGCGCCATACCGCTCGGGTGCGGGTGGTGATCGACAAGATCGTTGAAGCCTTCGGTGCGTTGATCTGACCGGGGCGTGACTGTGGCGCAGGCACGCCATCCAGGTGTTATCAGCTATTGCAGCCGTTGCCGTTATCCACCACGTCATAACGAATGGCATGTTCCGCGCCCTGGGAGTCGACGTAGACCATGCGCTGAGTTCCCACTTCGCAGTCGTTATGGCTGCGACTGACGGAAATCACCTTGGCGATATCCAGATGGGTGCCGTAGTGGTAGGGCTCGGTAACAGGCGTGCTGTTATTGGTTGATTCAGCAGCCATGGCATGGCCGGCGGCAAAGAACATTGCAGTGGCGAACAGGAACTTTTTCATGGTGACACCTCATTCTGCGCGGGAAGTTGATAATTAACAGCGCGTAGAAACAGGCTAGGACCGAGCGCTGGAAGTGTCTATCGGATTAAGTTTTATAAACTGATAAACATTATTTTATAAATGATTTTTCTTTGTAAAGCAGTGAGCTAGGCGAGTTAAACTTTAGTTCATGAAACAAGTTTAATTGAATGCACAAATTGCGCACTTGGGTAGCAGCCAACTTGTTGGCGAATGGCTTTGTGCGGTATGCCAGATGCGCTGCACACAGGGCACTATTGCCAACTACAGTCTGACCATGAATGTTGAGGTTTTCTGTGGGACCGGCTTTAGCCGGGAAGGCGGCAGACGAAGGATATGTATTGAACCTGCCTACGCTTTCCCGGCTAAAGCCGGTCCCACCTGTTGTGTTTGCATCGCGCAATCTGCGTCTTCAGGGCGCAGGCACCTGCACATCCCTCTGGCCGCTGAACTCCAGGCCTTTGGCCACAAAGCCATTGCGAATCTGTTCCTCGACAAAGCTGTCGACATAAGCCGCAGCCAGCTCACGTTCCCTGGGCACGGCCATGGCCTGACGGATCTCGGTAAAACTGTCCGCCAGCACCCTGACTTGCGGGTGGGCCTTGGCGATCTGTTCCAGCGGCTGGCGTACGCCGGCAGCGGCATCCAGGGCGCGTTCGAGGAACAGGTCCACGGCGGCGGCGGAGGTCGGGCCGCGAATCAGGTCGGCGTGGGCCAGGGTGCGTGACAGAAAGAGATCATAGGCAGCGCCGTGGCCGACGGCGATGCGTCGCCCCGGCTGATCGAGGTCACGAGTATGTTGGTCGGGGCTTTCGCGGCGCACCAGGTAGGTGCCTTCGATGGTCACATAGGGCCTGGAGAACGCCAGTTGCTCGGCGCGCTCGGGCTCGATCGCGAGAAAGGCCAGGTCCCATTGGTCCTGGCTGAGCGCGGCGAAGACCTTGCCTGCTGCGTCAAAGGTGATCAGACGCAGAGGCAGGCCCAATTGCTTGGCCAGGGCCCGGGCCAGCTCCACCGAGACGCCAAGCGGGTCGCCGCCAACCGGGCCGGGCTGGGCCAGCACCGGGTTGCCGAGGTTGATCGCTACCCGCAAAGTCCCGCTGGGGGCCAGTTCATACAGCATCCGGGAAGTGGCTGGCACTTGACTCATGGTGTCCCCTCATAGAAATCGTGAAGGCAGGTTAGCGCAACCTGTAACCGCCATGAAGCAATGCCGCACACTTTGCCCGTTTTCAGACACCCCAGGCTGTTTCCAGGGTCTTGCAGACGCCGCTGATGATGCTGTCGACGTCCTGTTCATCGATAATCAGCGGCGGCAACAGGCGAATGGTGGTGCTGCGGGTGATATTGATCAGCAGCCCATGGTCGCGGGCAGCAATCAGTGCCAGATCACGATAGGGCTTGGCCAGTTCGATGCCGATCATCAAGCCCTGACCCCGAATCGCCACCACCCCAGGATGTTCAGCCAATGCCGCCTGCAGGCCACTGAGCAGCCGTTCGCCCTGAATCCGGGCATTATCAACCAGACCTTGCCGTTCGATCACCTCCAGTACGGTGCAGGCCACACGGCAGGCGAAGGGGTTGCCGCCGAAGGTGCTGCCGTGACTGCCGGGGGTAAACAATTGCGCGGCCTTGCCTCTGGCCAGGCAGGCGCCGATGGGGATGCCGTTGCCCAGGCCTTTGGCCAGGGTCATCACGTCCGGCACTATCCCTTCATGTTGAAAGGCAAACCACTGGCCGGTACGGCCCAGACCGGTCTGGATTTCATCAAGCATCAGCAGCCAGTTGCGCCGGTTGCAACGCTCGCGCAGGGCCTTGAGGTAACCGGCGGGCGGGGTCTGTACACCGCTCTCGCCCTGGATCGGTTCCAGCAGCACGGCGACGATGCGCGAGCCCCAGGTTTCACAGGCGTGGTCCAGGGCGTCCAGATCACCGAACGGCACTTTCAGGAAGTCCCCCGGCAGTGAGTTGAAACCCACCCGCACCGCCGGGCCGTCGCTGGCCGACAGCGTACCCAGGGTACGGCCATGGAAAGCATTGCCCATGACCACGATCAGCGGCTTTTCGACACCTTTATGCCAAGCAAACAGCCGCGCCAGTTTCAACGCGGTTTCATTGGCTTCGGCCCCTGAATTGTTGAAAAACGCCCGCTCCATGCCCGACAGTTCGGTCAGCTTTTGCGCAAGCCGTTGCTGCCAGTCAATGCTGTACAGATTGGAGGTGTGCAACAGTAGGCCGGCCTGATCGCGGATCGCTTCGACCACGTCGGGATGGCTGTGGCCGACATTGGTCACCGCCACGCCGGCCACGGCGTCCAGGTATTCACGGCCGTCCCGATCCCACAGACGGCTGCCCAGACCGCGCTCGAAGCACAGCGGCAGAGGTTGGTAAGTGGTCATCAGGCAGGCGGTGGACATGGGATCAAGCTCCTTGAGGATGTGAGCTTGCAGTATCGTTAGCCAGTCATGATGGATAAACACTGGTATTGTTCAAGCATTTTAAATCCAGGATTGATAATGGATCTGTTCCAGGCGATGACGGTTTACATAAAAGTGGTGGAGGGCGGCAGCATGACTGCAGCGGCCCAACACTGCGGGATGTCCACGACCATGGTGGGCAATCATCTGCGGGCGCTGGAGCAGCGTCTGGGCGTCAGCCTGTTGAACCGCACCACCCGGCGGCAAAGCCTGACGGAGTTCGGCACTGCGTATTACCAGCGCTGTCAGGAAGTGCTTGGACTGGTGGCGGACTCCGAGCGTCTTGCCGAACAGCAGCAGGGCGAGCCGCAGGGCACGTTGCGCATCACCGCGCCACTGACCTTCGGCTCGGAGCGCCTGGCCCCCGCCCTGAGCGAATATTCCCAACGCTATCCTCAGGTCAAACTGGACGTGGTGCTGACCAACCAGCGCCCGGATCTGATCGGCAACAGCTTCGATGTGGCGGTGCGCCTTGGCGCCGTGGAAGCACCGGGGTTGATTGCCCGGCCGCTGGAGGACTACGTCCTGAAGATCTGCGCCTCACCCGAATACCTGCAACGCAATGGCACGCCCAGACACCCTGAGGACCTGCAGGAACATAACTGCCTGGCCTTTGCCTACCCGGCGGGAGATGACTGGAGTTCGGTGATCAAACAATGGCAGTTCAGCAGTCCTGACGGCGATATCTTCGTGCCGGTCAACGGTTCGCTAGTGATCAACAGTTCGGCGGGCCTGCATCGGGCAGCCCTGGCCGGGATGGGCGTGGTGATGCTGCCGGATGCGCTGGTATTGCCGGATATACGCGAGGGGCGTTTGATCGATCTACTGCCGGGCTATCAACCGCCCAGCCGACCCATGCATCTGGTGTATTCGCCGGATCGCTATCGGTTGCCCAAACTCAAACACTTTGTTGATCATGCGATGAGTTTGTGGGGCAAGTAAGCTGGGTGTGTATGGGAGCGAACAGTGTGGTAGCGATTTCGTGGGAGCCAATTCATTCGCGAAGAGGCCGGTACATCCGATAGATATTCATCGTCTGAAATACCGCATTCGCGAATGAATTCGCTCCCACAAGGTTCGCTCTCGTCGCGCATATTATTCAGGGCGTAAAGAGCGCTAGCTTATTCTTTCTCACCGGTGTTCAGCCGTTGGAACAGCCATTGCCCATGACTTGATACTTGAGGATATGACGCTGACCCTGGGAGTCTTCGTAAGTCATTTCCATTGGCACAACGGCGCAGACATTCGCCACTTCCGTGGTTGTAATAATTTTATGAATATCCAGGTTCATACCGTAGGTATAGTCTTGCGCAACCACATCCTGCACTGGCTGATTCGCTATTGTGTCATCGGCCATGGCAGAAACACTCAGGCAGGAGACAGCGGCCGCGATCAGCAGGGCGTTAACGTTCATTACAGTTTTCCTTGGCAGTGATAATAAATCGGTCGCGCAAGTGACGAGACGGTTAGTTGTCTGTTTTATTCAGAAAGGGTCTTTTGTCGTCAAGCGTTTTCATGGCGCGAATGGTAGGGCGCCGAAAGAAAGAGGGGTAGAGGTATTTTTGATAAACACTTTTTGCAAAAGCTGCAATAATCCCGAGTGGGTCATTCAAGTCGGCTGAGATAAAGGCGGGATATTAGACTTTGGTCGAAACTTTGGTTTTTAAATAATGGATAATCGACCCTTTATGGCTCGATTATCCACGACGCTGTTTGATTACTGGTTTGGAAAGCGCAAGTTCATGTGATCAATTACCCGCTGTGCCAAGTCATCCGGGTGGAACTTGGCGAGAAAGTCATTGGCCCCGACTTTCTTCACCATGGCCTGGTTGAATACCCCTGACAGGGAGCTGTGCAGGACAATATGCAGGCCATGCATGCGTGAGTCATTGCGAACTTCTGCGGTCAGGGTGTAACCGTCCATTTCCGGCATTTCGATATCGGAAATCATCATCAGGAACTCTTCGGTGGGCTTCTTGCCTTCATCCACCATGGCCTTCAGATACTCCAGGGCCTGGCGCCCGTCGTTCAGGGCGACCACTTCCACGCCGATCTTTTCCAGGCAACGACTGACCTGCTTGCGCGCTACCGAGGAGTCGTCGACGGTCAGCACACGAATGGTCTTGGCTTTTTCCTGTACCTGTTCATCGATGACACCTGCGGAGATCTCCTCGGCCACGGGAGAAACCTTGGCCAGGACTTTCTCCACGTCGATGATTTCCACCAGCTTGTCGTTCACCTTGGTCACGGCAGTCAGGTAGTTGTTGGTGCCGCTGCCGCGAGGTGGCGAGTGGATGTCTTCCCAGTTGAGGTTGACGATATGCTCGACCGAGTAGACCAGGAAGCCCTGGGTCTTGCGGTTGTATTCGGTGATGATGACGTAGGCCGACGCCGGATCGGCGAGACCGGGCAGGCCGGTGGCCAGGGCCAGGTCGAGAATCGGGATGGATACACCGCGAATATTGGCAACGCCGCAGATGTTTGAGTTAGAGCCTGGGATCAGGGACAGGTGCGGACATTTAAGGACTTCCCGGACCTTGAATACGTTGATGCCATAGAGTTGATGTTCATTGAACTTGAATAGCAATAGTTCGAGGCGGTTCTGGCCGACCAATTGAGTGCGACTATTAACAGCGTCCATTATCCCGGCCATAGGTACCTCTTATGTTATTCAAGTGAGCAGTGCCCACTGATCATGGCATCAGGCGCAGGCACTGGTAAGCGGCACGGGTCCGTGTGCAGGTGAGTTATTTCATCTCACTCTAGCGTGTATCGGCACGCTTTCGCTGTTGTTAAGGCCAGAGTAGGTGATTCGTCGGGAAAAAAACGTCCGGCGAAAAATAAACATTAATTTGGATCCAAATCCACCGTAATTGCCGCGCATTTGCCAATCGCGCGACAGTGCATTCGCGCGATCCGCAATCAGATCAAAGGCTTTTTTGCCGGAATATCAACGCTTTCAGGCCACCGTTACTATCGGCGTCGATAAATTCTGGCGGATTATCCAGGCGTTGTTCGAAATGCAGCCTGGGCGCCTCAATCGCCATCTGTTCAATGAGAAAGTCCGGGCCGACGCTGGGATCGTTCATGCAGGCCAGCACGCAGCCGTCGACAGTGAGCAACTCCGGCAAGCGGCGCAGGACACGTCGATAATCCTTGTCGAGTTCGAAGCTGCCTTTCTGGAACGAGGGTGGATCGATGATTACCAGATCATAGGGGCCGGATTTCTTCACCATGCCCCATGACTTGAACAGGTCATGTCCCATGAAACCGACGCGGCTCAGATCGTGGTTGTTCAGGCGATGGTTGTCGCGACCGCGGTTCAGCGCGCCACGGGCCATGTCCAGATTCAGTACCTGCTCCGCGCCACCGGCAATGGCCGCCACGGAAAAGCCGCAGGTATAAGCGAACAGGTTGAGGATGCGCTTGCCCTGAGCCTGGGCGCGGACCCAGTCGCGGCCGTAGCGCATATCGAGGAACAGTCCGGAGTTCTGTTTTTTACCGAAGTCGACCTTATAAGTCAGGCCGCTCTCATGAATCAACCATTCATTGACCACTTCACCGCACAGCCACTCGGTAGTGCTGTCGGGCAAATAGCGATGCTGCAACAGCAGGGTGTGGGCCTGAGCCTGGCGCCAGGCAACCGAGGTGCTCAGTTCCATCAACAACGCTTTCAACACGAGCAGTTCGTCGGCAGGCGGCTCACGGAACAGCGACACCAATACCACGCCTTCCATCCAGTCGACGGTGATCTGCTCAAGCCCGGCCCACAGTCGCCCACGGCCATGGAACAGGCGGCGGGTTTCCTCAGGGGGTGGGGTCAGGGCGCTGATCAGGTGCTGGTGCAGGGTCGCGAGTGCTTCGGAGTTCATGAAGGCGCATCAGTCGATAAAAGAGCGCGGCATTCTAAACCTATCAGGCGGCTTGTGCTTCGGCCTGCTGCAAACCAACAGAATGAATTGGAATGAGGGGTGGGAGCCGGCTTGCTGGCGATGGCCTCGGTGAGGTCACCGGCATTGTTGCGAGCGCTTCGCACTCGATCGCCACCAAGGCGGCTCCCACGAGTCCTCTGTCTGAAATTCGACAGCCTGGCGTCATGGGCGCGGCGGTTTGGACTGTATTTAGGGCCTCATCTTGTTCTCTGTCCAATAGGCTTCGACCTGTTGGGTCAGCGCATCGGGCAGCGGCACAAAGTTAAGGGCGTTGGTCTGGGCCTTGCCGTCTTCCAGGGACCACTTGAAGAAGTCCAGTACCAGTTTGCGCCGCTCCGGATCCTTGGCCAGTTTCGGCATGACCACGAAGGTGGTTGCCGTTACCGGATAGGCATTGTCACCCGCCGCATTGATCATCGAGGTATTGAAGTCCTGGGCGCTGTCCCAGTTGGCTGCCGCCGCTGCGGCCTGGAAACTGGCCACGGTGGGCGGTACGAAGTTCCCCGCCTTGTTTTGCAGCAGACCGAAGTTCAGGTTGTTCTGTTTGATATAGGCGTATTCCAGATAACTGATGGAATCAGGCATCTGCTTGACGTAAGTGGCTACGCCTTCACTGCCCTTGGCGCCGAAACCGGTTGGCCACTTCACTGAGACGCCGCTGCCGATGGTGCCTTGCCACGCTGGGCTGACACTGGACAGGTAATTGACCCAGTTATAAGTAGTGCCCGAGTCATCGGAGCGGTAGACCACGACTATCTTCTTGTTCGGCAAAGTAACGCCGGGATTAAGTGCAACAATCGCCGGGTCATTCCACTGTTTGATCTTGCCCATGAAGATATCGGCCATCACCGCGCCGCTGAACTTCAGAGTGCCCGGGGCAATACCACTCAGGTTCATCACCGGGACGACGCCGCCGATCACCAGGGGAAATTGACCCAGGCCGTGGCTGGCCAGTTCTTCGGACTTGAGCGGCATGTCACTGGCGCCGAAGTCCACGGCATCGGCCTTGATCTGGGCAATACCACCGCCGGAGCCGATGGCCTGGTAGTTGATGCGCTTGCCGGTCTTCTGGTTATAGTCTGCCGCCCACTTGGAGAGGATTGGATAAACGAAAGTTGATCCGGCTCCGGTCACTTCTTCTACGGCACTGGCCTGGTTGACAAGAGTGAGACTCAACACCAGGCCCAGGCTTGCGGCCATCAGTGTTTTGGAAAACTCGAACATGCGACGACTCCCGGTCGGTCAATATAGGCAAAGGGGATAAATAGGGGCGGGCGGTCTCGCTTGCCCGCCACTGGATTTGTCAGTGGGAGCGTGTCTTGCCCGCGAAAGCAATCTTTCAAGCGAAGAACATCTTTCGAGTCTCCGACTCTTCGCGGGCAAGCCACGCTCCCACTGACAATCACATCCAGGTTTTATGTTTGCTATGCACTAAAGGCCTAGTACACCGGCGGTACAATCAGCTCATTCGGCGTCGGCACGCGGGTGTAATCCTCACGGCGCTGGCGCTGTGGCAACTCGATCACCGGGTGCTCGACTTCTTCGTAGGGCATTTGCCCTAACAGGTGATGAATGCAGTTCAGACGTGCCTTCTTTTTATCGTCGGCCTGCACGACCCACCATGGCGCTTCGGCGATATGGGTGCGGTTGAGCATGATTTCCTTGGCCTTGGTGTAGTCCTCCCAACGACGGCGGGATTCCAGGTCCATAGGGCTGAGTTTCCACTGCTTGAGCGGGTCATGGATGCGGCTGAGGAAGCGCAGGTGCTGCTCCTGATCGGAGATCGAGAACCAGTACTTGATCAACTGGATGCCGGAGCGGGCCAGCATGCGTTCGAATTCCGGCACGGTACGGAAGAATTCTTCGTATTGGTCGTCATTGCAGAAGCCCATGACCTTTTCCACGCCCGCGCGGTTGTACCAGCTGCGGTCAAACAGGACGATTTCGCCTGCAGCCGGCAGGTGCGAGACGTAACGCTGGAAGTACCACTGGGTCTGTTCGCGGTCGTTGGGTGCGGGCAGGGCGGCGACGCGGCAGACCCGTGGGTTGAGGCGCTGGGTGATGCGCTTGATCACGCCACCCTTGCCGGCGGCATCGCGGCCTTCAAACAGAATCACTACTTTGTGGCCGGTCTTGACCACCCAGCTTTGCAATTTGACCAACTCACCCTGCAGGCGGAACAGCTCGCTGAAATACAGACGACGGGCTTCTTTTTCTTCGAGGCTGTCGAGGTCGCCTTCAAAGAGTTTGTCGAGGCCGTGTTCGTCTTCGGCCAGTTCCAGCTCCAGTTCTTCGTCGTTGTGGTCCTGCAGCTCGCGGTGGATACGGCGCGCCAAGGTATCGTTGCCTGGATGCATGAGAGAAGCTCGCATGGTTGTCGGAGGGCTCCGATTTTAGTAACGGCATGTGACGGGTTGGTGACGGAAACTTCCTACAGGATTTGATTGCTCCGTCACACAGGCAAACGGGCGTTGTCATCATCGTGTAACGGACCCGGTGGCAAAATCAGCCACTTCTTCACTTTTCATGGGCTTGCGCATCGCGCGTGGGTTGCTCGTGAACTCAACAGGAATTTGGGTATTGAAAAGTGACACTCCGCTGTTTGCCGCCGTCGACCTGGGCTCCAACGCCTTTCGCATGATGATTGGCCAGCCGGTCAAGCGTGACCAGCGTATGGTCATTCAGGAAGTCAAAACCCTGCGCGAGCCGGTACGTCTGGCCGAGGGCTTTCAGGGCCGGGCCCTGGATAACCTGGCGCTGGAGCGCGGCTGGCTGGCCCTTGAGCGGTTTGGCAAGCGTCTGCGTCATTTCGAGGCCGGTCGCGTTCGAGCCGTGGCTACTAGTGCAGTGCGTGAGGCCGAGAACGGTGGGCTATTCCTCAAGGGCGCGCAAGAGCGCCTGGGTTTTCCTATCGATGTCATCTCCGGGCGTGAAGAGGCCAAACTGGTCTACGCCGGTGTCGCCCATACCATGCCCGACGCTGAAGTCCCGCGTCTGGTGGTAGACATCGGCGGCGGCTCCACCGAGCTGATCGTCGGTCAGGGCGAGCGCCCTTTACTGGCGCAAAGCATCGCTATCGGCAGCGGCACGTTCAGCAAACGCTATTTCCCCGGCGGCCATATCAGCGCCCTGGCCATGCAGGAAGCCGAGCGCGCCGCCATCGAACGCTTCGAAAAGGTCGCCCAGCGCTATCGCAAGCTGGGCTGGCAGCAGGCGATCGGTTCGTCCGGCACGGCGCGCATGCTGGCCAAACTGATCAAGCTCAATGGCCTCAACAGCTTCGGCGAGACGGGCATCACTTATGCCGCTTTGTTGCGCCTGTCGGTGTGCCTGCTCGAAGCCGGTAATGTCCAGCAACTGCGCCTGGTCGGCCTGCAAAGTCAACGCATGAGCACCTTGCCCGGTGGCCTGGCAATCATGCTGGCGGCGTTCAAGGTATTTGCCATTGAGGCTATGCAGCCGTCCGAACCGGGTTTGCGCATGGGCGTGTTGCATGGCCTGTTAGGCCTGCATAACTCGCCGCTGCGTAAACTGGCTTAACGCGGCATATAGCGCTTCTGCCATCTATGAGGGATTTTCAGCGACAACAGGCCCAGCAGCGCCGCGACCAACGCGCTGACCAGCAGCGCCTTGAGCCCCAGTCGCTGCTCCAGAAAGGCGCCTATCACCGCGCCGAGAAACATGCCAAGCCACGGCACCAATTGCACCCGCCAGCCATCGCGGCGTTCACCGAGCATCCAACGCCCCAGGCCACGACCAAAGCGTGACAGGGCGCCGGTGACATAGGTCAGGCCCACCGGCAGGCCGTTGACCTGTTCCACGGCGGCATTGAGCATGCCCATCGCCAGAATGGCCGCGATCAGCGCAGGCAACTGCGTATCCAGTGGCCAGGCCGCAGCCAGACACAACAACATGGCGATGCACAGCAGTAACGGCAACGCGCGCCGACCGCTACGCCGGGCGACCACGATACCCAGGGCATTGCCCATTACGAAGGCCAGCAGTACCCAGAGGAGTCGCAGCATGACCCCGGTTTCCCCGGCGCTGATCGCCACCGCCAGTCGGGTTGTATTGCCGCTCATGAATGAAACGAAATCCCCGGTGGCCATGAAGCCGATGGCATCGGTCATTCCCGCCAGCACCGACAGACTCGCCGCCAGCGCCATGCCGATACGGCCGCGCCATTTCTGCATGTGCAAGTGTTGTGGGCTGCTGCCGGTGCGGGTCGGGGCGGGGAGCATGGCGCTTCGTCAATCCTGAGGATTATTGAGCTTGGCACGTACGATGCGCTTGTCCTTGATCTCATCGGCATAGGCCTTGAGCTGGTCGGCATCGCTGTAGAGGCGGTTGACCAGTTGCAGGGTTGCGGTGACATCGACATCCGGCATCTGCCCGGCGAGCCTGAGGATTTCGTTGGCGGCGTTTTCCAGATTGATGGCTGAGCCGCGCAAGTGGCGTTTGAGTTCCTGGGTTGGCTTGTTGAGGGCCATAAAAGAGATTCCTGAGCAAAGACGCAAATTACCTTGCGCGGAGCATGGCTTTTTCCCCCGCCGCGCGCAATGCCCCGATGCCTCGGTGATCAATCGTCCCGGGTCAGGACTTCCAGCAGCTCGATTTCAAACAGCAGATTGGAGTTTGGCGGGATGGCACCCATGGTACGTTCGCCGTAGGCGAGGTGAGCCGGCACCCAGAGCTTGCGCTTGCCACCGACCTGCATGCCCATCAAGCCCTGGTCCCAACCCTTGATCACCCGGCCGCTGCCGATCACGCACTGAAACGGCTTACCGCGTTCCCAAGAGGAATCGAACACCGTACCGTCTTCCAGGCATCCGGTGTACTGGGTGGCGATCAGGGCACCCTTGACCACGGCTTTGCCGGTGCCGGGGGTGAGGTCTTCAATTTGCAGTTCCTGGGGCATTTGCGGCTCGTACTGTGGTTGGCGATGACGGGCCGCTTTTTCTCAGGATTGCGTGTGGCTGGCAACTGTTTTCATCACACTGGCTTCAAAACCACCCGCCCATACGCCGTCTGGTGTTCCAGATAGTCATGGGCCTTGGCCGCATGTTCCAGGTTGAAGCTGCGGTCGATATCCGAGGCCAGCGGGTGTTCCAGGGTCAAGCGGTTGATGCCTTCCAAGGCCCGTTTCAGCGCTTCGCCGTCCTGGCCGATGTTGAATTCGGGCTTGCCGGTGAAGTTGCACAGGCAATGGACGAAGAAGCGGATGTTCTTCTTGAACGCCTCTATGGCCGGGAAGGGCGTGTAGTTGCCGCCGCGCAGGCCGTATAAAACCAGACTGCCGCGCGGTGCCAGGACGTCGCCGAGCAGGGACATCTGTGGGCCGCCAAGGCCGTCGAAGATGGCCTCGACGCCGTGGCCATCGGTCAGTTTGGTAATGCGCATGCCCAGGTCCTGTTCGTCGGTGACGATGACTTGCGCGGCGCCATTGTCGAGCAGGTACTGGCGGTCCTCGGGGTTTTTCGTCGCGGCGATGACCTTCAGGCCCAGGGCCTTGCCCAGTTTGACGAAGGCAATGTTCGGGCTCAGCGTCGCCTCGGTGACGAGGATGCTCTGGCCGGGCTGTACGCGGGCCAGGTCGACGAGGGCAAACCAGGCCAGCAGCAGCGGATTGTAGTGCACCGCCGCCTGAGCCGGTGTCAGATTGTCCGGATAGCGGGTCAGGGTGGCGCGGGGCTGAATGATCAGGTCGCCATAGACCGGGTAGTCGTTGGTATTCACCGCCTGAAAGCTGGCGACGCGATCACCGGGCTGCAGATCAGTGATCTGTGCACCGACAGCTTCTACCACACCGGCCATTTCAGTACCCAGGCCAGCTGGCAGGCGAGCCTTGCACGGGCCCAGGTCCTGACGCCAGAGCACGTCATCCCAGCTCACGCCAATGGCTTCGACGCGGATCAGTACCTCGTCGGCAGCCGGTTGCCGAAGCTTTTGTTCCTCGCACTTGAGCACATCGGCGGAGCCGAAGTGGTGGAAACGAATAGTGCGGGACATGACATACCTCGTGAGCCAGGGGTGATGAATCGTTGCTGCTGACTCTATCGAGGGCACCCCTGAGGCACCATTAACCCGTATCGATACTTGAAATGCCCGCCATCAATGTGAGGTTTGGGGAACCAGGCGGTTCGCGGGTGTGGGGCCGGCTTCAGCCGGGAATGCGGTGTGACAACACACATCTGTTGGATGCACCGGCCCTTTCCCGGCTAAAGCCGGGCCCACCCATCGGTATTTACAGCCCGGTTCAACCCAACTGGGCACTAAGCCGCTGACTGATCGCCTCTTTGGCCCACTTGATAAACGCCTGGCTGCGCACTGAATTGCGCCGGGAGGGCATGTAGACCAGGGACACTGGCACCGGCGGCGGCAGGAAATCACGCAGCACCACTCGCAGCCGGTCATCGGCAATGGCGTCGCGCACCTGATAAGACAGGACCATGCCCAAACCCAGGCCATCCATGCAGGCGGCAATGGTGCCGGCTGCGCTATTGGTCTTCATGCGCACGTTATTCATCTTGATGACCAGCGGCTTGTTGCGCTCCTCCAGAACCACCTGCGCGCCCAAGACCAGGGCCGAGTGCTGAATAAAGGGCACGTCACAGATATCGGTGGGGTGTTCGATGGGCGGCAGGCTGGCGAGCAGTTCGGGGCTTGCGACCAGGTAGCGGCGGACCTGGCCAAGAGGCGTGGCCACCAGATCCGGCGTCGCCAGCGGGGCAATGCGTACCGCGATATCGATGCCTTCCTCGATCAGATCCGTGACCCGGTCCAGCAGGATCAGGGTCACCGTGACCTTCGGGTACTGCTTCATGAAACTGCTCAGGCACGGCATGACGTGGTATTGACCGAACAGCACCGGCGCGCTGATCACCAGCTCACCGCTGGGTTCACGGCCCTTGTCGCGAAACACATCTTCGACGGTTTCGATTTCCCGCAGCACCGCCCGTGCCGATTCGGCATAACGTCGACCTTCCTCGGTAATGCGCACCTGGCGTGTGGTGCGTTCGAACAGACGCACACCCAGGTGCTGTTCCGTCGCAGCCAACACCCGCACCACCGTGGGCAACGAGGTTCCGAGCTTCTGTGCAGCGGCGGTCAGGCTGCCTTGTTCGGCAATCGCTAGAACCAGACGCATCGCTTGTAGCGTATCCATTGCGGACTCCATTACTCCGAAATATGGAGTGAATATGTTCTTTCTGTGGCATTTATTCAATCTGGTGACATGGCTAGCATTATCTCCAGCGAATGCCCGTCCCTATCACTCAGCGAGAATCGACCATGAAACTGTTTTACTTCCCCTTGTCCGGCCATGCTCATCGTGCACAGCTGTTTCTCTCCCTGATCGGCGCGAATTGCAGCCTGATCGAGGTCGATCTACCCAATGGCGCCCATAAAACCGAAGCCTTTCTCAAGCTCAATCCATTTGGTCAGGTGCCGGTGCTGGAAGATGACGGGCAGTGGATCAGCGATTCCACAGCGATCCTGGTGTACCTGGCGAAGAAATTCGGCAAGACCGACTGGCTGCCTGAGGGCGCGCTGGAAGCGGCTCATGTCCAACGCTGGCTGTCGGTTGCTTCGGGTGAACTGGCCGCAGGCCCGGCGGCGGCGCGGTTGATTACCGTGTTCGGCGCCAAGCTTGATCCCGAGACCACCATAACCCGCGCTCACCGCATTCTGACGCTGATCGAAGACAACCTGAGCAGCAATGGCGCCTGGATGGTCGGCACTCAACCGACCCTGGCCGATGTGGCGCTGTACAGCTACATCGTCGGCGCGCCTGAAGGCAACGTCGACCTGACGCCATATCCCCTGATCGGCCAATGGCTGGGTCGTGTCGAAGCACTGGACGGTTTCGTGCCGTTCCCCCGTACCCAGGCCGGGTTGTACGCCCAGGCCTGACCTTGAAACAAGCTATCGTCGGAGGTTCCCATGGACATCACCGCTACCATCCCCGATTCACCCTGGCATGCCGGTGAGCGGGCGTTGCAGCGTAGCGCCCATGTGCTTGAGCGCATGGACATGGTCGGGCGCAAGGTTATCCGCGACCATTTGATCGAGCAGCATCAGGGTTTCTATCCGTTGTTGCCGTATATGGTGCTGGGTGCGGTGGATGCCGACGATGATGTGTGGGCCAGCCTGCTGGTGGGGGAGCCGGGCTTTGTCCAGGCCGAAGATGCACGGCACCTGCGCCTGGATATTCAGGCCGATCCTGCCGACCCCGCGCAGACGGCGCTGAGCGAAGACGCTGCCATCGGCCTGCTGGGCATCGACCTGCGCACCCGACGGCGTAATCGCCTCAATGGCCGCTTGCAGCGGGTCACCCGGCAGAGTCTGTTGCTGACGGTGGAGCAGAGTTTCGGTAACTGCCCCAAGTACATTCACCAGCGCCAATTCGCCTATGCCCGGGACCCGGCGGTCGCGGGTAACGGCGAGGTGCAATGGCTGAACGAGCTGGATGATGAGGCACGCAGCCTGATCGGCGATGCCGCGACTCTGTTTGTTGCTACCTATGTAGACCTGCCCGAAAGCGGGCGCCAAGTGGACGTTTCCCATCGTGGCGGCAAGCCGGGTTTTGTCCGGCTCAATGCCGATGGCTCGCTGACGGTGCCGGATTTCATGGGCAATCAGTTCTTCAATACCCTGGGTAATATGCAACTCAACCCGAGGGCCGGACTGTTGTTCATTGATTTTACCAACGGCGATGTGTTGCAGATGAGCGGGGCGGCCAGGGTTGATCTCGATTCGGCGGATATTGTGAGGTTCGAAGGTGCTGAACGGCTCTGGCATTTCACCCCGCAGCGGATCGTGCGGCGTCGCGATGCTTCGCCCTTGCGCTGGATCAATCTGCCGGAGGGGCTGCCGCCCTATGTCGAGGACACTGGGCAATGGTCATGAAAAAACGCATAAAAAAGGGACGCCACTGCGTCCCTTTTTTTATTGCCCGGCCTGAGCAAATTGCCTGCTGAATCAGAGATTCTGCGAGCTCACCACCATCGCCTGGGAGACGACTTCTTTCTGTTGCTCGCTCATTTCGTCCCAGACGTGAACCTTGGCGTAGTAGCCCAGGCCCGCGAGGATGTAGAGGCTCAGGGTGAACACGGCGAAGATGGAAACGAAAGTCCAGCGGCTGCCTTCGCTTTCTTCACGGTTGAACTCACGGGAGTAACCCTGGCTATCGGAAGAAGCGTTGTCTTCAGGGGAACGTTTGATCCATTGGTACAGGGAAACGACAAGGCGAATCATGGGGTAAACCTCTAAGTTTAATGTTGAAAAGCGTTAAAAATGGGTCACGGGCAGCGCGACAAGCGCTGAAAACGAAAAAAGCCCGTCGAGGACGGGCTTTTTTCTTATATAAGTGGGTCAAGTCGCCGGGTTCGAATTCGCCGATGAAAATCATCGTTTCGGTTCGATTCCACATCCGCTTGCCGATTGAGAAACATTTTAGAACAAATTATTTCTGAATACTACGGCATACATATAGTCGTCAGACAACTGGTCGTGGGTTTGGCTGCGGCGTGTTGTCGCAGTATTGATTTGCCCGTCGAGATTAGCTGCTGTGGGACCGGCTTTAGCCGGGAAGGCTCCAATGAAAACGACACAAATGCTGTGAATGTGCCGCCGCCTTCCCGGTTGAAGCCGGTCCCACCCGTGCACCTTCAGGCCTGCACATCACGGCAACAACCCATGCTCCATGGCATACATCACCAACCCCGCCGGCTTATCCACCTTGAGCTTGCGGCGAATGCTCAAACGGTGGGTTTCCACGGTGCGCACGCTGATGGCCAGGTCCCGGGCGATAGTCTTGTTGTTCAGGCCCTGGGCCAGGCCGACCAGTACCTGAACCTCCCGCGGGGTCAGTTCGTTGTCGTCGTTTTTCGGCGTGACCAGCTTGAGCGTCACGGCCGCGCTATAAAAGGTGCCGCCGGTGGCAATGGCTTCGATGGCGGCGACGATCTCCCGCGAAGGCGCGTTCTTGAGCACATAACCGCTGGCTCCGGCGCGGATCGAGGTGGTCACGTACTCATGGTTGTCGTACATGCTCAGCACCAGGATCTTGATCTGTGGATAACGCGCGCGTACCTGGCGGGTCAGTTCCAGGCCGTTCATGTCTTGCAGGCCGATATCCACCAGCAGGATATCCGGGCTGATCGCCCCGCACAGGTCCAGGGCCTGGACGCCACTTTCGGCCTCGCCCACGACCTCGAACGACGGACGCGTAGACAGCAGGGCGCGGACACCATCCCGGACCAGGGCGTGATCATCAACCAAGGCAATACGAATGGGTGCTTCAGCAGTCATGAGTTCGCTCGGGTGGGGAGGGTGACGATTATTTCGCTTCGCCCGGACATGGAAAAGAGGTGCAACTGGCCGCTGAAGTGTTCCACCCGCTCGCGAATGTTGCGCAAGCCAATGCCGCCCTGCATGCCTTTGCCATCCACTTCAAAGCCGACGCCGTCGTCGATGACCGCCAGGCGCACGTGGGCGGCGTTGCTGCTCAGCTCTATATAGACGTTGCTGGCATGGGCATGGCGTTCGATATTGGTCAGGGCCTCTTGCAGGATACGGAATAGTGCGACCGGTGCGCCGTCCACCAGGGTCAGATCGCCCAGGTGCTGGCCGTAATGGATATGCAGGCCGCTGCGCTGCTCGAACTCGTTGACCAGTTGGGTCACGGCGGCGGCCAGGCCCAGGGTATCGAGCAGGGAAGGGCGGAGATCATGGGAAATGGTGCGGATTTCACCGATGGCGTCGCCCAGTCGTTCAGTACCCTTGCGCAGGATATCCATGCCCGATTCGCGGCCGGCCTCCAGTTCCAGGCTGGCCAGTTCGAACTGGAACTTGATCGACACCAGTACCTGGCTGATGCCGTCGTGCAGTTCCCGTGACAACCGCGAGCGTTCTTCTTCCTGCAGATTCATGATGCGCCGGTTCAGGCGCTGCAACTTGCTGTCTGCCAGGCGATGTTCGCTGGCATTGAGGGTCAGGCCGCAGGCGAACACCAGGACCACGGCGATCAGGGCCACGGCGCCGATATCGAGCATGGTGGTGTAGATGCCCCGGGCGACTTCTTCCCGGGCCTGGCGGGTGGCGCGTTCGACGTCTTCCAGATAGATGCCGGTGCCGAGCATCCAGCCCCAACGGTCCAGCATGACAACCCGGGCGAGCTTGTCGGTGATCTGCCCGGTGGAAGGTTTCTCCCAGGCGTAATGCTGAAAACCGTCGCCGGACTGGGCGCTTCTCAACAAGGCCTGGATGACCAACAGGCCCTGAGGGTCGGTCATGCTCCACAGGTCCTTGCCCACCAGTGCGCCCTGACGCGGGTGCATCAGGTTGCGGCCATTGTGGTCGTAGACAAAGAAATAGCCGTTGATGCCGAAGCTCAGCTTGGACAATTCCTGCAAGACCTGCTGTTTGGTCTGCTCGTCGTCCTTGCCGCTTTCATACAGCGGGGCGAGGGCGCTCATGGCCAGTTCTACGTAGTTCTGCAGTTCCGCGCGCTTGCTGGCCAGGATGCTGTCTTCGATCAATTGCGCCTGTTGTTCGCCCAGGCGCTGGTTCTGCACGATCACCAGGGCGCAGATCACTCCGACGGCAAGGATCAGCGGCAGGATGCCGAGGGCGACGATCTTGTACTTCAGTTGCATGACGACGGGCACCGCACGTGTGTTGTTTTTGTAGGCGCACATGGTATGCCTTAAGCCTGTTCCTGTAGACCCACGTAGTACTACGTAGACGGAACGGTAGTAATACCCATGTTTATCTGGCCGGACAGCAGGGATAGTGGGCACGCTCCGTTTGCGAGCCCAACAAAAACAATTACGCCACCGGCCCCTGGCCCTGGCAGGAGACTCAAATGACCCGACTGACCAGACATCTGGCTTGGTTCGCTGTCGCCGCTTTGGGGGCATGCGCGCTTGGCGTCGTAGCGCTTCGTCGCGGTGAACCCATCAATGCCTTGTGGATAGTAGTGGCCGCCGTCGCCATCTATCTGGTTGCCTACCGCTACTACAGCCTGTTCATCGCCAACCACGTCATGCAACTGGACCCGACCCGGGCCACGCCGGCGGTGGTCAACAACGATGGTCTGGACTATGTGCCGACCAATAAACACATTCTTTTCGGTCACCACTTTGCCGCCATTGCCGGTGCAGGTCCGCTGGTCGGTCCGGTGCTGGCTGCGCAAATGGGTTACCTGCCAGGCACCCTCTGGCTGATTGCCGGTGTGGTGCTGGCCGGGGCCGTGCAGGATTTCATGATCCTGTTCCTCTCCACCCGCCGCAACGGTCGCTCTCTGGGCGACATGGTCCGCGAGGAAATGGGCCGCATTCCCGGCACCATCGCCTTGTTCGGCTGCTTCCTGATCATGATCATCATCCTCGCGGTGCTGGCGCTGATCGTGGTCAAGGCCCTGGCTGAGAGCCCTTGGGGCATGTTCACGGTGCTGGCGACCATTCCGGTGGCGATGTTCATGGGCATCTACATGCGCTACATCCGCCCGGGCCGCATCGGCGAGATCTCGGTGATTGGCGTGGTCCTGCTGCTGGCCTCGATCTGGATGGGCGGGCAGATTGCCGCCAACCCGGCGTGGGCGCCGATGTTCACCTTCACCGGCGTGCAGATCACCTGGATGCTGGTGGGCTACGGCTTCGTCGCCGCCATGCTGCCGGTCTGGCTGCTGCTGGCACCGCGTGACTACCTGTCCACTTTCCTGAAAATCGGCACCATCGTGGCCCTGGCCATCGGCATCCTGATTCTGGCGCCCGAGCTGAAAATGCCGGCCCTGACCCAGTTCACCGACGGTACTGGCCCGGTCTGGAAAGGCGCGCTGTTTCCTTTCCTGTTCATCACCATTGCCTGCGGTGCGGTGTCGGGTTTTCACGCGCTGATTTCCTCGGGTACTACACCCAAACTGCTGGATAACGAGAAGAACGCCCGTTACATCGGTTACGGCGGCATGCTCATGGAGTCCTTCGTGGCCATCATGGCCATGGTTGCCGCTTCGGTGATCGAGCCAGGCGTGTACTTCGCCATGAACAGCCCGGCCGCTGTGGTCGGCGGTGATGTGGTTGCCGTGGCCCAGACCATCAGCGGCTGGGGCTTTGCCATTACCCCGGACATGCTCACGGCCGTGGCCCATGACATCGGTGAAAACACCGTACTGGCCCGTGCTGGCGGTGCGCCGACCCTGGCGGTGGGTATCGCGCAGATCCTGCACCAGGCATTGCCGGGGCAGAACACCATGGCGTTTTGGTATCACTTCGCTATTTTGTTCGAAGCACTGTTCATCCTGACGGCGGTTGACGCCGGTACCCGTGCCGGTCGCTTCATGCTGCAAGACCTGCTGGGCAGCTTCGTGCCGGCGCTGAAACGCACCGAGTCGTGGACCGCCAACGCCATCGGCACCGGTGGCTGCGTGGCCCTTTGGGGTTACCTGCTGTATCAGGGCGTGATCGATCCACTGGGCGGTATCAACACCCTGTGGCCGCTGTTTGGCATCTCCAACCAGATGCTGGCGGGGATCGCCCTGATGCTGGCCACCGTCGTGCTGATCAAAATGAAACGCCAGCGCTACATCTGGGTGACCATGCTGCCAGCGTCCTGGCTGCTGATCTGCACCGTGACCGCAGGCTTTATCAAACTGTTCGACCCGAGCCCGGCCGTTGGCTTCCTCGCCCTGGCGAAGAAATACAGCACCGCCGCCGACGCCGGTCAGATCATTGCTCCGGCCAAGACCATGGACCAGATGCAGCATGTGATCTTCAACGCCTACACCAACGCGACCCTGACTGTTCTGTTCCTGTTCGTGGTCCTGAGCATTCTGTTCTACGCCATCAAGGTCGGTGTTGCGGCCTGGGGCAAGAAAGAGCGTACCGACAAGGAAGCGCCATTCCAGGCGCAACCGGTGCAACACTCGTGATGAACGGAGGATCAGCCCATGTTCAATGACCTGAGTCGCCTGGGCAAATACCTGGGCCAGGCTGCCCGCCTGATGGTCGGCATGCCGGACTACGACACTTACGTCGAGCACATGCAGGCCACCCATCCGGACAAACCGGTGATGAGCTACGAGATGTTCTTCCGGGAACGTCAAGAGGCTCGGTATGGCGGCAAGGGCGGGCCGAAGTGTTGTTGAACGGCTGATCCACGCAAGCATCTGAAATAGCTGCGCGCAACACCCGACACCCCGCGAAGGCTGGCCTTTCGCGGGGTGTTTTTTATGGCAACGCATTTTAACTGTGGGACCGGCTTTAGCCGGGAATACGCCTTCCCGGCTAAAGCCGGTCCCACAGGAAACGCGCAGTGTGGTTGAGCAAGAATCAAACTTTTTATTGAATATTTATCGTTGAGGCCTATTATCCGTAAAACGGTTTAGTAAAACGTTTTACTCATAACAACAAAAAAGGCTAAAACCATGAATCTGACTCGTCGTCGCTTCGTGCAATCCGCCACCCTTGGCGCTGCCGCTCTCTCGTTTCCCATGATCAGTCGTGCCGCCACGCCGGTATTGCGGCTGTCATCGACCATGACTTCCGATGAAAACTCGGCCCATTACCTGTTCTACCGGCGCTTCACCGAGAACCTGAAACAGGCCCTGGGTGACAAGGTGCGTATCGATTTCTTCGCCAACGGTCAGTTGGGCAAGGAGGCCGATGTGGTGCAGCAGGTACGCCTGGGTTCCATCGACATGATGATCACCGGCAGCTCGATCTGGGCCACGGCTTTGCCGGAATTGGCGCTGCTGGACCTGGGCTTTCTGTTCGACAGCTACGCCCACGTAGCCAAGGCGGTGGACAGTGGCGTCGGCGAGATCTACAACAAACTGCTGCAAGAGCGCACCGGCTGTACCGTGATCGGCTGGGGTTCGCACTTCAGTGCGCGCAGTGTCTATACCAAGCCGCCGATCAAGGACCTGGCCGCCTTGCAGAACGTCAAACTGCGGGTGCTGCCGACCCAGGCCTTTATCGAGACCTTCAAGCTGATGGGGGCGATTCCTACGCCTATCGCCTTCAACGAGGTCTACACCGCCGTGCAGACCGGCGTGGTCGAGGGCTTCGAGCACGATGCCGCCAGTGTCCTGGCCAACAAGCTGGATGAAGTGGTACGCAATAGCTGGCAGACCAATCACCTGTTCAGCCCGTGCATCGCCGTGATCGGCAAGCGCGGCCTGGCGAAAATCCCTGCCGATCTGCAACCGGTGTTCATTGCCGCCGCCCGTGACGCCAGCGTTTATCAGCGCGAAGCGGCCAAGGTCAAAGGCGCCGAAGCTTTGGCGACCCTGGCCAAGGGCGGCATGACCCTGTTCCCCATGGCCGACGCCGAGCGCGCCGCCACCCGGCAATTGATGCGGGAAAAACTCTGGGTGCCCTTTACCCAGAGCAATCCGGTGACGGCGCCGATCCTTGCCGCCATCGACGCCGCACGCGCCTGAGCAATCACGGGGAACACTCACCATGAACCCAGCTATAGGGGTGGCGGCTGTCGATCAGCCGCCTGAAGAAACCGTTGGCCCGCTGATCAAAGCCCACGATTGGGGTTTCGCCACCGGCCATGGCAGCGGTCGCCTGCTGGCCGGGCTGTGTGTGCTGATCGAGCGCTTGTGCGCGTTGGTCCTGGCCGTAGATATCATCGTCGTGTTCATTTCGGTGATCCTGCGTTACTTCGTCCATCACCCGGTGGATTGGGCTGAGGAGGTCGCCCGCGGCCTGATGGTGATGCTGGTGTTCCTCGGCGGTGCCACGGTACTGGCGCGCAGACAGCATGTGCATGTGGACTTCTTCCGTGCACTGTTGCCCTCAACCTGGCAACAGGTGGCGACGCAAATTGGCGGTTGGGCGGTGGCGGGGACGGCGGCGGGGCTGGCGTACTCGTCGTGGCTGCTGTTGGAAGACTCGACCAATGTCTCCACGCCCATGGGTCTGCCGCAGTGGCTTAACGTGCTGCCGGTGTTCGTCGGTGCCTTGCTGATGACCCTGGTGGGTGTCGCCAATGCGCTTAATGGCGCCACTCGCAGTACCTGGTTCAGCCTGTTGGGCTGTGTGTTGCTCGGTCTGGGACTATGGGCCTGGAATACGCAATTCGAAGCCTACGCTCTGCAACCCTGGAGCCTGTTGTTGCTGGGTTTTGTCGGCGGCCTGCTGGTCGGCGTGCCGATCGCCTTTGTCCTGGCCCTGTGTGCGTTGTTGTATTTCATCGGTGATCCGTCGCTGCCCATGGTGATCTACTCGCAGCAGGTCATGGCAGGCATGGACCACTTTGTGTTGCTGGCGATTCCGTTTTTCGTTCTGGCCGGTTTGGTCATGGAGGTCAACGGCATGTCGGCGCGGCTGGTCGAGTTGCTGGTGCGGATCTTCGGTCGGGTGCGCGGTTCGATGAACCTGATTGCAATCCTGGCCACGGCGTTTTTCTCCGGCGTGTCGGGCTCCAAACTGGCCGATATTGCTGCGGTGGGCGGGATTGTCGTACCGGCGGTGCGCCGCACCAGGCAGGATGCCAACGAAACCGCAGCGGTGCTGGCGGCGTCCGGGGTGATGGGCGAGACCATCCCGCCGTGCATCAATATGATCATCATGGGTTTTGTCGCCAATATCTCCATCGGCGGGTTGTTTATCGCCGGGATAGTGCCTGCGGTGGTCCTGGCCATGGGCCTGTCGACGCTTGCTGTGGTGTTCGGCAAGAAGGTCGATCCCAACCTGGCGTTTCCGGTGCGCACGCCCATCTTGCGTTTGCTGGGCGGGGCGCTGGTGGCGCTGATCATGGTGGCCATGATCGGCAAGGGTGTGACCTCCGGCGTGGCCACTTCCACCGAGGTGTCGGCCTTTGCCGTGGTCTACGCGCTGCTGGTCGGCGGGGTGACTTTTCGGGAACTGACCCTGGGCGGTATTGCCCGCTTGTTTGTGCGCGCGGCGTCCATGGCGGCAGGTATCCTGTTCATCATTGCGGCGGCCTCCAGCGTGGCGTTTGCCCTGACGATCCAGCAGATTCCGGCGATCATCTCCGACTTTATGCTGGCCCTGGCGCATAACTACGGCGCGGTGGCGTTCCTTGGCGCGTCGGTGCTGATCATGGTGGTGTTCGGCGCGGTGCTGGAAGGCGCTCCGGCTTTGATTATCTTCGGCCCGCTGCTGGTGCCGATTGCCGTGCAGGTGGGCATCAATCCGCTGCACTTCGGTACGGTGGCGGTGATTTCCATGGGCCTGGGGCTGTTTTCGCCGCCGTTCGGCCTGGGCCTGTTTGCAACGTGCGCCATGACCGGCACGCGGATCGAAGACGTCTCGAAAAAGATGCTCAAGTACCTGCTGCTGCTATTGGTGATGTTGATTCTTATCGTGCTGGTGCCATCGATTTCCCTGTGGCTGCCGCGCATGTTCAATATGGTTTAAGGCACAACGCATATGGCAACAATTCATGATGTAGCCGCCTTGGCGGGAGTGTCGGTCAGTTCGGTGTCCAACGTGCTCAACGGCCGCACGGAAAAGCTCAGCCCGCAGACCTTCAGTCGGGTGGAGAAGGCCATCAGCAGCCTCAACTACCGGCCTAACCGTGCTGCCCGGCAATTGAAGACCGGGCACACGCCGATGCTCGGTCTGCTGGTGCCGTCCACCGCCAACCCCATGTACGGGCAACTGGCCCTGCAGATCGAGGCCGTGGCGCAGCAGCGCTATGGCTACCGGCTGTTGCTGGCCAATACCCACCGCGACAAGCAGCACGAAGCGCGGATGTTCGACGATTTGCTGTCCTTCGGCGTGCAGTCGGTGATCGTGGTCTCGTCCCGGGACGATGAGCGTCACCTGGAAGACGCGGTGGCCCGTGGTCTGAGCGTGGTCAGTTATGACCGGGCGACGGTGCCGGTGGAGAACTCCCGGGTCGATCATGTCTCGCCGGATAACTTCAAGGCCGGGTATATCGCCGCCGACCACTTGCTCGCCCACGGCCATACCCGCCTGGCGTTCCTGGTGCCCAGCGGCAAGACCGTCAGCCGCTCCAACAAGATCGCCGGTTTTCTCGAACGCACCGCTCTGGCCGGTCTGCACGGCAGTTGCGAGGTGGTGCAGGGCCAGGTCGCGCAGACCTTTGGCGACTCGGAACTGGCTGACCTGGGCTTTGCCATGGCCAGTCAGATCATGGCCATGCGACCGATGCCCACCGGCATAGTCACGGTCAACGACATGCTCGCCATCGGCCTCATGGCCGGGTTGCACCAGGCCGGGCTGCGGGTGCCCGAGGATATCTCGGTGGTGGGCATGGACGGACTGTCGATTGCCGCCTTCACCAATCCGGGCCTGACCTCGGTGGTCATGCCGCTGCATGAAATGGCCGATGCCATGGTCCAGCGCGCCGTCGACCGTTCGCGGCAACCCGAGCAGCGCCCGGTCAATTTCGTCTTTCAACCCACGTTGGTAGCCCGGCAGTCTGTCGCCCGGCCTGCGTCCAGTCATAGGGAATGAAACGCATATGACCCAGATTTTCCTGACCCATTCGCCCCAGACCCTGCAGAACTACTACGGCGCCCGCGCCCTCACGCAATTGCGCGCCTGCGGTACGGTGCGTCTCAATCATTCGCGCCAGCCCCTGAGCATCGATGAGTTTGTCGAGGCGGCCCGGGGTTGCCAGATCATCGTTGCCAGCCGTGATGCTGCGGCGCCCGCCGAGTTGTTCGAACGCCTGCCGGAACTGGTCGTCTACTGCCGTGTGGCGGTGGATATCCGCAATATCGACGTCGCTGCCGCCAGCGCCCATGGCGTACTGGTGACCCGCGCCACACCGGGGTTCGACACCTCGGTCAGCGAATGGGTGGTAGGGGTGATGATCGACCTCAGCCGTGGCATGAGCCGCGCCGCTGCCGGTTACTGGCAGGGCCAGGCCCCGGAAATCGTCATGGGCCGTGAGCTGCGCGGTTCGACCCTGGGCATCGTTGGCTACGGCTTTATCGGCAAGCGTCTGGCGGCCATGGCCCAGGCCCTGAACATGCACGTTCTGGTCAGTGATCCCCATGTCACCATCACCGACGAGGGCATTGAGCAAACCTCTTTCGAACGGGTAATTTCGACCTCCGACTACGTCGTCTGCCTGGCGCCGGCCGTGGCCGAAACCGCCAACCTGTTCGGCCGCGCAGCCTTTCAGGCGATGCAGCCCCATGCCTTCTTTATCAACGCTTCACGGGGTGAGCTGGTGGATGAGCAGGCGCTGGTCGAGGCCCTGGATCAGGGGCTGCTGGCTGGTTGCGCCCTGGATGTTGGCCGGGCTCAGGACCAGATGCCGACCCAGGTCATCGCTGCCCACCCCAAGGTCATCGCCAACCCCCATATCGGCGGCCTGACTCCGCAAGCGGCCGAGCACCAGGCCATGGACACCGTGCATCAGGTCCAGGCGCTGTTGGCCGGGCAGATCCCCCAAGGCGCGGTCAATCTGGCCGCTGCCAGCCGGGCGGTTTTCCTGTTTGGCCTTAATACCCTGGAGCTCTCCCATGACTGAATTACTGGCGGGCGCCTGTGACTGCCATGTCCATATCTACGAGCCCGAGCGCTTTCCCTTGAGCCAGAAGATTGGCCGCGCCAGTTGGAGTGATTATCAGCAGATGCAGCAACGCCTGGGTCTGCAACGAGCGTTGCTGGTCCAGGCCAATGGCTATGGCTTTGATATCGGCTGTTTGCTCGACGCCTTGGGGCAGGCCGGCGACGCGGCTCGTGGCATTGCCGTGATTCGCCCGGATATCAGCGATGCGCAACTGGCCGACCTGCACCGGCAGGGCGTGCGCGGGGTGCGCTTCATGCTGGTGCCCAACGCCCGTGGCGCTTTGGACTGGGAGGCGCTGGAGCCCATCAGTGCACGGATTGCCGAACTGGACTGGGTGATCAACCTGCAAGTGGATGGCCGTGAGCTGCCTGAGTTCGAAAACCGCCTGCGGGCGTTGCCCAGTCGCCTGAGCATCGACCATATCGGCAAGTTTCTCGAACCGGTGCCGGTGACCCATCCCGGCTTTGTCAGCCTGTTGCGTTTGCTCGATGGCGGCAGGACCTGGGTCAAGGTTTCCGCGCCTTACGAGACATCGAAGACTGGGGCGCCGCACTACGAAGACGTCAGCGTTTTGGCCCGGGCACTGGTCAACGCCCACCCCGAGCGCTGCCTGTGGGCGAGCAACTGGCCGCATCCGGGGCGCGATCCGGCGCCGGATGATCAGGCGATGCTTGATCTGTTGAGCGAGTGGACGGTGAGTGAGGCGGTGCGCAGGCAGATACTGGTTGATAACCCGGCGGCCCTGTACGGCTGGTAACAGATTGAGCTGCGCCACAGAATCAATGTGGGACCGGCTTTAGCCGGGAAAGCGCAGGCAGGATCGATACATCGCTATCGTCTGTCATACCTTTTTCCCGGCTAAAGCCGGTCCCACAAAAACACATCAAACCACCGCAATCATTTCCACTTCGACACTGGCATTCTTCGGCAACTGATACACGCCCACCGAGGTGCGGGTGTGGGCGCCGATATCGCCGAGGACAAACGACAGCAGATCGGATGCCGCATCGGCTACTTCGCTGTGATGGGTGAAGTCCATGCTGCATTGCACATAAACGCCGATGCGCAGGATACCCTTGACCGCTTCCAGGCTGCCGAGTGAGCGTTGCAGCAGGGCGAGGGCGCGCATGGTGCTGATCTTCGCGCCCAGTTGCGCCACTTCCAGGGTGGTGGCTTCGCCGACCCGGCCGGTCACCACCACCGTGTCGCCAACCCGTGGGATCTGCCCGCTGATGTAGATCTGCTGTTCATGCCGCACCAATGGCACGTAGTTGCCACCGATCTTGATCTCGCCATCGAAGCTGTAGCCCATCTCTTCTGCGGCCTGCTGAAAACGTTGGTCGGACGACATGCTGACTCCTTGTTATGGGGGGGGAATTACGCATTGGCATTCTTGATCAGGCCCGGCCTTTCTGCGAGCCCTGCCGGGCAAAAAACACGCGCATCCATTCAATTTATTGCCGGTGAGCCCGTCTAGTCTCAGCGCTATCCCGTTCTCCGCCCAGGTATTCGCCATGACCGAGGTCTATTCCCGCCACGAGCAGATGTTCCCCGTGCTCAACCCAAACCAGGTCGCGACCGCGCTGCGTTTTGCCTGTGATCAGCCGCATCGCTTTGCCCCCGGCCAGGTGCTGTATGCCGTGGGCAGTCATGGCGTGGCGGTGTGGCTGATTCTGGAAGGCAGTATCGATGTCGTGCGTCGCGACGGTCTGGGCCGTGAGGCGGCAATCATCAGCGGCGGGCCGGGGGAGTTCACCGGTGAGGTCGGCCTGCTCGGCGATCGCGCCTCCCTCGCCGAAGGTCGGGCGGGGCCCCAGGGTTGTCTGGCGGTGCCGTTTGACGTGGCGCATCTGCGCTCGTTGATCATCGGCTCAGCCGAGCTGGGTGAGATCATCATGCGCGCGTTCATTCTGCGTCGGGTCGGCATGCTCGGGACGGACCGGGTCGGCTCGGTCCTGATCGGTCGCCTGGGCGAGCAGCAACTTGTGCGGCTGCAAGGGTTCCTGACCCGTAATGGCTACCCTCACACGGTGCTGGATATCGCCACCCATGGCGAGGAAGCCCGGCTGCTGATTGAGCGCTTCGGTGTCGCGCAGGACGACTTGCCGCTGATGATCTGTCCCAATGGCAATCTGCTCAAGCAGCCTAGCAATGCCGAGGCCGGAATCTGTCTGGGCATCACGCCGCAGCTGGATGCCAGCCAGGTGTATGACATTGCCGTGGTCGGCGCCGGTCCTGCCGGTCTGGCGACGGCGGTGTATGCCGCTTCCGAGGGTTTATCGGTGCTGGTGCTGGACCAGCGTGCCTTTGGCGGCCAGGCCGGGGCCTCGGCGCGGATCGAGAACTACCTGGGCTTTCCCACCGGTATTTCCGGGCAGGCCCTGGCCGGACGGGCATTCAATCAGGCGCAGAAATTCGGCGCGAAAATGGCCATTCCTCTGGAGGTGGCGCGGCTCGATTGCCGTCAGGGTGAACTGAGCCGTCTTGAACTCACCACGGGGGCGGTGATTCAGGCGCGCTACGTGGTAGTCGCTTCGGGAGTGCGTTATCGCCAGTTGCCGGTGGCTGATATCGAGCGCTTCGAGGGTAGCGGCGTGTCGTACTGGGCTTCGCCCATCGAAGCAAAAATTTGCAGCGGCGCGGAGGTTGCACTGATCGGCGCCGGTAATTCGGCAGGCCAGGCCACGGTTTATCTGGCGTCCCATGTCAGGCACCTGCACCTGATTGTGCGCGGGGAGGGGCTGGAGGCGAGTATGTCCAAGTACCTGATCGAGCGGATTGCGGTGCTGCCCAATGTCACGATCCATGTCGAAACCGAGGTCACCGCGGTCAATGGCGATACCGTCCACGGTCTGCAAGCGGTGCAACTTCGCCATCGCGGCAGCGGCGAGACGCACCCGCTTGAGGTCAGTCATCTGTTTCTGTTTATCGGGGCCGACCCTAATACCCAGTGGCTCAACGGTTGCCTGGAAACCGACGCCAAGGGCTTTGTCCTCACCGGCGCAGCGCTGCCTGCGGGCCCGCAGCAAGGCTGGCTGCCGTTGCCCCTGGAGACCAACCGCAAGGGCGTGTTTGCCATCGGCGACGTGCGCGCCCAGTCGACCAAGCGCGTGGCGGCGGCAGTGGGCGAGGGCGCGGCGGTGGTGGCGCAGATATTCGAAGCGATGAAGCGCGGGTGAATCTTGAATGGAAACAGTTTTTGCGGGAGCCGGCTTGCTGGCGATAGCGGTGTTTCAGTCGGCAAATCTAACGCCTGATCCGACCCCATCGCCAGCAAGCCGGCTCCCACAGGTTTTGTGCCGCATGACAGTGCAGCCGTGTTGCGTTACAGAGTTTGCGCCTTGGCCCGCGCAGGTTTGCTGATGGCAATCGCCAGCAATGCGGCAATCACGCACAACGCCCCGGCCAGGAAGAACGACGGCGTATAGCTGGCCAACAGCGTACGCATCAGGCCGGCGCCATAGGCGGCAAAGGCAGCGCCCAGTTGATGCCCGGCAAAGATCCAGCCGAAGACGATATTGGCCTTTTCCGGACCGAAACGGGCGGCAGTCAGCTTCACCGTCGGCGGCACGGTGGCGATCCAGTCCAGGCCGTAGAGCACGGCAAAGATCGACAGGCCGAAGATCTGGAAGTCGATAAAGGGCAGCATCATCAACGACACGCCGCGCAGGCCGTAGTACCAGAACAACAGCCAGCGATTGTCGAAGCGGTCCGACAGCCAGCCGGAGCCGATGGTGCCGAAGAAGTCGAAGATGCCCATCAGCGCCAATACACCTGCGGCAGCGGTGGCGGCCAGACCGAAGTCGCCACACATGCTGATGAAGTGGGTCTGGATCAGCCCTGAGGTACTGGCCCCGCAGATAAAGAAGGTGGCGAACAGAACCCAGAAGGTCATGGATTTCGACACTTCACCGAGCACCACCAGCGGTGTCCACAGCAGTGCCGCCAGGCTGGTGGCCTTGGCTGGTGCCGGCACCGGATCGCTGTCGCCATATAACGGCAGGCCCAGGTCCACAGGGCGATCACGCATCAGGGCGAACACCACCACCATGGCCAGCAGCAGCGCGCCGCAGATAAAACCCATGGCCGTGCGCCAGCCGTAGACTTCGGTCAGGCGCGCCAGCAGCGGCAGGAACACCAGTTGCCCGGTGGCGGAACTGGCGGCGAGCAGGCCGATGATCAGGCCACGGCGGGCCGAGAACCAGCGAGTGGCCACGGTGGCACCGAGGACCATGGCGGTCAGCCCGGTGCCCAGGCCCACCACCACGCCCCACAGCAGTACCAATTGCCAGAATTGCTGCATATACAGGGAAGCGCCCAGGCCGACGATGACAATGCCCAGGGCCGTCATCATCACCCGGCGCATGCCGAAGTAGTTCATGAAGGCGGCGGCAAACGGCCCCATCAGACCGAACAGCAGGAAACGGATGGCCAGGGCTGAGGAAATTTCCGCAGTGTTCCAGCCGAATTCCTTTTGCAGCGGCACGATAAAGACACCCGGCGCGCCGACGGCCCCGGCCATGACCAGCATGGTCAGGAAGGTGACAGCGGCGATGACCCAGCTGTAATGAATTTTGCGACGGGCCAAGGATTCGGCCAGCAGGGGAGAGAGCATCGGGAGGTCCTGTTGAACTGTCGGAGAAGTCGTTAAGGCTTTTATTTATAGTTAAGATGGCTAACAGGTCAACATATAAAGTAACAAATGAGTCAGGTCAATCATCTGTTATCGCGTTATTGCCAAGGCAGGCGGGGTATTTCTCGGATCAGCTCATAAGATCGGGCACGGCTGCGCCTGCTTGAGCAGGGCCGTGGCGATTTGCGGCGAGGCCAGTAGATAGGGTTGTACCGCCTCGACACTGAGTGGCCGGGCAAACAGATAACCCTGCAGCAGATGGCAGCCCAGTTCACGCAACTGTTGCATCTGCGCCTTGGTTTCCACGCCTTCGGCGACGATTTCCAGCCCCAGATTCCTGGCCAGACCAATGGCGGTGGCGCAGATTTCCAAGTCTTTGACACTCTTGCCTATATCCCGGACAAAGCTGCGATCCAGCTTGAACGCATGCACCGGCAGCACCCGCAGATAGCCGAGGGATGAATAGCCGGTGCCGAAGTCGTCGATCGACAGGCGCACACCCAGCTTGCGCAGGGCGCCCAGGCGCTCGATGGAGCGCTCGGGGTCCTGCATCAACACCGATTCGGTGATTTCCAGTTCCAGGTCGCGACCGCTGAGGCCCGCGCGGTCCAAGGCGTTGCTGACCGTCTCTTCCAGATCCTTGACCAGCAGTTGTTGGGCGGACAGATTGACCGCCACCTTGAGATCGTTGAACCCCATGGCATGCCAGCGCGCCAGTTGCTGGCACGCCGAGTCGATGACCCAGGCGCCGATGGCGGTGATGATGCCCGTGGATTCTGCCAGGGGGATGAACTTGTCCGGCATGACCAGGCCATAGACCGGGTGCTGCCAGCGAATCAACGCCTCCATGCATACGGTACGGCCGTCCTCGGAGGCGACCTGGGGCTGATAACAAAGGAAGAACTGCTCCTTCTCAAGGGCTTCTTTCAAGGCGCTCTCGAAGTCGATGCGCTGTTGCAGATTCTCTTTAAGCGACGGGTCGAAGATGCGGATATGGCCAGGCCCGGAGCTTTTCGCATCATGCAGGGCCAGCTCGGCTGCGGCGAGGATATCTTCCACTGTCTGCCCGTCATCCGGAAACACGCTGATGCCGGTATTGAGGGTGATTTTCAGGATCCGGTCCGCCACCTCGAAAGGCGGTTCCAGGGCCTCGACCAGCTTGTCGTAGATCAGCGCCACACCGTACTGCTCGGTCAGCCCACTGGCGCCGACCATGAAGCTGCCGCCGTCGAGGCGGGCGATCAGGTCACTGTCACGGAAGGCCAATTGCAGACGCTCGGCCACTTCGATCAGCAACTGATCACCAGCCTTGTGCCCGCGCATGCCATTGATCGCGCCAAGACGGTCCAGGTCGAACATCAATACCGCGAGGCGGGTCTGGTTCAGCAGGTTGTGTTCCAGCAGGCCATACAGGCGACTGACGGCACCGGCGCGATTGGGCAGGTCGGTCAGCGGGTCGTTGTGCAGCACATGTTCGAAGCGCTGATTGGCCAGGGTGTGCTTTTTCACCGCCTGTTCCAGCGCACTGTTGATACGCAGCGCCTCGGCCTTGCGATTGCGCGCGTCATTGCGGATCAGCAGCGGCAGAGCGCCAGCGAAAAACATGAAGCCGAACCCCGTCATATACGGCAGCTTCAGCAGGCCGCTGTCAGACACCCAGGTCAGGCTGCAGGTGACGAACATGATGGTGAGGGCTGTCCAGATCAGACGACTCGACAACTGCCCGGCCAGGTCGCTGATACGCACCGAAAACACCAGGCTGTAGATCAGAACACCAAGCGTGAGCAGACGCATCAGACGACAGACAACTGCAGGAGGGCCGGAAAAAATATTCAGCGATTCGCCCCAGGGCAGCGTCGTCTGGCTCACGCCCTGAAGCTCGGCGAAGCGATAGCCGAGAGGGCTGACGAAGTTGTCGATAATCACCACAGCGACCAGGCCACAGGTGATGTGGGCGGCGGTCAGCGAGCGGCGCTTGTTGTCGAGGGCGGCGACCAGATACAGGGTCAGCGGCGTGATCAACACCGAGAACAGATTAACCCAGCGATGGGCAGCAATCGCGCCCGGCTCATCCACCGCCTGATATTGCAGGACAACACAGAACTGGTAACAGCAAAAGGTCAGGCAGATCCCGGAAAAAATCCAGCAGGCCTGCACGTACGGCGTGCTGCGCGCCACCATTGCCGCCTGCAACGCGGCCATGACCAACACGCCTACGGAGATGAGATACAACGTGGCGAGGGGCGCGTTCATGTATCAATCGTTCCTTGATGTGGCCGGGAATCCGCAGGGGACCCATCCCTTGGGTTGTGCGCCGGATGAATGGCGCCATTATTTTGCCATCAATTTTTGCGTCCCGTTACTACTATCTGTCGGATGACCACATTTGCCGGTGTGCCGCTTTGCAACTTGTCTTCCAGTGAGCGGTCTGATCCGGGCTTTGACGGCCGTCGTCAGGCGTAATCTCTGGTGTTGTACTGCCGGACTCGTTGCCACCTGCTGTGAGCTGTCTGCTTGATGCGTCCATTCCTGCGCTATGCCTCTATGTGTCTCCCTGTTTTTATGGCGCTGTTCGCCCATCCCGCCAAGGCGGATGGCGAGCGGCAACTGCTGCAGCAGATCAACGCCTATCGGGCGCACCCCGATCGCTGTGATGGCAGCTACGCCCGGGCCTTGGCGCCACTGACACTGAAATCCAGCCTGGCGCTGCCGGTCGACTACGACGGTGGTCTGCGCGATGGTCTGAAGGCCGCCGGTTATCAGGCGGCTTTGGTGCAGACCATTCGTCTGGTCGGGGCCCATGACGTTGAGTCTGCGTTCGATTTGCTGCAGCGCGACTATTGCGACTCGATGCTTGATGGCCAGTACGCCGATATCGGCCTTAGTCGCGCCGGCAGCCAATGGCGCGTGGTGCTGGCGCGGCCGCAGATCGATCCGCATCTGGGCAATCAACAGGCCGCCGACAAAGTCTTGCTGGCGATGGTCAACAGCGCCCGCGCCCATCCACGGATGTGCGGTTACCAGCGTTTCGCCGCCGCCCGGCCCTTGACCTGGAGCAGTACCCTGGGCTCGGCCGCCGAAGGCCACAGCCGCGCCATGGCCCATGACAACTACTTCGCGCACCAGGGCCTGGCGGGGGACTCCCCCGGCGACCGCGCCCACGCGGCCGGCTATCGGGGCCGCAATATCGGCGAAAATATCGCCGCCGGGCAGGGCTCGCCCAGCGATGCCATGCAAGGTTGGCTGGCCAGCCCCGGCCATTGCGCCAACCTGATGAGTCCGCTATTTACTCAGGTCGGCGCGGGATACGCCAACAACGCCCGTAGCGACAAGGGCATCTACTGGACCATGCTTTTCGGCGCGCCCTGATCGCCTTTGATGGGCTGATCACAAGCGAAAGCGTGGAAATGGTCTTAACTAATCAGGATGATGCATATCGTTGTGCCTGCAATGGGCTTTGACCTTTCGGTCTTGTATTTGCCACCAGGGGAGTTTCACCGTGTCCATCAAATTACGCTTGCTCTTGTTGATTGGCACCAGCGTGTTCACTGCATTGATCATCAGTCTGGTCAACTATGAGGGCAACAGCCGGATGGCGGAGGCGACTCAGGACAGTGAGACCAGCATGACAGTGCTGCGTAATCATCTCGAAGCCGATATGATGCATGACGCTCTGCGGGCCGATGTGTTGTCAGCGATGTTGGTGGGCCTGGGCAAGAGCAACAGCAGCAAGGCCGAGGTCCATGCCGGACTGAACGAGCATGCGGGCCATTTCCGTGAAGTGCTGGGTGAAAACCTCAAACAACCGGTCAACGATGCCATCAAGTCCGCCTTGAACGCGGTCAAGCCCAGCCTGGATACCTATATCAGCAGCGCGGAACGGATCGTCGACATAGCCCTGGACAATCCTGACGCCGCGCAACGGGACCTGAGTTCATTCAGCAAGGCCTTCAGCCAGCTGGAAGATCAAATGGCCGAACTCAGCAAGTTGATCGAGGACAACGCACAACACAGCAGCGAAGCGACCCAAAGTACCATTCATACCGCCAACCTGACCCTGTGCGTAGTGCTGGTGATCGGCATATTGTTGCTGATTACCCAGGGCCACTGGGTTATTCGCAGCATCATGGCGCCGCTGAACACCGCCAGCCGGATCGCCGAAAGTATCGCTCATGGTCATCTTAACGAACCTATTGCCGAACCCGCGCAACGGGACGAGGCCGGCATGTTGATTCGTAGCCTGGCGACCATGCAGCGCGATCTGCGTGGCATGATCGAAGTAGTGCGGCGCAATGCCCAGGGCGTCAGTGGTGTCAGTCAGCAACTGAGCAGCGGCTGCCATGAAGTTGCGGGCAGCAGCCAGCAACAGAGCATTGCGGCCAACACCATGGCCGCGGCAGCCAGTGAAATGACCTCCAGCATTGAGGAAATCACCCGGCATGCCGAGCGGGCCCTGGATATGGCTAATCAGGCCGAGGCCCTGGCCAAGAATGGCGGGCAGATCATTCATCAGGTGGTCAGCGACATGGGCGGCATTGCCCGTTCGGCCCAGCAATCGGCCCAGGTGATCCGCACCCTGGACAAGGAATCCGAAGGGATCTACAGCATCATTCAGGTGATCAAGGGTATCGCCGAGCAAACCAACCTGCTGGCACTGAATGCTGCCATCGAGGCCGCCCGCGCCGGGGAGCAGGGTCGTGGTTTTGCGGTGGTCGCCGATGAGGTCCGCAGCCTGGCCGGGCGCACCAGCGCCTCGACCCAGGAAATCGCCAGCATGGTTTCACGCATCCAGCAAAGCACTCGCGAAGCGGTGACCAGCATGGAGGCCGGGGTGATTCAGGTCGACAAGGGCATGGCGGTGACGGCCGATGTCGAAAAGGCCATTCGCGAGATCCTCGAAGCAACCCTGAACACTACGCAACTGGTCAACGACATCAGCCGCACCATCGGCGAGCAGAGCCTGGCCAGCAACGAAATCGCCCATCAGGTGGAGTTGATTGCCGGGATGTCCGAGGGCAACAGCCGGGTCATAGGGCAGACCGCCGCGACCACCGACGAACTCTCCAGTCTGGCGGGGCAGTTGGCGCAATCGGTGGATCGGTTTCATCTTTGACCTGAATGTGCTGTGTGGACGTGGATGACTCCTGTTGGAATGCGGCACTCGTTGGAGCGAGGCTTGCCCGCGAAAAATTAAAGCACGGGATATCTGATGGTTCGCGTCAGCCGTTTCGCGGGCAAGCCTCGCTCCCACAGGATCTGCCCGCTGCCTGGATGATTCAGCGCGCCGCGCTGCGCACATCCCGCCTTACCGCCTGGGGCGGCACGCCGAAGCCGCGGATAAACACTTCGTGCATATGGCGGCGGTCCCGGAAACCGGTCTCCCGGGCGATCACATCCAGTGAGTGACGACTCTGTTCAATCATCAACCGCGCCGATTCCAGGCGCAGGCCCTCAATGGCCTTGGCCGGGGACTGACCGGTTTCGGCAGTAAATACCCTTGTGAATTGCCGCGGGCTCATGTGAACGCTGTCGGCCAGGTCCTCGACCTTGAGTGGAGTGGCCAAGTGCTGGCGAGCATATTCCAGCGCGTTCTGGATGCGGTCCGATTTGGCCGACAGATCGAGCATTTCCGAGTGCTGGCTCTGGCCTCCCGAGCGCCGTTGATGCATGACCAGTTTGCGCGCCACCGAGCGCGCCAGATCGCTGCCCAGGTCTTTCTCGACCATGCCCAGGGCAAGATCGAGCCCGGCGGTCATGCCCGCTGAGGTCCAGATTGAACCATCGACGATAAATATCCGGTCTTCCTCGACCGTGATATCCGGAAAGCGCCGTTGCAGGGCCGGGGCATAGACCCAGTGCGTTGTCGCGCGACGACCCTGCAGAAGGCCGGCTGCGGCCAGGGTGAAGCCACCGGTGCAGATCCCCGCCGTGCGCCGCGCCTGGTTTCCGGCAAGGCGCACGAACGCGAGGGTCTCATCGGACGGTGGACCATCCAGTGGATTGTCCACGCCGGCGATGATCCAGGTATCGGCCAGGCTGGGCGCCTGCACGGGTTGAGTATCGATGCTCATGCCCAGGGAAGAGCGCACCGCGCCGCCCTCCAGGGAAAAGGTCTCGATGGTATAGAAGGGCTCGACGGCGACCTTGTTGGCAAACTCGAACACCGCCTGGGTGGCCACGGCCATTACCTGGAAGTTATCGGTGAGTAAGTAGCAGATACGGTGCATGGCATGATTCCTGTGTCTCGAATCACTACCCTATACGTCGTTTCGGTCATGGTCAAATCGCCGCATCATGGCGCCATCACCCAGTACTTCCCTACAGGAACCATGACCATGAAACTCACAGCCAACACCATCTTTATCACCGGCGGCACTTCGGGCATCGGCCGTGGCCTGGCCGAAGCCTTCCACCGCTTGGGCAACCAGGTGATCATCGCCGGTCGCCGCAAGGCCCTGCTGGACGACGTGGCCAAGGCCAACCCCGGCATCGATACTATCGAGCTGGATATCAATGACGCGGCGCAGATCAAGTCCGTGGCACAGGAAGTCATCCGCCGCCACCCGACCCTCAACGTGGTGATCAACAACGCCGGGATCATGCCCTTCGACAACCCCGCTTCCGGCGAACTGGACGATGCTCAGGCGGTCGGCCTGCTGGAAACCAACCTGCTGGGGCCGGTACGGGTCAGCGCTGCTTTTGTCGAACACCTGAAGAAACAGCCGCAGTCCTACCTGATCAACAACAGCTCGGTACTGGCCTTTATTCCGATTGCGGTCACGGCGTTGTACTCGGCGACCAAGGCAGCCATTCACTCCTACACCCTGTCGCAACGTTTCATGCTGCGTGACAGCAGCGTCAGCGTGCTGGAAATCGCGCCACCATGGGTCGACACCGACCTGATCCACAAGAGCGGCGACCCGCGCTCCATGCCGCTGGACGTGTTTATCGCCCAGACCCTGGAAAAACTGGCTACCGACACCACCGAAGTGTTTGTCGACGGCATCGCCCCGCTGCGCGCCAATGTCGGGCCGAACGAATACGGGCTGATTGCGCAGTTCAACCAGTCATTGATCGATAATCCGATTCCGCTGGGTTAAAAGAAGCGGCAAGTGGATCTGTGGGGCCGGTTTTAGCCGGGAAGACTATTTAACAGGCGATAGAAGTGTATCGATCCTGATTGAGCCTTCCCGGCTAAAGCCGGTCCCACAATCATTTCAAGCCCGATACCGTGTCCGCCCGCACCGCCGCCCGAATCGCCTCCAGCAACATCCGGCACGCCGGGTTGTCGTTATCGCTGCGCCAGGCCAGGTGCAGTTCGCTCTGCACACCCTCATCCAGTTCAATGGCACGAAAGGTCACGTCCTTGAACACCACCGAGGTGGCGCAACGCGGGACCAATGCCAGGCCCATGCCGGCGTTGACCAGGGCCAGGATGGTCAATGACGAGCCCAGCCATTGCACATAGTCAGGCGCCACCTGGGCCGAGCGGAACATGCCGGTGAGCAATTCGTTGAAGGGCGGGTAGGCCGAGTGGGAGTACATCAGGAACGGCACGCCATTGAGGTCGCGCACGACGACCGTTTCGGCACGGGCCAAAGGGTGGCTGCCGGGGATGGCGAGGATAAACGGCTCGCGCACCAGACACTCACTTTCATAGCCCGGCTGGAACAGCGGCGCGCGGACGATTCCCAGATCGATGCGCCTTGCCCGCAGGGCTTCATGCTGCTGATGGGTGTTCATTTCCGTCAGGGAGATCTTCACGTGGGGCTGCTTGAGCCGTGCCTCGGTGATGACCTTGGGCAGAAACTCATACACCGCACTGCCGACAAAACTGATGCTTACCGAGCCAATATCGCCTTCGGCAAAGCGCCGGGCGGCGAGGGCGGCCTGTTGTGCGCGTTCGAGCAGGCTCTGGGCTTCAATAAAGAATGCGCGACCGGCGGCGGTCAGGGCCACGCTGCGGGTGCTGCGGGTAAACAGCTCGACGCCCAGATGGTGTTCGAGCAACTGAATCTGCCGACTGAGGGGTGGCTGAGTCATATTCAGGCGCTCGGCGGCACGGCGGAAATTCAGTTCCGTGGCGACGGTGGTAAAGCAGCGCAGTTGGGCCAGTTCGAACATTGATATATTCCAGGTATCAATCAAGTGCCAATCTAGATTAGACGGGAACAATACCGGCGTCCATCATCGACTCATCCCTACAAAAACCAACAACGGGAGAGTCGCCCCTTGAATAACGTCCCTGGCACATCCGCCGGTGCAGCGCCTGATTCAACGCTGGCCCGCGCCGCCGCGAAAGTGAAGCGCCATGTGCTGCCCCTGTTTGTGGTGATGTTCATCGTCAACTACATCGACCGGGTCAACATCGGCTTCGTCCGTACTCATCTGCAAACCGACCTGGGCATTGGCGCTGCAGCCTATGGTCTGGGTGCAGGCCTGTTCTTTATCGGTTATGCGCTGTTCGAAGTGCCTTCCAACATGCTGCTGCAACGCTTCGGCGCCCGCGCCTAGCTGACGCGCATCATGTTTACCTGGGGCGCGGCGGCCATGGCCATGGCGTTCGTTCGTGGCGAGACCAGTTTCTATGTGCTGCGGTTTATCCTCGGTGCGGCAGAGGCGGGCTTCTTCCCCGGCATCATTTATTACTTCACCCAATGGCTGCCCTCCACCGAGCGGGGCAAGGCCATGGCGATCTTCCTTAGCGGTTCGGCGATTGCCTCGGTGATTTCCGGTCCTGTGTCAGGTGCGCTGTTGAGTGTCGAAGGGCTGAGCCTGCATGGCTGGCAATGGATGTTCCTGATCGAAGGCTTTGCCTCCATCGTGCTCTGCGGCTTTGTCTGGTTCTGGTTGCAGTCCCATCCCCGGGAAGCCAAGTGGCTCAGCGACGATGAGAAAGCTGCCCTGACCCAGGCCATTGACGCCGAGCAGCGCGCTCGGGAGGCGGCGCAGACGGTGCGACCGTCGATGTTCAAATTGCTGGCCGACCGGCAAATCATGCTGTTCTGCTTCATCTACTTTTCCATTGCCCTGACCATCTACGGTGCCACCTTCTGGCTGCCGAGCATGATCAAGAAAATGGGCAGCCTCAGTGACTTCCAGGTGGGCCTGTTCAACTCGGTGCCGTGGATCATTTCCATTGTTGCCATGTACAGTTTCGCTGCTCTGGCCTCACGCTTCAAGCATCAGCAGGCCTGGGTCGCGGTGACGCTGGTGATCGCTGCGTTCGGCATGTTCATGTCCACCACCGGCGGGCCGATCTTCGCCTTCATCGCCATCTGTTTTGCCGCCATCGGTTTCAAGGCCGCGTCGGCGCTGTTCTGGCCGATTCCCCAGGGCTATCTGGATGCACGTATCGCTGCGGCGGTGATCGCCCTGATCAACTCCATCGGCAACCTCGGCGGTTTCGTCGCCCCGGCAACCTTCGGCTTTCTTGAGCAAACCACCGGTTCCATCCAGGGCGGGCTTTATGGCCTGGCCGCCACTTCGCTGCTGGCGGCGGTGGTGATCTTCTTTGCCCGCACCACTCCGCGAGGTGAACCGCGCCGCCCGTCTTTGGCTGAGTCCGCCAATACCGTACTCAGCACACCTTCCAGCCCAAAACCCTGATTGATCGGGAGCATTCTTTTGAAAATCACACGCGTAACAGTCACGCCAATCGCCTTTCGTGATCCACCACTGCTCAACGCCAGCGGCATTCACGAGCCTTTTGCCCTGCGTTCGATCATCGAAGTGGAAAGCGACAACGGCTATATCGGCCTGGGTGAGAGCTACGGCGATGCACCGGCCCTGGCGATCCAGCAGCAACTGCAAAGCCAACTGATCGGTCTTGATCCGTTCGACCTGAATAAGCTGCGACGTATCGTTCAGGCCACCGTTGCCGCCCATAAGCCTGCCAGCCTGGCCGGTGCCGAACTGGCCCCCGGTTCCCACGCCAGTAAGGCGGTAAGCAATGCCTATTCGGCGTTTGAAGTGGCGTTCCTCGACCTGCAGGCCCGCTCCATGAACCTGCCGTTGGTGGATTTGCTGGGCGGTGCGGTGCGTGATCGGGTGCCGTTCAGTGCCTATCTGTTCTTCAAGTATGCCGTGCACGCCCAGTCCCCCTACGCGCCAGACAGCTGGGGCGAGGCCTTGAGCGAGGAGCAAATCGTCGCCCAGGCCCGGCGCATGATCGAGGCCTATGGCTTCAAGAGCATCAAGCTCAAGGCCGGTGCTCTGGACCCGGAGCATGAGGTGTCATGCATCAAGGCGTTGAAGAAGGCGTTTCCCGGTTACCCATTGCGGATCGACCCCAACGGTAACTGGTCCCTGGAGACCTCGATTCGCATGGCCGAACTGCTCGGCGATGACTTGCAATACTACGAGGACCCGACCCCTGGCCTGGATGGCATGGCTGAACTGCACAAGCGCACTGGCTTGCCTCTGGCGACCAATATGGTGGTGACCGATTTCGACGAGTTCCGCCGCAGCGTGGCGCAGAACAGCGTGCAGATCGTCCTTGCCGACCACCATTACTGGGGCGGCCTGCGCGATACCCAGGCATTGGCGAAGATGTGCGAGACCTTTGGCCTCGGCGTGTCCATGCACTCCAACTCGCACCTGGGCATCAGCCTGATGGCCATGACCCATGTTGCCGCCGCGGTGCCGAATCTGGATTTCGCCTGCGATACCCACTACCCGTGGCAGGAGCCGGACGAGGAGGTCATCAAGGGCGGCAAGCTGCCTATCGTTGATGGCTGCGTGCATCTGACCCGCGAGCCGGGGCTGGGCCTTGAGCTGGACTATGACCAATTGGGCAAGCTCAACGACCAGTTCCTGAGCTGCGGGATTCGTCAGCGTGACGATGTGAAGCAGATGCAGAAATACAAGCCAGAGTGGAAGGCGGTCAAACCGCGGTATTGAAGCCTGCGGTCATTGTGGGACCGGCTTTAGCCGGGAATGCGCCTTAGGACGATAGCAGTGTGTCGATCCCAACGGTGCCTTCCCGGCTAAAGCCGGTCCCACAATTGCATTTAAGAGAGGAAACCACCATCCACATTCAGTGCCACGCCCGTGGTGTAGCTTGAGGCATCGCTGGCCAGGTACAGCACGGCGCCAGCCATTTCGCTCGGGTCGGCCACGCGCTTGAGGGGGATCTGCGCCAGGGCGGTCTTGAGGATCGCGTCGTTCTTGACCAGCGCCGAAGCGAACTTGGTGTCGGTCAGGCCCGGCAGCAGGGCATTGCAGCGAATGCCGAAGCCTGCGCATTCCTTGGCGAAGACCTTGGTCATGTTGATCACGGCCGCCTTGGTCACCGAATAGATGCCCTGGAACACTCCAGGCGAGACGCCGTTGATTGAGGCAACGTTGATGATGCTGCCACCGCCGTTGTCGCGCATCAGCTTGCCGGCTTCCACCGACATGAAGAAATAACCGCGAATGTTCACGTCCACCGTCTTCTGGAAAGCGCCGAGGTCGGTGTCCAGCACGTTGCAGAACTGCGGGTTGGTCGCGGCGTTGTTGACCAGGATATCCAGGCGGCCGAACTGTTCGCGGATCTGCGCGAAGACGCTGCTGATCTGTTCCATCTCGCCAATGTGGCAGGCGATTGCCGTGGCCTGGCCGCCGTCGGCGATGATGGCGTCGGCAACCTGCTGGCAGCCGTCGATCTTGCGGCTCGACACGATCACATGGGCGCCCTGTTGCGCCAGCAGTTTGGCGATGGCTTCGCCGATACCGCGGCTGGCACCGGAAACGAAGGCGATCTTGCCGTCGAGGTCGAACAGTTGGGTCTTGGACATATTGTCTTCCTTATAGGTCGCAATCAGAGACTGGATTTGCCGATCACTTGCAGGGCCATGTGCTCGAGCAGCTTATTCATGTGAATGAACTGGGCGAAACGCTTGTCCTGAGTCTGGCCGTGGAAAAACCTGTAGTAGATCTGCTGCACGATGCCGGCCAGACGGAACAGGCCGTAGGTGTAGTAGAAGTCGAAGTTGTCGATGGCGATGCCCGAACGCTCGGCGTAGTAGTCGACGAACTGGCGACGGGTGAGCATGCCCGGCGCGTGGCTGGGCTGGCGGCGCATCAGTTGCACCGGCGCCGGGTCGTCGGCTTCGATCCAGTAGGCCAGGGTGTTGCCCAGGTCCATCAGCGGATCACCGAGGGTGGTCAGCTCCCAGTCGAGCACGCCGATGATCTGCATCGGGTTCGCCGGGTCGAGAATCACGTTGTCGAAGCGGTAGTCGTTATGGACGATGCTGGAGACCGGATGGTCGGCGGGCATCTTTTCCAGCAGCCAGTCGCGGACCTTGTCCCAGGCCGGGGCGTCAGGGGTCAGGGCCTTGGCGTAACGGTCGCTCCAGCCGCTGATCTGCCGAGCCACATAACCCTCGGGTTTGCCCAGGTCAGCCAGGCCGCATGCCGTGTAATCAACCCGGTGCAGTTCGACGAAGCGATCGATGAAGCTTTTGCACAGCGCTTCAGTCTGCCCGGCGTCGAGGTTCAGCTCGGCAGGCAGTTCGGCGCGCAGGATGATGCCCTTGACCCGCTCCATCACGTAGAACTCGGCGCCAATCACCGATTCGTCGGTGCAATGCACGTAGGCCTTGGGGCAAAAGGGGAAGGCATCACGCAGCTGATTGAGGATGCGGTACTCGCGGCCCATGTCGTGGGCGGACTTGGCCTTGTGGCCAAATGGCGGGCGGCGCAGGACGAACTCCTGTTCGGGGTATTGCAGCAGGTAAGTCAGGTTCGATGCGCCGCCGGGAAACTGGCTGATCGCCGGGCTGCCGCTCAGGCCGGGAATGTGCGCCTTGATATAAGGATCGATGAGCGCAGTGTCGAGTTCTTCGCCGCTACGGATCTGAGTGGACTGGTCGGTGAGCGCCATGCTTATCCCTTCTACTTATTATGGAGCGCACAGATCATTGACTAATCTAATGCAGCTCACAAGCTGGAAACGGCCTTATAGGCCAGCGTGTTGCAGGTCAATCAGTGATCTTGATCAAGCTTTTCAGCTTTTTCAGCGACAAAAAAACCGAGGCCTGGGCAGACCTCGGTTTCGTGTGCATCAGCGTTGTCGCAGGCCTTACGCCGGGAACAGTTCGCTCAGTTTCATCGCCAGCATCATGTCGCCTTCGGTGCGCAGCTTGCCGCCCATGAACGCCTGCATGCCGTCGGTCTCGCCGCTGACGATGCCTTGCAGGGTTTCGGCGTCCATGACCAGGGTCACTTGTGCGTCATGGTTTTCGCCTTCCTGCAGCTCGCAGGTGCTGTCCTTGACGATCAGGGAGAAGTGTTTGTCTTCGTCGATGCGGAAACCGAAAACCAGGTCCAGGCCAGCGGCGGCGCTTGGGTTGAACTTGGCTTTCATTGCTTGAACGGCGTCGGCTACAGAGGTCATGGTTCGATCCTTTTTCTAGTGTGGGTACAGCGTCGCAAGACGCGGTGTGCCGGACTCAGCGATAAGTGATGAGTTCCGGCGTCCTCAACAGTTGCAGATGTGCGTGACTGTTGAAGGAAGCCAGTGCCACCTCGCGCCCGCGAAACTTCAGCAGGTTCAGCGAGGTATTGACGATTTGCCAGTTGAGCTCGAATGCCTGAGCGACCGGCATTTGCGTAATCAAGTGAAGCAGGGCGGTGATGGTGCCGCCAGACGTAAACACGGCGATGCGTTCATGGCCTTCGGCGCTGTCAAGCAGCCGGCGCAGGCCGCCCTGAACCTGTTCGAGGAACTGCTGCCAGCTTTGCAGGCCGGGGGTGTCATATTCGCCGCCGACCCAGCGGGCGATCACCAGGGCAAACAGCCGCTGGAATTCGGCGCGGTGCTCGGTGGCGTTACGCATGACCTCCAGAGCCTGGGGTTCGTCGCCGAGCATGGCCGGGAGCAGGGCGCGGATGACCGCTTCGGCATCGAACTCATCGAAGGCCGCATCGATTTCCAGCGCAGGTGCTGCACTCGACAACTGCGCCAATGCCGCCTCGGCCGTATGCTGTTGGCGGCGTAATGAACCGGCGACGCAACGGTCGAGGCTGATATCCATCTGGGCCAGGTGGGCGCCGACCAGTTCGGCCTGACGAATGCCCAGCGCCGACAACACGTCGTAGTTGTCGGCACCAAACGAGGCCTGGCCATGTCGTATCAAATAGATGCTGCCCACGTCCGTGTCATCCCGGTACGGTGAAGGTTTGGCGAGGTTATGAGGATGCCGGTGGGCTGTCAATGAAAATTCATACGTTTGTTTGAATGGTCTTTCCCTGTCGTGGAAACTTCGTACAAACGCTCTGGCTGGTCGGCGGCGGGTCACGTCGGTATGCTTGGACGTTCGCGCCCCTGTCTCGGGGGGCGTCATGCAATTGAGGAATATCTGTGGAGTTTTTAGCCGATTACGCCAGTTTTCTGGCCAAGACGTTCACACTGGTGGTCGCCATTATCGTCGTGCTGGTGTTTATCGCCGCGCTGCGTGGCAAGGGCCGTCGCCGCACGGCAGGGCAGATGCAGGTCACCAAGCTGAATGATTTTTACAAGGGCCTGCGTGAGCGCCTCGAGCAGTCGCTGCTCGGCAAGGACGCCCTCAAGGCCCTGCGCAAGCAGCAAGGCAAGGCGCAGAAGCTGGAAAAGAAAGCCGCCGAGTTCAAGCCACGGGTCTACGTGCTGGACTTCGACGGTGACATCAAGGCATCGGCCACCGAAAGCATGCGCCATGAGATTACCGCGCTGCTGAGCGTGGCCACCGACAAGGACGAAGTGGTACTGCGCCTGGAAAGCGGCGGCGGCATGGTGCACAGCTACGGTCTGGCGTCCTCGCAACTGGCGCGGATCCGCCAGGCCGGCATTCCCCTGACCATCTGCATCGACAAGGTCGCGGCCAGCGGCGGTTACATGATGGCGTGCATCGGCGACAGAATCATCAGTGCGCCGTTCGCCATCCTTGGCTCCATCGGCGTCGTGGCGCAGTTGCCCAACGTCAATCGCCTGCTGAAAAAGCACGATATCGACTTCGAAGTACTGACTGCCGGCGAGTACAAGCGCACCCTGACGGTATTCGGCGAAAACACCGAGAAGGGCCGGGAGAAGTTCCAGCAGGACCTGGATATCACCCACGACTTGTTCAAGAACTTCGTTGCCCGCTATCGGCCGCAACTGAGTATTGACGAAGTGGCTACCGGTGAGGTCTGGCTGGGCATGGCGGCCCTGGATAAACAACTGGTCGACGAACTCAAGACCAGCGACGAGTACCTGTCCGAAAAAGCCAAATCGGCAGACGTCTTCCACCTTCACTTCGCCCAGCGCAAGAGCCTGCAGGAGCGGGTAGGGCTGGCGGCCAGTGGTTCGGTGGATCATCTGCTGACCCGCTGGTGGAGCCGTCTGACTCAGCAGCGCTTCCTGTAACAGACTGCGGTATCTATGTAAGCTTTTTCTGCAAAACGCGTTGATAGGCTGGCCATTTCTTCCAATTGAATGAAATGGCCCGCTATGCCGAACACTATTGTCTACCCGGCCGACCATCCATTGATGGCCGCCTATATCACCGCCCACGGCAAGATCGTCAAAAATCCGCGCGGCTTTGCTCGCACCCAGATCAGGAAATACGCCAAGACTCACTGGTCCGTTGACCTCGACCCGGATGCCACGCGCATCGTCACCCTGACTTTCAATGAAACCTCAACGCCTTGTCCCGCAACGGTTTTCAGCGCCTTGACGCTGACCGAGGCCGCTGTGCAGCGCTATCAAAAGCACTTTGGCTGGTTGAACGGTATTGGTCATGCCGTGCCCTATCGCGACGGCGGCATCGCAATGCGGCAGGTCGAGCAGTTGGCGGCAGATGCACGGGTATTCCTCAGCGAAGGCCTGTACAAAGACAGCTTTCCCCAGATATATGACCCCTCGACCCACGTCAACGTAAGCCCCGAGGTCTTCAAGGCGTTTGTCAAAGACCTGGATCTGCGTAAGCGCTATCAGGCGTATCTGAAGAAGTTCTGGTCGGTAAATGCCCGCCATTACCCGGTATTGATCAAGGCGGCGTTTATCAAAGCGGTGCTGCTCCAGGCCGCTGAGAACAGCCTGAGTGAGGTGGACCGGTTGCTGGCACTCAGCGCCGTGGGGCTGTCAGATACACAGCAGTGGAGCACATTGACGCCTGATCAGCTTGAGGGCCCGACCCGTGCGGCCCCCCATGTGCAGATCGCCCCTCTGAAAATCCATCGCTATACCTCGACGGATATCCTGCTGATCCGTGATACACGTCATCCGCGCGTGTTGCTGTATATGCCGGGCAATTCTTCGCCCGTCCATGGCTTTACCGATGAACACGCCATGGCTGACTGGCTGGCGGCGCAATGCCGTAACCCGCGCCAGCGGGCGGCGCTGGAACTGCATTTCCCTGAACGGGATGATCACGACGGCCTGTTTGTGAGTGGTTTGCGTACGACGCTGGAAGGTGTTGCGGTCTATCCCCATTGGCTCAGCTACGACAGTGGCGCCTGGCCGCCCCGGCATCTGATTCACGCTGGCAAGACAATCAGCGGCGATCCCTTTGTGTTCCTGCGCAGGCGGATGCAGCAGCGCCTGAACTCGGATGCTGGCTCGGTGATCCGTACATCGACAGACGTGCTGCTCAATGGGTTGAGCGAAGGACTGTCCAGAAGTCTGCTGGTGACTGGCGTGATTGCTCTGGTCGTGCCTGAAGCCATCCCATTTATTGCCGGTCTGTCCGTCACCCTGATTGGCACCGGCACTGCCCAGATTGTCCGAGGCAACAGCCTGGAGCAGCGTCAACAGGGGCTGCAGCGTGTTGAGTTTGGCCTGTTCAATGCTGTGCCGCTGGCTGCCGGGGAACTCATGGGTGCTGCTGCGGGGGTAGAGGCTATGGTTGACCGGGTCGAATCGAGCGTCACGCTGGCACAGCCGCAGGCCGCGCTACGATTTACCAGTGAGCCGCCCGGATTGGCCTCTCTTAGCCCGTCGCTACGCCAGTCCCTGCGTGCTTTCGAGGCGCCGGCCAGCACTGTTGACGGGGCGCCGACGATCCCCGGTCCCAACGGCATGCTCGATATCCATCATGCCGATGGTCGCTACTACCTGGCCATTCATGACAAGGCCTATGCGGTTCGCTGGGAAGACGCCGTGCGTCAATGGCGAATTATCTCCTCGAATGGCAAGGACGAGATCGGGCCATTTGTCCGGCAGTTGCACAACGATCAATGGGATATCGATAAAGGTGGTTTGAGGGGCGGTATGGACAGCGGCCCGGCTGTGCCGGTGGGTGAGCCTGCGGTGCCGGGGATGTCAGTGGATGAGCGAGTCAAGTCGCTGTATCCCGGGTTCTCACAGCAGCAGGTGGCCGAGTTCCTGGCCGGGTTGCGTGGCAGTGGTGTTGCGCTCGAGGTGCAGCTGTCGCAACTGGCAGCGGATTATCAGGCACTGGAGCAAAGCCTTGAGCGTTGGCTCAATGGTCCGTTGCGCTGGGGACCGAGGATTGACGGAGTATCGATCCCTGTCTCACGGGAAGCCCGCAGCCGGGCGGCGGATATCATCAAGCGTTGCTGGCAGCGGCAAACCCCGGTTGAAGGCCTGGCGGCGCGACATATCGAGGGCTATATGCTCAATCTGGCAAGCATTCCCGTGGGCGATCTGCCACTATTACCTGGGGATTTCAGCCATGTCACCGCCATTAACCTGTCGGCAACTTTTACCTCGCATCTGAATGCCAGTGGCTTGCTGATCAAATGCCCGAACCTGCGTTGGCTTAACCTGGAACACAATTTCCTTGACCGGGTGCCTGATGGCGTACGGGGGCTGTCACAACTGACCCGCCTGAGTCTGGCCAATAACCGTATCGAACTCAGTCTCGAGATGATGAATACCCTCAGGACGCTGCCAAGGCTCAAGCAACTGGACCTGTCCTTCAACCCGCTGGGCCTGTTGCTGGATGTGAGCAGCATGCCGGAGCTGATCAATCTGTTCCTGCGTCATACCGGCATCAGCGCGCTGCCGGCCGGGGTCTGTGATCTGCCCAATCTGTTGGCTCTGGATTTGCGCAATAACCTGATCACCACGCTGCCTGAAGCCTTTTTCGAGCGGGGGAGGTTGCTGCAGCACAGCCTGCTCGATGGCAACCCGTTAGTGCCGATAGCTCGCGGTCGTTTGGCGATCCTGCGGGTGCCCCTCGTCGAGCAGCCACAGGGCGGGAGCCTCGACTTCTGGCTGGCGCGAACCCCGATGGCGCAGCGTGCCAGGCGCAGGGATGTCTGGGATCTGCTGTGGACCCAGGAGCACGCGACCGATTTCTTCGAGGTGATTGCCAGGCAGCAGGGTTCTGCCGATTTCGAGATCGACCCTGAAGGTGTCAGCGAACGCGTGTGGCGGGTGCTGGAAGCGAGCGCGCAGGACCAGGCATTGCGCGGTCGTCTGGCGGGCATGGCCGCTCATCCGCAAACCTGTGCCGATGGCGCGGCGGTCATGTTCAGCAATATGGAACTGGAGGTGCTGGTCAGCCGGGCCAGGGCCCAGGCTGTTGCCGGAGCTGAAGGGCAGTCGTTATTGAAGTTGTTGCGCGGCCTTTACCGGCTCGAAGAGGTAGATGCCATTGCTCGCCGGGATGCTGCCGGCAGGATCGATTTCGTCGAGGATGTTGAGGTGATACTGGCCTATCGCACAAGGCTGGCCAGCCGCCTGGAGCTGCCGATCAATACCCGCAGAATGGTCTATGGCGATGTTGCGGATGTGTCTCTGCAGGTCATTACCCGCACCGGCCAAATCGTTCTCGGCAATGAAACGTCTGCACGCCTGGCGGAGTTTGCTCTCGGCCGTGAATTCTGGGTGGATTACCTTGAGCGCCACTACGCCGATCGGTTCGTGCTCTGTCGGCAGCCGACCGTAGAGCGGATGGAAGCGCTGGATGAAAGATTGGAGAAGGAGTCTATGAGCGATGCGGCCTACAAGGACGCGGCCGATACGCTGATGCGCCAACGGCGTGAGGATGAACGGGCATTGATGAAGCGATTGACGGAGGAGGAGTTGGCGGGAGAAAAGAGGAGCAACTGAAAAAGCTCGATATTCCTGTAGGAGCGGCTTCAGCCGCGAGAGCGCTCTCCCGGCTAAAGCCAGTCCTACAGGTTGTATTTCAGTGCGAATCAGCGCCGACGAAACAACGGCAGCGGCTCGTCAGTCGCTGCCTGGTACGTTACCGAGAAGTCGTTCAGACCTTCCAGGGCTTCGTACGGGTCTTTGTCGGCGCGAATGGCGAAGGCGTCGAAGCCGCAGCGTTGCAAGTAGAACAACTGGTCGCGCAACACGTCGCCAATGGCTCGTAGTTCGCCCTTGTAGCCATAGCGATCACGCAGCAGGCGCGCGTTGGAGTAGCTGCGCCCGTCAGTGAAGGCCGGGAAGTTCAGGGCAATGACCTGGAACTGATCGACGTCATCACCGATTTCCTCGGCTTCTTCGTCGCTGTCCAGCCAGACGCCCAAGCCACCATCGCGGGCCTTGAGCGCATGAGCGTGGTCACGCCACAGGGCCAGGGGCACGATCAGGTCGTCGCAGTTGGACAGGCCATCGAGGGTCGTTTCCTTGGGCAGCAGGTGCCAGGTTTCGTCGATGACCGCGTGGTTCTTAATGATTCGCTGCATAGACGCGCTCCTTGAAAGGGTCGATGCCAATACGTTGGTAGGTGTCGATGAAGCGCTCGTCTTCGGTCCGTTTTTCCACGTACACGTCGATCAGCTTCTCGATCACATCCGGCATCACTTCCTGGGCAAAGGACGGGCCGAGGATCTTGCCCAGGCTGGCGTCGCGGCTGGCGCTGCCACCCAGGGATACCTGGTAGAACTCCTCACCCTTCTTGTCCACGCCGAGAATGCCGATATGGCCGACGTGGTGGTGACCGCAGGCGTTCATGCAGCCGGAGATGTTCAGGTCCAGCTCGCCGATGTCGAACAGATAGTCCAGATCGTCGAAACGACGCTGGATGGACTCGGCAATCGGGATCGACTTGGCGTTGGCCAGGGAGCAGAAGTCACCGCCGGGGCAGCAGATGATATCGGTCAACAGGCCGATATTCGGCGTGGCAAAACCTTGCTCGCGCAGCTCGTTCCACATGGCGAACAGCTGGCTCTGCTCGACATCGGCCAGAATGATGTTCTGCTCGTGGGAGGTGCGCAGCTGGCCGAAGCTGTAACGGTCGGCCAGGTCGGCGACGCCGTCCAGTTGCTTGTCGGTGATATCGCCAGGCGCTACGCCGGTAGGCTTGAGCGACAGGGTCACCGCAGCATAGCCAGGCTTTTTGTGCGCCAATACGTTGCGGGTGCGCCAGCGGGCGAAACCGGGGTGCTGGGCATCGAGGGCGGCCAGTTCGGCGTCCTGATTGCTCAGGGCCTTGTAGTCAGGGTCAACGAAGTGCTTGGCTACGCGCTCGACTTCAGCGTCGGTCAGGGTAGTCTGGCCGCCACGCAGGTGGGCCATTTCCGCCTCGACCTTCTCGGCGAAGACTTCAGGAGTCAGGGCCTTGACCAGAATCTTGATCCGCGCCTTGTACTTGTTGTCACGACGGCCGTAGCGGTTGTAGACCCGCAGGATGGCGTCGAGGTAGCTCAACAGGTCCTGCCACGGCAGGAACTCATTGATGAAGGCACCGACCACCGGAGTACGGCCCAGGCCGCCACCTACCAGTACGCGGAAACCCAGCTCACCGGCGGCGTTGAGTACCGGCTCCAGGCCGATATCGTGCACTTCGATGGCGGCGCGGTCAGTGGTCGAACCATTGATGGCGATCTTGAACTTGCGCGGCAGGTAGGCGAATTCCGGGTGGAACGTAGTCCACTGGCGAACGATCTCGCACCATGGGCGCGGATCAACCAGTTCGTCGGCTGCGACACCGGCGAACTGGTCGGTGGTGACGTTGCGCAGGCAGTTGCCGCTGGTCTGGATGGCGTGCATCTGCACGGTGGCCAGCTCAGCCAGGATATCGGGGATGTCTTCCAGTGCCGGCCAGTTGAACTGCACGTTCTGACGGGTACTGATGTGGGCGTAGCCCTTGTCGTAGTCGCGGGCGATCTTCGCCATCATGCGCACCTGACGCGAAGTCAGCTGGCCATAAGGCACGGCTACGCGCAGCATTGGTGCAAAACGCTGCACATAAAGCCCATTTTGCAGGCGAAGAGGACGGAATTCCTCCTCGCTGAGTTCCCCGGCCAGATAGCGTCGGGTCTGATCACGGAACTGCTTGACGCGGTCCTCGATGATCCGCTGATCGTACTCGTCGTATACGTACATATAGGTCCAGTTCTCGGGCTTATAAATGTCGCAGAGCAATGTTGCTCCTGCGCCATCTAAACAATTCTGCGCGCACGGCCGCGCACTCCCTGACGGAGCCGGGGGAAGATACCAGTTTGCGGATATACGCAAAAGTGAAGTTTGAGTATATGCAAATAACCAAAATGACTAAGGCGCTTATAAGTGCCGATAGCCTTGCTTGTGATAAGGGCAATGCTCGGCTTAACTGGGGGTGTGGTCAATGGGCGCGCCCCGTGTTCCGGGCCACGCATCCTAATAAAACCGACAAGAGGCGATGCGATGAGTAATCACCCTAAAACCGTGAAAAGTGATAGTAGCGTTGATGCCTGGGCCATTTTTTTCCTGATTATCCTGGTGGTAGGAGCCGCCGTGTTCTGGGTTAGCCATCAGTAAGCGTGAGAGGCGGGCTTGTCTGGCTTTAGATTTCCAGGCAGGCCGCCGATAAAGGGAGGCAGGTGGGTTTCTCAAGTCGGCATGCTTTTGCTGTTTTACAAGGCCTCGTGACCATGAACAGGTTTTTTTGCTGTTGGCTCATAGTCGCAAGCAGCCTTTGGGTGAATACAAGTCTGGCCGCCTCGGTGATTTTTCTGAACCCCGGCTCGGCCACGGGCAACTATTGGGCGTCTTATTCGAAATTCATGCAGACGGCGGCCGAGAGGCTCGGCATGTCGCTGACGGTGTTGTATTCGGATCGCGATACCCGGACCCTTCTCGATCTTGCCCGGGACAGTCTGCAAGGTCCGACGCGGCCAGACTATCTGGTGTTTTCCAATGAGTTGAACGTGGCTCCTGAAATCCTGCGTCTGTCCCAGGGCAGCGGGGTCAAGCTGTTCCTGGTAAACAACACCCTGACCGCCAGCCAGACGGAAATCCTCGGCGACGTGCCATCCCGCTACCCTGACCTGATCGGCAGTCTGATCGGTAATGACGAGGAGGGCGGTTACCTGATCGCCAATCAGCTGATGAGCCTGCATCCACCCCTTGCCGTCGGCGAGAGCATCGAGATGCTGGCGTTCTCCGGCACCAACACCACGCCTGTATCCCTGCGCCGCGAACAGGGTATGTATCGTGCTTTGGCCGAACATCCGGAAGTCCATTTGCGCCAGATTGTTCTGGGCGGTTGGCGCCGTGATCGGGCTTTGGAACAGGCGCGGGTGCTGCTCAAGCGCTATCCGCAGGTGAAGCTGATCTGGGCCGCCAGCGACCAGATGGCCTACGGCGCCATGGACGCCGTGCGTGAGGTGGGCAAGCAGCCAGGCAAGGATGTGTTGTTCGCCACCATCAATGGCTCGCCAGAGGCCCTCAAGGCCCAGGCCGAGGGCACACTGAGTGTGCTGGCCGTGGGGCACATCGCTATTGGTGGCTGGGCCATGGTGCTGTTGCATGACTACGACCGTGCCAGCATCGCTGAACGGCATAATCCGGGCGCGCGGCAGGTGCGGGTGCTGAAGCTGTTGAGTGCAGGCGATGTTCCGGCGTTCGTGGCGTCCAACAAGCGCGCTGATCGCGGCATCGACGTGCGCCAGTACAGTATGGAGGGCAGCGAGGGGAGTGCGGATAAACCGTTTTCGCCGAAGCGCATCCAGCCTTAGCTATTGGCCAGATGAACCACCAGTTGCACCACGCCCAGCAGTATCGAGGCGAACAGAATGGTGAACAGCAACCCCATCATGACGAAATGCACCGGCTTGCCGTTGCTGAAGTCCCGTGCGCGGTTTTTGCTGCTTTGCACGCCGAAGGCCGCAGCAATGACGCTGTGCAGCATCTGCCAGAAGGTTGGCGGTTTGTTGGCTGGGGGGAGCTTGTCCATGAGGGGTGCTCGCTGGGGTTGGGGGCCTCAGCAAGCATAGGTGGTCCTGCGCAGGTGTGCCTGACAGGCTTTTGTGGGACCGGCTAAAGCCGGTCCCACATTGGATCTCCTGCAGGTTCTGCGTTTGCCCTTACTCGTCATACCCCAGATTCGGCGCCAGCCAGCGCTCGGTCACGCTGAGGTCCTGGCCTTTGCGCGCGGTGTAGCTTTCCACCTGATCCTTGTCGACCTTGCCCACGGCGAAATACTGCGCCTGTGGGTGGGCGAAATACCAGCCGCTGACCGCTGCCGCCGGGAACATCGCGTAGTGTTCGGTGAGGAACACGCCGCTGCGGCCGGGGGTGTGCTCGGGGGTGCCGGCAGGCATCGGGTCGAGCAGTTCGAACAGGGCACGCTTCTCGGTGTGATCCGGGCAGGCCGGGTAGCCGGGAGCAGGGCGGATGCCCAGGTATTGCTCCTTGATCAGCGCCTCGTTATCCAGGGTTTCATCCTTGGCGTAACCCCAGTATTCCTTGCGCACCTGCTGGTGCAGCCATTCGGCGCAGGCCTCGGCCAGGCGGTCGGCCAGGGCCTTGACCATGATCGAGTTGTAGTCGTCGCCTTTGTCCTGATAGGCCTTGGCGACTTCCTCGGCACCGATACCGGCGGTGGTGATGAAGCCACCGATATAGTCGGTGACGCCGCTGGCTTTGGGCGCAACGAAGTCGGCCAGGGAGAAGTTCGGCTTGCCGTCGGTCTTGATGATCTGTTGGCGCAGGTGATGCAGCCTGGCCATGGGCTTGCCATCTTCGCCGTAGACTTCCAGATCGTCGTCATCGACCTGGTTGGTCGGCCAGAAGCCGAACACGGCACGGGCGCTGATCAGCTTCTCGTCGATCAGTTTGCGCAGCAGTTGCTGAGCGTCGGCAAACAGGCTGGTGGCCGCTTCGCCGACCACTTCATCGGTGAGGATGCGCGGGTACTTGCCAGCCAGGTCCCAGGAGATGAAGAACGGCGTCCAGTCGATGTATTCGGCCAGAACATCGAGGTCGATATTGTCCAGCACGCGACTGCCAATGAAGGTCGGTTTGACGGGGGTATAGCTGGCCCAGTCGAACTGCGGCTTCTTCGCCACCGCCGCGCCATAGCTCAGGCGTTCGGTACGGGCGCTGCGGGCCGAGGTGCGTTCGCGCACGTCGATGTATTCCAGACGGGTCTTCTCGACGAAGGCCGGTTTCAGCTCCTTGGACAGCAACTGCGTGGCCACGCCCACGGCGCGGGAGGCGTCGGTGACGTAGATCACAGCGTCATTGCTGTACTTGGGTTCGATCTTCACCGCCGTGTGGGCCTTGGAGGTGGTCGCGCCGCCGATCATCAGCGGCAGGTGGTAGTCCTGGCGCTGCATTTCCCGGGCAACATGGACCATCTCGTCCAGAGACGGCGTGATCAGGCCGGACAGGCCGATGATGTCGCACTTCTGCTCTTTGGCCACCTGCAGGATTTTCTCTGCCGGGACCATCACGCCGAGGTCGACGATGTCATAGCCGTTGCAACCCAGCACCACGCCGACAATGTTCTTGCCGATGTCGTGCACGTCGCCCTTGACCGTGGCCATGAGGATCTTGCCCTTGGCTTGCGGCTTGTCGCCTTTTTCCAGCTCGATGAACGGGATCAGGTGGGCCACGGCCTGCTTCATCACGCGCGCGGACTTGACCACTTGCGGCAGGAACATTTTGCCCGAGCCGAACAGGTCGCCGACGATATTCATGCCCGACATCAGCGGGCCTTCGATGACCTCGATAGGGCGCTTGAACGACTGGCGTGACTCTTCGGTGTCTTCGACGATATGGGTGGTGATGCCCTTGACCAGCGCATGTTCCAGGCGCTTGTTGACTTCCCAGCCGCGCCATTCCTCGGTCTCGGCTTCCTTGACGCTGCCATCGCCCTTGTACTTGTCGGCAATCGCCAGCAGCGCATCGGTGCCTTCCGGCGTGCGGTTGAGCACTACGTCTTCGACGGCGTCGCGCAGTTCTTGCGGAATCTGGTCGTAGATTTCCAACTGCCCGGCGTTGACGATACCCATGGTCAGGCCGTTGCGGATCGCATACAGCAGGAACACCGAGTGAATCGCCTCGCGCACCGGGTTGTTGCCACGGAACGAGAACGACACGTTGGATACGCCGCCCGAGGTCAGGGCATACGGCAACTCGTCGCGGATGTAGGCGCAGGCATTGATGAAGTCCACGGCATAGTTGTTGTGCTCTTCGATACCGGTGGCGACGGCGAAGATGTTCGGGTCGAAGATGATGTCTTGCGGCGGGAAGCCGACTTCATTGACCAGAATGTCGTAGGAGCGTTTGCAGATTTCCTTTTTGCGCGCCTCGGTATCGGCCTGTCCGGCTTCGTCGAAGGCCATCACCACCACTGCCGCACCATAGCGCTTGCACAGTTTGGCGTGATGAATGAACTGCTCGACGCCTTCCTTCATGCTGATGGAGTTGACGATGCCCTTGCCCTGGATGCACTTGAGACCGGCTTCGATCACTTCCCATTTCGACGAGTCGATCATGATCGGCACGCGGGAGATGTCCGGCTCGCCAGCGATCAGGTTGAGGAAGGTGACCATGGCCTTCTTCGAGTCGAGCATGCCTTCGTCCATGTTGATGTCGATCACCTGGGCACCGGCTTCGACCTGCTGCAGGGCGACTTCCAGGGCTTCGGTGTAGTTCTCTTCACGGATCAGGCGGGCAAAACGGGCGGAACCGGTGATATTGGTGCGCTCGCCGACGTTGACGAACAACGACTGGCGATCAATGGTGAACGGCTCCAGGCCCGACAGGCGGCAGGCCGGGGCGATATCCGGGATTTCCCGTGGTGCATATTTGCCCACCGCTTCGGCGATGGCCTTGATATGGCCTGGGGTGGTGCCGCAGCAGCCGCCGACGATATTGAGGAAGCCGCTCTGGGCGAACTCTTCGACGACCTTGGCCATTTCTGCCGGGGATTCGTCGTACTCGCCGAACTCGTTGGGCAGACCGGCGTTGGGGTGGGCGGACACATGGGTGTCAGCCTTGGTCGACAGCTCTTGCAGGTACGGACGAAGGTCGCTGGCACCCAGAGCGCAGTTCAGACCCACGGAAATCGGCTTGGCGTGGCTGACCGAGTTCCAGAAAGCTTCGGTGGTCTGGCCCGACAGGGTACGGCCGGACGCATCGGTGATGGTCCCGGAAATCATGATCGGCAGCTCGACACCCAGTTCCTCGAACACGCCCTGCACGGCGAAGATCGCCGCCTTGGCGTTGAGGGTGTCGAAAATGGTTTCGATCAGGATCAGGTCGGCGCCGCCCTCGATCAGGCCCTTGGTGGCCTCGGTGTAGTTTTCCACCAGCTCATCGAAGGTAACGTTGCGATAACCGGGGTTGTTGACGTCCGGGGACAGCGAGCAGGTGCGGCTGGTCGGGCCGAGGACGCCGGCAACGAAGCGCGGGCGATCGGGAGTTTCCAGGGTCTTGGCATCGGCGACCCGGCGGGCCAGGCGCGCGCCTTCGACGTTCAGCTCATACACCAGTGCTTCCATGCCGTAGTCGGCCTGGGACACCTGGGTGGCGTTGAAGGTGTTGGTTTCGAGAATGTCGGCCCCGGCGTCCAGGTACGCCTTCTCGATGGCGCCGATCACGTCAGGGCGGGTCAGGACCAGCAGGTCGTTGTTGCCCTTGACGTCGCTCGGCCAGTCGGCGAAACGCTTGCCGCGGTAGTCCTCTTCCTCGAGGCGATAGCTCTGGATCATGGTGCCCATGCCACCATCGAGGATCAGGATCCTCTGCTTGAGAGCTTGCTGGAACGAGTGGAGGCGGGCGCTGCGGTCAGACATAGGGCTACCTGGACGGGTCGATACAGAAAGGTCGAAATGATAGCAAACCCGAAAGGATTTAGCGTTGTTCAGGGTTTTGCATGAATATCATTCATGTTGGGCCTTGGCCGCTCTCTGTAGAATCACGATTTTTGATCCTGGGACGCAGGTTATGCCGTTACGTTCGATGGTCAGCATTGTATTAATGCTGATCAGTGCAGCGGCCTGCGCCGAGGACCTGCTGCCGCAAATTTCTTATACCCGCGATATCCAGCCGATTCTTACCGAGAAGTGCGTGGCTTGCCATGCCTGCAACGATGCCGCCTGTCAGCTCAACCTGGGCAGTGGTGAAGGTGCGTTGCGCGGTGCTTCCAAAGTGCCGGTGTATCAAGGCGATCGTTCTACCGCCGTAGCACCGACGCGGATTTTCTACGATGCCAGTGGCCCCGACGCCTGGCGCCACAAAGGTTTCTACTCGGTCCTCGATGCCCAGGGCAGCCAGGCAGCGTTGATGTCGCGCATGCTCGAACTGGGTCACAGCGCGCCATTACAGGCCAATGCCAAGCTGCCGGAGGAGATTGCCCTGGGCCTGAACCGCGATAACAGCTGCCCGGCGCCCAACGAATTCGATACCTATGCGGCGGCGCATCCCAAGGAAGGCATGCCCATGGCCGTGACCGGCCTGACCGATGCCCAGTACCAGACCGTGCAACGCTGGCTGGCGGCTGGCGCGCCGGTGGATCAGCAGGCGATCCAGGCCAATGCCGTGGAAGCGGCGCAGATTACTGATTGGGAAGCCTTGCTCAACCGCCCCGGCTCCAGTGAAGCCCTGGTCGGGCGCTGGCTCTACGAGCATTTGTTCCTGGCCCATATCTATTTCACCAATGGCGATCAGGCGCATTTCTTCCAGTGGGTGCGTTCGCGTACGCCCAGCGGCCAGGCTATCGACCTGATCGCCACCCGCCGTCCCAACGACGACCCCGGCACCCAGGTCTATTACCGGCTGATGCCGGTGCAGGGCGTGATCGTGCACAAGACCCACATCACCTATCCGCTCAGCGCGCAGAAGCTCGACCGAGTCAAGCAGCTGTTCTACAGCGGCAGCTGGAGGGCGACGTCCTTGCCTGGTTACGGGCCGGAGCGTCGCGCCAATCCGTTCGATACCTTCGAAGCCATCCCGGCGGTGGCCCGCTACCAGTTCATGCTGGATAACGCCGAGTACTTCGTGCGCACCTTCATTCGTGGTCCGGTGTGTCGTGGGCAGATTGCCACGGACGTGATTCGCGACCAGTTCTGGGTGCTGTTTCAGGAACCGGCCCATGACCGCTACGTATTCGATGCCGCCTACCGCAGCAAGGCCACGCCCCTGCTGGCCATGCCGGGGCAGAACGATGACGTCGGCAGCGTCCTGGGCCTGTGGCGCGATTATCGGGACAAGCGCAATGAATACGAAGACCTGCGCCGCGACGCCTACGCGCAGATGCCGCCGCCGAGTTGGTCGACCCTGTGGGCGGGCAATGACAACGCGCTGCTGACAGTCTTCCGCCATTTCGACAGTGCCTCTGTGAACAAGGGCCTGATTGGCGATGTACCGCAGTCGCTATGGTTGTTCGACTATCCGCTGCTGGAGCGCACCTATTACCAGTTGGCGGTGAATTTTGACGTGTACGGGAACGTCTCCCATCAGGCGCAGACCCGTCTGTATTTCGACCTGATCCGCAACGGTGCCGAGGTCAACTTCCTGCGCCTGATGCCTGCCGACAAGCGCGACGAAATCCTTGCCGACTGGTATCAGGAAGGCGGCAAATTCAAGATGTGGCTGGATTACCAGAAGATCGACGACGACAAGCCCACCGGCATGCAGCTCGATCCTAAGGACCCCAAGCGCGATTTTGCCCTTGAGTTGGTACAGCGCGCCGGAACCCTGGATGCCGCGCCCGATCCGATCAATCGTTGTACTGGCGATTGCGCGCGGTCCGGTATCAGCGACAGCTTCAAGCAGGTCGAGCAGGTGCTCAGTCGTCTGGCTTCGCGTCCCGCCGCAGGTCTGAAGGTGATCGATTACCTGCCGGAAGCAACCATGCTGCGTATCGAAGACAGCAGCGGCAAGCGGGTGATGTACAGCATGCTGCGCAACCGGGCCCACAGTAACGTGGCGTTCCTGCTGGGCGAGTCGTCACGCTACCAGCCGGGCCTGGACACATTGACTATCTATCCGGGGGTGATCAGCAGCTACCCGAACTTCATGTTCAACGTCCCGGCTGGTGAGGTCCCGGCCTTTGTCGAGGCCATGCAGAAGGTACGGCATCAGCCGGAGTTCGACCGGATCGTCGAGCGCTGGGGTATACGCCGCAGCCATCCGCTGTTCTGGAACTACTTCCATGACCTGGACCGCTATATCCGCGAGACCGAGCCACGGGAGGCGGGCGTGCTGGATATGAACAGGTATGAAAATCTTTAGGCGTCGGAATGTGGGACCGGCTTTAGCCGGGAAGGCATTTTCTGATCAAGAACATGTAGCGGGTGCACCGGCCCTTTCCCGGCTGAAGCCGGTCCCACAGGTCATTGCTGATCATAAAGCGGGGGCTATCAGCATGAGGAATGGGAAGGCTGAGAATCATTCCTGACAAAAATACTAGGACTTTGTGTGGCGCAGACGTTTGGCGTAGACTTGTGCCAAGTCTGCGAGGAATTTTTATGACCGCTATTACTATCACCGACGCTGCCCACGACTACCTGGCTGATCTGCTGCAAAAGCAGAATACCCCCGGTATCGGCATCCGCGTATTCATCACCCAGCCTGGCACCCAGTACGCTGAAACCTGCATTGCCTACTGCAAGCCCGGCGAAGAAAAGTCTGACGACAAGGCCATTGGCCTGAAAAGCTTTACTGCCTGGATCGATGGTTTCAGCGAGGCTTTCCTCGATGACGCCGTCGTCGACTACGCCACCGACCGCATGGGCGGCCAGCTGACTATCAAGGCACCGAACGCCAAAGTACCGATGGTCAACGCCGACAGCCCGATCAACGAGCGCATCAATTACTACCTGCAAACCGAGATCAATCCGGGCCTGGCCAGTCATGGCGGTCAGGTCACGTTGATCGACGTGGTTGAAGAGGGCGAGGCCAACGTTGCCGTTCTGCAATTCGGCGGTGGCTGCCAGGGCTGCGGTCAGGCTGACGTGACCCTGCGTGAAGGCATCGAGCGCACCCTGCTCGAGCGCATCCCGGAGCTGACCGGCGTGCGCGACGTGACCGACCATACGCAGAAAGAAAACGCTTACTACTAAGGCGTTCTCAGCTCGTAAAAACACCCCGCTAGAGTTGTTCTTTAGCGGGGTGTTTTGTTTTTGCAAACCGACAAAAAAGCAGGTGGGCATCTGTGGGACCGGCTTTAGCCGGGAATACGCCTTCCCGGCTGAAGCCGGTCCCACAGGGGAAATGCATTGATTAGGCTCGTGTTATTTATGGCCTATAGAGATGCGCATGCCCCGCCCGATACAGCGATGACTCACTGAAACTGTCGTTGGCCAGCACCCGGCCGACGATGATCAGTGCCGTACGGCGAAAGCCTTTGGCCTGAACTTTGTCATGGATATCCGCCAGGGTGCCGCTCACCCAGTCTTGATCCGGCCAGCTGGCGCGATGGACCACCGCGATTGGGCAGTCGCTGCCGTAGTGCGGCGTCAGTTCGGCGACGATCTTGCCCAGATGCTGCACCCCCAAGTGAATCGCCATGGTTGCCTTGTGTTGCGCCAGGCTGGCCAGTTCTTCGCCTGCAGGCATTGCGGTCTTGTCGGCGTAGCGGGTCAGAATCACGCTTTGCGAGATATCCGGCAGGGTCAGTTCGCTGCCCAACAGCGCCGCGCAGGCAGCCGTGGCGGTGACACCGGGGATGATCTCGAATGGAATTTCCAGCTCGCGCAGATAGCGAATCTGCTCGCCAATGGCGCCATACAGGCTAGGGTCGCCGGAGTGCACGCGAGCGACATCCCGGCCCTGTGCATGAGCGGATTTCATCACCTCGATGATCTGTTCCAGATGCAATTCGGCGCTATTGACCACTTGAGTGGCCTGATGCCCCTCGAGCACGGCTGTCGGGACCAGTGATCCGGCGTAAATAATCACCGGGCAACTGCTGATCAGACGCTGGCCCTTGACCGTGATCAGTTCCGGATCGCCGGGGCCTGCGCCAATGAAAAAAACGGTCATGGGCTCTCCGGATGAGCAGTGCTGCCGGCCAGGGCAAAGGTGGCTTCGGCGTTGTTCTGGCGCTTGATCAGCAGCCCGGTATTGCCGCCGCCCAGTTGTACCGCCAGGGCCAGGGCCGCGCTTTCGGCCACGCCCCAGCAGCCGGTACTGTCGAAAGACGCCTGGGAGCGATGGCTGAGCTGGCGCTCGAACGCCGACAGGTGCAGGGCATTGAACAAGACCAGGGGTTTTTCCAGGCGCTCGGCCAGTTCCAGCAGGCCGGGCTCGGCGCGTTTGTGCTCGATGGAGGTCAGGGCGTCGATGGCCGACAGGTCCGTGCCGAAGGCCTCAAGCTGTTGTTCGATCAGTTCCAGCAGTGTGTCGGTGGAGCAGCCGCTTTTGCAGCCGAGGCCAATCACCAGGGTGGGTGCGGGTGGATTCACGATAGCGTCCTCGATCGTCAGGCAGGCCGGGAGGAGACCATGCTGCGCCTTGTATCGTCAATTTCGAGGTGACAGGCGCCAGACATTGACCTGCCGCCGACCACTGCGTAGCCTTGCCGGTTCGAGGTTCCCTGACATGGCCTGCAAACGGCGGTCAGGGCTAAGAAGGGAACGCGGTGCTACTCCGCGGCTGCCCCCGCAACTGTAAACGGTCATATTCATCGCATAGCCACTGCGCAAGCGGGAAGGCGCGCTGAATGCCCGTCGCAACGCAAGCGACGCGCCGCCGTAAGCCAGGAGACCTGCCTCGCGAAATTCTCACTACAACCGGGCGGGGTGATCCGGTGGCGAATCGAACCACGCGCGCAGGCCGTCGGTTCTCGTCCTGCTTGCCCGCCGCTTTGCCAAAGGGCATCCGATGAAAACACTGGCCAAACTCCCCGTCACCATCGTCACCGGCTTCCTTGGCTCGGGCAAGACCACCCTGTTGCGGCACATGCTCGATAATGCCGAAGGGCGTCGCATTGCCGTGATCGTCAATGAATTCGGCGAGCTGGGCATCGACGGCGAAATCCTCAAGCAATGCAGCATCGGTTGCACCGAAGAAGAAGCCAATGGCCGCGTCTACGAGCTGGCCAACGGCTGCCTGTGCTGCACCGTGCAGGAAGAGTTCTTCCCGGTGATGCGCGAGCTGGTAGCCCGTCGCGGCGACCTGGACCATATCCTCATCGAAACCTCGGGCCTGGCCCTGCCCAAGCCCCTGGTGCAAGCCTTCCAGTGGCCGGAAATTCGCAACGCCTGCACCGTCGACGCGGTGATTACCGTGGTCGACAGCCCGGCTGTGCTGGCCGGCACCTTTGCCGCCTTCCCGGATCAGGTCGATGCCCAGCGCAAGCTTGATCCGAACCTGGATCACGAATCGCCACTGCACGAGCTGTTCGCCGACCAACTGGCCAGCGCCGACCTGGTGATTCTCAACAAGGCCGACATGATCGACGCCGAAGGCCTGGCTGCGGTGCGTGCCGAGGTCTCGCAAGAGCTGCCGCCAGCAGTCAAGGTTATCGAAGCCAGCAGCGGGCGCCTGCCGCTCAACGTTTTGCTGGGCCTGGAAGCCGAATCCGAAGTGCATATCGACGGGCGCAAGACTCACCACGATCATCACGAAGGCGACGACCATGACGATCACGACCATGACGCCTTCGATTCGATCTCGATCAAGCTGCCCGAGGCCAACGAAGCGCAGCTGCTGGCGGCCCTGAACCAACTGGTGGTGCAGCACGGCATTCTGCGGGTCAAGGGCTTCGCAGCCATTCCCGGCAAGCCGATGCGCCTGCTGATCCAGGGCGTGGGTACCCGTTTCGACAAGCATTTCGACCGTGCCTGGGCTGCTGACGAAGAGCGCGCGACCCATCTGGTGCTGATCGGCCAGGAACTGGATGCCGTGGTCCTCGAAGCCGCCTTGCGCGCTGCCATCGCAGGCTGACCCATGCACCTGCTGAGAACCCAGCCCGGCGGCTTTGTCCCCGATGACAGCATTGCCGACCTGGGCCAGACCCCGGCCGAGCTGGTGATTCTCTGCAGCGGCGATTCCCATCTGGCGCTGCTGGCGGAAACCGCGCAGCAGCTGCCCGACGACTACCCGAGCCTGCGCCTGGCCAACCCGATGCAGGTGCAGAATCACGCATCCGTCGACCTGTATGTTGATGAGGTGCTGCGCCACGCCAAGGTGATCCTGATTTCCCTGCACGGCGGCGTCGGCTACTGGCGTTACGGCGTCGAGCGTCTGGTGGAGCTGGCGGGGCGCGGTGTGCAGGTGATCATGGTGCCTGGCGACGACCGTCCGGACCCGGAACTCAGCGACCTGAGCACCGTACCCGCCGCCGATTCCGAACGCCTCTGGCACTTCCTGCGCCAGGGCGGTCGACACAATGCCTTGCAGCTGTATCAATTCATGGCCAGTCGCTGGTTGGGCCGTGATTATCCCTGGTCCGAACCGGTCAGCCTGCCGCGCACGGCGATCTACCATCCGCGTCTCGGCAGTGCCGAGTTGGCGGACTGGCAGCGTGACTGGCAGGCCGATCAGCCGGTGGTGGGCCTGTTGTTCTACCGCTCCCACCTGCAGGCGGCCAACACGGCGTTTATCGACGTGTTCTGCCAGCGCTTGCAGGCCCAGGGCCTCAATCCGCTGCCCATGGCCGTGGCCAGTCTCAAGGAACCGGGCTGCCTGAGCGTGGTGGAGGATTTGCTGGATCAGGTCGACGCCGAATTGATCCTCAATACCACTGGTTTCGCCCAGTCCAGCCCCGAGGCGCCGCATCTGCGGCCGTTCCGCCGCAATATCCCGGTGATCCAGGCCATCTGCGCCCAGGACAACGAAACAGCGTGGGCGGCCAGTGAGCAGGGCCTGGGTCCACGGGACTTGGCCATGCACATTGCCCTGCCGGAACTGGACGGGCGCATCATCAGCCGACCGATCAGCTTCAAGGACCTGGCCTGGCGCAGTGAGCGCAGCCAGAGCGACGTGGTCTGCTACCGCGCGCAACCGGAGCGCATGGATTTTGTCGCCGAACTGGCGCGGCGCTGGATTCTGCTCGGGCGCCTGAACAATGCGGACAAGCGCGTTGCCCTCATTTTGGCCAATTACCCGACCCGGGATGGCCGTATCGGTAACGGTGTTGGCCTGGACACCCCGGCCGCAGCGCTGAATATCCTGCGGGCCTTGCAGGCCGGAGGTTATCCCCTGGCAACGGAGTTGCCCGCGTCGGGCACCGAGCTGATCCAGCAACTGCTGGGCGGAGTCAGCAACGATCTGGACAATCTCGATCAGCGGCCCTGCCATCAGAGCATGGCCCTGGATGAATACCTGACCCGGTTCAACGCGCTGCCCGAGGCCAACCGCCTTGCCGTGACCGAGCGCTGGGGCGGTCCCGAGGCCGATCCGATGTTTCGCAGTGGGCGCATGATGATTGCCGGGCTGCGCTTTGGCCTGACTTTCGTCGGCATTCAACCGGCCCGGGGTTATCAGGTCGATGCCAGCGCGGTCTATCACGACCCGGACCTGGTGCCGCCCCACGGTTACCTGGCGTTCTACTTCTGGCTGCGCAAGGCCTATGGCGCCCACGCGCTGATTCACGTCGGCAAACACGGCAATCTGGAGTGGTTGCCGGGCAAGGGCGTCGGCCTGTCTGAGCAGTGCTGGCCGGACGCGATTCTCGGTGCGATGCCCAATATCTATCCCTTCATCGTCAACGATCCAGGGGAGGGTGCCCAGGCCAAGCGCCGCACCCAGGCGGTCATTATCGATCACCTGATGCCGCCCCTGACTCGCGCCGAGACCTACGGCCCGCTGCGCGATCTGGAGCTGCTGGCCGACGAGTACTACGACGCGCAACTGCTCGACCCGCGTCGCGCCCAGGAGCTGCAACGGGACATCCTCAAACTGGTGCGCGACAGCCATCTGGACCGCGAACTGGCATTGGACGACAACCTCGACGATCAGGCTGATGCGGCGATCTGGCTGCCGCGCCTGGACACTTACCTGTGCGACCTCAAGGAATCGCAGATTCGTGACGGCCTGCATGTGTTCGGCGAGTCGCCCGGCGGCCGTCTGCGCATCGATACCTTGCTGGCCTTGCTACGCATTCCCCGTGGCGATGGCCGTGGCGCCCAGTCGAGTTTGCTGCGGGCATTGGCCAAGGCCTTCGAGCTGGGCTTCGATCCTCTGGATTGCGAGCTGGCCGAAGCCTGGACAGGCCCGCGTCCGCAAGCGCTGCTGGCTGTCACGGATCAGGTCTGGCGCAGCGCCGGAGATACCCGCGAACGTCTGGAGCTGTTTGCCAGTGCCCTGATCGAGCGGGTGCTGTTGCAGCACGACTTGAACGATTTGCCGGCGCATGACGACCTGCGCCTGATTTTGCAGAGCCTGCGTGAACAAGTGGCACCGCGTCTGGACGCCTGCGGTCCGGCGGAGATGCAGAGCCTGCTGGATGCCCTGAGCGGCCGTTTCGTCCCGGCCGGGCCCAGCGGTGCGCCGAGTCGCGGGCGTCTGGATGTGCTGCCCACCGGGCGCAATTTCTTCTCCGTGGACGTGCGCAACTTGCCCACCACCACGGCCTGGCGCATCGGTTTCCAGTCGGCCAACCTGCTGCTGGAGCGGCATCTGCAGGATCATGGCGATTACCTGCGCCAGCTCGGCCTGTCGGTCTGGGGCACGGCGACCATGCGCACCGGCGGCGATGACATTGCCCAGGCCATGGCCCTGATGGGCGTGCGGCCGGTATGGGCCACGGGCAGCCAGCGGGTCGATGATTTCGAAATTCTGCCGCTGAGCCTGCTGGATCGGCCGCGTGTGGACGTGACATTGCGGGTCTCGGGTTTCTTCCGCGATGCCTTCGCCAACCTGATCCGCCTGTTCGACGCGGCGGTGCAGGCGGTGGCGGCCCTGGATGAACCGGATGACATGAACCCCCTGGCCGCCAGGGTGCGCGAAGAACGTTGTAGCCTGCAAGCCGACGGGCTCAGCGCCGATGACGCGGTGCGACAGGCCGGTTGGCGCATCTTTGGGGCCAAGCCGGGCGCCTATGGCGCGGGCGTGCAGAACGCTATCGACGGGCGCCTGTGGCAGAGCCGCGAGGATCTGGCCGAGGTTTATTTGAACTGGGGCGCCTATGCCTATGGCGCCGCCGATGACGGTACACCGGCCCGCGAGGGCTTTGCCCGACGCCTGTCCCAGGTCCAGGCGGTGCTGCAGAATCAGGACAACCGCGAGCATGACCTGCTCGATTCCAACGATTACTACCAGTTCCAGGGCGGCATGCTGGCGGCGGTGGAGAGTCTGAGCGGGCACAAAGTCGCCAGTTATCACGGTGACAACAGCCAGCCGGACCTGCCGAAAGTACGTACTCTCAAGGAAGAGCTGAACCGCGTCATACGTTCGCGGGCAGCCAATCCCAAGTGGATCGAAGGGGTCAAGCGCCATGGCTACAAGGGTGCGTTCGAGATGGCAGCGACGGTGGATTTCCTGTTTGCCTTCGACGCCACCACCGAGCTGATCGATGATCACCAATACGCGCTGCTGGCCGATGCTTACTTGCTGGATGATTCGACCCGAGAGTTCATTCGCCAGCATAACCCCGACGCCCTGCGCGACATGACCGAACGCATGCTCGAAGCCCAGCAGCGCGGGCTCTGGCAGGAGCCGGGGGATTATCGGGAAGCGCTGGAAAACCTGCTGCTGGATATAGAAGAGAACTGATGACAAGCATTGCCGACATCCCGCATTTTCCGTTGGCCGCCGTGGTCGGTGCCGATGAGCTGAAACTGGCGCTGTGCCTGACCGCCATCGACCCGAAGATCGGCGGTGTGCTGATCGAAGGGCCACGGGGCATGGCCAAGTCGACCCTGGCCCGGGGCCTGGCCGATCTGCTGGCCAGCGGGCAGTTCGTCACCTTGCCCCTGGGCGCCACCGAGGAGCGACTGGTCGGTACTCTCGATCTGGACGCGGCCCTGGGCGAGGGGCGGGCGCAGTTCTCGCCGGGCGTACTGGCCAAGGCCGATGGCGGCGTGCTGTATGTGGATGAGGTCAATCTGCTGGCCGATCATCTGGTCGATCTGCTCCTTGATGTGGCCGCCAGCGGCGTCAATCTGGTGGAGCGCGACGGCATCTCCCACCATCACTCGGCGCGCTTCGTGCTGATCGGCACCATGAACCCGGAAGAGGGCGAGTTGCGCCCGCAGTTGCTCGACCGTTTCGGTCTTAACGTCGCCCTCAGCGGGCAGACTCTGCCGGCCGAACGGAGCCAGATCATCCGCCGCCGCCTGGATTTCGACAGCGACCCGCAAGGCTTCTGCGCACAGTGGCAGCCGCAGCAGGAGCAACTGCAACAACGCTGCCAGCAGGCCCGTGTGTTGCTGGCGCAGATTGAGCTGGACGACAGCGCCTTGCAGGCCATCAGTGAGCGTTGCTTTACGGCCGGGGTCGATGGTTTGCGTGCTGATTTGGTCTGGCTGCGGGCGGCCCGGGCTCACGCTGCCTGGCGTGGCGCATGGGCCATCGACGAGCAGGATATCGAGGCCGTGGCCGAGTTTGCCCTGCGTCATCGGCGGCGCAACAGTCAGTCCAATGAGCAAAGCGCCCAGGCTCCGACGCCGCCGAATAATCAGTCGGCAGCCGACAAGCCCGACAATGCCCAGGGCCAGTGGGGCGAATTGACCGCCCAGGCCGTCGCTACCGGCCAGCGCCGTGAAGTGCCGAGCTGGCCAAAAAAGCCCTAGGCATCCGTCCTCAAGCAAGTTCGACGGCGGATGCCCAGCCCCGACCTGGTGCGTTGAGCGGCGGTAGCCGTGGCGCCATGGCTGCGGGCGAGCAGGGCGCCATCGCTTGGGTGCCGACCTTGCTGCGCGGGCGTCCGCGTCATCGTCATGAGTTGATTCGTCAGCCCCGCAGCCGTCGTGCACAGGAAATCTGGCTGTTGGTGGTGGATGCCTCGGCCTCGACCCGGCGCTCCCAGGCGTTAAGCAAAGCCAAGGGACTGCTGGCACAGATGTTCGATGAGGGTTATCGCCAGCGCGCACGGCTGGCCCTGCTCACCGCCAGTGGCAGCCAGGCCCGCTGGCAGTATCAAGGGCACAAGGCTTCCCGGGCGCTGCAACCCTGGCTCGACAGCCTCGGCGCGGTCGGCGGCACTCCGCTGCCGGAGGCCCTGCAACAGGCGGCCGACTGGTTGCAGCGGCGTGCGCGGCGCTATCCGGATGAAGTACAGCGGGTCTGGGTGCTGACGGATGGGCGTATCAAGGAAACTGCCGGGCTACCGCAGTTTGCCTGCCCGTGCTGCCTGATCGATATTGAACAGGGCCCGATTCGTCTGGGCCGGGCACAGCAACTGGCGGCGCAGTTAAATGCGCGGTATCAGGCGATAGATGATTTAAAGATTATCTGACTGAGAAACCAGAACATATACAGGGCTGTGGGACCGGCTTTAGCCGGGAAGGCGCCTTTGCTGGCTGAAGAGATGCTGTGAATGCACCCGCCTCTTCCCGGCTGAAGCCGGTCCCACAATGTTGCTCCTGCGAGATGCCGCAGACTCAGGCCGGCATGGTCCAAGGCTTCAGGTCGTAGCCTTCGTTGCTGATTTCAGCACGGGCTTCTTCCAGCCAGTTGGCCAGTTGCGCCTTGTCGGAGTAAGCGCTGCTCGGGATCTGTTTGCGGCCGATACGGGCGCTCATGCGGTCGACGACGGTCAGGTTGAGTACACCGTTACCGTCCTGGGGAGCCCAGGCAACGCATTGAAAAGGTTTGAAAGCGTTGCCTGCAATCAAAAGTACGTCGTTAAAGCGCAGTGGGGCGTTCATGGTCAATTCCTCAAGTGCCCGTATCAATTCAGGTCCGCCGTCGGTGGGCCTACCGCTCGGCCGGTTACTTGTGTTGATGACGGCAACCGGCACATGAGTCACACACAAAGCCGAAATTTTTCCGATTTTTTACAAAGCCGCGTCTTTCAACCCTTCCAGGTCAATCGCCGCCGAGATTTCAGAGCGCTGGCTAATAAGCGCGGCGCCACTAATTACTTTTCGATCTTGGCCATATAGTCAATCGGTACAAGGGTGTGTCAAAAACTTGCTAATGTAAATTTCGGAATCGCCAAGACACTGTTTTAAAAAGATTTATAACTCATGTCCGGTCAATTTGGCGCCAAGGAACCTATATGCATGATGCGGCTACATCGCGACGCCTGTTGATCGTCGATCCTTGCGACGATTGTCACCAGTTAATTCCCGTCCTGAAACTGGCCGGTTGGGCGGTTGACAGCTGTACCCTCGAAGACGCCCTGCGGCGCAGCTGCGACATCGGACTGATTCGCCTGATGCCTCAGCATTTCGAGCATCCCGACCTGGTCAAGGAGCTGATTACTCGCAGCAATACCGAATGGATTGCCGTGCTGACCCCGGATGACCTGCGTCGGGAGAAGATCGGTGACTTTGTTTGTGAGTGGTTTTTCGATTTCCATACCTTGCCATTCGACGTCGCCAGAGTGCAGGTCACGCTGGGGCGCGCCTATGGCATGGCACGCCTGCGCAGCCAGGGCGGTGTGCCGGCCAGTGCGCAGGAGCATGAAATGCTCGGTGACAGTCGCCCCATCCGCGAATTGCGACGATTGCTGAGCAAGCTGGCGCCCACCGAATCGCCTGTACTGATTCGCGGTGAAAGCGGCACCGGTAAGGAGTTGGTCGCGCGCACACTGCACAGCCAGTCCCATCGACGCAACAAACCCTTTGTGGCGGTCAATTGTGCGGCAATCCCTGAGCATCTGATTCACTCCGAATTGTTCGGTTACGAGGCGGGGGCGTTCAGTGGCGCCAAGGAAAGGCGGATCGGACGTATCGAGGCGGCCGATGGCGGCACCTTGTTCCTCGATGAAATCGGCGATCTGCCGTTGGACATACAGGCCAATCTGCTGCGTTTTCTGCAGGACAAGCAGATCGAGCGCATGGGCGGGCGCGAAGCGATACCTATTGATGTACGAATCATCGCCGCGACCCATGTGGACCTGGAGGCCGCCATTCGCAAGAAGCGCTTTCGCGAAGACCTGTATTACCGCCTGAACGTATTGCAGGTGGGGACGGCACCGCTGCGCGAGCGCCATGGTGACCTGGCCTTGCTGGCCAATCACTTTGCTCATTTCTACAGTCAGGAAACCGGGCGCAGGGCGCGCAACTTCAGTCAGGACGCGCTGATCGCCATGGGCAAGCATGACTGGCCGGGCAATGTTCGAGAACTGGCCAATCGGGTGCGGCGTGGCCTGGTATTGGCCGATGGACGGCAGATCGAGGCGGCGGACCTGGGGTTGCTGGGCGACGACGATATCGTCAGCAGCATGGGCACTCTGGACGAGTACAAGTCCCGCGCCGAGCGTCAGGCTTTATGCGATGTCCTGACCCGGCACAGTGACAATCTCAGCGTCGCCGCCAAGGTATTGGGTATTTCACGTCCGACGTTCTACCGCCTGCTGCACAAGCATCAAATTCGCTGATCCTGTTCCAGCAGTTGCTCTACTGCGGCAAAAGCCTGTTCACGGCGCGTATCCCAGTCGCCAGTAATAACCTGAAACGCCTGCTGATGACGTTCCAGCCAGTGCTGACTGTCAGCGAAGAATTTCTGCCGTTGGCCGAGTTGTGGTTGGCAGCGCTGACCATCACTGACCCAGTCGACACCTTCCGGCGCAAGCAGCAGGTGCAGATCATAGCGACGGCTCAACAGTTGCCCTTCCAGCCAGTCCGGGCAAGCACCGAACAACGCCTGGCTCCACAACATATTGCTCAACAGATGGGTGTCGAGAACCACCAATCGAGCGGCGGTAGCGCGGGCGGCATCTTCCCGGGCGAGCTGACCCCGGGCGATGGTATCGATATCGGCGTAGCAGGTGTCGCGGCGATGCAAATCGATGAACTCACGAACGTATTCGCCCACTACGAGGGCGCCGTACTGACGCTGTATCTCGGCGCTGAGCCAGCTTTTGCCGCTGGATTCAGGCCCGGTCAGGACCAGCACTTTCATGCCGTAGGCACCAACGCCCGGCGCCACTCACGCCAGCCGAGCACGGCCAGCAGGGTGAACAGGCCATAGAGCGCAGCCGTCGGGTATAGCGCCTTGTACAGAAACAAACCGACGAAAATCACATCGAGCAGGATCCACAGCGGCCAGCATTGCAGGCGTTTCTGCGCCATCCACACCTGAGCCACCAGGCTGAAACCGGTCAGGGCGGCATCCAGCCAGGGTTGTGCGGCGTCGGTGAAGTGCGCCATGGCGGCGCCCAGCAGCAGGCTGACGACTGCGCCTGCCGCCAACCCCGGCAGCATGGCTTGCACGGTCAGGACGCTGACCGCACGGGCCGGGGCCTGCTGGCGGCGGCTCCACAGTACCCAGCCATAGACTTGCAGGACCGCATAGATGACCTGCAGCAGCATGTCCGAGTAAAGCTTCACGTCGAAGAAGAACCAGCTGTACAGCAGCACCATGATCAGCCCGATCGGCCAGCACCAGAGGTTCTGCTTCACAGTGAGCCAGACGGCGATTACGCCGAGGGCGGATGCCAATAGTTCAAGGCCTGACAACGGCGACTCCTCGAAGGGCGAAAAAAATGGAGGGCGATTGTAAGCATTTGCGCCTGTGGGGTAGCCGAAAATATTTTGCAGCACTGCTCATTGTTGCGCGATGAGCGTTGTCACATGTTGTCTGCTAGCATCGCGCCGCTTTTCCCCGTCAGCCTTGACCGGCATTGAGCATGGCGGGGCGCCATACCTTGTTGGCCCTGTTTGCAGCCGTTTTTGTATACATATTAAGGATGCCTGCCACGCGCACGGCTTCCACTTGGGGGAATGATGGATCTTTGGACCGCCGCTCAGGCGTTGATACTCGGTGTGGTGGAAGGGTTGACAGAGTTCCTGCCGATTTCCAGCACCGGCCACCAGATCATTATTGCGGACTTGATCGGTTTTGGTGGCGAAAGGGCGATGGCGTTCAACATCATCATCCAGCTGGGGGCCATCCTGGCGGTGGTCTGGGAGTTCCGCCGAAAGATCCTCGATGTGATCATTGGCCTGCCCAAGCAGCGCCAGGCGCAACGTTTCACCGCCAATCTGCTGATCGCCTTCATGCCGGCGGTGGTGCTTGGGGTATTGCTCTCCGACCTGATTCACCATTACCTGTTCAACCCGATTACCGTGGCCACGGCGCTGGTGGTGGGTGGCGTGATCATGCTCTGGGCCGAACGCCGCGAGCATATGGTGACAGCGGAAACGGTCGATGACATGACCTGGAAGGAAGCCCTGAAAGTCGGCTGCGCGCAATGCCTGGCGATGATTCCGGGCACCTCGCGCTCCGGCTCGACCATCATCGGCGGTCTGTTGTTCGGCCTGTCGCGCAAGGCGGCTACCGAGTTTTCGTTCTTCCTGGCCATGCCGACCATGGTCGGCGCCGCCGTGCTGTCGGGCTACAAGTACTGGCATCTGTTCAAGCCCGATGACTTCGGGGTGATTGCCATTGGCTTCGTTACTTCATTCATCTTCGCGATGATTGCCGTGCGCGGACTGCTCAAGTTCATTGCCAGCCATAGTTATGCGGTGTTTGCCTGGTATCGGATTGCCTTTGGCCTGCTGATTCTGGCGACCTGGCAGTTTGGCTGGATTGATTGGTCGTCGGCGCAACCTTGAGCTTCGTCACGCCATAAATATTGGCCTGTTGGAGCGAGGCTTGCCCGCGAATTGAGCGCCGCGACAATTCAGACGTACCGCGTCGAGGCCTTCGCGGGCGAGCCTCGCTCCAACGAGGTAACAGCTCGGTGGAGCGAGATTTCCTGCCAGAGGGTAAAAATGCATTCAGATGTGCAGTGGCTCAAATTAAAACTGGCGATTTTCCTGGGCCTGTGTGCGTTGCCAGGAATAGGACTGGTATCGATGTGGCTCAAGGGCGGCTCGCGATTGCCAGCGCTGGCTTATCTGCTGGCAAGCGTACTGGCTTTTGCCTTGTATGCACGGGACAAGTATCAGGCGCGCAACGACGGCTGGCGCACCCCGGAGAAGGTCCTCCATGCCGCCGAGTTGTTGGGCGGCTGGCCGGGGGCGCTGTTGGCGCAGCAGGTGTTTCGCCACAAGACCCGCAAGGCGTCGTACCAAGTGCTGTTCTGGCTGATTGTGCTGCTGCATGAGCTGTTCTGGCTGGACCGGGTGTTGCTTGGCGGGACATTTATATCCCGCCATTTGTACTGACTCAGCTATCAAGCTTGAGCGCGATCTGCTGGCGTTTCGGCAGGCGTGCCACCACCAACTGGTGCGAGCGGGTCAGCAGGTCGGTCAGCTCGCTGTCGCTCAAGGGCGGTGGCAAGACCATGCTGATCCAGTGGGCGCGCGCCAGGTAGGGCGCCGGACGGATGCCAGGACGGTCGACGTAGCCGAGAAAGAGATTGCTGCCGACCTTGAACGCCAGGTCATCGCCCGACAGGCCCATGACCGCGAACATCTTGTTCGTGGCAATGGAAAACACCCGGACGCCGCCCCATTTATAGTCCTCCCGAGCGCCTGGCAGGCTCAGGCAAAAGGCGGCGATTGCTTCGATATCCATGCTCATCTCCTGTTCATGCGCCGTTGTCTTCGTATTTGAAGGCGCTGCTGACGTGCTCGATCCACGCTCTGACGGCGGGCAGCATACCCCGGCGTTGGGTGTAGGCTGCCTGCAGATTGCCGGCGGGCAGCGACCACTCGGGCAGTAGCTGGATCAGGCTGCCGTCGGCCAATTCCTTCTGGCAGTTCAACAGTGGCAGCATCGTCGCACCCAGCCCGGCCAAGGCCGCACCCTTGCGCATGGGAAAGTCATCTATGGCCAGGCGCGGTTCGGCGGAGAAATCCTGGCGTTCGCCGTCACGGTGGGTCAATTGGAAGTGCACCTTGCGCGCGGCGTCGATGGCTCCGAGGATCGGCAGCCTGGCCAAGTCATTCGGCGTGCGGATGTCATGGCCTGCGAGCAGTGCCGGGGAGGCTACCAGCAGTGCCCGGGCAGGGACCAGCTGGCGCACGATCAGTTGCGGGTCTTCGTCGCCGATGTCGCGTACGCGCAGGGCGACATCAATGCTCTCGTTGACCAGATCGACCCGCCGATTGACCAGCAGCATTTCCAGTTGCACCTGCGGGTGGCTGGCAAGAAATTCATTGACCACCGCCGACAGGTTCCACTGCAACATGCCTAACGGGCAGGATACCCGCAGGCGCCCGCGCGGCTCGGTGGACAGCGAGGCCACGGCCTCATCGGCCATTTCCGCTTCCAGCAACATGGCCTGGCAGTGAGTCAGATAGCGCTCGCCGACGGCAGTCAGCGCCAGTTTGCGTGTAGTGCGCTGCAGCAGGCTGACATTCAGGCGTTCTTCCAGTTCGGCAATGCGCCGCGACAGACGCGACTTGGGAATGCCCAATTCACGCCCGGCTGCGGCGAAACCGCCGTGTTCGACGACTTTGACGAAGTAGTAGAGATCGTTGAGGTCCTGCATGAGAAGTTCGACTGTTCTATGAGTGGGGCGAACCTTCGCATTGTTGCGGGTTGGTTGGCTATTGCTTTACGCAGTGGGACGATTTGCGCGGCTTCACTCAACTGCCATATCCGGGGGGGAATGTTGAAGTCGACGCAGCGCATACGGGCGCTACCAGGGATTGGAGCAAACAGGCATGGCAAAGATCATCAAGGCGAAGGCGTTCTGTAACGATGAAGTGGCTTATCTGGCCTGGGAAACCGACGGCAGGATCGATGGCTGCCTGGGTTTTCTGATCACGCGGATTTTTGTCGATACCGGCGAGCGGCGTGTGCTGCCGTCCTGGGTTGCCTTCAAGTCCCAGTCCAACCCCGGATGGGAAGAGCAGGACACCAGTGTCTGGCCCATTCAGAAGTTCTCATGGCGTGACCTGACGCTACGCAAAAGCCGTAATACCCTGGCCAGCCGAACCGGCCCGCTGCGGGTGCGCTATGAGGTTCGCCCCGTTGGCCCGTTGCAGGAAGGCCGGGAGCCGGTCCCGTCGACGGACACCGCGCAACCCGGCAAATACAGCGGCGAACCGATCCCGTTGGCGTTCTATGGAACGGCCATCGAGACCAATGAGATTGTCGCCAGCAACGATCATGGCGACGTCTCGGCGGGCTTCAACAATGGCATCCTGTCTACGCAAAATCTGCGCAAGCAACTGCATACCCCCAAGGGCAAGATGCCCAGTGCCGTGCAGCTGCGCAAACGTATCAGCGCCCCAAACGACCCTTTGCGCACCTTCCTGGCCGCAGATGTGCTGCCCATGTTGCGGGATATCTTTGTCCAGGCAGAAGCGCGAGACGGGCAGATCTACTGTGCGCTGTACGAATTGTCCGATCCTGAGTTGATCGATCTGCTTGTACAGCACGCCGGGCGCACTCATCTGATTCTGTCCACCGCCGGCTACGACGAGAAAAGCAAAAAATGGGACAGCACCAATGAAAAGCCCCGTGCACGCCTGCACGACGTGTTCAGCCCTGAGCGAATTCAGGACCGGATGTTCAATACGTCGTCAGGCATCGGCCATAACAAGTTCGCCGTTGTGCTGGTCAACGGCAAGCCCGAATCGGTCTGGAGCGGCAGCACCAACTGGACACCGAGCGGGTTATGCGCCCAGACCAACAACACCATCGTTTTTCGTTCGAGTGCAGTCGCCCAGGCATATCTGGACTATTGGTTCAGGCTGCTGAAGGACCAACAACCGCGTCCTGAGCCTCTTTATGCCAGCAACAAGGCTAATCAAGGCCCCGAGTTGCGCCTGGCCAATGCCACGCCGGTAGATGCGGCCATCAATCAGGGCGGTGTGCCGGTTCAGCTGTGGTTTTCGCCCAATACGCCGAATCGGGGGAGTCCTGCGAACAGGACGGTGCCGCCGGACCTTGCCGCAGTATTCGAGCTGATGTCCAAGGCTCGACAGGCGATATTTCTATTAGTGTTCAATCCGGGGCGGACCAGTGAGACCGGTGATGACCTGAACACCGCCGTCGCGGCCGCACTGACCTTTGGCCGACACCGCCCCGGCCTGTTGATCCAGGGCGCCATCAGTGATCCGACAGCGATGCCGGGTTACCAGAGCCCGGAGGCGGATGATCCCAAGGTGCCTGCATCTGCCGTGTTCTCCCCGCCGGGCCTGCCCAACGTGTTAATGGTGCGGGCAGAGGCCTTGCACGATCAGATCGGTGATTTCCAGAAGGAGTTGCCGGGTATTGGTCATGCCATCGTGCACGACAAAATTATCGTTATCGACCCGATGTCCGACAAGGACTGCGTGGTGATTACGGGAAGTCACAACCTGGGTTTCAAGGCGTCCTATGCCAACGACGAAAACCTGCTCATCGTGCGTGGCAACAAGTCCCTGGCCTGCGCCTATGCCGTGCATGTTCTCGATGTGGTCGAACACTATCGTTTCCGCGCCGTTCAGCAGGATCGCGCCCGCGAGGCCGGATTGAAGGGCAAAAGTGTGAAAAAGGCGGTGGATAAAGGCTTTCTGCGCGAGGACGACACCTGGCAAGACAAATACATCAATGCCGATGCACAGGACCTGCGCGCGTATCTGCTGGCTGGGGACTAGCCGCGCAGGGCGGTTCCCTTTGCTACCCGGATGACCAGGGCAGTGAAGCCGTAAACCGCCACGGCAGCGAAAATCAGAACCAGCAAGACCAGAATCAGCATGTTCGATGCTCCCCTTGGGCCAGCCGCAATGGCTGGCGTTGAATGAATGGGGCAAGGATCCGCCGAATGGGCGCGGTATAGAAACGAACATGGGTGATGGCGATAATCGATGGAGGCGATGGTTACGGGGCGGCGATCCGTTGGAGCAGGGCTTGCCCGCGAAGAACGATGACGCGATTAACCTGATAAACCGCGCCGCCCAATTCGCGGGCAAGCCTCGCTCCCACATAGAAGGTGCGCTACTGCAATCTATAGACTGTCCTGTTTATGGGACAAACTATCGCAAAAATGCAGACTAATCGTTAATTGATATGACCTGTAGGATTATCCCCACTTGATCGCCAAGTGGCGATTCTCACTTTGGGAAGCATTCATATGAAACTGTTGCATATCGATTCCAGCATTCTTGGTGATCACTCGGCCTCCCGTCAGTTGAGCCGCGCCGTGGTCGACGCCTACAAGGCTGTTGATGCCACCGCCCAAGTCAGCTACCTGGATCTGGCCAGCGAAGGCGCACTGGGCCATTTCAATGGTGCAAGCCTGGCCGCTGGCGGTACACCCGCCGATGCCCGCACTGCCGCGCAGAAGCTGGAAGCCGAAACCAACGAAGCGACCCTGCAGCAGTTCATCGATGCTGACGTCGTGGTGATCGGCGCGCCGATGTACAACTTCAGCATCCCGAGCCAGCTCAAGGCGTGGATCGACCGTGTTGCCGTTGCCGGGCGCACCTTCCGTTACACCGAAGCCGGTCCGGAAGGCCTGTGCGGCGGCAAGAAACTGATCATCGTGTCGACTTCCGGTGGCCTGCATGTGGGTCAGCCAACCGCCGCCGGTCACGAAAACCTGCTGCGTGTACTGTTCGGTTTCCTCGGTATCACCGATATCGAATTCGTCTTCGCCCACGGCCTGGCCTACGGTGACGAGCCGCGCGCCAATGCGATCACCGCTGCGCAGAAGCAGATCGCTGAAGAGCTGTTCGCGACTGCCTGATCAAGCCGCTGGCTTGTCAAATAAACTCCGTCACCTTGTTCAGGGCGACGGAGTTTTTTGTTTTATGGCCGGGCTCAACGTCAACGCCAGCACGCTCGCCAGGACGATGACGGTGCCAACGATAACCATGAGCCCAGGGCATTCGGCTAGAGCGATGGCGGCCATGGACATGGCGGTGGGCGGAATCAGGTAGAGCGCCAGGGCAGCGCGGCTGACATTGCTGTGTGCCAGCACATAGGCCCAGGCCAGATACGCCAGGGCACTGGGGAAAATCCCCAGGGTCAGCACGGCCAGGTTGGCCGGGGCGCAGGCATGTTGCGCGACCTGCCACAGGCCCGGCACATAGATCAGCAGCAGTGCCGTGCCCGACCAGACCGTGTAGCAGACGATGGTCAGCCCGCTGTAACGATGGCAATGACGTTTCTGCAGGGCGAAATACAGGCTCCAGGACAAGGCTGCCAGCGGAATCAGCAGGGCCTGTAGGTTCAGCCCGGCCAAACCATGATCGCCGCCAGCGACGATGGCAATGCCGAACAGGCCGCACAGCACGCAGGCCCACTGCCTGGCATTGACCCGCTCCTTGAACACAAAATGCGCCAGCAGCGTGCTGAACAGTGGCGTGGTTTGCGCCAGTACGCTGGCCGCCCCGGCACTGACACCCTGTTGTCCGTAATTGAGGGCAACGTGGTGCAGGCTTACGGCAAACAGACCGAGCAGGGCCAGTACCGGCAGATCTTGCAGGCGCGGCAGGGAAATACCCATGACCAACGCCACGCCAGCCATGAAGAGCGAGGCCACGATAAAGCGCAGCAGCGCCAGATGAGCGGGGCCGTAGTCGTGCAGCGCAATATGGACCCCCGTTGGCGAATAGGCCCAGCAGAGAATCACGAACAGCGTGGCCATGGCGATTTTCAGGGTGGGCCTGGGTCTTTCGGTTGCTTGAGCGGTGGGCGTGATGGCTTGCATGTCGCGACTCCTGAGCATCGAAGCGGCGAGTATCAAAAAGCCCTTGTCTCACTACAAGTGACTTAAACTGAGCTGACCATTCACTTTGAGTCAGTCATGGAAATCGCCCAACTGCGCATGTTCAAGACAGTCCACGACCTGGGCAGCATCGTCCGTGCTGCCGAGGTCCTGCACTGCGTGCCGTCCAATATCACCTCGCGGCTCAAGTCTTTGGAGCGGGAAATGGGGGCGACGCTGTTTTTCCGTGAAGGACGAGGCTTGCGCATCAGCCCGGCTGGCGAGGTGCTGCTGGACTACGCACGGAAAATCCTCGCCCTGGCCGATGAGGCCCGCCATGCCTTGGGGCCTGGCGCTGCACCCAGCGGCCCGCTGCGCATCGGTGCCATCGAGTCGAGCGCGTCCGGGCGGCTGCCCCGGCTGCTGGCCAAATACCATGCGCTGTACCCCCAGGTCTGCCTGGAGTTGAGCACCGGTAACTGGACCCAGTTGCTCGACGATATTCGCCATCGCCGGCTCGATGGCGCGATTGTCGCGGTAGACGTCGAGCGCCAGGGCCTCAAGCGCGCTGTGATGTACCGTGAAGACCTGATTCTGATCGCGCCGACGTCTGATGGTCCCATGCGTACGGCGGCCGATTTGCAGGGCAAGGCGATTTTCATGTGGCCTGCGGGCTGTCCCTATCGTTTTGCCCTGGAACAATGGCTGTTGCGCCATGAACAGGTGCAGCCAATCACCAGCATTGCCAGCTATGGCGCGATCGTCGGTTGTGTCAGTGCCGGTGCCGGGGTGGCCCTGGTGCCTCGCGGGATCTACGAGCAATACCGGGCCGGGGCGGGTTGGCAGGGCCATGAGTTCGCTGAACTGGCGAGTATCGACAACCTGTTCTACTGGCATGAAAGCGCCGGACGGCACCCTGCCCGTGACGCCTTTGTCGAGTTGTTACAGGCTGAGTTCAGGGAGCCCGTGACACGCTTTGAATAATCTTGTGACTTGCTGGCGCTGAATTTCTTCCTCTTACCCCCATTTGCGCCGTGACCTCTGGTCGCGCTGGAGGGTTGTTCTGAGTTGCGGATCTATATTTATTTGTTGGTAACGACGGAGTTTTCTGCTGCGGCAGCGGTCAATTCCGCAGAGGCTCCAGGATTTACGATTTTGTTACGAACGACGTTTCCTTATCGAAAGTAAGATAACGCCCTGAAGCTTGACCGACTTATCAGTTATTACCGGTGTGAAAAGTTGTAGTGGGTATCTGGCCCGACTTGTGCAGGGCTGTATCCCATGAAGGTGCGATAAGTGCGCCGTTGGCGGGTTTGCCGTGTTGTATGGGTGGAGTAGCAGTTCGAACTTGGAAGGGGTGGGCCTGACGATGGTACGTCTTTGTGCAGTGATGCTGGTGTGTCTACTCGATAGCCTGATTTCGGTGCAAGTGCAGGCCGAGGAGCAGTGGAGTGCGGGTTTCCACGAGTTGAGCTTCCTCGATCCCCTGGATTCCCAGCCGATGAAGGCCATTGCCTTCTATCCGTCCACGGACGACGAACAGGTCACCAAAGTCCAGGGCTATGAACTCCACGCTGGCGAAGATGCCCACATCGCCATGGGCCGTTTCCCACTCTTGATGTTGTCCCACGGCAACACTGGTACGCCGCTTGCGCTGCATGACCTGGCCACCTCTCTGGCGCGGCAGGGTTTTGTGGTGGTCGCGGTGCTGCACCCTGGCGATAACTATCTCGATCACAGCCGTCTGGGTGCCCTGAGCAACCTGTACGGCCGCCCCCTGCAGATTTCCGAAGCCATCAGCGCCGCGCTGGTCGATCCCATGCTGTCGCCTTACCTGAGCCCGCGTCAGGTCGGGGTGATCGGCTATTCCGCTGGCGGTGAGACTGCATTGATCCTCGCGGGTGCCCAGCCGGACCTGCAACGCTTGCGTGAATACTGCATCGAACGTCCGCAGGACCGCGACGCCTGCAAAACCCGGGGCGAGCTGCTGGTCGACCGTGATGACCTGCACGCCAAGGCCGACCCAAGGGTCCGTGCCCTGATGCTGATGGCGCCGTTGAGCCTGATGTTCGGCCGCCAGACCCTCAGTGATGTGCAGGTGCCAGTGCTGATGTATGCCGGTGATGGCGATGAACTGCTGGCTCTGGACAAGAACGCCCAGGCCTTGGCGCGCAAGCTGCCCAAGAGCCCGGAGTTCAAGCTGCTGGCCGGGGCAGGGCACTTTGTGTTCATGGCACCGTGCACCGACGAGCAACGGGCGACCATTCCGGTGATGTGCAACGACCGCGTGGGCGTGGACCGTGAAGATATCCATCGGCAACTGAGTTCCGATGCCGGTCAGTTCTTCGACAGCGCTCTGGGCGTATCGGAGCTGGCCGGGATGCAGACGGCGCATCGTGATCAGGGTGGGTCTGCACAGGCGAGTGCAGGGCTCTGATCAAGAGCACAATCATTTGCGCCGGAATGAGACGCACAAAGGGTTCAAATCGTACGGTGTCGTGCGCATCCCGCGCAGCTTTGGTAAATTCGCTTCCCGCCGTTACCCCGTAGCGCTTCGAACCCGGAAACCCCATGCCGAAGAAACCCGGAAAGTCCACGGTCGCCATGGACCTGTCCCTGCCGAAAAAAGCTTCCAGCCTTACCCTGATCGATGTTGCCAAGGTTGCCGGGGTTTCGCCCATGACCGTTTCCCGGGCCTTGCATCGCCCCGAATTGGTCAGTGAGGAGACCCGCGACAAGGTTCGCGAAGCCGTGCGCAAGACCGGGTATGTGTCGAACATGCTGGCCGGTGGCCTGGCCAGTAACAAGAGCCGTCTGGTGGCGATCTTTCTGCCGACCATTGCCAACTCCATCTTCGCTGACACTGTGCAGGCGCTGATGGACCGTCTTACCGAGGCGGGCTACCAGACCTTGCTGGGTCTTACCGGTTACTCCGCCGAACAGGAAGAGAAACTGCTGGAAGCGGTGCTGGGTCGTCGCCCCGATGGCATAGTCCTGACGGGTACGCTGCATACCGAGTCCAGCCGCCTGCGCCTGGCGCAGTCAGGCATCCCGGTAGTGGAGGCCTGGGACCTCAGTGAGCAGCCGCTGGACATGCTGGTAGGGTTCTCTCATGAGCAAGTGGGTGAAGAAACCGCGCGGCATCTGCTGGGCAAAGGTTACAAGCGCTTTGCCGTGGTGACCATCAGCGACCCCCGCGGTCTGCGGCGCTGCAACAGTCTGATTGCCGAGTTGCAGCGTCATGGCATCGAACAAGTGCCGATGCAGGTCATGACCCCTCCGGCGACCCTTGAGGTCGGCAGGGAAGGGCTCAAGGCGCTGCTCGATCACGGCGAGCGCCCGGATATCGTGGTGTGCAGTTCCGACACCATCGCCCAGGGTATTCTCGCCGAAGCCGCCAGCCGCGGCCTGCAGGTGCCGAGCGATCTTGCGGTCATGGGTTTCGGCGACTTGAGTAGCGCCGCGCAGGTCTATCCGGCGCTATCCACCGTGCGCGTCGATGGCAGCAAGATCGGCCAATATGTCGCCAAAGCGCTGCTGGATCGCTTCAAATACCCCGAAGGCAGCCACGACCCGGTGCGCGTCGACACTGGCTTTACCTTGATCGATCGGCAAAGTACCTGATCTCGTTTTTTTTAAAAAAACCTTGTTTTGTGGCGTTGAATGATTGCGCAATCAGTGTAAGATCGGCCCCAAGGTGATCTGCCTGCCGCGCAGTACCTTTTTTTTGAAGTCTTTATGATTGCGCAATCATTGCACTCACAAAGACCTCGGAGAAGGGCAGGCCAGCACTGCAACACCACACAATAAGGACAACAACAGTGAGCATTCCTACGCCGTCGATAGCGAGGACTAACGTCCGCTATCTCATCCTCGCGATGATCTTTATCGTCACCGTCTTCAACTACGTGGACCGCGCCACGCTGTCCATCGCCGCACCCGCCATGCGCGGCGATCTGGGCTTTGACGCGATCACCATGGGCATCGCCTTTTCTGCCTTCGGCTGGGCCTATACCAGCATGCAGATTCCTGGCGGCATCGTCCTCGATCGCTTCGGTTCCCGCGTAGTGCTGGGCATGAGCCTGATCATCTGGTCGGCCCTGACCTTCCTGCAGGGTTACGTGGACATGTTCAGCTCGGCCTTCCTGGCGCTGTTCGTCCTGCGCTTCCTGATGGGCGTGGCCGAATCCCCGGCGTTCCCGGCCAACAACCGCCTGACGGTGATGTGGTTTCCGCGTCACGAGCGCGGCCTGGCCACGGCTATCTTCCAGTCGGCGCAATACTTTGCCCTGGCCGCGTTTACACCGTTGATGGTGCTGCTGCTCAACAGTTTCGGCTGGCAGCATGTGTTCTTCTGGACCGGCGGCGCCGGGATCCTGATCGGCCTGCTGTGGTTCAAGATGGTTCATGAACCGCGCAAGGACAAACGCGCCAATCAGGCCGAAATCGACTACATCGAAGCCGGTGGCGGCCTGCCCAATATGGGCGACGTGAAGACGCCCTTTAGCTGGAAGCGGGTTCGCGCCATTGGTGGGAACCGCATGATGCTCGGCGTCTACCTGGGCCAGTTTTGCCTGACCTCCATTACCTGGTTCTTCCTGACCTGGTTCCCCACCTACCTGATCGAAGCCAAGGGCATGACCATGCTCAAGGTCGGCCTGGTCGCGGCGATCCCGCCGATTGCCGGCTGCCTGGGCGGCATGATCGGCGGCATCTGGTCGGACTGGATGCTCAAGAAAGGCTTCAGCCTGACCGCCGCACGCAAGACCCCGATCATCTGCGGACTGTTGCTGTCGAGCACCATCGTTGTCGCCAACTACACCCAATCGGTGCCGTTGGTGATCCTGGTGATGTCGGTGGCGTTCTTCGCCAAGGGCGTCGGCAACCTGGGCTGGTGCATCGTCGGTGATGTTTCGCCGAAACGGGCCATGGGCATCAGCGGGGCGATGTTCAACTTCTGCGGCAACATCGCCAGCATCGTCACCCCCATCGCCATTGGTGTGCTGGTCAATCAGCTCGGCTCTTTCGACTCGGCGCTGCTGTACGTCGGTGCCATGGGCCTGCTCGGCGCCTTTGCCTACCTGTTTATCGTCGGGCCGCTCAAGCGCCTGGAAATTGATGATGGTGAGGATGAGCCGCAGCCTGCTGTCGCGGTCCAGCCAACTCATAACTGACTGAATAACTGCAATTTGGTAGCCCTGTGGGAGCGTGGCTTGCCCGCGAAGAACGATACCTCGGTCTGGCAGGTACACCGCAGCGACTGTTTCGCGGGCAAGCCTCGCTCCCACAACGTCATGACAAGCCTTTTATTTGCCCCAAGGAGAGCCCTCATGCTCGCACAACAACAAAACCTCAAATCCTCCGATGACGATCGTATTGCCTGGGTCCGGGTGTCCTCAGTGTTCCTGCCCCTGGCCAACCCGATCAGTGATGCCAAGGTGCTCACCGGGCGGCAGAAGCCGATGACCGAAATCGCCATCCTGTTCGCTGAAATCGAAACGGTCGATGGTCATCGCGGTCTGGGTTTCAGCTATTCCAAGCGCGCCGGTGGCCCTGGCCAGTTCGCGCATGCCAAGGAAATCGCCCCGGCGCTGATCGGTGAGAACCCCAGCGATATCGCCAAGCTGTGGACCAAGCTGTGCTGGGCCGGTGCGTCGGTGGGCCGCAGCGGCATGTCGACCCAGGCCATCGGCGCCTTCGACGTCGCCCTGTGGGACCTCAAGGCCAAGCGCGCCAACCTGTCCCTGGCCCGCTTGCTCGGCGCCCAGCGTGATTCCGTACGCTGCTACAACACCTCCGGCGGCTTCCTGCACACCCCCCTGGAGCAACTGCTGCACAACACCGATATGTCCCGCGAGAAAGGTATTGGCGGTATCAAGCTCAAGGTCGGCCAGCCGGACTGCGCCCTCGACCTGCATCGCGTCAGCAGCGTGCGCAAGCACCTGGGCGATAACTTCCCGTTGATGGTCGACGCCAACCAGCAGTGGGACCGCCCGACCGCCCAGCGTATGTGCCGACGCTTCGAAGAGTTCAACCTGATCTGGATTGAAGAGCCCCTGGACTGCTACGACGCCGAAGGCCATGCGGCCCTGGCGCAACAGTTCGATACGCCCATCGCCACCGGGGAAATGCTCACCAGCGTCGCCGAGCACGCCGAGTTCATCAAGCTGCGCGGCGCTGACTTCCTGATGCCCGATGCGCCTCGCGTCGGCGGTATCACGCCCTACCTGAAAGTCGCGGCCATGGCCGAGCAGGCCGGTGTGATGCTGGCACCGCACTTCGCCATGGAGTTGCATGTGCACTTGGCGGCGGCCTATCCGACCGAGCCGTGGGTCGAGCATTTCGAGTGGCTGGAGCCGCTGTTCAACGAACGCCTGGAAACCCGCGACGGCCGCATGCTGGTGCCGACCCGTCCGGGCCTGGGCCTGTCCATGAGCGAACAGGTCAAGGCCTGGACAGCGCAAGAGGTGGAAGTGGGTATTCGCCCTTAAGCGATGAGAGCAGCTTGTGGGGCGCACTTCAGAAAGCCACAGCAATGTGGGACCGGCTTTAGCCGGGAAAGCACTGCCTTCCCGGCTGAAGTCGGTCCCACAGAAACGCTCCCTGCTTGTGTTTTATCAAGCGTCCTTATGCTGCAACTCGAACAGCAGCAGCGAGCGTGCCGTCACCGTGTAGTGACTATCAAATTCAAAGCTCTCCTGGCCGTGGATATCCGGGCGGTTGGTGTCGAGCAGGCACTTCCAGTCCTTGCCTTCTGGCACCGGCGGCAGGGTGAAGTTGACGCCGTCGTGATGGGAGTTGACCACCAGTAGCAGGGTCGCATCACCCCCGGGGCGACGGATACCGGTTTCCTGGGCGCGGCCGTCCATCAGCATGCCCATGCAACGGGCGTTGCGGTCTTCCCACTGCTCGATGCCCATTTCCTTGCCATCCGGCGCCAGCCAGGTGACGTCCTTGACCCCGATGGCCTCGTTGTAATCGCCCACCAGAAAGCGGTTACGGCGCAGGATCGGGTAGGTCTGGCGCAGTTTGGTCGCGCGCTTGACGAAGTCCAGCAAAGACTTGCCGTCCTCATCCAGATCCCAGTTGACCCAACCGATTTCGCTGTCCTGGCAATAGGCGTTGTTATTGCCGTGCTGGGTGCGGGCAAATTCGTCACCGGCGACCATCATCGGCGTGCCCTGCGCAAACAGCAAAGTGGCGAAGAAGTTGCGCATCTGGCGCAGGCGCAGCTCGTTGATTTCCTTGTTGTCGGTAGGCCCTTCGACACCATGGTTCCACGACAGGTTGTTGTTGCTGCCGTCCTGGTTGTTCTCGTCGTTGTCTTCGTTGTGTTTATCGTTGTAGGACACCAGATCGTGAAGAGTGAAGCCGTCATGAGCGGTGACGAAGTTCACCGAGACATAAGGCCGACGCCCGCGATGGTTGAACAGGTTGCCCGAAGCGGTCATGCGCGCGGCGAAGTCGGCCAGTTGGCCTTCGTCGCCTTTCCAGAAAGCCCGCACGGTATCGCGGAACTTGTCGTTCCACTCGGCCCAGCCCGGCGCGAAACGCCCCACCTGATAGCCGCCAGGACCGCAGTCCCAAGGTTCGGCAATCAGTTTGACCTGGCGCAGCACCGGGTCCTGACGGCAGGCGACGAGGAAACTGTGGCGCTCGTCAAAGCCATCGCGGTAGCGGCCGAGGATGGTGGCAAGGTCGAAGCGGAAGCCGTCCACGTGCATCTCCGTGGCCCAGTAGCGCAGCGAGTCGGTCACCAGTTGCAGGACGCAGGGGTGGCTCAGGTCCAAGGTGTTGCCGGTCCCCGAGTCGTTGATGTAGTAGCGCTTGTCATCGGCATTGAGGCGGTAGTACGAGGAGTTGTCGATGCCGCGCATGGACAGGGTCGGGCCCAGTTCGTTGCCTTCGGCGGTGTGGTTATAGACCACATCGAGAATCACCTCGAGCCCGGCATGGTGCATGTGCGCAACCATTTCCTTGAACTCGGCGATCTTGCCATGGGCCAGGTAGCGCGGGTCTGGGGCGAAGAAGGCGATGCTGTTATAACCCCAATAGTTGGTCATGCCTTTTTGCAGCAGGTGCTGGTCATTGACGAAGGCATGGATTGGCAGCAGCTCCACTGAAGACACACCCAGCTTGCGAATATGCTGGATTACGTCCTCGACCATCAGCCCGGAAAAGGTGCCTTTGAGCTCGTCGGGAACGGAAGGGTGACGCATGGTGTAACCGCGTACATGGGTTTCGTAGAGCACGGTGCGGTCCCAGGGCACGCTGACCCGCTGGTCGCGGCCCCAGGTGTAGGCCGGGTCGATGACCTTGCTTTTCGGCACGAACGGCGCGCTGTCGCGCTCATCGAAACTGAGGTCGCCATCGGGGTGGCCGATGGTGTAGCCGAACAGCGCTTCCGACCATTTCAGGCTGCCGACCAGTTGCTTGGCGTAGGGGTCAATCAGCAGCTTGTTGTGGTTGAAGCGATGACCGTTCTTCGGGTCATACGGGCCGTAGACCCGATAGCCGTAGATCAGCCCCGGGTGAGCGTCCGGCAGGTAACCGTGGAAGATTTCATCGGTGTATTCCGGCAGCTCGATACGTTCCAGCTCGACTTCACCGGTGGAATCGAACAGGCACAGTTCGACCTTGGTGGCGTTGGCGGAGAACAGCGCGAAGTTGACGCCCAGACCGTCCCAATTGGCGCCCAGAGGGAAGGGCAGGCCTTCGCGGATGCGCGACGTTGTAGCGGTCGGCTCAGCGGTGCTGGAACTGTTTTTGTGGGTGTCCTTTTTTGCGGTGCTGGCGTTTCGAGTACTCATAATTGTTCCTGACGTCAAAAGCTTTTCCGAGGGCGGCCGAAGCCGATATCGAAGCGCGAGCGCTTCAACAAAATCCGGGTCAAAGTGGATTCAGCCCGGCAAGCATGGAGAATGCTCGCCGGGCTAGTGAACAGCGGTTACCCCGCTGGGAGTCATGGCGCGGGTGGTTTGGCCGCCGGCTTCTTCGGGGCTGCTGGCTTTTTAGCCGCAGGTGCCGGTTTCACGGCTGCTGGCGCTGGCGGTTTCGCTGCAGGAGCGGCCGGTTTGGCCGCCGCAGGTGCTGCTTTTGGCTTGGCCGGGGCAGGCTTGGCTGCCGCTTTGGCCGGGGCTTTGGCAGCTGTCTTGGGCTCGGTCACGCCGTCGACCTTGGGCAGTTTTGGCTTGGCGGCCTTGCGTGTGGTGGACTTGTCCGGCGCCAGGGCTTCGGCTTCTGCCAGCTTGCGCGCCATTTCCCAGTGGCGCGCATCCTGGCCGTGAGGCTCACCCTCGGATTTCCAGATTTGATACGCGAATTCGCGGATTCTTTTTTCGTCGGCACTCATCTCGACACTCCCAGGTATTACAAAGATTGAATTAGCAAATTGGCAGAAAAGTTCTTGAACGCTGCGCTGAGCAACAGCGCCTTGTCAGTTGTGACTACGGTCTCAGAGAAAAGTCCCTTCCAACTTTGATTCGAATCAGCGAACGGCAAGATGACTCGTGTGTCGCCCCAACTGTCGGCAGTAATCAATGGAGTTTGGGCAGTGCCCAATAGTTCATGGATCAAGCGTGGCACTACAACAATGGCCCGCTCACCCTCGTGGATTCGAGCGAATGCCATGACTTGCCCGGCCTGGCTGCCTGTCACTTCCAGGGCCTGATACTCCCCATGACGGAACAACGCCGGATGTTCGGCCCGAAGCGTGAGCACTCGGGCAATCAGTTGTTGTTTGATGCGACCGTCCTGCCAATGATCCAGCAGTTCAGCCACGTCGCTGGTTTCGCTCAAGGCTGCCTGGCGCAGGGCATAATCCACTGGCCGCCGGTTGTCCGGGTCGACCAGGCTGAAGTCCCAGAACTCGCAGCCCTGATACAGATCCGGTACACCGGGTACTGTCATGCGAAGCAAGGTTTGCGCCAGGCTGTTCAAGGCGCCGGTAGTAGCAATACGGTTGGCCGTGGCCCCCACGGACTGACGCAAGGCCAGACCTTCGGGTTCCAGCAGCAGGCCATTGAGAAAGCTGCGGCAGGCACTTTCATAAGCTTCGTTGGGTGCACTCCAGCTGCTTTGTAGCTTGGCTTCGCGCAAGGCCTTTTCCTGCCAACGGGTCAGCCTCTCAGCATAGGCCTTGTAGTCCGCTTCGCTAGTCAGATCCAGCGGCCAACTGCCAAGCAAGGCCTGGTAAAGCATCAGCTCATCCCCCGGGCTGATGCTCACGCCGTCGCCACGCAAAGGTGTCGCCAGTTGCCGCCAGCGCTCGACCTGTTCGCCATACCATTCGGCACATTCGCTGAGTACGGCCAGACGCGTTCGGCTGTCTTCGCCACGCTTGTGGTCGTGGGTCGCCGTGGCCAGCAGGTTGTCGGGGAAGTAGTCATGCCGGGCGATGCAGGCTTGATGAAACGCCTCGGGCTCGGCACTGAAGTGCTGCGGGTGGAAGCCGACGTCATTGCGCGACAGCAGCACCGCCGAGCGATAGAACGAGGTGTCTTCCACTGACTTGGCGGCTACCGGCGACGTCAGTTGCTGAAAGCGCACGCAAGCATGGCGATACAGCTTGCGCAGACGGCCCACCGGCAAATCACGCCAGGCGATGCCACCGAGCCAGCGTTGCAGGTAGTCGAGCACCGGCCAGTCGGCTTCGCTGAGGGTAGTGCGCGCGCCGTCCATGGCCTGTTGGAAAAACAGGTCATCGAGAGTCGAGCGGCCACAGGCGCTGATATAGGTGCGGTAGATCGGGAAGTTGACGATCAGGGCCAGCAGGGCGCGGCGGATGGCGCCGAGAGTCAGGTCGCGGCTCATCAGGTCGCTGCGCGCTACTTGCAGCAGGGCCTGGGCGACACTTTCGAAATCCCCGGCCAGGGTGCCGTGCAGCACCAGGTCACGGGCGACCAGCACTTCCTGATCGAAGTCGGCAGTGCGCTCGCTGATGCGGCTCCACAGGCTGGCCAGGGCAGGCTGGCCCTTGGAGGCGTGTTGCAGCAGCGAGACCTGGTTCATGAACTCGTAGCCGGTGGTGCCATCGACCCCCCAGTCCCGGCGCAGCTCTTCATCGGCGCCGAGGATTTTCTCGACGAAGATCGGCAGGTGTTGCAGTTGCGTAGCGGCAGGGCGTTGACTCAACAGGGCGTCGACCCGACGACGCAGCTTGCGGCAGTAGCCCCGTGGGTCGGCCAGGCCGTCGATATGGTCAATGCGCAAACCATCGACCAGACCTTCGCTGATCAATTGGAAAATCTTGCCATGGGTGGCTTCGAAGACATTGGCGCGCTCGACCCGCAAACCGCCCAGCTCGTTGATATCGAAGAAACGCCGCCAGTTGATGTCATCACCGGCGGTGCGCCAGCTGGCCAGGCGGTAGTGCTGGGCTTCGAGCAACGCGTGCAGGCGCTGGAAACCTGCTTCGTTGCGCGAGTCGTAATGTTCGAGGATCGCCTCGATGGCCTTGGACACGGTCGGATCTTTGGCCAGTGCTGCCAGTTCGGTCTTGGCCTGGCGCGCCCGTTCGTAGGCCTGGGGGTATTGGTCCAGCGCAGTAAAGCGCTGGCCGATCTCCTGCAGGCGCGGCTCGTCGCTGCCTTTCAGCAGGTCGCCGTAAGTAATGGGGTTGATCGGGAAGTGATGCTGATAGTGCTCGATATGAAAGGTGCCCTGGGCGGCATCGAAGCGCAGGGGGATTTCGCCGGCCTGTAGCACGGTGCCGTAATCGGTGCTGAGGAACGGCAGCAGCAGTTGGCCCTTGAGCAAAGGGTCGGGGGAGTGCCACTGGATATCGAAAAAATCTTTATACGGGCTGCTGCGGCCCCATTCCAGCAGGTCCAGCCACCAGGGATTGTCCGAGCCGCCCACCGCCATATGGTTGGAGACGATATCGAGGATCAGGCCCATGCCTTGTTCGCGCAGAGCAGCGACGAGGCGGCGTAGGGCGTCTTCGCCACCCAGTTCCGGGTTGATCAGCCGTGGGTCGACCACGTCGTAACCGTGCATGGACCCGGCCCGGGCCTGCAACAGAGGTGAGGCGTAAATATGGCTGATGCCGAGCCTGGCGAAGTACGACACCAGTGGGATGGCGTCATCCAGGGTGAAGTCTTTATGGAATTGCAGGCGCTGGGTAGCGCGCAGGGGCGCAATGACACTCATCGATCACGATCCCCCGCTTGCAGACGGGACTGGGAAAGTATTTCCAGGCGACGCGCGGCGTCTTCGTTGTCCAGCAGGCGCGCACAGTCCCCCGCCAGTCGACGACGCCAGTTGGGGTGGGTGTCGATGGTGCCGGGAAGATTGGCTTGTTCCAGCACGCCCATGGCGTCTTCTATGGGCAACAACACCAATGGCGCGCGGGTATGACCCAGGTAGCGGATGCTGGCGTCGATGATCTGGGCGTCGTCGGCGTTCTCGGCGTCGAAATCATGATTATTCTGTGCCAGTGCCCGGCGCAGGCCCTTGATTTCGTGCTCGCGACCTTCGCGCCAGTGCTTCTCGCTCAGGGCGTCAACGTGCCCAAGGCGGCTGTTCCACTCGATATCCAGCTCGCTGAGCCAACCGGCCAGGGTCGGCAGGTCATGGGTACTGGTGGTGGCCAAGGCGTCGGCGGACCAGTCGAGGATTGGCTTGAAATGGGCGTTGTGCTGTTCGAACAACAACACGCGCATACCGAGGATGGCCCGAGCCGAAAGCTTGTCGTGCAGACCTTCGGGGACTGTGCCGAGGTCTTCGCCGAGCACGATCGCCTTGTGCCGCCAGGATTCCAGGCTGAGCAGGCGCAGCATGTCGTCCAGCGGGTAATTCAGGTAGGCACCTTCGCTGGGCGGCGAACCGAGGGGCACCACCCACAGGCGTTGCAGACCCATGACATGGTCGATGCGCAGGCCACCGGCATGGGCGAAATTGGCCCGGAGCATTTCGATAAAGGCGCGAAAACCGTTGCGCTGCAAACCCTCGGGAGAAAACGCGGAGATGCCCCAGCTTTGCCCGCTGCGATTGAGAATGTCAGGCGGCGCGCCCACGGTCAGGGCCGAGAGCAATTCATCCTGACGGCTCCAGGCCTGACTGCCGGCGCCATCGGCGCCCACGGCCAGGTCAGCAATCAACCCGACGCTCATACCGGCGCTGCGCGCTGCATGCTGTACGCGCTCAAGCCCGCGAGCGATCAGCCATTGGGCGAACGCATGGAAGCGGATCTGCACACTGTTTTGGTTGGCGAATTCGGCAATGGCTTCGCTGCGCGGATCCTTGAACGGCTCGGGCCATTCATGCCAGTTATCGCTGATGCCGAGGCTGGCACTGGCATCGCGCAGGGCTTCAAAACGGCAGTGGTTTTCCAGCGCCTCGCCGCCTCTGTGGCGGAAGCTGTTGAAGTCTTCGTGCAGCGGATGTTCACCGCCGCTGAAGTCTTCGAACAGCGCGCGCAGCAACAGCCATTTGGCGTGTGCGGCAACGGGCCAGTCGACCAGAGGCAGTTCGCTCAGACGCTTGAGTTCATCGGCCAGGCCGGTGCGTTCGATGGCGGCACGCAGGGCGCGTTCGCCAAGGATGATGCCGGGGGAGCAATACAGGCTGTTGAGAAACAGGCGGCTTGACGGAGAATAAGGGCTGAAACGCTGGGTATCGCTGGCGAACATGGCATGCAGCGGGCTGATGGCTACGGCATCGGCACCGCGCTCACCGGCGGCGCGCACCAATGATTCAAGAGCCTGGGTATCACCGAAGCCGCCATCATCTTCGCGACGCAGCGAGTACAGCTGCACCGTCAGGCCCCATGCCCTGGGCACGCGCTGATCGGTGGCCATGGCCAGGCTATAGCAAGTGGCCGGGGCGACGGCGATGGTCAGGTGTTGCCCGGCAATCGCCAGTTGTTGATAGCCGACTGCGGCCAAGGCAGGCAGCTCGGCCTGGGCAGTCAGTTGCGCTTCCAGCGTGGAACCGTCTTCCTGATGCAGGACGAAGGGAGTATGCGGCGTGAACCAGGAGGACAGGTCCAGTGCACTGCCATGGTCGACAGTCAGCAGCGGTGGGGCGCCTCGACTCAAGCGCGCGGCCTGCAACTGTTGCAGGCTTTGGTCGATGGCGGCGTCGTCATGGGCGGGGTGGCCGAGGCTCTCGAGCACCTTGCACAGCACCGGGTCACTGACTATCTGAGGCCGGCCGTTGGCATCAATCCAATTGACCGCCAGACCGGCCTCATGGGCCAGGGTCTGCAATTGCTCATTGTTCATCCTGTTCCTCCAGAACATCACTTGCTATCAGGCTGACAATGGCCGTGTAGGCATTGAGGGTGCCGCGGCGGGAAAGTTCGACTGAATCGGGGGCTGACTGAAACAGCACATTGGCCTCGGCCAGTTTCGCCGCGTCAACGCCATGGGCGCCGAGGTTCAGATCGATGCGCAGGATCTGTCCGTCGCCCATGCGCCAGCGGGCGCACAGCGCGCCATCGCCGAGGACATCAGCCCCCAAGGCCTGCGCCCCCGGCAGACGCGGGATGATATGGCGATGACGCAGTTCCAGCAGATGTTGGTACAGCGTCTGCCAACTGCGATGGTCCTGACCCTTGTCGGTTTCCAGATACAGGGCATCCAGGGCCGGGCGCGAGTGTTCGAAGGTCTGCAGGGCGTTGGGATCGGGAATCCGCTCGCGCTGCTGTTCATCGGCAAAGGCGGCAAAATCGGCGAACTCCGCCCGACGTCCTTCGCGTACCGCATCGGCGAGTTCGTCGTGGTGATCGGTGAAAAACAGAAACGGCTCGCTGGCCGCCCATTCTTCGCCCATGAACAGCAGCGGAATCATCGGTGACAGCAGGAGCAGGGCGGTGGCAGCACGCAGGGCCGGACCCTGGCACAGCTGGGAAAGCCGTTCGCCAAAGGCGCGATTGCCGACCTGATCATGGTTTTGCAGGAAAATAATGAAAGCGCTGGGCGGCAGATGGCCGCTTGGCTCGCCTCGCGTATGACCGTGGCGGGTTGGCTCGCCCTGATAGACGAAACCCTGACTGAGCAGGCGTGCCAGCTTCTGCGTAGGCTCCTTGGCGAAGTCGGTGTAGTAGGCGTCGGTTTCCCCGGTCAGCAACACGTGCAGGGTGTTGTGGGCATCGTCGTTCCACTGGGCATCGAAGCCGCGTTCGAGCAGGCTGGCCTGATTCAGTTCGTTTTCCAGCATCAGCCAGACATGCCTTGGCGCATCGATCTGTTGCCTGACTCGCTGGGCGAACTCCTGCAGGAAAGTCGGATCGTCGATGGCGTGCACGGCATCCAGGCGCAGGCCGTCGAAGCGGTATTCGAGTAGCCACATCAGGGCGTTATCGATGTAGTAGTCGCGCACCTCGCGCCGCCGAAAGTCGATGGCATCACCCCAGGGCGTCTTGATATCGCTGCGGAAGAAGCCCTTGGCGTAGCTGCCCAGATAATTGCCGTCCGGGCCGAAGTGGTTGTAAACCACATCGAGAATGACCATCAGGCCAAGACCGTGGGCGGTATCGATCAGGTGCTTGAGTTGTTCCGGCGTGCCGTATGACGACTGGGGTGCGTAGGGCAGGACCCCGTCGTAACCCCAGTTGCGTTCGCCAGGGAACTGCGCCAGGGGCATCAGCTCGATGGCTGTCACCCCCAGCTCGACAAGGCGGGCCAGGTGCAACTCGACCCCGGTGTAACCGCCGAGGCTGCCCACATGCAGCTCGTAGATGACCGCTTCGTGCCATGGCCGACCCTGCCACGCACTGTGCTGCCAGTGATAGGCCAGCGGGTCGACAACGATGCTCTGGGAGTGCGCGTCATCGACCTGCGCGCGGGAGGCCGGGTCGGGCACTTCCAGTTCACCATCGATGTTGTAGCGATAACGGCTGCCTGCCTTGCATTGCGTCTCAAGGACAAACCAGCCGTCGTTCTGCGGCAACATGGCCAAAGAGCGGCCGTCTTCTATTTCAACACTGACGTAATAGGCATCCGGTGCCCAGAGGGCGAACCGCACATGCTCGGGATCCAGCAACACGGCGCCGTGGCGCCAGCTCTCGTCCGTACGCAGAGGCATCCATTGTCCCCTTATTTCAGTAATGTAGTGTCACACCTGCGTTTTTCTTCAACAGATCCTGATACAGCTCGGCATAGGGTTCGACCGCTTGATGCCAGTTGAAGGGTGCAGCCATTGCCCGGCAGCGCATGGCGTTGAGCAGGGCAGGGTTGGCGAAGACCTTGAACGCGCGGCTCAGGGCTTCGGTGTAGCTTTCCACGCTGGATTCATTGAACAGGAAACCGGTGACGCCATCCTCGATGGTGTCGGCCAGCCCGCCGGTATTGCGTGCCACCGGCAGCGAACCGAAGCGCTGGGCATACATCTGGCTCAGGCCGCAGGGCTCATAGCGCGATGGCATCAGCAGGAAATCGCTGCCAGCAAACATGCGCCGGGCATCGGTCTCGTTGAAGCCGACACGCACGCCGATCTTTCCTGGATAGCGGGCCGCCAGCTCGCGCATGGCGTCCTCTTCTTCCGGTTCACCACGGCCGATCACGGCAATCTGGCCACCCTGGCTGACGATGTACTCGGCGACGCCGATGGTCAGGTCCAGGCCTTTTTGATAGACCAAGCGCGACACCACGGCAAACAGCGGGCCGCTGGACGGTTCCAGTTCGAACAGCTCGCGCACATGATCGGCGTTGATTTCCTTGCGCTGCCATTCATTGGGCGCAAAACGGCAGATCAGGTGTTCGTCGGTGGCCGCATCCCAGCTCGAATCGATGCCATTGGGAATACCGCTGAGCAGGCCTTTCTGTGCCTTGCTCTGCAGGAAGCCTTCCAGGCCGCAACCGAAGTCCGGCGTGGCGATTTCCTTGGCGTAGGTGGCGCTGACCGTGGTGATATGGCTCGCATACGCCATGCCGGCCTTGATAAAGGACAGCTTGCCGTAGAATTCCATGCCTTCGCTGCTCAGGGCTTCGTCGGGAATCCCCAGCTCGCGGCTCGAATGAGTGCTGACGGTGCCCTGGTAAGCCAGGTTATGGATGGTGAAGATGCTCGGCGTGGACTGGCCGCGCCAGCGCATGTAGGCGGGCGCCAGGCCAGCCGGCCAGTCATGGGCGTGAACCAGTTCAGGACACCATTGGGTCTTGACGGCACCGGCGGCGAAATCGGCGGCGGCCAGGCCCAGGCGGGCAAAGCGAATATGGTTGTCGGCCCAGTCACGGCCGTGGTTATCGCCGTAGGGCGTGCCTTCGCGTTCGTACAGTTCCGGGCAGATCAATACATAGATGACCAGGCCGTCCTTCATGTCCATGCGGCCGATCTTGCACGGCGGCAGTGCGGCATGACCACCCAGTTCACTGATCACATGGATAGGGTTGCCACTATTGAGGACTTGCGGGTAGCCGGGGATCAGCACACGGACGTCGTGCAGGTGACGCATGGCTCGCGGCAGAGCAGCAGATACATCGCCCAGGCCCCCGGTTTTCACCAGGTCAGCCAACTCGGAGGTTACGAACAGGATTTTGCGCCTGTTGATCTGCGAAATCGTTGGCTGTGAAGCAGGCAGTTGCAGCAGTGGAACGCTTGTCGTTGCGAAGACCGGCAGATGAGTCAGCTCGCTGGCCGGCTGATTAAAACTCTCTCCCTGTTGGGTTTTGACAGCGGCGCTTATCATCGATTTCTCCCATTTGATTCAGTGTCGGTGCAGCACATTGAGTTCTTATGTGGCCACTTCCTGTGGCCCGGCACAAAAGCCCTACGCAAGATCAATACCCATTTAATGTATGTGTGATGACAGTGCAGGGGTAAAAGGCGCCAATACCAAGGCCCAGCCATTAGCATAGGCGCTCTAACTAGCTGACCGGGGGCATATTCAGAAGTTTCGACTTTTTTTCTCGGAAATGTCTGGCATAAGGATTGGCGGCTTGTCTGTAGGGCTAAAACCGCAGAATGCCCAGGCCTGCAATCACGCCTTTGCGCCTTTTTGGGGCGCCGAAACAGGACCGAAAGGGCCGGATGACCGGTCGTCGGATTGTTTGACAATGCGCCCAGGCAGAGCGCAAAAGCGCTATATCGCTGCCCGATTTCAGCCACCGAATCTGCTTGATCACCTTGTGCGCTGCTTCGCGGTGCAGTCGAAGCACGATCATTGCGCAGTTAGAGACATTTCCTACGATCTGCTCGGAACATTTTGGCGCGCGGCACGATAGAATCGACGTCCGCAGGGCTGGCACGGCAAGCACGATCCAGTCAGGCCCATCTGTATTGAATGTTGAGAATGAGGTTGTAAATGGAAGCCCCAGAGGTGCTGGTATTACAGGCGAGCTACAGCAACCCGGTGCATGCCGATGCCATTGGTTTTGTGCTCAATCACTACGCAGAGGATGTCATGGGCGGGGGTAAGTCACTGCCTGCCGACACGCTGCAGCAACTGGCCGGTGAATTGGCCAAGCGGCCCCATGCTTTCAGCGTACTGGCGTTTGTGGCGGGCCAGCCGGTCGGTCTGATCAACTGCTTCGAGGGCTTCTCCACGTTCGCCTGTCGTCCGCTGGTCAATATTCATGACGTGGCGGTGATCGCGCAGTGGCGGGGCAAGGGCATCAGCCAGAAGATGCTGGCCAAGGTCGAGGAAATCGCTCGTCAGCGCGGGTGCTGCAAGTTGACCCTGGAAGTGTTGCAAGGCAACACGGCGGCCCAGGGGGCTTATCGCAAGATGGGCTTTGCCGGTTATGCGCTGGACCCGGAGATGGGCGATGCGATGTTCTGGCAGAAGGCGCTCTGAGGAGCGCCACACTGCAGTCTGTGGGACCGGCTTCAGCCGGGAAGAGGCCCGAACAGCCGATAGATATTCACTGCCTTGAATATCGCCTTCCCGGCTGAAGCCGGTCCCACATTCATCGATGCTATTTCTTCGCGACTTCAGGCGTAGGCGCGACAGGCGCAGGCTGGGTCGACTGGATCTGAGTGAAGTCGCGCAGATTCTTCGTATACGGATCGCCGATCAGGCGCGGGCGTTCCTTGAAGTCCAGGCTGACCAGGCTGCGGGTCGGGTCCAGTTCGTCGAAGCTCAGGCCGGCCAGTTGTGCCCAGGTATGGATCAGTTGGGAGCTGGTGTACGGGCGGCTCTTGATACTGCTGAAGTCCCAGTTATGGGTCTGCTGCCACTTCGGCGAGGCATAGACCATGAATGGCACGGTATACATCGGCACGGTCGGCGCAGCTTCGTTACGGCCCAGGACCTTGTGGCCCGGCGAGTCATAGACATCTTCGCCGTGGTCGGACAGGTACAGCAGGAAGCCGTTGGGGTCGGCCTTGGTGTATTCCTTTATCAGGCTGGACACGACGAAGTCGTTGTACAGCACCGCGTTGTCGTAGCTGTTGTATAGCTCCAGCTGGCTGTCGCTGATGCCGTCAGGCACGCCCTTGCGGTCGGTAAACTGCTCGAAAGTCGGCGGATAGCGGTACTGGTAGCTCATGTGGGTTCCGAGCAGGTGGACCACGATGAGTTTGCGCGGGGCTGGATCGTTCAGCGCCTTGGCAAACGGCTCGATGGCGTCACCGTCATACTGGCGGGCGTTCTGGTTGCGGTTGTTGTTCAGATAGGTCTGTTCATCCGCCTGTTCCGAGAACGTTGTCAGCATGGTGTTGCGCTTGGTCATGGTCTGCTGGTTGGTGATCCAGAACGTCTTGTAGCCCGCCTGTTTCATCACGCCGACAATGGACGGTGTCTTCAGGTACAGGTCCGGGTTCTCTTCGTCAGCAAAGGTCAGGACCTGTTGCAGCGCCTCGATTGTGTAGGGGCGCGGGGTGATCACGTTGGTGAAGACCTGCAACTGGTCCTTGAGCTGGTCCAGGTTCGGCGTGGTCTGCCGTGGATACCCATATAGATGCATGCGCTGGCGGTTGGTGGATTCGCCGATGACCAGAACCAGGGTCTTGGGAGCATCGGGCTGTTGTTCCTTGAGGTTTTTCAGCGGCGCGACCTTGCTGCTGCTCGACAGCATGTCCTGCATGTTGTCCAACTGCTGGGTATAGCGGTGGTAGGCCACCAGCATCTGCCATGGTACGGCCGGTTCGATGCGGCTTTCGAACGCTTCGATGCCGCCGGCGGTGTCATCATGTCGGGCCAGCTGTTTGGCCAGCGGATAGCCAATGATGCCGACCAGCAGTACCGCCGAGACTGCCAGCGCTCGGCCCTTGGGCATGTACACCGGGCGCAGGCGGGTCCACAGAAACACCGAGAACAGGGTATGGGCAATGAACGCCAGGACGATCCACCAGGCGAAATACTGGGTCATGTACTCGCCCGCTTCAGAGATGTTCGACTCGAACATGATGAAGATGACGCTTTGCGAGAACTCCTGCTGATAGATGAAAAAGTAACCCAGGCTGGCCATGGAGCACGCCCACAGCACGACACCGATGACTGCTGCCATGGCACGGGTCTTGTTCGGGAACAGCAGCATCGGCGCCAGCCAGATGCCGCTCATCACAAAGGCCTGGCGAAAGCCCGAGAAGCCGGAGGTGCCGGTGGAGACAATCAGCAGTTGGGTGATACCGGAGAAGTACCAGAAGAATACGAACAGCCAGGCCACGCCGGCCCAATCAAAACCTTTCGAGGTCGTAGCGCCCCGTTTCACTGTAGACATCAAGCACTCCAGCCTATTTCAGTCGCTTGCGCACGCCATCCTCACGGACGAGGTGACAAAGAAGCTGCAGTATTGCTATCGCGTTGTGAAAAAAGTGTCACAGAGGTGAAGTCGCTGCGGCCAAGTGCTGTCGGGAGCGTTACAATAGATGTCCAGTCGGACAACAAAAGACGTTGGAGTTTTGCGAGGGCGTTACGAGGGGCAAGCCGCCGATCGGGCTTGCCGCGGGGAGGGCGCGAAGAGAAGAAGGATCAGGCGTTCAGGGCGGCAGTGTTGCTCAACTGGGCCTGTTGCAGCATCAGTGTCAGATGCGCGACCTTGTTCTGCAGTTGTTCGCGTTCTTCCTTGAGCTTGCGCAGCTCGTCGCGACGGACTGTGACATACAGGGTTTGTGGTGCGATTGCTGGTAGTACTGTGCCCATTGCTCACCTCGCAAATGGCGGGATTCAACCTGAAAGACCTGGCGCCCTGACAAATTGTCGTTGCGTGTCTCTCTATCGGCGCTGATTCTGATTTCTTTCGGGCTGGAATGGAACTTTTTTATTTTTAATTGTCACGAACCGTTCCTGATCGCGAAAATACGCATTATCAGGCACGCTTCTGTCTAGCATTCCCTTTTCAGGGAACCGATACCCAATCTCTCCGGACTAACCCTTCACGCATCGGAATCGAGCGTGCCGGGCTATAAAGAGAGGCACTTCTTTTCATGAATCAAGGAGCACCTCTACATGCAACTCGGGATTATTGGACTGGGCCGCATGGGCGGCAACATTGCACGGCGTTTGATGCTCGATGGCCATACGACTGTGGTCTATGACCGCGACGAAGTCTCGCGCAAGACCCTGGCCGGTGAAGGCTCTACCGCCGTGAACGACCTGCCAGGCATGGTCGCCGCCCTGGAAAAGCCCCGTGCCATCTGGGTCATGCTGCCCGCCGGTGCGCCTACCGAGGACACTATCGAGACCCTCGGCCAATTGCTCGAAGCTGGCGATGTGATCATCGACGGCGGCAACACCTTCTATAAGGACGACGTACGTAGGGCCAAGGCCCTCGAAGAGAAAGGCCTGCACTATGTCGACGTCGGCACTTCCGGCGGCGTCTGGGGCCTGGAGCGCGGTTTCTGCATGATGATCGGTGGCGATGCTTCGGTGGTCGAACGCCTTGACCCGCTGTTCGCCACCCTGGCTCCGGGTATTGGCGACGTGCCGCGTACCAAGGACCGCAACTCTACGGATGATCGTGCCGAGCGCGGTTATATCCATGCAGGTCCCGCCGGGTCGGGTCACTTCGTCAAGATGATCCATAACGGCATCGAATACGGAATGATGCAGGCCTTTGCTGAAGGCTTCGACATTCTCAAGCAGAAAAACTCGGAAAACCTGCCGCCGGAACAGCGTTTCGACCTGAACATGGCCGATATCGCTGAAGTCTGGCGTCGTGGCAGCGTGGTTTCGTCCTGGCTGCTGGACCTGACCGCCGACGCCCTGGCAACCGATCCGAAACTGGATGCCTATTCCGGCGCCGTGGCTGACAGCGGCGAAGGTCGCTGGACGATCGAAGCCGCCATGGAGCAGGCCGTGCCGGTTCCGGTGCTGTCCAGCGCACTGTTTGCCCGTTTCCGCTCGCGTCAACAAAGTACGTATGGCGACAAATTGCTGTCCGCCATGCGCTTCGGTTTTGGTGGTCATAAAGAAGGGAAATAAACGATGGGGCTGTCGCGTACGCACGAATCCCGCAAGAAGACACCTGAAGTAGCTCCACCGACGACCTTGTTTCTGTTCGGTGCCCATGGCGATCTGGTCAAGCGACTGTTGATGCCGGCACTGTACAACCTGACCCGCGATGGTCTGGTGGACAAGGGGCTGCATATCGTCGGCGTCGATCACAATGCGATCAGCGACGCCGATTTTGCCAAGAAACTGGAGGATTTCATCCGCCAGGAGGCGGCAAAGAAAGGCAGTGAAGGCGCCGAAGTCCTGGATCCGAAGATCTGGGCCGATCTGGCCGGACGCATCAGCTACATACAGGGTGATTTTCTCGACGATTCGACGTACAGCGACATCGCTGCCCGAATCAAGAGCAACGGCACCGACAACGCGGTGTTTTACCTGGCCACGGCGGCGCGCTTCTTCAGTGAAGTCGCCACCCGCCTGGGTAAAAGCGGCTTGCTGGAAGAGGGCGATGAGTACTTCCGGCGAGTCGTCATCGAAAAACCTTTCGGCTCTGACCTGGCCAGCGCCCAGGCGTTGAACGCCTGTCTGCTCAAGGTCATGAACGAGAAACAGATTTACCGGATCGATCACTATCTGGGCAAGGAAACGGTGCAGAACATTCTGGTCAGCCGTTTCTCCAACGGTCTGTTCGAATCTTTCTGGAACAACCATTACATCGACCACGTACAGATTACGGCGGCGGAAACCGTCGGCGTCGAAACCCGTGGCAGCTTTTACGAAACCACGGGCGCCCTGCGTGACATGGTGCCCAATCACTTATTCCAGCTTCTGGCCATGGTAGCCATGGAGCCTCCTGCGGCGTTCGGCGCTGATGCCGTACGCGGGGAAAAAGCCAAGGTCGTCGGCGCGATCCGGCCCTGGAGCGACAAAGAGGCCCTGGCCAACTCGGTGCGTGGTCAATACGCCGCCGGCGGCAAGGGCGACAAGGCCGTGCCGGGCTATCGCGAGGAGGATCGCGTCGATCCCGCCAGCAATACCGAGACCTTTGCGGCTATCAAGGTGATGATCGATAACTGGCGCTGGGTCGGCGTGCCTTTCTACCTGCGCACCGGCAAGCGCATGAGCGTGCGTGACACCGAAATCGCCATCTGCTTCAAGCACGCGCCCTACGCGCAGTTCCGCGACACCGATATCGAGCGGCTCAAGCCCAACTACCTGCGCATCCAGATCCAGCCCAACGAAGGCATGTCCTTTGACCTGCAGGCCAAGCGCCCGGGGCCGACCCTGGAATTGCAGAACATCGAACTGGGCTTTGCCTACAAGGACTTCTTTGAAATGCAGCCTTCGACCGGTTACGAAACGCTGATCTATGACTGCATGACCGGCGATCAGACCCTGTTCCAGCGCGCCGACAATATCGAAAACGGTTGGCGCGCCGTGCAACCGTTCCTCGATGCCTGGGCCGCGCATCCCCATGTCGAGCTGTACAAGGCGGGTGAGGATGGCCCCGAAGCAGCCGATGAGTTGCTTTCCCGAGACGGCCGCGAATGGCACAGCATCGGATGAGCGATTCGACGCAACCCCTCATCCGTTTCCTGCTCTCCGATATCGATGGCACGCTGTTGCGCCCCGATCACAGCCTGAGCCAGGCCAATGTCGACGCCATTGCCCGTTTGCGTGCGGCAGGCATTCATTTCACCCTGGCCAGCAGTCGCCCGCCGAGGGCCATGCGTCAACAGATAGAGGCCCTGGGCATTGCCTTGCCGACGGTGGCCTTCAATGGCGGCAACCTGATCAATCCCGACGGCAGCCTGTTGCTGGCCCATCGCATCGATCCGGCGGCGGCTCGTACCACGCTCGAGTTGTTTGCCCGGCATCCAGTCTCGACCTGGCTGTTTGCCGATGATCAATGGTATCTGCTCGACCCCGAGGGCGATTATGTCGCCCATGAGCAGCACACCCTGGGTTACGGCCCGGTGCTGGTCGAGAGCTTCGAGCCTTATCTGGACCGGGCTGACAAGATTGTCGCCGCCAGCAAGGACTTCGAGTTGCTCAAGCGCCTTGAGGTCGAGCTTAATCCGTTGATCGAGGGCTCGGCCCATGCCGCGCGCTCCCAGGATTACTATCTGGATGTCACCGCCCTGGATGCCAATAAGGGCACCGCGTTGGCCTCACTGGCCGAGCTGCTGGGCGTGCCGCTGGCGCAGACGGCCGCTATTGGTGATGGCGGCAACGACGTCGCCATGTTCCGCCGCGCCGGTCTTTCCATTGCCATGGGCCAGGCCGAGGAGGGCGTACGCAGCCAGGCTGACCATGTCACCGGCAGCAATCTGCAGGACGGCGTAGCCATGGCAATCGAGCAATACATCCTGCCGCATTGAGTGGCATTGCGCTGCATGACCTCGGGTGGACAAGGTTTTATGGCTGCACTGATTGAAGACTATGCCCTGTTGGGCAATTGCAAGACCGCTGCCCTGGTGGCGCGGGATGGTTCGCTGGACTGGTTGTGTTTCCCGCGTTTCGATTCGCCGGCCTGTTTTGCTGCCTTGCTCGGCGAAACCGATAATGGTCGCTGGAAGATTGCCCCCAGTCAGGAGGTTCGGCATGTCCAGCGGCGCTATCTGGACGGCACCCTGATCCTGCAGACGCAATTCGAGACTGACACCGGCCGTGCCCGCCTGATCGAGTTCATGCCTATGGGTGCCGGCAACCATGTAGTGCGCATCGTCGAGGGTCTGGAAGGCGAGGTGAAGTTCGCCATGGACCTGACTATCCGCTTCGATTACGGCAGCTCCGTGCCCTGGGTGGAAAAGCACGACCCCCATACCCTCACGGCGGTGGCCGGGCCGGAGATGCTGGTGTTGCGTACGCCATCGGAGCTCGAGGCCATGGACCATCATACGACCAGCCATTTTCGCGTCGAAAGCGGCCAGCGGCGGGTCTTTACCCTCAGTCATCAGCCCTCCAACGAGCCGATTGCCGAGGCATTGGATGGTGAAGGCGTACTCAAGGAAGCCGAAGCCTTTTGGCTGGAGTTCTCTAATCGCTGCCCCGATGTCGGGCCATGGACCGAACAGGTCAAGCGCTCGCTGATCACCCTCAAGGCCATGACCTACCAGCCCACAGGCGGGATCGTTGCGGCGGTGACCACATCCCTGCCCGAGCAGATCGGCGGTGAGCGCAACTGGGATTACCGGTTTTGCTGGCTGCGGGATGCGACCATGACCCTGCTGGCCTTCATGAACCTCGGCTATTTTGAGGAAGCCAATGCCTGGCGCGCCTGGTTGATGCGCTCGGTGGCGGGTAATCCGGAGCAGATCCAGATCATGTATGGCCTGGGCGGCGAGCGGCGCCTGCCGGAGCTTGAGCTGCCCTGGCTCAAGGGCTATGAAGGCTCAGGCCCGGTGCGCATCGGCAATGGCGCGGCGACCCAGATGCAACTGGATGTCTATGGCGAAGTGGCGGATGCCATGACCCAGGCGGTCAAGGGCGGTCTGCCACGACCGCCGCGCAGTGTGGCGATTTCCAAGGTGATCATGCCGTTCCTTGAGGAGGTGTGGCATAAACCGGACCAGGGTATCTGGGAGATTCGCTCCGAGCCCCGGCATTTTACCCATTCCAAAGTCATGGCCTGGGTGGCGTTTGACCGCAATGCCAGCCTGATCGAGCAGTCTGCGAAGACCGCAGAAGAGCGTGAACTGGCCCGGCATTACCGTGGCGTGGCCGATCAGATTCATGCCGATGTCTGCGCGCACGGCTTCGATGCGCAAATGGGCAGCTTCGTGCAGACCTACGGCGGCAAGGAACTGGACGCCAGCCTGTTGCAAATCGCCCTGACCGGCTTCCTGCCTGCCAAGGATCCGCGGGTGATCGGCACCGTGGCGCATATCGAGCGCAGCCTGATGCAGAATGGCCTGTTGCTGCGCTATGACAGTGAGCGCAGTGACGACGGCGTCTCGGGTCATGAGGGCACCTTCCTGGTCTGTTCGTTCTGGCTGGCCGATGTCTACGTGTTGCTGGGACGCGAGGCCGAGGCGCGGGAGCTGTTCGATCGGCTGTGCGGGCTGTGCAACGATGTCGGCCTGCTGTCCGAACAGTACGACTCGCAAAGCCAGCGCATGCTGGGCAACTTCCCCCAGGCGTTCAGTCATATCGGCATTATCAATACCGCGTTGAACCTGCACCGGGTCGAGTGCCCGGCCAAGAGTCGGAGCGAGGCCTAGCGACTCAAATTGCATGGGTCAGAGGGCCTTGCGCAAAGTCAGGTTAATCCGCTGCTCCCCCAGCAGCGGATGACTGGCCTGTTTGATCGGCTGCACACCGTGAAAGCGCAGCCGGTCAACCCCGCCCCAGACCACCACATCACCATGAAACAGCGGCAGCCGTTGCGGTCTGTCGCTGCGCTCGAAACCGCCGAATTCGAAGATCGCAGCAATTCCCAGGGAAATGGAGACAACCGGCCAACCGTGGTCGGCTTCGTCCTTGTCCTGATGCAGGGACATCTTCGCCCCCGGCACATAGCGGTTGATCAGGCAGGCGTCGGGAACGAAACCGGGAAAGCCGCCCGCTTCAGCGGCAGCTTGGGCCAGGGTCATGAGTTCTTCGGGAATCTGCGGCCAGGGTGAACCGGTTTGCGGGTCCTGGGGGCTGTAGCGATAGCCTTGGCGTGACGAGGTCCAGCCGACACTGCCGCAACAGGTCATGGCTGCCGACATGGTAAAGCCGCCGGGGGTGACCAGATGGCGGAGTGGTGCTTGCCGTACGACCGTACGCAAGGCGGGCAGCAGGCTTTCGCTCAGGGGCAGGGCAAAGCCGCGCAGAATGACGGATTGCGGGCCGATCCGTTCGGTGCCGGTGAGTTGGGGTTGATCGTCGGCGAACAGGTCGAGGGTGGCGGGAGTTTCGGTCTCGTGTCGCATCTTAATGTGGGACCGGCTTTAGCCGGGAAAGGGCAGGTATGACCGAAACATTTTTCTCGGCATTCATATCGTCTTCCCGGCTGAAGCCGGTCCCACAAATAAAGCGCATGGCTTACAGCGCCTTGCTGACCTTGACGTCGGTGATGTGGTCGTCGCTGGCACCGTGCATTTTTTCCAGGGCGGCCCTGGCTTCGTCGACCGAGTTTGATTGCAACTGGGCAAACTCGAAGCGGCGCTCACCGTTCAGCTTATAGCTGACCGCGTATTTGGTCGTTGGGGTAGGCTGGCTCATGGAAACTCCTTCAGCTCAGGCGCGACGTCGAGCGACGCACGATCTTGATCGAGTGGGTAAAGGCGGTTTTGCGCCCACCGTTGCTGTCGGTCTTGCGCCCTGTGGTATCCAGGGTAATGTTCCAGAAGCCGGTGCTGGGCACGGTAATCTTGGCCGGAAACTTGTCGAATGCGCCGCCGTGGTAAGTGTGACGACCGCCATTCTTGAAGCTGCGGAAGTTGGCGTCGTTCATCAGACGGATATTGCAGAGCTGGGAGCACTCGATGACGACCAGATCGTCTTCGTTGAGGTGCTCGCGCTGGTGGACGAATTTCATGGGGACTCCGGGGACGCGCTTTTGGCGCGCTTTTGCAAAAAACCGAAACGATAGCACGCAGCGTCCCGGTATTTATGGTCGATTGCAGTTTTCTTGCAGACTTTCTCGCTAAATGTGTCTGGATCGGGATCTAATCGCGCCCCTGCTTGTCGTACGGCCTGCCGCAATTTTTGCTGCGGCCGCCGAAACCGCAGCAGGCGTATTACTTTTATCTGGAGGGATTGTATGAAACTGGCCGTTGTAATCCTGGCCTTGGCGATGACCGGTTGCGCCACTGTTGAGGACATCGAGCACACACCAGCGACCATGAGCGTGATGTCGGGCAAAAGCCCGCGTGAGTATGCAGACTGCTTCCTGGGCAAGATCGCCGATAGCCGCAAGCCGCCTCTGGTCGAGGCGCATCACGAGGGCCTGCAGATCATCGTGGCGCAGAAGTTCAGCGCTGACCCTGCGGCTATCCTCAATATTGAAAACCGTTCCAGCGGCAGCTCGATCAAGGTTTATGAGCGCCTGTCCAATATGCCGCTGCGACCCAAGGATGTGCAGCGGGCCGCGACCGCCTGTATTTCCGGCTGATGACTGAAGGCGTTACTTGCAGACTACGGTAACGCTGCGGCCTTTGTAGTTGCCGACGTCCACGCCCAGGGTCTTGTCGCTTTCCTTGGGTTGCGGGGTGCCGTCGGTGCCGACAATTTCATAGCCGGTGCCCGCGCAAGAGTCACTGGCTTTTTGATAGCAACTGGCCCAGGACATGGCTTCGCCGGAGCAGTCGATGCTCAGGCCCTGGCGGCCGTTTTTCAATGTGGTGTTGGAGGCGGTCGCGCAGCCGACCAGGCCCAATATTGCTGCAATGCATAACAATCTGATCATGATTTTTTTCGCGTATGTGGAGGGGTGAAGAACGCCTGTGCAACTGAAAGACTTCGACTGTGGCGGTATGCCATCGTTCCGGCATTTTCTGCACATTTCTCACCGAATCAAACTGAATTGAGCGGCGGCGCGGCATGATAAGGCTGTTGTCATCATGCTGTCGCCCGGACGTCATCTGTCTGCAATTGCAGTGCTGTGGAATTGCCACAAATTATGTGGGAGTTCCACCATGCAAATTTGCGTAATCGGTGCTGGGTATGTAGGACTGGTCACGGCGGCGTGTTTTGCCGAAATGGGCAACCGTGTTGTCTGCGTGGAGCGCGATGCACGGCGTGTCGCCGCGCTACGCCGGGGTGAATGCCCGATCTACGAACCTGGCCTGGAAGCGATCATCAAGGCGCAATTGGCCAGTGGACAGCTCAGCTTTACCGATCGGTTGGCTCAGGGTGTCGGGCGTGCCGAGGTAGTCTTCATCGCGGTGGGTACGCCGAGCAATGAAGATGGCTCGGCTGATCTGTCCCATGTGCTCAACGTGGCCGACGAACTGGGACAATGCCTGGACCGGTCGTGCGTGGTGGTGGACAAGTCGACGGTCCCGGTCGGCACCGCCGAGCAGGTGCAGGAGCGAATCAATCGGCACTTGGCCCGGCGTGATGTCCTGGGCCGGGTCAAGGTTGCCAGCAACCCCGAATTTCTCAAGGAAGGCTCCGCTATCGAGGATTTCATGCGTCCGGACCGCATCGTTCTCGGCTGCCCGGATGATGAATCGGCCGAGCTGCTGCATCGCCTGTATAGCCCGTTCCTGCGCAACCGTGAGCGCGCCATGGTCATGGGCGTGCGTGCGGCGGAGTTCAGCAAATACGCGGCCAATGCCTTTCTGGCCACGAAGATTTCCTTCATCAACGAAATGGCCGGGTTGTGCGCCCACCTGGATGTGGATATCGAACAGGTACGCCACGCCATCGGTGCCGACAAGCGTATCGGCACGCACTTTATCTATGCCGGTTGCGGTTACGGCGGTTCGTGTTTTCCCAAGGATGTGCGGGCGCTGATCAACACCGCCGAACAGCAAGGCTTCGATCCGCAAATTCTGCGCGCAGTGCAGGCGCGCAATGCGAAACAGAAGACGCTGTTGTTCGAGGCCCTGGTCCAGCACTTTGGCGGTTATCTACAGGGGCGAGTGGTCGCGCTCTGGGGGCTGTCGTTCAAGCCGGGCACCGATGATCTGCGTGAAGCGCCGAGCCTGGTACTTATTGACGCCCTGTTGGCGGCCGGCGCAAGGATTCAGGCTACAGATCCGGCAGCGATGTCTGCGGTGGCCGAGTATTATTCCCACGCAATCGAAAGCGGTCAGCTACGCTTGAGCGAGTCGTTGTACAGCTGCGCCGAGGGCGCAGACGCGGTCGTTCTGTTGACCGAGTGGAAGCAGTTTCGCCAGCCTGATTTCACCCGCGTAAGGGGGGTGATGCGAATGCCCGTACTGTTCGACGGTCGCAATATCTACGATTGCGTTGAACTATCTGGCCTGGGATTCCTCTACCATGGCATCGGACGGCCAGTAGCGGGCCATTGTAAGGTGACCGCTGCGTGATTAGACTGCGCCGCTAACACCCACAGCCCTTATCAAGGACTTTTATGATCAAGAAATGCTTGTTCCCTGCAGCCGGTTACGGCACTCGCTTTTTGCCAGCGACCAAAGCCATGCCCAAGGAAATGCTGCCGGTGGTCAACAAGCCACTGATCCAATACGGTGTGGAAGAAGCCCTTGCTGCTGGACTGACTGAAATCTCCATCGTGACGGGTCGTGGCAAGCGTGCACTGGAAGACCATTTCGATATCAGCTACGAGCTGGAACACCAGATCAAGGGCACTGATAAAGAGAAGTACCTGGTCGGTATCCGTAAACTGATCGACGAGTGCTCTTTCGCTTATACGCGTCAGACTGAAATGAAAGGCTTGGGCCACGCAATCCTCAGCGGCCGCCCACTGATCGGCAACGAAGCTTTCGCCGTAGTCCTGGCTGACGACCTGTGCGTCAATCTGGAAGGCGACGGCGTGCTGGCGCAGATGGTCAAGCTGCACAAGCACTACGGCTGCTCGATTGTTGCTATCCAAGAAGTCGATCCGCAGGAAACCAACAAGTACGGCGTCATTGCCGGTGAAGAAATCAAGCCGGGCCTGTTCCGCGTGACCGACATGGTCGAGAAGCCAAAGCCGGAAGATGCACCGTCGAACCTGGCGATCATCGGCCGTTACATCCTGACCCCGGATATCTTCGAGAAAATCGAGCAGACCGAGCCAGGCAAAGGCGGCGAAATTCAGATCACCGACGCCCTGATGAAGCAGGCTGCCGAAGGCAACGTGCTGGCTTACAAGTTCAAGGGCCAGCGTTTCGACTGCGGTGGTGCTGAAGGCTACATCGAGGCAACCAATTTCTGCTTCGAGAACATCTACAAGACCGGTAAGGTGAATCACATCGCAGGTCTTGAATAAGCACGATTTTAGTCGTGATGTTTAACGGCTGATTAATAGTGTTGTAGGGCAAAGCCACTTTCGGGTGGCTTTGTCGTTTCTGTCTTACACGGTTATGCTAGCCGTCTGATTAGGGAGACAGAAATGGCCTACGACTTTGACTTGTTTGTTATCGGTGCCGGTTCCGGGGGCGTTCGTGCTGCGCGTTTTGCTGCGGGCTTTGGTGCTCGCGTTGCGGTAGTCGAAAGCCGTTACCTGGGCGGGACCTGCGTCAACGTCGGTTGCGTGCCCAAAAAACTGCTGGTCTACGGCGCACACTTCGCTGAAGAGTTCGAGCAGGCCAAGAGTTTCGGCTGGACGCCAGGGGAGGCCGAGTTTGACTGGGGCACTCTGATTGCCAACAAAAACCAGGAAATCGAGCGACTCAACGGCATTTACCGCAATCTGCTGGTCAATAGCGGCGTGACCTTGCTCGAAGGCCATGGCCGCCTGCTGGGGCCGAATAAGGTCGAGGTCAATGGTCAGGCCTACAGCGCCGAACATATCCTCATTGCCACCGGCGGCTGGCCGCAGGTGCCGCAATTCCCCGGTAGCGAACACGCGATCACCTCCAATGAGGCGTTTTTCCTGCCGCAGCTGCCCAAGCGCATAGTGGTCGTCGGCGGCGGTTATATCGCCGTAGAGTTTGCCTCGATCTTCAACGGCCTGGGCGCGCACGTTACCCAGCTGTATCGCGGCGAGCTGTTCCTGCGTGGTTTTGACGGCAGCGTGCGCAAGCATCTACACGAAGAGCTGGTCAAGCATGGTCTGGACATCCGCTTCAATAGCGATGTCGAGCGCATCGACAAACAGGCAGATGGCAGCCTGCTCGTCACCCTCAAGGATGGCAGCACGCTGGAAACCGACTCGGTGTTTTACGCCACCGGTCGCCGGCCGATGCTCGATAACCTCGGCCTGGAAACCGTCGACATCAAGTTGAACAAGGATGGCTCCATCGCCGTTGATGAGCACTACCAGACCAGCGAGCCATCGATCCTGGCTCTGGGTGATGTCATTGGTGGTGTACAGCTGACGCCGGTGGCCCTTGCCGAGGGCATGGCCATTGCCCGTCGCCTGTTCAAGCCGGAGCAGTATCGTCCGGTCGATTATCGGCACATTCCCACTGCGGTGTTCAGCTTGCCGAATATCGGCACTGTCGGGTTGACCGAGGAAGAGGCGGTCAAGGCCGGGCATGAGGTGCAGATTTTCGAAAGCCGTTTCCGACCGATGAAACTCAGCCTCACCGACAATCAGGAACGCACCCTGATGAAGCTGGTAGTAGATGCCAAGACCGATGTGGTGCTGGGTTGCCATATGGTCGGGCCAGATGCCGGCGAGATCGTCCAGAGCCTGGCCATCGCGCTGAAGGCTGGCGCGACCAAGCGCATTTTCGACGACACCATTGGCGTCCATCCGACGGCTGCCGAGGAATTCGTCACCATGCGCAGCCCCGTGGCTCGCTAGGACTTCACCGTAATTGCTGTTGCCCGGGATTCAGGATGAAACCCGGGTTGTCTGGATTGACAGGACGGACCCACCGTGAAAAGCGCTAATACCTCGGCAGTCATGCCATTGCACCCCGTTGAGCGTGAAGATTTGGAACCTATGCGTCAGATCGATGCCCTGTGGGAGAGCGAGCGACAGTTCCGTACGCTGGCCGACAACATGAGTCAGTTGGCCTGGACGGCTGATCCCGCCGGGCATATCCATTGGTACAACGGCCGCTGGTATGACTATACCGGCGCGACTATGGAGTCCATGCAGGCTCTGGGCTGGGGCGCGGTGCATCATCCCGAGCATGGCGAACGGGTCATGGCGCGGTTGCGGCATTGCTTCGCTACTGGCTCTATCTGGGAAGACACCTTTCCACTGCGCAGCAAGGACGGGCGCTTCTGTTGGTTTCTGTCTCGGGCCTTGCCGATTCGTGATGAGCAGGGCCATATCACCCACTGGCTCGGCACGCACACGGATATCACCGCTCAGGTCAATGCCGAAGAGGCCCTGCGCGAGCTCAACGAAAGCCTGGAATTGCGGGTTGCCGAACGCACCCGTGAGCTGGCCGATATCAATCGTCTGCTGCAAGTCGAGATGGCCGAGCGGGCGCAGGCCGAAGAGGCGCTGCGTCATGCGCAGAAAATGGATGCCATCGGTCAGTTGACTGGTGGCATTGCCCACGACTTCAACAATATGCTGACCGGCGTGCTCGGTGCCCTGGATCTGATCCAGCGCCGGGTGGCGGCGGGGCGGGTGGGCGAGATTGATCGCTATATCAATGCTGCCGTAACCTCGGCCAACCGCGCGGCGGCCCTGACCCACCGCCTGCTGGCGTTTGCCCGGCGCCAGTCGCTCAATGCCTGTCCGGTGGACGTCAACCGCATGGTGGTGTCCATGGAGGAGTTGGTGCGCCGGACCATTGGTGAAAGCATCGAGCTGAAGATTGACCTTGCGGCACAACTGCCGATGACCCATACCGATGAGCATCAGCTGGAAAATGCCTTGTTGAATCTGGTCATTAATGCCCGGGATGCCATGCCCGGTGGCGGGCGCCTGTCGATTCGCAGTCGTTTGGCCTCGATTGCCGTGGCTCAGGATGGTTTGCCGGCGGGGCAGTACATCCAGCTCAGCGTGGAAGACACCGGCAGCGGGATCTCGGCGGATGTGATCGGGCAGGTGTTCGATCCGTTTTTCACCACCAAGCCGATTGGCCAGGGCACCGGGTTGGGCTTGTCGATGGTCTACGGCTTTATTAACCAAAGCGGCGGCCATGTGCAGTTGGATAGCGTTGAAAACCAGGGCACGCAAATTCATCTGTACCTGCCGCGCCATCTCGACGCCGGGCAAGGGGCGGTGGAGGCTGTCGATCTGCTAAACCCGCCTCGGGCCATTCAGGGTGAGCGGGTATTGGTGGTGGAGGATGAAGCCGCCGTACGCATGCTGGTGGTGGATGTGTTGCGTGAGCTGGGCTATTCGACACTGGAGGCAGCCGACAGCAAAAGCGCGTTGCCGCTCCTGCAAAGTGGCGAGCGTATCGACCTGCTAGTCAGTGATGTCGGCCTGCCGGGGCTCAATGGTCGACAGCTGGCGGAAATCGCCCGGCAGCACCGACCTGGTCTGCGGGTTCTGTTCATGACCGGGTATGCGCGCAATGCCCAGGTTCGCGGGGATTTCCTCGAGCCGGGCATGGATATGCTGACCAAGCCGTTTACCGTCGAAGAGCTGGCGCAGCGGGTGCGTCAGATGATTGAAGAGGGCTGATGGGCATGCACCGTTGAGGCGACTTGTGGGAGCAAGCTTGGTTGCGAAAGGGCCAGCGCGGAGTGAAGCTTCTGTAGGAGCTGCCGAAGGCTGCGATAGCGGTGTACCAGATAGACCCATTCGCAGCCTTCGGCCGCTCCTACAGGCCGTGTTTGTTGCGCGGCAGCGCGGTGTTGAGGACGAGGCGAGATATCCTCCGAGTCCAGTTTCAATCCGGATCTTTCGGTGACGTCACCTCTTCAGGCGCCACCTGACTCGCCCGCAAATTCTCCATGGTCACTTCAGCCTTGGCCAATAACAGCTCCAGCAGGCGATTCTGTTGGCGTTGCTCATTAAGTTGCTGACCCAACTGATCATTTTCCCGCTGGCTGGTATTCAGGCGCACCTCCATCAAAGCGCACTGTTGATGGGCCTGCTGGCTGCGTTCGCTGAGCTGACCAATCCTGATCTCGGACTTCTGTAACTGATCCCCCAGCTCGTCGTGCTCGCGCCGGGTGTTTCGAGCTTCGATCAATAGCCTTTCATTGTCGCGATTGAGCTGGGTGATTTCATCCTGGCGTACCGATGCGCTTTGCTGTGCCTGGCGCAGCTCCATCTGCAGTTGCTGCACCTGGCCTTCATGGCGGCGTTGCTCCTGTTCGCGCTGTTCTTTGACCGCGCTGCGGTAGTGCTCCAGAGCATCGCGGGCATGCAGGTGCTTTTCTTCCAGGGAGCGAATCTGTGCGTCCCGGTCTTGCAGGCGTGTATCCAGATCCTGGCAGGCCTGGTTCAGGCGAGCATTCTCGGTCTGTTGGGCATGCAAGGCGTCACGGGTGACGAGGAGGTCGCTGCCTTGCTGTTGCAATTCCGTGGTCTGGCGATTGTGCTGCGTCGCCAATTCCTCCAGCTGACGTTCGGCCTGGGCTACGGCCTCGCGCATCAAGCGTTCGCGCGCTTCCAGCCTGGCCAGGGCTTCATCTATGCGTGCCTGCCCCTGTTCCTGGATGCGCTGGCTGAGATGGCTGACCAGTTGCAACAGCTCATCATCAACGCTGATTTGCGGACTGTCGTGCCCTGGATGATCGCTGTCCAGCTCCTTCAGGTAGCGATGAATCGTGGTTTTCGAGCCGGTATTACCCATTTCGATACGTACTGCATCAATGCTTGGATGCTCGCCACGGGCCAGTAGCGCCTGCCGTGCTTTGTGCACCACCGCCTTGTTTACGCCGCCCCGTGCCATGTTTGCTCCTACGATTTCGTACTGTGGTACGTACTATGTAAGTACATACTACGATATCGTCTAAATCTAAGCTTTTATTCGTTGAATAACAAACGGGATATTGGCGTATTATCCCGTGTCATGAATTATTCTGGTCTGTGGGAGCGAGGCTTGCCCGCGAAATCGGTGTGACTGTCACATCCCGTTCGCGGGCAAGCCTCGCTCCCACAGGTCTCATAAACACCTTGGATTCTTCCATGAGCGAACTGGACCGCTATCTCGACGCGGCCACCCGCGACAACACGCGGCGCAGCTATCGGGCGGCAATCGAGCACTTCGAAGTCACCTGGGGCGGTTTCCTGCCCGCCACGGCGGATTCGGTGGCGCGCTATCTGGCAGCCTATGCGCCGACCCTGTCGGTCAACACCCTGAAGCTGCGCCTGTCGGCATTGGCGCAATGGCACAGCAGCCAGGGCTTTGCCGATCCAACCAAGGCGCCGTTGGTGCGCCAGGTACTCAAGGGGATTCGTGCGTTGCACCCGGCCCGGGAAAAACAGGCCGAGCCCTTGCAGTTGCAGGATCTTGAGCAGTTGATCGGCTGGCTGGAGCAGGAGGCTGCGCGCGCTATTGCCTGTCAGGATCGCGGCACGCTATTGCGCTGTCGCCGCGATGCAGCGCTGGTCCTGCTGGGGTTCTGGCGCGGCTTTCGCAGTGATGAGCTGTGCCGCGTGCAGGTCGAGCACGTCCAGGCGCGGGCGGGCATGGGTATTGAGTTGTACTTGCCGCGCAGCAAGAGCGATCGCGGCAACCTGGGCCGCACTTATCAGGCACCGGCCTTGCAACGGCTTTGCCCGGTGCAGGCCTATATCGACTGGGTCGATTGCGCGGGCTTGAGCCATGGCCCGGTGTTTCGCAGCGTCGACCGCTGGGGCAATCTGGGCGAGGAGGGGTTGCATGCCAGCAGCATCATCCCCATGTTGCGTCAGATGCTCGAGCGTGCCGGTATTGCCGCCGAGCGGTACACCAGCCACTCGCTACGGCGAGGCTTTGCGACCTGGGCCCAACGTAACGGCTGGGATCTCAAGTCGCTGATGAGCTATGTCGGCTGGAAGGACATGAAATCGGCTTTACGCTACATCGAGGCCACGCCCTTCACCGGTCTGGCAGCGCCCGCAGCGGATATGAAGATTTCATCTATTAATAAACATCTCTTATAGTGAAAACCAATCGGCGGCATCAGGTTTGCCAATGAGCCCTTGCCAACGATTGTGCGTAAGCTTCACTCCATCGAATTCACAACCCATCAGGAGATTCACCGATGCCTATCATCAACAGCCAAGTAAAACCGTTCAAAGCGACTGCCTTCAAAAATGGCGCTTTTGTCGACGTTTCGGATGCCGACCTGAAAGGCAAGTGGTCCGTGGTGTTCTTCTACCCAGCCGACTTCACCTTCGTTTGCCCGACTGAACTGGAAGACCTGGCTGACAACTACGACGCATTCCAGAAGCTGGGCGTTGAAATCTACAGCGTGTCGACCGACACCCACTTTGCCCACGCTGCCTGGCACAACACTTCGCCAGCCATCGGCAAAATCCAGTACACCATGATCGGTGACCCAACCCTGACCATCTCCCGCAACTTCGACGTGCTGATCGAGGAAGCAGGTCTGGCTGACCGCGGTACTTTCGTGATCAACCCAGAAGGCCAGATCAAAATCGTTGAGCTGAACGACGGTGGTGTTGGCCGTGACGCTTCCGAGCTGCTGCGCAAAATCAAGGCTGCTCAGTACGTCGCTGCTCACCCAGGCGAAGTTTGCCCAGCCAAATGGCAGGAAGGCGAGGCCACTCTGGCTCCGTCCCTGGACCTGGTTGGCAAGATCTGAGTCGTTTGAATCGGCTAGGGGCGCTGAGCTCTTGAGCACGTAAACCGCATCGCCCCAAAAAACGCCCGGGCGGTCATCGCCTGGGCGTTGTTTTTTCTACTCCAGTAAAAGGAAGCCGCAGCATGTTGGACGCCAATCTTAAAGCCCAGTTGAAATCGTACCTGGAGCGGGTTACTCGCCCCATCGAGATCGTCGCGTCCCTTGATGACGGCGCCAAATCTCGCGAAACCCTCGAGCTGCTCAACGAAATCGTCAGCAGTTCCAACAAGATCACCCTGAATACCGACGGCAACGATGCGCGTAAACCATCGTTTGCTCTGAATAGCCCAGGCGAAAACATCAGCCTGCGCTTTGCCGGCCTGCCCATGGGTCACGAATTCACCTCGCTGGTACTGGCGCTGCTGCAAGTTGGCGGCTACCCGTCCAAGGCCAGTGAAGACACCATCGCTCAGGCCCGTGGCTTGACCGGTGAGTTCAAATTTGAAACCTATTTCTCCCTGACCTGCCAGAACTGCCCGGACGTGGTCCAGGCGCTGAACCTGCTGGCCGTGCTCAACCCTAATGTGCAGCACGTCGCCATCGAAGGCGGTGCGTTCCAGGAAGAAGTGACCGAGCGCCAGATCATGTCGGTGCCGAGCATTTACCTGAACGGCGAACTGTTCGGCCAGGGCCGCATGGGTCTGGAAGAAATCCTCGCCAAGATCGACACCAGTGCCGGTGATCGTCAGGCCGAGAAGCTCAACGCCAAGGCCGCCTTTGACGTGCTGGTGATCGGTGGTGGCCCGGCCGGTTCCGCAGCGGCTATCTATGCCGCCCGTAAAGGCATCCATACCGGCGTTGCCGCCGAGCGTTTTGGCGGCCAGGTGCTGGACACCATGGCCATCGAGAACTTCATCTCGGTACAGCACACAGAAGGGCCGAAACTGGCCGTGGCGCTGGAAGAACACGTCAAGCAGTACGAAGTTGACATCATGAACCTGCAACGCGCTTCCCAGCTGATTCCCGGCAAGGAAGGCGAGCTGCACACCGTGAAATTCGCCAACGGCGCGACCCTCAAGTCCCGCACTGTGATTCTGGCCACCGGTGCCCGCTGGCGCGAAATGAACGTGCCGGGCGAGCAGCAATACCGCAACAAGGGCGTGGCGTACTGCCCGCACTGTGACGGCCCGCTGTTCAAAGGCAAGCGTGTGGCGGTGATTGGTGGCGGTAACTCCGGTGTCGAAGCAGCCATCGACCTGGCCGGTATCGTCTCCCATGTGACCCTGCTGGAGTTCGACGTGCAGTTGCGTGCCGACGCGGTGTTGCAGCGCAAGCTCAACAGCCTGCCAAACGTCACCGTGATCACCAACGCCCAGACTTCCGAAGTCACCGGCGACGGTCAGAAGGTCAACGGTCTGCGCTACAAGAACCGCCTGAACGACGAAGTGATTGATGTCGCGCTGGAAGGTATCTTCGTGCAAATCGGTCTGCTGCCGAACACCGAATGGCTCAAGGGCGCCATCGAGCTGTCGCCACGCGGCGAGATCATTGTCGATGCCCGCGGTGAAACCTCGATTCCTGGCGTGTTTGGCGCCGGTGACGTGACCACCGTGCCGTACAAGCAGATCATCATCGCCCTGGGCGAAGGTGCCAAGGCTTCGCTGAGTGCTTTCGACCACCTGATCCGGTCGTCTATAGAGTCCTGATCGCTTCGCCAACCATAAAAAACCCTGCCTGTTTGCACAGGCAGGGTTTTTTTTGTGTCTGTGGGACCGGCTTTAGCCGGGAAGGCATATGTGTACATCAAAGACATGGAGCGCTTGTACCGGCCTTTTCCCGGCTGAAGCCGGTCCCACAGACCTCATTTCAACGCAGGTGGTGGCGCCCTGTTTACATCGGTGCAGGCTGAATGATCTCTACCCAGTAGCCGTCCGGGTCCTTGATAAAGGCCAGGCTCTTCATGCGGCCATCGCTCAGGCGCTTCTGGAAGGGCACGTTCAGCGCTTCGAAGCGCGCACAGGCGCTTTGCACATCCGGCACCGAGATGCAGATATGGCCGAAGCCGCGTGGGTCGGTGTTGCCATTGTGGTAGCTGAACGCCGGATCGTTTTCGGTGCCGTGGTTGTGGGTCAATTCCAGGATGCCGGGAATCGACTTCATCCATTGCGTGCGGGCCGCATCATCGACAGGGATTTGCGCCTTGTCGACCAGAGCGAGGAAATACAGGCTGAATTCCGCTTCCGGGAAATCACGCTTTTCCACCAGGCTGAAGCCCAGGATGCGTGTGTAGAAGTCCAGGGAGGCGGTGGCGTCCTTGACCCGCAGCATGGTGTGGTTGAACACGAACTGACGGGTGGCGGCTTCAGGTTCAGCGGTCACGCCCGGGAAGGTGTTGAGTTCATGCAGGCTCATGGATGTCTCCGTTGAGGGGTGAAAAGATGGGCGAATGATACGGCGCAAGGCGGGTGGTGCAAACCTGTACATCGATATAAGTCCTTGCCTGTGGGCAGGGCAGGGGCTCAGAATTTCCGCCTCTTTGTTCTGGTAGCGCCCACATGATTCGCCTGCAATACCGTCGTTCATTCTTCGCTCTGTGCCTTGTGCTCGCCTCCGAAGCCGTCAATGCCGCCGACACCCTGGTTGTCTGGCCGGCGGACTGGGAAGTGGAGTCGTTGCCTGTGGCCGATGCGCAGTCGTCGCTGCAAATGAGACAGCGTGCAGTGAAAAAGGATCAGGCCGGTAATCCGGCAATGGTCGTAGAGTTGAGCCAGTCGCGCCTGCAGGCGGGCCATGAGGTCAATGTCCAGGGCGTGCTGCTGGAGATGCGCAAGGCGGTGCAGATCAATTTTGTCCGCAGCGGCTTCCAGAGCGTCTGTACCCAGGTGAAGCCCGGCACCCTCAGTGGTGTTGCCTCGGTGGAAACCACCTGCACCATTACCCAGAACGGCGGCCATGTCATGACCCAGACCCTGGTTGCCGCAGCGAGCAGGGAAATGGCCTGGTCACTGTCCTACGCAGGTTCCGCGCAGGGCTACGAAGCCAATAAGGAAGAGGTGCTGCGTATTCGCGATGGTTTGCGTCTGAATGTCGATCCTTAGCGGGAGGCTCGGCAGTAGCCGTCAGGAGGGCAGGTAAAAACGACAGGCATAAAGAAGCCCGCCGAGGCGGGCATGGGGTGCTAATCCTTTAGCTGCGTTCATCCTGTAAGAATCGATGTGAAAAAAATGTGAAGGATTACGCTGGTCTAGGCCAATTCCTCTCGTTAAAAGGAAGATTCCTACAAGCTAATTGGAAATGACGGGTATTTATTTCGGCGGAGTTACGGATTTGAGTTAGACGTCTTTGTTCTGTCAAGAACGCTTGCTAATAACAGTGCGATAGAACTTTATTGACGTCATTTTTCTAGCGCTTGCGCGTAAAAGAGATAACTTTAGTTGTAAGAATTGTCTGAGTGATCGCGGACTCTGTTTGCAGTTGCAGGAAATGAACGAAATTATACGGTTGCCGACGCTGTATAGCTGTCGCTTTGCTGAACGTATTTGATGATCCGCAGAGGGGGTCTTGACGGACAATAAAAAGCCCTGAATCAACAGGGCTTTTCAGATTGCAGCGCGGGATCAGGCACGCAGCCAGGAATCTACTGTGTCGACGCCATATTGCTCTTTCCACGACTTCAGGCCGCGATGATTGCCGCCCTTGGTCTCGATCAGCTCGCCGGTATGCGGGTTCTGATAGACCTTGACCACGCGTGCGCGGCGGCGTTTCGGGCCTGGCGCTACAGCGCTGATGGATGCGGTATTCGGGTCGAGGATAGCAATGATGTCGCGCAGACCCTTGTCGTAGCTCTTCATCAGCTCCTGGAGTTTCTGTTCGAATTCAATTTCCTTCTTCAGCCCGACGTCATTCTTCAAGGACTCCAGCTGCGCCAGCTGCTCTTGAAGGGCTTTTTCTGCTGCTCGAAATTCGGCAAGTCTGGACAAATAAAATACTCCGGCAATGGGGTGGCTGTGACCAGCCTGGCAAAGCGATAAGACTAGAAGTTCCGGCCGATTCGCTCATTGGTTCGCTACCCGGGTATCAATACGCGTTGACCTGTCACTGAAACTAAAGGGTCACTTCCAGTATCGCAACAGCTCAAGAGGGGTAGTTGTAATCGGTTGCGGGTAAATCATGCACGTTTTTTTCGAGTTAGAAAACACTCTGTATGCAATTGGCTTTATGAAATAAAAAACATGAACGCGACTTCCTACGCAAAAGGGTGTTGTCAGAGGAAGTCGCTTGTAAGTTATTTCTGATAACAGGGGGGCTGGCCGTGCTCTAGATTGGCACTACAGTCCCTGTTGCAGGGCGGGGTCGTCGGGGTTTTGCTGCTCTAACTCGGCGAGTAACACCTGCACTTTCTGTAACTGGCCGTTTTCTTTCCAGTAGCCGATGAGCAGCACCCGGGCGCGGCGGTCGGCCGGCTGGCGCTGGAGGATTTCCGCCAGTTGCTTCTGCGCCGCCTCCAACTGATCCTGATCGTGCAGGGCCACGGCCAGATCATAGCGATAGGCATTGTTCTCCGGGTCCAGTTCCAGCGCCTTGGTCAGGGCCAGCAGGGCATATTCGTTCTGGCCATGATGCAGCAGCCACATCCCCAGCGCATGCTGCAGCTGCGGCGACTGCGGATGGCGTTCCAGCCACTGGCTCAGGAGCTGGCGGGCCGGTTCGGTCTGGCCCTGGCGATCGGCGAGATTGATCAGGGCGATACCGGCCTGGACATTGTTGGGTTCCAGGTTCAGGGCCTGTTGCAAGGCTTTGTTTGCCTGCGCATAAGCCTCGTTATGCACGTAGAGTCTGGCCAGTTGCAGCAGGCTCTGACCGTTGGGGGGTTGGGCGGCCAAGGCTTGCTGATTCTGTTCGACAACCTTTTGCAGGGCCTCGTAATACAAGCCCAGGTCATCCGGCGACAGGTCCAGCAGGGCGCGTGCTGCGGCGAAACGCACGTTGGGCTCGGCGTCGTCGAGACAAGGGCCGAGCAGCAGGCTGCGTCGGGCACCGTCGGTAAGGCGTGCCCCGGCCTCGATGGCTGCCTGGCGAATCATGGGCGATGAATGGCGCAGGTCGGCGCCGAGCAGCTTCATGGACTGGGGGCCGGCGTAATTGGGCAGCTCGCTCAGCAGGCTGGCGCGGCGAATGTCGGAAAGATCTGTTCGAGCCAGCTGTTGATAGAGCACCCGTGCGGCGCCCGGCTTGCCGCCATGGGCCATTTCCAGCGCCTCGGTATAGGTATGGCTGAGCACTGGCTGGACAATGGCCGGAGTCGGGCGGCTGCGGCCCCACCACAGGCCGAGGATAATCGCGATCAATAGCACGGCCAGTGCGATGACGATTGTCCGGCGACGGGTCTTGGGATCAGCGAGGAAGCCTTGCGAGGGCAGTTGGGGCATACCGGTATCCACATCTTTGACGTCATGCAGCTTCGGGGAGTGTCCGGCGTGTGTCAAACGGCACTGGCCAAACAACAGGAAATATTGGGTGGTAACGCCACTTAAATGTGGGAGCCGAATCTGGTGGGAGATCCCGCCCCGTCTACGACGCCGCGCTGTCACGCAGCAAACACCCTGTGGGAGCAAGCTTGCTTGCGAAAGCAATTTTGCCGGTCACCGAAAAACTTGCAACCTGAACCGGCCCTTTCGCAAGCAAGCTTGCTCCCACAAGTCCCCCCGGTGTCAGGATAGTTGTCGCCTCTGCGAATTCTTAAACGCATTCCGGGGGCGGCAAGAGTATGGTCATGTCTTTCTACTCACCCGAACGAAAAGCATCACTGCTGAGAATGATGCTCCCGCCCCTGAGTCTCTCTGTAAAAGAGGTCTCACGGCGTGAGGGGTGCAGCGATGTTTCTCTCTATCAATGGCGCAAACAAGCTGCGGCGCAAGGAACTCAATTGTCCGAAACCAAGCAACCGTCGGAGAATTGGTCAGCCGAATCCAAACTGACGGTGATCATCGAAACATCGCCCCTGTCTGAGCTGGAGCTGGGCGAGTACTGCCGTCGCAAGGGAATTTTTCCCGAGCAAATTGCGGCCTGGCGTAACGCGTTTATCACCAACAGCTCTAATCAGCCGACCGCTAAAAAAGCAGAGGTTGGACAAGCGCGCGAGGATAAAAATCGTATCCGTGTTCTGGAGCGTGAGTTGCGACGTAAAGACGCGGCGCTGGCTGAAACAGCAGCCTTGTTGGTACTGCGAAAAAAGCTCAATGCCTACTGGGGGAACGACGACGAGGACAGCTGACCTTGTTGCCAGAACGGTATTTACTCGTGAGTTGGCTCAATGAAGCCATTACCGCGGGCGCCCGAAGGGCGCCTGCTTGTCAGGAAGTCGGCATTTCCCTGAGAACTTTGCAGCGCTGGAGCTTGCCGCTGGAAGTCCTTGCCGATGGGCGCACCACGACGCTCAGGCCAACACCCCGTAATGCACTCAGCGAGCTGGAGCGCCAAGGTATCGTGACGCTGTGCAGCAGCAAGGCTTATGCGCATCTGCCACCGAGCCAGATCGTGCCGCAGCTGGCTGATGAGGGACGCTATCTGGCCTCGGAAGCTACTTTTTACCGGGTGTTGCACACAGCAGGTCAGCAACAGCATCGCTCGCGCGCCAAACGTCCACAGCACCGTGCAACCCCCACGACGTATGCAGCAACATCGGCCAATCAGGTGTGGTCATGGGACATCACCTACTTACCCTCGCCGGTTCGCGGGCAGTTTTACTACCTCTACCTGATTGAGGATATTTACAGCCGCAAAGCCGTGGGCTGGGAGGTCTACGAAGCAGAAAGCGGGGAAAAGGCAGCAGCGTTACTGCAACGAAGCGTGACCCAGGAGCAGTGCTGGCGCCAACCGTTGGTGCTGCACTCGGATAATGGAGCGCCCATGAAGTCGGTGACGCTTCTGTCCAAAATGCACGATTTGGGAATAACACCTTCGCGGGGACGGCCACGCGTCAGCAACGACAACCCCTATTCGGAGTCGCTGTTCAGGACGTTGAAATATTGTCCGCAATGGCCCGTGAATGGGTTTGGAGGCCTGGACGAGGCGCGTACCTGGGTCAGAGACTTCATGACTTGGTACAACACAGTGCATCGCCATAGCCGAATCCGCTTCGTCACACCGACCCAACGGCATGACGGCAAGGACAAGGAAATACTTGCCCGCCGTCATGATGTTTACCGACTCGCCCGAGAGAAAAAGCCTGAACGATGGTCCGCTGAAACACGCAATTGGAGTCCGATCGGAACGGTCTATCTAAATCCTGAAAGGGAGCTCAGCGTGATCGTGAAAGTGGCATAGCAACACCGCCGACGCGACAACTACCTTGAAAAACGCCGAGTCATTCCAATTCAGTAGGTTGCGTTGTGTTTGATGAGAGCGAATTCGGCCCAACAGTTCGCGCTCAACCGCTGTTGTGCAGACAAAAAAAGCCCCGCGACCCTGAAGGGGCGCGGGGCTGTTGCAGCGGGGTAAACGTCAGGCCTGTGGCGACCAGCCGCCGCCCAGGGCCTTGTAGATCGAGACAATGCCGCGATACAGGTCGATTTCCGCCTGGGCCTGGGAGTCTTCGGCCGCCAGGCGCTCGCGCTCGGCATCCAGCAGCACCAGGAAGTCAGCTGTACCTTCGCGATACTGCACCGACGCCAGGTTGGCGGCGGAGCGGCTCGCTTCGCTCTGGCGAATCAGCGAGAGCAGGCGTTGCTGGCGTTTGTCGTAGTCGCTGAAGGCGTTCTCCGACTCTTCCAGGGCCAGCAGTACTTGCTGCTCGTAGTTCGCCAGGGAGCCTTCGGCATCGGCATTGGCGCCGCGCAGGCGGGCCCGCACGCTGCCCAGATCGAAGGCGGCCCAGGTGATGCTCGGGCCCAGGGTCCAGGCCCTGGCTGCCGACGAACCGATCTGCGAACCACGCCCCGCGGTGAAGCCGAGGAAGCCGCTGAGGCTGACCCGTGGGAACAGGTCGGCGGTGGCGACGCCAATCCGTGCGGTGGAAGCGGCCAGTTGGCGTTCGGCCGACATGATGTCCGGACGATGACGCAGTACCTGGGTCGGATCACCGATGGACAGGTTTTTCGAGATGGCCGGCAGCTTCGCCGGGCTCAGGTCGATCGACAGGGTTTCCGGACGCTCGCCCAGCAGAGTCGCGATACGGTTGCGCTGACGAACCTGTTCGGCCTGCAGTTGCGGCACCGTGGCTTCGACGGCAGCGAGGCGGGCATCGGCACGCACCACGTCCAGTTCGTTACCGACACCGGCATCACGCAATTGCGCGGTCACGCCACGGGAGTCCTGCTGGTTTTTCAGGTTTTCCCGGGCAATGGATTCGCGCAGTTGCGCGCCGCGCAGTTGGCCATAGGCATCGACCACTTCGGCCGTGAGGGTGACCTGCAGTTGATACAGGTTGGCCTCGGCGACCTGTTGATCGGCGTCGGCGGCTTCCAGTTCGCGCTGGATGCGGCCGAACAGATCGACTTCCCAGGCCATGTCCAGGCCCAGATCGTAACGTTCGCTGTGCACGCGGCGCTCGGTCACGCCGGGCTGCTGCCCCTTGCCCTGATCACTGCTGACCCGGCTGGTGACCACTGGCATGGCGTCGTTGCTGACGTCATCGCGGATGGCCCTGGCCGCTTTCAGGCGGGCGAAAGCCACGCGCAGTTCGCGGTTACCATTGAGCGACTGGGCAACCAGTTTGTTCAGGGTCGGATCGTCGAATTGCTGCCACCAGATGGTATCGACATGGCTGCGGTCAAAATTACCCGGGGCGGCGGCGGCAACCTTGGCCGGCGCCGTGTCCGGGGCCTTGTAGTCCGGGCCGACGGCACAGGCCGCCAGCGCCAGAACCAACAGGCTCGGGAGGAAGAGTTTCAACGCGCTCATTAATGCGCCTCCGGATTCAGGGTTTGCAGTCTTTGCGCCTTGGCCGCCTTGCGGGCTTCCTTGCGTTCGACGTGGTTGCGGATCAGGACAAAGAACACCGGGGTCAGCAACAGGCCGAAGAAGGTCACCCCGAGCATCCCGGAGAACACCGCTACACCCATGGCATGACGCATTTCAGCACCGGCACCGCTGGACATGACCAGTGGCACCACACCCATGATGAAGGCGAAGGAGGTCATCAGGATCGGCCGCAGACGCAGACGGCAGGCTTCCAGTACGGCTTCCAGCGGTGTCTTGCCCTTGCTTTGCTCGTCCTTGGCGAACTCGACGATAAGAATCGCGTTCTTACAGGCCAGGCCCACCAGCACGATCAGGCCGATCTGGGTGAAGATGTTGTTGTCGCTACCGGCAATGATCACACCGGCGATGGCCGACAGCAGGGTCATTGGTACGATCAGGATCACCGCCAGTGGCAGGCTCCAGCTTTCATACAGGGCAGCCAGTACCAGGAAGGCCAGCAGTACGCAGAGCGGGAAGACCAGCAGTGCGGTGTTGCCCGACAGGATCTGTTGGTAGGTCAGGTCGGTCCACTCGTAGGTCATGCCGTTGGGCAGTTCCTGCTTGAGCAGTTTTTCCATCGCCGCCTGAGCCTGGCCCGAGCTGTAGCCTGGACCTGCCGCACCGTTGATTTCCGCAGTGATAAAGCCGTTGTAGTGCATGACGCGGTCAGGGCCGGAGGTATCGGTGACCTTGAGCAGTGTCGCCAGGGGGATCATCTCGCCCCGGTTGTTGCGCACTTTCAGCTGGCCGATCTGGTCGGCTTCCTGACGGAACTGTTGTTCAGCCTGGATATTGACCTGATAGGTGCGACCGAAACGGTTGAAGTCGTTGGCATACAGCGAGCCCAGGTAGACCTGCAGGGTGTCGAAGATGTCGCTGATCGGCACGCCGAGGGTCTTGGCTTTTTCACGGTCGATGGCGGCGTCGACTTGCGGCACGTTCACGGTGTAGCTGGTGAACAGGGCAGCCAGTTCCGGCACGCTGCGACTTTTGCCGATGACGTTCATCGTCTCTTTATACAGCTCGTCGTAACCCAGGTTGCCACGGTCTTCGATCTGCAGGCGGAAGCCGCCAATGGTGCCCAGGCCCTGTACCGGCGGTGGTGGGAAGATCGCCATGTAGGCTTCCTGGATCGCCGCGTACTTGCCGTTGAGCTGACCGGCAATGGCGCCGGCTGATTCACTGGCAAGCTTGCGCTCTTCGAACGGTTTCAAGGTCACGAAGACGATGCCGGAGTTCGGGCTGTTGGTGAAACCGTTGATCGACAGGCCGGGGAAGGCCACCGCCGCTTCCACGCCCGGCTGCTTGAGGGCGATCTCGGACATGCGTTTGATCACGTCTTCGGTACGGTCCAGGCTGGCGGCATCCGGCAGTTGCGCGAAGGCAACCAGATACTGTTTGTCCTGCGGCGGTACGAAGCCGGTTGGTGTGGTGGTGAAGCCCAGCCAGGTCATGACGATCAGGCCCAGATACACCACGACGGCGATGGCGCTGAAGCGGATGACCCGGCCAACCGAGTTGACGTAGCCGTTACTGGCTTTGACGAAGAAGCGGTTGAACGGACGGAACAGCCAGCCACCCAGCAGCTTGTCGAGGAACCTGGAGAAGCCGTCCTTCGGCGCGCCGTGGGCCTTGAGCAATACCGCTGCCAGGGCAGGGGACAGGGTCAGGGAGTTAAAGGCCGAGATCACCGTCGAAATGGCGATGGTCAGGGCGAACTGCTTATAAAACTGACCGGTCAGGCCGGAGATGAAGGCCGCCGGGACGAATACCGCACAGAGCACCAGGGCCGTGGCGATGATCGGGCCGGTCACTTCACGCATGGCGATTTTGGTGGCTTCGAACGGTTCATGACCGAGTTCAATATTACGCTCGACGTTCTCCACCACAACGATGGCGTCGTCCACCACGATACCGATGGCCAGTACCAGGCCGAACAGCGACAGGGCGTTAAGCGAGAAGCCGAACAGATGCATCACGGCGAAAGTACCGATCAACGACACCGGTACAGCAACCAGCGGGATGATCGAGGCACGCCAGGTCTGCAGGAACAGGATCACGACCAATACCACCAGGATCAGCGCTTCGAACAGGGTGTGCACCACTGCCTCGATGGAACCGCGCACGAAGATGGTCGGGTCGTAGACGATGCTGTAGTCCATGCCTTCAGGGAAGCTTTTCTTCAGCAGTTCCATTTCGCCGCGCACTTCGTTGGAAATGTCGATGGCGTTGGAACCTGGGCGCTGGAAGATCGGGATCGCTACGGCCGGCTGGTTGTTCAGCAAGGAACGCAGGGCGTACTGGCTGGAGCCCAGTTCGACGCGGGCAATGTCTTTGACACGAGTGATTTCGCCGTTGTCGCCTGCGCGAACGATGACGTTTTCGAACTCTTCTTCAGTGACCAGACGGCCCTGAGTGTTGATCGACATCTGGAAGCTGGTGGCGCTCGGCGAGGGCGGGGCGCCCAGTTGACCGGCGGCTACCTGGCGGTTCTGCTCGCGAATGGCATTAACCACGTCTGTGGCCGTGATATTGCGCGAAGCGGTCTTGTTCGGGTCCAGCCAGACACGCAGGGAGTAGTCACCCATACCGAACAACTGCACGTCACCGACACCACCAAGACGAGCCAGCTCATCCTTGATGTTGAGTACCGCGTAGTTGGACAGATACAGCATGTCGTAACGCTGATCAGGGGAGGTCAGGTGGACCACCATGGTCAGGTCGGGCGATGCCTTGTCTACGGTGATACCGATACGGGTCACTTCTTCCGGCAGTTTCGGCTCGGTGCGGGTGACACGGTTCTGTACCTGTACCTGCGCGGTGTCCAGGTTGGTACCCAGGGCGAAGGTGATGGTCAGGGTCAGCTTGCCGTCGGAAGTGGCCTGCGAGGACATGTACAGCATGTTCTCGACGCCGGTGATGGCCTGCTCCAGGGGAGCTGCCACGGTTTCACCGATCACTTTCGGGTTGGCACCAGGGAAGTTGGCACGCACGACTACGGTCGGCGGCACGACTTCCGGGTATTCACTGATCGGCAACTGGAACAGCGAGATAGCACCGGCGATCAGGATCAGCAGCGAAAGTACCGCTGCGAAGATCGGTCGCGAGATAAAGAATTGAGAAAAATTCATCTAAGTTGTCCCTTAACCGCGTGGCGCAGCAACACTGGCGACTTTGTTGTCCAGTTTTGGCTGGACCTTCGGCAGGTTGCTGGCTTCAAGTGCTTGACGTTGTTGGAGCAGGGCGGCGAGGGTTTCCTTGCTGGCCATTGGCGTGTCCTGCGGGTCCACCGGGGAGCCTGGGCGTACGCGCTGCAGACCGGAGATAACGATGCGGTCATCCTTCTGCAGACCGCTGCGTACGATGCGCAGGCCTTCGAGTTTCGGGCCCAGCTCGACGTTGCGATAGTTCGCCTTGTTATCCTTGTCCACCACCAGCACGAATTTCTTGCCCAGGTCGGTGCCTACGGCGTCGTCCTTGATCAGCATGGCGGAGTAGGTGGCGCTGCCGACCAGTTTCAGGCGGGCGTACAGGCCCGGGGTGTATTCGCCCTTGCTGTTGTCGAACACGGCACGACCACGAATCGTGCCGGTCTTGGCGTTGACCTGGTTATCGACGAAGTTCATCTGGCCCTGGTGCGGGTTGTCGCTTTCGTTGGACAGGCCCATGTACACCGGCGTGGTCTGGCCGCGTTTGCCGTCGCGCGCCAGCTGGTTGTACTTGAGGAACACACGCTCGTCGGCGTCGAAGTAGGCGTAGACCTTGTCGGTGGAAACAACACTGGTCAGGGCGGTGGTATCGGCGGTGACGATGTTGCCGGCGGTGATTTCCGCGCGGCTGACGCGGCCGGAGATCGGCGACGTGACGCGGGTGAAGCTCAGGTTGAGCTTGGCCAGGTCCAGTTGCGCCTGGATACCAGCAACGGCGGCGCGGGATTCCTGGGCAGTGGTGGTACGCGAATCAGCCAGTTCGGCGGAAATGGCGTTGTTGGTGCGCAGACGTTCACCACGTTGAGCTTCGTTGTCGCTGCGGGTCGCGGCGGCGCGAGCTTGTTGCAGTTGCGCTTCCAGACGGCGCACTTCTGACTGGAATGGGCGTGGGTCGATCTGGAACAGCAGGTCGCCTTTCTTGACCAGGGCACCGTCGGTGAAAGCGACTTCATCAATCTGACCCGAAACGCGAGGGCGGACTTCCACGGTTTCCGGGGCTTCCAGGCGACCGGTGAACTCGTCCCACTCGTTGATCGGTTGTTCCAGGACCTTGGCCACGTTGACCTTGGCCGCCGCAGGGGCCGGGCCGGTCGCCTCAGGCGCCCGACCGCAGGCGCTGATCACGACCAGGGCCAGGGCGGCAAGGGGATAGCGCAAATGATTGAATGACTGAGACATGGGAAATTCCGCCGATTTTGTTGAGATGGGGCGGATTCTGTTCTGGCGGCTGGTATTGCACGAATCGAATGAAGCAAAGGTAAATATCATTCGGAATGATATGAGCCATCAATGGAATGCCATATCGATCTGACAGGGTCAGTCAATGGTCAGCGAGGGCTGTGCAGGGGTATGACCTGGCCTCATACCCCAAGGACTTTTAATGGTTACAGGCGCCGATTACGCCAGTGTTAAAAATCGCAAACCGGCTCATCACCCTCAACAATAACGAGCGTTTGCACCCATGAAAGAACTTGATCTGTATATCGGCGAAGGTTTCGAAGGCCCCGGCGTCAATGCCGCCCACATCAATATCCTCATCGGCCCGCGCAACGGTCCGGCCGGCCAGGCCTTTGCCAACAGCCTTGCTTCGCCGAGCCAGGGGCATTGCCCGTTCATGGTCATCGCCCAGCCGAATATCCCGGTCAAGCCCATGACCCTTTACGTCAATAAGGCCGCCATCGGCAGTGAATTGCATGGCAACGCCACCTGGGGCGCCTCTCAGGCCGGTATCGCCAAGGCCGTGCTCGAAGCCCTGCTCGATGGCACTTTGCCGCCGGAAGCCGAAGACGAGTGGGCCATCGTCACCGCCAACTGGGTCAACCCGTCCTGCGACGACCTCGATGCGGTCTATCTGAACAACTACAACGCCTGCCGCACCGCGATCCGTGCCGCCCTCACCGGTAAACCGGAAACCGCGCAACTGGCCGATGTGGTCAACCAGATCAGCAATCCTTTCTACACGCCAAAAGCCTGAGGTCCGCGCCATGCAATACATTCGTTTGGGCAACTCCGGCCTCGAAGTCTCACGCCTGTGCCTGGGCACCATGAATATGGGCACCCCGGACTGGAAACCGTGGATCTTCGATGAAAAGCAGAGCGAGCCCATCGTCGCCCACGCTCTGGACAATGGCGTCAACTTCATCGACCTGGCGGATTTCTACTCCGCAGGCGTCGGCGAAGAAGTGGTAGGGCGCATCGTCAAGCGCCTGGCGCGCCGCGAAGATCTGGTCATCACCACCAAGGTCGGCTATGGCACCCGCAGCGGTATCAACGCCAGCGGCCACTCGCGCAAGCACATCATGGACAGCATCGATGCGTCCCTTAAGCGTCTGAATATGGATTACGTCGATGTGTTCATGCTGCATTACTTCGACGTGAACACCCCGGTGGAAGAAACCATGGGCGCACTGAATGACATCGTGCGTTCCGGCAAGGCCCGTTATATCGGCGTCTCGACCATGCTTACCGGGCAACTGGCGAAGATCCTCATGGTTTGCGAGCGCAATGGCTGGGTCAAGCCGATCAATATGCAGTTGCAACTGAACTGCGCCTACCGCGAAGAAGAGCGCGAGATGATCCCGTTCTGCCGCGACCAGGGCCTTGGTGTCTCGGTCTTCAGTCCGCTGGCCCGGGGCCTGTTGACCGGTGACGTGCAGTCCACCCGCAACCAGACCGACTTCTTCACCCAGCAGATGTACAGCGACGAAGCCTCCTTCGAAATCGCCCATTCGGTACAGCGCGTGGCCCGTGCCCGTGGCGTATCCAATGCGCAGATCGCCCAGGCTTGGGTGGTCAATCATGCCGGTGTCGACTGCATGCTGGTGGGTGCCGACACTACCGCGCAGTTCGACAGCGCCCTGGCAGCTCTGGAAACCAGACTGGATGCCGAAGAACTGCACGAACTGGAACGCAACTACACGCCGTGCGACGTGATTAACGATTACACCGCCGGTAAACGTATCCTGCGCGCCGCCCGTCCGGGCCTGGCACGCTTCACCCTGAGCGAGGCCGTGGCATGAGTGCGCTGATCCGCAACGGCAATTTCATCGACGGTCAATGGTCCAGCGGTGGCGCCACATACCCGGTGCTCAACCCGGCCAATGGCGAACTGATTACCGAGGTGCAAAAGGCTGGCGCCGAGGACACCAACCGTGCCATCGACGCCGCTAACCGCGCCTTGCCCGCCTGGCGCAAGCTCACCGCCAAGGACCGCAGCCAGCGCCTCAAGCGCTGGAGCGAACTGATGCTGAGCAATCAGCAGGACCTGGCCACCTTGCTCAGCCGCGAACAGGGCAAGCCCCTGGCGGAAGCCATGGGCGAAGTGGTCTACGCCGCCAGTTTCCTCGAGTGGTTCGGCGAAGAAGCCAAGCGCGTCTACGGCGACGTGATCCCCAGCCCCAAGGCTGATGCACGGATCATCGTGACCAAGGAAGCCATAGGCGTGGTCGCGGCAATCACCCCGTGGAACTTCCCCCTGGCCATGGTCACCCGCAAGGTCGGCCCGGCGTTGGCGGCCGGTTGCACCATGATCCTCAAACCGTCGGAAGAGACCCCACTGTCGGCTTTCGCCCTGGGCGTACTGGCCGAACAGGCCGGAATTCCGGCCGGTGTCTTTAATATCGTCTCCGGTGATGCCGTGGCCATTGGCGGCGCGCTGCAAGCCTCCAGCGTGGTGCGCAAGCTGTCGTTCACTGGCTCGACCCGCACCGGCAAGCTGCTGATGCGTCAGGCGGCCGATACCTTGAAAAAGGTTTCCCTGGAATTGGGCGGCAATGCCCCCTTTATCGTCTTCGAGGACGCTGACCTGGATGCCGCCGTCAAAGGTGCCATGGCCTCCAAGTTCCGCAATACCGGGCAGACCTGCGTCTGTGTGAACCGCTTCTATATTCAGAATGGCGTCTACGAAGCCTTTACCGGCAAGCTGGCCGAAGCCGTTGCCGCCTTGCGGGTTGGCAGTGCCCTGGACGGTGAAACCGAGCAAGGCCCGCTGATCAACGCCGCGGCCCTGGCCAAGGTCGAACTGCACGTAGGCGATGCCCTGGAGAAGGGCGGCAAGCTGCTCTGCGGCGGTCGCCGCCATGGCCTGGGCGGCACCTTCTACGAGCCAACCATCATCACCGAAGCCAATGGCGACATGCTGATTGCCCAGGACGAAACCTTCGGCCCGGTGGCGGCCTGCTTCCGTTTCGGCGATGAAGCCGAGGTGCTGCAACGGGCCAATGACACGCCTTATGGCCTGTCGGCGTACTTCTACAGCCGCGATATCGGCCGCGTCTGGCGCGTGGCTGAAGGTCTGGAAGTGGGGATAGTCGGCATTAACGAAGGGATCATCTCCACAGAAGTCGCGCCCTTCGGCGGCATCAAGGAATCGGGTCAGGGCCGGGAAGGCTCTAAGTACGGGCTGGAGGATTATCTGGAGATCAAATATATGCTGATGGGTGGGCTGTAACCTGGCTGAATAAAAACGGTTTTCTGTAGGAGCGGCTTTAGCCGCGAGGGCGTCCTCGCGGCTAAAGCCGCTCCTACAGGGAATCACATTTATTCTGGCAATTATAATCCTCAGGGATTACTCACCAATTCCAGCCAATCGGTAAATAACCGCACTTTCGACAAGCCCTGCTTGTCATTAGCCACATCCAGCCAATAGCCGTAAGGGCCGAGCACTTCCACAGGAGTGATCGGCAGCAGGCTGCCATTGGCCAGTTCCTTCTCGATCATCTGCCGATCGATCACCGCCAGGCCGCCGCCGGCCAGTGCCGTATGGATCACCTGGTCCAGGGTGCTGAATTCCAGCCCGTGGGCGGCATCGATATCGTCCCGGCCCATGGCCGCCAGCCAGTTTTCCCAGACCTTGAGGCGTTTGCCGTCGTGGAGGATATGCAGCAGGGGAAAGCGCTTGAGGTCCGGCGGTTGGCCCTCGACAAATAACTCAGGACTGGCCACGGCGATATGCCGCTCCATGACCAGTAGCTGACTGTCGCAATGGCTGGCTGCAGCGAGGCCGAAGCGGATATGGCAGTCGACTTCCGCCAGGTTGTCGTGGTTGGCCTGGTGGGTGACGCTCAGGCTGATATCCGGGTAGCGCTGACAGAACGCGCGCAAATGCGCCGACAACCAACGAGTGGCCCAGGTCGGTGGCGCGACGATGCGCAGTCGCTGGCGCAGATTGGGCACGCGCACCGCCTGCAGCGCGCGCTCGACCTGATCGAAGGCATCGCTCAGATGGGGGAAGAGGGCCGTGCCGGCCTCGGTCGGGGACAGGCCCTGGGGTGTGCGTATAAAGAGCGCAACGCCCAGGTAGTCTTCGAACTGCTTGATCTGCCGGCTGACCGCGCCCTGGGTTACGTTCAGGCCAACGGCAGCCTGGTTGAAACTGCGATGCCGCGCGACCTCTTCGAAGACCCGCAGCATATTGAGGGAGGGGAGTTGGCGCATGGAGGTGGATTCCGCGGAGTGGCGCGCAATCCCTGTAGGAGCTGCCGAAGGCTGCGATAGCGGTGGATCAGACAAAACCAATCGCAGCCTTCGGCAGCTCCTACAGGGGAACGCATTTTCAATTCAAATGAATCACAGGCGACAAGATTGCGATTCTTTTAGAAGTAATACCCAATGTTCATATACAGCTGATTCTCCCACTGATTGGTCCCGCCAGCGCCCAGGCTCTGGGTATAGCTGCTGCCACCAATGTAGGGGTCGTTCTTGCCCATCAGCCATTCGGTGGCGATCCACAGCTTGCTCACCGAGAACGAGGTGCCGAGGATCATCCGTTGCGAGGTCTTGAAGTCGTCGGCGGATTTGTCGAAGGCGCTGTAGTTGGCGTACAGCTTTACGCCGCTGATCTGGTCGAAGAGGAACTTGCCGCTGACGTCGTAGCTGATATCGGCGACGTACAGGTTGGCGCGGCTGGCGACGTTATAGGTACCGTCGTAGCCGCCCAGGGTCACCAGTTCGTCGCTGCCGGGGTTGCGCGGCGACATCTGCTGGCGCGCCGCCTGCAGTTGCACGCCCCACGGGCCGTTCTTACCGATGTAGTGCACGGCCATGGCATTGCGGCGCCCGTTGTCGTTGGTATCTTTGTTTTCCAGGCTGGAGGTCAGGCCGGACAGGCCGATTTCCGATTTCCACGGGCCCAGGTCGAGGGCCTTGGCCACCCGCAGGACCACGATGTTGCGCTCCTGGTTGTTGCTGCCGTCGGCGACGTAGCTGTCGGCTTCGGAGACCACGCTGGAGTAGGTGCGGCCCTTGCTGGTGCCCTTGCCCTGCCACGCGGGGCGCACGTAGTAACCGGCCTGGATGTTCCAGTCGCCGCTTTGCTGGATGTACTTGGTACCGATTTCCTCTACGTCTTCCAGTCCGACCACGTTGCCCAGGGTTTCATAGAAGGTGCTGCCGAAGTATGGCTGCAGGCCGAACGGTACCTGGTTCAGGCCGACCTGGATCTGCTGGTCCGGGTTGAACTTGTAGCCGATCCACGCCGACTCGGCGAACTGAATATCACCGACGTTATTGGTGTACTTGTAGGGATAGGCGCGGCCGTAGAAGCGATACTTGGCGGCGCCGATCCAGGTGTCGGAGGTGTATTTGGCGGTGAGGAACGCGGTGTCGAAGTTGAACTTCTGGATATCGCGATCCGGGTCATAGTCCCAGCGGGCACGGATGGCGCCGCCGAGGTCGAGGTTGTCGGTGACCTGAATCGCCATGACCGGTGCAGCAAGGGCAGCGAGTACCGGGATCAGGAGGATGGAACCTATAGCCTTTGGTTTGGGTGTGCGCATGGTTGTGCTCCGCATTTATAGTTTTGACAGGCAACAGCAGTCCCTGCCACGGCAAGCGCCGCAGCAAGGGATAAACCGGGTGTGACCTCAGTTCGCCTGGGGGCGAATCAGTCTCAGGGGTGGGGAAGTGGCGGGGGCCGGGGGCGGCGGGGCAATGGCCGAAGCGCCGGGGGCCGCCGCCAGCAGGGTCTGGGTATAGCTGTTCTGCGGACGCAGCAGCACCTGCTCGGCGGTGCCGTACTCCACCACTTCACCCTGGCGCATCACCGCGATGTAGTCGCTGATCTGCGCCGCCACGCGCAGGTCGTGGGTGATGAACAGGATGCTCAGGTTCAGGCGCTGCTGCAGCTCGGCAAGCAACTCCAGGACCTGCTTCTGCACCGAGACATCCAGGGCCGACACGCTCTCGTCGGCAATCAGCACTTCCGGGCGCATGGCCAGGGCCCGGGCAATGCCGATGCGCTGGCGCTGGCCGCCGGAGAACTGCCGGGGCTTGCGCTTGAGGGCGTCGCGCTTGAGGCCGACCTGCTCCAGCAGATCGCCGGCTTCGGTCCAGGCGTCCTGGGTGGACAGCCCGCGCAATTGCGCGGCCCGGGCGATGATGTCGCCGACCCGATGGCGCGGATTGAGCGAGCCGTAGGGGTCCTGGAAAATCATCTGGATGCGCCGCCGGTTGGCTGCCAGGGCCGAGCCTTTCAGCGCGAGGAAGTCGGTTTCACCGATCCAGACATGCCCGCTGTCACTGTCCACCAGGCGAATGGCGGCCTTGACCAGGGTGCTCTTGCCCGAACCGGACTCGCCGACAATGGCCAGGGTCTTGCCCCGGGGCAGTTGCAGCGACACATCCTTGAGTGCCACCACCGAGCGGTCGCCGACCGTGTAGGTCTTGGTCAGATGTTCAATGCGCAGCGCCAGTTCACCGTCGGCGCTGGGCACATGCAGTTCGGGATGCAACGCCGGTACCGCAGCGATGAGCTTGCGTGTATACGGATGCGCCGGGGCGTTGAGCACTTGGTCGCGCTCGCCGATTTCCACCAGCACGCCGCCTTCCATGACTGCGATGCGATCGGCGATTTCCGCCACCACGCCGAAGTCGTGGGTGATGAACAGAATGCCGTGTTGACCGCGCCCGCGCAGATCGCGCACCAGTTTCAGGACTTGCGCCTGGGTGGTGACGTCGAGGGCTGTGGTCGGTTCGTCGGCGATCAGCAGATCCGGATTCATCGCCAGCGCCATGGCAATCACCACGCGCTGGCACTGGCCACCGGACAGTTGATGGGGAAAGCTGTTGGCGATCCGTGGCGGGTCGGGCAGGTGGGTGGAGTCGAGCAGGGCGAGCATGCGTTCGCGGCGCTCGCTGGCAGGCATGTCCGGGGCATGGATATCGAAGATTTCCTCGACCTGCTGACCGATCCGGATCGCCGGGTTCAGCGCCGCCATGGGCTCCTGGAAAATCATCGCGATGCGGTTGCCGCGCAACTGGCGCAGAGCCTCTTCACCCATACGGCAGATATCTTCACCGAGGAAGTCAATCACCCCTTCGCTGTGGCGCAGGCCACGGGCATAGTCGCCCATGATCGCCGCCGACAGTACCGATTTTCCAGACCCGGATTCACCGATCACACAAAGGATTTCGCCCTTGTGCACGTCCAGGCTCAGGCCCTTGACTGCGTGGCTGCGGTCAGCGCCGGCTGGCAGTTCGACGGACAGGTTGTCTACGCGCAGCACTTGCTGCCTGGTGTTATTGGCTTGGCTCATGCTCAGTTCCTCGCGCCTTTCTGGGCGCTTTCGTCCAGACCATCCGCCAGCAGGCTCAGGCCCAGCATCAGGGTGGAGATGGCAATGCACGGGAAGATCACCAGGTGCGGGAAAGCGATGGCCATGCTGCGGCCTTCATTGATCATGCCGCCCCAGTCCGGGGTCGGTGGTGGCAGGCCCAGGCCGAGAAAACCCAGGGCGCCGATCATGATCGCGGTGTAGCCGATGCGCAGGCAGAAATCGACGATCAGCGGGCCGCCACAGTTGGGCAGGATTTCCACCAGCATGATGCGCAGCGAGCCTTCTCCCTGGGTGATGGCGCTGAGCACGTAGTCGCGGGAGCGGATATCGATGGTCAGGGCGCGCATGATGCGGAAGATCGCCGGGGCACTGGTAAAGGTCACCGCGATGAGGATATTCAGCGCCGAGGCACCCAGGGCAATGATGATCACGATGTACAAGACCAGTACCGGAAACGACAGTACGGTATCGGCAACGTAGGACAGCAGAGCGTCGACCTTGCCGTTGAAGTAACCGGCGCACAGGCCCATGGCGATGCCCACGGCAAAGGCGGTGAGGGTGGCCAGGATCGACCAGAACAGCACGGTGCGGGTGCCCCAGATCAGCCGCGAAAGAATGTCGCGGCCGATCATATCGGTGCCCAGCAGAAAGTCCTGACCGGTGCCGTCGGGGGGCATCGGGGTCAGCAACGGTGTGAAGCTTTCCAGTGGATCATGAGGCGCCAGCCACGGCGCGAAAAGCGCCAGCAAGACCCAGCCGCCCACCAGCAGCAGGCCCAGCAGCGCCAAAGGATGTTTGAACGAATTCAGGAAGCTCATTGGCCACCTCCGCCGAGACTGCGCAGGGTGATGCGCGGGTTGAGCCAGGTGTAGGCCAGGTCCGAAAAGATCTTTGTCGCGCCGACCACTACGCCGCTGATCATGGCGCAGGCTTCGATCAGGTAGACGTCATGGTTCAGCGACGCGGTGTAGAGCAGTGAGCCGAAGCCCTTATAGGCAAAAAACACCTCAACGACGATGACGTTGGACAGCAGCCACGGGATGTACAGCATGATTACGGTGATCGGCGCGATCAGCACATTGCGCAGGGCGTGGCGCAGCACGATGCGTGAAACGGATGCGCCTTTGAGGCGGGCAGTGCGGATATACGGCGCCTGCATCACTTCGACCATGGACGCCCGGGTGATTCGCGCCAGATAGCCGATGCCGAACAGGCACAGCACCATCAGCGGCAGGATCAGCTCGGCGATATTGAAGCCGTCGCTCATGCTGCTGACACCTGGAAGCCAGTTCAGCCAGAAGACGAAGATCGCCGAGACGAACACCGCGCTGGCGAAGTCCGGGATCGAAGTGGTGACGATCGACAGGAATGACACCAATCGGTCCACCAGCGAGCCCTGGCGAATCCCCGCGAGGATGCCCAGGGTCAAGGCCACCGGGACCATCACCAGCAAGGCCAGGCCGGCCAGGGTCAGGGTCTGTTCCAGGTTGGGCAGCAGCAGGTCGATCACCGGCGCACGGAAGTGCACCGACGTGCCCCAGTCGCCGCTGACAAAGTCTTTCAGCCACACCAGGTAGCGCCACACGAAGGGTTGGTTGTAGCCATGTTCCGTCAGCCACGCCGCGCGCTGGTCCGGGGCGGAGTAGGGGCCCAGGACGTTGGTGGCGACGTCTTCGATATTCAGTTCCAGGGCCAGGAACACGATCACCGATACCGACAGCAGGGTTGCCACCAGTGCCAGTAATTTGCGCAAGAGAAAGTCAGCCATGCAGGCACGCTCCGTCTAGCAAGGGATGAAAGCTCGCCCGTGCAATGGGCGAGCAGCGTTCGAGTGATCGAGTCAGGCGCTCAACCACACCTCATCCATCGGGTAGAAGTCCGAAGGGTGGACCTTGAAGCCCTGCACCTTCTTGCTCGTAGCGGTGAACTTGTCGGCCCAGAACGGCTGCACCATGACGCAGGCGTCCTGCAGGATCTGTTCGACGTTCTGCATGGCCTGGGCCCGTTGTTTCGGGCCGATAATCGCCATGGCCTTGTCCAGGGCGGCGTCAAAGGCCGGGTCGCTGTAATGACTTTCGTTCCAGGTGCCGCCGCTGCGATAGGCCAGTTCCAGGGACATCACGCCCAGCGGGCGGTGCGCCCAATAGGTCAGGCTGAACGCCGCCTTGTCCCAGATCGGCCAGTATTGGGTGGCCGGGATCACCTTGAGGTTGATGCGGATACCGGCTTCGGCGCAGTTCTGCTGCAGGATCTGCGCACAGTCCTGCTCGTAGCGACCCTGAGTGTTGCCGACGATCAGGTCTATATCGATGCCATTGGAGTGCCCGGCGTCGGCCAGCAGCTTTTTCGCCGCCGCCACGTCACGTGCGCGCTTGGGCAGGGGGAAGTACTCGGGATGGGACGGCGCCACATGGTGGTCTTCGCCCGGCGTGCCCATGCCGCGATAGGCAATCTTGAGCATTTGCTCGTTGTCGGCGCAAAGCACCACGGCCTTGCGGATACGCAGGTCGTCAAAAGGCTTCTGATCGCAAGCCATGCGCATGACCACGGTCTGCGCTGACTTGCAGCTGAGCAATTGCGCGCCTGGCAGACGTTTGGCCAGGTCGAGTTCGGCCACGGTCACCCGGTACAGCACATCCACTTGCCCGGCCTGCAGGGCGGCCAAATGAGTGGAGATATCGGTGCCCATATCGACATAGCGCAGCTCGTCGAGGTTGGCCGGTTTGCGCCAGTAATCGGTACGCTTGGCGAAGGTCGCCTGCTTGTTCACGGCAAAGGACACCAGCTTGAAGGGGCCGGTGCCGATGGGGTTCTTGCTCCAGTCATCACCGTTTTTGAAGCTGCGATGGACCAGGGTGCAGGTGAAGGCGGCGAGCATTTCCGGGATGGCCAGGATTGCGCGCTTGAGCACCAGGCGGAACTGGAATTCGCTGACTTTCTCGAAGGCACTGATGTCCTGGAAGGCGGTGCGGTTGACCGACTTGGAATCGGCGGCGATCCAGCGCTGGATATTGTGCTGCACGTCGTCGGCGTTGAAATTGTCGCCGTTGCTCCACTTCACGTCCTGGCGCAGGTTGAAGGTCCAGGTCTTGAGGTCTTCGGAGGGGCTCCAGCTCTGTGCCAGGTACGGGTGAGTGATGTTGTCGGCATCGACCCAGGTGAGGAATTCCAGGGAGTTGCGCAGCAGGTTCGAGGCTTCGATCCAGGTGATCAGCATCGGGTCCTGGATTTCCTGGATGGCGCAGGCAAAACGCAGGCTGCCACCCTGGCGCGGCGCCACGGCATCGGCGGCCTGGGCCGGATCACCGAGCAGGGCGGAGCCGATAAAGCTGCTGGCGCTGGCGGCGGTGATGCCCAGCAGGGTGGCGGTGCGCAGGAACTGTCGGCGGTTGATCTCGCCGCTTCGCACCTGAGTGCACAGGTCGCTGACGGCCGGGTGCGGCTGAGCGCCGTCCAGGGTGACTAAGTCTTTCATAAGCCTCTCCGATACTTGCAAGTATGCGTTTTTCGACTGGCTGCCCATGGGGCAGTTGGCAGACGCGGTCGCTGTTCGATGAATCGAAACCGTCAGTGGCAGGCGCCGCGAAGGCGCTGGCAAAACAGACGTGAAACCGGCAGGCGCAAAGAAATCAGGAGGTAGGAAGCGGGATAAGACATGGGGCTGCTCTCATGTTGTTTTTATTTGAGATGGCCGCAGTTTTGTCATCCAGGCCCGGATCGACAAACGATAAATTTATCGGGCAAACATTCGATAAATGCATGTTGTCAGGCGCAGCCATGAACTAGACGTGTCTGATTGCCGGAGCGGCGGTTCCCTGGCTTTTGGATTGGAATGATTTGTGGGAGCAAGCCTGCTTGCGAAGAGGCCAGTACATCCGAGGGATATTCAACGACAAGCAGCCAGTCTTCGCGGGCAAGTCTCGCTCCCACACAACTATCTGCGTCTGTCGATATGAAAATCCCGACAACTCATGGGATGCTTGCCACCTGTTCGTTTGGCCCGAGTAACATTCATGAAACGCAAAATGCCCGCGCTCAATGCGCTCAAGGCCTTTGAAGTCGCAGGCAGCACCGGCAGCTTTACCCGCGCCGCCGAGCTGCTCAATGTCACCCAGAGCGCGGTCAGCCGCCAGGTTCGCCAGCTCGAAGAACAGCTGGGTGAGAACCTGCTGGAGCGGCGTCATCATTACCTCGAACTGACCAGCGCCGGCCGGGTGCTGCTGCGAGCGCTGCATCAATCATTCGATAAAATCGAGCTGACGGTACGCAGCATCCAGCAGAAAACCCACTCCAACCGTCTGCATATCAACGCGCCGCCGACCTTTACCAATCGCTGGCTGATGCCGCGCCTGGGTCGCCTGCGCGAGAAGCATCCGGAGCTGGAACTGAGCATCACCACGCGCCTGCAGGACAGCCTGGCGGAAACCAGTACCCTGGATTGCGCGATCCGTTTTGGCGACGGCGAATGGGATGGCCTGGACAGCTCATTGTTGATTCAGGAGCGGCATATCGCCGTATGCGCGCCAAGTCTTTACGCCCGGGAATGGAGCGAAGGCATCGACCTCAATCGCCTGACGTTACTGCATGTGCTGGCCAGGGAAGACCAACGTTACCTGACCTGGAAACACTGGCTGGACGCCGCACGCATCACCGGCGTCGATACCCAGGGCGGCTACGAATTCGACTTGCTGGATTTGGCCGTACGCGCCGCCATCGACGGCCTGGGCATTACCATCGCCGACTGGCATATGGTCGCCTCGGAACTGGCCAGCGGGCAGTTGACCCAGGTGCTGAATGTGCATGTGGACGGGCATCAATCCTACTGGCTGGTGACCCGCCCGGAACAGACCTTGATGCCGCAGTTGCAGCTGTTCAGCGAATGGTTGCAGCAAGAAATCTGGCTGGCGCAGCGGCAGTTGGAGCCGTCCCAGGCGGTCAATTGACTATAGCGAACCCTGTGGGCGCGAGGCTTGCCCGCGAATAGGCCCGTACACCAAACACATCCCATGGGGCTGATGCCGCCTTCGCAAGCCTCTCTCTCACGAATTGACTTTTGCAGGTAACCTGCATTTTTCGCATGTTAGCCCGCTCAATAAATCGTTTGTTCAACGCCCGGCAGATGCCAAGACTGCGGTTATTGGATAAAAATAACGATGGGCGATGCACATGCGATTCGAGCGAAATTTTGTTAACGGTCAGTTTATCGAGCCCGCCAGTGCCGAGCTGATCGCGGTCTGTAACCCTGCCACTGAAGCACCGGTGGGCCAGGTGTCTGCCGCCACGGCCGCTGAGGCGACGGCTGCAGTGGACGCTGCTGCAGCGGCACAGAAAGTATGGGGCCGCCTGACCAGCATCGAGCGCGGTGACCATCTACGGGCCTTGGCCGATGCCCTGGAAGCCCGAGCTGAACAAATCGGCGCCGCTCTGGCCGCCGAGTCCGGCAAGAGCCTGGCCGACGCCAGCAACGAAGCCCGCTATGCCGCGCAGATCACCCGCTACCACGCCGAATGGGCGAGACGCATCGAAGGCGAGATCATTCCCAGCGATACCCCGGACGAAAAGCTCTTCCTGCACCGCGAGCCGATTGGCGTGGTGGCGTGCCTGATTCCGTTCAACTATCCGGTCTACACCCTGCTGCGCAAGATCGCGCCGGCACTGATCGCCGGTAACACCGTGGTCGTGCGGCCGAGCAACAACACCCCGACCTCGGCGTTCGAGATCGCCAAGGCCGTGCAGCAGGCCGGTCTGCCTGCCGGTGTGGTGAATATCCTGACCATGGACCACGCCACCGCCGCCGCCGTTTGCACCCATAAAGCCGTGGGCTCGATCACGTTGACCGGCAGCGTCAACGCCGGACGTATCGTGCTGGATTACTGCAAGGCCAATATTGCCAAGCCGTCCCTGGAACTGGGCGGCAAGACCCCGGCCATTATCGAGGCCGATGCCGACCTGGAACTGGCGGCCAGCGCCATAATCGCCTCCAAGACCACCCATTGCGGCCAGTTGTGCACGGCGGTGGAGCGGGTCTATGTGCAGGAAAGCGTGTACGACCGCTTCCTTGCGCTGCTCAAGGAGAAGATCAGCGCCGTGCAGATCGGTGATCGCGCCAATGACGCCAGCCTGATGGGCCCGCTGGTCAATGCCCGAGCCCGTCAGGACATCCATGCCATGGTCGAGCGCGCCATTTCCGACGGTGCCGTGTTGGAAAGCGGTGGTGTGCTGCCGGAAGGCAAAGGGCATTTCTATCCGCCGACGCTGCTTAGTGGCTGCCGCCAGGATATGGAAATCATTCAGGAAGAAATCTTCGGCCCAGTGTTACCGGTGCTCAAGTACCGCGACATCGACGAAGCCCTGGCCATGGCCAACGACCATCAGTTCGGTTTGTCGTCGGTGCTGTATACCGAGAACTACCGCACCACCATGAAAGTCGCCGCCGCCATCGAGGCCGGCGAGCTGTACGTCAACCGCACCCCGGCCGATCCTTACCAGGGCTACCACGCCGGCTGGAAACGCTCGGGCCTGGGCGGTGATGATGGAAAGCATGGCATGTTGGAATTTACTCAGACCCGTCTTGTTGTCATGAAGTATTGATGGGGGCTGCGAGCTGCGAGCAAAGCAAAAGCGATCTGTGGTGGTTTTAAGCTTTTCGCTCGAAGCTCGAAGCTCATAGCCCGAAGCTCCCAGCCCAACCTATAAAAACAATTATCAGGACGCTCGCAATAGCGAGGCGCCGAAGGTCAACACGATGTCCAAACATGCCTCTCCCGCCACCGCCGTTCAGGGTTCTAACGCGGATTCATTCAGTAAAAGTGACAGGGCCAGTCGTTATTTCCAGTTGATGTTGCTGGTGCTCGCCGCCGGTGCGATCTATCCGATCCTGTACCTGCGCCAGGTCTACCAGACCACCATGCTCGAGGTGTTCCATATCAACCACAGCGAGCTGGGTTATCTGTACTCGATGCTGGGTACGATTTTTTTGCTCAGTTACCTGCCTAGCGGCTGGCTGGCGGACCGTATCGCGCCGCGCTTCCTGATCTTCTTTTCGCTGATCGCTACCGGTGCCCTGGGCCTGTGGTATTCCACGGCGCCGTCCCTGAGCGGGCTGATGATTATCTTTGCCTGCTGGGGCCTGACCACCGGGCTGACCTTCTGGGCTTCGGTGCTCAAGCGCGTGAAGATGATCGCCCATCACAGCGAACAGGGGCGTTTCTTCGGCATCCTTGATGGCGGTCGCGGGCTGGTCGAAGCGCTGCTGGCCACTGTCGCCCTGGGCCTGTTCGCCTATTCCACGCAGACGCGCGGCGAGTCGGCGGCCGAAGGCTTCAAGCATGTGGTCTATCTGTACGCCTTCGCCTGTATCGCCATCGGCTGCGTGCTGGTGCTGCTCAAGGACCCGAAACCTGCGGCCGATGCCGCCCGGCAAGAGCAGGGCGGTTTCAACCTGCTGGCGGACCTGACCACCCTGGTGAAAATCCCCGAGCTTTGGCTGGTCACCGCCATCGTGTTCTGCGGCTATCACATCTTCTGGGCCACCTATAGCTTCTCCGATTACCTGCAGGGAGGCGGCATGACCGCAGTCATGGCCGGGACCATCACCACCATCAAACTGTGGATGCGGCCGGTCGGCGGCATGGTCGGCGGCTGGCTGGGTGACAAGTTTTCCAATATCTCGGTACTGGTGGTGGCGCTGTTCCTTGCCAGCCTGGCGATGATCGGCCTGATTGTGTTCCCGGCGCTGAACAGCCTGAGCCTGCTGATCGGCACGGTGATCTTTATCGGCCTGATGACCTACGCCATTCGCGGCCTGTACTGGGCGATCCTCGACACCTGCAACATTCCCCTGCGGATCACCGGCCTGGCCATCGGTATTGTGTCGGTGGTGGGTTACCTGCCGGACACCTTTATCCCCCTGATCAACGGCTACCTGACCGAGCATTTCCCCGGCGCCTTTGGTTACCAGTTGTATTTCGGCTACATCGCCTGCGTTGGCCTGCTCGGGACCCTGGCGGCCCTGGCCCTGCGCGCGCGAGTCAAACGTCAATCCTTGAATAAAGCAGGTGCCTGAGATGAAAATCATCGCCCTTGAAACCCATATCGTCGCCGTACCGCCACCCCATATCGGCGGCATGTACTGGCTGTTCGTCAAACTCAGGACCGCTTGCGGCATCGAAGGCGTGGGCGAGATTTACGCCGCAACCTTCGGCCCCAAGGCCATGCTGCCGATCATCGAGGACGTATTCGAGCGCTACCTGCTCAACCACGACCCGCACCATATCGAGCGTTTCTTTCGCCAGGCCTATTCCAGCGGCTTCACCCAGCGCCCGGACCTGACCATGATGGGGGTGGTCAGCGGCCTGGAAATGGCCTGCTGGGACATCATCGGCAAGGCGGCAAACAAGCCGGTCTACGAGCTGATGGGTGGCAAGGTCAATGAGCGCCTGCGCTCCTACACCTACCTGTACCCGGTCAACAGCAAGGGCGAGTACGACTACGACGACCCGGACCTGGCCGCCGAGTGCGCTATCGAGAACATGAACAAGGGCTTCACAGCGGTGAAGTTCGACCCGGCCGGGCCTTACACCGCCTATTCCGGGCACCAGATTTCCCTGCAAGTGCTGGAACGCTGCGAGACCTTCTGTCGCAAGATCCGCGAAGCGGTGGGGGACAAGTGTGACCTGCTGTTCGGTACCCACGGGCAAATGGTGCCATCGTCGGCGATTCGCCTGGCCAAGCGCCTGGAGAAATACGACCCGCTGTGGTTTGAAGAACCGGTGCCACCGGGTCAGGAAGAGGCCATGGCCCAGGTCGCGGCCAAGACCAGCATTCCCATTGCCAGCGGCGAGCGCCTGACCACCAAGTACGAGTTCTTCAAGCTGTTGCAGGCAGGCGGCGCGTCAATCCTGCAAATGAACGTGGCGCGCTGCGGCGGCCTGCTCGAAGCCAAGAAGATCGCCAGCATGGCCGAGGCCTACTACGCGCAGATCGCCCCGCATCTCTATAACGGGCCGATTGGCGCCGCCGCCAGCTTCCAGTTGGCCACCTGCACGCCGAACTTCCTGATTCAGGAAAGCATCATGACCTGGGGCGGCTTCCATGCCGAAGTCCTGACCAGGCCGCTGCAATGGGAGGATGGCTACATCATCCCGTCCACCGAGCCGGGCCTGGGGGTGGAACTGAATATGGACGTGGTCCGCAAGCATTCGCCCTACACCGGCCACCGCCTGCACTTGCAAATGGCCCCAACCCCGGCTGACGTTAAAGACACCTCACCGGCCAAGGGCTGACAGCTTGAAGGGCTGAACGAAAACGGCTGTCTGTAGGAGTGGCTTTAGCCGCGAGGGCGTCCTCCCGGCTAAAGCCGGTCCTACCGCCGACACGTGGTGTCAGGGCCACGGCGGCAGCTCCCAGGTTTATTTGAATAACGACTTACGCGGTAACCGTGAATGACTTATGACTACATCATCGTTGGCGCAGGTGCCGCAGGCTGCGTGCTCGCCAACCGTCTTTCCGCTTCGGGCCGGCACAGCGTGCTGTTGCTCGAAGCCGGGGGCAAAGACAGCTCCCTGTGGTTCAGGATCCCGGTTGGCTTTGCCAAGATGTACTACAACCCGACCTTCAACTGGATGTACTACAGCCGCCCGCAAAAGCAGCTGAACAATCGGGAAATCTATGCACCACGGGGCAAGGTCCAGGGGGGCTCGGGTTCGATCAACGCGATGATCTACGTGCGTGGCCAGGCCCATGACTTCGACGACTGGGCGGCCAATGGCAACGACGGCTGGGATTTCAAGGATGTGCTGCCATATTTCCGCAAGCTGGAAAGCCATCCCCTGGGCGACAGCGAATACCACGGTGGCAGCGGCCCCATCAGCATCACGCCGATGAAGGGCCAGACCCATCCGATCTGCGACGTCTTTCTCAAGGGCTGCGACGAACTGGGCTATCCCCATAGCGATGACTTCAACGGTCCGCGCTTTGAAGGCTCGGGCATCTACGACGTCAATACGCGCAATGGCGAGCGCTGTTCCAGCAGCTTTGCCCATCTGCATCCGGCCCTGGGGCGCAGCAACCTGACCGTCGAACATTACGCCCTGGTCGATCGGGTGCTGTTCGATGCGGCCGGGCAACGCGCCATCGGGGTTGCCATTACCCAGCACGGCGTCGAGCGCAGCTTTAGCGCGAGCAAGGAAGTGATTCTGTGCGCCGGGGCGGTGGATACGCCCAAGCTTTTGCAACTGTCCGGCGTGGCTGATCAGGCCCTGCTGGCCAAGCACCAGATCCCCCTGGTCAAGCACCTGCCTGCCGTAGGCCAGAACCTGCAGGATCACCTGTGCGCCAGCTATTATTACAAGGCCAATATTGCGACCCTCAATGACCAGCTCAGTTCGCTGTTCGGCCAGTTCAAGTTGGGCCTCAAGTACCTGTTCACCCGCAAGGGCGCCCTGGCCATGAGCGTCAACCAGGCCGGCGGGTTCTTTCGCGGTAACGAGCAGCAGGCCAATCCCAATCTGCAGCTGTATTTCAACCCGCTGTCGTACCAGATTCCGAAAAGCAACAAGGCCAGCCTCAAGCCCGAGCCGTATTCCGGTTTTCTGTTGTGCTTCAACCCGTGCCGACCGACCAGTCGCGGGCAGATCGAAATCGCCTCGAATAACCCTCGGGACGCGGCGTTGATCGACCCCAACTACCTGAGCACGCAAAAGGATATCGACGAAGTCATCCAGGGCAGCCGCCTGATGCGCAAGATCATGCAGGCCCCGGCGCTCAAGGGCATCACCGTAGAAGAAGTGCTGCCCGGCCCGGCCACGCAAAGCGACGAGCAGATGTTGCAGTACTTCCGCGATAACAGCGGCTCGATCTACCACCTGTGCGGCTCCTGCGCCATGGGCGCCGATCCTCGGGTCTCGGTGGTGGACAAACGCCTGAAGGTCCATGGCCTGGACGGGCTGCGGATCGTCGACGCGTCGATCTTCCCCAACGTCACCTCCGGCAATACCCATGCGGCGGTGCTGATGGTGGCGGAGAAGGGCGCTGACCTGATTCTGCAGGACGCCTGATGTCTTGGCTGCGGGAGCCAGTCGCTGGCTCCCGTACCTGCATTCATGCGCAATATGGCAACAGTGTTTGTCCCTTCGCCGGCTACTTCCCTGAAAGTCGAACGCCTAGTATCGCTTCTACCGGATCAGCAACTTCGCTTTCCGGGGAAACTTACGAGGCTTTGATTATCATGAAACTTTCCAGTCTTGCTCTTGTTGTTCTGGCCGGTATGGGTGGCCAGGTGTATGCGGATGAAACCCAGGCGCCTGTCGCGACGCAAAGTGCAGCGGTTGAAACTTATACTTATGGTGCGACGCAGGATGTCAAAAAAGTCATTGCGATCACCCCGGCCGCCGATCAATGCGGTGCTGTCCCGGTGCAGATGACCTACGAGGACTCCCAGGGGCAGCGCCACATCCTGCAGTATCAAGTCATGGGTGGCGGTTGTTCCAACGGTTGATGGCCGTACAGGCAATGGAGGGTCGACACTCCATGGCTGCCCTGATCCGCTAAATTATCAGTCTCTGGAACCTGCAACTTTCTCATCCAGTGCCAGTAACTCTGGAATCAACTCCTTAAGAAACTCGACCCATGTGCGGGTTTTCGCATCGACGAACTTTCGTGACGGGTAGATCGCGAACACATTCAACTGTTCAAGGCGATAGTCCGGTAATACCCGTACCAATGTGCCTGCCTTCAAACCGTCTACTGCAGATGCAATCGGCTGAATGCCAATCCCCATGCCATGGGCAAGTGCGATGGTCATGCCGTCGGCGGTGTTGATATGCAGCGGCGACACCGGGATGCTCACTGTCTCTACGCCTTTTGGCCCCTCGAACGCCCAGTGCTCCACCGGCATCACCGTATTGACGATACGCAGGCAATCATGTGAACCCAACGCACCCGGACTGTCGGGCATGCCGCGTTTATCCAGATAAGCGGGCGAAGCGCAGAGGATGCTGTAGGTCGTGCCCAGGCGCTGGGCGACAAAGCCTGAGTCGGGCAGGTCCCGGGCCAGTACGATCGACATGTCGAAGCCTTCTTCCAGCAGGTCGGGTATGCGGTTGGTCAAGGTCAGGTCAAACATGACCGAGGGATAGAGCTGCCGATAGCTCGCCATCGCCTCCAGCACGTAATGATTGCCAATGGCTGACATGGCGTGGATCTTCAAGCGGCCCACGGGCATGACCTGGGCCGTGCCGGCTTCCTCATCCGCCTCGCGCACATCCTCGATAATCTTCTCGCAGCGTTGCAGGTAGCGCAGGCCCGCTTCGGTCAGGGCCAGGCGGCGGGTGGTGCGGTTGATCAGGCGCGCCTGCAACCTGGCCTCAAGGGCGGTAATGGCCTTGGACACATTGGTCGTGGTGGTATCCAGGAGTTCAGCGGCGGCGGTAAAGCTGCCGCTTTGCGCCACGGCCATGAAAAAACGCATGCTTTGGAAGGTATCCATTGCCGGTGTCTCGCAGGAGGATAAGGAGCAGGGCGGCGCCGAGCGGCTCGCCCTGTATCGGGGGTTACGGCTTGCGTGGAATAAAGCCGGGGACGCCGGTCTCAACCACCGAGTTGAAGCGTATCCGCGTGGTGATGCTGTCGCGGATTTCCGCCATGGCCTTGTGGGGCAGGGTAGCAATATCCATGTTCTCGCGGATATGAGCCGGTGTCGCGGAAGTGGTCAGGAAGGCTACGCCCCGTTGCACGGTCCAGGCCAGGGCGACCTGGGCCGGGGTTTTCTGCAGGCGCCGGGCGATGCCGGTGAGTACTGGATCTTCCAGCACATTCGGTTGCATGCCATGGCCGAGGGGGGCGAAGGCCAGGACGACAATGCCGTGGGCCTGGCAGAACTCCAGCAGTTCCCATTCCGGCAAATAAGGGTGGGATTCGACCTGGACCACGGCGGGCTTTATCCGCGCCACCGCGACAATCTGCTTCAGGGTGTCTAGGGTGATATCCGACAGGCCGATGGACTTGCAGCGGCCTTCATCGACCAGGCTCTCCATGGCCTGCCAGGTTTCTGCCAGCGTCACGCCCGCGTCATAGATGACGTGCCCCTGGAAGTCCCGTGGGTCCTGATTGTCGCCGGGCTCAAAAGCGAAGGGAGTATGGATCAGATAACAGTCGATGTAGTTGACCTGCAGGCGCCGGCAACTGGCCTCGAACGCAGGTTTGACCCGCTCGTGCCGGTGGTTGGTGTTCCACAGCTTGGTGGTGATGAACAGTTCTTCGCGCCTGACCAGCCCCGTGCTCAGGGCCTCGTGCAGGGCCACGCCGACTTTGTCCTCGTTGCGGTAGCGCTCGGCGCAATCGAAATGGCGAAAGCCGCTTTGCAGTGCGCAAGTGATGGCCGAGGTGGTCACTTCCAGGTCGCGGAACAGCGTGCCAAAGCCCACTGCGGGAATTTGCCCTGAGCCATTGTTCAGGACAAAGCGGGTAGTGCGAAGTTCGTCGTTGATGACTTCATAAGACATGATTTGACTCCATGGATCTGTGTCATCCCCGTGAGAGTGCGGGGAGGGTTTGCGGGAGGTGATGACGCTAGCGAGATAGAGCCTTGGCGACTTCGCCAGCGGCCAGTTGTTGCCCCAGCACGCCGACGCTATTGCCGCCCAGGGCAATAAACAGCTGCACGGTGTCGAGATAGCGCGCGGTCTTGACCCGAATCTGCCCGAGCAAGGCCTGCTCATAGGCGCGTTGCGCTTCCAGCACCGGCAGGATGCTGTTCGCGCCCTGGCGGTAGGCCTGTTGATTCAGTGACAGACTGGTCTGGGCGGCTTGCAGGGCTTGTTCCTGGGACTGGTTCTGCTCGGCACCGTGATTGATGGCCTGCAAGGTGTCCGCGACTTGGCCGAATGACTGAATTACGGTCTGCTGATAGCGGGCCAACGCGGCCTGATAGCCGTCGACTGCCGCCTGGCGTTCCGCTTGCAGCGTTCCACCGTTGAAAATCGGCGCGGTCAGCCCGGCGGCGAATCCCCACAGCGCCGCACCGCCATTGCCCGCTGCGGTCTGGGCCAGGGAGGCGGAGAGGGTGATGCGCGGATAGAGATTGGCCGTGGCCACGCCCACAGCGGCACTGGCCATATGCAGTTCCGCTTCGGCCTGGAGGATATCCGGGCGCTGGTGGGCCATGGCCGATGGCAGGCTGACCTGCAAGGCTGCCGGCAGAAAAAACTCATCGAGATCGAAGTCCGGCGGCACCCAGTCCGCCGGGCCTTTGCCTGCCAGGATCGACAGCGCATGGCGGGCCGCATCGCGCTGCAGCAGCAAGCCGGGCAACAGCGTACGGTCTTGGGCCAGGCGGGTCTCGGCCAGGGCCACATCGATCTGCGTGGCACTGCCGTAAAGATGGGCCTTGCGCACCAGCTCGAGGTTTTGCGAGTCATTGACCAGCAGCCGGTCCACGGCCTGCATCTGCGCCCTGGCCGAGGCCAGCAACAACGCCTGACGGGTGACGTTGCCGGTCAGGGTCAGATAGGCCGCTTCATAGCGATGCTGTTGCAGGGCGGTGAAGGCTTGCTGCTGTTCGACCTGGCGTTTGTTCGCGCCGAATACGTCAAGGTCGAAGGCCACGCGCGGGCCGACTCCGTAGAAGTTGCTGACCGCGGGCTCGGCGGCGTTATGGGTTTTTTCTCGACCGGCCTGGGCGGCAACGTCGATCTGGGGATACAAGACGCCCTCGGCAGCACTCACCGATGCGGCGGCCTGGCGCAGGGTCGCATCGGCGGCCACCAGTTGCAGATTGCCCTCGATGGCGCGGCGCATGACCTGATCGAGTCTGGCCGACTGAAACGCCGACCACCAGTCGCCCTTGGCGCTGCCGCCCAGCTCGACATATTGCTCGGCGCCATTGCGGCCCAGGCGTGCTTCGGCCTGGGTGTCATAGTGCTGCGACAGGCTTGGCGCCGGGCGGGCGAAGTCAGGGCCGACGCTGCAGGCGGACAACGAAACAAGGATCGCCAGGGCACTGAGGCTGATCTGCAACCGCTGCCCATGGATAACGCGCGTAGAAAATTTCATCTGGCTGACTCCATGAAGACTAGTGAGTGGCAACGGGTTTGCGCAGCAACACAATCAGCGGGCTGACCAGCAACATCGCCCACAGCAGGATCTTGAATTGGTCTATCACGGCAATGAATGCGGCCTGGCCGGTGATCATTTCGTTAAACCCGGCCAACCCGGCCAGGGACGCCCCCTGAGCGCCGCCGCCATAGGGCGTAAGGTGGCTGGCCAGTGCCGTATGCATGGCCTGGGTATTGTTGAAGAAGAAAATCTGCACGATAGCCACGCCCAGGGTGCTGCCGTAGACCCGGGCCAGATTGAACAGGCCGGTTGCTTCCGGGCGCAGCTGCGCAGGCAGGGTGCTGAAGGCAACGGCGCTGATCGCCGGCATCATTACACCGAGGCCGACACCCTGGATGGCGCCGGCCACGGCCACCGGCCGCCAGTCCATCAGGATCGAATAGCCGAGCATCAGCCAGTTGGCGTACACCACCAGAGCGATACCCGCCGCGACCAGCCAGCGGCGGTCAAGCCATGCCGGTACCCGGCCCATCAACACAAAGGCACCGACCAGGCCGACGCCCCGGGGAATGGTCAGGTAGCCGGTGCTGTCCGGCGGGAAGCCGAGGATTTCATCGAGCATCGGTGAGGTCAGGGCCATGGTCGACAGCAGCACGAAACCGAGGGCGAAGAAGATCGCGGTCGACAGCATGAAGTTGCGATCGCAAAACAGCGCCTTGCTGAGAAAGTGGGTTTTGGCGGTCAGCACATGCAGGCTGAACAGGTACAGGCCTGTGGCGCTGGCGATGGCTTCCAGGCAGATTTCTGTCGAGGCAAACCAGTCCAGGCGTTCACCCCGGTCCAGCAGCATCTGCAGGGCGATCATGGCCAGGGTGAAGGTGGCAAAACCGAAGAAGTCGAACGGTGGGCGCTGCTCGGCCTTTTTCTCGTTCAGCAGCAGCGTCACCACCAGCAGGATGTACACCGACAGCGGCAGGCTGATGTAGAACAGCCAGTGCCATGGGTAATGCTCGCAGATCCAGCCGCCCAGCGCGGGAGCGCTGACGATGCCGAACAGGCCCAGGGCGGTCCAGCGCGGGGCGAACTTGCCCTGTTGCGCAGGTGCCAGTGTCGCCATGGCAATGGCCATGGACAGCGGTGCCAGCACGCCGCCGGCTGCGCCTTGCAGGACCCGCGCACCGACAAATTGCAAAGGCGTGCTCGCCAGGGTGTCCAGCAGCAGGCCGAGCATGAACAGCAGCAATGCCGTCTGATAGACCCGCTTGAGGCCAAAGCTCGCGGCCAGCCACTGGGCGATGGGCAGGGTGATGGCACTGGCGGCCAGGTACGAAGTGAAGATCCAGCCCGCCTGATCATCAGTCATGGACAGGCTGCCCTGAATAAAGCGCAGGGCCGGGTTGGGCAGCGACAGATTGGCCGCCTGCATGTAAGTAGCGAGCAGGGCGACCAGTCGCAAGGCTCGGGCGCTGTTGTCCGACGGGCTTGCCGTCAGGGTGTTCATCAGGACTCCCCCGTGCCGAGCAGGGTCTTCAGCGGCTGCCACCAGGGCGGGCTGTAACCGGTGTCGATCCTGACCGTGGCGCTGGTGCCGGAGAACAGCGCCAGGGCCGGGTCGTTGTCATCCAGTTCAAGGCGCACCGGTACCCGCTGGACCACCTTGACCCAGTTACCGCTGGCGTTCTCCGGCGGCAGCAGGGCGAAGTCGGCGCCAGCGCCCGGGCTCATGCTGGTGACGTGGGCCTTGAAGCTGCGATCGGGGTAGGTATCGATGCGGATGGTCGCGGTCTGCCCGGTGCGCATATGAGTCATCTCGGTCTCACGGAAATTCGCCTCGACCCAGATCTGCCGGGGGCGCAGCAGGGCAAAGGCCGGGGTGCCGCTGTTCAGGTAGTTGCCAACCTGCAAGTCATCGACCTTGGCCACCACGCCATCATCCGGCGCATAGACCGTGGCGTAGGACAGGTACAACTGCGCTTCGTCGAGCCGGGTTTTCGCCTCGCGCACCGCCGGATGGCTATCGATGGCGATCTCCGGATTACCGTTCAGGGCCACGGCGGTACTGGCCAGTTGTTGTTCGATAGAAACCACCCGCTGCTGTGCGACCTTGAGATCGGTTTCGCCACGCTCGTACAGGGAACGGGACACGAAGTCGGTCGCCATCAGCGCCTTTTTGCGGGCGAATTCCTTCTGTTCGAAACCGGCCGACTCCCGGGCCCCTTGCAGTTCGGCCTGTTGTTGCCGGTAGCTGGCCTTGAGGCCCTGGATGCGCAGGCGAGCCACGCTCAGTTGCGCGTCGGCCCGATTGACCGCGATCTGCAACGGTTCCGGGTTAAGACGAAACAGCACCTGGCCCTTGTGCACGGCCTGGTTGTCTTCAACGGCGATCTCCACCACCTGCCCGGAAATTCGCGCATTGATCGCCGCCTTGGCGACCCTGGCGTAGGCATTGTCAGTAGAGACAAAGGCTTCATTGGCGCGGTAATGGCCGTAGCCGATGGCGGCGACGAGGGCGGGCACGCCGATCATCAGCCACGGCCGCAGTTTTTCCTTGAGGGTTTTGCCTGTGGGGCCGTCAGCCAGCTGCGCAGCGTGGGCGGAAATATCGATGGGTTTAGTCATGATCGAATGCCCCTTAATAATTACTGTTGGAAATCAAGGCCGTACGCGGCTGATGGGGTGACTCGGCCGCCGCTGTTTCGTCGTCGCCATACCCGGTTCGAGCGCTGCTGCAACAAAGCTGAAAACCAAGGAATTTCTGATTCCTTAATTTTGTGCGATGGTGTAAAAATATCCCCGCCGCCCTCTTCATGCAAGGATTTTGTACGACATGGCACAAAAAGATATTTCAGAGAAGAAAACCCGTGGCCGTCCCCGTGCCTACGATCCGCAGGCAGCGCTGGAGCAGGCACTGGGCGTGTTCTGGAAATCCGGCTATGCCGGTGCGTCACTGGATGGCATCGCCACGGCGGCAGGGATGAACCGGCCCAGCCTGTATGCCGCGTTCGGCGACAAGCATTCGCTGTACATCAAGGCCTTCGAGCAGTACTGGGGTGTGGCGGCCGCGGCCATGCACGCGGCGCTGGCGGACAGCAGCCTGAGCCTCAAGGAGGCGCTGATGGGCTTCTATGAAGGGCAATTGTCGATCTATTTCTCGGGAGAGGGCGAGCCGCGCGGCTGCTTTGCCATTGTCACGGCCACCAGCGAAGCCGTTGAAGATCCCGAGATTCGCCAGATCCTTGTCGAGCGTTTTGCCTTGCTCGATGCCGAGTTGGAAGCCCGCCTGCGTCAAGCCATCGACCGTGGTGAGCTGCCCGCCGATGCTGATCCGCAGGCGTTGACCACACTGGCCTCGGCGCTGCTGCACAGCCTTTCGATTCGCGCGCGTACCGGTAAGCCTCGGGATGAACTGACCGCTCTGGCGCGCAATGCGGTCAAGGTGATCTGCGGATGATCGGCCAAGCGGGCCGATGAAATCTGGATCGGTAGCTCCCTAAGCAATGGACAGCGCAGACTGGCGGTCTTAAGCTCGCGGGCTTGTCCGTTTGCCGAGCGTGCCATGCATACCGTGTTTGTTGTCGTGTTACCGATCTTTGCGCTGATTCTGCTCGGTTACCTGTGCCGCAAGACCAACCGCCTGGGGGATAGGGCTGCGTCCGAGATCAATCGCATGGTGGTCTGGCTGTGCCTGCCGGCGCTGCTGTTCAAAGTGACCGCCACCAGTACTTGGGAGCAGATCTGGCAGCCGGGGTTTGTCATGGCCTTCGCCGCAGGGTGCATGCTGGTGTTCTTCGCGACCCTGGCCTGGCGCCTCTATCAGCGCTATAGCCTGGTAGACGCCAGTATTGACGGCTTGAGCGCGGCCTACGCCAACACCGGCTATATCGGCATCCCGTTATGCCTGTTGGTGTTCGGCCAGTCTGGCCTGGAACCGGCGCTGATTTCGTCCCTGGTGGTGGTCTGCGTGCTGTTTGCCGTGGCAGTGGTGTGCATCGAGATCGGCCTGCAGGACGAAAAACACTTTGGCCGGGCCATGTGGACGGTGCTCAAGGCTTTGGCGAAAAACCCCCTGGTGGTCTCGCCCATAGCAGGCGCCTGCTGGGCCTCGACCGGCCTTGGCCTGGCCCAGCCGGTCATGCATTTTCTCGATATGCTCGCCACCGCGACTACGCCCTGCGCGCTGATCTCCCTGGGCCTGTTCCTGGCGCAGAAACAGCAAGGTCGGCAGAGCGGCGCATGGCCGCTGGTGGTGATCAAACTGGTCGGCCAGCCATTGCTCACCGGCTACCTGGCGTTCAAAGTTTTCCACCTGCCGACCCTGTGGGCCCAGGCCGCCTTGCTGCTCAGCGCACTGCCCACCGGCACCGGCCCCTTCATGCTGGCCGAATACTACGAGCGCGAAGCAGGGGTGGTGTCGCGCAGTATTCTGTTGTCGACTCTGTGTTCGCTTGGGACGTTGGCGGTGTGTCTGTATTGGTTGAATATCTGAGTTGCACTGCGAACTACGTAGGACCGGCTTTAGCCGGGAGGGCATCCGATTCAAAGGCGCTCTCCCGGCTAAAGCCGGTCCTACAGATTCGATTCCAATTCAGAGTGGCGTGTGCCCGGAGCGCGCTAGGTTCTGACCACCGCCTGATACTTCGCCACTAATAATCGATGTTGCAAGCGTCTTAGAAAGCCTGCCTCAAAGGCATCGCGCTGTTCGCCCAGTGGATAGGGGTAGCGGGTCTGGACCAGTTGCCACCATAGCGGCACACGGGAAGAGGCTTTCAGCCATTCTTCCGCGCTGGCTGCACCTTGTTCGATTTCCTCGGCGTGATGGACGTCCCAGGGCGTCGGGCTGTCGATATGTTCCCGTGCGGTGACGGAAATAGTCGGGCGCTGGGACTCGGGGATGGTCTTGAGGCGCAGCAATGCCAGGTCGTACAGGCTAAGGCCGTCCTGAATCAGCTTGCTGGCCAGTTGACCTTGGGTGGGATCATGTTCCAGCAGGTTCTTGGCGCCGCCCAGGCACAATTGCGCCGCATGTTGCAGGCGGTGGACGGCTTCGTTCTGGGTCAGTGAGCCGAGGTGAATCATATCGGCTGTAGGAAGGCTGGATAGCAGGCTGTAGTCAATCATGGAGAGGGCCTCCGGGATTGCCGGGTATCAGCTGGCGTAATGGGCGGTGCCCTTGGGTAAAAGGGAGATAATCCATTTCCTTATGTTCCTTCGTGTGATTAAGGAACCGACACCCGCCGTTGCGACACGGGATGGGTGGCGGACCGCGCAAGGGTCGCAAACCGGCACACGAAGGAACGCCGGCCAGGCCGAAGCCTGCCTCACGCGATCCACCATAGAAATGCAGCGGCAGACGCAAATGAAGATAGCGCCAGCGTACGGACTATGGCGCTAATCACGCCTTCGTGTAGTTGCAGGTTGCGACACCTGGCCACAGATTTTGCTGCGGCGGCGACAGGGTAGCGTCGAGTGTGCGGGGGATCAAGGGGTGGGGCCTTACCCTGGACCGATGTGGGACCGGCTTTAGCCGGGAAGACGATACGACAGACGCTAGAAATGTAGTGATCATGCCGACGTCTTCCCGGCTAAAGCCAGTCCCACAAAAAAGCATTTCAATTCAGATGGTTACATTTTGTATTAGAGAATGGTCTTACTCAAACCCATACAGCGCCACTGCGTTATCACGCAGGATCAGGGTGCGTTCGGCCTCGTTCGGCGCCCATTGGCCAAGCAGGTCGAGGATCGCGGCGTCATCGGGTTTCTGCTCGAGCGCCATGGTCGGGTGCGGCCAGTCCGAACCCCAGAGCAGTCGTTGCGGCTTGAGCTTGACCAGTGCGCTGGCCACGGTGCCGACGTCGGCGTAGGTCGGTGCGCCGACTTTCGAGCGGATATAGGGGCCGGACAGCTTGACCCAGACGCGGTCGGTGTCCAGCAGCCGGGTGATGCTCTTGAATGCCGCAGATTCGACGCCTTCGGGTTGCGGCACATGGCCCATATGGTCGATCACCAGGCGTGACGGCAACTTCAACAGACGCGACTCCAGATCGATCAATTGCGTGCCCGGCGCGACGATCTGCACGTTCCAGCCCAGTTCATTGACCCGTGCCGCCAGGCGTTCAAGGTCGCTCAAGGCCGCGCCGCCGTAGCTGAGGTTGAAGCGAATCCCGCGTACCCCGGCGTCATGCAATTGGCTCAAGGCCGTATCGGCAATGCTCCCATCGATCACTGCTACACCCCTTGCCGCGCCCTGGCTGCGGGCCAGGCCGTCGAGCATGCAGCGGTTGTCGGTGCCGTAGGTGGAGGGTGTGACGATGACCATGCGCTTGATGCCCAGGCGCTGCTGCAGTTGCTGGTAGTCGCTGAGCAAGGCGTTGGGCGGACGCAGGGTGGCATCGGCCGCCGCCGGAAAGCGGTCGTCGTACAGATGCATATGGGCATCGACACTGCCGGGTGGTGCGATCAGCCGTGGCCGTTCTTCTCCCGAGGAATAGAGCGTGCGGGCAAAGGCGGGGAGCGTCGCGAAAGCGCCGAGGGAGCCGGCGGCCTGGATAAAGCGACGTCGTGTAAAGGTCATACATGGATTCCTGTCTGGTTTTTATTTGTCTTGTGGTGCGACAGATCATGCATAAAAACGAAATGGTATTCCAATAATATTGATTTTACAGTCTGGTGCGTAGCGACAAAGTACGCCGCCAGCTGGGTCCGCAGGACATTGGATTAGGTATAAAACGGCGAGCTTTCGACCTGCGGTCGCACGACGTGGTTGACGGAAAATCAGCGAGGGGATAATTTTAAACGAAACGCCATTTCAAAATAAAAATACTGGAGTTTCCATGTCCGCGTCATTCCTCCTGCATTCCCCGCTGTTTTGCCCCGTTCCCCAGCCCAAGGAAAAGCCATGAGTTTCTTCGCGCCGCCGCCTTCCGTTACTGCCGAGGTCTTTACCCGCCTGCCTGAGCATTTTCGTGTCAGGCGCAAGACGGCATGGGCCAACGCCAATCGTCAGGGCCGCGAGATTGACTCGTTTCTCGAGGGGCCGTCATTCGATCGCGAAGGGCGCCTGTATGTGACGGACATTCCCTATGGGCGGATTTTCCGTATCGATGGCGACGGCGAATGGGAGCTGATGGCCGAGTACGATGGCTGGCCCAATGGCCTGAAAATCCATCAGGACGGGCGCGTCTTCATCACCGACTACAAGCGCGGCATCATGGTGCTGGACCCGCAGACCGGCGTTGTCACGCCGCTGCTGGAAAACGCCGGATCCGAGGGCTTCAAAGGCGTCAATGACCTGGTGTTCGCCCCCAATGGCGATCTGTATTTCACCGACCAGGGCCAGACCGGGCTGCAGGACCCTACCGGTCGCGTCTACAAACTGACCGCCGACGGTCAGTTGAGCTGCTTGCTCAATACCATTCCCAGCCCCAACGGTATCGTCTTCGACCCGAAGCACAATCACCTGTTGATCGCCGTGACCCGCGCCCAGCAGATCTGGCGCGTGCCCCTGGGCAATGGCCCGCTCACCGGCAAGGTTGGGGTTTTTGCTCAATTGCACGGCGGCCTCGGTGGCCCCGATGGCCTGGCGCTGGATGAGCAGAGCAACCTGTATATCGCCCATACCGGCTTTGGTTCGGTGTGGCGCCTGTCTCCGGTGGGCGAGCCGTTGCTGCGCATCGTGTCCGGCGCAGGCATCAGCAATACCAACCTGGCGTTCGGCGGCGAGGGCAATCGCTACCTGTACATCACCGAATCAGAGACCGGCAGCATCCTGCGCATTCAGGCGCCATTGCCGGGCCTGCAGATGTATTCCCATACCTGACGCGCCGTCAGTCACGTGCTCCCCAACAATTACAAAAGAGCAACGCCATGACCCTGCACACACAGCATGACCCCAACATCCCCTTGAGCGACGCAGAGGGTGAGCAACTGCTCAAGGGCGTCCTGCGCCGGATCGTCCCGTTCATTTTCCTGTGCTACGTGATCAGCTACCTGGATCGCACCAATGTCGGCTTTGCCGCCATCACGATGAACAAGGAATTGGGCCTGACCGCGACGATGTTCGGCTGGGCCGCCGGGCTGTTTTTCTTTGGCTACTTTATCTTTGAAATCCCCAGCAACCTGCTGATGCAGCGCTTTGGCGCTCGGGTCTGGATTGCCCGGATCATGATTACCTGGGGCTTGATTTCCATGGCCACCGCATTCGCCACCGGCCCGGTCAGCTTCGGTATCGCCCGGTTTTTGCTGGGTGTCGCGGAGGCGGGGTTCACCCCCGGCGTCTATCTGTATTTCACCCTGTGGTTTCCCGGAAAATGGCGCGCGCGGGCGACGGCGGCCTTTCTGCTGGGCATTCCGGTCGCCAATATCTTCGGTTCGCCGCTGTCGGGCTGGTTGCTGGATATTCACGGTTTCGCCGGGTTGCAGAGCTGGCAGCTGTTGTTGATTACCGAGGCTCTGCCGGCGCTGTTACTCGGGGTTGCCTGCCTGTTTGTGCTGGTGGATACACCGGCCAAGGCCAAATGGCTGAGTGAGCGGGAGAAGCAGTGGCTCGGCGAGCGTCTGGCCAATGAGCAGCGCGATATGACTGCCCGCTATGGCAACACCTTGCGCGGCGCCCTGACAGACAAGCGGGTCTTCGTCCTGGCCTTTATCAACTTCTGCTGCATTGTCGGTTCGGTGGGCATCGGTATCTGGCTGCCGCAGATCATCAAGGGGCTGGGCATGGGCAATTCCACTGTCGGCTTTGTCGCCGCGATTCCCTATATCACCGGCGCCTGCGCCATGACCCTGTGGGCGCGTCTGGCCAATCGCAGTACGCGGCGCATGCCTTATGTGATCAGTGCTTTGTGCCTGGCGGCCGTGGCGCTGGTGGCGAGCGGTTTTGTCGACGGCGCAGTGTTGAAAGTGGCCTGCCTGAGCGTGGCGGTGGCCAGTATCCTGGCCTTTCAGGCGACGTTCTGGGCAATCCCGTCAAGCTTTCTGACCGGCCGCGCGGCAGCCGGTGGCCTGGCGCTGATCGTGTCCATCGGCAATCTGGGCGGCTTTGCCGGGCCGTCGATGATTGGCTTGATCAAAGACTTCAGCCAGAGCTTCGCCGGGCCGCTGTTTGCCGTGGCCGCAGTGCTGCTGGTCGGCGCGTTGACCATGTTCCTGCTGGGCGACCCGGCCAGCCGTGAGCCGCGTCGGGGTAAAGAGATGGGTGTGGGGGAGGCGGCTGTTACACCATAGAAAATGAAATAAACCCTAGTCCGTGGGAGCCAGGCTTGCCCGCGAAGGCTTCGGTGTGGAGTGTCTGGGATAACGCGTCGTTCAGTTTGCGGGCAAGCCTCGCTCCAACGATCCATACGCCACTGTCCGGTTTTATCCTGGCCAGTGGCGTTCGCGTTTCTAGACTTTGGCGGCTTTTTTCGCCCGGGGTTTGGCCGGGGCGGGGGCGGGTTGTTCTACGGCCAGGGCCTCGCCGCCCAGACTGCGGGTCAGCTCCAGGGCTGCGCTCTGGAACAGCGGGTGCAGGGTCTGGGCCTGTTCGGCGGTCAGGCGGCTGGCCGGTCCGGACAGCACCAATGCGCCGATAAGGTTTTCCCCTGGGCCGAAAATCGGCAGTGCCATGGACGAGGCGTGTGGGTCCGTGGCGCCCACCGAGTAGATCGGCTTGATCATTTTCGCCGCCAGAGAGTAGGGCGTGCGCAGGGCTTCGGCACCGGCGGCACCGTCCATTGGCCGGGTATCGCCCGGTTGCAGATGCAGGCGCAGGTGATGGGGCGAGTTGACCCGGTACAGGCACATCCGGTAAGCGCCATGGCGTACATAGAAGGATGCGGTTTCACCGGTTTCCTGGGTCAGTCGGTGCAGCAGCGGGGTGATATGCCGCTCAAGGTCGAGGCCGTCCTGGTAGACGGTGTTCAGGCGCATGATTTCCGTTGCCAGTTGATAGCGCCCGTCGGCCATGCGGTTGATCAGGCCGTGGTTTTCCAGCGAGACCATCAGCCGCATGATGGTGCTCTTGATCAGCCCGGTGCGGGCGGCCAGTTCGGCCAGTTCCAGGGCGGTATCGCCCACCTTGAATGCGGTCAGCACGGTCAGCACCCGATCAGCCGAAGCAACCCCGGTGACGGCGGGACGCGGGCGGATTTTAACCATTGGATTTCCCCTTGTAGTGGCAGGCATCGGGTGATGCGTTATCAGGCTGCAAAATACTGCCATTACCGCTGAGGGGCAACGTGTAAGTACCTGAGCGGGAAGCCTGTTTGCATCAATGCAGAAGACGCCTGGAAGATTTTCCCGGCAGAAAAAAAGCTGCCGCCCGGATCGACTCCGGGCGGCAGCGATGCAGCGTTGACGATCTACGGTCAGTGCGCGTTGGCTTCCTGCTTGAACTCGGCATTGTCTGCCGATTCACGCTGTTGCCTGCGCCCCATGAGCAGCACCATCACGCCACCCGCCGCACACAGCGCCGCCAGAGGCAGCAGGGCGAGGGCGTAGCTGCCGGTGGCATCATGGATGGTGCCGTAGACGTTGACCATCACGCCGCCACCAATGAGGTTGGCCATGGCGCCAATGGCCGCCAGGCCCGCCGCAGCGGTGGAGGACGAAAGCCAGGTCGAGACCAGCGCCCAGAACGGCCCCTTCATGGAGTAGGCGCCGATCAGCACCATGGACAGCAGGCACACCGTTGCCACCAGGGATGAAGTGACCAGGGCCAGCAGCAACCCGGCAGTGATCAGCAGCAGAGTGAGTGCGGTGTGCCAGCGGCGTTCACCGGTTTTGTCGGAGCTGCGACCCCAGACGATCATCAGCACCGAGGCCAGGCCGTAGGGAATGGCGTTGACCAGGCCGATTTCCAGGTTGCTCAGGCCGAACGTCTTGAGCAATTGCGGCGCCCAGACGCTCATGGTGCTGCCCGCCGCCGAGGCGCCCGAGTAAATCAGTGCCAGCACCCAGATATGCTTGTGTCGCAGCAGTTTCCACAGCGAGATATGGCCGATGGCGGTCTTGCGGCTGCGCTCTTCGTCCAGGCGGCTGGTCAGCCAGGTGCGTTGCTCGGTGCTCAGCCAGTGGGCCTGTTCCGGCCTGTCGGTCAGCACGAACAGGCAGGCGATGCCGAGCAGTGTGGCCGGAATACCTTCAAGAATGAACAGCCAGTGCCAGCCACGCATGCCCAGCCAGCCGTCCATGCTCAGCAGCAGGCCGGACAGGGGCGAGCCGATGAAGTTGGCTCCGGGAATCGCCACCATGAAAATTGCCACCATGCGCCCGCGATAAGCCGCCGGCAGCCAGTAGGTGAGATACAGCAATACGCCCGGGAAGAAACCGGCTTCAGCGGCACCCAGTAGAAAGCGCATGACGTACAGCGAGTTGGCACCCTGCACGAAAGCGGTGCCTGCCGAAACAATGCCCCAGGTGATCATGATCCGGGCGATCCAGACCCTTGCGCCGAATCTCTGCAGGGCCAGATTGCTCGGTACTTCGACGAAGAAATACGAGACGAAGAACAGGCTGCTGGCCAGGCCGAAAATCGCCGGGGTCAGGCCCAGATCCTTGTTCATTTGCAAGGACGCCATGCCGATATTGCCGCGATCGATGATTGCCAGCAGATAACAGAGGATCAGAAACGGTAACAGTCGCCAGGCGACCTTGCGCATGGTCGAGCGCTCGATGGCGCTGATTTCGGTGGAGGTGACGGACATGACTCTCTCCCATTTTGTTTTTTTTGGAGAAGCGATACAGCAATCAGGGCTTCATCGGGTGAAGCCCAGGACGGCGCTGGCTTGATCAGCTCTGGAAGAGATGACGATTGACCACGGCGCGTGGATCCGGTGCGCTGCCGTTCCAGAAATTGACGATCTGCTGTACCGCCAGCAGTCCTACCCGATCCCGTGCTTCGGCAGTATTGGCGCCAACATGTGGGGTCGCGACCAGGGTCGGCAGGCCCCACAACGCTGAATCGGCCGGCGGCGGCTCGGGGTTGAAGGTGTCCAGCCCGGCTCCGGCAATCCGGCGAGTGCCAAGTGCCTCAACGAGGGCGTCGGTGTCAACCAGTTCGCCACGGGCGGTGTTGATCAGGATGCTGTTGGGGCGCATCTGGTTGAACTGCGCGGTGCTGAACAGGTTGCGGTTCTGCTCGGTCAGGGGGCAGTGCAGGCTGATGATATCGCTGTCAGCCACCAGGCTGTCGAAGTCACTGACCAACTCGACGTTGGCTTGGGCCGGCAGCTCCTTGAGGTAGGGGTCGTAGACCTTGACCGTCATGCGCAGCGGCGCAACCAACTCCATGAGAATCCGCCCGATGGAGCCCAGGCCGACCAGGCCGAGGGTCTTGCCCGACAGCTCAATGCCCACGGAAGTGGCCTTGTCCCAATGACCGTCGCGCATCCGCGCATCCAGCAGCGCCGTCTGCCGGGCCACGCTGAACATCAGGGCGAAGGCATGTTCGGCCACCGATTGTGCATTGGCGCCGAGGGCGATGGTCACGGGAATACTGCGCTCGGCGGCGGCGACAATATCGATGGTGTCGTAGCCGACGCCGTGCTTGGCAATGATCTGCAGCTTGGCCGAGGCATTGATCATGTCCCGGGTCAGCTTGCCCTGCCTGACGATGATGGCGTCGGGTTGCTCCCTGGCAATGATCGCGGTCAGTTCGTCTGCCGGGGCGTAAGGCGTGGTGGGAATGACACGGACACCCTGGGCAGCGGCGAAGGCCATGGCCTCGGCGGTCAGTTCGGGTCCGGTCAGGAGAAGGGTTCGGCTCATGTGCACACCTTGGCTTTATTTTGAGTGCGGTTGTGCCATTTGGCGGTCACAACGGTAGACAGAAACTACCATAATGAAATGGCGTTGCAATAAAAATGATTTTCATCGATGTTTTTTCATTCGGGTCGGCCTGCAGCCGAGACAGGCTAAAAGCTTTTACGATCAGGCCTGTACAACGGTCTGGCTCTAGGTTTCGCCTTTCGTCAGAGGGTTCTGTCGGTGCTCAATACGTCGAGTGCCCTTGCAGGAGTGAAATACTGGTGGTAATTTCGAAATGCCGTTCTATTTAAAGAGTTTCCGTTCTGATCTCTACGGCGCCATAAACATAAGAGGAATGCCCCATGTCCATTGGTTTCAGAGTCCTGAAGCAACCACGCAAAGTCGCCGCCGAGTGGGTTGAGCGCTATCGCTCAGTACCGGTCGCCAACGTCAGCGACTCGATGAACCGCATGACAGCCGGTGGCGCCCGCGTCCATGCCATGCACCGCAAAGGCGTGCTGGCAGGCCCGGCGCTGACGGTCAAGGCGCGTCCCGGCGATAACCTGATGCTGCATCACGCACTCGATATCGCTCAGCCGGGCGATGTGATCGTGGTCGACGCAGGGGGCGATCTGAGCAATGCCCTGATCGGTGAAATGATGGTCGCCTATGCGATCAAGAAGGGCGTGGCCGGCATCGTCATCAACGGCGCCATTCGTGACGCAGGTGCCATTGGCGCGGGGGATTTCCCGGTGTTCGCCGCTGGCGTCACTCATCGTGGCCCGTACAAAGATGGCCCGGGTGAAGTCAATGTGGCGATCGCCATTGACGGCATGGTCATCGAGCCGGGCGATCTGGTGATCGGCGATGAAGACGGCTTGCTGTGCGTGCCTTTCGATGAGGTCGCCGAGGTGTATGATCGCGCATCCGCCAAGCATGCCGCCGAGCAGAAACAGCTCGAGCAGATCGCCCAGGGCGAGAACGACCGCACCTGGGTCATGAAGTCTCTCATTCAAAAGGGTTGCCAATTTCCTTCCTGAGCGCTGACGCAAGGGCAGGTGGCAGTTCGCTTATAAAAGGCTTGTTGTGAACGCTGCTCTTCCACGCCAATGGCCAGCGCCGATCCGTGCGCTGAGTCACCCCAATTTCCAGATCTATTTCGTTGGCCAGGGGCTGTCGACCCTGGGCAAGTGGATTCAGCAGGTGGCCCTGTCCTGGCTGGCCTATCACTTGACTGGCTCAGCCGTGTTGTTGGGCACCATCGCCTTCCTGACCCTGTTGCCGCAGTTGCTGGTCGGCCCGCTGGCCGGCGCCTGGGCCGATCGCCATGACAAGCGCCGCCTGCTGATCGGCGTACAGGCTTTGCTCATGCTGCAGTCGCTGCTGCTGGCGGTGCTGACCTGGCAGCACTGGATCGGCCGGGAAGTGATCATTGTTATGGCGCTGGTCCTCGGTCTGCTCAATGCGCTGGAGACGCCGCTGAGACAGGCCTTGATCAGTGGCTTTGTCGATGATCCCAAGGACTTGCCCAACGCTCTGGTGCTCAACGCCATGTTGATCAACGCCGCGCGTTTTATCGGCCCGCCCCTGGCCGGGCTGCTGATCAACGGGTGCGGTGAAGCGGGCTGCTTCCTGCTCACGGCGGTGGCCTTCGGCATGTTGTTGATCGGCCTGGGCAAGGCCCGCAGTAGCCTGCAAGCCAGGGCCAGCGGCTCCACCGGCGAGATCTTCCGTGAAGGCCTGCGCTACCTGTGGGGCACCCTGAGCATTCGTCGGTTGCTGATTACCGTGGTCATGGTCAACCTGCTGGCCTCCTGCTACGCGGTGCTGTTGCCGATTCTGGCGAAAAACGTCTTTGCCGGGGACGCGCAAACCCTCGGCTGGCTATGGGGCGCCGCCGGGGCCGGGGCTTTTGTCGCGACACTGTTTCTTGCCTTCGCGGGCAGCTCGTCGAACCTGCAACGGGTTATCGTCGGCGGGACCATCACCTGCGCGTTGTCGCTCTGCGCTGTGGCTGCCAATCTGCCGCTGCTGCTGACCCTGCTTGCCTTGGCCGGCCTGGGTTTCGGCATCACCGTCAGCAACGTCAGCACCAACATGACCCTGCAAAGCACCGCCCCCGAAGCCCTGCGCGGCCGGGTGATCGCCTTCTATATCGCCATGCGCTTCGGCTTCGAAGCGATTGGCGGCTTGATGGCCGGGCTGCTGGCGGCGGCGCTGAGTGTGCAGTGGACGCTGGCGATTGCCGGGGTGTTGTTGCTGGGGTATCAGGTTGTGCTGTGGGTGGTTGGGCGCAGGTTCGTGTAGGAGTGGCTTTAGCCGCGAGAGCGCCCTCCCTGCTAAAGCCGGTCCTACGGTCCTCTATTTGCCAGGCCATCGTGCTGTGTCAAACACTTATGCGATTCAATCCTGCACAATCAACCCATGCTGCTGCGCCACATCCTTGTAAATGCCCTCCCGTCGTACCTCAGCCAACGCGTCGTTGAACCTTTCCATAAGCGCTTGTGCCTCTGGGTAGCGCGGCGAGGTCATAAGGTAGTTATTGCCCACCGCCAATGGCGTTTCCAGCGTATGGAAATCGGCCTGTTCTTGTGCAGGGAAGTTCTTGCGGATCATGTCCCAGCCGATATTGTCGACGGCGGGGACCATGTCGACACGGCCGGCGCGCAGTTTCAGAAAACTCTGTTCTTCGTTGTTGGCCAGGTCCAGGGCCAGACCTGCTTGAGCAAACAGGCTTTCATAGTAATAACTGCGCACGCCACCCATGCGGTAGGGCTTGAGTTCGCTCAGGCGCTGGAAGGTCTTGGGGAAGTGCGCGCCATTGGGGTTGTAGTAAAACAGCAGGGTTTGCTTGGCAAACAGCGATTGCGAGAACAGGAATTTGCTGTTGCGCTCGGGTGTGGGGACGTAGGGCATGGTCGCCCAGACTTGCAGGTTGTCGACGGCCAGTTCGCAGCGGGGCCAGGGCATGAAACGGAACTCGAAGGTCACGCCCATTTCCCTGGCGACGTGGCCGAGCAGGTCGGTGAGGAAGCTGTTCTGTGGGTTTTCGCTGATGTAGGGCGGGGCTTCGTTGGTGGCGATAACCAGGACCTGGGGGGCGGCCTGTGCGGTAACGCAGTTGAGTGCAGTGAGGCAGAGCAGCAACAGGCTTTGCACGCACATCTGTCGCAGCGCCTGAACGGCGGTTCTGGTCTGTCTGATCGCCATGCCCATCCGTTTGAGGGGGTGTTTATTCACCCTGGATGATTTTAGGCAGGTAACGGCATGTATCGTCCAACAATTTCTCTGATTATTGTAGAGGGTAAGAGGATTTAATCTGTGGGACCGGCTTTAGCCGGGAATACGCCTTCCCGGCTAAAGCCGGTCCCACAGGTTGGCCATTTCGGTGATGCGCTAAACAGCTATCTCCACGATGCTGCCATTAAGCCTCACTGGCCATACCTTCAACTGCTGCTCCGGATACTCCAGGCACTGCCCGTCGCTCAGGCGAAAGTGCTGCTTATATAAAGGCGAGGCAATCACCAGTTCGCCGGCCAGTTGGCCGATCAGGCCGCGACCAATCACATTGGCCTCGGACTTGGGGTCGCGGTTGTCGATGGCGAACACTTGCTGTTCGGTCTCGGGCAGGTAGAACAGGGCGATCTGTTCGTCGTTCAGCAGCGCGACGACGCCGGAGTTGGCGACCAGATCGCCGTGCTGACACAACGCTTGCCAGGTGATTGAGTGATGGTTGCTCATGCCAGGTTCTCCTCGGTAGCGCGGGCGATCAATTGCAGTTCTTCGCTGCGGGCCGGGCGGCGCTGGCCGCGTTCGCGGACGAATTGCACGGCCGGGTCGCCGCCTTTCTGGTTGACGAAAGTGCGGAAGCGTTTGAGTTTTTCCTCGTCCTGCAGGGTGTTGGCCCATTCGCATTCATAGGTGTCGACCACCTGTTGCATCTGCGCCTCCAGCTCGTCGCCCAGGCCCAGGCTGTCTTCGAGGATGACGTCCTTGAGGTAGTCCAGGCCGCCTTCCAGGGACTCACGCCAGACCGAGGTGCGTTGCAGTTTGTCGGCGGTGCTGATGTAGAACATCAAGACACGGTCGATGATGCGGATCAGGCTTTCGTCGTCCAGGTCGGTGGCGAACAGTTCGGCGTGACGCGGGCGCATGCCGCCGTTGCCGCAGACGTAGAGGTTCCAGCCGTGCTCGGTGGCGATCACGCCGATGTCCTTGCTCTGGGCTTCGGCGCATTCGCGGGTGCAGCCGCTGACGGCGAATTTGATCTTGTGCGGGCTGCGCAGACCTTTGTAGCGATTCTCCAGGCGCAGGGCCATGGCCACGCTGTCCTGTACGCCGTAACGGCACCAGGTGCTGCCGACGCAGGATTTCACGGTGCGCAGGGACTTGCCGTAGGCGTGACCGGTCTCGAAGCCGGCGGCGATCAGTTCGCTCCAGATATCCGGCAGCTCGTGCAGTTGTGCGCCGAACAGGTCGATGCGCTGGCCGCCGGTGATCTTGGTGTAGAGGTCGTATTTCTGCGCCACTGCGCCAATCGCGATCAGGCCCTGAGGAGTGATTTCACCGCCGGGAATGCGCGGCACCACCGAGTAGGTGCCGTTTTTCTGCATGTTGGCCATGAAGGTGTCGTTGGTGTCTTGCAGGGGGATCAGGGCCTTGGCGGTGATCTGCTCGTTCCAGCACGAAGCGAGAATCGAGCCGACTGCCGGCTTGCAGACATCGCAGCCGATATGGCCCTTGCCGTGACGGTCGAGCAAGGCTTCGAACGTACGAATGCCTTCAACCCGGACGAAGTGGTACAGCTCCTGACGGGTATGGGCGAAGTGTTCGCACAGGCTCTTGTCCACGGCGACGCCTCGGGCGCTCAGTTCATGCTCGACCACCTGCTTGATCAGCGCCTGGCAGCCGCCGCAACCGGTGGCGGCCTTGGTGCAGGCCTTGACCGAGGCAACATCGCTGCAGCCACTGTCGATGGCGGCGCAGACCTGGCCCTTGCTGACGTTATGGCAGGAGCACAGGGTGGCGGTGTCGGGCAGGGCGGCGGCGCCCAGTACCGGCGCGCCTTCACCTGCGGGCATGATCAGCGCCGCAGGGTCGGCGGGCAGGGTGATGCCGTTCTGCGCGTATTGCAGCAGGGTGTCGTAGTAACTGTTATCACCGACCAGTACCGCGCCAAGGACATGTTTGCCGTCAGCACTGACCACCAGGCGCCGGTAGCTGCCGGTGAGTTCGTCGATGTAGCGATAGCTGCGCGAGCCGGGCAGGGCGCCATGGGCATCACCGATGGAGCCGACATCGACGCCAAGCAGCTTGAGTTTGGTCGACATGTCCGCACCCTGGAACGACGCGCCTTCGTCACCGCACAATTGCGCGGCGACGCTGCGGGCCATCTGATAGCCCGGCGCGACCAGGCCGAAAATACTGCCATTCCAGGCCGCGCATTCGCCGATGGCATGGATGGCCGGGTCGCTGGTCAGGCACTGGCCGTCAATCGCCACGCCGCCGCGCTCGCCCAGTTGCAGCTCGCTGCTGCGGGCCAGGGCGTCCTGGGGCCGGATGCCGGCGGAGAACACGATAATGTCGGTTTCCAGGTGAGTGTCGCCGGCGAAATTCATCCGGTAGCGATAGTCCTCGCCCGCCGTGATGGACTGGGTGGCCTTGGACAGGTGCACGCCGACGCCGAGATCCTCGATACGTTTTTTCAGCGCCGCACCGCCGAAGTCATCCAGCTGTACGGGCATCAGCCGTGGCGCGAACTCCACCACATGGGCTTCCAGGCCGAGAGACTTCAGGGCATTGGCGGCTTCCAGGCCGAGCAGGCCTCCACCGACCACTACGCCCCGGCGCTTGCCTTCAGCGGCGGCGCGGATGGCGTCGAGATCATCGAGGGTGCGATAGACCAGGCGCGATGCTCCTTCGGCGCCCTCAACCGGCGGCACGAACGGATAAGAGCCCGTGGCCAGGACCAGTCGGTCGTAGGCAAAGGCGCCCAGCGTTGTAGTGATTTGCTTGGTTGCGCGGTCGATTGCCAGCACCGGCGTGCCCAGGTGCAGGGTCAGGCCCGGCTGTTGATACAGCTCGGCATCGCTCATGGCCAAGGCTTCGCAGTCGCTGCCGCTGAAGTATTCGGACAGGTGCACGCGGTCATAGGCGCGTTGGCGTTCCTCACCGAAGACCAGCACCTGGTACTGTTCCAGGGCGCCATTGGCAATCAGTTGCTCGACGCAATGGTGGCCGACCATACCGTTGCCGATCACGATCAGGACAGGTCGTTCAGTGGAATGAGTGAGTGCGTTCATGGGTATTCCCCCGGTCAGGCTTTGATCTGGTTTTCAGGCGCGCAAAAAAAAGCGCCCCAGACCTTTCGGTCTCGGGCGCCTTTGCCAAATAGAGAGGCTGCTTGTTCTGGGCAGCGACAGGAGTGACTAAGCAGGCTTTGTGCCAAGGTGCCGGACGCGGCGAAAACCGGGGTGTTGAAGAGGGTGTCGAGGTGATAGAGGTCCGTTATTGCCCCGCGCTGGGGCGTCGCGCTCCGTGATGGTGCTGCGAGTTCACTCCTGAGCCTGGGCCAGAAAGCGTTCGGCCATGTCGATCAGGCGTACGCCATTATTCATGGCGGCCTGTTGCATATGCTTATGAGCGGCCGGTTCGTCCAGTTGGAAACGGCTCATCAACAGGCGCTTGGCCTGCTCGATGGTTTTGCGCTCGGCCAGGGCGCTGCGGGCGGACTTGAGCTCGTCGCTGAGGCGATGCATGTGCCGTGACTGCTTCTGCAGCAATTCGAGTAGCGAGTGTTGCAGCGGGTCTTCAGCACTGGCCTGATCAAGGCTGCGCCCCTGCACGCTGAACAACAGCGGCTGAGGATCGACGGCGCGGGTGGCCAGGCGACTCAGCAGCGTGCGATGGTTGTCCAGTTCCTTGGCCGCGCGGTCCAGACGCTCCTGGCAGAGCTGGCGCAGGCCATCGGCGAGCAGCCCTTCAACACTGTGCATAGCGTCGATGCGCTGGCTGCACAGGTCAAACCACAGCTCGGCCAGACCCGGGTCCACGGTCTGTTCGGCGCTGGTGCGGCGGGCCATTTGCCGTAGTTGTTGCAACTGTCCGGCGTCGGCCTCGATCTGCTCCCAGCGTTGCTGCGCAACACTGTCGGCGTACTGACTGAATACCTCGCTGCAGCGCAGTTGGCTGCAACGCAAATGTTCCATCTGTTCGTGGCGCGCCGGGTCGAAGTAGCCGTTGGAAAAACCGACCGCCCCGCAGGCGCGCTCTTGGCCGGAAAGCTCCTTGCACTGCATGAAGTTGAACATGGCCACCAGGGCCCGAGTGATCTGCGGGTCGATGGCGGTGTCGGCGGCTTCGAACACCACGGCCAGCAGGCTGGCGATCAGGCGGCTGAAATTCTCGGTGGAGTCGACCACCGTGACGTTGACATCACGGACCTTGCGGCGCAGCGGCGGGAGGTCGTCCAGGCTGTGCAACATGTAGGCGAGGCGGTGGCAGAGACGCGCGCGGTCGGCGCCTTCGATATCCATCTGGTCCAGGTAACCGCGCACTGCCTGCTCGCACAGGCGCGCTTCGTCGCTGATCTGATCAAGGGTTGCCAGCAAGCGTGGCTGAGGCTGGCCGAGATACAGATTGGAAAAACCGCGTTCGCGCTGCATGGCATGCACCAGATTGCTCAGCAACGTGACCAGGGTGCAGGTGCGGGACAGCGCATCCAGGCCCTGCTTTTCGCAGCGACTGGCAGCGAGCATGAAACGCAGGGTGGCGGGCAGTTGTGGGTCTTGCATGTGAGGCTCCGATTCGCGTGGTGCATGGATTCCCATAGGCAAGAAAGGCGCCAATGCAGGGAGCAGCTGCAATCCGCGCTCAAGGTCAACTCCGTTACGGCTACCTCTAAGGCGAGCTGTTCCTCGCCCTGTGACTGACGAACCTGGCTGGTGTCTTGCAGCCACGGCGTTGTCAAAAATCAGAACAACCAGTCGACTAAAAGCTCACCGCCGGAAACCTCAAGCACTGTTCCGGTGACATAGGGATTGGTCATCAGAAATACCGCAGCGTGGCCGATATCGGCGATTGTGCCGACACGCCGGGCCGGGAACTTCGCTCTGACCCTGGCACGGATTGCTTCAACGTCGTCGGACGGCAGGGCATCCCAGAATTCTGTGTCGATAAAGCCAGGGCGTATGGTATTGACCCGGATGGGCGCCAGCTCCAGAGCGAGAGACTGCGACAAGGCATCCACCGCCGCGAATGTCGACGTCACTGCAGCCAGGCCGACTTTTGCCCTCGCACCGGTACCTCCTGTGAGAAACGTCATTGAGCCACCGGTTGCAAGGTGCGGCGCGGCGTAACGAGCGCAAGCCCAGGTGCCGAGAAACTTGCCATCCAGATAGCCACGTACACCCTGCATGTCCGAATCCATGAACGAGCCCCAAGATCCGATTTCCGGTCCTGCGGTTACAACGAGGTGGTCGATTTGTCCAATTGCTTCGAACGCGGCCCGGACTGCGGCCTCGTCACGCATGTCCAGGCGGACATGGTCAAACATGGAAAGATCGGGCCCGTGATCGACCGAACCATCCCGGCGACTGGCGACAGTGACGTGCGCACCCGCTGCGTGAGCTGCCTGGGCGACACCGAGACCGATCGCCCTTTTGCCGCCGACGACCACCACGTGTTTACCCGCGAGGTCAAACGACAGAGGTGCAGGGCTTGTTGGTGCTAATGCAATGTTACTCATATCCAATTCTCCTTGTGCGCTAAGAATACGTGCCGTCACGGACTCAAATTTGTGATGCCGTCATGTTGAGGTGAAGAATGGATCAAGACAATAATGCGAATATTCGGAACATCTCGGACAAATATTCTCAAGCGGGCAGATGATGGGATCTTTGAGTGGTATTGAATTTTTCGTGCAGGCGGCAGAGACCCGAAGCTTCTCCGAGGCGGGACGCAATCTGGGGGTCTCATCGTCGACCGTTGGAAAAAGCGTTTCCAGACTGGAACAGCGCTTAGGTATTCGCCTGTTTCATCGTAGTACTCGCACCATCACACTCACGGCTGAGGGGGAAATGTTCCTTGAGCGTTGTCGGCGCATTCTGTCTGAGGTCGAAGCTGCTGAGCTGGAGCTTTGCGAAACGCACGCGGTGCCGCGTGGGCGACTGCGTATCAGTCTTCCGTTAGCCAAAGAACTGGTAATGGCTACGCTGACTGCGTTCATGCGCCGTTATCCTGCTATCACGCTGGACGTGGATTTCTCGGATCGGCTGGTAGATGTCATTGACGAAGGTTTCGACGTGGTTGTGCGCACGAGTGAGATTTTTGATTCACGTCTCATGTCCCGAACGCTTGGTGATTATAGGCTGCTGCTAGTAGCCTCCCCGGCTTACCTGGAGCAGCGGGGAACACCGGCCAGTCCCGCTGAACTGGCGTACCACGCCTGCCTGCAGCACAGAGTTCCAACCGCAGGCATCCTGGAGCGTTGGCCTCTTAGAGCCGTAGAAGGAGAGATGGATTGGGTCCTGCCAACCTCAATGGTGTGCAATACCCCTGCTGCACTTCTGGACATAGCCGTTTCAGGGCTAGGTATCGCTTGTCTGCCAGACTTTATGGTGCGAGGCGCCGTTGAGCGGGGCGAGTTGGTTGAGATACTCGCTCCACACGTCGAACACCGCGGTACCTTTACGCTGCTTTGGCCGTCGAGCAAGTTCCTGTCACCGAAGATCCGGGTATTCATCGATTTCATCGTCGAAAACTTCGGTTTGACGTGAGCCGGCAACCCTATGTGTTTGATGAACGCTGCTTGCGGCGAGCGCTGAAACGGGACGATTACAGATGACGACATCACTTGGCTCCCACGAGGTTTTCATCATCCGACCGAAAATAGGCATCGGTCGCTTGCTCCTTGTCCCACTGCTTCGCCAGATACCTTGGGGCATCACGGCAGTCTTGTGCATCAGCTTATCGACCGGACTGTCGTTACCTGGGAGGGAATGGCCGGGCATCATCCTCTCGAGCCTTGTTGTAATGGGGTGGGTATATCGACTGGGCAGAGATATCAGGGAGCATGCTTCACTGGCTGTGGAGTCTTCCGGCGTGGCTTTGCTCGGCGGATATCGGCTAGCAAAACGCACACCGCTGCGCGTAGTGCTCAAACCCAACGGCCGCCCGGCAACTTTTCTTACGTCCTACAGCAACTATGTCGAGTATGAAAACGGGCGCTTGCTGATCGCTTGCCGTGTCGTCGGAAAAAAACTCAATCAACAGAAACAGCTTGCCTGTGAGCTGGCGGCGTTTCTGGGCGTATTTGCATATGTCGATGATGGTTCCGGACGATTGAAACGGTTAGCCGGGCAATAGCGAGGTTCCTGGCGCAACTGGGCAAATCAAGCTTTTTCCATTGCAGCGCACAACCCGTCTTTATTTGGCGGAGCTGGATTTGAACACGCCGCTGAGCACAAACGCATAGCGTTCCGGACGGATAAAGAAGGTGGTGCGGTCGCAGCAGCGCCCGTCGGCAAAGTAAGAGGTACGCTCCATTACGAGCAGCGCGGTGCCGCGTTTGACGTGCAGCGTCGTGGCCAGGCTTGTATCGGCTGTTTGCGCACGAATGGCCAGGTCGGCACGGGTGACGGCCTGGCCGGTGATCGATTCCAGGATCGAATAGATCGGTTGATGCTCAACATCTGTCCAGACCACGCTGGCCACTTCGGCCGGCAGATGGCTGCGGCCCAGGGCGATGGGTTCGTCGTCAACGAAATGCAGGCGTTCCAGCAGCAGGCAATCGCTCGCTGCTTCAAACAAACCGCGCAAGACTTCCGGGACGGGCTGCAGTTTATGGCTGATCACCTGCATGCTCGGTTTGAGCCCTTGCAACAGCAAGGCTTCATGAAAACTGCGCAACGCATCCAGACCGTGCCGAACCTGTTTTGCCGCGACGAACGTGCCTTTGCCTTGCTTGCGCTCCACCACGCCATCGTCGCTGAGTTTGCCCACCGCCAGACGCACTGTGACGCGGCTCACCCCAAAGCGTTCGCCCAGTTCGGCTTCTGACGGCAGTTTGCCCGAGGGTTCGAAATCGCCGCGCTGAATCTCCTCCAGCAAACGATGGGCGATCTGTTCGTAAAGCGAGGTGCTGCTGTCGCGAAGAATGGATGTGGACACGGTCGGCTTCCAGGGCCTCGGAGTGGGGCGGTGCGCCTTCACTTCTAAGGTTATAAAAATAGGTTATTGGGATAGCTTGTATTAATACGTATTATGTCAGGCATTCCCATTGTAAACGACCTGACGATACTTGCCATGCCCCACTCCCTGCCTTACGCACCGCCGCAAACTGACGCTCTGACGGTCGATGACATCAGTTTCAGCTACCCCAATGGGCATCGGGTGTTCAACGCTTTCAGCCTGAACGCCAGGCCGGGTGAGTTCGTCGCGATCCTTGGGCCGTCCGGCTGCGGGAAAACCACGTTGCTGAATCTGTTGTCGGGTTTTCAGCAACCGCAAAGCGGCCAGATCAGCATCAACCAGACTGCGGTGCGGCCGGAGCGCTCGGAGTTGGGCTATGTATTCCAGGCGCCGCAGTTGTTTCCGTGGCTGAGCGCGCTGGAAAACGTGCGTTTTGGCCTGCGCATGACGGGGCAGCTCAGCGAGGATCGACAACGTGCGCAAGCGTTGCAGTATTTGCGCCTGGTTGGTCTGGAGAGCGCGGCGCAGCGCTTGCCCCATCAGCTTTCGGGCGGTATGCAGCAGCGTGTCTCCCTGGCCCGGACATTGGCCTTGGAGCCCAGCGTGTTGCTGATGGATGAGCCTTTCGCCGCGCTGGATGCCATCAGCCGCAACAGTATGAATGAAGAGACCCTGCGGATCTGGGCCGAGCTGGGTCAGACGGTGCTGTTCATCACCCACGACATCGACGAAGCGGTGTTCCTGGCGGATCGGGTCATCGTGCTCAACATCGCTCCTGGCGGCATCCATAGCGAACTGGATATTCGTCTGCCGCGCCCGCGTTCCAACCTCAACACCCGTCGTCTGCCGGCTTTTCTCGATTACCGCAATGAGCTGATGGAGCGCATTTCCCACGTCATGGAGACGTCAGAAGCCGTCGCCAACCCCACCCGTCAACCCGAGTTAACCGCATGATCAAACGCTCGCTGCTTGCTCTTTCCTTGTCTGTTGCCGCATTGGCAAGCAGTACATGTGCCGTGGCCACCGATGAGAAGCCCCTGCGTGTGGGCTATGTCTTCGCCATGGCCAATGCCCCGGCGCTGATCGCCGACAAGCAGGGTTATTACCGCGAGGAAGGCTTGAACGTCGATCTCAAGGCCTTGGGCGATGGCCCGGTTATCCAGCAGGCATTGGCCGCCAATGAGCTGGACGTGGCCTATGTCGGCACGCCGCCGGTGTACCAATGGTTCTCCCGGGGCTTGCAAAGCCGGATTCTGGCCAAGGTCAATTACGGCCAGGCGGCGGTGATTGTCGACGCAAAAAGTCCGATCAACAGCCTGGAGCAACTCAAGGGCAAAAAACTCGCCGGGGTCAAGAAGGGCAGTGGCATGGACGTGCTGTTGCGCGGCTATGTACTGAAGGAAAAGGCCGGGCTCAACCCTGACAAGGACCTGGACATCATCGACATGCCACCCGGCAATATGAACGCGGCGCTGGAGCGCGGCATCGTCGACGCGGCTTTTTCCTGGGAGCCCTTTGTCAGCCAGTCGCTGCTGCGCGGGTCGAGCCGGATTCTGCTCGACGTCAACCAGGCGCTGCCGAATTACCCGTGGTACGTGGTGATCGCGCTGCCTAAAACCTTGCAGGAACGACCGGACGATGTGGTCAAGCTGCTGCGTGCCCACCGCAAGGCCATTGCGTTCCTCAACGAGCATCCCGACGAGTCGAATCGCATCATCGCCGAGGCGTTCAAGCTTGAAGCGGTACAAGGTCCCGACGGCAAGACCATTGCTCCTGAGGCCATCGTCGCCCAGGCGCGGACGCGATTGGGCTGGTCGGCGGACTTACAGCCTGCGGATATCCAATTCATCCAGCGCCTGATGAATTACTCCCACGATCTGGGCTTTATAGACACCACGCTCAAGACCGAGCAGATCGTGGATACCTCCTACCTGGAAAAAGCCTCGCGCTGAGTCTGAGCCTGTCATGTCCTTGCCAAAACCGAATTGGGGATGGGCTTCGCTGCCATTTCTGCTGTTGATCTGGGTGGCCCTGGCCAGCCGGTTTCCCACTTATATCCTGCCGCAGCCCTGGGATGTCGCGCGCGAAGCGCTGCGCTGGCTCAGCGACAGTTCGCTGTGGCAGCACCTCAGGGCGAGTGTGCTTGAAGAGGTCGGCGGCTTCTGCGCTGCGGTGGTTGTCGCGATTGTGCTCGGCACGGCCGGCGGCTTGTCTTCGCGCTTTCGCGATTTCATTTCGCCGCTCAACAGCCTGTTCATGGCCATTCCGCCTATCGCTTGGGCGCCACTGATCATGATCATTTTCGGCCTGGGTTATGTCTCCATCGTGCTGGTGATTTTCATTGCCGCGATGTTCCCCATGGCGGTGACCATCCAGGAAGGCGTGCAGAGCATTCGCGGCGGCGAAGTCCGCGCGGCGCGCACCTTGGGCGCTAACCCCTGGCAACTGCTGGCCCACGTTTACCTGCCGGCCTCATTGCCTTTCGTGACGGCGGCCTTGCGCATCGGTTTCAGCCAGGGCTGGCGCGCCCTGGTCGCCGCAGAAATGATCGGCGCCTCCCAGGGCATCGGCTGGATGGTCTCCACCGGCGGGCAGATTGGCAACAGCAGCCAAGTGCTGCTGGGCATCGTGCTGATCGGCCTGATTGCCTGGCTGATGGAAAGTTTTGTGTTCCGGCGCATCGAGCGTCACTACCAGAAGTGGCGCGTGCAGTAAGCATCGTCCTTTGCCTTCGAACCCTTTCCAACCTTCAGTGGACCACTGCACGAGGTGTCATGTGAGTAACGTATTCGATCCCCGCGAAGCCGGGCATTACATCGCCCCCCAGGGCCTCTACGAACGCAACAAGAAACGCCCGTTCCTCGGTAGCATCGACTGTGACCGAGACACCCTGATTGCCGGGCAATGGGATGAAATCACCCTGGTCTACGAGGTCGGCGGCAGCGGCCTGGCGGACGGCGCCTGGTTGAAACTGGCGTTCAAGTTCTACTCCGATTGGGCACTGTTTCAGACCTCGAATCCGGCCGGTCCCAACTACGTTAGTGCAGAGTATCAGGCGGGTGAACTCGTCCCCGGCCAGAGCCAGGCCACCGTGCAGCACTTGAAAGTGCGCTTTGACCAGAAGGGCCATGAACGGCCATTCCAGAAAGCGATCATTATCGACATCATCGACGGCTACCTGAACCCGGGCGACAAAATCACCATTCGCCTGGGCGACCGTCGTCAAGGCGGCGCAGGTACGCGAGTGCAGAGTTTCGTCGAGAAAGACTTCCGGTTCCGGCTGTTTATCGACCCGTTGGGCAGTTCGAAATTTGCCGAAGTGCCGGGCGATCCATTGCTGAACATCGTGCCGGGACCGGCGCAGAGTGTGCAGCTGATTGTGCCGCGCCTGGTCAGCGCCGGTGAGGCGTTCGACGTGCTGCTGCGGGTGGACGATGCCTGGGGCAACACGTGCCGCAACCTGCCGCTCAAGGGTGTGCTCACCCTGGTTGATCCTGAAGGCGGCGAGCGTCATCAACCGTTTACCCTGGCCAATGAAGGGTGGGCAACGGTGCGGCTCGACGGCTTTGATCTCGGTGCGGTGGGCGAGTGGCGATTGTCCGCCGAGGTGCAGGCGCCTGGCGTGCGTGGTGCCCAGGCTTTCGTCACGGTTGACCCGGCCGGCAGCGCATTGCGCGCGCTGTACGCCGACCTGCATGTGCACTCCGATGACACCGTGGGCACCAACGACACGCTCTACAATCTCAGTTACGGTCGCGATGTGGCCGGCCTCGATGTACTCGGCTACACCGCCAACGACTTCAATATCACCGAGCAACGCTGGGATCAGGCGGTGAAGCTGATTCATGAGCTCAACGAGCCCGGCCGCTTCGTCTGCTACCCCGGCACCGAGTGGTGCGGTAATTCCTGCGCGGGCGGGGACCGCAATGTGGTGTTCCTGCATGATCGCAAGCCCGAGTTTCCGTTCGACAATCAAGGGCGGTTGGTGCGCTCCTTTGAGTGGAACGAGTTCACTGCCGGCACTATCAAGCCGGGCGCCTGGCCAGTGGACGAGTTGTACGCGGCCTACGCGAAAGACCCGGAAGGTCACCTGATGATGCCCCATGTCGGCGGGCGCCGTTGCAACCTGGACTGGCACCACCCGGAGCTGGAACGCTTGATCGAAGTCGGCTCGGCCTGGGGCCAGTTCCACTGGGTCTACGCCGAAGCGCTGCAGCGTGGCTATCGGGTCGGCGCCGCGGCGAACAGCGATGAGCATCAGGGTCGTTGCGGCGGTGGTGTTCCGGCCACGGCAGTGTTTGGCTCTCGCGGCGGGTTGACGGGTGTGATTGCCGACGCTTTCGATCGATCAAGTGTCGGCAAGGCACTTCGTGCCCGTCGCACCTTTGCCACGACGGGCGAGCGTGCATTTGCCAGCCTGCGCCAAGGCCAGCACTTCATGGGTGAGGTCTTCACCGCCGATTCGAATGCGACGCTGGACTATCGATTGCTGGGCGAGGCGGGCTGGGAGCAGGTGGACCTGTTCGATGGCGATAAACTGATCTGGTCGCGCAATCTGCATCAGGAGCTGGGGTTTTCCGCCCAACGCATCCGGCTGCGCCTGGGGGGCGCACGCATCAAGGACCGCTATCGCGGCGCCTACTGGACCGGCGAAATTTGCGTGACGGGAGCGGTCATCAACGGTTTTCGCGCCTTGGGCCTCGATCACCCGGAGCAGACCGTATGGCGCAAGGACGCCACGACCCTGGCGTTTCGCACCGACACCAACGGCGACACCGACAGTATCGAAATCGACCTGTCGCAACTGGCCGGCGCGACGTTGCAGGTCCGCAGCCGCATCGACAACTACATCAAGGTCGGCGATCCTTCCGAACCGCAGCCCTACGTGCATGCACCGACGGTGCTGATGGAACTGTCCGGTGAAGAACTGCTGGCGCAATCCCAAGTGATCGAAGAGTTGCCAGGGGCTGAGCTCAAAGTCTCTCTGGAGCGGACAACCGCCGAAGCACTGCCTCGTGAGCTGCAGGGGAGAATCGACCTGGCACCACTCAATCTGCAAACGGGTCGCGAGCATCCACTGTTCATCTGCGCACGCCAACGCGACCAGTCCCGGGTCTGGACGTCGGCGTTGTTCCTGATGCTTGATTAAGGCCGCAGTGGGTTCAGTGGAATTCCGTTAGAGGCTGTCAGGATCCCCAAAAAACATCTGGATCCGCGACCGTAACCAACGCTCTCCCGGATCATTGTCCTGGGACCCGCGCCAGGCCATATGCAGCTCGAAGGTGCGCGTCTCTATCGGCAGTTCTTCGGCGCGTACGCCACCGGCAGCGGTGAGGACGGCGGCGGCGTAGTCGGGCACGGTGGCGACGATGTCGGTGCCGGTGAGCAGCGTGGCCAGGCCGTTGAACTGCGGCACAGCGAGCACGACATGGCGCTTGCGTCCGAGTTTTTCGAGGTTTTCGTCGATAAAGCCGCTCAGGTCACCGGCGAAGGACACCAGTGCATGGGGCCGTGCGCAGAAGTCGTCCAGGCTCAGGGCACCGGGCATGCTGTCGGCGCGCAGGAGTTTGGCGCGGCTCTTGCGCAGGACCTTGCGCTTGGCATTGGCCGGCAGGTCGTCGGTGTAACTGACGCCAATGGAGATTTCCCCGGATGACAGCAGGCCCGGCATCAGCAGGTAGTTGACGCGGCGAATCACCAGGACGATGCCGGGCGCTTCCGAGCGCAGGCGCTTGAGCAGGGCCGGGAGCAGGGCGAATTCGACTTCGTCGGACAGGCCAATGCGGAACACGGCAGTGCTGGTCGCCGGGTCGAACTCGGCGGCACGGCTGACGGCGGTGGAAATAGAGTCCAGCGCCGGGGACAGCAGACCGAAGATTTCCGTGGCCCGTGCCGTGGGTTCCATGCTGCGCCCGGTGCGCACGAACAGCGGATCATCGAACAGCCCGCGCAGGCGCGACAACGCCGCACTGATGGCCGGCTGGCCGAGAAACAGTTTTTCCGCAGCGCGGGTTACGCTGCGTTCGTGCATCAGGGTTTCGAAGACGATGAGCAGATTGAGGTCGACGCGACGCAGGTCGTTGCGATTCATGACGTGAATATCTCGTGCCGTTAGTCGATGCAGTAGCCGACGCCCGTGTGGGGAAACGTCCTACCGTTCAGCTCAGACGCGAATAGTACGAGCAAACGGGGGGATTGCGCATGGATAAATTCAGCGACATATCATCGATTTGCCCGCGACCTCTCATTTTGCAGGTGAGAAATAGCCTTCTGCCTGCCCTGACCGTACGCCGAAAACGCGGCACTCTGGCGGCCCGTGCGAGTCGTAACGGGTGCTGGCGGTCAGGAAACGACCCTGCGGCTTGCATTGTCGCGTGTACATGCCAACAATGGCCGCCCATGAATGTTCAGGCGTTTGACCCTGGTCAGGCGTTCTTTGTGGTCTGTCATTACCCTTGCAGAATCGATGACAGGCATGTCGACTATTAATAGCCACTGATAGTGTTACCGGCAAAGCCCGGATAGAGTTCATGGCATCAAGGTTTATAAGGCGAGGTTCGAAATGTCCCGCACGATTCGTTTTCATCAGTTTGGCCCTGCCGAGGTGCTCAAGGTAGAAGAGCATCCGGCCGCGTTGCCTGCGCCGGGTGAGGTGCAGGTGCGTGTCCAGGCAATCGGTATCAGCTGGTATGACGTGCTGTGGCGGCAAAACCTGGCTTCTTCTCAGGCACGCCTGCCGTCCGGTATGGGCCACGAAATGGCCGGTGTGGTGACGGCGGTGGGTGAGGGCGTCGAGGATTTCAAGGTGGGCGACAAGGTTGCCAGCTTTCCTTCGGCGGATCCGAACCAGCACCCGGTCTATGGCGAGCTGATCGTCCTGCCGCGTACGGCCCTGACCCGTTACCCCGACGTGCTGACCCCATTGCAGGCGAGCGTGCACTACACGCCGCTGCTGGTGGCTTACTTTGCCTACATGGACCTGGCCCGGATCAAACCGGGGCAAGTGGCCCTGATTACCGATGCCGGCCACTGCGCAGGTCCGTGCATGGTACAACTGGGCAAGGCCCTGGGTGTGCGGGTTATCGCCGCGACCAAGAACTCCGATGCGCGTGACTATCTATTGTCGCTGGGCGCCGAGAAGGTGGTGGTTACCGAAGAACAGGACCTGCTGATGGCGGTCAACAAGTTCACCGATAACCGTGGCGTGGATGTGGTGCTCGATGGCTTGGGCGGCCCGCAGATGTCGATCATGGGTGATGTTCTGGCTCCGCGTGGCAGCCTGATCCTTTATGGCTTGCAGGGCGGCAACCAGACTCCATTCCCGGCCTGTGCGGCGTTCCAGAAGAACATTCAGTTCTTTGTGCACTGCCTGGGTAACTTCACCGGCAAGCCGGAACTGGGTATCAACCAGGATGAAGCGGCCCTGCAACGGGCGTTGCGCGACATCAATCAGTTGACGGCAGACCGCGTGTTGCTGCCTCTGAAAATCCAGGTGTTCCCGTTCGACAACGTCGTCGAAGCGCACCGCTACATGGATGGTTGCCCGATCGGCGGCCGCGCAGTGCTCGAAGTCGAGCCTGTCTGAGTTTTTTATCCGGCGCTGAGCCTTTTTCCTCAGCCGCTTCGACAGAGGACTGCCACTGTCGAAGCGCTAAACGGCAGTTATTTCCTACAACTGGAAATGACGGACATTAGCCTGTAGCTGCACGCCCAGTTCCACTAACACAGCGCTGGATTGGGCGGTGTTGGCGCTGGAACTGGCCGTTTGCTCTGAAGCCGTACGCACTTGCACGATGCTGCGGTTTATCTGTTCGGCAACCGCTGTCTGTTGTTCCGCCGCAGCGGCAATCTGCAAATTCATCGCCTGAATCGTAGACACTGCCTGGGTAATCTTGCCCAGCGAGTCGCCTGCTTCACGTCCCAGATCGAGAGTACTTGCCGTCAGCGAGCGACTGGCCTGCATGAACTGCGCGGCGGTCTCCGCACCTTTGAGCAGGCGCTCGAGCAGACCATCGATCTTCATCGGCTACCACGGCGAAACCACGTCCGGCTTCTCCCGCCCGGGCCGCTTCGATGGCGGCATTGAGGGCCAGCAGATTGGTTTGCTCGGCGACGGATTTTATCACTTCCAGCACGCCGCTGATCTGCCGGCATTCACCCTCAAGTTCAAGCACCGCATCGGCACTGCGCGACACTTCGCCGTTGAGATGTTCCAGCGCCCGCACAGCCTGACCGACCTTTTGATCACCGCTCTGCGCTTCACGATCGGTTTCGGTGGCGGCCATGGACGCATCCTCGGCATTACGCGCCACGTCGTGAACGGTCGCAGTCATTTGATTCATGGCTGTAGCGACCTGATCGGTCTCGATACGCTGACGATCCACGCCCGCACTGGCCGCGTGAGTGGCTACCGATAATTGCTCGGCGGCGTCGCTTATCTGCACCACGCCCTGGGCGATGAAACCGATCAGTTGCCGAAGGTTCTGGGCCATTGCATCGATGCTGCGTTCCAGTTGCCCCAGTTCATCCTGACGATGTTCGACCTTGACGGTGCGCAGGTCGCCTGCGGCGATGCGGGTCGATGTCGCCAGCAGTTTGCGCAGCGGGCGAACGATCTGTCTGCTGATCAAGCATGCAGCGAGAACGCCCAACAACACGGCGAAAGCGCTGATCCCAAGCAGGGACCGCCGGGCCCGTGAGACGGCATCAGTCCGGGCTTCGAGCTGGTGACGGTAAAGCTCGCCGCTCACCGAACGCATGACCTGGCCTTGCTCTGCCAGGCTCTGGGCGGCGGCCTTGCTGTCGCGCATACCCTGGCGGAACAGGCCATAACCGGCCTGATACTGGCTCAGCGAATCGCCTGCGGTACGCAGAGTCGCCTGTTCGTCCGCCGGCGCCTTGTCGACCAGCCCGGCAAGGCCGTCGGCCAGATCCTTGAGCGCGCCGCTGGCCGCTTTGTCGGCGTCATCGGTCTGCTGAAAGACATAGCCCCGTACCAGATAGCGGATATTCAGCAGCTTTTGATTCAACTGACTGGCCAATTGAACACGCTGTACCAGTGTCGAATCCTGTGAAGTGCCGGCCAGTTTGGTGAAGGCAGCTTTCTGCAGTGCATCGAAGGCGGCGACCGTGGCATTGCCGGCGCTAACCAGTTGGCCCCGCGCGCTGTCGCGCCGTGCCTGGGCCTGGTTCAGCTGGCTGAAAGCTGCACGATAGCTTTGCAGCGCCTGCTGGATCTGGGTCAGACCCCGCTGCTGGCGGGCGTCCTGCAGGGCATGCAGGTTGTCATCAAGTTGGACCTGCATCTGGTCGATTTGCGCCTCCAGGCTTTTGGCCTGTTCGGGGGCGCCGCTGGCGATAAAGCGCTCAAGCTGGGCCTGGGCATCGAGCAGGAGCATTTCCAGATGGCTGAGGCGATAGCTGTCGTCGGCGTTGTCGACCATGCGGTCGGTGCTGCGCAAAAATCCGCTGATGTACGTTATTCGGTAGGCGGAAATCCGCTGATCGCTGCAGTGGTTCCGGCGTCTTACGGCCGAAAAACATATGACGGCTTGTTTCCACTGTTACCGGATTTGACCGTTTTTAACCGGACCTTGTAAGGGGGTGACCCTAACCCCGAAAGTGGATAAACAAAGTTGTCTAAGAACAATCAGGCGTGCGTGGAGGGTTATGTTTGTTGTTGTTGAGTTTTTAGTGGAAAAGATGAACTTTCAGTGCGGCGGCAAGCGTTATGCTGAGTTCGGGAGAGTGCCTGTCTGGCAGGGTGATGGATTGGTTTTTAGCCGTTTCCCCCGTGCCCATGGCGTGAAAGTCTGACTTTCAATGGGAATATTTAAACAAGGTTATTTAAACGGGTGCTGTTTAGTGTGCATTGAACTGCGCTGTATTTGCCTGCGTGTCTGTCCCTTGTAATTGTTGTGAGGCGATTGATAATGACTCGTTAATTATTACTCAAGGAATGAGCCATGGTCGGTGATCAGTCGGTTGTTCAATACGGCGTCGGTAGCGTGTGCGGAGCAGGCAAGTGGGTGCGCAAGCCATGATGAGTGCCATCCACGAACAGGCAATGAACTACGTCTACCAGCAAGTCCTGCAGCGCTTGTTGAGTTATTTCACCCGCGCTGAACGCACCGCCCTGCAATTGCTGATTCAGCGCCTGATAGTGGCCGCGGGCGGCGTGGAGCACATCTCCAGTTTCAAGGTCATGATTGCCTTCAGTGGCGGCAAAGACAGCGCCTATACCGTAGCCTTCCTGCGGGCCGCGCAACTGAGCATTGCAGGCCGTGCGCCGGGCACTTTCAATCTGCGTGTGGCCAATATGCGCCATATCGGCATGACGCCGGCGGTCATGGACAATATTCATCGTACCTATTCGGCACTGTTTCTCTACGACGATCCACGGGTGGAACTGCTGGCGGTGGATCAGCAGCATATCTATGCCTTCGAGCCCGACCTGCCGTTTTCCGCTTCGGCCCGGGAAAAGAACCGCTCGGACATGCTGCTCAGCGGCCACTTGAGCGGTGGCGACAGCCGTACCACCTTTTGCAACAGCTGCTATCTGAATGTCGCGGATTTCCTGGGGCGGGTGAGCACTTGGGGCAATGGTGTCGACGCTATTGTCAGCGGTGAGTCGCGCAAGGAGCAGAAGCAGTACGCCACGCGGATCATGCGCCTGGTGCAGCACATGGGGCAGGGCGCGGGCACCTGGCGCCAGCAGAACTTCGCCAGTGTGCTCCGAAACATCGGCAGTGTCGGTCAGACCTATTACCGCGAACTGTACGGCGACGCGCCCCAGGACAGTGGTCAGGTAACCCGACTGTTTGCCTGCCCACCGCAATCCGTGTCGCCGCTGTTTATCTCCCTGGCGGATCTCGTCAGTGGGCGAGCCGATGAACATTGGGGGCTGCTCACCGATTTTCTCGGCTTCCGCTTTGTCGACCTGGCCTTTAGCTTCAGCGAGTCGGACTGCGCCAATCCCTTGCTAATGGCGCACATGCACGGCTTGCGCAGTCAGTACCTACAGGATCGTGACTACGCCGACGGCATCGCCGAATATCTGGAGCTGGCGGCAAAATTGATGCGCAGCAAATGCATGCCGGTGCGGCTGATCAATCAGGCCATGGCCGCTTATGAGGGGCCGGAGCGCCTTGAAGAGCGGCGTACCCTGGCTGCCGCCTATGCCCTGGAGGGCTTCGGCCTGAATGAGGCGCAACTGGTGTGTCTGTTGTTTGCGCCCTTTGTCGGTCAGGGGCAGGGGCTTGAAGGATTTCTGCGCAGCTGTCATCCGGGCATGCTCGTGGCTTTGCCTGACCTGCATAAGGCCTTGTCTGGTTTGTCAGCGCCGGATCAAGTGGTGCAATGGCTGATCGACGTCAGCGGCTTGAACCTCAAGGGCCTGCAGAGCCTGTACGCCAGGCCGCGAATCGATTTTGCCGATCAGAGTTCGTTGATTGCCAGGGTCCGGGCCAGTGATCCGGACAAACGCCACATTCAAACCATCGATGCCATTACCGGCGAGGCCGTGTCCACGCTGCTGTCGGGACGCTGACCTTCAGTCCTGCGGTTTGATGCCCCTCTATTTATCTGAGCCTTGGATCTTTAATCCAGGGCGGACTGCCGTCGATGAACAACAAAATGGATTTCGCCTATCAGGCGGTATATCGCTATCTGTTGCGCCTGATCAACGAACAACCGGGCGATAGCACCACCCGTTTGCCTTCCCTGCGTCAGTTGGCCAAGCGCCTGCGTGTATCGATCTCGACGGTGCAGAGCGCCTACACCTTGCTGGAAAAGGAGGGGCGAGTGCGCTCGGTGGCCAAATCCGGGTATTTCGCCCTGGCCGCTGCCATGGATGTCGATGTCGGCTTCGATAGCGGCGACGCGGACTTGCTCGAGTCGCTGGATTGCGCTGCCCGGCGTTCGGGCATGTTGCTGTGGGGTCATGACGAGCCTTGGTTGCTCAAGCCCATGGATACGTCGTTGTTGGCGATGGAGCGTGAGCTGTTGCGCCATTGTCCACGGCCTTTCGATCCGGCGTTTCAGCCGTTTGGCGATATCGAACTGCGTACGGCTCTGGCGGCGCGCTATACGGTGTCGACCCAGCGCTGTTGGCTGCCGGAAAACGTCTATATCGGTGCCGATCTGTGCGGCATGTTGAGCATCGTCCTCGAAACCCTGCAATTACGCGGGGCGACGGTACTGGTGATGGCGCCCTGTTCGTGGCGGGTGTTGCGGTTGTTGCAGTCGTTCGCCATCCGCGTGCTTGAAGTCCCCCTCGAAACAGGCGGCGCGGTGAATTTGCCCGCGCTGGATCAGGCCCTGCTCAGTGAGCCGGTGGGGCTGGTCCTGATGCCGTCGTTGCTCAATTGTGCTCAGGGCAGCTGCCTGCCGTTGCACAATCAGCAGGGTCTGGCGCAGCTGTTCAATCGCTATCGGGTCTGGGTTCTGGAGGATGACAGCCATGGCGAGCTGACCTTCGAGATGCCTGCGCAGCATCTGCGCCATCTGATCGATCCCGAGCGCCTGATCATTATCGGCACGTTTGCCCAAATGCTCGGCTCCGAGGCGCCGTTCGGCTATTTGCTGTGCCAGCACTGGGCGCGACAGTGTCAGCAGCAATTGCTGTTACGCGCCTTTGCCTTGCCGGTGCTGCGGCAAAAGGCCCTGGCCCGGTTGTACGGCAATGGCACAGTGGATCAGCACCTGGCGCAGTTACGGCCAATACTGGAGCGCAAGATGCTCAGCCTGGCGAACTTGCTTGAGCATCGCTTGGGCCAGAGCCTGCATTTTGAGATGCCCAGGGGCGGCGCGGTGATCTGGGCCAACAGCGTGCAGCCGGTGGATATGCAACAGGTGTTCAGACTCTTGTTGCAGCGTCGCATCGTCATTGCGCCGGGTCAGTTGTTCAGCCTGCAAGGGCATTACCGGCAGCACCTTCGGATCAGCTATGCCATCGATTGGAGTGAGGACGTGGTGGCGGCCGTCGACGCCCTGGGCGAAGCGTTGCATCAGGCACGGCTTCACTGACGCGGGCAGGGGCCGCCGATCCATTAGGATTTGCCAGACTCGCCTCGTACCTGCTATCTGTACGCCCATCCAGTGTCATCCATCCAGGTTTGCAGCGCGCAGTGACCCTTCAGCCCCCCTTACTCCCGATTATCGAGCCGGCTCCTGTGCCGACAGTCGAGGCAGCTGTTTATCGGGTCGCGGTGCGCGCCTTGTGCGAGTTCACCGCCAAGACCGGCGATCTGGATCTGCGTTTCACCCCCGCTCCCACAGCCCAGGAAGGCATCGCCGGGCATCGCACGGTGGCTTCCCGGCGCAATGTTGCCTATCAGGCCGAGGTGACTCTGCAAGGCCAGTACCGGGAGTTGCAGGTCAAGGGCCGCGCTGATGGCTACGATCCCGAGAGCCATCAACTGGAGGAGGTGAAGACTTATCGTGGCGATTTCGATGCGATCCCGGCCAATCATCGACAGTTGCACTGGGCGCAATTGAAGGTCTACGGCTGGCTGTTATGCCAGCGCGAGCAACGTGCCGATGTGACCCTGGCCCTGGTGTATTTCAATATCGTCAGCGAAAAGGAAACCGTGCTGCGCGAGCGCCACGATGCCGAGTCGCTGCGGGTGTTCTTCGACGCCCAGTGCGAGGTCTTTCTTGATTGGGCCCGTCAGGAAATGGCCCACGTCGGACAGCGCAATCAGCTACTGAGCACACTGAAATTTCCTCATGCCGAGTTCCGCCACGGCCAGCGCAGCCTCGCCGAGACGGTGTACAAGGCGGTCAGCAGCGGCCGTTGCCTGATGGCCCAGGCGCCCACTGGCATCGGCAAGACCCTGGGCACACTGTTTCCCATGCTCAAGGCGATGCCGACCCGGCAACTGGACAAGGTTATCTTTCTCACCGCCAAGACGCCGGGGCGCAAGCTGGCTCTGGATGCGCTTGAGGTGTTGCGCGAGCGCGACCCGCAACTGCCGGTACGCGTGTTGGAACTGGTGGCGCGGGACAAGGCCTGCGAGCATCCGGACAAGGCCTGTCACGGCCAGTCGTGCCCTCTTGCCAGAGGCTTCTATGATCGCTTGCCGGCGGCGCGGCAGGCGGCGGTCAATGCGCCCTGGCTGGATCAGGCCGGGCTGCGGGACGTCGCTTTGCAGCATGAGGTCTGCCCGTACTACCTCAGTCAGGAAATGGCGCGCTGGGCCGATGTGGTCATCGCCGATTACAACTATTACTTCGATTTGAGTGCCTTGCTCTTCGGCCTTGCCCAGCTCAACCAGTGGCGGGTGGCGACGCTGGTAGACGAGGCGCACAACATGGTCGAACGCTGCCGGCAGATGTACAGCGCCAGCCTTGACCAGCGCAGCCTCGACAATTTGCGCGACAGCGCTGTGGAACCACTGAAAAAGCCCCTGCAGAAGCTGCACCGGGCATGGAACAGCTTGCACAAGGACCAGATACCGGACTATCAGGCCTATGCCACGCCACCGGACAAGTTCATCAATAGCCTGAGCCAGTGCGTTACCGCCCTGGGCGATTACTTCAACGACCATCCCCTGGCGCTGGAAGGGCCGCTGCAGAGTTTCTATTTTGAGCTGATTCAGTTCATGCGCATCGCCGAGCTGTTCGACGAGCACTTCATTTTCGATATCAGCAAGCGCGACGCGGGCCGACGCGAGCTGTCGCGGCTCTGTCTGCGCAACGTAGTGCCAGCAGCCTTTATCGGCCCGCGACTGAAGGCGGCGCGCAGTACCGTGCTGTTTTCCGCGACCCTCAGCCCGCGCCACTATTATGCTGATCTGCTCGGTCTGCCTGCCGACACTGCGTGGATCGACGTCGAGTCACCGTTCAATCGGCAACAGCTGGATGTGCAGATCATCAGCCGCATCTCGACGCGCTATACCCACCGCCAGGCGTCCCTGGCGCCCATCGTCGAGCTGATGGCCGAGCAGTTCCAGGCGCGACCGGGCAACTACCTGGCGTTCTTCAGCAGCTTCGATTACCTGCAACAGGTCTTTGAGCTGATGCAGTGCGACCATCCGCAGCTGCCGTTGTGGTCCCAGGCCCGGGGCATGAGCGAGGGCGAGCGTCAGGCCTTTCTTGAACGCTTCACGCCGCAGAGTCAGGGCATTGGTTTTGCTGTTTTGGGTGGGGCTTTCGGCGAAGGGATCGATTTGCCGGGGGCGCGGCTGATCGGGGCCTTTATCGCCACGTTGGGCCTGGCCCAGTTCAATCCGGTCAACGAACAGCTCAAGCAGCGCATGACTGCGCTCTATGGCGCCGCCGGTTATGACTACACCTATCTGTTCCCCGGCGTGCAGAAAGTGGTGCAGGCAGCAGGCAGGGTGATTCGTACGCAGCAGGATCGCGGTGTGGTCATGCTGATCGATGATCGGTTTGCTGAGCGTAAGGTGCTCAACCTGTTACCGGCCTGGTGGCAGCTCTAAAAGACTCAAGGGTTTAGGGATCGATAGGCGAGCAGGGTGGTCAAACTGCCAGTAAACTGTCGCCCATCACGTTTGTGGCTACTTTTCCTACACTGCCTATTTAAATTTCCCTGTCTGTCCATGGAGGTTTCGTATGAGTCTCAGTCCACTCGCCGGCAAGCTGGCTCCGGCACAATTGCTGGTCGATATTCCGCGACTGGTGACGGCCTATTACACCGGCCAGCCTGACGCCTCGGTGGCGACCCAGCGCGTAGCTTTCGGCACCTCTGGTCATCGCGGCACCTCCTTCGATTTGGGCTTCAACGAATGGCATGTACTGGCCATCACTCAGGCCATCTGCCTGTATCGCCAGGCCAATGGCATCGACGGCCCGCTGTTCCTCGGCGCCGATACTCATGCCTTGTCGACCCCGGCCAGTGCCAGTGCGCTGGAAGTGCTGGCCGCCAATGGCGTACAGGTGATGATCGCCGAGAACGACGAATACACCCCGACGCCTGCGGTGTCCCACGCGATCATTTGCTACAACCGGGGCCGCACCAAGGGCCTGGCTGACGGCATCCTGATCACGCCGTCGCACAACCCGCCGGAAAGCGGCGGCTTCAAGTACAACCCGCCTAACGGTGGCCCGGCCGAAAGTGACGTCACCAAGTGGATCGAAACCAAGGCCAACGAGCTGTTGGCGGCGAAACTGGCGGGTGTGCAGCGCGTCAGCTACGAACAGGCCCTGCGTGCCGACACTACCCATCGCCACGACTACCTCAATACCTATGTCGCTGACCTGGAAAATGTCATCGATATGGATGCCATTCGCGGCGCCGGTCTGCGTCTGGGCGTGGACCCACTGGGTGGGGCGGGGGTTAATTATTGGTCGGCCATCGCCGAGCACTACAAGCTCAATCTTGAAGTGGTGAACAAGTTCGTCGACCCGACGTTCCGCTTCATGACCGTCGACTGGGACGGCCGCATCCGCATGGATCCGTCCTCCAGCCACGCCATGCAGGGCCTTATCGGCCTCAAAGACCGCTTTCAGGTGGCTTTCGCCTGTGACCCGGACCACGATCGCCACGGCATCGTCACCCCGACCGGTGGCCTGCTGGCGCCGAACAACTACCTGGCAGTGTCCATCGATTATCTGTTCCAGAATCGTCCGCAATGGCGCGCCGATGCCGCCGTGGGCAAGACGGTGGTCAGCAGCGGTCTGATCGACCGTGTGGCCGCGCGCTTGGGTCGTCGCCTGTACGAAGTGCCGGTGGGCTTCAAGTACTTCGCTCAAGGCCTGTTCGAAGGTTCGCTGGGCTTTGGCGGTGAGGAGAGCGCCGGGGCTTCGTTCCTGCGCAAGGACGGTTCGGTCTGGACCACTGACAAGGACGGGCTGATTCCAGCGCTGCTGGCTGCTGAAATCACCGCGCGCAAAGGCCGTGATCCGAGCGAGATCTACAACGCACTGACTGAGGAACTGGGTGAGCCGCGCTCGATACGGGTCGATGCCAAGGCGAGCCCGGCGCAGAAAGCGCTGCTGAGCAAGTTGTCGCCGGAGCAAGTGACCTCCACTGAGCTGGCGGGGGAGCCGATCCAGAGCATCCTCAGTCATGCGCCGGGCAACGATCAGGCCATTGGCGGTCTGAAAGTGATGACCGCCAACGGCTGGTTTGCTGCGCGGCCATCGGGCACCGAGGATATCTACAAGATCTACGCCGAGAGCTTTGTCAGTGATGACCACCTCAAGCGCCTGGTGGCTGAGGCGCAGGTGTTGGTGGATGGGGCGATTGCGCCGAAATAAGCTGTGCGGTTGATTGCACGGGGCCGGCTGCAGCCGACTCCACCAATTCTCATACCGTCCGCATGAATAGATTCAGCGCAATATTGTGGGACCGGCTTTAGCCGGGAAGAAGTCATTAAAGGCACCTGATTTGTGTTGCCTTCATCCGACGCCTTCCCGGCTAAAGCCGGTCCCACATTTCTTTACAGGCCTCAGGCCACGTCGACCAAGACGATTTCACTGTCGTTGATCGCGGTTACCCGCAGCACGCGCTCGTCCTGGACAGCCACACCGTCACGGGCATTAGCCGTCACACCATTGACCTCAATGACGCCGGTGGCAGGCACCAGATAAGCGCGGCGACCCGCATCCAGATGGTACTCGGCGCTTTCCCCGGCTTTAAGGTTTGCAGCCACCAGGCGAGCGTTGGCGCGGATCCGCAGGGTCTGATCATCACCTTGCTTGCCGCTGGCCAGGGTCACGAAGCCTTCACGACTATCCTTGGGAAATGGCTTGGCACCCCAGGACGGCGGTGCGCCGGTTTCGTCGGGCATGATCCAGATCTGGAAGATCTTGGTCGCTTCGTTTTCCAGGTTGTACTCGCTGTGGGCGATACCGGTGCCCGCGCTCATGACTTGCACATCGCCAGCCTCGGTACGGCCTTTGTTGCCCAGGTTGTCTTCATGGGTGATGGCGCCTTCACGAACGTAGGTGATGATTTCCATGTCGCGGTGCGGGTGTTTCGGGAACCCGGTGCCGGCCTGGATCACATCGTCGTTCCATACCCGCAGGTTGCCCCAGCTCATGCGTTGTGGATCGTAGTACTCGGCGAACGAGAAGTGGTGATGAGCGTTCAGCCAGCCGTGGTTGGCGCCGCCCAGAGAATTGAAAGGTCGTAATTGCAGCATTGTGGCCTCCAGAGCAGGGCTGCCGGAGGGTGTCCGGGGCCTGCTGAACGTGGTTGATAGAGCCATTTTGCGGCGGTTATTGATCTAATAAAAGAGTAAATTATGCTTGATAACAATCGATATATTAGATGTTTTAAAGGATTCCTCGTTGGAGCGAGGCTTGCCCGCGGATAACGATAACGCGGTGCATCTGACCCACCGCATCACCCGATTCGCGGGCAAGCCTCGCTCCAACGCATTCAAGGGAGGGGCGTTGGAACCCGCTAACGCCCTGACAATCAAGCATTTAGCTGGAGCTCATTGGCAAATGAGGCGACCATAGGCACCCTTCGCCCTTGAGCCATTTCCGGAGCCTGCGTGCCTGTCGATACCCCGCCTGATTCATCGTCCTTGCTGGAACCCGAATTGATCCCGCCCCAGCGCCTGCCGCTGTTCAAACGCCTGCTGGCCCGGTTGGTCGGGCGCGGCCTCAATGGCCTGCGCGCCCAACACGTACCGTCCTGGCGTCAGGGGCGTGCCGATGGCTATCTCGATGGTCATCTGGAAGGCATGGACGAGGGGTATGCCGAGGGGCGCCGGGATGGCATCGAGGAGGGGCGCCAGGTGTTGCTGATTCGCGATACCCGGCCGGACGTACATCGCGGGCCCAAAGTCGACGATCACCTGTTCGACGACTGGCGGCTGGCCCTGACCCCGGAGTTGCGCAAGCAGATCAAGGCCGACGTTGCGCTCAAGCTGCCACCTCACGCGCAGCCCAGTGTCGCGCAATGGAAGATGATCTTCAGCGATACGCCGTCTACCTATGTGATCGCCGGGGCGGGTGCGGGCAAGTCGACCTCGCTGGTGCTGCGCATCATGCTGCTGCATCACTATCTGGGGTTCGAACTGGGCTCCATGACGGTGGTGACCTTTACCCGTGAGTCACGTCGGGACTTCATCAACAAGCTGATCGAAGTGATGGCCCTGTGGGGGCATAGCCTGGACCCGCGTCAGGCTCGTGAGCTGGTCAGGACCTTCCATTCGCGCATCCTGCCTGTAGTGCGCAGCCTGCCGGGTTTCGCCCAACTGCGGGCCTTCGAGAACCTCGGTAGCAACAACGAAGCGCTCGCTGATAGCAATCCATTCGACCTGCGTATCAACGACGCCCAGCGCCAGCAGATGAATCTGTGCTATCGGGATCTGTACGCGCAAAACCAGCGTTTTCGCGAAGTCATGCTGCCCCTGTATCGCCATGCCTTACAGCTCAAGGCCCTGGAAAGGGACCACCCTGATGTGCAGAAGCGCATGGCGGTCACCGAGCTATCCTCGAAACGGGATGAGGAGTTGTGCGATATCGTCGAAGACCTGTGGTTCCGTGCGGGTTGTTGGCCGATAAAAGGCATTAAGTCTAAGCGTCAAGTATTTGAAATAAATGGATTTTCATTCTGTGTTCATGGCTATCTGGAAGAGCTGGATGCCTGGGTTGTGTTGGGTTTTGATGGTACTGAAGATCAGCAAATGAAGCGTTCCGGAGCTAAATTGCCGGTCTGGGCAGAATGGGTGATAAAGCGTACCCTTTTTCAAGCTTTCTGCGATAAACCATTGATATGGTTGGATAAGTATCAAGATATCAAGCGCCTGCCCGCCGCGCTGGCCGAACAGGCGGTGGCCGGGCCTGGGTTCGATTACAAGCTCAAGGGCGAACTGAGTGCCGCGCCCTTGCTTGACTGTTTTGTCGCCGCCGCCAGCTTTATCGAGAACCTCGGTCTGGATGTACCGGCAGCCGTCGCCGAAATGAGTTTTGCCAGTGACGACCCCGACCGGTTTTTCTTTGAGGCCCTGAGCCTGTTCTGGAAAGCGTTCGAGGATCACCTGCTGGATCAGTCCCCGCCGGTGATGACCTATAACCGCATGTTCGCCCTGTTCGGTGAAAACACGCCGGAGAACCTCAAACTGGTGAGCAATGAGGTATTGCGTCCGCTGGCCCATTTGATGATCGACGAGTTCCAGGACGTGTCACCGCAGATCGTCTCATGGCTGCGCGCCAGCCTGCGGGAAATCCGTAGTCGTGGTCCGGCCATGCACGTAGGGCGTACGGCGCAGCGCTCGTCGCTGCTGTGTGTGGGCGACGACTGGCAGTCGATCTACGGCTGGCGCGGCAGCTCGCCGAAATACTTCATGGAGTTCCCCAAGGCGTTTTCCTCCCCGGCCACGACCAGGGTCATGCTCAGCGACAACTACCGCAGTCATCAGCACATCATCGATGCTGCCGAGCATATCGTCCGCGCGGCGCCGGCCATTGCCGGGAAAAAAGCCAAGGCGGCGGGCGCTGCACAGGAACTGCTGCCGGTCACGGTGCTGGATCGGGATGATCAGGTGCTAAGCCAGCGCGTGCTAGAGCATTACCACGACGGCGATTCCATCCTGTTGCTGTATCGCAAGAACAGCGAGAAGGCTTCGTTCAGCCCAGAGTTGCAGGCGCTGATCGACTTCGACCAGGGGCAGGCGCCCGGGCTGCGGCGCTTCAAACAATTGAGCTATCACAGTTCCAAGGGCTTGCAGGCCGATGCCGTGTTCCTGCTCGGTGACTGTCAGCACCTGACGCGCTCGCCCTACAAGAATCAGGTCTATCGTCTGGCCGGGCTGGGCGATGCTGGGGAGGCTGAGCCCTACGACAAGGCGCAGCAGGATGAAGTCCTGCGTCTGGCCTACGTCGCGATTACCCGTGCGGTACGTCATTGCTACTGGTTTATCGATAGCGCAGGCGGCGACGCGGCGAACGTGGCCAAGGCTTCGGACCGGGTAGCGACGGACAGGGCGTTTTTCGAGGACTTGCGCAGTAGCGTGAGTAATAAGGGCGTCGCCTGACGCCCATATGGGTGAGCCCGATGGTTCAGGAGAGTCGGGCGCTTTGGGAAGGGAAGAGTTCCAGTTCGGCCTCTATGGCTTCGATTATGACTTCGACGTCGGAGGCATTCATTACGGTTGAACAGGGCAGGCCGGCGATGGCTATGAGGGTCTCGCCGCTGGCGCGATCAAAAAGTCGCGCCACCATGCTACTGGGAGCATCCATGTTGGCCTCGAAGCCCACCGGATGGAAATACCAGCGCATCAGCTGACAGGCGTTGGGGAACGTGACTTTACTCATGGCTCTATTCATGGGCCCACCTTCTGAATTCAATCGAACAATTTACGAGCTCCAATAACGAAAGGCGCGATCTGCCAGACACCCCACCTGGCCTTTGGCCAAAGTGCGAATCTGATCAGACCGGATGGAAACTAAACGTAGCACCGGAAAAGGTATATCAGAAAGAATTCCCTGAGTTCAATGGAAAAAATTCTCATTTTTTGACGTGCATCAACTCCTATATTCCTGTCGGTTATTTAATCGGCAGGGTAAAGATGCTTTGATTTTTAAGGGCGAGATGGCGCTTCGCCAACGGCTTTGCGGGGGGGGGGGCAGAGGGATTTTTCCAGGTTGATCGTTTGCGCGCCTGTTTGGCGACTTGCCAACTGTAGGGTGTTGAACTAATCACTGCCTAAGCATTAATGCGTGTTACAGGGTGTTGTCGGAATAAAATTGGCGTCAGAAAATATATTTATATTTTGACTGGAGGAAGTTGGAAGAATGACCGATAAAGTTATTACAGCGCCGGGGACTCTGTTAATGGTCGCGCTCGCATGATCGAAAGGGCCTTGAGGTCCTCCACTCTGGTTGTTGCACGGATGCTCTCTACTGAATTTTTGAAGAGACCGATGCCATGTCGATACGCAATATGAATATCGCGCCGCGTGCATTCCTGGGGTTTGCCTTCATTGCCTTGCTGGTGATTGCACTGGGGGTTTTTGCGGTCAACCGGATGTCCGTCATCCGCCAGGCCACCACCGATATGGAAACCAACATGCTGCCCAGCATCGGTTTTCTCGGGGACATGACCGAGAACGCCTTGCGTCTGCGCATTACTGCTTTCCGCACACTGATCAATCGCGAGCCCGAAGCCCTTCGGCAAACCGATGAGCGCATTCGTGAGTTGATCGGCAAGTTGCAGAAGGCCACGGAAAGTTATGAGGCCTTGCCTTCCGATGGTGAGGAAAAACAACTCACCCTTCAATTCGATGCGACCCTGAAAAGCTATTTGTTGATTCAGCAACAGGTCCTGGATTTGTCCCATCAGGACAAGCTTGAGGAAATGCGAACTCTAATCAATACGCGTCTCAAAGAACACACCGACTTGCTCGGCGAACAACTTAATAAACTTGTTGCCATTAATAAGGACGGCGCCAAACAGGCGTCCGCTGTAGCCGGGGGCAACTATGATCGCGCCAATCTGGCGATTATCGGCGTTTGCGCTCTGGCGGTGTTGCTGACTGTGCTGCTGGCATGGATTCTCACCCGCAGCATTGTCGTGCCGCTGGAGCGTGCATTGCACGCCGCCCAGGCGATTTCCGAAGGCAACCTGACCCGCCCCATTGAAGTGGACGGTGGTGATGAGCCTGCGCGTCTGCTCGCTGCGCTGACGGTCATGCAAGGCAATCTGCGCCGGACCATTGAGCAGATCTCCGGTTCGGCCACGCAACTGGCGTCCGCGGCCACTGAGCTCAGCGCGGTGACGGAAGAGTCATCACGCGGTCTGCAACAGCAGAACGATGAAATCGAGCAGGCGGCCACGGCGGTCAATGAAATGACCGCAGCGGTCGAGGAGGTGGCGCGTAACGCGGTATCGACTTCCGAAGCGTCGCAACAATCCAATCAGACTGCCCGTCAGGGCCGCGACAAGGTGCTTGAGACGGTCAAGTCGATTCAGTCCATGGCTCAGGATATCCACGCGACCTCCGGGCTTGTGGAAGGCCTGGCGGCACAAGGCCGGGACATCGGCAAGGTACTGGACGTGATTCGCTCTATCGCCGAGCAGACCAACCTGCTGGCCCTGAACGCGGCCATTGAGGCTGCGCGGGCAGGCGAGGCGGGCCGCGGCTTTGCCGTGGTAGCGGACGAAGTACGCGCCCTGGCTCATCGCACGGCGCAATCGACCCGGGAAATCGAACAGATGGTCGCCGGCATCCAGACCGGCACCGGTGGGGCGGTGGACTCCATGGCCAGCAGCACCCAGCGCACCCAGGCCACTCTGTCCCTGGCCCGGGCCGCCGGTGAAGCACTGGAGCAGATTACCGACGCGATTTCCCAGATCAACGAACGTAACCTGGTCATCGCCAGCGCCTCTGAGGAGCAGGCTCAGGTGTCTCGCGAGGTAGACCGCAACCTGGTCAATATCCGTGATCTGGCGGCGCAGTCGGCGGCGGGAGCCAACCAGACCAGTGCAGCCAGCCATGAGCTTTCGCGCCTGGCGGTGGATCTCAACGTGATGGTGTCGAAGTTCGTGATTTGATTCAGGCCTGTGGGACCGGCTTCAGCCGGGAAGACGCGTTCCCGGCTGAAGCCGGTCCCACAGGGTGCACATCAATCCCGATAAAAAACCTGAACCAGGTGATAGCCAAACTTGCTTTTGACCGGCCCATGGACCGTGCGCAGGGGCTTTTTGAAAATCACCTGATCGATGGCGCCCACCATCTGGCCGGGTCGGACTTCACCCAGATCGCCGCCGCGCTTGCCGGACGGACAGGTGGAGTATTTTTTTGCCAGCACGTCGAAGGCCTCACCTTTGGCGATGCGTTGCTTGAGCTGTTCCGCCTCTTCGGCGGTCTTCACCAGAATGTGTCTAGCCTGGGCTTTCATTTCGTAATATCGCCAGTCAAAAAAGGCTGCCATTATGCCGGATGTCACGCCGAGGCGCGTCCGTGGGTAGTGTAGCGATCAAAGACTTTCTCATTTATCTCTGTGGTGTTGTTTATGGATTTTCCGGCGTTATTGAAGGTTCTGGCCAGCCAGGATGGATCGGACCTCTATCTTTCCACCGGCGCACCGCCCTGTGCGAAGTTCAACGGCGTTCTGCGCCCGGTCGGCACTGACAAGCTCAAGCCCGGTGAAGTGGCCATCGTTGCCGATAACCTGATGGATGAAGAGCAGCGGGCCGAGTTCCACCGCGAGCTGGAAATGAACCTGGCCGTGTCCCTGGCCGGTATCGGCCGGTTCCGCATCAATATCTTCATGCAGCGCAACGAAGTGTCGATTGTCGCGCGCAATATCAAGCTGGATATTCCCCGCTTCGAAGACCTGCACCTGCCACCGATCCTGCTTGATGTGATCATGGAAAAGCACGGTCTGGTGCTGTTCGTCGGCGCCACCGGTTCGGGTAAGTCGACCTCCCTGGCGTCGCTGATCGACTACCGCAACCGTCACGCCAGCGGCCACATCATCACCATCGAGGACCCGGTGGAATATATCCATCGGCACAAGAAATCCATCATCAATCAGCGCGAAGTCGGCGTGGATACCCGCAGTTTCCATGCGGCATTGAAAAACACCCTGCGCCAGGCGCCGGATGTGATCCTGATCGGCGAGATCCGTGACCGGGAAACCATGGAACACGCGCTGGCGTTCGCCGACACCGGTCACCTGGCGATTTCCACCTTGCACGCCAACAATGCCAACCAGGCGCTGGACCGCATCATCAACTTCTTCCCGGAAGAGCGCCGCCCGCAGTTGCTGCATGACCTGGGCAACAACCTCAAGGCTTTCGTCTCGCAGCGGCTGGTCAAGACCCATGACGGGTCGCGCCGGGCTGCCGTGGAAGTGATGATGGGCACGCCGACGGTGCGCGACTTCATTCAGCGTAACGAATTCGGCGAGCTCAAGGCATTGATGGAGAAGTCGTCGATCATGGGCATGCAGACCTTTGACAGTGCGCTGTTCGACCTGGTGGTCGAGGGCGCGATCAGTGAGGAAGAGGCTCTGAAGAACGCCGACTCGGCCAACAACGTACGCCTGCGCCTGAAACTGCACACCGAAGGCGGGGTGAAACCGACCATGAGCGCCGCGCCGCGAGCGCCCCGTGGGGCGACCAATATCAATTCAGCGGATTGGGGATTGGTGGGTGAGAATGATGGGTTGGAGCGGTAGTCAAGCTGTTCATCCATTCTGAGTTGGAATCCGGCTCCGCTCGACAATCGTTGTGCCGTTGGAGCGAGGCTTGCCCGCGAAATTAGCGACGCGGTATGCCTGACTCAATGCGTCAAGGCATTGGCGGGCAAGCCTCGCTCCAACGACGTACACCTATCACCGCGCCAACCACCCCCCATCCACATTCCACGCCGCGCCGCGTACCTGGCTGCCGGCTTCGCTGGCGAGAAACAGCACCAGTTCGCCTAGTTGTGAAGGCGTAACAAACTCCAGTGACGGTTGCTTCTCGGCCAGCAATTCATTTTTCGCTTGTTCCAGATCCCCTGTGGCCGCGCCTCGGGCGTCGATCTGTTGCTGCACCAGCGGGGTCAGCACCCAGCCGGGGCAGATGGCGTTGCAAGTGATGGGTGTGGTCGCGGTTTCCAGGCCGACTACTTTGGTCAAGCCGATGACCCCGTGCTTGGCCGCGACATAGGCGGCCTTACCCGTAGAGCCCACGAGGCCGTGCACCGAGGCGATGTTGATGATCCGTCCCCAGTTCTTGCTGCGCATGCCGGGCAGGCAAAGACGCGTGCTGTGGAACACCGAGGACAGATTGATGGCGATGATCGAATCCCAGCGCTCCACGGGGAAGTCCTCGACCGCGTCGACATGCTGGATACCGGCGTTATTGACCAGAATATCCACGCCGCCGAACTCGCGTTCGGCGTAGGCGATCATCTCGGCAATCTGCTCGGCCTTGCTGACATCCGCTGCATGATGACCGGCCTTGACGCCGAAGGCCTGGACTTGCGCCAGTGCCGCCGAAGCATCACCAAAGCCGTTGAGAATCAGGTTGGCGCCGGCCTTGGCCAGGCTCAGGGCAATGCCCAGGCCGATGCCGCTGGTGGAGCCGGTAACCAGTGCGGTTTTGCCGTGCAGACTCATATGCAGTTCCTCAAACAATGCCGGTGGCGTAGAAGGTGCCGATGACCACGAAAACGGCCAGGGTCTTGATGATGGTGATGCTGAAAATGTCGCGGTAAGCCTCGCGGTGGGTCAGGCCGGTGACGGCCAGCAGAGTGATCACCGCGCCGTTGTGCGGCAGGGTGTCCATGCCGCCGCTGGCCATGGCGGCGACCCGGTGCAGCACCTCCATGGGGATATTGGCTGCGTGGGCGGCGCTGATGAAGCTATCGGACATGGCCGCCAGGGCAATGCTCATGCCGCCGGACGCGGAACCGGTGATCCCGGCCAGCAAGGTGACGGTGATTGCTTCGTTGACCAGCGGGTTGGGAATGCTTTTCAGCGCATCGGCCAGTACCAGAAAGCCCGGCAGGGACGCGATGACCGCGCCGAAACCGTATTCCGAGGCGGTATTCATCGCCGCCAGCAGTGCACCGCCGACCGCGCTCTTGGTGCCCTCGGCAAGCTTGCTGCGGATGGCCGAGAAGCCGAAGGCCAGCACCATCAGGATCCCCACCAGCAACGCTGCTTCCACGGCCCAGATCGCCGTGACCTTACCGACTTCGGTCTGAATCGGCGCCGCCATGCCTGGCAGGGCCAGGGTGTGGGTCTTGCCGTACCATTGGGGAATCCACTGGGTGAACAACAGGTTCATGACCCCGACCAGCACCAGCGGCGACAGTGCTATCCACGGGTTGGGCAGCTTGATGTCTTCGGCGGTTTCCGGCTCGTTGCGCAGCTCGGTGCCATACCCCTCGCCAGCGCGCTGGGCTTTGTTGCGCTGACGCTGCAGGTACAGCAAACCGGCACAGACCACGAACAGCGTGCCGATCAGACCCAGCCAAGGCGCGGCCCAGGCCGTGGTGTTGAAGAAGGTGGTGGGGATGATGTTCTGGATCTGCGGGGTGCCGGGCAGGGCGTCCATGGTGAAGGAAAATGCGCCCAGGGCGATGGTCGCCGGGATCAGGCGCTTGGGGATATCGCTCTGACGGAACATCTCGGCAGCAAAGGGGTAGACCGCAAAGACCACGACAAACAGCGACACGCCGCCGTAGGTCAGCAACGCACAGACCAGCACGATCACCAGCATTGCCTGGCGAGTGCCGAGCAGGCGGATGGCCGCAGCAACGATGGAGCGGGAAAAGCCGGACAGCTCGATCAGCTTGCCGAACACGGCGCCGAGCAGGAACACAGGAAAGTACAGCTTGATGAAGCCGACCATCTTGTCCATGAACACCCCGGTAAACGCGGGGGCGACAGCGGCCGGGTCGGTCAACAGGACCGCGCCGAGAGCGGCGATGGGGGCAAACAGGATGACGCTGTAACCACGGTAGGCCGCCAGCATGAGCAGGGCCAGGGCTGCCAGGGCGATGATGACACTCATCGGGGATATCTCCAGTGTTGTTATTGTTTTTGGGTCGCGGGTAGACCGCACACTGGGTATAGCGGGTTTTGTGCCAGGTCGTTAACTGATTGATTTTTAACGGAATATTGTTGATCGCTAAAAAAATATCTCAAAATAGAGACTTGCACGAGCCCTGTGGGAGCGTGGCTTGCCCGCGAAGGGGTGGATCAGGCTCCAAAAATCAAGAGGATGTACCAATGTCTTCGCGGGCAAGCCGCGCTCCTACAACTACGGGACGCCGCAGAAGCACTGTCTCAACTTATAGACTCGAGTCTCTTTATTGAGATTCCGCCATCCCCAGCGCCGCCATCTTCTTGTACAACGTCGAGCGGCCCAGCCCGAGCTGGCTGGCGGCCTGGCCGACATTTCCCGCGCATTGCAGCAACGTGGCTTCGATCAATTGCCGGTCGAAGCGTTGCCGGGCCTGGCTGAAGGTCTCGAAGCTCTGCGGTATGGCCTGGTCCGGCGATGCCGCCAGCGGGCTCAGGTGGCCGATGGCAGTGCGGATGGCGCGCACATCAAGTATCGGCTCGTCGCTGAGCAGCGCGGCCCGTTCCAGAACATTGCGCAGTTCGCGGATGTTGCCCGGCCAGGCATGCTGCGCCAGCAGGGCCAAGGCGGCGGGATGCAACTCATGCTGGCTGCGCAGTTCTTCGAGAATGGCTTCGCTGAGGGCGGGCAAATCCTCCAGGCGTTCGCGCAGGGGCGGCACCTGGATCGGCAGGACACTCAAGCGGTAATACAGGTCGGCACGGAACGCGCCGCGCTTGATGGCTGCTTGCAGATCAATGGAGGTGGCGGCGATCACCCGTATATCGCTCTGTACCAGTTCATTGGAGCCTACGGCCTCGTATTCCTTTTCCTGCAAGACCCGCAGCAATTTGCTTTGCAGGGGCAGGGGCATGTCGCCGATTTCATCGAGGAACAACGTACCGCCCTGGGCCAGTTGCAATTTGCCTGGCCTGGCCTTGCGCTCGGCACCGGTAAAGGCGCCGGGGGCGGTGCCGAAGAACTCAGCCTCAAGCAGCGCTTCCGGGATGGCTGCGCTGTTGATGCTGACAAACGCCCTGTGCGCACGGGGCGAGGCGCTGTGAATGGCGTGGGCGAGCAATTCCTTGCCGGTGCCGGTTTCACCGAGCAGCAACACCGGCGACTCGGCGCTCGCACTGCGGCGGGCCCGGCGCTTGACCTCCAGGCTGGCAGCACTGGTACCGATAAAGTGCGCAAAGCTGTACTTGGCCTGGCGGGCACGCAGCAGGGAACGGGTCGAGGCCAGTTCCTGTTGCATGCTCTGGAAGCGCTTGAGCAGCGGTGACAGGGCGTGCAGCTCATCGAACAGGGCAAAGCCGATGGCACCGATCACCGCGCCGGCAGCGTCCTGGATCGGCAGACGCATGACCACCAGCGGGTCCTTGGCGGTGTCCATCATGTCCAGCAGGATCGGCCGGCCTTCGTTCACCACCTGACGCAGCAGGCTGCCGGGAATGACCTTTTCACAGGGCTGGCCCACCGCCAGAGAAGCATCTTGCAGGCCGAAGCGCCGGGCATAGCGCTCGTTGATCCAGACAATCCGTGCGTCCTTGTCGACGATGACCGTGCCTTCGCTGGATTGCTCGATGATCTCGAACAATGAACGTATCGCCAGCTGCCGTACCCGGCGATAGTCCTTGAGGTTGTCGTCGTTCATAAGGTCTTCCGTTACCTGGCGTCAGGTCCCCCGGGCTAGTTGAAACCCGGATGCGCGGCGGCCAGCAGCTCCTTGGTGTAGGGGTGTTGCGGTGAGTCGAAGACGTCGTGACTGGCACCGCGTTCAACCACTTTACCGTCCTTGACCACGATCAGGTCGTGGGCCAGGGCGCGGACTACCGCCAGGTCATGGCTGATAAACAGGTACGTCAGGCCGTGCTTTTCCTGAAGCTGACGCAAAAGCGCTACGACTTGTTTCTGTACGGTGCGATCCAGGGCCGAGGTCGGCTCGTCCAGCAGGATCAGCGCCGGTTTGAGCACCAGGGCACGGGCAATGGCAATCCGCTGGCGCTGGCCCCCGGAGAATTCATGGGGATAACGGTGACGGCTTTGCGGGTCGATGCCGACTTCCTCGAGGACGCGAATCACCTCGATCTCGCACTGCCCCGGTGTCAGCTGGCTATGCACTTCCAGACCTTCGCTGATGATTTGCGCCACGGACATGCGTGGGCTGAGGCTGCCGTAAGGGTCCTGAAACACCACTTGCATCTGCTTGCGCCAGGGCCGCATCTGCTTCTGATTGAGGCAGTCCAGAGGCTGACCCTGAAAGCGAATACTGCCACGCGAGGCCAGCAGGCGCAGGATTGCCTGACCAAGTGTCGATTTACCGGAGCCGGATTCGCCGACGATGCCCAGGGTTTTGCCGCGTTCGATGCTCAGGCTGATGTCGTCGACGGCCTTGAGGTATTCCTTGTGCCGCCGCAGGATGCCGCCGCCCATGGAGAACCAGACCCGCAGATTGTCCACTTCCAGAACCTTCTCGCGGCTGTCCCTTGGCAGCGGTTCGCCCGCCGGTTCGGCGTCCAGCAACAGGCGGCTGTAGGGGTGTTGCGGCTGTTTGAAGAGCAGATGGCAATTGGACTGCTCGACGATTTCCCCGGCGCGCATCACGCAGACTCGCTGCGCCACGCTGTGCACCAGGTTGAGGTCATGGCTGATCAGCAGCAGGGACATGTTAAGGCGCTGTTGCAGTTCCTTGAGCAGCAGCAGGATCTTGCGCTGCACGGTGACGTCCAGGGCCGTGGTCGGCTCATCGGCGATCAACAGTTCAGGCTCGCAGGCCAGGGCCATTGCGATCATCACCCGTTGCCGCTGGCCGCCGGACAGCTCATGAGGGTAAGCCTTGAGACGTTTCTGCGGATGCTGGATGCCCACCAGTTCGAGCAGCTCGATGATGCGCTTCTGCGCTGCCTTGCCGCTCAGGCCGCGGTGCAGCAGCAAGGTTTCGCCGATCTGCTTGGACACCGTGTGCAGCGGGTTCAGGGAGGTCATTGGCTCCTGAAAGATCATTGCAATGCGGTTGCCACGCAACTGACGGAGGGTCCGGGCATCGGCTCCCAGCAGTTGCTGGTCGCGATAGCGGATGCTGCCGGTGCTGACGGTGCCGTTCTGGGGCAGCAGTTGCAGGATCGAATGGGCTGTCACCGACTTGCCGGAGCCGGACTCGCCAACCAGGGCCAGGCATTCACCGGCGCGGATGTCCAGACACAGGTCCTTGACCACGGTCTGCCCGCTGAAGGCCACGCTGAGGTTGCGGATCTCGATCAGGTTTTCTGCGTTTTCGTTCATGTCGTCCGACATTCAGGACCTCGGATCAAAGGCGTCACGGAGCGCCTCGCCAATGAAAACCAGCAGCGACAGGATCAGCGCCAGGGTGAAGAACGCGGTCAGGCCCAACCAGGGCGCCTGCAGGTTCTGTTTGCCCTGGCCGATCAATTCACCCAGGGACGCGCTGCCCGCAGGCATGCCGAAGCCAAGGAAATCCAGGGCAGTGAGGGTGGAAATGGCGCCGGTAAGGATAAACGGCAGGTAGCTCAGGGTCGCGTTCATGGCGTTGGGCAGGATGTGCCGCAGGATTACCTTGCGGTCATCCAGGCCCAGGGCCCGGGCGGCCTTGACGTATTCCAGGTTGCGGCCTCGCAGGAACTCGGCGCGTACCACGTCGACCAGAGCCAGCCAGGAGAACAGCGCCATGATGCCCAGCAGCCACCAGAAGTTCGGTTCGACGAAGCCCGAGAGAATGATCAGCAGGTAGAGCACCGGCAATCCGGACCAGACCTCCAGCAAACGTTGGCCTATCAGGTCGACCCAGCCACCGTAATAACCTTGCAGAGCCCCGGCGGCGATACCGATCAGGGCGCTGATTGCGGTCAGGGCCAGGGCGAACAGGATCGACACCCGCGCACCGAAGATCACCCGGGCCAGCACGTCGCGGGCCTGATCGTCGGTGCCCAGCCAGTTGGTGGTGGTGGGTGGGCTTGGCGCCGGGCCGGAGAGGTCGTAGTTGGGCGTGTCGTCACTGAATGGAATCGGCGGGAACAGCATCCAGCCGCCGTCCTTGGTGATCAATTGGTGCACGTAGTCGCTGCGGTAGTCGGGCTGAAAGGGCAGTTGGCCGCCGAATTCCTGCTCGGTATATCGCTTGAGCGCCGGGAAGTACAGGGAGCCGTGGTAACTCACCACCAGGGGCTTGTCATTGGCGATCAACTCACCGCCCAGGCTCAGTACAAACAGGATGCAGAACAGCCACAGCGACCACCAGCCACGGCGGTTATTGCGAAAGCGTTCAAAGCGGCGACGGGCCAGCGGAGACAATTCGGACATCAGGCGTTCCTCGCGCTGAAGTCGATTCGCGGGTCGACCAGGGTGTAACAGATATCGCCAACCAGTTTTATCAGCAGGCCGAACAGAGTGAAGATAAACAGCGAACCGAACACCACGGGATAGTCCCTGGAAACGGCGGCTTCGTAGCTCATGCGGCCAAGTCCATCGAGGGAAAAAATCACTTCGATCAGCAGCGAACCGGCGAAGAACACGCTGATAAAGGCCTGGGGAATCCCGGAAACCACCAGCAACATGGCGTTGCGGAACACATGGCCATACAGCACCCGGCGCTCGGTCATGCCCTTTGCTCGAGCGGTGACGACGTACTGGCGGGTGATTTCATTGAGAAAGGAGTTCTTGGTCAGGATGGTCAGGGTGGCGAAACCACCGATCACCAGGGCCGAAACCGGCAGCACCAGATGCCAGAAATAGTCGGCGACCTTGCCGGTGGTGGACAGGGTGTCGAAGTTTTCCGAGACCAGCCCGCGCACCGGAAACCAGTTCAGCCAGGTGCCACCGGCAAAGACCACGATCAGCAGCATGGCGAACAGGAAGGCGGGCATGGCATAGCCGATGATGATTGCCGTGCTGCTCCAGATATCGAAATGGCTGCCGTGCTTGACCGCCTTGCGGATCCCCAGCGGGATCGACACAAGATAAGTGAGCAGGGTGGCCCATAGCCCGAGGGAGATGGACACTGGCATTTTCTGCTTGATCAGGTCAGTGACCTTGGCGCCGCGGAAGAAGCTGTTACCGAAATCCAGTTGCGCATAGTTCTTCAACATCAGCCACAGACGTTCGTGCAGGGGCTTGTCGAAGCCGTACTGGTGCTCGATTTCCTTGATCAGCTTGGGGTCCAGGCCGCGTGAGGCGCGGGACTGGGTGTTCATGGACTCGGCCGGTGCGGCGCCGGGGGCCATGGTCCCGCCAATCCCTTGCATACGTGCAATGGCCTGCTCCACAGGGCCGCCGGGTGCAGCCTGGACGATAAAAAAGTTGACCAGCAGGATGGCCAGCAGGGTAGGGATGATCAGCAGCAGCCTGCGCAATAGATAACCGAGCATCACTGCATCTCCGAAACAAGGGCCGAAGCGCCGCGCCTGGCGGCGAACTCTTCATTGGTCAGCGGGGTCGGGCTGACCTCCCACCAGGTGTCGATGGCCTCGCCATTGGCGGCCTGGATCTTCGGAATGCCGAATCGGTTCCACCATACGGTCGAGGAGCCGGGCGGGTAGTAATTGGGAATCCAGTAGTAGCCCCATTGCAGTACGCGATCCAGGCAATGGGCGTAGTTGACCATCTCGTTCTTGTTGTCGGCCTTGACCAGGCCACTGATCAGGCTATCCACGGCCGGGTCCTGCAAGACCATGTAATTGCTGGAGCCGGGATCGCGGGCGACTTTCGAGCCGAAATTATTGAACAGCTCAGAGCCGGGGGAGGACGACACCGAGTAGCCGGTGACGATCATGTCGTAGTCTCGGGCCATGACCCGGTTCAGGTATTGCGCGGCGTCGATGCGGCGAATGTCGAAATGGATGCCGATCTGCGCCAGTGAACGCTTGTAAGGCAGCAGCAGGCGTTCAAAACCGGCCTGACCGTTGAGGAAGGTAAAGCTCAGTGCTTCGCCTTTGTCGTTGACCAGTTCATCGCCCTTGGGCATCCAGCCGGCTTCTTCTAACAGGCCCAGGGCTTGTAACTGTTTGCCGCGAATCAGGCCGCTGCCGTCGGTCTTGGAAATATGGAACACCTTGGTGAACACCTCGGGCGGCACGCTGCCACGCAGGGGTTCGAGGATCGCCAGTTCGGCGGGAGTCGGCAGTTCGCTGGCGGCCAGTGGCGAGTTGGAGAAGTAGCTGTTCTGGCGGATGTACATATTGCGCATCATCTGCCGGTTGGTCCATTCGAAGTCCCACAGCAAAGACAGGGCTTCGCGCACGCGACGGTCCTGAAACATCGGACGATCGAGGTTGAACACGAAGCCTTGGGAGCTTTGCACCGCGCCCTTGGCCAGATGGGCCTTTTGTAACTTGCCTTCGCTCAGGGCCGGGCCGTCGTAGCGAATCGAATAGCCGGTGGCCGAGTATTCGCGGTTGTAGTCGTAGGCGCCGCCCTTGAGCAACTGGCGGGCGACGTCGGTATCGCCGAAGTACTCGACGCTGAATTCGTTGAAATTATAGAAGCCGCGGTTGACCGGCAGGTCCTTGCCCCACCAGTCCGGGTCGCGGGCAAAGGTGATGGTGCGGCCGGGATCGACCTTGGCCACCTTGTACGGGCCGCTGCCCAGGGGAATCTCGAATCCGCCACCGCCGGCAAAGTCACGGGTTTTCCACCAGTGCTCAGGAAATACCGGCAAGGACGCCAGGTCCAGGGGCAGGGTGCGGTTCTCGCTGTTCTTGAAATCAAAGCGGATCTGCGAGGGCGATTCGACTTCGACGTTCTTCACAGCCTCGAACTCGGTGCGGTACTGCATGCTGCCCTGAGTCATCAGCAGATCGTAGGTGTAGCGCACGTCTTCGGCGGTGATGGGTGTACCGTCGGCAAAGCGCGCCTTGGGATTGATATAGAAGCGCAGGGACAGGCCATCGGCACCGCGTTCCATTTTCTCGGCGACCAGACCGTAGACTGTGTAGGGCTCATCGAGGGAGCGCACCGCCAGAGGCGAATAGACCATGCCGCTGATCTGGGCCACGCCGGTGCCTTTGTCGGTATAGGGCATCAGGTGGTCGAACTGACCGATTTCCTGTGCCGAACGACGCATCGTGCCGCCTTTTGGCGCATCGGGGTTCACGTAATCGAAGTGCTTGAAGTCCGCAGGGTAGCGTGGTGCTTCACCGTAGACGGTCAGAGCATGTTGCGGTGCGGCAGACAAGGATTGAAAAGCCGAAGCCAGAGTCAGTGTTACAGCGATCAGCGATGAAAAAACAAAACGCATTACTCGAATCCTGACTGATAGCCGTACGCGGGTATCAGGGGTATGGGGCCAATAAAGAAACGCTTTGCGACTGCCAATGTGTGGTTGTCATTACCTGTGCTGCCAAGGTACCGGAAGCTGGGTACATTTGTAACCGCATGCTGCGTGTGGATGATGGAGCATCAAGATGGCAGGGTCCTGGCAGTAGCACAAACAGCGAATTGGGCAATTCTCAGCAATTTGCTTGCCTGAATCGTTCCGGACCCGCAAATACTGCCGCGCAAATGCAAACGGCCCGCCTGAAGGCGAGCCGTTTGTGGGTGTTTCACTGTTGCCAGGCCGTGGATCAGTCCTGACGGCTGGTCACTTCCAGCAGGTGATAACCGAACTGGGTCTTGACCGGGCCTTGCACGACGTTGATCGGCGCGCTGAAGACCACGGTGTCGAATTCCTTGACCATCTGGCCCGGACCGAACGAACCCAGGTCGCCGCCCTGACGGCTGGACGGGCAGCTGGAGTTTGCCTTGGCAACCTCGGCAAAATCAGCGCCGCCTTCGATCTGTGCCTTGAGCTCGTTGCACTTGTCTTCCGAGGAAACGAGGATGTGGCGGGCAGTAGCTTTAGCCATGGGAAAAATCTCCTTATCAAAAAAAAGAAACAGCCTACCGGATAAGGGCAGGCTTTTCCTGTTTTAAGTGCATGGATTATCTGTAGCGCAGCTTGTCCACGGCCTCGCGCAGCAGCTGTTCCGTGCTTTCCCAGCCCAGGCAACCATCGGTCACCGAAACGCCGTATTGCAAGGAATTGCTCAATGGCTGGCAGCCTTCGAACAGATGGCTTTCCAGCATCATGCCGATCAACGAGTTGTCACCTTCGAGACGCTGGGCCAGCACTTCATTGAAAACATGGGGCTGGCGCAGCGGGTCTTTGCCGCTGTTGGCGTGGCTGCAATCGACCATGATCCGCGAGGCAATACGATGCTTTTCCAGCCCGGCACGCACCTGGGCAACGCTCTGGCGGTCGTAGTTCGGGCCGCTATGGCCGCCGCGCAGGACAATATGGGTGTCCGGGTTACCAGATGTTTCGATGATCGCCGGATGCCCCTGGCGGTCAACGCCGAAATGCCGGTGCGGGTGAGCCGCAGAGCGCATGGCGTCACTGGCCACGCTGACGCCGCCGTCGGTGCCATTCTTGAAGCCGACCGGCATGGCCAGGCCGCTGGCCATTTCCCGGTGGATCTGCGATTCGGTGGTGCGGGCGCCGATGGCGACCCAGCTGAGCAGGTCATCGAAGTAGCCGGCCGCCATGGGTTGCAGCAGTTCGGTCGCAATCGGCAGGCCGCGACGGAGCATTTCGCGCATCAATTGGCGGGACAGGGTCAGGCCGCCGACCATGTCATCGCTGCCATCGAGCTGCGGATCGTAAGCCAGGCCTTTCCAGCCTACGGTGGTGCGAGGTTTTTCAATGTAGGCGCGCATGACCAGAAGCATCTGGTCGCTGACCTCGGCGGCCAGTTCGGCCAGGCGGTCGGCGTATTCAAGGGCCGATTGCGGATCATGGATGGAACAGGGGCCGACGACGACCAACAGACGGGAGTCTTCACCGTTGAGGATGGCGCGTACGGCGCGGCGATGGGCGGCGACTTGCTCGCTCAGAGCGGCATCCAGGGGCAGTTGGGTCTTGAGTTGCAAGGTGCTGGGCAGGCGTTGCGGGGCCGGCAGGCTGTCGAGCAAAGTGACGTTGTGCGCGGACAGATCGGACGATGGTTTTACGGCGACGGACGAATTCATGTTCTGGCTTCCTGGGCTGGCGGGTGCTTCCCGCTCAGGCCCTACTGGGGTGTTCGACAATTGGCCACATTGGCTGTAAGTGAGTTGCCACCTGGCAGTGACCGATCGGAGGCGGCTGGTTGGCCCGAACGGAGGCTGCTAAATCGCCAGGCGTAGCTGATGTCGTTGCGGTAATAAGTGGCGTAGTTCATGTCGTGATCCTCGATTCGATTCAGTTCAATGCGTTTTTCGGGAGCCTGAAAAAACAAAACCCCCGGTCGGGTAGCCGACCGGGGGTAGAGATTTTCTCTGGTTGGCGTCCCCTTGGTGATGGGCGCCGTTCAGGTATCAGGCGCGCCAGTGGCTAAACCAATACCCAAAATAAAAGCCGTTAACAGGAGCGGGTTGCGCAGTTTTCCAGGCAGCCGCCACGACCGAACGCTGAGTGTCGGCAGGGTGAAGCGGCTGTGAAGGAAGTGTTTGCAACATCATGCGTCTCCGTTGAATGGGGCTGAGCTTACTTCAGGCCGATGCCTTGATTCAATTGGAAATTTCAATCGTCTCGATTGAATCGGGCGGTTGTGGGACTGGCATGCATCGATCTTCGTCCTTAACATCGTCGGTTCGGTCAGTGCCCTGGAGCTTGCAGTGTCTTCTTCTGAAAAAACCGCCGTCTTGAGAATTGCCGCTGCGCAATCCACCTCCATCGCCGGTGATATCCAGGCGAATGTACAACGTCATATGCGGTTCATGCAGACGGCCATCGATGAGGGCGTGCAATTCCTGATGTTTCCGGAGTTGTCCTTGAGCGGCTACGAAGCGACCCTTGCCCGGGAAGTGGCCATCGACAGCGACGATGCGCGCCTGCTGCCATTGCGTGAACTGGCGGCGCAAAGCGGCATGGTTACGGTAGTGGGCGCGCCGCTCAAGGCGGCCGGTGGCGGCATTCTGATCGGCGCGTTGATCATCGATGTCAAGGGGCAAGTCAGTGTCTATACCAAGCAACATCTGCATGCAGGCGAAGAACTGACATTTACCCCAGGGCAGGGTGGACCGCTGTTGACTCTGGGTGACGAGCGCCTGGCCATGGCCGTGTGTGCCGATTTCGGCCAGGCGGAGCACCCACGACGGGCCGCCGCCTCAGGGGCGAACTTCTATATGGCCAGTGTGTTGATCAGCGAAGGCGGTTATGCCGCCGATAGCCGGATCCTGCGCGGTTATGCCGCAGAGCACCGCATGGCGGTGTTGATGGCCAACCATGGCGGGGTCACGGGCGGCTGGCAGTCTGCGGGGCGTAGCGCCTTCTGGGCACAGGATGGCGCGCTGGTGGGAGCGGCGCAGGGGGCGGGTGATCTGTTGCTGCTCGTCGAGCGCGATGCCCAAGGCTGGTCCGCGCGCACAGTCAACCTGGCCGGTTAAGGCCGATAGGGCGGGGGCGTTATTACTCCGGCTCAGCGAGTGTTTCGCCGGGGATGATGCCGATTTTCATCCCCAGCAGCACCGCTACTTTATGGGCTTCGCCGCGTCGACCTTTCTTGCGTCCAGACAGCACCTGATAGGTGGTGGCAGGGTCAATCTTGTTTTCCCGCGCAAACTCTTGAACAGATTTCCCCTGTTGTTCGAGCCAGGCCTTGGCTTGTGCAGCGGTGCGTATTCCGGGCATAGTTTAAAACCGTTCAAATCAGTTTAACTTCGTCTCAATTCTAACATTCGTAAGGATTGGGTCAACAGGATTATGCATTCAAATGAGTGGAATCGGTTTTCGATTAAGACAGGAAAGAGAGCGACTGGGGTTGTCTCAGAAAGCATTCGGCGAAATCGGCGGTGTCGAGGCAAATGCTCAGGGTAAATATGAAAACGGCGGTCGCGCGCCCAAGGCCGATTATCTGGCCGCCGTCGCAGCCCAGGGAGTGGACGTATTATTCGTGATTACAGGGGTCAGAACCCCTACCTCGGTGGATAATCTCAGTGCCGTTGAAGAAAAGGTGCTGGGCAGTTATCGCAGTCTTGGCCAGGAGGACCAGGACGCCATTCGGCGCCTGACCGTCACGATGGCCGAGCTTTCAGGCTCATATGCGGTTAAGAGCAGGCAGAAAACGGAAAGCAGCTGAGTCCGGAAACGCCTGTCTGTAAAAAGATTTTTCGGCAACACGAAGCAATGGTGATAGCGTGCCTACAGCGCTTTTGAAAATCGCTGTGTTACGGATCCGGTCAGGTGCTAGGTCTGGCTCATCGTTTTTGCTAAGGTGATTGGCATTTGTATGACTGTTTCGTGAGGTATCTGCTTGATAAAGGTGCTGGTTGTCGACGATCACGATCTTGTTCGGACGGGCATCACGCGCATGCTCGCCGATATCGACGGCTTGCAGGTTGTGGGTCAGGCCGACTCGGGTGAAGAGTCGTTGAAGAAAGCTCGGGAGCTCAAACCCGATGTCGTCCTGATGGACGTCAAGATGCCCGGTATCGGCGGCCTCGAAGCCACGCGAAAACTCATGCGCAGCCACCCCGATATGAAGGTGGTGGCTGTGACAGTCTGCGAGGAAGATCCGTTTCCGACCCGGTTGCTTCAGGCCGGGGCAGCAGGCTATATGACCAAGGGTGCAGGGCTGGCCGAGATGGTCCAGGCAATTCGCCTGGTATTCGCCGGCCAGCGCTACATCAGCCCGCAGATTGCCCAGCAACTGGCACTCAAGTCTTTTCAGCCACAGGTCAATAACTCGCCGTTCGATCTGCTCTCCGAGCGGGAAATCCAGATTGCCCTGATGATCGTCGGCTGCCAGAAGGTCCAGTCGATCTCTGACAAGTTGTGTCTTTCACCCAAGACCGTGAATACCTACCGCTACCGCATTTTCGAAAAGCTCTCGATCAGCAGCGATGTCGAGCTGGCTTTGTTGGCAGTACGTCACGGCATGGTCGATGCCAGCGCCTGAAATGATGACAGCGTTCGATCCAAGTGCCTTTCTCTCTACCTGCAGCGGCCGCCCCGGCGTTTATCGGATGTTCGATGCCGAGGAAAAACTGCTGTACGTGGGCAAGGCCAAAGACCTCAAGAAGCGTTTGGCCAGCTATTTTCGCAAGACCGGCCATGCGCCCAAGACCAGTGCACTGGTCGCGCGCATCGCGCAGATCGAAACCACCATCACGGCCAACGAAACCGAAGCCCTGCTCCTCGAACAGACCCTGATCAAAGAGTGGCGGCCGCCGTACAACATTCTGCTGCGTGACGATAAATCCTATCCCTACGTGTTTCTCTCCGATGGCGCCTTTCCACGGCTGAGCATTCATCGCGGGGCAAAAAAGGCCAAGGGCCGGTATTTCGGGCCTTATCCGAGCGCCGGGGCGATTCGCGAGAGTCTCAGCCTGCTGCAGAAAACCTTTCTGGTTCGTCAGTGCGAGGACAGCTACTACAAGAACCGCACCCGACCTTGCCTGCAATACCAGATCAAGCGCTGTAAAGGGCCTTGCGTCGGCCTGGTCGAGCCCGAGGTGTACGCTGAGGATGTACGCCACTCGGTGATGTTTCTCGAAGGCCGCAGCAATGCCCTGACCGATGAGCTCAATGCCGAAATGGAAAAGGCCGCCATGAGCCTGGACTTCGAGCATGCAGCCCAGGTACGCGACCAGATTTCCTTGCTGCGTCGGGTCCAGGATCAGCAAAGCATGGAAGGTGGCAGTGGCGATGTCGATGTGGTGGCAGCCTTCGTCAACCCCGGTGGCGCGTGTGTGCATCTGATCAGCGTTCGCGGTGGGCGTGTGCTGGGCAGCAAGAACTTCTTCCCCCAGGTGGGGATCGAGGAGGAGGTCGGTGAGGTGATGTCTGCGTTCCTGGCGCAGTATTTCCTCGGTGGTGTCGATCGCGAACTGCCCGGCGAAGTGATCGTTAACGTGGTTCACGACGACTTCCCGGCCCTGATCGAGGCCATCGAAGCTTCCCGTGGCAAGGAAATGACCATCAGCCATCGAGTGCGTGGCACCCGGGCGCGCTGGCAGCAATTGGCGGTGACCAATGCCGAGCAGGCGCTGTCCGCGAGGCTGGCCAACCGCTTGCATGTGGCGGCGCGCTTTGAAGCCTTGGCCGACGTGCTCAACCTCGACGAGCCGCCGCTGCGTCTTGAGTGCTACGACATCAGCCATTCCAGTGGCGAGGCGACGGTGGCGTCCTGCGTGGTTTTTGGTCCGGAAGGCCCGATCAAGGCTGATTACCGCCGTTACAACATCGAAGGCGTGACGGCAGGTGACGACTACGCCGCCATGCACCAGGCCCTGACCCGCCGCTTCAGTCGACTCAAGGCGGGCGAGGGCAAGTTGCCGGACATCCTGCTGGTGGACGGTGGCAAGGGCCAGTTGAGTATGGCCCGGGATGTGTTGAACGAACTGGCGGTGCCTGACCTGATCCTGCTCGGTGTGGCCAAGGGCACGACGCGCAAGGCCGGTTTCGAAACGCTCTACCTTAATGACGCCGCCCATGAGTTCACCTTGCCTGGTGATTCACCGGCCCTGCATCTGATCCAGCAGATTCGCGACGAAGCTCACCGCTTTGCCATTACCGGCCACCGCGCCCGCCGCGGCAAGACCCGTCGCACCTCGACTCTCGAAGGGGTAGCCGGTGTCGGGCCGACCCGGCGCCGCGACCTGCTCAAGCACTTTGGCGGCCTGCAGGAGCTGTCCCGGGCCAGTATCGAGGAAATCGCCAAGGCGCCGGGTATCAGCAAGAAACTCGCCGAGTCGATCTACGCCAATCTGCATAGCGAATAACTCACCGTCTCTCAGTGCCGCCAGGATCCGTGGGGCAGTTCAACCTCACGCTCGGCCGCTGCCAGTGCGGCAATGAGTTCGGTCCGTTTTAACGGGATGCAATAGGCCGGCTTGGCCCGCTCGAATCGCCAGCTGTCTTTCAACTCGCCGCCGTCCACCGTATCGAAACCGATATCGTTGAGCAGGCGGGTCACTAGCTCCTTCGCCGCTTGATCGTCCCCGGCGATGGGCAGCGCACGCCTTTGAGGGTCACCTGCAGGGCGCCCGTCGTCCAGCAGATCCTGGGCCAGAATGGCATTGAACGCCTTGACCAACCGCGCGCCATGCAGATGTGCGGCAATCATTTCGCTGGTGGTGCTTTCGAAATTGTCCAGTTCGGTGATATGGCCGTCGCGGTCGGGGTAGTAGTTATTGGCATCGAGGACGATTTTGCCTGCCAGCAGAGGCGCCGGAAGATCGCGATAGTGGGTAAAGGGGATCGCCACCAGCACGACTTCGCCAAAGTCTGCGGCCTGCTCGACGGTGCCGATCTGGCTGCCGCTAATACCGGCGGCCATGCTGGTCAGTGTCTTTGGCCCCCTTGAGTTGCTGAGCATCGCCTCGTGCCCGGCCGCCAGCAGCAATTGCGCCACGGCGCGCCCGATAAAACCTGCTCCGATAATGCCTACACGCATGGTCGTTACTCCTCTCGCTGATTGGAGGTCTAGAATGATTCACTTATAGAAGGCGATAAATTAGCAGGCAGGCGTTAGATTAATTACCAGGAGTAGGGAATGATTGATCGGTTGACCAGCATGGAAGCCTTTGTCGTGGCGGCCGAGGCAGGCTCTTACGCCGGTGCGGCGTTACGTCTGGGCATGTCGGCGCAGATGGTCGCCAAGCATGTCGCGGCTCTGGAATCGCGCCTTGGTGCTCGCTTGCTCAATCGCACCACCCGGCGGCAAAGCCTCACCGAACTGGGCACGGCCTATTATCAGCGCTGCAAACATATCCTCGCCGAAGCCGGGGAGGCCGATGCCTTGGCCCAGGTCATGAGCGCAACGCCTCGTGGCCGCTTGCGCATCGGCGCACCGGTCACCTTTGGTTCACATAGTCTGATGCCATTTGTTACCGCGTTCCTGCGCCAGTATCCGGAAGTGGAGATTGACCTGAACCTGACCGACCGCGCTGTCGATCTGGTGGAAGAGGGCTATGAGGCGGTATTTCGTATCGGCCCGATCGTCAACGACAGCCTGATCGCAAGACCCCTGGCGCCTTATCGATTGATTGCCTGCGCGGCGCCGTCCTACATTGCTGAGCGTGGCATTCCCCAGGTGCCCGCTGATTTATCCGTACATGATTGTCTGGGTTATGTGTACTGGTCGCGGCCTGCCGACAATCACTGGCAGTTCAGCCAGGGCGCGCAGACCTACAGCGTAAGTGCGCGCAGTCGCTTGCAGGTCAATGAAACCAAGGCGCTGTTGTCTGCCGCGCTGGATGGTTTCGGTATTGTCCTTGGCCCCGCCGACTTTCTTCAACCCTCCCTGACAGCGGGGCATTTGGTCAGGCTCTTGCCCGGTTATGACGGCCCCAGTCGTCCGATGCACCTGCTTTATCGTGGCGATCGGCAGATGACTGCCAAACTCAGGCGCTTCATCGATGCCGCCGTTGCCCATTTCGCTGCCACCTGAGGGCGGAGATCGAGGGCAGGGTCCCTGGAACTTTTTTAGACATGATCCGAATGAAGCCCGTAGAATGTGGCAACAGGTCTCGTCAGATATCTTTCTGAGTCAAATGCCCGCTCACCTCGCAGCCAGTTGTGCCGATGAATATCCCTAATCTGATCACCGTAATTCGCGTACTCCTGATTCCGATCTTTATCTTGCTGTTCTATTTGCCGTACCACTGGAGCTACACCGCTGCCAGTACGGTATTTGCCGTGGCCGCCGCCACCGACTGGCTCGATGGTTATCTGGCTCGCCGCCTGGAGCAGAGCACGCCGTTCGGCGCGTTTCTCGACCCGGTCGCGGACAAACTGATGGTCGCCGTAGCGCTGGTCTTGTTGGTCCAGGCCCACGCCAACTTCTGGCTGACCCTGCCTGCAGCGGTCATCATCGGTCGCGAGATCGTCATTTCCGCCTTGCGTGAATGGATGGCCGAACTGGGCGCTCGTGCCCAAGTGGCGGTATCCAACCTGGGCAAGTGGAAGACGGCGGCACAGATGCTGGCCCTGGTCATCCTGCTGGCCAATCCGCCCGCCGTGACCTTCTGGGTGGTGCTGGGCTATATCCTGCTGATGATCGCCGCCGGCCTGACCCTGTGGTCGATGGTTCAATACATGCGCGCTGCGTGGCCGCATCTGAAGACCACCACAGAAAAAAAATAAGTTTTTAAAACAAAGGGTTGACGTAATAATTTGAAACGCTAGAATAGCGGCCATCACCAAGACGCGGGAATAGCTCAGTTGGTAGAGCACGACCTTGCCAAGGTCGGGGTCGCGAGTTCGAGTCTCGTTTCCCGCTCCAAATATTGCGCTGCAGAGTTCCACTGAATTCTGCAAGCGATTGAAATCAGGACCTTCGGGTCCTTTTTTCGTTCCAGCGGGAACCACTGAAATCCTGCACTATCCGGTGCGTTATAAGTCCCGATTTAAGTCCCGAATGGGAATCTTGAATTTGGATGAGTACTGAATCGATTTGTTGCTGGCGCAGCTTGGATAACGAGATGAGCATCTGGTCCTGACTTTGTTCAGGAACTCGCTATGGCACTCTCGGATATGACCGTTCGGGACGCCCGAATCACTGGTAATGACTACACGTTAGGCGATACGGATGGGCTTGCGCTCAATGTTACGGCCCACGGCGGAAAAATCTGGCGTTTCAGATACCACCGGGCTGGCAGCACAAGCGCATGTCCCTGGGTAGTCATCCGCAAATCAGCCTTAGAGAAGCCTGAGCGCGACGTGATGAGGCGCGTGCCTTGGTTGCCCAAGGAGTCAACCCCTATGAGCACCATAAACAGCAACGCCGTGCTGTTCGGTTTGCGGCAGAGTATACCTTTGAGGCCATGTTCAATCAGTGGGTCGAGTTCCGCAGGCTGGACCTGAAGGAGGGCCGCCAGAGCACACTCTCGCAAATCTGCCATCGCTTGGTGGGCGGTCCGTCTACGACATCAATCGTCATGATCTGGTGCATCGACCGGTTGAACCCAAAACTCAGTGCAGTCGCTCAGTACTGGCTGGATTTGCCTCAATTGCCCGGGCAGTTACAAGCAATGTCCAAGATGGCCTTTATTTTTAAGTCGGAGGACTGAACGAAGTATGTTTTCTTACTTTTGCTGCAGAGTTTAACCAGAGCAGAATGGCTGCGAGAGAAGCGGTTATTATCAGCGTAAGCCACATGATAACCAATAGGGTGAAAGTGACACTGTTGTTTAACTCACGAAAAATGCCGAAGGCAAAAGCTGTGTACCAAGACACACCCGAAACTGCACCTGATGCGAGAAATAAGGTAGCTCTTATACGGGAAACCCCAAAGAGCAGGGGGCGACTCAAGTCGCGCAGTGCGTCTGGCAACACAAACGCGTGAATGATTATTCCATTGAGGGTCAGGACGATCACCACAATCACTTTCGCCCAAAGTTTAGGATTTTCAAACCTTTCCGGTGCCTCCAACGCGTAAAGAGCAAGGAAGCCCAGGCCTGAAAGCCACAGGAGGCATAGTCCAAGAGTGACCGCGTCGCTGATGAAGTGAAAGGTGCGTCCGATTTCAACGGGGAGGCTACCCTTACGCATCCAACGCAAAATCCAGAGGTCCAGCATCGTCGCCCCACCTAGACCGAAGCACATACCGAGCAGGTGCATACCTACAAGGAGTGTCAGAACCTTCAATCGAGGGAGTGGATCAGGCAACGGAACGCTAAGCGCAAGTGTGTCCGCAAGTAAGTAACCGCTGCTGCAGAGCGCAAGTAGGCCTCCGGAAATCATGAGAGACGTTCGTGTTTTCATTTATTACGACCTTAGGCTAGCGTTCTTATTTGAACGCGTGCACAGTTTGTTTGCTGGAGAATAAGGTCCTTGAATTCTCAATGTTATGGATATAAGTGATTGTCGTGAAAGGAAGTTAAAGCTTGCTCCGGTAAACTGCAATAAAGCTCAGGAAGGCACCGGTGCTTGAGCATCAATCAAACTATGGCGCTTCAACTCCTCCCAAAAGGCTGCCGGAATACCGACCTTCATCGCCTGTACATTGGAAACTACCTGCCCCTGCGAACGCGCCCCCGGAATGATCGCGGACACTTGTGGATGTGCCGCTGCGAACTGTAAGGCGGCAGTATGAATGTCGATGTCATGTCGGCTGGCAACCGCCATGATTCGCGCGCGCTTTTCTATCGCTCCGACAGGTAGATCCAGGCTGAAGTTATATCGGCTACGACCTCCCAGAAATCCGTCATTGAGTGGTGTTCCAACCATGACGCTGGTGCCCTTGCTTCTCAATGCCGGAAAGGTGTTGCGCAGTGCATCGCTGTGGTCAAGGAGGGAATAATGGCAAGCAAGCAACACGATGTCTGGCGTCGGGTCATTACTGGCCAGTGCCTGAACCACGGCGTTCGGCGTATTGACGCCGAAGCCCCATGCCTTGATGAGCCCTTCATCCCGCATCTTTTCAAGCTCAACCATCGCCCCTGCGCGCGCAATTCGATACGCCGCTTCCCATCCGCCTTCCAGCTCGGTGTTATCTGGTGAGATGTCGTGGATAAAAACGATATCGATACGTGGTAGCCCAAGACGCTGCAGACTGTCTTCCACGGAGCGTCGCGTGCCTGCTGCGGTGTAGTCATATTGGTAGTTGAAAGGGGCTGGCGACTTCCAGATGGCATGGTCCGCGCGCAGGCCACCCGCAGCCGTCAACACGCGGCCGACCTTGGTGGAGATCACATAGTCGTCTGGATCTTTGTCATGCAGGAAACGACCCAGACGATATTCACTCAAGCCAAACCCGTAGAACGGCGACGTATCGTAAAGCCTTACACCCGCATCCCAAGCCGCCTGCAGAACCAAGCCCGCCTGCTCGTCGCTGATCGGCGCAAAGATATTGCCGATCTGCGTCCCGCCCATGCCAAAGCGTTGAGGCGTTATGTATCTCATTGTATGAGAGGGCGCATTGAGGGGCAGGTCGCAACGCACGAGTCGGCCTTCAGTACGCATCGCGCTTCCATGCTCTGTCAGCAAAGTGGGCGCAGGGACTGCAGCCACCGAACCTGCGAAAGCCGATGGTGGCAGCAAAGCGGCTGCAACAACACCAGCGACCGAATAGGTAAGAAAATCTCGTCTGTCCATCCAAAACTTTCCTTTCGCGACTTAGGGGGCACGGCCTCATCGAAGCCGGTATTCGTGCTAGAAGTTAGAGCAATGAGGGTTAGCCGGGTGACCCTAATGCGCCATATTTTTTGCACAATCCTGCCGATGCACTTGCGCTGGTCACGCACTCTCAGCACACTCGGGCTTCCGTATATAGGGGGCATGTGATGACGAGCGGTTCCATCTCGCAGTTCCGTTCCAGCCATGTGCATTCCCTGAGCGTGCACGAACCCGCTCAGCCCAACGAACGCCTCCAGGCACTCAGGCGGCTTATCGAAAAAGTCAATTTGCAGATTGGCTTGGCCGAGGCTTGCACGACGTCGATTCCAGGCTTGACCTTTTATCGAGTGGCCGAACTAGGTACGCCCAAGTACTGCATTTATGAGCCTTGCGTGGCCATCATTCTGCAGGGCGCGAAGGAGATCGCGTTCGGCGAGGAAGCCTGTGAGTTCGGGCAAGGGGCGTTTTTTGTCACTTCGGTCGATATACCCACACTGGCTCGCGTTAATGCGGCTAACGAGCAAATCCCTTATTTATCAATTGTGTTGAAGCTCGATTTTTCCATGCTCAACGAGGTGATCCTGACCCTGGAACCTCAAAAGAAGGAAATGGCTACTGAGGCGCGGGGCTTCGTATCCGGTATGGCGACGAGTGAGCTGCTCGACGCGTTCGCCCGACTCTCCACGCTGATCGAACGACCACTTGAAGCAGGCCTGATGTCGGGCCTTATCAAGCGGGAGATATACGGTAGGTTGCTGCTCAGTGAGGCGGGGCATTTGTTGCGCAGCGTCACGCGCGATGGTTACCGAGACAAGGGCATCGTGAGAGCCATTGAGTGGCTAAAATATCACTACGACAAGCCGCTGCACGTGTCCGACCTCGCCGAACGATCAGGAATGGCCAGCTCTACCCTGCATCACCGTTTTCGCAAGTTGACAGGCACCAGCCCCATTCAGTATCAAAAATCGTTGCGGCTGCAAGCCGCGCGCAACCTGATGTTGACCGATAGGCTAGACGTGAACACCGCCGCGTTGCGGGTCGGCTATGAAAGCGTCGCCCAGTTCAGCCGCGAATATGCCCGGCGTTTCGGAGCCCCACCCTCCAGAGACATCAAGCACGCCCGGGAAAATGGTGGGCGGCTCGACTAGCCGCGCCAGGCGTGATTCGAGTATGTAAGGCGATGTGGAGAAACAATCAGCCCCCTCGTCCGTTACCTTGTCCTTGCGGCAAAGGGGACGAAGAGCGTGGTGCAACAAGTGACAAGAGCAGACTCACTCTCTTGGATGCAGAGTTCCAATGAATTCTGCAAGCGATTGAAATCAGGACCTTCGGATCCTTTTTCGTTGCGGCGGGAAACGCTGAAACCCGGCGCTGGACTGAACCCCGCGTAACCGGGCGGGTTCGGCCCGGACAGTGAACGTTGGACCCATGTTCATTTCTCCATAAAAAAACGGCCAGTTAAGGCCGTAAAGCGGGATGAACCGTTTCGTAAGATATTCAGCCTTTGTTATTGGGCACTGGAGAGAAGGCGAGGTGCGGGTGTCTGATGTTGCCAACCGCCGCCCAATGCTTTGAATGTGGCCACTGCAGCGCGCGCCGATTCCGTTTGTGCTTGTGCTCTACCATCAGATGCGGCTAACAGGTTCTCATCGGCATTCAGTACTTCGATCAGGCTCACCACGCCTTTTTCGTAGGCGGTGAACGATCTGTCCCGGGCTTTTGTAAAAGCAGCCTCGCCCTGTGCAAGATGTTTAGACTGCTGCTCGCGGTTGATCAGTGCGCAAAACGCGGTTTCTACATCCTCGGACGCCCTCAGCACCGATTGGCGATAGGCAGCTAACGCTTCGGCTTCCCGCCCCTTGGCCAGGTCAATCTGAGCGTTGATGCGGCCAAAGTCGAACAGCCTCCAGCGTAATCCCAATACCGCCGATGCCTGGTTGGCATCATTGGAGAAAAGATTTCCGCTGGAGACAGAGGTAGCGCTGCCTAACAGCGCCCCTACGGAAAACTTGGGGTAGTACTCGGAAATGGCTTCGCCGATGCGAGCGTTCGATGCCGCAAGTCGGCGCTCTGCGACGATCAAGTCTGGACGTCGGCGCAGCAGGTCGGCTGGAGAGCCCAGGCTGGCGAACTTTGGTACGTCCGGGATGCGTGTTGATGGGGTCAACAGCGCAGTATAAGTACCCGGTGGTTTACCCAGCATGACATCCAGAGCGTTCATTGCCGAATCAAGGCCAGCCTGAAGTACCGGCACAGTCGCTTGCGCCAGGTTCAGTGATCCTTGAGTCTGATTCAACTGCAGTTCAGCAGCCAGTCCTTTGGCATAGAGGTGTTCGATGGTGGTGAACAGCTGTTGTCGTGTCTCTACTTGCTTACGGGCAATTTCCAGGCGTGCTTGCATGCCGCGGATGCTGATGTAAAGGTCAGCAGTCTGCGCCACCACGGCCAGTCGTGTGGCAACTGCCGCCGCTTGGGAGGCCTGATAGTCGGCGATGGCTGCTTCTTTGCCTCGGCGCAATCCCCCAAATACATCCAGTTCCCAGCCAGCATTGAGATCAGCCTCATAAGCACTGCCGTAGCGGTTATAGGATGGATCTGAATTCAGCACTTGACCCAACGGTGTCTCCAGAGACTGTCGTGCTCTGGCCGCTTGGCCACTGATCGTAGCCGACGGCAAAAGCGCTGCATTAGCTGCTCCCAAACCCGCATGAGCCTGTTCGATCCTGGCTGTTGCCTGAGCTAAATCGAGGTTCTGTTCAAGGGCTCGATTGATTAACTGACTGAGAACGGGGTCATTGAAAGCGTCCCACCAAGCGGTGAGATCGCTGGGGGCTGCGTCAACTGTTCGTGTTGCCGGTGTAAGCGCTGAAAAATGCTCGGGCAATTCTACTTTGGGCGCTGAATAATCAGGGCCGACCGAGCAGCCCGCGACCATGCCGATACTGAGCAAAACGGCAAAACGGTAAGGGTGCATGTGACACCTGGCAAATGAGCGATTAGTGACCATATTACAATTTGGTCATGAGTTGTCAACAGTCCTGCGGGTGAGTAAGCTGATCCCATGAGCCCATTATCCGTTTCCTCGTCCAGCACCCGCGGTCCCGCCGAACACGATATCCGAGACCAGATTGTCGCGGCGGCCAACGAACATTTCAGTCAATACGGTTACAGCAAGACAACAGTCTCCGACCTCGCGAAAGCGATCGGTTTTTCCAAGGCTTATATCTACAAGTTCTTCGACTCCAAACAGGCGATTGGTGAGGCCATCTGCAGCAACTGCCTGTCGCAAATCATGGCGGCAGTGGAGGACGCTATCAATGGCGAGGGTATCTCGCCTACGGAGCGCTTTCGACGATTGGTCAAAACCCTGATAACCAAGGGTGTAGACCTGTTTTTCAATGATCGAAAACTGTATGACATCGCGGCGTTTGCTGCTTCGGAGAGCTGGCCCAGCTCGCAGGTCTATGACAGGCGAATCAAACACTTCGTACAGCACATTGTACGGGAGGGGCGTGAACTTGGAGAGTTTGAGCGCAAGACACCCCTGGATGAGACGGTAGAGTCGATTCATCTCGCTCTGCGTCCCTACATCAATCCTTTACTGTTGCAGTACAACCTCGACGTCGTTGAAGAGGCGCCCGGGCTCATCTCCAACCTCATTCTGCGCAGCCTGATGCCTTAAAAAGAGCGCTGGCTGCCGGGTTTATCTTTGCATTCCTAATTCAAGGCCGACTCTGCTGATCTCGCCTGATCATCAAACGGCTTTTATTTGTTCACCTTGTGACCATTGACATAATTGGTCACTTGAATAAGCATGGCGCATCTGTTTCCAAGAGGTCTCTATGATCCAGCGCCGCTCGACTTCATTTCTCTTCATCGGTTTATTACCGCTGGCCTTGGTTGCATGCAGCGAGGCGCCGCCTCCTGATCCTCGTCTTCAAGTGCCCTTGGTGCGTATCAGTCTGGTTCAGCCTTCTGTGCCTGAAACTCGCGTATACACCGGCGTCGTTGCGGCACGGGTTCAGAGTGACCTTGGTTTTCGAGTGCCGGGAAAGGTGACCGAGCGCCTCGTGGACACCGGCCAGAGCGTCAAGCGTGGACAACCACTCATGCGCATTGATGCGAACGATCTGACGCTGACAGCGCGAGCGCAGCAGGAAGCGGTGCTCGCAGCAATGGCTCGATCCCGGCAAACCACTGATGACGAGCTGCGCTACCGTGATTTGGTGTCTGTCGGTGCAGTTTCTGCCTCTGCTTACGCAGGGATCAAAGCGGCTGCCGACTCGGCCAAAGCTCAACTGAATGCAGCCAAAGCCCAGGCTGATGTCGCAAAAAACTCCACCGGTTATTCAACCTTGCTGGCCGATTCCGACGGCGTTGTTGTAGATACCCTGGCGGAGCCGGGGCAGGTAATAGGGGCAGGCCAAGTGGTGGTGCGTGTTGCCCATTCCGGGCAACGTGAGGCAGTCGTTCAATTACCTGAAACACTACGTCCGGCACTGGGATCGCCGGCGACCGTGCAGCTTTACGGGCTGGATCAGCACAAAGGGGCGGCGCATCTGCGCCAGTTGTCCGATTCGGCTGACAGGTTGACCCGCACATTTGAGGCGCGTTACGTGCTGGAGGGCGTACTCGCCGATGCCACGCTGGGGTCGACCATTTCGGTCGCCATCGGCGGTACGCCAACTGCCATCGACAGGGAAGTCCAGGTGCCCGTCGCCTCTGTCTATGACGCGGGTAAAGGTCCGGGTGTATGGGTCGTGAGCGGGGAGCCTGAGCAGGTGACCTGGCGCCCTGTAACGCTCCTCGGTTTGAGTGATGCAGAAACTGCACGTGTGACCGGTAATCTCAATATCAATGATCGTATTGTCGCGTTGGGTGCTCACCTTCTCAGCGAGGGCGAGCAGGTCAGGCCGCAGCTGGCGGGCAGCGCTCAGGCAGCGGTGGCTGAGGTGCGCCGATGACCGGCTTCAACCTGTCCGCACTGGCAGTGCGTGAGCGTTCGATCACGCTGTTTTTGATATTGCTGATCTCCATAGGTGGGTTGTACGCCTTCTTCAAGTTGGGGCGCGCGGAAGATCCTGCCTTCACCATCAAACAAATGACGGTGGTAACGGTATGGCCTGGCGCGACGGCTGGTGAGATGCAGGATCAGGTGGTGGAAAAGCTGGAAAAACGCATGCAGGAATTGCGTTGGTACGACCGGACTGAGACCTTCACTCGTCCGGGATTCGCGCTCACCACCGTCTATCTGCTGGATAGCACGCCGCCTTCTGCTGTTCCCGAGGAGTTTTACCAGGCTCGCAAGAAGCTCCATGACGAAGAGGCGGGGTTGCCGCCTGGCGTCATCGGCCCGATCGTCAACGACGAGTATGCCGATGTCACCTTCGCCCTTTATGCACTAAAGGCAAAGGGCGAGCCGCAACGATTGCTGGTTCGCGAGGCCGAGTCCTTGCGTCAGCGCCTGCTGCACGTGGCGGGCGTGAAGAAGGTCAATATCATTGGTGAGCAATCCGAGCGCATTTATGTGGAGTTGTCATACGAGCGTCTGGCGACGCTGGGGATTTCCGCTCGAGACATATTTAGCGCGTTGAATGCGCAAAACATGATGACGCCAGCCGGTTCGGTCGAGGCGAAGGGACCGCAGGTGTTCATTCGACTTGATGGTGCGTTCGATGATCTGCAGAAGATTCGCGACACGCCGCTGGCCATGCAGGGTAGAACCCTCAAATTATCCGATGTGGCCGAGGTCAGGCGTGGTTACGAGGACCCCGCCACGTTCATGGTGCGCAACAATGGCGAACCCGCCTTGCTGCTCGGTATTGTGATGCGCGACGGTTGGAACGGCCTCGATTTAGGCAGGGCGCTTGAAGCCGAGACAACGTCAATCAATGGGCAGCTGCCGTTAGGCATGACGTTGAGCAAGGTCACCGATCAGGCGGTGAACATAGACGCATCCGTCACCGAATTCATGATCAAGTTTTTCGCAGCGCTGGGCGTGGTTCTGCTGGTGTGTTTTGTCAGCATGGGGTGGCGTGTCGGCATCGTCGTCGCTGCGGCGGTGCCGCTGACCCTGGCGGCGGTTTTCATTGTCATGGCTGCAACAGGCAAGGACTTTGACCGCATAACGCTGGGGTCGCTGATTCTGGCGCTGGGGCTATTGGTGGACGATGCGATCATTGCCATTGAAATGATGGTGGTGAAGATGGAGGAGGGTTATGACCGCATCAAAGCCTCCGCCTATGCCTGGAGTCACACCGCGGCGCCTATGTTGTCAGGCACGTTGGTCACTGCAATCGGCTTTATGCCTAATGGCTTCGCCAAATCAACGGCAGGCGAGTACACCGCCAACATGTTCTGGATCGTCGGCATTGCGCTGATCACATCCTGGGTGGTGGCAGTGGTGTTCACCCCCTACCTGGGGGTGAAACTGCTACCGCAGATCAAGGTGCCTGAAGGCGGCCATACCGCGATTTACGGGACGCCCAATTACGTGCGTTTCAGGCGCGTACTGGGTGGGGTGATTCGTCGTAAAGGGCTTGTAGCGATCTCGGTGGTCGCTTTGTTCATTGTCGCCATTCTCGGCATGGGCGTGGTGAAGAAGCAATTTTTCCCGACATCAGACCGTCCCGAGGTGCTCGTTGAGGTGCAGATGCCTTATGGCACGTCCATTGAGCAAACTGATGCGGCAGCATCCGAAGTCGAGGCGTGGTTGGCGAAACAACCGGAAGCGCGGACAGTCACTGCCTACATTGGTCAGGGCGCTCCACGGTTCTATTTGGCGATGGCACCGGAGTTGCCCGATCCTTCTTTTGCAAAAATCGTTGTACTAACGGCCAATCAGCAAGAGCGCGAGGCTCTGAAGATCCGGCTGAGGCAAGCCGTCGCTGACGGCCTGGCTCCTCAGGCACGCGTACGTGCGACCCAGTTGGTATTCGGCCCTTACTCGCCTTACCCGGTGGCCTTTCGCGTCATGGGCCCGGATCTGACAGTACTGCGTGATATCGCCGGGCAAGTGCGCGAGGTCATGAAAGCCAGCCCGATGATGAGAACCGTCAATACGGACATGGGCGAGCGTGCTCCGGCACTTCACCTGACACTCAATCAGGATCGTCTGCCGGCATTCGGTTTGACCTCCGCAGAAGTTGCTCAACAGCTTCAGTTTCTGCTGACCGGAGCGCCCGTGACCCAGGTGCGCGAGGATATTCGCTCAGTCCAGGTGATTGCACGTTCAGCCGGCGACACTCGTTTGGACCCCTCGAAAATCGACGCCTTCACATTGACCGGAGCGCAGGGCCAACGGGTGTCGCTGTCTCAGATCGGCACAGTGGAGATCCGAATGGAAGAGCCCATTCTGCGGCGTCGTGACCGAACGCCAACCATCACCGTACGGGGTGATGTGGCTGAAGGGCTTCAGCCGCCAGATGTTTCCAGTGCGGTGATGAAGCAACTGCAACCGCTTATTGAACAGCTGCCTGAGGGCTATCGCATTGAGTTGGCAGGAGCGATCGAGGAGTCGGGTAAAGCGAACAAAGCGTTACTGCCGCTGTTCCCGATCATGATCGCGCTGACGTTACTCACCATCATTATTCAGGTGCGTTCGATGTCGGCAATGATGATGGTATTTGCCACAGCGCCTCTGGGCCTGATTGGCGTGGTGCCGGTGCTTCTGCTGTTCCAGCAACCCTTCGGGATCAACGCGTTGGTGGGACTGATCGCGTTGTCGGGGATTTTGATGCGTAACACGCTGATCCTCATAGGTCAGATTCATGCCAATGCGCAGGCTGGCCTGTCCCCTTATGACGCCGTGGTCGAAGCCACTGTGCAGCGTGCCAGGCCCGTCATTCTCACGGCGCTGGCGGCGATGCTGGCGTTCATCCCGCTGACCCATTCGGTGTTTTGGGGCACGCTGGCCTACACCCTGATCGGAGGTACGTTTGCCGGCACCGTGCTGACCCTGGTGTTCCTGCCCGCGATGTACGCCCTGTGGTTCAAGATCAAACCTGACACTCCGAAGGAGGTCCTGACACCCGCAGATGCTGCCTGACCGAGCCATGTGGTCCCGGATGGATGATCAGTGACCGAGCAGCACTTAACGAAGTACCGGATGAAGGATCGGCGTAGAGCATTGATCCGGGTCGTAAAGGCAGGTGGTGAAATCGTCCATGGCCGCGCGGAGCTGGCACGTTGCGACTATGCTCATTGCAGGTAGATTGCTGTTGGTAAATCCCGGGCACGATGGAGAACGGCATGAAGACTAAACCGATCCACAAAATCTTATGGCGCTTCGCTGGCTGCGTGAGCGGGCTGGTGTTGGTTGCTGCCAATCCAGCCCAGGCTGCCGACGGCGGCATCGCCGGCGGCTCTACAGCAAGCTATAGCATTGGGTTCAGCAACTCCTACGCGGGCAGCGATTTCCGCAAAGTGATGGTGAGCAACTGGCAGGAGATTGCGTCCCAGGCGCAAAAGGATGGCTTGATCCGCGAGGCTCCGGTGGTCAGTGCCAATAATTCGGCATCGGAACAAGCGGCCCAGATCCAGGACATGATAGTCAAGGGCGTCAACGCCATTGTCATCCTGGCCGCGTCCGACACGGCCCTCAACGGAGTTATTCGCGATGCTTGCAACGCTGGCATCGTGGTGGTCGTGATGGCCAGCCTGGTCACCGAGCGTTGCGTCTACACCGTGGACTACAACTGGTCTGCAATGGGGCGCGTGGAAATGGACTATATCGCCCAGCGCCTCAAGGGCAACGGAACGCTGCTGGAGATCCGCGGCATTGCTGGCGATGCCACCGATAAAAATATCAGCGATGGCATTCGCAAGGCCGCCAGCGACTATCCGGGCCTGAGGTTCGCCAAGACCGTGTACGGAAACTGGACGGGGTCCGTCGCACGCAAGGAGGTGGCGCTGGCGCTGCCGTCCCTGCCCGGCATTGATGCCGTTGCTACCCAGGGGGGCGACGGTTATGGCGCGGCCATGGCGTTCAAGTCGGCGGGACGCCCTTTGCCGATCATCGTGATGGGGAACCGTCAGGATGAACTTGCCCTGTGGAAACAGGAACGCGATGCCAATGGCTACGAGACCGTTTCCATTTCCGCTTCCCCGAGCGTCTCCCAGGTGGGTTTCTGGGTCGCTCAGCAGATTCTGGCCGGCAAGCAGGTGCCGAAGTTCGTCGAAGTGCCGCTGGTGCGCATCGATGCGAAGGACCTGGATGCCTGGCTCACCACTATGCCAGTGGGCGGTGCCGCCAATCCTGTGTATAGCCAGGCTTCTGTTGCGGCGATGATCGACGTGGCCATCAGTAATACGGCGCCGCCCGCGCCTTTGCCGGAGGTTATGAAGCAGTAGTGGTCGGCGGGGAACGGGGAGGCGAGGCACCATGCTGACATTCAAGCCAGCCAAGGACCGGCCCATTGCCGTCAAAATTGGCCTGGCGGTCGCGGCACTGGTGTTCCTGATGCTGGCGGTATCGCTAGTGAACCTCTATGGCCTGCGGGGCATGGTACGTGCGGTGGATTCCGCCAGCCATTCTGCGGAGATCCTTGCTTCGGTCAACGGGGCCACCGGGCGGGTGGAAAACTTCATCGCCACTCGCGACCAGGACAGCCTGTCCCAGGCCGAAGGTATGGTAGCGACGGCGATCGCCGGCCTCACCGCCATTCCTGTGGCCGAGGCGGAGTCGCTCAAGGGCAGTCTGGAGAGGCTCGACGCGGCGATAGCCGCCTTGCGGGCAGCGACCCTGACGATGGATGGCGAAACGGAGAACATGACAGCCAACTACGGGCGGATGCGAGAGGCGACGATCCTCGTCGAACAGGGCATCGCCGATGGGTTGAAGGGTCTCGACGCCCGCACCGCTGAGCTCGAGGCGCGGGTGAGTAACGTTGAAAGCGCCCGGCGCATCCTGGATATTCTGCGCAACGGTCAGCGGATCATCACCGTCAATGCGGCCAGGATTCTGGTGACCGGTGATGGGGCGGCCGCTACTGCTGCGCGGAACGCTGGCGCGGCACTCCAGCCCGTGGTCGAACAATTGCGCGAGGTGATAGGGGCGCCGCAGGCGAGAGAGATCCTGGACCAGTTGGCGGCGGCTATAGCTACTGCCAGTGTGGCGGTAGAGCACCTTGGCGAGGCTCCAAAGCTGCGAGGAGGCGAGGTTTTGCGAGAGCTTGCCGCCGTCGGGGATGTGGTCGAGCGCCTCGAGGCAATGATGGATGAAGTGGATGGGCAGGTTGCCCATGACGCAAGCGACATTCAGGCAGCCACCGGATTGCTGCACAATGCAGCGGCGTTGTCCAAGCGCTTCGCCGAGCGCGTTGCCACCCTGGAGGCGCAGACCTTGTCGTTTCGCCTGTCACCGTCGGCCGAGACCGCCAGCGCTGTGCGCGACATTCTTGACGAGCTCTCCCGTCTGTCTCGTGTTCTCCCTTCGTCCGTGGAGTTAAAAGCCAAGGCTACGCCCCTGACGGTCAGCGATCAGATTGCCGGCTACCGGGCGGCCTTCGCCAGGTTCCATCAGGCGAGTAACGCCTTGAGCGGCGCGCGCGACCAGGTTCGCAACGAGGCACGGAGTGCCGGCCTGTTGGTTGCGCAGTTCGTCGGCCAGGCGCGATCCGACGCTGTGGTTCACAATGATCGCGGCATGCTGGCGACGATAGTTGCAGGTACCGTCGCCATCCTGCTGGCTGGCGCCATCGCTTGGAGCACGTCGCGATTTGTCGCGCAGCCCATCGTCGCCCTGGCCTCGGTCATGCGTCGGCTTGCCGCTGGTGACCTCAATGCCAAGATCACCAGCGTCGGGCGCCGTGACGAAATTGGCATCATGACCCGCGCCGTACGGGTGTTTCAGGAGAATGCCCTGCGCATCCGGGTGCTGGAGGCCGAGGCCGAAGCCGAAAGACAGCAGGTCCAGGCCTCTTTGGAGAGAATGGTCGCCGAGCGGACCGACACCTTGCACCAGCAGACCGAGGTGCTCGAGGCGCAGGCCATCGAACTCATTCACGCGCGTAATCAGGCCGAGACCGCTAATCAGGCAAAAAGTGATTTCGTCGCCACGGTCAGCCACGAACTGCGCACGCCCCTGACCCTCATTCTCGCCCCCCTGGAGCAGCTCTCGGCGGCGGCCATCCCGCCATCAGATTGGCGTGTGCAAATCGACCGCGCCCAACGCAACGCGCTGCGCTTGATGAATCGGGTGAACGAGATCCTGGATTTCTCCAAGGCCGAAGCGGGCAAGTTTGAGTTGTGTCCATCGCCAATTGACTTGAACAAGACGGTGGGTGTGCTGGCCGAGGATGCCGCCATGGTGGCTGAGGGCAAAGGCTGCACCCTGACCAGCAGCATCGATCCCGCGCTCGGCACGGTGTACCTGGACCCCCGACATTTCGAGAAGATTCTTCTCAACCTGGTGAGCAATGCCATCAAGTTCACGCCCGCTGGCGGCACCGTGCACCTGGCAGTGACTCCGCTTGATGGCGATCGATTTGAACTTGCGGTGCAGGACTCAGGAATTGGCATCGCGCCTGACAAACTGCCGTTGCTGTTCCAGCGTTTTTCTCAAATCGACAATTCCGCCACTCGCCAATACAGCGGCACAGGCATCGGCCTCGCCCTGGTCAAGAATCTGGTCGAACTGATGGGGGGCGAAGTCGGTGTCAACAGCGAACCCGGACGGGGTTCGTGCTTCTTTGTTCGACTTCCGCTGGGGGCTGAGCAAAACACCGTGCCAACCGAAGCCAGCAATATGCAAGAGCGATCATCGTCAAGCACAACCGAGCAGCGTCACCTGCGTTTCGACGACGGTCGTCAGGGCAGTCGCAACGAGCGGACTTCGACGCAAGACACAGATGATGAGCAGGACCCGGAACACGCCTCGCGATCTAAAGTGCTTGTGGTAGACGACAGCCCGGAAATGCTGAGCTATCTCCGCGAACTTTTGCACGACGACTATATCGTCGCCACTGCATCTGATGGAGAGCAGGCCTGGGCACTCCTGCAGCGTCGACCCATCGATGTCGTCGTTTCGGATGTAATGATGCCGGAACTCGACGGCTTCGGCCTGACCGCCAGAATCAAGGCCAGCGCCGGTTTTGCCCATTTACCCGTGATCCTGGTGACCGCCCGCGGCGGCAGTGAGGCCTGCGTCTCCGGGCTTGAGAGTGGCGCCGATGACTATCTCGCCAAGCCCTTCTCGCCGCTGGAACTCAAGGCTCGCGTACGCGCGGCGCTACGCATGAGCCAGGTGCAAACCGAACTGCATGCCAAATCCCGTCAGGCGGGCATGGCCGAAATCGCCACCTCTGTGCTGCACAACGTCGGCAACGTCCTCAACAGCGTGAACGTATCGGCAGAACTGGTCAGCAGCCAGATGCGCGCCTCCAAAGTCCAGGGGCTGCGCAAGGTGGTTCAACTGATGAATGAACACGTCAATGACCTGAGCGATTTTCTCACCACAGACCAAAAAGGAAAGATGCTGCCCGACTATCTGCTCAAGCTGGCGGAGATGGTGACGGTAGAACAACAAGGCATCATCGAAGAACTCGGGCAACTCACCAAGGGCATTGACCATATCAAAACCATTGTCGCTGCCCAGCAGTCCTATGCCGTTGCTGTCAGTGTCGTCGAGACAGTGCCGGTCTCAGAGTTAATCGAGGATGCCTTGCGCATGAGCGCCAGATCATCGGCGCGCCAGGAGGTGACGGTGGTCAAGGAAATTGCCGACTTGCCCCTGCTCTCGCTGGACCGGCACCGGGTGCTGCTGATTCTGGTGAACCTGATCCGCAATGCCAGGCAGGCGTTGGACGGCGTGATCGATCGCAGCCCGTGCATTACGTTAGGCGCGTCTCTCGCTGAAGGGCCAGTATTGCGCGTCACGGTGACCGACAACGGCAATGGGATTGCGCCAGAACACCTGGCGCGTATCTTTACCCATGGCTTTACTACGCGCAAAGAAGGTCACGGTTTCGGCCTGCACAGCTGCGCGCTGGCCGCGCAAGAAATGGGTGGCAACTTGACCATGCACAGCGACGGGGTTGGACAGGGCGCAAGCTTTATCCTCGATATTCCCCTTGATGCTTCACAGAGCAAGTGATAGATACCGAACCGGCACGCAATCCACTTCTTCCGGCGAGAGACCGCTCCCGAGGAACGCTGTTTTTGGAGGAGGGCGGCCTCGCCGGCTAAAATTATGGACAAACTCACACAATATCGCGTTTTCCTCCAGGTCTCTGAAATGGGGAGTTTTATAAGGGCTGCTCACCTGCTGGAGTTGCCACGTGCCTCCGTATCGGCGGCTATTCAGGAGCTGGAGACAGATCTGGGTGCACGATTGTTGCATCGAACGACACGCCGAGTTCAACTGACGGCTGATGGCGCTCAGTTGCTGGAGCGCGTGCGGCAGTTACTCACGGATGCCGATGACATCCAGCAGCTGTTCCAGACGCATCAGCGCCAAGTGTCTGGGCGCTTGAATGTCGATGTGCCAAGTCGCATAGCCCGACGGTTGATCGCGCCGGCCTTGCCAAGTTTCAAGCGCAGTCACCCGCGACTGCAACTCGCACTGGGTTCCACGGACCGCTCTATCGATCTGGTACAAGAAGGAGTTGATTGCGTCGTGCGCATTGGCAATCTGCTGGACAGCAGTCTGGTCGCGCGGACGATAGGGCATATTGCACTGATCAACTGTGGCGCCCCTGACTATTTTCAGAAGCATGGTACTCCTCAAGAACCTGGAGAGCTGATGCAGGGGCATTTATCGGTAGGGTATGCCTCATCGAGTAACGGTCGTGAGTTGCCATGGGACTATTTATACCGTGGCGAGCGACGCGAGATGGCTGTACCCAGTTCGGTGATAGTCAATAATGCTGAAACCTACATCGCCTGTTGTCTGTCAGGTATGGGGTTAATCCAGATCCCCCGATTCGATGTACAGCACTTGCTGGACTCCGGACAGTTAGTGGAGGTCATGCCCGGCTTTCGGGCCGCTTCCATGCCGGTCTCGCTGCTGTATTCGCATCGACGTCAGCGTTCGAGGCGGCTGAACGCGTTCATCGAATGGTTTGAAGCATTGATGCAACCGCATCTTGAAGTTACAGAATCTGCTTCTTAAGCAATTGAAACGCCGTGCTGCCCGTCCAGTCCCCATGCCAATCCGGCTGACCTGCCTATCCTTCGCGTGCGGTGTTCGATCGTATAACCTCGCCCGGCATTAGTGTGCCCTGCTGGATTGTCTATCCAGGTAGTCAGGGCTTATTTAGCCGCTGTGTTTACCTACACTCGGAGCTCCCTTATACCCAAAGGAAATTCCCCATGGCTGACCATTCCATCAACGGCAAGACTATCGTTATCGCGGGTGGTGCGAAGAATCTCGGTGGTCTGATTGCGCGCGACCTTGCTGCACAAGGCGCCAAGGCATTGGTGATTCACTACAATAGTGCAAGCAGCAAGGCAGATGCCGACGAAACCGTTGCGGATATCAGGAAGGCGGGTGCTCAGGCAGTGGCGGTGCAGCTGGACCTTACAACGGCGGACGCTGTGGAGAAGCTATTCATAGAGGCCACTGCAGCGTTTGGTAAACCGGACATCGCCATCAACACTGTGGGTAAGGTGCTGAAAAAGCCTCTGTCAGATATCAGCGAAGCCGAATACGACGAAATGACCGCTGTTAACTCGAAGGCCGCATTTTTTTTCATTAAGGAGGCCGGAAAGCATCTCAACGATAATGGTAAAATTTGTACGATAGTTACTTCACTTTTAGGAGCCTTTACACCATTCTATGCAGCCTACGCTGGCACCAAGGCACCGGTCGAGCACTATACCCGTGCGGCCGCCAAGGAGTTTGGTGAACGCGGTATTTCAGTGACGGCGGTGGGGCCAGGACCGATGGACACACCCTTTTTCTACCCGGCAGAAGGCGCTGATGCCGTGGCATATCATAAAACCGCTGCGGCACTTTCACCCTTTAGCAAGACTGGTTTGACGGATATTCAGGATGTGGTTCCTTTCATTCGCCACCTCGTTAGCGATGGTTGGTGGGTTACGGGACAAACCATCCTGATTAACGGGGGCTACACCACCAAGTGAGCAGACTCAACCCTTGCTTGTGCGGGGCAAATGCGCCTGGGCTGAATTGATAAGAAGTCGTAAATAACGGTGACGCCTCAACAGTTTTCAAGGTGGGGCGTCAATACGCTCCGAATATAGGGATGATAAGGTTGCTGTTTATGTCAAATGGATTTTCACTGGAGCACCTGACCGTTACCAGGAAGCTGGGGCTGGGATTCGGATTGTTATTGGCATTAGTTGTATTACTCGCTCTGACAGGCTTCTACGGGCTGCGTGGTGACGGGCAGTCGCTGAAGCGAATCAATCGACTGGGCAGTCTCTTTGATCAAACTGTTTTCACGCGTGATGCTAACTTTATCTATGGTTTGACAGCGGATCCTGTGCAGATCGTTCGGCACGACGACAACTTGAAAACCATGCAACAGATACTCTCCAGCATATTGGATGAGATCCATACCGGAGGTTGGCCGCAGGAGGACCTGAACTCAGTAAAACGCTTGGACGAAAAACTTCGGGCGTACAGTGACAGCTACCTTCAGACACGGGCGGGGATCGACGCACGGAAAACCGTAATAACGTTGAATGAGTCGCTATCCTCCCTGCAAAACGAAATTAATGTGTTGTATGCGGCTGAAGAGACTCGCGCCAAGGCAAGTGTAGAGCTTATTGTCTCTGTTCTTGAGGGTGTCACATTGTTTGCATTGGTGTTGGGAGGGCTGACTGCCTGGGTCATCGGCCGCCAGATTGTTATTCCGCTCCAGCAGACATTGGTGGCGTCAGAGCGTATCGCCAATGGTGATCTTACTGTGGAGTTGTACAGTGAACGGGCTGACGAGTTGGGTCAGCTTCTGCGCTCGATCAACAACATGACTCAGCGTTTGCGTAACGTTATTTCTCAAATCGGTGGCAGTTCGCATCGGCTTGCCGCATCCGCCAGTCAGCTGGCAACTATCACGACACACACTCAGACGGGCATTGATAATCAGAAAAGTGAAACCGAGTCGGTAGCGACCGCCATGAGTCAGATGACGGCGACTGTGCTGGAGGTGTCTCGTCATTCGCAAGAGGCTGCCTGCGTGGCCAGGAAAGCCGATCTCGAGGCGAGTAATGCATTGGGTGTATCGCAGCAAGCGGTAGCACAAATAGAGGCGCTTGCCCGCGATGTGGGAGTTTCGGCCGGATCGATGGCCCATCTTCATCAGGAAAGTGAGCGTATTGGTGGTGTGCTTGATGTCATCAAAGCGGTTGCCGGGCAAACCAATTTGCTGGCGCTCAATGCCGCTATTGAAGCCGCTCGCGCGGGTGAGGCGGGACGCGGTTTTGCGGTGGTCGCTGATGAGGTGCGCAGTCTGGCGCAGCGTACTCAGCAGTCATCTGAAGAAATCGAAAGTCTGATCGAAGGGTTACAGCGTATCGTCGAAGAGAGTTCGCGAATGATGCAGGCCAGTGTGCAACAGACTCAATCGACCGTTGTTGGAGTGCGCAACACCGGGGATGCCTTGGGAGCTATCACGCAACAGGTATCTGACATTCAGCAAATGAGCATGTTGATTTCCACGGCTGCGGAGGAGCAGGCCGCGGTGGCAGAGGAGATCAACCGTAGCGTTTCGAATGTACGCGGAACTGCCGACCAGTCTTCGCAGGCAAGTGCTGAGATTGCTGCCTCCAGTGTTGAGCTGGCTGAGCTCGGAGGCGAGCTGCAAGGTCTGGTCAGGCGTTTCAAGGTGTAAAGCTTGGTGCAACATCGCTTTTACGCAAGCCGATTCCAGTTCCCGATCCGAAGATTTCCGGTGATTTGATTACCTCGCAGGCATAGGCGAATCCTTTGCCCTGCGGCTTCTTCAGAGGACCTTCGGATTCGGTATTTACCGTGCAATGGCGCACCGTTCAAAACGGAGCCTGGCCGCCTGCGAAAATCTTTTTACATTTATTTAATAGACTGATCAGCGCCGCCCGGTCCGGGTACTCACGTCCACCCATACCGCCAGCACCAGAATGCTGCCCTTCACAATCATCTGCCAGTAACTGTCCACGTCCAGCATCGACATGCCGTTATCCAGGCTGGTGATCACCAACGCCCCCAGTAAAGCGCCGTAGACCGTACCCGAGCCGCCGCGCATTGAGGTGCCGCCAATAAAGCAGGCGGCGATGGCGTCGAGTTCACCCATATTGCCCGCCGAGGGGGAGCCTGCGGCGAGGCGGGCGGTGTTGACCATGCCGGCCAGCGCGCACATCACCCCCATGATGCCGAAGATCCACAGTTTCACCGCCTGTACGTTAATGCCCGACAGGCGCGTGGCTTCCATGTTGCTGCCAACTGCATAGACGCGACGGCCGAACACGGTCTGGCTGGTGACGTAGCTGAACACGCCGAGCAGCACCAGCAACAGCAGCACCGGCACGGGGATGCCGTCGTAGCTATTCAGGGTCGTGACGAAACCGGCAAGCACGGCGCCGATCAACACCACGCGCAATACGTCGCGCACCAAGGAATGCGCGGCCAAACCATGCAGGGCACGGTTGCGTCGCTGTTTCCAGGTGAGGAACAGGGTCAGGGCAAACAGCAGGATACCGAGCCCCAGACCCACGGCATGGGGCAGATAGCCCTGGCCCACATACACCAGTGACGGCGAGACCGGCGCAATGGTCGTGCCGCCGGTAATCCCCAACAGGATCCCGCGAAACGCCAGCATGCCGCCCAGGCCGACAATGAACGACGGGATGCGCAGGTAGGCGGTCATATAGCCGTTGGCCAGCCCGATCATCAAACCGCACAACGCCACCAGGCTGAGGTTGGCCAGCAACGGTATGTGATAGACCACGTCCAGAATCGCCGCGAGTCCGCCGAGCAATCCGAGCAAAGAGCCCACCGACAAATCGATCTCGCCGCTGATAATCACCAGCACCATGCCACACGCCAGTATTCCGGTAATCGACATCTGCCGCAGCAGGTTGGAGAGGTTACGCGGGGTCAGGAAGCCGCCCTCGGTCTGCCAGCTGAAAAACAGCCAGATCACCGCGACGGCGATCACCAGGGCGAGCATTTTGTAGCGGGTAAAAAGGTGTTTGACCTGATTCATCTACGCGGTTTTCCGATTATTATTGTTTTGGCTGAGCGCGGCGGCCATGACCTGTTCCTGGGTGAGCCCCTGATTGATGAAATCGCCGCGTAACTGGCCGTCGCCGATCACCAGCACGCGATTGGATACCCCCAACACCTCTGCCAGCTCCGACGAAACCATGATGATCGCCACGCCTTCGGCCGCCAGGGCGCCCATCAGCTTGTAGATCTCATACTTGGCGCCCACGTCCACGCCGCGGGTAGGCTCATCGAGGATCAGCACTTTCGGTTTGGCCATGAGCATTTTCGCCAGCACGGCTTTTTGCTGATTGCCACCGGAGAGGCTGGTAATCGGCAGAAACGGGCTGGATGTCTTCAGGTGCATGCGGGCGATTTGCCGGTCGATGCTGCCCAGTTCGGCTTCGGCATCGATATGGCTCAGGTGGGCGTAGGTGTCGAGCACTGCCAGGGTGATGTTCTGACCCACACCCAGATCGGGGATGATGCCCTGGCGCTTGCGGTCCTCGGGCACCATGCACAGCCCGGCGCGAATGGATTTGAGCGGGGTGCGCGTATCGATCAGTTGGCCTTCCAGCCAGACTTCGGCGCTGTAGCGACCGGGGTAAGCGCCAAACAGCGCCGACACCAGCTCCGTGCGCCCGGCACCGACCAGACCGGCAATGCCGAGGATTTCCCCGCGCTTGAGCACGAAGGAAATATCGTCGACGCGCTTGCGCCTGGGGTTGTCCACGTCATAGCAGGTGACGTGGCGCGCCTCGAAAATAACGTCGCCGATGTCATGGGGTTCGGTGGGATAAAGGTTGCTCATCTCTCGACCGACCATTTGCGTGATGATCTGCGCGATATCCATATCGGCCATGGCGGTGGTCGCGATGTGCTTGCCGTCACGAATGACTGAAATGGTGTCACACACGGCGGCCACTTCATCGAGCTTGTGGGAAATGTACACGCAGGCCACGCCCTTGGCCTTGAGGTCACGGATGATGTCGAGCAGCACCTCGATTTCCGCGCGGGTCAGGGCCGAGGAGGGCTCATCGAGGATCAGCAGCCGCGCCCGTTTGTTCAGGGCCTTGGCGATTTCCACCAGTTGCTGGTAGCCACCGCCGTACTGGGAGACCGGCAGGGCGACGTTCATGTCCGGCACCTTGAGCTCACGCATCAGCGCTTCGGCGCGGTGGATCATCGCCGGGTAATTCATGCGCCCGCCGGGTAGCGTCAGTTCGTGGCCCATGAAAATGTTCTCGGCCACTGACAGGTCGGGCACCAGGGTCAACTCCTGATGAATGATGACGATGCCGGCAGCTTCGGTATCGCTGATGGACTGGGCCTTGAGCGGCTGCCCGTCCCAGAGGATTTCGCCCTCCCAGGTGCCGTACGGATAGACCGCCGACAGCACCTTCATCAAAGTGGATTTACCGGCACCGTTCTCGCCGCACAGGCCGAGGCATTCCCCCGGCCGCACTTTGATATCGATGCCGTTCAGCGCGTTGACACCGCCAAAGCTTTTGACGATGCCATTCATTTGCAGCAGATAGTGCGACATAGCAATGGCTCACACGAAAGGCCGATGGGGGCGGTTGCCTTGTTGTTGGAGCGAGGCTTGCCCGCGAATTGAACGACGCGATATGTCAGGCACATCGCCTCAACGCATTGCCGGGCAAGCCTCGCTCCAACGGGCACGGTTTGTTGCGCAACAGCGCAGCGCCTACAGCCCCATCTGCTCTTCGCTATAGAAACCGTCCTTCTCCAACAGATCGATATTGGCCTTGGTCAACGGCGTTGGATTGAGCAGGATGGTGTCGACCTTCTTGCTGCCGTTGTCGTATTGCGAGCTGTATGCAGGCTTTTCGTTGCGCGCCAGTTGCACCGAGAGCTTGGCGGCTTCCGATGCAATTAGTTTGAGCGGCTTGTAGACCGTCATGGTCTGGGTGCCATCGATCACGCGCTTGACGGCAGCGAGGTCGGCGTCCTGTCCGGAAATCGGCACCTTGCCCGCCAGCTTCTGCGCGGCCAGGGCCTGAATCGCACCACCTGCGGTGGCATCGTTGGAGGCAACGATGGCGTCGATCTTGTTACTGTTGCGGGTCAGGGCGTTTTCGACGATGCTCAGGGCTTCGGTGGGGTTCCATTCCTTGACCCACTGCTGGCCGACAACCTTGATATCGCCCTTGTCGATGGCCGGTTGCAGCACCTTCATCTGGCCTTCGCGCAGCACCTTGGCGTTGTTATCCGTCGGCGCGCCGCCGAGCAGGAAATAGTTGCCCTTGGGCGCCGCCTGCAGCACGCCGTTGGCCTGCATTTCGCCGACCTTTTCGTTATCGAAGGAAATATAGGCGTCAATATCGGCGTTGAGGATCAGCCGGTCATAAGAGACCACTTTGATATTGGCCTTCTTCGCTTCGGCGACAGCATTGGTCAGCACCGTGGCGTTGAACGGCACGATAACGATCACATCGACGCCGCGCGAGATAAGGTTTTCGATCTGGGAAATCTGCTTTTGCTCATTGGCATCGGCTGACTGCACAAAGACCTTGGCGTCGAGTTTCTCCGCCGCTGCGACGAAGTAATCCCGATCCCGGGACCAGCGCTCCAGGCGCAGATCATCAATGGAAAAGCCGATTTTCGGGTGGGCAGAATCGGCCATCACTGGCAGGGCGAGCAGAGCCAGGGCACTGGCGAGCAGGGTGCGTTCGAGTCTATTCATGGTGTTGCGTCCTTTTATTGTTGTTGGAAAAGACACAGCGTGATGCGGGTAGAACTGTAGAGCCTGTAGCGACCTTCGCGCGCAGAGATTTGTCGCGCGATTGTCACCGTGGGGTCAGCTGTAAATAAAACGATTCACGATCCCTTCAAGCATCTCCTGTCGACCGCTCACGGCTTGCGGGTTCAGTTCATGGGAAAAGGCATGTTCGGCCAGTGATTCGAGGCTGAATTCCCCCGCCAGCACGGACTTGCCCAACGGCTGCTGCCAACCGGCGTAACGTTGATCCTTGAACTGTTGCAGGCGGTCGTTCTGCACCATCGCCGCCGCGCGTTCCAGGGCGAGGGCGAGGGTGTCCATGGCGGCGACATGACCGTGGAACAGGTCAATCTGGTCCAAGCTCTGGCGGCGTACTTTGGAGTCGAAGTTGTAGCCGCCGTTCTTGAATCCGCCGGCCTTGAGGATTTCATAGGTGGCCAGGGTCATTTCTTCGACGCTGTTGGGGAACTGATCGGTGTCCCAGCCGTTCTGCGGGTCGCCACGGTTGGCATCGATGCTGCCGAAGATCCCCAGGGATACGGCGGTGGCGATCTCATGATGGAAACTGTGCCCGGCCAGGGTCGCGTGATTGGCCTCGATATTGACCTTGATCTCGTGTTCCAGACCAAACTCGTGGAGGAAGCCGAATACCGTGGCACTGTCGTAATCGTACTGGTGCTTGGTCGGCTCCTGGGGCTTGGGTTCGATCAGCAGATCACCCTTGAAGCCGATCTTGTGCTTGTGCTCCACCACCATGCGCATAAAGCGCCCGAGTTGTTCGCGCTCGCGCTTCAGGTCGGTATTGAGCAGGGTTTCATAGCCTTCGCGGCCGCCCCACAGCACATAGTTGGAACCCTTGAGGCGCAGGGTGGCGTTCATCGCGCTGAACACCTGAGCGGCGGCGTAGGCGAACACTTCAGGGTCCGGGTTGCTGGCGGCACCGGCGGCGAAACGCGGGTTGCTGAAACAGTTGGCGGTGCCCCACAGCAACTGGATGCCGGTCTGTTCCTGATGGCGTTCCAGGTGGTCGACCATCTGCGCGAAGTGGTTGCGATACTCCTTGAGCGAGCTGCCTTCGGGCGCGACATCGGTGTCGTGGAAGCTGTAGTAGTCGATGCCCAACTTGGAGAAAAACTCAAAGGCCGCTTCTGCCTTGCCGATGGCCAGCTCCATGGGGTCGCCGCTGCGTTGCCATGGGCGTTTGAAGGTGCCCACACCGAACATGTCGGCACCGGGCCAGACGAAGGTGTGCCAGTAGCAGGCCGCCATGCGCAGGTGTTCACGCATGGGTTTGCCGAGGATCAGCTTATTGGCGTCGTAATGGCGAAAGGCTAGGGGAGAGTCGCTGCTGGGGCCTTCGAAGCGAACGGTCTCGACATCGGGGAAGTACGTCATAGCGTTTTCCTTATTGTTCTTGGCGGTGTCTCGATACTAGCAACGCTCCTTGGCCCGCCGATTACGATAATCACCAGGGTACAGTGCGTTTTTGCGTATTGAGCTCTGGCGCAGGTGGGCCTAGTCTGTGCTGATCGGCTGAGGACAAAAACAATGAAAACCCTACCGCCCGTTCACCGCATCGCCCTGTTGTTCAACGGCAGCAAGATCTACGACCGCGGCATCATCACCGGCATCGGCAATTACCTGAGCAGCACTCGCGCGTCCTGGGACCTGTTCCTGGAAGAGGATTTTCTCTGCCGCCTGCGTGGTATCGAACGCTGGCAGGGCGACGGCATCATTGCCGACTTCGACGATCCGTTGATTGGCGAGGCGTTGGCCGGAAGCAAGTTGCCGGTGGTGGCGGTGGGGGGCTCCTATGAGGACGCGCGGGCTTACCCTGACGGCATCCCCTATGTGGCCACCGACAATTACGCATTGATGAAGCTGGCGTACGAGCACTTGATCGAGGCCGGCCTGACCCGCTTTGCCTGTTTCAGCCTGCCGCCGGCCCAGGCCAACCGTTGGGCCCAGGAGCGGGAAAACGCCTTTCGCCGCCTGCTGCAGCGCGATGGCCTGCATGTCGAGATCTACCGGGGCCTGGGCACCAGTGCGCCGCTCTGGGACAGCGCCGTAGAACAGCAGATCGCCTGGCTGCACAGCCTGCCCAAGCCGGTCGGCATCATCGCCGTCACCGATGCCCGTGCCCGACAGTTGCTGCAAGCCTGCCTCACGGCCGGTATCGCTGTGCCGGAGCAGGTTGCGCTGATCGGCATCGATAACGACCCGCTGACCCGCACCCTTACGCGGGTCCCCCTGAGTTCGGTAATCCAGGGCACCGAGACCATGGGCCGCACGGCTGCGGCACTGCTGCATCAGATGCTTCACGGCAAAGCCTGCGCGGGCACGCAGATTCTTGTCCCGCCGGACGCGATCAATGTGCAGGCGTCGAGCCTGCATCAACCCTTGGGCAACCCTTATGTGATGCAGGCGTTGCTGTTTATCCGTCAGTACGCCTGCCAGGGCATCAAGACCGCACAGGTGGCGGCCTACGTCGGTGTATCACGCTCCTCGCTGGAGCTGCATTTTCGCAAGGAGCGTGGCCGCAGCGTGCATGACGAGATTCTGCGTTTCAAACTGGCGGCAGCGGCCAATGGCCTGGAGCACAGCGACTCGGCGATTGCCGAGATTGCCCAGAAGTGCGGTTTCAAATCGGCGCAGTACCTGCACACGGTGTTTCGCCGCGAGTTTGGCTGTACGCCGCGCGAGTATCAGCAAGTGCCTGGAAACTTTGCCGGCTACGGTCATACGTCACCGGACCTGCATCGGATAAACCCATAAGGGAGGGTTTGTGGCGAACATGGATGCGTTCAAAAACATCAATGCTTCTCATTAAAACCATCGAGAAAGTTGCGCGCTATTGGGAGGTCTTTGATCGAACAGCAAAAAGAAAATTAAAAGCGTGTCTATATATAAGCGTGCGGGCTTTTTTCACGAATATTTCACACGCTGTAATCATAGGATGCAGGCAGGGAAATCACTAAATCTACCTCAATGCCAAGTAGATGGCGTCAATTAGTAGGCGTTAGAGCGGCGCATGATGCCAAAGTATTATATCTATTATTTGTGGTATGGCGAATAGTCCGAAGTAGAGTTGCCGATGCTTGATAGGGTGATGGCAGCAGAATTTTCAGGAGGCCGGATCCGGGTAATTCCACATGGCGGAGTGTCGATAAAACGCTGAGGGATAGCCTCATAAGAGTGTTTTGCAAATAATAGGCGCCGCCTGCAAATATTCTAATTAAGGTTGGTGAAAATCACTCAAGCCATGGAGGCACTATAGATAAATCATATAATAAATATCTGTGAGGCCTGCCATGATGACTTGTAGTGAGCTATACCCGTTTGGCTTCGACATTGTGTACAGGCCCTCCTGGAGGGATCCTGCCGCTGCCATCCAGCCCATGTCCAAATACAAGGGTCACTTTGACGATCATGTATTTCAGGCTTTTTTAAAGTGGGTGGGGATATACCCTGTGAGGCCCATCGCTCAGCTGAAAATGCGCTGCTGACGCCTAAGGTAAAGTTATTCTTCTTGCCGGTTTTGAATATCCATTTAAAAACCAGAATCGTCGAGCGTGTTCCCGGCCGGCGGTACGGGTTTAAAAATACTGAGTCGCTATGGCTGGAACATAGCGACTATCAGAAAGTTTAGTCTCACTCTATAGCTGTCATCTCATGGTCGAGGCGTTACTTGCTCCCCGACCACTGAGGCAAGCAGCAGATAACGGGCAGTGTGCCGAGCGTGCAAATACATCTGAACACCGACGTCAGTGACGTCGGCATTGATTGCCGTGGAGGCGACACCATGAAATTCAACTCATTGCAGACGCGAATTTGTTTTACCGCAGGCCTGTGCCTGTTTATATCATCGGCCAGCCTGGTCCTTTATGGGCTTTTCTCGGCCACGGCCAACGAAAAATATGTGTCTGGAGAAGTGGCGACGCTGATTGAGAACTCAACGATACGCGAAGTGCAAAACCTTGCAGAGTCTCGCGCCAATGCTATCCAGGCAAAGTTGCAAAATGCACTGGACGCAGCGCGAACACTGGCCAATACATTCGCAGCCAGTAAAACCGTACACAGCCCGCTGGTATTGGGCCGGGAGCAAATGAATAGCATGTTGCTCAGCGTGCTTAAAGACAACCCCGACTTTAACGGCACTTATAGCTGTTGGGAACCGGACGCAGTGGACGGGCAGGATCAAGGGTTTCGCAAGGATGAAGGGGGCAATAATCCGTCAACTGGACGCTTTACACCTTATTGGACACGCAGTGCCGATGGCCATATTGCCGTACAGCCCCTTGTGGAATATGACTCCCAGGCTCGCCATCCCAACGGTGTACCCAAGGGTGGTTGGTATTCGGGGCCACGCGATACGCAGACAGAAAATGTATTGGACCCCATCCCTTATATCGTGCAAGGCAAGAACGTATGGCTGACTACGCTTTCCGTGCCGATTCTGGTCGATGGCAAGTTTTACGGAGTGGTGGGGGCCGACTTTGATATCTCCTTTATTCAGAAACTTACCGAACAGATGTCCGCCAGCCTTTACGGTGGCAAAGGCTCTGTCTCGATACTGAGCCATCAGGGACTGGTGGTCGCTGACAGCCAGCGTGCCGATCTGATCGGTCAGCCGCTCAGTGGCCTGCTGCCCGATACCTGGCAAAAAAGACTGGCCGATATTCAGGGTGGGCGCGCTGAAAGCCGGCTCAATCAGGACAGCCAGAATATTGAAGTGTTGATGCCTATTCAGCTGGGCCGCACCGGCAAACCGTGGGCCATATTAATCCGTCTGCCCAAGGCAGTAGTGATGAGTCAGGCAATCGTGCTTGAGCAGGAGATGCAGTCACGTAGTCTCAACAACAGCATCTGGCAGATAGCGGTGGGGGTGACTATTTCTCTGCTGGCCTTGGCCGCCCTCTGGATTGCCACCGCTAAAATCGTTGGACCGATTCGTGAAGCGGCGGCGTTGGCTGCGAACATCAGTCTGGGCGACTTTTCTCGGCGCCTCATTCAACGATCCGAGGATGAAGTCGGCCAGTTGGCGTTTGCCCTCAATGACATGTCGGAAAGCCTGCAACGCCAGGTCCGAGTGGCTGAGCGTATTTCTGAGGGCGATCTTGATCTGGAGGTCCGTCTCTCGTCGCCTCAGGACACTTTGGGCAAGTCCCTGGAGAAAATGGTCAGCAACCTGAACAGCCTGATTTCGCAAGTGCAGGTCAGCGCCACACACATCACCGGTAGCTCCGCCCAAGTCACCGATCTGAGCCAGTCGCTGTCGGATGGTGCCTCCAATTCCGCTTCCTCGATTACCGAAATCAGCGCAGTGATGACACAGATGGCTGCGCAGACGTCGGACAACGCTGCCAATGCCAAAAAAGCCGACGAGCAATCTCAGGCGTCACGTGCCGATGCGGGTGAAAGTGACAAGTTGATGAGCGAGTTGATTGCCGCCATGGCTGAAATCGACAATTCAGGCAAAGACATCACCGCCATTATCACCACCATCGACAACATTGCGGCGCAAACCAATCTGTTGGCATTGAACGCGGCCATCGAGGCTGCCCGAGCCGGGGAGCTGGGTCGTGGCTTTGCGGTAGTTGCCGATGAAGTCCGTAGCCTGGCCGCTCGCAGCGCCGAGGCGGCGCAGCAAACGGCAGCCTTGATTGCCGACTCGTCGACCAAGACCCAACGCGGCATGATCATCGCCGGGCGCACGGCTGACTCCCTGCGCAACATCGTCAGTGGAACCACAACGGTCTCAAACCTGGTGTCGCTGATCTACCAGGCGTCCAGTGAACAGGCCTCCGGTCTGCAGCAGGCCAGCCTTGGCCTCGAACAGATTGACGAGGTCACGCAGCAAAATCAGTCCAACTCCCAGGAATGTGCGTTGGCCGCCAGGAATCTTTCGGAACGGGCGAGCGCTATGCAACTGGGGCTCAGCCGTTTCAAAGTCAAAAACACCCACGGTATTTAAACCTGCTATGTGATCGTTAACGGCCGAAGGAAAATCCTATGCCTGCCCTGACTAACTACAAAATCAGTTTTACCCAGCATGGCGTTGAACAAACGCTGTACATCAGCGCAGATGATTGCGGTGAGGCGCATAAGTGGCGCTATGTCGCTGACAGCCTGGGCATCGTTTATCGCAGCGATCCCGGGAATGTCATGCTTTCCCACGCCATTAGAAATCTGGTCGAAGCAAAGGGCGTCAGTGACGTGGAAGTACAGGCTGTGGTTACTGCGCCAAGGCCATAACTAAAATGCTCCGTATCTTTCGAGGCGGAGCATTTTTGACCGCTTTCGCAGCTTGTATCAGGGCGTGCTCGCCAGCGCTCCGGTTACCTGCTTTATATTGCCCTCCAGCTCGGCCAGGGGATCCTCCCCATCGACTTGCAGGACCAGCAATCGGCTGCCGCCAGCGCTGATCGCGGCTTTCACCGCCTCGGAAGGCGGGCGATGGTGGATGACCAAGGCCACGCTGTTGTCCTTGAGCTTCTTCTGCAACTGACCCAAGGCTTCGGCGCTCCACTCGTTGTCGGGGCGGGCGTCGGTTTCCAGCAGCTCCAGATTCAGCCCGCTGACCAGATAGCCCAGGTGATCGCTGAGACTGACCACGCTTAGGTTGTCGGCCCTGGCCAGTTGCGCTTCGGCTTCGGCACTGATCTTCAGCAGGCGTTGCTTGAGGGCGGCCAGGTTGCCGTCGATTTTTGCCTTGGCATTGGGTGCCAGGCGTACCAGGTCCGCCGCCAGTACATCACCCATACGCCCCAGGTTATTGCTCGACTGCCAGGGCTGGCTGTTCAGGCCATCGCTTGTCCCGGACTGCAGGGCGATGCCGGGCAGGGCGCCGTCCACCGGGCGGGCGGCGTCGATTTCGACAATGCGGATATTGCTGCGCCGGGCATGGATGTACAGCGGATCATCCGGCCAGATCGAACGCAGGCCGACGGCAGCGTCAGCGCCGACAGCCAGTGTGCCCAGCTCCGGCGCACCCCGGCCGCTGAAATAGGCGGCCTGACGCGAGCCGGGCAGGCTGGCCGGGGCGGCGCGTTCCAAGACGACGTCGGTGCCTTGCAGCAGCAACTGGCTCAGGCCGAAGGTCACCGGCAGCGATGCCAGTACCCGGACGGAGGTTTTTGACTCGGCGTTGACCGCCAGCGGCAGGCTGGACAGGGTCAGAACCAGAAGCAGGTGACGAAATGATCGATGCATTTATCCGATATTCCCTTTCAGGCTGGGCACGGTGCTGCGGGCAATCGCCGCCAAGGCGAAGGCGCAACCGGCGACCAGGATGATGGCCGCACCCGAAGGCACCGGCAGGTCGAAGACGATGGGCAGGAGGATGCCGCAGAGGGTGCTGACAGTGGCAATCAGCACCGAGATCCAGAAGAAGCCCTTGAGCGACTGGCTGAGCAGGCGCGCGGCCGCCGCCGGAATCACCAACAGAGCGCCCACCAGAATCGCGCCGATGACTTTTACCGCCGCAACGGTGATCAGGGTCACCAGCACCACGAACAGGTAGTCCAGAGTCTTCACGGCCACGCCGCGCACTGCCGCCAGTTGCGGATTGAAGCTGGCGAGCATGATGCGGTTGTACAGCGGCAACGCCAGGGTCATGACCAGCGAGCCGACAATCGCCAGCACCAGCAGGTCATTGCCATTGACCGTCAGCACCGAACCAAACAGCACGTTTTCCAGAATGTGCACGTTGATCTTGCCCGCCAGCATCAGCAACAGGCTTGCCCCCAGGGCCAGGGACACCGAGAGAAACACGCCGATCAGGGTGTCCGGTGCCAGGCCGGTGCGGTTGCGCAGGTAATTGAGCAGCACGCCGAACAGCAGGCAGTAACCGAACAGGCTGCCGTAGGGGCCGGTGTAGGGCTCGCCCAACAGAATGCCAACCGCTACGCCAGTGAGCGCTGCGTGGCCCACTGCCTCGGAAAAGAACGCAAAGCGCTTGACCACGACAAGGGTGCCGAGGCCGCCCAGGACCGGTCCGATCAACAACCCGGCCAGCAGCGCATTGACCACGAAACCATAGGCCAGCACGGCGGGCAGGTAGCCGGAGGCGGCGGCGTCCTGAATCAACAGGCGAAAGGCTTCATAACTCATGGGCCGATGCTCCCGTGGCTGCCGCGGGGATGAGTGGAAAACAGCGTCAATAGTCGCTCCGGGGTCAGGGCCAGGGCGGGCGGGGCGTCGAACAGCACCCGGCGATTAAGCCCGGTCACTCGTTCGGCCAAGCGTTTGACGGCGGCCAGGTCGTGCTCGATCCACAGCACTGTCACGCCGCTGCGGCTCCACTCGCCGAGCAGGCGCTCGAAGACCTGAATACCGGCTTCGTCCAGGGCTGACATGGGCTCGTCGAGGACCAACAGCTGCGGTGCCGGAATCAGGCCCTGGGCCAGCAGCACGCGCTGACGCTCGCCACCGGACAACGCGCCCATGCGCCGTTTGCGCTTGTCCTGCATGCCGACCCGCTCCAGCGCTTCACCGATGGCCGTGGCGTAATGCCTGGACAGACCGAGAAAGGCCGGCCGACGCTGGCACATGGCAGCCATGAAATCGTCGACAGTCATGGGCAGGCCCCGGTCGAACTCCAGGGCCTGGGGCACGTAACCAATAATCCCGGCGGCCTGGGCCGGGGGCTGCGACCACTCCAGGCTTAGACGGCCCGAATGGGGCATCTGTCCGAGCAGGGTTTTGATCAGCGAACTCTTGCCGCCGCCATTGGGGCCGACCAGCGCGTGGACGCTGCCGGGGCTGACCCGAAAACTCACGTCGTCGAGGATGGTGGTGCGTCCCAGGGTCAGCTTTACGCCTTCGAAGTGGATGCCCGGGCCGTTCATTCGCAGGTTTTCGGCCATGGTCATGCGCCGGACTCCTGAATGGCTCGCACAACGGTGTCGAGGTTGTGGGTCATTTCTTTTTCGTATTTATCGGCGCTGTATTCGCCGTAGGAAATATGCGACAGCGGATACAGACGCACACCGGATTCACGCTGGATGGTGTCGACATACGTGGAAGGGAAATCCATCTCCGAGAAGATCACTTTGACATCCAGCTCGCACAGCTGGTCGATGGTCTTCTTCAACTGGCTGGGGCTGGGCTCAATGCCATGGGCCGGCTCGACCACCGCCGTCACTTCCAGGCCGAACTCGCGCAGCAGGTAGTCGTAGGCCGCATGCACCGTGGCCACGCGCAGGTCGGCGTTGGGCGCCTGGGTCAGCTTGGCCAGGGCGTCGGCACGGATCTGCCGCAGGCGCTTGCCGTAGGCCCGGGCATTGCTGGTGTAGGTGGCGGCATTGACCGGATCAAGCTTGCCCAGCTCCCGGGCGATATTATTGACCTGGGCGATGGAGGCGCTGATGGACAAGAAGGTGTGGGGGTTGACCACTTTGCCCGCACCCCGTGCCGCCGTGCCGGTAGCGGCCAGCAATGGCACGTTTTCGTTGGCTTCGATAATGGCGATATCAGGCTTTTCACTGGCCTGAATCATGCGGTCGGCGAAGTCGTCATGGCCGACACCATTAAGCACGATGACGTCCAGGCTGCCGATGCGCTTGATGTCTTCGGCGCGAGGCTCGTAGGCATGGGGGTTGAATCCTGCAGGAATCAGCGGCACCACCTCGGCCTTGTCGCCGACGATATTGGCGACATAGCTGTAGTACGGATGCAGGGTGATGCCGATACGCAGGCGCTTGGCCTCATCGCCATGGGCGGACAGGGCCAGCAAGGGAGACAGCAACAGGCCCAGCAGAAGCAGGCGGCGCTGACGCAAAACAGATGACAGGGACATGAGCAGGGGGCTTCCCATTAAAATCGATGTTCATTTGAATTGGAGCAAGTCTGTGGGACCGGCTTTAGCCGGGAATACGACTTCCCACGGTCCTGTGTTTGTTGTGTCGCAGGTATCAATGCTGATGCTGGCGCTGACGCGTCACCCCGGCATCGAACTGCGCGACCACTTGCTGCCAGCCCGCCGCAATCAAGGCCTGATCACCCAGATCAATCGGCGCATTCAGGGACTTGGCGCGGTTCAGCCAGATATCCGCCGCTTGCCCGGCACCAGTGACCCGCAGCAGGAACGAGCCCGCCGTTGCCGGTTGCTGGCTCAGGCCCAGGTAGGCGCGTTGTTCGAGCAACTGCCAGGCATGGCCGCCGCGGCTCACCGAACTGGCGTCCCGGGCAAACGGCGCGAAACCTTCGCCAGCCAGTGCCGTAGGCTCGGGCAGGGCAGGTTGTTCCTCTTGCAGCAGGTGAATCTCGTCGAGGGTTACCCGCAGGTCGGCGTAGATGCCTTGTTCACCGGGGGTCAGATCGCGCCGGGCATCGATCTGATACGTCTGGATGGCGGTGACGTCCTGGCTCTCGCGATGCCAGAACACCACCGAACCGGCGCACGCCAGTACGATCAGGCAAAACAGCAACACATACAGGGTTTCATGACCGGCACCGGCCGGGCGAATGACTTGGGTCGTGACGGTCGCGGTCATTTTGGCTGGATATCCCCTTGGTCGACTTCCACGACGTGGCCGGGACCAGCGTCGAACAGCACATAGAACTCGCCTGCGGGCTTCTTGAAGGTCAGGGTCGAATCCGGCCCCAGCTTGCCCGGCACCAGAATGCTTTCGTCATATCCGATCACATCCAGGGTTACCCCCGGTGCGCCGCTGCCGTCGGAAAAACCGCCGGTACAGCGAATCTGCTCACCGTCAATTTCTTTGCATTCGCACAGTGGGTTATGGGCCAGGGCCTGGGTGCTGACCCCGGCGCACAGCATCAACAAGAGCGCGGCGGCGCGCCTGGCCGTTGCAACAATCATGGTTTGCCTCCTTGTTGGGCGAGCCAGGCGGCGGTTGCCGGAGATGCCTGGCTCAGGGGAATCGACGCTTGATGCATGGAACCGTCCCAGCCTTCCATGGTGATCCATAGGGCGTCGTCGGTTGAAGCGTGCTTGGGGATCGGTACGCTGGCGCCCGCGCGATAGGGCGTACCAAAGAAGATCGCCCCTGCGGTTCGCAGGCTGCGCGGCTTGCCGATGCGCAGGTACGTGGCCTTGACCTCATTGGCGCAGGCCTTGCAGAGCGCGGCATTGAAGCTCTTCATGTAGCCGGCCGGACCGTTGAGCAGGGGCGCCTCGTCACGCAGTTCGGCCAGGCGCAGGCTCCAGGGGCCGACCTGGATTTCGCCGATGTCCCGCGCACCCAGGCCACTTTCACCGCGGAACATCGCCACATCGGCGAAGTATTTCGGCATGAAGCCCAAGGGAATCAGCAACAGCAGGATATTCAGGTGGAAACGCCATTTGTGCCACAAGCGGCGCCGCGCGGAAGGGCTCACAATCGTATTGGCCTGGCTCACACGGTGCCCTCCACGGTTTCGGGTTGGCTGACCGCTGCGGCGCGTTTCGCTGGCGGCCGAGTTGCGTGGTTGCTGCGCTTGAGTGCGGCAAGGGTGGCCAGGGCGGTACGTTTACTCCAGATCAGCAAGCCGCTGAGGACCATCATGCTCAGCAGCAGGCCGAAGAAGAACCAGATCAGCTTGACCCAGAGGCCGCCGAAATCCCCTGTGTGCAGGGGCCGCATTGACTCGGTGACAAACTCCAGGCCGCTGCGGTCGGACAGTAAGTGGCTGCTGTCGAGGGTGCCGCTGTAAGGGTTGATCCTCGCGCTCTGGTTCATCAGCGGATACCAGCCACGGCCGCCGATGGACAGGTAGCTGTAGACGTTGCCGGGCAGAATGACGTAGCTGACGTCGAAGCCGGGGATGGTCCGGGTCGTCAGCTCGATGGCACGGTCGACGCCTATGCTCGGCGCGGGGTGACCATCGGCGGAGGTTGGCACGTTTTCCCGGGCGATGGCCGGCGCCACCGGTTCGCTGGAAATACTGATCTGGTTATCGGACAGAATGGCCTGGATCAGGAACCAGGTGCCGGTGATGGAGATCACGGCAATGAACCAGATCGACCAGATGCCGCTCAGGCGATGGAAATCGCCCCAGAAAATCCGCGCGCCCTGGCGCAGGGTCGGGTTGAAGAAACCTTTCCAGAACTTCTTGTAGACCACCAGCCCGGTGACCAGTGAGGCCAGCATCGGCAGGCCGAGCAGCGAGACCAGATACCAGCCCCAGCTGTAACCACTGGTAAAGGGCACCAACCACCAACCGTGCAGGGCGCGGGTAAAACCCTGGAAGTCGAATTTCGGGCTGATGCCCTGAACCACCCCGGTGTACTGATTGACGTAGACGGACACCGAGCGGCCATCCGGGTAGCCGACTTTCACTCGCAGGGCGAAATGGGGCTCTTGCGGTGTGCGAATGTTCTGCACCAGCGCCTCGGGTTCGGCTTTTCTGATGGCCGCGACGACCTGATCGTAGCTCAGGGCCACGGCGTCCTCGGTAGGCTTACTGGCACGCACATCGGGGTTGGCCAGCCAGACGATTTCCTGGCTGACCACTGCCAGGGTGCCGGTGACACACACGATCAGCACGAAAAACCAGATAGGCAGCGCCAGCCAGCTATGGACGAGAAACCAGAGTTTCGAGCGTGACTTCTTGGACATTGAATACGCGTCTTTGTACGAGGAGTTGAGCCCATGGGCATGGGGTTGCCCTGCACATGAGCAGGGCACGGCCTGGCCAAAAAAGACCTGCCTCAATAACAAAGACGAATGAGAATCGAAAAACCCTACGCCAATATGAAAGAAAATGTTTCGGGGCGGGCGCATGCCGTTGTCAGATCCGCCTCACAGCCCTTCAGGCGCGTCGTATCAGTCGAGATAAACCCGCTGTCCGCTGTCAGACGAGACCTTGGCCGCATCAAGGAAGCGATGCATACGCACGGCATCGGCAAAGGTTGCCGCGCCATGGGTGCCGTCGGCCAGATCCTGGGCATAGGCGTAATAGAGTTCGCCCAGTTCGAGCACCGCCGAGGGCAGGTTCGACGCGGGCAGGCGCAGGTAGCTGGCGGGGACGGGCAGGGGTTGCAAGGCGAGATTGTCGCCATGGGCGCCCTCGATCCGGTAGTCGTCACCCACATCGCCAAAGGCATTGTTATTGGTGATGCGCAGATCACCTTGGTCGCCGGTAATATCGATTTGCACACCTGAGGCGTTGCGCTTGCCACCTTCGATCTGGATCGAGACCACGGCGCCGTCCTCCATGCTGCCCGTCAGGACCAGTTGGTCCGGAGCTGTGCTGTTAAAGACTTCACCGGTTTCCTTGATCGTGACGTTGGCGAATTGGCTGACCTGCAAGCCGGAGATAGCGGTCGGCCAACCCGTGGCGGTAAATAACATATCGAGAAAGTGCCCGGAATAAATGGAAACCGCACTGGAAAAGTTCTCCTCAGGAATCGTCCAGCGCAAGGCATTACTGCGAAGAGCCTGGAAGTAATTCATGCTCACATGAATACGCACCGAGCGCAGTTTGCCGACATAACCCTGTTGCAGCAGATCCTGCAGATAACGGTTATGCGGGGCATGGCGACGTTGCAAGCCGACGATATGGCGCACACCGGCTTTCTCCGCGAGGCGTATCAATTCCTGTGAGTCTGTGGTGCGGGTGGTCAATGGCCATTCGCAATAAACGTCTTTGTTCGCCGCAATGGCCGCACGCACGCTCTGTTCATGCTGGGGTGCGGTATTGAGCACCACGACCAGATCAACTTCGGGGTTTTCCACCAGTTCGGCCAGGCTCTCGGCCACCTGTTTGAAGCCGAATTCTTCGGCGGCGGCCTCGGCGCGCTCACGGCGTTCGCTGTACACCGCTTGTAGCTGATACTGCGGCAGCAGGCTGAGCACGCGCAGGTGGCCATGGCGTGCCCAGTTGCCGACGCCGACAATACCGACGCGAATAGGGGGCTGGGTGGAGTCTGTATTAGTTTGAGTCGACATCGACGTCTCCCTGGGGGATTGAATTAATCGACTGCAAACTTATATCGGCCTATTCAAGGGAAAAAGAGTGCGCAGATCCAATCACTCTGGACATAAGTGTCTTGAATGGCCGATTGCCGCTGTTTTGTCCGAAGTGTCTGGAGGCCTGGGCGGTTTTTATAGCGACAAGGGTGAATTAGCCTTGCTGGCAACTTATCAGACAGTCCAGAGGATAATCACCGTGAGTGAACCTGAAACAAGTGCATTAACTATCTTTGCTGCCGAAACAACGCCCGCGGCTACTTCCAGCCTGCGCCAGTGGTTATCGGTTTTTTCCGTGGCCGTTGGTGCATTCGCCTTCGTGACCACGGAGTATCTGCCGGTGGGTGTATTGCCGCAGATCGCCCGGGAGCTGTCGATCACCGATGGCACGGCCGGCCTGATGGTGACGGTGCCCGGAGTCGTGGCGGCGATATCGGCTCCGGCGATCATGATCGGTGCCGGGACCATTAATCGGCGACACCTGCTGCTGGGCCTTGCTCTGTTGCTGGTGCTCTCCAACCTGATCAGCGCCACCGCGTCGGGGTTGCTGCCGATGCTGCTGGGTCGCGGCCTGCTTGGCGTGTCCCTGGGCGGCTTCTGGGCCGTGGCCATCGCTGCTGCGGGGCGTCTGGTTGCGCCGGATAAAGCGGCCAGGGCCACGGCAATCATCTTTGCCGGTATTACCTTCGCCACGGTACTGGGCGTGCCCTTTGGCACTTTTATCAGCACCTTGTTCTCCTGGCGGGCGTCGTTCCTGGCCACCGCGCTGCTGGCATTGGTTGCGCTGCTGGCGCAGTTTCTTACCCTGCCATCGCTGGAATCCAGTGAAGGGCTGCGGGTCAAGGCACTGCTGAGCTATGTCGGTAGAGGCATGGCGCAACGCAGCATCCTGCTGATGGGCCTGGTCATTGCCGCGCATTTCACCGCCTATACCTATATCGCGCCGTTTCTGCTGCAGGACGCCGACTTCGGCAGCGGTACCATTACCCTGGTATTGCTCGGCTTTGGCCTGCTCGGGATGCTGGGTAACTTTGCTGTGGCGACCACAATCAATCGCCACCTGCCGTTTTCTCTGGGGAGCATGGTGGTGCTGATGGTCATCGCTTTGCTGAGCCTGCCTTGGCTGACTGGCAGCAGCGTTGCCGTCATCGTCGCCGTATTGGGCTGGGGTCTGGCCTACGGCGCGATTCCCCTGAGTCTGAGTACCTGGATGCAGCACACCTCGCCACGTCTACCTGAGGCCAGTTCGGCCATGCTGGTGATGACCTTCCAGACCGCTATCGCCTCGGGCTCGTTGTTCGGTGGACTGGTGGTCGATCATGGCGGCATGGCAGCGACGCTATGGTCCGGTGCGGTCCTGGGGGTATTGGGGCTGCTGGTGATGCTCAGCTTCGGCTTGGGGAATGCGCGATTGCTGGAAAAACTGCGGGGTTAATGCCGCGCACCAAGAATTCGCTCCTACTGCATTATTTCCTACCTTGAGCGGTAATTATTCATACGGGTAACGCACCTGTTTCATAAGTCTTATGCGCGTTACGTCACTTACGTCACTTACGTAAGTTATGTAACTTGCATAACTGCCAACAGCCGTTTTATTTCTGGATATTGCAGTCATCACTATGATGAGGAAGTGGCATGTAGGACTTGTCTATTTTTATTTCTGTTTCGAACTTTTTGATTTTTCGTCATAGGCCAAGACTATCATGGAGGTTATGCAACGACTCCAAGCCTTTAAATTCGAACTCATGCCAACCGGCGACCAGCAGCGTGATATGCGCCGCTTCTGCGGGGCATGCCGCTTTGTGTTCAATAAGGCCTTGGCATTGCAGAAGGAAAATCATGAAGCGGGGAACACATTCATCGGCTATGTAGCGATGGCAAAAAGACTCACCGCTTGGCGCAACGGCGCAGAAACACCCTGGTTGAAAGAGGCCCCTGTACACCCGCTGCAACATGCGCTCAAAGATATGGAGCTGGCCTATAAGAATTTCTTCGAACAACGTGCCGACTTCCCCCGTTTCAAGAAAAAAGGCTCGGGAGGTAGCTTCCGTTATCCAGACTCCAAGCAAATCAAACTGGATCAGGACAACTCACGCATTTTCCTACCCAAGCTTGGCTGGGTGCGTTACCGCAACAGCCGCCAAGTGCTTGGTGAGCTGCGCAACGCTACCGTGAGTCAGTCAGGCGGCAAGTGGTTCGTAAGCATTCAAACTCGCCGTGAAGTCGAACAAGCAACACCGCACGGCAATGCGGTCGGCATAGACATGGGTATTTCGCGCTTTGCCACGCTTTCGGACGGTACGTTCTTTGCGCCGCTCAACAGCTTCAAGCGCCATGAAAACGCTTTGCGTAAAGCCCAGCAGGCGATGAGCCGAAAAACCAGATTCAGCCGTAATTGGAAACGAGCAAAAGCCCGTGTTCAGCGCATTCACAGCCATATCGGTAACGCTCGCCGCGACTACCTGCACAAAACCACGTCCAGCATCAGCAAAAACCACGCGATGGTCTGTGTCGAGGACTTGCAGGTTCGCAATATGTCCAAGTCATCGGCAGGGGGCAGTGAGCAACCAGGCAGGAATGTTCGGGCCAAGTCAGGTCTGAACAAAGCGATTCTCGACCAGGGTTGGTTCGAGTTTCGTCGGCAACTGGACTACAAATTGGCATGGAAGGGTGGATACCTCGTTGCAGTTGCACCGCACTATACGAGCCAGACCTGCCCATGCTGTGGGCATGTCTGCAAGGATAACCGGCAGACACAGGCCCAGTTCCGGTGTGTCGAATGTGGTTTCGAGGATAACGCCGACGTTGTTGGTGCGATCAATGTTTTAAGGGCAGGACATGCCCGGTTCGCCTGTGAAGTGAATGGTGCTGTAAGGCCGTCAGCAGCAGGAACCCAGCGAGGTGAGTTAGCCCTAACGGGCTAAACACGGTAGGAATCCGCTTCCTTTCCAGCTTGTCTGGCGAGGCCCTGCGTAGCAGGCCGAGAGGGAGGGGAGGATGTCAAGACGGTCGGTTTCACCCCTGCAAAATATGCTGCTTGAAATAATCAATCAGCGCCCTGAGCTTCGGCGCCGCCTGTTTCGACGACGGCCAGAGCATCCACAGGTCGCCGCTATGCACCGTGTAGTCGGCCAGCACCACTTGCAGCCGACCATCCTTGAGCGGCGCCCTGATCGAGAAGTCGGGCAGGCAGGCAATGCCAACACCATCCAGGGCCAGATAGGTAAGGGGATCCATGGTGGTGCAGGTGATGGTTTTCGACAGCGCCAGATCAACCGGCTCTTCGTCGACCTGCAACGGCCAGCGTTCGATCATGCCGGTGGCGGGAAACTTGTGCAGCAGGCAAGCGTGGCGGGCCAGCTCATCGGGGTGTTGCGGCTCGCCGTGACGTGCCAGATAGTCCGCAGACGCGACCAATTGCAGCCGGTATTCGCCCAGTTTTCGCGCCATCAGTCGTGAGTCCTGGGGCGTACCGGTACGGACCACGGCGTCAAAGCCTTCTTCGATCACGTCGACCATGCGATCGGACATATCGACATCCAGTTCGATCTCCGGATACGCACGAATAAAACCGGCCAGCAACGGCATGATCAGGTTGCTCTGGATCGGCACGCTGAGCCTGATCTTGCCCCGTGGCGTGGCGGACAGCTGCAATAACTCGATCTGCGCTGCTTCCAGTTCACTGACGATGCGCTTGCAGCGATCAAGAAACAGTTCGCCTTCCACGGTCAGGGTGACACTGCGGGTGCTGCGGTGAAACAGCCGTACGCCCAGGCGTTCTTCCATCCGCGATACGCTTTTGCCCACGGCCGAGGAGGACACCTCCAATAGCCGTCCGGCCTCGGTAAAGCTGCGGGTTTCGGCGACCTGAATAAACGCAGTGATGCCGCTCAGGCTGTCCATCATGGTGATCACCTTTTGGCCGGACCACTGTCAGGCTGCTGAAATGGCGCTCAGTGTGTTCTTGTTACGTGCATGTTTCAAAGCGTTTTGCGGGCAGTGGGCAGCTGACCCGAGGCAGATACATTGACGCACTGCTATAAAACGCTACTCAAGTTTGAAGTGTCGCTGCGCTGCAAGATTGGTGCGCCGCAGCGCTTGTTATTGCCTCTACTACTCCAGAGGCCTCCACGCCTCCCTGGCCTTCCATTACGTTGGATACACTGCGCTATCAAGGCAACCGATGGAAATTACAGCTTTTTTTCCTCTGACGGTTGACAGGGCCAACGAAGACGTACAGAATTGCGTCCATTCCCGAGTCAGGGGATAGAAAAAACCTTTAGATTTCAAAGAGTTGGAAGATAGGTAAAAGAATTTTCCAGTTCAGAGTTGTACGCGTTGAGTGTTGTGTCTTGACACTGAGCGTTTGGGGCCGAGTAGCAAAATGGTTATGCCGCGGATTGCAAATCCGCTTACGCCGGTTCGATTCCGACCTCGGCCTCCACCTCTAAGAACCCCGCAGATTAACGTCTGCGGGGTTTTTTATTGGGCGCGGAAAAGTCGAAAGTGTTCCGCATATCGCCAAATGCGTTCCGCATACCGCGATTATGGGGTCGGCTTTACGATCTCTCCGACACGTCGGTAGACGTCTCTGGTGATCCTCTCTGAGGAGTGACCGAGCAGTTTGCTGGCCTGGGAAATGTCTTCTATATCCGAGGCCGCTCTTGGCCGAATATCCCGGAACTGAAACGCCTTGATACGTAAAGCCAGGTCCTGGTGGTGAGGGGAGTTACAACGACAGAAATGGCTTCGTACACCCGATGACAACCGGAGCGGAGAGTGGAGCTCCGTGTCGTCATGCCCTTTGCCTTCCACGCATGACTCTCTCAAAAATGAAACCTAACAAATGTTAGATAGGGGTTGACTCGGGGTAGCGTTCCCTCTATGGTTTGTTTACCTAACGTTAGTTAGGTTTCTAAGCCACCAACCTCCAGGATCGACCATGACTTCTAAACTTCAACTCTTCACCTCTCCTTCGGCCTTCCCCAACCCGCAGCGCCTGCGCCTGTTCATGCACGAAAAGGGCATCGCTGATCAGTTCGACGAAACCATCTATGACATGGCCCCAGGGGGCGAGCAGCGTGGCTGGCGTCACCTCAACATGAATCCGTGGGGCGAGACTCCCACGCTCCAATTGGCGGACGGAAGCTTCATTTCTGAAACGGCTGCCATCGTTCGTTATCTCGACCAGTCCTATCCCGGTCGCAAGATCATGGGCGAGAGCGCACTAGAGCAAGGGCTCGATAATATGTGGGACAACCGGGTCTGGGTGCACATCCTGTACCGGATCGTCACGGCGTTTCACGTGTTGCACACCGGGCTCGGTTTCAAGCTCGAACTTACCAAAAACGAGGCTTGGGGCGAGCACTGCCGCAAGGAAGCGTTGGCCCATGCTGCGCTGGTCAACCGTCATCTGTCCGACGGCCGCGAATGGTTGCTGGGCGGGGATGCACCCACCTTCTCCGACATCACCCTGGCAACCGCAATCGCGTTCTCCAAATTCCCGGTCAACGCTACCCCTCTGGATGAGCGTTTCGAGTTTCTGGACGCTTACTGGAAGCGCTGGCAGAAGCGCTCTAGCTTTAAGGCTGCCTACGCTGATCGCAGTAGTGGTATTCCTGAGCTGGACTCGCTGGCCGAATAACGGCGAGTGAGTAGCTCCGCAACCGTCGGGACCGCCGTTGCATGGCGTTCTCGACGGACGCTGGCAACGACCAAACCGTCGGCACTCAGAAAACGACAGGTTCCACATTCCCGCCGTAGCAGAGAAAGGCTGCGCGTTATCTCCCTTCCAGCGACGCCAAGTCTACCTAACCAAAGGTAGGCTTTTGATATAGCATGGTCGTACACCATCTGAGACATCGTCCTCATGACGAAAGGCACCACAATGACCACCAACGCACGCGAGGCCATCCTGTTGGCCGCCAAGAACATTGCCCAGTCACAAGGCTTCAATGGCTTGAACTTTCGCGACCTTGCCCAAGAGGTAGGGATCAAAGCGGCGAGCATTTACTACCACTTTCCTAGCAAAGCCGATCTTGGTGTTGCTGTTGCCAAGAGATATTGGGAGGACGGCGCGGCCGCACTTGAGACGATTTCCGAAGAAAACCCGAACCCGATAGACGCTCTACGTCGTTTTCCTGAGATTTTTCGTCGCTCACTGGAAGCAGATAATCGCCTTTGCCTGGGCAGCTTCATGGGCGCGGAGACGGATAACCTGCCAAACGAGATGACAAAGGAAATGCAGACATTTGCGGACGTCAACATCGCTTGGCTAACCAAGCTTCTTTCGGCCGCGAAGGTATGCAAGCCGGAGAACAGTGAGGCTCGAGCACGTGCCATTTTTGCAGCCGTTGCTGGCGCTCAGCTCATCGCAAGAAGTCGGTCTGACATCTCGCTGTTCGACACTTTGATCGAAGCCTACCGCGCGTCCGGGCCTCTGCCAGCATAGGTAACGGAAGACAGTTTTCTTGTGTAGGAGTGCAGGGTAGTGACGCAGTGATACGGCACCTTTGGTCGTCGCGCTTGCAGTGGTATATCCCCGCCGCCAAGGCGGGAGGGACGCCATGGCTACCCACGAACCCGGCCCGGCACCGGGTTTTTGTGTCTGGAGAACCATGTGCATCAACCAAGCGCAGCTCCTGCATATCCTCCCCAGCGCTCGCCCGATCGCGGCAACCATAGATTTACAGACGTGTTTGTTTACCTGGTTCTGCATCGGCACAAGCTCAAACTAATCGCTGATTTCCTCATCGATGGCATGTTTGCGGTAACCGCAAACGCAGGTCAGTTTCAGCGCCCTGGCGTCCATTCTGCTTGGGTGCTGAACCTGGTTATGAGGATGGCAGGGCGCTGCAAAAGCGAGATGCTGTTAGATTGGCGTTTCTAAAGACGAAGGTGCAGGGATGAAAATTCGTAAGGTATTGGTTGCAACGATTGCCGTATTGCTCTCTTCACCCGCTCTATCGTCGGCCTGGGAATACTTCGATCTCAAGGAGAACACTGGCCACGCTGCCAGACAAAGAGTAAAGGCCACCGATAATGAATCGACAGGTCTGACTATGACGGTCGTCCATGAGAGTGAACAACAATCCGGCGTTGTGTTTACCCTTGAAAGCGACCAGCTCGATTGCACTGACGAAGATTGCAAAATGACCGTCCAGTTCGATGTGGGGACGGTGAAGATCATCGATATCGTTCCCGATCATGCCCGCCCCGGCAAATTTGCCCCGGTCCAGAGCGCCGCCTTCTCAGGTGCGTTGACCATGGCCCAAAGGCTGTCGATCGAACTTCCGGTCAAATCACGAGGGATCGTAATGTTTGAGCTAAACGTCGCTGATCTGCGCCTCAAACGCACAATCAATCCGGCGTTCACGTTTGCCGGGTTGAAGTTGGGGGAGGTGGCGGTGGGTATGTCCGCAGCGTTCAAGCCGGATCAGATCAGCCCTGCGCTGGACTGCCGTAAAGCCAGTCACTTAAGCGGGTTTATTCCCGGACGGGATCAGATCAGTGCCCGAGTCTGCCTTTTTGCCGGGCTCTTTTATGAAGTAGCCATACAGTCAAAAAATCGCGAAGAGTACGAATCCATCGCGGCTTACTTAATCAGTTTTTATGGCGGAGCAGGGTTTGATTCTGCTTATCCGGCATTGCTGATGGGTGCCGAAGATATCGCCAGTCACACCAGTCACGTGGCGTTCTGGCGAAAGGATCAGTCGGAATTTGAGGGCTATTTTTATGTGACTGACGATGTGATCGACTTTCTGGTGCCAAAGAACCTGAAGTTGATCCGCGGCGCCAGGAAGCCCGCTTCACAGTAGGCTTCCAATGTGCGGGTTACCTGACCTCGTCACACATGCTCATGGACGCTGTGCGCTGGCCGCAGGAGCCGGGACAGTGACAGTGACGGCTGCCACCGAATCCGCAGACAATGCCGCGACAATCTCTTTGTCGTCCAGCACGTTAAGGAGGGCGTTGGAGCCTGCAAGAATGTAGTTATTGATCTGGAGGGTGCTCTTGACACTTTTGCTCGCCAACTCTTTGCCGGCCCCATCTATTACGCTTGCGGTAATGTCGTAGTCGAAGCGGATGCGCATGTAGGCATCGCTTTTCCACTCGCGGACGGTCAGCACCAGCAGCTTTTGCCCAGGCTCTGCGTCGAGGGTCGAATAGACCACTTTGGCATTGATCGACGCGTGTTCCAGGGATACTCGTATCGCTTCAGCAAGGTCCGAAGATAACGGCAGGCCGGTCAAGGTGTTGATATTGAAAGGGTTATAATACAGAGCCCGCAATGTACCCACGTAGATCGGTTTCTTGTCGCCGGAGATAACGTAAGGGCGCTGATCGATCACGTTGATCGCGATAGGCTTGGAGGTGTGTGCAGACGTGGTGGTAGTGGATTGTCGGTAATCGAGTTTATGGCCGAATGCGCAGCCGCCAAGGGTGGCGAAGGCGAGCAGCATCAAGACTGCGCGAAGCAACATGGAGGAATTCCGTTTCATGGGGAGGACGGTGATTCTAACTCGCTATCACTGTGCATCACCATGTCAGATAGCGGCCCGGTTACTAATCAGGCCGCGCTGGTTACTTGCTCGGGCTATAGACATGGCGTCCGAGGCTTTCGACCGATAGTTTTTTCTTGTTACCTGCAACCACCGCGCGCTGCCGCAAATAATAATCGACGCTCCCCGCCAGCCACATCGAATAGGTCAGTAACTCGACGCCTTCTTCTACGGTGGTCTTGGCCAGGCGTGCATAGCCATCGCCCAGAATCGCGTGCCATAGCGCACCCATGCCGAAAATCCGGGAGAACACCAGAATGCCCAGCCCGGTCGAAAGCGTGCCGAAAGCCGGCGTGCGGCTGAACGCTGACAGTGCGGCAAAAGCGTTATCACGATTGCTGGCGTTGAAGCCTTTGACCAGACAAGCGATAGCGATCAGGGCGAAGGGCAGGCACCAGGCACTATGGCTGATGGGATCGAACAGGCCGTCGAGTTCGCGCATCAATAAGCAGGCAAAAAAACCGCCCGCCAGGAGCTTGAAGCCTTTCTGGCTAGTGTCACCCGGCGAAAACCAAAAGAGCAGCGCACAGACAAAAAGCATCAGTTCCTGGCTGATTTCGGTGAAGGAGATTTCCAGAATTTCTGTATGAAAGATCGCGACGTCGAGCCATATCATCGTCAGTGCCAGCCCAACCAGGACAAGCCTGAGGAGCAGGCCCAATGATGCTGATTTCAGGTCTTCAAAATCTGCATTCTGCAAGGACACCCTGGAGAGGGTTAAGTCGTTGCCAGCCCTTTTAGAAATAGGCTTCTCGGTGCATTGAGGCGTTATGGCTGGATATCCAAACGGCTAGAGTTTGCACGGATTATTAATTCAAAAGGAAGATCGCATGTAAGTCTTCTCTTTCTGTTATGTGGGAAGTTTCTGTGATTGATGCTTGAACCTCCCATGACCACTAGCTAATTGCTAGCTTTCACCCGCTCCCCAAAGGTCTTGGGGTCAGGGGCGTGACATGGCTATTAAAAAAAGAACTTATCGAACCAGGGCCAGAGCCAGGGCGTTGCGCGATTTCACCGAGCGCAAAGTCGTGCATGAGCGGGGCGGAGACGTATTGCGCCTGGAGAACCAGCAGATGGAGGAATTGCAGGCGTTTCTCGCGTCCTGCTCGGAGGACGAAAAGCTGCTGTTTATCAAGATGTACGTCGAGGAGGTGATGTGCCTGGAGCACAGGGTGTTGCGGCGGGCGGGGCGTAAAAGCAGTGTTGTGGACTGGTTGATCGGCGGCTTGCTTGTGCTGCTGATGCTGTTGCTTGTTTTTTCACCCAAGTAGCCCGGTCATGGGCTTTGCAGGACCAGGCCTGCAAAGCCTTTGGGTTACTCAGTTATCGTGTCTTTTGTGCGACTTCTTGTCACCGCCCATGCTGCCAGCGATTGCGCCGCCAGCAGCGCCACCGAGGCCTGCGCCGATCGTCCCACCGGTGCTGCCGCCCAGCTTATTGCCCAGCAACGAACCGCCTGCCGAACCCAGGCCACCGCCGATGGCTGCCTTGACCTTGGTGCCTTTCTTGGCGCCGACCGCGCTGCCTGCTGCGCCGCCAACACCGGCACCCAGTGCTGCACCAGTGCTGCCGCCCATTTTCTGGCCGACGATATTGCCCAGCGCACCGCCCAGACCGCCACCCACGGCTGTAGAAGCCTCGCCAGCCAGTGCGCCTTGCACAACCAGCAATCCAAGAACCAGGGCAGGGAATGTCAAACGCATGATATGAACCTCGGGAATACGATGAAGAGTGATTGATAGCTGTGTTGCAGTGTAAGCCTGAATCTGGTCGATAGTGGCGTTTTGATTGCTTTTGCGCCTCTTGCGCGCACTGTCGCATTTCTGCCGAGGGGGACCGTCAGAGGGGACGGAGGAAAATCAGGCAGCAGAAACAACAAGGGCCTACGTGAGAAACTCACGCAAGCCCTTGATTTATATATGGTGCCCCGAGCCGGGGTCGAACCGGCACGTCCAAAGGACGAGGGATTTTAAGTCCCTTGCGTCTACCAATTTCGCCATCGGGGCGGTAGCGCCAAGGCAGGGAATATATACATCCCTCCCCAGTGAAGCAAGCCGACTGTCCAGGAAAGTGCGACAAAATCCTGCACGCATGCGTGTGCAAAAATGTCGAAAAATCATGAATCTACGTATCGTTGGTGGATTTACTCAAGCCAATACCTTACGCAAAAACGGCGCCGTCCGACTTTCCTTATTGCCCGCCACCGTCTCCGGCGTGCCGCTCACCACAATCCTGCCGCCTTTATCCCCGGCCCCCGGTCCGATATCGATGACCCAGTCGCTCTGGGCCACGACGCGCATTTCATGTTCGACCACGACCACCGTATGGCCGCCATCGACCAACTGGTTGAGTTGCTTGAGCAGGCGATCAACGTCGCTCGGGTGCAGGCCCGTGGTGGGCTCGTCGAGGACATAGAGGGTCGCGCCGCGCTGGTTGCGTTGCAGTTCGGTGGCGAGTTTGATGCGTTGCGCTTCGCCGCCGGACAGTTCGGTAGCGGGTTGGCCGAGGCGCAGATAGCCCAGGCCGATATCGCGCAGCACGGTCAGGGCGCGCAGGATGCCGGGCTCGTCGGCGAACACGGGGAGGGCGTCATCGACGGTCAGTTGCAGTACCTGGGCGATGTTCAGGCCTTGCCATTGTATGGCCAGGGTTTCTTCGTTGTAGCGGCTGCCGTGGCAGGTCGGGCAGGGCGCATAAACGCTGGGCATGAACAGCAACTCGACGCTGACAAAACCTTCGCCTTCGCAGTTCGGGCAACGGCCCTTGGCGACGTTGAAGGAGAACTGCCCGGCGTCGTATTGCCGGGCCTGCGCCTCGACGGTGGCGGCGAACAGTTTGCGCACGTTATCGAACAGCCCGGTGTAAGTCGCTAGGTTGGAACGCGGCGTGCGGCCGATGGGTTTCTGATCGACCTGGACCAGACGGCGAATCGCCTGCAGCCCGGCCACCACCTGGCCGCTGCTGGTCTGGGGCGTGTCGTCTTCCAGGCTAGGTGCTTCGTTGTCGTTGTTGGCGCGGGTCTGGCCGAGATGTTCGCCGACCAGCTCGAGCAAGGCGTGGCTGACCAGGCTGGATTTGCCCGAGCCGGAAATCCCGGTCACGGCGGTAAAGCAGCCCAGCGGGAACTCGGCGCTCAGGTTGTTCAGATTGTTGCGGGTAATGCCTTCCAGGCGCAGCCAGTCCTTGTGTTGGCGCCGAGTGTGCTGACGGGTATCGGGCTGAGCGAACAGGTGCAGGCGAGTCCGTGAGGCCTCCACCTGCTCCAGTCCTGCAGGCGGGCCGCTATACAGCACCTGGCCACCATGCTCGCCTGCGGCGGGGCCGACATCGATCAGCCAGTCGGCACGGCGCATCGTTTCCAGATCGTGCTCGACGACGAACAGCGAGTTACCGGCGGCCTTGAGCCGTTGCAGGGCGTTGAACAGGGCTTCACCGTCGGCGGGATGCAGCCCGGCGGACGGCTCATCCAGTACATAGATAACGCCGAACAGCTGCGAACCCAGTTGCGTCGCCAGGCGCAGCCGTTGCAGCTCCCCTGAAGACAGGGTTGGTGTACTGCGTTCCAGGGCCAGATAGCCCAGGCCAAGATCGGTGAGGGTACTGACCCTGGCCAGCAGGTCCTGGGCGATGCGTTGGGCGGCGAGCTGTTTCTCCACGGACAAGTCCGGGTTGCCTGTGCTCTGTTGCGCCACTGGACGCAGAATTTCGGCCAGTTGCAGCAGCGGCATCTGTGCCAGTTGGCCGATGTCGTAACCGGCGAACGTGACCGACAGCGCCGCTCGGGTCAGGCGTTTGCCGTCACACAGTGAGCAGGGGCTGCCGATCATGAACTGCGAGACCCGCTTCTTCATCAGCGCACTTTGTGAGTGGGTGAAGGTATGCAGGATGTAGCGCCGGGCGCCGGTGAAGGTGCCCTGGTAGCTGGGCTCGAGTTTGTGCTTGAGGGCTTCGCGGGTCTGGGCCGGGGTCAGACCGGCATACACCGGCGCGGTGGGTTGTTCTTCGGTGAACAGAATCCAGTCGCGCTGCTCCTTGGGCAGGCCGCGCCACGGAATATCGACGTCATAACCGAGCGTGACGAGGATGTCGCGCAGGTTTTGCCCCTGCCAGGCGGTAGGCCATGACGCTACCGCGCGCTGGCGGATGGTCAGGGAGTCGTCCGGGACCATGGTCTGTTCAGTGACCTCGTACACCCGACCCAGACCGTGGCACTGCGGGCAGGCGCCCTGTGGCGTATTGGGCGAAAAGTCTTCGGCATACAGCATGGTTTGGCCGGCCGGATAGTGACCGGCCCGGGAATACAGCATGCGGATCAGGCTCGACAGGGTCGTGACGCTGCCCACCGAAGAGCGCGTACTCGGCGTACCGCGCTGCTGTTGCAGGGCGACGGCCGGCGGCAAGCCTTCGATCGAGTCAACATCCGGCACGCCGACCTGATCGATCAGGCGCCGCGCGTAAGGTGCCACGGATTCGAAATAGCGCCGCTGGGCCTCGGCGTACAAGGTGGAAAATGCCAGTGATGACTTGCCCGAGCCAGACACGCCGGTGAACACCACCAAGGCGTCCCGGGGAATATCCACGTCGATATTTTTCAGGTTGTTCTCACGGGCGCCGCGCACCCGGACCAGGCCTCGGTTGATCGGGCTGGCCAGGAGGGCGTCATCGGGGGCGTCGTGCTGTGAAGTCATGGGCGGCCTTCATCGGGAGTCAATAAGTGTTATGTGGCTGATTTGTATCAAATGCTGTTGTGTTCTGACGATTTTTTGTAGGAATAGTCTCTTTGTTTTCACTGAAAAACCGACTGAGTGGTCTGGATAGGGATTGGCTCCACGCTTTTTGCGAGACTTGCGGGCCCAAGACAAACGGAGCAGGCAGGTCCATGAAAGAACTAGGTACGCGATTGAGAGCAGAGCGCAAGCGTCTGGGATTGTCGCAGCAGGCGCTCGGCGCCATGGGCGGTGTGGCGGCCAATGCCCAGGGCAAGTATGAGAGTGGTGAGCGTTTACCCAAGGCGGACTATCTGGTGGCGCTGGCCAGGGGCGGGGTGGATGTGCTCTATGTGCTGACCGACCGCATGGATCACGATGTGCGCAATCCCGAGGCGGTTATCACCCCGCAGGATGTCTTGCTCAAGGAGGTGGAGATGGCGGTACGGTCGTTTACCGTGGCGATGGAGACCGCCAAGCGTTGAAATGGCCTGTGGGATTTATGCCAGCACCGCCACCGCCTTGATCTGTGCCCACAAGCGCTGGCCCGGACAGATCTGCAAATGATCAAACGAGTAGCGGGTGATCCGCGCCAGCAGCGCTGTGCCCTCGGCGTCCAGGCGTAGCAGGACGTGGGCGGCATTGTCAGCGGCGATCTGGCTGACCACGGTCACCGGCAGGCGGTTGAGGATGCTGCTGGGTTCGTCGCCCAGCAGGCTCAGGCTGACATCCCGGGCCTGGACCTTGCAGCGCAGAGCCTTGCCCACCGCCAGCGCCGCGTGGGTCACGCGCATCTGCAGGGCACTGCCGGGCAGGTTCACGCTCACCAGCTGGTACTTGTCGTCATAGGCGCTGACCACCCCCTCGATCACCACGCCAGCGTCATCGCCCATGGCCAAGGGCAGGTCCAGGCGCGCCAGTGTCTCGCCGATGGGACCGCTGGCAATGGTCCGACCCTGCTCAAGTAAGACCAAATGATCGGCCAACCGTGCGACTTCGTCCTGGGAATGGCTGACGTACAACATGGGGATCTGCAGCTCATCGTGCAGACGTTCCAGATACGGCAGGATCTCGTTTTTACGCAAGCTATCCAGCGCCGCCAGCGGTTCGTCGAGCAACAGCAGACGCGGGCTGGTGAGCAGGGCGCGGGCAATGCCAACGCGCTGGCGTTCACCGCCGGAGAGCTTGTCGGGGCGCCGTGCCAGCAGGTGGTCGATGCCCAGCAGTTCGGCCGCCTGATGCAATTGGATGCGTCGATCACTGGCAGCGATGCGTTTCAGGCCGAACTCCAGATTGCCCTGCACCGAGAAATGGGGAAACAGACTGGCTTCCTGAAACACATAGCCCAGTGCACGTTTGTGTGGTGCCAGGAAAAACCCCCGGTCACTGTCCTGCCAGACTTCGTCGTTGATCCGTATATAGCCGTGCCCGGTTTTTTCCAGGCCGGCCACGCAGCGCAGGCAGGTGGTCTTGCCCGACCCGGAGTGCCCATACAAAGCAGTAACGCCGCGACCAGGCAGGCTCAGGTCGATATTGACGCTGAATTCGGGGTAGGCCACGCGCAGGCGGATTTCGATGGGAGAGGTCAAGAATCAGCTCCAGCCGGCCTTGCGCGTGCCGCTGGAATACAGCACCAGCAGCACCAGAAATGAAAAGACCAGCATGGCCGCCGCCAGCCAGTGGGCCTGGGCGTACTCCATGGCCTCGACATGATCGAAGATCTGTACCGAGACCACGCGGGTCTTGTCGGGGATATTGCCGCCAATCATCAGCACCACACCGAATTCGCCGACGGTGTGGGCGAAGCCGAGAATGGCCGCAGTGACAAAGCCCGGTCGGGCCAGGGGCAGCATGACGGTGAAAAAGGTGTCCAGCGGATTGGCGCGCAGGGTCGCGGCCACTTCCAGCGGACGTGTGCCAATTGCCGCGAATGCGTTATGCAACGGCTGCACGACAAAGGGCATGGAATAGAGCACCGAACCGATCACCAGCCCGGTGAAGCTGAAGGTCAGGGTGCCCAGGCCCAGGGCCTGGGTGAACTGGCCCACGGCGCCGTTGGGCCCCAGCAACAGTAATAAATAGAAGCCGATCACCGTCGGCGGCAGCACCAGTGGCAGGGCCACGATGGCGCCGACGGGCCCCTTGAGCCAGGAGCGGGTATGGGCCAGCCACAGGGCGATGGGTGTACCGACCAACAACAGAATCAGGGTAGTCAGGGACGCCAGCTTCAGGGTCAGTCCTATCGCCGCAAAGTCGGCCCCGCTCAACATTTACAGCTGATACCCGTAGGACTTGATCACGGCAGCGGCTTTCGGACCTTTCAGGTACTCGACCAAGGCCTTGGCGGCGGCGCTGTCCTTGCCTTTGTTGAGAATCACCGCGTCCTGTTTGATCGGTTCATACAAGTTGGCCGGAACGATCCACGCCGAACCGCTGGTGACCTTGCCGTCCTTGTAGATCTGCGACAGAGCGACGAAACCCAGCTCGGCATTGCCGGTGGAGATGAACTGATAAGCCTGGGTGATGTTCTGGCCTTCAACGATTTTTGTCTGGGTAGCTTCGGTCAGGCCCAGTTTGGCCAGGGTCTGGGTAGCGGCCAGGCCGTAAGGGGCAGCCTTGGGATTGGCGATGGACAGATGCTGGTAGGCGTTTTTCTTCAGCACTTCGCCTTTGTCGTCGACATAACCATCCTTGGCCGACCACAGCGCCAAGGTGCCGACGGCGTAGGTAAAGCGCGAGCCTTTGACCGTATCGCCTTCCTGCTCCAGCTTGGCCGGGGTGCTGTCGTCGGCGGCGAGGAACACTTCGAACGGCGCGCCATTCTTGATCTGGGTGTAGAACTGCCCGGTAGCGCCATAGGCGGCGACCAGTTTGTGGCCGGTGTCTGCTTCGAAATCCTTGGCGATAGCCTGGATCGGCGCGGTGAAGTTGGCGGCAACGGCCACCTGGACTTCGTCGGCAAAGGCTGAATTCATCGCCAGAGTGGCGACGACCGCAGCAAGGGACAGACGGGTAGACAAGCGCATGAACAGCTCCAGGGTGTTGTTTTGGGGAGGAATAGTGCCGGGGCAGGGCTATATAACTGAATATATAGCGCTGGCACGATTCACGGAAGCCCGGTTTAACGGCACGAGAGCTTCTCCAAGGCGGAGATAGCCATTTGCCGGGTCAACGCCTCTGCTGACAGCTCATGCTTGATGCCCAGCGCCTGGCCCGCCCACAGGTTCATGAAGTCGCCACTGCCGGTCGGTTCCGACTTGGCCCGTAGCGGCATCAAGGCACCGCCCGCCAGGGGGAAACGTGGCGCCAGATCGCTCATGGGGCCCAGTTCGCGCATCACCCGATTCATGATGCCCCGGGCAGGGCGACCGGTGAACATATTGGTCACCGCGGTTTCGCTGTCCTTGGCCTTGCTCAGAGCGACACGGTGTGGCGCGGTCAATTTTGCTTCCGGGCAGAACATATAGGCGGTGCCGACCTGCACGGCTGAAGCACCGAGCATGAAGGCTGCAGCCACCCCACGGCCATCGGCGATAGCGCCTGCGGCAATCACCGGCACGCTCACTGCATCGACGATCTGCGGGATCAGGGCAAAGATGCCGACCTGGGTTTCCAGACGATCGCTGAGAAACATGCCGCGATGACCACCGGCTTCATAGCCCATGGCGATGATCGCATCGCAGCCGCGCTCTTCGAGCCAGATCGCTTCATCCACCGTGGTCGCGGAGGCAATTACCTTGGCGCCGGTGGCCTTGACCCGATCCATGAATGCCTTGGGCGGCAGGCCGAAATGGAAGCTGACCACTTCCGGCTTGAGTTCTTCTACGAGGGCACAGCTGCTTTCCTCGAAAGGCGCGCGGTTGGAGACCGGTGTCGGCGCGTCAAAGTCGGCACCGAGTTCGTGATAATACGGGCGCAGCGCCAGTTTCCATTGCAGGGCGCGGTGCTCGTCCGGTTCCGGTGGCTGATGGCAGAAAAAGTTCAGGTTCAGCGGCGCGCGGGTGCCTTGACGGATCAGCGCGACTTCACTGCGAATCTGTTCTTCGGTCAGCAGCGCGCAGGGCAGGGACGGCAGCCCCCCGGCATTGCCCACCGCAATGGCCAGGACCGAGCCGGAGGGTCCGGCCATGGGCGCTTCGAGGATCGGCAGTTCAATGCCGAACAGGGTCAGGATGCGGGTGTCGGGCCAGGCAGTCATTGTCTTCTCTCCATGATCTTGGGGATGGTTGAGCAGCGGCACAAGGTTAACAGGGTGGCATTCTTTAGTCGTATTTGAATTAAGAGACGATCAGTCTATTATTCAAAATATGACAACAGAAGCCCCCCAGACACAACATCTGCCTCGACGCCCCGGCCGTCCGCCTCGTGTCGACCGGGACAAGCTGCACACCCGTGAGCTGCTGATCCGCTGCGGCACCGAGGTGCTTACTGAGCAGGGCTTCATGGCCACCGGCCTGGATTTCATCCTCAAGCGCGTCGGCGTGCCCAAGGGCTCGTTCTATCACTACTTTGACAGCAAAGAAGCCTTCGGCCAGGCCGTGCTGGAAAATTACGCGGCATTCTTCGCCCGCAGGCTGGATCGCTGGTTACTGGATGAAAGCCTGACACCCCTGGAACGGCTGGTGGGTTTTGTCCAGCAAGCCAAGGCCGGGATGGCTCGCTACGATTATCGACGCGGCTGCCTGGTGGGCAATCTGGGGCAGGAAGTCAGCGTCCTGCCGGAAATCTTTCGCCCGCGACTGGAAGCGATTTTTCTCGACTGGCAGGCCCGCCTGACGGTGTGTCTGCAGGCGGCGCAGGCGCATGGCGAACTGGCCATGGGCGCCGATTGCGTCGAGCTGGCCGCCTATTTCTGGATTGGCTGGGAAGGCGCGGTACTGCGCGCCCGGCTGGTGAAAAGCGATGTTCCCCTGAATACCTTCATTGCGGGGTTCCTGCGCGGGTTGCCGCAATGAATTGTTTGGCCTATTAAAAGACGATCGGTCTAAATTATCGGAGGCGTCATGTTCAAAGGCATTTTGATCGAAAAAGACGACGGCGGTTATCGCGCCGCACTGACAGATATCAGCGAAGACTCGCTGCCGGAAGGTGATGTCACTCTGGACGTTTCCTACAGCACTCTGAACTACAAGGATGGCCTGGCGATTACTGGCGCCAGCCCCGTGGTACGCAGCTTTCCCATGGTGCCGGGGGTTGATCTGGTCGGTACGGTGCAGGACAGCCGCGACCCTGAGTTCAAGGTCGGCGACCAGGTGCTGCTCAATGGCTGGGGCGTTGGTGAAGTGCATTGGGGCGGTCTGGCGCAGAAGTCACGCCTGCAGGGTCGCTGGCTGATCCCGCTGCCGAGCGCGTTTACGCCTGCCCAGGCCATGGCCATCGGTACGGCGGGCTACACCGCGATGCTCAGCGTGATTGCTCTGGAAAAGCACGGCGTCACCCCGGACAAGGGCGAGATTCTGGTCACCGGCGCCAATGGCGGCGTCGGCAGCTTTGCCATCGCGCTCCTGGCCCGCTTGGGCTACACAGTGGTGGCATCTACCGGTCGTGTGGCCGAAAGTGATTACCTCAAGCAACTGGGCGCTGCCGAAATCATCGATCGCGCCACCTTGTCCGAGCCCGGGCGACCGCTGGCCAAGGAGCGTTGGGCTGGTGCCATCGACTCGGTTGGCAGCCATACCCTGGCCAATATCTGCGCCAGCACTCGCTACCGCGGCACCGTCGCCGCCTGTGGTCTGGCTCAGGGTATGGAGTTTCCCGGCTCGGTGGCGCCCTTTATCCTGCGCGGCGTCACTCTGGCCGGGATCGACAGTGTCAACCGGCCACGGGAAGACCGCCTGGAGGCTTGGGCACGCTTGGCAACTGATCTTGATCAATCCTTACTGCCGCTGATCAGCCATGAGATCGGCTTGAGTGAGGTGCTGGAAGTGGCCCCGCAGATTCTTGCAGGCAAGGTGCGCGGGCGGGTGGTGGTCAATCTGGCGCGCTGATCAGCCTGCGAGCACCGGCGGCAGGGTCCCCAGCAATGACACCGCCGCCACGGCGGCAAAGCCGAACAGGCATTCGACGGCGATACTCAGCTTGAGAATGCCGATGGGGCGCTGCGGGTCGAGCAAAACCAGTCGATTGAACAGGGCCAGGGCCAACATGCACAGGACCATGGCCAGTTTGATCGACAGGATCAGGCCGAAGCCTGCGAATGCCGGGCTGGGCCAGAGCGCGCCGCTGAGGGCGCGGACGTTGATCAGTCCGGTAACGATGATCGCCGCCACCAAAAAATAGCCGACACCGCTGAAGCGCAGGAGCAGGGCGCGTTTATCGGTGTCGCGATCGCCAGCCAGGAGCATCAGCAGAACCAGCCCGCCGAGCCAGGTGGAAACGGCCAGCAGATGCGCGGCTTGATTGAGTATCAGCAGCAGGCCTTCGAGACCGTCGAACATGGCGCCATGGCCGACTGGCGCCAGGGTCAACAGCAGCAGGGTGCTCAGCGACAATCGCCAGGCCGTTGCGAGCGGGCTCAGCAGGGCAATTAATAGCAGCACATTAAGCGCCAGATGCCAGCTCCAGACATGACCAAAGAAGGTATTGCCCAGCACCAGCAGTACGGTCTGCGGATCGAGACCCTCTTGCCAGTTACCGCCCATGCTGGCAGCGGTCAGCAATAGCCAGGCGATGCCACTGAGCAGGCCTGCAGCAGCGAGCCAGTGCAGACCTTTCTCCAGTTGTGCATCGTTTCGTCCGATGCCGTTACGCCCCAGCAGCGCAGCGAACAGCGCGTGCCGACACAAACACAGCCCGAACAGGACCAGCACCACGCAAAAGTGCAGGAAACGGCAGAGGATCAGCGCGTCTTGCATGGATGCGCTTACGGGGCGACGGTAAAGCTGTAGCTGCCTTCGCTCTTGTGGGTATCGACCGAGACGGCGTGCCATTCGATCTTGTATGAACCGGCACCCAGGGGCGCGGCAGGGGTAACGATGAGGATTTTCTTGTCGTTTGGGTCAGTGCTGACATTGGCCGTGGCCTCGACTTCGGTCTTGCCGCCGACGGTGGAGGTGATGCTGATCTTGGTGAATTTCTCTTCAACGCCTTCGGAGAAAGTCAGGCGCAGTTCCTTGACGGCGGGGACGGTGCTGTCGGCGGCAGGCAGTTGGCTTTCCAGATGCGCATGGGCGAACACCGATGGCGCGGTGGCCAGGGTTGCGAACAGAGTCAGGGCGACCAAGGTGTGCTTCAGGCGTTGAGCAGACATGCGGGTACCTTTTAAAACGAATGGGCAGAAACGAGGGCGTTACTAGACCAGAAAGCGCCGCATGACTCCAGCGTCAGGCCGCGCTTTTTCACGTAGGAAGTCGCTGCCGGAGGCGTTCGGAGAGGCTGCGTAACTCGTCAGGCGGATTGTGCCCGATAAGCATGAAGGCATGCCTGTCGGTGGACCAGAACTCCACGTTCATGCCCAGTCGCTGTTCGCTGCCGCGAGTGGGCGTGCCCTGCGCGTTGGCGGTGATACACAGGGCCAGGGCACCGAATTGCGGGTCCAGATAAGTAATCTGGGCGATGGGCACGCCGTCGTATTCGAGGATTTGAGCGCGCTTGAGTTGCGCCTGCGCCAGGTCGACGCGCCCGGTGTCCAGGGTCAGGCCCAGATGCTCGCCGACCGAGGCCAGTTGATGGTTCTGCGCATCAGTGTCCGGATTGAGATTTTCCAGGGTCTGTGCGGTATACAGCGCCATATATTCAGCCACCACACCGCGCCAACCGCGGCTGTTCGGTGGCGGCGTGCGTGAAGCAAGAAACAGACGATCGGCCAGTACCCCGGCTAGCATGCAGCTGGCCGCCACGGCAAAAAAGCGCCGTCGACTCAAACCAGGAGTGGCAGGTTTCGCCGGTGTCAGATTTTCGAGCATGGCGTGCAGCCGCTCCTGGGGCGCTTCGACCAACAGGCTGTCGAACGCCTGGCGAAATGGCAATTCGCTGCCGCGTAACAGTTCAAGTCGTGCGGCAAGCTGCGGCTGCTGTTGCACGGCCGCATCGACGCTGGCGCGTTGTTGCGGGCTCAGTTCGTCATCGATATAGGCCACCAGATCTTCATCGGCGACCGGAGTGAGGGGCAGATCATTCATGGCCGTTCTCCTGCCAATACGCTCGGCGAGCTGTCCAGGGAGGCATGGGCGCGCGCGCCTTGCGCCAGTTTGAGGCGGGCGCTGGCCAGGCGGCTCATCACCGTACCTACGGGCACTTGCAGCACTTCGGCGACTTCCTTGTAGGAAAGGCCTTCAACGTAAGCGAGAAATACCGTTTCCCGCTGGGCCTCGGGCAGGGCGTTGACCTGACGGATCACTTGGCCAGCCAACACCTGTTGTTCGGCAATATATTCGCCGTCCACGGACAGGGCTTCGTCGATATCGACAAAACCCTGGCCCTGGCGCACCCGTTGTGAGCGGATTTCGTTGAGCCATATCGAGTGCAGGATCGCCAGCAACCAGCGGTCCAACCGGGTGTCGGGCCGATACTGCGCCGCGCGCTCCAGGGCGCGCACACAGGTGGCCTGGACCAGGTCGTCAGCGACGTGGCGCTGGTGTGACAGCAGCAGGCCATAGCGCCACAGGCGTGGCAGGTATTGGCCCAGTTCTGTCCTGAGCTGTGCATCGCTGGCTATGGCGACCTCCGGTCAGGTGCGCAGGTTTTCAAGCGGACTTCAGGTGCGTGAAGCGTTATCGATGGCTTCGGCCAGGTCACGGTATTCCTCGCAACTGGTGCTGCACAGGGTTTTGATGGTCTGCAGCTGTTCCTGGGCCAGGTCCATGCGGCCTTTGATCACATAGGCTTCACCCAGGTATTCACGGACCTGGGCGTAATTGGGATCCAGCGCCACCGATTTCAGGTAGTAGCCGATGCCTTCATCAGTACGCCCCAATTTGCGCGTGGCATAGCCGCGATAGTTCAGGGCCTTGGCGGTATTGGGCTCCTGCAGGGTATCGAGCAGGCTCAGGGCTTCCTCATAGCGTTCGGCCTTGGCCAGGCGGTAAGCGTAGTCGGTGCGATCGGCATCGGAAGCGGCTTTGCTCAGTTGCGGCACGCATTTGTTGGTCTTGCTGTCGCGAACCTGGCCTTTCGGGCAGTCAGGCTTGGGCGGCGAATCTTCATCGCCGGAAGCCTGGGCCTGGAAGCTGGTCATGGCGGCGGTGAGGCAGCCGGCCAGCAGCAGGGTGCGGTTGAAGAGTGAAGTATTCATCGGCGTATCTCCTGAGGAGTTGGGCGTGCACTTGGGTAAACACCCCTGTTCGCGGTTTTATTCATCGGCCCTGCAAAAAAATCAGCGGCGTGATGCAGGCAGCATCCGGCGCAGGGTCGGATCCTTCAGAACAGAGTGATGAATCAGCGCGGCGCAGGCGTGCAGACCGGCGAGGATGATGATCACCCAGGCCACCTTGTCGTGCAGGCCGCCGAGCACATGGGCGAAGTCGTGATCCGTGGCCAGCGGAGAGGGAATGGCAAACAGGCCAAAAAACTCGAAGCGCTCACCCTGAGCCCAGCGAAACATAAAGCCTAGTGCAATTTGTGCGAGCAACAGGCCGTACAGGGCCAGATGGCCGAGCCTGGCCAGCAGGCGGGTGGCGGGGGAGCCGTTGGCGGGCAGGTGAGTACCGATGAACAGCCGCCAGACGATCCGCAACACAATCAGCACGGCCAGGGCGATCCCCAGGGAAATATGCACCGATTGCAGACCGCGGCGCAGGTCCGTGCCCTTGTCCAGGTTTTCCCAGATATGGGCGCTGGCAAACAGAAAGATCACGGTCGCGGCGGTCAGCCAGTGGAACCATTGAGTCAGGCGGTCATAACGTTCATGGCCGGGGGAGTGCAGGTCGTTCATGGGTAACCCTCTGTGGTGTCTGATGGTTAACACCGCAGGGGGAGGGTTTATTCGCAGAGGCCGTAAAAATATTTACTGCTTGCCGCGTAACACGGTGGGACCGGCTTTAGCCGGGAAGGCTTGGGCAGGGTCGATACATCTCCATCGTCTGTCCAGATGTCTTCCCGGCTGAAGCCGGTCCCACAAAAAGTGCCTCCCTTATACCTTGAAGAAACTCACCCGATCCGTCAGCACATCCGCCAGGTTCGACAGCTCCAGGCTCGAGCGCGCGACCTGATTGGAGCCCACCGCAGCCTCCATGGCAGAGTCGTGGATGCGGTGGATATTCAGGCTGACATCCTGAGTGGCGACACCTTGCTGTGCCGAAGCCGTGGCGATCTGCGCGTTCATGCCGTTGATTGCACTGACTTCGTGACGAATCTGAATAAGGGCGCTTTGCGCCAGACGGGTCTGCTCCACGGTGCGCTGGGCCATCTGGCGGCTGTCATGCATCAGCCCGGCGGTCTTGCCGGCGCCTGTCTGCAACTGGCCGACCATTTCGCGGATTTCCCGGGTCGAGTCCTGGGTCCGGGTCGCCAGGGAGCGCACCTCATCGGCAACCACGGCAAAGCCACGGCCTGCCTCACCGGCCCTCGCGGCTTCGATAGCGGCGTTAAGGGCCAACAGGTTGGTGCGCTCGGCAATGGAGTTGATCACATCGACTATGCCCTCGATCTGCTGGCTGTCCTGGGCCACCTGACCCACTGACTGTGCTGCCGCTTCCAGGGTCTGGGCCAGTTCGCCCATGGCGCTGGCGGTGCCTTCGACCACCTGTTTGCCTTTTTCCACTTCCAGATCGACGTTCTGCGTGGCATTGGCGGCCTGACTGGCATAACCGGCCACTTCATGCACAGTGGCATTCATTTGCGAGATCGCGGTAGCCATGCGCTCGGTTTCGCTGGTTTGCAGGCGCATCTGCTCGCTGTTGCTGTCCGAACTCGAACGCAGCTGCGACGACGAACCCATCAGTTCCATGGCCACCGAGCGTACCTGGGTAATGGTCGCGGACAGATGCGTGGTGGTGGCTTTCAGGGCGCCCATGACGCTGTCCGGGTATTTGGTTTCGATAGTGTCGTTGAGTTCGCCACTGGCCAGGCGGCGGATCAGCCGGGCCACTTCGTGGGGCTCGGCGCCCAGGGTCGATTTGATGCTGGTGATAATCATCAGCGAGGCAATCACGCCAATGATCACCGCTACGGCCGTGGCCAGGGAAATCAGCAGGGCAAAATGCGAGGCGGTTTCGCGGACGAAGCCGACGTCCTTGCCGATCGAGGCTTCTTCATGGTCGATCAAAGCGTTGATACGGTTGAGCCAGTCCTTGTACAGCCCGGAAACCTGGGTCATCAGCAGGGTTTGCGCCTTGTCCTGCTCGCCTTGCTGGCGCAGCTTGAGCAGCGCGTCAGTGGCCGCCAGGGTGGCGCGTTCGCTGGCCTTGATGTCGTCCAGAAGTTTTCTTTCTTCGCCGCTGGCGCCTTTGCTCTGGAAGATCTGATCCATGGGTGTTGCCGAGGCTTGGTAGAGGGCGTTGAGCCGCTCGATATCACGCAGGTGTATCGCCAGATTGTCTTCGCTGTGCACCAGTACGGCATCGCGGATAGCGATGGCGCGGTCATGCACGCTGCCGCGGAAGTTGATGGCATAGCGCTGTTTGATCGAGGCGTCTTCGCTGACACCGTTCAGGGTGTTTTCGATCAATCCGACACGTTGCACGCCGATGGCGGCGACGGCAATCATGAGGGCCAGGACCAGGCCGAAACCCAGCCCGAGTCTTTTGGCGATTGTAAATTGTTTGGACATAAGGCCTTCCGGACGACAGGGGAGAAGAGTGAGTGATTCTACTAAGCCATCACTTTGTCGCTCTTTTACACTGTCAAGTGAAGATCGGCTCGCTGTTTTTAACTATCAACGCCATCGATTCGACATTATCTACAATTGATCGAACGTTAATCGTTGCCTATGTTGGTCCCTTGATCTTGCGTCGCATGGTGTAGCGTGGCGCTATCGATTTTTCTCTGCAGAGGCTCTGGCATGCGCTTTTCCCCTTTTGTCGAACGAATCGCCGGGCATGGTGTGGCAGCCTGGGACATTCACCACGAAGCTTTTGAGGCCCAGCGGCAGGGCAGCGATGTGCTGATTCTCAGCGTTGGCGATCCGGATTTCGCCACGCCTGACTTCATTACCAAAGCTGCCGTGGGCGCCTTGCAGGCAGGTGATACCCATTACACGGATATCGCCGGACGCCCGGATCTGCGCCAGGCCATCGCCGGGCGTTACAGCAAGCGTCTGGGGCGCGAAGTGTCGGCGGCCAGCGTGATTACCCTGGCGGGGGCGCAGAATGCCTTGTTCGCTGCATCCCTTTGCCTGTTGCAGGCTGGTGATGAGGTACTGGTGCTCGATCCGATGTACGTCACCTACGAAGCCACCCTCAAGGCCTCAGGTGCGACGCTCGTACGGGTGACCTGCGATGCCGACGATGGCTTTCGCCCCGACCTGCAAAGGCTGGAGGCGGCTATTACCGCTCATACAAGGGCGATATTCCTGTCCAATCCGAACAATCCTACCGGTGTCGTTCTTAATGCCGACGAGTTGCGAGGCATCGCCCGACTGGCGATTGCCCATGATCTATGGGTAGTGGTGGACGAAGTCTACGAAAGCCTGTGCTACGAGCGCGAACACGTCAGCCTGGCAAGCCTGCCGGGCATGGAAGAACGCTGCGTCATTGTCTGCAGCCTGTCCAAGTCTCATGCCATGACCGGCTGGCGCATAGGCTGGCTGGTAGCGGCGCCTGAGTTGGTGGCCCATGTCGAGAACCTGTCGCTAAGCATGCTTTACGGCTTGCCGGGGTTCGTCATGGAAGGCGCCCTGGCAGCGGTCCTGGCCCATGACGAAGTCACCCGGGACATGTGCGAGGTCTATCGGCGCCGCCGCGACCTGGTGGTCGAGAGCCTGGGAGCATGTGCGCAGTTGAAAGTGCTCAAACCTGATGCAGGGATGTTCGTGCTCGTCGATGTGCGCGGCACCGGTCTCGGCTCCCTGGATTTTGCCTGGCGGCTGTACCGTGAAGGGGGTGTTTCGGTGCTCGACGCGGCGGCTTTTGGCGAGCCGGCCCAGGGTTTCGTGCGCCTGTCCTTTACCCTCAGCGAGGCCCATCTTGCGCGCGCCTGTGAACGTATCAAAGCCTTTGTCGGCGGGCTGTAGTGCAAGTTGCGGGCATAAAAAAAGCCACCTCACTGAGCAATGGGGTGGCTATAAAGGCGTTACCAAAGGAATGATGAAGTGGAGCAACTGCTCAACCGCTTATCTGCTGCGGATAACAGAAAACAATTGAGCTGCTGAATTCATCGGGGCCAACGTTACCATCGCTGCGCAGAATCAAACTATTACGAAGATCGATAGTGACTATCACTAATTCGACAAGATTAAATCGGAGAGAAAATGTTACAAAATTGTCGCAAGGGTGAGCAAATCCTATACGGATCGACCGTAGCGAATATAAGAATCGGGTCAAAGACCTGTGGTATAGCCGTGGCGTTTCAATAACGGCAACATTAAACTTTTTTCATCTGCCGTCGTTCTTCTACCCGTATTTCGTTGTTGCCTGAGTTGCGGGACAAGCCCTGTTTCTCGGCATTAACGGCTACAGGTACACATTTGAAACAGGGGAAAACAATGACGTTCATGAAGTGGAATCTCGTCACGCTCGCGGTCTCTCTAGGCGTGAGTCAAATGGCCATGGCCGCTGTGGTCAGTGACCAGTCGACGGCCACAGGTTTTGTCGAAGGTAGCAGCCTCAATATCCACCTCAAGAATTACTACTTCAATCGCGACGGCAAGAATGGCGGTGGCGATCGCAGGGACTGGACCCAGGGTGTACTGGGTAATTTCAGCTCCGGTTTCACCCAGGGCACCGTCGGTGTCGGCGTTGATGCCTACGGTTACTGGGGCCTTAAGCTCGATGGCGGCGCAGGCACCAGCGGCACCGGCAACCTGCCAGTGCGCAACAATGGCGAGCCTGAAGACCAGTACGGCACCGCTGGCGGCTCGGTAAAAGTGCGTATTTCCAAGACCGAATTGCACTACGGCGACCTGCAACCTACCGCGCCGGTCTTCGCTGCCGGTGGTTCGCGTCTGTTTCCACAGACCGCGACCGGCTTCAATCTACTGAGCAGCGAGATCGCGGGTCTTGACCTGGATGCTGGCCATTTCACCAGCAGCAACGGCCCGGTCACTACCAACCACGATCAGGAGCTGTATGCCTCCTATGCCAACGTGGCGGCCAATAGCATCGACTATGCCGGTGGCAAATACGCGATCTCGGACAATCTGACCGTTAGTCTTTACGGTTCCAAGCTCGAAGATATCTGGGATCAGTACTACGCCAATACCAACTGGACCTTGCCGATCTCTGATCTGCAATCGTTGAACTTCGATTTCAACATCTATCGCACCAACGATACCGGTTCAGCCAAGGCGGGCGATATCAGCAACACGACCTGGTCCCTGGCGGCGGCTTACTCTTTCCTGAGTGCTCACACCGTTACGCTGGCGTTCCAGAAAGTTCATGGCGATACGCCATTTGACTATGTAGCGTTTGGCCATAACGGCCCCGGCGATACCGGTGATTCGATTTTCCTCGCCAACTCCGTGCAGTACTCTGACTTCAACGGTCCGGGTGAGAAATCCTGGCAGGTTCGTTATGACCTGAACATGGCAACTTATGGCGTTCCTGGCCTCAGTTTCATGACTCGCTATATTACCGGTGATGATATCGACGGCAGCCATATGGCGGCCAACAGCCCATATCGCAACTACGGATATGGCGATGATGGCAAACATCACGAGATTAACCTGGAAGCCAAATATGTCGTGCAATCGGGGCCGGTCAAGGATCTTTCATTGCGTATGCGTCAGTCCTGGCACCGTGCCAATGCCGACCAGGCTGAAGGCGATATCAATGAGTTCCGTCTGATTGCCGATTACCCGATCAACATCTTCTGATGTGAGGGTACGCGCCAGGCCGGTCGCAATGACTGCCTGGCGCTTGTTGGACTAGATAAAGCTGAAGCCGATACCCGGCAGACCTCTGATTTCGGCCAACGCCACACCCGGCTCCGTTGGGAAATGCATTCCCGTGTAGGAGCCGGTGGTGATGACGATGTCCGGCGTCAGGGTCAGGCCCTGGCTGGTGTAGTGGTTGACCAGCCACGGCAGCAGGCGACGTGGATCGCCGGCCGGGTTGACGCCATCGCCGGGCACGATGTCTTCGTCGGCATAGGTAAAGCTCAGCGCGGGCTCGATAAACGGGAACGCCGCGTCGTAATCGATGAAATCCCCCACTATCAGTGCGCCATGGTTGAGCAGATCAGCGAGGGACAGCATTGGCTCGACTTTCGGCCAGGTGTTGATCCGGCTGGCAACGATCTCGATGGTCGTGCCCATGGAACCGATGGCCCCCAGCACCTCGGCATCGCTATAAGGCTCATCGCGCGGGGTAAAGGCGCGGTTCAGACGAAAGGCGATTTCCAGCTCAATGGCCGGCTTGGTGTAGGCCGCGAACTCAAGCTCAGCGCCACTGGCCAACAGGCAATCGGCTGGCAGCATCGCGCCCTGGATCGGTCCCGTGGACGATTTCGACCCAAGTTTCCAGCCCCCGACTTCAGATCCGCGCAAGCGCAGGACTTCCTGCTGCACGGCGTAAGACGCCGGTTTGTCAGCGGGGATCTGTTCCGGGCTGATGGTGCGGCGGTTCTGATAAGCATCGACGAGCAGTGCGGCAAGAGACGAGTGATTCACGCGAGCGCATCCTTGAGGCTGATGAATGAAGATCTGACCAGAGTAGCGATGAAGGGGGCAGGGCGCTACCGGCATGAGGTGATACACGGCCCCTACAGGGATTGGCGTCGTCCTCGAAGCCCGCACAAGGATGCAATACCGGCCGCGTTTTCTATGGGATCAAGGCGTTTTTGCTGCGGAGTCGACGCTGTTGGACAAATACGCGCCCCATCAATGGCTGCCCTCGGAAAAGCCTTTCGTCCCCGGCTCGCCCTCGACCCCGGAGCACAGCCTGCCTGAGCGTTTTGCCTTTGCTTTCATCAGCGTGTTGCTGGGGGTTACCGGCGGCCTGGGCAATGCCATGGTCACGGTCAATCTGCCCTATCTGCAGGGTTATCTGTCCGCCGATACGCCGGAGATTGCCTGGCTGCCTGCGGCCTATTACATGACCTATGTGTCGATGAATCTGATTCTGGTGCGGTTTCGTCAGCAGTTCGGCCTGCAACTGTTCACCGAGCTGTTCCTGCTGTTGTATGTGCTGGTGACCTTTGCCCATCTGTTCGTCAATACCCTGGATTCGGCCATTGCCGTGCGCGCGGTGCATGGCATGGTCGGCGCGTCCCTGACCTCGCTCGGGCTGTTCTACATGATTCAGGCCTGGCCAGGGAAATGGCGCCTGCGTGCGGTGGTGCTGGGTTTTGGCTCGTCGCAACTGGCGATTCCCATCGCCCGCATGGTCTCCATGAACCTGTTGCAGATCGATGAGTGGCGCGGCCTGTACGTATTCGAACTGGGTCTGGCGCTGTTGTCTTTTGCCTGCGTGTTTGCCCTCAAGTTGCCGCCGGGGGATCGCAGCAAGGTGTTCGAGAAAATGGATTTCCTCACCTTTATCCTGCTGGCCAGTGGCGCGGCGCTGTTCTGCGCGGTGCTGTCCCTGGGGCGGATCGACTGGTGGTTCGAGGCGCCATGGATTGGTGTGGCGAGTGCCGGTTCGATCCTGTGCATCTGCGCGGGGCTGGCTATCGAACGCAACCGGGCCCGGCCCATGCTCAATCTGAAATGGCTGGGCAGCGCCAATATCATCAAGCTGGCGTTGGCTGTAGTCCTGATTCGCGTAGTGCTGTCGGAACAGGCTATCGGCGCCGTGGGCTTCCTGCAGTTGTTTGACTTGCAGAACGATCAATTGCAGACGCTCTTTGCCGTGATTCTGCTGGCCAGTATTGCCGGGCTGATCACCAGTGCCTGGACCATCGACCCGGCGCACTTGATGAAGCCTTTGGTGATTTCCCTGGCGATGATGGCCGCAGGAGCCTGGATGGACAGCAGTGCCACCAACCTGACCCGCGCCTCGAACATGTATATCAGCCAGTTTCTCCTGGCTTTCGGCGGCGCCTATTTCCTCGGCCCGACCCTGATCACCGGCCTGGGCGGAGTGATCGCTGATTCGCGCAACCTGGTGAGTTTTACCGTGTTGTTCAGCATGACCCAGAACATCGGCGGGCTGGTCGGTTCGGCGGCGCTGGGGACGTTCCAGACAGTGCGGGAAAAGTTTCACTCCAGCCAGTTGGTGGAGCATCTGGCAGGCACTGAGCCATTGGTGGCGGGAAGGGTGCAACAGGCGGCGTCAGCCTATGCAAAGATACTGGCCGACCCCGGCGCGCAGCAGGTGGCGGGGCTGCGCTCGATTGCTGCAGCAGCAACCCGGGAGGCCAATATCCTGGCGTATAACGACGTGTTCCTGGTGATTGCCGTGGTAGCAACCGTAACCATGTTGTGGATTTTCAGCCGGGCGATGTGGGCGCGGTTGAATCCGGTGAAGGTTTGATCAGGTTCTGCCGGTTCAGCGAAGATTTGTGGGACCGGCTTTAGCCGGGAAGGGGCCCGATACATCCGCCGAATTTGTTTCGCCAGATAGAATCGTCTTCCCGGCTAAAGCCGGTCCCACAAAAGCACGTCCTGCAAAAAGCGCGGTATCAACCCTGTTCGCAATTCTCACCCATGCGGGTGTATTGCAGGTCATGGCGCGCACCTTTGCTATCGACGTAGACCATATGCGCTTCTTCCGGGCCGCAGCTGCTGGCCGCCTGGTTGGCATTGGTGCTGGTGATGCTGATTACCTTGGCGATATCCAGATTCTGCGAGTAGTTGTACTGCTCGCTCTGAGCGGTTGCGGCGGCTGGCGCCTCGGCGGCAGCAGCAAAAAGACTGAACATCGACAAGGCGGCAAACATTACGTATTTCATGGGATTCTCCGGTACAACAAAATGCGGCAGGCAAGGCGCGAAGTGATCATGTTTCTTCGCTGTTGGGATAATTCTAGGCCGCTGCCTGGCAACTTCTGAAATGGTGCTTAGTGATAGGCGCCATCATCAGAAGTGATACCTGCGAGTACCTGCTTCATTGCCAAAAGTTCAATAGTAAAAACCCGGGCGTCTGCCACGCAGGCCACGTACTGCGCGGGGGTATCGAAAATTTAGATGCTAATCATCGCTTATAACTATTAATCGGATAGCCGCCTTCTATCGACAACTTGCATCCTCCAGCCCACCAACAGCGCACGGGCTTGAAAATGCAAAAGTTCGAGATACATCGCAAAACAAACTTCGATGGGCTGGTTCATGAATATGGACTGGATGGCAATCGCTTATTGCCCTGGCAGGGTTATCCGATGCCATTTGCCGGAGGCTGGTGCGTCGTGCGCCCAGGCACCTCCAGCGAGGCCCATACCCAGATCGACCAGGAAATCTTCATCGCCATCAAGGGGCGGGCGAAGCTGGTGGTCGGGGAGCGTGAAATGGAATTCGCGGTCGGCGACATTGCGGCGATCCCGAAACACACCAACCACTACGTGATCAACGACTCGGACGAGGACTTTCACTTTTACGTGGTCTGGTGGGACATGAACTACGTCAACGCCTTCGTTGCCGGGCACAACGAGAAAACGGGGTGCCTCGATGACTAAGTTCGTGGTCACCATCACGCCGCCGACTCCCAACGGCGACCTGCATATCGGCCATATCGCCGGACCCTTTCTCGGCGCCGATGTATTTGCCCGGGTACAACGCCAGCGCGGTCATGACTGCGTGTTGCTGTCCTATTCCGACGATTATCAGTCGTACATGCTGCGCAAGGGCCTGGAGACTGGCACGGACCCGGTGCAACTGGCGCGCAGCAATACCGATCGCATCGAAGCGTCCCTGGCGGCGATCAATATCCGTCCGGATAACTGGATGCGCCCTTATCGCAATCCGTACTTCGCCGACGCCGTACGCGAGGTGTTTGAGAACGCGCACAGGGCAGGCTTTATCGAATTTCGCGATTCCATGGAGCCCTATTGCCCGGATTGCGACCGTTGGGGTTACGAAGCCTTTGCTCGGGGCCTGTGCAATTACTGCGGCGCCGAATCCGATGCCAGCCAGTGCGAAAACTGCGCCCAGGCCCCGGACGCTGAACTGATGGGCGACTTGCGCTGCAAGCTGTGTCGTCAGCCGTCGCAATGGCGCAGTACGAATCGCGCGTTCCTCAAGCTGGAGCTGTTCAAGCCCCACCTGCGCGACACCTTGCTCAATCGCAAATGGCGCAAGCCCCTGGACAACTGGCTGCACGAGACCCTCGAACACCTGCATGACTGGGGCGTGACCCGACCGGGCGATGCCGGGCTGGACCTGGCCGCAGACGGTTCCTGCCGGGTGCATACCTGGTTCATGGGCCTGGCCGGTTATATGGCGGCGTTCCGCGAGCATGCCGACCGTATCGGCCAGCCGGAACTGTTTCGCCAGTACTGGCAGTCGGGGCAGGGCACTCTGGTGCACTTCCTCGGTTTTGACTGCGTGTTCAGTCATGCCGTGGTCTACCCGGCGCAGTTGGCGGTGCTGGATCACTTGAAAGTCGATCAGCGTTTTGTGCCCAACCAGTTCCTCAAGCTCGATGGCCTGAACCTGTCCACCAGCCGCAACCATGCGATCTGGGTCGGTGACCTTGCGCGCCAGGCCTGTGCCGACAGTGCGCGCCTGTACCTGGCCAGCATCGCTCCCGAGGACTGCGAAGGCGATTTTCGCCTGGCACATTTCCTTGAGTGGCGCGAGGAGGTGTTCGGCACCTTCTTTCCGGCGCTGCTGAACAGTGCCGGGCAGCAGGGTGGCGACTGGTGGAGCGGCCTGTGCGGCGCCGATGCCGGGCTGCTGGAAGCGCTGCGCCTGCAATGGATAGCGGCCAGCGACGCGGCGCAGTTCTCCATGAAGGCCATGGCGGCGGTATTGCTTGATGTGATCGCCATTACTCGCATGCGTCTCGCTGAGGGTCGGCCGGTCAGCCATTTCGCGGCGTTCATGGCTATTGCCGGGCAGTCGCTGATTCCGGATATGGCCGCACGGTTGATCGAGGCGTTCGAGCTGCCCGAAGCCCGGGTCACGGCCACCATCATGAGCGGCTCGGCGGCCGAATACTCCATCTGAACGGACTCGGTACATGTATATCGACTATGACGTTGCGGTGATCGGCGCCGGGATTATCGGTGCCAGTATCGCTGCCAGGCTGTGCAGCGCCGGGCTTGCCGTGGCGCTGATCGACAAGGGTGCAGCCGGAGCAAGCGGGGCCAGCGGCTACTCCGGCGGGCTGCTGCGTCTGTATGACGCCGACCCGGCACTGATGGCGCTCACGGCGCTGTCCCTGGGCCAACTGGCCGAGGGGGTGTTGGCCGAGACTTATGGCAAAGCCTTGCGCCGTACCGGAGTGATTTATCGGGCGGCGATGGATCAGGCCGAGGCGATTGACGGGGCAGTCCGCAGTTTCGCCCGGCCTTATTATCCGATGCGTCTGCTATCGGCGCAGGAAGTCGTCGATATGGGCGTGGGTAACAGCTCGGATAGCCAGAGGATCAATCTGTACGAACCCCACGCCAGCATCGGCAATGTGCGTCAGGCCAGCGGCGCCATGGCTAACGTGGTGCGTCAGCAGGGTTTGCTGTTGGAACACTGCGAGATTCAGTCCATCGACTGCGTATCGCGGCACGAGGTGCGGCTGGCATTGGGCCAGGCCACCTTACGCTGCCGCGCCATAGTGGTGGCTACCGGTGCCTGGACGCGACAGCTGTTGCCGGACCTGCCCTTGTATAGCCGCTCGATACCCCTGGCCCGGGTTGGCACGACGGCCCATTGCACGGTGCCGCTGATCGATGCGGTGAGCCAGTCTTATGCCATTCCCTTGACCTCAGCCATTGTCCAGAGCGGCTGCGGCCTGCGCGATGAGGCCCGCTTTCCTGAGCAACTGGCGGCGCCGGATCAGCGTCATGAAGAGGATGCCCGCTGCAGGGTGCAAGGCTTGCTGGGCGCTGCGGCCAAGCCAGCGGTACTGGATGTGCTGCCGGGTTTCGACAGCTACAGCCCGGATGGTCGGCCGCTGATCGGCTTCTGCAGCCAAGACAGCCCGGTATTCCTCGCCAGTGGCATGTGCGGCCTGGGTTTCAAGTTCGCGCCCGGCGTGGCGCAGATTGCCCTGGAGCAGGTGCAACAGCATCTGGCCGGTGCCTGGCCCCGGAGCGGCAGCTGGTCAATGTTTTCGCCGCAGCGTGTCGGCGTCACGGCCCCTGCATTCGCGGCGGTGCAGCCATGAGCGGCGTACGTCTCAAGGTCGGCATATCGGCGCTGTTCGATCCGGCCGACACGCCCCATGCCCGCACATTCATGCGCGCCCTGGCTACGGCCCGCAACAGCATCCCGGCGCTGGCTCAGGTGCAGTGGCACTTTCTCGACGATGGCGCTCACCGCGAGCGCGGCGTCGAGGTGGCTCGGAAACTGGTGCAGTGGGGCGCGGATATCATCGTCGGGCATTTTTCCTCTGATGCGGCCTTGGGTGCAGTGCCGATTTATCGGGCGGCGGGTATTGCCTTGCTGACTCCGGCGGCGACTCTGGATCGCCTGACCCTGGATCATCACAACGTCTTCCGTTTCTGCCCGTCAGATCGGCAATTGGCCAAGGATCTGCTGCGTTTTATCGGTCAGCGCGGCTGGCAGTCGCTGCATATCGATGCTGACGAAAGCGCCCATGGTCAGGCGTTGGCCCAGGCAATTGCCGCTGCCGCCAGTCAGGCGGGTTTAGCGCAGCTTGCCACGCGCGATCAGGCCGAGATCGAGATCTTTGCCGGACGCCTGCGCAGCAGCCGCGAGCATTGGCAGGCGCGCCGGGTCGCAGGCAGTCGGCGGCCGCTGATCCTTACCGATGACGCTGCTTCTCCCTATCTCGGCGTTGCCGCTGCTGACGATCAGTCCACTTGGGTGATTGGCTTTGGCGTGGCCGGGCAGGGCGCCGCTGCCTGCCCGGCAACGCTCTGCCATCAGGCCCTATTCGATGGCCTGCCGCAGACCTATTACCGCGAAAGCCTGTTGCTGTTTCACGTACTCGGACAGTTGGCCGGGCGCGGGCTGCGCCGTACTCGCCTGCTTGACGCCCTGAATCACTCGACCTGGCGCACACCCCTGGGCGATGTCGGTTTCGACCAGGGCGAATGCCGGGGCGCCTGCAATCGGGTCTGGCACCTGACCCCTGACGGGCTGCTGCCTGTGGCCGATTGAACCTGTTGTTTTGCCAATTACTTCACGATGGATGACCTTTGTATGGAACACTTATCAGCGCAACACTCTGATGCAATCTGTATTGGCTTCGGCCCGGCCGGCATTGCCCTTTCGTGCGCGTTCGAGGACGCCCAGGACGACAACACGCCGTTGGCACGCCTGTCCCTGCGCTACCTGGAGCGCGCGGCCGAGACCCAATGGCACCCCGAGCTGCTGTTGGCAGGCACGGATATCAATCACCACGTCTTTCGCGACCTGGTCACGCCACGCAACCCGCGCAGCCGCTTTTCCTTCGCCATGTACCTGAAGAGCCAGGGTCGCCTGTTCGACTTTGGCCTGCTGGGGCGTCCGGCCAGCCGTCATGAGTGGTCGGATTACGTCGCCTGGGTCTCCCGCCAGGTTGACGCCCACACCCATTTCGCGGCGCCGGTCAGTGAAGTATTGCCGATCATTCGTAACGGCCGCCTGAGCCAGGTGCGCGTCGATACCGCCCAGGGCAGCTTCACCACGCGCAATCTGGTGCTGTCCACTGGCAGCGCGCCTCGGGTGCCGGAGGCTTTTAAGGGCCTGCTCGGACCGCGTTTGTTTCATACCTCGCAGTTCCTGAGCCGGGTACAGGCATTTGGCGAACAACTGCCCAAGCGCTGGCTGGTAGTGGGTTCGGGGCAGAGTGCCAGCGAGTCGGTACTGGAATTGCTCAGTCGTCGCAGCGATATCGAAGTGCATTCGGTGCACCGTTCTGCGGGCTTCAAACTCACCCAGCTGGGCCAGTTTCCCAATCGCGTGTTCGCGCCGGATCATGTCGATTACTTCCATAGCCTCAGCCACGCCGAACGCCACACCTTCCTCGATTGGAGCCGTTCGACCAACTACGCGGGCATCGATCCGGACGAAAGCAGCAAGCTGTTTTCCCTGATTTACGAGGACCGCATCGCCGGGCGCGAGCGTCTGCGCACCTATGCCTATCGGGCGATCAGCGCCATCGAGCAAATTGCCGAGGGTTACCGCGTGACCCTCACCGACAGCTTCAGCCAGCGCAGTGAAGTGGTGGAAGTGGATGGGGTGGTGCTGGGCACCGGCTTTGAGCAGCACCTGATTCCGCCGCTGTTGAGCAACCTGCAACCCTGGCTAAAGGTCGATATCGACGGCGGTCTGGTCATCGACCGCGACTACCACGTAGCGACCCAGGGCGAGTGCGATGTGCAGGTGTGGGTCAATGGTTTGTCCGAACGCAGCCATGGCATCAGCGATAGCCAGTCGTTCTCCCTGATGGCCCTGCGCGCCGAGCGTATCGCCAATGCCCTTGGCCGTGCGGTGCAGGTCGCCCAGCCACAGCCGGCCCTGGCCGAGTGAGGCGCTGATCATGTACGACAAGCTTTCCGATATCGTTCACGATCAGGCGTTCCTGAAAGTCGCCGGGTTGGGCCATGAGTTTTATCTCAAGCTGGAATCCCTCAACCCGGCCGGTTCCATCAAGCTGAAGACTGCCGTGGGCCTGGTCGACGATCTGCAAGGCCGTGGCCTGATCAAGCCCGATACCGTGCTGATCGAGTCGTCGTCCGGCAACCTCGGTGTGGCCCTGGCGATGATCTGCGCCGAGCGCGGCATTCGCTTTACCTGTGTGGTCGACCCCAATAGCTCGGCCCATAACATCCGCATGATGCACAGCTATGGCGCCGACGTAATCAAGGTTGAAACCGCCGATGCCAACGGCGGATTCCTCGGCACACGAATCGCGTTGATTCGCGACAAGATCATGGCCGATCCGCGCTATGTCTGGCTCAATCAGTACGAAAACGCCGCGAATCCCCGCGCCCATGCCCGCACCACGGCGCGCTCCATCGGCCAGCGTTTCGGTCATGTCGATTACCTGTTCGTTGGCGCCGGTACCACCGGCACGCTGATGGGCTGCGTACAGTATTTCCAGCGTCATCATCCCCAGACCAGGATCATTGCCGTGGACAGCATCGGCTCGGTCACCTTCGGCACCCCGGCGGGCAAGCGCTTCATTCCCGGCCTGGGCACCAGCCAGCGGCCGCCGATCTTCAATGTCGAAGGCATTCATGCTCTGGAAATGGTCCCGGAAGCCCATACCGTGGCCATGTCCCGACTGCTGGCGAGGAACAAGGGCCTGTTGGTCGGAGGCTCCACGGCCACGGTGATTTCGGCGGTGCATGCCTGGCGCGAGCGCATCGCGCCGGGTTCGGTGGTGGTGGCGTTGTCGCCGGACTGGGGCGATCGCTACCTCGATACGCTGTACGACGATGACTGGGTCGAGCAGCGTTTTGGGCGAGGCGTACTGGGCATGACCCTGGACGATATGCCCATCGACGAAACCCGCACCACCTGGCTGCACGCCGAACAACAGCAGGCGCCTTTTCATGTGGTCGATGGCCAGACCGTGGCAAGGCTGCTGGTGGCCGACCCCAATGCCTGTATCGAGGACGTGCGCCACGCCTATCTGGAGCACCATGCCGGACGCTCGATCAACCCCGACAGTTACTTCCTGCGCTTTCCCGAAGCCCCGGCCAACCGGATTATCGCGCTGCCTGCCAGCCTGTCCGGCACGCCTGCGGTGAGCGGGATCAAATGGATTTCCAGCTTCCCCGGCAATATCCAGTCGGGGCTGCAGCGAGCATCGGCGGTGCTGATCCTCAACGATGCTGACACCGGTTATGCCTATGCCTGTCTGGAAGCGTCACGGATCAGCGCCTTGCGTACGGCGGCCTCGGCGGTGCTGGCGGCGCGCTGGATTCTCAATCAGCGCAGGCAGGTTCGGCGCCTGGCAGTGATTGGCGCCGGGTTTATCGCCCGCAGCATTGTCGATCTGTTTGTCAGTGATGGCTGGGAACTGGGCGAGGTGATGATCCATGACCAGCACTTGGAGTCCGCCCAGGCGCTTATGGCCCACGGCGCGCGGCAGGGGCGCCTGCAAACCCGCCTGGTCGAGCTGGACGAGGCGCTGGACGCCGATGTCGTGTTGTTCGCCACCACCGCGCCCAGCCCCTATGTGCTGGACCGGCGTTTCCGTGCCGATCAGTTGCTGCTGAATATTTCCCTGCGCGACCTGGGCCCGGAAATCATCGCCAGCGCCAATAACCTGCTGGATGACGTCGAGCACTGCCTCAAGGCCAATACCTCGCCGGACCTGGCGGTGCAGCGCTATCAGAGCCGCGCCTTTATCACCGGCACTCTGGCGCAACTGATGCTCGGTGAGGTGACCCTCGACCCGGACCTGCCAACGATCTTCTCGCCCTTCGGCCTCGGCGTGCTCGACCTCGCCGTGGGGCAGCGCCTGTATCGCCAGGCTCTGGCCGAAGGCAGCGCATTGCCGGTGCCGCAGTTCTTTTTTGAATCGAACCGATGGTGAGGACGCCCATGGACAAGGAACACGTCATGCACACAATCGCCATCGTCGGCATGGGCTCCAGAGGCCTTAGCGTGCTGGAACAACTGCTGGGCCTGGCTCGGGAATGGCCCGGCCAGCGTCTGCTGATCGAGGTGTTCGACCCGCAGGAGCCGGGCGGCGGCCTGCACTGGGCCGAGCAGCCGGACTACCTGATGCTCAATACCATGGCCGGGCAGTTGACTGCATTTTCCACGGCTTTTCCCGCCAGTACCACGCCGATGCCGGGGTTTCTCCAGTGGTGTCATGCCCAGGGCATTGTGCTGGATGAGCGTGGCCATCTGGGCAGTGCGGGGCGGCCTGTGGCCTACGGCGATTTTGTCCCGCGCAAGCTGTTGGGGCGTTATCTGCAGGACAGCTATCGGCTGCTATTGGAGCTGTGCCCGGCGCACATAGAGATTCGCCATCACGCTGAACGTATCGTCGCCTGTCGTCCCCGTGGCGAGGGGTATGTGCTGCGTGATGAGCATGGCGATTCCTACGAAGCGGACGGGATGTTTCTTACGACAGGCCATGACACTGCCGGACAGGACGCGCTGATGGCCGCAGGGGGGCCGGTCACCGGTCAACGCGTGGCCATTGAGGGTTTGGGCCTGACTGCCATGGATACTCTGGCCGCCCTGACTCAGGGGCGGGGCGGGCGTTATGTGCGTGATGGCCATCGTTGGCGTTATCAGGCGTCGGGGAGTGAGCCGCAGCTGTTTCTGTTTTCTCGCAGTGGCCTGCCGTTTCATGCCCGGCCGCAGTGGCAGGAAGGCAAGAGCCCGGGCCTCCCGCGCCTGTATTTCACTGCGGCAGCCATCGACACCTTGCGCAAGGCTTGCGGCGATCGGCGTCTGGACTTCCGTCACGACCTGCTGCCCCTGATCGCCGATGAAATGCGCGCGCAGTTTTATCAGGTCAAGGCCCGACAATTCGGCACACCGCACATGGCGCAGTTGCAGGTTCGTTTATGCGGCGCCATGGAGAAACCGGTACGCGATGCGCTATTCGCACAATTGGCCGAGACCTATGGCGACTTTGACCCGTACCAATGGATGAGCAGCGAAGGCTGGCAGGGTGATGCCCGGGATTACGCCGACTGGTTTCGTCAGTGGATCGACAGCGATCTGGCCCTCAGTCGCCTGGGCACCCGGCAAAGCCCGCTCAAGCAGGCTCTGGAAGTCTGGCGCGATTACCGCGATCTGCTGCGCCTGGCGGTGGATCACGACGGCCTCGATGAAGCCTCGACTCTGGACTTCTACGGCTGCTGGGCCGGGGTGTCCAACCGCCTGGTGGGTGGACCGCAAAAGGAACGCTACGAGGACCTGCTGGCCTTGATCGACGCCGGGGTAGTGCAGGTGCTGCCACCGATGCGGGTGAGCGAGCAGGCCACGGGCTATCGGTTGCAGCCCATGTCCGGCCCTGCGGTCATGAGCGTGGACGTGGACGCCCTGATCCAGGCGCGCAATGCCCATAGCGGTCTGTTCCGCCAGCGCCACCCGCTGCTCGATGACCTGCTGCGTCAGGGCCAGTTGCGTGCTGCCCATGACTATCCCGCCGATGGTATCGACATCGACCGACATCACCGCGCCCGGCGCAGCGACGGCTCCCGGCATGAGCGCCTGTGGGTGCTGGGGCCGGCGGTGGAAGGCTGCCTTTTCTACAACCACTACGTGCCCACCCTCGACCCGACATGCCGCGCGCCCCTGCAGGCGCGCGAAGCCGCGCAGTCGTGCCTTGAGGCGCTGGGCGTTGCCAGGGTGCTGCCCGCCCTGGCCGGTTAATTCGTTTCACCAACACTCAATTTCATACCTGAAAGGAAACTACTTATGTCCGAGATCACTTTGCTCACGGCCCTGGCCGGCGCCTTTATCGTGCTGATCATCAGCCCTGGTCCGAACTTTCTGGTCATCACCCAACTGTCGTACAGTCAGTCCCGGCAACAGGGAATCTGCGCGGGTCTGGGAGTCGCATCGGGCAGCATCATCTGGGCCTTGCTGGCCGCCACCGGTCTGGGCCTGGTGTTCCAGCAACTGCCATGGGTGCAACCGGGCCTGCAATTGCTTGGCGGCGCCTACCTGACCTGGCTGGGCACTAAAAGCCTGCGCAATGCCGGCAGCCAGCCCAAGCCTCGGGATATCGCTGCCCTGGGGATTCAAAACCTCGGTCGCGCCTACCGCTTTGGCCTGCTGACCAACATGACCAATCCCAAGGCCCTGGCGTTCTACACCAGCGTGTTCACCACCGTGACCACGCCAGGCATGCCGATGTGGGTGCGCACCGCCGGGGTCTCGATCATTGCCGTGTTGGCGATTTCCTGGTTCGTCCTGCTGGCCACGCTGTTCTCCATTCCTTCGGTGCAGCAGCGCTATGCGCGGATGAAAAAGACCATCGACATCGTCACCGGGCTGTTCATGGTCGCCTTCGGTATTCGCCTGTTGATCGGTCTGCTGCCGGTCGGCCTGATCACCTGGAGCTGAGCCCATGAAAAACGCTAACTGGAACTACCCGACCGCCATTCGCGTGGGCGCTGGCCGCGTTCGCGAACTGGCTGACGCCTGCCGTGTGGCGGGTATTACGCGGCCCTTGCTGATTACCGATCAGTTTCTTGGCGGCACGGCGATGATTCGTTCAGCCGTTGCCGATTGTACTGACGCGCTTGGCAGCTGCGGGCTGTTCGACCAGGTCAAGGGCAACCCCACCGGCCATAACGTCGCCCAGGGGCTGCAGGTCTATCAGCACGGCGAGCATGACGGTGTAATCGCCTTTGGCGGCGGCTCGGCTCTGGATGCTGCCAAGGCTGTGGCGCTGATGTCGGGGCAAAGCCGTCCGCTGTGGGATTTCGAGGATATCGGCGATAACCACCTGCGCGTCGACCCTTTGGGCATCGCGCCGGTCGTGGCCTTGCCGACCACCGCCGGGACCGGCTCGGAAGTCGGGCGCGCTTCGGTCATCACTGACGAAGAAGCGCGGGTCAAACGCACCATCCTGCATGCGCGGATGATGCCGCGAGTGGCGATTCTCGACCCGACCCTGACCCTGGAATTGCCCGCACATTTGACCGCTGCCACCGGTGTGGATGCCTTGACCCACTGCATGGAGGCCTATTGCTCGCCGATGTACCACCCCATGGCCGAGGCCGTGGCGGTCAAGGGCATGCAGTTGATCAAACACTACTTGCCCCTGGCCGTAGCCGATGGCAGCGATCTCGACGCGCGACAGCAGATGCTGGTGGCTTCGAGCCTCGGCGCGGCGGCGTTCCAGCGCGGTCTGGGCGGCGTCCATGCCATCGCCCAGACCCTCGGTGCCCTGTACGACCACCATCACGGCTTGCTTAACGCCATCCTGCTGCCTTATGTGCTGGAGGCCAACGCCGCCGTGCTGGGGCCGCAGATGAACGATCTGGCACGCTTGCTCGACCTTCCTCGCGCTGGTTTCAGCGGGGTGATGGACTGGCTGCTGGGCCTGCGCGAACAGATCGGCATTCCCCATCGCTTGAGCGCCCTGGGCATCGACGATCGGGATGCCGAGCTGGTGGGTCGCATGGCGTTTGCCGATGGTTGCTCCCATACCAATCCGATTCGGCATTCGGCGCAGGTGTATAGCGAGATATTTTTGCGTGCCTTATAAGCGCACCCATCCCGTGGGAGCGAGGCTTGCCCGCGAAGAGGCCGGTACATCCGCTGTATCTCTTGCGTCTGAAACATTGCTTTCGCGGGCAAGCCTCGCTCCCACGGGGCTGGGGTCTGTCACGATTGCGCGTGTTGCTGACTATTGGCGCGATGTGACTGCTCGCGGGCAGATCGTCGGTGGCGTGTTATTGCTGGCCCAGCAGGGCGAGCTGCGCTATGCCGGGGCCCTGGGCTGGGCCGATCGCGAGGCCGGATTGCGGGTTACCCGGCAGACGCGCTTTCGCCTGGCTTCCCTGAGCAAACTGCTGACTTCTGTCTGCGTGCTGCGCCTGTGCGAGCTGGGGTTATTGCAGCTCGATGGGGCGGTGAGTGACTGGCTTCCGGGGTTTCGGCCCCGGCTTGCCGATGGGCGTGAGCCAGTCATTCGCCTGCGCCATCTGCTGTCCCATACAGCAGGCCTGGGCTACGGCTTCGAGATGCCGCCGGGCAATGCCTATGAGCGGACAGGGGTGTCGGATGGGCTGGATCAGGTGGCGTTCGGAATGGACGAGAATCTACGACGTCTGGCCGATGCGCCCCTGCTGTTCGAACCCGGTAGCGCCTGGTGTTACTCACTGGCCACTGATGTGCTTGGCGCGGTGATCGAAGTCGCCAGTGGCCTGGCATTGCCGGACGCCATTGCGCGCTGGGTCACCGGGCCGCTGGGTATGAGCGCGACCTCGTTCGAACGGGAAACCGGTCAAATCCTGCCACAGGCCTACAAGGACGGCGGGCTGCCCATGGTGGTCGATGAGGTGCTGGAAATCGACGGGTGTCAGGCCCGGCTGGCGCCTGACCGTCAGGGCTATCCCTCGGCTGGTGCGGGTTTGCTGGGTACGGCGGATGAGTACCTGCGAGTGCTCGAATGCCTGCGTCTGGGTGGTGCGCCCTTGCTGCAACCGGCCAGTACCGCGCTTTTGTTGGGTAACGGCATTGGCGACATCGAAATCAGTCATCGCGGGCCGGGCTGGAAATTCGGCCTGGGGCCGCTGTTATTGACCGATCCGGTAGTGGCCGGGCAACGGCAGGGCGCCGGGACCTGGTCCTGGTGCGGCTTGTATGGCTGTCATTACTGGGTCGATCCAGAGGCGCGGATCAGCCTGGTATGCCTGACCAACACCGCGGTCGCCGGGGCCTGGGGGGAGGTGGCGGAGGGGTTGGTAGCCGCGATTTATGGGTAACCTGATTATCTGAATTGGAATGACATCTGTGGGACCGGCTTTAGCCGGGAAGGCCTATTCCCGGCTAAAGCCGGTCCCACAGTCAAAACTCACGCCCGCGCAAACTGCTTGCGATAGCTGCTCGGGCTGATCCCCACCAAATTGCGGAAGTGGCGGCGGAAGGACTCTTCCGAGCCGAAACCCGCCGCTTCGACAATCTCCGTCAGACGCCGATGCGAGGACTCCAGCAGCTCCTTGGCATAGGCGATTCGCTCGCCCAGCAGCCAGTCATAAGGCGTCAGCCCCGTGCTGTCCATGAAGCTGCGGTGCAGGGTGCGGGTGCTGACGGCGGCACGGTCGGCCATTTCCTTGATGGTGTGGGGGTGTTGCAGGTCGCTGCGGATCCAGTCCATCAGCTTGGATACCTGACCATCACCGCTCGACACCAGTTGGCGTGACGCGTACTGCGACTGGCCGCCGTCGCGATGGGGCGGGATAACCATGCGCTGAGCGACCATGTTCGCCACCTTGGCGCCGTGATCGTTGCGCACCAGATGCAGCATCATGTCCAGGCCCGCCGCCGAGCCGGCTGCGGTGACGATATTGCCTTCATCGACATACAACTCGTTGGGTTGCACGGTCAGGCCTGGGTACATGCTGGCCAGCAGATCGGTGTAGCGCCAGTGGGTGGTCACGCGCTGACCTTCGAGCAGCCCGGCGGCCGCGAGGACAAAGGCGCCGGTGCAGATCGAACAGATCCGCGCGCCTCGGGCATGGGCCGCCTGCAGCTGTTCGATCAGCTTCTGCGGCACCTCTGATTCAACCCCGCGCCAGCCCGGCACGATGATGGTGTCGGCGTTTTCCAGCAGTACTTCGCCCGTCGGCACAATGGTAATGCCCCCGGCGGCGGTGATCGGACCCTCATCCACCGGGTAGGTGGCGAACTCGTACCAGGGCACGCCGAGTTCCTTCCTTTTCAGGGCAAAGACTTCAACCGTGCAGCCAAATTCGAAGGTGCAAAGCTGGTTGTAGATCAACGCAACGACGAGATGATTTTTCATGGCGCGATGTTACCGGATATTGGCATTTGGGACAGTGGTTGGCCGTAGTTGTACTCGTTAACCTGAGGTCTGTCAGCAACAGATCCAGTTATTTCAAATTATCTATGAATGGCGGCCGCGCAAGCAGGCCGAGGAGTGCACTCGTGTCGATCAACATTGGTATCTACGTTTTTGATGACGTTGAAGTTCTCGACTTTGCCGGGCCTTATGAAGTCTTCACGACGGCGACGCGTATGCATGCCCGTAACAGCCGCGATGACCGCGCGTTGTTCAATGTCTTTACCGTAGGGCGCAGCACCGCGCCGGTACGTGCCCGCGCCGGGCTGAAAGTGGACCCGGATTTCTCCATCTCCGATCACCCGCACATCGATTGCCTGATCGTGCCCGGTGGCGTAGTCAATGCCGAGCTGGAAAAGCCGGATGTGATTCGCTGGATCAGTGATCAATCGGTGCCCGAGCGTGTCGTGGCGGCGGTCTGCACCGGGGCCTTCCTGGTAGCCAAGACCGGCAAGCTGGCGGGTAAGCAGGTCACCACTCACTGGGAAGATATCAACGACCTCAAGGAGATGTTTCCGTCAGTGGACGTGCTCAGCACCCTGCGCTGGGTCGATGAGGGCGCCTTCGTGACGTCGGCGGGTATTTCCGCCGGTATCGATATGAGCCTGCATATGGTCGAGCGTCTGCACAGCCGCGAGTTGGCCGAGCGTACCGCGCTGCAAATGGATTTTGACTGGACCGAGAACGACTGAGCCATGCAGGCTGCACGGTTTCGGGGTTGCGGAACCAGAACACTGTAATGGTTGGCACGGATTGCCATCCGTGACCCTATGCCTGCGGGCATGCCCGGACGCCGGGTGTGCCACCGCTGTTCTGAACAATATCCGGCAACCCGGACAGGTTCGCCTCGCTCCTGTGTATCCGTCGCCATGCGGTTCGGAGTAGGGTGGCCGCTGCGGTTGCCTTCGTGCTCCCGTGAGAGTCGCCCCATGAAAACCCACTTCTTTAAAGTCGTGCAGACCGTCGCGCTGCAAGGTTCGTTTTCCGAAGCCGCCGCCATCCTCGGCGTCAGCCAGTCCAACATCAGCTACGCCATCAAGGAAGTCGAAGACTTCTTCAACAAGCGCCTGTTCGTGCGCAGCCGCAGTGGTTGCACCCTGACCCCCGAAGGCCAGGTGATCAACCAGACCCTGGGGCAGATCATGGCGACCCTGGAACAACTAAAAAAAATGCCGTAGGCGGCAGTGTCAGCATCCACTATTTCACCCATATCCAGGAAACCACACTGGAGGCGGCGATCGAGTCGTTGTCGCAACGCTATCCGGAAGTGCATCTGAGCGTTGTGCACAGCAGCGAGCAGAACCCTTCGCTTGAGGTCCTGCGCAAGGACTCGGCCGATATCCTGATCATGCCCAGCACTGCGCTGGACGATCATCACCTCGAACACCATCACTGGCGCGATGACTACGTACTGGTCACGGCGCGCAGCAAATGGCCGCAAACCCGCAACTTCCATGAATTGGTCCAGGCGATCCGCTATGTGTCCTGGCGTCACCCCGGCGTCGAGCGCCTGCACAGCCAGTTGGCCTCGGTGCCGTTGCGCCTGATTCATCGCGGTGAGCTGAGCAATGTCGATACCTTGCTCGATCTGGTCGCCAAGGGCCATTGCCTGAGCATTTTGCCCAGGGCGCTGTTGCCCGAGGCTGGTGGCGCTTTTGACTATGTGCAACTGCCGATCCCGGTCGAGCGACGCATCAGTGTCATCGCCCGACCGACTTCGTTGCTGTCCAACGCCGCCAATGCGGTACTGGAAATCCTCAAGAACAAGACCGGTCAGTTATAGCTATGGAAGCCGCGCCCGGTCTTGCGCCCCAGATAACCCGCCGCGACCATTTCCTTGAGCAGTGGCGCGGGGCGGTATTTGCTGTCGTTGAAGCCCTCATGGAAGGCCTGCATGATCGCCAGCAGGGTGTCCAGGCCGATCAGGTCGGCCAGGGCCAGGGGGCCGATAGGCTGGTTGCAGCCCAGGCGCATGCCGTCGTCGATATCCTGGGCGCTGGCCAGGCCTTCCTGGAAAACCAGGATGGCTTCGTTGATCATCGGCACCAGAATGCGATTGACCACAAAGCCTGGGCGGTTGCCGGCGGTGATCGCGGTCTTGTTCAGGCGTGCGGCCATTTCCAGGGCCTGGAAGTGCGTCAGGTCGCTGGTTTGCAGGCCACGAATGACCTCGATCAGGCCCATCATCGGCACCGGATTGAAGAAGTGCAGACCGATGAAGCGCTCCGGATTGGCCACGCTTGCGGCCAATTGAGTGATCGACAGCGACGAAGTGTTGGAGGCAATCACACAGTCGGCGCTGACGTGCTCGGCGATCTGCTTGAGCAGGCGCAGTTTGAGTTCGAGGTTTTCCGTGGCGGCCTCGATCACCCAGTCGGCGTCGTTCAGTGAGGCGTAGTCGGTGGTGCAGTGGATGCGATGCAGCGCACTGGCCGCTTCATCTTCAGTGATCACCTGCTTATTGACCTGACGCTCCAGGTTCTTGCGAATCGTCGCCATGCCACGCTCGAGGGCAGCATCGGAGATATCCAGCAGGGTGACCGGCAGGCCGGACGTGGCGCAGACCTGGGCAATGCCGTTGCCCATGGTACCGGCGCCGATCACGGCAATATTGTGCAGACTCATGATGATTTCTCCGTTCAGACCCGTTCAAACAGCACGGCAATACCTTGGCCACCGCCAATGCACATGGTCGCCAGAGCATAGCGGCCCTGGATCCGGTGCAGTTCGTGGATGGCCTTGGTGGCGATGATTGCGCCGGTTGCGCCGACCGGGTGACCGAGGGAAATACCCGAGCCGTTGGGGTTGACCTTGTCCGGGTCGAAGCCCAGTTCGCGGGCGACGCTGCAGGCCTGGGCGGCAAAGGCCTCGTTGGATTCGATGACATCCAGATCGGCGACAGTCAGCCCGGCTTTTTCCAGGACCTTGCGCGTCGCCGGGATCGGCCCCAGGCCCATCATCGACGGCTCGACGCCGGCATGGGCGTAGGCGACCAGGCGGGCCAGGGGCTTGAGGCCCTGTTCACGAACCAGCGCGCCAGTGGCCATGACCAATGCCGCTGCACCGTCGTTCAACCCCGAGGCGTTGCCTGCGGTGACCGTGCCGTCCTTCTTGAACGCCGGTTTCATTTTCGCCAATTGTTCTTCGCTGACATCGCTGCGCACATGCTCGTCCACCGAGAACTGCACGGTGCCTTTACGGGTAGCGATTTCCACTGGCACGATCTGACCGGTGAAACGGCCTTCGGCAATGGCGCGGGCGGCACGTTGTTGGCTGACCAGTGCCAGGGCGTCCTGATCCTGCCGGGTGATGCCGTAGTGTTCGGCGATATTTTCCGCAGTGATACCCATATGGATATTGGCAAACGGGTCATGCAGGGCGCCGAGCATGTAGTCCAGCGCCTGGATATTGCCCATGCGCGCACCCCAGCGGGCTTGCGGCATGATGTAGGCACCACGGCTCATGGATTCGCTGCCGCCGGCCAGCACCGCCTGGGCATCGCCGAGCATCAGCGCCTGGGCTCCGGAAACGATGGCCTGCAGGCCCGAGCCGCACAGGCGATTGACGTTGAACGCTGGAGTGTCCTTGCTCAGCCCGGCCTCAATGGCCACCACCCGCGACAGGTAGGCGTCACGCACTTCGGTGGGGATGACATGGCCCATGACCACATGGCCGATGTGCCCGGCTTCAAGCCCGGACTGTTGCAGGGCGGCGCGGCTGACCTGGGTACCCAGTTCGATGGGCGAGACGTCCTTGAGCGAGCCGCCGAAACCGCCGATGGCGGTGCGCAGCGCACTGACGATATAAACCTCGTTATTGCTCATGTCGACTCCCTGGAACTGTTGTTGAAAATAAAAAGTAAAGACGCTTTCACGGCAGGCGGCGCAGTCTAGGGCGCGCATCCTGTCGGGGCCTATGTCGAAACTGTCCAGATGCGTTGGCGTTCTTTACCATTGGCACCCTCAGAGGTCGGCTCTGATCAAATAAGAAGGAAAAACCGGGCATGCAGGAAAAGGATTCAGTCGCGGTCTATTACGTGCAGACCGTGACCTACGCCTTGCGCGAACAGCCGTTGCGCCGCCAGGCCGTGCTGGCCGAGGCCGGCATTGACGAAGCCGTGCTGCAGCAGCCGGACGGTCGGGTGTCGGTCAGCGCCTTTGCGCAGCTGTGGCTGATTCTGCTGCGCGAGCTGGACGACGAGTTTTTCTGCCTTGATTCCCACGGCATGCCCAGGGGCGGCTTTGCCCTGATCTGTCGCGGGCTGATTCAGGAACCCAATCTGGAAAAGGCCTTGCGCCAATGCCTGGGCAACTTCTCTCTGTTCCTGCGCGACTTTCGCGGCAGCCTGGTGATTCGCGGCCAGCGCGCAATCATTTGTGTCGAAAGCCGGGGCGAGGGCGATGAACGCCTGCGTTTTGGCGTGGAAACCTTCCTGCAACTGATCGTCAGCCTGCTGTGCTGGCTCAGCGGTCGGCGCATCGCCCTGGACCGGGTGCAATTGCAGCACGGCCGCCCGCGCATGGCCGATGACTCTCTGCTTTGGGGGTTTAACCTGACTTTTGGCGGCAACCGCACCGAAGTGGAGTTCTCCAGCCAGTACCTGCGCCTGCCGGTGGTGCAGAGCCTGGCCAACCTGAAAACCTTCCTGCGCACCGCGCCGCACTGGTTGATTATCCGCTTCCGCAACCAGCAGGGCCTGGCCGCCCAGGTCTATCAGCGTCTGCGCAACAGCCATTACGGGCAATGGCCGACCCTGGTGGAAATGGCCCGGGAGCTGCACCTTAGCCAGACCACCTTCCGCCGTCGACTGGAGCGCGAAGGCTGTGCCTTCCAGGAGATCAAGGACGAAGTACGCCGCGGCATCGCCCAGCAGAAATTGCGCCAGACGCGGCTGAGCATTGGCGATATCGCTGTGATGGTGGGCTTTCAGGAACCCAGTGCATTTCACCGGGCGTTCAAGAAGTGGACCGGAGAGAACCCGGGGAGTTACCGGGCGAGCCGGCCGGTGGAGGATGATGCGGGGTTGTGAATGGCCAATGTGGGACCGGCTTCAGCCGGGAAAGCATTTTGATGGCCAGAAAATGCGGTGGATATACCGGCCTCTTCCCGGCTAAAGCCGGTCCCACAGATATCTCACCGCAGCGCTGTTAAAGACCCTGCAGACTCCGCTCCATCCGCGCCAGACCTTCTTCCAGCAATGGCCGTGGGCAGCCGAAGTTCAGGCGCACGTACTGTTTGCAGTCCTCACCGAACTCAGGCCCGGCGCTCAGGGCGACTTTGGCTTTTTCCAGAAAGAACTTCTGCGGATTGACCAGACCCAGACCCGAGCAATCCAGCCAGGCCAAATAGGTGCTTTGCGGCAAATGCATCTGGATCCCCGGAAAGCGGGTTTTCAGGGCGTCCGCCAGATAATCACGGTTGGCTTGCAGATAGGCCTGCACCTGGGCCAGCCATTCGCGGCCCTGAGCGTAGGCTACTTGAGTGGCTTCCAGACCCATGGCGTTGACGCTGTCGACCATGTCCAGACGACCGCTGTTGAAGCGATGACGCAACTCCGGGTCCTGGACGATGGCGAAGGCGGTCTTCAGGCCTGCAATGTTATAGGCCTTGCTGGCCGACATCAGGGTGATGGTGCGTCGCGCCAGTTCCGGGCTCAGTGAGGCGATCGGCGTGTGTTTGCGCCCGTCGAACAGTACGTCGGCGTGGATTTCATCGCTGATGATCAGCGTGTCGTTGGCTAGGCAGGCGTCGCCGATCTGTTGCAGCTCCTCGCGGCTGAACACCTTGCCCAGAGGGTTGTGCGGGTTGCTCATGACGAAGGCACCGGCGCCGGGCAGAGCTTTCTTCAGGGCGGCGATATCGGTGTGGTACTCGCCATTGGCATCGGCGCTGAACGGCAGGTCAACCCGAGGCAGACTCCAGTTGGCGGCACACAGCAGCAGGGGCGAGTAGTTGGGGGTCTGCACGATCACCGGCTTGCCGGGACGTACCAGGGCGTTGAGGGCCATATTGACGCCGGGCATGACGCCGGGCAGGAAGATCAACTCCTGAGGCTCGACCCGCCAGCCATAAGCGCTCCACAGATGCTCGACCAAGGTCTGACGCAGGCTGTCCTGGGCCACGCAATAGCCGAGCATGGGGTGCTCAAGGCGTTTTTGCAGGGCGTCGATGATGACCGGGGCAACCGGAAAATCCATGTCTGCGACCCACATCGGCAATACGTCGGCGGGGTACTGGCTCCACTTCTTGCTGCCGGTGGCGTGGCGGTCGATGACGGTGTCCAGATTCAGGGGCATAGCGGTCTCGATGGGCAGGGGCAGATGATTAAATGAAAAGCAGCAGGTTAACGCCGTGTTCTACCATGGTCCACCTGCAAATGGACTTGTCGCAGGTGTATAAACGCAGCCGCTGTATCCAAGGGATAGGGGCTGCACGGGACTGTCAACAGATGACCTGTAGGACCGGCTTTAGCCGGGAGAGCGCCCTCGCGGCTGAAGCCGCTCCTGCGAAAGGCGCGCTAATCGATTCAGGAGGCAACCATGACCGGCGTCCACCAATCCGCGCAAAAAGGCTTTTCCACCCAGGCCACGACCTACACCCAGGGCCGTCCTGACTATCCGGAGGGTCTCAAGACCTGGCTGGCTGAAGAGCTTGGCATCCAGGCCGAGTCAACTGTGATCGATCTTGGCGCCGGCACCGGCAAGTTCACCCGCCTGCTCAGCTCGGTCAGCCACGACATCCTCGCCGTCGAGCCGGTGGCCGCCATGCGCGACGAGTTCGTCAAGAGCCTGCCGCAGCTGAGCATCCTCGAAGGCACCGCCGAAAGCATCCCCAGCGACCCACAAACCGCCGACGCGGTGACCTGCGCCCAGGCCTTTCACTGGTTTGCCAGCGAGGCGGCCCTGGCCGAGATCCATCGGGTGCTCAAGCCCGGCGGGCAGTTGGGGCTGATCTGGAACGTGCGTGATGAGTCGGTGGACTGGGTGGCGGCGATCACCGAGATCATCACCCCTTATGAAGGCGACACGCCGCGCTTCCACAATGGCAAATGGCGCGAAGCCTTTACCGGGCGTTACTTCGCCGAGCCGCAGCTGAGCTGTTTCGCTTATAGCCATAGCGGCACGGCCGAAGAAGTGATCATCAAGCGCTTCATGTCGGTGAGCTTTATCGCTGCGTTGCCCGCTGAGCAGAACGAGGATGTGGCCCGACAACTGCGCCAGCTGATCCACAGTCATCCGGCCCTGCGCGAGCAGCAGACCATCGCCTTTCCTTACCAGACCCAGGCCTACCGCTACCGCCGCCTGCCTTGAGACTGATCAGGCCATCCGGGCCAGCGCTTCGGGGGGCTGCTGTTTGATCATGTCGATAAAGGCCGTCAGGTTCGCTGAGCGTGCACCATGGCGCCAGATCAGCCAGATGGTGCGGTAGCGAAAGGCTTCGTTGAGCGGATAGGCATTGACGTTACGGCTGCCCGGCATGCTCTCCAGCATGCTGCGTGGCACGATGGCCACTCCGGCACCGGCAGTCACGCAGGCAAGGATGCCGTGGTAGGACTCCATTTCGAAGATCTTGCCCGGCATGGCTTCGTCGGCCTTGAACCATTCCTCGAAATGCCGGCGATAGGAGCAGTTTGAGCGAAAGCCGTAGACAGTCTTGCCGTTGACGTCCTGCGCGCGACTGACGGGCACATGGCTGGCGGCGGTGATCAGCAGCATTTCTTCGTTGAAGACTTCGATACCGTCCAGGTCCGGATGATGCAACGGACCGTCGACCAGGGCCGTGCTCAAGCGCCCGGAGAGCACGCCGTCGATCATATCCCCGGACGGCCCGGTGGACAGGTCCAGCTCGACTTTCGGGTAACGTTGATGGAAGTCGGCGAGCAGGGCGGGCAGGCGTACCGCCGCCGTGCTTTCCAGCGAACCGAGGGCGAAAATCCCCTGGGGTTCGGTGCCTGAGGTGGCCTGGCGGGCTTCTTCCACCAGATCGAGAATGCGCCGGGTATAGGTGAGGAAGGTCCAGCCGGTAGCGGACAGGCGCAGGCGTAGCTTCTCGCGGATAAACAGATCCACGCCCAGCTCTTGCTCAAGCTGCTTTATGCGGGTGGTGAGGTTGGAGGGCACGCGATGCAGGCGCTGGGCCGCAGCGCTGATGCTGCCTTCTTCGGCAACGGCCTTGAACAGCTCCAGTTGGGTCAGGTCCATGCTTTCTCCGGGGAAGAAAGAATTGAAGGTTATCGTTCATGAAGCGATGGGGTGCCGGAGCCTAGCAAATAATCCGTTGCATCTGAATTGAAATACCATCCTGTGGGACCGGCTTCAGCCGGGAATACGTCTTCCCGGCTGAAGCCGGTCCCACAGGATGGAGACAAAGGCAGCTCTGCAGAACGCACAAAAACCCAGGCACAAAAAAACCTCTGGCCGCCTGCCATGACTGGCAAACGGCTAGAGGCCGGGGTTCACGCGTGCAGCAGGGTCTCAGCCATTCTTAGAACTTGGCTTCAACGTCCAGCTGCAGGGTGTTGGCGTCAGCATCGCGGCGAGCGGTGTTGGCGAAGTCAGCCTTGGTCAGGAAGTAGGTCGCGCCGACAGCGAAGTTCTTGTCGATGTCGTAGCCCACTTTCAGCTTGTGACCGCGCGAACCTGTGGTGCCGTTGGCGAAGTCGGAGTCGGTGAAGGCGCCAACCACTGCGTTACGCTGAGTATCGCGGTAGTTGTAGTCCAGGTTGAAACCGAACACCTTGGTTTTCACGCCGGTCAGCCAGCCAGTGTCTTCGTCGCTGTCGGTGGCGTTGTTGACCACGTACTGGCCATACAGGGCCAGGGGAACGGCCAGGCCATTGATGTCCATTTGCGCGAAGCCTTCCAGAAGGCGGAAGCGGTTGGTGTTGTTGCCGTTGACCGACAAGGCGGCTGCGTCCTTGTCGTTCTGGTACTGATAAACACTGCCGCCGGCGGTGAATTTCAGCATGTCGATCGGTGCGAACTTGACGCCCAACTGACCGGCGTTCAGGCGCAGGTCGTTCTTGAACTGGGTGCCGTCGCCGTCGATGTTGTCCTTGAGGGTGTAGTTACCGGCGCTGCCGAACAACTCGAAGCCTTTGCTGATTGGCAGGCTATAGGTAACGGCCAGACCTTCCGGGTTGATGTCGCTATCCCAGATGATATCGCCCATGCTCACCCACGGCTGGTTCATCTTGCCGCCGATGATGTGCAGGTTCTTGATCGCGTCCGGGTGGTAGTCGATGTAACCCTGGTCCAGCCACAGGTCTTTCTTGACGAAGTAGCCGTCCAGGTCCTGGTTGGTGGAGCGGGCATCGTTGCTGCCGCCGGTGGCGATACGGATACCGGTGCTCACCTGCGGGTTGATTTCGGTGTAGGCACCCAGACGGGCACGGATACGCTGGCGATCCTTGTCCTGGGAGTTGTTCTGGCCATCAATCTTGATGGTTTCCTGACGAACGCGTACGTCACCCTTGAACTGAGTCTTGGCGGCCCAGGCCACTTTTTGCTCGAAAGCGCTCAGGTCCGAAGCCTTGCTGCTGGCAGCGGCGATGGCTTGCTGTTGCTGCGCTTGAGCGGCCTGGTCTTTGCTCAGTTCAGCTTGCAGTTCCGCATATTGAGCTTGCGAGATCGAGCCGTTGGCCTTGAGCATTTCAAGAAGTTTTGCATCAACTGCAGCGTTGGCCGGAACACTCGCGGCCATTAACAAACCACCGCACAGGGCAGCCACAGTCATTTGGGTAACACGTTGCATATTAATCTCCATAGCCGAGAAAGCTCGATAATCGTCCCGATAACTACTGCGGCAAAAGAGCGCGGTAGATAGCAACTCTTGGGATGTTGAAAGCAGCGGCAGTATTGCGAGTCATTGTGATAGGTTGATTGCTCTGACATGACAAACTGATGACGATTTCTCGTCTGAAAGCCTTGTTCTAGAGCTGTTTTGAAAATGTTAAAACTGATTTTCATGCAAGTTATTCTTGTTTTTTGCGCTGGGGTTATATAGGTGATGCCTGTAACTGTCCCCAGTTCGGGTGAAGCGGGTTATTGCTTGCATAACGGAAAATAAATAGGGAAGGGCACAAAATAAAAAACCCGCCGGAGCGGGAATAACTCTGCAAGGGAGCGCAATAAGCATGAAGGCTTAATTATTAAAATTTGATGATGGTGCCGTTAACGTGTTTTTCATTTGACCAGATAATTCACCGTGCGTTATGTGCGCGCAAAGCAGATTTATGCATTAAAGCGACGGCTGTCATGGAAGCTTCATATTTCAGGGATAGCCTTTTGCCTTCATCCCAGCCCGGCTGATCCAGCATGCACGCCGAACATTTCCCCTTCATGCGTCCAAAACTGCCACGCGATCACCGCTGCGCCGGTGACCTTTGCAAGGAAGTGCCGTCGATCGATTCCGACAGCACCAACAGCCTGGTCATGGAGTTCTTCACTTCCCAGAAAGACATGGTGTGTCTGGCGGTGGTCGAGAAGGGTCGGCCCATCGGCCTGATCAACCGCAATATCTTTCTGTCGCAGATGAGCAAACCCTTTCATCGCGAACTGTACGACCGCAAGAGCTGCATTGCCTTCATGGACAAGGAACCCCTGGTCGTCGATGCCCAGATGAGCATCGAAGAACTGACCTTCAAGACCGTTGAATACGGTGAGAAGGCCCTGGCGGACGGCTTTATCGTGACCCGCGACGGCGTCTTCGTCGGTCTGGGCAATGGTCTGCAGCTGATGGCGGTAGTAGCCGCCATGCAGGCCGAGAAAAATCGCCAGATGATGCAGAGCATCGAATACGCCAGTGTGATTCAGCGCGCCATGCTGCGCGCTTCCCGGGATGCGCTGAAGTCGACCCTGGATGATGCGGCCCTGGTCTGGGAGCCGCGGGACGTGGTCGGCGGCGACTTCTATCATTTCTGCGCCTATCCCGATGGCTGGTTCGGTGCCATTGCCGACTGTACCGGCCACGGTGTGCCGGGTGCCTTTATGACCCTGATCGCTTCGTCCTCCCTGACTCAGGCTCTGGTCCAGTTGGGGCCACGGGACCCTGCGCAGTTGCTGTCGGCGGTAAACCGCAGCGTCAAGGAGCTGCTGGGGCAGGTCAAGGGCGTGGACGAAACTCCTGAGTCCGACGACGGCCTGGACGCCGCGTTCTTTTGGGTCGATAACCGCGATCACGTCCTCAACTTCGCCGGCGCGCGAATGTCGCTGTATGTGCTGCAACCCGATGCCGACGAAATGGACACCATTGCCGGGCAGCGCATGGGCGTGGGCTATGTCGACAGCGATCATGACTATCGCTGGGCCGTCAGTACCGTACAGATGCGTACCGGCAGCCTGGTGTTCATCGCCACCGATGGCATGACCGACCAGATCGGCGGGCCGAAGAAAATCGCTTTCGGGCGGCGCAAGGCTTTTGAAACCATCGTGCAGCACCGCAACAAACCGGCGATCGACATTGGCAAGGAGCTTCAGCGCACGCTGGCTGAATGGCAGGGAGACCAGGCTCGACGCGACGACCTCACCCTATTTTGTGCCCGTCTTAGGAACAAGAATGATTAAGATCAATCCGGCCAGTCAGGAAAACAGTTTTTTCGATCTGGCCCAACAACGAAACGTGATTTTCTATCACATGGGGTATTTCTCTCATCACATCGTCACGGCCATGGCCGAAGTGGTGAAGTTGCAGCTGGAAATCTCCGGGGTCAATGGGCCTACCCGGCGCAAACTGTTCTCGTCCTTCGTCGAGCTGTCGCAGAACATTATTCATTACTCGTCGGATTTGCTGCAGCAGGCCCCGGACCTGCGCCAGGGCGCGGTGTGCATCAGCGCCGAAGGCGAGCGTCACGCGATGCTTTGCGCCAACCCGATCGCCACCCGTGATGTCGAACGCCTGCGCGAGAAACTGGAACCGCTGTGTCACATGTCTCTGGATGAAATAAAACAGGCTTACAAAGTGTCTTTGCGTGCCGAAACACCGGCGGACAGCAAAGGAGCAGGCCTGGGTTTCCTGACCATGGCCCGGGACGCCAGTGCGCCGCTGGAATTCAGCTTCCACCCGCGCGCGGATGATCCGGATACGACGCTGTTCTGCCTCAAAGCCACCATCTAAGACGCCACGCCTGATAAGAGTGACCTGTGAGCCATGGAAAATTTTTACATTGAAGCAACCACTACATCGCCGGAAGTTGACTTTCGCTTCGACCAGAACCTACTGGCCATGAAAGGTGAGTCCTACCCGGAAAACGCCGCAGCGTTCTACGCACCCATCGTCCAGCAATTGCGCGAGTACCTGGGCAGCCGCGAAGACGCACGGATCACTGCCAATATCGCTCTGGCTTACTTCAACAGCTCCAGCACCAAGATGCTCTTCAGTATTTTCGATGCCCTGGATCAGGCCGCCCAGATGGGTAACCGGGTTGAAGTGAACTGGTATCACGATGAAGAAGACGAGACGATTTTTGAGTTCGGCGAAGAGCTGAAAGCCGACTTCACCGCCATTATCTTCAACGATCACGCTATCGCCAGCTAAGAAGGAAAACGGTCATGCCTGTTCCGGCAACTTCTGTCAGCATCCTGGGTGAGCCCGTTCCGGACTTGTTCAAGAGCGAAACCGACGCCATCGCGCACGCCCGCTCGATCCTGGCCTTGCCCCAGGCTGATGCGTCGCTGTACAGGCAGTCCCTGGCCGACATGACTGCGCATTTCGAGCGCTTGATGCGTGAAACCCGGCGTCTGATCGGCCGCAGCGACCGTGCCGAGCGCGAGATGAACATGCTGAACGCCCAGTTGCAGACCCTGGCCCGGCAACTGGAATACCGCGCCACCCACGATGCCCTCACCGGCGTACTGAATCGCGGCGCGATCATCGAGCTGGCGGTGGGCGCCCTGAAGAAAAGTGGCGCGGCGCTGATCGTTCTGGATATCGACCACTTCAAGCAGGTCAACGATGAGTTCGGCCACCCGGCGGGTGATGCGGTGATCCAGGGCATCGTCGGCTGCCTGCATCGGACCATGGGCGAAGGCAGCCTGATCGGTCGGGTCGGCGGCGAAGAGTTCACTGTCCTGATGCCGGGCGGCACGCTGGAGGAGGGCTATCGCCTGGCCGAAGAGCTGCGCGCGGCGATAGCCGGGCACGTCTACGAGCACCCGGTAAACCGTGCGATCACCGCGAGCTTCGGCGTCAGCGCCAGCCCGGCCGGGACCAGCTTCGATCATGCCTATGGCGCGGCGGATACGGCGCTGTACCAGGCCAAACGTTCCGGACGCAATCGCGTCGATGTGGCTGTTGATGCGGCGGGCTGAAATCGGCTGGTTATTCATATACTTAAAATGAATATATAAATCGTTATAAATTCCTTTCAGTCATATTCGTTTTTCCGGATCATTCGCTTTCTGACGAGAGTTGAGCCTCTCCATCGATTGCCGGATACCTGGATATGAATGAACGACCTGGGAACGCCGCGACGTTACTGACCCTGCCACAAGGCGAGAAAAACCCCCTGTCCGTAAGGGCCAAGGCGCTGGTCTTTGCCGATCCGCGCTCACAAGCCCTGCTGGACTACCTAAAGCGCATCGCGCCGAGTGAAGCTCCCGTGCTGATCAACGGTGAAACCGGCACCGGCAAGGAACTGGTGGCGCGCTTCATCCATACCGCCAGCGGACGCAAGGGTGCCTTTGTCGCCGTCAATTGTGGCGCCATCAGCGAAAGCCTGGCCGAAAGCGAACTGTTCGGGCATGAAGCCGGGTCCTTCTCCGGTGCGACAGGTCGGCGTGTCGGCTGGTTCGAGGAAGCGGATGGCGGCACCCTGTTTCTCGATGAAATCGGCGACTTGCCGCTGCCCTTGCAAGTCAAGATGCTCCGCGCCCTGCAAGAGCAGGAGATCGTTCGGGTCGGTTCGCGCAAGCCGATCAAGATCGATATTCGTCTGGTCACGGCGACCAATATCGACCTGCAACAGGCGGTGGAAGCCGCGACCTTCCGGCTTGATCTGTTCTACCGTATCAACGTCGCGCAAGTGCAGTTGCTGCCGCTGCGGGAGCGCCCGCTGGACGTCATTCCTCTGGTTGAACACTTTCGCAGCGTCTACAGCCAACGCTTGAAGATCGCCGAGCCGATGCTCAGCGAAGCGGCGGTCAGCGCGCTATTGGCCTACCCATGGCCGGGGAATATCCGCGAGTTGGAGAACGTTGTGCATCTGGCACTGCTGGTGGCAGGGGACAAGATCCTGCGCCCCGAACACCTGAAATTTTCTGGCGGGCTATCGTCGACGGCCACCAGCGCCGAGCGGATGTCTCGTGTGCCTCAGGAGGTTATCCGCGAGCAGTTGCAGCGGCTGTTCGAGGTGCCGGGGGATACGCTGCTATTCGATCTGGAAGACCTGATCGTGCGCGAATCCTTTGCCCATTGCAGTTTCAATCAACTGCGTACCGCCGAGCTGCTGGGCATCACCCGCAATGCCATGCGCACCTTGCTGGTCAATCACGGGATGCTCAAGGGCCGGGCTAAAACGGCAGAGGGTGAGCCGTAAGGCATTCATGTGGGACCGGCTTTAGCCGGGAAGGGGCCGGTACAATCGCCAGATTCTCTTTGGTCATGGGCGACGCCTTCCCGGCTAAAGCCGGTCCCACAGAATATCGCTGACTCTATACTGGTTAGCGCCGCAACAACGGCAATAACTCCGCCCCCAGATGAATCGCCTCTTCCAGATGCGGATAGCCCGACAGGATAAAACTGTCGACCCCCAGTCCGCGGTATTGCTCTATGCGTTCGGCCACCTGCTGATAACTGCCTACCAATGCCGTGCCTGCGCCACCCCTGACCAGGCCGACCCCGGCCCACAGGTTGGGTGAAACCTCCAGTTCCCGCACCCCGTGGCCGCGCCCGCTGAGCAGCTCGCTTTGCCGGGTCTGTCCTACGGACTGGTAGTTGGCCAATTGTTGCTGGGCGCGGTCGATGGCGTCCCGTGGCAGTTCCTGCAACAGCCCGGCCACGTGGGCCCAGGCGGCTTCGTCAGTGGCTTGGGCGAAGACATGCAGGCGCAGGCCGAAGCGCAGGGTCCGGCCCTGGGCGGCGGCTTTGTCTTTCATCAGGCGGATACGCTCAGCGACCATCGCTGGTGGCTCGCCCCACATCAGATAGGTTTCCGCGTGACTGGCAGCGACATTTTCCGCGGCTGCCGAGGCGCCGCCGAAATAGATCGGTGGCAGTTGCGCGTGTTGCTGGGCCGGGACTGGCTGGCCGCCGCGATAAAATCGCCCGTGATGCAAATGACCCTCGCCGCGCCAAGTGGCCCGCAGTACGTCAAGGAACTCACCGCTGCGCTGATAACGGTCATCGTGTTCGAGAAAATCCCCCAGGGAGCGTTGCTCGAAGCGACTGGAACCGCTGACCACATGCAGGGCCAGACGATTGTCACTGAGCAGTTGCAGGGTCGCCGCGCGCTGGGCGGTGTAGGCGGGCAGCTCCAGGCCGGGGCGTACGGTGAGGAGGAATTTCAGGCGGCGCACTTCCTGAGCCAGCACCGCCGTGATCAGCCAGGGATCTTCGAAACCGCTGGCCGTGGGCAACATGATCGCATCGAAGCGCGCCTGTTCGGCCGCGCGCACCACCTGGCGCAGGTAATCCAGGGTCGGTGAACGTTCGCCTTCCTGGAACAGGCCGATTTTCGGCAGGCCGCTGCTGGTCAGGTGGCGGCCGTCGCCATTGGTGGGCAGGAACCAGTTCAGTTCCAGAGCAGATTGATCAGGCACGGTTTCGCGACTCCTTGCGCAGGCCACGGGTTTCCAGCAGCGGTATGACGTGTTCGGCAAAGCGCAGCACTTCCCTCACCGGATGTTCGGCAGTCATCACGACATGGCGGATACCCAGTTCATGCAAGGTTTGCAGGCGCGCCGCGCATTGTTGTGCCGTGCCCACGAGAAACACCGCGCCACCTGCTTCAGGCTGCCAGAGGTTGGGGTGGATCTCCAGGCGCCGGGTCTCGGCAAAGGGGCGGGCCAGATCGCTGACTCGAGGATCGGCCTCGGGAGCCATCACGCCCAGGCTTGCCAGATGCCGCTCGGCTTGTTGCCAGGCCTGATCCTCGCTGTCGCCAAGGATCAAGCCAAGCTGACAGGCCAGGCTCAGCTCACGCTCATGGGCCTTGGCCGAATCTCGCAGGCGCTGGATGTGCTGAGCCAGCGCAGGCAGGGGGGCCAGGCTCAGCAGGCACTGATCGGCATGCCGTCCCGTCAGCTCAGGGTCCTGGCTGGCGTCGAGCAGCATCGGCGGGGCGGCCAGGTTGCGACGGGCAATACCAGCGCTTTCCAGCTGGAAATAGCGCCCGGCATGATCGAACGGCGCGTCGAGGGGCGCCAGCAGACGAGTGAGCAGGTCGAGGTATTCACCGATACGTTCATTGCGCTGGTCGCGATTGAGAAACTCGCCAAAGGCGCGATAAGCGCTGTTACGGCCGCTGTCCGGTAGATGCAGGCGTATGCGCTGCTCACTGATGGATTGCAGGCTTTGCAGGGTGCTGGCCAAGGCCGCCGGGAGCATCACCTCCGGGGCGACGCTGACGGTCAGGGCCAGCTTGCGGGTGTGGGCGCACAAGGCCGCAGCGACGCCAAGGCTGTCCGGCTGGCCGAGGCCGTTGCCGATCCACAGGCCGTCAAGGCCGGCGTATTCCACGGCCAGGGCGAGCTGAATCCAGTCGCCTGGCCGGGCCTGCCACTGGCTGAGGGTGTCGTCCTGCATGGGCGGTAATTGCCAGCTGAATTCAAGGGGCATCGTGGATTCGTCTATAGAGATTATGAAAACTGTCTGATGGCCTGTGGGACCGGCTTTAGCCGGGAAATCGTCTTCCCGGCTAAAGCCGGTCCCACAGGTATCGATGAGCCCGCGTCATGGATGAAAGGGTAACGCCAACAAGTGTTTCAGCGCAGTACTCACCTCGGGCGCAGGCACGGTGGCATCGAACGGGCTGATGGTCACAAACCCCTGACCCAGCCACACCGCTTCATCGTCCTGCTGCGCCGAAGTCGCCGCCGGGGTGTACTGAAAGGTGATTCCCGGCTTGCCCGCTGCGGCGGGAAACAGCTTGCCGATATCGTCAGCGTAGGTGGCTTCGAAGGGCACATAGCTGCCGATCCGGGTCAGGCGTGCGCCTTTGATTGCTGCCAGGGGCGGAAAATTGATATTCAGGCCCACGCCCTTGGGCAACAGAGCGCCATCGGCCTGGCGATGGCTGTCGAGGCTGTGGACGATCTGCCCGACCAGCCGGGCCACCTGCTGCGGATTGTTTTCTTTCAGGTCGGTGCTGACCGCCAGGCTTGGTACGCCGTTGAGCAGTGCCACGCTGGCGGCATTGAAGGTGCCGGAGGCGCTGTTGATTGCGCCCAGGTTATTGCCGGGGTTGGGACCGATGATCACCAGGTCCGGATGGGGCATGACCTTCTTCAGGCCCATCAGGATCGCCATGACCGGCGTGCCGCTGATGCGGATATCCACATTCTTGCCATTGCACTCGGCGCTGGTGCAGACGCCTCGCTCGGTGGTGGTCAGGTAGTAGCTGTCCGGGAAAACCGGGTCGCTGTCCTGGCCGACTTCCACGGCGCGGCCAAAAAAGAACGCGCCGCCCCGTGCGCTTTGATCGGTAAAGGGCGCGGCGATCTTGACCGTATGCCCCTGGGCCTTGAGCGCCTGGTACAGCGCGCGGATGTTCGCATGTTCGTAGCCATCGTCATTACCCAACAGGATATTCAGGGCAAAGGCCGGGGTGCTGCCCAGGCCCCCGGCGACGATCAGGGCCAGTGGCAATGCCTTCATGAAGCCACCGCATCGGCGACTTTCCTTCGCTTCGACAGGGTGTTGGCCGGGCGTGGCAGGCCGAGGTTTTCCCGCAGGGTGGTGCCTTCGTATTCAGTGCGGAACAGTCCACGGCGTTGCAGCTCGGGGATGACCTGATCGACGAACAGCTCAATGGCGCCGGGGAAATACGGGAAGAACACGTTGAAGCCATCACAGGCGCGGGCTTCGAACCAGGCTTCAAGGGTATCGGCTACATCGGTGGCGGTGCCGATCACCGGGTTGCCTGCTGCCAGGTGCAGGTAGAGTTGGCGAATGCTCAGGTTCTTGCTGCGCGCCAGTTCCAGCACCTTGTCCCGGCGGCTGCCGCGTTGTCCCGGCTCGGTGGGCGGCAGCGGGCCGTCGAGGTCATGGCCGGACAAGTCGATATCGTCACCCAGGGTGTCGGCCAGCAGGCGCAGGCCCAATACCGGATCGATCAGCGCCTGGAATTCCTCGAACAAGGCCTGGGACTGCTCGCGGGTTTCGCCAATGAACGGGGTGATGCCGGGCAGGATCTTGATGCCATCCGGATCACGGCCCAGGGCGGCGGCGCGGGCCTTGATATCGTTGTAGAAGGCCTGGGCAGCGGGGATTTCATGGCTGACGGCAAAGATCACTTCGGCGACCCTGGCCGCCAGTTGCTTGCCCGGCTCCGAGGCTCCGGCCTGCACCAGCACCGGATGACCCTGGGGCGGGCGCGCCACATTCAGTGGGCCGCGTACGGAAAAGTGCGTGCCCTTGTGGTTGAGCACATGGAGCTTCTGTTCATCGAAATACAGGCCGCTTTCCTTGTCGCGAATGAAGGCGTCGTCTTCCCAGCTGTCCCACAGGCCTTGCACGACGTCGTGGAACTCCTCGGCACGCTGATAGCGGTCGCCGTGGTCGATATGCTCCTCGCGACCGAAATTCCACGCTTCGTCGCTGACCACCGAGGTCACCAGGTTCCACGCCGCGCGGCCCTTGGACAGGTGATCCAGGGAGGCGAACTTGCGGGCGATATGGTACGGCTCGTTATAACTGGTGGTGGCCGTGGCGATCAGGCCGATATGGCTGGTGACCGAGGTCAGGGCCGACATCAGCGTCAGCGGCTCGAAATGCTCGGCCCGGGCGGTGCGGCTCAGGGCATCGAGGTGATGGCCCCAGACCGCGACAACGTCAGCGATGAACAGCGCATCGAACTTGCCGCGCTCGGCGGTCTGGGCGATGTGCTTGAAGTGCTCGAAATCCTGACTGGCATCGGCCTGGGCCAGGGGATGGCGCCAGGCGGCGACGTGATGGCCGCTATTGGCCAGGAATGCGCCCAGTTTGATCTGGTCGGTACGACGACTCATGACAGGTCTCCCTCGAAAAAAAGGCCCTTGCCACCGCGCGGTGGCAAGGGTGGGCAGGGTTAGAAGTTGTAGGTCACGCCGGTGTACCAGTAGCCGCCAGTGGTGCCGTACGGCGAGAAGGTGCCGTAGGGGAAGCCGCCGGAGGCGCTGGCCAGGTTGGTGCGCTCGGGGTACTTGTTGAACAGGTTGTTGGCCCCGGCATTGAGGGTGATGTTGCTGGTCAGGTGGTAGTCGACGTTAAGGTCGGTGATCCAGGCGGCGCCATGGGTGATGTCGTACTGCTCGGCGGTGCCGTATTCGGTGTACTCGCCGTAGCGGGTCAGGTTCAGGCCCACGGTGTACTTGTCGATATCCCAGGTAGCGCCCAACAAGGTGCGGGACTCCGGCGTGCCGTGCTTGAGGTTGCCCTGGCGCTGGCGGTCGTAGCCACCGGTCGGGCCGAGGGCCGCCTGGGCCACGCTGGAGGCATGGATGCTGTCGATCTCGGTGGTGTTCCAGTTAAAGCCCAGGGTGTAGCGCAGGCGGCCGTAGGCGCCGAGGTCCTGGCGGTAGTCGCCGACGATATCGACGCCGCGGGTGGTGGTGTCCAGGGCGTTGGTGAAGTAGGTCACCGCCTGGTTCGGGTTCAGCCCGGCATTGGCGAGGATCTGCTGGATCGCCGGGGTGCCGCCCAGGTAGCCGGTCTGAGCGATGCGGTCGCGAACCTTGATTTGGTAGGCATCGAGCGTAAGGCTGGTGACATCACTGGGTTGCAGGGTGAGGCCGAGGCTGTAGTTGGTGGATTTCTCCGGTTTCAGGGTCGAGGCGCCCAGGGCCTTGGCGACGTCGGAGTCGACGGCGACGTTACGATAGTCGAACAGGTTGCCGTTGACCGAGGTCTGCGAGGTCGAGCTGTAGATCTGCTGGGCCAGGGACGGCGCGCGGAAGCCGGTGCTGGCGGTGCCGCGAATCGCCAGGATCGGCGTCAGCTGGTAGCGGGTCGACAGCTTGCCATTGGTGGTAACGCCGGAACCGTCGTTGTAGTGCTCGTAGCGCCCGGCCAGGTCCACATGCCATTTGTCGGTCAGGTCCTGGCCGATCTCGCCATAACCGGCGTAGCTGGTGCGCCCGCGTTCGGCGGCGTCGGCCGGGGTGGTACCGGCGCCGGAGATGGTCCCCGGTGCGATCAGCGCGCCATTGGTGCCCGTGGTGAACGGGCCGCTGGCGTAGGACTCGTAGTCACCCTTGCCGATCTTGTAGCTTTCGTAGCGTTGTTCCAGGCCCCATGAAATCTGCGTCGGCTTGGCCAGGCCGAGGTCGAAGGCGCGGGTCAGGTCGATGTTGTTGGTCCACTGGCTGAAGGTTTTCACCCCGGTGTCCACCGAGGTTGGCGAGTTGATGCCGTAGCTCAGGTTATAGGTATCGCGCAGGGTGGCTTCGGCGTGGTCCTGGCCGTAGGTGGTCGACAGGTCGTAGTCCCAGCCCGCCGCCTGGCCCTTGTCCCCGAAGGTGAACTGGAAGTCGTTTTCGATGAAGCGCAGGGTGTCTTCCTTGCCTTGCGGGTAGGGCGTGGCAATGCCGTTAAAGCTCGATGGCTGGTGGAAGGCCAGGGGTTTTTCCGAGTTGCGCCGGGTATAGGTGGCGTTGGAGTACAGGGTCTGGTCGCCAACGGGCAGCTCGGCGTTGTAGCCCAGGCTGAAGTTGCGCGCCTCCGGCAGGCCGGTGCCGTAGTAAGTGTGCTGGCTGCTGGTGTTGCCGGCGGCGTCGGTATAGGGCGCCGCGTCGGAGCGGTCGGAGACGCGCTGCTTCTTCACGTCCAGGCCCAGGTTGATGAAACCGTCGTTGGGCAGGGCGAGGCCGACGTTGCCGGTCTGGCGCACGGTTTCGCCGTCGCCGTTCTCGTAGTTCTGGCCGTAGGTGGTGGACAGGCTGCCGCCATGATCCTGTTGCTTGAGCACCACGTTGATCACGCCGCCGATGGCATCGGAGCCGTACTGCGCCGACGCGCCATCACGCAGGACTTCGACATGGTCCACCAGGGCGGTGGGGATCATGTCCAGGTCCACCGGTTGCGAGCCGGAGTTCAGCGAAGTGGCGTTGTTGAGCAGCGCGCTGTTGTGACGGCGCTTGCCGTTGACCAGAACCAGCACCTGATCGCCATTGAGTCCGCGCAAGGTGATCGGTCGTACCACCGAGGTCGAGCCGAAACCGGAGGAGGCGGGCAGGTTCAGCGATGGCAACACCCGGCTGAGGGCGCGGGTCAGGTCGCCTTGCCCGGTGGCCTGCAGCTGGCTGCCGGAAATCACATCCACCGGCGACGGGCTTTCAGCCAGGGTGCGGGCCTGGCCGCGGTTACCGACCACGACCACGGTGTCCAGGGGGTTGTCGCTCTTGTCGGCGGCCAGGGCCAGGGCGCTGTAGCCGGACGCTTCGCAGACGGCCAGGAACAGCAGTGAATGGGTGAACAGTTTGCGGGAAGACCGGGCGGAACCGGCAGCGATGTTGCTCATGTAGATGAAACTCCAATGGGTCTGCGGTCGGTACCCTGTTGGGTTGCCGAGCCACCTCGATGGCTGACTCACGTTGCTCTGGAGCAAGGCGTAAGAGTCGTGCGTTAAGTGGGGTAACGGCTTGTTGCCGGGCTGTCGCGTCGATCGGACAGCCTTGCGGTCTCAAGCTCTGGTACTGCACTAGAGCAAGCGCTGTGCCATTCGAGAAAATCCTTATTTATTAGTCGGTTGCGTTATATGGCTGGCGTGCATTGGTGTTTTTTTAACAGTCGCGGATCAGGCTGTTGGTTTTTGGCCAGTGCATTGCTGGATAAACACAAGCGCCAACCCATGGATACGCCGCATCGGCGCATGGCACAGCGCTTGCTCTGGCCCAGGCATCGCATTCAGTTGATGGAGATGTCCATGCCGCTTCCCGGCCCCCGTAATTCCCTTACCGATATTCCCGGCCTGTTGGTCGGCCATGCCGAGGATCCTGCCGCCCAGACCGGGGTGACGGTGATCCGCACCGCTGGCGCCTGGACCGCCGGGGTTGATATTCGCGGCGGTGGTCCCGGCGGCCGCGAGACGGCGGCCCTGGAACCGCAGAATATGGTCGGCCAGTTGCACGCCCTGGTGTTTTCCGGCGGCTCGGTCTTTGGCCTGGGCGCGGCGGATGCGGTGGCGGCGGCGTTATCGGCCGAAGGCGTCGGCCTGCGATTGCACGCCGGGGCTCCGGCGATCCCCATCGTGCCGGCGGCGGTGCTGCATGACCTGGCCAATGCCGGTAACAAGCACTGGGGATTGGAGCCACCTTATCGGCGCTTGGGTTTTAGCGCCTTGAATGCTGCTGGCGAGGAATTTGCCGAAGGTCGGGTGGGTGCCGGGGTAGGGGCCATGGCGGGGATCCTGCCGGGCGGCCTGGGGTCGGCATCCCTGGATCTGGGCGACGGCCTGATCGTCGCCGCTTTGGCCGTGGCCAACCCCATCGGCTCGGTCTATATGCCTGACGGCGAAACCTTCTGGGCCTGGCCTTGGGAGGTGGACGGTGAATTCGGCGGCCATCGCCCGGACTTTCAGCAGCAGGTCGCCGAGCCGATTCCCGAACTGTCGCGCCTGGACGCCATGGGCCGTTTGCAGACCGGGGCCAATACCACGCTGGTGGTGGTGGCCTGCAATGCCCGGCTGACCACTGCCGAATGCACCCGCCTGGCGATCATGGCCCAGGACGGCATCGCCCGCGCCGTACGCCCGGCCCATCTGCCGTTTGACGGCGACACGGTGTTTGCCCTGGCCTGCGGCGCGCAAGAGATTGCCAGCGGGCCAACGCGCCAGGTGGATGTGGGGCGGTTGGGCTCGGCAGCGGCGGATTGCGTGGCCAGGGCGATTGCGCGTGGGGTTTATCGCGGGAGGCTTTGAAATGCGGTGCGTTCCTGCATAATCAACTCAGTTTATGTGATTTTTTGTGGGACCGGCTTTAGCCGGGAAGAGGCCGGGATAGCAAACCCATTTGCTTGATCAGGCATGTGTAGCCTTGCCGGCTAAAGCCGGTCCCACATTGGTTATATGTTTGCTGAGCGATAGTGCGATGCCAGGGATATCGCAGCGGCCCTCTACAGAATCTCATTTCAGTTCATAAAATTTGTCGTCAAGCCGGAATCACCCCCGACAACGCCTGTACCACCCGCCCCGCAGCCCGTCGCGCTTCCCCCGGCAACTGCAACGCCGTATAGACCCGCTCAAGGCTCTGATTGGTCGGCACATCCCACGGGTCATAGCGACGGCGCAGTTCCAGGGTCTGCTGCGCTGCCTGCCAATCCCCGGCATTGAGCCGGGCGTCCAGTTCGATCAGGGCAAACAGGTCGCGCTGGGCGTGGCTGCCACCAATGGCGTTCAAGGCAGGCAGGGTGTCGCCCAGCAAGCGGGCCGCGGTCGAGTCGTCTTGATAGGCATGGGCCAGCAGGCCGTGGGCGACGGGCAGGGTGATATCGCGCCAGACATCACGGCTGTAGGCGGGCGCCGCTTCAGCCTGGGCGTCGAGGGCCTGGAGCAGCTGCGCCGCGGCATCCTTGTGTCCGGCCCGGGCCAGGCCATAGAGGTATTGCAGGCTGAGAAACGGCTGCACGGTATCCGCGACCCGGGCCAACAGGTAGTGGCCGACGGCCTGCCAGCGTTCGCCAACGTCGATGCCCGACAGCTCCATGCGGGTCAGCAGCGATACGGCGCCGATCTGGTCCTGGGAATACTCGGGGAAGATGCCCCAGACATGCCGGTCGTAAATCTCCAGCACCCGGGCGTGGCGACCACGAGCCAGATGAAACAGCGCCAGATGCCACCAGTTATGGGTGTACATAAAGGAATTCAGGCCGTCCCAGCCTGCGCTGACCTCTTCGAAAAACGCCGTGCCTTCTTCGATGCGCCCCTGGGTCAGCATCACATGAGCCAGGGCATGTTGGGCCCAGGGTTCGCTGGGCAGCAAATGCAGGGCCTGGCGGGCGGCGGTTTCGGCCTGGTCGAGCAGATGGCATTGTTCGTAGGCGAAGGCCAGCATGCCATGGGTATGGGCGATATCGGCCGCGTGCTGCACCGCCTGCACGGCCACTCGCAACATCGCCGGCCAGTTACCGCTATTGAAGTGGAAATACTGGGCGAGCTTCACCGCCAGCAGGTCGCGGGTAAAGGTGGTTACCAGGTTTTCGCTGATGGCGATTGCCCGAGGCAGATCATCCAGGCGCCAGGCGCGCAGCAATTGCAGATACCGCCCGGCGCGGCTGGCTTCAGAGGGCTCGGCCGCTTCGGCGCGTTGTTGATAGACCGCCGCCAGTTGCGGTCCTTCGGGAGACTCGCTGAACATCATCAGCAGACCGGCGAAGGCATTGGCCAGTGCTGAACCGGCATCGGCGTCAGCGGCCGCGATGATATTCAGGGCGCGGGGCTCATAGGCAAGGAAGCCGCCGACGAAGTCATCGATGGCGGCGACAGTGGCGGGGTGTTCGCTGTCGAGGGGGTTGCCCAGGTAATCGTAGGTCATGTGCGTGCTCTCAATCTTGATGAGGGCGTTGTCGCAAGGGTTGTGCCAGTGTTCAAAGGTTGGCAGGAATCCCTGTGGGACCGGCTTTAGCCGGGAATGCGCCTTCCCGGCTAAAGCCGGTCCCACAGAAATCACCCCATGCCACTGCTGCTTTTCCCACAACATGGAAAAACAGCTGTGCAAATTCCTACACTTGCCCGTCCGCAAACAGCCATAAAACCAGGCGCAGCAAGGGCTGCAGCCCGTGGCACAGGCCTTGCTATCTCCAGGTATTGCCTAATGCCCTGGAGTTCCCATGCCGACTTTGTTTCCCCGCACCGCGCCATCCGGTTCATCAGGCTGGCGCAAGACCGTGCGCGCCCTGAGTGCCGCATTGTTGACCGGCGTTTGCCTGACCACCAGCCCCGCCTGGGCTGACCCGCAGGCCGGTGGCGTGTTGAACCTGGTGTCGCAACCCGAGCCGCCGTCGCTGATGCACGGCCTGGTCACCCACGTGGCGACCCAGTACGTCAGCGGCAAGGTCCTGCAAGGGCTGTTGACCTTCGACACTGATCTCAAACCGCAGCCGGTGCTGGCGCGCAGTTGGACTATTGCCCCGGACGGTCTGACCTACACCTTCGATCTGCAAGACGGCGTGCACTGGCATGACGGTCAGCCGTTCAGCGCCGATGACGTGCTGTTCAGCTTCAAGGAGTTCTACCCGCAGTCCGACAAGCGCCTGGCCGATATCTTCAATGACTATGTGGCGTCCATCGACAAGACCGGACCGCTGCAAGTGGTGTTTCATCTGAAGAAACCCTTCGCGCCATTGCTCTCGGCACTGGGCAGCGGCTTGCGGCCCATAGCGCCCAAGCACCTCTACGAGGGCACGGACTACCGCAGTAACCCCTACAACCTCAAGCCGGTGGGCACCGGGCCGTTCGTGTTCAAGGAGTGGAAGCGCGGTTCCTATATCAAGCTGGCGAAGAACCCGGATTACTGGAAGAAAGGCCTGCCGTACCTGGACGAAATCGTCTTCCATGTGCTGCCCGATGCCTCGTCACGGGCGGCAGCCTTCGAGCGTAACGACGTGCAGGTGCTGCGCAGCGGTGACGCCGACTACGCCGACCTGGCCCGGCTGAGCGCCTTGCCCGGCGTGGCCAGCAGCGACAAAGGCTATGAGCTGTACGCTGGCCTGGCCTTTTTGCAGATCAACCTGCGCAAGCCACCTCTGGATAACGCCAAGGTGCGCCAGGCGATCCTCTATGCGCTGAATCGCCCCTTTATCGTCGACAACATTTTCTTCGGCGCCGGCAAAGTCGCCCAAGGGCCTTTCGCTTCCGGCACGCCGTACCATGATGCCCAGCTGCCGCAATACACCTACGACCTGGCCAAGGCCAAGGCGCTGATCGCCGAATCCGGGGTGGATGTCGGCAAGACCCATATTCGCCTGCTCAATGGCGAGAAGGGCGGCGCCTGGGAGCGTCTGGCCGAGTACACCAAGCAGTCCCTGCAACCCCTGGGTTTCAAGGTCGATGTAGTGACCTCCGACGCGGCGACCTGGTACCAGCGCGTCAGCAGCTGGGATTTCGACCTGAGCTACAACTTCGTCTTCCAGATTGGCGACCCGTACCTGACCACGTCCTACCTCTATCGCTCGGACAATATCGTCAAGGGTACACCCTTCAATAACGTCGGCGGCTACAGCAACCCGCAGGTCGATGCCCTGTGGAATAAAGTCGCCGATATCGCCCCGGGGCCGGAGCGCAACGCGCTGTATAGCGAGCTGGAACACCACTTGAACGATGACCTGCCGCTGGCGCCGATCTTCGAGATGCGCTTCCCGACGCTCTATCACACCCAGGTCAAGAACCTGCTGCAAACCGCCACCAGCCTTAACGAAAGCTACGACACCGTGTACCTGGAGCGCAGTGCGCCATGAGCGGATTCTTCGCCTACCTGGGCGGTCGCCTGGGGCGCGGGCTGGGGGTGATTGTCGGGGTGCTGGTGCTGAGTTTTCTGTTGGTGCGCCTGGCCCCCGGCGATCCGGCCATGCTCATGGCCGGGGAGGCGGGCGTCGATGATGCGGGCTACGTTGCCCAGTTGCGCCATGACATGGGCCTGGACCAGCCTCTGGCTCATCAGCTGTTGACCTATCTGGGCCATGCGGCTCGCCTGGATCTGGGCTATTCCTATCGCAATCAGGCCAGCGTCTGGTCGCTGATCGCCGAACGCCTGCCCGCGACCTTGTTGCTGATGGGCACCGGGTTTGTTCTGTCGTCACTGATCGGCGTCGGCCTGGGCGTGCTCGCAGCCCGCAGCCAGCGTCGTCGTGGCTATCTGGACCGGCTGATCTCGCATACCGCCATGGTGCTGTATGCGACGCCGTCGTTCTGGCTGGCGTTGCTGCTGATTCTGCTGTTTTCGGTGCTGCTGGACTGGTTGCCGGCCTTCGGCATGGCGTCGGTGGACGGCGATCTGCACGGTTGGGCGCTGTTTAGCGACTATGCCGGCCACTTGTTGCTGCCGGCGCTGTCCTTGAGTTTCATGTTCCTGGCGCTGTACGTGCAGCTGACCCGGGCGGCGGTGCTGGAATCCATGAGCCAGGAATACGTGCGCACCGCCCATGCCAAGGGCCTCAAACCTGCGCGCATCCTCTGCGACCATGTGTTGCGCAACGCTCTGCTGCCGGTGGTGACCTATGCCGGTCTGCAACTGGGCCAACTGGCCAGCGGCTCGCTGCTGATCGAGGTGGTCTACGCCTGGCCCGGCATCGGCCGCCTGCTCTATGACGCCCTCAGCCAGCGTGATTATCCCTTGCTGCTCGGGGTGTTTCTGGTCATTTCCGTGCTGGTGGTGGCGTTCAACATACTGACTGACCTGATTTGCCGCTGGCTCGACCCGCGCACCGGCAGTGGGAGCTGAACTGATGAGCCAAGCTGAATTCTTTGCGCAGCCATCGGTACTGCGCCGCTTCGTGGGTCAGCGCAGCGCCGTGCTCGGCGGCCTGTTTTTATTGTTGCTGACTGTACTGGCGGTGGCGGCGCCCTGGCTGGGTATCGACTCGCCGTGGTCCATGACCGCCAAGCCATTGCTGCCGCCGTTTGCCGACAGCAGCCACTGGCTGGGCAGCGACATGCTCGGCCGCGATATCGTCAGCGGGCTGGTCTACGGCGCGCGCATGTCCCTGGCCGTGGGTGCGCTGTCGACGCTGGCGACCCTGCTGGTGGGCCTGATCATCGGCGGTCTGGCCGGTTATGCCGGTGGCTGGGTCGACGAAGCGCTTATGCGCCTGGCCGAGTTTTTCCAGATCATTCCACAACTGGTGCTGGCGGTGATTCTGGTGGCGGTGCTGGAACCGTCCCTGACTTCCGTGGTAATCGGCATCGCCCTGGTGGCCTGGCCGCCGGTGGCGCGACTGGTGCGCAGCGAGTTCCTGACCCTGCGTCAGCGCGAGTTCGTCCAGGCCGCCCAGGTATTGGGGCAGAAACCCCTGGCGATCATTTTCAGGCAGATCCTGCCCAACGCCTTGTCGCCCTTGTTGGTGACCATGTCGTTCATCATGGGTACGGCGATCCTGACCGAAGCGGCCCTGGCCTTTCTCGGCCTGGGCGACCCTGATGCCATGAGCTGGGGCTACATGATCAATGCCTCACGCAATATGCTGCGCCAGGCCTGGTGGATGAGCCTGCTGCCGGGGCTGGCGATCATGTTCTGCGTGCTGGCGGTCAATCGAATCGGCGAGGGGCTGCGTATCGCTTTCGAGCCATTGGGCAGACAAGGAGGGCGCCCATGACTATCGCCAATGCGCCGTTGTTGCAGGTCAGCGACCTGCGTATCCCGTTGCCCCAAGGGGCTGATCGCAGCCATGCGCTGCACGGCCTGTCGCTGCATATCGATGCCGGGGAGTGCCTGTGCGTGGTGGGGGAGTCCGGTTCGGGCAAGTCCATGCTCGCCAGTGCGATCCTGCGCCTGTTGCCCGCAGGCATGGCGCCGCAGGCAGGGCAGATCCACTTCCAGCAGCAGGACCTGGCCAGCCTCAGCGAAGATCAGATGCGCCAGCATCGCGGGCGGCAGATCAGCATGGTCTTCCAGGAACCCATGAGCGCGCTTAATCCTTTGTTGAGCATCGGTCGGCAGATCGAGGAAGTGTTGTTGGACCACGGCGTGACCAGCAAACAGCAGCGGCGCCTGCGGGTGGTCGAGCTGCTGGACTATGTGGGCCTGCCGGATCCTGCGCGTTTGCAGCAGGTCTACCCGTTCCAATTGTCCGGCGGCCAGCGCCAGCGGGTGGTGATCGCCATGGCCCTGGCCTTCGACCCCCTTTTGCTGATTGCCGATGAGCCGACTTCGGCCCTGGACGTTACCACCCAGGTGCAGATCATTGCCTTGCTCAAACGCATCCAGCGCGAGAAGGGCATGGCCATGCTGTTTATCACCCATGACTTCGCGGTGGTGCGGGCTGTGGCCGACCGGGTGATGGTCCTGGAAAAGGGCCATCTGGTGGAGCAGGGCAGTTCTGAAGAGGTGCTGCGCCGCCCGCGTGAGGCTTATACGCGCAGGCTGGTCGAGGCGTCGGCACCGGTCCAGGGCCACTCGCGTACGCTGCCCACCGATGCGCCGGTATTGCTGCATGCCGAGGCCTTGAACAAGTCTTTCCGCGCATCATTGGGCTGGGGGCGCAAGCGCACGACCCAGGCATTGGCCGACGTCAGTCTGAGCCTGCGCGAAGGCGAGACCCTGGGTATTGTCGGCGAATCCGGCTCCGGCAAATCGACCCTGGGGCGGCATCTGATTCGCCTGCTGCGACCCGATAGCGGCCGGGTCGAGTGGTTCGGTGACGACGTCGCACGCCTGCCTGAAGCCCGCCTGCGCGAACGGCGCAGCGACGTGCAGATGATCTTCCAGGACCCATTCGCCTCGCTCAATCCGCGCCAGCGGGTCGGCCAGATCATCATGACCGGGCCGCTGGTCCACGGCGCTTCGCCTGAGCAGGCACGCACCATTGCCCTGGACATGCTGCAACTGACCGGCCTGCCTGCCACCGCCTTCGACCGCTATCCCCAGGCGTTTTCCGGCGGCCAGCGCCAGCGTATCGGCATTGCCCGGGCCCTGGCCCTGCAACCGCGCGTGCTGATCGCCGACGAATGCGTTTCCGCCCTGGATGCGCTGATTCAGGTGCAGATCCTCGAGCTGCTGGAGGACCTGCAACAGCGCCTGAAACTCAGCCTGGTGTTCATTACCCATGACCTGCATGTGGCGGCACGCCTGAGCGACCGCATTGCCGTGATGCAACACGGCCGTATTGTCGAAACCGGGCCTACCGCCCAGGTCTTTGGCCAGCCACAACATGCCTATACCCGGGCACTGCTCGCTGCGCTGCCGGTCAACCCGGTGGTCAGCGACGCCGAGACCTTATTGCGAGTACCCGTATGACGCGTCAGATGAGCCTCAACGCCTTTCTCATGGCGACCGGACATCACATAGCCGGTTGGCGCCACCCCCAGGCCCATGCGGCGGGCGGCCTCGACCTGGCCCACTACCAACAGCTTGCCGCTACCGCCGAACGCGGCTGTTTCGATGCGATTTTCCTGTCAGACACGCTGGCCATGCTGCCGGGCCAGACCCAGGCCTTGCAGCGCATGGCTCGCACCGAACATTTCGAGCCCTTGACCCTGCTCGCCGCCCTGGCCGCAGTAACCCGGCGCATTGGCCTGATCGCCACGGCCACCTCGTCCTATAACAGCGTGCGCACCCTGGTCGACAGCTTTGCCTCTTTGGAACGCTTGAGCGGCGGGCGCAGTGGCTGGAATCTGGTGACCTCGAGCAATGCCCGGGAATCCCTGAATTTCGGCCGTGAGCAGCATTACGGCCATGGCGATCGCTATGAGTCGGCCCGCCGCTTTCTGCGCGACGTGCGCCAGCAATGGCAGACCGCAGGTCTGGCGCCGGTGCAGGTATTGGCCGGGGCTTCCGCTGAAGGCCGCGAGCTGGCGGCAGCCCACGCCGAGGTGCTGTTTACCGCCCAGCCCGAACTGGTCGGTGCCCAGGCCTTCTATGCCGACGTGAAAAGCCGTATGGCAGGGTTTGGCCGCCATCCCGATAGCCTGAAGATCATGCCCGGTGTCATGCCCATTGTCGGTCGCACCGAACAACAGGCCGAGGACCTGTATCAGCAGCTGCAAGAGCTGGTCGAGCCGGTGGTGGGGGTGTCGCTGCTCTCCGATATCGCCGGCGGCCTGGACCTGGGCGCCTGCCCGGTGGATGGCCCTTTGCCCGAATTGCCACCGACCAACTCCGGGGTCAGCCGCCAGCACCTGTTGCTGGAAGTCGCGCGCAAGGAAGGCTTGAGCATTCGTCAGCTGTACCTGCGCATGTCCGCCGCCAGAGGGCATCATGTGGTGGTGGGCACGGCAAAGACCATCGCCGACCGCCTGGAACAATGGTTTACCCAGGGCGCTGCCGATGGCTTCAATATCATGCCGCCGTACCTTGCCGGGGGACTGGAGGATTTTGTCGAACAGGTGGTGCCGCAGTTGCAGACGCGCGGGTTGTTTCGACGGCAGTACGCCGGGCGTACGCTGCGTGAGCATCTGAATATAACCGTTGGAGCGAGCGAGTCGCATCATTGAAGTCTTTATTGGAAGGAACTACCACATGGCTGACCCACTAATCCCCGATTCCGGCCCCGTCGTGGTCGGCCAGGCGATTGAAATACGCCCCGGCCGCATCCTCGATATCGCCTACCACCCGGGCAACCGCCCCGATGCGCCGGTGCTGTTCTTCTGCCATGGCGCCGGTGGCAACAAGGACCAGTGGCGCGCGCAGTGGCAGGCCCTGGCTGCCGCCGGTTACTCGCTGGTCGCCTTGGACCTGCTGGGCCATGGCGCCAGTGAAAAGCCCGATATCGAGTCGGCCTATGCCTGGCAGGAACTGGTGGAGGACTATCTGCAAGTGCTGCGACGTTATCGCGGTGAACATAACCTGCTGATCGCCCATTCCTTTGGCACCGGCCTGACCCTCAGCGCCCTGGTGCAATTGACCCGGCAAGGGCAGGCAGACGGTATTGACGGGCTGGTGCTGCTCGGCACGGTACTGAACCGGCCTCAATTCAAGCCCGGCGTGCTGTCCTTGCCGGTGTGGATCCTGCGCCTGCTGCGGCCCTGGCTGGCCAAGGGTTTCCGTGAGCGGGCCTGGCACCCGGCGGCTGATGCGGCATTGATCGACTACGAAGAAAAACTCACCGAGAACAACCCGCTCTACGTGTTCAAGGCCCTGAGCCGCCAGGCGCTCTGGCCGACCCGCGGGCAACTGGACAGCCTGCAACTGCCGGTCTCGGTGCTGTCCGGCGATCAGGACGGCCTGACCCCGGCCCATGGCGGCGAGGCGTTGGCCCGGCATCTGGCCAACGCCGAGTTCCAGGTTCTGGCGCAATGTGGCCATCAATTGATGCTGGAACGTCCGGAGCAGGTACTCAACGCCATCACCCAATTGCTGGAAACCACCGCTCCAGCGCATCGGGCGATAGAAAATGCCTAGCCGGTTAGACCGTTTATGCATGAATCAAAGGTCAATAGATCGCAAAGAGATATCCATCGCAGGCATATCGATGTGTCTGTCTCTGATAGGGATGTGATTACACCCATTCAGATGCAATGACAGCTTTTTAGGTCGTGAACCTGAGCTTTACTGCGTCACGGGTGGCTTTTTACGGCGCAATGCCAGCGTCTTGTAGCCCCTGCGCAAACTCCTAGAATCGGCGCCAAGCAACACCACAGCCTATTCGATAACGGAGTTTCGAACATGATGAATGCAATGCAGATGCCAATGAATCAGACCATGCCGATGATGCCAATGATGGGCATGCCGATGATGATGGCGACCATGGAATGCGAAATGATGGCCGACGCCATGATGTGCACCATGAAGCCTGCGGCCGGTATGGACATGGCCATGTTCAAGAACAACGCCGAGATGATGGCGATGATGATGAACTGCGGCATGCCGATGATGATGCATTGCGCCAACATGTCGATGATGTGCATGACCGCCGACGGCATGGCCATGATGAACATGATGGGCGCCACGAACATGCCGATGATGATGGGTATGCCGATGCCGATGATGAAATGCGTCATGGAATGCATGGTTGAAGCCGACTGCATGAAGTGCAAAATGATGCCAATGCCCGGCATGACCATGGACATGATGAACAACTGCTGCATGCTGATGATGAAAATGATGAACGACTGCAGCATGCCGATGATGATGAGCTGCAATGGCATGCCGATGATGTGCTGCACCTGCTGATAGCTGACTGTTCCGGGCCTTGGCCAGGCCTGCGGGTTTCAACGAAAAAGCCCCTGATCGCGAGATCAGGGGCTTTTTTGCATTACATTGTGGGACCGGCTTTAGCCGGGAAAGCATTATTTATGAGTAAGGAAATGTAGAGGGTGTACTGGCCCTTTCCCGGCTAAAGCCGGTCCCACAGTGCAAAATCACTCATCAATCCAACTGCTCCGGATGGGTAATCACCAGGTAGGCAATCGCTTCACTGTCCGCCGGGTTGCGGTAGCGGTGGGGCTGGTCGGCGTAGAACAGGATCGAGTCGCCGGGTGACAGCAGGTAGCGTTCGTCGTTGACGCTGATTTCCAGTACCCCTTGGGCCACCACCAGGTTTTCCTGCACGCCGGCGGCGTGGCCTTCGGAGATTTCCTCGCCCAGGGCGCCGAGGCGGATTTCGTAGAATTCGGTCTGCCGTGAGCGATCGAAGGGGAACAGCGCGCGGCTGACAAAGGCGCCGTTGGCGCTGACCAGGCGTTTGCTCTGCTGCGCGGGCAGCAGCTCGACGCCTTCAAAGGTGCGGGTATCGAGAAACGCCGCCACCGACACTTTCAAGCCTTTGGCGATCTTGCACAGCACCTTGATCGACGGCACGCTGCGCCCGGACTCGATTTGCGCCAGCATCGCCCGGCTCACGCCGCACAGGCGGGCCAGGGCGTCCAGGGACAGGTAGCGCTTGCTGCGCAGGCGTTGCAGGTTCTGTGAGACGCGATCACCAATCAGGTCGTCATCGGTGAGGCTCTGTTCGTTGGAGGGAGGCGCGGTTTCATCGAGCACGATAGCGCTACGCAGCAGGGTCATGGCTTGACCTGGCGTAGCTCAAGCGCCTTGTTGACCTGGGCCACGGTCCACTCGGCCAGCCCGGCGCGAGCGACGTACATTTCCCACATCAGCTCGGCATTGCGGCGCGCCTGACGGCGTTGGCGATAGCGGGTGAGGTCGATGATATGGGCGGTCGCTTGCATGATGCGCTCTCGATGGCGTTGTGAGTGGAGCCAAGGTAGCGCGTTCGTGTTAGACCCAGAAATACTGAGTTGGCATTTGGTAATTCCATTTCGAGCTTAAAAGTCGTTTTCTGCTTATGACTTTGCTTATTCCATATAGATATTTAAATAATTTTACATATCTCGTTATCGTATATGGCATCGGGCCACCGACTTATTCATGAAACAAGGATGACCGCCACCGTTCGCCATACGGATCGTTCGTTGACTGCCGCACCAGTCGACCTGGGTCCGTATAGAGAGAAAGGAACGCGGGAATGAGGAGCTTCACACGACATCGCCTGGCGACGGCGATTATCTCGGCACAGCTATTGAGCAGTAGCCTGGCCATCGCAGCAACGGCTAGCGACGACAGCGCTGAGGCGCCGACGACCGCAAGCCTTGATACGGTGATCGTCACCGGTACCCGGGTGCAGGAACGCACCGCCAGTGGCTCGCTGTCGCCCGTCGACGTGATCAGTGGCGACAGCCTGCGCAGTTCCGGCTCCAATGAGCTGGGCACGGTATTGGCGCGGCTGATTCCATCAATCAACTTTCCCCGGCCCAGCCTGGTCGACGGCGCCGAACTGACCCGGCCCGCGCAGCTGCGTGGCCTGTCGCCCGATCAGGTGCTGGTGCTGGTCAACGGCAAGCGCCGCCACACCTCGGCCTTCGTCAACCTCGGTGGCGCCGTGGGGCGCGGTTCGGCGCCGGCGGACCTGAATGCCATCCCGTTGTCGTCCATCGACCATATCGAAGTGCTGCGCGACGGCGCCTCGGCCCGCTACGGCTCCGATGCTATTGCCGGGGTGATCAATATCATCCTAAAACACGCCGACCATGGCGGCTCGATCTCGACCCAGTTCGGTGAGTACAAGAAAGGCGACGGCATCCAGCGCCAGGTCGCTGGCAATAGCGGCTTTGCCATTGGCTCCAACGGTTTCTTCGATATTGCCGGGGAGGGCGCCAACAACGACTACACCGACCGTGCCGGCGATGATTACCGCACGGCCAGCATCGGCTCCACCACCTATGGCCAGCACGTATTCCGCCAGGGCGAGCCAGAAACCCATGAAGGCAAGGTGCAGTTCAACTCGGCCTACAGCTTCAACGACGGAGCCGAGCTGTACGGCTTTGGCGGTTACAGCAAGCGCCGGGGCGAGACAGCGGCCTTCTACCGGGCCAGCAATGCCTCGAACAATAATCCGACGATCTTCCCCAATGGCTACCTGCCGCTGATCGATGGCGTGCTGGAAGACACTTCCCTGGTGGTCGGCCTGCGCGGCGAGCTGGCGGACAGTTGGCATTACGATCTATCGGCCAACTACGGGCGCAACTCCTACGAGCTGGGCACCAAGACCATCAATACCTCCCTGGGCCTGGCCACGCCGCACTCCTTTGATAACGGCACCCTGGTCAACGATCAGAAGCAACTGAGCCTGGACCTGTCCCGGGAGTTCGACACTGGCGTATTGCCGTATCCGGTCTCGGTGGCCTTTGGTGCCGAGTATCTGCGCCAGGGCTATCAGATCCAGGCCGGACAGCCGGAGTCCTACTATCAGAGCGGCAGCTCGGGCCTTGGCGGTTTCCGCGCTGAGGATGCCGGCAGCAGTTCGCGACACAACTTCGCCCAGTACCTGGACGTCGAGACCAATCTGACCGAGAAGCTCGGGGTATCCGCCGCGGTACGCCACGAGGACTACAGCGACTTCGGCTCCAATGTCAGCGGCTCATTCTCGGCGCGCTATGACTTCACCCCACAGGTGGCCTTGCGTGGCAGCGTCTCTACGGGCTTCCGTGCGCCGTCCCTGGCCCAGCAGAATTTCACCTATACCTCGTCGCAGTTGATCGGCAACACCATTCAGGAGGCGGGGACTTTCCCGGCCGATAGCAAGGTGGCCCAGTTGCTGGGCGCCGATGACCTGAAAGCGGAAAAGTCGCACAACTACAGCGTCGGCCTGGTATTGGAGCCGCTGGATAATCTGACGGTGACCGCCGATGTCTACCGCATCGATATCAAGGACCGCATCTCGCTGTCGTCGAACCTGGCGTTGAACCCCGCCGCAGTGAGCTACCTGCAAGCCAATGGCGTGGGCAATATCAACTACACCACGGCGCGCTACTTCACCAACGCCACCGACACGAGCACCGACGGCATCGACCTGGTGGCCAACTACCGCTACCAACTGGATAACGGTATTCGCTGGAGCAGCACGGTTGGCTACAACTACAACCACACCAAAGTCACCGACGTGAAGGCCAACCCGGCCATCCTCGATCAGTTGGGCGTCAACCTGCTGCGGGTCGACCGTCGCGAGCGCATCGGCTTGCTGGGCGACACCACGCCGCAGCACAAGCTGAGCCTGGCCAACGACTTGGAATACGGCCGCTGGGCCCTGCATTCGAATCTGGTGCGCTATGGCGAATTCACCAGTTACCAGGCCGACAAGATCAACGACCAGACCTTCAGCGCCGCCTGGCTGCTGGACCTGGCCCTGGATTACAAGCTGAAGAACTGGGTATTCACCGTAGGCGGCGACAACGTCACCGACAAGTATCCGGAGAAACTCAATGCCTATGCGTCGAGCGGCGGCAACCTGGCCTACAGCACCTTTTCGCCGTACGGGTATAGCGGGGCGTTTTATTACGGGCGGGTGACGTACAACTGGTAGTTCTCGGCAGGCCCGGACCGTTGGAGCGAGGCTTGCCCGCGAAGCAATTGTTCATGCCCGGAAGGGGTGTCGGATATGACGACCTCTTCGCGGGCAAGCCTCGCTCCAACGGCGCTCATCACTGAAAAGAAACCGTATCCAATGACCCTTGATTACCCCTTTATTATCAGCACCTTGCCAGCCTTTGTTAAAGCAGTAGGTGTCACCCTGCAGGTCGGCCTGATCGCTATCTGCACCTCGCTGCTGGTGGCGCTGATCAACACCGCCATCGTCATGTTCCGCACGCCGGTGCTGCATCGCCTGGTCGGTCTGTATGTGGAACTGGCGCGCAATACACCGCTCTTGATCCAGCTGTTTTTCATCTACTTCGCCTTGCCGACTTTGGGGGTGAAAGTCTCGGGTTTTGCTGCGGCGATCATCACCATGACCTTCCTCGGCGGCGCTTACCTCACAGAAGTGCTGCGCGCCGGAGTCGAGGCGGTGCCTGTGGCGCAGCTGGAGTCCGGGCGCTCCATCGGCCTGTCGGACTGGCAACTGCTGCGCCATGTGATCCTGCCCCAGGCCGGGATCCTCAGCCTGCCGGCGCTGTTCGCCAATTTCATTTTCCTACTCAAGGAGACCACCGTGGTGTCTGCCGTGGCGGTGCCGGAGATTCTCTACACCACCAAGAGTTATATCGCCCTGTACTACAAGACCTACGAAATGCTCACGGTGCTGACGCTGATCTGTGTGCTGCTGTTCCTGCCGCTGTCGCTGCTGCTCAGCCGCCTGGAAAGGAGGCTGCAACATGGCCAGTTCGGGTCTTGATCTGCTGTGGGTGTCGTTGCCGATGCTGGCTGACGGCGCTGCACAGACCCTGTCGATTTCTCTGCTGAGCATCGTTTTCAGCACCCTGGGCGGCGTGTTGTATGGTTCGCTGCGTACCCTGGGCATTGGCTGGCTGAACCTGTTGCTGCGGGTCTATCTGGAATTGTTCAGAGCCATTCCGGTGCTGGTGTGGCTGTACCTGATGTTCTTCGGCCTGCCGATCTTCTTCGCCCTGAGCATTCCCAGCTTCTGGTGCGCGGTACTGGTGCTGTCACTGTGGGGCGCCAGTGAAGTGGGGGAAGTGGTGCGCGGCGCCTTGCTGTCCTTGCCCCGTGGGCAGCGTGAGGCCGGGCTGTCCATCGGCCTGTCCGGACCGCAGCTGTTCGGCTATGTCCTGCTGCCCCAGGCCCTCAAACGCATGACCCCGCCGACCATCAATATCTACACGCGGATCATCAAGACCAGCTCCCTGGCGGTGCTGATCGGCGTAGTGGATGTGATCAAGGTCGGCCAGCAGATCATCGAGCGCACCTACGAGTCGGTATTGATCTACGGCGCGCTGTTTCTGTTCTTCTTTTTTATCTGCTATCCGCTGTCGGCCGCCTCCCGCGTGCTTGAGCGGCGCTGGAGCCAGGCACGAGCGCGTTGATCGAATTCCAGGGGCTGGACAAGTTTTTCGGCAGCAACCAGGTGCTCAAGGCGGTTGATCTCAGTGTCGCGCCCGGGGAAGTGATTGTGGTGCTGGGCCCCAGCGGCTGCGGCAAGAGTACTTTGCTGCGCTGCCTCAATGGCCTGGAGCAGGCCCATGGCGGCCATCTGCGCTTTGCCGGGCGCGAGCTGCTGGACAGCAAGACCGACTGGCGCCAGGTGCGCCAGGACATCGGCATGGTGTTCCAGAGCTACCACCTGTTTCCCCATATGAACGTGCTCGACAATATCCTCCTCGGCCCGCTGAAAGTGCAGCGCCGGGCGCGGGCCGAAGCCCTGGCCCAGGCCGAGCAGCTGCTGGCCCGGGTCGGCCTGGCGGACAAGCGCGATGCCTTCCCGCGCCAGCTCTCTGGCGGCCAGCAGCAACGCATCGCCATCGTCCGCTCGCTGTGCATGAACCCCAAGGTCATGTTGTTCGACGAAGTCACCGCCGCCCTTGATCCAGAAATGGTCAAGGAGGTGCTGGAGGTGATCCTCGACCTGGCCCAGGGCGGCATGACCATGTTGATCGTCACCCACGAAATGGCCTTCGCCAAGGCGGTGGCCGACCGCATCGTGTTCATGGACGCTGGCAGCATCCTCGAACAAAGCCATCCCGAGTCTTTCTTCAACCATCCGGCGAGCGCACGGGCGCAGCAGTTTCTGGAGAAGTTCTCTTATGTAGAAACCATGCCTAAAAAGACCGTAAACAAGGAAACCTTATGAACACTGCCTCGTTGAAATCCGCGAAATCGCTATTACTGATACCGCTGCTGGGAATCGGCCTGCTGGCCGGTTGCGGCAAGGGCGATCAACCCGCCAAACCGGCGGCAACGGCCAGCGCCGCTGCGCCTGCTGCCAGTTACCTGGACAAGATCAAGGCCCGTGGCAAGCTGGTGGTCGGCGTGTTTACCGACAAGCCGCCATTCGGCTTTGTCGACGAGAAGGGCAAGTACGTCGGCTTCGATACCGATATCGGTCGGCAATTCGCCAAGGATCTGCTGGGCGATGAAAGCAAAGTCGAGTTCGTCGCCGTGGAACCGGCCAGCCGTATCCCGTTCCTGCAGAGCGACAAGGTCGACATCATCCTCGCCAACATGACCGTGACCCCGGAGCGCAAGGAAGCGGTGGAATTCACCAATCCGAACCTGAAAGTGGCGGTCCAGGCCCTGGTGCCGGACGCCAGTGCGGTGAAGAAGCTCGATGACCTGGCCGACAAGACCATCATCGTCACCACCGGCACCACGGCGGACGTGTGGCTGACCAAGACACACCCGGACTGGAAACTGCTCAAGTTCGAGAAAAACTCCGAGTCCCTGCAGGCACTGGCCAACGGCCGTGGCGATGCCTATGCCCAGGACAACCTGGTGCTGTTCAGTTGGTCCAAGCAAAACCCCGGCTATCGCGTCCTGCCGGAAAAGCTCGGCGGCGAAGCACCGATTGCCCCGGCGGTGAAGAAGGGCAATATCGAACTGCGTGACTGGGTCAACGCTGAACTGGCCAGGCTGGGTCAGGACAAATACCTGCTCAAGCTGTATGACCAGTATGTGCGCAAGTCCCTGAGCGATGACACCAAGCCTGAAGATGTGATCGTTGAAGGTGGCAACTGGAAGGGCTGATTGAAGGCACTGCGGTCTTATAACCCGAGTGGGACCGGCTTTAGCCGGGAAGACTTAGGGAGGATTGATACATCTCTATAGTCTGCTCTTCCCGGCTGAAGCCGGTCCCACAAACGGCAATTGAACTCAGCTCGCCTTGGCCAACATCGCCAACAACAGCACATTCGCCCCGGCCTCGGCCCAGTGCGGGTGAATATGCTCGGCCTCGTTATGGCTCAACCCCTCGACACAGGGCACGAAGATCATCGAGGTCGGCGCCACTTTGCTCAGGTAACAGGCATCGTGACCGGCGCCGGAGATCATCGGCTTGTGGCTGTAACCAAGGGTGATGGCGGCCTGTTCTACCTGGGCAATGCAGTCCGGGTCGAAACCGATGGGCGCGTACTGGAAGATCTGCTTGAGGCTGTGTTGCAGGCCGATGGTCTCGGCAATTTCGCTGACGGCGTTGCGCAGTTGGCCATCAAGGGTTTCCAGCACGGCTTCATCGGGGTGGCGGAATTCGACGCTGAACAGCACCCGGCCCGGCACCACATTGCGCGAGTTGGGAAAGACGTTGACCCAACCCACTGTGGCGCGGCCTTCCTCACCCTGGGCCAGGCCCAGTTCATTGACGGCTTCGACCACCCGGGACAAACCGAGCAGGGCGTCGAGGCGATGTTTCATCGGCGTAGTGCCGGCGTGGGCGCTGCGGCCGAACAGTTCGATCTCGTACCAGCGCTGGCCTTGGGCGCCGGTCACCACACCAATGGTGATGTCTTCGGCTTCAAGGATCGGCCCCTGCTCGATATGCAATTCGAAGGCAGCATGGATTGGCTGGCCGCCCATGGGCTGGTCCCCGGCGTAGCCAATGTCTTGCAATGCCTAGCCCAACGTAATGCCTTCGGCATCGGTGCGCGACAGGCCGTATTCCAGGTCAAACACCCCGGTGTAGACCCCCGAAGCGATCATCGCTGGAGCAAAGCGCGAGCCTTCTTCGTTGGTCCAGTTGATCACTTCGATGGGGCGTTCGGTCTGGATATCCAGGTCATTGAGGGTACGCAGCACCTCGATACCGGCCAGCACCCCATAGATGCCGTCGAACTTGCCGCCCATGGGTTGCGAGTCGCCATGGGAGCCGGTCACCACCGGCGCCAGGCTGTTATCGCGACCGGGGCGGCGGGCAAAGATATTGCCCATGGCGTCGATGCGGATGCTGCAACCGGCTTCGCGCGCCCAGCGTACGAACAGGTCACGTCCCTGGCGGTCCTCTTCGGTCAGGGCCAGGCGCGACACACCGCCCTTGGCCGTGGCGCCGATCCGGGCCATGTCCATCAGCGAGTCCCACAGGCGGGCCGAATTGATGCGGGCAGGGTGGGTCATGGCTTCGGCGCCTCATCCTTGACCTGATAGCGGAAGTTGCAGTGGCTGGCGCCTTCCATCAGGGTGTGAGTGCGGGTCAGTTGCACGCGCGGGTCGTAACCGACAATAAACAGCTCATCGCGGTTGCATGACAGCAGATGACCGATCTCACCCAGGCCCATCTCACGGTACATTTCCGCGTAGCGGCAGCGGTGTACGTCGTAGTCGAAGTGGGTGGCGTCACTGGCGATGACCTCGACTTTCAGGGCGTCGTCCTTTTCCCATAGCTCCTGCAGGGCAACAAAGCCCGCCAGGTCCGGGCCATTGGGCTCGCGGGCGGCGAAATACTCACCGGCCTTGACCGCTGCTCCGGCGACCGCTTCGCCGATCACCGCCTGGGCCTTGTCCTTGCCGTAGTCGCGCACCAGTATTTCGTAGATCGGCTTGATAATCTCGGCTTCGATCCGCCGCCGGGCCAGGATGCCCAGTTCGCCTTCGACTGCGCTCATCTCGATATTCCTCTCATTCACGGTTATGTGCAGGGCTTGCCGCCGATGAGTCCGGGGTCTGCCGCTTGTTTGTTCTGTATTTATCAATAATCGCCAGTGGATATCAACAAGTCGATGGCGCTCTCTGCGATAAATGAGCTAAATGCCTACTTTTCAAGTTTTTGGCCAGCGGTTAAGCTCAATACATGAATAAAACAGAACAGTTTGACAGCGATCCGCCACTGCGCGCGGTTCGCACCTTTGAGTCTTTCGCTCGCCATGGTGGTGTTAACGCGGCTGCCCGGGAACTGGATATTTCAGCCTCGGCCATCAGCCATCAATTGCGCTTGCTGGAAGAGTTTCTCGGCCAGGCCCTGACCGCGCGCCAGGGGCGCAATCTGATCCTTACCGAGGACGGTCGCGAGTATTACCGGGCCATTCGCTCAGCCTTTGCCGTCCTGCGCAGCGCCACCGAGCATGTGCGGGAAAAGACTGCAACGCGCCAGGTCACCATCAGCCTGATCCCCATGTTCGGCATTAACCTGTTTATTCCGCGCCTGGGCGAGTTCCTCGGCGAGAATCCGGGAGTGGACGTCAACGTTACCTACGCCAACCACCGCAGTTATCCCAGCGATGCGGCGGATATTTCCATCCGCTTCGGCACCGGACATTGGCCGGGCTATCACAGCGAGCTGTTGATTTCAGGGGCGGTCACTGCGTGGTGCAGCCATGAGTTTCTTCAGCGCCACGGCCCCATCGATTCGCCGCACAGTCTGATGGGCCTGCCCTTGCTCCACGATGAGGAACGCGGCACCTGGAGCCAGTGGCTGCAAAGCCTAGGGGTCAACCATCCGGGGGCACTTCAGGGGTTGCTGTTCGAGGATGGCCAGCTTGCGTTGACGGCCGCCCTGAACGGTCTGGGTTGCGTGCTGATGCGCGAACCCTTGATCACTGGCCTGCAAAAACGCGGGGAACTGGTTCGGTTGTTCGAGCATGAACTGGATGACGGCCGCGCCTATTACCTGTGTCGGCGCGCGGATGGCGAGTTATCGCGGGAGGGGGCGAGTCTGTTCGGCTGGCTCAAGCGAGCGTTATTGGCTGGGTAATGAAATGCCTGCGTACCCACATACTGTAGGAGCATCTTTAGCCGGGAGAGCGCTCTCGCGGCTGAAGCTCCTACGGGGCGGTCGTGTGAATCTTTGCGCGGGATGGCTTCAAGCGCGTGTAAGTAGTTCCTGCAACACCGTCTCCAACGACGTCGTGCCCTTCACTGGCTCACCTTCAAAGCAGATCCAGCCCTCATTGAAGCCAACGAGCATCTGCATCCGTGGCAGCGGGTTGTTCATGCCTTGAGCCAGGAAGGCGCCTTCCCAGGTTTCCCGTGGTACCACCTGGGCGTGAACCGTACGGCCAAGCAAGCGGCTGAAGGCGAACGCGGCATGGTTGGGGCTGCAATGTTCGGGGCCTTCCAGTTCGACGACGCGATTGGCCGTTACCGTCTGTTGCAGCAAGTCGGCGGCGAGCGCGCCGATATCCGCCGTGGCAACCATGGGCACAGGGCGATCCAGCGGTTGCAGGTGGCTATAGAGCACCCCGGCATCCCGGGCGTTGGCCACGTCCCAGAGGAAGTTCTCCATGAACCATGCAGCGCGCAGGAAGGTCACCGGCATCGGCAGTTCGGCCAGGCGCTGTTCCATCAGACCCAGGGCACTGAGCAGGTTGGGCTGGCTGGCCTGGGCGCCTATGGTCGACAGGCACACCACCCGTTGCGGTCGGCTGGCGTGCAGGGCTTGATACAGGGCTTCGATAGTGGCGCGGGCTTCGGCCATGTCCGGCGACGGATCGAAATCCGGTGGCAGCAGGACGAAGACCGCTTCGGCGTCAGCAAAGGCGCGGGTCAGGGCGGCGGCATCGTTCATATCGGCCAACGCAACTTCACAACCCAGGGCAGCCCATGTCCGGCCTTTCTGCACGTCCCGCACCACGGCCCGAACATTCAGCTGCTGCGCCAGCAGATTACGGGCGACGATACCGCCCACCTGACCTGTGATACCGGTAATGACATACATGGAGACTCTCCTCGAGTAACGCTGGGATATCGCGTGGAGGCCAGTATGTTGTGATGGTATTGATCCATCGATAGCATGGGTGTCACTTCATAAGTTACAAAAGAGCACTAATCATGGCGTTCGACGAGCGAGTCCTCAATGGCATGGGCGTTTTCACTGCTATCGTCGATACCGGTACCTTTGCCGCCGCCGCCCAGGTTCTGGACATGTCACCACCGGGCGTCAGCCGCTCAGTCGCTCGACTTGAAACGCGATTGGGAATTCGTCTGTTTGATCGCACCACGCGATCGGTCACCCTGACGGATGAAGGACGACGCTTTCACCAACAGATCGTACCGTTGCTGTCGGCACTGGAAGAGGTGTCCAGCTCGGCATCCCAAGGGGCGAAGGCGGTGCGCGGGCGCTTGCGGGTGAACGTCGATCCGCTGTTTTCCAACCTGATGCTGGGGCCGCAATTGGGTGCGTTCATGGCCGAACACCCGGAACTTGAGCTTGAGCTGATCAGCCGCGATCGCCTTGGCGATATGGTTGCCGACGGCTTCGACCTGGCCGTGCGTTTCGGTGAGCCGCGCAGTTCCAGCCTGATTGCCCGGCCACTGTTCGACACGCGGATTCTGACGGTGGCGTCACCGGCTTATCTGCACAAACACGGCCGACCGCAAACCCCGCAGGACTTGCTGCAACACGCCTGCATTCAGTTTCGTGATCCGCAGACGGGTAAACCCTTCGACTGGGAGTTTCATCGCGGCGACAGCGTAGTGCGAGTGCCGATTGCAGGTCAGATAACCCTTAACGATGTGCGCACCATGCACGAGCTGTGCGTCAGTGGCTACGGTATCGCCCAGATCATGGCCTTTGGCTCTGAGGCGCTGTTAACGCAACGGCAAGTAGTGGATCTGTTTCCAGACTGGCCGGATGAGCGCTTCACGTTATATGCGTTGTATCCATCGCGTATTCATCCACCGGCCAAGACCCGCCGCTTCCTGGAGTTTATCCAGGGCCTGGCCAGGTAATTCCGGGCCTTACTCTACTGCGCATACCCAGCGATGGTTATGGCGGTACGGTGCGCGGGTGAAGTGCACGTCTGCCATCAGATAAAGACCACGCTTCTGGAGCGCTTCGGTCAGTTGTGCAAGTGTATCTGCGTGGATAGTCATGACTTTTACCTCATCAGATTTATTGCCCACATAGTTGTCGACTGGATACCCAATCGGGAAATTCATTTTTTCTACGGTAGATATCGATCAAAAGAATGATTGAAACCCGGATCATGATTTAGTATCCGCCACCCCCAATAAGGAGTCGGGCTGTGAAACGCACCTATGCAGTGGTGATGAGTTGTTTTCTGGCGCTGATGAGCGCGCAGCAGGCGGGCGCCGCAGAGGCTGATGCCAACGCAGATGAGTCGCAGAACAATGCTGTGTTATTGACGCAGATACTGGAAAGTGAGGGCGACCTGGCCCATCCGCCTGAGTATTCAGTCAAAGAACGCATGGTGTATGCAGTGGTTGACGGCACGCCGGATGAAGCCAGGGAACGCTGTCTGCTCATTGAGTCTCTGGTCGAGCGTTACGGCCTGGTCTTTGCCAAAGGCTGGACGGCGCAGGTGTTGACTGAGGACAGCGACGGTCAGGTAATGGCGTCCTGCCCGTTGTAAGTTTTCGCCCTAAGCGTTCTGCCGTACGGCAAGGGCATCCTTGACCGGCGGCAGGCCGAACATGCGGCTGTATTCGCGGGTGAACTGGGAGACGCTCTCGTAACCCACGGCATAGGCCGCAGCGCTGGCCGAGGTGCTTTGCGACAGCAGCAGGCGTCGTGCTTCGATCAGGCGCAGCTGCTTTTGAAATTGCAGCGGTGACAGCGACGTCACGGCGCGAAAGTGCTGATGAAACGACGACGGGCTCATCCCGGCCAGTGAGGCCAGGCGATTGACCGGCAATGGCTGGTTGCAGCTCGCGCACCAGTTGCGCATGCAACAGCGGCACGGATTTCGGCCGTTCGACCAGGCGCATCAGGCGTAGCGCCGCGTCGGCCACTTCGCTGTCGGTGGGCTCCGAGCGCACGGCGACGCCGCCGACATCGGACAGCGCATTCATTTCCACGGTCAGATCGGCGATCACATGAGGGTCCAGGTCCAGCACCAGGGACAGATAAGGCCGCTCGACACTGGCCTCGGTGATCTGGCTGACCGTCGGCACATCCGCCGTAATGATCAGCGAGTCCCCGGCGGCAAAATGAAACGACTGATCGCCCATGGCAACCCGCTTGCCGCCCTGCAGGACCAGGCACACCAGCGGCCGGGAAATGGCATGCACCAGGCCGCTCGGCGTCGTCGAGCAGATGGTGGTCAGGCCAGGGATAGGCGTGCGGGCCAGGCCGGTGGAGTCGACGAAGGCTTCGACGTAGCGACGTACGCTATTGAGCAGGGAGTCAGTCATGGGGCCATCCTAATGGATCCCCGGCGGACCCGCCTACGGGGTTTGGAGGATCAGGCAAACAACGTCGCGGTTTCGGCAAAGGCTCAGGGGCGGCGCTCCGGTAACTTGGATTGCACCCAAACAGGAGATCCCCCATGAGCACTATTTCCCTCGTAACTGGCGCCAGCCGTGGCCTTGGCCGCAACACCGCAGTGAGCATCGCCCGCCATGGCGGCGACGTAATCGTTACCTGGCAGAGCCGCAGCGATGAAGCCGAAGCGGTAGTCGCCGAGATCAAGGCCCTTGGCCGTAACGCTGCGGCCTTGCAGCTTGATATCGGCAAGGTCAGCGATTTTGGCCAGTTCGCCGAGCGCCTGGGCAAGGCATTGCGCGACACCTGGCAGCGTGACAGTTTCGACCACCTGATCAATAACGCCGGTCACGGTGACTACGCCTTGATCGCTGACAACCCTGACGTCAACAAAATCTTCGCCGACATGACTGCCCTCGGCCGCGCCGGTGTACCGGACGATATCGGGCCGATGATTGCCAGCCTGCTGTCCGCAGACAATCGATGGGTCAATGCCCAACGGATCGAAGTGTCGGGTGGGCAGAGGATTTGATCTATCCCGATTGAAATGAGGCTGTAGGCTTTGGTGGGTGCATAGTTTGTGGCGCAACAGCGCGGCGCCAGGCGCGCCGCTGTCATTCAAACTGAAGATAACGGTGAATCTGCAACCTGGTAAGTGGCAAACCGCAGGCCGGTCGCCAGCCGGTCCGCCGTCAGTTCGAACAACTCGCCCAGGCACGGCATCGTCAAATGTTCGGCCAGGCTTTCGGCCGAATACCAGTAGCCGGTGATGATCCAGGCATTGTCGTCCGTATGGCTGCGGGTCAGACCGTAGGTGGCGCAGCCGGAGTGGCGTTGCAGTGTGTTCAGCAACCGTTGCAGGCGGGCGAGCAGAGGGGCGGATTGTCCCTGAGTGCCGTGGATGGCGACGGTATTGATGGCAGTGATTGGCATGGCATAACCTGCTGCGAGTGATTTCGATTAGCAATACCAAGATAATCGCCACCCGACTAGACGTCATTGCATAATCTGGCCACACTATTTCGCAATTCAGCCAAATATTGAGTGCGCGATCTTGTCAATGCCAACTTCCCTGGAGCTGTCGGACTCCCGCGATGTCGACAGCATTCCCCGCGCCGTTTCAGCCCTCAGCGCGTCCATGGTGTCCCGAGACTGGGAATACGCTCAGCATCGGCACCGCAAGGCGCAACTGCTCTATTCGGTGCGTGGCGTGCTCAATTGCGAGACCGAAGAAGGCGTCTGGATTGTGCCGCCGCAGTGTGCGGTCTGGATTCCCGGCGGCTTGGCGCATTCATCCCGGGGTTCCGGGCGGACCGAGTGCTATTGCTTGTTCGTCGAGCCCGGCGCTACGCCGGGCCTGCCGCAAAGCTGCTGCACCCTGGCCGTATCGCCGTTGCTGCGGGAGTTGCTGCTCAAGGCGGCGGAATTTCCCGAGCTCTACCCATCGGGCGGCCGGGAAGAGCGGTTGATCGCGACGCTGCTCGATGAACTGGTAGTGGCCCCCGTGCAAGACTTGCATCTGCCCATGCCTCGGGACCCGCGCCTGCGGCGCTTGGCCGAGCAACTGCTGGCTGAACCCAGTGACAAGACCAGCATGGCCGACTGGGCCAGTCGTATCGGCATGAGCGAGCGCAATATGAGCCGCCTGTTGTTGCAGGAAATCGGCCTGAGCTTTGGCCGCTGGCGCCGCCAGTTGCATGTGATCCTCTCCCTGCAACGCCTGACCAGAGGCGACAGCGTGCAGACCGTGGCTCTGGACCTGGGCTACGAGAACGCCAGCGGTTTTGTCACCATGTTCCGCAAGGCAGTGGGTAAGCCACCGGCACGTTACCTGGCAGAACGCTCTGTGCATGCCGAGCCCAAGGCCATGGTGCCGACCATTACGCTGGCCGAGTGTCTTGGCTGAATTGAATAAGTCCTATGATCGGGCTTACAACTTACGCCACTTCGATCCGCGAACCGGTGCTCTGGCGCTCGACTTTGTACCGCATCTGGGTGGCGGCGGAATCGGCCCAGGTAATTGCCATTCGCAGGCTATTGCGCGAGCGCGGTATTGATAAAGGTCGTGTGCATGCCAGTGGCTACTGGAAGCGCGGGGAGGCGGATCAAAATGATGAGAGTTTGAATTAAAGTATTTATATAACTATTTGTATTTAAACATTTTTATATTTTGTGATGGTCCTGTAGGAGCTGCCGAAGGCTGCGAAAGCGGCGTGTCAGATAAACCCAATCGCATCCTTCGGAAGACCCTGCATAAGTTATTTAAATTCAAAGGCTTGTGTAATTTTATTCAAGCCAGTTGTTGCTCAATCGCCGCCTTGTCAATCACCGACCACACCGCACAAATCCTGCCTTCGCTGAACTCATAGAACACATTCTCGCCAAACTGCACCCGCCGCCCATTCACGGGCAAACCAAACAGCTCGCCTGCCGGCGTGCAGTCAAAACTGAGCCGCGCAGCGATATGGGGTGGGTCGGTAATCAGTTGGGTGATGACGAAGCGCAGATCGGGAATGGCTTGGAAATCGCCTTCGAGCATGTGCCGGTAACCGTCCAGGCCGATCAGTTTGCCGTTGTAGTGCACCTGCTCGCCGACGAACCGGCCGAGGGCCGGCCAGTCCTGACGGTTAAGGCAATCGATATAACCCTGATAGGCGTCGCGCAGTGCTTGTTTGTCCATGGCGGTGTCTCCTGTGCAAGGGCAAACAGCTTGGGCCGCCGCGACGCCGGTTTGGTTCAGCTCAAGGCCGGGTCAGGTACGCCAATACGTCGCGCATCAAGGGTTCGACCGTGATATAGCGCTCGTCGGCGGTGGCGCGCAGATTTTCTTCGGTCTGCACATAGGGACCGGCCACCAGTTCATCGGCACAGTGCTGCAGAATCGCCTCGACGCTGGCACGGGTCATTTCCATATGAAATTGCAGACCGATCGCCCGCGGGCCGAGCTGAAACGCCTGATTTGGGCACGCCGCGCTGCTGGCCAGGCGTACGGCGCCTTCAGGCAGGTCAAAGGTTTCGCCGTGCCAATGCAGCACCTCGACACTGGTCGGGAAACTGAAGCGTTCCGGCGCAGGGGCGGGCGCAGTGATGGGGAACCAGCCGATTTCTTTCTCTGGCCCCGGATAGACCTGCGCCCCGTGTGCCGAGGCGATCAACTGCGCTCCGAGGCAAATGCCCAGTACCGGGATGCCTTGCGCAATGGCCCGTGCGATAAAACGTTTTTCTGCGACCAGCCAGGGCAACTCGACTTCATCGTTGACGCTCATCGGCCCTCCCAGGGCGATCAACAGGTCAATGGACTCCAGCTCAGGCAGCTCGGCGGCCTGATGGAAGCGGCTGTAACTGATGCGGGCATTGCGTTCGTCGAGCCAGGGCTGGATATTGCCCAGGCCTTCAAAAGGTACGTGTTGCAGGACGTGGACGCGCATGGTGACTCCAAAAAGTGGGTTAGCGGCTGCTCGCCATCAACAAGTGTTCAAAATCCTTCAGGGCCGCGGCAGCGGTGGCAAGGGGGCTGGTGACGCCAATGGCCATGATTTCGCCCATGATGTCGGTGCGGACCCGAATGGCCTTCATTTTGGCGCTGACCTGGGCAAATGGATGGTCAAGAGCGTAGGTGCGCAATTCCACCGAGGCCCGCAGGCTATCGCCAAGGTTGTCGATGCGCCCCACCAGCTTGGGTACCACGCGCTCTGACTTCCAGCGGGCGATATCGGCTGTTGAAATCTGCTCGATGCCCGCGCGCGGGATATCGTGCAGCTTGAGGTTCGCTCCGAAACCGGCGTTGGCCAGAATATTGATCTTGCAGGCAGTGTCCCAGCCTTCGACGTCGAAGCGCGGGTTGGGCTCGGCCATGCCCAGGCGTTGAGCTTCGGCCACGGCGTCGTCGAAGCTGTGGCCGTCCATCATCGAGCTGAGAACGAAGTTGCTGGTAGCGGTGACGATGCCTTCGACCTCGAGAATCCGGCATCCGGCCAGGTTGTATTGCAGCAGGTCGATGGTCGGTAATGCGGCCGAAGTGGCACCGCTGATCTTCAATTGCACGCCGTTATTGCGCGCCAGCTCTGCAAGGCCGGGGTAATCGAAGACCAGGGCACCCTTGGAGATGCTGATGGCGTGCATGCCCCGGCCCAGCGCCTCGCGGATGTAACGGTAACCGGCGCCGCCGGTTTCGTAGTCGGTGAGGCCGGCTTCGATCAACACATGGGCGCCTGCGTTTTGCAGAAAGCCGTCACCGGTCACGCCTGTCTGCAACGTCACAGGCGCCTCGTCATCCAGGGCCAGCCCCTGCGGGTCGATCAGCCCGGCGCGGGAGCCGCATACTGCCACTACCCGTACGTCTGCGCCGTAGCGCGTCTGATAGTGCGACTGACGCTGTGCAACGATCTGCGCCACGGCTTTACCAATCGAGCCAAAGCCGGTTATCGCGATATTCCAACGTTTCATTTCAATCTCGCTCTATTTTGCGAACAGCATGCTCAGGTCGGCAAAGGCTTTGAATTCCAGGGCTTGCCATTGGTCCAGATGCAGCAGGGTACCGAAGTGTCATACGTGAATGCCATGGCCATCAACCCTGGCTTTGCGGCGGGTGATTCTTGAGCGTTGAGCGGCCCCACGAATCAAGTGGGTTCAGATGACGATGCGGCTGAAGCCGACATGCTAGATTGCGGACTCAAGTATTTTTTTCCAAGGAATCAGCATGCACACCCCCCTGGTCAGTGCCGTGGCCGTGCCCGAGCACAGCCTGGTTCATTCTGCCTTCAAGACGACTCATCTGGCCGATGCCTTTGCCACGCCGCTGCCCGCGCATTTCAACGGCAATGCCGAGGATCTGGCGCGGCTGATCCTCAGCAGCCCGGCGCCGTGGTTCCATGGGCTGATGCGCGCCAGGGACCGGATCATGAGTGTTTTCGGGGTCAAGACCTCCGTGCAGTTGCGCGATGCTTCGGTGGCCCAGGGCTTGGAACATATCGATTTCTTCCGCATCCTTCAGCGCACGCCGGACGAGATCGTTCTGGGCGAGCGGGACACGCATCTGGATTTCCAGCTGTCGGTGCTGATCCGGCAGCAGTCGTCAGGGCAGGGGCGGGAAGTGGTGGTTTCCACGGTGGTGCATTGCCATAACGCCTTGGGCCGGGCCTATATCGCAGTAATCAGCCCGATTCACAAGCGGGTGGTACGCTCGTTTCTGCTGGGGGCGGCCAAGGTTCTGTAGATCGACCGCCGCCATAGCCTTAGTGAAAAAGCTGACCGATTCCATTCGAAGATGACAAACAAGAAAGATTGTCATTAGCGAATGTTATGGCATACCATTCGCGTCCGTTTTTTGGCACGAATGCCATTCGCCCTGCTTCTTTCAACAAGGCAACTCCACGATGCGTCGTACTCTGCTTTCCCTCTGCGTGCTGCAAGCGTTTTCTCCGTTTTCCCTGGCTGAAGAAGTCGCTGCGGGCAAATCCCGCCTTGAGCTGCAAGCCATTGATATTGTCGGCACGCAGGACTATGAAACCGCCCAGGGCCCGGTGAAGGGCTACCGCGCCACTCGTTCGGTCAGTGCGACGCGCACCGATACTTCAATTCATGAAACCCCGCAGTCCATCAGCGTGGTGACCAAGGATGTGGTGCAAGACCTTGGCGCGACCCGCTTGCAGGATGCCCTGGATTACGCCGGTGGTGTCGGCCGTGCCAATAATTTCGGCGGTCAGGGTCTGACCACCTTTACCGTGCGCGGCTTCACCACTGGTGAGTTCTATCGCAACGGCTTCCCGATCAACCGTGGCTACCCGAACATGCCCGATGCCAACACCATCGAGCGCCTGGAGGTGCTGCGCGGCCCGGCCACCATGCTCTACGGCCGTGGCGATCCTGGCGGCACCTTCAACGTGGTGTCCAAGCAACCCCTGGCAGAACGTACCGTCACCCTGGGCAGTCAACTGGATGATCAGGGCATGCGCCGTGGCACCCTGGATGCTTCCGGGCCTCTGGATGAGCAAGGCAGCCTGGGTTATCGCCTCAATGTGGTGGGTGAGGGCGGCGACACCTTCCGCGATCATGTGGAGACCGAACGCTACGGTGTGACCCCGGTGCTCAGTTGGCAGGTCGACGACGCCACCAAGGTGGTTTTCGAAGGCGACTTCATGCGCAACAATCACCCGTTGGACCGGGGCCTGACTCGCTATCCGGCCCAGACCGGCACCGCCTCGCGCTCGACGTTCTTCGGCGACAAGAATGCAGGCAAGCTGCATAACGACAACAACATGGCGCAATTGCGCTTCGAGCACATGCTCAATGAAAACTGGACCCTGGGCGGCGGTTTCCAGTGGCTGGACGGCACCTTGCAGGGCAATGCCATCGAAGCCAACGGCCTGGCTGCTGACGGTCGGACCCTGGGGCGCAACTTCAACTACCGCAAGCTTGAATGGACCGACAAGGACACCCAGTTCAATCTCACCGGGCACTTCACTACGGGCGGTCTGGAGCACACCCTGCTGACCGGCGTGGAATACGAGAATTATGACTACACCTCGATCATTCAGCGCTCCAGCGGTGCGGTCACGGCCTATACCACCGATATCTATAACCCGAGCTATGGCCTGGCTCGCCCTGCCTTGACTCGAACACCGACCGATGACCGGGAAAACCTCAAGACCTATGCCGCGTTCGTGCAGGATCAGGTCGCCCTGACCGAGCGCCTGAAAGTATTGGCCGGTGCACGTTTCGAGCGCTTCGAGCACGACTATCAGACCTACGTGGCGGGCGGTCGCAACTGGAGCGCCAGCGATAACGCCGTGACCCCGCGGGTCGGTATCACCTATGACCTGACCGATACCGTCGCCATCTATGCCGATGCTGCCCGTTCGTTCAAGCCCAATACCGGTGCCAGCCGCCTGGGTGGCGGGTTCGAGCCGGAGAAGGGCAAGTCCGTGGAAATGGGCGTCAAGTGGGAGGCACTGGACCGCCAGTTGAGCGTTGATGCGGCGATCTACCAGATCGAGAAGCGTAATGTGCTGACCACCGACCCCGTGGACAACACCTTCAGCATCGCCGCCGGGCAGGTGCGCAGCCGTGGCCTGGATCTCAACATCACCGGCAACCTCTCCCCGCAGTGGCGCCTGATCGGGGGTTACGCCTATGTAGACGCCGAAGTCACCAAGGACAACGTGATCCAGTCCGGCACTCGCCTGCTGAACATCCCGCGCAACAGCTTTAGCCTGCTCAACGTCTACGAGTTCCAGGACGGCGCCCTGCGAGGTCTCGGCCTGGGCGCTGGCGGCCGTTATGTCGACGAGCGTGCCGGACAGACTGCCAATACCGCTTTCTCCATGGGCAGCTACACCGTGGTCGACCTGCTCAGCTTCTATAAGGTCAACGACAAGGTTCGGCTCAATCTTGATGTGAAGAATCTGTTCAATCGTGACTATGAGGAAGGCGCGTTCGGCAATATCTACGCTTACCCAGGTGCGCCACGTACGGTGCAGGTGGGGATTTCCTACACCCTCTAACAAGTGCATAGCTACAGGGGTATGAGCGAACTTGTTGGCGAGACGGTGCTTCAGGCTCTGCATATGTGCCTGGATGTGCCGGTCTTTCGCGAACGAGTTCGCTGCTACCAGACAGCGTCAGGTGTTAGTTGTCACATGGCGCCATTGGCCCACAGGCGCTTCTCGATCAGCCGGTTTACATCGCAGGCTTGCAGCATCAGGGCATGGGCCGTGTCGGCGATGGCGGTCAGGTCGTGTTCGTCCGCGTCGAGGTCTTTGAGTTTGACCAGGGTGTCGAGGCAGCGGGTCGCCTGGGTGACGCGAAGATCGGCGAGGGCGTGCAGGTCTTGCAGGGAGGCCTGGCTGTCGAGCAACAGGATCGGGTTTTCCAGGCCAGGGTGGGTGAGAGGGATGTAGCGATCATCTGTATTACCAAAGCTCATGAGAACTCCTATATCGAATGAAAGCCGCCCTCGTATCGTCAAGTGAAGGGCGGCAGTTGTGTGCGGGTTGACGAACCGGGATATAGGAACCGGCAGATCCGAAGATCTCCCGCACACAACTGCCATGACTGCATGGCTCCTAATCCTGGATCGTCAAATCCGGTCGTTGAACCCTCAACGACGGCGCGCAGATTAGAGGTTTGGCAGGGCGTGCAGGCGGTATATATAGCTAGATTTTCAAGAAGTTGAAGCATCCATGTGTTGCCGCAGGTTCCGTCAGGAAATAGTTGAAGGCTTGATCGTGTATCTGCCGGGAAACCGCCTATACCTATTAGTGAACATGCTGGCGCATCGTAAGTGGCTGTGGAGGATTGTCGGGCGTGCGCGAGCCTGTCACATCAACCAGGAGGTTCACATAATGACTGTCAAATCCCTACCGAAACGGCCCCACGGTATTACGGCCTACCTTGCCTGTGACAACGCCAGTGAAGCCATCGATTTCTATGTGAGGGCGTTTTGTGCCGAACAGACCTTTAGCGTGTTTACCGCTCAAGGCAAGGTCGGCCACGCTGAACTGCGCATTGGCGATTCGTCACTGATGGTTGCCGATCGCCTGCCGGGCTCGCCGATGAGCGCAGGGGCGGGTGCCATAGCGCTGCATTTGTATGTCGATAATGTCGACGCACGATTCGCCAGGGTGATCCAGGCAGGGGCCGTGCAGATCAGTGCACCAACCGATCATTTCTACGGGGATCGCAGCGGAGTCTTGCGTGATCCCTACGGTATCGTCTGGTTCATGGCCACTCACAAGGAAGATCTGACGGCCGAGCAAATCAGTCAGCGCGTGGATCTGGAGTTTGGCGGTATCGGCGCTCATAGCTGAGCCAAACCGGCAGGCGCTGCGACGGCAACAATGTGAATAAGACGTCAGGCCATCGCAGCGCCTGCCCGGTCAACCCTTGGCTGTGCTGACTGCCGCGCCCTTGGGCTGGCGCATCCAAACGCGAGTTTTACCCATGCGCTAACCGTCGCAAAATAGGCACCATCGAAAATCGAGCAAGAGAGCGACTTTTCATGGTCAGCCATCAGATAGTTGTGCAGATGCGGCCAGATCAGGGCATCGCCCTGGCCGAGGCACTACAAGAAACCCTCAAGGTCCTCGCCGCAATTCCTGACTGTATGGGCTATGGCCTGTGCCCTGATCCGCAGCGGGCCAATACCTGGCTGATCCAGGGTGATTGGGCCTGTGCCCGGTCAATGACCGAGCACTTCGACTCGGCCGCCTTGCAGCAATTGCTCGGCGACCTGTCGGTATTACGGCCTTACTGCCTGACGTTCGGCTGTCAGATCGCTAGCAGTCACTAACGGGCAAAACTGTATTCGCCGCCGCGCTCAATGGCCTGTTTGTAGGCCGGGCGTGCCTGGAAGCGTTCTACCCAGGCGGCCACATTGGGATAACTGCCCAGCTTGCCAAACGCCTTGGCGATTTCGCCGATAAAGCTCATCTGGATATCCGCAGCGGTGAATGCTTCACCGACCAGATAGGGGCTGCGGCCAAGTGTGCTGTCCAGATAGCCCAGGTAATTGGCGACTTCCGCATCGATGCGTGGCCGTAGCGGCGCACCGGCCTCGCCCAGGCGACTGACATAGAGGTTGAGCATCAGCGGCAGCATGGCCGAGCCTTCGGCAAAGTGCAGCCATTGCACGTACTCGTCATAGGTGGCGGTGGCCGGATCAGGCTGCAGGCGGCCGTCGCCGTGGCGGCGGATCAGATAATCGAGGATGGCTCCCGATTCCAGCAGGGTATGTGGGCCGTCCTGAATCACCGGGGATTTGCCCAACGGCGTGATGGCCTTGAGCTCCGGTGGCGCCAGATTGGTCTTCGGATCACGCTCGTAGCGCTTGATCTCGTAGGGCAGGCCAAGTTCTTCCAACAGCCAGAGCACGCGCTGGGAACGGGAGTTATTGAGGTGGTGGACGATAATCATGGCAGTCTCCATAGGGCGTGTGGGCAGTGTAGAGACAGACTACGAAGGCGTCGCGGAGTGCCGATGGATATTCGGATTGAGTCAGCCTGGCACACCTTCTTCTCTGAAATATATTTTTTAATCAGATAGTTACGTGTTTTTCCTCAGCCAATTCCTTCAAATAATCACCAAACCCACCCCGTGCCCGGCTGTCACTGCGGCTGTCGGTAGCCACGCTATGCCCGGCTGTCCAGGCGATGTGGGCGCCACTGGCTTGCAGGTCGCTGATCAGTTGCACGTCTTCATGAACGGCCAATGGCTGAAAGCCGCCGACACGCTGGTAAGCGATGGCGCAGACGCCGAGGTTGGCGCCGTGGATATGCCGATGCTCATCCCGAGCCTGGTAACGGCTGCGGTACAGGCGCCTTAGTCGGGAGTTTTGCCAAGGCTGCCAGCGCTGCACATGGACGATACCGCACACCGCATCGGCGCCGAAGGCGATCTGCCAGAGCAGCCAGTGCGCTGGTACGCGACTGTCGGCGTCGGTGCAGGCCAGCCAGTTGGCGCCGCGTTCAAGCATCCGCGCGGCTCCGGCCCGACGCGCCTGGCCAACATTTTGCGCGTCGATTTCCAAGGTCTGCACGCCGTGGCGCCTGGCAATGGCAGCGCTGCTGTCGCGGCAGCGATCAAGGACCACGAGGATTTCCACCTGATGCCCGGCTGCTTCGGCCTCACGGGCGGCGATCTTGACGGCGGCCAGGCAGCGCCCCAGGCGCCGTGCTTCGTTATGGGCGGGAATGATGACAGCGATCATGGGCAGGTCTCGTCCAGGTCGATGGAGTCGGGCTTGCGGCACCAGTATTCCAGCAGGAAGTCGGTTTCTTCGTGGCGCAGGATGGGGAACAGCGGCAAATGCTCGTCCAGCAAGGCATGCACCTGATCGCCGCTCTGCGGGCAACCTTCGATGGGATGGCGCCAATGACAGGCGACAATGGCGCCGTCGTTGGTGAGGCTGGCCGTAGCCCGTTCGATGACCTTGCGCCATTGCACCGGCTCAAGGTAATAGCCGAACTCGCTCAGCACGATCAGATCGAACAGCCCCGATGGCCAGTCATCCGGCACGCTGCCGGCCACCACATGAGCGTGGGGTGCATCAGACAGACGGCCACGGGCCAGCGCCAGAGCGGTTGGGTCGAGGTCCTGGGAGAGCAGGTTGGCACAGCGTCGGGCCAGGGCGGCGCTGAGTTCGCCGTTGGCACAGCCGGGCTCGAATACCCGTTGGTAGTGTTGGCGCGGCAGGCAGGCCAGGGTCAGTTCGCGCTTGCGTCGCTCATACCAGCGGCTGCGAAAGGCCCAGGGGTCGTCACTGGTGGCATAGAGTTGGGCGAAGTATTGCGGGTCGACACTCATACGAATACCAATTCAAAGGGTTGCAGCAGACATTCCAGGGTGGCGGCGGACAGGACCGGGGCCCGCCCGCCATCCTCGTTGACCTGACTGGCATGGGCGGCGATGGCCTGGCGTTTACGCGCCTGGGCGTCTTCGTCCAGAGCCAGACGGCGTGCCCGATGCCAGGGCAGTCGTTCATCTTCGGGCGTCGCCCAGTGCCAAGCCCAGACCGGCACTTCCAGCAACTGGATATTGCTGGCCAGGGCGGCCTGAGCGCAGGCACGGCCCACCGCTTCGTGATCGCCGTGGCCATCGACTTGCCAGGTGGTCATCAGCACGTCGTTGCTGTGCAGCAACTGGCAGAGGTTATTGACCAGATGGTGTTCGTCCTTGGCCACATCCGTGTCACGCAGGCCCAGGCGCAGCCATTCAATGGCTTCGACGTTAAGCCCCAGGCGTTGCAGGGCGACGCGGCTTTCCTGTGGGCGATGTTCGCGCAGGCGCTGTTCGCTCCAGTCGCTGGAATGGGGGTGGCTGCACTCGCCATCGGTGACCGAGACGATCAGCAGTTCGTGCTCGCGGCCATGAAAGCCGTTTAACAGGCCGCCCGCCATAAGGATTTCATCGTCCGGGTGAGGCGCTACCAGCACCAGGCGCTGGCCCGGTGGACAGAGTTCATCGACGCTGATACCTGGAGCACTGGCCAGACGGCTGGAGCGCTGCCACTCGCTCAAGGTGGTACCGCGGCTGTCCTGAATCAGATCGGCTTTCATAGCGACCAGTCTCCCAGTGGCGCCTGGGCCAGTTGCTGGCCGAGGCTGGCGAGGTCACGTTCGGCGTGACTCTGGCGCAGGAACACCGGCAGGTCGGCGCTAAGGCGAGCGAAGTGGCTATTGCGGCAAAACGGAGCAGCGCCGAGTGCCCGGCCGACATGTTCCAGTACGGTATTGGCGGCCGCTTCGGTATGGGCGCGCAGGCGACGCACGGGTAGGCTGGCATCAGCATCCGGCTGGCAGTCGATCCACGCGGCGCATTCGCGCAGGGCCGCGCGGGCGCCGTAGAGGGCGGCGTCCACTGCGCCGAGATGGGCGTCGGCGTGGGGGTCCTGACGCGGTTGTCGGCGCTGTTGGTGCAGGTAGTCCGCCAATGCCTGAGCGGCGCCATACCAGCACGCGGCGATGCCGCCACCGCCTTGCCAGAAGCCGGGGCGCGACAGATATTGCCCCGGCTGGCCGACTCGCAGGGCCGGGGTGTCATGGAAGTGGATTTCCACGCTCTGGGTCGCGGCCATGCCGACGGCCTGCCAGTTATCGCCGTGGACCTGTTGGCTGGGGTGACGCAGTTCGATAGCCACCAGTTGCGGCTGATCCCGGCTGTCCCAGGCGGTGAGCAGGGCGCGGTCGATTTGCAAGGCGCCGGAGCACCACGCCTTGCTGCCGCTCAGGCGAACCTGTGCGCCGTCGCCATGAATCAGCGTGCGGGCACCGGGCATTTCTGCGGCCCAGACGCCCCAGATTCCTTTGTCTTCGGCCAAGTGGGCTGCGCCGCATTCGGCAAGAATCGCCAAAGCGTCGGTATGGCCCTCATAGAGCTTGGCCAGAGCCAGGTCACAGCCGGCAACCCGCGCCAGAGTCTGCCAGCGCCGCAGGGTCTGCTGGCCGGGCAGGGGCAGGCGATCGAGCTTTGCCGCTTGCAGGTTGTGCATGAGCGGCCCGAGGCGTTCATCGGCTTGGTCCACTTGGGGGCGTTGGGCGAAGTCGTGCAGCAGCCTGTGCAGATTGCCCGGGTCCGGATCCTGGATGATGCTCATGGGGTGCTCCTTGGGGCGCTGTGGCTCTTTCGCTGACTGCCCGCCGCAGTGGCGGCGGGCAGGGCGTTCATGCGGCGTGGTGCAGGGCTTCGATCAATTGCGCTTTGCGCATGGTTGAGCGCCCGGCGATGTGCTGCTTGCGCGCCTTGTCCATCAGTTCGGTCTTGGTCAGTTCTTCCAGGGGCTGATCGGGGCGAGGCACGCCCTTGCGGGTCAGCGCAGCGCGGCGTGCCGAAGACTGTGTGGCTTTGTGCTTGCTGTCGCTGCTGGTGTGCTGCCCGGAGCCGCCGCTGCGTTCGCCGCCGCCGGACTGCTTGTTCACCGTGGCCCATGCGCGAGCTTGGGCTTCACCCGTGGGCACCCCTTTGGCTTCGTAGCTTTGCTCGATGTGTTCGGCTTTGGTTTTCTGCTTGTCGGTGTACTTGGCTTTGCTTCCTCTGGGCATGGTCGTTTCTCCTCAATCAACGTCAGTCAGTCACCATCAGCGCAATTGCGCTTGCCTGAAATTGAGAGCCGTATTTCGTGCAAAAGGGTTCAGGCGCGCGGATAAACGGTCATCCGTGACCGTCATCGCGCTCAGGGCTTGCTCGGAGTGGCCTTGCCGTGTTCGCGCATGGCCTTGGCGCGGTTTTCCAGGACCAGGTAGGTCGCTACCGCCAGCAGCAGGGGAATCAGAAAGTACAGAGTGCGGTAGCCGAGCAGGGCGGCGACCAGGGTGCCCTGGCCGAGTTGACCGTGGAGCAGGGCAAGGAATACCGCTTCCAGTACACCGAGGCCCGCAGGGATATGAGCAATGACCCCGGCCATGCAGCTGATCAGCAGAATGCCGAGGATCGACGGGTAGAACAGCTCTCGGGGCAGCAGCCAGAAAATCAGCGCCGCCATCAGCGCCCAGTTAGTCGCGCCCAGACCGACCTGGATCAGGGCCAGGCGCAGGGTCGGCAATTCCACTTCGTGCTCGCGCCAGTGCCAGGTGCGTTTCTTGGCGAAGCCGCAGGCGTACAGATAGCACGCCGCCAGGGCAATCAGCAGAAAGCCGATCAATTGCAGCCCTGTGACTCCCAGCACCCAGCCCTCAGGCAGCTTGACCAGACGCATGGCGAACACCGCCCCGGCCAGGGCCATGTAGCCAACCCAGTTGGTGATGATGCCCAGAGTAATGATGCGGGTGACGGTGGCGGTGTCCAGGCCGAGACGCTTGTACAGGCGATAGCGCAGGGCGACACCGCCGACCCAGGTGGTGAAGTTGAGATTGAAGGCATAACAGACGAAGGCCACCGGCAGCACTTGGCGGGCGGGCAAATGGTGACCGGTATAGGCGCGACCGACCAGGTCGTAGGCGCTGAATACGCCATAGCTGCACAGTGCCAGGACCAAGCCCAGGGTCAGGGTGCCCGGGCTGTAGGCATGCAGCGATTGCTTGACCTCGTTCCAGTCCAGATTACGCGCCATCATGTACAGCAGCGCCGGGATCAACAGCAGGAAAAACAGGGTAAGGGCAGGCTTGAGCCACTTGCGCCAGGGTCGGGTAGTCATCAGGTCTTGCCCTCCTGATAGTCGGCAGTTGTTTCGACGTGAACAGCGGTGGGTTCGGCAGGAATCGGCGCCGATTTGAGCGTCGGCCGGTGAGCGGGAAACCAGCCGGCGATGGTCGGGAAGTGCCGGATAAAGTGGTAACACAGGAAAATCAGCGGCGCTCGCCACCAGTAGCCGCGAATCATCCGTTCCAGACTGATGCGCTTGCAGTGCCGTTCACCCAACTCGGTCAGATGCGCATGCAGTTGCTGGTTGAAGGCGCGGTCGCGAATGAACAGATTGGCTTCCAGATTGAGAGCCAGGCTCAGCGGGTCGAGATTGCTCGAACCGACCGTCGCCCACTCGTCATCCACCAGCGCCACTTTGCCGTGCAGAGGGCGCTGGGTGTATTCGAGGATGGTCACGCCATCGCGCAGCAGGCGGTTGTACAGCAGGCGGGAAAAGGCTCTAACCCAGCGTTGGTCCGGTTGCCCCTGCAGAATCAGCGTCACTTCGACGCCACGTCGGGCGGCGTTGCGCATTTCCTTGACCAGACGGTAACCGGGGAAGAAATAGGCGTTGGCCACCACCAGGCGTGTGCGCGCGGCGCGGATGGCTTCAAGGTACTGGTCTTCGATATCGTTGGTGTGCTGCTGATTGTCCCGTTCCAGCAGAATTGCCCTGGCCTGGCCGACGGGCTGTATCGTCGGCCGGACCTGGCTTGGCGGATCCAGTACCTGGGCCAGCAGGCGGCGGCTTGAAGCATGAATCTGCGCCACCACCGGGCCGGTGACCTCCACCGCATAGTCCTGCTTGGCCATGATGCCGAAATCGGTCAGATGATCAGCGCCGTAGTTGATCCCGCCAATAAACGCGCGCTGGCCATCGATCACCACGATCTTGCGATGCAGGCGGCGGAACAGGTTGGTGCGCACACCAACCCGCCGCGGCGCCGGGTCAAAGAAGTGAATCCTGATCCCGACGTTGGTCATGGCGCCAAGGAAACTCTCGGACAGGTCGGCCGTGCCGTAACCGTCCACTGCCACCTCGACCCGCACGCCACGCTGGGCCGCTTCGATCAAGGCCAGTTGCAGGGCTTGGCCGACCTTGTCATCAAAAATGATGAACGTTTCCAGCAGCACTTCCTCCCGTGCCTGACGAATACTGTCGAAGACCCGCGGGTAGTAATCCTCGCCATTGATCAGCAACTGCACGCTGTTACCGGCGATCCAGCTGTTGTAGGTAGAGGCGTTGCTCATATTTGCACCTGCGCAGTCAGGGGCGCATGGTCGGAGAGATGTGACCAGGGCCGGGTGGAGAGCACTTGTGCTGAAAGCGGCGTGGCGTTGCGCAGGTAGATTCGGTCCAGGCGCAGCAACGGCAGGCGCGCCGGGAAGCTGCGCGCCGGTGCGCCGCCGTCGTGACTGAACACCTCGATCAGGGATTCCCGGGTCAGCACCGCATCGGCACGCAGGCGCCAGTCGTTGAAGTCCCCGGCGACGATCACCGGCGCCCCGGCGGGGATCTGCTCCAGACAATCGAGCAGCAGACGCACCTGTTGCTGCCGGTGATCTTCACGCAAGCCCAGGTGCACGCAGATGGCATGCACGCCGTCATGACCCGGCACGTCGAGGCGACAATGCAACAGGCCGCGCTGCTCGTTGCCGTGGATCGACACGTCGAGATTGTTGAAGGCCAGGATCGGAAATTTCGACAGCAGGGCATTGCCGTGGTCACCGTGGGGATAGACCGCGTTACGGCCATAGGCAAACTGTGGCCACATGCTGTCGGCGAGGAATTCGTACTGCGACATGGCCGGCCACTCAGGATGACGCTGGGCGTGGTGCTGATGGCTGCCATGGATTTCCTGCAGGAACACCAGATCGGCACCGATGGTGCGCACCGCATCGCGCAGTTCCGGGAGGATGAAGCGCCGGTTCAGCGCGGTGAAGCCTTTGTGCACGTTGATAGTCAGCACGGTCAGGCGATGTACCGCCACAGCGGCCTCGATTCGGTCAGCGGGTTCGGTCAATGTCATGTTTACAGCTCCATTGCTGGCGCTACCCCTGGCTCGGTTTGCAGGCCCTTGTCCAGGCCAAGGCTCTCGAGCAGACGACGGGCATCGTAAGGTGCACGCACTTTCAGATCGTTATCGAAGTAGCAGTAGATATCCCGGGATTTGCGCGGTGTGGGCGCGCGTTTGATCACGCGATGGGCATCGGCGGGCTGGCCGCCGTGGCTCCATTTTTCGATACGCTTGGCCCAGCGCTGCAGCGCCGCCGGGGTGTAGCCGCTGCTGTACAGCTCGGCATCGCCGTGCAGGCGCAGGTAGAGAAAATCACTGGTCAGCTCCTCGATATAGGGCCATTTACCGGCCGTGTCGGCGACCACCAGCGCCACCTTGTGCTTGCGCAAGAGGTTGATAAAGGCGTCACAGAGAAAGCTGTCGTGGCGGATTTCCACCGCATGACGCAGCCTCGACCGGCCATTGGGCCGGGGAATGCGGTTGTGCTTGAGGCGTTCGGCACACTGCCGTGCACAGCGTGCGGCGGCGGTCCAGGAGGCAGGCAGCAATTGCAGAAAATGAGCAAAGCGCTCTTCGTCAAACTTCATGCTCGGCGGAAACTGCCAGAGAATCGGCCCCAGTTTGTCGCCCAGGTCGAGCAGCCCGGAAGCGAAGAAGTTGGCCATCGGCTCTTCGATCTCCTTGAGCCGCCGCACATGGGTGATATAGCGCGGGGCCTTCACCGAAAACACGAAGCCCTCCGGCGTATCATCGCGCCAGTTGGCGTAACGCTCCGGGGTTTGCAGGCTGTAGAACGAGCCGTTGATCTCGATGCTGTTGACCGCCCGAGAGGCGAATGCCAGTTCCCGGGCCTGGGGCAAGCCTTTCGGGTAGAAATCCTTGCGCCAGGGCGTGTAACGCCAGCCGGAGATACCGATACGGATCTGGCTCATGGCAGCTTGCCGCGTGATGGATGAGCCTTGTAAATGTCTGCATGCTCCATTGCCTGGCTCCTCGGAATTGCGAACGCGCGAAGACGGTCGCCGTCGTGACGACCTATCAATTGCGACTCGTCCTGACAGGCAAGGTTTCGGCAGAATGGACGAACGGCCGGGTAACAGAAACGGCCGGAACCTGCGAATTAGCCGACTGTCCTCTGGAAAACACGATGAGGAATGCGTCATGAAGTTCTCACAGTTCGCCCAGAAACTCGCCAACTGGACCGGCCACCCGCTGAGCTTTTCCCTGGCGCTGATCGTGATTGTGGGGTGGGCGGTCAGCGGGCCGCTATTTCACTTCAACGACACCTGGCAACTGGTGATCAACACCTCGACCACCATCATCACCTTCCTGATGGTGTTCCTGATCCAGAACACCCAGAACCGGGACAACGACGCGCTGCACATCAAGATCGACGAACTGCTGCGCACGACAAAGCGCGCGCACCTGGCCTTGCTTGATCTGGAAGACATGGACCCGGCGCAATTGCATGCCCTGCGCAAGCAATATCAGGCGCTGGGCGAAGAGGGGGACAAGGGCGGCGATGATCTGGCCGGGGCGCAACTGAAGGGAAAACAGTAGTTATCACCCAGCCTGCTACGGTTGCTTGTTTGCTGCGACGCTGCGCGGTGCCGGGGATATGACGGATCTCATTGCAATCCTTACGATCCCTGACTTCTTCCCGGCATGTCGATCTGGTGCAAATGCACCCGGCGATACAGGGTCGCCCGGGAGATGCCCAGGGCCTTGGCCGCCGCAGTGGGTTTCCAGCGGTGGCGGACCAGGGCGTCGATCAGGGCCTGGCGTTCCGGGCTGGCGCTGTGGTCGGTTCGTTCAGACGCTTGCTCGATGCTGCCATGCAGGGCCTCGGGCAAGTCGGCGAGCTGGATGAAGTTGTCTTCGCACACCGCGCAGGCGTAGCGCAGGACCTGGCGCAGTTGCCGGACATTACCCGGCCAGCGATAGCCAAGCAGGCATTCCAGGGCCGCGCTGCCCAGTTGCACGCTGGTGCCGCAGTGCCTGGCTTCCTCGTCGAGAATCCGGTTGAGCAGGCTCAGGCGGTCGCTGCGTTCGCGTAGCGGCGGCAGGCGAAAGCGCGCGCCATTCAGGCGAAAGAACAGGTCTTCGCGAAATTCCCCGGTAGCCACCAGGCTTTCCAGATCACGGTGACTGGCGCAGATCACCTGGATATCCACGGTCTTGCGTCTGGAGGCCCCCAGTGGTGCCACCTCGCCCTCGGACAGTACCCGCAGCAAGCGGGTTTGCAGGGCCAGGGGCATGTCGCCGATTTCATCGAGAAACAGGGTGCCGCCATGGGCCTGTTCCAGCAGGCCCTGCATGCCTTTGTTTGAGGCACCGGTAAAGGCCCCGGCGACATAGCCGAACAATTCGCTTTCGATCAGGCTTTCCGGAATCGCCGCGCAATTCACCGCCACAAAGGGCTGAGTACCACGACGACTGGCCTGATGCAGCTGACGGGCAAAGACTTCCTTGCCGCAGCCGGTTTCGCCCTGTATCAGCACGGGCAGGTTGCGATCCTTGACCCGCACGGCCAGGCGCAGGCTTTCTTCCACACGTGGGTCGATTTCGCTGGGCGCCAAGGCTGGCCGGGGTGCGGCGGCCTTGACTCGTCGCGGCGCGCTGAGGCGGCCGTGCAGGGGCGGGCTGCCGTCCAGGCCTTGCAGCAGGCACAGCGACTGGTCGGCGGCGCGATGGAGTATTTGCTGATCGAACACCTGGCCGATGTGTTGCGGCAGTTGGCCGAAGCGTTGCAGCAACCATTGCCGGGCCGCCGGGTTGAGCGCTTGCAGGCAGCCATCATCGTCCCAGGCCAGCAGGTAGTCGGGGCGGCTGTCGACGTAGCTCTGGCTGCTGTGGGCGCGCAGGACCCAATGGCCCTGGGCGCTGCTCATGAAGAACGCCTGCTCGATCTCCCGGGCGCTCTGGACCACGATCTGCCGGATCAGGTGCTGCGAGCGGCGCTCGTCCGGAGAACGCACGGCCGAGACATCGAGCACACCGAGCAATTCGCCCTGAGGGTCGAATACCGGCGCGGCCGAGCAGGTCAGACCGATAAAGGCGGCGCGAAAGTGGTCACGCTTATGCACGGTGATCGGGGTCTTGGCGGTGAGCACGGCGGCGACACCGCAAGTGCCTTCTTCGCCCTCGGACCAGCAAGTGCCCAGGTACAGCCCGGCCTTGCGACAGTCGTTGCGGATGCTGGTTTCCACCCGATAGTCGATGGTCCGGCCCTGGGCGTCGGTGAGCAGCACGCAGTAGTCAGCATCACGGACCCGGCCATGCAGGCGGGCCACTTCTTCACTGGCGATGCGCAGGAACAGCTCGGAACGCTCGCGGCACTCCTGCAGCACGTTCTGCGAAAGGATCCGCGGGCCTTGCAGCGAGCCGGGATCGAGGTGGTGTTGCTCCATGGAACGCCGCCAGGAATCGAGAATCACGTCTGAGACGGGCAACTGCGGCAGGTGTTCAGCATTTTTCAGGACACGGCTGACGCAGTCGATATGCGCCTTTGAATGTGCGGAAAGCATTTTTGCAGGCCTCCGTTCCGATCTTCTTATTAGTTGTAAGGCTATTAAGCGCCGTTCACTGAAGGCAAACAAGCGGTGGCTGTCGGTGAGACGGGATGTCTCAGGGTCTCGCCCGGAGTCGTTGTCGGATGATATCAACTGTCTCAACCAGCACTTTTTTCAGGCCCTCGCTGGCGCTCAGGAAGCGCTCTGGACCGGCACTTTGCGCGATATTCACCGGCGTTGGCACCGGCTTTGCTCTGCACCTGGCAATCGAAGAATAAAAAGGTTGCCCCATGCACACCCATCGCCAGCCTCTGACTGTCGGCATCATTGCCAACCCTGCCTCCGGTCGGGACGTGCGCCGCCTGACTGCCAATGCCGGGCTGTTTTCCAGTACCGACAAGGTCTCGGTGATTCAGCGTCTGTTGGCAGCCTTTGGTGCCACCGGTATCGAGCGGGTGCTGATGCCCACCGACATGACCGGTATCGCGGCAGCGGTGCTGAAAAACGGCCAGGCTCGCCAGGGCCGCCACTGGCCGCAGCTGGAATTTCTTGATCAGCCTCTGAGCCAGACCGTCGAAGACACCCGCCGCACGGCACGCTGGATGGCCGAGCGCGGGGTGAGTCTGATTGCCGTGCTGGGCGGCGATGGCACGCACAAGGCGGTGGCCGCCGAAGTCGGCGATATCCCGTTGCTGACCCTGTCCACCGGCACCAATAACGCCTTCCCGCAATTGCGCGAAGCCACCAGTGTCGGCCTGGCCGGTGGCCTGTTCGCCAGCCAGAGAGTGCCGGCTGAGCTGGCCCTGCGCCGCAACAAGCGGTTGGTAGTACGGGAGGCCAGCCGTGGTCTTTGCGAGATGGCATTGGTGGATGTGGCGGTCTCACCGCTGGCCTTTATCGGCGCCCGGGCCATCAGCAGCGGGGCGGACCTGGCCGAGGTCTTCGTGACCTTTGCCGAACCCCAGTCCATCGGCATTTCGGCCCTGTGCGGGTTGTGGTTCCCGGTGCCGCGCCAGGCACCGGGCGGGGCGTGGATGCGCCTTGACCCTGAAGCCCCGCAGGCCTTGCTGGTGCCCCTGGCGCCGGGCCTGTTGCAAGGCTGCGGCGTACTGGGCGCCGGCAGCCTGGAGCCGGGCGTCGCCCATCGGTTGTGCCTGGAACGGGGCACCCTGGCCCTGGATGGCGAACGCGAAATCGAATTCAACCCCCATGACCGTCCCACGGTCACCCTCGATGGCGACGGCCCCCTGACCATCGACGTCGAAACGGTCCTGGCCTATGCCGCGCAGCAGCATTTGCTGGCCATCGACCGCGAACATCCGCTGCACCCTCTCAACGTCTGATCTTTGCAATCAAGACAACATCGGAGAATAAAAATGTCGACATCGCTGACCACTGATCAACTGCTGCACGCCTATCAGGTGATGCGCACTATCCGCGTCTTCGAAGAGCGCCTGCATGTGGAGTTCGCCACCGGCGAGATCCCCGGTTTCGTCCACCTCTATGCCGGGGAAGAAGCCTCGGCGGCCGGGGTCATGGCGCACTTGAGCGCCAGTGACTGCATCGCTTCCAACCACCGCGGCCACGGCCACTGCATCGCCAAGGGCGTGGACGTGTACGGAATGATGGCCGAGATCTACGGCAAGAAAACCGGGGTCTGCCAGGGCAAGGGCGGCTCCATGCATATCGCCGATATCGAGAAAGGCATGCTCGGCGCCAACGGCATCGTCGGCGCCGGCGCGCCCCTGGTGGTTGGTGCAGCCCTGGCGGCCAAGCTCAAGGGCACCGACAACGTGGCGGTGGCGTTCTTTGGTGACGGCGGCTCCAACGAGGGCGCGGTGTTCGAGTCGATGAACATGGCCTCGGTGTGGAATCTGCCGTGCATCTTCGTCGCCGAGAACAACGGCTATGCCGAGGCCACGGCGTCCAACTGGTCGGTGGCCTGCGACCATATCGCCGACCGCGCCGCCGGGTTCGGCATGCCCGGTGTCACGGTGGATGGTTTCGATTTCTTCGCCGTGTATGAAGCGGCGGCCGCCGCCATCGCCCGGGCCCGTGCCGGGGAAGGGCCGTCGCTGATTGAGGTCAAGCTGACTCGCTATTACGGCCACTTCGAAGGCGACGCCCAGACCTATCGGGCCCCGGACGAAGTGAAGAACTTCCGCGAACGCAGCGACTGCCTGATGCAGTTCCGTGAGCGCAGCACCCGCTCGGGGCTGGTCCAGGCCAGCCAACTGGACCTGATCGACAGCGAAGTCGAGCAACTGATCGAAAACGCCGTGCGCAAGGCCAAGGAAGACCCCAAACCGACGGCGGCGGATCTGCTGACGGATGTGTATGTGTCGTATCCCTGAACAGGCATAGCCCCTGAATCAAGTGCAACGGGCAGGAGCGAATTGTGCGAATTCATTCGCGAAAGCGGTCGAAAGGACGCCACATTTCTGGTGAATGTAACGGCCTCATTCGCGAATGAATTCGCTCCCACCCCTGGATCCCGCGGATTACTACAACAAAAATCGAGACCTTAATCATGGCGAGAAAAATCAGTTATCAGCAGGCAATCAACGAAGCCCTGGCCCAGGAAATGCGCCGCGATCCGAGCGTTTTCATCATGGGTGAAGACGTCGCCGGCGGCGAAGGCTCCCCCGGTGACAACGATGCCTGGGGCGGTGTGTTGGGGGTGACCAAGGGCCTGTATCACCAGTTCCCCGGGCGGGTGCTGGATACGCCCTTGTCTGAACTGGGCTATGTCGGCGCCGCCGTGGGTGCGGCCACCTGTGGCGTGCGCCCGGTGTGCGAGTTGATGTTCGTCGATTTCGCCGGTTGCTGTCTGGACCAGATCCTCAATCAGGCCGCCAAGTTTCGCTATATGTTCGGCGGCAAGGCTTCTACGCCTCTGGTGATCCGCACCATGGTCGGCGCCGGTCTGCGCGCGGCGGCACAGCACTCGCAGATGCTTACGTCACTATGGACCCACATTCCGGGGCTGAAAGTGGTCTGCCCGTCATCGCCCTATGATGCCAAGGGCCTGCTGATCCAGGCGATTCGCGACAACGATCCGGTGATCTTCTGCGAACACAAACTGCTCTACAGCATACAGGGCGAGGTGCCGGAAGAGCTGTATACCGTGCCCTTTGGCGAGGCCAATTTTTTGCGCGATGGCAAGGACGTGACCCTGGTGTCCTACGGGCGCACGGTCAACACCGCCATGGACGCCGCCCGCAGCCTGGCCGGGCGTGGTATTGACTGTGAAGTCATCGACCTGCGCACTACCAGCCCGCTGGACGAAGACAGCATCCTGGAAAGCGTCGAGAAAACCGGGCGCCTGGTGGTGATCGATGAAGCCAACCCACGTTGTTCCATGGCCACCGATATCTCGGCCCTGGTCGCGCAGAAAGCCTTCGGCGCATTGAAGGCACCCATTGAAATGGTCACCGCACCGCATACCCCGGTGCCGTTTTCCGATGCCCTGGAGGACCTGTATATCCCGGATGCAGCGAAGATCGAGCAGGCCGTACTCAAGGTCATCGAGTGGGGAGGCCGCGCATGAGCCAGATCCATACGCTGACCATGCCCAAGTGGGGCCTGTCCATGACCGAAGGCCGGGTCGATGTCTGGCTCAAGGAAGAGGGGCAAATGGTCACCAAGGGCGACGACCTGCTGGATGTGGAAACCGACAAGATCTCCAGCAGCGTCGAAGCGCCGTTTTCCGGGGTATTGCGCCGACAGATCGCTCGCCCGGACGAGACCCTGGAGGTCGGTGCCTTGCTTGGCATCGTGGTCGAGGGCGAGGCCAGCGAGGCGGAAATCGATGCGGTGGTCGAGCAGTTCCAGGCCGGTTTCGTGCCCGGCGAAGGCGCTGAAGAAGACAGCGGGCCCAAGCCGCAGAAGGTCGAACTGGATGGCCGGCTGATCCGTTATTTCGAGCGTGGCGAAGGCGGAGTGCCGTTGCTGTTGATTCATGGCTTTGGCGGTGACCTGAATAACTGGATGTTCAACCATGAAGCCCTGGCGACCGGGCGGCGGGTAATTGCCGTGGATCTGCCCGGCCATGGCGAGTCGGCCAAGCAACTGCAACGCGGCGATTTGGCGGAGTTGAGCGAAGTGGTACTGGCGCTGCTCGGTCATCTGGATATAGCCGAGGCTCACCTGGTCGGCCACTCCATGGGCGGTGCGGTGTCCCTCAACACTGCACGCCTGGCACCGCAGCGGGTGCGTTCCCTGACGCTGATCGGCAGCGCCGGGTTGGGCCGCGAGATCAATGGCGAGTACCTGCAAGGTTTTGTGGATGCCGCCAACCGCAATGCGCTCAAGCCACAACTGATCAAGCTGTTTTCCAATCCCGAGCTGGTCAACCGGCAGATGCTCGAAGACATGCTCAAGTACAAACGTCTGGAAGGTGTGGATGCGGCATTGCAGCAACTGGTCTCGACGGTATTTGCCGAAGGCCGACAGCAACACGATTTGCGCGACGTGGTGGCCGGGAAACCGACGCTACTGATCTGGGGCGCCGGCGACGCCATTATCCCCGCCCACCACAGCAGCGGGCTCGCCGCCCAGGTCGAGATACTGCCGGGCCAGGGGCATATGGTGCAGATGGAAGCGGCGGAGCAGGTCAATGGCCTGATAGCCGGGTTTGTCAGCAAAAATTGAGGTACAGCTCGCTCCAACGAAAAGAAATTCCACTAACAAAAAAGAGAATCCAATATGAACACTCCAGTGACCCCAACCAAAAGCATGCGCGCCGCCGTGTGGCACGCCCGTAACGATATCCGCGTCGAAGACGTGCCGCTGCCAGGCGCCCCGCCTGCCGGTTGGGTGCAGATCCGCGTGCAGTGGTGCGGTATCTGCGGTTCCGACCTGCATGAATACGTGGCCGGGCCGGTATTCATTCCGGTGGACGCGCCGCACCCCCTCACCGGGATCAAGGGCCAGTGCATTCTCGGCCATGAGTTCTGCGGCGAAATCGTCGAGCTGGGCGAGGGCGTCGAAGGCTATACCATTGGCGAGCCGGTGGCGGCTGATGCGTGCCAGCATTGCGGCACCTGCTACTACTGCACCCATGGCCTGTACAACATCTGCGAAAATCTGGCGTTTACCGGACTGATGAACAACGGCGCCTTTGCCGAGCTGGTCAATGTCCCGGCCAACCTGCTGTACAAGCTGCCTGCGGGCTTTCCTGCCGAAGCCGGTGCCTTGATCGAACCCCTCGCCGTGGGCATGCACGCGGTGAAAAAGGCCGGCAACCTGCTCGGTCAGAATGTCGTGGTGGTGGGCGCAGGTACTATCGGCCTGTGCACCATCATGTGCGCCAAGGCGGCCGGCGCGGCGCAAGTGATTGCCCTGGAAATGTCCGGCGCGCGCAAGGCCAAGGCCAAGGAAGTGGGCGCCACTCACGTGCTTGACCCGAACGAGTGCGACGCCTTGGCCGAAGTCAAACGCCTGACCGGTGGCCTCGGCGCCGACGTCAGTTTCGAATGCATCGGCAACAAACGCACCGCCAAATTCGCCATCGACCTGATCCGCAAGGCCGGCAAATGCGTGCTGGTGGGGATTTTCGAAGAGCCCAGCGAGTTCAACTTCTTCGAACTGGTGGCCACCGAGAAGCAGGTGCTGGGATCCCTGGCTTATAACGGCGAGTTTGCCGACGTTATTGCCTTTATCGCCGACGGCCGCCTGGATATCACGCCGTTGGTAACCGGACGGATTCAGCTGGAGCAGATTGTCGGGAAGGGCTTCGAGGAACTGGTCAATAACAAGGAGCACAACGTGAAAATCATCGTGTCGCCTGCGCGGCTCTGACCGCGCGTACATGGCGGCACTGCGCTTTGGTTACGCGCTGGTGATTTTCAAGGCTGATAAACCCTGTGGGAGCCGGCTTGCTGGCGATCGAGCGTGTAGCGCTCGCAATGACGTCGGGGACAGACCTGACGCCATCGCGAGCAAGCCTGCGCCTGCGGGAATCTCATTCCAGTTCAGGCAACTGAGCGGGTGTCAGTCACTCCACTGCCTGACCACTGCCGCCATGAGCTTGTCCGCCAACTCGGGATCACTGCTGGCCTTGGCGATGATCATGGCGCCGGAAATCGAGGCAAGGATTTGCAAGGCGCGCTCTTCGGAGGTGCCGTCGGCCAGGTCGCCCTGTTTCTCCATCAGCGTTGCCAGCAGGCGGCGCACGCCTTTGGTGTAGGCCTCGCTGGCGCTGCCGCCGATGCGGGCAACGTCGGCGGCGAGGGTGGGGATGGGGCAGCTGTCTTGCTGGTTGTCGCGATGCTCCCGGGTGACATAGTCCTGGACCACCTCGCTGATGCTGTGCTGGTTTTGCCAGCGATCGCGGTATTCATCGAAAGTACGCTCGATGGCTTCGCTGACCAGCTGTTCCTTGCCCTCGGGGAACTGGCGGTAGAAACCGCCATGGGTCAGGCCCACGGACTTGCTCAATTCACCGATGCCGATGCCCTCGATACCGTGCTCGCGATAGAGCCGGGAAGCGGCGGTCAGGATCTTTTCTTTGTTGAGTAAACGCTGTTCTTTGGTGACTTTCATCATGACCTCATGGTGCATCGGCGGCCGAATTATCGGAGCAATGCCAGGCTGCGTATACCGTGAAAATGATTGACAACGATTGTGCAGGACCTAAAGATTATAGTTGTAATCTTTGAAGTCGAGAAAGCGCAATGGTTCATTTTTCCCATGCTTGATGATCTCCATTCCACGGATCTGAATCTGTTGGTGGTGTTTGCCGCGCTAATGCGTGAGCGCAATGTCACCCGCTGCGCCAACAAGTTGCTGGTGGGGCAACCGGCGATCAGCGCCTCACTGCGCCGTTTGCGCACGCTGTTTCAGGATCCGCTGTTCATCCGTTCGGGCCATGGCGTACGGCCCACGGACAAAGCCATCGAAATTGCCCAATTGATCGGTCCGGCCCTGGAGCTGATCGAAGCCGCCGTGAGCAGCAACGAGCCTTTTGCTGCGGTGGAGTGCCAGGCCCGGTTCGGTATTGTCCTCAGTGGCGGGGTAGGGGCGACGCTGGTGACGGGGCTGCTCAAGCCGATCCTGGCGAGTGCCCCGGGTATCAGCATTGCCGTCGAACGCCGCGACCCTGAGTCGATCAACGAACGCCTGGCGGCCGAGTCGGTGTCGCTTGAGCTGGGTTACTTTGCCCTGAAGGCCAAGGGCCGGATGGCCCAGGCAGTGGCGCGTTGCAGCAGTGTGCTGGTGCGGGCAAGCGACAGCGCACAGGTCCTGTCAGCCAATGATCTGAGCCAGCGTGCCCATGTGGTAGTGCCTTATGGCGCCGGGCTTGAGCAGCAGTTGGATGAAAAACTCGCCAGAGAGGGCCTGTCACGCAAGGTGGCGCTACAACTGACCAGTGCCGATGGCCTCGAGCATATCCTCGCCGGGACCGACAGGGTAGCGATCATCCCTGATCTCGAAGCCCGTCATCTGCAAGGACTGGGCGTCGTCATCGACGCCTTGCCGGACGGCCTTGCCGAACGTTTTGACCTGCATATGGCCTGGTCGGAAGGCAAGAACCTGGCCGCTTCTGAGGTCTGGTTCCGTCATCAGTTCATCGAACAGATCAGCGTTTCTACCCCACGTCCGACCTGAATTCTCGTCTTTCGCATCAATTTCGTTGATGAGAGATCAAGCGTTTAGATTATGGTCGACATATTTACACATCCTAATGATGATGGTTAGCATCAATGACAATCGGGGCCTTGGTTGCAGCCGTAACTTTTGCCGAATCTTGGATATGGGGAATGTCAGTGAAACCAGTACTGCGTAAGCGAAGGATGGTCGGGGCGGTGGCAGGTGCGGGGTTGCTCTCGGCGGCCATCGGTGTGGGCCTGTTCATGGTGGCGGGCGAGCGCGAGCAGGCGGTGGCCGCCGATGCTCCGCAACTGCCGGAAGTGGTGGTCAGCCGGCCACTGGTCAAGGACCTGGACAGCCGTCTGGGCTTTCTCGGCCAGTTCTCTGCGGTGGACAAGGTCGAACTGCGCGCACAGGTCGGTGGCACCCTGATCGGCATCAATTTCAAGGACGGCCAGATCGTCAAGAAGGGCGCGCTGCTGTTTTCTATCGACCGGGTGCCCTACGAGATTCGCCTGGCCCAGGCCAAGGCCTTGCTGCAACGTTCGGCGGCGCGTCTGGATTACGCCAAGAGCGAATTCCGCCGCGCCGATGAGCTGGCGCGTAACCAGGCCGGTTCCGTGCAGAACATGGAACAGCGCAAATCCGACTGGCAGGAGGCCGAGGCCGCTGTCGCCGATGCCAATGCGCAGATCCGCGATGCCCAGTTCGACCTGGATCACTGCCAGATCGTCGCACCGTTCTCCGGGCGCATCGGCAATCACCAGGTGTCGGTAGGCAATCTGGTCGCCGGCAGCCGCGCCGCAGGCAGCCCGACCACGCTGCTGGCCACCATCGTTTCCCAGGACCCGGTCTATCTCGACTTCGACATGAGTGAAGCCGATTACCAGCAATACAAAGGCTTCAAGAGCAAGCGTCAGGGCGATGCCGCCGAGAACGTGCAGATCGCTGCCGGTGGCGGCCATGAGTATGCAACAGCGGGCACCCTGGACTTTATCGACAACAGCCTGAACCGCTCCAGCGGCACCATCCATGCCCGCGCCACGGTGAGCAACCCGGACAACAGCCTGACGCCCGGCGAGTTTGCCCGTGTCCGGGTCATTGCCGCTGCACCTGCGCCAACCATGCTGGTGCCCGACGCTGCCGTGCTGCCTGATCAGTCGCACTTCATCGTGCTGACCGTGGGTGAAGACGGCATCGTCGCGCCAAGGCCAGTGAAAGTAGGGGATATGCGTGACGGCCTGCGGGTGATCAAGTCGGGGCTCAAGGCTAGCGATCAAGTGATGATCGGCGGCCTGGTCTACGCGCCGCCCGGTGCGAAAGTGAAGGTCAAGATCGCCGATATCAAACCCGAAAATGATCTGGCGAAGGACTGACCGACATGCGTATCGCGCACTTCTTTATTGATCGACCGCGCTTTGCCGTGGTGGTCAGTTGCTTCATCACCCTGATCGGCCTCGGCGCACTGTTCGTGCTGCCGGTGGCGCAGTATCCGGAAATCGTCCCGCCGACCGTGCAGGTGATTACCTCGTACCCCGGGGCTTCTGCCGAGACTATCGCCAAGACCGTGGCCACGCCGCTTGAGCAGCAGATCAACGGCGTCGAGAACATGATCTACATGACCAGTCAGTCCACCGGTGACGGCAAGCTGACGATCACGGTGACCTTCCGTATCGGCACCGACCTAAACGTCGCCCAGAACCTGACCCAGAACCGCGTACAGAACACCATTTCCCGGCTGCCTGACGATGTTCAGCGGCTTGGCGTGCAGGTGCGCAAGTCGACGCCGAGCATCCTGCTGGCCGTGCATCTGTTCTCCGATGACAGCAGCAAGGACACCCTCTATCTGTCCAACTACGCCACCTTGCATATCAAGGACGTGCTGGCGCGGATTCAAGGTGTAGGCGACGTGCAGTTCCAGGGCGGTCGTGAGTACGCCATGCGCATCTGGCTCGATCCGGACAAAGTCGCCGCCTATGACCTGAGTGCCAGTGAAGTCCTCGCTGTACTGCGTCAGCAGAACCTGCAAGTGTCCGCCGGTGTGCTCAATCAACCGCCGACTAAATCCGCCGAAGCCTATCAGCTCAACGTCGAAGTATTGGGGCGCCTGAGCAAACCTGAAGAATTCGCCCAGATCGTGGTCAAGACTGATTCCACCGGCCGGGTGACCCGTATCGGTGATATCGGCCGGGTCGAAGTCGGCGCGGTGGATTACGGCTCGACTTCGTTCATGGACAAACGCGACGCTGCGGCGCTGCTGATCTATGCGCAGCCAGGGTCCAACTCCCTGGACGTTGAGCATGCGGTGCTCGGCACCATGGAAGAACTGAAGAAGGATTTCCCGGCGGGCGTGGCGTACAGCATCATTTATGACCCGACCATCTTCATCGGCAAGTCCGTGCATGAAGTGATCACCACCATTTTCGAGGCGATTATCCTGGTCGTGCTGGTGGTGTTCCTGTTCCTGCAGAACTGGCGTGCGACGATCATTCCGGTGGTGGCGATCCCGATCTCCCTGGTCGGCTCCTTCACCGTGCTGTACCTGTGCGGTATCTCGCTGAACAACCTGTCTCTGTTCGGTCTGGTACTGGCGGTGGGGATCGTGGTCGATGATGCCATCGTTGTCGTAGAGAACATCGAGCGCAATATTCACGACGGCATGTCGCCGGTCGAGGCGGCACACCACACCATGGACGAAGTGGGCGGAGCGTTGCTGTCCATTGCCCTGACCCTGTGTGCGGTGTTCGTCCCGGCGGCCTTCCTGAGCGGAATTTCCGGGCTGTTCTTCAAGCAGTTCGCGGTGACCATCGCCGCCTCGACGATCATTTCCTGCATCGTCTCCCTGACCTTGAGCCCGGCGCTGTGTGCGGTGCTGTTCAAGTCCAAGTCCGCGCCGGATACCGGGCGTTTCCAGGGCGTTCGTCGGGCCATGGACGCTACCTTCGGCCGCTTCAACCGCGGTTTCGACAAGCTGTCGTTCGGCTACGGCAACCTGACCCGACGTCTGGCCCGTGGCCTGGCCCTGGTGATGCTGGCCTATGTGGGTCTGATCGGCCTGACCGCCGTGGAATTCCACAGCACCCCGACCGGCTTCATTCCTGAGCAGGATCAGGGTTACCTGATCACCATCGTGCAGTTACCGCCGGGCGCGTCCCTGGATCGCACCGAGAAAGTGGTGCGTCAGGTCATGGATATCGCTCTGGAAACCCCCGGTATCGAGCATATCGCGCCGTTCGTGGGCCTGGATGCCACGACTTCCACCGTGGCATCCAACTCCGGCACCGTATTTACCGGTTTGCCATCGCTGTACAGCCACGACATGCCCGGCCTGACCGCGCAGTCGGTGCTGGCGGATCTGCGTCGGCGTCTGTCGGTGATCAAGGATGCCTATGTCTTGAGCATTCCACCGCCGCCGGTACAGGGCCTGGGCAGTTCGGGCGGCTTTAAGCTGATGCTCGAAGACCGCGCCGGGCTGGGGCCAAAAGCCCTGGCTGACGCAGCCAATACTCTGGTTGCGGCAGCACGCAAGGATCCGGATTTCGTTGGCATGTTCACCCTGTTCAACGCGGGCTCGCCGTCGATCTTCGCCAACATCGACCGGGTCAAGGCCGAGAAGGTCGGGCTCAAGCCGTCGGATGTGTTCTCGACCCTGCAGGTCTACCTGGGTTCGCAGTACGTCAACGACTTCAACTACCTGGGCCGGACTTATCAGGTGGTGGCCCAGGCCGACTCGACTTTCCGGGGTACACCACAAGACATTACCCGTCTGAAAGTGCGTAACGACGCTGGCGAGATGGTGCCGGTGGGCAGCGTGGCGAGTATCGAGCACAACACCATTCCGTACCGTGTGCCGCGCTACAACCTGTTCCCGGCGGCAGAAGTGCAGGGCGCTGCGGCCCCAGGCGTGGCCACCGGTACAGCGCTGTTGAAGATGGAAGCCCTGGCCCAGCAAGTCCTGCCTAAAGGCATCGGCTTCGAATGGACGGAACTGGCTTACCAGCAACAACAGAAAGGCACGCCGACCCTGGTGGTATTCGCCGCAGCAGCGTTGTTTGTGTTCCTGGTGCTGGTGGCGCAGTACGAAAGCTGGCGCCTGCCGCTGGCGATCATCCTGATTGTGCCGATGTGTATTTTGGCGGCGATCAGTGGCCTGATTTTCCGCGGTATGCCCATCGATATCCTCGCCCAGATCGGTTTTATCGTGCTGATAGGGCTGGCGGCGAAGAACGCGATTCTGATTGTCGAGTTTGCCAAGCAGAAACAGGACGAGGGTTCGACTGCGGTGGAGGCTGCGGTGCATGCCGCCCGTACTCGTCTGCGGCCGATCCTGATGACCTCCCTGGCGTTCATCCTCGGCGTCGCGCCCCTGACCCTGGCAACCGGTGCCGGTTCGGAAATGCGTCAGTCCCTGGGGACCGCCGTGTTCTTCGGGATGCTCGGTGTGACCGGTTTCGGTCTGCTGTTTACCCCGGCGTTCTACATCTTTATCCGCAAATACTTCCACGGGAGACGTTGATGTCCAGTTCACTCAGTTTCAACGTTGCCGACGCCGTGAAGGTGCCGGGACGCAAGGCCTTGCTGCCACTGCTGATTGCCCTGGCAGTGCTGGCAGGTTGCACGGTCGGCCCCGATTACAAGGCGCCGGACACCCGCCTGGCGCCATTTCATAACCCGGGGCAGGCCAAGGTCACTTCGTCAAACGTCGACCTGGCCACCTGGTGGCAGGGCTTCAATGACCCGCAACTGGCCAGTATCGTCAATCAGGTGTTGGCGCAGAACCTCGATCTGGCGGTGTCCCTGGCTCGGGTGGAACAGGCCCGCGCCGTGGCCCAGGCCGCTGGCGCACAGCTGTATCCCACCGTGGATGCGGTCGGCTCGGCGACCAAGCAACGGCAAAGCCTGCAAAGCCCCCTGGGCTCGACCGGGCGTAACCAACAGGGCTACGAGCGTAACCAGAAAGAACTGACCGCCGGGGCTTTGGCCAGTTGGGAGCTGGACCTGGCCGGTGGCCTGCGTCGCGGCGCTTCGGCGGCTGACGACGAGGTTCAGGTCGCTGAAGCGGCCCATCTGGGCACGCGCATCAGCGTGGTGGCCGAGGCGGCGGATGCTTATGTGCAGATCCGTGGCTATCAGGCGCGACTGGCGGTGGCCGCCGACCAGATCAGCACCGATGAGCATCTGTTGGGGCTGGTGCAGGTGCGCCAGCGCCTGGGCGATGTCAACGAACGGGAAGTCGCTCAGGCTCAGGCCTTGCTCAAACAGGCCCGTGCCAGCGTGCCCTTGCTGCGCATCGCCCTGGAGGCCCAGCTCAATCGACTGGATGTGTTGATGGGTCGCCAACCCGGCAGCTCTGCGCAGGAGCTTGCGCAAACGGCGCTGATCCCGGTACTGCCGTCGATTGCTGGCAGCGTTGCACCGGCGGATGTGCTGCGGCGGCGCCCGGATATCATTGCCGCCGAACGGCGTCTGGCCGCGTCCAACGAGCGGATTGGCGAAGCCATTGCCGATTACTACCCGAAGGTGTCGTTGTCCGGTGCCCTGGGTTTTGACAGCATCACCGGCAATCACATGTTTAGCCAGAGCGCGTTCCAGCCGTCCATTGGCGGGCTGGTGCGCTGGCGCCTGTTCGACTTCGGCAAGATCGACGCCGAGGTCAAACAGGCCAAGGGTGCCAACGCCGAGGCCTTGGCTGGATACCGCCAGACAGTGCTCAAGGCTTGTGAGGATGTGGAGAACGCCCTGGTGGCGTTGTCCCAGACCGAGCAGCGGCGTGACGAACTGGACGGCGAAGTCAGTGCCTTGACCCGCGCCCGGGATCTGTCCGAGACCGCCTATAAGTCCGGGGCCATTGGGCTTACGGATGTGCTGGATGCCAACCGTGAACTGCTGACAGCCAGGGACGCGCTCAACAGCACCCAGGCCGACTCGACCCGGGCGGCGGTGACGCTGTTTCGGGCGATGGGTGGCGGGTGGCAGGGGCCGGAGTTGGCTACCGCCAGAAAATAGCGGCATGTGGGACCGGCTTTAGCCGGGAAGAGGCAGGTATGCCGATATATTCCTATCGTCTGTCATATTGTCTTCCCGGCTAAAGCCGGTCCCACAGTGGGTGTGTATTTGCGCTTTAATGCAAGGCTCATGTCTTTCCCGTGCGAGGCCGTAATGCAGAGCAAACCCCTTGAACGCATCCTCATCACCAACGACGACGGCATTGACGCGCCGGGTCTGGCGACCTTGCTCGATGTCGCCCTTGAACTGGCCGATGAGGTCTGGGTCGTGGCGCCAGACCACGACCAGAGCGGCATCTCCCACGCCCTGAGCATTCACCATCCGTTGCGCATCACGACCCGTGGCGAACGCCGCTATTCGGTGTCCGGCACGCCCGCCGACTGTGTCGCCATCGCCTTGCGCCACTTGATGGAGCAACCGCCGCAGTTACTGCTGTCCGGTATCAACAAAGGCGCCAATCTGGGCGTGGAAACAGTATTTTCCGGCACCGTGGGGGCGGCCATGGCCGGGCTGTTGCTGGGGATTCCGTCGATTGCCTTGAGCCAGGCCCTGACCCGCCGCGATGCCGTGCGCTGGGACACGGCGCGACAACTGGCCCCCGGCGTTATCCGGCAACTGCTGGCGGCGGGTTGGGATGCGTCGGTCTGTTTGAACGTCAACTTCCCTGATGTCCCGGCAGATCAGGCCGGGCCGTTGCAGGTCACCAGCCAGGGAACCGGGCGCATGGACAGCCTGAATATCACCGCCAGAACCGATATGCGCGAGCAGGACTATTACTGGCTGAATATCGAGCGCCATGATCGCGGCGATGCGCCGGGCAGTGAGACCCATGTGGTGATCAATGGCGGGGTGTCGGTAACGCCGTTGCGGTTTGAGCGGTCGGATCAAGCTGCGGCGCAATCCCTCAGAGAGCAGATAGCGTCTATGAGTTGAAATGAGAACTGGTGGGAGCGAGGCTTGCCCGCGAAGGCAATATTCCAGGCGATGAGGATCTGTCGGCTGCACCGGCCTCTTCGCGGGCAAGCCTCGCTCCCACAGGTGGTTAAGCAGCAGATCCCAAGGCCTTGAGCAAGGTCCCGCCGGTGCCGAGAATCTCCGCCGCCAATTCCTCGTCCATTACCGCCCGGGCCAGGCCGATGGCACCTACCAACGCGCACAGGGTCAACAACGCCTGAGCGCGGGGCTGCGGGTGATCCAACAGCCGCGTCAGCATCGCCAACTCGCTGCGTACCTCTTCGGTGTACAACTCGCGGATCGGCTCGCTGCTGCGCGCAACGTCGTTCATCAGCGCGGCAAGGGCGCAGCCGCTGCCAGGGGTGTCCTTGTGGCGTTGGCTCAGGTAGCTGTCCACCAGTTCACCAAGGGAGCGGGTCGTCGCCGACTCCACATAGGTCTTCAGCGCTTCGGTGCGTTTGGCGAATACCGAGGCCAGTACTTCCTCGACCAGTTTCTCCCGTGACTCGAAATGCTTGTAGAAGCCGCCACTGGTGCGGCCGGCCTCTTTCATCAGATCGGCGACGCCAATGCCGTTCAGACCGACCTCGCGCAAACGCGCGGCGGCCAGGTTGACGATTTCTTCGTGAATGGCGGCTTTTTCAGCCTGAGACCGTGACATGCAATCCTCCAGGCAGACGTTTTCGTCTGGTTCGATAATTGGAGTATAGACGTAATACTAAATAAGAGTATGGTTGTAATCCTATTCATTGCATCCGTTAAAGGACACGACCCATGACTGTCAAAGACAAAACCATCCTGATCACCGGCGGCAACAGCGGTATTGGCCTGGCCACCGCACGCCTGCTTCTGGAAAACGGCGCCCGTGTGGCCATTACCGGTCGCGATCAGGCGAAACTGGACGCCGCTGTGCTGGAGTTGGGCGGTGATGTACTGGCAATCAAGGCCGATGTGAATAATCTGGCTGAGATCGATCAGGTGGTCAGCGTCATCAAGGAGCGCTTTGGCAGCCTCGATGTGGTGTTCGCCAATGCCGGCATTTCCGGGCCGACGCCTTTGGGCGGCACCACCCTTGAAGCCTTCGAAGCCATTCTGCGCACTAACCTGACGTCGGTGTTCTTCACCGTGCAGGGTGTGTTGCCGCTGCTCAAAGAGGGCAGTTCGGTGATCCTCAATGGTTCGGTAATGCGCGAACTGGGCTCAGCCGGATCATCGGCCTATTCGGCGAGCAAAGGCGCTATTACCTCCATGGCCAAGGTCTTTGCCTCGGAACTGGCGCCCAAGGGCATCCGCGTCAACACCGTGATCCCCGGTGCCACCCGTACGCCGATCTGGACCCGGGGTGCCCGCGCCGGGGCTACAGTCGACGCCACGGAAAAAGCCATTGCCCCGCGCATCCCCATGGGCCGTTTCGCCGAAGCGGATGAGCTGGCTCAGGCAGTGATGTTCCTGGCATCCAATGCATCGTCGGGCATGACGGCCGCGGAGATAGTGGTGGACGGCGGCAATACCGGCGCGCCGTGGGGCATTCCTTTGTTTCGCGGGTGATATTGGCTCTACACATGGCTCGTAGGACCGGCTTCAGCCGCGAGCGCGGGCGTCCCACGCAAACAGATCCGCCAGAGGCAGGGCAATGCCATAGCGGTCGGTGAACTGGTCGAACAACGGGGCAATGCCCGCTGGCGCCTGAATGGTTGCGTAGTACCCGGTACCTGCGCCTCAAGGTCTATTCTTTTTATCCCTTCAAGAATAAAAGGAACCTAAGCCATGCAAATCAGTGTTGAAGTCACAGTGTCTGCGCCTGTCGCCAAGGTATGGCAGGCCTATACATCGCCCGAGGCCATCAAACAATGGAATGCCGCCTCGGATGACTGGCACACCACCGCCGCGACCGTCGATCTGCGAGTGGGCGGCAGTTTTTCATCACGCATGGAGGCCAAAGACGGCAGCATGGGCTTCGATTTCGCCGGGACCTATACCCAAGTGGAAGAGAACCGCCTCATCGAATATGCCTTTGGCGACCGCCGGGCACGGGTGGAGTTCACCCAGACGCCTGCGGGCGTGACGGTGCGGGTGACCTTCGATGCCGAGTCGCAGCACTCGGTCGAACAGCAGCGCCAGGGTTGGCAGAGTATTTTGGAGAACTTCAGGAAGTATGTAGAAGAGAGCTAAGCGCCTGCATATGAGCCACGGCGCAACCGCGCTTATTAAGACTATTACGCAGTAGACCGGGCGTTTCTCTCTGTCTTCAGAGTGCGGCCCAGTTCTGCTTCATAGTGCCTGAGGAAGTATTGCCACTGCGCGTCGCTCCAGGGTGAGTGACGGCGCAGCTGGAAAATATCGTGGCGTGCCGCCCTCATTGAACTGAAGCGTCTACGGGATTTTTCAAGATCAAGTAAGGCAAGCTGGAATTGCGGACCGTCATCGGTCGATTGCACTTTTACAAAGATATGTTTGGAGCGCATGCAACCGTGTTGTCAGCGACTCAAATGCATACGTGACAGGAGAAAGGCCAACTGTTCGAACAGACGCATGTATTCTTCGGGGCTGTAGCGATCCTGACCGCCAGCGTGATACCAACTGTCCAGATCCTGAAACTCACCCAGATCCTTGGTCACCAACAGGCCCTGCCAGACGCCGTCGACCTTCCTGGCACCATAGAAAACCGGGTTGGGTGCGGTGACATTGAGAGAGTGCAGGCTGGCCAGGGCATGACCTTCCCTGAGTACGGTGGGGCGGCCAAAGGGATGTCGGACGCTGCGATATAAATGGCCGGTCTGGCGTTTTACATAGACGACGGAGCCTTCATGCATCACCCGCTGTACGCCATTAGTACCGCTACGACGTACATTCGGCTTTTCTACCCAAGGGCCCTCTGTGTTCCACCAATAGGCAAAATCGTATTGCAGGGAATGATCCTTCATTACAGGCTCCTGATTATAGTTTTCAATGCTTGGCGACGGTTTTCACACCGCGCCAGTCATGCCGACTTCCACTCCACATCGGTAAGCCCCAACTGTTCAGCCTGACGCTGGCTGAGCCGGGGAATCCTGTCGGCCCTTGGCTTGGGAATCTGGCACAAGCCCGCGTCGATGGTCGCCCAATGCAGTGCTTCGTCCTGATTCATTGCGTCGGAATGGATGTAGAAAGTCTTGTAGCTACCGTGGATCAGATAATCGATCTTGAAGTGGGTGGTCTGTGTCATTGCTCATGGCCTCCAGGCAGTGCTGAAAGAACAGAGCGTTGCACGGGGAAAAAATTCCGGTTCTTTACGGGCGAGTGAATGACGAAACACTTTTTCAATAGATTGGATGTAACAAGAAATTTCAGTCGCACGCCGTGGTCCATCAATTTACATCCCTTTTCACGGAGTACGCGTCATGAGATTTTCCAGGTTCTCCCATGCCTTATCGAGATGGGCCGGCAGCCCGAGAACGTTTATCGCTGCCATCTGCCTGATCGTCCTGTGGGGCCTGACGGGGCCGCTGTTTCACTATAACGACACCTGGCAACTGCTGATCAATACCTCGACCACCATCATTACTTTCCTGATGGTCTTTCTGGTGCAGAACACCCAGAACCGCGACACCGATGAGTTGCATATCAAAATCAACGAATTGCTGCGTGTAACCACCGAAGCACAGAATGCCCTGCTGAATCTGGACAAGCTTGACCAGAAAGAACTGCGGCTTCTGCGCAAGAAATATCAGGCTATGGGCGATTGCGGCGACATCGACGATGAGCAGTTGGCCTCCCGGGAAGGTAACGAATCGGCTAGTTCCACCGGGGCCAGTAGCACTACCGTGTGAATGATTGGCCTTAGCCCCGTGACTTAACCGTGCTGGTTCAAAGGTGAGCCAGCATGGGCAACTCATCGAAAAACTCTGAACGTTCGCGAAAACCCCTCGGTCGTACCTGACAGACGCAGCCTACTGCGCGCAATTCATTTCTACCGTGAGGTTTCCCAATGAGCGCGACATTCCTCAAGGATGTTGAGGCGCAGACGATTCGTCTGACCCTCAACGGTCAGGCCCGAGAGCTTGACGTCCACCCCTGGACCACCCTGATCGACCTGCTGCGTGATCAGTTGGACCTGATCGGCACCAAGAAGGGCTGTGATCACGGCCAGTGTGGCGCCTGCACGGTGCTGCGCGACGGCAAGCGCATCAATGCCTGCCTGACCCTGGCGATCATGTGCGATGGCGCAGAACTGACCACCATCGAAGGCCTGGCCAAAGGCGAGCAACTGCATCCGATGCAGCAGGCGTTCATCCGCCACGATGCCTTTCAGTGCGGCTATTGCACACCGGGGCAGATTTGCTCGGCGGTGGGCCTGGTACGTGAAGGGCGGGCGCAGAATCGTGAGCAGATTCAGGAGTTGATGAGCGGCAACCTGTGTCGCTGCGGCGCCTACAGCAATATCATCGCCGCCGTGGAAGAAGCGATGCCGCAGATGCAGGCCGAACAGGGAGGGGCGCGCACATGATGCCTTTCAGCTACAGCAAACCCGTTGAAGTGAGCCAGGCGATCAATCTGGCCGGACCGACCACGCGCTTCATTGCCGGGGGCACCAATCTGGTCGACCTGATGAAGGAAAATGTCGTCCGCGCCGAAGCCCTGATCGACATCACCGGGTTGCCGTTGCGTGATATCGAAGAAACTCCGGGCGGCGGCCTGCTGATCGGTGCGCTGGTCAGTAACGCCGACCTGGCCTGGCACCCGTTGATCGAATCGCGTTACCCGCTGCTGTCCCAGGCGATTCTTGCTGGCGCCTCGGCGCAATTGCGCAACATGGCCAGCACCGGAGGCAACCTCCTGCAACGCACCCGCTGCTATTACTATTACGATGCTGGCACCCCCTGTAACAAGCGTGTGCCGGGCAGTGGCTGTCCGGCCCGGGATGGCCTGAACCGGATTCACGCGATCCTCGGTGCCAGCGATGCCTGTGTCGCCACCCATCCTTCGGATATGTGTGTAGCCTTGGCCGCGCTGGAGGCGGTGGTGCATGTCCAGGGCCGGGCGGGCAAGCGCCGCATCGAGTTCGCTGATTTCCACCGCTTGCCCGGCGACGCGCCGCAGCGGGATAACCAGTTGGCCGACGACGAGTTGGTCACCGCCATCGAACTGCCGGCCAGCGGCTTTGCCAGACACTCCCATTACCTGAAAATCCGTGATCGGGCTTCCTACGCCTTTGCCCTGGTGTCAGTGGCGGCGGCGCTGGAACTGGACGGCGATGTGATTCGCGATGTGCGCCTGGCCTTGGGCGGCGTGGCCCATAAACCCTGGCGCGACAAGGCTGTGGAGCAGGCACTGAAGGGCCGCTCCGTGTCCCATGAAGCCTTTACCGAGGCTGCCGAAGCGATGCTGCGTGACGCGCAACCCCTGGCCCACAACGGCTTCAAGATCAAGCTGGCGCGACGGGCCATTGTCCGCGCCTTGAGCGATGCCGCCGTTGGAGGGAATGCCTGATGAAGACCTTTAACCAGGCCTCGGGCCAACCCATGGATCGCGTTGACGGTCCATTGAAAGTCACCGGCCAGGCACGTTATGCCGCCGAGTACCCCCAGGACGGCCTGCTTTATGGCAGCGTGGTGTCCAGCACCATCGCCCGCGGACGGGTCATCAATATCGACAGCAGCGCAGCATTGGCGGTGCCCGGTGTGCTGTTGGTGCTCGATCACCGCAACCGGCCGCGACTGGCCAGCGATGACGAAAACTACGCCGATGCCGACTCGGCCGACGGCTCGCCGTTCCGCCCGCTGTACAACGACCGGGTGCTCTATAGTGGTCAGCCATTGGCACTGGTGGTTGCCGAAAGCCTTGAGCTGGCCCGTTACGCCGGTTCTCTGCTGCGTATCGACTACCAGCAGGAGGACCACCAGACCGATTTGCTTGCCGTGCTCGATCCGGCACACCCTGCGCCCGCCGAAACACCCAAGCCACGGGGTGATTTCAACGGGCAATTCGCCAGGGCAGCGGTCAGCATTGATGCTACCTACAGCACCGCCAATGAGCACCACAACCCCATGGAACCCCATGCTTCCACGGTTTTCTACAAGGACGATGGCAGCCTTGAAATCCATGACAAGAACCAGGGGCCACAGAACTGCCAGGACTACTTGCACAAAGTCTTCGCCATGCCCAAGGACAAAATCCGCATTCTGACTGCCTATGTCGGTGGTGCCTTTGGTTCCGGGTTGCGCCCGCAGTACCAGTTGCCATTGGCCGTGATGGCGGCGCTGCAACTCAAGCGCTCGGTGCGGGTCACCCTGACCCGGCAACAGATGTTTACCTTCGGTTACCGCCCGCGCACCGTGCAGCGCCTGCGTCTGGGAACCGACGCGGCTGGCTGGCTGGTCGCCGTCGGGCATGACGCCATCGGGCAGACCTCGCGTTTCGAGGACTTCACCGAACATCTGGTGGAGTGGAGCGGCATGCTGTATCAGTGCGACAACGTTGCCCTGAGCTACAAGCTGGCGCCACTGGATGTCTACACGCCGCTGGATATGCGCGCACCGGGTGCGGCGTCGGGGATGACAGCTCTGGAATGCGCCATGGACGAGCTGGCCTGCGCGGCGAAGCTGGACCCTGTGCAACTGCGGCGCATCAACTTTGCCCAGAGTAATGGCAATGAAGGAAAACCCTATTCCAGCAAGGAACTGCTCGCCTGTTATGACCAGGGCGCTGAGCGTTTTGGTTGGCACAAACGCAATGCGGAACCGCGCAGCATGCGCAAGGACCATCAATTGATTGGCTGGGGCATGGCCGGTGGCGTCTGGGAGGCCATGCAGATGAAAGCCAGTGCCAAGGCGCGCCTGGATGCCGAAGGCCGGCTGACCGTGAGCAGCGCGACCACCGATATCGGCACCGGCACCTATACCGTCATGACCCAGATCGCCGCCGATGCCGCCGGTATCATGCCGCGTGACGTTACCTTCGTGCTGGGGGATTCATCGTTACCCACGGCGCCCTTGCAAGGCGGCTCTTTCACCGTGTCCTCAGTAGGATCAGCGGTGCGCGAGGCCTGCCTGGTGATACGGGCCAAGGTGCTGCAGGCTGCGCGGGATCATTATCCTGAGCTGGCGGATATTCCCGCTGAAGAGGCGGGGTTCGGCGATGGGTATGTGCATTTGGGTGATCAGCGCCTGGCCATCGCCGACATCGTCGCCCACTGCCCTGGCGGCGCGCTTGAGGTGCAGATCGATGCCGAACCGAACAAACAGCGCGAGAGTTATGCCACCGCGACTCATTCGGCGGTGTTTGTCGAAGTGCAGGTGGATGAGGACCTGGGCTCTATCAAAGTCAGCCGGGTCGTCAGTGCGGTGGCGGCAGGGCGGGTAATCAATCCGAAGACCGCCCGCAGTCAGATTCTCGGCGGCGTGGTCTGGGGTCTGGGCATGGCCTTGCAGGAAGAGGCACAGACCGACCACCGACTCGGGCGCGTGCTCAACCACAGCCTAGCTGAATACCATATCCCGGTGAACGCGGACATTGGCGATATCGAAGTGATATTTGTCGAAGAAAACGACGACATCGTCAACGAACTGGGCTCCAAGGGTGTCGGGGAAATCGGCATCGTCGGCGTGGCTTCAGCGGTAGCCAATGCCATTTACCACGCCACAGGCAAGCGGGTCAGGGAGTTTCCGATTACCCTGGATAAGGTGTTGTAAAGTACATTTTCTGAGGTAAGACCTCTACAAATTGAATGATGGAGCTTCTCTGTGGGACCGGCTTTAGCCGGGAAGGCGATGTGAAAGCGATAGAGATTTATCGGCCACAGCTATGTATTCCCGGCTAAAGCCGGCCCCACATCCGTATTTCGTTCATTGACGTGCAATAAAACCTGTAACCGCAAGGCATTACCCAATGCCGCCCCGGCAGCCGTATTATCAAAAATACACCAGACCTCCGCGCCTTCACTGCGAGCCGCCATCAGCTGTTGCGCAATGTTCTGCAGCAGCTCTTCACCGTAGGGACTGTAATAAACCCGTGGCGACCCATGCAGCCGCCAGTACCTGAAGCCCGGCCAGCCTGCAGGGCGCAAGTCGGTACTGATACGCGACGGGTCGGCCGCGACCTGAGCAATTTTAAGTTGCTGCAACAGTGGTGCGGCATGGGCCCATGACTCGTGCCGAGGCTCAAGGGCTACATGCCCGTTGAAGCGCTGGCGCATCTCATCGAAAAAGCCCTCAGCCAGCCTTTCATCAAATGCCAGCGAAGGCGGCAGTTGCACCAGCAGGCAACCCAGCTTGTCCGTCAGCCCAGAACATTGCCCGATAAACTCGTCCAGCAGAGGCTCGCACTGTTTCAAGCGCTGTATATGGGTGATCTGTTTGGGCATTTTCACGCTGAAGCGAAAACCATCTGGCACCGAGTTGGCCCAGCGCTCATAGGTCTGGCGCCGATGGGGGCGATAGAACGAGCTGTTGATTTCAACGCCATTCAAGCGCGCGGCATAGCGCTGCAAATGCGTGCCTTGCGCTGTGAAGTCGGGCCAATATTCCCGGCCCAGACTCCATCCGGCGCAGCCGACGACGAGGGTCTGCCTGTCCAATCAGCGCCCTCACTCAGAGAATCGGCTTGCCGCCAGTTACGCCATAGCGCGACCCGGAAATATAGCTGCCTTCATCCGATGCCAGCAGCACATAGATCGGCGCGACTTCCACCGGTTGGCCGGGGCGGCCCAGAGGCGTGGCCGAGCCGAAGTTTTTCACGTCCTCGTCGGTCATTGTCGCGACAATCAATGGTGTCCAGATCGGCCCTGGCGCCACGCTATTGACCCGGATGCCGCGCTTGCCCAGCATCTGCGCTAGGCCCGCGGTGAAGTTGGCGATGGCGCCCTTGGTCGTGGCGTAGGCCAGCAGGCTCGGGCTGGGCATGTCCGAGTTGACCGAACTGGTATTGATGATCGAACTGCCTGCGGCCATAGAGGGCAGGGCGGCCTTGCAGATACGAAACATCGCCGTGATGTTGATATCGAAGGTCTTTACCCATTCTTCGTCGGCAATCTCTTCCAGGGTTTCGTGGGTCATCTGGAAGGCGGCGTTATTGACCAGCACATCGATGCGGCCAAACTGTTCCACGGTCTTGTTGACGATGGCGGCGCAGTGGGCCTTTTGCGCCAGATCCCCCGGCAACAGCAGGCATTGGCGCCCGGCTTCCTTGACCCAGCGTGCGGTCTCCTCGGCATCTTCGTGCTCGTCCAGATATGAAATCGCAACGTCTGCACCTTCACGGGCAAAGGCGATGGCCACGGCCCGACCAATACCACTGTCGGCACCGGTGATCAGGGCGATCTTGTTGGCCAGGCGGCCAGAACCCTTGTAGCTGGTTTCGCCGCAATCGGGGTAAGGCTGCATTTTCCCCTGACTGCCCGGAACGTTCTGGGATTGCGCTTCAAAAGGTGGTTTTGGATAGTCGGTCATGGGCTTCTCCGAAGATCAGTTTTTGAGGCTTACCCGATATCAGTCAGATGGCCGGCGCCCAGCGTTCAAACAATTCAACGGTCGCGCTGACGAATGGCGCCCAAGGCTCCATTGATCAGTGCCAGGCGAACTATCGGGGTCCGCAAGGGGTCGGCTATTGAGTACTGCCACAAGAAGGAAGCCAGGCATGTCAGCACGATTGAACCGGAAATGCGTAGTGGTCCACGCCGATAGCGGCGGCACCGGACACGATTTGCAGACCACCCAGGCCTTGGCCCGGTGGCTGGCAGAAATTCTCGGATGGCCCTTCAAGGAGGCCTTGCAGGAGGATGATCGACAGCAGTCGCTGTACTGGGTCCCCACCCAAACTCTGATCGGTAAACAGCTCGACGAACTTCAGGTCAGCGGTGCCGATGATCTGCTCGGCGGCTATGTGCAGCATCCCTTCGTTGCCACCAAGGCCATTTCTCACCCGTTGATTGCCCAGGCACGCAGCCAGCCCGATGGCTGGAACCCGCAGTTCTGTGAGCGGGTGCGCGATGTAGTCCTGCCAGGGGTAACGGTCTTTGACCCCGAAGATGCCCGGCAGGCGGCGATGGCGGGCTTGCGCAAGGGCGCACTGCGGGTCAAGCAGGTCGAGGCCAGTGGTGGTTCAGGTCAGGCCGTGCTGCATAACCAGAATGATGTGGAGAAATGGCTGAACAAGCTGGATGCCGCCACCTGCGGCCATGGCATTGTCCTCGAAGAAAACCTCAAGGAAAGCGTGACCTACAGCGTCGGCCAGACCCTGATTGACGGGCTGCTGATGACCTATTTCGGTCAACAGGAACAGAAGCAGAACAGCCGCGGCGAAAGCGTCTATGGCGGCTCCGAGCTGTTGATTGTGCGCGGCGATTATATCGAGCTGCTGGCCCGTGAGTTGAAGCCCGATGTGCGCCGCGCCATCGAATATGCCCGCACCTATGACACGGCGGCGGCGCTGAGCTTCCCCGGCTTTTTCGCCTCCCGGCGCAACTACGATGTGGTGCAGGGGCAGGGCAGCGACGGCTCATTGAAAGTCGGCGTGCTGGAGCAGTCCTGGCGGGTGGGTGGTGCAACCGGGGCCGAGCTCGCCGCGTTGCAGGCCTTGCGCGAGCGTCCACAGACCAACGCCGTGCGCGCCAGCACCCATGAGAAGCACGAAGAGCAAGCCGCACCGGAAGGCGCCCGCGTGCTCTATAGCGGCCCCGACGGCAACGGCGATTTCCTTCTTAAATTTGCACGGATCGATGCTTATGACTGCTAATGCCGAACCGGTCTCGATCAGCGTCGACGAGGACGCGATTGCCGGTAACTTTCTCAGCCCCAGGGCCAAGGTGCCGGGTGTGCTGTTCGTCCATGGCTGGGGCGGCAGCCAGGAGCGCGACCTGATTCGCGCCCGGGGCATTGCCGGACTGGGCTGCGTCTGCCTGACCTTCGACCTGCGCGGTCATGGCGCTTTCAACGATCGCCAGGCCAGCGTCAACCGTGAGGACAACCTGCGCGACCTGCTGGCGGCCTATGATCATCTGTTGTCCCATCCGGCCATCGACACTTCGTCTGTAGCGGTGGTAGGCACCAGCTACGGTGGCTACCTGGCGACCATCCTCAGCCAGATGCGCAAAGTGCGCTGGCTGGCCCTGCGGGTGCCGGCCATGTACCGCGATGCCAACTGGCTGATGCCCAAGCGTGAACTCGACCGCCGCGATCTGATGCAATATCGCTCCAGCCATATCGACGCCGCTGACAACCGCGCCCTGCGGGCCTGCGCGGCGTTTCGCGGGGATGTGCTGATCGTCGAATCCGAGCACGACGAGCATGTCCCCCACGCAACGATCATGAGCTACCGCGCTGCGTTCCAGCAGACGCATTCGCTGACCCATCGGATCATCGATCATGCGGACCATAGCCTGAGTAGCGAGGTGTCCCAGGAGGCCTATACCTCGATACTGGTGGACTGGATCACCGAGATGGTGGTGGGTGAGCGACTGAGCATTAATCAGATGTCCCGCTAAGCCAGGCCGGTTTTCTGTGGGGCTGGCTTTAGCCGGTCACGCGCATAGCGGCGACAGCTCGGCGAGCATCACCTCCCGCGCACATTGCGCGAAGCTGCTGACCAGTCGCGATTGCGGGTGGTGGGACGGAAACAGCAAGCCAATCACCACCGGAATACTGGCGGTGAAGGGGCGTGACTCGATGCTGTGAATCGTTGCCTCTTCGGAGGCCGCGACCGGGTTGATCAGGCTGACGCCCATGCCCGCGCCGACCAATGCACAGATTGACGCGCCCAGACTCGCTTCGGCAACGATCCGGCGCTTGACTCCGGCCTGTTCGAAGATGTCATCGATGCGCTCGCGCACCGGGCTTGCGCTGGGGAAGGAGATATAGCGTTCGTTGGCGAAATCTTCGGGCGTGACCCGTTCCAGTTGCGCGAATCGATGGCCCTTGGGAAACACCGCGACGCAGTTGGAAGTGATCACCGGGTCGACATGGATGCCGGGGGTCTGGTTATAGAGCATTGCCAGGCCGGTGCTGCACATGCCTGAGCGAATCCATTCGTTGACCGTGCTTTCGTTGCCCGACTGGATAGTCACCAGCACATCCGGGAACTCCAGCTTGAACCGGGCGACTATTCGCGCCAGCAAACCACCCGCCAGCCGGGGCATGGCTGCCAATACCAGGCGATCGCGACCGAACGAGCGGATCACCGCAGCCGCCGATTCGAGGCTGGTCAGACCGGAAAATGTCTTCTCTACCTCACTATAAAAACGCTCGCCGTCCACGGTCGGCTTGAGCTTGCTGCCGTGGCGTTCGAACAGGGGGAATTGGGTGAGGGCTTCCAGCTGACTGATCAGGCGGCTGACTTGCGGCTGCGAAGTGTGCAGCTTACGAGCGGCGATAGTCATCGATCCGGTCATCATAATGGCGCGAAACGCTTCGATCTGACGAAGCTTCATATACCCTTCGCTCATATCAATCCTGTATCCAGCAATACGTAAGAGGTATTGGGCTTAAATATATTCTTCATGGATACTTTTTGCCACTACCGATCTCCTGCTCTCGGTCAGTTCGCGACACCAGATGATGTTCTCTGTTTCGATTACCGAGGAAGGATTATGAAAGTGATCAGCGCTGTAACAGCGATTGCGGCCTTTGTGCTCAGTGCACAGGCGTTTGCGGATGGGCGAATCGACAGGATTCGCGAGTCGGGCTCTATCACCCTTGGTTACCCGGAAAGCTCGGTGCCGTTCGGTTACCTGGACGCCCAGCAGAAACCCGTGGGCTACACCGTCGAGATTTGCGAAGCCATTACCCAGAAGATCAAGACGGCACTGAATCTCCCGTCCCTGGCCGTGCACTACAACCCGACGGCGTCGGCAACCCGTATCCCGTTGCTGGCCAATGGCACGATCGATCTGGAATGCGGCAATACCACCAATAAAGCCGATCGTCATTCGCTGGTGTCTTTCGCCCCGACCACGTTCGTCGCCCAGGTCGTACTCGTGGCCCGCAAGGATGCCGGGGTCGACGTCAACGACCTGTCGTCCTTTCGCGGCAAGACCATCGCCGCCCAGGCGGGGGGCCAGACCTTCAAGCTGATCTCGATGCTCAACGCCAAGTATGGCTACGGTATTTCCGTGGCGGCAGCCAAGGACACCGCAGAGACCTTCCTGATGGTTTCCAGTGGCCGTGCTGCCGGTTCCGCCAACGATGACGGGCTGGCGTACGGTGCCGTGGCGTCGTCGAAGAATCCCGAAGACTTCGTCGTTGGCAGCAAAGGCCTGGAGCTTGCCCCCTACGGCATTCTCGAGCCCAAGGACGATCCGCAGTTCAAGACCCTGGTCGATACCGCCGTTGTCGAGCTGATCAAGGACGGCACGGTGAACAAGCTGTACGACAAGTACTTCACCTCGCCGATTCCGCCCCACGGCATCAACCTGAATTTCCCCATGAGCGCTGCCCTCAAGAAAGCCTTGGCCAACCCTACCGACTCGGCTGATCCGGCCCTTTACGAGTAGGCGGCCTCATGAACTATGACTGGAGCTGGAGGATCTTTCTTGAGCTGTCCTCCAACGGCGTCGACACCTATCTGTACAACTTGCTGATCGGTGTCGGCTGGACCCTGGCCCTGTCGTTGTCGGCAGGGGCGGTGTCGCTGATCATGGGGTCCATGGTGGCGGTATTGCGCACGGCACCCTCGGTGTTGCTGCACTTTATCGGCACCCTGTATGTCGAGATATTTCGCAATATCCCACTGCTGGTGCAGATGTTTCTCTGGTACTTCGTCCTGCCGGAGCTGCTGCCCAAGGACTGGGGCGATGCCTTGAAACAGATGGGCCAGCCCTGGGGGCAGTTCATTCCGGCGGTGCTGTGCCTGAGTTTCTACGGCACCGCGCGCCTGGCGGAAACCCTCCGTGCGGGCATCCAGTCACTGCCGCGAGGGCAGGGCCAGGCGGGCATCGCCATGGGCCTGACGCCGGTGCAGGTGTATCGCTACGTGATCATGCCCCAGGCTTATCGCATCGTGATCCCGCCGCTGACCTCGGAGTTCATGGGGATCGTCAAATACTCCTCCGTGGCCCTGACCATCGGCCTGCTGGAATTGACCGGGCAGGCGCGGGCCATGCAGGAATTCAGCTTCCATATCTTCGAGGCGTTTTCGGCGGCGACGGTGGGGTATCTGGTGATCAATGGCTGCGTCGTACTGGCCATGCACTATCTGGAGCGGCATTTTGCCTTGCCGGGCAGGATTGGCTGGAAAACCCGAGTCAAGTTGAGCGGGAGCGCATCATGAATTTTGATTTTGCTGTCGTCATCAACGCCATTCCGTACCTGTTCGGCACGGGCATGACCTTCACCCTGACCCTGACCGCCGCAGCGGCGAGCATGGGCCTGCTGCTGGGGACTTTATTGGCGGTGATGCGCCTGTCGCCGTATCGGCTGATATCGATACCCGCCGGGTTCTACGTCAACGCCATGCGATCGGTGCCGCTGCTGCTGGTGATTTTCTGGTTCTATTTTCTGATGCCCTACATCGGCGCCTGGGTAACCGGGGCTTCGCGGCCAATGAATGTGGGGGCGTACAAGTCGGCGATCATCACCTTCACCCTGTTCGAAGCGGCGTATTTCTGCGAAATCATGCGGGCCGGCATTCAATCGGTATCGCGCGGGCAAATGTCGGCGGGGCTGGCGATCGGCCTGACGTATCGCCAGTCGATGCAGAGCATCATTTTGCCCCAGGCGTTTCGCAACATGCTGCCGTCATTGGTGACGCGGGTGATCATCCTGTTCCAGGACACCTCACTGGTGTACGTGCTGTCCCTGACCGACTTCCTCGGCGCGGGCGCGAAGATCGGCCAGCGTGATGGTCGGCTGGTCGAGCTGTATCTGTTCGTTGCCCTGGTCTACCTGGTGATCTGCTTCAGCGCCTCGCGGATCGTCAAGTTGCTTGAAAGAAGAGCGCTGGTCGCTCGTTGAGCCGCCATTGGTGAGTGTCAATCCAGTTACGGGTTATCCAAGATGATTGAGTTCAATAACGTCAGCAAATGGTACGGCGAGTTTCAGGTACTGGACAGCTGCACCACCCAGGTCAGCAAGGGCGAAGTGGTGGTGGTTTGCGGGCCGTCGGGCTCGGGCAAATCCACCCTGATCAAGACCGTCAACGCCCTTGAGACGTTTGAAAAGGGCACGGTGTCGGTGAACGGTATCAGTGTCGGCGATCCCAAGACCGACCTGCCCAAGCTACGTTCCCAGGCGGGCATGGTGTTTCAGCATTTCGAGCTGTTTCCCCATTTGTCGGTCACGGAAAACTTGTGCATGGGCCAGATCAAGGTGCTCAAGCGCAACCCGCAAGAGGCCAGGATCAAAGCCCACGCGCTGCTGGACCGGGTCGGTCTTCTGGCGCACAAGGACAAGCATCCCGGCATGCTCTCGGGTGGCCAGCAACAGCGCGTGGCCATCGCCCGGGCCTTATCCATGGACCCTGGGGTGATGCTGTTCGATGAGCCGACCTCGGCCCTGGATCCGGAAATGGTCAACGAAGTGCTGGATGTCATGACCGACCTGGCCCGTGACGGCATGACCATGATGGTGGTCACCCATGAGATGGGCTTTGCCCGGCGCGTGGCTGATCGGGTCATCTTCATGGATGGCGGCAAGATCATTGAAGATTGCGTCACCTCTGAATTCTTCGACAACGTCGAGGCGCGCAGCGAGCGCACTCGCCAGTTTCTCTCCAAAATCCTCCAGCACTGACAGGGGTTTCTCATGTCTGCTTTGAATTCCCACGACAGCGGGGCGGGCATCGCCTTGCCGGTCGATTTGCGCAGCGACACGGTGACGCGGCCTACCGAGCAAATGTACGAGGTCATGCGCACCGCACCGATCGGTGATGACGGCCTGGATTTCGACCCTTCGGTACGCCTGCTGGAGGAGGGCGTTGCCACGCTGCTCGGCAAGGAAGAGGGTTTGTTCGTGCCCAGTTGCACCATGGCCAACCTGTTGGCGGTACTGGCGCAAACCGGACGTGGCGAGCAGGTGGTACTGGAGTCCAGCGCGCACATGTACACCTCCGAGCGCGGGGCGGCGACCTTTACCGGGCTGTTTTATCTCGGCGTTCCCGGCCTGCGCGGCGAGATGGACCTGAATCACACCGAGGAGTCCCTCAAGGGCGGCAAGCACAAGCTGCACACCGGCGTACTGGCCATGGAGACGTCTCACAACAACGCAGGCGGCGCCGTGCCGGGGCTGGCCCACATGCAGGCGGTGTATCAGTTGGCCGAAGCGCAAGGCGTACCGGTGCATCTGGACGGCGCGCGACTGTTCAACGCAGCGGTGGCGCTGGGCGTGAGTGCGCAGGCGGTGGCGCAGCATGCCGATACGGTTTCCGTGTGCCTGTCCAAGGGCCTCAGCGCACCGGTCGGGGCGGTGCTGGTCGGGCCGTCGGCCATCATGCACCAGGCCCGCCGACTGCGACGCATGCTCGGCGGCACCCAGCGTCAGGCCGGCATCATGGCCGCCGCCGGGCTTTATGGGGTGCAGAACATGGTCAGCCGTCTCAGCGAAGACCATCAGCGTGCGCAACACCTCAGCCGCCTGATCAATCAACTGGGTCTGCCGATCAGCGCCTCGCAGCCGCAAACCAATATCGTCCAGATCGACATCGCACAGACCGGCCTGGACAGCAGCGCCTGGGCAAATAACCTTGAGTCCCTGGGATTATTGGTGCGGCCGTGGGGCAAAGATCGCCTTCGCTGCGTGACCCACCGGCATATTGGTGACGAGGATATTGAGCGTGCGGTGGCTTGTTTCAAGCAGGGAATGAGATTGGTGGCTGGATAAGCAGTTGTGTGGTTTGTAGGACCGGCTTTAGCCGGGAGCGCGCTCTCGCGGCTGAAACCGGTCCTACAAAAACGCATTTAATCAGCCGGTTGTTTTGTGAGGACGGCCGCACGGCGCTCATTGATCCGTTCAACCGTCGCCATGTGCTCGGTGCCCCAGGCACACAATGCGCCCAATGCTGTGGCCAGGGACTGCCCGAAAGGGGTGAGGGAGTACTCGACCTTCGGCGGTATCTCCTGAAAGTCCACTCGGGCAATGATTTCATCCCGCTCCAGCTCTTTGAGCTGCTGAATCAATACCTTGTCGGTCACGCCACCAATGGCCCGGCGCAGCTCGCCGTAGCGATGAACGTTTTGCGCCAGATGATAAAGAACCAACGGTTTCCATTTCCCGCCGATCACTGCCAGGGCGGCGTCCAGCCCGCAATTGAAAGGGTTGTTGGGCATGTTTTGACTCCCGGATCAGGCACTTACCAAAAGGTGCATACTATTCAAATAAATAGCGCGGATCTACAGTTGTGCCTCAACTTTCTTGAGGAACAGTCATGAGCAGACTCAACGGAAAAATCGCAGTAGTGACCGGCGGCAATAGCGGCATCGGCCTGGCAACAGCCATACGTTTTGCGGCAGAAGGCGCACAAGTCGTCATCGTCGGACGCCGTCAGGAAGAGCTGGACAAGGCGGTCCAACTGATCGGCCATGAAGCGCTGGCAATCCAGGGTGACATCGCCAACCTTCAGGATCTCGACCGTATCTACGGGCAGATCAAGGCCGCCAAAGGCCGGATCGACGTGTTGTTCGCCAACGCGGGGCTGGGGGATTTCCAGCCAATCGGCTCGATCACTGAAGAGTCCTTTGACCGCACCTTCGGCATCAACGTCAAAGGCACGCTGTTCACCGTGCAAAAAGCGCTGCCGCTGATGCCGCAGGGCGGCTCGATCATCCTCACCGGCTCGACCACCGGCACCATGGGCACGCCAGCATTCAGTGTCTACAGCGCGACCAAGGCGGCGCTGCGCAATTTCGCCAGAAGCTGGGCGCTGGACCTCAAGGGCACGGGCATTCGCGTCAATGTCCTTTCACCTGGACCGATCGAAACACCCGGGCTGGACCTGGCGCTTTCGACCACAGGCCAGAAGGATGCGATTGTTGACTCGATGGTCGAGCAATTGCCGCTGGGCCGTATCGGTAAGCCGGAAGAAGTGGCCGCTGCGGCGTTGTTCCTGGCATCGGATGAAAGCAGCTTCATGACGGGGAGCGAGATGTTTGTGGATGGAGGGTTGGCGCAGGTTTGATGGATAAACCGGGATAACCATAGATCCCCTTGACTGGTTTCAGTCCAGGCATTCAGAGGGGATCTGTGCAGGCCAGGGGACATCATCACTCACTGGCGTCGTGTCCTTAAAACGGCATCTGCGCCGAAGTCTCATCGAACCGCTCCCGCAGGAAATCCAGCAACGCCCGCACTCGCGGCGCCAGGTAACGACTGCGTGGATACAGGGCGTGTACTGGCGCTTCGGCTGTTTGCCACTGGGGCATCAGCAAGGTCAGGCGCCCGGCGGTGATATCCGCTTTCACATCCCAGATCGACTTCAACACGATGCCGTGACCATCGACAGCCCATTGCCGGGCGAGGGCGCCGTCGTTGGTTTCCCTAGAGGCCTCCAGCGGGACCTTGAACAGCATCTCTTCCTCGCCACGACGCAATCGCCATTCATTCGACCAGCCTGACTGCCCGACGACGATATGATCGAAGTCAGCCAACTGTCGCGGGTGTTTCGGCGTGCCCTTGCGTGCCAGGTAGCCGGGCGCGGCACACAACACCCGGCGATTGGCGGCCAGCGGCCGGGCAATCAACGAGCTGTCCGGCGGCACGCCGAAGCGGATCACCAGATCGACGTCATCGGCCACCAGGTGCGAGAGCGAGTCAGACAACTGCAGCGCGGGAACTACTTGTGGATACAGACGTGTAAAAGCGTCGAGCCACGGGTTGAGCACGTGACGGCCAAAGTCCGAGGTGGCCGAAATACGGATCTTGCCGCGAATTTCCTTTTTCTCCGCCGACAGCGCCGCGCGGGCATCGTCCAGTGCCTGCAGCGCCTGACGGCAGTGCTCCAGATAAACCCGGCCCTCATCGGTGAGGCGCAGTTGCCGGGTGGTGCGCTCGAACAGGCGGGTGGCCAGCGAGGCTTCCAGCTTGAGCAGTCGCGCACTGGCCGCTGCCGGCGACAGGCCGAGTTTGCGGCCTGCCAGTGACAGTCCGCCCAACTGAGCCGCTTCGACAAACAGTCGGATGTCGCCCAGGTTGTCCATGATTATTCCAATATTTTTGAAAATCCATCAAATGTTAGACCAATTATCAATGCGCGTCCCTGGTTACACACTGGCCCCATCAACATTCATTAGCCCAGGAGACCTCGACCATGAACGCATCCAACACATTGTTCAGCCCCGTCGCATTCGCCGGCATCACTGCCTCTCATCGCGTCGTCATGGCGCCCATGACCCGTGCCCGCAGCAGCCAGCCCGGTGACATCCCCAACGCCAGTAACGCCGAGTACTATGCCCAGCGCGCTTCGGCAGCCTTGATCGTTACCGAGGCCGCGCAGATTTCGCCTCAGGGCAAGGGCTACTCATTCACCCCCGGCATCCACAGCGAAGCGCAGGTGCAAGGCTGGCAGGGGATTACCGAAGCTGTGCATGCCAAAGGTGGGCGTATCTTCCTGCAGCTGTGGCATGTCGGGCGTTTGTCCCACCCGGACTTTCATAACGGCGAGTTGCCAGTGGCACCCTCTGCCGAGCCGTTCGAAGGGCAGATCTGGAAAGTTGACCCGGTAACGGGGCAGGGCGGCATGTTCGATTCCCCTACACCCCGCGCACTGAGCCACGCAGAAATCAAACAGGTGGTCGAAGACTTCCGCCAGGCCGCGCGCCGGGCGATGTGCGCAGGTTTTGACGGCGTGGAAATCCACGGCGCCAACGGTTACCTGATCGATCAGTTCCTGCGCACCACCTCCAACACCCGCACTGACGAGTACGGTGGTTCGCGTAGCAATCGCCTGCGCTTTCTTAAGGAAGTGGTCGATGCGGTCAGCGACGAGGTGGGTGCCGAACGTACCGCTATTCGCCTGGCTCCTTTTCTGACGGCGCGTGGCATGGCTTGCCCGGATATCCTGCCGACCATTCTCGAAGCGGCTGAGTACCTGCAAGGCAAGGGCATCGGTTATCTGCACTTGGTAGAGGCGGATTGGGACGATGCGCCAGTCTTTACCGAGTCGTTCCGCCAGGCGATTCGGGCTCGCTTCAGCCGCCCGATCATCGTCGCCGGTAACTACAACCGCGAGCGTGCCGAGTGGGTCATCGGTCAGGGCTATGCCGATCTGGTGGCTTTCGGTCGGCCCTTTGTCAGCAACCCGGACCTGCCATTACGCCTGATGCGAAACCTGCCCCTGGCGCCTCTCGATCACTCGACCCTGTTTGGCGGCAGCGCCAAGGGCTACAGCGATTACCCCGCTGTTACTGTTGGAGAAGCATGATGCGTACATTGATTTCGGGCCTGCTGGCCGCTGCTACATTGACGGCTACCGTCTTGAGTTCGAACGCCATGGCTGCCGAGCCGACGCTGATAACGCCCAAGGTGATCATTGCCGATCCGGGCGCAAAACCCGCACAGGTTGAGGCGCAAACCCTGGCCGCTCGACGCTACGCGACCTTCTGGCAGTCCGGCGATCCGGCCCTGGCGCAAGAAGCACTGGCAGCGGATTTCATGGACCGCGCATTGCCACCGGGCCGCCCTCAAGGTATCGCCGGGCCGTTGGCGGCCTCCAAGGCTTTTCATGGGGCAGTGCCTGACCTGCAATGCGAGATTCAACAAATGATCGTAAGCGGTGATCGCGTGGTATCGCACTTGCGCTTCAGCGGCCACTTCACCGGCAGCTTCAACGGCGTGCAAGGGCAGGGGCAGGCAGTGAACTTCATTGCCACCGACATCTACCGCATCGCCAACGGGCGGATCGCCGAGAACTGGCATCTGGAGGACAACCTGACATTCCTGCAGCAGGTTGGTATCGTCGCGCGTTAGCCTGGCAGACCGACCGTTGCTTTAGACGATTCACTGCTGCTCAAGGAAGATTCTGGGAGCATTACCTGAAGGGGTGAGTGATTGATTCGAAGAGTGCGCATTTTTCTCTCGATCTGCTGCGTTGTGCCTGCGTTGGTCGTTAACGCCCATGCAGCGGACCTTACGGTTGCCTCACTTAACACCCTTCATCTTGGATGGGGCACGTCGCCAGCCACACAAAACAAGTGCGAGCAGATAAAAGGGCTGATGTCGAAAGCCGATGTGCTTTTCTTGCAGGAAGCGATGAGTTCATCTTTGCCCTGCACCGAACTGGGCAGCGACGTGGCTAGTACTTGTTCTGCAGTGAAGGGCGACAATACGTATAGAGAAGCCTATTGCTTTGTATATAAAACCAGCAAAATAACGCCTATAGCCTTCCAGGATGCGCCTGCCGCTTCATTCAGTCGTCCGCCCTACGCAATGCTTGCCAAGGTCAGCGTGGGTACATCAAATCACTATGCATGGTTTGCTGATATTCACTCTATCTTTGGCAATTCACCGAAACTGCGTCAAGCGGAAGCAAACGCAGCAGGCTCATTCTTTAACAGCCTTGCGACAACAACCCACGAAGCAGTTGAAATTCCATCGCAAGGCTTTGCGGTGGTGATCGGTGGTGACTGGAACATGGCAGTCACGAATAAGAAAGACATCTATCAGCCGGGGTTCACATGGGCCGATCCGCAAGCGCATTCCGCACTTGCGCCGTCTGCCTGCCCGAGAAGTGACGCGACCAGCCTGACCGCCAAAGGCGATCCCTCCAGCCCTTATGACCATCTGATCATAACCGGTGTATCCCTGGTGGGAGACGACAACTGTTACCTCACGATGAACAGCCTGTCAGGGCCGGACTGGAGAAAAAACGTTTCAGACCACATGGCTATCTATTGGGGATTGACGTTCAAATGAACAGTTGCATACCTACTCTGGTCAGGCGACACCCAGACCATACCTACAGCGACTGTCGTCCTTTATAAAAGCGGCGCTGGAACGCCTGATCCCCTCGTAAATGCATCGCCCTGAGCAAACAAACCAGCGGCGCTGACTCTGTTACAGTGGCGCTCCTTCATCCGGTATACCCGTCATGACCGTCGACCGATTTAGCCCCGACTACTACTCAAAACCCGTCCAGCCCGTCATCGAAAACAACTCGGGCGAGCGTTCCGGCGTGGTTCCTCAGCAGGCCAGGGGCGCCAGTATGGGGGCGTTATTGTTCGGCGGCGTATGGGCATTGGGCAACAGGGTCTGGTTCGGTGCCTTGAGCTTTCTGGCGGTACTATCACCGTTCATAGCGGAGCGGTATCCGACGCTCAACATCCTGTGCTCGCTGGTGGGCCTGGGTACGTGGTTTTACCTGATAGCGTGCGGGCGCTCATTGGCATGGACACACAAACGCTGGGCCAGTTACGAGGAGTTTGACAAGGTGCAGCGGACTTGGGCGAAGGTTGGCCAAGTGATGCTGATTGTCGGGCTGGTGTTGATGGTGGTGGGTGGTGTGTTGTTCATCATGATGCTGGGCAAGGGGCTCAGCAGGATGAATGGCTGATGTACCTGAAGTCGAAAGTCATCCTTGGCGCAGCATTTTTATTGCTTGCCGATGGTGCCCAGGCAGCAGAGCGGGCAGGGGAGATTACTATCAGCGCAGGTGCCATTGTCGACTGTGTGCCGACGCCTGGCACTGCCGTTATCAAATCGGCGATGCACCTTCGTGACACGACCGAGCCGGCTTATCCCTTGCCCGTAAAGTGTCAGGTTTCACCGGCCCAATCAGTGCCTGCCCAGTCGGCTTTTGTCGGTGAGGTACGCAAAGTTTCAAGGACGCGTTTTGCCATTGTTTGGCAACAGTTGAGCGTTGGAAAGGTCGATGATGCAATCGTTTTTGATAATAATAATGGTGAGTTGATAACCACTGAAGTGCGTGACACGGGGCTCCGGTTGACCTTCATTCGCAGTGTCAGCACTGATCAAGCCAACAAGTGACAGCGGAAACAATGATGAGCAGCGAGTTGAAGACATTCGGGATCAGCTTCGCCAATAGAATCGTTATCCCCGTAATGCTCTTATCGGGGTTAGCGACAATAGGACTTTTGTTGTGCATGCTGCCTCACAAAGGGACGCCAACTTTCGACATATTCCAGGCTTTTCTGGTTTCCTTTTCAACTCTCTGCCTCGCCATAGGCTACCTGATATGGCGGCGCAGACGAGCGAAAGCACTTGTAGCCACCGTCAACCAGAAAGAAGGCCTGAGCCTCGACGATACCCAGTTGCTCGGCTACCCACGCCCGCTGTTCGTCGTCTTTGACCACGCCAGGCAAAAACTCGCTCAATGCCAGAGCGCCACTGGCGACTATCAAGTCCGCGACTTCTCATGGGTAACAAGCTGGCGATGTGAGTGGGTGCAGGTTGAGAGGAGATTCGCGGGCGGTGTTGAGGCTCGAATAGTCAATGCTTCGGGCATGAGCGTCCCGGCCTTCGAGATCAGGCGTGAATTTATCGATTACGCCCTGGTTTTAGAGGTCGCTGATGCAAGCCGTCCAGTGCTGCGTTTTCCGATGAACCGGACCGAAGCAGAGAAATGGTGTGCCCGGTGCAACGTGCTTTTCAAGTGCTGAATACGCTTTAATGTCTGTCACTGGAGACACTACCGATCACTCAAAGGAGATACCCATGACTGCCTCTCTTTACGACATTCCTCTTAAGCAAATCGACGGAACTTCAGCCAGCCTGGGCCAGTACAAAGGAAAAGTCCTGCTGGTGGTCAACGTCGCATCCAAGTGCGGGCTGACGCCACAATACGAAGGTCTGGAAAGCCTTTATCAGAGCAAGAGGGCCGAAGGGCTTGAAGTACTGGGCTTCCCGGCCAACAACTTCAAAGAGCAGGAACCGGGCTCAGATGAAGAAATCCAGTCGTTCTGTTCCACCACCTACGACGTGCATTTTCCGTTGTTTTCCAAGATCTCCGTTGCAGGCGCCGACAGGCATCCGTTGTACACCGAGCTGACCTCAGCCCAGCCAGCCGCGACCGGCGACGGCCCGTTCCGTGAACGCCTCAAGGGCTACGGCATCGAGAGCGGCGAAGGACAGGAAGTGCTGTGGAATTTCGAGAAGTTCCTGGTGGGCCGGGACGGTAAAGTGATTGGCCGGTTTGCCCCGGATGTCGCAGCGGATGACCCACGTTTGACTTCAGCTATCGAGGAGGCCCTGAGCGCCTGATACGGGATGACTGCCTGACGCGCTTGGGCCAAATACCGAACGTCAGGCAGTCCCGGTGCTACATACCTTTCATGCAGTTGCGCACGTCGTCATCAATGACGTTGCCTGGCTTGATGCAGTCTTTAAGCTGTTTCCCGTCCTGCATGCTTTCAAATTCGGCTTTGGCGCGGTTTCTACATTGCTTAGCCAACGCTTTGCCCAGCGGTGACGTGTCGCCTTTGAATGATTCTCAAGTTGCTGCGTTCGCAGTCTGTTGCATCTGTACGACCATGGGCCAAAGGACAGGATCCACAGCCAACACCAGCAGGTGATCGAACAGACTGGCGAGCGCGTAATCCGGTTTAATGGTTGATACCTCTTGTGCATCGAGCCATTTCCAATGACTCAAGTGTTGCCTCAAGCACCACCATGGCGATGAAGTGAATATCCTGGCCGGGTGGACCAACACCCTCTACCCAGGCATTGAATGCGCTATTCGTTGCCAGTTCATCGACCAGGCCAAGCGCAACCAGGCGGGGGACGCGCAAACCGTTTTGCGCTTGTCGACATTGCTTCAACGCCTGAACAGCCACCTTACTGAATGATTCACCAAGTATCGGCTGGGTGACGCAGTCGGGAACATTCCAGCGTATGAGCAGGTCGCGAATCAACCGCCGCTCCTTGCGCCACTCATAAGGCAGTGCATGGCAATAACCGACAATTTCAGGCGTCACCATTAGATGAATAGGCCATAAGCCGTTACGCAGATGCTGTGCGGCAACGGCGGCCAGGGTATCCATGACGCCGCGCTGGGCAAAAAATATCGGCGTGTTCATCATCGTCTCGGTTCTTTGTGCTTGCCGGGAACGGACTGCCGGCATCAGGAATTCGGGCAGTAAGCGCTTACCGCTGCGCTGGGCGATCTGCTCGTCACGGTCAGACAGCTCATCCCAATAGAGACTGACCAGTTCGTCGCCGCCGAAGCCTGAGAGAAAAAGGTCATGGCCGGTATCGGCGGCATCTCTATAAATTCTCTGGAACATGTCGTGATGATGCTCTTCCCACGGCACCATGCGCCCCCGCGATGTTCGACCGTAGTCGCCATCCTGGGGGGCGGCGGCGGGATAGGCGTGATCCTTCAGCGCGAACAGCTCAACGACACTGTTGCGCCGTCGCCGCTGGGCAATCCCTGGCTCGTCATCCATGACCACGCCGAAGGTCGAGGTCTTACGGCCATCGCGGGCACAGGTTGCAGCCATACACGTCGAGTCATAGCCACCACTCAAGGCGCTGGCCATGGGCACCTTGCGATCAGGTACCAGCCGCGCCAGTGCGGCGTTGAGCATTGTCTCCAGCGAGCGCAAGGGGTCGGCATCGGCATCAAGTGCGCGCGGATAAGCTGGCGCAGCAGCCTCGGGCGGATTGAAGGACCATTCGGCACCTGGGCGCCATTGCGCAACGTATCCGGCAGCAACCTGCTTGATCTGGCGGATGACAGTTCTCGTGCCATAAGGTTGCTCGAAGCAACAGATGTAATGCGCAGCGGCATCCCAGTCCAGTTGCGCTTCAACGAACCCATAGAGGTTCAAGGGATCCCAGTCGCAGCGCGCATGATCGGTAATATCGGCGACAAAAACCGGCACGGTCGGCAATCGACTGGCTTCGATACGCACAGACTCGCTGTCCAGTTCGATCCAGAACCAATGCAACTGCCATGAACGGCAGGTTTCTCGCAGGTGTTCGAAGGTGTCATAGCTGTCGTCGGCTATCAATGGCCCATCAGGCAGATGCCTTGGCGCCGCAATGGGGCCAAGGTGCGGGCGCTCGACGATGGCCACGCCCAGCCTGCCATCATGATCCACGGTCGCGAGGACTTCGACCATCGGATGATTGAACGGCTCAATGTGCCCACGAGAACTGACGAGGCGGCCATTGTCCGAAAGCCAGTCGACGGGCTCGCCGTCGACTGGCAGATAGGTCATGCGAAACACGCAGTCGCCTTAATTATTGCGCTTTTGCTTGGCGTCGCCGGTGTTGCCATGCTTGTCGCGGGTTGTCTCGCCAAACAACCGGGTCATACCCAACGTCAGGCTAGAGCGGTGAAGCTCAGGAAGAAAGTCCGTGTCGCAAGAGGCAACGCTTACCACTGTCGGGAAATCAAATACACGAGGTGCTGGAACGTTACTGCGATATTGAATGACATTCATGCTTTTCATCTCCATTGAAAGTGCCCGGCCCGATCGTATGAATGGGCTGTTCAGTCAGGCCACGAGACTTTAGAAGGCTTACATCGGTTGTCAAACCGGCAGGCGTCAAAATGCCATCATTGCGCGATACCGTTTGGTTTGTTGGAAAATGCAGCCTTTCTAGCTCGCTGAATGCACGATGCTTTTTTTAAGAAACAGGGGAGGGGCGAGCAGTAACTTTTTTTGTTTTTTACTGCTGGGCTGATAATCCAGCGTCCGCACTGGCGTTTTTACTCTCTAATGGCCATGAATTTTTTGGGCCAGGCCACATAGCTCTCAAGCAACGCTTCGGTATAAGTCAGCTCTGTGGCCGTAAAATTCGAGGTGCTCTGCCACAGCGAAAATTCCCAGATGTGCGCATTGAGACATTTGGAAACCGTTGGATGGGCGGGAAGATACGCCGTCAACAGAGCGAAGGGCGCAGCTCAGCGTATTCAACCGAATTGGCGCTGAGTACCCAAGCCCTAGTTGAACGATTCACCAGACTGACTGACCTTCGTGACAAACTGAGTTTGTTGACTCCCGCCAGTGGCGGAACGACAACGGTCGGGCAAGCAGGATCGCCTGCGGGTCAAGCGAACGAAAACGCTCAACAAGCCAAAGTCGACGAGCTCAAACAGCTGATCAATGCGGAGCAAGCCGCGATTGACGCTCTCACTAAAACAATAATTCCGGAGGCGGCCTCACCAGATCTATCGTCTAGCGCTTTGCGGTCCTGTGCAAGTGCGGCCAAAGCTTTTGTGGCTCATGCATAATATTCAGCCAAGGCGCAATCTCTCCATTAAAATGGCTGAAGGCGGGACCTGCTGTCCCGTCTTGGGTTTGGGCTGCTCAGCTTTTGGTCTTGATAACCCTTGGTACGAGCACGTTGTGTTCTGCATAGAAATCAAGACCCAGCGCAATAATTCGCTCACTCACCAGCACGGATATCTTTGAAGTGGCGGTCTTGATGTTCTTCAGTTGTAGTTGGCCTGGTCGATTTGAATCACTTTCAGCAGCTACCCATGGACCATCCTTGACGAGTTGGTACATGAATCCGAGCTGTTGATTTTCTACGGCCAATTTTATGCTGAAAACTGGCGTGTCAGGCAAGTACAAAAGTTGTGAATTAACGCTTACATTCGCGTCATTGGATATATCGACCATGGATTCATTTGGCGGGGCGTTATGGGCGATCGTCGGCTTGCTACTTTCTCGGCGCACGTCCACTGCAAGCTGGAGCGCATAGCCTTCGTTGATCGAATAAAAACTCCCGCGCTCTGTCAATACCAGGCGGATTCCTGTTAGGTATCCGTTAACGTCGAGAGGTCTTGTATCCACCATCTTAACCCAATCGTTACGCAACTCACCGCCCAGCATTTTTTGCTCGTATTCGGTAAAAGCCAAGTTTTCACCGAGCTCCTCTGTTGTCCATTTTTGCCCTGCCTTGCGATCGCGATTGACCATTTCCAGGAAGCTGGCTTTTACTTCACGGCCGCCAGTAACTTTGATGGCTGCGGCATCATTGGCGAAATTACCGCTTAGTGGCACAAGGTAGCCTGCATTGATTTTCCATTTTTGCTGCAGGTCAGGGCTATAAGGTTTGGCCAGCAAAAACCGGCTGTTGTCGCTAACGGAAAGTAAAACGTTCAACTCATTGCCACTGTCCAGAGCCATCATGGCAGAGACGATCTGATCGCGTTCATCCAAACGCCACATTTGGTGTGGGCCATTTATGTCAGGCTGTGCAACGATATGGTAGTGCTCGACCGAGCTGAGGTGAGTTTTGCCTTCGGCGCGGTTTATAGACATGACCAGCCCGCCTTCAGCGATGCGCAGCTTGAACCATTTATTTGTTTTAGAGTGCGCTGCTGTTTTGCGCAATGCTTCTGCCAGATAGAGCGGTAATTCAATGAGGTCCCATAGACGGCTGTTTTCACTGATTGACGTACGCTTTCTCAATACTAGTTGTTTGTCATTTTCGGCATCAAGCAGGTAGTCCTTGCCCAATGCGCTATTGATCAACTCGCCTGAGCCCGGATATTCCCAGGTCTGGAAGTCCGATTTTCCAAGCTGACGGATGCTGACCGGGTACTTATCTGCGGTCGGCTCGCCCGTGATTTCCGCCGTCAGTGCAAAAAGGACATCTTTCTGTATGCCGTAGGCTCCCGGGGGCTTGGTCGCAAAACTGACCAACTTGCCGTCTTCGGTCATGCGCCACAGCTGAGCCGGTGAAGTGTCTGGGGAGGGTTTTGTTAGCGCCAGCACTTCACCTTCTATTGGTAACGCTGAGCGCAGTGATACGGCAGCGTCGAATTTCAGGTTCTGGATGCTAAAATAGGCTTCTTTGGCAAGGGATCCGACGGTGTCACCGTACTCGCCATAAAACAGAAAGTAAGCGTCGTCTTCGAACAGGATCGTTCGCTTGGTCCTTTTCTCCGCGTAATTTTTCAGCGTATTCCAGCAACTTTCGGCCAGATCCTCCGGCAGAACGTTGATGCTGGGAATCAGATTTTCCCGCTGCACTGCAGCCCAACGCCTGTAGTCATAGAGCGATTCGGCCCAGACCGCAGCATTCTGCACAACAGTTCCCTCGCCGCCTACCGCATGGAAGGTAAGATTCTGTTCTTCATCAGAGGTCTTGTCGCGTTGCGCGTTTTGTGTCCCATGGTCCCCGCTGATGTTCAACTCTGCATTCTTGGCGGGCGTGCTCAGGCTCACTTTTAGTTCCGCAGCGAAACGCTGAGTGACATTGGATTTGCTTTCATTGGCCTTGAAAACCTTGGTTTCAGTCGCAAACAGGCGACCGCCAACCAGCGTATGGGTCGAGACAAAATGACCAAAGCTGTCCAGTACCTTCTTGAGTTCGGCAAAGCGCTCTTCTTCTTTTTTTGCCATTGCCTTGGCACAGGCTTTCTCGAAATCGGTACTCGCACAAGGTGTCAGGCTGTCAAAAGAGAGTTCAATGCGGGGCAAAAAGAAGTTGGCGGTGATGTAGGTTTTCTTACCGACTGAGCCTGCACTCACCTGGCTTTGCTGGTGATAACTGCCGCTGACACCGACGCCCACGGTGGCTACCATTCCGGTGGCTGCGGCGAGCGAGAACTTGAGATTGGTGACGCCGTTTTTTTGCGTCTGGTGGGTAGCTTCCGATGTAGTGAAATAGTTCTCGAAATAGCCCGAAAAATTTGGCTTGCGATATAGCAGCCTGGCTGCGCGATCTGTAGATTGGCCCTCGCTGGTGGTCTTTTCCGTATCCGGGCGCATCAGCACCTCGCGAAAGCTCAACTCCACCGGGTTAGATAGTCCGTGATCAATGATCACCCCGCGATAAAACCCCACTCGGTCAAGCAAGTCCTCGCGCTGAGCCACGTTCAGATCAAAGAAGTCCTGTGAATCCGTCAGCTGTGCCCCGTGAGCCTTGAGCAGATCAACTATGTCACGTTTAGTGAAGTCCTGGCCTTCATACTCAAGTGATTGCATTTTATCAAAGAGCGCAGTACTGACATCAGGCGCTCCGGCACGCACGGCATTGAGAAGAGTCGTGCGTCTATCTTTGGCTTCTTTCTCTAGTTTTTTGCGTTCGGCCGCGGTTACCTCTTCAGCCTTTTCCAGTTCTATCAGACGCTGGTCGGCCATCAGCTTTTCTACACGTATCTTGATTTGTTCTTCGGTAACGTCGTCCTGACTCATATCGCTACTCCTGATTATTTAAATGCTCGAAGGAATGTTTGGGTAGATATCACAAATACGTGCGTTTGGACGATTTCCTAGTGCAGAGCTTCCTGCATTGCCCTTTCGCCAAATAATCTGAAGGAATTTAAGTAATGTCAATATGCCTTCCGTGCCCTCCACAATCGGGCGAATAGCTTTCTCAGCAGCTCGCACGAGTCCCAGCTTCGGAGGATCATGGACTGTTTCAGATAGCGCGTGGATTGCATGGATGCCCCAACTGCCGCTGATGCAGCCTGGACGATCGATAACGACTATGCCAAATATGGCGTCGTTACCCTTGAAGCCTCAGCGTCCGCACTGCTAGTCGTACGACAAAGAACTCCCAAAGAAAAAGGCCCCATCGGGGCCTTTTAATGTGAGGAAAGCGATGCTTGCGGCTTATGCCTTGAGCCAGGACTCAACAACATCAGCACCATACTCGGCTTTCCACTCTTTCAGCTGCTTGTGATTGCCGCCTTTGGTCTCAATCACTTCGCCGGTGTGCGGGTTGTAGTACTGCTTAATTTGACGTGCACGGCGGGTGCCTTTTTCAGGGGCTTTGATTCCCACGGGGCCACGGTGATTCACTGCACTTGGATCGAGTACGGCAACAACGTCTCGCAGGCTATAGCTGTACTCGGCCAGCAGCTCGCGCAGCTTTTGCTCGAACTCCATTTCGCGTTGCAGACCCGAGTCACCCTTCATTGACTCCAGGGCGGCCAGTTGTTCGGCCAAGTGTTTTTCTAATTCGCGGAATTCAGCCAGTTTGGACATGTGCAGCTCCTGTTGAGAGTGCTCCAGTTTATCGCATTGCTCGATCGGGTGCTCATTCTGGCGGATGAGGGGAGCGGATCGTAGTGATCTTTGAAAAAACATTTCCAACGGGTATGCGGTGGGGCAGGGATGCGCCGCGGCAATTGCCATCCACACCAGGTGGAGCCTGCTGAAACCATAGCCATCACTCACTTCAGTGTCTGTAGCTCTAGACGAGGAGGGGAGTCACCAGGGGATTGACAGACGTCCGATCTGCAGCTTGCTGGACGCGACGGCTGGCTCGGTGAGCAACGCGACACCGGCAAAACTGCCTTCCAGACCTACAACCTGGGGGCTGGCGGTGCCAACACCTTCACCGTGAACACTGCCGCGACTACAGAGAACATCAACGGCGCCTCGAACAGCGTCGTTACTGTCACCGGCAACCTGGAGCTGAACGCGTCCTCCAGCTCCGTCGACGGCGTTGGCATCGCGGCCGGGGGCGGCACCATCACAGGCACGGCCAGCGGGCCCTGCTCACCGTCAGCGCCGCCGAAGCAGACCCCAGTACTATTCACCGATAAATTCATCTCTAGTGAAAAGCGAAACACTGCGACGGGCCGGGTGATATTGCCTCCAAGGCGCGGCGCGGCAGTCACCAACCCTTTGCCACGGCTTGGTGGAATCGCTACCCATGAGTAGTCAGTAGGGTGAGGCGCCGCTAGCTGGGGATGCTGATAAGGTGCCGAGACCGAAGTCGTTTGCCAATCCGCGGGTCGCCCGTGCCAGCAGGGTTAGATCCAGCCCCACTGCGACGAAGCTGGCGCCCAGTTCGAGATAGTGCCGAGCGAGTTTGGCATCGCCTGTCAGCGTGCCGGCGGCTTTGCCACTGGCAACAATGGTGCGTATGGCTTTCTCTATCGCTTGCTGCACGTCAGGGTGCTCAGGATGCCCACGATGCCCCATTGATGCGGCCAGATCAGCCGGCCCGATGAAAATGCCATGCACGCCGTCGACGGCGCAGATGGCTTCAAGGTTCTGGAGTGCAGCCCTGGATTCAGCCTGTACCAACAAACAGACATCATCGTTGGCCGTCTCCAGGTAGTCCCTGTACCCACCCCAACGCGAGGCACGCGCCGCCGCTGCACCGACGCCTCTGGTGCCCTGCGGCGGGTAGCGGGTGGCGGACGCCAGAGCGATGGCTTGCTCGGCGGTATCGACCATGGGTACGAGCAGCGTTTGAACGCCAATGTCGAGCATCTGTTTGATCATCGCCGGATTGCCATCGACGGTGCGTGCCACTGGATGGGCCGCATAAGGCGCAACGGCCTGCAACTGCGCAAGCGTGCTGCGCACGTCGTTTGGTGCGTGCTCACCATCTATCAGCAACCATTGGAAGCCTGCTGTGGCGCAAATTTCGGCGCTGTAGGCATTGGCCAATGAAAGCCAGAGGCCGATGACCTTATCGCCTCGCGAAAGCGCGGTCTTGAACGGATTTCCCATGATTGCCTGTACTCCTCTGTTGTAGTTGTCGGAACTAGTTCAGGCCGCCCTGACACAGGTATTTGATGTGCATGTAGTCCTCCAGGCCGTAGCGTGAACCCTCCCGGCCATACCCAGACTCCTTGACTCCCCCAAACGGGGCGGCCTCTGCGGCGAGAGCACCTTCGTTGATGCCGACGATGCCCGACTCCAGCGCCTCGGCTACGCGCCAGACGCGTTTGACGTCCTGGGTGTAAAAGTAGGCCGCCAGCCCGAATGGAGTGTCGTTGGCCAGTTCGATCACTTGCGCTTCAGTCGTGAAGCGGAAAATGGGTGCAACGGGGCCGAATGTCTCTTCATTGCAGAGTTCCATGAGTGAGCTTGCATGGGTCAACACGGTCGGCGCGTAGTAGTTCGGACCGTCTGCGACAGCGTCGCGGATACGGCGACCGCCGGTGGCGATTTCTGCGCCTTTTGCAACAGCGTCATTCACATGGCGGGCGATCTTGTCGATGGCGCGCGCGTTGATCATCGGACCAATCTGAGAATCGCCGTGGGAAGCTGGCCCAACCTTCAGCGCGCTGACCCTTGCCACCAGCTTTTGAACGAATTGATCGTGAACAGCGCTCTGCACATAGATCCGATTGGGGCACACGCAGGTCTGACCGCCATTGCGAAATTTGGAGACCATGAGGCCATCCACCGCAGCGTCGAGGTCCGCATCGTCAAAAACAATGAATGGGGCATTGCCGCCCAGTTCAAGCGAGCACTTTTTCAAGGTATCGGCTGACATTCGGGCCAGGTGTTTGCCCACTGGCGTCGACCCTGTAAAGGTGATCTTGCGCACCCGTGAATCGGCCAGCCAAGCGTTTACCACTTCGGGTGTACGCTCCCGCGAAGCGGTGACGATGTTCAGCGTTCCTGCCGGAAAGCCTGCTTCCTCAGCCAGACGCACAAGCGCAAGAGACGTCAGAGGAGTGTCTTCGGCGGGCTTGCAGACGACCGTGCAACCGGCCGCCAGTGCCGGCGCGATCTTGCGGGCAATCATCGCCGCCGGAAAATTCCAGGGCGTGATCGCAGCGACCACGCCAACGGGTTCCTTGATAGCCGTCATGCGGCGACCCGCGACCGGTGCCGGGATCACATCGCCGTATGAGCGCGTCGCTTCCTCGGCAAACCACTCGACATAGCTGGCGGCGTAGACCACTTCGCCACGCCCCTCTGCCAGTGGTTTTCCCTGCTCCAGCGAGATCAGCCTGCCCAGATCTTCCTGGTGCTCCAGAATCAGATCGTTCCAGCGTTTGATCAATTGCGCGCGCTGTTTGGCAGGCGTGGCACGCCAGGCGGCAAAGGCCGAATGCGCGGCATCGACAGCTTCACGGGCGTCAATGGCGTTGCTGTCGGGCACTTGGGCAATGTAGCTGTCGTCGGCCGGGTTAGTGACAGTCAGCAGCGCCTCCGGATCTCTGGTGGCCCAACGACCACCGATGAAATTCTGCGTTCTAATCAGGTCAGTGCGGGTCAGTTTCAGATTCATGACGAGGTTCCTTGAATGTGTGCAAAACGGGTTGGGTCAGCTGACGATACCCAGGTGCCAGGGCACGAACTCGTGGTCCCCAAGCCCCAACAATTCGCTCTTGGTCGAGGCCCCTGAAGCAGCCTCCAGAATGTGCTCAAAGATGCGCTCACCCATCTGCTCGACCGACAGCTCACCGTCCAGAATGAGGCCGCAATTGATGTCCATGTCTTCTTCCAGACGGGTGAACATCGGGGTATTGCTGGCGAGTTTGAGGGTTGGCGCCGGTTTGCTCCCGAACATCGAGCCCCGGCCCGTGGTAAAGCAGATGAGGTTGGCACCGCTGGCGATTTGACCGGTAGCGGCGACAGGGTCGTAGCCCGGTGAATCCATGAACACGAACCCGGCCTTGTCAATCGGCTCGGCGTACTCGTACACCGCCTGCAGTGGTGTCGTGCCGCCTTTCATGGCAGACCCCAGCGACTTTTCAAAAATATTGGCCAGACCGCCTGCCTGATTACCGGGCCCTACGACGCCATTGAACTGCCCGTTCTGACCGCGCGTGTATTCTTCCCACCAGGCCAGGCGGTCCAGTAGCTTCTGGCCCACCTCGGCACTGATCGCACGTCGCGTCAGCATGAACTCCACACCGTGGATTTCGGGTGTTTCAGACAGAATGGCCGTGCCGCCATGACGCACGAGAATATCCATCGCAGCCCCCAATGCCGGGTTGGCGGTGATGCCTGAAAAGCCATCGGAACCGCCGCATTCCAGGCCGATCTTCAAGTGCGCGGCACTGACCGGGACACGCTTGACAGCGTTGGCTTCGGGCAGCATCGCTTCGATCGCCGCAATGCCTTGAGCGATGGTTGCACGCGTGCCGCCGGTATCCTGCATCACAAACGTGCGCAGATTGCGATCGGGTACCAAGTGCTGAGAGTCGACGAGGCTGGCCACCTGGTTTCGCTCGCAACCCAGCCCGACGATCAGTACAGCCGCCAGATTGGGATGGCGGGCGTACCCGGCGATGGTGCGCTGCAGCACGTCGAAATGCTGACTGGGGGACGACATGCCGCACCCGCTTGTCTGGGCGAACGCGACGACGCCATCGACATTCGGGTAGGCGGCGAGCCGATCGGGGGTGAAGTGTTCGGCGATCTTCTTGATCACGCTCGATGAGCAGTTCACCGACGACAGGAGCCCGATGAAGTTGCGCGTGGCTACCCGGCCGTCTGCTCGCACAATACCCATGAAGGTCGCGCGTTTATCAGGTGCGACGTAGTCCACCGGGCGCACATCCTCGCAGAAGCCTGGGTCCCGGTCGAAATCGATGAGCGCGATGTTGTGGGAGTGAACGTGCTCGCCCTTGATGATATTGCGCGAAGCGACACCGATGATCGTGTCGTACTTGCGCACGGGCTCACCGGACATGATGTCCTGCGCTGCGATCTTGTGCCCGGCCGGCACTTGCGCCCGGATGCGTACGCCCAGTTCAGGCAACTCGTCTCCAAGGCCGATCAATTGGCGAGCGACGAGGACGTTGTCATTGGCATGCAGACGTATCAGTCTGTGAGTGGCATGAGTCGTGGTAGTCGTCATAAAACAATCCTGGCATCCAGATTACGGCGGCGGAGAAGTTGAAACGCAGGCGTCATCCCGGCGTTAGCGCTTCAGGCTTTAGCGGCTATAGGGTTCATTCGGTAACTGCGAGGCGTCGGGGGCGTGCTCAGGCCTGGTCGGCGTGGACGCGACGATGGGTTCGACCTTCTTCAGCAGCAGGGCGTAGTTCAGGATGCCCAGCATTCCGAGCACCGCCGAGAAGACGAGAGCCATTTTGAACGAGCCGGTCGAGGCAACGATGAATCCGGTAATCATCGGTCCCAGTACGCCGCCGAAGTTGGCCACCATGTTTTGCAATCCGGCTACGGTGGACGTCATGTTTTTCGGCGCGACGTCACCTGGCAGCGCCCAGACTTGCGAAGCTGCGACGGTGGTGCCAGCCTTTGCGATGCACAGCAGCAGGACAGTGAGCCCGACCGACGTGGTCAACGGAGCCAGACCGATACACAGCGCCATCGAAAGACCCACGATAAGAAACAGTTTGCGTGTCGCGGTCAGCGACAGGCGCCCGCTATGGACCACCCTGTCGGAAAGCCATCCGGCAGCGATCTCGGCGAAGAGGCCGCAAATCAGCGGAAGCGAAGCGACCATACCCATCTTGAGCAAGCCCATTCCCTGTTCCTTCACAAGGTAGGTGGGCAGCCAGGTGATGAAGAAATACGAGATGTAGTTGATCGTGAAAAAGCCCAGGCACATTGCCCAAATATTGCGGTGCTTGAGCAGTTCGTACCATTTCATCGAAATCGTGGTATCGACACCGTGCTGCTGCGCTTGCCCACCCCTGATGTATTCCACCTCGGCGGTGTTGGCGCTTCTGTGTTTCTCCGGCGTGTCCGAGAAATACCACCACCAGATCAGGCTCCAGACCAGGCCGGTCAGGCCCACGATCACAAACGTCATTCGCCAGTCGAATGCCATCATCAACGTCACAATGAGCGGCATCGCCACGGCACCGCCGAATTTCGAGGCGCTGTCAAAAAGCCCGGAAATAGTTGCCCGCTCCTTGTCCGGGAACCATTTGGAGGCGATCCCTGCGTTGGCCGGATAAGCGCCGGCTTCACCGACGCCGAGTGCCACTCGCAGGCCAACCAGAGAGGCAAAGCCTGTTGCAAGTCCTGTCGCCGCCGTGGCGAGCGACCATGAGCCTACGGCAATCCCAAGCCCCATTTTTTGCCCGAATTTGTCTGCCACCCAGCCAGCAGGGATTTGCAGCAGTGCGTAGGACCAGAAGAACGCAGACAAAACGATGCCCATCATCTCGGGGGTCAGGCTGAACTCCTTGATGAGCTCGGGTGCTGCGACTGAGAGAACGGTGCGATCGATGTAGTTGATGGCGATGGCAAACCACATCAGACCTGCCACAACCCAACGGGCATTGGATTTCTTGCCTTGATTCACCACGGCGTCATTTAACGGTTTTGCGGTCATTGGAGTGCGCATTGCTTGTCTCCGATCATTGTTTTTGTTCTTCGATACTGACTGGCCGCTACATTGCTGAACAATGAATAAGCAGACATACTTCATAACCTTTTTGACATCTAAGCTTCTTCTGCCGGAGATAAAGCGGGTGAGCGACATCGATAGAGTTTTGCGCTCCAACCTTAAACTCAAGCATCTGCAGCTCGTCGTTGCGCTGGATGAATTTCGTCATCTGGGGCGGTCAGCGGAATTTTTGTCACTTACCCAGCCGGCAGTCAGCAAGTCGCTGGCGGAAATCGAAAAGATGTTCGGGCTTGAGTTATTCATCCGCTCAACCCGGGGGACCCGGCCTACCGCCTACGGCGAGCAAGTTGTCCGGTTTGCGCGTTCGGTGCTGGTGGATTTTGACCGTACGTGTGACGACATCGCGTCAGTCGCCAGCGGCGGATCCGGTCGTATCCGTGTCGGCGCAATGGTCGTCGCCACGCCTGGATTGCTGGTAGGGGCGGTCAGTCGCCTCAAGCTCAGCTCGCCACACACGACGGTGTCGATCGAGGAAGGTGATCTCACGCGCCTGTTGCCGAGGCTGCGCACAGGCGAACTGGATTTCATCGTGGGTCGGCTGGAGCCGGGCTACAGTGCTCCGGACCTCGAAACGGAGGCGTTATATACCGACTCCATGCGCGTCGTCGTCGCCGCCGATCATCCACTGGCCACAGTGGCCCGACCCACTTGGCATCATCTGGCGAAGCTTCCCTGGGTAGTTCCCCCGGCGTGGGCATCCTCGCGAATCAAGCTCAATCAGATGTTCTACAAGCACACGCTGCAACCCCCGGCGGACATCATCGAAACCTCGTCCTTTTTGGTGACTATGACGTTTATGAGGAAAAGAAGCTGCGTCTGCTTCGTCGCCAGTAAAGTCGCGCATTACCTCGAGTCCGTAGGCCTGGGTCATACCTTGCCGCTGGAGGTGCCGATCGAGTTACCGCCGGTGGGCATCATTCTGCTACGTAACGGGCTGAGAACCCCCGTGGCAGGCACCCTCATCGAGGCTCTGCACGAACAGGCGATGGATATCAGGGCCGAGACCGCGCCTGAGTGAATGCACAGGCGACGGCTGTAACGAGGGGGCGAGAATCTGATGGTCATCGCAAGGCTCGCAAGCGCCGAGGGATGCCCGCACGATGCCAGACCTGCGCGCAGCAATCTCCCGGATCACCTGACGGGAACGGGAGATTGCACACTGTGCTCGGCTTCAGACCGCCGCAGCGATAGCCTTGCCCAGCGACTCAGTGTTGCCGGTGCCACCGATGTCGGCGGTCAAGGGAGCATTCTCCGGGCCCATCGCCAGTACGGTTTCGATCGCGGTCAGCACTGCGGCGCCTGCTTCCGGATGGCCAAGGTGTTCGAGCATCATTGCACCGCACCAGATCTGCCCGATCGGGTTGGCGATGCCTTTTCCGGCAATATCGGGCGCTGAACCATGCACCGGCTCGAACAGACTCGGGAAGTTGCGCTCCGGGTTGATGTTGGCCGAGGGGGCGATGCCGATCGTGCCGGTGCAGGCAGGACCCAGGTCGGAAAGGATGTCGCCGAACAGGTTGCTTGCCACCACCACGTCGAACCAGTCAGGGTGCAGGACGAAGTTCGCCGTTAGAATATCGATGTGGTACTTGTCGACCTTGACGTCGGGATACTTGTTGCCCATTTGCGCGACGCGCTCATCCCAGTAGGGCATGGTGATCGCGATACCATTGGATTTGGTGGCCGAGGTCAGGTGCTTCTTCGGACGGCTTTGCGCCAGGTCATAGGCGAACTTGAGGATACGGTCGACCCCGACGCGGGTCATCACGGTTTCCTGCAGCACGATCTCGCGATCGGTGCCGGGGAACATCTTGCCGCCGACACTGGAATACTCGCCTTCGGTGTTCTCGCGCACCACCCAGAAATCAATGTCGCCGGGCTTGCGGTTCGCCAGTGGGGCCTTCACGCCGGGCATGAGACGGCAAGGGCGCAGGTTGACGTACTGGTCGAATTCACGACGGAACTGCAGCAGCGAATCCCACAAAGAAATGTGGTCAGGCACCACGTCCGGCCAGCCCACGGCACCGAAGTAGATCGCGTCGTAGCCCTTGAGGGTGTCGAACCAGTCGTCCGGCATCATCTTGCCGTGAGCCAGGTAGTAATCGGCGCTGGCGAAGTCGAACCAGTCCCATTGCAGTTGCAGATTGAACCGGGCAGCCACGGCGTCGAGCACACGTACGCCTTCGGGCATCACTTCCTTGCCAATGCCGTCGCCGGGGATCACTGCAATTTTGTACTGGGTTTTGCTCATGGATTCGACTCCTGGGTTGATTGGGGCATGGATCTCAGTGTATGCAGTGTCTTTGAATTAATAATTAGTCTTGATGGAAAGCCATTCTTAATTTTCAGGAAAGAATTCATGAGCATGATCGATGACCTGAGTTTCTTTCAGCAGGTCGCTACGCGCGGTAGCCTTACGGAAGTGGCACGCCATCTGGGACTGTCGCTGCCTGCCGTGAGCAAACGCCTCAGCCAACTTGAGGCCAGGCTCGGGGTGCAGTTGTTACAGCGCACCACACGTCGATTGTCGCTGACCCCCGAAGGGGTGCTTTACCTGGAGGGAAGTCGCCCGATTCTGCGCCAGCTCGAGGAACTGGAGAACGCGCTCAACAGCCGTCAGCCTACCTTGCAAGGCCGGCTGCGGATCAATGGCACGCTGGGTTTCGGGCGGCAGCACCTCGCACCTGTGGTATCGAGCTTCGCCCGGCTGCACCCGGAACTTGAGATTTCTCTGGAGCTGACCAGCCAGCCACTGAGCATGCTGGACGATCAATTCGATATCGGCGTGTGCATGGGCGAGCCGCCGGACTCTCGGTTGATCGGCATTCGGCTGCTGGAAAATCCGCGCATTCTCTGCGCCTCTGCGGGATACCTTGAAGCTGCGCCTGAACTGACGCGTGTGGCAGACCTGGCGCAGCATAACTGCATCGTTCTGCGACAGTTCGGTAGCGACTATGCGATCTGGCGCTTCAGGAAGGATGGCCAAGAATATTCGCACAAGGTCAGCGGGACACTGTCGAGTAATGATGGCGAGGTTGCGTTAAGCATGGCGCTTGACGGGCATGGAGTGATACTGCGGTCGCGCTGGGATGTTCAGCAACATCTCGAAAGTGGTCGCCTGCAGGCGCTACTGACCGATCACCAGGCACCAAAGGCTGACATTTTTGCGGTGTATCAGCACCGGCGGCATATCCCCCGGCGCATCTCGGTCTTCGCCCGTTACCTTACGCAGGCGCTGGCGGAACGCTTGCCGTTCGCGCCCTTTAAGTGAGCGACGACAGGTGCGACGTGTCGGGCCGGATGTGATGCTGCTTTATGCATAACGTCAAGTCATGGCCTATATGACTGATCGTGAATTGCCCTGGTCCGTCCCCAAGGGGCGGCTATCGGAAGCCCGGACCAGGACCACTGCCAGACAGCTCCAGCCACCTTCGTAGTCGCCGGTGTTCATATGCTTGACCCAGCGTGCACCAACCAGGGCATCCAGCTCGGCCTCGATACGGGGCACATCAAAACTGAATGGCAGTTTCAGGTATCGGCAAGGGTAGGGGAGCGTTTGCCTGGCTCCGGCTCTTTATGCCGTTGCCGTGTCGAACACCTGTGCCTGCCAGCGCATATGCTCGGCTATCTCGTCACTGGCGAAGGGGCTGAAACCCATTGACCGGTACAAGCGCTGTGCGCCAGGGTTATTGAATTGTACGCGCAGCTCCAGTGGCACCTTTGCTGCAACGGCCTGTTGCTGTGCCCAGCGCAACAGCGTGCTACCGGCGCCTTGTGAACGATGCGAGGCGAGGACGCTGATATCGACGATGTGCAAGCGCTGATCGTTGGCATCCAGTACCAGCCGGGCAATGGCCTGTCCGTCTTGCCACAGGAGCAGGTGACGGGCATTGGGGTAATGGCTGCGATGGCCGTTGTCGTGAATCTGCTGTTGCAGAGTGATCAGGACATCAATGGCGGGATCGTCACCCAGGCAGGTCAAGTCACTGCGAACGCTGCGATACAAGGCATCGAGAAACGCTTGATCGGCGGGCGTGACCTCGCGCAGGTCAGGCGCGCAGTAGGGATCGGACATGGCTGAAGCTCCATGGAACTGTTGGCAGTGCGACGATTATCGGCCTGGCGCGGCCGAAATTCGTCACGTTGGGGCGATCAATTGCGTGACGGATAGATCCCTCTGGTGGCAATGATGTAATTGAGGGGCAGGTAAGGCGGCAAGGTTCCAGCGGTGGTGCTGAAGGACACGGGCGTGTGTTGCGTAGCATTTTTAGCGACGGTTGCCGTTCCTGTCGCATCAGTGTTCACCGTCGCCGCCACGCCGCCGAGTGTCACCGTTTGAGTTGGAGCGATGGTCGCCGGCAGATAGATTGCTGCAGCACGGAATACACCCTCTGCGGTGCTGGTCAGTGTCGCGCCTTCGCTCGGCGAGACCTCGCCGTCGGTCGTGGAAGTGCCGACAGCGACGGTGGTTGTCGGATTCAACGCCAGGGTCGCCGGGTGCTTATGTCCAGGCAATTGGGCGGCGCTCAGGCTGACGGTGTTGCCGATCGTGGCCCTGGTCGAGCCTCCCTTGGCGCCAAGGCCCTGTTGGGGGTCTGCGCCCATTGGAATACGTTGGCGCAGGTCGGGCAGGGCGAACGTGTTGATGCCGTCGCCGCCATAAGCGGTGCCGAGCAGGGAATACAACGCTGTGTTGGTATTGATGGACAACAGTGCGCCATTGCAAAAAGCCCAGCCGCTCGGGGCATAAGGCGCGGTCCAGGGCATGACGCTGCCGAGAAATACTTGCATAGGGTGTCCCTCTTGCCTCGGCCTTGGGCGGCCAGGTCATGTGTGTGGAAAGGCGGTGCCGCGAATCGGTCCACTCAACTGAATGGCGGGAAGATGCCGCTGACACAGATGATGTAATGGGTCGTCAAGTAGGGCGCTACGGTATCGACAGTGACCGGGAAACTGATCGGCGCCGGTTGCTCCGGTGGCGTTGTGGTGCCAGCCTGCGTCTGTACGCTGACAGTTGCCCCGGTTATTGTGCTGCTCACGCCACCCAGGGTGACCGGAGCGGTCGGCGTGACAGTCGCAGGCAAATAGATAGCGGCTGCCCTTGCGACACCCCCCGTCGTCCCGGTCAGCAGCGCATTTTCGCTGGCGACCGGTGAGCCTCCGCTGATGGACGTGCTGGCGCTGATACTGGTGCCTGTAGACAGGTTGTTGACGGTGGTGGTCGCTGCATGGGTATGGGGCGGCAGATTATTTTCGTTGAGGACGACATTGACAGTGAAGGCGGCGGTTTTAGCGCCGGAGTCGATCCCCGTATCGCCGGGTGTCGTTGAACCCATGGGCATTTTGTTGATCAGGTTGGGTAGCGCAAAGGTCTGCACGCCGTCCCCGCCGTAACGGGTGCCGATAATGGAAAACAGTGGTGTGAAATTTCTGATTTGCAACAGTGCGCCATTACACAATGCCCAGTCTTTCGGTGCGAAGTTAACAGGCCATGGCATGACGGTTCCAACAAAATAATCCATCGCTATTTCCTCACAATCCACGCCTTGCGTTGAGCGGGCGTTGATCCGTTATTAAGTTCGAAAGTGACCATTCGGAAAAATGCCGGCAGCCTCAGTTGCGTGACGGAAAAAGGCCGGAAATACAAATAATGTAATTCATCGTCAAGGCCGGTGGCGTGGTTGGAAATGGTGTATTGACCGAGATTGAAGTGTTACTGGTTGAATTATTGTCAACGGTGACGACCGGCGCTACGGTCGTGGTGATGCCGCCCAGTTTGACCCGCGTAGTCGGTGTCACCGTTGCTGGCAAATAGATTGCTGCGCTGGCCGGGCCTGCGCTGGTACTGGTGAGAACAGCGAGTTCGCTGGCCAGAGACAGTCCGCCCGTGGTGGCGGTGTCTGCCTTGATGGTGGTCGTGGCGCTGAGGCCCGTGAGTGACACTGTCGCGGGGTGGTCATGTTCGGGCAGATTATCTGCCGTCAGGCTGGCCGTGGTCGTAGCCATGGCGGTTGCGCTTCCGCCGAATTGGCCAATCTGGTCCAATGTCTGCGCACCCATGGCAAATCTGCCTGTCAGATTGGGCAAGGCAAACGTCACCGCTCCGTCGCCACCATAGGTCGTGCCGATAACGACGAACAGCGCGTCATTGTCGGAGATATTGAGCAGCTCGCCATTACAGAGTTTCCAGCCTTCAGGGATCCTGGGACCGGCCCACATGAAAATACTACCCAGGTATGCATTCTGCATTGATGTCCCCTTGATAAAGTGATGGGCACGCCCTGTTTCAGACTGCGAATCTACAGGGTCAGATATTTCAATAAGGCACACGCGCTATTCTATTAGTCGCGAACGATTAAGTGCGTGGGGCTGTTATTTAAAGTTCGAAAAGGAAGAAAGCGAACAGCAACTGCGCGCCCTGAAATCATGACGGCAATGTTGCATTTCATCCGTGCGTCTGGCCTGTAAGTACATGGCGCGTCCCTTGAAGTTGGCTCGGCGAGAGACTGGCCTGAAGAATGGCGTTTAGCCAGTTGGGCGGCGGGCAAAGATCGAAAATGTGAACTGCGTCACGTTCTTGCTTGCGTCATGACGTTCTGATAAGTGACAGCCCGACGAGGGCCGCGTCGACGCTTACCAATTTGACATCACTGTGGCGAGACGATAGCTTCTGCAAAATTAGCGGCTATGAGGTTGCGTCTGCGTAACCCAGTAGAAGAGAGCAAGCGCAACGACAGTGCTAGTGGTTCATACCTGCACCGGTCAATTGACAGGCTCGAGTTTGAAAAGGTTCCTGTCTGATTCGAACCTGTTATCGCATTGAATGTGCGATCAGGCTTCAGAAGCACAGCGGACAAGGTCAATCCGTTTCACGTGAGCCAGAGGCTTTACGCGATACGGTGGTTAAAAGGATTTTGCAGGGCGGACATGTTCGCCCATTGGCTTGCGGCGATGTATCGCGCAATAGGCGAGTTGTCTATTTGATCCGGGGAAGTAGAAATTTTATGTATTTTCGGTTGAGTGCAGTTGCGCCACATTCATTGACTGGCGCAGGTCGTTTTCGTTCCGGGCTTCAACTGAGCGCCCTGACTTCCATTTTGTTGTTGGCCGGTTGCATGAGCCTGTCACCAGAGCCTCTGGACAAGAACGCGCTCAAGGAGCAGGCCAGGCAGGATGCCATTACGGCCCAACAGGACGTCGCCCCAATCACCGGCCCGCTGACTCTTGAAGAAGCTATTGCCCGCGCTCTGAAATACAACCTCGACAGCCGTTCGCGACAGATGGAAGAAGCCCTGGCGCTGAACCAGTTCGATGTCGGCAACTTCGACATGCTGCCCAAGATGATCGCCGCCGCCGGTTACAGCGAGCGCAGCGAATACGCGACCACCCGTGCGGTGGACTCGGTCACCGGCCAGCCGTCGTTGGCCAACCCGTATATCTCCAGTGATAAACAACATGCCACCACCGACCTGGGCTTGACCTGGAGCGTGCTGGACTTCGGCCTGTCTTACTACAACGCCAAGCAGAACGGCGACCGCGTGCTGATCGCCTCCGAGCGTCGCCGCCAGGCCATGCATGTGTTGGTGCAGGATGTGCGCAGTGCTTTCTGGCGTACCGCCAGTGCGCAAAAGCTGCGGCAGCAGGTTACCGATGCCACGACCCTGGCCGAATCGGCGCTGGTTGATGCCCGTCAGGCCGAAACCGAGCGCCTGCGTGCGCCGATCGAGTCCCTGCGTTATCAGCGTCAGGTGCTGGAAAACCTGCGCCTGCTCGAGGCCATTGAACAGGAACTGGCCACGGCCCGTATCGAGTTGGCGGCCCTGATCAACGCGCCTTTGGGTGTGGCGTTGCAAGTGGTGGAGCCTGCGGAAACCTTCAACAAGCAGATCCTCGATCTGCCGGTTGAGCAACTTGAGGCCCAGGCCCTGGCGCAGAACGCCGAGCTGCGCGAACAGAACTACAACTCGCGCATCGCCAGTCAGGAAACTCGCAAGACCCTGTTGCGCCTGTTCCCGAACCTGAGCCTGAATTACAACCTGCGCCATGATTCGGACAAGTACCTGATCAACAATAATTGGAACGAGGCAGGCGCGCAGATCTCCTTCAATCTGATGAACCTGCTCAGCGCGCCTTCGCAATATCGTCTGGCCAAAGCCGGGATCAGCCTGGCCGATCAGCGCCGCGTTGCGACGCAAATGGCGGTACTGGCCCAGGTGCATATCGCCCGTCTGCAATACGCCAACGCGCTGCAACAGTACGACCGCGCCGATGCGATCTGGCAGGTCGATGACCGTCTCAATGCGCAAAATGCCAACCGCGGCCAGGCGCAAACCAGTAGCAAACTCGACACCGTGGCCAGCAATACCTCGGCGATTCTCAGCCTGTTGCGGCGCTATCAGGCGATGTCGGTGGCCAATGCGGCGGCGAGCAAGTTGCAGGCAACTCTGGGGATGGAGCCGAATATCGGTGACCTGCAGGCGCAGTCTCTGACGCAGGTGCAGGGCAACGTCGCACAGTCGTTGCAGCAGTGGGATAAGGGCAATATTGTTTCGGCCTCTGCTGAAGGGCAGGCCAAGTGATGATTGTGGGAACCCATGGGCCGACTGTGGGAGCCGGCTTTCTGGCGATCGAGTGCGAAGCGCTCGCAATATCATCAGTGACTGAGCCGACGATATCGCCAGCAATCCGGCTCCCACAAAATCGCGTTCCAATTCCGGTGATGAGGGGTGTCGCCCTGGCAATCAGTGCACTGTTCGCCAGCACCGTACTGGCCGCCGACCCGCAACCCGCAGCCCTGGTACCCTCGGGCGCCGCGCCAGCCATGACGCAAGCGGCGGCACCTGCGCCAGCCAGTGAGTCCCGGGATATCCGCGCGCAACTATCCCCCCGACAATTCACCACCCTGGCCGCCGAGATCGGCGCAAAGATCAGCAGCTTGCCCGTAGCCGAAGGCGGTGCCTTCAAGAAAGGCCAGGTGCTGGTGGGTTTTGACTGCTCCTTGCAACAGGCCCAGTTGAACAAGGCCCGTGCCGGGCTCACTTCGGCGGAAAAGACCTGGACGGCCAACAAGCGCTTGAGCGAGTTGAATTCCATCGGTCAGGTCGAGTTACAAGTGTCCGAGGCGGAGGTCTCGAAGAACCGCGCCGACGTCTCGCTGATGAGCACCATGCTCGGCAAGTGCAGCATCACTGCGCCGTTTTCCGGGCGTGTGGCCGAGCAAAAGATGCGCGAGCAACAGTTCGCCCAACCAGGGCAGGCGATCCTCGACATCCTCGACGACAGCGTGCTGGAAATCGAATTTCTCGCACCGTCGCGCTGGCTATCCTGGCTCAAGACCGGCACGGTGCTGCAACTGCGCATCGATGAAACCGACAAGACTTATCCGGCGCGGATTACGCGCATGGGTGCACGGGTCGATCCAGTCAGCCAGTCGATCAAGCTGGTGGCAACCATCGACGGTCAGCATCCTGAACTGATCGCGGGTATGAGCGGGACCGTACTGCTGACGCCGCCGAGTGCACCATAAATTATCAGGATCACGCTGCCACTATTTTGCGGGTCTGTAATTATAAAGAAAGAGGAAAGGGTATGGCGGCGCGAAACTCGCTACACGACTTTTTACCGCATGTAGGCAGTACATTTGTCGTGCATACGCTGCATGGAATGCAGAAATTAAATCTGTGCAGTGCGGCCGAGTTGCCACGCCGTGGCCTGCCTGAAAGTTTTTCGACGCCATTGTCATTGCTGTTTAGCGGTGAACGCGACTTCATGCTGACGCAAGACACCTATACCCTTGATCATCTGCATTTGGGCCGTGTTGAATGGACGGTTGTGCCGGTGATGGCAAGGACGTCTGCGCCGCGAATCGATATGCTGCCGACACTTTTTTATTACGAAGTGGTGTTCAATTAGTTTGATGTATCGCGCCGAGAAAGAGCGCCGGTAATTTCTTATATTTTGCACTGTTCATTTTTTTCGAGCTCACGTCAGGGTAAGAGTAATTAATGACGGAAATGTAAGTGACTTAGATAAGCTCCGGTAACTCACGCCAAAAAACCGGCAGGTAGGCGTGATTGTAGTGTGTATTACCTGCCGCGTAATCATAAAGGAAATACAATGGACGCATTTCTAGGAACAATTCTCGCTTGGCCTATCGAGTATGCCCCGCAAGATTGGGTATTCTGCGACGGCCGAAGCCTGAACATCAGTCAATACACCGCCCTATTCGCATTGATCGGCACGCAATATGGCGGCGACGGGAAGACCTATTTCAAGGTTCCTGATTTACGTGGTCGCGTGGTTCTGGGCGCCTATGGTCAGGCACCACTGACCTCGCAACCGTTAAGCAAAACCGGCGGTGCAGAGTCGGTCACCACGACGGGTACCGGAAGCACCGCAATTGTCCTGACCACCGCAAACCTTCCTGCCCATACCCATACTGCAACCTTGTCATTGGCGGGATTGTCGGGCGATACAAAAATCAGCGTCAGCACTGGCGTGGGTGGTCAGAACAACGCAACACAGGGCGCAACATTAACCAGCACCACCGGCGGCACACAGAATGCGGCGTCGATTTATCTGCCATCGGGTACCGCCCAGACGACTCCTGTAACCTTGGGTGGCGTCGCAACCACCGTTACGGGCACAGGGTCGGTTGCAATCGGTAATACCGGCAGCGGTACGGCCATTCCAGTCAATGTCAACGTATTGACAACCACCCCTACGGTGCCTCCGTACATGGCGCTTAACTTCATTATTTGCGTGGTGGGTATCTACGCGCCACGCCCCTGAGCGGGCCACCGCACCAAGCGGTGTCTGGAAGACCGCCACGCAATACGCCTGGCGGTTTTTAGCTGAAAAGTCCAGTTGTAGCTGAACAGGAAACACGATCGATGGCTACCGGCCAGACTTACCATTTTATTTCCGGCTTGCCGCGTTCAGGTTCGACGCTTTTGGCGGCGCTGCTTTTGCAAAACCCACGCTTCCATGCGGGCATGAGCAGCCCGGTGGCCATGCTGGTCGGCAATATGCTCACCCAGTTCGGTGCAGGCAGCGAGTTTGGCTCGATGCTTGATCAGAACCAGCGTCGTCGTCTGCTGCGTGGCGTGTTTGACGCGTACTACGCCGATCAGCCCGATAAGCAGGTAATTTTCGATACTAACCGTAGCTGGAGCGGGCATATGCCGCTGCTGGCCGATCAGTTTCCCGGGGCCAAGGTGATTGCCTGCGTGCGCAACGTGGCCTGGATCATGGACAGCCTGGAGCGGCGCTTTCGCTCCAACCCCTATGAAATCACCCGGCTGTTCGGCGATGGCGTCGAGCGCAATACGGTCTACAGTCGCGTCGAGACGTTGGCGCAGCGCAACCGTATGGTGGGCTTCCCGTGGGCGGCGCTTAAGGAAGCCTTTTACGGCGAGCATGCTTCGTCGCTGCTGATTGTCGACTACGACCTGCTGGCTCAGGCGCCACACAAGGTCATGCCGCTGATCTATCGCTTTATCGATGAGCCCGAGTTCGAACATGACTTCAACGCGGTGAGTTATGACGCGCCGGAGTTCGATGCTTCGCTGGGTGTGCACGGCCTGCACAAGGTTCGCGCCAAGGTCGAGTTGCAACCGCGGCGCACGATTCTGCCGCCGGATCTGTTTGCCCAGTTCAATGACCTGTCGTTCTGGAATAATCAGGACGGCAGCGCGGCCAGTGTTATTGCCGCCAAACCGACGACCGGCCTAACGTAACGCCCGTGCAACACCGATAACCTTCCTATTCTCTATTTTGTCTGCGCTGCATAGCATTTCTCGCAAGGATCGCCATGACTACTGATCGCACTTCCAGCCCGGTTCCCCCCCACGCGCCACGTGGCCTGCAACGACGTAAACCGGCGCCCCTGGCCCTGGAAGCACGGATCATGTTCGATGGCGCGGCGGTGGCCACGGCTGCCGAAGCGGTCAAACCGGCTGCCGCCGAAGCGCCGGTGGCCCATGTCGCCGAGCTGGGCAGTGTGGTCGCGGCCTCGCAGGCCGATACGCGCAACACGGCGCCCGCCGATACCGCCAAGGCCGCCGACACCAGTAAAAATGCTCCCGAAACGGCCAAGCCCGTGGCTGCCGAGCGCGCCACCGACGGCCTGGCCAGCAGCGCCACCAAGGTGCTGTTTGTCGATTCACGGGTGCCGGATTATCAGGCGATAGTGGCTGCTGCAGCGGCTGACGTGAAAGTGGTGATCCTCGATGCCGATCACGATGGTGTGCAGCAAATCGCAGACGCGCTGGAAGGCATGCATAACGTTGCCTCGATCAGCATCGTCTCCCACGGCGACAGCGGTTTGCTGCTGCTGGGCAATACCGCCCTGCATGCCGGGGATATGGCCCAGTATCAGGCCGAACTGGGCAGGATCGGTTCGGCCATGCAGGCTGGCGGCGAGATTCTGCTGTATGGCTGCGATGTCGGGGCGGGCAGTACAGGGGAAAGTTTTATCCATAGCCTGGCTGACGCCACTGGGGCCGTTGTCGCGGCGTCCACCGACTCGACCGGTGATGTGGCCCATGGCGGTAACTGGGACCTGGAAATTGCCACGGGTGCGTTGACCAGTGCGCCGGTGCTGGATGTGGCGAAGCTGGCGGATTATGACTACACATTGCTGACCACCTCTGTCACGAACCTGGCTGACCTCAAGGCGAAGTTAGCCACTGCGGCAGGTGACGGTGTCGATGACATCATCACTTTGACTGGCGATATCACTTTTACTCAGGCCGCGGACACCATTACGTTAGCCGTGACCGATGGGCACAAAACCACCATCGTCGGTGCCGGGCATAAAATCGATGGCGCCAACCTGACCCAAGTCCTGCACATCAACAGTGGCTCCGGTAGCGTCGAACTCAACAATTTGACCATCACCAATGGTCTGGCCAGTGGTAATGGTGGCAATAGCCTTAGCACCGGCGGTGCAGCCGGCAGCGATGCGCTCGGCGGAGGTATCTATAATGCCGGCACGCTTACCATCACCAATAGCATTATCACCGCCAACAAAGCAGCGGGCGGCGGCGGCGGCGGCGGCAGCGGTCCGAATGATGGGAACGGGTCGGGTGGTGCTGGTGGCGGCGGTGGTGGATACGGCCTGGGTGTCGGCGGGACCGGTGGGAATTTCCATCCTGGTGTAAGCGGCCCGAGTGTTATCACCGCTTCAGGTAAAGTCGGCACGGCGGGAGCGGGAGGCAATGGTGGCTACAACCCCAACAGTGCTAGCTATCGGGCTTATGCTGGTAAGGGCGGTTCCAGTGGCGGGAGTGCCGCTGGCGGCGGTATAGGCGGTCAGCTTTACACCCCCGGAGACAGTGGTGGCAATGGCGGTGTCGCGTCTAACGGTACGATATCGATCAGCGGTGGCGGTGGTGGCGGCAGCTATATCAAGGCGGGGGGCAAGGGCGGCAATGCTGCGGGCGGTATCTATAACGCTGGCCTGTTGACAATTGTCGGTAGCACCGTCAGTAACAATATTGCCGCAGGCGGTGGTGGGGGTGGCGGCACGGTTGCTAACAACCCTACTGCTGGAGTGGGCGGTGACGGCGGAAATGCCGCGGGTGGCATCTATAATATCGGCACCCTGCGCCTGGATGCGACCAGTACCAGCAATATGACAGGCAACATTGGCCGGGGCGGAGCGGGCGGCAAGGGTAACCCGGCCAACGGTGTAAATGGGACCAACAGTGACGACCGTACTCTCACCGGCACCGTCGACACTTCTTACGTCGCGCCAACCCTCTCCGGCGCCAGCGCTGGCCAGACCGTCAACGACAATACGACGCTATCGCCATTTGCTGGTATTACGCTGACCGGCTCCAACCTGTCCATGACCATCACTCTGGACAGCGCAACCAAGGGTACTTTCACCTCTGCATCGCTCACGGCCAATGGTTTTTCCACCGCTGACGGTGGCCTGACCTATACCCATGCGGCCACGACGGCAGCCGCTCTGCAGACCGCCGTACACGGCCTGGTCTATCAGGCGACGCCGAACCGGGTTGCGGTTGGAAGTACCGAGACCACCACCTTTACTGTCGCGATCAGTGATGGAGGGGGGAGCGTCTCCAATAACACCACCACGGTGGTCGCCACCTCGGTCAACGATGCACCCACAAGCATTGGCAACACCAGCATCCCCAGTATTTTCGAAGACGCTGCATCGCCATCGGGCGTGGCCATTTCCGCGCTGACCGGTCTCAGCTTCGCCGATCCGGACGTCAGCTCCTCCCTGGGCGGCATCGCTGTAACCGGCAATACCGCCAACTCCAGCACCCAGGGCGCCTGGCAATACTCTGCCGACGCAGGCGCGCATTGGTACGCCATCGGCGCGGTCAGCGATACGTCGGCACTGGTATTGTCGGCCAGCAGCCTGCTGCGTTTCGTTCCGGTTGCCGACTTCAACGGCACGCCAACGGCCCTGACAGTGCGGGCAGTAGACAATACCCGTAGTGGCTACACTACCTCCGCTGCGGCGGAACAGCGGATAACCGCTGTCACCAGCACCAACGGCGGCATCACGGCTTTTGCAGCCGCTACCAATACCATCAGCACCTCGGTCACAGCGGTCAATGATGTGCCAGTGTTCACCAAGGGCGGCAATCAGACCGTACTGGAAGATGCCGGTGCGCAAACCGTCAGCAGTTGGGCGACCGGTATCAGTGCCGGTGCTGCCAACGAGTCCGGGCAGACCCTGAATTTCATCGTCAGCAATAACAACACCGCCTTGTTCAGCTCGCAGCCGAGCATCGATGCCAGCGGCAACCTGACCTTTACCGCTGCCGCCAATGCCAACGGCACCGCGACCGTGACCGTGTCCCTCCACGACAACGGCGGCACCGCCAATGGCGGCGTGGATACCAGCTCGACCCAGACCTTCACCATCACCGTAACAGCGGTCAACGACGCGCCAACCGGCTTGGGCAACCTGACCCTGCCGACGATTCTTGAAGACACCACCTCACCGGCTGGCGCCGCCATCAATGCCTTGACCGGCCTGGCCTTTGCCGATGTCGATACCGGCGATACCCTGGGCGGCCTGGCCATCGTTGCCAACACCGCCAACGCCACCACCCAGGGCGTCTGGCAGTATTCCACCAACGGTGCCAACTGGTACGCCATTGGCACGGTCAGTGACAGCGCTGCCCTGACGGTTTCGGCCGCCACCCAGCTTCGTTTTGTGCCGGTAGCTGATTACAACGGCACGCCACCAAGTCTTACAGTCCGTGCAGTGGACAGCAGTTATGCCGGCGCCTACAGCGCGGCAGTGGCGACAGAAACCCGCGCCACCGTCGATGTCACTAGCGTCCATGGCGGTAGCACGGCGATTTCCGACAACACCAACACCGTCGGCATCACCGTGACGGCGGTCAACGATGCACCGACCTTTACCAAGGGGGCAGATGTAACCGTGCTGGAAGATGCCAGCGCGCAAACCATCAACAACTGGGCGACCAATCTGGTCAAGGGCCCGGCTGATGAATCGTCGCAGACCCTGAGCTTCACTGTCACCAACAGCAACAACGCCCTGTTCAGTGCCCAGCCGAGCATTGATGCCAGTGGCAACCTGACCTTTACCGGGGCAGCGAATGCCAACGGCACGGCCACGGTGACTGTGGTCCTGCACGATAACGGCGGCACCGCCAATGGTGGCGTGGACACCTCTACCCAGACCTTCACCATCACTATTACACCGGTCAACGATGCGCCGACCGGTTCGCCAACGGTGTCGGGCAGCAACACCGAAGGCCAGATTTTGACCGCCAATACCTCGGGTATTGCCGATGTCGACGGCCTGGTTGGCGTCACGTTCAATCATCAGTGGCAGGTGTCGGCTGATGGCACTACCGGCTGGACTGATGTCACCGGCGCCACGGCATCCACCTTGACCCTGGATTCGGCTCAGGTCGGCAAGTTCGTGCGCGACAAGGTGTCCTTCACCGATAACGGCGGCACGCTGGAAACCCTGTTCAGTGCCGCCACCTCATCGTCGATCGCCGGCGTAGTGCCACAGGTCAACAGCATCAGCCGTGCTGGCGTCGCAGCAGTGTCGGGTTCGGCTACTTCGGTGGTCTACAACGTCACCTTTAACGTCGCCGTCAGTGGTGTCGATATCGGTGACTTTGTGTTGACCCCGACGAACACTGCTTCGGGCACCATCAGTGCAATCACCGGCTCGGGCTCGACTTATCAGGTCACCGTCAACGGCCTGGCTGGCGACGGTGATCTGCGTCTGGATCTGAAAAACTCCGGCACCGGTATCGTCTCAGGCAGCAGTACAGCCATCGGCGGCGGTTATACAGCCGGCCAGCTCTATACCCTGGACCACACTCCGCCAAGCCTGACGGCGGTCAGCCTGCCCAACTTGCCGCTCAAGGTGGGCGATACCCAGACGGTGACGTTCACCGTCGCGGATGATGGCGGCTCGCCCCTTTTCCTGGTCAGCGGCACCGTGGGTGGCTACAGTCTGAGCGGCCTGACCCGCGTCAACAGCACGACCTACACCGCGCAGTTCACCGTGACATCTGGCGGCGCCGATGTCGCCGCTGGCAACGATGTGCCGGTCAGCATTGTGCTGGCCGATGCTGCCGGTAACCGGAACACGGCCTTTACCACCCCGATCAGCCAGTCCAATGACTCGATCAACGGCAATGCGCCGACACTGCTGAACCTGAGCAACGCCAGCGTCCAGACCACCGCCGGGGTCAACGCTTTGGTTGGCGTCTTGGCTACTACCGACGCCAGTGCGGGTGACACCTTCACTTACACCATTGTCAGCGGTACGGGGGACACCGATAACGCCGCGTTCACTCTTGTGGGCAACAACCTGAGGGTCAACGATCCGGTGGCTCTGGGCAACGGTCCCCGTTCGGTGCGCATCCGTACCACCGACAGCGGTGGCAACTCTATCGAACAAGCGTTCACCATCACCGTCAGCAGCTACTCGGCACCGCTTGCCGTCGCAGATACCGCCAGTGCCACCGAGGCGGGCGGTGTGGCCAACGCCACTGCCGGGGTCAATCCGGCCGGCAACGTGCTCGCCAACGACCAGAGCAGCAACACCAAGACCATCACCGCGATTGCCGGTGGCACGATAGGCACGGCGCGGGCGGGCACCTATGGCAGCCTGACCCTCAACGCCGACGGCACTTACACCTACACGGTCAATAACAGCAACGCCGCGGTACAGGCGCTGCGTACCAACGCCGACACCCTGACCGATACCTTCACCTACACCATGGCCGACAACACGGCGGCCACCAGTAGCGCGACCCTGACCGTGACCATTCACGGAGCCAACGACGCGCCGCGTGTCGCCACGGCGATCACCACTCAGCAGGTGACTGTCAGTACACCGCTGTTATATGTGGTGCCGGTGGGTACGTTTGCCGATGTCGACGCCGGTGACACTCTGACTTACACCGCGACCCTGAACGGTGGCGCGCCGCTGCCTGCGTGGCTGACGTTCAACGCGGCAACCCGCACCTTCAGCGGCACACCGACGACGGTGGAGAACCTGAGCATTGTGGTGACGGCCACTGACCTGTCGGCAGCCTCGGCCAGCAGCGTCTTCACCCTGCAAGTGGCTGCCGCGGCGCCATCGGGTGGCGGTGGTACACCGACCACGCCGACAACACCGACCGATCCGGGAACCCCGACAACGCCAGTGGCGCCGCCAACGACGCCGGTCACGCCAACGGATCCAGTCACGCCTGTAACCCCTGTAACCCCTGTGACGCCACCGGTGACGCCAGTGACGCCGGACGTGCCCGTGGTCACCACGCCTGTGCAGATCCCGGACCCGCAGGTGCCAAATAATCCGCAGCCAGTGCAGCCGATCACCGCTGTGCAGCAGACACCGTTGCAGTCCATCAGCGAGAGTGTGGTCGAGACAGTGACGCAGCCGGAGTGGAGCGCCAACCAAATGATCAGCGAGTCGTCGACGTCGATCAGAGTCGACGCACCGCCTGTGGCACCGGTCAACGGTTTCGCCTCGACTGCATTCATTGGTACGGGCAGTTCGTTCGTATCGGCAAGCGGCAGTTTCAGCCCGGTCAACGAGCGCTTCAGCGCGTTGTCGCCCACGCCGTTCAGTGAGTTCCAGCGCACCCTGACGGACAGCGGACCGGGGATTTTTCCGGTGGCTATTTCGCCGCTCGGCCAGACCGGCCTGGTGGTACTGAGCGGCATTCAGGATCAGCAGTTCACCGCCGGTGATCGCCTGTCGTTCACCGTCCCGTCCGATGCCTTCGGTCACAGTGATGCGCAACCGGGGATCGTGCTTCGCGCCTCCCAGGCGGATGGCCGTGCGCTGCCGACCTGGTTGACGTTCAACAGCACCACGGGGCAGTTCGAAGGTACTCCTCCGCCGGGCTTCAAGGGTGAGCTGGTGATCAAGGTCGTGGCCAAGGACAGCAGCGGCCATCAGGCTGAGGTGACCTTCCGGGTCAAAGCCCACACCGGGCAGACCAGCGCCGACATTCCTCGTGGTCGTAGCGGTTTGAGCGAGCAATTGCGCACGGCCGCCAATCGCACGACAGCCTGGGCCAGCGGGCGGATATGACCGACTTGTCTTCCGTGAATCAGGGTGTTTCAGCGATGGCGCTGAGCACCCTGACGCACTTGTCACATCTGGCCCGGCATGCCGTCAACACGGTTGAACTGGGCTTTCTGGCGGTCAATGAAAGCCATGCCCTGGCAACCTATCGCCAGGGGGCTTTATGGCTGGAAGAGGGTGCTGTGCAGGCGTTGTCCGGGGTGGTGCAACCGGAAGCCAACGCGCCTTATGTGCAATGGCTGACCCAGGTCTGTCGCGTGCTGCACGGCCAGCAACGACCGAGCGGCAGTATCACGTCCAACGACCTCCCGGAGCACCTGGCCAGCCAGTGGAGTGAATGGCTACCGGCTTATCTGCTGTGGTTGCCCATGCAGATTCAGCTCAAACCCGGCCACGTGCTGTCCGGCGCGTTGCTGCTGGCTCGGGATGAGCCATGGCCTGCCCATGACATCGCCTTGCTCGATGAGTGGCGCGATGTTCTGCAATACGCCTATGCCTTGCGCCTGTATGCCGAGCCACTGTCCTGGCGCCGTCGTCTGGCCAGGGTGCCCGGACAGATCCGCCGCAGACCGGGACGGCTGGCCATCGGCCTGGTCGCCTTCGGTTTGCTGCTGTGCCTGCCGGTGCAATTGACCGTGCTCGCGCCCGGCGAACTGGTGCCCGCGCATCCGGCGATGATCCGTGCGCCTCTGGACGGCGTACTGGGCAGTTTTATGGTCGAGCCTAATCAGCAGGTCAAGGTCGGGCAGGCGCTGTTCAACTTCGATGATGCGCCGCTGCAAAGCAGGCTCGACGTGGCACGTCAGGCGTTGACTACCGCCGAAGCCGAATACCGTCAGATGGCGCAGATGGCCGTCTATGACAACAAATCCAAGGCGCAACTGGCGGCATTGGCCGGGCGCATCGAAGAGCGGCGCGCCGAGGCTGATTATCTGCAAGGACAGTTGCGGCGTTCGCGGGTGGTGTCGCCTCAGGACGGCATCGCACTGTTCGACGACCCTAGCGAATGGATTGGCAAACCGGTGACCACGGGTGAGCGGATCATGCGCATTGCCGAACCGCAGGACGTGGAAATTCAGGCCTGGCTGGCCGTTGGCGATGCCATCCCGCTGGAGGAGGGCGCGACGGTCAGGTTGTACGTCAATGCCAACCCGTTTTCCCCGGTGGCCGCGCGCATGCGTTACATCGCCCATGACGCCGAGCAACAGCCCGACGGCAGCTACGCCTACCGCATGCGTGCGACCCTCGACTCGCCCACCGACCAGCGCGTCGGCCTCAAGGGCACGGTCAAGCTCAGTGGCGAACAGGTTTCGCTGGCGTACTGGGTGCTGCGTCGTCCGCTGGCGGCAATGCGTCAGATGATTGGCCACTGAGTTGGACAGTGCACTCCCAGCAGTCCCGACGCTGTCCATTGAGCCTGCGCCGGTCTGCCTGCCGCCCCTGCGTGAAGAGTTGGAGCTGTTCGGCGCGCCGACGGCGAGCGACGGTCAACCCAACTGGACGCTGCACGACCCGGTGCGTAATACCTTTTTTCGCATCGACTGGCTGAGTTTTGAAATCATCAGCCGCTGGCAGCTTGCCGAAGCGGACGCCATCGCCGCCGATATCGCCCGCCATACCACGCTGCGCCCTGAGGTCGAGGACGTGTTGGCGATGGCGAAATTCCTCCAGGACAACCAGCTGTTGCGTACACCGCCCAATAGCGCCCGGTTGATGGCTGAAAGCGTGCGACGCCGACGTGGTACGTTGTTCAACACCCTGCTGCACAATTATCTGTTCTTCCGCCTGCCACTGGTGCGCCCCGATGGCTGGCTGCAACGGCATGTCGGTTGGGTGGCTCCGTTGTATACCCAGGGGTTTGCCTGGCTGACCCTGTTGGTGCTGGTCATCGGCCTGGTGTTGGTCGAACGGGACTGGGCGCGCTTTACCTCGACCCTGATGGACACTTTTTCCTGGCAAGGTTTTGTCGGCTACGGCGTGGCCCTGATCGCCATCAAGACTCTCCACGAATTGGGGCATGCCTTTACCGCCAAGCGCTTCGGTTGCCGGATACCGACCATGGGCGTGGCCTTTCTGGTGATGTTCCCCATGGCCTACACCGACACCAACGAAGTGTGGAAGCTGGGCCAGCGCAAGCAGCGCTTTCAGGTCGCGGCTGCGGGGATCGTCACCGAACTGGTGGTGGCCGTCTGGGCCACCCTGGCCTGGGCCTTGTTGCCAGAGGGCCTGCCCAAGGCCATCGCCTTTATGTTGGCCACCACCACCTGGATCGCCACACTGGCGATCAACAGCAGCCCGTTCATGCGCTTCGACGGCTACTTCCTGCTGTCGGACTGGCTGGACATGCCCAACCTGCACGCTCGCTCCTTTGCTCTGGCGCGCTGGCACATGCGTGAGTGGCTGTTCGGGCTGGGCCTGGAGCCACCGGAATACTTCTCACGAAAAATGACCCTCGGCCTGATCCTGTTTGCCTATGCCACCTGGATCTACCGTTTGCTGCTGTTCCTCGGTATCGCGGCACTGGTCTATCACTTCTTTATCAAGGCGGTCGGCATCCTGCTGTTCGCCGTGGAAATGGGCTGGTTTATCCTGATGCCGTTCTACAAGGAAATAAAAGAGTGGCCGCAGTTGCTCGCCGGGCAGCGCGGTCGCGCGCGGTTGTGGCGCCCGGCGCTGATTCTGCTGGCCGTGGTGTTGATTCTGATCGCGCCCTGGCCGACGCGGCTCAGTGCCTCGGGCCTGCTGCGTCCAACCGAGAATTACCCGATCTACGCCCCCGCCGGTGCCCAGGTCGCACGCCTGCCTTGGGCTAATGGCGAGCAGGTCAAGCAAGGCGATATCTTGTTGGAACTGGCTTCGCCAGACCTGCAACTGCGCTGGCGGCGGGCCCAGGTCAAGCTGGAGAGCGTGCGTCATCAGGCCGAGCTCACCGGCATCGATGCCGAGCAGCGAGTGAACATGCAAGTGCTGCAGCAACAGGAAATCAGCGCCCGTGCCGAGCTGGCCAGCGTCCAGGCGGAACTGGCGTTCTATTCACCCAGGGCGCCGTTCAGTGGTGTCGTGCAAAACATCGAGCCAGGCCTCAAAACCGGGGTCTGGGTCAGTAATCACGAGCGTCTTGCGACCCTGGTCGACTCCGCAGACTGGCGCGTGGAAGCCTACCTGGATGAAGACGACATACGGCGGATCAAGGCCGGCGACAATGCGCGTTTCTATGCCGACGGCGACAGTGGCCTGAACCTGCCTTTGCAAGTCACCGCCATCGAACAGGACGCCACTCGGCAACTGACCACTGGCGTACTGTCCAGCGCGGCAGGCGGGTCCGTACTGACCCGGGACAAGCATGGCAAGCTCATCCCCGAGCGCGCGGTGTACCGCGTCACCCTGCACAGTGATCAACCGCCACCCGCGCGCGCCCTGCAACAGAGCTGGCGCGGCCATGTGGTGATCAATGGAACTTGGCAATCACCGGTGCAGGGTTTCGTTCGTTCGGCATTGGTGCTGGTCTGGCGTGAAACAGGGTTTTAGGTTTCCTGTCGCTGCGGCGCTTGCGCGCCCGAGAACCCGGGGCCGTCCAGTCCGCGTAAAGAAATGCGTGCGGATATTTGACGCCACTGTTGCGACATGATCGTCTGTGTCATCTGCGTCAGGCCCGCCTTGGCGGACTTGCAGGCTTTTTAACCAGCGGATCAGGGAAGTCTATGTTTGCTTCATACATTGGTATTGCGTCATGAGCCGTGCTGCCGCTCATGTGTTCTGGCTGACCGGCCTGTCGGCGGCGGGAAAAACCACCTTGGCCCGAGGCCTTGAGCAACAGCTCAATGCCAACGGCCAACGGTGTGTAGTTTTGGATGGTGATGAGTTGCGTCGGGGCCTGTGTTCAGACCTCGGCATGGACGAGCAAGGCCGACGCGAGAACATCCGGCGTGCGGGTGAAGTCGCCTTGCTGCTGCACCGTGCCGGTTTGCATGTGATCTGTGCGTTTGTCTCGCCAGTCGCCGAAGACCGCAGGCGGGTGCGTCATCTTTTCGATGCTGCGAGCTTCACGCAAGTGTATGTTTCGACCTCATTGGAGGAATGTATGCGTCGAGATCCAAAGGGGTTGTATGGCAAAGCCAGGCGCGGTGAGCTCGATAACCTCACTGGGTGGGACGCACCCTATGAGGTACCGTTGCAGGCAGAGTTCAACTACGACAGTGAACACATGGACCGGGACGCCATGATTAATGCGTTGCTGCAGCGGATAGATCGCTGAAGTGTTTTGAGAGTGCTTTAAACCATGATGTTATACGATCGCTGAATAGCACTCTTTTTTAAAACAGCCCATGGGCATGACTCATCTGCTGCCGGTCCTGCTCGATAAAAAAACAGTTCTCTATGAGTACCGAGCGCCGCGTAAAATGGCCAAGCCAGCTCGTCCGAAAATCGACTCCTGGCGGTAAAGCGGAAGATGGGCGGCAAACTTGGTGATCATGACGTGAGCAAGCAGCCCAGCAGTCGGGTAGCCAGCAGGCGTAATGGTCAGTGGTGCCAGGGTGATTTCAGCCCGGTCGTTGAGTTTTTTTTTGCCTGAATGGCTACTGCGTGGGTTGCAATATCAAAGGGTTACAGCGACACCAAAAAAAAGTTCAAAAAAAAGCAGCGAAAAATAAAACTTCGTCTATATTAGTTTGGGTATGGCACTCAGCCATGACGGGCAACTTATTAAAGGACGAAGTAAATGGGCACGGACGCTAAGCTGATATTGTTCGATTCGATCTATGCCTTCCAGCCATGCTCAGGTACTCCCCGCGTAACAGTCAAGCGTGTCGGTTGTAGCCACGGCGCATCCGTGTGCAACTTTTATTTCTGTTGCAAGACATAGAGGCCATTCAGGGTCGCAGCTGTTGATAGCTGAAGCTCGTTGTCTAGATCGGTGTAATTCTCGAGGGTGTATTCACCGTCACGGCTTTTTTAACTTAATGATTTTGTTGTTTTTGTGCGCGGCCTGTAGTTTCCGTCGTGCTGTGGTACGCGTGTGTTTTTCCTGTGGTTAACGATTTATTATTCGTTTAAAGGAGTTTTCCCGTGGATCCGATTGCTATCATTATCAATAAGCTGATTCAAAATAACCTGCCCGCCATCAATGCCGCCATTCATGACGAAATTATCAAGCGTAATCTCGATCCTATGGCTCATGTGACGTCTGACGATTCCAGGCTTGGCAGTATCGACCTTGGTATTTGCACTGCCTATGTTGATGCGGGTTACGATGTCAATAACCTGGCCGGTCTGTCGAGCTGTCACATCAATACGCTGGAAGTCACCTCCAGCGGCAATAATCCACAGAACAATAATGAAGTTAATGGCAATTTGAGTATCAATGCCAGCATCAATGGTATCAGCGCCAGTGTGGGCGGCCATGTAGGCGGTGGCTGCGGTTTTATTTCAAAAAATATCGGCCTTTCCGGCTCTGTGTCGGCAAGCGCTATCCAGGCCAGCGGCAGTGGCAGCTTTCAGGCGCAAATCAATGGCCAGCAATTGTGTCTGAACAGCATCCGGTTGAATCAGCTCAGCCTGAGTTATAGCGACCTTAACGTCAATATTGACGGGTTGGGATTCTTCAACGACTTTATCCGTCCGCTGGAAAATCTTATTCTTGATCAGTTTAACGGAGCTATCAGCAGTCTGATTGCTTCCGCCCTTACGCCGGTACTGAACAGTGAAGTGAGCGGGATATTGCCACTGTGCACTAATCTGTCTTGATATCACCGCTCATGAAATTATTTGTCGATATGGGGGATGGTCATTCATCCTCGTTCTCGGCGCGTTATCGCATGCCGATCATTACCGGCAGTTCTGTCGCGCTGGCTGTCAAGTTGGAGCGACAGGAAAAGCCTAATTGGTGTTGGGCAGCGATTGCTGAATCGATGGCGGCCTATTTTGATTCAGGTGCCTGGAATCAAGTGTCGATTGCCAAGGCCTGCGGTTGTCTTGAGAGCAGTGATCACGGCAGCCTGCTCACGCTTAATCAGGCGCTGGATGTTGTCGGCTGTGCATTTTACTGGACGCCCGGAAAGCCGACATTTGAACGTGTCATGTTTGAAATTAATAACGGCTTGCCGATAGGTGTGCGTATTCAATGGCATGGTGGGCTGGCTCACTTTGTGATTATTCAAGGGTACGACAGCGAGACGTCCAGCCTGTTGATTGGAGATTCTATTCAAGGTAGTTCCATTCAGGCCTACCACTCTTTTCCGAAATCATACGAAGGTCAATGCGGTGTCTGGACAGAAACCTACTGGACACTACGGCCCGGAGATAAAACCAATGAGTTATTATGATGTGGCAGCCGGAATGAGCCAGTCCGGCTTGAACACGACCGTTACAACGTTGTTTGCAAGTTCCACGGCGCAGACCAAGATATTTAACGGTAATGTAACCCAGGACCTGGGCACTTATGGAACGGTCAACCTGGTCTACAAAATCGTTGATTGTCCCGCCGTTAATCTGACACCACCTGACCAGACTGCTTGGGATGCTTCATACAAGGCAACCGGTGTAACGACCCTGCCGGCGACCAATGTCTTTCAACTGACCCTGAACGATGTCAGTGCGACGGTGACGTATGCCGGAGCCAAGTTGGCAGCCGAGGGTAAGATTATTGCTTACGCCACCTTTGCCTTGGCCAATGGTGTGCTGACCCTGACGCCATTGGCGGTGTGGATCGATGAGTCAAAGTTCAGCAGTCTCGACACCGTCATCGTCAATGACATCTTGATTCCACAGATACTCAAGGTGGTGACTTCCACGTTGTCGAGTATTCCGTTGCCGCAGTTGCCCAGTTTTGCCGGGCTGGTTTTTCAGACCCCGATCGCAGCCATCATCGATAACGACGCGATAGTGCTCGCCACTGCAACGGGTACGACCCCCGTCGTTGATTTGAGCGGCTATGTCAGCCCTGCTGAAAATGTTTATGTGCTGGCTAATATCCGGTTGCTCAACAGCGTTCTGGCCTCCCAGGTGCAAGGCAAAAGCAAGAGCGCCAATGACCGATCGGGTCCTGATGGATGGTATGCCGCCGCCAGGATCAGCGCCACCGTCGGCACTGTGCAGGTGGCCATCGATGGCAGCAACAGTCTTATCAATCTGGGGCTTACGGATATCAGCGGCTATGGCGAACTCGGTGGCGCGGGTGTCGGTATCGCTAAAGCGGTGATGTGCCCTATCGGCGCAGCGGCAGATGCCATCTCCAATCCTTCCGACTGGGACAAGGTCATCAGCAATTTCTCTCTTACGTATTCCCCCGATCCACTGCCTCTGCCGTTTTCCCTCAAGGCTGCAACCAGCCAGACAGCTCAGACCTTGTCTCTTTCAATCGGGAAGCTGGGGGCCTTTAACCTGGTCGCCGCGCCGCAGTGGTCAGGGTCTGTGACCGGAACTGTATTGGCGGCCGCAGCTGCTGGCTTCGTGGATCTGCTTTCAGAGGTGTTCGGCAAGCTGATTATCAACGCAGTGCTTGAGGGCAATGCGCAAAATATCAGCATCTGCACCATTCCCAAGATCTCCACTTCTGTTGAGGGCATTACGGTTCAACTGACCATACCCGATGGCTCGGTCGCGGCAGTGCATGGCACGAGCGAGTTGATTCAAACCTTCTCTGTCCAATTTCCTCAGTAGGTAGCCAGATAATGTCAAATTCAACTCGTCCGACCTTTCAGGCATTGGAACAGCAGATCCGCACGGTATTGATGCAGCAGCCTGATCAACTGAGCGTCGCTGCCACACCTGAATTTCCTTTGGTTTTTAATGCGCAGATGCCACCGGGCCATGGCTTCGAACAGGGCAACATTGGTATTCGCTTCAGTGCAATGTCGATGGGCGGCCTGCAGCAGATTTTGCTCGACAAGGTCGCTCGCGGCACCAGCTCCGGTGACTACCAGATGATTTTGCGTATTCCCGAATTGACGCTGCAGGGCCAATACAGTGTCGACGCAATCAACTCGCCGAAAATCACGCTGGACCATGGCGGCAGCATGATGGACTTCGATGATGCCGCCGATTATCAGCCTGCGGGCACGACCGACGGGAGCATTACACCGCTGACGCCGGAAGAGAAGGCCGCGATGCTGGATCAGGCGCGGGCACAAAGGCAATCCCTGCGTGAAACGCCCAACGGCCAGGCGCTGCTCAATACATTCAATGAGCATAACGAAATCTTCAATACGGTTTTCGTCACCAGTCCGGCCGCGCGAATTGCCTGGGCTGCCGGCGGGGCCACCCAGGCCATGGCAGTCGATACCCATGTATCGGTAACCAATGATTCGATTGTGAACCCTAAGGGCAAACTCTATGGGCCTAACCTCACCTATAACTCCAATGCGTTTAACCAACAGTTGCAAATAGTGGTGAATACAATCTCGGCGGACCCGAATTTCAATCCCTGGGATCCGGACTCCAAACTCGACCCTGACAGCAAATACGTAAAAGCCAGTCTGGCCGCAATGACGTTCAGTACGTCGGTGAATCAGACAGGCAATGACAAGGTCAACGTCACCGAGTTGACTCGCTCTCACGTCTTCACGCAAGTCGAGCATCAAAGTGCACCTGCCCCTGCGACGGTTGATCAATTGCAAAACATCATTGATCAGGGTGCAGGCGCCGGTGGGGCGGTTGAAGCGGCACACAAGAACAACTGGCAGGTTCTTGATGAAGAAGACCGCGGCAAAGTCCGTCGTTTCCTGTTTCAAGCCGTTCAGGAACGTTTGCTGAAAATGAATCTGAAACCCGCACCGCTATGGCAGGGGCCCTGCTCTGCGAAGGTCAGTGATGTTATGGCTACGGTGGATGTTCATGCCGATACCCAAGGCAATTGCCAGATTCAGCGTTGCCAGTTCGATATTCCGGCCTTTGCCCTGGAAATCGACGACTCGGCGTGGGTCGGTGAAGCCGCCGAGCAGACCCGTCAGCGCCTGAATCAGATCTTCTTCATCAAGCGATTGTTGCATGACAAGGTTCAGCAGGGTCTGAGAGGCGTTCTGGATACGTCTCTGGCCAGCGTATCGACTCGTCAGCTTGAATTGGCCGCGGAGTAAAGTGGGTGGATAAAGCACGTCGTGATTATGAAATAGACATACTGTTCAAGGGCAGGGCCGGGACCAGCGCTATCCAGACGTCGGCGCCTAATCCGCTGGATCTGGCCATGCTCGATATGAACGGCGATCTGGCCCGCTTTGAACAGGAGCTGGCCAATGCGCTGGCTCCTCAGGCCAAGTACCTGACCGCCACCGAGTTTGGCATTTACAATCGGGGCAAGAAGTTACGCCCGTTGTTATTGATGCTGTCTGCCCGATTGTTGCTTGAGCAACAGGCGTTGCCACTCAAGGTGGTCAAGGCGTCGGCCTCTTTGGAAATGCTTCATGTCGCTTCGTTGATTCATGACGACATTATCGACAACGCGTTGCTTAGAAGGGGCCTGGAGTCGGTGAATGCATCCCGTGGTGTCAATACGGCGATTCTGGTCGGTGATTTGCAGTTTCTGCAGGCCATTCGTAACTTTATCGATGCCATTGAAACCGACAGTGAGATGGGGTTAGTCAAGATGGTGCTCGATTCCGCGTTCAACGTGTGCATCGGCGAGCTTGACGAAATCAATACAGATCCAAAATGGAGCATTCCTCAACTTAAGACACGCTACATGGAAGTCATCGAGCGTAAAACAGCGCTGATGTTCGGCCTGGCTTGTGAGACCGGGCAGGCGCTAGCGGGTGCCAGCTCTTCGGATGCCAGACGCCTGGGGTTTTATGGGCGCCGGATTGGAAGGGCATTCCAGATCATGGACGATATTCTTGACTTCATGCAGCAAGACAAGGACTCGGGAAAGGCGGTCGGCATCGACTTGTTGCAAGGGCGCCTGACCCTACCAATCATCTATGCAATGGAGGCATTGCCAGCGGATCATTTCATTTGTCGGCATATACGCAAAGAGCAACCGCTGACAGAAGATCTTGAGATCGCGCTGGAGGTGGTCAGAAATACCGATGCGTTAAGCAGAACCTATGCCGATGCACGCCGGGAGGCGTTGGACGCACTCAAATACCTGGCTCACTTTAAACCTTCGATTTATCGCGATCATATGGAAGGCATTGCGATGTATATCGTGGATCGTCAGTTTTAGTACTAATTGCTGTCAAGCGCAGCGTCGGGGTTTTGTGGCGCCTGAGTTTGCCTGATTGCTTGAACTTTGCAGTTTTGAAATAGGCGTCGTGGCCCGCCGTGAAGCCCCGCGTGATGACAGTGAAAATCCCAGGGGCCGTGGCCTCGTACGATCATGAATAAGGAACCGTCCATGTCGTTTCTACCGCTTATCTTGAATACTGTACAAAAACTCGTCGACGACCCCAAGAGCAAGTACTTTTTACCCGCTGTGCTCACCGCCTTGCCAGGAGATAATTCGCAAGGCAAGTTATTGCCCATTGAACAGGCAAACTATGATATTGGCGCCATCAAAGGTGTGCCTGGTCAAACCGTAACCACGGCATTCGAAAATAATTGGTTGAGCTTCTTGGCGAGGGAGCAAGGCGTCAAGCTTCAAGGCCAGATTGCTATTGCCGATCCTAAAACGCCTTTCCCTAACTTGAATCTTGAGGGTCCTGCAAAAGACCTGATTCAGATTATCGGCCTGCAGAATCTAAAAGTGGCGGCAGTCAATGTGCTGTCGTCTACGGACACTGGGTATCACGCAACGGTGACCTTGCAACTGAATCAATGGAATAAGGGGAACTGCGACGTCGATTACCCTGTTTTCCAAATAAATACGCCTTATACCATGACTCAGGGGATATGCCTGGCCAATGAGGGTGCGACTGCGTGCAATGGTTCCGAAGCCACTGTCATCGATGGCGGTGGTACTGCACAGGTGTTAATCCAGGACGCGATGCTTGAAGTGGATGTGAATGCAAGTATCAGTGGTCAGGGAACTTCGCGTCTGGTTCAGTTGACGCTCAACTCGCTGAAGTTGCACGGCACTTCCGCAAGCCAGCCGCCTACGCTGGACATCCAACAGTTGACTATCGGTGCCAATGTCAGCTCATTCCTCAGGGATATCTGGGTGCGAGCTGCGAAAAATGCAATTCTCAGCCCTGACGGTACGGCGGGTATTTTCCAGCAAATTGATCAGGCGTTGAATAGCAGTGATAACCTCACGGCGATCTCGTCAATGATCAACGGTCAGTTGCAATCGATTCTCGACAGTTTATTTGGCAGCGTTGCCAGCGGCGGATTACCCACTCATACAGCGGCGCCTGGGGTAAACGCGGTTGACCAGTATCTGGTCGACAGAGCCAGTTATGCGTTGAATACATTAGGCAGCGACTGGTACTTGCCGAAGGTGTTGTCCAGCATCAGCGACCCGCAACTCGATCCTTTGAGCCTGTCCGCTATCACCCTGCCAAATATTAGCGTCCTCGGGTTGGAGGCCACAGACGTGACCATCAGCCAGGTCCGTGTCGTCGGTATCTCAAATGCCCAGACCCCCCCTGCATCCATGGTCTTCAAACCCAACAGCCTGAGTTTCCTGGGTATTCTGGGCGCCCTGAACCCGCCGCCGGTATTTTCCGGGCAAAGCTCGCAAGTACCACCGCCACCGACATTGCTCAATGGTAACTTCAGTCTGGTGATCAGTGGCACGCCGGTAACAGGCAGTATCGCTATCACCTTGATCCAGCCATCGCTTAATGTGGAAATCAATTCTGAAGGCGCCATCCTCGATGACTTGCAGTTAATAGTGAATGCCCTGGTCATCAGTTTCAGCAATCTGGCGAATTTGAATATTAATGTCAGTATCGAATCGGCCTTCACGCCGATCATTAATGGTGCCCTGAATACCGATGCCGTCAAGCGCCAGATAGTGGACGCAGTGAACGGTGCGCTGCAGGGCAACCTGAGTGTTATCAGCAGCGCCATTACTCAAGAAGTGAAGGCAATCATCAATTCGCGACTCGCTTGATCGGAGGGACAGGTGATGGATAAGGAGAAATGGAGCACTTATGCCAAGGCGGAGGAAGGTTCCACTGTTGTTTGGATTAATCAGAGCAGCAATAAAGATTTGAAAGAGGTAGGTTCTAAAGGTGTTTGTTTTGCAATCACCCATGACTGGATCAAGAAATATCGTTTGAATAAGGTTGCCCGTTCAACGTTCGTAAACGCCTTTCGTAACGCCGCGATTGAAGATCCTGATGCGGGTATCCCTTTGGAATATGTGATCGAACAGGAAGAGTTGGCGTCGAAGCTCCTTCAACGTCAGAGGGCGTTGAAAAAGTTGATGCTGGAAGAAGCGAAAAAAGGCGCTGTTGTTGCTGATGTGAAGGAGGCGATATTAAAAATGAATCGTGACTTGTACGGCCCGGGTTTAGTCCAGCTTACGACGTATCCCAATGACGGTACAACCAGCCTGACGACCGTGTTGAACGATATGGAAAACGTGGCGACCAAGAGTGCTGCTTATTTCATGCTCTCACTCAAACGCAAGGGCGGTGGACATGTAGTGGGATTTGAGTTTCGTCCGGACATTCACGTGAGCGAAGAATTTCCAGGGCTGTTTGAGTTTATAGACGCCAACCTGGGTCTTTATGCGTTTCCCCGCAGCGATAATGTGGTCGAATTTTTCAGGAATTATCCCTGGAACTTGATATACAAAAGTAAAGGTTATACGAGCTTCGAGTTGGCCCAGTTCGATCTGGGGCAGGGCGGCTTCGGCAAGGCTTGATTAACATTGCGGAGTACAGGGCATGGGAAATACAGCAACGATAGCGACCCTCAGGCAACTGTTGAATATTGACGATGACGGTAGCATCGCAGGTGACCGCTTAAGTATTGATGACCGTACATTGTCGAGCCTGGATGCCGATGGCCAGGTCGCTTTTCTGTTGGGCCTGGCGTTTACCGACAGCAGTGCAGTGCTGACGGATGCTCATGCCAATGCAATCGGGCAGGGTGACGATGTACTGATCAAGGGTACATGCAGTTTCTCCCTGGGGCAGGAGCTGCCTACACAGTTGCGAATCTCGCTGGACAGCGGACAGCAAATTCAACTGTTGTTCTCCTTTTGCATGATTCCCGCGATAGCACCCGCCACACCTTGGTGTTTTTCCGACAGTTTTGACGATTTACCGGATTCCTTCGATTACAGCCGTCTCGGTGACACTCAGCAATCGCTGTTGAACCAGTTGCAGTTGATCAACACTTATTTTCACGCCAGCAGTTCAGCGACTGCGGTTGGGGGTATTGCCTTACGCAAGGGCATCAACTTTGTCAGCGAAGTGACGCTAAACGGTATCTTCAGTATCTTTCAGAGCCTGGTCCCTACCGCAAAGCCTTTGCTCCTGAGCGGCACGATCAATATTCCGGCGGCGGGCATGACGGCCCCGGTGTTGCAACCACAGCAATACCCCTGGGAACTTGCCGAAGCACCTTACGGCATCGATTTGCAACTCTCTGTTCCGTTGCCTGCGCTGACATTCGGTTCGGCCCTGTCCTTAAGCCTGCAATTCATGCGGATCTATAGCCCGCACAGCAATGCGTGGCTGGGAAAAAACCTGAGTTACAGTCCTGTACTGGCGTGGACCGGCGCACTGGATATTCCCAGTGCCAGCTTGAATATCGCGATCACGGCCGTTACCCCCATTGGTACACAGCAGGTGGAAGTTGTTGCGGACCTGTCCTCTGTCTCGCTATTACCGAGTCTTGCCGGCCTGGCCGACCTGACCGGTGCGACGGACTTACTGGCCGCGTTACCCGATGGCTGGAGCGCGCCATCGGGAATGGGCGTCGAGTCCGTTGGTGTCGTCCTGGGGTTGAACAAAGGCGTGCCAGCTCTCCTGCAGGCCACGGCCAAGGTAAGTATCAGCAGCCAGCGCTGGACGATTTGGGACCCTTACTTTGAAGTCGACTCCATTCTTTGTGATTTTAGTGTGTCGAACCCTTTTAATGGCCCCGAGCTGACCGTCCGGATTAATGGCGAGATGCAGATCTGCGGTAAAACAGTTACCGCAGAGGCCGTCAAGGATGATGGTTATCAACTGAGCCTGACCCTTGGCGACCAAGTGGATTTACCGCTCAGCAGTCTGATGAGCGACTACCTCGACGGCATCAGCCCTCCGAGTGATCTGACGATCAATGCACTGAGCTTCTGTGCGGCCCCTGGCAAGTACTATTCCCTGATGCTGAGCATGGCCCAACAACCCAATCCATGGGTCATTGATATTGGCATTACCCAGTTGGTTTTCAGTGATATAGAACTGTTTGCGATGCGGTCCAGCCAGGGCGGGCTAACGGGATCATTTTCTGCGAATGCGGCACTGGGCGGCCTGGCTTTAAGCGCGCAATACGATATTCCCGGTGACGTGCTGATCCGCGCCGATTTGCCGACAACGGATTTGCGCACCATCGTGTCTACCTTGTCGGGTGGCCTTGCGGTCATGCCGGGGACTTTCAATCTGGACTTCTCCGAGTCCTACATTCTGATGCACAAGCAAGGCGCTGATTATCGCTGGGAAATGGGTACATTGGTCAGCGAGATCGGCAGCCTGGCCTTTGTGGTCGAGCGTGGCACTTCAGGCTGGGGCTTTGCCGCAGGCCTGGCGATTTCCATGGCCGACATCAGTGAGTTGCCCGAGGTGGGTTCGACGATCGGCATTTTCGCCAGTTGGTTTCCCTTCGATGATTTTGTTCTGGCGATATCCTCGCTCAAGGACAGTAACTTTGCGTTCCCCGGCTTCAAGCAGTTCGATCAGCAAAGCCTGGGAGATTCCAAGATACAGCTGCCTGCCAGTGTGCAAGGCATCGACAAGGGGTTCTACCTCTATACCAATACCCGGTTTACCAAGAGCAACAAGATTCTTGGTGCATTGATCGATCTGTTGGGCATCCCCGAAGGCACGCAGCTTCAAGCAATGTTTTCGTATCTGACGGACAAAAAGCAGCTGCAGTTGGGGGTATCCATCACCACCTTCCTGACGCCGTTGGCCAACGTCAGTCAACGCACCTGCCAGGGTGCCCTGGGTTATCAGAACGGTTGCCTGACCGGGACTGTTTTTGTCGAAGTCGTGGGTGGGGGGAGCTTCAGCCTCGGCCTCGCCGGGTCATTCAAAACCATCATCCAGCAAACCAACGTCGAGTTCAGTGTTGTGCTGGCCCTGGTGGAAAACGGCATCTTCGTTTCAGGTACGATGGATAACCAGCAACCTTTGACATTCGGTCCTTTAAAACTGGGTGGGCTGGCCCTTGAATTGGGCATCAGCTTTGAAGGTGTACCCAGTTTTGGTTTCGCGGCCGAGCTTGATGTCGCCGGTGCGTTCAATAGTTCCCTGGCCGTGCTGGTCGACAGCACAAACCCGACGAAATCCATGATCGCCGCTTCGCTCAGTGACATGGTGATCGGTGACGCCATTCGCCATCTGCTCGGCCCATTGAGCGTAGCAGTGCCGCCTCCACTGTTACTTGTTCTGGACAATATCGATATCAGTGGTTCCCAGCAGGGGCGTTTTACGGTGGCAGGGCAAGACGCCGCCGCACTGGCCAAGGCCCTGGATAACTTTGATGGTCAGACCATCAGCAAGATGTTCATGCAGTATGGTCAGTTGAAAGCTTTCCCTGTCACCAGTGAAGGTTTGATGCTGTTTGTCGATACGGTCGGCTCTCAATGGTACTTGACGGAAAAATCCGGCTCGGCCAGCAATTCAATGATCTGTCATTGGCAGCTGCATCGGGATGCTCAAGGCCAGATTCAGATCAGCAAGGAAGCCCAGTTATATTTCGTTCCTGATTCGGCAGGCACGCACATCGGTAAGTTCTATTACCCGCAAGGTATGCTGATCAGTGGGCGGATCAAGTATCTGTTCATTGATCTGGATGTAGATATCGAGTTGAGCATCAGCAAAGGCATCAAAATCGATGCTGATTTGAGCAAGATTGTGCTGGGCACCGAGCGTCTTTTCAGCCTGACCAGCCCGGATGGAGCGACAGGCCCGAAATTGTCCGTGGCGACCTACGAGCAACCGCTTCAGCCTGTGGGCTTGCAACAACCTCATTTTCTGGTGTCGGGCAAATTGCAATTACTGGGTATCTCCCGGTCGGTGTTCGTCAAGATTGATTCTTCCGGTGCCACCTTTCAATTGAGTGGTGATCTGGTTCCGAGTCTGGTGACGGGGGATCTGAATGGCACGATAGGGGATGGTTCGATCCTTGACGTTGCAGGTAACCTGTTTGCCGGTATTCCTGATATTGATCTGGGCGCTCTGGGTACATGGCCGATCAGAAGTGGTGTGAGTGCTGCGGCGACGATCTGGGCGAAAGCCAGTGACTTTGGTGCAGGTTTACAGGCATCTTTTGAGTTGGCCGGGCTGACACTCAGCCTGCCGAAAATAAGCCTGAGCATTGCGACCCAGAGTCTGGCAGATCTGGTTGGTATTCTGTTTGACGCGGTAAAGTCATTTCTTGGCGACTATTTTGGAGACGCCAAGGTTTGGGCTGAAATGGCCAGCAAGGTGTTGGCATGGCCTCTTGAACAAATACAGACCATTCTCAAGACAGTGTTCAACCTTGATGAAACAGCGATCAAATTGATTGTGTCTACGTTTTGCCCGGTGGCCACCGCTTTGAGCATGCTCTGATGACAAGGTGTTGGCGCTGATTGAAACTGATCCACTGGGTCAGTTTTCGGTCAGCGGCAACAATCCCAGAGTTCACTAGCAGTAAGCGTTGTAACCATTCGTGTTGCTCCTTGGTGGGGCTATTGAAGATGTCCCCTCGTCAAGAGAGACACGCCACGATGATGTTCTATGGAAAAAACATTGTATGCGCTCCATAAACCCCACCTACCGCATGCCCTAGGATATGGAATCAGGTACCCGAGTTGGAGACATGCTCCGCTTGAGTTCTCGCCTCAAATAGCCGATCGGCTATTTGTCGGCCTCGTTCCATCCCTTCCGGCGTCAACCAGATGGATTTGCTCTTGTTTACCGGATCACGGATGAATCCATGCTCATGCAATCGGTTCGTGATCTCGAAATCGTACCCTTTCCAAGTATTGCCATTATCCGCACTGAAGGTTACCAACAGGGCAAGAACGGCTTCTTCAATCAAGGTTTCGTCGTATTTCATGATCGTTGCTCCACTCGTACTTTTTAACTTCCCGTAAGCCCTGTCAGTCATCAAGATGGATAGCGTATTTAACTACGCGATACCGGCGAACAGTTCCATGGCAGCAAGGCTTCGTAATCCTCAACCGACGAAGCCATCGGCAGACATTCAAGTGCGTGGCGCAGCCACGCATAGGGCTCTTGGCCGTTGGCTTTGGCAGTCTCGACCAAGCTGTACAGTTGAGCACTGGCCGTCGCGCCTTTGGGCGTGTCACTGAACAACCAGTTCTTCCTTCCGATCACGAAGGGCCTGATGGCTCGTTCGGCTGAGTTGTTGTCGATCGGCAAGTAGCCCTCCTCGACATACCGCTCAAGTTTGCTCCAGTTATTGGCCAGGTAGGTGATGGCTTTTCCCAGCGCGTTCTGAGCGGTGACCTGAGGCTGCGTCTTTTCGATCCAGCTTTTCAACTGAGCCAGCACCGGCAGGCTGTGTTCGTGCCGGCCAACTTTGCGTTCCGCATCGCCGCTGGTCTTGAAGTCGCGTTCGATACCGTAAAGCTTGTTGATCAGGTTCAGCGCGATATCGGCGCGCCCCGTCTTGCCTTTGGGCTGTACTTTTTGAGCATCGATGAATTTGCGCCGCGCATGTGCCCAGCAGCCTAAACGCTCTACTCCGACCTGAGCGCCTAGCGCGTTGTAACCGGCATAATCATCGGTCATGACATAGCCGCGATAGCCATCGAGCAGGCGTGTCGGCACCTCCTGCGCGCGGCTGGTGGAGTAGTCGAACAGGATCACCGGCTTATCTGGCGGGCCGCCGGTTTGCACCCACATCCAGGACTGACGACTTGGCTCGCGGTCAGGCTCTTTCAACACCTGCACGCGGGTTTCATCGCAGTGGATGACACGGCTTTCCAGTAACCGGTCGCGCATTAAATTCAGCAGTGGCTGCAAGTGTTCGCCGCACTGGATAACCCAGCGAGCCAATGTCTGGCGCGGGATATCGATGCCGTGGCGACCTAACACTTTTTCAAATCGATGAAGCGGCAAGCCATCCACGTATTTGGTGGTCAGCAGCATCGCCAGCACACTGGGGCTGGCCATGCTCTTCTCGATCAACTGAGCCGGTTTGTCGGCGGTGACCGGTGCGCTTTCACAGTCGCGGCAACCGTAGACCTTGCGAACATGTTTGATCACGTGGATCTGCATCGGCACGATTTCAAGCTGTTCGCTGACCTCTTCGCCGATGGCATGTTTGCGGCAACCACAGGCACAGGTCAGTTCGTGTTCGGGCAGTTCATGGATGACTTCGATGCGAGGGAGATCAGCGGGCAGCGGCTTGCGCTTGCCGCGCCGCTGGGTTGGCGCAACAACCTCTTCTTCAGCGGCTTCATCAATGGGCTCGACGACGCTTTCCGCCTCATTGAACAGGGCCAACTGCGGCGTTGTCGGATCAGCCGTTTGCTCGGACTTGCGTCCGAACAGGCGCTGACGCAGCAGCGCATTTTCTTCTTCGAGGAAACCGACTCTGGACTGCATCTTCGCAAGCAGCTGCTTGAGCAATTCAGGATCGTCGGGGAGGTTTTCGGGCACGGAAATCATGCCCGGATTATACCGAATCAGGCCACGTATCGAGGCGTCAAAACCTGATGAGGACGATTGCGCTAGAGGTCGAAACCGTCCAGTAACCAGTTGAGTTCCTGGACGGTCAGGATAATCGCCTCTTCCGTGGCATCGGGCGATGTTTTGAATCGCTCGGATTCGAGGCGCTTGAGCCAAAGGCAGAAGCCGTTGCGCTCCCAGTACAAAATCTTCACCCGATTACGGGATTTGTTGAGAAAGACGAAAAGCACCGGATCGAACACCGCCACTTTGATATCCAGTTCGACCAACGCGGCGAGGCCGTCGATGGATTTTCGGAAGTCCACGGGCTTGGGGTAGAGATAGACTTTTTCGACTTTGGCGTCGGGTCGCATCATGGCGGGCTGGCTCCAGAGAGAATCTGGAGCACAGCATCAGGGATCAGAGGGCGGCTTTGAATGTGGGGTTAATGGAGCGCTTACAAAACATTCGCTGAACCTATGCGATGTTATCTCCGCATCTTTAATTCCTTAACTGATCTGGCACGTTGCTCGTCCAGACTGTTGTAGTAGGTGTTTTGCGTTGTGCTAAGGCTGTTATGACGCAGACTCACTCAATCAGTGGCGTTTGCTCATGTGGTGAGGGCAGGGGAGAGAGCTTTAAGAAGTGGCGATGTCTCACGCTTCGGCACTGGCGGCGCGATGAAAACGCAGGCCCGTGGCGCTGGCCGACGTGGGGTCTTCATGCAGCAAGGTGCTGTCGCCGAAGATCACCAGACTGTGCCCGGAGGGCGCCTGCTCATGCTCGACAAAGCAATAACCCAACCCTTCTTCGGCCAGCAGCCGCTCGACGAAATCCAGATCGCTTTCGCGGTACTGCACGCAATAACTGCGCGGGCGCACGGCGTCGAGCAAACGGTGCGCATCGCCGCGGATTTGCCAGTGGGCATAGTCGGGATAACTGGCGAATACCTGCTCGACGATTTGCAGCACCGACAGGTCTTGGAATACCCGGCTGTTCATGCCCTGCGCAAGCACCCACAACCAGGGCCTCAGTTCGAGGTAATAACGGGTCAACGCGCCGTCGAATCCGGATTGGGCGCAGGCAGACAGTGCCGTCAAAGCTTCGGCAAGCCTTGGCTCAGCCACCGCCTCAACTCGTCCGCCACCTCCCGTTGCAGGGAATTGCCAGCGGTTTCCAGCACTTCGGCCGCAGCGTCAAGCAGGCCTTGGCGACCGTTATTCGCGCCGTTCATGACCGAGTAAAAATACCCATCGCTGTACACCTCGACTTCGTTCCATGCCTTCTGGGCGTGTTCGCGCACGCTGAATTCCGGGGAGTAGTGGGTGCGCCAGCGCAGGTAGCCCCAAATTGAGCTGGCTTCGCGTCCGATCGGCTCAAGCGGCAAGGTGCCATCTTTTCTAAACCGCATGACATCCCTGTGGTCGGTCTCGCTGAGGGGCAGCGGCGCGTATTTAGTCGTGCGCTGATCGCTCGTGGGTTGATAGGCGCGAAAGGTTTGCATAGGGTCTTCTGCGACTTGCTTTAGCAGCAGTTCCCACCGTGCCTGCCGCTCATCCAGCTCGCGCAGGCGTATACGTTGGTTGTGTTTCCAGACATCCTCACTGGTTGCGCCGAAGGGTTTGAACCAGGCGCGGGAGTCATGCACGTAGTCGTCAAACAGCCTGATCACCCGTGGATCAAGGTTCGCGGGTTGATTCAGGTAGTCTTTGACCTCGCGCCACTGCCGCACTTTTTCGCCCCAGATCGCTTGCTCAATCGCCGAGTACGCTGCCTTTATTGGCATGGCCCACAGCAGGGTGCGTTTCATCCAGCTGTCGGAGTAAGCGAACTCGTTTTCGCGCTCCAGCAGGTCGCGCAGCTCTTCGCGCAGTTCGCCATTGGCTTTACTCAGGTCTTCGCCATCTTGCGGGCTGTAGGCTTGGGCGCGACGGAAAAAGGGCTGTTGTTCCAGCGCGTTGTCATCGGTGCTGGCCCGCAGTTGTCGCCAACGCACGTACTGGCCGTATTGCTCGCGCGCGGCTTGGGTGGTGGTGGCGCCGTTGGGTGTGAGTTGGTTGATCACCTCGACGTAATCGTTGAACGCAGTGCGCAACGAGGGAGAGATTTTCAGGGCGTCTTTAATCTCCGGAATGATGTGCGGCCCTTCTGTATTCAGTGGCACGCCCGCCGCCACGGCGCTGCGATACATCTTCGCCAGCGGGATTTGCGACAGCTTGCAACTGTCATCGGGGTTGCCGTTTGCATCGCAGCCCCGGCCTTGATCCCCCGGCGGGTAGCCACCGCCGATATCCGAATGCACACCGGGGTACACCAGTTCAATGCAATTGGGTCGCTCGCCGACGATGTCCAGCGGGAACGAGCCGCGCACTTCATGGGCCGACACCAGATGTACGGTTTGCTTGACATAGTCCGGGATGCGCAAAAATTTTTCCTGCCCCCAGCCGCCATGGCCTTTGAAGAACATCGCACTTTGCGCCAGCCCTACCGAGGCCACGGTGTCGAAAATCCCCAGAAAATCCACACTCACCGGCACCCCGGCCAGGGTCATATTGTCGTCCAGCGCATCTTTCAACCAGTTGCAGAACACCCGCGCTTCGGCGGCACCACGGGAAAAGCCGAACACCGAAATGCGCACCTTGAGCAGCTTGGGTTTACGTTTGACCGCAAGCTCCTTCAATGCCTTGGACACAAAGTCCCGACGCTCCTTGAGGATTTGTTTGCGCACCTTGTGCCGAGGCTCCACCGATGCGGTATCGAGGATATAACCCAGCGTGCCGAGGGTGCTGGCATTGCTCAGTTCCTCGATTTCATCGAGCCCGGTGGCCTTGAGGATTTGTTCCGCCAGGTTGATATCGGTGGACATGCGCTTGACCAGATCCAGGTCAGTGGTGTTCATTTTTTCACTGGCAGTTTGTATCGTGAAGTAGTAGTGAAAGTAATTGGTTATCTGCAACAGCGCCCAATTAATTCGCGCCTCGCCACCCCAGCCCGCGCCAAGTACCGCACGGGCGTGATAACCGCGTCCGGTATCGCTAGTCTCTTTTTCAAAGGGAGTACCGACACCGGGAACATAGATACGTGCTTGCTCCCTGTTTTCTTCAAATATGTCATATAAACGAGCAACATTACTGTGGGCCTGTTTAGGTATATCGCGTTCTCGGTTGTTGTTGGTTCCGTCGAAAAAGAAGCCCATGTGGAATTCAGTGGTGCAGGTAGTGCCCATTGCATTGAACTTGTCGGCCAGACACAGGCACTGCTCATCCAGTGTCAGCGCAAATGGGTCAACGTCTATTTTTTCGAGTTGCATATTCTATTCCGTTAGTCAAAAAACTTTGCTTTGCAGGCAGGGTCGGCTTTGCACATGGTGTCGGGGCGGTCTAGACCTTCTGGAAAAAGCGAGTGCCCTGGGCCATAGCTGGAGGGGTAGGCTTTTATTTTTTTATCGGGAAAAAAAGCCAGAAACAAAATGCCTGGAAAGTTGCCGGTATACGGCTCAATTGGAACTTCAGCGACATGCAAGCCCGCAGGATCTTTTTTATAGAGTTCGTCATCTTGCCAGTGCACAGTGATTGTGAAATTTGGCCGCCATCTGGAGGGCACACCCACGCTACCAGCAACTGAGCTACCACCGCTGTGACTTGGCATGTTTCCTGCCCAAATATCGTTTACATAAACGACCCCAAGTGGCTCATCAGAATAATTAAGAATAGAAACGCTCAACCCCAAGCCTTCATCCTTGGGGGCGGGTTTATAAAAGGTGAGCGTCAGCACAGTGATAACCAACGTACTTGCCGTCAGCCACCAGATGATGCGTCCCAAGCGATGTTTGGTCATGGTCTTTTCCATTAATCGAAGAACTTTGCTTTGCAGGCAGGGTCGGCTTTGCACATGGTGTCGGGGCGATCAAGTCCGTCGGGAAAGTCTGAATGCTCCGGGGTATAGCTGGATGGATAGGCTTTTATTTTTTTATCGGGAAAAAAAGCTAGATATAAAATGCTCGGGAAATTGCCGGTATAAGGCTCAATTGGAACTTCAGCGACATGCAAACCGTTACGATCTCTTTGGTACAGTTCATCATCTCGCCAATGCACGGTGATCGTGAGCCCCGGCCGCCACTTGGAGGGTAGTCCTACGCTTCCGGCAAATTTATTACCTCCACGGTGGTAAGGCATGCTGCCCGCCCAGATATCATTCACATACACGACGCCTAAGTGATCATCGGAGTAATTAAGAATCGAAACAGTCAACCCCAAACCTTCATCCTTGGGGGCTGGTTTATAAAAGGTGAGCGTCAGCACAGTGATAACCAACGTACTTGCCGTCAGCCACCAGATGATGCGTCCCAAGCGTTGTTTATTCATGAGCGTCAACTTTTTTTGCGACTTCGGCCAGCAGCTCTTTTTGTATGAGCGCTGTTTTGAACGCGTTTAATAACGTGGCGTCGTGCAGTTGTCTGGACTCCGTATTGCTCAGCACGGTCTGCAAGCATGCACACACTTGAGAGGGCGAGCCTGTGAGGGGGCCGAAGTGATGTTGATGCTGTTCGATAACACGCAGCCATCGGCTTGGCTGACTCAATGCCGCCATGTGCTCAATCTGCTCGGCGCTAAAGTCATACGGCCCGGTTTGAGCTTGGTTGGCGTGTTCGGTTTGCGCGCCTTCGGCCTGCGTCAGCTCACCGTCCATTTGCCAGTACCACCACTGCATGCCCGGCAGTAACAGCCGTTGGCGCTGGTCGGCGTTGAGCACTTGCAGCAGTGTGTGCAGCGCGCGGCTGTCGGCCAGGCGCATCACAAACCCTTCGCCGTGCGGGTTTTTCGCATCCAGTTGCTGTTGCAGGTGCTTGAGCAGGTGGGGCTGCGGGCTGGCGATGACACTGAGCATCGGCGTGCCGCGTGTGTGGTGCAGCAAATAATCGATCACTTCCCGGCGTTGCTCGGCGGCTGGCGGCAAGGTCAGCAGGCGCGGGCTGAGTTCGGCCAGCCCGACACCTTCGTATTTGCCGGCAAATAAAAGCGCTAGCTCAAGGGCGGGGAAGCGTTGCGCCAGCGCTGCGTGCAGGGCCGGATTGAAGGCCATATCGAGCAGCGCGTGGCAGGTGTGTGCGGGCAAGACGGCCAACAGCGAGTTGGCGGCGTCAGCCGGGTAAGGATCGACCCAATAAGGCAGCGGCGCGGGGGCGGATGTACTGAGTTCTGCAGTGGTCATGGTCATTGGCCTCAGGCGTTTTTACTGGAAAGTGGAGCGCCACCGTTCATGGCCTTGAGCATGCATTCCACACAAATCCCCTCGGGAAACTGCGGCAGCTCGTAAGGCATCGCCACCGCCGGATCAAACAAATGCTCGGCCGCATGCACGGTCATGGTCCCCGGACAGGCAAAGGTGATGTTGCCGCCGTCCAGGGTCAGGCTGGCGCCGCCGTCGACGTGGAGCACGATTTTCTTGCCGGCGGCCAGTTCGGTGGCGCCGTTGAGCGACATGAGGGTGAGTTCGCCCTGGGCCAGTGCCTTGATGTCGTCGTGTTGCGCTTGCACGTCGAGCGGGCCAGCGCCGCTGATCAGTGACACGCCGATGTCGTCGGCCTGTTGCGCGCCGCCGAGGTAGCCGATGGCCTGGCCGCTGTGCAGGCGCAGGTGTTCGCCGATGGCGACGTTGCTGTCCTGGCCGCTGCCCAGGGTCAGGGTTTCGCCGGCGTAGTGGTGCAGGCTTTGCCCGGCGATGTGCAGCAGGCTGTCGCGGGCGCTGAGGGTGAGCAGGGCATCGCCGCTGTGGGGCACGCGGCCGTCGGCGGGGCTGCTGCTGCGTAATGGCGCATCGGTTTCGGCCTGGCTCAGGCTAGCGCCGCTGACGGTGCTGCCGAGGCTGGTGGACAGCGCCTTGAGCGGGGCCTGGTCGGGTATCAGCGCGCTTTGCTGGGGGCTGTTGACCCCGCGCACGCTGGCCAGCGTCACGGTCTGGTGGGTCTGCGCGGCGAGGTCGAAACGCTGGGCCAGTGCCTGCTGTTGTTCAAGCAAGGCTTGCGCGGCGATAACGTCGCCAACGGCGGTGTGCGGGTCGATGCCGTAGGTGCTCAGCAGCAGGCCTTTTTTACCGCGGATGGCGCCGTAGGCATCGGTGCGCAGCTCAAACCCCAACCCGCGAAAACTGCCCCGGTAATTGCCGGCCTGATGAATCAGGTGCCCGAGGTTGAGCTGGCTGTGGGCGTGGGTGGTGGCCATCTGCACGCGGCCTTGCTGGTCGCTGTCGTCGAACACCAACTGGTTGTAACCCTGGCCGTCGAAGCCTTGGGTCTTGATCCCGGACAACGCGGCCTGGTTGCGGTGCTGGTGATCGCCCGGCCCGCCGCCGTGCCACGCCGGGCTGTTGCCGCCGCTGCGATTGAATTCGGCACTGGGGCGGTGATCGCGGGCCTGCTCGTAGGCCGAAAGATCGGGCTTACCCGGTTGACCGCCGGGGGTGGGCGCCACGCCCGCATCGCCCCGGCCGTTGTACAGCGACTGGATGATCACGGGCCGGTCGATGTCGCCGTCCATGAACTGCACCAGCACTTCCTGACCGATGCGCGGCAAGAACTGCGCGCCATGGCCGTGGCCGGTGAGCACTTGCGCGACCCGCACCCAGCACGCGCCAAGGTCGTCCTCGGCTTGCCAGTGAAACCGCACTCGCACCCGGCCTAACGCATCGCAATACAACGGCACGCCGCTGCCGGCGGTGGTCTTGCCATCGGGGCCGACGACGATGGCGGTTTGCGCGCCATGGGCGGTGGGCATCGGGTTCAGGCGTTGCCCGGTGCCGTTGAGCAAGGTCGGGCGCCAGCGCTTGTTGCGTGGCACCGCGCGAAATTGCTGGGCGTGCCCCACGTCCTGGGCGCGCATCAGCACTTGTCGGTCAAAACGATCCAGCCCCAGCAGATCAGGGCAGCGATCCTCGGGTATCGGCAAGGTCGCGGGCAGGTTGTTAACGCCGCAACTCAGGAGTGTCACGTAGACAAATTCAGACTGCCCGGCGTACGGCCCTTTCTTGAGCCACGGTGCTTCGCTCACCTCAAAGCGCGTACCGCAACGGGCACTGCGCACGGTGCCCCGGCCTTTCCAGAAACGCCGGTCTGCTTCCAGCGCCTGGTTGTGCAATACCGCGTAGTGGCTGGCTTCATCGAATGTGAAGAACGCGTAGCTGCCCACCGGGTCATAATTTTCCCGGCCTTCGTCGGCACCGAGGGCCAGCGAGGCGGTGTTGGACTGGCGGGTTTTGTAGTCAAAACTGAGTAGCGTGGTACGGGTGCTGACGGAATGGCGGCAGGCCCCCATCATCTGCACGCTGTCCTGTTCTTCGGCACTGGCGGCGCGATGAAAACGCAGGCCCGTGGCGCTGGCTGACGTGGGGTCTTCATGCAGCAAGGTGCTGTCGCCGAAGATCACCAGGCTGTGCCCGGAGGGCGCCTGCTCATGCTCGACAAAGCAATAACCCAACCCTTCTTCGGCCAGCAGCCGCTCGACGAAATCCAGATCGCTTTCGCGGTACTGCACGCAATAACTGCGCGGGCGCACGGCGTCGAGCAAACGGTGCGCATCGCCCTGGATCTGCCAGTGGGCATAGTCGGGATAACTGGCGAATACCTGCTCGACGATTTGCAGCACCGACAGGTCTTGGAATACCCGGCTGTTCATGCCCTGCGCAAGCACCCACAACCACGGCCTCAGTTCGAGGTAATAACGGGTCAACGCGCCGTCGGTATTTTGGTTACGCACCTCGACCACCAAGCCGCTGCGCGAACACTGGCTGCCATCGGCCAGGGTGGTGAGCAAGCGAAGTTTTTGCCCGAGCATGGTATCGAACGCGAGATCGTGATCGGGGCTGAGCGTCAGCAAGTCCCAGCGGAATAAGTTGGATAACTGCTCAAATCCCGTCCATCGCTCGACATGCATTTGATCAAAGGGCGCAGGGCCGTCGAGCGCATAGAGTCGAGTGTCGCTGTTGATGCGAGGCGTGAGGGTATTCATAGAGGCTGTCCATTCCGGAGTTGATAACTTCTTACGCGATGGAAAAATAGCGCTTAGGGTTGCTGACAATTAAAAAGCCGGTGATGATTGCGAATCTACGTTCGCGAGCGTGCGAATTGTAAACATTTTATGTCCCCTCGATATAGCTCCTTAGGTGTCGATGCATGCAAACTTTTGAATATTTACTCACCCCTATAACCGACCTACAAGAAGTAGGGAAAGATCTTACATACTCTGTCGACTTTGACGACATTAAAAAGCTGCGAAGTTCGGATGATCCCACTTTAGATCAGGGTGAATGGGTAACCGATCTCAAAGTCGCTAATTGGCCAGAGGTGGTTAAACGCTGTTCACGATTATTGAAAGACACCACTAAAGATCTGCGGCTAGTCAGTTGGATGACCGAGGCGCTGGTGCATACCAAGGGGCTTGCCGGGCTGGCGCAGGGTTATTCCTTGTTCGCGGGGTTGAGCGAGCGCTATTGGGACAGTATTTACCCGGAAGCAGAGGAGGGCGACCAAGAGCAGCGTGTGGGCAGCCTGAGCTGGCTGCTAGCGCAAAGCGCCACGTGGCTGACAACCATCAATGTCGTGGACGATGGGCAGAGCAAATACACCCTGGCGGACTACGCGGCGGCACGTTCACGGTCGGCAGGCAGCCGGTCGGGCGAGACGTCTGCTGTCACTCTGGAGCAATTGGACAGGGCGCGCACTGCAACACCGATGGCGTTTTATCAAACGCTTTGGCACGACGCTCAAGCAGCCGTCGCCGCCCTTGAAGGGTTACATGCCTCTGCGCAAAAACTGCTGGCAGAGCAAGCGCCGAGCTTTTCCACAGCCATTGACGCACTTCAAGGTGTTGCTGGCATGATCGAGCGTTTCGCGAAAGAGGCTGGTGTCAGCACGCGGTCAGACGTGAGTCGCACGGTGACGGCCGATGCTAAAGCGCCCACCGGATCTGCTGAAGCCGCACCTTCGATCAGCGTGGGTAGTGGCTCTATTGCATCGCGAGCGGAAGCCTTGGCGCTGTTACGCCAGGTCGCCGAATATTTTCGCCAGGCCGAGCCGCACAGCCCTGCGGCGTACCTGGCTGATCAAGCTGCGAAATGGGGTGGGATGACACTCCACGAGTGGTTGCCGCTGGTATTGCGCGATGATGGCGCTTTGACACGGCTTCAGGAGCTCCTCGGGGTGCCGGCTGCGCCGCAATCCTGAAATGTAGCCCATCGGTGATCAGTGTGGTTCCGGGCAGATGGTGGTTTCACCGCCCGGTTGGGCGCATATTTTTTGTCGGCATTGGATGCCGGCTCGGGTATTGGGCGCGGGACACTTATCAAGGCGGTCTTGTAGATCAAGGAGCTTTGACGTTTTGCCGTCCTCGGAGTAGCGCATCAGCGCTATCAAGACGTCAACATCACTAGAGGACGCTGGTTTTTTTGCCGTATGAACCGTGGCGCGCGGCGGTAACTGGGCAGGTTGTACAGCGGGCTTCGACACTGTTTTTGCGACGGTCTCGACGGTCGGCTGAGTGATCTTTTTTACAACGGGTGTCGTTGGTGTAGCAGGGCGCTCATTGACGATGAGTGCGCTGCTCGTATTGGGAGCAGGGGGAGGCGAGGCTATTGCGGGTTCAGCTGCGGTTTGCATCTGGGCAGTCGGCGCAGTGTTGACATATTCCAGGGCAGAAACCGGGCTGTCGATCAAGGGTGCGGCAACCTTGGCTTGAGGGGATGGGCCGCTCTCTGGTAGCAGGTATAGCGTCAGCCCTGCGATGCCAAGCACCAGCGTAATAAGCGCGGGCAAAAAATACCGCGACCGTCGTGAGAAGCGCGACTCTCCTGAGTTTTTTGTCTGTGACGTGATGGCGCTGTGTTGACCGCTTGGCGCTGCGGTGCTGTCCTCGATGAGCAGGCTCGGTGGCTGACGTTTGATTTTTTTTGGATTCAAGAGAGTTGTTCCAGATTAGCGCTGGGCGTCGAAATGAGGCTGCACTTTACCTTGTTCAATATCATCATTTAAATAGCAGCATGGAATTAACGGCTGTATTGTTGCGCGCTCTCAAAGTGGCTCAATCCACGCCGACCGATTTACAGGCCGTTTTCAGCTGTCATGAAAATGCCCGCGTGGGAGTAGCGCTGCGTGCATTCCCGAGTATATAGAGATGTATCCCCATGGTGTTTTTTCTGGCCGGATTGATTTTTATTTTTTCATCACTGCTGGTGGGAGGTTTGCTTTACCCTGCAAAAATACTTACATGTCGGGATCGCCTTGTAGGAATAACTCAGTATTTGTGTAGGACGTTTCTGAAAGTTTTCGAATCATTGTTTATTTCAGTGCCCCGGTCTTTATTAAGATACATAAAAAATGTTTACTGTGCGATCGGTCACTATGTCAAACATCATCGGCTGGCAATGGCCTCCGGAGTTCTGGTACTGGCATTGCCGCCGTTATTGGTGCTGCTGTTTCGCGGCCCCGTAATGCTGGAAGGATATGAAGGGGCGCCCATGACTTCTGGCGCGCAGCCAAGCTTGATTGCCAGCTTGCTACAAGGAGAACGACTGGTGCCGCCCCGGCCATTGCCACCACAGGTATTTACCTCTGCAGAGGTCGAGCGGATACGGCCGCGCATTGCTTCAGCGGATCGATCCTGGGAAAAGCTGGATGCTGAGTTCATGCAGCGGCTTCTGGTGGTTTACAAAATTATGCAGGATCGCCACGGCTACCAAATGGCGCTCCTTGAGGGCTACAGAAGTCCGGAGAAACAAGCGGCTCTTTCGGCGAGTGTCACCTACGCTGGCGCAGGTCAGAGCTACCACCAGTACGGTTTGGCCGCCGATAGCGCGTTCATGCGAAACGGAAAATTGGTGATCTCGGAAAAAGACGCTTGGGCGATGAGAGGCTACGAGCTCTATGGGCAGGTAGCGGAAGAAGTCGGACTGACGTGGGGCGGGCGGTGGAAGCTTCTGGATTTTGGTCATGTCGAGTTTCGACGGTCGGGATCCGGGCCACCCAAAAGGCGCTAGCCAAATGCAGACATCCCAATAACTGGAGCGAAACAACGATGACAACACCTTTGATTGTGAAAGGCGACAAAACCAGCCATGGCGGCGCAGTGCTTGGGTGCAGTGCGATCTCCAAAGTAGGTGGTATCGGTATTGCCCGCGTGGGCGATGCAGTTTCTTGCCCCATCCATGGCCCCACTGTTATTGCCACAGGAGACGCGGCCTTGCTGCTACAGGGTCAATCAGCGGCTCGCCATGGAGACTCAACAGTCTGTGGGGCCTCGCTGATCGCCAGCCAAACCGTGACCCATAGGCCATAACTTTCAGGGCAAATCGGACTGCATGATGTTCAAGCGCTTATTCGGGCTCAAGTCGCTGTGGGTGATGCTGATATTTCTTGGCGTCTGGCTGTGGCGCGCCTGGTCGTGGCAATACAGTTTTCGTCTTCCGACTGTGGAGGAAGTGGTACGTGATGTCCTCCTGCTGCCTGTCCTGATTTGCGTTGCCTTGTGGCTGCTGAAAAGTGCGGTCTACCTGGTCAAGTCAAAGGGCACCCCGGCGATATCGCCCGCTCAGGAAGAAGTGGGCGAACAACGCCCGGAGTCCGCGAGCGATTTGGAAATACTCGACGTCGAGTTTCGGCTGCCTGCTGGCAATGCTCCAGATGCAATCGTAAACGCACTGATGCAGCGCACTCAGCCAGGGTTTCATCACAGGTTAAAAACTGCGCATGGCTTACCGGTGCGCGCGGCATGGGTTGAGAACCTGACCACTGTCGATTTTGATGCCGTCGCACCCAACGCATTGCATCTGGATACCGCCGTACAGCGGGCTTTGTTACTCGCCGCTGATGCGTTGCAGTCGGTCGCCATGCGTCATTTCGAGCGCAGTGACGCAAAGGTTGATTTACAGATTCACTATCTGCCGCCAGCTCGCTGGGATGCACCCACCACACAAGCTGCCGAACATTGGCTGGTGGAGGGTTTGGCTGCCTCGCTGCTGCCCTCCATGCCATTTCATTTCAGCGTGCATCCCGTCCCTCGCGCGGTGGATGCCTTGAAGTACCTGAACAAACTCAATATCCAGATCAATAACGACCCGCGTGACGCTGCTCACGTGCTGCTGGTCAGCGACTCGTTTATCGGAAATGCGCCTGTTGCGCTTTGGGACAGGCAAGGTTGCCTGTATGACACCAGGCAACCTGAGGGCCTTATACCTGGAGAGGGTGCCTGCGCACTGCTATTGAGCCGGCCGCGAGTGACGCAGTCAGCCTGCGCGTCGGCACGGGTATCGAAGGTCGATATTCGCCAGTGCGATGCCTTCGTCAGCGATGCCGATCACCTGATCTCTGATCTGATTGGGCAGCGTGACGACATCGCCAATGCCGTCGATATCGTTATCAGCGATGCGAGCCAACGGGCGTCCGTACAGGCCGAAGTCGCAGCAATGCAGCATCGGGTTTTCCCCGAACAGCATCCCATTAAGAACAACCTCGCGCTATCACTTGGCTGCGGCGAAATGGCTGCCGTAGCGCCTATAGCCAACCTGGCATTGGCGGCGCATTTGAGCGTTTTCTCGCAAAAAAACTGCCTCGTGGTGTCCGTGCAAGATGACGGATGGCGAGCCGCAACATTGGTTCTTTCCCCCTCGGCAGAGGCCCAATCCGCTCTTGAAGAGTCGGTATGAACGGTCTCATTTTCTGTAAGTCTTTGGATTGCTCGACATGATTAGCCGCATCACCGCTTTCTTTACACTCAAGCGCGTACTGGTACTGCTTGCAATAGCCGTTCTGGTTACTTTGCTATTGCTGGACTCCTCAATGATTAAGCCGGCCATCCTGGTTGTGCTTGCGGCCGTGGCGCTGGGTGTCCTTGGCATCTGGGGCAGAAATCGCTATAAGGCCATTCGGGCTTCGGAAGGCCTCAAACAAATGATCTCAAGTGATGCCACGGCGCCGGATACGGGGGATACCCAAGCGCTGAAGGAGCGCCTGCAAGCAGCTATCGCTGACATCAAGTCTTCGCGAATGGGCAGGTTGAGAGGGGCGGCTGCGCTGTATGAATTGCCTTGGTACCTGGTAATCGGTAATCCATCTGCCGGTAAGAGCACTGCAATTCTGAACTCGGGTCTGCACTTTCCGTTTACCGATCAAAAAGGCAGCGTGCTGCACGGGATCGGCGGCACTCGCAACTGTGACTGGTACTTCACCAGCGAAGGCATTTTGCTGGATACGGCGGGGCGGTACTCGGTGCAGGACGCCGACCGGGGCGAGTGGATTTCGTTTTTGCACCTGCTGCGAAAGCACCGTCCACGTGCGCCGATCAACGGCATTATTATCGCGGCCAGTATTGCTGAGCTAATCAGCAAGCCGCCGGAATTCGCCATTGAACTGGCAAAAAAACTGCGTCTGCGCATCCAGGAGCTGACTGACAACCTTGAAGTGATTGCCCCGGTTTATATCGTTTTCACCAAGGCAGATCTGATCGACGGGTTCAGTGACTTTTTCCGGGGACTTGAGCCTTCGGAAAGAGAAAAAGTCTGGGGCTCGACCTTTGCCTTTCAAACCGATGGCAACGTGAATCCAGTCGGTCAGTTCGAAGCGTATTTTGCCGAGTTGTGTGACGGTCTTAAGGAGATGAGTCTGGCGCAGATGGCGGTCAGCCGTGGCAAAGCCCACGCACCTGGCCTGCTGACATTGCCTCTGGAATTCGAAGGTTTGAAACCCTGCTTGCGCAGCTTCCTCACGACTCTGTTTGAAGAAAACCCGTATCAGCATCGGCCTGTAATACGAGGCTTTTACTTCACCAGTGCTGTTCAGGAAGGTGCATCTGTCCATCGCGCGTCCGATGACATTGCCAGTCATTTCAACCTGGGAACAGCGCCTGACAATCAGGAAGCGCCGCGCACGTCCCGTGACAGCTATTTCCTGCTCGATCTTTTCCGTAAGGTGATTTTTGCCGACAGCCAACTTGTCCGCCAATATTCCAGCGCACACCGTAACCGTAGACGCTTGGTCGTGGTGCTTGGCACTTCCTTGCTGCTTGGGGGAGGGTTGGCCGGTTGGGCGATGTCATACACCAACAATCGCCAACTGGTCAGCAACGTTCAGGCTGATCTGCAAAAAGCTGCTTTGATGCAACAGGATCGGGTTGATCTACAGGCACGTCTCGAAGCGCTGGAAGTGCTGCAGGATCGCCTTGCGCAGTTGCAGAAATACAAAACGGATCACCCGCTGATGCTAGGGCTGGGTCTCTATCAAGGCGATGCGCTGGAGGGCAAGCTGCGCCAGGAGTATTTCAATGGCATGTCTCATCTGATGCTCAAGCCAGTCGCAGAGCAGATGGAAGCCTACCTCTCCAGTGTTGGCAAAAACGCCGCGCAGTTAAAACTTGGTTCTGCCACACCGGCAAAGCCCGACGCCCCAATCGCTGGCGTGTATCAGCCAGCATCGCCCACAGATGTGCAGCAAGCTTATAACGCCTTGAAGGCGTACCTGATGCTCGGCAACTCACAGCGCGTTGAGCCTGTTCATCTTGGCGATCAGCTGACTCGCTTCTGGCGGCACTGGCTTGAAGCCAATCGCGGCGTGATGGATCGCGAAGTCATGGCCCGCCATGCCGAACGTTTGATGTCCTTTTATATAAGTCAGTCCGCCGCGCTCGATTGGCCGACGGTGAGCAACAAGGTGACATTGGTCGATGACACGCGTCTTGCCTTGAGTGGGGTCATGCAGGGTATGCCGGCACGTGATCGGGTGTATGCAGAGATCAAAGCTCGCGCTGCGACCCGCTTCCCAAGTATCTCGGTGGCCGCACTTTTGGCAGGCACCGATAGCAAGATTTTTTCAGGCAGCTACGCGATTTCAGGCACGTTCTCACGGCAAGCATGGGAAGGGTACGTGAAGCAGGCCATCCGCGATGCCGCCAACAAAGAGCTCAATACTACCGATTGGGTACTGCAAAACACCCGCTCGGACGACCTGACTCTTTCAGGCAGCCCCGAGCACATTCAAAAAGAACTTGAGCAGATGTACACGCAGGAATATATCGCCGAGTGGCGTAAGTTTTTGCAAGGCATCTCGGTCGCCGATTTTGGCGATTTCAAGCAGGCAAGCCTCGCGATGAATCAGCTTGGCGATCCGCAAAATTCGCCGATGCGCAAACTGATGGAATCGGTGTATTTGCAGACATCCTGGGATAATCCATCCCTCGTCAACGAAGCCATCAAGGACGTGAAAACAAATCTCTGGACGCGCTTGACTGGGTCGTCTGATGAAAAGGCCGCTTCGGTTGTGGCAGGAGAGCTGACTGTTGGGCCCGTAGGCCGAGAGTTTGCCGGTATTGCTCGACTAATGATTGCTCGCGATGGTGCGCCATCACTTTTGCAAAACTATCTAGAAGTACTGTCGCGCATCCGTACGCGTCTTAATGCCATCCAGACCCAAGGTAATCCAGGCCCAGGTGCACGGGAGCTAGTGCTGCAAACGCTGGACGCCAGCGCGGGCTCAGAATTGTCTGCCGGGCTGACACTGGTGGATGAGCAACTGTTGGCCAGCATGGAAGACAGCCAACGCCGGACGCTGCGACCCTTGTTGCTGTGGCCAATGATTCAGACTTTCAGCGCGATTATTCCCGCGACCCAGCGGGAGCTGAATCATGTCTGGAAGGATCAGGTGTACGAGCCGTTTCAACAATCATTGGCGGGTAAGTATCCGTTCGCAACCAACGGCCAGATCGAAGCGACCAGCGCCGAGATATCGGCCATTTTCGGCCCGCAGGGAGCGATTTCCAGATTTGCCTCTGAAAGCCTTGGGCCGCTGGTCATTCGTCGCGGTAACGTTTTGGCCAGCAAACAGTGGGCCGACGTCGGCGTAACCCTCGCGCCATCCTTGATGACTAACTTTGCTCAATGGGTGGCTCCACTCGGAGAACTGGCGGATGGTGGCTCGACCTCCATCTTTCAGATCCTTCCAGGCTCTGCCGTTGGCTTCAGTGAATACACCTTGTTGATTGGTGATCAGCAACTGCGCTATCGCAATACGCCAGCGCAATGGAGCAATTTCGCCTGGGACAACAACAAAGCCAATCAGACTGTGAAAATCAGCCTCGTGACCTACGACGGCAGGACACAGGACATCGCAAGCTTCACGGGGCAGAACGCGCTGGGGCAATTAATCCAAAGCGCCAATGGCCGGAAAAACACAGACGGTTCGTATGAACTGCAGTGGACGAAAGGCGAGTGGTCTGTACCGGTCTCGATGAAAATAATCAGCAACCCACAAGCCAATGCGGATGGCTCGCAACGCCAAGGGTTGACGGGTGCACAGCTGCCACTTCAGGTAGTCGGCGCACAAGAGCCTTTGGAGGGTGCGTTATGAACGCGACTGACCTGATGTTACCGATCTGTTATTTCGGGAAGCTGCCCAGCCACGGCGACTTTTTGAAAGGCGGTGAGAACCGTCCACTTCTCGCACTGCTCGATCAATGGGTCACGGCGGGGCTTGAGACACTGGCCGAAGATGTAGCGTGGAAATCGCTCTATGACAACGCGCAACCGGTGGACTTCGCCTTCATGGGGTCGCGGCACCGCTCGGTCATCGGTGGGCGCCTGCTGCCGAGTGAAGATTCCAGTGGTCGTCGTTTCCCTTTTATGGCTGCCGTGACGTTTGAAGTTGATCAACCCCTTGGCTTTATCGCTAGATGCCCGCAGTCGATGTCGCGCTTGTGGTCGCGGCTGGGACGGGAGCTGACAGCGGCCAAAACCGCTCCTGATCCGTGCGACATCCTGGTCGGATTTGACTCTCAACCCGTCTCGCTAACGACCCATTCAAATGTGCTGCAAGCCACTTTTGCGGATTTTCTGGAAGCGCAGACGGTGGGGTCTTTGCAAGCCATGCTCAACGCATCCGGTCATCAAGTAGACGTACGGCGCGTGCTGATTGGCTTGGGAATACTGATGAAGCCCGTGCGGGCCAGTGACGCGCCGCGAATGGGTAAAGGTCTGCAACTTCCCCTTCCCGTAGACCCAATGTACAGACCGCTGGTGGCGGCGTTCTGGCTGGATTTGATCTCGGGATTTCTGGATCGAACCAACTTTGAACTGATGTTACTGCAGCGCGTCGAACCGGCCCCCACATTGACTCTGGGATTCGCAGGCGTCTCGGCGCGCGGTGTATACGGGGTGTTTGACCCCCGAATTGAAGCACAAGATACGCTTCTGCTGGACGACCCGGACTGGGTTGAGGACCAGGTGCAGGATCAATACGCCCTGAAGAAACTATCCAGCTACACCAGTCAAGGCGGGCTGTCGTTGAAGACCGCCAGAACCACTTTCATCGAAACTTTTCTGGGGGCATGACCATGCGCTTGCTGTACATCTCACTATTGGCCATGTGCTGTATCTCAGGCGTTGCGACGGCAACACAGAACCAAGTCGTCGTAAGCGGTGTTGTTCCCAACGAATCAACCAAGGTCGAGATATTGTCCCGGATGCGCGCGCTTTACGGCGCAGACCGTGTCTCCGATCAGCTTGAAGTCGCCAATGTAGTCGCGCCAGCCAATTGGGATCAATACGTCATAAAAATGATCGACCCCAATCTTAAGCAGATATCCAAGGGCGAGATTCGTATTGATGGCAATCAGATACACGTCAGTGGCGAAGTGGGCAATGAAGCACAACGCCAGACCGTCACCAGCAATCTGGCGAGCGCGTTCAATCAGACCTACAAGCTGAATAACCAATTACAGCTGCGCTCTGAGCAAAAGGCGCTGGATGACACACTGGCCAATCGTACGATCGAGTTTCAAAGCGGCAGTGCGATTCTGACAGTTGAAGGCCGCAAGGTTCTGGATGAGATGGCGCGTGCGATTCAACAACTGAATGGTGTAAAAATCGCAATTATCGGTAACACCGATAACGTGGGGATGCGCGACAGCAACATCGAGTTGAGCCTGGCGCGTGCAAGTGCGGTACGCCAATACCTCATCGCGAAAAGAATCGAGTCCGGAATGATGTCAGTGACAGGTAATGGCCCGGATTACCCGATTGCGGATAACGCAACTGTTGAAGGCCGGAGCAAGAACCGCCGCATCGATTTCAAGATCCTGAATTGACGGTTGCCCGCTGGCATCGTCGAGCAGCCATTGACTGGCGGCCGTGCCATTCAGGTTGCGGGTTTGCAGGCCCGACAACGTGCCCGGATGGTTGGCCGAGGCATCGACGCCTGCGGCAAACGGCGGTAGATCCTGCCCGCCGTACAACTGGCCGATGATGCTTGGCTGATCAATGTCGCCGTCGGCGAACCCGACCAGCACTTCGGCCCCAATGCGGGGCGTGAAGTGCTGGCCGAAGTGAGGACTGGTTGCGCCTTTGTGCAAGAAACTGCCAATCGCCATAAAAACAAAAACTACCTGAGAGACGGAATGGACTGGTCTGGGCTCCACAGCCAAAATGTCAGGCCGTAGTCACTTTCCAGCTTTGGAAACGTTGCACCTTCCCTGAAGTAACGCCGCGAATTGGCACTGGCAGGGCTAAACCACCAGCCGGTTTTGGGGCATGTTTCGTTTGAGGCCATGCGCAGCGGTTGATTTGCTTTTTCCTGTTTCAGCGCCGCGAGTGCTTTTGCCGCGACATATTGTGCCGCGCTCTCCATGGAGGGGATCGGAATGCCCTTGACCATGGTGGGGTCCTGATAACTGTCCAGAATTTTCAGGCCTGCTGCGCGGGCCTGTTCTTCGTACTTAATACGGAGGGACAAAGCGTCCATAAGGGAGTTCGCGTATTTGGCGCGGGTAGCTTCATTGGGATGGCTGGCGCCGGTCACGTTGGCAGCAGTCTGGAGTTTGATGTCCAGATTAGCAGTATGGGAAATAGTGGGATCATTATAAAAAGAAGGCATGTAGCTGAGTTCCAAGCGCATTCCGCCTACTTGCCACTTCCAAATGAACCCCTCTGTCAAGTTCTGCCAATCCTCCCACGTTAGGCGGTAATCAGGATCGGCCAGAAATGGGGAGTGCAGAACCAAATTGGCAATACTGGGCTCCTGTAAGTAGCCAGTTTTAAAGTTGTAGGTTGCACGTCCGATCAGTCGCGGGTCACTTAGCATGATGAACCGCTGCCATCCCGCAGATTGAATGCGCTGTTGTACATCCATCACCAAGGCATACACCTCGCGGTCGTAAGCTTCAATGCGTGGGTCGTCGGGGTCATTGACTTCAGGCCCATCCGGCAAATCGATAGACATTTTCACCGAGCCAATGCCATAGGTGTCGCGTGCGTCATCGTTAAACAGGACATAACGGGCAGTTGGAAACAGCAGTCCGTGTTTTGGATCGGCTAGCTGATATTGAACATTACTTGCATCGTAGAGCAACATGGAGCTAACGCCTGAGCGTTTGATGGGGAAGTTTGAGCGTTTAACAATGTCATCGCCGCGCTCGCCCAACACAAAAGAAAGGGTATGCGGAGTCATATTTTTTCCTGTAGCTGAAAGCAGTGAGTACGCCGAATGCAGCACAAATAACGACGGTGAAGTAAGGAGAAGCAAGTCCGCCAACACCCACATTGAAATGAGAAAAAGGCCCGCGCCGAGCGCTCGATAGCGAGTTCGCTTATACATGGTTCAGGCATCCTTCCAGGCGGCGATGGTCTGCATCTGTTTAATCATGTAAAGCCGGTACTGCCCCTCAAAGTCACGCCCCTCCGTCATTAACAGATGGTATTGGTCAAGGATTTTTTTAACATACCCCATCCTGTCTTTCGTGTTGTATAGCCTGCCGTCTTTCAACTCCATCTTGACCGAGACATCCTTCTGCGTCAGTCCGTAGGGGTAGAGTTCTTCAACTTCAATCTCACGGGTGATCATCGGTGCGGCATTGAAGACCAGTTCGGGGTCCTTGGCATCAAGGAAATTAAAAAGCAGACGACCGAAGTCATTATTCAAAATGGCAAACTTGAATTCAGGATGGGCGTAGACCATGGCTTGCAAGTGATGGGTTTGCTCATGCTCTAAAAAAAGCATTGCGGCCTTATAAGCCAGTCCTTCCTTACTCTCTTTCGGCGCTGAAAGCTCCGTCAGTTCATATGTTTCGATTTGGCGGAATCCTTTCTTCAAAGAATCCGTTGCTTGGCACTGATTCATTTCAGCCAGTGCGCCTTTCTCGTCGGTCAGGTTCAACTCCCAGCTCAAGTGGCTGAACTCCATGAGCCGCATTTTCTCCTCAAGGTCCAGGCGCAACTGGGTGTTTTCGCCCTTGGCCCACGGCATGCTTTCGGTTTGAGCGGTAATCACCGGGTCATAAGTCGAGACGTTGCGGCAGTCCACCTCCCGGAAGAAGTTCTTGCTGCCGAACTGCCGCCAATACAGCATCCAGGGCGTGATTTCGAGAAACACCCAGAAGTTGCCCTTGAGCAGGTAATAATACGTCACGCGGGACATCAGGCGGGCCTGGCCTACCAATGACGGGAATTTGATTTCGGCAAACTCGATCCCGTCCACCACTTGCTTGGCAGCAAATGCGGCCAGCCCGGCCCAATAAAAACGGCCCTGTTTATCAGTACCTTCATCGTCGAGAAACAATTGGGCGTAGTTGCCGGCCGTGCGCTTGGCCCTGTTCAGCACTTTAGAGACCAGCACATGATCTTTTGCCAACAAGGAGATACTTTTGGCCTGCATCAATGACCATAAATCATTGCAGGTGACAATGGCATCATCGGTGGCTCCCTTCTCTGCGCGGGTCATGCCTTTTGCCAAAACCCGGCCTTTGACGTAGGTGACACCTTCTTCTGTATCGACCCACCAAACGTTGGGCGGCGGTGGCAGTGATGCATTGGACATGATGAAAGACTCCTGTCTGGCGGATCAGAATGATTCGTGATCGGCGGTGTTTTGCGGGTACATCAACTGGGTTTGCGCAGGCTCTGGATCGGGGGCGTAATGCTGGCGGGTCTTGGCGTCTGCATCGCTCGCTGTGCGACTGCGCAGGTCGCCTTGGCGGATATCAAGCAGCTGATCCATCTGCGGCAGTGATTCGCCCCCTGCGTTCTTCAGGACAAAACCCAGTTCAGTGGCAGCCGTCGTCGGTGCGAATACATCCCTGTTGAGGGCGTGACGGGCCCCACCCAAAACCGGATGCTGCTTACCCTGCGCCCTGAACGCGCCGTCACACTCAATGGTGATATCGGTGCCCTGCAAGGTGATGCGGCTGGTGCCCGATTGCAGGACGATTTTGTCCTTGGCCAGCAGCTCGATGCTGTCGTCGGTGGCGGTCAGGGTCAGGTTTTGGTCGGCGAGGATTTCCAGGGCGTCGCTGTGCGCCTGGACGCTGACGTCACCGTGCTGGGCGATGACCTTGGCGCCGCCTGCGGCGGTGAACCATTGCAGGCTGTCGCCGCTGACGCCGGCGAGGGTGTGGCCGGCGCTGAAGTGGCCGTCTTTTTGGGCGGTAAGGTGCAGGTGTTCAGCGGCAAACGCCACGCTGCTGTTGGGCGTGGTCAGGTTCAGGTGGCTGGGGGTTTCCAGCACGATGTGCGGGGCGTTGAAGGTGGGCACCGGGTCGCCGCCGTCGCGTTGCGTGCCGTTGGGCTGGGTGGCGTTTTGGCCGTTGACCTGCGCCGGGTGATGGGCGTCTTGTGCCGGGTCAAGGGCGTCGGCCAGTTCGCGCTGGGCGAGGTTGGCCTGTAGTGCGCCCGCGTGTGCCTGTTGGGTGGCCTGATCGAGGCGTTCGGCGGTGGCGACTGCGCCCTTGAACTGCGCGTGGGCTTCACTGATGTCCAACTGCGTCGACACCGCGCCGCTACGCGGGCTGGCCGAGAGCAACAAGCCCTGCTCGGCGCGCACCTGAGCCCAGGCGTCGGTGGATTCGACAAAGCCCTGGCCGCGATAGGTGCCGCGCTCGGCGCCGTGTTGTTCGATCAGATAGCCGAGGGCCAGATGGCTGTCGGCGGTGGCGTTGCGCAACTCGTGTCGCAGTTGCCCGCTGGCATCGTCGAGCAACCATTGGCTGGCGGCCGTGCCATCCAGGTTGCGGGTTTGCAGGCCAGACAACGTGCCCGGATGGTTGGCCGAGGCATCGACGCCTGCGGCAAACGGCGGTAGATCCTGCCCGCCGTACAACTGGCCGATGATGCTTGGCTGATCAATGTCGCCATCGGCGAACCCGACCAGCACTTCGGCCCCAATGCGGGGCGTGAAGTGCTGGCCGAAGTTGTTGCCTGCGGCGTCTTCTGCCACGCGCACCCAACTGCCGGAACTTTCATTGCCCGGCGCATGGCCCTCGGGCTTGGCGCTGCTGTGGGTGTGCTGCAAACCCCCGTGCAGCGGTTTTTCGCCCCGTTGCCAACTGAACTGCACGCGCACCTGATGATCGCGGGTGCTGGTGATGACCTGCGGGGCGTTGCCGACGACGAGGGCGCTTTGCACTCCTGCGGCCAATGGGCGCGGCAGACGTGTTGGCACCACCCGCGTGCCAGCGGGAACCGCCGTGAAACGGTTGCGATAACTGCCCGCTTCCAGCCCAGGCTCGCGCAGACATTGGGCGGCCAGCACGCCGAGGTTATTGATGGCGCTGTGGGTCACGCGCAGACAAATAAACGCCTGCCCGGCATAGCCCGAATGGCCGGTGAGGGTGTAGCGCGGGCCGGGCTGAAGTTGCCTGATCGCACCTTCGCCCGAATACAGATGCGCTTGCAGGCGGGCCGCGTCCAATAACAGTGAAGCGCACAAATCGGCCTGCTCGGAGGTGCTGAAGGGCAGCGGTGGTTCAACGTCGAACAGCTCAAGGGGCGGCAACGCCGGGGCATTCTCGCTTGGCGTGTGCTGAGCGCTGCCCGAGATAGCCTTCATCAGGGTCGGATTCCAGCGGGTGGTCGTGGCGCTGTCGCTGCACACTTGCACCTCTTCACTGAAGCGGCTGATGCCGTCACCTGCTTCGGTGGCATCAATACGCGTGAAAGGCAGCGAATCGCCTTCCGGCCACGGGCTGTGGCGATCGAAAATCACCAGTGCGGCGCGGCCGTTGGGCAAACCATCCCGGTCTCGCAGCGGTGTATCGGCGTGCTCAAAACGAAAGCTCAGACCTTCTTCGGACAGCACACGGGTGACGAACTCGAAATCGGTTTCCCGGTACTGGGTGCAAATGATGCGAGGCATCAGCTCTGGCTGACCTGGTGCCGCCAGTTGGCCTGCGGGTAGTCGGCAAACACCTGGCCAACGATGCCCAACACGTCCATGTCACGAAAGATCAGGGTATTGCGGCGCTGCTTGAGCAGGCTCAGCCAACTGCCCACCTGCAAACGATAGCGCGCCAGCCCGCCATCGCTGCCTTGCTGACCCGCTTCAACCACCAAGCCCTGCCACAACCGTAAACGCCCGTCGGCCATCACCACTTGCAGATCGACGCACCGGTCTACCAGCGCGGCGAGGTCAAGATGCGCCGACGCCGAGACGCAATCGAGGGTGAAGTCCACTTCCTGATTCAGACCCTCAATGCCATGCAGGCGCTCGACCAACAATGCATCGGGCAAGGCGGTCTGTAGATTGATGAAACGGTTGTTCTGGGACAGCAGTTTTCGCCAGGAAGCGGCATCCATGTCGGCCGGTGAGTTCATGGGCAAAACCTTCAGGGCAGGGTGATGGTGAGATGGGCGGTGCGGGACGGCATCTTGATGACTTCGTGATAGCCGGCCATTTGCTGCCCAGTTTCATTGCTCAGTGACAGGCGCAAACCGCTGTAGCTGACCAGGCCGATAACGCCAAGTAGCAGTGCTGGCAACCACAACGGTACATAGCGGCGCAACGGGTGTCTGACGCTGTCAGGCGCTGCCCAATGGGGGGCAAAGGTAGTGCGCTTGCCTTTGAGATAGATCAACTCGTCGCCGAGGCGGGCGGCTAAATAGCCCAGCTTTTCGGCACCTTCTATACGAAATTTGCCTTGGAACCCGAGCAATAGGCAGAGGTAATAAACCTCCAGCGATTGGAGGCGGACGATGCCTTGGCCCCGCAGCTCTTCAAGGCGAGTGAAGAACAGGTCGCCTGCCAATTGATCGCCATACAAAAACAATTGAAGCGGTCGCAGTTGCCACTGGTCGCGCACAGTGCTGGGTGGCGACGAGAGGATGACTTCGTCAACGGCGGCACAGAACGCGTATTTGCCCGCGTAAACATCCTCAGCGCTGACGCCTGCCTCTGTTGCCTTGCGTTCCATGTCGCCGAGGAACTTAAGAATCGCGTCCCAGAACTTGTCTCGTTCAGGAGGCATCTGCCCACGCTGTACAAGCAAAAGCATGTAAAACCCATCGGCCATCAAACCAACCAGACTGTTCCGATGGGTGCCGGGCGATGCCGGGGTGCCGATGACGGCGCTTTGTGATTGCAAGACTGTTGAATGCGTAATCATGTCGTGAGGGCTATCAATTCAAGTTTCAGTTCGCAAAGCCCGTTGGGCACGAAGATCATTGCCGTCTGGGTTTTACGCATGTGTTCATACGTTTCACCGCGCGATTCGATGGCGAAATACAGCATGCCCGGCCTGATTGGGATCGCCGCCGGGACTTGTGGGGCGTAGGTCAGCGTGACGCCCGGCATGGACGCTGAAACCAATTGCTCAACGATATCGGGGGCGCCGACTTTGAAGGTGCGTGGCACGATCTCAGCCAGCTCGGCACCCGCCAGGCTTGCGCTGACACCGAGGTATAACGCGGCGTTTTCGTCTATCCGCTGTGCGTCGATACGGCCCTGGTGATAGGCAGGCTTTACTTGGGTCAGTGGGATATTGAAATAACGGGCCGAAATGACGGTGTCGACCAATGCACGGACGATGGTGAACACCGAGCTGAAGCCTGGCCCCGGATTCGCATGCTCGTAGGCAAGCAGATCCGACAACTGATGGGACTTTGAAAACGTCATCAGTGCACCCGCGAGGCGCAGCATCTCTTGATACAAGCGTTCCGGGTGTAGCTGCGGATGATGGAGCAGATGCATCAAACTGGCGCAGGCAGTGTTGGTGGTGTGCAACAGCCAGAACGAGGCGATGTCTCCAGCACGGAACTCAACGACATCTTTCGACGGCTCGCGATGGCTGCCCTGTAGGGCCTGCGTCTTGGCAACCAACGACTCAAGCAATCGGCGCAGCTCCAGCATCAGAACGGGGGTTGCCTCAATGGAGAGAGAAGGCGCAAGGAATGCCTCGTCAACTTCAAAGCCTCCCGTACTGCAACGGCGCAGTCGAGTCAGCGGTAAGCATGAGAACGCTTCGCGCTGTTGGTCATCGGTGAGCAACCTGAGCGCCGGCATCAGGTAGGCCACTTCGCCCTCGGCAGCTTCGGTGAATAAATCCGGTACCTGGCTATTTTTTTGTTGATAACGACTCGGTGATCCGCTTTTTTCGGCGGCAGCAATATTGGAGCCATAGGGCTTAATGTAGGGCAAAGCGAGGTAGATCGTGACCTCTCCCGTCGAGGTCGGAAGATTATTCAAATCCAAAGCTGCCGGCAGTTCGCACAGATCAGGCGCTGAGTAGATTTCGCAATCCGGGAAGATCGCCGAGACCTCAACGATGCGCAAAATCCCGTTGGCGAGGCTTGGGACGTCCAGCTTTAACTGTCGTATACCCCAGGCATAGGGGTGCGACGCTTGATTGACTTCACGCAATCTGAACTCGTGATAAGCGTCTTGTCGTTGAAAAAGCTGAGGGCGTAAAAAAAGACCCTCGCCCCAGAGGATTTTTGCAGAGTTGCTCAAGGACGTAGCTCCCGTTGAGTGACAAACCCGACCGATTTAGCGAGCGGGGGGGTGTGGTGCCGTTTATTTGCCTTTACGCCGATACAACACATACGGCTATTTCCCGCCCGCGCGATTGCAGTTCACGGCGACCAGCGACTCTGGGTTGCCAGCGATTTTGCTGACGAGCGCACCTTGTGTGGACGTTAAGGCGCAAGCGTGGATGCCAAGGGTGATACCGGTAAGTTCAGAGTCCTTGGTCGAGTAAACGAATCGCCAGCGTTGCGGCGCAGGCTGCCGGAAAAAGGCAACAACGCCGATGTAATGCGTTTCGAGGCTTACGTTTTCCTGCGTTTCATAGTGCTGGCCAGGTACCAGCAGGAGTTCGCGCGAATCCAGAAGGTCACTGCCCAAGGCTTTTTCTTCCTCTTCGGTATTGAGGAAACTGTCGAACGGGGTTTGTTCGAACCGCTCAATGGCGCGCAGGTGGTAAATCTTGATGACCTGTGCGAGGGGCTGCTTGTAGTTGCCCTGGTTTAGATTTGCGCCGGCATGGAGACGCAGCGGGACGGAATAAGACTCCACCTTCACTTCTTCGGTTGCACAGCCGCCGATCATAAGCAGCGCGCCAACCGAAGCCATAAGACCTGTGTAATAGATGCCTTTGTGCACTGTATTTCCTGAATTTAGGTGCGAGAACCCTGCTTCTTTAGAGCAGATGGAAACTGTTAACTATTCGAGTAATACGCTATGTCGTCCATAGGGAAAAATGCTGAACAGCATCATTATCAACACATGCCGCTGAGCTATGGATTTCACAGGCCATCAAGGAGTATGGCTAGTCGTCAGATGCGGTATCAGACCAGAAACGCAGCAAGTTTAGCAAGTCTGAATGTATCTCCTGTCGAGCAGGCCGAAGCAATAAAAATATATGAACTGGGTGCGGCGAAGAAGATTATAGAGTAAGACAGTTTGCTAGCGATGATCAAATTTGTAATACGTGGATTCATATCGTGTAGGACTATTCCTGTATTGATGTAGGAATTGTTTTTTAATTTCGTAGTGCCGTGTTTTTTTAAAATTTTGTGACCTTGGCAAGTTGTCATTGTGATTCCGCTCCTATAAATTCTCGAAAATTAGTTCCAGATGGACGGCGCTCTCTGTTTTATTCGAGCTGCCCGTCTTTCATGCGTTTTTTGTGAGAGTGATGTATGTCCGAAAAAGTAATGAATCTTCGTTTTGTTGCGCTGATGACCTGTGTCCTCGGTATTTCCGGGTGCGCTTTAACCGCGACGGAACAGCCGGTGGCTACGTTTGAGCATCTGATGTTCCAGGCTGATGAGCGTATCAATGCAGGAAATATGGAAAAGGCCAGAACGCTTCTGGCAGAGGCTTCCAGGCTTGAGCCAACCCGTAAAGAGCCATGGCTGCGTAAAGCCGAGGTTGAGTTTGAAAGCGAAAACTACGGCGCATCCATTCTCGCTTCACAGGAAGCGCTCCAGCGCGCCCCTGGTGATGTGCGTGCAGAGAGCATTCTGACTGTCGCCGGCCTGCGCGTTGCAGTGGAGTCGCTGTCGCGACTGCGTGACGAAAAAGACGTTAACGGGCCTGTCCATACCGAAGCCCGAAAGCTCGCCGCGAAGTTGCGTGAAACCCTGGGCGCCAAGGCCCTGCTGCCTAAGCCTGCCCCGGTAAAGCGCAAGCCCGCAGCGGCCAAGCCGGTGCCAGCTCCTGCCAGCAACAACCCGTTTCAAAGCCTGCCGGATTCCAACTGAGCTGAACCCACATTGCAACTGACGAGAACTAGCCATGGCTAAAAAGGAAAGTGTTCAAAAGCGCCTGCAGAAGGTGCGAGCACCCAGGATTCAGCTGACGTATGACGTCGAAAAAGGTGACGCCATCGAGCAGAAGGAGCTGCCTTTCGTGGTTGGCGTGCTGGGTGATTTCTCCGGAAACCCGGAGGCTCCCCTGCCACGGCCGCGTGACCGTAAGTTTGTCTCGGTAGATCCCGACAATTTCGATGAAGTGCTGGAGGCCATGGCGCCGCGAGCGACCTATCGAGTGGCGAACAGCCTGACTGGCGAAGGCGAGTTTGGCGTTGAGCTGAAATTCAAGTCGATGGAAGACTTTGGGCCTGAAGCTGTTGTCCAGAATGTCGATCCGTTGCGCAAGTTGTATGAGGCACGAACCAAGCTGGCTGACCTGCGCAACAAGTTGGCGGGTAACGAGAAGCTTGAAGACCTGTTGGCTGAGGTGCTCAACAACACCGAGCAACTGGAAAAAATCCGAAAAGAGTCTGGTGAGGGCACTGTATGAGCGCCGAATTTGCTCAAGATGTATTGAGCTCTGAGTCGTCGGCGCAGGCAGAAGTGAGCCTGCTTGACCAAATTGTCGAGCAAAGCAAGGTCGCCAAATCCGACGTCGAGCATCACCGCGCTCGAGACCTGATTTCCGAGCTCGCCAAAGAAGTGCTTGAGGGGACGGTCGTGATGTCCGACAACCTCACGCGCACCTTGGATGCGCGGATTGCGGACATAGATCGAATGCTTTCCGAACAGCTTTCATTGGTGATGCATGCTCCGGAGTTCAAGCAGCTGGAATCCAGCTGGCGCGGCCTGCACTACTTGCTCTCCGAGACGTCGACCGGCGTAATGATCAAGATCAAGGTCTTTAACGCCTCGAAAAAAGAACTGATGCGCGATTTCAAGTCAGCGCTTGAGTTTGACCAAAGCGCTTTGTTCAAGAAGGTTTACGAGGAAGAGTTCGGTACGTTTGGCGGGGCACCTTTTGGCGCATTGCTGGGTGATTTCTCCATTACTCGTCAGCCGGAGGATCTGTATTTTCTGGAGCAGATGTCGCACATCGCTGCAGCCTCGCATGCACCGTTTATTTCCGCCGCCGCGCCTGAACTGATGGGTCTGGAGAGCTTTGCCGAGTTGGGCAAGCCTCGTGACATGGCCAAGATATTTGACACTGTCGAATACGCGAAGTGGAAATCGCTGCGCGACTCCGAAGACGCTCGATACCTCGGTCTTGCACTGCCGCGTTTCCTGGGTCGATTGCCTTATAACCCGAAGGATGGGATCACCATCGATAGCTTTCCGTTCGTTGAGGACGTCGATGGCAGTGATCACTCGAAATACCTGTGGTGTAACGCTGCCTATGCGCTCGGTGCACGTCTAACCCAGGCATTTGAAAACTACGGCTGGTGCGCGGCGATTCGGGGGGTTGAAGGCGGCGGTCTTGTCGAAGGCCTGCCAACCCATGTCTTTAATACCGATGATGGCGAGATCGCGCTCAAGTGCCCGACTGAAGTTGCTATTACTGATCGACGTGAAAAAGAGCTGAGTGATCTGGGCTTTATACCGTTGGTGCATTGCAAAAATACCGACTACGCCGCCTTTTTTGCGACGCAGTCGGTACAAAAACCGCGTAAATACAACACCGACGGGGCTAACGCTAACGCGTTGCTGTCATCGCAATTGCAATATATTTTTGCGGTGTCTCGCATCGCGCACTACCTCAAAGCAATGATGCGCGACAAGGTCGGCAGCTTCGCTTCGGTGTCCAGCGTTGAGTCGTTCTTGAATACCTGGATAAGCCAGTACGTGTTACTGAACGACAACGCAACACAAGAAGCCAAGGCGCAGTTTCCTTTACGCGAGGCCAATATCCAGGTTTCAGAAATACCTGGTCGCCCTGGCGCGTTTAGAGCCGTAGCGTTTTTGCGTCCGCATTATCAACTCGATGAACTCTCGGTTTCGCTGCGTCTTGTGGCGGAATTGCCAGCTGGCCTGAAGTCATGATTTTTAGCGCTCGCACTTTGCGACGCGATGTCCGGTTAAACACAAGCGGTACTTACGGAGAAAAGAAATGAAAGATATCTACATTAGATTTAGCGGCCCAGATTTGAAAGGCGAGTCATCGGACGTCGATCATAAAGACTGGATCGAAATTGAATCCTGGAAGCACACCATCCGCCAGCCAAAGTCTGCTACTGCGTCTACTGCAGGTGGCCATACTGCTGAGCGTTGCGAGCATGATGACATGGTCTTCCTGAAAGGCATGGATGTCACCAGCCCGCAACTGTACGAAGCTGCATCCGGCGGTACTACTTATGCTGAAGTTACTATCGACTTCCTGCGTTCGGACGGCGATGACAAACGCGTCAAATACATGGAGATCAAACTTAAAAATGTAATCATCTCCAGTATCTCCCCAAGCACTGGCGCCGAAGGCGCGCCGACTGAAACCTTTGCATTGAAATATGCAGCGGTAGAGTGGAAATACACCAAGCAACAAATCGCCGGCGGCCAAGGTGGTATTACCCAAGGCGCTTGGAGCCTGGCTAAAAACAATAAGACTTACACCGTTTAAAATTTAACCATGCCCGCAGCTATAGCTGCGTGCATGGTTTTATTCCCACTGGACTGATGAGTTTTTGCCAGTTTTCGAGTCCGGTTTGAACTGTTTAAAAGTGGGTAGACGATGGGCAGTTGGAGTTGAAATGGGGTTACTAAAAAGGAGTGCTGGACATGAGAGGTTTCGAACCCAGCCTTCTGGAAAAGTTGTTTGACGATGAACCTCAGCGCTTGAACCAAGGGCGGTTCAAACGGCACACGCTCGAGGAATTTAAAGCGTCTGTTGCGACAGACGTGGAGTCGCTGCTGAACAGTCGTTTCGTCATGGACGAAGACGCCTTAACTGAATTCAAACACTGTGCGGAATCGGTGTTGACCTTTGGCTTGAGGGATTTTTCGAGCCGAAGCCTGGCCAGTTCCGTAGACCGAGCGTTTATTTGTAAATCGCTGGAAGAGACGATTGTCCTGCATGAGACCCGATTGAAAGATGTCAGTGTTTCCTTGGGCGCCAATCAGCGATCCATGGGTGCGCTACGGTTTTCCATCAGCGCCATGTTGATCGTGCATCCTTCACGTGAACCCGTGAGCTTTGACGCGTTATTGCAGCCAAGCACGTTGCAATACCGCGTCAGTAAAACCAACCGCACGCTATGAGAGTAGACCCGCTGTAATGGACGATTTGCTGCCGTATTACGAGCGCGAGCTGGCTTTCTTGAGAAGCTATTCAAAGCAATTTGCTGAGCGCTATCCCAAGATCGCGGGTCGTCTGTTGTTGGCCGGGGATGTCAGTGAAGACCCGCATGTCGAGCGCATGATCGAGTCGTTCGCATTGATGGGTGCGCGGATCTCGAAAAAAATCGAGGACGACTATCCGGAGTTCACCGAAGCCTTGCTGGAGGTTTTGTATCCCCACTACCTGCGCCCGTTTCCCTCTTGCTCGATTGTCCAGTTCGATATGGACGGTGCAGCCAGTCAGTTGTCCGGCTGTGAAGCAATCCCGCGCGCTACGCAGCTCAAGTCGCGGGTGGTGAAGAGCCAAGAGTGCCGTTTCCGGACGGTGTACGAGGTACAGCTGACGCCTTTGCGTATAGCTCAAGCGCAATTCAAGGCCGTTGCGCAGGCACCGCGCTACGCGCAGTTGCCTCCACAGGCAAGCGCGCAGATTTCAATTGAGTTCGAGTTGAAGTCGTCCCACGCCTCAATTGGCGAACTGGGCATTGATGAACTGCGTTTTTACACCGATGGCGAGCCGTCGTTTTGTGCCGCTCTGCGTGATGTGCTCGCGCTCAAAGTTTGCCAGGCATATGTGGAAGGGGCGCAGGACAGTCGCTGGCAGCTACTCAAGAGCTCGCCTTTGCGAGTTGCCGGTTTTACACCGCAAGAAGCGCTGATTGACTGGCCCGCACGAGCTCACCCCGCCTATCGCCTGCTTACCGAGTTTTTTGCATTCCCGGAAAAGTTTGGGTTTTTTGATTGTGACCTGCGCGGCGCGGCGCACATTGGAGGCCGTTTCACCTTGCATCTGATTGTGCAGGACATCGCGGCGGACTCCGCGACGGCAAGACTGCTGAACGGGCTTAGCCGCAACAACCTTCGCCTGCACTGCACCCCAGTGGTCAACTTGTTCCCCATGAAGGGCACGCCGATCACGGTGTCACATAAGCAGGCGTCCTACTCGGTGTTGGCAGATGGGAAGGGGGCCTCTTCGTTTGAGGTGCACTCCATCGACAGCGTGTTTCGCACACTGACGTCGGGACATCGGGATACCGAGTCGCAGATCCGCCCTTTCTATTCGTTACACCATGGTGAAAGTGTCGACCGCAATGGCCTGTATTGGGTGAGCAACCTCGACGAGAGCCTGGCTGAGCGCAGCCCTGGTCATGAGCTGCAACTGACCATTGTGGACACTCATTTCGATCCGACAGCACCTGGCACGGCATCCCTTAGTCTGGATTTGACCTGCAGTAATCGAGACCTGCCTGAGCACCTGGCCTACGGTGTGGCGGGTGGTGACCTGACCGTCGAGGGCGGCAGCGGTACGCAAAGCGTGGGTCTTCTGCGCAAACCAACTTCACCGCTGCGCTTCAGCCGTGACCGTGGCGCCCATTGGCGGCTGATATCTCACCTGTCGTTGAATCATCTGTCGCTGGTTGAAGGCGGCGCGGCGGCTTTTCGTGAAGTCCTCAAATTGTATGACTTACAGCGCTCTGCCATCTCGGCACGGCACATTGCTGGCATCGTCGAGCTAACCCATCGGCCTGTCACGGCGTGGCTACCGGGCAAATACTTCGCGAGCGTGGCTCGTGGTACCGAGATCCGACTGGTGATCGACGAGGAAAGCTTTGTCGGCATTGGGCTGCACATCTTTGCGCAAGTGATCGATCACTTTTTCGGTCTTTACGTTCATGCCAACAGCTTCACCCAGCTTGTGCTGGTGTCGATGCACAGCGGGGAGGAGATCCTGCGATGCCAACCTCGAAACGGCGACTCGATCCTGGTGTGATCGGGCAGCTGATCGAACACCCTTATCGTTTTCAGTTCTTCCAGGCCGTAAGGGTGCTGGAGCATGTGTTTGTGCGTCAGGGAGATCGTCCGGCGGAGGTGCTCGGCAAGCGGTTGCAGTTTCTCAACACCCTGAATCTCGGATTTCCAGCGAGCGAGATCGAACGCCTGGATGCTGTCGTTGATGACCCCGAGTTGGGAAGGGTGGGTGTAGACACCTGGTCGGCCATTCATGAAGGGCGTATCAATTCGGTTGCACTGACGCCGTCTTTCTTCGGCTTGTTGGGGGGTAATGGCGCACTGCCATTGACTTATACCGAGCGTTTGAGCGAACGCGAAACGTACCAGCGGGATCGGGCTGCCAAGGCCTTCCTGGATATTTTTACCAATCGTGCAGTGGCGTTGTTCTATGGCGCGTGGAAAAAATACCGGCTCGCCTTGCAGTACGAGCTAGACCGACAGGGTCGCTTCTTGCCGTTGGCAAAAGCCTTGTCGGGATTGGGACTTGACCCGCAGAAGGCGCAAGCACTTGCCGCTAGTGGTGACGTCCCTGATCAGGCAATGGCCTTTTACTGCGCTGCGATCAGGCATCGACCTTTATCTACCACCTACCTGCAACAGGTGCTGAGCGAGTACTTCCGAGTGCCGTTCAGGATCGAGCAATTGATGGGGGGATGGCACCCGGTGCCGGAGGAACAGCGCTCCCATTTGGGCATGAATAACCTGACGCTGGGCCGAAATGCATTAGTCGGGGAGCGGGTCTGGCAACGTGACTTGAAGCTGCGTCTGTGGGTAGGGCCGCTGAGTAGCGAGTCATTCGATGATTTTCTGCCTGGTTCCAGCGCGGCTATTGCCCTGTGTAAATGGCTGACGCTGATGGCCGGCGGCAGCTTCGAATACGAGGTTTGCTTGATCCTGCGTGCTGATCAGGTGCAAGGCACGGCACTGATGCCGACGAACAGCGGAAGGCTGGGGTGGGATGCTTTTTTGGTCACTCACAAGGTTGTCGAGGATCGTGCAGACGCTCGCTATCAAATCACCACATTGCATTGAATCGCCGCAATAGATGACACCGCTGCTGCAAGTCGTGCGGCGATAACGTTATGAATCAGGGAAACATCATGAGCAGTACGCTTAAAACATTGATTTCGAAATTAAATGCTACTTCCCGTCAAGCGGCGGAGCGTGCAGCCAATCTCTGCATGAGCAATGGGCACTTTGAAGTAGAACCCGAGCATCTGTTTCTCGCATTGCTGGAACAGCCCAAAGGTGATGTCGTCACCATTTTGCGTCGCAGTGGGCTGAGCCAGGAAATGCTCCAGGCCGATCTTGAGCGCGAACTCAAAACATTGCGCAATGGCAATACTCGGCCGCCGGTGTTTGCGAGTAGCTTGCCGACGCTGTTGCAAAGCGCCTGGTTGATCACCTCGCTCAATGCTCAGGATGCGTCTATTCGCGGTGGACACCTGCTGATGGCCTGGCTTACACACCCCGAGTTGTCGCAAACAGCGAAGCGTGCCTCTTCAATCCTCAGCCAGTTGCCAGCTGAAGAAATCAGCCAGCACTTTGATCGTTTTACCCAGGGCTCCGTCGAACACTCGGGCATCGCACCTGGCAATGCCGAAGCGGATGAGGTTGACCCTGATTTAACCTCGCCTCAGAAAACGCCTGCCCTGGATCAGTTCACAACCAATCTCACCCAGCGGGCCCGCGATGGTTTGCTCGATCCGGTTATTGGTCGCGAATCGGAAATCCGCCAGGTGATCGACATCCTGATGCGGCGTCGGCAAAACAATCCAATCCTCACTGGCGAAGCGGGTGTCGGCAAAACCGCTGTCGCCGAGGGCCTTGCCTTGGCCATCGTCGCCAACGAAGTGCCCGATACCTTGCAAGGTGTCGAGTTGCACACGCTGGACATGGGTTTGTTGCAGGCGGGTGCGAGCGTCAAAGGCGAGTTTGAAAACCGGCTGAAAAACGTCATCGACGAAGTCAAAAAAAGCCCTCAACCGATCATCCTCTTCATTGATGAGGCCCATACGCTGATTGGTGCTGGCGGCGCGGCAGGGCAGAACGACGCAGCCAATTTACTTAAGCCCGCATTGGCGCGTGGCGAGCTGCGCACGTTGGCGGCCACTACATGGGCTGAATACAAAAAATACTTTGAAAAAGACGCAGCACTGGCTCGTCGTTTTCAGATGGTCAAGGTCGACGAGCCTGGTGAAGACGTCGCGGCGTCAATGCTGCGGGCCATGGTTCCGGTACTGGAACAGCACTTCAACATCAGGGTGCTGGACGAGGCGGTGACCGAATCGGTGCGTTTATCCCATCGTTACATCACCGGCCGACAGTTACCCGACAAGGCCGTCAGCGTATTGGACACCGCCTGTTCGCGGGTGGCGTTGAGCCAAAAATCACGTCCCGCGCTGATCGCCGATGGACAAAAGCTGCTGGAGCGTCTGGACGCAGAAAGCGATGCCTTGAGGCGTGAGCAGACCACGGGCAGTAATCACATGGAGCGCCTGGCCGAGCTAACTGCTCAGCGTGAGACGTTGGTCAATCAGATTCAGGCGGATAGCGCCGTCTGGCAGCAGGAAACGGCGCTGACAAACCGTATCCACGCGTTACGTATGCAGCTTGAGCAGGCGGGCGATGTACCGGTGGCGAACAATGGTCGTTCAAAAGCCAAGGCACCTCCCAAGTCTGCCGAACGTATTGAGCTCGACACCGCTTTAGAGGAACTGGCGCGATTGCAGGGTGAGCGGCCGCTATTGCCGTTACAAGTCGATGCGACCGTGGTGGCACAAGTTATCGCCGCGTGGACTGGCATTCCATTGGGCAAAATGATCAAAGACGACATCCGCATTGTGCGTACCTTGCGCGAGGTGTTGGAGGCCCGGGTTATCGGCCAGTCCCACGCCCTGGATGCTATCGCTCAACGTGTTCGTACCTCCCGCGCTAACCTCGAAAGCCCAGACAAACCCAAAGGCGTGTTCATGTTTGTCGGCCCCTCGGGTGTCGGCAAGACTGAAACCGCGCTCGCCCTGGCAGACACCCTGTACGGAGGTGAACGCAAACTCATCACCGTGAACATGAGTGAATACCAGGAGGCCCACAGTGTGTCGGGTCTGAAGGGTTCGCCTCCCGGTTACGTGGGTTATGGCGAAGGCGGCGTGTTGACCGAGGCCGTGCGTCGCAGCCCCTACAGCGTGGTGCTGCTCGATGAAGTAGAGAAAGCCCACCCTGACGTCCTCGAACTTTTTTATCAGGTGTTTGATAAAGGCGTTATGGACGATGCCGAAGGCCGCGAAATTGACTTTCGCAACACGCTGATCATCCTCACCAGCAACGTTGCCTCATCCGCGATCATGCAGGCCTGCCTGAACACAGCGCCTGAGGAAATGCCGGACGCCGACGCCCTGAGCGAGGCCATCCGGCCAGCGCTTTATAAAGCCTTCAAACCAGCATTTTTGGGACGCATGAAGGTGATCCCTTACTTCCCGATCAGTGACGACGCCTTTGAAGCCATTACCCGGTTGAAACTCGATCGGGTCGGTCAGCGCATCGCGGTTAACCATCGCGCCGAGTTTGTTTATGACGATGCACTGGTGCAAACGCTGATGGCGCGCTGCACGGAAGTCGACAGCGGGGCGCGCAGCATCGACCACTTGATTGAAGGCAGCCTGCTTCCGGAAATCGCCGACAACCTGTTGGCCAGAATGGCCGAAGGCAACGGCGTTACCCGCATCAAGGTCGGCGCCAACAAACGCGGCTTCACCTACAGCATTAAGTGATATCTCAGTCGGAAAGGATGACCCATGACTGCACCTCGTCTACAGCCTGAATTTACTCAGCAGGATCGTCTGCTACGCCTGCACACCTGCCTGGGCGAGGATGTATTGCTGGCTGAATACCTGAGCGGCTGGGAAGCGCTGGAGCACGGTGGTTTCAGTCTGCAAGTCAGTGCGCTGTCGTCAGATGCCACGCTGACCCTCGAGCAAATATCCGCAAGCCCCGTGCTGCTGGAGTTGCTCTGCGATGATTCGCGCACCGGCTTGCGTCCGTTTCACGGTCACGCCCGCCGATTTTCCCGCGTGGGCAGTAACGGCGGGTTGACGCGCTACCGCTTTTACATCGAGCCATGGTTGATGCTGCTGGTTGATCGTCAGGACAGTTTCGCGTTTCAAGACATGAGCGTGATCGACATTTGCGATCAGATTTTTGGCTTTTACCGGCGCGCCAGCACCCAGCCGGTCTGGCGCTGGGAGGTCGATGTTTCGCTGTACCCCAAGCGCAGCCTGACGACTCAGTATCAGGAGACCGACCTGGCGTTTGTCGAGCGGCTGCTGGCCGAGGAGGGCATTGCCTACCGCTTTGAGCATCAGGGCGACAGCGGCGCGCCAACCCTGGGGCGCCACACCCTGGTGTTGACCGACAGCAACCAGCGCTTGCAGACGGGCGAAGCGGTCGCCATACCTTTTCAGCGCAGCGATGTCACCGAAGCCAGAGACAGCGTGCAGCAGTGGTCGGCGGGCGGGCGCTGGGTCAATGACCAGTTTGTGCGCCAGAGCCGGGACCACCGCTCACTCTCAATGAATCCCGCGCAGTTCAGTGCCGATGCACTGCCCATCGTTGGTTGTGTTGACCGGGACATCGGTGGCCCCTATGGCTGGAGTGATTCTGCGCAGGGGGATCGCCGTGTGCGGCAACATCGCGATGCCGCCCACGTGGCGGCTCAACAACTCCACGGGGAAGGCACCTGGCGGCGGATGGCGGCGGGTACCGCGGTGAGCCTGCACGGGCACGGCGCAGCATCCGCCCGCCAAACATGGATCTGCCTGCGCGTGGAACATCAGGCGCGTAATAATCTGGATGCCCGGTTGCAGGCGCGAGTCGAAGCGAGTCTGGGCAACCTGCACAGCAGTGATCCGCTATGGAATGGGTTCGGTGATCGCCAGCCCGAAGCCGATGATGTTCTCTACCGCAATCGCTTCAGCGTCTTGCCCGCCCGTCAAACCTATCGCCCGCAACACGACGCGGGCAAACGCCTGCACCCCAAGGCCATCACGCGCGGCGCGCAGAGCGCCATTGTGGTTGGCGACGGTCATCCGTTGCTCACCGACCGTGACCACCGCATCAAGGTGCAACTGCACTGGCAGCGTGGCAGCAAATCGTCAGCCCTGCGCGATCACCCGCAGGGCCCGGACAACGCCCCAGCCAACGGCCAGTCCGGCACCTGGGTGCGGGTCGCCACCGCTCTGGCCGGGAATAACTGGGGCAGTGTGTGGGTGCCGCGCGTCGGGCAAGAAGTGTGGATCGACTTTCTTGAAGGCGCGGCGGATCGGCTGGTCGCCGTCAAGGCGCTCTACAACGGGCAGGGCAATATCGACGCCAGGCACAGCCGCATTGCCGCAGGGCCTGCGGGCAGCACCGCCAACGCCGCGAGCTGGTTTCCCGGCAATGACCACAACGATGTGCTGCACGGCCTCAAGACCCAGGATCTGGCGCACAGCCAAAGTGGCGGCGGTGGCTATCGGCAATTGCAACTCGACCACAGCAACCACCAAAGCCACGCCCAGCTGTACACCACCGACCACCGCAGCGGGCTGACCCTTGGCCATGTAAAACAGACCGAAGACAACCGGCGCCTCAACGATCTTGGCCATGGCGCCAACCTCAGCACCCAAGGGCATGGCGCACTGCGAGCAGGGCAGGGCTTATTGCTCAGCACCGCCCCGCACCGGCAACAAATGAACGCCGCCACCGTGCTCACCGACCTGGACAATGCCCAGCTCCTGATCGACCAACTGGGCGATGTGGCCCTGCAAAACAACGCCGGGCTGCGCGATGAAGTCAGCCCCTTGCCGGCCAGCGAAGCAGTCAAACACGCGCAAGACATACTGGCGGCCACCGCAGACGGTCGACACGCAGGGCAAGGCATTGGCGGCGGTGAAGGGCAGGTCAGTGCCTGGAGCGAACCGATGCTGGTCGTCCATGCCAGCGCGGGCCTCAACAGCTACACCCCGGCCAGCCAGTTCTGGGTCGCCGGCACCCACAGCCTGCTGACCGGCAAAGCCGACCTCAACCTCATCGCCCAAGGCAAAACCCAGTTCGTCGCCGGCACCGGGCTGGTGATGTACACCCAAGGCGATACCGCCGAAGACCGCCCCGTCGCCCCGACCGGCATCGCCCTGCATGCCGCCACCGGCCGCATCAGCCTGCAAGCGCAAACCGACCTTGCCCGCTTCGCCGCCAAACGCAACATCTGGCTGGCCAGCACCGAAGCCAGCGCCCATGTGCAAGGCAAAACCCACCTGCTGCTGAGCGCACAGAGCGCCATGGTCAAACTGCTGGGCGGCACTATCGACCTCAACGCGCCGGGCGTGGTTGAGCTTAAAGCCGGGCTGCACAAGTGGGAGGGGCCCAAGGGGGGTGAGGCTCTCGCAGGTTCAATGAGTAAGTCGGAGCTGAAACTGTGCGATTTCAAAATGACCAAGGCTGACGCAGGCGGGGATGCCCTCGTCCCGGTGGGGCAGCCACTATGACGCCGAGCGTTGAGCATCGACTGGTCACCGAGTGCGCCTACGCGTTGATCAATCCCCTGCGGGTGGATAAGCAGCAGTGGCAAGACTTCCCGCATATCGCCCTGATGCCCGCAGGCCTCGACGCACAGGCAGAGCAAATGCCCGCTCAAATGGCTGCGATGTGACAACCCGAACCTGATCGGCAATATCCCCTTTTTGCGTCAGCTGGATGCGCTGCTGGAGCGAGCCTACCAAGAGGGCTTGAGCGAAGAAGCGGACGTTCAGCTGTTCGTACGGCAAGCCATGAGTATTCACCCCGAAATCCACCAACATCCTAAGTTGCTGTCGTGCCTGAACGCAGTACGCGCGGGTGACTGCACTTACGTCAGTGCCTGCCTGAATGTTGATAACGATGAACTGCAAGCCTGGTTACACAGGGATGTACTGGCTTTCAAGGAAAACCGATGAGCCAATGTGACCCCTCAAAAATCTGTTCGGTCTGCGATCAGAACGGCCTGGCGCTGATGCCGCTGCGTTATGCCGTTGCCCAACCAGCCCCCCTTGGCGCACCCGCCATCCAGGCGCCGTTCGGCGATGGCCTTGAGCAGGTGCCGCTGCCTGAAAGCACAGCGCTTTACACCCTGCGCCAACTGCGCGGCGGTTACCTCTACGTCTTTAACGAAGTGCGTGGCGAGTGGAAAGCCTACGTAGTGACGGTCGATGCTATTTGCTTGAATACGACGTCGCTATTCGGTGAGTGGGTCATTAATTTGGTGCGCGATAACAAAATAGAAGTGTGGTTGGATCGAACACCCTTTGGTACAGAGCAGTCGGAGCGATTTGCATCGCTATCCGTCCAAAATGAAGCATGGAAAAAACTGCTAGGCCAAAAAAGTGGAGCCGTCCAATGAGCGAATATTCACGCATGTTTGACGGATGGTTGACGCGTCACAAGCTCAAACGACCATTAAATAAGTACGAGCTCAATAATCGCCTGGAATTCTGCGCCCCAATAAAACTGCCGCCCGTGGATAAGGGCGCGCTTATAGTAATACGCGCTTTATATTAGATGTACAAATCTCAGTCAGCAAACTCGGACCAACCATGGAACAGTCAAATGGGTGACCGGGCAAGGTCTAGGGTTCGCTTTCGCTGAGGTAAAAATGCATCGAAAAGCCGGCGGCACGCCGGAGCACTTGAACTCAATTTTTCTAGGTGCCCCGTGTGCCGTTTGTGAATGCCAGTTAAGGCGTCAGGCTCGGTAATGATGTGGTCCCATATCCCTTTATCATTTTTTACTGACATGAATCTGAAAAAATCGCTTTTTTAACCGACAAGATCAGTTCGTAGGCTGGAACGAAGTAAACAGTGGTTTGTACATGGGAAAAGGGTTCGTAAAGGGGATCGCCGTCGCTAAATGCCAAACTGAAGCAGATCCACGTACACGCAATCCCTGTCGCGTAATTAAATGTGCGAATCGCTCATGAAGAAAGATGGTGGAGCCTAAGCCATTGAAATCACGGTAGCATTTTTAAATGTCGATTTTCGCATTTTTAACTGTTCTCGACAGCGACGACCCGCGCGTGAGAATCCATATGTACGCATAATACGGGGAACGTTATGGTACTCGCGGCCAACGGCCGAATCCTGCGCCGGGACCATCGCGAAGCCCCCGGCGCTGGATTTAGCCATAACGTGCATTATGCGTAGCTGGTACCGTTTCACTCGACCAGGTGAAGATCCTGCAGGACTTTTTGGTACCGAAACTCTTGCTCTCTCGAGCAGCTTTGGTACCATTATCTCGCCCGGGGCGTTCACCTGGTTAATAGGAGTGGTACCAAATGCTTGTGAAGATCCTTGATGCTGATCCCGATTTCGTTGAATCCCTCAAACACCAGACCCGCACAAACACGGCCTCCAAGGCGTTCGTTCACGCTGCTGAACGATACGAATCTTTGAACTCGACCATTGAGGATCTCAAGCGCAGGATTCATCTGCTTGAGCTTCGGCATGATGTTGCGTTGTCGGTTATCGAGGGCGCTCGATCTGCGGCAGCTCTGCTGCTCGATCGTACTTCTCAGGCTGACTTGGACGTCTGATTGGTACCGAAACTTGTGCCGGCTTTGCGCTCCTGGACAAACTTCTGGTACCACGTCCTCGATCAGGTCAAGGGCCGCGTCCCCGGCTCGTCGTGACAGCTTTACCGTCGCGTCGAACGGAGACCCGGAGCGGAGCGGTCCCTTTACCATTCTCGTCCCCTTTAACCTCCGCAAGGGTGCCTGGATGTGTTTTTCCGTCCAGGCTCCCGCCGCTCAAGCAAAGGGCTTGCCCCCGGAGGGGCTCTTGATCTGTTTTGCTTGTTCTCAGACGTTGTTTTTCATGACTGAGAATTTCTTGTAGCAGGCGGCTAATGCGGGCTTCCCTATGCTTTGCTTGGCGGCCATCAGCTCCATTCCTGCCTTCTCGCACTCAGCTTCGGTCTTGTAAGCGCCTTGAAGCTCGTAGCCCCCGCTAAGGGCCAATATCAGTATCCATTCAATCATTTGCGAGCCTTGCGATTTTTGGCTTGGCGGGGTGGGGGTGCTGTTACACCCCCACTTTACCGAAGACTTCTTCGGTTTCCGTCTACTTGATTGCTTCCTGCTCGAAACCAAACAGCACACCTTTCAGGGCTATTCGTGCCTGATTCCTGATCTCGGGGGGCAGTGAGTCGAATCGCTTTAAAATGGGCCTCAAATCCTCTGATACCGTCATTTCTGACTCACTCAGTAACAATTCGTCTGTTGACACCCCGAGCACCTTTGCCAGTTCGACGATTTTGTCTGCTGATGGCATCTGTGTACCTGCCTCGTAAGACGTATAGCTCGATTTTGCAATGCCTGCGGCTCCATAGACGTGAGGCTGCGTTAGGCCTCGAGCCTTCCTGAAGCGTTTCAGGTTCTCGCTGAGTGTCATGGTTCGTTCGCTCTGGCTTTTCATCGTGCCCAGATCGTAAGTACTGTTCAACTGTCCAGTTCCGTTATTCCGGTATTTTAATGCTTGCATGTCGTTACCCTCAGTGGTTAGCATACCGGCATTCGGCTACCGTTATTCCGGTATTGACAGGGATTCGTGATGTTCATCGATTGGTTGACAGTTTCTCAGGAGCATTTGCACGACCTTCCCGTGGTCTGTGACGTTTTTACGCTCACCATCGATGCCAACACGAACGAGGTTTTGAGCACACGTCAGCCTCGCTTCAAGCATGAGGCCAGTTTTTCGACTTCTGTAGTCATCCATGTTCAGGGCCGAAAAATTCGCGTTGAGGGAAATCCTAGCCGGGTAGGGCGGCTTGATAACCTTTTTGGCTACACCACCATTGAACAATGTATTTCTGTTTATAACGCTTTGCTTCGTGAGTATGGGCTGCCCGGTTTTACCCGCTGCACTCGCATTGATATTCGTGACGGTGCTTCTGGCGGTAAGTCCGGTGACCGGATCGCTGATGGCGCCAAGATAGAGCGCATCGACTTGACCACTAACGTCGCCGTTGGGTCTGGCAATGTTGTTTCTTACTTACGTGGTATTTCGAGTCAGCGTATAGGCCACAGTATTGGTTTTCTTTACCCCAATGGCCGTACGGTTACTTGGACGCCAAAGGGCAACGGCAAAGGCGGGCGCCTTCAATATCGTAAGGCCTACGATAAAGCTTTCGAAATGGATCAAAACTGTTTGCCTAAGACTAAGCGTTTGTTTGGCGATCAGTCTTCAGAGTTTAAGTATGTCAAACAAGTACGTGATTATTGCGCGGAACAAGGCGTTGTCCGCATGGAGCAAGAGCTTAAGAGTGAGTTCTTGCAGCGTGAAGCCCTGTGTTACTGGGGTCTATTTAAAGAAAGCCGTTTAAACGAACTCCACGATGAGTTTCTGGGCATTGATGAACGATTGAAGGTGACCGCTATGGATATGATGACGATTGCTGACAAGCTTATCGAGGAAGGTATTTGTAAGGGCCGTGCTTCCGCTAACGCTACGGCCTCGCATGCCCATATTTGGATGCATGGTCAGCCGCACAACGTTTCTCAGCGTGCTTTTGAAACTCATGCTGCGCGCCTTAACAAGATCGGTATCAATATTCGTAACGCTTGCGACACGTCTCGCTTTGCGCCTGTTTTTGTTCGCCAATGTCGTGAAGTAACAAAGTCCACACTTGCTATCCCTGCTTGGTATAAGCGCGTCAACCATCTTCACTCGGTGGCAGCATGAGAACTGTCAGTTTTCAGGGCATTCAACTTACCCAGGGGCAACGTGCTCGCCTTGAGCAACAGCAACGGGTAAAGGCCTTTATGTCTCCTGTTTTGGCTGATCTTGTTTCTGACACTCTTAAGGTTATTGAGTTACGAAACGAGCAGGGCATTAAGCCTGAGCGCCAGTGGTTTAAAGAGCGTGAAGAAACTGGAACCGTTTCTATTGCTGAATGGATGGGTTTTTGATGGATAAGTCTATTTATCAGCACCTTCGCTACTGCGTGGAGAATGAAATTGCTCATTTTGACTCTGGCGTCACTGATAGTTCTGCGCTCGCTAATTCGCTTATGCGTTTGTTTTTACAAACTATCTCGGCTGAACAGGTTAAGCGTCAGACTTCCAAACGTGAACTCCTGACATTTCGCCGTAACCCTGATCTTATTCCGCCCAGTTGGGCATATCGTAAGCCGGGTTCAACCCAGCTTCCAACACTGTAGAGGGCTTTCTATGTCTGGCATGGTTATTATGGTTGAAGTTACAGGCAATACCCGTTCTGGTACTGCTAAAACCGGCAACCCTTACTGCATGTTCGAAGGCTTCGTTCATTTGCCGAACGTCCCTTATCCGCAAAAGACTATGTTCTATGCGTCCATTATGAATGAGGTTCCTCAACCCGGCACTTATGAGTGCGATGTTTTGGCAGATGTTCGTGATGGTCGTTTGGAGTTTCAATGCGACCCTCGTCAAGGTCGCCGCAAAAACATTCCACCACTTTCGCAGGCTATGGCTACTAAAGCTGCGGCAGGGGTATAAATAAGTGTCCTCTCAGTCTGTACTTGTTTGCTCTCAGTTCTCCACATCTTCATCGGGTGTTGTTTCCTGTGATGTACAGGCTTGGACGGAAACTTACGTTGTAACGCCAGAGCAACAGGCTCAGATTGAGCTTTTAGCAAATGGTGGTTTTGACAGTGATACTTTCCAGACATTCTTTGTTGGAACTATGGGTTTGTTCGCTGTTGGTTTTGCAGTCGGTATTATCATTTCTCAATTGCGCAAAATGCGCCGAGGTGTTTAAACATGGAAAAAGTAACTCGCAAATTCATCATGGTTCCTTCTGCTCGCAAACTGGCTGTTGCCGCCGCTGGTTCTGTCGCCGCCTTGGGCGCCACTTTCACTTATGCCGCTGGTGACATGGCGTCAGGTGCCGTTGCAGCCATCACTGATGCCCAAGGTTCCGGCGAATCTGTTGGTGCTGCTGTCGTCGCCTGTGTGGCCGCTCTCTGCGTTGTCGGCGTGATTATCGCGCTGATTCGCAAAGTCTGATCATTCGTGATCTGGTCCGCGCTGGCTGGCATTATCATGGCCAGCGCACTGGTTAGCGGTATCCGGTGCGCTGAATACCTTTAACTTCGGCCCCCGGAAACGGGGGTTTTTCATGTCTTTAATTCGCTATCTTGCTTTCTTATTTCTCTCCTTTGCTGGAATCTTTTCTTTTGCATACGCCGATGGTGTAGGCGACTCTATTCATTACCTCTCTTCTCACGGCGGTTATTATTCTACTCCTGAAGAAGCTTGTGCTGTAACTGAGCCGCTATTTGGTCCTGTCCACATGTCTTCTATTGGTGGTGACTCTTATGACTGTGGCAATGGCGGTAGGGCCACTGGTATTAGATATTGCCCAACTGGTTATGATGTTAATACCGGTCTTTGTGGTTCTTCTACGCCGCCTCCAACTGGCGGTGGCGGTATAGATGGTGATTTACTTGCTAAATGCCAGGCTGCTGCTGGTGGTACTGTTCAAAATTGGAGCTGGGAACAGACAGGCACTGATATTCCAACTGCTCCCTCTTATGGCGGTTGTGCCACTACTATGGGTTCTGGTGCTATTTGCAAACCTAACGCTTCTGGTAAGTTTGATTGCAGTGCAAATATCATGGTTAAAGGCGAACTGTATGTAGCTCCTCCTGACACTTCCTCAACGCCTGGCACTGGTGGTGGCACTGGTACTGGTACTGGATCAGGTGGAACTGGCACAGGTGGCTCTGGCTCTGGCTCTGGTGATACTGGTAGCGGCGATACCGGTACAGGCTCTGGTAGTACCGGCTCTGGTAGTTCAGGTGGTTCTGGATCTTCTGGTGGGTCTTCAGGCGGTTCATCCGGCGGCTCTGGCAGTTCCGGAGGCTCCGGCGGTTCTGGCGGTACAGGTTCAGGTAATACCGGTACAGGCACCGGTTCTGGCGGTTCTGGTACGGGCACTGGCTCAGGCAACTCAGGTACTGGCACTGGCACAGGCACCGGTTCTGGCACAGGTACTGGTTCTGGAAACACTGGTACAGGTACTGGTTCTGGCGGTACAGGCACTGGAACTGGCTCCGGCGGTACAGGCACGGGCACAGGTTCTGGCTCCGGTAATGGAACTGGTGATGGTGACGGCGGCGGATCTCCTTCTACAACGACTCTCACGCCTCCAAAACACGGCAACATGGATGATTGGGGTGATGAATGGGATCAAAAAATTGAAGACGCTAAAGGCGACTTTAAGGACGGTCTCGACAAGTTGAAAAACTCTTTTCAACCTATCGGTGATCTTGATTTAGGTGGTGGAGGAGGGAAGCTCTATTGCCCTCCATCCGTAACTGTTCTTGGTAAAAGTCTAAGTTTCTGCATGGATAAATATGCAGGTTCTCTTACTTGGATTTCTCAGGCCATCCTTTTTCTTTGCGCTGCTACTGCGCTCATGATTGTTTTTGTTTGAGGTGATTTATGGATCTTTCATGGCTGGCTCATTGGCTCGACAGTGCAAACACCTTCTTTCAAGCCGCTTGGGACTTTATGGATAGTGGTATTTATGATTTCGTAAAAGACTTGTTGGTCGTTATTACTAAGGTTCTTGTCTACTCGTTTCTGAAGTTCAAGATTCTTATGTTGGACGTTGCCTATGATGTGGTTCAGGAGATATTGCAGGAGACTGGTATTGCTCAATTAGTTAAATCTGCTTGGTCTTCTATTCCCGGCGACATGCAATCTACATTATCTTTCTTCAATGTCCCACAAGGTCTTACTCTTATATTTTCAGCAATTCCGACAAGATGGGCTATGAAGTTCATTCCCGGCGCAGGTGCTAATTAATGGCTATCAAAATTCACCACGGCCCTAATGGCTCCTATAAAACTTCCGGTGCGGTCTGGGACGATGCTGTGCCAGCGGCAAAAGATGGTCGTCTTATAATCACCAATATCCGAGGTATGTCCAGTGAGCGTTTTCATGAGGTATTTCCTGATCTTCCTGATACTTTTGAGCTTGAGTATATTAACCACGAAACACAAGCCGGTATGGACCGGATTAGAACTTGGTTTCAGTGGGCTCCCCGAAATGCGTTTCTAATTTTCGACGAGGCTCAAACTCTATTTCCCAAAAAATGGTCTGATAAGTTCCTTGAGACTTTCGACTATCCCGGTGGCATGGATGCGGCTAATGCCGCTGACAGACCTATGAACTTCCTTGACGCTTGGACTCGTCACAGGCATTGGAACTGGGACGTTATTTTAACCACGCCGAACATTAAATACGTACATGACGATATTCGGCAGACCTCTGAAGCGGCTTACCAGCATTCTAATTTGATGTTGCTTGGTAAGTGGACTAAGAAACTGGTTTCTAAAGACTACAAAGAAGCCATGCATTCGGCACAAGAGAATAGGGCGCCTACAGATGGATCAAACATCGTTGCACTCAGAAAGATCGACAAGCGAGTTTTTAGGCTCTACGACTCGACAGCTACCGGCCAGCACCGCGACACCATGGCAGGCAAAAACGCGCTCGCGTCGCCTCGCGTGGTTCTTCTCGTCGGAGTACTGGTTGGTATTTTCGGCTTTGTGTACTACCGGCATGGATCTAATATGTTTAGCAATCCGCTGGCAATTTCGGCTCCTAAAGTTTCCGCTCCGGTTAGCCAAGTTCCTGTTCCTCAAGATAATCATAAAGCTGATAACGTGGATCGCAATCGCGTACCTGTTCAGCAAGTTTTGCCATCTGCTGGTGTGAAGACGGACCCGTTTGCAGACTTTGAGATTGTCATTAAGGGCAGCATTACGTCTGAGGCCCGCGGTACGATATTTTCGTTTCAGCTCAGTAAGGATCAGCGTTCTTTTAGCCAGACGTCTCGCGAATTGGCCGCCACCGGTTACGAGATTTATTCACGCGGACCCTGTGCGGCTGAATTGATCTACAAGGGCGAGAAACGTACTGTTCTTTGCCAAGGCGCTTCTCCAGCCACCGGAGGCGGCGAGTCGCGGCTCGGTGCAGAGCGGCGAGCCGTCGCCGGTGGCGTTCCTTCTTCAGTTCCGGTTTCCACCACGCCAAGCACCGGTGCGAGATTGCCAGCCGACCAGGGTGTCCGAGTGACCGTAATCGACAGCGGCCCAGCGCCCAGAACCTTGATGTCTGCCACCAATCGTTAAACCTGAAGGTACGCATAATACGGGGAACGTTATGGTACTCGCGGCCAACGGCCGAATCCTGCGCCGGGACCATCGCGAAGCCCCCGGCGCTGGATTTAGCCATAACGTGCATTATGCGTAGCTGGTACCGTTTCACTCGACCAGGTGAAGATCCTGCAGGACTTTTTGGTACCGAAACTCTTGCTCTCTCGAGCAGCTTTGGTACCATTATCTCGCCCGGGGCGTTCACCTGGTTAATAGGAGTGGTACCAAATGCTTGTGAAGATCCTTGATGCTGATCCCGATTTCGTTGAATCCCTCAAACACCAGACCCGCACAAACACGGCCTCCAAGGCGTTCGTTCACGCTGCTGAACGATACGAATCTTTGAACTCGACCATTGAGGATCTCAAGCGCAGGATTCATCTGCTTGAGCTTCGGCATGATGTTGCGTTGTCGGTTATCGAGGGCGCTCGATCTGCGGCAGCTCTGCTGCTCGATCGTACTTCTCAGGCTGACTTGGACGTCTGATTGGTACCGAAACTTGTGCCGGCTTTGCGCTCCTGGACAAACTTCTGGTACCACGTCCTCGATCAGGTCAAGGGCCGCGTCCCCGGCTCGTCGTGACAGCTTTACCGTCGCGTCGAACGGAGACCCGGAGCGGAGCGGTCCCTTTACCATTCTCGTCCCCTTTAACCTCCGCAAGGGTGCCTGGATGTGTTTTTCCGTCCAGGCTCCCGCCGCTCAAGCAAAGGGCTTGCCCCCGGAGGGGCTCTTGATCTGTTTTGCTTGTTCTCAGACGTTGTTTTTCATGACTGAGAATTTCTTGTAGCAGGCGGCTAATGCGGGCTTCCCTATGCTTTGCTTGGCGGCCATCAGCTCCATTCCTGCCTTCTCGCACTCAGCTTCGGTCTTGTAAGCGCCTTGAAGCTCGTAGCCCCCGCTAAGGGCCAATATCAGTATCCATTCAATCATTTGCGAGCCTTGCGATTTTTGGCTTGGCGGGGTGGGGGTGCTGTTACACCCCCACTTTACCGAAGACTTCTTCGGTTTCCGTCTACTTGATTGCTTCCTGCTCGAAACCAAACAGCACACCTTTCAGGGCTATTCGTGCCTGATTCCTGATCTCGGGGGGCAGTGAGTCGAATCGCTTTAAAATGGGCCTCAAATCCTCTGATACCGTCATTTCTGACTCACTCAGTAACAATTCGTCTGTTGACACCCCGAGCACCTTTGCCAGTTCGACGATTTTGTCTGCTGATGGCATCTGTGTACCTGCCTCGTAAGACGTATAGCTCGATTTTGCAATGCCTGCGGCTCCATAGACGTGAGGCTGCGTTAGGCCTCGAGCCTTCCTGAAGCGTTTCAGGTTCTCGCTGAGTGTCATGGTTCGTTCGCTCTGGCTTTTCATCGTGCCCAGATCGTAAGTACTGTTCAACTGTCCAGTTCCGTTATTCCGGTATTTTAATGCTTGCATGTCGTTACCCTCAGTGGTTAGCATACCGGCATTCGGCTACCGTTATTCCGGTATTGACAGGGATTCGTGATGTTCATCGATTGGTTGACAGTTTCTCAGGAGCATTTGCACGACCTTCCCGTGGTCTGTGACGTTTTTACGCTCACCATCGATGCCAACACGAACGAGGTTTTGAGCACACGTCAGCCTCGCTTCAAGCATGAGGCCAGTTTTTCGACTTCTGTAGTCATCCATGTTCAGGGCCGAAAAATTCGCGTTGAGGGAAATCCTAGCCGGGTAGGGCGGCTTGATAACCTTTTTGGCTACACCACCATTGAACAATGTATTTCTGTTTATAACGCTTTGCTTCGTGAGTATGGGCTGCCCGGTTTTACCCGCTGCACTCGCATTGATATTCGTGACGGTGCTTCTGGCGGTAAGTCCGGTGACCGGATCGCTGATGGCGCCAAGATAGAGCGCATCGACTTGACCACTAACGTCGCCGTTGGGTCTGGCAATGTTGTTTCTTACTTACGTGGTATTTCGAGTCAGCGTATAGGCCACAGTATTGGTTTTCTTTACCCCAATGGCCGTACGGTTACTTGGACGCCAAAGGGCAACGGCAAAGGCGGGCGCCTTCAATATCGTAAGGCCTACGATAAAGCTTTCGAAATGGATCAAAACTGTTTGCCTAAGACTAAGCGTTTGTTTGGCGATCAGTCTTCAGAGTTTAAGTATGTCAAACAAGTACGTGATTATTGCGCGGAACAAGGCGTTGTCCGCATGGAGCAAGAGCTTAAGAGTGAGTTCTTGCAGCGTGAAGCCCTGTGTTACTGGGGTCTATTTAAAGAAAGCCGTTTAAACGAACTCCACGATGAGTTTCTGGGCATTGATGAACGATTGAAGGTGACCGCTATGGATATGATGACGATTGCTGACAAGCTTATCGAGGAAGGTATTTGTAAGGGCCGTGCTTCCGCTAACGCTACGGCCTCGCATGCCCATATTTGGATGCATGGTCAGCCGCACAACGTTTCTCAGCGTGCTTTTGAAACTCATGCTGCGCGCCTTAACAAGATCGGTATCAATATTCGTAACGCTTGCGACACGTCTCGCTTTGCGCCTGTTTTTGTTCGCCAATGTCGTGAAGTAACAAAGTCCACACTTGCTATCCCTGCTTGGTATAAGCGCGTCAACCATCTTCACTCGGTGGCAGCATGAGAACTGTCAGTTTTCAGGGCATTCAACTTACCCAGGGGCAACGTGCTCGCCTTGAGCAACAGCAACGGGTAAAGGCCTTTATGTCTCCTGTTTTGGCTGATCTTGTTTCTGACACTCTTAAGGTTATTGAGTTACGAAACGAGCAGGGCATTAAGCCTGAGCGCCAGTGGTTTAAAGAGCGTGAAGAAACTGGAACCGTTTCTATTGCTGAATGGATGGGTTTTTGATGGATAAGTCTATTTATCAGCACCTTCGCTACTGCGTGGAGAATGAAATTGCTCATTTTGACTCTGGCGTCACTGATAGTTCTGCGCTCGCTAATTCGCTTATGCGTTTGTTTTTACAAACTATCTCGGCTGAACAGGTTAAGCGTCAGACTTCCAAACGTGAACTCCTGACATTTCGCCGTAACCCTGATCTTATTCCGCCCAGTTGGGCATATCGTAAGCCGGGTTCAACCCAGCTTCCAACACTGTAGAGGGCTTTCTATGTCTGGCATGGTTATTATGGTTGAAGTTACAGGCAATACCCGTTCTGGTACTGCTAAAACCGGCAACCCTTACTGCATGTTCGAAGGCTTCGTTCATTTGCCGAACGTCCCTTATCCGCAAAAGACTATGTTCTATGCGTCCATTATGAATGAGGTTCCTCAACCCGGCACTTATGAGTGCGATGTTTTGGCAGATGTTCGTGATGGTCGTTTGGAGTTTCAATGCGACCCTCGTCAAGGTCGCCGCAAAAACATTCCACCACTTTCGCAGGCTATGGCTACTAAAGCTGCGGCAGGGGTATAAATAAGTGTCCTCTCAGTCTGTACTTGTTTGCTCTCAGTTCTCCACATCTTCATCGGGTGTTGTTTCCTGTGATGTACAGGCTTGGACGGAAACTTACGTTGTAACGCCAGAGCAACAGGCTCAGATTGAGCTTTTAGCAAATGGTGGTTTTGACAGTGATACTTTCCAGACATTCTTTGTTGGAACTATGGGTTTGTTCGCTGTTGGTTTTGCAGTCGGTATTATCATTTCTCAATTGCGCAAAATGCGCCGAGGTGTTTAAACATGGAAAAAGTAACTCGCAAATTCATCATGGTTCCTTCTGCTCGCAAACTGGCTGTTGCCGCCGCTGGTTCTGTCGCCGCCTTGGGCGCCACTTTCACTTATGCCGCTGGTGACATGGCGTCAGGTGCCGTTGCAGCCATCACTGATGCCCAAGGTTCCGGCGAATCTGTTGGTGCTGCTGTCGTCGCCTGTGTGGCCGCTCTCTGCGTTGTCGGCGTGATTATCGCGCTGATTCGCAAAGTCTGATCATTCGTGATCTGGTCCGCGCTGGCTGGCATTATCATGGCCAGCGCACTGGTTAGCGGTATCCGGTGCGCTGAATACCTTTAACTTCGGCCCCCGGAAACGGGGGTTTTTCATGTCTTTAATTCGCTATCTTGCTTTCTTATTTCTCTCCTTTGCTGGAATCTTTTCTTTTGCATACGCCGATGGTGTAGGCGACTCTATTCATTACCTCTCTTCTCACGGCGGTTATTATTCTACTCCTGAAGAAGCTTGTGCTGTAACTGAGCCGCTATTTGGTCCTGTCCACATGTCTTCTATTGGTGGTGACTCTTATGACTGTGGCAATGGCGGTAGGGCCACTGGTATTAGATATTGCCCAACTGGTTATGATGTTAATACCGGTCTTTGTGGTTCTTCTACGCCGCCTCCAACTGGCGGTGGCGGTATAGATGGTGATTTACTTGCTAAATGCCAGGCTGCTGCTGGTGGTACTGTTCAAAATTGGAGCTGGGAACAGACAGGCACTGATATTCCAACTGCTCCCTCTTATGGCGGTTGTGCCACTACTATGGGTTCTGGTGCTATTTGCAAACCTAACGCTTCTGGTAAGTTTGATTGCAGTGCAAATATCATGGTTAAAGGCGAACTGTATGTAGCTCCTCCTGACACTTCCTCAACGCCTGGCACTGGTGGTGGCACTGGTACTGGTACTGGATCAGGTGGAACTGGCACAGGTGGCTCTGGCTCTGGCTCTGGTGATACTGGTAGCGGCGATACCGGTACAGGCTCTGGTAGTACCGGCTCTGGTAGTTCAGGTGGTTCTGGATCTTCTGGTGGGTCTTCAGGCGGTTCATCCGGCGGCTCTGGCAGTTCCGGAGGCTCCGGCGGTTCTGGCGGTACAGGTTCAGGTAATACCGGTACAGGCACCGGTTCTGGCGGTTCTGGTACGGGCACTGGCTCAGGCAACTCAGGTACTGGCACTGGCACAGGCACCGGTTCTGGCACAGGTACTGGTTCTGGAAACACTGGTACAGGTACTGGTTCTGGCGGTACAGGCACTGGAACTGGCTCCGGCGGTACAGGCACGGGCACAGGTTCTGGCTCCGGTAATGGAACTGGTGATGGTGACGGCGGCGGATCTCCTTCTACAACGACTCTCACGCCTCCAAAACACGGCAACATGGATGATTGGGGTGATGAATGGGATCAAAAAATTGAAGACGCTAAAGGCGACTTTAAGGACGGTCTCGACAAGTTGAAAAACTCTTTTCAACCTATCGGTGATCTTGATTTAGGTGGTGGAGGAGGGAAGCTCTATTGCCCTCCATCCGTAACTGTTCTTGGTAAAAGTCTAAGTTTCTGCATGGATAAATATGCAGGTTCTCTTACTTGGATTTCTCAGGCCATCCTTTTTCTTTGCGCTGCTACTGCGCTCATGATTGTTTTTGTTTGAGGTGATTTATGGATCTTTCATGGCTGGCTCATTGGCTCGACAGTGCAAACACCTTCTTTCAAGCCGCTTGGGACTTTATGGATAGTGGTATTTATGATTTCGTAAAAGACTTGTTGGTCGTTATTACTAAGGTTCTTGTCTACTCGTTTCTGAAGTTCAAGATTCTTATGTTGGACGTTGCCTATGATGTGGTTCAGGAGATATTGCAGGAGACTGGTATTGCTCAATTAGTTAAATCTGCTTGGTCTTCTATTCCCGGCGACATGCAATCTACATTATCTTTCTTCAATGTCCCACAAGGTCTTACTCTTATATTTTCAGCAATTCCGACAAGATGGGCTATGAAGTTCATTCCCGGCGCAGGTGCTAATTAATGGCTATCAAAATTCACCACGGCCCTAATGGCTCCTATAAAACTTCCGGTGCGGTCTGGGACGATGCTGTGCCAGCGGCAAAAGATGGTCGTCTTATAATCACCAATATCCGAGGTATGTCCAGTGAGCGTTTTCATGAGGTATTTCCTGATCTTCCTGATACTTTTGAGCTTGAGTATATTAACCACGAAACACAAGCCGGTATGGACCGGATTAGAACTTGGTTTCAGTGGGCTCCCCGAAATGCGTTTCTAATTTTCGACGAGGCTCAAACTCTATTTCCCAAAAAATGGTCTGATAAGTTCCTTGAGACTTTCGACTATCCCGGTGGCATGGATGCGGCTAATGCCGCTGACAGACCTATGAACTTCCTTGACGCTTGGACTCGTCACAGGCATTGGAACTGGGACGTTATTTTAACCACGCCGAACATTAAATACGTACATGACGATATTCGGCAGACCTCTGAAGCGGCTTACCAGCATTCTAATTTGATGTTGCTTGGTAAGTGGACTAAGAAACTGGTTTCTAAAGACTACAAAGAAGCCATGCATTCGGCACAAGAGAATAGGGCGCCTACAGATGGATCAAACATCGTTGCACTCAGAAAGATCGACAAGCGAGTTTTTAGGCTCTACGACTCGACAGCTACCGGCCAGCACCGCGACACCATGGCAGGCAAAAACGCGCTCGCGTCGCCTCGCGTGGTTCTTCTCGTCGGAGTACTGGTTGGTATTTTCGGCTTTGTGTACTACCGGCATGGATCTAATATGTTTAGCAATCCGCTGGCAATTTCGGCTCCTAAAGTTTCCGCTCCGGTTAGCCAAGTTCCTGTTCCTCAAGATAATCATAAAGCTGATAACGTGGATCGCAATCGCGTACCTGTTCAGCAAGTTTTGCCATCTGCTGGTGTGAAGACGGACCCGTTTGCAGACTTTGAGATTGTCATTAAGGGCAGCATTACGTCTGAGGCCCGCGGTACGATATTTTCGTTTCAGCTCAGTAAGGATCAGCGTTCTTTTAGCCAGACGTCTCGCGAATTGGCCGCCACCGGTTACGAGATTTATTCACGCGGACCCTGTGCGGCTGAATTGATCTACAAGGGCGAGAAACGTACTGTTCTTTGCCAAGGCGCTTCTCCAGCCACCGGAGGCGGCGAGTCGCGGCTCGGTGCAGAGCGGCGAGCCGTCGCCGGTGGCGTTCCTTCTTCAGTTCCGGTTTCCACCACGCCAAGCACCGGTGCGAGATTGCCAGCCGACCAGGGTGTCCGAGTGACCGTAATCGACAGCGGCCCAGCGCCCAGAACCTTGATGTCTGCCACCAATCGTTAAACCTGAAGGTACGCATAATGTATATTATGTTAAATCGCGTGTTACGCCTTATATACTCACTTGCTGTCCAATGTCATTAACCTCCGTTCACGTTTGCACAAAACCCCGTTCCTTGAAAAATCAGCAATTTGAAAGCTCATCCTCATCCACTGTCTCATGCTCGCTTCTCGCTGCTGTTTCACTAATCGCCGGTTAGGATCGCTTGTCACGATCAGACTGGCCGTACCTCAGTCTCTCTGCTACACGTATACGTACCACCCAAAGATTCTAGCTTGCTGGCTCCACTATGACGCGGCCGTTCATCCCATTTCCGATCTTCCCATCGTACGACCATTGGCAGCCGAACCAAGAAAAAGGCTTCCCGGTCAACACTCACGTGTTAGCCCGACTGAACGATGTTCCCAAGTCGTGCCTTCCATTCATGAGTGCTTGGTACGCCGATCGGTACTTGAATTGGATTGCTCATAGTTGGAGTCCACAGAAGCCACACCTTCAGTACTACAAGACCATCAACGGTCTGGAAAAAATGCTCAACTGGAGTTTCGCGAACAACCTGTCGTTGCTCGACTGGACGGACGTCGATTTCAAAGACTATGTAGGCTTTGTCCAAACCCCTGGCAGTGAATGGGCCAGTCCAAGCATTCAGACCCGGTTCCTAGTCAGCCTAGGCCTGGACTACCACGACTACCCTATAAATCCCGAGTGGAAACTATTCCATACCTCTCGTGCCGCGAAGTCGAGCGACGCCATAGACAAGAATATCTGGAAGCGTGAGATCAGGAGCGTCACGCAATTCTTGGATTTCTACTTGATGGACGTGTCTGCCACTAGGCCAAACGTCGCCGCTGCCAAGCTGGACTGGCTGTCCTTTAAGGAGCCACAGGCTCGAGGCTCCATTTCGGACGCGGTGATGAAATGGATTTTCAAGATGCTACCGAACCTGCTCAGTCCCCATAACTCACACCTGATCGAAATGTACCTAACGATCGCCAGGTATACGGTCAGGCCGATGTGGCAAGTGCTTGGTACGGCTTCTAGCCCTGGGCGAATCGACCAATTCATGCGTAATGCGCGTGGCGACTGGCTTGAAAGCCATCCAAAGAATGGCTCAGTGGTTCCCTTGCCGCGGGCATTTTCCCGGACTTTCGAGCGATACCTAGTTTACCTGAATATTGATTCTAGCCAGCCGTTGCCAGCGTTGAGCCTGTTTCCGAGGGAGGATTCGCTGGGGGTACACGATCTCAAAGGTCTATGGCTCATCACGTGCTCGATCAGGCAGAACCTCGCGGATATGGCATTGGCGTCGAATGATCCAGATATTGTCGAGGCTGCTGGTGAGATCAGGCGTTTGACGACAGCCCTTGTCTCGAATCGGCCTGTCTCCGAAACCTAGGCTGGGCAAGGGTTTTGGGTGCCCTTTTCTAATGCTGCCTGCTGGGGTTGAGGGCGTGGCTCTCCGAGCTCGGCTGTCGTAAACCAAGCCGCTCGCTAGGCGAACGGCTCGGCCCTGCGGGCGTCCATCCTCACGCCTGCGCGCTCCGCTTGCCTGGACGCGCAGGGTGCTGGATCAACGGGGGGACTTCAAAGGGGGCGCGGATACATCACTACCCTCCTCCTATGCCTCGATTCCAGCTCAGCGATGCCGAGCCACTCAGCCGGAGTAGTTTGCTTCCGCCTCCCATGCACCGACGGGTTGGCTATGAAGCTTCCAGAAATGCTCCGCGACCGCGTCAGCCTCTTTAGAATCGGGTACAACGTTCGCGGCAACAGTCACCGTCCCGATGTGGACGCCTTGAGCTTTTGCCGATTCAAACAAGGCTAACACCAGTGCTCGGATGCCGGCCTTACCAATGCTCAAAGACAGAAAGTTAGGACTTGGGTACAGCGCGAAACCGCCACCTGTATGAAGGATGGTGCCTGCAGCTCGGTTGGCCATTACTGGCAAGATTGCTTGGGTCGCCGCCAGCGCGCCGCCGATGTTCACAGCGAGGTCTGGCACGAAAGTATCGGTTGGCTGTGCTGCGATGTCTGATTTGCGTAGGTTAGAAGCGTTGTAATGCAGCACATCGATAGTGCCGTAATGCTCCTCTGCGTCTGGTCAGGACATTCGTAAGCTGATTGACTCGGGCTTTCCCGTAAGCACAGCCAAGAGCTTCTGCGACGCTGTCAAATTGAGACCAGCAGATCGCGACCAAATTATCCCCGTTGAAACTCTTACATCCGGCCTGGAGCTTGGCAAACCGCTAACCCCACATCAGAGCGACCGCCTGTACCGTTTTGCACACATTACGGCAATGGCTGAGTCCATTTTTGGTAGCGACGAAAAGGCGATGCAATGGCTTTCCAAGCCCAAAGATCGCTTCTCGGGTAAAAGCCCGCTTTCGATGCTCACCACAACCGAAGGTGCTTCTCAGGTTGAAGAGATGTTAATTCAGCTCGCAGAGGGTTTCGTTTTTTGAGGTACCAGGCACATTTAATTCTTCTGGTCTGGGCCCAATAAGAAGGCGTGTTCCAGCCTAGACCTGCGGACTGATCTCACTGAAAGGCACGGGCGGTTTTGGCGGATTCGTTACATCCAGCGCAATGCGCCAATACCCGACGTCATGCCATGCACCATGCTTGAATCCCACCTCGGGATAAGTACCGATGTGAGCGAAGCCAAGTGCTTCGTGCAACCCCACGCTGCCATCGTTAGGCAGCGCTATCCCGGCATAGGCTGCGTGAAAGCCTTGCCTTTTCAATGTCGGCAGCAACACGTCATACAGTGCCCGGCCGACCCCGCTACGGTGCGCTTCTGGCGATATATAAACGGTGACGTCGACCGACCAGCGATAGGCCTCACGAGCCCGGTGCTGACTGGCATATGCATAGCCGATGACCTGGCCGTCTCGCTCCGCTACCAGATACGGGTAAGTCGGCAAAGTCGACCCAATCCGCTTGGCCATCTCTTCGACTGTGGGCGGCTCAAGCTCAAACGAAATCGCCGTATGCTCAACCATCGGTGCGTAAATTGCCTGGATGGCTTGAGCGTCCGCAATCTGCGCAATCCTTACTGTGGTATTGCTCATCCTCTATCCCCTTGGTCGCTCAAATCGATCTTTGATTGACTCGTTTCGAGAGTGCCTCGGCGCTTTCCTTGCGCTCCGAGTAGCGGTCTACCAGATACGTTTCCCGGCCCCGAACCATCAGCGTGAACTTCATCAGTTCCTCCATCACGTCCACAACACGGTCGTAGTAGGCAGATGGCTTCATACGCCCTGCGTCGTCGAACTCCAGGAAGGCTTTGGGTACTGACGACTGGTTTGGGATGGTGATCATCCGCATCCATCGCCCGAGGATCCGCAGCTGGTTCACCGTGTTGAACGACTGTGATCCACCGCAGACCTGCATGACCGCCAGCGTCTTGCCCTGGCTAGGCCGGACGGCGCCCATCGTGAGAGGAATCCAGTCGATCTGGGCTTTGAATACAGCAGACATTGCACCGTGACGCTCTGGCGAACACGACACCTGTCCCTCTGACCACAGAACCAGATCCCGCAGCTCTTTAACCTTTGGATGGTCTTCCGCAGCGTCATCAGGGAGAGGCAGACCTGAGGGATCAAAGATCACGGCCTCGGCTCCCATTAGAGTCAGGATGCGCGCGGCCTCCTGGGTCAGTAGCCTGCTGAAAGAGCGCTCACGGGTTGAGCCATACAGCAACAACATGCGCGGCTTGTGCGTCGGTTTCTCGTTGCCTTGCAGGCGATCCAGTGTGGCGACGTCGATTAGCGACTGATCCAGATTAGGTAAATCCAGACTGCTTTCCGAGGAAAATTCGTCCATTACAGTTCACCTATTCGATCTAGCTCGCGCTTCAGTTCCTGCGGTGTAAGCGTCGAATGATCCAGACTGAAGAATGCTGCGAAACGTTCTTTGATCTGGACGACTGTCGCGTCAAATGCTGCCTGTACGTCGTTATCTGATCCTTCCACATCAGAAGGATCGGCGAGGCCCCAGTGGCTTTTGATAGCTGGCCCAAAATAGACCGGGCATGGTTCGCCTCCAGCCTTGTCACACACAGTGATCACAACATCTGGCGGCGAATCAGAGAACACTTCTGAACCTTTGCTGTAGAGGTCGGAGGTATCGATGCCCAGCGCTTGCAGCGTGCTCACGGCGCGGGGATTTAGCTGTCCACTAGGGAAACTACCTGAACTGACGGCAGTAAAGCCGTTCGGGGCCAAATGGTTAAACACCCCCTCCGAGAGAACGCTCCGGCAGCTGTTTGCCGTACACATAAATAGTACTTTCATGGGTTTCTCCTAGACAGGGATGCTCAGCCGCAACGCCAGTGCCACCAGCGTTAGAAGCAAAATAGGAAGGGTGAGGATGCTGCCGACTTTGAAGTAGTAGCCCCAGGTGATACGGATATTTTTCTGCGCCAGCATGCGGATTCCACAGCCATCCGGCCACCTATTCCATGAACATCCGGCCACTGATTCCACGATGATCCGGCCACCCATTCCACGGTCATCCGGCCACCCTTAAGGCAGGCAGCAACGCAGGATTAATTCACTACCATCGACCTCTTTTATCGAAGCAGAGAGGTCGTCGTGGAGCGGTTATCCATGCGTAAGATTCGAGAAGTGCTACGTCTCAAATTCGAGGTCGGCCTATCTGCCCGCCAGGTCGCTATCAGCTTGCAAGTAGGTCGAGCTAGCGTCGGTGAGTACCTCAATCGCTTTGCTGCCAGCGGTCTTACCTGGCCGTCTGCGCTGACTGACGCCGAGTTGCAACGGCATCTTTTTCCGCCGCCGCCCGCTGTCCCCAGTGATGAACGTCCGGTACCGGACTGGGTTCATGTCCACGCCGAGCTACGCCGCCCCGGCGTAACCCTGGCCCTGCTTTGGCAAGAGTATCGGCTCACCCATCCGCAAGGCTTCCAATACAGCTGGTTCTGCGAGCACTACCGCCTCTGGGCGGCCAAGGTCGACGTGGTCATGCGCCAGGAGCATCACGCCGGCGAAAAACTGTTCGTCGATTACGCGGGTCAGACCGTGCCGATCATCGACCGGCGAACCGCAGAGATCCGCCAGGCCCAGATTTTCGTCGCCGTCCTCGGCGCCTCCAGCTACACCTTCGCCGAAGCCACCTGGTCGCAGAAACTGCCCGACTGGCTGGGCTCACACGCCCGCTGTTTTGCTTTTTTCGGCGGCACCGCACAGATCCTGGTGCCGGATAATCTGCGCAGCGGCGTGACCAAGGCACATCGCTACGAGCCCGACATCAACCCCAGTTACCGCGATCTGGCCGAGCATTACGGCGTGGCCGTGCTGCCCGCTCGCTCGCGCAAACCCAAGGACAAATCCAAGGTCGAAGTCGGCGTGCAAGTGGTCGAGCGGTGGATCCTGGCGGTGCTGCGCAACCGCCAGTTCTTCTCGTTGGGCGAACTCAACACAGCCATCGCGCTGCTGCTGGATCGCCTCAATCAGAAGCCCTTCAAGAAACTGCCCGGCTCACGCCGGTCAGCCTTCGAGAGCATCGACCAACCGGCGCTGCAAGCGCTGCCGGAACACCCTTACATCTACGCCGAGTGGAAAAAGGTACGGGTGCACATCGACTACCACGTCGAAGTCGACGGCCATTTTTACTCCGTGCCATACCAACTGGTGAAACACCAACTCGAAGTACGCCTGACCGCGCAGACCGTCGAGTGCTTCCACGCCAACCAACGTGTGGCCAGCCATCTGCGCTCGCCACATAAAGGCCGCCACACCACCCAGATCGAGCACATGCCCAAGAGCCACCGCGAACATGCCGAGTGGACGCCGCAACGGCTGATCCGCTGGGCCGAGCAGACAGGGCCGAACACCGCTGGCGTTATCGCCTACATCCTCGAACGCCGAATCCATTCGCAGCACGGCTTCCGCGCCTGCCTGGGCATCCTGCGCCTGAGCAAACAGCACGGCGAAGAGCGGCTGGAAGCCGCTTGCCAGCGTGCGCTGGCACTGGGTGCATGTAGCTACAAAAGCCTCGAATCGATACTGCGCCAAGGACTGGAACGGCTACCGCTGGCCCAGCAAAACCTGCCGTTACTGCCCGACGAGCACATCAACCTGCGTGGCCCCGGCTACTACCACTGACCTGAAAAAGGAGCACGAACATGCTGCCAAATCCGACACTCGACAAGCTACAAACCCTGCGCCTGCACGGCATGATCAAGGCGCTTGGCGAACAACACGCAACGCCTGACATCAACGATCTCAGCTTCGACGAACGCCTCGGCCTGATGGTCGACCGCGAGCTGACCGAGCGCGAAGATGCACGCCTGGCCGGATGGCGTGGAATGCGCACAACCGATCTTCAGTAACGAACCAGATTCGAGCTTCGTAGCAATGGCTGTTTTTCGAAAAGCATCGAAATTGAAAATTTTCGGCACTCAGACTTGAAAATTTTCACCGCGGCATAACTTGACGGAGTTTTGCTGGTCAGAGAAGCGCGTCCATCGAGTAGGCAACGGTTCCGCGCCGCTGTCTGCCACTCGCCAAGGACTGGCGTTGCTCATGACCTCCGGTACACACCAGTGGGCCATCATCGGAAATCCCTAAATGCTCGCGTCGATCTACCCGGATCCAATTGACTCTACTGAGCGTCTTGATGCGCTGCGCAGCTATGAGATCCTCGACACGCCACGCGAGTCAGAATTTGACGAACTTGTTGAGTTGGCGGCCCAGATTTGCGAAGTCCCTATCTCGGTGGTCAATCTCGTCGAGAACCATCGTCAATGGTTCAAGGCTGAAATTGGGTTAGGAATCAGGGAAACACCATTGGATGTTTCGATTTGCCGGCACGTCTTGCTACAACCGGGGCTCACGATCATTTCCGACCTGCGCAATGACCCCAGGATGTGCGCAAACCCTTTGGTGACCGCAGATGCCGGCCTTCGCTTCTACGCCGGCTGCCTCCTGGAAACTCCAGAAGGTCATGGGATAGGCACATTGTGCATTCTGGATCGATCGCCCAAGGTACTGAGCAAGCATCAGCAAGCGGCACTCAAAACCTTGGCGAATCAGGTGATGGCGCAACTGGAGTTACGTCGGTCGATCAAGCAGAAAAACCAGCTGTTGGAACAAAAGGAGATGCTGTTAAAAGAGGTTAATCACAGAACAAAAAACAATTTGCAGCTAATAGTTGGCCTGATACAGCTGCAACTGCGACGAGTGCACGATCCTGAGGCGCGTACCGTTCTCCTCGACACCTCCCGCCGGATCATGAGTATCGCGGCAGTGCATGAGAGATTATACCAAGCCGATGAAATGGGATCTGTTGACGCTGAACTGTACCTCTCCCAAGTCATTGAGGGCATCCAGGCGACAGCGACCCAAGAAGTAACTTTTCAGCTGGAATTGGAGTCGGTTTCGTTGCACCTGGACAAGGCGATCCCTCTAGCCTTGCTGGTGAATGAGCTACTCACCAACGCGATGAAGTACGCATACATGCCGTCTTCGCCGGGCGGCGTGAATATATCTTTTCATCAGGAAAATCATCAGTTCGTGCTATCTGTGGCAGATCAAGGTCGAGGTTTCCCTCTTGGCTTTGACGCCCATAAAAGCAAGTCTTTAGGCATGAAAATTATTGCCTCCCTCTGCCGTCAGCTCGATGCCGAACTGGTATTTTTTGATGCTCGGCCCGGCGTCAGATGTGAAGTACGATTCAGCTGTGCGATGCACCCACGAGACTGAAGCAGCAAAAAGACAGTGCCCCGCGCGCGTCTGTGCCTAATATCGGTGAGAATCGAAGCGGTGGTAACACCTGTTGCAGAACTGTTGTGCAGAGCCATACCTTGCAGGTGAGACTCTGCACCGCCAGCTTGAACGTGCCCAGGCACAATCGATTAGTTAAAGTCAGCCTTTACCTGTTCAACTGATTATCAGATCGCCGGATGGCTCCCTCTATCCCCGCAATAGGAAGCCCACCCGGGATGAATCAGGCAGCTGGTTTCAGAATGACCTTCGTCCAGCCATCGTCGCGGGCGTCGAAGTGCTTGTAGGCATCAGGCCCATCAGCCAGTTTCAGACGGTGAGAGATAATCTGCGAGGGGGTGGCCCGCCCATGATGAATCAGCTCGGCAAGCCTGCGGTTGTAGGCTTTGACATTGGCTTGCCCGGTACGAATCTGCTGCCCCTTGAACCAGAAGGCGCCGAAGTCAAAAGCCATCTTGCCTTGCTTCGCCAGATCGCTCGTCGCGCCCGGATCCTGCGGCACGAATACACCTACCGCCCCAATTCCGCCTGTGGCCTTGGTCGAGGCTACCAGGTTATTCATGGTCACATGGTTGGCCTCGTGGCCATGCTTATCGCAACACTGATAGCCCACGCATTCGCAGCCGCGATCAGTGCCTTTACCGTGGGTAAAGTTCAGGATCTGCTCCACGGCTTCTTGTTCCAGGGAGTTGATAGGCGTCGCGCCCATCTGCTTGGCAAGTCGCAAGCGGTCGGGGTGATTGTCGACCACAAAGACCTGTGATGCGCCTTTGATCATGGCTGAGTGTGCAGCCATTAGCCCTACGGGGCCCGCGCCATAGATAGCGATGCTTTCGCCGGGCAACAGACCGGCCAGTTCCGTTGCATGCCAGCCCGTCGGGAAGATGTCGGAGAGCATGACATAGTCGTCCTCGCGCTCTGCGGCGTCCTCTGGCAGCACCAGGCAATTGAAGTCTGCGTAAGGCACGCGCAGCAACTCGGCCTGGCCGCCCTGGTAAGGCCCCATGTCCGCGAATCCGTAAGCAGCGCCAGCGCTCCCCGGATTAGCTGTCAGACAGAAGCCTGTCAGGCCCTTCTCGCAATTTTCGCAGAAACCGCAGCCAATGTTGAATGGCAGACAAACACGGTCGCCCACCTTGATGCGATCGACACCTGCACCTACGGCAATGACCTCGCCAAGGTTCTCATGGCCGAAGACCCTGCCGGTCTCCATCGATGTTCGCCCTTCATACATGTGCAGGTCGGAGCCACAGATATTAGTAGTGGTGACGCGAACCAATGCATCGGTAGGCTTTTCGATTCGAGCATCCGGGACGTTTTGCACACTGACGTCACGCGGGCCGTTATAGACGATAGCTTTCATGATGGTCTCCCGTTCAGAGAAGAAATTAAGGGTTCTTCTGCTTACGAGATATCTGTCATCGCAGAGGATCATCTGATCGAAAAATCGAGCTTTCTGCAGACGAACGGTTTTCCTCTAACATTTTTGCAGCGTCAAATTTGGCGCTCTGCTACGGTGAATCGCCGCTGTGCTTTCAGGACAGCGGCGAACTTTTCGAGAAAGGTCTGACTACCCCCTCAGAGATGCCCTTGGGCTGGCAGCGCAAACGCTTCGACATAATCGCCAGAACGAGTCTGCAAACCACCATGCCCCCCGGCGGCGATCACGACATACTGCCTTCCGTCCTTGCCCAGAAAAGTCATCGGCGTAGCCTGCCCGCCCGCAGGCAACCGAGTACGCCAGATTTCCTTACCGTCCTGGGCATTGAACGCACGCAGATAGTCATCCGCCGTCGCGCCCATGAATATCAGGCCGGAGCGGGTAGTGACGTTGCCGCCGATGTTGAATATCCCAGTCGGAAACGGCAGATTAGCGTGCAAACCCAAGGGCCCCATATCCCGAGTCGTTCCGACATCGTGCTGCCAGACCAAGGAACGAGTGCGCAGATCCACAGCCGCCAGCTGCCCCCATGGCGGCGCCTTGCAGGGTGCCCCAAGGATGCCTAACCATGGATCGACCTTGACCACATAAGGCGTCCCATACTGGGGATTGATTGCGAACTTCTTGGGTCTTGGCGGTTGCCCTTTTCCATCCCAAGGCTCAACCAAACCCTTGGCCTCGGCGTCTTCTCGCTTCATGGTTTCGGCGACGAAGGGGATATAGCTCAGATTGGCGTAAAGCCGCTGCCGCTCCGGATCAACAGAGGCGCCGTGCCAATCAATGACCCCGTCGAATGCCGGGTACACAAGCGTTTTCTTATCCAGAGAAAACGGCGTGAAGGCGCCTTTGTAGTCCAACCGATTGAATTCGATCCTGCACAACATCTGATCCAGCGGCGTAACGCCCCAGGTGTCCTGCTCCTTGATCGGCTCAGGGGCGAAGGATGGCATACCGACTGAATAAGGTTGTGTGGCGGCAGGAGGATCCCCAGGCAAGCCACCTTGGGGCGCCGGCTTTTCTGCCACCTGGGCGATAGGCTTGCCGGTCTCACGATTAAGTAGAAACAGTTCGCCGCGTTTGGTCGTCTGCACCAGTGCTGGAATAGTCTTGCCGTCAGCGTCGGGCAGATCGACCAGGGTAGGCCCGATAGGCACATCCATGTCCCACAGATCATGGTGCAACGTCTGGAAAGACCAGCGCGGTTCGCCTGTTTCAATGTTCAACGCCACCACCGAGCTCGAATATTTCTCATCGAAAGGACGGCGTTTGGCGCCGTAGTAGTCAGGTACCGCGTTCCCCGTCGGCAGATAGACCAAACCACGCTCGACGTCAGCGGTGTAAACACCCCAGGCATTCGGGGTGCCTGGGGTAAAGTTCTCATCCGCAGCCGGATGAGCGACAGGGCTTCCAGGCCGACCTACGTCCCATGCCCATGCGATCTGCCCGGTGATTGGGTCGAACGCTCGCACAGCGCCTGAGGGTTCATTGGTCTTTTGCCCATCGTAGATCCAGCCGCCCAGTATCACTCGATCTCCAACAACCAGCGGTGGCGAGGTGACGAAATGGAAGCCCTTCGGAACATCGCCCAGATATTGCCGAAGCGACACGAAGCCCTGCTCGCCAAAGCCGGTGCAAGGCTTGCCGGTAGTAGCATCCAGTGCAACCAGTCGTGCATCGGCTACCGGCGCGATGATCCGTTGCGCACACTCGGTACCTGCAGGTGCCTGGTAAAAGGCCACGCCGCGACAAGCCAGATAGGCGTTGTTGCTGGTTTCAGGCTTTGGATCAAATTTCCAGCGTTCGGTGCCAGTTACAGCATCAAGCGCGATGACCTGGCTGTGCGGCGTGCAGATATAAAGGGTGTCGCCGACCTTGATCGGCGTCACTTCGAAATTGAATTCATAGCCGTTTTTATTTTCGCCAGACCGCGCCAGATCACCTGTCCGGTATTCCCAGGCAGGTTTAAGATCGCCGACATTGGCCGGGTTGATTTGAGTCAAAGGTGACCATCGTTCGCCTTTGGGAGTTCTACCGTAATATTTCCAATCATTTCCTGAATCCCCAGCCTGCGAGGCAATGGGTGTGAGCGCTGCAGGTGCCTTCGCATCGGGATAGGGGTGTGCGAAGAACAGGCCGGCGATCAGCAGCACCCACAAAACGGGAACGACGAAGTTGCCAATCGGAGAAACAACGCCCGACGGGCTCAGACGACGGCGGATGCGAGGGAGTAGCAAATAGAGTCCAAGCAATGTCGGCAACAGGAGCCTGGGCTCCAATGCCCATACATTGAAACCGCTCTCACTCAAGGCCCAGACAACAGTACCGAGCCAGACCACCCCGTATAACCATAAGGCCCAACGACGGCCCTTGATCAGACCCAGCCCGGTCAACATCACGCCCACCCCCGCGATCAGGTAGTAGGTTGTGCCATGCAGCACCACCAGCCAGCCACCACCCATTACAAAAAACAAGCCCGACAACGCAACCAGCGCCCCCGACAGTGCTGGTGTAGCTCGATTGAATAATTTCATGCTGCCCCCAAATCCCCTGTTAACTCCTGATCAAATGCGCAGCAACTTTTGTCTTAACGCGGCTCGTGAATCGGACATCCGTTATGCCGTGCACGAAAATCGGAGGACATTTCGTAAGAGGGTTTACGCACGCGCATGACTCCACCCAGAGGCCTATGTGCTTGTAGGCCATGCCAAGGACTGAAGGCCATTGCGTCATCAATTTCTCTGACCTTTTCAGCGTCCCATGCCGGCTGCGCGTCGACATCGATACGAGCGACAGTCACGTAGGGGCTGAGCTCTTCAGACCACTGCACTGATGCATCTTCGATGGGCATTTTGTCGAGATCGATAGCCAACTGGATACGAAGCTCCCAGGTACCGCCATGTTGAACGAAGTATTCGGTGACTGCCGCGCGCAGACCATCAGGGTTGTCGGCAAAGTCCACATGCAGATCGGTCAATGCGGTGAGAGAGGCTGAAACAGGCACCATTGCCAGCTTGGCGTAATAGGGCCCGTATAAAATCGGCACGACCGTGGAGAAGCTCTCACCCAGAATGTGAGTCTGCGGGTGTCCGCCCAGGCTTTTCAGAGTGCCACTCTCCCCGCCCATGGACTCGATCGTCGACTCCACGCCCCTGAGCACCGCTGAAAGAGCTTTCTTAAACCCTGGGGCCTTGTCGGTGGTCTTCGCCAGTAGCTTGAGGGTCGTCAAAAACGCCTTGGGTGTGGCCGAAGTGAAAGCCTTGGCATTCTGCATCACAAAGTCCTGGGTCACGTCGCCTTCACTACCCGGCAAACGCGGCCCATCGACACCAACGATCTTGATGGCCAGCCCTCGCGGGGTAGAAACCTTGTCGTCCAGTATGTCGCCGGGGTTTGTAGAAAACCGCAGAAAGACCGGCATCGTGGCCCGCTTGGAAAAGGCTCCCTGTCTCAATTCGGCAGGTAGATTGTCCAATACCGTGACCTGCCCGCTCAGCAGTCCGTGCGCTTTGGCATGAACGCTACGATTTGCGTGGCCGCTGTCGTTGAACGTAGTTTCCATAATGGAGCGAGGCGTATCGGCCAGCTCTTTGCTGGTCTGAGCCTCATCGTCAGGTATTTGCTCAAAGGCGGGATCAAAGCGCAGCGGCGTAACCGCAAGGCGGGTCTGCGGAAGGTCGTTCATCAGAGGTATCTCCACGTAATACGGTCGGCAGTTGCGGAACACACACCCACCTCAATACGGCACTGAGTACTCTTATATCGAGGGGATCTGTGAAGATGACCCTCCTCGAATTGAGGACGTTCAAAACGCCTTAGTAGCCAGACGACAGGCGGCGTTGGCAAGTCCAAGGGGCTCGTCCCACGACCTCCACCGCCCCAGGTTTGTGAACCAGCAGATCCCCCAGATAAAACAAAACCACGCTTGGACGACTAGCGACTCAGGAGCGTTTTTTTGAATTTAATTTGGGCCTTGAGATCTCTTTTCCGAGTGCGGCCTGAGCTCACCGCACAATGAATGGGGCGAGGATGGGGGATGGAATTTTGATCGATATGGATTGGGTGCAATGGCCGGCGATGCTGGTCACCATCCTTGCGGCCTGGCTGATTGGGTCTCAGCGGCGAAGCCGCGGATGACCGGGTTCTGGTGCTTCATCCTCAGCAATATCCTCTGGGTGGTATGGGGAATACCCGCCCATGCCTATGCATTGATCGCCCTCGAAATCTGCTTATGCGGTATGAACCTGAGGGGTTTCAAGAAAACCCTCAACGGGACAAAGCCCGCTGGTGATTGATCTTGCTACCCCAAAGGCTCGCAGATTACTCAGCAGAATCCGCGAGCCCCAGTCAGGAGTCAGGCTTTGCTCCACTGGACATTCGCAATGCCGTGCATTTCGGCCTGGGGCTTGCTGAGCTTGGTGATGACGTTTGTCCGATACCTGGGCAATTGAGCAACGCCCGCGTCGATGGCAGCCCAATTCCAAGCATCGGCATTACTCATGGTGGGGGCACGTAGATAGAAGGTCTTGTATGCGCCGTGCAGCAAGTAATCGATCCTGAAGTGTTGATCGTTTGCCATTTTTTTCTCCTTGGCCAGATAGGTCTCTAAGCCAAAGATTCCAGGCGTAAGAAAAAATTCCTTTCTTGCGATATCCGAGCGCTTAGTCCTGGGTGAAGCGTGGTGTGGTGAATAGCGACACATAGAACAGAACAAACCAATTCACGGCAACCGGCCAAAAACACTCACAGGGGTTTATTTATAAACATATGCAATCCAAATGAATACTACCCACGAGTGAACTACTGGCTACTACCAGTGGGACGTCATTGAGTGGACTACATGGATGCCTATCATTCGTTCGTTGCTCGCACAGGGCTCATAACCGGTGAAGGCTCGTTCGTGGCGGGAGTTGCAAATTGAGCTTCATCCACTTCACCGCAATCACCCATGGCCTGATACTTCTGGCGCAGCAGCTTCAGCTCTTTCTGGTCGAGCTTATCCAGGTTAAGCAAAGCGTTCTGCGCCTCATTCGTCACCCGCAAAAGCTCGTTGATTTTGATGTGTAATTCGTCGGTGTCCCGGTTCTGAGTGTTTTGTACGAGGAACACCATGAGGAACGTGATGATGGTGGTCGAGGTGTTGATCAGTAGCTGCCAGGTGTCGTTATAGTGAAAAATTGGCCCCGTCGCAGCCCACAGCGCAATGAGGAAAATGGCCGTTAAAAAGGTGCGCGGGCTCCCTGCCCATCTCGACAGGGTGTGAGCAAACTTGGAAAATGTCATGGCAGGCGCTCTGTTCAAGTGGGTATAAAATGGACAGCAGCGCCACCATGAAATTTCTAGTCACATTCTGAAATTTTTTTCACATAAGGTCGTGCCATTCGACCTTCGCTCATTCCCTAGGGCAACGGGTTGCCACCCGTAACACCAAACACCTCACCAGTGATGTAGCTGGACTCCTGGTTGGCGAGCAGCACATAAATCGGCGCGCACTCGGCGGGCTGACCTGGCCGCCCCATGGGTACCTCTGAACCAAAATCCGGAATGTTTTCCTGAGGCTGACCACCGCTCGGTTGCAACGGCGTCCAGAAAGGCCCAGGCGCCACTGCGTTTACCCGAATCCCCTTACTGATTACCTGCTTGGCCAAGGCCTTGGTGAAGGCAACGATGGCCGATTTAGTCGGTGCATAATCAAGCAGCATTGCCGAAGGCTGGTAAGCCTGGATCGAGGCGGTATTGATAATGGTTGCGCCGGGCGCAAGATGCGGCAGCGCCGCCTTGCAAAGCCAGAACAGCGCATAAACGTTGGTCTTGAAGGTCGCGTCGAACTGTTCAGTGGTGATATCAGCGATATTTTGTTGGGCTGTCTGTTTGCCGGCCACATTGACCAGCACATCCAGACCTCCCAGCCCTTCGACTGCCTTGCTGATCAATTCTTTGCAAAAGGCCTCACTGGTGATATCGCCAGGGATGCATATCGCTTTGCGCCCTTCCGCTTCGATCAGCGCGACCACTTCTTTGGCATCCGCTTCCTCTGAAGGCAGATAGTTGAGCGCAACGTCCGCGCCTTCCCTCGCGTAGGCGATGGCGGCGGCCCGGCCTATACCGGAGTCGGCCCCAGTGATGAGCGCCTTACGACCCTGCATGCGGCCAAAACCTTTGTAGCTGGTCTCGCCATGGTCAGCTGCCGGCTGCAACTCATGCACCGTTCCAGGCGGGTTCTGCGGCTGTTTCGCAAATTTCGGCTGCGGGTATTGAGTGAGCGGATTCTGCATCGAGTATTGATTTTCAGTCGTCATGATTAGTACCCCTGCCCAAGATTGAAAGTGCACAGCGCGTCTGCGCGATGAAGTCTTAAGTGGGAGGCGACCGAGCACAGGAACGTTCAGTCTTTTTAATCGCCAATCGAACTTGCGGGCCTCTAGTGCAGGTCTTGCAGGTGAAAAATCCATCACCCTGCTCGCTGTTGTTTTGTATAAAATTGCGCAAATTTTGAAACCGCTCGGGAAGCAGAAATGAGTCTCTCAACCGCTGTCGATGAGAAAAGCTTTCGAAAAATCTTAAAGCGCAACATCACCTTTCCCGTGGTTACAGGGATCTTCAGCGCCGTCCTGTTCGTCTCGCTTATTTCCTACCTGCTGGACGAGATCTCTTGGGTTGAACACTCGGACAAGGTGATCAACACGGCCTATGAAACGCAGAAACTCGCCGTGGACATGGAAAGTGGCTTGCGCGGCTACGTGGCGAGGAGCATGCGAGTGATCATGCTCCCGTCTGGATTCAGCTCGTGAGCGGGAGTAAAAAATCCGCGAAGGCTACCAAGACCGGCGTAAAGGCTTCAGCGAAATCAGCACCGCATTCCATTGAGGCACTAGGGGAGTACAACCGCAAACGTGATTTCAATGCGACCCCCGAGCCGTCTGGAGCAACGAGCAAACGTGCCACCAAGCAAAACTCAAGCGACTCAGGTGCATTAAAATTTTGCATTCAAAAACATGATGCCACCCGCCTCCACTACGATTTTCGCCTTGAGCTCGATGGAACGCTCAAAAGCTGGGCCGTACCCAAAGGCCCCTCTCTAGACCCCAGAACCAAACGTCTCGCCGTTCATGTTGAGGATCACCCCATTGATTATGCGACCTTTGAGGGAAGCATCCCGGAAGGCCATTATGGCGCCGGCGATGTCATCGTCTGGGATCGCGGAATCTGGAAGCCCTTGACCGATCCTGCCGAGGCATACGCCAAGGGTCGTCTCAAATTCGAATTGCAGGGTGAGAAGCTAAGCGGCATCTGGAATCTGGTGAAAACCCATATCCCGGGCAAGCAGGAACAGTGGTTTCTGATCAAGCACGAGGATAAATCCGCGCGTTCCGAAACCGAATACGACATCGTCAAAGAAATGCCCGGCAGCGTGCTCAGCGACAGAGCAATCGTTGCGAAAAAACCTAAAGGAAAAGCGGCCACACCCAAACCAGTGGAAAAGGTGCCCGCCCCCACCAAGAAAGCACGCAACACTCAGCTCATCGGCGCCTTGGCATCGGAGTTACCGGACATCATCAAACCGGAACTGGCAACTTTGGTGGAGTCGGCTCCCGCAGGCGAATGGCGCTACGAGATCAAATTCGATGGCTATCGGGTCATGGCGCGTGTCGATAACGGTTCAGTGAGGCTGTTCACCCGCAATGGCCACGACTGGACGCACAAACTGCCTCGTCAGGCTGAAGCCATTGCCAGCCTGGCGCTCGAATCAGCTTGGCTGGATGGTGAAATGGTGGTCGCCAACGACAAGGGTGTGCCGGACTTCCAGGCACTGCAGAATGCTTTCGAGGCCGACCGCAACGGGAACATCGTTTACTACCTCTTCGACATGCCATACCTCAACGGCATGGATCTTCGGGAGGTCGCTCTTGAACAGCGGCGCGCTGCATTGTCGACGGTTCTTGAACGTAGTGAAGATGACATCCTGCGATTCTCCGAAGACTTCGGCGAGCTTCGAGGCCACCCCGCTGGATGCTCACGAACAGGTCATTCAGACGGATTTGCTTGGGTATGTCAGAGGTGCGTTCTTCGCTTTGCCCTACTTCAAAGCTCAGCAACGCGGAGCGCTCATAAACACCTTGTCGTTGGGCAGTTGGGTAGCTCAGCCCTACGCCGCAGCTTACTCCGCAAGCAAGTTTGGTTTACGTGGGTTTACCGAAGCTTTACGAGGGGAACTGACCGAATTTCCCAATATCCAGGTTTGCGATATCTATCCAAGTGTCATGGACACTCCTGGCTTTCGAGACGGTGGCAACTACACCGGTCACGCTCTCAAACCTCCATCGCCCATCTATGATCCCCACCTGGTCGCAAAGGCCATCGTAGAGTGTGCGATAACACCGCGCGCGACCACTACCGTCGGAGGCGCTGCACGTGTCGCCCGAGTATCGCATTTCCTTGTGCCAGGGCTGACCCAACTTATGGGCTGGCTCACCCGCCGGGCTATAAGCCAGAGCCCTGCATCAGCGATATCCTCTGGCAATTTGTTCGAACCACCCAGTGGCCGACGTAGCGTGGAAGGCGGGTGGCGAGAAAGAAAGATCAACACTCCGGGACTGCTGACAGTGGCCTCTGGCCTATTGATTGCCGGGTGTGCCTACGCGATCTTGCGTAGCGGCAAAAAGTAGATCTGTGGGCTACGGAGCGCGCGCCCATCGCTGTGATTGACTGGCAAGGAATAGGTAACCGGTGGGCAAAAGCGCCATGCCGGTTTCCTTTTCTGTGGCATTACTTCGACCCATGCCCTCTACCTATCATGACTCAAGGATCGGCAAATCGATGTGGCTGTTTGTTGTTACGACCTCCTGCGTCGCACACAATGAAATGGCCAGATTCGATAAATACCCACCGAACCCTTCCCGGCATCTGAAATCGGCTCTAGCGCTTGTCACTACCGGGTTACTCGCTGTCCAAACAATGTGCGCGCCCGTGCTTTCGAGGTCGGTCACCAATTGGACATCCTCGTGACTCGCGAGCGGTCGAAATCCACCGGCGCGTCGATAGGCCTGTGCACTCACACCCAGGTTTGCCCCATGTATGTGACGGTGGCCCTCGCTGAATTGGTACAGGCCCGTGTAATGATCACGAACTCTATCGCCCTACCGCTTCCAACTGTCGACCCTCAACAAGTCCACAGCGTCAGCTAAACCGCAAACTGAAGGTGGCCGAGGTAACGCTTCAAATGCAGAGAGTGATGGGAAGATTGCGCTCAGGTCTCTTTCAAGTCTTGCCCAGCAGTGCGTTCACATTCGAAGTCAATACATCCAATGCAAAGGGTTTAGTGATAATCGCGGTCGAAGAATCCAGCAGTTGAGCTCCCACGATCGCCGGCTCGGCGTACCCGGTCATAAACAATACGGGCAAGCTAGACCTGCATTTACGAGCTGCATCAGTCATACGACGCCCATCTATTCCGCCAGGAAGGCCTATGTCGGTGACGAGCAGGTCAATGGGTGTATCGGATTGGAGAAGCGAAAGCCCCGCCAGCCCGTCGGCGGCTTCGATGACCCTATAGCCGAGGCCACCGAGCGTCTCACTAACAAACATCCGGACTGACGGCTCGTCATCGACAACTAGCACCGTCTCGCCCGACGAAATAAAATCTGCTTCAATTTTTACCTCAGTTTGAACGAGAGCATCAATCTGATCGGTATGAAGGGGTAACTGCAGATAGACGCGAGTTCCGCTCCCTTTTTCTGAGTCAATCTTGATCTGCCCGCCAGATTGTTTTGCAAAGCCATAGACCATAGACAAGCCCAGTCCTGTTCCTGCACCTACCGGCTTGGTGGTGAAAAAGGGTTCGAATGCCTTGGAAAGGATTTCTGGACTCATTCCAGCGCCATCATCGCCAACGCAGATAGTCAGATAGGCTCCGGGAGCCAGTTCCGCGTCGAGCTCGGGCCCTTGCTCCAGCATCTGGTTGTAAGTCTTGATCGAAATTCTTCCTCCCTCCGTCAACGCGTCGCGGGAGTTGATGCACAGGTTGAGCAGGGAGTTTTCTACCTGTGCAGGATCGACGAGACATGTACTTGATGCCGCTGCCAGATCGACGTGCAACTCTATAGAGGGCCCTACCGTTCGACGAATGAGCTCCTCCATATCGGCAATAAGGACATGAACATCGGTATGTTCAGGAAGGAGCGTTTGCCGGCGTGAAAACGCGAGTAATCGGTGAGTCAAGGCTGCGGCCCTGAGTGCTGCACCATAGGCTACCGAGACGTAGCGCTCTACATCCTCAATGCGGCTTTGGTTGAGCCGCATTTTGATCAGATCCAGGCTGCCCGTAATTCCGGTAAGCAGATTATTGAAGTCATGAGCGATGCCCCCAGTGAGTTGCCCAATCGCCTCCATCTTTTGTGATTGTCGGAGCGCAGCCTGCGCAACCTCACGCTCAGCCACCGCTTCACTGATGCGAGCTTCTAACGTGCGATTAAGCTCCAGAAGCGCCGTTTCAGCTTGCTTGCGCGCAGTAACATCTATTGAAGAGCCAATCAGACCAATGACCTCGCCGGCGTCGTTCAACAAAGGAGCCTTGGCCGATAGCCATATGGTTGCCGAACCGTCGGGCATATCGACCCGCTCTTCGATCTGCATGGCTTTTCCGCTGCGCATAATGCTTTGATCAGTCTCCATTATCCGACGCGCTTGATCCTTGTCCTCCAGGAATTCTAAATCTGTTTTGCCTAGGTAGAACTCCGGCGGCCTTCCGATCAGTTCCGTCGTGCCATGGTTGGCTACTAACATCCTGCCTTCCAAATCCTTGGCATAAACCACGCCGGGTACGGCGGCAGTAAACGTTCGTAGCAGCGCAGACATTCTGTCCCGCTCCGCCTCAGCAGCCCGCCGAGACTCGATATCCATGAGTACGCCGGGAAAACGAATTGCCTCACCATTAGCGTCCAGCTCGGCCCGCCCGTTTGCCTCAACCCACCTGTAGGCTCCGTCGTCATGACGCACGCGGTATTCGCAACGGAAAGGCCCACCGCGCATCATCGCCTCTCTAATATCTTCGGCTACACGGTCAACATCGTCAGGATGAATAGACGAAAACGCTTCGGCGATCGGTATCCCTGCTTTGCATCGTTCCGCCGACAGACCGAACGACCGTGAGAACCGCTCGTCGGCTGTGACAGAATCACTAGGAATGTCCCACACCCAGGTGCCGATGATCGCACCCGCATCCAACGCCAATTGCAAGCGCTCTGCTACGTCCGCAGGGGATGCATTGGATTGGGGTTTTGATAAAGACTCAACTGTTTGAGTTAAGACCTCAGGGCTGAAAGGATCCATGCAGTACCTCGGTGATTCCTTGTATACGGCCCAGACATTTCCGTACCGAGCCAAGGCATTGAGTAAATGCCTTCAAAAAATGGGTGGTGGCAGACAGTTACAAGCGGGCAGTTCGAGGGCTTTATTACGCTACGCTATCACACAGGGGGCATCGCATCCCATCAATCCCACTACTCCTGACGGACGCTATTTTGTTGTCAAAGTACAGCTGTGGCGCTGCACTAATCCGTCGCTGAACGAAGAGGAACGCCAGCGTTTGGTGAATGACCTTATGGCTGCGCGTCGGGCAGTTAAAGCGGCAAAGGCTTCAGGTGATCTAGGTGAGCTAAAGGTGGCCAGGGCGAGTGTTCACGCTGCCAAGGTAGCGCTTGGTGAGCGAGGCCCAGTCTGGTGGGAGGACGGCGCTCCGGATCTGAACCAGCGCAAGGTGATCGACACGCCCTATGCAGATTGGTACCGAGGCCTCTGATCCTTTAGCTGGAAAAACCCCCGACCGGCTAACGACCTAACGACTACAAATTCTGGCTATCACTCGGAGCGACGGCTAAGGACTCAGTTTAAGGGCTACATTATAGCCCAAGGTCACCGGCAAAGTGCCCGTCAATCACAGCCCCTGAAGCGCGAGAAACGCTGATAAGGTGCCACTGCAACACAACGTACAGATGTTCCCTCATAAGTGCTCTTAATGACACAAAAACCGTCGGATCACTAGGAACCAACTGACCACCCGGATTCAAAGCCTTCTGAAGCGCTTCGACTCCCTCGATTTTGCTGGCTAAAACTAACCTTCCAGAGTTCTCGTATTGGATTGAAAGCGACAACTTGCTGAGCGGCCGTTCGAATAATCCCTGGAATGTGGAACGCACACCAGGCGGCTCAAGCGGTGGTGAATCTGCTGCCATTGCCGCAGGCATGTCGCCCATCGGATTAGGCACCGACCTGGCAATTTCGATACGTGGCCCAGCGGCTCAAACTGGCATTACTTCGATGAAAGCTACCCACGGTAGCGTTCCCATGACGGGTATCTGGCCGCGAGCGCCCCGCCGCTTCTGGCATGTCGGGCCGATGGCTCGTTCAGTTCGTGATATTGCACTAGCGTTTTCTCAATTGACCGGCCCGGATGGTCTCGATGCCTTTTCCAGCAGTGCCACCTCGGCGGATTTAGCTATCGACACTCAATTAGCCCGCCCTCTGCGTGTAGGTTGGATGGTGGGCCCTGGCTACGGCCCGGTCGACCCGCAAGTCGCGGCGACAGTTAAAGCAGCAGCAGAAGCGCTTAAAGCCATCGGCGTCGTTGTCGAACACGTCGGCATTCCTGCGCTGGAGCGGGACTTTGCACTGGACGTATTCAACCGCCTACATGTCATGGAGATGAAACCGGCGTTCAAAAAAGCGACTGCTGGTCGCCGCGATGATGAGATCTACAAGATGGCAAAAACCATGCTCTCTCTACCTGACACTTCTATGCAGGATTTCATCGAAGCTGAGCAAGCTGCGGAACGTATCCGCGATGGTTACGCTGAGTACTTCTCGCGCTACGACGCCCTGATCACTCACGTGCTGCCGATTCCAGCTCATAAGCACGGTGTCGAGACGTTCGTCATCGACGGCCAGACGGTCGATGCGACCTACCTGCAAGGCGCGACAGTTCCGCTCAATGTGGCCGGGTTGCCTGGCATCTCAATGAGGTTTGGCACCAGCAATGATGGACTGCCAATTAACGTGCAGATAGTCGGGGCCTGGCATGCAGAGTCGACGATTTTGCAAGTAGCGGCACTCTTGGAAGGAGTCAGCCAAGTAAGTAACCTGCACCCTTCGCTGTAGAAGACTCTCCGGAAACAGCGCACCGGCCATTGAGCAATCGCTACCTGGCGAGGCTCAACCCGAAATCTAGAAACCGCTGTAGGCGGCCCGATCGGGGCCGCCTACCTAATACCGTTACTCAACATTCGGAAAGCCGGTGAGCGTCCGGTCAGCTCACTTACCGAGCTCGATCATTAGCGATGATGGTGGATATTAGAGAGCGCTTGATTCAAGTGATCTTTCCCGTACGTCGGCCCTAGCGAGAGGTTTCAATCACCACGGTGCACTTTCTTGGTCAAAAAAGAATTTCCCAGTGATGGCTGATGAATCAAGACAGGCTAGCCACACGATACCCGAAGCTGCCTGGGCCACTGTCCGGTAGCCCGAATGCCCATTAAAATCGGTGGCGGTATAGCCTGGGTCAACGGCGTTCACGCGGATACCGAAAGCAGCGAACTCTTTGGAAAATGCAATGGTTACCGCATTCAACGCAGATTTTGAACTGTTGTAACCCATCGCATCGACCCGAGAGTACGGATGTGATGAATCAGAAGTCCAGGTAAGCGAACCTAACCCGCTACTCACCATCACCACAGAGGGATTTTGCGCTGCTTTTAGAAGAGGAAGGAAGGCTTGAGTAACCCGGATTGGCCCAAACACGTTGGTGTCGTAAACATTCTGGATGTCGCCAATGTCTTGCTCACTGGGTGCGATGGGTTGAGCGCCTGATATGCCCGCATTGTTAATAAGGACGTCCAGCTTGCCGTCTTCCTCCAAAACCCGTTCAGACGCCGCCCTAATGCTATCGATGTCGCGCACATCCAGGATGACCAAGCGGGCATCTATACCGTCGGCCAACAGTCGGGATACGGAAAGCGTACCCAGACTTTCGTCGCGGCTACCTAGCCAAACTCGATAACCCAGCATGCCCATTTCACGGGCGGTTTCGAACCCTATACTCTTGTTCGCACCGGTGATAAGAACGTTTTTTTGGCTCATTGCAGAACTCCATTGGCTATACGTTTAGGCCTATCAGCAACACGCTCGACTGGAGCGCATAGCCTGTACGCACTCTTTGTATCGCGCGTGCGGATGATTGATAACCCGCTTGAATCCGAATAGCCTGATCGCTATGGCGAACAATATTGATCAATGCTCTATGGATGACCTATCGATTTTTCTTGCGGTTTTCCACGAAAAAGGATTTCGCACGGCAGCCAAGCGACTTGGCTTGTCGCCATCAACCGTGAGCGAACGGATCTCTGCGCTGGAATCGGGCTTGGGTGTTCCCCTGCTCATCCGTACTACTCGAAGCGTTGTCCCAACTGCGGCAGGGCTTGAGCTGGCAGAGCGAATGGCTCCGCTTCTCGGAGAAATGAGAGCGGTGTTCGCAGATGTCGCCAGTTCACTTCAAGACGTGCGAGGCGTGTTGAAGTTGAACGTGACAGGCGCGGTCATGGTAGACATTCTACCGCCACTCATTGATCGCTTTCTCGCACGCTATCCAGAAGTTCGGATAGAGATAATGGTCGAAGATCGCCTTGTAGACGTCACCGCAGCAGGCTGCGACGCCGGGATACGCTATGGGGAACACCTTGCGCAAGACACCATCGCCGTTCCCATAGGGCCAAGGTTGCAGCAACTTGCCTTGGCTGCCGCCCCGTCCTATCTAACGTCTCGCGGCATCCCCTCACATCCAAGTGAGTTGATGAATCATGATTGCATCCGTCTACGCTATTCCAGCGGAGCAATGGTCAGCTGGGATTTTGTGAACGGTGGGGAAACTCTAAGCATCGATCCCCCTGGTAGATTGGTCATTGGAGTGGACGGGGTTTCAGCCGCTATTGATCTGGCGCGAGGTGGCAAAGGCATAATCGCAACCTTCGAGAACTGGCTGCATCCACATTTCCAAAAGGGTGATCTCCAGCCAGTTCTGAATGAATGGTGGGACACCTTTGAGGGGCCGTGGCTCTATTTTTCCAGTAGATTCATGTCCGCTCCATTACGGGCATTCGTTGATTTCATTGGGCAAGAAACTGAATGATCGCCGCGGTTCGCTTAGCTCTGCCCTCGATCACTCAAGCCATTACTATGATGACCATCGCGCGGCGCGAGACCAGTGCGAGGGAGGGATAGCAGACACGGTCGCACGGCTTCCTTTGAGGGGCCGGCAACAAAAGCAAAAGGGGCGTGCTCACCACTGTGGGAGACGCCCCTGACCGCCATGGTCAATTGGATAGTAGGATGAGTGACATCCACCATGAGCGCTATGGTGGATGCACTATCCCTGACTCGTTAGCTCTTAGGTGCCCCCTGCTCTACCAGTGCGCGCCAAGTTTGAACGCTCGGACGCTCCTGCATTTTCGCGTGCCATGCTTTGAGAGCAACGCATTCTTCTGGAACCGCAAGCTTCACCAGTGATGCGAAGATCATCCCGCCCAAGACCGCAATATCGGCCATGGAAAATTTATCGCCAGCTACAAACGGCCGAGATTTTAGAAGGTTGTCGAAATAGCGCATACCGCGCACGGCCTTCTCGCCCATTTTTGCGCCCCACTCAGCGTTTTGATAAAGCTCGACCTTCGGCCCCAAGCCAGGCGTGGCATGGTGGAAGTAAACGCTCACCGCATCAAGAAACTCGATCTCTGCGCGCTTGGTCATCATGTGGATGAGCCCCTTCTCCAACGGCGTCTCTCCGGTGAGTGACGGATTGCCATCCAGAGTGTCCAGGTACTGCGTGATCGCGGTGCACTCTGCGATCAACGTCCCGTCGGCAAGTTCAAGCACAGGAAGCGTTCCTGAATAGTTGATTGCCAGAAACTCAGGCTCTTTGTGTTCGCCCGTCCAAAGATTCACTGATACGAAATCAATCTTTGGCAGCAGCCCTTTTTCGGCCAGTGCGATGCGCACCCGAGCTGGATAGGGGCCGTCGAACCAGTCGTAGATTTTCATCTGTGGGATGGATGAAACGTCAGCTTGTTGAGATGCGATAGTCATAGCTAGTTACCTGTCTGTCAGTTGGTAGTTTTATATTGCGTTGAGAAAATCCCTTTGTCAACACCTACCTGTCAATTGGCAGTTTGCCCGCACTGGCGTAGGATGGGCCTATCCCACAGGTGAGAAATCAGAGAGAGGTACAAGATGAGCGAGAATGCGCGAGAAGCCATCCTGAAAGCGGCGAAATCCGCTGCGCAGCTACACGGCTATAGTGGGATCAATTTCAGAAGCATCGCAGATGAAGTCGGCATCAAGAACGCGAGTATCTATTACCATTTCCCTAGCAAAGCGGCCTTGGGCTCCGCGGTCGCTCGCCGTTACTGGGAAGACACATCGGCTGCGCTGTCACAAATCCGGACGACTCATTCTGATCCGTGGGAATGCTTGCAGCTGTTTCCATCAATCTTTCGGAAGTCGCTGGAAAATGCTAACCGACTTTGCCTTTCCAGCTTCATGGCGGCCGAATACGAAGATCTGCCTGAAGAGGTTACGGCTGAAGTCAGGGCATTTGCGGACATAAACGTGGCGTGGTTGATCCAAGTGTTGGAAGACGCTGAATGGGGGGATGTGTATTCCCGCGAGCGACGGGCACGTGCGATCTACACGGCCGTCGCCGGCGCGCAACTTATTGCGCGAACGCGCGCGGACATTCACCAATTCGATGATCTGATAGCAAGCTATAAGGAATCCGGACTGATCCCATCCCCCTCTTGATCACGCATCTGGGCCGTGGCCAGTGGCCGCCTTGAATAAGACCTTCTGCATCGCTTGGGGGGGGCTTCCGAAAGCGCGCAGAAATGCTTGACGCATCCGTTCTCGATCTCCAAATCCGGTTTCCCTCGCGACGACTTCGACGGGGTGGCGGCTTGTTTCCATCATGACGCGAGCAGCTTCGACTCGCAGGCTTTCAATAGCTTTTGCTGGCGTCTGACCAGTTTCATCACGGAACACGCGACTAAATTGGCGAGGGCTGAGACGAGCAACTGCTGCCAAGGCTTCCACCGAAAGATCATCAGTCAGGTTCTCACGAGCGTACGCCATGGCCAGTTGCACCCGATCCGATTTGGGGTCAAGTTCAAGCAGGGCAGAAAGCTGTGACTGCTCGCTTCCCCGACGCTGGTAGATCACTAGCTTCCTAGCGATTTGCCTGGCAAGTTCCACACCCAAATCGTTCTCAACCAGCGCCAATGCTAGATCTATTCCGGCACTCATTCCCGCTCCTGTCCAAATCTGGCCGTCTGCTACGTATAACCGATCCTCTTCCAGTTGGATGTGGGGATATCGCTGCTTGAATGCCGGAGCGTGTAGCCAATGGGTGGTCGCGCGCTTCCCGTCAAGCAATCCCGCTTGCGCGAGCACGAAAGCGCCCACGCACAGCGAGACGACACGCCGCGATTGGCTGGACGCGGTCTGCACTAGCTGGATGAGCTCATTCTCAGGAGTGTCAAGTTCCATAAAACCGCTGACGATGATGGTGTCGTATCCCTCGCTCCTCATCGGCAGGCTGACAACGGAAAAGCCTTGGGAAGACATGACGGCACCTCCTTCGGCAGAAACCAAATGAAAGTCGTAGACCTGCTCGCCTCTGAGCAGATTGGCGCATTCGAACACAGAACCCATGGAAAGGCTAAGCGATTGAAAGTTTGGATAAACTACCAGCGCAACGCTGTGCATTACGAATCCCCAAGGTAACGAAAGCGAATCTAATTGTCGACGCCATAGCGCCGGCTGGCAATGCCTCCTGTAATTCTGGGCATGAACGAGGTCGCTATTTCTCAATGTCCGAAATCATTGCGCATACGACATTGTCATCGTACTGGGGCACTCATAACATTCACTCCAACGACCTAGACGACTGGTCTAATGCGAGACGAGGATCATGGGTTCTGCACACGTTGGAACGGTAAAGAAGAATATTCTAGATGTTGCGCAATTGCTGATCAGCAAGAAGGGGTTCACCGCCGTTGGTCTCAATGAAGTGCTTCATGCTGCCCGAGTACCAAAGGGTTCTTTTTATCACTACTTTGGCTCAAAAGATGCCTTCGGCGTTGCCTTGCTAGATGGATACTTTGAAACTTACTTGAACGAAATGACTGCTATATTCGAGCGTCAAGGATTGACCGAGATGGAAAAACTAAACCTCTATTTTTGTCAATGGATAGAAAATCAGACAGGAATGACCGATTCGGGTAAATGCTTGGCAGTCAAGCTTGGTGCGGAAGTGGCTGATCTTTCTGAGCCAATGAGACTAGCGCTGCACAGAGGCACGTCCAAGATTATTGAATGCCTAGCATCAGCAATCTCTCGCCATCAAATATGGGATGGCTTGGCGCCCAGGCACTGCGCGCAGTCTACTGCTCTTCAGCTCTATTCATTGTGGATGGGCGCTAGCGTGATGGCGAAAATCGTGAATAACGCTGAGCCCTTCTCACATGCAATGTCGATAACACGGAAAGTTTTACTTAGCACACACTAAGCATATTTTTACATAAATCCTGATCATTATTCACGCTGTGTGAATGCCAGATCACGCGTCAAAGCTCGGTTTATAAACCAGCGTATGAAATATACAAACTGAAATATTTAATGAATGATCCAATTTATAATCTGGAGAGAAAAAATGAGTAATGCAACTCGCAGCACCGTAACGACCAGTCTGTTTAACGGCCCTTACTATCTAAGTATCGCTGGCAAACTTGTTCAGACAGAAGATAGCTTTGACGTCATGAACCCGGCCAATGGTCAGGTTCTGGCAAAAGCCCCCGCTGGTACACCAGAGCAATTGGATGAAGCCGTTACTGCAGCAAAATCCGCGTTTAAAACTTGGTCGGCGTTGAGCTACGACGAGCGTGAAAAGTATCTGCTCGCTTACGCCAATGCGCTCGAATTTTATCGTGATGAGCTCTCTGAACTGCTGACGCTGGAACAGGGAAAACCTCTGAAAACAATGGCGGAGCCAGAGGTTGATCAGTCCATCTCTTGGATTCGCCAGATTGCAGCACGGCGCATTCCTGTCGAAATCGTCGAAGAAAACGACAGCCATATTGTCGAGTTACATCACACCCCACTCGGCGTGGTCGGCGCAATCACTCCATGGAACTTTCCAGTGCTGCTGGCTCTGTGGAAAGTCGCTCCAGCGCTGCTTACAGGCAACACCATGGTGATCAAACCCTCCCCTTTCACCCCATTGACCACGCTACGTTTTGGCCAAATCGCTCAGTCTGTTCTGCCCGCCGGCGTCCTATCGATTGTATCGGGTGGCAACGAGCTAGGCCCACAGATGACTGCTCACCCGGATATCGCGAAGATCAGTTTCACTGGCTCTACTGAAACCGGCAAACACGTCATTCGATCTGCTGCAAGTACCGTCAAGCGGCTGACTCTGGAAATGGGCGGTAATGACGCAGCTATTGTCCTTCCGGACGCTGACTGGAAATCGATCATCCCCCAATTGTTCTGGGGAGCCATTGGAAACTCGGGTCAATGGTGTGTCGGTATCAAACGTCTCTACATCCATCGTTCTTATCATGACGAGTTCGTGGCCGCATTCGTGGACTTCGCAAAGCAGCAAAAAATGGGCAATGGCCTAGACCCGGCAGTCACTGTCGGCCCTGTGCAGAACAAAATGCAATTCGACAAAGTTCGCGAGTTCCTCGACGACATCAAAGCCAATGGCCAGAAAATTGTTCTGGGTGGGGACATCGATGAATCCCGTCCCGGCTACTTCATCCCAGTGACCGTAGTGGATAACCCGCCTGAGCAGTCGAAGATCGTTCAGGAAGAACAGTTCGGCCCGATCGTCCCAATTATTGTTTACGACGATGTGGACGATGTCGTCGACCGCGCTAACGACAGCCCATTTGGTCTGGGCGGCTCCGTTTGGGGGCGCGATTCTAAAGCTGCAGTAGCCGTCGCTAATCGCTTGGAAACGGGCATGGTCTGGGTCAATGAAATGCACACCCAGGGTGTGGACATTCCATTCGGCGGGCATAAGCAATCTGGTGTTGGCACAGAGGGCGGGCATGAGGGCCGCCTGCTTTTCACCAACCCTAAAACCGTACTGATCAAGAAGTAAACCAGCAGGCGCCCCCTCAAGTGAGGGGGCGCCTAATTTTGCCCTGGTATCACCTTTTTTTGCAGCCCTTTAAGGCCCGCGCACCGCAGTGGCGAGCTATTTATCTTGGATTTCTGGAGCAAATACTGTGCAACATAAAGCATTGTTCACCCCGATCAACCTTGGTCGCCATACCCTAAAAAACCGCATCGCATTTCCGCCCCTCACACGTCAACGAAGCGCGCAGCCTGGTGATGTGGCGTCGGACTTGATGGCCCTCTATTACAAACAGCGGGCTTCGGCAGGGTTTATGGTCAGTGAAGGGACACAGATCGAACCACGCGGACAGGGATATGCGTGGACTCCGGGCATTTATACCCAAGCTCAGATCGACGGATGGCGCAAAGTTACTGAAGTCGTCCATTCCGACGGCGGGGTGATATTCGCCCAACTCTGGCACGTGGGCCGAGTATCGCATGAAGCGTTGCAGCCAAACGGCGCCGCTCCGATTGCACCTTCTGCTGTACCTGCAAAAAATGCCAAAGCGTTCATTGCGACTGGCGAAGGGATCGGTGAATTGGTGTCACCTTCAGTGCCCAGGGCCCTAACTGTTGAAGAGATCAACGAACTGGTCGAGCTATATGCTACCGCTGCTCATAACGCCATCGACGCAGGTTTTGACGGCGTAGAGATCCACGCAGCGAATGGCTATTTGGTCAATCAGTTCATCTCAGAGCACTCAAACCAGCGTAACGACCAATACGGTGGCTCACTAGAGAATCGCTTACGGTTTCTGCGTGAGATTGTTGAAGCTGTAAGCGCAGCAGTGGGGCCACATCGCCTCGGCGTACGTTTTACTCCGCTTTTTTCGAGCACTGACCAGGATCGTGTCTATATCGGGCTGGTCGAAAATGACCCCCATCACACTTATATCGAGGCCATCAAAATTCTCGAAGTATCAGGCGTCGCCTATGTTTCCATTGCCGAAGCTGACTGGGATAACGCCCCTGACCTCCCAGAGGCATTTCGACGTGAAGTGCGTAGTACGTTCAGCGGCCGCATCATTTACGCCGGTCGTTATACCGCGGAACGCGGCGCCCGATTGGTAGAGGCAGGCTTGGCTGATCTGATTGCATTTGGGCGCCCATTTATTGCCAACCCAGATTTGCCTTCGCGGATCGTCAACGGTTGGCCGCTAAATCCGCTGAATCCAGCGACGCTTTATGGGGGAGCCGAAGCTGGCTTCACCGACTATCCCGCCTACGCAAGCTGATCCAAATACACGGACGGAGTTCGTCGAAGACGAGTTCCGTCTTGCCCGGAGATCGAAAAATGTTAGCCGCTATCAAAACTCCACTTGCCGAGCCAGCCCCAAACACGACCTATGAGCATGTTCGCAAACAGCGTTTCTCTACGCCACTAGAACCATCCTACAACCGGCCATCTTTGTTCATATCCATCCTATGCATCGTCCTGGTGGCGCTTGCATTGCGCCCTGCCATTGTGTCCATAGGCCCACTGTTGCCGGACATGATTCAGACGTTCGGCCTTTCCCACACTCAGGCTTCTCTCCTGACTGCGATTCCTACGCTGCTGATGGGACTCATGGCTTTGCCGGCACCATGGTTGGCCCGGCAGTTTGGCCGTGATCGCATAGTCGTGGTGGCATTGCTGGTGCTGATGGTGGCGACTGGGTTGCGTGCATACGCGGGATCCGTCGTCACCCTTTTTTTGGCGACCATTGGAATCGGCGCCGGTATTGCTGTTGCCGGTGCGTTGCTGGCAGGCTTCATCAAAGCCAGCCACCCCACCAAAGTTGCTTTTTTAATGAGTATTTACGCAACGGCTTTGGCACTCGGCAGCACCATCGCTGCGGCATTCACAGGGCCTGTGGTATCAACAGCTGGCGGCTGGAGGCCAGGCGCCAGTGTCTGGGTGATTCCTGCCCTTATTGCAGTTGTCGCGTGGATATACGTCGATCGTCAACGTTTCTCGATTGAAACCGCTAATCATCGTGGCCGCCGGTACGTGATGCCAATTCGAAATCGCACCGCATGGTTTATTGCGCTTTTCTTTGCAAGTAACAACGTCCTCTTCTACGCCTACATCTCTTGGGTAGCGCCCATGTATGTGGAGTATGGAAGATCACCCAGCATGTCGGGGCTGATTTTGGCGAGCTTTACCTTGGCTTTCATGATCGCCAACCCAGTCTTCGGGATACTGAGCCGTAGTGACGACAGGCGTGTTGTACTAGCGGTGACGTCGACCATTGCCCTGATTGGTACAACAGCCATCGCACTTGCCCCCAATGCCATGCCCTTCCTGTCAGTTCCAATCGTGGCGTTTGGCATAGGCGGCGCTTTCACGCTGGGTATGACATTACCGCTAGACAACGCCGACAGCGCAGAAGAAGCGAACGCTTGGAATGCCTTTGTCCTATTGTTCAGTTATACCCTCGCGGCAGCCGGGCCTTTATTGATGGGGTACCTACGTGATACGACAGGCGGCTTTCAGACTTCACAATGGCTAATGGTTGGAGTGAGCGCGCTGATGCTCGCGCTCACTCCATTTCTTCAGCCGTACCGCCAAAGGAAGTCGCATCTACAACAGGCGATGCCGCCCTACTCATGCGAAGCAATGCTTTGAGATGTCGTCAAACACCCATTGCAGTCGCTACCTAGGCTGGATACAGGGCAAACGCCTGTAAATATAGGCATGATTTTCGCTTCGCTGGTCAATCTACATGTGTCTGAAAAATGTGAAGCGTTGCTGACTTGGCATTCAAGGATGCAGGAAAGACCGAAAGTGCGAGAATGGCGAGCGATGGTTGAGCGTGGCGCGCCGCAAATTTGAGGAAGCGTGCATCCGCCATCTCAAACTCGGATGGCGGATGGCGGATGCAGCTTGGCAGGGAAATGATAAGTCGCTTCGCTTACGCCTGTTAGCACGAGCCCCTTCCTACAAAAGCTGGGCTCTTCCACGGAGGAATCACAATGTTGAACGCAGACCAAAACCCCCTATCGGTGAAAATCTGGCCGTTAATCAGATGACCTACGGTATTCATGCGAGTGTTCCTTATTGTTGAGTACGTGGCAGTTACCGATGAAGTGATGAGGCTGGCGGGTGGCGTTGTGGTTACCAGAGGTTGCGATATAGTTCGATCATTTCGTCGATCGAAGGCACGCGGGGATTGTTGCCCGGAGAGCCCGATGCCTGGGCTTGTTCAGCCATGGTTGGCATCAGTTCGAAGAAACGTGAACGACTGATACCAAAACCTTCAGGTGTCGGGACTTGCAGCTCCTCATTGAGAGCCTGCAGTTCGACGAGCAATTTGGTGTTAGCACTTTCGTCACTGTCTTGAGCCGTCGCGACGCCCATGGCCCGGGCACAATCGGCGTAACGCTTTGGGGCACCCGGAATGGAAAAGGCCGTCACACCTGGCAGCAGCATCGCGTTTGAAAGTCCATGAGGAACATGGAATAAAGCCCCAATCGGGCGGCTCATCCCGTGCACTAGCGCGACGGAGGCTGCCGAGAACGCGACACCGGCCAGCGTGGCCCCCAACATCAGCGCCTCGCGCGCTGCAGTGTCCTGGCCTGAGTGATAGGCCAGACGCAGATTCGGGCCTATCAAACGCATCGCAGCCAGTGCCTGGCTGTCACTGTAGAGGTTAGCCTTCAGGCTGACGTAGGCCTCGATGGCGTGGGTCAACGCGTCAATGCCGGTATCGGCCGTGACACGGGCTGGCAGACTGAGTGTCAGCCTGTAGTCGACCAGCGCAGCCACGGGCATAAACCCGATGCCCACGCAGAGCATTTTTTCATCGTTCTGCTCATCGGTGATGATGGTGAAGCGGGTTACTTCCGAACCCGTGCCTGCGGTGGTTGGCACGGCGATGATCGGCAGGCCTTGCTCACTCACTTGACGTGGAAATTTGTAGTCGCGCATCACGCCACCGAACTTAGCGAGAATGCCGATGGCTTTCGCACTGTCGATAGGACTGCCACCTCCCAACGCGATGATACTGTCATAGTCACCCGACCGAGCATATTCAACGCCGGCGCTAATCGAGTCGACCGTGGGCTCAGGCACTGTGTCAGCGAAAACGTCAGCGCTCAACCCCTTGGTTGCAAGCACATCCTGAATACGACTCGCATAACCAAGCTGCACCATCATTTTGTCGGTGATGATCAGTGGCCGTGAACAACCGATACTGGTGAGCACATCTGGAATGGCTTCACTCGCCTTCGCACCTACTTGCAGGATGCGCGGCAGGACTATTTGATTCGACATGTTGCCTCCGGGGTTTCCATGCGGGAACGCCTCTCCCTTGAGAGTTCGTCCCCCAATTGCGATTAGTGATGGAATTCATCCAAGTAGGCGACGTCGAAAATTGCAGTTTTGACTGACCTGTATTCGAGCATGCGTCACCTCAAGGCTGTGGTGCAGAAACCAGGTGACGCAGCTACAGAAGAGTTCCTTCGCAACGTCACTCGGTTTATCTGTTGGACTACACGGATACAGCAGCGATAAGCGCTCTTTCAGCCGCCATCTTGAAGCTCGCGATCTGGTCGAAGTTGAGGTATTTGTAAATGTAGCCGGACATCTTCTCGATCACATCGGCGTAATGCATGTACTCATCCAGGCTAGGTAGCTTGCCGAGGATCGCAGCAACAGATGCAAGCTCCGCCGATGCCAAGTAGACGTTTGCTCCATCCCCCAGCCGATTCGGGAAGTTCCGCGTCGAGGTCGATACCACTGTAGAGTTGGAAGCGACTCGAGCCTGGTTACCCATACACAGCGAACAGCCTGGAATTTCGGTTCGTGCCCCGACGCGCTTGAATATTTCGTAGAAGCCTTCTTTCTGCAGCGGATGCTCTTGAGCAACGGCGTCACGGAAACGCTTACCGGCAGAAATTACAGTCATACCTACCTCCATTATTTTTGTTGAGCGGTGTTCAGTAACTCGAATTCGATGTTGCGGCGCGAAACGCCGATGTGGCGTCGCATCAAAAGATCGGCAAGGCTACGGCAACAGCCCCCACTGGGGCGCTGGCCTTCAGGATGACCAGACTTCTTGGAGAGCAAAAAAGGGCCTGGAGCACGAGTATCCAGGCCAAGGGGGACATTCGATGTGAGATGTACGGCGTCAGGCGATCGCTTTTTGCGGCGCAGCTTTCTCGGCTTCTTCTTTGAGCGTCAACACCAGCGAGGTAGCGTCCAGATCAGCGCCGCCTTTATCGATGTGATTTTTCAGAATCGCATGGGCAGCTTCGGCTGTAGCGATAGTTGCGCCCACTTCCCGCCCAGCGTCCATGGCCAGAGTAAGGTCTTTGGCAAGCAGCCAAGTCTTGAAACCGGCCTTATAGCCCTTCGAGGCAGGAGAGCTTGGGACTACACCCTCGCCCGGGTTCCATACTCGGAAAGTCCAGTTGTCGGCAGTGGAGCGAATCGCAATCTCGAAGAATTCTTTAAGATTGAGGCCCAGGCGCTCGGCCAACGCAGTTGCTTCACAGTTAACAGCCACGCAAACACCCATGATCAAATTGTTGACCACTTTGGCTGCCTGGCCAGCTTCAGGGCCACCAGCATGGGCGACGTACTCACCCATCGGAGAGAGAAGCTCTTTGACGCGGGAAACGTGTGGGTCTTCACAACCGATCATGAAGGTCAGGGTGCCATCAATTGCACCTTCGGTACCGCCGGACACAGGTGCCTCAGCGAAAATCCGCCCAGCGCGTTTGGCAGAAGCATGCAGGGAGCGTGCGTTCTCGATACCAATGGTCGAACAGTCGATTACGACGGTTTCCGACTTGATACTTGCGAAGACACCGTCAGGGCCGGCCAGCACTTCTTTCACTTCTGTGCCAGTTGGCAGCATGGTGAAAACTGCGTCTACGCCTTGGCAGGCTTCAGCAACATTTGCGCAAATCTGAACGCCATTCTTGGCAGCGTTCTCACGAGCAACCGGATCAATGTCCACGCCTTTAACTATATAACCGGCGTTCATCATATGTTTGGACATTGGGATGCCCATAAAACCCAGGCCGATCCAAGCGATAGTCTTCATTTTTATTCTCCAGTGCTGCGGGGTAGTTTTTACTAAATCAAAATATGCATCTGATCAGTCAGGCGCACTAAGATTCAAGTTAACGCTGATCAATCGACTTCAGGTAAGGATTAACACTGACTTCGCTCCATACATCATTCAGGGCGAACGGATCATTGCATTGGAACTGAAGAGCTTGGTCGAGCGTTTCTGCCTCAACAACAAGCATACTGCCAATTTTCTTGTCGCTATCCACCGAAGTGTAAGGCCCTGCGATCAGGATTTTGATAGGGGCGCTTTTCAAATAAGCGCGATGCGCATCATAGAACTCATCGCGTCTAGTTGGAGTAGACGGATTATCCTTGCAGTAGATGACATATAGCATGCTGCACCTATTATTATTGAATTGTATCTGTATACGAACTTAGGCACTTAAAAATGTCTTCACTCGATGAAATTAACAGTACGCCCGCCGGTTGCGCCTTCACAACGTAATAAACACACATCCGGCGTGCAAAAAAACACTGATGGAGGTGCTGGCCATTAGCGAATTTTTCATAGGAAGATCTCCCGGTTGGCATCCACCTGCTCCGCGATGAACCTGGCTACCTCGCGGATGTGCGCCGCCTTCCGGTGATCCTCATGGACGTGCATGTAAAAGGAGCGCTTGATGCTGACCTCTTCTGGGAGCACGGGGATTAGGTTGGGGAATGACGTTGCGATGTAGGATGGAAGGATGCCCAGCACCTTCCCTCCCAAGACCGTATGCACCTGGGTGAGTAGGTTCGTACTGCGAAGGCGCGAGACAAGCTCTACCTCCAGACCGCTGGAGAAATTGAGCTGGGGTGCGAACAGGAGATCCTCGACATAGCCTATGAAGGGATGCTGCTCGAGATCTTTCTGGCTTCGTATCGGAGGAGACTCGTCAAGGTACTGACGGGTTGCATAGATCTGAAGTCGGTAGTCAGTCAGACGGCGAGAGGCGACCCGCATGTGTTCTGCACTCGCCAAGCTGATGCCGATGTCAGCTTCTCTCTTGGAGAGACTAAACACCCGCGCTGCCGCGTAGATTTCCACCTCGAGGTTGGGATACTTCCTTGTCAACTCTGCCATTCTAGGCGCCAGGAATACGCTCCCGAATCCATCTGGAGCACCAATCCTGACTAGACCTGAAACTTGCCCTGGATCAGTCTCGTCACTTTTATAGGAGAGCAAAATGCTTTCCATGCTTTCGACTGCATTGAGTACCCTCTCCCCTTCAGGAGTTAACTCATATCCAGAATTGCTCTTGTGAAACAGCCTTATTTTCAAGCCTTCTTCCAAGGCTGAAATATGACGTGCAACCGTTGTATGCTCTGTACCTAATCTCTCGGCAGCGCCCGACAAGGTACCAGCCCTCGCCACGGCCAAAAAATATCGAAAGTCATCCCAGTTTTCATTTTTTTGTTTTTTTGCCATAACTCAACTCTCAATCACGGTACTCACTTACCCCTCCAAATCCTCCCAAGGTGCCCTGACAGTAAATCGGGACTCAATGAAGGCTTTGAAAGCATCAACTTTCGCAGAGGTGTAAGCAGATGACGGCCTAACAAGGTAAACGCCTGAGTCGGTACTGAATGTCCACTTGGGTAAGACACGAACCAGCTTGCCGCTGGTGATCGCTCTGGCCATCAACCAGATACTGCCAGCCACGATACCCAAACCATGAGTGGCAGCGATGAGCAGGCCTTCGTTGTCGTTGCTTTTGATCGACCCCTTAGGCCGAATGGTGACAGCCTTGCCTTCCGACACGAGTCGCCAATCAGGGAAGGTACTAAATCCTGTATAAGAAAGGCATTGGTGATTGACTAAGTCGTGGGGGTGCTCGGGCGCTCCGCGTTGCTCGATGTATTCAGGCGAAGCGCACAGGATGCGTGTTTGATCGCAAAGCTTGCGCGCGATCAGCCGGCTATCCGGCAGATCACCGATGCGTATGGCCAAGTCATATCCCTTCGAGACGATATCAACAAAATCATCGGTGTACTCGAGCTCCAGAGACAGATGAGGATGCCGCTTGGCGAATTCAGCGATCAACGGGCTCAACCACATACGGCCCATAGCTGATGGCAGGGATAACCTGAGCGTTCCTTGGATCTCCGAAGAGTCCTGCAACGCTTCAGACTGAGCCTCGCCTATCAACCGAGCAGCGGCGCGGATGTTCTCGACGAAACGAGCACCTACGTCGGTGAACCGAACAGCCCGGGTCGTCCTCTCAACCAACCGAACACCCAGCCTCATTTCCAACGCGGAGATCCGCTTGGATAAAACGGATGGATGCCGCTCGAGAACCTTCGCCGCCGCTGAAAACGTTTGATGGTCAGCAAGCGCAAGGATTGCTGAGAGCTCATCGGCTTTACGGCTATCGAACGGATCCATCTACAACCTCAATAATGAAAATTTGCTGTTTAAGGGATCAGCACAATCGAACCTTTGGAATGGCCATGCTCGATGTCCTGCTGTGCCTTGCCAGCATCCTTCAGCGGATAGGTTTTAGATACATGAGCCTTGATGATGCCTTTGGCAAGGGCGTCCATTACGTCACCTGCACGTTCTTTGTAAGCCTCAGCCGTTGCGACATGTGCAACCAAGCCAGGTCGTGTGAGGTACAACGAGCCTTTAGCGTTGAGTGTTCCAACCGCTACAGGATCCGGAACGCCACTTGTAATGCCGTAGGAAACCATAAGGCCGCGCACCCTTAGGCAGTCCAGCGAAGTCTCGAAAGTTTGCTTGCCAACCCCGTCGTATACAACATCCGCTTTTTTACCACCTGTGGCTTCTTGGACGTTGGCTGCCAGAGTGGCGCTGTCGAAGATGAAGACGTGATCACAGCCGGCAGCGCGCGCTCTTTCAATACTCGCTTCCTTCGAGACCACCCCAATTACGTTGGCGCCCAAGTGTTTCGCCCATGCTGCCAAAATCTGGCCTACGCCGCCGGCTGCACCATAGAGGAGTATGTTGGTGCCTTTGGTCACCGGGTAGGTGGTTTTGATCAGGTATTGCGCGGTGATGCCTTTGAAGAGAACAGCAGCCGCTTCTTCGAAGCTCACGTTTTCCGGCAGCTTCACCAAGCGCTCTGCAGGAAAGAGCCTGGAGGCTGCATAGCTACCAATCGGGCCAGTGGCATAGGCCACTCGATCACCCACTTTGAAATTCGTGACGTTGGGGCCAACTGCCTCGACTACCCCGGCGCCTTCCAGGCCAATACCAGAGGGAAGCGGAATCTTCACCTCACCACGGCGTTGACTGATATCCAACGGGTTCACCCCCACCGCGTACTGCTTGAGACGCACTTGTCCTTCTGCAGGCTCACCCACTTGGACGCTGTCCAGGTGAAGCTGTTCTGCATCGCCGAAGCTTTCAAAACGCACTGTATCAACCATGACTCATCTCCAGTGATTGCACTGCACCAAAGGTCGCACCTTGCACCTGGTGCAACAAGCCATATCCAACGCACTACAGAACTGCACCATATGCACCAATTTCCTTCAATTCCCTTCCCATCATCAGTTGAAACGGCTGTGCAGTAGGTAGGTGGCGACTAGCGAGACATTCCCCATTTTTTGCACATCCATTGAGCAGATTCTGCTCTGTGCCGCTGACTACGCCACTCATAGACTCAGCTCCACTACCAAAATTAACTGGAGATTTTGCCCCCGCTGTCCGCAACACGAACCATCGAGAATTACCGAGTTATCGGGGCGCCTGCTTCAGATAAGTCCAACGATGGCGGCCACTCGATTGGCCGGCAGTCAAGAACAAAAACAAAAACAAAAACAAAACGAGCCCACTGGGCCGAGGAACTGCAAATGAATGAGATAGCCCAAGAGCGCTCAGTCGGCGCTGACGATATAGGACGCCAAGACAAGAAAGTGATTTTCGCCTCTTCTCTCGGCACGATCTTCGAGTGGTACGATTTCTTCCTGTATGGCGCCATGGCGGCCATCATTGGCAAGCACTTCTTCTCAGGTGTAAACGACACCACCGCCTTCATCTTCGCACTGATGACCTTCGCTGCCGGCTTCCTAGTGAGACCGTTCGGTGCGTTGGTGTTTGGTCGGCTGGGCGACATGATCGGCAGGAAATATACCTTCATGGCCACCATCGTCCTGATGGGCCTGTCGACCTTTCTGGTGGGCATTCTCCCGACCTATGCGTCGTGGGGGATCGCAGCTCCAATCCTCCTCGTCGTTCTGCGCATGCTTCAGGGTCTGGCCCTAGGTGGCGAGTACGGCGGCGCCGCAACTTACGTGGCTGAGCATGCCCCAAGGGACAAGCGCGGCATGTTCACCGGCTGGATTCAATCCACTGCGACCTTCGGATTGCTGCTTTCCCTTCTGGTCATCCTGATCTGCCGCAAAGTCACCGGTGATCAGTTCGAGGAATGGGGCTGGCGTATCCCGTTCCTTCTGTCCCTTATCATGGTGGGTATCTCGGCCTGGATTCGTATGAGCATGCATGAGTCGCCCTCCTTCAAAAAAATGAAGGAAGAAGGCACAACCAGCAGCTCGCCTATCCGTGACGCATTCGGTTCTTGGCAGAACCTGAAGGTCGTACTCACCGCGCTGTTCGGCATCAACGCTGGCCAAGCCGTGACCTTCTACACCTCGCAGTTCTACGTATTGTTCTTCATGACACAGTTCTTGAAGATGGATCCGGCGCAGTCCAACACGCTGTTGATCATCAGCGTCGTGATCGGAGCACCGTTCTTCGTCATCTTCGGCTCGCTCTCCGATCGGATTGGCCGCAAGCCGATTCTGATGGTAGGCCTTCTTCTTGCCACCCTGCTGTACTTCCCATTGTTCAAAGCCCTGAGCTACTACGGGAACCCACAAATCTCGCAGGCTAGCGCCAGCTCACCTGTCACCGTAACGGCTGACCCCGCGTCGTGCACGTTCCAATTCGACCCGGTTGGCAAAGCTAAATTTGATAGCCCATGCGACAAGACCAGAACCTATCTGGCCAAGATGGGTATTCCATATGAGTCCGTCGCGGGCCCAGTGGGTAGTGAAATCAAGATCGCCATTGGCAGCACAGTGCTGACCGGCTTCGATGCCGAGACTATCAAGAAGGTAACCGTAGACGCTGGTTACCCGACCAGCGCTGACCCGGCCCAAGTGAACAAGCCAATGGTGGTCGCCATCATCGTAGCCTTGATCCTCATTGCCTGTATGACCTACGGCCCACTGGCAGCAACGATGGTCGAGCTCTTCCCAACCCGCATCCGTTACACCTCGATGTCCCTGCCCTACCACATCGGTAACGGCTGGTTTGGAGGTCTGCTGCCGACCATTTCCTTCGCCCTGGTAGTTTACACCGGCGATATCTACTACGGCCTCTGGTACCCCGTACTTATCACCGGCGTAAGCCTCGTAATCGGCGTCATTGCTCTCAAAGAGACAAAGAACGTCGACCTTGATGCCGTCGAAACCAATAAGTAAAAGCTCGTTTTCAGTCTGTAACCCAAGGAGACACTCATGAATGCTTCGCTGAACAAGAACGACACCACAGTGGCTCAGGTCAAATTGCTGATCAACGGTGACTGGGTCGATTCCAAAACCACCGAGTGGCTCGATGTGGTTAACCCTGCCTCGCAAGAAGTGCTGGCGAAAGTCCCATTGGCTACCCAGGAAGAAGTGAAGGCCGCGATTGACTCTGCCCAGCGCGCCTTCCAAAGCTGGAAAAAGACACCGCTCGGCGCCCGCATGCGCATCATGCTCAAGCTACAGGCCCTGATCCGCGAAAACTCCAAGCGCATCGCTGCTGTCCTGAGCGCTGAACAAGGCAAGACCATTGCAGATGCCGAAGGCGACATCTTCCGTGGCCTGGAAGTGGTGGAACACGCCTGCTCGATCGGCACCCTGCAAATGGGCGAGTTCGCGGAGAGCGTTGCCGGTGGTGTAGACACCTATACCCTTCGCCAACCGATCGGCGTGTGCGCCGGTATCACACCGTTCAACTTCCCAGCCATGATCCCACTGTGGATGTTCCCGATGGCTATCGTCACCGGCAACACGTTCGTTCTGAAGCCTTCTGAGCAAGATCCACTATCCACCATGATGTTGGTGGAACTAGGGCTCGAGGCCGGTATTCCTGCAGGTGTGCTGAACGTAGTGCACGGTGGCAAAGAAGTCGTTGATGCTCTGTGCACCAATCCGGACATCCAAGCGATCTCTTTCGTCGGTTCGACTCACGTCGGCACCCACGTCTACAACCTGGGCAGCCAGCACGGCAAGCGTGTTCAGTCGATGATGGGCGCTAAAAACCACGCGGTGGTGCTGCCTGATGCGAACCGCGAGCATACCTTGAACGCGCTGGTGGGTGCTGGGTTCGGTGCTGCCGGCCAACGTTGCATGGCCACCTCGGTCATCGTACTTGTAGGTGAGGCGCGCAACTGGCTGCCGGACATCAAAGAACTGGCTCTGAAGCTGAAAGTGAACGCAGGCTCCGAGCCTGGTACTGACATCGGCCCAGTAATCTCAAAGCGTGCCAAGCAGCGCATCCTGGATCTGATCGAAAGTGGTGTCCGTCAAGGCGCCAAGCTGGAAATGGATGGTCGCGATATCAAGGTTCCTGGCTACGAAAACGGCAACTTCATAGGCCCGACCCTATTCTCGGGTGTCACCACCGAGATGGACATCTATACCCAGGAAATCTTCGGCCCTGTGCTCGTGGTACTGGAAGCTGAAACCCTGGATGACGCGATCGAATTGGTAAACGCCAACCCGTTCGGTAACGGCGTAGGTCTGTTCACTCAAAGCGGCGCTGCTGCTCGCAAGTTCCAAAGCGAGATCGATGTCGGCCAGGTTGGTATTAACATCCCAATCCCGGTACCTGTTCCTGCCTTCAGCTTCACCGGCTCGCGTGGCTCCAAACTGGGCGACCTGGGCCCATACGGCAAGCAAGTCGTGCAGTTCTACACCCAGACCAAAACCGTCACCAGCCGATGGTTCGACGACAAAACCGTGAATGACGGTGTGAACACCACCATCACACTGAAGTAAGCTCATTAGCGCCTGCCCGGCACCTTGCTGGGCAGGCGTTCGTGCTGACGTCCTCGGCCACTATCAAGCCAGCACCCTCCCCGCGCAACACCTCTTCTCACAAATCGATGAAATCCTGAGCAACACGGTACAGAAGACTTACCGAGTCTAGATGCGCCCGCTCAAGCTAACAGCCTCGCAATCATCGGTGAAAGCACTACCATAAGAACACCACTAAAAATCATCGTCAGACTCGCCACAGCCCCCTCTTCGTGACCAAGGCCTCGTGCAATGCTCAACCCAAATCCGTGCGCTGCAGTGCCGAGTGGGGCTCCTTTGGCCAATCGACTACGCAGCGGTATCAAGGTCAAAATCAGCTCGCCGAGGACAATCCCGAACAAGCCGGTGATGACCACGAAGACACCGGTCAGCTGTGCGGTACCGCCAAGGTTCGCAGTCGCTTCCAAAGCAAATGGCGTAGAAACCGATCGGGAAAGCAGACTGCGTGTGATCTCATCATCCAGACTCAGAGTCTGGGCAACCAAGAGCGTCACCACGACCGAAACCGCAATGCTCACTAAGCTGCCCCCTACCAGGGCCATCCAATATTTCCGGACGATCCGACGGTTCTGATAAATCGGTAGAGCGAACGCTACCGTTGCCGGCCCAAGAAGCCAGACCAGCCACTGAGTATCCTTGAAATAGAGCGGATAGCTGGAGGACGTCGCTTGTACCAGAGCGATCAGCAAGATCGACGTCGGAATCGCGGGAATCAACCAGATGCGTTGATGCTTTTTGTAGACAGCCTGGTTACCGTAGAACACCGCAATCGTGACAAACAGAAAAACCAGGGAGAGCATGGAATCTTTCATGATCATTTCTGCCCTGCGACGAGCTTGCGGTTTCTTCGAGCTTCAGTGAGATTGGTGTAATGGCGCTTCCGGATAAGCTGGCATGCCCACTCAACGACAAAAGCAGTGACAAGTAGAACGGACAAAAATCCTAGGCCGATGGCGACCATTAACTTCAAACCTTCTGTCTCGAAGAGGTCAGTGTACTGAACCACCGACACCACCAGGGGGATGAAGTACAGGAGCATGTTGGCGAGAATCAGTTCTGCTCCTCCCTCTACCCAAGCTGGCTTGATAACACCTGTCAGTAACAGCACAACGAGAATACCCAGTCCGAAAATGCCACCCGAAATCGGAAGTCCTAGCATCTTCGCGCCACGATCAGCAGCGAACCAAATCACACTCAAGAGCAGCACCTGAGCGACAGCTCTAACCCAACGTGTTGTGGAGTTAGAGTCGATCAAGCGGGATACAGAAGACATCGTTTTATTCCTGGGGAGTAGCTGAAATGGTTAAAGAGATGCTACCGAGACGACGCACAAAGACAAAATGAATTAAAATTATGAAAATCATGCAATCCAGGAATGAATAATGGATATTCGCGCTCTGCGTTACTACGTGGAGGTTGTTGATCAGAAGAGCTTCACCAAGGCCGCCGCGCGCCTGCACCTCACTCAGCCAACGGTAAGCAAAATGGTTCAGGTGCTAGAGCAGAGCTTTGGAGTACCCCTCCTAGCACGTGAAGGTAAGCGCTTCACTGTCACAGACGCGGGTGAGATCGTGTACCAACGCGCGAGGGAAATGATGGCGTCGCACGACCGAATGAAGCTTGAGGTGAGTGATCTTCAGAAGGTCGAACGAGGCGTTTTGCGTATGGGGCTTTCACCTTCGACCCACTCCATCCTGGCTCCTGTGTTCGGCGCCTACCATTCTGCCTTCCCCAAGATCGAGCTCAAGCTTTTCGAAATCGGTAGCAATGCCACCTTGGGATACCTTCGGGATGGCGTGCTGGAGCTTGGGACACTGCTGGAATTTTCCGGCGCGACAGACCTGTGGTCAGAGTTCGACTCGCTCCCGCTGTTTGAATCTCCTCTCTGCCTCTTGGCGCCCAAGAATTCCCCCTGGCATGGGCGGGTAGCCGTGGATCTCAAGGAACTTTCAGAGAGCGAATTCATCCTCTATGGAGACTCCTTCGCACTCAACGACCTAGTAACAAATGCCTGTGCTGAAGCAGGCTTCACCCCCAAGGTCAGCGGACGCAGCGGTCAATGGGATTTCATGGCTTCACTGGTCAATCTCGGGGTTGGTGTCACCCTGCTCCCCAAAGTCTTTTGCAATACGCTCGACGCAGAAAGTTTCACGGTTGCGGAGATCCAGTCACCATCGCTTACCTGGAAGATTTCCCTCGCTTGGCGTCGACACGGCCAGCTCTCGTTTGCCGCCAAAGCGTGGCTTGAGTTGGCGCGCGGCCTTTTGGTGGGGTCAGGGGCGAAGTCGGACAAGTAATCGGCCTTGCGCACGTTCTGCAATTAGGACGAGCTCTAAATTTAAGGCTGCAGAACGTCGACTGGCTCATCACAGAATGACTACATGTTGAATGCGGGTCGGTCTGAATACGAGCTGATACTTATCTCTATGTGTCCTGCTTGAAGTGCGCCCACAAGCTCTTAGTTCGTGCCTTCGGATGGACAAACCTCTACATAGGGATATCTCAACCGGTATTCTGAAGGAGCCCGCCGAACAGTGCTTCACAGCCTGCTTAAGGGCGGTCGTCATATAGTTCGCCTCTACATGGACGCTCCAGCCCATCCAATTCAGATTGCAGACCTGCTCGGATCATGAGCATCTGCTCACCGCCCCGATACACGACCTGGCCTGCTGGAGTCAGTAATAATCTACCTACTGAACGATCGAGCAGCGCATATCCAACATCTTTCTCGAGTTGGGCAACCTGCTTGCTCACTGCTGACTGGGTCAGTTGGAGCACTTTGGAGGCTTGGGTGAATCCACCCTGTCGCACCACCTCCATGAAGTGTTGGCGCCGACGCCGAATTGACCCAATTGCCGAGATGTCACTAACCCAGTCTGATGCCTCGCGAACCATTGCCTATGCTGGAGTTGTGGCGATTTGAAGGTGGGTGAGTCTTGTGTCGGCACGTGGGTCAATTCGATGTTGGCGTCAACACGAACGCAGCAGCCATAGGTCTCGCCGCATGATTACGTTTGATCAAAAAGACTCACCAGCATCCAGTTTGGAAAGCAGCTCCTGACCACGCTGCCAGAGCGCTTGCTGCTTTGACTCAGGCATACGGTCGAGATTTTTGTAAGTCATGCCCATGCGTTGATTGCCGCGTAAGAGCTCGCTGTGACGCATCAGAAAATGCCAATAGAGGGCGTTAAAGGGACAGGCGTCATCCGTCGTGCTTTCGCTCACTTTATAGATGCCTACTGTTTAACTAGCGACCGCCCGTGCAGCGTTGAGGGTTTAACGCACTTAAATCTGGCGCTGCCTTTTCGTAGGTCGATAACTGTGACATAAAACCGTATCAGCCCCACATGCCGGATATCAGAATCAACATACACTCTATAAATCGCAAATTGAATTTAATCTCAAAAGCTAGAGCTATCGACAGACTGTTTAACCTTTCGCAATATCAGCTTGAGCCACGCCAAACTCACTAATAAAATCTGTGGTTTTCATTTTAACTTGGCAGCCCGGGCGCCCGGCTGAAAAATATATTTCTGTAAAGATTTGTGACGAGGAATCAATAACAGTCCTGAATTCCTTCTTCATTCCTATAGGTGAACAACCACCATGAATATATCCCGTGAGTGGAAGCAGATCCTTCGAAGAAATCATAGCGACTGATTTTTCTCCAATGGCTAAGGCCGCCTTCTTCAAGTCAAGCTCTGCATCACTCGGCACCATAAACACATAGTGATTTTTCGTATTACTGGCTGTGACCAGTGTCTTAAACACCTTGTTGGCGGGCTCATTAAGCAATACTGCCATTTCCTGAGCGTTTTTTACCGTCTCCTTGAACGAATAATATTGATATTGCAGCTTTTTTGACTCGATCTGCCGTATTGCATTTGTCTTTCCAGACTTCTTATCCATAGCAAACAACCTCCAAACTAAAGACTCGCGCCAGCAATAAACTTGCTGGTGCGAGAAACAGTCAATTTAGAATTAAAAATCAATAATTAATAAACCGTTTAGACTGCGGCCAAAAGATTCTAGATCAAGCGGCAGCAAAAGCTGAGAGCCGCTGTCTTTGGGAATATCGTTGGGATATCAGCACGACCACGGCAGCCAAAATAGCAATCGCCGCTGCTACCAATGGAATAGCCTGCAGACCATAGCCGCCAGCGATTACAACCCCTCCAATCCATGCACCTATCGCATTACCGATGTTGAAAGCGCCGATATTCAGTGTTGCGACCAAATTGGGAGCCTCATTGCCAAAACTCATCACGTTGAGCTGAAGACCTGGTATTGAGGCAAATGCAACCACCGCCCACAGGAACAGATTGATTTCGACGAGAAGTACCGATGGCATCGTCAGCGATACAGCAGCGCTGACTAAGGCAAGCGACAGCGCAATACCTGTGAGTGCAGTACCTCGCTTCCAGTCAGCCAAACGTCCCCCGATGTAATTTCCAAGGGTCAAACCTACACCGATCAACAGCAGGCTCATGGTGATATTTTGCGCCGAAATTTTCGTCACATCCTCGAGCATTGGAGCGACATAGGTAAACATTGCGAACATCGACGCATCGAATACAATAGTAGTCAGGAGGGCGATCCATATACCAGCGTTTTTCAGCGCTTTTACTTCACTGATGAAGTCTACTTTTTCTTCGTCTTTACCCGAAGGCAATATGCGCCAAAGGCCAAGAAGGGTTACTGAACCCAGTATCGCAATAGCCCAGAACGGGACGCGCCAACTCGTATACTGACCCAATGCAGTACCCAGCGGTACACCCAACACGTTGGCGAGAGTCAGTCCAGCAAACATCATTGCGACAGCCTGCCCCTTCTTTGTTTCAGGTACGAGGCTGGATGCGACAACGGCACCGATCCCAAAGAACGAGGCTTGGCATAGCGCCGTTACCACGCGTGCGATCATGAGGTAATTATAGTTAGCCGCAATTGCACAAAACACGTTGCCAAAAATGAAGATAATCATTAATAGGATTAGCGCATGTTTGCGTTTCAATGAGGCTGTAAGCAGAGCCATGATTGGCCCGCCTATGGCAACACCTAAGGCATAGCCGGTGACTAACCACCCTGCGGTTGGAATGTCCACCGATAGGCTACGTGCTACATCCGGCAACAACCCCAGAATAACAAATTCAGTCGTGCCAATCGCAAATGCGCTCAACGTTAATATCAATAGTGCAAGTGGCATAGCGCCCACCTTTTAATGAACATGGTTATTTAAGGCAAAAACCCACTGCTCAACTAATGTCGATAGGTAGATTTTTCGCCGGCTTTATTTCGTAGAATTAATAAAAGTGATTTCTGGTGCTTCGGCAAAACAGCCACACCAAGAAAATTTTCATTACCAATAAGCTGTATTACCAACTGATTCAATAAGAGCAATACAACAACTTAAGCACATTGCATCTCTTTGAGCTTTAGCTTTACTAATACTGAAACTAGTAAGTTCTAGTCATTTCTAAAGAACTCCCGAAAGCCTGCTCATTGAGCTCCGTGAACCCACGACGATATGCCATGAAGCTGGATGATGGCCGGGTGGGTTGACGCTGCCTTCATCGCGCTCAGCCCTTGGCTCTGAACTCGGAGGCTATATTGCGTGGCTGAAGTCTGGGTGTAAACTCTCAGAAATGCAGGCCCACCTAGAGAATTTGCACAGATGTTTGATTGGGAAAGCCTTCGCCACTTTATAGCGCTAGGTCGCGCAGGCACCTTGTCGGGTGCGGCTCGTGCCCTTGCGGTTGACCATGCGACAGTCAGCCGTCGAATAGCTGCGCTGGAAAATGAGTTGCAGACGAAGCTTGTAGAAAGATTGCCACGATCTTGCACCCTTACGGCTTCGGGGGCCCAGGTCTTCGACTTGGCCACTGCTATGGAGGCATCCGCCTTCGGCATCGAACGAATGGTACGAGCCGAAAAGACTCCCCTGAGCGGGAAGGTCACGGTAAGTGCGCCCCCTGTATTGGTGACCCATTTGCTCGCACATCGCTTGTCTGAATTCCGGGCCAAATATCCAGAAATCACACTTTCGATGTCTGCACAGCCTCAGCAGGTATCGTTGAGCCGACGCGAAGCTGACGTGGCATTACGCCTGACCCGCCCAGAAGAACCCAATAATGTTGTGCGCAAGATTGGCCACATTCCATATGCCTTGTATGCCAGCCCCAGCTACACATTCTTTGATAATCCAGAAAGGTGGGCATTCATCGCGTACGACGCACAATTTGTGGATCTGCCGCAACAGCAGTGGCTAATGCAGATTGCTGGCGAGCGTCGAATTGGATGTGAGCTAAGCGATGTTAGTAGTCAATTGGTGGCTGCATGCTCTGGTGCTGGGATCGCTGGATTACCGAGATTTCTCGGCGATGCTCAACCAGGATTGAAGCGCATTGAATATGACGGAGCCCTCTTTTCAAGAGACGTCTGGTTAGTGGTTCACCACGATTTGAAACGCTCAGTGCCTATCAGAGCTGTGATGGACTTTCTTACCGAAACGGTGAAGGATGTAGGCCTCTGATTGCTACGGGAGTAGGCTTAGTACCTCTCGGATTTTACGCATGGATAAACGCTCCACGACGACCTCTTCGCTTCGATAAAGAGGTCGCCGGTAGTGAACAGTCCTGCGTTGCTGCCTGCCTGAAAGTGTCCGGATGGCCGTGGAATCGGTGTCCGGATGGTCATGGAGTCCGCAGCCACAAGCCTGCAGACGGAAGTTAGCAAGTTCCATCTGGAGAAAGGCCAGATAAGGCGCCACTCGGTCTCGCTTTCCAACCCCTTCATTCAGTCCGCGAGACGGAGCTGAGAACGATCTATAGCAGGTGCTTAAATACGGAAAGTTCCTACAAGCTGTTTCAGCCGAGCAGCTTGCTGCTCTAGGTCGGTGCATGCCCGCAGAGTGGATTGTAGGTTTTCAACACCTTCCTGATTCAGGGTGTTGATCTCTGTAATGTCTACGTTGATCGACTCCACCACAGAGGTTTGTTCCTCAGTGGCTGTCGCCACGGACTGGTTCATTCCATCAATCTCACTGATTCGCTGCGTTACGCTGCTTAAGCGTGCTCCCGCCTGGTTGGCAATGCCAACGCTGCCTTCGCTCTGGTGCTGGCTTTCGGTCATTGTGCTGACCGCCTCGCGAGCCCCCACCTGCAGCTCCTCAATCATTTTCTTCACTTGCTGCGCCGAATCCTGCGTGCGGTGGGCAAGGTTGCGTACTTCATCGGCTACGACGGCGAAACCACGTCCCGCCTCGCCGGCGCGGGCTGCTTCGATGGCGGCGTTTAGTGCCAGTAAGTTGGTCTGCTGGGAGATACTGGTGATCACTTCCAGAATCTGCCCGATGTTGACCGTGTTAGCGTTGAGCGTTTCGATATTGCCGCACGAGTCACTGATTTTCGACGATAGCTGCTGCATGGCCACAATTGTCTTGTCTACCACCTGCTGACCGTCTTCTGCCAACGCGCGCGCCTCAGTTGAATGCTGGGATGCGAGTGCAGCGTTCTGGGCGATTTCCTGAGCGGCGGCCCCCAGTTCATTGATAGCTGCTGCGACGCTACTGGTGCGTGAGGTCTGCTGGTCAGAGTTCAGCATCGATGAATTCGATGCGGCTACCACGCGCAGTGCAACTTCATTGACCTGCTGGGTCGCCGAGGAAACTTCGCGAATCGAAGCGTGGATACGTTCGACGAAACGGTTGAAGGCATTGCCCAGAGCGCCAAACTCGTCCTGGTTATGGATAGTGAGTCGCTTAGTCAGATCACCTTCACCTTCTGCAATATTTTCCATTGCTCGGATCATGGTTTGCAGTGGTCGCAGCATTACACGGATCAACAGTCCGAGGAGGGTGATAATAATCGCCATAGCCACGAGTGTTGCGATGACCGCTGATGAGCGGAACTTGCTCAGTGCCGCATAAGCCTTGTCCTTGTCGATGGACAGCCCGATGTACCAGTTGGCAGAAGGCAGGCCTTTTACTGGAGCGAAGCTTAGGATTCTGGTCTGGCCGTTAGACTCAACCTCACTAAGGTCTTTCGTCAGGCTCGGTGTGTTTTGTGGGTACAGGTCGGCCAGCGACTTCATCACCAGGTTCTTGTCTGGATGTACCAGAATCTTGCCTTGGTCATTCACAAGGAACGCGTAGCCCATCCCGCCGAAATTCAGTGAGTTGATGATGTCGACCAAACCTTCCAGTGACAGATCTCCACCGACGACACCGACGTCGTTGGAAACCTTGCTGAGTATCCCGATGACCAGCTTATTGGTGGTCACGTCGATGTAAGGTTCAGTGATAGTGGCGCCATTGGCGCTCATGCCTGTTTTGTACCAGGGACGAACACGTGGATCATATCCATCGGGCATCTTGGAGTCCGGGCGAACACTGAACGCGCCGTCGACTTTGCCCAGGTAGACCGTAAGAAAATTCGAGATGAGAGCTTTCTGCCCCATCAGGATCTCAGCCTTGGCAGGATCTTGAGCGATGTTTTGTGCAAGGTTTTCCACCATGTTGATCCGCCCCTCTAACAGGTTACGAATATTCGTAGAGGTGGAACTGCCCATCTCGGCTAAGTAATTCTCCAAATTGGTGCGGGTCGCATTGCGTTGAAGGTAGTCGTTATAAAGGGTGAATAGTGAGAAGGCTAGCATCACAATCAATGACGCAACCGCAAGAATTTTGTGACTGAAGCGGAGGTTTATTTTCATGGCGTCTGAATTCGCTTGGTCGTTTTTTTGGACTTCGGAACTGTATCAGCCATAGGTAGGTAAACCCAAGTAATAAAAAGAGGCTTTTCGCCATTACTTGCCTAACCCTATTGTGAATACTATATTTTCGTTGTGCTCCGCAATAAAGTCGGCAGCCATTAACATATTATTATTTCACTTTTACTATCCTTCGCAGAGCATGGATGGCTCTGAAATCGTTCAGCCCAAAGCCATGACTGTCCGTCTTTTAAAGATAGTTAACGGGGAATCGAAGCCGCCCTACGTGCTGCCATACAAGTCTTAGAGATAATAGATTTTTCTAACTTCTCTCGCATACTGGACTGCAGGACGCAAACTAAAGTCGTCCCTACCAATCAGTATTGCGCCTCTTCCAAAACATGCAATAGGTCAACGAACTGTCCCGTCAGCTTGTGGCGACGGTCAAGGTGAACCAAGGGTCGGCATTGCTCGTGAGACTCACGCATCTTGACTGAGCTACCAAGGTAGACAGGGAGCACTGGAAGACCTTCCGCCAGTAGCTCTTCGACCATGACTCGATGCAGGCCTGCAGTGTTGGAATATTGATTGATGACAATGCCTTCAACGACCAATGATTCATTATGGTCAGCCTTAAGCTCTTCAACCTGGGCCAACACTTGATAAAGCGCCTGGCGGGCGAACGTATCGCAGTCAAATGGGATGAGCACCGCATCGGACGCAATCAGAGCACTGAACGTATAGAAATTCAGCGCGGGAGGCGTATCGATGTAAATCCGGTCGTAGTCCTGTGCGAGTTCTTCCAGCAGCCGACGCAGTTTGTTGATCTTAAATTTTGATTCGAGCTTTGGCTGTAGGTCGGCTAGCTCACTGCTGGACGTAACGATGTGCAAATTGTCGTAAATGGTTTCAAAGATGTGAACGCGATTTTTCTTGGCCGCTGGCCCTGAAGACAGCGTTTGCTTGAAGAAGTCAGCGATGCCTACCGGTACGTCGTCGCCCGTTAATCCTGTCAGGTATTGAGTGGAATTCGCCTGGGAATCCAGATCGACCACAAGAGTTCGGTAGCCTTCTAAGGCGCTTGCAGCGGCCAGGTTGCACACGATGCTCGACTTACCCACACCACCTTTCTGATTGAAAACAACGCGACGCATTTGAGCCCTTCCGGCAGGAAAAGACTCCAGTCTATCAATATGTCATTTTGATCGAATCGTTGCCTTGATGAATCTTATATTTCAGCTAGCTTACACACTCCGCATCCCCGCCAAGGACACCTGACTGCAGAATTCATAATTCGAGCATTTGGATGTGAGAGAATTGGGAATCACAGACAGGAGGTCAGACGCTTTGCAGGCACTAGACGCAATTCGGATTCAGATGCGGGAAGCTGAGCCCGTACTCAAAGCTCTAGATCATGAGCTGGAAAAAATCATATTTGATCCCCGCAAGCGGGAGAGTATCGATGCGGCTATTGAACACGTAGTCCTGGCGATAGACGCACGGCTAAAGAGGTTCGAAAGCAACCCTAGACTGGGCCCGATGGCGGAGGAGCTGAAAGCTCAGTACGTGGAAGTGATACACGCCCAATTGGCTGACTCAGCGCTCAAGCGTGCCTGAGGTTTAGGGGGCATCAAGATCCCCCCAAGGCGGCTGGCACTTGAGCCATGTATCAATGTGATGCTGGCTCGACCCAAGACGGTTGGGGACATGTCCAGATCGCGATTGCTCAGCTCTAATTGGCTCCGCCGGCCATTGCGCCATGCTCGTTGCCAGCATCGCAGCGCTTGAGCAGAGTGCGAATTGATCCCCGAACATTTCGCTTGCACAAGTCTTTTGCGTTGAACCAGCGACAGTCATCAATTTCGTTCGAAGCGCGTGGCTTCTGGTTCTCTGCGCGCCGGCCTTCGAACAGAAAGTGAATAGCTCTGTCGTCTGTGTACTCAGAAACATAAGACAGCTGATCGAGCGTCAGCCCGTCTCCTCGGCCATTTCACGCATTGCCGCCTGCAGGGGTGTCTCGCCTTTCTCAACGCGACCGCCTGGCAGATTCCATTTGGCGTTTCGCTTGCGCACAAACAGGATTTCTTCCTGGTGGCGACAGATCACCGTCGCACGTATCTTCAGATCCTTGTGCTTGGAGGTAGCTGCTTCCATTGCGCCCATGAGTGATCCCTTCAACCTGTGCATTCATTCGGAAAGCGGAGACGGCAAATGCTCTTCGACGGCGGTGCGCCATGCACATGTCGATATGATGGCCGTCGACCCATGCTGAAAATTCCCTTGCCCGTCGATTAACCGCGCTACCTCTGGCTCATACAAGTTGTCGGCGGCGAATCTTGCGAAGGTCAATCCAGGAAGCCGCAAACAGTCGATTGGGCGTTATGATGAAAAAAGTAACCCTATCGATCCCCCGCTGACTTAGGTCAAGGAACCGTCCCAATCATGCTGAGTGCAGAGCTCAAGGCTTTCTACACCGTTGCTCGCTTGGGCAGCGTGACTCAAGCCGCCAAGAAACTCGGTCTAAGCCAGCCAACTGTTACCACGCAGATTCGCCAGCTCGAAAGCCGCTATTCAGTTGAGCTGTTCTATCGGGGAGGACGTCGTCTGACCGTCAGCGATGATGGTGCGCGACTACTGCCCAAGGTCAAAATACTGCTGCAGCAGGAAGCGGACATCGAGTTTCACTTGCGAAACTGCGGCGAGGCCCGAGGCGCCTTGAGGATCGGGGCCACAGCGCCTTACTACATCCTTGACCTGGTTAAATCGTTTCGCGAGCGGCTTCCACAGATTGAAGTGTCGGTAGAAATTGGCAACTCACAGGACGTGCTTGAAGCACTTGAGGAATACCGGGTAGATCTTGCGGCTTCGTCGCAATTGGTAAGCGATCCCCGCCTGACACATTTGGTGCTCGGCACTGATCCGCTGGTGCTGGCCGTCCACACGCAGCATCCGTTAGCCATGCATGAGTGTGTGCCGCCTAGTGCGTTGGCCGGTCAATGTCTGTTGATGCGTGAGCACGGATCGACAACCAGAACGCTGACCGAGGAGTTTCTGAGCGCTCACCAGGTCAGCCCCGGCATGCAGCTTGAAATTGGCAGCCGTGAATCCATTCGCGAAGCCGTGCTGCGCAATATCGGGGTCAGCATGATCGCGCGCCAAGAGGTACCGGTTAATCCGGATCTGCGGGTTATTGCCATCGAAGGTGCGCCGCAGATCGCAGAATATTTGTACTGCCTCAAGGATCGAAGGCAGGCACGTCTGCCGGCTGCCTTTCTTGAGGTTGCTCGCGACAGTATTGCCCGGTAAGCACATAACAACTATTCCAATAGCACTATCGCGAACTTTGGGTTAATTGCCACATCGCCTTCGTAATCCGTCCCTAGCATTACCTCATCGACACAGGCGCCGCGTTCCACGTGCGGCTCGTGCTCTTATTGATGAGGTGCATCCATGCTGCGTTACACTCCAACCAACCAAGCCTGTCCGGGCGTGCAAGTACAAGTTACTGGCATGCACAAAAGCTTTGGCGCGTTCAAAGCGCTGGATGACGTATCGCTGGAAATCTCGCCTGGCGAGTTAGTGTGCCTGCTTGGCCCTTCTGGGTGCGGGAAGACCACGCTGCTGCGTTGCATTGCAGGCCTGGAGCGGCAGAACCATGGGGCCATTTACATGGGTTCCAGAGATGTATCGAACCTAGCGCCTCAGGCCAGAGATTACGGCATCGTGTTCCAGTCGTATGCCTTGTTCCCCAATCTCAGCGTCGAGCAAAACATCGGCTACGGCCTGGCAGGCAGCGCGCGGGATATCGTGCGCCGAAGGGTGGCCGACATGCTTGAGCTGGTGGGGCTCACCGGGAGCGAGAAAAAGTTTCCCGGCCAGCTTTCCGGCGGCCAACAGCAACGCGTAGCACTGGCTCGCGCTTTGGCTCCCGCCCCGTCGCTACTGCTGCTGGACGAACCCATGTCAGCCCTTGACGCCCAAGTGCGGGAGCATCTGTGCACGGAGCTGCGCACCCTGCAACAGCGCTTGGGCATTACCACCCTGATGGTCACACACAATCAGGAAGAAGCCATGTTGATGGCTGATCGGATTGCAGTGATGAACGAAGGCCGGATCGAGCAATACGCCAGCCCGCAATTGATCTATGAAAACCCTGAGACACCCTTCGTCGCTAATTTCGTGGGTCAGGGTAACTGGCTGAGCTTTGAAGCAAATGGCGACAGTCATGCTCAGGTAGGCACACTGCAGTTGCGCTTGGCAGATACCGTCTCGAATCGTGCAAGCGGGCTCCTGTTCTGCCGTCCTGAGTCAATCTGTGTGAATCCCGTGCACTCTGAGGAAAACCTCTTTGCGGCACAGATGCGGGAAGTGACCTTCCTCGGTAACCGATGCCGAATGAGTTTTGAATTCGACGAACTGCCAGGGCAGCCACTCACCGCCGAAATCAGCGCACGTCATTTGCCTTCGCTCGGCACGCCCCATATTAAAGTGGCGTTGCCTCCACACAGCCTTCAGGTCTTTGCCTGATGCGCGCGTCAAGCCTGCCGATAAATGGCGTAAACCAGATGAGAAGAGTCGCTCGCGCCGAATGGGGCGACCGGTTGTTTGTGATTGGCGGCAAAGTGCTGCTTTTTATTTCCCTGGCGATAGCATTACTGCTGCCATTGCTGGCAATCTTCTGGCGGGGTTTCAGCGATGATGCAGGGCAAGGTGGTGGACTGGCTGCAGCCCGCGACCTGCTGAGCAGCGACAATTTTCACTGGCTGCTCGGAAACAGCCTGCGCGTTTCCTTCAGCGTCGCATTCATCGTAGTTCCGCTCGCCTACCTTTTCGCCTACGCACTCCAAAGAACCCTGATTCCTGCCAAGGGCTTGTGGCGTGGAATATCTCTGCTGCCGCTTCTTGCTCCGTCGATGCTGCCTGCCATCGCACTGATCTATCTTTTTGGCAACCAGGGGCTGCTGCGTAGCCTGCTGACGGACAATATCTACGGGTTCTGGGGGATTGTGATAGGTGAGGTGATTTACACCTTTCCACATGCCCTGATGATCCTGCTTTCTGCGCTTTCTTTGACTGATGCACGTTTGTTCGACGCTGCATCAAGCATGGGGGCCAGTCCTTGGCGTTCATTTCACAGCATCACCTGGCCCGCGACGCGACAGGCCGTATATGCCGCGTTCTGCCTGGTATTTACCCTGACCATCACTGACTTTGGTGTGCCCGTGGTCGTCGGTGGCGATTATCAGGTATTGGCCATTGAGGCCTACAAGGCCGTGGTCGGCCAGCAACAGTTTGGCCGAGGCGCCCTGATCGGCATGGTTCTTTTAGTGCCAGCGCTCTTGAGCTTCGGGGTCGACGCGTGGTTAAGACGGCGGCAAAGCTCGTCCATGAGTGGTCGCGCGCAGATCTTCCAGCCCGAGCCCTCAAAATGGCGAGATGGCTGTTACCTGGTGGTTGTCATGCTCATCTGCGCCTGCTTGCTGGCGGTGCTTGGGATGGCGGTATTCTCTTCCCTGGTTAAGTTCTGGCCCTACAACCTTTCGTTGTCGCTCAAACATTACCTGTTCAATGAAACGGCGGGCGGCGGATGGCTGGCTTACCGGAACAGTCTGGTATTGGCGACCTGCTGCGCGGTGTTTGGCAGCATCTTGATCTTTACCGGTGCCTACCTGATGGAGAAAACCCGTGGGCAAGCCGGACTCAATCTGGCTTTACGGATGCTCACCTTTATACCCATGGCTGTGCCGGGACTCGTTCTAGGCTTGGGCTACGTGTTTTTCTTCAACCTGCCTGAAAACCCGTTGCACAGTCTGTACGGGAGCATGGCGTTGCTGGTGATTTGCACCGTCGCTCATTACCTGACCACCGCACATATGACTGCTATCACCGCCCTGCGCCAGCTGGACGGCGAATTCGAAGCAGCAGCTCTTTCTCTCAAGGCCCCGCTGTATCGGCATTACCTGCGCGTCACGTTGCCAATTTGCTTACCGGCATTGCTGGACATCATTCGCTATTTATTCGTATCGGCGATGACCACAGTTTCAGCCGCCATCTTCCTTTACTCGCCAGACAGCATCCTTGCTGCAGTGGCCGTACTCAACATGGACGACGCGGGCAATGTCGGCGGTGCAGCCGCAATGTCGACGCTGATCCTGTTCACCTCGGCAGCCGTTTCACTTCTGCTCGCCTGGGTTTCTCGCGGGTTGCTGCGACGTTCACAAGCCTGGCGCCAGACCGCGCCGTCCCACTGATTTCCGGAGACCACCATGCACTATCAATCCCCCACCCGTCTGCAGGCTGCAATCCTTGACTGGGCTGGCACCGTCGTCGATTTTGGTTCCTTCGCGCCAACCAAAATCTTCGTTGAAGCGTTCGCCACTTTCGATATCGAGCTGAGCCTTGATGAAGCTCGAGGCCCAATGGGTATGGGAAAATGGGAGCATATCCGCACCCTGTGCGATCAGCCGGATATCGCGGCGCGCTACGAGCAACGATTTGGCCGACTACCGACTGATGCCGACGTGACAGCCATCTACGAGCAGTTCATGCCGTTGCAGATTGCCAACGTCGGCAAGCACAGCGCACTCATTCCCGGCGCGCTGGCTACCATTGAGCAAATGCGTCAAGCCGGACTGAAAATCGGTACCACCTCGGGGTACCCCAAGCAGGTTATGGATCACGTAGTGGCTCTGGCAGCAGTGGCCGGCTACCAACCAGATCACGTAGTGGCGGCTGACGAGCTGCCCACCGGTCGACCAGGCCCTGCTCAAGCGCTGGCCAACGTGATTGCCTTGAGCATCAGTGACGTCGCCGCCTGTGTGAAAGTTGATGACACTTTGCCCGGCATTCTTGAAGGCCGCAGTGCCGGGATGTGGACGGTAGGTTTGCGCTTTTCCGGCAACTTCCTCGGCCTGGATTACCCGGCCTACCAAGCGCTAACGCCATCTCAGGTTGAAGAACACAGGCTGCGCATCGATGCCCTGTTTGCGCCGGCGCGCCCGCACTACCTGATCGACACCATCACTGATTTGCCCGAGCTCATCGACCAGATCAACGCACGCATGGCATGTGGCGATAACCCCGGCAGCCAGTGATTTAGCTTTTTTGCCTAACCGACAAACCTCTCGAAACTATTCAGGATCAGACCATGCTCAAGCACCTAGCCCTCGCCGCCGTGCTCGCCGGCTTCAGCCTTCACGCCAGCGCCGCCACCGAACTCACCGTGTACACCGCGCTCGAAGCCGAGCAATTGCAGACCTACAAAAAAGCCTTCGAGAAAGCCAACCCGGACATCGAAATCAAATGGGTGCGGGATTCAACCGGGATCATCACCGCAAAACTGCTCGCTGAAAAAGCTCGCCCGCAAGCCGATGCGGTATGGGGGCTGGCAGCTTCGAGCCTGGCAATTCTCGATCAGCAGGGCATGCTTGAAGCCTATTCGCCCAAGGATCTGCCCAAGATTGGCGCCAAGTACCGTGACCCGGCTAATCCACCGGCTTGGGTCGGCATGGATGTCTGGGCCGCCACTATTTGCTTCAACACGATTGAAGCCGAAAAGCAGAATTTGCCACGTCCCATCAGTTGGCAAGACCTGACCAACCCGGTCTATCGCGGCAAGATCGTAATGCCTAACCCGGCCTCATCCGGCACAGGTTTTCTCGATGTCAGTGCCTGGCTGCAGACCTTTGGTGAACCCCAAGGCTGGAAATATATGGACGATCTGCACCAGAACATTGGTCAGTATGTTCACTCGGGTTCCAAGCCTTGCAAGATGGCCGCAGCGGGTGAGTTCCCCATCGGCATTTCATTCGAGTACCCAGCAGTACAGCTGAAACGTCAAGGCGCACCGCTGGACATCATCCTGCCAAAAGAAGGTTTGGGCTGGGAAATTGAAGCGACTGCGGTGATTAAGGGCACCTCTCACCCCGAAGCGGCAAAACGCTTGGCTGACTTCTCGGCCAGCGCTGAGGGCATGGATCTGTACAAGGAAAACTTCGCGGTGCTGGCCCAGGAAGGCCTGGCAAAACCACCTACCGAACTACCTGCCGACTATGAGCAGCGCCTAATCAAAAATGACTTCGCCTGGGCCTCGAAAGAACGCGACAACATTCTGGCTGAATGGCGCAAACGCTATGACGGCAAATCGGCCAAGCAGTAAGGGGAGCATCGAACCATGAATCAGTACGAAAGCGATCTGCTGGTCGTAGGTGCGGGCATCCTCGGACTCTCGCACGCCTGTGCGGCAGCCAGGCGCGGTCTGAAGGTGCGGGTGTTCGAGCGCTCGGCTAGCCCAATTGGCGCGTCGGTGCGTAACTTCGGTCAAGCCCTTGTGACCGGTCAACCGCCTGGCGTGATGCTCGACCTGGCACGAGCGAGCCGCAGTATCTGGGCCGACTGGAGCGCTCTGGCAGGCTTCGAACTCAAGCGCAACGGTTCATTGCTGTTCGCCCGCACCGAAGCTGAAGAGAATCTGCTGGCAGCGTTCTGTGTAGGACGCGCGCAGGAGCACAATTACCGGGTGGAATTGTTACGCGGCCAGCAACTGGGCGACCTGTATGGCGGCCAATTCAGCCACCACCGGGCTGCCCTACACGGCTTTGATGACCAGCAGCTTTACTCGCGCGAAGCCATACCGAGACTGGTTAACTATCTGCAACGCGAGCTGGGTGTCGAGCTTCACTTCTCGACGCTGGTTAACGGTGTCGAACCAGGAAAACTCCAGAGCACTGCCGGTACATTTCGTGGCCAGCAGATTGTGGTTTGCTCCGGCCATGACTACCTGACTCTGCTAGCTGAGCCAATGGCTGCGCTAAAACCTCAGGTATGCCGCTTACAGATGCTCCGCGCTCGACCTGAATCGAACTTGAATCTGCAGCACTCCGTGCTCACCGGCCTCAGCTGCGTTCACTACGGAGCGTTCTCGGATCTACCGGAAGCCGCCGCTATCCGCGAAGAGATTCAGCGTAACAGTCCGCATTTGGAAGAACACGGCATCCACCTACTGGTCAGCCCGACACCTTATGGCGAGCTGATCATCGGCGATTCGCATGATTACGGTACCGATGCTTCACCGTTCAATGCGGAACAGGTGGATCAATGGATGCTGGAGCTTGCCGAGAACACTCTGGGCTGCAAAATTCAGATAGTGGAACGTTGGCAAGGCGTATACGGGGCAAAGGGGCCTAACCCTTTTTCACGGTTGGATATTGCTCCAGGTTTGAGTGCGACGTTGATGCACAGCGGGGTTGGGATGAGCGTAGGGCCTGCATTGGGCGAACGCGCCGTGGCAGCTATGTTCGGTGAGCCAGGCTAACCAGCAATATATTCGCGTAGAGACCTGAACTTATCCTGCCGCAGGCACACAGGTAGACACACCATAGCCAACCAGGTAAGTCACTGGTTGGTTCTTATCACCGATACTGGTTAGAGCATCAGCAATGCCTCATGCAGTTCAACAGTAGGTACCGGCTCTACCGACCGCTGCTGTTGGAGCCAGATGCGCATCTTGTCTACATCGAATATCTGACCCTGCTCCATCAAACACAAAATGAGCGGCCTAGACATTCTGTAATGTCCACAGCAACCACATCTGCGTTCTTCCCAATCCTGCGCCTCAATTGTCTCTGCATAGCCTGCGCAAATTAGGCAGCTCATGGGGAACCTCCTCACGTTTTTTATTATTCAGACGACTGATCCGAGGGCGATCAGCCATCATTTTCTTTTCATGAAAATGCTTTTAAATGGGTGGTCGATCCGGCGGATCGGAAGACTATCAACCCATTGTTTCAGCCACGTGTTGGCTGGAACGACAAGGAGTAACGCATCGTGAGCATCGCAATCGAGAAAGCACCAGTGGGTACAGATTGGCTGGTGATGCTGGACAGCTACCCGGTCACTTTCAGCACCGAATTCGAAGCAGCCGCCTTTGTCGACAAACTAAGAAGCCGCATCAATGCGCCTCATGAGTTACCTGCCCGCTTACCCGAGTAAACCTACAGTGCACCGACGCTGACAACCGGAATTTGCTAAGCGGTAACAAGCTGCCGAGCATCCTGCTGCTTGGTAGACACCTTCGGCAAGAGCGTGGATAGCTCCTGCAATTTGGCCTCCGCTGCATCAAGGGCCTTGATTGAAGCCTCTTTCCATTCAAGTGCAAGAGGCTTCAGGTCGGTCTCAACATCGGCCTTTAGGCACCACTGGTGGTGGTCGTGCCACGATCCCAAAGCCGACTGCACCGACTTCAGAGAGGAAGCAGCTTTCTTGCTGAGCGGAGAAACTGTAGGAAAGGATTCGGTCAAATATCGCGTGCGCTTGACCAATATCCGCAGCTCATGGCGGTCAAAATCAGGATCGTTCAAAGCAAAGTGAAGCCGATCTACCTGCCTGGCGAGTGCCCTTCGGATCCGCTTCTCCAATCCGCCGCGCGTGTTCGCCAATGAAGACGAGCGCAAGGCAGGTGGCCATGCATCCAACTGAGTAAAAAGCGCTTTCATCTCGCTTGAAACGAGAGCGGCCTCATAGCCTGGACGGAGCTGGGATCGCCGGCGATTAGCCTCAGCATCCATGCCCCTTTCGGTGAGTTCGTGAATCATCACCTCCAGATCTCGCACTGGAGTCGTCAGGCGGCCTACCTCCGCAACTGCAGTACGCAGTGGAGCCATCCCCTCGACATTTCGAACAGGAGCTAAGAGGCTGCGAATGCAGCGCACCGAAATCCTCAGATCATGCAGCGCCTCAGGATCAGTATCTGACGCAAGCCTTGCTCGGGCATGATAAAGAGAAACCTGTAATTTCAGAATTTCAGCGACGTACCTATTCACAAAGGACATGCGGCACCTTCCCGTCATAAATGTGCAATGCAGACTAGCAACAAATCCGGCGAATTCCTTTCTCACTTTTATTTCGTCGTGATACAGACCTTAGAATTCATTTATGTGGAAAGTTCGTACTAACGCCATCGCTGACACTGATCACTCGATTTCTATGAACCCCAGGGCCTACGGCGTTACGCATTCATCTCATCGTCACCACTTGGTGCAAAGCTGGCCTCAATGCAATGACTGCAGTGCAGCGCCGAAGCCCGAGGATCGCCAATGAGACTTGCCACCTACAACGTTGAAAACCTTTTCAACCGCGCCAAAGCAATGAATCTAGAGGGATGGGCTGAGGGCAAACCAACGCTGGAGCGTTTCGCAAAGCTCAATGGTTTACTCGGCCAGCAGACTTATTCAGAGTCAGACAAGCAATCCATGGTTCGCTTGCTGGATGAGTTGGGACTCAGCCGCTCAGACCGAGGGCCCTTTGTCCTCCTTCGGCAAAATCGCGGCAGCCTGGTCAAACGGCCTCGTAACGCAGAAATAACGATTGTCGCCAATGGTCGATCCGATTGGGTTGGTTCGCTGGAGTTGATACAAGCGCCTGTTGATGAGGAAGCCATGCGAAACACCGCCAGGGTCATGATCGATCTGAAGGCCGATGTGTTGGCAGTCGTGGAAGCCGAAAGCAGACCCGCACTACGGGACTTCAATACGGAGATCATCGCCGGACTGGGTGGTGATACGTTCAGTCATTTGATGTTGATCGACGGCAATGATGAGCGCGGCATTGATGTCGGCTTAGCCACACGCGCAGGCTTTCCAATCGGCACCATGCGCAGCCATGTGGATGATCGGAAGGACGCCGGCCCATTGATTTTCTCAAGGGATTGCCCGGAGTTTTATCTGGCGATGCCCTCTGGCGTACAACTGGTACTGTTGGTCAATCACCTAAAAAGTAAAGGCTATGGCAGCCTCACCGACTCTGCGAAAAGAAGACTCGCACAGGCCAGTCGAGTGAAGGAGATTTACGACTCGCTGATTGAGCAAGGCGAACAATACGTAGCTGTCGTGGGTGACTTCAACGACACGCCTGACAGTGACGCATTGAAGCCGCTCCTGGCAGAGACGACGCTAAAGGATGCGTTCACCCACGAACTTTTCGATGACGGTGGTTATCCTGGAACATACGGGTCGTGCACAGCCGCTAACAAAATTGATTATCTGCTGCTGTCGCCAGAGCTCTTTCTAAAGGTGAAAGCTGGCGGCATCTTCCGCAAAGGGATGTGGCCGGGTTCAAGACCGGTTCGCTGGGAGGTTTACCCTGAGCTAACCAGAAAAGAAAACGCGGGCTCCGACCATGCGGCGGTCTGGGTAGATCTGGATGTTTGAACGTATCTGAACTCATTCATTAGCTCTCGTTCAAAACTTGCGGCGCTCCAATCCTGCATTGGAAGGATCCGAGAGGCAGCAGCTGGTCAAAGACCTGACGGCTGGGCGACGAGCAGTAAAATCGGCAGAGGCTTCAGGTGAAGGCCGCCAAGGCTTCAGGTGATCCAGGAGAAAGAGCTCGCCCGAGCACACGTTCGAGCCGCTAAAGTGGCACTTGGAAAGCGTGGGCCTGTCTGGTGGAGCACCGGCAGCCCAGGCTGCAATCCGCATCGGCTGGAGAACTCAGACATAAGCTCGGTAGGTTTTCTTCTCGCCGGGCGCCAGCATCTACACCGGTGTTTCATCGGCATACCCAACTAGCTGAGCCAGCACCGCTTTTGTACTATATCTTTAAGCCGAGAAATCATAAGCCAATAGAAGAGTCAGTTAGATCTTTCAAAGTGACAATCATCCGTTCTTGCTGCTGGCAGGCAGTTTGTAGAATCACACTAACGCCTTGCATTTCGCTACAGATTTTTTTATTCTTATTACGATATAAAAAAAGCTCCTGTCAGAAGAAAAGGAATCCGGCAATATTTTAAGCGTAGACTCCATATTTAAGCTAACTATTGCGGCCTGCGCTAGACAATCGTCTAAATTATCGTTTACCAATTTAGTGAGATTGGTTAACTGACGCAAGGCGCTAGTCATGAGAAGCGAAACTTCGAAGTAGATGCGCACCGAACTTACAGTCAACTCTAACTCACTGGTACTTTTTGCGATAAATAACACCAGATCTCTGGTAGACTTTGTTCGAAAGGTGAGTCGCTCAACGCGCTCAACCATGTCCCTGAGCAGCTCTGCCAATTCGGAGAATTCTAAATTAACTGTACTCATCTTGCGTCCGCCCAAATATTCATATGTACTAGTCAGTGCTTTACTAAAGTCATGGCCGTTTACTTACAACTCCCTAAGTATTCGCTCAAGGCAGGCATCCAATACTAGAAAACTCCTACGGAGCGAGCTTTTAGAACAAACACCTCTATACCTACTACTTATCTAGGAGCAATCTTAATCAAAAAAAGGAGATCTCTTTTGCCTGCTCAATTTAACTTTTTTCCGAGATGAATACTCCCACTCAACTCACGCAAGTGCAACGTGTCCGAAAAACCTTTTTACGCCTTGAGACACAATCACGGCCAGCGTTGACCGTATCCCTTTGATCGAACTCTTTGCTATAGCACCCTCGTATTTGCTATCGCAATTATGGCACCCTACAAATACTCGACTTGGCTCAAGCTCGGAACATGCATTCGCACAACCAACTATCAAAACAAATACCCTGACGCAACACTTTTTAAACCCTGTAAATTCTTCAGAAAAAATCTAAAGCCTGAAACCAAATATAAACTCATTATGCGAGTTTATTAAGCTGATTAGCGTTGAAATAAAAATTGAAGCCTTTTAATTAAAACGCCATTACCCCACCCTACTAATAAGACCACAAATTAAAGCTAGCGTGTCGAAAAGGTTATTCTTGTCTACACTCGAAAATCACGCTAAGCAATATATCAATCTCTGTGTTATCCAACAACCCTTCAGGATATCGCTCGATGATCATACTACGCTGGAGTTCCAACCACTGAGTGTGCGTCTGCGGTGTTCGCAATAAAATTCTCAAAAGCTCTTGAGCTTCTTTTACCAAAGAACTGGGCCCAGCAAGTTTACGCTTTTTTGAAAAACTCATGACTGGCCTTTCTTTAATAAAGCGACACAATGAAAATCGCCTTAAAAACATAAGAATTACTCAACTAATTTTTTTTGAATGGCAAAATAACTAAATGACACTAATATCATTACGAACACCTAAATGCACCGAAGGTAGCTAATAAAATGTCAAGCTTGACAACCTCCTTTAGTAGTCTAGGCATACGTAAAAGTCACATTCAGCTCTATAGCCATCCAGCAATGAAAAGTCAACCATAGACAGCGACATATTTAAAGTATCCGCCAGCGAAAATTTTATGTCCTGACATACAAAACATCTCGCCTGAGCCAGCGGCATCACGACAGCTTAGGCTTGGCATAACCTATTAAATTTGGCATGATGACAACGACCACGAAAATGATGAGCATCAAAAATGCCTACACTTGCTTCTTCTTGCGTTCAGGTCATTTTACGCCTGGCCAGATCCGCAAATACCCCTAGCGAGCATTTTCTTGAGCGTTGCTCAGACATAGAAAAGTTCATAGAAGATGGCTCAAGGTTAGATATTGCCGAAGCGTCCAGGCTTATTGCCGCGATCACAGAGGAATCGGGTGATAGCGACATAGGTTTGCACTCATACGATCTGTTTCATCCAGGCCAACTTAACTCCCAACTTTATGCCATTATGTCAAGCGCTACCTTAGGTGAAGCCCTCAGAACCGTCCAGAAATTTTCCGCCCTATTATCAGATGGCGCTCCAATCGAAATTTCTGACGAGCTTGATTCGTTCAGCATTAATTTTCTTGAACTAGAGTCCCTTGATGTAGCCCGACAATATATAGATAGTTGTCTTTCCACAATGATTGGATTGACGCATTGGTTACTCCCTTGGGAGAGACCGATGCCCACCTCCGCCACATTTAGTTACCCCGAGCCCGAAGACCTTACAAGACTGGAGAGTATATTTGGGCATAATCTATTATTTTCCCATCACGTGAACAAGATTACTTACTCCCTTGCTGATTGGCTGAAACCGTTAGCAACCGCCAATCCCGCGCTACGACTCTATCATTACAATCACAGCCAAGAAGAACTCTCTAAACATCAACACGGCATCACTTTCTTGGTAAAAAATCATATCCGTGCGGGTTTAACAGAAGGAAATACTGTATCACTAGAAAGCGTTGCGAGTAGAATGTACTTAAGCACTCGCACGCTTCAGCATCGGCTTGAAGATGAGGGTACCGGATTCCGCGCTCTCATGGACGAATGTCGTAAGTACCTGGCAGAGCAGTTGCTACTTTCAAGTAACGATACGATATCTTCAATTGCAGAAAAGCTTAATTTTCGCGAATCCAGTAGTTTCCACAAAGCTTTCAATCGATGGTTCGGGTGCCCTCCTAAAACTTACAGATACGATAAACTACAATGAGTTTATGCTCACTTATATATTAATTTAAATGCTTTCTTGCCCATCTCAAGTATAGGGAGCCGAGCCCCAAAGTCACAGGCGAAGACTCGGGAAAACTACTCAGTACACGTTCCCTACTGACAACACCTGCACAGCTCTCATCCAACTTACTCGACATTAACAAGAGCCGGGAATATCAGCCTCAGAGGCCATCACGACATGATGATAACAGCAGTTTATGAGCAGAGTAGTGACATTATGAAATGCTCAAAATATGTCTGCCAGGTTTGAGGACAAAACATTTTAGACTGTATGGTGCACCTGGCGATAGCCTAAAGACTTGAAAATAAGTTCTAAATCAAGCTCTTCGACGGAGATCCTGTCCCTACCTACCTACCCACCCAAACATTGTGATGGCCGCCTCTCTCATAGAAGAGTTCACTTTCCACAGGTCTGTCATATTAAAACCACCATATGTCTCAGGGTCGTACCATGACATTAGAAGGGATGCGGCGACTTTAGAACTTTCTTCAGTAGACAAGGAGGACATGATAAGACACTTAAGTGCCGCAGCAATATCATTACTTATGACAATAGGCCCTTCCGGTTCCAAAACCCGTGAGCTTAAACTAGTCACTCCCATTTTTTTAACTCATTCATATAGGGTCTTTCGCCCCACCAACGACGATCAAAGTCAAAGCTATGTTCCCACCCCGCACACTAATATGTATAGTGTCCCTAGGCACTCATTTTTTGTCTATACACGAAAAAAACTTGTGCTGCTATACTGTATCCGAGATACTATTTTTATGAACCCAAGAGTGTGCTTTACCTTGCCAATCATTGCCTCATCATTTGCCCAAACGTACCTAAGAGCCGCCAAGGAGTGCCTCCGGAACACGAGGATAGAATATGGTGAGCGTGCTGGCTACCCACACAGTCTTGATCAACACGAAAAATTGGATACGGTGACGTTCTATAACTATCTGTCTCAAGTAGCCGAGTGGACGGGCGATCAGAGCTACGGGTTGTTGGGGTATAAAGAGTTCTGCGCCGCGTCTATAGGGCCGCAGCTATTTGCGTTAATGTCTAGCGAAACGCTCGGGGATGCGCTTCAGCTTCTTATTGACTGTATACCGTTGACGATGTCCGATGCGGCGGGAAAAATTGAGTGGCAAGATGAGACTGTACGGATTTCTTTCTTTCCCATGAAAGGTGCCCCACGACCACCTCGTCAATTTATCGATTGCGCACACTCAAGTACCTTATCGCTTTTACATTGGCTAACGCCTAATGACAAACCTTGGCCATTATCTGTTCATGTCACCTATGACAAACCAGATGACACTGGTTCATTGATAGCACTCTTTGGTAAGAACATAACATTCTCTAGCACAACAGACACTCTTGTATTTGACAAACGAGTTATGTTGATCCCGGTAGCGACAGCCAACTCTAAACTGCTGGTAATCCATAGACAGCACGTTGAACTTGAAATGGCGAAAATAGTCGGCGGAAAAATTACGCTGCAGACCAAAAACCTGATTATAAAAGCACTAGAAAACGGAGATTCTTTTACCTTAAATAATATTGCAGACAGTCTAAAAATGAACCCTAGAAGCTTGCAAAATAAACTCATTAACGAGTCGGCCCAATTCTCCAAATTGCAGGACGAATGCCGGTCGTATATGGCTGACAAGCTGCTTCGTCATTCGGATCTCAGCATTTCCGGAATCACAGCTCAATTGGGGTTTCGCGACGGCAGTAGCTTCCATAAAGCCTGTGTAAGATGGTTTAATCAACCTCCAGGACAGCATCGAAAATCGATAGATACCTGACGAAGATAACGACTTACGGGTAAGGGTGACTTTTAATTCCACGCTTTTGCGGAAAGAAATTATTTCAATACAAAGAAGTGGGTGCACAAGGATAAAATTGAAGCTGGCTGCAACTTTTTGATGCCACAGCCACACTAACCATACCTGACTATAAAGATCTGAAAGCCTTACGCTTTGTTATGAGGCTGACATATAATAGAAACTTAACGAGAGCCTCCACCACAATAAAGTAATATTACTTAAATACGGAAGTGGCTAACCAGCATTTGTAGTTGATTCCCCAAACGCGCCAATTCGACACTAGAGGCAGCTGTTTCCTCACTGGCAGCGGCAGTTTGTTCGGATACGTCCCGCACATTCAAGATACTTCTGCTGATTTCCTCAGCGACAGAACTTTGCTGTTCAGCCGCCGCTGCAATCTGTTGATTCATGGCTTGGATGCTGGAGACTGTTCGAGTAATGCTTTCCAGGGATGTGCCAGCTTTACGCGTGAGAGCAACGCTAGTTTCTGTAAGATTTCTGCCTTCGACCATTATTTCTGAAACTTGACGGGTTCCGTTTTGAAGTGCCGCGACTAAACCTTCAATTTCTTCGGTTGATTGTTGAGTACGTTGCGCAAGCCCACGTACTTCATCCGCGACTACCGCAAAACCACGCCCGGCTTCACCCGCACGGGCAGCTTCGATGGCCGCGTTAAGCGCCAGTAAATTGGTTTGCTCGGCTACGGTTTTAATCACATCCATCACTTTTCCAATCTTACTGCTTTCCAATTCAAGTGTGGTCATCGCCTCAGTTGACCGTGAAACTTCTGCGGCGAGCTTTTCTATCTGAAGGATGGCCTCGCCCACGACTTTATCGCCCTCACGGGCTTCTTTATCAGCCTCGGAGGCTGCAACTGAAGCCTGTTCAGCATTGCGTGCCACTTCGTGTACTGTTGCGGACATTTCATGCATGGCGGTTGCGACCTGGTCGGTCTCGGTTTTCTGATTATTGACTCCTGCACTCGTCTGTTCTGTGACTGCCGAGAGCTCTTCGGCTGCACTTGCTATTTGGGTGACACCATCACGAATTCCGCTTATCAGGTCACGCAGAGTACTTCCCATTTGCTGGATGCCTTTTTGCAATACCCCAAGATCGTCACGACGAGTGATGATGGACGTTTGGCTCAGATCGCCACTGGCAATACGGTTAACAACGTCCAGCGTTTCCCGCAATGGCTGCGTTATTTGTCGAGTAATAATAATTGCTGCAATAACTCCGAACAGCAAGACTATCAATGTGCACCCTATCTGCAATGTGCGACTCTGAGAAATATCTTGAGTAGTCAAATTTTGTTGGATCCGATTAAGTTCAACTCCTATGTTCATTATAGCTTCTCCCTGAGCGGTCAAGTCCTTGCGTGCAGTTAGAATCTCTGATGCCGCCTCCTTGAAGCCTTGCACAGAATCCTTATAGCTGAGCATGCTGGCTTCAAGCTGAGAGAGGGCACCTCCATTTGTTATCTGAAATATTGCCTTTAGTTTCTGGATACCATTAATAGTAATTTCCAATTGTTTAAAAGCAGCTTGTTCTGTCTGGTCGCTGGGGTTACCGGTATAACCGCGCACTTCATAGCGGACAAGCTGGAGATCCATACGCGCGCCAGCAACGAGCATGAGCCGATCTGATCGCTCAGAAGTGGAAGGATCTAATGCCGACACGGTATTATTAAGCTCTGTGATCAGATTGTCTGCCTGCTCGGCCTTAGTACGCATTGCAGCGCGTGCTTTAGAGCTGCTTTCGTAAGCAACTCGCATTCGATTAAGAGATGACCGATACTTACCAACAACTTCAGTTAACTGGTTCAATGCTTTGTAATTAAGTGGACTCACAAAGGTTGTCAGAAGATATTTCTGCTTCTGCGAGAAATCATCGAGTTTTTTTTGAACGTTTTGCGCTGCAACCTCATCGCCATCAAGAAGCATATATTGCAGACGAGAGACGCGCAACTCAGCGAGCATGTTAGCAAAACTTGCAAGTTCGCCTACTTTTTCCGTTCGACTCACAAGCTTATCTAGACCAATCCAACCTACAAGAGCTAATACTGCTGTAAAAAACAAAACCGCTCCAAAACCTAGCGCCAATTTCATTTTAACACTTACATTCTCTAACATGCTGCTCATAACTGCCCCCCACGTTTATTTGAGCGCATCCTGCAGACTGAGAATTTATTTTTATAATCAGCAATCTACGCTTTCACATATTATCTCGGCAGCATACCCGAGGACTTGATAGATTTTTCTTTAAAAAAGCCTGCAATTCAGTAACTGAGATATTGGCGCTTAATGCCATTAATTTAGAGCCTGAGGACGTTTACAGCTCATTTCGCGGCAGGCATCATAGTGAATTAATTTAGGTTAAGGCGTTTGTCATAGCTGTACAGCTTTAGCTAATGTAAAGACCTATTAAGCTTCTGTATCCTGGCGACTCAAAAGAAAACTTTTATGCGGTTTCATACTGCCGCTGACATGTTTTTATCCTTACTCATCGAAAGCCTGTTCGAAGAGATCACAAGGCTGAAGTAACGACCGTAAATTCCAGTCAATTAATCATAAAAGCATGAAAAAGTTAGCACAAACCGGATCTTTCCAAACCATGCCCCACAAGCGCCTGTCAAGATATTTTTACACCTTTAATCAGTCGCCGCTGCGGATAAGTCTCAACCAGTTAATAATTCACTAAACCGTCACAATACTCGGCATGCTGCCGATGGCATTTTGATATCGATCATCGAGAACAGCGATCATGAATTTGCGCAACCTTGGTATAGCCCCACGAGCATCGGCCTTCTTCGGCATCATGGCGTTGCTTGTGCTGTTTCTCGGATTAATGAGCCTCCAGAAGATGGCGGGGCTTCATAACGCAACCATGGACATCGCGGAAGATTGCCTCGCATCAACCCGGATTCTTGGTGAATTAGCAGACACCACGACGCGCTTGCGCACTGTCTCGTACACCATAGCCGTGGGTCGCACGAAGGCAGATATAGACAAAGGAGAGGCTCGCCTTGAGGTGCTATCTAAAAAAGTCAGCGCGAGCGTAGAGGAATACGCCCCTCTTGTCGGCAGTGCAGAGGAAGCTGAAAAGTTTCGGCAGTTCAAAGAGGCTCTCGGTAATTATTTAGGCGCTCAGGACAAACTACGCGAGGTATCCCTTGCGAATCGAGACTCGGAGCTTCTTGGCTTGATCAACGGTGACCTTAAACGTTACTCAGATCAGATGGCTCCGTTGCTTCAATGGCTTCTGGACGTCAATCGCAAGGACTCGGATACAGCGGTTTCAGATTCCACGGGCGAGTACATATCCGCACGTAATGTCATCATCGCGGTGCTGGCGCTTACAGCAATCATGACAGTCCTCTTGGCGGTGATCCTCACACGCAGCATTGTTCGCCCTCTCGATGAGGCAGTGCAAGCCGCAGAAAATGTGGCGAGTGGTGACCTTACCCAGGCGCTTGAGCCACGCGGCCGTGACGAAGTATCGCGCTTGCAAAAGGCTCTGCATAAGATGCAACTCAATCTCCGCGATACGCTGCAACAAATCTCTGGGTCTGCGACGCAGGTGGCTTCCGCTGCGGAAGAGCTAAACGCTGTTACTGAGGAGGGGTCACGGTCTCTTCAACAACAAAATAACGAAATCGAACAAGCCGCTACCGCCGTTAACGAGATGACAGCCGCTGTCGAGGAAGTGGCTAACAATGCCGTAAGCACATCAACCGCTTCGCAACAATCCAGCACCTCAGCAATGCAAGGTCGCCAACGCGTGCAAGAGACCGTCATTGCAATTGAGCAGATGAATGAAGACGTTGGGGACACGGCTGAACAAATTCGTCGCCTCGCGGAACAAACACGTGATATCGGCAAGGTATTGGATGTCATTCGGGCGATTGCGGAGCAAACCAATCTATTGGCCCTGAACGCCGCCATTGAGGCTGCACGGGCGGGGGAAGCCGGCCGAGGCTTCGCCGTTGTCGCCGATGAAGTTCGAGCCCTCGCCCATCGCACCCAGCAATCTACCCAAGAGATTGAAGTGATGGTGAATGGTATCCAACAAGGCAGCAGCCAGGCAGTGGCGTCAATGCAGAACAGCAGTGTCCGTGCACAGGCAACGTTGGATGCAGCAAGGAGCGCTGGTCATGCGCTTGAAGAGATTACTCAGAGCGTCAATTTGATATCGGATCGAAATCTTGTCATCGCTAGCGCTGCAGAAGAACAAGCTCAGGTATCGAGGGAGGTTGATCGTAATCTGGTTAACATCCGAGATCTATCATTGCAATCTTCGGCCGGAGCCGATCAGACCAACTCTGCGAGCCACGAGCTGTCGCGCTTGGCCGTTGAGCTCAACCAGATGGTAGGCCGGTTCAAGATTTGAAATCAGTCCAAGCTGGGACTTGTTCTAAGTCATTGAGCCGACGATATTCGAGGGCAACGCCGTCGGGCTGCGTTTGAGCCTCAGCGAGTGCCCTTGGTATCAGGCGTGTCTGCAGGTTATATGCAGTGCTTTTGTATGCGCCACGATCTGTAGCAGACCGTGCCTAAATGCAACTCCCAAGTAGCAGATTCTATTCATTTAGTTAGACACTCTGCCAGCATACGCGATCGCTAGCAACACATTCGCCACCATATAGCGGTAGGCTGTTGGCGCTGATTGAAAACTGACCCACCCTGCCGATTGAAAAATGACCCAGGGCATTTTCCGATGGGAATCAAAATGGCTCATCGTCCTCAACTGCATCTTCTTCCTTACGCTTACGTTCTCGTGTCTTGATCTTTGTCTGGTCAGCCAGGGTGCTCTGCTGCAGACGGTAAGTGCCTCGACGCCAACGAACAGAAGCAAGCTTTCTTGCTCATCATCATGCTGCGAAAACCTAACCGTCTTCAGTTGCTCCAATTTGCACAGTGATGGGGGTAGCAACGAACGCGAGTCTGGTCACTCTTGGGTGAAGGTATCACCGCTCTCCCCCTCCGGATCTTCATCCGGCGGCAACTCGGCATGCAGAGAACAGCGGACGGTCAAATAACGGAGTCCACCAAGCAATCCTGCCGCGCCACAGATTTCGCAAATAGTTAGTGACGAATTCTGCGCAGCATCCACAGTTCGTCGACAAAGATCGTCGCCGCCGTTGTAATGAAACCGAAGCCCTCCCCATTTCTCTTTGATGCGTACCACCTTTAGTGGCTCGATCTCTGGGTGTTCCCGCAGATGCAATGCTAACGCTTTGCAAAGCTCATCCAGCAAGTCGAGCCAACCCGGCAGGCACGCAATCTCTCTCAACGCAGGATCGTCGAGCAGCGCTGGATAACGCGTACGGAGCAACGGCAACAGATCATCGTCGGTCAAAGCTTTCTCCTGGATCAATGCGACATCGCCGCGCCAACGCCCTAACGGCCTGTTCGTCTGCCTCTTTGAATGATCCTCGACCCGCGAGAACAAAGAACATCTCGTCGCTTTGAAAGAAGCAATCCTCAAAGCACCGCTGATACCCAGACAACACACCAAATTCGTTCCCGGTGGGCGCGCCGACTACAGTATTTGCGTACACAACCACTGGCTTTAGTCCGCGACTTTTGAGCAGCCGCTTGGCATCCAGATCGAGCCCGACCTGAATAATCATCCAATGACGGACAATGCAGACCTGCTGCCCTGCGAACATCTCCGACGCCGCCTTTAGTAGCTGTTCGTCGTCCAGGCCCGAGCCAAATGCTATATGAGCCGGAGACCACAGCAAGTCTCCTACTAAATCAGTATCCGAATCGTCCACCTTGCTCGGCGTTACTTGTATCCCACCCACGCTTAACACTCACTCAATAATTGACAATATCGTCTTGGCGCTCGCCTTCTTCCGCTGACCATTACCCGCCAGCAGATACGTCGTATTTTTGGTCTCAAACAGATAGCCGAGCCGGAAAGCACGCTGAAAGGTACTTCGAACCCAGTCGCCTGCCTGACGCTTCCCTGCGCTATGCACTCTCACGTCGGATGCGTACAGCACGTAGGGGAAAAATCCCGCGTTAGCAAGCTCGCGTCGGTAGTTATCGTCGACTTCAATCTCGACGAGGATCCACTGTTTGACTACGCAATAGGCTTTGCCATTGAAATTCAAAATAGCTTCTGCTTCAGCCTGCGCTTCATTGCCGTCGAAGCCACGGATCGTTTCCCCGGGGCCATAAAGCAGCTCTGTGACAGCCGTCAAAATCTCACTCATAAGTTTCTCACGCAGATAAATGCCTCAAGTTCTATCCGATACGAGGCGTAGCGTGAAAACTGCTCGTCAGCCGTTGGCAACATGATCAAACCTCAACCACGAAGTCAGCACGAAACCCGGTTTCCTCGTTTGGGTAAGCATCTGCTCGCCCCCGATCGTGAACCAGCACATATCGACTCTTGGCGATAGTAACTGCAACCACATACCCAGCCTCTTCGTACAACGACATGACCACAGACGTGCGAATCAGGCGACCATCTTTGAAGCGACCCGTGCGATCCAGGTAGACCCTTCCGATCACACAGGGAAATTTCGCCTCTGGCATCCATAGGTAGCCAGTGATGGGCTCGGCAAATTTGACCGTGGACGCCTTCAAGATAAGCGCTGGCCATTCAATCGCGGTCGCCATCGCTACCTCTCTCTTTAGGGAGCTCGGAGACGATCACGTAATGATCGGACGCAGCTACCGCACGCAGTAGTTGAAAACCACCCTGCGTGGATACGTGCTCTACAGCGGGCGTTGCGACCGTGACGCCGTCGCCGGCTCTGCCGGAGCGATCACAGAAAACAGTGGCTGCGTATCTATCCCCCACCCGACCGGCATCCATGAGATAGGCATCGACAAGAACACCCCAGTCATAGGTCATAGCACGCTCGACTTCTGCTGGTAACGGCGCTTGGCCGGCCGCCGTCCGTGCAATGCGTGAGCTGATTTTGGGCGATCCAATCATTCGTTTCAAAACATCGGTGCTCATCAGATTTGTATTTCAAACAGGGGATCAAACCCCGTTTGCTCTCGCGGGTATCCCCGAGGGTTTGAGACGACCCGACATCCAGCTAGCTCGACATCTACTGCCTGATGCGTATGACCGAATACCCACAGATCTGCCTTTTCGATAAGCCCTGGCCAGTCGTTGGTGTATGCAGCATTCAGATGCCCGTCATGTTTAGTTCCGACGACAACGGGTGATGGTGAGTAATGGGTTATGACGATCGTTTTGCCTTCAAAAGGCTGGGCAAGCTGCTCAGCCAGCCACGCCTTGGCTACATGGTTGCGAGTGACGAGGTCATCGGGTCTAAGGCGTCGGTACCCCGCATCAGCCCGGATGTAGTTGAAGTCGTTCATCCATTGCCAAGCCATTTTGCTCGCGGCGACCTGATCGCCCGTTGAGGAAAAGTCCGTCCATGCCGCGGTGCCTAAGATGCGGGTGCCGTTGATGATGAGGGACTGATTTTCCAGGACGTGTACATGGCTTCCTGCAGCATCTCGCATTTTGCGCAAAGTCCGGTCGATGTGCCCATCGTAGTACTCGTGGTTGCCGCTGATGTAAGCGACCTTGCACCGGAACGTTTCATTGGCCCATTTTACGCCGCGAGCTTTCTTATCGATGTCCCCGGCGAGAATCACCAGGTCGACGTCGGGATCGAGGGCCGGCGGGTCAAAGCGGTGAAATTCGTTATGCAGGTCTGAATAAATTCGTAGCTTCATCGCTTGGTCACTTATGAGTTTGCTGTGTTTCAAGGTGGTTTAGAGGTTGCACGGTGTGAGTATTTGCTCACCTGTTTGACCACCTCGCCGGCACCGTTATGGGCTTTGCTGTTTCCGAATACGTTTGATAGTTCATGTGGCCTTTAACGACTTTGCTTGCGGGGTTCGTGGCCCAAATGCCTAGTGGCGTACGCCAGAAAATCGTGGGCTCAGTCCGTCCGGTGCCCACTCGCAAACAACGTATGAGCTGCCATTGCTCGTTTCGAAGACGTGGTATCCGTGGCTCTCGAACCTTCGACGTAGCGAGGACGTCCGAACGGTCGCTCCATCTCGAAAACGCCCGCGTTGTTCTTGGTAAACCACACCTACCAGGCAGTTGATTTCGTGATCCACACTCGCGCAGCACATGTAAGCGGTGGCCGAAAATTCAAACTGCACGGCTATAGCACGTTCGACGCACGCGGGAATCGAGATCGGCTTGACCTCCGCGGCGGTTTGCAAGCTGTTCAAGGACTCATAGGCTGTAGGCATGGCAATTCACTCGATCTGTCCAGGCGTGATGTCCTGTGTTGATGTCCTGTGTTCAATGCACTTCGAAAAAAGGCCTGATAGCACCGTTTTCGAAGTAATGGTGGGCCACCACGAACAATCCACCCGTGTCCGCCTCTACCACCAGGTATCCGTTGCGGTGAAACCGCCTTACAACTGGCGGCGTGTGAGCTGGCAGGCCTGGAGGTAAGAGGCTCAACTGGTTACAGAAGATCAACCCAGTCATTCGCGGCGGTCGATACAGCGCGCATAAAAGAAACCCCACTACGTCATCCTCTGGTATCGCCGCTTTCGCATTTTGAATCACCGTTGGTAGCCTGTTGAAGGTCAGGTCTCTAATCGTCGATCCGAAGGTTTTGACTATGAATGCCGAAGGGTCTGGGAATGCTGGGTTGTTCACTTGTGGTTCCTCGCATAAATCCAGGCATCTCGGCACGCGACGCTGCTCTGTTGCTGCACATCGATTGCGGGAGACCACCGCTAACTGACTTCACGCGCTGATCTGTTCATCCAGTCTCAAGTCCGCCTCTTCGCCTGATTGCCAATACCCGAACGTAACCTCTGCTGGCCTGGTATCTGCAGCTTGCTTAGGGATGGAGGAGAAAAATCACAATCGACGGTTTAGGGCTAAATTGATATCTGGTAGAGAGATGTCGCCCTGAGCCGCTGCCCTCACCCGCCTGCCCCGTACCCACGCAGGGGTAGGTCGAGCCACGCGCTCACGCCGTAACTGTACGACTACTATATACGGTAGAGTGTTACGGCACAACATGGCTACATCCTCGGTTTTGAGGAATGCCTGTGTCGATGAAGGTACCTTTAGCCGCGATTCTTCGCGCGCTGCGAGCTCACAAAGGGTTGACCCAGGAGTCAATTCCCGAAGGGAGCAATCGTCAGTATCTGAGTCAGCTTGAGCACGGCAAGTCGAGTCCTACATTGGACAAGCTGCAGGATTTGTCGGACGCGCTGGGCATCAGCATCCTTGCCCTCATCGGAGCGGTCACCGCGCTCAAAGAAGACCTGACAGTCGATGATCTGATAGCAAAGTTTGCCGCACAGATGAAAGCCTTCGAGGCCGAAGGCATCTTGGCTGCTGCCCGCTCTGAATTGAGCGGTGGCGAGCTGCTCGCCCGCCCCGCCGGCCGGGTGATCGACCGGGCCTTGAGGGCGTCGATTCAGGAATGCAAAACTCAGGGACTGACTCAGGCTCAGACATCCCAAAATCTGAGTGTGAACAAGATGACAGTAAGCAGATATTGGCGCGATCCTGACTGACGACCTCAGGGTGTTGATGGTGCTTATGATTGGAGGGTTTGACGGCATCCGCCATCCAAGCGCATTTTTAGTTCGAGCCATGAGGCCGCAGGAGATGTCAGGACTCAGGTGAAGTCAGCCTTACCGAAGCTTTGCCAAGACTGAGGCTGCGACGCTTGGGGTTCGCAGGCAGGACTCACTGGCGCACGGCACGCTTGCCACGCTTTTGCGTCTTGGCGAGTTTAAATCTGGAGTCACCAAGTTGCAGCGCGCGGCCAGGATCTATTAGCGCCATTATTTCAAGTGAGCTGAAATCATATTCCCCGGCCAAGTTATCTAATTCAGCCAAAAAATGTGCGACCTTAATAACTTCAGGATCACGCAAAAGCGGCGCAATCGCCTCATACTCCATCGTTATTCTATTGCTAAGCTCGATAAATTCTTCCACGCTAGTCATGAGACTTTTCTCCGACCTTAGAGTCATTATCTTCCACATCAGTCGCCAGATTCAGATCATGCTCCGCACTGCGACCGTTAAGGGAATAAAATCCACTCTCCTGAGCCGGATTCCGATCTGACTTTGAATACACCTCAGAATTAGATTTTGATTTGGCGGAACACCCAGTTGAAGACTTGTTTGGCATGCCGTCTACATCTTTTGGCGATAGATCACGTCTTGGCTCCAGGCGCTGCATCATTTCCAGAAGCGCAGTATTGGTTCTCGCGTTCAGATCCACGGCGCCGCCACTAGCTCGTTCAGCTGATCCCTCATACCGTGACATCAGCAGATCAAACACCTGTGTCATGCTGTATCCATGGCGCTCGGTCAACTCTTCAAGCTTATGGTAAAACTCTACGTCCAGCTTGTAATCGAGTCCTTCCTGCTGCTTTTTGAGGTTGCGCAAGGCCTGCTCAAGCTCAAACTCCTTGAGCCTGTACTCGACAAGCGTGTGCGTTCTGACCATCGATGACTCCGGCTTCGAGAGAGGATTCGAGAGACGACATACCCAGTATAATAGCCTTCGACCTGGAGAAAAACCTGTATCGAAAGGCGACAAATAACGATGAAATCCTGTGATTTTTCAATTAATTATGCTTCGAAAGGCCCGCCTGCATTACCTTATGTCGGACTGGCAAACCACGAGGCATAGACCTCATTTCCGGGAACATGAGTTTTCTTCAAGACAGATTAACCGCCGTTTCGACTGTTACTCAGAAAGAAATAATCCCCCACCCCTTTCTCAAAAGGTGGCGCTATTGCCCTTGCATCAGCCATTTATCAATAGATTGATAAATAGCACAGATTAAGCCATCTGGGACGGATGGATCAGCCTGATCCCCCTGCCGCTCGTCTTGCCCGATAGAAGCCAATACACGGATACGAGGGAACCATGCCGCGCCGCGATGGCTGAGAAGTCCCAAGGACATCAGCATCTTGCCGCATGCTTGGCATGTCGATTGTAGTCGAAGTCAAACATGAGCAAGCCGAACCTGGCGCAGGATGGGGACGTCTGCCCCTATCAATATCACCCTAAAACGACGTCATCCTTTGTCTGGGCACGCGTGCTGGAAAGCTGCTGCTAGGTTCACGGTCACAGCATTCTCGTCGGTCTGTCAGAGCGGGCTTCTCTCTGTGCCTGGTTCGCGGCGGGTAGCAAGCAAAATGCCCAAGCGACTCAGTGCCAGATGAGCCGTGATCGCTTCAGTAATTCAGAGGTAGAGCAATTGGCTTCGCGATCGAGGTGGTCAAGAATGAATCGGAGTCGGGATGGGCTGGCGCCATCTCTCAAAACTTTACAGTGGATAATATCCAAGTCGAGTTAGCACGCCATTGCCTGCGCGTTAATACCTACGCTTGCGCCGACGTTTAATTGTAAAGGCCCAAGCGATGCTCTCAAACTCTTCTTCGCTAAGCTTAGTTTTTGCCAAGGCCAAGTAACTCTTTTTCTGCCTCTTATTGAGTGCTAGCAAACCTAATAAACCAACCTCTTCGCGAGAAACCGGGAACGGAATGGAGTACGGTTGAGTAGTGCCTCTTATGAAGAGCGCATCGGCTGAGTCAATCACATTGAATGCTATTCCCAGCATCCAGTAGGCAACCGCGACATCACGAGGCCGCGATGAATCTGGCTTAAGTTGAGATGACAGTTTACCTTCCTGGCGCTTTGTCGCGGATATTGGCTTTGATGTACGGGAAAAAAAGTACGATCGGGCAAAACCTTGAGCGCCAGTCTCGCTTGAGTCTTGAAGCCAGCATGCCAACAAGAACTCTGCGGCATCTGCGGAAGGCGAAGTCGTAGCCAATAACCCCTCGAACCAGGATTGGACTTTGGCCGTCAATGCAACAAGACGATCGCTGTCTTTCTCTGCCTGATTGGATGATGAGTGCTGAAGGGGAAATTTGGTCGTGAGCCTGGAGGCTGGGCTGTCGATGTACTCCGCGTAAGCTCGCCAGGCCTTGTCCAAGAGCGTGAAGCCTGACGTACCGAATCTCTCAAGCATCACGGGCGCAGCGTGCCGCAAACACACACACCGTCGCGCCTGTCGCCATTCAAGTCGCCAGGCCGGGCTCACACCCGCTGCGAGATCGCATGTGAAGCATGCTGGACAGTAATTGAGAGCCTGCTGGTAGGGGATCATCTCAGCGACGGCCATTCTAAAGTGCTCGGATATGTAGAGTCGATCTGCCACGCTCAGCGATCGAAGCAGCTCAAGATTGCCGAATTGCATGTCAGGGTCGGCTCCGCCCTTACTGCAGAGTTCAATGAGCTCCTCAACCAGCATGTACTCAGAGCTGTGCGTCACCACCATGCTGAGTCTCGCCACCCAGGAGGAGAATGACTCGTTGTCGATGGCTGGAAAGGAATGCCGCAGATCCGTCATGGATGGCTCCGCTGCGATGACAGGTGTCTGCTTACCGCTTCCTGTATGACCTACCGCTTCGCCATGATCGCAGGACACCGATTCATCTTCCTGATAAGCCTCGACCCACATGGTGGAGATTTCAGACGTAACCTCGGCTACGTCGTAGTGCTGGTGCGCTTCGTGGGGTTTGCGGTGTTCGAGGTGGTCGGTTGACGTTTCTGTAGAGCGATCGACGATCTGCTGCATCAATGTCGTTACCGCTAGTCCTACCTTCCCTTTCGACATTGCATGCACAGCAGTAACATCTATCTCATCTATACGTTCTACCGAGTACGGCTGCTGGAGACATAAAGCCAGACTTGTGATGAAGTGACCGAACCGCGCGTCAGCGGGCATCGGCAGCAGGTGCAACGTTCTGCTTTCGATATTGGCATCTCTCAACGCAACCTTCATCCATCCAGCCTTAGAGGGGACACCCATGAGCACGAATCTGGCCTCGGGGCTACCTCGAATAAGCTCGACAATAGCCGCCGCATTGATTAACTCATCAACCTCATCGCTCCCGTAATTCTCAAGGTCGTGAACAATGAAGGTGTCGTAATGCCGGGCTTTCAATACAGCTCGCTGCAAGCGATGCAGGCTGGCCGAGGTAGACCCAGCCTTTTTGCTAATTTCATGAATCTGAAGCGAGACGTCCAGATTGGATTTGAAGCGGCCAGGATCAAGGACAGAGACCTTGTTCATCAGTAGAACACGTTGTCCCCGTTCCCCCAGTCGGAAATTGAGCTGCCTAGCAAAGGCCGTGGCTCCGCAACCAGGCTCTGCAAGGATCATCAGCACTTCACGTCGACCAAGTAACGCCGGCTCACGCTGGCAGGTCAAGAGCTCAAGGCAGTCGTTCAGCGCTTCTTGATTGCCAGAGTCATCAGACCAAAATTCAAGGGTGTCGTGCCTGACCAAAAATTTAATCCTCCTGAAGCCTGTTCGGGCTCTTGTGGACTCTGTATGAGCCCACCACACCTGCTGGACTAGTAAGGTCGGTCGCGGGCAGAAGTGCCTCTGAATCCGCTCAGGGCATCTGCATGACCGCGCCGATTTGAGTGCATATCAGAGTTTGGGGATAATCGCCTGCGCCGGGACTTCCCGGACTTTCAGTTTTTTCAGAGCATCGGTCTTGCCCTGCATGCTGTTCCAGGCATGAAGAATGCTGTCGGCATTGATGTATTCCTGTCCGCTCTCCACCGCCATACGGCAAGCCTCCGCCAAGATATCTTTAAGAGCGCGGCGGGAGCAGTATGTGATGTACGCTCCATCGACCAAAGCCGTTGTCTTGGCGTATGCTTTCAGATTGTCCAAGAGCGTGTCATTCACGACTGATGGCTGCATCAGGGGCATGTAGTACAGATAGCCTCGAATGAAAGACTCGCCCTCATAATCATTGTCCCATGGGGCGAGCGCGGCTACCCTGAGGTTGAATCGGGACTTCAGCGTGTCGTCCTCCCCGTAGACCTTATTCAGCCCTTTTGGCGTCCCGCTCAGGATCACATTCAGCTGCCAGTCGGCGCCAGCAAAGCCTTTGATCGCTCCGTACTCTCGGTTCATCCGCTTCTCCGACAACGTCTGTTCTACCAGCGGGATCTCATCGATGAACACACCGCGCACGTTTTTTTCCCTGATCAGCCTCTGCGCCGTCACTACGTCCCGGTAAGATTGGTTAAGGGGCCTTTTGTAGAACCTAGTACCAATCTCGGCTAGGAAGAGCTTCATGATGTTGAGGTTTGCAATGTTCTTGACGAGATCGATGTAGATTACTTTTCCCGCCCACTTAGATTCCGGCATGGAGCTTTGCGTTTGCCACCGTTGCCCCAATGAAGATTTTCCGAGACCGGGCAGCGCGACCAAGGACATGCCGGGATTAGAGGTGGTACGAGGCAAAGACAACAACCGTTGGACACTCTGTTCAGCCGCCATCGCTGTAGGGTGCAGCAGGAAAATCTCGCGCATGCAGGCCAGCGCCCTCTCCTCGCGAGGCAATTCCAACAGTTGCTGAGTCCTTTCATTGAGGTGATTCATAGGTCATCATCTCCCATCATCGGAGGGGCAGGTCCGCGCTGCCGTTGAGCGCTATCCTCAGGTTTTTTGTCGCCGACCCCGTTTGTAGCGTTGTCGAGGCCTGTAGGGAGCAACGTAGACGCCACACGCTCCTGCAGAGCAGCTGATTCTTCGAGCCTTCTCTGCTCGCTATCAGTAACCAGGCTTTTCATCAGATCTCGTTGATCATTAATCATGCGCAGTCCAAGATCGGTTACTTCGCCTCGGGGCAGGCCAGACTTTCGCTTGATATTCCACTCCCACATCGTTTTTGGAACATAGAGTGGATGACTCTTGTCGATAGCCTCGTTATTCTTCAGTTCTATTACATGCCATTTATCTTCAAACTCAACCCAGGCACGCCTTAGGTTGTTATGATCAAGCTTGACCCGAACACGCGCGCCAACTTTATTCCTATATGGCCCAACCTTATAAAGCAGGCCTAAAGTTAATATCCCTTCACGCCGAACTCTTACATAGCACTCATGCATGGCATCTATTCTAAACTGAAGAGGATCCTTCACAGTCCTTGGAGCTTTTATCACCCCATCCTGGATTCCAAAACTTTTGATCCACAGTTCGTTTGGAGTAAAACCATCATCTCCGGGAGTCTCATGCCAAATACAGATCTGAGTTATGATCAGTATAAATAAGTCAGTAACGCTATACGTCGCCGTAGACTGGGGATCTTCGCCACGTGCAATCTTTCGATTGGAGGCTATCGCACCTTTTAGTCTTTGCATAAATAAAGGATTTATCTTACCGAATCCCCGCTCGACCTCTCCTCCACTTTGGGGGCGCATTCGATTGTCAGGCTCTATACCGTGTTTAGCTAGCGCTGCTAACACAGTTTTTGCATTTAAATCCCCGCCGCCATCGACACGATAGAGCTCTCCGGCGCCGTACTGTATCCAGAAATACGCTCCCGAAAGTCCAAATTCTACAAGGAGGTCGATCTTAGACGTTACGGCCATCAACATAGCTTCAGCAAGAGTGTTTCTAGATGGGTATCGATACGAAAGCGAAAACCCTAGGAACGACCGAGTATGATCATCCACAATTATGGTCAGGTTGGGTCTACCGAGCCATTCTCCAGTTTCAGGATCCACGGCGTGACAGTCTAGCGGGCTGTTATCTGCATGGACAATCTGCAGAGCGTGAGTGGTCAAGACTCCATTATCGAATGTATCAAACTTATCACGCGCAGCTTTCACTCCTTTGTTACTAGCGAGAGCCTGGCGAGCTGAAATCTGGGCGTACCGTCTCCGGATGGTCGCATCTGCCGGAGCTTTCTGATTACGTTGCAAACACCGAGCACGGACTCCATTTATGACTGCCTTTACTGTCCCACCTGGGCCAGTATGATCCTCGACGATAGCAGTAGCTATGATGTCTTCGATATCCTTATCAAAACGGGTATCGCCTTTGCGTCGCCCTGCTTTGCCAGAAATAAGAGATTCCCAACTGGGCCACTGACGGTATTTCGCTAATAGTTCATTGAGAATTGTCGACTTGATGCCTAGCTTCGTCATTGCGTGTTGCTTATCTTCTTTCGTCACCTCTGCAGCTTCGTGCAAGGGCTTGATGACTCGCTCTCTCCCTTTAGCCGCTAAGATCTGCTCTGGTGTGTAGCGGGACGCTGGTTTGGGTTCGCTGTCCGCTTTCGCGCGCTGCTCGGCATCAGCGAGCGTCTCGACTCGCATACGATCTGTAGCTTCTGAATTGATTTTCTCCAGGCTACCCCGTGGAGCGAGGAAAGGGGGTGTCAGCCTGTCAGAGGCTTGGACGATATAGCTGTCCGATGCAACGTCGTATTCAGTAACCGTGAAAAGGCCACTGCGATCTTTGCTGAACACGGGCTCGCCGACTTTGAATTCCATCGGTCACCGCTGCGGTAGCTTGACTAAAGTGCTGTATTTATCGCCTTTCAGCTGCCCCAGTTCAGCGCGAAAGAGATGGCCGCTGTAGACCGCCAATCGTGATCGTACAAAACCGAGCGTTGGGCGCGGAAGGCCCAATAGGTCGCACTGTAGGCAGATATGTCTCCAGCAATTGGCGACGGAATAGTTAGGATGGGCAAACATCTTATATTCATGCTGAATGATGTACGTAGTTACGGCAGGAAGCCGATAGCTGGCGTCAGCCAAGGACGCGATCTCGAGGTACTCATACATAGAATGCCCCCCACTCTGAGGCTCTTCTGGAGCAACTAGAGAGCTGAAGAGCTTCCGAGCTTTTTTGATTTCAACAGCCATGTGCTCTTCAAACGCACCGGTGCCGTCAGGAATGACACGCACGCGCGAAGGGGGCAGCGTAAGCCGCAGACCATCCGAAAGCCTGCAGAGGCGAACTGACTCGCGCGGCGGCTTATGGATGCTGGTGACGATAAGCAGATCTGGGTGGATGTCCGAATTGGCGAAAGCCCCTACATAGGTCATTGCTCGGCTCCAAGCTAGCGACCGGTATGGTCGGATAACAACTGGAGGAAGAATAGACGTAGGTGGCCAGTGGCGTAGACCGCTTGTCCAAATTACCGGAGATATGTAACCTATTGATTTATATAGCGTGCATTTCACTTATTACCGTTTTTTTGGTTCAAATTGCCGGAGGTTAGTGAAAGCTAAATTTTTAGTTTCGAAATTTCAAGGGGTTAGGGAACGGCCGGAGATATGTGAAATTGAACACTTGCCATCCATCCTGCTGCGGCGGATTCCAGACACCCCCGCATGCTGATCATTCCTGCTCGTCGTTGTGAAACGGATCCGGCTCGGCGCTTCCCAATCCTGGGTAATCCCTTGTCCTCTCGACCTTGGTGCCGGTTTTAGTGAAGATTAGTGTGCCTGTCAGCACAACGCCCAGGGGGGCTCACGCATGAAGCCATTCAATCGCCGACGCTTCCTCACCACGGCGTTGCAGGCCATGGCCTTCGCGCCGTTTTTAGGTGTTCGTCCTGTGCTCGCCGACGACACCTTCCGGCCTTTGCGCTCGGTCGCCGCAGAACATGGGCTCGCGTTCGGCTTCGCGCTGGATGCTGCCCAGCTCGATACCAACCCCTCGTATCGGGATGTCGTGGCTCGGCAAGCGTCCATCGTGGTGCCGGAAAACGCATTGAAATGGGCTCAGGTCCATCCCGCCCCGGATCGCTACGCCTTCGCGCCGGTTGATCGTATCGTCGCGTTTGCGCAGGAGAACCGTCAGCGCATGCGCGGCCATACGCTGTGCTGGCACCGCGCCCTGCCCGACTGGGTTACCCGCATAGCGACACCCGCCAATGCGAAGGAGGTCTTGACGCAACATATTGCGGCGGTGGTTGGCCGTTACCGCGGCAAGATCTTCTCCTGGGATGTCGTCAATGAGGCCATTCAAGTCGACGACGCGCAGGCAGGTGGACTGCGCGATGCCTTCTGGTACCGGATGCTCGGTCCCGGATACATCGACCTGGCCTATGAGGCCGCGCACCGTGCCGATCCGGACGCCGCACTCTGCTATAACGATTACGGACTGGAAAGCGACTCACCTGCTGGCACGCGCAAGCGCGCCGCCGTGCTTGCCCTCCTCCGTACCATGAAGCAGCGCGGCGTGCCGGTGCATGCGCTGGGCATCCAGTCCCATTTGCGCGCTGCGGACCCGCACAACTTCGGTCCCGGGCTTGCCGCGTTTCTGCGACAGGTGCATGACCTGGGCCTTGGCATCTACATCACTGAACTCGATGTGGACGACAGTCAGTTGACGGGCGACGTGAACCAACGCGACGCCATCGTGGCCGACACGTACAAGCGATACCTGGAACTGGTGCTCGGCACGGGAACAGTGTCAGCTGTATTGACCTGGGGTGTATGGGATACCGTGCATCGCACCGGTGCTACACCTTCGACGGGACCATCGGCACAGCGACCGCTGGTGTTCGGGCCACAGGGAACGATCAAGCCAGCCAGTTGGGTCGTCGAGCACTGCCTGGCGGTATGACGAGCGAGCTCCGATATTCACTCGGCTGTTATCGGGAGAGTAGGAAATCGAGGTTTGTTGGCAAAGATGGTGAGTAGGCCGCGCAGCGCCAACATCCCGTCATGCGGCGTATTAACCAGCTTCTGAGCGGAGGTATCGAGCGATTTGTTCGACGCTACAATAGAAATCTTGCGTCGCAACGGCGGGGAAAAGATCCCCGTGCGTCACGACGTCCCTCGCGCAGTCTTATTCGCCGAGCTTAGACTCGACGCAGCCGGTACTGGTGCACTCGCGTTCGCGCTCCTGCAGGAATGCCATACGTTTCTGGGTCATGTCGACCGCACAGTCCAGATTGACGAAGTAGCCGCTCGGCTTCTCTTCGCTGCATTGATTATCGCGCTGCTTTATCCAGGCGAGTTGGCCAGTTTTCAGCGAGCTCTGCTGCGTTGGATTGAGATGCTTACGCAGGCCCGTGTATTCCTGATTCAGATCGCGGTCAGCCTGTGAGAACAGGTTGCCAGCACAGTAAACCTGATCGAACGCGTTACGCGGCTTGGCACACCCCGCAGCGTGTGCGCCCAGGGGAAATACGACAGCCATCAGGACAATTGCGATCTTCTTCATCTTCCACTCACTTCTCTTGGTTGAAATTCTTGGCTGAGTAGCGATATTCCCTCCGGTCACGGCTGGCAAGCAATGACCCCTTGCGAAATTGCATCTGCGATCTTCGCAATCGTTGCGGGGTTCTGCAGGCGTGGTTCCTCGTCGGGATTGGCAATAACACCCGCTTCAACGAGCAAAGCCGCCATCGGGGCCGTTTTGAGCACGATCAGATCATCGAAACGGTGAATACCAAGCCTTTGATCGATAAGCGGCCGGTTTTCGCCTTTGATGGGTGTCGCGTGATAAAGAGAGGGTGTTTCGCCAGCCGCCAGCAGTTTCTCACCAATTGCCTTTGCGCAGGCAAGGCTTTGTTGATATTGCGGGTTTCGCATGGACACAAAAATCGAGTACCCCTTGAACTCTCGACGGCGGCCTGCGTTGATCCACTCCTGCTGCATGGAGTCATGATGAATTGAAATGAACAGGTTTGCGCCCGGCTCTGCATCGGGTCTGTCAGCTAGTGTGATTTCGCGACTGTCTGCACCCGTACGCGTGACGCGATCACCGTCGGCCTGAAGATCGCGCGCAACTGCCGCACTCAGATCCAGGTTGTAAAGATGCTCGACCCTGCCGCTTGCCCCCGTTGCGCCTGGATGAGCCGGTGTGTGACCCGTATCGACGATGACCCGGTCCGCATAACAAGGCGAGACGCACAACACGAAAGTAAACGGAATAATTCTCGAAGTCAGCACTTTGAGCATTGTATTTTGCCGACGGTATTGGTTGATAGAACGACGTCGATCAGGGCGCAAAGGTGTATTCAAAATGCAGTGCACCTGAATGTCGCTTATGTTGGCATGCAGTGTAGCGAAAACCGGCCTTTAAGTGTTGGGGGGATTCGTACGATTCCTTGGTATTGGTAAGCTACGAACGGCCGGGGTTGCGCACGACTTTACGTTGTAAATGAGCGTTCCGAGCCTGTTTTCAACGCAGCATCACGCGCGAAGCCCGCAGATACATTTGCACGGAGCCTATTAAATCGGAGAGATGGCCTGGTGTGGGCGAAATACTGCCGGTAATGCATAATCTGCGCCAATGATCGCGGCATGGAGCGAATGTGTAGTTTCGCTTGCAAACGTGTTCTTCGAAGTTTTATAACAGTCAACACTGTCGCACTATAATTGTGCAAAAAACAACTATCACTACAATGGGATGAACATATTTTTTATATGACCTTTATCATTTTTGATCGAGCTATACGCGATCGGTTATGATATGCGCTATTTATAGTAGTGGAAGCACAGTGCATGTCCTGCAGAATTATCGTGGCCGACGACCACCCGTTATTTCGTGAAGGCTTGTTGCGAACCGTCGAACGCCTGGTGCCCGACGCAGTGATCGAACAGGCCGGCAGTCTTGATGAAGTGCTTGAACTTGCGCGCTCTGGAGACGAGATCGATACGCTCTTGCTGGACTTGCGATTTCCCGGTCTTACTTGCTTGCGTAGCATTGCTGAACTTCGCAACGAATTCAAACGCACTACGATCATTGTCGTGTCCATGATCGATAATCTCGAAACGATTTCAGAGGTCATGTCGATGGGCGCGGATGGCTTTATCGGCAAAAATATTGATCCGCAAGACATTGCCGAAGCGTTTATCGCCATTCGCAATGGCGAGACTGTGGTCAAGTACAAACCGGAGGGCTCGATTCTCAGTGATGTGGAAATGCCCGCGCTCACCCATTTGACGGGGCGACAAAAAGAAGTATTGGTGCTGGTCGCATCTGGTAAGACCAACAAGGAAATTGCCAAAGAGCTGGGTATTTCGCCCTTTACCGTGCGCATCCATGTTTCCTGTCTGTTGAAGATATTGGGCGTGCCGACCCGGTCAGCCGCGGCAGCACAATTTTCCAGCCTGTCCATCAAGTAGCCACTATGTCGATATTGCCTAAACGCATCGATCTGGAAATGACTCAGGCACTTTTGCGCATGGCAGTCATTGCCACTTCGACCTTGTACACGCTCATTACCTACGAACTGGGCGAAGTTTCCGAAGAGCGAATGGTCGTCATTCTAGGTTACTGCCTGGGGTTTGGCGTCGTGACAATTGGTCTGATAGTGCGTATCGCTCAGCGTCCAGGTGCCTCCGGCAGACGCCGCCTGTTCGCCCTGATCACTGATAATCTGGCGGGGATCGTCACCCTCACCGTCGGAGGGGAAGCGTTGCTTCCCGTATATTCAGTGATGCTCAGCATGACCGTGGGGTACGGCATGCGCTACGGGCGCAATTACCTGCTGCTGGCGACCGGGTTTTCGATGATTTCATTACTGATCATCATCGCCCTGACACCCTTTCTGCGTGAGCATCATTCTGTCGCGGTCATGATGATTCTGACCATGCTGGTGCTGCCGCTGTTCGTTTACTTTCTGCTCGGCCGACTGCACCTGGCACTTGAAGAAACCGAAGCCGCCAATCAGGCCAAGTCACGGTTTCTGGCCCAGGCCAGTCATGATTTGCGACAACCGATTCATTCCATCAGCCTGTTTACCGCCTGCCTGCGTGACGCCAGTCTGGGTGACAATGAACGGCGACTGGTCAATAACATTGATCGTGCGCTGGGGGCGGTCGAACAGCTGTTCCGCTCGCTGCTGGACATTTACACACTCAATCGAGGTGAAGTCACACCTCGTCCTGAAACGGTCGATGTGGATTTGCTGCTCAAGGGTTTAGCGAGCCAGAACAGCGAAGCCGCCAGTTGGGCAGGTGTGCAGATTCGTGTACACAGTGGCAATTATCACGTGCGCACCGACCCCGCGTTGCTGAGTACGTTGCTGCAGAATCTGATTTCCAACACCTTCAAATATGCGCCAGGCAAATCGATTCTCCTTGGCTGCCGTCGGCGCGGGAACAAACTCTGTATTGGTGTGTACGACCAGGGGCGCGGTATTTCTGCTGAGCACCTGCCACATCTGTGCAACGAGTTTTATCGGGTCAGGGAGACACGTGATCGAGACATTGAAGGTGTCGGGCTGGGCTTGAGTATTGTCAGCCGGATTGCCAGACTCATGAACCTGCGGGTTAATATCAGCTCGACCCCGGACCACGGAACGGTCGTTACCGTTGCAGGGCTGCCTATCGTCGCAGCCAACCTCCCTGCCCCATCACCGGAGATCGACTGGAACACGCGGCTGCTTGGCGGTCTGCGGGTTATGCTGATCGAGGACAATCACAGCGTGCTGCAGGCCACTGCCATGCTGCTGCGCAATTGGGGCTGCGAGGTCCAGACATCAGGCAGCATTCCTGAAGGGCTGTTTGACTGTGATCTCGTAGTCACCGATTTTGACCTGGACCGGAGCGCGTCAGGCGCCGACTGCATTGCCTACCTGAACCAGCTGCAGGGCCGCCGGATTCCCGCCATCGTGATCACCGGTCACGAACTTCAGCACGTAAGACAAGCCTTGAATGACCCGGATATTCCGGTGCTTTCAAAACCGGTTCGACCCGCAGAACTTCGCTCTCTGCTGCGCAGCTTCAAAATCACGGCCGATGAACGACAACAACCTGATGCCGACCACGGGAGCGTCACATTGCCCGTAGATTAGAGATACAGCGCAGTGATCTGCATCTTCTACCAGCCGCGGCTATGCACTCACGCTGTTGCCGCTTTTAAAACCTGTATGTTGCGCCCACGCCAAAAAAACTTGCGCTGTTTTGATATTCGGCACTGTAACTGGCCAAGGCATTGGCACGGTTTACGTTCACACGCTCTTCCCGGAGCCAGGAGTAGGCGATATCGATTGTCAGATTCCTGGTCAGGTCGTAAGCCGCGCCCAGACTGTATATAGTTCTGTCCCCCGTGGGCGTACGAGGTGAGCGATTCGTATTGCTGGTCGGGGATTGATCAAAACGGATGCCTGCGCGCAAAAGCCACCGGGCGTTCAATTGGTAAGAGGTACCCAGTGCCTGCGCCCAGGTATCGTGCCAGTCCAGCCCGCCCGCAACAGCATTCGACAGCGAAGAGGCAAGCACACCGCCCGCCGCCGGACTGATGCTTTGCGTGCTGAAACTCAAATCTTTCATACGGCTCCATCGAGTCCAGGTTGCGCCCGCGTAGAGCTTCCAGGCATCACCCAGGTCCTGTGTGACTGAAAGGTCCACAGACTCCGGAGTATCCAGTTGCATCGCACAATCGTAGCGATTGCTGGTCAGCACTTGTGGTGGGGTTCCGGCACCTGTGGCCACACGGGTGTGGCAATCGAGGTGATACCGGACCGCAGAGTGGTAAGTCACACCGGCACGCGCGGCGTCGGTCAAGTTGGCTAAAAGGCCGATATTGAAGCCAAGGGCTACATCATCCCCCTCCACTTTCACGTTGGTGTCAGGGATGGCAGGACTGAGTGTCAGGTCGGATTCCAGATCGCCCTTCAGCCGGTTAAGGGTCGGTCCGAAGCCGATTGACACCCGATCATTGAAGGCGTAACTGATGGCCGGCTGCAGGGTGATGACCTTGACATCGCTTTTACTGGCGAACGCGCGCCCTTGAAAGCCGGACTCGTAGTCCGTTGCCAGACCGAACGGCGCATAAATCCCCACCCCGAACGCCCAGTGTTCATCCATTGTGTAGGTATAGAAACCGAAGGGAATGGCCTGGAACGGCACCATGTCCCCTTTGTTCGTGCCGTTTGAGCGCCCACTTGCGTCGCGAATGTCAGTGGACACGTCGATGAACGTGACGCCACCTGTAATCTGTTGCCCTTGCAGACGCGCCATGCCAGCAGGGTTTCCATAAACAGTGCTGGCGTCGTCGGCAGCAGACGCACGTCCGGCAAATGCTGTTCCCATGCTGCTGGTGCTTTGCTCATTGAGTGCAAAACCACTCGCATACAGGTGTGTTGAGAAAAGCGCAAAAGTGAGGCCCAGCGTAGTCTTGTGCATAGGTTCGAATACTCACAACAATGTGTGTTCAAAAGACTCAGTTGCCCGTCACCCTGATTTTCACCGCTTCGTATACAACAGAAGGTTTTCCATCAGTAGAAAAAGAAATCGATTTCACCGGGCGGCCGCGATATGGGCCGTCTATGGGAAACCAGGCCTTATTTGCGATCACGTTTTTTCGATGATCAGATTGTTGGACATCCGTACTGGTTTCAGTGGTAAACGCACAACTATCAAACGTACCAAGCGCTGTGCTGATTTTCTCACGTCCATGGTAGGTAAGCTTTTCCGAGGCGCTGAATTCGATCTCTGCGCTGCTCGAATGCACCTTGCCTCGGTATTGCGTCGTGACGGTCTGGCCTGGCTGTAAGTCAATCGCAGTGGCAGGAGGCGGATCGTAGGTCGTTGTCACCTGGGAAGCTCCCGAGCCATGGCTGTCGCCGTAGCGCACCAGTTTGCCATCAACGATATTGGAAAAGGTTGTGGTTGTGTAGATCGGCTGATCGCCGTTGTAAGAGGTATGTAGAAACGCCACTGCCATAGCGCCCGCAAATGCCTGAGGTCCGAGCGTTTCGGTCCTGCTGCGGCCGAGCAGATCCGGCGCGGCGCTGGAGCGATGGAGTGCCTCCACGATCGTTCCGGTCTTATAGTCTGATTCGTTGAGGCAGCCCGCAGAAGATTCACTGTTGGCAACAGCGGCCCAAGTCGGTACGCAGGCGAGTATCACAGCCGTTAATAAAATGAAGCGAGACGCGCCCCTGCAGGAGGTTGCTCTCTGACGACACGTCACGCTGATTCTATCCATGTTACGTATTAATCCTTGGTTACCATTCCAGAAAAAAGTGGAATATTTAGTAAAGCCTGTAGTAGTCCACCACATCATCCACGAAGTAGATAATCAACCTTGTCCCTTGGGTTTGGCTTTGAACTTTCTTGGTGCCCGTCACACTGCTGATATCGCTGGCGACACCCTGAGCCTTGGAGACCTGTGCTGAGGCGTCATACATTTGCAGGCTTGTCTCGGTCGAGACATATTTATGGGCCAGGGTCATGTACTTTTCCAGGCCTTCCTGATTTTTATCATACGTCCAGTTTGACCCATTACTTCTACTGGTCGCGTCAAGCTCCTCCTCGGCAGGAGCGCCGAACAATTGCGTTACCTGACTTTTGGTAGTCTTGCCGGGAATGATGGTTTTTTTCAAATACACGGCATCAAATTTTTGCGCACCCGGGTTTAAGGAACTCATTAAGTCTGAAGTATTGGCGCATCCCCCCAGAACGAAACTCAATACGACCACCGCGAATCCGAACCTAAGTATTTTTCCATGCTTTAAGGACATAAGCTTACCTTGAGTTATGTTCAGGAGCGCTCATTTCGATCGAGCGTACGGTGAGGTTGACCCAACACCGCTCAATCCACCGGCACACTGGAGTCAAAAGAATGAACACGAGCAAACACTTCCCCTCCGCAGACTGGAAAGAGTCACTGCGCATTATTTGGACCCAGGATCTTACGGTTTTTTCGAGCCCGTTCAGCTTAAGGATAAGCGCCAATGAGCGCCATAGTACAAGTGTGCTATAGGCGACTGAAGGCGGAAACCCTAAGGTGACGTGACAACCGTGAATTTGAATTGATGCACTCTGCAACAACCAAGACAGTAAACACGAAGGGAATCGGGATAATCAAGTTACTGCTTGTCGCTATATCCTTTCTCGTGCTGTAAGGACTATCAATATGAAAGAAGCTGTAGCAGCGACGTTGGTTTTCGCTATGGCACTGGGCATAGTTGCGTGTAAGAAGCAGGACTCTGCTGCGCAGAACAGCAATCATGCAACAGTGTCTGCAGCCAATGCCTGTAGTGCCGAAGAGCAGCGAACGAAGCGTTCAACAACCGAAAGACAACAGGGCTTTCGATCGTCCAGCCTTAATGTATCAAGCGTGCCGCTGGGCGCCTTCCCTTATATCAAGCTACCCACCGGATATTTGCCGGGAGCCACACCTGATATCGCCGATTTTGACCAAGTACCGTTTTGGACAGGTGATCGACTCGAACCGGTAGAGGGAAAGGTCTGGTCGGCGCATATCAGTACAGCGCAAGACAAGACATTCTCGGACATAGAGTTAGAACGCAACATCGAAGCGATGGTCTTACAGCTGGGCGGCAAAAAGGTGTTCGACGGCAAGATCCCGGAAGCAGCAGGCCAGGAGATCAAAGAGTGGCCGCACGATTTTGCGGTCAAGTACAACAGCGGTCTGGGAAATATCTGGAACGATCCCGCCCAGGTATTCGTCGTACACCGAGCAGATCGCGACATATGGATCCATTTGTGCAGTTACCAGTTCGGTGGAGGCCTGCTCATTGCCGAGACCAAGCCATTGGAAATTACCGCCAGCTTATTGCGCGCCAGTGACCTCAAGACCCGGATCGACGAGGCCGGGAAAGTGATAGTACATATCAACTTTGCCACTGATCACACCGAAATCCTTCAAGATGCGCAACCGCAGATTGAGCAGATTGTCCAGCTGCTTAAACAAGACACATCACTGAAGTTGGCGGTAAATGGTTATACCGACGGTACCGGCAACCCTACACACAATAAGACACTTTCAGAAGGTCGAGCCAACGCCGTCGTCGCAGCCCTTATTACCCAGGGTATTGATCCAGCCAGATTGGCTGCTGCGGGTTTTGGCAGCGCCGATCCGGTGGCCGACAACGAAACCGAAAATGGCAAGGCACAAAACCGCCGGGTCGAGTTGGTCAAGCAGTAAGTAATCTGAAGACTTTGACTTGACGTCTGCAACCGCTTTCCAGGCCAGGCGACGGCCCCTGACCGCTCACGCAATATAAGTGGGCGGTTGGGTGTAGCGTTTAATTAACCTTTAATCCGGGATTACCTAGTCCATATGTACTATTGAACTGACAGAATACCAGAAATAAAATCTCACCAAGAGTACCCAAGCGCGTGGGAAAATCGACAGGGCGAGTTCTTAATGACAGCGCCTTAACTCCGATTCCTCAATCCTGCGTCTGGGCACAAACACTGATAAAAAACATGGAAAAAACTGCATGCGAAAGCCTGATAAATATCGGCTGTGGGTGGTAGCTATTATCGGCATTCTTATCTCAGGATGCGGCACCACCGGCGGGATCGATGAAATAATTGCCCGACAAATGTGGCGAGGAAAAACGCTGGCTCAGGCTGTCGATTCTTATGGCCAACCTGACCGCACATTTGTATCCGGGGAAAACGGTGAGAAAAAACTCCAGTGGTTTATGGATGGCTCCTATAATCGGAATATTTATCTTGGCAGCTCCACACAAATGCAAAACGGCGTCATGGTGACCAATAACAATTGGGACACGTCGATCAAGAAAGGCACCTGCGTGATCACCTTGACCTTCGATAAAAATGATGTGGTGACTGACTTTGATGCCAACGATGGCAATAATCAAATCACCCACACTTGCGTCAACAAAAGCTCTTACTGATCCAGTCTTGGCAATCGTGCTGATTTTGGATGGGTGACTCCTGTCCTCCCAGGCGAGTTATAGGCAGGCCCGGTCCAGAGGGTTCTTTGATCGAGGTTTGCCTGATGGCCCTGTATGACCCCCTCTTCCTCTATTCTTTTGCGCCTTCGCCAACAAGCCGCCTTGACGGCTCATTACGGCCAGTAGGTTCAATTCGACTGACTGTCTCTGGTATGAAAACGATACTGTCCCTTGCCTCGATGTTTGGCTTCATACATCGCGGAGTCTGCAGCACGCATGATCTCTTCGACGCTGCTCCCGCTTTCAGGCAGACAGGCAATGCCTATGCTTGCGCCCAACAGGAAGCTGTCTTGATCCGCTGCGACTTGCTTGACCAGTTTCTCGGCGACCGCAGCAACGTCTTCACGGCTGTCAACGCCTTCAATGATGACGGTGAACTCGTCCCCGCCAATCCTCGCCAATCGGTCATACGGTCGTAAACACGCCTGCAATTGAACGCTGACCCAACGCAAAGCCTCGTCGCCACGGTCATGGCCGAACTTGTCGTTGATCTGTTTGAAGCCATCCAGGTCAAGGAACAACAATGCTCCCAGCCGCCCTGTGCGCTGATTACGCGAAATGGCGGCCTCCAATGCCTGCATGAACCCGCGGCGATTAAGCAGCCCGGTAAGCGGATCAGTGATGGTCATGACTTCAAGCTTGCGGTGCAGTTCTCGCACCGCAGACATATCCAGCGCCAGGACCGTCATGGCCTGTTGCCCGTCCGGCAACGGCGAGCATGACAAGGCAACCGGGATGATCTGGCCATCGCGACTGCGCAGATTGGCGTCGTGTAGACGAAGGTTTTCGCCGCGTTGCAAGTGATCCAGCCACAGCGAGGTTTGCCAGCTTTCTTCATGAGGCGTTTCGATCCACGCCTGTAACTCTGTGCCCTGCAGTTCATTGCCGGAGCAACCGAGCATGCGCGTGATGGCCGGGTTGGCGAAGCGGATCAGACCGTCGCTGTCCACCACCAGAATACCTTCGGCGGTATTGTCCAGAATCGAGGCGTTGAATGAACGCTCCCGCTCCAGTTGCTCACTGGTGCGCAGCAGACTGCGCCGATAATGATCATGCTCCAATAGAATCCGTGCCTTGTGCAGTAGCATGGTCGGATTCACCGGTTTGGTCATGAAGTCTACCGCGCCTGCTGAATAGCCTTGATTAAGCACAGCATCGGTCTGGCGCATGCCCGATACAAAGATGATCGGAGTAAAACGGCTATTGGGGTCTGCGCGCATTCGCCGGGCGACTTCAAAACCATCCATGCCCGGCATCTGAACATCCAGCAGCGCCAGGCCAACTTTCCCGGTGGCCATGACTTCCAGTGCTTTAGTACCGGAGCTCACACAGCGAACGGTTCTGCCGAGCTCCTCAAGTAACTCCTGCATTTCCTCCAGGTTTTCTTCCTGATCGTCTACTACAAGAATTTCCAATACTTCTTCTTGCACCTGCAATGCGCACCTCCATGTACATAAAACCCAGTTGCCATCAGGCCGGTCGCTGGACAGATGCGAGCCAATGCCGCAATAGCATAGTACTGGATACGCCGGGCGTCGCCTTTTGGCCCCCTCCTCCGATTTCTTTGCGCTAAATAAGCCGTGACTGAGCAAATCTCTCACGTTACTGTTGAAATTCTCCGATAACCAGAAAAGAGAAAAGACCCTAGCGAGCCCGGCCATGTATCCCACGAACTTCAACCGGCATAAAGTGGCCAACACTCCGTATGCAGACTGGCACCGGGACACACAGGAGTCAGAATGAGTCAGCGTGCTTACTGATCAAAGCGCAAATCCACATAATCCACGGACGGCGGATCGCAAGGGTTGTCCATTTCCTGCATGCGCCAGAACTTGCGCGCACCGGTGATCTTGAAGGTGTATTCGCCGTCCCGGACACAGGCCTTGCCCCCGGCCAGATAGGAAACCTGGGTGACGATGCGGCCCTTGAAGGTGAAAGTCTTCGCGCTGACCGAGGTGATGATGCCATCGACCATCAGCTTGTCACTCGTCTCGCTGGAAGTTTGCTGACCGCTAAGGTAGAGCGTGCCGTTGCGCTCATCCACTGTGCCCAGGCCGGCTTTGTCCTTGTCCCAACTGATCCATTGCAGGGTCATTTTGTGCTGTCCCAGCAGCTTTTTATAAGCGCCCTTGTCCTGGATGACGGTCGGCCCGGGTGGATCGGAAGCCAGTAAAACAGTGGAAGAACACAAAAGTGCTGCGCCAAGGGCGAGCGCGAACTTACCAATCATAAGCGGGGAATCCTTTTGCTTTGATGATGGAGCCGGTTCAGCCGTGGGTTATCACTCCGGTCATGGCGGTGAACTGACTTTGTCGATTGCGTAATTTATCGAGGACTTCAACGGGCGTCGATTCCCGGAACACCACCATGTGACCGACTTCACTGCCACCTTCGGTGACCCGTTCGATATCGTTGATCATCCAGGTCTTCAGCTCTTCGAGCGTGATGCCCAGTTCCTGCGCCACTCGTTGCTTGAAGCGCTCAGCGTCGTACTGGTTGAATTGATCGTTGTTCATCAGGGGCTCCTGCTTCGGTTGTGAAGTTAAGGCCACGTTGGGGCGTCACAGTTCACTTTCGGTCAGTCGGCACTGATATGCCCCCCTTGTTAGTAGCTGACCGAAGACTCGTTGCGTTTCGCCTCCATGGTCTAGTCTCTCCATCAATGTCGGCTTTCGGTCGGCAAACCTGCCTGTAACGAAGGCCAAAACCATGCAGAGTTGTAGCGGATAGGTGGCCCCTGCCCCCCAGGACTTGTCCCCGAGGAAGTTCAATTTTCAAGAGAGATTTATGCCTCCAGCCGACGTAAAAACTGCAGCGTTTTTGGCCCAGAGGCCCGGCCTTGGTGTGCCGGACCGGGCTTTGCTCAGGCGATTTGAAATAGCTTCGATATGGCTGTGCAGCGCGGCGATTCTGGTGGGTCTTTTGGCATTGGTGGGTTATTTGCTGGACATTTCCGGCCTCATACGTTTGGGCGCAGGGCTTCAGGGAATGTCGCCTCTTACTGCGACCGGCTTGATCTGCGTGGCTTCGGCCAATCTGCTGGTGCATAAATCAAAATGGCTGATGTGGAGTTGCCTGGCAGTAACCTCCGTTATTACCACGCTGGTCCTGATGAGTCATATGTTCATCGGCCGGGACGTGGTCAGCCTGTCAACCGCCACGCTGTTGTTCCCCCAGCGCTCGGCGCCTGTTGGCCTTACTTCAATCGCCACGGCGACATGCCTGGCATTGCTGGCGTTGTCACAGACGATGCGTGCAATCGGCAAGCACAACATCTGTGAGTGGCTGGCGGCCGCTACGCTGGTTATTGCCGGGCTGGGAACTTTGGGTTATGTCTACGGCGTCAAAGATCTTTATTCACTCTATCCCTTCAACACCATGGCCCTGCATACAGCCCTCGCCCTGCTTTGCCTGGCTGGGGCTACATTACTGACACAGTCCAGAGGCTGGATGGCGATAGTCGTTTCGGCCAGAAGACCTGGCTCAGTCACTCGACGGCAACTGACACTGACCGCGATGTTGCCGATCACCGGCTGGTTGCTGATCTATGCGGTCAATACCCAACTCATAGGGGCCGCGACCGCGATCGCCCTGGTGGTCGTTCTGATGTTTCTTCCATTGGTCGCGCTGATCATAAGGGACGGCGTCATACTTGCCCGGCTGGACGACGAACAGCGTATCAACCAACGTCTGGAAGGCGATATTCGGGCCGCGTTAGAACTTGAATTACATGAAAAGCGCCAGGCTCTGCAAAATGAAACCCAGCAGCGCAGAAACGCTGAAGATGCGATGTACCGCGCCCAGCGCCTTGAAGCCATCGGCCAACTAACGGGCGGGATAGCGCATGACTTCAATAATCTGTTGATGGCCGTGTCCGGCAACCTTGAGTTTGTCCAACGTAAACTGCCAGCCGATTCTCCAGCGCTCAAAAATCTGTCCAGAGCGGCTCAGGCAACGGAAAAAGGGATCAAGCTGACGGCCCAATTACTCGCCTTTTCCAGAACCCAGCGCCTGGATGTAAGAGCGGTTGGGCTCAATGAAATCATCAAGGCGTCAAAGGAACTGCTCGGCAATGCCCTCGGCCCCCGGATTGATGTAGAAATCACGCTGGCTGATGAGGAGATCTGGATACAGACAGATCCCCTGCAATTTGAACTGGCCATCGTCAACCTTGCATTGAATGCGCGGGATGCCATGCCAGATGGAGGGAAGTTTTCCATCAATGTCGGCAACGTCTCGGAGGTCGAATCGACGGTGGACGTAGTGGTCACTGACACCGGTAGCGGGATGACTGCGCAAGTTGCTGCAAAGGCCGGTGAGCCGTTTTTTACGACGAAAGAACATGGTAAAGGCAGCGGCCTGGGATTGGCGCAGGCTTATGGTCTTTGTCGCCAGAGCGGTGGAGATCTGCGCATTATCAGTGCGGTCGGGAGAGGCACTACAGTGGTGCTGTCCATGCCCAAAGCAGAGGCTGGCACGGCCCAACCCGTGGGCGCAGATGAACCGCAACCCGGCGGTGCGATGACGCTTCCCCTGCCGGGGCAAGCGATTCTGGTCGTCGACGATGACGATAATGTCCGCAGCGTAATAACCGAATCACTCAAGTCGCATGGGCATACGGTTTATGAAGCCGCCAATGCCGCTGCCGCATTAACCATCCTGGAATCAAATAGCTGCGCCATCGCCGTCATGGATTTCCTGATGCCAGGCATGAACGGCGCCGACCTCGCCAGAAAAGCCCGTTCAATCCAGCGCGAGTTGCCAATCATATTTGTCAGCGGCTTCTCGGATACCCTGGCCCTGGACTCTATCTTCAACGCCGTTGTCCTGCGCAAACCTTTCGAACTCGAACGGCTGCATGAGGCGATTGGAAAGCTGATCAAGCTTGATAAGCCTTCCGTCAGGAGTGAATCGCTGTAGGAGTCAGACAGCCCTCACACTACAAACCGGCTTACCAACTGATTGAGATTGACCGCCAGCTTCGACATCTCGCTGCAGGCAACGGCTGTCTGGCTCGCCCCCGCTGAACTCTGCGCCGCCAGTTCACGAATGCTGATCAGGTTGCGGTCGACCTCATGGGCCACATGGGCCTGCTCTTCGGACGCGGCGGCGATCAGGATATTGCGTTCGTTGATCTGGCTGATGCCCATGGCAATCTGATCCAGCGAGCTGCTGGCTTCCTGCGCGACATCAAGGGATTCGGTCGCCAGTTCCTTGCTGGTATTCATCGATTGCACGGCTTGTTCTGACTCGCCCTGAATGGCCGTGATCATCTGCTCGATTTCTTGCGTCGACTGCTGGGTGCGGTGGGCCAGCGCCCTCACCTCGTCCGCAACCACGGCAAAACCGCGGCCCTGTTCACCGGCTCGTGCGGCTTCAATGGCAGCGTTGAGCGCCAGGAGATTGGTCTGTTCGGCGATGGCGCGAATGACCTCGACCACCTTATTGATGCTCTGTGCCCGGTTCGACAGGCCTTGAATCTGGTCGCTGGTGTTTTCCACGTTGCCGCTCAGCTTTTGAATGGACTTCAAGGTCTGGGCCACACGATCAAGGCCGACCTCAGTGACTCCATGGGTGCGTTTCGACTCTTCAGAGGCCGCTTCGGCATTACGGGCGACTTCATCCACCGCCGCGCTCATCTCGGTGACCGCCGTAGCGGCCTGATTGACTTCATCGTTCTGCGCGACCAGGCCGCGGCTGGACTCTTCTGTGACCGCTGTCATTTCTTCTGCCGCCGAGGCCAGTTGAGTGGAAGATTCGGATATTTCCAGGATGGTGGCGCGCAGGTTCTCTTGCATTTGGGCAAGGGCCTTGAGCAGTCGCCCCGCTTCATCGGTTCCGCTGACCAGAACCTCCCTGGACAGATCGCTACCGGCAATACGCTCGGCAACGGACAAGGCATCGCCGATGGGCGACGTGATACTTCTGGTCAGCATGATTGCCAGGCCGATGGTCAGCAACACTACCCCGGCAATCAGGCCGACAACCAGCCAGAGTCCTGCGCAATAATGATTGGCTGCATTGTCGCCTGCTGCAGCTGCGCCCAGGTTATTGGCGTCGGTCAGCTCTTTGATCTGCCCTTCCATCTTCGACGTTATGGGCCGGATTCCGCTGACATTCAGGTTACCTATCGCGGCCAGGTCACCGCTTTTCATCAACGGCACGAGCAAATCCAGCTGTCTGGAATACGCCTCGGCAGAGGTCTTGACCGCCTGATAAAGCGTGCGCTCCTGATCGCTTGTGATGAAAGGCTCATAGTTGGCCACGGCATCCGAGAATGCCTTGCGAAAGCCCGGGAAGGTTTCGATGGTCTTTTGCATGTCCTCGCGTCCGGCGATGGCCCGCTGGACTTCAAGCCTGAGTCGCATCACCCCGGCGTTCATCAGTGCGGTTTGCCGCACGCTGGGCATCCAATTGGTCTCGACCTCTTTTTCCGCTTCGCGCAGATGGCGCATCTGCACCACCGCAACGACGCCAAGCACAAAAACCAGGGCGATGATCAGCGTAAAGAACAACGCTGCACGTGGGGCTACGTTGAGATTTCTAAGGCGCATACGGGCTCCTGACTTCCATGGAAAAGGTAGACCTGTAAAAGAACTATCGACGCGGAATGCAAATCTTTAAGCAGCGTAGGCGGGTTTTCTTCGATGTGCCTGGCGGCAGCCGACTTGTTGTCGGGAGTAGACGCAGTGGTGTCAGTTACAACGTCTGGCGAACCAGATTAGATAACGATGTAGTCGTTTCGTTGAACCACACCGCTGTGCTCGCCTTCGACCAGATGGATATAGCGCCCGTCTATCAGGTCGATCGGCAGGCAGTCGTCAATATCCATCACCGCATCGGTATGAGGCTTGCTCCATTGCCCAAGCATCCGCTGCTTGCCTTTGGATTTGGCTTCGTTCTTGTCCTTCGCCACGACCAGCAGATAGTGGTGCGCTTCACCAAAAGCCTGAGGGTCATAGCCGCCCAGATTGATGAAATACAAACGCGGCGACCCGGGCCGGGGAGCCAGCGGGCTGATTTCCACCTTAAAGTTCTCGACGCCATCGACGGCCATCCAGGCGTCGATATGCAGTCCCGCAGGCTTGCCGAACCAGCTCTGGCGCAGTTGCGGATAGGCTGCCTCCAGACTTTGCGCTACAACGAAGGCGACGTCATGAACTTCAATGGCTGCCTTGGGATGTTTGCCGCCCAGCATCACAACATAAAGCATGGTGTTCCCTTGACGAGATGTTGCGCGTGAATACGGTTCAACTACTGAAGCCGGCTGTTGGAGCGGCGCACGATCTTGATCGAATGCTTGAGGTTGGGCTTGCGTGTCACGCTGATCGGTCGTTGCGTGACGGTATCGATGGTGATGTTCCAGAACCCGGTGCTGGGCACCACGATTTTTGCCGGAAACTTGTCGAACGCTCCGCCGTGATAACTGTGACGTCCGCCATTCTTGAAGCTGCGAAAGTTGGCGTCGTTCATGAGTCGAATATTGCAGGTGTTTGAGCACTCGATGACGACGATATCGTCTTCGTTAAGGTGCTCTCGCTGGTGAATGAACTTCATGGGGGGCTCGGTTTATATATCGCTGACGGGCAAGGATATCACGGCGATTTCGCTGACTGCGGCAGAGGCCTGATTCCATGTCACTTAGTCCAGACGAAACGCTATGACACTGTCCCCCAGCTTGACCCCCATGGCGCCATGGCCACCGGCAGCAATCACCACATACTGCTTGCCGTCCCTGCCCATATACGTGGAAGGCGTGGCCTGCCCGCCTGCCGGCAATTCCGTCTGCCAAAGCAGCTCGCCCGTATTGACGTTGTAGGCGCGCAAGAAGTTATCGGCGGTCGAACCGTGGAAAACCACCCCGCCTGCCGTAATCAACGGCCCGCCGTGGGCCACCATGCCTACCGGTAGAGCAAGGGGAAAACCGCCCGGCAGAAAGCTGGTCTTGAGATTTTTGGTGGTGCCGATACGGCGCAGCCACTGGGTCTTGCCGCTGTTCAGGTCAACGCCGACCATGGTTCCCCAGGGCGGCGCGATGCAGGGGATGTCCAGTGCGGAGACGAACTGCTTGATCCGGATTGCGTAGTCGCCCTCGAAGTTTTCGTTCCAGTACGGTTTGCCTTCTTCGGTAAACAAGCGCTGCTCGGCATTGGCAGCGCTACGTTTGAACAAGGTGTAACGGTAGGCCAGGCGTACCGGGGCGCCGATCAGAAGTTGCCGCTGCGGGTCAACCGCCACCGAGCCCCAGTTGAATACGCCGATATTGCCCGGAAATACCAGGCTTCCCGACTCGGTGCCGGGCGTCCACGGATTGCCGTCGTAGCGCAACTTGCGGTAGCTGATGCGGCAGGCCATCTGGTCGAAAGGCGTCAGCCCCCACATGGCTTTTTCGCTGAGCGGTTCAGGGATGAAGTTGAGCCGGGATACCGGTTGGCTACTGGCAAAATGTTCACCGGCCACGCCGCCCTGGGTGGAAACCTTGACCTGGTCAACGGGAATGATCGGTTCACCGGTCAGTCGGTTGAGCACGAAAATATTGCCGGTCTTGGTCGGCAACACCACCGCCGGTTGCTTGCGGCCCTCCTCGCCCAGATCGATCAGCGACGGCTGCGCGGGATTATCGCGATCCCACAGGTCGTTGTATGAGGTCTGGAATTTCCATTTGAAAGCACCGGTTTGCAGATCCAGGGCGACCAATGTGTCGCGCAACTTCTCGGTGTTACTGTCAGGGTCACGGTTGCGCCCCAGCTCATCCGGCGAGGCGTTGCCAAAAGGTATGTAGACCAGGCTATTGCCCATGTCGGCGCTGAGGGTGCCCCAGGCTACGGGCGTGTCCTGGGCGTAGTCCTGATCAGCAACAATGGGTTGAGTGTTCTGCGGTTGGGCCGGATCGAAGTTCCACACCAACCTGCCGCTGAGCACGTCGTAGGCCCTGATCACCCCGGACGGGTTGCCCGCGTTATAACCGTTGTCCATCACCGACCCGCCGACAATGATCAGCTTGCCTGCTACCAGGGGGGCGGCCGTCTGCATCAGGGCATGGGGACGGATCTTGCCCATGTTGGCCCTCAGGTCGAGGATCCCGTTCTCTGCGAAATCTGCGCAGGGCTTGCCGGTGTCGGCGTCCAGCTCGATCAGTCTGGCGTCTGCGGTAGCGGTAATGATCCTTTTCGCACACTGCGCCGTTGCAGCCTGGGTGTCAGGTGTCGCGTAATAGCTGACGCCCCGGCAGGTTTGGTGCTGCTGAAGATAGGAGCGAATTTTCTCCGGCGTGTACTTCCAGATCAGTCGACCTGTCTGTGGGTCGAGGGCGTGCACTTCGTTATGCGCGGTGCAGAGATAGAGCTGGTTATTGACCTTCAGTGGCGTCGCTTCAAAGGTGTATTCGCCGGCATCCTTGTCCGGGTCGCGCAGATCGCCAGTGTGATACTCCCAGGCGACCTTGAGGTCTTTCACGTTGCCCGGGGCAATCTGATCGAGTCTGGAGAAGCGTTGGCCGTCGGTACTGCCGCCGTAAGCGGCCCAGTCGTCCCCTGCTCCACCAGCCACCCCGGCAGACGTCGGATTGCTGATTGTGCCCGGCTGCGGATAGGGATCGTAGAACAGCAGGCCTGCCACCAGCGTCATCATCACCAATACGGTGCCGCCGAGAAACGGATGAAAGCCCTGCCCGTTTCCTGTCAGTCGGCGCACCACCGGCGGCAATGCCAGCCACAGCCCCAGCAGGGCGAACACATCACCGCGCGGGATCCACTGCCACTTATCGAAGCCGACTTCGCCAACGATCCACGCCAGAATCGCCCACATTAACAGGGCGTAAAACGTCAGCGCTGCCCGTTTCCCGAGGAACAACAGCACCGCGGTCATCAGCACGCCTGCACCGATCAGGGCATAGGCTGGAGTGCCGCCGACGGCCAACAGTCCGTACCCCATATACATAACGGCAACAGCCAGTATCGCCATGACGATGCTTGTGAACTTCAACACCATTAAACGCCCCGCTCTATTGGATAACGCCTACGCTGATGGCTCTGACCACCGTGGACTCAGGGCGTTGCAATGGCGCAAGGCGAGTAGAATCGCCGCCACATACATCCAGACCGGAAAACCCATGGAAAACAGGACGGCAATCAAGATCACCATTGAAGAATGGGACGGCGACGGTGCGATCCGCATGCCGGATCAGGCGCTACAGGAGCTGGGGGTCGATGTCGGCGACTCGCTGTTTCTCATTGAGGAATACGTGGGCACGCAGCGCTGCCTGGTTCTGTCAAAGACTCCCAGGGTGCCCGATCGCATCGATGAACTGGTGTCCACCTTCGACGAAAAAGGCAATCCTCAGACCTGAGACAGGATGCACTCGAGCAATCCCGGAAACCGTACATTGAGTTCTTCGGTACGCAACGAGTTCATGTGGGTGGTCCCGACATTGCGGGCCTGCACCAGCCCCGCTTCGCGCAAGACCCGGAAGTGGTGGGAGACACTGGACTTGGGCCGCCCGCCATCCAGTTCGCCGCAGGATGCCTCGACGACGCGCGACAGGCAACGGACGATGTCCAGGCGCACAGGGTCGCTCAGCGCGTAAAGCACACGCTCGAGGACGAAGTCGGATGGGGGTGGATGTTTGAAGGCACGCATTGGCAAATGATAACTGGGCAGGCAGTGTCAAAACTACTGCGCTCGGCAATCCGGGGTTAAAAACAGGCTCGAAAGCTCATTTACAGCCAGTACACTGCGCTTCCTCGCCGGTTTTGCCTTGTCTTGCCTTCGATCGCTACGTTTTGCCACAGCCCGCAGGGTTTCAATTGAGGTCATAGTTCGAATACTATCGAACAAGCGAATTACCATCCCTGTCAGGAATCTACCCATGTCAGCACTGTTCGAGCCGTTCACCCTCAAGGACGTCACCCTGCGCAATCGCATCGCCATTCCACCCATGTGTCAGTACATGGCCGACAACGGCATCATCAACGATTGGCACCATGTGCATCTGGCCAGTATGGCCCGGGGCGGCGCCGGGCTGGTGGTGGTTGAGGCGACAGCCGTGGCGCCTGAAGGCCGTATCACCCCCGGCTGCGCCGGTATCTGGAGTGATGCACATGCCCAGGCGTTTATCCCGTCGGTACAGGCGATCAAAGCGGCCGGTGCCGTGCCCGGTATCCAGATCGCCCACGCCGGGCGCAAGGCCAGCTCCAATCGGCCCTGGGAAGGTGACGATCACATCGCCGAGTCCGATGCCAATGGCTGGCAGACCATCGGCGCCTCCCCTATTGCCTTCGGCGCCCATTTGCCGAAAGTGCCTCGGGAAATGACCCTGGACGACATCGCCCGGGTCCGCCAGGACTTCGTCGATGCCGCGCGCCGTGCCCATGAGGCCGGTTTTGAATGGATCGAGCTGCACTTTGCCCATGGTTACCTGGCCCAGAGTTTCTTCTCCGAGCACTCCAACCAGCGTACCGATGCCTACGGCGGCAGCTTCGACAACCGCAGCCGTTTCCTCCTGGAAACCTTGGCCGCTGTACGTGAAGTGTGGCCGGAAAACCTGCCGCTGACCGCGCGTTTCGGCGTTCTCGAGTATGACGGTCGTGACGAGCAGACCCTGACCGAGTCGATTGAACTGGCGCGGCGCTTCAAGGCCGGTGGTCTCGATCTGCTCAGCGTCAGTGTCGGTTTCACCATCCCGGAAACCAACATCCCGTGGGGCCCCGCGTTCATGGGCCCGATCGCTGAGCGTGTGCGCCGTGAAGCCGGCCTGCCGGTGACCTCTGCCTGGGGCTTTGGTACACCGCAACTGGCCCACGAAGCCATTGCCAATGGTCAGCTGGATCTGGTTTCCGTGGGGCGTGCCCATCTGGCCGATCCGCACTGGGCATACTTTGCCGCCAAGGAATTGGGCGTCGACAAGGCTTCCTGGACCCTCCCCGCGCCTTACGCGCACTGGCTCGAACGCTACCGCTGAGTCATTCGCCGGATGCCGCCGCCAGGGCGGCATCTTCGGCCCAAACCGCTTCGCTGAGGGACTAGCGCCGGGAACTCTCCCGCAAAAGGCTGTTCTAGACGCCTTCGCCGTCGATTGTTAGGATCGGCGGTTTTCTCGTATTCAATGGAGCATGCCATGTCCATCCAGCAAACACCCGGGCATGTCCTGCCCGCGCGTGCCGCCGCGAAAATGGAAGCGGCCATGGCCGTGGGCAGCTTCGCCATCGGTACCGGCATTCGTACCTCATGAGTCGACGCCCCGGCAGACACAGCGCTGGATGGCCTGGACCATATAAACGCTGACCGAGCGTTGGGAGATACCCAGCTCTTGAGCGATCTGCGGGTAAGTCAGGCCATTGACCCGCGACAACAGAAAGGTGGCCTTGACCTTGGCGGGCAGCCCATCGAGCAGTCCTTCAATCGTGCCCAGGGTCTGGAGCATCTGGGCCAGATCTTGAGGCGACGTCACCTCGGCGTCTTCTTCGTGTTGCAAAGCCTGCAGATAAGCCCGCTCCAGGTCCCGGCGGCGCCACAATTCGTAGATCAGGCGCCGGGAGATGGTCGTAAGCAAAGCCCGGGGCTGATGGATCGGCAGTATTTCAGGGCGCGACAGCAACTGGATAAAAGCATCGGCAGCCACGTCTTCGGCGCTGACATCTTCGTGCAGAAAGTGGCGCAAGCGGTTGCACAGCCAGTTGTAATGACTGTTGAATAAACCGCCCACGTGTTCACTGTGAGTTGCATAGGTGCCGGACATGGAGGCTCCTGAAAATGAGGTGTGCTTAATGTCCGGTGTTCCGGTGGCGCGATCCTAACAAGCAGGACTTATTCTTTATAATATTTAAAAATAATTTTTATATTCTTTTTAGAAATTTATATTGGACGTATCACCACCCAGCCACCATGCCGTCACTGCGAGGGTCGCTACCCCCTTCCAGCAAGCCATCCGGGTGACGAACGATCGCCCCGGCATGACCCATGCTTTCGTCGTAATCCTCAAGGATTTGCAGATCATGACCACGCGCTCTCAGACCATCGACGCAGTCGGGTGAGAAGCGCGCCTCCAGTTTGAGGTTGTCGCTGCTGTTGCCCCAGGTCCGCCCCAGCAGCCAGCGCGGTGCGTCGATGGCGGCCTGGGGGTTCATGCCGAAGGTCACGATGCGGCTGAACACGGCACTTTGCGATTGCGGCTGCCCGTCGCCACCCATATTGCCGTAGACCAGCGTGCGCCCGTCGTCGAGCCGGGCCATGGCCGGGTTGAGGGTATGGAAAGGTTTGCGTCCCGGCGTCAGCGGGTTACGTGCGGTCGGGTCGAGGGAAAAGCTGCAACCCCGGTTCTGCCAGTTCAGGCCGCTGGTTGGCAGCACGATACCGCTGCCAAACTCGTGGTAGAGACTCTGAATGAAACTGACCGACACGCCCTCGCCGTCCACCACCCCCATCCATACCGTATCGGCAGGACCGACGCCCAGGCCCCAGGGCGCGGCATGCCCGGCATCGAAGGTGCTGGCCATGGCATCAAGGCGTTCCGGGGTCAGGAAGCTCTGAGCTTCATGCTCCATATAAGCCGGATCAGTGATGTGTCGATCGCGAATGGCAAACGCCCGCTTGGTCGCCTCAACGCAGGCATGTACGAACGGTGCGCCCAGTGCGTCCATGTCCGGGGTCAGCAAACGGTCCAGTTGGCCAAGAATCAGCAACGACACCAGGCCCTGGGTCGGAGGCGGAAAGTTGTAGACCTGCCCTCGTGAATGCTTGAGGACCAAGGGTTCGCGCCAGTCGGCATGCTGGCGTTGCAGGTCTTCCAGGCGCAGGGGGCTGCCCGCTGCCTCCAGTTCCTGGGCGATGCTGCGCGCCAGGTCGCCACGGTAAAAGTCGCTGAGCCCGGCACTCGCCAGGTGCTCAAGGGTGTCGGCCAGGCGCGGGTGCTTGAAGCGTTGCCCGGTCAGCGGCGCCTGCCCATTGAGCAGGAACGTCGAGGCGAAACCGCTGACGGGGGTCAGCTCCGCCTGTTTGCCGAGGGTGCAACGGCTCTGGCTGGCGGTGACTGGAATACCATCCCGAGCGTAGCCAATCGCATCCTCAAGCAGGCGCGGTAATGGCAAGCGCCCGCCAAGGCACTCACTTTGCCAGTCAAATGCAGCCTGCCAGCCCGAGACGGTGCCCGCCACCGTATTGGCCGCCAGCCCGCCGCGAAAGGGAATGCTCTGCAAGCCGCGCTCGCGATAACTTTCCAGCGAGGCCCCCGCTGCCGCCGCGCCGCAGGCATCCAGGGCCATGGGCTTTTCCCCCGGTCTGGCGATGAGCCAGAAACCATCACCGCCCAGGCTGTTCATGTGGGGATAGACCACTGCAATAGTCGCCGCAGCAGCAATCATCGCCTCCACGGCGTTACCGCCTTCGCGCATGACGGCCAAGGCGCTTTGCGCTGCCAGGGAATGTGGCGCGACGGCCATGGCTCGTGTGCCTCGGGCTGGATTGAGAATATGCGGCATCAGCGTTTCCCGGAAGATTGAACGATAGATTGATGGTGCAGAAGACTTGCTGTTTCGAAGACCGCCTCATCAGCAAAACGTGGCCCCATTACCGACAGGCCCACCGGCGCACCGTCGATCCGCTGCCAGGGCATAACCACTTGCGGCAGCCCTGCCAGACCGGCCAGGCACAGCAGTTTTTGCGAACGGGCGCGGGTATCGTTGACCTCCTGCGCAGACGCATCAAGCCTGGGCGCGACACCCGGAACCGGCGGCAACAGCAGCAGATGATGGTCACTCAACACCTGCGTCAGCAGGCTTTGCGCCTGGCTGCGTGCCTGTGCCGCGGCCAGGACTTGTTCAGGGGAAATCAGGGCGGCAGCGGCAAAGCGCTGAGCGACATCGATACCGAACTGCGGCGTGGCGCGCTGTACCCAGGCACCATGTTGCTGCCATATCTCGGCGGCCTGCAAGGTGCGCAACGCCTGGGCCCAACTGTCCAACGGCAACGTGCCGGCAGGCAATCGTCGATAGACAATCGCCTGCTCCAGCAACCAGTGTTCGAACGCCTGTTGCACCGGCTCATCCAGTAGATTGATCACATCCTCGCTGACCAACAGTTTTACGGAGCGCGAGGCAGAAACCGCAAGGCGACTGTGCATTAGGCATTCCAGAGCTGTGCCAAGGGTGCCTGCATCACGGGTGAACCAGCCGACGGTGTCGAAACTGTGCGCCAGGCTAAAACAGCCCTGGGCCGCGACCCGCCCATGGGTAGGCCGAATTCCCCACAGCCCGCAATAACTGGCAGGCAGGCGAATCGAGCCGCCACAGTCAGTGCCCAGGGCCAGGTCCGCATGCCCTGCCGCCACGGCCACTGCCGAACCGGATGAAGAGCCACCGGGCAAGCGCTCGGCATCGACGGGGTTGACCGGAGTGCCGTAGTGAACGTTGATCCCGGCCAGGCTGTATGTCAGCTCGTCGGTCACGGTTTTACCGATCCATTGGCAGCCCTCGGCCAACAGCCAGCGCACCACCGGGGCTGTTTCTCTGGAAATGGATTGCTGCGCTAGCCACTGTGGATTCCCTGCGCCACAGGTCATGCCGTCGATGATAAAGACATCTTTCACGGCCAGGCGCACATCGTTCAGACGTGGTTCATTAACCACGTCGACGGGCGAAGGTAGTTCACCGAAGCCTTCGGCCACGAAAGCACCGTGCAGCCCCGGCCACAGGTACGGATTCACAGGCTCATCCCGCTGACGTGAGCGGCAACGATGCGCCAATGGCCGTCCATGCGCACCCAGCTTTGCGTCTGCCGCCCAAGCTGCACCTGCCCTTCGCGGCTGAACACCATATTGGTCACGGCAAAGTCCTGACCAAAGCTGGTGACAGAACGTTGCAGAATCTTGCGCTCCAGCCCTTTACCGGGACGGGCGCGACGAAACGCCTGGATCGCGTCGTAGCCGTACAGATGCTCACCGGCACCGTAGCGCAGAGTGTGGGGGCTGTCCCAGAACAGCTCGTCGAGTACGGCGACGTCGTTGCCGGTGAGAGCCCGCTCATAGCGTTCGAACGCATGGTTGAGGCTCGCCAGTGTTGATGCATCGTTAATGGGCATGCCAGTCCGGACAGTGCCAAACAGCGCCGGATCGGTCAGGCAGATCCCACGCCCGAGCAAACCCTTTTCGCCTTTGGCGTCCAGCATGGCAATCGCCACCCGTGGCGTGAGTTCGCTATCAACGACTCGCGAAGCATCGATGGCACTGCCCAGGCCGAATGCACTGAATTGCGGCGCAGCGCCGACCAGCCAGCCCGCTCGCTTATCTGTGCCGCCCGGCAACCAGCCGTTCATGGGCTCAGCTGTTTCTACCGTATAAAACCAGGCCTGAGCACCAAACCCGGCGGCATCGATCACACCGCTGTCACCGAGCATCGGACAGGCCTCGATCAGCTCCGGCCCCAGTCGCGGGCCCTGGGGAACATGGGCCGGGGCGATGAGCCAGCGATCGGGGTCATCCGCCAGGCGCACACCCGCGTCGCTGCCATTGCCGGCCAGAGCCAGCAGCAGTTTCGTCGATTGGCCCGGATCGCTGCTGCGCGTCGCGTCAAGCATCAGGTAACAACTTGCCATCCATAGTGTGAGGAAAAACAGCGGGGTGTTCTCGAGCATGGCGGTGACATCGGCATCAACCGCCGAGGACAGGCGCTGCAACAGCGCCGTGGTCGCAGAGGCCGTGCGGCTGTGCAGATCATCACCGCCGCGCAGCCCCGCTACCGCCAGGGGTATCAGCTCAACCGGCGCTTTGTTCAGGGCAGCCTGTAGCGCGGGCGCCAGATGCTGATCACGCCAGCTCATACGGGCAAGAATCGCTGGATCACGGCTGCCGAAACGCAACTGCGCACCCGCTCCGCTGCCGAGCAATGACCAGCAGCGCGAGCCATTGGCTTGCCCGCCGTCGCGCACTTCGACAAGGCTGGTGGACGGTGAAATGACCGCCGCCAGGGGCGTGACAACCCGATGGCTCTGGGCTGGCAACAGTTTCACCCGACCATCAGCAATCATCGCCTCGGCCTCGGTTTGCGTATCCGCCCAGCCTTCATACAGGCAGCACAATACGGCTGAGGACAAAACCGGCGCACTGGGCTGACAGGGGTCGCTGAACGGCGGCCCGGCGTGCAGCAGGGTCATCGGTGCCAGCCCTGTAGCCTCGCGGGCACTGCGCACGGCGGCCCATACCGGGCGCACCGCGTAAAGCCGGGTCAGAGCGCCTTGCAGGGCGAGGTCATCTGCCTCAGGCGAGAACGATTGAGCAGTCATGGCTGAACCCTTTATCAGGCGACGCGAGGGACAGGCAGGATTGCCGCTGTGGCATCGAAGCGTTTGCCCGCACGCAGGCAGAACAGCGGTTGCAGCATGCGCCTGGCGATCACTTCGGTGCCTTCGTTATCGCGCAGCAGCCAGGCACCCTCCTCGTCGCTGAGCACGCTGACATCGGCTTCACGGCCAACGCCGAGACTGCCGATTTCATCGCTCATACCCGCCAGTCTTGCGGCGTTGCTGGTGACCATCGGCACCAGTTGTTCAAGGCTCAAACCCAGGGCCATCATGCTGACCATGGTCGACACCAGGCTAAAGCGCGAGGTGCCGGCAAACAGGTGCTCTTCGTCCGGGTGCTCGTCCGGGGTGCCGGCCGGTGCGGGAACTGTGGTGTTGTAGCCATGCATGTCGGAACCCAGGGTATCGGGCACCACACCCGCCTCGATCACTTTGGCGGCCATCTTGTAGCTGAAGTGCGAACCATGGCCTACGTCGACTTTCAGGCCGCGGGCGATGGCCTCGCTGACCAGCGGATGCATCTCGCCGTTCTGCTCGACGAAACCGCCGGGATGCCGGCTGAAGGGATGCGCCAGCACATCACCGGGCTTCAGCACGTCGAGGACCTGGGGGAAGATGCTGTCCGGATCGATGTCGTAGGTGGGCTCGTCCGGCATCGGCCACAGCTGACCAAAATGGATATACACCGGCAGCGACGTCTGCTCGCCGATCTGCGCGGCCTTCTTCATGACATCCAGGCCCCAGCGGGCAAAGCCGCCGAGTTCAGCGTGGGCCTTGATCCCTTTGACGATGTCGCGGTTGGCCAACGCCGATTTGACCGTGGCGGCAACGTCCGCGCATTCGGGGCGATACAGCTCCGGGTAGAAATGCCCCTCCAGCCCCCCGACCAGGTACGCCGAAATGAACGACAGTACGCGGCTCTCGGACGGTTCGACGATGAACTGGCGAAAGCCCGGCAGGGTCATGCAACTCGCCCCACCCTGGTCGATCAGGGTCGTGACCCCGGAATGCACGCCGCACATATCGGCATTCAGGCCAAAGCGCCCGGTGACGTACTGATAAACGTGGCTATGGGTATCGATCAGGCCAGGCAAGACCAGCTTGCCGCTGCAATCGATCAGCTCGGCGCCTTGAGCGGCGTCGGTGCCCCGCAGTTGACCGACCGCCTTGATGCGATCCCCTTCAATCAATAGATCGCACAGGGTATCGATGGAGTTGGCAGGATCGATGACACGACCACCGTAAAGAAGGATGTTTTTCATGAGTGTCTCTTGAAATGCCTTGAGTACGACCCTCGACGCAATCAATGTGCCAATGCGTTTCATCCTAAAACAATAGACAACATATATATCTGATTAATAACGATAATATATTATTAAAATAAATGTGGCATACCTTCTTTATTGGCTCACCGCAGTGTGTCTGGAGAATGCCTCCTGCACCATTTAAAGCCCCTGCGCACCATGCTTGCGCACTAAGTGGCATACCACATTATCTGATGGTTATCTTTGATCTGACGCAGCTGACCATCCACATAAACTGGCGGCAAAAAGCATTTAAAAACAAGGAGGCATGCCACTTTTATCGCTATAATCGACGCTTTCGACTAGATGACTGACACAGGGTTTGCGTTGCTTATGAGTACGATGCAAGACGATGACCTGAAAACGGAGCTGGATGCTGCGCTTGGCCGCTCATCCCTGCTCGGCCGCCCTGGCTTTTTGATTCGGCGCTTGCACCAGATTCACGTCGGGTTATTCCTCAGTGAAACCCGGGAATTCAACATCACGCCTGTGCAGTACAGCCTGATGACCGCGTTGAGCACCCACGGTGAAATGGACCAGAACTCGCTGTCCCACGAGATCGGCCTTGAACGCACCAGCGTTGCTGAAGTAATCCCGCGCCTGGAGACCCGTGGCCTGCTGCAACGCCGGCAAAGCACCGAGGATCGGCGGGTCAAGCTGGTCAAGCTCAGCCGCAAGGGACTCTATCTGCTGAAGAAGATGGATGCGCACGTCCAGCGCGCCCACGACCGTACCATCGAACAGATTCCCGAAGAGCAGCGCGCCCTGTTCATGCTCCAGCTGATCCGCTTGGTCGAAGCCAACAATGATGTGGGCAGCGCGCCGTTCAAGCTGGAGCGAGAATAGGATCTACCCGCCCCGGCCCGTCATTTGCCGCAGGTCGGGCAACGCTGCTTTTCCTTCAGGCCGAACAGCCTGCGCAGGCGATTGAGCAACAGGCTCCAGAACATATTGCCCAGATCCAGGGGAGCTGCTTGCGGGGCGGCGCTGTAAGCCTTGGCCGCAGGTTCAGGCTGGACCGGTGACGCATCCGCAATGGCACTGCTCTCGGGCATCGGCGCTTGCACAGGCGCTGCTACCAACTCCTCATTGGCCGCTTCCAGGCGCAGCTTGAGGTTGGCGGCGAAGGCATCGGTCATCCGTGTGGCCAGCTCACGGACGATGCCGCCACGGGAAAACTGCGCCAGGGAGCCGGTAATGGAATAGTCGACGACGATATTGACCCGGGTCCCGTCGTTTTCCGGCAGCAGTTCGAATTGCGCCGTGCCTTTGACCCGCGAACCGCTCTTGCGGTCGCTGCCCTGGCCGCTGACGACACCGCTGTGGCCGCTCTCGTCGAGCTTCATTTCGCCCTCGCCCTTGAACGCAGCAACGATAGGGCCGAGCTTGACGGTCATGGCCAGGCTCAACTGATCATCCTCGGGCGGCGCCGTGAGAGAAGCACCGGGCAGGCAGGTGACGATGCCCTCGACGTCGAGAAAACTCTTCCAGACCAGGTCCGGGCTGAAAGGCACGCTGAAACTTTGTTCGATATCCATCAATTCTTTCCTCGTGACTGTCAGGCCGACAGCCGCTGGCGATGCTGTTCAAGGACCCGGCTGATGGCCTTGACCAGCCCTACGTAACCGGTGCAACGGCAGAGATTGCCGGACAGCTCATGACGAATCCGCGCCTCGTCGGCGTCGGGAATGCGCAGCACGATATCCCTCGCCGTGGCGAGCATGCCGGGGGTGCAGTAACCGCATTGCAGGGCATGTTCGGCGGTGAACGCAGCACGCAGTTCGATCATCACCGGGTCATTGTCGAAGTCCTCGATACTGCGCACTTCTGCGCCGTTGCAGGATGAGGCGTAGACGATGCAAGAGCGCATGGGCGCGCCGTCGATCATCAGGGTGCAGGCGCCGCAAACGCCCTGTTCGCAACCGATATTGGTGCCGGTCAGGCCGCGCTCTTCACGCAGGAAGTCGGCCAGATGGGTGCGCGATTCGACATCCGCGCTGACCTGCTTGCCGTTGACCGTGAGTATCAATTGGGTCATGCCAGGGTTCCTCGAGGGCTGGACAGTTGCCGGGCCGCGCGCTGCAGCGCAACACGATGGGTCTCATATTCGTAACTGTCTGGCTCGATGCCAGCGGCCAGCAGCCAAGGTTCGGCCAATTGATCGCTCCAGGTATCGATCAGCGCACCGGCTTGTTCGATCACCTGGGGCGCGCCATCCACTGCGCCAATAATCGCCCGACGTACGCCGCGCTGCGGGTCATCAACAAAGGCGGCGATGGCTTCGGCAAACTCGCCGGTCTTGCGATTGAACTTGTAATAGCTCCAGCGTGCACTGGCGCTCAGGCGCGGGATGCGCACGGCGCGAATGATTTCGTCTTCGGCCAGCTCGGTGGTGAAGGCGCCGATCATGAAGGTGTCCGCCTTGACACTGCGCTCGCCATTCGGCCCAAGCAGCAAAATGTCCGCGTCGAGCAAGGCCATGACATTGACCCAGTCTGCCGCCGGATCTGCATGGGCCAGGCTGCCGCCCAGGGTGCCGCGATTGCGCACCGCACGATAGGCAATGCCTTTGGCCACGAACGGCATCAGGCCCTGTGACGGGTCGGCGACTACACCGTCTTCGATATTGGCGTGGGTCGTGGCCGCGCCGAGGATGACTGCGCCCGGTTCTTCCAGGCAGGCACGCAGTTCACTCAGTTGACGTACGTCGATCAGCTGTTCGGGCTGGACCAGACGCAGATTCATCATCGGCCCCAGGGACTGGCTGCCGGAAACGATCTTGCCCATGCCGTCGCTGGCCTGAAGCAGTTTGACGGCCTCAAGGACGTTGGTCGGCTGCTGATAGTCGAACATCACCGCCTTCATGGCAGCACCTCCATGGGCTCTGCGGACTTGGCTTGACGGCGCTTGTCAGCCAGTGCGGCAAACACCACACGCGGTGACAGCGGTAATTGCGAGACCTCCACACCCAGCGGGCGCAAGGCGTCATTGATGGCGTTGGCGATCGCGGCAGGCGAACCGATTGCCCCGCTCTCACCGATGCCTTTCTGGCCGAATGAGGTATAAGGCGCGAGGGTTTCCATGTGCTCGATACGAATCGACGGCACCTCGGTGGCCCCCGGCAAGATGTAGTCGGCCAGGGTCGAGGCCAAGGGCTGACCTTCCTTGCTGTAGAGCATTTCTTCGTACAGCGCAGTACCAATGCCTTGTGCGGCGCCGCCATAGACCTGGCCATCGACGACCATAGGGTTGATCAGCTTGCCGCCGTCTTCGACGATGGCGTAATCGAGTATCTCGGTCTTGCCCAGTTGCGGATCCACCGCGACCACCACGGCGTGACAGGCGTAGCTGAAGGTCCCGGTGTCGCGCTGGGCCTGATAGGTGGTGTGGACTTCCAGGCCGCCTTCGTGGGTGTTGGGGGGCAGACGCTGGGGCTGCAGATACCAGATCCGGCTCAGCTCACTCAAACCGATCTGCCCCGACGGGCCACTGACGCCGCCGTTGGCCCAACTGACGCTGTCCTGCGGGTCCTTGAGCAGCCAGGCGCCCACTTGTTGCAGGCGTTCGCGCAGCAACTTGCAGCCCTGCCCTACGGCACCACCGGCCATGACAATGGAGCGCGAACCCCAGGTCCCGGTGGAATAAGGGGTCATGCCGGTATCGCCAAAGACAATCCGCACCCGCTGTGGGTCCACGCCCAGCACTTCGTTGGCGATCTGCGCCAGGGTGGTTTCCATGCTCTGCCCGTGGGAATGCACGCCAACACGAATTTCCAGGATGCCGTCCGGGGTCAGGCGCAGGCTGGCCGGTTCGCGGCCGGGCACCATGGGGATGCCCCAGCCGAAATACACCGAGGTGCCATGAGCGCCCTGCTCGCAAAACACCGCCATGCCCACACCGATCAGCCGCCCATCCGCCTCGCCTTGTTGCTGACGGGCGCGCACGGCGGGCAGATTGATCGCGCGCATGGCCCGGCGCACTGACTCGGGGTAATCGCCGCTGTCGAAGTGTTTACGGGTGATGTTGTCGTAGGGCATTTCTTCAGGCAGAACCAGATTGCGCAGACGTACCTCGGACGGTTCCAGGCCCGCCTCGACGGCAATGGCATCCATCACCGTCTCGATGGCGTAGCACACGCCGGTTCGGGCCACGCCGCGATACGGCAGGATCGGCGGCTTATTGGTCGCCACCGACCAGGTGCGGCAGCGGTAGCGCTCCATTTTGTAGGGGCCAGGCAGGATGCTGGCGACCTGCGCTGCTTCCAGGCAAGCGGAAAACGGATAGGACGAATAGGCCCCGGAGTCCACGTGAGCCAGACAGTCCACCGCCAGCAGGCGCCCGTCACGGTCGGCGTAGGCATGGATGTCGTAATGGTGTTCACGGCAATTGGCATTGGCCACCAGTTGCTCGCGGCGATCCTCGATCCAGCGCACCGGGTGATCCAGATGCATGGCCAGCCAGGCCACGCAGACCTCTTCCGGCAACAGAATGCCCTTGTAACCGAAGCCGCCGCCGACATCCGGGGAGATTACCCGCACGCTGCCTTCATCCAGCCCTAGACAACCGGCCAGGCCGGTGCGATTGATATGCGGCATTTGCGCCGAGGTATACACCACCAGTTGGCTCAGGCGGCGATCCCAGTAGGCGACTACGCCGCGGCCTTCCATGGGCGCCATGCTTTGCCGGGCAGTGCGCAGCACGCGGTGAACATGGATGTCCGCGCGTTGGCGAATCTCGTCAAGGTCAGCGTCGACATGGGTTTCCAGAAAGACGTTATCGCCCCAGTGTTCGTGAACCAGTGCCGAACCGGGCTCACGGGCGGCCAGCATATCGACCACGGCGGGCAATTCGTCGAAGTCGACGAAGGTCGCGCTGGCGATATCCTCGGCTTCGGCGCGGCTGTCGGCCACGCACATGGCGATCATCTCGCCGACCTGGCGCACCTTGCCCTTGGCCAGGACCGGCTGCTCGGAGGTCTTGAAACCGGGCAGGCCGGAATTGGCGACGATGGGTTTGACCCCGATCAGGTCATCGATGGTGTAGACGGCGCTTTCCTGGCCTTCGGGTTTTTCGATCTGCAGGATGTGACCGTGGGCGATCGGGCTGCGCACGAACGCGACGTCACGCATGCCCGCAAAGCGGATATTGCCGATGTAGTTGCCACGACCGCGCATGAAGCGATCGTCTTCCTTGCGCGGCAGTGAAGCGCCGATGCCCTGGCTGGAAGGTTGTGATTCGACAGTCATAGCTGGCCTCTGTATGGCATAAAGTGGGTTAACGCGCCGCTGGCGTGCCGCCGTGGAAACGCGCCAGAAACTGCTGCGCCCGCTGGGTCTGGGGCGCGCCGAAGAACTGTGCAGGGGCGCCGCTTTCAACGACTACACCGGCATCCATGAACACCACGCGGCTGGCGACCTGGCGGGCAAATTCCATTTCATGGGTGACGATAACCATGGTCGCGCCCTCGCCTGCCAGGCCGCGGATCACTTCCAGCACCTCGCCGACGAGCATCGGGTCCAGGGCACTGGTGGGCTCGTCGAACAGCAGAATGTCCGGTTTCATCGCCAGCGCCCGGGCAATCCCCACGCGCTGCTTCTGCCCGCCGGATAAACGCGCGGGAAACATCTCGGCTTTTTCCGCCAGACCGACCCTGGCCAGCAGCGCCAGGGCTTCCTGGCGCACCTCGTCAGGGTCGCGCTTGAGCACATGCAACGGCGCCTGCATGATGTTTTGCAGCACGCTCAGGTGCGGCCACAAGGCAAAATGCTGGAAAACCATGCCGATCCTCGAGCGCATCTGCGCCAGATCCGCGTCGCTCATTTTCAGCCCGCCCTTGTGTGCACCCATGCGCTGACCATTGAGGAACACACTGCCGGCGTTAGGCTGTTCCAGCCAGTTGATGCAGCGCAACAAGGTGGATTTGCCGCAGCCGGACGGCCCCAACAGGCACACGACCTCGCCGTTCATGACGTCCAGGGACACATCCTTGAGGACGTGGTTATCACCGAACCACTTGGAGATGCCCTGCAATTGCAGCACCTTGGTCTGCGTCGCCACAGGCGCAACGTTGGGGGATTGATGCAGTGCGTTCACGTTCGACGCTCCTCGGCGTAGCGGGACAGAAGGCTGGTCAGGATCTCGATGCACAGGCACAGCAGCCAATACAGCAGCACCGCCGAGAGAAACGCAGCAAACGGAATGAAGTAAGTGGACTGGATCGAGTTCATCACACTGGTCAGCTCGGTCACGGCGATGATCGAAAGAAAGGCGCTGTCCTTGACGATCTGAATCAGCTGATTGCCCAGGCTGGGAATTGCGCGCATCAGCACCTGGGGCATGATGATCCGGCGCATCAGGCCAACGCCGTGAAAGCCAAAGGCCCGCGCCGACTCGATGGTGTCAGCGGGCAAGTCCTGCCACGCCGCGCGCAGCAGCACCGCCATGTAGGCCGAGTTGTACAGCACCAGTGCCAGCACGCCGCTGGTCCAGTTGGACAGGCGCACGCCCATGGACGGCAAGGCGAAATAGATCAGGTAGACGAACAGCAGGAATGGCACGCAGCGCATGGCGTCGCAGAAGCCGTTGGCGACACGGGCAATGCCGGGACGCGAAGACATCAGCATCGGCGTCAGCACTATCCCCAGCAGCAACGAGGCCGACGCGGCAATGCACACCAGGATGATGGTATTGAGGAAGCCGCTGCCGATATCCGGCAACTGGCCCCAGATGGTCAGGAAATCATTGCTCATACCGCCACCTCTTGCCCGGCACTGCGGCGTTCAAGATGACGCTGCAGGCGAATCAACAGGTAAACGATCACGCTATAGAGCAGCAGAGCGAAGATAAACGGTGGCAGCGGGTCATAGGTGCGCGCCCCTACCCGCTGGGCGGCACGGGTAATCTCGACCATGCCGATCACGGCCACGGCCGGGCTGGACTTGAGCAACATGGTCATTTCATTGACCAGGCCGGGAAGACTTGACCGCCACACCTGGGGCAGAACGATCAGGCGCAGGCGCTGGCCCCGGCGCATGCCGAAAGCCAGAGCTGCATCGTATTGCTGCTGCGGGAAGGCAATCAACGCGCCGCGCCAGACCTCGCAGTTGAACGCAGCGGTCGACAGCGTCAACGCGAGAATGCCTGCCGTCGCCGGGTCCAGAGAGATGCCGAACTGTGGCAAGGCGAAGAAGATCAGCAGGATCAGCGTCACCGCCGGACACGAACGCATGATGCTCACGTAGGTGAACACCAGCTGTCGAGCTACCGGCACCTTGCCCCAGCGTACGAGGGCCAGTCCCAGCCCCAGCGGTACGCCGACGATGATGCTGACCAGCGAAACCCCTATCGTCGATAAGGCGCCGAGCAAGATGCTCCAGTAGTCGTATGCGGTCATGGGTGTCTGTCAGTTAACGTTGGCAGGCATGTTTTCATGGCTTTCACCGAGCCATTTCTTCTGCAGGCGATACATCTCGCCGTTCTTGCGCAGCTCAAGCAGCGCGGTATCGACCATTTTCAAGACACTGGTGTTGCCCTTGGCCACGGCCCAGGCCAGGTAGGTGGGCTCGCCGATCGGCTTGCCCATCACAAACATGTCGCTGCGCTCCTTGACCAGGGAAATCAACGACAGGTCCGTGTTGGCGACAGCGTCCAGACGACCATTGCCCAGGTCTTGGTAGGCCTCGGGGTAACCGTGGTATTCGACGATTTCCTTGAGGCCCTTGCCTTTGGCCTTGAGTTTGGCGTCGAAGTCCTTGAGATCGGTGAGCATCGCGCTGCCGGTTTCAGCACCCACGGTCTTGCCGATCAAGTCCTCTGGCGTGAGGATCGAACTACCTTTCTTGGTCGCAAAATAAGTGGTGGTTTGTGCGGTGGGCGACGAGAAGTCGAAGGTGGCCTTGCGCGCCGTGGTCACCAGTACTGCCGACAGTGCCATGTCGTACTTGCCGGTGGTCACCCCTGGCAGGATCCCCGCCCAGGGCAACACTTGCTGGCGGATTTTCACACCGGAGGATTTTTCCACCAGGGCCAGCAGTTCATTGTCGTAACCGGTGGCCTTGCCCTCTTCCATGAACTCAAAGGGACGATAGTCATCTTCGGTTGCCACGAGCAGATAGCCGCGGCTTTTGACTTCATCGAGGGTGGCCGCATGACTCATGGCCGTATTGGCCAGTGCTGCGGTCATCGCCATCACCAATGTCACCACCGACTTGCCTATGAGCTTGCGACACTTGAGGTTGTGCAGTAGAGCCGTCATGGAAATTCCTTGCTGGGTCCATTTGAAACCGGTTCATCAGAATGAACCGGAGGTGGCAGCACCGGGAGGCGCTGCATGGAACGAAGCAAGTGGCATGCCACATAATTTTTCGTTGGGCCGACCCCCTGTTTTAAAGGGTTTCAGCGCTACCGAGAATTTCAATTGGGCGGTTGCGGGCATACCACGGGCAGAACCGCACCAAAATAATCCTGAAACTATGTGGTATGCCTCTCAATTGATCAAAGTGTCGCACCTGCTGTAAATACGATTGCGTCTTGATTTGCTTGCATAAAGCATCCTGACGAGTACCAAAGAGACGGCGTATATCGCTGTTTACATTGGTTTTTCATCAGCACAGCCCATGTGTGACTGCAAGGCATGATTACTTTAATTAGCTAGTTAGGTGGTATGGCACCTATTTAGTAGAGCTGTCCTATCGCAGGCTTTAATCCCCTGTTTTCAAGGGTTTCCGGGTCATGAGTGCGGTATCGGCACGCTTCTCGCTAAGGGGATCGTTAACACCTCCTTCCTAAGAGAACCGCCATGACCAAGCACCTGACCCCGGCACAAGTCGAGCATTTCCAGCAACACGGCTATGTGTACCCCTTTCGCGCAATGAGCACCGAGGACGCGGCCGGTTATCGCGCCCGGATCGAGGCCTATGAGGCGCATGTGGGTGAGGATGCCAACCGCTCGCTGAAGATCAAGGCTCACCTCGCTTCTCCGGCCTTTGTCGAACTGGCGCGCAATCCCCGGATCCTTGATGCGGTCGAAGACCTGATCGGGCCGAATATCCTTTTATTCGGCGCGTCCGTGTTCGCCAAAAATGCCAATGACCCGCGCTATGTGTCCTGGCATCAGGACTCGACCTACTTCGGCCTGTCGCCGCACAAGGAGGTCACGGTATGGGTCGGCTTTACCGATGCGACGGCGGAAAACGGCTGTTTGCGTATCCTGCCGGGCTCCCATCACGAGCCGGACTATCTGCATGAGGAGACCTTTGCCGCAGACAACATGCTCGCCAAGGGGCAGTCGCTGGTCGGCGTGGATGACAGCCTTGGCCTGGAGATGCCGTTGCTCGCCGGAGAGTTCTCGATCCACCACGAGCGCACCGCCCATAGCTCACGCTGCAACACCACCGATGATCGGCGCATCGGTTTTGCCTTCTTCTACATTCCCACCGATGTCACCTCGACCATAGGCCGCCGCCTCGCCACCCTGGTTCGCGGCGAAGACCTGTTCGGCCACTGGGACAGCGAAGCCCTGCCCGGCATCGATTACGATCCGGCCTCGATGGCGCAACTGCATCAGGCCTGGGGTCAGTATCGCGATGGTGAGGTCAAGGGCGGTTGATCGGTCAGAAACTCGATCAACGTCCTGACCCGCAACGGAACGTGCCTGGCGTGGGGATACAGCAAGAGAAACGGCCTGCTGGCGCCGCCGTAATCATTCAGCACCTCAACCAGGCTGCTGCGTTCAAGATCGTCCTGGACGACAAAGCGGTAGGCCTGGACCAGCCCGGCGCCGTGTCGGGCCATGGTGATCGTGGCCAGGTAATCCTCCAGACAGGTGACGTTGCCAGAGGTCTGCAGACTGACGCTCTTGCCCTTGTCGATAAACAGCCACGGCACGTTACGCCCGCTGCTCGACAGTTCGAACTGGATGCAGTCGTGGTTTTGCAAATCTTCAAGGCTTGCTGGCGTACCCCGTTCCTGCAAATAAGCAGGTGATGCGACGATGACCAGTTTGGCGTCCTCCAAAGGCCGTGCAATCAGCGACGTGTCTTGCGGCGCCTTGCCACGCACCACCAGGTCATAACCTTCCTCGGCAAAATCGATATTGCGGGTGCTGACATGCACCGTGACCTTGACCAGCGGATACAGACGGCGGAACTCTGCAAGCCTGGGCAGCAGACGATAATGCGCATAAGGCGTGGGCGCACTGATGCGGATCTCGCCGCTGGGGGTTTTCTGTCGGCCTGTCACTTCCCGCTCAGCGTCCACTAACTGCGCCAAGGCCTGCCGACACTGTTCGTAGTAGCTGCGCCCTGCGTCGGTCAGGCGGATGTGCCGCGTGGTTCGCACGAACAGGCGTACCGCCAGGCGTTCTTCAAGCCGCGACACCGAGCGACTCACCGCCGCAGGCGTTACCCCGGCCGCATTGGCTGCAGCGGTAAAACTGGCGAATTCAACCGCCAGACAGAACAGCTCGATACTGCCCAACTGCACATCATCGAAATGGCGAGGCATAGACGTCTCTATTGATTACATGAGGTATCAATTCAATTGCTCAACAGGCGATTTATCGCACTGAAGCGCAAAAGTAAAGTGGGCTCAACGAATCGCTGTTCAACCCACTTGGAGCACATCAGCATGAACAACAAACCCACCGTCATTGTCACCGGCGCGTCCAGCGGCCTGGGCTTCGCCATTGCCGAAGCCTATTTGCATCGCGGTTATAATGTGGTCGGCAATGCCCGCCCCCTTGAGCGTCTCGAGGCGGCCTCCGCCAAACTCGGCAACCCGAGCAATTTCCTGCTGGTGGCCGGCGATATCGCCCAGGCCGAAACCGCAAAGGCACTGTTCGATGCCGCTATCAGCGCCTTCGGCAAGGTGGATATCCTGATCAATAACGCCGGTGTGTTCATTCCCAATGCTATTGGCGATTACACCGAAGCCGAGGTCAACGCCATCGTCGGCACCAACCTGATGGGTTTTTTCTACCCCTCCCAGGCAGCGGCAAGGCATATGTCGGCAAACGGCAGCGGGCATATCGTCACCATCAGCGCCAGTATCGCCATGCAGCCCAACAGCAAGGTCCCGGCGCTGTTGCCGATATTGATCAAAGGCGGCCTGAACAGCGCCACCCGTGGCCTGGCGTTGGAACTGGCGCCGTTCAACGTCAAAGTCAACGCCGTGGCACCCGGCATCATCAATACGCCCCTGCACAATCAGGACGAAGGCACGCAGAACTTCCTCAAGGGCCTGTCGCCCAGCGGTACCATCGGCAACCCGCAAGACGTGGTCGATGCCGTGCTGTATCTCACCGACTCCAGCTTCACCAGCGGCAGCGTGATAGTCGTCGACGGCGGCGCGGCTGCCGGTACCTGGTAACCCTTGTCCCTGGAGAAATGAATATGCCTTACGTCAATATTCGCGTGACCAACGAAGGCGTCAGCGCCGAGCAGAAACGGGCCCTGATCGAAGGCACTACGGAGTTGTTGTTCCGGGTGCTGGGCAAGCCTGCGATATCGACCTTTGTGGTGATCGATGAAGTGGAGACTGATAACTGGGGGTGGCAGGGCAAGACCACCACGCAGATCAGGCAGGAGCAGAGGGCGGTTGCAGAGCAATAGCCTGAACCAAGGCGACCATGGCAAATGTGGGACCGGCTTTAGCCGGGAAGGTGTAGCCAGGATTGATATATTTCTATCGCCTGCCATGCAGTCTTCCCGGCTAAAGCCGGTCCCACAAAAGGCGGATCGCCGCACCGCTCGCTGCCACAGGTCAGGTTGCGTCTTGTGCCCGCTCGCGCAGCAGTTCGATAAATTGCTGCAACTCCTGGCTCATCGGCTCGCCCTTGCGCCGCAGCAGGCCAAACGGCGCCATTTGCGCATCGAGGGTGACCGGCAACGCGACCACCAGGCCCATCTTCAGGTAGTCACGCATGGCCGATTCCGACAGCACCATGATTGCGTCGGTCAGTTGCACCAGTTGCTGCATCGAATACACCGAACTGCATTCGATGATGTCCGGCGGGATCGGCAGATCCAGGCGTTGCAGGGCCTGTTCGATGGCGATGCGCGCCGGGCTGGTTTCCGGCTGCAGGATCCACGGCCAGTTCCGGACCAGTTCAGCCCATTCCAGTTTGGGCCGTCGTGCCAACGGGTGACCGCTGTGGACCACGGCAAGCAAGCGTTCATTGCCCAAGGGTTCGAATTCATATTGTTCATGGTCGTCGCCAAAGCTGCGCCGGGTAATGGCGATGTCCACCCGCCCCTGTTCCAGCAGCTGGATTACCTGGTCGCTGGTGTCGCCCATGATGCGGATGCGCAGTTGCGGGTTGAGGCTCTTGATTTGCGCCACGGCATTCATTACCAGGTCCGGCGCCGCGCCCATGATGGTGCCGATGGACAGATAGCCGTAACCACCCTGCTTGCGTACGGCTAGGTCGGCGGCGCAACGGTCCAGACCGCCCAACGCGGCCTCGGCAAAGCGCAGCAACTGGCGACCCAGGGCTGTCGGGCGCATGCCCCGAGGCAAGCGCTCGAACAGCTCACAGCCAAACATATCCTCGATTTCCTGCAGCATGCGTGTTGCCGCAGGCTGGGACATGTTCATGCTCAGGGAGGCACGATGCATATTCAGACTGGAGCCCAGCACCACCAGCATCTGCAGATGCTTGTAGCGCAATCGGCCAAACAGTTGCTGGGGGGCTCTCTCAATACTCATGCGGCGCTCGGCAATCGATAACTTTAAGGTATCAACTATAAGCTTAATTCGATTAGTCATGCATCGTAAGGACGCAGTAGAGTCCTCGGCACACACATGCCGTACCCGTTACGCAGTCAAATAATTCCAATAAAAGGAAACTGACGTGAACACTCTACCTGCTGCCTTGCTGCGCAAGGTCTCCTGGCGGCTGCTGCCGTTTCTGCTGTTGATGTACATCATGGCGTTCCTCGACCGGGCCAATGTCGGCTTCGCCAAGCAGGCGTTTCAGGCCGATACCGGTATCGGTGACGCCGCGTTCGCGTTCGGTGCCGGGGTATTCTTTGCCGGATACGCGCTGCTCGAAGTACCTAGCAACCTGATCATGCATAAAGTCGGCGCACGCCTGTGGATGTGCCGGATCATGGTGACCTGGGGGCTGATCTCTGCCGCCATGGTCTTCGCTCATACCGAAACCACCTTCTACGTGCTGCGCTTTCTGCTCGGTGTTGCCGAAGCGGGCTTCTTCCCTGGCGTCATTCTGTACCTGACCTACTGGTTCCCCGGCGCCGCCAGGGGCAAGGCCATGGGCTTCTTCTACTTTGGCGCACCGTTGGCATTTATCTTCGGCAGCCCGCTATCCGGCCTGCTGCTTGAGCTTGACGGCTTCATGGGCAGCCACGGTTGGCAGTGGCTGTTTGCGGTGGAAGGCCTGATGGCCACCGCCGTGGGCATCTGGGCGTACTTCTATCTGGACAATCGCCCGGCCGACGCCAAATGGCTAAGCCCTGAAGAACGCAGCCAATTGCAGGCCGTACTGGATGCCGAAGACAGCCATAAGCAGAGCCACGGCAGCCTGCTCAAGGTCCTGTGCCAGCCTGCGGTCCTGTACCTGTGCCTGATCTATCTGCTGATCCAGGCCAGCGTCTATGGCGTGGTGTTCTATTTGCCCACCCAAGTGGCTGGACTGCTCGGCACCAAAGTCGGCTTGATGGTCGGCCTGGTCAGCGCCGTGCCCTGGCTGTGTGCCCTGCTCGCGGCCTGGCAGATTCCCGCCCTGGCTGATCGCACCGGCCAACGTCGCACAGTCGCGGCCTTGACCCTGGTGGTCTCGGGCCTGGGCATTGCTGCTTCGGTCACTTTTAGCAGTCCGCTGCTGGGCATCTTGGCGCTGTGCTTCGCCGCGTCGGGCTTCATCGCCGTGCAACCGGTGTTCTGGACCTTTCCCGGCAGCTTCCTCGCCGGCTCGGCCGCAGCAGGCGCCATCGCCCTGATCAACTCCTTTGGCGCACTCGGCGGGTTTATCGCGCCGATTCTGAAGAATTGGGCCGAAGGCGCCTTTCACTCCCCGGCAGCAGGCCTGTACCTGCTGGCCATCACCACGTTGATTGCCGCCGCACTGGTGATGGGCATACGTGCCCCGCGTCCGTCGGCTTCACATAAACAACCCAGCTTTCAGCTGTAAAGAGGGATCAACCATGGCCATTCCAACCATCAAACATGTGCGAGCCTTCGTTCTGCGCGGCGGCGGTGCCGATTATCACGACCAGGGCGACGGTCACTGGATCGACGACCATATCGCCACGCCCATGAGCAAATACCCGGAGTACCGCCAGAGCCGACGCAGTTTCGGCATCAACGTGCTCGGCACCCTGGTCGTGGAAATCGAGGACTCCGAAGGCAATATCGGCTTTGCCGTGACGACTGGCGGCGAGCCTGCGGCCTATATCGTCGAGAAGCACCTGGCGCGTTTCGTCGAAGGGGCCAAGGTCACCGATATCGAGCGCATCTGGGACCAGATGTACTTTTCCTCCCAGTACTACGGGCGCAAGGGGCTGGTGATCAATACCATTTCCGGTATCGACCTGGCGCTCTGGGACTTGCTCGGCAAGGTGCGCAGGGAGCCTGTGCACCAGTTGCTTGGCGGCGCAGTGCGTGACGAACTGCAGTTCTATGCCACCGGCGCGCGTCCGGATCTGGCGCAGAAGATGGGCTTTATCGGCGGCAAGCTGCCCCTGCACCACGGCCCGGCCGAAGGTGAAGAAGGCCTGCGCAAGAACCTTGAGGAACTGGCGGTGATGCGCGAGCGGGTCGGCAAGGACTTCTGGCTGATGCTCGACTGCTGGATGAGCCTTGACCTGAACTACGCGACCAAATTGGCCCACGGCGCCCAGGAATTTGGCCTGAAGTGGATCGAAGAAGCGCTTTCGCCAGACGATTACTGGGGCTATGCCGCCCTGAAAAAGGCCGTGCCCACGGGTATGTTGGTCACCACTGGCGAGCATGAGGCCACCCGCTGGGGCTTCCGCATGCTCCTGGAAATGGGTTGCTGCGACATTATTCAGCCTGACGTTGGCTGGTGCGGTGGCATTACTGAACTGATCAAGATCTCGGCCCTGGCCGATGCTCACAGCGCCATGGTCGTGCCCCACGGTTCATCGGTGTACAGCTACCACTTTGTCGCCACCCGTACCAACAGCCCGTTCGCCGAATTCCTGATGATGGCGCCCAAGGCTGACCAGGTCGTGCCGATGTTCCATCCGCAATTGCTCGGCGAACCGGTGCCGGAAAACGGCCGCATGCGCCTGTCGAAACTTGATCAGCCCGGCTTCGGCGTCACCCTGAACCCGGAATGTCAGCTGCATCGCCCGTATCAGCATTGATCGCGCCCATTCGCTTGCCAGGAGTCCCTTATGAAAATGCCCCGCAACCCGTTCAAGGCCGCCATGGCCAAGGGTGAACCGCAATACGGTATCTGGGCCGGATTCGCCACCGGCTACGCTGCGGAAATCACCGCCAGCTTCGGTTACGACTGGATGCTGATCGATGGCGAGCATGCGCCCAATACCGTGCCATCGATTCTTGCCCAGCTGCAGGCCGTGGCGCCCTACTCGACCGCGCCGATCGTGCGCGCCGTCGGCCATGACCCAGTGTTGATCAAGCAACTGCTGGATATCGGCACCCAGACCCTGATGATTCCCATGGTGGAAACGGCGGAACAGGCCAGGGCCTTGGTCCGGGCCATGCGCTACCCACCCCATGGCATCCGCGGCGTCGGTGGCGGCCTGACCCGTGCCACCCGCTGGGACGGCGTCCCCGACTACATCAATACCGCCCATGAGGAGCTGTGCCTGATTGTCCAGGTCGAGTCCCGTACCGGCGTGGATAACGTTGCGGCCATCGCTGCCGTCGAGGGCGTTGACGCGGTATTCATCGGCCCGGCGGACCTGTCCACCGGCCTTGGTCATATCGGCAACCCGTCTCACCCCGAGGTGCAGGAGAAGATCCGCCACGCCATCGACGCCACCCTGGCGGCGGGCAAGCTCAGCGGCATTCTCGCCCCGGCCGAAGCAGATGCCCGGCGTTATCAGAGCTGGGGCTGCCAATTCATTGCCGTAGCCATCGATATCAGCCTGATGCGCCAGGCCGCGCTGAGCAATCTGGCGCGCTACCGCGAACCCGAGCAGCAACGTCCTGCTTCGCAAACCTATTGACTGCCAAGGAGCTCGACCATGACCTCTGTACCCGTGTACAAAAACTATATCAACGGTGAGTTCGTCCCCAGTTCCGAACATTTTGATGTGCTCAATCCGGCAACCGGCGCAGTACTGGCCCAGGTTCCCGCCTCCGATGCCGAACAAGTAGACCGCGCCCTGGCCGCCGCTCGCGCCGCACAATCGGCCTGGGCCCGGCGCCCGGCGATTGAGCGCGCCGGCTTCCTGCGCCAGATCGCGAGCAAACTGCGGGAAAACGTTGCCCATCTGGCCCGCACCATTACCCTGGAACAGGGCAAGACTTATGGCCTGGCCGAGGTGGAGGTGAATTTCACCGCCGATTATCTCGACTACATGGCCGAATGGGCGCGTCGCATTGAAGGCGAGATCATCACCAGTGACCGCCCCGGCGAGAATATCTTCATGTTCCGCAAGCCCTTGGGCGTAGTGGCCGGGATTCTGCCGTGGAACTTTCCGTTCTTTTTGATCGCACGCAAGATGGCGCCCGCTTTGGTGACCGGCAATACCATCGTCATCAAGCCCAGCGAAGAAACCCCGAATAACTGCTTCGAATTCGCCCGCCTGGTCGCAGAAACCGACCTGCCTGCCGGTGTGTTCAACGTGGTCTGCGGCGACGGCCGGGTGGGTGCGGCCCTGTCCGCCCATGAACAAGTGAATATGATCAGCTTCACCGGCAGCGTTGAAACCGGCGCGCGGATCATGAGCGCCGCCGCGCCCAACATCACCAAGCTCAATCTGGAGCTGGGCGGCAAGGCTCCGGCCATCGTATTGGCGGACGCCGATCTGGAACTGGCGGTGAAAGCCATTCGTGACTCGCGGATCATCAATACCGGGCAAGTCTGCAACTGCGCCGAGCGGGTCTACGTCGAGCGCAAGGTGGCCGATCAGTTTATCGAGAAAATCAGCACCGCCATGGCCGCGACCCGTTATGGCGACCCGCTGGCTGATGCGTCAGTGGAGATGGGCCCGTTGATCAATCGTCAGGGTCTGGACAGCGTGGCGGCCAAGGTCAGGAAAGCCCAGGAACAAGGCGCGTCCCTGATCACCGGCGGCCAGGTCGCCGATCTCGGCCAGGGTTTCCACTATCAACCGACGGTATTGGCAGGCTGCAGCGCCGATATGGAGATCATGCGCAAGGAGATCTTCGGCCCGGTGCTGCCGATCCAGATAGTCGACGACCTCGACGAAGCCATCGCCCTGGCCAACGACTGCGAGTACGGCCTGACGTCATCGCTGTACACCCGTGACCTGAGCAAGGCGATGTACGCGATTCGCGAGATCGATTTCGGCGAAACCTATATCAACCGGGAAAACTTCGAGGCCATGCAGGGCTTCCATGCCGGCGTGCGCAAATCCGGCGTGGGCGGCGCGGATGGCAAGCATGGGTTGTATGAGTACACCCATACTCATGTGGTCTATATCCAGGCGTGACGCGTAAAACATTGTGGGACCGGCTTCAGCCGCAAAGACGCGGTGACAGACGATAGAAATGTATCGATTCACCCACGTATTCCCGGCTAAAGCCGGTCCCACAGAAAAGCTTCACCAACGGTAAAACGGTATTAAACCCGCAATGTTCGGGTCATGCGCAACGCCAGCACGCTCCCGCCAATGATCACCGCCGCCAACAGGTACAGCGCCACGTCCGTGGAGCCGGTAGCGTCCTTGACGAAACCCACCAGGTACGGGCTGAGGAAGCCAGCCATCTGGCCCATGGAATTGATCAACGCCAGACCACCTGCGGCTGCGCCCGCACTAAGCATGGCGGTCGGCACCGGCCAGAACATCGGCAGACCAGTGAGCGCGCCCATGGTGGCGATGGTCAGGCCGAGGATGGCGATGGCCGGTGTGGTGGCGAAATTCACCGCAATCAGCAGGCCCACAGCACCCATCAGCATGGGCACCACCAGATGCCAGCGACGCTCTTTACGCAGGTCGGCCGAGCGCCCCACCAGCAGCATGAACACCGCAGCCAACAGATAAGGAATCGCGCTCAGCCAGCCAATTACCAGGTTATCGGCGAAGCCCATGTTCTTGATGATCGACGGCAGCCAGAAGTTGATGGCGTAGACGCCGCTCTGGATGCAAAAGTAGATCAGACCAAAGGCCCAGATCGCCGGGTTGCGGAATACCGCCGCCAGGGAATCACTGGTGGTCTTGGGTTTGTTGTCCAGGTCGGTTGCCTGATCGGCTTCCAGCACCTCACGCTCATGGGCGCTGAGCCATTTGGCGCTGGCGAAGCTGTCGCTGAGCAGGAAGAACGCCAGGGCGCCGAGGATCACGGTGGGGATGCCTTGCAGCAGGAACATCCACTGCCAGCCGGCCAGACCGCCCTGTCCCGAGGCGAAATGGTTGAGGATCCAGCCGGAGAACGGGCTGCCCAGCAGGCCGGAAACCGGAATCGCCGACATGAACAGGGCCATGATCCGGCCGCGGCGGAACGTCGGGAACCACTGCGAGAGATACAGCACCACGCCCGGGAAGAATCCGGCTTCTGCCGCCCCGGTAAACAGGCGCAGCGTGTAGAAATGCGCAGGGGTACTGACAAACAGCAGACAGGTAGAAAGCACGCCCCAGGTGATCATCATCAGGGCAATCCAGCGCCGCGGGCCGAACTTGTTCAGCGCCAGGTTGCTGGGCACGCCGCACAGCACGTAGCCGATGAAGAAGATCCCGGCGCCAAGGCCGTAGACCGTTTCGCTGAACTTCAAGGCATCGAGCATTTGCAGTTTGGCGAAGCCGACGTTGACCCGGTCCAGATAATTGAACAGGTAACAGATGAAAATAAACGGGATGAGACGCAGGGTGATGCGTTTATAGACGGCATTCTTGTCGTCATCGGTTGCCTGAACGGCAGCGGCGCTGTGTGACATGGCGTTCTCTCTATTTATTATGATTTTGGTGGTGCGGGGAGGATAACGTCGATCCACCCTGAAGTTTCGGCCAGCCCGGCGCAAGTGTCTTTGTACGGGGGCACAGCAATTACGCCTTTGCGCTGTGCCGTTGAACAACATTCATGATCGCCGTGGGCTCAGGCAACCTGCGCCACTGTCCAATACTGACCAGCCAACCGATCACCATGGGCGGGTTGAATTCATTAATTCACCTATCCTATTGAGTCATGTCTGACGGCTATCGCTGATTAAAGCCAACGACCCACCGCAACGGAGGCCCTGTAATGCCCGAATTCAACGCGCCACTGCGTGACATGCGCTTCGTGCTCAACGAACTGTTCGACGCCCCGGCGCTTTGGCAAAGGTTGCCCGCCCTGGCAGAACGGATGGACGCCGAGACCGCCGATGCGATTCTTGAGGAGGCGGCGAAGGTCACTGCAGGCCTGCTGGCGCCGCTCAATCGCAGCGGTGACGAGGAAGGTGTGCACTGGCAGGATGGCAAAGTCAGCACGCCCAAGGGCTTTCGCCAGGCCTATGCCACTTATATCGAAGGTGGCTGGGTCGGGCTCAGCGGCAATCCAGATTTCGGCGGCATGGGCTCGCCGAAGATGCTTGCCGTGCTGTTCGAGGAAATGCTCTACGCCGCAAACAGCAGTTTCGCGCTGTATTCGGCGCTCAGCTCCGGCGCCTGCCTGGCCATTGATGCCCATGCCAGCGAAGAACTCAAGGCGCGCTTCCTGCCGCCCATGTATGAAGGTCGCTGGGCCGGTTCCATGTGCCTGACTGAAGCCCACGCTGGCACCGATCTGGGCCTGATCCGTACCCGCGCCGAACCCCAGGCAAATGGCAGTTATCGCATCACCGGCAGCAAGATCTTCATCACCGGCGGCGAGCAGGACCTGACGGAAAACATCATCCACCTGGTATTGGCCAAGCTGCCCGATGCGCCTGCCGGCCCCAAGGGTATTTCGCTGTTTCTGGTGCCCAAGGTGCAGGTCAACGAGGACGGTTCCCTCGGTACGGCCAATGCCTTGGGTTGCGGCTCCGTCGAGCACAAGATGGGCATCAAGGCCTCGGCCACCTGTGTGATGAACTTTGACGGCGCCACTGGCTGGCTGATCGGCGAGAGTAATCGCGGGCTGGCGGCGATGTTCACCATGATGAACTACGAACGCCTGTCCATCGGTATCCAGGGTCTGGGCTGCGGTGAGGTGTCCTATCAGAACGCCCGCACTTACGCCAAGGAACGCCTGCAAAGCCGCTCGGCCAGTGGCCCCGTGGCCAAGAGCAAGATTGCTGATCCGATTATCGTCCACGGCGATGTGCGGCGCATGCTGCTGACCATGAAAGCCATGACCGAAGGTGGTCGCGCCTTTGCCTGTTATGTCGCACAACAGCTGGACCTGGCCAAATTCACTGCTGATCCTGAAGAGCGCTTGCGCGCCGAGTCCCTGGTGGCGCTGCTGACGCCGGTGGCCAAGGCGTTTTTTACCGATATCGGCCTGGAAACCTGCGTCCACGGCCAGCAGATATTCGGCGGCCACGGCTACATTCGCGAATGGGGTCAGGAGCAGTTGGTTCGGGATGTGCGTATTGCGCAGATTTATGAAGGCACCAACGGTATCCAGGCGCTGGACTTGCTCGGGCGTAAGGTGCTGGGCAATGGCGGCGCGGCGCTGAGCATCTTTGCCAGTGAGATTCGCGACTATGCCCAGTGCAGCGCCTCGCCGTACGCCGGGCAATTGCTGGCAGCGGTGCAACGCTTGACCGACCTCAGCGACTGGCTCAGGGAACGGGCCGTGATCGAGCCGAATATCGTCAGCAGCAGTTGCGTGGAATACCTGCACTTCTTCGGTTATGTCAGCTACGCCTACCTGTGGGCACGCATGGCGGGGCTCGCCGAAGAGAAAATCACCGACGACGAAGGTTTCTACGGCGCCAAAAGGGCCACAGCGGCGTTCTTCTACGCACGCTTGCTGCCGCGGATCGACAGCCTGGAGGCTGGTATCCGCAGCGGCAGTGAGTCGTTGTATGCGCTGGAGGCCGAGCAGTTCTAAGTCAGATCGTGCAGTGACTTACCATTCGGCGCGGTCACGCTGACCTCGCTGAATGTCACCTGCAGGCCCCCACGCTCCGGAGTACAGGCCATGGGCCCGATCCAGTACTGCTCGGCCTGGGGAAATGGCGCCAGGCGAATCAGCGGCCAATGCTCGCCATCGGTCGAGGCCTGGACCTTGAGCACACCGTTTTGCACAGTCACGCGCAGCCAGAACCCCGCCGTATCGCCATTGAACAGGCCGGTAGACCAGTCGGACACGCCATCAGTGACGACCGTACTGAGATACGGCACACCGTCATTGACCTCGATAGTGATCTTCACCCAATGCTCGGCATCGATGCGCACCATCAGCCCGGCCTGATCATAGAGTGCTCTGAAATCAGCAGAAACCTTGGCCTGGGCGGTGAATTCAGGACCGGTCCTGACCCCGTAGAAATGCCCGGAGTCCCGGACAAAACCATAGTGGGTCTCGCGCCAGAAATCGGTGGCAGCGTCGGTGGTCCAAGTGAGCTGGTCGCCACGCATCGACCAGCTTTTCGGTTCGTTAAGCCATTCATATTCGTCGTACATATGATCTCCCTGAAATAGCCCCGCTCAACTCATGGGCGACGTGCTGACAATCCTTAACGCCAAACCTTCATAAGGTGCAAGGTCAATGGTGAACTCGCCCTCGGCGGTCAGGTCACCCTCGACCCTCTCGTTGATGATATCCACCACCAGACCATGGCCGATATCCGGCAGGTGCAAGGTTTCGGTGATGGGCTCGGCGCTGAAGTTCAGGGCGGTGATCTGCATGCCCTTCCCGGCCGGCAGTTCGTGGACCATGATCAACAGGCCGGGATGCTGGACGTCCGGAATCAATACCTGACGACTCGCGGCAATGTCATAGGCCCGGCGCACAGCGAGGATTTTCTTCAGCTGCGAGGCGAAGGATTCCGGATCTTTCAACTGCTCCGGCAAGCTGCCGTACAGGTTCTGCGCCTTGGGCATCTGGCCTGCCGAGATAATCGCATCGGGGTCGAGGTCAACCAGATCGTAGGCGCCACGGTGGATCCAGCGGGTGTCGCCATCAAGCATCAGGTCAGCGACCTGTTCCGCCGGAAGCGGCAGAGCACCCACTAAATCCCATCCGGACAAGGCAAACACGCCCGGCTGCATGGCGTTGAACATCACCAATAGAAGGTGCAACTGGCGAATCTGCGGGATATCCGCCGGTTTGATCGCCTGCAAATCCCGTATACCCAAGGCTGCCGTGATGATGCTGACGGTGGTGCAGGACACGCCATTGGTGACAAATTTCAGGTTGTAGGGTGCGTGCTCACCGGCCAGACGTTCGTACATTTGCTCGCGGATATGCTCGCGCAGGATATTGCCGGGGAAGGTCTGGCCCTGATACATGAAGGTGTCATGGGCATGCAGGGTCCAGAAATGCACCAGTTCCAGGGTCAGCTCGTCATGGTTTTGCAGGGCGTGGATCAGTGAGGCCGGGTCAATGCCGTAGGCGTGGACCTGGCGCAGCATCAGGCGCAGGAACTCGGCATCGCCCATCAACAGCGCATGCTGATAGGCCGGACGGGTGATGAAGTCATAGGACAGATCCGCGCCGCCATGGGACATCGAAGCGATATCGTCGATGGTCAGGTTCAGCTCCTGGAAGCTGAAGCCGCCAGCCTTGCGGATCGCCCCGCCAATCAACTGGTTGCCAGTAATGGACAGCGGATGGCTTTCTGACCAGGCCGTGCCATCGAGCTTGCGCTCGACGCCAAGGAAGCCGTTGGCGTCCAGGCGCAGGATTTTTGCGCCCATCACATCGACCGCATGCAGGGCGTCGCCAATGATCATTTGTTGCGCGGCGAAACTGGGGTCAAGCCAGTTCAGCGAGGGCTGGCCTTCCTTGAAGTAATGCAAGTAGACCCAGCGCCGCGGTTTGCCATCGACGCCGATGACCACGGGTGTGGTACTCCAGTCGGTTTCCTTTACGCCGGGTTCGAAGAAAATCACCCGCTGCAACTGGCCGACGATGTAATGCTTGTCGCGCAGGGCATCGACCTGCAGCGGGCTGAGGTTCTGCGCGTCACGCCCCGGCTCGACGTCGGGCAGTAGCGGCCAGTCTTCCTCGCGGATTTCCACCATGTGGTAGAGACCGGGATAGTCCTCGTAGGCCATCTCGGCCAGACGGAAATCCGCACCCTTGCCGGTATGGGAAGGAATCACGTCATCGATGATCACCGCATTATGCGCGGCGGCGATTCGGGTCAGGTTCTGCAACTGTTCTTCGGTGCCCAGTTGCGGATCGATGCCGAAGCTGATGCGATCGAAATTGCCGTCGATGGTCGGCGTATGTTCGCGGCCCTTGAGCCCGCCGGAGGTTTTCAGCGGGCCGTTATGAATGCCCTGGATGCCGATTTCCGACAGCGCATGCCACAGACTTTCATCGCCCAGGGCCTGCAGGACCGTGCCGCCTTCGCTGGTGATGATCGAGGCGGGATAAGCGGTGAACCATACCGAGGCCAGTGCTGAGGCGTCCCGCGGCCGGGTTTGTGCGAAGGGCCGTTGCCATAATCTTCCTTGCCCGGAATACAGGCGAGTCCGCTGTCGGGCGGCATTGAGCATGGATTGTTCAACCAGCCATGCCACGTAATCCTTGTCCGTCGTCATAAGCACATTCACTCGCAGTCCAGTACATCGGGCCGTCGCACTAAGCAATCATCGCGGAACGAACGGCGCAGGTCGTGTGCATATGAGCCCGCGAGTGCGCAATCGTTGCATGGAATTTCCATGAAGGTGCTGTCTAGACCTTGAAATGGGCGATCAACCGATGCACCTCCCGGGTCATGCCAGCCACCTCGTTGCTGACCCGCACGGTATGTCGCGCCTCGCTGGCATTGCCTTCGCTGAGGCTGCGGATCTCCAGGGTATTGCGCTCCACCCCTTCAACCACTTGCGCCTGCTGTTCGGTGGCCGAGGCGATCTGCAGATTATGGTCGATGATCTCGTCCATATCCTGGGTGATGCCCTGGAAGATATCGGCGGTACGGGTGACCTCGCCGCCCCATAGCGCTTCCTCGAACGGGCCGGTACAGGCTCATGCTAGCGGTCAGGTACGCCGAGGGAGTTGGAGGCGTTGCACGAATGATTGAAGATTTGCGACATGGCGCAGGTCCACAAGAGCATTCAATACTGAACGGGCGGGAGAGAATCTGTGGGAGCGAATGCAGGTTACAGAAGACTGCCTATCGCAGTGTGCCCCCACGCCACAAAAGTCAGGAATGCAGCAACCCGTCCACGGACTCGATACCCGGCACCGCACAATGAACTCTCTTCATCGCCAACCATTCCCGGGCCTTGGCGATATCGAATATTTGGCCCTGTTCCATTAACGCCAGAACCAGTGAATCAGAAATCCGGTAATGCCCGCACTGCGGACATTTACATTCTTCCCAGCTGTCCGCGCAAAAAATTCGCTCTGCCGGCCCCGCACAAATCAGGCAACTCATGGAACGCCTCGCTTTTTATTATTAGATGGAACAGTCGATCGTCATCATTTGATCGGCATCGTTTCATGCCACTATAAACATAATGTTCAACTCTCCAAATGCAATCAACCCCTCCCGATAAATAGTCCCTGCCTATAGTATCCATCCGCTCAACCACTCGTCGGCCTTGCAGGAATCTCTGAGAACATTTTCCGCCTGTCCCTTATCGGAATAAGTGTCCGTTAGTGATAACGGCAAATTAAAACTCAGTTGATATTGGAGAGCTATCATGACTACTGGTAACAAAAACCCAGGCAATTTTTCCAACGATCGCGAGAAAGCTTCAGAAGCCGGCAAAAAAGGCGGCCAGTCATCTTCGGGCAGCGGCTTTGCCAATGACCGGCAAAAGGCCTCCGACGCAGGCAAGAAAGGCGGACAAACCGGCCACGGCGGCGGCCGCCAATCCTAAGCGCTGATGACCGGGGCGGCCCCGCCGCCCCTCCTTTCAGCCCGATGCAGTGGACAGGTGCTGATCATGACGACCCATATCATCAACTTCACCGCGCCGATCAATTCCACGACTTGCGGCCAACTGATCGACAAGGCATCAAACGCCATCCACCAGAACGCCTCGCAATTGATCGTCAATATCGCAACCATGGGCGGCGAATGCAGCTACGGGTTTACCCTCTACAATTTCCTGCTGTCTTTGCCCATACCGGTGCATACCCATAATCTGGGTACTGTCGAATCCATGGGCAACATTATCTTCCTCGCGGGTCGACATAGAACCGCCTGCCCCCATAGCAAGTTCCTCTTTCATCCCTTTCATTGGCACTTGAATGGTTCGGTCGATCATGCGCGGATGTCCGAGTACGCCATGAGCCTGGACTACGACTTGCAACTGTATGCACGCATTGTCGCCGAGCGCACCAGCGCTGCCCGGGAGCCGCTGGATATCGAGAAATATCTGACTGCGGCACCGCGCATTCTGGATCCCCGCCAAGCGCTGGATTGCGGGATGATCCACGCCATCGAGCAGCCGACCCTCAGCGGTGAATGCGTCAACAGCGTGATTCATTCATAGTGTTACTGCCCCCCAAACGGACATCAACGCACCGGCTCGCCCCTCGACCGGATCAGCATCAGGGAGCGCCACTTGGGCGATACGTTGCAGCGACGGTTGGTGATTGGCGAGTTCGGCCTTTTGAATATCGTAGTTGTCCTGCCCTCGCGGATAAGCGCCGACCACCAGGAAGTCGTCGCTCTGTTCAAGGCTGCAATGACCGGTACCTGCGGGTAGCACCAATACATCCCCTTCGCTTACTTCGATCTCCTGACCGGACGGGCCGCCCAGTAGCAGCCGGGCATGCCCTCTGGCAACGCCGACCACCTCATGGGCAGTGGAGTGGTAATGATGATAGTCGAACACCTGTGCGCGCCATTGCGCAGGCCAGTCATGCTCGTTGAACAACTGTTCCAGCCCTGCTGCCTTGTCTTTCGAAAGCAATGGCACTTCACGGTACAGCAACACCGGGAACTGGCTGTTGGGGATCACTCCGTCGTCGCTGAACCATAGCGTCTGGGGTTGCGCTCTCTTCATGATCACTGGTCTCTGGGTTGCTCTTGAGCTTTTTTCTTCTGTTGCCGGTGAACCTCCTCCTTACCCACCGATTGTGCAGTGGAGTCACGTTGCCCCTTGCCAGGATCGTTGGATCGCAGAGCGTCGTTGGCGCGCTCTACCTCACCCGGCAGGGTGTGCGGGTTCGGGTTTTCCTGCGGGGTTTTGCCATTGTTCATGATCGTTCTCCTTGGCTTACCGGGCCCTGGGGCCATTGATCGGTAGACCTTCATCTTTTTTTCCGGGTTCCATCTGAGGCTCAAGCCCCAGGATTACCAAACTGGATATACAACGACCAGACTCCGAGTAACGACCAGAACACCGCGAAAATCCACGGCGTGCGCAGCGAAAAAAGCAGGGATTTTCGGTACCCCTTGTGGGTTGACTCACGCTCGCTGAACAGCGGCGACTCATCATAGGCCAGCCCCATCAGCGGTTCGCTTTGCAACAGATTGGCTTGCTTGTAATGCCAGTGATCGATGATTTCATAAGCGGCGCGGATGCCCGGCCAGGCATTCAGGGAGCTGAGAATGCCGAGCAATGCCAGCATCGCCGGCACGACCAGCGTGAAAAGCTTGCCCCATTCCGGGTTGAGATTACCCATGGACGAGGTAAAGGCGATGACCAGAAACGACTGGGCTGCGAGGTAGGCGTCGGTCCGATTGGCCAGGATACTGGTTTCGTACTGGATTTCCCGACGATAAAAATCCAGGCGCTCTTTGGGGGAACCGAACATCTTCGCGTTGTGTTCAGTCAGCTCAGTTTCATCGGCAGCATGAGTAAGAATTCTGGGCAAGGCGATGGGTTACCTGTGTGATGCGAATACCAATAGAGACTCAACGGACCGGGCCTGACATCGTTAGTTCGCCGCGAATCGATCCGTGGCCCGGCAAGCGGGATTTCTTGTTCTGCCGTTAAGGCAAGTGGCACCTGGCGCTGGCGCAACGCAAATACCCGCCGCCTGTTACTTGCGGGGCAAGGGTCGGTCGCCATCGGCGCAGGGCAGCCGACCGCCCTCTCCCCCGGCAATACGCTCGGCCTGGTCGATCCCTCGTTGCAGCGCGTCCTGAACGTTCCACTCCCTGGCTTGCAGCGTCGTTACGTGCTCGTAGACAGCCGTACCGTCGGCCGCATAGACGCTTACCAGTAACTGAACGGCGGTGGGCGGTATCTTCCGTGCCCGCACATCAATGAAGCAGCCGTTCTCCAGGGTCTCGGCATACGCCTCTTCCTCTGTCTGGGTTGCGCTCCAGTTGTCGAATACTTTGCCTCTGGCCTGCATGATTGTGGTCCTCCATCCGTCTGTACACGAACATTCATGGCAGCAGGTTAATTAAAGCCCACCTTCATTTATTAGTTGCGGCTATACGTCGGCTGACACTCGAAAAACAGCGTCATGACAACTACCGCTTCGCTTGTTAGTGCCATTCGTCGGCCATGTTTATTATTTATAAAACCAACGAGTCGCCCTCTCTTCAAAGGCGTTAATACCCGCCGCAAATGCAGCGGGTCTCTGATACCTCAAGGAGAGATGGCCATGCCTGCCGATACCCCCATCCAATGCGCCTGCCCAGGTTGCACATGCACTATCGATGAACACATGCGTGCTGAACGTAATGGCCAACTGTTTTGCAGCGAGGCCTGCGCAGACACACATCCGGACGGTGCGTCATGCCCTTCACCGACCTGTCACTGCGAAGCAAACGTGGACCGGGACGCGGAGTCCGAGTCGCTGCGCTCCTGACGTCATGGCGTTGCTTTCATCGACACTGCCCGGGAATTTCACATGCGCTTACAGCACCTTTCTCGTGTCCTTTTCATCGCGGCTGTCAGCGGGTTATTGCCGGGCTGCAATCTGGTGGTTTTCAACCCCAAAGGCCAGATCGCCACGGATGAACGCAATCTGATCATTCTGGCCACTGCCTTAATGTTGCTCGTCGTCATTCCAGTGATCGTAATGATGTTTGCCTTTGCCTACCGTTACAGGTCAACCAACAAGCAGGCCGTTTATACGCCGCGCTGGGCCAGTTCCCACAAGATCGAAGCGGTGGTGTGGGGCTTCCCTTTGGTGATTATCGTGATTCTCAGTCTGGTGACGTGGAAAACCACACACTCCCTGGACCCCTACAAGCCACTGGACTCACAGGTCGAACCGATCAATGTGCAGGTGGTCGCCACGGACTGGAAGTGGCTGTTCATCTACCCGGACCTGGGCATCGCATCGGTCAATGAACTGGCCATACCGGTCCATACGCCGGTGAATTTCACTATTACCTCGGATGCTGCAATGACGTCGTTTTTCATTCCGGCACTGGGCGGACAGATTTACGCCATGGCAGGCATGCAGACCAAGCTGCATCTGATTGCCAATGAAACCGGACAATTTCGCGGCATCGCGGCGAACTATAACGGCCCAGGTTTCTCGGATATGCATTTCACCACGTTCGCCGACACCGCCCAGCAATTCGAAGAGTGGGTAGCGAAAGTGCGTGCAACCCCTTCCCCCCTGAATCACGAAAGCTATCAAAACCTGGCGCGCCCCAGCATGCGCCATCCGGTCACCTATTACTCCTCGGTCGACAGCGGCCTGTTCCAAAACATTGTCGACAAATACGAAGGCATGAACAAAGGCAAGCCCATGCATGAAGCCATGCAGGCGACGCCCGACCACCAGCCGGACCGCGATGTCGCACAGGAGCGCAAATGAATCTATTCGGCAAGCTGACATGGGACGCCATCCCGGTGCATGAACCGATCATCATGTACACGCTGGCCGTGGTCGGGCTGATGGGCTTGGGCATGGTCGCAGCGATTACCTACAAAAAGGCGTGGGGTTATCTCTGGCGCGAGTGGTTTACTTCCGTGGACCACAAGAAAATCGGCGCGATGTATATCGTCGTCGCTCTGGTCATGCTGCTGCGCGGCTTTTCCGATGCGATCATGATGCGCACCCAGCAGGCCATGGCCGCCGAGGGCGGGCCGGGTTACCTGCCGCCCGAACACTACGACCAGATCTTTACCGCCCATGGCGTGATCATGATCTTCTTCATGGCCATGCCCTTTGTCGTCGGCTTGATGAACGTCGTCGTGCCACTGCAGATTGGCGCCCGGGATGTCGCCTTCCCGTTCCTCAATGCCTTGAGCTTCTGGCTGTTTGTCGCTGGTGCCGCATTGGTCAACGTTTCCCTGGGGATTGGTGAATTTGCCCGTACCGGCTGGGTCGCGTATCCCCCGCTATCGGAACTGGCCTACAGCCCAGGTGTGGGAGTGGACTACTACATCTGGGCGCTGCAGATATCCGGCATCGGTACGCTGCTGACGGGGGTCAACTTCTTTGTGACTATTCTCAAGATGCGCACCACCGGCATGAGCCTGTTCAAGATGCCGGTGTTCACCTGGACGTCGTTGTGCACCTCGGTATTGATCCTGGCGGCGTTTCCGATCCTGACGGCGACGCTGTTCATGCTCACGGTAGATCGTTATCTGGGCATGCATTTCTTCACCAATGAAGCCGGCGGCAACCCGATGATGTACGTCAACCTGATCTGGGCCTGGGGGCATCCCGAGGTGTACATCCTGATCCTGCCCGCGTTTGGCATATTTTCCGAGATTGCCGCGACCTTTAGTCAGAAGCGCCTGTTCGGCTACCACTCCCTGGTCTGGGCCACCATTGTCATTACCGTGCTGTCGTTCATTGTCTGGCTGCACCACTTTTTCACCATGGGTGCGGGCGGCAATGTCAACGCGTTCTTCGGCATCATGACCATGATCATTGCGGTGCCCACCGGCGTGAAGATATTCACCTGGCTGTTCACCATGTACCGCGGCCGTGTGCGTTTTACTACGCCCATGTTGTGGACCCTGGGGTTTATCGCGACCTTCAGTATTGGTGGTATGACCGGCGTCCTGCTGGCCGTTCCCGGTGCCGACTTCATGCTGCACAACAGCCTGTTTCTGATCGCCCACTTCCATAACGTGATCATTGGCGGCGCGGTCTTTGGTTATATGGCCGGGCTGACCTACTGGTTCCCGAAAGCCTTCGGTTTCATGCTCAACGACAAACTGGGGCGCACGGCTTTCTGGTGTTGGCTAGTGGGTTTCTATTTTGCCTTCATGCCGTCCTATGTATTGGGTTTCATGGGCATGACCCGGCGCCTCAATCACTTCGATAATCCCGAGTGGCGGCCCTGGTTGCTGCTGGAGCTGGTGGGTGTCGCGATCATTCTGTGCGGCGTTGCCTGCCAGGCCCTGCAATTGCTGGTGAGCATCCTTCATCGCCATGAGAACCGCGATCTTACCGGCGATCCCTGGGATGGCCGCACCCTTGAATGGGCCACCGCCTCTCCCCCACCGCCCTATAACTTTGCCGAACAACCCAGGGTCGACGACCTCGATGCCTACTGGGGCATCAAGGAGCGTGGCGTCAGCACGCTGAGTCACACGGACTTTCGCAGCATTCACATGCCGCGCAATACCTCGGCGGGGCTGGTCATGAGCTTTTTTACCCTGATCTGCGGTTTCGCCCTGGTGTGGCATATCTGGTGGCTGGCCATCGCCGGGTTGCTGGCCACCGTAGTGACCCTGATAGTGCGCAGCACTGACGAAGACACTGATTATTTCATCCCCGCTGCGGAAGTCGCGCGCCTTGAGCGGATCCATATGAAAGAAGCGGCGGAGGCCTGAAATGACCCAGCAGGTATTGGCTAGCGACGTTGCCCACTCCCACGAGCAGGGGCACGAGGATGCAGGTTCCATGAGGCTGTTCGGCTTCTGGATCTACCTGATGACCGATTGCATTCTGTTTGCCACGCTGTTCGCGACCTATGCGGTATTGCGCGACAGTGTGGCGGGCGGGCCTTCAGGTATCGATATCTTCGAGCTGCCTTATGTACTGACCGAAACGATGCTGCTGCTGTTGAGCAGCATCACGTATGGCTACGCAATGCTGGCCATGAACCGCGACGATGCCAGCGTCGTACTGCGCTGGCTCGGCGTGACCTTCCTGCTTGGCCTGGGTTTTATCGGCATGGAGATCAACGAGTTCAGCCATCTGGTCAGTGAAGGCTATGGGCCTGATCGCAGCGCATTTCTGACCGCTTTCTTTACCCTGGTCGGCACCCATGGCGCCCACGTTGCCACGGGATTGGTATGGATGGCGGTGCTGATGTGGCAGGTCAAGCGAGGCGGCCTGACCACTGCCCATACCACGCGCCTGAGTTGTCTGAGCCTGTTCTGGCATTTTCTCGACGTGGTGTGGATCTGCGTCTTCACGGTGGTTTATCTGTTGGGGGTGATCTGATGTATACCCAGAGTCCTGTACACAGCACCGCCGGTTCCAGCCATGGCAGCCGCCGTTCCTATCAAATCGGCTTCGTTCTTTCCCTGCTGCTGACCCTCATTCCGTTCGGTCTGGCGATGTATCCCTCGCTGCCCCGCTCGGCCACGCTGTGGCTGGTAGTGAGCGCCGGGGCTGTGCAGATAATCGTGCACCTTGCTTATTTCCTGCACATGAACACGTCGGCAGAACAACGCTGGAACAGGGTCGCGCTTATTTTTTCCGCCATCATTATTTTGCTTCTGGTGGGTTTGTCGTTATGGATCATGCAAGGCATTCACCACAACATGTTGGCGCATTAATTCGATGTCGCGAAGGCTGGGGCGCTGTGCAGACCATCAGCCACGCAAACACGCAGGCAGTTGCGCTTATGCAATGTGCCGACTTATTGAGGTATTTCTCATGTCTGCCTATGGTCTGTCCCCCCTGGAAATAAAACATCTGATAGAACGCGCCCTGCTGCCGGATCGCTGCGAGTTCAGTGAACAGGATGGTCTGTTGACGTTGCGCGTATGTCGCAAGGATCAACCTGATGCCTGCGTCAGCACCGTGGCCAATCTGGATACGCTTCTGTCCAGCAGGGCCATAGCCGAACTGGTCGGTGAGGCACGCTACTTACTGGCTCATGCCGGGCAATCGTCGTCACATCCGCCCGCTGTAAAAAGGCTGCCGTACTGACAGCAGACTCTCTGTTGTCTTACCTGGAGCAGGCGTTATTGTCATCGCTATCACGCCTGCCCCTTTTGACCGTTTGGCTAACTTACTGCCAATAACCTTGAACTTTCCTGACTAAACCATTCGTCGCGGTAATTGCAAATAAACGAATCGTTTTTCACAACAGCGCCTCCCATCTATGTAAGCACCATCAGTAACCAGATCAATAAACTGCATTTAACCTGAGCCGAGGAATACATTATGTTTTTACATAACAAACGCCTGCAATATACCGTGCGTGTTGCCCAGCCCAATCCAGGCCTGGCCAACTTGCTGCTGGAACAATTCGGCGGCGCCCAAGGTGAACTTGCGGCCGCCGGGCGTTATTTTACCCAGGCATTGGCAGAAGACGATCCAGGTCGCAAGGATTTGCTTATGGACATTGCGACAGAAGAACTGAGCCATCTGGAAATCGTCGGCTCAATCATCGTCATGCTCAATAAAGGCGCTAAGGGCCGATTGGCCGAAGGCGTTGAAGAGGAAGGCGAATTGTACAGGGCGATCAATGGCGCCGGTAACGACTCACATATCACCAGCCTGCTATATGGCGCGGGCGCACCGCTGACCAATTCCGCCGGAGTGCCCTGGTCTGCCGCTTACGTCGATACCATCGGTGAACCGACTGCCGATATGCGTTCCAACATCGCCGCCGAATCGCGGGCCAAGATTGTCTATGAGCGGCTGATGAATGTGACTGACGATCCCGGCGTCAAAGAGGCTCTGGGATTTCTCATGACTCGGGAAATTGCCCACCAGTTGTCCTTTGAAAAGGCGCTGCACTCCATCCAGCCGAACTTCCCGCAAGGCAAGCTGCCCGGCATGCCGGAGTTCACCAACAAGTACTTCAATATGTCCGGCGAGCCCAATGTGCGCGGTCCGTGGAACCAGGGCGACCAGTGGGAATATGTTGAGAACCCGACGGCTGCCGTGGACGGCGGTGATGGTCTTGCCAGTGTCAACCTTTCGGCCGCAGAAACCGAATTGCTTGAGCAGATGAAGTTGCGTACGCAGTCCGACCCTGCGGCCGACCCGGTGACCGGTGCGGATCTGGGTTCGGGCCTGGTTCAGGGCAAAGACGCCTGATGACCCGCGCGACCGCCAGCCAGGGCGGTTGCGCGTCTTTTTGTTTTAGCGAAACCAGAGGTGATCAAGATGCAAGACAGGCCAACGCATGTGCTGAAACCCGACCCCGTTACGACTTTTGCCACCAGCTTGTATAGCTTTGAGTCGACTGCCCGCAATGTCAGGCGCAGTTTTCAGGTGGCCATGGCGGTCAACGTCTTTGGGGTAGGCACGCTGTTACCAAACGACCTGCCAAAAAACGCCAAATCGACAAAACAGCGATAACTGTCGTGTACACACACGACCCAGAGACATTGCGGAGCAGGCTTGGGCGACGACTGATCAGGCGCGCTCGCCTGCCAATATCCGGCGATGGAAGTCGGGCAGTGCACGCAGCGCATGAAGCGCTGCCTCCCGTTGCATAGTTTCGCGCCCGCCGAAGAAACGTTGCTGCCGGGTAAACACACTGACGCCCTTATCGTGGGCAAATGCCCAGGCGAAACACACGGTGCCCGCAGGAATACCGTCAACGTCGTCGGTCCCACAGAGTCCGGTAGTTGCAATAGCCACTTTGGCGGGACTGTCATGCAAGGCACCCAAGGCCATTTCTCTGGCGACTTCAATACTGGTCAGATTGAACAACTCAATGGTTCGGGCGCTGACACCCAGCAGTCGCTGTTTTGCTTCAGGTGAATAAACCACGTAACCACACTCGATCACGGCGCCGCTCTCCGGTACTTCGGCAAGCAACGCGATAATGCGACCGGCGGTACAAGATTCCGCCGTCGCGAGTAGTAGTGACTGCTGTTTCAACCAGGTAACGATGTCCTCAACTGACATTGCTGTACTCCAGATCATTCCAAGGCATCACGGTTGGACAAGTTACGAACAGCTTTTACGTCAACCGACAGTCGTTAGTTACTGTAAATCGGGCGTATTGAATAAGTTGCATCGCGGCACGCACCGTCAATCTTATTCCTGAGTGAAATCGTGAACCAAACGAATGCGCTTCACTCTGGGTTATTGAGAGACAGCCCTATAGATGATGGAGGAATCATAATGAGAGCACTCACCTATCACGGCGCCCATGACGTCAGAGTGGAAAATGTTGCGGACCCGGTCATAGAGGCTCCGGACGATATTATTCTACGCGTCACCGCCACAGCCATCTGCGGATCTGACCTGCATCTGTACCGGGGCAAGATTCCTGCTACTGAACATGGCGATATATTCGGCCATGAATTCATGGGCATCGTCGAAGAAACCGGTTCAAGCGTGACCGCCGTACAGCGCGGCGACCGGGTGGTCATCCCTTTTGTCATTGCCTGTGGTGAGTGTTTTTTCTGCCAGCAGGATCTGTTCGCCGCTTGTGAAACGACCAATACCGGGCGCGGCGCGATTCTCAATAAAAAATCCATCCCGCCAGGCGCGGCATTGTTCGGTTTCAGCCATCTGTACGGCGGTATTCCGGGCGGCCAGGCCGAATACGTCAGGGTACCTAAAGCCAATACCGGCCCCTTCAAAGTACCGGGGACTCTGGCCGACGAAAAGGTACTGTTTCTCTCGGACATTTTGCCCACCGCTTTTCAGGCGGTGAGCAATACCGGTATCGGCCAGGGGTCGAGCATCGCGATTTTCGGCGCCGGGCCGGTGGGCTTGTTAAGCGCCGCATGCGCCAGGATGCTGGGGGCCGAACGCATTTTCATGGTTGATCACCATCCCTACCGTCTCTCCTATGCCCAGAGCACTTATGGCGTAATCCCCATCAATTTCGACGAGGATGACGATCCGGCCGACACCATCATTCGCCAGACGCCGGGCATGCGTGGTGTTGATGGCGTGGTGGATGCCGTCGGCTTTGAGGCCAAGGGCAGCACCACCGAAACGCTGCTTACCACACTCAAGCTGGAAGGCAGCAGCGGCAAAGCCTTGCGCCAATGCATCGCTGCCGTACGGCGTGGCGGAACGGTCAGCGTTCCGGGTGTATATGCCGGATTCATCCACGGTTTCATGTTCGGCGATGCGTTCGACAAAGGGTTGACCTTCAAAATGGGCCAGACCCACGTGCAGCGTTTTCTGCCCGAACTTTTGCAACATATCGAAGCTGGTCGCCTGTCGCCCGAGGCCATCATTACCCACCGCATGTCACTTGAGGACGCGGCCTTGGGCTACGCGATTTTTGATAAAAAAGAAGAGGACTGCCGCAAGGTAATCCTCACTCCGGGCGACCGGTATATCGCAGTGCCCGAAACCGACACCCTGGCCGGCGCGCCAGCCATGTGAGCGCATTATCGGAGGTGAACAATGGAAACTTCAGTATTTTTTATCGCGGTCGCCGTCATCATTCTGCTGGTGGATTTATGGGCCATCGCCAATATCTGGCACACCACGAAAAGCTCGCAGACAAAGCTCGGCTGGGCGCTGTTGATCCTCGCCCTGCCCGTGCTGGGGCTTGCCATCTGGGGCATCGCCGGGCCACGCGGAGTGGCCGTAGAGCCCACGTCCAAGGAACACAGCAAGGGCTAGCGACCGCTGGCCGATGATTAAGGAGATCAGCATGAAAACGCTTGTTGATGATGTGCGCACCCCCTGCCTGGAAAGGCCGCTGCAACCAGACACAGGATTCATGAGCCAACGGCATGGGCCGCGTGAAAACGCCCGAACCGGCAATAGCGAGGGTCGACTGGGTCCGGCGACGCTCAACGAGCGCACCGCCAGCCCCATCGGTAGAAGCGCTGGTGTCTTCGAGCGAGTTGACCTACTGCAGTAGAGGCGTCGCTGATGCAGGATGAAATGGAAAATCGCCAGGTGCCGGTCGAAGAGGATTTAGCTTTTCAGCGGCGTATCTGGCGCTTTGAGCGGATCGGCTGGTACCTGCTGCTGGCAGTTGTCGTGCTGACTCTGTGCGGCCTGTTTTCCAGAGGGCCGCTCAGCTCTATGCATGACGTCAGCCCTGGGGGAAATCTGTCAGTGGAATATGAGCGATTTCATCGAAACGGCTCGGTCAACACCATGGTGATCCGTGCCCACGGGCCTGTTGATGGCCCCCTGACCATCGTGCTCGGCAAAGCCATGATGGAAGGCTTCAGCGTCGAATCGATGCAGCCCCAACCCGCCGCTGCGGCGGCAAGCCCGCAGGGCATCAAGCTGACATTGGCAACCGATGAGCGCGGCGAAAGTACGCTCTATATTACCTGGCGCAGCGACGGCCTCGGCGTCTTTGATAGTACGGTCGCCATCGAGGGCGGTGAGCAGTTGTCCATTTTTCAATTTATCTATCCCTAGGTGTGACATGGACGCAGTCTTGCGCGCAGCCGCCATTTACCTGGCCTTGATGGTGCTCTTTCGTGTTTCCGGGCGACGGTCGCTGGGAGAGTTGACCTCGTTCGATTTTGTCCTGCTGATGATCATCGGTGAGGCGACGCAACAGGCGCTGCTGGGAGACGATTTTTCCATCGTCAACGCACTGTTGGTAATTGTTACGCTGATTGCCATTGATGTCGGTTTTTCCCTGGCCAAGCGTCGATCGAAAAAGCTCGGCATGCTCATTGACGGCGGCCCGACCGTGATCGTGGAAAACGGGGTTTTTCTAAAGCAGCGCATGTACGAGGCACGGGTCGAAGAAGAAGACGTCATGCAGGCCGCCCGGCTTGCGCAGGGCATTGAACAGGTTCAGCAAATCAAGTTTGCGATTATCGAGCGCAACGGTCGTATCTCCATCATCAGCCAGTGATACATGTCCGCCCGGCATCAGGCGAGGAACTTCAAGCCAATGAAATTACCGAAACTTAGTGACTGAAACGTAGCGACTAATGATTTTTTGCAGAACGAGGAGAAGATCATGAACAAACTGTACGTTTGCGCCACCCTGTGCAGCCTGCTTGTACTGCAAGGCTGCTTCGATAATTCCGACAACAAAACCAAGGCCAATAACGACGGTACGCAGTCGTCTGTACAAATGCAAAACGACAGGGCCAAGGATGGCAAATGAGCAAGACCATCAGTGCTGAGGATCTGCATATCAGTTTTCAAGGCGGCAGCGACGACGGCTTGTTTAAATGGCTGCTGGCCAGCTTCCTGATGGGTAAACGAATCCAGGCTACTATCGCCGCCGAAGCTTACAGGGTCATCGTCGACAGGCATCAACGTGATACGCCCCGCAAACTGGCCAACTGCAACCATCGTGATCTGGTGAGGATGCTCGGCGAGGCTCATTACGTGCGATACGACGAAACCACTGCACAGCGTTTGCTGGCGTTGGTCGCCAAGCTTAACGACGAGTATCACGGCAAAGTGAGCCATATCAAGGCTGCAAGTGCAGACCGCCAGGCGTTCGAACAGCGGTTGGCGGAGTTTGATGGGGTTGGCCCGAAGACGGTGGAGATATTCATGCGTGAGGCGGGCAAGGTGCTCTATCGGTGATGCGCCTGCCAGTGCCTCGGCCCCATCGCCATTAACGCCCCTTTTTGGTTGAGCCGGCTTTAACCGGGAAGACTCTGAAACGGGACGATAAGGATATCGCTTATTCCGTTGCCTTCCCGGCCAGAGCCGGTACTCACTGTATGAATGGCGCGTGTCCGCTGCCCTTATTTATCAAGCCTTTTTGCTTCTTCAACACCAGAACTGGTGAGTTTGACGGGAAATTCCAGAGTTGATGTCTGATGCTCCGCCGCTACCGGGTTACCCTGGATAAAATTCCGTTCCTCAAGACTTTTTATAACATCCAGTACGGCTTTCTCGCCTCGGTAGTTATCCAGTATTTCCTTGCCAAGGCCGCTTGGATGGGCATGTAACAAGCGCGTCAATACTTCACGTTCCAGATCCTGATCAGTCATGTGCACCTCTGAGTCATATTGGGGGTGTTGTGGATAGCCTGGTAGTCCGCGACGGTCTTTGAGCGACATTTCACGCTCTGAATGTTCGCGATGCAGGCCATAGCTGGCCGCTGCGTTAGGGTCTTCATCACGACCGGCCGTTCCCAGAACGAAACCATCGTCGTTGGGGTTGCTCAAGTCGGTGTCAATGGATGGTCGCGCTTTCATTTCTGCCTCCTCTGAACGTTGCGGGGTTTCAGATTGGAGAGTGAATAAAGCGGCGTGTGCGATCCGACGGACAGGCGGCCCTGTATTTATATACAACGCTTCATTAACGACACCCGTTTATCGGAAGATCAGGAATATCGATTAAACCAACTGCTTTTTCAACTTATCCATTGATGAGTACACGCACTAACAGCTCTTTTTCAATAACCCTCGACAACTGAAAGAGGTGAATGATGAAAGCAGTCGTATTTCATGGCGTTGGCGACATCCGCCTGGATGATGTCCCCGAGCCGACCTTGCAGGCGCCCACCGACGCCATTGTGCGAATCACCGCATCCGCCATCTGTGGCACTGACCTTCATTTCATCAGGGGCAGCGCGCCGGACATGCAAAGCGGGACGATTCTGGGCCACGAAGGCGTCGGCATCGTCGAAGCCTTGGGCGCGGATGTGCGTAATCTGGAAGTCGGTGACCGCGTGCTGATTCCATCCACCATCGCCTGCGGTAATTGCACTTACTGCCGGGCCGGTTACTACGCGCAATGCGATGTCGCCAATCCGAATGGAAAAAAGGCCGGCACCTCGTTTTTTGGTGGGCCCAAGGCGACTGGCCCATTCCATGGCCTGCAAGCCGAGAAAGCCCGAATTCCCTTTGCTCATGTGGGCCTGATCAAGCTCCCCCAGGCCATTAACGACGACCAGGCGATTGCCATGTCGGACATTTTCCCGACGGCCTGGTTTGGCGCCCAGATGGCAGAGATCGAAGACGGCGATACGGTGGCAGTGTTCGGCTGCGGGCCGGTGGGACTGTTTGCCATTATTAGCGCGAAGCTGATGGGGGCCGGGCGCGTCTTCGCCATCGATGGCCTGCACGACCGACTCACCAGAGCCCGTCATCTGGGGGCCGAATGCATCAATTTCGAGGAGGAAGACCCTGTAGCGGCACTGCAAAGGCTGACTGACGACATCGGCGTCGACCGTGCCATCGACGCGGTGGGCATTGATGCCAATCATGGGCATGGCGGTCACCCCCATGGCCATGAGCAATGGCAGCCGGGCGATGCCCCTTCGCAGGCATTGCAATGGGCGGTGGAAGGCCTCGCCAAGGCGGGCACCCTGTCGATTATCGGCGTCTACCCGGCAGGTTTCGACAGCTTTCCCATCGGTGCGGCGATGAATAAAAACATCCGCATGAACATGGGTAACTGCCATCACCGCAAATATATCCCCAAACTCATCGAATTGACCCTCGCCGGGAAAGTCGACCCGGCGAAAGTCCTGACTCAATGCGAACCCCTTACTGACGCGATCAGCGCGTTTTCCGCGTTCGATCTGCATGAGTCGGGTTGGATCAAGGTCAAGCTGGAACCCGGGAAAACCCCATCCGCATCGGAGACGCAGCCATGAAAGCCATTCGCATAGAGCATTTTGGTGGACCGGAGGTCATGCACCTCAGCGACGTGAAAATCCCTTTACTGCAGCCGGGGGAGGTACTGGTCAAAAACATGGCCGTAGGCGTCAATCCGGTGGACTTCAAGATCCGTGAGGGTCAATACCCCGAGGTCTCAGAGGATAAGTTGCCACTGACACTGGGACGCGAAGTCGCCGGGACCATCGAGGAAGTCGATCAAGGCGTTAACGGTTTCAAGAAGGGCGACCGCGTCTTCGGCATGGTAGGCGCCGATGGCGGGTATGCCGATTATGCCAGGGTGCCCGCCGCCAATCTGGCGCATATCCCCGCCTCCATCGACTGGCAGCATGCCGCGGGCATTCCGCTGGCGGCCCACACCGCATGGCAGGCGCTGGTTGAACACGGGCATGTGGAACAAGGGCAAAAAGTCCTCATTCACGGCGGCAGCGGTGGCGTCGGTCACTTTGCCGTGCAATTCGCTCGGGTCAAAGGCGCCAGGGTTTATGCCACCGCCTCGAGCGAAAGCATGGGTTTTCTTCGGCAACTGGGCGTGGACCGCGCCATCGATTACAAAAAACAGAAATTCGAGGACATCTGCCAGGACTTCGATCTGGTGATCGACCTCATCGGAGGTGAAACCCAGGAACGCTCGTGGCAGGTACTCGGCAGCGGCGGTCGGCTGGTCTCGACCCTGCAAATGCCCGACGCCCACCACCCTCAGGCCAAAGACAAGACCGGCACGCGTTTCACGGCGCGTCCTGATGGCCGGGAACTGACGGAAATTGCCGGGCTGATCGAAGCCGGGCAAGTCCGGGTGTTTATCGAGCAGGTCTACGAGCTGGAGGATGCCGCTCAGGCGCTGAGCAGCGTCGCCAATGACCACATACATGGCAAGGTGGTGTTGTTGGTTTCGCGCCGCTAGCCAGCCGGGACCGGTTAAAGCCGGTCCCCATTTACTCCGGTTTGCTCAGGGTTGCCGATAACGTCCGGTCACGCCGTCGACCTGTTCGGTCCGGGTGCGTTTCTGAATATGCAGATCCGTCAGCTGAGACACATCAAGATCAGGCAATCGCAGATGCAGAAGTTTGAGTGCCGACAACCCCTCAAGCTCTTCTCCGTAGCTGCACAACACCTCCGCCAAACGCGCCAGTAAATAGAACAGCTTTTAACGCCCGTTATTGGTGCGTGTATTTTGCTCGCTTCGTTCTGCAAAACGGCTTTATGGGCGATGCCCTGCTGAAAACACTGGCGCCAGGCCAGTAACGCCACTACATTTTCTACACTGCCGCCGCAAAGGTTTGCGAGCGCCGCATTCGCCTCATGTGTTTCACGCATAGGCCATGCTCAAACGTCATAACCCTGTGTTTTCCCACATGGTAGTCTCGCCGCCACTTTTGAATTGGCATTGATCGTTGTTCGATGATGACCAGAACCAGGAAACCTCATGTCCAGAATCTCCCACTCAGCGTTGCGCCGTAATTTCCGAGAGCTGCTGGCCTCGCAGAAATGCTTTGAAACCGCTTCGGTATTCGATCCGATGTCTGCGCGTATTGCCGGTGATCTGGGTTTCGAGGTCGGAATCCTGGGTGGCTCGGTGGCATCGCTGCAAGTCCTGGCAGCACCTGACTTTGCCCTGATCACCTTGAGCGAGTTCGTCGAACAGGCCACCCGCATCGGTCGTGTCGCACAGTTGCCCTTCATTGCCGACGCCGACCACGGCTACGGCAACGCCCTGAACGTAATGCGCACCGTCGAAGAACTCGAGCGTGCCGGTGTCGCGGCCCTGACCATCGAAGACACCCTGCTGCCTGCGCAATTCGGTCGCAAGTCCACGGACCTGATTTCCATCGAGGAAGGCATCGGCAAGGTCAAGGCCGCCCTGGAAGCTCGGGTCGATCCGGAGCTGTCGATCATTGCCCGGACCAATGCCGGTGTGTTGTCGGTAGAAGACGCCATCCTGCGTACCCAGGCCTATGAAAAGGCCGGTGCCGACGGCATCTGCATCGTTGGCATCAAAGACGTCGAGCATCTGCGGCAGATTTCGGAAAAACTCAGCGTACCGCTGATGCTGGTGACCTATGGCAATCCCAAACTCACCGACATGCAACTGCTGGCGAGCCTCGGCGTGCGTGTCGTGGTAGCGGGCCATGGCGCTTACTTCGCGGCGATCAAGGCCACCTACGACAGCCTGCGCGCGCAGCGTCAGGTCACCCATAGCACCTCGAACCTCAGCGCCACGGAACTGACCCATACCTACACCCTGCCCGAAAGCTATGTGGCCTGGGCGAAAGAGTTTATGGATGTGAAGGAATAAGGTTCAGTACGGGGTGCCGCTCCGTCCATGACATTGGCTTGTCGTTTGGCAACCACCTGACCCGTAGGACCGGCTTTAGCCGAGAGAGCGTTATCAGACTCAAAGACGCCCTCCCGGCTAAAGCCAGTCCTACAAAAATACCTTACGACACCAACGGCGTCCCGTCAGCCGCCAGCACACTCCCCATCACCAGCCCCGAATCGACATTGTGCCGCCCCGCCCAGTCGGCAAGGTTTTGTGGACGGTAGTCGGGGTCTTTTCTCCTGCGATCAAACACCGATGCATCAATGGTTTCATTGATGGTCGTGGTGATGGACACGGCGTTATCCAGCGGCGGCGCTCCAATGGTGCCGTTGATGCGCAGATCGGTCTCGAGAAAAGCAAAGTCTGCGCTACTGATATGCGGCACCCAAGGCAACGGCACGCCCAGCGCGCCGACATGAGCAACTCCTGTAAGTCTGCTGATAATGCATCGCTATGACGCGGCCAAGGCTGCCTGTCGTCGCTGCCAGAAAAGCTGATCCCTCCATCGATGTTCTTCGCCGTACCAGGCCTGTATATGCCGGGTATAGGCTGCCTCGATTCGCTGCAACTCTGACCGATAGCGACCCAGTGCAGCAACGTCGCCCTGTAAGTGCATATGTGCCGTCTCGGCTGCCGCCAGGCCAGTGTAGAGGGCATTGAACAACCCTTGCGCCGACAAGGGGTCGAAGGACAGCGCGGCATCGCCAACGGCCAACCAATCGGCGCCCGTGGCCTGTTCCAGGGCGGCGCCATGAGCTGCGCAGAACCCGTGTTGCCCGTCGGCGGTAAAGCCATGGGCAGCAAGCACTTCGCACAACTGCGGCGCCTCTTGCAATCGAGCCAGCAACCCCGCGCGGCTGTGCGCCGAAGCGGCAGCATCGAGGTCGGCATCGGTATAAAAAGACAGCAACCTGCGCTCGCCCGGCAGTGGCGAGGTGTACCACCAGCCCTGGGCTTCCCCGTGCAACTCACTGATGCCGCCTGCGACACTGTCCTGGCCGAACACCCAGCCGCATACCAGCCTGTCCTTGATCAGACGTTTCCCGCCCAGTTGCCTGGCAAAGGCGCTGCTCCGGCCGCTGGCATCAACGACAAAGCGCGCTTGCACGCTCAGCCGTTGCCCCGCGCGCTGCAGCTCCAGGCGCCAGGGTATGGCACCTGGTTGCCGGTGAATGGACAGCATCCGGGTCTGCTGCAACAGCGCCGCGCCCCTTTGTTGCGTGACGCCGAGCAGCCAGTCGTCGAAACGCCGACGATCCAGATGCCAGCCAGGGCCATCGAGATTGCGCATGGCATGCTGCTCCCATGGCTGACCCCAGACACCGCGGCTGGACTCGCAGCGGGCATGGTCTTGCTGCAAAAACGCATCCAGCAAGCCCATATCCCGCAACAGCCGCCCAGCCGCCGCAGGCAACGACTCGCCGACGCCTGCCCCGCTGCCCTGCCCTTTGTCGACCATCAGGACGTTGTGCAAGGGCGCCAGGTTGAGCGCCAGCGAGCAGCCTGCAGGACCACTGCCAAGCACCAGCACATCAGCCGTCAGGCCAATAGCTGCCGCCATCAGCGCGGCTGGCCACGGCCGAAGCGCGCGGTTTTCTCGATGGTCATGATGTCCACCGACTCCGCTCGCGGCCCGGTCAGGGCGCCGACCTGCAACAAGGTTTCCTCATGGGGCTTCGTGTGCGGGCTGGCACCCGGTTTAGGCATGTCCTTGATCGGGATATGCTGGTCTTCCACTTCGATCTGCGCGGGGAAGTTGTCGCGGTCAGCAGGGCCGGGATGGACTTCGACGACACCGAGATGGTCGAAGTGATGGATCATATTGTTGATCTGGTCGGTGTAGCTGGTGCTGCCCATGGGTTCGATCCACGCCGCACGGTTGGCGAAGGCAGCCAGGCGTTCGCCCAGCGGCTTGTTCTCGTCCATGACGATCTCGTAATTCTGCCGGGTCAAAACCTGATTAGGTACCCGCGCTGGCCAGAACGACGGTACGTAAGGGTCGTAGCTTTTGTCATAGCCGGAGCGGCAACTGGCGGTGTCGGTCTGCCAGGGCACGGCCATCCAGCGAGTGATTCCCCCCGGCTGTTGGCCGCACAGTGGGCCATTGGGCAGGTTGATCGCATCATAGGTGATGGTCTCGCCCAGGCCCGGCGTAACCCAGCCTTCCAGAGCATGGGCGAAACGGAACGGCGCCATGTACAGGGTGCTGGTCCGTACCGGCCAGGTCATTTCACAGCCGGGGTGGAACGCGTCGGCAAGGCAGAACTCCAGCGCCGCTTTGGTCAGCATGTCGCCCTGTTCTGCCAGAGGCACCTCGTCGAGCTTGCCTGGCCATACCCGGCCAGCGTCATAGTCCTCGACAAAGTCGCCCGCCGCCCACTGGGCCAGCATGGTCAATTGCGTCGGGCTCAGCGAGGCGTTTTGCCGGGGTGTATGCGCTGCCGGTACGGCCATGGCATCACCGTACAACCACGGCCAGGGCTTGGGCGACCAACTGTCCACGGCGTCGTTGCGGAACTGGTTGGCGATCGTCCGGCGCAGCTCGTTGTAGGTACCGCTGGCACTGGACAGACGCGCCAGGGCCTGGGGCGTGGTCAGGTCATTGGCGCCCTTCCAGCCGAAGCCGGAGGCGAAACCGGCATTGACCCATTGCAGGCCGGCCAGACGCTCGAACAGCGGCAGAATGTCGAAGGTAAAGCTGGGGCGTACCGGCATCGGCAAGGTGCCCGCACTGATGGCCACGTCGCGCATCAGGTCCCACATGGTCCGCACCGACTTGCGCTGTGGCCCGAAGTTGGGCGGCGCGACAATGATCCACGCCGGATCGACCAACAGCGGCTGACCTTCGTAGATCACCTCGGCATTGACCGGCCCATCGGACGTATCGTCGTACCAGCCTTCATTGTTGGCAAAGGTAATGGCCCGACTGTCATCAAAGGACGCTGAAACACCGTGACCACCGAGCACGATCAGACGCCCGCTTTCATCGGTAAAGGTCTCACCGAGGTAAACCTTCTTGCCCATGAACTGGCCATCGTCGAATTTCTTCGGCTTGGCGTTCTTGCCGGAAACGCTGCGCGCCTTGGGTCGAATGGCCAGTTGCAGGCGGTCCGCGACCGCCGCATTGCGCAGGGTGGTAGGCGGCGCCGAGGCGGCCTCCGGAATATCCAGGGCCAGTTGAAAGCCATACCAGGCGGATTTTTCGTTGCCCAACTGCACCTGCCAATTGATTTTCGCGTTATCCGGGGTGAGTTCGCGGACGATCTCACCCTTGGCGTTGACACCGTACACGCGGAAACGCGCAGCTTGGCGCTTGAGCTGTTTTTTCTTGTCGCGGTAATAACCCGCGCACTCCGGCGGCGGATTGTCCACTTCGGGGCCGACGAACCACTCGGTTTCGCTGGTCCCGACCCGAGCTACGCCAATGGCCGGGTAAATCACCGCCTTGACGATACACGTGTCCTTGGCTTTCGGCTCGCTTTGGCCGGTGGCTGAAGTCTGCGCCCCCGAGTAAGGGCATGAGGCCGGGCGCGGTGTGGGCGGATCCTGCAAGCCCTGGCCGTTGGCTTCATGGCGGGCATGGGCACCGGCGGCGTAGGCCATTTTCCGCGCTTCGGCAATCGAGCCCACCGGCGTTTGCGCCAGGGGGACGCGCCAGATATTGAAACCCAGGCCTTGACCGTATTCGGCCTGACCACGGCTGCAAACGTCCTGCTGCGACAGGCTCAGGGTGGCGACATGCACGAACGGGCTTTCGCTTTCCGGCCACTCCACGGTGGCCTGGTCCAGGGGCATGTTGTCCGGGTTGGTGCGCAACTGCACCATGAAACGGAACTTGTACTCGCGCTGGGCCAGGCGCCGGGCCAAGTCTACGGCAAGGTAATCTGTGGCGTCATTGGGGATGTTTTCCGGCACCGTCTCGGGATCGAGGCGAAATTTGACGTAATGCTGCTCTCCTGAATGAAACGGCAGGATGGCCCAGTACTGGGTGGTCAGTACGCTGCCTTCGACCTTGTCTCCCATGCGGTTGAGGATATCGTTGGTCTTCGGGTGTTTTTTCAGATAGCCCGGATAATCCTTGGCGACCACCCCGGCGTAGGTGAACTCGACCATGTCCTTGGCGGTGTCGACGAAGAAGACCGGAAAGTTCTGCATGATGAAGTCTGCGGTATCACCGTCATCACCCAGGGCCTTGGGCCCCGGCACGCCGTATAGCTTGATGCCAATACCCAGGGTGCTGTTCAGGTCAGGCGACGTGGGCGTGGTATCACTGGAGAAACGCACCCATGCATCGAGGCTGTCATGGGCGAAAATACCGACTTTCAATTCGGCTGGAATATTCTTTTCCATGACCAGACGGCCACTGGCAACACCGTGCAGCTTGCGGAACACTGCACGTTCGGCCGGGCGCTGGCCCAGTTTGATGCGGTTCTCCTGGACGATACCGACGAACATCTCGGTAAGGCGCTCGGGTGCCTCTTCGGCACGGTCAAAGCACGGTGGAATCGGATCGGCTTCATTGCTCATATGCATACTCCCTGCAGGCGAAATCATCGGTGTCGAGGATCGGTCTTCTACGCTGAGACCTTGATCGCACTTCCCACCCGCTTGGGTGTGAAGGCAAATCGCCATGCAATATAGACGAGTATTGGAAAGTCGCACGGTTGGGCAAATTTTTATAGCTGTGCGCTACCACGATATTCCTGACACCCGCAGCACCGGCTTTGGCCGGGAGGTCGCCCTCGCGGCTAAAGTTGCTCCTACGCAAGAGCGCCGGTGTTCAGCGCGTCGAAAAGTGCCGCACATGGGCATGCAGCTCGCCGGCAAGATCGGAGAGGTTGATGCTCGATTCATTCACTTCGTTGGCGCTGGCGGCATTGTCGTTGGCCAGGTTGCGGATCTTTTCTACCCGCTCACTGATGTCCTGCGCCACCACCGCCTGCTGTTCGGCGGCGCTGGCGATCTGAATGGACATGCTGCTGATGGTCTGGTTAGTCGTAGTGATGCGATTCAGTACCTCGGTGGCGTTTTCAGCACGGCGAGCGCCGCTCTCGGCCTGAATACTGCTCTGGCTCATGACGTCCACGGCTTTCTGTGCACTGGCCTGCAGGCGCTCGATCATGCCCTGGATTTCCATGGTCGAAGACTGGGTACGTTGAGCCAGGCTACGCACTTCATCGGCGACCACGGCAAACCCACGGCCCTGCTCCCCTGCCCTGGCTGCTTCAATGGCAGCGTTCAAGGCCAGCAGGTTGGTCTGATCGGCGATGCCGCGAATCGCTTCGAGAATGCCACCGATACTGGCTGTATCGCCCGCAACGGCCCGCACCACATCCGATGCTCCGGATATATCCACCGATAATTGCTGAATGGTGCCAACCATCTGACCCACCAAGCGTTGGCCATCGGCGGCAGCAGTGTCCGCCTCACGTGCGGTGGAGGCGGCTTCGGCGGCGTGCCTGGCCACCTCAAGCACGGTCGCGGCCATTTCATTGATGGCGGTGGACACTTCGCTGGTATGGACTTCCTGTTGGCGGATATTGGCCTGGGTATTGAGCGTTGCTTGTTTTAACTGGCCGGAAGACAGCTGCAGTTGCTCGCTGGACGAAATCACACTGCCCACCACTTCTTTCAGACTTTTGACCATCTTGTGGAAAGCGCTGGATAGTTCGCCGAAATCGCCCTGGGTGTCGGGGTTCATGCTGATGTTCAGATTACCATTGGCAACCTTGCTGGCGTCGTCCGTCAAGCGCTCCAGGGCCCCACTGACTTTACGCCGGATCGCCAGAATACCGACCACGGCAACGATGATCAGCAGGATGACCAAAGCGATGACCGCGTACATATAGCTTTCGCCAACGTTACGAAGTTGGGTCACCTCACCCGAGGTACGTTTTTCCAGGAGCTGAAAGAAATCATCCACCGGGTGCATGATCTTGGCTTTTTCAGCGAAATACTGCGGGCTGTATACCTGCATCAATGGTTGGTTCGCCCCACCGGCCGCTGCCCCGCCCTGTTTGCGCACGGCATCCATGGCCAGGGTTTCCAGAGTGACCAGACCATTTGATTTGCCTTCGGCCTCGGTCAACTTATCGAACTCGGCGCTGCTGAAGCCCTGGCGACGCATAAGTTCTTTAAGTGCAACGCTATCGCCATTGCCACGGGGCGCCGATTCATTGGCCAATAAAAAATCGAGGTAGGGCCGTTGATAATCCAAGGGGCGTGCGAGTTTGCCGTTACGTATATCCAGAATGTCGTTATAACGCTTCGCATAATCGGGATTGCCGGTGACCACGAACGCCCGTGCCATTTGCGTCAGATCATCCGAACTCTGACGCAACTGATCGGCCAATAAATAGGATTGGTAGCGGTTGTCCTGACGGTCGCTGAGGGCCAGCTGATTGTTGACCAGCAACAGGATCAGGCCGCACAGCAGGGCTGCACAGCCAATGATCACGAAGAAAATGAGGTTGAAAAACCGTTGAATGGACATGGCGTGGGCACTCTTTGTCAATGAATTTAAGTAGTTGCAGATAGGCCTGCCATCTCGACAAGATCGCCAGAAGAGTGGTTGTTGTCCAAGTGGTCAGGTTATAGTTATATTGTTTTTCTGATTCAAGGAAAACACCCCTAACATAGGAGGTATTCGTCAGCGCCGCAATATATTACGAGCGTCTTAAATCCGCCCGGGATTGCAAAAAAAAATCAGTGCCAACTTGTAGCGTTATGCATAAATTAATGGCTATTTTACAATTGGCTTGTGACGAGCTTAAGTCCAGCCAACCTTGCCCATTCGATGGATTTGAGAAATGACCGTGTCTGATAATAAATCCGCGCCCTTTCTCAAGCCCGGCGAGACGGTGGTGCTTTTCGACGGTGTCTGCAAACTCTGTAATGGTTCGGCCCGATTCATCATTGAGCATGATCAACAACAGGGGATCAAACTGGCCACGGTGCAGTCACCGGAAGGCCAGGCACTGCTGGCCTGGGCCGGCCTGCCCCTCGACCATTTCAACACCATGGCGGTTATCCGCAACAACCAGTTGTTCGTACGCTCGGACGGGTTTCTGGCGATCGTCGGACATTTCTCCGCCCCTTGGCGGTGGCTGCGGCTTGCCCGTTTCATCCCGCGCAATTGGCGCGACTGGGTCTACGACCGCATCGCGCGCAATCGTTATCGTTGGTTCGGGCGCTACGATACGTGTCTGATGCCGACGCCCGAACACGAGCGACGCTTCCTCAACGCTAAACTCGAAAACATTACCGAGCGGCCCTGACCATCGCCCGGAGCAACACCGCGCAGCCAGCCGCCAGATCTTGCGGCGTGGCATTTTCGATTTCGTTATGGCTTATGCCGCCCTCACAAGGGACGAAGATCATCCCGGCCGGGCCAAGCTCGGCGATGAAAATCGCGTCGTGCCCCGCGCCACTGACAATGTCCATATGACTCAGGCCCAGTTGCCCGGCACTCTGGCGCACGGCATCGACGCACAAAGGTGCGAAGTCCAATGGCGGGAAGTCGGCCGTCGGCGTCAACTCGAAGGTCAGGCCGTGCTGCTGGCAGGTCTGCTCGATAACCTGGCGCAGGTCGTCGACCATCTTTTGCAGTTTGTCAGCATGTAAATGACGGAAGTCGATGGTCATTTTCACTTCACCGGGAATCACATTGCGCGAGCCGGGATGAATATTCAGACAGCCGACCGTACCGCAGGCATGGGGCTGACTGGCCAGGGCGATGCGGTTCACTGCGGTGACTACATCGGCGGCGCCGACCAAAGCGTCCTTGCGCAATGACATGGGCGTGGGACCTGCATGGGCCTCGACACCGCTCAGGGTCAGGTCGAACCACTTCTGCCCCAGACAACCCATGACCACGCCTATGGTCTTACGTTGATCCTCAAGAATCGGCCCCTGTTCAATGTGCGCCTCAAAGTAGGCCCCCACCGGGTGCCCGAGTACCGCGCGGTGACCGGCGTAACCGATGCGCTGTAATTCCTCCCCCACCATCAGACCTTGTTCGTCCTGCTTGGCCAGGGTCTCGGCCAGGTCCAGCTTCCCGGCGAAGACGCCCGACCCCATCATGCAGGGCGCAAAGCGCGAGCCCTCTTCGTTGGTCCAGACCACCACCTCGATGGGCGCCTCGGTTTCCAGCTGCAGGTCATTGAGGGTGCGGATCACCTCCAACCCCGCCATCACGCCAAAGCAACCGTCGAACTTGCCACCGGTTGGCTGCGTGTCGATATGGCTGCCGGTCATGACGGGGGCACGCTGCGGATCGCGACCGGGACGCCGGGCAAAGATATTGCCGATGGCGTCAACGCTGACGCTGCAACCGGCCTGCTCGCACCATTGCACGAACAGATCCCGGGCCTGGCGATCCAGATCGGTCAGCGCCAGACGACACACGCCGCCCTTCGCTGTCGCCCCCAATTGCGCCAGATCCATGAGTGACTGCCAGAGGCGCTGGCTATTGATCAACGGCGCGCTGCTGTCGAAAGTTGCATCGGGACTGAGTCGAGTGTTCATGCGGCGCTCCCGGCAATGGCCACGGCCAGGCGCACCAGGCTCAAATCGCTGCCTGACGGGCCCATCAAAGAGATGCCCAGGGGTGCGCCATCCTTGATGGTAAGCGGCATGTTCAGTTGCGGCGTGCGGCACAACACGGAAATCGCCAGCAGGTGATGGGAGATCTGCCGGGTTTCTTCGATCTCTTCATCCCTGGCGCTCAGCAGCGGTGCGATGTCCGGCACCGTGGGCATCACCAGCACCCGGTTGCCCAGCAGTTCTTTCCAGCGCACCGCGAAGTCTTCTCGAAAGGCGCAGGCGTTGTCATATTGATCATCGGTGACAGCCTTGGCCCAGGCAAAACGTGCGGCAACGTCCGGACCGAGGGTCAGGCCCTCGCGTTCGATGAGCTCACCTTGGGCCAGCCAGGCTTCGCGGCCCTGGATATAACGGAACGCCCAGTAGGCCTCCTTCAACGACGGCAACTCCCCACTCAACGTGTGCAACGGGCCAGCGTGGGCGCTTATCCGCGCGATAGCGGGCGCCAGGGCATCCAGAGATGCAGTGGGCAGCAGGGCAAACAGTTCATCACTGATCAGCAACTCGGGAGCGTCGGGCAAAGGTTGCGGGTCGTCGCCCAACAGGCACTCGCCGACCAGCCCGAACAACGCAGCATCGCGGGTGAAAAAACCGGCCGTGTCCATGCTTTCACAGAGTGCCTGGGTTTTCTCCAGGGAGATGCGCCCGTGACTGGGGCGCAGGCCGAACAGGCCGCAGTAGCTGGCAGGCGTGCGCACCGAGCCGCCCGTGTCGCTGCCCATGGCGAAGTCGCACAAACCATTGGAGACCGCCGACGCCGAGCCGGAAGAAGAACCGCCGGGGATACGGTCATGGGCCGCGCCATTGCGCGGTGTGCCGTAATGGGCGTTCTTGCCGCTCATGGAGAACGCCATCTCGTTGGTGTGGGCCTTGCCGATCAGCTCGGCTCCGGCATCCAGCAGACACTGGATCACCGGTGCCGTGGCGGTCTTGATCCCGGACATCGCCAATACATGGGGATTGCCACCCCCGGTCGGGTAGCCGGCAACATCGAACAGGTCCTTGGCAGCAAAGGTGTAGCCCGTCAGCAAGCCGCTTGCCGCACGGGGCACATCGACGGCCGGATAAGGCATGAAGGCAAACGCAGAATCGCTCATGACAAAGTCTCGCGAGAAAGTTGAACAGGCACCTGGTTCCAGTGATGGCAACTCACTGAATGTTCGGCAATGACGTCTTCGATGGCGGGAACCTGGCGCTGACACAGGTCGCTGGCCAACAGGCAGCGTGGCGCAAAGGCACAACCGGCCGGCAGATTGGCCAGGTCCGGCGGTGCGCCGGGAATGCTGGTCAGGCGTTCGCCCTTGCGCAGTCCCTCCTTCGGTCTGGTGCCCAAAAGCACACGGGTATAAGGGTGCTGCGGGTTATTCAGGAGTTCGGCCAGGGGCGCCTGTTCGACGATACGGCCGCCGTACATCACCGCGACGCGGTCAGCGACTTCCACCGCCGCGCCAATATCGTGGGTAACGAAAATGATCGACAGGCCCAAGGCCTGCTGCAACTCGCGAAGGAGAATCAGAATCTGGATCTGCACCGTGGCGTCGAGGGCCGTAGTGGGCTCGTCCGCCAGAAGGAGCTTTGGCTGACACGACAGCGCCAGGGCAATCATCGCCCGCTGCCGCATACCTCCGGACATCTCATGGGGGTAGGCGTCCAGGCGCAGCTCGGGACTGGGGATACGTACCCGACGCAAGGCCTCCACAGCTGCGGTTCGCGCCTCTGCGTGGGACATGGGCTGATGACGGCGCAGGGCTTCGATGATCTGCTGGCCAATGGTGTAGACCGGGTCCAGAGCCAGCAGCGGCTCCTGAAAGATCATCGCCGCCACCGGCCCACGCAGCGCCTGCAATTGCTTGCCGGACAAGGCCATGAGGTCCTGCCCGGCAATCTCAATTTTGCCTTCTATACGGGTGGTGCGTTCCGAGTGCAGACGCATCAGCGCGCGCAGGGTCACGCTCTTGCCGGAACCGGACTCGCCGATCAAGGCCAGCACTTCACCTTGCGCCACTTGCAGACTCACGCCATTGACCGCCGACAGGGTTTGCCCGCCGCGTTTGAAGCGCACCTTGAGGTCGCGCACATCGACCATGGGTTGTTCGTTCATGCCTGCGCCCCCTGGTAAATCGGTTCGGCCGCCGGACTGCGGCTATGCCCTGCCCCCGGTTTGACCATCAGGCAAGCGGCATAATGCTCGTCGTCGATCAGGGTCAACGGCACCGCCATTTGCGCGCAAATGGCTTCAGCGTGGGGGCAGCGGGTGTGAAAGCGGCAACCTGATGGCGGATCGATAGGGCTTGGTGGATCACCGGATAGCGGCGAAACCAGTGTGCGCTGCGCCGGGTCCATGGACGGCATGGACGTCAGCAAGGCGCGGGTATAGGGATGTTGCGCCGAGGCGAACAGCGACTCCGCCGGGCCGACTTCAACGATCTCGCCCAAGTACATGACGATGATCCTGTCGGACAGGTAGCGCACCACATGCAAGTCATGGCTGATGAACACGTAGGTCAGTTGCAGGCTGTCCTTGAGGTCGAGCAGCAGGTTGAGAACCTGGGCTTCCACGGACTTGTCCAGCGCCGAAACCGCTTCGTCGAGGATCACCAGACGCGGATCCACCGCCAGAGCCCGGGCGATATTCACTCGCTGGCGCTGGCCGCCGGACAGCTCATGGGCGTAGCGACCGGCGAAGCGCGTTGGTTCCAGGCCTACCCGGCCCAGCAGATCACGGGCGCGTTGCAGCGATTCGCGCTGGCTGACGCCATGCACCGAAGGCCCGAACGCCACCGATTGCTCCATGGTCATGCGCGGGTTAAGGGACGAGTAGCTGTCCTGAAACACCATCTGCACCTGGCGCCGGTAATCGCGCAACGGCAACTGATGACCGCCAACGGTCATGGCATCGAACACCAGTTCGCCGCTGTCATGCTCGATCAACTGCATCAATAGCCGTGCGGTGGTGGACTTGCCGCAACCGGACTCACCTACTACGCCGAGGGTTTCACCCTTGCGCACGGTGAAATCGATGCCATCCACCGCACGCACGACGCTGCGTTTGCCCAGCGCGCCCTTGACCGGGAAGTGTTTGACCAGTTTCGTCACCGTCAACAGTGGCTGCGCAGGGCCGCCAATATCAAGCTTGGTCATGCTCAGCTCCTGATTGCCATGGCCGCCCGCAAGCGATCGGCGAGCACATTGAAAGAGATCGAGGTGATGAAAATCATTGCGCCAGGCAACGCCGACACCAGCGGCTGGGTGTAGATGGCCGTGCGCAGGGTGTTGAGCATCAAGCCCCACTCGGGCTCCGGCGGTGTGACCCCAAGGCCGAGGAACGACAGGCCTGAGGCGAGAATCATCGACACGGAGATCAGGCCGGTGGCGAAGACGAAGATCGGCCCCAGCACATTACCCAGCACTTGCGTGCGAATGATAGTGAACGCCCCCGCCCCGGAGGCCCGCGCCGCCTCGATATAGTCGCGGTTGCGCACCTGAGTGGTGACGCTTTCGGCGATCCGCGCCACTTGCGGCACGAACACCAGGGTCAACGACAAGAGTGCGTTATTGACCCCGGCGCCCAGGGCACCGGAAAAGGCGATGGCCAGCAGCACCGAGGGGAAGGCGTAGAACACGTCGACACTGCGCATGATCAGGCTGTTCAGGCGGCCGCCGAAGTAACCGGCAATCACGCCGATGGCACCGCCGATGAAGAAGGCGAGGATCACCGGGGTGATGCCCATGAACAGTGACAGCCGCGCGCCCAGCATCAGGCGTGACAGCAGGTCGCGGCCCAGCTCATCGGTGCCCAGGGGAAAACCCTGAGTGCCAATGGGTTTCAGGCGCTTGAACATTGAGGTGGTGAACGGATCGCCCGGCACGATCCACGGGCCCAGTACTGCCAGAATCAGCAGCAGCAGAATCACCGCAGCGACCGCCAGGGCCACCGGATCGCGACGGACCCGGCCAAATACTTCACGCCAGTAGCCCGGCGAACTTTCAACCGGCGCAATGGCCGGGGTGGACGGACGCAGCATCGACAGGTTCATGCTCAGCCCCTTTTGATTCGTGGGTCGAGCAACGTCTGGAGGATGTCCACCAGCAGGTTGAGCACGACGAAAAACAGCGCCAGGACCCAGATCGTGCCCTGCAACAGCGGCAGGTCACGCTGGAAAATCGCCGAGTTGAGCAGCAGGCCGGTGCCTGGCCAGGCAAATACGGTCTCCACCAGAATCGAGCCGCCCATCAGGTAGCCGATCTGCAGGCCCATCACCGCCATCGCCGTGGGTGCGGCGTTCTTCACCACATGCAGGAACAGCCCCCATTCGCCCAGCCCCTTGGCGCGCAGGCCGATGATGAATTCCTGGGACAGGGTTTCCGCCACCTGGGCACGCACCGTGCGGGCGATGATCCCGGTGGGAATCACCGACAGGGTGATCGCGGGCAGAATCATGAACTGCAAGTGCGCCCAGTCCCACGCCCACGCCAGTTGCCCCATGGGGCCACCACCGGTCGCGGGCAGCCAGCTCAGTTGCGAGGAAAAGACGATCACCATGAGCATGCCCAGCCAGTAATGCGGCACGCTGACGCCGATGGCCGAACAGGCGGATGCAACGCGGTCCAGCCAGCTGTCCTGGAAATAGCCGCCGACGAAACCGAACAGGCTGCCCAGCACAAAGCCGATCAAGGTGGCGAGGATCGCCAGGCGCAGGGAGTAACTTACGGCGCCGAGCACTTCCCCGGCCACCGGGCGGCCGCTGGCGATGGACATGCCCAGATCGCCCTGCACCGCGTGCCAGACCCACAGGCCGAATTGCACCGGCAACGGTTTATCGAAACCGTAGGCCTGAATCAGCTGTTCGCGCAGGGCTTCGGAGGCGTCCGGCGGCATCACCGATACCAGCGGATCGCCGGGGGCCATGTGCACGAGCATGAAACACACCAGTGCCACGCCCAACAGAATGGGCGTCGTCAGCAACAGACGACGCAGGACATAGGCAAGCATAAGGTCGGTTCCTGTCAGTCAGAGGTATGGCCCGTGTTTGTGGGAGCGAATTCATTCGCGGATACAGGCTGTCAGTCAGCGAAATGGTGAAGGTAGCGACCTCTTCGCGGATGAATCCGCTCCCACACATGCGTTTATCAATCCTGCTTGGAGACCAGCGCCAGATCGATCAGCCAGCTCTGGGCTGGCACCACACCGCTGACCTTCGGCGATATGGCGCGCGGGCCCATGTCGTGGGCGACGTACAGGAACGGGACTTCGTCGACGATGGCCGCATTGAGCTTGCCCGCAGCCTCATCCAGCGCCTTGGGATCGAACGAGTTGCGCACGGAGGTGATCAGTTCCTCGACTTTCGGTGTGCTGAAGTAGCCCCAGTTGTTCGACACCGGCGGGAACGCCTTGGCGCTGGCGAAGCGGACCATGCCGAAGTACGGGTCCATGACTGCAGCGCTGACGTTGATCGCATTGGCGCCCTGGGCGGCCGGGTCCTTGGCACCGAGACGCCAGCCGCTGAACAGGGTGTTCCATTCGGTCACGGCGATATCGACGTCGAAGTAGCAGTTTTTCAGGCTCTGTTGAATGTATTCGTTCATCGGCAGCGGCTGCATCTGCCCGGAACCCGAGGCGGACGTCAACACCTTGACCTTGACCGGGTGGTCCTTGCTGAACCCTGCATCGGTCATCAGCTTTTGCGCAGCAGGCTGATCAAAGCGGATCTTGAAGTCCGGGTTGCCGTACCAGGGCGAGTCTTTCTCGTAGGTGCCGGTGGCTTCCTGCATATAGCCGCCGAGATAAGCTTTCAACTCGCTGCGATCCAGGCACAGGTTGGCGGCCTGGCGCACGCGCTTGTCCAGCCACGGCGAGCCCGGCGCAAAGGAGAACTGCCATGGCCAGATATGCGGCTGGGCATTGGCGTAGATCTTGAATTTCTTGCTCTTGATCTGATCCATGGCGTCGGGCGCGGGCGCTTCGATCCAGTCCACCTGCCCAGACAACAAGGCCGCCGTGCGAGCGTTGGCTTCCGGCAACGGAATCAACACCACATGATCAACCTTGGGTACGCGTTTGGGGTCCCAGTAACCGGCGTTCTTGTCCAGCACCAGTTCCTGACGCGGCACCATGCGGTCCATCTTGAACGGACCCGTGCCGACCGAGTGACCGGCAAATGCAGTCCAGGCCAGTTTGGAGCGTTCGGCCGGGTCGGTGACGGTGGCAGGCACGGCGGCAAAATCTTTCTGCCAGGCCGTGGGCGAGGCCATGAACAGGTTGGTCAGGTTGAACGGCAGCACTGCATCCGGTTCGCTGGTGGTGAGGACCACGGTCAGGTCGTCGATCTTCTGCGCGCTCTTGAGCGTCGGCATCCGCGATACGGTTACGCCAATCTGCCCCGGAGCGAATTGCGGCGCCTGCTTGTCCAGCACCTTGTTGACGTTCCACACGACGGCATCGGCATTGAACGCGGTGCCGTCATGAAACTTGACCCCCGGACGCAGTTTGAACACCCACTGGGTGTGATCATCGGGCTTGACCGACCATTCGGTGGCCAGGCCCGGCACCAGTGAACTGGGCTTCTCGCTCTGGGAAAGATCCCACTCCACCAGGGAGTCGAACATGGTGATACCGGTGAAGCGGTTGCCTTCATAGCCTTGATCCGGCTGACCGTGGGTCAGCGGAATATCGGCGGCGGTCATGGCGATCCGCAACGTGCTTTCGGCCATGGCGGTGAGTGGCGACAAGGCACCGATCACGACCGAAGAGGCCAGTGCCAGTCGGGTAAAACTACGTGCGCGAAATGCTGAAGCAAGCGTCATGGCGAGTTTCCCATCAGTCAGGTAAGCAGAGCTGACGAGGTCAACGCAATGCTCATACCAACTTGCACCGGCGTCTTCCCCAATACTTATCCGGCTGCCAGGATTTGCCTATATTTCAGTTAGTTAGAAATCACCAACATTTGAAAAATTTACTCACCCAAACGTTTGGGTAGCGTAACCCAAACGTTTGTGCAATCTTTTGGTACGCCGCGCTCCATCCTGGCGCAAACGCGCTGTCCGCCTTCTACGGACACAGCGCAACCTGTGCAATCACACCGCTAAATGCGAGTATTTGCGCCCTGCTCTCCTGCGTTTTCAGGCACCCCATGAACAGACGTCCGGCCACGCTGCGCGGTATTGCCCAACAACTCAACGTGCATGTGTCCACGGTCTCGCGGGTGCTCAATGGCAGCTTCGATCACGCCGGGCGCGCCGCGTCCAAGGAAACCATCGAGCGTATTCGCGCACTGGCAGAAAGCCTGGACTATCAGCCCAACACTCACGCCCGCACCCTCAAGACCCGGCACAGCCGCGAGATCGCGATCCTGGTGCCGAGGCTGTCGGACATTGTCCTGGCCACGGTGTATGAAGGCATAGACGAAGCCGCCAGTGCCCGGCACTACACCTCCTTCGTCGCCAACACCCTGGATCGCCCCGAGCGGCAGCGCGAACTGGCCGAGCGTGCACTGGCGCGCAACGTCGAAGGCTTGATCATCAGTGATGTGCATTGCAGCGCAAAACCGGGTTTTCTCGAAGAGCTGGAGCAGCGGCAAGTGCCCTTCGTATTGGTCAGCCGCAGGCGCGGTCAGCACTGTTCAATCACGGCAGACGATGAAATGGGCGGACGCCTGGCCGCTGAACACTTGTTCGCTCAGGGGCATACGCGGGTTGCGGTGATTGCGGGCGAAGCCCACAGCAGCAATGCCCGGGAACGGACCGCCAGCTTCGTCGGGTACTACCGCGAGCACGGGATCGACATTGCACCTGAGCGAATCATCACCGGTCACTTCGATACTCAGGCGGGGTTCAGCATTGGTGAGCAGCTATTGGCCCATCCGCAGCCGCCTACGGCAATCTTTGCGGTCAATGACTTCCTTGCCATCGGCCTGTTCGGCGCCATGAGCAACCGTGGCCTGGCGGTCGGGCGCGATATTGCCGTGGTCGGCTACAACGACACGCCGCTGGCCGCGCACCTGCAACTGACCAGTATCAGCACCAGCATGCATGCACAAGGCGTTCGCGCCGTGGAAACCCTCCTCAGGCGCATCGCCGGAGAACCGGTGCAGTCTCACCGTTTTCCGGTCGTCCTGACGGTACGCGGCAGCAGCGTGCAGCCTCAGGCCATCAGCTCCAGGTGACGGGCTTCGGTTTCGTCATCGGCCGGAAACAGGCACTCCACGCGCAACGCTTCGGCCGCAATGGTCTGGGGGTGTGCCGACGGTAGTGATCATGAAAAAGTAATTCAGCACCCTGCCCTGTCTGGGTTATGAGTCGATGTCTGTAGCGCCCGGAGCCTGTCCGGGCGTGCCTGCAATCCTATCGATCACAGGCATCCGCTCAATTACGTCAGAGGTAATCAGGCCGTCGCCGCTTCCTTCTTCAGGCTGGCCATGTCGATGACGAAACGGTACTTCACATCGCCCTTGAGCATGCGCTCGTAGGCTTCGTTGATGTTCTGCATGTCAATCATCTCGATATCCGAAACAATCCCGTGTTTGGCGCAGAAATCGAGCATTTCCTGGGTTTCCTGGATGCCACCGATCAGCGAACCCGCGATGCTGCGGCGCTTGAAGATCAGGTTGAAGACATTCGGCGACGGATGCGGGCTGTCAGGCGCGCCGACCAGAGTCATGGTGCCGTCGCGCTTGAGCAGAGCCAGAAAGGCGTCCAGGTCATGGGGTGCGGCCACAGTATTGAGAATGAAGTCCAGGCTGTTGGCGACTGCGGCCATTTCATCCGGGTTCTTCGACACCACCACCTCATTGGCACCCAGTCGCAGGCCGTCTTCGCGCTTGTTCGGCGACGTGGTGAACAACACCACATGGGCGCCCATGGCGTGGGCGATCTTCACCGCCATGTGACCCAGCCCGCCAAGTCCAACCACGCCGACTCTCTTGCCCGGCCCGACCTTCCAGTGGTGGAGCGGCGAATAGGTGGTGATCCCGGCGCACAGCAGGGGTGCCACGGCCGCCAGGTTGGCGTCGCCGTGGGCGATGTGCAGGACGAATTTTTCCTTGACGACGATATTGTCCGAATAGCCACCGTAGGTGTTTTCGCCACCGAACACCGGCCCGTTATAGGTGCCGGTAAAGCCGTTTTCGCAGTACTGCTCTTCGCCCTCGGCACAGGAGGCACAGGTCTGGCAGCTGTCGACCATGCAGCCGACACCGGCCAGGTCACCGACCTTGAACGTGCTGACCGCAGCGCCCACAGCAGTCACCCGCCCGACGATTTCATGGCCCGGCACCGAGGGATACAGCGTGTTGTGCCACTCGTTGCGGGCGGTGTGCAGGTCGGAATGGCAAACCCCGCAGTAGAGAATCTCGATCTGCACGTCATCGGCGCCCGGTGCCCGGCGTTCGAAGGTGAATGGCTTGAGCGAGTCCTTGGCGTCCTTGGCGGCGTAGCTGTAAGTCTTGGTCATTGCGGTCACCTCTGTTGATTCAGCTGTTGAGTACAAGCAGACCAGCATAGACCTTCATGCGTACAACGAACGGAGCAACGCCGCAAGGTTGTCTGGGTTAAAAGCCCCATGCTCAAATAGCCGCCGGGCGCAGAGGTTCGCCCCGCCCTTTAACCCGCAGACAAGAGAGCCCCATGGCAAACCAAGACATTACTTTCACTCCCGACCCGGATGCCGACTCCATTTCTTCCGACGTCGCCGGTTTTGGCGGCCTGCTGGTCTCCACCCAGGTTCCGACTCGTGCCGATGGCAGCCTGGAGCTGGGCGACATTGTTGCCCAGAGCGAATGCACCCTGCAGGCCCTGAAAGTTGCGCTGGAGCGTGCCGGCAGCTCCATGGAGCGGGTCTTACACTTGACCATCTACCTCACGGATATTGCTGACCGCCCTGCTTTCAATGAGGTCTACAAGCGCTTCTTTGCCAAGCCGTGGCCGGTGCGTGCGGCGGTGGGCGTGGCAGCGCTGGCGGTAGAAGGCATGCGCGTTGAGGTCACTGCGATGGCGGCAAAAGCGTAAACCCGCGTCCATCGGGCAGTCCAAGGGTGCCGGTCAGGCGTTTCGCCGTTACAATGCGCGACCTGACCGTGCAACCTGACCAGAAAATTAAAAACCATGTCCCTGCCCAAACATCATCTGGAACTGCTGAGCCCTGCCCGTGACGTGGCCATTGCTCGCGAAGCCATCCTGCACGGCGCCGATGCCGTGTACATCGGTGGCCCGAGCTTCGGCGCCCGCCACAATGCCAGCAACGACGTGAGCGATATCGCCGCCCTGGTGGAATTCGCCCGGCGCTATCACGCGCGGATCTTCACCACCATCAACACCATCCTGCATGACGACGAGCTGGAACCGGCGCGCAAGCTGATCCATCAGCTCTACGATGCCGGTGTCGACGCGTTGATCGTCCAGGACCTGGGGGTGATGGAGCTGGATATTCCGCCCATCGAGCTGCATGCCAGTACCCAGACTGATATCCGCACCCTGGATCGGGCCAAATTCCTCGATCAGGCCGGTTTTTCCCAGCTGGTATTGGCCCGCGAGCTGAACCTGCAGGAAATCGGCGCCATTGCCGCCGAGACCGATGCTGCCATCGAGTTCTTTATCCATGGTGCGTTGTGCGTGGCCTTCTCCGGCCAGTGCAATATTTCCCACGCCCACACTGGGCGCAGCGCCAACCGTGGCGACTGCTCCCAGGCCTGCCGCCTGCCCTACACCCTCAAGGATGATCAGGGCCGCGTCGTCGCCTATGAAAAGCATCTGCTGTCGATGAAGGACAATAACCAGAGTGCCAACCTGCGCGCCCTGGTCGATGCTGGCGTGCGTTCGTTCAAGATCGAAGGCCGCTACAAGGACATGGGCTATGTGAAGAACATCACTGCCTATTACCGTCAGCGCCTGGACGAAATTCTTGAAGACCGCCCGGACCTGGCCCGCGCCTCAAGCGGCCGGACAGCGCACTTCTTCGTGCCGGACCCGGAAAAGACTTTCCATCGTGGCAGCACCGACTACTTCGTCAGCGATCGCAAGATCGATATCGGCGCTTTCGATTCGCCGACCTTCACCGGCCTGGCCGTGGGCGTGGTTGAGAAAGTCGGCAAGCGTGACATGCAAGTGATCACCCATGAGCCGCTGTCCAACGGCGACGGCCTTAATGTGCTGGTCAAGCGCGAGGTCGTGGGTTTCCGTGCCAATATCGCTGAAGCCAAGGGTGAGTTCGAGGAAGACGGCGAGAAGCGCTACCGCTATCGCGTCGAGCCCAACGAGATGCCTGAAGGCTTGTTCCGTCTGCGCCCAAGCCATCCGCTGAACCGCAACCTGGATCACAACTGGCAACAGGCCCTGCAGAAGACCTCCGCCGAGCGCCGTATCGGGTTGTCATGGGTGGCCCGCCTGCGAGAAGAGCGCCTGGAACTGACCGCCACCAGTGAAGAAGGCGTCAGCGCCAGCGTCACTCTGGACGGTCCGTTCGGTGCTGCCAACAAGCCGGAACAGGCGCTGGAACAGTTGCACGATCTGCTCGGCCAACTGGGCACTACCCAGTATCACGCCACCCACATCGAGCTGGATGCGCCACAGGCGTTCTTTATTCCCAACTCGCAGCTCAAGACCCTGCGTCGCGAAGTGATAGAAGCGCTGACCAACGAGCGCGTAAAAGCCCACCCACGGGGCGGACGCAAGGCCGAAACCAGCCCGCCGCCGGTCTACCCGGAAGCACACCTGTCGTTCCTGGCCAACGTCTACAACCAGAAGGCCCGGGACTTCTACCACCGTCACGGCGTCAAGCTGATCGACGCGGCCTACGAGGCCCATGAAGAAAGCGGCGAAGTGCCGGTGATGATCACCAAACACTGCCTGCGCTTCTCCTTCAACCTGTGCCCGAAACAGGCCAAGGGTGTCACCGGGGTGAAAACCAAGGTAGCTCCGATGCAGTTGATTCACGGCAACGAAGTGCTGACGTTGAAGTTCGACTGCAAACCGTGCGAGATGCATGTGATCGGCAAGATGAAGGGCCATATCCTCGGCCTGCCACAGCCGGGCGCAAACGTGGTCGGTCATATCAGCCCTGCTGATCTGCTCAAGACCATTCCTCGCGGTACTCACTGAAGATGAAAAAAAGCCCGGTGCAGGCTCACTGCACCGGGCTTTGATTGAACACTGAGACCTGGTGGGACCGGCTTTAGCCGGGAAGGCTCCAGTACCGACACAAAATATGTGTGGGCTTACTGACCTCTTCCCGGCTAAAGCCGGTCCCACAGGATTGCTACGCAGTCTGTTACTGCGCAGCCACCGCCCCGTCCTTGAACATCGCTGCAAACCTGGCCTTGTTGGCCGCATAGTACTCAGCCACAACTTTGTCCGCAGAGCTGTCACGGGCCTGGGCCATTAACTGCTGCAGATCAGACTGTGGAATGGCGTAATGCGAGAAGAACCGTGCTACGTCCGGATGCTGGGCACTGAAGCCTTTGCGGGCAATGGCATGGATCTGTTCTACACCACCAAATATATGCTTGGGATCATCGAGGTAGCGCAACGACCATTTGGAGAACATCCAGTGCGGGCTCCAGGCGTTGATCACCGACCATTTATCGCGTTTGTTATTGCGATCCAGTTCGCTCAACATGCCGCTTTCCGACGACGCAATCATCTTGTAGCCATCGAGTTTGTATTCTTCAATGGCCTTAAGGGTTAGTTTGTACTGACCGTTGCCCACTTCAGAGGTCAGAATCTTGCCTTCGAGCTTTTTCTTCACGTCCGGTTTATTCAGGTCTTCGATACTGGCCATTTCGCTGACCGGGATCGACGTCGGTACGGCCATACCGATCCGCCCTTCATAGAGCACGCCGAGGTCTTCAAGCTTGTCTTTGTACTTGTCCAGGAACGCCTGGTGCGTGTTGGGTAGCCAGACCATCGGAATCAGGTCGATATTGCCGTTGGCCATGGCCTGGAACTGAATGCCTATATCGGCCATGACCAGTTTCACCGGCTGCTTGAGTTGATCTTCAATAGCGATATTGGCCAGTTTGACGGCGATTTCAGTATCGGACCAGTTGACCCAGCCAATCTTGATGGGCTCCTGCTCGGCGGCCTGTGCAAACAGGCCGCCAGTGGCCAGTGTGACCCCGGCGAACAAGCTGAAAAGCATTTTCTTATACGGTGAATAAGCAACCATTGTGCATCTCCCCTATCAATTTATGGATATGGCTTGGCAGTTCAAGCGATAACGCTTTCTTGTTATTAACAGTAGAGCGTCACCAGACACTCTTCTGGACAGACTCAGGTTCAGTAAAACGGTCATTACCTATTCGGATAGTTCGCCCTCCTCCGCCTTGCGGCGCAATCCAGATAATGTTTTTGCTTCGTGTTCTTTATATCGCAGGTTTAACTCTGCTCGCGTTGCACTTATCTATGTCCGGTGCACTGCTTTCTTGTGGGAGCGAGGCATAGCGCGGTTCATTGAGACGCAGATCGCAGGTGACGATGGCCAGGCCTTTCTCTTTCAGGCGCACGGCCTCTTCCACGGCAATTTCGCAGAACGGGTTCAAGGCCATCTTCACCCCGTTCAACTCGACATCCGCACCATCTGCCCTGACCCGAACCTTGACGTTCGGATCGATGGCACGTTTCACCGCAACGAGCACTTTCACAGTGCCCCCCTGTTGTCTCGACAGCCAGGGACCACTCGGCCCCTGTTGCCATTTCGGCCGATCTTAGCGAGGCATTCACCGGCAGGCAAGCAAAATGTACACCTACGTCTCAGAGATTGACACCCATGTACAGTTCGCATACTTTCGCGTCAAACCAAGCCTGATGTTCCCTTCAAGGAGCGCAACACCATGTCCAGCGATCCGCTGCTGCAGCCCTATAAGATCAAGAACCTGACCCTGCGTAACCGCATCATGACCACCTCCCACGAGCCGGCTTATCCGGTCGATGGCATGCCCAAGGAGCTGTATCGCGCTTACCACGTCGAACGCGCCAAGGCGGGCGTGGCCCTGACCATGACCGCCGGTTCCGCCGCCGTTTCCCGGGACAGCCCGCCGGTATTCAACAACGTGCTGGCGTACAAGGACGAAGTGGTCAAATGGCTCAAGGACATAACCGACGAGTGCCATGAACACGGCGCCGCAGTGATGATTCAGCTGACCCACCTGGGCCGCCGCACCCGTTGGGACAAGGCTGACTGGTTGCCGGTGGTCTCGTCGTCGCACCGCCGCGAAGCCTCGCACCGGTCGTTTCCGAAGAAGATGGAAGAGTGGGATATCGAGCGGATCATCAAGGACTATGTGGATGCCGCCGAACGCATGAAGGCAGCCGGTCTCGATGGCCTGGAACTGCAAGCCTACGGTCACTTGATGGACCAGTTCTGGTCACCATTGACCAATGATCTGGACGGCCCTTACGGCGGTTCCCTGGAAAACCGCATGCGCTTTACCTTCGATATCCTGCGCGGCATCCGCAAGCAGTGCGGCGAGGACTTTTTGCTTGGCGTGCGCTACACCGGCGACGAAGACCTGCCCGGCGGCTTCGGCGCCCAAGAAGGCATGGCGATCTCCCATATGCTCAAGGACAGCGGCCTGGTCGATTTCCTCAACGTGGTACGCGGCCATATCGACACTGATGCCGGGCTTACCGATGTGATCCCGATCCAGGGCATGCGCAATTCGCCGCACCTGGATTTTGCCGGAGAAATCCGCGCCTCCACCGGCTTCCCGACCTTTCATGCGGCGAAGATTCCCGATGTCGCCACCGCCCGCCACGCCATCGCTTCGGGCAAGGTGGATATGGTCGGCATGACCCGCGCGCATATGACCGATCCGCATATCGTGCGCAAGATCATTGAGAAGCGCGAAGAGGAAATCCGCCCGTGCGTGGGCGCCAACTACTGCCTGGACCGCATCTATCAGGGCGGCGCGGCGTACTGCATCCATAACGCAGCCACCGGTCGCGAGACCACCATGCCCCACGAAATCGTTCCGGCCGCGGTCAAGCGCAAGGTGGTGGTGATCGGCACGGGGCCCGCTGGTCTGGAAGCCGCGCGAGTGGCAGCTGAACGCGGTCACAGCGTCACGGTACTGGAAGCGGCCGACCAGCCCGGCGGGCAGATTCGCCTGACCTCGCTGAGCGAACGTCGCCGCGAGATGATCAGCATCATCGATTGGCGCATGGCCCAGTGCGAACGTTTAGGCGTGACCTTCCACTTCAATACCTGGGCCGAGGCCGACACCGTGCTGGCCCATGAGCCGGACGTGGTGATCGTCGCCACCGGCGGCCTGCCCCATACCGAAGTGCTGAGCGCGGGCAATGAGCTGGTGGTATCGAGTTGGGACATCATTTCCGGCGATGTGAAACCGGGCAAAAACGTACTGATCTTCGACGATGCCGGTGACCATGCGGCCTTGCAGGCGGCCGAAGTCATCGCCAACAGCGGCGCAACTCTGGAAATCGTCACTCCGGACCGGGCCTTCGCCCCCGAGGTCATGGCGATGAACCTGGTGCCCTATATGCGCAGTCTGCAGGACCTCGACGTGACCTTCACTGTGACCTATCGGGTCGATACGGTGGAGCGCCGCGACGGCAAGCTGCTGGTCAACTTCGCCAGTGATTACGGCAAGGTCAACAAACAGCGGGTGGTCGATCAAGTGGTGATCAACCACGGCACCCTGCCCCTGGACGAGCTGTATTTCGACCTGCGCGAACACTCCAGCAATGGCGGCGCCGTAGAGCAGCACAACCTGATCGCCGGCAAGGTGCAGGGCCTGGTAACCAACCCGCAGGGGCGCTTCCAGCTGTTCCGCATCGGCGATGCCGTGTCGGCCCGCAATACCCATGCGGCGATCTTCGATGCGCTGCGTTTGCTCAAGGACATTTAAATAACCAATTGAAATGAGGCCTTATGGGAGCCGGCTTACTGGCGATGGCGCGGGATCAGCAACTGACGCGCTTCGCACTCGATCGCCACCAAGGCGGCTCCCACAATCGCGTTGTGTCCAAGATATCGCCGACAAACAAAGGCCCTCGTCATGAGGGCCTTTGTCTATGTGCCGTCAACTCAGCTTTCCAGTGGCGCTTCTTCGAAGGTATCGCTCAAGGCGACGAATTCGCCAGGGGATTTCTCGGCGAAACCGAACTTGCCAAAGAAACGGTCCAGCTCACGGCGCTTCGGCGCCTTGCCAGTGAAGATGCTGACGTAATGAGGAATACGGCGGAATCGTTCGGTAATGTCCTCGCTGGTTTTCATCGAGATATAGCCGATCTGGGTCAGGTAGATGGTCCGCGCCCGGGCATCGGCGCCGTCAGGGTCGTAGCCAAAGCGACGGAACATCGCCGCCAGGGCATTGATCCGCGCGTCGTCGGCGATGGCAATCTCCGCCGCGACTTCGGCAGACTGCAAGGCCCAGCTGCGCACGGCGAATTCGAATTGGGAATCGAACAGTTCGGGATTCAGCCAGCATTCGAAGACATTGAGGATTGCTTCGGTAATGTTCTCCGCGTAGCTGTCGCATTGCTTGACCATGCCGCCACTGTTCTTGTCGCGCCAGCGCGTCAGCAAGGCCGTCAGCAATTGCTCGCGGTCCTCGAAGAACCAATAAAAGCTGGTACGGGACAAGTTGAGGCGTTTGGCCAGAGGCATGACCCGCACGGCATCCACGCCGGATTCCTTCAAGGCATCGTAGGCTGCTTCGAGCCAGCCCTCGGGCGAGCCCCGCCAGCCGGAATCCTGGGTTTTACTGCGTGCCTTGCCTGTTTGCGACATCCGCGCCTCACGTTGGTCAAATATCCGTTAATTTACTGTACGCTCATGATCTTTTGATGTACACCTTTGTACATTATGACGACACAGGTTCAGCCATGAGAATTCAGCCGTTACCGCCGCTCAATAGCCTGGTGGCCTTTGAAGCGTCTGCGCGGCACTTGAGCTTTACCGCGGCGGCCCGGGAACTGAATGTCACCCAGGGCGCGATCAGCCGACAGATCCGCCTGCTCGAAGAATACCTGGGTGAAAGCCTGTTCGTGCGCAACACCCGGGAAGTCAACCTGAGCCATATCGGCAGCGGCTATTTTGAGACCGTACAAGGGCTACTCAAGCAACTGGCCACGGCAACCGGCGAGATACGCCGCTGGCAAGGCGCAAGGCAGATCACCCTGATGACCAGCTCGGCCCTTGCCGCGCTCTGGCTACTGCCCAGGGTCGGCGACTTCCAGCGCTTATATGAAGACGTCGACCTGCGCATCATCGCCCATGATCAGGTCAAGGATCCATCCCGTCTGGATTGCGACCTGGCATTGTATTACTGCAGCACCCCGCCGAAAAACATGATTGTCACGCCGCTGTTCCCCGAAGAAGTGTTTCCGGTGTGCAGCCCGGCCTACCTGGCCAAGCACCCGTACCTGGAGGATATCGAGCAACTTGCGGCCGCCACCTGGCTGACCCTCGACGACCCGCAACGGGGCTGGATCGGCTGGCAGCAGTGGTTCGAATACCAGGATCTGGCACCGCGCACACCGCGGCATCGGGTCAATATCAATAACTACTCGATGCTGATCCAGTCGGCCTTGAGCGGCCAGGGTATTGCCCTGGCCTGGTCCAACCTGATCGGTGACCACTTGCAGACCGGTGCACTGGTGCGGCCCGTCGGCCAGGTTCTACGCACCGAAGCGCAATTCTGCCTGCTGGAACGACCGGGGATGGCGGGCAATCATTCGCTGGTGCGGCATTTCAAGGAGTGGTTATTACAGCAGGTGCCATGCCGGCCATAAAACAATGCGCAAAACCGTAGGAGCGGCTTCAGCCGTGAGAACGTCCTCCCGGCTAAAGCCGGTCCTACAGGAATAGCCAAATTCATGAGATTTTCTCATCACTGCGCATAATTAAATCGTTTGTGAATCCCTGACATTTATATAACTATCTGCTCCAGCGCTGCCCAATAATCAATTAATAATAAAAGCGTATGAACAACATGAGCGACCTGTCCCGTATCGCCTTGTTCCGCACCCTCACTGCCAATCAATAACTAACGACATGGCTGTTTGCACAGACATGACTCAATTAAGCAAATTGACAGAGTGACATTATGTGGATCGCTGACGATAAACTTTCGCTGGGCGCTTATACCGCCCGCTATGTAGAGTGGTTGACGCAACACGGCGCTAAGCTGTTCGACTTTATCTCCTTCGCACTTTCTGCCGCCATGACCGCCTTTTCTGCCGCTTTGCTCTGGTTCAATCCGCTCATATTGGTCCTGCTGTTTGCCGGGCAAAACCTGTGGCTGACCGTGGATCCGTGGCGCCGACTGGTCAGTGCTGCGTCGGTTGCAGCGTTATACAAGACCGCCGAGGCGGGTTGATTCCAAATCCAGCTCAAACTGGAATGAGTTTTCTGCAGGCGCTGCCGTAGGCTGCGAATCGGTTACCGCTGTCACAACGCTTTCGCAGTCTCCGGCAGCTCCTACAGGTCTGTGTTTGTCGCACAAAACGCTATTCAATTACCGGAGTAAACACACCATGCCCGACGATAAAAAGGTCAAGGGCTACCGCCGGTTGATCCCTTCCATGACCGCCCTGCTGGAATTCGAGGCGGTCGCGCGGTTGAGCAGCTTTACCCTGGCCGCCCAGGAACTGGGGGTCACCCAGGCAGCGGTGAGCAAGCAGATCAAATACCTGGAGGAAACTCTCGGCACGCGGCTGTTCCATCGCCTGCACCGGGCCATCCAGCTGACGGGTGAAGGCTATGTGCTGTATTCGGTGGTGTCCGAATCCATGCAGCGCATGGCCAGTGTCTTCGACAAGATCACCGAAGGTATTACCGAACAGAAGCTGGTACTCGCCAGTACGTCGGCATTTTCACAACTGCGTATATTGCCGCAACTCAGCACCTTGCGTTTGCAACAACCGGAGTTGCAACTTCGCCTGATCACCCAACAATTGACCCCGGACTTGCGCGGCGATGATATCGACTTGGCCGTACGTTTTGGTAATGGCAGGTGGGATGACGGTACGGCGATTCACTTATTCGATGAAGAAGTCTTTCCGGTGTGTTCACCGGGATGGCTGGCCAGCCATTGCGCTCCGGCATCGCCGGAAGATTTCCTGCATGTGGAGTTGATTGATTCCGACACAACCCTGGAAGGCTGGATGACCTGGAACAGCTGGTTCAAGGAACTGGGCGCGAGTCGGCCCAAACTCAAGTACAGCCTGCGCTGCAGTGCCTATACCGACACCATTCAGGCCGCCCTGCAAGGCCACGGCATTGCCCTGGGCTGGGGCCGCCTGCTGGAGCCTATGCTTGCCAGCGGCCAGTTGGTGCGCCTGACCTCACTGGCGGTCAGGCCCCGGGACGCCTACTACGTGGTGGTGCCCAATGGTCGTACGCCAACGCCTTTGATGCTGGCGCTGATCGACTGGCTGCGTGGTGATGCATCGATGCTGAATAACACGAAGTTACTTTCCGAGGTCGCATAACTTGAAGTTATGTGAAGGTAAGAATAAGGCGCATTGACGGTAATTTCCGGCGATTCAATACTCTTGCCCATTACAACTTGATTATTAGATCACAGCCTGTGAGGTTTCCGTTTATGACTATTGTCGCCGTTAAATCCCATCGTGAACTTGTCCAGGCTCGAACTCCAGGGCATGGCATGCCCGGCGACTTGTTTGGTCGCGACGATATCTTTGCCAACGATGTCGATATTTTCTTTAACAAACACTGGATCCTGGTCGGCGTGACGGCGGATATCCCGGAGCCGGGCGATGTATCGACCATCGATATCGGCAAGTCGTCGATCATGCTGGTACGGGACGACGATGAACAGGTGCAGGCTTTTCGCAATGTCTGCCGTCATCGCGGCGCGCGCCTGAAACCCGCTGGCAAGTCCACCGTGGGCATGCTGGTCTGCCCTTACCACCAGTGGACCTACGACCTGGACGGCAGCCTCAAGCACGCGGCGCACATGGGCAAGGACTTCGATTCCACCTGCCGCAGCCTGATTTCCGTGCACACCAAGGTGGTCGGCGCGCATATCTTCGTCTGCCTGGCGGACGAAGCACCGACGGATATCTCACTGTTGGAGCAGACCATGAATCCGCGTTTCGCCCAGTACGACCTGAGCCGCGCCAAGATTGCCCATGAGTCGGAAATCATCGAGAACGGCAACTGGAAACTGGTGATCGAGAACAACCGCGAATGCTATCACTGCGCCGGGACCCACCCGGAACTGACCGCGTCCTTCCTGCCGGAAGACTTCGGCTTCTGCACCGATGGCCTGAGCGCAGAGTCCCTGCTGGCCCTGGATGAATATCATCAGCGCAACGCCGCGACCAAACAGAACTGGGAAGACGACGGCTTCATCTGCGACGCCATCGAACACTTGGGCGAAGACGCCGTGACCCAGTTCCGCTCCCAGCGCCTGGTGATCGCCGGCAATGGCGAGTCCCAGACCCTCGACACTCGCGTTGCCTGCACCCGTCTTTTCGCCGACCTGACTCGCCGCGATCTGGGCGACATGCACCTGTGGACTCACAACTCCTGGACCCATGTGATGAGCGATCACGCGGTGATTTCCTACATCATCCCGCTGGCCGCCGACAAGACGCTGGTCCGCACCAAATGGCTGGTGCATGCTGACGCGGTCGAGGGCGTGGATTACAACCGCGAGACCCTGACCGAGGTGTGGAACGCCACCAACCTGCAGGACGCCGACCTGGTCGCCATCACCCACAGCGGCACCCAGGACCCGGCCTACGCGCCTGGCCCGTTCTCGGCCTTTACCGAGTCCTATGTCGATCAGTTTTCCCGCTGGTACGCCGCGCGTCTCGCGGCCCATGGGGTATGAGGCCTGCCATGACTGCCCATGAAAAAGCTCCCGACCCGTGTGCGCCACGCCTCACAGACCCGGAGACCTGGGGCGCTTATGGCGCCCAATGGAACAGCGGCGAACAGAAGACCCTGCACTGCTGCGCCGTGTTTGATGAAACCCACGACGTCAAAAGCTTCTGGTTCACCTGCCCGGACTTTCGCGCCCTGAGCTTCGAGCCCGGCCAGTTCATCACTATTTCGCCGGTCATTGCCGGACAGACGCTCGCACGTTGCTACACCCTGTCGTCGTCGCCGACCCGGCCCTTCACCTTCTCCATCACGGTCAAGCGTGTGCCGGGCGGGCCGGTGTCGAACTGGCTGCACGATAACCTGCGTCCCGGCGATACCCTGCGCGCCAGCGGTCCGGCCGGCAGCTTTACCCCCATCGGGCATCCGGCGCGCAAGCTGCTGTACCTGTCCGCAGGCTCCGGTGTGACACCGCTGATGTCCATGACCCGGGCCAGTGTCGATCTCGGTGCGGACCTGGATATCACCTTCGTACATAGCGCACGCACGCCGTCCGATATCATTTTCAATGCTGAACTGACGCGCATGCAGATGCTTTCTCCGCGCCTGCGAGTGCTCAACCTCTGCGAAGGCCTGGGCGCGCACAGCGACTGGCCACACCCTCTGGGCCGCCTCGATCTGGCCCTGCTCGCGCGCTGGGTGCCGGACTTCATGGAGAGGGAAGTGTTTATCTGCGGGCCGGGCGGTTATATGGCCGGGGTCAATGCGCTGCTCAAGGAAGCCGGCTTCGACTTCCAGCGCTTCCATCAGGAAAGCTTCGATATCTCCCGGCTCGACGAGGAAACCCTGGAAGAAGTGGCGCCCGTCGCCGACCAGCAGGCGGATACCTTCACCGTTACCCTGTCACGCTCTGGCAAAACCTTCAGCATGTCCGGGCAGCAGACCGTACTGGCGGCGGCGAAAAAGGCCGGGGCCATAGTGCCGTCGTCGTGCAGCCAGGGCGTCTGCGGCACCTGCAAGACCGCGCTGCTGCAAGGAACCGTGGATATGCAGCACAAGGGCGGCATCCGTCAGCGGGAAATCGACAAGGGCCTGCGCCTGCTGTGCTGCAGCAAGCCTACTTCGAATCTGGTGATCGACCTTTAGCCCGTTAATGTGCGGTCAGCGAACAGGAAATAGCGGCGGTCATTGAGCTACTCGAGTCGACGTTCTAGAGTTCCGACACTTGAACAAAACGAAGGATCAGCTCATGCCCACCGTCCCCCTTGCCGACGGCGACCTGCACTATCAACTCGACGGCCCGGCCAGCGCGCCTGTATTGGTGCTGTCCAACTCCCTTGGCACGGACCTGCACATGTGGGACGCGCAGATCCCGGCGCTCAGCGAGCATTTTCGCGTGCTGCGCTACGACACCCGTGGCCATGGCCGCTCCCTGGTCACTCCCGGCCCCTATAGCATCGAACAACACGGCCGCGATGTCCTGGCCCTGCTCGATGCTATGGATCTTGAGCGCGCGCACTTCTGCGGCCTGTCCATGGGTGGGCTGATCGGCCAGTGGCTGGGTATCAATGCGCCGCAGCGTCTGAATCGACTGGTGGTCTGCAATACCGCCGCAAAAATCGGCAACCCGGATATCTGGAATCCGCGCATCGAAGCTGTATTGCGCGACGGCGCCGCCGGCATGCGTGCGCTGCGTGAAGGCACCATTACCCGTTGGTTCACCCCGGCTTTTGCCGCTTCTCATCCGGGCGAAGTGGACACCGTGGTCAGCGTGCTGCAGAACACCTCCCCCGAAGGCTACGCCGCCAGTTGCGCCGCCGTGCGTGATGCCGACTTCCGCGAGCAGATCGCCAGTATCACGCTGCCGGTGCTGGTAGTCGCGGGCATGGCGGACCCGGTCACGACCCCGGATGACGGGCATTTCATGGTGGAGCGGATTGCCGGGTCGCGGATGGTCACCCTTGAGGCGGCGCACCTGTCGAGTGTCGAGGCGGTCGAGGTGTTTTCGCGGTCGGTGCTGGATTTTCTGTTGGCCTGATATGCACTGAATCCCGATATTTATCATACCTGTAGGAGCGGCTTTAGCCGCTAGGTCGCTCTCCCGGCTAAAGCCGGTCCTACATAAATAAATACATCCAGAAAACGCCGGTCACCTCGCCCAATACTCGGGATTTTCAATCACCCGCACATGCCCGGCCAACAGCAGCGGCAACTGCTCCTGCAGGAACGCCACCCAGGTCCGCACCTTGGCATCGAGAAAACGCCGTGAAGGATACAACGCAAAGATAGTGCGCTCACGCAGCCGATAATCGGGCAGCAGACGCAGCAGTGTGCCCTCGCGCAAGGCCTGGGTGGTACTGAAGAACGGCAGGAGGCTGATGCCCATGCCTTCCTGAGTGGCCTTGACCATGGCGTCGGCGACATTGGTGGTAAAGGCGCCGTCCGACGAGATCGCGATCTGCCCTTCGCCCTCCTTGAACAACCAGACATCCTCCTGAAAGTCCTGTAAATGCAGGCGTCGATGCTGCAATAGCTGGCTCGGGTGACCTGGCACTTCATGGTCTGCCAGGTAGCCGGGCGCCGCGCAGGGCACGCTGAACAGTTGCCCGATGGTCTGGCTGACCAGTGCCGAATCAGGCAGTGAGTGAGCGATGGAGATCACCACATCATGGCCTTCTTCCAACGGGTCAGGGTTGTGCTGGGACAGGGTCAGCTCGATGCGGACGTCCGGATAGCGCTCGCTGTAGCGGGCGATCAGCGGGGTGATCAACACGCCCACGCCACTCATACAATGCACCCGCAAACGCCCCCGCGGGCTCAAATGCGAACCCCGCGCTTCGGCGGTGGCCTCACGCACGTCTTCGAGAATCTTGCGACAGCGCAGCAAAAAGCGCTCCCCCGATTCGGTCAGCCCCAGGCGTCTAGTGGTGCGCTGCAGCAGGCGGGTTTCCAGGTGTTTTTCCAGCTCCGCAATCAGCCGCGAAACCTGGGCGCCTGACACATCCAGCACTTGGGCAGCCGCAGCAAAACTGCCGCTGTCGACTACCTTGGTGAATACCTGCATGCAGTTAAGTAAATCCATGAGAATTGCGCCTTGATTGCTACCTGAAACGTACGGGTCCATCACCGGTTTGCGGCTTTATTCCGACTGGGGAATCAATAGAATGGAGCGTACTTACAGAGGGTTTGAATATGAACAGCAACGTTGCCGCATTCGCCTTGATCGCTCTCGCCAGCAGCAGCAGCGTCATGGCTGCCGAAAACAGCAACGTGCCGGATATCCAGCACGTTGTGTCCACTACCGCAGTGCCCGGCAGTTGCCAGGTGGAACCGGCAACCATGGTTTATCTCGACAGCCAGGGCGTCCGCCACACCGTCACCTACCGGGTAATGGGTACCTGCCAGGGCGGCGTCTGAGTCAGAGCAGTTTCCAGGTGTAACTGAGGATCAGGCGGTTCTCGTCGATATCCGAGCGGTAATTCGAGCGGGCCATGACATTGCGCACCCGAATACCCAGGCCGCCTAACATGCCACTCTGCACCACATAGCCGACATCCAGGTCGCGCTCGCGGTCCTTGCCTTCGAAGCCCGCGCCAGTATCGACATTGTTGCCGCTGATATAGCGCACGGTGGTCGTCAACCCCGGCAGGCCCAGTGCTGCAAAGTCGTAGTCATAACGGGCCTGCCAGGAACGCTCATCGGTATAGGCGAACTCATAGGTCGGCACCTCGTTGCCCAGCGGCGTGATATTGGCAAACACCCGAGGGAAGGCGCTGTCGCCATACATGCCCTGATAACCGGCATAGAAGGTGTGACCGCCGCGCTTGGCCGACAACAGCGAGAAGAACGCGCGGTTATCGATCTTGCCCAATAGTTGCGATCCGTCCTCACGAGCGTCGTAGTAACCGAGGTTGGCACCCAGCACCCAGTCGCCTACGGGCTGACTGTGTTTGAGGCCGATGAAATCCTGCGCATAGATATCCTTGAGCTGGCCATGCCAGACGCCGACACTTGTACGTTTTTCGTTGAAGGCATAATCACCGCCGACGTAGTTGAATGCATCGCTTTCGGCCTGGCGTTGCGGCACATGGCCAAGCATGGCGACCATCTTCTCGTCGCCGGCCTCGTTGCGCAGACTGGTGCCGGTCAGGTGCCCGGCCTGTACGGTCAGGCCGCTGATTTCGCTGGAGCTGATATTCAGCCCCTGATAACTCGGTGGCAGCAGGCGAATATCGCTGAAGACCAGGACCGGCAGGTTCGGTTGCAGCTCGCCGACTTTCAGCTCGGTATTGGAGAATTTCGCCTTGAAGGTCAGGCCCAGGCGGCTGTAGTCGTCGGCGGCGCGGCCGTCATCCTTGACCGGCAGCAAGCCGGTATTGACCCGGTCAGGGCTGCTGTCGAGTTTCAGCCCTAATGTACCCAGCGCATCCAGGCCAAAACCCACCGGTCCCAGGGTGTAACCGGACTTGAAGGTGAGAATAAAACCCTGGGCCCACTCCTCGGCCCTGGACTGTTTGTTGGCGCCGACAATGTCGGAAAAGTCGCGACTGAAATAATAGTTGCGCGCCTGCAAGGTGGCGCTGGAACCCTCGATAAAACCGCCCTCACCCGCGCTGGCCGCCAGGGGCACACCGATAAGGGAAAACCAGATGCGTTGCGTGGTCTGCTGATTCATGTCGTCGCTCTTTATCTTATTTTTATGGGGATGCCGTGCAGCAAAGGTGCAACCGTAGGACCGGCTTTAGCCGGGAGGGCGCCCTCGCGGCTGAAGCCGCTCCTACAGGCTGTATTTGATGGGGTCAGGCTTGAGCACCAGCCACTGTCACCACCCCCCGCCGCTCACTCAGCGCATAGGCCGTCATGGCCAGGGCCGCGACGACGCCGGGAACGGCAAAGGCGAGGAAATTCAGCTGCAACGGCAATTCGATACCCATTAGCGCACCGCCAAGCAACGGCCCGACAATGGCGCCATTGCGGCCGATCCCCGAGGCCCAGCCCAGGCCGGTGGAACGGATCGACAGGCCATAGAGCTGCGCAGCCCCGGCGTACAACAGGATCTGCGTACCAATGGTGGTGGACCCGGCGACGAATATCAGCAGGTACAGCACCGGCATCGGGCTGTTGATCCCCAGCAGGCTGATCGACACTGCAGAGGCGATAAAGAAGCCGACCATGACCTTGATCAGATTCAGCCGATCCCCCAGCCAGCCGCCGATAATGGCGCCGGCCATGCCACCGAAATTCAGCGCCAGCAGGAACGACAGGCTCGAACCCAGGCTGTAGCCCGCCCCGGCCATCAGCTTGGGCAGCCAGGAACTCAGGGCGTAGACCATCAGCAGGCAGCAGAAAAATGCCACCCAGATCGCCAGAGTGCGCAGACCCAGGCCATGGCGAAACAGCTCCAGCACCGAAGCGCCGCGGCCTTTGCCGTCGCTGATGTGCAAGACATCATCTGCATCCAGCACGGTTTCCGGCGAGAGACGCTTGAGCAGCAACCGGGCCTGTTCCGTGCGCCCCTGACGAATCAGGAAGCCGATGGACTCGGGCAGCAGATAGAGAATCAGCGGCAGCAACAACAACGGAATGGTCGCGACGAAGAACATCGACGACCAACCGAAACGCGGCAGCATGTAGATGCCGACACCCGCCGAGAGCATGCCGCCCAGGGAATAGCCGCTGAACATCAGCGCCACCAGGGTGCTGCGCATTTTCTTCGGCGCGTACTCGTTCATCAGCGCCACCGCATTGGGCATCAGCCCGCCGCAGCCCAGCCCGGCGATAAAGCGGCAAATGCCGAACTCGGTGGGCGAACTGGCGAAACCGTTGATCACCGTGGCGATGCTGAACAGCGCAAAGCAGATGGCAATGCCCTTCTTGCGCCCGATCCTGTCGGCCAGGTCGCCGAATGCCAGGGCGCCGAACATCATGCCGAACAGCGCATAACTGCCCAGAGCACCGGCCTGCAGCGGCGACAGCCCCCACTCTTTCATGATCACCGGCAGGACCACGCCGTAGATGAACAGGTCATAGCCGTCAAAGATCAACAGCAAGGCACACAGGCCCATTACCAGCCAGTGAAAGCGGCTGAAACGGGCGTTATCGATAAGCGAATGGACATCATGGGTACGCATGGCAGTGCTCTCATTATTGTTGTTGTGAGTCAGTGTCCGCAGTCAGGCCGTTGCTTCAGCCCAGGTCGCCGCCTCCCACCGGCAGGGTCACGCCAGTGATGTAAGAGGCTTCATCGCTGGCCAGGAACAGGATGGCGCCGGCCTGTTCGTCGATGCTGCCGTAGCGTTTCATCAGGGAGCTGTCGAGGGTCTGGTCGACGATCTGCTGATACCAGACGCGCTCCTGCTCGCTTTGCGCCTGGCTGTTGCGCGGGATGCGCCGTGGCGGTGCTTCGGTGCCACCCGGTGCGGTGGCGTTGACGCGGATGCCGCTGCCGGCGGTTTCCAGGGCCAGGCAGGCGGTCAGGGCGTTCACGCCGCCCTTGGCCGCGCCGTAGGGCACGCGATTGACGCCACGGGTGGCGATGGAGGAAACATTGACGATGGCGCCGCTGCCCTGCTCGAGCATGTAGGGCAGCACGCTATGGCAGCACCACAGCGTCGGGAACAACGAGCGGCGCACTTCCGCCTCGATCTCGTTGGGCTGGTAATGCTCGTATGGCTTGGCCCAGATGGTCCCGCCAACGTTGTTGACGAGAATATCGATACGGCCGAAACGCGCTTTGGCTGCGGCCATGACCCCTGCGCAGTCTTCATACTGCTCAAGATCAGCGGTGAGGATCAGGGCGTTGTCGTGCTGCAATTCATGGACGATATCCGAGCGATCGACGGCCACCAGCAAGGCGCCCTCTTCCAGCAAACGCTCGGCGACACGGCGGCCGATGCCCTGGGCTGCACCGGTAACCAGCGCAACCTTATGGTTGAAACGTGAGTTCATGGTGAATCCCTCAGGCGGCGTCGCCAGTGGTCACGGGAGCCGAGACGGCGTTGGGCGTGAACTTCTCGTAGTAGAAGCTGGCCGGACTCACGCCCTGATTCTTGAAGTGCTGGCGCACGGCATCGACCATGGGTGGCGGCCCGCACAGGTAGACGTCGACATCGCCGTCATTGAGGACCTCGGCGGCCATATGCTGGGTGACATAGCCCTGCCGTTCATGACCGGTGGCTGGGTCCGCCACGCAAGTCACGAAGCTGAAATTGGCCACGCGCGCGGCGAACGCCTGCAAGACCTCGACCATCACCAGGTCCTGATCCCGGGTCACACCGTAGATCAAGGTCACCGGCTGGCTGGCCTTGCGCTCGGCGAGCACCTCCAGCATCGCCAGGAACGGCGCCAGGCCGGTGCCCCCGGCGAGAAACAGCAATGGCCGGCTCACATCGCGCAGATAGAAACTGCCCAGCGGCCCGGTCATGGGTACCTTATCGCCGACCTTGGCCCGCTCCAGCCAGGTGCTCATCAGGCCGCCGGGCACCTGTTTGATCAGGAAACTGGCGCGCTTGTCGCCGGGGCGGCTACTGAAGGAGTAGGAACGGGTCTGGCCACTGCCCGGAACGCCGATATTCACGTACTGGCCGGGCAGAAATACTGGCGCCTGATCCAGTTCAAAACTGATGTCTACGGCGGCATCGGCATGGCGGGTGATACTGGCGACCGTGGCATTGAATTGCCCTGTGCCGGTCTTGCAGGCACTGGACGCCACCGGTACGGCAATCACGCAGTCCGATTGCGGCACCATCTGGCAGGTCAGCACCTGGCGTTCCTGGGCTTCATCCTCGCTCAAGGCGTCTTCGATATAGTCGTCGCCCAGGTCATAGGCACCGGTTTCGCAGTGGCATTTGCAGGTGCCACAGACACCGTCGGAGCAGTCCATGGGCAGGTTGATACGTTGGCGGAAGGCCGCATCGAGCACCTTCTCGCCCACTTTGCAGTCGATAAAACGGGTCACCCCATCCTCGAAGTTCAGGGCAATGGCGTACGTCATGGGCGTGTCCTCAGATGTGGTAGATATCGATGACCTGGTGGATGTAGTCGTTTTTCAGCACCACCTTCTTGCTCGTAATCAGCGGCTGCCCGCCGCGCACATCGAGGCGGTAGAAGGACGTGCCGAAATACATATCCGTGGTCTTGTAGCGATGGCTGAGGGTTTGCCAGTTGAAACGCAGCTCGACGGACTCGCCGTCGTTGGCCAGCACTTCCAGGTTGCTGACCAAATGCGCGGTGCGTGGCTCCGGGGTGCTGGCACTGGAGCGCTCGGTCTTGATGCGGAACACCCGGTCTTCCAGGCCGTCACGGCTGGGGTAGTAGATCAGCGAGATTTCGCTCTGGGGGTCTTCGGTCAGGCTGTCGTGGTCATCCCAGGCCGGCATCCAGAACTCCACCTTGGGCGAATAACACTCCAGCCATTCGTCCCACTGGCGATCATCGAGCAGGCGCGCTTCGCGGTAGAGAAAGTCCAGCAACTGGTCGCGGGAAATGCTCATGAGTGCACCTCCTTGTCCGTGGCGATAAAGCCTTGTTGCTCCCGTTCGATGGCCCGTTGCAGACTTGCCGCCCAGTGGGCGTGCTGGCGCACGAACAGCCCTTCATCTTCGGTTTTCACTCCGCTGAGCTGCGGGCTCATGCCCATGGCTCTGGCATTGTCATCGGCGCCTTCTATCCACTGTTTCGCGCCGCGGCTGAGGTCGTTCCACAAGGTGGTCGCACCCTGGTAGCCGGCCTGGCAGGCGCGGAACTCCTCGAGATCGTCCGGTGTGCCCATGCCGCTGACATTGAAAAAGTCTTCGTACTGCCGAATCCGCGTCGCGCGCTCCTGGGCACTTTCGCCCTTGGGCGCCATGCAGTAGATGGTCACTTCGGTCTTGTCCACGGCAATGGGCCGCACGACGCGGATCTGCGTGGAGAACTGATCCATCAGGTACACATTGGGATAGAGGCAGAGGTTGCGGGTCTGGTCGACGATAAAGTCGGCGCGCTCCTGGCCCAGGCGCTCGGCCAAGGCCTCACGGTGGGCGTGCACCGGGCGCACTTCAGGGTTGAGCAGGCGCGTCCACAACAGGATATGGCCGTGCTCGAAGGCATAGACGCCGCCCAGGCTTTTCGACCAGCCATTGGCGTCCACGGTGCGGGTGCCTTCAGCTTCGTAGTTGCGGCGGCCCATGGTCGCCGAGTAGTTCCAGTGCACGGAACTGACGTGATAGCCGTCGGCACCGTTTTCGATCTGCAGCTTCCAGTTGCCGTCGTAGACATAGGAGGAGCTGCCGCGCAGCACTTCCAGGCCTTCGGGCGCCTGATCGACCATCTGATCGATGATGATCCGGGTTTCGCCCAAATAGTCGCTCAGTTCCGGGACGTCCTCGCTGAGGCTGCCGAACAGAAAACCGCGATAGTTTTCGAAGCGGCCGAGGCGCTTGAGGTCGTGGGAGCCGTCGCAGTCGAAGCTGTCGGGATAGGCGCCTGTCTTGGCATCCTTGACCTTGAGCAGCTTGCCCGCATTGCTGAACGTCCAGCCATGGAACGGGCAGGTAAACGAACCCTTGTTGCCCTGTTTACGGCGGCAGAGCATGGCGCCACGGTGAGCGCAGGCATTGACCAGACCGTGCAGCGCACCTTGTTTGTCCCGGGTGATTACCACCGGCTGACGGCCTATCCAGGTAGTGAAGTAGTCGTTGATCTGCGGCACCTGGCTTTCATGTGCCAGGTAGACCCAGCCACTTTCGAAGATGTGTTTCATCTCCAGGGCGAAGAGTTCGGTGTCGGTGAATATATCGCGGCGGCAACGGAAGACGCCGGTGGCGGGGTCTTCCTGGACGCAATCGCGCAGTTGTCGGGCGAGTCGGTCGAGTGTGCTGATCATGGGGTAGGCCCTCGGTTGTTCTTGTATCAGGCCCCCTCACCTTATGTGCTTGCCTCATCCCTCAATATCCGCTGGCTGCAAATCGTTATCCGCTGAGTGCAGCAGCACTGATTGCATAAACCTCGCGCCTCAACACATTACGAAACCTGATATCAGTGGGTATTGGTCAATACCGCCCCGTGTCTCCAGCCCTGATAGTGCGGGCATAGATCCATTAGTGCGCGATTTATAACCGGGACAAACTATAAGCATATGCACTATCAACAGTTTCTTTCCCCGGACGGGACACGGCACGATCGGCTCATTTTCAATGACCGGCCCTACCACAGAGGAACGATCGGTGCCTGCGATAGACCTGCCTAACGGCACACATATGCACTACGAAATAGCCGGAGAAGGTCCTGTCCTGCTGGCCCTCGCCCCAGGCGGCCTGCACTCGCGCAGCGAACTCTGGGAATACCGCGAAGATGGGCGGCCACGGGGTATCGTCAGCCCCGTTGCAGCGTTTGCCCATCGCCATACCGTGCTGACCCTGGATCAGCGCAATGCCGGGCGCTCGACCGCACCGATCAGCGAATCCGATGGCTGGCAGGCTTATGCTGAGGACCATCTGTTGCTACTGGATGCCTTGGGCATCGAGCACTGCCATATCATCGGCGCCTGCATCGGCCCTTCCTTCGCACTGAAGATTATCGAGTTGGCGCCTCAACGCGTCCTGTCTGCCGTCCTGCAACAGCCGATTGGCAAGAGTGATGACAATCTGCAGTTGCGTCGCCAATCCTTTAACTCATGGAACGAGAAGTTATTGGCCCAGGGTCGTCAGTTGGATACACGGGTGATGGCGGCAATAGAGCGCAATCTGTTTGGCAGTGACTTTGTCTACAGCGTCAGCCGTGACTTTGTCCGTGCCTGCCCTACTCCGCTATTGGTACTGCCGGGCAACGATGCCCGCCACCCCAAAGCCGTAGGCGAAGAAATCGCTGCGCTGGCGCCGAACGCTGGCCTGTTCAGCGACTGGCACAGCGCCGCCGGGCAGGCGCACTACGCAGAAACCTTGCAAAACTTTTTCGATAGCCACAATGAACCGGTTGGTCAGCCCTGATGACACAGAAATTACTTGCCTGCCTGTTGGCGGCTGCCGCACTCCTGACCCTGCCCTTCGCTCAGGCGGATGACCTGTACACCACCATCAAGGAACGCGGCAAGGTGCGCATCGGCGTGAACCTCAGTGGTTTGCCATTTGGTACCTATAAACCCGGCACACAAACGCCGTTCGGTTTTGCCGTGGACCTGGCCCGGGATATCGGCGACAAGCTGGGGGTCGAGACAGAAGTCTTGCCTGTGGTGGCTGCCAATCGGGCAGTGTTCCTGCAACAGGGCAAGGTGGATCTGCTGATCGCCAATATGACGGTCACACCGGAACGCAGTGAAAAGCTCGATTATGTGCCGACACCTTACGAACAGCTGGGCGGCGCCCTGGTGGCTCTACGCAATTCGGGGATAAGTCGCTGGGAGGATCTCAAGGACAAGACCGTGTGCATCTCCCAGGGCGCGAGTTTCCAGCAACCCCTGACCCAGGACTATCACGTCAACCTCAAGGCCTATCGGGGCCAGTCTGAAGTACTGTTGGCCCTGCGTGGTAACAGTTGTGATGCCGTGGTGCTGAATAGCCCGATCATGCACGAACTGTTGCGCCAGCCTGAATGGTCGGGGTTCGAGATTCCCATTGCCGAGGATCTGGTACCCGCCGACTCGGTCATCTGGCTGCGCAAACAGGAACCGCGCATGCAGCAACTGCTGGATCGCATCGTCCAGGACTGGCACGCCAGCGGCTGGCTACTGGCGCTGGGCCAGCAATACCGGATGCAGCCCTCACCCTTGATTGTCGCCCTGCATGATCGCTATCAGGGCGCCCCGGCGCTGAAAACCCCGGTGACGCCCTGATACGTTGCTACGTGGCCTGGCGCTGGCGCCGCCAGGTCTGCGACGGCAGCTCGCCAAAGCGCTTGCGATAAGCCTCGGAGAAGCGCCCCAAATGCAAAAAACCATGATCCAGAGCGACCTCGGTCACACTGCGCGCAGTGGCCAGTTGCAGCACGGCATGGACCTTTTCCAGCTTGCGCTGACGCATGTAGTCGCGTGGAGACAAGCCTGCCTGGCGTTCGAACAAGGTATACAACGAGCGCTCGCTGACCCTGGCCACGGCCATCAATTGCTCGATGCTGATGTCTTCGCACAGATGTTCTTCGATGAACTGGCGTACCGGCTCGAAACCGCCGCTTTCATCGGGCCGGGGAATGACCCGCAGGACATTGCTGGCCAACAGCGCCAGCAGTTTATTGGCGACGATGCGCTCGTAAAGCGCCTGCATCGGTGCTTCGGCGGCATTCTCCGCTTCGTGACAAATCAGCCCGAGCAGTTGCAGGAAGCCACCCATTTCAGCCAGCTCGTGACGCGCGGCGATAAAACGGATGCCCTGCTGGGGCAGGCTCCAGTGCTGTTCGAGGCAGGCGTTTTCCAACAGGCGCACCGGCAATTTGACGATGAATTTCTCGCAGTCGGCGGAATAGGTCAGGTCCACCGGGTCATCGGGGTTGATCAGCAACACTTCGCCGGGGCCGAACACCTGTTCCTTTCCCCGGGCGCTGGAGCGGCAATGACCCTGCAGGAGAATTTGCAGGTGATAGATGGTTTCCAGCGCCGTAGAAGTGACCTGCACCGGCGCACCATAGCTGATGCGGCACAGGTCCAGACTGGAAAAGGTCCGGTGGCTGATGCTCGCCTCGGGGCGGCCGCGGCGTGGCAGGCGAATGCAGTGGCTACCCACATGCTGGTTAACGTAATCCGACACGGCATAGGCATCGGCACGATCGAATATCCGGCTGCGCTCACTCAATAGCACGGTCATGGTTGCGCCTCTTATAGTTGTATTAGGCTCAGACTCAAGGCAAAACGCCCCCGCAGGCAAGACCTGTGGGGGCGGCTGGTTAGGTAATGCCGTGCATCAGGCTTCCAGCGCCCTCACCCGCACATGGCGACTTTCGTCCTTGGGCGCAGCGGTGGGTTGCAGCACGAAATCGAAGTCGATATCGGCGCGACGGCCATTGGCATCGTCGCTGAAGTGAATCTCGGCGATCAGCTCGTCACGGGTGGCGTAGGCAAAATCGTCGTGCAGGTATTGGTCTCCGGCCAGGTTGATCTGTGTGGTCAGGTGGCGATGCCCCGGCGCCGAGATGAAGAAGTGGATATGCGCCGGGCGCTGACCATGACGGCCCAGTTGGTCGAGCAGCTTCTGGGTCGGGCCATCCGGTGGGCAGCCGTAGCCGGACGGCACGATGCTCTGAAAGCGATAGCGGCCTTCGGCATCGGTCTGAATACGGCGGCGCAGGTTGAATTCCGACTGCGACGGGTCGAAATATGAATAGGTACCGCCGGTATTGGCGTGCCAGACATCGACAATGGCATTGACCAATGGCGCGCCATCGGTATCACGGACCTGGCCGGTCATGTACAGCACGGTGCCGGGGTCCTGGCCGTCATCGAGGCGGGCAAAGTGCTCGCTCAGCGGCGCACCCGCTACGTAAAGCGGGCCTTCAATGGTCCGCGGCGTACCGCCGACATGGCCGGCCTGTTCGTCTTCGGCATCCATCAGCAGGTCAAGGTAATGCTCCAGCCCCAGGCCCGCGACCAGCAGCCCGGCTTCCTGGCGACTGCCCAGTTCGTTGAGGTAATTGACGGCTTTCCAGAACTCTTCAGGGGTGACCTGCAGGTCTTCGATGATCTTGATGCTGTCGTTCAGCACCCGGTGCACGACATTCTTCATGCGCTGGCTGCCGCCAGCCTGGTCAAAGCCGCAAGCGCCCTCGAAGAATTGCTGGACTTCGGCAGTTTGCGAAATACGGATGTTCATGGCGGTGGTCCTCATCATTTCTTTGTTCTTGTTGATATAGGTGCTGACTGAATTGATAACCCCCTATAGGACCGGCTTTAGCCGGGAGGACGGTGCTCGCGGCTGAAGCCGCTCCTACGGTCGGTCCCCACTCAGCGATCGTCGTCGTGAATCGAAGACGGATGCCGGCACAGCGCCGTGACTTCCATCTCCATATAGGGGTAAAGCGGCAGTTGCATCAAGGTGTCGTGCAGTGCCTGATTATCCGCTACATCGAAAATACTGACATTGGCGTACAGCCCGGCAATGCGCCACAGGTGGCGCCAGATGCCATCGCGTTGCAGGCGCTGGGCCAGTTCCTTTTCGTCGGCCTTGAGCCGGTTGGCCTGTTCGACGGGCATATCGGGGGGCAGTTTGACGGTCATGCGGACTTGAAAGAGCATCGCGTGGTGTCCTTTTTATTAGAGAAATCAGCGGCGGGCAAAGCGCGCCAGGCGTTCATCGTCCAGCTCCAGACCAAGGCCCGGGGTGCGCGGCACCAACAGCTGAAAATCACGATAGACCGGTGGCTCGACCAGAATGTCTTCGGTGAGCAGCAGCGGGCCAAACAGTTCGGTGTGCCACTCCAGTTTGTCCAGGGTGGCAAAGGCATGGGCCGAGGCCAGGGTGCCGATGCTGCCTTCGAGCATGGTGCCGCCATACAGACCGATACCCGCCGCCTCAGCAATGGCCGCCGTACGCAGCACGGCCTTGGGGCCACCGGTCTTGGCGATCTTCAGGGCAAAGATCGAAGCCGCGCCCATCTGCGCCAGGGCAAAACTGTCCGGCACCGACTCGATGGCCTCGTCGGCCATCAACGGGATCGGGCTGTGGGCACTGAGACGCACCATGCCCGCACGGTCGTAGCGGGACAGCGGCTGTTCCACCAGCTCGACCCCGGCGTCGGCCAACAGGTAGCAAGCGCGAATTGCAACCGCTTCGCTCCAGGCCTGATTGATATCGACCCGCACGCTGGCGCGGTCACCCACGGCACGCTTGATCGCGGCCACATGGGCGATATCCCTGGCTGGCTCCCCGGCGCCGATCTTCAGTTTGAAATGCCGATGGCGCCGCAGGTCTAGCATGCGCTCGGCCTCTTCAATATCTTTGCCGGTGTCGCCGCTGGCCAGGGTCCAGGCCACTTCGACACCGTCGCGCACTCGGCCACCCAGCACTTCGGCCACCGGCAGGCCCAAGCGCTTGCCCTGGGCATCGAGCAAGGCGGTTTCCACGGCGCTGCGGGCGAAGGTATTGCCACGGATACCGCGATCGACACGCTGCATGGCGGCATTGAGGTTGGTGGCATCCTGGCCGATCAGCAGCGGCGCAAACCACTTGTCGAGGTTGACCTTGATGCTTTCCGGGCTTTCCCCGGCGTAGGCCAGGCCGCCGATGGTGGTGGCTTCGCCGACGCCGACGATGCCGTCGCTGCAACGGATGCGCAGGATCACCAGGGTCTGACCGTGCATGGTATGCATCGCCAGCTTATGCGGGCGGATGGTGGGCAAGTCGACAATCTGGGTATCGAAGCGTTCGATGGTGATAGCGGTCATAAGACGTTCCGGCTGTGTTGTGTTTGTTCTTGGCCACAGATTGACGCTGCACCGGCACAGCGTCCAATATTGAATAGGTCTGGTTTGATACCCTGGAGGTATCGTGGAGCTTCGTCATTTACGCTACTTCCGGGTGCTGGCCCAGACCCTCAACTTCACCCGCGCCGCCGCGCAGTTGAATATCGCCCAGCCGCCCTTGAGCCGGCAGATCCAGCAACTGGAGGATGAACTGGGGGTGGCCTTGCTTGAGCGCTCCCGGCCGTTACGCCTGACCGAGGCCGGGCGCTTCTTTCACGAGCACTCCAGCCAGTTGCTCGAACAGCTGGCGCGGATCAGTGACGATACCCGGCGGGTGGCGGCTGGCCAGAAACGCTGGCTGGGTATTGGCTTCGCCCCGTCGACCCTGTACGGCGCCCTGCCCGACCTGATCCGCCGCCTGCGCAGTCTGGGGGATATCGAACTGGGCCTGTCGGAGCTGATCACCTTGCAGCAACTCGAAGCCCTAAAAAGCGGGCGCATCGATATCGGCTTTGGCCGCATCCTGTTCGATGACCCGGCCATTACCCAACAAGTCCTCCGGGAAGACCCGCTGGTCGCCGCTCTGCCCGCTGGCCACCCACTGCTGGCGGAGCCCGCAACGCTGGAACAGTTGGCCGCCGAGCCTTTTGTGTTGTATCCGGGCAGCCCGCGCCCCAGTTACGCAGACCATGTCCTGGGCATATTTGCCGCCCAGGGCCTGCATATCCACGTCGCCCAGACCGTCAACGAACTGCAGACCGCCATCGGTCTGGTTGCCGCAGGGATCGGCATCACTCTGGTGCCGGCCTCGGTACAACGCCTGCATCGCGACGATATCGGCTACACCGCGTTGCTCGACAGCAGTGCTACGTCGCCGATAGTGGTCAGTTATCGCGCCGGGGATGTCTCGCCGGTCCTGCAGCAATGCCTGGGCCTGCTGGGTAATCGCTGAAGGCATTCCCCCCCTAAAAGTCCGAAGTGTTGGGACAGTCGGCCCGTTTATCCGCCGGGATGAATCGCGTCTACTGGCCGGGAACAAAAGCCCCCGGACGCCGCCAGTGCAACAGCACGCCACGGTGCAGGGCTTTCACCCACTTGAACACCGAGGCTCTCATGTCCACATTGCATTCTTCCGTCAAAGTAGGCCCTTACACCTTCGCTCACCGCGTGGTCCTCGCCCCCCTGACCCGCATGCGTGCCGAAGCTGGCGCCAAGCCCGGTCCGTTGATGGCTGAGTACTATGCCCAACGCGCATCCGAAGGCAGTTTGCTGATTGGCGAAGCGACTATCGCCGCTGCCAATGGCAACGGTTACCTGGGTGCTCCCGGCCTGTTCGAAGACGGACAGATCGCAGGCTGGAAACAGGTCACCGATGCCGTGCATGCCAAGGGCGCGAAGATTTTCCTGCAGCTGTATCACGCCGGTCGTCAGTCCAATGTCGATGTACAACCTGCTGGCAGCATCCCGGTCGGGCCTTCGGAAATTCTCCACGGCGGCGTGGCCTACACCGCTGAAGGCTGGGTGCCGAATACGCCCAACCGTGCCCTGGAAATCGATGAAATCAAGGATCTGGTGGAAAGCTTCCGCACAGCAGCAGAGCGCGGTATCAAGGCCGGTTTCGATGGCGTGGAACTGCACGGTGCCAATGGTTATCTGGTTGATCAGTTTCTGCAGGACAACAGCAACAAGCGCACCGACAGTTACGGCGGTTCCATCGAGAACCGCACGCGCTTTTTGCTGGAAGTCACGCAGGCACTGATTTCGGTATGGGGCAGCGACCGCGTCGGTGTGCGAGTCGGTCCGAGCGGCACCTGGGGCGATATGGGCGACAGCAATCCAGAAGTTCTGTTCTCTTATGTCGCGCAGCAACTGGCGCCGTTGAACCTGGCCTACCTGCATTTGATCGAGCCGCGGATCCTCGGCAATATCGAAGATGAGAATGCCAACCCGGCCCCGATCGCCGCACAGCTGATGCGCAAGCACTACAAAGGTACGATCATTGCCGCTGGCGGCTTCAACGGCGAAAGTGCCGAGGCGATCCTGCAAGCCGGTGACGCTGACCTGGTTGCCTTCGGCCGCCACTTCATCGCCAACCCCGATCTGCCGGAGCGCCTGCGCCAGAATCTGCCATTGAACGCCTACGACCGTCCGACCTTCTTCGGTGGAACCGAGGTCGGCTATACCGACTACGCCCTCTACGAAGACGCCGCCACGGCCTGATTCAGCCCAGCCACATGGACAGTTCCACGTCCTCGGCAAAGGGAATCGACATGAACCCGCTGCCTGGCGCCCGTACCAGCGCCAGGTACTCGGGGCTGTAATCAGCGTTGTCAGCGATGATCAGCGCGCCAGGGCGCAGGTGCTTTTGCACCAGGGCCAGTACTTCCATGTACAGCGACTTGGCGCCGTCCAGCAATACCAGGTCGATGCCGTCGGGCAGATCCACTGCCAGGGTCTGCAAGGCATCCCCCTCACGAATTTCCACCAGATCCTGCAAGCCGCCCGCCGCCAGGTTCTGCCGGGCGCGGTGGGCTTTGTCCGCTTCAAACTCACTGCCGATCAAATGACCGCCGCCGTTATCACGCAGGGCTGCGGCCAGGTGCAAAGTGGAAATCCCGAACGATGTGCCGAACTCGACAATGCTCCGGGCCTTGCTGCTGCGCGCCAGCATATACAACAGCGCACCGGTTTCACGGGACACCGGCAGGGCAAAATCCTTGAGATGGGAATACAGCTGTTGGTACTCGGTTTTGCTGTGCATCAGGCGATTCAGCTCGCCTTCGGGCAAGTCGCGAAAGGCGGCGCTGTTCACCGGTGAAGAGGCTTCGGACTCGGTAAACAGGCGATCGAGCAAGGCAGTTATAGAGGTCAGGGTATTCATGCAATTCTCCGTTCAGATGCACTAATGTGAACACCGGATTAGAATGCGACGAATCCCTCACATTTAATAATCGCGTTTCCAGGGCCGCCATGACCGATCGCCAGAACCCCAGGATTTCCCAGCGTAAGCAGCCGAAACAGGCCCGCTCCACCGAGCTGATCGGCATCATTCTGCAGGCTGCCACTCAGGTTTTGGCCAAGGATGGCGCGCAGCTATTCACCACCGCCCGGGTTGCCGAAAGGGCTGGCGTCAGCATTGGTTCGCTGTACCAGTACTTCCCGAACAAGGCAGCGATTCTGTTTCGCTTGCAGAACGATGAGTGGCGCCAGACCACGGACCTGCTCAGCAGCATTCTCGAGGACCGCCAGAAGCCGCCCCTGGAACGCCTGCGCCTGCTGATCCACGCCTTCGTTCACTCCGAGTGCGAAGAAGCGCAAATGCGTACGGCCCTCAGCGACGCCGCCCCACTCTATCGCCATGCTCCCGAAGTTCAGGAAGTCAGGGCCGAGGGTGCACAGAGAATTCAGGCATTCATGCGCGAAGCGCTGCCGAACGCAAGCGAATCCACACAGCTACTGGCTGCCGACCTGGTCAACCAGACCATGAGTGCCGTGGGCAAACGGTTCTCCGAGCAACCGCGCAGTCCTGCCGAGATCGATGAATACGCCGGGGCAATGGCGGATATGTTGTGTGCGTATCTGCGGGAGATTGAAGCCAGCACAGCCTTTTGATTTTGTGCGCGAACCCGCGCTGTCGCAGGGCAAAACCCGTGGGGAATTCATTCGCGAATGCATTGTTTCAGGCGCTATATATATCGAATGTACCGGCCTCTTCGCGAATGAATTCGCGCCCACAAAACTCCTACCTGCCAAGGGTTTGCTGCTCGACAGCGTGGCGCGTTAGCGACGGGACGGCTCCCACTGAACTCCGGTATTCAGTGAGTGCTGTTTTGTTTGGTAAGCGCGAATCGCATCAATCGACACTCAACCCCCACAACACCTCCAGCACATGCTGGGTCGTGCGTTCGATCTCACCGCTGCGATGGGCAATGCCCAGCTCGCGCCATAGCGGCGGGTTCAGTGGGCGCATGGCGATGCGGCTGTCGGGCAATGGCGTCGAGGTTTCGTGGGGCAGCAGAGTCGCGCCGTATCCGGCGGCCACCAGGCTTTTGATCGCATCGTTGTAGTTGAGCTGAATGCGTGCGACCGGTTGCGGGCCGTCGCTGGCGAACCACTCGGCGGTCAGGCGCGAGAGGCGCGTGCTGTTGTCATTGAGGATCAACGGTTGCGCGGCCAGCCAGGTCGGGCTGATCAGTTCCGGGCTCTGCCAACGCGCAGGCAGGAAGGCCATGACCGGGTCGCGTCGCCATGCTTTGAGCTGCAAACCCTTGACCGGCGGCTGCGGCAAGGCGACCAAACCGATATCCAGGCTGCCGTCCGCCAGTTTCTGCAGAGTCTGCTGCGAGGTCAGTACGGCGACCTCCACGTCGATATCCGGATGATCCTGCTCCAGCACCTCGAGCGCATGGGGGATCAACTGGGCGATGACCCCGGTGGATGCACCAACCCGCACCCGACCGGCCAGCCCCAACACCTGGCGCTGCACATCTTCCAGCGCCTGCTCGGCATCGGCCAACAAGCGCCGCGCCCGTTCGACCAACGTTTGGCCAATGACCGACGGCTGCACTTGGCCACGGGTGCGGGACAGCAGCGTGGCGCCGACACGGGCTTCCAGATCGGCGATATGCAGGCTCACGGTCGGCGGCGCCAGGTTCAAGACCCGCGCCGCCTCGGCGAAGGAACCCAGGTCGGCGATAGCCACCAACGTGCGCAGGCGGTCGAGACTGATTTCGCGCATACAAACCTCTAACGTTCAGAAAATATGAATCTGACCGCTATCAAATTCAACTTTCCCTATGTTACGCCCACACCGAAGATAAGCGCTGTTGATTTCTGCCTGTGAGCGCATCCCATGACCATTGCATCTGTATTTATCGACGGCGACCAAGGCACCACCGGGTTGCAGATTCACCAACGCCTGCACCAGCGCAAGGATCTGCGCCTGGTGACCCTGCCCGCCGACCAGCGCAAAGATGCCCAGCGCCGCGCCGAGGCGATCAACACCTGTGATATCGCTATTCTGTGCCTGCCGGACGAGGCGGCAAAAGAGGCGGTAGCCAGTATCGAAAACCCTGAGGTACGGGTGATCGACGCCAGTTCGGCGCACCGGACTCACGTCGACTGGACCTACGGTTTCGCCCAGATCAGCGCGCAACAGAAACAGGCGATCATCCATGCCAAGCGCGTCAGCAATCCGGGCTGCTACCCGACCGGCGCCATTGGCCTGTTGCACCCGTTGCGCCACGCCGGCCTGCTGCCAGCGGATTATCCGGTCAGCATTCACGCCGTGTCGGGCTATTCCGGCAAGGGCCGTGCCGGGGTCGATGAATATGAAGGCGCAGACGCAGCCCAGGCCCCGGCGTTCCAGTTGTACGGGCTCGGCCTGGCGCACAAGCATGTGCCGGAGATCCAGCAATACAGCGGCCTTGGCGAGCGTCCACTGTTCTCGCCGGCTTACGGGGCATTTCGCCAGGGCATCGTGCTGACCGTTCCCCTGCAACTGCGCTTGCTGGCGCCGGGTACTACTGCCGCCCAGGTGCATGCCTGCCTGAGCCAGCACTATGCCGTTGCCGATTGCGTGGAAGTCATGTCGCTGCAGGATGCCAAGGCCATGGCGGTCCTCGACCCGCAGGCACTTAACGGCACCGATAACCTGCGCCTGATGGTCTTCGAAAACCACGGTCAGTTATTGCTGGCAGCGGTGTTCGACAATCTCGGTAAAGGCGCGGCCGGAGCTGCGGTGCAGAATCTGGATCTGCTGTTGCAGCGCTGATCACGGTGCCGCCGTGACCATGCCGATGTTAAGGTGGCCCGATTGTTTATAGCCACTGACTGAGGGACATCATGCACGGCTTGACCATCGGCATTATCGGCGGCATGGGATGGCTGGGACGCTCCATTGCCACAGCACTGGTGCAGACGGGGTTGGTCGAGCCCGCCGCGCTGATCCTCTCCAGCCGCTCCGGCAGTCTCAGTGAGCCGGGGATTCTGTCCGGGGTGCGTATCACCGCCGATAATCAGGATCTGGTCCGGCAAAGCGACGTGGTGATTCTCTCGGTTCGCCCCGAAGACTTGGCTGCGGTGCGCATCGATATGCAGAACCGACTGCTGATTTCCCTGGTCGCGGGCGTGTGTATGAGCGACCTGAAAAACCATGTCGGCAGCCAGCGGGTCATTCGCGCCATGCCCAATGCGGCCCTGGAAATCCGCCAGTCCTATACCCCGTGGCTGGCGAGTGAGCGGGTCGACACTGCTGATAAAGCCTTGGTTCAACAACTGTTCGAAACCTGTGGCCAGGCCGATGAAGTGCATAGCGAACAGGCGCTGGACTACCTCACCGGCCTGACCGGCACCGGCCCGTCCTACCCTGCTCTATTGGCCAAGGCCATGTACAACTGCGCCATCGAGCAAGGCATTGCCGAAGACATTGCCCGCCGGGCCGTGACGGCGGTGGCGGTTCAAGCCAGTCAGTTGATCACGCCGCAGCGGGATTTCGAGGAGTTGTTGCAGACGCTATTGGATTACAAAGGCGTCAGTGCGGCGGGGATCAATGGCATGCTCGCTGGTGGGCTTGAGGCCAGTGTGAAGCGCGGGCTGGATGCGGCGATGGAGGTGGCGCAGTCGAGTCTTTGGGACGGGCCTGCCGGACGCCAAGCCGAGGCATAAAGTATTTTTTGTGGGACCGGCTTTAGCCGGGAATAGGTCTTCACATGCCCCGATGCCTTCCTGGCTAAAGCCGGTCCCACAATCCTGCGTTCGCAATACGAGTACTGAGCTTCAAAAGAGCTGTTTCAACCGCTCGATAAAGTGTTCCCAAACCTGCGGATTGATCAGGTGCGGCGGTCGCTCTCCCCTTAGCATCGCCTGAATCTGCAAGGCCGATGAACGCGCCACATTACGTCGTCCGCCATGGCTGACCCCGGCGGTATGGTAGGTGGCGATCACCTGTTCCAACCGCAGCAAGGGCGACTCATGGGGCGGCGGCTCGACTTCCCAGACATCCAGCCCGGCACCGGCCAGATGACCCCGACTCAGCGCATCGAACAGCGCCGCCTCATCGTGGATGCCACCTCGCGCGGTGGACAGGAAAATCGCCCCGCGCTTCATCGCCGCGAACTGCTCGGCACCCATGAGGTGGCGGGTCGAGGCCGTGAGCGGGCAATGCAGGGAGACGAAGTCCGCAGCCCCCAGCAATTGCTCAAGGGATGCCGGCTCTGCACCCCGATTTCGAATGGTCTCGGCATCCAGGTACGGATCGTACGCCAGCACCCGCAAGCCAAAACCATTGGCGAACCGCGCGGTGCGCTCACCAATCACCCCCAGGCCGATGATTCCGAGGGTACTGCCGTGAATTTCTTCGCCCATCAGGTCTTCCCGGGCAAAGCCCCGGTCTGTGCGCAGACGACGATTGGATTCGATCAGGCGTTTGCTCAGGGCCAGCAACAGGCCGAAGGTATGCTCGGCCACCGAGTTGGCGTTGGCCCCGGCCTGATTGACCACGGCAATACCGGCGCGGGTGCAGGCCTCGACGTCCACTGTGTCGTACCCTGCCCCGCCCGACGATACGCAGAGCAACTGCGGACATTGTTCAATCAACGCCTGGTTGGCGAACCACTGGCTCGGCAACTCATCCTTGGCGGCGGTGATGTGGTAAGCGTTGGTGCGGCGCAGTCCGGACCAGACCCCGGCTTCATCGGCCCGGATCAAGCGCTGCAAGGCCAGTCCCGGAGTGGCTTCAATCAGTTCGTCGAAGATGGGGTTGATCCACAGGTCCAGGCGGCTGATCACGGCATTGTGCAAAAGCGTAGACATAAGGTGTCCTTGATATTCAAGCGTTGCTGGCGACGTGGGGGCCATTCGGCACAAGGGGTTGCTGGGTCACGGCGCTGGCCTTGGGCCGCGGCTCGATCATGGTCAGCAGCACGACAAAAGTCAGCAGCGAGCAGACGCCAAGGAAGGTGAAGACCATGTTCCAGTCGTAGTTATCGAGCAGCACGCCGACCACGAAAGGCGCGAAGGCACCGCCCAGTGAGCCACCGGTATTAATGATCGACGCAGCGAACGGCACCTTGTCCTTGGTTGCCAGGCCCATGGGATAGACGAGAAAGGTCGAGTAACCGATGTTGAGCAGGATCCCGGCGATCAGAAACACCCCGGCCAACAGGATCGGATCATCCGGCGAATTGAGTAGAACGAACATGGTCACGACCGTGGCCAACGAGGTAATCAGCATCACCGGCTTGCGGCGCTTGTCGAATACCTTGTCCGAGAGCCAGCCACCGAGCAGGTTGCCGATGATCGCGCCGACCCACGGGGCAGCGGCCACGGCGCCCATTTTCATCACCGAATAGTGTTTGACCGAGACCAGATAAGTGGGCACCCAGGTCATGATGGCGTAGGTGATGCCGACCATCAGGAAATAGCCCAGGGCGCAGGCCCAGATATTCCATGAGCGCAGGATGCTGGCGTTGTCGTGCAGCAGGTCGATGTCACGGATACGGATAAAGCGATCCAGCCAGCTACGGCGTGGGGCCAACGCAGTCGGTGCCTTGACTGGCGCGTCGGACTCGTCGATATAGCGGGCTTCCTCCGGGGTGCAATACGGGCTTTTCGACGGATCATCCTTGACCAGCCACCACCACAGCACCGCCACCAGCAGGCCAGGAAAGGCGAAGATATAGAACACTTCGCGCCAGCCGTACAGGTGCACGATCCACGCACACAGCGGCGGCACGAAGGCCGGAGCAAACTTGATCGAGGACATGAAGATCCCCGTGGCCAGGCCCTTTTCCCGCGCCGGGAACCAGCGGTTGATGATCGACACGATGCCGATGTTGATCGGGCCTTCGGCGGCACCGAGCAAGGCGCGGGCGAACTTGAGCTGCAAGACGTTGCTGGTCATGCCGATCAGGAGTGTGGCGATGGAGGTCAGCACCAGGGACGCCGTCAGCAGATTGCGAATACCCCAGCGGCTGAACAGATAACCGGCGGGGATCTGCACCACCGCATAGGTGAGGTAGAACAGGCTGGCCAGGGCACCGATATCGGTGTTGCTCAGGGCGTATTCCTGCTTGATGAAAGGCACCACCACACCGATATTGGCGCGGTCCGCGCCAGCAATCATGTAGGCGAGGAAGAACAGCCCGGCGACAATCCAGCGAAAGCCGCCTTTCTTGGAAAGGGTCTTGATCATGACGATACCGATATTATTTGATTTGTGTCGGTTGGCGAACGGGGTCAGCGCTGATCGCTAATCCAGCAGGCCCTTGGCGGCCAGGGCCTTGTCGATCCAGCTTTGATGCAGCGCACCCGTGGCGATTTCCGCCATCACCCGCTGTTCATGCTCAGCGTGCAGCCCGGCCTTGTGCAAAACCTCTTCGGCCTGATCCATGGGGAACGCCACCAGGCCATCTTCGTCACCGACGAGAATATCCCCTGGCGAAACCAGCATGCCGCCGATGCTCACGGGTACATTGACCTCCCCCGGGCCCTCTTTGTAAGGACCGCAATGCACCACGCTGCGGGCATAGCAGGGAACGTGCTCGAAACTGGCGACGTCACGGATGGCGCCATCCACCACAAAGCCAACACAACCGCGCTGCAGGGCATAGAGTTTGATCAACTCGCCGATCACCGCATTATTGGCGTCGCCCTGAGCGTCGATGACCAATACGTGGCCGGGCTGCAACAGCATCATCGCCTTGTAGATATACAGATTGTCACCGGGCCGGGTCTTGACCGTCAGCGCCGTGCCCGCCAGTTTGCCGGTGCGGTTATAGCGGGTCAGGCCACGGGCACCGATATGGCGGCCAAGGTTGTCGCTGATATGGGGGGTGACAACGTGATCGAAAGCGCGGATCACCTCATTGTTCAGAGGTGGAACGGCGGGATTGACGCGAAATCCTGGGAAGCTCATGGCGGCACCCTTTGTTGTTGGAGAGTGCCTTGAATCTTATGCAGTCGTCGCGAATACTTTTAGCGATATTAACGACTGACTAACCATCGCTTTTTTTCCATTTACAGTTTTAATTAGCCTTAGCGCGCAATCAGCAAACGAGTGAAATCACACAGCTCCTGAGCCATCCGCGCGATGTCCGCACTGACCCCCGCCCAACGATCACCGCGGTATTGGGTTATGTAAGGACTGTCCGGCAATGCCGGTTCGCTGTTCAGCTCGCACAGGCTGCCCTGCTCCAGCAAATGCGCCAGACAGTCCTTGGGCAGGTAGGCAATGCCAAGACCGGAAATGGCCAGGCCGACCTGGGCCAGCAGATTGTTGACGTTGATGGTTCGCTCGAAGCTCACGCCCTGGGTGGCGAACCAGCGCTGGTAATGCAGCCCCGCGCCGGAAGAACCGCCCTGGGTCAGCAGCACCTGCCCGCACAGGGCTTGCAGCGACCAGACCTGCTGGTTATCCAGCAGCCGTGGCGAACACATCCAGGTATTGCGCACGCTGGGCAGCTCAAGGCTGACAAAACGGGCGTCGGCATATACAGCCGGGACCACGATCAGGTCGAGCTGATCCTGCTCCAGTTGGCGAAACAATCCGGAACCCACGTCCACCGAAGGCTCAAGCTCCAGCTTGGGGTACACGGCATTGACCCGTTCGACTAGGGCCGGCAGCCAGGTCATGGCCGTCAGCTCGGTGACGCCCAGACGAAAGCGCCCGACCAGGGCCGACTTGTCACTGACCTCCAGCAGCATCTGGTCACGCCTGTTCAACAGGTCAGTGGCGTGATCCAGCAGCAAGGCGCCCCGTGGCGTAAGACGCGAGTTACGCCGGACACGGTCGAAGATCGGCTCGCTGAAGGTTTCTTCCAGTTCACCAATACGCTTGGAAATCGCCGACTGCGACATATTCAGCTTGGCCGCCGCCGCTTCGAAGCTGCCCAGGCGCGCGATCCAGTACAGCGCTTCCAGTTGTTTGAACGTGACCATCAGCGGTTTTCCAGCAGGACCGAAGCGTCAAGGCTGGCCGGATAAGACACGCCGAGCAAGCCCAGGTCCCGTTTCAATTCATCGCAGATCAGCTTGATGGCGTGGGCCACACCGGCCTGCCCGGCCACGGTTGCCGCATAGTTGAATGGCCTGCCGACAAAGGCCGCCTTGGCGCCGAGGGCCATGGCCTTCATCACATCGGTGCCGCGACGGATACCGCTGTCGATCATCACCACGGTATCCGGTACCGCCTCGACAATCCGTGGCAACACCTGCAACGGTGCGACGCTGCCATCGAGCTGGCGGCCGCCATGGTTGGACACGATGATGCCGTCGATACCCATAGCCCGCGCCTTGATCGCATCGCGCGGATTGAGGATGCCCTTGAGAATCATCGGCCCCTGCCAACGCTTGCGAATGGCCGCTACATGTTCCCAATTCAGATGGCCGCGATCGGAAAAATCGCGCAGCACGCTCTTGGACATGATCGGCGCGCCGCGCGTGGCGTAGTTGTTTTCAAAATGCGGCATGCCGTGCTTGAGAATGGTCTTGAGGAAAATCCCCAACAGCCAGCGCGGATGGGTCACACCTTGCCAGGCCAGGCTCAGGCTCGGCCGCAAAGGCGTAGAAAATCCGGCGCGGACATTGTTCTCGCGATTGGCTGCAACCGGGGTATCCACAGTCACTACCAGGGTCTGCACACCGGCGGCAGCGACCCGGTCGATCAGTGCGTCGATCTGCTGTTGATCCCCCGGCAGATACGCCTGGAACCACATATGTGGCGCGGCCTCGACCACCTCTTCCAGACGAATCAACGAGGAGCCGCTCATGATGAAGGGCACCTGTTTCTCAGCGGCGGCACTGGCGAGGATCAGATCACCGCGATAGCTGGTCAGGGCAGAAATCCCCATGGGCGCCAGGCCAATGGGCGCCGAGTAGGTCTGGCCGAACAGGGTCGTGGTCATATCGACCCTGGACACGTCCACCAGCACATTGGGAATGAAGCCGAATTGCTCAAACGAACGGCGATTGGCGCTGACGGAAATCCCGTCCTCCACGGCACCGGATACATAGGCGTACAACGGGCCAGGCAAACGCTTCTTCGCCACGGCCTCGAAGTCATGCAGCGACAGGTATTTTTGCAGCGATTCAGGCATGGGGTGCTCACTGGATTGTTGTTGTAGCCAGGCGACCTATCAGCCTAGAGCCTTCGGCCAGGGTGATAAAGCGAAAAATGGTGTTCTGCTTTCATCACTCCCGGCACGGTGGGACCGGCTTTAGCCGGGAAAGCGCCATTTCTGATCAAGGAAATGTACCGGATATACCGGCGTCTTCCCGGCTAAAGCCGGTCCCACAGGCATAACTCCTATGCCAGCCAGCTGGGATCACGCCGTCCGATAAACCGCCTGCCGTCGCTCCTGCAAATACCGCCGCCCCGGCACATCCGCGAGCAATTGCGCGGTGTATTCATGGGCCGGTGCCTGGAACACTCGCTCGCAGGTTCCCTGCTCCACTACCTTGCCCGCCCGCATGACCACCACCTGCTCGGAGATCTGCCGCACCACGGCCAGGTCATGGGAAATAAACAGGTAGGTCAGGCCCAGGCGCTGTTGCAGTTCGGCCAACAACGTCAGGATCTGTGCCTGCACCGAGGCATCCAGCGCCGACAACGGCTCGTCCAACACCAGTAATTCCGGCTCCAGAGCCAGGGCCCGCGCAATCGCCACACGCTGGCGCTGTCCCCCCGACAACTCTCCAGGGCGTCGATGCAGCAGGCGCTTGGGCAGTTCTACCTGATCCAGCAGGCTGGCCGCCCTGGCCGAACGAGATGCGCGATCACCGACGGCGAACGCCTGCAGCGGTTCGCTGATGATCTGTGCCAGGGTAAAACGCGGGTCCAGAGACGCGTACGGATTCTGGTAGACGATCTGGATCCGCTGGCGCAGCGGTTGCCACTGGCTGCGGCGATAGTGGCTGATGTCCTGACCATCGAACCACACTCGCCCGGCATCGAGTCGTTCCAGGCCGACGATCAAGCGAGCGGTAGTGGATTTTCCCGAACCGGACTCCCCGACCAGGCTCGTCGTGGCATGGCGGATCACCGAGAACGAGACATCGTCCACCGCCGCATTACCGGGATTGCGCCAACTGGAAAAATCCTTGCGCAACTGTTCCACCTGCAATAACGGCGTGGCAGCCTTTGCCGAAACATGACTGCGCACTGTAACCGCCTCCCTGAAACTCGGCGCTGCGCCCAGCAATTGCCGGGTGTAGGCATGCTGCGGCTGCTCGAAAATCTTCCGTGCGTCGCCGGTTTCGACAATACGGCCGCGCTGCATGACGATCAGCCGATCGGCCCGATCCAGTGCCACGCCCAGGTCATGGGTGATCAACAGCACCGCCGTGCCACGCTCCCGTGCCAGGGTTTGCAGGCGATCGAGGATCTGTCGCTGCACACCGACGTCCAGAGCACTGGTCGGCTCATCGGCGATGATCAGCGCCGGATTATTGGCCAGAGCCATAGCGATCAACACTCGCTGGCGCATGCCCCCGGACAATTGGTGGGGAAAACTGCGGGCGACCCGGGGGATATTGGTCAGCCCGACCTCGCCCAGCAGCTGCAAGGTACGGGCCTTGGCCTGAGCCCTGGGTACGCCGTGTACGGTCATGGCCTCCCATAGCTGACTGTCGATACGCTTGACCGGGTCCAGGGAGAGCCCCGGATCCTGAGGCACAAAGCCCAGAGCACTGCCGCGCAGGCTGCGCCAGCGCTTGTCACTGGCCCCCACCAATTCCTCGCCGGCCAACAGAATGCTGCCCGCCTCGATCATGGCGTTATCCGCCAGCAGCCCGATCAATGCCGCCGCAGTGGTGGACTTGCCGGAGCCGGACTCCCCCACCACCGCGACGATTTCACCGGGATACACGGCAAAGCTGACCTGATCGACACCCTCTACCCGGCCTTGGCCAGAGTGATAACCAATGCGCAGGTCTTGAACGTGCAGAACGGCAGTCATCGTTTGACTCCTTGCAGATGTTGAACCGCTCGAGCGAGCTGGTTGGTAGCCAATACCACTGCGGCAACGACAAGCCCCGGCAGAGTGGTGTACCACCAGGCTGCGACCATGTAGTTGCGTCCTTCGGCAATCAGCAACCCCCATTCCGGCTGCGGTGGCGGTGCGCCAAAGCCGAGAAAGCTCAGGGCCGATACCGACAGCACCGCGCTGCCGAACTCCAATGCGGTCAGGGCCAGTACCGGCCCGGCGGCGTGGGCGAGGATATGCCGGCGAATGATGGTCCAGGGCCCAACGCCGCAGGAAACGGCGGCTTCGACGAACACGCTGCCACGCCAGCGCAGCACCTCGCCACGTACCAGACGGGCGAAGGTCGCCACCGATGACAGGCCCACGGCCAGAGCGATATTCACCGTGCCAAAACCCAGCACGGTAATAATGGCCATGGCCAGCAGCAGCGCTGGAATGGCCATCAAAACTTCCACCAGACGCATCAGCGCCATGTCGAGCAACCCGCCGAAATAACCCGATATCACCCCCAGTACGACACCGATGGCCAGGGCGACCAACACCGCCAGTGCCGTAGCCTGCAGCGATAATGACGCGCCATGGACGACACGGCTGTAGAGGTCCCGGCCCAGGTGATCGGTGCCGAACCAATGCACGCCGCTTGGCCCTTGCAGCGCCTGGGCCGGCACCCCCAGTAGCGGATCATAATGGGTGAATGCTCCCGGCCAGAGTGCCCAGCCCAGGACCAGCAACAGCACGGTGATCCCCGCCCGCAGCAGCGGCCGCTGGCGCACTGCACGCAGGGCGATTGCCAGCCAGCCATGGCCCGGCAAGTCTGTATCGACAAGACGTTCATTCAAGACCCGAGTCATTGCCCCGCCCTCCTTTCGCTGCTGACCATGCGCGGATCCAGCAAGGGATACAGGGAGTCGACCAGCAGATTGACCCCGATGAAAATCGCCGCTGCAAGCACCACCACACCCTGAACCAACGGAATGTCCTGGGTCATCACCGCCCCCTGGGCCAGGCGGCCAACACCCTCGCGGGAGAACACAGTCTCGGTCACCACCGATCCGGCCAGCAGATTACCGACGATCACGCCGGTCAGGCTCAGCAACGGAATCGCTGCGTTGTGCAGCAAATGCACGAACAGCAACCTGCCCTCGCCCAAGCCCTTGGCCAACAGTACGTCGGTAAACGGCTGCTGGCGCACCGAGGCCAGGGAGCGCGCCAGTACCTGGGCGATCACCGCTGCCGTGGGAATCGCCAGGGTCAGCGCAGGCAGCAGCAACGACGCAAAGCCTTGATTGCCCATGGCCGGAAACCAGTGCCAGCTAAAAGAGAAAGCCTGCAACAGCAGCAGACCGATCCAGAACGTCGGCAGCGACACCGACAACGCGGGCACTCCGAGCAACAGATCGCGCAACCAATGCCGCCGGGTCAGACTCGCGGCCAGGGCCAGGCCGATCCCGCCCAGCAAGGCGATGGTCAGGGCCAGTAAAGTCAGCGCAGCGGTAGCAGGCAACGCATGGGCCAGGGAACTGGCCACCGGCTCGCCACTCTGGATCGATCGGCCAAAATCCAGCTGCAGCGCCCGCCATAGCGCCAGGCCGTACTGCACCGGCAAGGGTTCGTCGAGGTGGTACTCGGCACGCAGGGCGGCGATCTGCTGGCGGTCCACGGCGGTGGGCTCACCGGTCTGATTGAGCATGATGCTCACCGGATCACTGGGCAGTGCGTAGAGGATCATAAAGGACAGACTGAACGCGGCCCATAGCACCAACGCTGCCTGCAATCCGCGTCGCGCCAGGTAGCCCGGCAGGCGGCGCACCGGATGTCCGGCCCAGCGGGACGGGGTCAGTACAGGAACCAAAGTTTCACTCATGACAGACTCCTCATCGCCGCAGCCAGGTATCGAAGAACTGCAAGCGCGATGACGCTTCAAAGTGCAGGCCCTGCACTTGTTTGCCCTGACCGACCACAGTCACCAGCTCGATCAATGGAATCGCATGGCCGTCCCTGATCATGGTTTCACTGATACGGTCTACCAGTTGCTGGCGCAAAGGTGTATCGAGGGTTGCCGCCGAGTCCTGCATGAGCTGGTCCAGTTCGCCACGGTCACGGTTGTTGTAGTTACGCCCGGAGACCTGGAATACCGTACGGATCACGTCCGGGTCGGCACGGGTCAGGTTGAAGAAATTCAGGCTGATATCGCCATTGGCTTTCAGCGCCGTGACCTGGCTGATGGTGGCCTTGTTCAGCCGCAGTTCGATGCCCACCTGCTTGAGTTGCTGCTGGACCAGTTCCAGGATCGGCGTGGTTTGCCAGTAGTCCAGGCGCAGGCTCAGGCGCTGACCGTCACGACTGCGAATACCATCGGCGCCGGGTTTCCAGCCTGCGCCGTCGAGCAGTTGCCGGGCGCCATCCGGATCGTAGGCCAGCAGCGGCGACAGATCGCGGTAGAACGGCGTACTGCTGGCCAGCAGGGCCGTGGCCGGTTTCTGATAGCGGGAGATAATGGTGCCCAATTGCGTACGGTCGATGGCCTTGCTCAGTGCCTGACGCAGCGCCAACTCGGTATACAGCGGGCCTTTTTCATCCGGTGCCAGCACATACACCACACCGGGGTTGGCGCGGGTCAGCAGCGGCAGCTTCTGGGCTTCGAGGGTCTGTTCGTTCTGCGGCACGACGCCGGTATCGACGTCGATCTGCCCCGAGACCAGGCTGCCCAGACGTACACCGGACTCGGGGATGATCAGGAAATCAATGCCGTCGAGCCAGGCCTTGCCGGTATGCCCGGCCAGTGCCGAGCCCCAGGCGTAGTCGTCGTTGCGGCTCAGCCGGACCTGCTGGTTATGCACGAAGGACTTGAGTTTGAACGGCCCGCTGCCGATCAACTGACCCTGACAGCGATCCGCTGCCGACAAGGCCAGGGTCGCTGGCGCCAACAAACCCAGGCTCATGGTCGAGGTGGCTTGCAGGAACTGCGCATTGGGATGGTTGAACTCGATGATCACCGTACGGCTGTCAGCGACTTCAACGCCTTTGAGGCCATCCAGGTAAGTCGATGCCAGGGAGGCACGGGCGCCCAACACCAGAATCTGCTCGATATTGGCTTTGACGGCGGCGGCATCCACCGGCGTGCCGTCAGCGAAACGCACGCCATCACGCAGGTGAAAGGTGAAGCGCCGGGACTGGGCATCGACCTCCCAGGACGTCGCCAGCCAGGGCACGATGGCACCGGTTTGCGGGTCCTGATCGGTCAAGGAATCGACCACCTGGCGCCCGACGTTCAACGCCGTGTTATTGCCCGCCTGTTGCGGATCGATGCAGTTGGGGTCGCCGTCGAGGGCGACCTTGAGGGTGCCGCCGGTAACCGGTTGGGTTGCCGAGGCAGCAGCGGATGGGTCGGGGTGGTCGCCGCAGGCAGCAAGCAACGCAACCATCGACAACAGTAAGGCAGCATTCAATTTCATAAGCACAGGCATTATCCAGACGTACTTGTGGGAGCCAGGCTTGCCCGCGAAGATGCCGGTACATCCGACACATCCTCTGCGCTTTATCGATTGCTTTCGCGGGCAAGCCTCGCTCCAACGGAGGTTTTGTTTCTTCAGTCAATTAGCGAGTCGCCACTCGCCCTGCCGCATGCCGATTGGGGATATACGGCAACCCCAGGTTCTCGCGCAGGGTGTCGCCCTGATACTCGTGACGGAACAGCCCGCGGCGTTGCAGCTCCGGCACTACGCCGTCGGCAAAGTCGCTGATGCCCTGGTGCAGCCCGGAGAACATCACGTTGAAACCGTCCGCGGCGCCCTGTTCGAACCACTCCTGGAAGTCGTCGGCGATGCTTTGCGGTGTGCCGATCAGGATGCGGTGACCACCGGCGGTGAGCTTGTTGAACAACTGGCGCACCGTCGGCCGCTCGCGGCGGATCAGGTCGAACACCAGTTTCTGGCGGCTCTTGTGGGTATTGGTGTCGAAGGTCTCCGGCGGCAGCGGCACCACCTCGTCGAACGGCAGCTCCGAGAGGTCGAAGCCCAGGCTGGTAAAGCGCGAGATGGTGCGCAGGAAGGTGGTCGGGTCGAGCAATTCCTGCTGGCGGTCGTATTTGTCCTGAGCTTCAGCCTGGGTCCGACCCACGACCGGAGAAACACCGGGCAGTATCTTCACATGCTCGGGATTGCGCCCCAGCGCTGCAGCCTGTTGCTTGATCCCGGCATAGAACTGCCGCCCCTGCTCCACCGTATGCTGGGCGGTGAAGATCAATTCCCCGGCCCTCGCCGCCAACGCCCGACCGGCATCCGACGACCCGGCCTGGGCCACTACCGGATAGCCCTGCACCGGCCGCGCCGCATTAAGCGGGCCTTTGACCTGAAAGTGTTTGCCGTGGTGGTTCAGTACGTGCATTTTTTCGGTATCCAGCCACAGGCCGGACGCCTTGTTCTGCACAAAGGCATCGTCCTGCCAGCTGTCCCACAGCCCGGTGACCACGTCATAGAACTCTTCGGCGCGCTCGTAGCGATTGGCGTGCAACACATGGGCATCGAGATTGAAGTTCTCGCCGCCGCCCAGGGAGGTCACCAGATTCCAGCCCGCCCGGCCACCGCTCAGGTGATCGATATTGGCGAACTTGCGGGCGATGTTGTACGGCTCGTTATAGGTGGTGCTGGCGGTGGCAATCAGACCGATATGCCGGGTGACCAGGGCCAACGCAGGCAGCAGCACCAGCGGGTCCCAGCGCACGCTGTTGGGCCCCCGGGCCAGGGCTTCCAGGTCCAGCTCGATATTTACCGTATCGTTGAAAAACAGCGCATGAAAACGCGCCGCCTCCAGGGTCTCGGCGATCCACTTGTAATGGCCGAAGTCGACGAATGAATCAGCAGCGGCCGACGGATGTCGCCAGTTGGAGCCCATGATCCCGGCGCTGGGAATGAATGCGCCAAGCAGGATTTGTCGGGGTGTAGTACTCATGACTGCATCCTTTTTAGAAGTTGTACGTCAGGCGCGTGTACCAGAAGCCGCCATAGGGATCGAACGGCGAGATGCTGCCGAATTTCGGGAAGCCGTTGACGTCGCCCGCCGGGTAGCCGTTGTTGTCGGCATGCACGTTGAACAGGTTGTTGGCGCCCACAGCCACGCCGAGGGCGTCGGTCACGGCATAGGCAACTTCCAGATCGGTGATCCATTTGGCGCCGTAGGTCACGTCATAGGCCGGGTTGGCATCCCGGGCGGTGACTTTGTCGTAGCGGTTGACCGAGGCGTTGATATCGAACTTGTCGATCTTCCAGTTGCTACTCAGGATCAGCTTGGTCTTGGGGTTGGCCACCGTCAGGTAGCCCTGGGCCACGCGATCGAACAGCACCAGATTGCTGCCCGCGGCGGTCAGTGCGGCAGGCGTGGCCTTGATACTGTCCAGGTCAGTCTTGTTGTAGTTGAAAGCCACGCCGTACTTGACGCTGCCGTAGCGGCCGTAATCGACCTTGTAGTCAGTGACCAGATCGATACCACGGGTCGTGGTGTCAGCCGCGTTGGTGAAGTACTTGAGCTGATAGCCCGGACGGAAGCCCTGCTGTTGCAGGATCTGATTGACCCCGGCGCCAGACAGGAAGCCGGTCAGGCCGATGCGGTCCTTGATCTCGATCTGATAGGCGTCCAGCGTCACGTTGGCCTGGGGCAGTGGCTTGTAGGTGAAGCCGACGCTGATATTGCGTGACTTCTCCGGCTTGAGCGCCTCGGCACCCAAGGCCTTGGCCAGGGTCGAATCGACCCGCACGGTCTTGGCCTCGACGAACTGGGCGACGCCGTTGACCAGGGTGTACTGGTTGGAAGTCTGGGCGTAGGTCGACTGCGACAACGACGGCGCACGGAAGCCGTTGCTGATGGTGCCGCGAATGGCGAAGTCCGGGGTGAAGTCGTAGCGCGCCGAGAACTTGCCGCTGCGGGTGTCGCCAGAATCGTCATCGTACTTTTCAAAACGCCCGGCCAGGCCCAGCCAGAGTTTCTCCGTGGGGTTGAAGCCGACGTCCACATAGCTGGCGTAGCTGTTGCGACTGTTCTGCCCGGCATCGTCCGGGGTCAGGGTAATCGCGCCCTGGGCCCCTACCGCCGCCGGTTGCCCGCGCAAAGGCCCGCTTGGGTAGATATAACCGCCGTTGATATAGGACAGGTAATCATTGGACTCGGTCTTGTAGCGCTCATGGCGCAACTCGCCACCCCAAGACACTTGCATCGGCTTGCTCAGGCCGACCTCGAATGCCCGGGTGAAGTCGAGGTTATTGGTCCACTGATCGAAGGTGTTGGTGTAGGTATCGAAATGGGTCGGGCTGGTCGGCCCCAGGGAGGCGTTAAGGGTTTCGTCGGCACCGGCCTGGCCCTTGTCGCGGCCGAAGGTTGAGCTCAGGTCCCAGTTCCAGCCTGCCAGCAGGCCCTTGACCCCGGCCGCGACCTGATAATCCACCTCTTCCAGGGTGTAGAACGGCGCGGTGCCGTCCGGGTAGATCTGCGGGATGATATTGGTCGAGTTGGGTCGGCGGTAATTCTGCCCGCCACGGGCATCGCGCTTGCTCAAGGTCGAGAACGAATAGAAAGTCAGGTCATCGTTGATCGGCGCCTCGGCGTTATAACCGACGTTGATCGCCTTGATCTTCGGCAGGCCGTTTTTCTGCACCTGTTTATCCGCGGTCGCCTCCCGTGGATCGGGCGAGCCGTCAGCCTGGGGGTAGTAGAACGAGCCGGTGGCATCCCGCGCGCGTACAGCGGTCTGTTGCGACTTGGCATCCAGGGACAGGTTGAAGAAACCGTCGTTGGGCAAGGCAAAACCGTTGTTCAGGGTCTGGCGAATGGTGCCGCCATCGCCGTCGCGGTAGTACTCGCCGTATTGGGTGCTTGCCGAGCCGCCGTGGTCGTTCTGCTTGAGGATGATGTTGATCACCCCGGCGATGGCGTCCGAGCCGTACTGCGCCGAGGCGCCGTCGCGCAGCACTTCAATATGGTCGATGGCGCTGATGGGGATCATGTCCAGATCCACCGGGTTGGTGCCGTAGGCTGCCGTCGAATCGAGGTTGATCACCGCGCTGTTATGGCGACGCTTGCCATTGACCAGCACCAGCACGTTGGAACCATTGAGGCCGCGCAGGCTGTAAGGCCGGGCGATGCTGTCATTGGAACTGCCGGACGGACGCTGGCTGAACGACGGCAGGACTTTCTCCAGCGCGCCACGCAGGCTGCCGGAGCCGGTCTTTTCCAGTTGCTGGGCATTGATCACATCGATAGGTGCCGGGCTGCTGGTCACGGTGCGCGCTTCGCTGCCCCGGGAGCCGGTCACGATCACGGTGTCCAGGGTTTCACTGGATTCGGCGGCGTATGCAGGCAATAGCGCATAACCGGCGAAAATCATTGGCGCCAGGGGTAAAGAGACGCGGTAAGAGAGTGATTTCATCAAGGATCAACTTTCCAGAATAGGGCTGAAGTCATCACGCCAGAGCGGTCGCAAATCGACGGGGTGGCGGATCAACTGATTGTCGAAAAAGGTGTCGGCGACCTGCTGTGCCGAGGCGATGGCCTGTTCATTGATGGCGCCAAGACGCACCGGTAGCGCACGCTGGCGCAACTGCTGCAGATACAGTTCAGCCGTGATCCCGCTCTGCTCCTGGCAACGCCGGGCCCAGGCTTCCGGGTGCTGGCTGACCCATGCCCAGGTGGCTTTTTCCCGCAGCAGGAAGTCGCCGAGCTGACGGTGTTTGTCGGGGTCCTGCAGTGCGCCTTGAGTGGTGGCGATCAGGCTATTGCCGACAAAGCGGCTGACATGTTCCAGGCGCTCACCGCCCTCCCGCGCGGCCTGCAACAGGCTGATGCCGCCGCCGGTCAAGGCATCGATATGGCCGCTGCGAAAGGCGATCAGCGCGTCCTGCATCGGCATCGGTACGGCCTGCACATCCGCCAGGGTCAGGCCGTGCTGACGCAGCATGTCGAGGACGAAGTAATGGGTGTTGGTCGCCCGTACATAACTGATGCGCTTGCCCTTGAGATCGGCGACGCTGCGGATCCCGGCGTCCTTGCGTACCACGATGCCGTTGTCGTGCAGATCCCCCGGCAGCACGCCGATCAGGGCAATGGGCACCTTGGCACTGGCGGCGAAGATGGGCGGAATCTCGCTCATCGACACATAGTCCAGGCTGCCGCTGTTCAGGGCTTCCAGCACCAGGTTGCCGCCGCCGATATCTACCCATTCCACCGGGTAAGGCGTGTCCAGTTGCCCGGCCAGGTCCATGAAGGTCGCCGCCGCACCCTTGTAGCGCCACACCCGCAAAGGCGTGGCCTGGGCCTGGGCGGCCTGGGGCAATAACCAGGCACCTGCAGCCAGCGTGGCACTGGCGGCCAGCAGACGGCGGCGGCTGAGAGAGGCCATCGCCAGTCAGTCCAACAGGTCAGGTTGTTGGGTGACGATCTCGTCCCACAGCGGCTGGAAATTCAGCCAGCCAAACAGCTCGCTGCGCGCCCGGCTCTGGGGCGTGACCGGATCGACCTGAGGAATCACCGGCACCCCGGCGGCCCTGGCCAGCAGATGGGAGCGTGCAATGTCCTCGGCAAGAATGAACTTCCACGCCGCGCTTTCCACGCTCTCACCCACGGTCCACACGCCATGGTTTTGCCAGAACAACAGGCTGTTACCGCCGAAGCTATCGACAAAGGCGGCGGTGACCCGGTCGCGATCATTGTCCAGGGCGCCGCTGGCAGTACGCAGGTCGTGGCGGCGAAAAATTGCCTGATCCTCGACAAAGGCCCCGGCTTCTGCGGTGATAGGGTCAAACAGCTGGCCCAGGGAGGACCAGGTCCGCCCATAGAAACCGTGCAGGTGAGCGATGCCCACCACTTCAGGACGGGCCTGTTGCAGACCGTCGTGTAACTCCAGGGCGCTGGTATTGAGCAGGCCTTCGCCCTCCACCACCTGCCCTTCGCGATTGACCCGCAGCAGTTGCGATACTGTGATTTGGGAAAAGGGTACGCCCAAAGGGTTGATCCAGTAGTGCCCGGTTTCAATCGGGTCACGGGCGGTGAAATGCCCGGCCAGTCCCACTTCAAAGCCGTAACGGGAGAACAGCCGGTATGAAGCAGCCAAACGCTGCTTGCGATGCAGGCGCTCGGCGTGCAGATCGGCATGCTTGGGCACGCTGTCCAGGGTCAGGCGATTGTTGCTATGGGGCAGGCTGAAAATGCTTGTCGAAATCGGGGTGGTTTGACTCATGCCAGGATTACTCAGGCTGGTGCTCGTGTGGCCGAGCTTTTTCTGAGCGAGCGACTGCACCGGGCGCAGGGCCGGGGGCAATGTCGGGTTCGCAAACGGGAAGACTTGATATCGCTCAGCGCGCGGATGCGTTCGCTGAATCGACAGGCAGACAGGGCGTCAGGTGGTCATGGTCAGGATCCCTCGCATGGTGGTTGGCTTAGCTCTCCTCCACCGTGCGAGGGGTCGGGTCGAGCGCTCAGGCAATGGCGCGGATGGGCCGCGCTGTCCTGCTTGGGTTAGAACATAAACGTAGAGAAAGAGCCTGTGAAATTCTTTTACGGACTAAGCTAATATTAATATGGATAATTATGTTGTTTATTTTATATCCGTATTAATCATATTCGTGGGAGCCGGCTTGCTGGCGATCGAGTGCGAAGCGCTCGCCCCCTAACCCCAATGCCTGAACCGACGCCATCGCCAGCAAGCCGGCTCCCACAAAGGCTCATTTAAATCTGCAGGACCGGCTTCAGCTCATGGATTTGCCCACGCAACTGCAGATTTTCCAGCGCCAGCACCTCTCCATTACCCAACTGCCAGTCGTAGAAATCGGAGTAGTCACCTCGGGCCAGGGCCCTAATGGTCTTGGCAACGAAGCCGTGGGCGACAAGCACGATGACTTTCCCGTTGTACGCATCAAGCAAGAACTGCAGGCCTTGCTGCACGCGAAGAAACACGTCCTTGATCGACTCGCCGCCATCGGGACCGATATCCCACTGGCGGGTAATGTTCTGTGCCCACAAGCCAGGATGCCTGGCCTCGGCCTCTGCCTGGGTCAGCCCTTCGAAAACGCCGATATGACGCTCTCGAAAAGCGTCCATGACGCAGATCGGCAGCCTGTGCTGCTGGTTGAGATAGTCGGCAGTCTGCCGGGCACGTAATAGCGGCGATGTGATCAGCGCCTGGACATGGGCGGGCAGCTGTTCGGCCAGCTCCTGGGCCTGCTGTCGGCCCAGGTCGGTCAGCCCGGGGTCGAGCGCACCCAGGTAGCGGCTTTCGATATTGGCCCAGGTCTGGCCGTGGCGGACGACGTATAGGTCCATGTCGTTTACCTCCCTGAAGGTTGCAGGCGGGGATGCCCCACGGCTACTCCACCATCCGCGCCAGATACTCCCACGGATAAATCCCCCGTTGGTGCCCGTCACTGAACACCAGTTGCAGGCCATAGCCCTGGGGATGGACTTCCAGCAGCCGCACATCGGCGGCTACTTTCGGCTCGTTGCCACCCAGGCGCAGGGCGCGGCACTGGGAGCAGGGGCATTGCTGGCGCAGTTGCACGTGACTGATGAGCTGCACTGCGCCGTCAGGCCAGTTCAGGCGCAACTGCTGTTTGCTCCAGGAGTTGCCAATGGCGTGCGGCGCCTGGTTCATTGCAATTGCGCCAGGGCGATGCGGATGGCTTTGCGCACTTCCGGATCGCTGTCGTTTTGCGCCGCGTGCAAGCTGGCCAGGGCGGCCTTGTCGCCCAGTTCGCCCAGGGCGAGTGCCGCTTCCTTGCGCAGATTGCTGATGCTGTGTTCAAGCGTGCCCAGCAAACCCTGCAAGGCCGGGCCGTAGCGCAATCGACCCAGGCTGCGGGTAGCCCGTACCCGCACCTGCCAGTAGTCATCAGCCAATGCCTCGACCAGTGCCGGGCCGGCCTCGACCCGGCCGACCTTGCCCAAGGTCGTTGCCGCTTCTTCGCGCACCTGCCAGGCCTGATCCTGCAAGGCCTGGCGCAATGCCGGGAGAACCCGCTCGTCGCTGGCCAAGCCCAGGGCGCCAGTGGCAGCACGACGCACGTCTGTGTCGGAATCACTGCTGGCCAGGCGTGCCAGTGCCTCCAGGGCGTCCAGTTGTTTCAGCCAGCCCAGTACGCCGACCGCCTCGCGCCGCACAGCCGGATCGACGTCATCCAGGGCCAGCAAGGCCAAGGGCGCGGCGTCGATCAGGCGCAACTCGCGCAGTGCCCGAAAGGCCGCCGTACGCACGCTGGCATCGGCATGGCTCGTCCAGGGCAGGATTTCCCGCCCGGCCTCGGCACTCTTGAGCACGCTCAGGCTCTGGGCGGCGGCTTCACGCACGTTCGGCTGGGGATCGACCAGGGCGGCGCAGAGGGCCTGCACCACTGCGGTCTCTTCCCAGGCCTCCAGCAGGCTTGCCGCTTCGGCGCGCACCTCGGCCGCAGGATCGTCGCGCAGTCGATCGACCAGCCAGAACAGGCCGTCCGGGTCCTCGAGGTCAGCCAGTTCGATCAGGGCAATCCTTCGTACGCCAGGGTCCGGGTCTTGCAGGCGTGGGCGCAGGGCGAGAATTTGCGGGTGGTCGATGTCGTCGAAAGTAGCGTTCAGTTCAGTCATATGGCGAATCGCGGTCGGTTGTTTTCAATAGGAAGTCCGAGGGGGTTCAGGCGTGGCAACTGCCGACCGTCCTCGTGACGCAGCAACTCGAGGCAATGACGCTTCAAGCGGGAAAATTCCGGGGTAGTCATCAGGTCGGTGTTGCGTGGCCGAGCAAAGTCCAGGCGCAGGTCTTCGATAAAACGCCCCGGCCGGCTGCTCATGACCAGGATTCGATCGGCCAGGAACAGCGCTTCGTCGATATCGTGGGTGACGAACACCACGGTGGTGCGGATGCGCGTCCAGATATCCAGCAACAGCTCCTGCATCTTCAAGCGGGTCAGGGCATCCAGGGCACCAAACGGCTCATCCATCAGCAACAGGCGCGGCCGATTGATCAGCACCCTGGCGATTTCCACGCGTTGCTGCATGCCTCCGGAGAGCTGGTTAGGCCAGCGCTCGGCAAACCCGTCCAGGCCCACCAGGGCCAACATGTCGTCGGCAGCCTTGAGCCGCTCGGCCTTGGCCACGCCCTGCATCTTCAAACCAAAAGCGACGTTCTCACGCACGCTGCGCCAGGGAAACAGGGTGTGATGTTGAAACACCATGCCGCGTTGCGGTGAGGGCCCCTGCACCGCTGCGCCGTCCATTTCCAGGCTGCCGGTCTGTGCCGCCAAGTGCCCGGCCAGGGCGCCCAGCAAGGTCGACTTGCCACAGCCCGAAGGGCCGAGGATGCAGACGAACTCGCCGGCGGCGATCTGGCAATCCAGGGCCTGCACGGCTTCAAAGGCCTGCTGGCCTTCGCCGAGGGTGATCGACAGTTGCCGGATATCGATATGTCCGAGCTTCATCAGGCTTTACCTCGGCCACGGTGCCAGGGGGTGAACAGGTTGCCCAGGCGCTTGACCAACAGGCTGCTACCCATGCCCAGGCAACCGATCAGCAGCATGCCGACCACGATGTCCGCGTAGTTCTGGATGGTGTAGGACTCCCAGGTGTAGTAGCCAATGCCGAATTGCCCGGAGATCATTTCCGCCGTGACCAGGCAGAACCATGATGTGCCCATGCCGATGGCCAGGCCGGTGATGATGCTCGGCGCCGCCCCCGGCAGGATGACTTCCAGCAGGATTGCCCGGCGCCCTGCCCCCAGGCTTCGGGCCGAGGCGATCAGGCGCGGATCGACGCCTTCGACGCCGTGCACGGTATTGAGCAGGATCGGAAACAAGGCACCGGTAAAGGTGATGAACACCATGGACAACTCCGAGGACGGGAACATCAGGATGGCCAGGGGAATCCAGGCCACCGCCGGAATCGGCCGCAACACCTCCAGGGGCGGCATCAGCACGTTTTCTGCCCAGCGCGAACGCCCCACCGCCAACCCGAGGCCAATACCGATGACCAGCGCCGCCAGATAACCGGCAAACACCCTCCCCAGGCTCGCGCCCAGATGCCGGGCGAGATTGCCCGAGTCAACCAGGCCCACGGCAGCCTGCACCACGGCCCAGGGTGTCGGCACATTGCTGAAGGTCAGCAGAATCAGGTTCCAGTGATAACTGGCCGCGAGTTGCCAGAACAGCAGGCAAAACAGCAAGGAGCCGGTGCGCGGAATCCAGTTCAAGTGCGATACAGACATGGCAGTCTTCCCGGTTTCAATACGGGCCGCCGCAGCGGCCCGCGCAAGGCGTGCATCAGCGGCTGGCAACGGCCTGGACCGAATGGGCACTGGCGTCGGCGAAGTCAAAGACCTTGCCACCCGAGGTCTGGGCGTATTGCTCGGCCTGGCCCTTGAGCAGGAAGGCACTCAGATGCCCTTTGCTGTCACTGACAAACCAGGCCTGATTGGCGAACAATTTGATGCCGCTGTCGTCGGCCTGGGCGTAGACCGCACGTATGGCCTTGCCCTCCTTCTTCAGGCTGGCCAGGGCGACGAAGGCCGATTCGGCCGAGGCGTAATGGCGCACGGTCGGCTCACCCTTGACCCAGACCTCGGCCACATGGCGGAAATCGGTAATGGGTTTGCCGGTCAGTGCATCGTTGGCCTTGAGCGGCGACTGCGCGTAATTGCTCAGCTGAGCGTTGTAGTCCAGCCCGGACGCCTTGTAGGCCGCACGCACGTACTGATCATCGATAAAGGTATTGAGGTCCAGGCCGCGATCGGCCTTTTTCAGCAGCTTGAGGGTGTCGATGGCCGTACCGACGGCCTGGCGATACTCGGGCTTCCAGGTCTGATCCCGGGTCTGCAGGCCCAGGGGACCGTGGAACAGATAATTGACCTCGGCCTCGATGCCGGTGACCTTCTCGATCAGCTCGCTGTACTTCTCGGGTTCTGCGGTCAGCAGACGATTGGCTTCGATCCCGGCGCGCAGGTAGGCCACCACCACTTCCGGGTACTGACGGGCGTAGCTTTCATCTACCAGGGCGCCATGGAAGGTCGGGCTATTGGACTGCGAACCGTCGTAGATCTTGCGGGCGAAGCCACGGTTGGGGAACAGCTCGGCGAAGGGCACGAAGTCGGCATGGGCGTCGATCTTGTCGGCCTGCAAGGCAGAGCCTGCGATTTCCGGCGCCTGGGCGATGATATTGACGTCCTTGAGCGGGTCCCAACCCTGGGCTGCCACGGCACGCAGCAGCATACCGTGGGCCGTGGAGGCGAACGGTACGGAAATGGTCTTGCCTTTGAGATCGGCCAGGGATTGCGCCGGGGAGTTGCTGGGCACCACGATGCCATTGCCGCTGCCCTTGATATTGCCCGACAGCACGCTGATAAACAGGCTGTGCTTGCCGGCGGTTTCATAGGCCACGCCGTTGAAGGCGCCGGGGAAATCCGCCATGGCGCCGAAGTCGAGCTTGCCGGCGACCATCTCGTTGGTCAGGGGCGCGCCACTGGTGAAGTTCTTCCACTGGATATCGTACTGGGCATCCTTGTATTTGCCGTCATGGGGCAAGTACTTGTCGAGCAGGCCTAGCTCACGGATCAGCAACCCACCAGCGGCGCAGTTGATGGTGGTGTCCTGGGTGCCGATGGCAATGCGGATGGTTTCTGCCTGGGCAGACAGGGTCAATGAGGCCAGTACAAAACCGGCCAGTGCTGCACGCAATAGCATGGGTATATCCCCTCGAATCATTTATAGGTAGTCGTCTCCGCCGCATTCTGGCGCGGTGGGAAACGAGGGGTGGTTTGACTCAGGCGTCCGGGGTGCCGGATAGCGTTACAGACTCAGCGCAGCAGGTAGGGAATTTCCACCTTGACCGCACCGGTCGGACAATCCTTTTCGCAGGGCATGCAGTACCAGCACTCATCGAACGCCATATAGGCCTTCTGGGTTGCCGGGTTGATCGCCAGCAGATCCATGGGGCATACCTCGACACACACCGTGCAGCCTTTGTGGGCGATGCACTTGTCTTCATCGATGGTCACCGGCGCATTGGAGCGAAAAAAGATTTCCTGAGGCTGATAGGCCATTTCACGGTTCCTTGGCGCTTACTGCGCTCTCTCTGGATGTCACGCAATAACAGGTGGATCAGGCGGCGTGATTGCCCACCCGCAGGCGGTTGTAGGCCTGCATTTCCTCGGCATCCATGGGGATCACATAGGGTTCCACGGGCTTGCGGAAGCTGAACATGCGTCCGTCCTCGCCTTTTTTCAGGTGGCAATGACAGAACCAGTCAGCGTCATTGCGCTCGGGGTGATCGACCCGGTAGTGATACAGACCCCAACGGCTTTCCGCGCGGTACAACGACGCCCTGGCGGCCATCTCGGCGCAGTCGCGAATCACGCTGACTTCCATGGCACGCATCAATTCGTGGGCGTTATTGGCTTTCATCTGGTCCAGGTCGCGCTCGATATCGTCGAAGCGTTGCAGGCCGATCTGCATCTTCTTGGTGACCTTGGGCGGCTGCAAGTAATCGTTGACGAAGCGGCGCAGCTTGTACTCAACCTGGGCCGGTGGCAGGCCATGTTCACGATCCAGTGGGGCGTAGACCCGGGCCTTTTCCCGCTCGATCTGCTGGCTGTCGAGCGCGCTGAAGTCACGTTCGGCAACATAATCGGCGGCATTGTTGCCAGCAAACCAGCCATAGGTGAATGCACCAAGCATGTAGTTATGCGGCACGGCGGCCATGTCCCCGGCCGAATACAGGCCCTTGACCGAGGTCTGCGCGTGCTCGTCGACCCACACGCCGGAAGCCGAATGACCACTGCAGAAACCGATTTCCGAGATATGCATCTCCACCATCTGGCTGCGGTAATCGGTGCCGCGATTGGCATGAAACTGGCCCCGGCTCGGGCGCTCGTTGCTGTGCAGGATTTCCTCGATATTCTGGATGGTTTCCTCGGCCAGATGATCGAGCTTGAGAAACACCGGACCGTTGCCGCTCTCCAGCTCCTGGTGAAACTCCCACATCATCTGCCCGCTCCAGTAGTCGCACTCGATGAAGCGTTCGCCCTTATTATTCGCGGTGTAGCCCCCCAACGGCCCGGTGACATAGGCGCAGGCCGGGCCGTTGTAGTCCTTGATCAGCGGGTTGATCTGGAAGCACTCCAGATTGGCCAACTCGGCACCAGCGTGATACGCCATGGCGTAGCCATCACCGGCATTGGTCGGGTTCTCGTAGGTCCCCATCAGGTAGCCGGAAGACGGCAGGCCCAGGCGCCCGGCCGCGCCGCAGCAGAGGATCACGGCCTTGGCCTTGATCACATGGAAGTCTGCGGTACGGCAGTCAAAACCCATCACACCATTGACCGCGCCCTCAGCGTCGGTCAGCAGGCGGGTGCAGACCAGGCGGTTGGTGATATTGACCCGCGCCCGCTTGAGCTGGCGGTACAGGACTTTCTTGATGTCATGGCCTTCGGGCATGGGCAGCACATAGGCGCCCATGTGATGGACCTTCTTCACCGCGTAGTCACCGGTCTCGTCCTTCTCGAACTTGACGCCCCAACGATCCAGTTGCTCGATGGTTTCAAAGCTGTGGGTGGCATAGGCATACACCGCCGCCTGATTGACGATGCCGTCGTTGGCGATGGTGATTTCCTTGGTGTACTGCTCCGGCGTGGCATGACCGGGGACGATGGCGTTATTCAGACCGTCCATGCCCATGCTGATGGCGCCGCTGCGCTTGACGTTGGCCTTGTCGATCAACAACACGCGCAGATCGCGGTTGCGTTCCTTGGCCTTGATCGCCGCCATCGGCCCGGCCGTGCCGCCGCCGATCACGACGATGTCGTATTCCTGCTCGATGACTTCCCGGCTCATGTCCGCTCCTCACGCTGACGGTCACTGCGCAGGCGATACTGGAAGGCATCGCCGCGATAGTAGAGATGTTCGAAATCCACGGGCTGGCCGTCCGTGGTGTGGGTCAAGCGCTCGATATGCATGATCGGCGAACCGGCCTCGACCTCGAGGGCCTGGGTCAGGTCGCTGTCAGCCAGCAAGGCATCGATGGCCAGGTCCGCATGGCCCAGGGACAAGCCGCAGTCATTCTCCAGGATCAGGAAAATGTCCCGGGTCACCAGGTCGGCGTTTTCCAGCCGCTCCCCCAGGGCCTTGGGCAGGTAGGTGATTTCCAGGGAAATCGGCTCGCGATTGATCAGGCGCACGCGCTTGATCTGCGCAACGATCTCGCCCTCGGCGACTTGCAGACGCTCGGCCACCAGCTTGTCGGCCGGGATGAAGCGGAAGCTGCGCAGGCGGTTGATCACCTCATAGCCACGCCCGGTCATGGACTCGGCCAGGCCCTGCAACGTACTGACGTTCTGGAAAGCCTTGGGCTTGGCCACGAAGGTGCCCTTGCCGTGGATCTTGAAGATCAGCCCTTCCTTTTGCAGATCGCCCAGGGCCTGGCGCACGGTGATGCGGCTGACCTTGAACATGCTGCCCAGTTCACTCTCGGAAGGCATCTGGGTGTCAGGCGCGTATTCGCCATCAAGAATCCGCCCACGAAGCAGATCCCGCAGCTGGGTATGCAGCGGCACGCTGGAAAGCGGTAATAAAGGACTGGCTGTATCGGTCATCAAAATCACTTGTCATAACGAGTTATGACGTGATCTTAAGAAGCATAAGGCGTGGGAGGGAAATACTGTTTGGGCATAAGGTTAGATGCTCCGGTGACATCCGCCGGTGATCACCAGTCTAAAATGCAAGAAAAACATAAAGAACCGGATGATCATAAGTCAAAGCTCATTAGCTTATATTCATAAGTGCTTTCACAGTTTGTTCTTATAGCTATATCTTCGCGTTAGCCACTCTCCTCCTCGCCTCACAGGAACGACTGAACATGGGCACTGCCTTGAACCATCTCTGGCAACAACGCTACGCGGGCACCAGCCCCGAACCTTCTGCACTGGGCGAAAACCCGGTCATTGAAGCGCTGCTGGGCCATCGCAGTGTGCGCCGCTATCTCGACAAGCCCCTGCCCGAGCAGACCCTCCCGACACTGCTGGCGGCGGCACAGTCGGCGGCCTCCTCGTCCAACCTGCAGGTCTGGAGCCTGATTGCCGTAGAGGATCCGCAACGCAAGGCGCGCCTGGCCAAGCTGGCCAATGATCAGGAGCATATTCGCCAGGCACCGCTGTTCCTGGTCTGGCTCGCCGACTTCTCCCGGGCCGGGCGCATTGCGGCGGCGCGGGATGTGCAGCTGGATGCTCCGGGCTACCTCGACAGCCTGCTGGTGAGCAGTATCGACGCTGGCCTGGCCGCGCAGAATGCCGTGGTCGCGGCCGAGTCCCTGGGGTTGGGCACGGTGTATATCGGCGCCTTGCGCAATAACCTGCAGGCGGTGATCGAAGAGCTGAAACTGCCGCCACTGGTGTATCCGGTGTTTGGCCTGGTGGTTGGCTATGCCGATCCACAGCACCCGGCAGCCATCAAGCCGCGCCTGCCTCAGGACGTGGTGCTGCACCGCGAGACCTATCAGGTGGCTGCCGAGGAACCACAACGCATTGCCGACTACGAGGAGGTGGCTGCCGCGTTCAGCCGGGAACAGCAGCAGAACTCACCTGCCTGGAGCGACCAGGTGCTGCAACGCCTCAAGGGCGGGGATTCGCTGCACGGCCGTGAGCGGATTGCCCAGGTGCTCAATGCTCAGGGCCTGGCATTGCGCTAGGCACTGTACGAACAATGCCTGCGACCGCGCGGGCCCTGCTGCATTAAAAAGGAGGCATAGCCATGTCACGGCTCAAGGACAAATACGCACTGATCACCGGCGGCACTTCGGGAATCGGCCTGGAAACCGCACGGCAGTTTCTCGCCGAAGGCGCGACGGTTGCCATTACCGGGCGCAACGAACAGGCGTTACAAGACGCCGGCCAAGAACTGGGACAATCGGTGCTGCTGCTGAACAGCGACGCCGGTGATATCGCCGGGCAACGTGACGTCGCAGCCCAACTCACCCGGCAATGGCCACGTCTGGATGTGCTGTTCGCCAATGCCGGGGATGTCACCCATCGTTCACTGCAGGATTGGGATGAAGCGGCCTGGGACCGGATGTTGCAGACCAATCTCAAGGGGCCGTTCTTCCTCATCCAGGCCCTGCTGCCGTTGTTGGCCGATCCCTCGTCGGTGATCCTCTGCGGCTCGGTCAGCGCGCGAATCGGCCTGGCCCAGAGCAGTGCCTATGCGGCCAGCAAGGCAGGCTTGCTGTCCCTGGCCCGAACCCTCTCCGGCGAATTGATCGGTCGTGGCATCCGGGTCAATGGCCTGAGCCCGGGCCCGACCGAAACCGCCGCCCTCGGCAAACTCGGCCTGCCGCCTGCGCAAGAGCAGGCGCTGCGCGCTACCATCGGCCAATTGGTGCCACTGGGTCGCCTGGGTACTCCTTGGGAACTGGCCAAGGCAGCGGTGTTTCTGGCTTGCGACGAGTCGACTTTTGTCGTGGGTTCGGAGCTGCTGGTGGATGGCGGGGTTGCGAATATCTGATTTTACGCCAGGAAGGTTTGATTTTTTGTGGGAGCCGGCTTGCTGGCGATCGAGTGCGCAGCACTCGCAATAACGTCGGCGACGGACCTGCCGCCCCCCTTAATCACTGACTCCCTGTGGGAGCGAATTCATTCGCGTAAGCGGTATTCAAGGCGATACACATGAGTCGGATGTATCGCCTCTTCGCGAATGAATTCGCTCCCACCAGCCTTGCTGATCCCCGCCATATCGATATTCAATATTGTTATTTAAATAAAAATACTTATACCTATATCGTCTACCGGAAAGCGGAATTCAATCTCACGCATCCGGAGCCGATCATGCCTAAAGCCATTCCCCGATTTTCCCGCCTGGCCACCGCGCTGGGCCTCACCACCTCGCTGCTGACCGGCACCCTGGCCATGCCAAGTGCAGCCCAGGCCGAAGGACAGTTGCGCATCGCCGAGCAGTTCGGCATCGTTTATCTGTTGCTGAATGTGGTGCGCGATCAGCAGTTGATCGAGAAGCACGGCAAGCAGGACGGTGTCGAGATCAAGGTTGACTGGACACAGCTGTCGGGCGGTTCGGCGGTCAACGATGCGCTGCTGGCCGGGTCGGTGGATATTGCCGGGGCCGGGGTTGGCCCGTTGCTGACCATCTGGGACCGCACCCAGGGCAAGCAGAACGTCAAGGCGGTCGCGTCCCTGGGCAACTTCCCCTACTACCTGGTGAGCAATAACCCCAAGGTCAAGACCATCGCTGACTTTACCGAGAAGGACCGCATTGCCGTGCCTGCCGTGGGCGTGTCGGTACAGTCGCGCTACCTGCAATATGCCTCGGCCCAACTCTGGGGCGATGCCGACTACGCACGCCTGGACAAGTACACCGTCAACCTGCCCCACCCGGATGCCGCTGGCAGCATCATCGCCGGTGGCACCGAGCTGACCGGACACTTCTCCAACCCGCCGTTCCAGGAGCAGGAGATCCAGGCCCCCGGCGTGCATGTGGTGCTCAATACCTACGACTTGCTTGGCCCGAACTCGCCCACCGTGCTGTTTGCCACGGAGAAATTTCGCAACGACAACCCCAAGACCTACCACGCGTTCATCGAAGCCCTGGCTGAAGCCGAAGATTTTATCCGCAAGGACAAAGGCGCCGCCGTCGATACTTATATCCGCGTGACCAAGGCCAAGATCGACCGTGCCGCGCTATTGAAGATCATCGATAATCCGCAGTTCGACTTCACTATCACGCCGAAAAATACTTATCCTCTAGCCGAGTTTATGTACCGGGTCGGCGCGATCAAAAATAAGCCGGCGTCATGGCAGGATTACTTCTTCAAGGACGTCAAGCCACTGCAAGGCAGTTGATAGTCGAAGCTTAAGGCAAAGTGCCACTAATCATATTGATGAGTGGCGCGCTCCTTCATGTTTCGCGATGACAATCATCATTTTCACAAGTTCAATCCACTATTTGCTCCTGTCACTGGCTGCACACTTTCAAACTTGCACTGCCTTCAGAAATATTACATCGCACCCATTCCCTGACCGATAAAACCGTCCTATTATCTTCTTACGCAGCGACCATAAGCCCGATGAACTCAAACCGCCGCAGAGATACGGGAAAAACTGCAGAAACACTTTGAACTCTGCCGCCTCCCGCCCCTCCGCAATCGTTTCAGCCAATATTCCTGCCCATTAAAACCTAACAGCCAAGCTATGATTGACCCTCTCTTTTCCTGAAAGTTTCACGCACTTTATCAACATTAAAAAGTTGATAGAAAAACGAAAAAACCGTTTTGCAGAGTTCTTTTTTATTTGCTAATAATCCTTCCCGCTACGGTTACAAGGATTTCGCATTGCACATGAAGTGACTGTCGAACTTTTGTTTCGCTAAATGCACCTAACCATAACTACCTGCTAGTGACTTGAATCTATTTTGGCTCAAGGACACTGCTGTGCAGCGCATGAAAATGCGCGGGAGGATTCAATGGCTCGTGCACAATCCAGACTGAAAGTTCTTTCGATTTTCGGCACCCGACCGGAAGCCATCAAGATGGCGCCGCTGGTCAAGGCTCTTGAAGCAGAACCTGGCATCGACTCGCGCATCTGCGTGACCGGCCAGCATCAGAGCATGCTGCAACAGGTGCTGCAGACTTTCGATCTCAAGGCCGATTACGTCCTTGAAGTCATGACCCCTGGGCAAACCCTCAATACCCTGACGGCGGCCCTGTATTCGGCCATCGACCCGGTGCTGGAAGAAATGCAGCCCGATCGTGTGCTGGTTCATGGCGATACGACAACTGCGATGGTCGCGGCCATGTCCGCGTTCCATCGGCGTATCCCCATCGGTCATATCGAAGCGGGTCTGCGTACCGGTGATATCCATCAGCCGTGGCCGGAAGAGATGAACCGGCGCAGCATCGATCTGATTGCCGATCACCTGTTTACCCCTACGGCTCAGGCACGGCGCAATGTGCTGGGCGAGCGCCTTCAGGGCAAGTCCTTCGTAACCGGTAATACCGTGATCGATGCGCTACAGATGACCGCCCGCCGTATCGAGCAGAACCGCCAGTTGCGTGCCGCGCTGGACCGTCAATTCAGCTTCCTGCTGCCCGAGCGCAAAATGCTGTTGGTCACCGGCCATCGTCGGGAAAACTTCGGCGATGGTTTCCAGGACATCTGCCAGGCCCTGCGGACCCTGTCCCAACGCGATGACATTCAGATCGTCTATCCGGTGCATTTGAATCCCAATGTCCAGGGGCCGGTCAACGAGCATCTGGGCGGGCTGCCCAACGTGCATTTGATCGAGCCACTGGATTACCTGTCGTTCGTGCGCCTGATGCAGCTTGCCCATGTGGTCCTCACCGACTCCGGCGGCGTGCAGGAAGAAGCGCCGTCCCTGGGCAAGCCGGTGCTGGTGATGCGTGATGTCACCGAGCGCCCGGAGGCTGTTGAGGCTGGCACAGTGCGGCTGGTCGGTACGCACCCCGAGTCCATCGTTCAGGGCGTGAGCATGCTGTTCGACGATGAACTGCTGTGGCGCAGCGCTTCGCAATCGAGCAATCCCTATGGCGACGGTCAGGCCTGCGGGCGGATTGTCGATGTGCTGATGGGCCGTCCGGTGGATGAGTTCGTCGCCACCCCGACGGCGCGGCGCAACGAGGCCACTGAGGCGCTGTATCAATCGATGCCCTTGCGCTCGGTGCGGGTGCATTAGCAAGCACATTTGATTGCAGGAGCGAGGCTTGCCCGCGAAAAGGTCGGTACATCCGAACCATTGTCGTGATCTGAACCATTGCCTTCGCGGGCAAGCCCCGCTCCCACGGGGTCTTCCCAAGGCCACCGTCCCACCACATCCGTTTTAGCCGAGATCTGCCTGAATGAAGTATTCCGTTACCGTGAACGCGGCCGCGTGGAACACGCTCGCCTGCACCATGGGTCTGCTGGCCCTTGCTCCAGCCTTTGCTCTGGCGGCCGAAACCCCGCTGAGCCAGGCGATCAGCCACATGAGCGCCGACACCCGGCAACAAAGGGTCGTAGAACTCAAGGACCTGGGCATTGATCGGCCGATCATCCTCAATGCCAGTGACGCTCGCCGCGAGCTGTACCTGCCGGTGCCGGCCGATGTGCCATTGACCGACGCCAGTCTGAATTTCGAGGGCAGTTATCTCAATGGTCAGGTCGGCCAGAACACCCTGTTGCTGTCCCTGGACGGCTACCCGGTTCGAGCCATGGGCCTCAACGATGCCGAAGGCAATGCCAGCTTTGCCATTGGCGTCGACAAATCTGCGCGAGACAGCGGCTCGGTACGTCTGGGCATTGCCTGGTCCTCGGTGGTAGCGCGGGTCTACTGTGAGGACGACCGCGCTATCGGCAATGTCCTGCGCATCGACCCGCACACCCGCCTGAGCTACAGCTATGACGCCGATCAGTTGCACGACGTCGGCGCGGCCTGGAACGCCCTGCCCGGCAAGCCCGGTATTCTGGTAGCGCCAGGAACCCTCAGCAGCGCCAGTTATGACGCCGCCTGGCGTCTGGGTGTGGCCTTGGAACGTATCGGCAAACAGGCACGGATTGTTGCGTTTCCGTCGCTGCAGGACAGCATCGACCTGAGCGGACTGCGCGTGCCCGACGAACTGAAATCCATCCCGGCCTTCGCCAGCCTCAACGGCAAGGGCCTGTTGACCCTGAACGACCCGGCGCAGATCGGCGCCTTATTGATGCTCGGCCAGTTGCCTGCGCTGAACGCCGATCTGGCTGTAAGCGACCCGCAGTTGCTCAAGGCGGTCAGCGATGCTCTGGATGCCCTGAGCACTCAAGTGCAGCGCCTTGACCCGACTGCGGCTGACGCCCTGGGCCGCTGGCGTGAGCGTCACGTCAATGCCGCGCTGAACAACTCAGGCGGCGACAATGTGCGCCTGGCGATGCTCGGCGCTCACCCGCTGCTGCTGATCAAGCCCGAGGCCACGACCCAGGCCATTGATCTGTTCGGTTCCGCCTGGAACAAACTGGCGCGCAATCGCCAGCTGACGTTGGGCGAAGAGTCGGTCGGCGAACTGAGCAAAGATGATCGCGTCGCCCTCAGCCGCCTGGGCGGCAAGCCCGGTGCCGTGGATGTGCTGGCCAAGACCGACTGGAGCACGTCATTCCCCTTGGGCAGCGTCGCCTATGACGGTCGCGTGCCGGTCAAGGCGGTCATCGACGTCAGCGCTTCGCCGGGAGTGGCCGACACGCCGCCGGTGGCAACGCTGTTCTTCAACGACTACCTGATCGGCGCCAGCCAGTTGCAGGCCGACGGCCAGAAGCAACGCATCGAAGCGCGCATTCCACGCTACGCCCTGGCCGCGCAGAACACCCTGCGTGTGTCGTTCCAGCGCCAGCCGGTCAGCGACCAGTGCCGGGAAACGCCACAGCCATTCCCGGTCTCGGTCCTGCCCACCAGCCACGTGATCCTCGACAAGACTGCTCAGGGCGAAGACTTCTCCGGCATGGCCGCACGCTTCGCCGTGTCCAGCCAGTTGCTGGTGCCCCAGAGCTATCTCGCGCACCCGGTCAGCAGCCTGCCGCAATTGATCCGCATCGCCAGCGCCGCGGGTGTCTCACCGTTGCGCGCGCAACTGACGGTGAGTACTGATAGCCAGACTGCCGTGAGCCCGGACAAGGCTTTCCTGGCCTTCGAACTGCCGGTCAAGGGCAGCGATGAGGCTGTGCAAGTCGATACCAGCGGTCATCTGTTGATTCATCAGCAAAAGCAGACCCTGCTCGACCTCAAGAGCCTCAATCACCTGGCCGCCCTGCAAGTGGTCGAGTCCGGCGGCCAGCATGGCCTGAGCTACCGCACCCTTGGCGGTCAACCTCCGGACTTTGCCCGGCCGGTACTGCTCGAACGCGGCAACGTCAGCATCCTCGGCGACGGCGGCGCCCTGAGCACCTTCGACAGCAAGGACCCCAACGGCAGCCAGTTGATCGATGACGACGAAGACAAAGGCCTCAATGCCTGGCGCAAACCGTCGTGGCTGTGGCTGATCCCCGGCGGCGTGATTGTCGTTCTCCTGCTGATTGCCGCTGGCCGTATCGCCCGCCGCAAGCGCCAGTAACGGGGCCTGACCATGACGTCGCTCTATTGGCCTTACTGGCTGGCCCACTACTACAGTGCCCTGGAAATCGCCACGGTGATCGTTGGCGCGATCATCCTGGTGTCGAGCCTCGATGATCTGATCATCGACCTGTGGTACTGGTCCAGGCGCCTGTACCGCAAATTCACCGCCGAGCGCCAGTTCCGACCCCTGGCAGTGGAACAACTGCTCGCCCGGGACCAACAGCCTCTGGCGATCATGCTGCCAGCCTGGTTGGAGTACGACGTCATCGCGCCGATGATCGAGAACATGGTCTCGACCCTGGATTACCAGCAGTACGTGGTCTTTGTCGGCACCTATATCAACGACCAGCGCACCATCGACGAAGTCGAGCGCATGCGCCGCCGCTATAAGCAACTGCACCGGGTCGAAGTGCCCCACGCCGGGCCGACCTGCAAGGCCGACTGCCTGAACTGGGTGATCCAGGCGATCTTCCTTCACGAGCAGACCCACGGCGTCAGTTTTGCCGGTGTCGTGCTGCATGACAGCGAAGACGTCCTGCACCCGCTGGAACTGCGTCTGTTCAACTACCTGCTGCCGCGCAAGGACATGATCCAACTGCCGGTGGTGTCGCTGGAACGCAACTGGTACGAGTGGGTTGCCGGGACCTACATGGACGAGTTCGCCGAATGGCACGGCAAGGATCTGGTGGTCCGGGAAAGCATGACCGACAGCGTGCCCTCGGCCGGTGTCGGGACGTGCTTCTCTCGCCGCGCCCTGCAAGTACTGGCCGACGAGACTCAGAACCAGCCGTTCAATACCGACAGCCTGACTGAGGACTACGACGTCGGTGCGCGGCTGTATCGCTACGGCATGAGTTCAATCTTCGTGCGCTTTCCGGTGCAGTACCGGGTGCTGCGCAAGTCCTGGTTTCGCCCGCAGTATGAGTCGAACCTGGAAATGCCCTTGTGCGTACGCGAGTTCTTTCCCGATACCTTCCGCACCGCCTTTCGCCAGAAGGCACGCTGGACGCTGGGCATCGGCCTGCAGGGTTGGGAACAGGTGGGCTGGACCGGGTCGTTTGCCAACCGCTACCTGTTGTTTCGTGATCGCAAAGGGGTGGTGACGTCTTTTGTCAGCATCATTGCCTATCTGATTCTCGTGCAATTGCTGGCGCTCATCGTGCTGCGCAGCAGCGCATTATGGAACACCAGTTTCCCCACACCTTTCGACAGCAACGGGCTGATTCGTTACTTGCTGTTGGCCAACGGGATTGCCCTGTTGTGGCGCATTGCTCACCGGTATTACTTCACCACCGTGCTCTACGGCTGGCAGCACGGCCTGCTATCGATTCCACGCATGGTGGTGGGCAATTTCGTCAACTTCATGGCCGCCGCCCGGGCCTGGCGCATGTTTCTGGTAGGCAAACTGCTCAACCGCAAACTGGTCTGGGACAAAACCATGCACGACTTCCCCTCCACCGATCTGGTGGCCCAGGCGCCGCGCAAACTGGGCGGCGTGCTGCTGTCCTGGCAGGCGATCAATGACGAAAACCTGCAAAGCGCCCTGGTCGAACAACAGACCCGGCAGATGCCCCTGGGACAGATATTGCTCAGCCATGGCTGGCTAGATGACGAAACCCTCGCCGAAGCCATCGCCTTCCAGAGCAACTTGCCCCGGGTCTTCGATCTGGCCAGCAAGATGCAGCTGTCAGCACGACTGGATGATGAGTACTGCCTGCGCTGGCGCGCCGTGACCTTGGCCGACACCAGCGAGGGCCGCCCGCAGATCGCCGTGGCCAGTCCGCTGCCCGAGGATGGCCTGGCGCAGATCAGCGAACAATTGGGCGCCGAGCCGGTGCAATTGATCGCCCGGGAAAGCGAAATCCTTGCCCAGTTGCGCCGCCTCGACACTGTCGCCGGTCAGCCACTGCCGACCACTACGCCACTGCTGGGCGATCTGTTGATCGAACAGGGTCTGCTCGACCGCAAGACCTTCAACCGCGCCATTCGTCATTACCGCCCGCAGATGCACGGGCGGATCGGCGACTACCTGGTCGATACCGGCGTGCTGTCCCGCGCCACCATCGAACAGGCCGTGGCCGGGCAGCACCGTCATTCTTCTATCAAGCCTCAGGAGCCCTCCCTATGAAGCTCCCCTTGCTGTCCCTGACCGCCGGCCTTGGCCTGTTGCCGCTGCTGGCCCAGGCGGACGTCCTGCCGCTGCCTCTTAGCGGCCCGGCCTACGCCATCGCCAATCAGGCGTATGAAGCCTACAACCACAAGGACTATGACCTGGCGATTGCCAAGGCCAGGGAAGCCCTGCGTCAGCGTGATGACGTGCAGGACCTGCGCAAGTTGATCCTGCTGGCCGAGCGCGACAAGGATCGCCGCGACCATCCGGAACGTTATCCCGGTGCCCACCCCAAGCGCGGCTATCTGGACGGCAACCGCTCGTTGAAAGCTTACGCCAGCGGCAATTACGACCAGGCCGCCCAGTTCGCCCGCAAGGCCATCACACAGGCACCACATAACGCCGATTACCATATGATGCTGATCGAAGCCTTGCAGCGTCAGCAGCGTCTCAATGAGGCTCAGATCGCGGTCAATGACGCCACCCAGACGCTGGGTCCGTCGCCGCAACTGGACCATCGCCTGCAAGCGATCCACGAACAGATGGCGGTCAATAACGCCGCCGAGGGTTATGCCGCCCTGGCTCGTGGCGACAACGACAGCGCCGTGAGTTTCGCCCGGGACGTGGTGCGCCGCTTCCCCGCAGAAGTCGCCTATCGACGCCTGCTGGTCAGTGCCTTGATCGCCCAGGGGCAATATTCGGCTGCCCGTTCGGCTGCCACCGAAGCCCTGGCCCTCAAGGGCAACGACGCAGTATTACTGGCCCAGCGCGGGCAGATGCGTCAGCGCCTCGGCGATCAGGACGGTGCCCGTCAGGATTACGCCCAGGCCCTGGCCGTGGGTAACCTGCCTCTGCGCGAACAGGCATCCCTGTATGCCGCCCTTGGTCGGCCGCATGAAGCCCTGCTGCGCCTGCAAAAAGCCCGGGCCAATGGCGAGCTGAAAAGCGGTGATGAAGTGCAGATTGCCTACTTCCTCGCTCAGGCCGGGGATGATCGCGGGGCCTTGGGTGAATTCAAGCGTCTGGACCGGCAGAACCAGCTCAACCCCAAGGAAGTCCGGGACGCCGCCTACAGCGCCATGCGCGCGGGCGACGATGCCCAGGCCATCGCCTATTTCAAGCGGGTCATCGACTATCAGCAGACCGGCGAGCTGCACATGCCGGATCAACAGGTGTTCGACACCCGCCGCGCGGTGTCGGACCTGTCCCGGGAGTGGGGCGTGACCAACACCACCACTTATCGCGGGGCCAGCAGCACCAACGGCCTCAGCGGTGCGCCGAGCAGCAGCAATGACAGCCTGCAGAACAGCACCGAAGTGTCGTGGCGCCCGGCAGGCTACAACAATGCGCGCTTCGTTGAGCTGTACGGCCGGGTCACCGATACGCTGTGGAACAAGGAAAGCGGCAACGACAAGGGCCTCGATGCCCTGCAAGGCGCAGTCGGCGTGCGCCTCAAACCGTTCAGCGAATACAACGTCATGACCGCCTTCGAGCGCACCTTGCCCCTGGCCGGTTCCAACGCCAAGGGCGACTGGCTGGTGCGCCTGGGCTACGGTTCGAGCATCGGCACCGATCTGCGAGTAGACGTGCCGAGCTGGTGGACCTCCAACCTGTATGTCGAGGGCGGGCGTTATCTCAAGGACAAGCGCAACTACTTCAACAGTGAATGGCAACTGGGTCGCAGCATCCGCATGGACCGCATCAGCCCGCGCCTGGTGCTGTTCCCCCATGTGGTCCTGGCCGCCGACTATGATTCGCAGATGCACAGCAGCACCGATGCCTTTGGCCGCAACAAGACCTCATCCGGCAATGCCGGTGGTGCGGGCGTGGGCATCGGCTTGCGCTACTGGTTCCGCGAGACCCAGCACAAGGCGCCGCAGTCCTATGTCGACTTCTCGGTGCAGTACCGGGCCAAGGTGTACGGCGATGACCAGGCCGAAGGCGTGTTTGCCCGGCTGACCTACTCATGGTGAGCCTCCCGGGCAAATCCCGGCTGGCGCAGACCGGGCTCGCAGCACTGCTGGTCGGAGCGCTGGCGATCGCCGCCGACATCTTCCTGCCGTCAGCGCCCGCCCCGGCGCTGGTGGGTATTGTCTGGCAGCCGGATAACCAGACCGTGGGCATTCGCGGCGACTGGCAAAAGCTCGGTGTGCACGACCTGTTGGTGCAATGGACGGCAGTGGACGGCCAATCCTTCGTGCCCGGCGCAGGCCTGCCCGAAGTGCCGGTGCTGCCTGACTGGTCGCGCATCGGCAAAGAGCCGTGGGCACAGAACGTGATTCTTGGCCTGGCCGGATTCTTCAGCGAAAACCGCTCCCGGGACAATATCGAAGAACTGGCGGTGTTGTCCGAGCGCATGGCCAAGGTCAAGACGCCGCTTAATGTCACCGGCTGGTACTTTCCGACGGAGGTCGATCCGAGCTGGAGTCGCGCCAAGGAGTTGCCTGCCCTGCTGGCCAAACTGCCCCGGCCGCTGTGGATCAGCGTCTACGACGGCGGCAATATTGGCCCCGCCGCCACTGCCGACTGGCTCAAGAGCTGGTTGCCGGATGATATCGGCGTGTTCTTCCAGGACGGCGTCGGCGTCTACACCCGCACCGCGCCAGTGGCCAGGCAATATGCCGATGCCCTGCGGGAAAGGTTGGGGCCCAATCGCGTCAAGGTCATCGTCGAAGCCTTCCGGCCCAAGGTTGGCGGTGGTTTTCGCTCAGCCACGGTGGCCGAGCTCAAGCAGCAGATCGCGGCTTATGGCGGTTATCCGCTGTACCTGTTCGACGGGCCGCATTACCTGACGCCGAAGTTGGTGCAGGGGCTGCTCAAATAAGCCCGATGAAACGACACACCTGTAGGACCGGCTTTAGCCGGGAGGGCGCTCTCGCGGCTGAAGCCGCTCCTACAGCCATCAACGCGAATCCGTCGTGGTTTTTTGCAGGCAATAAAAAACCCGCCGAAGCGGGTCGTATTATCAAATCCATCCCAACATCCTGTCGGTAGCCATCCAGGCAATGGTAGACCGTCCTTGATCTCTGAAGCACTCCTGCGCTTCAGCTGATGGATCCAATTTATGCTTGTGCCTGGGCGATGTATACGGGAGGTTTTCGCAAGTCCGTGTAAGCCTTTCGCTATCCCCCCCGCACACACCCTCCTCCGTCAGTTGAATACCTTCGCGGCGCGCTCACGGATTTCATCGGGCGTCAGGTCTTCCTTGTGGGTCGCTACAAACCAGATGACACCAAAGGGATCACGCAAAGTGCCGGTGCGATCACCATAGAACTGGTCTTTGATTGCGCTGATCTGACTGGCGCCTTTCTTGACGGCGAGTTTGAAACAGGCGTCAACATTCTCGACATACAGGTGCAGGGCAATCAGTCCGTCCTGAGACTTGCCAAAGGGCGACTGGTCACAGGTGTCGGCCAACATCAGTGCCGATTCGCCAATGCGCAGCTCAGCGTGGCCGACCTTGTCGTCGGGGGTGTCCAGGCGGAACATTTGATGAGCACCAAAGACGTCGGTGTAGAACTTGATGGCCGCATTGGCGTCTTGCAGGCCCAGGTACGCGGTGATTCGTGGTTGTCCTTCGGGAATGGGTTTAACTGTCATGATGGAAATCTCCTCTAGGCGTGACGGCTGGCGCAGGACAATCGCGCCAGCCAGGCCACCTATTGGGTATAGGCGTTCCTGCTCAAGGTTGCCGTGACGCCCGTCCGGGAGCCGAAAAAACGCGAGTAGCGCTACCTCGCAGGAACTGTCACGGCCCCCCGTGGGAGCAGGCTTGCCTGCGAAGAGGCCAGTGAAGGCCCTGTTTTTCGGTGGCTGAAAGACCGCCTTCGCAAGCAAGCTTGCTCCCACCATTCATTCCAGTTCAGTGCATTGAGTTGTGTTGGATAAGAGCGGCTGGTGCTCCAAAGAACGCGAATACCCAGGCCTGCCCGCGCCCTACATACTGGCCCGGTCATTCAGCGACTTGCGCGACCACCTGAACGCTTCCAACCCTTCGTTTCAACAACCTGCCTGTCGATGCAGGTGGCGCAGCCATGGCTGCCAAGGAGTAATGGCTTGAACACCTTCTTTTCCCAGCGCTCGGACCCCGACCTGTATCAGGTCATATGGATCACCCTGGCGCTGTTCCTTTCTTATCTGTGCGTTGCGATGTCCCTGCCGGTGACGTCGCTGTATGTCAGCAGTCAACTCGACCTGGGCAATGCCCTGGCCGGCCCGGTGACCGGCCTGCTGGCTGATCACTACGGTTATGCCGTGGTGTTCCTGGTGGGTGGGCTGGCAGCCAGTGCCGGGATTGGCATGTTGTTATTTCTGGCGAGCAATGACCGCGAGGTACAGGCCGCGTAACACAAATATCGCGGAAACCGCAGCACCCGCAGGACCGGCTTTAGCCGGTACTACGGGCCTCATTTCAAATCACCGGTTCAGCTCAGCCATCGCCGCAATCAGCGCGCTATGGAAGCGCTGCACCAGCAGATCGACCTCCTCCTCACGGATGATCAGCGGTGGAAGGAAACGCACCACCGCGCCATGACGCCCGCCCAGTTCGAGGATCACCCCCTGGCTCAGGGCGTGACGCTGGACGGCCTGGGCCAGGTCGGTGTCGGCATTGGGTACACGGCCTTGACCGGCGTCGGTATGAACGATTTCCACGCCAACCATCAAACCGCGCCCCCGCACATCACCCAGGCAGGCAAAATCGCTCTGCAACTGGCGCAACTGCCCCATCAGGCGCTGGCCCATGGTTTCAGCGTGCTCGGGCAGGCGCTGTTCGATGACATAGTTGAGGGTCGCGGCGCCAGCGGCCATGGCCATCTGATTGCCGCGGAAGGTACCGGCATGGGCACCCGGCTTCCAGGTGTCGAGTTCCTCGCGGTAGACCACGACCGCCAGGGGCAGGCCGCCGCCGATGGCCTTGGACAGTACGAGGATGTCCGGTTCGATACCGGCATGCTCGAAGGCGAACAGTTTTCCGGTGCGACCGATACCGGTCTGCACTTCGTCAATGATCAGTGCCACGCCATATTTGCGCGTCAGCTGGCGCAAGCCCTGCAGCCAGCGCGCCGGCGCCGCAATCACCCCGCCCTCGCCCTGCACCACTTCGACCACCACAGCCGCTGGCGGCAGTACGCCGGACTCCGGATCGCCCAGCAGTTGCTCGATGAAATGCAGCCCGGCATCGATCCCGGCTTCGCCACCGATGCCGAACGGGCAGCGGTAGTCATAGGGGTATGGCAGAAACTGCACGTCGGCCATCATTGAGCCCAGGGCCTGCTTGGGCCCCAGGTTGCCCATCAGGCTCAGGGTGCCGAGGGTCATGCCGTGGTAACCGCCGGAGAACGACAGGATCGGCTTGCGCCCGGTCGCTATGCGCGCCAGCTTCAGCGCCGCTTCGATGCCGTCAGCACCGCTGGGCCCGCAGAACTGGATCTTCGCGTTGCGGGCAAAGTCCTGGGGCAGCGCGGCGAACAGGTCGTCGACGAAGCGATCCTTGACCGGCGTGGTCAGGTCCAGGGTATGCAGCGGCAGACCGCTGTCCAGGGTGCTGCGCATGGCGGCGATGGTCACCGGGTGGTTATGCCCCAAGGCCAGGGTCCCGGCGCCGGCCAGGCAGTCCATGAAGAACTGGCCTGCAGTGTCGCGCACATACAGGCCGTGGGCTTCGGCCAGGGCCAGAGGAATGCGTCGTGGATAGGAGCGGGCATTGGATTCCCGAGCCGCCTGGCGTTCCAGATAGGGGTTGGAGTCGAAACGGCGCAACGGCTGCTGACGGAAATGGTCGAGGCTGAACCCGGCCTCGGCCGGGGTAGCGTTTTGCATGTTTTCCATGGTCGATACCTGTTCTGCAAGATGTCCGGTTGACGCGTTCAGCCCTGGCCGTTGGATTGCATCGCCTGACGCAGGCTCAGCGGGCGCATGTCGGTCCAGACCGATTCGATCCAGGCCAGGCACTCGGCTTTACTGCCTGTCTTATCGGCAGCTGTCCAGCCGGCAGGGATGGCCTTGTAGTCCGGCCAGATCGAGTACTGCTGTTCATCGTTGACCACTACCAGAAAGCGCGTATCGGGGTTATCGAGGCTCATGTGTCATTCCTTGAAGGCATTAAGGGTTAATCGGTTGTGTCTGCTTTTTACTGTCGCGTGTCCGGTTGTCGCTGTTTATACTCGGCCGCTCAATTGATAACGGCTCTCGAATTCATGGCCGCAGGATGCGCAATGATCCCCAGCCTCGCGCCGCTGTTCAGCGGATCTCTGCTCGCCTATGCGGAAAAACTGCAACTGGCCGACAGCACCTTGCAGGCCCTGCCCGCCAGGGATTTCTTCCAGCGGGAAAACCTGGCCGCGTTCATGGACCAGTTGCAGATGCGCCACGGCGGCTGTGATCGCCGCGCACTGGTCTCGATCTGGTCCAAGTGGTACTTCACCAATCTGCTGGCCCCGGTGCTGGCGGCGGATATGCTGTTGCAACGCAGCCTGCCCATCGCCCTCGACCAGGTCGGTCTGCTGCTCAATGCCGAGGGTCGCCCCCAGGGGCTGGTCCTGGCCGATGAAGGTCAGGCGGTGGACCTTGCTGCTGAGCCATTCCAGCGCTTCAGCGGCCTGATCGACGGCCATCTGTATCCACTCATCGACGCATTCGCCTCGGTCTGTCGTGCGTCGCCACGGCTGTTCTGGAGCAATGCCGGCAATACCTTCGAATTTGCCACCAGCCGTATTGACCTGCACGCTCTGGCCCGCCCGGGCAGTACCGGGCCGGCCCACGCCGTGCTTGCCAGCCGCCTGCGCGCCGACGGCCAGCGCAACCCGCTGTTCGAGCCCGTGACTTACCACGACAGTGGCGAGCAAGAGCCCCACCGCCAGCGGCGTATCTGCTGCATCCGCTACCGGCTGCCCGGTGTCGGCTATTGCAGCAGTTGTCCGATCGATCTCGATAAGCGTCATTGATTCAGTCCGCCAACCGGAACGGGCTTTCGCTCGCCACGTCGTAATTGACCAGATGGCCGTAGTCGAGCCGGTAGATATGGTCGGCCAGGTGAAAATAACGGTCGTCGTGAGTAATCGCGATAACGGTCTTGCCTGCGGCTTTCAGCTCCGGCAATAGCTCGTGATAGAACACATGGCGGAACACTGGATCCTGATCGGCGGCCCATTCGTCCAGCAGCAGCACCTCGCGGCCTTCCATCATCATCAACAATAAAGCGAGGCGCTTACGCTGGCCCTGGGACAGAGACGTAGTGGACAGCCGTCCATCCTCCAGACGGACCTTGCTTTCCAGGCCCAGGCGCTTGAGGTAATGCGCGACCCGGGCATCCAGGGTCTGGTGACTGCCCTGCTCGCCCAGCACATCGGCAAACAGATGGAAGTCTGCGAAGATCGCCGCGAAATGCTCGCGGTGCCATTCGCCCTCGTCAGGCCCGACCGCCTTGCCGTTGAGCCAGACCTGGCCGGAACTCGGCGAATACAGACCGGTGATCAACTTGGCCATGGTCGATTTGCCGCTACCGTTGCCGCCGACCACAAACACCAGCTCGCCACGACGAATGGTCAGGTCGATGGGCCCCAGCCGGAAGGCGAATTCGTCGACCTGGCCCGGATAGCGGTAATGCACATCCTGCAGGCGCAGCTCGCGGAACGGCTCGCTCTTCTGCCCCGGCTGATCGAAACGGCGGGTTTCGTCCAGGGCCAGGGCGTCGATAGCCTGCAGGGCGATGTGCCCGCGAATCACCGCCGGAATGGCATCGAGGATCATCGCAATGGGCGTACGCAGGAACATGATCGCCAACACATAACCCACCACCACCTGTTGGCTGAGCAGTCCCAACCCCTGGCCGAGGAAGAACAACGTGCCGATCAACAGGAACACCAGCAAGGTGGTCCAGTTCAGATTCACTGCCCACAGGGTGTCGGCCTTGACCGACGCGTGCAGGGATTGCCGGGCAACGGGTTCCAGGTGCTGGTGATACAACAGGCTGCGCCGCTCGCGACTCAGGCCAAGCTCGCAGCGCCCACGCACGGTGGCTTCGAACTGCTCGGCCAGTTGATCGTCCTGACTGCGCACAGCCTGCATCAGGTGCTTGATCTTGCGCGCCAGCAGCATGTCCAGGCCGACACCCAGAGCGATGACCAGCAACGTCAGGGCGAAGAACGGCACGCTGAGCCAGGCCATATAGGCCAGCCCGGTCAGCAGCAGCAAGCCGTTGTACAGGGAGATCGGCAGTTGCTTGAAGGCCGTGGCCACGGTGGTCACGTCCTTGCTCAGGGCGTTGTGGATACGCGCGCTGCCAATGCGCTCGATGCGCTCCAGCGATGTCCCCAGCAAGCGGGCCACCAGACGCAGGCGCAGTTGATAGACCAAACGATGGCCGATCTCGACCAATAGCCACTGGGCGACGATGCCGCTGGCAAACAACAGCAGCAGCAGAGCGCCGAACAGCGCGATGGCGCTGCCGAAGTTGCCCAGGCCCTGTCCCAGGCTGCGGTTGATATAACCGATCAGTCCGACACTGGCCGCCGCGCTCAGGGCGCTGCTGAAGATTGCCACGAGGATGCGCCAGCGGGCGCTATGCAGAAGTTCTTTTAACAGGTTCACAGCTCGGTGGCCTCGACAAGGATTGCCTGCAGGGTCTGCAGGACGTGAGGATCGGCCAGCAACTCATGATGACCGAGATCCAGGCTGTAGCTGTACACGTCAGCCGACGTCAGGGCCTGCCAGGCCTCGCGCAGGTCACCATGGGCGTTGCCGCGCCACAGCTGCACAGGCACATCGATCTGCGGCAGGGTCTGCTGGTACAGCGCCCGCTTGATCCGCCGGTACTGCGCCAGATGAGCTTTCAAGGGCGCGTCCTGTTCCTGCCAGTCCAGTTGCTGGCGCAGCGCTTGATCAGCCAACAATCGCTCGACACCTGCGCCGTAGCTGCAACCGCGTAGCGCTTCGCTCAGCCGGTCCAGCAGCGCCTCATCCAGCGGCCGCTGCCGAGTGCGACAGAAAAAGGCCAGGTCGGCCAACAACTGCCCGCTTTCATCGCCCTCACCCGCCAGGCTACGCAGCGGGTCGTGATCCACGACCAGCAAGGCTTCGATGGTGAAGCCCAGAGCCTGCAAACGCGGCACCAGCAACGTGGCCAGGCGCGAAGCCAGGCTCCAGCCGAGAATGTGCAGCGGACGGGACTTGAGTTCCACCGGCAGCGCCTCGACGTAACGCGCAAGCAGCGCATCCAGCTCGCCGTCGGCCTGCCAGTCCTGTTCCAGGGCCGCCAGGCCAAGGATTTCTACATCCTCGGCCAGGCCATCGATCAGTGGCCGGTAGGCTGACAGATGCCCCTGAGCGCCATGTACCAACAACAGAACCGGAGCGCTGCTCGACGTCGGACTCAGGCGTTTCCAATACCCGTCAACACCGGCATCAAGCTGGCTCACCAGCTCGCGCACTGTTTGATATTCAAACAGCAGATGAGTCGGCGGCGTCAGCCCCAGACGCTCGCGAATCAGCGAAACCACCTTGATCGCCGCCAGGGAGTGCCCGCCCAGGGCAAAGAAATTGTCGGTGACGCCCAGTTCGTCTACATCCAGCACGTGCTGCCAGATATCCACCACCGCCTGCTCCAGAGCACCGCTGGGCGCCACCCGGGCGCTGTGCAGCTGCTGGCGAGCACGTTCCAGCAGCGCCTGGCGATCGAGCTTGCCGTTGGCATTCAGGGGCAGGGACTTGAGGCTCAGCAGCACACTCGGACGCATATAGTCCGGCAGCGTCCTGGCCAGCGCCTGCTGACGCTGTTCGGCGCTGTAGCGCTGGCCGTCAGCTTCGACAACAAAACCCAGCAGCCGGGCATGTTCGCCGCTGCCATCGCAGAGCACCGCCGCCTGCTGCACCCCCGGCAAGGCGCCCAGGGCCAGTTCGACTTCGTCCAGTTCCAGACGAAAGCCGCGGATTTTCACCTGATGATCGTTGCGACCCAGCAGGCGCAAGGCGCCGTCAGCCTGACGCAAGGCCAGGTCACCGCTGCGATAGCGCCGGCTGCTGCTGAACGGATCAGCGTCGAAAGCCCCGGCGGCGGCGCCGCCGATATAGCCACGCCCCACGCTGATGCCAGCGATATACAGCTCACCGGCCTGGCCGCAGGGCACCGGCAAACCGGCGGCATCAAGCAGATAGATACGGTTATTACCGATCACCCGGTCCAGGGCAGCGCCAAGACTGCCCTGACTGGCGTCGAAACGGCGCCAGAGCACACCGACTGTGGTTTCCGTCGGCCCATAGTGGTTGTAGATCCGCAAGTTACCCGGGGCCTGCGCCAGCTTGTCGACCAGGCGTTCACTGATAGCCTCGCCACCCAGCACCAATACCTGGCTGGGCAATACCGCATGCGGCGCCCGCTCGCCCATCAGCGCCTCAAGGTGCGAGGGGACGATTTTCAGCACATCCAGTGGATGGCGCTGCAACTCTTCGGCAAATGCCTTGGGATCGGTCACACAGTCCTGGGCCAGCAGGTGCACGCAGCCACCTTGCAGCCAGGCCGGATACAGCACGGTATTGCCCAAGTCAGCCAGCAGCGACGAGACCAGGCCATAGTGCCCGGCCAGGGGCAGTTGCAGCGCTTCAGTCACCTGACAGGCGTAATGGCGCAACTGCCCGTGCTCGATCTGCACGCCCTTGGGCTTGCCACTGGTGCCCGAGGTGTAGAGCACATAAGCCAACTGATCGGCCTGGGGTTGCACGTCCCGGGCCCAGGCTTCGCCCTGGCTGGCGGTCGACCAGGACAAGCCAGGCAGCTCGAACGGCGGCGCCAGGTCGTCCAGATGCAGCAACAGACAAGGCTGGGCATCCTGCACAATATCGCGCAGGCGCAGCACTGGCTGCTGCGGGTCCAGGGGCAGATAGGCCGCTCCCGCCTTGAAACAGGCCAGCATGGCAATCAGCATCTGCGCGCCACGGGGCAGGTACAGGCCGACGATTTTCTCCGCCCCGGCGCCGCTGCGATGCAGGTGTCCGGCAACGATGTCGCTGAGGCGATCCAGCTCGGCATAGCTCAGCGTCCAGCCGCCGTCGCGCAACGCGGCGCGGCCCGGATCGCGCTGGGCATGACCGCGCAAGACGCTGATCAGATCGAGGTCTTCGACCACCGGCGCAATGCCTTGCAGGCTGACCGGATCATCCTCAAGCAAGGCATTGATCAGTTCCAGCGACCCCTCGGGGCTGGCCAGCAGATTATCCAGCCAACCCAGATAGCGTTGCAGCAGCATGAACATTTGCGGGCGACGGTAGAGCCCGGTGTCGTGGATCAGGCTAAGGCTGCCCTGCCCTTGCTCATCCAGGGTCCATTGCAGCAGCAACTCCACCGGGCTGTCGAAGGACAATGGTTGTACTGCGTCGGACAACTGCAGCAGGCGCAGGCCGGCCTGCAGGCTGGCGCGCCAGTCCGCCAGCAGTTGTGCCTGGGCCACGTACTCCTGGGCGTCCACGGCACTTTGCAACTGCCGGGCGAACTGCCGGGCCAGGCTCAACCAGCTGCTTTGCGCTGACAGTTGCATCAGCACTGGCAGCGGTTGCTCGAACAATCCGCAGGCGCCCTGCAATTCTTCGTAGTCATCCCGGGGATCATGCACCACGCACAATTGCCCCTGTTGCTGGCCCTTGAGCCGCGCCAGCAATGCCGCCCAGGCTGCCAGGGCCAGATGCTCGACACTCAGGCCCTGCTGTTGGGCCAGATGCTGCATGGCCTGCGTGATAACGGCGGGCAAGGCCATGCTCACGGCTTCGCGGGCACCGCTCGCCTGGCCGTAGCGTTCCAGCAGGCGCAGGCCATCGAGCTGTTGCAGGTTCAGATTGCGCCAGAACTGCACACCCTGGGCGGCGTCTTCGTCCTGTTGCAGGTCATTGACCCACTCGCTGTACTGGGCGTACTGCATAGTGTCTTGCGACGCCTGGCCGGGGTTGAGCAATTGCGCCTGCAACTGGCCGAGGCTGCGCAGGTCCAGGGAACACAGGGGCAAGGCCAGCAGCAGATACTCGCCAAACTGCCAGGCCAGGGCATCAGGACGCTGGCCGCGTTCGGCCAGATACGCCAGCGCCTGGCGCTGACAGGCCTGGGCATCGCCCGAGGTCGAGTCGAAGACTTGCCAGTCCAGATCCAGCTGCGCCGCTTCGATGACTGTCTGGCGCAGACCGGTAGCGCCGGCCGGACGTACATAACGCAGACGCAGGGCTTGATGTTCGCGCAGTTGTCCCAGCAGACGGCTGTGCAGGGTCTGGGTCGTAACACCCGGCAGCTTCAGCCAGCTCCACTGCCAGCCCGGGGGGCGCAATTCGGCCAGGTGCTTCTGTTGCGGAGTCAGCGCCAGGCCCAGGTGCAGAACAGAGTCCATCATACCGGTTGCTCCTGGCTATCTTCGAAGGCAGGCGCGGCCACCACCTGATGACGGGCATAGATATCGCCCATGGCCACCACTATCTTGCGCTCGCCATCAAAGGGGTCGCGGGCATGAGCGGCAAGCATATTGTCGAGCATCACCACGTCGCCCTGCTGCCAGTCGAAACGTACCGCGCAACGGTCGTAGGCGCTGTTGATCGCCTCGATGGCTTGGTCTTCCAGGGGCGAGCCGTCGCCGTAGTACACCTGGCGCGGCAAGGCGCCTTCACCGCCTTGCAGGAACTGCTCGCGGATATCGGCATCGAGAAACGCCGGGTGATACAGCTGTACCTGATTGAAGAAACTGGCTTCACCGGTCAGCGGATGCAGGATCACCGCCGGGCAGACCTGCCGGGTATGCAGCTCATGGGGGCCGCGCCATTCAAACTCGATATGGCTTTCCCGGCACACGCGCTCCACTTCCCGGGGATCGTCGGTGCGGAAGAAATGCTGCCAGCTGACGTCGATATCCTTGGTGAAATTACGCACATACATCAATTGCCGCGCGCGCAGCCTGGCCTGCAACCAGGCCGGCAAGGCCTTATACACCTCGCGGCTGTCGACGATAGGCGTTGCGCCGCCGACCGGCGCGGGAACTTCGCAATAGAACCACTGCCGACGTGGCCAGCGATGCTGGTGGGCGCTTTCGTTGTGGAACAGGATCATGCGGTCCTTGGGGTACGGCGTCGACTTGTAGATCTTCTCGCCACCTTCTTTCTTCGGCAGGTCGCCGTACTGGCCGTACAGCTCCGGGCACAGGGCCTGGCAGAAGCTTTCAAAGGCGGCCGGGGTCGGTAGATCGAAGCCTCGGAACAGGATACCGCCGTGGGCGCGCAGCCACGCTTCGACCTGGCCGCGATTGGCCTCGGCCCAGACTGACGGCGCCAGTTCGCGCTCACGCACCTGCACCAGCAACGGGAAGGCCGAGCCTTCGCGCAACGGGCGGCTTTCGATAGGTTGCGCCACGCTGGCCGTGCCGCTGCGCAGCTTGCCGAGTTTGCTCATCTTGCGTGATGCAGGGGTTTGCGTGGTCATGGCTGCCGCTCCATTGGCGTAAAGGGTTTCAGTGGGCGTATCGGGCTGGTCGAGGACCTGGGCCAACAACCCGGTAAAGGCATCGCGCAGGCGTTCCACCGTCGCGGCACGGAACAGGCTGGTGCGGTAGACCCAGCGCAGGTTCAGGCCGCCGTCGGCCGGATCAGCCTCAGGGCTGGCGAACAACGCCATGTCGAACTTGGAATGCTGCTGGCTGCTGTCCACCGGGCTGACCCGCAGGTTGCCCAGGCGTTGTTGCCGACGCGGGGTGTTGTCAAACACGAACAGGGTCTGCAGCAGCGGATGCACATTGCCCTGGCGAGGCAGATTCAGCGCCTCGACCACTTGCTCGAACGGCGTGCCCTGATGGGCGAAGGCTTGCAGGCACAGTTCACGGACCCGCAACAGCTGCTCACGGAAGCTCGTCTCCGGTTGTGGTCGTACGCGCAGGGCCAGCAGATTGACGAAGAAGCCGATCAAGCCCTCAGTGGCCGAATGCTCGCGGTTGGCCACGTCAGTGCCGATCACCAGGTCGCGTCCCTGGGTCTGCTGATGCAGGACCAGGCTGTAGACGGTGAGCAGCAGCATGAACAGCGACACGCCGGTCTGCTCCTGCAACGCCTGCAATCGTTGCACCGTCGCGCCATCGAGGCGCAAGTCCACCGCCGCGCCGCTGCTGTCATCGCGTTCAGGCCGGGGGAAGTCGAACGGCAGCGGCACCTGTGCGGGAATTCCGGCCAGGGTGTGCTGCCAGAAGGCCACGCCAGCGCGTTGCTGCTGGCGTCGTTCCGGCGAGACCTGCCAGGCGGCGTAATCGACATACTGGATCGGCAATGCCTTGAGCTGCGGCGGTTGCCCCCGCTCATGGGCTTCATACGCCTGAATCAGTTCATCCAACAGGATCGCGCCGGACCAGCCGTCCGAGGCGATATGGTGCAGGACCAGTTGCAGCACCTGCTCTTGCGGGCCGACCTGGATCAGCCAGGCGCGAATCGGCGCGTCACGGCGCAGATCGAACAACTGCCGGGCGTTTTCAGTGAGGCGAGCCGCACAGTCGGTTTCGTTGAGACTCAACAAGGTCAGGGGCACCGGCAAGGTCTGCTGAATGCGCTGGCGACATTCCCCGGCCACTTCGTGATAAGTGGTGCGCAGGATGGCGTGGCGCTGGACCAGCATGCGCAACGCCCCTTCCAGGGCGAGCTGATTGAGCGCGCCATGCAGACGCACCGCCGTGCTCATATTGAAGCTGCTGTCCTGGGGATTGACCTGCTGCATCAGCCAGACGCGCTGCTGCGCCGACGACAGGGGCTGATCCTGTTCCCGGTCGACCAGGGCAATGCTGACGCCGGACCCAGTGCCAAGAGCACTGATGCGCGCCGCCAGCTCATGCAGCAGCGGCGTCTCGAACAGCCAGCGCAGGGGCATATCCACGCCCTGCTCGCGCAAACGCGAGCGGACCTGGGCCGCCAACAGGGACTGACCGCCCAACTGGAAGAATTCGCCGTCCCGAGGAATCTGCTCGCGCTTGAGCACCTGGGCCCAGATCTGCCCCAGTTGCTGTTCGGCGGCGCTCCAGGCGCGGGTGTCTACGGCTTCGCCGATCAGGCTTTGCAGCGTTGGCAGCTGATTGCGGTCGACCTTGCCATTGGTGTTCAACGGCAGCTGTTCCAGGGCCGCGTACCGCCCGGGCAGCATATACACCGGCAGGCGCTGTTGCAGATGCTCGCGCAATTCGTCTGCGCCCAGAGTCGCGCCGACCCAGAACGCCGCCAGTTGCTCGCCCTGCACCGCCACCACCGCCTGTTGCACGGCTGGATGCGCCAGCATGGCGGCTTCGATCTCGCCCAGTTCGATGCGGAAACCGCGCAACTTGATCTGATTGTCGCTACGGCCCAGGTAATACAACTGACCATCAGCCTGCCAGCGCACCAGATCACCGGTGCGATACAGACGCCCGCCATCTTGGCCGAACGGGTCGGCAATGAAACGCTCGGCGGTCAGCCCCGGTTGCCCGGCATACCCTCGGGCCAGACCGCTCCCTGCGATATACAGCTCACCGGTCACGCCGGGTGGTACTTCATTCAGGTGTTCGTCGAGCACATGGCAGCGGGTATTAAGCAACGGCCGACCCAGGGGGATGACCGCCTGTTCACCGTGGCTGACTGCGGTCTGGGTCGACCAGACCGTGGTTTCGGTGGGACCGTAGACATTGATCAACTGCCGGGCCAGGCCGCGCAGTTGCTCGGCCATATCCCGGGATAGCGCCTCACCGCCGGCCAGGGCCAGACGCCCCCCGAGAGCATCGCGATCGCCGTCCAGCAGCAGGCTCCAGGTGGCCGGAGTGGCCTGGATCAGATCCACCGCGTGGCTGCGGATCAGCTCACCCAGGGCCAGAGGGTCCAGACGCTGCTGCTCATCAGCCATGACCACCGTGCCGCCACGGACCAGGGGCAGGCACAGCTCCAGACCGGCGATATCGAAAGTAATGGTGGTCAACGCCAGGTAACGCTGGATGTTTTCCAGCGGCAGGGCCTGTTCCATGGCCAGGAGGAAATTGGCAAAACTGTGGCGGCTGATCTGCACGCCCTTGGGCTGACCGGTGGAACCGGATGTGTACAGGGTATAGGCCAGTTGCTGCGGGTGGCTGAAAATCTCAGGCGCTTGGCCGGGCTGGCTGGCAAGGTCCAGGTCCTGCCAGCGCTCGCAGCGCAACCCTGCCGGGTTCTCCGGCAACTGATCGCACAGGTACAGCCAAGGACTGGCCTGTTGCACGATGCTGCGCTGACGCGCCTCGGGCTGGCCAGGGTCAAGGGGCAGGTACTGGGCGCCGGCTTTCTGGATGCCCAGCAGGCAGATCAGCAGGCGCTCGTCCCGGGGCAGACAGAAGGCGACCGTGGCCTGCGGCGGTACGCCCCGGGCCAGTAGCCAGTGGGCCAGTTGGTTGGCGCGGCTATCCAGCTCGGCATAACTCAGGCTGCGTGAACCGCAGATCAGCGCAGGCTGCGCGCCGCTGCGGAGCGCCTGCTGCTCGAAACGGCTGACGAAATCCGCCGCTGCCGTGATTTCCCGCAGCGGGCCGGCGCTGTTCAATTGCGCCACCGAAGGCAGGCGCAATTGATCCAGTAGCGTTGCCCCCGGCGCTTCGGCCAGGGCGGCCAGCAGGGCCAGATAGTCCTGCACCAGGCGCTCGCTGGTCTCGGCACGGAACAGCGCGTTGGCGTATTCGACGATCAGCCGGGTGTTGGCCTGCTCGCCACGGCCCTGGGTAAACAGGTTGAAGCTCAGGTCGAACTTGGCGCTGATGGACGCCTCGGGCAAGGCCAGGGCTTCGACCGCCACCCCCGGCAACTCGATACGCCGGGTATTGCCAGCGTCCACTTGGTAGTTGAACAGGGTCTGGAACAACGGCGTACGGTCAAGGCTGCGCGGTACGCTCAAGACCTCCAGCAGCTGTTCAAAGGGCAAATGCTGATGGGCCATGTCCTCGGCCAGTTGCTGGTTCAAGGCAGCGATGAAACTGTCCAGGCTACGCAGCCCGTCGAGGGTGACCCGATGGGCCAGGGTATTGACGAACAGCCCCACCAACGCCTGGCTGTCAGCCTCTTCGCGGCCGGCCACCGGCAGGCCAATAGCGAAATCGCGACGGCCGCTATGGCGCCAAAGCAGAATCTGCTGAGCGGCAAAATACAGCACGAAGGGCGTCACGCCCCACTGCCGGGCACGAGCCTCGACCGCAGCGCTCAAGGCGACGGGCAGCAGATATTCCCGGCGCGCGCCGCTGTGCATCTGCTGCGCTGGGCGCAGCCAGTCAATGGGCAGTTCCAGGGCGTCGTGATTCAGGCCCGCCAGACGTTGTTGCCAGTAATCGAGCAATTGCTGGCTGCGTTCGCCTTCCAGCGCCCGACGCTGGCTCTCGATGACGGCCAGCAGGCCATTGCACGCAGGCGCCACAGCAGCGGCCGAGCCGCCGCGCTGCAAGGCCTGATAGAGCGCAGTCAGGTCCTGCACCAGCAGGCTCATGGACCAGCCATCCACGGCGATATGGTGCACGTTGAACAGCAGGCGCCAGTCCTGCTCGCCCAGCTGGAACAGGTCCAGCGTCAGCAGCGGCCCCCGGGCCAGGTCAAACACACGGGCGGCACACTGGCTGAGCTGGGCCTGCACTTTTTCGGCTGGCAGGCCGCGCAGATCATGACGGTGGAAAATGCTTGCAGGGGTATCGTCCAGCCGTTGCCAGACTTGCCCTGCGTCTTCATGAAAGCGGCAACGCAAGGCTTCATGGCGCTCCAGCAACAGCTCGCTGGCACGCTTGAGCACTGCCACTTCCAGTTCGCCGCGCAGACTCAGCAACTGGGTAACGTTATAGGCGGTCGAGGCCGGGTCGAGCTGCTGCATGAACCACAGGCGCTGCTGGGCATGGGACAGGCGTTGGCGCGTATCGCCCGCTGGCAGCGACGCAGAGGCTGCCCTGGGCTTGTCGAGGACCTTGATCAGCCCGCTCAGGCCACGGGCCGTGGGCTGTTCCAGCAACTGTTTGGGCAACAGGCGCAGGCCGTCCTGGCGCAGACGGGCAATCAGTTGCAGGCTGAGGATCGAATCGCCCCCGGCAGCAAAGAAATCGCTGTCGGCATCCAGCTGCGGCTGTTCCAGCAGTTCGCGGAATGCGCCCAGCACTGCGGCCAGCGCCGGTTGAGCGGCGCAGTCGGCCTGCAAGGCCATGGTGGCCAGGGTCGAATGTTCCAGGACCATGCGCGGCTTGAGCTTGAGGCCCTGGCGCGTGGCCAGGCCAATCAGCTGCAGGCTGAGAATCGAGTCACCACCCAGGGCAAAGAAATCATCGTCACGACTGACCTCAGGGCACTCCAGCAACTGCTGCCAGAGCCGGGCCAGGCACTGCTCGGTGGGCCCCTGCGGTGCCTGGCGACGTGGATCCGCCTGTGCAACGCTGGACGGCAGCGGCAAGGCTCGGCGGTCGAGTTTGCCATTGGCGGTCAGCGGCAGGCTGTCCAGCGGCAGCCAGTGGCTGGGTTGCAGGGCGTCCGGCAGGTGTTGCCGGGCCACAGCCTTGAGTTGATCGAGATGAACATCGGCCAGGCGCGGGCTGAAATAGGCCAGCAACTGCATGCGCCCGCCCAGCTCAAGGGCGATCACTGCGGCCTGTTCGACCCCGGGTTGTGCGGCGAGCCAGGCCGTGACTTCGCCCGGCTCGACGCGGAAGCCGCGAATTTTCACCTGATCATCGCCCCGCCCGAGGAAAGTCAGACGCTCATGCCGATCCAGGCGTACGCGGTCGCCACTGCGATAGAAACGCTGCCCCTGCCCGTCAACCATGAAGGCGTCTGCATGGGGCTGATTCAGATAACCCAGGGCCACTTGCGGCCCGCCGATCAGCAATTCTCCGACCACGCCACGGGGGACGCTGTTGCCAGCACTGTCGACGATGCGCAGGCGGCAGTCGGCCAGGGGTTGGCCAAGCGGCAGATAACCACCAGCCTGTGCGCCGGCAACGTCAGCAGCCTTGTTGATCTGCCCACAGATAACACCCACGGTGGTTTCCGAGGGCCCGTAATGGTTGAAGATGCGCAGCTGTGGCGCCAGTTCGCGTACTCGGTCGAGCAAGGCGCTGTCCAAGCCTTCGCCGCCCATGATCAGCAATTGACGCGGCAGCACCCGAGCGGCATCGGCCAAGGCCAAGAGCCCGCGCAAATGCGACGGAGCGATTTTCAGGCAATCTACCGGCTGTTGCTGGAGGAAGTCCGCCCAGGCCGGTGGATCGAAAGCCAGCGCAGCATCGGGCAGAATCAGCGGATCGCCACTGTGCAACGCCGCGAATACGCAGGTCAGACCAAGGTCCGCGGCAACGGTGGCCAGGGTCGCCCAGCGACTGCCCGCCGGGGCTTGCAGGCGCTGGCTGACAGCGGCAGCGTAATGGGCCAGGTTGGCGTGGCTGATGCGTACGCCCTTGGGCTGGCCGCTGGAGCCGGACGTATAGATCAGGTAGGCGGTATCCCCGAGGCGGCTGTTGCCCGGCAGCGGCGTCAGGTTGGCCTGGGCCAGCAGTTCATCGAAATCCGGGGTCAGTCGCGGTAGTTGGCAGTCGGGCAAGGTGGCGAACCCGGCCACCAGCAGACGGCCGCCGCTGTCCTCGAGCAACTGAGCCAGACGCTCGGCGGGCTGGGCGGGGTCGAGGAACAGGCAGACCGCGCCCAGTTGCCAGCAAGCCAGCATGGCGCAGATCTGCTCGGCGCTGCGGCTCATGCACAAGCCCACTACCTGGCCGCGCTCGACACCCTGCCCGTTCAGCCGAGTCGCCAGGACCTGCACGGCATGGGCCAACTGACCACGGCTGATAGCCGTCTCGGCGTTGTGCAAGGCCAGTGCTTGCGGGTCGCTGCGTGCAGCATCGAGCACGCGCTGGTCCAGGCACAGCAGCGGCTGATCCAGTGACGGGCCGCTCCATTCGCTGCGCGGTGAATCCAGAGCGATGCTTTGCAGGCGCTGTTGCGGATCTGCCGCGACGCGCTGCAGCAGGCCAGCCAAGTCGTCCAACAGTTGCTCTGCGGTAGCCGCGTCGAACAGCTCATCGCTGTATTCCAGCTCGCAGCGCAACTGGCGGTTTGGCGTACGCAGCATGCGCAGGGTCAGATCGAAACGGGCGTGGCGCTGTGGCGGGTCGAGCACGTCCACGGCCACACCGGGCAATTCCAGGCGTCGGCTGTCAGCCAGGTCCACCTGGACAAACATGGCCTGGAACAGCGGCTCGCTGCGCGGCCGCTCCAGGCTTTGCAGGATGCGCTCAAATGGCAGGGTCTGGTTATCGACGGCCGCGGCCACGGTATCTCGGCTGCGCAGCAAGGCGGTGGCGAAGTCCGGGTTGTCATGCAGGCGCTGGCGAATCACCAGGGTGTTGAGCAGCGGGCCGATCAGCGCCGCCAGTTCCGGGCGGTCGCGCTGGGCCACGGAAGTGCCCAGGCACAGGTCGGTTTCGCCGCTGTAGCGCGACAGCAACCAGCTGAAGGCTGTCAGGCCATAGAGATACAGGGTCACGCCTTGGCGGCGGATCGCTTCGTCGATCAGGGCCGAAGCGTCCACCGGCAGTTCACGGGCCAGCACTGCACCGCTGTGGCTGCGCTGTGCGGCGTTGGGCCGGGGCCGATCCAGAGGCAAATTCAGCGGACCGGGGGCATCGGCCAGCACTGCCTGCCAATGTGCAATCTGTTGCTGGCACTGTTCGCTGTCCAGCCACTCGCGCTCCCAGGCAGCATAATCACGGTACTGGATGCTCAAAGGCGGCTGTTCAGCAACTGCGCCGATGGCCAGGGCGCGATAGCTTTCGGCGAGTTCCCGGGTCAGTTGCTGGGCCGACCAGGCGTCATAGGCGACGTGATGGATGGTAAAAAATACCCAGGTCCATTGCTGCTCAGGGTCGCTGAACACGCTCAGGCGCAACGGTTTCTCTTCGGCCAGATCGAACGCGGTCTCGAGCTGCCGGGCATATTCCTCAGCGCACCATTGCTGTTGCTGCGCCAAGGGCACCGGCAGGGCCTGGACCCTGGGCAACGGCAGCGTCCAGGGCGTGCACAGGGCATGCACCTGGCCCTGCTCATCGACGGGATAATGAGTGCGCAGCACGTCATGGCGATCGACCAGTTGCTGCAAGGCCGATTGCAGGCGCACCAGGTCCAGACGCCCTTCGAAACGCAGCAGCGACCCCAGGTTATACAGCGCCCGGCCACTGCCGGCCTCGGCACTGAGGAAGCGCTGCTGGGCTGCGGACAGCGCCGCGCCTGACGCCCGGATGGGGCTGGCAACAATCGGCAAACGCCAGCTATCGATACCCTTCTCGGCCAGGCGCTGACGGAACAGCGCCTTCTTGTCCGCAGGCAGGCTTGCCAGGCGCTGGGCGATGTCGAGGAAGGCCTGTTGGTTGCTTGCGTCCATGTTCAATCTTCCATTTCTGATAGCAGGCGTTGCATGGCGTCCAGTGCCTGATCGGCGGACGGGCCTTGCGGGCGCTCGATCTGTTCGACGAGCCCGGCGATGGTCGGGTTATGGAACAGGCTGCGCAGTTCGATTTTCACGCCATAACGGCTTTCGATGCGGGTCATCAGGCGCATGGCCAACAGCGAATGGCCACCCAGTTCGAAGAAACTGTCGAGCACACCGACCTCTGGCAGCGCCAGCAGCTCCTGCCAGATTCCCGCCAGTTCGGTTTCCAGGGTGGTACGCGGTGCCACGCGGTTATGCTGTGCGGCTGCGGCGGGCTGTGGCAGGGCTTGACGATCTACCTTGCCATTGGCATTGAGGGTGAAGCGCGCCACGCTGATAAAGACCGTGGGCACCATGTAGCCCGGCAGGCGGCTTTCCAGATGACTGCGCAGTGCAGCGCTATCGACCTGGGCATTGCCGACCTGCAACCAGGCGCTGAGCTGTTGCTGCCGGGCATCGACCATGACCACCGCGTCTTCCACGCCAGGGTAGCGGCGCAGCAGGGATTCGACTTCCCCTGGCTCGATACGGAAACCCCGCACCTTGATCTGGAAGTCGGCGCGGCCGATATAGGCCAGGCGGCCATCAGTATGGCGCTTGACCACGTCACCGGTGCGGTACATGCGCCCGCCCGGCTCGCTGGCATAAGGATCCGGCAGGTAGGCGGCTGCCGTCAGTGCAGGGGCCTGCTGATAGCCACGGGTCACCCCGGCGCCGCCGATATACAGCTCACCGGTACTGCCCAGGGGTACAGGCCGCAGGCAATCGTCGAGCACATAGCACTGGGTATTGAGCAGCGGCGAACCGATATCGGCAATGCCGCCCGCCATGGCGTGCAGCTTCTCGGTGGTGGACCATACGGTGGTCTCGGTCGGGCCATAGGCGTTGATCAGCTGTACCCCTTCGCGAACCAGGGCATTGACCAGTTCCGCCGGTACCGCTTCGCCGCCGATCAGACCAAGCAATGGCGGCCATTGCGCCTGACCGGTCTCCAGCAGTAACTGCCAGCCCGCTGGAGTGGCCTGGAAGACCGTGGCCCGACGCAACAGTTCGAACAACTGATGGCCGTCTACCACCTGCTCACGCCGGGCGAGCAGCAGCGAGGCGCCATTGACCAGAGGCAGGAACAGCTCCGGCTTGCACATATCGAAGGCGTAGGTGGTGCTGGCCAGCCAGGTATCGGCGGCACCCAGCGGCAACTGGCGGCCAAGGCCCAGCAACAGATTGGCCAGATTACCCCGGGTAACCTGCACGCCTTTGGGGGTGCCGGTGGAGCCGGAGGTGTAGATCACATAGGCGCGTTGCTCGGGGTGGATGGTCAGCGTCGGATTGCTGTCGCTGTAATCGTCCAGCAACAATTCATCAACACACACCACGCCTGTGGGAGCGAGGCTCGCCCGCGAAAGCGATCTATCTAGCTTAAGGGAGCTGTCGTATGTACCAGACTCTTCGCGGGTAAGTCGGATCGCTTCACCGCTGGCTCCCACAGTAGTTTCGGTAATCAGCAGGCCGGGCTGTGCGTGATCAAGGATCAGACGCAGGCGCTCAGGCGGATGCTGCGGATCCAGCGGCAAGTAGGCGGCACCGGCCTTGAGCACGGCCAGCAAGGTCGGCAACAGCCATTCATTGCGGTTCAGGCACACCGCGACCAGATCGTCCGGCTGCACGCCCCGTGCCCGGAGCAGATGGGCCAGGCGGTTGCTGCGGGCGTTGAGCCGGGCATAGCTCAGGGCCTGTTGCTGGCTGTCCACCGCGACGGCGTCCGGAGTCAATTGGACCTGCCGCTCGAACCGGGCAATCAGGTCCTGCTCGCTGCCAGCAACCTCGACCGGGTGATGCCAGGGGCGTTCCGCCAAAGCATGGTCGGCATTGGCCAGGTCGATGTCCCAGAGTCGCGCCGTGGGCGCCTGCAACATGCCTTCGAGCAGATTGCGGTATTCATCGGCATAACGCTGGGCGGTACGGGGCAGGAACAGGTCGGTGTTGTATTCGATTACGCACTGCCAGTCACTGCCGTGCTGCTCGATATGCAGGCCGATATCCACCAGGGCGGTGTTGCTGTCGATATCCAGACGCTGCATCGCCAGACCGGCAAACTCCGCGCTGTTGCTCGCCCCGGTATCACGCTGAATCAGGTTGAACAGCGCCTGGAACAGCGGCGTATGGCTCAGGTCACGGCGCACCTGCAGAGCTTCGACCAGCCGCTCGAACGGCACATCACCGTGCTGCTGGGCGGCCAGGTGAGTGGCCTGGAGTTGCTGCCAGAAGCCCTCTACCGATTGCAGCGGATCAATCTGGCTGCGCAGCACCTGGGTACTGGCAAAGTAGCCGATGATCTGGTCGGTATGGGCCTGATGGCGTTGCGCGACCGGCAGGCCGACCCACAGATCGCGCTGGCCGGAATGCCGGGCCAGCAGGACTTTCCACGCGGCCAGCAGCGGCGCGAATGCGGTCAGGCCCTGGCTCTGGGCCACACTGCGCAGGCGCTCCACCAGCTCAATGGGCAGGCTGAAGCGCAGACGTTGGCCGACGTAGCCCTGTTGCGTCGGCCGAGGCATGTCGGTGGGCAGGTCCAGGACCGGTGGCTCACCGGCCAGCTGGCTGCGCCAGTAAGCCAGTTGCGCCTCGACCCGCTCCTGCCCCGCCGGGCTTTGCCAACTGGCCGCCACATCACGGAATTGCAGGGGCAGCGCAGGCAATCCCGCGTCGCCAGACTGGGCCAGGGCCTGATAGAGGCGTTGCAGCTCCTCAAAGAGGATTTCCAGGGAGCGGGCATCACCGATGATGTGGTGCAGGGTCACTTGCAGCACCGAGCTCACCGGGCCCTGATACAGACGCACCCGCCACAGGCTGCCGCCGACCAGTTCGAAGGGCGCATTGGCCTCGTCACGCAGGGTCTGGGCAAAGGCCGGGCTGGCGGTATCGCCCAGGACATCGAGCTGCAGTTGCGGGTCACTGCCCTCCACGACCTGCTGCTGCGGCCCTTCGGCGGTTTCACTGAAGACGCTGCGCAGGCTGTGTTGACGCTGTGCCAGTTGCTGCAACGCCTGTTGCAGCAACTGCGGCTGCAGTTGCCCGTGCAGATGCAGGGCCAGGGACAGATGATAGGCCTGGGTCTGGCCCTGCAAGCGGTCGAGGAACCACAGACGCTGCTGAGTGAAATGCAGCGGCGCCGAGCTGCCGCAGAAGGCGTGCAGGATCGGCTCCAGTTCGGTATCGCTATGCTCCAGGCGTTCAGCCAGGGCTTGCAGGGTCGGCAACTCGAATACCGCACGCAACGGCAGGCGCCGCTGGTAGCGCTCGGCAATCCTTGCCACCAGGCGCGCCGCCAGCAAGGAATGGCCACCGAGGGCAAAGAAGTTATCGTCCGGGCCGATGGCGTCACAGCCCAACAGCTCTTGCCACAACCCGGCCAGCCACGCCTGGGCAGTGCTCAATGGCACGCTGTGTGCGACGGCTTGGCGAAGTGGTTTCGGCAATGCCTTGCGCTCTACCTTGCCGCTGCTGCTCAGCGGCAGCGTTTCCAGATGCAAGTACTGCGCAGGCAGCATGTATTCCGGCAGATGCGGCGCCAGGTGCTGACGCAGGTCCTCGGCGCTGAACGCTTCGCCGGAGTAATAAGCGACCAGTTGCGCACTCTCGCCCTCGCCCAGCAGCAGGACTGCGGCCTCGCGGATACCGGGTACGCCAGCCAGGCGGGCTTCGATCTCGCCCAGTTCGATACGGAAACCGCGCAGCTTGACCTGGAAATCCAGACGCCCGAGATAGTCCAGGCTGCCCTGGGCATTGCGCCGCACGCGGTCACCGGTGCGATACATGCGTGCGCCGGCGACAAATGGGTCGGGCAGGAAGCTGGCAGCACTGAGGGCTGGCGCGGCGAAATAACCACGGGCGATAAGGGGGCCGGCCAGATACAGCTCACCCGGTACGCCAGGGGCCACCGGTTGCAGGTCGGCGTCGAGAACATAGGCGCGGCTGTTGACCACCGGGCTGCCGATGGGCACTTCCACAGCGCTGCCGGTCGCCGGATCGCGGGGTTCGAAGGTGCTGTAGACCGTGGCCTCGGTAGGCCCGTAGCCATTGATCACTGTCGCTCCCCGGACTTCCATGCCGACAGCCAGGGCCACGGGCAAGGCTTCACCGCCGGAGATCACCCGCATGCCGCGCCAGGAGCGACGGGTATGGGCCACCAGCATGCGCCAGGTGGCCGGTGTCGCCTGCATCACTGTGGGTTGTTCGGCCTCGATCAGGGCGTCGATGGCTTGCGGATCCCGGGCCTGCTCACGGTCGGCCAGGACGATGCGCGCGCCATGAGCCAGGGGCAGCAGCAGTTCGACAACGGCAATGTCGAAGGTCGCGGTGGTCAGGGCCAAAACCCTATCCTGGGCGGTCAGGGGCAATACCGCCTCGACCACGTGCAGCAGGTTATTCAGATTATCGCGGTTCACCGCCACACCCTTGGGCTGGCCGGTGGAGCCGGAGGTGTAGAGGATATAGGCCAGTTGCCCCGGCAATACCGCTGGCGCGGCGAAATCATCGGCAACCACTGCCGTCAGGTCTGGCAACAACTGTGTGATATCGAGCAACTCGACGCCGTCGCTCCATTCGATCGGCAGGGTCGTGGCGCTCAGGCACAGGCGCGGTCGGGCATGCCCGAATACATAGCGGCCACGCTCGGCCGGAGTATCTTCGGCCAGAGGCACATAGGCCGCGCCGCACTTGAGAATAGCCAGCATGGCCAAAGGCAGATAGGCATTGCGTGGCAGGCACAGGGCCACGCGATCATCGGCAGCAATACCCCGCGCATGCAGGTGCGCGGCCAGATGATTGACCGCCCTGCTCAACTGTCCATAACTCAGCCGCTGCTGGTCGAAGCTCAAGGCCACGGCCTCGGGCTGCTGGCGTACCTGACGTTCGAAGGCATCCAGCAGGTCTTCGCCACCCTTGATAACCGCGCCGCTCAGCCGTGAGCCGACGCGCTCCAGCGGTTGCCAGGGCAACTCGCCCAAGGCCTGTTCCGGTGTCGTAAGCACTGCATCGAGCATGGCCAGGTACTGTTCGACCATCGCCTCCACTGTAGCGGCGCGGAACAGATCGCTGCTGTATTGCAGGCTCAGGCTGATGCCATGTTCGCTGTCACGTACGTCCAGGTGCAGGTCACAGAGGGCGCTATCGGGCTGATTGGCCAGGGGTTCTGCGATCAGATCGGTAAGGTCGAAGCGCTCCAGGGCATTGCCGGGGAAATAGTTGAACATCGCCTGGAAGACTGGGTTGTAGCTAGTCTGGCGGCTGACACCGAGTTGATCGATCAGGTAATCGAAAGGCAGATCCTGATGAGATTGAATGAGTTGCGATTTACTATTCAAGTCATTCATCAACTGTAACGGGCTGCGTGAGCCACTGATACGTTGGCGATAAACCAGGGTATTGACGAAGCAACCCACCAGGGGCTGCAGCACCGCGTGGTGCCGGTTGGCGACCGGCACTCCGACCAGGATGTCATCGCTGCCGCTGCGGCTGCGCAACAGGTATTGGAATGTCGCCAGCAAAGGCACGAAGCTGCTCCAGCCGCGACCGGCACTGAAACTGCGCAGGCGCGTGGTAAGGCTGTCGGACAGACGTCGCTCGATACGGCCGCCAGCCTGGCTTGCCTGGCCCGGGCGGGTAAAGTCCGCCGCCAGTTCCAGCACTGGCAATTCACCGGACAGTTGCTCACGCCAGAACGCCAGTTCTTTCTGGCACTCGCCGCCGCCCAGCCACTGCTGCTGCCAGACCGCGTAGTCGACGTATTGCAGGGCAGTGACTGCCGGGTTTGCAGGTGCCTGGGTCGCAGGGGCATGCCCCTGTACCCGCAGGCGATAACCCTGGCACAACTGATCGATGATCAGTTGCAGGGACCAGCCATCGGCAATGATGTGATGACAGCTCAGGGACAGCACGTGTTCTTGCGGTGCCAGGCGATACAGCGAGACCCGCAGCAAGGGTCCGCTGTCCAGCTGGAACGGGGTCATGGCATCCCGGCGCAGGCACTCGTGCAACGCGGCTTCGCTGTCCAATTGCAGCAGCGACAGGCTCAGGCTGGCGTCACGGGCAATCACCGGCATCGGGCTGCCGCTGGCGCTGACAAACGCCGTGCGCAGCACTTCATGACGGGCCAGCAGGTCCTGCAGGGCACCCTGCAGTCCGGCGACCTGCAGATTACCGCTCAGGCGCACTGCGCCAGACAGGTTGTACGCCGGGCTGTGCGGATCCAGCTGTTGCAGGAACCACATGCGTTGCTGGGCGAAGGACAGCGGTAATTGTGCCGGACGCGGCAATAGCTGCGGGCCGTTGCTGGCGGTCTGTGACGCGGGGCTTTCCAGCCACAGCGCCATGGCAGCGATAGTCGGCAGTTCGAAGACCTTGCGCAGAGGCAGGTCTTTGCCGGTGAGCTTGCCGATCAGGCCGAGCAACTGGGTCGCCAGCAGCGAATGACCACCCAGTTCGAAGAAGTTGTCTTCGATACCGACCCGCTCAAGACCGAGCAATTGCTGCCAGGCCTGGGCCAACTGCTGCTGCAGCTCGCTGATCGGCGCGACATACCGGGCCTGGCTTTGCTCGGCAAAATCCGGTGCAGGCAGGTTCTTGCGGTCGACCTTGCCGTTGGCATTGAGCGGCATGCGCTCCAGCAGTACGAAGGCGCCGGGCAGCATATAAGGCGGCAGATGGGCCAGGACGAACTCGCGCAGGCTGTCGATGCCGACCCCGGCGTCGGCCACCACATAAGCCACCAGTACCTTGGCCCGTTGCGCATCGTCCCGGGCCAGGACCACGGCTTCGCGCACACCGTTGCAACGGGTCAGGCAGGCTTCGATCTCGTCCAGCTCGATACGGTGGCCGCGCACCTTGACCTGGTGGTCGGTGCGGCCGACGTACTCCAGTTCACCATTGGCCAGAAAGCGCGCCAGGTCGCCAGTGCGGTACAGGCGGCTGCCATCATTGGCGATCAGGTTGGGCAGGAACACCGCCGCCGTGCGCGCCGGGTCAGCCATATAGCCGCGACCCACGCCGACACCGGCGACATAGATCTCCCCTACCGCACCCACCGGCAGTGGCTCAAGCTCGGCGTCCAGGAGATAGAGACGGTTGTTCAGGGTGGCCTTGCCAATGGGCACGCTGCTGCGCGCAAGGGGCAATAACCCGGTCAAGGCGTGGAACGCCACGTCATCGGAGCATTCCGCCGGGCCGTAGGCATTCATCAGCGGGATAGCCGGATAGCGTTCGAACCAGCGCCGCGCCAATGCTGGCGGCAAGGCTTCGCCAGTGGCCAGCACCCAGCGCAGCGCAGAACGCTCCAGCGAAGTGTCCAGCAGGCCCTGCATCAACGATGGCACGGCTTCGAGAATACTGATGCCCTGCAAAGCGATGGCGTCATTGAGGGCTTGCGGATCCTGCACCACACAGTCGGCCAGGATCACGGTACGGGCGCCGATGATCAGCCCGGCCAGGGTCTGCCACACGGAAATATCGAAGCATTGCGGCGCGGTCTGGGCGATCACATCTGCAGCGCTCAGGCCCAGGCCATTGGCCTGTTCAGCTCCCGGCAGCTTGCCCAGGATGTTATTGAGCATGCCCGCCTGGGCGACCATGGCGCCCTTGGGCGTGCCGGTGGAACCGGAGGTGAAGATGCAGTACGCCAGATTGCGCGGGTCGATGGCGATATTCAGGTTGCTGTCGTTGTAGTCCCCCAGCTGGCGCGGATCATAGACCAGGGATTTCACCTTGAGCGTCATGCCAGCCAGGGCCTCTGCGGCCAGGTCAGTCATGGCCTGACCATGCACCAGCAGTGGCGTGCGGCTCTGGCCCAGTACCTGGCTGAGGCGCTGCGCCGGGTTGCGCGGATCCAGGGGCAACCAGCCGGCACCGGCCTTGAGTGTGGCGAGAATCATGATCAACAGATCGAAGCCGCGCTCATCCAACAGCGCTACCAGATCATCGCGTTCGATCCCCTGGCCGCGCAGGCAGCGCGCCATGCGGTTGGCGGCGCGATTAAGCTCGTCGAAGGTCAGGCTGCGACCGTCGAACAGCACGGCGACCTGTTCAGGGGTTTTCTCTACCTGCGCCTCGAAACGCTCGATATACAGGCTGTGCAGGGGTTGCTGCCGCGGTGCCAGACCGCCTGCGGCCCAGTCCTCGAACTGCTGGGCAACCGCCTGGGGTGCGAGCATGTCGATCTGTTGCAGGGTGGTGTCCGGCGCCGAGGCCAGGGCGGTGCCCATATTCACCAGCAACGTGCGCAGATGGCCGAGCATGCTGCGGATTTCGCCGTCCTCGAACCAGTCGGTCTGGTAGGTCAGCTGCAAGTGCAGGCGCTCGCCGGGCACTATCACCACGGTCAGCGGGTAGTTTGTATGGGTACGGTTGGTCATGTCGCTGATCAGGTAGTCCAGTGCGCCCTGGCGCAGGTCCGCGGTGATCGGCGCGTTTTCGAACACGAAAAGACTCTGGAACAGGTCCTGACCCTGCACATCGCTCCAGCGCTGGATCTGCGCCAGGGAGACACTTTCGTGCTCGCGCAGGGCCAGGTTTTCGTTCTGCAGCGCCGTCAACCATTGGCCCAGGCCCTGTTGCGGCTGCCATTGCCAGCGCAGCGGCAGGCTGTTGATGAACAGCCCGACCACGTTTTCCATGCCGGACAGATGCACCGGGCGCCCCGCCACGGTGACGCCGAACAACACTTCTCGATCACCGCTGTAGCGCCCAAGCAGCAAGGCCCAGGCGCCCTGCACCAGAGTGTTGAGGGTAATGCCATGGGCAGCGGCAACCCGTTGCAGCTCGCCGGTCTGCTCGACGTCCAGGTACTCGACACAATCACACACCGGCTCCAGCGCACCGCTGATACGCCCGGCATGGCCGAAGCCGAACTCGTTGGGCGTATCGAAACCGGCCAGGCGCTGACGCCAGAAGTCCTCGTGGTCCTCCGGTTTCTGCTGTTCCAGCCAGCGGATGAAATCCTTGTACGGCCGCGGTGCCGGCAGGTTCAGGCGCTGACCCTGTTGGGCGGCGCGATAGCCATTGAGGAAATCCATCATGATGATCGAGAAGCACCAGGCATCCATGAGGATATGGTGGTAGCTGCGCACGAACTGATAGGTGTCCGGACCGATCTTGAACAAGCGCACGCGCATCAGCGGCGCCTTGGTGAAGTCCAGGCCATCGCGGCGCTCTTCGCCGAGCAATTGCTCCAGGCGCGCCTGCTGCTGGTCGGCGGATATGTCCGTCCAGTCTTCGTAGGTGATCGGCAGCTCGACCTGCTTGTGCACCACCTGCATCGGCCGCTTCTGCTGCTTCCAGACAAACGAAGTGCGCAGCAGCTCATGACGCTGGACCACATCGGCCCAGGCCTGGCGAAAGGCGTCCAGGTTGAGATCCGGCAGAACCATGATGTGGCGGTACTGCAGCAGGTACATGCCGGCACCCGGATGCATCAGGCTATGGAACAGCAACCCTTGCTGCATGGGCGCCAGCGGGTAGATGGCGTCGATATTGCGCGACAGCGCTTTGACCTTGTCATTCATGGTGCGGGTCTCCGAAATTCCTTTTCTCAAATGGCCGATCACCATTTGAATTGATTCATATGTGTGGGCCCGGCTTTAGCCGGGAAATTGCCTTCCCGACTAAAGCCGGTCCCACCAGAGCCTGTTCCTCTGAATGCCTACAACTGCTCCAGCAGCCCCATGAATTCATCGTCGGACAGTCCCGAATCGGCAAAGTCCGCCGCCGTCGCCCGCCCGGCCTCGGGGTCCTGGCAATGGCCGATCAGGGCTTCGAGGCGCTGTACAAACTGTCGCGCCAGCTCCCTGACCAGGGCCGTTTCATGAGCCTGCGGTGCATAGCGCCATTCGATATGCAGTTGCCCGTCGAGGATCAGTGCATTGATATCCAGCCAGTGACTGCGCCGGGTATCGGCGGCGCGCATGCCGGGGCACAACGGCCGGGCCAGTTGCCACAGCTGCGACGCGGCCAGCCACTGATCGACGCGGCCCAGGTAGTTGAAGGACAACAGGCTGGCACCGCCCAGCTCATGACGCAGCAGGCCGTAGCCGATGCCCTGCTCCGGCACCCGGCGCAAGGCTTCCTTGGCGGCGATGACCGCCTGCCCGGGATCGTCATGGGCGCTGAGCAGCAACGGGTAGCGGCTGGTGTGCCAGCCAATCGAGGTGGACAGATCCGGCGCCTGCTCCCAGGCGCTGCGGCCGTGGCTTTCCAGCTCCACGGTGATGCGCTCGCGGCCAAGCCAACTGCCCATGACATCGGCCAGGGCGGCCATCAGCAGGTCTTGCACCTGGGTGCCATAGGCATCATGGCAATCACCGAGCAAGGCCTGGGTCTGCGCGGCCGAGAGCTGGCTGTCAAGGGTGCGACTGTCGCCATAAAGGTTTTCGCCTTGGGCCGCAGGCGCTTCGGCCGATAGCTGTTCGCGCCAGTAGTCGTGTTGGGCCTGCACCTGAGGGCGGTGGGCCTGCAAGGCTTCGCTCCACTGGTGGAAGCTGGCACTGGGCGTCGGCAAGACGGTCGCCGGTCCCTGTTGATACAGGGCTTCCAATTCCGGCAGGAGGATCTGCCAGGACACTGAATCGACGATCAGGTGATGGGCCGTGCACAGCAAATGCTGGCTCTGGCTGAAATAGACCCAGCGGATCAGCGGTGCCTGGTCAAGTTGCAGGCCGGTCTGACAGGCTTCGATCAGGGCATCATCCATCGCTTGATCGACAACCTGCACCAGGCTTTGCCGGGTCAGTTCGTCGAGGCTCTGATAGCGTTGCACCCAGACCTTTGAACCGGACTCGGTCCCACGAGGTTCGAACACCAGGCGCAGGCTGGCATGCCGACTCAGCAGCGCCTGGGCGGCTTCGTTGAAACGCGCAGGCTCCAGCGGTTGCGTCAGAGTCAGCAGCAACGACTGATTCCAATGCCGGGGTGCGCCCTGCTGATGATCGAAATACCAGGCTTGAATCGGTGTCAGGGCAAAGGGTTCGTTGGGCAGGCTATAGCGCGGCGCCGCCGGGCCTTTTTTCGCCAGGTCCACCGCCTTGGTCGCCCAGCCACGCACGCTGGGGAACTCGAAAATCTGTTTGGGCGTCAGCTTCAGGCCCTGCTGCTTGGCCTTGGCAATGATCTGCAGGCTGAGGATCGAGTCGCCGCCGACAGCAAAGAAGTTGTCATCCAGGCGCAGATCGGGCTTGCCGAGAATATCGGCGGCGATATCCAGCAGGCACTGTTCGCTGACGCTGGCCGGTTGCGCTGCGGCTTGCGGCGCAGAGACCGGCGCCGCCTGCTCCAGGCGTTGCCGCAAGGCCTTGTTATCGACCTTGCCGTTGGCCAGCAAGGGCAAGGTGTCGAGGCACAGCCATTGTGCGGGCAGCATATAATCCGGCAGCCGTGCGGCCAAGGCGCTCTGGATCGTTTCGAGCTGCGCCGGATCTGCCACGATAAAGGCGACCAGGCGGTTATTGGCCGCCCCTTGGGGTACATTCAATACCCGGGCATCGGCCACGCCATCGAGGCTGCGCAGTTGTCCGGCGACCTCCCCCGGTTCGACGCGGTAGCCGCGAATCTTCACCTGCTCGTCCAGGCGACCGAGGAACAGCACCCGGCCCAGACGATCCACACGCACCCGGTCGCCCGTACGGTAGCCGTGCTCGCCGAAGCGCTGCTGATCGGCCTGAGGCGCCTGCAGGTAACCCAGGGCCACGGTCGGCCCCTTGACCCAGAGTTCGCCGCTGACACCCACTGGCAGGATATTGCCGTGGGGCGAACGTACGCTGATCTCGACATTAGGTAGCGGCTGGCCCAGGGCGATCGATCCAGTCGAGTCGACTTCGTGGGTCAGCACCCCCACCGTAGTTTCACTCGGACCATAGTGGTTGACGACGCGCAGTTGCGGTGCCAGTGCCCTGATCCGCGCCACCAGTTCCGGGCTCAACGCCTCGCCGCCAACCACCAGGCACTGGCGCGGCAGCAGACGCTGCGGTTCGCTGGCAATAAGCAAGGCGCCCAGGTGCGACGGCACGATCTTGAGCATGTCCACTGGACTGCGTTGCAGGCTGTCGGCCAGTTCCTCGGCATCGAACGCCAACTCCTCGGCCAGCAGGCGCAGACGCCGGCCGCTGAGTAATGCGCCGAACAACGCGGTGTGGCCAAGATCGGTGGCGCAACTGGCCAGGCTGCTCAGGCTGGCATCCGTCGACAATTGCAGGCGCTGCAGCACACCCGTGACGTAGTGCATCAGGTTGCCCTGGCTGACTTCCACGCCCTTGGGCTGCCCCGTGGAGCCAGAGGTGTAGACCACATAAGCGGCCAGTGCACCGGGTAAGGCCGGGCGCAGGCTGGCATTGCTCGCAGGCGTGCTGCCCGGCGCTGGCAGTTCGAGCCAGTGCACGGAGGCAGGCAGCCACTGCGGCCGCTCTCCTGCGCCAACCCAGACCCGGGGCCGGGCATCTTCACAGATCGCCTGTTGCCGGGCGTCCGGCCATTTCGGATCCAGGGCGATATAGGTAGCGCCCACCTGCCAGCTGGCGAGCATATGCATCACCAGTTCGCGGCTACGCGGCAGGCATAGGGCAACACGCTCGCCGAGTTTGACTCCGGCCCGTTGCAGGGACTCACCGCGCTGCAATACCGCAGCGGCCAGCCGAGCGTAGTTAAGCTCGCCCTCGGCATCCTCGATCGCCACGGCCTGGGGCCGCTGCCGCACTTGCTCGACAAAGGCTTGCCAGGCATCGGCATGCACCGGCGCCAGGCTTTCGCCGTGTAATTGCGAGCGGTCGGCGTCCTTGAGCCAGTCCAGTCGGTTGATCGGCACCTCGGGTTGTTCCAGGGACGCCTGCACCAGCGCGATGAATTGCTCACTGAAACCCTGTACGGTTTCACGACGATACAACGCCTCGCTGTAGCGCCATTTGCAGAGGAAACCCAGGTCTTCCTCGACCACCACCAGATTCAATTCGTGGGCCGCGCCACGCTGCTCGGACAACAGGCGCTCGACATGCGCCTCGAACGGCGCGGTGCGCTCGCGGTTGAGGGTGAACATATGCTGGAATACCGGCGCCCGGCCCATTTGCCGGGGCAGATCGAGGTGCTTGACCAGGCGTGAGAACGGGTAATTACGGTGCCGGACGGCTTCCTTGAAATGCGCCGAGACCGCCTGTGCCCAGTCCGCCGTGGACAGTTCGGGACGAACCCGACAGCGGATCGGCAGCGGGTTGGCCAGATAGCCCGGCAGCCTCATCTGCGCGCGCTTGAGGCGCCAGCCACTGGGGGTGCCCAGGATGAAATCGTCCTGGCCACTGATCACGCCAAGGAATTGCTGAAACAGCGCGAACCAATAGATATAGGGCGTCACGCCCAGGCTACGGGCCACGGCGCGCAGGCGTTCGGCGTCATTGAGTGGCAAGCGCAAGCTCAGTTCGCCGCCCTGGAAGTCCTGGCTGCTGCCGTAGGCATAATCACAAGGCAGCTCAAGTGGCGGCGCATCGCCGAGCTGAGCGCGCCACCAGTCGAGTTTTTCACCTTCGTTTTCATCCGAGCGCAGGCGCAGCTCACTGCACCACTGGTGGTAAGCCTGGGGATCGACCGGTTGGAGGGTGTTGCCCTGCAACTGGCTGACCAACTCGTTGGCCACCACATAAAAGGTCTCAAGGTCCGAGACGATATGGTGAATGCTCACCACCAGCACCGGCGCGGCGGGCGCTGGCAGGGTCAGCAGCACGGCACGGCTGACCTCCCCGGCCTCAAGGTCGAACGGCCGGTCGGCCAGCTCACGGACCTTGCGTTGCAACGCCGCTTCGTCCGGGTCATTGAAGTCCTCGCAGAGTAACGGCTGGGGGCAGGCCCGTCGGTCCCACTGCACGGCCTGGCCGTCACGCTCAGCGAAGGCGGCGCACAGTTGCGGGTAGCGCAGTTGCACCGTGCGCCAGGCCTGGTCCAGGCGCAGGGCGATATCACCGTCGAGCAACTGCGGCTTGAGTCGCACTGCGTAGCCGATGTTATAGGCGCAGCTGTGCGGCGCCATGCGCTGCAGGAACCACAGCGCCTGCTCGTTATCGGTCAGTGGTCGGGCGGCAAAATAATCGGGGTGACTGTTCAGCCACTGCACGACCGCAGGGCCGTGGGCATCGAGCTGTTGCTGCAGCTCGGCCGTCAGGACGCCTGAAGGAGCAGGATCGATATGCAGCTGTTGATCGACCAGTGACAGACGAATTCCGCGCAGCCAGCAGCCATGCATCAGACCTTCGAGCATTGTGATTCCTTATTTTTCTTGTCCATTGGGCTTGATCAATAGGTGGGAGCCGGCTTGCTGGCGATAGCGTCCGTAGGGACGGCTTTAGCCGCGAGGCCAATTTCGCTCCCACAAGGACCTATTGCAGGCCTGCCGATGCCGGCTCAGCCATGGCCACGACAATCTTGCGCGTCCCCTGGAAGGTCGAGCGACCATGGGCCACCAGCATGTTGTCGAGCATAAGCACATCGCCTGCCTGCCAGGAAAACATCACCTGCTCACGCTCCAGTACGTCGCGGATATGGCTCAGCGCCGACAGCTCGATGGGCGAACCGTCGCCATAGAAAACGTTGCGCGGCACGCCCTCCTCGCCAACGATGGAAATCAGGGTATTGCGCAGGCTCTCGGCCAGATTGGAGAGATGGAACAGATGCGCCTGATTGAACCAGACCCATTCGCCGGATTGCGGATGGCGGGCGACGGCCTGGCACACCTGGCGGGTGCGCAGCTCGCCGTCTTCAGTCCACTCGAACTGAATATCGCTGTCCCGGCAGAAACGCTCGACCTGCGCCTCGTCCTCGGTACTGAACGCCTGTTGCCAGGTCAGGTCCAGGCCGTTGCCGTAGTTGCGCACATACATCAGGCGCTTCTCGGCGAATTTCTGGCGGATCGCCGGATCGATCTGCTCATACACCCGGCGACTGTCGGCGATCGGCGTTTCACCGCCCACTTCGCTGGCAGTGATGCAGTGGAACCAGATCTTCATCGGCCAGTTCAGCGAGTAGGACTGCTCGTTATGCAACGGAATGACCTGGTGCGCCGGATATTCAGTAGAGGTGTAGACCCGATTGTTGAGCTTGGTGCGGGGCGTGGAAGCGTAGTCGTAGGTCAGCAGCTCATGGCCGAAACTGCCGGCGAAGGCTTCGAAATCGTCAGAGCCGTTGAAGGCGAAGCCGCGCAACAGCACGCCACCGGCGCGGGGCAGTTCGCGTTCGATGGTCTTGTGGATCGAGGGCAGGTTTTCCCGCCAGGAGTCGCCATGGGCGGCGGCTTCGAGAACGTAAGGCAGAGTGGTCTGGTGTTCCGTGAGTTGAACCGTAGAACGGGTCATTTCAATATCCATTTGTCGTTCTCGCCTATGTAAGCAGTTTGCTTCGAGGCCGCTACAGTAGTGCAACATCTCCTTACACGCAATAGATAATCATTAACATTTGCAGATTTTCAACTGGCCATTGATAAGCCATTAGACCCAATAACCATGGGGGTTTATTGCTCGCGCCATGGCATTGGGTAAAAAGCTTATTCGTCGGATATTACGGTTGTTGGAGCACGAATTCACGCTCCGCCACATGGGAAAACAGTAAGTAAGCGGAGCCCAGAAGACCCTGCATAGTGTCGGCGTATCGGCTGCGATTGAGATAAAGAAACTGTCGGTTCTTTACGGCAAACAAGTTCTGCCACTGTGGCGCGCGACGGAAGTCGGCGGTACTGGTTTCCGAGTCGAGCATTTCTTCATAGGTGTCGATGATGAAATCACTGTTGAAGTCGCCGATACGCTCCAGGCTGTAGGGTACATTGGCCTTGCCATCACGGTAGGCGGCGACGCGACCGAGGCCGAAGTCCTTGATCACATCATCCATCCCGCCCCGACCGATCAACTGAAAACTGTCCGGGTACACCTCAAGGGTGGTGACACTGATCCGTGCCGGGTTTTTCACCCGTTTCTTGAATTCGCCGACCAGAGCCTGGTATTCGGTGAGCATCTCGTTGTAACGGGACTGCTTGCCGACCAGGTCGGCCAGCTCTTTGGCATAACCCTGGATATCCCCTTCCCTCACTGGCAAGAGCACCACGGGAGCGATCTTGCTCAGCTTGTCCTTGAGGTCGGCATGATAGGACAGGCCGACGATCAGATCCGGCTTGAGCGCAGCAATGGCCTCCAGGTCCGGGGATTGCTGCGAGCCGACATACTGAATGGCGGAGACGTCGAAGCGTGGCTGGGCACCGCGGAACAGCACATCGGAAAACAGCTTCTTGCGCCCGACCGAACCACAGGGCGTGACACCCAGCTCCAGCAACTGGGTGGTCAGGCTCAGATCATGCAGCGAGACGATGCAATGCGGCGCCACCGGCACTTCGACACGGCCGAAGCGGTTCTCGAATGTGCGGGTCTCAGCCGCCAGTGCCTGGGCACTCAACATCACCAGCCCCATCAGGGCACACAGGCTGTACAGACAATTCTTCACGCTGGTTGCCACACAGGATCTCCTTGAACAATGAACATGCCGTCAGCGATTGCGCTGACGGGCGAGCAGAAAAATCAGATAAGGCGCACCGATAATAGCCACCACCAACCCGGCCGGCAGCTGCAAGGGCGCAAACAGACCGCGCCCCAGAGTGTCGCCGAGCAGTACCAGCACGGCCCCGACCAGGGCGGAAAACGGTATCAACGCACCGTGACGGTCACCGCACAACTGACGGGCCAGGTGCGGGGCGATCAGGCCGACAAAGGTCATGGTGCCGACATTGGCCACGGCCGCAGCGGTCAGCATCACGCTGCACAGCAGCAAGGCGCCGACCAGCGCCGGCACATTCAGGCCGCGACTCAGGGCCACGGCATCGCCAAGCTGCAACAGATTCAGCGGACGGTGACAGAACAACAGCGGCGTACCCGCCAGCAACAGCCACACGCTCATGCTCTGCACATGAGCCCAGTCGGCGCGGTGCAGGCTGCCGCCCAACCACATCAGTGCCGACTCCACCCGGTCGATATTGCCGTAAGTAATCAGCAGATCGGCCACGGCGCTGAGCATGGCGGTCAGACCGACGCCCACCAGGATCAGGCGCAACGGCGAGATACCACGACGCCAGGACAACGCCACGACGAACAAGGCCACCGTCAGTCCACCGGCCAGCGCGGCCAGGGGATACAGCGACAGCGGCAACAGATCCGGCCACAGCACCAGGATCAGCAGCATGGTTACGCTGGCCCCGGACTCGACCCCCACCAGCCCCGGGGCAGCCAAGGGATTGCGGGTCAACGATTGCAGGAGCAGACCGGCCAGAGCCATGGCCGCCCCGGCGCTCATGGCCAGCAGAATGCGCGGCAGGCGCAGCTCCCAGACCACATTGAGAAGCGAATCGCTGCTGCGGGCGGAAAAAAACAGCGCCTGCCAGGCCTGGCCGACACTCAGGCGATAGCTGCCCACTGTCAGGGCATACAGGGCCAATGCCAGCACCGCCAGCAGCAGCAACAGGCCGGTCAAAAGGTCAAGGCGCCTGCCCGGGCGGGAAAATCCCGCGGGACGCTTCGCGGTTTGGGTATTGGCAGTGACCACGGCGTTCATCGAATCCTCCGCAGTACCAGCACCACGAAGATCGGCCCGCCGATCAGGGCGGTGACGATGCCGGTATTCAATTCATAGGGGCTGACCACCACCCGCGCGGCGATATCGGCAAGGATCAGCAGCAAGGCGCCGAGCAAGGGCGCGGTCAGCAGCAGCCGCCGATAATCATCGCCGACCAGCAGCCGCGCAGCATGGGGCACCACCAGACCGACAAAGCCGATCGGCCCGGCCATGGCCACGGCACAGCCCGACAGCAGCACCACTGAGGCCAGGCCGCAGATACGCATTTTCACCAGATTGACGCCCATCCCCGCCGCTGCCTGAGCACCCAGGCGATGGACATTGAGGGCATTGACGTTGACCAGGCACAGCAGCATGCCCACCAGCAGGTACGGCCAGACCCACTGCTGCATATTGCCGCCAGTGACGCCCAGAGAGCCGGTCAACCAGCGACGCAGGCTGTCCAGCCCCTGCTGATCGAGCAACAGCAGTATTGACGTCACGGCGCTGAACAGCGCCGCCATCATTGCTCCGGACAAGGTCAGGCGCACCGGGTTGTGGCTGCGTCCGGCCAGCAACAACACCCCCGCCGCCGCCGTCAGCGCCCCGGCAAAGGCGAACAGCGGGATCATCGACATGTCATTGCCGGGCAGCACCAACAGGCCGAACACCACAAACAGTGCCGCACCGCTGTTGATCCCGAGGATGCCGGGGTCGGCCAGGGGATTGTCGCCCACCGCCTGCATGACCGTGCCTGCCAGGCCCAGGCTGGCCCCGACCAGCACTGCTACCAACAACCGCGGCAGGCGGGCGCCGCGAATCACACTCTGGTCAGGATCGCCCGGCAAATAGGCACTCAGGGCCTGCCACACTGTGTGCCAGGGAATGTCCTTTGCACCTACCGCCAGATGCACCACCGAGGCCAGAGCAATGGCCAGCAGCACCAAGGGAATCATCAACGCAGAATCACGCCTCATGAAAGAAGCTCTGCCCGGGCCTGGCGGGTCTTGGGCACGCAAAGCAGATCGCCGGAAAAAGGATCGGTGATGATATGAGCATCCAGGTCGAACACCTGCTTGAGGTTGTCCTCGGTGAAGACCTGGGCCGGGCTACCCTGGGCCAGCAGATTACCCTTGCACATCATCACCAGATGGTCGGCGTAGCGCGCCGCCTGATTGAGGTCGTGGAGCACGGCGACAATGGTGCGACCCTGCTGACGCAATTCCACCAGCAGTTCGAGCAAGGCGATCTGGTGGGCGATATCGAGAAAGGTGGTGGGCTCGTCGAGAAGGATCACCGGAGTGTCCTGGGCCAGGGTCATGGCAATCCAGCAGCGTTGCAGCTGTCCGCCCGACAGGGTTGCCAGAGAACGGTCGAGCAGATGCTGGATATCGGTCAGGGCGATGGCCTGGTCGATGGCGCGCTGATCCTGTTCCGACCACTGCTGCCACCAGCCCTGCCACGGAAAACGCCCCTGGACCACCAGTTCGCGCACGGTCATGCCCGCCGGGGATGTGGCCCGCTGCGGCAGCAGGGCCAGTTGCCGGGCCAGGGCACGCCGCGAATAATCACCATGGGGTTTGTCGGCCAGCACCACTTCGCCAGCGTCGGGCTTCTGCATCCGCGCCAGTACGTTGAGCAGGGTGGTCTTGCCGCAGCCGTTGGCGCCGATCAATGCGGTAAAACGTCCGGCCGGGATGGTCAGGCTGACGTCGTCGAGGACTTGCAGATCGGCAAAACGCAGGCTCAGGCGGGAGGCTTTCAACATTCACGCAGTTTCCATAATCCATTGGGGCCCGAGTCGGTCGCGGCAACACTTGCGGGGCCGGGGCGTTTTAACGGGCTGATTCTGTCACTAAAAATGTGCAAGCTGGTATCGAGAATTGTACAAATACAAAAAATACTAATGCTAATCCTTCGCATTTGAGTATAAAGTATGCCCCGTCGACAGCAGGCCCCACCTTCAGTTCCCTGCCCCGCTCGATAGATGCCATCAGGAAGTGCAGCTGCCCACCCCACGGGCAATAAATAACACACCCAGGACTTCTTCAATGTGTGACAACAAAACCTATAGGCTCCTCGGTCAGCGTCCCGGTGCTTTCAATCAGGCATTCAGCATGACCGCTTTGGCGCTGGCCCTCGGTGCCGCTTCAGCCATGGCCCATGCGGTCGAAGCCACCGACAGCAACAATGCCGTGCAGTTGGACCCGATCGATATCAAGTCCAAGACCAGCGAGCAACCCACCGAGCACGTCAATGGTTATGTTGCCCTGCAGAACGCCAGCGGCACCAAGACCAGTACGCCCATCGTCGAAACTCCGCAGTCGATCTCGGTGGTGACCAGTGATGAAATCCGTGACCGCAAGTCCGACACTATCGCCGATGCCCTGAGCTACACGCCGGGCTTCACCTCGCAGCCGAGTACCTTTGCCCGTACTTCCGACCGTTTCCGCATTCGCGGCTTCGACGTCGAGTCGGCCAACGGCGGCCTGCTGCGCGATGGTATGCGCCTGCAGGTCAACTCTTATGACGGCGTGCAGGAACCCTACGGGTTCGAGCGTATCGAGGTGGTCCGTGGTGCCGCTTCCGTGCTCTACGGCCAGTTGTCGCCGGGCGGCATGGTCAATGGTGTCAGCAAGCGCCCTACCGATACCCCGCTGCACGAATTGAACCTGGAAGTCGGCCAGAACGACCGTCGCCAGCTGTCCGGTGACTTCGGCGGCGCCCTCACCGACACCCTCAGCTATCGCCTGACGATGCTCAAGCGCGACAGCGACACCTCTGTTGATCATATCAACGACGACAAGACCTATATCGCCCCGGCCATTACCTGGCGCCCGGACGAAGATACGTCCCTGACCCTGCTGTCGTTCTTCCAGAAGAGCGACACCAAGTTCGCCGCCCCGCTGCCCTACCAGATGGTCAAGGGCGTCGGTAACGGTCCGTTCACCATCGGCCGCCACGACTTTGTCGGCGAGCCGAACTACGACGACATGAACGGCCAGATGTCGGCACTGGGCTACGAATTCGAACACCGCTTCGATGAACACACCCGCATCAGCAACAAGCTGCGCTATTACGAGTCCGACGTGAAATGGAACTACATGCAGTTCCAGACCGGCGCCGCCGCCGTTACCGCGTCAGCCAACACCGGTATCATTCGTCGCCAGTACAGCGACCGCCGAGAGCATTCGCGCAACTGGAGCAGCGACACCAATATCGAATCGAAATGGAACCTCGGCGGCATGGAGCACACCTTCCTGGTGGGCTTCGACGGCTATGACACTTCCTACGACTCGCATAACTTCCGCGCCAACTCGGCGAACCTCGACACACGTACCTACGCTTACGGCGCGCCGATCATCCCCAACCACGCCCAGGCCGCCGACCGTGGTTCGCAGATCGATATCCTGCAAAAAGGTATCTACCTGCAGGACCAGATCAAGTTCGACGATCACTGGATCCTGCTGCTGGGCGGCCGCCATGACTGGGCCAACCAGGATCAGCGCGGCTTTGCCACTGGCGCAACCGCCAATCAGGACAACGAAGCCACCACCTACCGTGCCGGCCTCATCTACAAGGCCGACAACGGCCTGGCGCCTTACATCAGCTACAGCGAGTCGTTCTACCCGGTGGCGGTGGCCGAGATCACCGTGCCCGGCAAGACCTACAAGCCCACCGAAGGCAAGCAGTACGAAATGGGTATCCGCTACCAGCCTGACGGTAGCAACCTGATGTTGAGCGCGGCAGTCTATCAACTGACCCAGACCAACTCCCTGACCACCAACCCGGCCACCAATATCCCGCAGCAGGTTGGCGAGAAACGTGCCCGTGGCCTGGAGCTCGAAGCCAAGGCTGACCTGACCCCGCAACTGGCGGCGATTGCTTCCTACTCGTATACCGACTCGCGCATCACCAAGAGCGAGATCGCCAGCGAAGTCAACCAGCGCAGCGAAGACACCCCGTACAACCAGGCGCAGCTCTGGCTGAACTACAACTTCGCCCTGTTCGGCGCACCGAAACTGCACCTCGCCGGCGGCGCCCGCTTCCAGGGTGAAACCCGTGCCTCCGGCATCCCGGATGCGTTGCCGTCCTATACCTTGTTCGATGCCATGGCCAGCTATGAAATCGACAAGAACTGGAGCGTGGCCCTCAACGCCAACAACGTCACCAACAAGCGCTACACCTACTGCGAATTCGCCATCTGCCGGTATGGCGATGAACGCGAGCTGATCAGTTCGGTGAGCTTCAAGTGGTAAATACACCGCGTTAGCCTAAGCTATAGCAAATTGCCCTCGCCGATTGGCGGGGGCTTTTTTTATATCTTGATAGCTAGCAAATTCCATGGAATTGAGCATTGCACGTAGCCTACGTGCGCATCGCAACAATGCTACGTCGAAGCCAGGACGCGACCTTCTACAGGTCAAGGTTACGGTATCAATTCAAAGGATTTGAGGACCCATGGTCATGAACAAACACCCCGATGGTGAAGTGATCGTGGTTTTCAACGCTGGCTCTTCGAGCATCAAGTTCGCGGTGTTCGATGTCGGGCCCAGTCAGTTGCCACGCGAGCCCCGCTGGTCAGGCAAAGTAGAAGGCATTACCGGAGCGAATCCGACCATCAGTGAGGATGGCGGCGAACCCTGCCAACTGGCCCTGGACCCCGGCAAGCCCTACCACGCTGCCATGGATCACATTCGCCAGCGGTTACGGGTCAAGCTTGAAGGCCGGGCTATCCGGGCCATTGCCCATCGCGTGGTGCATGGCGGGGTCAAATACCACCAACCGGTGTTGATCGATGCTGCGGTACTGGCCGACCTGAAAAGCTACATTCCCCTGGCTCCGTTGCATCAACCCTTTGCCCTGGATGCCATCGAAACCCTGTTGCTCAGCCGTCCGGATCTGCCCCAGGTGGTGTGCTTCGACACTGCCTTTCACCAGACCCTGCCCGACGTCGAGAAAATCCTGCCGCTGCCCTGGAGCGCCTGGGAAAACGGCCTGCGCCGCTATGGCTTCCACGGTTTGTCCTATCAGTATCAATCCCTGGCGTTGGCCGAGCACTACGGCGCCCAGGCCATGGGCCGCACGCTGGTCGCGCACCTGGGCAGCGGCGCCAGCCTGTGCGGCATGCAGGAACTGCGCAGTGCCGTCACCACCATGGGTTTCTCGGCCCTGGACGGCCTGATGATGGGCACCCGCAGCGGCGCCCTCGACCCCGGCGCGGTGATCTACCTGATGGAAATCGGCAAGCTGAGCCTGGAGCAGGTCAGCCACATGCTCTATCACGAGTCCGGCCTGCTCGGCGTCTCTGGAATTTCCGCCGATCCGCGGGTCCTGCTTGAGTGCGAAGCCGCGCAACCCCGCGCCGCCATGGCCCTGGCGTTGTATCAGCGACGCTTCCTGCATGAAGCCGGCGCCCTGGTGGCTGCCCTTGGCGGCCTGGACATGCTGGTATTTACCGCCGGCATCGGCGAGCACAATGCCGAGATCCGGCGGCGCTTATGTGCGGCGTTGAGCTATCTCGGTATCGAACTGGATGACGCCGCCAATCGTGCTCATGCAGCGGTGATTTCCACCGCTGCCAGCCGGGTCAAGGTGGTGATCGAGCCAACCAATGAGGAGTGGGTGTGTGCCATGACGGCTCATCACCTTACTGATTGATGCGATCTTTGTGTAGGCGCTGCCGAAGGCTGCGAACCGACACTATCTGACACGCCGCTTTCGCAGCCTTCGGCAGCTCCTACAGTTTTATCCGGGCGGGCGCGGAAGAACTCACAGAAGAAGCTGATCGCACCGAACACTGCGATAAACGTCAGGATCAGCATGCCGAGGGTTGAGTTATTCATGGGGAAAGCCCTGTAGTGGAAGACAACCCCGGCAGTAATCCACTTCCCGCGTTCGCGGCGCAATCGACTCTACGGGATCTTTACGCGCTGGCCCCGGCTGATACGCACTCTATACGCGGGCAGCGCTGCAGCCTGGAATATCCGGTAATAGTCGCGGGCTGAAAAAAGAGAAGGGAGTAGATATAAATACCGCCTTTGCGTCCTGCCAAGGCTCTAATCTGCGCGCCTTCGTTGCCTCGGCAACGAGCGGATTTGACGATCCGACGCAAAGCTTTACGCCTCAGCTAAACACTTTTGATCCTCAATCGTGCTATGGCGGCTGCGTATGGAAGATCCTCGGATCTACCGGTTCTGCGTCCCGGTCGTCAATCCATATGTAGCCGCCACCCATTCGCCTGACGACGATGCAGGCGGCATTCATTTAGACGTAGAGGTTTGTTGATGACAGTTAATAACCTGCAAGACCGCTATACCCCCCTCTCCCACCCCGGCCTCGACAGCCCTGTCCTGATGCTCGATACCCAGGCTTCACTCAAAGACCTGCACGCCTGCACCGTGCTGCGGGTCAATCTCGTGACCCGATTCCTTGACACCCTGGCCAACCTCAAATGCACCGGTGCCGACGAACACGACCTCGTCGCCCTCGCCGGTACGGCGCTTATGCTGATGCAGGAAACCTGTGATGTGAACCGGGCGATTGAACAGCGCTTGTGGCGTGAGAGTGAAGCGCGTCTTTAACTCGCCGCCGCTCATTGTGGGAGCGTGGCTTGCCCGCGATTGGGCGATATGATCCATCTGAAAACCGCGTAACTCCCTTCGCGGGCAAGCCGCGCTCCCACGAAGAAGGTAACCTGGCCCACCAGTACTCATCCCAATCCAGCAAACAGAATCACCGCCGCCCGCAGTTTGTCCGCGCCAAAGCAACTCATGCGATTGAAATCAGCATGACTCACCGGCAAATGCTGACAATCCAGCGCCTGTCGATGCTGGCTATGGTCGATATCCGGATCATGCAGGTAGACAAAGTCCTGATCGCAATCGGTGACCATCACCCAATGCGGTGCCTTGGAGCGGGTCAGGCGATAGCTGCTGATCAATACCAGCGGCCTGCCGCCCTCGGCCAGCAAACGCGGCAGGTTGAGTGGCTGGTTATGCAGCTGACGCACATCGCTGGCCTGCAACTCGCGCTCGAATTCCTCATGCACCAGGCGCATCACCTGCTTCTTGTGCTCATCGCGCACGCCACCGAGAAATAACGGCCCCGGCACCGATACCAGCAGGCTCACGGCAAAACCCCGTCGGGCCGCCGCCAGGGCCAGTCCCTGCGGGCTACAGCCGCCATGGCCGGAGGTCATGAATACCGTGGTCGCTTCGCGCCACAGTTGCAGCTCCTCACGCCGCTCCATGGCGCGCGCAGGCTGCAAGGCTTTCATCGCCATCAGCAGGCACGCCGGGCCGCAGGTGAAATCCAGGGTCTGTTGGTAATACGGCACCTGGCGCATTTGACTGGCGCTGGGTTGCTGAATGCGCTTCTCGTAGCGCAGGGCCGGGGCATGATCCTGATAGTAATCCTCGACCTCGGCGAAACGTCGATAGCCCATGCGCTCGTATAAGCCGATAGCAGTCGGGTTATCGGGGCGCACTTCCAGACGCAGGTAGGCACAATCGCGCTTGCGGGCCTGCTCCTCGGCCTTGCCCAGTAACTGCCTGCCCAACCCCAGGCCTCGGGCCGAATCGGCAATCGCCAGGGAATACATACGCCCCAGCGAGGTGCCGCGATGGAACAGTACCAGGGCATAGCCGCACAGTTGCCCGCCACCCTCGGCGACGATCAGGCAGGCGTTGGCCCGGCTGATCATCCAGTGGAAATTGCGCGCCGAGAGCCGATCCATGGCGAAGCATTGATTCTCCAATTGCATCAATGCGTCGACATCCGCCGCGGTGGCATCGCGATATATAAAGTTCATGGGCACCGCCGTAAAAGTTAAGTAACGAAACGGGACATTTCCAAAAGCACATGCTTAATAGAAACGACTTGTTCCCCAATGGATCGACTACTTATGTCTGCGGTGCCGGTGAAGATGAATGAAGTATCAACGCAACTTTCCCATTCGGCAATCACGAAAAACATGGCGCCGGGCCGGGCAGGCAGCAGCCAGAGCCAACTGTTGATCATCGTTGAACGCCTTGAGGACTGGGCATCGTACTTTCCCAGCGAGGACCTGATCAGCGCCCAGGACTACCTGGAAAAACCGCAGCCCGACAACAGTGGCAAGCGCGTTCAAGTCATCAATCTGTGCCGCAGTTATAAATACCTCGGTCACGGTTACTACTGTTCCCTCTTGGCCGAAGCCCGCGGCCATCACGCATTGCCCTCAGTAAAAACCATTAGCGAACTGACCCGTAAATCGCTGTACGGTCTGGCCCTGGATGACTTGGACAAGTTACTCGAACATACCCTGCTCGATCATCCTTATAACGACACCGAAGCCTTTACCCTCAGCCTGTATTTCGGCCAGACCACCCTCGCACCTCTCAAGGACCTGGCCCGACAACTGTTCGAAGCCTTTCCCTGCCCGATCCTGCTGGTGGAGTTCCGCAAGCGCGGTAACTGGCATATCACCGGGATCAAGGCCGGCGCACTGCCGCGTCTTCGCGACGCTCAACAGGACGAGTTCGCCCTGGCCCTGGACGGTTTCAGCCGCAAGATCTGGCGTCAGCCGCGCTCGCGGCGCGTGGCCCGCTACGACTTGGCGATCCTGCATGACCCGCAGGAACAGCTGCCGCCGTCCAATGCCAAGGCGCTGGCCAACTTCATCCGGGTCGGCCAGGGCTTAGGCATCGATGTCGAACTGATCGAAAAGAAAGACTACGCCCGCCTGGCCGAATACGACGCGCTGCTGATTCGCGAGACCACCAGCGTCGATAACCACACCTATCGCTTCGCCAAGAAGGCCGAAAGCGAGGGCCTGGTGGTGATGGACGATCCGGCTTCGATCCTGCGCTGCACCAACAAGGTCTACCTGACCGACCTGCTCAACCGCCAGGGGCTGGGCATGCCCTGCACCGAGATCCTCTACAAGGATCGCCCCGACGATCTGGATCGGGTTGCCCAAAGGCTGGGCTTTCCCCTGGTCCTGAAGATTCCTGACGGCTGCTTTTCCCGTGGAGTGATCAAGGTGCAGGACCGCGAGGAAATGCTTGAAGCGACCGCGCAACTGTTCGAACACTCCGTGCTGTTACTGGCCCAGGAGTTTTTCTACACCGAATACGACTGGCGCATCGGCATTCTCAATCGCAAGCCGATCTTTGCCTGCCAGTACTTCATGTCCAAGGGCCATTGGCAGATCTATAACCACAAGGCCAAGGGCGGCGAGATCAACGGCGAATGCCGGACCATGGCCGTCCACGAGGCACCTCGCGCTGTCGTGGAGTTGGCGCTGCGTACCGCCAATCTGATCGGCAACGGCCTGTATGGGGTAGACCTCAAGCAGTCCGGGGACAAGGTGGTAGTCATCGAGGTCAATGACAATCCCAACCTGGATGCCGGTATCGAAGACGCCTATCTGAAGGATGATCTTTACAGCCTGGTGCTCGAGGAGTTTGTCCGCCGTCTGGAAATCAAGCGCCTCGGCCAGGCGTGGTGAGGCGATGATCAAGTCACTGCGACTGCAAGACGGTCGGCTCTACCCCGCCACGCAACAACCCGCTCAGGTGTTGTGGTGCAGCAAGCCCGATGTCGGCGACCACGACTGGTTGCGCCTGCACTTTCGTCTCGATGAGCACGCCGTGGCCTCGGCCCTGGACCCGGACGAAGTGTCGCGTATCGAGTTTCATCCCGACTCGCTGTTTCTGATCTGGAAGCGCCCGCAGAGCTACTCGGGGCAGGACAACTTCTCCTTCGATGTATCGTCGTTCGGCCTGCTGCTGCGTGATGATTGCCTGCTGCTGATCTGCAACGACGACCAGCCGCTGAGCGGGCTTGGCCGTCGTGAGATGATGAATGGGCCGATGGATGTGTTGCTGGACTTGTTGTTCAACAATATTCATCACTATCTGGGCCACCTGAAGGTGATCAAGATGGTCGCCCGGGAGTTACAGCAGAAATTCAATTCGTCCCTGGAAAACCGCCATCTGCTGCAGATGTTCAACCTCAGTGAGAGCCTGGTCTATTACATCAACGCGCTGCACAGCAACGGCGCAGTCCTGACCCGCTTGCGCAACCACGCCGAAAAAAAGCATTACAGCAGTGATTGCCTGGGGCTGATCGACGACATGATCATCGAGAACAACCAGTGCTACAAACAGGCAGAGATCTATTCGACGGTATTTGCCGGGCTTATGGATGCCCGGGGCAATCTGGTCAACAACAGCACCAATAACCTGCTGCGCAAGCTGACGCTGATTAACGTGGTGTTCCTGCCGCTGAATCTGGTGGCAGGTATTGGCGGAATGTCGGAATACAGCATGATGACCGCGCCACTGCCGTGGTGGTGGTCCTACACGGCGCTGATCATCGCGATGCTGGGGATGGGCGCGGCGATGGTCTGGGGTTTGCGGCGGATGGCCAGGGCGTCGTGATCAAGTAGAGGAAACACCGACCTGTGGGAGCGCGGCTTGCCCGCGAAGACAATATTTCAAACGATATATCTCTATCGGATTCACTGGCCTTTCGCGGGCAAGCCTCGCTCCAACGGGTCGTGTGAAGAATCGATCAGGTGTCAGCTCGGGCAACCCACCGGCCCATTGTTCAAGCCTTGCTTGTAATTCTCATACTCCAGCGACGCCTTGCCATTCACCCACTTGAGGGTCAGGACCAGCACCGAGTCGAAATCGTCACCGGTCCAGTCGTCCACCAGTTTTACTTTGTGGCCGGAGGCTTGCTGCGCCACCTTGTTGACCAGCTCTGGCAGATAGCCGTGGGACCAGGCGGTGTACACCGTTGCATCATGATATTTGTCGCGCAGCAGCTCCGCGGCCAGATCAGTGGTGTCGTTGGCGTCGTAGTCGATATTGATCGGCAGGCCGAGCTTGATGGCGCTTGGGCCGACTGTCATCAGAGGGCGCAGGTAGCTGTAGGACTTATCCCTGGCGCCTTCTTCGACGTGGCGGCTGGGGTTGGCAGCAAAGATGAAGTCAGCCTTGCCGAATTCCTTGGGCAGCAACTCCGACAGGTCGATGGCGCGATTCAGGCCCTGGCAGTTCAGCTGCCCCAGGCCCATATCAGGTTTCTCCGCATGGCGCAGGAACACCAGGGTCTGGGTGCCGTTGGCCGGCTCCGCATGCACGCCCAATCCGGCACCGAGGCTGAACACCGACGAGGTAATGATCAGCACTGGCAAAAGATAGTACCTGCCGTGCTTGCGTATACGGCTGAATAGGGGCGCTTTGAAAAAAGTCATGGGGGATGGCAGTCCGGGTATACGTTTAGGAAAGTACGACCGTTGAGGCGGGCCGCCGTGCAGCCCTGGATGACATCCTGTCGATCAATCGCCCGTCTTTGCTTAGGCTGTCTGAGAGTAGTGGCAATTTATTTCGGTATGAAGAATGCAGGAATCAGACGCGCAAATCCCCAAGTGGTTGCATCCACCGGTCAAATAAATGACTTTTTTGATGATTTCTCGCAACAAAATATTTCGACGGAACAGGAGGTTACCTCAATAGTGTGGGAGCCGGCTTGCTGGCGATCGAGTGCGCAGCACTCGCAATAAGCATCATTGAACGCGCCATCGCTAGCAAGCCGGCTCCCACAATGCGCTAGACGCGAGGCATGGCAGATAACGCAATCACCGCCCCGCGATGCTGTATCACGGTACTGGCCAACCGATGCCCGGCCTCGGCCGCCATGACCGGCTCCGCGCCCAACAGCCGCTCAGCCAGATACCCGGCACTGAACGAGTCCCCCGCCGCCGTGGTGTCGACCACCTGGGCGACCGCCTGGGCCGGGATCTCGAAGCGCTGGTCTGCGGCCTGGACCACGCAATGTTGCGCGCCACGCTTGACCACCACTTCAGGGATATCACCGTAGGCCGCCAGCAGTTGCCCGGTATCGGCGTAACCGTAGAGTGCCTGTTCGTCGTCCTCGGTCAGCAGCGCCAGGTCAACCTGTTGCAGGCACTCCCGATACGCCGCCCGGGCCTGTTCGACACTGGCCCACAGACGCGGCCGATAGTTGTTATCGAACACCACTTTCGCCCCGCGACTGCGGGCCTCGCTCAGCACGTCGAGTAAACGTGCCCGGCCTGGCCCACCCAGCACAGCCAACGTAATGCCGCTGAAATACAGTACGTCGTATTGCGGCAAAGCCTTGAGGATCGGCTCAGCCGCCGCCGTGGTGAAGCAGTCCCGCACCGCCGCTTCATTGCGCCAGTACAGGAAGCGCCGCTCGCCATTGCCGTCGGTCTGGATGCAATACAGCCCCGGTAAACGTCCCGGCAGACGCTGGACCTGATCGAGGCCGATGCCTTCCGCCGCCCATTGTCGGCACATGGCGTCACTGAAGCTGTCGTCGCCCAGGGCCGTGACGTAGTCCACCTGCGCGCGGCTGCCCAGCAGACGGGCCAGGTAGACGGCGGTATTCAGCGTGTCGCCGCCAAAGCTCTGGTGCAGACTGCCATCGGCATGCTGCTGCAACTCGATCATGCATTCGCCGATCAGGGCGATGCGCAGATTGGATTCAGGCATGGGCTGCCCCTCAGAAACAGGTATCGAAGGACTCGATCACCGCCAGGTCGTCACCGACCAGGCAGCCCGAACGCCATTTATCGAACGTCAGGCAGGGGTGCGAAGTGCCGAAGGCGATGATGTCGCCGATCTTCAACTCACAACCCGGTGCCACGGTCATAAAGGCGTGCTGATCCATCACGGCGGTGACCTTGCAGGCGCTGACGTCTTCGCCCTCGGCAGGCAGCACACCGGCCTTGTAACGCAGCAGCGGCATAGGCAGACCAGCGTCGTAGGCGACATCGCGTTTGCCCAGTGCGATCACGGCAAAGCCCGGCTCAGGCATGGATTGCACATGGGCCCAGATTTCCAGGGCCGGGCGCAGGCCTTCGGTGAGCTCGGTGCGACGGTCGAGAACGCAGCATTGCGCATCTTTATAGATGCCATGGTCGTGTACCACGTAGCTGCCGGGGCGCAGCACGCTGAGGAAGCGATCACGCACAGCCTTGGCGTCGAAGGCTTCGGCGATCAGGTCGTACCAGGCCGAGCCCGAGGCGGTAACGATGGGCCGGTCCAGAGCAAAAGCGCCCTTGTCCTGCAACTGCACGGCGAGGCTGACCAGCGAGGCCGCAAAAGCCTTGATGCCACTGACAGCCTGATCTCCGTGAATCACGCCTTCGTAGCCTTCGATGCCGGTCAGGGCCAGGGCCGGTTGGGCGGCGATGGCAGCAGCCACGGCCAGGACTTCCTGCTCGGAACGGCAGCCACAACGTCCGCCGACCACGCCATATTCGATCATCACGTTCAGACGCAAGCCGCGGGCGCCGAAGAACTCGCCCAAGGCAGCGACGTTATCCGGGTGATCGACCATGCAGTGGAAGTCGAACTGATCGTCGGCCAGCAGCTCGGCAATCAGTGCCATGTTTGGCGCGCCGACCAACTGGTTGGCCATCAGCACCCGGCGCACGCCATGGGCATAGGCGGCGCGGGTCTGCACGGCAGTGGCCAAGGTAATGCCCCAGGCGCCCTCTTCAAGTTGGCGACGGAACAGCGCCGGAACCATGCTGGTCTTGCCATGGGGAGCCAGTTCGGCACCGCTGTTGCTGACGAAAGCCTGCATCCAGCGAATATTGTGTTGCAGCGCTTCCTGATGGATGACCAGGGCAGGCAGGCTGACATCACGGACCAGGCTGTCACCGGGTTGTGCGGCGCCTTTTTCTACGGCGGCAATGCTCATTGTTGTTCTCCTGAAACAAAACACTGGATGCTGAATTGGAACGGTCCTACGGCATTGGATGGGGTTGGATCTCAGCCCCATCAATCATTGATTCGGCGAGCCAGGCCGTTGGCGCTGTCGATCAGCACCCGGCGATACTCGTCGTAGTTTTTCTTCGCGTCGGCCCGGGGCGCGACGATGCACAGGGTAGCCATGCAGATACCGTGTTCGTCCCGGACCGGGGCGGCGAAGCAATGGGTAAAGGTGTCGGCGACGCTGTCGAAGGAAAAGAAGCCCTCTTCGCCCGCGCGACGAATTTGCTCGATAAAGGTTTGCAGCGGCAGGCGCTCGCCGTCGGGCAGGATGAAATCCTCGGGGTCGATCAGGTCGCGGATCGCCTGGTCGCTCAAGTGGGCCAGCAACAGGCGACCGGAAGCCGTCCAGGGAATCGGCGCGTCTTCGCCGATATCCGAAGAAATACGGAAGTGCCGTTCGCCCTCTTTCATCAGCGCCACGGTGTATTTGCGCCCGTTGAGCAGGCACATTTGCGCGGTTTCCCGGGTCTGGCTGACGATCTCGCCCAGGCTGGCTTCGGCTTCGCGGGTGAAGTCGAAATGGCGCAGGTGCGCCTGACCAAGGAAATACAATTGTCGGCCCAGATAGACATGGCCGTCCTTGCCGACGGTTTCCAGGATGCGCCGTTCCAGCAGCGAACCAACCAGTTCATAGACGGTCGATTTCGGGCTGCCGATGCCGCTGGCGATTTCATTGGGCCGCAGGGGCGTACCCTTTTCCTTGAGGAAATCGAGAATATCGAACGCCCGGTCCAGGCCACGGGCCCTGCGTTTGATGGTGTCTTCGGTCATGTCGGTGCTGTCCTGGGAATGTGGCGCGGATTCTACGCCCGGTTACGCCGCTATCGTGCTGCAAACACGCAATCTGTAGGAGCTGCCGAAGGCTGCGAATGACTTTAAAACGCCTTCGCAGCCTTCGGCAGCTCCTACAAAACCTCATTTCAATTCAACTATGCGTCGAATTACACCGCCTTTTTCTTGTAGGCAATGCAATCAATCTCAACCTTGCAGTCCACCATCATATTGGCCTGCACGCAGGCCCGGGCCGGGGCGTGTTCGGGGCTGAAGTATTCGCCGAAGACCTTATTGAAACTCCAGAAATCCCGTGGATCTTCCAGCCAGACGCCGACACGCACGACGTCCTTCAGCTCATAACCGGCTTCGGTCAGGATCGCGACCAGATTCTTCATGGTCTGGTGGGTCTGCTCGACGATACCGCCATTGATGATCTCGCCATCAACGGCAGGCACCTGGCCGGACACATGCAGCCAGCCATCGGCTTCGACGGCACGGGCGAAAGGACGGGGCTGGCCGCCGCCAGCGGTGCTGCCTGCACCGTAACGAGTAATGCTCATGGGGATCTCCTGTCAGTGAGCTTAAAAGCGGATGTTCTTGAGGAATTCGCTCAAGCGCGCGGATTTCGGCTGCTCGAACAATGTCTTGGGTGGGCCCTGTTCCTCGATGCGGCCCTGATTCATGAAGACGATCTGGTCTGACACTTCATAGGCAAAGCGCATTTCGTGGGTGACCAGCAACATGGTCATGCCCTCTTCGGCCAGGTCCTTGATCACGCTGAGCACTTCGCCAACCAGTTCGGGGTCGAGAGCCGAGGTGACTTCATCGAACAGCATCAGGCTGGGATTCATGGCAATGGCCCGGGCAATGGCCACGCGCTGCTGCTGACCGCCGGACAGTTGCCCCGGAAAGTAATCGCGACGCTGCAGCAGGCCGACCCGGTCGAGCCATTTTTCGGCCAGTGCGACGGCCTGATCCTTGGGCATCTTCTTGACCTTGAGCAGGCCCAACGTGACGTTCTGCAAGGCGCTCAGGTGCGGAAACAGGTTGAACTGCTGGAACGCCATGCCGGTCATGGCGCGGTGCTGAGCGATGACCCGCTCGGCATGACGCACGCGCTTGCCGTCGATGTCGCTGTAGCCGATGTCCTGACCGTCAAGACGAATATGCCCGCCCTGGAACTCTTCCAGCAGATTGACGCAGCGCAGCAGAGTGGTCTTGCCTGAGCCGCTCGAGCCAATCAGCGTCACCACGTTGCCCTTGTTCATGCGCAGGTCGACGCCCTTGAGCACCTCGACCTCGCCATAAGACTTGTGCAGGCCTTCAATGCTCAGCAGGGCCGGGGCGATTTTTGCGGTTGAGATTTCGATCATGGCAAGGCCACCCGTTTTTCGATGAATCGCCCGAGCAGCTCGATGGCGTAGTTGATGACAAAGAACAGAAAACCGGCGAACAGATAGAACTCCAGGGTCATGAAGGTCCGGGCGATGATCTGTTGAGTGCTGAGCAGCAATTCGGCAACGCCGATCACCGAGAGCAGGGTCGAGGCCTTGACGATCTCGGTGGACGAGTTGACCCAGGTCGGCAGGATCTGCCGCAGCGCCTGGGGCAACAGCACGTACGCCAGGGACTGCTGAAACGTCAAGCCAATGGCCTTGCCCGCCTCCAGTTGCCCGCGGGGAATGGCCTGCAGCGCGCCGCGAACGATTTCCGCAACGTGGGAACCGCAGAACAGCGTCAGGCCCAGAGCGCCGGCCTGAAAAGCGCTGATCTGCCAGCCCAGGGCCGGGGCCATGTAAAACACGGCCAGTACCAGAACGAATACCGGTGTGCCGCGAATCAAGTCGACATACAGGCGAAACGGCAGGCGTGTCAGGGTGTTGCCGTAGGTCAGGGCCAACCCGGCGAACAGGCCGATGAACGTGCCGCAGACAATCGCCAGGGCCGAGCACTGGATACTGGTCAAAAAGCCTGACCACAGGGTTTCCCGGGCGGCCCAGAGCACTTGCAACCAAGTGAGTGGTGGATTCATCACAGCCTCCTAACGGCGTATCGCCAAGCGCTGTTCGAGGTAGCGCAAGAGCATGGCAATGAGATAGCAGGCAGCGACATACAACGCCGTGGTCACCAGCCAGGTTTCGATCACCCGGTAGCTTTCGACGTTGATCTTGCGTGCGTAATAGGTCAGTTCCGGCACGGCAATGGCTGCGGCCAGGGAGGTGTCCTTGAACAGCGAGATAAAGTTGTTGGACAGCGCCGGCAAAACGTTGCGCAGCATCACCGGCACCAGGATGTAGGCGCGCACCTGCCACTCGCCCAGGCCGATGGCCAACCCGGCTTCACGCTGGCCCTTGTGAATGCTCAACAGGCCTGCGCGGAACACTTCGGTCAGGTAGGCCCCGGCATAGAACGACAGGGTGACGATGAACGAGGACAGTTTGTCCAGGCGTATGCCCAGGCCCGGCAAGGCAAAGTAGATCAGCAGGATCAGCACCAGAATCGGCGTATTGCGCACCACGGTGACGTAGACCGAGGCCAGCACTCGAAGCGCGCGATAACGCGACAACAAGGCAAAAGCCGCCATCAGGCCGATCACGCAACCGATGGCAATGGAGATCAGTGCCAGCTCAAGGCCTAGCCCCAATCCCGCCAGCAGGCTGGGAAAATCGCGCCACACGGCGGAAAAATTCAACTGATAGTTCATGGTCAGCAATACCAGGGACGGGCAAGCCTTGCGGCCCACCCTGCCCCATCAATCAAGGTTCGACTTATTTGAATTCCATCGGGAAACCGATCGCAGGCGTCGGCAGATCCACGCCGAACCATTGCTTGAATGACGCTGCGTACATCGGGAACTCCACACCGGTCATGGCTTCATGCAGGGTGGTGTTGACGAAGTTCAGCCAGTCTTGATCGCCGCGCTTGACCGCGCAGGCGTAGGTTTGCGGGCTCCATGCGTAAGCCGGTGAACGATAGCGGCCAGGGTTCTGCACCATCAGGTACTTGACCGAGGACTGGTCGGTGGCAGCAGCATCGGCGCGCCCGGAATTGACGGCCTGGTACATCAGGTCAACGCTGTCGTATTGATCGACCTTGGCCTGAGGCAGGGCCTGGTGCACCAGTTCTTCGGCGTAGACGTTCTGCAACACGGCCACGGTAACGCTGGAACCGGCGGCCTTGAGGTCGTCGATTTCCTTGTACTTGCTCGCTTCCGGCAACAGCAGGCCGACGCCTTCGCGGTAATACGGCAGGGTGAAGGCAACCTGTTGGGCGCGGCTGGCGGTGACAGTGATGAACTGACAGGTGATATCGACCTTGTCCGTCAGCAGGTTGGGAATTCGCGCATCGGAGGACTGCACCACGTATTCGACCTTGCTCGGGTCGTTGAACAGACCTTTGGCAATGATGTGCCCGATATCGATATCGAAGCCGTGCAGCTTGCCGTCGACGCCCTGGAAGTGCCAAGGGGCGTTGGTGCTGCCGGTGCCGACCACCAGAGTGCCGCGTTTCAATACCGTATCCAGTTTGCTGTCGGCTGCCTGCACCGAAGTGACCAGGGTGGCTGTTGCCGCCAGCGCAAATGCACAAGCTTTTAGAAAGGAAGGTCCGCGATGCATGACATGAACTCCGCCGAGATAAGTGTTATTCCGTTATACCGGAACTAAGTATGTAACAACGGAATAGACAGCAGAAAGTGTGCCACAGAACCCCATGGCCCTGGCAAGCCCGAAAAAAGCGATTTAGATCAAGGTAATAACAATTGCCGTAGCGGCCGCTGGCGTAAATGCGAGGGGTAACCGTCTGCTACCGGCCCACCCAGGACTGGGTAACAAGGCCCCAATGCTGTGCGCGATTGCGCCACAAAGGCGCAGTGCTATATTCGCAGTTACATCCATACGACTCCCAGGAGCACCATGTCCCTGCCCGAACAGCCGCATCAACGTGCGCTGGCACTCTTTCTCACGGCTCGCCCCGCTTTGCAGGAAACCTTGGACCACCTCAACCCCCTTGCTGCCCAGGCCGCAGGGCTGACGCAACAGCAATTTCGCGACGAACGCCTGCATGAAGCTTTCGAGGAAGAAGCGCAACGCCTGGGATTGTTTGCCTGGGAACTGACCCTGCAACTCACTGCCGAATCACCCCAGCAATTCGAGGCGCAGCGTCTTGAGGTGCATAAGGAAGTGGCCGAGATGGCCGGGATGGAATGGGCGGAGTATTGCGAGTTGAATGGCTTACGGGCCTGATCCGGATGGCAATGCAATCCTGTCGGTCGACTTGCCATGTGTGGGAGCCGCCTGGGTGGCGATCGAGTGCGAAGCGCTCGCAAAAACCGTCATTGACTGATCCGGCGCCATCGCCAGCAAGCCGGCTCCCACATGGTTTATTGCAGCACGACGATCATCTATTAAAGACAGGTCGCAATCGCCGCCACACGCCGCTCCGACACATCGCCACTGCGCTTGGTGTAGTACTCGACCAGCGTCCCCCGCCCCTGGGCATACACATCGGCAAAGAATTCATTCTCGGTGGTAAACACCGTATGACCGCCCTCGCCCCGTGGGTTCATGAACACATCGAAGCTGTTGCCGAACAGTTTTTCATCCTGCCAGGCAATCTGCAGGCATTGCGCCACGGCGGCGTCTGGCTTGTCGCTGGTCAGGGTCTGTTTCGGGCCACCCGAGCGCGCCATCCCTGAAGGCGCGGCGCACCCGGCCAGCAACGCGGCAGTGAGTACACAGAGTAGAGTTTTCATGGCATGCCTTTGCGGAAAAAGCGCGATTCTATCATCGCCCCCGCATCACGCCAGTTCGAACAGCACATCCTGGGCACCTTCCCACAAGGTCTTGACCCCCAGCTTGCGCAGGTTTTCCTTGCCTTCGACGATGGTCAGGAAATGATTGCCCGCCAGTTGCCCCATCTTGCTGGCAAAGCAGCAGGAGCCATAGGCCACAAGCAGCTCGGTTTCGCTATAGCCGCCGGGATAAAACAGGATATCGCCCACCGAAGGATGGCTGGTGGCGTTCTCAAAACCGATGGACTTGCCGTCCAGCGCCAGTTGGTAATCGCCCAGCGGCACCCAGCAGCCTTCGCCACTCCAGCGCACATGGATGAATTTCTGGCGGTAAGGCAGCAGCTGCAGGAACGCTGCCACGGTCTGCGGGGCGTCAGGGTTGGTTTGGGCGAGGAAGGAAAAGCCACCGGCGGTGATTTTGAGGGTGGTCATGGCTGATCTCATGGTTGGAGGTGAACATAGATCAGCATGATTCAAGCGTGCCTTCAATCAAAGAGAAGCGTTTGCGCCGTACCAACGGATTATTGTTTGCCGATGGGCAGTTGTGTATCAGGAATGCCGTTGTTCTTGCAAAAATCGGATTCCAATCGAGGCGGTCAGTTTTTGTCCGCCAGTGACGAAGCAAAAGCCTTGTTTTGATGCTCCTCGGGCAACCGGAGATGCCAAACCACCCACATGCCCGACCAATCAAACACTGACCGTCGTACAACTGTCGTCACACCTATGCGACAATGCCGCCCAAAGTCTGGCATGAACCCCGCATACATCTTCCCGCGCAGCTCGACACATCCCTGTCGATGCTGCTTTAGACGTTTGCGCGATGATCAACTCAGGCTCGGATTTGAGTGAGCCGGCAAAACTCAAAATTGGTATCGAATCGGTTCAGGTTGTCAGCAACCTAACCTAAGTCATTGATAGGTAAAGTAATTGATCTCCACAGCAAATATCACCATGCAGTTCGGCGCCAAACCCTTGTTCGAGAATGTCTCGGTCAAGTTTGGCGGCGGTAACCGTTACGGCCTGATCGGCGCCAACGGCTGCGGTAAATCCACCTTCATGAAGATCCTGGGCGGCGATCTCGACCCTTCCGGTGGTCAGGTGATGCTGGAGCCGAATGTGCGCCTGGGTAAATTGCGTCAGGATCAGTTCGCCTACGAAGAATTCACCGTGATCGATACCGTGATCATGGGTCACGAAGAGCTGTGGAAGGTCAAGGCCGAGCGCGATCGCATTTACTCGCTACCGGAAATGACTGAAGAAGACGGCATGGCCGTGGCCGAGCTTGAAACCGAATTCGCCGAGATGGACGGCTACACCGCCGAATCCCGCGCCGGTGAACTGCTGTTGGGTCTGGGTATCGGCATCGAACAGCATTTCGGCCCGATGAGCGAAGTCTCGCCAGGCTGGAAACTGCGCGTGCTGTTGGCTCAGGCGTTGTTCTCTGATCCGGAAGTGCTGTTGCTCGACGAACCGACCAACCACCTGGACATCAACACCATCCGCTGGCTGGAAAACGTGCTGACCCAGCGCAACAGCCTGATGATCATCATCTCCCACGACCGTCACTTCCTGAACAGCGTGTGCACCCACATGGCTGACCTGGACTACGGCGAGCTGCGCCTGTTCCCGGGCAACTACGACGAGTACATGACCGTCGCGACCCAGTCCCGCGAGCAACTGCTGTCGGACAACGCCAAGAAGAAGGCGCAGATCACCGAACTGCAATCCTTCGTCAGCCGCTTCTCGGCCAACGCCTCGAAAGCCAAGCAGGCCACTTCCCGCGCCAAGGCGATCGACAAGATCCAGCTGGCCGAAGTGAAGCCATCGAGCCGCGTGAGCCCGTTCATCCGTTTCGAACAGACCAAGAAGCTGCACCGTCAGGCGGTCATCGTCGAGCGCATGGCCAAAGGTTTCGACGGCAAGCCGCTGTTCAAGGATTTCAGCTTCCAGGTTGAAGCCGGCGAGCGCGTGGCGATCATCGGCCCGAACGGTATCGGCAAGACCACCCTGCTGCGCACCCTGGTCAATGAACTGACTCCGGATGCCGGTAGCGTCAAGTGGACCGAGAGCGCCGAGCTGGGCTACTACGCCCAGGACCACGCCCACGATTTCGAAGACGACGTCACCCTGTTCGACTGGATGGGTCAGTGGACCCAGGGCGAGCAAATGATTCGCGGCACCTTGGGCCGGATGCTGTTCTCCAACGACGAGATCCTCAAGTCGGTCAAGGTGATTTCCGGTGGTGAGCAAGGCCGGATGCTGTTCGGCAAGCTGATCCTGCAAAAGCCGAACGTACTGATCATGGACGAACCGACCAACCACTTGGATATGGAATCCATCGAAGCGCTGAACCTGGCGCTGGAAAACTATCCGGGCACGCTGATCTTCGTCAGCCACGACCGCGAGTTCGTATCGTCCCTGGCCACGCGCATCATCGAGCTGAGCCCCAATGGCGTGACCGACTTCAGCGGTACCTACGACGATTACCTGCGTAGCCAGGGCGTTGTTATCTGATTCAGTCCTGCAGAACATCACACAAAACCGTAGGAGCGGCTTTAGCCGCGAGGCCGTCCTCCCGGCTAAAGCCGGTCCCACGGGTAATATGAAAAGTCCTGTCGTGATGACAGGGCTTTTTTGCATGTGTAACAGGCCATAACGGACAATATCGTTAGCCTGCTTTCATTTGCCACGGCCTCGGGCGATGATGTCGTACGTCTACCGCCTGCCCGCGAATGAGTACCCATGTCTGCCGATCCCACGCCTGACCCTGTCGCCGCCAAACCCGGTTCGATGAGCGTCACGCTGCAAATCATTTCCATCGTTTTCTACACTTTTATCGCCTTCCTCTGCATCGGTCTGCCCATTGCAGTGCTGCCCGGCTATGTGCACAACCAGCTGGGTTTCAGTGCGGTGATTGCCGGGCTGACCATTGGCTCGCAGTACCTGGCCACCCTGCTCAGCCGTCCTTTCGCCGGGCGCATGTCGGACAGCGTCGGCACCAAGCGGGCGATTGTCTGGGGCTTGAGCGGCATTGCCGTGAGTGGTGTGTTGACGCTGTTCGCGGTGTTGCTGGAAAGCCTGCCCCTGGCCAGCCTTTTGGTGTTGATCGTCGGCCGTTTGCTGCTGGGGATCTCCCAAGGGCTGATCGGCGTTGGCACCATCAGTTGGAGCATCGGCAAGGTAGGCGCTGAACATACGGCGCGGTCGATCTCCTGGAACGGTATCGCTTCGTATGGCGCGATCGCCATTGGCGCACCGCTGGGCGTGGTGATGACCTCGGCCTGGGGCTTCAGCAGCCTGGGGATCGTACTGTTCCTGCTGGCGGGCATGGCGCTGCTGATCATCCGCAACAAGCCTTCGGTGCCGGTGATTCGCGGCGAGCGCCTGCCGTTCTGGGCCGTGTTCGGTCGGGTGGCCCCTTATGGCGTCAGCCTGACCCTGGCGTCCATCGGCTACGGCACTCTGACCACCTTTATTACCCTGTATTACGTCAGCCTGGGCTGGGAAGGCGCGGCGTATTGCCTGAGCGTGTTCGGTCTGTGCTTTATCGTTGCGCGGATCCTGTTTATCGGCGCAATCAACCGTTTTGGCGGTTTCCATTCGGCGATCCTGTGCATGATCGTCGAAACCCTGGGCCTGGTCCTGCTGTGGCTGGCGCCGAATACGGCAGTGGCGTTGATGGGCGCAGGGCTCACTGGTTTCGGCCTGTCCCTGGTGTATCCGGCCCTCGGCGTCGAGGCGATCAAGCAGGTGCCGGTCAGCAGTCGCAGTTCAGGGTTGAGTTCATATGCGGTGTTTTTCGATCTGGCCCTGGCGATTGCCGGGCCGGTGATGGGCGCGATTGCGTTGAATCTGGGCTATACGTGGATTTTCTTCAGCGCGGCGTTGCTTGCCTTGATTGGGCTTGGGTTGACTATGTTGCTGTCGGCGCGGGCGCGAAAGGCAGGGTAGCAAGCATAGAAACAAGGTGGGAACGGCTTTAGCCGTGAAAGCGTAGGCAGGATCGATACATTTCTATCGTCAGCCCTATCCGCTTCCCGGCTAAAGCCGGTCCCACCACTTGGTCAGGCAGCGCCTGCACAATTGATGCTGGCGCTGCTGTTATTGCGCCCTTGGCTTGAGAATCAACACGGCCAACGGCGGCAAGTCCAGAGCCAACGACATCGGCTGTCCATGGCTCTTGATCTCCTCGGCCTGCACGCCGCCACCATTGCCCATATTGGAACCGGCATAGGTCTGGGCATCGCTGTTGAGCAGCTCGCTCCACACGCCGCTAAATGGCACGCCAATGCGGTAGCCCTCCCTCGGCACCGGCGTCAGGTTAGCCACTACCAGGATCGGCTCGCCCTCCTTGCTCCAGCGCAGGTAGGCATAGACGCTGTTGGCAGAGTCATCGCCGATCAGCCACTGGAAGCCCATGGGTACGCAATCCTGGTCATGCAGGGCCTTTTCCGAGCAGTACAAACGGTTCAGGTCACTGACCAACGTCACCACACCCTTGTGCTCGCTGTAGTCGAGGAAATGCCAGTCCAGTTCGGTATCGTGGTTCCACTCGCGCCACTGACCAAATTCGCAGCCCATGAACAGCAGCTTCTTGCCGGGATGGGTCCACATGAAGCTCAGGTAGGCACGCAGATTGGCAAATTTCTGCCAGCGATCACCGGGCATCTTGTCGATCAGCGAGTGTTTGCCGTGCACCACTTCGTCGTGGGAAATCGGCAGGATAAAGCGCTCCGACCAGGCGTACACGAGGCCGAAACTCAACCGATCGTGATGATGCTGGCGGTGGATCGGGTCCTGCTCGATGTACTTCAGGGTGTCGTGCATCCACCCCATGTTCCATTTGTAATTGAAGCCCAGGCCACCCTGCTGCGTGGTGTTGGTCACGCCCGGCCAGGCCGTGGACTCTTCGGCGATCACCAAGGCACCCGGCGCTTCCAGCGCTACGACATCATTGAGATGGCGCAGGAAGTCGATGGCTTCCAGATTCTCCCGGCCGCCGTAACGGTTGGGCACCCACTCCCCGGCCTTGCGCGAGTAGTCGCGGTAGAGCATCGAGGCCACAGCATCGACCCGCAGGCCATCGACGTGGAAATGTTTGAGCCAATGCAGCGCCGAAGCCAGCATGAAGCCATGCACTTCCGTACGACCGAGGTTGTAGATCAGCGTGTCCCAGTCCTGATGGAAGCCTTCCTGGGGATTGCCGTACTCGTACAGCGCGGTGCCGTCGAACTGCGCGAGGCCGTGGGTATCGGTGGGGAAATGCGCCGGCACCCAGTCGAGGATCACGCCGATTTCTGCGCGGTGACAGGCGTCGACGAAGGCGGCGAAATCGTCCGGCGAGCCGTAACGCGCCGACGGGGCGAATTGCGACAGCAGTTGATAACCCCAGGAACCGCCAAACGGGTGTTCCATGATTGGCATCAGCTCGATATGGGTGAAGCCCAAGTCCTTAATGTAAGGAATCAGGTTATCGGCCAGTTCGTGCCAATTGTATGGCCGATCCGCCTCGCCCTCACCGCCATGGTGCCAGCGCCAGGAGCCGGCATGCAGCTCATAGATGGACAGCGGCGCATCGGCGGCGTGGCGCGCGGTGCGACTGTCGAGCCATTGCTGATCCTGCCACTCATAGCGCAGAGGCGCGGCGACTTTCGAAGCGGTGTCCGGCGGCAGGGTGGTGGCCAGGGCCACCGGGTCGGCCTTGAGAGGCAGGATGCCGTGGCTGCCGAGAATTTCGTACTTGTAGGTTTCCCCCGGTTGCAGACGTGGGACAAACACTTCCCACACGCCGGAAGGATGACGCAGACGCATGGGATGACGACGGCCATCCCAGTTATTGAAACTGCCTACTACGGAAACCCGCCGGGCATTAGGCGCCCACACGGCAAAACGTACGCCGTCGATACCGTCTACGGCCATCACTTGTGCACCCAGGCAACTGCTCAGGTCACGGTGATTGCCTTCGGCGAACAGGTACAGGTCCATTTCACCGAGCAAGGGGCCGAAGCTATAGGGGTCTTCGGTGATTTGCTCGCCACCGGCCCAGTTGACCTTTAGCAGGTAGGGCATGCGGTGGTCGAAATGCCCGGCAAAGAAGCCCGGCACGTCAGTCATCGGCAGTTCACCCAGCTCTTCGCCGGAGTCTTTGGCCAGTACCCGCACGCTCAAGGCATCGGGCAGATAGGCGCGAATGTATTGGCCCTGGCCACCATCGCCATGGGGGCCGAGGATGGCAAAGGGGTCGCGGTGTTCGGCGCGGATCAGCGCGTCCATGTCTACGGCGGCGGGCAATAGCTGGGAGGCCGCGCCGTTCTTATCAAGGGAATTCATCATGCATCTCCATCAGACAGGCTCAGCAGCCCATGCAAACCGCGTAACGGCACCGCCAGCCAGCCTGGGCGGTTCTCGGCTTCATAGGCCACTTCATAAGCGGCTTTTTCCAGGGTGAAGAGTTCCAGTGCGGCACTTTCCCCCTGAGGGTCTTTCCACGCGTGGGGCATTTCTGCAGTAGCTAAACGATAGCCCTGCATGAACGCCTCCTGTGCCTGGGTCAAATAGGTTTGCGCGACGCGCTGGCGAGCAGCGCTCGCTTCGGCAGAGCTATCCACGCTCTGGGCACTGCGTACGGCCATGGCCGCAGCGTAATCGAAAGAACGCAATACGCCACCGACATCTTTGAACGGACTGTATTTGCCCCGACGCTCTTCAAGCGGCCGGGCAGGCTCGCCCTCGAAATCGATCAGATAGGCATCGCCCTTGACTACCAATACCTGGCCCAAGTGAAGGTCGCCATGCACGCGCATGCGCAGACCGCCCACCGAACGCTTGGCCAGGTCCTGCACATGGGCGAGCAACTGCTTGCGTTTGCCCAGCAGGGACTGCACCAACGGCTGATCGCCCGGTTCCAGGCTCTCCTTATGCTGTTCGAGCAACTGTAAGGCACGCTCCACCTGGGCAGCGACGCTTTTGCCGCTGGCCTGGCTGTCCTTGAGCGAAGTCGGCTCGGCAACGAAGTCCTTGTTGCGGGTCGGTGCCGCCAGAATCATGTGCATCTCGCCCAGGCGCTGGCCCAGCAGACGAGAAAAATCAGCCAGTTCCAGCAGCGCATTGAAATGCTGATCCTGGCCGGACAGGCCATGGGCCAGCTCATCACGTACAGCGCGCTCCAGGTTGTTCTGGGTCCACTCCCAGGCATCGCCCTGATTACTCAGGTAGCCCTGGGCAATCATCAGCAGGTTGCCCTGCCCGCTCTCCTCGACCCGCACCACCGAACCCAGCAGCGGCGAGATATGGGTGTAACCGGCATTGGTCAAATAGGCGCCCATTTCCAGTTCCGGGTGAGTCCCGGCGGCGACCCGGCGAATCATCTTCAGGACCAGTGCGCCGCCGACGACCACAGAACTGTTGGACTGCTCGGCAGACAGGTAACGCACTTCGGATGCCTCGTTCAGCCCCAGACCGGCCATATGGGCAGTCTGCTCGAAGCGCAGCTCTCCGTTATTGCTTTGCAGCACGGTATTGTCCTGCATACCCTTGATGACCGCGTGAATGAACGGCTCCAGGGTAAAGGCATCGGTGATCAGGCCAACCTGGCGCCCACGCCTTACTCGGGCCAACGCAAGCTGCTGAGGCAAGGCGCTGCTGAAGTCGTCTTCGGCGAGGAAGCCCAACGGCAGCTGATAACGACCCTGGTGCTCGCCCGCTGAAACCTCGATTTCGCTGAGCAGCACCGGCCGCTCGGCGTCGCCAAAGCGTACGCCATAAGCAATGTGCACGTTATCGATGGGCTGGCCCTTGCCAGCGAACCAGCGGCGCTTGGGCAGGTATTGGCCCAGAGAGGTTTTTTCCAGGGTACCGCGCAACGGTTCGTCGAGGAGTTCTTCCATACGTTTCTTCAATACCAGAGTGGTGAAGTCCGGCAGGCTTTGCGCCGGTTCCACGTGCCAGCTCGGCATCTGGTTTTCCGCCGCCAGGGCAAACCAGTAGAAGCCATAAGGCGGCAGGGTCAGCAGATAATTCAACTGGCCAATGGGCGGAAAGGCGCTGCCACCGAGCATCTCCACCGGTACCATGCCGGCGTACTGGGACAACTCAAGCTCGGCAGCCTGTGCGGCACTGGAGACGTTAGATACGCAGAGGATGATTTCCGTCTTGCCGTCCGGCCCGGTGTATTCGCGTGTATAGGCGAGGATGCGGCGGTTGCTCGGCGAGAGCATTTTCAGGGTGCCGCGACCGAAGGCTTTCTGCTGCTTGCGCACGGCGAGCATGCGCCGGGTCCAGTTGAGCAGCGAGTGCGGATCGTTGTTCTGCGTCTCGACGTTGATCGATTGATAGCCGTAGAGCGGATCCATGATCGGCGGCAGCACCAGGCTGGCCGGATCGGCGCGGGAGAAACCACCGTTTCGGTCGATGCTCCATTGCATGGGGGTACGCACGCCGTCGCGGTCGCCGAGATAGATATTGTCGCCCATGCCGATTTCGTCGCCGTAATACAGAGTCGGCGTGCCCGGCATGGACAGGAGCATGCTGTTAAGCAGTTCCACCCTGCGCCGATCACGCTGTACCAATGGCGCCAGGCGTCGACGAATGCCCAGATTGATCCGTGCCCGGCGGTCGGCGGCGTAGTAATTCCACAGGTAGTCACGCTCACGGTCGGTGACCATTTCCAGGGTCAGCTCATCGTGGTTGCGCAGGAAAATCGCCCACTGGCAGTTTTCCGGGATTTCCGGGGTCTGGCGCAGGATATCGGTGATCGGAAAGCGGTCTTCCTGAGCCACGGCCATGTACATGCGCGGCATCAGCGGGAAGTGAAAGGCCATATGGCATTCGTCGCCGTCCTTGCCCTTGCTGTCGCCGAAGTAGAGCTGCGTGTCTTCCGGCCATTGATTGGCTTCGGCCAGCAGCATGCGGTCGGGGTAGTTGGCATCGATCTCGGCACGGATCTGCTTGAGCACCTGATGGGTTTCCGGCAGGTTCTCGTTATTGGTGCCATCGCGTTCGATCAGATACGGAATCGCGTCCAGGCGCAGGCCGTCGATGCCCATGTCCAGCCAGTAGCGCATGACTTCCAGCACCGCTTTCATCACCTGAGGGTTGTCGAAGTTCAGGTCTGGCTGGTGCGAGTAGAAACGGTGCCAGAAGTACTGGCCCGCCACCGGATCCCAAGTCCAGTTGGACTTTTCCGTGTCGAGAAAGATGATGCGCGTGCCGTCATATTTCTGATCGCTGTCGGACCAGACATAAAAATCCCGCGCCTTCGAGCCGCGCTTGGCATGCCGGGCGCGTTGGAACCATGGGTGCTGATCGGAGGTGTGGTTGATGACCAACTCGGTAATCACCCGCAGCCCGCGCTTATGGGCTTCGGCGATGAACTTCTTGGCATCGGCCATGGTGCCGTAATCGTTGTGCACGCCACGGTAGTCGGCAATGTCATAGCCGTCGTCACGCCGAGGCGACGGGTAGAACGGCAGCAGCCAGATGGTGTTCACGCCGAGCTCTGCAATGTAGTCGAGCTTGGCGATCAGGCCGGGAAAGTCGCCGATCCCGTCGTTATTGGAGTCGAAGTAGGATTTGACGTGAACCTGGTAAATCACCGCATCCTTGTACCACAGCGGGTCTTCGATAAAGGCTGCGTTCCGGGTTTTCTTGGCCATGTACGGATGCTCCTCAAGCCGGGTTCGAAGACGTGATGCGCCAGATACCGAACGGCTGGTAAGCCGGGTCTATGCGCATCCATTGGCTCTTGCCGTACCAGGTCCAGCGATGCCCGGTCATCAGGTCTTCACCCTGGGTCTGGGCATCGTCGGCCAGGCCCATTTCCCACAAAGGCAACTCGAAATGTGCTTCCTGCGCGTTATAAGGATCGAGGCTGACCGCAACGAGAATGAAATTGCTGCCGTCGGCACTGCGTTTACCGAAGTAAAGGATGTTGTCGTTCCAGGCGGTGTACAGGCGCAGGCCCAGGTGGGTCTGCAACGCCGGGTTCTGTCGGCGGATACGATTGAGCTGGGCGATCTCGGCGATGATATTGCCCGGCGCGGTGAAGTCCCGTGGACGGATCTCGTATTTCTCCGAGTCCAGGTACTCTTCCTTGCCCGGCACCGGTGCCGCTTCGCACAGCTCGAAGCCTGAATACATGCCCCACAGGCCCGAGCCCATGGTTGCCAGGGCTGCACGAATGAGAAACCCCGGACGCCCGGAGTGATGCAGAAATGGCGGGTTGATATCCGGGGTATTGACGAAGAAATTCGGCCGGTAGCAATCGCGCCATGGCGCCTGATTGAGCTGGGCGAAGTATTCCGACAGTTCGGCCTTGCTGTTGCGCCAGGTGAAGTAGGTGTAGCTCTGGGAGTAACCGACCTTGCCCAGCCGGGCCATCATTGCCGGTTTGGTAAACGCCTCGGCAAGGAACATCACCTCCGGGTGCTGGCTGCGCACATCGGCGATCATCCATTGCCAGAACGGCAGCGGCTTGGTGTGCGGGTTGTCGACGCGGAAGATTTTTACCCCTTCGTTGACCCACCCCAGCACAATATCGCGCAGCTCCAGCCACAGGCTGGGAATGGCATCGGCGGCATAGAAGTCGACGTTGACGATGTCCTGGTATTTCTTCGGCGGGTTTTCCGCGTAACGGATAGTGCCGTCCGGGCGCCAGGAGAACCAGCCCGGATGCTCCTTGAGCCACGGGTGATCCTGGGAACACTGAATGGCGAAATCAAGAGCGATTTCCAGTCCATGATCGGCCGCAGCAGCGACCAGATTGCGAAAATCTTCACGGGAGCCCAGTTGCGGGTGAATCGCTTCATGACCGCCGTCAGGGCTGCCGATGGCGTACGGGCTGCCGGGATCGTCGGGGCCGGCGGTCAGGGAGTTATTCGGCCCCTTGCGATGGGCGCGGCCGATGGGATGGATCGGCGGGAAATACAGCACGTCAAAGCCCATGTCGCGAATCATCGGCAAGCGCGAGTGCACGTCATTGAAGGTGCCATGGCGCTTGGCATCATCGGTGATCGAGCGGGGAAACAGCTCATACCAACTGGCGAACTGCGCCCGTTCCCGCTCCACATCCAGAGGGAAATCGATACTGCGACTCAGATAGGCATGGGGGTCAGCCTGGGCCATGGCGGCGGCGGTCTCACCGTCAAGCAGTAAAGCTACGCGACCGTCGAGATCGGTCTGCTCCAGACGCTGCAGCACGCTTTCGATCTGCCCGCGCAATTCACCCTGGCTGCGTTCGGCGGCATGCAATAGATGCAGGCGGCCTTCTTCCAGCTCAAGTTCGATGGGCACGGCAGCGTGAAATTTCTTTTCCAGCTCGTAGCAATAGCTGGCGTATTGATCGATCCAGGCTTCCAGGCGGAAGTCATAGCGGCTGACCTGATCGGGGACGAACTCACCCGTCCAGCTGTCGTTACCCAGTTCGAGCAAACGCGCCGTTTGCCATTCCTGCGCATCCGCGGCGCGCCAGCACACCCTTACAGCCATCTTGTCGTGGCCATCGGCGTAGACCTTGCTTGTCACCGTGACCGGCTGCCCGACAATGGCCTTGGCCGCGAACAAGCCGCCGTCAATGACCGGCGTCGTGTCCTCGATAACAATGCGGGGTAATTGCAGGGCCTGGGTCAGCGGCAGTGGACGAGAAGATTGGGATACATCGGTAGCCAGGGAATCCGGGCCATAAGGCTGGTCGGCAGTCACATTCATCGAGCGTCACTCCTCACGCCCGAATGCTCCAGTACGGGGCATTCGCGGCGCTCTTTTGCTAATCCGTGCAGTGAAATTCATTCGAGCCAGGGCGAGATGGGATACCCGCCTGCCCTGCTCCCACTAAAGTCCGAACGCTGCTCAATGAGAAAAGTTCAAAGACTTTCCTCGCTGCGGGTGGAGCGTAGCCCACCCGCCCCACAGACAAAGGCAAAGCAAGAAAGAAGCCTGATGCGGGTCAATGGCGAAGCGGAGGCGATGACGGATTATGGTGTTACCCGTTATTCGACCCGATAAACCCCTTGTAGGAGCGAGGCTTGCCCGCGAAAGCGGTATATCTGATGCAAGTTATGCGTCGGTCAATCTGGCCTCTTCGCGGGCAAGCCTCGCTCCTACAGGGTGTTTGCCGTCGCCTGCAGAACATCTGATATGGTTTTAATTTAAAAACCTGAATCTGTTCTGCAAACAGATTGCCCCGCACAGTGCACGCATTCCATTGCCGCCTGTGAGTTCCACCATGAACCAGCGAATTCCCGCCCAGCTTCTGTGTAGGCATCCCCCCTGCAAGCCCAGCCTCAGCCAACGGGGCGGCCTGTTGCGCACCCTGTGCCAGTGCGGTACCAGCGCGTAATTCAAAGTACCGCAACGAGTCGATTCGTTGCCCCGCTCAACCGTTGATCGAGTAACGTATGCCAACCCCATCAAGCAGAGCGCCAGACAGCATGAAGCGCTACGAGAAATATGCCGATGACATTGCAGAGTTGATCCGCAGTGGCGTGCTCGGCCCCGGTCAGCGCGTGCCCTCGGTACGCTATGCCAGCCAGACCCACGGCATCAGTCCGTCCACGGTGTTCCAGGCCTATTACCTGCTGGAGCGGCGTGGCCTGATCAGTGCCCGGCCGCGCTCGGGCTATTTCGTCAATAACAGCTTCGTCGGCAACACCCCGCAGCCGTTCCTCGAGCCCCAGGCCCATAGCACGGTCAATGAGTCCACCGAAGTCGATGTCAGCGAACTGGTGTTCTCGGTCCTCGACTCGATCAAGGACCCCAACACCGTGCCGTTCGGCTCGGCCTTCCCCAGCCCGCTGCTGTTTCCGCTGCAGCGCCTGTCGCGCTCCCTGGCCACGGCCAGCCGGGAAATGGACCCGCGCATGGTGGTGACTGACATGTCGCCGGGGCATCCGCAACTGCGTCGGCAGATCGCCCTGCGCTACATGGTCGGCGGCCTGATGTTGCCCATGGAAGAACTGCTGATCACCAACGGCGCCCTGGAAGCCCTGAACCTGTGCCTGCAGGCGGTCACCGAGCCGGGCGATCTGGTCGCCATCGAAGCCCCGGCGTTCTACGCCTGCCTGCAAGTGCTGGAACGGCTCAAGCTCAAGGCGGTGGAAATCCCCGTGCATCCGCGGGACGGCATCGACCTGGCGGTCCTGGCCCAGACCCTGGAAAAGCACCCGGTAAAGGCCTGCTGGTGCATGACCCGCTTTCAGAACCCCACCGGCGCCAATGTCCCGCAAGCCCGCAAGCTGGCGCTGGTGGAGTTGCTGCGCGAGCACCAGGTGCCGCTGATCGAGGACGATGTCTACGCCGAACTGTATTACGGCCAGCACGCGCCGAAACCGGCCAAGGCCTTCGACACCGAGGGTCTGGTAATGCACTGCGGTTCGTTCGCCAAGAGCCTGGCTCCGGGCTACCGGATCGGTTGGGTCGCGGCCGGGCGTTATGCGCAGAAGGTCGAACGGCTGAAGCTGATGACTTCGCTGTCGCCCTCCATGCCCGCCCAGGCAGCGATTGCCGACTACCTGCAACATGGTGGCTACGACCGCCATCTGCGGCGCCTGCGCTATGCCCTGGAAGACCAGCAACGAGCCATGCTCGCCGCCATCGCCCGCTATTTTCCGGGCCAGAGCCGGGTCAGTCAGCCCCAGGGCGGCTACTTCCTGTGGGTGGAACTGCCGGAACAGCTGGATTCGCTGAAGGTGTTCAAGATGGCCCTGGCGCAAGGCATCAGCATCGCGCCGGGGCCGATTTTTTCGGCGACCCGGCGCTTTGCCAACTGCATTCGCCTGAACTACGGCAGCCCATGGGATGACAATTGCGAGAAGGCGATGGAGACCCTGGGGCGGATTATTCGGTCGTTGCTCGCAGCCTGACAAGACCTGTGCGGGATGCGTGTGGGACCGGCTTTAGCCGGGAAGGCGTAGGCAGGCAGGATCGATAAATTTCCAGCGGCCGCATGCCCTCTTCCCGGCTAAAGCCGGTCCCACAAAATGATCGAGGGCAGCACCTCAGCGCCCACCGCCCAGATCAATAAAGGTCCCGGTGGCATACGAGGCCTTGTCCGACAGCAACCAGACAATCGCCTCGGCCACTTCTTCAGCGGTGCCGCCGCGTTGCATGGGGATGCCCGGTTCCAGTTTGCTGACCCGCGAAGGATCGCCGCTCAGGGCATGAAAGTCGGTGAAGATATAGCCTGGCCGCACCGCATTGACCCGTACGCCCTCGCCCGCCAGCTCCCGGGAAAGACCGATGGTGAAGGTGTCCAGCGCGCCCTTGGAGGCGGCGTAGTCGACGTACTCGCCCGGTGACCCCAGACGTGCGGCGACCGACGACACGTTGACGATGCTGCCACCCTGCCCGCCATGGCGCGGCAACATGCGCAGCAAGGCGTGCTTGGCGCACAGCATCGGCCCGATCACGTTGCAGGTCATGATCTTGAGCATGCGGAACTCGGACATGTCTTCCAGACGCGACGACTGGGCCACGGTCCCGGCGTTGTTGACCAAGGCGGTCACGGGCCCCAGTTCGGCATCGACCCTGGCAAACAGACGAATGATTTCGTCTTCATTGCTGACATCGGCCTGCACAGTGATGGCCAGGGCACCCAGCTCGCGCACCTGCGCACAGGTGCGCTCGGCGGCCTGCTGATCGGACAAGTAATTGATGGCGATTTTATAACCCTGGCGGGCGGCAAGCAGCGCCGTGGCCGCGCCGATGCCACGGGAACCGCCAGTGATCAGGAGGACTTTTTCCATGGATAGATCTCGTAACAGTTGCAGACACATATCATAGCCAAACCCGGTCAGTCGCAAAGGCACAGCTGACCGTCAGGCGCATCGTGTCAGCGAATGGCGTTAAACGCCGCCGGCCGACGATGCTGCCTGTTCGCCGCTTGCCAGCGCCAATCGACGGGCTTCGCCACTATGGATATCGGCGATAAAGCGCTGTGCAGGGAGTGGATGGCCCAGCAGATAGCCTTGCAACGAATCACACCCCAGACGGGTAAGGAAGCTCTGCTGCTGGTCAGTTTCGACGCCTTCGGCAACGATACGCAGGTTAAGCGCCTGACCCATGGCGACAATTGCCGAAACGATTGCCGCGTCATCGCTGTCCTGTTCCAGATCGCGGACGAAGCCACGGTCGATTTTCAGCTCGTTGGCTGGCAGGCGTTTGAGGTACATCAGGCTTGAATAACCGGTGCCGAAATCGTCGATGGACAGGTCTACGCCCATGTCCGCCAGTTGCTGCAACACTTCCATGCTCGCATCGGCATCGCTCATGGCGGTGGTTTCGGTGATTTCCAGGGTCAGGCAATTGGCTGGCAACCGGTTACGTACCAGCGCCGACGCTACGGTATCGACCAGGCCCGCGTGACAGAATTGCAACGCCGACAGGTTCACCGCGATGCGCCAGTTCACATAACCCAGCTCATACCATTCGCGCATCTGCCGACAGGCTTCATCGAGCACCCATTCGCCAATGGGAATGATCAGCCCGGTTTTCTCTGCCAGGCCAATAAAACGGTCCGGTCCGACCAGCCCTTGCTCCGGGTGATTCCAGCGCAGCAGCGCTTCGGCGCCCACCGGCTGGCCGCTGGCGGCGTCGAATTTGGGCTGGTAGTGCAGGCAGAAATGCTTCTCGCGCAGGGCCAGGCGCAAATCCTGCAACAGCTGCAACTGGTTGCGCGCATCGGTATTCATCGAGGTTTCGAAGAAGCTGTAACCGTTCTTGCCGGCAGCCTTGGCGTGATACATGGCGGCGTCGGCATTCATCAACAGCTCATGGGCGTTAAGGCCCTTACCCGGATAAATGGCAATACCGATGCTGACCGAGACCTGCACGGTATGTTCGGCCAGGGCGAACGGCTGGCACACCACGCTGACCTGACGGGCCGCAATGGACGCCGCATCCTCGGCATGACGCAGCTCCACCAGCAGGACGAACTCGTCACCGCCGATGCGCGCCAGGGTATCTTCATGGTGAAGGTTGCCGCGCAAGCGCGCCGCCACGTCACAGAGCAACTGATCGCCGACATGATGGCCGAAGGCATCGTTGACCGGCTTGAAGCTGTCCAGGTCCATGAACATCAGGGCAAAACAGCCGCCTGTGCCGCTGACACGCTGGATCGCCTCTTCGATGCGTTGCGCCAGCAGCTCACGGTTGGGCAGGCCGGTCAATGGATCATGCAGGGCACGGTGGGTCAGCTCACGGTTGGCCTTGCGCAGGGAGTTGGACAGCTCGGCGGTACGGGCTTCCATCCGCGCATCGAGAATCGACGCCATCAGTGTGATCGTCAACACGGCCAGGCAGGTGATCAGCACCAGGCTATAGAGACCGTCGGAGCGAATGCCGTTGATCAGTGCGCCACAGAAACTGTTGTCCGCGAAGTTCGCTGCGAGCATGCCGGTGTAATGCATGCCGACAATCGCCAGCCCCATGATCACCGCTGCCCCGCCCCGAACCAGTTTGACCCAGGGCGTTTGCTGGCGCAGGCGAAAGGCAATCCACAGCGCGGCGCCCGAGGCGACGATGGCAATGACAAACGACAGGATCAGCCACACCGGCTCGTAAGTAAGACCCGGCTCCATGCGCAAGGCGGCCATGCCCGTGTAGTGCATGGCGCTGATACCGGCCCCCATGAACAAGGCTCCCAGGACCAACTGCAGCTTGGGCAGCTGCGGCTGGCTGACCAGCCACAGGGCAAAGCCCGACGAGAGCATGGCTATCAGCAGCGATAGCAGGGTGATGCCCAGATCGAAACCCAGATCGATGGGCAGCTCGAAGGCCAGCATGCCGATGAAGTGCATGGACCAGATGCCCACTCCCATGGAGAACGCCCCACCGGCCATCCACCACCAGGCAGCACGACCTCGGGCCGAGGCGATGCGCCCGGCCAGATCCAGGGCGGTATAGGAAGCAAGAATGGCCACCAAAGTGGAAATCAAGACGAGGGAGGGAGAGTAACTGCCAATCATAGTTTGGAAAGACCCACGAGGAGAGGAGCCTCCATGCACGCAATAAGTGCCAATTGTACAAGAGCCAAGGGACTTGTAGAGGTTTTCCTTCGGGAAATATGGCTCTTTGCCACGCCGCCCGTCGTCGCGCATTCTATGTCAACCTTCTCCCCCTCCCGGTAGCCCCTACGACGCTTAAGCCAGCCCTCCCGCCACTGCGGCAGACGCTCCGAGTACGAGGCTCACGCCGACCATCCGTCCAATCTTTTTGGCCGACGTCACACGCTTGTTGGTACGACTGTCAAAAATCACCGTCCGATAGCGGAAATAATTTCCCCATAGCTCCCGTGAACCAATGGTGTCGTGCAGGAACCAGGCACGGGAGTCATGCACCTGCTCGTCAAGCAGTGCGATCAATGCAGCCAGCGGCAAGGACTCATCAAACAGTTTCTGGCGACATTGCTCGCCAATGCTCTTGATCTGCTTGTGCTCGCGCCGCTCGTCATCGTCGTTGAGCAGGTTAATCGTATCCTTGAGCAGGACGTCCGCCACCCAACCTGCCGTACTGGTCTGGTTGCGTCGCCAACCGTGATAGTCATGCTCGAACTCAATGGCGGCCTCGCGCATCTGCTGCTGATCGATGCTCGCCTGGTAAGGCGGCGGACAGATATAGCGCTTGAGGATCTGCAACTCATCGGGCTGACCACGGATCTTGCCGCGCTGATCCTTGATGGCGTCGATCTCGGCCTGACGCTCGGCCTTCAACGCGGCCTGCCGGGAAGTATTAGCCTGCGTGGCCAAGCCGAAAAAGGGCTGGTTGGCATAGCTGCCACGGCCATAGCGTTCAATCCTCCAACCGGTCAACCAACCCAACTGTTCGACCAGAATTTCCTCCAGGCTGCATCTCATGCGTGTGACTTCATAGCTTGCGGTCGCCGGGCAACGGGCTTCCTCATGCATGCTCAGGGTGTCACGCCAGGCATTGAAGCGTTCGATCAACTGCGCGCTGATCTCGAACTCCTGCTGCACCGCCTGACTCATCTGGCGCTGCGGCTGGGTCTGCAGCAGCGCGTCCGGTAATTGCGTCACAGTAAGGGGCGCACCCGCAGCAAACGCGGCGGCATATAAGTCGTGCAAGACAATCTGCGAGAGCAATTCGCCCTGCCCTCCACGAGCCTTGCCTTGCGCACCTGGCGCGTAACCACCGCCGACGTCCGAGTGCATGCCAGGGTAAATCACCTCACGAGCAAAATCGGGGTAGTAGCCATCGGTGTAGCGAATCGAGTCCAGGGCAAAGCACAAACGTTGCTCATGGGCAGCAACATAGTGGCGGCACACCTTGATCAAGCCCGGAAAGCGCGCACTGTCGGGCAGTGACTGAGTGCCGTCGGCCCAGTCCATATGCCCTTCGGTAAAGGGGGTGGCACGGGCACTGCCTACCGAGGCCACGGTATCGATCAGGCCCAGGAACTCGATATTCAGAGGAATACCCAACACCTGCTGCTGAGGAATCACCGCGTCGCGTGAGGTCAGGAGCAATTCGCTCAACCAACAGACAAAGGTCCGCGCCTGGGCCGCACCGCGGGAAAAGCCATAGATATAGAGCCTGATCTGCGCGGGTACGGATTGACCGGCTACCCGTCTGGCCCGCAGCGGTTTGAGCAGCGATGCCAGCGCTCGGCGTCGCCGTCCCTTGCCCAGCGCCGTCAGCGGCCAGGTGGTCGCCATGGCGCGAAGCTTGTCCTGCAGGATCGCTGTCGGCAGAGACTGCCCGGTCAACGCGACGGTGAGGGCATCGACCACTTGCAGTAACGCCCAGTTGATCCGGTCTTCACCCCGATTGGCGAAGGCCATGCCCAGGGTAGTGAAGTCAAGCTCACCGATCTCCGGAAAAGGAGCGCCGACGCCGGGGATGTAACAAGCGAAGTAACCATCCTGCGGCTCTGCCAGGGTGGCGTGGTACAGACGAGCGATGTTGGTCGGACACGGCGGCGCGGCCTGACGGGTATCGTAGGTTTCGTTATGCCGGGTGCCATCGAAGAAAACACTGATATGCAGATTATGCGGCGCCGGTGATTCGCCCGACGAGCGATCCTCGCCCACTTGTTTATAGTAATTTGCCATGACTTGTTGCGGATCAATGGACAACCGACCCTCGCGGGGAAAAGGTGCCGGTGCATAAACCGGCTCATTGACACATGTTTTATACATACAACCAGAAATCCTTCATTCCGACACTAGTTTGAGTCGGGTGCTACAGATGGATACCGCTTAATGGCCAAGCATCTTTCAGACATGCATGCAGGAACGCAGCGCCCGCCAGCGAACACAAACAAGCCTCAAGATAGAGGCTTGATCGTCAATCGAAGCGTACGGATTAGTCCTTGAAGGACCGCCTTGATAATGGGCAGTCGTCAGAGAAATTAAATTGCCATGTTATCGCAGTAGATTAGTTACAAGAGTTGAGATGTGTTTCACACCCGGTAACGGTGAATTATCTCGGGCAACTAATCCATAGCCATACTGACATTTAGGAAAACTCTCCTAAACTGTCGGAATAGTCCTACAAGCAAGCGGGTAACTTGTGAAGGCATCACCGACCATTTGAATTGATGCCAACGGGTTTGCCTCCATAACAGAGTTAGCCAGCTTATTCATACCTTGCCACCGCGCGAATATGTTCCGCCCGTACCGCCGCTCTCAAGAAAAATCTGCCTGGGCAACTTGAACCCACGCAGCTTGAGCAACGCCAATGGCCCCGCACCCAGCTCAGTGCGCAGATGCCAGGTCAGGTTGAGGCCGTCGGGGGCGGTGATTTCCACGCGGTAGCGGCTGTCGCCGTCATCCAACGATGTGACCTGAGCTTTTTCCAGCAGACGGATCAGGCCCCAGGTGCCGGCGAAGTCGCCGTACAGGCGCTCGCTGGCCTTGACGCTGGTCCAGGTCAGCATCACCCCCGGATGATCGCCGCGCCCCGGCCAGTTGAAGCGCTGCCAGAATTCGCGCTGATTGAAGTAATGGTGTTTTTCGCCATTGAGCACGAAGGTGGTGTTGACGATGTCCCGCACCGGCTTGCCCTGCAGCTCGAAACTCAGGCCCATGCCGCCGTCGGTGTAGAGCACGTCGGCCAGTTCGCCGAGCTGGTTGATGGCCTTGAGAAATTGCGGGTTCAGGCGCAGGCCCTAGCTATGGCGTGGATCCGCCACCCAGCGGTTGCCTTCCTTGCGCACCACGCCGCTCAACTGCTGTTGCAGAAACTGCTCGATACGCCCGGAGTCGGCGCGGATCAGTTGCCCGAGCATGGGCAGCGAGGCATCGCTATTGGTCGCGGCGAAGGGATAGCGGCTGGCGAAAGCGTTGTTCCAGTGGTCGACAATTGCCCGCTGCCATTGCTGATTCAGCGCCCGGGCAGAAGGTTGCAGCACGTGCTGCCAGGCCTGGTCCAGCGGCTGGACGAACAGGGTCTGGCCGATGCTGCCCCACTCGGCGCCGAGGCTGGCGGCGATCAGGTTGGCGTAGGCCTGGGTGTCGGTCAGCTCGACGCTATTGCCCTGAAAAACGTTCTGCGCCAGGGCCTGGCTGACGGCCTGGGGATTGGTTGCCTGGCTGATCTGTTGCAGCTTCAGGCGGACCCGCGTCACTTGGGTGAGGAAGGCTTGCAGGCTCAGGCCGTCGTTGCCTTTGCTCTCCGGATCGGTGCCCAGCAGGGCCAGCAAGGGGCCGAAGGTGGCATCCAGCGGGCCGCTCGGGCCCTGGGCCAGTTGATCGATGGCGGTTGTTTTGTCCTGGCTGATCAGCTTTTGTGCGGAGTTAATGAGAGAGTCGGCCAAGGCCTGACCACGCGTGCCCGCACGGCCTTGGTAGGCCAAGGCATTGACCAGGGCAATCAACGGCGACTGCTCAGGGCGATGCAGGTAAGCCAATGGCGGCAAGGTGGTTTGCGTCAGTCGATTGCCCAACAACAATCCGGCTGCCGCTTCGGCCGTGCCCGTGGGCTGTGACGGGGCAATTTGCAGTGCCACCACCATCAATAGCGCCTGATCAGTAATGCGCTGGTCCAGCCATTGATCCACCGCAGATAAGCCGTTGCCGTCGATGAATTCGCATGATTGACGAATGCCAGAATCACACCATGCCTTTTCCCATAGCGTGCGTAGCTCGTTCCTGTGTAAAGGACTATCGATATCCAGCAACAGCGCTAGCGGCTGATTGTGAGGTAATGGCGCCAGCGCTTGCGCCATATCTCCAAGCACCTCTCCAAGTACCCGACATAGCACCGCCTCAACGGCCTCATCGCTTCTCGCTGCCAAACGACTGTGCAGCGTTGTTTCACCTTGCCAGGACGGCTGGGTCTTGATGGCCTTGTTCGCGCTCAACAGCGAATCAAGTTGAGCGGCAGGTTGAACGTCTGGTTCTCGCAACGCTGTGTACAGGCTCACGCCCAAGACCTGCTGAGAACGTTGGCCACGACGAATCCTGCGCGTCAAGTCCTCTTGGCGAGCTTCATCCCAACCGTCCGCAACGCTTTGCTGGCCGATATATCCAGCTAATCGCAAAAAACTCAGCACGCCCCAGATAGTCAGGGGCACGCCGAAAACCGTCCTCCAGAAGCTGGATGGCTGCTGATCCAGGGGATGAGTGCCAAACAGAACTCCCGCTGCCATTGCAATCAGCAAGAACAATGGCAATAACCCCAGCCAAAGCCAGATGCGAGGTCGTGAGGACCGCAATGCTGGCGCGGGAACTTTATCCAATCTGACTGGCATGACTAATTCGCACTCGCTCGGGGCAGTGACGAAACCAACGTACAGCCGCACGCACAGCGATGCCCGTGAAAAACCACTGGCATGCCATTGTTTTTAAAGGTCGGTTGTCCTTCCGCAATCACTGTTCGACCATGGGCCGGGCATTCCACCGGATCGTCTTTGCGAGCCACTCCAATGCCGTCGAATTTCATGGTGCTGGAGCCCGAGAGGACTTTGCCGCTACTTGTTGTCTTATCATGTATTCGAATGACATCCTTCATACAGGAATGCTCCGTTTAAAAATTTCAGCGTATGGCTTGTTAAGCATTGAAACAGCTCACTAACCTCTCTTCCATCCGGACTTTCTCGAACCACCCTAACGAATTTACTCCATCGCAGCCACATAAAGCACGTCCTTCACCGGCAGCATTAACACCCAAAAAAAATATTACATGTTTTGAAATTTAATTCGCGCGCGACACATCCTTCTATCCCCCCTACAAATAACCTCTAACAGCTTACAGTTCTTGTCAAAATATTCGCCTCCTTGATCGTTCACTATCGCACTTTCTATGTGGCGAATGATTTCAACTCTGTCTTTTCCAGAAATCTTTTCCATAACTAATAGCGAATTATAAAAGCCATCATTTTGCACCCCGACTTCAATATAAATCAGCTCCATCAATCGTGATGATATCATAGACGCTAAACAACCTATTCTTTCGAAGTCGGATTCTGCCCCCGGAAATATTGACTCATGCACTTCATTACAAAATACATCTCTATACCTTAACCAAGCTAGCCTTCCCTCTACGAAAAGTTTTTTTGAGAAAAGTCCGAATTAGAAATTATATTTTCATATTGGGCATTCAATCTATTATCCAGTTTCTCATAAGACTTGGTGACGCAATTCAGTATGTCACGAGCGACTACACTAGAGATATCACAATCATCAGCAGCGATCGAGAATGATGACCAAATAGCACAGAGAAAACATAGAAACAATTTTGAAAACTTCATTCCAATTCCTCTCCACGAGATCTGAGCGAGGTTTGCGAGCAGCACTAAAAACCACAGCACCAATAAAAACCTATTTATTTTTCGAGCTTTGCAACCTTTTTATATGGTTAATAATTTCCACACCCACTAAAGAGTCACTTTCATCAATGCTAAAAAGCTCTTCACCTTTCCCTCCATCACTGCTTGTTCTAGCCCTCAAATACCCTCCATCTTCCACTATGTAAACAGGAAAAACACAGTACGGATCCACATCCCTATTCGTGGGCTTCTTCATCAAGGATACAAAGACGCTTTTTTTCAGCAGTTCATTGCCCACACTCTCGCAGAACGAATTAGAAGAAAAAACATCATAAATACGATGAGGCCCTTGACTTAAGCTTTCAATAGTAGAATCCTTCCCAAGATATATTTTTTGGACTCGCCGCTCATTAATCGATGTTTTTAAATCTATTATCCAGCCGGTATTATCATAAGATGTGCATTGACAATCACAGGTAACGAGAAATGCACCAGACCTTTTGCTATTCCACTGCAAAGAGGCTTTTGAGGTATCGCATGTTTGTAAAATGTTTGGCGCCGAATCACTGATATCCATTGTGCACTCACCTGAGGCGTTGCAGATAGCGTCATTCGTCAAAACGGAAATATTCGACACTACTTGCCGCTCATTGGATAATGCGAACTGGCTCAACAGGACCAAGCCAATAATTGCAATAAGTGCCAGTATTTTTTTAAAGATCACAGACATGATTATCCATTGCCCCTGCAAGAAGATGAAAATTACTATTGGATCTTATAGCGGTCTGACCGCTCAGCGTTGCCGAGTATGGGGTTGCCTGTATTATACCCATGCGGCGACTCATGCAGTCTGCCACCCAACGGCTCGATGCAGTCTTCGCCCTTTCTTGCACGCATATCTGCAGAAATTTAGATTGATTATCAGGACGCTCCGCTATTATTCTTTTTGTTATATTTGACAGGGTTTCCGCTTTATCTAGCCCGCCTTGTTGAACACATAGGTCGTATAAGGCAACATAAGTCAAAACGCAAACCCGCTGCATTAGCTCAGGAGACATACGTCTCATCTCTTGCAAGCATCTCTGCACGTTGGAATGAAATCTTGCAGCTTCATCAAGCTGTATGATTTGGAATTCCAGCACATCCCCCAAAGCCGTGAACGCCTGCTTCCAACCATTCCTATTACCCCGAATTACCTCCCTCGCCCACTCCAACTGAATTATTTTATTCCCCTGCAACAAAGAATTTTTCAATTTCTCATAATTAGTATTCCCAGGAAAGCACTCCGCGAAGCGAATATTATTTTTATTTAACATTTTAAGCAGTACTGGCCCAAGAGTGCCCTACCCGAAATTCCACTGAATTAGCCCGAATGATGTTCCTTGACCATCAAAATCGTCGGCTAATGCATGGTAATCGAGTGCGCTTCGTCCTTCATACCCGCCACTGACTCTTAGTGCGAGCTCGATAGACTCACTAAGAGACTTGCATGTAGGATGACTGATAAAACTTCCCAACAATCCAACCGGATGAAAATTGTACGCTTTCCCCTGCTCGGATAGACCAACCTTCTCTGCCACCTCACTCCACCAACTCAATTGCTTGATCCGCTCTTTCTCCGCCAGCCAATTCAAGTTCGGCGTCGAGCCGCTATGGCCGAGCAGCTCATCCAGGGCATCCCACTTCTTCGGCGTGTGGTACCACTCGCTTTCAGAGTGGAAGATCAGTTGCGAGATTGATTGCGCATGGGCCGGCAGGCTGAGTGCTGCGCGCAACTCCGCAGCGGTGATCTGACCGTCGCGGTTGCGGTCGATGATGTCGTACAGACGTTCCTTGATCGGTCCTTTGTCTCCCGCGTCGGCGATTGGGCCAAAGCGTTCGAGTTGAACATCGTCAAAGCGATTGGCAGTCCGCAGGTAAGCCGCCAGCATGAGTCGTGGAGGATCGAAGTTGAACAGGGCGTCATAGCCGTCCCATTCCCACGGGCTGACCCAAGGGGTGACGCCGACTTCTTCGCACACCCAACCCTTGAGCAAGGTGTTATTGGCATCGTGCAGCAGGCCGTCGAGGCGATACCAGTTGCAGGTCTTGCGATCCCAGGCGGCAGGGACGGTGATCTTGCGTTCGGCGGGCAGGCCATCGAGCAGACTTTTGGGAATCTGCAGGTCGGCGTCGCTCGGGGTGCTGGCCGCGCTGAGGGTGGGTGGATATTGAGGACTGAAGTGCTCTTGATGGTCGACGACAGGCGTGCCCTTGGCAAGCTTCAGCCAGGTCTTGCTGGTGGCGGGCAGACGTTGCGCCCAGGCGCGGCTGTTCTTGATGAAGACTTCGACGTCGTCACCGCTGAACACTTCCAGATGCAGCTTTCTTTCCGGCTGCTGCGCGCCCTGGTCTTGATACAGGCCGATATGGCCGATCAGATCCCCGGCCTTGATGGGGACAGGTTGGTCCAGAACGACTACTTGATCCTGTGCCAAGGGCTCCTGCTTGCCTTGCAGCGACGGGTAATGCACGTACTGGTTGATGTGTTCCAGTTTGCGGAAGGCGCCTTCGCCGCTGACCGTGACCTCCGTGCCGTTGGGCAGCGCCCCCAGGACTTCGACTTCTTTACCAAATCGGTCACGGCTGCGCGGTTCGGCGCGGATATTCAGTTTCGTTGCACAGTGAATTCGGTATTGCCCGTCAGCGATGGGGCGTAAGTAATCGGCCGAGATATAGCCGCGCAGGGCACCCTCGGCATCCTTCAGGTAGTCCGGGCCTGAGGTGTTTTCCAGCTTGCGGAAATTCCCCTCGCCGCTGACCGTGACCTGGCTGCCTCGTAGTGCCAGGTCGAGAATGGGGCCCGTTGGGCCGTGAGCCCGGACGTTAAGGCCTTGTTGGTCCGGGTAACGGATATGCATGTCGTTGACGTCCTGCTTGACGTAACGAGTGGCCCCTTCGGACCAGAACGGCGGGCGTGCGATGGTTTCGTCGCCTTCGTACACCGCCCAGTCCTGCAGATGCATGTACAGGCTGTAGAAGATCAGGCTGGGTGGTTCGACTTCACTGCTTTCGACTTTCGGTAACTGGAGGCGATGGCGGACCAGCACAAAGTTGCGCGAGAAGGGTTTGTTGACGGTGATTTTGTTGACCCAGTACATCGTGGTCGGCGAATGCCGGTCAATGCGGTACGCCACCACTTCGCCATCGGCCAGGCAGTGCACGCTGGATTGATCCAGCGTCCCGGCGGTGCCGCCGTCGAAATGGATACCGCCATGCCACAGTCCGCTGGCGCCCAACGGATAGAAACCCGCCACTGCATTGGCCATATGGGTCAGTTGTTGCAATGGATTGCGTTTGTCCTTGAACGGGTGGCTCCAGTTCTTTATCGGCGGCACGGCATTGGCGCGGGCCTCGGACAGCAACGGCGAACGGATGGGCAGCGCGTCTGGTGTTGGCGAGAACGGGTCATAGGGTTGTTTGAACCGCAAGAAGTCGGGGGCGTAATTGACCATGGTGTGTTTTGTTCCTTGTGCAATGGCTTCAGCCAGAGAAGTCCGTGAGCCCCAAGGACTCGATCTCTTGTTTGGTGAGTTGAGGTGACTGCGGTATGCCCAGTGGCTGACTGGCCGCACCGCTGTATTGGAAAACTGCGGATTTGACGAGGTAATCCCCTGCAGTCCCCGACTCAATCTTGTTCGGATCAATGCTGATGTAGCTGCCACCGCCATTGAGGACGATTTTCTTCTTGGCGGTGATATGGATCTCGTCTTCGGTGCTGATGATCTGTAAACCTTGCCGCGCCAGCAGTTCCAGGCTGTCGTTCTGCGCCTGCACTTTCACCGGCCCTTGATTGGCAATCAGCTTGATACCCAACTTGCGCACGAACAGGCTCAGGCCTTCGCCGACGCCGATAAACAGGCGCTTGACCACGCTGATATCGGCTTGGTGACCAGCGTTGAGCATCAGGTTTTTCCGCGCTGCCAGTTGCAGGTGCTGGCCGCTGGTCAGGGCGATGCCCTTAGGAGCGCTGAGCAGCAGGACGGCGGATTTGAGTTGCTCCAGGTCCTGTTTGAGCAGGTTGAGTTGCGCCTGTACATCGGCGGGATCGGCCTGGCTGGCTTGCGCGTCGGTGGAGGTCTTGCAGTTGTTCGCCTGCGTCTTGCAAGCGTGCGACGGTGTCGGCCATATCGAGCACCTGGCCTTGCGCCTTGGCCTGTTCATCGGCACTGATAAACACACCCTTGCCGCCACGAATCGCGCCCCAGCCATCGCTGCGCAGTTCAAACCCTTCGCCGCGTTTCTTTTTCTGTGCATCAACCAGATGCCCCAGATTCAACTGGCTCTTGCCGCTGTACTCGGTACTGAGCTTGACGTGCTCTTCCCCCCGGCGGTCTTCCATGCGCAGTTTGTTGTTGGCCGGGGTGCGCAGGACGTTGCGGGTGTAGTCGCGTTTGCCCAGGGTGACGTGGTCGGGGTGTTTGTTGTCATGCAGGGCGTGGGCGATGTAGGGGCGGTCGATATCGCCTTGTTCGAAGGCCACCGCCACTTCGGTGCCGCAGATCAGCGGCAGGTGCAGGCCGTGGGTGTCACCGGCGTAGGGCCGGGCCAGGCGCAGCCACATACTTTCCCAGCCGGGTTTCCAGGTGTCGCGGTCGAACAGGAAGTTGACCTTGTAGCGGCCTTCCATGTCGATATGGCCGTAGGGGTCATTGGCGCGGGTGCTGGCGACTCGCGCAGGGACAGTGCCGGCGATTTGGGGTTTGGGCAGCAGCGGTGGGCGAAAGCAGATGTCTTCCGCATAAGGCATGGCCTGGAAGGTCACTTCCAGGCTGCGGTCGCGGGCGGCGGTGAGTGTTACCTGGGTAATCACTGCGCCGGGCTTGAAGGCGTCGAGGGTGTTGTCGGTGATCTTGAGGATCTGCGCCGGGGCCAGGGTCGCCAGACTACTGACGCCGCTGAGGCGGGTCTGGTCGTTGAGGTAGCGTTCGTGACGCAGGCGCGCGTAGAAGAAGCCGCTTTCACTTTGCAGGTCTTCGTCCTTGGCCAGTTTGTCGCCGAGTACGCTGTAGGGTTCGCCGTAGTGGTAGGCCTCACCGTAGGTGGTGGGATCGCCACGGGTCTGGTCCACTTCGCCATCAAGCCAGGCACGGGCATCGCGGTGATGGTAGGCGCGGAAGTTGATGGCTTTTTCGACGACCTGATGCTGGGTCTGCAGGGCCCAGACGCTGTCCTGATCGCTGTCGCTGAGGCCCGAAGGCGGCAGGTTGGGCAACTCGATACGCGGCCTGATGTAGTGACGCTGGTCGTCGTGGAACTCCACCACGTCGATCTTCAGGCGCGCGTCACGGGTGAGGCGATACCAGATGCCGACCTCGGCCAGCAGGCGCGAAATAAACGCCAGGTCGCTTTCGTTGTATTGCATGACCTGTTCACGCTGGGGGTAGTCGCGCACCAGACTGAAGAGAAAGTCCTGGCCCTCGAAGTCGTGACGGCTGCGCAGGACACTTTCAACGATCTGCGGCACGGACTGCTGTTGGTAGATGCGAAACTGTTTGCCCTTGCCGAGCAGGGCCAGGTGAGGTTGCAAAGTGACTTCATAGCGGGCTTCGTCGCGGGAACTGGACAGACGTTTGAAGTCCGTGATCATGCCGTGCAGGGTGCGCAGGGGCCCTTCGGGCACGATGTCGGACGAGCTAAGCCGTTTTTTCGTAAACGTGACAGGCATCCGGTGCAGAGTGAAATCGGCGCGTTTGCCGAGGATGCGGTCCACGGCGATGTCCTGCTCGGGGCAGGTAAATTCCACGATGTATTTGTAGGGTTCGCTCAGTTGCTCCGTGCCTGAGAAGGCGAGGACGTCGAGGGTGGCGTCGAGGCCTTTGACGCGGAGTGTGTGGCGGGTGTGGTCGAAGAACAGCTTGAGTGGGCTGGCCATGATCAAAGCCCCTTCAAACACGCGCCGAAGGACACATCCAGATGACCCACTAATAACTCAGTTATTTTCTTCATACGACTAACATCCTCGTCTCAGCTAAAAATTCGCCATTGCCGCGCCGAAAAATAGAGAAGCTCGCAGGCCAAATGCAGGAGTCAACAACGAGAAGAACGTCTTAAATCCACAATGGCAAAGCGATGTTCGATATCTGTAGAAGCCGGACACGTAGGCACAGCTCACATATCAGACGTCGAACACTGAGTTATCCTTCATCGCGAGTCCATACCACAAAGCAACTTTGGGAAAAATCGCCGACAACATCGGAAATATCCTACGCGCAAACTTCAAACTCTCTATTCCAACTAAAAAAGCCAGCTCCGTTTAACGGCCATAAATAATGTTTAATAGAGATAAGTTAGCACCAAGCTGAAAACATTGAAGTCCAAGCCCATTAGCAGGAGTTGGAAGTAATAACGCACTTACATACCCAGCGACGCATTGCACGCCGCCAAGTCTCACTCGATCAATCAATCCTTGAGCTGCAACCCCTGCCCGGCGTCCCAACCGCCGCCCAACGCGGCAATCAATTGCACGCTGGCCACCAACCGGCTTTGCAGCAACGTCAGCGCACTGCGTTCATTGCTCAGGGCCGTGGTCTGTACGTTGACCACATCCAGATAGCCGATCAGCCCGCTCTTGTACTGGTTGTTGGTCAGGCGCAGTGATTCCCGGGCGGAATCAAGTGCCTCAGCGCGGACCACGGCTTCGTCGGCGTAAACCTTGAGCTGCACGCGGTAGTTTTCCACTTCCTGGAAGCCGTTGAGCACGGCCTGGCGGTATTGCGCGACCGTCTGGTCGTACACCGCTTCAGTGCGGTCGACTTCGGCCGAGCGCTGGCCACCGTCGAACAGGGTCGTGGCCAACTGCGGCCCTACGGACCAGAAGCGGTTCGGCAGGGTCAGCCAGTTGCTGAAGGTACTGCTGCTGTAGCCGCCACTGAGGCTGAGGGTGAAGTCCGGGTAGTAGGCGGCCTTGGCCACGCCGATATTGGCGTTCGCGGCCATGACCGAGCGCTCGGCGGCGGCGATGTCCGGGCGGCGTTCCAGCAGTTGTGACGGCACCGACGCCGGGATCTGCGGCAGCGCGGGAATGGACGTGGTCGGCGCCAGTCTGAACTCGGATGGCGCCTTGCCCATGAGCACGGCGATGGCGTTTTCATACTGGGCGCGCTGCCATTGCAGGTCGATCAGGTCGGCCTGGGTGCTTTTCAACTGGGTCTGCGCCTGGGCGATGGCATCGCGGGCGGAGATACCGGCGCGGTACTGGTTCTGGGTCAGTTTCAGGGAACGCTCATAGGCATCCACCGTGGCTTCGAGCAGGCGTTTCTGTTCGTCGATCACCCGCAGTTGCAGGTAGTTCTGCACCAATTCCGATTGCAGGCTCAGTTGCATCGACGCCAGGTCGGCCAGGCTGGCCTGGGCACTGGCGGTGTCGGCTTCCAGGCCGCGACGCAGCTTGCCCCAGATGTCCGCTTCCCAGCTCACGCCCAGTTGGGTGTTGTAGGTGTCGCGAATACCGCTGCTGTTATTGCTCAGGCTGGAACTGCTGCTGCCAGTGCCCTGGCTGGAGCGGGTCTTGCCAGCGGACAGGTCGACCGTCGGGAAAAACGCCCCGCGGGCGCTGCGCACCAGGGCACGGGCCTGACGGTACTGAGCTTCGTACTGGGCCACGGTCTGGTTGGAGCTATTGAGGGCTTCGACCAGGCCATTGAGCTGGCTGTCGCCGTAGATTTCCCACCAGGCGCCACGGGCGAAGGCATCGGCAGGCTTGGCCTGGCTCCAGCCTTCGGCGTTCTTGAACTGCGCAGGCGTGGTCACATCCGGCTTGTGGTAGTCCGGCCCTACCGCGCAGCCACCGAGCAGCGCCACGCACAGCGCCAGCTGCAAGGTGCGCAGCGGCCAGGGATTGAGGGTTTTGGCAGTCAGGTGAGCGGTCATAGCGGAGTGTCCAGAGCGGCATCGGTACGTACGCCACGCCATTGATTGACGCGATGGCGCAGACGGTCGAGATAGAGGTAGACCACCGGGGTGGTGTAAAGCGTAAGGACCTGGCTGAAGACCAGCCCGCCGATAATGGTCAGGCCCAGAGGGCGGCGCATTTCCGCACCTTCGGCACTGCTCAGCAACAGCGGCAGGGCGCCGAGGATCGCTGCCATGGTGGTCATCAGGATCGGCCGCAGGCGTTGCAGGCAGGCACTGCGGATGGACTCCAGCGGGCTCATGCCTTCGGTGCGTTCCAGTACCAGGGCCAGGTCGATCATCATGATGGCGTTTTTCTTCACCACACCGATCAGCAGGAACAGTCCGAGCAGGGAAATCAGGCTGAACTGCCCGCCCAGCAGGTAGATGCTCAACAGCGCGCCGACACCGGCCGACGGCAGGGTCGAGAGGATGGTCAGCGGGTGGATGTAGCTTTCATACAGCACACCCAGCACCAGGTAGACCACCAGCAACGCGCCAAGAATCATGAACGGCTGAGCTTTCTGGGTCGCAGCGAAGGCGTCGGCCGTGCCAGCCATCTTGGCGATCACATCGCTGGGCAGGCCGACACCGGCGACTGCCCGTTCGATGGCCGTCGTGGCTTTCTCCAGTTCCACACCGTCGGCCAGGTCAAAAGAGATGGTTTCCGAGGCGAACTGGCCGTCGTGGGTCACACGGTCGTCCTGCAGGGTGTTCTCGTAACGGGCAATGGCCGACAGCGGTACCCGGGCACCGGTGGAGGTGATGACCTGCACCTGATTAAGGGTCACCGGATCCTGGGCATACTTGGGATTGACCTCCATCACCACCTTGTACTGGTTCAGGCTTTCATAGATGGTCGCCACCTGGCGCTGGCTGTAGGCGTTATTGAGCACGGCGGTCACCGCGCTCATGTCGATGCCCAGGCGCTTGGCCGTGTCGCGGTCGACCTTCAGGGTGATTTGCTGGGCGCCACGCCCTTCCCGTCCGTCAATGGCCGTCAGCTCCGGCGTTGCCTTGAGCGCCGCCAGCACCTTCGGATACCACTCGCGCAACAGGCCAAGGTCACCGCTCTGCAGGATGTACTGATATTGCGAAGTGGTCTGCTCACGGCCGCCACCCAGTTGCAGGTCCTGGTCCGGCTGCAGGAATACCCGCCCCCCTGGCACTGGCGGCATGTTCTTGCGCAAACGATCAACCACTTCGGTGGCAGAAATCTTGCGTTGCTGAATCGGCTTGAGGCGCACGATCATGAAGGCGTTATTGGTGCCGCCGTTGCCGCCGATGAAACCGGCGACGCTTTCCACTGCCGGGTCGGCCAGGATTGCCCGGCGGAAGGTCTCCATTTTTGGCTGCATGACCGAAAATGACAGGCCGTCATCGCCACGGACGAAGCCCATCAACTGGCCGGTGTCCTGTTGCGGCAGGAAGGTCTTGGGCACTACGACATAGAGAGCAATGTTGAGTCCGATGGTGGCGAACAACGTCAGCAAGGTCAGCAGGCGATGGCGCAGTACCCAGCCCAGACTGCGGTCATAGACCACGACCATGCGGTCATTGGCCTTGCGGCTCCAGCGTTGCAGGGTGGTTTCCTGCTGCGGCGCATGAGGTTTGAGCCAGCGGGCGCAGAGCATCGGTGTCAGGGTCAGGGACACCACCAGGGAGACCACGATCGCCACCGAAAGCGTGATGGCGAACTCGCGAAACAGCATCTGTACCAACCCGCCCATGAACAGGATCGAGAGGAACACCACCACCAGCGACAGGTTCATCGCCAGCAGGGTAAATCCCACTTCCTTGGCCCCGAGAAACGCTGCCTCCATCGGCGGGACACCTTCGTCGATATGCCGGGAAATGTTCTCCAGCACGACAATGGCGTCGTCCACCACCAACCCCGTGGCCAGAATCAGCGCCATCAGTGACAGGTTGTTCAGGGAAAAGCCGTACAGGTACATGACTGCGAAAGTGCCTACCAGAGACACCGGCACCGCCAGCGTCGGAATCAGCGAGGCGCGCAGACTGCCGAGGAACAGGAAGACCACGATGATCACCAGCACCACAGCGATCAGCAGGGTCATTTCCGCTTCATGCAGTGTCGCCTTGATCACCGGCGATCGGTCCATCGCCAGGTCGAGCTTGACGTTGGACGGCAGCAGCGACTGTAACGCTGGCAACTGCGCCTTGATCTGTGCAACGGTCTCGATGATGTTGGCCCCGGCCTGGCGGTTGATTACCAGCAGCACAGCGGCCTTGTCGTTGAAGAAGCCGCTGTTGTAGCGGTCTTCCACGGCATCGCTGACCTTGGCCACGTCCTTCAGGCGCAGGGCCGCGCCGTTCTGGTAGGCAATGATCAGCGGTTCGTAGTCCTTGGCCTTGCTCAACTGGTCATTGGCCTGAATCTGCCAGTTATGCTGGGCATCCTCGATAAAACCCTTGGGCCGTCGCACGTTGGAACCGGTAATCACCGTGCGTACGGTATCCATGGAGATGCCGTACTGATCGAGCAACTGCGGTTCCAGCTCGATACGCACCGCAGGCAGCGAACTGCCACCGATCTGCACCTCGCCCACACCCTGCACCTGGGACAGGCTCTGGGACAGAATGGTCGAGGCAAGGTCGTACAGCTGACCCTTCTTGAGCACGTCGGAGGTCATCGACAGGACCATGATCGGCGCTTGGGACGGGTTGATCTTCTTGTAGGTCGGCATGCTGCGCATCCCGCTGGGCAGCAGATTGCGCGAGGCGTTGATGGCCGCCTGCACTTCCCTGGCGGCGCCATTGATATCGCGTTTGATATCGAATTGCAGGGTGATCCGCGTCGACCCCTGGCTCGACCGGCTGCTCATGGTGGTGACCCCGGCAATCGCGCCGAGGGAACGCTCCAGCGGCGTCGCCACGGTGGAGGCCATGACTTCCGGGCTGGCCCCGGACAGGCTGGCCGAGACCACGATCACCGGGAAGTCCATATTGGGCAGCGGCGCCACCGGTAGCAGGCCGAAGCTGACGCCGCCCAGCAGCATGATCGCCAGACTCAGCAACAGGGTCGCGACCGGACGGCGGATAAATGGGCCGGAAAGATTCATGCGTCCGCCCGTTCCAGGTTTGCCGGTGCGTCAGGCTTACGGCCCCAGCGACGACCGAGGCGGTCGAAGAACAGATAGATCACCGGCGTGGTGAACAGCGTCAGCACCTGGCTGACCAGCAACCCGCCCACCATCACCAGACCCAGTGGCTGGCGCAGCTCTGCGCCGGAACCCGTGGCGAACATCAGAGGCACGGCACCGAACAACGCCGCCAGGGTGGTCATCAGGATCGGCCGGAAGCGCAGCAGCGCCGCTTCATAGATGGCCACGTCCGGGGCGATGCCGCGATTGCGTTCGGCGTCCAGGGCGAAGTCGATCATCATGATCGCGTTCTTCTTGACGATGCCGATGAGCAGGATGATGCCGATAATGGCGATCATGCCCAGATCGTTGCCGCTGATCAGCAGCGCCAGCAAGGCGCCGATGGCTGCCGATGGCAGGGTCGAGAGAATGGTGATCGGGTGGATATAGCTCTCGTAGAGCACACCCAGCACGATGTACATGGTCACCACCGCCGCCAGGACCAGCAGCAAGGTGCTCGACAGCGACGCCTGGAAAGCCGCCGCCGCGCCCTGAAACTGAGTCTGCACGCCAATTGGCATGCCGATGTCCTGCTGCACCTGATTGATCACGTCAACCGCCGCGCCCAGAGATTCGCCCGGCGCGAGGTTGAACGACATCATCACCGCCGGGAACTGGCCAATGTGGGAAATCGCCAGTTGCGCCTGGCGCTGTTCGACACGGGCCAGGCTCGACAGCTTGACCTGCCCGCCCGCCGTGGTCTTGACGTGGATCTGCTCCAGGGCTTCAGGGCCCAGGGTAGTGCCCGAATCGGCCTGCAACACCACCCGGTACTGGCTGGCCTGGGTATAGATGGTGGAAATCTGCCGCTGGCCAAAGGCGTCATACAGCGCGTCGGTGATAGTGGCCACGGTCACACCCAGTCGGCTGGCGGCATCGCGATCGATGGCCAGATACACCTGAAGCCCTCTGTCCTGCAGGTCGCTGGTGACATCCGTGAGTTCCGCGCGCTTGCTCAGCGCATCGACCAGACGGCCGCTCCACAGGCTGAGCAGATCGGCATCCGGTGACGACATGCTGAACTGGTACTGGGTGCGGCTGACGCGGTCCTCGATGGTTAAGTCCTGCACCGGCTGCATGAACAGACGGATGCCGGAGACCTCATCGACATTGGGTTGCAGGCGCTGAATGATCTGCGCAGCGGTCAGGTTGCGCTCGGCATTGGGCTTGAGGTTGATCAGCAGCCGACCGCTATTGAGCGTGGCGTTGTCACCGTCGACACCAATATAAGACGACAGGCTGGCCACTGCCGGGTCTTGCAGGATGACTTTGGCCAGGGCCTGCTGCCGCTCGCTCATGGCGGCAAAGGAAATCGACTGCGGCGCTTCGGAAATACCCTGAATCACCCCGGTGTCCTGCACCGGAAAGAAGCCCTTGGGCACGATGAGATAAAGGAAGACGGTCAGGGCCAGGGTGGCGACGGCCACCAGCAGGGTCAAGGACTGATGCCTGAGCACCCAGCGCAACTTGTTGCCGTAGGCTTCGATCAGCCAGTCAATCCAGGCGCCGCTGGCACGATAGAAACGGCTTTGTTCGCCCGGCTCCGGCTCACGCTTGAGCAACCGCGCGCACATCATCGGCGTCAGGGTCAGGGACACCACCATGGAAATCAGGATCGCCACCGCCAGGGTAATGGCAAACTCGCGGAACAGACGCCCGACCACATCGGCCATGAACAGCAGCGGAATCAATACCGCAATCAGGGAAATGGTCAGGGATACCAGAGTGAAGCCTATCTGCCGTGCGCCTTTGAGCGCGGCCTGCAGTGGCGTCTCCCCTTCCTCGATATGCCGGGAAATGTTTTCCAGCATGACGATGGCATCGTCCACCACGAAACCGGTGGCGATGGTCATGGCCATCAGCGTCAGGTTGTTGACCGAGAAGCCAGCCAGGTACATCACGCCAAAGGTGCCGACCAGCGACAGCGGCACGGCCACGGACGGGATGAGGGTCGCGCTGAAGCGGCGCAAGAACAGGAACGTCACCAGAACCACGAGGACGATGGCGATCAGCAGTTCGTGCTGCACGTCCTTGACCGAGGCGCGGATGGTCTGGGTGCGGTCGGTCAGTACGGCGACATGGATGCCGGCCGGCAGGTTGTCGGTAATGCTCGGCAACAGGGTCTTGATCCGGTCCACCACCTCGATGACGTTGGCACCCGGCTGACGCTGGATATTCAGCAGCACCGCCTGGTTCTGATTGGCCCAGGCCGCCAGGCGCTCGTTTTCCGCGCCGTCGACGATCTGCGCGACGTCCTTGAGACGCAGCGGCGCGCCGTTGGCGTAGGCCAGAATCAGGTTGGCGTATTCGGCTGGCGACTTGAGCTGGTCGTTGGCATCCAGCATCGACACCCGGGTCGGACCGTCGAAGTTACCCTTGGGCTGGTTGACGTTGGAGACGCCAATCAGCGTGCGGACATCGGCCAGGCTCAGGCCGTTGGCCGCCAGAGCGTCGGTGTTGACCTTGATCCGCACCGCCTGGCGCTGGCCACCGGCGATGCTGACCATACCGACACCGCTGATTTGGGCGATCTTCTGCGCCATACGTGTGTCGACCAGGTCATTGAGCTTGGGCAGCAGCATGGTCGGCGAGGTGATCGCCAACGTCAGCACCGGGGTATCAGCCGGGTTGACCTTGTTGTACACCGGCGGCGCCGGAAGATCGGTGGGCAACAGATTGGTTGCGGCATTGATCGCGGCCTGCACCTGCTGTTCGGCCACGTCCATATTCAGGTCGAGGCTGAAACGTAGGGTAATCACCGAAGCGCCACCGGAGCTGGTGGATGCCATCTGGGTCAGGCCCGGCATCTGCCCGAACTGCCGCTCCAGCGGTGCAGTGACCGAACTGGTCATGACCTGGGGGCTGGCGCCGGGATACAAGGTCATGACCCGGATGGTCGGGTAGTCCACTTGCGGCAGGGCTGAAACCGGCAGCAAGGTGTAGGCGATCAGGCCGGCCAGGATAATGGCCAGCATACTCAGGGTGGTCGCTACCGGACGCAGGATGAACAGCCGCGAGATATTCATGCGTTGTCGCTTTCCACCTTGACCGCGTCCACCTTGGCGGCTGGCGCCTTGACGGCCGGGGCCGGCTCGCCCTCTTCTTTCTTCGGTTTGCCCTGCAACTGCTGGCCGGGGCTTTTCGGCACTTCGGTGCTGTCGTTGACCACTTCCACGTCGCTGCCGTCGCGCAGACGGTCAGTGCCCTCAAGAACCACGCGATCGCCTGCGGCCAGGCCCTCGCTGATGACCGTCGACTTGTCGTCGCTCGGGCCGGTCTTGATCGTGCGGATCTTGACCTTTTTGTCGCCGTCCAGGGCATAGACGAACGCCCCGGTGGTGCCAAACTGCACGGCCGCCGAAGGCACCATCACCGCTTGCTTGAGGGTGTCGGCGCGCAGGCGGGCGTTAACGAATTGGTTGGGGAACAGCGTCTCGTCCTGATTCTCGAAACGGGCCTTGAATTTCAGGGTGCCGGTGGTGATATCGATCTGGTTGTCGAGGCTGGCGAGCACACCGTTAGCCTGCAACTTGACGTCGCCACGGTCCCAGGCTTCCACCGGCAGCTTGTCGCCACTGTGATAGCGAGCGATCACGTTGGACAGGTCTTTTTCCGGCAGGGTGAACACCACATTGATCGGTTTGGTCTGGGTGATGATCGCCAGCGCCGTGGTGTCATTGGCCGCGACCAGGTTGCCGACGTCCAGTTGCTTGAGGCCGACCCGTCCGGCAATCGGCGCGCGGATTTTGGTGAAGTCCAGATTCAGCTTGGCGTCGTTGACCGCCGCCACATTGGTCTTGATGGTGCCCTGATACTGATTGACCAGAGATTCGGCGGTATCGAGGGTCTGCTTGGCGATGCTGTCTTCGGCAAACAGGCTGCGATAGCGCTGCACATCGATCTGGGCGTTTTTCAGCAGTGCCTGATTGGTCGCCAGGGTGCCTTCAGCCTGTTGCAGGGCGATCTGGTAGCTGCGCGGGTCGATCTCGGCGAGCATGTCTCCGGCCTTGACCATCTGCCCTTCCTGGAAGTACAGCTTGACCAGTTGCCCGGCCACCTGGCTGCGCACGTTGATGGTATTCATCGCGGTGACCGTGCCCAGTGCCTTGTAGTAGATCGGGAAGTCACCCAGGGTAACCGGCGCAACCCGTACCGGCACCGGCCCGGTGGAACCGCCAAAACCGGGGCGTGCCGGCATGGCCTTGGCCGGGCTGGCACTGGCGCCGCTTGCACGACGGCCTTCGCCACGCTCACCGGAGTGACCCGCCTGAGTCCCCTTGGCCGGGGCATCCGTGCCTTTATTGGCAAACGAGCCCGGCCAGAACCACCAGCACAGACCAACGATAATCAACAGGACCAACAGGCTGATCAGCCAGCGACGGGAATTACGGGGACCAGACGATTGCATGAATACTCAACCATTGCGCGTGGGGCTTCTGTTTTACCGGCGAATCAGCGCGATCCTTGCTGAAACGGCAATAAACTTTTCGGAGGCTGAACAATAAGCACTCGTGAGCACTAAGCAAAGGGCCTTTACCGGCAATTTACCTAGTGCTTACGTTGTTAAGCGTCTGAAGCATAAATAAAAACGGCCCGGGCAAGGCCGGACCGTCCAGATACTGCGAGTATTACCAACTATTACTTCAATACGGCCAACGCAGCTTCATAATCAGGTTCCTGGCCGATTTCGGCAACCAGTTCGCTGTGCAGCACGTTATTGGCTTCGTCCAGCACTACTACGGCGCGAGTGGTCAGGCCGACCATTGGGCCATCGGCAATGGCAACGCCGTAGTTCTGCATGAACTCCGGGTTACGCATGGTCGACAGGTTCTTCACGTTTTCCAGGCCTTCGGCGCCGCAGAAGCGCGCCTGGGCGAATGGCAGGTCAGCCGAGATGCACAGGATCACCGTGTTGGCCAGTTCGTTGGCCTGGGCGTTGAACTTGCGCACGGAAGTGGCGCAGGTCGGGGTATCGACGCTTGGGAAAATATTCAGCACTTTGCGCTTACCGGCAAAGTCAGCCAGGGTCACGTCGGCAAGACCGTCGCCAACCAGTTTCAGTTCCGGGGCGGCAGTACCGACCTTGGGCAGTTCGCCGCTGATTTGTACCGGTTCGCCTCTACGAGTCACTTGAGCCATGAGCTGAGTCCTTATTGTCAGGATGAAAGGTTTTCAGGGTTGAAACGAGCCGGAAGTTAACCACGAAATGCCCGGCTCACCTACTCCACTGCCGAGGATTTCACTCAACCATTGAGCCTGCGCTGGAATTCTTCACGCGCAAACAACTCCACCAGCCAATCGACGAACACCCGTACCCGCCGCGACAGCTGCCGATGGGGTGGATACAGCGCCATCAACGGCATGGCCGGGGGCCGAAAATCGCTTAGCACCTCACGCAGGCTACCGCTGCGCAGTTGCTCGACAACGTGATAGGTCGGCGTTTGCGCCAGCCCATAACCGGCCTCGCAGGCAGCCAGGTAACCGTCAGAGTTATTGATCGACAAAGCCCGAGGCATGAGGATCTCGCGCTCCTGACCATCGATCATGAACTCCAGTCCGTACCGCTTGTTGGTACTGGCAGAGAAATACTCAATTACCCGGTGCTGTGGCAGATCTTCCAGGGTCATGGGCGTGCCATAGCGTTGCAAATAGCCTTCGCTGGCACAGGTGATCTGGGTAAGCCGGGTCAAGGGCCGGGCCACCAGTGAAACGTCCAGCAGCACCCCGGCACGAATGACGCAGTCGACGCCCTCGCGAATCAGTTCCACCGAACGGTCGCTCATGCCGATCTCCAGCTCGATCGAGGGGTAGCGCTGACTGAACTCCTGCAGTGCGGGCATCACGATCAGGCGACCGAAACCTACCGGCATATCGATGCGCAATACACCCTGAGGTGCGCTGCTCACCGAGGATAACGCCGCCTCGGTGTCATCCAGATCGGCCAGCAGGTTGACGCAACGCTGATAGTAGGCCTGACCATCGAGGGTCGGGCTGACCTGACGCGTGGTGCGATGCAGCAACTGCACCCCCAGATGCGCTTCCAGTTGCTTGATCAGGATGGTCACCGAAGCCTTGGGCATGTGCAGGCTATCGGCCGCGCGGGCGAAGCCGCCCAACTCGACGATGCGGGTAAATACACGCATGGCATTGAAACGATCCATTGGGCTTTCTCGTCAAGATTGTTTGGATTATCTAAATAGTGAAAGCAGTTTTACCCGGTTTATCCTGATTCTGTCGAGCAGTCACAATAGGGCACCACCCATCGACACAAGGCACATCACATGCAAACCCGTCAATTAGGCAACAACGGCCCCCAGGTATCTGCCATCGGGCTCGGCTGCATGGGCATGACTGATTTCTACACCACCGGCGCCGATACCAAGGAAGCCATTGCCACGCTGCACCGCGCCATCGAACTGGGCGTCAATCTATTCGACACCGCCGACATGTATGGCCCCTTCACCAACGAAGAACTGCTTGGCAAGGCCCTGCAAGGCAAACGCGACCAGGTACTGATCGCCAGCAAATTCGGTTTCGTGCGTGATCCGCACAATGCCGCCGCCCGGGGTATCAACGGCAGCCCTGAATACATCCGCAGCGCCATCGATGCCACCCTGCAACGCCTGAAGATCGACACCCTGGACCTGTACTACCAGCACCGCATCGACCCGCAGGTCAGCATCGAAGAATCGGTGGGCGCCATGGCCGAACTGGTCAAGGCGGGCAAAGTGCGCTATCTGGGCCTGAGCGAAGCCTCGGCCAGCACGCTTGAGCGGGCCCATAAAGTCCATCCGATCACTGCGCTGCAAAGCGAATATTCGCTATGGAGCCGCGACCCGGAAGAAACCGGCACCCTCGCCGCCTGCCGTCGCCTGGGTATCGGCTTTGTGCCTTACAGCCCGCTCGGCCGAGGCTTCCTGACCGGCACCCTGAAAAGCCCGGACGATTTCGCCGCCGACGACTATCGCCGCACCAACCCGCGCTTCCAGGGCGAGAACTTCGGCAAAAACCTGTTGCTGGTCGAACAGGTGCAACGCCTGGCCGCAGAGAAAGGCGTGACAGCAGGCCAACTGGCCCTGGCCTGGGTGCTGGCCCAGGGCAAGGATCTTGTGCCGATTCCCTGTACCAAGCAGCGCAAGTACCTGGAGCAGAACGTCGCAGCGCTGGACATCGTGCTGAGCCCCTCCGAGTTACAGGCGCTCAAGGAGCTTTTTCCGGTAGAGGCGATTGCCGGAGAGAGGTATGGCGAGGAATCGTTGAAGATGGTGAATGGCTGATTCTGGCTGTGCAGCGCCTTAGGAGCGGCTTTAGCCGCGAGAGCGATCTCCCGGCTAAAGCCGGTCCTACGGGGTGATATGCATCAGAAATCCCGCTTATAGAAGATATCCAGGGAGCTGGCGACACCGCTCGCCGCTTCCAGGTAGACCTTCTTGCTCAGCAGGTAACGCAAGGCAATGGTGTTGGCCGGTTCGAATACGCCAACACCGTAACGCAAGCTCAGCTTGTCGGTGATCTTGCCGCTGGCGACTACGTTGGTCTTCTCGCCGCTGCCTGAGGTATCCAACTCGAAGTCACGGATACCCAGGTCGCTGGCCAGTTTCCCTGCCGTTGACGATCCCCCGGCCAAGCCCAGGGCCAATGCGGCCTGAGCCATCATATTGCTGTCTTCGCCGGTATTGTTCAGCGGCCGACCCAACACCAGGTACGACAACGCCTGCTCCTGGCTCATGGCCGGTTCCGAGAACACCGTGGTGGTGGGTTGTTCGGCACTGCCGCTCAGGCGAATCCCGGCAATCACCTCATCCACTTCGCGAATCGCCTCGATATCGAGATAAGGCTGATCTACCGGCCCGGCAAACAACAGCCGAGCCTTGCGAATGGTCAGGCGCTGGCCATAGGCCCGGTAACGGCCATCGATCAGGTTGAGTTCACCGCGGGTATCCAGGTTGTCGCCGATATGCACATGGCCGCGCAGATTGGCGGTCAGACCAAAGCCGCTGAAGCTGAGGACGTCCGAACCGACTTCCACGTCTATATTCATGGCCATCGCCATGGCTGGCTTGCCCGCCTCGGCGTGCTGACCAATGATGACGGTGTCATCCGACAGCTTGACCGTGGACGGCGGCAGTTCCCGCACGGCGATGGCGCCTTTGGGAATCAACACTTTCCCGGCAATCGCCAACTTGTCGCCCTGCAGGCTGATGTGCAGGTCCGGCGCAGCCTCCAGCTTGGCATAGGGCTCAACCGTAATCGGCAGCTGCGATCCCTTGACGCGCAGATCCACCGTCAGCGCATCGGTCCAGGCAATCTGGCCATTGAGTCTGCCCTGCCCGACCGGACCGCTTTTCCAGCCGCCATCCAGTTGCACATTGTTGCCGGCAATCAGCGCCTTGACGTTCAGCTCGCGCAGATCCACCGGCAGTTCAGGCCCGGAAACCTCGCCGTCGCTCAGGGTAACGCTGCCGTTGACTTGAGGCGTCAACAGGCTGCCCGACAGCGTACCGCTGCCGTTGAGATGACCATTGAGCTTCTGCACCCCGGCGACAAATGGCCGGGCCACCGACAAATCCAGGCCGGTCAGGGTGAAATTGCCGCTGAGCGTCTTGTTCTTTGCCAACGGGTCTATGCGCGCCGAGAGCTGCAAGGCGCCCAGTTTGCCGCCGACGAAACTCAGTTGAGTATCGACCTGCTTGGGGGTCAGTTTGCTGCTCAGTTTGAGCTGCTCATACGGGAAATCGAGCCACTGACCCTGATCGCGCATGCGCAGGGTGCCGCCACCGGCATCAATGACGATCTGGCCGCTGGGACCGGATGCCGGAATATCGACCTGTACATCGGCGTTGAGCAGGCCTTTCCAGGCAAAATCCTTGGGCAGCCATTGCGCCAGGCTGTCCAACGGAAACTGCTTGAGGTGATAACGCAGGCGCGGATCAGGCGCCAGACGCTGATCTTCGCCACACAGGCTGGCAGCGCCGGAGACCCAGCAGTGAGCGCCGAAGTTGATCTTGCCGTCAGCCAGCCGCTCCAGCCGGGCCGGTTGCTGCAGGCGCCAGTCCTGGCCGCCGCTCTGGATATCGCCGCTGGCCAGGCGTCCGCGCCAGTTGCCCTTGTCCAGATTGCCATCCAGCGCCAGAGCCAGTTTCAGCAATGGGCCTTGCAGGTCCAGTTTTACCTGCTGACGCTTGAGATCGCCCTGGCCGTTGACCTGCAAGGTACCGAGGGCCGTATCCCCCAGTTTGATCGCCGCACCCTTGAGCGCCAGGGTGCCGCGCTGACCACTGTCCAGGCGCGCATCCAGACTCAGGCTTTGCAGGTTATTGTCCTGCCAGGCCAGTCGAGTGCCCTGCAGCGCGATCTGCCCCTGGGGCGCCTGCACAGTGCCGCTGGCGTCCACACGCCCCTTGATCTGGCCTTGCAAGCCGGGCCAAAGCTGGCCGAGTCGAGGCAGATTCAGATCCAGTTGCGCCTGCAACTTCTGCTGCAGGCTGCCCTTGCCCTGAATGCGATTGTCACCCAAACGGATATCCAGGGCCTGAAGATTCCACTGCTCACCGCTCCCGTCGGCCTTGGCCTGCAATAGTGCGGGCTGCCCTCGCAGGCGGCCCTTGAGATCAAGATCGGCGGTCACACTCAGTTTCTCATTCTTGAACTGGCCCTGACTGCGCACCGGCCCGGCCAGAGTGCCGGGCAACTCGGCGACCCAATAGGCCGGATCGATGGCGCTCAGGTCCAGCGCCGTGTCCCAGCCAATGCCATCGGCAAATTGTAGGTTCAGGTGACCACTGGCCTTACCTTTGCCTGCAACTATCTCCAGTTGCGGCAGAAACACCCGCTCCAGATCGCCACTGAACGGGCTGTTCAGGCTGAACGGCCCGGCCGGGCCATCAAACTGGCCATTGAAGTTGCCCAGATAACGGCCGTCGGTGTAGGAAATGTCGCCATTGAAGGTCCTGACCTTGACCTGAGGTTCCGCAATGGCTGGATACAGCGAGTGCCAGGGGAAATCCTGCCAGGCGACATGGGCATCGGCACTCAAGCCTTTTTGCCAGTCCAGCTTGCCGCTCAGGCTCAGGTGTTGCTCAGGCGTCGCCTTGAGTTCCAGAGCCTGAATGTCGGCGCCCGTGGCATCGACGCGGCCTTGCAGCTTCAGGGCAACCGCCTGTCCCTGGGCAGGCAGGCTGGCAGTGCCGTCGATGCGATATCCCCGTTCAAGATCGCCGTCGGCGCGCAGGTTCAGTTGATTGAGTTGGAGGGTGTCGGGCAGATCAGCGCTGGCCTTGAAGCTGTCGGCGCTGATCGTGACGTTGGCGGGCAGATGTTCGGCCAGGGGCTGCAGTTCGCCATTTAGCTCGGCTTGCAGATAGCCGCTGCTGTGGGCTTGAAGTCTCAGGGTCTTGAGCAGGTCGCCCTGAATATCCAGCGCCAGATTCCAGGGTTGCCCGTCCTGCTCCGGCATCTGCACGCGGCCCTTGGCCGTCAGCGGCCAGTCGCCCTGAGGGTTCAAAAGCCCCGTCAGATCGACGACGAAGTCCTCATGTTGCAGATGCGCGGTATCAATCTGCAAGCCCGCAGCAGTCCAGTGGGCGGCCAGCTTGAGGTCGCGCAATTGCTCGACACCATCGAGTTGCAGACTGCCCAACTGCACGTCACCCAGACGCAGGGCCAGGGGCAATTTCAGATCCGGCAGCGTGATGGGGCCCGGCGTCAATTCGCCGGATGACGGCGCCAATTGCACCCGAACTTGCTGCGCCTGCAGGCGATCAATGCACAGGGTCAGTTGCAGCAGGCAGCCCGGCGACCAGGCCAGTGCCGGGGCTGAAACGTCGACGCGGGTACCGTCCTGCGCCCATACAAGCTGCTCGGCATGCCATTGCCCGGCCAACTCACCTTCGAAGCCGTCAACCTGCAAACCCGGCACCTGAGCCAATACCCACCGGCTACCCGTTTGCGAATCCAAAGCCCAATAGGCGAACGCCATGATCGCGAGTAACAGACCAAGCAGGCCCAGCCCCGTCAGTTTCAAACCGCGCAACACGCCAGGCCGAGTCACAGTTCCGGCCCCATGGAAAAGTGCAAACGAATGCCTCCCGGATCATCCAGCGCATGGGCCAGGTCCAGGCGTATCGGCCCGACCGGGGAAATCCAGCGCACGCCAATACCCACGCCACGCTTGAGGCTGGGCAGCTCCAGGCTGTTGAATGAGCTGCCTTCATCGATAAAAGTTGCCACTCGCCATTTCTCGGCAATGGAGTATTGATACTCAAGGCTGCCAGCGATCATGTAGCGCCCGCCGATGCGGTCGCCATCGGAGTTTTTCGGCGACAGCGACTGATAGTCATAACCGCGCACGCTCTGATCGCCACCGGCAAAGAAACGCAAGGACGGCGGAATCGACTTGTAGCCATTGGTGACATTGCCACCCACCTGCAGGCGGCCGAGCAGGCGATGGTTATCGCCCAGGGTGGTCAGCCCCTTGATCAGCGCAGTACCGCGCAGCAGGTTGGAGTCCGAGACAACGCCTTCCTTGGCCACCTGGGTATCAAACTGCAGGCGGTAGCCTTTGTGCGGATCGATGCGATTGTCGCTGCGCAGATAGGCATAGCTGAGGCCCGGCATCAGCAAGGTGCTCAAACCGGCATCGTCGCCCAGCCGGTATTCCTCGCGCTGCAGCTTGAGTGAGACCACTCGCTCCCAGCCGCTGGGCAACTTGCTGTGCCATTCGGGGCCGACGGTCAGCAGCTTGCTGAGGCTGTCGGTACCGGCAATCTCTTCATATTGATAGCCACCGGCAAAGCGCAGTTTGTCGGTCAGTGGCGGATCGAGGGGGACTTCGTACCACAGGCCGACGTTTTGCCGGGGCGCCGACAGTTCCATTTCCGCGCCGTAGCTGTCGCCATGGGAGTTGACCCAGTGGCGGGTCCAGTTGGCCTTGCCGCGCACGCCCACGTCAGTGGAGAAACCCAGGCCCAGGCCCATGGTCCGAGGCTTTCGGGTATCCAGATCGACACTGACTGGCACCACCTGATTCTGTGCCGCCGTTGGCGCAGCATCGACCCGCACCCCTTCGAAATACCCGCTCGATTGCATAGCCTGATTCAGCTCGGCAATCAGCTCTGAGTCATAGGGCGTGTTTTCCTTGAAGGGCACCATGCGCCGCAGCAGCTCTTCATCAAAGGGTGCATCGCCTGTGAAACTGACCTTGCCCAGCCGGTAGCGCGGACCGCTGTCATAAACCAGCTCGATATCGGCGACGCCGGCCTGGGGGTCGACCAACAGACGTTGACTGACGAAATGCCCAATAAAGAAGCCGAAACGCGACGCCTGATTCTGGATCAAGTGCTTGGCGTCTTCGTAGTGGCCGTGATTGAGCACCGCACCGGGCTTGAGCGCATCGCTTTGTGGAACCCGAAACGACTTGAGCGTGGCCGCCTCGCCTTCGATACGCACGGTCACATTACGTAGATGGATGGGCTCGCCGGGCTTGATGCTGATGACCAGTTGCGGGGTCTTGCCACTGGTGACCTTGCTTTCGATAGTAGCGTGGTAATAGCCCAAAGCCTGGGCGGCTTTCTGCGCCTGCAACTCGGCGCCGAGGCTGAAATGACGCAGGGCGTCGGCATCGCGCTCACCGACGCTGCCCACATAGCCTTCGACATTGGCCTTGAGTTCGGGATTGGCGGGGTTCACCCTGACTTGCAACTGCGGCTCGGCAACGGCCAGGGCGCTGAAAAAACAGAGAAACAAACCGCTACTGAATCGGTTAAACACTTTCATGGGCGCAGATGCTAACACGGGGGACAGGAAGCGCTAGAACCTGACAAAAGCCAGAAAGTTCATAGCGTTACGCCATCACGGCCGCAGAAACCTCAGGTTTGGCATGGAAAAATACATATTCCCGGACAGGTCCTACAGCCACCTCGCCGATCTCCTCGTAACCCTGTCGCTTATAGAACTCCAGATAGTTCGGATTCCCCGTATCCAGCACGACGCCCTCAGACGACTCATCGACCGCACACCACGTATGCAGCGCCGTCATCAACTGCTCGCCAAGATGATGCCCCTGAAATTCCGGATGGATACCCAATAAAGGCAGGACATGCACGGCGTTAGAGGGAATGCAGGCCTGGACATCCTGGTGATACTCCAGATAGCGCCGGGTGCAGTTGAAACCGGCGCTGAAGACCATGCGCAAGCGCCATGCCCAGCTTTCAGTAATTTCCAGTCGGCGTTGCGGCGGCGTGATCAAGGCCACACCCACCAGGCGATCCTCGATGAACAAACCCAACGCAGGCAGGTCTTGCAGAAAATGCTGATTGACCAGCTCGCGAATGGTCGCCCGAACGCGGTGCTCGTAGCCGGAGCGCTGGGCATTGAACAGGAAGGCAAAGCTTGGCTCATGGCGGTAGGCGTGATACAGCAGCGAACGTGTCTCGCGGCTGTAGGTGCTGTCGAGCTGGCGAACGTCGGCAGTGGATTCGGACATGCAGTGGACCTCGTTAATACCGCGCTGTCATGGGTGCAGCGTTACAAGCTTCGAGTAACGCGCGCCGCCGACAGTTCAACCCTGTTCTTGCAGCCTAGCATCGGCTAGGCTTTGCGTTTTTTCGCCAGGACTGCACGCCATGAAAATCGTCTCGTTCAACATCAACGGTCTGCGTGCCCGACCGCATCAACTGGCAGCGCTGATCGACAAGTACCAGCCTGACGTCATCGGCCTGCAGGAAACCAAGGTTTCCGACGAGCAATTCCCCCAGGCCGAGATCGAAGCACTGGGCTATCACGTACATTTTCACGGGCAAAAAGGTCATTACGGCGTTGCCCTGCTCTCTCGCCAGGCGCCACTGACCCTGCACAAGGGTTTCGACGGCGACGATGAAGAAGCCCAGAAGCGTTTTATCTGGGGTACTTTCGCAGACGCAAACGGCCTGCCGGTGACCATCATGAACGGCTACTTCCCCCAGGGCGAAAGCCGCGACCACCCGACCAAGTTTCCGGCCAAACAGCGCTTCTACAACGACCTGCAGCAGTTGCTGGAAAGCCAGTTCAAGAATGACCAGCCACTGGTAGTCATGGGCGACGTGAACATCTCCCCTCAGGATTGCGATATCGGCATCGGCCCGGACAACGCCAAGCGTTGGCTCAAGACCGGCAAGTGCAGCTTCCTGCCGGAAGAGCGCGAGTGGATGGAACGCCTCAAGGCCTGGGGTCTGGTAGACAGCTTCCGCCATCTGTACCCCGAGGTGGTCGACCAGTTCAGCTGGTTCGACTACCGCAGCCGCGGTTTCGAAGACTCGCCCAAGCGTGGCCTGCGCATCGACCTGATCATGGCTTCCAAGGGCCTGGAGCCACGAATCAAGGCCGCTGGCGTCGACTACGAACTGCGCGGCATGGAAAAGCCTTCGGACCACGCGCCAATCTGGCTGGAACTGAGCTGAGCCTGATCTGACCGGCGGGACAGATTTGTAACCGCCTGTCATATTCCCGCAATCGGTCTGTCTTATTCTCCCGGCACTTTCTGTCCTGCAGAGGTGCCGCAGATGCTGCGCACTCTTACTTCTCGTACCCTCTTACTGCTGATGCTCTTGGGCGCAGCGGTGTTTCCTGTCGCCGCTTCAGCGGCCCTGCCCCTGCCTGCCCAAGGCACGCCCGCCCTGCGTATTCAGGGCTCAAACACCATTGGCGCCGAATTGGGGCCGGCCCTGGTTGAAGGCCTGATGCGCAAGCAGGGTTTGCAGCAGGTGCATAGCGAACCGGGTAGCAGCGCCAACGAAGTCACCATCAAGGGCACGGCCGCCAGTGGCCAAACCGTCAGTGTCAGTGTTGCCGCCCATGGCTCAAGCACCGGTTTCGCCGCGCTCAAGAGTGGCAACGCCGATCTCGCTGCATCTTCCCGTCCGATCAAGGACAAGGAAGTCAGCGACCTGAGCGGCATCGGTGACCTGCGCGCCGCCAAGGCCGAGCAAACCATCGCCATCGACGGTGTTGCAGTCATCCTGCACCCCGGCAATCCACTGCGGGAACTCAATACCGTACAGCTGGCGCAGATTTATTCCGGGCAGATCCAGAACTGGGAGGAAGTCGGCGGCATCGGTGGCGCCATTCATCTGTATGCCCGTGATGAGCAGTCCGGCACCTTTGATACCTTCAGCGAACTGGTCCTGGCCAAGCATGGCAAGAGCTTGTCGCGCATGGCCAAACGTTTCGAGTCCAGCGAGCAACTGTCCGATGCGGTCAGCCAGGATCGCCAGGGCATCGGCTTTATCGGCCTGCCCTACGTGCGTCGGGCCAAGGCCCTGGCGATTATCGACGGTGACTCCAAAGCAATGCTGCCGACCATCAGCCTGATCGCCACCGAGGACTACCCTCTGTCGCGGCGCCTGTACTTCTACTTGCCTGCAGAGCTGCACCAGCCTTGGGCCCACGCCCTGGTAGCCTTTGCGCAAAGTCCGGAAGGCCAGGCCATCGTTGCGCAGAACGGTTTTGTCGCCCAGACCGTCCAACCGATCAAAGTGCAGCCCACCGCGCAGATGCCCGCTGAATATAAGGCCCTGACCCGCCAGGCCGAGCGTCTGTCCGTCAATTTCCGCTTCGCCCAGGGCAGCGCCCGCCTCGACAGCAAGGCGCAACGGGACCTGAAACGGGTTGCCGATTACCTGAACAAGCGCGACCGCCACGATCAGCGGGTCACTCTGGTGGGCTTTGGTGATGCCAAGGACGATCCGGCCCGCGCCACCCTGCTGTCGAAACTGCGGGCGATGGCGGTGCGGCGCGAACTGATGAAAAACGGCGTCAATCCCAACGATGTGCTTGGCTTTGGCGACGAAATGCCGGTGGCCGCCAACGATGTCGACGACGGCCGGATCAAGAATCGGCGAGTTGAGGTGTGGATTAATTAAGCGTGGCGGCCTGACATCTGAGATCGATGTGGGAGCCGCCTCTGGTGGCGATAGCGGTGTCAAAGCCAGCGCAGTCCGCCAGACTCATCATCGCTGACCAAGCCACCGCAATCGCCAGCAAGCCGGCTCCCACAAGGGAATTGCGTCGTTTTACTTAACGCCGCTCGCTACGCATCATCTCCTTGGGCACATGCTTGCCGATCTCGTATTTGCCGATCGCCGCGCGATGTACTTCGTCCGGGCCGTCAGCCAGGCGCAGGGTACGTTGCATGGCGTACATGTAGGCCAGCGGAAAATCGTTGGAGACCCCGGCACCGCCGTGAATCTGGATAGCACGATCGATCACCCGCAGGGCGACATTGGGCGCCACCACCTTGATCTGGGCGATTTCGCTTTTCGCCACCTTGTTGCCCACGGTATCCATCATGTAGGCCGCCTTGAGAGTCAGCAGCCGCGCCATGTCGATCTCCATGCGCGAGTCGGCGATCTTGTCGACGTTACCGCCCAGACGCGCCAGAGGACGACCGAAGGCTTCCCGAGTGACCGCACGCTTGCACATCAACTCCAGCGCCCGCTCGGCCATACCGATCGAACGCATGCAGTGGTGGATGCGACCCGGGCCAAGGCGGCCTTGGGCGATCTCGAAGCCACGGCCCTCACCCAGCAGCACGTTTTCATAAGGCACGCGTACGTTGTCGAACAGCACCTCGGCATGACCGTGGGGCGCGTCGTCATAACCGAACACCGGCAGCGGCCGCACGATGGTCACCCCCGGCGCATCGGTGGGCACCAGAATCATCGAGTGCTGGGCATGACGCGGACCGTCGGGATCGCTCAGGCCCATGAAGATCATCACCTTGCAGCGCGGATCGCAGGCACCGGAGGTCCACCACTTGCGGCCGTTGATCACCCACTCGTCACCCTGACGCTCAGCGCGGGCGGCCATATTGGTGGCGTCCGACGAAGCCACGTCCGGCTCGGTCATGGCAAAGGCCGAGCGGATATCACCGCGCAGCAGCGGCTCCAGCCACTGACGCTTGTGCGCCTCACTGCCGTAACGCACCAGTACCTCCATATTGCCAGTGTCGGGCGCCGAGCAATTGAAGGGTTCCGGGCCCAGCAGCGAGCGGCCCATGATTTCCGCCAGCGGCGCGTATTCAAGGTTGCTCAGGCCCGCACCCAACTCGGACTCCGGCAGGAACAGGTTCCACAAGCCCTCGGCCTTCGCCCTGGCTTTGAGCTCTTCCATGATCGCTGTCGGCTGCCAGCGGTCGCCTTCGCTGACCTGCTGCTCGAACACTGGCTCGGCCGGGTACACATAGGTATCCATAAACGCGGTGACGCGCTCACGCAGTTCCTGAACCTTGGGGGAGTACGCAAAATCCATGAGAGCTACCTTCGCAATAAGGGATCGGTTGTCATGAAAACGATGCTAGAGCAGCGACCTGCATTTATCTAACCTATTCTCGGCGTGTATAAACATTCATAACCGATATATGATCGGCTGATTGAGCATCACTAAAAACAATAAGCAATCCGGAGGCGCATCCCATGAACCTGAGCAAGGTCGATCTGAATCTATTCATTGTCTTCGACGCGATCTACACCGAAGCCAACCTGACCCGCGCCGGCCAGATTGTCGGCATCACCCAGCCCGCCGTGTCCAACGCCCTGGCCCGCCTGCGCGAGACCTTCAACGACCCGCTGTTCGTGCGCACCGCCCAGGGCATGGTGCCGACGCCCATGGCCCAAAACATCATCGGCCCGGTGCGCAATGCGCTGTCCCTGCTGCGGGTGTCGGTGCAGGAAAGCCGCATCTTCAACCCGTTGCAAGCCAACAAAAACTACCGCATTAGCATGACCGACCTCACCGAAGCGGTGATCCTGCCCCTGCTGTTCCAGCGCCTGCGCCGCCTGGCGCCCGCCGTGACCATCGAAAGCTTCCTCTCCAAGCGTCGCGAGACCACAAAGGAACTGGCCGCCGGGCGCCTGGACTTCGCCGTCGATGCACCGCTCAACACCGACCCCCAGGTGCGCCATGTCAAGCTGATGGAAGACCGCTATGTGTGCGCCATGCGCAAGGGTCATCCATTGGCCCACAAGGCAGCGTTCGTCCTCGAGGACTACCTGTCCCTGACTCATATTCACATTTCCAGCCGCCGCAGTGGCCTCGGTCATGTTGACCTGGCCTTGGGCAAGATGGGCATCCAGCGCAAGATCGCCCTGCGCTCGCAGCATTACCTGATGGCCTCCCAGGTGCTGCAGCAGACCGATATGGTCATGACCGTGCCGGAGCGCTTCGCCCGCCGCAACGACCTGCATTATGTCTACCTGCCCGTCAACGATGTGCCCACCGTTGAAACCCACCTGTACTGGCACGAAAGTACCGACCAGGATCCGGCCAATCGCTGGATGCGCGAGCAGATCATTGAGCTGTGCCAGTGGGTGACGACTCAAGAGAAAAAACTCGATAAAACCTTAGAATCACAACATAACTGATTGATATATATAAATTATCAATTCTTAAAGTTATTTCTAGGATAGCAAAATACTCAAGGCTCTCAGCCAACGCGCTTGACGTATACGTCAAGCACGCCTTAGGTTAGCGGCACGTTTCCATCGAGCCTTGCCATGAGCAGCCAGACCTACAGTATCTCCGACCTCGCCCGGGAGCTGGACATCACCACCCGGGCTATCCGCTTCTACGAAGAACAAGGCATGCTCACCCCGGAAAGACGCGGTCTTGAGCGAATCTATTCGGCGCGGGACAAAGTCACCCTCAAGCTGATCCTGCGCGGCAAGCGCATCGGTTTCTCTCTGGCCGAATGCCGAGAACTCATCGAGCTCTACGACCCCAGTGGCGGCAATCAGAAGCAACTAAACTCTATGCTCGGCAAAATCGAAGAACGTCGTGGGCAGTTGGAACAGCAGCTGCTGGACATCCAGCAAATGCAGCTAGAACTGGATACCGCTGAAGAGCGCTGTCGCACTGAGCTTGATAAAATCTCATAATATTCAATAGGTTAAATAATATTTCTCGAATAATAATTAACTGGAGTCCGCCATGTCCCTGCCCCGATCTGTGCGCCTGGTGGAGGTTGGCCCTCGCGACGGCCTGCAGAACGAAGCCAGTCCTGTCAGCATCGCCGACAAGGTGACACTGGTGAACAACCTGAGCGCCGCAGGCTTGCGCCACATCGAGGTCGGCAGCTTCGTCTCGCCCAAATGGGTGCCACAGATGGCCGGCTCCGCCGAAGTCTTCGCCGCCATCGACCAGCACCCGGGTGTCGCCTACTCGGCGCTGACGCCGAACCTGCGCGGCTTCGAAGACGCCCTCGCCGCCGGGGTACGGGAAGTCGCGGTATTTGCCGCCGCTTCCGAGTCCTTCTCGCAGCGCAATATCAATTGCTCGATCAAGGAAAGCCTGGAGCGTTTTGCGCCGATCATGGAGGCCGCCCGCGCCAACGGCATCCAGGTGCGCGGTTATGTGTCCTGTGTGCTGGGCTGCCCTTATGAGGGTGTTATCAGCCCGCAACAGGTCGCTGCTGTCTCCCGGGAACTGCTCGATATGGACTGCTACGAAGTGTCCCTGGGCGATACGATCGGCACCGGCACGCCGGGCGCGACCCGTACCCTGCTGGACGTCGTCGCCGCTCACGTTCCGCGCCAGCAACTGGCCGGGCATTTCCATGACACCTATGGCCAGGCACTGGCCAACATTTACGCGAGCCTGCTGGAAGGCATCAGCGTTTTCGACAGCTCCGTCGCCGGGCTGGGTGGCTGTCCTTATGCAAAAGGCGCCAGCGGCAACGTCGCCAGCGAAGACGTGCTGTACATGCTCAATGGCCTGGGCATTGACACCGGCATTGATCTGGATCGTCTGATTGAGGCCGGTCAAGGCATCTCAAGCGCTCTGGGACGCGCCACCGGCTCAAGGGTGGCAAAGGCACGTTTGTCGGCCTGACGTGCGACAACTTGTCACAGAGTGTTACCCTGAGGCCATCGACACCCCCGTAACGGGTAACACGGAAACAGTTTCAGCCCCTGAAGAAGGGCATGGAAGAACACAGAAACCAACAAACGCTTGTTTTTAAAGGCTTTACCAAAGTTGGCACGGCTTCTGCTCTATCTTCGATACAACAAAAATAAAAAAAAATGCAGCACCCCAATAACAACAACACGTATCGGCTCTGACACAACAAGAACAACACGGACAGAGACGCAGCTAACAGATTTTTTTGGAGTGGATGGCTTTACGGAACCCCTTGGGTTCGCGACCTGACACAGAACAATAAAACTACCTCAAGGTAGCGACAGACAGGTTGGATCGGGCTTCGCAAGAAGCGGATGAAAGCAGCATCAGCGCTCAAAAAAATACGTTTGCTCTTGACCCCGAATGGGGGTCGCTTACAAAGCAGCCAGAGGGCAGGTCGCCAAAAACAACAATAGGCCACCCAAAACAAAAAGAGCATGCAAACAAACTTGAAGGGGAGCTTAGGCTCCCCTTCGTGCTTTGCGGCTTTCGTCAATCACCCTCGATTGTGGGAGCCGCCTTGGTGACGATCGAGTGCGCAGCGCTCGCAATAACATCGTTAACCGAACCACCGCCATCGCCAGCAAGCCGGCTCCCACCCCTTATTCCGAAAATACCCCCACGCCCTCGTCGCTCACCAATTGACCTCAACCCGCAACAGGTTTACGTTAACGTAAAGGTCATAGCCATTCTGCCAATAACAACAGGACTGCCCCTTTATGAATTACCCCAGCCTGAATTTCGCCCATGGCGAAACCATCGACATGCTGCGTGACCAGGTACAAGCCTTCGTTGCCGCCGAAATCACTCCCCGCGCCGCACAGATTGACCGGGACAACCTGTTCCCCGCCGACCTGTGGCGCAAACTCGGTGACATGGGCCTGCTGGGCATTACCGTGGAGGAAGAATACGGTGGCACCGGCTTGAGTTACCTGGCCCACGTAGTGGCCATGGAAGAGATCAGCCGCGGCTCGGCGTCGGTGGCGCTGTCCTATGGCGCTCACTCCAATCTTTGCGTCAACCAGATCAAGCGCAACGGCAATGCCGAACAGAAAGCCCGCTACCTGCCAGGATTGATCAGTGGCGAGCATGTCGGCGCTTTGGCCATGAGCGAGCCCAATGCCGGCTCAGACGTGGTATCGATGCGTCTGCGCGCCGACAAGCGCGGTGACCGTTTCGTGCTCAACGGCAGCAAGACCTGGATCACCAACGGCCCGGACGCCAACACCTACGTGATCTACGCCAAGACCGAGCCGGAAAAGGCCGCACACGGCATCAGCGCCTTTATCGTCGAGCGCGACTGGAAAGGTTTCAGCCGTGGCAACAAGTTCGACAAGCTGGGCATGCGCGGTTCCAACACCTGCGAGCTGCTCTTCGATGACGTCGAAGTACCCGAGGAAAACCTGCTGGGCACCCTCAATGGCGGGGTCAAGGTGCTGATGAGCGGCCTGGATTACGAGCGCGTGGTGCTCTCGGGCGGCCCTACCGGGATCATGCAGGCCTGTCTCGATGTGGTTTTGCCCTATATCCATGACCGCAAGCAATTCGGCCAGAGCATCGGCGAATTCCAGCTGATCCAGGGCAAGGTCGCCGACATGTACACCCAGCTCAACGCCAGCCGCGCCTACCTGTATGCCGTGGCCCAGGCCTGCGAGCGCGGCGAAACCACGCGCAAAGACGCCGCCGGGGTAATCCTCTATACGGCTGAGCGCGCCACGCAGATGGCCCTGGATGCCATCCAGATTCTCGGTGGCAACGGCTATATCAATGAATTCCCCGCCGGACGCCTGCTGCGCGACGCCAAGCTCTACGAGATCGGCGCGGGCACCAGCGAGATCAGGCGCATGCTGATCGGTCGCGAACTGTTCAACGAAACCCGCTGAAGCCACCGGACTGACTGGAGTACCCCATGGCTATCCTGCCGACTCATATCAATCCGCGTTCGCCGGAATTCATTCAGAACAGCGCCAGCCTGCTGGAACTGATCAAGGACCTGCAACAGAAACTGGCCAAGGTCTATCAGGGCGGCGGCCCGGCGGCCCAGGAGCGTCACACCTCCCGGGGCAAGCTGCTGCCACGGGAGCGCATCAACCGCCTGCTCGATATAGGCTCGCCCTTTCTGGAAGTGGCGCAGTTGGCCGCCCATGAGGTCTACGGTGAAGAAGTCCCGGCGGCCGCGCTGATCGTCGGCATCGGCCGGGTCGAAGGCGTCGAATGCATGATCGTGGCCAACGACGCCACGGTCAAAGGCGGTTCCTACTATCCCCTGACCGTGAAGAAACACCTGCGCGCCCAGACCATCGCCCAGCAGAATCGCCTGCCGTGCATCTACCTGGTCGATTCCGGCGGCGCCAACCTGCCGCGTCAGGACGAGGTGTTTCCGGATCGCGAGCACTTTGGGCGGATCTTCTTCAGCCAGGCCAATATGAGCGCCCAGGGCATCGCCCAGATCGCCGTGGTCATGGGCTCCTGCACGGCCGGTGGCGCCTATGTCCCGGCCATGGCTGACGAGACCATCATGGTCCGCCAGCAGGCGACCATCTTTCTCGCCGGCCCGCCGCTGGTCAAGGCCGCCACCGGTGAAGTGGTCAGCGCCGAGGACCTGGGCGGCGCCGATGTGCACTGCCGCACCTCCGGGGTTGCCGATCACTACGCCGATAACGACGAGCACGCCTTGGAACTGGCACGGCGTTGCATCGCCAACCTCAACTGGCACAAGCAGGGCCGCCTCAACAGCCTGGCGCCCATTGCGCCGCTGTATGCCAGCGAGGAGCTGTATGGGGTGATCCCCGCCGACGCCAAGCAACCCTTCGATGTACGCGAAGTGATTGCCCGGTTGGTCGATGGCTCGGTCTTCGATGAGTTCAAGGCACTGTTCGGCACCACCCTGGTTTGCGGCTTCGCCCACTTGCACGGCTACCCCATCGCCATCCTGGCCAATAACGGCATTCTGTTCGCCGAAGCCGCACAGAAAGGCGCGCACTTCATAGAACTGGCCTGCCAGCGCGGCATTCCCCTGTTGTTCCTGCAGAACATCACCGGCTTCATGGTCGGGCAGAAATACGAGGCCGGCGGCATCGCCAAGCATGGCGCCAAGCTGGTCACCGCGGTGGCTTGCGCCAAGGTGCCGAAATTCACCGTAATCATTGGCGGCAGCTTCGGAGCAGGCAACTACGGCATGTGTGGCCGCGCCTATGACCCGCGCATGCTGTGGATGTGGCCCAACGCGCGGATTGGCGTAATGGGGGGTGAGCAGGCCGCTGGCGTGCTGGTCCAGGTCAAGCGCGAACAGGCCGAACGCAATGGCCAACTCTTCAGCGCGGCGCAGGAAACCGAGATCAAGCAACCAATCCTCGATCAATACGAACATCAAGGCCATCCCTACTACTCCAGCGCCCGGCTGTGGGACGACGGCGTCATCGACCCGGCCCAGACCCGCGACATTCTGGCCCTGGCCCTGTCCGCCGCCCTCAACGCCCCTATCGAGCCGACCACGTTCGGCCTTTTCCGGATGTGACCCATGAGCGACTTCCATACCCTCGAACTGATCGGCGACCCCCGTGGCTTCGCGACCCTGTGGTTGAACCGCCCGGAAAAGAACAACGCCTTCAATGCCCAGATGATCCGCGAGCTGATCGTCGCCCTGGATCAGTTGCAGGCTGACCCGAGCCTGCGCTTCCTGCTGATTCGCGGCCGTGGCAAGCACTTCAGCGCCGGGGCCGACCTGGCCTGGATGCAGCAATCGGCCAACCTCGACTACAACACCAACCTGGATGACGCCCGGGAACTGGCCGAGCTGATGTACAACCTCGAACGCTTGAAAATGCCGTCCCTGGCGGTGGTCCAGGGTGCGGCTTTCGGCGGCGCCCTGGGCCTGATCAGTTGCTGCGACATGGCCATTGCCGCCGATGACGCGCAGTTCTGCCTGTCGGAAGTGCGCATCGGCCTGGCCCCGGCGGTGATCAGCCCCTTTGTCGTGCAAGCCATGGGCGAACGGGCAACACGGCGCTATGCCCTGACCGCCGAACGCTTCGATGGCGTGCGGGCCCAACAACTGGGCCTGATTGCCGAATGCTACCCGGCGGCGGAACAGGAGCAACAGGTCGAGCAGTGGATCGACAATCTGCTGCTCAACAGCCCCCAGGCCATGCGTACCAGCAAGGCCCTGCTGCGGGAGATGGGCGATGGTGAACTGACCCCGGCGCGTCGGCGCTACTGTGAAAACACCATTGCCCGCATCCGTATCAGCGGCGAAGGCCAGGAAGGCCTTCGCGCCTTCCTCGACAAACGCCCACCCACCTGGCAGCCCCGGAAAAAGGAGTCGCGCCCATGAGCGCACCGACCACACTCACCACTCTGCTGGTGGCCAACCGTGGCGAAATCGCCTGCCGCATCATGCGCACGGCCAAACAACTGGGCCTGACCACCGTGGCCGTACACAGCGCCACCGACCGTGAGGCCCGGCACAGCCGCGAAGCTGATATCCGCGTCGACCTGGGCGGCAGCAAGGCCGCCGACAGCTACCTGATCATCGACAAACTCATCGCCGCCGCCCAGGCCAGCGGCGCCCAGGCGATTCACCCCGGTTACGGTTTTCTCTCGGAGAACGCCGGATTTGCCCGGGCTGTAGAGCAGGCCGGACTGGTTTTCCTCGGCCCGCCCTCCTCGGCCATCGACGCCATGGGCAGCAAGTCTGCGGCCAAGCGCCTGATGGAAGAAGCCGGCGTGCCACTGGTGCCGGGCTATCACGGCGAGTCCCAGGATATCGACACCTTCCGTACCGCCGCCGAGCGCATCGGCTATCCGGTACTGCTCAAGGCCACGGCCGGTGGCGGCGGCAAGGGCATGAAGGTAGTGGAACACCCCGGCGAACTGGCCGAAGCCCTGGCCTCGGGCCAGCGTGAGGCGCTGTCGTCGTTCGGCGACTCGCGCATGCTGGTGGAGAAATACCTGCTCAAGCCGCGACATATCGAGATCCAAGTCTTTGCCGATCAACAGGGCCATTGCCTGTACCTCAACGAGCGCGACTGCTCGATCCAGCGCCGTCATCAGAAAGTCGTCGAAGAAGCCCCCGCCCCCGGCCTCAGCCCGCAACTGCGCCAGGCCATGGGGGAAGCAGCCGTGCGCGCGGCCCAGGCTATCGGTTATGTCGGCGCCGGAACCGTAGAATTCCTTCTGGATTCCCGGGGCGAGTTTTTCTTCATGGAAATGAACACGCGCCTGCAGGTCGAGCATCCGGTGACCGAGTTCATCACCGGCCTGGACCTGGTGGAGTGGCAGATTCGCGTGGCCCAGGGCCAGCCACTGCCTCTGACTCAGGAACAGGTGCCCTTGATCGGCCACGCCATCGAAGTGCGCCTGTATGCCGAAGACCCGGACCACGACTTCCTCCCTGCCACCGGCCGCCTCGAGGTATATCGCGAGTCGCAGCCGGGCATCGGTCGACGCATCGACAGTGGCGTCGCCGAGGGTGATGACATTTCCCCCTTCTATGACCCGATGCTCGGCAAGCTGATTGCCTGGGGCGACAACCGCGAACAGGCGCGCCTGCGTCTGCTGGCCATGCTCGACGAGCTAGTGGTGGCCGGGGTCAGGACCAACCTGCGTTTTCTGCGCAAGATTATCGGCCACCCGGCGTTTGCCGCAGCGGAACTGGATACCGGTTTTATCCCGCGTTACCAGGCCGACCTGCTGCCGGAGCCCGCGCCCCTGGACGATACCTTTTGGCAGGCAGCCGCGGCGGCCTTCCAGCAGAGCGAACCTGGGCGTATCCGCCAGGACGATACCCATTCGCCCTGGGCATCGAACAACGGCCTGCGTATCGGGCTGCCTGCGGAGATCGATCTGCACCTGAGCTGTAACGACCAGCAACAACGCGTCCGCCTCACCAACGCCAGCATGCAACTGCAAGGTGAACACCTGCTGCTCGATCAGGACGGCATCCGCCGTCGACACCTGGCCCTGCGTCGCGGTGCGACCCTGTACCTGCAATGGCTCGGCGAGCTGCACGCCATCCGTCGCTTCGACCCGATAGCCACCGTCGATGCCCAGCATGCACCGCAAGGCGGCCTGAGCGCGCCCATGAACGGCAGTATCGTGCGGGTACTGGTGGAAGTCGGCCAGCAGGTCGAGGCCGGTACGCAACTGGTGGTGCTGGAAGCCATGAAAATGGAACACAGCATCCGCGCCAGCCAGGCCGGGACGGTCAAGGCGCTGTATTGCAGTGAGGGGGAGATGGTGAGCGAGGGGACAGTGTTGGTGGAACTGAGTCAAGACTGACGGTATGCATTGTGGGAGCCGGCTTGCTGGCGATAGCGGTATGACAGCCAACACGCTGTTGACTGATACACCGCTATCGCCAGCAAGCCGGCTCCCACATTAGACCTCATTCCAATGCTGATTCAGCGCTCTCTTTTTACGCAGCTACTTCATACAACTTCGGCAATTCAACCTCGCCACTGATCAGGCTCTGGCGCATCCGCGCTGCCTGCAATGCCGCTGCTTTCATTGCACTTTCCTTGACATGGCCATAACCGCGAATGCGCTCCGGCAACCGCGCCAGGCTGAGCGCTGTATGGCGATTTTTCTCCGACAGATGCTGCATGATCAGCTCGATATCGCTGACGTAGCTGGCAATAAGCTCACGCTCCTGACGCCGCTCCAGGCTGCGCCCAAATGGATCGAAGGCGGTGCCCCGAAGGAATTTGAAGCGGGCCAGCACATCGAAGGCTTTCAGCATCCACGGCCCGAAGCTGCGTTTGCGCGGCAGTCCGTTGTGCGGATCGCGCTTGGCCAGCCAGGACGGCGCCAGATGAAACTCCAGGCGGTAATTGCCTTCGAACTGCGCCTCAAGCTGGCGAGTGAATTCGCCATTGCTGTACAGCCGCGCCACTTCGTATTCGTCCTTGTAAGCCAGTAGCTTGAAGTAGTTGAACGCCACCGCTTCGCTCAGCACGGCCTGTTGACCAGGAAAACGTGTGGCTTCGAGCTGGCGCACCCGCGCCACCAATGCCCGATAACCCTCGGCGTAGCCACTGTTCTGATAGTCACCGAGGATGCGCACGTTGGCTTCAATACGCTGATCCAGACTCATATCCTCAACCACTGGCTCGCTGACGGCGCCGGGATTGGCCGCTGCAACTACTGCGGGCAAGTCATGAGCAGCGCGACGGCCCCAGAGAAACGCCTGCTGATTGAGTTTGACCGCCACGCCATTGAGCTCGATGGCCTTTTCAATGGCCGCCGACGTCAGAGGGATCAGCCCCAGTTGATAGGCATAGCCGAGCATGAACAGGTTGCTGGCGATGCTGTCGCCCATCAGCTTGGTGGCCAGGTCAGTGGCTTCGACAAAATGAGTCTTCTCGGCACCGACGGCGTCGCGAATGCTTTGTTTCATGGCTTCGGCCGGGAACTCGGCGTCCGGGTTGCGGGTGAACTCGGCAGTCGGCGTCTGCTGGCTGTTGACCACGGCATAGGAGCTGGCCACGTTCAGCTTCGCCAGGGCGTCCGGACCCGCCGCAACCAGTAGATCGCAACCCAATAGCAAGTGCGCCTCGCCCGCCGGAATACGCACGGCAAACAGGTCGGCCTGATGCGCGGCAATGCGGATATGGCTGACCACGGGACCGAACTTCTGCGCCAGACCGGCCTGATCCAGCACGCTGCAGCCCTTGCCCTCCAGATTGGCGGCATAGCCGAGCATGGCGCCCACGGTGGTCACACCCGTACCGCCAACGCCCGGCAGCAAGATATTGAACGGCTTGTCCAGGCTTGGCAGTTGCGGCTCAGGCAACTGGGCAAAGGCCGCAACCTGCACCGGCAGCTCCGGCTTGCGCAGGCGACCGCCATGCACGGTAACGAAGCTTGGGCAGAAGCCTTCGACACAGCTGAAATCCTTGTTGCAGGCGCTCTGGTCGATCTCGCGCTTGCGCCCCTGGGCGGTTTCCTTCGGCAGCACCGACAGGCAACCGGATTTGGCACCGCAATCGCCGCAGCCTTCGCACACCGCCGGGTTGATCAGCGCACGTTTTTCCAGGTCAGGCATGGTCCCGCGTTTGCGCCGCCGGCGTTTTTCCGTGGCGCAGGTCTGATCGTAGATGATCACCGAGACGCCCTTGAACTCGCGCAGTTCTTTCTGCACGGCGTCCAGGTCGCGGCGATGGTGGAAGCTGGTGATGGGCGCGAAGTCTTCGCGGCTGGGGTATTTATCCGGATCGTCGGAGACCAGAGCGATGCGCTTGACGCCCTCGTTGAACACCTGGCGACTGAGCTGATCGACGCGCAACACGCCATCGATAGGCTGGCCGCCAGTCATCGCTACGGCGTCGTTGTAGAGAATCTTGTAGGTGATATTGACCCCGGAAGCCACCGCCGCCCGCACCGCCAGATGCCCGGAGTGGAAGTACGTGCCGTCGCCTAGGTTCTGAAATACGTGAGGCGTTTCGGTAAAGGGCGCCTGGCCGATCCAGGTGACGCCCTCGCCGCCCATCTGGGTGAAGGTATCGGTTTCCCGGTCCATCCAGATGGTCATGTAGTGACAGCCGATCCCGGCCAGAGCACGACTGCCTTCCGGCACCCGGGTCGAGGTGTTGTGCGGGCAGCCAGAGCAGAAATGCGGGGTGCGCTGGGTCTTGAACAGCGGCGCCTGCAGGGCTTTTTCCTTCTCGCTCAGGAATTGCAGGCGCGCTTCGATCTGCGGGCTGCTGTAGAACGGCGCCAGGCGCTTGGCGATAACCCGGGCGATCATCGCCGGGGTTAGTTCGCCGAGGTTGGGCAGCAATGAGCGGCCCTGTTCATCGAACTCACCAACCACTACCGGGCGACGTTCCACCGGCCAGTTGTACAGTTGGCCGGTAAGCTGGTCTTCGATGACGCTGCGTTTTTCTTCGACCACCAGAATCTCGCTGAGGCCTTCGGCAAAGTCGTGCACCGACACCGGCTCCAGGGGCCAGCTCATGCCAACCTTAAGCACGCGGATGCCGACCTTGTCACACAGTTCCAGATCGATGCCCAGCTCTTCCAGGGCCTGACGCACGTCGAGGTAAGACTTGCCGGTAGTGATGATGCCCAGGCGCGGCTGCTGTGAGTCGATCACCACCTTGTTGAGATGATTGGCGCGGGCAAAGGCCCGGGCGGCGTAGATCTTGTAGGTATTGAGCCGCGCTTCCTGAGCCAGGGGCGGATCGGGCCAGCGAATATGCAGGCCGCCTTCGGGCAGGACGAAATCTTCGGGAATGCAGGTCTGCACTCGCAGCGGATCAACTTCCACCACCGCCGAAGAATCGACGTTCTCGGCAATGGTCTTCATCGCTACCCAGCAACCGCTGTAGCGCGACAGTTCCCAGCCGATGATGCCGTAGTCGAGGATTTCCTGGACGTTACTGGGGTTGAGCACCGGAATCATCGAAGCAATAAAGGCGTGCTCGCTCTGGTGAGCGATGGTCGACGACTTGCAGCCGTGGTCGTCGCCGGCCAGCACCAGTACGCCGCCATGCTCGGAGGTGCCGGCGGAGTTGGCATGCTTGAACACGTCGCCGCTGCGATCGACCCCTGGCCCCTTGCCGTACCACAGGGCAAACACCCCGGCGTACTTGCCTTCGGGAAACAGATTGACCTGCTGACTGCCCCACACCGCCGTAGCCGCCAACTCTTCGTTGATGCCGGGCTGAAAGTGAATGGCGTTCTGTTGCAGGTAATCCTTGGCGTCCCACAGGCTCTTGTCGAGGTTGCCCAGGGGTGAGCCGCGATAGCCGGAGATAAACCCGGCAGTGTTCAGGCCACGGGCTTCATCACGCTGCTTTTGCAGCATGGGCAGGCGGGTCAGCGCCTGGGTGCCGGTCAGGTATAGATTGCCGGTTGCCAGGCGGTACTTATCATCCAGACGAATATCAGCCAAAGACATTCGAGACTCCCTTGTTTTTATTATCGAGATGTCGAGCAGCCGGGACGGTCGACCCGGCGGTCACAAGCAAAATACTGCCTGTTACCGGGCGGCTTTTTCTTTCTAAATGACAGCGAATCCGCTGATACTGCGCATGATCGTTTCTATAAAAACAAGATAAAGGGTCAATTCATGCAGGTAAAACTCAGCCCCATCGACCGCAAGATCCTGCGCCTATTGCAGCACGATGCCGACCTTTCCGCTGCGGAAATCGCCGAGCGCGTGGAGCTGTCGCAATCGCCGTGCTGGCGGCGCATCAATCGTTTGCAGGAAGAAGGCGTGATCGAACGCAAGGTCGCTCTGCTCAACCCGCGCAAGCTGGGGTTGACCATGACGGTGTTCGTCGATGTGAAGTTATCCGGGCATGGACGGCGCTTTCTCGCCGAATTCGAGGAAGCCATCATCGGCTTCCCGGAGGTGCTGGAGTGCTACACCATGGCCGGGAATATGGATTTCATGCTCAAGGTGGTGGTGCAGGATATCGCCAGCTATGAGCGCTTTCTGCGCGATCACCTGCTGCAGAGCCCGCACGTACAGGAGGCCCACTCCAATATCGCCATGAGTGAGGTTAAGAGGACCACGGAGCTGCCACTGGACTGAGCTTTGGCTTCAAACTTCCTGCGCGACGATCATGCTGCGTTAAAAACAGACTTGGAATGCTCATTTAGCGGGCTAAACTCCGCTCCCTCGCCTGTTTTTGCCTTGCCTGATCGCCGCTCGGTGCGTTTCAAGCCAAACCAGAAGGAAGGATGATAATTATTTTCAGTAGGAGCGAAAATAATCTTTGACTTGCAAATGATAATGATTATTATTGCAAGCAACTGGCCGCAAGGTCAGTTGGATAAACCAGAAGTCTTAGGTCGGCTTCTGGATTATCTCCTCATCAGGCTAATCACGGTTTTTGACCCGGCTTTTTGCCGGGTCTTTTTTTTTAGGTCTTTCTCGTTGCTTCAGGCTAATGAAGACGTGTCGTTTTGCGATGGCGCGGATCATAGCAAAGATTATTGAACCCAAATCCCATGAAGGCGTTCAAAAGTCCGGTTAGTGGCATATAAATAGCATTTGATGAAAATTATCACTTGATAATTATTCGCATTTGACTATTCTGTCGCAGCATCAAGGACGATGCCCCCTTCGATGGAACGAACCCCTCTGAAAGATGCGAGCCATTCATTATGAGTAGCCAGCTTTCTTTGTACCGCTTGCCCAATCCTGAAGTCGCCCCCGCCGATCCGCGCACCCTTGAACTGTGTCGCAGCCTCAACCGGCTGTCCCGGCGTACCCGGCAGATCTTCCTGCTCAGCCGCGCCGACGGCATGGCCTATGCCGATATCGCCAGTTTCCTCGAGATCGATCTGCGCCAGGTCGAAAGCGCCATGGTCCGTACCCTGCTCCATTGCACCGTCAAGACCGCAGACACCCAGGCTGCCGTGCGCTGGTACGTGCACCTGCAAAGCCCCCAGGCCACACCGAGCCAACGCATCGAATTCCGCCACTGGCTCGACGCCGCCCCCGAGCACCTGAATGCTTTTGAAGCCACAGAACAGCTCTGGCGCAAGCTTTTGCCCGCTGCCGAGCATTTGGCCAGCAGTCATTGGTATCAGCGCAAGCGCCGGGCTTATATAGGCTGGTATCTGCTCACTGCGTTCGTCTGCAGCCTGCTGGTAACCGCCGAAGCGTTCTCCTTGGGTTTCTAATCCGTGTAAAGTGGCGCGATTCACGCAACAAGGATCACTCCGTGCCACTTACCATCAGTACCGATTTCGACAGCGGCAATATCGAGGTCATCGACGCCAGCAATCCCACCGACCTCAAGCTGGCCATTCGCCCCGATACCCGCAGCGCGCATTTCCAGTGGTTTCACTTCAAGGTCGACGGCATGCAGGTCGGCCAGCGCCACGCGTTCAGCCTCGGCAATGCCCATGAGTCCAGTTACAGCCATGCCTGGACCGGCTATGACGCCGTGGCCTCCTACGATCAGGTCGAGTGGTTTCGCGTGCCGAGCCAGTTCGATGGGCGCGCGCTGAACTTCAGTATCGCTCCCGAGCAGCCACAGATCTGGTTCGCCTACTTCGAACCCTATAGCCGCGAGCGTCATGACTGGCTGATCGGCCAGGCTCTGGACCAGGCTGGCACCGAGCTGCTGGCCACCGGCAAGAGCATCGAAGGCCGCGATATCCCGCTGCTGCGCAAAGGCGATGGCAGTGCCGGTAAACGGGCCATCTGGATCATCGCGCAACAGCACCCCGGCGAACACATGGCCGAATGGTTCATGGAAGGCATCATCGAGCGCCTGCAACAGCGCAACGACCCGGTGCTCGACAGCCTGCTCGCCGCCGCCGACCTGTACCTGGTGCCGAACATGAACCCGGACGGAGCGTTCCATGGCCATCTGCGCACCAATGCCTGCGGCAAGGACCTCAACCGTGCCTGGCAGGATTGCACCCCGGAGTTGAGCCCCGAGGTGTTCTTCATCAAGCAGGAGATGGAAAAGTACGGCGTCGACATGTTCCTCGATGTCCACGGCGACGAAGCCATTCCCTACGTCTTCACCGCCGCCTGTGAAGGCAACCCCGGCTACACCCCGCAACAGGCTGAGCTGGAAGCGCATTTCCGCAAGCGTCTGGGGGAAATCACCGTCGATTTCCAGAGCGTTCATGGCTATACGCGCTCGGCCCCCGGAAAGGCCAATATGAACCTGGCCTGCAACAGTGTCGGCGAGCGCTTCAAGTGCCTGGCTATGACCCTGGAAATGCCGTTCAAGGACAACGATAACGCGCCGGACCTGCGCACTGGCTGGTCAGGCCAGCGCTCTGCACAGTTGGCCAAGGATGTGCTGACCACACTGTCGGAAATGGTCTCGGTGCTGCGCTGAGAAACATTTTGGCAAAATAATTGCGGCTTCATGGAATAGACTCCGGGTAGCGACGTCTTGCTGATCATAACGATCCATTACATTGCCCCCGGATGCCGCAAGCCATGCATGACATCGACGACCAATTACGTGAGCTGATCCCGCGAATTCGCCGCTTCGCGGTATCGCTGACGCGTAATCCGACTAGCGCAGACGACCTGGTCCAGTCGAGCCTGGAGAAAGCCCTGACCGCCTGGAGCGACAAACGTCCGGAAGGTGATCTGCGCGCATGGCTGTTTGCCATTCTCTATCGCCAGTTCCTCGACGCCCACCGCCGCTCACGCCGGTACACGCGCATGCTGGATTTCTTTACCGGTGCCAGTGAAGACGACTATCAGCCGTCGGTGGAGCGCACAGTGGTCGCCCAGTCCACCTTGCAGGCGTTCGAAGGCCTCAATACCGAGCAGCGCGCACTGTTGCTGTGGATTTCGGTGGAAGGCTTGAGTTACAAGGAGGTCGCCGAAATTCTTGATGTTCCGATCGGTACCGTCATGTCCCGTTTGTCCAGGGCCCGCCAGGCCTTGCGGCAACTCAGCGACGGTGAAATCACGCCCCCTGCCCTGCGGATACTGAAATGATCAGCCTGCCCCCCAGCGAACGCGACCTGCACGCCTACGTCGACCGCCAATTGAGCGATACCGACCGGCAGACCCTGGAAACCTGGCTGGCGGCCCATCCCGAGGTGGCCCGCCAGGTACAGGACTGGCAACTGGACGCCCAGCACCTGCGTGCCGCCCTGAGCGGCGATTTGCAGCGCAGCGCCAATCCGGAACTGGATCCGGCGTTCATTCGCCAGACCATGCGCCAAAAATCCTACCGGCACTACGCCACCGCTGCGGTGTTGCTGATTGCCGTCAGCGTCGGCGGCCTCAGCGGCTGGCAGGCCCGGGAAATGACCCTCAGTACCGCCACCCCGCCCATGGCGGACGCCGTGCAGGCTTATCGCATGTTTGCGGTAAAAGATGACATGGCCACCGACTGGAACCCGACCAAGGTCAGCGATGCCCAGGGCTGGCTGGACAAGAACTTTGCCCGGGCCAATCGCCTGCCTGACCTTGCAGCCGCAGGCTTCAAGCCCGTGGGCGGGCGCATGACCAGCACCGAGCAAGGCGCCGCAGCCATGGTGGTCTACGCCGATGCGGACGGGCGCAAGCTCAGCTTCTATATTCGGCCACCGGGAGAGCGCAACCACTTGCTCCCCCAGGGCAGTCGCCGGGATGGTGAATTGCAGGCGGATTACTGGTCAGGGGGCGGCTACAACTACGCCGTGGTCGGCCCGGCGGATGATCCTGCCGCGCAACAGGCCCGACAGGCGCTGCATAACGCGATCTGATTTACCCATGATTAACTGTGGGAATGATCACCTGTGGCCGGGCTTGCCCGCGAAGGGGCCAGTACAACCGCCATCACTTCAGCGGTTGAAACATCGCTTTCGCAAGCAAGCTTGCTCCCACCTGTTCGTACTTCCCGACGTTATGCAGCCAGCCGCCGCCGCTCAGCCCGCTTGACCAGCAACCCACCCAACGCCAGCAGCGCCAGGACGATCACCACCGAGCCATAGATATTGGTGGTGGTGATCAGCCCCAGATGCCTGGCCGAGAACCCGGCCATCAGCGCGGGCACACAGAACGCCAGGTAGCTGAGCACATAGAACGCCGATAACAGCCCTGCGCGTTCATGGGCATGGGCCAACGGCAGGAGCATACGCAAGGCACCGAGAAAGCTGGAACCAAAGCCTACCCCGGCCACCACCGAACCCACGAAGAACAGCCAGAGCCAGCCGCTGTTGACCGCCACCAGAATCACCGCAACCCCCAATGGCAGGAAGCAGACACCCACCCACAAGGCCAGACTCGCTTCACGCAGACGCAGATTGACGATTGCCACCGCACCACTGAGCGTCAGCGCGGCCACAGCCAGGCCGCCATTGAGCGCCGAGGTCGAACCGGTGGCTGCGGCCAGCAACGAGGGCGTCAGGGACAGGAAAAAGCCTCCCAGGGACCAGGCGGCAATATCTGCCGGCAACACGGCCCATAACGTGCCCCGCGCTTGAGTCGGCACATGCAGCGAGGGCTTGAGCGACTGCCAGACGCCCGGTTGCGGGCTGACGGTCTCGGCTATCCGCCACAGATACAGCGCCTGGAACACAAAAGCCGCCAGCAGAACACAATAGGCCAGCAATAGCGGCAATGGCGCAAACTCCACCAGGACCGCGGTGCCCAGTGCACCTGCGGCCATGCCGAACATCGGCGCGATGCTGTTGATCAGCGGCCCCTGCTTCTGATCGCTGTCCAACAGCGCAGCGCCCAGGGCACTGGTGGCCATGCCCGTGGCGAAACCCTGCATGACCCGCGCGGCAATCAGCCAGCCGACGTCACTGGCGAAGATAAACAGCAGCATGGCCGCGATCTCCAGCAGCAGCGAAACGAAGATGACCGGCCGTCGGCCCAGGTAGTCGGATAGCGAGCCGACCACCAACAATGCGACCAGGAGACTCATGGCATAAACCGCGAAAATCAGCGTCAACGTTGCTGCGGAAAAGCCCCAATCCTGCTGATAGAGATGGTAGAGCGGCGTCGGCGCACTGGAGGCGGCAAAGAAGCACAACGTGGTAAATGCCAGAAAACCCAAGTGTTTGTGCGGCCGATCGGCGCTGCCCGGGTTCTGCAAAGGTATAGACATGGGTACACTCTCCAATCGCGCACATAATTAAAGCTAAGTTTTAGCGTTATAAAGTGTGCGAGTTGATTCGAATTAAAGCAAATACTTTGTGTTAAGGTCTGCCCCATGGCTATTAAAGAAGGCATACGCACCGGAGGCCGCAGCGCCCGCGTGCAGGAATCGATCCATACCGCCGTTCGCGACCTGCTCCTCGAACATGAGCGCAGCGCCCTGAGCGTGCCGCTGATCGCCGCTCGCGCGGGGGTCACGCCTTCGACCATCTATCGTCGCTGGGGCGACCTGACCACTCTGCTGGCCGATGCTGCGGTCGAGCGCCTGCGCCCGGACGAGCCGATCAACTGCGGCAACCTGCGTGAAGATCTGCACACCTGGACCGAGGCCTATCTCGAGGAAATGAGTTCCGCTCCGGGCCGGGAATTGATGCGTGACGTGGTCGCCACCGGCGCCACCACCTGCTCGGGTAAATGTGTCGCCATCGTTCAGGAGCAGTTGCAAATCATCATCGATCGCGCGCTGGCTCGGGGCGAGCGCGCGCCCTGCACCGTCGAACTGATCGACACCGTGGTCGCGCCAATCATCTACCGCCTGCTCTACGCCGATGCGCCACCAAGCCTGGAACGTACCCTGCAGTTGGTTGACCGGTGCCTGAAGCTGGCCTGACAGCCTGTTAGAATGGTCGCCTCCAACAGCCATTGACCTCACACCTCCATGCACAGCCTCGAAGACCTGAACACCGGCAAGCTCCACGGCATCCGCCGCCTGGACCTGTCCTGCGGACTCACTGAATTCCCTCGGGCGATCTTCGAGCTGGCCGACTCCCTGGAAGTGCTCAACCTCAGCGGCAACGCCCTGAGCAGCCTGCCCGATGATCTCTATCGGCTCCGGCACATGCGCATCCTGTTCGTCTCCGACAACGACTTTACCGAGCTGCCCGCCTGTATTGGCCGCTGTGAACAGTTGCAAGTGATCGGTTTCAAGGCCAATCGCATTCGCCACGTCCCCGCCGAGGCCCTGCCGCCGCAGCTGCGCTCGTTGATCCTTACCGACAACCAGATCGACAGCCTGCCCGAGGCCCTTGGCAACTGTGCTCACCTGCAAAAGCTGATGTTGGCCGGTAACCGTCTGCAACGCCTGCCCGACAGCCTGGCCCGTTGTCAGCGCCTGGAACTGCTGCGCAGTGCCGTCAACCAACTGACCGAGCTGCCCGACTGGCTGCTGCAAATGCCCGCCCTCGCCTGGCTGGCCCATGGCGGCAATCCACTGTCCCCGCCAGCACCCGCCATCGATGTGCTTCCAATTGCGTGGCAACAGTTGCAACTCGGGGAAAAGCTTGGCGAAGGCGCTTCGGGGGTCATTCGGCAGGCACTGTGGCAAAGGCCCGGGCAGGATCCGCTGGCTGTCGCGGTCAAAGTCTATAAAGGCCACGTCACCAGCGACGGCTCGCCCCTCGACGAAATGGCGGCCTGCCTGGTCGCCGGTGTCCATGAGCAACTGATCCGGGTCGAAGGCCGCATCGCTGACCACCCCGAAGGTCGCGCCGCACTGGTGCTGGACCTGATCGACCCAGCCTTTATCAATCTGGCCGGACCGCCCAGCCTGGAATCCTGCACCCGGGATATCTACCCCACCGGACTGCGCCTGGAGCAGGACACAGCCCTGCGCATCGCCAGCGGCATTGCCTCAGCCACCGCCCATCTGCACAGCCACGGCATGATCCATGGCGATCTGTATGCCCATAACATCCTGTGGAGCCCGCATGGCGAATGCTTGTTGGGGGATTTCGGTGCGGCAGCGTTTCATCCGCACACGGGAGAAGCCGCGATGCTGGAGCGCATAGAGACCCGGGCCTTTGGCATTTTGTTGGGCGAGTTGCTGGAACGCTGCGAGCTGCCGCCGGGTGACCCCGTGTGGGCATTGCAGGGACGGTGCGTGCAGGCTGATGTCATGCAGCGCCCGACGATGGCTGAGGTGAAGCAGCTGTTAGCTACGAGCCTCGAGCTGCGAGCATAAACACTGTGGGACCGGCTTTAGCCGGGAATTCGCCTTCCCGTCTAAAACCAGTCCCACAGAATACCGCTAATCTTTCTTACAGCTCGTAGCTCGTAGCTAAGCCTTTAACCCGCCAACCCTACATACACGTTCTGCACGTCATCATGGGCATCGATAGCTTCGAGAAACGCTTCGACTTCAGCCATCTGCTCATCGCTAAGACCATCCACAGTGCTTTTCGGGCGATAGCCCAACTGCGCCGAAGTCACGGTGAAGCCGAACTCAGGCAGGGCCTTGCACACGGCATCAAGATCGGTGGACTCGCTGAGGAACAGCGTGGCACCGTCTTCGCCCGGCTCAAAATCCTGGGCACCAGCTTCAATGGCAGCCAGTTCAGGGTCAGCGTCGGCGTTGTCCGGGGTGGCTTCGATCATGCCCTGATAGAGGAAATCCCAGGACACGGAACCGGCAGCGCCGAGCTGGCCCTTGCGGAACAGCACACGGATTTCCGACACGGTGCGGTTGATGTTGTCAGTCAGGCACTCGACGATCACCGGTACCTTGTGCGGCGCGAAACCTTCGTAGGTCAGACGCTCGAAGTTGACGTGCTCACCCAACAGGCCCGCGCCCTTCTTGATTGCCCGCTCCAGAGTCTCGCGAGGCATTGAGGCCTTCTTGGCCTGCTCAACCACCAGACGCAACCGGGAGTTCATGTCCGGGTCAGCGCCGGAACGCGCGGCGATCATGATTTCCTTGGACAGCTTGCCAAAAATACGCCCCTTGGCGTTGGCTGCTGCTTCTTTATGCTTGACCTTCCACTGTGCGCCCATGCTTGCTCTCTTGATTCGATTGCGTCCTGCCGCCCTCACCCGGTCATCAGGACAGGTGCTGCGGCAACACGTTGAAAAATACTAACCGGCGCATTTTATACGCGATGACGCCGGATGAAACCCCTCTCACGTCATTGTCTTCACACTGAGACTATTTGACGCCATGACTGACTTAACCTAAAGCTTTGTAGTCCTTTTCTGAAAAGCCCTGCAGCCATGCCAAGGACGGCGCGCATTTCGTACCCTTCGCCCCCTGGAATTTTCTAGCTGGGAGCGCAAGCGAATGTGCCGGAACACGCACGAGCCAATCACCCTGGTCATTGATGACACACCGTTGCCCCTGCGGGTCATCGGCTTCAACGGCCAGGATGCACTGAATCAACCCTATCGTTTCGACATTGACTTGCTCAGCGACAACCCGTTGCTGGACCTCAATCAGTTACTGCAGCGCCATGCCTTCCTGAGCCTGGGCGATGGCGAAGAAGGCGTGCACGGGCATATTGGCGGGGCCAGCCAGCGCTACGCAGGCACCGACCTGAGTCACTATCGTGTCAGCCTGATACCTGACCTGCAGCGGCTTGAGCATCGCCGGCAGAGAAGGATCTTGCGCAACCTCAGCGTGCCGCAACTGATTGTGCGCCTACTGGCAGAGCATGGCCTTGGAGAAGACGCGTACCGTTTCGAGCCCACCACCGGTCTCTATCCGCCACGCGCCCTGTGCGTGCAGTACGACGAAAGCGACCTGCACCTGCTACAGCGTCTGTGCGAAGAAGAAGGTATTCACTTTCGTTTCGAGCACAGTCGCAATCAGCATCTGCTGATTTTCTCCGATGATCCCGGCAGCTTTCCTACATTGCCGCAACCTCTGGGCTTCCGGCGCTCGCTGAGTGCTTCATCCGCCCCCGTCGGGCTCAGTCACTTGAGCGAAATGCTCTGGGCCTTACCCAGCCAGGGTCAACCCGAAAACCAGCAAGATGAAAGCCATGAACCGGAGCCGACCGGACCACCGATCCAGGGTGAAGCCAATCAACACTACCTGCACCCGGCCTACGACAATCGCAGCGATGCCCGACAAATGCGCCAGCGCCAGGCCGGGCGGCGGGCGCTGGAGCGCATGCGTTGTGAACGCTATCGGGTCGAGGGTCGCAGTGACCGCGCCAGCCTGGGCAGCGGGCAGGTCGTTCAGGTACTCGGCCACCCGATGGTGCAGTACAACGATCAATGGCTGCTGACGCAAGTCCGTCATCGCGCCTGGCAGCCCCAGGTACTGGCAGGCGCAGACGAGTACGATTGCGCGAGGATCCTTGAATCGACGCTACCTGCAACGGCTGAACCGGGCTACGCCAACAGCTTTACCGCCATTCCCTGGGCCATGCCTTTTCGCCCATCCCTCGATCATCCCAAACCCCGGATTCACGGCGTTTCGCCCGCCACCCTGCTGACCACCTCCGAAGGCCTGCTGACAACAGACTCACAGGGGCGCCTGCCGATCCGCTATGACTGGCAAGCTCCCGACGATACCGACAGCACGGGAATGCCAGCGCAAATCGCTGATGGCGAACTCCTGTGCCGTGGTGCCGCAACGGCAGTCTGGGTCAGCCATTTTGACAATGACCCGGAACGCCCGGTGATCTGTGGCTTGCGGCAGGCGACGCGAGGCATGCGGATTGTGGTCGATGACATGGAAATGTCGCCGGGGCTGACAGCGCTGCATCTCAGGCATGACCAGCGTCTGCTGCTCGAAGCTCCCAGCCTGCAAGTTGATGGCGCAGGTGCCTGCATGAAGCTGAGCGTCGATGCCATAACCTTGAATGCGCTGCCAAGTGCAGCCTGCGCAAGCCCGCGTAACGCCAACCGCCAGGACCTGCGTCTGACTGAAAAACCCGGCCTGAGCGGTCGCCCCCTGGCCCGGCGCAGTTGGTACATCGTACGTATGCCCACGGCCGACCTGAGCCATCTGGCACGCCTGGACCCCCGTCACCTGCTATTCGAAGGCCAGACCGACGATCAGGGCTATCTGGGCCTGAGTACCGAGCAGCAGCGGCAATTGGCCGAGGAATACCGCAGGACGCCCCAGCAACTGTGCCTGATTCATCCCGGCCATTGCCTGCCCTTGGCGGTGTATTTCCAGCAGAACTGGAGCCGCCATCAGCTCATGCTGTTCAACAACCCTTGAAGACCGCCTCGCGCTTTTCGATGAACGCCGCCATGCCTTCTTTCTGGTCATGACTGGCAAACAACGAATGGAACACCCGGCGCTCGAAACGAACGCCCTCGGCGAGGCTGACCTCGAAGGCGCGATTGATGCTTTCCTTGACCATCATCGCCACCGGCAGGGATTTGGCCGCAATGTCAGCCGCGACTTTCAGCGCCTCCTCCAACAGCCCGGCGGCTGGCACGATCCGCGCCACCACACCGGCCCGCTCGGCCTCTTCGGCATCCATCAGGCGTCCGGTCAGACACAGCTCCATAGCCTTGGCCTTGCCTACCGCGCGGGTCAGGCGCTGGGTGCCGCCCATGCCCGGCAGCACGCCCAGCTTGATTTCCGGCTGACCGAAACGGGCAGTATCGGCGGCGAGGATAAAATCGCACATCAACGCCAGCTCACAGCCGCCACCCAAAGCAAAGCCGGCCACGGCAGCGATCATTGGCTTGCGTCGGGCAGCAACGCGGTCGCTGTCGCAGAACAGGTCGTCGAGATAGATCTGCGGGTAGGTCAGTTGCGCCATTTCCTTGATATCGGCCCCGGCGGCAAAGGCCTTGGCTGAACCGGTGAGGACGATGCAACCGATAGTACGGTCGGCTTCCAGTTGATCGAGAGCCTGGTTGAGTTCGCGGATCAACTGGGCATTCAGGGCGTTCAGGGCGTGAGGACGGTTCAGGGTGATGAGGGCTACTCGATCTCGAATCTCCAGCAACAATGTTTCGTAACTCATTGATTATTATCCTTTAAACATGAATATATTTTATCGTGAAATAACATTAATAAATAACTATAACCAACTGATTTAAATGAACTCTGAAGATAACCGGCTGACCTTTAGGACCGGCTTCAGCCGGGAAGGCGTATTCCCGGCTGGACCTGTCTCAAAAGAGGGTATGAATGACTTAATAAACACACTCAATGGCCATCGCCGTCGCCTCTCCACCACCGATACAGATTGCCGCGACCCCACGACGCAATTGCCGCTGACGCAGCGCCCAGATCAGGCTGACCAGAATACGCGCCCCCGACGCACCAATGGGATGCCCCAGAGCACAGGCGCCGCCGTGCACATTGACCTTTTCATGGGCCAGCCCCAATTGCTGCATGGTCACCAGGGCAACTACGGCGAACGCTTCGTTGATCTCGAACAGATCCACCTGCTCCAGGTTCCAGCCGGTGCGCTGCATCAGCTTATTGATCGCGCCAACAGGTGCTGTAGGAAACAGCCCAGGCTCATCAGCGAAAGCCCCATGACCATGGATGATCGCCAAGGGTTTAAGGCCCTGCTGTGCAGCCTCGGAGCGACGCATCAACAGCAAGGCTGCCGCGCCATCGGAGATCGAGCTGGAGTTGGCCGCCGTGACGCTGCCATCGACTCTGAACGCCGGCTTGAGGCTGGCAATCTTGTCCAGCCGCGCTTTGGGCGGTTGCTCGTCAGTGCTGATCAGCCTGAGTTCCTTGCCGACCTTCGCCTCGAGCGCAACGATTTCGGCAGTGAACAGACCGTCACGAATAGCCGCCTGGGCGCGAGTCAGGGAGGCCACTGCATAGGCGTCCTGGGCTTCCCGGCTAAATCCATGCTCCTGGGCGCAATCCTCGGCGTATGTGCCCATCAGGCGTCCCGGCTCGTAGGCATCTTCCAGGCCGTCGAGAAACATATGATCGATAACCCGGCCATGACCCATGCGGTAGCCGCTGCGTGCGCGGTCCAACAGGTACGGGGCGTTGGACATGCTTTCCATGCCGCCGGCCACCACCACTCTGGCGCTGCCCGCAAGCAACAGGTCATGGGCAAGGATCACCGCCTGCATACCCGAGCCGCACATTTTGTTAAGGGTTGTGCAGGGCGTCGACGTGCTCAGCCCCGCTCCCAGCGCTGCCTGACGTGCCGGGGCCTGGCCGAGCCCGGCAGACAGCACGCAGCCGAACAGCACCTCGTCGATTGCGTCGGGCCTGACCGCGCCACGCTCTACTGCGCCCCTGATCGCCGCCGCACCCAACTGCGGCGCGGTCAGGCTGTGCAGGTCGCCCTGAAAGCCGCCCATGGGCGTGCGCACGGCACTGACAATGACCACCGGGTCATCCTGCAAGGTCTTGGACATGGAGTTCTCCTGAGCTTATTTGGCGGCCATGCGCAGGGCACCGTCGAGACGGATCACCTCGCCGTTGAGCATGCTGTTCTCGACGATATGCCGGACCAGCGCCGCGTATTCGTCAGGCTTGCCCAGACGCGGCGGAAACGGCACACCCACAGCCAGGGCTTCGCGCACCGGCTCGACAACCCCGGCCATCATTGGCGTCTCAAAAATACCCGGAGCGATAGTCATGACCCTGATGCCGAAGCGTGCCAGCTCCCGCGCCGCTGGCAGGGTCAGGCTGACAATTGCGCCCTTGGACGCCGCATAGGCGGCCTGGCCGATCTGCCCGTCGTAAGCGGCAATGGAGGCGGTATTGATGATCACCCCGCGCTCGCCCTCGCCGTTCGGCTCGTTGTTGGCCATGGCCTCGGCGGCGAGACGCAGCAGGTTGAAGCTGCCGATCAGATTGACATTAATAATGCGGCTGAAGCTTTCCAGGCGATGGGGCTGTTCCTTGCCGAGAATCTTCTCCGCGCCACCAATACCGGCACAATTGACCAGGCCGTGAAGATGGCCGAAAGCCTTTACCGCAGCGTCCACGGCGGCCTGGGCTACTGTCTCCTGAGTGATATCACCGGCATGAAACGCTGTCTGCCCGCCCAACTGCCCGGCCTGAGTAGCAACAGCCTCGGCATTGAGATCGACCAGCATGACCCTGGCGCCCGCTTCCACCAGCATGCGCGCGGTGGCCGCGCCAAGTCCCGAAGCGCCGCCACTGACCAGAAATGCCTTGTCCTTGAGCTGCATAAGAGCTTCTCCATGTTGTTTTTTGAATTGGGGAGGTTGTTGCAATGACAACGATAGTCGCGCTGCCACGATAACGAGGCAATGGTCAAAGCGGGCGCAATCCATGAGCGATTTGGTCAATAACGAATCTCTGCCCGCCGGGGATGTCTGAGATCAGGTAGCCATCAGCCCGGAGCCCGGCGCATGCCCGTACAGTTCATCCGTACCCTGTTCACCAGTTTGTTGTTACTGACGCTGAGCGCCTGCGCGCTGTTCCCCCACAATGATCCGTTGAATATCAATGTGGTGGGTATCGAGCCCTTGCCCGGCCAAGGCCTGGAGGTACGGCTGGCCGTCAAACTGCGTTTGCAAAACCCCAATGAAACCGCCATCGACTACAGCGGCGTCGCCCTGGATCTGGACGTTAATGGCAAGTTGCTTGCCTCGGGGGTGAGCGATCAGCAAGGCACCATCGGGCGCTTTTCCGAAGCGGTGCTGGTAGTGCCGGTAAGCGTTTCGGCCTTTGCCGCGCTGCGTCAGGTGGTGGGCGTCAGCGAACGCCAGAGCCTGGATAACCTGCCGTACACCTTGCACGGCAAGCTCGCGGGCGGCCTGTTCGGCACCATGCGCTTCAGCGACAGCGGCGTACTGAGCCTGCCACAGCCGCTGAATAACGAATGGTAGGGATTAATCCTGAATGTAACGCACGCCGGGCTTGACCCGCTCATCGACGACCAGTTCGAAGATATCCGGCCGCGCGTAATGGCCGACCACATCCAGGTCGTAGCGTGCCTTGACCAGTTCGTCGGTATCGATTTCGGCACACAGCAGGCCGCTTTCACCCAGTAATGGCCCGGCCAGCACATCACCCAAAGGACCGACGATCAGGCTGCCACCGTTGATCAGGGGACGCTGTGCCGGCCAGTTGGCCACTTCGACCCCCAAGGCCTCGGGCGACGGCTGCACCTGACAGGCGCTGATCACAAACAGACGCCCTTCATGGGCAACGTGGCGCATGGTGCACTGCCAGATATCCCGTTCGTCTACCGTCGGCGCACACCAGACATCGACACCCTTGGCGTACATGGCTGTGCGCAGCAAGGGCATCTGGTTTTCCCAGCACACCGCCGACGCAACGCGCCCGACCTGGCTATTGATCACCGGCAGCGTCGAGCCATCGCCCTTGCCCCAGATCAGCCGCTCAGTGCCGGTTGGCATCAGTTTGCGGTGCTTGCCCACCAGGCCGCCTTCCGGCTCGATAAAGATCACGGTGCAATACAGGGTATTGCCTGCCCGCTCGATCACCCCCAGCACCAGACTGGCACCGGTACGTGCCGACAAGGCAGCCAGTACGTCGGTTTCCGCCCCTGGCAGGTCGATGGCATTGGCGTAGTAGCGTGCATAGGCCTCGCGTCCTTCCGGCAAGCGATAACCCAGTTGTGTGCCGAAGGTTTCGCCCTTCGGGTAACCACCGAGCAGCGCCTCAGGCATGACCACCAGGCGGGCGCCGGATTCGACGATGGCAGCCTCAAAGGACAGAATCTGCTCCAGGGTCTCGGCTTTACCGCCGGGCAAGGCACCGATCTGCAGGGCGGCAACGATGGATTTAGACATGCGGGAAAGCTCCGTTGACTGAGAATGTGGCGATTCTCCAACGCGGCCTCACATGAATAAATACCGAATCACTGCTAAATGATATGAGCGATATGAATATCAGCCGAATGAATTACTTGGCAGCCGCCATCAGTCGATTGACTTCACTGCGCACCATGTTGGCGTACTCCGGCGGGCTCATGGCGTCCAGCTCGGCGCGGACCCATTCGGACCACCTGCCCTTGCGCTTGGCTTTTTCCCCGATCAGGCGCGCAGCATCACCCTTGGCCTTGCCCAGGTTGCTTTGCCACATATCGAACAGTCGGGATTTTTCATCTTCAAGCGCTGCGCGCTCATGAAGGGGGCGATTTGCCAGATTGAAGCTCATAGCGGTTACCTGCGACATAAAAACCGCTGCATCTTACACCCTTGCAGCGCACACTCGGACGCAATGTGACGAGCGAATAAGTTCAGGTCCTACAGATACCTGCAACTTTTCTCTATGTGAATGACTCCATTGCATACTGCCATCCATCACTGAAAGGAAAACACCATGGCTCGTAAAACATCTGCCCAGAATGCCGCCGAACAGATCAAGGATCAGGCGTTCAGCGAACTGCAGGCGCTGATCGAAGAGTCGGACAAACTGCTCAAGGACAGCGCTTCGCTGGTGGGCGAAGAAGCCGAAACCCTGCGCGCTCAGCTGAGCCTCAAACTCAAGCAGGCCATGGACTCCGTGGTCAGCGTACGTGATCGCACCAAGCCAGCCGTGGAAGCTACCGAAAGCTATATCGGCGGCCACCCATGGCAGACCGTGGCCGTGTCTGCGGGCTTTGGCCTGGTTGTAGGTTTGTTGCTCGGCCGTCGTTAATAGATCGCGGTCCCCTGCAGGAGCTGCCGCAGGCTGCGAAAGCGGTATATCAGGCTGCTCCTGCAGGTCGGTCTTGCTACGGGCGAGGCCTATTTATGCTCCACAACCTGCGCACCCGCCGCACGATGGGCGTTAATCAGCTTGGTTGCCAGTTCCTGGTTCTTGGCCTCGGCATCGGCCTTTGAGCTGAACGGCCCGATGAGGATGCGACGGTTGGCGTCGATCTGGAACGGGTAACCGTGTTCCAGCAACCAAGCCGTAATATCAGTGAGGGCTTCGGTCGCCACGACCTGGACGTCCCACTGCGGCGCAGCTGCCACGGCGGCGACAGGGGTTGCCGGAGCGGCAGCAGGAGTTTTGTCCGGCTTGCCCGAATCACAGCCGGCTACCGCCAGTACCGCCAAAATCATTACCATCTTGCGCACGTTGATCTGCTCCTCGTTCTGAAGTGGCGCGAGTCTATCACTGTGCTTTTTCTTCATTGCCCGCTGACGGCGGATTTATTTACCCGGATCGGCGCCCGATCATGAACGGCGACCCCGCCCTGCGGTCCATCTGAGTAGCGCGCAGCACGCTTGCCTGCGACAAACAGTCGCGACAAAAACGAGCCTGAACGCGACGAAACCGGTATCTTTGCGCGCTTGAGCTTATTCAGTACTTCCCCATCACGGCATCGACCACTTTGCACCCCATGAAAGATCGTTCGGACTTGATCATTTGCGAGCACTGCGACTCTCTGTATGAAGCGCCGTCTCTGCAAAAAGGCGAAGCAGCCTACTGCGCCCGCTGCGATGCCATCCTGGGGCGCGGGCATCGTCTGAGCATCGAACAATTGCTGGCGCTGACCATCGCCGCTGCCCTGCTGTTCGTGTTTGCCAATTTTTTCCCGGTGATCAGTATCAGCCTCAAGGGGCTGAGCAATCAGGTCACGCTGTGGCAATCCGTGGAGGCCTTGGCCCAAGGCCGTATCACGTTGATTGCCCTGGTGGCCGGCCTGGCCATTATCCTCGCCCCGCTGTTGCAGATCGTCCTGTTGTTCTGGCTGCTGTTGTATGCCCATCGTGGCGCCGTAGCACCAGGCTTCAAACTGTGTATGCGCACACTGGAGCACTTGCGGCCCTGGAGCATGCTTGAAGTTTGCCTGCTGGGCATCCTGGTGGCCATCGTCAAGCTGGGCGGCATGCTCGACGTGCATCCGGGCCTGGGGCTGTGGGCCATGGCCATGCTGATGGTGTTGATTATTCTGATTGCGGGCAAGGATATCCGCCGTCTGTGGGACGAACCGGGAGTGCATCCAGTATGAATGGCATTCCCTTCGCCCATGAACATGACGTATGCCTGTGTCATACCTGCGGCTATGTCTGCCCGGCCGAGACTACCACCTGTCCGCGCTGCGAAGCCTCGGTGCATGCGCGCAAGCCCAACAGCATCGCCAGAACCTGGGCGTTCCTGATCGCCGGGCTGATTTTCTATATTCCGGCCAACCTGATGCCGGTGATGTTCACGACGCTGTTTGGCAGCAGCAGCCAGAACACCATCATGAGCGGTGTGCTCGAATTCATCGAAGGTGGTTCCTGGGACATTGCCCTGCTGATTTTCATCGCCAGTGTCGTGGTGCCCTGCCTGAAGTTCGTCGTGCTCGGCACCCTGCTGGTGACGGTCCAGCGCCGCAGTACCTGGGCCATGCGTGAACGCGCGCGACTGTATCGTTTCATTGAACTGATCGGCTATTGGTCGATGCTCGATGTGTTGGTGGTAGCACTGGTTGCGGCTCTGGTGCAATTCCGCGAGCTGAGCACCATATCGCCGCGTATCGGTATTCTTTTTTTTGGTCTGGTGGTGGTGATGACGATGTTCGCCGCCATGAGTTTCGATCCCCGGCTTATCTGGGATGCAGAGGTTGAAGATGTCTGACAATGCCCTACCCCCTTCGCCTGCCCGGCCCACGGTGAAACGCCGTGGCGCGCGCATATCCCTGATCTGGCTGGTACCCATCGTCGCCGGGTTGATCGGTCTGTCCATGGCCGTGCATGACTGGATGAATGTCGGGCCGAAGATTACTGTCACCTTCCGCACCGCCGAAGGACTTGAAGCCAACAAGACTCAGGTCAAGTACAAGAACGTAGTAATAGGTACGGTGACCGCCATTTCCCTGAGCGACGATCGTACCCACGTGCTGACCACCATTGAGCTGAATAACAGCGCCGCGCCGTTCACCCGCAAGGACAGCCACTACTGGGTGGTGCGCCCACGCATCGGCGCCCACGGCATCACCGGCATCGACACGCTGCTGTCCGGCGCCTTCATTGCGGCAGACGCGGGCAGCAACGAAGAAACCACCGACCGCTTCGCCGGTCTGGAAACGCCGCCGCCGGTCAGTTTCGGCGAGAAAGGCAAGCGTTTCATCCTGCATACCGACGACCTCGGCTCCCTGGACATCGGCTCGCCGATCTATTACCGGCGCATCCAGGTCGGACAGGTGGTGTCCTATCACCTGGCCAAGGAAGGCAAAGGCGTCGATGTCGAGATCTTCATCAACTCGCCCAACGATCAGTACATCACCACCGATACCCGCTTCTGGAATGCCAGCGGCGTGGACGTCACCATCGGCGCCGCAGGCTTGAAGATCGACACCCAGTCCCTGACGTCGATCATTTCCGGCGGTATCGCCTTCCGTGAACCGAAATACAGCCCGGACTCGAAACCGGCCGAAGCAAACGCCGAGTTCACCATTTTCGACGACCAGGCCACGGCCCTGGCCCCGCCCGACGGCGATGCCCGTTATATCCGCATGCGCTTCGATCAATCCCTGCGCGGGCTGGTGGTTGGCGCGCCGGTGGACTTTCTCGGAGTGAATATCGGCAAAGTGGTGTCGGTGGACCTGGACTATGACACCAAGACCCAAACGTTCCCCGGCATCATCGGTGCGGTGATTTATCCCAAGCGTCTGGGCGCGGCCAACGCCAAGCTGGAGAAAATAGGCGGCACGGGTGACCCGGATGAAATCAGCGCGCGCATCCTTGGCGGTTTCGTCGAGCACGGCCTGCGCGCCCAGATTCGCAATGGCAACCTGTTGACCGGCCAGTTGTATATCGCCATGGACTTCGATCCCAAGGCACCGAAAGTGGCGTTCAACCCCAAAGCGCGCCCGCTGGAAATCCCCACAGTTCCGGGCAGCTTCGACAAGTTGCAGGAGCAATTGCAAACCTTCGTCGACAAGTTGAGCAAACTGCCGATCGATCAGGTGGCAAACAACCTCAATGGCAGCCTGGTGGAGCTGCAGAAGACCATGAAACAAGTCAATGGCGACGTCCTGCCGCAAATGCGCGGCACCCTGCAGCAGGTGCAGAAAACCCTGGCCACCGCCAACGAATCCTTGGGTGAAGACTCCGCGCCACGCCAACAACTGAGCCAGGCCATGGACGAAGTGCAACGCACTGCGCGCTCGGTACGCGTCCTGACCGATTATCTCGGCCGTCACCCTGAAGCTCTGATTCGCGGGCGCACCGGTGACGCCGCGCCGGGCTCCTACAAAGCTGCCCCATCCTCTCGCGAGATCAACCTGGAGCCAGAACAATGACCCTGCGCCTGAAACTCATGGTGTTGACCGGCGCGCTGGCGATCAGCGCCTGTACGTCCCAGCCTACCCATTACTACACCCTGGTCGCCCCGCTGGCACCACAATCCAGTGCGCAGGCAAGCACGCCCTTGCAGCTGGAAATGCTGCCGGTGATCCTGCCGGTGCAGGTCGATCAGCCGGCACTGGTGGTGCGCCAGGGCAATGGCAGCCTGGCAATCCTGGAAGGTGAGCGCTGGGGCGCGCCATTGGCCGATGAGTTCCACGACGCGCTGACCGCCCAGTTGGAACAGCGCCTGGGCACCCGTGACATGGCGGGGTTGCCAAAAAACACCGATCAGCCCGTGCTGTCGGTGCGTACCGACGTACGCCGTTTCGAGTCGATTCCCGGGCAATACGCCCTGATTGATGTGGTGTGGAGCCTGAGCCTGCGCAACAGTGGCCCTAAACGGCAAAATCTGACCTGCAGCAGCCTCATTCGTGAAACAGCTGGCAGCAGCATTGAAGATCTGGTCGTGGCCCATCAACATGCGGTAGGAAAACTCGCCACACTAGTGGGGACGACAGCGAAACAATGGGCTCAAACAGGTACAGCAAACTGCCCTCATTAACGATTCGGATTCTCATTTAATAGAGCGGACTCTTGAGGGAACTTTAAAAAACTTCCAGTAAAGCAGCGATTTTTTTGTGACCAGCCAGTCATCGCCTCGTTTTTCCGCTCAGGCTCAGTCGGCGATGCCTGGAAATACAACGTATGCACTCCACCTCTCCTACCTGAAAAGGCCGCCCCCCCTCTTTGGGAAGGCTATTAGCCACCTAACTAACAACACTGCAACTCGGGCGCTTCATAGTTTATGAACCGAGAAATATCGTACAAAACCGTACAAAAATTTATTCCTGTACCCAACTGGAAAAGGGTATCTTTGCAACTATTGATGACCGCTGGACTGTCGATTCAGGGTTAACTATACGCGGCAGTACAAATTGATACTAAAGACCATAATGCTGCCAAGGTCTTTGTGATTTCAAGGGAACTATCTATGTCAGGGATTGGGCAACGTCTCAAGCAAGAGCGACTAAGGCTCAAACTTTCGCAAAGCGCATTGGGCGCTATTGGCGGTGTCGAAACCAACGCACAGGGTAACTACGAAAATGGCGTGCGATCCCCACGGGCAGATTATTTGTCCCGGGTCGCTGAAGTCGGTGTCGACGTTGCTTATGTCGTGACCGGCATGAGCCTGTCGGCTGGAAGCCTGTCATTGGGTGCCGATGGCTTTTCCCCCAAGGATTCGCAGGTCTGGCAAAATCCCGGCGCCGAGCGCATGGCCAAGGTGATATCGCGCTTGCATATGAATCTGCACGATATGACCGACAACCTGTATCAGCTGACCCAACTGGCCGAATCTCGTGCCGAGATCGATAAGGCAGCGCAACAGCAGAGCCAACTGGAGAACATCCAGAATGATGCCGAGACCCTTGCCGTGGCCGTTATGCGCCTGATCTTCATCACCTCACGCCTGAATTGAGCCTGCCCGGTCACAGGCAGCACTCAATCGGGCATGGGGCGTTTCAGCGCCGCTTCAGCCTATCGATGATCACCGCCAGCAACAGGATCGTGCCGCGAATCACGTACTGGTAAAAGGTGTCGATATTCTTCAGGTTCATCGCATTCTCGATGATTGCCAGAATCAGCACCCCGGCAATCACATGACGAATCATGCCGATCCCGCCACTGAGCGACACCCCGCCCAGTACGCAGGCAGAAATCACCGTCAACTCGAAGCCCTGGCCGATCATCGGCTGGCCTGACGTCATGCGTGATGCCAGCACGACGCCCGCCAAGGCGCCGATCAGGCCGTGCACGGCGAAGATGATGATCTTGGTCCGGTCAACATGTACACCGGCCAGCAAAGCGGCTTCCTGGTTGCCGCCAATGGCCAGTGTGTTGCGGCCATAAGTGGTGTAGTTCAGCAGCCAGCCGAAGAACATGAAACAGACGATGGTGATCAGGATTGGCACTGGCACGCCGAACAACTGACCATTGCCGAAGACAAAGAAATCCTCGTTCGAAACCCCCACCGCCTTGCCGTTGGAGAAGATATAGGCCAGGCCGCGGACGATCTGCATGGTCGCCAGAGTGGTGATCAAGGCGTTGATGCGCAGCTTGGCGATGACAATGCCGTTGATCAGCCCGACGACCAGGCCCATGGCCAGGGCGGCGGATATACCGAGAAACACGCTGTCGGTATCGCGCATGACAATCCCGGCAATCACTCCGGCGCAGGCCAGTACCGAACCGACCGACAGGTCAAAATGCCCGGACGCCAGACAGAACAGCATCGTGCAAGCGGCAATGCCCACCGTGGAAATGGCAAGACCCAGGCCCCGCATGTTCAACGGTGAGAGAAAGTTGTCGATCAACAGTGCGCACAGCACGAAGATCCCCAGGGCTGCCAGGAGCATGACCCATTCATCAAAAAAACGCCGCAGGTTCAGGCCCTGGCGGGGAGCCCGCAGGCTGGTTTCGCTAGACATACGCACCTCTTTCTTGTTTTTCACGGTGTAGTTCACGCCGGCATTTAAAGGTAGGGCTCAGCCACGGCTACGCGGCAGCGCCAGTTGCAACAAACGTGATTCATCGGCTTCGTCACGCATCAATTCGCCAGTGATAGCGCCCTCGCTCATGACCAGAATACGATCGGCAATGCCCATAACCTCCATCAGATCGCTCGACACCACGATCACCGCGATACCCTGAGCCGCCAGGTTATGAATGATCTGGTAGATCTCGGATTTGGCGCCGATATCGATACCCCGGGTCGGTTCGTCGAGCAGCAGCACTTTCATCGGCATCGACAGCCAGCGACCGAGAATGGCTTTCTGCTGGTTGCCACCGGAGAGGAACATGATCTGCTGGTCCGCCGAGGGCGTCTTGACGTTCATGGCCTGGATCTGCTGCCGTGCGTTGTCACGCTCCCAGCGGCCCTGAATCAGGCAACCGAGGCTGACATGCCGCGGCCGCGCACCGATATTGATGTTCTCGGCGACACTGGACAGAGGCACGATGCCTTCCTTCTTGCGATCCTCCGGGCAGAGCAGAATGCCGGCACCTATGGCATCCCGCGGCGAACGCAGGGTCAGCGCCTTGCCTTCCAGTTGCAGTGTCCCGGCAGTGCTGCGGGTCAGGCCCGAGAGCAGGCGAAACAGTTCGGTGCGCCCGGCACCGACCAGACCAAAAAAGCCCAGCACTTCACCCTTGTCTACCGCAAAACTCACCGGTTCCTGCAAGCCCGGCCCGAGCAGACCGGTCACCCGCAGGCTCGGGCCCTGATGCTCACGCGCCCGATAGTTGTAGATGTCCTGAATGTCGCGCCCGACCATGCAGGTCACCAGGCGGTCATGATCCAATTCAGCCATGTTATCGAAGGTGCGTACGAAACGGCCGTCCTTGAATACAGTAACGGCGTCGCAGATACGGAAAATTTCTTCCATGCGGTGCGAGACATAGAGAATCACCCGCCCCTCGTCCCGCAGACGACTGATGATTGCCATCAAGCGGTCGATTTCTCGCGCCGACAAACTACTGGTCGGCTCATCGAAAGCGATGACATGGGCATTGCGTGACATGGCTTTGGCTATTTCCACCAGTTGTCGCTGGCCCAGGGACAGATTGCCCAGCCGCATGGCCGGGTCGATCTCGTCAGCCAGGCCCTTGAGCAGTTCGCCAGCCTGACGCAGCATGGCCCGGCGATTGAGCAGGCCCATGCGATTGGGCATGTGGCCCAGCAGCAGGTTTTCCGCGACACTCATTTCCGGGACCAGGTGCAGTTCCTGGTGAATCACTGCCACCCCGGCGGCAATACTGTCAGCGGTGGATTTGAAAACCAGGGTCTGAGCGCCGATCTGCAGATCACCACTGTTGGGCTGGTACGAGCCGCCGAGAATCTTCAGCAGGGTCGATTTGCCCGCACCGTTCTCGCCCATCAAAGCATGGACTGTGCCGGGCCGGGCCTCGAAACTGATATCCGACAGCGCCTTCACGCCGGGAAAGGTCTTGCCGATCCCGTTGAAGCGCAGGCTGCCACTGATTGTTGCCTGTTGCTGGATCGCTTGCTGATGCATATCACCTCCTGCGTTCAAGGAACAACTGACTCACCACCTGTGGGAGCCGGCTTGCTGGCGATGGCGTCAGATCACACACTGATACCATTGCGAGCGCTACGCACTCGATCGCCACCAAGGCGGCTCCCACATTCAGCGAGCCCCCCTATAGGGACTTACTTGTACAGACCAATCTTGGTCAGCACTTCCTTGAAGTTTTCCCGGGTGATCAGCGTGACGTCGTCCATCGCGGTGTATTTGGCAGGTTCCTTGCCGGTGGTGACCCACTCATACATCTGCAGGGCGGTGTTGTAGCCTTCCTTATCCGGGCTTGGCAGCATCGAGCCGTAGAAGCCGCTCTTGGCTTTTTTCAGCTCATCAATAGCGTCAGTACCATTGATACCGATACCGATGACATTGTCCGGGGAAAACCCGGCACCCGCCGTAGCGCGCACGCCACCTAGCACGGTGTTGTCATTCATGCCGCCGATAATGAGGTGTTTCGCGCCGCCCGGCAGTTTCGGCAGGGCCGCGTTGGTGGCGTCCATACTGCCCGGCACATCGAGGGTTTTCTGCGGGGTAAAGAGGATATGGTCTTCAGGCAGGTCGGCCTTTTTCAGCGCATCTACCGAACCGTCAGTGCGCTTCTTGCCAGTGTCCAGTTCGTTATAGGTATTGATGATGGCGTAGGTGTCTTTCCAGTCCCAGCCACGCTTCTTGGCTTCAGCTGCCATGGCTGCGCCCTGTTTCTGGCCGACTTCGAAGGCTGCCATGCCCAGGTACGGCACGTCCTCCATGAACTTGCCCTTGGAATCGACAAAGCGATCGTCCACGGCCATCACCTTCAGACCATTGGCCTTGGCCTTGGCGACGATGGCCGGGCCCAGTGAGACATCGGGCGGGCAGATGACAAAGCCCTTGGCGCCGTTGGCGGCCAGGTTGTCGATCGCAGTCAGGGTTTTCTCGCCGTCAGGCACGGCGATCTTGATCACCTCGAAACCATGTTCCTGCCCGGCCTTCTCGGCGAACTGCCATTCGGTCTGGAACCAGGGTTCTTCGGCTTGTTTGACGAGGAAGCCGATCTTCACTTTATCGGCAGCGGATGCACCGGCCCCCATGCCGAGGATGGCAGTGGCGACGGCGACACAGCACAGGGAACGAATCCCGTGACGACTCAACATAGCTAACTCCTTATTTTTATTGAATAGCTACAGCGTCCAGCATTTTCTTGCAGTTCAGTTGCAGGCCCACGGCAGCGGTCCGGCAACCACGTTAAACAGCACACAACCAGTCATATCATATTATCAATCAACACTATGTAACCGAGTGTCACTCGCAACGACCTGAGTTGCCTGGCGGGCAAAGGAACCCGAGATCACTTGGGCTGCCTGCTCGATCAGGGTCATGCAGGCCCAGACACCCCGTGCGGCATCACGGCTGGCAATGGCATCGGCCAACTCCTTGTGCAACGGTAGCGTGCGGCCCAGCTCCCCCGGTACCGCCGAGGAGACCTCGAAGGACACCGCCAGCAACGCCCCGACAGCAGGCAACATCTGCTCAATGAACTGGTTATGGCTCGCCGCCAGTACCAATTCATGAAACTGCCGGTCTGCCAGGTTGTAATCACCCTTGTCCGCTACCGAAAGCGCCAGCACCTTGTAGGCTGCCTGGATCGCCGCTATCTGCGCGGGCGTAGCCCTTTCACAGGCCCAGCGCACCGCCATGGGCTCGATGGTCCTGCGCAAATCCAACAGGTCCTTGACGAAGCTTTCCGTCAGCCCCTTGCGCGCCAGCCATCCCACCACCTGCGGGTCGAACAGATTCCACTGGCGCAACGGCAAAACCCGTGTGCCGACCTTCGGTCCCACCTCAAGCATGCCCTTGGCTACCAGCGTTTTGATTGCCTCGCGCAACACCGTACGGCTGACACCCAACTCTTCGCACAATGCCGCTTCGACCTTGAGGGTCTGGCCCGGTTCCACATGCCCTGCGGCGATCCAGGTACCGAGGCGGTCCACCGTCGAATCATGAAAATTACTGCGCATGGGCCCTGGCACTCCGCTGGGTTTTGGTCTTAGCTGGAGGCTAATCATCACACCATTGGGTGTCAAACCGGTAAAAAACGCCGGAATGCTCAAGGTCAGTACCACATTGCGCTACCATCCCACTAAATAGTATTACAATTTAATTTTCAAGCTAAGATTTTTGCTCTATAAAACGAACTATCCGACGCAAACCCATCAAATAGTATTACCAATTGACCAGTGAGGTCGTTTAAAACCTGAATCCACACAACGTAATACCCCTTTCGAACAACAACAAAAAAAGGAAAACTCTGATGATCCGTACCCGCTTTGCCACTCCTTTGGGACTGTCCTTGATGATTGCCACCCTCAGCGTCAATGCCGCCGGCCTTGAACTGGCCAAACCGATTCCGTTCGGTACCACCAGCGACGGCGCATCGGTCGAGAAATACACCCTGCGTAACAGCCACGGCGTCGAAGCCAACATCATTACCTACGGCGCCACCCTGCAATCGCTGCTGGTGCCGGGCAAGAACGGCAAGGTCGACGATGTGGTTCTGGGCTTCGATGATGTCCAGGGCTATCAAAACAACGGCACAGTGTATTTCGGCGCGACCATCGGTCGTTTCGGCAACCGCCTGGCCGGAGGCAAATTCAGCCTCGATGGCACCACCTATCAGATCCCCCTCAACGACAAGACCAACGCCTTGCACGGCGGCACTCAAGGGTTCGACAAACGTGTGTGGAAGGCCGAACCGAGCAAGGAACCGGGCTGGGTCGGGGTCAAGCTGACCTATCTGTCAGCTGATGGCGAGATGGGCTTTCCCGGCAATCTGACGACCGAAGTTACCTATAGCCTCAACGAGAAGAATGAACTGCGTATTCAGTACAAGGCCGTTACCGACAAACCGACGGTCCTGAACCTGACTAACCACAGTTATTTCAATCTGGCAGGTGCGGGCAGCGGCGATGTGCTCAAACAGGTCGCCACTTTGCATGCGGCGCATTACACACCGGTCAATGGCACGCTGATTCCGACCGGAGAACTGGCGCCCGTGGCCGGAACGCCGATGGACTTTCTCAAGCCCACCGAGTTCGGCAAACACATCAAGGACGATCATCCGCAACTGAAGTTCGCGGAAGAGAAGCAAGGCGGGTTCGACTTCAACTGGGTGCTGGATAACCAGGGCAAAGTCAGCAAACTTGCTGCCGAAGTGTTCGACCCTGCCTCTGGCCGACGCCTGCAACTGTTTACCACCGAGCCCGGCGTACAGGTCTACACCGGCAACTTCCTCGATGGCAGCATCAAGGGCAAGGCCGGCAAGGTCTATCCGCACTGGGGTGCGTTTACCCTGGAAACCCAGCACTTTCCTGATGCACCCAACCAGCCGAACTTCGCCAGTACACGCTTGAATCCGGGGCAGACCTATACCCAGACCACCGTCTTCAAGTTCGTGCGCTGATCGAGGATGTAATTGCTGTAGGACTGGCTTCAGCCGGGAAGACCTCATTCCTGATCATGAAGATGCAGGGAATGTATCGACCTATTCCCGGCTAAAGCCGGTCCCACAGATTTTCCCCGAGGTTTACTTACCCTTCATCGCCGCAACCAGCTTGTCGACGTTGTAGCGAAACATCTGCGCATAGCTGGCGGCCGGGCCGTCAGCTGGCGACAGCGATTCGACATACAGTTCACCACCCGGCTGGGCGCCGCTGGCATCGGCAATCTGCTTGACCAGACGCGGATCACCGGAGTTCTCGAAGAAGTAGGCGCTGACGTGCTCGGCCTTGATCTGACGGATCAATTTCGACACGTCGGCCGCCGATGGCTCTGCTTCGGTGGAGAAGCCCAATGGCGACAGGAACGTTACGCCATAGGCATCGCCGAAGTAACCGAATGCGTCATGCGAGGTCAGCACTTTACGCTGTGCCTTGGGAATGGCCTGGATCTGCGTACGAGCGTAGCTGTCCAGCGCCTGCAACTGAGCGATGTAGCGCTCGCCGTTGGCCTTGTACTCGGCAGCCCCGTCCGGGTCGGCCTTGCTCAGGGCAGTGATGATATTGCCGACATAGATCACACCATTTGCCGCGCTGTTCCAGGCATGCGGGTCAGTGATGCGCTTGCCGTCTTCATCCATGCTGCGGGTCTTGATGCCATTGGACAGCACCACCGGCTGGCCCTTGTAGCCCGACGCCTTGATCAAGCGATCCAGCCAGCCTTCCAGATGCAGACCGCTGACAAAGGTGACGTCAGCCTGCTTCAACGCCTGGGCGTCGGCCGGGGTCGGCTCATAGACATGGGGGTCACCGTTGGGACCAATCAACGAGGTGACATGCACGCGGTCGCCGCCAACGGTATGCACCATGTCGGCGATAACGGTGAAGGTCGCGACCGCTTCAAGGGGCTTGGCCTGGGCCAGAACAGAAAACGCAGACAGCGCAAAGGCTGCCATCGCGCCCAATAGCATGGATTTCTTCATGGTTTTGCTCTCGTTAAGGTTTAGTTGACCAGGTGAGGCTTGGGGAAAAGTCGACGCAGGATCCCTGTGCGTCCGAACAACAACGAAAAGCCGTAGAAGGCACTGGCCGTCAGGACGATGGCCGGGCCGGAAGCGACGCCCATGTGATAGGACATGATCAGCCCGATAAACCCGGACAGGGTCGCAACCAGGGTCGAAATCAGCATCAGCGCCCCCAATGAACTGGCCCAGAAGCGCGCAGCCGTGGCGGGCAGCATCATCATGCCCACGGCCATCAGAGTGCCGAGCGCCTGGAACCCGGCGACCAGATTGAGCACTACCAACAACAGGAACAGTACGTGATACAGCGAACCGCGCCCGCCCACGGCCCGCAGGAAGCCGGGATCGAAGCACTCCAGCACCAGTGGCCGGTAGATCAGCGCCAGCAGCAGCAGGGTGAAGGAGGCAATGGCGCCGACCATGAAAATGGCGTCAGAGTCGATGGCCAGAATGGTGCCGAACAGCACATGCAGCAGGTCGACGTTGGAGCCGTGCAGCGACACGATCAGCACCCCCGCTGCCAGAGACGTCAGGTAAAAACTGGCAAAACTGGCGTCCTCGCGCAGGCTGGTCAGGCGGCTGACCAACCCCGACAACAGCGCCACGGACAGCCCGGCGATCATGCCGCCGAAGCCCATGGCCGGCAGCGACAGACCGGCAAACAGAAAGCCCACCGCCGCCCCCGGCAATACCGCATGGCTCATGGCATCGCCGACCAGGCTCATGCGCCGCAGCATCAGCAGCACGCCCACGGGGCCGGAACCGATACCCAACGCCAGGCACGCCACCAGGGCCCGGCGCATGAAACCGAACTCGACGAAAGGCTGGATCACCGCGTCATACAGCATCATGAGCGGGCTCCTGTGGAATCGTCCGACTCAGCGGCGCACAGCTCGGCATCGGCACTCCAGAACTCGGCCATATTGCGCGCCTTGCGCAGGTTCTCCACGCTCAGCACCTCGGCGGTATTGCCCCAGGCAATGGCTTCACGGGCCATCAACAGGGTTTGCGGAAAGTGCTGGCGCACCTGATCAATATCGTGGAGCACGGCAATCACCGTACGGCCCTGGCCATGCCAGGCGCGCACCAGTTGCAACAGGTCATTGGTGGTGCGGGCATCGATAGCGGTAAAGGGCTCATCGAGCAGAATCACTGCGGCGTCCTGCAACAGCAGCCGGGCAAACAGCACCCGCTGGAACTGCCCCGAGGACAGTGAGCCGATGCTGCGCCCTTCGAAGCCTTCCAGCCCCACGGCCTGCAGCGACTCGCGAGTGCGCCGACCTTGATCGCGGCTCAAACCGCGAAACGGCCCGATGCTGCGCCAGGCGCCCATGGCCACGGTGTCGGCCACACTTAAAGGGAAACTGCGGTCGATCTCTGCGGCCTGGGGCAGATAGCCCAGGGTTCGGGTTGCCAGGGCACCGCGATCGACGCGCCCTTCCGCCGGTTTCATGGTTCCGGCGATGGCCTTGATCAGGGTCGACTTGCCGGCGCCATTGGGGCCGACAATCGCCGTCAGGCTGCCCGCCTCGAAACGCCCGCTGAGGTGATGCACGGCCGGGCGCCGCTCGTAGGCGACGGTGAGGTTATCCAAGGCGATGGCTGCACTCATGGAATCACCACCGCCCAGACAATGGCCAGCCATAACAGGACCAGCATGGCCAGGGCCAGCAGCAAGCGGTGCACAGCGGATCGGGCCAGAATCGAGCCGGTGATGGAAGGAACGCGAGGAGCTTTCACGAGAGGGTAACCTGCAACCATTTGTTACAGTATTACATAGCAAACACCATAATGTTACTAGATAACATTAGATTTTTTTCATCTTCGCTAGCAAAGCAGGGCATATGTGGGACCGGCTTTAGCCGGGAAGGCGTAAGTACGCTCAGTACATCTTCTGGGCCTGTACAGGAGCCTTCCCGGCTAAAGCAGGTCCCACATCAGATTGCAGCAAACCCCCGCTGCAAATCCACAATCAGGTCATTCACATCCTCCAACCCGATATGCAGACGCAACACCGGATTCAACCCGCGATCCGTCGGGTTATCCCGATCCTTCAAGCCTGCCACCGTAACCAGGCTTTCATAGCCGCCCCAGGATGCCCCCAGTCCAAACAGCTGCAATGCACCGATAAAATCATCGAGCTGGCGGGTATCACTGCTCTGCAACTCAAAGGACAACAAACCATTGCTGCCACTGAAATCGCGCTGCCACAGTGCGTGATGCGGATGCCCGGGCAAGGCCGGATGGAATACCCGTTTGACCTGTGGCTGAGCCTGTAACCAGTGCGCAACCTGCAACGCCTGGCGCTGATGCACTTCCAGTCTGGCGGCCATGGTGCGGGCGCCGCGCAGGATCAAGTAGGCATCGTCCGGGCTGACCGTGGTGCCGAAGGTGTCGCTCATGTTCGCCAACGGCTGCCAGACCCCTTCACGGGTACAGACGCTGCCCATGACCACATCGCTGTGACCGCACAGGTATTTGGTCAGGGCCATGATGGAAATGTCCGCACCCAGTTGCAGCGGCCGGTACAGGTACGCCGAGCCCCAGGTGTTGTCCACTGCCAGCAGGATGCCCCGCGGCTTGCACAGCGCGGCAATCGCCGGCAAATCACATAGTTCGTAGAGCAGCGAACCCGGCACTTCGGCGTAGACCATGCGGGTATTGCCCTTGAACTGGGCTTCCAGGCCCTGGCCATCGGCGGCAAAATAATCCACCTCAATGCCGAACGGCAGCAGAAACTCCCGAACCAATTGGCGCACCGGCGAATACACCGCGTCAGTGATCAGCACATGATCGCCGGGACGCAGGTACGCCAGGAAGGTCTGCGCCACCGCCGCCAGGCCAGTGCCAAACAACCTGGTGCGGTAGCCGCCCTCCAGTTCGCTGACCAGATCTTCCAACGCAAAAGCCGTGGGATTGCCCCGAGCGCCATAGCTCAGGACCCGTTCGGTATCCCGCCGTTGACGGGCATCGCGCATCTCGCCAAGGCTGTTGAAGAGCACGGTGCTCAAGCGCGTGACCGGCACGTTCACCGGGCGACCGCCCTCGCCTTTTGTCGTCCGTGCGGCATGGATCAGACGGGTTGCCACTTGCTCAGTTGGCGACTTTTTTCCGTGCAAAGGCTTGAGGCTGCGTACCTCCTGTTCAGTCATCTGTGCGAGCAGGCCGATTTCCCAGGCCAGGTACTGCCGAGCCGCATCCTTGTTGCCGGAATGACGGTCATGGGTGAAGAACAGAAAGTCGATGCACTGCTCATTGGCCGGGTTGGCCGGATCTTCCTGCACCGAAAGGCCTGCCGCCTGCCACTGCTGAATATCGCCTGCCAGCCAGCGTGCCTGTTGCTGCTGCACGCTCGGCAGCTCGGCCACGGCCAGTTGCGCGACACGGGGGTCATCGGCAACCAATACCAATGGCCGGGTTTCATCAGTAACGTCCTTGGCCAATAGCGGCCGGATCGACCACTTCGCACCGGCAATATGCCCTTTGCGGAAGGTCATGCTCGTACGTAAATCGACCAACGCCACGGCATCGTCGCGCAAGGCTACCGCCAGAGTCTGCGCATCGATCTGCGCCAGAGTCGCCTGTGCAGCGTTCGCGACCGGCAGTGCCAAGCCACTGTGAATACCGTCAGCGAGCACATAAGCCTCGTGCCCGAGTTGCTGTAGCCAACTGGCAACAATCGGTGCGCGAATGCCGTCGGCATCCAACAACACCAACCGCGCGCCACGTACGCCGACATACAAATCGGTGGACTGGATCAACTGGCCGCCCGGCGTATGCTGCGCGCCCTGCAGAGTGCCAGCGACAAACTCCTCGGAGGTACGCACATCGCACAGAAAAAGGCTGCGCCCGGCGTCATTGGCCCAGGCCTGAACCTGCGCAGCACTGACCGTAGTCACGCCGGTCTTTTGAGCCAGGGCCGCAGCGGCCTGACGCGGTTGCGCCAGCCCTGCATTGGCGCTCACGTCGGGATAGCGCCGGGTGCTGCCATGTTCCAGCGGCAGATCGGCAAGGAACCAACCCTGGGTGCCGTTTTCCAGGGCATAAACCGGGTTTTTCACGCCGAGGTCGATCAGGGTCTGGGCGCCGATAATGCTGCGGGTGCGCCCGGCGCAATTGACCACAATGGGCGTGGTGTCGTCCTTGACCAGTTCATGCAGGCGATAACCCAGCTCGCCATTGGGGCAGCACAGGGAACCGGGAATGGTCATCTTGCGGTATTCGTCGAACGGCCGACTATCGAGCAGTACCAGCGGCTCGCCACGGGCCTGCCATGCCGCCAGTTCAGTGGCATTGATATGCGGCGTATGGCTGGCCTCTTCGACCAGTTCGCCAAAGGCCTTGGACGGCACATGCACCCCGGCGAACAACTGCAAGCCCGCAGCCTGCCAGCCTTCAGCACCACCGACGAGGCTATGCACCTGTGTATAACCGAGCTCAGCCAGGCGCGCAGCGGCCCGTGCCGCGACATCACCGCCGTCCTGATCGTAGATCACCAGGCGCACGGCCGGATTCGGCGCCAGACGCCGGGCTTCCAGCTCCAGACGGCTATAGGGCAGGTTCACCCCATGAAACAGATGCGCTTCACCGTATTGACCATGCTCGCGCACGTCGAACAGGGCAATTTCCTGCCCGTCGAACAGCCAGTGCTGAAGTTGCTGGGGGGTGATGGTTGGGGTCATGGGGTTCTCATAAAACAAATTGGAATCCGATTTGTGGGAGCGTGGCTTGCCCGCGAAGGCGGTGTTCATGATTCAAAATATGTGTCGGATGTACCAACCACTTCGCGGGCAAGCCTCGCTCCAACAAGTCATTGCAAGGCCAGGGACTTCTCGGCAGCCGCAACATCGCGGCCCTTGGCATACGCCCGCTGCACCGCCGGCCGTGCCTTGATGCGTTCGCGCCAGGCGTTGATATGCGGGTAATCCGCCAGGTCCTGGCCCTGACGCAGCGGCTGGATCCACGGGAAAATCGCCATATCGGCAATCGAATACTCGCCCGCCACGAAATCCTGCTGGCCAAGACGTTTTTCCAACACGCCATACAGGCGGGTCGCCTCGGCGTTGAGCAGGTCCAGAGCAAACGGAATCGGCTCGGGGGCCTTCTCCTTGAACAGCTGCAACTGGCTCAGATACGGAGTGATATGCCCCACCTGCCAGAACAGCCACTCCTGCACCCGCTGACGTCCGACGCTGCCCGGCGCAGGCAGAAAACGCCCGGCCTTATCGGCGAGGTAATTGAGGATCGCCCCGGACTCGAACAGGCTCAGGGGCTCAGCGCCATTGTCCGGCACATGGTCGACAATGGCCGGGATTCGGCCATTGGCGCTGATCTGCTGGAAGCTGTCCTGGCGCTGGTCGCCGGTGCGGATATTGATCGGCAATACGCGGTAATCCTGCTCGAGTTCTTCGAGCAGGATCGCGACTTTCAGGCCGTTGCCGGTTGGCCAGTAGTAGAAGTCGATCATGCGTAGGCCGGAATCGAAGGCGCCATCTGCGAGGCGTTGTAGTTGAGGATCTTGCCTTCGGCATTGACCCCATAGCGGCCGTTGAGGGATTCCAGCGGGCGACCGTACAGGTGGAAATGCAGGGTCGGCTGTTCACCTTCGACCTTGATCCCGTGCAGGTCTTCACCAAGGAAGCTGATCGGCGTGCCAGGCTGCACCACCACTTCCTTTTCCAGTTCCAGGCGCGTGAACTGCGGATCATCGCCATCGTGACGGGTCCACACGTAGTTGATCTCCTGGCCCTGCACGGCAACGATCACCGCCCAGGTCTCATGGTTGTGCGGCAGCGTGCTTTTACCCGGCAGCAGCGAGTTCATGTACAGGGTCGGGGTTTCGCCGTCGTCGTTCAGGCGATAGCGAAAAGCCGTGTCGCCCTCCCCCGGTACTGGCGCAGGAAAGGTATCGAAGTTGAACAGGTCACGGCGCTCGGCCAGTTGCTCCAGCAGCGCGACGATTTCCTTTAGCGCTTCACGATCAACGCCGCGCTGGTTGATGGCGCGAATCTGTTGCAGGAAAGCTTCGACGACTTCACCACGGTTCAAGGTGCTCATACAGGGTGCTCCTGAGTTGTCTTTATGGTTTGGACTGTGGGAGCCGGTTTGCTGGCGATAGCGTCGGTGACGTCACCGCCGCCGTTGCGAGCGCTACGCACTCGATCGCCACGGTGCGGCGATCCGACAAGCCGGCTCCCACATTGCTGCTTCATACGGAAAGGCTATACCGGCCAAGGTTGCCCAGCAGCCACGGATCATTGTTCTGCGGCGTACGGCGGCCGCTCTCGCCCAAGGCATGGCGCAGAAATGCCTGGGTCCGTTCGTTGCCCGGGCGCTGGAAAATATGCTCGGCGCTGCCGTGTTCGACGATGCGGCCGTTCTCGGTGAAGTACACGACGTCACTGACTTCCTCGGCAAACCGCATCTCATGGGTGACCAGTACGCAGGTCATGCCCTCTTCGGTCAGTTCGCGGATCACGGTCAGCACTTCGCCGACGGTTTCCGGGTCCAGGGCCGAGGTCACTTCGTCGAACAGCATCAGTTCCGGGCGCATCGCCAGGGCCCGGGCAATCGCCACCCGCTGTTGCTGGCCGCCGGACAATTGGCCCGGATAGGCATCGACCTTGTGCTCCATGCGCACCTTGGCCAGCAAGGCCCGAGCCTGTTGCTCGGCGGCATGGCGATCCAGACCAAGCACCTTGCGCGGCGCGATCACCAGGTTCTCCAGCACCGACAGATGGGGAAACAGGTTGTATTGCTGAAAGACAAAACCCACACGCTTGCGCAGTTCGATGCGCTCGGCTTCCCGGGTCAGCAGTTGCACCTGGGTATCGCCGACGCGGATCGTGCCGCGCTGGGGCGACAGCAGGCCGGTGATGCAACGCAGGATGGTGGACTTGCCCGAACCGGACGGGCCGATGATCGACACCGCCTGACCGCGCTGCACATCCAGATCGATGCCCTTGAGCACCGGATTGCTGCCGAACGACAAGTGAATATCGCGCAGGCTGATCAGGGGCGCGGCGCCGGTTTCAAGAGAAGGCATAACGGCGCTCCAGGTAATGAGTCAGGCGGGAAATCGGGTAGCAATAGGCGAAAAACAGCGCCAGCAGGCTGAAGTAGACGATCACTGTAAAGCCGGTCTGGTTCACGGTATTACTGGCGATCTGCGCGGTGTCGATCACATCGTGCACACCCACCAATGAAGCCAGGGCGGTGCCCATGGTCACAACGGCATAGAGGTTCATCCATGGCGGCAACATGCGCTTTAGGCACTGCGGCAGGATGATCGAGCGGAAAATCTGCCCGCGAGTGAAAGCCAGGGAGCGCGCCGCTTCCCACTGAGTGCTGGGGATCGAGGCGATGGCGCCGCGAAAGATCTCGGCGACGTTGGCACTGGCCGGCAGCGCCAGGCCCAGGGTCACCTTGAGCCAGTCGGGAAACGGGATATAGGTGTGACCGATAACGATCTCGAACGGGAACACGTAGGTGGTGAAGTAGATCAGCACCAGCCATGGCGCATTGCGAAACAGCTGCACCCATACTCGCGACGGCAACCGCACCAGCCACAGCGGCGACAGGCCCAGGGCACCGATCAACAGGCCCAGCAGCGAGCCGAGGGTAATGGCCAACAGACTGATCAGAATGTTTTGCGCAAAACCCGTTGCCAGTGCCGGCGACCATTGCACCAACGCCCTGAGTACCGGACTGCCGGGCGCAACGAAGGCCAGCCAGACAAGGGCGATGATCGCGATCAGCAACTTGCCGCCATGGCGGCGCGGCCAGCTCGGCACGGCTGTGGCAAGAGTATCAGTGGCCATAACCGGGCATCCTCAGGCGGGCTTCAAGGGCGCGACCCAGCAAATTGACGACAAAACTCAGCAGGCCGAAAAAGGTCAGGATCAGGATCATCAGTTCCAGCACGTTATCGCTCTGGGTCCAGATCATGATCGAGGCGTAAGTGATATCACCCACGGCAATGGCCGACGCCACGGCGGTCATCTTCACCAGATCGATCAGGTTATTGACCAGCGAGGGCAAGGCAAAACGCACCGCCAATGGCAACTGCACATTGAGCAGCAATTGGCGGCTGCTGAAGGCCAGGGAACTGGCGGCCTCCAGGGTCACCGCTGGCACCGCCTCAATACCGGCACGCAGGGCCTCGGCATGGAAGGCGCCCTTGTGCAGGGAAATCACGATCACCACCCAGGCAAACGGCGTCAGCGGATTGGCCGCGCCCACCGCTTGGGTCAGCAGCATATTCAGGACCAGGAAGGCGCAATACAACTGCACCAGGGTCGGCGTATTGCGCGTGACTTCGATAAACAGCCGCGCCGGTTTCGCCAGCCAGGGCTTGCCGGACGTCAGCAACGCCGCCAGGGCAAAGCCGGCCAACAGGCTGCCGATAATAGTGGCCAGGCACAGCCATAAAGTGGTTTTGGCGCCATCGATCAACGAGCCGCGCTGAAACGCATCCAGCAGGAAGTTGTAGTTCAGGCCGAACCCGGCAGCCCAGTGGACGAACGCCTGTAACCCTTGGGTCATTGCTCAGCCTCTGTGCGCAAGGCAGCGCAAGCCCTGGCAATCCGCTGCCCGGCTTCGATCACGCTGCTGGTGGCGGTGGCAATGGACAGGCGGAACCAGGGCGACAGGCCGTAGGCACTCCCGGCCACCCCAGCCACTCCCGACTGCAGCAGGTAATCCACTACATCGGCATCGCTGTCCAGGCGCTTGCCATCCGGGCGATAACGGCCCAGCAGCCCGGCGCAACGAACAAACACGAAGAAGCCGCCCTCGGGTTTCAATACCTCAAGGCCATCGACGCTGCTGAGGGTCTCGACCAACAGATCACGCCGTTGGTGATAGGCCGCGACCTGCTCCGGCAGAAAATCCAGCCCACCGGTAAAGGCCGCCAGGGCCGCCGCCTGCCCTACCGACGAAGCGCCGGAGGTGGATTGCGACTGCACCACGGTCATGGCGGTGGTCAGCTCTTTTGGTCCGGCACCGAAGCCGATGCGCCAGCCGGTCATGGCATAGGTCTTGGACACGCCACCGACCAACAGGCAACGCTCTTGCAGATCCGGCGCAACGTTGAGCAGGCTCAAGGCCGGGCGGCCGTCGAAACGAATGTGCTCGTACAGCTCATCCAGCAGCACCAGGACCTGGGGATGACGACGCAAGACGTCGGCGATGGCCTGCAACTCCGCTTCGCTGTACACCGCGCCGCTGGGGTTGCCGGGACCGTTGAGAATCAGCCAGCGCGTGCGCTCACCAATGGCTGCGTCCAATTGCGCGGCAGTCAGCTTGCAGCCCTGCTCTAGCTCGCAGCGGATAAACACCGGCTCGCCTCCGTTAAAGCGCACGCTGTCGGGGAACGACGGCCAGTACGGCACCGGCACCAGCACTTCGTCACCGTCATCCAGGGTCGCGGCGAAGGCATTGAAGATGATCTGCTTGGCGCCGTTGGCGATGACAATCGAGGGCAGCCCGTACTCCAGGCGATTTTCCTCCTTGAGCTTGCGTTGCACCGCTTCGCGCAGGGCTTTTACACCCGGCGTCGGCGTGTACTTGGTCGCGCCGGCGGCGATGGCGGCATAGGCCGCCTGCTTGATGTGCTCGGGGGTATCGAAATCCGGCTCGCCGGTGGTCAGGTCGAGAATATCGATCCCGGCGTCGCGCAGGGCCGTGGCCTGGGATTTGGCGGCGGCGTTGGCCGATAGCGAGACGCGCTGGACGCGTTTTGAAAGCTGAACGCTCATGCGTCTGTCCCTTCTGTCGAATTAAATGGCGTTGGAGCCAGGCTTGCCCGCGAAGAGGCCGGTACATCCGAAATATCTTTTGGACCTGAAACATCGTCTTCGCGGGCAAGCCTCGCTCCCACAGGGTCGGGCTCCGCTGTCGACAGCACCTTCCCCGGATTCAACAGATTCAAGGGATCCAGCGCCTGTTTGATCCGGCGCATCAGGTCCAGCTCCACTTCGCTCTTGTAGCGCGGCAGCATGGCCAGCTTGCGTTGGCCGATGCCGTGTTCGGCGCTGATCGAGCCGCCGTGAGCGTGGGCGCTGTCGTGAACCAGAGCGCTTAGAGCGGCGTAGTTGGCCATATGCGCGTCCACCGTTGAGCCGACGGGATGGGCAACGTTGTAATGCAGGTTGCCGTCGCCCAGGTGGCCGAAGGTGTAGTTGCGCACGCCGGGGAAATGTTCCTGCAACAGCGCGTCGGTATGGGCGACGAACTCGACGATGCGTGAGATCGGCACCGAGATATCGTGCTTCATATTGCGCCCGGCGCGGCGTTGCGCGTCGCTCATGTTCTCGCGCAACAGCCACAGGGCTTCGCTCTGGGCCAGGCTTTCGGCAATCAGCGCATCGGCCAGCAGACCGGCTTCAAACGCCTCGCCCAATACCTCTTCAAACGCCTGGCGGGCGTGTTCTTCGCCGTGGTTATCGGACAGTTCCAGCAGCGAAAACCAGGGCAGATCGGCCTTGGCAAAGGGCTGCGGGCCTTCGGGAAACTGTTCGCGCAGCAATGCCAGGCAATCGGCGCCAAGCAGTTCGAACGCGGTCAGACTGGCGCCGAAACCGCCACGGGCATGGGACAGGAAGCTCACCGCCTGGGCCAAAGAATCGAACGCCAGCAACGCCGTGGCTTGGGCCTTGGGCAGCGGGAACAGCTTGAGGGTCGCGGCGGTGATAATGCCCAGGGTGCCCTCGCTGCCGATATAAAGGTCGCGCAGGTCATAGCCAGTATTGTCCTTACGCAGACCGCGCAGGCCGTGCCAGATCTGTCCTTCAGCGGTGACCACTTCCAGGCCCAGAGTCAGCTCGCGGGTATTGCCATAACGCAGCACCGCCGTGCCCCCGGCATTGGTGCCCAGGTTGCCGCCGATGGTGCAACTGCCCTCTGCACCGAGGCTCAGGGGGAACAGACGCCCGGCCTGACGGGCGACGTCCTGAATGTTTTGCAAAATGCAGCCGGCTTCCACGGTCAGGGTGTCGTTATCGGTATCGACTTCACGTACCCGGTTCAGCCGATCCAGACGCAACAGCACGCTGCGCCCACTGGCATCCGGTGTCGCCGCGCCCATCAGGCCGGTATTGCCGCCCTGCACCACAATCGGCGCGCCATGTTCGCGACACAGGCGCACTGCAGCGGCGACCTGCTCGGTGTCCGCCGGGCGCACCACCGCAACGACCTCGCCGGTATAGCTGCCCTGTTTGTCGGTCAGATACTGGCTGGCCTCGCTGCCGGGCTGCGCATAGGCATCGCCCAGCAGCGCCTGCAAGGCCGCGAATAGCGGCTGACTCACGGCGTCACCGCCAGGGGTGCGGCATTCTTGAATTGCTCGTGCAACTGACGCAGGGCTGCCGAGGGTGCCATACCGGTATGCTCGCCTACCTGAATCAACCAGCCACTGCGGTGCCAGTCGCGGATGATCGCATCCAGACGCGCCTGGAAATCATGCTCGCCCTTGCGCACCCAGATCACCGATTTCGACGGGATCAGATCATCGGCCAGGGGAATCTCGAAGCCGGACCAGTCCGGATCATCCAACAGCGCATGCATGGTGGGGCTTACGTGAACCGCCGCCACGCAACCATTGCCTTTCAACGACAGCAGCGACTCGGACTGACTGCGGAACGCCTTGATCTGCGCGCCATAGACTTCCTGCAACGGCTTGATGAAGTTGCTGCCCTGTGACACGCAGACCGGCTTGCCCTTGAGGTCTTCCCACTTGGCGATGCCGGCGCCCTTGCGGATCAGCGCAGCGCCGCCGACTTCCTCATAAGGGGTCGGCACGTAATCGAGGATCTCGGCGCGCTCGTCGGTGTACTGCATGTTGGCGATCAGCAGATCGACCTTGCCCTGTTGCAGGAACTGCACGCGGTTGGGCGCCAATACCGAGACGGTCTCGACCTCGACACCCAGTTGCTTGGCAATGCCTTTGGCCAGTTCGACGTTGTAACCCAGATGCTCGCCGGTGGCCGGGTCAATGGTGCCGAACGGCGGGCCGCTGAGGATCACACCGATGCTGACTTTATGCCGCTGCTGGACCTTGTCCAGCGTGGCATCCGCCTGGGCCAGGCTGGCACACAGCAACAGGCCGAGGGCCGCCAGGGTCTTGCCGGAAAACAAAAGGTTCATACGTATTGCCTTATCAAAAACCACGAACGAGGGATCAGGCGCCAGTGGCCTGGAATTGCTTTTGCAACTCGACCAGGGCCGGGGATGCCGGGGTAATGTGATGGCGCTTTTCCGCCTCGATCAGCCAGCCGCTGCGATGCCAGTCCTTGACAATGGTGTCCAGGCGCGCCTGGGTATCGCTCTCGCCGAGACGGGTCCAGATCACCGACGGTGCGGGGTTCAGCTCCGGGCTAATGGCGCGGTAATCCTTCCACTCCCCAGCGGCGGCAATCAATGGATTGATCAGCGTGGCGTCGTGCACAGCGGCGACGCAGTTATTGCCACGCAGGGCCAGCAGGGATTCCGACGAGCTTTTAAAAGCCTTCAGTTCAGCGCCGAACTCGCTCAGGGGTTTGACATAGCTGCTGCCCTGGGAGGTGCACACCGGCTGGCCCTTGAGGTCCTGCCAGGTATGAATCGAACTGTCCTTGAGCACCGCCGCCGTGCCGCCCACGCGGTAGAACGGCGTCGGCACCGAGCCGAGAATCTGCCCGCGTTCCGGGGTCCACTCCATGTTGGCAATCAGCAGATCGACCTTGCCCTGTTGCAGGAATTGCACGCGGTTGGCGGGCAATACCGGCACCAGTTCGACTTCGGCCTGCAGGCGACGACCGAGGTCTTCGGCCATATCGACATTCATCCCGGTGGCTTTTTGCGTCGCCGGGTCGATGGAGCCGAACGGCCCGCCCGACAGCAGCACCCCCACCACCAGACGATGGCGATCCTGAATCTTGTCCAGGGTGGCATCGGCCTGCACCACGCCGCTGACGGTCAGAGAAATCAGGCTACCCAGTACAGTGGGTAACCAGCGCGAAGCGAGCGAGTGAGCAGTTGGCATTCATCATTCCCCAAAACAGCGATCGGCGTACCCCGACCTGATGGCTGGGCATCCTAGGGGCTGACGTGGGGGGAACGGAAATTCAAATATCAAATATGGTTATAACTTTCTGATCAAAAAAATCTTTCGAGAAAGAAATGCCCAGCATTTACGGGATACTCATCTACACAACGAAAGAAAGGCTTTCCATTTACATAAAAGATCGTAATGTATTGCGCTATCGTCCTGATATGACCGCCCTGCCATGACCGACTCCCTGCACGTCACCTCGACCCTGGACCTGGAACTGCTGCGCACCTTTGTCGCCGTGGCCGACCATCCCAGTTTTGCCGAGGCCGGCCTGCATCTGGCTCGCACTCAGTCGTCGGTGACCCAACATATGCAGCGCCTGGAACAACAGGTGGGCGTCGGCCTGTTTCACAAACAGGGACGGCAAAAACAGCTCACCGAACCGGGCCGTCAATTGCTGCGCCATGCCCGGCAAATGCTTTCGCTGAATGACGATGCGCTCAATTCACTGCGCGAAAGCAGCCTCAGCGGCGTACTGCGCATCGGCTCGCCCCACGACATCGCCGACACCATCCTGCCGCCGATTCTCAGCCGCATCGCCCTCTCGGCACCGCGCCTGCGCCTGGAAATCGACGTCGGTCGCAGCCCGTTCCTGATGGAGGACCTGCACCGGGGCAAGGTAGACATGGTGATTTCCACCCGCGAAGACCCGCTGCTCGAAGGCTTCGCCCTGCGCACTTCGCCGGTCTGGTGGATTTGTGCGGCGCAGTACATCCATGTACCTGGGGAGCCCCTGCCGCTGATTCTGGTGGATGAGCCGAGTATCTATCGCCGTTATGCCCTGGAGGCCCTGGAACGGGCCAATATTCCCTGGCGCCAGGCCTACCTGGCGTCGAACCTGATCGGCATCAAGGCCGCCACCCGCGCCGGGCTCGGCGTCACACCGCGAAGCATGGAAATGCTCGGCCCGGACATGCGCGTACTGGGGGAAAACGACGGCCTGCCGCGGCTGCCGGATGTGACCTATCACCTGTGGATCCGGCCCAATACGGTCAACCCGTTGGCCCGTCGGGCCTATGAGTTGATTCGTGGCAGTCATGGTTTTTAACAGCCCCTGCCCCTGTAGGAGCGAGGCTTGCCCGCGAACCGGTCGCTGCGGTTGATCAGTTACACCGCGTTATCGTTCTTCGCGGGCAAGCCTCGCTCCCACACCAGTCACAGCTACTGAGAATTCAACACCTTCGCCAACCGCACCACCGTCACCCCAGGCCCCAGGTGCCGCAAGGACGGTTGCACCAGCACACAGTTGTCATAAGGCGTCACGATCGGCTCGCCGCCGTCGTAGGCAATCACCGTCCCGGCGCGTTCAATCAGTTCCAGGCCGCGATAATCATCAACAAAGATGAAGTCCATGGTCCGGGCAACCACCGGCTCGGTCACTTCGAGGAAACGCTGGCGTGCGGGCGCAGTACCTGTGATGAACTGCGCCACATCGGCTTCCTCGACCACCTTGGTCATCACCAGGAAACGCGCAGCGGTATCAAGGGCCACTTTCACGCTGACTTTGGAAAAGTGCTGGCCGGTCTCAATCAGCAAGGCGTTGCGACCACTGGCGGCGTCGTTGAAGCCGCCGTAGTCGCGCATGCGGCGGCCATTGGCGTGGCCGGCGTCGACGATCACGGTTTCCGGCACGCCGAGGGCGGCAGCAAACGCCCGACCCTTGCTGCGCGCGCCGCACATCATCACCGGCGGCGCTTCTTCGTGCATCGAGTGGATATCCAGCAGCAGGTCGACGCTATCGATCAACGGCCGCAGCAGGCGGGCCCGGCGCAGCTCCACCGAGGTCTGTTCGCCGTCGAGCTTCTCCGGCAGCCAGACGCGGTTCATGTCTTCATCAAGATAACGGGTGGCGTCGATATTCTGTGGATCGAAGCTGTGATAGGCCTCGACGTTGCCGAAGCCCAGGCTCAGGCGACCGCGACGTGGGCGCAGGCCGGCACGCAGCATGGCGTCAACGGTGATGGCACCGCTGACTTCGTTGCCATGGGTCAGGGCCATGATCATCACATGCGGCCCGGCCACGCCGCTGTCGAAGCTGTACACATACTCGATGCCGTCATTGCCCTCCTGCCATTGGCGGATATCGGGAAATTCCACCTCAACCGGATAGGGTTTCAACGCAGCGCGAACTTGTTCCAGAGTTTTCATGAGTATTCTCCAACGGGCAGTAACAGGCATCCACACCAGCGCCTGTGAGGCGCGGCAGATGCAAAACTTGAAAAGAGGAAATCAGTGCTGCGGGGCGTGACGCATGCGCCGGCCCAGGCAGATCACGGCAATCACGCTGATCAGCGCAGTGACCATCACGTAGAAACTCGGCGCCAGCTTGCTGCCGGTGGCTTCGATCATCCAGGTCACGATCAGCGGGGCAAAACCGCCGAACAGGGTGACCGAGAAGTTGTAACTCAGCGCCAGGCCTGTGCCGCGAATGCTTGTCGGGAAGATATCGGCAAGCATCGCCGGGATCGGCCCCAGACAGGCGGCGATCAGGATGCCGACGATGGCCTGGACCAGCAGCAAGGTAGTCACCGACGGGTAGATATTGAGCAACACGAACATCGGATAGGACGACAACCCGGTGATCAGCAATGCAATGGTCAGCACCCGGAAACGGCCGTAACGGTCGGACAGCGTGCCGAATACCGGGGCCATGACCATCAACGTCAGACCCGTGACCAGCGCACCGAGGTAGGACGACGTCGCAGCAATGTTCAGTTGCTTGAGGGCGTAGGTCGGCATGTACAGCTTGTGCACGTAGTTGAACGCGGTGGCACCGGCGACCACGCCAATGGCCAGCAGCAGGCTGACATGGCCCTTGATCAAGACATCACGCAGCGGGGTTTTCTTCGGCGCGTCGGCCTGGATCTTCTGGAAGTCCGGGGTCTCGTCGATCTGGCTGCGAATATAGAAACCCACCGGGCCGATCAGCAGGCCGACACCGAACGCCACGCGCCAGCCCCAGTCATTGAGCTGCACGTCGCTGAGCACATAGCTGAGCAAGGCGCTGACCCCGGCTGCCAGCACAGTCGCCAGGCCTTGGGTCGACAACTGCCAACTGGCGAAGAAGCCGCGCTTTTTCGCATCGGCATGCTCGACCATAAAAGCCGTCGCCGCGCCAAACTCGCCACCGGTGGAGAAACCCTGGAGCATCCGCGCGACGATGATCAGCAGCGGCGCTGCCAGGCCGATCTGTTGGTAGGACGGTGTAAAGGTGATCATCGCCGTGCCGATCATCATGATCAGAATCGACAGGGTCAGGGACGCCTTGCGCCCGGCCTTGTCGGCGTAGGAGCCGAGGACGATGGCACCCAGCGGGCGCATCAGAAAGGAAATGCCGAACGACCCGACACTGAGCAACAGCGAGGTAGTTTCGTTGTCGCTGGGGAAAAACAGTTTGCCGATGACCACGGCAAAATAGCCATAGATCAACAGGTCATAAAATTCGAGGGCGTTGCCGATACTCGCGGCAACGATTTCCTTCCAGGGTCCGCGTCGGGAGGACACGTGTGCCGTGTTGGCGGCGGTGGATTGCACTGTCATGGTTGGCCCCATTTTCTTCACGGTTTCGGCTGCCATCGTCAGTGGCGACGGCGTTGTTTTTATCAGTGAGTGGTTGAGCGCAAGCGCCTTCAACCTGGGAGCAAAGTGCTATACGAGCGGGGGTCAGGACAATTGCCGATTCAGCACAACCCCGAGCCTTTTCGGCACAGCACGCAGCGCAAAGGGCTTTTAACAGGAGAAAAACAGCAGATTATTTTGCCAGGGCCCCATCCTGGTGCAGGGATGACAGGCCATTCCAGATGCTCATCAACGGTTCGCTCTGGTTGGAGCGCAGCCGATGCAGGGAAATGTCAAAGCCGATGATCAGCTCCGGGCCCCCGGCAATCACCAGTTCACCCGAGGCCAGAGAGTCCTTGACCACCATGCGCGGCAGCCAGGCCAGGCCATTGCCGCGCTGGGCCATGCGCTCGATGGCATCGTAGGAGTCGGCCTGATACGTCATGCGCAGGGCCAGGCGCTGGGGCAACCGGGCCAGGTGCTGGGCGAGCACGCCGCGCAGGGCCAGGGTCGGGGAAAACGCCAACCAGGGGATGGTCGAGGCCGAGGATTCGGCGTCGATGCGGAACTGCGGCTCGCCCTTTTCATTGGGCGCGCTGACGGGCAGCAGCTCTTCCCTGGCCAGGACCAGGGTGTCACAGCGCTCGGGGTCGACGAGGATCTGGGTTAGCGGGCTGGAGAAGATCAGCAGCACATCCACATCCCCGGCCGACAGCCGCGTGATGGCCTCCTGGGAGCCACTGGTGACAATGGAAACCGGAAAATGGCCAAAGGTTTCCTTCAGCGAGGCGTACCAGTCCGGGAAGAACGCCGTCGCCAGGGTGCGGCCGGTAGCAATGCGCAACGGTGCGTCACGATTGATCCCCATACCCTGGAACTGCGCACGGGCCGCACCAAGCAAGGCGATGGACTGGCTGGCCGCATCGAGAAACAGCAACCCCGCAGGCGTCAGGGCCAGGGGTTGCTTGCGCTCGATCAGCGGCACACCCACCCAATCCTCCAGCGCCTTGATCCGCCGGCCGAACGCAGGATGAGTCACATAGCGGTTCTCCGCGGCCCGCGACAGGCTGCGGGTACGCGCCAGTTCGATAAAATCTTCGAGCCATTCCAGTTGCAAGGTAAACCCCTTAAAAACGTACATTCCAAAGTCTTGCGCCATCCTGTGGGACCGGCTTCAGCCGGGAAGGCGCATTCCCGGCTAAAGCCGGTCCCACAGAATGCACAGCGGTAACACATGCGCTCTGCCTGCGGCTTTCGTGCCACTGGGCAGATTGCCGCTTGTACAATCCCCCATCACTCGATACTGTACATAAAAACAGTATCGGAGTATTTCATGGAGCTGATCGACAAGCTCAGCATCCTCGCGGACGCCGCCAAGTATGACGCGTCCTGCGCCAGCAGCGGCGCGCCCAAGCGCAGTTCCGAGGGCAAGGGTGGGCTGGGCTCGACCAATGGCATGGGCATCTGCCACAGCTATACCCCCGATGGCCGCTGTGTCTCGCTGCTGAAAATCCTGCTGACCAATTTCTGTCTTTACGACTGCCAATACTGCGTCAACCGCCGCTCCAGTGATGTGCCCCGGGCGCGTTTCAGTCCCGAAGAGGTCGTGACCCTGACGCTGGATTTCTACCGGCGCAACTGCGTCAGCGGGCTGTTTCTCAGCTCCGGGATCATCCGCAGCGCCGACTACACCATGGAGCAACTGATTCGCGTGGCCAAATTGCTACGCGAGGAGCATCAGTTTCGCGGCTATATCCACCTCAAGACCATCCCCGAAGCCGATCCCCTGCTGATCGAGGAAGCCGGGCGCTATGCCGACCGCCTCAGCGTCAATATCGAGCTGCCCACCGATGCCGGCCTGCAGACTCTGGCTCCGGAAAAAGACGTGGTATCGATCAAGCAGGCCATGCAGACCATTCATGTCGGTGAACAGACGGTGCGCAACGAACCGCGCGCGCCGCGCTTCGCCCCGGCCGGGCAGAGTACACAGATGATCGTCGGCGCCGATGCCACCGACGACAGCACCATCCTCCATAGCGCCGAAGCGTTATACGGCAATTTCGGCCTGCGCCGGGTCTATTATTCGGCCTTCAGCCCGATCCCCAACAGCCCGAAAAGCGTACCCCTGGCCGCCCCGCCGCTGATGCGCGAGCACCGTCTTTATCAGGCCGATTTTCTCCTGCGCAGCTACGGCTACCGCGCCAGCGAGCTGCTGCAAGGCCCCGGCGACCTGGCTCTGGATATCGACCCCAAGCTGGCCTGGGCCCTGGACAATCGCCAGGTGTTCCCTCTGGATCTCAACCGCGCCGAAGCGACCCTGATTGCGCGCATCCCTGGTATCGGCCTGCGCACCACTCAGCGGCTGATCGAACTGCGTCGCCAGCGCAAGATCCGCTATGAAGACCTGACCCGCATGCGCTGTGTGCTGATCAAGGCCCGGCCCTTCATCATCACCAGCGACTATCACCCGCCGCTCGCCGAAACCAGCAGCGCGATCCTTCACGGGCAACTGCGCGACAAACCGCAACCGCAGCAGATGGGCCTGTGGGGATGATCAGCCTGGACTGCGACGACCTGTTCGACACCTGGCGTCAGCAGGCACGCTGGTTGCTCAGCCATGAGATCGATCCGAGCCAGGTCAGTTGGGCCGGGCAACAGGACGCCGATCTGTTTGCCAGTGAAACGCCCAGCCTCGAGCAGCCCGGCCCCTTTCAGGCACGCATCCCCCTGGCGTTGCTGGACCTGCTGAAAAACGCCGCCTGCTATCGCGGTGATCAGCGCTGGAGCCTGTTGTACGAGGTGTTGTGGCGGGTCAGTCATGGCGATCGCACGGCGATGATGGCCGGTGACAAGCTCGGCAGCGAACTGCATCGACGGCTGAAAAGTATTAGCCGTGAAGCTCATCACCTGCACGCGTTCGCGCGCTTTGTCGAATTGCCAGCGAGTGAGCCGCAAGACCGCACACGCCCGCAATACGTGGCGTGGCACGAACCTGCCCATGACATCTTGCAGAGTGCCAGCGAACATTTTGTCGGGCGCATGGGACGTCATCGCTGGCTGATTGCGACGCCGGAAGACGGGGTGTACTACGACGGCGAGAAGCTGCTGTATCACCGTCAGTGCCCCGCGCCGTGGCAGCAACTGGCGCAGAACGCCGACGATCCCCACGGCAATCTGTGGCTGGCCTACTACAGCCATATCTTCAACCCGGCCCGGCTGAACGAAAAAGTCATGCAGGGCCATCTGCCTGCACGCTTCTGGAAGAACCTGCCCGAAGGCCCGCTGATCCCGGCCCTGATCAGCGAAGCCCGCACCGGCAAACAGCGCGACGGCCAGGCCAGCCAGATTGCAGCACGGCCAGGGAAGCGGATTGGTGGGGAGAGGAAATGAATAAGGGGAGCACCTGGCTCCCCTTCTATCCTGCCCGGTTCTTCTCAGATGTAGCTGAACCCACTGAATAAACGCAGGTTCCACATTGGTTAGTTACGCCAGCGAGATATCAGCGTTTCCCTATTGGCTGTCACCCGGATTGAATTCATCCGAACTGTACAACGTTGCCACCGAGTCAGAACCGACACCGCCGTGGCGACCCAGCGCTGCCAGGCGTCCTGCGCCAACATGATCAGTGCCATCTGCGGCGACTCTTGAGGCATTCGTGTGATCCGAGCCATCGGAAGCTACTTTCGCTGCGCCCACATGATCCGAACCGTCAGCCGCCACTCGGGATGCGTTGGTATGATCCGAGCCGTCGGAAGCCACTTTGGCTGCGCCTACGCGATCCGCACCGTCAGACGCCACTTTCGCAGCGCCAACACGATCTGCACCATCAGACGCCACTTTCGCTGCACCTACCCGATCCGCGCCGTCAGACGCTACTTTCGCAGCACCAACACGATCTGCACCATCAGACGCCACTTTCGCTGCACCTACCCGATCCGCGCCGTCAGACGCCACTTTCGCTGCACCTACCCGATCTGCACCATCAGACGCCACTTTCGCCGCACCAACACGATCTGCACCATCAGACGCCACTTTCGCCGCACCAACACGATCTGCACCATCAGACGCCACTTTCGCCGCACCAACACGATCTGCACCGTCTGCTGCTACTTTCGCTGCACCAACACGATCTGCACCATCTGCCGCTACCTTCGCTGCGCCAACACGATCTGCGCCATCTGCTGCTACTTTCGCTGCGCCGACACGATCTGCGCCATCTGCCGCTACCTTCGCTGCGCCAACACGATCTGCGCCATCTGCCGCTACCTTCGCTGCGCCGACACGATCTGCACCGTCTGCTGCTACTTTCGCTGCACCGACGTGATCTGTGCCATCCGCAGCGACTTTTGCTGCATTGGTATGATCCGATCCATCCGAAGCAACCGCGGTGCGCGCCGCCTTGGTGTTCGCAGCGACCTTGGCAGGCTCGTCGGCCACGGCGCTGGTGGTTATCAATGCGGTGCCATGCAGCACTGCAAGGGCGAGGGCAATTCTGGAAAAAGCCTTATATTTCATGATCGTACTCCAAGAACGCATGTCATTGAGTCATCCAGAGCAACTTGCAACCAGAGACAATGGCAATTGATTGAACGGATTCAAAGTTTATTAAACAACTTCAACTGCAAACTAACGCACCAGAGTGAGGCGTCCATGACAGGCGCTTTTTCAGAGGTACGGCAAGTATAGGGCCAATACCAAAAGTAACTTTACAACGGTAGGAACAGTAGACCCGAAGCGCCGTTCGGCGGTAATTGTACGAAGGTATAGAAAAACAATACGGATGATTTTAAGCGCTGAAAAATGGAGCACAAGCGACTTGATTCGGCTGGCGGGCAACGCTGAAGCCCTCTGGAACGCGACTCGCGCGCACGGACCTGTAGGAGCTGCCGAAGGCTGCGAATCGGAGCTGGCTGATATATCGCTTCGCAGCCTTCGGCAGCGCCTACAAATCGTATTTCAATTCAGCTAGTTGCACCTTATTTTTAAAAACTGAATAACCCTGTCCATGCATTCTTCAACTAAATGATCTACCTTCCTAAGCCATCATCCCGCTCGCAATGGAGCCCCCCATGACTGTTCTTCTCGGACACAACTTCATCAACGGTGGTCGCAGCGCCCACGGCAGCGTCAGCCTGCAAAGCCTGGATGCCACCACCGGCGAGGCGCTGCCGCTATCCTTTATGGAAGCGACCCGCGACGAGGTGGACGCCGCCGCCGTGGCCGCAGGCAATGCTTACCCTGCCTATCGCCTGACCAGTGCCGCGCAACGGGCGCTGTTTCTCGACGCAATCGCCGATGAACTGGACGCTCTGGGCGACGAGTTTATTGCCATGGTCTGTCGCGAAACTGCCCTACCCGCTCCGCGGATCCAGGCCGAACGAGCTCGCACCAGCGGGCAGATGCGCTTGTTTGCCAGCGTCATGCGCCGCGGTGACTTCTACGGTGCGCGTATCGATCGCGCCTTGCCCGACCGCCAGCCACTGCCGCGCCTGGACATGCGTCAATACCACATTGGCCTCGGCCCGGTAGCAGTGTTTGGCGCCAGTAACTTTCCCCTGGCGTTCTCCACGGCAGGCGGGGACACCGCAGCGGCGCTGGCGGCTGGCTGCCCGGTGGTGTTCAAGGCGCATCCAGGGCATATGGCGACCGCCGAATGGGCGGCACTGGCGATTATCCGCGCCGCCGAACGCACGGGCATGCCGGCCGGGGTCTTCAACATGATCTACGGCGGCAGCGTAGGCGCCTGGCTGGTGCAGCACCCGGCGATCAAGGCCGTGGGCTTTACCGGCTCATTGCGCGGCGGTCGTGCCCTGTGCGACATGGCCGCCGCACGTCCGGAACCTATCCCGGTCTTTGCTGAAATGTCGAGCATCAACCCCATGCTGATGCTGCCCGAGGCGCTCAAGGTGCGCGGCGAAAAAATCGCCGCCGAACTGGCGGCTTCGGTGGTACTCGGCGGCGGCCAGTTCTGCACCAAGCCGGGCCTGGTGCTGGGCATTCGTTCGCCAGAGTTCAGTCACTTTCTCGACAAACTGGCCAGCCTGATCGACAACCATGCCCCTCACACCCTGCTCAACGCGGGCGGCCTGTGCAACTTCGCCGACGGTCTCAAACGCCTGGCCGATCACCCCGGCCTGCATCATCGCGGCGGACAATCCCAGCAAGGCGGCCAGGCCTTTGCCCAGGTGTACGAAGCCGATGTCGAGCTGCTGCTCAATGGCGACGAACTGCTGCAACATGAAGTTTTCGGCCCGATGCTGGTCGTCGTCACTGTGGCCGACAGCAGCCAACTGCAGGCCGCTGTACAAAGCCTGCAAGGCCAGTTGACTGCTTCGCTGATCGCCGAGCCAGCTGACTTGCAAGCCTTTGCCCATCTGGTGCCACTGCTGGAACACAAGGCCGGGCGCCTGTTGGTCAACAGCTACCCGACGGGCGTCGAAGTCTGCGATGCCATGGTCCACGGCGGCCCCTATCCGGCCACTTCCGACGCCCGTGGCACCTCTGTAGGCACCCTGGCGATCAACCGTTTCATGCGGCCGATCTGCTTCCAGAACTATCCGGACTCGCTACTGCCCGACGCGCTGAAAGACGCCAACCCGCTGGGTATCTCACGCCTGGTCGATGGCGCTGCCAGCCGTGAGACGCTGATTCGCTGACGACGCAGACAGCGGCGATTTGTCACCGATCAGCAGATCGCCGCCTGCCTACAACGACACGCTACCGTCGACACAGGTGACCACCGCCCCGCCCACCCAGATATCCTGAGCCGAACGCTGAATATGCACACGGCCCTGAAGCCCCATGGCAGTCCCCTGACTGACGACGAAACTGTCCGGCGCCAGACCTTCACTCAGCAGCCACTGGGCAATGCCCGCGTTCAGGCTGCCGGTCACCGGATCCTCGGGCATGCCGTCGCCGGGGATAAAGGCGCGAACTTCGAACTGCGCATCAGGGCCATCACGTTGTGCGTCCCAGGGCGCGAATACGCCAATCGCCAAACCTTGCGGCAGTGCCGCATAGTCAGGCTGCAAGGCCAGCGCTGCCGCGCGGTCTTTCAGCCTGAGGGCCAGCCAGCCGGCGCCATTGTCGACCCAGCGGGCGTCCATCAGCGCGTCGGGCATCAGACCCAGACCGGGCAGGATTTGCCCAAGCAGTTGAGCCTCGACCGCCTCGAAACGCAGCAGTGGCGGCGCGGTAAAGGCCAGCTGCGTGCCGTCGCGGCGAATGCGTACCAGACCGATACCGCATTGCTGAATGATCTCTTTGCCCTTTGGCACGCCGCCGTGTTCCAGCCAGGCATGGCAACTGCCCAGGGTCGGATGCCCGGCGAAGGGTAATTCAGTCAGGGTGGTAAAGATCCGCACGCGGTAATCGGCGCGCGGGTCAGTGGGTTCAAGCAGGAAAGTGGTTTCGCTGAGGTTGGTCCAGCGAGCAAAAGCGGCCATGCGCGCGTCATCCAGTTCATCCGCTGCAAGCACCACGGCCAGAGGATTGCCAAGCAGAGGCTGATCGCTGAACACATCGACCTGTTTGAAGGGAAGCTGACGCATGAGGTTGGCCTGTGCTGAACATAAAGCGGCAAGCTTCCAGCATTGAGCTACAAGCCACAAGCTTCTAGCTTCTAGCTTCTAGCTTCTAGCTTCTAGCTTCTAGCTTGCAGCTTGAGGCTGGCATGCAGCTCTCAACCAAGTGTTGCGCAACTTTAGCGCCTGACTGTAATGCCGGGTTGTCCCGGCGATGCGCTACTGTCGACGCCTGCCCTTTGAGGAGACTGTCATGCTCGATCTCCAGACCCTGCTGCTGTTTACCGGCGCCGTGATGCTGCTGTTGATTTCCCCCGGACCGAGCATGGCGTTCGTGCTCAGCCATGGTTTCAGTTGCGGCTGGCGCGGCGGTATGGCGGCGGCATGCGGGATTGCTGTGGCGGATCTGATGTTGACCGTGCTGACGGCGACCGGCGTCACCGGCCTGGTGGCGGCATGGCCGCCGTCCTTCGATATCATTCGCTACAGCGGCGCGCTCTATCTGCTGTGGATGGCGTGGAAGGCCCTGGGCAGCCGCAGCCCTGGCCAGGCAACCGCAGGCGAACGCCTGGCCCTGACGACGGTCTTTACCCGAGCCATGTTCAATAGCCTGCTTAATCCCAAGGCGCTGTTGTTCTTTCTGGTTTTCCTGCCGCAATTCGTCGTGCCGGAAAAGGGCCATATCGCCGAGCAGATCATGCTCCTCGGCGCAATACTGACGTTGCTGGCCTGGACGTTTCATGCGCTGCTGGGGGCGTTTGGCGGAGTGTTTCAGCGCTTACTGAGCGGTAACGGGCGCTTCTCCCGGCTGCAACCGCGTGTGCTGGCCAGTGTATTGGCGCTATTGGCATTGCGCCTGGCAGTGATGAATCGTCCGGCGTGACACCCGCTGCCTGATGTGGGACCGGCCTTGATCAAGGCACGGACCCTTTCCCGGCTAAAGCCGGTCCCACAAATTCACGCCCATACAAATGTGCTGGCCGCGATTACAACCTCAACGGCAAACCTACTCGCCCCAACAAACCGGCCAGTTCCCGCCACGGGAACGGGTCATCGCGCCCGGCGCTGCAGGCCGGGCGGTGAGTGAAGGCTTCACAGGCCTGACTGGCCGACTGCGAGGCCTGGCATTGGGTACAAATCAGCTGCCCACGCAGTAATGACCAGCGAAAGGCCCAACTGGCCAGGCGATCACCTGGGCAGACACTTTCGCTCATGGCGGCGGCGATCTCGTTGATCACAGAATTATCGGACATGCTCGCCCTCCCTTCCTTGTCCCGGATTTGACCCTGTTTATGGTCGCAGGTCCGGCCCGCGCCGTGTCGGCTGGATGGGGACAAGGACGGCCATCGAGGTGCACCATTCGGCCAATTACCGGCTCAGGTCACGCGCTCTGGCCGATACCCGGCAAGGTGAAGACAAAAATCGTCTGCCCGGCGCGCCCCTGAAGCATATGCAGCGTGCCGTCCTGGGCACTCATGATCGACTTGCAGATGGCCAGGCCCATGCCCATGCCGGTGGTTTTAGTGGTGAAGAACGCATTGAAAATCTCGTCGGCATGGCCCGCACTGATACCCGGCCCGGTATCTTCGACCGTCACCACCACCTGTCGTCCGGCCTGCACGCTGGACGTGAGGGTCAAGACCCGGTGCGGCGGATCGACTGAAAGCATGGCGTCAACAGCGTTCATCACCAGGTTGTAGATGACCTGTTGCATCTGCACGCCGTCGGCATGCACCTGCATCGGCGATGACTCGAGCAGCGTGTGCACCGACACCAGTTTCTGCTCAATCTCCCCGGCCGTGAGCAACAGCACCCGGCCAATCACTTCGTCGATCAACAACGGGCTGCGGCTCGAGACCTTCTGTTTGGCCAGGGCCTGCAGGGCATGGACGATATCGGCGGCGCGCTTGCCGTCCTTGGCAATATCATTCAGCCCTTCCAACGCCTCCTGGACCTCGGGTACCTCGCGTCGCAGCCAGCGCACACTGGCGCTGGCGTTGGAGACAATGGACGCCAGCGGCTGATTGATTTCATGGGCAATGGAAGCGGCCAGTTCGCCCATGATGGTCGAGTGGCTGACCTGGGCCAGCTCACGCCGGGCGTTGCTCAGTGCAGTCTCGGTCAACTTGCGGTCGGTGACGTCCGAGGTAACGCCGACGAAGACCGCCCCTTCCGCTGGCTCGCCCAGCGTTTCCAGGTATTTGATCGACTGATCGGGCATTACCGCACGGAAGCCATGGCGGTAGGACTGGCGCGTACGACGGATTCGCTCGAGCCGGGCCTTGAGGCGCGGTCGGTCGTCCGGATGCACCCGCTCCAGCAAAGCCGGGCTGCTCGGTGGATTGTCGGACTTATCAATGCCCCAGATGGCAAACATCTCATCGGACCAGAGCATCTGGTCGGTGGTGGTATCCCATCGAAATGCCCCCGAATGAATGATTTTCTGGCCGATAGCCAACAGCGCCTGAATGTTGCGCAGCTCGGTCTCGGAGTCCCGGCGCCGCTGGTTTTCCTCCAGCACTTGCGCGTACAGGCGCGAGGTTTCCAGAGAGATCGCCGCCTGGGCCGCCAGCAGTTCGATCACCGCGATACGCGACTGGGTGAAGATGCCGCAGGCCAGTGAGTTCTCCAGGTACAACACGCCGGTGACCTCGCCCTGCTTGAGCAACGGCAGGCAGAGCACCGCACCGCCCGCTGCCGTGCTGAAGAACTTGTCGCCGCCAAAACGCTCATCTTCGATGACCTGATCCAGGGCCACCGAAGTGCGCGTGCGGATCACCGTATAGATGATCGACAGCGGCAGCCGGGCGTCGTCCAGGCTGCTGTTGGCCAGCTCGACAATGACCCCCGATTCCCGCGCCTGCCCGGTGGCGACGATCATCGGCACGCCCTTGTCGATCAGGATCAACAGGCCCCGGCTGGCGCCAGCGTGTACCAGGGTGTTGGCCACCAACAGTTCGATCAGCCGGTCGAGGACGATTTCCCGTGACAGGGCCTGGGAAGCCTTGATCACCGAGACCAGATCCAGATATTGCTGGCCTTCGCGCAAGTCGATGGACGAGCGCGAAGTAGTCGGCTGGTCACGCAGATACAGATACTCGGCCTCAAGACTGCGCACCTTGCCCATGGCGCCCCAGCGCTGGTAGTCCTCCCGGGCGGTGCGGCGGTGGCTGCGGGCCGTCGTCGGCAGACCCAGTTGCTCATGGCAGCGCCCCGCCAGTTCATGGGCAAGGGCCTTGATATGCACGAAACCGCCCGTGGTAGCCTGGCCGATCGCCGATTCGAACAGACGCATGGCAATCAGCGGCTGGCCCTGGATACGCGCGACTTCGGCTTCGACGAGCAGCAACTTGTCGAGAAAACTCAAGGGATTGAGGTCAGCCCACAGGCGCAACTGCGCCAGATGCGGCTGCAAGCGCATCAGGGTCCCGCCGATATCGTTGATATCGCTCAGCGCCGTCAGATTCAGTGCGCTGTACATCTGCAATTCCATCAGGTGGATATGCGCCGGCGTACTCCAGGCCAGGATTGCCGCGCGCTCCAGCGCCTGTCGGGACTCTGCATGGCGAGCCTCGTAGAACGCCGCCACGCCCTGGAAAAACCACCACCAGAACTGTGCCGGGACCATCTCGCCGCCCATTATCTGCTCGCCCAGCTGCTGCGCCGCTGGCGATGTCAGCAGGTCCCGTTGACCATCAGCCAGCGCCTGGACGAACAGTGCCTGGTTCCTCAAAATATTGCGGCAATCCCCGGCATCCAGAACCTCGGCCAGTGGCTGCCCCTCTTCCAGGCATTGCTGCACCTGCGCCAGGGGCATACCCATGACCAGCATCCCGGAAACCCGTTGGTGCGTGACATAACAGGCCAGAGACGTCTTGCCTTCCGCCTGGCTGAACAGCAAAGCCTTTTCCGCGCACTCCTGAGAGAACGCCAAAGGACGGATCCACACGCTGACCTGCCCCAGCGCCATCAGCACCGCCCCTTCGAACAATCGATAACCCAGACGATTGACCATGCGCCCGGCCAGTTCGGCGTAACGCATGCCCTGGTCATACAGGCCCAGGCGCTCGGCCAGGCTGACACCGAACCAGGCAATGCCCAGGGAAGACGCCGGACAGCGGCCGTGATCCAGGGTGATTTCGACCATGGTGCACAGCACCTGAAACAGCCTGTCGTCGTCAGTGAAGGACGCGGCCATGACCATCCCGGCGAGCAGCCCCATGATCGCTTCGATTCGCGGATCTTCCAGTGGCGGCAGCTCCAGCAACGAGGCAATGCTGCGCCCGCCCATGCGCTGCTCGATCCGGGCAAACGCCTGCCGGGCGTCGAAAGTATCCGGCTCGCCGGACAGCCGGATATCGAACATGCTCAGCCCGAGCAATGCCGCCTCCACTGCCGCAACATACTGACCGGACAGCGACAGGGATTCGACTTTCAGGCTATACAGCGCCGATATTTCCCCCTGCGAGCGGGCGCGCTCAAGCAGTTGGCCGATGCAGGCGTCCGCTTCTGCGTATTCGCTGCGGCGAATCAGGCATTGTATGTACAGCAGCTCCACGGCATGGCTTTGTGTGTAGTGACTGTGCCAGCGCGACTCGCTACCTAAAGCGCGAGCCTGGCGCAGGTACTGCAAGGCGAACGGCAGCGCGGCGGCGTCCCGGGCGCGATGAGCGGCCTTGAGCAGGATACTGATGAATTCGCTGGTATCGCTTTCGCTCAGGGTGTCGTGGGCGGCCTGGCGAATATGCAGGGCAATGCGAAACAGCACCGCCTGGGGCTCCTGCTGGCTGATGCCGCGAATCAACAGACGGGCAATCCGGGTATGTTCCCTGGCCCGTTGCTCACTGGGGATCAGCAGATATGCGGCCTCACGTACGCGATCATGACTGAACAGCAGGCCGGCCTTGTCCTCGATCAACAGCCCGGCTTCCATGGCCGCGACCAGTTGCTTGCGCACGCTGCCGATGCGCTGCTCGCTGACACTGGCAATGTCGGCGTAGTCCGCGCGGCTGCCGAGCAACGCCATCAGCCCCAGCAGAGCGCGGGTTTCTTCGGGCAGACGACCGATCCGCGCGACCATCAGCTCCACCACGTTGGGCGCCACCGGGAAGCGGCGAATGGCGTCAAGATCCCACTGCCAGCCGGCGCTTGCGCCTGTGGTGCTGATCAGGCCCTCTTCCAGCAGGGTGCGGACCAGTTGGTTGATAAAGAACGGATTGCCGCCGCTCTTGAGGTGAACGATATCGCTTAAAGGAGCCAGAGACGGATCGTTCCAGCCCAGCAGGCCGGCCAGCATTTCCCCGGTCGCCGAGGGCTCCAGACAGGCAAGATTCAACTCGGTGAAGGGGCTGGGCCGCTCACGCAGGTCGCTGAGTAATTGGCGGAAGGCATCGGAATGCTCGTAGGACCATTCCCGGTAGGCACCAATAAACAGGATATGGCGCGGCTGTTGCGCGGCCATGTAGCTGAAGAAACCAAGGGTATCGTCGTCCAGCCATTGCAGGTCGTCGAAAAAGATCACCAAAGGCGCCTGAGGCCGGGCGAAGGCCAGGATGTATTCGCGCAGGGCGTCGTTGAAGCGGTTGGCGGCGTCGTGCTTGCTGATTTGCGGGATGCCGGGCAAGGGGCCGGTCATCAACTCCAGTTCAGGTATCAGCGGCAGCAGCAGGCGACCGTTGCCTGCCAGCCCGCGTAACAGGCGTTGGCGCCACATGTCGAGCGTCCGTGGCGACTCCCCCAGCACCCGCAGGAGCAACGCGCGCAACGCCAGGGACAAGGCAGCATAGGGCGTGGTAGTACGGGACTGATCGAACTTGCCGGTCGCCAGCATCACATGACTGCCACCCAGATCACGGTGCAGCCGACGTACCAGAGCGCTCTTGCCGGTGCCGGTCTGGCCGCAGATCAGCATGATCTCCCCTGTGCCGGTAGTACTCACCCGGGCAACGCAACGGTGCAGTTCGGCCAATTGTGCTTCTCTGGCAATCAGGCCCGAGGGAAACAGACGCGAGCCGGCGTGCCCGTCCTTGCCTGGCTCGAAAGCACGGATATGCTGGAATTCGCTCCATTGCACCAGGCACAGGCGCAAATCGTCCTCCAGGTCCTGGGCGCAGGCATAACGCTCGGCCGGGCTCTTGGCCAACAGTTTGATAATCACCGCGCTCAGGGGCGCGGGAATGTCATCGCGATGCTGCTCGGGCGGACTCGGTTGCCGGGCCAGGTGCTGATGCAACCATTCGACCGGATCATCGCCCTCGAACGGCAGGCGATGGGTGAGCATTTCATAGAACGTCACGCCCAGGGCGTACAGGTCGCTGCGCTCATCGATCTGGTTATTGACCCGCCCGGCCTGTTCGGGGGACATGTAAGCCAGGCTGCCGCTGATGGCATCGACGGCGCGGGGGCCGGCAATATCCGGGTGGCTGCTGAGCGCAAACGCCGTCAGGCGAATCACACCATCTTCGCCTTCGATGAAATTGCAGGGCTTTATATCGTGATGCAGCAGGCCGCTCGCGTGGGCGCGCCGCAACGCCTGGGTGGCACCGATGGCCTGACGCAAGAACACCGAGATGGACAGGACTTCACTGGCGCTTTCGTGCAGTGAACGACCGCCGGATTCGTCCAGGATCAACAACGGCCCATCGGCCGACGACAATAAGGCGGCAGGCACCACGGCCCAGGCCGGATCGAGGCATTCGCGCATGGCGTATTCGTGCTGAATGCGCCTAAAGACATTCTCCGTGGCCCTTGCCGCCGGCCTGATCACCAGCCATTCACGACTGGCCTGGGGCGAGCGGACTCGATAACGGGCAATCTCGCCGTCGACCAGCAGCAACAGCCAGTCCAGTTGCTGCAACCAGTGCTGGTTGTAGTCAGCGACCTCCCTTCTGCCGGTCATTGCCGCTGGCGACTGAAATGAAGGGAGTTGGCTCATCGGGCTACCTGTGCAGAACGGCTTGGGAGATCGCGGATAATAAAACGTCTGCGGAAAAAGGCTTGGCTAAAAAGCATTGCGCCCCGCCACGCAGGGCCTGGTCAATGGCCTCCTGATCATTATGCGCGGACATGCAGATGACCGCGATGGCCTTGCCCGCATCGTTGAGATGCTGCTGTACCTCAAGGCCCTGCATGCCATGCATGCGCAGATCAAGCAGCACACACACCGCCTGATCTACCGCCGAGGAGGCAAGAAAATCCTCCCCGCAGGCAAAACCCAGCGAGCGGTAGCCTGCGGACCTGAGCAGGTTGCCAAGGCTTTTTCGCACAGAGGTGTCGTCATCGACGATGCAGACCAGGACCATAAACGCATCTTCACGCAGTCATGGCAAGGAAGGCTGCCCACTGGGCGCAGGCATCCGCAGAAGATGCGCTAGCTTGCCGTCCGTGTCGCATCCTTGGCTTGTAGTGTGCGTCCCATTGCGGCGGCGCGTTGGTCTCCCTGTGCTTTTTATATGCCTGATATACACAGCTTCTGCAGGACCGGCTGCAGTCGGCAGAAGAATCTGCAAGATTTTCAATCGCGCAACAACTGTCAACTAAAAAGGGACAGTTATTAGCTTTTCAGCTACTTTTTGCACTTACTCATGGACATTAACCTTCTCCACATCGACGCCATACGCGTCAGGCGAGCGCACCACCCTGCTCGCCTCTACCGGAGAAGATCATGCTGACTATTCGCAAGGCATCGCAACGTGGCATCGCCAACCATGGCTGGCTGAAGTCCTTTCATACCTTTTCCTTCGCCCAGTATCACAACCCGCGGGAACAGGGTTTTTCCGATCTGCTGGTGATCAATGACGACCGCGTCAGTGCTGGTATGGGCTTCGGTCAGCACCCCCATCGCGACATGGAGATTTTCTCCTACGTGCTTGAAGGTGCACTGGAACACAAGGACACCCTGGGCACCGGTTCGGTCATCCGCCCTGGCGATGTGCAACTGATGAGCGCAGGCAGCGGCGTGGCCCATAGCGAATTCAACCACTCGAAAACGGCGCCAGTACATTTCCTGCAAATCTGGATCGTGCCTGGCGAGCGCGGCGCCAAGCCGCGTTATCAGCAGGAGCACTTTACCAAGGAGCAGAAACGCGGGCGCCTGCAACTGATCATCTCGCCCGAAGGCGCCAACGGTTCGCTGAGCGTGCGGCAGGACGCGCGAGTCTATGCCGGGCTGTTCGACGGCGACGAAGAGGCCACCCTGACCCTTGGTCAGCAGCGCTACGCCTATGTTCATGTGGCCTGCGGCTCGGTGGAGCTCAATGGTCAGCGCCTGGAAGAAGGCGATGGCGTGCGGGTGCGTGAAGAACAGGTCATCCACTTGAGCGGCGGTATCGATGCCGAGGTACTGGTGTTCGACCTGCGGCCGAATGAGTTGCCGCGGATGCCGTAATTGTTGTTAAGCACCGCAAATCACCGACTGGACGAGGCTTTCTTGTAGGAGCGGCTTCAGCCGCGAGGACAATGGGGCAGGCGCCGAAGATGTATTGACTGCACCGACGCCCTCCCGGCTAAAGCCGGTCCTACGGGTTTTCCATACTTGCCCCTTCTGCCATTTCCCAACATGATCCCCCGATGACGCAATCATCGGGGATCCTCATGAATGACATCGAAACCCTTGCTCACTGGATGGCCGTCGGCCCTTTCGCGGTCTTGACCGGCGCGGGCATCAGCACACCCTCGGGCATCCCGGATTATCGCGACAGCGAGGGCGTGCGCCGGGGCAAGGCACCGATGATGTATCAGCAATTCATCGCCGAAGCCGACTCACGGCGGCGCTACTGGGCCCGGGCCATGCTCGGCTGGCCGCGCATTCGCCAGGCACGTTCGAATATCGCCCATCAGACCCTGGCCTGTCTGCAGAGCCAGAAACAGATCAGCGCAGTCATCACCCAGAACGTCGACGCCCTGCACGACCAGGCTGGCAGCCACGACGTGATCGAATTGCACGGCAGCCTGCATCGAGTGCTATGCCTGGATTGCCGCCAACGCAGCGATCGCCAACTGATCCAGGAACTGATGCAAGCGCAGAACCCTTATCTGGCCGGGGTAGACGCGATTCAGGCACCGGACGGCGACACCCTCCTCGACGCCTCCTTCGAAGCGCGCTTCCGGGTGCCCCTTTGCCCCCACTGCAACGGCGAACGCTTGAAACCGGACGTGGTGTTTTTCGGCGAAAACGTTGCCGCCGGGACCGCCGCCAAAGCCATGACCGCCGTGGAACAAGCCGCAGGGTTGTTGGTGGTGGGCTCTTCACTGATGGCCTTCTCGGCTTTTCGTTTGTGCCGCCGTATGGTCGATCAAGGCAAGCCGATAATTGCCATCAATCTGGGCAAGACACGGGCCGACGACCTGTTAAGCCTGAAGATCGAAGCCAGCTGCGAAGAGGTCCTGCCACTGTTGGCCGAGCAATTGTTGGCAAGGGTGGATTAACAAAAGCGACTTGAATTGATGTTGTATGACAACGTATAACGACAGGCAAGGCAGCCTCAATAACAACACCCCTGCCCGGGCCCGTGCCTGCTCAGTCTGCAATGCAGCCTGCTGCGCGACACGCCGTCTGGCGCTGACAAGGAGACAATATGAGCGTCAATAAAGGTAACGTCCTGATCTGGGGTCAGATGCATCCCTCGCTGATGCAGGAACTCAACCGCGACTTCACCGCCCACAATCGCTGGGAAATTCCAGACCTGAACAGTTGGCTGGATGAGCACGGTGCAAGCATTCGCGCAGTGGTCACCAGTGGCGTCTACGGCACAGACAACGCCCTTCTCGAGCGCCTGCCCAACCTGGAAGTGGTCACCAGCTTCGGCGTCGGTTACGACGGCACCGATGTCGAGTACCTGAAAAAGCGCGGTATCAAACTGAGCAACACCCCCGACGTGCTGAACAACGCCGTGGCTGAAACCGCCTTGGCCCTGATGCTCGACGTTTCCCGACGCATCAGTGAAGCCGAACGTTTCGTGCGCGCCGGCTTGTGGCTCAAAGGCAAGTTCCCTCTGGGCTACGACATGACCGGCAAGACCTGCGGTATCGTCGGTCTGGGTAAGATCGGCAAGACCATCGCCAAGCGTGCCGCCGCCTTCGACATGAATATCGCCTACTACCGGCGCGGCCAGGCCTATGAAGGCATCGCCTACAAGCACTACGACAACCTGATCGAACTGGCCAGGGCCGCAGACTTTCTGGTGGTGATCGTACCGGGCACCCCGAATACCGAGCGCATGATCAACCGTGACGTGCTCCAGGCCCTGGGGCCGAAGTCGTTCCTGATCAATGTTGCCCGTGGCAGCGTGGTGGATGAGTCGGCTCTGGTGGCGGCCTTGCTGGAAGGGGAAATTGCCGGCGCCGGGCTGGATGTGTTCGCTGACGAACCCAATGTCCCGGAAGAACTGTTCAAGCTCGACAATGTGGTGCTGCTGCCCCATATCGGCAGTGGAACCCACGAAACCCGTCAGGCCATGGCGGATCTGGTATTCGCCAACCTGACCAGTTTTGTCGACAACAAGACCCTGATTACTCCGGTCCTCTCTTAAAGCGCACCAGGGGGTGTGAAATTCACATCCCCTGGCACCTGTGCCGATTTACACCAGCGCCAGTCTGGCCGCCAGGATCTTGGCGTTTACGTCGGCAGTGGCAGTTTCCTGCTGCTGCTTCAGCGAATCCTGGACTTTCTTATCGATAGCCGCCTGTTGATCAGGCGTCATGCTGTCGTACTCGCTCTTGCTGACCCCAGTCATCTTGTCGCGCAGCTTTTCAGCGGGCGATTCGTTCATGTAAGCCAGAAAGTCCTTGAGCGACGTGCTATGCGAAGTATCCAGGTCCTTTACTACAGCCTCATCACCAGGACCTGGGACCGTGCCAGCCTGGGTCGTGGTGCTGCTGTTATCGGACGCTGCCTGGGCAAGCGCCAGGTTGGAGTCCGCACTGGATTCAAAGGCCGCAGCCCCGGATTTCAACTGCACCAGCAACTTGGCGAAAGATTCGTCATACGTCGAATCCTGCTGGCTGCTGTCGCTGCTCGACGATGTCACCGGCGCAACGCCGGAGGTCAGGGTCGAAGCGTTTGCTGCGGTGTTACTGATGTTGCTGAACGCGTCGGTATTGGCTTCCACCGGCAGTTTGCGAACTGCCTGGGCAACCAGTTGATGCAACGCGGTGTTACCGGCGATATTCATCGAACACCTCCTGTAAGGTTAGGGTGCCTGACAGGCGCAGCAAAAGCGGTGCCAGTCTGCGCACTTTCGTGGCAGCGCCTTGCCAGACAAGAGTTTGAGCATATCGGGCACGTTCTACCGGCAACCTTGGCCGCGTCAAAGCGGCAGCGGTTTGCCGGTTGCGGCCAGTCAAGGACCTGCCTCGAGGAACCGCGCCACAATCGCTGACGCATCACGCTGGACACAGCCGCTGACCTGGCCGGTGCACAGGTTATCCAGCAACAGATATCGCGCCTGTCGGGCATTGGCCGCCAATTGCCGGGCGGGCTCGGGATCGACCCAGTTGTCCTTTGTCGAGGCCATGATCAGCATGCGCGCCTTGATCTTTCTGGCCAATGTTGCCATGTCCGCGCTGCCGACCAGATCGAAGCTACGGATGGCCTGCAACTGACGATAACTGTCGAGGGCCACCGGCGGTGGATGTCCGCCCACTTCCATCTGCCTCAACTGCGCGTCCCAGCGCTGGTGGTCCGCTTCGGTCGGCTTTGGGCTGGTGCCAAGCAACACCACACGGCTGGCATAATCCGGATAGGTGACCGCCCACTGCAACGCCTGCATACCGCCCATGCCCAGGCCGATGATCGCGTGCAGGTGATCGATGCCCAGGTTCAGGCTCAGGACCTGATGCTGGACTCTGACCATGTCGCGAATCGAATAGCTCGGGAAGGCCATATACGGCATGGTCCGGCTGTTGGAAGGCGAACAGGACACACTGTTGCCAATGGCGTCGATGGCAACCACGTACCACTTGCCGGAATCGACCAACCGGCCAGGGCCGACCCACGCCTCTACGTTCACCGTGCTGGCACTGGCCCAGGAGGGAAACAGCACCACATTGGAGTGATCGGCCGCCAGGGTGCCGTACGTGCGGTAACCCACGCGGCACTTCTTCAACTGGCCGCCCTCGACCTTGAGTGAATCAGCCTGTGCGTATTGCTGCTCTGCCGCAAACGCCGACTGCGTGGCGTCTGGAAACAGCAGCAGCAAGGCCACCAGCCAGAATTGCCAACGATAGATCAGGACCATGGAGCTCACCTCTTGGTGTGGGTGAGCGACGCCTGAGCGCTATCGATGGACAGGCTGCGGCGTCGCCGTAAAGCCACGAGCCGCCGAGGAATTCCCATGAAAGCCAACTGCCATGTCGCCGAGCGTTGCGCTGTGGAACTGGGTTGAGCCTAGTTGATCAGTGCTTCACTGCCACTTGGGCAAGCGCTCAATAGGCAATGGCACCGAGAAGAAATAACCCTGAGCCTGTCCGGCGCCGATCTCTTTCAACAGGTCCCAGGTGGCCTGATCCTCCACGCCCTCGGCCACCACCGTCAGGTCCAGGGACTCGGCCATACGCACGATAGCCCGGACAATGGCCCGGCTGCGCGAGCTGGTACTGAGCTCGAGGATGAACGACTTGTCGATCTTCAGGCCGCTGAAATGGTACTGGTGCACATAACTCAACGAAGAGAAACCCGCGCCGAAGTCATCCAGCACCACCGACATGCCGTGATCGGCCAGGGTTTTCATCGACTGTCGGGCCTGCTCGGGTTCGGCCACCAGGGCACCCTCGGTCAGTTCCAGACAGATCCGCGATGGCTGCACAGCAAAACGCTCCAGCAACGACAGGACTTCCCCGGCGAATTCGGGCCGGGTAATGCTGTAGCTGGAGCAATTGACGTGCACCGTCGGCCAGTGGGCGTTTTCGGGCAAGGCCAGGATGGCGACCACTCGCTGCAACATGTACAGGTCCAGGCGACCGATCAGGCGCAGGCCTTCCAGGGCCGGCAGAAAATGCCCCGGCGCCACGACCCGACCGTCCGGTTGATGCCAGCGAATCAGCGCCTCCATGGCCAGCAGGCGGCCGCTCTCGACGCAGACGATCGGCTGGAAATACGGGATCAGCTCATCATCGCGCTTGAGGGCATTGCGCAGCGCGCCCTCCTGCTCCACCTGGTCCGACACTTCGCGGCGCAACTCCTGGTTGAACACGGCGAAACTGTCACGACCGGCATTCTTGACCCGATACATCGCCGTGTCAGCGTCGCGCAGCAGGTCGGTGGGGTCGTTATGAAATTGCTTGTCGGCGCAGACCAGGCCGATGCTGCAGGACGAGAACACTGCGTGACCGTCGACGAAGAACGGCAGATCGAAAGCTTCGAGGATGCGCTCGGCAATCACCACCGCACCATCGATTGGCGTCCCGAACGCCAGTACCGCGAACTCATCCCCGCCCAGCCGCGCCAGCAGGTCGCCACCGCGCATGCAGCTGCGCAGGCGATCGGCGGCCTGGGTCAGCAACAGGTCACCAAAGTGATGGCCAAGGCTGTCGTTGACCATCTTGAAGCGGTCCAGGTCGATGAACATCACCACCAGGGGTTTGCCATGGTTGCGAAAATCCACCCAGCCGGTGTGCAGACGCTGCTGCAGATGACTGCGGTTGGGCAGCCCGGTCAGGGAGTCATGGGAGTTTTCGTGCTGCAACTTGGCATTGGCGTGGTCCAGCTCCCGCGTGCGGTCCTGCACTCTGGCCTCCAGACGCAGATTGGCCGTGTGGATGGCTTCGGTGGCGCTGCGTCGGGACAACGCCGTGTCGATGTGCCGGGACACGAAGGTCAGCAACTCCTGATCGCGCAGGGTATAGAACACATGGGGCGAATAGCTTTGCACTGCCAGTACACCGCGCACGTCGTCGCCTTCGAACAACGGGATGCCCAGCCATGAATAGCTGCGCGCCTGCGTCCTGATGGTGTCGACTTCGCCAGTGTCTTCAAGGCGCGCCGCTTCATTCATATCAATCAGGCATGGCCGTCGCTGGCGAATCACGTATTCGGTCAGGCCGCGCTGGCCACGGCGTGGTGGCGGGCGGTCGACCATGCGTTCATCGGCGTAATAGGGAAAGGTCACTTCGCCGGTGGCGTTATCGAACAACGCGATATAGAAGTTGAGGGCAAACAGCAGCTCGCCGACGATGCCGTGCAGGCTGCCGAACAACTCGGACATATCCCCCGGCTGGCTCGACAGTTCGGCAATCTGGAACAGCGCGGTCTGCAAATGCTCGGCGCGCTCGCGTTCGGCGACCTCCTGGCGCAGCGCAGTATTGAGCGCCGACAGCTCCTGTGTACGCAACAGCACGGTTTCTTCCAGGTCGGCACGGTGCAGGATACGGTCCAGAGCCATGGCCACGTGCCCCGCGACCACCTGGAACAATGCCCGAGCCTCGATGCTGTAGATTCGCTCGGCGTCGTAGACCTGCATCGCCAACATGCCAAACACCTCGTCAGAGGCATTCCTCAGCGGTACGCCCATCCAGTATTCGGGAACATGTCCGACGCAATAGAAACGCTGCTCCTCATGAGCCAGGCGGATGCCTGCCGCGTCGACAAACATCGGCTGCTCCGTGGTCAGCACGTGCCCCGTCAGGGACATCCGCGCATGATCAACGAATTCATAGGCCTCGGCGGCCAGGGCATCAACGTCGGTGCTGTCGACGTAATACGGGTAAGTGATCTTGCCGCTGCGACTGTCGTAGAGGGCCAGATAAAAGTTTTCGACATCGATCAGATTGGCCAACTGATGGTGCACGCCTTCCATGAACGCGCCGCGATCGCGGGTGGAGCTGGCCAGGTAGGTGATTTCGTACAACACTCGTTGAGTGGTCTGCGCCCGGGCCAAGGCATCAGCCTGCATCCGATAGCCCAGACGCAATGCCAGTTGCGCGAATGCCGGATCGCTGGCGGTACTTGCCGGTGCCAGCAACCAACCCAGCGCGCCCTCGCCCCGCCCGGTGTGCCAGCGATGCAGGCCCAGCCCAAGACAGAAGCTGTCAAATTCTTCATGGGGGATATCCGCAGGCCAGTTCGCCAATGGATTACCCTGAGCCAGCAAATGCATCTGATCGGCCGCGCCATAAACCACCCAGTCCGGGCTGCGCAGCTCATTGCGGGCGTTGTTCAACAAGGCCTGAAGCGACTCGTCCTCAATCTGCGTCGGCGGCAGTTCAGGGCTGATGTCCAATGGCTCGACCGCTCGATGATCAGCGCTATCCATCGCGTGTAACGTTGCGTCCATCGAGGGAGGGACATTCATGAAAACTCCAGGGCCAAAAACTGACTGCGCCTATCTTCCGTGGGGCGAGCGGGCGCTGGCAAGCAAGATATTCGATTTAACAACAGACACATAAAGCCGCCCCCACAAAGCCCATACACAACCCATGCCATCGGCTGCCGGTTACAGACCTGAAGCGCCGACCGGCTGATGCGTACATTATGTACCGGCAGACACACCCGCTAAGCTTGATCGACCCGCCAGACATCGAAGTCACAACCACAGGAAGACAACATGCATTCCACCCTTGGCAAACTGCTCAACACCACCGTGCTGGCGGCCTCTTTGGCCTTGATCGCTCCGGCCCACGCCGAAGATGCCCCCGCGCAGCGCATCGGCGTACGCGGCGCAATCACCGCGCTGGACGGCGAAACCCTGAAAGTCCACACCAATCGCGGCGAAGACCTGTCCATCCAATTGCAAAAGGACACCGCCGTACGCGGCGTGACCCTGGCCAATGTCGCTGACATCAAGCCGGGCAGTTATATCGGCTCGGCCGCCGTGCCCCAGGCCGATGGCACCCTCAAGGCACTGGAAGTGCATGTTTTCCCACCGCAAATGGCCGGGACCGGTGATGGTCACCGAGCCTTCGACCTGGCGCCCGGTAGCAGCATGACCAACGGTTCGGTGGGTGATCTGGTAACAACCAACGGCCGCAGCATCACAGTCAACTACAAGGGCGGCCAGAAAACCATCGTCATCCCTGATGACGTTCCCATCGTCAATCTGGTCCCTGCCGATCGCAGCCTGCTCAAGCCCGGTGTCAAAGTAGTGTTGTTTGCGCAGAAAGCCGCCGATGGCAGCCTGACGGCACAGGCCATTTCCGCCGGTGAAAACGGCGTCACTCCGCCGATGTAAAGGCTTCGCAGAGGGCGGCTCACCTTGATCGGACGTACTGCCGCCCCTTCGTCCGCAGCTCATTGACACGCCCTGTTTTGGGGCGCGCAATGGACAACTGCTCACTTAAGAAGGAGGACAACCCATGGCCAAGATGCATATCCTGGCGGGGGATTTTCTTCAGGGCGAAGGTGAATACAACTGTGGTGCCATTATTGTCGAAACCGCCCTGTTTCCCTGGCCCGGCGCCAGAATCAACGCAGACGAAATCCGTTCGGTCACTCCGGCCCCTGGAATCGCCACTCATTCATTGGACACGTTGCGCCCTCAAGGGCTGACAGACAGCCAGTTGCTCGGGCTGAACGCCAACACCGTCGGGCATGGCGGCATACCGACGACCTTCTGGATCACCCTCAAGGATGGTCGCAAGTTACTGACAGAGGCCGATGAACCGACCTACCGCCAGTTGCAGCAACAGGTCGCCATCCCTGGCTTTTTCGCTCATCACGAGTGACCTTCCTTCCGGGCCCGGCGTGCTGTCGGGCTCAACTCTATATTGGACTCATGCTCATGGCATTACGGCATAATTTATGCATATGAACAATATGTGAAGGTTTTGTGACAGCACCTCGTTTCGTCGCCAGCTTCATATTGACCAGGCGCAGCGCCGCAACCGGCTAACGAGTGGGTACACCGATGAAAGAACGAGCAACAGTTATCTGCAAGCGCGACGGCCAGATCCTCTATGTGCGCAAGCCCAAATCCAAATGGGCCCTGCCCGGCGGCAAGATCGAAGCCGGCGAAACACCTCAGCAGGCCGCCGCCCGGGAACTGCGCGAAGAAACCGGCCTGAGCAATCTGGGGCTGATCTACCTGGCTGAGTATGAACAGGCCCAGGTTGTGCACTTCGTGTTCATGGCACTGATCCCCGCCTCGGGCAGGCCACTGCCGAAGAACGAGATTGCCGAGTGCAAATGGCTCAAGATCAAGGATGTCGATGAGCTGAAGACTAGTGAGGCAACACGGTTAATCGTGAAGTCGTTTGCCGCCTAGAATCCCCAAACATTGCAAGCACACTATTAGATAGCATGCTATCTTTAATCCACATTCCGCCTGTTGAGATGCTTGAGGAATGAAAAGCCCTGGCGACCACGAATCGCCGGGGCTTTGTGCTTCAGGCGTTGCGGCAATAAAAAGCTCGGCGCCAGGGCCGGGCTTGGCTGCCTAACGCAGATCGTCCGAAAGCGACGTCTCCTCGTCCGCGGCGGATACGCCTTCAACAGGCGGCTGCTCCCTGTCTTCGGGGCGCTCTGCTCCGGGACCACGCGTCATCGGGTCCAGATTATCGGGATTTTCCGGATCTAAAGACGGTTCGTCCGTGCCAGGCAGTGGCGCCTGGCCTGGGGTTTCATATTGGAAAGTCGAATCGGTAGACATATGCACCTCGCTTCTGAGGTCCAGCAGCTCTGGGCCGTACAGATTTGAGGTGAGGACGGTTGCCGTTGTGCGTTGCAAACGACCAGCGGCCATGCAGATTACTTCGAGAAAGTAATGGTCAGATCATCCAGATCCCCGGCGAACTCAATCTCCCAGTCCGGATGCTCGTCGGCAAGCTGCTGCAGCAGAATACCGATGGCTTCGAAATAGAGGGTCGAACTGACCGCAGACTTTACGCCAGCGCTGACAACCAGGTGTTTTGCTGCGCCTGCAAGGGACTTTGCGGGTAGCTTGCTGTTGATCTGCCGCTTGAGCTCAGCCGAAAGCGTTGCTGCTGTAAATTCCAAAGCCGGATTCCTCTCAACACATAGATAGAAAAGCCCAGCGCATGGGTAAACGTAGGCCTTGGTTTTTTGAACGTTTCCATTGAGCACAAAAAAGGGCAACCCTCTCGGATTGCCCTTCTAGACCGCCCAGCAGAGCGGATTTTGTTTGGTAGGCGCGATTGGACTCGAACCAACGACCCCCACCATGTCAAGGTGGTGCTCTAACCAACTGAGCTACGTGCCTGCTGTGGGAGCGCATTCTACGGATATTGAAAGATGTGTCAACGGCTTTTTTCGCAGTAAGCCCATGAATATGCGGATTTTTTAGTGCCCTTTTTGTAGACGGCCCTGCCTTGCCCACCTGCGGTCATGGCCCACGTCTGCTCAATCACCATGCATAGAGTTTTCGGATTTATATATCGAACGGCTAGCGCATGCTGACGTGCCGAGTGTGCTGTCAGCCACCAAACGGCCCTGCTCAGTACCGTACTGAAACGGCGTTTCCGTAGGAGTCGTCTTTCACCTGCGTTAGCTGCCGAGAAGAGATAGAGAAAAACAAACCCTTGTGCGACTCATCGAAATAAAAGGTGGCACTCCTTATAGACCACCGGAATAAATAAATCCCCAACCACACTTAATATCTGACAGTCAATCGCGAAACGGTATAGCTGGCACAGATCACTTATATTGACCACTAAAAACCACCTGCTAAAAAATTGAACACTCTCGGTACTATCGCCATGCACGAGAATACAGAAATACTCGCAAGAACCCCCCGTGGATGCTTTGTTAGGCTTTGGAGTAGCGCGGGCAGCTTGAGTGGAACTTTATATAAGGGAATCCTCAAGACCGTTAACATGAACAATCACATAGCTCAGCTGTACAATACCGTTTACGAAAAAATGGAGGAGGTAAACCTGATTTATGTGACCAGTATCGAAGCTCAGGACTCTTCGGGTAATCTTATCGATGTGCCTGAGGACGCGCCTCTCATTGATGACTTTGCGAAGCCGGCATCCACTCCTACCACAGGATGGACTGAAAATGCGTGGGCCAACACATCCGACAGGAACATGAATAAGGAACCTTACAAAACGCTGTCTAAAAGCCCTCCTGGCAGTTACCTAAAATGCTGGGGTAACTTCGACAATACGACAATGCCAACAATGCGTGAGGGGCAATTGAAAATGGTCGACTTTGTAAAAAATGTAGCAACCCTGGAAAGCACTACGTATCCAGGTCAGATAGTTGAAGTGCCTTTGGATAAATTTATAGAGTTCACCGGTTGAGGGAGGCTCTGAAAAATCGCCCCCCAAAAAAAGCTCCAACGGAACTTACGGCAATTAATGATCTGTAACTCTTACCAAAGCCCCTCCCTCAAGACATATAATTGGATCAGCACATATTTGAAGAAGGCAGCAATACTATTTAAAGGGCTTTTTTAGGGTGCCGGAAAAGCAAAAAAGGGCCAACCTCTCGGCTGACCCTTTTCTTACCGCCCAGCAGAGCGGATTTTGTTTGGTAGGCGCGATTGGACTCGAACCAACGACCCCCACCATGTCAAGGTGGTGCTCTAACCAACTGAGCTACGTGCCTGCTGTGGGGCGCATTCTACGGATATTGAGATACCTGTCAACGAGTATTTTCGTTAACCCTCTGAATTAATAACCTTTTTATTCAGAGCGCCACCCTCCCCGCCATCCTTGCTCACTGGCGGCATTCCCTTATCTCGGATAGGATCTGAACCTTCGTAAAAAATATAAAACGGGGTTTACAGGATGACGAACACTCCTTATCCGCAGTCCTATTACGCCGCGTCGGCCAATCCCGCCCCTGATCGCCCGGCCCTGCAAGGCGAAGTGGAGACGGATGTCTGCGTGATCGGCGCCGGTTATACCGGGCTTTCCAGCGCGTTGTTCCTGCTTGAGCATGGTTTTCGCGTGGTGGTACTGGAAGCGGCCAAGGTTGGTTTCGGCGCGTCGGGGCGCAATGGCGGGCAGATCGTCAACAGTTATAGCCGCGATATCGACGTGATTGAGCGCACGGTCGGACCGAAGCAGGCGCAGTTGCTCGGGCAGATGGCCTTTGAAGGTGGCGCGATCATTCGCGACCGGGTCAACAGGTACCAGATTCAGTGCGACCTCAAGGACGGTGGTGTATTTGCCGCCCTGACCGGCAAGCAGATGGGTCACCTGGAGTCGCAGAAGCGTCTGTGGGAACGCTATGGCCATACGCAACTGGAGTTGCTGGACAAGAACCGTATTCGGGAAATGGTCGCCTGTGACCAATATATCGGCGGCATGCTCGATATGAGCGGCGGCCATATTCATCCGCTGAACCTGGCCCTGGGCGAAGCGGCTGCGGTGGAATCCCTTGGCGGGGTGATCCATGAGCAGTCAGCGGCCATCCGCATCGAACGTGGCGCGAGCCCTGTGGTGCACACCGCTGAAGGCAAGGTGCGGGCAAAGTTCATCATCGTTGCCGGTAACGCTTACCTGGGTAATCTGATTCCGGAACTGGCCGCCAAGTCCATGCCTTGCGGCACTCAGGTGATAACCACCGAGCCCTTGAGCGACGAGCTGGCAAAAAGCCTGCTGCCTCAGGACTACTGTGTCGAGGACTGCAACTACCTGCTGGACTACTATCGGTTGTCCGCCGATAAACGCCTGATCTTCGGCGGTGGCGTGGTCTATGGCGCGCGGGATCCGGCGAATATCGAAGCGATCATTCGGCCGAAGATGCTTAAAGCCTTCCCGCAACTGGCCGATGTGAAGATCGACTACGCATGGACGGGCAATTTCCTGCTCACCCTGTCGCGTCTGCCTCAGGTCGGTCGGCTGGGGGATAACATTTATTACTCCCAGGGTTGCAGCGGCCACGGCGTAACCTACACCCATGTCGCCGGCAAGGTGCTGGCCGAAGCGCTACGCGGGCAGGCCGAACGTTTCGATGCCTTTGCCGGACTGCCCCACTACCCCTTTCCCGGTGGCACACTGCTGCGCACGCCGCTGACGGCGCTGGGGGCCTGGTATTACAGCCTGCGGGATCAGTTGGGCTTTTAAGCTATTGAGCTGAGTGCACCCAATCTGTAGGAGCGAGGCTTGCCCGCGAAAGCCTTGACGCGAAACACCTGATTAACCGCGTCGTTCAATTCGCGGGCAAGCCTCGCTCCCACAGGTTTCAACGCTTGGCATTCAACGTCTTGACCGCCTCGCCCGCCGCCTGTTCCTGCCCGGCCTGGCCCAGGTCATTGGCCGCTTTCAGCCAGCGCTCGCGATCAACATTGGCGGGCAGTTGCCGTGGTCCCTGGACCAACACCGCCCAACTGCCGGTGCCCTCCCAGGCCGAGGTGAAACTGGAAAAGCTCATCACGTCGTGACGATCATTGCCCGCCTGCAGCACCACGGTCTGCTTGATGCGGTTATAGCCCACCAGGATGCCGTAGCGCGGCGACTTGAGGACCATGCCGTCACCGAAGCGCACCAGGACCGGATAGCCCGCCGCAACCTGGGTCAGCAAAGCATCGAACGTGCGGTCCAGTGGATAGACCACGAAGCCGTAGGCGCGCGCCTGTTCCTGCATGCTCTGCTCGATGCGGGCCTCAGCACCCGGCAGTTTCATCGACTTGCCCAGCAAGCCGGGGGTGATCTGCACCTGCAGGTTGGCCAGCATGGCGGCCATGGCGTGAGGTGCACTTTGGTAATCGTTACCGCGGAAGAAAGGTACGCCGGGGATCTCCACCCGGTCCGGCAAGCGTTTGATTTCAGGCGTCACCGACCCGGCGCAACCCGCCAGAGCCAGGATCAGGCACAGCGCCAGGCCCGTGCATTTGAGCCCCATAAAAGAGTAACGAGGAAATACCGGCAGCATGTTGGCTCACTTAAACAGGTGTCAGGCAACCCGCGACCTGACTCGGAGCACGATCATAGAGCCCTGCACGGCGTCGGTATAGCCTCGATACGCAGTCCGATGCCTTGAATAGATCAAAACGATCCTGCCGCGGCGCCGTTGGTCAACTTACAGAAACATGCCCAGTACTAGACTGTCGATTAGTAAGACTGCATCAATTGCAGGAACCGGAGGTCGTATGAGCCTGGAAATGACTATCGTGATGCTGATCGCCGCATGGCTGGCCGTTGCCAGCGCCATGTTCTGGGGTGTGATGCGAATTTCTCGCCGTCATCACCACCCCGTGGAGCGCAACCACGCCGTCGAGCCTGCTGGCGACAAAGCGCAAAAAGGCCATCACGCGACGGCCCATTGATACGCTTTTTGAATTGGCGGATCGACCCGGATAACCGGATCGATCCGCAACCTTCCTTATCCTTTCGCGGCCTGTGCGGCAGCGCGCTTCTGCCGGGAGCGACGGGACATCATGTTCAAGGCCTCGATACCGGCCGAGAACGCCATCGCGGTATACACATAACCTTTCGGCACATGGGCGCCAAAGCCCTCGGCGATCAGGGTCATGCCGATCATGATCAGGAAACCCAGGGCCAGCATGACGATCGTCGGGTTATCGTTGATGAACCTGGCCAGAGGTTCAGCCGCCACCAGCATCACCACCACAGCAGCCACCACGGCAATGACCATGATCGGCAAGTGCTCGGTCATACCCACTGCAGTAATGATGCTGTCGATGGAGAACACGATATCCAGCATCAGGATCTGCCCGATGGCCGCTGCCATGTTCAGGCTGACGGTAGAACCCAGGTTTTTCCCGCCCTCTTCTTCCTTGTGATCAAAACTGTGATGGATTTCCGTGGTGGCTTTCCAGACCAGGAACAGACCACCGGCAATCAGGATCATGTCCTTCCAGGAAAACGCCTGCCCCATCACCTCGATGACCGGTGCCGTCAGCTTGACGATAAAGGCCACGGTACTGAGCAACGCCAGACGCAGGATCAGCGCCATACTGATGCCCAGGCGACGCGCCTTGGGCCGCTGATGCTCGGGGAGCTTATTGGTCAGGATCGAAATGAAGATCAGGTTATCGATACCCAATACCACTTCCATGACCACCAGCGTCGCCAATGCAACCCAGGCGGCGGGGCTTGAAACCAGTTCCAGAAGATATTCCATCGCGTGCTCCTTGATTGGGTTCGGGGCAGCGACTGCAGCGGCCCGACAGGCAAGCATTCTAGAGAGCGAAACACTTCAGGAAAATTCGTATTTATAAGCGATATACTTCAATTTTTACGAAGTGTTTCCAGATATGCTCAATTACCGTCAACTGCATTACTTCTGGGTAGTGGCCAAGACCGGCAGCATCGTGCGTGCCTGCGAGCAGCTCAACCTCACGCCACAAACCATCAGTGGTCAGATTAGCTTGCTGGAGCAGACTTTCGGCGTGGAGTTGTTTCGCCGCGTCGGACGGCAACTGGAACTGACCGAAGTCGGCCGGCTGACCCTGCCCTACGCCGAGCAAATGTTTCAGTTGGGGGACGACCTGGAATCCATGCTGCGTTCCAATCCGGATGAGCAGCAGATTGTCCTGCGTGTGGGCGTGGCTGATGTGGTGCCCAAATCCATCGTCTACCGGCTGATTTCGCCGACCATGGAACTCAAAGAGCCCATACGTATTACCTGTCGTGAAGACAAGCTGGAAAGGCTACTGGCGGATCTGGCGATTCAGCGACTGGATCTGGTGATTTCCGACAGCCCGATGCCCTCACATCTGGATATCAAGGGCTATAGCCAGAAACTGGGCGAATGCCCGGTGAGTTTTTTTGCCACCCGCAAACTGGCCGAACGCTATGGCCAGGACTTTCCCCGCAGCATGCACGGCGCCCCGCTGCTGATTCCCAGCCAGGAAACTGTCGTGCGCAGCCGCCTGATGCGCTGGTTCGCCCAGCAGGACATTCGCCCGCGCATCGTCGGAGAGTTCGATGACAGCGCCTTGATGAAGGCTTTCGGCAAATCCGGCAGTGGTATTTTCATCGCGCCCAGCGTGATCAGTGATGAAGTGCAGGCGCAATATGGCGTCGAATGGATCGGCCAGACCGATGCAATTATAGAGTCGTTCTATGCCATCTCCGTGGAGCGCAAGGTCAGCCACCCTGGCATCGTGGCGATTACCGAGGCGGCGCGGCACAGCTTGTTTACCCCAGGCGATTAAGCCTCGGCGAGTTGCGGTTTGAGCCGCATCAACAGCAGCGCCAGAACGATCGACAGCAGGATGATCACCGCCGCAGCAAAGCCCAGATTGCTCAGGCCCAGGTGATCGATGACCCGGCCACCGATGATCGCCCCCAGGCCAATACCCAGATTGGCCCCGGCGATATTCAATGAGGCGGCAAAAGCCGGTGCCTGTGGCGCAGCCTTGATCAAACGCACATGACTGACCAGAAACAGCGCCGACTGGGTAATTCCCCAGATCGCCAGAGCCAGAGCCAGCAACGGCGTCGACTGCATGCCCGGCACCACGGCCACGAGGCCCGCCACCATAAAAGTGCAGAACACCAGACTGGCAATCAACGGATGACGGTCGACCATGCGTCCGCCCAGGGAGTTGCCCAGCAGACCCACGGCGCCGAAACCCATCAGACACCAGCCCACCACCGTTCCGTTCAGCCCGGCCAGACGTTCAAGCATATCGGCCAGATAGGTGTAGGCGGTGAACATGCCGCTGAAGACCAACACCGAGAGCAGCACATGGCCTTGCATCAGCGGATCACGCAAGATCTTGAACTGACCCAGCAGCGAAGCCTGGGGCTTTTGCGGCGTCGGCGGCAGGTAGATCGCCAGTAACAGGGCCTTGGCGAAAGCCACCCCGGACAGCAGAGCAAAGGCACTGCGCCAGCCGAACGCATCGCTGATTAAAGTGCCGACGGGAATACCGAAGACCGTGGCGCAGACAATCCCGAAGCCAATCTTGGCAATGGCCCGGCCGGCGAAGTCCGGACCAACGATATCCACTGCGGTCTCACTGGCCAGGGCCCAGAACACCGGCAGGCCAAGGGCAGGAATCAACCGGGCGATGGCCATTACCCCGATATTAGGCGCCAGCGCCGCCACTGCGTTGGACAGGCCGAACAGAATCAGGATGCCGATAAACAACCGCTTGCGTGGGAAACGCGCGCAATAGGCGGTAAGAAATGGACCGAACGTGGCGACGGTGAAAGCGAACAGGGTCACCAACAGACCGGCCTGAGGGATCGTCACCGCCAGGTCCCGGGCCAAGGCTGGCAACAAACCGACAATGACGAACTCTGTGGTCAGCACGGTAAAACCCGCGGCCGACAACAGCAAAATGGGCAACAACATCAAAAACTCCAGGAAAACACGGCAGATCAAGGCAGGGATCTGACAGGCACACAGGCAGGGACAACGCTACGGCGGGGATGTTGCAGAAAGTGAATCGCCGCCTCGAAACCAGGGCGGCGACCGGTTACAGCAGGATCAAGCCAGGATTACAGCGCGCCCATGTAGTCGCGTTTGCCGATCTCGATACCGTTGTGACGCAGCAGGCCGTAGGCCGTGGTCACGTGGAAGAAGAACTGCGGCAGGCTGTAGGTCAGCAGGTAGGACTGGCCAGTGAAGCGCTTTTCCTTGTCGGTACCAGGGCGCAGCACGACTTCGATCTCTTCGTTGCCGTCGATCTGCTCAGGGGTGATGCCGCCGATGAAGGTCAGAGCCTTGGCGATCAGCGCTTGCAAGTCAGCAAAGGTGACTTCGGTGTCTTCGTACTTTGGCGGCTCGATCTTGGCCAGGCGCGCCGAAGCACCTTTGGCGAAGTCGACAGCGATCTGTACCTGACGGGTAAACGACAACATGTCCGGGAACAGACGCGACTGCAACAGCGCTTCAGGCTGGATCTTTTTCTCGGTAGCGTGGGCTTCGGCCTTGCTCAGGATGGCGCTCAGGGCTTTGAGCGAATGCTGGAAAACCGGAACGGAAGCGGAATACAGGGAGATAGTCATGGCAGTTCCTTGGTTGAAGGTCGGGGATTATAGACATGAATTAGCTTTAAGAAACCCTGTCTTTTTCCGTCGTCTTCTCTGCTAGGCTGATGGCCTTTTCATTCATAGGGAATGCACCATGTCCACCGCCGAAACTCCGGACAACGCCCTGCAACTCAACAGCACGGAAGTACGCATCCTCGGCTGCCTGATCGAAAAACAGGCCACCAGCCCCGAGACCTACCCGCTGACCCTCAATGCACTGATCATCGCCTGCAACCAGAAAACCAGCCGCGATCCGGTGATGAACCTGACCCAGGGCCAGGTCGGCCTGAGCCTGCGCGCCCTGGAGGGCCACGGTCTGGCGCGCCTGGTGATGGGCAGCCGTGCCGATCGCTATGAGCATCGCGTGGACAAAGGCCTGGAGCTGGTCCCGGCTCAGGTTACTCTGATCGGCCTGTTGTTCCTGCGCGGGCCGCAGACAGTCAACGAGCTACTGACCCGCAGCAACCGCATGCACGACTTCGAAGACGTCGATCAGGTGGTGCACCAACTGGAGCGCCTGATTGCCCGCGGCCTGGCGACCCTGCTGCCGCGCCAGTCCGGCCAGCGTGAAGACCGCTACATGCACAGCCTTGGCGACCCGGCGGACCTGGAAGAACTCCTCGCCGCCCGGCAGAGCGCGCCTGAGCGCAGTTCCGGCAGCTCGGCTTCCAGCGAGCGTATCGATGAGCTGGAAGCGCGAATTGCTGCGCTGGAAGAGCGTCTGGCACGACTGGAACGTTAACCCCTGGCGAATGCTGCGGCCTGTCGATACTGCTCATCGGCAGGCCGTACGCCGGTGTACAGCACGAATTGCTCAAGCGCCTGGATCGCCGCCACTTCATCACCGCTGATCACGCGCTTGCCCAAGCGGCGGGCGGCCTTGATCAGCGGGGTGTCCGCTGGCGTAGCGACTACATCGAATAGGGTCTCGGCAGCCGCAATTGCGGCTTCATCGAACGCCAGTTCGTCGGCCTGGGCTCCTGCCATGCCCAAGGGCGTGACATTGACCAGCAACGCCGGGCGCTCGTCACCTAGTTGCGCCTGCCACTGCAAACCGCAGGATTCGGCCAGAGCACGACCGGCCTGCTCGTTGCGGGCGATGATCAGGCCATCGCTGAAACCCGCGTCACGCATGGCGCTGGCCACGGCCTTGGCCATGCCGCCGCTGCCGCGCAGGGCAAAACGGGTGCGCGGTACCTTGTGGCTGTCGAGCAATTGGGCTACGGCGATGTAATCGGTGTTGTAGGCCTTGAGATGGCCGTCTGTGTTGACGATGGTGTTGATCGACTGAATCGCGGCGGCGGACGCATCCAGCTCGTCGACCAGGGCAATGCAGGCTTCCTTGAACGGCATGGACACGCCGCAACCGCGAATACCCAGTGAGCGGATGCCGGCAACGGCGGCAGGCAGGTCCGTCGGGGCAAACGCTTTGTAGTAGAAATTCAGACCCAGCTGTTCATACAGATGGTTATGAAAGCGCACGCCGAAGTTACCGGGCCTGGCGGCCATAGACATACAGAGAAGAGTGTCTTTGTTCGCAGTCACGGGCATGTTTTTTCTCCAACGGTATTAGATAAAGAGGGCCCGGCAGGCGTATCATCGTGGCTGTTAAGGTATTGAAACGCCCTGCCCGGTTCTATCGGCGGCTACCTTACACAAAATTTACTCAGCGGCTTGGAAGATTTGCCAAAAGTCGCTGTCATAGAGTTATCCCGTGGCATTGCTTGAGATGAAGTCAGGCTAGCGACAACGGGGTTGAAAGCCGAGGAACAGTCATGATTCGTCAAATTCCCAAGGTTGCCTTGTTACTAGGTGCCCTAGCCCTTGCAGGTCAAGCCGAAGCCCATGGCGGCGGCAACTGGGCTGGTCCCGCTGTCGTGGGTGCGATTGTTGGCGGGGTGGTTGGCGCCGCAGTGAGCTCGGGGCCTAGACCCGTCTACGTCCAGCAAGCCGCGCCGGTATACGTACAGCAGCCGGTCTATGCCGCACCACCACCGGTCTACTACCAGCAGCCCGTGGTTGTAGCGCCGCCACCGGTTTATTACCGTCCGCAATACTATGGCCCGCCACCGGGCTACTATTACGGTCGTCCCCATGGTTACTACGGCGGTGGCCGCTGGTAATCGCCGCACCGACAACCCCGCCCTTTTGGCGGGGTTGTTGTTTGGGGAGATTAAATTTTTAGTACAAAGGTCGTAACCAGAACAATGACCAAGGAAAAATAGGTCATCATGTGGCTGTATTGATTTATCTATAACGATAAGGACCATGCCATGCCGACACAGAATCCCCATCACGCCAATGGTCTGTGCACCTCGAACAAAGTCTATAGCGCCCTCACCGAACTCAAGAGCCTGGAAGGTCACCGCACCGCCAAGTTTCTCTCCCTGCTGGCACAGAACCTGGTGGAAAAGGGTTTGCTGTCGGATCAGGAAATCGTTTCGATGCTGGATCAGGTGGTCGATTGACCGCCTGAGACTCACTCCCCGCGTCCCCCCTCGCCGCTATTCGCTGCAAATCATTTCCGCCATCAATTCATCAATGTCCACTATCGAGAGCGGTGATTTCTGCCCGCGACGATGGCGCCGTAAAGTAGCGCCATAGATTGGTGGAGACACTTAAATGAACAAGGTTCAAATCATGTCGGTCGTCGGCAGCGCAGTACCGGCCCAGTTGCGTGAACGCGGTCTGTTGGCTTGCTGGTACCTGATGCACAACGGCGAGCCGGTCAGCGGCCCCTTTGTATCACTGCCCGACGCCCAGGCCTCATCGGCCGAACTGGATGCCCGCCATCTGAACAGTTGATTGCCCGTTTCAAGCTTCACGCTTCAGCGAAAATCGTGCGTTGCTCCGCACACCCCCTTGCCCGCATCCTCCCCTGAGTGCGGGCTTTTTTTGCCCCGCAAACGCCAGGCCCGCACAATTCGGCGCTTACAGACGCTCCGCCATCGCTGCATTGACCTGACAACGATGGGTCAGCTTCTGCAGGCGCTTTTCAAGAGCGATGAACACCACGCGATCAACGCGGCCGCTTTCCAGCTCATCGACCAGATCACCGGCAACCTGGCGCAATTCGTAGGCAATCACGATGCGGTCGTCATTCAGATCCTGCTTGTGCGATTCGAACAGGCGATGCAGGTAGTCCTGCAGCACATTCTGCAAACGATGGCGGTCAGTGGCGCGCAGGTGACTGAGGTTAAGACTGATCCGCGCCAAGGCCTCACTCAACTCACCACACAGGTACTGCATGCGCCGCGCATAACCGACTTCCCGGTCACGCATCTGCTTATGCTGGGCTGCCGCATCCTGCTTTTTCTGAATCGCAGGAATCAGCACGGCCATCATCATCCCGATTACCAGCCCCGTGGCCTGAACCCAGTTGGCCCATTCCGATGGTCTGGAGAACGACCCCATCCCCAGCAGAAGTGCAGCCAACGCCACTGCGACGATCACCAGAACGACGTAATCCTTGCTGATAAAACCCTTGGGCATTGCATGATTCCTTAAATCTGTTGAGGCATGGGCAGCGATGCTAATCGGTGCAAGCGTTTGACACCATGAATATTCAAGCTCATTCACGAATGGATGGCACGTTTCATGGCGAACATAAAATGACGGCAATAGACGACTCGTTGGAGCGAGGCTTGCCCGCGAAAGCGATGTTTCAGATTAAAAAATGGTGTGAAGTTAGCGGCCTCTTCGCGGGCAAGCCTCGCTCCCACAATAATCACGCGCCGATGTATAGAGATGAAACCTCCTGCAACACCCATCGACATCCAGCCAATTCGGCATAAAATGCAGCGTTTTTTCTATATTCCTTCTTTTAGTGAGCCACTCTTGAACATTCGTCTTCCTGTCCTGGGCCTATTATTTGCACTTAGCGGCCCGCTCTTCACTTCTATTGCCAGCGCCAACGATGCTGCTCCCTTTAACCGTGATCCTTCGCAACTGCACCTGGCTTCGGGCAGTGCAATGGTTATCGACCTGCAAACCGACAAAGTCCTGTACTCCAGCAACCCTGATGTCATCGTGCCCATTGCTTCGGTCACCAAACTGATGACCGCCATGGTGACGCTGGATGCCAGGTTGCCGATGGACGAGTTCATCCCGGTGGATATTTCCAAGACCGCCGAAATGAAAGGCGTGTTCTCCCGGGTCAAGCTCGGGAGCGAACTGAGTCGCCACGACATGCTGCTGATTGCTCTGATGTCCTCGGAGAACCGCGCGGCCGCCAGCCTGGCCCACAGTTATCCGGGCGGCTATCAGGCCTTTATTCTGGCCATGAACGCCAAGGCCAAGGCACTGGGCATGGCCCACACGGTGTATGTCGAACCTACCGGCCTGTCGATCTACAACGTCTCGACTGCTCGCGACCTGACCAAACTGGTCATGGCCGCGCGAAAATATCCTTTGCTCAGCGAACTGAGCACCACCGAGGAAAAGACCGTTACCTTCCGCAAGCCCACCTACAGCCTGGGCTTCAGCAACACTGACCACCTGGTGCGCAAATCCAACTGGGACATCAAGCTGACCAAGACCGGCTTCACCAATCAGGCCGGCCACTGCCTGGTCCTGCTGACCACCATGGCCAATCGCCCGGTCTCGGTGGTGATTCTTGACGCCTTCGGCAAATACACCCACTTCGCCGACGCCAGCCGTCTGCGCCTGTGGCTGGAAACCGGCAAGAGCGGCGCGGCGCCGGAAGTCGCCCTGCAGTACAAGAAAGAGAAGAACCTGGTGATGAAACAGAACGGCCTGCAAGTCAAAGAATAGGACCTGCCGGGCGGCGCGCCGCTTCAGCCGGGAGAGCATCCTCCCGGCTAAAGCGACTCCCACAGGCTCGCGATGACGCCACGCCATATTCATCCGCGACACGCCCTGCAAATTAGATGGGCAAATCAGTCCTTTATGAGCTAAACCTGTGACATCGCCCGCACTGTTCGGGGCGTCCTATGGGAGTTCAGGACCATGCTCGTCAAATGGCTGCTGGCCGCAGTACATCTATTGGCCTTTGGTTTTGCCCTGGCGGCGGTACTGGCCAGGGGTCGGGCGCTACGCAGACTGAGAACCGACGATGCACGCTCCTTCCGGGATGTGTTCGTGGTCGACAATATCTGGGGGCTTTCCGCTGCCCTGCTGCTGATTACCGGGGCCTTTCGGGCCTTTGGCGGCATTGAAAAGGGTTCGTACTACTACCTGCATCAACCGCTCTTCCATCTGAAGATTCTCGCCTTCATTTTGATCGTGGCCATCGAAGTGGTGCCCATGTTCGCCCTGATCAAATGGCGAATCGCATTCAAGAATCAGATGCCCATCGACACCAGCCGCTCCCGGCGCTTTGCCCGGATCAGTCACGCCGAGGCTGCGCTGATGGTGATTATCGTCATTGCCGCCACCGGCATGGCCCGTGGGGACTTGATCAGCTAAGCGCTCTGAATCAAGTATTTCACCGGTAAAACAGACCGCCCTCGTGGCGGTTTTTGCGTTTGAATGCGCGGGATTCAGGCCTTCTGCACCGCAAAACGCTTGCACAAATGTTGGAATACCATAATATGACATTCCAACGGTTCAGCCATGTTTTTACCGACAACGTCCAGCCCCTTGAGCAGACAAGAGACGTGCGGAGGCTAAACCTGCAACAGCCAGATTTCGTTTTACTGCTCTAGCCGGGTGTGCCCGCAAAGAGGCGCATTCGGACATCCCAGGATTTTCACCGAGGGCAACAGTATGGCAATTGGCAAAGGTATAACAGCAGCGTTGGCAGGTTTGGTTTTCACCTTGGGCAGTGGCGCGACAATGGCCGCTGACAGCATCAACTTTGTCAGCTGGGGCGGCAGCACCCAGGACGCGCAAAAAGAAGCCTGGGCCAATGTGTTCAGCAAAAGCAGCGGCATCACGGTGGTACAGGATGGCCCGACCGACTACGGCAAACTCAAAGCCATGGTCGAAAGCGGCAACGTGCAATGGGACGTGGTCGATGTCGAAGCCGACTTCGCCCTGCGTGCCGCCAAGGAAGGGTTGCTGGAACCGCTGGACTTCAACACCATCGACCGCAGCAAAATCGACCCTCGATTTGTCTCCGACCATGGCGTCGGCTCGTTCTTCTTCTCTTTTGTCCTGGGCTACAACAAGGACAAGCTCAAAGGTCAGGAACCTGAAACCTGGAGCACCCTCTTCGACACCAAGACCTACCCCGGCAAACGCGCCCTGTACAAATGGGCCAGCCCTGGCGTACTGGAACTGGCCCTGCTCGCTGATGGCGTAACGCCTGACAAGCTCTACCCTCTGGATCTGGACCGCGCCTTCAAGAAACTCGACACCATCAAGAAGGATATTGTCTGGTGGGGCGGCGGTGCGCAGTCGCAACAATTGCTGGCTTCCGGTGAAGCATCTCTTGGGATGTTCTGGAATGGCCGGATCTATGCATTGCAACAGGACGCCGCGCCAGTCGGGGTAAGTTGGAAACAGAATCTGGTCATGGCCGATATGTTGGTCGTGCCCAAAGGCAGCAAGAACAAAGCCGCAGCCATGAAGTTCCTCGCCAATTCCAGCAGCGAGAAAGGCCAGGCTGACTTCTCCAACCTCACCGCCTATGCGCCGGTCAACGTTGACAGCGTCAAGCGCCTCGATTCGTCGCTGGCGTCCAACCTGCCCACCGCGCATGTCGCGGATCAGGTCACCCTGAACTTCGCTTACTGGGCAGATCACGGTTCCGAAATCGCCACACGGTGGAATGAATGGCTGGTCAAGTGAGTTCATCGGTTATTGGCTCCCGGCAGGGTGACGCGTCAAGCGTCACCGCTGCACCGCCAGCCAACGAAAGAAGCCTGCGCTGGCGGGGTTTCAGCAACCTGCTGCCGGCCCTGGCTTTCCTCTCGATCTTTTTCCTGTTGCCTCTGGTCGCCCTGCTCTTGCGCGGTGTGCTGGAGCCGACGCCCGGCTTTGGCAACTACGCCCAGTTGTTCGCCAACTCGGCCTACGTACGGGTACTGGTCAACACCTTTTCGGTGGCCGGGCTGGTCACGCTGATCAGCCTGCTGCTGGGTTTTCCCCTGGCTTGGGCGATCACTCTGGTGCCCCGTGGCTGGGGTCGCTGGCTGCTGAATATCGTGCTGTTGTCGATGTGGACCAGTCTGCTGGCGCGCAGCTATTCCTGGCTGGTGCTGTTGCAGTCTTCCGGGGTGATAAATAAAGCGCTGATGGCCATGGGCATCATCGATCAACCGCTGGAAATGGTGCATAACCTCAGTGGCGTGGTGATCGGCATGAGTTACATCATGATCCCGTTCGTGGTCCTGCCGTTGCAGGCAACCATGGCCGCCATCGACCCCATGGTGTTGCAGGCAGGTTCCATTTGCGGGGCCAGCCAGTGGACCAACTTCTACCGGGTATTCCTGCCCCTGTGTCGGCCGGGACTGTTTTCCGGCGGGTTGATGGTCTTCGTCATGTCCCTGGGCTACTACGTCACCCCGTCGCTGCTCGGTGGCGCGCAGAACATGATGCTGCCCGAGTTCATTATCCAGCAGGTGCAATCCTTCCTTAATTGGGGACTGGCCAGCGCCGCAGCCGCCTTGTTGATCGTCATCACCCTGGTGCTGTTCTACTTCTACCTGAAGCTGCAACCGGAATCCCCGGTCGGCAACGCGAGGTAATCCCGATGTTATTGACCGCCAATGCCATGGGCAAAGGCCTGCGCCGCGGGCTGTTCGTCAGCACGGCGCTGATTGCCGCCTTTCTCTTGCTGCCGATCGTGTTCATCGTCCTGCTGTCGTTCGGCTCTTCGCAATGGCTGGTCTTTCCGCCACCGGGCTGGACGCTGAAATGGTATGTGCAGTTCTTCGCCAACCCGCAGTGGATGGACGCAGCCATGGCCAGCCTCAAGGTAGCCCTGCTGACCACGGTGTTCGCCTTGCTGCTGGGCCTGCCCACGGCTTTCGCCCTGGTGCGCGGGCGCTTTGCCGGACGCGACTTCCTGTACGGGTTGTTCACCCTGCCGATGATCGTGCCACTGGTGATCATTGCCGTGGCGGTGTACGCGCTGTTCCTCAAGCTGGGCTACACCGGCACGTTGTTCGCTTTCGTGGTCAGCCATGTCATCGTCGCCCTGCCCTTTACCGTGATCTCCATCATCAACTCCCTCAAGCTGTTCGATCGCTCGATCGAAGACGCGGCGGTGATCTGCGGCGCCTCGCGCCTGCAGGCGGTGATCAAAGTGACTTTCCCGGCCATTCGCCCGGGGCTGATTGCCGGTGGCCTGTTCGCTTTCCTCGTGTCGTGGGATGAAGTGGTCCTCAGCGTGATGATGGCCAGCCCCACCCTGCAAACCTTGCCGGTGAAGATGTGGACCACCCTGCGTCAAGACCTGACCCCGGTGATTGCCGTGGCTTCGACCCTGCTGATCGGCCTGTCCCTGGCCGTGATGCTGATCGCCGCGCTGATCAAACGCCGTAACGAGATACGCGCCTGAGCGCGCAGGAGACTCATCCATGAAATCCGCTCAATCCGTTTTGTCGTCCGATACCGCCAAACCCCTGGTCAGCCTGCGCCATCTGAGCAAGCATTACGGCAGTTTCAAGGCCGTGGACGATCTGGCCCTGGACATTCAGGAAGGCGAATTCCTGACCTTCCTCGGCTCCAGCGGCTCGGGCAAAACCACCACCCTGATGATGCTCGCCGGCTTCGAAACCCCAAGCGCCGGGGAGATCCAGGTCGAAGGCCGCTCGCTGGTCCAGGTGCCGCCGCACAAACGCAATATCGGCATGGTGTTCCAGCGCTACTCGCTGTTCCCCCATCTGTCGGTGCGCGACAACATCGGCTTTCCCCTGTCGATCCGCAAACGCGATGCCGCCGAACGCAACAAGCGTGTCGACGAGATGCTCAAGCTGGTACAACTGGAAGCCTTCGCCGAACGCCGTCCCAGCCAGCTCTCCGGCGGCCAGCAACAGCGCGTGGCGATTGCCCGGGCGCTGGTCTACGAGCCACGCATCCTGTTGATGGACGAACCCCTGGGCGCCCTCGATAAAAAGCTGCGCGAAGATTTGCAGGACGAACTGCGCCAGTTGCATCGCCGCCTGGGCATCACCATCGTCTATGTCACCCACGATCAGGAAGAGGCCATGCGACTGTCCCAGCGCATCGCCATCTTCAGCCACGGCAAGATCGTCGGCCTGGGCAGCGGCTATGACCTGTACCAGAACCCGCCCAATGCCTTCGTTGCCTCGTTCCTGGGCAACTCCAACTTCCTGCGGGTCACTGCGGGCGGGCACGCGGTGGCACGTTTCGAAGGCCGGGACGTGGCCATGCGGCCGATGCCAGGCGTCAGCCCCGGTACCGACCTGCTGCTGATGATCCGCCCGGAAAAAGCCCAGGTCCTGACCACTGAAATGGCCGCCATACAGCCCCTGGAAAATGGCTGGAACGAAGTCAGCGCCCAGGTCGAGGAAGTGGTATTCCTCGGTGAAAGCCAGACCTACAGCGTCAAGACCACCCAAGGCTGCACCCTGAGCATCAAGGCCCTGACCAATGGCCAACCGCTACTGCCTGCGGGCAGTGAGGTGCGGGTGCGCTGGGCGGCGGCGGATGCCTGTGTCTATAGCGAGTGGAATGAAAGTGATCTGAACAAGACCACTGTGGCGGCCTAGAAAAAGCCGCTATATCCCGGCTCCGTTGGAGCGAGGCTTGCCCGCGAAGAAGTTGGTACATTCGACGCACTCTTCACCGCTAACATACTGTGTTCGCGGGCAAGCCTCGCTCCAACGACGCAGGGGTCATCTCAAAAATCGCCCCTTCAATCCCCAGCACCTCGCGGCTATCGGAATAGATGCCGACGCCCTTCTCCCATACCACCTTGATCGTGCCGTCGGCACAGCGGATGCGGTATTTCAGCTCGTAAGGCTGCTGCCGAGACAGCGCGTATTGCACTTCGCGCCAGACATAATCGGCATCGTCCGGGTGAATCAGGCTGCTGTAGGTGCAGTCGTGGTTGTCCATCAGCCGCTCGGCCGGGTAGCCGGTCAGTTGCTGGCAACCGGCACTGACGAATTCCATGGTCCAGTCGCGGTTATTGCGCCCGCGATAAATCAACCCCGGCATGCCGTCGAGCAGGCTGCTGGCGCTACGCTGGCTGGCTTGCAGGGCAATCTCGCGACGCTTGTGGGCGGTGACGTCGTTGACCACCAGATAGAAATGCAGCTCGCGACGCTTCAAGCTGACCTCGAACCAGCGCAACTCGCCGGCCGGGTGCACGAAGCGCAAGCGCTGATTGAAGGCAATGGCCGGGCGCAGGCGCAGTTCGTACAAGGCCTGACGCCACAGCGAACGATCTTCCTGATGCACGTAGTCGATGAGCATGCGCGTGCCCTGGGGCCGCTCCATCAGCTCGACCCAGGTGCTATTGAAACGAGCGATTTCACCGTTGTCGCGCAACTCCAGCAGCGCAATGGGGAAGGCATCCAGTGGCGGATTGGCCAACGGTTCCAGAGCGGCTGCACGATTGTCCATCATCAATGCCGCTCCTCTTTGCGCAACGACGCCACCTTGTGCACCCACGCCGCCAGTTCCAGACGCGAGCGCAGGTTGAGCTTCTGCAACAGGTTCTTCACATAGATCTTCACCGTGCCGTCGCTGATCCCCAGCTCGCGGCCGATCTGCTTGTTGCTCATGCCCGAGGCGATCAGCGCCAGGGTCTGGCTTTCCCGGTCAGTCAGGGTGCTGTCGTCAATCTTCGCAGGCAGCGCCTGAGGCTCGGCCAGCAGCGAGACCAGGGCGTCATCCAGAACAATCGCACCCTTGCTGCAATTGCGCATGTAGGTCAGCAAAGCCTCCGGTTCGGTTTCCTTGAGCACATAGCCACTGGCCCCCAGACGCAGGGCCGTGAGCAGCTCGCCGCGATCCATGGAGGCGGTGAGTACGACGATCTGGCAATCCAGGCCCAGTTGTTTGATTTCGTCGAGCACCTGCAACCCGCTCAGGCCCGGCATATGCAAATCCAGCAGGACCAGTCGCGGCGCCAGGTTCACCGCCAGGTTGATGCCTTCGCGGCCGCTGGCGGCCTGGCCGATCACATCGAAGTCGTCGCTGGCGTCGAACAGCTGCGCCAGCCCCCGGCGGAACAAGGGGTGATCATCGATCAGCAATAAGCTCGTACTGTTCATCGAGGCGCCTCGGCGAGTCTTCGGTGGAAGGAGGGGTAAGGTTCAGCTGCACGCGAGTGCCATGGGGAAGCACGGTTTCGATGCTCAACTGCGCACCGATACTCGCCGCCCGCTCGCGAATGATCGCCAGGCCGTAATGGTTGTCGTCCAGGGAGGCCGGGCTCAGGCCGATGCCGTCGTCCTCGACGCTGACGGTCAGTTCGCCCTGCAGGCTCTGGCGCAATTCCAGGCGCACATGTCGCGCGTGAGAATGCCGTACCACGTTGGCCAGGGCCTCGCGGATGATCTGCAACAACTGCAATTCCACTTCCGGCGACAGGGCGTCGTCGGCCAGGCGATTGTCCAGTTCAAAGACGATGATGCAGCGCCGCGAGAACTCGGCCACCGAGTCGGCCAGGGCCTGACGCAGGGAGCGGCCGTCCATGGTCAGGCGCGCGCTGGTGATCAGCTCGCGCACCTGACGCTGCAACTGGCTCAGACCGCCACGCAGTTCCGCCAGCAAAGGCGTCAGTTGCTCCGGTTGATTGAGTCGGCCTTGAATCAGGCTGGTCTGGAATGACAGATAGCCGAGCTGCTGCGCCACCGAATCGTGCAGCTCCCTAGCCAAGGCACCGTGCTGTGAAGTGGCTTCCTTGCGCTGTTGCTCACGCTTGTAGCGCAGCAATTGCACACTGACACCGACCACCCTGGCGCTGTCTTCAAGCAACTGGCGCAGGGCGCGGCTGGCGGGATACGGGCTGTCGAGCAGCAGCACAGCGCCCGCCAGGCTTGGCTCGTTAGTGACTGCACACAACACCCGGCATTGGCCGCGCCTATGGCAGGCACTACAGGCCCGGGCCAGTTCGCCGAGGGTACCGCTGCGCCACAGGCAATCAGCTTCGTCCTCGCAGGCGCTGAGCAATGCGCGCCGCGCCGGGCCGTAATCCTCGCCGGGCACAGCCAGGCCAAGGCGGCAAGCGTTTAGCAGTGCCTCGAAATGGTCCATGAACTGCGACAAGGCATCGTCCGCGTGCATCTGCCGCAGCGGTAACTCGGCCAACAGGCGACGGATGTCACCGGCCTTGTCCGGGCGCGTGCGCAGCAACCATCGTCGCCACGCCGTCGGCCTCACTTGCGCTGTCACTGACATCCACCTGTCCTTCGCCGGAATCTGCACAAAGGCGAGCAACTTCCATGCCTCCGACACCCTGTTTCGCCGGCCTACCCCCAAGGAGATACCTCTTTTTCCGGATTGAGCGGTAATTCCTTTTAAGAAAGTATCTTCCCCAACAGGAAACAAACCCACGAACCGGAGGGTTTCATGAGCAGCGCCCAAAACAGCGACACTTACCGCCCCTTCAGCGTGCCGCAATACCGCCAGGCCGCCCCGAAAGCGTGCGCGCTGCACCATCTGTTGGTACTGCAAAGCGCAGTCGATGAGTTGCCTGAATCCCTCCAGGCTTTTGTCCGCGACCTGCCCCGGCCGATCCTGCTCAGCGCTCGCAGCGAAGGCTTCGGCAAACATCTGAAGACCCTGCTCTACGCCGCGCCAATCGGCAGTCATCTGTATGTGCTCGGCGATGAAGCCTTTCTGTGGCAGGTGCATGTCACGGCTCAGGGCGCGGGCATGCTCAGCGAGGAGATCGACCTGCTCGACTGCGGCCCGGTGCAGCGCCGGGTGTTCTGTGTGCATTGCGGCCTGACGCAGAACACCCCCGCCGTCGCGCAACTGAACTGCGCCGGGTGCCGAGTGCAACTGGGGGTTCGCGAGCATTTCTCCAAGCGTCTGGGCGCCTATATGGGCGTCTGCGAAAACCCCGACCAGGCCTACGCCCAAGTACAGCAGAGCGAGGTGCAACCATGATGCAGGTTCGCGTCAGCGCCATCCGCCAACTGACTCCGGTGATTCGCGAGTTCACCTTTGCCGCCCTCGATGGCGATCTGCCCGGTTTCTCCTCGGGCAGCCATGTGCAGGTGCACCTGCCGTTGACACAACGTACGGCGCGCAACGCCTATTCGCTGATCAGCGACCCGGCCGACACCCGCCACTATCAGATTGCCGTGCGTTTGCAGGAGCCCTCCCGTGGCGGCTCGCACTATCTGCATCACCAGGTGCAGGTCGGCGACACCCTGACCCTGTCGCCGCCAGCCAACCTGTTCGCCCCGGACCTGACGGCGCGCCAACACATTCTCATTGCCGGCGGCATCGGCATCACCCCGTTCATGGCCTACCTCGATAGCCTGGAACGCAGTCGCGCCACCTTCGAACTGCATTACGCCTATCGCGGCGGCCTGACCGACGCCTTTATCGACGAGTTGCAGGAGCGCCTCGGCAGCCGCCTGCACCGCTACGACGGCAGCGCCGCTCAGGTCATGGACCTCAAGGCCATTCTCGAATCCCGGCCCATGGGCAGCCATGTCTACACCTGCGGCCCGCAGCGCCTGCTCGACGGCGTACGCGAGCAAGCCAAAGCCCTTGGCTGGCCCGATGCCCGAGTGCACTGGGAAGCCTTCAGCAGCGCGCAGCCGGGTGTGCCATTTAGCGTCGAGCTGACGCGCAGCGGCCTGAGCCTGCAAGTCGAGGCCGAGCAAAGCCTGCTCGAAGCCCTGGAAGAGGCCGGGGTGGCCATTCCCAACCTGTGTCGCGGCGGCGCCTGCGGTCAATGCGCGACCCGTCACCTGCAAGGCGACATCGAACACCGCGACCACTGCCTGAGCGCTGAAGAACAACAGCAGTACCTGATGCCCTGCGTGTCACGGGGCTGCGGCACGGCCCTGATTCTCGATCTGTAAACCTGTGGGACCGGCTTTAGCCGGGAATGCGTTCGATCTGATCAAGAACATGCAGCGGATGTACAGGCCCTTTCCCGGCTAAAGCCGGTCCCACAAATCCAAGCCAAATTCAGACCGATGTTTGATAAGAGGAACCCACCCATGTCCGTGCAATTCACTGCGCCACAAAGCTACCGGGATGATTTCACTTTCCGTAACAGCCCCAAGGCCATTGCCCGCTTTCCGTTCCCCTTTACCGAAGACAGCTACATGTATTCGGTGAATATCGAACCGGCCACACCTCGCGCGCCCGGCTCGGTGTATCAGCACTGGTTCGATATCGACGAGCATTACCGGTCGGAAATGGCCGAGCGCGCCCTGGTGCTGGACAAGGATCCACGCCGTTGCCTGGTCATGCCGCACATGCAGGAAGCCTCCTGGGATGCGCTGCAGATGTTTATGGAGCACCTCTCGGCAGACTATCCGCAGTGGTTCGAACTGGACTGCAACGGCAATCACTGGCACTGGCGCAACAAGGCCCTGGGTATCGACCAGCGCTTTACCTTCGGCGATGCCTGCACCCTGCCCTGCGAGCCCCTGGAGTTCATTACCCGCCAGGTCCAGGGTGATATCGCCCTGCTCGATCAGCGCGACAACGACCTGTTCATGGACGCCGGTATGGTCACCTCGCCCGCCGACTGGTCCCTGGCCTTCGACGCTGGCATGAGCTTCAAGCAATGGCACTCGCCGGTGCCCATGGCCAACCAGATGGGCGTGTTCGACCGCGCCCTCAAGTACCTGCTGGCGATCCAGGTCAACCAGCCGGTGCGCCGCCTGAACTGGACCCTGACCATCAATCCGCGCCTGGACTCCTCCCCCGAGACCTTCCACGAATGGGGCTCCGATCGCGGCCAGATCACCCCGGACAACGTCGGCAGCGCCGTGCACCTGCGCGTCGAGCTGCAATTCATGGTCCGCCTGCCGCGCAGCAACGGCCTGATGTTCAGCATCCGTACCTACCTGATCAGCATGAACGAACTGGTCAGTCACCCCGGCTGGGGCCAGCGCCTGCACCGGGTGCTGCGCGACCTGCCAGACCCGATCGCCGACTACAAGGGCATGACCCGCTACCGCCAGACCCTGGTGCAGTGGCTCAGCCAATTCGACGAGCAGGCCTGAAACCTCCCTCTTTCCCACCACAAGGAATCATCACATGGCTCACTCCTGGCGCATCTCCGCACTGGCCGAACGTCACCGTGCCCTGGGCTCGAACCTGGAAGACTGGAACGGCATGGGCACCGCCTGGACCTACGCCAGCGACCTGGCCGACCACCATCAGGCGATCCGTACCAAGGCCGGGCTGATGGACGTCTCGGGCCTGAAGAAGGTCCATTACGTCGGCCCCCACGCCGAAAGCCTGCTGCAATGGGCGACGACTCGCGACATCGCCAAGCTGTACCCCGGCAAGTCGGTGTACGCCTCGATGCTCGATGATGACGGCAAGTTCATCGACGACTGCATCGTCTACCGCACCGGCCCCAACGCGTTCATGGTGGTGCACGGCGCCGGCACCGGCTACGACATGCTGGTGCGCTCGGCCCAGGGCCGCCAGGTCGCAGTGCTGTTCGACGACGACCTCCACGACCTGTCGCTGCAAGGCCCCCTGGCCGTGGACTTTCTCGCCGAGCACGTGCCGGGCATTCGCCAGCTGCCGTACTTCCACCATATGCAGACCCAGCTGTTCGGCCGCCCGGTGATGATCTCCCGCACCGGCTACACCGGCGAGCGCGGCTACGAGATTTTCTGCAAGGCCGCCGACGCTCCGGCGATCTGGGAGCAGATCCTCGAGCAGGGCGCGGGCATGGGCATCATCCCCTGCGCCTTCACCGCCCTGGACTGGCTACGGGTGGAAAGCGCGCTGATGTTCTTCCCCTACGACAACTCACAGATGTACCCCTTCGCCAACGAGAAGGCCGGCGACACACTGTGGGAACTGGGCCTGGACTTCACCGTATCGCCAGGTAAACAGGAGTTCCGTGGCGCCCTGGAGCACGCCCGCCTGCAGGGCAAGGAGCGCTTCAAGATCGCCGGCATCCTGATCGACGCCGCCCGCAGCGCCGACGCCGGCGACAGCCTGTGGCACGACGGCAAGCAGGTCGGAGTGATCACCTGCGCCATGTACTCGCGCCTGAGCAAACGCTCCATGGCCATCGCCCGGGTCAGCGTCGACTGCGCCGCGCCCGGTGTCGCCCTGCAGGTTCGCGGCAGCCTGGAAGCCAGCGCCGCCAGCCACGCCCTGCCCTTCGACGACCCGCAAAAAACCAAGCGCACCGCCAAGGGCTGAGCCACGCCGCCAACATTCCGGGAGACCTCGATGGACACGCCACACCAGCACTACATTCTCAAGATCAGTTGCCCCGCCACCTCAGGGATAGTCGCCGCCGTGACCTCGTCACTGGCTGAGCAGGCCTGCTATATCAGCGAACTGTCGCAGTTCGACGATGAATTCACCGGACGCTTCTTCATGCGCGCCGTGTTTCGCTTCAACCAGGGCGTTACCGGCGACCTCACTACTGTGGAAAAGAGTATTGCCGCCCTGGCCGGTGGTTTTGACATGCAATGGCAACTGTTCAGCTCGGCGAAACCGGCGCGGGTGCTGCTGATGGTCAGCAAGTTCGACCATTGCCTCACCGACCTGCTGTATCGCCACCGCAAAGGCGAGATGGACATGCAGATCACCGCCATCGTCTCCAACCACCTTGACCTGCGGCCCATGGCCGAGCGCGAGGGCATCCGCTTCGTCTACCTGCCGGTGACCAAGGAAACCAAGGCGCGCCAGGAAGCCGAACTGCTGCGCATCGTCGAAGAAACCGAGACCGACCTGGTGGTGCTTGCGCGCTACATGCAGATCCTCTCCGACGACCTGTGCCGCCAGCTTTCGGGCCGGGCGATCAATATCCACCACTCGTTCCTCCCCGGCTTCAAGGGCGCCAAGCCCTACCATCAGGCCTATGAACGCGGCGTGAAACTGATCGGCGCCACCGCCCACTACGTCACCAGCGATCTGGACGAAGGGCCGATCATCGAGCAGGAAGTCCAGCGCGTGGACCACACCATCGCCCCCGACGCCCTGGTCGCCATCGGCCGCGACACCGAAACCGTCGCCCTCTCCAAAGCCCTGAAATACCACCTGGAACACCGGGTGTTCATCAACCAGGACAAGACCGTGATTTTTCGCTAGGCGCCGCAGCGTATTGGCTGTGGAACCTGAACTGTGGGAGCGAGGCTTGCCCGCGAAGAGGTCGATACATTCGACGCATTATTCGATGCCGCCACACCGCCTTCGCGGGCAAGCCTCGCTCCCACACATATGCAGTCACTCAACTAATTATGTGTTTTGAGAAGAGAGGCACACCCCCATGACCCTACGTGTAGCAATCATCGGTGCCGGCCCCTGTGGCATGGCGCAACTGCGGGCCTTCCAGTCGGCGCGGGACAAGGGCGCGGATATCCCGGAACTGGTCTGCTATGAAAAACAGAAAGACTGGGGCGGCATGTGGAATTACACCTGGCGCACCGGTCTGGATGAAAACGGCGAGCCGGTCCACGGCAGCATGTACCGCTACCTGTGGTCCAACGGTCCAAAGGAATGCCTGGAATTCGCTGACTACACCTTCGAAGAACATTTCGGTCGCCCCATCGCCTCTTATCCGCCACGGGAAGTGCTGTGGGACTACATCAAGGGCCGCGTCGAGAAGGCCGGGGTGCGCGACTACATCCGCTTCAACAACGCCGTGCGCCAGGTCAGTTTCGACGAACAGAGCCGCCAGTTCAGCGTCGTCGCCCATGACTACGACAGCGATGTCGACACCTGTGAAACCTTCGATTACGTGATCAATGCCTGCGGCCACTTCTCTACGCCGAACATGCCGTACTTCAAGGGCTTCGAGCATTTTAGCGGGCGCATCCTGCATGCCCATGACTTCCGCGACGCCCTGGAATTCAAGGGCAAGGACCTGTTGTTGATCGGCAGCAGCTACTCGGCCGAAGACATCGGTTCGCAATGCTACAAATACGGTGCCCGCAGCATCACCAGTTGCTACCGCACCGCACCCATGGGCTACAGCTGGCCGCAGAACTGGGAAGAAAAACCGCTGTTGCAGCGCCTGGAAAAGAACCGCGCCTACTTCGTCGACGGCAGCCACAAGCACATCGACGCAGTGATCCTCTGCACTGGCTACCAGCACCACTTCCCGTTCCTGCCCGACGAGCTGCGTCTGGAAACCGACAACCGCCTGTGGCCGATGAACCTCTACAAAGGTGTGTTCTGGGAGGCCAACCCGCAGCTGATTTACCTCGGCATGCAGGACCAGTGGTACTCCTTCAATATGTTCGATGCCCAGGCCTGGTATGCCCGGGACGTGATCCTCGGCCGTATCGCCCTGCCCGACCACGCCGCCATGGTCGCCGACAGCCAGCAGTGGCATGAGCGCGAGCAGACCCTGGAAACCAACCAGCAGATGTTCGAGTACCAGGGCGCCTATATCCAGCAACTGGTGGACGCCACCGACTACCCCAGCTTCGACATCGCCGCCGTCAATGAGACTTTCCTGCACTGGAAGCACGACAAGGCGGAAAACATCATGGGCTACCGCGACAAGTCCTATCGCTCGCTGATGACCGGCACCCAGTCGCCGCCCCATCACACACCGTGGCTCGAAGCGCTGGACGACTCCATGGCCGCCTACCTCGGCGACCCCGCCAGCCAGCGGCGGGCCTGAGGCCATGAACGCACCGAGCATTTCCCGGCCCTGGGAACCGGGGCTGTTCGCCCGCAGCCCGGCCCAGGAGCGTTACCGGGTCGCGGGCGGCGGCCTGACCCTGATCAGCCTGGACAGCGGCGACAGCCTGCACATCATCGACGTCGAAGGCCTGCAGCCCTGCGAGCTGATGGCCTTTGACAGCCAGGGCCGCGATGCCCTGGCGCTGCTGGGCCTGACCCTGGACGGCGGCTGCCGCTTTATTGCGCACTACCTGGCGCGCCCCGGCCAGCAGGCCCGACGCATCCAGCAGGCGCTGAATAAACGCGGCGTTGACTTTGCCCAAGGCAAGGGCGCGGCATCGCTGTGGGATGCCGATTCTCCCGCTGGTTTCAGCCGCCGCTTCGTCGCATCGACGCCGCTGCTGGTGCTGATCGCCGCGCCGGACACCCCGGCAACCGTTGACCGTCAGGCCACCGCCAGCGAACTGCGAGTAGTGGTGATGCGAGCCAATCCATCGCCCCTGCTGCTGCCCAATCTGCCCGAGCCACTGGCCGAGCCCATCGACGAGTTCACCCTTCGCGCCGGTACCGCCCATAGCTACAGCGTCGGCAAGGGCCAGTACATTCAGGTGCTCGATGTCGCCGGACGCCAGTGCTCGGACTTCGTCGCCCTGAACCGCCGCGCATTGGACCTGGGCCAGGAACTCGACCTGGACCAGACCGTCACCCGCACCCTCAACGGCAACGCCTATCCGGCGCCGGGGCTGTTCAGCAAGTTCTTTGATCGCCAGTTCCAGCCCATGCTCGAGGTGGTGCAAGACACCGTCGGCCGCCACGACTCTTTCGCCCTCGCCTGCGCCGCTCGTTACTACGAAAGCCACGGCTACTTCGGCCATGACAATTGCAGCGACAACATCAGCGCCGCCTTGCAGGGCTATGGCGTACAGGCGCGCGCGGGCTGGCCGGCAATCAATTTCTTTTTCAATACCGGCATCGACGCCCATCAGCAGATGACCCTCGACGAGCCCTGGTCCCGCCCCGGCGACTACGTGCTGCTGCGGGCCATGACTGAGCTGGTCTGCGCCAGCAGCTCCTGCCCCGACGATATCGACCCGGCCAACGGCTGGAACCCCACCGACATTCATATCCGTGTGTATTCCGACAAGGAGCGCTTCTCCATCGCCATGGCCAGCCGACCTACCGCCGACGCCGATCCGACCCTGACCCGCGAGTCGGGCTTCCACTCCCGCACCCGCGCCCTGACCGGCAGCTTCAGCGACTACCGCAACTGGTGGCTGCCGCTGCGCTACGACGGTTTTGGCGCCATCGACGAATACTACGGCTGCCGCGAGCGCGTCGCGGTGATGGACCTGACCGCCCTGCGCAAATTCGAAATCATCGGTCCCGACGCCGAAGCCCTGTTGCAGTACTGCCTGACCCGCGACGTGCGACGTCTGGCCATCGGCCAAGTGGTGTACTCGGCCATGTGCCATGAGCACGGCGGCATGCTCGACGACGGCACCTTGCTCAGACTTGGCCAGGACAATTTCCGCTGGATCTGCGGCGAGGACTACGCCGGGGTCTGGCTGCGCGAGCAGGCCGAGAAGCTCGGCATGAAAGTCTGGGTCAAATCCGCCAGTGAGCAGATCCATAACCTGTCGGTGCAAGGCCCGCTCAGCCGCGATCTGCTCAAGCAACTGGTGTGGACGCCGGCCACCCAGCCGGGCGTGGAAAGCCTCGGCTGGTTCCGCTTTCTGGTCGGCCGCCTGGGCGACTACGACGGCTGCCCGCTGATGATTTCCCGCACTGGCTACACCGGCGAGCTGGGCTATGAGGTCTGGTGCCATCCACGGGACGCCGAACAGGTCTGGGACCGCATCTGGCAGCTCGGTGAGCCGCTGGGCATCGTGCCCTTGGGCCTGGAAGCCCTGGACATGCTGCGCATCGAAGCCGGGCTGATCTTTGCCGGTTACGAATTCAGCGACCAGACCGACCCGTTCGAAGCCGGGATCGGCTTCAGCGTGCCGCTCAAGAGCAAGACCGACGACTTCATCGGCCGCGATGCCTTGCTGCGCCGCAGCGCCCATCCGCAACACAAGCTGGTGGGGCTCAAGCTGCAAGGCAACGAAGGCGCCCATCACGGCGACGGCGTCTATCAGGGCCGCGCGCAGATCGGCGTGATCACCAGCGCCTGCCGCTCGCCCCTGCTGGCCAGCAACATCGCCCTGTGCCGGATCGATACCAGCCAGAGCGAAATCGGCACCCAGGTCCAGGTCGGCAAAGTCGACGGCCTGCAAAAACGCATCGATGCCGTGGTCACGGCGCCGATCTTCTATGACCCGGACAAGAGCCGTGTCCGAGCCTAGGGCGAGCAACCGTAGGACCGGCTTCAGCCGGGAGAAAGCCCTCGCGGCTAAAGCCGCTCCTACGGCCTGAAACAGGCATTACCTCTCACTCAACCATGGGACTACCGAAATGGAAGCGACTTCGTTCGACAGCGTATCGCCAGCAAGCCCGGCAACCGAGGGCCTGCATCGCAAGATTGATTGGCGGGGTGCGTTCTGGGTGGCCAGCGGCGTGCCTGCGCTGGTGCTGTTTTCCATCGGCGCCATTGCCGCCACGGTGGGCAAACCGGCCTGGATCGTCTGGATCGTGTCGATCCTGTTCGGCTTCATCCAGGCCTTTACCTACGCCGAAATCGCCGGGCTGTTCCCGCATAAATCCGGCGGTGCCTCGGTGTATGGCGCCATTGCCTGGGTGCGCTACAGCAAGCTGATCGCGCCGGTGTCGGTATGGTGCAACTGGCTGGCCTGGTCGCCGGTGTTGTCCATCGGTTCAGGACTGGCGGCGGGCTATGTACTGACCGCGCTGTTTCCCGCTGATGCCCTGATCAACACCTGGCAACTCACCCTGCTGGACCTCGGCTGGATCAAGAGCGGCCTGTCTCTGCGCCTCAACGCCACCTTCGTGCTCGGCGTGCTGATTCTGCTAGGGGTATTTGCGGTGCAGCATGGCGGCATCCTCCGTTCGGCGCGGCTGACCCTGATCCTCGGCGTCACCTCGCTGATCCCGCTGCTACTGGTGGGCGTGGTGCCGCTGCTGACCGGCGACGCCACCCAGGCCAACTTCTTCCCCCTGGCCCCCCTGGCTCACGACGCGCAAGGCGCAGTGATCGACGGCAGTTGGGATATTTCCGGCTGGTCGCTGATGGCGGGCGGGCTGTTTATCGCGGCGTGGTCGACCTACGGCTTTGAAACGGCGGTGTGCTACACCCGGGAATTCAAGGACCCGAAACGTGACACGTTCAAGGCGATCTTCTTCGCCGGCCTGCTGTGCATCGTGGTGTTCACCCTGGTGCCCATGGCCTTCCAGGCCAGCCTCGGGCTCGGCCAACTGGTCACCCCGGCGGTGGTCGATACCAATGGTGTAATCACTACGCCTGCGGTGTACAGCGGCCTGCTCGACCCGACAATCTACAGCGGCATGGGCGTTGGCCAGGCCATGGCAGCGAGTATTGGCGGCGGCAAAGTGGTGGGCAATATCGTCCTGATCATGCTGGTACTGGCGACTCTGCTGGCAATCATGACCTCAATGTCCGGTTCATCCCGCACCCTGTACCAAGCCTCGGTGGACGGCTGGTTGCCCAAATACCTGGGCCGTACCAATGAACACGGCGCACCGACCGCAGCCATGTGGACCGACCTGTCCTTCAACCTGCTGCTGTTGCTGATGTCGGACTACGTCTTCGTCCTGGCCGCGTCAAATGTCAGCTACATCATCTTCAACTTCCTCAACCTCAACGCCGGCTGGATCCACCGCCTCGACCGCCCGGACTGGGCTCGCCCCTACAAAGCCCCCAAAGTGCTGCTGGCCCTGGGTGCGCTGCTGAGCTTCGTCAACCTGGCCTGCATGGGCCTGGGCGCGGATATCTGGGGCACCGGCACCCTGTTCACCGGCGTGCTGCTGGCGCTGCTGATCATCCCGGTCTTTCTCTATCGCCACTACGTGCAGGACAAAGGCCACTTCCCTGCCGCAATGCTCAGTGACCTGCACCTGCAGGCCGATGGCGGCAGCAAGCGCGCGGGGATGCTGCCTTATGTGACGTTGTTGGCGGGCGTGCTGGTGGTGTATTTCTGCCATCGATTGGTCGCGTAAAGCATACAAGTCGACTGTATCGACTGTAGGACCGGCTTCACCCCGGGAGGAGGTTATGGCAGGCGATAAAATGTATCGATCCTGCCTACGCCTTCCCGGCTAAAGCCGGTCCCACATCTATGGTTTTGTGTGTGCTGCGCGATAGTGAAACATCCTTATCGCCGCAACCGCGCCATGCTGATCGCGTCAACATACACCCCGTCACGCACGGCATAGTCGCGCAGGCATCCCTCCTTCTCGAAGCCAAACTTGCGGTACAGGCTCTGTGCGGCTTCGTTATCGGAATACACGGTCAACTCAACCCGGCGCAGGTTCATCCAATTGTCGGCAACCTCCAGCGCAGCCTCCAGCAGCCTTGATCCCACGCCCTTGCCTTGCCATGCCAGCGAAACACCCATGCCGATAGCGCCCACATGGCGCTGGCGAATGCGCGCGTATTGCTCAAGCCCGATGTTGCCGATGACCTCATCCTCATGCAGCGCGACCAGCTTGATGGCCCGCTCATCACCTGCCGCCAGGCGTTTGCGCCAGACATCGGTCGACTGAAAGGGCATCTGCAGGACCTGACGGCATACTGCCGGCTCGTTATAAAGCGCGGTGACGCCGTCTATATGATCTTCGGTAAAACGCTGGATGACGATCCGACTGGAGCTGTCGTTCACTGGGTTTCATCCTTTGGTTATAGGGGGGGCTTGCATAATGGCAGATCCAGCGAGCTGGCAAGAATGCACGAGGGGCGAATCAATTGCAGAATCGACAAGTCGCCTGAATATTTTTGTGGGAGCGAGGCTTGCCCGCGAAGAGGCAGGTGCATCCGAAACATTTTCTGCGACAGAACTACCATCTTCATGGGCAAGCCAGCTCCCACAAACCGGGGCCTGTCTCGCCGTATTCCCACGCCCTTCCCACCATTCATAACAAAACACTTGCACGCCCCATAATCTGGTATACCATCATACAACAGACCAAATACCAGCTTTTGGAGTGCACACATGAGTTTCGAGATTCGCAAGATCGTCACCTATATCGAAGAGACCCTGATCGAAGGCGGCAAGGCGGCGGACAAGCCGGTGACCATGATTGGCGTGGCGGCGGTGATCAAGAATCCTTGGGCCGGGCGTGGTTTCGTCGAAGACCTGAAGCCGGAAATCATGGCCAACTGCTCGGAGCTGGGTGCGCTGATCGTCGCCAAGTTGACTGCGGCCATTGGCGGTGCCGACAAGATCGAGGCCTACGGTAAAGCGGCCGTGGTCGGTGCCGATGGCGAGATCGAGCATGCTTCGGCGGTGATCCATACCCTGCGTTTTGGCAATCACTACCGCGAGGCGGTCAAGGCCAAGAGCTACCTGAGCTTCACTAACAAGCGCGGCGCGCCGGGCACGTCGATCCAGGTGCCGATGATGCACAAGGATGACGAGGGCTTCCGCTCCCACTACATCACCCTGGAAATGAAGATCGAAGACGCCCCGCGCGCCGACGAGTTGGTCGTAGTGTTGGGCGCCGCCGATGGCGGCCGGGTGCATCCACGGATCGGCAATCGCTACAGCGATTTGCAGGAACTGGCCGCGGAAAAGGCGCAGTGAACGGGAGCCAAGCATGATCGGGGGCAGCGCTGAATTCACCGCGGCCGGGACCTGTTATCAGGTCGTGGGCCAGGGCCAGCCCGTGGTATTGATCCACGGTGTGGGCCTGAACAAGGAAATGTGGGGCGGCCAGGTCGTCGGCCTGGCGGACACGTATCAGGTCATCGTCTACGACATGCTCGGCCACGGCGCCAGTCCGCGTCCGCCAGCCAACATTGATCTGAAGGGCTATGCCGAACAGCTCTTGGAACTGCTTGATCACCTGCACCTGGAAAAGGTCACGGTGATCGGCTTTTCCATGGGCGGCCTGATCGCCCGGGCCTTTGCCCTGCACTTCCCGCAACGCCTCGAGGCACTGGTGGTACTGAACAGTGTGTTCAACCGCAGCGAGCAGCAGCGTGCCGGGGTCATCGAGCGCACGGCCCAGGCCGCCGAACATGGTCCGGATGCCAACGCCGAGGCTGCCCTGTCGCGCTGGTTCAGCCTTGAGTATCAGGGCGCCAACCCGGCGCAGATCAAAGCCCTGCGCCAGACCCTCGCCGAGAACGACCCCCAGGGCTACCTGACCACCTATTCGCTGTTCGCCACCCAGGACATGTATCGCGCCGAAGATCTGGGCAGCCTGAGCATGCCGACCCTGATCGCCACTGGCGAACTCGACCCTGGCTCCACGGCGCAGATGGCCCGGCAACTGGCGCAGAAGATTCCCGGTGCTGAAGTCGTGGTCCTGGAGCAGCAACGACATATGATGCCGATGGAATCGCCGCGTCTGGTCAACCGGATGCTGCTGGAATTTCTCGACCGCGCCCTGGCGGCGCCCGTTTCGCAGAAGGAAAACCGTTTATGAGTCTTGAACGCTTTCATATGTGCATCGATGGGCAGTGGCTCGACGCCGTGTCCGGCAAGACTTTCGAGAGCCTCGACCCGGCCCGCGCCCAGGCCTGGGCCGAACTGCCGGATGCCGATGAGCATGACGTCGAACTGGCCGTGCAAGCTGCGCAGAAAGCGTTCGAAAGCCCGGCCTGGCGTGGTTTGACCGCCACCGCCCGAGGCAAGCTGCTGCGCCGCCTCGGTGACCTGATTGCCGAGAACAAGGAGAGCCTGGCCCAGCTGGAAAGCCGCGACAACGGCAAGCTGATCCGCGAAACCCGTGGTCAGGTCGGTTATCTGCCGGAGTTCTTCCATTACACCGCAGGCCTGGCCGACAAGCTCGAAGGCGCGACCCTGCCGTTGGACAAGCCCGACCTGTTTGCCTACACCACCCATGAGCCCTTGGGCGTAGTGGCGGCGATCATTCCCTGGAACAGCCCGCTGTACCTGACCGCAATCAAGCTGGCACCGGCCCTGGCCGCTGGCAATACCATCGTGCTCAAGCCGTCGGAACATGCCTCGGCCACCGTATTGGAGCTGACCCGACTGGCCCACGAAGCCGGCATTCCACCCGGCGTGATCAACGTCGTGACCGGTTTCGGCCCCAGTGCCGGCGCCGCCCTCACACGCCATCCGCTGGTGCGCAAGATCGCCTTTACCGGTGGCGCGGCCACGGCCCGGCATGTGGTGCGCAGCAGCGCCGAGAACTTCGCCAAGCTGTCCTTGGAATTGGGCGGCAAATCGCCGAATATCATCTTTGCCGACGCCGACCTGGACAGCGCGGTCAATGGCGCCATCGCCGGGATCTACGCCGCCTCCGGGCAAAGCTGCGTGGCCGGTTCGCGGCTGCTGGTGCAGGCAGAGATCTACGAAGAGTTCATCCAGCGCCTGATCGCGCGCGCCCAACGCATCAAGATCGGCAACCCGCAGCACGACGACAGCGAAATGGGCCCCATGGCCACCGCGCAGCAACTGGCCGTGGTCGAGGGGCTGGTGGCCGATGCCCTGGCCGAAGGCGCGACCCTGCGCATGGGCGGCAAGCGCCCACAACTGGACGAGCAAGGCTGGTTCTACGAGCCGACCCTGTTCGAGTGCGACAGCAACAGCATGAAGATCATGCAGGAAGAGGTGTTCGGCCCGGTGGCGGCGATTATCCCGTTCAAGGACGAAGCCGACGCCCTGGCCATGGCCAACGACTCGCAGTTCGGCCTCGCGGCCGGAATCTGGACCCGCGACCTGGGCCGCGCCCATCGCATGGCCAAGGCCGTGCGCTCGGGGATCATCTGGGTCAATACCTACCGCGCGGTGTCGGCCATGGCGCCCATCGGCGGCTTCAAGAACAGTGGCTATGGCCGCGAAAGCGGGCTGGACTCGGTGCTCGCCTACACCGAACTGAAAACGGTGTGGATCAACCTGTCCAGCGCGCCGATGCCCGACCCCTTTGTGATGCGCTGAACCGACGCGCACCGCCATGGAATGGCATTCCCCCAATTGCAGGCCCGACGAGGTAATCCAACATGATCGACGCAGCACTCTATAAGAAAGTCATGGGCTCGTTCCCGTCCGGCGTGACCATCGTCACCACCCTCGACGACGACGGCGCCATTGTCGGTATCACCGCCAGCGCCTTCAGCCCGCTGTCCCTGGACCCGCCGCTGGTGCTGGTGTGCCCCAACTATGCGTCGGACTCCTACCCGGTGCTGTGTGCGAGCAAGCGCTTTGCCATCCACCTGCTCAGCGCCGAGCAACAGGTCGAGGCCTATGCCTTCGCCCGCAAAGGCAAGGACAAGGCCCAGGGCATCGACTGGACCCTGAGCGAACTGGGCAACCCGCTGCTGAGCAAGGCCACCGCTATCATAGAATGCGAGCTGTGGCGCGAATACGAAGGCGGTGACCATGCGATTCTGGTCGGGGAGATCAAGAATCTGATCGTCGCCGACGACAGCGTCACGCCCATGGTCTATTGCAAGGGCAAGATGGGTGCACTGGCGGCAATGGCCTGAAAACCGGCCGCGCCCGTACCTGAAGAACGCTGTTTGGCGGCAATTTCTGCACAGCCGATCAATTACTGGTGTTGCGAAGCGCGCCAAGCCCCTATGATCGGCGCATTGCTTTTTCAGGTCATCGGCTGCCGTTGCGGCACCCGGTCACGGACAAACCTATTTTCAGAGTCAAACACATGAAACGCCTGCCAATGGATGACAGCTTCAAGGTCAACCGCAATCCCATCACCCTGCGCGAAATCGTCCTCGAAAAATTGCGCAGTGCCATTATGAATTTCCAGCTGCTGCCCGGCGACCGCCTGGTCGAGCGCGACCTGTGCGACCGCCTCGGCGTCAGCCGTACTTCGGTGCGTGAAGCACTGCGCCACCTGGAGTCCGAAGGCCTGGTGGAATTCGCCGATGCCAAGGGCCCGCGCGTCGCCATCATTACCCTGGAAGACGCCCGTGACATCTACGAGCTGCGCTGTGTGCTGGAAGGCCTGATCGTGCAGCTGTTCACCCTCAATGCCAAGGCCAAGGACATTCGCGCGCTGGAAAAAGCCCTTGAGGTGAACCGCAAAACCCTGGCAGAAGGCGAACTGCAACAGGTACTTGACTCGGTACAGGGCTTCTACGACGTGCTGTTCGAAGGCTCGGGCAACCAGATCGCCGCCGCACAGCTGCGTCAGTTGCAGGCGCGTATCAGCTACCTGCGCGCCACCTCCGTATCCCAGACCAACCGTCGCGGCCGCAGTAACGAAGAAATGCAGCGCATCGTCGAAGCCATCAAGAGTGGCGACCCGGCGGCCGCGCACCAGGCGTCAGTGGACCATGTCCGCGCCGCAGCCAAGGTAGCGCTGGATTACCTGCGCGCCAAATACGATGAAAACGACAGCCCGTTGCGCGAGATGGCCACCCCCATCGTCCTCGCCGAGCCGCGTATCGCCCGGTGACGCCATGCCCGACCTGCGCTTCTGTCCCTGCTGCGGTGCCGACCAACTGATTCGTCAGGTACCGCCCGGCGATACCCATATCCGCCTGACCTGCAGCGCCTGCGGGCATATCCAGTACCAGAACCCGAAGATCATTGCCGGCTGCATCATCGAGCAGGACGGCAAGTACCTGCTGTGCCAGCGCGCCAACCCGCCGCGCCCCGGCACCTGGACCCTGCCCGCCGGTTTCATGGAAAACGGCGAGACCACCGAGCAGGCGGCCTTGCGCGAAACCTGGGAAGAAAGTGGCGTGCGCGGCGAAATCCTCTCGCCCTATTCGATCTTCAGCGTGCCGCGGATCAGCGAGGTGTACATCATCTTCCGCGCGCAGGCCCTGGAGATCACCGGCGAATACGGTGAAGAAACCCTCGACTGCCGCTTCTTCGCCCCCGAAGACATTCCCTGGGAACAGATCTACTACCCGGCGATCCGGCAGATCCTCGAACGCTATATCGAGGAGTGCCGGTCGGGCAGCTATGGCCTCTACATGGGCAACGACGACACCGGTCGCGTGCACTTCATTCGCTAGCCTTCAAGACGCCTACAGTGGCATCCCCTCGACAATCACAATCTGCGCCACGGCCGCGCCCTGGCGGTGGGCCGCGGCTGCCTGGTATTCAGGCGAGTGGTAACAGGCCAATGCCTGATCATAGGAGTCGAATTCGATGACGACGTTACGGGGGGGCGTCGGGGCACCCTCCAACCATGTGGTACGCCCACCCCGCGCCAGATAGCGACCGCCGTACAGGGCAAACGCCGCCGGAGCCAGGGCCATGTAACCGCCGTATTGGTCGAGGTTGCTGACGTCGACATGAGCAATCCAGTAAGCCTTCATCTACGCTTTCCTTCTGGTTAATTTGTATTATGGTATACCATAATTACTGAGTTCATTTCATCCGCTAACAAGAGCCGACGACGATGCCTTTTCATACCACCGCCGAAATCATCGAAGACTTTCGCCAGGGCAAGATGGTCCTGCTGGTTGACGATGAGGATCGGGAAAACGAAGGCGATCTGCTGATCGCCGCCGAAGCCGTGACCCCGGCGATCATCAGTTTCATGGCCAACGAAGCCCGTGGCCTGATCTGCCTGACCCTGACTGACGAGCACTGCCAACGCCTCGGATTGGAACAGATGGTGCCGAGCAACGGCAGCTTATTCTCCACGGCGTTTACCGTCTCCATCGAAGCCGCTGAAGGCGTCACCACCGGCATCTCCGCCGCCGACCGTGCCCGCACCGTGCAGGCGGCCGTGGCGCCTGATGCCAAGGCCAGCGACCTGGTGCAGCCGGGGCATATCTTCCCGCTGCGGGCCAAGGATGGCGGCGTGCTCAACCGTGCCGGGCATACCGAGGCCGGTTGCGACTTGGCGCGCCTGGCCGGTTTCTCCCCGGCGGCGGTGATCGTCGAAGTGATGAACGACGACGGCAGCATGGCCCGTCGCCCTGAGCTGGAAGTCTTTGCCGCCCTGCACGGCATCAAGATCGGCAGCATCGCCGACCTGATCCACTACCGCCTGAGCACCGAGCATACGGTCAAGCGCATCGGCGAACGCGAACTGCCGACGGTGCATGGCACCTTCCGCCTGATTACTTTCGAGGACCGCATTGATGGTGGCGTGCATATGGCCATGGTCATGGGCCAGATGCAGCGCGACATGCCGACCCTGGTGCGGGTCCATGTGATTGATCCGTTGCGCGATCTGGTCGGCGCTGAGTACACCGGGCCGAAGAACTGGAGCCTGTGGTCCGCGCTGGAACGTGTCGCCGCCGAGGGCCATGGCGTGGTCGTCGTACTGGCCAACAGCGAATCGTCCCAGGCCCTGCTGGAGCGGGTGCCGCAATTGACTCAGGAGCGCCGCCAGTTCAGCCGCTCGCAGTCGAAGATCTATTCGGATGTGGGGACCGGGGCGCAGATTCTGCAGGATCTGGGCCTGGGTAAACTGCGCCACCTCGGCCCGCCGCTCAAGTATGCGGGGCTGATGGGGTATGACCTGGAGGTGGTGGAGACCATTGCCTTCGAGGGCTGACACGCAACACCTATAAGGTGGGACCGGCTTTAGCCGGGAAGGCGCAAGCAGGATCGATACACTTCTATCGCCTGTAATACCGCCTTCCCGGCTAAAGCCGGTCCCACACAATCTGCACAGATCATGCGAATGCCGGAATAACCTTGTCGATAAACAACTGCAACGACGCCTTCTTCTCGGCATGGCTCATGCTGTTGTCGTTCCAGAAGCTGAATTCATCAACCCCCAGGCGCTCGTACTCGCGAATCCGCGTAATGATTTCTTCCGGGGTGCCGATCATCACGTTCTTGTGGATGTTATCCAGGGCGTATTCCGGGCGCTCCTTGACCGCTTCCAGCGGTGTCGGCTCAACGAAGCCATTGACCGGAATCTGTTTGTTGAAGAACCAGCCTTCAAAGGTACGGTAGAAGCGCGAGATCGCCTCGGCGCCCTTCTGCCAGTTGCCGCCGGGCTCGTGGACGAAGGTATGGCGCAGCACCATCAGTTGCGGGCGCGGTACTTCGGGGTTGTTGCTCAGGGCAGTCTCGAATTTGTTGACCAGGTCCACTACCTCTTCATCGCCCTTCATCAGCGGCGTGACCATGACATTGCAGCCGTTCTTTACTGCAAAGTTATGCGAGTCCGGGTCACGGGCGGCGATCCACATGGGCGGGCCGGCCTTCTGTACAGGCTTGGGTACGCTGGTGGAGGTGGGGAAACTCCACAACTCGCCCTGATGGGCATAGTCGCCCTGCCACAACTGCTTGATCACCGGGACCATCTCACGCAGGGCCTGACCGCCGCTGGATGCCGGCATGCCGCCCGCCATGCGGTCGAATTCGAACTGATAGGCGCCACGAGCCAGGCCCACCTCCATGCGGCCGTTGCTGATCACGTCGAGCAAGGCGCACTCCCCGGCCACCCGGATCGGGTGCCAGAACGGCGCGATGATGGTCCCGGCACCGAGGCGAATGGTGCTGGTCTTCGCCGCCAGGTACGACAGGATCGGCATCGGGCTCGGCGAGATGGTGTATTCCATGGCGTGATGCTCGCCCACCCACACTGTGCTGAAGCCGCCAGCCTCGGCCATCAGCGTCAATTCGACCAGGTCGTCGAAGACTTCACGATGGGTCTGGCCTTCGTCGTAGCGCTCCATGTGGATGAATAATGAGAATTTCATGACGTTTCCTCAATCTTTGTAGGTAACAGCCGACAGCCAGCAAGAGGGTTAATAATTCTGTGTGGTCTATCAATTCTGTCGATATCGGACAGATCTGCCAAAGAAGCAAGATAGGCCGGGAACTCTGGTATACCATAATACAAAAATAGCGCAAACGCCTTTGGTGATTTGTGCACGTCCCCCAAGCGCATCAATTGCAGTTGGAGCAGCAATGAATATCAAACAGAAACTGACGTGGGCCTTTGCCATCATTGCCAGTCTGCCCATTATCGTGGTCGCCGGGATCGTGATCCTGAACCTGCGTAGCGAGGCCGAAAGCTCATTCGTCGACAGCAGTGGCCGGGAAATCCGTCAGGTAGCCAGCGCCATGCAGCTGTTCTTCGAGGGCATCAGCCAGAACGTCGATTACCTCGCCAACAGTCCGTTGGTAAAAAACACCGACGGCAACGTGAAGAATTACAGCAGCGCCAACGCCGCAGACATTCCGTTGAACGAGCAGGACAAGCAGTTCTTCGAGTTTTTCGACAGCATCGCCAAGAGTCATCCGGCCTACTCCTACATTTCCTACGGCCTGGCCAACGGCAGCTATGCCTACTGGCCGGGCGATCCGAAGATGGCCAACTACGACCCGCGTGTACGCCCCTGGTACAAGACCGCCCTGGACAATCCGGGCAAGACCGTACGCAGCGCTGCCTACTATTGGGCCGGCGACGATGCCGTACTGGTCAGCACCATCCGCGCGGTGTCTAACAAGCTCGGTGCCACCGGTGGCGTGGTCAATATCGATGTGTCCCTCAAGCAGCTGACCACCATGGTCAAGCAGATCAAGCTGGGTGACAGCGGTTACCTGATGCTGATCGAAAACACCGGCACCGTGCTGGTCGACCCCAAACAGCCGGAACATAACTTCAAGAAGCTGGGTGACCTCGGTGACGGCTATGCGCAGCTGGCCAAGGCTGGCAGCGGCCTGCAGCGCGTGACCCTCAATGGCGAAAGCTTCATGGCCAACGTCTACCCCTCCGACCAGTTGGGCTGGAGTTTCATCGGCCTGATCAAACAGGACGAGGTGATGAGCAGCACCACCCGCCTGACCTGGCTGATTGCAGTGATCGCCGCTGTGCTGGCCTTGGTCTTCGCCATCGTCGGCGCCAGCTTCGCCAGTGTCATCGTGCGGCCGATCCGCAGCGTCGCCAGCGGCCTGGAAGGCATCGCCCAGGGCGAAGGCGACCTGACCCAGAACCTCAGCGTGCGCGGCAGCGATGAAACCGCGCAACTGGCCAACTGGTTCAACCAGTTCCTCACCGCGATCCGCAGCCTGATCCAGCACATTGGCCTGGCGGCGAACCGGATTCTCGACACTTCGTCGCGCTCGACCCGGGTCTCCCACGACATGGCCGAAGCCGCAGGCCGCCAGCGCGAAGCCGTGGACATGGTCTCCACCGCCTTTCACGAAATGGTCGCCACGTCCAACGAAGTCGCCCGCTCCTGTAGCCAGGCCGCTGATTCGGCGGACAGCGGCCAGCGCCAGGCCCGTGAAGGCCAGCGCCAGATTGATGCGGCGGTCAGCAGCGTCGACCAGCTAAGCAGTGAGATCGAGCAATCGGCCCAGGCCATGCAGCAACTGGAGCAGGACAGCAACGATATCCAGTCGATTCTCGGCACCATCCGTTCCATTGCCGAGCAGACCAACCTGCTGGCCCTCAACGCCGCCATCGAAGCCGCCCGGGCCGGTGAACAGGGTCGTGGTTTTGCTGTGGTGGCCGACGAAGTCCGTGCCCTGGCCAAGCGTACCGCCGACTCCACCGCAGAAATCGACGGCCTGCTGGGCAACCTGGCCCGGCGTACCGCCTCGGTGACCCAGCAGATGCGCGCCAGCCTGGAAGTGTCCCAGGACTCGGTGAGCAAGATCGGCCTGGCCCGCACCAGCTTCGGCCAGATCCGCGAATCGGTGGACGTGATCCGCGACATGAACACCCAGATCGCCACTGCCGCCGAAGAGCAGCATCAGGTGGCCGAAGACATCAACCGCCATATCAGCCAGATCCACGGCGACGCGCAACTGGTCGCCGAACTGGCCGACTCGGCACGGGGCGATTCCCGTAGCCTGGCCGAGCTGTCCAATGAACTGGATAGTCTGGTCAAGCGCTTCCGCACTTGACTCAGCGCCCATAAAAAAGCCCGCCAATACAATATTGGCGGGCTTTTCAGGAGCTTTCTCTGCCTTGGCTGGAGCGAACTGTGGGAGCGGGCGGCAGCCGTAACAGTTACAGATTCATCTGGGTCACCAACTTGGTATTCAGATACGCCTCGATAGCCTCAGTGCCACCCTCAGAGCCGTAACCCGAATCCTTGACCCCGCCAAACGGCACTTCCGGCAGGCCGATGCCCAAGTGGTTGATCGACAGCATGCCGGCTTCGATGCCGTTGCTGAGGATCTGCGCAGTCTTCATCGAGGTGGTGAAAGCGTAGGAAGCCAGGCCGAATGGCACACGGTTGGATTCCTTGACCGCTTCTTCAACGGTGTCGAACGGCACCAGCAGCGCTACAGGGCCGAAAGGCTCGTCGCTCATGATGTGCATTTCGGTGGTCAAGCCGCTGAGCACGGTCGGGGCGAAGAAGTAGCCGGGGCCGTCGATGGCCTGGCCACCGGTATGCAGCGTGGCGCCAGCATCAACCGCATTCTTGACCAGCGCAGTAAGCGCCGGAATGCGCCGGGCATTGGCTACCGGCCCCATGGTGGTGGTGGATTCCAGGCCGTTGCCGACCTTCACTTCCCGGGTCAGACCGACGAATTTCTCGACGAAGGCATCGAACACGCCGCGCTGCACCAGAATCCGCGTCGGCGAGACACAGACTTGACCGGCGTTACGGAACTTGGAAGCGGCCAGGGTACGGGCTGCCAGATCGATATCGGCGTCGTCGAACACCAGGGCCGGGGCATGCCCGCCCAGTTCCATGGTCGCGCGCTTCATGTGCTGGCCCGCCAGGGCGGCCAGTTGCTTGCCCACCGGGGTCGAGCCGGTGAAGGTGATTTTGCGGATCACCGGATGCGGGATCAGGTAGCTGGAAATTTCCGCAGGCGAGCCATACACCAGGGCGATCACGCCAGCCGGTACACCGGCATCGGCGAAGGCGCGGATCAGTTCGGCAGGCGATGCCGGGGTTTCTTCCGGAGCCTTGATGATGATCGAGCAACCGGCGGCCAGGGCCGAGGACAGCTTGCGCACCACCTGATTGATCGGGAAGTTCCACGGCGTAAAGGCCGCGACCGGACCGACCGGCTCCTTGATCACCTTCTGCTCGACCAGCGGATTGCGCGACGGCACCAAGCGGCCATAGCTGCGGCGGCCTTCTTCGGCCAGCCAGTCAATGATATCGGCAGCCGACATCACTTCGGTGCGGGCTTCGGCCAGGGGCTTGCCCTGCTCCTGGGTCATGATCTTCGCAACGGTGTCGATACGCTCGCGCAGCAGATTGGCGGCCTTCTGCATGATCTTGTAGCGCTCGTACGCCGGTGTCGCGCGCCAGGTGGCGAAACCGCGCTCGGCCGCAGCCAGGGCGTCATCGAGGTCCGGAATACCGGCATGGGCAACGGTGCCAAGGGTCTCGCCGGTGGCCGGATTGACCACATCGATAGTGCGACCGTCACGGCTGGCGCGCCATTGACCATCAATGAACAGCTGAACATCAGGATACATAGCGATTCTCCAGAGGCCCTTGGCGGACCGGAAATGGAAGCTCAGTAGCAGCCGGGAAATTAGTGGTATATGCCCATATTGGGTGATTCATTGCAGCTTTCAAGGAGGCAGGGTAAATATTTCATGTCGCCTGACATTCAATAACCACTGCCGTGCACTCAACTCTTGATCCGCTGTTGCCAGGCCGCCGCCAGACCGCTCAGACAGATCACGGTAATGCCCAATTGCGCCAGCAACGAAGGGGCATGATCAAAAACGATGTAGCCCAGCAGACCGGCAAAGACGATCTGGCAATAACTGAATGGCGCCAGCATGGCCGGAGCGGCGAAGCGAAAGGCCTGAGTCAACAACAGGTGCGCGACCATACCAAAGGTGCCCAGGGCCAGCATGAATGGTAAATGCTTCAGTTCCGGGGTTTGCCAGAAGAACGGCACCAGCGCACTCATGACCAGACTGTTGAACAGCCCGGCAAAAAAGTTGCTGGTGGTCGGGCTGTCATAGGTGCTGAGCATGCGCGTCAGCAATTGATAGAAGGCAAAGCACAGCGCCGAGCACAATGGCAGCAGGCTGGCCGGGGTGAACAGTTCGCCGCCGGGATGGACGATGATCAGCACACCGCAGAAGCCGACGAGCACGGCGGCCCATTGCTTGCGCGTGACCCTCTCGCCCAGCAGCGGCACCGACAGCGCAGTGATCAGCAACGGCGCGAGAAAGTTGATGGCCGTGGCTTCGGCCATGGGGATGTACATCAGGCCGGTGGTGAACAACAGGCTGGTGCCTAACAGGCAGCCGGCGCGCAAAGCCTGCAGGCCGGGACGCTTGGTACGCAATACACGCAGGCCCGCCGACGGCATGAAGATGCAGGCCATCAGCACTGTGTGCACCACATAGCGGACCCAGACCACCATGAAGATTGGATAAAACCCGGACAGGTATTTGGACAGCGTGTCGTGACTGGAAAACAGGAAGGTCGCCAGGACCAGGAGCGCAATGCCCTTGAGTGGCTGATTGACGCCGGATAGCGGCGTACTGGGGGTGCTCATTAGGTGTCCTTGCCGGGAAAAACTGCAGCACTCAATCGATCAAGCGGGTGAATGCCAATGAATGATGGAATACCAAGAGAATATCGGACCGGCCGACACATCTCCAAACAAAGCTGGATCCATTCAGCTGTTTTTTTCACGCTTCGGCCGTTTCAGCCAGGCCAGCCAGCACCCCGGCCTGCTCCAGCCAGCGCTGAAAACACAAAAAAGTGCCGTGGGCGCCTGCCACTACCTGCTGGCGCTGAGCATCTGTCTCGGCGTCCCACAGACGCTTGAGAAAAGCCTTCCACAGCGTACCGGTGGCCGGGCCATAGACATCCAGAAACGCCCCACCGCTGTCGGCACCAATACCCAAACGCTCACCGATCACCCGACGCAGCACCTGCCCGCCCAATGTCGCGCCTTCAATGACGTACATCACGCCGAGCAACTGCCAGGGGTCGCCAACGTTCGGCAAATCGTGGCAACGTTCAAGGCTGTGCCTGTCGATGCCAAGTGCCTGCAGGTCCCGCAAGAGAGCAGGCACCTTGAGCCGCTCTGTTTCCAGGACACCCGCAGCTTGCAAACGCTGCTCCAGAGGCTGATAAAAACCGTAATACGCCTGGATCAGACGCCGGTACAGGGCAGCGTCCAAATCCGCAGACATAAACGGCATGCGCGCTTCCAGAGCGCGATGGCTATCGCCGGTGGCCTCGCGCAGATCCTTCAAGACGGGAGACACGGACAGCCTGGGGAGAGATTCTTCGGGCAAGATCAGAGGTTCTCAAACGGGGTGTGGACTTCGAGTGTCGGCAAGAAGCATCAGTTCAGCAGCAAGACGAAATAGTGTAAGACATAACTGAACGAGGGAGCCGAAGCTCCCCCGTTATTACCGTTGAAACAGCCTCAGAAGATGTAGTCCGTGGTCAAGAAGCTGGAATCGCGATTGCGGATGATGTCGCTGACCAGCGCCTTGTTGCTCTCCTGGAACTTGGTCGCCACCAGGGTACGGATCGAGAACACGCGCAAGGCGTCGTGCACCGAGAGCGTACCTTCTGCCGAGTTCTTGCGGCCATTGAACGGGAACTGGTCAGGGCCGCGCTGGCATTGCGCGTTGATATTGATCCGCCCGACCTGATTGGCGAACGCATCCACCAGACGACCGACCTGGGCCGGGTCCTTGCCGAACAGACTCAGTTGCTGACCAAAGTCAGAATCCAGTACGTACTCAATGACATCGTCCACGTTCTTGTAGGCCACCACCGGCACTACCGGGCCGAACTGTTCTTCGTGATAGACGCGCATGTCCGCAGTCACCGGGTACAGCACCGCCGGGTAGAAGAACGATTCATTGACCTCACCACCACCGGCATTCACTACGCGAGCGCCCTTCTCCACCGCATCGGTCACCAGACCTTGCAGATAATCAGGCTTGCTCGGCTCCGGCAGCGGCGTCAGGGAAACGCCCGGTTCCCAAGGCATGCCGGGTTTGAGCTGCGCCAGTTTCTGCTCGAACTTGGCGAGGAAGCTGTCCACCACGTCCTCATGGACAAAGAGGATTTTCAGCGCCGTGCAGCGCTGGCCATTGAACGACAGCGAACCGGTGATGGACTCGCTGACCGCGTTGTCCAGATCGGCATCGGGCAGCACGATCCCCGGGTTCTTTGCATCCAGGCCCAACGCGGCGCGCAACCGGTGTGGCTTGGGATGGAGCTTTTTCAGGTCGCTGGCGGCCTTGTTGGTGCCGATAAAGGCAAAGACATCGATCTTGCCACTGGCCATCAACGGGCTGACGGTCTCGCGGCCGCTGCCGTAGATAACGTTGATCACCCCGGCCGGGAAGCTGTCGCGGAAGGCTTCGAGCAACGGGCGGATCAACAGCACACCGAACTTGGCCGGCTTGAACACCACGGTATTGCCCATGATCAGGGCCGGGATCAGGGTGGTGAAGGTTTCGTTCAGCGGATAGTTATACGGCCCCATGCACAGGGTTACGCCCAGCGGCACCCGGCGGATCTGGCCGAGAGTGTCCTGTTCCAGCTCGAAACGACTGGAGCGACGGTCCAGTTCCTTGAGGGCATTGATGGTGTCGACGATATAGTCGCAGGTGCGGTCGAACTCTTTTTCCGAGTCCTTGAGGTTCTTGCCGATCTCCCACATCAGCAGCTTGACCACCGCCTCGCGCTGCTCGCGCATGCGCTTGAGAAACGCCTCGACATGCTGAATGCGCTCGACCACGCGCATGGTCGGCCAGGCACCCTGGCCCCGGTCATAAGCACGGACGGCGGCGTCCAGAGCGGTCATGGCGGTTTGCCCATCCATCAGCGGCGTACTGCCCAGAATCACCGATTCATGCCCTTGCGCGCCCCGCAGATACACCGGACTGCGCACCGGCGCCAACGGCCCGGCCCACAGTTGCAAGGCGCCATCCACCAGATACTCACGCTGCTCGATGGCCGCGCCGGGACGGTACTGTTCAGGAATCTGTTCAAGGGTGGGAAACAGTGTTGCGAGTCGACTATCCGGGTTCATTGCGTTGACCTCCTTCATGAGTCTTTTGCCGAGAAGCATGACTAGACACTACGCCTCTGTTTGGCAGATGTCATGAGACAGCGCTGTCGCTCAATGAATACGGGGGGTTCCTGATGCATTCCAGATTCGTTGGCGCGAGGCTCGCCCGCGAATCACACGGCGCGGTATGTCAGGCACACCGCGTTATTGTTCTTCGCGGGCAAGCCTCGCTCCCACAAAATTCCAGCCCCCCCGCAATCGACCAGAGGCCCTAGCCATTCTTAAACGAAAAGAGTACAAATGTACTCCATGACGACTTTACCTCCCAAACGCGCTGCCATCCTGACCTTCATCCGCGATCGCATTGCGCAAAACGGCCAGCCCCCCAGCCTCGCGGAAATCTGCGAGGCCTTCGGCTTTGCCTCGCGCAGCGTGGCGCGCAAGCATGTGGTGGCGCTGACCGAAGCCGGTTTTATCGAGGTCACGGCCAATCAGGCCCGGGGCATTCGCCTGGTGGCCAACGGCCCGCGCGCCGAACTGCTGCAAGTCCCGGTACTGGGCCGGGTCGCTGCCGGTGCACCGATTGGCCCGGATATCGATATCCACGACACCTTCACCCTCGACAACCGCACCTTCCTGCGCCTCCCCGACTACCTGTTGCGGGTCAAGGGCGACTCCATGATCGACGACGGCATTTTTGATGGCGATCTGGTCGGCATTCAGCAAAGCGCCGAGGCCCGGGACGGGCAGATCGTTGTCGCGCGCCTGGATGGCGAAGTCACCATCAAGCGTCTGGAACGCGGTCGTGACGGCCTGCGTTTGCTGCCGCGCAACCCGGCCTATCAGCCGATTGTCGTGCGGCCTGATCAGGACTTTGCCATCGAAGGCGTGTTCTGCGGCCTGGTACGTCGGGAATGATGGGCGCGGTCGTCAGCCTCGACGCGCTGCTGGACGAGCGCCGGGTCTGGAAAGGTCGCCAGCAGGTGCAGCCGGTCGCCGCGCAACCGACCGGCCATGCCTTGCTCGACGCCGCCCTGCCCATGGGCGGCTGGCCCCCGGCGGCGCTCTCGGAAATCCTCCTGGCCGCTGACGGCAGTGGCGAACTGCGCTTGTTATGGCCGACCCTGGCACGGCTGGCCGACAGCGGCGAGCGTATCGTTCTGGTCGCGCCGCCCTATGTACCTTATGCCCAGGCCTGGCAGGCCGCCGGGGTGGATCTGCGCCAGTTGTCGGTGATATCCGCCGATGAGCGCGATGCCCTGTGGGCCGTGGAGCAATGCCTGCGCTCCGGCAGTTGCGGCGCGGTGCTGTGCTGGCCGCGCAAGGTCGATGACCGGGCCCTGCGCCGCCTGCAAGTAGCAGCGGAAACCGGCGAGACCCTGGCTTTCGCCTGTCGCGGCCAGCAGACAGCGGCCAACCCGTCGCCGGCCGCGCTGCGCATTGCCATCGATGCGCGCCCCAGCCAGTTGCGGGTGCTCAAGTGTCGCGGCGGTCTGCCCCCCGCCTCACCAATCCCCTTCACCACCGACGCCTGAGGTCGCTATGCTCTGGGCCTGTGTCCTGCTGCCGCAACTGGCGCTGGACGGCGTCATGCGTCGTCGTGCCAACCCCGAGGAACCCCTGGCCTTGATCAGCGGCACGGCCCAGCGCCGGGTCCTGCAGACGGTCAATGCCGCCGCCAGGGAGCTGGGTCTGCGCCCCGGCCAGTCATTGAACGCCGCCCACGCCATGACCCGTGAGTTCGCCACCGTTGAATACGACCCGGCACAGACCGATCACTGGCACCGTCTGCTCGCCGCCTGGGCCTATCGCTTCAGCTCCCAGGTCAGCCTGAAATACCCACGGGTGCTGTTGATGGAGGTCGAGTCGAGCCTCGGTCTGTTCGGCCCCTGGCCGGTGTTTGAAGCACGGTTGCGCGAGGAGTTGACGACGCTGGGTTTCAGCCATCGGATAGTCGTAGCGCCCAATCCGGTAGCGGCGCGAATGCTGGCCAATGTCCATGATCGCCTGGCCGTCACCTGCACTGCAGAGCTGCAAGAACTGTTGGAACAGATGCCGGTCAATCGGATCGGCCTACCCCAGGACGTCGCCACGGCGCTCGCGCGCATGGGCTTGCATCGCCTGCATCAGGTCCTGGCCCTGCCCCGGGACACCCTGGCCCGGCGCTTTCCGGCCCATGTCCTGCAACATCTGGACACCCTGCTCGGGCGCCGCCCCGTGGCGCTGCAATGCTATGTGCCGCCGGACCATTTCGACACCCGTCTGGAACTGAATTTCGACGTCGAATCCCATCAGGCCCTGCTATTCCCGCTCAAACGCATGATTGCCGATCTGGCCGTGTTCCTCGGCGGGCGGGACAGCGGCGTGCAGCGCTTCGTCATTCACCTGGAACATGTGCCCAGTGTCGGCAGCGTGGCACCGGACACCCTGATCCCGGTCGGCCTGCTCAGTGCAGAACGTGAAGCCACTATGCTGTTCGAACTGGCTCGCGGCCGTCTGGAACAGGTCGTAGTGCCGTCTCCGGTGCGCGCCCTGCGCCTGCAAGCCAAGGACTTGCCCGCCTTCGTGCCGTCCCATCGCGAGCTGTTCGATGACCGACCGCAGCAGAATATGCCCTGGGAGCAACTGCGCGAGAGGCTGCGAGCGAAACTGGGCGACGAGGCCGTGAACGGCTTGAGCTTCCACGCCGATCATCGCCCGGAATGCGCCTGGCAAAGCAGCTCGACGAACAAGCTCACGACTGTCGTCAGTTCGGTGCCACGCCCTGGCTGGCTGCTGCCCGAACCTGAGCCCCTGGCCCAAGCCAGCGTGCGGGTGCTGGCCGGGCCCGAACGGATCGAGTCCGGCTGGTGGGACGGCGCCGATGTGCGCCGCGACTACTTTCTCGTCGAAACCCGCAACGGTCAGCGTGGCTGGGCTTATCGCCGGGTCGGAGATGACAGCGACCTGCTGCTGCATGGCTGGTTCGCATGAGGGCTGATTATGCGGAGCTGCATTGCCTGTCCAACTTCAGCTTTCAGCGTGGTGCATCCAGCGCCAAGGAGTTGTTCGAACGGGCCAAATTGCATGGTTATCAGGCCCTGGCGATCACTGATGAATGCACACTGGCCGGGATCGTGCGCGCCTGGCAGGCAGCAATGGACTGTGAACTGCCACTGATAATCGGCAGTGAATTCACCATCGAGCTCGGCCCGAAGGTGGTGTTGCTGGTGGAAAACCTGACCGGTTATCAGGCGCTCTGCCGTCTGATAACCCAAGGCCGTCGCCGCAGCAAGAAAGGCGAATACCGGCTGCTGCGCGAGGATTTCCTGGGACCGCTTGCCGGGCTATTGGCCTTGTGGGTGCCGGACCTTGAGCAGGATGCCGATACACGTCAGGAACAGGGCGAATGGCTGCGTGGGATTTTTCCGCAGAATCTGTGGCTGAGCGTCGAACTGCATTGCGGGCCGGATGATCGCCAGCGCCTGAGCGCTCTGCTCGCCCTGGCACGATCCCTGGCCATTCCGGCCGTGGCCAGTGGCGACGTGCATATGCATGCCAGAGGCCGCCGCGCTCTGCAGGACACCATGACCGCAATCCGCCATCACACCACCGTGGCCGAAGCCGGGCATCGCCTGTTTGCCAATGGCGAACGGCACCTGCGTGCGCCTGCAGCATTGGCCGAGATCTATCCGGCACACCTGCTCGATGAAACCCTGAATATTGCTCGGCGCTGTACATTCAGCCTTGATGAGTTGAAGTACGAATATCCCCGTGAACTGGTGCCCACCGAGCAGACTCCAGCAACCTGGCTCAGGCATCTGACCGAGGATGGTGCGCGAAAGCGTTGGCCGGAGGGTGTGCCAGTGGTTGCCCGGGAGGCTATCGAAAAAGAGCTGAGAATTATCTCGGTAAAGAAATACGAGAGCTATTTTTTGACGGTGCATGACATCGTCAATTTTGCTCGTAATCAGAGCATTCTCTGTCAGGGTCGTGGCTCGGCGGCCAACTCGACAGTGTGCTTTGCCCTTGGTATCACCGAACTGGATCCGGCCAAGATCAATCTGCTATTTGAACGCTTCATTTCTGAAGAGCGTGACGAGCCGCCAGATATCGATGTGGACTTCGAGCACGAGCGTCGCGAAGAAGTCCTGCAATACGTATTTCGCCGATATGGCCGAGGCCGAGCTGCTCTTACGGCGGTGGCCAGTACCTATCACGGCGCCGGAGCGATTCGTGATGTCGCTCGGGTGCTGGGCCTGCCGTCCGACCAAATCAATGCTCTGGCCGACTGCTGCGGACGCTGGAATGACAACATCCCGCCAGCAGAACGCCTGCGCGAGAGTGGCTTTGAACCGGACAGTCCGATATTGCGTCGGGTGCTGGCCTTGACCGGCGAACTGATCGGTTTTCCTCGCCATCTTTCGCAACATCCCGGCGGCTTCGTCATTTCTGAGCATCCCCTGGAAACCCTGGTGCCGGTGGAGAACGCCGCCATGGCCGACCGCACCATCATCCAATGGGACAAGGACGATCTGGATCTGGTCGGCCTGCTCAAGGTGGATATTCTGGCTCTGGGTATGTTGAGCGCGTTGCGCAGGACATTCGATCTGGTAACCCGTTATCGAGGTTATGACCTGACCATCGCCAACATCCCGGACAAAGACAAGCCGACCTACGACATGATCAGCCGCGCCGACACCGTCGGCGTATTCCAGATCGAGTCGCGGGCGCAGATGTCCATGCTGCCGAGGCTCAAGCCACAGAAGTTTTACGATCTGGTGATCGAGGTTGCCATCGTTCGACCCGGCCCTATTCAGGGCGATATGGTGCATCCGTATCTGCGTCGTCGAAATGGTGAAGAAGAGGTTACTTACCCTTCAAAAGAACTCGAAGCGGTCTTCGAGCGCACGCTGGGTGTACCTCTGTTTCAGGAACAGGTCATGCAACTGGCGATTGTCGCTGCTGAATATACGGCTGGCGAAGCTGATCAGCTTCGACGTTCAATGGCCGCCTGGAAGCGTCATGGGGGTCTTGAGAAGCATCGGGATCGACTCACCGAGCGGATGCAAAAAAAAGGTTATCCAGACGATTTCATCCACCGCATCTTCGAACAGATCAAAGGCTTCGGCAGCTACGGCTTCCCCGAATCCCATGCCGCCAGTTTCGCCCTGCTCACCTACGCCAGTTGCTGGCTTAAATGCCATGAACCGGCCGCTTTTACCTGTGCCCTGATCAATAGCTGGCCCATGGGCTTCTATACCCCCGACCAGCTCTTGCAGGATGCTCGCCGCCACCATATCGAAGTGCGCCCGGTGGACGTGCGCTACAGCGACTGGGACTGTTCACTGGAACCATTGGAAAATCGCGCATACACCCAGAACCTGGCCATCCGCATGGGCCTGCGCATGATTCGTGGCCTGGCTGAAGAAGATGGCCGCCGCATCGAACAAGTGCGCCAACAGCGTGAGTTCAGGGACGTAACCGATTTGTGCGTACGCGCCGACCTGGATAATCGCGCCCGGGCCCTGCTGGCAGACTCAGGCGCCCTGCGCGGGCTGGTCGGGCATCGTCATCGTGCCCGCTGGGAAATTGCCGGTGTCCAAGTGCAACGGCCACTGTTCGGCGATGACTGTTTCGGCGTCGAAGCGCAGGTCGTTCTGCCCTTGCCCAGCGTCGCCCAGGACCTCAAGGCCGACTACGACACCCTGGGCACCACCCTCGGCCCCCATCCCCTGGCCCTGCTGCGTAATAGCCTCGCGGCCAAGCGCTTTCGCAGCGCCAAGGATCTGCTCGACGAAGAGCACGGCCGCAACTTCAGCGTCGCCGGTCTGGTGGTCGGTCGCCAACGCCCCGGCACGGCCAGCGGCGTGACCTTCGTCACCCTGGAGGACGAACATGGCACCATCAACGTCGTGGTCTGGCGTGACCTGGCCGAGCGCCAGCGCAAGATCCTGGTCGGCTCGCAGTTGCTGCAGGTGTTCGGTAAGTTCGAGTTTCAGAACGGCGTGCGCCATGTGATTGCCCAGCGCTTGTTCGATCTGACGCCATTGCTGACCGGGCTGGATGTGCGCAGTCGGGATTTCAAGTGATGGTGCAGTGGGGGCGAATTCATTCGCGAAGAGGCCTTTAACAGCGCTGCATTTTCAGCGCCTGAAACATTGCTTTCGCGAATGAATTCGCTCCCACAATCGCTCCACAGAATGTTGCTGATCAGTAAGTCTGCGATTACCGGTCCTACAAAAGATCTAACCCACAGCCCCCCAAATCCCCGAACTCCCCCGCCGATGACTCTTTAGCAAATGCGTATCCACCATGCCAATCGCCTCCATCAGGGCAAACATCGTAGTCGGCCCGACAAAGCTGAAACCGCGCTTGCGCAACGCCTTGCTCATGGCCAGGGATTCGGCTGACGCCGTCGGTACTTCCTCCATGGTCCGGGGCATCGGGGTGATCGGGGGTTTGAATGACCAGATGAAATCGGCCAGGCCGCCATCCTCTCGCAGCCTGATAGTGGCCTGGGCGTTATTGATGGTGGCGAGGATCTTGGCGCGGTTGCGGATGATGTCGGCATCGTCCATGAGCCGGGCGATATCGTCCTGATCGAAGGCGGCGACCTGGTCTGGATCGAACTGCGCGAATGCCGCCCTGAAGGCTTCGCGCTTGCGCAGGATGGTCAGCCAGGACAGGCCCGACTGGAAGGCTTCCAGGCTCAAGCGCTCGAACAACCCGCGCTCATCATGAATGGGCATGCCCCACTCGGTGTCGTAGTAGTGCTTGAGCAACAGATCAGTCGCTGCCCAGGGCGGCCGGACCAGGCCGTCATCGCCGGTGACCGGATGAACAGGCTTGGGTCGGGCCACTCGCTCAGCGGGCGAATTCCTCTTTATTGACCGATCGTTGGTCATGCGGCAACGCTTCCAAATCTAAAAAAGCAATGAGTCTACTTCGGCAGCGCCGACAGGGACTGGGGACGCAGCAATTACAGACCGCTGCTTATGAGCGAGGAGCTGGCCAGCACCGATATGTTTCTGGTCTGTTCTAAACGCTGCGACGCCACTATGGTAATGGCGCTGCGTCAGATCATGGAAGCCCTGCGCGCCGACGGCACCATCAGCCGTATCCAGGCCCACTATCTGGGTGAGCCGGACTGGCCGGCCGATTCAGACACGGCCCAGATGCTGACGAATATGCCGGGCCAGCTCATCGGCTGCGGCACTTGCCGTCCCTTTGGCGCGATGCAGCGAGATGACGAACGGCGCAAGCTCCGGCAGCTGTGCATCAGGGGAAAGAATCTCGAGACCGGCCGGCAGTGTCGATTGCAGCCAGACCGACACCGCCAGATCGTTGCTGACCATGGCCACGGTCGCTTCGAGATTGCCGCTCTCGAACAAGGTCTTCCAGGGCCGGTCCTGACTTTCCAGCGCGGTGATCACCGGCGTACGAAAGGCGCAGGTGTCCGCCACCAGCGATACCGGCAGCGGCGTCTTCAAAAAGGCCGTGCCGCCCTTGGCCCCGGCCCATACCAGACGCTCGATGGACAGGCATTCGCCGGTGGCCGCCGTGGCGACTTCTTCGACGATGGCAAGATCCAGGGAGCCATTGGCTATTTCAGCTGAGAGTTCACTGGACGAACCACATTTGAGCGACAGCTCCACCTGAGGATTGTCCTCGACATAGGCCTTGAGGGTCGGTGCAATCCAGGCTCCGGCCAGATCATAGGGCACACCCAGGCGAACATGGCCCTGCATCGCGTCGCCCTTTACGTCCGCCCAGATCTGCTCGTTGAGCGCCAGCATCTGCCGCGCCTTGGTAAACAACCGCTCGCCCAGGGGCGCCAGGCGCATGCCGCGTCGGTCTCGCACGAGCAAGGGCGCTCCCAAGCCCTCCTCCAACCGCTTGATCTGCTGGCTGACCGCGCCTTGGGTCAGATGCAGAAAACCGGCGGCCGCAGTCATGCTGCGTTGTTCGGCAACCACGACAAAGGTACGCAGCAGGAGCAAGTCGAGAGTACGCATAATCGATATATTAGTATTCCTAATTCACAGGATAACAAACATTAGTTTCCATACTAATCGGCCAGCCGGTATCAAGTCGAGATCATCCCTGGAAACTGCCCCATGCTCGAATCATTACTCCCGCTCCTGCTGTTCGTGCTCATCTCTACTTTCAGCCCCGGTGGCGCCACCACCCTGGCCACGGCCTCCGGCGCGAACTTCGGTTGGCGGCGCTCACTGCCGTTGCTGGCGGGCATATCCTTTGGCCTGGCGAGTGTGGCTGCTGCGGCAGCGGCCGGGCTCGGCGGTTTGATCCTGGCGATACCGTCCCTGCAATTGGCAATGAAGCTGGTGGGCTCGGTTTATCTGCTCTGGCTTGCCTGGCAGATCGCCCGTCGTGGTGCTCCGGGCGTCGCTGGTACCAAGGAAAAACCGGCAAGTTTTGTCACCGGTGTATGGCTGCTCTGGCAAAACCCCAAGGCCTGGGCCATGACCCTGAGTGCTGCCGCGTCCTTTGCTGCGCTGACCCATAGCCCTACAGCACTGGCTTTGTTGCTGGGTTCGGTATTTGCCCTGTGCTGTGCGCTGTCGCTGACGACCTGGTGTATCGCGGGGTTGATGCTGGCGAGGGCGCTGAAGAGCGAGCGACAGTGGCGGATGCTGAACAGGGTGTTGGGTGGGTTGCTGGTGGCTTCTATTGTGCCGATCTGGTTTTAGAGATCTGCGGATCTGGAATGCGATTCCGCAGGATCAATCTGTGGGCCCAACCTCGCGCAATACCTCGATAAACGCCTGCAACCCCGACGGCACATGGCGGTGCCCCGGGTAGTACAGGAACAGCCCGGCAATCCGCGGGCACCAGTCCTCCAGCACCGTTACCAGCCGTTTGTCCGCCAGGGCCTGGGCCACCATATGTTCGGCAACGTAGGCGATACCCAGCCCGGAAACAGCCGCGTCGACCATGATTTCCGGGTTATCCAGGGTCAGTTGCCCCTTGGGGTCGATGACCAGGGAATGCCCATGTTTTTCAAACTCCCAACGATAAGGCTTGCCGCTGGGCATCCGGATGCAGATGCATGAGTGCCCAGGCAGGTCGTCCGGCGTCAGCGGTGTGGTACGAGTGCTGAAATAACCGGGCGACGCGACGGTGACAAACCGGGTATCGGGGCCTATGGGCACGGGGATCATGTCCTGGGGGATCGACTCACCCAGGCGAATACCCGCGTCGAAACCCTCGGCGACGATATCGACCAGACGGCCCTCGGTGACCATATCGACAGACATCTGCGGGTAAGCCGCGAGAAACCTCGGCAATGCGGCCTGCATCAGAATCCGCGCCGCCTGCTCGCTGGCATTGATACGCAGGGTGCCGCTGGGCAGATCGCGGAACTCGTTGACCTCTTCCAACGCCAGTTCGACCTCGCGCAGCACCGGACCCAACCGCATCAGCAGACGCTCTCCGGCAGCCGTCGGCGAAACGCTGCGGGTGGTGCGATTGAGCAGGCGCACCCCAAGGCTGGCCTCAAGCGCCTTCATCATATGGCTGAGGGTCGATGCTGACAGACCCAGCTCATCAGCTGCTTTACGAAAACTGCGATGGGACACGATCAGGGTCAGCGCTCGCAGATCGGCCAGTGACAGCGGCAATTGATTCATGGCTATTTTTCATCAACTCATGCGGAATCTGCCCGATAGTAGCAGTAGTCCAGGGCGCGTAGTGTCGGTCATCCATAGCCAATCGGCTCGTTACCTGGAGGATTCACACATGAGCACAACCTGGTTAATCACTGGCAGTTCGTCCGGCATTGGCCTGGCGCTGGTCGAGCAACTGTTGGAACGGGGCGACCGCGTGGCGGCGACCTTGCGCAAGCCCGAGGTATTGAAGGATTTGCAGGCCCGCTATGGCGAACGACTGTGGACGGCAGCACTGGATGTCACCGACACAGCGGCCATCCGCCAGGTCATCGCGCGCGCGTTCAGCGAACTGGGGCGCATTGATGTGGTGGTGAGCAATGCCGGTTACGCCTTGTTCGGCGCCGCCGAGGAAGTCAGCGATGAACAGATCGGCCTGCAACTGCAAACCAATCTGTTGGGCTCGATCCAGGTGATCCGTGCCTGTTTGCCGCATCTGCGCAAACAGGGCGGCGGGCGGATTCTGCAAGTCTCCTCAGAAGGCGGGCAGATCGCCTATCCCAACTTCAGCCTTTATCACACCAGCAAGTGGGCCATCGAGGGCTTCGTTGAGTCGGTGGCCCTGGAAGTCGCGCCGTTTGGCATCCAGATCACCCTGGTGGAACCGGGACCGACCCGCACCAACTTCGGCGCGGCCCTGGTCAGCCCGCCGCTGATGCCCGAGTACGACAATACCCCGGCAGGTGATGTACGCAGGGCGATTACGCGCGGTGCGTTTCCCCTGACCGGCGATCCGCAGAAAATGGCCAGGGCCATGCGGGATATTGCCCAGGTGCAAGTCGCGCCGAGACGCCTGCTGTTGGGCAGTGGCGCCTATGAGCGGGTCCACACAGCCCTCAGCCAGCGTCTGGCCGAGCTTGAGCACTACCGGGAACAGGCGATGAGCACCGAGATTGATTGAGCCGCCTTACCGGCGCAGGCGAAATCCCTTAGTCTTGACCGCTTGAATGGCTCGATCGGTCCGGCGACTCGCCCTATGAATTCAATCGATAAACTCATCGCGCTGGCCAACGTGCGCGGCAGCCTGGATCTGCGTTGTCAGTTTCAGGGTGACTGGGCGCTGGAACATGAACAGGAGGCGCTGGGCATGGCGCCCTATCATGTGGTGCTGAGCGGGGAATGCCGGGTGGAACTGCCCAGCGGTCAACGCCTGTCCATGGGCGCTGGCGATATTCTGCTGTTGCCGGTCGGCAGCGCCCACGTCATCCGCAGCCCGGGCAAGAGCGTCGCGTCGAGCGAACCGCAAGTGACTCAAGGCAATGGCCTGCCGGTGCATCGCATTGGCTCGGCCAGTGCCGATCTGGACATGCTCTGCGGGCGCTTTCACTACAACCGCGCTTCGCTGCTGTTTGCGGCGTTGCCCGAGTATCTGCTGATTTCCAGGGAGACCCTGCCCGCCACTGGCTCGCTGTCAGCACTGGTCAACATTCTGCGCGACGATGCGGACGGCGAACAGGCCGGCGCAAGATTCCTGCTGGATGCGCTGTCCCAGGCCTTGTTTACCCTGATCCTGCGTGCGTACCTGACGACAAACACCCAGGCCAGCGGCACCCTGGCATTGCTCACGGACAAACGTCTGAGCCAGGCCTGGCAGGCCATCCTCGCTGAGCCAGCCCATGACTGGACCATCGAAGCCCTGGCCGACACCGCGAGCATGTCCCGGGCCACCTTCATGCGCGCATTCACCAAGGTAGCCGGCGTATCGCCCTGGGCAATGTTGACCCGGATCCGCATGGAACTGGCCTTCAGCCTGCTCACCCACTCACATTTTGGCCTGAGCGATATTGCCTTGCAGGTCGGCTACCAATCCCAAGCGGCTTTCAGCAAGAAGTTCAAGGAAGTGTATGGCGAGGCGCCAGGGCGGGTGCGCAAGGGGTTGGCGCGATAGCGGCGAGGACTGCATACACCCCAGGCGATGGGCGCAGGGAGTTTGGGAATTGTCTGACAGACGCCAGCTTAAAAAACTGCTGAAAATCCCGTCTTGTTTGCTGTGCTGACAGCTTCCATCAAACCGGCTGGCATCTGTAAGCGTCCGTCCACCAGCCAGTATCACCTCGCAAAAATTTGGAGATATCATGAGGATATCAATTACGCTGTACGACGCACTGACAGCCATTAATGTGCCCAACGACAAGGCCAAAGCAGTAGTGGATGCCTGGGAGACCGATATGGAAAAGCTCGCAACCAAGACGGACCTTCAACAAACAGAGACCCGGCTTACAGCATCAATTGCTGAACTGCGTTCAGAGGTTCGATCAGATATAAAAGTCCTGCGCTGGCAAGTCGGCGCCATTTTCATCTGCGTGGTCGTACCTCTGGTAAAAACGGCCTTTGACGTGCTTTCTCGACACTGATCCTCAGGAGTCTTCCGAACCATTCCCTTCGGATCTCGCGCCCATGACCGCCAGTGACAGCAAAGCCCTCCCCCCCGAGCCCGGTCAACCATCACTACACCCGCCGCGAACTATTGCAGACGGGCATGGCCGGGATTGTCGGCGGCATGCTGTCACCCGCCAGGGCCAGGGCGCTTATCGATCTGGCCCTGTCACTCGGTGGCACTTACTACTTGCCCTATCAGTTGCATGCGACCCGGGAACAGTTCGCCCAGGCCTATCCCCGCGCACAACAGCTTCTTGCCTCAAGTCCAGAGTCGACCCCGGCAAGCGCTTTCGCAATAGGTTCTGGGATAAATATTTCAGTCTGTAGCCCCGCCAATTAGTCAAACTTTTAAAGCGTCATCCTGCTCTCTCTTGACCTGTCGGGCGTCGGTCAATGGCGCTAAAACCTCGAACCCAACTGAACAAGCGTAGGGAACAGCGCATAAAAGTCTGACGACTGACGTCACTCAAGCCTAGCCATCCATCTAAATAGTATTACTATATGGCCAGCCTGATCCTTCGCCACGTACCTGCGTGTCGATGCAGGCTCCCTGTCGGCACCCACAATAATAAAGAGGTGTTCCATGGCCCTACCTGCTCCTGCGTCATCTGCAGTTGATGCGCAATCCCTCGAAGATGCGCTGTACCGCAAGGTCAACTGGCGGATCGTCCCGCTGTTTATCCTGTGCTTTCTCTTCGCTTATCTGGACCGGGTCAATATCAGCTTTGCCAAGCTGGAGATGCAGAACGACCTCGGCTTCAGCGATACCATCTATGGTTTGGGCGCCAGCCTGTTCTTTGTCGGTTATTTCCTGTTTGAGGTACCGAGCAACGTCCTGCTGCACAAGATCGGCGCGCGATTGTGGATTGCCCGGATCATGGTTTCGTGGGGTATCACCTCGGCCTGCATGATGTTCGTGCAGAGTGAATTTTGGTTCTACACCCTGCGTTTCTTGATCGGCGTGATGGAAGCCGGTTTCGTTCCCGGCGTTCTTTACTACTTCACCCAGTGGTATCCGAGTAACCGCCGGGCGCAGGTCAACAGTTACTTCAAAAGCTCCATCTGCCTGTGCGGCATCGTCGGCGGGCCACTGGCCGGGCTGATTCTTGGGCAGCTAGATGGCGCCCTCGGCATGGCCGGGTGGAAATGGCTGTTTCTGCTTGAAGCCATTCCGTCGATCATTCTTGGCGGCGTGGTGTTCTGGCTGGTGTCCGACCGCATCGAAGACACGCCCTGGCTCACCGCTGATGAAAAACGCCTGCTGACCCTGCGCATGGCCCAGGACTACAAGCCCAGCGGCAAATCATCCCTGGCCGGCCTGTGGCGCCAGCCTACCACCTATGTGATGGCGGCGATTTACCTGTGCCTGGTCATGGCACTGACCGGTCTGCTGTTCTGGATGCCGCAGCTGATTCGCAGCGCAGGCGTCAGCGATACCCTGCATATCGGCTGGCTGACCATGGTGCCTTATCTGGTCGCAGTGGTATTCAACCTGAGCGTCGGTTACAGCTCCGACCGCCGCGGTGAACGACGTTGGCATATGGCGGGTTGCGCCCTGTTGACGGCCGCCGGCTATCTGGTCTGCGCCATGACCGCAGGCCAGTTGCTGCCGTTGATGATCGGCATGAGCATGATCATGGCGGGGATCATCGCCTGGATGCCGATTTTCTGGACCGTACCGCCGCGCTTCCTCAGTGGCGTGGCAGCTGCGGCAGGTATCGCCCTGATCAACTCCCTGGGTCAGCTCGGCGGCGTCATTGCGCCATTCATGATCGGCCGTGTGCGCGACCTCACCGGCGCCACCACCTCGGCGCTCTATCTGCTGAGCATCGTCAGCCTGCTGGCCGCGGCGTTGATTCTCTGGGCAGTGCCCAAGGCCTATTACCGGACGCAGTCGGAGCCGGAGGTGCAAACGGTCGATGACTCGACAATGCCGCAGGGCATGGTGGCAGAGTCGCGCCAGTAAGCGTTGACGTGGTTTTCCGTAGGAGCAGCTTTAGCTGCGAGGGGGCTCTCCCGGCTAAAGCCGGTCCTACGGTATGTACTGTGATTTATTGGTGGCCTGCCCGCGCATCACCTCGACGAATTGCCTCACCATCTCCCCTGCATCACGCCGACACGCCAATGAGACCGTGCTGACACAGCCTGGCTCCGCCAACGGCACGAAGCGTATCGATGGCGGGGCAATGGCGCGCATGCACTCGGGCAACAGCGCCACGCCGAAGTTGGCCTGGATCAACTGCAACTGAGTGGTCTTGCGCGATACCACCTGGGCAGCGCGAGGAAAGAAACCGGCCTCCATGCACAACGAAGCACACAGATAACTCAGCCCGCCGCGCTGACGGTGAGGTACGGAGATAAAATGCTCCTCGCGCAACTGCGCCAACGTCACACGGGTTTCCTCAGCCAGCGGATGTTGCGCAGCGACCGCCAACAGCAAAGGTTCGCTGAACAGGGTGTGAATCTCCACAGCTTCGTGCTGGCGCAAAACCGGAAGGCGTAGCAGACCGATATCCAGGCGCCCCTCAGCGATATCAGCCAGCTGGGCCTCAGACGATTGCTGGGCGATTTCGATGGACACCCCAGGATTGCCCTGCAAATAGACGCCAAGGCGCTCCAGTAAAAGCCCGCTCAAGGGCACGGTGCTTGAGTGATTCAGTTGCAGGCTGCCGAGCAAGCCTTCGCCGACTTCCCGGCTCAGGCGCTCGGCCTTGTCCAGGTCGGCCAACAGTTGTCGCGCGCGGCCGAGGAAAACCCGCCCTGCGCTGGTCAGCCGCGGCTGGCGGGCGGTCCGCTCGAACAGCAGCGTACCCAATTGCTGCTCAAGCTCCTTGATTTGCCGACTGAGGGCCGATTGCGCAATGAACAGGCGCTCGGCAGCGCTGCTGAAACTGCCTCGCTCGGCGATTTCCACGAAATAACGCAGTTGGCGAATAGAGGTCATGCTTGATATGCCGTAATGAGATGGCTAATGGCAAAATTACATATTAGTCGGCATAGCTTGGCCGTGGCTAACTTCACCTTATCTCTCGCGGCAAGGACCCGTCATGCTCAGTTCCCTCTTCGCACCTGTGCCGTTCACCTCATTGGATTGGGTGATCATATTGGCGAGTATCGGCGCGGCCTACATCGTGTTCGGCATCGCCGGTTTCGGTACAGCACTGGTGGCGGGCCCCATACTGATCCGTTTCATGCCCCTGTCGCAGATCATCCCGCTACTGGTGCTGCTGGATTTCGTCGCCGCATTCGGCAACTGGCTGCCGACACGCAAGGCCGTAGTAAGGGAGGAACTGCTGCGGCTGCTGCCGTGCATGGCCGTGGGTTGCAGCCTGGGAGTCGTGTTTCTTCTGCAGCTCAAGTCCGACTTGCTGATGCTGCTGATGGGCCTGTTCATCACCGCTTATGCGCTCTATAGCCTGGCCGTAAAAGTCCGGCCCGCGCGCCTGAACAAACTATGGGCGTTGCCTGCCGGTACAGTCGGAGGCTTGTTCGGTGCACTGTTTGGCAGCGGCGGTTTTCTCTACGCGCTCTACCTCAACGCCCGGCTGACCTCCAAAGAACAGGCCAGGGCCACCCAGAGTGCGCTGATCAGTTGCAGCACGGTGGTTCGCCTGGGGTTGTTTCTGCTCGCCGGGGTTTATGCCGATACGTCCCTGCTGGTGCTTGCCGTGTGTCTGCTGCCCATGATGTTCGCCGGACTGTGGATCGGCCGAAGCCTGACCCTGAAGCTGTCTCGCGAAACCTTTGTGCGGCTGGTGACCTGGCTGGTACTGGCCAGCGGACTGGCGCTGCTTGCCCGCTATTTCAAGGGTTGAGAATGGCGTGCCAGTTCCCTGAACGGCTCGATCTCCGTTCAGGGTATGGCGACAGGGAGCAGATGCGGGACGGTGTCCTTGTCAGCCCCACAAGGTTCGCCCGAAAAAGGTCAGGGCACGATCCCAGGCCAATTGCGCCCAGACCGGATCATATTGAGTACCGGGTATACGCCCGCTGCCGACCGCCGTTTCATTGGCGAACGCATGATGGGCCAGGTAGCGGTGAAACTCGAAATCAACGCCTGCGCTGGCGAGCTTTTCCTCCAGCTTGTCGACACCTTCTGCCGGAAAGAACTCGTCCTGTGTCGCCCAGTGTGCCTGTACGGGCACCTTGATGGCCCACGGATCAAGATACTCCAGTGGCGGCATGCCATAGAACACCACGCCCGCCGCCAGTTCGGGATTGGCATTCAACGCCAACAGCGTCAGCGCCCCGCCCATGCAGAAACCGGTGACGCCGATCTTTTGCGTGTGGCCCTTGAGGTATTGCACGGCACCGCGAATGTCCTGAGCGGCCGCGTCAGCGAAATCGAGCTGCTCCATCAGGTGATGGGCCTCCTCTTCTTCTACGGTCATCGAGCCGCGATACAGGTCCGGAACCAGCACCACATAGCCCGAGGCGGCCAGGCGATCAGCAACGCCGCGAATCTGTTCGTTAAGCCCCCACCATTCCTGAATGACCACAATCCCCGGCGCGCCTTCACGCTTGGCGGGCGTGGCCAGGTAACCACTGAGGTCCTTACCGTCCGGGCGTTTGAAGGTAATCATCTTTGCTGTCTGGTTCGTTACTGATTGAGTCACGTCAGTCACCCTCGTATCACAGAAATATTCATGAACAAGCGCCCGGAACGGCCAGTTGGCGCTCACCCCAGGCCCGCCAATGCACCCAGCTTGTGACCAGTGCCACCAACAATAGTGCGCTGAGATAGACCCGGCTGGTGTCGAGCAGGCCGAAATGCCCCACGGCGAAACCGGCCATGATCGTCGGCAGGCTCAACGACAGATAACAGGCAACGAATATGGCCGCGAACAGCTCGGCGCGCTCATGCTCATCGGGCGTCGCCCCATGTGATCCGATAGCGCCCCCGCGCTGAGCAGCGCAACCAGCAATGTGATGGCATAGGCCATCAACAGCGATGGTTCTGGTTTTATTTCACGGCGTTGAGGAACAGCGTCGCGTGTTTGACGAACAGGTCCGGGTATTGATAGATCGCGCCATGGTTGGAGTCCGGGTAGATCACCAACTGGGCATTTGGCAGGTTCTGTTGCAGGGTCACGTCGTTGGCGGTGTAAAAGACAATGTCGTTGCTGCCCGCTACGACCAGGGTCGGTTGCTTGATGGCTTTCAGATAGTCGTTGGCATGCTCGGCGGAGGTACCCCAACCGGCAATCGCTGCAGCCTGGGCAGGCGCGGTCTTGCCGTTGACGTCGATATCACGATTAACCTTGCGCGCGCGCAGGCGGTTAAGGAATTCACGGCCCGAGGCTTGGCTTTCCGGCGTCTGGGTAAAGAACACATCCAGCAGCAGCTCATCCGGCACCTCGCGCTTTTTGGCCAGATAGCCCTGGAATTCCGGGGTCAGCGCAGCCATGCCGACGCCGCCGCGAGGTGACGAACCGACCAGGATCAAACGACGCACCAGATCGGGGTGATCCAGGGTCACTTGTTGGGCGATCAGGCTGCCCATGGAAAAACCGAGAAGATCGGCTTTCTTCACATTCAGCGCCTTGAGCAGACCGGCAGCGTACTGGGCCATGTCCTCAATGTTGTTCGGCACTTCACCGCTGGAGCTGGCCACGCCGGCGTTATCGAAGAGGATGACTTCGCGATCATGGGCGAAACCGTCGATGACATTCGGGTCCCAGCTGTCGAGGTTGCCGACGAAGTGCTGCAGGAAGACCAAAGGCACACCGTTGGGCTTGCCGAACCGGCGATAGGCCAGGCGCGCGCCATCGACTTCGACAAACCGGGTCGGCGCCGTCTGGTGGGTGTAGCTGTGCACAGCACTGGAGGTTGCAGGCGCGGCGCTGGCCTGGGCGGTCAGCGTCCCGCAGGCAGCGGCCAATACGGCGATAGCAAAACTATGGCGCAGAGCGCGTGCGGTGTTGAAAACGATCATGTAGGTGTACCTGGAATGGGGTGTCGAAGTGGTATGCCCCGGCCAGGCGCGGCCGGAGCAGATTCGGATCAGGCCGGATTTTTCACGCTTGGGCGTTGCTGGACCAGGCCCTGCCAGGCGACCAGCGCCGTGCATTCATCCGGAATGGCAATGCTGGCGAAACCGGCAAAGATCAGCCCCGCATACACCGTGATGTCGGCCATGGAGAACTGCTCACCGGCGATGTAGGGCTGACTGCGCAACACCTTGTCGAAGTACGTCATCCCGGCAATGGCTTTTTCGCGCTGGCGGTTACCCCAGTCCACGCGCCCTTCCCACTCCGGGCTTTTATAGGCCTGCAAAGCGGCGCCCAGACCCGGCGTGGCATGGTGGAAGTAAAAGCCCACCGGATCGGCCAGCTCTGACTCGGCGCGTTTCTGCATCATGTGGATGATGGCTTTTTCCTTCGGTGTCGAACCGGTAAGGGTGGGGCTGCCCTCCAGATTGTCGAGGTATTCGGTGATCGCGGTGCACTCGGAAATGTGGGTGCCATCATCGAGTTGCAACACCGGCACGGTGCCCAACGGGTTTATGTCAAGAAATGCCGGCTGCTTGTGCTCGGCGGCTGGCAAGTCGATCTTGATAAATTCGACTTGCGAGGCCAGGCCTTTTTCTGCCAGGACAATACGAATGCGCAGCGGGTTGGGGAAACCGGGGATATCAAACACTTTCATTGCGAGCTCCATAGCTATCTACCTAGTGATAGATATACAATGAATTGGAAAATTGAACTCGTCAATACCTATCTATCGATAGAATGGTTAATCATGACAGCAGATACCCGAGAGACCATCATGGCGACCGCCCGGAAAATGGTGCAGACCCGTGGCTACAACGGCTTGAGCTTCCGCGAGTTGGCCAAGGAGGTCGGTATCAAGAGCGCGAGCATTCACTACCACTTCCCCACCAAGGGAGATCTGGGAGCGGCACTTGCGAAGCGTTATACGGAGGACGGCGTCAAATACCTCACTGACTTACGGGAAAAATCCGACGATCTGGAGGTATGGATCAAGGGCTACACGGACGTGTTTCGCATGGCTCTGGTCGACGATAACCGCATGTGCCTGTGCGGCATCATGTCGGCCGAATACGACGACCTTCCGCAAGAGGTGCGTGCACAGGTAGACGGCTTCACCGAAGCGAACGTGCGCTGGCTGACGGAGGTGTTGTCAGTCTGTCGGCCAACGCAAAGCCCCGAGGCACGACAGCAGCAGGCCTTCGCCATCTACGCGGCAGTGGAAGGCGCCCAGTTGGTATCCCGGGGCCGGGCCGATATCAGCGTGTTCGACCGTACCATTGAGGCCTACCGGGCGGCAGGGCTTATTCCGTAGCCGTCCGTCGAGGACTGGCGATCAGTCGCCCCGCAACCGACTGCCCACCACGTCCAGTACTTCATCGGAGAGCGCCCGGCCTTCAGCCATTCGCGAGACCGTCACAGCGCCCATCATTGCGCACATGGCAAACAGGGCCTGTTCACGGGCGCCCGTATCGCCCTGCTCATCAAGCTGCTCAGCCAGCAGCCCCACCATGCGCTCGAACCCTTCTATGGCAGCACCTCGTACCGGCTCATCGGCCCGCGCCAACTCGCTGCCCAACCCGGCATAAGGGCAGCCGGCGTCGCCGTCACGGTGCGCCTGGGACAGATAACCATTGACCAGGGTTGCGAATCCCCTGCCCTTGTCAGAATCGGCCAACAGCGTTTGAAGACTACCGATCAAGCCCTCCACCCCGACCTCTACTGACTCGGCAACCAACTGAGCCTTGGAGGTGAAGTGCTTGTAAAACCCGCCCTGGGACAGCCCCGCCGCAGCCATGAGCCCCGTCAGACCACTGCCATCAATGCCCAGTCGGCGCAACTCCCTGGCCGAGGATTCGATGATCCTGCGCCGCGTTGTCGCGGTTTCCTCTCGGCTCTTGCGCATCAGATGCTCCGAATAAAAAAGATTGACTTAGATGGTGATCACCATCTATTAATATGTCAACCAACATATAAACATTCCTGCCGCGAAAACGGCACTTTCCGAGGAACGACTCATGAGCAAAGCATCCATTCTGGTGTCCGGCGCCACCGGCTTCACTGGCAAGAAAACCGTGGAAATCCTGCGTGCCAAAGACATTGCGGTGCGCGCACTGGTGCGCAAGGAAGATGATCGCGCAGCGGAATTGCGAGCGCTGGGTGCAGAGGTGGTCATTGGCGACCTGCTCGATCTCAACGCAACCCGTGCGGCACTGGAAGGCATTCAAACGGCCTATTTTGTCTACCCCATCGCCCCGGGCCTGATCGACGCCACCGCCCGCTTCGCACTGGCGGCGACGGAAGCCGGGGTCAAATCGGTGGTCAATATGTCGCAGATCTCTGCACGCCGTGTGGCCCTGAGCAATGCGGCGCTGGATCACTACACAGCTGAACGGGTATTCGATTGGTCAGGCCTGGCCATGACCCACCTGCGCCCGACCTATTTCTCGCAGTGGCTGATTTATCCGCACTGGCGCAAAGACATCGTGGAAAAAGGTGAGATTCGCCTGCCGTTCGGCGATGGTCGCCATGCCCCGATTGCCGCTGAGGACCAGGCGCGACTGATCGCCGAAATCCTGCAAAACCCAAGCCCACACCGGGGCAAAACCTATCCGTTGCATGGGCCGATCGAACTCTCCCAGCAAGGCGTGGCGGATGCGGTGGGCGAAGTCCTCGGTCGGCCGATCAAATACCTGCCCATCACTCTGGAACAGTATCGCCAGGAGCTGGCTGACGCCGGATTACCGCCGTTCCTCATTCAGCACTTGAACGAAGTGGCTCAGGACTATCAGCACGGCGTGTTCGCAGGGGAAGACTCGATCATTCGTCAAGTCACCGGCGAAGCGCCGATGACCGTGCAGGCGTTTGTGACCCTGCATCGGGATGCGTTCAATAGGTGATATGTGCGGTGTAAAGCAGCGATTCAGCCGCTGGTTGTAAAAACAAAAAACCGGCCTCAGCCGGTTTTTGTTTAGAGGTAGAGGACTAAACCTTCTCCTCGCCCAACTCAGTTATCAAACCCTGCGCCCATTCAGCCAAGGACTTATTCTCCACGCTCCGGTCGTCCCAATCATGCCAGTAAGCGATGACTTCTCCCTCGCCCCCGGGTGAAGCATCGACAACGACATAATCCCCGGAATCGTTCGTCAGGAACGGTAGCCAGCACCGCCCCCAGGGTTCGAGAAACTCTTCATCCGGATCAAGGAAGAACGTCAAGGCATCAACAATTTGGCTGGCCGATAGCAGCCGCCGATTGTCACTCTTTCGAAGCATCGCATTCCACTCCTGGCCGTCATGCCATGACAGAAGTTGGCTCACTTGTGACGGCAGCGCAGCCCCAAAGAGTTGCTCGATCTGCGCAATCGACTCGGTACTGGCGGGAGGTCGAAGCGTCGCAACGACCTCCGGGGGCAAGCGTCTGTCGATAATGGCGAGCAGCGAGGCAATGCTCTGGTGCGCTGTGGATTGCTCAAGCATGTTAACCCCCACTTCGGCTCTATCGGTTCTGGTTCCGGTCAATATAGACAGTCAACGGGCTGGAGGATGCTCTTCAGCGACCGAATTATTAACGTCCACATCTACCATGTCTTCCTCTATCGGCGCGTCATCATCAGGCTCCAAAGGCAACGTCCCTTCCCTTGAAGGCATTTTGTCTCCATCAAGCTGCGGATTGGGCATCACATCAGGCCTGCCCGGTTCCAATGGTTCGATGGGGCTTGCTGAGTTACGAAACTCCGGTTTGCTGTTCATACGAGCCTCCTTTAGCCCCGAAAAGGTCGGAGCCACATCACTTTGAAGGGCAAATGAACGGTGTGGTTCGATGATTTTCTCGAGCGGTCGGGTTCCCGGCAATACCTCGAACTCATTTGATAGCGCTGTTGTAGCTGATGGGCGTGCGTGTGAAAAACCGGGTTGCCGCTTTTGCGGATGATTCAGACCCATTTGAATACAGGCCTACTTGTCGCGACACATAATATAAGCGATGCGAGAAGCAATTTCTGCCCGAGTATAAGGCTTTGAGAGAAGTTCAAAACCCTCGGCATTGGCCGTAACCTTATCGATGTATCCGGTAATAATAAAAACCGGCAGATCAGCGATAAGTGCGCGCAACGCCTGCGCAAGCTGGATGCCGTTTTGCTCAGGCATCATATAATCCGTTATCAGTATGTCGGGACGTATACCCGAACGTACAATATCTAAAGCGGCGGAGGGAGAAGCCGCTTCAGTTACTTGATATCCCATATCACGCAGCTGGAGCGAAGTTGTATAGCGCACTCCCTCCTCGTCATCCACAAGCAAAATATGAAGACGCTCTTGTGGCTGAGGTTCCGGAACATAGTTTCTGCGCTCATACCTGTCCACAGAACCCTTGGCCATGGGGATCCACAGCGTAACATCTGTTCCCGCACCTTCCGTCGACGCTATGGTGAAGCCGCCACCGGACTGAAGGGCTAATCCATGAACCATTGACAGACCAAGTCCCGTTCCCTTCCCTGTGCCTTTGGTAGAAAAAAACGGTTCGATGCATTTCGCCAACACGGCCTCATCCATCCCACAACCATCGTCGCCAACCGTAAGTTTGACGAACCGCCCTGCACTTACGCCGGCCACCTCACCCTCAACCAACAGCGATGAAGATGCAGAAATAGTCACGCAACCTTTTTGGGGGATGGCGTCACGGGCGTTAATAGCCAGGTTCAAAATACTCAGTTCGAGTTGCTGAGGATCGATGAAGACTGGAGGGATTGCCTCCGGGACATTTATGACAACCTTAATCATTGGCCCGAGTGATCGCTGGATCAAGTCAGTCATATCGTTAAGTAAAATGTGTAAGTCAACCGTTTGCGGGCTCAATGTCTGCCGTCGAGCGAAGGTAAGTAATCGCCCTACAAGCGTACGGGCGCGATCCGCCGCATGTAATGCAGCGTCAATCAACCTCAATAATCGATCGCCTTCAATACGGCGACGCAGCAGCTCCAGCGAAGTAATTATTGGCGTGAGAAGATTGTTGAAGTCATGCGCAATACCGCCTCCTAGTTGACCGACCATTTCCAACTTACGTGACTCGTGCAACAGAGCGAGAGCGTCCTCCTTTTGCGCTACAATCGTCGCGACGCGGGCTTCGAGGCCTTTTGCGCTACAATCGTCGCGACGCGGGCTTCGAGGCCTTCGTTAAGCTCTATAAGTTGTTGTTCGGCGCTCACTCGTGCACTTATGTCTGCACAGACGAAAAGCCAGCCATCCGCCGCCAGCTGGTCATTGAAAAGCGGCGTGACATGATTTTGCATCCAGACAGATCTACCCTCCCCAAGGAAGTGTTGCTCAATGATCTCGAACGGCTTGTCGGGTCTCAGGAAGTTTTCTTGCGCTTTTTTCATAGCCACCTCGTCGCCAGGCCGCAGCACATCCAACAAGGGGCACCCAATAATGTCCTGTCGCTCCTTACCGACGAGTTGGCAGTAACGATTGTTCACTCTTCGGAACACCCCCGCTGCGTCACATATAGCGATACCAGCGCTCGCTTGTTCAAACACTGCCGCCAACTGCGCCGAGCTGGACCGCAAAGCCTCTTCTGCCAGCGCGTGCTCTATTCGCGACCACGCATACTTAAGAGCGCTTTCTATTAAACGAGTCTCAAAGTCAACGAATGATCGGCGGCCGTCATACTCAGCCGTCAGTATCGCGACCAACTCCCCGGCACTCACTACGGGGACATGGATCGCGCAGCGATCACTGTCCGAATACCCATTCAGGGACTGAACGGGCTCATTTGATCCCTGCGTATACGCTGAGTGCAAGCTCTCGCCGCGAAGCAGAGTAGTGATCGAGTCCTTGGAAAACTCTTCAATACGATGCCCAGGGCTTGATTGGCCCGACCTGTATTCCGCCCTCGCTTCAAACACATCGCTCGTCCCGCCTCGACGCATTAAGCAGACCTTCACGGCTTCAAGCTCTCGGGATAACTCACTGAGAAATGTGCTCTCAATGACCTGCGGATCGTGCATCGAAGGTAGTGACTGCCCTAGTCGAATAAGGAAGGCCTGATGTTGCTCAAATCTGACCCGGGCGGTGGTTTCCGTAACGATACAGAGCACGCCTCCTACCGTACCGTCAGCCTCGCTTACAGCGGAGTAAGACACATCGAAAAATGCAGTTTCGCCCTGCTCGAATCGCTCTATATAAAAAGGGCGATCTTTGGCAGAAAAAGTATTGCCCGTCTCCCTGACACCACGAAGAAGCGGTTCCAGGTCGTCCCAAAGCTCATGCCAGTTTTCGACGGCAGGCCGGCCCAGCGCTTGCGGATGTTTGTGGCCGATGGAGGGCGCGTAAGCATCGTTGTAAAGTGCTACATATTCTGGACCCCAGAAGACGACAATCTGAGCTTTTACAGGAAGGACGGTAGCCATCAGAGCCTTGAGACTGGGCGACCAATTTTCAACATTGCCGAGCGGTGAGCTCGAGAAATCCAATGATCTGAGCAGCCCCCCAACCTCACCGTCGCAAAAAAATTCTTTTTCAGGCAAAGCCTTTGGATGAGTAGAGCTAACAGAAGATTGTTCCATAAGTCCGGCTATCGTCAGGTTCAATGAGAGACGTCAGCTATAGAGCAGTACCGATCAGAGACGTTCAGAATCTTCGAGTCCGCATGTCGCTTTCAGGCAAGTCGTCTGAAAACCAACATTTAAAAATGTCGAGATTGAGGTGTAAGCCTTGATGCCTGACATTTTTTGCGTAAAAACTCATACTAGCTTGCACCATAACGGCGGCGGCGGCGGCAACTACTCGCCATCCCCCGCCGTCGAATCAAAATATCACCGTCTTGGCATCATGCCCGAGTAATCAAAGCTGGAACTTCGCCACCATCACATTGAATGAAGTTGCCAAGCGGGAAAGCTCTTGGCTGGATGCACTGGTTTGATTGGCGCCCGCAGCGGTCTGAGTGGAAAGGTCCTGGATATTGAGCAGGTTACGGTCTACTTCACGCGCCACCTGGGCCTGCTGTTCCGAGGCCGAGGCGATTACCAGGTTGCGTTCATTTATTCTCGCTACGCTGCTGGTGATTTTTTGCAGTGCCTCTCCGGCATTTTTAGCCTTGTCCTGGGTATTGTTCGCCAATGCCAGACTTTTGCCCATCGCCGCAACAGCGCCATCAGCGCGCAGTTGTACATCGCCTATCATTTGCTCGATGTCGACAGTGGAAGACTGCGTACGATGGGCCAAAGCGCGCACCTCGTCAGCGACCACGGCAAACCCTCTGCCTTGTTCGCCAGCACGAGCGGCCTCGATGGCCGCATTCAGTGCCAGTAGATTGGTCTGCTCAGCAATACTGCGGATGACATCGACCACCTTGCCAATTTCACGCACTTGCTCAGCCAGGCCCGATACCGCCTGAGTCGAGTCATTGATTTCATCAACCATTGAGTTCATACCCGAAACGGCCAGATCCACTTGTTGACGCCCATCGTCCGCCTCAGCAGTGGTCTGGCCAGAGGCTTCGGAAGTTGAAACAGCGTTACGCGCCACCTCTTCCACAGCGGCAGTCATCTGATTGACTGCGGTGGCGGCTTGCTGAATTTCGTCATTCTGCCGGGTCAGTCCACGGGTACTTTCATCGGTAACGGCACTCAGCTCTTCTGCAGCCGCCGCGAGTTGGCCTGAGGCATTGGCGATTTCTAGCAGCGTCTGTTTCAGGCCGTCCTGCATACCAGACAGCGCCATCAGCAACTGCCCGGCTTCATCCTTACGGTTTGTTGTTATTGCCTGCGTCAGGTCACCTTTTGCGACACGCTGAGCACTTTCGACAGCCTGGGCAATCGGGCGCGTAATGAGGCGGGTCATCAACAGCCCTATCATTACCGCGATGACAAACGCCAATACGATACCCGCCATCATCCATTCAAAGGCAGTGGCACGTAGCAGCTGCGCATTGTGTGCACCCTCCTTTACCTGGCGGTTGTTTGAATCGACCATGACATTGAGTAACTCACGCGCCTCTCTGAATATCTTGTTGTTGACCGTGTTAAGCAGGTTTCGGGCCTGGTCGACCTGGCCAGCACTGATCAGTGCAAGGACCTGCTCCGAACTGGCGACGTAGGTTGGCCAGATCTTATCCAGTTGATCGCCCGCCACACGTTCGTCATCTGCCAGCGGCGTTGCACGATAATTCGCGTAGGCAGTTTGGCTTCGATTCAATTCTTTAGTGAGATCATTACGCAGGCGCTCGCGGTCTTCTGCGGTGTAGTCGCCTTTGGTTGCATCAAGCAACCGGTACAAACCTCGGTTATGAGCCACCAGCCCGCTAAAGGTGGCCGCTGTGTTGCCCACAGAAACCAGGCTATTGGAGAACGTCAATTCAAGCGCTGTTGAAAGCCGGCTGACAAAATTGATACCCAAAAGACCCACGGCAAGCGTGATCAGTGAGCATAAAACGAAGGATAGAAGGAGCTTTGTTGCTATTTTCACTGCTGAATTCCACTTATTGATCTGTATTGTTTTGCGAAAGGTCGTCCATGTCTTTCTCGCGATATCAAATTGACATCATCGTATTTTTTAAAGTTCACTCTGATTTCTAACCGTCCGCTTTGTGCTCAGTCACGGTTGTGCACACCCAGGGCAGATTGCGCGATCTTGATCGGCGTGTATGCAGAGCGGCATCAAAACGGCCTTCGGTACTTACGTGGGATGCAAAGTCCTGAATCCCGAACGTATCGCGTGCTATCGGCGATTCAGGTTCATGACGGTGACGCCGATCCGATTCGATCCGATATCGACAGCGTTGTTGCCGGCGACAGGTTCGAGCGGTTATGGAAAGCCAGGAAGCCTCCAACAACCCATAGGCCCTGAGCGGTCAGTGATCGATCGCCAACTGGCATTCATGCGATAGTCGCAAAGCCGGGTCACGGCTCAGGGTTCACGACAATAATGCCAGTCGCCTCAGGGCGCGGGCGCAGCTTCCACGGCCTGCAACGACTGCGCGCTGTCCCCGATGCGCAGCGCTTCGATGGCCACACCGTTGTTGTTGCGAGTGCCGACGCCGCTCGCGGCAAGGTACTTGCCAACCGCTACCGGATGGGTCAACGCCATCGGGGTAAAGCGCACAATGCTGCCGTCTTCGAGAATCACGCCGTTGGTATCGCCGACGGGACCGCTCAGCACGGCCTGAACCTTGCCTTCCACCTGCAGATTCTGCAATTGAGCCGTGCGCAAGTGTGGGGGGACCGGAGCGAGCTCGCCGGGTTGCGGCGGACGCTCGACAACGATTTTGCCGGTTTGCTGGTTGACTACCGCACTGCCACGCACGGTGGTTTCATTTTCGCGAAAACCTACGGCTCTGACGCGAGTACCGATACCGAAGTTTTCGGCAAGTGTGGCACTCATGTGCGGTGGAAATTTAATGATCTGGTGATTGTCGAGCATCAAGCCGTCTACCTCACCGTAGGGGTTGATCAGCAGCTGCCGCACCGCTCCCTCGATGCTGACCTCTTCGCGGCCCAGATCGGCTCCGGGCGCGGCGCCCGGAGGCGCCAAGGGTGGCGCGGGAGGGGTATGCGCTATGGCTTGTCCCCCCATCAACAGGGCGATAACGAGTAACGACACGTGGTGATGTTTCATGAGAGCAGGCCTCCTGGTTTGGCGGGTTGTCACAGACAGGGCTTCTGCAACCACCGTACCAAGTTATAAGACCTTATAAATCATAGCGTTGAGCAGAGCGTGGAGTATGGACATGTCCGCTTGTGTGACACCCTCTGTCTCCTCACCGGACAGGCTCACGCTTGAAGGTCCAATTGTTCGAGCTTTCGGTAAAGCTGCTGGCGAGATATACCCAGCAGACGCGCAGCCTCGGCACGATTCTGCCCCGCGCGGACCAGCGCACGCAGAATCATTTCCCGCTCAACGGCAGCCACGGCCGTCTCCAGCGGCCCTTCCCAGTCCAACTCCAACCTGCTTGAGCTCAACGCTGGTGGAGTGAGCCCCAATGCCTGAATATCAATGGTCGCGCCTTTGCCGAGCAGTGCCGCCCGTTGCATCGCATTACGCAACTCGCGCACGTTGCCGGGCCAACCATGATTCAGCAGGCTCTGGATGGCTTGCGCACTTAAACGTCTTGGTCCAGGCCCACCGCTGGCCGACCGCAGGAAATGCTCGGCCAACGGTACGATATCTTCCGGCCGTTCACGAAGCGGCGGCAAATGAACAGTGATGACCTGCAGGCGGTACCAGAGGTCTTCACGAAACTGCCCCTGCTCGATCCGGGCCGTCAGGTCGCGATGGGTGGCGGCGACCAGACGCACGTCCACCGCGATGCTTTGTGAACTGCCCAGCGGCGATACCTGACGCTCTTGCAGCACCCGCAAGATCTTGGCTTGCGTGACCAGGCTCATATCGCCTATTTCATCCAGAAACAGCGTGCCGCCCTGCGCCTCTCGAAAGCGCCCGAGGCGGTCAGCGTGAGCGCCGGTAAAAGCGCCTTTGACGTGGCCGAACAGTTCGCTTTCAAGCAGGTCTGCAGGAATGGCCGCGCAATTGACCGCAATGAATGGCTTCTGGGCTCGAGGGCCGTTGCGATGCAACGCGCAGGCAACCATCTCTTTGCCCGTACCGGTTTCGCCGAGAATCATCACGGTCGCATCACTGGCTGCCGCCTGGCCGATGAGCTTGAACACTTGGCGCATGGCGTCACTGTCACCGATCAATTCGTCAGTCGGAGCCTGCGGTGACGCTTCGGCAAAAGCTGGCTCAACAGGCGGCAGTGCCCGCAGCAGCAACTCGCGCAATTGCTCGCGCCCGATAGGTTTGGTCAGGTGATCAAAAGCTCCCAGGCGCATGGCCTCAATGGTGTTCTGGCTGCTGGCATAGCCTGTAAGGATGACGCAAGGCATCTCGGGGCGCCGGACACGAGCCTCGCTCAGGAAGGTCAGCCCGTCGTCATGGTGCATGCGCAAATCGACGATGGCCAAGGCCGGAGAATTCGTCCGCAAACAGTCCAGAGCCTGCCGGGTGGAACCCGCCGGGATCACGGCATGGCCCAGGTCTTCCAGGGCTTCCCCCAGACTGTCGCGGAATGCGACATCATCGTCCACCAACAAAATGCTCATTGACCGAGCTCCATTTCAAATCGCGCGCCGCGATGGGAAGGTACCAGTGTGGCGGCCCCCTTGTGTGCCTTGGCCACCTCCTGCACCAGCGCCAACCCCAGGCCACAGCCACCGGGGCGGTGGCTGGTGAACGGCGAAAAGAGGCTGTCCTGCAGAGAAGGCGCGACGCCGTCCCCGTCATCCTCCACCCACAGCACCAGCGAATGGGAGGCGGACCGACGGGCCCCCATCCTGATCGTGCCCCCGGCGGGCACATGGGCCAGGGCGTTGAGCAGCAGATTATCCAAAGCCCGACGTACCCACAGCGGGTCGAAGCTTACCGGCCCGGCATCGCCTTCACCTGTTGGCGGCTCAAGCTGAAGTTCGAGAGTCAAGCCCTGCTGCTCGACGCGCTCGCGATAAAAACTGCACACGTCCTGTAACCAGCTCGGGAGATCAATCAACCGCAGTTGCAATGAGCTCAGCTGTGTCAGCGCCAACAAGCTGCTGGTCAGGCTCTCCAGCCGCTGCGTTTGCTCCAGCACCACCTGCAGCGCGCTATGTGTGCGTTGTTCACGCAACGAAGGTGGCGCCGCCAGCGCATTTTCCACCTTGATGCGTATGGTGCCCAAAGGGTTGCGGATTTCATGGGCCAAACCTGCCGACAACTGGCCGATCATCGCCAGGCGCTCAGCCGCTTCCATATGTTCGAACGCATGCTTGCGCTCCTGCAAGACATGACGAAGCGCCAAGAGCAGCACAGCGCCGCCGGTCACCACGAACCCGAGCAACAGACTCAGGGTCAGGCCAACGGGGCTGCTGGCCTGCGCGCTGGAAGTCGAAACACGCATCAACGTCCACGCCACTCGCCCAGCGGTGTCACCGTCGACGACGCAGGCACTGAATACCACCGCCTCCCGTTGACCAGGGCGAACATCCAGTACCAGGCTTTTACTGTCCAGCGCCCGCTGTGCAGTCGCCACGATGCGGGTAAGCTCGGCGCTGGGAGGATCGAGCTTGATGCCCGTGCCATCATAGGTCGGGAAGGCGTAGGCGATGACACCCCGATCGGCCTGCCAGAAACCTCCCTCCAGCCCGCTCAAGTCTCGCAGCGCCATGTCGATCGCCGCCTGTGCTGCCGTATGGTCTGGACTGTCCTGGAGTTGCTCGAAACGCTTAAGGCTGGCGGCCAGTGAGGCACACGCGAATTCGGACTGGGATTTTGCATTGAGGACTTGGGCATCGGCACTCTGACGACTCAATTGGACCAGACTCCACACCAGCACGGCGGCTAACAACAACAGCGCCAACGCGGTTGTCCAGAGCACCAGACGCGATTTGTCGAAGCGTTTGAGCATGACAGACCTCTCTTAAGGCAACCGCTGATATGTGCCTGATAAAGGACCGCCTGTTAGCCGGTTTGATTCCCTGGAGGCTCACCAAAACGTGGTCGGGGATCGATGGGCAACATAATCCAAGCATGGAAAAGCGCTAACTTGATTGAATCTCGGGCCGGTTGCGAATGAGGGGACAACGAAGAGACATCAAGTGAACTCTTCATCGTTAAAAGATTTAAGTTGCATGCCTTCAATCCAGCGGGTCTCTGAGTTCTTCAGATGATGCCGCATGGCTGTTTGCGCCCCCATCAAATCTTTCGCCTGAAGTGCATCGAGGATGGTTTGATGTTCCAGGGTGGCCGCAGACCAGGTATTAACGCTTTCCGCCTGCTCTGTAATGTGCGTCGACATGGGACTGTGTCGCTCGTCAAACAACGCGGTAATAATTTTCAGCAATGTACTGTTTCCGCACATTTTGGCCAGGCGATGGTGGAATTTCCGATCACCCTCCACGGCCGGAGTACCGTTGGCGACCGCAGTGCGCATGCTATCAATAGTGGCCTGTAAATAGCGGTAGTCTGCCTTGGTCGCGTTCATGCAGGCCATCACTATCGTTTCGCCTTCAATAATCATGCGAGCCTGCATCAATGCAGATGGGCTTTCGCCGAATGTGGATGTTTTACGCGTTGAATCAAGGAGTTTCTGGCAAACATATATGCCGGACCCCATTTTGATCTCGATGCTGCCGTCGATTTCCAAGGCAATCAGCGCTTCCCTCAGTGAAGGCCTGGAGACACCGAGGATCCGAACCAGCTCTCGCTCCGCCGGGAGCCGCGACCCCGCCTTGAATTCACCCTGCCGGATCCGCTCCCGAAGACGGTCAGCGATGATTTGGTAAACTTTACGCTCGGTCGGCATCTTCTCTTGGGGCATGTTCTGCAATCCATGGTTATCCGGCGCATATTATCACAGCCGCTTGAATTCCCGGTCAGCATGGAGCGCCCCGCCCCTCCAGAGTAGTGTCCTGAGCGCGCAGATGGCCGGGAACTTCAATCTGCGCAAGTTAACCTGAAAATTTCCTGCGCCGGTTGCCATTTACTATGTTGATGATTCGATATGGCAGACTGGAATCGCCACATCAACTTCTCCCACTCTTGCACTTTGACGTTAGTTTGCTCCAGCGCCGCGAGATGCTGAAGGGAAAATCCCTCCTCGGCTTCCAGGATCATTACCAGGCGATTTTCGTATCGCCATATGGTCATATCCACTATTCCTGAAGAACGGAGATGATCGAGAACTTCGGGCCAAACCGCCCGGTGGCAGGCTTCATACTCCGCAATCAGAACCGGATCATTCTTTAAATCCAAAACCTGGCAATATTTCATTAGCATGTGACCTTTTGCAGGCTTTTCGAGAAGGCTGACAACTCATCCGCTGTCGGCAATCCGTCGCTATATCCCGAGAAGCCGACGACCCGGGCGCCAATCAAGTTACCGCTGTCCACTGCTGCGGCAATCGGCAGATCTTCAAGTAATGCGCTGATCACATCACCGCCCCCATTTGCCAGGGCAGGAACTCATTGTCCTCAAAGTCGTTGATCTCGCTGCTGGTCTCAAGACCTGACGCTGTCGCTACCATCAACTTGAACAGCTTGTGCCCTGCGCTTTCTACCGAATCACTGCCTTCAATGATCTGACCGGCATTGAAATCCATATCGAGGGACATTCGCTTGAATCGCGGCGTGTTGGTCGCAATCTTTATGGAGGGCGTAGGCTTGCAATCGTATGTCGAACCACGGCCGGTGGTGAAGCAGATAAGGTTTGCCCCGCCCGCTACCTGACCTGTCGCGTAAACCGGATCGTAGCCGGGGGTATCCATAAACACCAGGCCTTGGGTGGTAACCCGTTCGGCATATTGATAAACGTTCATCAACCCGGTCGTTCCTGCTTTCGCAACGGCGCCAAGGGACTTTTCAAGGATGGTGGCGATGCCCGCGGCTTTGTTGCCGGGCGAAGGATTGTTATTCATGTCCCCGCCATTGTGCGACACGTATTTTTCCCAGCAATGCACGCGGTTCATCAAAAGCCTGGCGATGTCTGCAGTTGCGGCACGCGCAATCAGCAAGTGCTCCGCGCCATATATTTCGGGTGTCTCAGAAAGGATCGTAGTGCCTCCCTGGCGCCTCAGCAAATCGACCGCCACACCCAATGCAGGGTTCGCACTGATGCCCGAATAACCATCCGCCCTGCCTCACTGTAAGCCAACCTACAAGTGACGCAATGATTAATGCGATGATTACATCGCGCAGCACATCGCCATTGCGCGAGACCAGCTCGCAGGAAAAAACACTCGGAGGCGCATCGGGTTTCTGCGCCCAGCGATCATGCAGCAGCGGCCATTGCGTGTCCTCTAGCATTCGATCAATGCTTTGACCACACCCTGGGCAGGATCCAGCAACGTGGAGAACTGACTCACCACATTGGCCAACGTCATTCGGTGAGTATTGAGGGCGGCATCTGGAATCAAGCCGTCGCGAAGACACTGCTGCACATATCGGAAATCTTCTGCCGTGGCGTTACGACTGCCTAACAAGGTCGCCTCACGCTTGTGGAACTCAGGATCAGCAAACGTAATGGTGTCTTTCACCACCGAGATCATCACGTATTTGCCTGCGTGAGCGATAAACTCAAACCCCCGCTCCATCGCTTTGGCGTTCCCCGTAGCGTCGAATACCACATCGAAAAACTCGCCGTCTGTCAGTGCCGCAAGCTGTTCTTTATCCCCGGCCCCGACTGTCACGGTGGCTGCCACTTGCAGTTGATCGCGGCAGAATTCGAGCCGGTCGGCACGGCTATCCAGCACGCTGATCGTCGCACCTTTGAGCTTTGCAAAAATGGCGGCTGCCATGCCAATGGGTCCGGCACCGACCACTAATGCGCGTTGACCCGGCTGAATATCAGCGCGCCTTACGGCATGAGCACCAATGGATAGAAATTCGATCATGGCAGCTTGATCAAGGGTGATCCCGTCAGCCTTGTGTACGAACTGATCGGGAAGGCTGAGGTACTCAGTGAATGCGCCATCGCGATGCACGCCAAGCACCTGGATACGGGTGCAGCAGTTAGTCTTGCCCTGCCGACAGGCAACACAGTCGCCGCAAGACATATAGGGCATGACGTAGACCACATCCCCAGGCGCCAGGCCACTCTCAGCACCGCTTTGTTCAACAACTCCGGAGAACTCGTGCCCCATCACCCGGGGATACTCCAGATAAGGTTGATTGCCGGTAAAAATATGCAGGTCTGTACCACAAACCCCGACACGCTTGATCCGGATCAACGTCTCACCGTCCCTGCGTTCCGGGATACTGCTTTGCAAAGCAGCCAGCGAACCCGGTTTTTCACAAATAACTGTCAACATATGATTCTCCAGAACGGCAGGTTTTGGCTGTGATCGTCGGGGTGCGGGCAAGGTCAGGTTCGGGAAACGCTGCGCAGATGGTGGTCGATCCGATAAAAACGACAGGCGTTCAAGCCCATGATCAATGGCTCGCTATCACGTACGGATGGGGCTTCGTGTTCTCGCAGGTATTGAGTCGTGATACGCAACCACTGCAGGTAGCTGGACGCGAGATTGACCACCGGCCAGTCGCTGCCCCATATGACGCGCTGTACGCCGAACATTTTCAGAACGCTGTCCATGTAAAACTGCAGCGCCTCTCGACCGTCACCCGGAGCGGCTTGCGTTAACAGACCCGACAGCTTGCAGTACAGGTTGGGAAGTGCCGCCAGACGCCCAAGATCATCGACCCAGGGGCCAACCATGCGGCCGGCGATATCCGGTTTACCGGCGTGATCGATGACGATATTCAGACCCGCGTTGCGCTCGGCAAATGTGAAGAGTCCAGCCAGATGGTCAGGCAAAACCAACGCGTCGAGACTGAGATCGTGAGCAACGAGCGCGTCTATGGCCGGTTGAATCTGATCACTTTCTATCCAGTTGTGCGCTGGCAAGTCCTGTAGCATCGCCCGTACACCCCGGAGTTTAGGGTTGCGAGCCAGGGCAGTGATCTGCTGTACCGCATCGGCGGCCGTCAGATCCACCCACCCCACCACTCCCAGGATACTGGCGTGCCTGTCCGCCAATTCAAGCAGGTGGCGGGTATCTCCCCTGTGGGGGTTTGACTGAACAGCGATGGTTCCGGCGATGCCGGATTCTCGAAGCGTCTCGTCTAAATCGGCCGGGGTGAAATCCCGATAGAGGATGCTGAGCTCGACCGGAGGCCAATCTCCATGCCCACTATGGAGATGCCAATAGTGCTGATGGGCATCGATACGCAAACTCATGCGCCACCTTTGGGCAGCGGAGCGTCCGCATCGATGAGCCCTTTGCCAACGAGTGCTGCCCAAAATGCGTCGGGAATGTCCTGCTCGAACCATTGAATACTGCGGTCAAGCTGTTGCGCCGTGCGTGTTCCGACCACACAGGACACCACCGCAGGATGGGCCATGGGAAATTGAAGTGCCGCCGCTGGAAGCGGCACGTCGTACTCTTGGCAGATTGTCTTTAACGCCTCGACTTTGGCAATCACCGCTGCTGGTGCGTCTCCATAATCAAAATGCGTTCCGCCTGCCAGGATTCCGGAGTTGAAGACCCCTGCGACCACTATCGCATTGCCATGAGCCAGGCATTCGTTCATCAATGGCCTCAAGCTCTGCTGCTCAAGGAGCGTGTAACGACCAGCCAGCATCGTGCAGTCGAGTCGGCATTCGTTCATGCTGTCTTTTACGACTTCCCACTCGTTGACACCCAGGCCAACAGCGGCGACTGTGCCATCCCTTCGCAGGCTTTCCAGGGCACGGAACCCGCCACCCTTGGTGAGCTGCTGCCAATGAAAATCGTGTCGTTCACCATGGGTAAGACGACCGATATCGTGCACGTAAAGTATGTCGATTCTGGAAAGTCCCAACCGCTGGAGGCTGTCTTCATGGGAACGCATGATGGCGTCGTATCCATAGTCGTACACCGGCCTGAAAGGCAGCGGATCAGCCCAGCCGTCATCGCCGCGGCTGACCGAGTCGTCAGGCACGAGAAGCCGACCGGCTTTTGTACTCAAGACGAAATCCGCGCGCGCATGATCGCTCAGGCTTGTACCTACCCGGCGCTCAGAACGGCTGTAACCATAAAAGGGGGCTGTATCGAAATAGCGAATCCCACGATCCCATGCCGCCTGCAATGTCTGCATTGACTCAAGATAAGACACCGCTTGATACAGTCCGCCAACTTGCGCACACCCTAGTCCGAATACGCCCATTTCAAGCGAACCATTGGGCAGCGATCGCTTTTCATAAATATTCATCTTTGCGCTTACCTGGCCAGGTCAATACAAGACGTTTTTGGCCTCGACACTGTTTATGTTCGATTTGTCGATCAGCAGTACACCCGTGTCGATGTTCTTGGGCACCGGAGTGCGCGCAATGACCTTGGCCACCGCACTGACTGAGTCGAGTCCCATCCTGTAAGAACTTTGGACGATAATGGAATCAAGGGTACCGTCCTTCACAAAGTTCTGAAGATCCTCATTACCATCAAATCCTATGGCAACCAGTTTCCCTGCCTTTCCAGCTTGAACGATACTGCGAGCCATACCGACGGCCGTCGGCTCATTAGCTCCATATATGCCCTTGAGGTCCGGGTTGGCCGATAACACATCCGTGGTTTGATTCAGGGCATTCGCCATCTGCGATTGCGAGTAGAAAGGGCCGACAATCGTCAGGTTGGAATGCTCTTTAATATAACGAGTGAACCCGCCGACCCGTCCTATTTCCGAGCCGGCTCCGGGTACGTATGACATGATTGCAATCTTGCCTGTCTTGCCCACTTTCTCGATCATGCGTTGTGCACACAACTCGCCAGCTTTGGTATTGTCGGTGGACAGGAAAGATTGATAGTAAGCGGCGCCGTCAGTCGACACGGCAGAATCGATAAGGACGACGGGTATATGCGCTTCCCAGGCTTGTTTTATGGCAGGCACCAATGCATCGGGATCTGCGGCCGCCAGGACGATTCCGGAAACGCCCCGATTTACCGCATTTACCACCATATTTACTTCATCGGCTACCGCCGACTCGGAGGCGGGTCCCTGGAACGTTACTGTGGCGTCAGGCAACGCCTTCGCCGCCGCCTGAGCACCTTTTTGTACGTTCTGCCAATAATTGGAGTTGGCACTTTTCACAATAACCGCAATTTCACCATTGCCCGCCATCGTGACGGTCGACGTGAACGAAAGCGCGACGGCGAGCGAGATCATATTCAGCATGTTCATAGCGAATAATCCTTTTTTATTTTTATATCGATGGAGTTAGCGTTTGCGGTTTCTCAGTTGATCAATGCATACGGTGAGCAGAATTACGATGCCTATAATGATTTGCTGAGTAAAACTTGATACGCCCAGCATGTTCAGGCCATTGCGCAGGATACCGATAGTGAAGGCGCCAATGAGGGTGCCGGAAACGCTGCCAATTCCCCCTGACAATGAAGTCCCGCCAATAACCGCACTGGCAATAGCATCAAGTTCGTACATGACGCCTTCGTTTGGCTGCGCAGTCACCAACCGGGACATCAGCACACAACCCGTCAGGCCAGCGAGTACGCCCGACAATACGTAGGTGAACAAGGTGACTCGATTGACATTGACGCCGGACAACCTGGCGGCTTCAGCGTTGGAACCGACCGCATAGATATGTCTCCCCAACCGCGTACGGCTTAATACCAGCCAAAGGCCGACAGCAAGAGCGAACATAATGACGACTGGGTAAGGGATGCCCGGGAAAATGATAGTGGGAAAGCCATCGTCTCCGAGATGCTCAATCCTGAAGAGCGTGCCATTACCTAACGTCGCGAAACTCTGCCCCAGGCCAGACACGGGCTGGGCATCGGTAAGACGCAATGCAAAGCCCCGTGCCACCAGCATCATGCCTAACGTGGCGATGAAGGGCGGCAGCTTCAAGCGAGTAATGAAGACACCATTGATGGCACCGCACAAGCCACCGACGGTGAGCCCCACCAGAATTCCCAAGGGAACTGACGCGCCCGCTTTGATAGCCAATGCATCGGCCACCCCCGCCAGCGCCAATACCGAGCCGACCGAGAGATCGATACCGCCGGTTATAATCACCGCTGTCGCACCCAATCCTAGAAATGCAATCGAGGTAACTTGAAGAGCGACACTCATGCCGTTACCCATCGACAAGAACGCCTGGCTGGTACTGGCGAAGACAATGATCAGCGCAAACAGGCTCGCCAGTGCGCCAAATTTTTGCAAGAGTTCTTTGCGACGCTCATTGTTCAGGGGGCTGACGGTGCCACTCTCTGAAGTCTTGCTGACGCTGAGATCGTTCATTTTGAGTGCCCTGACGCGAAGTGCATGATTTCTTCTTGTGATGTGTTGCGGGCCTCTAGCTCGCCGGTCAGGCGCCCCTCGTGAAATACCAGAATCCGGTCACTCATGCCGAGCAGTTCAGGCAACTCCGAACTGATCAGAACAACCCCTATTCCCTGCGCTGCCAGCGTGTCCATTAATTCGTAGATGGCATATTTGGCGCCCACATCGATGCCTCGGGTGGGCTCATCAAAAAACAAAATGTTCGAGTCACGAAACAGCCACTTTGCGATCACCACTTTTTGCTGATTGCCGCCCGATAAAAGACGAGTCACCTGATGCGTCGAAGGTGTTCGAATGCCGAGGCTCTTGATGTATTTATGTGCCGCGGCTTCTTCATCCTTGAATCTGATAAAGCCAAAGGCGTTACACACGGCGTCCATATTGGCCAGGGTTATATTGCTGGTCAGCGACATCTTGAGTGCCAGACCATCACTCTTGCGATCTTCAGAAAGATAGGCAACGCCATGGCGGATGGCATCCTGGGGCGTTTTGATCGCAACAGCGTTACCCCGCAGATGCAAGGTGCCGGAATCGATCGGGTCGGCACCAAATATAGCGCGTGCTATTTCGGTCCTGCCGGCTCCCATCAGCCCGGCAAATCCCAGAATTTCGCCTTTGCGAAGTTCAAAATCTACCGACTCGAATGCCCCCTTGCGACTGAAGCCTTTGACATCCAGCAGCACTTCCTTTGTCGGCACGCTGGTACGCGGGGGGAACTTGTCTTTGAGCGAGCGACCGACCATCTCTGCAACGATATTATCGACGCAGGTCTCATCAAAACGGCGTGTAGATACATAGCAACCGTCGCGCATGACGGTGACGCGGTCAACGATATGCTGCATTTCGTCGAGGCGGTGGGAAATGTAGAGCATGCCGACGCCCTGCGCTTTCAGTTCTTTGATAACGCGAAACAGCTGGACGGTTTCGGTCTCGGTCAGGGACGAAGTAGGTTCATCGAGAATCAATACCTTGGCGTCAAGCGAAAGCGCTTTGGCTATCTCGACCATCTGTTGCTGAGCGACAGATAACGTATTGACCAGCGTCCCAGGATTAATATCGACCCCTAACCGGTTCAGGCATTTTTGAGTATCCGCCAACATCTTTGAACGATTGATAAGCCCGAATCTGACCGGTTCCCTGGCCAGATAAACGTTTTCAGCCACCGACAGATGCGGTACCAGATTCAGTTCCTGATGAATGATGGCGATACCCATCCGCTGCGCATCACATACGGATTTGAACGTCCGCTCTTCGCCCAGATAAGTGATACGGCCTTCGTCCGGTGCAAGCTGACCGCTGATCACTTTCATCAGCGTAGATTTTCCGGCACCGTTCTCGCCGCAGATGGCATGCACCTCTGCGCCATGCAAGTCGAGCGATACCCCATTGAGCGCCAGAACGCCTGGGAAGCGTTTAACGATGCCTTCCAGACGCAAACAAGGGAGAGGCAGGGTCGGTTCAACGACAGGCCCACTGGGCTGAGCATATGAGACGTTCAAAATGGCGCTCTCGTTTATTTTTATCGAGGGGCAAGCCCCGCTTGGAGAATCACTATGCACAAACTACCTTAGCCCCAAAAAAGCGGCAAGACCAATTTAATTAAATTGATTTTGGACAGACCAAATTCCATCCCAGGCAACTCGAGCTTCCATCCACGGGTCTGCACGTCGTCGGAGCAATGGATCAGGCAATACCGCTTGACGGATACCAGCCCTTCGTCCGACTCGTAAGCAATTTGAGAGCTGTGACCAGGATTCGGCTGTAAGCTTGGAAAAGCAGCCAATAGCCACTATGCGTATTTCGGAAAAAGATCATGCAGAACAACCAACACGGCGCCCGACCGTCACTTACTCCCCAGGAACGCGCCGCGATCGCTGAAATCGAAGCGACAACCAGTATTTTGAGCATCATCACGCGAATGACACGGATGCGTTTCGCAGCGATTGCGAAATACGACAACACTGACTGGGTCGTCTGCTCCGTGCACGATATCGGGGAATTGGGAATTAGAGCCGGGGATACACTACCTATCGAAATCACGCTGTGCAGTGACTTTATCACTGACCCACAAGCACTTCTGCTCCCGGATATACGTGAAAGTCCTAGACACCGGATTCGCCCGGTGGTGAGACAATATGGTTTAGAGAGCTATGCGGGTGTGCCGATCCTGCTGCCCGATGGAACGCTGTATGGAGCATTATGTGCACTCGACTCCAAGCCTGTTCCTTTCGAGAATCCGGATCTCGCAGATACGCTCCACTTGTTCGCGCGCCTGATAGGGTGCATTTTTTTTGGGAGCGGTCGCTCGGTCGAAAACTGAGTCGCATCAGCTGGGCGTACCGGCTCTAAAGCGGTCCAATACGCCTATCCAGTTTACAGCTCGATCACTCAAGGCACGGCGCGAGGTGGACCGCCTTCAGAGGCGGTGAACTTTAATCCGCAGCCCCTCCTGCTCCTGCGGAGCTCTGAAGTAGCTTGTGATCAGATCGAACTCAGCGTCGGTCGCTGCAAACTCATGCTCGCCGCGGCCGTTGCGAAGATGCAAACGACCTCGGCAGGTATCATCGTCCACCTCGATAAAGTGGACACAATGAGAGATCCCGGCTGCGTCTGCCAGGCCGCGTAACCATTGGCGGTCCTCAGGCGTATTGGCAGGGAAATCCAGGACCACACTCACGCCTGCGTTCAGCACATCGGTGACCAGCGGGCCCACGACTCCCCTGATCTGGCGCGCAAGTCTCACGTAATCGCCCACTGACTTGATTTGATCAGCATAAAGCCGGGAGAGCCAATGATCTTCACTCAGCAAAATCGCCAACGACTCGGCCGCCAGAGATCTTGCCAGCGTTGATTTTCCGGATGCGATTTTGCCAGACATGAGATGCAGCATTGATTTAGGCATGTGCGGCTTCCTTGTGTCGAACCTCGATAATGTTTTTTCGGGCCGGGGGCAACGGCCATGTCGTCCAGATCACCGCCTCTACGGCAGAGTTCGCCACTCGCGGCATCCGTGTGAACGCCGTCGCGCCCGGCGTCCGTCGTACGCCAAAGCACAAACCGGAAATTGTTGAGCAGTTGGCAGCCTTTCACCCCATGAACAAGCTCGGTGAAATCGAAGACATCGTGCGCGCCGTTCTCTATCTTGAAAATGCCGCCTTCTCGACCGGCGAAATCCTGCACGTCGACGGCGGCCTGAACGCTGGCCGCTGATTCCCTCAGGGTGAGCGCCATAGGCGCTCCCCTCCTCCTTGGAGACAGCCTGCTATCGCCGTTGATTGCACTTACCGTCTGGATGGTCAGCAGGTCAGTCAGTCCATGGTCGGCCAGTCTGAATAACCCGTTCCGTCGCCACCATACCAATACGCTTTCGGCGCTTCAGCCAGCGGTGCTCCGCTGGCCATGCGATAAATCAGGTCCGGGTTGGCGATGAAAGGTCGCCCGATGCTGAACAAGTCAGCCTCGCCCGCTGCGAGCGTCTGCTCGGCCAGGTCCAGTGTTAACTGGTTGTTGGCGATATAGGCGCCGCTGAAACGCTGGCGCAATGCAGCGAAACTGATGCCATCGACCTCATCACGGTTTTGCTGGGTGACGCCCTGGATCTCATGGATATACAGCAGCCCCAGCTGCGACAGCGCATCCACATAGGCACCGAAGGTTTGCATGGTATTGCTGTCGAGCGGCGTTTCACCGGGTGTGGTGGTCACCGGTGAAATTCGAATGCCAACCCGCTCGGCGCCCCAGACATCGACAACAGCCCTGACCACCTCAAGGGGGAATCGCAAGCGACTTTCCAGGGTGCCGCCATACTGGTCCGTCCTGATATTGGTGCTGTCACGAACGAACTGCTCCAGCAGGTAGTTATTGGCCGAATGCACCTCCACGCCATCGAACCCGGCGATTTTGGCGTTCTCGGCAGCACGTCGATAATCCTCGACTATCGCTGCAATCTCGTCGGTTTCCAGCGCGCGGGGGGTGACAAAATCTTTCATACCTTCGTGCACACGGATCTGACCTGCCGGCTTGATCGCTGACGGTGCGACAGGCAGTGCCCCGTCGTGCATGTCGGGGTGAGACATGCGCCCGGTATGCCAGAGCTGCAGAAAAATTTTGCCGTCTTCACGGTGCACGGCATCGGTTACCCGCTTCCACGCGGTGATCTGCGCCTCGGTCCAGATCCCTGGCGTACGGGTATAGCCGCGTGCCTGGGCGGAGATGTTGGTGGCTTCGGTGACGATCAGTCCTGCACTGGCACGTTGCGCGTAATACGCGGCGGCGTAGTCGGGTTGAACGCCGGCATCGTCGGCACGGCTACGCGTCATCGGCGCCATGACAATGCGGTTCTTCAATAGCAGCCCACCCAGGGTGACAGGTTGCAGAACAGGGCTTGCGAATCGATCGTTCATGATTTTTTTCTCTCGGCAATTCAGGAAGTGTTTTCGCGGCGTCTCAGTCAATGCTTTTGGCCCAGACAGCCTGCGCATTGGTGAATTCACGCAGCCCGAAATGCGACAGCTCACGGCCGTAGCCACTCTTCTTCACGCCGCCCACCGGAATACGGGCATTGGTGGCAGGGAAACCGTTGATAAATACTCCGCCGGTTTCCAGACGACGGGCGATGCGTTGCGCGCGTTCGATATCCTGCGTCCACAGGCTGCCGCCCAGACCATAGTCACTGGTGTTGGCCAGGACGATGGCATGTTCGGCACTGTCGGCGACGGTGATGGCTGCCACTGGCCCGAACGTTTCCTCGTCAAATGCGGCCATGCCTGGGGCGACATCAGCCAGTACAGTCGGCTCGTAGAAACTGCCCGGGCCGTCGATTTTGTTGCCGCCGAGCAGCAATTTCGCGCCTGCGGCAAGGGTCCGCTGCACCTGACCATGCAATTCATCGCGCAAATCACCGCGCGCCATGGGGCCAAGGTTGTTGGCGCTGTCCAGCGGGTTACCGACCTTCAGTTGTTTGACCGCCGCGACAAACTTGCGGGTGAACTCCTCGGCAATCGGTTGCTCAATGATGAAACGCTTGGCCGCCAGGCAGACCTGACCGGAGTTCTGAAACCGCGCTTCAACAGCAGCCTTGACCGCCAGGTCGATATTGGCGTCGGCCAGTACGATAAAGGCGTCGGCGCCGCCCAGTTCCAGCAGGCTCTTCTTCAGCGCTCTGCCTGCGGTAGCCGCCACCGCAGAACCTGCACGCATGCTGCCGGTCAGGGTCACTGCCGCGATGCGTGGATCTTCGATGGTGCGGGCGACGGTGTCGTTGTCGGCGACCAGATTGACGAACAGCCCTTTTGGAAAGCCGGCGGCCTCATAGGCGTCTTGCAACGCATAGGCCGAGCCCATGACATTCGGCGCGTGCTTGAGCATGAAGCCGTTGCCGGACAGCATGATCGGGCCGGATGCGCGAATCACCTGCCACAGCGGGAAGTTCCAGGGCATGACCGCCAGAATGGTGCCGACGGGCAGGAAGGACACGTGGACCTGATCCTCACCTTCCACATTGACCGGTTCGTCAGCGAGGATCGCCGGACCGTTCTCGGCAATCCATTCGAGGGTGGCGGCGCATTTTTCTACTTCAGCGCGTGCGGCAATCAGCGTCTTGCCCATTTCAGCGGTGATCAGCCCGGCAAAAAGCTGCGAACGCTCACGCAAGATGGTCGCCAGGCGACGATAGGCCGTCACCCGTTCACGCATCGGTGTGCCACGCCATAGACGAAACGCGGCGGCGTTCATATCCAGCAGGCATTCAACTTCACTCTGGGTCTGGTACGGGTAGGTGGCGATCAGCTCACCGGTGGCGGGGTTGCGTGAAGTCGCGACTGCAGGGGTGCTCGGGTTTGTGTTCAGGCTGGACATCGGTATTACCTCGTTGACGGTTGTTGCAGCGTTTTGCGCTGCGATGACCGTCACTTTAGGTAAGCCCGGGCAGGCCAGTAAGGCGTCTTGTTATCCTATGACTGTGGGTCATAGGCAGTGTGTCGAGGGATGTAGGTGACCAGGGACAGGTCCGGCCGCCCCTCGGGTGTCAGCGCTACATAGGTGAAATCGACGTAACCGCTGATGGGATGCAACATGCGCTTGCGCCCCTCTTCAAAGCCTTTGACTTCCGTGTCTTGCCACCACTCGCGAAACTCGGGACTCAGCGCTGACAGTTCTTCTACCAGACTGTCGAAGGGCGCCTTGTCCTGCGCCAGTGCACGAGAAGCACGAAACGCGCTGATCATGCCGCGCGCCATCTGCTCCCAATCCAGGATCACTGTTCGATAAGGCACGTAGAGAAACAGCAGGCGCAACGTATTGCGCTCGTGAGGCTTCAACGAACCGTAATCGACGAACAGATCCGCGATAGCGTCATTCCAGGCCAGGATGTCGAGGCGAGTGTTACGCACATAGGCAGGAATGGGGTTGATGGCCCGCACCAGCATTTCCAGCCCTGCGGTGACGGCGCCACCGGTCACGGCGCTCGGTGCCTCAAGCGCAGACAACGCATACAGATGCGTTGATTCCACACGGTCGAGTTTAAGAACTTTGGAGATGCGTTGCAGTGCATCGGGAGAGGGTTGGATGTCGCGCCCCTGTTCGAGCCAGGTGTACCAGCTGACGCTGACCCCGGCCAGCACCGCCACTTCCTCGCGACGCAAGCCTGGCGTGCGTCGGTTGCCCTCAGGCAGGCCGAAATCCTTTGGATCAAGACGGGCGCGGCGGCTGGAGAGAAATTTGCCGAACTCTCGCCGCTGCTCTACTGACGGTCTCGTTGCCATAAATGTCCCCTGTTCGAAGTTTCACTGACCGACTCCCATCGTCGCCGATGAGACCATGCGTCGATTATGCCCGCAAATGTCCGCCGGGCTCGCTGACGTTTGCCCGGCAGGAAGGTCAGCGATCAGGCTGCGTACGTTGGGTAATCGATGAAGCCCTCAGCAGTGCCGCCATAGAGTGTGGCGGGATTGATCGGATTGAGCGGCCAGCCATTGCTGATCCGCGCAGGCAGGTCCGGGTTGGCGATGAAAGGACGACCAAAGGCGATCAGATCAGCCAGCCCTGCCTCGACCAGACGCGCGCCCCGCTCTGCCGTATAACGGCCGGCGTAGATGATCCGGCCGCTGAAGGCAGCGCGCACATTACGGCGGAATTGCTCCGGCAGATCGGGCGCGTTGTCCCAGTCGGCCTCGGCGATGGACACGTAGGCGACGCCGGCCTCTTCCAGCACCTTGATCGCCTCGATGTAGGTCTGATCCGGGTCCTTCTCGACCATACCGATATACACCCGATCTTGATCGGTGGTGGTGAACAGTGGCGTGAAACGTACACCCAGGCGGTCAGGACCAATGGTCTTGGCAACCGCTTGGACGATCTCGCGCAGAAAGCGCAAACGGTTTTCCAGCGAGCCGCCGTATTGGTCATCGCGCTGATTTGAATGTTCGGAGATGAACTGATTGACCAGGTAGCCATTGGCCGCGTGAATCTCGACACCATCAAACCCGGCAGCGATGGCATTACTCGCCGCTGTTGCGTAAAGCCCGACCAGCTCCTTGATTTCAGCAATGCTTAGCGCCCGGGGCATCGATGGCAGCACCAGTTCGCCGGTGCCTGTGCCGGTCTCGATGAAAGCCTTGGCACTGGTCGCCTGGATTGCGGAAGGCGCAATCGGCGCGCTGCCGTCAGGCTGCAAGGCGTGATGGGAGACACGGCCAACGTGCCAGAGCTGGGCGAAAATCACCCCGCCATCGGCATGTACGGCATCGGTGACTTTGCGCCAGCCGTCAACCTGCGCGGGGGTGTAAATACCCGGCGTCCAGGCGTATCCCTGGCCCCGTGGTTCGATCTGTGTACCTTCACTGACCATGAATCCGGCCGAAGCGCGCTGACGATAATACTCGGCCATCAAGTCCGAAGCGGTATCACCGGGTTGCGCACTCCTTTGCCGGGTCAATGGCGGAAATACGATGCGATTTTTCAGCGTGCGACCGCCCAGTTGTACGGGTGTGAACAGGGATTCATGTTGCATGGGTTTAACTCCGGATAATTCAGTAGAAAGGCCACGGCCGTGGCAAGCGGCCGAGGCATTCGATTGTTTCGGCAAAGACGTCGTGTATCGGTTGCAAGGCATGCGGGGCCCCTGCTCCTGAAAACCAAGGGGCCGCGCCTGACTTACTTCTTGATCAGTACGGTTTTCGGGTTGGTGAACAACAAGCGGCCTTCATGCCCACCCTCAGTTCCGACGCCGGATTGCTTGTGACCGCCAAACGGGATGTCGACGCCCTGGGTATGCATTTCGTTGACCCAGACCATGCCGGTTTCAAGGCGATTGGCGACTGCCACGGCCGCCTTGGTATCGCGCCCCCAGACGGAGCCGCCCAAACCGAACGGGCTGTCATTGGCACGGTCCACCACGTCGTCGACCTCGTCGTACACAATGATCGGAACGATCGGCCCGAATTGCTCTTGCTGGACGATCCGGGCGTTTTCCGGCGGGTTATCCACGACCGTGACAGGGATGAAGTAACCGGCGCGGCTTTCGTCGACCTCACCGCCCAACACCACTTTTTGGCCATTCGCCTTGATGTCGTCGAGAAACTCGCGGACCTTGTCGAACTGCATCTTGTTTTGCACAGGGCCCACGGTGACCTCGGGATCAAGACCATCACCGAGCTTCTGCTGCCGGGCGTATTCCACGAATGCCGAGACGAACGGCTGATGGAACGAGCGATGGATGTACAGGCGCTTGATACCCACACACCATTGACCCGAATTGCCAATCGCGCCCCAGAACAACTGCGGGATGATCGATTTCCAGTCGGCATCCGGCAGGACAATGGCCGCGTCGTTGCCACCCATTTCCAGGGTCAGGCGCTTGACCGTGCCGGCAGCGGAGCGAATCACATGTTTGCCGGTTTCCGTGGAACCCGTGAAGCTGATCTTGGCGATGTCCGGATGAGCCGTCATTTGCGGCCCCAACTCATTGCCGCCAGACACCACCGACAGTACGCCTGCAGGAAATACCGACTGCGCGATCTGGCCGAAACGCAAAGTAGTCAGGGGTGTGAAAGGCGAAGGCTTGATGACCATGGTGTTGCCGGTCATCAGCGCCGGTGCGACTTTCCACAGGGCCAACAGCACTGGGAAATTCCAGGGCGTGATCGCACCCACCACACCCAGTGGCGTGTGGTGCAGCTCAACGATATGGCTGTCGTTTTCCTCGACTATTTCCACAGGAATACGTCGTGCGGCGATCTGCCGGATCCATGAAATCGACTGATCGACTTCGGGCTCGGCCATGGTTTTCAGGGGCTTGCCTTGCTCAAGGGTCAGCAGCAAAGCAAGTTCGTCGCGATGGGTCTGCAGCGCATCGGCGTAAGCCAGCAGATACTGCTCACGCTCGTCGTAGCTGAGCTTGGACCACGTTTTAAAAGCAGACTTGGCCGCGGCGACAGCCTCATCCAGTTGTTCCGCGCTGCCTGCCGGGGCCTTGGCGAGGACCTGGCCAGTGGCAGGATTCATGACATCAAACGACGCCTGGGTCTGCACCAGTTTACCGGCGATGCTGAGAAAGTAAGGACCATCGAAGAGACGGTTTGAAGTTGTACTGTCAATCACTGCGGCCATGATTTGATACTCCTGGTATTACACAATTTTTGCGCGCAGAGATCCTTCGATCAGACAAAAACGCTGTCTGACTGCTGATCCAGCGAGCGATTTAATTAAGCTAAAAGGTGAATCGTCAGCGCTGCTTCACTCAAGGTTTGCAGGCACTTCGTAGCTCGATCATTACGTATGTCATTGCAACTTTTCCTCGTTCCCCACCGCACGCCGAGTCATCAATAAGGCTTGCTCAAATGGCTCGCTTGTATGGGTAATCTTCGCCATGACACTGGCTCCCAGCCACAACGCATACAATTGCGCTGACAGTTGTTCAGGTGTCTCATTCAGCTTCATCGACCCCTGTTTCTGCCCTCGTGCCAGTGCTGCGTTCAAGCATTGAATGATTTGTGCGGTGCCCTGAAGCAGCTTTTGCCGCATGGGCTCCGACAGATCGGCAACTTCAGCGCCAAGCTTTACCGCCAGGCATTTGGTGGCATCGACGGGCGCGGTCTGGTTATCCACCCAACGATCCAGATACCTGAACAAGTTGCGACTTTCCAACGCATCGCCGTTGAATATCTTCTGCATCTCAGTCAGATAACTGCGGAAGTAATTCTCCAGCAGCGCCTCGCCAAACGCCTCTTTCGAGCTGAAGTAGTGATAGAACGAGCCCTTCGGCACGTCCGCCGCTTTCAGCAGCTCGTTCAATCCCACAGCGGAAAAACCTTTGTCACCGATAATCTTTTGCGCCGTATCAAGGATGTGCTGCCTGGCAAATCCGCTTTTGACTTTTTCCATAACACTCACCACCGAATAGACCAGTCGTCTAGTTGTTGTAGTGGATGTTATTGAGGTCTTGGCAGCCTGACAATGACGAATTTGCAAGGATTCCGGACATTAACCTCAAAAGAGACACAAGCGGTGCGAAATGAGTTTAAGAGCAGCGTGTCATCGCTAGCCTGACTTGAATAGCGCGCCCGCAAGCATTAACGCCCCTTGAGGACCTCTTTAAGCGATGACAATCCGGGCAACCTGTGCACAACGCGCACAGGCATATGAACGATGGCTTGCGACTCAGCGCCGCTGCAGGGGTTGATGTTTTGTATGATCCAGATACTCCTGCAGACGTCTCTGCAGATGTCCGATGGCATCCTCGCGCGCCAGGAATGCGGTGACAGTGGATATTTCCCAGCGTTGACCCTCATCGCCGAACACCACTTGCTCAAAGATCCCGGCGGGCACTTCGGCGACAAGGAACCAGGTATCGAGGCCATTGCTCGCCTGCCCCGGATACACTTTTTCCCAGACGATCCAGTCGGCTTGCGGCGTTATGCCGAACTCTTCCTGGCTTTCACGCACGGCACAGGCCAGAGGTGTTTCGTCATCCTCACGCCCTCCCCCAGGCAGGTCCCACAGTCCTGGCCATGGAATACCAGGCTTGTCATCACGCTGATAGATCAGCACATGATCATCGTGAAGCAAGGCGATCTTGGCACCGGAAAACGGCGAGAACAGCGTCATGTAAGCCTCTCGGGTTCAGGAGCGTGGATACACCGATCGCCCGCAGTCATTTTGGCCACAAGGGGTGATCCTGGAAAGTAGCACTGTTCGCCGTTCATGGAACATGGGGCGCCTCCCGTTACAACACCGGAGCCTATCAGTTGATTGCTGACTTACTTAGGAAACTCCTTGTCGCCACTCAACATAAGAATACTACCAAGTCGGCGCGCACCCGACCTGTTGCGGGCCTGTTCGCGACCTGCGCTTTCCAAACTAAAGGCACACGTTTAGCCAGCCGCTGCTGGAGATGACGCGCGGCCAGTCGACGCATCGCTGAATAGATTCATTCAACTCTCATATTAATCGGCACGCCGCCGATAACATCTTAATATCTACCGTCGAGATCAGCGCTGATGAAATTACGTAACCTTGGTATAGCCCTCCGAGCGTCCGTCTGCTTCGGCATCATGGCGCTACTCGTACTGTTCCTGGGGCTCATGAGCCTCAAGAAAATGGAAGGGCTTCATAGCGCGACCATGAACATTGCCGAGGACAGCCTGGTATCAACGCGCATACTTGGAGAGTTGGCGGACACGACGACGCGGTTGCGTACCGTCTCGTATGTCATCACCGTGGGTCGCACGCAGGCGGATATAGAAAAGGGCGAAGCACGCCTTGAGGTACTGACTAAAAAAGTCAATGCGAGCGTAGAGGAATATGCGCCCCTGGTCGGCAGTGCGGAAGAAGCTGAAAAGTTTCGCCAGTTCAAAGAGGCGCTCGCCAATTACGTCGTTGCCCAGGACAAGCTGCGCCAGGCATCGCTCGCGAAACGGGATACAGAGCTTCTTGGCCTGATCAATGGCGACCTCAAGCGTTACTCCGATCAAATGGCCCCGTTGCTTCAATGGCTTCTGGAAGTCAATCGCAAGGACTCCGATACCGCTGTTTCAGACTCCTCCAGTGAATACGTATCCGCGCGCAATATCATCATCGCGGTGCTGGTACTCACCGCGATCATGACATTCCTGCTCGCAGTGATTCTTACGCGCAGCATTGTTCGTCCTCTGGATGAAGCAGTGCAGGCTGCGGAAACTGTAGCCAGTGGTGACCTGACCCAGACCGTTGAACCACAAGGCCGTGATGAAGTATCGCGCTTGCAAAAAGCCTTGCAGAAGATGCAACTCAATCTGCGCGATACGCTGCAGCAAATCTCCGGGTCTGCGACCCAGGTTGCTTCTGCCGCGGAAGAACTCAACGCTGTGACCGAGGAAGGGTCACGGTCACTTCAGCAACAAAATAATGAAATCGAGCAAGCGGCCACCGCCGTTAACGAGATGACCGCCGCAGTCGAGGAAGTGGCCAGCAATGCCGTCAGCACGTCGACCGCCTCACAACAATCCAGCACCTCAGCCATGCATGGCCGCCAGCGCGTGCAGGAAACAGTCACTGCAATTGAGCGGATGAATGAAGACGTTGGGACCACTGCTGAGCAGATTCGGCGCCTGGCAGAACAAACCCGTGATATCGGCAAGGTGCTGGATGTGATTCGTGCAATTGCCGAGCAAACCAACCTGCTGGCCCTGAACGCGGCTATTGAAGCTGCACGAGCGGGGGAAGCCGGACGAGGTTTCGCCGTGGTTGCCGATGAAGTCCGCGCCCTCGCCCACCGCACTCAGCAATCAACCCAAGAGATTGAAGTGATGGTAACTGGCATTCAGCAAGGCAGCAGTCAGGCCGTGGCGTCCATGCAAAACAGCAGTGTCCGCGCCCAGGCCACATTGGATGCAGCCAGAAGTGCCGGTGATGCGCTGGAGGAGATCACTCAGAGCGTTAATCTGATATCCGATCGAAACCTGGTCATCGCCAGCGCAGCTGAAGAGCAAGCGCAAGTATCACGGGAAGTTGATCGTAATCTGGTTAACATCCGGGATCTGTCGCTGCAATCTTCGCAAGGGGCTGACCAGACCAACTCTGCCAGCCATGAGCTCTCACGCCTGGCCGTCGAGCTCAATCAAATGGTCGGCCGATTCAAGCTTTGAAATCCGTTCGGATCAGAAGTACAACAGATGCAGGTCATCCACCGGTTTTCAACGGCGTGCGCAGTCCGTGGACGATGACCGCGCTGGACAATTCAAAGTACAAACAAGCCCAATGGGGCAATCATTGGGTCGGCATGGCCTGCACCGTCGCCTGGGGCTGTAGCAATTGCATCTGCTGGCGATAATCGTCCGTCACCTGACGTGCCTGGCTGCTGCTGTTGATGACTCGCGGAGTGATCAGTACCAGTAATTCTGTGCGGTCCCTGGACTTGCTGGTGTTGCCGAACAGCCAGCGCAGGCCGGGAATGCGGCCCAGGTAAGGCACGCTGCTGCTGCTTTGGGCGTTGTCCTGTTTGATCAGACCTCCCAGCAGTACGGTCTGGCCGCTCTGCGCCGCAACCTGGGTGGACACCGAACGGGTGGAGATACGTGGATTGCCGTTGACCGTGGTCCCACTGCTGTCGTCGGCATCACTGACCTGTTGCTGGATATCCATGTACACCAGTCCGCCGGGATTGATGCGCGGCACAACATTAAGGATGACACCGGTCTGCAAGTATTCGACGCTGCTCAGGGTAGTGTCCGAATTGCTGGTATTGACCGTGGTCTGGCTGATCGGAATGTTGTCACCGACCTGAATCTGCGCGTTCTGGTTGTTCATCACCACCAGCGACGGTGCGGAAAGCACCTGGGTACGGCCATTGGTTTCCAACGCATGAATCGCTACTTGCAGGTTAGTGCTGACAAACGAGTAGAACAGCGAATCGCTGGCCCCCAGCCCTGCCCCGCCTGCGCCCAGTGCGCCCTGGCTGCCGGACGCGTTAGCCACGGTGGTACTGGTGGAGTTGCCAGCGAGACGACCGAGATACCACTGCACGCCCTGGTCGAGTTCACCGGTCAGCTTCACTTCGAGAATGCGTGTCTCGATCTGCACCTGCAAGGGCGGGTTGTCCAGGCGCTTGATGGCCGACTCGATTTCTTTCCACTGGGCCGGTCGCGTGCGTACCAGCAACTGATTGCTGCTCTTTTGGGCGGTGATTCGGGTGCTCGCATCCAGACTCTTATTGCCAGCATCGTCCGCGTCCTGGGGCGATTCACTGTCGGCGCTGTCGCTGTTTTCACTGTCAGCGCTTTCATCGGAGTCGTCAGTCGCTTCACTGTCCGTGGCGCTGTCCTGCTGATTCATTCCTGCATTCAAACCGACGCCGCTGCTCACTCCGCCAGTACCGGCACCACCGCCCATGCCGCCGACGCCGCTGCCATTGGTCAGTGATGACATCGAGCGCGTACGCAGGCCCGGTGCGACCTTGGCTGCCGCATCCTCCTTGATCGCGCCGTTACCGTAGATCTGCCGCAGGTACTTGGCCAGGTCCGTGGCTTTCATGTTACGCACGTCATAGACGTACATTTGCGGCTCATTGCCGCCGCCCTCGTCGATGGTATGAATCCAGTCGCCGACCTCGGTCAGATATTGCGGCTGCGAAGAGATCGCCACCACCGAGTTGGTTCGCTCAATCGGCAGAAAACGCACCATGCCCGCCAATGGCATGCCGCTCTTGGGGCCGAACATTTTTTGCAGTTCGGGCATCAGCTCACCCACCGAAGCGCGCTGCAAGCCGAACACGCCAACGGACATGCCTTTGAGCCAGTCGACATCGAAGGTGTCGATGGTTTGTTGATAGTTGGCAAGCTCTTGCGGGGTACCTGCAAGGCTCAATACATTGCGCGCCGGATCGACCAGCAGGAAGGCATTTTCCCGGGCAAACGGTTTGAGCAGCTTCTGCATCTCGGTGGCCGAGATGTAGCGCAAGGGAAACAACCGCGCCGACAACCCGGCAGAGGGCTGCGACACGGCCATTTCCGGCACCAGCTTGCCAGCAATGGCCTGGCTGGCGGGCAGGATCATGTAGCGGTTGCCCTGACGGATCATTGCGTTGTCGGTCCACGACAGCAGGGTTTCAAGAATCGACAGCGCCTGCTTCTTGTCCACCGGTTTGGAGGTGGAGAAACTGACATCGCCCTTGACCCCCTCGGCGATGGTGTAACTCTCGTGCAGCAGGTCACCCATGATGCTGTTGACCACCGCCTGGATTGGCTGATTGGTGAAGTTGAAGACAATATCGCCGACTGCGGCCTCAGCGCCGGGCGCCTGCGGCGATGCCCCGCGCACGAAGCGCTGATTGCCTTTGATCACCTGGCGGGTCGGCGCCGTGGCAGCCTGATTGGGTTGCACCTCGACCGGGGCCTGCTCGCTGCGCGGGTCTACCACAGGACGTTGCGAACCGGTTCCTTGTAATGCTTCACGCAGCATCCCGCTGTCTGGATCGAGGCTATCGGGCGAGGACGCACAGCCGCCGAGGGCGACGGCGACGGCCAGGCAAAGCAGGGGTGTGCGTAACGTAGCAATGTCTGAAGGAACCTTCATGGTGCGGACTCACGGGGAAGAGAAATCGGGGGTTCGGTCGAGGGCGGTGGCAGCTTCAGCACCGGCAGGCTCAAGGTTTCGCTGCGGCCATCCAGCGTAAAAACGGCTTGCAGCGGGGCCAGGGTTTTCAGGGTCCAGCCGTTGGGCAAACGTTCGCCCTGACGGACAGTCAACCCAGGGCCGTTCTGCTGACGAATGAAGGCCACCTGCACGTCGCGGGTGAGGATCACACCGCTGAGGCTCAAGCCTTTGAGACTCGACGCCTGCTGCGTCTTGTGCAGCGCGATATCAGGACGACGATCCGTGCTGAACAGCGGCGTTTGCCAGGTATTCGCCAGGCTTGACAATTCGGCGACGGGCACGACGGGTGCCTGACGGTTGGCGGCACCCTGACGTGGGGTAGCAGCAGGCAGCCAATCGGGCGAGTGAGCGACACCGCTGAGCACTGCGACAATGAGTAACAGCAACAATATGGCGATGCCGATCAGGCCGCGCTCCGCCGCCTTCAAAGAGGCCATCATGGCGCGGCCTGGGCAATGGCGGCCGGTTGCAGGTAGCCGCGTACCAGCAGATGCACTACCAGCTTGCCGGCGCCACCTTCAGGAGGCGCGCTGGCGTCGCGACGCAGGCTCATCTCATCGACGAACAGGAACGGCCGCTGATACTCCAGCTCGTGCAAAATCGCCATCAAGGGTTCGATGCCACACTCTAGCGTGAGGCTGACCTTGACCTGACGATAAGGCTCATCGCCCTCCTGTTCCGGCGTGATCGGCATGCGCTGCGTCAAGGCACAACCAGCGCCTGTGTCGGCGTGGCTGGCGATCAGGTCGGCGACCTGTTGCATCAGGTCAGCCGCAACCGCGCTCGGGTCTTGTCCCGGCAACAGACTGGTACTGCTGGCCGGATCCTGCCGGGCCTGCTCCAATTGTTTGCGCAGGGTATCGCCCTGCTGCAACAGTCCGGCATAGCGTTGCTGTTGACCGCGCAGCTCGCTCGCCTGCTGGTTGATAGCGCGCAGAGGGCCGCCGAACCAACTGTCGATCAGCAGCCAATACGCGGCGCAGAGCATCAGCGCCAGCACAATAAGAGCGGCACCGCGACGCTCACGGGGTGTCAGTGGTCTGCGCATTGGCGGCCTCCTGATGCAAATGGGCACGCAGGGAAAAGTGGTCCTTACCCGTGTCGGCATCGGGCTGAATGACGCCCTGGAACTGCGGGTTTTCCAGACTGCGGCACTCTTTAAGACGGGCGATCAAGGCACTGGCCTTGGCGCTCTGTCCGGAGAACGCCACGTCGGCACTATCATCGATTTCCAGCTGATCGACCCAGGTGTCCTTGGGCAGGCACGCGCTCAACTCGCTGAGCAGCGCCGCCATGGTCGGCCGGGCAGCCTTGCGTTGAGCCAGATAGTCGGCAGCGCCGCGGGTGTTGGTGAGGGCCTGGCGCAGCTGTTGCACCTGCTCGACCTGGCCTTTCTGCGCCTGAACGGTGGCTTGCATCTGCTCCAGCAATTGCTGGCGGTCCTGCAGCCACAGAAGCATCAGAGCGATCAGCAGCCCGCCACAAAGCCAGACCAGCTTGCGTTGCCAGCCGCGGCCCGTGCGGGCCTGGGCCGGACGCAAGGATTCGGGGAGCAGATCAAGCCCCAGGGGCGTGCCGTCGACGGCACGCACGTCCACTGCGTCGGGGCTCAGACCAAGAACCCGGCACTCGCTGAGTATTCGGTCCAGACGTTCACGGGCGATGGCCACCAGCGTGACTTGGATGAAACCGGCCGTACGGCCGTCCTGACGGGCCACGAAGTACAATTGGTCACGAGGGAACGGGGTGAACCTGTCCAGCTCGTAACCCACCACCGACGCCAGGTTGCGGGCAGCGGCCAGCGGCAATTGAAGGCGCTGCAGCATTACGGCTGCAGACGGCAACAGCAGCACCTGCCGGGCGCCGACCGGCATGTCGGGCAGCGGCGCAGCAAGGGGCCATTGGTGCCAGTGTATCGGCGTTTCGCTCACCAGCCATTGGCGCACCCGCGCGGGCAGACAGCCGCGCAGTTCGTCGAGCCAAAGCTGCCAGAGACGTTGCCCGGGACTGCCGCGCCAACGTCGGGCAAACCTATCGATACGGGCGCTGAGCGGTGCCATTCGCACTGAAGATAAAAGACTCATTCTTGCCAACGCAGCACCCGATAAGGTTGAGCGTTACCCTCCGATGGGTTCAATAACACGGTGGTTTGTAACCGGGCGCTGAAACCACCCGGCAGTTGTGCCTGACTGTCGATGCTGACCACCTCACCTGGATCGGCATCAACAGCAGCCTGATTCGGCATATTCAAGGCGCGCCTCAACAGCGGCGTGGCGAATGCCGGTTCCGGTCGCGCCAGCCCGCTCCATAGCGTCATCTGAGGCAACAGGCGCTCGTAGATGGTTTGCGTCATGCCCGGCAGTTGCCGCAGCTCTTCCAATACCCGCAGCGGTGGCTCACTGCCGCCACGCCGGGCCTGCAAGGCCTTGGCCAGCTGTGCGGCCTGATCACGCGTGGCCCCACAGGCCTGAGCGGTGCGCACGATGTCGTCAGCCATCGCGGCATTGAGGTCCAGCTTGCCGCGCTCACTGGTCACGGCGACCAATATCTGCGCAGTATCGAAACGCAGCGGCATTCCGCGCCCATCGGCAATCCAGCGCGGACGTCGGGATTTGTCGAGCAATGCCTGCACTGCCTGATTCATCCCGGCTTCGGCCGCCAACAGCGCCTGAGTGTGCTGGCGTTGCCACATTGACTGGCGGGTTTCCAGCTGCACCCAGCCGGCCAGTCCACCGAGCAGCAGGCTGAGCAATGCCAAGGCCCATAGCACCAGCAATAGAGCGACGCCTTTTTGCTGTCTCATCAGCCGCCCGCCCCGCCGGACAGGTCCAGACGCAGCGCGACCACTTCGGTGGGCCAGCCCACGGCGCCTTTGAGCTGTACATCAATGCGTACCGCCCGGGGTAATCGATTCGGCCATGGCCAGTCGGATAACCAGCCGGTGGGCTGCCCTTTGGGTGTGAAGCCGCGATAACTCAGCGTCAGACTGCGCACGCCGTGCAAGAGCACCTGGGGCTCGCCCCTCGCGCGCAGCATATTGCCCTGTAATTGGGCGAAGGCGATCTGCAAATACCGATCCGACTCAGGCCCGCCCAGTCCCAGGGTGTGCAGTTGAATGCCGCCACCGAGGTTGCCCGGCAAGGTCGCGACGAATTGCAGGCGCTGCGCCGAACCCTCGAAAAAACCCGAGCTTGCGCTGTCGTCTTCCGAGGTATCCAGCGGCAGTGCCTGACTGATCGAACCGCGCAAAAAAGCCTGGGCCGCCCGTCGTTCATCCAGGCTGCTGGCGTAATGATCAGCCCTGAGCAGCGCTCGATTGGCCCCGAGGATCGCGCCGCCAACCAAGGTCAGCAGCACAGCCAGAAGACTCAGTACGATCATGATCTCCAGCAGCGTGAAGCCGCGCTGATGCCGACTCACAAACGGGCTCTCTTGGCAGCACTGACCAGGCGCAAGGTACTGAACCGCACTGTTCGCCGCCCTTCAGTCAGCCCCAGGTCCAGACGCAGCAAACGCGACTGCCCCGGTTGCGACGCCAGCTCAGAAGTGGTCAGAGACCAATGAATCGTGCCGTCGAGTAGCCCTTCACGGCTGCCAGCCTGCAACTCGCCAGTGCCCTGGTCATCCAGTACGGTTCGGGCGGCCTGACTTAGACGGTCACTGCGATCGACCTGTTGTAGCGAGCGCGCACTCTGCCCGAAGGCCACCAACAGGACGCTGCAACACAGTGCCATGACCACCAGCGCAGCGAGCATTTCCAGGAGAGTGAAGCCTGTTTGTCGGGTGTGTCGATTCATCGCAGCGCCCGGCTTTTTATGCTGCCGGTCAGCCAGCCGACGTCGATACGCCAGTTGCGCTCGCCGGAAAACAGCACCAGGTTGCCACCGCTGGAACTGCCGTCGGGATGGAAGGCAAACGCCGAATCCAGGTCGGCGGCAGTGTTGAGCTGCACGCCCAGTTCCGCTGGCCATCGCCCGACGCGCTGGCCAGGTGCCTGAAACGTGCGCCGGTTGAGATCGAATTTCGCCTCTGTGGTCTGCCCACTGATGATGGCTGCGCTACGCGCATTGCGCAGGGTCTGTACCATCTGTCCAATCACCTGGCGTTCGCCTGCAGAGTGCAATCCTTGCTGCAGACCGAAGCCGATCAAACCGATGCCGATGCTCATCAGGACGATGACTACCAACATCTCCAGCAAGGTAAAACCGCGGCTCGCGACAGGCAGGCTCATGATGTCGGATTATTCCCAGTTGCCCAGGTCGGCGTTGTAACCCTCACCGCCCGGCTGACCGTCCTGGCCGTAAAAGATCAGGTCGAACGCGCCATGCTGACCGGGGAAGCGATAACCGAAGGCGTGACCGAACGGATCCTTGATGTCCGACGGTTTGGCGTACGGACCGGCCCAGCCAGCGGCATTGGCCGGTTTCTCGATCAGTTGCTGCAAGCTCTTAGGCGGCGCCCCCATGTCCAGGCCGTAACTCTCGATTTTCATGCTCAGGCTCGCCAGTTGCGCCTTGCCTGCACCATACTTGCCCTTGTCGACGTTGCCACCGACCTGGCGTACGACGATGGTCGCGACGATACCCAGCAGGACAATCACGGCGAGCATTTCCAGCAGCGTAAAGCCACGCTGGCGACGGGGTGTAGCAGTGAATCGGGTACGGCTCATTCGTGCAGTCCTCAAGGTTCAGATATTGCTGGTCAGGCTCATCAGCGGCAGCATGATGGCGAGCATGATGACCGCCACCAGTGCAGCCATGACCACGGTCAGCGTCGGCACCAGCGCCGCGAGCATGCGGTCAATGCCGCGCTTGGCTTCGACGTCGAATACGTCGGCCACTTTCAGCAGCATGCTGTCGAGTTCACCGGCCTGTTCGCCGACTTCGATCATTTGCAGCGCCAGGTCCGGCAACAGCGGTTGTTCGCCAAAGGCACTGGCCAGCGTGCCGCCGCCCTTGACCGACTCGCCGGCCTGTTCCACTTGCTGTTGCAACGCCCGATTGGTGCAGACCTGCCGGGCGATCACTAATGCCTGTAATAGCGCGACGCCGTTGTTCAGCAAGGTGCCCAAGGTGCGGGCCAGGCGCGCTGCTTCGATACGCTGCAACAGCGGGCCGATTACCCGGGTTTTCAATAAACGGCGGTCGCGACGCAAACGTCGTTGCGGGTCACGCAGACGCAGGGCTGTGCCCCAGATCAACGCAATCAAGCCTGCCAGCACCATCAGCCCGTATTCGCCGAGGAACTGACCGAGCCAGAGAATGGCTTTGGTAATGAACGGGATCGGGACGCCCAGATCGCGAAAGATCGGCACGAACTGCGGCACCACATAAGCCAGCAGCAGCGCCAGCGAACCCAGCACGCCCACCACTAGAAAGGCCGGATAGATCAGCGCATTGATGACTTCGCCGCGCAATAACTGGCTGCGTTCCAGGTAATCGCTCAACTGACGCAGGGTATTTTCCAGTGCGCCGCCTGCTTCACCGGCGCGCACCATGCTGATATACAGCGGCGAGAACTGCCGACCCTCTTCTTCCAAAGCCACTGACAGCGGCTTGCCAGCCTTGACCTGTTCGCGGATACGCTCGATCAGGGCGCGGGTCTGCGGCTGGCCGGGCTGTTTCAGCAAGATACTCAGCGAGCGCTCCAACGGCTGTCCGGCGCCCAACAACGTCGCCAGTTGCTGGGTGAAACTCATCAGCGCGGCGCCGTTCAAGGTGCCGCGCCCCAGAGCCTGACGCAACCCGCCCAGGGTCGACGCTTCCAGATGCAGCAGCATCAGGCCGCGCTTATGCAGGAGGGCAATGGCGGCATCCTTGTCATGGGCTTCCAGCATGCCGTGCTGCTCAACCCCCTGGCCGTCGAGGGCGCGGTATTTATAAGGCGTCATACTCATTCGCCCCTCGTCACGCGCAGCACTTCTTCAAGCGAAGTGATACCGGCCACGGCCTGGCGCAAACCTTCCTCGTGAAGGGTGCGCAAACCCGCTCGGCGAGCAGCCTGTTCAAGGGTCGAGGCGTCAGCGTGGCGCATCAGCAGGCCCCGCAGCTCTTCGTTCATGATCAGTAACTCAGTGATCGCGCTACGCCCTCGATAACCGCCCCCCGGCGCATCGGCGCGGGGACGATACAGGCGGATGGGACGCTCGTCGGTAAAGCGGTGCAGTTCGTGCTCGTCGATCAACTCCTGCGGTGCCTCGAAGGCTTCGCGAGTCTCGGGATCGAGGCGACGCACCAGACGCTGGGCGAGAATGCCGTTGACCGTGGAGGCAATCAGGTAGCTTTCGACACCCATGTCGAGCAGCCGCGTGATACTGGCCGCAGCACTGTTGGTGTGCAGGGTTGACAGCACCAGGTGGCCGGTGAGAGAGGACTGAATGGCGATGCGGCACGTTTCCAGGTCACGCATCTCGCCGATCATGATCACGTCCGGGTCCTGGCGCACGATAGAGCGCAACGCCCCGGCGAAATCGAGGCCGATAGCGGGCTTGACCTGAATCTGGTTGATCCCTTCGAGCTGGTACTCCACCGGGTCTTCAACGGTGATGATCTTGCGCTGAGCTGTATTGAGCCGTGACAGCGCGGTGTATAGCGTGGTGGTCTTGCCGGAGCCGGTCGGGCCGGTTACCAACAGAATGCCGTGGGGACGTTCGAGCACATCGAGAAAGGCCTCCAGACGCTCGCCGTCGAAACCCAGGCTCGGGAAGTCGAAATTGATGGTCTGGCGATCCAACAGACGCATCACCACCGACTCGCCAAAACTGGTCGGCACCGTGGACACCCGCAGGTCGAGTTCCTTGCCCTGGATACGCAGCATGATGCGCCCGTCCTGAGGCAAGCGGCGCTCGGCGATGTCCAGCCGGGCCATGATTTTCACCCGGGAAATCACCGCAGCCGATGAGCTGGACGGCGGCGCTTCGGCTTCGTGCAGCACGCCGTCAATGCGATAACGCACCTTGAGCTGGCTTTCAAAGGGTTCGATGTGGATATCCGACGCGCGCTGCTCGACCGCGCGTTGCAGGATCAGGTTGACCAGGCGAATGACCGGCGCTTCGGACGCCAGGTCCTTGAGGTGTTCGATGTCTTCCAGCGAACCGCCCTCCTCGTCGAGGTTTTCGATCAGCGTACCCATGGCTGAACGACCCTGGCCGTAATAGCGCTCGATCAGGGTTTCCACCTCATTGCGTGGCCCGACCGAAAGCCATACCGGTACCTCGCAGCCATAGGCTATCGCCTCGAAGGCAAACGGCTCGCCGGGACTGGCGGCCAGCACATGCAGCCCACCGTCACACCACTCCAGTGGCACCACTTGAAAGTGGCGCATGAAACGCTCGGTCAGGGGCGGCAACGGGTCAATCATGGCAGGCGCGCTCTCGGCCACCAGCAGCGGCGCCCCAAGCAACGCCGACCAGGCACGGGCCATCTCGAACTCCGAGACCAGCCCCAACCGGGTCAGCAGCGCCAGCAATTCGTTGCCTTCGGACTCGGCGAGCAGGCGGCGGGCGCGGTCCAGATCCGCCGGTTTGAGCCCGGCATGCTCCAGCAGCCAGGCGCAAAGCTGCACGGCATCGGGAATCTGCAATTGGCGGGCATCAAGCGGGGGTGAAGACATAGAGGACAACAATTCTGCGTAGATCGAAGGAGCAGACGGCTCCCGCTTGGGGAGGGAGCCGGTCGAGAGGTCAAACCGTCAGTTCGAGGACTTCTTCGACGAGGTGCTGCTGGACGTACTGTTCAGCGGACGCCCACCCTTGGTCACCTGCGCCTTCTGCCTTGTCGCGGCCTTGGCGTCTTGCGTCTGAGTCATCAGCGTGGAGTCCGCTGCGCCGGAGGTGGCGTCGGCATCCGTAGCTTCAGCCGCCATTGCGCTGCCACAAAGTGCCAGACCAAGAACAACACCCGCACCAATCAAGGGCAGTTTCATAAACTTTCTCCACTCAAAGCTGAATAATATTCGTCGCACCTCCCCCCGGAAAATCGGAGGAAGATCACCAACTAAGAAATCCGGGCGAAGTGCCACCTACCAAGCCGGAAAGATCACCCTGAATCTCTTAAACCTATCGACTAAACGGTTTAGTAAAGGTTCAGATTTTTGTAAAAAAAGATGTCAAAAAGCTGAAAATCGAGCTTTTATTTGACTTTCCGTTACAAGAAACGCCTTAATTTAGCCGTTTTTGCGATTCAAAGCGCCATCACATGATGGCATTTAAATATCAAGCAAGAACTGTCTACAACACAATTATTACAAAATAAAATCAATCAAACACAGCAACTGTCGTCTTTCAAATCAAAACAGAAAGTTACGACAAAGGCACTTTATTGCCTGGAGAAAGTTAGAAAACCTAACAGTCGCCCTGCGACTACTTGACTCAGTACATGTGTTGGAGCTTTACATGCGCAAACGAACGATGATCGGTGCTCAATCGGCTTTCGCCCTGCTGGCATTGGCGGTATCACAGGTTCATGCCGCCGACGCCGAGCAACAGGCCGCCCGGGAAGCGCGCGCCGACAAGGCCGCTGAAAACACCTTGGCGAAGATGACCCAGGAAGAAAAACTGAACTACATCGGCGGTACCGGTGGCTGGGACGTCAAGCCTCTGGCCTCGCAAGGCATCCCACAGATTCATGGTGCGGATGGCGGCGTTGGCGTGCGCTATACCAGCGAAGGCAATGACCAGGGTGTGGTTTATCCGTCCGGGCCTAACCTGGCGGCCACCTGGAACCCGCGACGTGCCATCGACCTGGGTCGCGCCCTGGGTTATGACACCGCTACCGGCGGCTATCAGTTCATCACCGGACCGGGCGTCAACCTGTATCGCATGCCTTACGGCGGCCGGGCGTTCGAATACCTGTCCGGTGAAGACCCATTCCTAGGTGCCAGTCTTGTCCCGGCAGTGGTCAACGGCATTCAGTCCCGCGGCGTGTGGGCCAACGTCAAGCACTTCGCAGCCAACGATCAGGAAAGCAACCGTTTCAACCTGAATGAGACCATCGACGAGCGCGTCCTGCGCGAGATGACCCTGCCCGCCTTCGAGTCTGCGTCCAAGAACGGCAAGACCGCGATGATGATGTGCTCGTTCCAGAAGGTAAACGGCGATTTCGCTTGTGAAAGTACGCACCTGATTCGCGACATTCTGAAAAAAGACTGGGGCTACAAAGGCTTCGTGCAGAGTGACTACAACGCCGTGGTTCATGGCCTGAATGCGGCGCAGGCCGGCACGGACCTGGACATGATGGGTTACCAGATGAACAGCTCCGTGCTCAAGCCTTACCTGGACAGCGGTGAATTGAGCGCAGCGACCATCGATGACAAGGTCCGGCGCATTCTCAAGCAGATCTACCTGTACAAGTTCGACAGCAAGACGCCGTCCAGTGTACACAACATGAACAGCGCCACCAGCAACAAAGTCGCCCTGAACACCGCACGTGAAGGCATCGTCTTGTTGAAAAACCAGGACAGCCTGTTGCCGCTGGACAAGAGCAAGGTCAAGTCCATCGCAGTGGTCGGTGATCTGGCCAAATACGCGCCTCCCACCGGCTTCGGCAGCGCCAATGTCATGGCCAGCCATTACATCAGCGAACTGAGCGGCCTCAAGCAGATCGCGCCGAATGCCAAGGTCGAGTTCATCGACGGCCTGTCCCTCGATCCGACCACCAGCGTCTGGACCAGCAGCGACCTCAAGGGCAATGACGTCAAGGGCCTTAAGGCCGAGTACTTCAACAACACCAACTGGTCGGGCGACCCAGAAATCACACGCACCGACAGCACGGTGAACCTGGATTGGTCGAACGGCGCCAACCTGTCTAGCGACTCCACGGCATCGTCTCGCCCAGGCAGCAGTGGCGGTAAGGTCAGTGGCGACACCGCGGCCACCTCGATCCGCTGGAGCGGTAAAGTCACGCCAACCGTAAGCGGTGAGCAAGTGTTCAAGGTCCGCGCTGATGGTGCGGTGCGCCTGTACGTCGACGGCAAGAAAATCATCGACAACGGTGACGGCGAACACCTGCCTGACAACAGCATTCCGCCGACCATTCCAGTCTTCGCCAAGCTCAAGCTTGAAGCTGGCAAGTCCTACGACATCAAGCTGGAATACTCGCGCCGGGACGGCTACCTCTCCACCATGGGTGGCCTGGTTGGCGTGCAAATGAGCTGGGCATCACTGGCTGCGCCGCAGGACCTGTCCAAGTACGACGCGGTGGTGGTTGCGGTCGGCAACAGCAGCGAGTACGAAGGCGAAGGCTTTGACCACAGCTTCGATCTGCCGGAGTTCCAGAACGACCTGATCAACAGCATCGCCAAGATCAATCCGCACACCATCGTCACCATGCACGGCGGCACAGGCCTGAAGATGAGCGACTGGATCGATCAGGTTCCCGCTGCGCTGCATGCCTTCTACCCCGGCCAGAACGGTGGCCAGGCGCTGGCTGAAATCCTGTTCGGCAAAGTCAATCCGTCGGGCAAGCTGCCGATCAGTATTGAACGCAACATCGAAGACAACCCGATCTATTCGACCTTCAAGAACTTCGATAATGAAGAAAAACTCAAGGAGATGAGCTACAAAAATGACCTGATGCTGGGTTATCGCGGTTATGAAAAGAAAGGCATCAAGCCGCTCTACCCGTTTGGCTACGGCCTGTCCTACACCACGTTCGGCTACAGCAACATCAGCGTAACGCCGGGCGTTGCAGTGGCCGGTGCACCGATCAAGGTCTCGTTCGACCTGACCAACACCGGCAAGGTCGGCGGTTCCGAGGTGGCCGAGCTGTACGTCGGTCAGCAGAACCCGAAAGTCGAGCGAGCACTCAAGGAGCTCAAAGGCTACAAGAAAGTGTTCCTCAAACCAGGTGAAAGCAAGCGTGTGACCATCGAGCTGAACGACCGCTCGCTGGCTTACTTCGACCCCAAGAGCAATCAATGGGTGGTCGACGCCGATACTTTCAATATTGCCCTGGGATCGTCCTCGCAGGACATTCGTCTGAACGCCAAACTGGTCAATACATTCCGCCAGGAACTGTCCACCAGCACCAGCAACCCACTGCCGCGCTCTGCGCTGAACTCAACGCTGGTCACCCTGCCAGCGGTCAAGACCGGTGGTGTCATGCATCAAAACGAAACTGATGACAGCGATGTCGACACCACCTCCGACACGTCGAATGCCACTGGCAATTGACCTGTTGAGTTAGCCTGAAGGAACGGCTCAGGGATGAGCCACCCCCGCCCGCACTCAACCTCACCTCAAGCGGATAGCCGCCTCAACACGTGCGATGTAATCATCGAAACGTTGCACCAGATCAAACCGCTCGGGAAACCGCAGCCATTGAATCTGCAAACCATCCATCATCGCCAGGATCTCTTCGATCAACCCTGAAAGATTGATCTCTGGAGCAACTTCCCCGGTCTCGACCAATGCTTGAAGCTGCTCCATCATGCGGCCGTGAATGGTCTGATAGCGCGTCTGAAACCACTGCCACGCCGGCTGATTTTCCAGCAGGCTTTCGGCATTCAGAATTGTAAACGCGCGGACCACTCCAGGGGCCGAGGCATTGGACCTGTTGATCGCGCGCAAACTTCCCAAAAACCCCTTGAGCGTATTGTCGCTGCGCACTTCGTCGGCAATCCTCTGGCTCACCTCATCGCGGCGTTGAAGAACCGCCATCAATAATGAAATCTTGTTTGGAAAATGATGCAGCACGCCAGGAACGGAAATACCGACAATCCCGGCTATCTGCGCCATCGATGCACCTGTATAACCTTCGATGGAAAATACCTGCAGGGCCGCGTCGAGTAACTCCTCGCGACGCTTTTCGCCTTTGGGCGCGCGTCGGTGCTTTATCGCGCCAGGCTCCTCCCTGAGTTTATTTATCGGGATTGACTGCGTCATCTCATGCTCCTTGATCGACGGCTGCGTAGCGTACCGGCAACTGCAAGGTGTAGCAAACGGATGACTTTTGGTTTGATTCACCGCTCACCCGCAGCATTACACCTGACGCAGACAGCACCATTATTTTCGAAGCCGGGCAGTCGCAGAGGTTGTAGCAGGTGTGCTGCCATTATCGACACGATGTGCACCCTCCATCAGCAGATCGAATAAAAGCTGCGCTACCGGCGATAATGTCCTTCCCCGCCTTGATATGAGCCCCAATGTCCGACTGATCGAAGGATCTTTGAGCGGGCGTGTGACGAGCGTGGCGTGACCATTCGCTGGCATTGCCAGCTTCGGCACGACGCCGATTCCCAGTCCTGCCTCGACGAGGCTTACCAATGCAGGCACGTGTTTCACTTCACAGAATGATCGTGGCCGAACGTCGCGGTCAGCAAGGGCCTGATCAATAAGGAATCGATTGCCACTCCCCTGGGCCAGGCTGATGTAGTCAGTGTTCGACAGATCGTCCCATGTCAGTGATTTGCGCTTCGCCAGAGGATGACCAACCTTGAGCGCCACGACGAACGCTTCCTCCAACAACGGCTGGAACACTATTTCCGAATCCTGAGTACCAATGTAGGTCAAGCCAAAGTCGGCTTCACCTCTGGCCACGACAGTCAGAATGGCGGACGACGACTCATCGTTAACTCGAATGCGAATGCCGGGGTACTTGGCGTGATATTGCCGGATCACGTCGGGCAGAAAGTACGCCACGGCCGAGGGCACACAGGCAATGGTCACTTCACCAGACAGACGATATGAAAGGTCGTGGAAGCCAATCAATGCATGTTCAAGCTCGTTCAGGACGTTCCGTGCCTTGGGTACGAATCCCCGGCCGATCGTTGAAAGCTCCACACGACGGGTCGTGCGCTCGAAGAGCGGCACTCCCAACGCCTGCTCCAACTTGTCGACCCGCCGGGAAAGGGCCGACTGTGATAAGTGAAGCGCCTTGGCGGCCGCGCTGAACCCGCCGAGATCGGCAACAGCAAGAAAACCACGCAAATCAGCCAAATCAAAATTCATGCGTTTTACTCATAAATCACACTTTTATTTGCAATTTACTTTTTAATCGTCACTTGCCACTCTGTCAACTCACAGGCACATCGGAGCCACTTCGAATGTGTCACGCCCCACTGTCACAAAATTTAATCATCGAGCCAGGTTATTGCGCCGGTATGCGCCTGCCTGTCGAATGGAAACGAGCGTATTTAAATGAACAATAAAAAAGAACTTCACGCCGCATTTGATGAGCTCCGGCAACTTGGGCGTCGGGCATTTCAAGGGCTTGGTCTGACACACTCTGCTGCCGAAAAAGTTGCCAACGTGCTGGTGCTGGCGGATCTGTTCGGCCTGACCACTCACGGCTTGAGCCGCATCGAATCCTACGGCGAGCGGCTTGAATCGGGAGGCATTGACGCCACAGCTGAACCGACGATGGAGACCATCGCCCCCGCCATTGCACGCATCAATGGGCGCAACGCGGTTGGCCCGCTGGTGGGCATGGCTGCACTGGAAGCCGGTATAGAAATGGCCAGGCAGTTTGGTATCAGCCTGGTATTGGCTCGGGGCAGCAACCACTTTGGGCCGATTTCGCCGTATTCCTATATCGCGGCTGAACAGGGTTTTGCCAGCATCATTGGCAGCAACGCTACAACAACAATCGCGCCCTGCGGCGGCAGCGATGCCCGATTGGGAAACAGCCCCTTGGGCTTTGGCGTGCCCAACCCCGATGGCAGCCACTTCATGCTGGACATGGCGATGAGTGTGGTGGCTCGCGCGAAGATTCGTAACGCGCTCAAGGGTGGGGAAAGTATCCCGGATAGTTGGGCGACAGACGTCAACGGCAAACCTACCACCGACCCTCGCGCAGCCCTGGACGGCTTCCTTCTGCCCATTGGTGGTCACAAGGGTTATGGCCTGGCACTGGTCGTCGATCTGCTGGCCGGACTGCTGTCCGATGCAGCCTACCTCACTCATGTGAAATCGTGGGTCGACGCGCCGGATGAGCCGCAGAATCTCGGGCACTTCTTCATCTTCATCGATACCACCCGGCTGGGTTCCACTGAGTGGCTGAAAGACCGGATGACTGACTTTGCATCCATTCTGCATCAAAGCCCTGCCGTGGACAGTGGGTCGCCCGTCATCGTGCCTGGCGAAATAGAGCTGAAGAAGATGCGCCGTTATTTGCACGAAGGCGTACCTGTCGATTCCGTCACCCGACACCTGCTCGATCAATACGCCGGACGGACGGCGCAAGGGGAATAGACATGACGGTATTGAACGCAGAATTGGCTGCCTGCTTCGCGCCCACCGGCACACTACGGGCATCCATCAATGTGGGAAATCCAATCCTTGCCCGTCTGGATGAGGCAGGCACGGCGGTAGGTGTTTCTGTGGATCTGGCCCTCGCTTTCGCGGCTGAGCTCGGCGTGCCACTGGAGTTGCGGGTATTCAAAAGCGCCGGGGAGTCGGTCGCGGCGGTGTCGCACGGTCAGGCCGATTTCGGGTTCTTCGCCATTGATCCCGTTCGAGGGGAACAGCTCGCCTTTACCGAACCTTACGTGTTGATCGAAGGCTGCTACCTGGTGCAAAACAACTCGCCGTTACAAGAAAACGATGACGTTGATCAGGCTGGAGTGCGCGTCGTGGTTGGTAAAGGCAGCGCCTACGACTTGTACCTGACACGTGAACTGAAGGTAGCCACGATCATTCGTTCCCCTACTTCGCCAACTGTCGTCGACACATTCGTGGCGCAGTCCGCCGAGGTCGCCGCGGGCGTTAGACAGCAACTTGAGTTCGACGCAGGCCGGTTTGCTGGTCTGCGAATCTTGCCCGGACGCTTCATGGAAATCCGCCAGGCGATGGGCGTGCCTCATACCTACGGCAAGGACGCAGCCGAACAGCTGCGCCAATTCGTCGAGCGGGCCAAGGCCAGCGGTTTTGTCGCAGACGCGCTGAAACGTCACGGCATTGTCGGCGCCACCGTCGCCAGTTGAAAGCCCGCGCTCTACCTGATCCTCGACTCCCTGCGGCAACGCGGCCTCCAGCGCGACGGCTGCAGGTCAGCGACACAACTTATAAAAACAAGAGTAACTGACATGTTGGCATTTCTCGGCTTATCAATGGTCGTGGTATTTACTTACCTGATCATGGCGAAGCGGCTTTCGCCCATCGTTGCATTGATCGTGGTCCCTGTGGTTTTTTCGATCATCGCGGGCTTTGCGCTGACCACCGACAAAATGATGCTCGACGGCATCAAGATGGTCGCGCCATCGGCCGCCTTGCTGCTGTTCGCGATCCTGTTCTTCGGCGTATTGTTCGACGCAGGACTGTTCGACCCGATGATCAAAATGATCCTGAAAAAGGTGAACGGTGACCCGGTAAAAATCGCTATAGGTTCGGCGCTTCTTTCATTGACCACTGCTCTGGATGGCGACGGCACCACGACCTATATGATTACCTGCGCGGCCATGCTCCCTCTCTATAAACGCATCGGTATGAACCCGATGATTCTGGCAAGCATTTGTGTCCTGTCGTTAAGCGTGATGGGCGGCATGACCCCCTGGGGTGGTCCGGCGACGCGAGTGATTGCAGTCTTGGGCCTGGATGCAGCGGAGTATTTCATCCCTTTACTGCCGACCATGGCTGTCGGTGCGCTTGGGGTGCTGTATACCGCGTTTGTGCTGGGCCGGCGGGAGCGAAACCGCATTGGGGTGGTGAGCCTGTCCAGCGGAGGTGAGGACTGCTACATCGAATCCATCATCGGCCACGGTGAAAACAAGAAACCAAAGATGGTCATTGCGAACCTGATTCTGGTGTTGACTGTAATGGTGTGCCTGGTAACGGGTGCGCTGCACTCAGTGATCAGCTTCCTGCTTGGATTCGTCATCGCCTTGGTGATGAACTATCCGCGCCTGAACCTGCAGAAAGAACGGATGCTCGCTCATGCAGGCAACGCCATGGTGGTGGTTCTCCTGGTGTTTGCAGCAGGGGTGTTTGCGGGCATTTTTTCCGGCACCAGGATGGTCGATGCCATTGCACAATTGCTCGTGAACACGATCCCTCCATCCTGGGGCCATTTTTTCCCGCTGGTCGTTGCAATCACGAGCATGCCGCTGACTTTTTTGCTGTCAAATGACGCGTACTATTTTGGCGTAGTGCCCATCCTGGCAAATGCGGCGGCAGCTTACGGCATAAGCCCAATGGAAATTGCCCGGGCGTCAGTTCTCGGCCAACCAGTGCATCAGATCAGTCCGCTGGTGGCTTCTACTTTGCTTTTAGTAGGCATGATTGACCGGGACCTTGGGGACTTTCAGAAAACCACGGTCAAATGGGCAGTGTTGCTTTCACTCCTGATCACCGGAGTATCATTGTTGACCGGGGCCATTACACTTTTCACTTGAGTACCACCAGAATCCAAGGGTGACGTCAAGCGATCGGCAACTTCCGGTCAGGATTGGACATTGCTGGATGGGCACTGCAATCTCTACGGGAACCTTAGAGACCCTATGCGAGAACCCATCGGCATATGCAGTCGTTCCACGAAGCCATTCGAGATTTCCTGAACAAAGGCATTGTCGTGGGTGATCCCCTTTTGCCCACGCACTATGCCGAATTCGATCGCCTCGATGATTTTCAGGTCGGCTTCCGCACGCATGGTCATACCGGCGAAAACCTGGTTTCGGACACTGACGGCGGTTGGCATTGCGAATGGTATGTCATCGCAATGACGGGGCTGGATGACCCCATTTTTATTGCTTCAGTCGAGGCCGAAAACGGTTACCCAGTCTATACCGCAGCCCATGGCGCCGGACGATGGGACGCGATACAGATAGCACCTGGCCTCGGGGCTTTTGGCCGCTTGTTAGAAGCATTGGCAGAGGCGAAAGAGGATATCTCTCAATTTAAATGCTTGATCATTGCCGAGACCGATCCTGAGAACGAATACTGGTGCGAGGTTCTCGACGAACGTCAGAATGCCGCAGTTTCGGAGCAGCCGCCGTCTGATATTGTTGACTACGATTCGACTGACTTTGAAACAGGCAGCCTGATCGTGATTGACCCAGGTTGTCATAAGCTCAAAGTTGTTCAGATAATCAGTAAATGTCGCGGATTGTCACTGAAGGACACACTGGCGCTCGCCGCAATGCCTCAATTCGAAGCAGGAAGCGGTATGAAATTGCAACTTCGGCCGTTGAGGGACCAACTTGAAGCTTTGGGCGCGACGGTAGAATTCCGGCTTGGGGCTGAAAGCCAATTGTAATGCCGGTAGCTACGGGCAGGACTCGGCCAGCCTGTACAAGGTACTTGCGCGCAGCGGCTCTTCATATCCCACATGCTGCGTTTAACCCTCGGCGGCTGGGGGCGGGAACGCCGAAAACGACTCAATGCCCGCAATGGGTTGCCAGTCGTTCAACGGGGTCAGGTAGTGAAGTTCGAATAGCCTCGACAGAAACGCCCATTTCCCTGAGCGGCGTTCGCCCCTACCCGACACGCGTCCCTTCGTTGAAAATCCATGGAAAGGGCGCGCGGGTAAGTGGCCTTTCAGAATCCGTAGATAAGGGATAGGCGCGGAGATTGGCGACTGTTGATTTGGCGCCAGTCCAAGCCCATGCAGCTTCAGAGCGGGTTCGCGCAGGATCCGATGAGACTTCAGATTTGCGACAACCCACCGTCGACCATCAACTCCACGCCGTTCACATACCTGGCGTCGTCGGAGGCCAAAAACAGCGCCGCACTGGCGATTTCTTCAGGTTGTGCCATGTAGCCCAATGGCGTGATTTGCTCGACGTATTGGCGCAGTGCGGCGATGTCGCTCTCGCTCATTTTCAGTCCGTTGTCCATCAGCGGCGTGCGGGTGAAGCCAGGGCTCAAAACGTTCGCGCGAATTTTTCGGCCTTTGAGTTCATTGGCCCACGTGCGCGCGAAGGATCGCACCGCCGCCTTGGAGGCGTTGTACAGGCTCAGCCCTTCCATGCCGTTGCTGGAACAGATCGAGGCGGTCAACACGATAGACGAAGCGTCTTTCATCAAGGGCAGAAGCGTTTGAACACTGAAGAAAACGCCTTTGACGTTCACGTCGAACATTGCGTAATACGCGGCCTCGCTAGTCTCTGCGACTGGATTTTTCTCACAGATCCCGGCATTCGCGAACACCGCGTCCAGCCGGTCGCCCCGCGCCTCGATTGTCGCCTTGAGAGCGTCGAGATCCGTCTGGCGCGAGACATCGGAAACCACCGCGACAGCCTTACCACCAAGCCGGGCAACTGCCGCCTCCAGCGTGTGCGCTGAACGCCCCGTGATGTAAACACGTTTGGCGCCCTCGGCGATCAAGGCTTGCGCAATGGAAAATCCGATCCCCGTGGATCCGCCGGTTACGACAGCAACCAGATCGCTGAATTTACCTGACATGTCTGACTCCTCAGTCGTGAATAAAGGGTCGTCTGGAACGACCTGATTCATGGTGAGCGTCATCGAAGCAGAGTGGCACTGACACGAATGAACAATGGCCGTGCAGTTTTGTAAGGCGAAAGACAAAGCGTGATCCCCTAAATTGGCACCCATCAGCCTGGCGCAGCGGGCTAGAAGCCTGCTCGACAAACGCCCGGCCTTTCATTCGTCGTGAAACCTGAGTTTCCACACAGGATGCCTGTCATGTCTCAAATCAAAATCGAAGCGCCCGAGCCACGGCGCTGGTTGATGTTCGCCATCTTGCTCGTCGGTGCTTTTCTACCGCCCCTGGATTTTTTTATCGTGAATGTCGCGCTGCCCTCGATACAGGAAGATCTGGGTACAGGGTCCTCTGCCGAGCAGCTCGTGATTTCTTCCTATGCGACGCTGTATGCCGTGACGCTGATTACCGGCGGGCGACTCGGTGATCTGTACGGTCGCGGGCGGATGTTCTTCCTTGGCCTGCTGGGCTTCGCTGCTGCGTCTCTGATGTGTGGCCTGGCGGCTTCCCCTTGGACGCTCATCCTTGGGCGCGCCTTGCAGGGGGTGACGGCTGCCGTGATGGCTCCCCAGGCGCTCGCATCGGTGCAGGCGATTTTCCCGACGTCGGAAAGACCATTGGCATTGAGTCTGTACGGCGCCGTGTTTGGACTGGCCTCGGTGATCGGTCAGGCGCTGGGCGGCGTTTTGATTGCGGTCGACGTGTTGGGCATGGGATGGCGCGCGATATTCCTGGTCAACCTGCCGATCGCGTTGCTGGTCATTGCGTTCGGCGTCCCAATGCTCAAAGAAACCCGCGCGCTGCAAGCGACCAGGCTCGACCTGGCGGGCACGGCGTTATCGATGCTGACCCTGACCGCCCTTGTCGTGCCGTTGATTGAAGGCCGCGAAGCGGGATGGCCGCTATGGGCATGGCTGTCGCTCGCCGCAGCCCCTGTGCTGGCGGTATTGTTCTGGCGATACGAGACCCGCTTGCAGCTCGCCGGCGGAACACCCGTCCTCAACCCGGCCGCACTGAAGGCGCCTGGCCTGGGCCGAGCGTTACTGGTCGCGCTTTGCTTCTACACAATCGGTGTGTTTTTCCTGCTGTTTTCAATGTACATGCAAGGCGCACTGCATATGACCGCACTGCATGCCGGCCTGATCTTCCTGCCGTTCGGCGCGGGGTTCCTGCTCGGCCCCCTATTGGTCCCTCGACTCGGACGCATCCTTAGGGACTACGTGAATCCGGTAGGCATGGGTCTGGAAGTATTCGGATTTCTGTGGCTGGGCTGGCTCGTGTCAGTGACACCAACCGCCCTCATCCCGCCACTCACGTCCCTGATGACCATCCTGTTCCTGATCGGGTTTGGACAAGGGCTGGCCCTGCCGACGTTGATGCGCATGGTCACGGGTCGGGTCGCGCCAGCGTATTCCGGGATGATCGCAGGCATCACCAGCGCAACGTTACAAATCAGCACATCGCTGAGCGTCGCACTGATCGGCGGCGTTTTTTATACCTTGCTGGGAGACCAGGCAACGGCGGTCAGCCTCACTCACGCCTTCACGGTCTCTGTCCTGTGCATCGCCGCCTGCCTGGCCGTGGGGGCTGCGCTGAGCCTGACGTTATCGCGGCAGCCAGCGCTGGTGCCGGAAGCGCCGGCTGTTCGCCCGACCTGAGGACTTCAACATTCTACCCCGCGCCGATCATGTTCGAAGCAAGGTCGGCCAACGCGCGCAGGCGGTCCATCTGGCGCATGTCCCTGTGATACCCCATCCAGATGTCCCGCCCTGGCGGTGGCTCCCCCTCATCCAGCAGTCGCAGTCCCGATACTGAGTCTCCAAGGACGCGGGGCAATACGGCAACGCCAAGCCCCTTCGCGCACATCTGCGCCTGAACCGTCCGGCTGCTGCTGGTGAACACGGTGCGTGCCAGCGGATAGCGCTGCTGGAGCCATTGCACATCCGGGTAATGGGCTTGGGCGACGTTCATGAGGATCAAGCCCAGACCCTCGCCGTCCGGGTGCGGCGCCGGGGCATGCAGAGCGGCGTAGAGCCCGTACGACAGGGTTGTCAGCTTGCGGTGGACAATGTCGGGTTCGGTGAAGGGCACGATCCGGAAGGCGATGTCAGCATCACGGCGAGCAAGATCGAACAGCCGATGCCCCGCGATAACCTCAGGAACGATCAACGGATAGCGCTGCACCAGTTCGCTCAGGACCGGCGATAACACGTGGCAGGCGAACCAATCGGCCGAGGAAATGCGCAACAGCCCTGCCGGTTGATCGCCATGCCCTGCCAGACGCCGCTCAATGGCCAGGGCGCTATGCTCCATGTCCTGCGCCAGGCTGAAAATCCGCTCGCCACTGTCCGTGAGTACCAACCCTTGAGCAGTTCGAAGAAAAAAAGGTTGCCCGGTGGTTTGCTCAAGCACCTGCAAGCGCCGTCCGACCGTCGGGTGGCTGACACCCAGCTCCCTGGCGGCGCCACCCAGCGAGCCGCTGCGGGCAATCGCCAGGAAGACCCGCATGTCACTCCAGTCCATGCCTCACCCCATACAAAAATTAACGACGAGGTTGCAACAATGGCAGTCCCGCAGCAATCCCCTTAGGCAGATACTTGAAGCCGTTAACAGTAGCGGGGTCTTAAACATGCACATCGGCTCTATCGGAACCGGCAGCAAATGCCGATGCTGCCGAGCGCTCAGTTAAACGAGGATTCACCTCTAAGCAAAAGGCATCGACGTCAACAGATCCTGATAGAGCATGAGTTGTGAGTAGTCCAGAAGGTCGGTATGTCTCATTTGGTCGGCAGGCAGCTTGGACAAAAACTGAAGTTTTGCCTCAATGGCCGCAAGCGTAGCGTTGACTACCGAGAGTTCGGTGGTGGGATCAATACCAAGGCTCATGAGATTTGTCACCGTAGATCCTCAACTGAGATGCTCACCCCAGATATAAAGGCATATTGACATCACTGCAATCACAGTTCGTCGCTTTGCCTGAACATCAGCAGATGCGTTGATCCGCGAGGTCGACAAGCGTGAGGGGTCGTTTGGATGTGGACTTCGGCAACGCAGTACGGGCACCGCCTCGCCACTGGAAGCTGCTATCGCCGAGCAGACCACGAACAATATTGGCGGACGTGAAAAGGACTTACGAGCAGCCTCCAGTTGGTAGTCTGTCGAACGCTTTGAGTGCAGGACAGTCCATTGAGCATATCCATGGAGCGCGCTTATGAAGCCCCGCTATCGCTGGTCATTGGTCATCTTCGCTTCCCTGGCGGTGTTGTTGATCGTCTTGAATATAGCCCTGCCCTTCCTTGTACGGGACTACCTCAATGACAAATTGCGGGACATGGACTCCTACAGCGGTCACGTCGAGGACGTGGACATCGCGCTATGGCGAGGAGCCTACACGATCACAGGCCTTAAAGTGACTAAGGTCGACGGCAAGGTACCGATACCACTGCTGGACGTGCCTCGTATAGACATCGCCGTCAGTTGGCATTCGCTATGGTATGACCATGCCGTCGTGGCCACGGCAGGCTTCCTCCAACCCACTCTCAACTTTGTTGACGGCGGCGTGAACAAGCAGGCGTCCCAGACGGGGGCCGGTACAAACTGGCGGGCGCAACTGGAAAAACTACTGCCCATCACCCTAAATGAAGTACGCGTGGAAGACGGCAAGATCACGTTCAATAATTTTAACTCCAAGCCCCCTGTAAAGCTCGAAGCCAGCAAGATAGACGCGAGCCTTTACAACCTCACCAACGTGCAAAACCCGGAAGGCAAGCGCGATGCACGCTTCGACGGCAAGGGCATATTATTTGGCCAGGCGCCGCTAGACGCTAAAGCGGCCTTCGATCCCCTGAGCAACTTCGAAAATTTCGAGTTCCGTCTGCGTGTGACCGACATCGAACTCAAGCGCATCAACGACTTCGCCTCGGCCTATGGCAAGTTCGACTTCAACGCCGGGCACGGTGACGTGGTGATCCAGGCCCAGGCCAGCAAAGGCAAGCTCAATGGGTATATCAAGCCACTGCTGCGTGACGTGGATGTGCTCAACTGGCAGCAGGATGTGGAAAACAAAGACAAGGGTTTATTACGCTCGGTCTGGGAAGCCTTGGTGGGCGGCACCGAGACAGTCCTGAAGAACCAGCGCAAAAACCAGTTCGCTACGCGCGTGGAGCTAAGCGGCGATGTGCATCGCTTAGACATCAGCCCGCTGCAGGCCTTTTTGGAAATCCTGCGTAATGGCTTCATTCAAGCGTTCAGCGCCCGCTACGAGCAAACGCCCGCAAGCAAAGATTGAGTGAAGGTCAGACGGCAGCAACGGCTCCTCGGCGCGACTTCCCTATGCTTGCCCTAAATCCACACGAGTAAACTGATGGACTTTACGTGTCAGCCAATTTCAGAATCCACTCTGCTTCAAGGCGCTTAAACGAGCGCCCCTCTACACACATGGCCCCGTTTTTTTGAGGTCGGGGTTTGGGTGGAGCCGCGGGAGCCCTATGATCAAAGATCTGGCGTCTGCTCAGAATGGAGACTTTGAAAACCTTGAGACTCTATGAGCATGTCATTAGCCTTGTCGAGAAAGCTGCTGATCAACCAAGGTTTTGGCAAGAATTGCGCATGAGGTGGTAACTCGTCGGGTTTGAGCGTCTGATGGCCCGACGTGACCAGCACAGGAATGTGCGGCCAGCGCTCTGCAATAAGCCAAGCCAGTTCAAAGCCATTAATTTTTCCAGGCATCTTGATGTCCGTGATTACGAGACCGATAGCTGCTTCACTCTCTAAAACGCTGAGTGCTTTATGAGCATCCGATGCGCCGATGGCGTTGATCTCGCCAAGCTCCAAAATCTCTTGAGCCAGTTCCAAAAGTACTGGCTCATCTTCAACAACTAAAACCAGCTGTCCCATAACACCTCCCGAGTTCTTAACTCTGAGAAAGCCAGGATTTGCGGTAGGTTCCATGATTTTTTCGCGGACGAGAAAAACTCACCTCCCGTCCCGCCCCGGCCCCGCGTTAACGGCGAGACAGTCGATTACCTGGTACTGGATTTTCCCGCTTACTTTGAAAGCCAAGCTTCTGGCTGGGTGTAGCATCGATTTCGAGGTTCAGCCATCACGTCAGAGCCGACAAGTGCCGGGATTCCCGGAGTGATGGCTATCATGGAAATCCGCCGGGCTTAGACGCAATGATAGGCCACCGATCCGGTTGACCTTTCAGAAACCCTCAGGGTTGAAGCACAGTCATGCGAAAAGCGCCTGCATTGCTCGCGGCATGTCCGACAGCTTCATTCACCAACACAAGGGGGTAGGTGGTTACCGCGAAGTGGCTCAGTGGTAGCAAGTGTGCGCGGATCAGGCCCACAAGGGTTGCCACTGCAGTGCGCGGGTACATCCATTGGCCCATCAGCGTGATGTTATTGCGCATCAACCAGGGATACGGTAGCGCCAGGTCATCGCCGCCCAGCATGCCAACACCGCCCATCAATACGACTCGGCCATAGGGTCGCACCGCCATCACGGCAGCACGCACCGTAGTCGTAGTGACGGAAGGAGGAAGTATATCCATGACACAGTCGATCGGCCCCTGCGCAGCAGCTTGCATCCTATCCCGATCACGCGCCTCATCGCCGCTGAGCATCACCGGCACTACCCGGTCGCCGAATCGCCGCACCAGGTCGGCCAGGGTGTCGGCATTACGCCCTGGCGTCACGACGCGCGCCGCACCCATCGCCAGCGCCACCAGGGTGGCAGCGCTGCCGAAGTACCCGGTCGCGCCACTGACCAGCGCGGTTTCGCCGGGTGCCAGACCTGCCGCCAGCCAGCCCCCATAGGGGATGAGCAAGGTATTGAGCGCGCACCAGGCTGGTGCGTCTTCTGCCCGAATATCGCCTATAGGTATAGCGTTTTCGGTGGGTACCCGCATGACTTCCGCGAACGGACCATCATGGTAGTAACGATGCAGATGCAGGCCGCCGTCACCACGGGCGCTCCAGCCTTGCAGCACGATGTCCGGCATGTGCGCATCATCCCGGGAACGTACAGTGGGATCGCAAAACACCCAGTCTCCCGGGCGCAATCGAGTCGCGTCCGGACCCACTTCCAACACCTGACCGACAGCGCCACAACCCGGTATGAGCGGCAGCTCGATGTTGTAGCGGCGAACACCGTTGAACACTTCATTGGCATAGGCCAGTACGGGAGCGGCCACGACGTTCACCAGTGCTTCGCCGCTGCCACGGCTGGGTGCAGGTACGGACTCGACGACCAGGGGCTCATTCAGGGATTTCAAAATAGCGGCACGCATGGTTATCTCCTTCAGGGAAAGGGCCAGTGTGTGCGTGGCGGCGCTTGTAACAAGGGCGGCGCTTAACCTAGGATTGCCCACTCCCCCCTTCGATACTCCCGCCATGAGCCGACGCCGAGAATTGGGCCTGTTTCTTCGCTCCCGCCGTGAGGGCTTGACGCCTGAAGTCGTCGGTCTGGCCAGCGGCTTGCGACGTCGCGCGCCGGGGCTGCGCCGTGAAGAGGTCGCCGAGCTTGCGGGTATCAGCGTGGATTGGTACACGCGCCTGGAGCAAGGCCGTGTAGGCTCGCCGTCGATGCATACCCTCAATGCCCTGGCCCGCGCGCTGAGATTGGCCCCGGCTGAATACGCGCATCTGCAACTGCTCATCCAGCCCCACCCCGTACCTGCCTGGCTGGCTGAACGGGCGCCCGCTGCGGTGACACGCTTGGTCGAGCAATGGCAATACCCCGCTTACGTAGTGAATGAGCGTTGGGACCTGCTGGCCTGGAATGACGCAGCGGCGGCGGTGTTCGGTAATTTCGGCGGCCAGCCGGGCAGTTGCGCCAACTTGCTGCGTTACATGCTGCTGGATGACACGGCCCAGTTGGTTTTCGGTGAAAGCTGGGCCGAGGAAGCGCAACGCATGGTTGGCAAATTTCGCAGACTGTACGACCAACATGCCGGCGTAAAGGCGTTCGATGCCATCATCGGCGACCTCAACGATGCCTCTGCGTGCTTCGCCAATTGGTGGCAGCGGCACGACATCGTCACACAAGGCACGGGACGAAAACACCTGCGCGACCAGTCCGGCAACCTCCTCGCGTTCGAATACCTCAGTATGCACCCGGCGGATGCACCTCAACTGCGCCTGGCGTTATACATGCCGGCAGTCTGAGCGACACGCAGATCGGTATTTCTCCCTTATGAACACAATGCTGCGCGGGGCTTCCTTTGCCGCTCCATGCAGTGGTTAACCTGGCCAGGTGAGCGGCGCGATGTACTGGCCAGGAATGACTTGCAGGTCGCCGCTGGCCAGCCCTTTCCCAAACAGCCAGCGTGGTCCATGACCGATACCGATACCGACTTGTATGGTGGGACTTGGAGGAGGAGGGACAAGTCTGCGCTACCTGGCAGCATCTTTTCAGCAAGCAAAAAATCAGGATAGCGAGCCTGGACCTCAAAAAGCTAATAGCTGACTTAATCTGTTTTATTACTGCGCCGTTTCGACATCCAAGGCTGTGTTTAAGACTTCAGTCCGAGCCGAGCGGGCGAGCGGGCGCGTGACTTCCTCGGCGCCTGGAATGGCAAGTTGGTTTGCGACGATAATGAGGATCGCTTGCGAATACGGCAGGAAACCGCAGCGCCGATCATCAAAACGCTGCATGACTGGATGTTGGCCCAGCGAGATCTGGTGCCCAACGGATCGGCAACGGCCAAGGCCCTGGATTACAGCCTTAAACGCTGGGTAGCGCTGACGCGCTACCTAGATGATGGAGCCGTGCCCATAGACACCAATCAGGTTGAAAACCAGATCAGGCCGTGGGCACTTGGGCGCTCAAACGGGTTGTTTTCAGGGTGGTTACGTAGCGGAAGACGGGCGGCAGCGATCATGAGCTTGATCCAGTCGGCACGCATTAACGGGCACGATCCATCTGTCTATCTGAAGGACGTTTTGACTCGCCTGCCGACGCAGCGGGCGAGTGAGAGTACGGCGTTGCTACCGCATAAGTTGGCGCCCGTTTAGCTACGCAAGGCGTGTATCCCAGACGCTTAAGCGCGATGCCCAGGCTGCTGATAGCAAGTAGCAGCATGGTGAGCACCATGATGGTCCGGCGTCCCAGCCGGTCGCTCAGTCGGCCAAACAACCATCCGCCGACAGGACGTGCTACAAAGCCAACCGCAAACACAGCAAGGGTTGCGAGCATCGCCGAGCGCGCATCGGTCTTGTCGAACAGGTTGCCGGCCAGGTACACCGAAAAGGTTGCGTACAGGGTCCAGTCAAACCATTCGAGCGCATTGCCGATACTTGCCGCGCGCAACGATTTGAGGCGTCCTTGGTGAGACGTCGTATTGTTCATGGGTTAACTCCTGATTACGGATGGGATCGAGGCGGTTTGGCAAACCTGATCAAAGGTGCAGCGCGGGTTTGGGCTGGCGAACGCCATGGGCAGAAGGGACGCGGACCCGCAGCGCAATCAGCAACGCGGCCAGCAGCATCAGCACAGCCGCCGCTACGAATACGCCTGCGCTGCCACCGAGACTGAACATTGCACCGCCAGCGGCGGCACCCGTGGCGATAGCCGACTGCACAGATGCCACCACCATGCCTCCGGCGCTTTCCGCCTGATCAGGTACCGCGCTGGCGACCCAGTTCGACCACGCTACCGGCACACCACCAAAGGCCAAGCCCCAGATCGCCAGCAGTAGCGCCTGCCCTGGCACCGAGGCCGACAACAACACCAACGCCAGTGCCGCAACACCGACCAGCGCGGGCATCAATACGAGAGTGGCCAGCGGGTGGCGCTCCAGCAGCCTCCCGGCCAACAGCGTGCCGGCGAAGTTGGCCACACCGAACCCCAGCAACATCAGTGACAGCCCTTGCGGGCCAATGCCGGTAGTCCCTTCAAGGAATGGCCGAACATAGGTGAACATCGCGAAGTGCCCGCTGTGCACCAGCACACAACCGAACATCCCCATGGCGATGCCCGGACGCTGCAACACCTCGAGTACGGTCCGCAGACGTGCCGGCCGGCGCGGCGCAAGGCGCGGCAGAGTAAACGACTGGAAAGCCAGGGTCACCATGCCTACCGCCGCCGCTGCAAAGAACGCGCTGCGCCAGCCATACAGCCCGCCCAAATAGCTGCCCAGTGGCACTGCAACGACCGTCCCGATGGCAATGCCGCTGAAAATGATCGATAGCGCCCGGGGCAATAGAGCACTCGGCACCAAGCGCATCGCTACCGCCGCCGCCATGCTCCAGAACCCGCCAAGCGCAATACCCAGCAAGATGCGCATCAACAACAGCACCGCGAAGCTGGAGGACACGGCGACCAACAGATTGGAAGCGACCATCAACGTGGAAAACCCCAGCAACACCCAACGTCGGTCGATGCTGCGGGTCAGGCCTGGCACCAACAGGCCGGCGAACAGCGCTACCACTGCTGTCACCGTTACCGCCTGGCCAGCCAGCGCTTCGGACACTCCAAGGTCAGCAGCCATCAGTGTCAACAAACTGGCCGGAAGGTACTCAGCGGTCAGTAATCCGAACACCCCCATCGCCAACGAGAAGACGGCCATCCACGCGGGCGTCGCAGGCTCTACGTCCGCGTCGACGCCGGGATGGCGGTCGGATACGGCGTTACATACACAGTCAGTCATTGCTCGGATCTCCCAATCTTCATTGCGAGCCGAAGTCTAGGCGCCGAAAACTGGATGATCTATGATCCAAAGTCTCTACTTTTTGACTAAAACACCTGAACGATGCCAGTGGATCAGTTTGCTATCTCCTCGGACCTCATCAACGAGCTGTTGCGCGGCATGCGCCTGCGCGGTGTCGAATACCGGCGTATCCAGGCGGGACCCACCTTCGGTTTGGGCTTCCCGGAAAAACCTGGGCATGCATGGTTCCACTTCGTAGCCGTCGGTAATACGGTGCTGCGAATGGAGGACGGCACTACCTATGCGCTGTCTGCCGGCAACGCCGTGTTCATCTCCCACGGCGCGGCCCATCAACTGTTTTCCCATCTGGACGAGCCTGTTCAAGATATCGACCGTCTAGACGGCGCCCCCCTCGGTGACACCGTCAGCGCGGTGGATACCGGAACCGATGCCAGCCCCATGCCGAGCACTATTTTGTTCAGTGGTTGTATGGAGTTTGAGCTGGGCAGTATCCATGGTCTTGGCAGGCTGATGCCGGGCCTGATGCTGATAGACGCTGGCGGCCAGCGTTACCCCGGGCTGGTGCCGATCCTGACCACCATGGAACGCGAGGTAAGCGCCGCACGTGTCGGCTTCGCCGGTATCCTCGCGCGTTTGGCCGACGTAGTGGCCGCCATGGTCGTTCGCGGCTGGGTAGAGTGCGCCTGCGGGAATGCTTCTGGCCTGGTCGCCGCCCTGCGCGATCCGCGCTTGGCCGGCGCACTGCTTGCGCTCCATCAACAACCGGGCCGCGACTGGACCGTTGCGCAGTTGGCAGAGCACTGCAATACCTCACGCTCGGTCTTCGCGGACCGCTTCCAGGTGACGATTGGCATGACCCCGCTGCGCTATGTCACCGAACTGCGAATGCGGCTTGCAAGCCAGTGGCTGACCCTCGAAAGGCTCCCGATTGAAGAGGTAGCGCAGCGTTTGGGCTATACATCCCAGGCAGCTTTCAGTCGCGCATTCAAGCGCATTACGGGCAAAACACCTGGATTAAGTCGTAAGGTGAGGCAGCCCGCTGTCACTTGAAACCTGGCACAAGTCATCGATGAGCCATGCCTCTGACTCATTTACCGCCCGTTACGTCCAGAAATGTACCGGTAACAAATGATGCCTCCGCGCTCGCCAACCACAGAATCGCGCGTGCCACTTCCTCAGGCTGTCCGCCCCGCCCCATGGGGATCGAGTGCTTGACACGATCGACCCGCCCCGGCTCACCGCCACTGGCATGCATTTCGGTATAGATATGTCCGGGGCGAATACAGTTAACGCGTATGCCTTCCCGTGCGACCTCCTTTGCAAAGCCAATGGTGAAAGTCTCCAGGGCTCCCTTTGACGCCGCATAGTCGACATACTCATTGGGGCTGCCAAGGCGCGCCGAGGCCGATGAGACATTGATCACCACGCCGCCCGGGCCGTTGTGACGGTAAGACATGCGCTTTACCGCCTGTTGGGCACAGAGTATTGGTCCAATGGAATTGACCGCAAAGATGCGCTGCATCCGCTCGAAGCCGAGGTCTTCCAGACGTGACTGGGGCGATAGCATCCCGGCGTTATTGACCAGGACGTCGATGCGTCCGAACGTGCGGTCAATGGCCGCGAACAAAGCGGCCACCTGTTGGGGGTCCGCACTGTCGGCCCGCATCGCCAACGCTTTGCGCCCCAATGCTTCTACATCCGCGGCCACGGCCAGCGCTGCGGGCTCGTTGGATACGTAACTGATAGCAACGTCATAACCTCTTTCGGCAGCCAGCCGGGCGGTTGCTGCCCCCACTCCACGACTTCCACCCGTAATTAAAATCAGCGGTGCCTGCGAGACGTTGACCATTAAACATTGCTCCTGAGCCGTTGGCTGTATCAGCCGATGATAAGAGTGCGTCTGGCGATCACTACGCACGCCAGTAGCCGGCGTGCGGTGAGCGTCTCATTGAGGAACACATAGCCGATCAACGTCGTAAACAGCACGCTGGTTTCGCGCAATGCGGATACCGCGCCCAATGGCGCTTCGTTCATGCGCCACTTTAGGCAATCCGGCGCCGTGGCTAAAGCGAAGTCTCCTCATCGCAGCATGAACAGATACTCATGGCTCATTGTTCTACTCGTTGTACTTTCAGCGCCTCATTGACCAACCATTGACGAAAGCTGGCAATGTGCGGCTGCGATTCAATGCCCTTAGGGCACACGAAATAGTAAGCAAGCGGCGATGGAAGCGGCACATCAAACAGCCGAACCAAACGGCCATCACTGATTTCGCTCTCGACATGCCCGCTGCGCACCAATGCAACGCCTTGACCGAGCAAGGCCGCCTCGACCGTCATGTTGGTATCGCTAAATCTGACGCTTTCCTGGAGCGGCAAATAGGCCAGCCCGACGGCTTGAAACCACACCTCCCACTTTGGTACCAACTCGGCACCGTCCCGATTCAGCAGCGGGAAATGCAGCAATTCTGACGGGCTCTGTGGTGTCCCAACGCGCCGCAGCAGTTCGGGGCTGGCCACAGGAAATACCTGTTCTCCAAAAAGGAACTCCGAATGCAGACCTGGGTAATTACCCTTGCCGAGCCTGATCGCAACATCAGCCTGGCCGTGAGAGAAGTGGATGATTTTGTCGGTGGTATCCAGCGAGACCAGCAGCTCGGGGTGCTGACGAGAGAGACGCGGCAAGCGTGGCAGCAGCCATTTGAGAGCGAACGAATAAGTGGTGCTGACGCTGAGTCGAACCCTGCCTTTTTTGCTCGCGCAGATCGTCCAGAGTCGCCTCAAGACTGATGAAAAATTCCCGTACGATGGGCGCCAGCGTAGCCCCCGCTGCCGTGAGGCGTAACGCCTTGCCACGCTCAAACAACTGCACTCCCCAAAGCGCCTCAAGATGCTTGAGCTGGTGACTGACCGCACTTTGAGTAACATGCAGCTCCTGTGCGGCTGCAGTAAATGTCGGGTGGCGGGTAGCGACTTCAAAAGCGCGCAGGGTCGCGGTGGGCGGCAAGTCTTTCATAGGGGCGGTGTCCAGCGAATTATCGAAAAAGCGTGTGCATGAACGTTATCTCATGCAGCAGGCAGATTCACTGTAAACGTCGCATCCCAAACGGGGCGGTGGCTCGATTGAAAGTAGATGCTCATCGATACGAAGGTTTTTCGGTGTGCTGAATACCCCTTCGTGCAGATTGATGGTGATACCACTCACTCTGACACAGCGATGCAACTGTGGGCGGCAGCGTCCATCCCATTGCTTACGAACGTCCTGCCCCAGGTCGGCAGGTACGGCTGTAAAACCTTGAGTGAAGCCCCGCGCGCCGAGGGAAGACGAGTCGTGCAGCGGCGCTTGCCAAGTAGCGAGCTAACGCGGGAAGAGTCATTGCACCTTCAGCACCGTGGCCTCTCATGCCAGGCCAGCCATTAACAGAAATGCTCGCACTGGATTATTTCAGCCTTCAGCTTACTGTCGGCCGTACGGGATTAAATCCTCCACCTGGGCACAGGAGTAAGTATTAGAGTAGGAGTTAAAAAGCGCCATGGTGCTGCTGTAAGTGGCACATTGGAAAACAGACGAGCCTTTTTGCAGGATCAGGTAATGGACTGTGTTGACCTGCCCTGGCGCCTGGTAGGCCGCTTTGACCTCGTAACCATTCTTCAGAAGCTCCGCAATCCCTGTATCTCCCACCGCAAATGCTGAAGGGCTGACGGTCAGGAGGATGCAAAGTGAGGCTTTCAAAATGGTATTTGAGGCGTGTTTTGTTTTAAACATAAGCCAGTCATCCAGTGATGGTCATTAAGGTCAAAACCGAAGGCGTTATTACAGCATTCATGAGAGGTTCGTGCCAAGGCATCGATCAGCGGGGCTCGATTACAGTTTGGAACTCTGGTAACGCGCTACATAAATGACGGCGTCGCCCCCACTTACAACAATTGGGCTGAGAACCAGACCCAATCGTGGACTCCAGGGCGCAAGAACTGGCTCTCGCCGGGTCGCAACTCAGGGGAAAACGGGTTGCGGCGATCATGAGTAACAAGCCGCTGCTGGGGACGATGCGGGCGAAAAGATACGGCGAATTCCGTTTTATCCGAAGCGGGTTACAGTCGTGCGCCTAGTCGCTAATTGGTATCAATTCAGGGGCGTCTGTAGTGGTCGAAAACCATACCCGGCCATGGGCAATTGGACGCTTAAACTGATTGTTTGCCAGATCGCCTCTCGGTGCAAAATGCAAAATGGGCAGCCGCGATTAGTGGGCATTGATGATCAAGGCTGAAAGGCGGAGCGCGGGAATCGTACAAATGCAAAGAGGGTTGTTTATCGTACTGCGAACGTTTTGCGACGCTCTGAAACGACGGGCTGTCGAGATTTTCGATCACACAGCCCGATACCAGGTGACTTCACCGAACAGTTACGATTGCCCCACTCGACGGTTATAGCGTTTTCCAATTTCTGCCGTTTGCCACCAGCTACGATAGATCTGATGTAACTAATGCCGAGCAAAAAAACCCTCCCCCCTGTCGCTTCAGCCGTCACTAGAGCATACGTTACCGCCACGACACCAAGCCGGGTACGCCCATCGATTCAAGCCAACACCCGCTCAAAGGTGGCCAAGGTCGTGGCATTTCGGCGGTCCGATCAAACACCAAAACACTCTCTTGACAATTTCTTATCATCGGGCAAATACTTCGCCCGGATTCATATATATGACTACATAATAAGGCTAAGCGGTCAATGAATGCTCTGTCCAACGATACTCGTTTGCCCCTTTATCAGCGCCTTCATGACCAGCTGGCTCAGCAAATCGCGAACAATCAGTGGCGCCCCGGCGAAGCTATTCCCACAGAGGCGGCGCTTTCAACTGAATACCAACTGTCGACTGGTACCGTGCGCAAAGCGGTAGATGCGCTGGTCAACGAAGGTTTGTTGGAGCGTCAACAAGGGCGCGGCACGTTTGTCCGTCGGCCCCAGTTTCAGTCCTCACTGTTTCGATTCTTTCGTTTCCAGACGGCCTGCGGTGAGCGTAAGGTACCGGAAAGCCATATTTTCTCCATCGAGCCTTTATCACCACCTCTAGAAGTCGCCCAAGCTTTGGCATTATCCGCCGACGCGCTCGTCATTCGCATCATCCGCGTTCGCCTACTCGATGCTCAGCCGGTTCTCGCTGAAGAAATCTGGCTACCGTCTGCACGCTTTCGGGCGCTTCTGGACATCAATTTCGCTGTAGAGGGGCCGCTGCTTTACCCAATCTACGAAAACGTCTGTGGGCAAGTTGTCGCCTATGCCGAAGAGTCGCTTACTGCCCAATCCGTAGACGAGGTGCATGCGCAATTATTGCAAATTCCTGTAAACAGCCCGGTGGTGGTGATCGAGCGACTGGCCCGTGACTACGCCGGCGCCCCATTAGAATGGCGGCGGTCACATGGACATGCCGAATTTTTTCGCTACAGCATAGACATCCGCTGAGAGTTCATACCTGGCCCGCCACACTTGGCTTTTGCCGCATTACGCTCAACCATAAGGATAAGAACCATGTTCGGTTGGTATCGCCAAATTGTTCCCCATCAGCGAAAAGAATTTTTGCCGCTTCGGTGGAGAATTACTCAATACATCGAAGGTGCGGATGTTCGTCTCTCAACTGTCCTTCGCTTGCCGGAAATACGAGACCTCAACCTTGGGGGCGTTAATGCCAACGCCCATGTTGGTTTCATGCCTAAACTACCTGACAGCAGTGGCATAGCAGCAGGCTACGACGTATCCACCCTTCTTAAAGCGGGCGTTGTCCGCAGAAGCATTTGAACGCTTTTTAGTTTTTAGCGTGCTTCGGCAAGCGTTACGACTCGAACCAGTTTTTCAAATGCTGAGTGCAGCCTGAGCGCCAGCCCAACTGAGATCTTTTCATGACTACCCTAGATATACAGCTTCTAATGACCGCGCTTGTCAGTGTCTTGGTGCTCGTGGCACTCATCGTGTCGCGACTCAAGATGCACCCGCTTCTGGCCCTACTTGTAGTTTCCGTTGGCGTGGGATTTGCCACCCAAATGCAACCCGAAAGTATTGCCGCTCACTTGATCACCGGTGCCGGAAAGACACTGGGGGCAGTTGGAATCGTAATCGCGCTTGGCGCGATGCTAGGCAAAATCCTGGCTGATGCCGGCGTCACGGAGCAAGTAGCCGAGGTCATCCTTAAGCGCACCTCGGATCGCATGATACCTTGGGCAATGATGCTGGTTGCATTTGTAATTGGCATACCCATGTTCTTCGAGGTGGGTTTGGTGATCATGCTACCGTTGATATTCAGCGTGGCTCGAAAGCTGGAAAGCCAGGCTCGCTTCAAAGGCTCGGCGTATGTGTATGTGGGTGTTCCAGTGATTTCGGCTCTCGCCGCTATGCATGGTATGGTGCCGCCGCACCCTGGCCCATTGACGGCCATCGCCGCGCTCAAAACGTCAGTGGGGCCCACCATGCTCTACGGCTTTCTCGCGGCTATTCCCGCAATGATTCTGGGCGGTCCGCTTTACGGCGCGTTCATTTCACAACGCATGAGCACCAAGCCTGATCAGGCATTACTTGATCAGTTCACCCTGACTGAAAAAGCCGATGATCAACCACGCCCAGGCGTTTGGCTCGGCTTACTGGCAGCCTTGCTACCGGCGATCCTGATGCTGATCAATGCCGTCGCCGAGATGGTGCTACCCAAAGGTAATGCGTTCCTGCAAATGGCCAGTTTCGTGGGCACCCCGTTGATATCAATGCTATTGGGCGTGCTTTTCGCCGGCGCAAGCCTGGTACTCGCGCGCGGGGGCAACGCCGAAAAATTGCGCGATTCGCTAGGTAAAAGCCTCAAGCCAATTGCCTCCATCATCATGATCATCGCAGGAGGCGGGGCATTTCAGGAGCTACTAACCAGCGCTAAGGTAGGCGATGCCATTGTGCATCTGACCCAGCAGTCCGCCTTCCCTCCATTGATCCTGGGTTGGTTGATCGCAATGTTACTCTCGGTCTCTACTGGCTCCGCCACTGTGGGTATTGTCGGGGCCGCTGGCTTGCTGGCGCCGCTTGCGGGTGCTGATCCCAGCCTTAACCTGCCGTTACTCGCATTGTCCATCGGCTGCGGTTCGCTGTTTTTCAATTATGCGAATCATGCAGGCTTCTGGATGGTAAAGGAGTCCTTTGGCATGACAATGGGAGAAGCCACGAAGACTATCTCGGTGGTTCAATCAATTGTGGCTGTGGTCGGATTGATTGTGGTGTTGATCCTGAATGCCGCTATTACAGTGAGTTGAGTCGGAATTCGTTCGCAGCACTGCGCCTACCCAAGCGAGGTATCCGATACCACGTCTACTAGCTTGCACATCGCAGCTTCCACGCTGAAATTTTCCGAATGCGAGGAAGACTTGGGCATTGGCTCTGACGACGGTCCTGGTAGAGACGGCATTTACTCCCTGGAAAACCTACAGGTTTTCTAGGGCAGTTTCGACCTGTAGTGGTCAGTTCAACTTGCACAAAGCTGGAGACTTGCACCTTGGGGCTGAGTGCGCGCTCAGACTTAATCAGGGTAGATCGACCACAGGATGATCATCACCACTGCTACCCAGGTGATCGTCATCAGTATCGATAGTCCTGCGAGTTGGCGATCCATCTCAGTTCCATCATCCTTGGCCGACCAATAGTAGCTAGATTATCGCCGATTCGAGCTGTCGTAAGCCTGTTCGCAGGCCAGCCCGGCTATCCGGGCGCTGTCATAAGCCTTTTCCAACTCCCCCGCTCGTTTGTCAGCCCGCTGGAACAGTTCGTTGAGCACCAGCGTGGGCTGGCTGATGCGCGCTGTATATAATCGGACAGCTATCGAAAAACAAACGCTAAGCATCTCAGAATACTGCCGATATAAAGCTGAAGCCCGTGCCCCTACATTTACAGTCCCGCCTCCTAAATATCCAGATTCAAGGATCGAAAAATGAAAGCCTTAGTGTTTGTGATGATCGCCCTGGCCTCAACTGCTGTGATGGCAGCAAGCAATGTAGGAAAATGTGTTTACCCAAAAATAATTACCAAAAGCGATGGCAACCTCGGCTTCAAGCAGCCGGTTGAAATCCTTAGCGAACCAAGTTCCCAATCCAAAAAGTCCATATTGGAGCAGTTTAGCGCTTTCAGCATCGGCGCGGAATCTAATGGCTTCATACAGCTTTTAACAGTGCCTGATTATGACGCTGCGGATCCCGAATCGGCAGCCGGCAAGGTAGTTGGCTGGGCCAAAATGAAAGACTTCGATTATCAAGCGCTACGCAACTGCAATTGATTACCCGTCTTTTTTGATTTAATTCAGTAGCCACGACCGTCGAGGCGCCGTGGCCAGTTTGATAAACCAGGCCTTGCTTTCCTGACGCTCCAACAGTTGGCAAGCCAGGTGATCGACCTTTTCATGCATGCCAAATGAGCACGTACCGCCAGAGGAGGCTTTTTGCACTCCATATATGGATACTCAAATAGGTTGGCAACAGCGTCTGAGGAAATATCGCTTGAAGCGCTTTGGCTGTGGTTGGTCATTTGCAATGAATTTTTGTCGCGGGCGAGGCGTGACCGTTTGGACGCGGACTGCTTTCGAGACCGGCCTCTCTCTGCCGGTACTGCTGAGGCCGGAATTATTCGGTTCAGATTATCAAGCCGTTAAAGCAAAGGAATGCTGTACCCCAGGATAAGACGGTTCTCATCTTGATCCCGGCTACCCGGAACGCTGGTGCGGTATGAGGCATTCTTCCATTGAACACTGAAGTTCTTCAGTGGACCCGACTGGACAAGATACGACAGCGTCAGGTCCCTTTCCCACTCATGTTGATCTTCTACAGCATTGGCGATACTGCTGCCGCGCTCATACACCAGTCCGGCACTTAGTTCAGGCACCCCTAAGGCGGAGAAGTCATAGGTATAGCGTGCTTGCCAAGTGTCCTCACCGGCTCGGGTGAACTTGCTGATCTGCGACTCGGTGATCAGGTAGGTCGAAGAGCCGTCACCTTGATTGATCCAAGGGAAGTCGCTTTTGCCAGAGGACCGCTGGTAACCGCCGCCAACGCTGTGTCCGCCGATGTTGTAGAGAAACAACGCACTCCAAAGATCGTTGTCTACCTTGCCTTTGGTTACCCGTCGACCGTAGAAGCCGCTGGTAAAGTAGGCCGGCTCGTTAGAGTTTTCGTCAGCGCTGGTGCTGTGGAAATATCGCAGGTCAGATTTCAGTACGCCTGGTCCGATGGCAAGGTTATTGACCGCGCCCAAAAAATGCTGCTGATAGAAATGCTCCAACTCGCCATAGTAGTATTGGAACATCGTGTTCTTGTTGAACTGGTAATCGGTGCCGGCGAAACGAAACTGATTGCTGAAACGGCCGGTAAGGTTGTTGTTCGCACCTGCAATCGACAGCCCATCGCTGCTACTGGACATTCGCGCCTTGACCCGCTCTATTTGCCCTGCTGTGAACTTGAGGCTCTCCAGGTCTGCCGAAGTGATTTGCCCACCTTCAAACGTCTGCGGCAGCAAGCGCCCATCATTGGAGATGAGCACAGGCATTTTAGGAATCAAGGTGCCGTAGCGAAGCTCTGTTTTTGAAACTTTCACCTTCGCGGTAAGCCCCAGCGAGCTGAAGTCATCGACAGCGCTACCGTCGCTATTTTGCGGGAACATCGTGCCGGGCTGCCGGTCTTCACCGACTTTTCCGACCCGCCCACCATCATCCAGTTTGATGCCCAGCATGCCCAGCGCGTCGACACCAAACCCCACTGCGCCCGGGGTGTAACCGGACTGGATGTCGAGCATGAATCCCTGCCCCCACTCCTTGTTTTTAGACACACCACTGCCGTCACGGTTATCAGTGTTGATGTAGAAGTTTCGCAAGCGCAGATTAGCTTTGCTTTCACCGAGGAAGGAATTGTCCAGTTCAGCAGCGTGGATCAGAGACGCGGGAAAAATACTGGCGACGGCAAGAGACAGCCTGTAACAGACTTTGAGTGTGTTTTTCATGGATTTTGCCTGCATGTACTTATTTTTATGTGCAATACCCAAGGGTTTTGAGAGGCCCCCAGGCGGTATTTCGAGATGGATTACTACTCGGCTTTCACGAATATGCGCAGGACCAGCGTCATGATCGCGGACAGCAGCAACATGCCTGCCATGAAGAAGATGCCCATCGAGAACGATCCGGTAGAATCTTTAAGCCAACCAACAACGAAAGGGCCGACAAAGCCGCCGAATGTGCCAACAGAGTTGATAAATGCCAACCCGCCCGCTGCTGCGGCACCACTCAGGAAGCGAGTGGGAATGCTCCAGAAAATGGCTCGCGCAGTGGTCGCACCGAGTACGGCAATCGAAATGCCAATCAGCGCCGGGATCATCTGGGTCAACATCGCCGCCGCAGCCATGCCACACGCACCGAGCAAGCAGCAGAGCATCAGGTTGAGGGTTTTCTTGCCGTTACGGTCAACGCGCCTGGCCCAAAGCAACATGCCGACAGTTGCAAAGAGGTAAGGCACCGAGGACAGCATGGCGGTGCTAGTGACGTTTAGACCATGGGATTTAAGAATGGTGGGCAGCCAGATCCCGATACCGTATGAGCCCAGAACGAACCCGAACTGAATGACCGTCAGGATCAGCACCCGAGGATCTTTCAGGGCGCCCAGTAGATCTTTGGTTTCGCGCTCGCGATGTTCGCTGGCCAACATCTTTTCCAACGCTTCCCGCTCCTCGTTGGACAGCCAATGAGCCTCACTTGGTTTATCGCGAAGCTTGAACAACACAAGCAATCCGATTAGAGAAGCTGGCAGGCCCTGAATAATAAACATCCACTGCCAACCATGCAGCCCTCCGATGCCTTCCATAGCCAACAGAACACCTGAAAACGGACCGCTGATGATCGACGAAACAGGAACTCCGACCATGAACCATGCGAGCATCCGAGTGCGGTATTGGGCCGGGAACCAGCAGGCGAGGTAGAAGGCGACGCCAGGGAAGAAGCCTGCTTCGGCGACACCCAGAATGAAACGTGCCGTGTAGAAGCTGTATGGGCCGACTACAAATGCAGTGGCAGCCGCTGCAATACCCCAGGTGATCATAATGCGAGCGAGCCAGCGGCGAGCACCGTAGCGATAGAGTGCCAAGTTGCTCGGCACCTCGAGTAAGCAGTAACCGGCAAAGAGAATACCCGCCCCCCACCCGAACTGGGTCGCGGTCATCCCTAGGTCAGAGTTCATAGTCAGAGCGGCAAAGCCGACGCTGGTGCGATCAATGTAGTTGAAGACGAAGGCAAGGATCAGGATTGGCAGCATCTGCCAGGCGCATTTGTTGACGGCGCTTCGCTGCAGTGCTTGTTCATGGGGCGAGGACACCGCAGTAGCGTCCGCTTGAATGGTTATGCTCATTTTCGTCTCCTGCATCGGGGTGGCAGTGACCACACCCTGCCTTTCTTGTAATTAAAGTGACGAGGTCCGGGGATAACCCCCGGCCTTTATGCGTTGCGATTAAGCTGTGACGGGGAAGTCGGCAGATGAGTCCAAGGAATGGCTCTGTTGCAACAGAGTCGACAGGACAAACGGCAGGATGCCCCCATTGCTGAAGTAGGTCGCTTCGATGGCGGTATCTATCCGGGCGAGTAGGGTTACATCCTGTTGTCGGCCGTCATGTTTAGTAATTCGCAGGGTCACATCTTGCGCAGGTTGCACGCCTTGCTCGACCCCGAGGATGTCAAACGACTCGGTGCCGTCCAGTCCTAGGGACTGCGCGTCTTCACCAGTCTTGAACTGCAGCGGGAGAATCCCCAGCCCGGCCAAATTGCTTCGGTGAATCCGCTCAAAGCTCTTGGCAATGACCGCACGAACACCCAGCAAGCGAGTGCCTTTCGCGGCCCAGTCACGGCTCGATCCAGTGCCGTATTCCTCGCCTGCAAAGATCAGAACCGGGGTTTCACTCGCCAAATACTGACGCGAGGCGTCGAACAACGACGCACGTTCACCTGACGGTTGCAACAAGGTGTAAGGACCTTCATCGGCTGAGCCATCAGCCTTGGTAGGCAGTATCAAGTTCTTCAGCCGCACGTTTGCAAACGTGCCACGAACCATGACCTCGAAATGGCCACGGCGAGCACCATAGGTATTGAAGTCTTTCTGCTCGACGCCACGTTCCGATAGCCACTGACCTGCACTGGAGCTGGCAGTGATCGAGCCAGCCGGGCTGATATGGTCGGTGGTAATTGAGTCACCCAGGATCGCCAGGGCCCGCGCACCTGTAATGGGCCTGTTCGCTTGCTCCGTATCGAAAAAGTCTGGCTCAGCAGCGTAAGTCGACTCTGGCCAGTCGTACACTTCCCCTTCTGTGGTCTTGATTGCATTCCACAGATCATGGTCACGTGTCAGGTCGGCATAGAGCTGCTTATACAATTGAGCATTGGCGGCTTCTCCGCTCAAAGATTTGATCTCTTCGTTACTCGGCCAGATGTCTGTCAGCAGCACAGGCTTGCCGTCCGTATCATGACCCAGTACGTGAGTGGTCAAATCGCAACGGGTAGTCCCTGCAAGGGCAAAGGCGACCACCAGTGGCGGACTGGCGAGAAAGTTGGCGCGCAAGTTGCCATGGATGCGAGCTTCGAAGTTACGGTTGCCCGACAACACGGCGCTACACACCAGGTCCTGCTCGACTACCACTTTTTCCAATGCAGGATCCAGCGGCCCGATGTTACCCACGCACGCACCACAGCCGTAGGCCGCGATATCAAAGCCCAGTTGGCTGAGCGGTTCGATCAGATTAGCGTCCTGCAGGTAAGCCGCCACTACTCGGGACCCAGGAGTGAACAAGGTCTTAACCCATGGCTTGGCGACCAAACCTTTCTCTACCGCTTTCTTAGCCAGCAACCCGGCCGCGATCAGCAACTCAGGGTTGGAGGTGTTAGTACAAGAGGTGATCGCGGCTACGAGTACGTGACCATGGCCGACCTCGTAATCCTGTGCAGGACCAGATGCACCGGCAGGTTTGGCCGAGACTGGATACAGCTCTTCAATCTGTGACGCTGACTTTGAATAACCGCCGCTTTTCGAGTCTTGCTGCATGACCTCATCGAAGCGCTCACCCAGGGCCGTTAGGTCGACGCGGTCCTGCGGACGTTTAGGGCCGGAAACGCACGGGACGATCTGGTCAAGATCAATAGTGATGACCGTCGAGTAATCAACGCTCCCCGCGGGCGGAGAGCCGAACAGTTCTTGAGCCTTGAAGTAGGTGCCGATCAGTTCGACTTGTTCAGCACTGCGTCCCGTCTGGGTGTAGTAATCCAGTGTCTTTTCGTCGATCGGGAAGAAACCGCTGGTAGCACCATATTCAGGTGCCATGTTGGCAATGGTGGCACGGTCTGTAGCGCTCAGCGACCGCGCGCCTTCTCCAAAGAACTCAACCAGCTTGCCGACCACCTTGGCTGCCCGCAGCGTCTGAGTTACTTGCAGCACTGCGTCAGTAGCAGTAACCCCTGCACGTAACGCCCCCTTGAGTTCGACACCAACTACATCCGGCATCAGCATATATATAGGCTGGCCGAGCATGCCTGCCTCGGCTTCGATGCCACCCACGCCCCATCCAAGTACGCCAATACCGTTAATCATTGTGGTGTGACTGTCGGTGCCAACCAGCGTGTCCGGGAACACCAGGTTGTTCTTCTCGATCACACCCTGAGCGAGATATTCGAGATTAATCTGGTGACAGATACCAGTGCCCGGTGGAATTACCTTGAAGGTTTCAAACGCCTGCATACCCCACTTCATTAATTCGTAGCGCTCGCGATTGCGCTTGAACTCAACTTCCATGTTCTTGCGTAGGGCGTTCGGAACATTAGAAAACTCGGTCTGTACCGAATGGTCGACCACCAGATGTACCGGCACCAGAGGCTCGATCGCCTTTGGATCTGCCCCCCTTTTTTTTGCTTGGCTACGCATGGCGGCCAAGTCGGTCAGCAATGGGATACCGGTAAAGTCCTGGAGCAGAACCCGACCCACGACAAACGGAATTTCACGCTCGCGACTGCCGCTGGGTTGCCAGCCAGCAAGGTCCTCGACGTGGGCTGGTAGCACCTTGTTGCCATCGTAGTTACGCAGCACCGACTCCAGCAGGATACGAATCACCACCGGCAAACGGCTCAGTTTCGGGTAAGCCTGCGCTTGTAGTGTCGGAAGGGAGTAATACTTGTGTTGACGGCCGTCGGAAGTCTCGAAAGACCGGAGACTGTTTTCGGTCAGTTTTTGGATATCGGTCATGATGGTTCTCACAGACAACAAATCAGGTTAACGACTGAACTGGAATAATTCGGCTGGGGTGTCCCACAGCACTTGTTGGCGGTCAGCCGTATTCGGCAGCCAGCGCTCCAGTTGCGCCAATTGCATTGCATAATGCTGGGAGGATTCGAATTGGGTGAACGGCCAGTCGCTGGCCCACATCAGACGCTGGGGGCCAAACGCGTCCAATAACATCGGGGAGGCCTCCAGGGCGACATCGAGGCTAGTGCGATAAGCGCCGGACATCTTGACCCAGACACGGCCGCTTTCGGCGAAGCTAAGCAAGCGAGCGAAACCTGGATCTGCAATACCTTGCGATCTGTCGGGCATACCGAAATGATCGACTACCAAACGTACGTCACTGTCGATCAGCGGCAGAACCGACTCTGCCAAACGTACGCAGCGGTCGTTGATCTCGATATGCCAATCATTGGAACGACAGAAATCCAAGACACGCTGCCATGCGGAATTTTTAAAATCCGGAATCGGCAGTCCACCGGTGAGATTGATCCGTATCCCGACCACACCAGCGTCTGCGTAATCCTGCAGCAAAGCGAGGTCCGTTTGCGGGTTGATCGCCACCACTCCACGGAGCCGCCCTTGGGCGCGGCGCAGGCTTTCAATCAGATACCGGTTGTCATTGCCAAGAATACTGACGGCTATCAGCACAGCCTTTTCGACCTCATTGGTATCTAGCTGATCGATGAAGGCCTCATAGGCGGCATCGTAAGAGGGTGTGAAACGTCTAGGTTCGATGAACGGCAGGTCACGGTGAAAGACGTGGGCGTGCGTATCGATAATTGTTTGCTTGCGAGTACTCATCGGCTTACCTGTGATCCGGCGGTCATATGGCCCGCCAATGTAATTGTTTATTTTATGCCGAAAACGCACTTAGACTAAGAGCGCAATATTGCTTTTGTCAATTCAAAAACGCATTAACCTTTCGTATGGGCAAAAAAAAGGCCACCCCAAGGCGGCCGTGAAATCATTAAAGCGCTCTAGGAAGAGGCTTCTGTAACAACTGTGGGGACATGATGTTGAAAAACCGCTGACACAGCTTTTTTCCGCCAGGCTGCCTCAATGTGAAGTCGCATGTAGCTGGCTGCGCCGAGGTTGTCGCCCTTTTCTATAGCGTCCAGAATCTGCAAGTGCTCTTGAGCGAGTGCTTGGCGCGGCAGGTCCTGACGGGTCTGACGGTACTCTGCCAGCCGACGCATCTGGTCCAACCGGCGCATCGTCTGAACAGCGAATCGGTTCCCCGACCATTCTGCGATGGTCTCGTGAAAACGGGCGTTCGACTCAAAACGCTCAATGGCGGTCATTGTCAGATAATCGCCATCGAGGATGGCCTGCTGCTCGTGCCGCAAAGCCCGCAATTGCTCCATGTCTGGCCTGAATTTACTGCTCAGGATCCCTGCTGGTTCAATAGCGAGTCGTAGGGAATACATGTCCTCATATGCCTCAAGAGAATCGATCATCGGCAGGAAACGCCAGCCGTAACCGACTTCCTTCTCGACCCAACCTTCGCTTTGCGCACGCGCCAAGACTTTGCCAATCTCGCTTCTCGACACCCCCAGCAGGCGCGTCAGATCAGCCTCCGTCACGGAATCTGGCACCTCGCGCTCAAACCGCGCCTCTGCCAAACGAAGGTAAAGAGGATCGTCCACTTCCTGGACATGCACTTGCAACTCGTCAGGCAGGTTGTCGACGTCACCATGCAAGTGATAGCCGCGATTCTTATCAAAACGCATCAGCCCGGCGTCGACTAGGCACTCCAAAGCCACTTTTACCGGAGACCGAGAAGTGCCGATGAGCTTGGCCAAGGTCCACTCCGGCAAATGGGTGCCCTGAGGGAGGCGTTCCCGTCTCACGTAGTTGATGATTTCGCGCAATGCCTTGCGCTGGCTTTTGGTCAGATCCTGAGTCATGTCTTATGAGCTTACGAAGGCTTAGCAGAGCCTCAAATATACACCTGCCAGATCGAAATAGGGATAAAGCGCAAACTTCAGGATAATTTACGCTTGCGATATCTTTGCGTTTACTGTCGAATAAACGCAACAAGGCCCATGGGTATACTCTGGAGATTTTCCATGCCACAACAGTCCTTCAAAGCCGTTTACATGCGTGGAGGTACCAGCAAGGGCGTCTTTTTCTGCACGAACTGGCTTCCCACTGACCCTGTTGCTCGTGACCGTGTATTGCTGCGCGTAATCGGTAGCCCGGATCCGTATGCACAACAAATCGACGGTATGGGCGGCGCGACCTCAAGCACCAGCAAAGTGGTTCTGCTAAGCAAGTCCAACCAGCCCGATTGCGATGTGGATTACCGCTTCGGTCAGGTGGCGATTGATCGTCCAGTCATCGACTGGTCTGGCAATTGCGGCAACCTTACCTCTGCGGTTGGCCCTTTTGCGATCGCACAAGGTCTCGTTGATGCTCCAGCAGACGGTGTTGCAGTAGTACGAATTTGGCAGGCCAATATCAATGCGAAGATTATTGCCCATGTCCCTATGCGTGATGGTCATGTGGTTGAAGACGGCAACTTCGAGCTAGATGGGGTCACGTTCCCGGCAGCTGAAATTAAAATCGAGTTTTTGGACCCCAGCGGAGACGGTGACGAGGAAGGTAACGCAGGTATGTTTCCCACTGGCAATGCCATCGACACACTGTCAGTCCCAGGCGTAGGCAATGTAGAACTCACAATGATTAACGCAGGTAACCCGGCCATTTTCGTTCATGCGAAAGTACTGGGGCTGCGTGGAAACGAATTGCAGAAAGACGTGAACAGCAAGCCGGACCTGCTGGCCAAAGCGGAGGCGATCCGATCTCACGCAGCCGTCAAAATGGGTTTGGCCAAAACGGCCGAGGAAGCTACCCAGCTCCGTCCTCACACTCCGAAACTGGCTTTCGTTGCAACTCCGCAAGCCTACACCGCAGCCAACGGGAAGGTTGTTGACCCAACGACTCTGGACATCAATGCCCGCATTTTCTCGATGGGTAAACTTCACCATGCAATGACCGGTACTGGCGCGGTTGCAATCGCCGTGGCTGCCGTCATCCCTGGGACAGTGATCAATCAGCTAGCGCCCGGCTCCATGGGAGGCCAGATTCGCTTCGGACATCCATCAGGGAGCCTGGCAGTAGGCGCAGAGGCTTGCCAGGTCGACGGTACATGGGTTGTTTCAAAAGCAGTTATGAGTCGCTCGGCACGTCGCCTGATGGAGGGCAGTGTCCTCGTTCCGTCGGATACTGTAAGAGCATGACAGCGGTCACAGAGAACTTGCGTCGATCTTTCGCACCAACTGGCGAGCTACGGGTGGTGATCAACTACGGGAACCCCATCCTCGCTTGCCGCCCTTTATCTGCAGGTGGGCCTAGTGGCGTTTCTGTAGATATTGCCCGGCGTCTGGCTCAGACGCTGAGTGTGGGTCTGCATCTTGTAACAGTTGATACAGCGGGGTTCGCGGTCAAAGCAGTAGAAAATGCGCAAGTCGACGTGGGCTTTTTTGCGATCGACCCATTGAGAGGGGCGAAAATCTCATTCACGTCCCCTTACCTCATCATTGAAGGCTGCTACATGGTGGACAAGGACTCACCTGCTCGCAGTCTTGCTGACATCGATATTGAAGGCAATCGTATCGCCGTGGGTGAAGGCAGCGCATATGACCTTTTCCTTACTCGGGAAATACAGCACGCAACCCTCGTTCGCGCAGCATCCTCTCCGGCCGTCGTTGATACGTTCATTCAGGATCAACTGGAGGTCGCAGCGGGCGTCCGACAACAGTTGGAGGCCGATCAGCATCTGAAGCCAGGTCTTAGGCTAATAGACGAGCCTTTCATGCAGATCCGACAGGCAATGGGGATCCCGCATGCACGAGGCCACCAGACATCACGTTGGCTCAACGGGTTCATCGAAAATCTGATAGCGACGGGCTTCATTCATGAAGCACTGATGCGTCATGGAATTACAGGCATAACCGTCGCCAACTGAACCTTCAAGTCTCAACATCGCCCCAGAAGGGGCGAAACATTTCAACGTCACAACAACAAAAATCGAAGGTAAAACCATGATCACCCGCCGTCGTCTCTTGGCCGCTATTCCTGCCGTAACGGTCGCTTCACTCCTCATGCCGCGCCTTTCGCTGGGAGCTTTTTTAAGTCATGAGCAGCGGTACGCATCTCCAACTTTCAAGGTGCCAGCAAACGCCTGCGACTGTCACGTTCATGTATTCGATCCGGACCGTTTTCCCTACGCCGAATCACGAACCTACATGCCAGCTAAGTCGCCGTTAGCCGTGCTGGAAAAGCACCTCGAGCAGCTGCATATGGATCGCGTAGTACTCGTTCAGCCAAGCCCCTACGGAACTGACAACCGCTGCATGTTTGATGCACTGAAAACGCTTGGCAGCAAACGTGCCAGGGGCGTCGCTGTGTTCGATCTTCCAATCTCTAAAGGTCAATTGGAGGAGATACACAAGTTGGGCATTCGCGGTGTCCGACTCAACCTCGAGGTTTACGGGAAAGTGAGTCCTGAAGAAGTCGCTGTTCATCTGCGCGAATACGCAGAGTTGATTAAACCCTATGGTTGGCACATCCAGATGTACACGAATCTGACCACCATCAAAGACCTTTCTGCCGTCATCAGAGATCTGCCCGTCCCCGTCGTTTTCGATCATTTTGGTCACTTGGCGGCAAAAGAAGGGCTGCAGCAAGACGGTTATGCTGACATGCTCGCGCTAGCCAAAGAAGGCAATGCTTACATCAAGCTTTCAGCGTTATATCGCGTCTCCGAACTTCTGGACTACGAAGACATCCAGGCGTATGTGAAATCGCTCGTCGCCACGCGTCCCGATCGATTGATCTGGGCGAGCGACTTTCCCCACACCATCCCTGCCCCTGGCACCAAGCGCAGCAAGGACCTGCTTGAGCGTTTTCGCCCGGAAGATGATGGTCACGCGTTAAATTTAATGGCGCAGTGGGTGGACGATCCAAAAGCACTGAACCAAATCCTTGTCGACAACCCTCAGCGCTTGTACTGGAGCTGACGAAACTCACTACGACGGAGCCCGTTCGTGATAACGGACGGATCTGTCTTTCCCAAACTCACCTATAGGCTCCTCCCACATGGCCAAGGCCGCAGATGTGAACTGGCCTGATGAATTCCGACACATCAATAGAGCAGTATGATTGCGCCCAAATCTGAGGTGTGTTTGATGACGCGAAAATCCTATTCCAACGAGTTCAAACTCAAAGCTGCAAGAGGATCAGCCCATCCTCGATGTCTGTGCCAGTCTGGATATCGGTCCTACGGCCTTGTGTCGCTGGGTCGAGCAGCTGAGAGGAGCGCGCGGTGGATCGGTATTGGCCGGGACCAAGGCGATAACTGTGGAGCAGAAACAAATCCAGGGGTTGAAGGCATTGCTTAGGCAAAAAGATCGGGATATCGAAATCCTAAAAAAAGCCAGTGTTCTCCTGTTTTTGGACTCCAAAGATCATTTCCGCTGAACAGGGAGCTAGGCGCCAGTCAATCGATTTGGGAATGCAGGTACGGGAAATGACCTGATCGGCGCGGGTCTGATTTTGCGAAATCAGCTCGTAGGTGCCGCCTGGCGCCTCATGTTCAAGGCGATAAAACGACGACAACGAGGGTTGCGTATCGAGATCGACAAGCAGGGTACGGAGGTTGGATTCGGCGCAGAACGCGCCCAGATTAGCAGTGACCGTGGTTTTACCGGGTCCGCCTTTGGTCGAGATGACCGATGCTATTTTCATGATGCTGGCCTCTAAATCGAATGATTAGAGACAGCGGTTGGACCTGCACAGAGAACCCGAAAGCTTTGTAACCAGATGTGTAAAACGACAAAGAGCGGGTTTGCAAAGTGTTTCAGCGACCGCGATGGAGATCATCGTGGCTTTTGAAACATCCTGCAAAACCCGCTCAAAGCCTTGTAGCATCTGGCTCCACGACCTGGACTCGAACCAGGGACCCAGTGATTAACAGTCACTTGCTCTACCAACTGAGCTATCGCGGAATGAGGGCTATCTTACTGATTGCTATAGAGAAGTCAAGCATGGGTGATAAAAATTTTACTGCTTTTGCCCACGACGCCCAACTGAGCCACTCTACTCATGCACCCGGCGGATTCAACCGCCCATCCAGACCGAATCGCTCCTGCACGACCAACTCGTAAAGCCCGTGCGCCAGCGTCGGACTCACCAGCAGGTTCCAGCTATGGCGCGACACGCTGGACGGAATCAGGACAAACGGATGCTGCGTCAGAAGGCTCGCGCCAAAGGCTTGCTGGCTGCGACTCGGGGTGCCTGGGAACAGCCAGTTGGGATTGGGGATATCTTGCGGGCGAACCCGATGAATTCTGGAAGGATCCAGCACCCGCGCCGCCGTCAGCGTATGCGGTACGCAGTCGAGCGCAGCAAAGCCCTTGTGTACCGCCACTTCCAGAATCGCCGTTGCGGCATCGAGACTGGTGTAAACGACTTGCACTCCCTTGGGATTCCAGCGCCCGCCACTGCCTTCTGCACCGATGCCGCTGTTCCAGGTGGCGGCATGGCGGGCTTGGTCGAGGCGCCAGAAATGAACGTCCGTGCTCAATGGGTCGGTCAGCATCAATAGACTCCGTATTCGAGCCGATGGAGAAAGTCCGCTACCAGTTCATAACCGACCGGATTGGACAGCAGGTCGATGGGAGTTTCGCCGTCCAGGCCCAGCGCAGGCTTGATCATCCACTCCTCCGCCAACTGCCGCGTACCGAAAACCTCCTGGGCCTTTTCCAGTATCTCGGCGTAGTACAAGGCGCGAGCGCTCTGTTCCTGGCTAAGGGACTCGTCCTTGTTTTTCATGCGCCGCGCCAACGTGCGATCGGACAGACCAAAGATCTTCGAGAGCACGTTATTGCGCTTGAAGGCATCAACCGATTCCACCAGATCAACCACTGAACTGAGTGGGAATCCGGTTTTTGTGGCACGGAAAACTTCCATGCGATCGTCGGTGTTGGTGCCAGGCAGCAGCAAGGCGATGATGGGCTGACGACCGCCAGCCTTGGTAACGACGTATTGCCCTTGCGGTGAAGCCACCCCAGCGCCCTGGGTTACGGCTTTTTTAACTCGTTTTACCGCGGCGGCCTTGGCGACCGCCTTCACACCATCGGCCTTCACCTTCGCTGTTTTTGGCGAAGCTTTGGGGGTGCCCAGGCTCTCTGCTGTTGCAGTCATGTTTGACTCCTTCACACTGAGACAGATGGCAATTACTTTACTGCCATTTGGCAAAATCGACAACCCGCTTAACGCAACCCCGGATCCCTCAGATGCACTGCGCTCGAACTGGCTCAATATCCGGCCAACCTGACCTCTACTTGAAAAACTGACTGGGCGTCTTGCCGAACTGTTTCTTGAACATGGTGGTAAAGGCGCTGGGGCTGTCGTAACCGAGTTCACCGGCGATATCGATGATTTTCTCGCCAACGGCAATACGCTCTAGCGCCAGGAGCAGCCTTGCCTGTTGCCGCCATTGGCCGAATGTCATGCCGGTTTCCTTGTGAAACAGGCGCTGGATAGTCTTTTCATCCAGACTCAAACGCCCGCTCCAGTCCGCCAGGGTGGAGCCGTCACCGGGATCGCGCTGCAAGGCCAAGCAGATGTTGTTGATCCGCGGGTCGGCCGGTTGCGGCAGGTGCAAGGGCAGCACCGGCAGGATCGCCAGTTCATCCAGAATCAAGTGCATGACCCGGGCTTCCCGTGAGTCAGGATCAACGGGATGGACAATGTCCACCGAAGCCTTGATCAGCTCACTCAACAGTGGCGAGATGCTCACCGCCCTGGTTTCGGTCGGCATGCCGGGGAAATACTTTGGATGCACGAATACGCTGCGCATTTTCACCGCGCCGACACAGCGAACCGAGTGCGCCTGCCCCGCAGGCATCCAGACTCCGCGACTGGGTGGCACCGTCCATTGGTCAAGCGCCGAATACACCACCATGACCCCGTCAATGGCATAGATCAGCTGATGCTTGGTATGGGAGTGCGGTTCGATGAACCAGTTCTCCGGATAATCGGTGGCACTGCTGCTGACCGTCCAGGCCTGCTGATCCACTTCGATCAGAAACTCTTTCTGCGACTTGACCATAATGCCTTTTTTACGAAGGTAGGCGCCCGAACTGCGTGAGACAGGCAATTTTTGAGAATTTAGCATAGTCCCCGGTCATGAGCTGCGACCGTTCGCCGCATGACGCCACGCACAGCCCTCTCCTTCACAGTCCGGAAGACCTGCGATGTCCATCAGTACGACCTCCTCTGCGACAACCGCCTCGGTTGCCAGCCAAGCCAGCCCGCTGGTCATGCGCGTGATCGGTGCTTGCGCCCTGGCGCACCTGATCAACGACCTGATCCAGGCGGTGCTGCCATCGATCTACCCCATGCTCAAGGCCAACTACGGCCTGACCTTCACCCAGGTGGGCCTGATCACCCTGACCTTCCAGCTGACCGCGTCGTTGCTGCAACCCTGGATCGGCTATCACACGGATCGTCATCCCAAGCCCTGGCTGCTCCCTGCGGGCATGGTCTGTACGTTGATCGGCATTTTGATGCTGGCCTTTGTCGGCAGCTTTCCAGCGATTCTGGTGGCCTCGGCGCTGGTGGGGGTGGGGTCTTCGACCTTTCACCCGGAAACCTCCCGTGTTGCCCGTCTTGCCTCGGGCGGTCGCTATGGTCTGGCACAGTCAACCTTCCAGGTCGGCGGTAACGCAGGCAGTGCCTTCGGCCCCCTGCTGGCCGCCGCCATCGTCATCCCTTATGGCCAGGGCAATGTCGCCTGGTTCGGTCTGTTTGCCGCCTTCGCCATCCTCGTGCTGTTCGGCCTGAGCCGCTGGTACCGCGAGCACCTGAACCTGTTCAAGCTCAAGCAAGGCAGCCAGGCCACCCACGGCCTCTCCCGTCGACGCGTGAGCTTTGCCTTGTTCGTACTGGCATTGCTGGTGTTCTCGAAATATTTCTACATGACCAGCTTCACCAGTTATTTCACCTTCTACCTGATCGAAAAGTTCGACCTGTCCGTCGCCAGCTCGCAGTTGTATCTGTTTCTGTTTCTCGGCTCCGTTGCCGCCGGGACCTTCTTTGGCGGCCCCATCGGTGACCGGATCGGCCGCAAAAAAGTGATCTGGTGCTCCATTCTCGGCGCCGCGCCCTTCACCCTGGCGCTGCCGTACGTGGACCTGTTCTGGACCGGCGTACTGAGCATGCTGATCGGTTTCATCCTGGCCTCAGCGTTTTCCGCCATCGTGGTTTTTGCCCAGGAACTGGTGCCGGGCAATGTCGGCATGATTGCCGGGGTTTTCTTCGGCCTGATGTTTGGCTTTGGCGGGATTGGCGCCGCATTGCTCGGCCATCTGGCAGATATCCATGGCATCGAATACGTGTACACCCTTTGCTCGTACCTGCCATTGATTGGCGTGCTGACGATTCTGCTGCCGTCGACCAAGGGCGTTTGAATATCGAGTCGGTAAGCTGCTGTTCATGCGCCCGCGCCTGACAAATACAATGTCGCGCAGCGATGCGCGACCGTAGGACCGGCATTAGCCGGTGCTACGACTCGGTGTTTACCGAGCGATAGCGTCGCCAAGTACTCTGCCATTGCTGAACCCATGACCCGCTCCGCATATCTGAGGCAGAATGGCCATCCTGACGGTCGATACTGATCGTCGCACCAGCACAGTGAGCAGCGGATCGACATGAAAGAAGACGCACCCGGCCTGCCTGACCTGCTGGCGCCCGGACTATCCGTAGTTTTTTGCGGACTCAATCCCGGGTTGAGTTCAGCCCTGGAACAGCGCCATTTCCTCAATCGCAGCAACCGCTTCTGGCGCACGCTGCATATGGCAGGTTTCACCTCGGAGCAGCTCAACCCGCTTGAAGATAACCGGATCCTGGAGTTCGGCTGCGGCCTGACCACCGTGGTGCCCCGCGCCACGACCTCGGCACAGGCGGTGAAAACCCATGAATATCGTGATGCAGCGCAAGCGCTGGAAGACAAGATCGCCCATTGCCAGCCGGCGTATATCGCCTTCCTCGGCAAGCCTGCCTATGCCGCAATCAGTCGCCAGCGCGAGATCCACTGGGGTTTACAGGCACAACGTGTCGCTCAAGCCAAGGTCTGGGTATTGCCCAATCCCAGCGGCTTGAACCGCTCATTCAGCCTGGATCGACTGGTCGAGGCTTACACCGAGTTGCGACTCGCTACATTGTGAACCGCGAGGCTTTCATAGGTGCCTTCGACCCGTGGTTCGATGACGTGCAGGTAGGCCGACGGGAACTGATTGAGATGTCAGGCCAGGTAGCCAAAGGTGCTTCGCAGTTGCTGTTCCAGTCCCGAATGGATGAGAGGGCCCAGCGCAGCCAGCCCTGAGCACCGTACCATCCGGCTTGCCAATGGAACGTCCGCGCCCGGCGGACGTCAGCACTAGAGAGCCTCCCCTCGCTCCACCCGACAAGGTTTTTCTATGTCTGCCTGCCCGAGTCCTACCTGCATACCCTTGCCTGCCGTCGCCGCCAGTGAGTACCCACGGGCATGAGCTTCAGTATCTGGGTCGCCGTACTGGGCGCCGTCCTGTTGATCCTCGCTCTGACCTCTTCCTACTTGCGCTGGATGCCCGTGACCACCTCGGTGGTCTGCCTGGCCCTGGGCATTGCCATAGGCCCCGGCGGATTGATGCTGCTGCACCTGGACCTTGCACAGAGCGCCAGCTGGATGGAGCACCTGACCGAGGTAGCGGTGCTGTTCTCGCTGTTCGTCAGCGGCCTCAAGCTGCGGCTGCCCCTGACCAGTCAAAGCTGGCGGGTCGCTTTCGGTTTGGCCGGGCCGGTGATGGTGCTGTGTATCGCCGGGGTCAGTCTGGTGCTGCATTACGGCTTGCAGCTTTCCTGGGGATTATCGGTGCTGATCGGCGCGATGCTGGCGCCTACCGATCCGGTACTGGCGACACTGGTGCAAGTCAACGACGCCCAGGACTATGACCGGGTGCGCTTCGGCCTTTCCGGTGAGGCCGGGCTCAACGACGGCGTGGCCTTTCCCTTTGTGATCCTCGGACTGCTGCTCCTGATGGCGCCGGACAATAACCACGCCAGGCTGAGCGACTGGCTCTGGGTCAATGTACTCTGGGCCGTGCCCGCCGGGCTGCTCTGCGGTTACTGGATGGGTCGTGGGCTGGGGCGCCTGACCCTGCTGATCCGTACCCGCCATGCCGACAGCACGGTATCGCCCAACGACTACCTGACCCTGGCCCTGATCGCTCTGGCCTATGTCGTCGCCGAGCTGATCCATGGCTATGGCTTCCTTGCAGTGTTCGCCGCTGGCCTGGGTCTGCGTCAGGCAGAAGTGCACTCCACTACCGATCCGCAAACGCCCGCCGAGCATCTGGTGCAGCCTGTGGTCGGGCATCAGCATATCGAGCCCGAGAAAGCGGTCCATGGCGATATCGAGGAACTGGAGGAAACCCAGGTGGCGGCCGGGATCATGCTCGGTGACATGCTGGCGTTCGGCAGCCTGGTCGAGCGTGCCATGGAAGTGTTCGTCGTCACCCTGCTTGGCGTGGTGCTGCCGCTGCACTGGGACTGGCACGCATTACCCGTTGCGGCGGCACTGTTCCTGCTGATCCGCCCAGCGAGCGTGCTACTGATGCCCTGGGGAGCCTTGCTTGGCGGTCATCAACGGCTGTTGCTCGGCTGGTTCGGTATCCGCGGCATCGGCAGTCTTTATTACCTGTTCTATGCGCTGAATCACGACCTCGCCCCGGATATCGCCGTATCCAGTACCAACCTCACGCTGTCGGTGGTGGCCCTGAGCATTCTCGTCCATGGCCTGACCACCCAACCGATACTGGCCCACTACGAGCGCACAAAGCAGCGCGAAGATGGATGAGGCCGACAAGGAACCCTCAAGAGCGGCCGAAGTCGCATAGTGATCGACGCCACGACCGGCGTGCGCCCGGCATCCCGACAAGGAATATGCATGCCCGCTTCTCTACCCAGACTGACCCTCCTCGGCCTGACGCTGTCACTGGCCGCGCTGAGCGGTTGCGGCAAGGAAAAACCGCCTGCGCCCGTCTTGCCCAGGGTCCAGGTGCAGGCCGTCAAGGAAGCCGATTACGCCTCTGAAGTTAATCTCACCGGCGATATTCAGGCGCGGGTGCAGACGCAATTGTCCTTTCGCGTAGGCGGCAAGATCATCCAGCGCTCGGTGGATGTCGGTGACCGCATTTCCGCACACCAGGTACTGGCCCGGCTCGATCCCAAGGACTTGCAGACCAGTGTCGATTCCGCCGTGGCTGCCGTCGCCGCCGAACAGGCACGGGTCAGCCAGACCAGCGCCGCCTTTGTGCGCCAGGAAAAACTCCTGCCCAAGGGCTACACCAGCCGCAGTGAATACGATTCGGCCCAGGCTGCATTGCGCAGCAGCCAGAGCGCCCTCAAGGCGGCCCAGGCGCAACTGGCCAGTGCCCGTGAACAACTGAGCTACACCGCGCTGGTTGCCGAAGCGCCGGGGGTGATCACTGCGCGCCAGGCGGAAGTCGGGCAAGTGGTCCAGGCAACCATGCCGATCTTCGGTCTGGCCCGGGATGGCGATCGCGATGCCGTGTTCAACGTCTATGAATCGCTGTTCGTGCAACCGCCCAATGACCAACCCGTACAGGTGACCCTGCTGGACAATCCCCAGGTCAAAGCCTTCGGCAAGGTCCGCGAGGTCACCCCGGCAGTGTCCGCCGAGACCGGCACCCTGCAAGTGAAAATCGCCCTGAGCCAACTGCCGCCGGGCATGGACCTCGGTTCGGTAGTCAGCGTCGCCCTGAGCACTTCCGGCAAAAGCAGCGTCGAGCTGCCTTGGGCTGCGCTGACCAAAGGCCTTGGCGATCAACTGGGCAAGCCTGCGGTATGGATTGTTGACGATCAGGGCAAGGCCAATCTGCGCGGAGTCACGGTCGGCCGTTACCTGACCGCCAAGGTCATCATCAGCGACGGTTTGAAATCCGGCGAAAAAGTCGTAATCGCCGGCGGCCAGCTGTTGCACCCGGACATGCAGGTCGAAATCGCCGAGACCAAGGGCGGAGCACAGCCATGAAACGATTGCCCTGCCTGCTATTGCTCGGCGTGCTCAGTGCCTGCAGCAAGGAAGAACCGCCGCCGGAGCCGGTACGCCCGGTGCTGTTCGTCGATGTGCAGCCGATATCCCAGGAAAGCCTCGGGCGCTTCGCCGGCAATATCGAAGCGCGCTATGAAAGCACCCTGGGTTTCCGTATTGCCGGGCGCATTGCCCGGCGCTTGGTCGACGTTGGCAGTGAGGTGGACAAGGACACGCTGCTGGCGACCCTGGACCCCACGGACCAGCAAAATAACCTGCGCGCCAGCCAAGGCGATCTGTCGCGTATCGAAGCGCAGTGGATCAACAGCCAGGCCAACGCCCGCCGCCAACAGGAGCTGTTCGACCGTGGCGTCGGCGCCCAGGCGCAATTGGACATCGCCCTGACCGACCTGAAAACCACTCGTTCTTCCCTGGAGCAAGCCCAGGCCGCTGCCCGCCAGGCCCAGGATCAATTGGGCTACAGCGAGTTGCGCGCCGACCACGCCGCCGTGGTCACCCACTGGAAGGTCGAAGCAGGCCAGGTGGTCAGCGCCGGTCAGGAAGTGGTAACCCTGGCCCGTCCGGATATCAAGGAAGCCGTGATTGATCTGCCCAACTCAGTGGTCGATCAGTTGCCGGCCGGTGTCGAGTTCAAAGTAGCCAGCCAACTCGCCCCGCAGATCAATACCCTGGCGACCCTGCGTGAAATCGAGCCTCAGGCCGACCGTACCACCCGCACCCGCCGCGCGCGCCTGACCCTGTCCGAGACGCCGGACGCCTTCCGCCTTGGCACCGCCATCAGCGTGACCATCAGCTCGGCCATCGCCACCCGCATCGAGCTACCCATCGGTGCCCTGCAAGAGGTCGATGGCAAAGCCCAGGTGTGGATCGTCGACAAGCAGAGCCAGACCGTCACTCCTCGCCCGGTCAGCATCGCCAGCCGCACGGCCGACAGCATGGTCCTGAGCAGCGGCGTGCAGGCCGGGGAACGTGTGGTGAGTGCTGGAGTAAACAGCCTGAAACCGGGGCAGAAAGTCAAAGTCGATGAGGAAAGCCCGCGATGAAAGGGAGTTTCAACCTGTCCGAGTGGGCCATCAAACACCAGTCGTTCGTCTGGTACCTGATGTTCGTCGCCCTGCTCATGGGCGTGTTTTCCTACATGAATCTGGGTCGAGAAGAAGACCCTTCCTTCACCATCAAGACCATGGTCATTCAGACCCGCTGGCCCGGCGCGACGGTGGATGAAACCCTGGAGCAAGTCACCGATCGCATCGAGAAAAAACTCGAAGAGCTGGACTCCCTCGACTACGTGAAGAGCTACACCCGCCCCGGCGAATCGACCATCATGCTCAACCTGCTCGATACCACCGACGCCAAGGCGATTCCGGAAATCTGGTACCAGGTGCGCAAGAAGATCGACGATATTCGTGGCCAGTTCCCCCAAGGCATACAGGGGCCTGCGTTCAACGATGAATTCGGCGACGTCTACGGCTCGATCTACGCCTTCACCGCCGACGGCTTCACCATGCGTCAGTTGCGCGATTACGTCGAGCAGGTGCGCGCGGAAATTCGCGAAGTGCCGGGCCTGGGCAAGGTCGAGATGATCGGCCAGCAGGACGAAGTGCTGTACCTGAACTTCTCCACCCGCAAGCTCGCCGCCCTGGGCCTGGATCAACGCCAGGTGGTGCAAAGCCTGCAAGCTCAGAACACCGTGACTCCGGCCGGCGTGATTGAAGCCGGACCCGAGCGCATTTCAGTACGTACCTCGGGACAGTTCGCTTCGGAGAAAGACCTGGCCGAGGTCAACCTGCGCCTCAACAACCGTTTCTATCGCCTGAGCGATATCGCTGAAATCACCCGCGGCTACACCGATCCACCAAAACCGCTGTTCCGTTACAACGGCAAACCGGCCATCGGCCTGGCCATTGCCATGAAGAAAGGCGGCAATATCCAGGACTTCGGCAAGGCGTTGCACGCGCGCATGGACGCCGCCACGGCGAACTTGCCGGTGGGTGTCGGAGTGAACAACGTTTCCGATCAGGCTGAAGTGGTGGAAAAGGCCGTGGGCGGCTTTACCAGTGCGCTGTTCGAAGCCGTGGTCATCGTACTGATTGTCAGCTTCGTCAGCCTTGGCGTACGCGCCGGGCTGGTAGTGGCCTGCTCGATCCCGTTGGTGCTGGCCATGGTCTTCGTGTTCATGGAGTACAGCGGCATTACCATGCAGCGGATTTCCCTCGGCGCCCTGATCATCGCCCTGGGGCTGTTGGTGGACGATGCGATGATCACCGTGGAAATGATGGTCACGCGCCTGGAGATGGGCGACTCCAAGGAAAAGGCCGCCACCTTCGCCTACACCTCCACGGCGTTCCCCATGCTGACCGGCACCCTGGTGACCGTCGCCGGTTTTGTGCCCATTGGCCTCAACGCCAGTTCGGCCGGGGAATATACCTTCACTCTGTTCGCGGTGATTGCCGTAGCCATGCTGGTGTCATGGGTGGTCGCCGTGTTGTTTGCGCCGGTCATCGGCGTGCATATCCTCAGCAGCGAGCTGAAGAAGAAAAAGAAAGAGGACGGCCGCATCGCCCGCGGCTTCAACAACAGTATGTTCTGGGCCATGCGCCATCGCTGGCTGACCATCGCGATCACCGTGCTGCTGTCTGTCGGTGCAGTGTTTTCCATGCAGTTCGTGCAGAACCAGTTTTTCCCGTCATCGGATCGACCGGAAATCCTCGTCGACCTGAACCTGCCGCAGAACGCCTCGATCAATGAAACCCGTAAGGTGGTCGATCGCCTCGAAGCCACGCTCAAGGACGATCCGGACATCGTGCGCTGGAGCACCTACATCGGCCAGGGCGCCGTGCGTTTTTACCTGCCCCTGGACCAGCAACTGGAAAACCCCTACTACGCCCAACTGGTCATCGTCAGTAAGGGCCTGGAAGAACGCGCCGGGCTCACCGAGCGCCTGAACAAGCGCCTGCGCGAAGACTTCGTCGGTATTGGCAGCTATGTCCAACCTTTGGAAATGGGCCCGCCGGTGGGTCGTCCGCTGCAGTATCGGGTCAGTGGCCCGAACATCGACAAGGTGCGCCAACACGCCATCGAACTGGCCACCCTGCTGAACCAGAACGCCCATGTCGGTGAGATGATCTACGACTGGAACGAGCCGGGCAAAGTCCTGCGCATCGATATCAATCAGGACAAGGCACGGCAACTGGGCCTGTCCTCCGAGGACGTGGCGCAGTTGATGAACAGCATCGTCAGCGGCTCGTCGGTGACCCAGGTGCGCGACGACATCTACCTGATCAATGTCGTCGGTCGTGCCGAAGACGCCGAGCGCGGCTCGCCGGAAACCTTGCAGAACCTGCAGATCGTCACGCCGCAGGGCAACTCGATTCCGCTGCTGGCCTTTGCCACCGTGCGCTATGAACTGGAGCAGCCGCTGGTCTGGCGCCGCGACCGCAAGCCGACCATTACCGTGAAAGCGGCGGTCAGTGACGACCTGCAGCCCACCGATCTGGTCAAGCAACTCAAGCCGGAGATCGACAAGTTCAACGCGGGCCTGCCAACCGGCTACAAGGTCGCTACCGGCGGCACCGTAGAAGAAAGCGGCAAGGCCCAAGGCCCGATTGCCAAGGTCGTGCCGCTGATGATTTTCCTCATGGCGACCTTCCTGATGATTCAACTGCACAGCGTGCAGAAGATGTTTCTGGTCGCCAGTGTCGCGCCGTTGGGGCTGATCGGCGTGGTTCTGGCCTTGATCCCCACGGGCACGCCCCTGGGCTTTGTGGCGATCCTCGGGGTACTGGCGCTGATCGGTATCATCATTCGTAACTCGGTGATCCTGGTCACCCAGATCGGCGCCTACGAAAGTGACGGCTACCTGCCCTGGGACGCCGTGGCCGAGGCCACCCGCCACCGCCGCCGCCCGATCCTGCTCACCGCCGCTGCCGCCAGCCTGGGCATGATCCCCATCGCCCGGGAGGTGTTCTGGGGCCCCATGGCTTACGCGATGATCGGCGGCATCATCATCGCCACCCTGCTGACGCTGCTGTTCCTGCCGGCACTGTATGTGACTTGGTATCGGATCAAGGAGCCGTCAGAGGAGCAGCGGCGCAAGGCCAAGGCCCCCGCCGATAATGATGGCTGAGCACCAACTGTAGGACCGGCTTCAGCCGGGAGGGCGTTGGTGCAAACGATGCAAGTGCGGCTATTGGAGCGAGGCTTGCCCGCGAAGCCTCCAACGCGGTGTGCCTGACTTGTCGCGTCGCGCCATTCGCGGGCAAGCCTCGCTCCAATGAGATGAATCCGGTTCAGCAATATCAGGCAATCGGAATTAACGGATCCGCCGCCGCCCAGGCCACTTCACGATCAGCCGCTGGCGGGTTGATCCACACGGTATTGATCCGGGTCTTGAGGTTCTTGCATTCCGCAACCATGAGATATGCGTCAACCATGTCCAATGCAGACATTGACCCTGATCAATAAACCGCATCGCCAACCCCGTTATCTTGCCCGGCTTTTGCGATCAACCACCGCCATGCCCCTCTCTACCCCGGAACTGCTTGCCCCCGCCGGCACCCTGAAAAACATGCGTTATGCCTTCGCCTACGGCGCCGATGCAGTGTATGCCGGGCAGCCGCGCTACAGCCTGCGCGTGCGCAATAACGAATTCGATCACGCCAATCTCGCTCTGGGCATTCGTGAGGCCCAGGATCAGGGCAAGCGTTTCTATGTAGTGGTCAACATCGCGCCGCACAACGCCAAGCTCAAGACGTTCCTCAAAGACCTGGAGCCGGTGATTGCCATGGCGCCGGACGCGTTGATCATGTCCGATCCCGGTCTGATCATGCTGGTGCGGCGGAATTTCCCACAGATGCCGATTCATCTGTCGGTGCAGGCCAATACGGTGAACTGGGCCAGCGTCGAGTTTTGGCAGCAACAGGGCGTGAGCCGAATCATCCTGTCCCGGGAGTTGTCTCTGGACGAGATCGAGGAAATCCGTCGACAAGTGCCCACCATGGAACTGGAAGTGTTCGTTCACGGCGCGCTGTGCATGGCCTATTCCGGACGCTGCCTGTTATCGGGCTATATCAACAAGCGCGACGCCAACCAGGGCAGTTGTACCAACGCCTGCCGCTGGAAATACTCGGCGCAGGAGGCCACGGAAAATCAGCTCGGCGAAATCGTCCAGACCTTCCAGCCTGAGCCGACCCTGGGCAGCGGTGCGCCCACCAATCAAGTGTTCCTGCTACAAGAGGCCAACCGCCCGGATGAGCTGATGCCCGCCTTCGAAGACGAGCACGGCACCTACATCATGAACTCCAAGGACCTGCGCGCGGTGCAGCATGTCGAGCGCCTGAGCAAAATGGGCGTGCACTCGCTAAAGATCGAAGGCCGGACCAAGTCGCATTTCTACTGCGCCCGCACCACCCAGGTCTACCGCCGCGCCATCGACGACGCCATGGCCGGGCGCGAATTCGACCGCAGCCTGATGCTCGACCTGGAATCCCTGGCCCAGCGCGGCTACACAGAGGGCTTCCTGCGTCGGCATGTGCATGACGAGTACCAGAACTACCAGAACGGCAGCTCGGTGTCGGAGCGCCAGCAGTTCGTCGGCGAGCTGACGGGCGACCGCCGCGACGGCCTGGCCGAGGTCAAGGTCAAGAACCGCTTTGCCCGGGGCGATCATATGGAGCTGATGACCCCCGACGGCAATTATCACTTCGATTTGCTGCAACTGCTCGACAGCAAAGGTGAACCTATCGAAGTGGCGCCGGGGGATGGCCATACGGTGTATCTGCAGGTCCCGGAGGGTCTGGACCTGCGCTTTGGCCTGTTGATGAAGGACGTGCAGGTATACGCCTGAGCTGGAACTGAACTGCGCGAGATCAACGCTACCGGTCAGGCCAGGGGCGTCCTGACGATTTCTACCTGATTGCTGTAAAAGGCCAGGTGACCGCGAATCTGCTCCATGGCCGGATACGGCTCTTCGTAACTCCACACTGCATTCAAGCCGTCACCGGCAACTTCGGCCAGACTGTAGTAACTGGCCTCGCCCTTATAGGGGCACCAGGTGTGATGCTCGGAGGCGTTCATCAATTCCATTCGGGCGTCCTCCCGTGGGATATAGAACGCCGTCGGATAGGTCGACTCGGCCAGGGCCAGAGCCCGAATGGAGCGAGCGATTTCCTGGCCGTGGAAGCTGACTACGATCAGCTCTGCCGCCGGTGTGATAGTGATGGGATGATCTGGGCCTGGCACTTTCATGATTTTTACTCCTGTAGCGTCGGTCGCCCCTGCAGGGCGGATGGAAACACTCTGTTCATGCGGCAAACACGTCAGCCCGCATGCTGTGCGTAAAACCCTCGCTGCATCGCCCGGGGCGGCTGGCCGAAAGCCCGCAGAAACGCCTGACGCATGCGCTCTCGATCACCGAATCCGGACTCCCGGGCTATCACATCGACCGGGTGATGACTGGTTTCCATCATTAGCCTGGCAGCCTCGATACGCAGGCTTTCGATGGCCTTGGCCGGGGTCTGCCCGGTCTCGTCGCGGAACACCCGGCTGAATTGCCGGGGGCTCAGCCGCGCCACGTCAGCGAGGGCTTCAATGGATAGATCGCTCTTGAGGTTTTCTCGAGCATAGACCAGGGCCAGTTGTACCCGGTCGGATTTGGGGTCCAGTTCCAGCAGGGTCGAGAGCTGCGACTGCTCACTGCCCCGGCGCTGATAGATCACCAGCTTGCGCGCTACTTTGCGGGCAATATCGGCGCCCAGGTCGTTCTCCACCATGGCCAGAGCCAGATCGAGCCCTGCGCTCATGCCGGCACCGGTCCAGACCTGGCCATCGACGACGAACAGCCGGTCATCGTCCAACTGAATATGCGGATAACGCTTTTGAAACGCCGGAGCATGAATCCAGTGGGTAGTGGCGCGCTTGCCCTCGAGCAACCCCGCTTCGGCCAGGACAAAAATACCGGTGCACAACGATACAACCCGACGTGAACCCGCCGACGCCGCGCGGACGAAGTCGACCAGGCTGATGTCGGGTAACTCAAGCTCCAGATTGCCGCCGACGATGACCGTGTCGTAGCCCGCCGGATCCAACGGCTGGGTGTTGACCGAAAAACCCTGGGACGACATCACCGCGCCACCGCTTTGCGAGACCAGCACAAACCCATAGGCCTGTTCGCCCCGCATCAGGTTCGCGCACTCGAACACCGAACCGATGGACAGGCTCAGGGATTGGAAACCCGGGTGAACAATCAAGGCGATGGTGTGCATGGCTTATGTTCCTGAGTCGTAATGGGCAACTGGCAGTGGAAGCCGGCTCCTACGAGATCCCGTTACAGGCCAAAAGACCATATATACGACTGGTCTACTTAATCATTGACGGGAATATATCAGTCGCTCCGCCCTAAAGACAGGAAAATCCGCGTTCGCGCCCAGCAAACCCCTATCCGTAGGACCGGCTTTAGCCGGGAGAGCGTGCTCGCGGCTAAAGCCGCTCCTGCGCGATCTGGTTCTATCTCACTTATTCGTGCAGCAAACACCGACCCCGTAGGAGCGAGGCTTGCCCGCGAAGGGGCTGGTACATCCACCACCTCTCTGGGGCTGAATATCCGTATTCGCGGGCAAGCCCGGCTCCAACGAGCCTGCCGATTCAATCATCAGCTTTTCTTGAGAATATTCTTTACGCAGTTGAGCAGCGCATTGAGCTGAAACGGCTTGATGATCATGTCCATACCCTCCCCCAGAAAGCGCTGTCGGTTGACGGCGTTTTCCGCATAGCCCGTCATGAACAGCACCGGCAAGCCCGGGCGCCACGTCCGGGCCAGATCCGCCAGCTCGCGGCCGCTCATCTGCGGCAGGCCGACATCACTCAAGAGCAAATCAATCGAGGCATCACTCTTGAGAATGCCCAGTGCCGTTTCAATATCGGCGGCCTGGGTACAGTTGTAGCCATTGTCGACCAGCAGCTCGTTGACGAACATGCGCACCGACGCCGTGTCTTCGACAATCAAAATATGCTCCCCGGCACCGGGTTGCAGAACGTCTGAAACAGGCTCGGCAACCACAGGCAATTGGGTCCCGGCCGGCAGCATCAAGGTCACTTCGGTGCCATGACCGACCAGGCTGCGGATATGCACGTCGCCTGCAGACTGGCGAGCAAAACCATAGATGGTCGAAAGCCCGAGTCCGGTGCCCTGCCCCAGAGGCTTGGTGGTAAAGAACGGGTCGAACACCTTGTCGATGACACTGTGATCGATGCCCACTCCGTCATCCTTGACCGACAGGGCGACATACGCACCATCCGCCAGTTTCGCATCGCCATGGGAATGCATTGCATACGTATTGATCAGTATCGTACCGCCCTTGGGCAACGCATCCCGGGCATTGATCACCAGATTAAGTATCGCGCTTTCCAGTTGACTGGAGTCGACCAGGGCGATGGCCGCCTTACTGGTGAGATCGAGCTTGAGCATGATACGTTCGCCGATGGTGCGGCGCAGCAAATCCTCGAGAGAACGCACATGAGCATTGATGTCCACTGCACGGGTATCCAACGGCTGCTGGCGGGCAAAGGCCAGCAATCGGTGGGTCAGACCGGCAGCACTCATGGCCGAGGTCAACGCAGCATCGGCATAACGCATGACCTTTTGCGTATTACCGTCCAGGGTCCTGCTCTTGATCAGCTCGATACCGGTGATAATGCCCGTCAGCAGGTTGTTGAAGTCATGGGCGATACCGCCGGTGAGCTTGCCGATGGCGTCCATTTTCTGCGCCTGGAGCAACTGCGCTTCGGTGCGCTCACGCTCGGCAACTTCATGGGCCAACTGGTCGTTCATACTGTCCAGCTGGCGCATGTGTGACTGCTCGCGCAGGCGATGCTCGGTAACGTCCTCAACGAATACCAGACTCAAGCCCGGCGTACGGTAAGGCGAAATCTGCCACTCGGTCTCACGCACCTCGCCTTTGACGCGCATGCTCAACGTCCCCTTCCAACGCTCCCCGACCAGCAAGCGCTCGCGCAGCTCCTGAATGATCAGTTGCTGATTGTCGGCGAAGGCATGAAGCACCGAAGCCTGAGCCTGCTCATCGTGAAGAAGGCGGCTAAAGGCATGGTTGCACTCATGCACCCTGAGCTCTTCATCGATCACGGCGATGGGTGCGGAGACATTGACAAAGATCTCCCGCAGACGCGCCTCGCTTTCGCGTAAGGCGCGCTCGGTGTCACGCACGCGCAACAGCGTACGCAGCGTCGCCAGCAGCACATCGGGGTCAATCGGATGAATCAGGTAGGCGTCGGCCCCCGCTTCCAGGCCAGTGACGATATCGCCGCTCTGCACCGACGCAGCTGACACATGCACCACCGGCAGCAACGCGGTAGCGGGCTCGGAACGCAGCTTGCGCACGATATCGAAGCCGCTCATGTCCGGCAGATTGATGTCGAGGATCAACGCATCCGGCATCTGGGCGGCAAGCATTTGCAGACCGTCAGTGCCGGTGCCCGCCTCTCTGACGATAAAGCCGTGCCGCTCCAGCCGACGGCGCAGGGCATAGCGAGTCGCGGTATTGTCGTCGACTATCAGCAGTTGCAGTTCACGATTCATCGCCGGGCTCCGCAGCAATCGCCAGTGGGATGACCACGAAGAATGTGGATCCTCGGCCAGGCTCACTCTCGAGCCCCACGTAACCGCCGATCAGGTGAGCGAAGCGCTTACACAGCGACAGCCCGAGGCCAGTACCCCGAAGGCGCTTCTGCAGGGGCGAGTCGATCTGCGCGAAGTCCTCGAACAGCGCGCCGTGCATTTCCTGGGGAATGCCAATGCCGGTGTCGCTGACGGCAAACCGTACCTGCTGTTCGCCCTCCATGCGCACCGAGATGCGCACCTCTCCACGCTGGGTGAATTTCAGCGAATTGGAGATGAAATTGCGCAGGATTTGCGCCAGCTTCTTGTCATCGCTGTACAGGCGCGGCAGGCCTTCGGGCGCTTCGAAAATCAGGTCTACGGAACCGGCGTCGGCGATGGGCCGAAACATACCGCGCAGAGCAGAAAACAGATCGAACATATCGAACCAGGCTGGCGAAATGGTGATGCGTCCGGCCTCGATCTTGGCCAGATCGAGCAGGTCGTCAACCATATCGCTAAGTTCCCTTGCCGCACCGCTGACGAACACAACCTGCTTGTGCTGTTCAGCGGTGAGCGGGCCATCGAACTCCTCGCTCAGCATGCTGGCGATGCTCAGGATCGACCCCAGGGGTGTTCTGAATTCGTGGCTCATGTAGGCCAGGAAACGACTCTTTAAATCCGATGCCTGCCGCAATTGGTCCGCCTGGGTATCCAATTCAGCGTACAAGGCCAGTACACCCTGATTGGTCTCATCCAGCTCGTCGCGCAAGGCCGCCGTTTCCGCGCGCAATTGTTGCAGCTCCAGCTCCATGGCCGAAACGTCCACAGAAGTCGATTCAGACATGCTCGCCCTCCAAGGCAATGGTCATGACCGTTACATCGTCACGACCACGACAGAAATCACGGTGCAGCAACGCGGCAACAACCGCCGGGTGGCGATAACGCAGGCCGGGGTAGTCACCCAGACTCCAGCGCGATTGCAGACCATCACTGTAGAGCACCAGCAACTGTCCGGTGGACTGAGGGTAATCGAACGCCAGTGGTTTACGATATTGCAGGCCGACAATGCCCGGATGCGAGGTCAGCCCGCGTGACTTTTCGACATCAATCAGGCTGGCACCGATGTTGCCGATTCCGAGAAACCGCAACTGCCCTGCACTGGCATCAAACTGGCTGACAGCAACGGCTCCGCCGCGTGTGCCGCGCATGGCCACATGCATATCGTCCAGCAGCGTGTGTGGCGCGGCAAAAGGCTCCTGATGAAATATCGCCGCACCGGCGAGCCCCGCTGCTTCAGCCTCTTCACCGTGGCCGAGCCCGTCAATCATCAACGCACTAATGCGCGAGCCGGCAATTGCCAGGCCCCAGACATCGCCACAGGCCGGATCATCGAGCAACGAGTGCTGGCTGACACCGAAACGCAGGTCCCTGACCTTGTCGGTACGACTGTAACAACGCGCCAGCACGACAGAGCCATGGGCGTCTGAGTGGACATCGAAAACCTGCGCCTGGCGAAAGATTGCGCCCAGACCGATACCTTGGGTGCCCTGGCTGGAAAAACCGTCCGCCATGCAAATATGCGGGTCGAAACCCGGTCCACGATCGACGGCCAGGATTTCGACGCCGGCCTGCTGCCCGCCTGGCAGTACGCGCAAGTGCAGCTCGCCGCGCTGGGCATGCTTGAGGATATTACTGGCCAGTTCCGTGACAATCAGAGCGACACGGCCGGCGTCGGTAACGTCAAAACCGCAGCGCTCGGCCAGGGTTTGCGCAATGCGCCGGGCATAACCGATCTGACTGCTGTCATCAATGGAAAGAACCTGGGTAAGGCTACTGCGTAGAGTCACGTCCATCGGGTAATGGTTATCCGCGTACCGGCACCGGGTGCGGTATCCAGTTCAAAATCTTCGACCAGACGCTTGGCGCCGGTCAACCCCAGTCCCAGGCCGCCGCCGGAGGTCCAGCCATCCGTCATGGCCAGCTTCAGATCAGGAATACCGGGGCCCTCATCGCGAAAGGTGATGCGCAAACCGGTGCGCATACCGTCCTCGACGATCTGCCAATCCATATCGCCGCCACCGCCGTAGACCATGGTATTGCGCGCCAACTCGCTGACCGCCGTGACCATTTTGGTCAGGTCGACCAGGCGCATGCCGCACTCTTGAGCCAGCTTGCGCGCGGTCTGCCGGGCCAGGACCACATCCTGTTCGATCACAATCGGCTGACTGCCGCTGCTGCGTACATTCATTGCTCGCTTACCCGCTGGTGCAACAGCTTCATGCCGCGCTCGACGTTCAGCGCCGTGCTCACGCCCTGCAGGGTCATGCCCAACTCGACCAGGGTAATAGCCACTGCAGGCTGCATGCCGACCAGTACTGTCTCGACGTCCATGATCCGCGACAATGCGGAGATGGTGCCGATGACTCGGCCGATAAACGAGTCGACAATGTCCACCGCAGAAATATCGATCAACACCCCTCGTGCCGAGCTGGTGCTGATACGCTCGGCCAGATCGTCCTGCAGGGTCAGCGCAAGCTGGTCATGCATTTCCACCTGGATGGTGACGAGCAGAAACTTGCCCATCTGCAAAATCGGAATGCGCTCCATGGGCTCATACCGCCTTGCTGACAGTGATACCCAGACGTTTGAGCGCCAGCGCCAGCGCATCGGCGAGATTGGCCTTGGTGACTACACCCTGCAGATCGAGCCCCAGGTGCACGATGGTCTGGGCGATCTGCGGACGCACGCCACTGATGATGCAATCAGCGCCCATCAGACGAATGGCGGTGACGGTCTTGAGCAAGTGCTGGGCCACCAGCGTATCCACGGTCGGTACGCCAGTGATGTCGATGATGGCGATTTCCGAACCGGTGTCGACAATACGTTGCAACAGGGACTCCATCACCACTTGGGTTCGCTGTGAATCCAGGGTGCCGATCATTGGCAGGGCGAGTACGCCATCCCACAGCTTGACCACCGGGGTGGACAGCTCCAGCAACTCTTCCTGCTGACGCTTGATGACCGCTTCCCGGGACTTCTGGAAAGTGCGGATGGTGTGCAGCCCCAGGGTATCCAACAGTTCGGAGACAACCCAGAGTTGTTCGCCCAGATCAGCACGGTCGTCGCTGTATTCACGTTGCAACAGTGCAAATACCGGGCCCTTGAGCGAGAAAATGAAACTGGCGGTCTGCTGCGAATCCTGGCCAGCCTGGGCGCGGCTTTGGGAAAGCTTCTCCAGGAACAGGCGCGCATCGTTCCAGACGCTGTCGGCCAGGTTCTGATGGCTACCGCTGGAAAATGCGGCCAACAGCAGATGCAGGAAATCAGCGATCTGCTGCCTGAGCTCCTCACCTTTGAGATTGCGCGTGGCTCCACTGGCCTCCAGATTGGCCAGCCAGTCCGAAGCCAATGAGGTTTCGGATTTTTTCATAGCCTCAATAGTGCGCTGCTGCAATGTAGCCATTAATCCAACTCCTGAAGGTGTACAGACCTAGCCTGGCGGCAAGCCGTTTGTTATTAAATATGCTTGGAGAAACTATTCATTTGGCAACGCGCACCGAAAAATACGCAGCCAAATAGCCATAAAATGCCTGATATTTCACTAAAAAGCCCTTAAAAAGATAGGCAAGTGTGACCGAAACAACGGAAATTGATACAAGGAAATTATCGCTCGGATCATGACGTGCATGGCCTCATGCCATACACCAATCCATCGACCGCAGGGCACTAAAATCGTAGCATCTGCATGCGTCAGGCAATTTGTAAAAGCGGTTATGGCCTCGCTGATTTATTGATCAATGCTCGGATGCGCTCTTCTTCAACAATAGAAGCCGGGTTGTATACGATCATGCCCAGATCGGGACGCCCATCTACGGCAAACGAAGAATATTCCAGCTCCAGAGGGCCGAGAATCGGGTGTTGCAGGCGCTTGGTGCCCTCGCCGTGCACACGAATGTCGTTGTCACGCCACAAGGCGGCAAATTCCGGGCTGAGCTGACACAGCTCTTCGACCAGGCGGTTGACCTGCGAGGCAGCCCCCGCACGAATGGCATCAGCCCTGAAGGCCGCGACCACAAAACGCGCCATACCCAGCCAGTTGTCCTGCTTGGCCCGCACTCCCGCATTGGAAAACATCAGCCGCAGGATATTGCGCTGCTCCACCGGCAGCATGCTGTAGTCGGTCAGGACCACGGCAGCGGCGCGGTTCCAGGCCAGTACGTCCCAGGTTGCGGTCTTGATGATTGCCGGGCTGACTTCAAAGCGATCCAGCAGGCGCTGCAAGCGTGGCGTCACCCCGCCCGGCACCGTATAGATCACCTCAGGCGGGTGACCGAAGGCAAGCATGAACAGGTGTTCGCGTTCGGGCGCGGTCATCAGCAGGCTCTCGGCGATGCGGTTCAGCACCTCCTTGGACGGCGCGCCGCCACGCCCCTGCTCCAGCCAGGTGTACCAGGTCGGGCTGATATTGGCGCGCTGGGCGACTTCTTCCCGACGCAGGCCCGGCGTGCGTCGACGCGAACTGGAGAAACCGAAGGTCGCCGGGTCGATACGACCGCGGTAGTCCTTGAGATAGATCCCAAGCGAGTTGTCTGAAGCGTCCGGCATGCTGATCCTGTTAGTTTTTATACCCTGATAAGGACACTGCTTTTACAGGATAAAGCCTAAGCGCAAGCTGGCCCTCCAGCAAACGGAGAATAGACCCATGCGCGTATTTCTTACCGGTTCCACAGGCTTTGTCGGTTCTCAGGTGGCCCAGGAATTGATCCGTGGCGGCCATCAGGTACTTGGCCTGACCCGCTCGGACAAGGGCGCCGAGGCCCTGGCTGCAATCGGTGCCGAGGCCTTTCGCGGTGACATCGAAGACCTTGCCAGCCTGCAACGCGGCGCCGCACAGTGCGACGGCGTGATCCATACCGCTTTCGATCATGACTTCGCCCACTTCGTCGAGAACTGCCAGAAGGATCGCCGGGCCATCCTTGCCCTGGGCGCAGCACTGGAAGGCTCCGACCGTCCGCTGTTGATCACTTCCGGCACGCCGATCGGCTCGGCCGGACCGGGGCTGGTTGCCACTGAGGACTACTTCAACCCGGAACACCCCAACCCTCGCGTGGCCTCGGAATTGGCAGGCGCAGAGTTGACTCAGCGTGGCGTCAATGTATCGGTCATGCGTTTGTCGCAGATCCACGACACCGTCAAACAGGGCTTTGTCAGCTACGTGATCGAAGTCGCCCGCAGGACCGGCGTCTCGGCTTACGTCGACGAGGGGCTCAACAACTGGACGGCCGCACACATATCTGACACTGCGCGACTGTTTCGCCTGGCCCTGGAAAAGAACCAGCCCGGCGCCCGATACCACGCTACCGCCGAAGAGGCGATTCCCTTCCGCCAGATCGCCGAAGCCATCGGCCAGCGTTTTGGCCTGCCCGTGGCATCGACAACGGCGGTACAGGCTACGGAGCATTTTGGCTGGATGGCGGCCTTTGTCGGCAAGGATATGTCCACCTCGGGCGCCCTGACCCGCCAGCGCCTGAACTGGCAACCAACAGGGCCGAGCCTGTTTGAGGATTTGGCGGCGATGTAACGCCCGCAGCCGGCCTCTTATCAAACAACACAAAACCTGCGCAATCTCACACCGAGTCGCGCTTGATCACGCGATAGCGCTAGTCGTCAGAAAGCTCGCAGAAGCGAATGCGATTGCTGAACGGATCGGTGACCATCATCTCCTTGCCCCAGTCCAGCGTCTGAACCGAGGGCTTCATGAACTGATAGTCCTTGCCCGCCAGTTCGCGCTGATAGTCATCGACCCCGCGCATGCTGACAAAGGCCGTGGCACCGGGGCTGGCATCGCCATGGTGCTCACTCAGATGCAGGACCAGGCCCGCCCGGGAGACTTGCATATAGAGGGGGAAGTTATCGCCAAAGCGGTGTTCCCAATCCAGTTTGAAGCCCAAAAAACCCAGGTAGAATTCCTTGGCCTTGAGTGCATCGAAACTGCGGAACACCGGGGCTGTCTGGGTGAAGCCGACAGTCTTGGCGTCGACATCCTGAGCAATCCGCGCCGCCAAAACATTCCAGCTATCCAGGGCAAATTGCTTTGCCACCAACTCCAGCGCCTGGCTGTGAGTGATAGGCAGATCGAGATCGGAAAGTTGTTGCTTGAGTGCCTTGGCCATGGCCTTGGCATCGAGGAAGCTGCGCATATGAATCAATCCTTCGTACAGCGAACGTAGATCCGGGGCTCGCGTTACCGACACATTCGCTATGGACGAAGGGATTCGACGCAAGCCTGAGGATACATTCACCGTCCCTTGCGGGTGCGAGCAGCTGGCTGTATCGGCCGGGGCTGATACTAGCCACAATTTTCCCGACGAGCAATTTCCCTTGTGGGACCGGCTTTAGCCGGGAAGGCGCCTTCCCGGCTAAAGCCGGTCCCACATTGAATCCCGCACCCCGTTAATCATTTGACCAAACGCTTCTCACGCGAAGGCCGATAACCAAAGTACGAGCTATAGCACTTGCTGAAATGACTCGGTGAAACAAAGCCGCAGGCCACCAATACTTCCACCTGGGACAATTCGGTATGTTGCAGCAGCCGCCGCGCTTCGGTAATGCGCAGTTCCAGATAATAACGCTGGGGTGTAGTGCCCAGTTGTTCCTTGAACAGCCGCTCGACCTGGCGTCGCGAACGGCCCGCGTATACCGCCAGTTGCTCCATCTCCAGCGGCTCTTCCAGATTCGCCTCCATCAGCTTGACCACTTCGCGCAGCGGCGCGCTCATGGAGATATGCCGGGAAGGATTGATCCGCCGGTAGCGTGACTCCTCGAAGGAGAGGATGTCTTCAATACCCTCGATCAAGGCCTTGTCGTGCAGCCCCTTGATCCACTCCAGCGCCATATGGAATGCCCCTGCCGGGCTGGATGCGGTCAGGCGGTCGCGATCGATGACAAAGGCCTCGCTGGTGACATGGGTCACCCTGGAGATTTCCGCCAGCGCCGGGCGGTGTTCCGGATGAATCGCGCAACGATAGCCTTCCAGCAGCCCGGCCATGCCGAGGAACCACGCACCATTCCATAACCCTGCCAGGGTCACGCCCAATTCGGCGGCAGTACGCAGCAGGTGCATCAGGTCATCGCTGGCCTTGAGTTCGGTGCGGTAACCGCCGCAGATCACCAACAGATCGAGATTGCGCACGGCCTCCAGGTTGATTTGCGCGTCCGGGCGAATCACCAGACCCAGGTCGCTGATCACTTCACCCTCGGCAAGGCCGAAAGTGCGCGAGGAAAACAGGCGCGGGCGCAACAGATTGGCCGTGACGATAGTGTCCAGCGCCTGGGTGAAAGCCGGCAGGGAGAAGTGCTCGAGCAAGAGAAAACCGGCCCGGGCCTGTTGCGTACTCTCCCTGGGGCCCTCTTCGACATAGCGAAGGTTTTTGCCCTTCATGCCACCACTGAATTGGCGTCGCTCGTTCAATGCTCGTCTCGCTTTTCTTGTAGTAACGAACAGTTAGCCGGTGCCCGCACGAAACGCCGATTATGCCAGTTGAAAGCCATGGGCAAGCGGGTCTTTATCATCGACAAAAATGGTGTTGTGCCCGGTAACCTGGGCCCAGCCACTGATGCTCGGCCTGATCCCCTCAAAATCGCCCACCTGTACCGCCGCCTCCACCTTGCCCTCGAAAATCGTGCCGATCAGGCTCTCATGCCGATAGATATCGCCCACTTTCAGGCGCCCCTTGCCATACAACTGCGCCATGCGTGCCGAGGTGCCTGTGCCACCCGGCGAGCGGTCAATCGCCTTGTCGCCGTAGAACACCGCACAACGCCCGTGAGCCGTGCTGCTCTGGGGCTTGTCACACCAGATAACGTGGTGCACGCCGCTGATCCGCTCGTTCTCCGGGTGCACCGGATTACTGATCGCCGCCAGGGCCGTGCGCAGTTTCTGGCTCAAACCGACGATATCCGCCGCCTGCAAACCTTCAAGCCCTGCCCAGTTGGCCTGGGGCTCGACCACTGCATAGAAGTTACCACCATAGGCAATGTCCACTATCAAGCTGCCGACACCGGGCACCTCGACTGCGACATCGGCGCTGTGCAGATAGCTGGCGACGTTGAACAAACGAATCGACTCAACGAACTCACCGCCCAAGGTGTAATCCACGTCCACACGCCCGGCCGGGGTCTCGATGGCCAGCTTGCCCGGCACTTTCGGCGTCACCAGACCTTCTTCGATCACCACGGTGGACAGGCCGATGGTCCCCGCGCCGCACATCGGCAGGCAGCCACTGACTTCGATGAACAGCGCGCCGAAATCGCAATCGTCACGGGACGACGGATAAATGATCACCCCGGACATGATGTCGTGGCCCCGGGGCTCGAACATCAGCGCCGTGCGCACCCAATCGTGATCGCGGACAAAAATCTCACGCCGCTCGGCCATGGACACCGAAGGCAGCAAGGGCCCGCCACCGGCGACGACCCGCACCGGGTTGCCGCAGGCATGGGAGTCGATACAGAAAAAGCTGCGCCTCATGATTCAGTCTCTCAAACGAGCTTGCGTGGGGAGTGACGCTGCAACGCGCCCCGGGACAAGCGGTCCAGCAACAAGGCGATGGCGACAATGGCCAGGCCCGCACGCAGCCCCAGGCCCATTTCCATGCGCGACAGGCCCCGTGTGACCTCCGCGCCGAGGCCGCCGGCACCGACCAGGCCGGCCAGAACCACCATGGCCAGGGACATGAGAATGCACTGGTTCAGGCCTACGAGCAGGGTCGGCGCGGCTGTCGGCAGTTCAATCTTGAACAGGATGTCCCGTGGCGAAGCACCGCTGGCCTGGCCCAGTTCCAGCAGGTCCTTGGGCAGCTGTTTGAATGCCAAAGTGGTCAGGCGCAGCATCGGCGGGATGCCATAGACGATGGTGGCGATGATGGCCGGCACCCGGCCCAGGCTGAACAGGATCACCGCAGGGATCAAATACACCCACGGCGGCACGGTCTGCATGATGTTGAGGATCGGCAGGAACGCCTCGTCGACCCGTTTGACCCGTGCCGCCAGCACGCCCAAGGGGAAGGCGATGGTCACCGAGATCAGCACCGAGACACAGACCAAAGCAATGGTCTGCATCGACGCCACCCACAGTCCGGAGAACAGACAGAACGCCAACATCAGCACGGCAAACACCGCCACGCGCTTGTTCGCCAGCAGCCAGGCTGCGGCGAAGATAATCGCCATCAACACGTACGGGTGCGGCGCCAGCAGCAGGCTCTCGGCAAAACCCAGTACCGCTTCGATGATACGGCTGATGATCAGGAAAAAATCATGCAGATTGGCATTGAGCCAGTCCACCGCCGGGGCCAGGAACTCACCCGGCGAGAAACGGATATCGGCCACAGTCATTGGCTTGCTCCTTTACGCGATTGCGCAGCGCTTTGTGCCAGGCGGTCGAGAATCATAGTCAGGATCACGATGGCCATGGCCGCGTTGATCGACTTGGCAATATCCAGGGTGCGCACTGCGCCGTAGATGGACTCGCCCAAGCCGCCGGAGCCAACGATCCCGGCGATCACCACCATGCCGAAGGCCATCATCAGACTCTGGTTGACCCCGGCCATGATGCTCGGCAGGGCAAACGGGAGGCGGATCTTGTAGAACATCTGCCAACCGGTCACACCACTGGCTTGACCCAGTTCGATGAACTCCTTGGGCGTCATGCGGATACCCAGGGAAGTCAGGCGCAGGGCCGGTGGCAGCGCGACAATGAAAGTCGCCAACAGCGCGGTGGCCGGGCCGTAGCCGAGCAAGGCAATTGCTGGCAGCAGGTAAATGTAGGGCGGCATGGTCTGCACCAGGTCCAGGCACGGATCGACCAAACGGTCGAAGCGCGGCGCCAGGCCGGCCAGCACGCCCAGGGGAATGGCGACTATCAGCGCCATAACCGTGGCCGTCAGGACCAGAGCCAGGGTGCTGACAGTCTCGGTCCACAGGCCGATCAAAGCGCAGAACAGCAAGGCCAGACCGGACAGAATGGCAAAGCGCAGGCCGACCATGCGCCAGCCGATCAGGGCGATCAGCGCAGCGATGACGTAGAACGGCGGATAGGCGATGCACCAGAGGATGCTCTTGTAGCCGCCCGACAGCAGCGCGTTGACAAAGTCGAAGAAGAATTCGCCATGGTCGCCCAGCCACTCAAGGCTCGCGTCGACCACCCCATCGAACTGGCTGGAGAAGTCAGGCGTGCTCATGCCGATGCCTCCAGCACCGCAGCTGTCGACGTCGCTGCGAACTCGTTGGGAATCCCCTGCACGCCGCGCAACAGGTCACGCAAGGTGATGATGCCGACCACCGCACCGGCATCAACCACTGCCAGGGCGTCGCGTTCGGACTTCATGGTCAGGCCGATCAGCTCGTTGATATCGGCGCCCGGCGTGGTCTTGATCAGGCGCGAGACATCGCACCCAGGGTTGGCAGCCTTAAACGGCTCCAGCGGCGTCATCACCGAATGGGCCTTGACCAGGTGCAGCCGGGAAATCCCTGCCACGAACTCGGCGACATAATCGTCGGCCGGGTTGAGCACGATGTCTTCAGCTGTACCGACTTGAATGATCACGCCGTCTTTCATGATCGCAATGCGATCACCGATACGAATCGCTTCGTCGAGGTCGTGGGTAATGAACACTGCCGACTTGCCCAGTTCCTTGGTCAACTGGCGGAATTCATCCTGCAGTTGCCGACGGATCAAGGGGTCCAGAGCGCTGAAGGGCTCGTCCATCAGAATCACTTCAGGATCCGCAGTAATGGCTCGGGCCAGGCCGACCCGCTGCTGCATGCCGCCGGACAATTCGTTTGGATAACGCGAAGCCCAATCGGTCAACCCGACCTTGGCCAACGCGCGCTCCGCCACCTTGTAGCGCTCGGCCTTGCCGACGCCCTGCACTTCCAGACCAAACGCAGTGTTCTCCAACACGGTGCGATTGGGCAGCAAGGCAACGCTCTGGAAGACCATGCCGATATGTTTGGCCCGGACCTCGCGCAACTGCGCGGGGCTCAGGGAGGAAAGATCCTTGCCTTTGACCAGGACCTTGCCGGCGCTGGGTGTGATCAGCTTGTTGAGCAACCTGATCAGGGTGGATTTGCCACTGCCTGACAACCCCATGATGCAGAAGATTTCTCCCCGGCGAACCTGGAGACTGACGTCAGAGACCCCGACTACGCAGCTGTAGTCTTGCAGTATCTGGGTCTTGGTCAGGCCCTTCTCGACGACAGCTTTCATCGCCGCAGGTGCACTTTCACCAAAGATTTTCCAGACCGACTGGCAATCTACCAGCACTTCGTTAGTGTCAATTTTTGCCGTTGTCATTTCGTAACCCGTCGAACCAGTAACTTCTGGTTTCTCTAATTGATCAAAAGGGCGGCAGCAGTGGCGCACAAGCAAGTTGCTTTTCTAAGTAAGTGCTTAGTTCTTGACGTTTTCCCAACGCTTGAGCAAATCAGCGTGACTGTCAGTCCAGGCCTTGACGGCCTGATCCATGGTCTTGCCATCCTTGACTTCGGCGTTCATCGCGGTGATATCGCCAATCGGTACATAAACACTGGCCATCAACTCACGGGCACGGGGGTTTTCCTGGGCAAAGCCCTTGTGACCGATCCAGTAGTAGCCTTGCAGCGGCGGGAAGATGCCTTTGGGATCCTTAAGGAATTTCAGGTCATATTTCTTGGTCATCCACGATGGATCCCAGACCGTTACCGCTACCCACTCCTTGCGATCCACAGCCGACTTCAAGGCGGCGGTCATGGCGGTGGTACTGCCCTCGACCAGCTTGAGTTTGAGGTCGTAAGCCTTGACCACATTGGTCGCATCGCTCATCAAGCCCGAACCCGGCTCGATGCCGATGATCTTGCCGCCGAGTTTTTCCGAGTTGGCGTTCAACTGATCAATGGAGTCGATATCGACATAACTGGGCACGGCCAGACCCTGGTACAGACCGAACGAGACCGGCGACAACTTCTCGATCTTGTTCTTGTTCTTGTTCCAGTAATCCGAGGCGGCGTAATCGGTCTGCGATGCCAGCACCTGCACGTCACCTTTGGTCAGCGCGGCATAGGCAATGCCCCACTCGGAGAACTCGACAACTTTTACGGTATAACCAGAGTCCTCAAGGACCTTTTTGGTAATACCGGTAATGGGCGTCAAATCTTCCCAGTTCATGGTGCCCATGGTGATGGTTTTTTCTTCCGCCTGAACCGATACGCTCATCATGCCCGCCACCGCGACGGCGCAGAGTGTCTTCCACATATTCTTCATGGCATTCCCCTGGTAGTTAATACAGTTACGTAATTACAACTGGATGTAGGCGATTCGTTAATAAAAGCCCTTGGTTTTATAAGCAGTTGTGCAACTCATTAATCAGCCCTCGCGCCCCGCTCGCAACTCTTGCCAGCGGATGACGGAACTGACACCCAGCTGGGTAATTATTTTGGGTGGAAGTTTGCTGGGCCCTGGTGCGCGGTTGAACTCATCGAGAAACGGCGACTGAGTTCCCGTTGCCAACTCGGCGGCCATCACGCCCGCCAAGGTGCTCTTGACTGTACCCAGGCCGTTTTCACAGCAGGCCGAGTACAGATTGTCTTCTATCTCACCGAATGCCGGAGCACTGTTGCGACTCAGGCACAGGCGCCCTGCCCAGCTGAATTCCAGCGGCGTCGATTTCAGCTCGGGGAAGCGCAAGTCCAGAGAATGGCGCTGCTCCTCGGCGACTTCAGCAACGCGCCTGGGCGTGACCTGAATGCTCGGGTCGTAGGTGAAGCGGGTGCGAATGACGATCCGCGACAACCCCTCGTGGGTGATCTTGCGTACTGTGGCGCCCATCGGGTCAGCGGGCAGCAAGGCCCAGTTCGGCTGGCCGGTGACCGGTTGGCCGAACTGCTCATGACTGTAAGCCGCAGTCATGGACGCATAGGTGAAGACATGCAGCAGGCGCCCGCCGAAATGGCCGAAGTCTTCGATATGGCCGTTCACCGCCAGGATCACCTTCGGCGCCGTGACCGATCCGCGATGGGATACTGCACGCCAGTCGTTGCCGACCCGGGACAGCTCAATGATCGGCGAGCGCTCAAACAGACTGATCTTGTCCCCAAGCCCGGCGGCCAGGTCGCGGATATATTGCGCCGGCTGAATCATCACCGCGCCGGGGGTGTAGAGCCCGCCGTGGTAATAGTTTGAGCCGGTGATTTCGCGCATCTGCGCGGCATCGAACAACTCGAAACGCTCACCAATACGCTTGAGCGAAGCGGCGTAGTTGATGTTCAGCTTATCGCCGCGATCGGTTGCCGCTGCGTTGATCTTGCCCGACGGGTCGAAGGTCCCGGCGGACATGCCGTACTCCAGCGCAGCCTGCCCGGCAAAGCCAATGGCGAAGCGGTTCTGGGCAATTTCCAGTGCCGTGGCCGACTCCCCCGCCACCGAGTATTCACCCGACGACAGGCTGTGTGGCACGTCGATCATAAAGCCGGAATTGCGCCCTGCCGGGCCCTTGGCAACTTCGTGGGCATCGACGACCACGATACGCTCGCCGGGCCGCAGTTGAGCCAACCGGCGCGCTGCGGACAGGCCGGCGAAACCGGCGCCGATAATCAGCCAGTCTGCCGTCACGGCCCCATCAAGCATGTGGATGGGAGCCGTGCGCGTGGAAGTCGCCTCCCAGCCTGAAACCCCGGTGTCTACCGGCAGACGCTTGATGGTGTGGGTGCTCATTTTACGGTCTCATCAACCGACCGATCAGACACATCGATCCAGATGGTTTTGATTTCGGTGTACTGGTCGTGAGCAAACACCGACTTGTCGCGACCACCGAAGCCCGACTCCTTGTAGCCACCGAACGGCGTCGAGGCATCGCCTTCGCCGAAGCAGTTGACGGTGACGATCCCGGCGCGAATCTCGCGAGCCAGCTTGATCGCCTTGCGCAGACTGCCGGTGTAGACCGAAGCCGCCAGACCGTAAGCGGTATCGTTGGCCAGGGCGATGGCTTCGGAAATCGAGGTGAACGTCGTGACCGACAGTACCGGGCCGAAGATTTCTTCCTGGAACAGACGGCTGTCACGGTCCACGCCATCGATCACGGTAGGCTGTACGAAAGCCCCGCCCTGAGTATCACCGCCGTAGACCACGTCCAGTTTCCCGGCAATGGCGTATTCGAGGTAGGACTTCACTTTCTCGAAGTGATCGCTGCTGACCAGAGCGCCGACACGGTTCTGCGGGTCGAGGGGGTCGCCCATTTTCCATTCGCGGATATAAGCACCCATGCGCTCGAGCAACTCGTCCTTGACCGACTCGTGCACCAACAGACGCGAGGTGGCCGAGCAGTTCTCGCCCATATTCCAGAACGCACCATTGACGATGTGCTCGGCAACCAGATCCAGGTCTTCGGCATCGTCCATGACCACGGCCGGGTTCTTGCCGCCACACTCCAGCACCACGCGCTTGAGGTTCGAATCCGCCGAGTAATGCAGGAAGCGGCGGCCGGTCGCAGTCGAACCGGTGAAGCTGATCATGTCGACGTCTTTGTGCAGACCGATGGGCTCGCCCACCGCCTTGCCGGTGCCCGTAACGATATTCAGCACGCCCGCTGGCACACCGGCTTCGAAGGCCAGTTCAGCGACACGCAGGGTGGTCAGGCTGGTCTGCTCGGCAGGCTTGACGATCACCGAGCACCCGGACGCCAAGGCCGGGCCGATTTTCCAGGCTAGCATCAGCAGCGGGAAGTTCCACGGCAACACGCAACCGACCACACCGATAGGCTCACGCACGACCATGGTCAGGGCATCATTGCCGACCGGTGCGGTGTGGTCATACAGCTTGTCGATGACTTCGGCATGCCAGCGCAGGGTATGAATGGTGTCCGGTACATCGACCATCTGGCACTCACGCACCGGTTTGCCGCTGTCCAGGCTTTCCAGCACAGCCAGTTCATGGCGATTGTTTTCCAGCAATTTGGCGAACTTGAGCAGCACGGCCTTGCGCTCGCCCGGTGCCAGCAGCCGCCAGCGGCCATCGTCGAAGGCCTCCTTGGCTTTGCCCACGGCATAGTCGACGTCTTCGCTGGCACAGGCCGCAACATCGGTGAGGAACTCACCGGTCGCCGGGTTGATCGTGGCAAAGGTATTGCCCGACAACGCCGGTTTGAATGAGCCGTTGATAAAGGCATTGGAGGGGTACGACATCGACTGGGCGATGGCGGCATATTCGGCCGCAGTAAGCAGATCACGCATGGCTGGCTCCCGAGGTGATGTGGGCGACGGTGCGCTTCACGTTGGTGATGACGGTCTGAAGGCTGCGCTTGTCATCCGCGTTCAACGGACGCAACGGGGCACGCACATCACCGACTTTCAGGCCGTTCAATTCGCAGCCAAACTTGATGCATTGCACGAACTTGCCGCCGTCCAGGGCATTCATCAGCGGCATCATGGCCGACATGATCTGGCGCCCCTTGTCGAAGTTCTTCTCGACCACGCAGGCTTCATACAGCGCGATATGTTCCTTGGGCAGAAAGTTGGAACCGGCGCAGACCCAGCTGCGCGCGCCCCAGGCAAAGAACTCCAGAGCTTGATCGTCCCAGCCGCAGGACAGCGCGATGTGCGGGAACTCACGGGCCAGCAGGTGCACGCGGCCCATCTCACCGGAACTTTCCTTGATGGCGACCACATTCTTCGACTTGCCGACGCGCGCCAGATAGTCCTCGTTCATCTGCACGCACATGCGGCCCGGATAGTTGTAAAGCATGATCGGCATATTGGCAGCGCGATCGATGGTCAGGGCGTGAATGGCGTTTTCCTGATCGGTCGGCAGCGCGTACGGCGGCGTAGTGACCAGAATGGCATCGGCCTTGATTCGCTTGGCATCTTCGGCGAACAGCACGGCATCTTCGGTCCGAATGGCACCGGTGCCGATGATCAGCTGAGTGCGCGAGCCGATCACGTCCTTGGCCCGGGCGGCCAGTTTCAGGCGCTCTTCGGCGGTCTGCGCATAATATTCACCGGTGGAACCACCGATGATAATGCCATGCACTTTCGCCTCGACCAGAGACTCCAGCACTTCGCTGAAGACGCTCCAGTCTATTTCCCCATCGGGGGTATGAGGCGTTACCGCAGGCGTGTAAATACCTTCAAATCTCAAGACGATTTCTCCGAAGATGAATGACCGGGAATATCGACACGCGCATCGGTTTTAAGGCCTTGCGGGGCGATATACATTTCCATGTCTTCCCGGGACAGTTCCCAATGTTCAAACACAAGATCTACTACTGAACCTTCATCGCGCCGCTCAATGGCCTCGATGAACAGGTCGTGGTGCCCGGCCGATTGATCGAGGCGCTCTTCCATCTGCTCGTTGTTCGGCCGGAAAAACGTGTAGCCGATACGGGCGTGGTCGATCAGCAGGCGTTCCAGGCTCGGCTGCAGATACTGGTTGCCGGCCATTTCGCCCATGATTGCGTGAAAGCGGGTGTTCTCCACCGCCATCGCCAGGGCGTCACGATCGATCGTGGCCTTGCGAAAACGGTACTGGGTTTCCTTCAACTCGATCAGTTGGCGCTGCTTGAAGTTCTGCACGGCCAGGCGACCGATCGCGGCATAGATCATTGGCGCAACCAGAAAGAAGTTGCGCAGTGTCGAATGATTCATGGGGATGACCCGGGCACCGCGGTTCTCGCGAATATCCAGATAACCCTCCCCCGCCAGACGCCGGAACACTTCGCGAACAGGGGTACGGGACAGACCGTAGCGTTCGCTGAGAATGACCTCGTCCAGTGCTTCGTCAGGGTCCAGCTCCATGGTCAGGATCTGGCGCTTCAAGTCTTCGTAAAGAGTGCTTTTGCCGTTTTTCACAAACGACCTCCGGAGGTTGTTAGCCACGCTTTGTGGCTGGCCGATGGATGCAGATTCGCATGGGTCTATAGGGCGGTCAATAGAATGTATTTCTTATGTATACATTGAAAATACGTAAAAAACACCGAGTGTATTTTTATTTTTCCTTTGCTTTCATGGAGTTAGTTTTCAGTGGAGAAATCACGTGGTCGTTTACAGGAAAGTGGCTTGTCGTTTTTTGAATAGGCGCGGCGATGACCGGTGCGGGGCGATCAGGGGATGGTTGTTTCTGCCCGACAGAGTGGTGTGTGTTCGCGACATGGTTTTTAGGGAGACATAGTCTGGGACCGGCTTTAGCCGGGAAGACCATGGCTCGGACAACAGAGATAGGCTGAATCTACAGCCCTCTTCCCGGCTAAAGCCGGTCCCACAAAAAGCACATCAGGTCCTGCTTAATAACTGAACCCATGCCCCAACTCACTCTCCATCCACTCAAGAAAGCGCCTTACCCGAGGAAAGCTGGAATGGGCCCGGGGAAAGACCAGGTGATGGGCTGCCACTGGTGCGCTCAACGCCTCGGGCGCCACTTCCACCAGCTCCCCTGAAAGCAAATACTTGTGCGCCAACAGTGAGCTTTCCAGGGCAAAGCCAAGGCCATGGCTGGCGGCTTCCAGGGTCATGTAGGAACGGTCGAAGCTCAGTTCATAGGGTTTCTCCGGGCGTGCCAGGCCGTGCTGGGCAAACCAGTCGGGCCATTTGAGTAGCGTTGTTTCCGAGAGAATCAAAGGGCTGTGCAGCAGGTCGGCAGCCTCACTGATCGGCCGTTGCGCCAGCAGCTTGGGCGAGGCCAGGACAGCGAAGGATTCGTTGCAGATGGTGCGCACTTCATAGCTCGGCCAGTCGGGCACGCCATGGCGGATATCGACGTCGATCTTGTCGCGGCTGAAATGCCGGGGCTCGTAGGAACACGACAAATTGATCTGGATATCCGGATGGCTCAAGCGAAACGCCTCCAGCCGCGGCATCAGCCAGAGCAGGCCGAAACTCGGTGCCGAGTGCAGACGCAGGCAATCCAGGGCGGCATCGCTGCCGGCGCGCTCGGTGGCCACGGCCAGGCTATGGAGGATCCCGGAAATCTCCCGCAGATACTGCTCCCCCACCGGCGTCAGGCTGACGCCACGGGCCGCACGGACGAACAACTGGCGACCGATCATGCCTTCCAGCTTGGCCAATTGATGGCTGACCGCCGAGGGTGTCAGATCCAGCACTTCGGCGGCACGGGCCACGTTGCCGAAACGTGCGGTCTGCTCGAAGGCCTGAATTGCTCTCAGGGGTGGGAGGATTTGCGGGGCGTCGGTGAGTGTGCGCATGGAGAGCGGCTCCGTTGTTATTTTTTTACCAAACTACCTGAGCGAATAAGACCCGGCAAACGCCGTACGCCTTGTAGGACCGGCTTTAGCCGGGAAGACCCTGGTTCAGACGACGCAAATGTGTTGTATGCACCGGCCCTTTCCCGGCTGAAGCCGGTCCCACAAAAGATAGGGCTTCCCTTTGAGAGCTGAATTTTTTTCAGCACCCAATGACTTTTGCGTTATTGCTCAGCCCCTGCCCCCGGCACAGGATTGACCCCGAATCGCATCCCAATAAAAACAATTCGAGGTAACCCTCATGCTGCTTCAAGGCAAAGTTGCAATCATCACCGGCGCCGCTTCCGCTCGCGGTATCGGCCGTGCCACCGCCGCCATCTTCGCCGCCCATGGCGCCCGGGTAGTCATTCTCGATCTCGATCAATCCGCTGCCCGTGACGCCGCCGCTTCCCTGGGTGCTGAACATCTCGGCCTGGCCGCCAACGTCGCCGACGAAGCCCAGGTCAGTCAGGCGGTGCGCCAGATCAGCGAACATTTCGGCCGCATCGACATACTGGTCAATAACGCCGGCATCACCCAACCCTTGAAGATCGTCGATATCGGCCGCAGCGACTACGACAAGGTCCTCGACGTCAGCCTGCGTGGCACCCTGTTGATGTCCCAGGCGGTGATCCCGCTGATGCGCCAGCAGGCCAGCGGCAGCATCGTCTGCATGTCTTCGGTCTCGGCGCAGCGTGGCGGCGGTATCTTCGGCGGCCCGCACTACAGCGCGGCCAAGGCCGGTGTACTGGGTCTGGCCAGGGCTATGGCACGGGAACTGGGGCCGGACAATGTGCGGGTCAACTCCATCGCCCCCGGCCTGATTCAGACCGATATCACCGGCGGCCTGATGCAGGATGAGCGCCGTCACGCCATTATCGACGGCATCCCCCTGGGCCGCCTTGGCGCCGCCCAGGACGTGGCCAACGCCGCGCTGTTCCTGGCCAGTGACCTGTCCTCCTATCTGACCGGCATCACCCTGGACGTGAACGGCGGCATGCTGATCCACTGATCCACAGATGTATGCGCGCCGGCTCATGAGGCTGGCGCTGTTCCGATCGACGTTGCAGCCGTCAGCTGCCAATAGAAACAAAGAGATCAGACCATCATGACAACCCTGTCCCTGGAAGCGGTCGTCACCGTCCGCTCCAACGCCTATCGCAAGACCGCGTGGCGCCTGATGCCGTTCCTGATGTTGTGCTACCTGTGCGCCTACCTGGACCGCGTCAATGTCGGCTTCGCCAAACTACAGATGATGAACGACCTGGCCCTGAGCGAAACCGTCTACGGCCTCGGCGCCGGGATGTTCTTCCTTGGCTACTTTCTTTGCGAAGTGCCGAGCAACCTGATCCTGCACAAGGTCGGCGCGCGGCGCTGGATCGCCCGCATCATGATTTCCTGGGGGATCATCTCGGCGCTGTTCGCCTTCGTCGAGACCGCCTGGCAGTTCTATGGTCTGCGTTTTCTCCTCGGTATCGCCGAAGCGGGCCTGGCACCGGGGCTGCTGCTGTACCTGACCTACTGGTTCCCGTCCTATCGCCGGGCGCGCATGACGGTGCTGTGGTTCGTCGCCATTCCCCTGTCCGGAATGATCGGCGGCCCACTGTCGGGTTTCATCATGGCCAAATTCGCCGGTTTTCATGGCTGGGCGGGCTGGCAGTGGATGTTTGTCATCGAAGCCATCCCCACCGTGATCGTCGGCCTATTGGTGCTGGCCTACCTTAAGGACGGCGTGCACCAGGCCACCTGGCTCAATGACGATGAAAAGGCGCTGATCAACAAGGAACTGGCCGAGGACAACAGCCGCAAGGTCAGCCACGCCTCCCCTGCCGAGTTCCTGCGTGACCGGCGCCTGTGGCTGCTGGCCGGGATCTACTTCTGCGTGGTCATGGGCCAGTACGCCATTACCTTCTGGCTGCCGACTCTGATCCGTAACGCCGGGGTCTCCGACCCGCTGCATATCGGCCTGCTGACCAGCCTGCCGTACATGTGCGCCATCGTCGCCATGCTGTTGATGGGCCGCAGCAGCGACAAGCACCGCGAACGCCGCTGGCACCTGATCATTCCGATGATCGCCGGAGCCATCGGCCTGACCCTGGCGGCGCTGCTCGGCGGCAACCTGCTGCTGTCGGTGCTGAGTCTGTGCCTGGCCGCATCGGGTGTGCTGTCGGCATCCTCGCTGTTCTGGATGTTGCCCACCACCTTGCTGGGCGGCGTTTCGGCTGCGGCGGGCATCGCCGGGATCAACAGCTTCGCCAACCTCGCGGGTTTCTGCTCGCCCTACCTGATCGGCTGGATCACCACCAGCACCGGCTCCAGCGCTCTGGGCATGTACCTGATCACCGCAGTGCTGTGTGGCGGGGTCCTGCTGGTCCTGCGCATTCCAGCCGCCTCGGTCAACCGTTAAGACGAAGACATCGGAGTAATCACCATGACTGCTACAGCCGCTAACCAAGGGCCTGCACTCAAGCAGCGCGCCTATAACATTCGTCGCCATGCCCTGCGCATGGGCCAGGTGCAGGGCCAAGGCTACGTCGGCCAGGCCCTGGGCGCTGCCGACCTGCTGGCCGTGTCCTACTTCCACGCCCTGCGCTATCAGCCCCATGACCCGGAGTGGGAAGGCCGCGACCGTTTCTACCTGTCCATCGGTCACTACGCCATCGCCCTGTATGCCGCGCTGATCGAAGCCGAAGTCATCCCCCTCGACGAACTGGAAACCTACGGCACCGATGACAGCCGCCTGCCCATGTCCGGCATGGCCGCCTACACCCCCGGCATGGAAATCACCGGAGGCTCCCTCGGCCACGGTCTGGGCATCGCCGTTGGCGCCTGCCTGGGGCTCAAGCGCAAACACTCGGATTCGTTCGTCTACAACCTGCTGTCCGACGGCGAACTGAACGAAGGCTCGACCTGGGAAGCGGCCATGTCGGCCTCGCACTGGAAGCTCGACAACCTGATCGCCATCATCGATGTGAACAACCAGCAGGCTGATGGCCATTCCAGCGAAGTCCTGGCCTTCGAGCCCATCGTTGATCGCTGGCAGGCGTTTGGCTGGTTCGCCCAGAGGGTTGACGGCAACGATATCGAGGCACTGGTCAGCGCCTTTGACGCCGCCCGCAGCCATAGCGGCGCACAACCCCGGGTGATCATCTGTGACACCAAAATGGGCAAGGGCGTGGAGTTTCTGGAAAACCGCGAAAAGACCCACTTCATTCGCGTCGATGAAAACGAATGGGATGTGGCATTGGATATTCTTCAGGGGGGAAGCGACAAATGAGCAGCGCCAACACAGCAGCAACCGGCAAGAAACGCCTGACCACCTCGGCGATGATCGCCTCCATCGCGTCCGAAGGTCAGGCCACGCGCGCGGCGCCCTTTGGTCATGCCCTGGCAGCCTTGGCCGAGCAGCGTTCCGATATCGTCGGGCTGTCCGCCGACCTGTCGAAATACACCGACCTGCATATCTTCGCCAAGGCCCATCCCGAGCGCTTCTACCAGATGGGCATGGCCGAACAACTGCTGATGAGCGCCGCCGCCGGCATGGCCCGCGAAGGTTGCGTGCCCTTCGCCACGACCTACGCGGTATTCGCTTCGCGACGCGCCTATGACTTTATCTGCATGGCCATTGCCGAGGAGAACCTCAACGTCAAGATCGTCTGCGGCCTGCCCGGTCTTACCACCGGTTACGGCCCGAGCCATCAGGCCACCGACGACCTGGCGATCTTCCGCGCCATGCCCAACCTGATGATTGTCGACCCCTGCGATGCCGTGGAAATCGAACAGGCCGTCCCCGCCATCGCCGCCCACCAGGGCCCGGTGTACATGCGCCTGCTGCGCGGCAACGTGCCGGTGGTGCTCGACGAATACGGTTACAAATTCGAGATCGGCAAGGCCAAGACCCTGCGCACCGGCAACGATGTGCTGATCATTTCCACGGGCCTGATGACCATGCGCGCCCTGGAGGCCGCCGAACTGCTCAAGGCCGATGGCGTCGATGTCGCGGTGCTGCACGTGCCGACCATCAAGCCCCTGGACGAACAGACCATCCTCGCCGAAGCGCGCAAGAGCGGGCGGCTGGTGGTCACCGCAGAAAACCACTCGATCATTGGTGGCCTGGGTGAGGCGGTTGCGAGCGTATTGCTGCGCAATGGCGTAACCCCGACCTTCCGCCAGATCGCCCTGCCCGACGCCTTCCTGGATGCGGGTGCCTTGCCGACGTTGCATGACCGTTATGGGATTTCCACCAGTGCAGTCAGTGCGCGAATAAAAGCCTGGCTTTAAACACTACGCAGCCTCGCTACCGCGAGGCTTGCCCGCAATCCGAACCTGTAGGAGCTGCCGAAGGTTGCAAAGAGGTTGGTCTGATACACCGCTTTCGCAGCGTTCGGCAGCGCCTGCAAAAAGATCATTTCAATTCAGGCCGCTGCCGTCGGACGGTTGCACCGAATCCCCCTCCCCCCCTATGATTCGCCCCGTCGCTGCATACCAGCGATCGGATTTGGCGATCCGCATCCATTTTACGCAACAGCTGCAAGCTCGGTTGCTCCACTCTCTGTGGGCACTGATATGGCAGCTGTGCGCGGGAGACTTTCGAGTCTGCCGGGTAAAGTGGACCGGTTCGCCAACCCGCGTACAGCTGCCACCCTGTTTCGTTTGGCGACGAGACGGCGGCAGAGTTATCACCACTTATGGATGTTCCCGTATGACTCGCTATATACCGTTAAGTACTACCTGCAATACCGTCCTGTTCATCAACCCCGATGCCCCGTTAAGCGACCTGCACAGCGTCGCCTACGAACGCCTGATGGCGGTGAAGAACCTGATGCAATGCCTCGACGGCGCCCGCAAGCCCGACCCCGACGAACAGGACCTGACCCACATCGCTCATGCGGCAAGCCTGCTATTGCAGGATGGTTGTGACGTGCTGGAGGTGATGGAGGTACGGTTGACCGATAGACCTGCGGGTTAATCCACGCTCGCCCGGCGAACGTCGAACGGTGGGACCGGCTTTAGCCGGGAAGGCGCAGGTGTATTCGATAAAACTCTATCGTCTGCAACATTGCCTTCCCGGCTGAAGCCGGTCCCACCTGACAACCATCCAGCCAAAAAAACTGAACCCCCGCAAACGCCCTCAGTCGACATTTCCATGCCGTCCGTTACGGCTGTTCCCAGCCCAACAATAAGGAATGTTAAACATGGCTCACAACCTCGCTCACACTTTCAAATCCAGCGCCCTGGCGCTTGCACTTACCCTTGGCTGCCACAGCGCCTTCGCCGCAGAAAGCCCGCGCAGCTTCATCGATGACGCCTCGGCCGCCGGTGTCGGGGAAATCCAGGCCGGGCAACTGGCCCAGGAAAAAGGCGTCGCCGCAGATGTCAAAGCGTTCGGCGCGATGATGGTTGAAGACCATACCCTAGCCAATAACAAGCTCAAGGAAATCGCCCAAAGCAAAAAGCTGGAAGTCTCCGAAGACCCGACCGTTATGGCCAAAATCAAGACCATGATTCTTGACCTGCGCAGCGCCAAATCCTTCGACCAGGCCTACGCCAACAATCAGGTCAAGGCCCACGAACAAGCGGTCAAGCTGTTCGAGGAAGAAGCGGCAGGCAGCGAGGACGCACAACTGCAAGCCTTCGCCAAAGAGACCCTGCCCAAGCTCAAAGAGCATCTGGCAAAAGCCAAGGAATTGGCAGCGGCTCATGGTGGGGATGCGGCTAAAGAATAAGGGGCGTCCTCGCAACGCCCTCACCCCGGATCAGGCCCGCGCCGCCCCGCTGATCGCCCCATGCTTGGCGAGCGTAACGGGCGCTGCGGCCTGACTGCTTTCCGGCTCCGGATCGCCATTGAGAGCGCGGTTCATCTTCTCGGTATCCAGCGCCCCGACCCACTTGGCAATGGCCATGGTGCCGACGCCATTGCCAATGGTGTTGGTAATGGCCCGGGCTTCGGACATGAAGCGATCTACCCCTAGCAACAGGACCATGCCCGCCACCGGAATGGTGCCCAATGACGCCAGGGTTGCAGCGAGGATGATAAAGCCCGAGCCGGTAACCCCTGCCGAGCCTTTGGAGGTGAACATCAGCACCGCCAGGACGATCAACTGATCGGTCAAAGTCAGCGGCGTATTGGTGGCCTGGGCAATGAAGATCGCGGCGATGGTGTAGTAGATCGCCTGGCCGTCCGGATTGAAGGTCAGGCCCGAAGGAATGATCATCCCCGCCACCGGCTTTGACACCCCTGCCCGCTCCATTTTCGAGATCATTTGCGGCAACACCGATTCCGAGGAGCTGGTGCCCAGCACGGTGAACAACTCCTCTTTGATAAAACGCAGGAACTTCCACAGGCTGAAGCCGCTGTAGCGACAGATCGGCCCCAGCACAAAGATCACGAACAGCGCACAGGTCAGGTAGACGCAGGCCATCAGCTTGCCAAGGGAAAACAGCGAACCGAAACCGTATTTGCCGATGGTAAAGGCGATGGCGCCGAAGGCGCCGATGGGTGCCAGGCGCATGACCATATTGACGATGCGAAACATGCCTTGCATCAGGCTGTCCAGGGCATCAACGAACACCTTGCCCCGTGGCCCGACCTGAGCGAGCGCGACGCCCAGCAGGATCGAGAACAGCAGGATCTGCAACACGTTGCCCTTGGCGAATGCGTCAACGATGGTGTCCGGGATGATGTTCATCACGAACTCCATGAAAGAGCTGTGCTTGGCCGCACTGGTATAGGTGGCAAGGCTGGAGGTGTCCAGGCTGGCGGCATCGATGTTCATGCCGGCGCCGGGCTTGAAGACGTCCACCACTATCAGCCCCAACACCAGGGCCAGGGTAGAGACCACTTCGAAATACAGGAGCGCGCGAAAACCGACGCGACCCAGTTCCTTCATGCTTTCCATGCGCGCGATACCCGAAACCACGGTGAGGAAAATCACCGGCGCCAGAAGCATTTTGATCAGCTTGATAAAGGCGTCACCCAAGGGTTTTAGCGACGTGGCAGTGTCGGGGAACAGCTCACCGACGAGGGCGCCGAGGATCACGGCGATAAGAACTTGTACGTAGAGTTTGCCAACTATTCTTTTCATGACAGGGCCCTGATTTTTTATTGTTGTCAGGAAATGCCAAGGGTGCAGAACTGCCCCTTGGCGCTATGCCGCAGTACTGTTTTGAATCAGCGGTTGATCAGCTCCAGCACCGCATCGGTGATCTGCCGGGTGGTGGCGGTGCCGCCCAGGTCCGGGGTGTGCAGGCCGCTTTCAGTGACCGCCTCGATGGCCGCCATCAGTTGCCGGGCTGCTGCCGGTTCGCCGAGATGTTCGAGCATCATGGCCGCAGTCCAGAAAGTCGCGATGGGGTTGGCCACGCCTTTGCCGGTGATGTCGAAGGCCGAGCCATGGATGGGTTCGAACATCGACGGAAACTGCCGCGACGGATTGAGGTTGGCGGTGGGCGCAATGCCCAGGCTGCCGGACAGGGCTGCCGCCAGGTCAGAGAGAATGTCGGCGTGCAGGTTGGTAGCGACGATCACATCCAGAGTCGCTGGCTTGAGCACCATGCGGGTGGTCACGGCATCGACCAGTTCCTTGTCGATGTGCACATCAGGGAAGTCCTTGGCCACCTCGTAGAAAATCTCGTCCCACAGCACCATGCCATGGCGCTGGGCGTTGGATTTGGTGACCATGGTCAGGTGCTTGCGCGGCCGGCTGCGGGCCAGTTCGAAGGCGAAACGATGAATACGCTCGACCCCGGTCCGTGTAAATACCGACACCTCGGTAGCCACCTCCTCCGGCAGGCCCCGGTGTACGCGACCGCCGTTGCCGGAGTACTCGCCCTCGGAGTTTTCCCGCACCACCACCCAGTCGATCAGGTGGCCGTTGTGCAGTGGGCTTTTCACCCCCGGCAACACCCGAGCCGGGCGGACGTTGGCGTATTGGTCGAAGCCCTGGCAGATCGGCAGGCGCAGGCCCCACAGGGATATATGGTCGGGAACATTCAGAGCACCGACCGCACCGAAGAAAATCGCGTCGAAGGTTTTCAGCTCGGCCAGCCCGCCCTCGGGAATGTAGTAGCCGTCTTTCAGGTAATTGTCGGAGTTCCAGTCGAAGTGTTTGAAGTCCAGGGCAAAGCCGGATTTATTCGACAGTGCCTGCAACACCTCAACACCGGCGGCGATCACTTCCACGCCAATACCGTCACCTGGAACCGCAGCAATTGTGTATGCATTCATGATGGTTTCCACTCTCTCAAAGTTCTTGTTTTACCTGGCGAACCGGACTGTTCAAGCAGGGGTTGAGGGGAGTATATGTAGTGACTTCAAAGCAGTGAGTTACTCAAAATCACTACATCCATAACTTTGAGTTACGAATGAATCAGACTCTGGATCTGTCGTTTTTCTACCTGCTGGCCAAACAAGGCAGCCTCGCCGCCACAGCCCGGGAACTGGGCGTGACGCCGCCCGCCGTGAGCAAGCGCTTGAGCACCCTGGAGGCGCGTCTGGGGATCCGCTTGGTCAATCGCACCACCCGTTCGATGAGCCTGACCACCGAGGGCGAGCTGTACTTCTCCCATGCCGCGCGCATCCTCACCCAGATCGATGAAGTGGAGCAGTTGGTCAGCAGCAGCCGTGCCACGCCCAAGGGCCTGATCAGGGTCAACGCCTCCCTGGGCTTTGGCCGCCGCTATATCGGCCCGGCTTTGGCCGCGTTCTTTGCGCGCTACCCGGAGGTGGAGATCCAGCTGGAAATCAGCGACCACCCGCTGGACCTGACCACCCACGGCTTCGACCTTGGCATTCGCTTCGGCAGCCTGCCGGACGCGGCCTTTCATGCGCGCAAGATCGCCTCCAACCGCAGGCTGCTGTGCGCTTCACCGCTGTACCTGGAAAAGCACGGCGTGCCAGAACGCCTGGCCGACCTGCAACAACACAACTGTATCTTCCTGCGCCAGAACGAAACGCCCTATGGCGTGTGGAGCTTCACCAACGGCGGGCGCACGCAGAACATCAAGGTGCGCGGCGCCCTGGGCTGCAACGATGGTGAAGTAGCACTGAACTGGGCGCTGGAGGGCTATGGCATTCTCTTGCGCGCCGAATGGGATATCGCCCGCTATGTACGCAGCGGCCGCCTGCGCCTGGTACTGGAAGACCAGACACCGACCCGGGCCGACGTCTACGCCGTCTACCCGCAGCAACTGCACCTGTCAGCCAGAGTGCGCAGCCTGATCGACTTTCTGGTCGAACGGTTTGAGCATATTGATCATCTGGGGGAGGATGAAGTGCATTGAATCGCTAGCTTCTGGCGTTGCCCGGATGCTTAGCAAAATGGGACCGATGGAGCGCGGCAACGGTATTGCGAAAGCCGAGGAAGATCGCCAGGGTCAGCCCCCACAGGGTGAAAGGCGTAGCGGTGAGGATGACCTTGAAGTTGAACAGCGTACCGTGAATCGCCACCACCGCCGAACTGACCAGCACGGTAAACAGCACCTTGCGCCAGATGGCCGGAATGATCGAGCCCTTGAGGGAGAACAACAGGGTCAGGGTCGAGAGGGTTTTGGGGCGGATGATCAAGGGGAATTCCTGAATACATTGAACCGGCGTGCTTTTCTGTGGGACCGGCTTTAGCCGGGAAAGCGCATTCCCGGCTAAAGCCGGTCCCACATTATTAACGCCAGGCAACCGGGCCAATCATGCTCAAATATCTCTTTTCATCAATGCCGCAAACAACGGCGCCAACTGCTCTGCTGGCAATGCTTTGCTGAAATGAAAACCCTGCACTTCATCACACGGGTGACGCTGCAGGCATTCCAGTTGTTCAAGGGTCTCCACACCTTCGGCCGTGACCCGGATACCGAGGGCGCGCCCCAGGTCGATTACCGCCTGAACGATGGCCTGATCGGTACCATGGTCGATCAGGTGGGTGATAAAGCTGCGGTCGATCTTGATGCCATCCAGCGGGTAGCTGCGCAGGTAGGCCAGGGATGAGAAGCCGGTGCCGAAATCGTCCAGGCTCAGGCGTACGCCCAAGGCCTTGAGGCCGTGCAGGGTGCTGAGAGCGCCCTGGGTATTTTCCAGAAACACCCGTTCGGTGATTTCCAGCTCAAGGCGTGAAGCGGGCAAACCGCTGCTGGCCAGTGCCTCGCTGACACTGGCGACGATATCTTCGCTATCGCTGAACTGGCACGGCGACAGGTTGACCGACAAGCCAATGTGATCCGGCCAGTTCATTGCCTCGCGACAGGCATGCTCCAGCACCCAGCGCCCCAAGGGCAGGATCAGCCCCGTGTCTTCGGCCAATTCGATAAACACGTCCGGCGCCAGCAAGCCCTGGCGCGGGTGCTGCCAACGCACCAGAGCCTCGAAGCTGCGCAAACTGCCGTCGGCCGTGGCGTAGCGCGGTTGGTAGTGCACGCGCAACTGGCCTTCGCGCAAGGCCTGACGCAGCTCCTGTTCGAGCTGCTGACGGGCGAGCAGTTGCGCGCTCATGGTTTCGTCATACAGGCACCAGGTATTACGCCCGTCCGCCTTGGCCTTATACAAGGCGATATCCCCCATGCGCAGCAGTTCGCTCGCGCAGTGCCCATGCTGCGGCGCCAGAGCGATGCCGATACTGGTGCCGACGGCAACCGTATGGCCGTCGAGGTGAATGGCGTCGCACAACCGGCCCACCAGATGGGTACAAAAATCGCTGATCGCCGCCTGATCCAGACCGCCGGGAACGACCACGATGAACTCGTCCCCGCCCAGACGCGCCACCATACCGTCCGCCGCAACCGCGTCATGCAAGCGCCGCCCGACTTCTTGCAGCACCTGATCACCGGCGGCGTGACCCAGGGCGTCGTTGATCGGCTTGAAACGGTCCAGGTCGAGACTGAGCAGCGCCAGGGGTTGTGGGGTTTGCTGGTCGAGTTGGCTGGCGAGGAACTGATGTAACTGGTAGCGATTGGGCAAACCGGTGAGCGAGTCATGCAGGGACAAATGATGCGCTTGGGCCTGGCTGCTGCGCAGCGCATCGATTTGCGCATCGATCTGCCGGGCCGAGGCAATGGCGTAGCGCAGCAGTACGATCAGTACGCCGGTCAGGGCCAGGACCCCGGCGATAAACAGGGGCAGGGTCTGTTGCAGCAAGCCCATGCCCGGCTGCGGCGCGCGCCAGTTGAGCAGGATGTTCGATTCCAGCAACGGCATGCTTTCATGATCGGCCATGGGCTCGCGGGAAACCGTCATGCCCGGCAGGCCGTAGGTTTCGCTCAAGTGGTTGAGCTTGGCGGCATCGGGCACCGACACGAACATCATCACCGAAGCCGGGCCAGGGGTAACCTCAATCAGCGGGTCCCAACCCGGCGAGATGCTGGAAGCGGCAACCAGTGCCGGGGTTCCGGCTACCCGCAGGGCACGGACCACACCGTCGCTGTCGTTGGTCGACGCCCTCGCCGCTGCTATCAAGCCGTTGAGATCGCCTTCCAGCCAGTCGCTGGCCTGGATATCCGAGGTCTTGCCATCGATCACGGCATAGACAGTACGGTTCTGAGGGCTGACGACCAGCACACCGTTGTAGCCGTAAAGTTCGTAGGGAATGTCACCGACATTGCGCTGATCGTCGGCCCAGACCTTGTCCACCGTCATATGCAAGTGTTTGTAAGCCTCACCCCACTTGCTGTAGTTGATGATGTTGCGTCCCACCTCATTGCGCACCTGGTCCAGGGTGCGGGCAATGAACATGCGCGAGCGCTGCTGCACGTCGAGGTCCTGGCTCAGGGCATTCTTGACCAGCAGATAGCCGCCCAGGCCGATCAGCAGCAATAAGGCGCAGATGGCCGGAAGCAGACGCAGGATCAGTTGATGGCTGCGGCGGGTGGCATCCCAGGCAAAAGTGGGTTTGAACATGGCGACGGACTGGCTGATGATTGCATATCGCTATCCTACCCGGCGCCTTGGGGTTGGGCCAGTTGTTAGCTTTCAACGGCGAGATTTAACGGCATGTCAGAACCGTTGGAGCCGGGCTTGCCCGCGAAGAGGTCGGTACATTCAAAAATATTCCAAACCGAGACCATAGCTTTCGCGGGCAAGCCTCGCTCCAACCTAAACTGCGTTAAACTGCGCGCCTTTCGGGCAGCCCTTCTGCCCACTCTGCCCAGTAAGTCTGCCCCATGCCTATTGATTTCAGTGTCGACCCGCTCACCCTGGCCGCTCTGGCGGTCGTCGCCTTTGTTGCCGGTTTCATCGATGCCATTGCCGGTGGCGGCGGTCTGTTGACCACCCCTGCTCTGATGACCGCCGGTCTGCCGCCGCATCTGGTGCTGGGCACCAACAAGCTCAGTTCGACCTTTGGCTCGGCCACCGCCAGTTTCACCTTCTACCGGCGCAAACTGTTCTCGCCCCGGCAATGGCGCCGTGCCCTGATCGGCACGGCGATCGGCGCCCTGATCGGCGCGGTGATCGCTCACTATCTGCCCGCCGCCTGGCTGAATCAGATGCTGCCGGTGATCGTCTTCGCCTGCGGCCTGTACCTGCTGTTTGGCGGCACGCCCAAGGCGCCGCTGGACAGTGATGCGCCGATCAAGAAAAAGTGGCAGCTGCCCCAAGGTCTTGCCCTGGGGTTCTATGATGGCGTTGCCGGGCCGGGTACGGGGGCGTTCTGGACGGTCAGCACCCTGCTGATCTACCCGCTGGACCTGGTCAAGGCCAGCGGCGTGGCGCGCAGCATGAACTTCGTCAGCAATGCTGCCGCCTTGTCGGTGTTCATCTTCACCGGCCAGGTCAACTGGCTGCTGGGCCTGACCATGGGCTCGGCGCTGATGGTCGGCGCCTTCCTTGGCGCGCGTACGGCGATCAAGGGCGGTGCCAGATTCATCCGCCCGGTATTTATCACCGTGGTTCTGGGCCTGACCTTACGCCTGGCCTGGCAGCACTGGTACGTCGGTGCCTAAGCGTCGCGCCACGTAGCTGTCGATCAGGTAACGGGCGATGGAGCGCCCGGCCGGCAGCGGCGGCAGGTCGTGAACCGAAAACCATTGTGCGTCTTCGATTTCATCGGCCTGTGGCACGATCTCGCCGCTTTCATACTCGGCATGGAAACCCAGCATCATTGAATGCGGGAACGGCCAGCACTGACTGCCCATGTACTGAATATTCCTGACCTTGACCTGCACCTCTTCCATCACCTCGCGGTGCACGCAGTCTTCGACCGACTCGCCCGGCTCGGCAAACCCGGCCAGGGTGCTGTAGACCCCGGTAACGAAGCGCGGTGAACGGGCCAGCAGGATCTCGTCGCCACGGGTGATCAGCACGATCATGCTCGGCGAGATACGCGGATAGAAGCGCAGGTTGTCATGCTCGCAGTACATGGCGCGCTCGCCGGGGATCTGCGTGGTGGGCCGACCGCAGGCCCCGCAAAAGCGATGCTCCCGGGCCCAGGTGCTGATCTGCGCGGCGTAGCCGAGCTTCTGGTAGACATCGAAGTCACCCTGCAACATGAACTGGCGCAGGCCCTGCCAGTTGCAGCCCTCGACCTCCTCGGCCTGGCTGACCACCAGCAGGTATACCGGTTCGCCATCGAAATGACCGATGCCATGCTCGCTGATCACCGCCAGTTCCTGACGCTTGAGCCATTCACGGGGAAACATCACGCCGTTGCCGTCCAGCAGGAACCCCTGGTCACTGTGGACGACCGCCCAACCGCCTGGAACTTCGATATCCAGTACGGCAGTTGTCCAACGCTTCGGGCGGATCATGAAAAAACTCCTCTGCTTTAAAGGGTCGCGATATATCTCGCTACCTTACACGGAACTCAGTCCTCAAAGCGGGGCTTTTGCTTGGCCATGTGCGCGGCCATCGCCAGCTTGAGGTCTGCCGATTGCAGCATGGCGGAGTTCCAGATGGCAACGTGTTCGAGACCGTCTGCGATCGTGTGATCACGCATATAGGTGATCATTTCCTTGGTCCCGGCAATGGCGATCGGCGATTTGGCGGCGATTTCCCGGGCAATGGCAAAGACGCCGTCGAGCAGCGCGGGCTGATCGGCAAAGGTGCGATTGACCAGGCCGATGCGCTGGGCTTCCTCGGCTCCTACGTTGCGCCCGGTGTAGGCCAGTTCACGCATCATGCCGTCGCCGATGATACGCGGCAGGCGCTGCAGGGTGCCGACGTCGGCGGCCATGCCCATATCGATCTCGCGGATGGAGAATTGCGCATCCTCAGCGGCATACCGCATGTCACACGCCGAGATCAGGTCGATTGCGCCGCCGATGCAATAACCCTGGATGGCCGCCAGAACCGGCTTGCGGCACTTGTCCACGGCGGTGAACGACGCCTGCAACTGGCGAATCTTGCGCTGCAGAATGCGCGCATTACGGCCCGCATCCTTGCCCAGCTCGTTGGCCACCGAGGCCAGCATCATCAGGTCGATACCGGAAGAAAAGTGCTTGCCTGCACCGCTGAGAACCACGACACGGACTTCATCGGTGTCGTCGGCCCACTGAAAAATCTCGATGATTTCCGACCAGAACGCCGCATTCATGGCATTGATTTTCTCGGGTCGATTGATCTGCACATGGGCAATGTTATCGGTCAGCTCAACCAGAAACGCTTGATAGTCAGGCACGGCGACAATCCTTCGAACGGGGAGAAAGGTCTTGGACTATATCAATCCCGAGGGCACCGTCGCAGGGCGTGGTTGTGCCATTTCCCGGACTCGGGCGCCTGTTTTACAAGGCAAAAAGCCATTGTTTTTCGCAGATATTCGGAACGGTCCACATCAGGTGCGGTCCAGTAAAGGGTACTCCCAGTCACATGAGGGTGACTTTTGAATACATCCAAAGCAGCAACCGGCATTGCCGGCCTCGACGATATTCTCGTGGGCGGTCTTTCGCGCAGCCACGTTTTTCTGCTCGAAGGCGAACCCGGTACTGGCAAGACCACCGTAGCCCTGCAATTTTTGCTGGACGGTGCACAAGCGGGCGAACGCTCGCTCTATATCACCCTGTCCGAAACGGACAAGGAATTGCGCGACGGAGCGCTGTCCCACGGCTGGACCTTCGACGAAAACATCGACATTTTCGAACTGACCCCGCCGGAGAGCCTGCTTGACCCTGAACATCAGCAAAGCCTGTTGTATTCGTCCGACCTTGAATTGGGCGAAGCGACCCGGCAGATTTTCGATGCGGTGGAGCGTGTGCGCCCTACCCGCGTGGTGATCGACAGCCTCTCGGAAATCCGCCTGCTGGCACAAAGCTCGTTGCGCTACCGGCGACAGATCCTGGCCATCAAGCATTACTTCGCGCGCTACGACGCCACGGTATTGCTGCTGGACGACCTGACGACCGAGTCCCTGGACAAGACCGTCCATAGCGTCGCCCATGGCGTCATTCGCCTGGAAGAGCTCACCCCCAATTACGGGGCCGAGCGCCGACGCCTGCGGGTGGTCAAGTATCGCGGACAGAAATACCGCGGCGGCTGGCACGACTTCACCATTCTCGCCGACGGTATCCATGTCTTTCCCCGCCTGGTGGCAGCCGAACACCGTAACCGCAACGACAGCCAGCAACTGAGCAGCAGCATCAAGGAACTTGACGACCTGCTCGGTGGCGGCATCGACAGCGGCTCCAGCACGCTGATCCTCGGCCCGGCCGGTACCGGTAAATCGTTGATCTCGATGATCTTCGCCGCTGCTGCTGTGACCCGAGGCGAACGGGTCGGCCTGTTTATCTTCGATGAGGAACTGGGCCTGCTGCATTCACGCATGCGCAAGATCGGCATCGACCTGGAAGCCCTGAAGGCAACCGGCAACCTGTTGATCGAACAGGTCGACGCCGCCGAGCTGTCGCCGGGGGAGTTCTCCCACCGCGTGCGCCACTACGTAAACAAGAAGCAGATCAAGACCGTGGTCATCGACAGCCTCAACGGCTATCAGGCGGCCATGCCGGAAGAGAATGCACTGGTCTTGCATGTGCACGAACTGCTGCTGTACTTGAACCGCCAGGGCGCCTCAACCTTCATGACAGTGGCCCAGCACGGCCTGGTCGGCGACATGCGCGCGCCGGTCGACATCACGTACCTGGCCGACACCGTGATTCTGTTGCGTTATTTCGAGGCCTTGGGCAAGGTGCGTCGGGCCATTTCCATCATCAAGAAACGCACCGGTACTCACGAATCCACCATTCGTGAGTACCTCATCAACTCCACCGGCCTGAAGATCGGTGCGCCGCTGCACGACTTCCAGGGCGTCCTGCGGGGCGTCCCCCATTACTTTGGCGAAAGCATGCCGTTATTGCAGGACGAGGATACGTGAGCACGCCAGGGTTGTTATCGGAACGCGCCGTCATTCTCGCGCCATTGGGCCGGGACAGTCAGATTGCCCTGATGGTTTTGCAGCAGGCCGGTTTTCCGGCTTTGATTGCCCACGATTTGAACGAGCTGCACAGGGAACTGAGCCTGGGCGCAGGGTTGGCGATCATCGCCGATGAAGCCCTGCGCGGTGCCGATATCAACCCGTTGCTGAGCCTGTTGGCCGAGCAACCGGCCTGGTCGGACCTGCCCATCGTGTTGCTGACTCACCATGGCGGGCCGGAGCGCAATCCTTCGGCCCACCTGGGCAGGCAACTGGGCAACGTGACCTTTCTCGAGCGACCGTTTCACCCGGCGACCCTGGTCAGTCTGGTGACCACCGCCGTGCGCAGCAGGCGTCGCCAGTATGAAGCGCGCAGCCGCATGGAGGATATGCTGGAAAGCGAGCAGCGCCTGCAACATGCGCTCAAGGCCGGGCACCTGGGTTCCTGGCAATTGGAAGCGGAATTCCTCGTACTCAAATGCTCGGCCATGAGCAAGTCTCACTATGGCCGCGACGAAGACCAGTCCTTTACCTACCAGGACTGGCTGGAAACGGTCTACCCGCAGGACCAGCCGCGCATGCAGTCGGCCCTGCAATTGAGCCTGGACATGGGCCATGACTTTGTCATCGAGTTCCGCAATATCTGGCCGGACGGTTCGCTGAACTGGGTCGAAGTACGGGCGCGGGCAATTCGCGCGCGCAACGGCCGGGTAGTCTCGCTGGTCGGCGTAACCTCGGACATCACCGAGCGCAAATTGGCCGAAGCCCAGTTGCGACGCCTCAACGAAACCCTGGAGCAACAGGTCGAGGAACGCACCTCGCAACTGCGGCACAACGAAGAAGTGCTGCGCCAGTCGCAAAAAATGGAAGCCGTCGGCCAGTTGACCGGCGGTATCGCCCATGACTTCAACAATATGCTGACCGGCATCATCGGCAGCCTGGAGCTGTTGCGACGACGGCTGTCCCGTGGTCGTACCGAGGATCTCGATGGTCTCATCGATCTGGGTGTCACCTCTGCCAATCGCGCCGCCGCCCTCACCCACCGCCTTCTGGCCTTTTCGCGCCGCCAGTCACTGGATTCCAAGCCGGTGGAGATGAATCAGCTGGTCAACTCCATGGGCGAACTGCTGCATCGCAGCATCAATGAAAGCATCCGCCTGGAGATGGTTCTCAACGAAAAGCTGTGGACCGCCGAAGCCGACCCCAATCAGCTGGAAAGCGCCCTGCTCAATCTGGTGCTCAATGCTCGGGATGCAATGCCGGACGGCGGCCTGCTGCTGATCGAGACCAGCAACCAGCACCTGGATCGCAGCTACACCAACGATCACGAAAACCTGCTGCCCGGCGACTATGTGGTGCTCAGCGTCAGCGACACCGGCTGCGGCATGCCGGAAAGCGTGATCAGCCGCGCGTTCGACCCGTTCTTCACCACCAAGCCCATCGGCCAGGGCACCGGCCTTGGGCTCTCGATGATTTATGGCTTCAGCAAGCAGTCCCACGGTCATGTGACGATCAAGAGCGATGTCGGCCAGGGCACCACGGTGCAGTTGTTCCTGCCGCGCTATCAAGGTGCACAGAGTGAAGACGAACAGGCCCTGCCCAATCAGGCAGGCCGTGCTCGCGACGGCGAAACGGTGCTGATTGTCGAAGACGACCCGGCGGTCAGGGCGCTGGTCAGTGAGGTTTTGGGGGAGTTGGGTTACGGCTTTGTCCAGGCTGGCGACGCCGGCAACGCCCTGCCGATCATCGAGTCAGGCCAGCGTATCGACCTGCTGATCAGTGATGTGGGCTTGCCCGGCATGAACGGAAGACAACTGGCGGAAATTGCCCGCCAACTACGCCCGGAACTGAAGGTGCTGTTTATCACCGGGTACGCCGAACATGCCGCCGTACGCGCCGGTTTTCTCGATCCGGGCATGCAGATGATCACCAAGCCCTTTGCCTTCGACCATTTGACGGCCAAGGTGCGGGAGATGATTGGCACTTGAGGGCCGCAGGCTAATCAATATGTCTTGCGCGTCTGAGATATCGCTTTCGCGGGCAAGCCGCGCTCCCACGAACGGCACAGTCTGTGGGAGCGCGGCTTGCCCGCGAAGAGGCCGGCATGACCGATACAGCTTTGTCGGCGGGCCTTTATCTTCATAGCAATAATGCCGATTTCATGCCAACAACGCCTGAATCTTGGTGTGCAAGGTTTCCATCGTAAACGGCTTGGCCAGGATCGGCGCCTTGCGCGCGATGGGGCTGCCGGACTCGAGGATTTCCGCCGGATAACCGCTGATAAAGATTACCTTGAGCTCCGGACGCAGCTTCACTGCGGGCTCTGCGATCATCACTCCAGAAACCCCGCCCGGCAGGCGATAGTCAGTGATCATCAGGTCCAGATGGGGCTTGGTGGCCAGGATTTCGAAAGCCTGCTCGCCGTTTTCCGCCTGCAGGACCCGATAGCCTTCACCCGACAAATAATCGCTGAGCAGCATCAGGATCAGCGGCTCGTCTTCAACGATCAGTACGACATTTTCAGCATCAGCGCTCATGGAACGGTCTTCTCTTCAAATAGCTGCCATTACGACCATGGGCGGTTCTGGAGGTTGCGTTAACTGTCAGATAATTCTGCAAAAGACACTTTCATAACGGCAGGCTGACACGGAACATCGAACCTTCGCCCTCCACACTCTGCACGCTGATCTGGCCGCCATGGGCGGCGACGATCTGTTCGGAGATAAACAGCCCCAGCCCCAGCCCGGCAATCGCATGGTTGGAAGCGACCCGCTCGAACTGCTGGAAGATACGTTTCTGGTTCTGCGGACTGATCCCGATACCCTGATCGCGCACCTCGACCCTGGCCTCGCCGTCCTGACAATAAACCTTCACTTCAATGGGCTTGCGCGCACCATAGCGCAGTGCATTGGTCAGCAGGTTGGCCACCACCTGCTCGATGCGGAACTCGTCCCAGACGCCGATTACCGGTTCGTCGGCATGCAGGCTGATGGTCGATTGCGCCGCGGTAATCTGTGCGGCAAAGCCTTCAATCAGGTTGCTGACCAACTCGCTGAGATCGAACGGGCCGGGACGGATCGACAGCTTGCCGGTACGGATACGCGAAACGTCGAGCATGTCTTCGATCAAGCGAATCAGGCTCTGGATCTGCCGCTCGTCACGATCGACCATGCCGCGCAGCTTTTCCATGGTGAAAGCGTCGGCATTGTCCTTGGCCAGGTGCAATTTGCGCAGCTGAGTCTCGAGAATCAGGCCGTTGAGCGGCGTACGCACTTCATGGGAAACGATGGACATGAAGTCATCGCGCATGCGCACGGCACGCTCCAGCTCGTTCTGGGTCGCCTGCAACTGCTTGAGCAGGGCTTCCTGCTCCTGACGACTCTGCTCCAGGGCCTCGACCTGCATACGCATGGCCTTGCGCTGGCGATAGAGGTCGACGAAGACATTGACCTTACTCTTGACCGCATGGATATCCAGCGGCTTGTGCAGGAAGTCCACGGCCCCGCTCTCGTAGCCTTTGAAGGCGTAATTGAGCTCGCGCCCCGCCGCGCTGACAAATACGATGGGAATGCTCTTGGTCTTCTCCGTGCCGCGCATCATCTCCGCCAGCTCGAAGCCGTTCATGCCGGGCATCTGCACATCAAGGATGGCCAGGGCGAACTCATGTTCGAGCAGCAGCGACAAGGCCTCGTCTGCCGACAGCGCCTTGAACACTGCACGGTCCTCACGCTTGATCAGGGCTTCCAGGGCCAGCAGGTTTTCCGGCAGATCGTCGACGATCAGCAGCTTGGCTTTTATGTGTCTCAACATGCGGTTCGTTCCAGATCGATCAGCAATTGACCGATGTCGTGCAGCGGCAAAAGATAGTCCGGTGTGTGCAGGGCCAGGGCCGCTTCGGGCATGGTCCGTGACTGCGCCTCAGCCGGGTCCTGGACCACGGTCAGGCCGCCGGCAAACTTGATCTGAAGTAGACCCTGAGCGCCATCATTGTTGGCACCGGTCAGCAATATGCCGGCCAGACGCGGGCCATAGGCATCGGCGGCAGAAGCAAAGAGAATGTCGATACTGGGGCGCGAATGAAACACCCGCTCTTCCTGGCTGAACGACAGGCTCAAATCCATTTCCACCGACAAGTGATAACCGGGCGCGGCGAAATACAGGGTGCCGGGCGCGACGATTTCCTTGTCGTCAGCTTCCTTGACGATGATCGGCAGGCGCGTTTGAAAGACGTGCGCCAGTTGGCTGCGGCGCTCATCCGACAGGTGCAGGACAGTGATGATCGGCAGGCGAAAATCAGCGCCGATGACAGCGAAGATTTTCAGCAATGCCTCCACGCCACCGGCCGACGCACCGACGACGATGGCGTCGACCACGGGCAGGTTGGGCAACTCGGTCACGGAGGTGTTCATGACTTGCGGTAGATCCGCTCCTGTTTGACCAACGGCTCGAAATCGCCACTGTAACCGGAGAATTCGAGGGTTTCCTTGCTGCCCAGGACCAGGAAGCCGCGATGACATAGCGATTCGTGAAACAACCCGAAAGCCCGATCCTGAAGCTTTTTATTGAAATAAATCAGAACGTTACGACATGAAATCAACTGTGTTTCGGAGAACACGCTGTCGGTGGCCAGGCTGTGATCGGCGAAGGTCACGTTCTCGCGAAGGGTTTTGTCGAAAATCGCATATTCATAGGCGGATGTGTAGTAGTCGGAAAATGAACGCTGACCACCGGCCTTCTGATAGTTCTCGGCATAGGTGCGAACGCTCTCCATGGAAAAAATGCCTTGCTTGGCCTTGTCCAGGGAGGTCGGATTGATATCGGTGGCGTAGATGATGGTGCGGTCGAGCAGGCCCTCTTCGCGCAGCAGGATGGCCATGGAGTACACCTCCTCCCCCGTGCTGCAACCGGCAATCCAGATCTTCAACGACGGATAGGTCTTGAGTACCGGCACCACTTCCCGACGGATCGCCAGAAAATGCGAAGGATCACGAAACATCTCGCTGACCGGGATGGTCAGGAACTGCAAGAGTTGCAGGAACGTCGCGGGGTCATGCAGGACCCGCTCCTGCAACGCGGAAATCGTATTGCAGTCGAACTGGCGCAGGGCATGATTGACCCGGCGCTTGATCGAAGCGCCGGAATAATCGCGAAAATCGTAGCTGTATTTGAGATAAATGGCCTCGATCAACAGGCGCAATTCGATATCGATGTTTCGCTCAGGGTGCATGGGTAAACCTGGTGATTCCTGCAAACAAAAACTAAGGAGAGAGCACTGTCAGGACCGTAGGACCGGCTTTAGCCGGGAGGACGATCTCCCGGCTGAAGCCGGTCCTACAGGTATTGCGGGGTCAGGCAGTGCTGTGTTGCCTGACCCCACGCAATCGTCAGCAAGCCGACTCCCACAAAAGCGTGTCCCGATCCAGATTAAGGTCAGTATTAAAGGCCTTTGGCCCCACCCACTCAAATACGTTCCATTTTCGGCAACCACACGCGAATCAGCGAGAACAGCCGGTCAAGGTCGATGGGTTTGGCCAGGTAATCGTTGGAACCAGCCTGCAGGCAGCGCTCCTGATCGTCCTTCATGGCCTTGGCCGTCACCGCGATGATCGGCAGTTTGCGCCAGCGCGGATCCTTGCGGATCTCGATTGTCGCTTCGTAGCCATCCATCTCCGGCATCATCACATCCATCAACACCAAGTCGACGTCTTCGACTTCATTGAGCCTGGCGATGGCTTCGATACCGTTGCGCGCAATCTCGATCACTGCGCCCTTGTGTTCCAGGGCACTGGTCAGAGCGAAGATATTGCGCACGTCGTCGTCCACCACCAGGATCTTGCGACCCTCGAAGACCTTGTCGCGGCTGCGCGCGGTCTTGAGCATCTTTTGCCGTTCGTTGGACAGCTGCGACTCGACCTTGTGCAGGAACAGCGTGACCTCGTCGAGCAGACGCTCCGGAGAACGCGCGCCCTTGATGATGATCGAGCGCGAGTACTTGAGCAGCTCGGCTTCTTCGTCGCGGGTCAGGTTGCGCCCGGTGTAGACGATGACCGGCGGGAACGAGCAGATGTCCTCGGTGGACATGCGCTTGAGCAGGTCATTGCCAAGCATGTCCGGCAACTTCAGATCGATGATCATGCAGTCGTAGATATTGTCACGCAGCAGGTCCAGAGCATCCTGGGCAAAGCCTACGGCGGTGATCTCGATGTCATCGTCGCCGATCAGGCGGGCAATGCTGTCGCGCTGCAGGGCGTCGTCTTCCACCAGCAGGACGCGCTTGACCTTTTGCGTCAGCTTGGCCTCCAGCTTGGCAAAGACATCCTTGAGTTCTTCGCGGGTGGTCGGTTTGACCGCATAACCCACGGCGCCCATGTGCATCGCCGCTTCCTGACGGTCTTCCACCGAGATCACGTGCACCGGAATGTGCCGGGTCGGCGCATGTTCCTTGAGTCGCTGCAGCACAGTCAGGCCGGAGTGATCGGGCAGGCGCATGTCCAGCAGAATCGCATCGGGGATGTATTGCGCCGCCAGGTCGAAGCCGTGGTCGGCGGCGTGGGCTACCAGGCAGTAGTAACCCAGCTCATGGGCCAGATCGAAGAGGATCCGGGCAAAACCGGGCTCATCTTCGATGACCAGAATGCAGCGTTTGTTGAATGGCGCCTTGTCCCGATCATCGACAAAGGTCGGCACCACCAGTTGGGGAGCCGGTGCGACAGGCGCGGGCTGAACAGTCGGGGCAAGGGCTTGAGGCAAAGGCGTAACGGGCGAGGCGACCACGACCCCTTCCTGTCCTGCCACCTGAGGTACCGGCTCGACGTACTGCTCCGGAAGGACCAGGGTGAAGATACTGCCCTGCCCCGGCGCACTGGTCACGCTGATGGAGCCGCCCAGCAGACCGGCCAGATCCCGGGAAATCGACAGGCCCAGACCGGTGCCGCCGTAACGGCGGTTGGTGGTGCCGTCAGCCTGGCGGAAGGCTTCGAAGATGCTTTGCTGCTGATCCTCGGCGATACCAATACCCGAATCGCGCACGATAAAGGCGATGCCGGCGTTGGGCTGACGCGACACGGTCATGCTCACGGCACCGCTTTCGGTGAACTTGACCGCGTTGGACAGCAGGTTCTTGAGAATCTGCTCCAGACGCTGACGGTCGGTGTACAGCATGGTCGGCGCACCGGCCTGCACCTCCACCTGGAAGTCCAGCTTCTTCTCGGTCGCCAGAGGCTGGAACATATTGCGCAGACCCTCGACCAGTCGCGTGACGCTGCTGTTTTCCGGACGCATCTCCAGCTTGCCGGCTTCGACCTTGGAAATGTCTAGAATGTCGTTGATCAGGTGCAGCAAATCGTTGCCCGCCGAATAAATCGACTCGGCAAACTTCACCTGTTCTTCGGTGAGATTTTCCGTCGGGTTTTCCGCCAACAGCTTGGCCAGAATCAGCGAGCTGTTGAGTGGCGTACGCAGCTCGTGGGACATATTGGCGAGGAATTCGGACTTGTACTTGCTCGAACGCTGCAACTCTTCGGCGCGTGCTTCCAGCTCGATCTGGGCGATGTGCAACTCTTCGTTGTTGCGGTCCAGGGCATCGCGCTGATCCGCCAGAGCCTGGCCCTGCTCGGCCAATTGCTCATTGGTGGTTTCCAGCTCGGCCTGCTGGGTTTCCAGATGGACCTGGGACTCCTTGAGAATCCGCGACTGTTCTTCCAGCTCTTCGTTGGCGGTACGCAATTCTTCCTGCTGGACCTGCAACTCTTCGTTGAGTTGCTGGGTCTCGGCCAGTACTTCCTGCAGGCGCTGGCGATAACGGGCGGCCTCCAGGGAGGTACCGACGTTATTGGCGATCACTTCGAGGAACTCGATATCACGTTCGGTCAGATCGCGCAGGAAACCCAGTTCGATCACGCCGTTGACCTGATCGTCATTGTGGGTCGGCACCACGACCACATTACGCGGCACGCCCTCGCCGAGGCCGGAGCTGACCTTGAAATAGTTGCTTGGTACATCCGCCAGGGTAATGGTCTTGTTCTGCTGCGCCACCTGGCCCACGATGCCTTCGTCGCCAAACAGTGACTGATCCTGCTGCTCCTGCTCACGGGAGAAGCCGTAGGAAGCGATACGCTTGAGCCCGCCATGCTCCTGGCGCACATAGACCGCTGCGACTACGGTCCCCAGGTAGCCGGCAAAGAATTGCAGGACATTACGCCCGACATTGTTCAGGGTCAGCTGCCCGAGCATCTGCTCGGCCAGCTCGCTCTGCCCATTGCGCAGCCACGCCACTTTTTGCAGGCGCTCGCCGTCGAGTTCCTGACGGCGCAGGTTCTCACCGTAGGTAGTGGACAGCCTGATCATGTCGCGACGCCCGATCCAGGCCAGCACGCCGCTGACGCTGAGCACGAAAATCAGGTACAGGGTGACAAGAAAGATAGTCGTGCGCGTCACGTCGGCGTTGCGATTCAGGCGCAGTTGCTGCTCCATGGCCACAGCATCGTCGTATTCGGTGCGAATCTCATCCGTCAGGCGCTTGCCGCGCCCGGCCTGAATCGCCGAGGCATAATCACCGTTCTGGCGACGCAGGGTGATCATTTCCTGGGCGAAATCGTTCCAGTCGTTCTGCAGGGCAAGAATGCGACGGAAGCGATCAGACTGGGTCGGGTTATCCGCAACCAGGTCCTGCAGACCTTTGAGCACGGCACGCACGCCGGGCTTGGCGACTTCGTAAGGATCAAGGAAGTGCTCATCGCCGGTGAGCAGGAAGCCGCGCATGCCGGTTTCCATGTCCACGGACAGCTTCAGCGACCGATTGACGTTATTGATCACGCGGTCGGTATGCTCGACCCACTGGATCACCGAAAGCAGGTAAGTGATCAGGACAACGAAAAACACGCCGCTGAGCACGCCCACTGCCAAGGGCAGGCCAACGTTGCGACTCAGGAGTTTGCGAAAGCGTTGTTCATCGACAATCGACGGTTGAATCATGAGAATTCCCAGGCGATTACATCAAGGCGATGGAGTTTGCCGTAAACTCTAGAATAAGGCTCTGATTTCTGACACATCAGATTGAAATTTCAGGCATAAAATTGGCGGTTTCGCAGATATGCAAGCGTCTTTTGCAATTTCAAGGCGAAAAATCCGCTCATTGAGATAAGCCGCGTTGATGATCCGGAACTTTCTTCGGGATTTGTCTCACTGAATCGGGTCTGCCGCATCTTTACCCCATCACTGTTTTGCTCAAGGGAGTACCCCATGCCTGCCACCGCCAGCACGATCCTCGTGGTCGAAGACGACGCCATCGTTCGCATGTTGATCGTCGACGTCCTCGAAGAGCTGGAATATCAAGTGCTGGAAGCAGAGGACAGTGATGCCGCCCTGGCTCAACTGGAAAAGCCGGAACAGGCCATCGATCTGTTGATGACTGATCATGGCCTGCCCGGCATGACGGGTAGCGAACTGGCCAGCATTGCCCTGGAATTGCGCCCCGGCCTGCACGTACTGATTGCCAGCGGCTACGGCAATAATATTATCGATATGCACCCGAGCGCCCATTCTCTGGGCAAGCCGTTCTCTATCGATCAACTGCGCGACAAAGTGAAAGAAATTCTTGGCTAACGATCAATCGCCGCACCCTGCGCCACTGGCTTCGACCAAACTCCTGATCATCGGTTACGTCTGGCCCGAGCCGCGCTCGTCGGCGGCCAGCGGCCATGTCATGCAATTGATTCAGTGTTTTCTCGATCAGGGTTGGGACATCACCTTCGCCAGCCCGGCCACCGAAGGTGAGCATCGTGCCGATCTCGCCGCCCTCGGCATTTACGAAACCCATATCGAACTCAATAACAGCAGTTTCGACGTATTTATTGGCGAACTGCAGCCCGATATCGTCCTGTTCGACCAGTTCATGATCGAGGAACAATTCGGCTGGCGAGTGGAAAAACATTGTCCCCAGGCGTTGCGCATCCTTGAAACATCGGACTTGCAGAGCCTGCGCCATGGCCGTCATCAGCAGCTCAAGGATTACCTGAACGGTCAGGCCCAGGGCGATGAACTCGACGCATTCTTCGCACAATCCGAGGCCAGTATTTTCGAGACCATGGCCGACGGCGACCTGGCGCAGCGGGAAATCGCCGCGTTGTACCGCTGCGATTTAAACCTGATGACCTCCGACGTCGAGATCCGATTGCTCACGGAGCGTTTCGGCCTGCCGGATCAGCTTCTGCACTGGTGCCCGCTGATGCTGGCGGACGTCAACCCGGGGAATGCCCGGTCTTTTGCCGAGCGGGCAAATTTCCTCAGCATCGGCAACTTTCGCCATGCGCCGAATTGGGACGCCGTGCTCTGGCTCAAGAGCGCCATCTGGCCCCTGATCCGGCAGCAGTTGCCCGGCGCCCAGTTGCATATCTACGGTGCCTATACCCCGCCCAAGGCCACGGCGCTGCATAACGCCAGCCAGGGCTTTCATATCAAGAACTGGGCCGAGGACGCCTTGCAGGTCATGTCCGCCGCGCGGGTCTGCCTGGCGCCGCTGCGCTTCGGTGCGGGGATCAAGGGCAAGATCGTCGACGCCATGACCTGCGGCACGCCCAATGTCACGACCAACATCGGTGCCGAAGCCATGAACGGTGACCTGCCCTGGCCCGGCCTGATCGCCAATAGCGCCCAGGGCATTGCCGACGCGGCCGTACGCCTGTATCAGGATGAAGCCCTGTGGAATCAGGCCCAGGCCAGTGGCTGGCAGATCCTGGCTGCGCGCTATCAGTACCGTCAGCACTGTACCAGCCTGATCGAGCGTATCGCCGACTGCCGCCAGCATCTGACCCAACGACGCACGGCCAACTTCATCGGCAGCATGCTGCGCCACCATCAGCACAAAAGTACCCAGTACATGGCGCAGTGGATCGAGGCGAAGAATCGGTTGGTTTGATTGAAATTAAACAAATGTGGTTTTTGTGGGACCGGCTTTAGCCGGGAAGACGGTAAGGCTAGCAATAGAAATGTGTCCATCCTGCCTACGCCTTCCCGGCTAAAGCCGGTCCCACCGCGAACAAGTTCGCTCCTACAAGAAAAATCATGCACATTAAGCGCCTTGACCATTCCGACTACCCGGTCACGCCATGACAAAAACAACAAGAGTCACCGACCCGTCCTATGAATTGATGGACGACCACAACGGCCTGTCGATCATTTACCGCGAGCATGGTTTCCCCTGCCCGCTGGTGCGCTGGCACTTCCACAAGGAGTATGAGCTGCACCTGATCGTCGCCAGTTCCGGCAAAGTGTTCGTCGGCGACTACATCGGCAACTTCTATCCGCAGACCCTGTTTCTCACCGGCCCCAACCTGCCTCATAACTGGATCAGCCAGGTCGAGGAAGACGAAGTCGTGCCCAAGCGCGACATGCTGGTGAACTTCACCGATGAGCTGCTGGAAAGCGGCATTCAGGTGTTTACCGAGCTGCGCACCCTGGCGCCGCTGCTGGAGCGGGCGCAGTACGGTGTCGAGTTCCGCTGCCCGCGCACCATTGCCCAGGCCGCCCGGCTGATGCAGAAGATCGCCGACACCAAGGGCATCACCCGCCTGGGGCATTTCCTGATCCTGCTGGAATTGCTCGCCGCCAGCGACGACTACCAGCTGCTGTCCGGCACCAAGGCGCCGCAGATGGCCGACGAGCACAGCATCGACCGCACCAACCGTGCGGTGGACTACATCTTTACCCACTACGCCCGGGAACTGCCTCTGGAAGAAGTGGCCAGTTACCTGGGCATGAAGCCGACCTATTTCTCCCGCGTGTTCAAACAGGCCACCGGGCGCAGCTTCGTCGAGTTCGTCAATCGCCTGCGGGTCAGCAAGTCCTGTGAGCTGCTGGCCGACGGCGACCGTCCCGTTACCGACGTGTGCTTCGAGTCGGGCTTCAACAATATTTCCAACTTCAACCGCCGCTTCCAGCAGCTCAAGGGCATGACGCCTTCGCACTATCGACGCCTGGCCGTTCAGCGCCTGACCGAACAAAACCTGTACTGATTCTCTCCTCTCTCATCCTGCTGAACTACGCTGAATCTGCGCCGAACCCTGTTCGAGCGCAGTTGCCTCGTATCAGGCACTTCTTCAGCAGTGCAAAATAGTATCGGTTGCAGTGTGCCGCAGGATTTGTCTTGGCGGCGCCGGACCGCTGTAATCAGTACTCATCTTCCTGCCCTCCGGAAGATACAAAAACAATAACCGAGCTTCTGCAGCCCCTGGCGCAGAAGAGGAGTGATCGATGAAGACCTCAGCAAAACTGCTACTTGCCGGTACCTGTCTGTCCATCAGCGCCATCGCCTCTGCGGGCGACGTCACCATCGCCACCGTCAATAACAGCGACATGATCCGCATGCAGAAGCTCTCGAAGACGTTCGAAGAGCAGCACCCGGACATCAAGCTCAAGTGGGTGGTCCTGGAAGAGAACGTTCTGCGCCAGCGCGTCACCACCGATATTGCCACCAAGGGCGGCCAGTTCGACGTGCTGACCATCGGCATGTACGAGGCATCGCTGTGGGGCGCCAAGGGCTGGCTGAAGGAAATGAAGGACCTGCCAGCCAATTATGCGCTGGATGACGTCTTCCCTTCCGTGCGTGACGGTCTGTCCGTTGACGGCAAACTGTTCGCCCTGCCGTTCTACGCCGAAAGCTCGATCACTTACTATCGCAAGGACCTGTTCAAGGCCGCAGGCCTGACCATGCCGGAGCGCCCGACCTGGACCCAGATCGGCGAATTCGCCGACAAGCTCACCGACAAGTCCAAGGAACAGTACGGCCTGTGCCTGCGTGGCAAGCCGGGCTGGGGCGAGAACATGGCCTTGATCACCACCGTGGCCAACGCCTTCGGTGCCCGCTGGTTTGACGAAAACTGGAAAGCCCAGTTCGACCAGCCTGAGTGGAAAAACGCGCTGAACTTCTACGTCAACGCCATGAAGAAAAACGGCCCGCCGGGCGCCTCCAGCAACGGCTTCAACGAAAACCTGGCGCTGTTCAACAGCGGCAAGTGCGCCATGTGGGTCGACGCCTCTGTGGCCGGTTCCTTCGTGACCGACAAATCCCAGAGCAAGGTCGCCGAAAACGTCGGTTTCACCTACGCGCCGCACGAAGTCACCGACAAAGGCTCGGCCTGGTTGTATTCGTGGGCCCTGGGCATTCCGGCGAGCGCGAAGAACAGCAAAGACGCCCAGGCGTTCACCGAGTGGGCGACTTCGAAAGAATACGCAGCGCTGGTTGCCGAGAAAGACGGCGTCGCCAACGTACCGCCAGGCACTCGTGCATCGACCTACAACGATGCTTATGCCAAGGCAGCGCCGTTCTCCACCATCACCCTGGAATCGCTGAAAGCAGTGACGCCTAAAGCACCGACCCTCAAGCCGGTTCCTTATGTCGGCATCCAACTGGTGACCATCCCTGAGTTCCAGTCCATCGGTACTGCGGTTGGCCAACAGTTCGCTGCGGCCCTGACCGGTCAGAGCACGGTCGATGCCGCCCTGGCCGCCGCGCAAACGGCTACCGAGCGCGATATGAAGCGGGCCGGTTACCCGAAAAAGAACTAGTCAGCCCTGACAGTCCTTTGATGTCAGGACGCGCCAGCGCGTCCTGACCGTTCCTGCATCGCCCCGGAGTCACCCATGAATACCTCGACCCTCTCCCCCGCCAAGCAGTCCGCCAGCGCCACACCGCCGGGCAAAGGCCGCCTGAGCAAACCCGGCTGGTTCCTGGTCAGCCCCTCGGTCCTGTTGCTGCTGGTGTGGATGATCGTGCCACTGGGCATGACCATCTACTTCTCGCTGATTCGCTACAACCTGCTCAACCCCGGCGAAAACGAATTCATCGGTCTTGAGAACTTCGAGTTCTTCGTTACCGACAGCGGCTTTATCCCTGGGGCCCTGAACACCCTGCTGCTGGTTGGCAGTGTGCTGGCCATCAGCGTAATCCTCGGCGTGTTGATTTCCGCCCTGCTCGAAGCCAGTGAGTTCTTTGGCCGCAGCATCGTACGCGTGCTACTGATCTCGCCGTTTTTCATCATGCCCACGGTCAGCGCGCTGATCTGGAAAAACCTGATTTTCCATCCGGTGTCGGGCATCCTCGCCTGGGTTTGGAAGCTGTTCGGCGCCCAGCCCATCGACTGGTTCGCCAATTACCCGATGCTGGCAATCATCATCATCGTCTCCTGGCAGTGGCTGCCGTTCGCCATCCTGATCCTGATGACCGCCATGCAGTCCCTGGACCAGGAACAGAAAGAAGCCGCCCGCCTGGACGGTGCCGGCCCCATCGCGATCTTCTGGCACCTGACGCTGCCGCACCTGGCCCGGCCGATTGCCGTAGTGGTCATGATTGAAACCATCTTCCTGCTGTCGGTGTTCGCGGAAATCTTCACCACCACCAACGGCGGTCCGGGCTTCGCCTCGACCAACCTGGCGTATCTGATCTACAACCAGGCGCTGCTGCAGTTCGACGTCGGCATGGCTTCGGCCGGTGGCCTGATTGCCGTGGTCATCGCCAATATTGCCGCCATCATCCTGATCCGGATGATCGGCAAAAACCTCACCGACAAGTCATGAGGGCCCAGCCGATGATGACGCTCAAACAATCCCGCCGCCTGCAAAGCCTGCTGCTCGGCACCTTGTCGTGGCTGATCGCGGCCCTGATTTTCTTCCCGATCTTCTGGATGGTCCTGACCAGCTTCAAGACCGAACTGGACGCCTTCGCCACACCGCCGCAACTGTTCTTCACTCCGACCCTGGAAAACTACCTGCACATCCAGGAGCGCAGTGATTACTTCCACTTCGCCTGGAATTCGATCCTGATCTCTTTCAGCGCGACCATCCTGTGCATCCTGATCTCGGTGCCGGCGGCCTACTCCATGGCCTTCTTCGAGACCAAGCGCACCAAGAGCACCCTGCTGTGGATGCTCTCGACCAAGATGCTGCCGCCGGTGGGCGTGCTGATGCCCATCTACCTGCTGGCCAAGACCTTCGGCCTGCTGGATTCGCGCCTGGCCCTGATCGTGATCTACACCCTGATCAACCTGCCTATCGTGGTGTGGATGATTTACACCTATTTCAAGGACATCCCCCCGGAAATCCTCGAGGCGTCGCGTCTGGACGGCGCCACCACGCGTCAGGAAATCTTTCGCGTACTGATGCCGATCTGCAAGGGCGGCCTGGCTTCCACGGCGCTGCTGTCGCTGATCCTGTGCTGGAACGAAGCGTTCTGGTCACTGAACCTGACCTCCTCCAGCGCCGCGCCGCTGACCGCCCTGATCGCGTCCTACTCAAGCCCGGAAGGCTTGTTCTGGGCCAAGCTCTCGGCCGTCTCGACCCTGGCCTGTGCGCCGATCCTGATTTTCGGCTGGATCAGCCAGAAACAACTGGTCCGCGGCCTTTCCTTCGGCGCAGTCAAATAGCCCTCAGATAATAAAAAGGAGCCCCAAATGGCTAACCTCATCATTCGCAACCTGCAAAAGGGCTTTGACGGCCATCAGATCATCAAGGGCATCGACCTGGACGTGCGCGACCGCGAGTTCGTGGTCTTCGTCGGCCCGTCCGGCTGCGGCAAATCCACCCTGCTGCGCCTGATCGCCGGACTGGAAGAAGTCACCTCCGGGACCATCGAACTCGATGGCCGCGACATCACCCAGGTAACCCCGGCCAAGCGCGACCTGGCCATGGTGTTCCAGACGTACGCGCTGTATCCGCACATGACCGTGGGCAAGAACCTGTCCTTCGCCCTCGATCTGGCGGGCGTGCCCAAGGACGAGGTCAAGCGCAAGGTCGATGAAGCCGCGCGCATTCTTGAACTGGGCCCGCTGCTGGAGCGCAAGCCCAAGCAATTGTCCGGCGGCCAGCGCCAGCGCGTTGCCATCGGCCGTGCCATTTTGCGCAACCCGAAGATCTTCCTGTTCGACGAACCCTTGTCCAACCTCGATGCCGCCCTGCGCGTGCAGACTCGCCTGGAGCTGTCGCGCCTGCATAAAGAGCTGCAAGCCACGATGATTTACGTGACCCACGACCAGGTCGAAGCCATGACCCTGGCCGACAAGGTCGTGGTTCTCAATGGCGGCAAGGTAGAACAGGTCGGCTCGCCCCTGGAGCTGTACCACCACCCGGCCAACCTGTTCGTCGCAGGCTTTCTCGGCACGCCGAAAATGGGCTTCCTCAAGGGCAAGATCAGTGCCGTGCATGCCGGCGGCTGCGAAGTCACCCTCGACGCGGGCACGACCATCCAGCTGCCTTTCAGCAACGCGCGGCAAAGTGTCGGCGACAGCGTGACCCTGGGCATTAGGCCGGAGCACCTGGACCTGGCCAAGCCGGGTGATTGTCAGCTGCAGGTGATCGCCGACGTCAGTGAGCGCCTGGGCAGCGATACCTTCTGCCACGTCAATACTCGCTCCGGCGAGGCGCTGACCCTGCGTATCCGCGGCGACATGGCCAGCCAATACGGCGAGACCTTGAACCTGCACCTGGACAGCAATAACTGCCACCTGTTCGACGCCCAGGGCCTGGTGATCGCCAAGGCCCTGCAGGCCGCCGCCTGAGCCACCGAATTCGAAGCCTTAGAGAGAGTTGTGATGAAACTCAATAAACAAAACCTGTCGAACCTGGGCCCTGGTGTTGCCGTGCCGGCCTACGCCCTTGGCGATCGCCGCCAGGGCATCGCCCATATCGGCGTCGGTGGTTTCCATCGTGCCCACCAGGCGTTCTATACCGACGCCCTGATGAACACCGGCGAGGGCCTGGAGTGGGCCATTTGCGGGGTAAGCCTGCGCGAGGAAGACCGCAAGAACTATCAGGCGCTGAAAGATCAGGACTTCCTCTATACCCTGTTCGAACTGGGCGATACCCCGGACACCGAGACCCGCATCATCGGCGCCATGAGCGACATGCTCATGTCCAACGACGGTGACCTGGCTCTGATCGAAAAACTGGCCAGCCCGGATATCCGCATCGTCTCCCTGACCATCACCGAAGGCGGCTATTGCATCGACGACAGCACTGGCGAATTCATGAGCCACCTGCCGCAGATCCAGAATGACCTGGACCACCCGGCCACGCCAAAAACCGTATTCGGCTTTCTTTGTGCCGCATTGGCCAGACGCCGCGCCGAGGGCACCCCGGCCTTCACCCTGATGTCCTGCGATAACCTGCCGCACAACGGCGCGGTCACCCGCAAGGCGCTGCTGGCCTTTGCCGCCCTGCGTGACCGCGACCTGCATGACTGGATCGCCGCCAACGTCAGCTTCCCCAACGCCATGGTCGACCGCATCACACCCATGACCAGCAGCGCCCATCGCCTGCAACTGCATGACGAAAAAGGCATAGACGACGAATGGCCGGTAGTTTGCGAGCCCTTCGTGCAATGGGTACTGGAAGACAAGTTCGTCAACGGTCGCCCGGCTTGGGAAAAGGTCGGCGTGCAGTTCACCGACGACGTCACGCCCTACGAAGAAATGAAGATCAAGCTGCTCAATGGCAGCCATCTGGCGCTGACTTATCTGGGCGCCCTGAAAGGCTACCGCTTCGTTCACGAGACCATGAACGACCCGCTGTTTGTCCAGTACATGCGTACCTATATGGACCTGGATGTCACGCCGCAACTGGCGCCGGTGCCAGGGATCGACCTGACCGACTACAAACAGACCTTGATCGATCGCTTCTCCAATCAGGCGATTGCCGACCAGTTGGAGCGCGTGTGCTCTGATGGCTCGTCGAAATTCCCCAAGTTCACCGTGCCGACCATCAACCGCCTGATCCTCGACCAGGCCAATCTGGACCGTGCTTCGCTGGTGGTCGCCGCCTGGGCTCTGTACCTGCAAGGCAGCAAGGGTGAAAACGGTGTCGAGTACAAAATCGTTGATCCGCGCGCCGACTTCTGCAAAGGTCTGGTCGCCGATCCGTCGCTGCTTACCCAACGCCTGCTCGGTGTGGAAGAAATCTTCGGCGCAGCCATCCCCCAGTCGGCTGCCTTCATCGCTTCGTTCGAAAAAAACCTGAACAGCCTGAAACAGCTGGGCGTCGATGAGACCCTGAAACAGCTGCTGGGCCAAACCGCTTGAGGTGAGCATGTTTCTCGGAATCGACTGCGGTACCCAGGGCACCAAAGCCATCATCCTCGACGCTGCCAGCGGCAAAGTCCTGGGTGAAGGCGGTGCGCCCCATGACTTGATCAGCGGCGCCAACGGTCGCCGCGAACAGGATGTGCAGCAATGGCTCGATGCCCTCGAACAGGCGACCCGCGGCGCCCTGACCCAGGCCGGGGTATCGGGGCTGCAGATCCAGGGCATCGGCGTCTCCGGGCAGCAGCACGGCCTGGTGCTGCTGGATGCCCAGGGCCAGGTATTGCGCCCGGCCAAGCTGTGGTGCGACACCGAAACCAGCGACGAGAACCAGCGCCTGCTGGACTACCTCGGCGGACCGCAAGGTTCCCTGGAGCGCCTGGGCGTGGCCATTGCGCCGGGCTATACCGTGTCCAAGCTGCTCTGGACTCTCGAGAAGCACCCGGACCTGTTCGCGCAAATCGACAAGATCCTGCTGCCCCACGACTACCTCAACTACTGGCTGACCGGACGTAGCTGTACGGAGTCTGGCGATGCCTCAGGCACCGGCTATTTCGACGTGCGCAGCCGCAGTTGGGACATCTCGCTGCTGATGCATATCGACCCCAGCGGGCGGCTGAACCGCGCCTTGCCGGAACTGGTCGAGGCGCGCCAAAGCATCGGCCGGATCCTGCCAACCATTGCCCAGCGCCTGGGCATCAATACCGACGCCATCGTTTCCAGCGGCGGCGGCGACAACATGATGGGCGCCATCGGCACCGGCAATATCCAGCCCGGCGCCATCACCATGAGCCTGGGCTCGTCCGGCACTGTCTACGCCTACAGCGACGAAGCCAGGGTCAGTGAGCAGGCGTCGGTGGCGACCTTCTGCTCGTCTTCCGGCGGCTGGCTGCCGCTGATCTGCACCATGAACCTGACCAACGCCACCAGTGCGATCCGCGAGCTGTTCGAGATGGACATCGATGCCTTCAACCGCGCCATTGCCGCCGCGCCCATCGGGGCTGCGGGGGTGTCGATGCTGCCGTTCCTCAACGGTGAGCGTGTACCCGCCCTGCCCCACGCCACGGGCAGCATCCTTGGCCTGGACAGTACTAACCTCAGCCGCGAAAACCTCTGCCGTGCCGTGGTCGAAGGCACCACCTTCGGCCTGCGCTACGGCCTGGATCTGCTGCGCGACAGCGGCATCAAGAGCGAGAAAATCCGCCTGATCGGTGGCGGCGCAAAAAGCGCGGTGTGGCGCCAGATAGTCGCCGACATCATGGACACCTCGGTGATCTGCGCCGAATATGGCGAGGCGGCGGCTTTGGGCGCGGCTATCCAGGCAGCCTGGTGCTGGTCGTCCATGCATCAGCCTGAAGACAGCCTGCAAGCCCTGTGCGAACGTTGCGTGCGACTTGACGCGGCCAGCGAGACCCGGCCCATTGCCGGGCACGTCGCGGCCTATCAAGAGGTCTACGAACGCTACCGCAACCAGTTGCGCGATCTCTAATTCCCAAGGGAGCCTTTATGTTTCTCGTGTGTGGCGAAGCCCTGTTTGACTTTTTCACCCTGCCGGACAACGGCGGCCCGGCCAACGCCCTGGACTTCAAGGCCATTGCCGGCGGTTCGCCGTTTAACGTTGCGGTCGGCCTGCGCAGGCTTGGCATCGATTCGGCATTTTTTGCCGGACTGTCCAATGACTACCTCGGCCGTCGCCTGCGCACTGTCCTCGACAAGGAAGGTGTGCGCGATGATTTCCTGCTGGATTTTGACGCCCCGACCACCCTGGCCATGGTCGCCGTGGGCGCCGATGGTTCGCCGGTCTACAGCTTCCGCGGCGAAGGCTGCGCGGACCGGCAACTGCGCCTGCATCATCTGCCCGAACTGGATGACAGCGTGCGCGGCATTCATGTCGGCTCGTTCTCCCTGGTCGTACAACCCATAGCCGATACCCTGCTGGCTCTGGTGGCCCGTGAGAGCAGCCAGCGCCTGATCAGCCTCGACCCCAACGTCCGCCTCAACCCGGCGCCGGATATCCAGCAATGGCGCGACCAGATCAACGCCTTCGCCGCTCATGCGCACCTGATCAAGGTCAGCGACGAAGACCTGCACCTGCTCTACCCCGAGCAGGCGCCGGAAGCCGTGGCGGCCAGTTGGCTGAACCAACGCTGCCAACTGGTGATCCTGACCCGTGGCGGCGACGGCGCGAGCCTGTTCAGTCGTCAGCACGGTAGCTGGAATGTCCCGGCGCAAAAAGTCGAAGTGGCTGATACCGTCGGCGCGGGCGACACCTTCCAGGCAGCGCTGATCACCTATCTGACCGAACACCAGTTGGATACACCCCAGGGCCTCACCTCACTGAGCCGCGATCAGCTTGATGAAATGACCCGATTCGCCATCAGCGCCGCGGCCGTGACCTGTACGCGTACCGGGCCGGATTTGCCGTATCGCAATCAGTTAGCCTGATTCAGCCTTGCGCTGAAACAAACACCTGTAGGACCGGCTTTAGCCGGGAAGGCGGTCTTGAGGACGCTTTCCCGGCTAAAGCCGGTCCCACAAAAAACCAATGCTCAGGATCAGCCTCTTGCTTGATCAAAAAAATAGTTTAAGTTGTACGACGACAGACATACCATCTCTTGTCAGTTCGTCCCAACCACAAAAATAAAAGGATCACCCATGAAAAAGCTCACCCTGGCCGCCGGTTTTCTCTGCCTGTTCGCTGGCTACGCCGTCGCTTCCCCCGCTTCCGATGAAAAAGACGTCGCTGCTGCCGTCGACAGCATGACCCAGGCCATGCTGCACAAAGACGTCGCCAAGCTGAAGACCCTGACGTCAGACAACGTCAGCTACGGTCACTCCAGCGGCAAGGTCCAGAACAAGGAAGAATTCGTTGCCGACATCGAGACCGGTCGCAGCGGCTTCAATACCCTGCAGATGCTCAATCAGAAGATTTTCATGAACGGTGACACCGCCCTGGTGCGCAACCACTTCTCCGCCGAAGCGGTAAACAGCGGCAAAGTGGTACCGACTGAAATCGAAAACTTCCAGGTCTGGCAGAAACAGAAAGGCCACTGGCTGCTGATCGGTCGTCAGGCGTTCAAGTTCTAAGTAAGCATCGCTGACAGGTTGTGGGAGCGAGGCTTGCCCGCGAAGAACGATAACGCGATCCGCCTGATTCACCGAGGCGACAGATTCGCGGGCAAGCCTCGCTCCAACGACGCCTACATGTGCCCTTCGACAAACACTCTGGCCTGACGGGTCAGGATATCCAGATTGCGGTCACGCTGTTTCTCAGCGTCAATCATCGCTCGCTTGCCCAGTTGCTGAAGCAGGTAGGTGTGAATCTGCCGCACTTCCAGGGTGCGATAGATAGGCGCGGTATCCAGCACAGCGATGAGCCCGTCAGTGGCCTGATCGCGAGTATTCATCACCACCTGCGGCCCGCGCGCGCCCAACACCTGAAAACCCATTGCCGCAAAATACGGGACCTTGGCGACGAAGCACGCCAGTTCTGCGTGGGGATACCGTATGAGCATGTCCGTGACCATCGCCCGGGCGATACCCTGGCGGCGGCGCGATGTCTGGACTGCCATGTAGGCCACTGCACAGGCCTGCGGATCGTCTTTGGCAGGCAGGTACAGCAGGAACCCCAGTACCGTCGCGGGCTCCTGCTCATCCAGCGCCACAATCAGCTGCACCGCAATCCCTTTCGAACCGTCCATGGCTTCCTGATACAGGTTGACCTCAAGCCCGAGCCCGTATTGATACAAGCGGTATAACGGATTGCTCGGCGCAATGGCCACGGCACTGATATCGGTGACGTTGTCGATCACCAACTGCATGATCTGATTCTTGACCGACTCGGGGGGCGGACTGGTGAAATGATTCAGGGTGAACATTGGGTGCGGACTCATTCGTGACCATCTGGGTGGTGCGGCGCTTGTCAGACTGAACGTGTTCCAACGATCATTGCTCGTCACGACAAGTGCAAAGTGCGCATCATACCTGCATCAGCAATCTCACGTATGGATGCCCGCCCAAAGCCTTTACCCATGTATAGGATCGAGCCGATGATCAAAGCTGATAACGTTTAACGCCTCACTCCTGTATTCTCAACGCGCGGCGCGCAGCGCTATTTGAATAACCATTTAGCGGCGTCGTTTATGGATGAAGGACCTGCGGCACAGAAATAATCACGGCGGTTTTGTAGTCATGAGTTACCTCGGGAAAATCTGTGCTACACCTTTCAGACACTGTGGGATTTATTAAGTCGTTCTCTCAGGGAGAGGTTTGATCAATGCGCTTGAATATGCCGATCACACAAACAGAAAGAACGTTTCCCGAATCCGAGCGGTTGATTTCTACGACGGATCTTAATAGTCGCATCACCTATTGCAATGATGCTTTCGTAGCGCTCAGTGGCTTTACCCGGGAAGAACTGATCGGCCAGCCACATAATCTGGTGCGCCACCCGGACATGCCGTCGTCAGTGTTCGCCCATATGTGGGAGACCATCAAGCAGGGCAAACCCTGGATGGGTGTGGTCAAGAATCGCTCCAAGCAGGGCGATTTCTATTGGGTCAGCGCCTATGTCACTGCGGTCTATGAGAACAGCCAGTTGGTCGGCTATGAATCGGTACGCTCCCTGCCGACTCGTGATCAGGTCAGGCGTGCTGACGCCCTCTACGCCCGGCTGCGTGCTGGCAAGCCTCCGGTCTCGGCACTGAGTACGGTCAGCCATCACCTGCTGCGACAACTGCCCATCATTATCAGCGCCATTGTGCTTACAGCGGGGACCCTGATGCTGGACGACATCGGTACGGTCGGCCTGACGCTTCTGGTGGTGATTCTTCTCGGTACCTATATTGAGTTGCGGCAACGCAATAGCCTGAAACAGACCCTTGCCGAACACCCCAAGGCGTTCAGCAGCCCGCTGGTGGCGCTGACCTACAGCGACAATCGCGGGCCGCAGGGGCAACTGGACCTGGCCATTCATAGCGAAGAAGCACGCCTGCAAACGGCCCTGACTCGCCTGGTCGACGCCGGTGAAAGCGTCAAGCAGCGCGCCGGCCAATCCGCCAGCCTGTCTGCCCAGCAAGCCCGCTCCCTCGATCAGCAGCGTAATGAAACTGACCAGTCCGCCACCGCCATCAACCAGATGGCCGCGACCATTCAGGAAGTCGCCCACAACGTGCAGAACACCGCCCACGCCGCCGAAGACGCCGACCGCCTGGCTCAGGAAGGCCGCGGCCTGGCCGACGACAGCCTGCTGGCCATCCGGCACATGGCCAACTCCGTCACCGAGATCGCCGAAGCGGTGAACGAGTTGGCCACCGCGACCCAATCCATAGGCAGTGTGGTCGACGTCATCACGTCGATTGCCGAGCAGACCAACCTGCTTGCCCTCAACGCCGCCATCGAAGCAGCACGCGCCGGCGAGCAAGGCCGCGGCTTTGCCGTGGTCGCCGACGAAGTACGCTCTTTGGCCTCCCGCACTCAGGCCTCAACCGGGCAGATTCAGCAGATCATCACGCAACTGCGCGAAGGCGCCGAACGGGCTGTGGCTACAGCAAGCAAGGGTGGGCAGATATCCCAGGAAAGCGTGGCCAGTGTCGAAGCGGTGCAACAAGCCCTGGACGGTATCAGCAAGGCGATCACTCTGATCACCGGCATGAGCCAGCAAATGGCCTCGGCGTCGGAAGAACAAAGCCACGTCGCGGAAAACATCAGCCAACAGATCACCCGTATCGCCCAACTCTGCGACCAGAGCGCCGGGCAGGCCGAACAAGGCTCGAAGATCAGTCGGGAACTTGAGGAGATGGCGCAGTATCTGCATAGTTTGGCGGAGCGGTTTAGTCGTTAGAACTGTACCCCCTATTGAAATACTGATGGCCGTTGTATTGATAAAAACATCTATTCCAAGGTTGTTGTCATATCCGGATATTGAGTGCTGATGATGTCTTCCAGCTCAACCGGCCACTCCAGCGAGGTGTTGCCGGTTTTGCGAAAAATAACGGATGACGCCAGAAAGCTTTCCGGTTGTTCGGCGAATGCGGTCACGGCGTGGCAGCGGGCCGCGACAATATAAGCAGGCTCATCCATACGGGTTTCCAATATTTCAAAACCCAGAGGCTCGTTCAGCAACGCTTTCCACGAGTCTTCCGAAAATCGCCAGAAATCCCAGGGCTGATCATGCAACGGCCAACATTGATGCGTAGTGAACATCCCAATGGCGCCCAGTTTCATGACGCGATTGAGTTCGATCATGACCTTCCACGGCATGAGCAAATGTTCCAGGACAGAAAAGGCCATTACACCATCGAAGTAATTAGCAGGGTAGGACCTGCTCAATTGATGCGCGTCACCTACAACATCGACATTAGGCCCATTCAGCACATCGAAACCGCTATAACACCAACTTTCTGGCACTAAGCCTTTACGTACAACCCCGGAGCGGGCCCGCGAACCAATCTCCAACAAGTGCTGAGGTTGGCCGGGGTCAGGTTTTTCTTTATCACGCAACTGCTGGCTGAATACACTCATCAGGCTGTCCCTGGGGCTGCCCAAACGCGAGATAGACGCAGATGTGCCGTCCTTGAAAAAGATCAGCAAGCTGGCAGCAATCATTGCGGCTCGACTGTCCGCAAATGCCAGGCTACGATCGAAGCGTGAGTGATCGGCCAATGGGCCAAAGACCGGAACCAGATCCGGACTTTTATCGCCGAATGCAACCGCATGGTCTCCGCCATCAGGAACCCGCAAGACCAGCCTGGCGATTTGCAGAGTGGGACTGTATATCCACCCGCTCAATCGCAGAGCACCCTGGAATATTGAATAACGATCAATGCAATAGGCCCCTTGATAGGGTGGGCTATCTCCACTTGACTCAACGTTTGTTCTGCTCATGCATGCCCTCCTGTTTTTTGGGCAACTGAAGTACGCGGCGGCCACGCCAGGCCAAAATCATGATGTTCCAGCGTCAGGTTCGGGTTATAGGCACCGTCATTTTCAATATCGGGCCAACGCCGCTGCATATATTCGACCTCCTGAGTGAAGCGAGCCTGTTTCTCCGGGGTATCTTCCAAGCCTCGGGTAGCGGACTCATGGTGATAGAGTTCGGCAAAGGGGGTCCAGACGTTGGTGTAGCCGGCTTCCTGCACGCGAAGACAGAAGTCGACGTCATTGAAAGCGATCTTCAAGTGCACCTCATCGAGGCCGCCAACTTCTTCATAGATGGATTTGCGAATCACCAGGCAAGCGGCAGTCACAGCGGACAGCGACTGAATCAGGCCGGCACGACCGAAGTAACCATGTTCACCCCTGGGTAAAAACTTGTGGGAGTGATTGGCAATCCCCCCGACTCCCAATATCACCCCGCCGTGCTGCAGGCGATCATCGGCAAACCACAGCCGCGCGCCAACCGCGCCGACTCCCGGCTGCAAGGCAATGGATACCATTTCCTCCAGCCACTCAGGTGTGATGACTTCAATATCGTTATTGATCAACCCCAGCACTTCGCCCCTTGCCAGCTTCACGGCGCGATTGTTCAACGCTGAATAATTGAAGGGTCCGTCGTCGCGAAGCACCGTTACATTTAACTCTTGCTCAAGCCGGGCGAAGTACTCCAGCGACTCAGGCTCATCTGAACCGTTATCGATCAGAATCAGCTCGTAGCGTTGGTAGGTCGTCAGGCCTTGAATACTGTCGATGCACTGTCTGACCAATGCATGAGCATTACGGGTAGGGATGATCAGGCTGACCAGGGGACGATGCTCGGGGAGCTCATAGTGCACCCGATACATGCCAATCGGCAGCAATTCGGTCCGCGCCGCGACCCCCAAACGTTGCAGATGCTCATCCAAGGCTTTAACACCGGCATGCACAGCGTAAGGTTTTTCCTCAGTAGCCATGGCCGTGCTACCGGGATGCACTCGCCAGTGGTAGAGCACGCGAGGGATATGGACGATTTGCCCGGGCGCAAGGCGCTCGATGCAGCGCATGACCAGATCGTAGTCTTGGGCGCCTTCAAAGCCGCTACGAAAGCCGCCTGCCTGATTGACCAGGTCGCTTCGATAGATTCCAAAATGAGAAAATACATTCTGCGACCGAAACAAAAACTCGTTCCAGTCCGGCTTGAAGTACGCCGCGCTACGCCGCCCTTGGGTATCGATCTTGTCCTCGTCCGAGTAGATCAGCCCGGCATCCGGATGCTCGATGATGGTCCGCGCCACCCAGTACAGTGCGTGTTCGGGGATCAGATCGTCGTTGTCCATCAGGGCCAGGTATTGGCCCTCGGCGATGGCAATGGCCGAGTTACTGGCGGCACTGATATGACCGTTCTGCTTGCGAAACACCAGGCTGATCCGTGGCTCCTGTGCCTGCAAGTCTTCCAGCAGCGTTCGCACTTGCGGGTTGGTGGAGGCGTCGTCGGCTATGCATAGCTGCCAGTTCGAATAGAGCTGAGCCCGCACACTGTCGACGGCCTGGCGCAACAGATCCAGAGGCGGGTCATAGACCGGCATGATGATGGAGATCAGCGGCGGCTCGCTCCAGCCGCGAATCTCTTCGCGGATCTGTCGACGGGCCAGATCATCGAGAGTGTCATAGCGTTCGATCCAGGCCGTATAGTCATTGCGATCGGGCACTGTCGAGGGCGCACTCGTTTCTGCCACGACCGGCGAGGCGGAGGCGCTGAACCAGCGCCAACGCGCAAGCAAACCCTCAATGCCCTGCTGACGCAAAACCCTGATCGACTTGCGCACGGTCGCCTGCAACCCGCCGCCGCGGCGAATCACACCCGGCAACAGCACCGAGGCGCGCTTGAGCCGCCGTGCGGTGACGATCGATGCGCGGACCGGCGCGCCCAGACGCCGGCTATATGAGGATTCCAACGCCCTGATCCGCAGATTCAGGTGGTGGATATGGGTATCTTTTTCCGCCCCCTGAATACTCAGTGCTTGATCGCGCTCGGCGATGACCAGTTCTTTTTCCTGCCGTAACTTGCTCAGTGCCTCTTCCAGTTCGACGACCAATGCCTGACGGTCACGGGTTACCTGATTATGGTCGGTGAGCAGGCGCTCGACGGTCTCAATGGTTTCGTGCTCAGACTCAATGACACTATCGGCCAGAGTATGGGTGACCTTGTCCAGCTCACTCATCTGCTCGGTCATCGCCTGAAGCTGACGAGCCAGGGGTTGCAAAGCAACCTGCAGGGTCTGCTGGTATTCGCTGACGGCATTGAGTTCCAGGCTGATCAGGCGCGCCATGACTTCATCGGTGTACACCACCAAGTCCAGTGCCAGGGTCAGCCCTTGCACATCCACCTGCGTTGCCAGATCCAGGGGAAGCATCAGGTGGGGATCGTCATCAAGGCTCATGAAGAACACCGCAGCCCCGGATTTCTCGACTTTCATCAGTCCGGAAGTGGCGGTCAGGCTGTCGAGCTGCCGGTCCCATCGCCAAACCTCCCCTGTCGCGCTGTACAGACGGATATTGGCCAGGGAGAAGGAGACACGCCGATCCACCGGATCGAGACGCAAGCGCCTGGCGCCGGGCTGTACCGTAGAGAAGGCAAACTCCAGCCGTTGCGCCCCCGGTTCCAACGCCAGAGCAAGACTGGCGTCCTCCCTGAATTCGCCGTCGCCGTTGCTGTAATACAGCTTGGCCCGCAATGGTGGCAGGACGGGCACCACTTTCTGGTTGATTGGCTGGTCGGGCTTCCAGTCCAGAAACTCAACGGCTTCGCGGTCCGTCACAAAAGCCTGAAACAGCGCTTCGCGGGCGATATAGCGGCCCAGATCGGCGTCCGTCACCGGCAGTTCGGCCGCGCGCAGGCTTTCCACGATGAACTGTCTACGCGTGGGGGGTATGACGCTGGGATGGAACGGTGTGGCATTGGCGATCAACAACAGCAACGAACGCAACAGCAGATGGCCCAGCTCCACGCCTGCGCTGGCTTCCCATTCGATATCGATCAGGGTCGCCGAGCCATCGCCGCCCATGATGATGTTATGGGGCACGGCATCAATGAAAATACCCGGTAGCCGTTCATTGACATCGCACAGATCACACGCGTGGCCGCGCTCCGCGAGCAGGCTGCGCAAGGTATTCAGGTATTGGCGGATAAACAGGGAGAAATCCTGAATACCCCAGTCGGGAGTCGTGGCGATATTGATAAAACGCTGACTCAGGGGCTTGCCGCTGACATAGATGTCGACCTCGCTCATCTGATGGCGCACTTGCCCCTCATTGTCGGGCTTCACCTCGGCACGCAAAGCCTGGTGCTGCACCTCGATACCCGTTGCCGTCTCGACGAACCGCGACGCCTTGCAGAACGCTGGCTGGCGACTGGTGTTGTAGTGAAAGGCCAGTATGTTCGCCGCCACGACCGACTCGGCGGTACGCGATGCGGCGATCAGGAATGAGTTGGCCAGCTCCATGCCCAGACCGTTGTCGATCACCACCGGCCAGGCCCGTTCCAGATTGAAGCCGGTGGCGCCCGGCAGCTGCGGGTCTTTCTTGACGTTCTGCCAGGCCAGTGCCGCCGCATCGAACGACCGTACGGCAAAGCCACGCTCGGTGGTGATGGAATGGGGCAGTTTGTAATCCGGGGCCGGATACAGAAACTGCGTCTGCTCAAAGCCCGCTGCGGTGATCAGCTCGACCAGTCGGCGACGACCGAAGGTTTGCGGTTGACCCTTGATGTAGCGGCCTTCGATGCCATACATGGGCACACAGAGGTGATCCTCAGGCGCCCCGGCGAAGTACTTCAGGCCCAACTGGTTCTCGATGGCGATAAAGAGTTTGCCGTCGGGCTCAAGCAGTTGGTGAACCCGCTTGAGCATGCTCAGGGCTGCGTCGCTGTCCCGACTGAACATGCTGGCGTATTCCAGCACGCCGATCAGGGTGATGACGTCGAAGCGCTGCTCAGTGTCAAAAGCGTCGAAGCGCTCGGCCAGCACCGTGACATTGTCCAGGTCACGGGTGCGGCTGGCAGCAATTTGCGCCCGTCGCACACTGCCTTCCAGGCTCAACACCTGACCGCCGCACTCGCCCAGATAGCGGCTGATGGCGCCGCAACCTGCACCGATCTCCAGGACCCGCCCCGACAGGCAGTGCTCGAATGGCCGCAGAATATTGCCTCTTGCCGTGCCCAGGTGATACAGCGAGGCCCAGTCGATGCAGTGCCGGCTCAGCTCGCTGGAAAGCACCGACAAGTCTCTGGCCTGCTCGATGATCCGCGCGATGCGCTCTTCACTTTCATCGCCATCGCTGTAGGCAAGGCTCTGATAGCCGGGTCGCAGCCACAGTCCCAATTGTGGGTCAAAGTCATAAGGCATCCCTTCAAGCATGCGCGTCATTAAGCACCTGATCGATTTCCATGGTGACGGCCAGATCTATGAGGCCGAGTAACTGCGGTGTGGTGGGCACGACAAAATGAATGGCGTCGTAACGCCGGTCATGGGGCACGATGTCGTTGCCATGTCGGGAGGCAATGCCGACCGAAATGAAGTAATCACCGCTGGCCAGGCGGTTGACGAAGCGCAGGCTGGCTCTGGCGGTACTGCCCGCCGTACCCAATGCCTGAGTGACTTGGCTTTCGAGCAGCACAGAGTTGGTGCCATAGACCGTGACGCCCTCTTTGGTCTTGAGGGTGAATCCCAGGATCGGGTTGATGATCGTGCGGTCGAAGCGGATGGCCAGGTACAGCATGACGTCGGCCCCGGAATCGATAGAGGCGCTGAACTCGCGGCCGTCGCAGGTCAGGCGGAAATCCAGCAGGCTGGCAGCGCCATCGCCCCAGCGATATTCATGGGGGTTAAAACCGGCCCGCGTGGCAAAGGCCTCGTTGTCGAAACTCAGCCAGGGTTCGCCGTCTTGCGCTGCGTCTGGGTCGGGCTTGCCGGGCGCCTGCGGGCAAGCGGGTATATCTGCAGGCTTTTCCCGGCCAAACAGCAGATCCAGATAGCGATTGATCACCGCCCGTGACGGCCCGACCATGGCCACCCGGCTCTGTTCCAACAGGATGGCGCGATTGCAATGGGTCACCACTTGCTCACTGGCATGGGTGACCAGCAGGATGCTGGTGCCGTTCTCCTTCAACTGGCGCAGCCGCTCGAAGCACTTGGCCTGGAAGCGCGCATCGCCTACGGACAGCGCTTCGTCGACGATCAGGATTTGCGGGTCTATCTGCGCCTGCACGGCAAAGGCCAGACGTACCACCATGCCGCTGGAGTAGGCCTTGACCGGCTGCTCGATGAAATCGCCGATATCGGCAAAACCGGCAATCGCGTCAAAGCGCTCATCGACCTCCTCACGGCTCAAGCCCAGCACCGAGGCGTTCAGGTAGACATTCTCGCGCCCGGTGAACTCGGGGTTGAAGCCCGAGCCCAGCTCCAGCAGCGCCGCTACCCGCCCCTGCGTCTGCACCGTTCCACCGCTCGGCATCAGAGTGCCGCAGATGATCTGCAGCAGGGTCGACTTCCCCGAACCGTTGCGCCCGACAATGCCGACGGTCTCGCCGCGCATGACCTCAAAATCGATATTACGCAGCGCCCAGAACTCCCGGCCATAGCTCGTCTGTTCCATGCCAAGACGACGTTGCAGACGTGGGATAAGGGAATGCTTGAGACGATCGAAGGGTTTGTCGTAGGTGTAGAAGCACTTGGAGATGTCGCGCACGCTGATGGCAAGGTCTTCAGATGACATCGGCGAACCCCCTGCGTGTTTTTTGGAAGAACCAAAACCCCGCCGTCGCAATCAGCAAGGCAACCAGCAACGCCAGACCAAGGCTGTCCCATTGCGGCGGCTGGCCGAACAGCAGGACATTGCGGCTTTCTTCGATGATGTAGGTCAGCGGGTTGAGCTTGAGCCACGACTGATAGGCCTGCGGCAGCGCCGCCACCGGATAGAGCACTGGCGAGAGAAACAACAGAACGGTGGTCAGTACCGTAATGACCTGGCCGATGTCCCGCAGGTAGACACCCAGGGCCGCCAGCAGCCAGCTGAAGCCCAGGGTGGCGATCAGCAACGGCAGCAACACCAAAGGCAGGAAGACCGCCGACCAATGCAGTTGCTGGGTCAGAATCAACTGCGCCGCCAGCAACACCATCAGGCTGATAAAGCTGTGAAAGAGCGCTGCCCCTACCGTCACCACCGTCAGTACTTCCAGAGGGAAGACCACTTTCTTGACGTAGTTGCCATTATTGACAATCAAGGAGGGAGAACGATTGGCACACTCGGCAAACAGCCCGTGCACTATCATCCCGGTGAACAACAGAATGGCAAAACCACCCTTGCCGTTATCCTGTCCCGGCCAACGCGACTGGAACACTTCGGAAAAGACAAAGGTATAAACGGCCAGCATCAAGACCGGATTAAAGAACGACCAGGCCAGGCCCATGATTGAGCCTCGATAACGCCCGCTTATTTCACGGACGATCATCACACTGATCAATTGCCGGTAATGCCAGAGGGTGCGAACGAGATGAAGGGGACCGGCCCCCGGGACATGATGAGGGTTCACGTTAATATACGTCTCCAGTGCTGAGATCCGCAGGACCGGCTTTAGCCGGGAGGGGCCCCGTGTATCCGCAGGATTATCTTGATGATGGTGGACGCTTTCCCGGCTAAAGCCGGTCCTGCAACGCTATTGCCAGTTGTATAGCGGCTCAATAGCTACCGCCACTGAATGCCGAACCGGTCAGATAGTTTTTACATGGGTTGGTTGTAACGCAGTGTGGCAGTCAATAGAGCGCCAGCGCGGAAGAGTCGATGAGCGGTATTAAACTTGATAAGCCGCTGAAACAACGAGTTGGAATAATCATTATTGAAACAATAAAACAGCAGGCAGTGTTTTAATAAAGAAACACTTAATCAAGGCCCATGCAACCTGATGCATTGACCTTGATTGACAGGGGTTATTTAGCCCCAAACATCACCGTCCAGTAAATCCCCGCATCACTCTTCGGATCGGTCGCATAAGCCGCGCCCAGTTCATTGATCAGCGGATTCATCAGGTTGGCGCACTGTTCCGGACTGCTCAGCCAGCCCTCCACCACTTTGCGGGTGGAGTCCTGGCCGGCGGCGATATTTTCGTCTACCTGAGTGCCGCCGTAGCCCGCCAGTTCGGCACGATCACCGGGGGTATGGCCGTCGCTGTCAGTGTGGTCGAAGTAGTTATGGTTGGCCATATCACGACTGTGCGCCTCGGCCGCGCTCGCCAGGATGGCGTTCCAGGTCATCGGCGCCGCAGCAGAGAACGACTCGGGCCCGCAATTACGCGGCGTTGCCCGGGCGCCATTGATCATGGCCAGCATCTTCTGCCCTTCACCCTGACCATCGCCCAGGCGCGCCGTCAGCATTGGCCGAGCCAGAACGATGCGCCACTCGCGGTCTTCGCGACTGACACCGATATCGACGAATTGAGGGTCCAGTACGACCTGGCAAAAAGTCTCTTCCACGGCCTTCATTGCCGCCTGGGCATCACGTGGGCCGGAAAGGCTGATGGCCTGGACATTGACCATGGGATAGGTGGCTCGGGCCAGGGCCTGTTGCAGGTCGCCGATATTACGGGCCGAGAGCACCAGGCGCGGGTCGCTGGTCAGGGGCGGTAGCTCGTGGGATACCTGGCCGCCACACTGATGCAACTGCCCACGGTAGGCATTGATCGAGTCAATCAGCTGCGTTTCTTCACTGGCCAGGACTGAAGTGGCAAACACCAGGCCCAACGACAGCGCGGTGAGATGCACAACGGATGAGATAACGCGCATGGAAGTCCCCTTCAGGCAGATTGCGCCGATGATCGCGATTTACCCCCCTTCAGGGCAATGCCTTTGAGAAAGAAGCAGCACGTTTTGAATCGATGCGGTCTATCCGCTGGCGCGAGGCGGCAGCGGGTCCTGGGGTGTGAGACGGGAAAGTGGGCGGACAAGTTCCCTGGGGAATGGCTTCAGAAGCTTCGCCGCAGGCTTGTGGGACCGGCTTTAGCCGGGAAGACGATGTAACAAACGATAGAGATATATCGATATCACCTACGCCTTTCCGGCTAAAGCCGGTCCCACAGAGGTATTGCGCTCTGCCAGTGATTACTTGGCGAAAAGCTGCCCGATATCCTTGAATGCCTTGAACTCCAGGGCATTGCCGCACGGGTCGAAGAGGAACATGGTGGCCTGTTCGCCGACCTGGCCCTTGAAGCGAATGTAAGGTTCGATCACGAACTTGGTGTCAAACGAGCGCAGACGCTCGGCCAGGGCCTCCCACTGTTCCCATTGCAATACGATGCCGAAATGCGGCACCGGCACATCGTGGCCGTCCACCGCGTTGCTGTGGGCGTGTTCCTGGGACGAGGTACGCGGGTGCTCATGGATGACCAGCTGATGGCCGTAGAAATTGAAGTCAACCCACTGCTCGCTGGAACGGCCCTCTTCCAGGCCGAAGGTTTGGCCATAGAAGGAACGCGCAGCAGCCAGGTCGTAGACGGGAATTGCCAGGTGAAAGGGCGAAAGGCTCATCAGGGGTGCTCCAGGATCTGTTTTAGGTATGAAGTACAGGCCCATGCTAAGGGGCGTGACCAAACAATAAAATCAATATATTTTTAGAAAATACACAAAGGGAATCTATGAATGATCCGCGAATTGAAAACCCTGGTAGCCGTCGCCCGCGAAGGCACCTTTGCCGCCGCCGGTAACCGCATCGGCCTGACCCAAGCGGCCGTCAGTGCCCAGATGCAGCGCCTGGAAGCTGAACTGGGGTATCCGTTGTTCGAGCGCAAGGGCCGCGCGGCACAGCTCAATCGCAAGGGTCATCACACGCTCTTGCAGGCCCAGGAGTTGATTCGCCTGTACGACAATCTAGGTTCCACCGACAGCGGTGAGACCGCCAATGTACTGGTCAGTATCGGCGCCATCGCCTCGGTGCAACGGGCCTTGCTGCCCGACGCCCTGGCCCGTTTCCATCGTGAGTGGCCGGGCTGTCGCAGCCGGATCATGCCGGGCGTTTCGATGGAGCTGCTGAATCTGGCGGACGCCGGGGATATCGATCTGGCGGCGATCATCCGCCCGCCCTTTGCCCTGCAGAGCGACCTGCGCTGGACCACCCTGGCCCAGGAGCCTTATCGCCTGATCGTACCGGCAGACCTGCCGGGCGATGACTGGGCACAACTGCTGTCCACTCAGCCCCTGGTGCGCTACGACCGCTCTTCGTTCGGTGGCCGTCAGGTCGATCGCTTTCTGCGGCGCCTGCATTTCAGCCTGCGCGAGGTCTGCGAACTCGATGAACTGGAAGCACTGGTCCAACTCGTCGCCAATGGCGTAGGCGTAGCCCTGGTGCCTGAGACCACCGCCCAACAGGGCTGGCCCGAGAGCGTGCGGGTGCTGGATCTGGGCAGTCATACCTTCCACCGTGACGTCGGCCTGGTGCACCGGGCGCCCGGCACGCTCAGCGAACCGGTGAATATGCTGATCCGCCTGCTGATGGAACGGACTCAGGCGGGGGGATGCCCTCCCGGCTAAAGCCGGTCCTACGGAGTTTGTGAATTGCCTGCGATCAGACCTTGAACCCCTTGAGCAACAGCGTCAGCAGGTTGATCGGTTTATTGCCCTGCTTATCAGCGCCTGCGACCAGCGATTACGATTCCGCTGCTGCCGACTCGCGAAAAGCCCCCGGCGTCTTGCCGAACCAACGCTGACAAGCCTTGTGAAAACTGCTGGGATCGCGATAACCCAGGGTGGCTGAGATATATTTGAAACTCTTTTGGGTATGCGACAACAAATAGTTTGCCAGTTCGCGTCGACAGTTCTCCTGCAACATCGAGAAGTTGGTCGATGCCATTAACAGATGATTCTGCACACTGCGCGCACTGACATGCAAAACTGTGGCGACCTCGGCCAGGGTCAAGAGCTCGCCTTTCATCAGACCTTCGGCCAGGACTCTTTTAACATCCATGATAATGCTCTTGTCTTCCAACTCCTGAAGCAGAGAGTCACAGTATTGGCAGTGAATGGTACTGAGCAGCGCATTCGCAGTAAATACCCCACACTTGTCTACTTCCGCGCTAAACAACAAGGAGTTATAGGGTGATGAAAAGCTCAGGTTCGTGCCAAATAACTCCTTCAACCGAGTCAGATCGGCCGGTTTCGCGTAACTGAATTCAGCGCCCATTGGCAGCAGTTTCCTGCCCGGTACCAACCAGTGAATCAGGCCCAGCAACATGGCCATGCCGGCATCAATCAAATACCGTGACTCGGCGGGATTGACACTTACTTCATAGGCCATGACTTTGACCACGCCCCGGGAGCGTCGAATAAAAATACGCGAGCCGTCGGTGGTTAATGGATGATAACGGGCGAAGCGATCGAGGGCCTCACCCAGGGTGGCACTGGACATGATGGCATAGCCATGGGTATTCAAATTGCCGGGATGGGCATGGTTGTAGGCCAGCAGGCCAATGTCCTGGCGATTGCCCTGGTCGGCAGCCGCAGCAAGCAGACTATGAATGACCTTCAGATCAACGCGCTGATCGCCCGTCCCATTCAAGTCCCAATCCCGTCCATAGCCGGGCAGCCGATAGATATCGATATCGTTCTCCATCAACGCTTCACATATTGATTGCAAACAGGAGTTGATGATCGTTGGCATATAAACTTCCATGGATTCAATAACAGGGTCGTCCCCCTCTGCCAAGCACCAACTTACATACAATGCCTATCCGTCAAGACGCGGAGTATCCTGGGACATTCGAAAGGTTTCTCAGGACACTATACGTTTGGCGGGGAACGAGTGAGAATAGATTGATTCCACATCGCCATCACCACAATTAACTAATTTAAAACAATCCTGCTTAAAACCTGCCGGCTGTCATTGGAACTGCGGCAATGCTTGACGTGAGCGAACGTAACTTGACGAATCAGACAGGGATAATCGATGCCTAACTTTACTGCCTCCCCTCACCTCTACTTGCCTGCGGACACTGATACATGTATCTGAGAAAGCTCTCTATTGCCAAACGCACCGTCGCTTCGTTTGCCGTCATGATTCTGTGTGTCATTGGTCTGGGTATCTTCAGCCTGACCAAACTTGAAAGCGTGCGCAACGAAGGCTTGATCATCGAAAACAGCGCCCTGCCGGGTATTGCCCTGGGCGATGACATTGCTTTGAGTTTCGCCAATACCCGCGTGGCGATCATGAAGATGCTTGCGGCAGCCAACGATGCCGCGCTGCAAACCAGTTACGACGAATACCGTGCTCGAACAGGGGCATTTGACGACGCGATCAAACTGTATACTCCGCTGATCAACACACCGACGGAAAAGGACATCATTAGTGAGTTGACCAGTCTGTACAGGCAATATGGCGCGGCCGCCGACAACGTTCACCAACTGTTGAGAAACAGTCAGCGTGAAGAAGCCCGGAGTCAAATTGCCGGAAACATGACCAATCTGGCCATGGGCATAAACAGTCAGTTGAAGAAACTGGAAAAGATCAATGACGACGCCAAGGAACAGGCGTCGAGCACGGCCGGCCGCGTTTACGACAGCACCCGTCAGGTGACCTACGCGGTGATCATCCTGTTGACTGCCTTTACCCTGCTGCTCGCCTGGCAACTGACCCGCAGCCTGGCTGGCCCCATCGCCGAGGCATTGAGCGTATCCCGGGCCATCGCTGCCGGTGACCTGCGTGCCGGTACTCTGGACACCCGGGGAACCGACGAGCCCGCGCGCCTGCTGCAATCGATGGAGCAGATGCGCGCCAATCTGCAATCGACCCTGACCCAGGTCAGCGATGCCTCCAAGCAGCTGTCCAGCGCCGCCGAGGAAATGGGCGCGGTGATGCGCGACAGCACCGCCGACCTGACGGTGCAGAATGGCGAAATCGAGATGGCCGCCACGGCGGTCACCGAGATGAGCCAGGCGGTCGAAGAAGTGGCGCGCAACGCGGTGTCGACGTCGGCTGAATCACAGGAATCCTCCAGCACCGCCCGCCGCGGCCAGGCCGAACTGAAACAGGAGGTGGGTTCGGTGCTGGAACTGGCGCAGAACGTCACCCGCGCGTCCGATCAGGCGCAGTTGCTGTCGCTGAAAATCCGCGAGATCACCCGGGTACTGGAAGTCATTCGCTCGATTTCCGAGCAGACCAACCTGCTGGCACTCAACGCCGCCATCGAAGCCGCCAGGGCCGGTGAAGCCGGACGCGGTTTTGCCGTAGTCGCCGACGAAGTCAGGGCCCTGGCTCATCGCACCAGCGAGTCCACCAAGGAAATCGAGGACATGATCGAGTCCATCCAGGAAGGCACGCAGAATACCGTTTCAGCCCTGGCCGTCAGCTCCCAGCAGGCGCTGCTGACCCAGACTCAGGCCGAAGCTGCCAATGATGCACTGACATTGATCGCCGAGTCGGTATTGAGCATCACCGACCGAAACACCCTGATTGCCGCCGCCTCCGAGCAGCAGGCCGAGGTAGCCCGTGAGGTGGATCGCAATCTGGTGCGGATACGCGACCTTTCGGCCCAGACCGCCGTGCGGGCCGACCAGACCAGTAGCGCCAGCCAGTCACTGGCGGGGCTGGCCAATGATCTGAACGTGTCGTTGCGGCAGTTTCAGCTATAAGATCAAAAAATTCGAGGTTCTGTGGGACCGGCTTTAGCCGGGAAGGCGATATAAAGGACCCTCATAGAGGGTGTCGGATGTGCGAGCCTCTTCCCGGCTAAAGCCGGTCCCACAACACAACGTCCGCTGCACGATTGCATTTCAACCAATCGGCTTGATCGAGACCACTTCGAAGTATTTGTACTTCTTCTTTTTCGCCTCGTTCTTGGCGTCCAGCTCGGCGGTCAGCGTGCTGAGGGTGTTGGCGTCGTACACGAACACTTCCAGAGCGCCCTCGAACTCTTTGGTCACGTTCATCGTCACGCGCAACTTGGGAGACAGCGGTTTTGCGCGGAGTTTGCTGGCGGCTTTGGGTCTGGCCGGCGGGACGATGACTATTTCAGGTTCAGGGGCCGGCGGTTTGGGGGCCGGTGGGGTCGAGGAGCCGAACAGCGCCTGGCGCATCTCTTCCTCAGTCAGTCCTGTACTCATTGCGATTTTCTCGTTGCCGTTGGTGAAAGACGGGGATATTCAACAGTCGGCGCTCATATTACAAGTCCAGACGCAATTATTGTAAAAAGGCCCGAACTGTGATCGCCCATATCTACCGGCACTCACACTCTGTTTCGCGGCGATTCTGTTTCACCACCCTGAGCCTGGCGTCGACCGCCGCTTCAAATATCTGCAGCAAACGATCCAGTTCAGCCCCCCCGCAATTGCCCGACAGCCGCAGGGCCTGGACCAGAGCGACGGAGGAAACCCCGGCTTCGACCACCTCCAAAGTAGCGCCTGCGCACTGAATTCGCTCCAACGCATTCGAAGCCGCCATAGCGACATCGGCAGATAAGAAGCGCCCTTGCTCGGACTTCGCCATGACGTTACCTCGTTGAACTGCTCTATCCAGATGCACCGCTCTGGACTCAGAAATAAATAACCCCGGCAGGAGACAGCGACGTACAGACTGCCGGGGGAGCTCTCGCACTCACAGTCAATGAGTGCTGAGCGGCGCAATGATTCAAATAAATTAATAGCCCATGGCACGAGTGGTCGTAGTAGCAACCCGCTATCAGGCAACGATCTCACCGGAAAATGTGAGCGACCAATCAGTCCTTGGAATTTGTGTAAAGGCAAAACCGGCCTTCATTCTCTAAAAGAGAACATATCCGTCATAATTATTCAGTTTTAATCACGTCGTCGTGAGCGCTAGTCTGGTCCCACTTCATCTCCCAAGAAAAAGAAACGGTGCCATGACCACGATCACGCCTCACACTCACGCGATTTCGATCAATCCGGCCACGGGTGAACAGGTCGGGCATTATCCCTTCGAGTCCGCCGTCGAACTGGATGCCGCCCTCGGTCGTGCCGCCAGGGGTTTTGCAACCTGGAAACGCACCCCGGTCGAGCAACGCGCCCAGGCCCTTATCGCTCTGGCCAAGGCTTTGCGTGCAGCCGCCGAGCCGATGGCGCAGATGATCACCGTGGAAATGGGCAAGCCGATTGCCCAGGCCGAAGGCGAAATCGAGAAATGCGCCAACCTGTGCGAGTGGTATGCCGCCCACGGCCCGGCGATGCTCAGCGCCGAAGCCACTGAAGTTCCCGAAAACAAGGCACGCATCGAGTACCGCCCCCTCGGCGCGATACTGGCGATCATGCCGTGGAACTTCCCGATCTGGCAGGTGCTGCGCGGTGCGGTCCCGGCGCTGATTGGCGGTAACACCTATGTGCTCAAGCACGCGCCGAACGTCATGGGCAGTGCCTATCTGCTGCTCAAGGCCTTTCAGGATGCCGGTTTCCCTGAAGGAGTTTTCGAAGTCATCAACGTCACGCCCGAGGGTGTTTCCTCTGCCATCAAGGATGACCGCATTGCTGCTGTCACCGTCACCGGCAGCGTACGCGCCGGGTCAGCCATCGGTGCCCAGGCCGGTGCCGCACTGAAGAAATGCGTGCTGGAGCTGGGTGGCTCCGATCCGTTTATCGTGCTCGACGATGCCGATATTGATGAGGCGGTCAACGCGGCGGTTATCGGCCGCTATCAGAACACGGGCCAGGTCTGCGCGTCGTCCAAACGCATCATCGTCGAACAGGGCGTGGTCGAGACCTTTACCCGCAAATTCGTCGAAGCGACCCGCAAGCTGGCGGTGGGCGATCCGTTACAGCGCGAGACCTATATCGGCCCCATGGCCCGCTTCGATCTGCGCGATGAACTCGACCTGCAAGTGCAAGGCACCCTGGAGCAAGGCGCAACCCTGCTGCTGGGCGGCGGCAAGACGCCAGGCAGCGGCAACTTCTACGATGTCACGGTGCTGGGCGATGTCACTGACCAGATGACGTCGTTCCGCCAAGAGCTGTTCGGCCCGGTAGCCTCGATCATCACCGCGCGTGACGCCCGCCACGCCCTGGAACTGGCCAACGACAGTGAGTTCGGCCTGGCCTCGACCATCTACACCCGCAATATCGCCCTGGCCGAAGAGCTGGCGGCGCAGATGGAGGCCGGTGGCGTATTCATCAACGGCTATTTCGCCAGCGACCCCCGCGTCACCTTCGGCGGCGTGAAGAAAAGCGGCTTCGGTCGTGAGCTGTCGCACTTCGGCGTGCACGAGTTCTGCAATGCCCAGACGGTGTGGCTGGATCGTAAATAAGCGCGGCCGTTAAGTAAAAAGCCCGGGACGCGCCATACGCCCCGGGCTTTTCATCTCAACAGCCGTGATAGAGCGCAATCACGCCAGGGGCGTGCCGTTGAGACGCGCCTGGCGCTCCGTCGTACGCTGCTCCCAACGGGCGATGACCAATGGCGCCAAGGCATTGCCCAGCACATTGAGCGCCGTGGTCGGCATATCCATCAGGCGGTAGACACCCGCAATGAAGGCGATACCCTCCAGCGGCAGCCCGGCGCTGGCCAGGGTTGCCGAAAGGATGACGAACATGAAGCCTGGCACACCCGCAGCCCCCTTGGATGTCAGGACCATGGTCACCACCAGCAGCGCCTGCTGCGTCAGGCTCAAGTCAATCCCGTAGAGCTGCGCTACGAACAACGTGCCGATGCCGAGAAACAGTGAGGCGCCGTCCAGATTGAACGAGTACCCCACCGGCACCACGAAACTGACCAGCGAGCGTGGCACGCCAAAACATTCCAGCTTGGCCATCAGCTGTGGCATCACCGCTGCGGAGCTGGCGCTGGAAAAGGCCAAAATCAATTCGTCCTTGATGTGCCGGATCAGACCGAACAACGACACCCCGACCAGGCGAGCAATGCTGCCCAGCACCACGATCGCGAAGATGGCAATCGACAGGTAGCACACCACGATCAACTTGATCAGCGGCAACAGCGAAGCGAAACCGAAATTGGCGACCGTCACTGCAATCATGCCGAAGATACCAATGGGCGAGTACGCCATGATCATCGACGTCATGCGGAACATCCCCTCCGAAACCCCGCGCAACATATCGATCAGCGGCTTGCGACGCTCCTCGCTCAAACCCGCCACCCCCAGACCGAACATGACGGCGAAGAACAGCACCGGCAGCAGGCTGCCCTTGGCCATGGCGTCGACAATGTTGTCCGGGATGATAGTGAGCACTATCTGGCCGAGACCATGATTGGCCGACGCCAGCGGCGTGACGTTGACGGTGGTTGCCTTGAGACTGGCCAGATCGGTCCCGGCTCCGGGTTGCAACAGGTTGCCCAATACCAGACCGATGACGATCGCCGTGGTGGTGACGGCAAAAAAGTACAACAGCGTCCGCACGCCGATACGCCCCAGGGATTTGCTGTCATCGTTGCCGGCGATACCGACGACCATGCAGGCGAAGACAATCGGCACGACGATCATCTTCATCAGTTTGATGAAGATGTCCCCCGCCGGTTGCAACAGGTTGCTGATCAGCCAGGGCCGGGCCTCGGAATAATGGTTCAACAACGCCCCGACCAGAATGCCGGCCAACAGGCCGATAAGAATCTGCAACATCAGGGATAGACGTGGCTTGTGCATGGAATGCCTCTGAAAGTGTCGTGAATGTTTCGGGCAGTGTTGTTTTGACAAGCCGCTGTCGACTCTTCGGTCGATCAGCGCAAGGCTGCGCAGGCCCTGGCAAGGCGTGCAGCGCCCTCCTCGATCACCTCCATGGCGCTGGCGAAGGACAGACGAATATAGGGTGACATGCCATAGGCGCCGCCACCCACAACGGCAACTCCGGCCTCGCGCAACAGGTATTCGACGAAATCCGCCTCACTGTTCAGGCGCGCGCCTTGGGGCGTGGCCTTGCCCAGCAGATCGCCAACGTTGGCAAACACATAAAAAGCCCCCTCGGGTGGCGTGCAACGGATGCCAGGGATATCGGCCAGCAGCTCGAGCATGCGCGCGCGGCGTTGGCTGTAGATCTCGCGCATCCGGGCAATCGGTGCCTGATCGCCGGCAAATGCCGCGACCGCTGCTGCCTGGCTCACGGAGCTGGGGCAGGTGGTGGTCTGGGATAGCAACTTGCCAATGGCGCTGATCAGCCACTGGGGACCTGCGGCAAAACCCAGGCGCCAGCCGGTCATGGCATAGCCTTTGGAGGCACCATTAATCAGCAACGTACGCGCCATCAGATCCGGCGCCGCTTCGACAAAGGACACATGGCGCTGTGTGTCGTAGACGAAATGCTCGTAAATTTCGTCAGACATGATCAGCACATGGGGATGCCTGCGCAGCACCTCGGCCAGCGCCTGCAACCGGGCATGGCTGTAGACCGCTCCGGTGGGGTTGTTCGGTGTGTTGAGGATGACCCACTTGGTGCGCGGGGTAATGGCGTGTTCCAACTCGTCAGGAGTGAGCTTGAAGCCGTTGTGCTGATTGCCCGCGATGATGACCGGTGTCGCCTCATTGAGCCGGGCAATGTCCGGGTATGACACCCAGTACGGCGTGTGCACTATCACTTCATCGCCCGGATTGAGAGTCGCGGCCAGGGCATGATAGATCACATGCTTGCCGCCGCAGCCGGCAATCACCTGCTCTCTGGCATACGCCAGGCCGTTGTCGCGCAGCAGCTTGACGACGATGGCATCGAGCAGCGCTGGCGTGCCTGGGGTGCCGGTGTAGTGGGTCTGGCCGCCATACATGGCGTCGCGGGCGGCATCGAGGATATGCGTCGGTGTATCCAGGTCAGGCTCACCGACGGTGAAATTGACAATATCCCGGCCTTCGGCGCGCAACTGCGTCACCAGAGCATTGGCGGCAATGCTCGGCGACGGCTGAATCGCCAACAACCGGCGGGACAGAAACTGTTTACTCATGCTCATCCCCTCAGTTCGCCAGACCGGCTTTTTCCAGGACTCTGTCCAGCCACGACTGATCGACGGCACCCGAAGCGATTTCGGCTTTCACCTCTTCTTCATGGGCTTCGTGCTCACGCGCCTTGGCCAGGATCTGCTCGGCGTCTTCCTGGGCGAAGGCCACAAAACCGTCTTCGTCACCGACAATGATGTCCCCCGGATTGATCAACATGCCGCCGATTGAAACCGGCACGTTGATTTCTCCCGGACCGCTTTTGTAGGGCCCGCAATGCACCACGCCGCGGGCATAACAGGGGGTGTCGGCAAAACTGGCGACATCGCGGATCGCGCCGTCGACGATAAAACCGACACAACCACGCTGCTGGGCATACAGCTTGATCAACTCGCCGACCACGGCGTTGATGGTGTCGCCCTGGGCATCGATCACCAGCACATGGCCAGGCTCGAGCAGGGTCAGGGCCTTGTAGATGAACAGGTTGTCGCCGGGCCGTGTCTTGACGGTCAGGGCGGTGCCGACCAGCTTACCGGTGTGGTTGTAGCGGGTCAGGCCGCGGGCGCCGATATGCCGACCGAGATTGTCGCTGATGTGCGGCGTGACGACCGTCTGAAATGCCTCGATCAGGGCCGGGGATGCCAGAGCTGGCGAGGTGAGAATGCGTGAGCCGGGCAGTGACATGATGACCTCCGTGAACCAAAGAAGGTCTCGATCTTAGAAAAGGCGAGGCAATACTTTTAGCGATATTTATTTATGTCAAAACATCGATTTTTATCATGTTTTCCTTTGTAGCGCCTGAAAGCGATAGAGCAGGCAGGAGTCACTACGGCAAGAGCGCGCTATTCCATGACCTGCTGCTGCAGAATCAGCCGACTGAAATCACAACACTGCTCTGCCAGCCGTGCCACGGCCACACTCAAGCCCTGCTGACGATCGACACGATGCACTGCCGCATAGGGAATCGACGGCAGCGCCGGGCGGGTCTCGATCATTCGCAGGCGGCCCTGTTCGACAAAGGGCGCCATGCATTGCCGGGGCAGATAGCTGATGCCGAGGCCGGAAATGGTCAGGCCGATCTGCGCCACCAGATAGTTGCAACTCAGGCTGGCGTTGAAACGCAGGTCGTGCCGCGCAAGCCAGCGGTCATAGAGCAGGCCCGTGCCGGAGCTGCCGCCCTGGGTCAGCACGGTGAACGCCGACAGCGCCTGCAAATCGATGGGGCCGGGCTCGCCGAACAGGCCGGGCGCGCACATCCAGGCGTTTTCCACGGTGCGCAACGGCGTGGCGACAAAGCGCGCGTCGTCGAACACATCGGGAACAATGATCAGGTCCAGTTGGTCGTTTTCCAGCTTCTTGAACAACTCCGAGCTCAGCTCCACCGAAGGTTCCAGCACGACCCGGGGATAAGCGATGCGAATCTGCTCGACCAGGGCCGGCAGCCAGGTCAGGGCGGTCAACTCGGTTACACCCAGGCGAAAGCGCCGCACCAGCACCTCTTTGGAGCTGATACGTTCCAATAAATAATCACGCTGCCTGAGCATTTCGCTGGCGTACTCGAACAGCTCGGTGCCCTTCTCGGTCAATCGCGCGCTGCGTTTGCTGCGGTCGAAAATCGGTACGTCGAACGCCTCTTCCAATTCCTGAACCCGCTTGGAGATCGCCGACTGCGACATGTTCAGCTTCAGGGACGCGGCCTCAAAACTGCCCAGTTCGACAATCCAGTAGATGGCTTCCAGCTGTTTGAAGGTGATCATGCTCAGGCTTCTGGTGAGAAAAAGTGCGGCATTATCACTCCATGTCATCACCCAAGGTAAACCGGTTTCTGCCGTGAAAATCCTCGGCACCCTTGCCGGATGGCGCGGTCAATCCAGTAATGAACTACGGATTGCCTGCCATGCCTGACTCAATCGAAGCCCTCGAACTGCCCCCTGACCTGCACTACGTCGAAGACACCCAGGCCGGGTTCAGCCGCAGGATTTTGCGCGGCAAGTTTGTTTATTTCGATACCCAGGGCGAGCGAATTCGTGATGCCGAAGAGATTCAGCGGATCAACAATCTGGCCATCCCGCCCGCCTACACCGATGTATGGATTTGCCCGGACCCGCGCGGTCATCTGCAAGCCACCGGCCGCGACGCCCGCGGCCGCAAGCAATACCGCTACCATCCGCGCTGGCGCGAGATTCGTGATCAGGACAAGTACTCGCGCATGATTGAGTTCGGCCTCGCCTTGCCCAAGGTTCGCAAGCAGATCGAGGCGCAACTGGCCGAACCGGGGATGGGCCGCAACAAGGTCATGGCCACGGTGGTGTCATTGCTCGACGCCACGTTGATCCGCATCGGCAACAGCCAGTACGCCCGGGACAACCGTTCCTATGGCCTGACCACCCTGCGCAATAAACACGTTGAGGTCCACGGCGCCGATATCCTCTTTCAGTTTCGCGGCAAAAGCGGCGTGGAGCATCAGATCAGCATCACCGACCGACGCCTGGCCCGGGTGATCAAGCGCTGCATGGAATTGCCCGGGCAGAATCTGTTCCAGTACCTGGATGATCGGGGCGAGCGCCACAGCGTCAGCTCGGCGGATATCAACGCCTACCTGCACGAACTGACCGGTGCCGACTTCACCGCCAAGGACTATCGTACCTGGGCTGGCAGCGCCCTGGCCCTGGCGACCCTGCGCAAGCTGGAGTGGGAACCGGAGGCCGATGCCAAGAAACATATTGTCGAGATGGTCAAGGCGGTGGCCCGGCAGCTGGGAAATACCCCGGCGATCTGCCGCAAATGCTATATCCACCCCGCCGTGCTCGAAGGTTTTCTGCAAGGTGAACTCGCCAGATTGCCACGCGCTCGACAGCGCAAGGGTCTGCGCCTTGAAGAAGTGGCACTGGCGATGTTCCTGCAAAGCCTTACAGATACTTCAGCCACGTCAGACCCCGACGCCGTGCCTTGACCCCGGCGAACCAACGCACCGCCGGAAACAACACGAGCGCCAGGAGTGCCGCACACAGCCACACCGAGACCACGGAGTCGAAGCCGAAATAGCGGCCCTGATTGGCGCCCCAGATGCCCAGCGCCGCCAGATACAGCACCTTGAGCACATACAGGTGCAGCAGGTAGAAGAACATGGGTGCCGCGCCGAATACCACCAGCGGTGCAATCCATTTACGTGACTGCAGGCGCTCCAGTGCAGCCAGCAACAACAGGCCGAGCCCCAGGGTCAGGCAGATGAACTGCAGCGAGGGTGGGTACTTGGTGATGTTGAAAAAGCTCATGAGGCTGTGCAGGTCATCGACGCCGCTCTGCCAGGGCTTTTCGCCATAACCGTTGTTCAGGCGCAGACCGATGAACAGCGCCAACGCGACAACGCCGCAACCGATCAGCCGCGCCTGCCGGCGGCCCTGATCGAAACCTGCAGCAAACCAAGGCCCGGCGGCATAGCCCAGGGCAATGACGCCGATCCAGGGTAAAACCGGATATGAGGTGCGCAGGCGCAGACCCGCCCACGGCTCCAGCCAGCCACGATCATGCAGCACCGCCCAAGGCCCGTGCAGCAAGGACTCAACCGGAAAATGCACGGCATCGAGCAGGTTATGCCCGGCAATGATCAGCAAACCCAAGGCCACCAGCACAGGCCGCGGCAACATGCGCAACGCCGCGAGAGCCAACATGCTCAGACCGATGGCCCAGATCACTTGCAGGTAGACCACCGTGGACGGGAACTGAAAGGTCCAGGCGAAATTGACCAGGGTGATTTCCAGCACGATCAAGAACAGCCCACGCTTGAACAGGAACACTGATACCGCCGCCCCGCCGCCGTTCTTTTCCCCATACAGAAAGGCACTCAAGCCGGTCAGGAAGACGAACAAAGGCGCACACAGATGCGCCAGAGTGCGACTGAAAAACAGTGCTGGCTCGGTAACAGCCACGTCCATCGGGTCAGTGACCTGGCGATGCAGGAAAAAGGTCTCGCGTACATGGTCCAGCAGCATGAACAGAATGATCAACCCGCGCAGGGCATCGATGGAATGCAGCCGCGTCTTTAAGGTCTGGACCATGCTCAGAACTCGTTCTGCAGGGCTTTGTAGCCGCGCACCAGATCGATATTGGTGTGGGCCACATCTTCGGAGAACTCCGAGGCCGACACGCTCACCGGGGGAAACTGCGCCAGATCGGTATTGGGGCCGATGCGCGTGGTCGAGGGCACGTAGAAGTTGTCCGGCAGATCGCGACCATCAACCACCGAGTTGTGCCGCACCACCCTGCCCTGACCGACCCGACAGTTGAACAGCACGCTGTTGAAGCCGATAAACACCCGGTCTCCCACGGTGCAGGGGCCATGCACGATGGAGCGATGAGCAATGGAGGTGAACTCGCCGATGGTCACGGCGGCTCCGGACTTGGAGTGAATCACCACGCCATCCTGAATATTGGAGTTGGCACCGATGACGATCGGGTCCATGTCGCCGTCGGCATTGACCTCGTCGGCACGGATAACGGCGTAAGGACCGACGAACACGTTGTCATGGATGATGACCTTGCCGCAGACGATTGCCGTCTTGTCGACATAGGCCGACTCAGCGATTACAGGGAGGTGGCCTGAGGGGTTCTTGCGGATCATGGTGGGGCGTCCAATAGCGATGACAGGTAAAGCGCAACCTTACTATAGATTGTTATAACATATCAATTTCAACGCTTTCTACCTTCGCCCTTGCCTCCTGATGACCCAGTCAACATCAATCTCACATTTTGTTAATCCGCAAGCCACTTTGTCCCAGCCAGTCTTGCTAATACGCTGGCTTGTGCTACTTACTCATTAATTGCCTCGTGCTGTCAGCCCATAAGCGACCCATCGCGACAAGGCGAATGCAGCGCCTGCGCCCGAGGACTATTCTCAACTTACCTACCGCTTTTGCGATTCACGAAATTCCTACTATCCTGAACGGATGCTGTTAGAAAGTGGATTGGCACTATACACACTAAAATGATTGGGTTTATAAAGCATCGGCATGGCGAATAGCCAGACCGGCAGCTCTAACACAGGCTCATGACAATTGGACGTCAACCCTTGAAATCAACTAAAACAAAGGTATAGCGTTAAAAACTCATACCAACATGAAAAATCGACAGGCTATACACGGAATTTTCATTATTGGTTTCGTACTATCCGATGCGGTGTAAAACCATTGAGAATGGACACTCATGAGCAGCCGATCTATATAAACGAATTTAAATAAACTGATTGTTTATTGTCGGTCAACGGCCCGAAAAACTCGCTCGCCCGCATTTAATGGCGCACTTGAATACTTTGATAGCGGTCAGACCGACGCCAGGTTTGCCCGCAGGTTTTTGCTTGCCAGAGGATACTTATGAGTCAGCGCTTCCTTCCCTTTTCTCGCCCGGACATCGGCGATGAAGAAATCGCAGCGGTGAGCCGGGTACTGCGCTCCGGCTGGATCACCACCGGACCGGAATGCCAGAAGCTGGAGCAGCAATTTGCCGAGCGTACCGGCGCTGTCCACGCGATTGCCTTGTCCTCGGCCACTGGCGCGATGCACGTCACCTTGCTGGCCTTGGGCATCGGCCCGGGCGATGAGGTGATCACCCCGTCCCAGACCTGGGTCTCCACGGCCAACATGATCTGCCTCCTCGGCGCCACCCCGGTATTCGTTGATGTTGACCGGCATACCCTGATGAGCGATATCGAAGCCATCGAACAGGCAATCACTCCCCGCACCAAGGCAATCATTCCGGTGCATTACGCCGGTGCGGCGTTCGACCTCGATCCGCTTTACGCCCTCGCCGAACGCCATGGCATCCGGGTTATCGAGGACGCAGCCCACGCCGCAGGGACCCGCTACAAGGGTCGCTCGGTAGGTGCCCACGGTACGGCGATCTTCTCTTTCCATGCCATCAAGAACATGACCTGTGCCGAAGGCGCGATGTTCGTCAGCGACGACGAGCAACTGGCCAATCGCGTGCGCATGCTCAAGTTCCACGGGCTGGGCGTGGATGCCTATGACCGCATGACCCACGGCCGCAAGCCCCAAGCCCAGGTGATCGAGCCAGGCTTCAAGTACAACCTGGCCGACATGAATGCCGCCATTGCTCTGGTGCAGCTGGAGCGCCTGGAAGCCATCAATGCCAAGCGCCAGCTGCTTGCCGAGCATTACCTCAAGCGCCTGGCCAGCTCGCCCGTACTGCCCCTGGCCCAGCCGCACTACGACCAGCACCACGCCTGGCACCTGTTCATCCTGCGCATTGACCCCGAGCGCTGTGGCCTGGACCGCGACGCCTTCATGAAGGCCCTGCAGGAACAGGATATTGGCAGCGGCATTCACTTTATCGCCACTCATTTGCACACCTGGTATCGCCAGCGCTACCCGGACGTACACCTGCCCAATACGGAATGGAACTCATCGCGTATCTGTTCGATCCCGCTGTTCCCCGAGATGTCCCTCGACGATGTCGAGCGAGTCGTCAGTGTCATTGAATCGATTGTGGAATAACGCCTGTGAGACCTTACCCGATCAACCGTGTATCCATAGTCATACCGGTCTACAACGAGCACGAGAGCCTGCCGGAGCTGTTGCGCCGCACCGCAGCGGCCTGCGCGCAACTGGACCACGCCTACGAAATCGTACTGGTCGACGATGGCAGCCGCGATGATTCCGCCGACATCCTGCAGGACGCCGCCTCCCGAGAAGGCAGCCCGTTCGTAGCCGTGATCCTCAATCGCAACTACGGTCAGCACGCGGCGATCATGGCCGGCTTCGAGCAGTGCACCGGCGACGTCGTGATCACTCTGGACGCCGACCTGCAAAACCCGCCCGAAGAAATTCCGCGTCTGGTCAAGTGTGCCGAACAGGGTTACGACGTGGTCGGCACGGTGCGCAACAACCGCCAGGACTCGGCCTGGCGTCGCTGGCCGTCGCGCCTGATCAACCTGGCCGTGCAACGTTCCACCGGGGTCGCCATGAGCGACTACGGCTGCATGCTGCGCGCCTATCGCCGAACCATCGTCGACGCGATGCTGGCCTGCCGTGAACGCAGCACCTTCATCCCGATTCTGGCCAACAGTTTCGCCCGCCACACCACCGAGGTACTGGTCGAGCACGCCGAGCGCGAGCACGGTGATTCCAAATACAGCCCGATGCGCCTGATCAACCTGATGTTCGATCTGGTCACCTGCATGACCACCACCCCACTACGCCTGCTGAGCATCATTGGCTTCAGCATGGCGCTGCTCGGCGGCCTGTTCGCTCTGGCCCTGATCGTCCTGCGCCTGATCTTCGGCGCGCCCTGGGCCGGTAACGGCAGCTTCGTGTTGTTCGCCGTACTGTTCGTTTTCACCGGCGGGCAGTTCATCGGCATGGGCCTGCTGGGCGAATACCTGGGCCGCATGTACAGCGATGTCCGCGCGCGCCCGCGCTTCTTCATCGAAAAAGTCGTGCGCGCCGCACCGGCTGCGCCTTCGACCACCACCATTGATTCGTCGACTCACCATTCTTCTTTGAGCAAGGTTGCGCCATGAGCCTGAAAGCTGTTGTCTTCGCCTATCACGATATCGGTTGCGTCGGTATCCAGTCCCTGCTGGATGCCGGTTATGAGATCAGCGCGGTATTCACCCATGCCGATGACCCGAAGGAGAAAACTTTCTTCGCTTCTGTCGCCCAGCTCTGTGCCCGCCACGATATCCCCGTGCATGCCCCGGAAGACGTCAACCACCCGCTGTGGATCGAGCGCGTCGGCAAGCTGGCACCTGACTTCATCTTCTCGTTCTACTATCGCCATCTGCTCAGCGACACGCTATTGGCTCAGGCGAAAAATGGCGGTTTCAACCTGCACGGCTCGCTGCTGCCACGCTATCGCGGCCGGGCTCCGGCCAACTGGGTGCTGGTCAATGGCGAAAGCGAAACCGGCGTCACCCTGCACAAAATGGTCAAGCGTGCCGATGCCGGCGACATCCTGGCTCAGCAGCGGGTCAGCATCGATATCAGCGACGACGCCTTGAGCCTGCACGGCAAACTGCGCCAGGCCGCTGCCGAGCTTCTGTCAGAAACCCTGCCTGTACTGGGTCGCGGCCAGCTCAACGGCACTGCCCAGGACGAGTCCCAGGCCAGCTATTTCGGTCGCCGCACCCCGGCCGATGGCCGCATGGACTGGCATCTACCGGCCACCACCCTGCACAACCTGGTTCGGGCCGTGACCCAGCCCTACCCCGGCGCGTTTTATCTGGCAGGAGAGCACAAGCTGATCGTCTGGAGCGCCAAGGCCCAGGCCGGTAACGAAGGTTTGGCCCCCGGCACCGTAATCAGCTGCGATCCGTTGCGCATTGCCTGCGGCCAAGGCTCGCTGGTGATCAGTGCCGGCCAGCGTGGCGACGATGGCCTGTACTTGAGCGGCCCGCAACTGGCCCGTGAATTCGGCCTGGTGGCAGGCTCGCGCCTGGTCAGCAACGACAGCGTCAAACCCGTGCGCCGCACCCGCGTGCTGATCCTTGGCGTCAACGGCTTCATCGGTAACCACTTGTCCGAGCGCCTGCTGCAGGACGACCGCTACGAAGTCTACGGCATGGACATCGGCTCCGATGCCATTGAACGCCTGCGCAGCAATCCGAACTTCCACTTCATCGAAGGCGATATCAGCATCCACACCGAGTGGATCGAGTATCACATCAAGAAGTGCGACGTGATCCTGCCTCTGGTGGCCATCGCTACGCCTATCGAATACACGCGCAATCCGCTGCGAGTCTTCGAGCTCGATTTCGAAGAAAACCTGAAAATCGTCCGCTACTGCGTCAAGTACAACAAGCGCGTGATTTTCCCGTCCACCTCGGAAGTCTATGGCATGTGCCAGGACCCGAGCTTCGACGAAGACACCTCCAATCTGGTGGTCGGCCCGATCAATAAACAGCGCTGGATCTACTCGGTATCCAAGCAGTTGCTGGATCGGGTCATCTGGGCCTACGGCCAGAAAGGCCTGAAGTTCACCCTGTTCCGTCCATTCAACTGGATGGGGCCGCGCCTGGACCGTCTGGACTCGGCGCGTATCGGCAGTTCGCGGGCCATTACCCAGTTGATCCTGCACCTGGTGGAAGGCACGCCGATTCGTCTGGTCGACGGCGGCGCGCAAAAACGCTGCTTCACCGACGTGGTTGATGGCATCGAGGCACTGGCACGGATCATCGAAAACCGTGGCGACGCCTGCAACGGCCAGATCATCAATATCGGCAACCCGGACAACGAAGCGAGCATCCGTCAGTTGGGCGAAGAGTTGCTGCGCCAATTCGAAGCCCACCCGCTGCGCGGCAATTTCCCGCCGTTCGCCGGTTTCCGTGAAGTGGAAAGCCAATCGTTCTACGGCAAAGGTTATCAGGACGTCAGCCATCGCAAGCCGAGCATCGACAATGCCCGTCGCCTGATCGACTGGACACCGGGTATCGAACTGAGCGAAACCATCGGCAAGACCCTGGACTTCTTCCTGCGTGAAGCCATGGCCGAAAAAGCGGAACAGCGCTGATGCAGGCGGGCTTGCGCATCGATGTCGACACCTACCGTGGCACGCGTGACGGGGTCCCGCAGCTGTTGGAGATACTGGCTGACGCACAGATCAAGGCGACGTTTTTCTTCAGCGTGGGTCCGGACAACATGGGGCGCCATTTATGGCGCCTGATCCGCCCGCAGTTTTTCTGGAAGATGCTCCGCTCCAAAGCCGCCAGCCTCTACGGCTGGGACATCCTGCTGGCCGGCACCGCCTGGCCGGGCAAACCCATCGGCAGGGACTTCGGCCATCTGATGCGCCAGGCCCGGGATGCCGGCCATGAAGTCGGTCTGCATGCCTGGGATCACCATGGCTGGCAGGCCAACGCCGGGCGCTGGAGCGAGGCACAACTGACCGAAGAGATTCGCCAGGGCCTCGACTGCCTCAGCACCATTCTCGGTGAGCCTGTGACCTGCTCCGCCGCCGCCGGTTGGCGCGCCGACGAACATGTGGTGCAGGCCAAACAAGCTTTCAACCTGCGCTACAACAGTGATTGCCGTGGCACCAGTCTGTTCCGTCCGACCCTGCGCAACGGGCGTCCGGGCACGGTGCAGATCCCGGTCGATCTGCCCACTTACGATGAAGTCGTCGGCGCCGATCTGGCCAGCCGCGACTTCAATCGTTTCATTCTCGACCGCTTCAAGCCCGACGGCCTGAACGTCTACACAATTCACGCGGAAGTGGAGGGCATTCTGTTGGCCGATGACTTTCGGCAGCTGCTGGCCCAGGCCCGCAACCGCAACATTCATTTTTGTCCCTTGGGCGAGTTGTTGCCCGAGGATCTCGACAGTCTGCCGACAGCCCGCCTGAGCCGTGGCACCCTCAGTGGTCGCGAAGGCTGGCTGGGAGTGCAACACGCATGACCACCACCCGAAACGGGTACATCCCCTTACTGCTGCTGGCCTTCGTGCTCGCCTATCTGTTGCCGCTGGCCAGCCACGGCCTGTGGATTCCCGACGAAACCCGCTACGCCCAGATCAGCCAGGAAATGCTCCACAGCGGCAATTGGGCCGCGCCGCACTTCATGGGCCTGCGCTACTTTGAAAAACCGGCCGCCGGCTACTGGATGATCGCCTTGGGTCAGGCCCTGTTCGGCGAGAACCTGTTTGGCGTGCGCATTGCCTCGGCCCTGAGCACCGGGCTCAGCGTGCTGATCGCCTGGCTGCTGGCGCGCAACCTGTGGAACGACCCGCGCAAGAGCTTCGCCTGCGCCCTGCTCTACATGAGCTTCGGCCTGATCGCCGGGCAGGCCGGCTACGCCAACCTCGACCCGCAATTCAGCCTGTGGGTCAACCTCAGCATGCTGGCATTCTGGCTGGCCCAAAGCAGTACGGGCCATCGGCGACTGGGCTACTGGGCACTGCTCGGTGTGGCCTGCGGCATGGGCTTCATGACCAAGGGTTTCCTCGCCTGGCTGTTCCCGGTGCTGATCGCCCTGCCCTACATGGTCTGGCAAAAGCGCCTGGGGGAACTGATCAGGTTCGGCTGCCTGGCCGTGATCGTCGCCATCGCCATTTCCCTGCCCTGGGTCTTGATTCTGCATGGCCGGGAACCGGACTACTGGCGGTTTTTCTTCTGGCACGAGCACATCCGCCGCTTCGCCGCCGAAGATGCCCAACATACCCAGCCGATCTGGTTCTACCTGCCGATTCTGGTGGTCTCGTGCCTGCCTTGGGCGGTACTCCTGCCGGCCACGATAAAACAAAGCTGGCGGGATAAACGCCTGGCATCTGTCGGTTTCCTGCTGCTATGGGTACTGCTGCCCCTGGCGTTTCTGAGCCTGAGCCGAGGTAAGCTGCCAACCTACATCATGCCGTGCCTGGTGCCCCTGGCTCTGCTAATGGGACATGCCATCATCAACCTGCTGCAACAGGATCGCCTGGGCGCACTGCGCTTGAACGGGCTGCTCAATGCCCTGCTGGGCGTGGTCGGCCTGATTGCACTGACCTGGTTGCAACTCAAACAACCGGTCTATAACCAGGAGCCGGTTGCCAAGCTGCTGCTGATCATTGTGTTGTCGGGCTGGGTTTTGGCCAACGCCTTGCAGATCCTGCGCCCGGCACGTGCATGGGCCAGCCCGGCCCTGGGTATCGGCCTGCTCGTGGCACTGCTGCCCAATGCGTTGCCCATGGCGACAGTGCTGAGCAAGACCCCGCAGCTGTTCATTCAGCAACATGAACAGGAACTGGCGAGCAGCACCAGCCTGCTGTCCAACGACCTGGGTGCGGCCTCATCGCTGGCCTGGACCCTCAAGCGCAGTGACGTGGTGTTCTATAACACCGTGGGCGAACTCGAGTACGGCCTCAGCTATCCGGAAGGCGACGCCCGCAAAGTCGACCTCAACTCGGTCAAGGCCTGGATGGAGCAAGCCCGGCGCAAGGGTTCCGTCGGTGTCGTGATCCGAGGTGCAGGCGATTCAGAGAAACAGGAAATAGATCTGCTGCCCAAAGATGGCAAACGCTTTGCGGACGGCAATATGCTCATTCTGCTGTTCGAGCAAACGCCGCCATGAGCCTGGTATTGCTATTGACTGCCTGCCTGCTGACCTGCGTTGGGCAGATCGCGCAAAAGCTCGCAGTGGAACAATGGCGCCCCGGTTTTCCCGGCGTCGCCAGGGCAATGACCAACGCGTGGCTGTGGCTGGCCCTGCTCTGCCTGGGTCTGGGTCTGCTGGTCTGGCTGTTGGTCCTGCAACGACTCGAGGTCAGCATCGCCTATCCGATGCTGAGCCTGAACTTCGTCCTGATCACCCTGACCGGCCGCTACCTGTTCAATGAAAAGGTCGACGCCCGGCACTGGCTGGGCATTGCCCTGATTCTCGCTGGCGTCCTGCTGCTGGGGCGCCAGGCATGAGCCGCACATCAGGCATTGCCCTGGCCATGGCCAGTGTCGGGCTGGTCAGTGCCGCCCAGTTAGGCATGCGCTGGAGCATGTTGCGCCTGCCCACGCCTGAGCAGTGGCCCGAGGCCCTGAGCCAGGGCCTGCTGCAGGTGACGCCGTTGGCGGTGGTCGGCAGCGCCATCATCGCCTATGGCCTGTCCATGCTGTGCTGGCTGCTGGCCCTGCGCGAGTTGCCCCTGAGCCGTGCCTACTCACTGTTGAGCCTCAGTTATGCGCTGGTCTACCTGATCGCCGCGTGCCTGCCCTTTTTCCATGAAGCGTTCACCGTCTCCCGGACAGTCGGCGTCAGCCTGATTGTCGCGGGCGTACTGACGATCAATTTTCGCCGCACTCCTCGTAATGAAACCCAGGATTTAACCCCATGAAAATCAGCGTCTTCGGTAGCGGATATGTCGGTCTGGTACAGGCTACGGTATTGGCTGAAGTCGGCCACGATGTCATCTGCATGGACATCGACCAGGCCAAGGTCGAGCAACTGCGCCAGGGCCAGGTCAGCATCTTTGAACCTGGGCTGGCCGGTCTGGTCAAGGAGAACCTGGAGAAAAACCGCCTGCGCTTCACCTGCGACGAAAAGCTCGCGGTAGAGCATGGCGAAGTGTTGTTCATCGCCGTCGGTACCCCACCCAGGGAAGACGGTTCGGCGGACCTGAGCGGCTTCTTCGCCGTCGGCGAAGCCATTGCACGTCACCGCGTCGAACCACTGATAGTCGTGGAAAAATCCACCGTACCGGTGGGCAGCGGCGATGCTCTGGTCAAGCACATCAGCCAGGCCCTGCGCGATGCTGGCCGCATCCTGTCCTTCGACGTGGTCTCCAACCCTGAATTCCTCAAGGAAGGCTCTGCGGTGAGCGACTGCCGTCGCCCGGACCGTATCGTCATTGGCTGTGAAAACGATGAAGTGCAGAAGGTTATGCGCGAGTTGTATGCGCCGTTCAACCGCAACCACGACCGCGTGATGTTCATGGACCGGCGCAGTGCCGAGCTGACCAAATACGCCGCCAACTGCATGCTGGCGACCAAGATCAGCTTTATCAACCAGATCGCCGAACTGGCCGAGCACCTGGGCGCCGACATCGAATCCGTGCGCCTGGGTATCGGTGCTGACTCCCGTATCGGCTATGACTTCATCTATCCCGGTTGCGGCTACGGCGGCTCATGCTTCGGCAAGGACATTCGCGCCCTGATCCATAGCGCTACTGAAGCCCATTGCTCCAACGACCTGTTGCGCGCGGTTGAAAGCATCAATGAGCGACAGAAGAACAAGCTGTTTGAGCGAGTCAATGCCTTCTACAAAGGCGATCTGCGCGGCAAGATCTTCGCCATCTGGGGCCTGGCCTTCAAGCCCAATACCGATGACATGCGCGATGCGCCGAGCCGGGTATTGATGGAAGCCTTATGGGCGGCCGGTGCCAGCATTCGCGCTTTCGATCCGGAAGCCATGCAGGAAACCCAACGCCTTTATGGCAATCACCCGGAGCTGATGCTGATGGGCACTCCCGAGTCAGCGCTCAATGGCGCCGATGCGCTGATCGTCTGCACCGAGTGGCAACAATTCAAGGCGCCGGACTTCGAGCTGATCCAGCAGCGCCTCAGTGCCCCGGTGATCTTCGATGGTCGTAACCTCTACGACACCGAACGCCTGGCCGAAAACGGCTTTCACTACTTCCCGATTGGCCGTGGCGAATCATGCAGCCTGCCGATTCCGCAACAGCAGTGGGTTGCGGCCTGACACCCAAACGTATGACTCGTAGGACCGGCTTTAGCCGGAAGGACAATCTCCCGGCTAAAGCCGGTCCTACGGGAGAAACATCAAAGCAATGCACATGCGGTGGTGGACTTCACTGCCCGTTCACCCGCATCAGCACATAATCTTCCTTGTCAAAACGCCCATGCAGCAACACCGGCAGATCTGCCAGCCGGGTCCCTTTCAAGGCCATGTAACTGCTGTTGCTCATCATCACGTAAGCCGGCCCGCTCACCGCCACCAACTGCTGTGACGTCTGCGTGAACTGCGGTTGCAGGTCGTGATCCAGATTGACCATGAACTTGATCGCCTTGGCGTCCTTGCCCATGACATGCAAAACCAAGGGCAGCGGGTCCTTTTGCATGACCTGATCCACCTGAAGGCTGAAGCTGCGGGTGTCATACAGATTGCGCTCGACCGGCTCGAACACCCAGATATAACTCGACCACACCGCCAGCACCGCACACGCCGCCAGACCGTAGACCCGCAACCGGGGTCTGAACAGTGACGCCAGGGCAAGAATCTGCAGCAAGCCGAGGAAAATCAGCACGCCGCCGATGCTGGTCAACTGCTCGGGAAAGCGCTGTCGGGCAACCAGCAGCAAGCCAATGAACAGCCCCGGCAACACACAGAGAACGGCCATGACCAACGCCCGCAGCCCGCTCAGCCACTTGTTGCCGACCGCCTGGAAGGGATAGGCCGCAATAATCGCCGCCATGGGCACCATCGGCAGCATGTAGCGGGCTTTCTTGGCCTGGGGCACCGACAGGCCGACCATAACAATCAACCCCGCCGCCAGACAGGCCCAGACCAGGCGCAGCTCCGGCCCCTGATGACGCCAGCGGCTCAGCACCAGGGTTAACAGCACGACGATAGCCAAAGGATAGGCGATGGCGAAATTGCCCAGGGAACTGGTGAAGTAATAGGTCGGGCTGCTGGTCCCTTCGCTGCCATCCATGCGTGAAGTGAACTGCATGCGCACCACTTCGGCGACGAAATCGCTGCCGCCACTGACCTTGGCCAGCAGCAGCAACAGCGCGATGCAAGCCGCCAGCAGCGCCGCAGCGGCGAACCCGAAGATGAACATGCGCCGCCACTGCCCGCTCAACATGTAATAGCTGCACAGGATGCCGGTCGGCACCACCAAACCTATCGGCCCACGAATGGCGAAGCCCAGCACCAGCAGGACAAAGATCCAGGTCAGGCGCCGGGGCTTGCCGAAATGATCGGCGGCGTAGCCCAGGTAGAACACCGCAAAAGCCACGGTGGCGAGCATCTGGTCAAGGGAAACCGCACGCGTCTCGCTGATGAAGGTGGTACTGAGCATCAGCAGGGTAATGCTCAGTAGCGCCCACTGTCGCGAGTAGGGTGCCAGCAGGCGGTACATCAGCATGATCAGCAAGGCCGAGGAGATGGCCGTGGGCAGCCAGGCCGTCAGACTGGTCACCCGACCCAGAGGCAAGGAGAACAGATAAATGAGAAAGGTCGAAGTGGAACTGTAATCCGCGTAAGGCTCGCCATAGGTGGTCGGGAAAAAGCCGGGGCCGTGGCGCAGCATTTCCTGGGCAAACAGAACAAAACGCGAATCGAAACCGATGGCCGCCTGATGCGGATCACCGATAATAAACACAATCAATGCAAGCACACCCACCACCAGGGCATGCAGATAACTATCAGAGGCCGATAGAACAGAATTCCGACCAGGCGCGAGGAATGACACTGCACACGTTCCTTATTCTCAATGAATCACACGTTCCTCCCGGTTCTGTCGAAAGAACCGGGCGGTATACAGAGTTTTACCTGTTTGCCCGGTTCAATGCACCTGAATTAATGAACAACCACGATACATTGCGAATAATCGCAGTTGAGCGCTTCACCGCTTGCGCAATACATAGACCCGCCACATGGCATACAACGGAATGAAATCAAGACGAGACTGAATATCGAACCCGGCCTGAGCAAACTCGGCCTCGACGATTTTCTCCGGCAGGACAAAACGATTCTGATAGCCATGCACCTTGTTTTGCTGCAAACGTTTCTTCTCCTGCTGCTTGCGCCGCCAGGACTTGAAGTTGCCATCGACCCACAGGGAGATGATTACCGTCTCACGGGTCACACGATGGAATTCCGCCAGCAAAGCCTTGCGGTGCTCGGCTTCACCGATATGGTGCAGCAGGCGCATGCAGAAAATGGTATCGACCGAATTGTCCGACAGACCGGTATCGAACGCCGACATCTGCCTCAGCTCGACACGCTCGACGATATCCAGTGGCTGGCCCCTGGCGGCCGTACGCAGCATGCTTTCCGAGTTGTCGGCGGCCATGATCACGCGGTTTTGCTTTTCCGCCAGTACCGGCCAGAAGCGCCCGGCACCACAGGGCAGGTCCAGCACCAAGCCAGGATCACCGGCTATTTCCAGTGCCTTGCGGGCCAATTGCATATCCCGCCAGTTGGACAGCCGGCGAGAAAGACCATTCCGGTGTTTGTGCAAGTACTGTTGTGCGTGTTCGTCATTATACTTTTCGGAAAACTTGAGTTTGATCTGAGTCATGGCAAGTTGCCTCCCTGAGCAAGTAACGCACTCTAACCAAGACGACGTAAACGATAAGTTGTACCCATGTGAAAATTTCATCAACCGGTAACACCCCATGTAAAGCCGAGATTACATATCGACAAACGGGCACATAAACATGTAACAAGATATATATTAACTGGACTTTCCAGGCACGACGCAACAACCACGAACAAACCTGTTCGCAGCAGTGCAGATAAAAATTAGAATGTGTTTTCGTAGGAGGGTGTTGCTATAACCCCACAGTAAAGCAGCAACCATGAGGCTCGCGGGTCGTGAGGGAAACCGTCCAGCGCTGGTTGTCACAGATACGCTGGACCAACGACAACCCCAGACCCAATCCTTCGCCGCGCTGCTCGTCGCCACGTACGAAGGGCTGGAACATGGCCTGCTGTTTTTCCAGAGGGATACCGATACCGCTGTCCTCGACCATAAAGCCGTGCTCAGTGAGCGTCAGGCGAATAAAGCCTGTATCGGTGTAGTGCCAGGCATTGCGCAGCAAGTTACCCATCACGGACTGTAACAGGGTCGGGTTATAGCGCCCCGTTGCCGACGCACAAGGCACATAGATAAGTTGCAGGCCCTTTTCCTCGATAGGTTGGCGCCAGACCTCCAGTAACTCGTCGGCGACCTGGCTCAGACTCTGCTGGCAGGCAGGCTGCGTCGCCTGAACCTCGGTGCGCGCCAGCAACAGAAAGGTCTCGACCAGTTGCCGCATGCCCAAGGTCGCCCGACTGACCCGGCTGACCTGGGTCCGCGAGCGTGAATCCAGGCCCGGATGATCCAGCAGCAATTCGCAGGAGCTGGCCAGGACCATCAACGGAGTGCGCAACTCGTGGCTGACGTCGCTGGTAAAGAGCTTCTCACGCTGCAACGCGGCACGCAGGCGCCCGAGGGTCTGGTCGAAGGACAACGCCAGTTCGCCGACCTCATCCTTGGCATAATCCTCGGCCAGCCTTGGCGCTACTTCGAGGATCTGGTCGCGATGACGGACCTGCCCGGCCAGGCGAATCACCGGCGCCATGACCCGCGAGGCCAGCAATCGTCCCAGCAGAATGGCCAACAATATGCTGAGAATAAAACCGATGAACACCACGCCGAACAGGATGCGCTCGCGCTTGGCGAACTTGCGCTGGTCGCGCAGCAGCACATAACGACGATCATCGACCCGCTGCACGATGACGTAATAGCTTTTCTTGCCCCGTTCCAGTTCGTGATAGCCGGGCTGCAGATCAATCAGGTCGTCGCTGAGGGCCAGATCACCCTGACCTCCCTCGAAATAGAACAGCTCTTCTTTTTCCGGGCGATGACGCCAGTCGCTGATATTGTCCTGCGACAGCATCCGCCGCAGATCGCTGCCCAGGCTGATGGCCGTCAGGCGCTTCTCGACAATATGCACGGTGACAAAAATGCCCACGGCAAAGGTCCCTGCCACCAACGCACTCATCAGGGCAAAAACGATCACGATTCGTTGTTTTAAGCTGTGCTTGATATCCATCGGGGTCCAGACATACCCATTACTCATGTAGACGACGCCAACGGCCACCCTGTCGACGTCAACGGCAGGCAATGATTATCAAATGAGCGATGTCATGGTTTCGTCAAATCCCCGGATTTTTTCAGCTTTGTATCAACTGACACGAATTCCACACGGTTTTGACGTTTTTTTCTCATGTCGGCAATTAGTTTGCTGCCACTTTCAACTGCTAATGATTCGCATTGGCCAAGATATGGCAACCTCATCTCCTGTCAGGAATCGACAACGACATGCCTAGCAAAACTCATTCATTCGTCAACAGCGTGCTGTTCTCCGCCATGCTTCTGGGTACGTCCTGCGTTTACGCGGCCGATGATGGCATCGTGGTCTACAACGCCCAGCACGAAAGCCTGACCCAGGCCTGGGTCGACGGTTTCACCAAGGAGACCGGCATCAAGGTCACCCTGCGCAATGGCGATGACAGCGAGATGGCCAACCAGATCGTCCAGGAAGGCAAGGCCTCACCGGCTGACCTGTTCCTGACCGAGAACTCACCGTCAATGGTGCTGGTGGACAAAGCCGGGCTGTTCGCCCCGGTAGCGCCTGCCACTTTGTCCCAGGTCGACGCGCCGTATCGCCCGGCCCATGGCACCTGGGTCGGCATCGCCGCACGTTCGACCGTACTGGTCTACAACAAGGACAAACTCAAGCCGGCCGATCTGCCCAAGTCCCTGCTGGATCTGGCCGAGCCAAGCTGGAAAGGCCGCTGGGCCGCGTCGCCCGCCGGTGCCGACTTCCAGGCCATCGTCGGCGCCATGCTCGCGCTTAAAGGCGAGGCCGCTACCCTGGAATGGCTCAAGGGCATGAAAACCAACGCCACTGCCTATCGCGGCAATGGCACCGTGCTCAAGGCGGTCAATGCCGGGCAGATCGACAGCGGCGTGATCTTCCACTACTACAGCCTGATCGATCAGTCCAAGACCGGCGAAAACAGCAAGAACACCTCGCTGTACTACTTCAAGCACAAGGATCCGGGCGCTTACGTGAGCATCTCCGGCGGCGGCGTACTGGCCTCCAGCAAACATCCGGAACAGGCCCAGGCGCTGTTGAAGTGGATCACCGGCAAACAAGGCCAGGCCATCCTCAAGGACGGCAACTCGTTTGAATACGCCGTGGGTGCAGGTGCCCAGTCCAACGACAAACTGGTGCCTCTGGAGCAGCTCGATGCTCCGGTGCTGGACAGCTCGAAACTGGACAGCAAGAAGGTCGTGGAGCTGATGACCAAGGCCGGGATTTTGTAAGTGCCGTCAGAGTCCGCTCAAGCATTGACGCAAAACGCCGCCGGGGAGGCCTTATACGCCACCCCGGCGGCTTTGCGTGCGCGTCGCTCCAATGGCAAGCACCCGCCCCTGTGGATCAGCAGCAGCGCCATCATGCTCTCGCTGCTCGCGCTGCTGCCCCTGGGTTTTATTCTGGTCATTGCCTTTCAGACTGGCTGGGCGACGGTCAGCGAACTGGTATTTCGACCACGGGTCGCAGAGCTGCTGGTCAATACCCTGCTGCTGGTGCTGCTGACCATTCCGCTGTGCATCGTGCTCGGGGTCGCCATGGCCTGGCTGACCGAGCGCACCGAGCTGCCCGGGCGGCGTATCTGGTCCCTGCTGGCGACCGCGCCGATTGCCGTACCGGCCTTTGTGCACAGTTATGCCTGGGTCAGTCTCACCCCTTCATTGCATGGGTTGCCGGCGGCGGTGCTGATTTCCGTGCTGGCGTATTTCCCCTTCCTGTATTTACCCATCGCGGCGTCCTTGCGGCGCCTCGATCCGGCCATCGAAGATGTCGGCCAATCCCTGGGCCTGAAGCCCTGGGCCGTGTTCCGCCGCGTGGTGTTGCCGCAACTGCGCCTGGCGATCTGTGGTGGCTCGCTGCTGGTGGGTCTGCATTTACTGGCCGAATACGGCCTGTACGCGATGATTCGCTTCGACACCTTTACGACGGCGATCCTTGATCAGTTTCAGTCGTCCTTCAACGGTCCGGCGGCCAACATGCTGGCCGGGGTCCTGGCGTTGTGCTGCCTGTTGCTGCTGAGTGTCGAATCAATACTGCGCGGCAAGGCCCGCTATGCCCGGGTCGGCTCCGGCAGCGCCCGTGAACCGCGCCTGCAACGCCTGTCCAGCCGGGGCAATAGCCTGGCCCTGCTGCTGCCGATCGGTCTTAGCGCCCTGGCCCTGGGTGTGCCGCTGCTGACCCTCGGTAACTGGCTGATCGCTGGCGGCGTACAGGCCTGGCATGGCGCGAGGATCCTCGACGCCCTGCAGCAGACCATGGTGCTGGCCGGCTTCGGCGCTGTACTGACCACCTGTGCGGCGATCCCGGTGGCCTGGCTGTCGGTCCGTTCGCCGGGACGTCTGCATCGCCTGCTGGAAAGCTGCAATTACATCGCCAGCGCCTTGCCGGGCATTGTTGTCGCCCTGGCCCTGGTGACTATCACCATTCACTTCGCCCAGCCGATCTACCAGACCGCCGTGACCGTGCTGTTGGCCTATCTGCTGATGTTCCTGCCCCGGGCCCTGGTCAGCCTGCGCGCCGGGATCGCCCAGGCCCCGGTGGAGCTGGAGCATATTGCCCGCAGCCTCGGTCGCTCTCCGGCACAGGCCTTGTGGCGCGTGACCATGAAACTGGCGGCGCCATCGGCGGCTGCCGGAGCGGCCCTGGTGTTCCTCGGCATTACCAACGAGTTGACCGCCACCCTGCTGCTGTCGCCCAGCGGTACACGCACCCTGGCCACCGGTTTCTGGGCCATGACCTCGGAAGTCGACTATGCCGCCGCTGCGCCCTATGCCTTGATCATGGTGCTGCTGTCGCTGCCGTTGACCGCCCTTCTCTACCATCAATCCAAACGCACGGCAGGCCGATGAACGCCCTGGAACTCCACGCTATCCATAAGTCCTTCGGCGGCGTACCCGCCATCAAGGATGTCAGCCTGAGCATTGCCCCAGGCAGCCGCACGGCGATCGTCGGCCCATCCGGCTCGGGCAAGACCACTCTACTGCGCATGATTGCCGGGTTTGAGTTTCCCGATTCCGGGCGCATCGCCCTTCACGGTCAGTGGCTGGTCAACGAACAGGGCGAAGTCCCCGCCCATCAACGCAATATCGGCTATGTCCCCCAGGATGGCGCGCTGTTCCCGCATCTGAATGTGGCCGACAACATCGGCTTCGGCCTGCCCGGCAACAGCGCTGGCAAGCGTCAGCAAGTGGCGCAGCTGATTGAACGGGTCGCCCTGGATCCGGCCATGGCCAGCCGCTGGCCCCATGAATTGTCCGGCGGCCAGCAACAACGCGTGGCCCTGGCCCGGGCCTTGGCCCAGCAACCTCGGTTGATGCTGCTGGACGAACCGTTCTCGGCGCTGGATACCGGCCTGCGCGCCGCCATGCGCAAAAGCGTGAGCAAGGTCCTGGCCGAAGCCGGTATCGCGACGATTCTGGTCACCCATGATCAGGCCGAAGCGCTGTCGTTCGCCGATCAGCTACTGGTCATGCGTCAGGGCCGCCTGGTCCAGGCAGGTGCACCGCGGGCGCTGTATCTGAATCCGATCGATGAAGAGACCGCCGTGTTTCTCGGCGATGCCCTGGTATTGACGGCCCTGGTTGATCAGGGTCTGGCTCATTGCGACCTGGGCCTGGTGCCCGTCAGCGATGTTCGTTGCCAGGGTCAGGTGCGCATCATGCTGCGCCCGGAACAGGTGCTATTGATTGCGCCGCACGCGACGACGGGCAACATTCAGGGGCGGGTGACGGATATCGACTTCGGTGGCAACAACTGCCTGGTCACGGTGGAGCTCGATCCGCCCCTGTCGTCACGACCGGTCAAGCCACGCTCGATCGTGGTCCGCAGCCCCGGCCTCGACATTCCGGCGGTGGGCAGTCGGGTCGGTTTTTCCATCCAGGGCCACGCCCACGTGTTTCGCTGAAGCCTGCCGGTTCAGGCGGGCTCGCCGTCCTTGCCGAAAAGACACACGCACACGACAAGAGCGACCACCACCGGCACGATCAGGCCCCACAGGCCGCAGAGCAGATAACACAGCGCCGCGACGATGCAGCCCAGGGCAAAACCCAGCAGGTTATGCACCACCGGTTTGAGGCGCAGACGGATGGCGGCGCGTTGTTCCGGGTCACGTTGCTCGAACAGGGCAAAGACATCCACCGCCAGTTGCGTCACGTTACCGGTCATCAGAGTGGTCGGTGGCGCACCTTTCATGTGCTGGCGCGACACGGCATTTTGAATGGCCATGGCTGCGACACCGGTCATGCCGGTGAGCAACGCCAGGCCACTGTCGCTGTCACTGAACGGCCCGAAGCACACGCCGAACAGGGCGAACAATGCCAGCAACACGGTGTGGGCGATCAGCAACGGCCGCAGCGGCGCCAGGCCACGGCGATTGATCATCACCGCCGCCAGATGGCTGAGCCCCACCACCAGTACAAACACCGGCAAGGCCAGCAACTTGGCTATCGCGCCGGACGTGCCATGCACAATGCTCACCCCCAGCGTTACGAAGTTACCGGTGACATGGGCGGTGAACAGCCCCTGCAGGGCGAGAAAGCCCAGCGTGTCGACAAAGCCGCCATTGAAGCTGAGGGCCGGGGCGACGGAGCGGTGTGGCGTGGAAGGCATGGGGGCGGTTTCCTTAACGACGCGGTTCGTGGGAGCGTGGCTTGCCCGCGAAGGCGATTTATCAGACACAGAATAGGTATCGAATGTACCGACCTCTTCGCGGGCAAGTCGGAACGCCGCCCGCACGCTCCCACGGTGTGCTATTCCCGGCTGCGCCGCAATGCCTGCCGACAACAGATAGCACACCGATTCAAATCACCCGTGCAACTGGGCCAGACAGCGCTCCAGGATGTCCAGGCCTTCACTGAGAATACGTGCCTCGGTGGTCAGCGGGGCCAGCAGACGAATGATGTGCCGGGACTTGCCGCTGGGCATCAGCAGCAAGCCATTGTTACGCGCCAGTTCCAACAACTGTGCAAGTTGTGCGGTGGCCGGTTTGCCTTGCGGCGTGAGCAATTCGATACCACGCATGGCGCCAACGCCGGTCAGGCGGCCGAGATAGGGTGACAGTTTGCGTTCCTGCCAGTCCTGATAACGCTCGGCGAGCATGCCGGCCTGCAGGCTGTTCCAGGCGGCGAGGTTGGCATCGGTCATCTCGTCCAGGGTCGCCAACGCCGCCGCACAGGCAATCGGGTTACCCGAATAGGTGCCACCCAGCCCGCCCTTGGGCAACGCATCCATCAAAGCCTTGCGCCCGACCACCGCGCCCAGCGGTACGCCACCGGCAATGCTCTTGCCAAGCAGTATCAGGTCCGGCTCGATAGCCAGACGGCTGAAGGCGAAGCGCTCGCCGGTACGACCAAAACCCGACTGGATTTCGTCGACGATCAGTACGATGCCCTTTTCATCGCACAGACGCCGCAACGCCTGAGCAAACTCGATATCCAGCGCGAGGAAGCCGCCCTCGCCCTGCACTGCTTCGACTATGAAACAGGCAACGTCGTCGATATCGATCTCGACACTGAACAACCGGTCCATGGCCTTGAGCGCTTCGGCGCAGCTCACGCCATTGTCGGCGCTGGGGTAAGGCAGGTGATATACAGGGCCGGGCAATACACCGACCTTCTGCTTGTAAGGGGCGACCTTGCCATTGAGGTTCAGGGTCGCCAGGGTGCGACCATGAAAGGCACCGTCAAAGGCGATCACCGCCGTACGCCCGGTGGCGCCACGCACGATCTTCAAGGCGTTCTCCGCCGCTTCCGCACCGCTGTTGGTGAGCATGCCGCTTACCGGATAGCTGACCGGAATGAACGCCGCCAGACGCTCGATATATTGCTGGTACGGCAGATGCGGCACCGCGTTGAAACAGTAATGGGTCAACTGACCGGCCTGGCGGGTAATGGCTTCAACCACCCGCGGATTGCAATGACCGAGGTTAAGCACACCGATGCCGCCGACGAAATCGATAAAGCGCCGCCCCTCGGTATCCCATACCTCGGCGTTGCGGCCATGGCTCAGGCTCAGCGGATGGACATGGGAGACGGACTGGCTGACCGCGCTCATACACGCACCTGCCCGCTCGCCGAAGCGGTCACAGAGTCAGGCGAAAAGTGGGTAACGCGGTTACGCAAGGCCATGCTCGAATCGTCCTGCTGACAAGGGAAAGGCTGTCATCTAAGCGACGATCGGGCCCTGGCAACAAGCGAAATAAAATCGTTGATTCATTCCACGATGGAATCGTTAGTTGTAGATATTTTCCGCCGGGTTTGCTTTCCTGACCAAGGAGCGAGGAAAATGACCGCTCTTGCGCCTGCTGTGCGCCTCAGATTATTCCCGATGCCACGGACCGCGCTCGGTCGGTGGTGTCTCTGCCGAGAACCCAGAATGGTTTCAAGACCCGTCATCAATGCTTCGGTCAGCCCCAAGGGCAGCCTGGAAACCCTGTCGCAGCGTGAAGTGCAACAACTCAGCGCCGCCGGTTCGGGCAGTGTCTACAAACTGTTTCGCCAGTGCGCCCTGGCCATCCTCAATACTGGCGCCCATGTTGATAATGCCAAGACCATTCTCGAAGCCTACGAGAGCTTCGACGTATTGATTCATCAACAGGACCGTGGCGTGCGCCTGGAGCTGCTCAATGCCCCGGCCGATGCCTTCGTCGATGGCGAGATGATCGCCAGCACCCGCGAGATGCTGTTCAGCGCCCTGCGCGACATCGTTTACACCGAAAGCGAACTGGACAGCCAGCGCATTGACCTGAGCAGTTCCCAGGGCATCACCGACTACGTTTTTCATCTGCTGCGCAACGCCCGCACCCTGCGTCCCGGCGTCGAGCCGAAGATGGTCGTATGCTGGGGCGGTCACTCGATCAATACCGAAGAATACAAATACACCAAGAAGGTCGGCCACGAGCTGGGCCTGCGCAGCCTGGATATCTGCACCGGTTGCGGTCCGGGCGTGATGAAGGGGCCGATGAAAGGCGCCACCATCGCCCATGCCAAGCAACGCATTACCCACGGCCGCTATCTGGGCCTGACCGAGCCGGGCATCATCGCCGCCGAGGCACCGAACCCGATCGTCAACGAACTGGTGATTCTGCCGGATATCGAGAAGCGTCTGGAAGCCTTCGTTCGCGTGGGTCACGGCATCATCATCTTCCCCGGCGGCGCCGGTACGGCCGAAGAGTTCCTGTACCTGCTCGGCATTCTCATGCACCCGGACAACCGTGACGTGCCCTTCCCGGTCATTCTCACCGGGCCGAAAAGCGCAGCGCCGTACCTGCAGCAGCTTGACGCTTTTGTGGCTGCGACCCTCGGCGATGCGGCCAAGGCGCACTACCAGATCATCATCGACGATCCGGCCGAAGTCGCGCGGCACATGACCCAGGGCCTGAAACAGGTCAAACAGTTCCGCCGCGAACGCAACGACGCCTTCCACTTCAACTGGCTGTTGAAGATCGAAGAAAGCTTCCAGCGCCCGTTCGATCCGACCCACGCCAACATGGCCAACCTGCAGCTGGATCACAGCCTGCCGGCCCATGAACTGGCGGCCAACCTGCGTCGCGCGTTCTCCGGTATCGTCGCCGGCAACGTCAAGGACAAGGGTATCCGCCTGATCGAAGAACACGGTCCGTACGAAATCCACGGTGACGCGACGATCATGCAGCCACTGGACAAGCTGCTCAACGCCTTCGTCGAACAGCACCGGATGAAATTGCCGGGCGGCGCGGCGTATGTGCCGTGTTATCGGGTGGTGACCTGACAACCCGCTGATTCGCGGGCAAGCCCGGCTCTCACAGGGATCCACAGTGGGAGCAGGCTTGCCTGCGAAGGCAATGCCAGCCGCGAAAGATGTACAGGCTGAACCGCCCCCTTCGCAGGCAAGCCTGCTCCCAAAACCGACTCACCTGCCCACTCAACTGACCTGCGCCCGCAACCGCGCCACATCCTTGAGCGGCGAAGCGCCGAACAGGCGGCTGTACTCGCGGCAGAACTGCGACGGGCTTTCGTAGCCCATACGGTAGCTGGTCGAGGACACATCGCTGTCTTCGCTGATCAACAGGCGCCGGGCTTCCTGCAGGCGTAACTGCTTCTGGTACTGCAACGGGCTCATGGCCGTTACCGCCTTGAAACGCTGATGCAAGGTCGACGGGCTCAAATGAACCCGTTGCGCCAACTCGTCGATGCGCAACGGTTCGACGTAGTGATTGTTCAACCATTCGATGGCACGGCTGACCCGCTGGGTCTGGCTGTCGGGAATGGCAATTTCCAGCAGGCGCGCGCCCTGCCTGCCGCGCAATACCCGATAGAAAATCTCGCGCAACGCCATGGGCGCCAACAGCGCGATGTCCTCCGGCGTTTCCAGTAATCCAACCAGGCGCATCAGGGCGTCGAGCAAAGGCGTATCCAGCTCATCCAGAAACAACCCGCGACCGGTGCTTGCAGACGCCTCGATTTTCGGGATATCAGCCAGTAACCCGGCAATTTCCGCTGCGTCGATATCCAGGCGCACGCACAGATACGGCTCGTCGGCACTGGCCTGAATGACCTCGCCGGACAGCGGCAGCGTGACCGACACCACCAGGTAATTCAGCGCATCGTAGTGGTAGAGCTCATGCCACAGACGCACCTGCTTGCGCCCTTGCAGAATGACGCACAGCGCCGGTTTATGCAGGACATGCAGGGTTTCGCCGGGCTCATCGACGCGAATGAAATTCAGGCTCGGGATGCTTGTTTCATAGGTGCCCGGCAGTGGCGCCAGGCGCTTGATCCGCACCACCAACTCGGCCCGGCGCACGGCGGCCGGGTCCAGTGAAGACGAGCTAAAAGGGGTAACTGCGGTCATGGCGGTGAAGTCCGTGGCGATCAGGCCTCATTCATCCACGACGCCTGAGCCGCTGTCAACGCGGGCGCTGCGGCTGTACAGGATCAGGCAAAAACCGCGAAGGATCCGTATAACGTCGCCGGATTGCTGCGCCCTACTCTGGCCCCCCTACCAACCAGGGAGTCACCCACATGTCCACTTCAAACAAAGTCATTCTGATCACCGGCGCCAGCAGCGGCATCGGCGAAGCCACCGCTCGCCTCCTGGCCGCCCAGGGCGCTCGCGTCGTGCTCGGTGCACGGCGCACCGACCGCCTGCAAACCCTGTGCACCGAGATCAACGCTGAAGGCGGCAACTCCCTGTATCAGGCCCTGGATGTCACTGATCGTGCCGATGTGCAGGCCTTTGTCGACTTCGCCGTCAGCCAGCATGGTCGTATCGATGTACTGATCAACAATGCCGGCGTCATGCCCCTCTCGACTCTCGACGCCCTGAAAGTCGAGGAATGGGACCGCATGATCGACGTCAATATTCGCGGTGTATTGCACGGCATCGCCGCCGGGCTGCCGCTGATGCAGGCGCAACGTTCGGGACAGTTCATTAACATCGCCTCCATCGGAGCCTACACCGTCAGCCCTACCGCCGCCGTCTATTGCGCGACCAAATTTGCCGTGCGGGCAATTTCCGAGGGCCTGCGTCAGGAGGTCGGCGGCGATATTCGCGTCACGCTGATTTCCCCGGGCGTGACCGAGTCGGAGCTGGCCGAGAGCATTTCCGATGAAGGCGGCCGTACCCTGATGCGCGAGTTCCGCCGGATCTCCATCCCGGCCATGGCCATTGCCAGGTCGATTGCCTATGCGGTGGAGCAACCGGCGGATGTCGACGTCAGCGAACTGATCGTACGGCCGACAGCCAGTCCTTATTAAAGCACAACCCCTGTGGGACCGGCTTTAGCCGGGAAAGCGCAGGCATGATCAGTACATTTCTATTGCCTTCAATATCGCCTTCCCGGCTAAAGCCGGTCCCACAATGAAATACATGCATTCAGTTGGCGGGTTGAGTTTGACAGCAACAGGTCGAGCTTGGCTTTCGTGATGCAGTGCTCACGCCCGGCCGGGGGGAACTGGCACACTGGCCACAGGTCTGAGCCACGCCGCCCCATCGCCTGCCAATCAAGGAAGTCCCATGTTCGATGCCTCGTCGCGACTGCCCCGCTGGAGCCTGGTCAGCCTGCTGGTGTGGCTGTGCCTGGTCAGCCTGAGCCACGCCGCCGATAGCCCGTTGTTGCCGGTGATGCATGGCCGGGTCAACGACCTGACCCAAACCCTCGACAACCCGACACGCCAGCGCCTGGAGCAAAAGATCGCCGCCCTGGAAACCCGCAAGGGCGCGCAGATAGCCGTCCTGCTGCTGCCCAGCACTGGCGATATGAGCATCGAAGACTTTGCCAACCAACAGTTCCGTATCTGGAAGCTGGGCCGCAAGGATGCCAATGATGGCGTGCTGCTGGTCGTGGCCAAGAATGATCACAAGATGCGCATCGAAGTCGGCTATGGTCTGGAAGGCTCCATCACCGACCTCGTGGCCAGCCAGATTATCCGCGAGCGCATGACCCCGGCCTTTCGCGACGGCCACTTCGACCAGGGTATCGAACAGGCGGTAGACGCTTTGATTCTGCTGGTAGACGGCGAATCGCTGCCCGAATCGTCGCCATGGCAGATGCCGCTACAGGCCTATGGCGTGCTGATCGCCTTTATCCTCGGCGCTGTCCTGGGAGTGCTGGCCTTTGCCAAGAAACTGACATGGCGCTGGACCCTGGGCCTGGCGCTGTTGAGCACCGCCATTCTGGTCGCTGCAACCGGTGGTCAGGAATGGCCCGCGCAACTGTTGGTCGTGCCGCTTTGCCTGTTGGTGGGCGGCGCAACGTTTGGCGCGCTGTGGATGGCGCGCACGGCGTTCTACGTGGTGCTCGGGCTGATCGCTTATATCGTGGTGATGGTGGTTGTCAGCCGCAGTCTCGGCTCGGCTGTGCTGATCTATGGCCTGGCGTGGCCGGCGGGAGTGCTGTTGTTTGTCGGCCTGTGGTTCGGCATGTTCCTGCTGATGCGCGCGACCTGGCGCAAAAGCCCGCTCAGCTTCTGGATTCGCCTGCTGATCGCCGTGGCTATCGCCCTGCTCGGCGGTCAGGCCGCCAATGGCTTGAACCATCTGCAGACCTGGCTGGTGCTGCTGCCGGGCTTCTGGATTCTGTCGTTGATTCTGTTCAGCATCGGCAAGGGCAGCGGGTTTAGCGTCGGCACGTCGTCGGGGGGCTCGAGCCGCTCCAGTTCCAGCTCGAGTTCCAGTTCCTCCGGTGGCGGCGGATCCAGTGGTGGGGGTGGCGCCTCCGGGAATTGGTAAACATCACCACACGCAACCTATACGCCGTGATTACATTGTGGAAGCGGATTCATCCGCGAATGGGTAGGCACAGCCGATACATATTCATCGTCTAAAATACCGTTTTCGCGAATGAATTCGCTCCAACAATTAACGCCTGAAGAATTCGCTCACATCAGACTCAGAACGAATAATCCGCACTCAAGGTCGCGCCACGCCCTGCCCCCGGCACGCCATAACCGCGGCCGTTGTACTGCGCCCAGTAATGCTTGTCGAACAGGCTGTTGAAGTTCAGGCGCACAGGTGGTCCAGACGTTAAAGGCATTCTGCGGGTATTGGCCAGTTGCAGGCCCTGCTCTGAGCCGTTGTAGGCCTTGATCAGCTTGCTGTTCTCGTGGTTGTAGCCGACATACACCGACAAAAGCCGTATTCATAGAAGCAAAAGTCTATCAATCAGATTCTCCGACCAACGGCGAGTTTTGTATTGCAATCCCCAGCCAGCGCCACTCAATACAATCCGTTACATTTCACAAATCCCGGACATACTCCTCGATAGCATGGATATCGCCCCGGTCGCTAAGGCAAAGCCTCCAAAAAGACCTCGACACATCATGAAATATTGTTTTTATTCAATATGTTAAATTCATTCCCGTTTTCATTCAGCAAGGCCCCGCACATGACCAGAGTCCCTGTTTCCGCCCAGGTCCGGCGACCATGAAAGACGTTGCCGTCGTGCTGTATCCCGACTTTCTGCTGCTCGACATGGCCGGGCCGCTCGAAGTGTTCTCCATTGCCAACCGTTATCTGGACGCGGCGAATCATTACCGAATGACCACCGTTGGCACTCAGTCGACGCTGATACGTGCGTCCAACGGCGTATCGGTGCAGGCCGACACCTGCATCGACAACGATCAGGGCGTCTATGATCTGCTGCTGGTGCCCGGCGGCCCTGGTGCCTACAACGACCGCCACCCGGCCCTGCAAAACTGGCTCAATAACGCTGTGCGGCAGTCCCGGCGCTACGGCTCGATCTGCACCGGCGCCTTTATTCTCGGCCACGCGGGCCTGCTCGATGGTTTTCAGGTCACCACCCACTGGAACTACATCGACCGCCTGACCAAAGCCTTTCCCAAGGCGCTGGTCGGTACGGATCAGATCTACATTGAAGACCGTCAGGTGATCACCTCCGGCGGCGTCACGGCGGGGATCGACCTGGCACTGGCCGTGGTGGCCGAAGACCATGGGCGCAAGGTCGCGTTGTCGGTGGCCAAGGTGCTGCTGGTGGCCATGAAGCGCCAGGGCGGCCAGGCCCAGTTCAGCCCGATGCTGGCAGCGGTGTCCGCCGAGGACTCGCCCATCACCCGGGTGCAAAACCATGTTCTGGATAATCTGCAAGAAGAATTCAATATCGAATGCCTGGCCCAATTGGCCCAGATGAGCACCCGGCACTTCACCCGCATGTTTGCCAAAGAAGTCGGGAGTACCCCCACCGAGTTCATCCAGAGCGCGCGCATCGACCGCGCCCGGCAACTGCTGGAAACCACCGACCTGCCCCTGAAGACCATCGCCTGGCGCAGCGGTTTTGGCAGCGTGCGGCATATGCGTTTACTCTTCAGCGACAAGCTGGGCCTGACGCCCAGTCATTACCGCCAGCAATTTGGCTGATCGCGCAGAAGTTGTACGACGAATGGTGGCTAAATGTTTATTTGCGAATAAGCTCAATATAAACAAATAGTTAGTTGTACAGCTTGTGGCTTATCCAAAAAAACTGCTTGCCGCTCAAGGAAGAACGGCAGGATCTGATCTAACCTTCGCCCAAGCATTTGGTCACAAAAAAACCTGTGGCCCGATTATCAAAATCAAGGACGAAGTAATGCATTCGAGTTCTTCTTTTTCTGACGACGTCCCGGCAACCCCCAACCCTACCTTCGCTTGGCTACCCCTGTTGCTCGCCGTACTGGGCGCTGCTGCCGTCCTGCTGACGGGAGGCGTCAATGCACAACCCTTGGGCCTGGCCGCTGGCCTGCTGGTCCTCGGAGCCCTGGCCAGCCTGTGGGGCGCCAGTCAGCAGCGTCAGCAACTGGCAGCCCTCAGCAGCCATCATCACAGCGCCAGCCAGTCTTCCCGGCAAAGCGCCAGCCAATCGCAAAACAACGGTCTGGCCGCTATCTGCCTGAAGACCGTGCCGATCTGGTCCAAGCAGATCGAAAGCTCCCGGGCTCAGACCGAAACCGCCATCGTCGAGTTGAGCAACCGCTTCTACGGCATCTCCAATCGCCTGCAGGAAACCGCCAATGCCTCGCAACTGGCGGCAGGTGACCTCGCTGGCAACAGCGCCGACGGCGCCCTGCAGGTGCTGGCCCAGAGCGACGATGAGCTGCTACGGGTGATCGATTCGCTCAAGGCCACCCAGCATAGCCGCGACGAGATGCTCGCCCAGGTCAATAACCTGACCGACTACACCGGAGAGCTGCGGGCCATGGCGGCCGATGTCGCCGCCATCGCCGCGCAAACCAACCTGTTGGCCCTCAACGCCGCCATTGAGGCCGCCCGTGCAGGGGAAGCCGGACGCGGCTTTGCCGTGGTCGCCGATGCTGTGCGCACCCTGTCCAGCCAGTCCAGCGAAACCGGGCAGAAGATGTCGGCCAAGGTCGACATCATTAACGGCGCCATTACTCAGCTTGTGCAGGCGGCAGCGAGTAGCGCCGGGCATGACAGCAACTCGGTGACCGAATCGGAAAACAGCATTCAACTGGTGCTCGAACGGTTCAAAAGCATCACCCGACGTCTGTCGGAATCCGCCGGTCTGCTGCAGGAGGAAAGCGCCGGTATCCGCAACGAGATGACCGAGGTGCTGGTCAGTCTGCAATTTCAGGATCGGGTCAGCCAGATCCTCAACCATGTGCGCAGCAATATGGAGGCCCTGCACCAGCATCTGCTCGACGCCCGTCAGGACCCGGAAAAACTCGATCAGATCGATGTCAAGGCGTGGCTGGCCAACATGGAGTTGACCTACGCCACCGACGAACAGCGCCAGAACCACCATGGCAGCACCGCCGCTTCGACGACTCACGAAATCACTTTTTTCTAGTTTCCAGGAGCACTAACTCATGGCCAAAAACGTAATGGTTGTCGACGATTCCAGCAGTGTCCGCCAGGTCGTCAGCATTGCCCTGAAGAGTGCCGGTTACGACGTAATCGAGGCTAGCGACGGCAAGGATGCGCTGGGCAAACTCACGGGGCAGAAAGTCCACCTGATCATCAGCGACGTGAACATGCCGAACATGGACGGCATCACCTTCGTCAAGGAAGTGAAGAAGCTGGCCAGCTACAAGTTCACACCGATCATCATGCTCACGACCGAATCCCAGGAGTCGAAGAAACAGGAAGGCCAGGCCGCCGGTGCCAGGGCCTGGGTGGTAAAGCCCTTCCAGCCTGCGCAGATGCTGGCCGCCGTGGCCAAGCTGATCATGCCCTGACCGGCAGGAGCCGTTGCCATGTCGATTACCTGCCAAAGCCATCAAGGCACCGCCCGGGTCAGCATTGAGGGCGAAATGACCATCTACACCGCCGCCGAGCTTGGCGCCGTACTCCTGCCGTTGCTGGCTGACATGCAGAACAACAGCGACGACCTGGCCATCGACCTGTCCCAGGTCACCGAGATGGACAGCGCCGGTGTGCAACTGCTGATGCTGAGCAAGCGCGAAAGCCAGCGCGCCGGCAAGGCCCTGCACCTGGACGGGCATAGCCAGGCGGTGCTGGAGACGTTCGAGCTGTGCAACCTGGCACCCTACTTTGGCGATCCGTTGATCCTCGCTCCAGATGAATGAATGGGGTTGAAAATTCATCTGTGGGAGCGAATTCATTCGCGAAGAGGACGGTAGATCCGACAAATCCTCAGGGTTTAAACACCGTATTCGCTCCCACAGTTAGCCCCCGTAGAAGTCTCCATGCAGCGTTCGAACACACAAAAGTGAGTCTGGATATTTGCAGTCGTCCCGCTTTTAAAGGATGTAACCGTGGGCATTAATCTCGACCAAGCACAACAGACCTTTATCGTCGAAGCACGCGAGCTGTTGCAGGAGATGGAAGAGTCCCTGCTGCGCCTGGAAACCCGGCCCGACGATCCGGACATCCTCGGTGCGATTTTTCGTGCCGCCCACACCATCAAGGGCTCGGCCGGTTTGTTCGGCCTGGACGCCATCGTCGGTTTCACCCATATCGTCGAAGATGTGCTGGATCGTCTGCGCGACGGCGAGATACAGGTGAATACAGCGCTCATCGCCCTGCTGCTCAAGTGCGGCGACCACATGCTTGAACTGATCGAAGTGGTCGCCAGCCAGGGCCGCAGCCTCGACAGCGCCGCCGTCGCCCGGGAGGAAAGCCTGCGCCAGGAACTGCAGCAATACCGCAGCGCCAGCACTGCCATGACCACCCAAAGCCCCGCGCCTGCGCCCCAGAACACTGAGGTGCAGACCATCAGCGGCGATACCGTCAGCTCGGACCTGTGGCATATCTCTCTGCGTTTCGGCCCCGATGTGCTGCGCAATGGCATGGACCCGCTGTCGTTCCTGCGTTACCTCAATACCCTGGGCGAAATCGTCTATATCACCACCCTGGCCGATGCCATGCCCACCCTCGGCGAGGTGGATGCCGAGAGCTGCTACCTGGGCTTCGAGATCGACTACCGCTCCAACGCCAACAAGGCAGAGATTTCCGAAGCCTTCGACTTTGTCCGCGACGATTGCCTGATTCATATCATCGCCCCCCACAGCCGCATCGAAGAATACCTGCAACTGATCGAAGCCCTGCCGGAGCACCCGACCCGTCTAGGCGAGATTCTCACCAACTGCGGCGCGCTGACCGAGCATGAGCTGGAGCAAGGCCTGCGCACGCAACGCCAGGCTGCGAGCCAGGAGGTCACGCCACAGCCGTTGGGCGAAATCCTGATCGAGCAACGCGCCGTTGAACCGGTGGTGGTGCAGTCGGCCCTCGACAAGCAAAACGGCATGCAGGAGCAAAAAACCAAGGAAGGCCGCTTTGTCCGGGTCAACGCCGACAAGCTCGACGAGCTGATCAACCTGGTCGGCGAACTGGTGATCGCCAGCGCCGGCGCCAGCCAGTTGGCCCGCACCTGCCAGAACGATCCCTTGCAGGAATCGGCCTCGGTGGTCTCGGGCCTGGTCGAGGAGATTCTCGACGGCGCCCTGGGCCTGCGCATGATCCCCATCGGCGATACCTTCAATCGTTTCCGCCGGGTGGTGCGCGACGTCAGTCAGGAACTGGGCAAGGATATCGACCTGCTGATCAGCGGCGCCGATACCGAACTGGACAAGACAGTGGTGGAAAAGATCGGCGATCCGTTGATGCACCTGCTGCGCAACGCCATGGACCATGGCCTCGAAGCGCCCCAGGCCCGACTCGCGGCGGGCAAGCCGCTCAAAGGTCTGTTGCGCCTGAATGCCTACCATGACGCCGGAACCATCGTCCTGGAAATCGCCGACGACGGCGCTGGCCTCAACCGCGAGCGCATCCTCGCCAAAGCCCAGGAGCGCGGCCTGGTGCCAATGGGTGCCAACCTCAGCGACCAGGAAATCTACAACCTGATCTTCGAGCCGGGTTTCTCCACCGCCGAAGCGGTGACCAACCTGTCCGGGCGCGGGGTCGGCATGGACGTGGTCAAGCGCAATATCACGGCCCTGCGTGGCAGCGTCGACCTCGACAGCCAGCCAGGCCTGGGCACCACGGTGCGCATCCGGCTGCCCCTGACGCTGGCGATCATCAGCGGCTTTCTGGTCAACGTCGATCAGGCAATCTACGTCATTCCCCTGGACATGGTGCAGGAATGCATCGAGCTCAACGAAGCCGATCACCCGTCCCGGGAAAGCGGCTATCTGGACCTGCGCGGCGAGGTCCTGCCCCTGGTCAGGCTGCGTGATCACTTCGGTCACGAAGGTGAGCCCAGCGGCCGTCAGAACGTAGTGGTGGTGCGCTGCGCCGAACAAAAGGCCGGGCTGGTCGTGGATGACCTGCTGGGCGAATTCCAGACCGTGATCAAACCCCTGGGCAAGCTGTTCGGCGCCCTGCGCGGGATCAGCGGCTCGACCATTCTCGGCAACGGCTCGGTGGCGTTGATTCTTGACGTGCCCTCGCTGCTGACCCAGATCGTAAGCATGGAAAACCGTAACGCGTCGCTTCTTTCCCGCCCGGCTGCCAACAGTTCCCTCCAAGGAGGAATGCCCCAATGAAATGGTTCTATAACCTGAAAATCGCCACCAAGCTGATCACCTCGTTCATGATCGTGCTGGGGTTGACCGCTGCCATGGGTGTCTTTGCCATCTATCAGCTGAGCCAGGTCAACCAGACCGCCACAGATCTGGGCACCAACTGGATGCCATCCATGCGCATGGCCTCGGGCATGCGTTTTTTTGCGGCCAATTACCGCTTAAAGGAATTTCGCCATATTGCGACGGACTCAGCCGAAGAGAAGGCACCGATTGAAGCAGAGGCCGCAGACTCGAAGAAACAGATTGATACCCGTATTGAGTCTTACGGCAAAATTCTCTCCAATGCCGATGACAAGGCGCTGTTCGACACCTTCGTCAACGACTGGAATGCTTACCAGGCCGTCAGTGCCAAGCTATTCAGCGAGTCCAGGCAGAACCGCAGCGAAGAAGCCCACGCAATCCTCTACGGCGAATCTCGGCGTCTGTTCGACACGGTCACCACCGACCTGCAAAAAATGGTCGAACTCAACGCCAGCGGCGGCAGCGAGGCCACTGATCGCGGCAACAAGCTTTATGGCGACTCACGCCTGTCAATCATCGTCGTGTTGGTCGTAGCCCTGCTGATCGGCTTTGCTCTGGCGCTGTTCATTGCCCGAATCATTTCCCGGCCCCTGCGTGAAGCTGCAGACGTCGCCGGGCAACTGGCCGAAGGCGATCTGAGTGCCCGGATCGAGGTGCGTTCGCGGGATGAAACCGGCCTTTTGCTGGCTGCCATGCAGAATATGATCGCCAAGCTGTCGCATATCATCGGCGAAGTGCGTAACACCGCCGACAACCTGGCCAGCGCCTCCGAAGAGGTCAGCGCCACGGCCCAGTCCATGAGCCAGGCCACCAGTGAGCAGGCCGCCAGCGTCGAGGAAACCAGCGCGTCCATCGAACAGATGAGTGCCAGCATCAATCAGAACACCGAGAACGCCAAAGTCACCGACGGTATGGCCAGCAAGGCCGCTACCGAAGCCACCGATGGCGGCGAGTCGGTGCAGCAGACCGTAGTCGCGATGAAGAAAATCGCCCAGCGCATCAGCATCATCGACGACATCGCCTACCAGACCAACCTGCTGGCCCTCAATGCTGCCATTGAGGCCGCTCGCGCGGGGGAGCACGGTAAAGGCTTTGCCGTGGTCGCCGCCGAAGTGCGCAAGCTGGCAGAGCGCAGTCAGGTCGCCGCCCAGGAAATCGGCGAGCTGTCCTCCAGCAGCGTCGAAATGGCGGAAAAGGCCGGCAAGCTCTTGGGCGAAATGGTCCCGTCAATCAACAAGACCTCGGATCTGGTCCAGGAAATCAGCGCGGCCTCGGAAGAACAGGCTGCCGGTGTTGCCCAGATCAATACAGCCATGAATCAGCTCAATCAGGTCACGCAGCAAAACGCCTCCAGCAGCGAAGAACTGGCCGCCACCGCCGAAGAAATGAGCAGCCAGGCCGAGCAGTTACAGCAGGTCATGAGCTTCTTCCGCCTCGAAGTCGGCGGCAAGGGTGCGCAGCCTTCGATCCAGCTCAAAAACAGCGAAAACCGCAAGCCACCCAGGGCACCACAACAGCCCGTGGCCCGACAACCGAACTTTGCCTATCAAACCGCCAGCGGCCCTGACGAAGCTGACTTCACCCGGTTCTAAAGGAGGCTCAAGCCATGGGTGCACTTGCTACGACCAGCCAGAAACTGCCCGCCGCCCGGGAGGAAGAAGCGCAATACCTGACCTTCATGCTCGGCGGCGAAATGTTTGCCATCGCCATCCTCGGCATCAAGGAGATCATCGAGTACGGCAACCTCACTATAGTGCCGATGATGCCCGCCTTCGTGCGCGGGGTGATCAACCTGCGCGGCGCGGTCGTGCCAGTGGTTGACCTGTCGGCGCGCTTCGGCCGACAGAACTCGGATATCACCCGACGCAGTTGCGTGGTCATCATCGAAGCCGCAGGCGATAACGGTCAGCCCCAGGATATCGGCCTGCTGGTAGATACGGTATCGGCAGTGATGGAGATCGCCGCCAGCGCCATCGAGCCACCGCCCAGCTTCGGCGCACGGATCCGTGCCGACTTCATCAGCGGCATGGCCAAGGTCGAGGGCAAGTTCGTGATTGTCCTGGACGTGGACCGGGTGCTGTCCATCGACGAGATGTCCAGTCTCGCCGCCGGTGAACTCGTCGCCGAACCGCCACCACAGGGATAAGTGGATGAACGCCATGCCGCTCAATGACAGCGAGTTCCACAGCTTCCAGCAATGGCTGCACCGGGCGGCAGGCATCAACCTGTCACCGGCGAAGAAGGCGTTGGTTGCCGGGCGCCTGTTCAAACGCCTCAAGCATTACGAGCTGAACAGCTATGGCGAATATTTCAAATTGATCATGGGCGGTCAGAGCGAGCATGAACTGCAGGTCGCCCTGGACCTGCTGACCACCAACGAAACCTACTTTTTCCGCGAACCCAAGCACTTCGATTTCCTGCGCCAGCACATCCTGCCCAAGGCCACGCCGGGGCGCACGTTCCGCCTGTGGAGCGCGGCCAGTTCTTCAGGCGAGGAGCCCTACAGCCTGGCCATGACCCTGGCCGAAGGCCTGGGCACCACACCCTGGGAAATCGTCGGCTCGGATATTAGCAGCCAAATGCTGACCAAGGCCCGCAGCGGCCACTACCCGATGGAGCGCGCCGCTACCCTGCCCCAGCCCTTGTTGGTCAAGTACTGCCTCAAGGGCGTCGGCCCCCAGGCTGGCACTTTTCTGGTGAACCGGGCGCTGCGCAATCGCATGAAATTCGTGCAGATCAACCTCAACGAAGCCTTCCCGGAAATGGGCGAGTTTGAGGTGATCTTCCTGCGCAACGTGATGATCTATTTCGATCAGGAGACCAAACGCAAAGTCATCGCCCGCATGCTGCCGCTACTCAAGCCCGGCGGCTATCTGATGATCAGCCATTCGGAGAGCCTCAACGGGATCAGCGATGCGTTCAAGCTCGTGGCACCGTCGATCTATCGCAAACCATGAAAACGTCCCTGGCTTACCCCCGCGTCTACCTTTCCCCCGGCGACTTTCACTTCGCCACGGAGCCGACGCGCATCAGCACGGTGCTGGGTTCATGCATCGCCGTCACCCTGTGGCATCCGCAGCGGCGCATTGGGGCCATGTGCCATTTCATGCTGCCCAATCGCCGCATTCGCGGCAACCGCCTCAGCGGCAAATACGCCGACGAGGCCTTCGAGATGTTCATGCTCGAAGTCGAATCCCATCGCACCCTGCCCGGCGACTATCAGGTCAAGCTGTTCGGTGGCGGCGAGATGTTCCCGCGCCACAAGACCGCGCTCGTCAGCGCGGTACCCGACATGAATATCGAAGCCGCCCTGCAACTGGCCGAGCGATACCACTTGAACGTCACCGCTCAGGATATAGGCCGCACGGGCCATCGCAATATCGTTTTCGACACATGGAACGGCGATGTCTGGGTCAAACACAAGCCATTGCATCAGTGCTGAAGGTCGTCATGAAAAAAATCAGAGTGCTGCTTGTCGATGATTCCGCCGTGGTGCGCCAGGTACTGATGGCGATCCTCGACAAGACCCCGGATATCGAAGTGATGGGCGCGGCGTCCGACCCTATTTTCGCCATCGACAAACTCGCCAGGGAGTGGCCCGATGTCATTGTCCTCGACGTCGAGATGCCGCGCATGGACGGCATTACCTTTCTCAAAAAAATCATGAGCGAACGCCCTACACCAGTGATCATCTGCTCGTCCCTGACCGAGAAAGGCGCCGAGACTACCTTGCAGGCTCTCAGCGCCGGGGCGGTGGAGATCGTTACCAAGCCCCAGGTCGGCCTGAAGAACTTCCTGCTGGAGTCTGCTGCGGTATTGGTCGCGGCCATCCGCGCCGCCGCCAGTGCCAACGTCAAGAATCTGGGCAAACGCAGCGTGCCGCGTCTGGAACCCCAGGCCAAGCTCAATGCCGATGCCATCCTGCCCGCCGGACACAGCCAGGCCATGGTGCAGACCACCGAACGTATCGTCGCCATCGGCACGTCCACCGGCGGCACCCAGGCCCTGGAAGCGGTGCTGACCGCCTTGCCCCGGGTCAGCCCCGGCATCGTCATCGTTCAGCACATGCCGGAGAAATTCACCGCATCCTTTGCCGAGCGCCTTAACGGTCTTTGCCAGATCGAAGTGCGCGAAGCCAGGAATAACGACCGCGTCCTCCCCGGCCTGGCCCTGATCGCCCCCGGCGGCAAGCACATGATGTTGACCCGCAGCGGCGCCTACTATCACGTACAGGTAGTGGACGGCCCATTGGTCAACCGTCATCGGCCTTCAGTGGATGTACTGCTGCGTTCGGTGGCCAAGTTTGCCGGGCGCAATGCCACCGGCATCATCATGACCGGTATGGGTGACGACGGCGCCCGGGGCATGAAGGAAATGTTCGACGCCGGCGCCGACACCGTGGCCCAGGACGAAGCCTCCAGCGTGGTGTTCGGCATGCCCAAGGAAGCGATCAAACTGGGCGGGGCCAAACGCATCCTGCCCCTGGGCGAGATGCATCGGGCGGTGATGGGCCGGGCTTAGCCATTTGAGTCGTGGTAAACGATTGATTACCGAATGACTGCTGCCGGACGGGTGTGATTGTGTGGGAGCGAGGTTTACCCGCGAATAAGACGACGCGGCAGGTCAGGAAAACCGCGTTGCTCCCTTCACGGGCAAGCCGACTCCTGCGGTCCTGCGCTTACCCAGCCAACAACGCCGCATACCGCTGCAGATCGATATTGCCCCCGGTGACAATCACCCCGACCCGCTGGCCCTGCAATTGCGCTTTCAACTCCCGCACTGCGGCAAAACCCAGGCAACCGGTGGGCTCGACCACCATCTTCATGCGCTCGGCAAAGAAGCGCATGGCCTCCACCAGTTGCGCATCGCTGGCGGTGTAGATGTCATTGACGTCGCGCCGGATGATGTCGAAGGTGTAGTTGCCCAGGTATTGCGTCTGGGCGCCGTCGGCGATGGTCACCGGGGTGTCGATATGCACGATGCTGCCGCTGCGCAGCGAGCGCTGGCCGTCGTTGCCCGCTTCCGGCTCGACGCCATAGAGCTTGCAGTCCGGGGCCAGGGCACGGGTCGATAACGCAGTGCCGGACAGCAGCCCGCCGCCGCCGAGGCAGACGAACAACGCATCCAGGGGGCCAGCTTCCTCAAACAGTTCCTTGGCTGCGGTGCCCTGCCCGGCGATCACATCCGGATGATCGTAAGGCGGGATCAGGGTGAAGCCGTGCTCTTGAGCCAGTGCGCGGCCGATGGCTTCGCGGTCTTCGGTATAGCGGTCGTACTGCACCACCGTGGCGCCATAGCCGCGGGTAGCCGCAACCTTAGCCGCCGGGGCGTCATGGGGCATGACGATGGTCGCAGGAATACCCAGGATCCGCGCCGACAACGCCACGCCCTGGGCATGGTTGCCCGAGGAGAACGCCACCACCCCGGCCTTGCGCTGGCGCTCGTCGAATTTCGCCAGGCTGTTGAAAGCCCCGCGAAACTTGAACGCGCCCATGCGTTGCAGGTTCTCGCACTTGAAGAACAACTCGGCACCCACCTCCTCGTTGGCCGTGCGCGAGGTCAGCACCGGAGTCTTGTGGGCATGGCCCTCGATCCGGCCAGCGGCGGCCAGCACGTCTTCATAGGTGGGCAGAATCAGGTTTGGCACGGGGACCTCCAGCGAATGAGGGGTGGTTTCAATCATAAGACAGGCGCAAATCCTGTGGGAGCGAGGCTTGCCCGCGAATTGAACAACGCGGTACATCAGGCACACCGCGTCAAGGCCTTCGCGGGCAAGCCTCGCTCCAACGAATAAAAAAGCCGGAAAGCCAGACGATAATCCGCAAGTTACATTTTGTCCAGTTCTGACAAAACGTCAAAACAAGCCCATCTGCCCGCCAATCAACGTACTGAAATCATCATCGACAAACGGCAGGATCGCGTCCGCCAACGGCTGTAGCTGTCGGGTGACGTAATGCTCGTAGTCGATGCCGGACTGGCGTACCTCAAGAGGTTCCGGCCCGGCCAGGGTCATGACGTAGCTGATCCAGCCACCATTCTGATACTGCCGTGGACGCCCTTGGCGATCGTTGTACTCGTCGGCCATGCGCGCCGCACGCACGTGGGGCGGTACGTTGCGCTCATAGTCGTCCAGGCGGCGCCGCAGGCGCTTGCGGTAGATCAACAGGTCATCCAGCTCGCCGTCCTGGGTACGCCGCACGTAGTCGCGGACATAGTCCTGATAGGGCTGGCGCTTGAAGATGCGCAAGTAAAGCTCCTGCTGAAACTGCCGGGCCAGGGGCGACCAGTCGGTGCGCACGGTCTCCAGGCCCTTGTAGATCATTTCCTCGCGGCCATCGGCCAGGGTCACCAGCCCGGCATAACGCTTCTTGCTGCCCTCCTCGGCGCCACGCACGGTGGGCATCAGGAAGCGCTTGAAGTGGTTCTCGTACTGCAATTCCAGCACGCTGGTCAGGCCGTATTGCGCTTGCAGGTGTTCGGCCCACCAGGCGTTGACCTTGGCGACCAGGGTACGGCCAATATGCCCGGCGTCGGCTTCATCATGGGGCTTTTGCAGCCAGACGAAGGTCGAGTCGGTATCGCCGTAGATCACCGTGTAGCCCTCGGCCTCGATCAACTGTCGGGTGCGGCGCATGATTTCATGGCCGCGCAGGGTGATAGACGAGGCCAGGCGAGTATCGAAGAAGCGGCAGCCACTGGAACCGAGCACGCCGTAGAAGGCGTTCATGATGATTTTCAAAGCCTGGGACAGCGGCTGATTCTTCTCGCGCTTGGCCACCTCGCGGCCTTCGGCGACATTGGCGACGATGGACGGCAGGCAGTGGCGGGTCCGGGAGAATCGCGCGCCGCGAAAGCCCGGCACCGAGTCGGCATCATCAGGGTGGCGCAAGCCTTCGATCAGCCCCACCGGATCGATCAGGAACGAGCGGATGATCGACGGGTACAGGCTCTTGTAGTCCAGCACCAGCACCGACTCATACAACCCCGGCCGCGAATCCATGACAAAGCCGCCGGGGCTGGCCTCGGGCATGCGCTCACCCAGGTTCGGCGCAACAAAACCCTGGCGATGCATCAGCGGGATATACAGATGCTCGAACGCCGCCACCGAACCGCCGCTGCGGTCGGCGGGCAAACCAGTGACGGTGGAGCGTTCCAGGAGGAACGTCAGCAACTCGGTCTTGGCGAAAATCCGCGTAACCAGCTCGCAGTCCTTGAGGTTGTAGCGCGCCAGGGCGGGCTTGTCCTCGGCGAACATACGGTTGATTTCATCCATGCGGTGATAAGGGTTGTCGATAGCCTTGCCTTCGCCAAGCAGGGTCTGGGCGACGTTTTCCAGGCTGAACGAAGGAAAGCTCCAGGTCGCCGAGCGCAGCGCTTCGATGCCATCGATCAACAGCCGCCCGGCCGCTGAAGCAAAATAATGATTGTTGCGGCTGCCGTGCTCGCGCCAGCCCATGCTCTCGCCGCCCCGGCCCAGGCGCAGCGGCACGTTGAGGCGCTGGGAATGTTCGTGAAGCACGCGCAGGTCGAACTGGATTACGTTCCAGCCGATGATCGCGTCGGGGTCGTGCAGGGCCATCCAGTCATTGAGCCTTTCCAGCAATTCAGCGCGGCTGTCGCAGTAGTCGAGCTTGAAATCCACCGCCGAATCGTCGCCATTGGCCGGGCCGAGCATGTACACCTGACGCTCGCCGCAGCCTTCAAGAGCAATGGAATACAGCTCGCCACGGGCGGTGGTCTCGATGTCCAGAGAGGCCAGGCGCAACGTCGGGCGATAGTCGGGGGCGGGTTTTATCTGCGCGTCGATCAACACGCCGCTTTCATCCGGGGTGCCGTCAAACTGCACCGGGGCGGTGATAAAGCGCTCCATCAGATAACGTTCAGGCGGGCGGATATCAGCTTCGTAGACATCGACGCTGGCCTTGCGCAGCAGCTTTTCGAGGTCCATCAACTGACGGTGTTGCGGGCAGTACAAACCCAGCACCGGACGATGGCGGAAGTCGTAGAGTTGCAGGGTGCGCAGCTCGACGCCCGGCTCACCGCGCAACGCCGCCTCAGCCCGCTGCCGATGCTCGGCGGGGATGAACGCCACCGATGTCTGCAGCGGCAGGCGGATCAGCCGCGGCCCCTGGTCGGTGGCCAGCCACAACTCGACTTGAGTGCCGGCCGGCGTATCGCGCCAGTGGCGGGTCAGGACAAAACCTGTGTTTGCATCCAACGTTGCAGCCTCGACACCCTATCAGGGCGTCGATTCTACGTGCATGGGCCGCGCCCGTGTGGTCTGTCAGACGCGGAACCGCTTGATCAGGCCATGCAGGTTGGCCGAAAGCCCGGACAGGCGCTGGCCGGCATCGCTGGTCTGGTGCGCGCCTTCGGAGGTCTGCTTGGCCAGGTCGCGGATATTGACCAGGTTGCGGTCCACTTCCCGGGCGACCTGAGCCTGCTCTTCCGAGGCGCTGGCGATCACCAGGTTACGCTCGGTGATCTGGCTGATGGCATCGGTGATCTGCTGCAAGGCCTGGCCCGCCGTGCGCGCCATTTCCAGGGTGACATTGGCCCGCTCGTTGCTGTTCTGCATGGCAGTCATGGCCTGATCGGTGCCCTGCTGAATGCCGCCGATCATCTGCTCGATTTCCAGGGTCGATTGCTGGGTGCGATGGGCCAGGGCCCGCACTTCATCGGCGACCACGGCAAAACCGCGCCCGGCATCACCCGCCCGCGCCGCTTCGATGGCAGCGTTCAGCGCCAACAGGTTGGTCTGCTCGGCCACGGAGCGGATCACATCCAGCACATTGCTGATGCCACGCACCTTCTCGGCCAGTTCGCGGACATGGTCAGCGGTGTCGTGCACGTCATTGGCCAGGCCGCTGATGGAGTCCACCGTGCGATTGACCTGCTCGCGGCCTTCACGGGCGGTGCGATCCGAGTCACGGGAGGCTTCGGAAGTGGCCACGGCATTGCGCGCCACCTCGTCCACGGCAGCCGTCATTTCGTTGACCGCCGTGGCCGCCTGCTCGATTTCCTGATTCTGCTGATGCAGGCCCTTGTTGGACTCTTCGGTCACCCGGTTCAACTCCTGGGCCGCCGACGCCACCTGATCGGAGGATTCGGCAATGCTCTGGATGGTCAGCTTGAGGCTTTGCTGCATGGTCTTGAGCGAGGCCAGCAGGCGCGCTGGCTCGTCACGGCCGTTGGCCTCGATATCCTGGGTCAGATCACCCGAAGCCACGTTTTCTGCGGCACGTACCGCCTGGGACAGCGGCGCGACAATGCTGCGGGTCAGCAGAATGGCCAGCACCCCGGTCAACACGGCCGCCAGCACCAGGGCAACGATCACGCCCATCTGTGCAAAGGCATATTCACGCTCCGACAACTCGGAAAACGCCGTGGCGCTGCTGCCACTGAGCTTCATCAACTTGTCCAGTTGCACGCCCAGCTCTACCGACAACTTGGTGTAATCACCGCCCAACAAGGTCTTGAGGTTGGCCAGGTCGCCGGTACCGGACAGCTGGACCAACTTCATGTGAATACCGACATAGGCATCCAGCGCCTGGCGGAAACTTTCATACTGGGCGCGCTGGGCATCGCTGTTGATCAGCGCTTCGTAGTCTTTCAGACCGCCCTTGAGTTGGCCGATCAGTTCATCGGCGCGGGCGATAGTGCTGCGCAATTGCGCATCTTCGCGGTCAACCAGAATACGGAACGACGTAATACGCAAACGCAACATGCGGTCGTTAATGGTGCCCAGGGCCGAATAGGTCGGCAGCGTGGTATCCATGGCAATGCGCGTCGCGCCGCGCAGGGTCTTCATCTGGGCCAGGGCGAACAGGCCCAGCAGTACCACCAGCAGGGCCACCAGGGAAAAACTGAAGAACGCCCTGGGTGCGATATTCAAGCGCCGAATAAACATGAGAGTAGCCTTATCGAATATTGAAGTTATGGTCGATTGGAGCTTTAGTTGAGAAGAACGAACTTTCTCTTATCGGCTTTAGTTCAAGATTCTTTAATAAAGATTTAGCGTAAACCCCTCAAGAACGCGGCGTTCGGCCAGGCAATACGCTTATTGGACTTATAGTACCTGTGGGAGCGGCTTTAGCCGGGAAAGCGCCTTCCCGGCTAAAGTCGGCCCCACAGGTAGTTAAATTAACTTATCAGTTAGTTAAATAACGTCACGCCAATAATGCTGGCGAATCAACAACGCCAACGCCTGCACCGGCGCGGACAACGGCCCCGCCGCCAGGTGCAATTCAATGGCAAAATCCGGCAGCACCGGCAACCCGGCTTCCGCTCCCAGTATCCGCAGGTTCCCCGGCATGGCCGACGCCAGCCAGGTGGTCAGGGCCAGGTCGCTGCGCACGGTGGCGGCGGTGGCTTCGATGCTGTTGTTGTCGTACAGCACCTTCCAGCCAATATCCGCCGCTTTCAGCGAGTCATACACCGCCGGGCGAAACACGCAGCTCTGGCTGACGAAGCTCAAGGGCAACGGCCGACGCAGATGCACATCACCGGGGCCGGCGACCCAGTGCAGACGGTCCACCGCCAGACGCTCGCCACGGGACTCCTCCAGCATGCACTCGCGCACGATCAGGTCGGCCTCGCCGTTCTCCAGGGACTGGGACAACTCCACCGATGAGCCGGTGACAAAAAACACTTCGACGTCCGGGTACTGCTCGGTAAAGGCCGTGAGGATCGGCGGGAAATGCGTGCCCACCAGGTCATAAGGTATGCCGATCCTGACCAACTCCACCGCTGCCTCACCGGTCAGTCGTGATGTCAGGCGGTCATTGGCGCCGATAAAGGCAATGGCCTCGGGCAGCAGCATCTCGCCTCGCGCGGTCAGGCGACTGCCCTGATTGCCCCGCTCCATCAACGCGCAGTCAAAGAAGGTTTCCAGGCGCTTGATGCGCTGGCTGATACCGCCCTGGGTCAGGTGCAGCAGGCGCGCCGCCGCCGTGATACTGCCGCTTTGGGCCGTCGCCACGAATGCCCGAAGCAAGCCCACATCGATATCCCGCGCCACGACTCACCCCATTAGCAACGTTAATGGCGCCACTATAAACATTCGTTATGTAGAAGAAAGTGCTTTGTTTAGGGTGATGGCTCAACCGAGAGGAGTCACTCATGTTTTCCAGCGATCACCCCGTCAACATTGCCCAGGCCTTGCAAGGTCTGACCGACTACTGGAGCCCCAAGGTGGTCGGTCAGGTCAATGACCAGTACATCAAGGTCGCCAAGCTCAAGGGCGAACTGATGTGGCATGACCATGCCGACGAAGACGAGACCTTCATGGTGATCTACGGCGAACTGAAGATCGAACTGCAAGACCGCGTCATCACCCTGCGCCCCGGCGAGTTCTACACCATCCCGAAAAAGGTCCGGCACAACCCGGTGGCCGCCGAAGAATGCGGCATCCTGCTGATCGAGACCATGACCACCAGGCATACCGGCAGTGAGGTCACGACGCGCACGGTGCCGATCGAGGCGCAACTCGGTCGCTGAAGCCCAAAATCAGGCGTTAGCCGACCCCGACCAGATCACCGAATAGCGATCGATATCCTCGCGCAAGGTCCAACCCTGGGCCGCCCAATAAGCGGCGGCCAGGTCATTGCTCTTGAGCACATCGACGTGGCTCTTGTGAATGCCCAGGGCCGCCAGCTCGCTCAAGCATCGCTCCACCAGCGCCCCGGCGATGCCTTGGCGACGGTATTCGGGCAAGACGATCAGGTGTTGCAGGTAGCCGCGGCGGCCGTCGTGGCCGGCCATCAGGCAGCCGCACAGGGCCTGATCATCGACGGCAACGAAGCTCAGGCCGGGGTTGCGGGACAGGTAGCGCTCGGTGGACTCCCGGGAGTCGGCATCGCGGATGGAGATCCCCGGAGTGCGCTGCATCAGGCTCAGCACCGCGTCGTAGTCGGCGGTGGTCATGGGGCGCAGGGTAAAGCTCATGGCACAAACCTCATCTCAGGAGCCGCTGCCTTCGGGCAACAGGCTGCGATCGAACATAAACGGCGTATCGGACCGCGGCGTATGCAGGAACAGCTGCTGCGGGCGGCCCATCTTAGGTTGATTCTTGTCGCCGGTATCCTGCACCCAGCCCTCTTCCTTCATGCGCTCCAGGCGCTTGCGGATCGAGGTGTTATTGACCCCGTAGCCCAGGCAGGCCTGCACGGCATTCAGGGCATCGAGCACGGTGAAGCGCTCCGGTGCCAGGTACAGCGGCAGGTTGCTGTACACCGCCTTGGACGCCAGGCGCTCGCAAGCCAGTTGTACCAACAGATTGTGATCGAAAGGCAGGACGATGCGGCGCTTGATGACTTCGCCGATATCGACAAAGCGCAATTGCCCACCACCGGCTTCGGCCGAGGGGCTGAGCAGTGCCAGGTAATAGGTGCTCATGGACCAGCCCCGAGGGTCGCGAAAAGCGTTGCCCTCGGTGCCGACCTGCTCCAGATGTTGCGGGCTGACCTGGGCTTTCTCGCTCAGGGCGCGGTCGGCGGCAGCGGCCAGGGTATTGTCCGGGGTACGGCCATTGACGATCACCCCCGGCAAGGCCCATTCACCCTGATGGGGTTCGCGGTCTCGCAGGTGCAGCAACACTTGCAGGGCCTTGTGTTCCGGGTCCAGTCGCAGGGCGACAATATCGACACTGGCCAACACTTCTACGCTACTCAACATGCACTCCCATAAACCATCAAATCCCTGCTGACTTCCGGCGGACACCATTCGGGCGGTACCGCACGCCCCTGGCGCACCAGCGCGCGAATCGCCGAACTGTGCACGGACAATTGCTCATCAGCCACCAGCAGGCCAAATTCCTGCAACAGCTCATGCCCCCGATAAAAGCTACCGACCCGCTGACGATTGTCTTCGCCGATCACCAGGGCGGTCTCACTGCGGGCCACACCCCACCGCGCGCCAAGGGCACAGAGCAGGTCGTAGCTGTAGATCACCGCGCCGCCCTGCCCCAGCTCTCTTTCCAGCGCCGAGCAGATGACTCGTTCACAGCCAAGCCGCGCGACCAGCTTGTCGATCCAGCTGCAGCGCAGGTCAAAGTCGGCCATGCGCTTGCCGTCGGCGTGACAATAGCTGGGCACAATCACCAGATTGTCGGCGCATTCGAGCATACGCAGGATGACGCTGACGTGGCCGCTGTGCAGTGGGTCGAAAGCGCCGCCGTAGACCGCCAGACGAAACCTGCGGGGCGATTCGACTGTCGAATCCACCGCCTCACTGACCGCCCTATTTTGCTCACCAGATAAAATATGTCCAGTCACGTTTTAATCCTTCATCAAATTAAGTATTGACATACATATTACACCTGATGAATTATGTGTCCAGACCCGAACGAGGAGACACCGCCATGAAGATCGCCAGCTTTGACGTCGATGCCCAGAACGGCTTTACCGCCAACGTCCCCGCCGAATTGCCCGTCGCCGGCGGCGAACTGATTGCCCCGGCCCTCAACGACATGGCCAGCCGCGCCGACCTGCGCCTGGGCAGCAAAGATGCCCACGCCCCCAACGCCGCGTGGGTCGTGCCCAGCCATGCCGAGATGTTGCAGCCCCTGGCCCTGGCCAACGCCGACCTGACCTGGGTCAGCCACTGCGTCCCCGGCACCCCCGGCTTCGAGTTGCTGGACGGCCTGCCCGCCCCGGTGGACTACGACTTCTTCGTCTGGAAAGGCATTGAGCCGGACATGCATCCCTACGGCGCCTGCTACCACGACCTGGCCGACAAGCGCTCCACCGGGGTCATCGAATACCTCAAGGTACAACGCGTCGGAGCGGTGATCGTCGGTGGCCTGGCCCTGGATTTCTGCGTCAAGACCACCGCCCTGCAACTGCGTGCCGCCGGCTTCGAAGTACTGCTGTACCTGCCCGCCTGCCGGGCCATCTCCGAGGAAGGTGCAACCAAGGCTATCTCTGAAATGAGCGACGTCGACATCCGTCTTTGCGACACCCTCGATACCCTCGATGCCTTTATCAAACGGATCAAAGGACCACAATCATGAGCGAGAGCGTATTTGGCCCGGCCATTATCCAGAACCTGCTGGATACCGATTTCTACAAAATCACCATGATGCAGGCGGTGCTGCACAACTACCCCAACGCCGAAGTGGAGTGGGAGTTTCGTTGCCGCAACAGTGAGGACCTGACCCCTTACCTGGCCGAGATCCGCTTCCAGATCGAACGTCTGGCCGAGGTGTCGATCACTCAGGACCAACTCGCCTATCTGGAGAAGATCCCGTTCATCAAGCCGGACTTCATCCGCTTCCTCAGCCTGTTCCGCTTCAACCTGCGCTACGTACATGTCGGCATTGATGACGCCGGGCAACTGGCGATCAAGCTGCGCGGTCCGTGGTTGCATGTGATCCTCTACGAGATCCCGCTGCTGGCGATCGTCTCCGAGGTGCGCAACCGCTATCGCTACCGTGATGTGGTCATCGAGCAGGTGGGCGAGCGGCTGTATGAAAAGCTCGACTGGCTCAAGCGCGAAGCCTCGGCCACGGAACTGGCGGGGTTTCAGGTGGCGGATTTCGGTACTCGACGGCGCTTCTCGTACCGCGTGCAGGAAGAAGTGGTGCATATCCTCAAGCGCGACTTCCCCGGCCGCTTCGTCGGCACCAGCAACGTGCACCTGGCCCGGGAATATGACCTCAAACCCATCGGCACCATGGCCCACGAATGGTTCATGGCCCACCAGCAACTCGGCCCGCGGCTGATCGACAGCCAGGTGGCGGCGCTGGAATGCTGGGTCAAGGAGTATCGCGGCCTGCTGGGGATCGCCCTGACCGACTGCATCGGCATGGATTCCTTCCTCAAGGACTGCGACCTGTACTTCGCCAAGCTGTTCGACGGTCTGCGTCATGACTCGGGTGATCCGCTGACCTGGGCCAACAAGGCCATCCAGCACTACGAAAAACTCGGCATCGACCCGATGAGCAAGACCTTGGTGTTCTCCGACGGCCTGGACTTCCCCAAGGCCCTGGAGCTGTACCGCCAGCTCAGTGGCCAGATCAACGTCAGCTTCGGCATCGGCACACGCCTGACCTGCGATATCCCTGGGGTGGAACCGATGAATATCGTGATCAAGATGACCGCCTGCAACGGCGCGCCAGTGGCGAAGATCTCCGACAGCCCCGGCAAGACCCAATGCCGCGACGAGAACTTCGTGGCCTATCTCAAGCATGTGTTTCAGGTGCCATAAAGGTCCGCGACCCTCTGCTCGCGATCCCATGTAGGAGCGGCTTTAGCCGCGAGATTGCCCTCCCGGCTAAAGCCGGTCCTACGGTCCGTCACGCCAACCCAGTCAATCAACTGGGAGGAGAAACCAGCATGAACAATCGCCAGACCGAAATCGCCCAGGCCCTCGACGTTGTCGCTCCGTTCACCGACGCAACCCAGGTCCAGGCCGAGATCCGCAAACGCATCGACTTTATCAAGCACACCCTGAGCAACAGCGGCATGACCTCGCTGGTGCTGGGCATCAGCGGCGGTGTCGATTCATCGACCGCCGGGCGTCTGGCGCAGCTGGCGGTGCAGGAACTGCGTGAAGAAACCGGCAATGCCGCCTACCAGTTCCTCGCCGTACGCCTGCCCTACAACACCCAGCATGACGAATCCGACGCCCAGGCCGCCCTGGCCTTTGTCAGCGCCGACGAGATGGTCACGGTCAATATCGCCGCCGGGGTCGCGGGCATGGTCAGCGCCATGCCAGAGCTGGCCGTGCTCACCGACGCCCGCCGCGACTTCGTTCTCGGCAATGCCAAGGCGCGCATGCGCATGCTCGCCCAATACACCCTGGCCAACGCGCGCAACGGCCTGGTCATCGGCACCGACCATGCGGCCGAAGCGGTCATGGGTTTCTTCACCAAATTCGGTGACGGCGCCTGCGACCTGGCGCCCTTGAGCGGCCTGGTCAAAGGCCAGGTACGACGCATCGCCGCCGAACTCGGCGCCCCGGCCATACTGGTCGAGAAAACCCCGACGGCTGACCTGGAAGACCTGCGTCCCGGGCTTGCCGATGAACAGGTGCATGGCGTCAGCTACGCGCAGATCGATAGCTTCCTGCAGGGTGAAAAAGTGCCGGATGAGGCGTATGGAATCATCGTTACCGCATACGACAAGACCCAGCACAAGCGGGAGTTGCCTGTCGTACCCGTCAATTCGTAGCCGCATAAATCCTGTGAGAGCTGCCTTGGTGGCGATCGAGTGTGAAGCGCTCGCAACGAACTGACAGGCGACGACTTTATTGCCTGTTCTGACGCCATCGCCAGCAAGCCGGCTCCCACGAGTTCCGTGCGTAACGCACGACAGCGCGGTCTCAGCAATAGCGCGTCGGCTCCGACAGACCCTATGCCTGTGGATCCTCGCCCGGCCCACAGAGAAAATTCCCCGGTCCTGCCCCACTGCCGCCTTCCAGTAGCGGTATCTGCGCTTCATCTTTCAGATTCACCCCCGACAACTGCCGCACACAGGCCTCGCGCATCAGGTAGAGCAACTTGTGCGCCGCCATGGCGTAGCTCAGGCCTTCCAGCCGGACGTTGGAGATGCAGTTGCGCGAGGCATCGTTGAGGCCAACCCTGGGCGCGTAGGTGAAGTACAGGCCGAGGCTGTCTGGCGAGCTAAGGCCCGGGCGTTCGCCGATCATGATGACCACCATGCGCGCACCGAGCAACTGCGCCACTTCATCAGCCACAGCCACCCGGCCCTGCTCGACCACGGCGATGGGCGCCAGGCTCCAGCCCTCGGCGGCGGCCAGTTCACTGATGCGTTGCAACATCGGCGGCGCATGACGTTGCACGGCCAGAGACGACAGACCGTCAGCGATCACCACACACAGATCGAAGCCTTTGCCATCGAGCGCCTTGAGCTGTTGTACCGAAGCCGCATCCAGACGCCGCCCCAGGTCCGGGCGTTGCAGATAGGTATTGCGATCCGCCGCCGAGCTGTGCAGCGTCTGGGTGGCGTGGCCCTGAGCATGGATCAGTTCACTCAGCCCGGCGACATCCATGGGCAAGTGCACGGCATCTCTGGCCTGGGCGTGGGCATACTGAAAATCCAGTTGCGCCGCAGTCGGCAGACTGGTCCCGGCGCGGCCCAGGGCAATCCGTGCCGGCGTGAGGGCACGCAGCTGGCGCCAGGGGTCGCCACGTTCGGGGATGTTCTCGTCGCTCATGGAGGGTCCTTACTTCAGTTGCGCCAAGGCCTGGCTGAACAGCGGCGGAACACCGCTGCCCAGACGCAGTTGACCGTCACTCTGGTGCAGGATGCCCATGCGTTCAAGCCAGGCGTCGAACTCCGGCGCCGGGCGCAGGCCCAGGGTCTTGCGCGCATAGAGCGCATCGTGAAAAGACGTGGTCTGGTAGTTGAGCATGATGTCATCGGAGCCGGGAATACCCATGATGAAATTGATCCCGGCCACCCCGAGCAGCGTCAGCAGCATGTCCATGTCGTCCTGATCGGCTTCGGCATGGTTGGTGTAACAGATATCGCAGCCCATGGGCACACCCAGCAGCTTGCCGCAGAAGTGATCCTCGAGCCCGGCGCGGATGATCTGCTTGCCGTTGTACAGGTACTCCGGGCCGATAAATCCGACCACGGTATTGACCAGGAACGGATCGAAATGCCGCGCCACGCCGTAGGCCCTCGCCTCGCAGGTCTGCTGATCGACGTTGTGATGGGCGTTGGCCGACAGCGCGCTGCCCTGGCCGGTTTCGAAGTACATCAGGTTCTGGCCCAGGGTACCGCGCTTGAGGCTCAGCCCTGCTTCATAGCCTTCCCGAAGGATTTCCAGGCTGATACCGAAACTGGCGTTGGCCGCCTGGGTCCCGGCGATGGACTGAAACACCAGGTCCAGGGGAACGCCGCGCTCGATGGCAGCCACCGATGAGGTGACGTGGGTGAGCACGCAGGACTGGGTGGGAATGTCGTAGTGATTGATCACACCGTCGAGCATCTTCAGCAGTTCGCTGATGGCGCTGAGGCTGTCGGTGGCCGGGTTGATGCCGATCATGGCATCGCCGTTACCGTATAGCAGGCCGTCCATCAGGCTGGCGGCAATGCCGGCCGGATCGTCGGTGGGATGGTTGGGTTGCAGGCGGGTCGACATGCGTCCGCGCAGGCCGACGGTGTTGCGAAAACGAGTGACGACGCGGATCTTCTGCGCGACCAGTATCAGATCCTGCACACGCATGATCTTCGACACGGCGGCGGCCATTTCCGGAGTAATACCCGGCGCCAGGGCACGCAGGCTGGCTTCATCGGCGTCATCACCGAGCAGCCAGTCGCGAAAGCCGCCGACGGTCAAGTGGCTGACCGGGGCGAAGGCGGCGGTGTCGTGAGTGTCGATGATCAGGCGAGTGACTTCATCGTCTTCGTAGGGGATCAGCGCTTCGTTGAGAAAGCGCTTGAGCGGCACGTCGGCCAGGGCCATCTGCGCGGCGGCGCGCTCGGCATCGCTGTCGGCCGCGACTTGGGCCAGGTAATCCCCGGAGCGCGCCGGGCTGGCCTTGGCCAGCAACTGGCGCAGACTGTCGAAACGCCAGGTCTGGCCGCCGACGGTGTGCATGAAGCTCATGACCTACCTCCTCTATAGACCGTCCAACGAGATCCGTTGGAGCGAGGCTTGCCCGCGAAGAGGCCTGCATTCCAGATACATTTCAGTGGCTGGAATATCGCCTTCGCGGGCAAGCCTCGCTCCAACAAGAGCGTTCTTTACTGGCCTGCTACGGCCACAACCTGCCCGTCACGATTACGAATGAACCGGCAGAACAACGCACCCACAATCATCAGGCCAAGGAACACCGAGAAGATCAGCAGGTTGAACCAGATCATCGCGATCAGGCAGACCACTGCCAGCACCAGCGCGATGCCCGGCACGACCGGATAGCCCGGGGCGCGGAAGGTGCGTTCCAGGTTGGGTTCGGTTTTGCGCAGGCGGAACAGGCTGATCATGCTGACGATGTACATGACGATGGCACCGAACACCGACATGGTGATCATCGCCGCGGTCAGGCTCATGCCCTGCAGGTTGACGACGCCATCACTGAAGATCGCCGCGATACCCACTACACCACCGGCCAGAATAGCGCGGTGCGGCGTCTGGAAGCGGTTGAGCTTGGCCAGGCCTGCTGGCAGGAAACCGGCACGGGCCAATGCGAAGAACTGGCGCGAGTAGCCGAGGATGATGCCATGGAAGCTGGCAACCAGACCGAACAGACCGATCCACACCAGCATGTGCATCCATTTCGAATCACCACCCACCACGCCTTTCATGGCTTGTGGCAGCGGATCGTTGATATTGGACAGGGTGCGCCAGTCGCCCACACCACCGGCGAAGATCATCACGCCCAGGGCCAGGATCACCAGGGTCAGAATGCCGCTGATATAGGCACGAGGAATGGTGCGCTTGGGGTCCTTGGCTTCTTCGGCGGCCATGGCGGCGCCTTCAATGGCCAGGAAAAACCAGATGGCGAAAGGAATCGCCGCGAAAATACCGCTCACCGCGCCCATTGAGAAGGTGTCCGCACCGGACCAGCCGCCCAATGCGAAGTTGCTGAAGCTGAACGCAGGCGCGACGACGCCCATGAACACCAGCAGTTCCAGCACCGCCAGTACGGTGACAATCAGTTCGAAGGTGGCGGCAATGCTGACGCCGACGATATTCAGGCTCATGAACACCACATAAGCACCTACCGCCGCCCAGCGTGGGTCGATCCACGGGAACTGCACTTGCAGGTACGAACCGATGGCCATGGCAATGGCCGGTGGCGCAAAGACGAACTCGATCAAGGTCGCAAGACCGGCGATGGTGCCGCCGCCGACACCCAGGGCGCGCAGGCTGTAGGCGAACGGGCCACCGGCGTTGGGGATGGCGGTGGTCATTTCGGTGAAGCTGAAGATAAAGCAGGTATACATCACCGCGACCATCAGCGTGGTCACCAGGAAACCCAGAGTACCGGCGGTACCCCAGCCGTAGCTCCAGCCGAAGTATTCCCCGGAAATCACCAGGCCCACGGCTATACCCCACAGATGCAGGGTCCCCAAAGTCGGTTTGAGTTGCGAAACAGTCATGGCGTGGCCTCTTTGACGAACGGGCGGAATGTGCTCGTTTTTCAGGATAACCACAGCCTGCGGCGCAAGACTTGACGTTGCAGGACAGTCGTTGTCCTGCACGGTCAATTCGGTGGACGACGCACCGGGATGGCGCGAATACGGGCTCAGTGAACGCCTGCGCACCTTATGGGAACACTGCTACCGAAGACCGCAGATGCGCAAAATCCGGGGGACTGTGAGGGTGTAGCCAAGTAACCCTATGTTTCAAAGCGTGCCAACGATGGCTCTGGCAGGCGCCAACATGAAAGCGGAACAGGTTTTGCTTGAAAACTTTTCATGTTTCTCCTTTGGCTACTGTCCCCATGTCCCACGCGATCTTCCCGTCCCCGCCCCTGAGCACACAGCCTGCCAGCAATCAGGGTGTCCTGTCGGCGGCGGCAAACGGCCTGGGCGCGTTCATTACCGACTTCGGCGGCGATCTGGACCGGATCTTTGGCCGCGCCGGCATTCAACAGGAACAGCTGCTGCATCCGACACTGAGCCTGTGCCTGTCCAACTATTGCGAAGTACTTGAGGAGTCAGCCCGGCAGACCGGTTGCGACAACTTCGGCCTGCATTACGGCCAGCAGTTCCAGCCTCAGGCCCTGGGCCTGCTGGGCTATGTCGGCCTGTGCTCGGAAACCCTCGAAGACGCCCTGGTCAATTTCGCCCAGGCCTTCCCCTTCCATCAGCACAGCACCGCGATCCAGTTGCTCGATGAAGGCGAGTGCTATCGCTTCCATTACCAGATTCGCCACGGCGCCATCGTGCAGCGGCGTCAGGATGCTGAGTTGACCATGGGCATGGCCACCAATCTGCTGCGCCATGTACTGGGCAATGAATGGGGGCCGCGCGAGGTCACCTTCGAACATGACCGCCCCGAGGACGGCCAAGTCCACCGCGACCTGTTCCAGGCACCGGTGCACTTCTCCCAGACGGCCAACTCGATCCTGATCCCCAAGGCCGAGATCGCCGGCAAAAGCATGCCGGGCCGCGATCCGGTACTGCTGATGCTGGTCAACGACGCCATCCGCCGCCTCGGTGCCAGCAGCGGCGGCGACCTGCTCGAACACGTCCGCCAGGCCATCCACAACAGCCTGGGCCTGGGCGAACCAGCCCTGGACGAAATTGCCCGGCAGGTGAACACCAGCGAATGGTCCCTGCAACGACGCCTGCGCGATCAAGGGGTGAGCTTCAGCCAACTGGTCGATGAGGTGCGTCGCGAGGCTGCACTATGGCATCTGCGTCAGGAGCGCCTGAGTGTTTCGGAGCTGGCGCTGGTGTTGGGTTACTCGGAAACCAGCGCGTTTTCCCGGGCGTTTCGGCGCTGGTTCGGGGTGAGTCCGCGGCAGTGGCGGACGCTGGAGTAATTTAAACCGTTTCGTTGGAGCGAGGCTTGCCCGCGAAGAGGCAGTTAGAGGCGACATCTCTGGCTCTAGCGACACTTTCGCGAGCAAGCCTCTGCGTACCTCACCGATTTATTGATAGCTCCTCAGCCCTGCTCCACCCTCCCCCCAACGCCTTGACCAAACCGACATTGGCACTTAACTGCCGGGTCTGCAGATCCAGCACGCTGCGTTGCGCCTGCAACGAGGCGGTCTGCGCCACCACCACATCCAGATAGCCGATCGCGCCTTGTTTATAGCGCTCCAGCGACAGGTTTTCCGTGTAACGTGCCGCTTCGGCCGCTGCGCGTTGATCTTGCAGGGCGCTGCCGAGGCCGTCGATGAGGGTCAGGTTGTCTTCCACCTGCTCGAACGCTCCCAGCACCACTGCACGGTATTTGCTCCCGGCCTCTTCGGTGGCGGCCCGGGCCGAGTCGACCTGAGCCTGGCGCGCGCCAGCATCAAACAGGGTGGTGACCAGCGCCGGTCCGACGGCCCAGAACAGATTGGGCGCGGACAGCAGATTGGCGAACTCGTCACTCTGATAGCCGCCCTGGGCACTCAGGCTGATGGTCGGAAACCAGGCGGTGCGCGCCACGCCTATACGCTTGTTGGCGGCGGCAATACGTCGCTCGGCGGCGGCGATATCCGGGCGTCGTTGCAGCAGGGTCGAGGGCACGCCCACCGGCACGCCGGGCAAGGCAATCGCCGTGGTGTTGACCGGCAAACTGAACTGCGAGGCGGAAGCGCCCACTAGTGCGGCAATGGCATGTTCCATCACCGCTCGCTGTACCTGATTCTGCTTGAGCTGCGACTTGGCCGAAGACAGTTGGGTACTGGCCCGGGCCACATCCAGACCGGAGACAATGCCACCACCGTGCAATCCTTCGGTCAGGCTGACGGCCCGGGCAAACGCCTCAGTGGTGGCGCTGAGCAACTGGCTCTGTTGATCCAGCCCGCGCAGTTGAATGTAGCTGTCAGCGAGTTGCGCCTGCAGGCTTAAACGCGCAGACGCCAGGTCGGCCTGGGAGGCCTGGGCCTCGTCTGTGCCCGCAGCCACCGAGTCGCGTACCCGTCCCCAAAGGTCGACTTCGTAGTCAATCTGCAAACCCAAAGTGGCGGAGTCATAGACATCTGCCGTGGTGCTGGAGCGCAATGGCCGGGTGTCGGACTGGCGAATACGCTGGCCATTACCGATGCCCTTGATGGTCGGAAACAGCCCCGAGCGCACCTGGGTGACGAGCGCCTGGGCCTGGCTGTAATGGGCCAGGGCCGCGCTCAAGGTCGGGTTATTCAGCAGCAACTGCTGTTGCAGCGCATCCAGTTGCGGGTCCTGATAGATGCGCCACCAACCATCGCGGCTGATGCTGTCGTTGGGCGTGGCGGTGCTCCAGGCGCCCTGGGTGCGGAACTCGGCCGCGACCGGGGTTTGCGGCACCTTATACTCCGGGGCCATGGAGCAGGCGCCCAGACCGAGCATCGCCAGTAACAGCAGACTGTATTTAGCCATGGGGTTTGGCCTCGGTTGCTGCTTTGGCCAACTGCACGCTGTCGCTGTCGATCAGGCCGTCAGGCGGTGTGTCGATGACGCGATCAGAGGCCAGCAGGCCGCTGCCGATCTCTACGCTATCGCCAAAGTCCCGGGCGATGGTCACGCTCTTGAACAACACATGGTTTTGCTGATCAAGGGTCGCCACGCGCATGCCATGATCGTCGAAGACCAGAGCACTGGCGGGCAGGCGCAGGACGTTGCTCTGCACCGGCAGGTCAAACTGCACGCTGGTATAGGCCCCTGGCAGCAGGCGCCCGGCGGCGTTGTCCACTTGCAATTGCACGAGAGTGGTCCCGGATGACGCGGTCACCGAGTCCGCCGAGGCAATCACCGTGGCGTTGAACTGCTCCTGTTTGTACTCAGGCACGTTCAAGTGCGCCTTGGTACCGACCCGCACCTGGGGCGCGTAACTTTGCGGCACCTGCACATAGACCCGCAGGCGGCTGACGTCGGAGACCGCGAACAGCTCCTGCCCGACACCGCCGCTACCGGCGTTGATCAGGGCACCGACGTCGGTGGAACGCGACGTCACCACACCATCGAAGGGTGCAGTCAGGCGCTGGAAGCCTTTGGTGGCGATCAGTCGCTCGACATTGGCGTTGGCGGCATTGACCTGAGCCTGACGGGCGGCGAGGTTGCCGACGCGCTCGTCGACGTCCTGTTTCGACACCGAATCGGAAGCAAGCATGGCCTGCCAGCGCTTGGCAGTAGTGCTGGCCAGCGCCGCGTTGGCCTGGGCCGTCGCCAGATCGGCCTTGGCCTGAAGCAGTTGTTGATCAAGCTCGGGGGTGTCGATTTCCGCCAGCACCTGACCGGCTTTAACTTTGGCGCCGATATCGGCTTTCCAGGACTTCAGATAGCCGCCCACCCGGGCGAAGATCGAGGCCCGGGACCAGGCTTCCAGACGGCCCGGCAGGTTCAGCACACCGCCCTGTGCCGGGACGCTGGGGCTGATCACAATGACGCTGGGCAGCGCCTGATTGTCGGTCCAGGTCTTCAGCTTGCCAGATTCGCTGGCCCGTACGCTGATGCCGTAGAACACGATGGCGGCCACGGCGCCTGCGCCCAGCAGCAGAACCAGCATCCCGCCGCCTTTGCCCCGATGTGGGACGGGTTGAGTTGGCAAAGTATCAATGGACATGTCAGAAACCTCGGGCGGTGTTCGCCGCAACAGAAACGCGGCCATGCCGGGCATGGACCAGACTGAAAATGATAGGAACGAGGAACAGCGTGGCGATCGTGGCAAAGCTCAGGCCGCCAATCACCGCACGGCCCAGGGGCGCATTCTGCTCGCCGCCCTCGCCCAGGCTCAGGGCCATGGGCGCCATGCCGATAATCATGGAAATGGCGGTCATCAACACCGGACGGAAGCGGGTAAAGCCGGCTTCCAGGGCGGCCCGCAGCGGGTCGCCATGTTCAGCCAGGCGTTCGCGGCAGAAACTCACCACCAAAATGGCGTTGGCCGTGGCGACCCCCATGCACATGATCGCTCCGGTCAAAGCTGGCACCGACAAGGGTGTATGGGTGACGAACAACATCCAGACAATCCCGGCCAACGCGGCAGGCAACGCCGTGATGATCACGAACGGGTCGCTCCAGGACTGGAAGTTGACCACGATCAGCAGGTAGATCAGCACCACCGCCCCCAGCAAACCGAACAACAGGCCACTGAACGCGCTGTTCATGGTGGTCACCTGGCCTTGCAGCGCCACCTTGGAACCCTTGGGCACTTCACCGGCGTGGGCGGCAATGATTGCCTGGATATCCGCCGTCACCCCGCCCAGGTCGCGGCCCTGGGTCGAAGTCAGGATTTCCACCACCGACTGGATATCGGACTGACTCACCACCGAGTTGCTGTGACTGCGTTCCACCGTCGCCAGACCACCGAGGATCTGCCCGTTATTACCCTGACCTACCGCAGTCAGCGGCAGGTTATGCAGCGCCGCAAGGGTATCGAGGCTGTACTGCGGCGTTTGCAGGACGATGGGATAGGACACGCCATTGGCCGTATTGAGCCAGAACGTCGGCGCCACCTGGCTCGACCCCGCCAGGTTGACCACCAGGCTATTGGTGATATCCCGCTCGCTGATGCCCACCAATTGCGCACGGGTGCGGTCGACATTGATCTTGAAGGTCGGCAATTGCTGGGACTGTTGCAGCCGCGCATCGGCCACGCCCGGCACCCGGCGGATCTCGCGCAGCAAGGTGCTGGCGTAAGCGAAGTTGGCAGGCAGGTTGTTGCCGGTGATCTGCAGGTCGATGGGCGCCGACGAGCCGAAGTTAAGGATCTGCCCGACGATATCCGGCGGCGGGAACGAGAAGACCGCATTGGGAAATTCCCGGGGCAGTTGCTCGCGCAACTGACGCACGTAGTCGGCGCTGGGTTGATGGTCTTCCTTGAGACTGATCTGGATATCGCTGTCCTGGGAACCCACCGTGCCGGTGTTGTTATAGGCGGTGTTGATACCGCTGATGGACAGGCCAATGTTATCGACCACGGTGTTCAGGTCAGCGGGATCGATGATCTTGCGCACGCTGTTCTCGATATCGAAAACCAGTTGCGCGGTGTTCTCCACACGCATACCGACCGGCCCGCGAACGTGCATGAGAATCTGCCCGGAATCCACCGCAGGGAAGAAATTGCGCCCGAGAAACGGCACCAGCGCAAACGAGGCGATGACAAAGGCAAAGATGCTGAGCATGACCACTTTGCGATGGCGCAGGGCGCTGTCCAGCAGGTCGTGATAGCCGCCGCGAACCCGCTCGAAACGCGCCTCGAAACCGCGCTGGAAATTCACCAGCGGGTTGCGACTGAGCGCCTTGCCCTCACCTTCGCCATGCAGCACATGGGGCTTGAGCAGGAAGTTGGCCATGGTCGGCACCAGGGTACGCGACAGGATGAACGAGGCGATCATAGCGAAGATCACCGCTTCGGCCATGGGTACGAAGAGGAAGCGCGCCACGCCTTCGAGGAAAAACATCGGCACGAAAACGATGCAGATACACAACAACGAGACAAAGGCCGGGGTGACGATCTGCACCGCGCCGTCGAGGATCGCCGTCTCCACCGGCTTGCCCTGTTCCAGGTGCCAATTGATGTTCTCAATGGTCACCGTGGCGTCGTCGACCAGGATCCCCACGGCCAGGGCCAACCCGCCCAGGGTCATGATATTCAGGGTTTCGCCAAGTGCCGACAGCGCGGTGATGGACGACAGGATTGCCAGAGGAATCGACACGGCAATGATCACCGTCGAACGCCAGCTACCGAGGAACAGCAGGATCATCAGACTGGTCAACGCGGCCGCGATCAGCCCTTCCCTGGCCACGCCGCTGATGGCCGAGCGCACGAACAGCGACTGGTCGCCGATCAGGTCGATCTTCAGGTTATCGGGCAGCAGGCCCTTGGAGTCAGCGAGCTTGTCCTTGATCCCGGCGATGACGCCCAGGGTCGAGGCCGAGCCGGTCTTGAGCACCGGAATCAGCACCGAACGGTTGCCGTTGACGTGGACGATATTGGTCTGCGGCGGGCTGCCGTCCTTTACCGTGCCGACGTCACGAATCAGCACCGTGGTGCCATTGGCGGTCTTGATCGGCAGGTCTTCGAGGTCCTTGAAAGCCGTTGGCGAGTTGTTCAGTTGCAGGACATATTCGGCGCTGCCGATCTTCTCGGTGCCCACCGGGGTGATCTGGTTCTGGGTTGCCAGGGCATTGGCAACGTCCTGGGCAGACAGGCCACGGGCCTGCATAGCGGCCGAGTCCAGATCGATCTGCACCTGCCGGGTCTTGCCGCCGAACGGATACGGCAGGGAGGCGCCGGCCACGGTGGTGAGCATCAGGCGCACGGTATTGAGGCCGATATCGCCGAGTTTCTGTTCGCTGAGGCCGTTGCCGGACAGCGCCAGCTGCACGATGGGTACGGTGGAGGCGCTGTAGTTGAGGATCAGCGGCGGCACGGTGCCCGGTGGCAGGTTACGCAGGATGGCCTGGGACACGGAGGTCAGTTGCGCGTTGGCGGTACTGATATTGACCCCCGGCTGGAAGAACACCTTGACGATGCCGTAACCATTAAGCGATTGCGCTTCGATATGGCGGATATCGTTGACAGTTGTAGTCAGCACGCGCTCGAAAGGCGACGTGATGCGCCCCGCCATCTGGTCCGGCGGCAGGCCGGTGTACTGCCAGATCACCGCTATCACCGGGATCTTGATCTCGGGAAAGATATCGGTCGGCGTACGCCAGGCCGCCAGCGGGCCGATGATCAGAATGAGAATTGCCAGAACAACGAACGTATAGGGTCGTCGCAATGCGACACGCACAAGGCCGAGCATAGAGGTGATCCAAGCAGAGGGAATGAGCCGCCAGGAAAAAGTGGCATATGCCACAATAATGATATTGATGGCATACGCAAGTAATTTGTTTCAGGTTACTTCTACCTGACCGCAAGGACAGAAACCGCTTGTTAGAGACCGGCTCGCGTGCATAATCGTGGCTTAATCCTGTTGTGTTGCTGGATCGCGCAGTAAACCTGCAGGACCGGCTTAGCCGGGAGAACGCCCTCGCGGCTAAAGCCGCTCCTACGGAAAAACGCATCAATTCATATGTCTGCATGTCGATTGATAGGAGAGCCAATACTTTTGAAACTGTCTGACTCCTGCCCCGCCCAGAGCATGGCCAGCAGCTGCGCAAATGGCTCGGTACGCCGGGCATCACGGCGGCTGGGGCAAATTTATGACGAAGCGTTTACCGGCACCGGCCTGAAGGCCACCCAGTATTCGCTGATGTCCCATATCGCCAGGGGCAACGAGCCGAAGATGCGTGATCTGGCCGATGCCTTGGTCATGGACCTGTCTGCCCTGAGCCACAGCCTCAAACCCCTGGTGCGCGATGGTCTGGTCGATGTGCTGGTGGACGAGCTGGATCGGCGCAGTCGGCGGGTGCTGCTGACCGAAAACGGCTGGGCGAAATACCGAGAGGCCCAGCAGATTTCCGAGAGGGTATCGTCGATTTTCGAGAAGGCCTTCGGTATCGAAGAGACCGTCAAGCTGCGCAGCGCCCTGGACCTGATCTCATCGGAAACCTTCGCCCAGGCGCTGCTTGAGGAGCTGCACGCGCCGGTTGAATGACAGCGCAGTGTTTTTGCAGAGGCAATCAAACGGGGGGAATGTACTAAGCCAGGGCACTGTTTCGAGACGGGCGCGCCAAAATCATGGAGCGTGCACACGGCCTGTAGGACCGACTACGAGTATCTTCAGAACACCAGTTTGTAGCCAATCAAAATCAGCATCGTCGCCAGGCAAGGCCGTAGCACCTCGTCCGAGATACGCCCGCTCAACTGGCTGCCCACATAGATACCCGGCAGCGAACCCATGAGCAGGAAGCCCAGTACCGACCAGTCCATATTGCCCATGCTCGCATGGCCCAGGCCGGCGACCAGAGTCAGGGGCACGGCGTGGGCGATTTCGGTGCCGACCAAGCGGCGTGTCGGTAGCAGCGGATAGAGGATAAACAGCGCCACGGTGCCCAAAGCGCCTGCGCCAATGGACGTCAGCGCGACCATGATGCCGAGGATCAGGCCGGTGACAACGGTCATCACATTGAGGCGTCGCCCGCCGGGCTGGTAGTTGCCGCCAGCGCGCTTGTGGGCGAAGGCCAGCAGGCGTTTCTTGAAGAAAATTGCCAGAGCTGTGAGCAGCAGGACCACGCCCAGGGCCTGTTTGATCACGCTGTTCAGGGCCGTCGGCGAGGTTTGCAGCTCGCTGAGGAACCACAGGGTCAGAGCTACGCCAGGCACGCTGCCCATCGTCAGCCAACCGGTAATGCCCCAGTCAATATTGTCGTTCTTGCGGTGCACCAGCACGCCGCCGGATTTGGTAATGGCGGCATACAGCAGGTCAGTACCGACCGCCGTCGCCGGATTGATGCCGAACCAGAGCAGGATGGGCGTCATCAATGAACCGCCACCGACACCGGTCATGCCAACGATAAAGCCCACGAGCAAACCCGCGACCACCAGACCTGTACTACCGAAATCCATCGTGATGCCTTATCTAATGCTGCTATTGCATGGAAAAACGCGCAGCAGCATAACGACTTTCCTCAATAGCCCTTAGAACGATGCGGTCTAACTTTATAACCGGGTCGATTTTCATTTGACGCAGTCTTTTGGCTGCGGGCATGATCGGTCCATGACTTTCATTCAGTTTACCTCGACCACTACCACCACGACCGCCCCTGGCGGGCCGCCGGTGTGTACGTGAGCTGAACAAACGTATTACCCAAGGCCCCGCCAGCAATGGACGGGGCCTTTTTTTTGTGCGCCGTCCGGACTGGTTCATGAAAAGGAGATCCACATGTCCGTATCCGCCCCCCGCCGCGCCCTGCTGGTCATCGATATGCAGGTCGGCCTGTTCCACGGCGCCGAGCAGCCTTTCGAAGGTGAGCGCATCCTCGCCAACATCAATACCCTGGCCCGTAACGCGCGGCAGGCGGGCTGCCCGGTGATTCTGGTACGCCATACCGGCTCCGACGGCTCGCCAATTGCCGCAGGCAGCCCGTTCTGGCAACTGGTGCCAGGCCTGGAGATCGATGCCAGGGTGGATATCTTTATCGACAAGAGCCGCCCCAGTTGCTTTCAGGGTACCGGGCTTGCCGAGCGGCTTGTCGAGGCGGCAGTCACTGAAGTGGTGATTTGCGGGATGAAAACCCAGTACTGCGTCGACAGCACCTGCCGGCAGGCCCGGGACCTGGGTTTCCAGGCAGTGCTGGTGGCGGATGCCCACACCTGCATGGACACCCCGACGCTCTCGGCCCGGGCGATTATCGAACACCATAATCAGACCCTGAACGGGCCCTTTGTGAACTTGCTGAACGCCAGCCAAACGACATTCTGATACAGGCAATTGCGTGCAACTTCGCCCCATCGATCCTGTCGATACTTAACATCGGCAGGAGCGCCCTTCCGCCGAAAGTTCGTGAGCGTACTATCTATTCCAACATCACACGTAATCGAGGAGCCTGACCATGCTGGTACATCTACTGACTTGCCTGACACTGACAGCCCTGACCGGTTACGTGTTTTCCCTGATTCTGTTCAGCCCGCTGAGCAACGCCGACAACGCCCATGAAGATGAGCACGACCACGGCCCACAGCGCGCGTAAGCCTTATCAAACTGTTTGAATGACTGGCCCGGAGTATTCGATATGCCTCAAACCCTCTCTTTGCACGTCTCGTTCCCCAGCTTCGGCAGAAACTACTATTCCCAGCACGTCGTCTATAACCGCAAGTCAGCCTTGGTGGTGGACGACCGCTTCGATGACTTCCTGATGTCCTCGGCCTCGCTGCATTTCAACAATGCGGTGATCGGCCTGAACGACCAGTTCCGCTTTCTCAACGACATCCTCGCCCATCATCTGCTGGAGCAGGAAGCAGAACACCGCCCTCATCATGCCCGGCAGGCCAGCCAAGGGTTGCAGGCCTGACGCCTCGGTCCCAACCAAAGAATGCAGTGGCCTGACTTGAAATGATATAGGTGGGACCGGCTTCAGCCGGGAAGGCGTCATTTATGATCAAAGAAATGCGTCGGCTGTACCAGCCCCTTCCCGGCTAAAGCCGGTCCCACCACCGATAATGCAGCTATTGCGAACTCAGGCCCAACCATCCTTGCGCTTGCGCCCACGGGTCAGCGCCGGAAGGATCAGCCCCAGCAACAGCCCCCCACCGGCGATCGAGCCACCGTAGACCATATAGCGCATCAACACCTGGTTGTTCTCGTCCCCCAGTTTGGCCTGGGTGGAGCGCAGTTCCGACTGGGCGGCACTCAATTGATCATTGAGGGCCTTGGTGCGATTCTCCAGGTCATCGATCATGGCTTTGCGCGAGTCCATGGTTTCCTGCATGCCCTGCACCCGGGTCTTCCAGGTGCTATCGATATTGTCGAGCTGGCCGGTCAGGTCAGCGACTTTCTGGGTCAGTTGCGGCAGGCGCTCGGCCTGGCCGGGGACGTCCTGCAGGTCTGCGTTGGGAATCCACACGGTGCCGCCGCCTTCGCCGCGAACCTGGCTGTAATCGCCCTGGGTGCTTATCAGATCAACCTTCTGCCCGGACTTGAGGGTGCCGACGATGCGATAGCCATCGGTCGGTCCGCTGCGTACGTATGTGCTGAGGGTGTCACTGACCCAACGTTCGTTAGTGGCGGCCTGGGCTGCACTGGCGCCGAAGGTGGTCAGCAGGCAGATGCCAAGCACGCGCCACGATTGGCTGGAAATACGGGAAAAAAGTCGAGAACGGTGACGAGACATAGGCATGGTGATCTTCAATAAAAAGTACACAAGGCGCCGAAACCCGGGCCGATTGACGATAGAGCCACCTTCACTAGCTGGCTGTTTGTGCAGGGAAGTACGCTGAAAATCCTCCCTGACGGCTGACCGGGTCGGCACGCCACCCGATCAATCCGCACACTGACAGACCATACAAATCGTTTCAGGTTCATTGACCGCGCTGCCGCATATCGCGTAACCGGCTATGCTGCGCGCCCTTTTCTTCCCGGTTTTGCTGAGGCCGCCCCATGTCAGAGCGTGAAATCATCGTCCCGCCATCCATGCAACCCATCGTCGAACGCGCCGGTTACGCGCCTGCGGTCAGGATCGGCAAGACGATCTACTGCGCCGGCCAGGTCGGGCGTACAGCGGCGCTGGAAGTGATCGCCGAACCCGAGGCGCAATTCGTCGCCTGCTGGGAAAATCTGCGTGAAGTGCTGGCCGCTGCAGGCTGCACCTTCGAGGATGTGGTGGAGATGACCACCTACCATGTAGCCATGAGCCAGCACATGGTGGTGTTTCGCGAGGTCAAGAACCGCCTGTTCCCCAGAGGGCTGTGTGCCTGGACCTCGATCGGCGTCAGCGAACTGGCCCATCCGGGCCTGTTGGTGGAGATCAAGTGCATCGCCGTACAGCCCTCGTCAACAGGCTCTAGGAACGATTACGGTCACCGCGCGTCAGTTAACGCGCATTGACGGGCATCGCGGTATTGCAAGACAGCAGCCTGACAGTGATATCGTAATGAAATCATCGCTCTAGACCGCCCTGGCGCTATAGCGTTTATCTATTCATGTAATCAGGGTCTTTTCATGCCTCATCGCCCAGCGCCGTTTCCCTTGGACGAAGCCCGTCGCATTGATGCCCTCGAACATTTCGAGATTCTCGACAGCGCGCATGAGCAGGCTTTCGACGATATCGTGCAACTGGCCACCGCCCTGTGCGAGGTGCCGATTGCCCTGGTCTCGCTGGTCGACCGCGAACGCCAGTGGTTCAAGGCCTGCATCGGCCTGGATGTCGCCGAAACCCATCGCGATCTGGCGTTCTGCGCCCATGCCATCCTCGAACCAGACAGCCTGCTGATCGTCGAAGACGCCACCCAGGACCCACGCTTTGAGGAAAGCCCGCTGGTGCTGGGGCCGCCGTTTATCCGCTTCTATGCCGGTGCGCCGATCATCACCGAGGGCGGTCATGCCCTGGGCACCGTCTGCGTCATCGATACCGTGCCGCGCACCCTGTCCGACGTGCAGTACAAAGCATTGCAGGCATTGGCCCGGCAAACGGCGGCGCTGGTGCAACTGCGCCTGCTCAACGAGCAACAGGCTGAACAGACCCGCGTGCTCAGCCGCCAGATCATCGAAGCCCTGGCCGATGGCGAGCACCAGAATGCACCCTTGCGGCAAAAACAGCGCGTGGCCTCGGTCGGCCAATTGACCAGCGGCATCGCCCACGACTTCAACAACCTGCTGCAATCGATCAGCGTCAGTTTCCAGTTGATCGAACGCAAATCCCGCCAGCCGGACGACGTTCTGCGCTGGGCGGCCATGGGCCTGCAGGCGGTGGCAAAAGGTGCCAGCCTGATTGGCCATCTGCTGGCGTTCTCCCGCGACGCAGCGCCCGCCCCGCAAGTACTGGACATCGGCACGCGCATCGACGGCATGCGCGACCTGCTCTGCCGCGTGCTCGGCCCCGAGGTGCAGCTGGACTTCGTGTTATACCCGATTCCGCTCAAGGTGCTGTGTGACGCCACGCAACTGGAAGCGGCGATGCTCAACCTGCTGATCAACGCCCGCGACGCCATGGGTAATGTCGGCCAGATCCGCGTATCCACGCACGCCCTGAATCTCAGGGGCGACGCGGAGCTGCCGGACGGCCGCTATCTGGAGCTGTCCGTCAGTGACAGCGGCCCAGGCATGAACGCAGAAGTGGCGGCGCGGGTCTTCGAGCCCTTTTTCACAACCAAAAAGGATGGCAAAGGCACCGGCCTGGGCCTGGCGCAGGTCTATGGCTTTGCCCTCAAGGCCGGGGGTATCGCGCGGGTACACAGCGAGCCGGGCAAAGGCACGACGCTGCAACTGCTGCTCAAGGTAGTCGACGACGAGCCGACCCTGATCAGCGCCGAATCCGATCCCGCCCAACCAGCCAATATCAAGGCCCACGCGCATATCCTGCTGGTGGACGACGATCTGTTGATTCGCAACAGCCTGGGCGAGCTGCTGGCTGACAGTGGCTACGATGTCTCCACGGCCAGTACCAGCAGCGCCGCCATGCAGGTCATTGAGCAGTGTGTCCCGGATCTGGTGGTGACCGACTACGCCATGCAAGGCTTCAGCGGTGCGGACCTGGCGCGCATGCTCCATGAGGTCATGCCTGGCTTGCCGATCGTATTCATGACCGGCGATGCCGACCTGGACTCAGTACGCGACAAGATCGGCGCCACGGCACCGTTGCTGCAAAAGCCGGTACTGGTGGAGGATTTGGTGGCTACGGTAGAGAGGTTGTTGGCGTACGAAACGCTGTAGGTGTGGCCGTAGGACCGGCTTTAGCCGGGAGGTGCCAATACGTCCGATACAACTCTGCCGGATGTTATGACGCTCTCCCGGCTAAAGCCGGTCCTACAGTCGATGTCAGACCCGGCCGTGTGTTCGATGTCAGGGCCGGATATCGATCAATATCGGTGCCGGTCCGGCGACCGGCCCTGCTGCCTCAGATCTTGAACCGCCCGACAAACCCGCTGAGTTCCTCGGACACCGTTACCAGCGAGTGCGAAACGGTCTTGGTCGCCCCCACCACCTCGGCTACCTTGCCGGCATCACTGCTGATACCGACGATATGGCGGTTGATGTCCTCAGCCACCTGGTGCTGCTCTTCGGCGGCAGTGGCGATCTGCATGTTCATGTCCTTGATCACCGTCACCGCGCTGTGCACCCCGGCAAACGCCGCTTCCACCTGGGCGGTGTAGGCCACGGAGGCATTGGACTGCACCAGGCTTTCCTGCATTTCCTGGGTCACGCTGCGGGTGCTGTCCACCAGTTGGGTCAACAACGAGTTGATCTGCTCGGTGGAGTCACTGGTGCGCTTGGCCAGGGCCCGCACTTCGTCGGCAACCACCGCAAAGCCACGGCCCTGATCCCCGGCCCGAGCGGCTTCGATGGCAGCGTTGAGCGCCAGCAGGTTGGTCTGTTCGGCAATGCCCTTGATGGTGCCGAGGATGTCGTTGATGGCGTGGGTGTCCTTGGCCAGGCCCTCGATGGAGCCGGAAGCCGTCTGGATGCGCTGCCCCAGTTGCTCGACCTGCTTGATCATCAAGGCAATGACTTTCTGCCCGACACCGGCCTGATCCTCGCCCTCCTTCGCCGCAGCGGCCGCATTGCTGCAGTTCTGCGCAACTTCGTTGGCGGTGGCGACCATTTCGTGGAAAGCGGTGGACAGCATGTCCACTGCCTGGGCCTGACGCTGCGCAGCGTTATCCAGCGTCGTGGCCTGCTGGCCGATGCTGCCGGCGCTTTGTTCGACACTCTGGCTGGAGGAGCGAATATCGCGGATCAGCATCTGGATTCGCGCCATGAAGGCGTTGAAACCTTCGGCCAGCACAGCGGTTTCATCCTTGCCACTGGTGTCCAGGCGCCGGGTCAGGTCGCCCTCGCCGCTGGCGATGTCTTTCAGGCTGCGGGAAGTCTGATTGATCGGTGCGATCAGCTTATTGGCCAGGGTCCAGCCCAGGGCCACGAAGACCAGAATCAGCACGATGCCCATGCCCATGATCATCAGGGCGATGCTCTTGGCCTTGGCGGCGACTTCGGAAGACTCGATCAGGCCGATGTATTTCCAGCCCAGGCGCTCGGAGTGATAGACGTTGGCGGTGTATTGCTTGCCGTTGAGCGTCACTTCAGTGCGGCCCGAAGTCAGCCCGGCCAGTTGCTTGTAGCCGTCGCCAAGACTGTCGAGCATCTTGAAGTTATGCGCTGGGTCGCTGGGGTCAGCCAATACGTTGCCGGTGTCTTCGACCAGCATCAGGTAACCGCTCTGGCCGAAGTGCACGCGCTTGACCGATTCGGTCAGTTGCTTGAGCGACACGTCCAGGCCAATCACGCCATAACCGCCGGTAGCATCGGTGAAACGCTGTACGGTGGAGATGATGGTGGCGTCATCTTCCGGGAAGAAATATGCCGCCGTACGCACCGGTTTGCCATTGCCGGACATGCCCGTGGTAAACCAGCCGCGGGTGCGCGGGTCGTAGTTGGCCTTGATGGTGCTGGCCGGATATTGCAGGTAGCCGCCCTGGCTGCTACCCATATAGACGTAGGCATAGGCCGGATGCGCCTTGCCGACCTGAGTGAAGTTGGCATAGACCTCACCGGCCTTGCCGGTGGTGGGTTCCTGCAACTGGGAGGCCTGGCCGATGCTCATGTAGTTGGGCATGGTGCCGTCCACGCTTTTGAGCAATGCACTTTCCGACATCGCCATGGCATTCTCGGCGACACCGCTCAAGAAGACATTGAAGCCGTTGTCGACCTCGGCCATCTGCTTGCCGCTGCTTTCGTCGAAGTAGGCCTGTTCACGCTCCATCACCATCCTGGAAACGAAGAGAGTGATGATCAGAATCGGGATGATGGTTATTGCGATAAATGCCGCAATCAGTTTGTTTCGTATAGTCATCAGAATGCACCCGACTTCGATAAATGTGGTGTTGCCCACTTGCTGCTAGCAAGTCTCATACCGCTCCCAAGCGCGCATTGAATCCCTGTGCTGCGGCGTCGCGTCCTCGACAGCACGGAGTCGTCCCTGAGACGCTGAAAGCCTTTTATAACGGCGCCTCGTGCCCCCTTCGGGCACAGCCCGCAGGGCATTCAACAGGTTATTTGTTACCGCTTTACACCTTCCATTGGATAGACTGCGGCCCACCGCATATCCACCGCCCAAGGACCGCCATGATTCAGATCCGCCCCATGACCTTCGATGATTTCGAGCGCTTCTGGCCGACCTTTCATGCCGTGGCCAGCGCACAGCAGACCTACGCCTACGATCCGCAACTGAATCAGGAACAGGCTCGCCAGCTATGGATGGATCTGCCGTTGCACACTTGGGTGGCCGAAGATGAACAAGGCCGATTGCTTGGCAGCTATTACCTCAAGGCCAACGCCGCAGGGCCGGGCAGCCATGTCAGCAACTGCGGCTATATGGTCAGCGAGGCGGCTCGAGGCCAGGGCGTGGCACGGCTGATGTGTGAACACTCCCAGCAACTGGCGCGAGACAGCGGTTTCCTGGCGATGCAGTTCAATTCGGTGGTGGCGAGCAATGAAGTGGCGGTCGCCCTGTGGCAGAAACTCGGTTTCGAGATCGTCGGCCGCCTGCCACGGGCCTATCGACATGCCCAATTGGGGCTGGTGGATTGCCTGGTGATGTACAAATGGCTGGGCGAACCGGAACCGGCGCAGCCCAAGCTGATAGGACGCAAGAATATCGAGTCAGTGATTTCGCGGCCGCGTAGGCCCCGCTGAATGGCGTCCCTCAGGATTAGCGAACAAATGTGGGACCGGCTTTAGCCGGGAAGGCGTATTCCCGGCTAAAGCCGGTCCCACAGACAATTCTCTTACGGGTTTACAAATTACAAAGGCGTAATCAGATACGCACACCGCCGCGCGCCCTGCAGCAAGTGCTCGGTGCGCTCCACCCGCGCCTCCAGCACCTGTTCGAAGGTCTGTAGTTCCGAACGACAAAAACCCTGGCAGGTGGTCGCCGCCGCGCAGATCGGACAGTGATTTTCCACCAGCAGGAACGAACCGTCACCCAGGGCGCTGAAGTCCGCCATATAGCCTTCCCGACTGCGAATCTGCGCCAACAACTCGACCCGCCCTGGCAAGTCAGACGCCTTGGCCAGTTCCCGGCGATAGGCATCGCGACTCTGCTCTTCACGCACACTGATCAAGCGGTCAATGGCCTGTTCGCCAAAGGTCTCGCGCACGGCATCAAGCAGCTGCACGGTGAGGCCGCCGTGACCATCGGGAAAGCGCCCATGCCCCTTGGCGGTCAGTTGCCAGAGCTGCGCCGGGCGACCGACCCCTCGCGTCTGGGAAAACGATTCGACCAGCCCCGCCGACACCAGCTTGACCAGTTGCTGGCGCGCCGCCTCGGCGGTCATGCCCAACACGCCCCCGGCATCCACCGCCTGTTGCGGCCCGCGCATCTTGAGCAGGTGCAGCAACCGATCGGCGGTGGATTGCGCCTCCTCCGGATTTAACAAGTGATTACTTGACAAATATCAGCCCGCCCAGCCTAAATAAAAAAAGAAATTGCTTGTTAAAAAGATAAAGCATCGCGCACGGGATAGCAATTGCGCGGGGCTCATGCACTCAAGGAGGCGTCATGTCCACCGTACACGCACAAGCCAGTTGGGGAGATTTATTGTCCGGGCGCAATGCGGCCTGCTCCATTGCTCTGTCCGGGGGCGTGGCATTGCATGCAATCAACATCTATATCGCCACTACGGTATTGCCCTCAGTGGTCGGAGAGATCGGCGGGCTGGGCCTGTATGCCTGGAACACCACCTTGTTCGTCGTCGCCTCGATCCTCGGTGCGGCCCTGAGCGGCAAGGTGCTCAGCCGCCACGGTGCAAAAAATGCCTATTGCCTGGCAGCGCTGCTGTTCGCCAGCGGCAGCCTGATCTGTGCACTGGCGCCGAACATGCCCAGCATGTTGGCCGGCCGGACCTTGCAAGGCTTCGGCGGCGGCTTTCTGTTTGCCCTGGGTTACTCGATGATCCAGGCCGTCTTCGACGAAAAGCTCTGGCCCAGAGCGATGGCCCTGGTCTCTGCCATGTGGGGGGTGGCCACCCTGCTAGGCCCGGCCATCGGCGGGATCTTCGCCGAACTCAATGCATGGCGCGCTGCGTTTGGGATATTGGTGCCGCTGACGCTGATTTATCTGCTGTTCGTCTGGATGATCCTGCCCTCCCGTCCCCGCAGCGAGAAAGCGCCGAGCGCGCTGCCGTTACCGCAGTTGGTCTTGTTGGCAGCCTCGGTAATGGCGGTCAGCGCCGGCAGTCTGGCCGATGACAGCACCTGGAATATCACCGGCATTTTGGTCGCGGCCGTGCTGATCGCCTGGCTGGTACATCTGGAGCGCACGCGCCCTTCGCGCCTGCTGCCAAAAGGTGCACTGCGTCCCGATTCGGCGTTGTTTCCCTTGTATACCTGCGTCGGCCTGCTGGTCATCGGCATGACCAGCGAAACCTTCATTCCCTATTTCCTGCAACACCTGCACGGTCAGACGCCGCTGCTGTCCGGCTATCTGGCGGCATTGATGGCGGCGGGCTGGACGGTCGCGGAAATCATGAGTTCAGGATGGCAGGGTCGAGGCATTCGCCTGGCCATTATCAACGGCCCGATACTGGTGTTGATCGGCATGCTGATGCTGCTGTTCAGCGTACCACTGCACGGCCAGGGCGCCTGGGCAATACTGGCGGCGGTGGGGTCAGGGCAGTTTTTGGTGGGCTTTGGCATCGGCCTGGGCTGGCCGCATCTACTGACGCGGATTCTTGTAGTGGCCTCGGAGCATGATCAGGACACTGCCGCCTCGTCCATCACCACGGTGCAGTTGTTCACCACGGCCCTGGGCTCTGCCCTGGCCGGGATGATCGTCAATCTGGGCGGTTTGAATACGCCGGGGGGTATCGAATGCACGGCGAATGCGGCCTTCTGGTTGTTCGCACTGTTCAGCGTCGCGCCAGGGCTGGCAATTGTCAGCGCCTGGCGTGCGGCGAAACAGTAGGCGATTCCGATATGGGCGCAACGTGTGTGAGCGGGCTTGCCCGCGAAGACAGTCTGCCAGACGATAAAAACGTATCGAATGTACTGGCCCTTTCGCAAGCAAGCTTGCTCCCACAAATCATTCCAACTTGAATTGCTGTGATTGATAAAGCCGCGCCTGCGGCTTACCGATCAATACCCCAACGAAAGCCCGGTATTGCGCCGTGGATCGTTGGCGCCATAGAAGCGGTTGTTACCCACCGGCTTGCCACCCAGGGACGGTGCGCCGACCAGAATCGCCGCCAGATGGTTGGCAGGTTGTGCCCCGGCGAACTTGTGGCCCCAGCTCTCCATAAGCTTTTTGGTGTCCGGGCTGAGGGCATACGGTTCCAGGTTGGTCGAGTCCGGCATCCATTGCTGGTGGAAGCGCGGCGCATCGACGGCCTCCTGGATGGTCATGCCATAGTCGATCACGTTAAGCATGGTCAGCAGAGTCGCGGTAATGATACGGCTGCCGCCCGGCGTGCCGACGACCATCACGGCCTTGCCATCCTTGGTCACGATGGTCGGGCTCATGGACGACAGTGGCGTCTTGCCCGGCGCGATGGCATTGGCTTCACCCTGGACCAGGCCGTACATATTCGGCACACCGACCTTGACGGTGAAGTCGTCCATTTCGTCATTGAGGATCACCCCGGTCTTGCTGGCCATGACCCCGGCACCGAACCAGTCGTTTAGGGTGTAGGTCACCGATACCGCGTTGCCCCACTTGTCGACGATGGAGTAATGAGTGGTGTTATTGCCTTCATGGGGCGAAACGCCCGGCTTGATTTCGCTGGAAATCCCGGCTTTCTGCGGATCGATCGCGGCGCGCAGTTTCTCTGCGTAGTCCTTGTCCAGCAGATGGCTGACGGGGTTTTTGACGAAGTCCGGGTCCCCCAGGTAACTGTTGCGGTCGACATAGGCGTGGCGCATGGCCTCGATCTGGTAGTGCGTGCCCTGGGCCGAACGGAAGCCCAGGTCCGGCATCGGATAGCCTTCGAGGATGTTCATGATTTCGCAAATGATTACTCCGCCAGAGCTCGGTGGTGGTGCCGAAACCACATGGTAGCCGCGATAATCGCATTCGATAGGCGCCAGTTCACGGGTCTTGTAGTGGTCCAGATCGGCTTGGGTAATGATGCCCTTACCGGCCTGACTGGAGTCGACAATGGCCTTGGCTACCCAGCCCTTGTAGAAACCGTCACTGCCTTTCGCGGAAATTTCCCGCAGGGTCTTGGCCAGGTCTTTCTGCACCAGTTTCTGCCCGACCTGCATCGGCTCGCCCTTGTTCAGGAAAATCGCGCCGGAATCCTTGCTGTCCTTGCGGAACTCTTCAGTGGCGGTGGACAGCAGGTCGACGTCACCCTGCTCCAGAGCAAAACCCTTTTCGGCCAGTTGGATGGCCGGGGCTATGACCTCGGCGCGTTTTTTCGTGCCGTACTTGCTCAGCGCCATTTCCATGCCCGACACCGTACCCGGCACGCCCACGGCCAGGTGGCCCTTGGCACTCAGGTTCGGCACCACGTTGCCGTCCTTGTCCAAGTACATATTGGCGGTCGCAGCCAGCGGGGCCTTTTCGCGAAAGTCGAGGAATGTCTTGCGTCCGTCAGCCAGCTGGATGGTCATGAAACCACCGCCACCGAGGTTGCCCGCTGCCGGATAGACCACGGCCAGGGCATACCCCACTGCTACAGCGGCGTCGACGGCATTACCACCGGACTTGAGCACATCGACACCGACATGGGTGGCCAGATGCTGAGCGGTGACCACCATGCCGTTTTCACCGGCAACCGGGGCTACGGAGGCCGCTTGAGAGGAGGAATAGGCAAGGATAAGTGCCGTCGCGATCAACGAGCGGGCAAGGGGCTCGAACTTCATGAGTCGATCTCTTCTTATGGTTTAAGTCAGGATAATCAGAACGGCATGAAGGATGCTTGTAACCCTGATGACTGCTGTCTTGAGCGGCATCCTTGCTGTCGAACGTTGATAACGTAACGTTTCAAAACAATTTTACCTAGAAGATTTTTGTCTCTGTGCTCACGTACCGACTGACAGGTCACACTGGCGAATACCGCTTCACCGGCTACATTTCGTGACAAAAGGTCTATTATTTTCAGGGCTTGTCGGCGTCATCGCGCGCCATGTCGTACGTACAGTGTCGATCCGCCTGGGCCCTTGCCCGCAGAACGATTGAGATCGCGTACTTTTGCCAGTCAGCCTTCGGCCAAAGGGACAATTTCATGCTTGCACCCCCAGCGAACACGGCGGAGTCCACACGTATCAGGCTATTGCACGCACTCAATCTGCTCGACACCGATCCCGAACCGGTCTTCGACCGTATCACCCGTTTGCTGGCTCAGACCCTGGACGTGCCCATAGCCCTTGTTTCCCTGATCGATACCGATCGCCAGTGGTTCAAATCCGCCGTCGGACTGAGCGTGCGCGAAACGCCGCGCGAGCTTGCCTTTTGCGACCACGCGATCCGTTGCAGCGAAACCATGGTGGTCGAAGACGCCACCCGTGATGAACGCTTCTCCGATAACCTGCTGGTGACCGGCGAGCCGCAGATTCGCTTCTATGCCGGCGCCCCCCTGCGTACCAACGACGGCTATGCCATGGGCACCCTGTGCGCCATCGATTCGCGCCCGCGCACTCTGAGTGTCGAGCACGCGCAGATTCTTGAAGATCTGGCGCAGATCGTCAGTCGAGAATTCCAACTACGCGAGGCGGCCTTACTGTCACGCAGCCAGTTGCGCGTCTCGGATAGGCAGATCAAGGCTGCCGAGCGCAAATTTCAGGAAGTCTTCGAGCAGGCCGGTTCCGGTATGGCCCTGGTCGCCCCGGATGGCGGCTGGCTGAAGCTCAATAAAGCGTTCAAGGGCATCATTGGCTACACCGATGAACAGATCAGTGGCCTGACCTTCCAGGACATAACGGTCGCCGAAGACCTTGAACTGGACCTCTCCAATCTCCAACGCCTGAACGCCGGCGAGATTGATCGCTACGAACTGGAAAAGCGTTATATCCGCCACGATCACAGTATTGTCTGGGTGCACATGACCGTGACCCAGTATGTCGATGAAAACGGCAGGCCCGATTACTACCTGGCCGTCATCAACGACATTCAGGCACGCAAGGAAGCGGAACGGGCCCGGGAAGAGATTACCCAGCAACTGGAACAGCGGGTCAACGAACGCACCCGCGACCTGCGCCAGCGCGAAGCCGAGCTGCGCGCCGTGCTCGAACACACCAACGATGCCTATGTGTGCATGGATGAAAAAGGCATCGTCACCGCCTGGAACCGCAAGGCCGAGCAGACCTTCGGCTGGGCGCGCAGTGAAGCCATCGGCGGGCAGATCGACAGCATGCTTAGCCCTCAGGGCAGCTATCAACCCCTGCGCGAAGGTATCCAACGTTACATGACCAGCCGCGATGCCCAGCAACTGGGGCGGCGCCTGGAGTTTCCAGCGCAACGCAAGGACGGCAGCACCATTCCGGTGGAGGTGCATATCAATGCCATCCATGTGGAGAACAAAACCCTGTTCAACGCCTTCCTGCACGAGATTTCGGAACGCAAGCTCAAAGAGGTCAAACGCGAACGCGAGGCCTTGCAGGACGCCCTCACTGGCCTGCTCAACCGCCGCGCGATGATGGAAACCCTGCCAAAGGCGATCATTGCCGCGCGGGGAGACAAGCGCTCGCTGGCTCTGCTGTTCATTGACCTGGACGGGTTCAAGGCGGTCAACGATGTGTTCGGCCATGACATCGGCGACGAACTGCTCAAGACTGTCTCCCAGCGCCTGATCGAGAACCTGCGCGGCAGCGACGCAGTGTTTCGCCTGGCCGGGGACGAATTCACCGTGCTGCTCGACCATGCCGAATCCCTGGACCACGCCCGCAGCGTTGCCGACAAGCTACGCATCGCCATCAGCGCGCCGCTGAATTTGCGCGGCAATACCGTACATGTCCAGGCCAGCATCGGCTTGTCAATGTTCGGCAACAAGGACCCGCGCACTCCGGAACAACTGGTCAAGGACGCCGACAGCGCCATGTACCGGGCCAAGCGTGGCGGAAGGAATCAGGTGGAGGTGGCCTGAAAACCGGATCAAGGCATTGTTCGCGAGTCGGGCTTGCCCTGGCGCTTTGCAGCCTGCGTTGATACTTCCTGTGCAGAAGAAAGTGTCTTTTGTAAAAAAATGTAGTGCTTGAAATATTTCACTACAAATCTATTGACGACGCTTCGTTCCCCTTGCATGATGCAGACGTCTTCCCCACCGGAAGCATTGAAAAGAGCATCACCAGTGACTTCGACGAGCTGTCAGGTCACTACCGGGAATTTGTACTGCCCACAAGGCAGATTGATGAAGCAGAACCGGCCTGAACCGTCTGCAACGACGAGAATAGCTGGCGAAACGTCCTCAAGACGCTTGTGGCTGACCCCTCCGTGTCACCCGCCGCCAACCCTCGCCTTTGCCTGACAGAACCCTGTAGTCACAAAACCAGTGCACTACATCGGCGAATGTTCAATCCGTCTTCTGCCCTCGACAAGCAACTACGTGTCGTCTCAATTTGCAGCGCCACGAATCAATTCAACGAGTGGTAAAGGGGCATGAACATGGAACTGAATCTGAACAACCAACCGACCGTCGACGAACTCGCTCAACTGTTCGCCAAGCAGAAAGACACCCTGGACGATCACGTTCTCTGGGTCTGCGAGGAAGGCGGCATTCACATCGACCGTCTGGCACCGAACACCGACGAAACCGAGCTGGAGCGGGTTCATCCGCGCATGCGTGCCCGTCTGCGCACCTACCGTCGGGGCAAGGGCTACGTCGGCAAGAAGGCCGCCGCTGACCACGAGTTCATGGGCCGCGTATTGCGCACCCTGCAAAGCGAATGGCCGGAAGCACAAAAGCAGTCCGAGGTTCGCATCCTCGACCGTTACTGCTGAGTGCCAGGCGTGACTATGTAGTCACTGAAAACTCCACTACAGAAATCGCCGACGGCCCCCGATCGGGGCTCGAAAGTACAGGAACCAGCAGGCCGACGAGCCGTCCGCCTGCTTCTGCAAAGGTGCTGCCCACAAGGCAGATTGAAGAAACGGAACCACTGGCACAAGCGTTGTGTAGCAGCCGCCTACCCCGGCTACATGTAATGTCCAAGGCCCGGTTCTGCGCCATTAAGGCGCCACGTATCCACTCAATCCGTAAACAAGGGGCAAGACCATGATCAATCTGAACAATCAACCAACCATCGACGAACTGGCACAACTCTTCGCGGCACACAAAGACACCCTGGACGATCACGTTCTGTGGATTTGCGAGGAAGGCCGCGTGCATATCGACCCGGTAGCGCCAAGCTCGCTGGCCAGCGATTCGGGCAGCGTGCACCCGAAGATGCGCGCGCGCCTGCGCACTTACCGCCGTGGCCATGGCTACGTCGGCAAGAAGGCCGCCGCCGATCGCGACTTCATGGGCCGTGTCCTGCACACCCTGAAATCCGAATGGCACCAGACTCAAGGCCAGAAAGACGTGCGGTTTGTTGATCGGTTCTGTTGAGTCCTGGTATCAATCTGTGGGACCGGCTTCAGCCGGGAAGGCGTATTTCCCGGCTGAAGCCGGTCCCACAGGATTGAGTTAATCCATAGATTTGCACGCAACTGTTAAAAAAACGCCACCGCATAAATCCCATACAGACTCAGCCCGCCAACCCCCGCCCCCAGCAACACAATCTCCAGCAGCGGTGCCGACAGGTGCTCATTGCGGATGCCGGTAATGCTGCGTCGATAGCGCCAGCGCAGGCCCAGCTGAATGCCCAGGCTCAATATCAGCGCAACGACTATGGGCAGCACCGCAAGAATGCCGAACCGAGGAATCCAGCGCAGGAACAGTGTGCAGGCCACCACCAGGGTCATCAAGGTCCGACGCCAGGCCAGCAGGGTACGCTCCGGTTGCAGGCCAGGGTCGTTATGGGCGATGAGCTCAGGCGCTGCGCGACGGTTCACGAGGCGCGATAAGTCAGGAAAGCGATCAGCCCCGCCGCCACAAGTGCCCCGCCCAAGGACAGGATCGGCACCAGCAACGGCAACGGCAGGGGTTTGCGCTGACGCATGGCGCGTTCGACCCGCAGCCAGCGTACGCAGGCGCTGGCACTGAGCAGCAGGGCCAGGACCAACAAGGTCAGGGCCACGGCCTTGCGCAGCCCAGGGTCGAAGACCTCTGCGGTAAAGGCTTCAACGGCAATGCCACCCGCCATCAGCGCCAGGGCGGTTCGGATCCAGGCCAGGAACGTGCGTTCGTTGGCCAGAGTGAAGCGCGGATCCGGTTCGCACCCGCCGCCCAGCAAGGCACTGGAAATTTTGTCGCGATCAGGGGCCGTTGGTTTTGGGTGATCCTGTGAGTTCATGTCGCACCGCAGCTGGATAAAGGCTTATGCACATTTCGTTGGATAAGCCACGAAGAAGGCATTTGCCCACCAGTCTGCATGCCTGCGCGACATTAGTCGACGTCAGCGTCGCTCCCTGCAACGCCTCCGTCGCAGTTGAAAACCTCAGGGAATCAGCCGTTGCGCGCGCAGAGTGGCAAACACCTCGAAGAACGCCTCGTCGCTGGCCTGATAGTCGAGGAACCCCAGCTTGCGGCTCTTGGACATGTCCGTGACCACTTCAATAGGACGGCCCAGGTCGGCATCGGTATGCCAAGGCGAGGTCAGCCGCTCCAGCTTCGGCTCGAGCAAGCCGTGTTGGGCTACCAGCCCGTCCCAGATCGGCTGATCATTGGCCATTTGCGGCTCCAGCGGCTGGATCTGACCGTCGAACGGTGCCGCCTCGATGCCGAACCAGTTGGCGATTCGCCCCCACATCCAGCTCCAGCGAAAGACATCACCGTTGACGATATTGAACGCCTGATTGGCGGCGGCCGGGGTGGTCGAGGCCCACAGCAGTTGCTTGGCCAGTTGGCGGGCATCGGTCATATCGGTAAGACTGTTCCACTGCGCGGCAGAACCAGGGAAGCGGAACTGCCGACCGGTGGCGCGGCAGATCGAGGCGTGCACGGCCAGGGTCGTGGCCATATTCATGGCATTGCCCACGGCGACACCGGTAATGGTGTGTGGGCGATGCACGCTCCAGGTAAAGCCGTCGCGCTCGGCGGCGGCGAATACCTGGTCCTCTTGGGCGTAATAGAAATTTTCCACGTCCAGACGGCCCTGCTCTTCGCGGAACGGCGTCTGCGGCAACGTACCTTTGCCGTAAGCTTCGAACGGCCCCAGGTAGTGCTTCAAACCGGTGACCAGCGCGACATGGCGCAGGCTGGCTTTGGGCCGCAGGGCGTCGAGAACGTTCTTCACCATCGCCGCATTGACCCGAATATTTTCCGCCTCTGTAGCCTGGCGCGACCAAGTGGCGAGAAACAGATGCGTCGGTGCGATATCGGCCAATGCCTGGCGCAGGGACTGCGGATCATTAAGATCAGCCGCTACCGGAATCACCGATGCTTCGACCTGAGGATGCCGAGCCAGACCGGCTACGGTCCAGCCCTGCTCAACCAACAGCGCGCTGATTGCCCGCCCGACGACGCCGCTGGCGCCCACTACCAATGCAATATTCGACATGATTTGCCTCCCAACGAATTCAGGGCGCACCATAAAGGCCCTTTCACATCAGGCCAAGAAGGCACCAAAAGGTAACCAGACCCACATGCATCCCGGAACACCCGAAGAACACTGGCTCGAAGACTGCGCCCCGCGCCGCGTACTGGAACTGTTTGCCACCAAGTGGACCAGCATGATCCTGCACACCCTGCATGCCCGCCACGGCGGCGTGGCCCGCACCGGCGTACTGCATCGCAGCCTGCCGGGCATTTCGAAAAAAATGCTCACCCAGACGCTGCGTGAACTGGAGGCCAGTGGCCTGATCCTGCGCCAGGTGCACGACACCGTACCGCCAGGGGTCGACTATAGCCTCTCGCCCCTGGGCCAGCGCATGATCGAACCCATCGAGATGATCTACGACTGGGCGCGGATCAATGCGGCAGCCCTGGATGACCTCAAGCCACGGCAGACGTCGCGGCGGGCGGGGAAGCAGGATTGACCCGCTATTACAGATCAACCCCTGAATTGAAAACACTGGCCCCGTGGGAGCAGGCTTGCCTGCGAAGAGGCCGGTGAAGTCGATATATGTTCTGCGGCTGAGACATTGCCTTCGCAAGCAAACTTGCTCCCACAAATCATTCCAACTCAGGGGTTGTGTTGTTACGGGCTCGGCTGAAAAAACAACTCCCGCATCAACTCGAACAACGTCACCTTGACCGCCGTATCCAGCCCGGCCCAGGCCAGCCCCGTCGCAGCGCGGTGATCGCCCAGCGCCAACGGGCGGGCAACCACGTTGGGCGGCACCGCCAGGGCGGCATGAGCAGGCAACAGGCCAACGCCCAAACCGGCGGCAACCAGTGCCAGCATGGTGGTGAATTCGCCCAGTTCCGAGGTCATCGGCAACACCACGCCCTGTGCACGCAGGGCCTGCATCAACTCGTCGTAGAAACCCGGCGCATAACGCCGCCCCAGCACCAGAATCGGTAGGGCTTGCAGGTCGACGGCAAACAAACGCTCCCGCGCCGCCAACGGATGCCCGACAGGCAGGGCCAGCACAAAGGACTCATGCAGCACCACGCGGGTCTGAATCCCGGTATAGGCAGCAGGCAGGCGCATCAAGCCGAAATCCAGCTGGCCTTCCTGCAGCGCTGCGGCCTGATCCGGGCCGGGCATGTCCTTGAGTTGCAGTTCAATACGCGGGAAGCGCTCATGTACGCTGCGGATCAGCGTCGGCAATAACTCTGGCAATACCGAGGAGACAAACCCCAGGCGCACCCGGCCAATCTCCCCACGCCCGGACGCCCGGGCCATGTCGGCGGCATGGGCGGCCTGATGCAGCGTCGCCCGCGCTTCCGGGAGAAACACCCTGCCCGCCTCAGTCAGACTGACGGAGTGGCGATTGCGCTCAAGCAAGCGCACGCCCAACTCCTGCTCCAGGGCCTTGATCTGCATGCTCAACGCGGGCTGGACAACGGCCAGACGCTGCGCCGCACGACTGAAATGCAGCTCCTCGGCGAGCATGATAAAGGCGCGTAAATGCTTGAGCTCCATGGTCACCCATCATTGGTTATCAAAATCCGTGATCACCCTATCATCAATGAACATTGGCCGTGAGCCTGAAACTAGGCTGAACTGGGCGGCACTCGAGCCTGCATGGCTCTTCTCAGGAGATCACTGCATGTCCAATGTTAGCGAGCGCTTTCGCCTCGACGGCCGACTGGCCCTGATCACCGGCTCCAGCGCCGGTATCGGCCTGGCCATCGCCCGTGGTCTGGCCCAGGCCGGCGCCCGAGTGGTGCTCAACGGCCGCACTGCACAAACCCTCGAAGCCGCTGCCGAAGTATTACGTGGTGAAGGCCTTGAGGTGCACACGCGGATTTTCGACGTCACCGATACCGATACCATCCGCCACGCCGTCGCCGATATCGAAAAGAAGCTCGGCCCCATCGAGATTCTGGTCAATAACGCTGGCATGCAGCGCCGTGGCCCGTTGGAGGAATTCAGCGAGGTGCACTGGAGCGAACTGATGCGCACCAACCTGGACAGCGCCTTTCTGGTCGGCCAGGCCGTAGCTCGCTACATGATCAATCGCCAGCGCGGGCGCATCATTAATATCTGTTCGGTGCAGAGCGAACTGGCCCGCCCCGGCATCGCCCCCTACACGGCGAGCAAGGGCGCACTGAAAATGTTGACCAAGGGCATGGCCGTGGACTGGGGTCCTCATGGCCTGAACGTCAACGGCATCGGCCCCGGCTACTTCAAGACCGAACTCAATGCCGCGCTGGTCGCCAACCCTGATTTCAGCAGTTGGCTGGTCCAGCACACTCCCAGCCGCCGCTGGGGCGATGTCGAAGAACTGGCGGGCGCCGCCGTGTTCCTCGCCTCGGACGCGGCCAGTTTCGTCAACGGCCATATTCTCTATGTCGACGGCGGCATCACCGCCTCACTGTGATCTTCGGAGTCAGTCATGAACGCAATTGTTTGCCACGCAGCCAAAGATCTGCGGGTTGAAGCGCAAGATGAGTCTGCCCTGCCCGCTCCCGGCCAACTGCGGGTGCGTGTCGCCCGTGGCGGGATCTGCGGTTCGGATCTGCACTACTATCAGCACGGTGGTTTCGGCACCGTGCGCCTGCGCGAGCCCATGGTCCTGGGCCACGAAATCTCGGCAGTGATCGATGCCGTGGGTGATGCCGACAGCCCTTTCAAGGTCGGCCAGGCCATTGCCGTGTCGCCCTCGCGCCCGTGTGGCGGTTGCCGCTTCTGCCATCTGGGCCAGCCTAATCATTGCCTGAATATGCGCTTCTACGGCAGCGCCATGCCGTTCCCGCATATCCAGGGCGCGTTTCGCCAAAGCCTGATGATCGATGCCAGCCAGGCGCATATTCTCGCCGATGGCCTGAGCCTCGGTGAAGGTGCCATGGCCGAGCCGCTGTCGGTGGGCCTGCACGCCATTGCCCGCGCTGGCGGGGTGTTCGGCAGGAAAGTACTGGTCACCGGCTGCGGCCCTATCGGCAATCTGTTGATCGGCAGCCTGCGCGCTGCCGGCGCTGCCGAGATCGTGGCCGCCGACCTCAGCGACTCGGCCCTGGCCTGCGCCACCCGCATGGGTGCCAGCAGCACCCATAACCTGGCGACGAATCCGCAGGCCCTGCAGGGCTACACGGCGCAGAAAGGCTATTTCGACGTAATGTTCGAAGTGTCCGGCAGCGCCAAGGCCCTGCATGACGGCCTGCAATGCGTCGCCCCGCGCGGCGTGGTGGTGACCGTCGGCCTGGGCGGCGATGTTGCGCTGCCGCTGAACCTGATCGTCGGCAAGGAGCTGGACCTGCGCGGCACCTTCCGCTTCCACCCGGAATTCGCCCAGGCCGTGGACTTGCTCAATCGTCGGGTCATCGATGTGCGGCCGGTGATTTCCCACTCGGTGCCCTTCGGCGAAGCGGTCAGGGCCTTCGAACTGGCGGCGGACAAGAGCCAGGCGATGAAAGTCCTGCTGGATTTCGGCGTCGCCGACCGCTGAGACTCTGACATCCTTGCCTGATCCTCTGAGGCGGGTTGTGTTTTGTGCGGGTCGCGCGCAGATTCGGGGTCTTTACCGCTGCCCGGTGTGAGATCCATGACTGACCGATTCGCCGACGACCCGCACCTTTCCCGCCAGATGGTGGCATTGCTGCAACAGCTCGCTCCCGTCGAGGGCTACAACCTCACGCCCCTGGCGGATGTGCGCCTACTGCGCTCCAATCGCCCCCTGAGTCGCACCCCGGTGCTCTACGACCCCGGCATCGTCATCGTCTGCCAGGGCCGTAAACGCGGTTATTGGGGTGACGAGCTGCTGGTCTATGACGCCCGGCATTATCTGGCCGTGGCCGTGCCTGTGCCCTTCACCATGGAAACCGAGGCCAGCGCCGAAGAACCACTGCTTGCCATCTACCTGCATCTGGATTTCACCGTGGCCGCCGAGGTGCTGTTGGCGCTGAGCGAACAAGGCGGCGATGAACATTACGAGCCCAAGGGCCTGTATGCCTCGCCCATGGAGAAGCCGCTGGAGCAGTCGGTGCTGCGCCTGCTGGAAGTATTGGGCTCGCAAGTGGAAAGCCGGGTGCTGGGTCCGGCGCTGGTGCGGGAGATTTACTACCGGGTGCTGACCGGCGCTCAGGGCGGTTCGCTGCGCGCGGCCTTGGGTCGTCAGGGCCAGTTCGGCAAGATCTCCCGGGCGATCCGCAAGATCCACACCTGCCTGGGTGAGGCGCTGGACGTGGAGCAACTGGCCCGGGAAGTGAACATGAGCGTGCCGAGCTTCCACAGTCACTTCAAGAACGTCACCCAGACGTCGCCCATGCAGTATCTGAAATCCACCCGCCTGCATCAGGCACGGCTGCTGATGCTGCGCAATGGCCTCAACGTCTCTACCGCTTCGCTACAGGTCGGCTACGAAAGCCCATCGCAGTTCAGCCGCGAATTCAAGCGCCTGTTCGGCCTGACGCCCAGCGATGAAGTCATCCGTATGCAACAGTCCTTCGCCTTGCCACCGCCGGCTGCGGCGTCGATTTATGTGTCGTCGCATTGAACCAGGTAGCTGGAACGGGTGTACTGGGTTAGGCGCTGCCACGGTCCTGTAGGCGCTGCCGAAGGCTGCGAAAGCGGAGTATAAGAGAGGTCCCTTCGCAGCCTTCGGCAGCGCCTACAAAAGCTTCATTTCAAATCTGAGGCTGATTATTTTTAAACACGGAAACGCGAAACCAGCGTCTGCAGATGCGTGCCCAACCGCGCCAGCTCAACACTGGAGGCCGCCGTCTTGTCACTAGCCGTTGCGGTCTGTTCCGACACGTCGCGCACGCTGATCACACTGCGGTTGATGTCGTCGGCCACGGCGGTCTGCTCCTCAGCAGCGGTTGCAATCTGCTGGTTCATCGACTGGATCGCCGCCACGCTGCGGGTGATGCTTTCCAGGGATTGCCCGGCCTGACGAGCCAGTTCAACGCTGCTGTCGCTCAGGGCGCGGCTGTTTTCCAGAGTGGTGGAGACTTGCTGGGTACCCGATTGCAGCCCGGAGATCAGCCCCTCGATTTCCTCGGTGGACTTCTGTGTGCGCTGAGCCAGGCTGCGCACTTCGTCAGCCACCACGGCAAAACCACGCCCGGCTTCACCGGCACGGGCAGCTTCGATGGCGGCGTTAAGGGCCAGCAGGTTGGTCTGTTCGGCCACCGACTTGATCACATCGAGCATGCTGCCGATCTTGTCGCTTTCGCGCTTGAGTTCGCTCATGGCGTGGGTCGAATGGCCGACTTCCGTGGCCAGGCGATCAATCTGGGCAATGGCCTTGTTGACCACGTCGTCACCGGCACGGGCTTCACGGTCGGCACCGGCTGCGGCCTCCGAGGCCTGTTCAGCGTTGCGCGCCACTTCCTGTACGGTCGCGGTCATCTCGTTCATGGCCGTGGCCAGTTGATCGGTTTCGATCTTCTGGGTATTGACCCCGACACTGGTCTGCTCGGTCACGGCCGACAACTGCTCGGCGGCACTGGAGATCTGCGTGACGCCGTCGCGAATGCCGCCGATCAGGCCGCGCAGGTTAGTGGTCATGCCATGCACACTGGCCTGTAGTTTGCCCAGCTCATCACCGCGCTCGGTGCGAGCGTGCTCGGTCAGGTCACCGGCCGCGACACGCTCGACCACCAACAAGGTTTCATTCAACGGCGTGACGATCTGACCGGTGATCAGCATGGCCGCAATAACGCCCAGCAATAGCGCCCCGATGGCCGCACCAATCAGGATGTAGCGAGCCTTTTGGGTATCGGCTTCGCGCCACTGAATCTGGTTTTGCGTCAACTTGTCGCTGAGCGACAGCATTGCGGTCATGCTGTCGCCAAGGGTTTTAGCCGCCTGCTCACTGTCCGCCTGGGCGGCACGGAACTGGTCCGCAGTCGCGCGATAGCCAACCAGGGCCTGGTCCAGACGCGCAGCGCCATCGGCCAACGACGGCGGCAAGGTGTCGGCCAGTTTCTTGATATTGGCCCGTGCCGCGTCGATGGCCGCCAAAGCACCGGGGTACATGGAAACCTTGCCGCTGTAGGTGAAACCGCGCAGAGCGAAACGCGCGCCCTGAAACAGACGCTCCTGCTCGACCACGGTTTTTTCCTGGACTTCCCGCTGCAGCATGGCATCCGGGTCGGTCGGCAGCTTGGCCAGGCCGCTGTTCATCTGCTCAAGTTCGGCAGCACCGGCGTCGGCATATTTACCAAAGACATCGCGGGTAGCTTCACGGCTATCAATCGCCTGACGGTATTTACCGAAGACGCTGCGGTAATCATTGAGCCGCTTTTGTGCGTCGCTCAGTAATTGAAGATCCTCAGGAAATGCCAACTGGTCCTGCAGCTTGCTCAGGTGCGGATCCAGGGCATCCATGATCTTGACCACGGCCGCCGCATGCTCAGAGTCGTAATTGAGGGTGTAGGACAAACGCGCAACCCGCAGGTCACGGTACATTTCCGCCATCTTGGCGATGCTGACTAACTTGTCGCTGCGACTGGTCAGCGCACTCAGGCTGCTCCACCCGGTCAGGCTGATCATCAGGGTCAACAACAGAACCAGAGCAAAACCGAATGCCAGCTTTGCACGCACACTGATATTGCCCAGCACACTGCCTGCGGGACGAGCCATGGGTGAATCTCCAGAAAACGCATAATGAACGACTACCAGCCAGGCGCACCTCGGCGCCTGTCACAACTGGACATGTTCTCGCTGCATCGGCCATGGGCGGCGTATCTTGAAGGCCCGCCCGATATTTCATGAAGACAAATCTTGTTACTTATTCAGCAGTTACCCGTGCGCTATACGGCTTGAACATCCAGGTCGCGACTGCACAGGCGGCCAGCAACACACAGGTGCCGAGAAAAACCACGCGCATGCCGAAATGCCCACCCAGAAAGCCACCGGCCAAAGGCCCCAGCACCTGGCCGACATATTGACTGGAGGTGGAATAACCGAGCATGCGCCCGGCCACGTTTTCCGGCACGGCATGACGGATGATCGCGGCGATGCACGGCAACAGCCCGCCCAGGGCCAGGCCCATGAGAAAGCGCAGCAGCATCAGTTGCCATTCCTGAGTGACGAAGGCTTGGGGGATCAACAACAGCGAGGCCACGGCCAGGCACCCGGTAACCACTGTCCAGTGACCAATCCGGTCGGCCAGCTTGCCCAGGCGTGACGCTGAAATGATGCTGCCAAGCGCCGTGGCCGACATCACCAGCCCCGCCGCCACCGTCACCTGCTCGGCCTTGAGCTGGATCAGGTAGACGGTAATGATCGGCTCGATGGACATCACCGCGAACATCAGCAGACTGGCCACCACCAGCATGATCAGCACCGGCCTGCGGTCACTGATACCGGCCCAGACACTGGCCCTGGCGGCAGCCTTGTGCTCTTTGCTGCGGGGCGGCCGGGGCGCTTCCTTCATCAGGAACAGCGTGGCAAGGAAGGTCACGAAGATCGCCGCCCCGGCCAGAAAAAAGGTATTGCGAATGCCAATCAGCGGCGGCAGCGAGCCACCGATCAAGGGTCCGGCGAGATTGCCTGCCATGATCCCCGACGAGAGCATGCCCAAAGCCCAGCCAGATCGCGCCTTGGGCGTCTGGGTAGCAACCAGGATGGTCGCGCCGGAGGCATAACCACCCAGCAGCCCGGCCAGCAGACGCAGCAGCACCAGTTGCCAGACATTCTCGGCCAGGCCGATCAGCGACATCGCCACAGCCATGCCCAGGCTCGCGCGAATCAGCATCAGCTTGCGCCCGTAACGATCCCCCAGACGCCCCCATAAAGGCGCGGTGAAGGCTGCGGAAAGAAAGGTGGCACCAAACGCGACGCCGGACCACTGGGCAATTTCAGCCGGGTCGCTGACCCCCAGTTGCTCGACATACAGCGGCAGAAACGGCAGCAGCAAGGTCATGGCGATGATTGTGGTAAATGAGCCCAGGGCACACACCGCCAGGTTGCGTTGCCAATGCTGCTCGACGGGGTTCAAGTCCGGTGCTGCGCTCATGAATTCTCTCCAGGGATGCAAGCCGGATACGCTAGCGCTTTGCCTTCCATAAATAAAATTCATGTTTTTTATACAGTGCATAACCATCTGGAATGAGCAATCTTATGTGGGACCGGCTTCAGCCGGTAAAACGATGGCAAGGGCGACAAAGATGTGTCGGCTTCACCGATGAATTCCCGGCTAAAGCCGGTCCCACAAGGCATGCCCCACAAAATCTTTTAAGATGTGCAACTCGGACAGCCAAGGAATAACAACAATGAATTACTCCAAACCGTCCCCCATCGCCGTCGTCGGTGACCGTTGCGGCGAAGGCGCCGTGTGGTCGGCGGCGCAAAGCGCGGTGTTCTGGGTCGATATCAACCGCTTTCTGATTCACCGTCTGGACTATCCGTCCCGGCAATTGCAGACCTGGGTCTTCGACGAACCGGTGGTGGCCCTGGCACTGACTGAAGATGACCAGCGCCTGCTGGTGGCCCTTGGCTCGAAGTTGATCTGGTGGTGGCCGCACACCGACGAACGACTGGATCAAGGCTTTACCCTGCCCGCTTCGCCCCAGGCACGCTTGAATGACGGGCGCTGCGACCCGCTGGGCAATTTCTGGGTCGGCTCGATGTTCAACAATGTCTCCCCTGAGGGCGAGAGCATTGGCGGCAGCGGCAAGCCGGGAGTGCTGTACCGCATCAGCGCGGACGGCACGGCCAGCCCGAAGGTTGATGGGTTGCAGATATCCAACACCCTGTGCTGGAGCCCGGACCGTACGACCTTCTATTTCGGCGACAGCCCGACCAACGAAATCCGCGCCTACAGCTACGACGCCGAGAGCGGCGATATCGGCCCCGGCAGGGCTTTTTTCAGCGGCTTCGAACGCGGCGAACCGGACGGCTCAGCCATCGACAGTGATGGTTATCTATGGAACTGCCGCTACGGCGGTGGCGGCATCGCCCGTATCGCCCCGGACGGGCAACTGGACCGATTCATCGAAATGCCCACCCTCAACCCGACCACTTGCGTGTTTGGCGGGCCGGACCTGAGCACGCTGTTTATCACCTCAGCCGCCAACGACACCCTGCCTGGGGATCGTCTGGCGGGGTCGTTGTGGATGATTGAGACAGATGTGGCGGGGTTGCCGGAGAACAAGGTCAAATTGACAAGCTGACAGAGCCCTGTAGGAGCGAGGCTTGCCCGCGAAAACAATATTCGCGGCAATGAAAACTCACCGTATGTGCCCACCCCTTCGCGGGCAAGCCTCGCTCCAACGATGCCTGCGCCAGGCCTTTTAGTCATCCAGCCCTTTGGGCGCAGCCGCCGCGCCCTTGCCCGGTTTGCCGCCCTTCTCCGGTGCGGCAGGCTTGGCTTCCGGAACCGCAGCCGGTGGCGGCGGTGCCGAGGCCTGTTTTTCCGTGTCCGGCAACTGGTCGATGGTGTTGAACAATTCCTTGGGTTCGATAGCGCCCGCGTGCTCCATTTTCTTTTCGCCATCCTTGCCGACGAGGATGATCTTGGTCTGGGCACCGGCGCCCAGTTTCAATTCGCGAATCAGCGCCATGGTCGACTGAGCATCGAGGTCCTTGCCATTGCGTTGGCCGATGGTGTTGATCACGGTGTAGAGGACCATGTTGCGCTCATCGAAGGCCTTGCGATTGTCCGGTTCAGCCAAGGCCTTTTTCAGGCTGACCAGGGTCGGATCCACCGTGCTGGGGGCAATCACGATCAAAGGACGAGAACGACCCCGATCCTGATTCAAGGGGGAATCGCTGTCGGCCGCCAACAGAGGGCTGGCAAACGCCAGGGCGGTGATCAGCGTCAGTGATCGCATGAACATGGGGATCTCCTTTTCGTCTTCTTGGTTGAAGCATTGCGCATTGTGAACAAAGCGCCAGCTTCAGACTGCAAAACCAGCCGATATATCCCGACACTAAACCAGCCGAGGCGTTAACGGAACATCGTCGCTGTATCGGCCAGCGATTTCAGGATAACTTGGCGCACCGTCGTTACAGGAGTTTCCCCATGATCGATAGCCAGGCCGTCCTTACCGTGTTCATGGTGTATATCGCCGGGGTACTGATTCCGGGCCCGAATTTTGTGGCCGTGGTCCACAAGGCCGTGTCCGACACGCGACAACAGGCTCTGGCACTGGTGGCGGGTATCGTTGTGGTCAATGTGTTCTGGGCGAGCTGCGCCATCGGCGGGATCAGCGTAGTCTTCGCCGCGTTCCCCTGGGCGGCATTGACCATCAAACTGCTGGGCGCCGCCTATCTGATCTGGTTCGGGCTGCGCCTGCTGCTCAAAGCCGGTACAGGGGCCGCCGCAGCACCTGCGCAGGCCGCCGTCGGCGGTGCTGGCCGCGCCTTCATGCAGGGTGTGATCACCAATATCGGCAACCCCAAATCCATGGCGTTCTTTGCGGCGGTATTTTCCTCGGCAGCACCGGCCCATGCTTCGCCGGGAACCTTTCTCTCGATGCTGGCGGTGGTGGCCATGGTCTCGTCGAGCTGGTACACCCTGGTCGCCGTCGCCTTGTCACAACCGACTGTGGCCGCTGCCTATCGGCGCAGCAAGAAGACCGTCGACCGGCTATGTGGCGGCCTGATCCTGTTTCTGGGCATCCGTCAGTTGGCTCACTAGGCCGATCAGATGGCCTGCTGAGCTTTGGCCGTCAGCCAGACTTCAAGATCGCTGGCCGACAATGGCCGGGAGAACAGATAGCCCTGGGCCACGTGGTAGCCCTGGCGCTTGAGAATCTGGTATTGCGCCTCGGTCTCGATGCCCTCGGCCACCACCTTGAGGCCCAGGCTTTCGCCAATATGAATTACCGCATCGCTCAAGGCCTGGCTGGTCGGATCACTTTCCAGGTCCATGACAAAACTGCGGTCGAGCTTGAGCTCGCGGATCGGCAGGCGGCGCAAATAGCTGAGGCTGGAATAGCCGGTGCCGAAATCGTCCATGGCCAGGCCGACGCCCAGGGCATGCACTTCATTGAGCACATTGAGTGTGCTGGGGTGGATATCCATCAGCACGTTTTCGGTCAGTTCCAGCGTCAGGTCACTGGCCGCAAGCCGGTACTGCTCAAGCGTGCGGGCGATCATGCCGGGCAGTTCGATATTGTGGAAATTGGTCGGTGACAGGTTGACGGAAATCATCGGCACCACCAGGCCCTTGTCACGCCAGGCCGCCAGTTGCCGACATGCCTCGCGAATCGCCCACAGCCCCAGATCGCCGATCAGGCCGCACTCCTCGGCCAGTGGAATGAAGCGCACCGGGGAGATTTCGCCGAACTGCGGATGGGTCCAGCGCGCCAGGGCCTCGACCCCGTGCAGGGTGCACCCCTGCATATTGACCTGGGGCTGATAGTGCAGGCGAAACTGATTGCAGCCCAACGCCTCACGCAGCGCCTGCTCCAGCGCCTGACGCTCCTGGGCCTTCTGATTGAGCTCATGACTGAAGAAACTGAAACGTCCGCGCCCGGCCTTCTTGGCCTGATACATCGCCATATCGGCGCGATGAATCAGCACGCCCATGTTGTCGCCGTCGTCGGGAAACACGCTGATGCCGATACTGGCCGACGGCGATAGTGTCTTGCCAGCTATGCGACAGGGCTCGCCGAGGTTCAGTTTCAGATGTTCGACCACATCGGTGACATGCCGACTGCCGCACTTGGGCAGGATCATGACGAACTCATCCCCGGACAAACGCCCGACAATGTCACTCTGGCGTCGCTCGAAACACAGGCGTTTGGCAACGATCTGCAGCAGTTCATCACCCGCCGGATGGCCCATGGAATCGTTGACCTGCTTAAAGCGGTCCAGGTCGATGAACAAGACGGCCAACTCGGTATTATTGCGTTTGGCATCGCTCAGGGCGTGCTCGGCATTGGCCTGAAGCAGGCTGCGATTGGGCAGCTCAGTGAGGCTGTCGTAAAACGCCAGCTGGCTGATATGGGCGCGGATTTTCGCCCGTTCCAGGGCCAGGGCGCATAACGGCACGATGACATCGACCAGCCGCTGATGAAATGCCGAGGGGCTGCGCACGTCGTTGTAATAGAGCGCCAGAGTGCCGATGGCCCGGCCTTCAGTGCTCATGATCGGCGTCGACCAACAGCTTTTCAGCCCCAGCGGCAGCACCGCACTCTTATAGTCGAGCCACAACGGGTCATTGGCGATATCGATAGAAATCACCGGTTTGCCGCGAAAGGCTGCCGTACCACAGGCGCCGACTCCTTCGCCGATTTTCAGGCCATCAATCTGGCGGCAGTAATCACTGGACAGGCGTGGAGCGGCCAGGGTGTGCAGACGGTCCTGCTCATCAATTTGCAACACCGAGGTGATGACATCCGGCGCAATCCGTTCGATTTCCCGGCACGCCAGCTCCATCAGGGTTTCCAGGGGCTCTTCCCGAACCATGGCGCTGAGCATGCGATGTTGCAGCACTTCATGCATTTTCGAGCGCGAGATATCGGTAAGGATACCCACCGCGTTGGTGATATGACCGTCGCTGTCGCGGATCGGGTTGATGGTCACGCTGCACCAGATGCGCTCGCCGCTCTTCACATAGGTCAGCTCTTCGGCCTTGATCGGCTGACCGATGCTCAACAACTCCCGAGTTGCGTCGCGCACGTCCCGGGACAGATGCGGCGCCAGCAAGGTGTCCGGGAACTGGCCGCGCACCTCGTCCAGTGAATAACCGAACATGCTTTGGAAACCGGCGTTGACGTAAACGATCCGCCACTGGCTGTCGGTGATGATGATCGAGCTGTCAGTCTGATCAGTCACCAGTGACAGCAAGCGCAGGCGTTCGCGTTCTTCATGCTGTTCGGTGACATCTTTGATAAAGGCGGTGTAAAGAATCTGCCCGTCGCTGACGATGCGTGAGATCGACATGGCGCCCCAGCACTGGCCACCATCGCCGCGCATGATCGGCACGTCACGACTGACTCCGACGTACTTGTCGATGCCGGTGACACGATTGTGGTTTACGTAGGCGTCGTGATGGGGGCGAATATCGTGGGGGATGAGCACGTTGACGTTGTGCCCCAGCACCTGCTCAGGGGACAGCGCCCACAAGCGTTCAGCGGCCGGATTGAACAGCACCACGTTATTGTCGGCGTCGATGACCACGACGCCATCGATGGCCTGTTCAAGGGTCTGAACGAAAATATCGGAAAGACTGCTGGTAATGCCCATGAGGCTGGACCACGTGCGAGTAAGACCGCTGAAGGGCCGGACACCAGCACCTTCGTTGCCCACCTAATAGCACAAAGCCATGCGCGCGAGAAGTTATCTGAGATTAAAGCGTCATTGCGCCAAGTCACCCCGCCGCTGATACACATGAGCATGTCGCGGCTAGTCCCGGGTGCGCCACATCACCGGCCACGGCGACGGGTTGCCCGCGCAGCTGCTCATCATCGCAAACGAACGAGGGCGAAAGCCCTTGCCGTCGTAGCGCCAACTCTGACTCGCGCCGCAGTCACCAATGCCGCGACCCTTGTCATGACTGCTCAAGACACCGGTATCGGCGTCGTACTCGACATAGCCAGTCAATTCATCGGCCATGTCCTCGCCGGGGAATTCGTCGACGTCGAGCAATTCGGCTTTTTCCGGGTTGGCCGCCGACGTCTGATACAAGGCGTAGTTGCAGTTATAGGCGGCGCAACTGGTCTGGATGATCACCAGCACGGTGCTGTCGTTGAGCGCATCGACGGTCACACTGGGGTTTTCATCGGCATCGTGATCAGCATCCCAGTCAGCCCGAGTCGCCTTGAGCACAGCATCGCCGATGCGCTTCTGCTCGGCCTCACTGAGGGCTGTGGCCTTGATAAAGGGCGCCAGTTGCGGCGCCAACGGTGCCGGCGGGACGCCGCTGTCAGGCTTGTTGCCGCGTTTGAGCAAGGCGCCCCGGGTGCCGACCCGCTCCTGCACCGCATCGACCAATAAAAGCGAAGCGCTGAAGCCATCCAGGGAGGTACTGCCTTCGTCGTCCTTGTTGGTCATGGACAGGCGCGTGCCATTGCGCAGTTCATCGATCAGCGCCAGCGCCTGAGGACCGCTGGCGACCCAATTATCGGCATCATCGCCGCTACCCTTTTGCAGCGTGCTCTTGAGAGGCTTGCCATCGAGCAAGGGCTGCTCGGTGACCGCGCCGGTCATGGCCATGGACAGCTGCACCACACCCTGCGGCCCGGCATCACGGTCGATACGCAAGGACAGCGGCGCATGCTCCTGATCCTCTTCAGCGGAAATCGCCGTGCAGTGACGGGTGTTGTCACACACCACGACCCAATTCTTGATGTCCTTGTACAACGGCACTTCTTCCGCCGCCCAGGTCACGGCGGGCAGCAACAGCAGGGACAACAGGGTGGCTTTGCGGGTGAAGGTCATGATGCGGCCTGAAGAAGGTCCTGAAGTGGCGGCACTTTACCGTGCCACTATCTGGCTGAGTAGTCATGCGCCCAGCTGTTTTGTCCGTGCGGGTGGGCGTGGGCCGGGGTTCCCTATAAAATCCCTGCTCTTTCAATGCTGCATCGGGATGATCAAACCGTGGATCTGGACGCTGAACTCGCTCAATGGCCCGCCCTGCAAGAGCGCCACGACTTTTCCGGTTTGCTGCTGGGCAACGGCGCGAGCCAGGCGGTGTGGAAAAACTTTGCCTACGATTCGCTGTTCGACCTGGCCCAGACCACCCGTAACAAGCCCCTGAGTACCAGCGAAATGAGCGTGTTCCGGGTCCTCGATACGCAGAACTTCGAGCCGGTGCTCAGTGCTCTGAAAACCGCCATGCAAGTCAATGCCGCCTTGACCATCAGCTCGGCTTCACCGCGCAATCGCTACTTTGCCATCAAGGAAGCACTGATCCACGGCATCCGCTCGGTGCATATTCCCTGGAAGCTGATGCAGGAAAGTACCCTGGCCCGGCTCAATCAGGCGTTGCAGCAGTATCGCAACCTGTACTCGACCAACTACGACCTGCTGGCCTATTGGGCAGTAATGCACGATCCGCTGCCATTCGATGACCTGTTCGACGAAGACACCGGCTTCAGCCCACGCCCGGCGACGGCGCAACGCACCCGCCTGCTCTACCTGCACGGCGGCATGCACCTGGTGAAGAACCTCGACGGCACCACACGCAAGTTGCCCTCCTCCGGCAGCACGCTGCTCGGCAGCTTTGCCATCAATGCCCTGGACGACGTACCGACCTTCATCAGCGAAGGCCGCAGCGCCGAGAAGCTGAAGATCATTCGTCATTCCGAGTACCTGTCCTGGTGCCATCGTCAATTGGCCACACATCAAGGCGCGCTGTGCATCTTCGGTCAGGCCCTGGGCGCGCAGGATCAACATATCGTCGACGCCATCCGTCAGGCCCGGCCGCAGACCCTGGCCATCTCCATCTACCCACGCAGCCCGGCGTTTATCGCCCATCAGAAAAAACACTACCGTGAACTCTTTGCTGACATGCAGATAGAGTTGCTGTTCTTCGACGCCAAGACTCACCCCTTGGGCGCCCCAGACTTGAACGTGCCGGTGGAGCATTTAAAACCAAGGTGAGCCAATCAAGAGGCAGCGCTGAAAATGTCCTGCCTCTTGTTCATTTATCCAGGCAATCCCGGCGCCCGCGCTAATCGTTTGACGTCAAAAAAGCCTATCTTCCCTAAGCACATGACAGGCCTCTAGAATCAGGGGCGGCTTTTGCCATTAATAGCAAATAGCCATTGATTTATTGAGTTATGCAGACCGCTTGGCAAGACCAGAACACCAAACGTGCACATCTGTAAAAATTGCCTATCTTTGGGTTATTCGGGTGTATTAGAAAAAAGGGTGACGTCTCAATGAACACAATGAAAATTGAAGATCTATTTCGTGATTTGCACAGTCTTCCGAGTATTCCAAAGGTCGCCCAGGACCTGATCCTGCAATTCGATAACCCTTCGTCCAGCCTGGAAAGCGTTGCCCGCAACATTGAAAAAGACCCGGTCATTTCCGCCAAGATCCTGCGCCTGGCCAACTCGGCCCGTTTCCGCGGCTCGCGCGAATCCTCCAGCATCGAAGACGCGGCCATGCGCCTTGGCTTCAACACCCTGCGTACCCTGGTCCTGGCCTCTGCCGTGACCGGTGCGTTCAAGGCCAGCCCAAGCTTTGATCTCAAGGCGTTCTGGCTGAAAAGCTTCCAGGTCGCCGGTATCTGCCGCATGCTCGCCCGGCAAACCGGTGCCGACGCAGAAATCGCCTTCACCTGCGGCGTGATGCACAACATCGGTGAACTGCTGATCCAGACCGGTGCTCCCGAGGTTGCCGAACGCATCAATGCCTCCGCCAAGGCCGGTACTGTCGGCCATGTGGCCAACGAGACCCTGCAACTGGGCTTCGGTTACCCGGAAGTCGGCGCCCATCTGGCCAAGCTCTGGCACCTGCCAAACATCATCGTCGAAGCCATCGCCCACCAGGCGCACCCATCCCAGGCTCCAGACAACGCTGCGCAGCCGCTGATCGTCGCCCAGGCCACGACCATCTCTGACGCCATCGAGAGCCATGGCGGCGCGACGCCGCAAGCCCAGCAAGCCGTCACCGGCCCGCTGATGGACGGCATCGACCTGAACATTCTGTTCCAGGGCCTGCCGGCTGTGCTGGAAGCTGACAAGGCGTTTGCTGAGTTGTTGAACTGATGCGGTCGTGACGATCCGTAGGAGCTGCCGCAGGCTGCGAAAGTGGTGTTGAGCCATTCGCAGCATGCGGCAGCTCCTACCAAGTAACCTCGATCCCGGAAAGGGTCATTTGACCAACCCCGCCACCAACGCCTTGTTGAACACCTCAGGCTCTTCCATCTGCGGTGCGTGCCCCATGCCGGGGAATTCCATCAGTTGCGCCCCCGGAATCATCCCCGCCACCTGTTTGCCCAGCACCTTGTAGTGACCGATCTTCGCCTTGACCTCAGGCGAGGCGATATCACTGCCGATGGCTGTGGTGTCGGCATCGCCGATCATTAATAGCGTTGGCACCTTGAGCTGGGGAAACTCGTAGAACACCGGCTGGGTGAAAATCATGTCGTAGATCAGCGCCGAGTTCCACGCCACCACCTGATGCCCTGCTCCCTTGTTCAACCCGGCGAGCATGTCGACCCACTTGTCGAACTCGGGCTTCCAGCGGCCGACGTAATAAGTGCTCTGCTCGTATTTGCGAATGCCCTCGGCGCTGAGCTTCAGCTCGCGCTCATACCATTGATCGACGCTACGATATGGCACGCCCAGGGCTTTCCAGTCCTCAAGGCCGATGGGGTTGACCAGTACCAGTTTGTCGGTCTGCTGCGGATACAGCAGCGCATAGCGGGTGGCGAGCATGCCGCCGGTGGAATGGCCGATGATTGCGGCCTTGTCGATACCCAGGGACTCAAGCAAGGCATGGGTATTGAGGGACAGTTGCTGGAAGCTGTACTGGTAGTTGGCCGGCTTGCTTGAGGTGCAGAAACCGATCTGGTCCGGCGCAATCACCCGATAACCCGCGGCACTGAGGGCCTTGATGCTGTCTTCCCAGGTAGCGGCGCAGAAGTTCTTGCCATGCAGCAGCACCGCCACACGACCATTGCCGACGCCACTGGGCGCGACGTCCATGTAGCCCATTTCCAGAGTTTGCCCTTGGGACTGGAACTTGAACGTATGCAACGGATGAGGGTAACTGAAGCCCTCGAGCTGCGGGCCATAGGCCGCAGTGTCGGCCATGGCCGCAGGTGTTGCGCAGGCCAGCAGCAGGCTGGCGATGATCGTCTTGTACACGGGCGGCGCTCTCCACAAAAGCCGTAGCGCGCCGCCCGATCGACGCCGGGTCAGGCGCCGGGGCGGCAGGTACGGAAAATATCCAGCTTGGGCTGGTAAACCGAGGTTTGTACACCAAACAGGCCAAGTACCGAATGAAACATGTAGTCGTGGCTCAAGTCCTTGTCGTCGCGCTTGGCCTGCAGGCAGCCACGGTCCACAGCAGCATTGCTCAGGGTCGAGTTTCCGAACCACATCACCATCGGCACATGCACCTGGGCTTCAGGGGCAATGGCGTAAGGTGCAGCGTGCAGATAGACACCATTCTCGCCCAGGGATTCGCCATGGTCAGAGACGTAAATCATCGAGGTGTCGAGCTTGTCCTGGTTCTGTTGCAGCAGGCCGATGACTTTGGCCAGGAAGTGGTCGGTGTAGAGGATGGTGTTGTCATAGACATTGACCAGCTCTTCCTTGCTGCAACTGCCCAGCTGGTTGGTGTGGCAGACCGGCTGGAAACGCTCCATGGCTTTCGGATAGCGATCGAAGTACTCGGGGCCATGGCTGCCGTCCGAGTGCAGGACGATGATGGCGTTGTCCTTGAGGCTGTTGATGTAGTCCTGCAGACCGACCAGCAAGGACTCGTCCAGGCAGTTGCTACCGTCACAGAACTCGCTCGGCTGAGTCTTGGGAATGTCCTTGTTCGGCACACGCAGGCAGGTGCCCTTGCAGTCGCTATTGTTCTCCAGCCACAGCACCTGCACGCCGGCACGTTGCAGCACATCCAGCAGGCCCTCGTAGGTCTTGCCTTTCTTGTCGCTGTAGTCGGTGCGCGGGAACATCGAGAACATGCACGGCACCGACACGGCAGTTGACGTACCGCAGGAATGCACCTGCGTGAAGTTGAGGATGTCGAGCTTCTTCAACTCCGGATTGGTCTCGCGCTCATAGCCATTAAGCGAGAAATGATCGGCCCGGGCCGTCTCGCCGACCACGAACACCATCAAGGTCTTCTTCGGCCGTGCGAGCGTCGCCGCGCTCAGGGTGGCATCTTCACCAATGGCCTGAATCTTGACGTTTTCCTTGATGGCGAAGCGCGACTTGGTCAGTTTGCTGGCCGCATAGATGTAGTTGGTCGGGTTGATGAAATGGGTCAGTTTGTCTTCCTGACGGAAAATCGGAGCATAGGTCGAATAAAACGCCCCTACCGACACCGCCACCAACACGACACAGCCGACGCAGACCAGCAGTTTGTTCAGCAGGCCACGGAAAAACGGTCGATAGGTCACTGGCGTCAACCAGATGACAACGACGGGCAGCACACCCAACACCAGCAGGTAGCCGAACAGCTTGGCGCTGAGCAACGCGGTAGCTTCACCGGGGTTGGTTTCCAGGACGTTCTGCATCATCACCGTATCGATGGCAATGCCGTAGTCATTCATGAAATAGGCGGCGGCTGCCGAACACAGGGCGATGATGCTCAGCACCGGCTTGAGCAGCGGACGGAACGAGACCAACGTCAGCAGCAGGGAAAAAGTCGCCCAGAGAAACAGCCCGAAGGACAGTTGAAAGGCCAGGGCTTTGACCCCCTGCAACTCCATCAGGCTGGTCAGGGCCTTCCAGCTTGCCAGGTTGTACAAGACCACCAGGGCCAGGGAAAACAGCAGGACCATGCGGGTGGAAGTAATGCGCTTGAACATCCAGATCTCCTGTACCGGAATGCGGGCGAGCACATTTCCTTGTGCCCAGCCAACCGTCAAAGGCGCCGCCGAACATACCCCACACACGCAAAAACACCGCCACAGACAAATGCTCCCGCCGATATCGACCGGGGGAGCAGTCGTATCGAAAGGAGCAAAAGCTGGACGGTGCAGCGAGACGGGTTACGAATGAACGCCGATCAAAGCCGATAACTTACAGGAGTGTTTGTCAAAAATATGTAATACCCAATGGCCTTCATTGCTTGAACAGCACCTTGTTCCAGACGTACCGATAAGTCCGCGGCGCCGGCGGCGGATTGCACTGACCATTATCGGCATCGACCCCCACCAGGAACCATTCGGCCCGGGAGGTATGCCCGACCTGACGGGCCTTGGGCATCAGGAAGCAACGCTCCAGGTCGCGGGCGGGCACCAGCGCGAAGGCCTGGGGGTGATTGCGCAGGTACAGTGCGGCCTGATCCGTGGTCGAGCCCTGCATGAAGCCGAAATGGACGATCGGCTGGCGGGCGAACAACCAGTGACCTTCACGCCACCCGGCCAGGACCAGATCGGCACCGCCGGACATCTGCGCCGCGTCCTCCATCAGCTCATCGTGGGGATTGCGTCCGTCCTTGACCGGGTCGATAAAGCCCCGGGCAAACCAGGCGCAGAACCACAGCGCCACCAGCACCGGGAAAACCCGACGCAGCCCTGGCCAACGGGCAAACCAGCGCTTGAGCAGCCAGGGCAGCAGAGGGGCCGCCACCAATACCAGAGCAGGCAAGGCCGGGAAGATATAAATCTTGCGCTTGCCGGTGCTCAGGGCAAAAAACACCAGCACCAACACCACCCAGCCCAACAGCACTAATACCCGGCCGTCATGCTTGAGCAACTGCCTGCGCCAGGCCGGAACCAGCCAGGGCAGCGCCAGCACCAGTGGCATCCAGTATTGCGGAATGACATTGGTCAGGAAGTACCAGAACGGCTCCTTGTGCTCCCACGCCCCGGCGTAGCGGTCGGCGGTCTGGTGCAGCAGGATGTTCTTCAGATAGGCGATCGCGTCGGCATCGCCATTCAGCGCCACGCTGACGCCAAGCGGCAACAACCAGACCGACACCGCCGCCAGCAAAGCCAGCAACCCCAACGCCCAGCGCCCTGCCTGCCGCGGCATTACGGCGACGCCACGCCAGCCCTTGCGCACCGCATAGGCATACGGGATCAGCATCAGGATCGGCAGAAACCCCACGCCCTTGCTGATGATGCCCAGGCCCATGGCCGCACAGGCCACATAGAACCAGCCCCAGGCCGGGCCAAGCAATAGATGACGAACCATCCCGTACAGGCCCACGGCGATCCATAGGGCCAGAAAACTGTCGATCTGCCCGACCCGCAGGATGCTGTAGGTCTGGTACGTCGCCAGAAACAGCAGCGCGGCGATCACACCGATCCGCCGATTCCACAGGCGCGTGCCCAGGTCGTGCAGGCAGGCTGTGGTCACCACCGCCGAGAGCAGCCCGGGAATGAACAGGGCAATCTTCGGCAAGCCGGTCAGCCAGGTGAACAGCATGATCATCCACATGAACAGCGGCGGCTTGTCCGGATAGATTTCGGCCGCACGATGGGGGATAAACCAGGAGCCGTCCTGCAGCATCTCCAGAGCCACGCCGAGAAAGCGTTCCTCATCGACATTGTAAGGCTGGCGCAGGCCCAGACCGGCAGCAATCAACAACAACGCCAGCAACATCAGGGCCCAGCGCTCCAAGTTCAGGGAATACTCACCCCGGAAAAAATACTTAGGCACCGGGTTCTTCCTGCTGGTTCTTCTGACGCGCGATCAACTGCAGATTGCGCAGATAGACAATAAAACCGAAGGACTGCCCGGCAATGAATACCGGGTCCTGCCGGTAGATGGCATACGCCAGCAGCAAGGCGCTGCCGATAATGCTCAAGTACCAGAAGCTCACCGGAATGATGCTGCGCTTTTTGTATTCGCTGTACAGCCATTGCAGGACAAAGCGCCCTGTAAACGCCAGTTGCCCGGCGAAACCCAGGGCCAACCACAGGCTTTCACGACTGAAGTTCATGGCTGTACCTCCCGTGGCACGGCATCCAGGCGGGTACGGCGGATCAGCCACCAGACCCCGACCAGATCGAGAATGCCGACCAGCGCGCGGTCGAGATTGCCGTACTTGGACACCCCGGCCTGGCGATGGCGATGATTGACCGGATGCACGCGCATTTCGCCGTGATGGCGGCGGATCAGCGCGGGAAGGAAACGGTGCATGTGGTCAAAATACGGCAGACGCAGAAAGGCCTCGCGCTCGATCAACTTCAGGCCGCAACCGGTATCCGGCGTCGCATCCTTGAGCAGGCGGCTGCGCAGTCCATTGGCAAAGCGCGACGCCCAACGCTTGCTGGCGCTGTCGCGGCGATTGACCCGATGCCCTGCCACCAGTTTGATTCCGCCAGCCTGCCCTTCGCTGCCACGTACCAGGGCGAGCATGCCGGGGATGTCCGCCGGATCGTTCTGCCCGTCGCCATCCAGGGTTGCCAGCCAGTGCCCGCGAGCAGCCTTGGCCGCGTGATAAACCGATGTGCTCTGGCCCAGGGAACGCTCGTGACTGAGAATGCGCAACTGGCTGAAGCCACACGCTTTCAAAGTGCGCAGCTCGGCCAGGGTCTCATCGGTACTGCCGTCATCGACGACAATCACTTCGTAGAATTCATTGGCCAGAGCGGTGCGGATTTCCTGCAACAACGGCGGCAGATTGCTCGCTTCGTTCTTTGCCGGAATCAACACGGAAACATAAATAGCGTCGTTCATGGGTTACCTGAATAGAGGTTCTGGCTGTCGTTGCTGTCAATCACCAGCATCAAACGTTATAAAAATCCCGATACCACTCGACAAAGTTCGTGACCCCTGCCTCCACACTGATGGCAGGACGAAAGTCGATCAACTGCGCCAGTTCGCTGACATCCGCCCAAGTCCGTAGCACTTCACCCGGTTGCATGGGCAACGGGTTGATCGTTGCGCGAAGTCCAACGGCGCCTTCGATACATTCGATAAAATGCAGCAACTTCACCGGTTCGCCACGACCGATGTTATAAAGCTGGCCCGGTACAACTTGCCCGTCCGCTGCAAGTGGCGGACGCAGGCGCAGGCGCATGATGCCCTCGACAATATCGTCGATATAAGTGAAGTCACGGGACATCTCGCCACCGTTGTACACATCGATGGGGCGGCCTTCGAGAATGGCCTTGGTGAACTTGAACAACGCCATGTCCGGCCGCCCCCATGGGCCGTAGACCGTGAAGAAACGCAGGCCGGTCATGGCAATGCCGTAAAGATGGGAATAAGTGAACGCCATCAGTTCATTGGCGCGCTTGGTCGCGGCATACAGCGACGCCGGGCGCTCAACGGTATCGGCGGTGGAGAATGGCAAGTGTTCGTTGAGGCCATACACCGAACTGCTCGAGGCGTAGACCAGATGCTCCGGCCGGTACTGACGGCAGGCTTCAAGGACGTTGAGAAAGCCACTCAGATTGGACTCGGCGTATACCTGAGGCTGCTCCAGGGAATAACGTACACCGGCCTGGGCGGCAAGATGAATGACCTGAGCAAAGGCATTGCCCTTGAACAGCGCGAATAAAGCGTCCTTGTCGACAATATCAACGTTATGAAAACTGAAGTTCGAATAATTCGCCAACTTACTCAGGCGTGCCTGTTTAAGTTCGACGCTGTAATAGTCGTTGAGATTATCGATACCGACCACATCCACGCCTTCCTCACACAAGCGTCTGGCCAGATGAAAACCAATGAATCCCGCAACGCCGGTGATTAATACCGTCATGCCTTCCCCGTCGGCACGCCGTGGCGTCCGATATAGAAATTCGTCAATAAATGAATGCAAGACAACTGTTCAGAAACAGCGCAAAGACTGCTGAAACAACTGTAAAAATTGTGTCACTGATTTATGACGTTTGGATGAAGATTAGAGGGGGTTGAGATGACAGATACCGACCTCACCGAACACAAAATAACTTTGCGAACTGGAACGCTATTTAAATGTGGGAGCCGCCTTGGTGGCGATGGCGGCCGATCAGTCAACGACGCTGTTGCGAGCGCTCCGCACTCGATCGCCACCAAGGCGGCTCTCACATCCAATCACCAGGCTTGTGCTCAAACACCACCTGCCCTACCTCTGCCAGGCAATCAACCCCACCTCCAACGGCACCGCCAACCCCGCGCTGCTATCGGCAATCACTCGCCCTGTGTAGTCCTCGGCCGGGCGATCATCAGGTACTTCGCCACGGTAGACCGACAAGCCATCGGCGTGGGCAGTCGGGTCAAGGCGCAGGTCCCAGGCTTGAGCCGGGCGGCCGTCGCGAGCTTCGGCGTAGAGCTGCACCCGCAGGTATACCGGCGACAACCCCACCAGTTCCATACTCAGGCTGACCCGGTGGCGGCCGTTGCCGGGGGACATTTCCAGGGTCTGGAAGCGGATGGCCGGCCAATGATTGTGCAGTTCCTCCCGGACCTGGGTCAGTTGCCGGGCCAGGCGGCTGTGTTCCTGGATGCGTTGCCGGTAAGCCATGGCGGCGGGCAGGTAGTAATGTTCGGTGTATTCGCGTACGGCACGGTCGGCGGAAAACTGCGTTACCAGGGTCGCCATGCTCGCGCGCATGCGGCGGATCCACTGGCGTGGCACACCCTGCCCGTCGCGCTCATAGAACGCCGGGACCACCTGTTGTTCAAGCAGCGCATACAGCTGATCGGCGTCCTGTTCATCGTATTCCGGACCGTGTTCGGCACCGTCACCAATGCCCCAGCCAACCTCGTCTGTGCAGGCTTCGGCCCACCAGCCGTCAAGCTGGGACAGGTTCAGGCCACCGTTGGCGAGAACTTTCATGCCGCTGGTGCCGCTGGCCTCCCACGGCCGACGCGGTGTATTGACCCAAACATCCACGCCCTGCACCAGATGCCGCGCCACGCGCATGTCGTAGTCTTCGAGAAACGCCACCTTGCCGCGCACATCCGGACGCTCGATGAACAGCTGCCAATGGGCGATCATCTGCTGGCCGACATTGTCCGCCGGGTGGGCCTTGCCCGCCAGTAGCAACTGCACTGGGCGCCCCGGCTGATTGAGGATACGCACCAATCGTTCGGGATCGCTGAGCAGCAGATTGGGCCGCTTGTAGGTGGCAAAGCGTCGCGCGAAGCCCAGGGTCAGCACCTCGGCGCTAAACAGACCGCCCAGCGCCTCGATATCGTCCAGAGCCGCACCATGCACGGCAGCGCTACGCGCCAGATGGGTACGGACGAACTCGATCAGCCAGGCCCGGGCCTGTTGACGCAGGCGCCAGAGATAGGCGTCGTCAACCTGCTCCAGGGTTTCGCTGACCCGCAATTCGCTCATGCCCAACCAGGGCAGTTGGTCGCCATGCAGCGCCTGCCAGTGTTCCTCGGCTTCCCGGGAGATCCAGGTCGGCAAATGAATACCGTTGGTGACATGACCGATGGGCACCGCCGCCAGCGGCCAACGCGCAAACAGATTATGAAAAATCTGCCGACTGGTCGCGCCGTGCAACTGGCTTACGGCATTGACCGCCCCGGCACATCGCGTCGCGAGAAATGCCATGTTGAACGACTCCCCGCTGTCCTCGGGGTTCTGCCGCCCCAGGGCCAGAATCGCTGCCAGGGGCTGACCCAATTCATGTTCGATGTAGCGCCCCAGGTATTTACTGATCAACTGCGCAGGGAAGCGATCAAACCCCGCCTCCACCGGCGTATGAGTGGTAAACAGGTTACCGGCGCGGGTGGCGGTCAGGGCCACGGCGAAATCCACCTGATGGGCCTGCATGTAACTGCGTGCCCGCTCCAGCATGGCAAAGGCCGCATGTCCCTCATTGAGATGACAGACCTCGGGCGCATACCCCGCCGCTTCCAACAAGCGCCAGCCAGCAATGCCGAGAACCATTTCCTGACGCAGGCGCATTTCCAGGTCGCCGCCGTACAGCTCACTGGTAATCAGCCGTACCGGCGGTGGATTGGCCGGGTCATTGCTGTCCAGCAGCAACAGGCGGTTGCGTCCCACCACCGCCTGCCAGCCACGCAGCCACACGGTCAGCCCCGGCAGCTCCACCGCCAGACGCAACAGGCTGCCATCCGGACGCAGCAGCGGCTCCACCGGCAGTTGGCGGCTGTCATTGACCGGATACAGCGCCTGTTGCACGCCATGCAGGCCGACTTCCTGACGGAAATACCCGTGCTGCCAGAGCATCCCCACCGCCACCACCGGCACGCCCAGATCACTGGCGGCCTTGAGCTGATCACCGGCGACGTTGCCCAGGCCGCCGGAATAGATCGGCAACGCTTCGCTGAGCATGTACTCCATGGAGAAATACGCCACCCGGGTCAGTGCGGCGGTGTGCGGCCGTTTCTCGAACCAGGTCGGCCGGGCCAGCAACTGCCGATGCTCCTCGGCCACCTGACGGACGCGGCGATGAAAATGGCTGTCAGTGAGCAGCACGCCGATGCGTTGCTCCGAGACCGCGTTTAAGACCAGGCACGGGTTATGGGTCAGTTCCCACAGTGGATTGTCGAGGGTACGCCACAGGTCGTCGTTGAGGCTGGACCAGCGGATGGATTGATCGAACGCCAGCTGACGCAGGGTCAGATAGCCTGGGTCACTGTGATTGTCCTGGTTTGACATGGTCGTTCCCCAAACACATCAGATTGAAATCTATGTGGGAGCGAGGCTTGCCCGCGAAGACAATATTTCTCGCAGCCAGTATTTACCGGATGTACCGGCCTCTTCGCGGGCAAGCCACGCTCCCACGCTTCACTGTCCGTTCAGGCATCCGTAAACAACTGCCCTCGACTCTGCCCCCTGGCCAGTGGCGGCGGGCTGTCCGGCTGGCTGAAATCGTCGGTCCAGTGCCAGTTGCGGATCTCCGGCATGTCCTGGAAATGCTCGCGGATATAGGCGTCATGACGGCGCAGCTGGCTTTCGAAATAGCTGATGGCTTCCAATGCCTGTTGGCGCAGGTGCGGAATATGCTCCAGCGCATCAATGGCCAGCTGATAGCGACTCATGCGATTGAGCACCACCATGTCGAAGGGTGTCGTGGTGGTGCCGCGATCGGAGAAACCGCGCACATGGAAGCGTGCTTCATTGGCGCGGCCATGGACCATGGAATGAATCACCCAGGTCGAACCATGGAAAGCGAACATTACCGGCACCTCACGGGTGAACAGCGCCTCGAAGGAGGCGTGATCCATGCCGTGGGGGCGGTCCTGAGGGCTGGACAGAATGCCGAGGTCGACCACGTTGACCAGGCGCACGCGAATGCCGGGCACATGTTTGCGCAACAGCCAGGCCGCCGCCACCGCCTCGGTGGTCGGCACGTCCCCGGCACAGGCCAGTACGATGTCCGGGGTGCCGCCATCGTTGCTGGCGAAGTCCCAGATCGAAGCGCCCTGGGAGCAGTGCTTGAGGGCAGCGTTGAAGTCCAGCCACTGGAAATCCGGCTGCTTGCCGCAGGTCACCACGTTGACGTAGTTGCGGCTGCGCAGGCAGTGGTCGAAGACATTGACCAGGCAGTTGGAATCCGGCGGATAGTAGACCCGCACCACGTCGGCCCGGCGTTGCAGGACATTATCGACAAAGCCGGTGGACTGGTGGCTGAAACCGTTGTGATCATTGCGCCAGGCATGGCTGGTAAGAAGGATATTCAACGACGCCAGGGGCCGGCGCCACGGAAATTCCCGGGCCTGCTGCAGCCATTTGGCATGCTGGGTAACCATGGAATCCACCACCTGGGCAAAGGCCTCGTAAGTGGACCACATGCCATGGCGCCCGCTGAGCAGGTAGCCTTCCAGCCAGCCTTCGCACAGGTGCTCGCTGAGCACTTCCATGACCCGGCCATCCCGGGCGAGATGTTCATCCAGCTCCAGCAACGGCCCACTGGCGGTGCGCTCGGTGGCCTCGAACACCGCATTAAGACGGTTTGAGTTGGTTTCGTCGGGGCCGAACAGGCGGAAATTGCGCGGGTTGGCGCGAATCACATCACGCAGGTATTCACCCAGTTTGCGCGGCGCCTCGGCGATCACCTGGCCCGGACCGGGCACTTCCAGACCGTAGTGGGCGAAGTCCGGCAGATCCAGGGCGGTCAACACCCGCCCGCCATTGACGTGGGGCACGGCGCCCATGCGCAGGGGTGCCGGCGGGGTCAGGGCTTGCAGCTCGGGGACCAGCGCACCATTGTCGTCGAACAAAGTCTCGGGCGAGTAGCTGCGCAGCCAGCGCTCCAGCAGGACCAGATGTTCTGGGTTCTCTATAACGTTGGCCAGCGGCACCTGGTGGGCGCGAAAGGTGCCCTCCACCGGCACGCCATCAACTTCCTTCGGCCCGGTCCAGCCCTTGGGGCTGCGCAGGATGATCATCGGCCAGCGGCCCCGGGCGACATTGCCAAAGTCCCGGGCGGCGCGCTGAATATCACCAATATCGCCATAGGCCCGGTCGAGGGCGGCGGCAAAGCGTTGATGCATGCCCGGCAGGTCGTCCCCGGCGACGATGATCGGCTCATAACCGCGACCACGGTACAGGTCGAGCAGATCACTGTCGGCCATCCGCGCCTCCACGGTTGGCCCGGAGATCTTGTAGCCGTTGAGATGCAGGATCGGCAGCACCGCGCCGTCGCGCAGCGGGTCGAGAAAACGAATGCTTTTCCAGCTGCCTTCCAGCGGGCAAGTCTCGGCCTCGCCATCGCCAATCACACAGGCTACCAGCAAGTTGGGATTATCGAAGGCCACGCCGAAGGCATGCACCAGGGCATAGCCCAGTTCACCGCCCTCGTGCAGCGAGTTGGGCGTGTGCGGCCCGCAGTGGCTGGGCACCCCGCCCGGCGTGGAGAAACTTCGGAAGAAGCGCAGCATGCCATCGCCGTCGGCGCCGATATCGCTGTGCACTTCGCTGTAGGTGCCTTCGAGCCAGGCGCAGGCATTGAGGGTCGGGCCGCCATGACCGGGGCCGGAGATATACACCACCTCGCAGCGCTGCTCGCGGATCAGGCGGTTGAGGTGCACATACAGGAAGTTCTGCCCGGCCGAGGTGCCCCAGTGCCCGAGCAAACGCGGCTTGATATGCTCGGCCTGCAGCGGCTCGCGCAACAGAGCATTGGCCTTGAGATAGATCTGCCCCACGCACAGGTAATTGGCCGCGTCCCAGTAGCGTTGCATGTTGCGCAGCAGCTCAGGGCTCAACGGGCCTGCCTGGGCTGCAGGTGGCACTGGCGCGGTGGACGCCAGATCGGCGCTAGAGAGCAACGGATTGAAGATGTACATGACGACTCCTTTGAAGGGCGTAGTAAAAACTTCAGGTGCCGGACAGCTTAGCCGCTGTTCGGTCATTGCAGAGCGCATACCCTGTGCGAGCGGATTCATCCGCGAAAGCGATGATCCTGACCATAAAGATGCAGCGGATGTACGGGCCTCTTCGCGGATAAATCCGCTCCTACAGTTACGCAACCTCAGTGTCTGATCGCTCGTCAATTGAGCGACCGACGCAGCCGCGACAGCGCCACGCCAAAGAACAGACTGCCAATCGCAGCAATCGCCAACAGCTGCGGCCAGACAATGCCAATGGACGCGCCGCGAAACAGGATCGCCTGGCTCAACTCGACAAAATGGGTGGTCGGCGCCGCCAGCATGATCTGCTGGACCCGCTCGGGCATGCTTTCCCGTGGGGTCATGCCGCCGGAGAGAATCTGCAACGGAATCAGAGTCAGGATGATCAGCAGGCCCAGCTGCGGCATCGACCGCGCAAGGGTGCCGAAGAAAATACCGATGGAGGTGGTGGCGAACAGGTGCAGCGCCGCGCCGGCGAGAAACAGCAGGAACGAGCCATTGATCGGGATCTGCAACCACTGCCCCACTACCAGACGAACCGACAGCGCTGCCGCCACCAATACCACCAGGGCCATGGACCAGACCTTGGCCAGCATGATCTCGAAAGGTGTCACCGGCATGACCAGCAGATGCTCGATGGTGCCGTGCTCACGCTCGCGGATCAGCGCGGCGCCGGTGAGGATGATCGAGAGCATGGTGATCTGATTGATCACTTCGTTGATCGCGCCGAACCAGGTCGCCACCAGATTGGGGTTGAAGGCCATATGCACCACGGCATTGGCCTCATCCGGCTCGACGCCACGGTAATGGCGCAGGAACTCCGCCACTTCGGTACCGATGATCTGCTGGATATACCCGGCGCCGGTAAAGGCCTGGCTGATCTGGGTGGCATCGACGTTGACCTGGATGGTCGGCTGCCGCCCGGCCAGAACATCCTGTTGCAGGCGCGGCGGGATATCCAGGGTAAAGGTGTAAACCCCGGAATCCATGCCATGGTCGATCTGGCCGTAATCGATGTCCACTGGCTTGAGAAAGTACGGCATCTGGAAGGCGTTGATGATCTGCAGCGACAGCGGCGAGCGGTCTTCATCGATCACGCCGATGGTAGCGCGATGGGGCGATTCGGGGACCTTGGTCGCCGCGGAATACACACCAATGGTGAAGGAAAACACGATCAGCAACAGCAAGGCCGGGTCGTGATACAGGCTGCGCAATTCCTTGATGCCCAGTTGCAGGATGTTGGAGAACATCTCAGTCCTCCTGCTGCTTGAGGCCGACGACACTGAACAGCGTCAACAGCGGGATAGTGAGCAGCAACGGCAGGAAATACAGGTACAGGTCGCCCATGCTCAGGGCCTTGGAAAACACCCCGCGACTGATGGTCAGGAAATGCCCCGTGGGATAAATATTACCGATCAGCGCACCCATGCCTTCCAGGGATGACACCGGGTTGAGCAGCCCGGAAAACTGCACCGCAGGCAGCAAGGTGGCAATGGCAGTGCCGAATATCGCCGCGATCTGACTCGACAGAATCGACGACATCAACAGGCCCAGGCCGGTGGCACAGATCACGTAGAGCAGCGCACCGAGGGTCAGTGTCAGCAGGCTGCCCTTGACCGCGACGCCGAACACCAGCAGCGCCAGGACCAGCATCACCAGAAAATTGATCATGCCCAGAGCGATATAGGGCAGTTGTTTGCCCAACAGGAATTCCATGCGGGTCACCGGGGTGACATACAGATTGGTGATCGAACCCAGCTCCTTCTCCCGCACTACGCCCAGAGCGGTGAGCATCGCCGGAATCAGCATCAGCAACAGCGGAATCACCGCCGGAACCATGGCCGGCAGGCTCTGCACATCGGGGTTGTAGCGGTACCGCAGGGCAATATCCACAGGCCCGCTATCGACACGCCCGGTGGTTTCGAACAGCCGCTGCTGCAACCAGGCGCCATGGATACCGGCGACATAGCCACGAATGGTCTCGGCACGGGTGGGCATGGCGCCGTCGATCCAGAAGCCGATTTCCGGGTGGCTGCCGCGATCCAGGTCACGACCGAAACCGGGGGGAATCTCCACCGCCAGGCTGATCTCGCCGCTGCGCAAACGCTGGTCGAGATCGTCGTAGTCACGCAGCGCGGCTTTTTCCGTGAAGTAGCGCGAACCGGCGAGGTTAAGCGCATAGCCCTGGCTGGCGCCGCTGTGATCGCGGTCGAGTACGGCGTACTTGAGATTTTCCACGTCCAGATTAATGCCGTAGCCCATGATCAGCATGAGCAGGCCGCTGCCGATCAGGGCCAGAGTCGCGCGCAGCGGGTCGCGACGCAGCTCCATGCTCTCGCGTTGGCTGTAACTGAACAGGCGCCTCAGGCTGAAACGGGCGGTATTGACGTTAGTGTTCGTTGCATTCGCAGGTGCCGCGACCTCGACAATGGCCTGTTGCGGTGGCGCGACATCCTGCAGGTAGGCGATGAAAGTTTCTTCGAGCGTCGGCAGACCACGCTTGGCCATCAGCGCCTGCGGCGTATCGCTGTCCAGTACGCGACCGGCATGCATCATGGAGATACGGTCGCAGCGCATGGCCTCATTCATGAAGTGGGTGGAGATAAAGATCGTCACCCCCTCCTCCCTCGATAACTGCACCAACAGTTCCCAGAAACTGTCCCGAGCCACCGGATCGACGCCGGAGGTGGGCTCGTCGAGGATCAGCACTTCCGGACTATGGATCACCGCCACCGCCAGGGACAACCGCTGACGCACACCCAAGGGCAAGTCGTTGGGCATCTGGTCGGCCACAGCACCGAGATCAAAGCGCTCCACCATCGCCTGCACGCGCGGCCCGCGTTTCTCAGTAGGCAGGTGAAACAGCCGGGCGTGCAGCTCCAGGTTCTGCAATACGCTCAGTTCGCCATACAGGGAAAACGCCTGGGACATATAACCGACCCGGCGTCGTGTCTCGATATCTCGCGGGTCCACGGGCTGGCCAAACAGCAGCGCCTGGCCCTCACTGGCCGGTTGCAGGCCGGTGAGCATTTTCATGGTGGTGGATTTACCGCAGCCATTGGAGCCGAGGAAGCCGAAAATTTCGCCGCGTTCGATACGGAAGTCGACGTGATCCACCGCGACGAAATCACCGAAACGACAGGTCAGGCCATGGGCCTCGATGGCCGGTGCCGAGTCCTGCGGCTGACGTGGCGGGATGCTCAGGGCCTGATGCCCGCGGCGTTTCTCTTCCGGCAGCAGGGCGATGAAAGCCTGCTCCAGGCTGTCGCTGGCGGTACGTTGCAGCAGCTCGGCGGGGCTGCCGATGTCGAGGATCCGCCCGGCATCCATTGCCATCAACCAATCGAAGCGTTGTGCCTCGTCCATATAGGCCGTGGCGACCAGCACGCTCATGCCCGGCCGATTATTACGAATACGTGCGATCAGGTCCCAGAACTGACTGCGCGCCAACGGATCGACGCCCGTGGTGGGTTCATCGAGGATCAGCAGATCGGGGTCATGGATCAAGGCACAGCACAGCCCCAACTTCTGCTTCATGCCGCCGGAAAGCTTGCCTGCCGGACGCTCACCGAAGCCGTCCAGGCCGGTGCTGCGCAACAGTTCATCGATACGCCGCCGACGCTCAGCCACGCCTTGGCCGAACAGACGAGCGAAGAAGTCGAGGTTCTCGAATACGGTCAAGGTTGGATAGAGATTCTTGCCCAGGCCCTGGGGCATATAGGCGATACGCGGGCAGACCTGGCGGCGATGGCGACTGTCAGCCATATCGCCGCCCAGCACCTGCACCGTACCGGACTGGATCTTGCGCGCCCCGGCGATCAGCGCGAGCAGGCTGGACTTGCCGACGCCGTCAGGCCCGATCAGGCCGACCATGCAATTGGCCGGGATCGCCAGCGTGACGTCCTGCAAGGCACTGGCCTTGGCATAGTGCAGGCTGACCTGCGTCAGTTGCACCACCGGCACGTTATCGTCGGTCATTGCGGCACGTTGATCTGAAGCTGCGCAGGCCACTTGGCGTCGCCATCCAGTTTCAGGTAAGCCACGCCGGGCAGGCCGGTCTTGACCTGATTCAAGTGTTTTTCCAGCAACTGCCGGTCAATCCGCGCCTTGATGCGAAACATCAGTTTTTCCCGCTCGCTGGCGGTTTCCACCGCCTTGGGGGTGAACTGAGCGACGCTGGCGACATAGCTGACTCTGGCCGGGATCACATATTGCGGGGCGGCGTCGAGGATCAGCCGCACATCGGCGCCCAACGCCACGCGCCCGGCCTGAGCGGTAGGCAGGAAAAAAGTGATGTAGACATCGTTGAGGTCGACCAGATTCAGCACCTTGCCACCCGCCGCGAGGACTTCCCCCGGCTGCGCCACACGGTACTGCACCCGCGCCTGACGGTCGGTCTTGAGCTGGCTGTCGAGGATATCGGCCTGCAGGCGTTCGACTGCGGCCTTGAGCGCCTCGACACTGGACTGGACTTCGATGACCTGGGACTTGGCCGCAATGATCGCCGCCTTGGCCGACCACACCTGTGCCCGCGCGGAGGCCACGCCCGCTTGCTTGGCCTGCTGCACGGCGAGGTCGTCGTCCAGTTGCTGGCGGGCCACGGCGTTGTATTGAATGAGCTGATCGGTGCGGCCATAGCGCTTCTGTGCGGCAGTCAATTCGGCGACCCGCTGGTTGACCGTGGCTTCGGCAGCGTTCTTTTCGTTCTCGCGTTGCTCGACCACGGCCTGGGCAGTGAGCACGGCGTTGTCGGCTTGACGCACCTGAGCCTGAGCCTGATTCAACTGCGCCTGCAGGACCTGGATATCCATGGTCGCTAGGACTTGCCCCGGCTGGACGAAATCGCCCTCGTCCACTGCCACCGTGAGAATCCGCCCGGCCAGCTTGGTGGCGACATCAATCTCGGTCGCCTCGATACGGCCATTACCGCTGGCAAAACCCTCGCCAAGACCGGTCGGCCGCAGCTCCATCCAGATCCACACGGCAAGCACGACAACAACCGCTGCTGCCACGGCATAGCGGATCCAGGTTTTCTTGCTGACCGTGGGCATTCACACGTCCTTGGTTTTCAATGCAGCGAGGCCGATGGGCAGGACTTTGGTTATAACAGCCCGCCCCCTCCCCGCCATTGATCCAGGTCATCTTTTGCGAATGCACCCGTTGGACTCGGGCCTGCTCCCCCTTAAAGCTTGTATTCGGTATCGGTGCGCTCCAACTGCCGAATCAATGCATTCCAGTGCCGAGCCACGCCGGGGCTGTTGCCGTCCTTGAAGGCCTTGGCCTGTTGTTCGACCTTGGCCACCACCTCAGCGGGCGGGAAGATCAGCTCGGCATTGCCCGCCGTTTGCGCAGCAATCTGGATATTGCAGGCGTATTCGAGGAAGTGCAGTTGATGGAAGGCATGCTCGACACTGACACCCGCCGTCAGCAAGCCATGGTTGCGCAGGATCATCACGCTCTTGTCGCCCAGATCCGCCACCAGACGTTCGCGCTCGTCCAGGTCCAGGGCCACACCTTCATAGCCGTGATAGGCCACACGCCCGGAGAACCCCAGGGAATGCTGGGAGATCGGCAGCAAACCGTCTTTCTGCGCCGACACGGCAATCCCGTCGCGGGTATGGGTGTGCAGCACAGCTTGCAGATCCGGGCGCGCGGCATGGATTGCGCTGTGAATCACGTAACCGGCGTGATTGATACCCAGGCCGGTCGGGTCGTCGACGATGGTGCCATCGATATCCACCTTGACCAGGTTGGAGGCGCTGATTTCATCGAACAGCAGGCCAAAGGCATTGATCAGAAAGTGCTCGTCCGGCCCCGGCACCCGGGCCGAAAAGTGCGTGTAGATATGGTCGGTCCAGCGCTTCTGCGCGGCTATCCGGTAAGCGGCCGCGAGCTTGACCCGCACCTCCCACTCTTCGGGTGAAACCCGGTCACGCACGTTACCGTCTTGATGGGCGGGCAGATTCAAAGCGCTGACATTACTCACGAAGCATTACTCCTGTAGGGGGCCGACTGGGCTGATGGAGCAAGACTATGCGCATAAGAAAACGATTAAAAAGCACATTTACTTCTAAGCTAATTATTAAAAAATAGAATATTAAAAACGGAAGTCATGCTTAGATTGCCAGCCCGACCGCCCACCACGCGGAGGTAATCCCAACCTTGGTGCGTGTGTGGAGCTGGTATGAACGCGTTATCTTCTCGATCCTCGTTGCTCGACCTTGAGGCCGATGTGTTGATCATCGGCGGCGGCCTGGCCGGCACTTGGGCCGCCGTGGCCGCCGCCCGTGCAGGCAGCCGGGTGATTCTGGTCGACAAGGGCTATTGCGGGACCAGTGGCGTGACTGCCACCGCAGGCCCCGGCCACTGGTGGGTGCCGCCCGAAGGTCGCGAGTCGGCCATCGACAAGCGCCTGGGTACAGCCTTCGGCCTGGCGGATCGCTCGGTGATGGCCAAAGCCCTGGACACCACCTGGCGCAGCCTGCCGAGTATCAATGACTACTACCCTTTCCCCCGCAACGAACAGGGTGTGGTGCAGTATCGCGGCCTGCGCGGCCCGGAGTACCTGCGCGGCATGCGTCGTCTGGTGCAGGACAGTGGCGTGACCATCCTCGATCACTGCCCGGCCCTGGAACTGCTGCGTGACGATCATGGCGTGGTAGCCGGAGCCCGCGGCTGGCGCCGTCAGGCCGGAGGTGACTGGCAGGTGCGTGCGGGGGCAACCGTCATCGCCAGTGGCGGCTGTGCCTTTCTTTCGCATTTGCTGGGCAACCATAGCAATACCGGCGACGGCTACCTGATGGCCGCAGAAGCCGGGGCCGAACTCTCGGGCATGGAGTTTTCCAACTACTACGGGATCGCGGCGGCAGGCAGCAGCATGAGCCGCTCCATGGTCTACACCTTCGGCGACTACTCCGACGCCGCCGACCGCCAATTGCCGATCAGTCAGGGGCCGGGCTTTACCGAAGAACTGGCCAGGGCCCTGCTGCAAGGCCCGGTCTACTGTCGCCTCAATCGCGTACCGCAGCAGATCCGCGCGCAACTGCCCAGTGTGCAGCCCAACCTGATGCTGCCGTTCGACCGCCAGGGCATCGACCCCTACACCCAGCGTTTCGCCGTGACCCTGCACGCCGAGGGCACCATCCGTGGCGTCGGTGGCTTGCGCGTCATTGATGAGGATTGCCAAACCAGTGTTCCTGGCCTGTTCGCCGCCGGAGATGCCGCCAGCCGCGAAGGCATCGCCGGGGCCACCTCCGGCGGCGGCGCGCAGAATTCGGCCTGGGCCTTGTCCAGCGGCCAGTGGGCCGGCGCCGGGGCCGCACGCCTGGCCCGGCAACGCAAAACCACCCAAGGACCGTTACAGGGCCTGGGGCTGGAAGCAGGTAAACAAGGTCCGCAACTGGACAGCGCGGCGCTGATTCGGCAGATCCAGGCCGAAGTGCATCCTCTGGACAAGAACCTGTTCCGCAGCGGCGCTCAGCTTGAGCGCTCATTGCAGGTACTGGACTCGGTGTGGGATGCCGTACGCCACGGCGCGTTCAGTGCTGACAATCCCTTGCGCGCCCGGGAAACCCAGGCCATGGCAGCCACTGCCCGCTGGTGCTATCAGGCCGCCGAACAGCGCCGGGAAAGTCGCGGCATGCATCAGCGCAGCGACCTGCCGGGCCATGATCCACGCTTTGATGCGCACCTGCGCATCGGTGGCCTCGACCACGTGTGGACTCGACTCGATGCCCTGTCCCACACCCCGCCCCTGCCCGAGAGCGCCCTGTCATGATCGAACTGATCTACTCCGACCTGTGCAACGGCTGCGGCCAGTGCGTCACGGTCTGCCCGACCAATGTGCTGAGCCCCGGCCCGCAAGGCGTACCGCTGATTACCGAGCAGTCAGCCTGCCAGACCTGCTTCATGTGCGAGCTGTATTGTGCCCAGGATGCCTTGTATGTCGATCCGGACTGCGAGCGCCCCCGTGAACCTGACCCGCAGAAAATCCGCGCCAGCGGCCTGCTTGGCCAGTACCGGCGGGACTCGGGATGGGATGAATGGGCCGATGATCCATGCCACGCCAACGAGCATTGGCGCATGGACGGGATTTTTGCCCTGGCGCGGGGGGCGGGCTGAATACAGCAAGCCAGCTCAGAAATTCTGACACATGGAATTTATGGCAGACGCAAAATTTGTGGGAGCAAGCTTGCTTGCGAAATCAGTGTTTCAGCCACAGCAGATATAGCAACTGTGCCCGCCTCTTCGCGGGCAAGCCCGGCTCCCACAAGACCTCATTTCAATCCAAAGAATTGCGTGGCACTTGGTAACCTAAGCCCTCGCCCCTTCCCGCTCCTGACTGAACCACGCGTCGATATGCTCAGGCGCAATCGGTCTCGAGTAGAAATAGCCCTGCACCAGCGTGCACCCGAGACTGGTCAGGGCATCGAGCTCATCGCGGGTTTCCACGCCTTCGACGATGCATTCGAGTTGCATGTCCAGGCTCAGGGCCACCAGGGATTTCACTATCTTGTAGCTGGCCGGATTTTCATGCAGGCCGGTGACGAAGCTGCGGTCGATCTTGATCTTGGTAAAAGCCAACGAGTGCAACTGGCTAAGGCTGGAGAAACCGGTGCCGAAGTCGTCCAGGGAAATACCGCAACCCAGGGCACGCAAGCGATTGACCGCGCGCTGCACTTGGGCCAGGTCCTGCATCATCGCCGTTTCGGTGATTTCCAGGTCGAGCCGCCGTGGGTCGAAACCGCTTTCGAAAATGACCTGAACAATCTCCCGCGCCACATCGTCCGAGGCGCAATCGTGGGCCGACAGATTGAACGACAGGCGAACATCCTCCGGCCATTCACGGGCAGCCAGCAGCGCCTTGCGCAGCAACGGCGGCGTCAGGCGATTAATCATGCCGATACGCTCGGCCACCGGAATGAACCGGTACGGCGAGACATCCCCCAGTTTCGGGCTATGCCAGCGCGCCAGTGCTTCGAACGACACGGTACGCTGACTCGGCAAGTGGATCACCGGCTGAAAAACCAGGCTGAATTCCTGTTCAATATCAACCCGGCGCAAGGCCTGCTCGGTAACACCGTCCTGCAACAACTGCCGATGGTGGTCGACGGTAAACATCGACAGCGTGCCGCGATTGTTGCGCTTGCTGTGATACAGGGCGTAATCGGCGTACTCGAAGGCTTCGGTGGCGTTGGAGGCCATGTCCGGGAAGGTGGCGATGCCCAGTGAGCAACTGATCTGCACTGGCAAGTCGGTGAGCATGAATGGCGTCGCCAGGGCAATACAGACTCGTTCGCCGAACCGGATCAGCGTCTCGTCACTGGCGTCATTACCCAGGATCAGGGCGAACTCGTCGCCGCCAAGGCGGGCCAGATGCATGCCCGGTGCCAGCAGCCCGAGCAGGCGCTGGCCGACCTGCTCCAGCAGGTGATCGCCGACGCGGTGGCCATATTGATCATTGACCGGCTTGAAGCCGTCCAGATCAATGATGCCCACGGCAAGCCGGGTATTACCGGCCTGCGCCCGGACCATTTCACGGTCCAGGGTGCTGAAAAACTGCCGACGATTGGGCAGCCCGGTAAGGCTGTCCTGATTGGCCAGACGCAGGTTCTCGTCGCTCAATTCCTGAGTCGTGGCTTGGGCGTCGATCAGACGGATAAACGCACGGTAATGATTATTGAGAATCACCAGCATGGCGACGGACACCAGTGCCACGTTCAACGCCATGGCGATAAAGGTGCTGTCGCCGGTAGCCGAGAAAAACACCACGAACACCACATTGACGATCAGCGCCGTGGTCTGGGCGGCCGGACGCAGGTGCATCATGCTGAAGATCACGCTGATGACCGTGATGGCCATGTAAAAGGCCACATGGGACTGGGCATAAGCGTCACCGTAGGGAAACAGCGCCAGCGACCAGAGGGTGAAGAGAATTGAAATGGGCGCAACCAGTTTATTGGTGCGGGTCAGGCTGCGCAGGATATGTTCGGTGCCGGGGTCGGTATCGCGGGCATACAGCCACAGCCAGGCCCGAGCGCCACAGATCAGAGTCAACAAAGACGGCACATAGATCACCAGCCAGTTCGGCGCGGTGCTCATATGGGTAAAGGCCAGCGCCCAGGTATTGACCAGCAGAATCAGGTACATCAGTGGCAACTGGCGCGACAGCGCGATGTATTGAGCCTTGAGCAACCGAGGATTGTCACTCGGCAGCGCCATAAGCGCCTGCCACTTCTTGAGCAGTCCGGTCTTTATCAAGATGACCTCTCTGGCCTTGTCAATGGAGCCCGGCCTGCGTGCAAGCGCCCGTACACATTCTTGGAAGGTAGACAGCGTACTGGCTATTTAGTGTCAACGACGACAAAAAACACAGACAGAGTCCGGCCATTGCCTGTTTGTCGGCAGGAAAAATGGATTCTGAAGAGAGGAAGTCATGACTGTGGTGCCGGCTTTAGCCGGGAAGACGCCTTCCCGGCTAAAGCCGGCACCACGGGTGGAAGATCAATCCGCCTGAGCCACTTGCCCCGCAGTCACCAACGCCTTGAGCGACGCGTCGAACTGTTTCAGGGCCTGGACCTGCAGGGTGCGCTGCTGGTCAATCTGCGCGGCGATTTCAGGAGCGGCCTTGTCGCGAACCCAGACCGAGTCCAGTTGCTTGCCGCCGAAGCCTTCGGCCTTGCCGATGTATTGCAGGTTGGCGTCGTAGAACTTGGCGACGAAACGCGCCTCCACCTGAGCGTTGCGCTGGGTGACCAGGCGGTTGTAGGTGTCGAGCATCACCACCACGTCAGGACGGGCCTGCATCAGCGCGTCGAGATTGTCGTAGACCGTCACGGTGGCGAATTCTTTCTGCAACGAGCCTTTGAGCCAGTCGATGGCCAGTTTAGGGTCGGAGCTATTGATAAAGGCGTTACGAATCCGCGAGTCGAGGCTGCCATTGGGGCTGTTCACCGCAGTGGCGTGGTAGCGCTCCAGGTATTGCAGGTTGCTCACGGTATTTTCGCTGTAGAGCACGCCGACCGACTGGGTGTGTTGCAAGCCGAGGTTGCTGTCGGCCATGGGCATCAGATGGCAAGCGGCGTCTTCGGCAGCAGAGACGGGAGTGGTGGCAGCGAACGCGCCGGTCAGGACAGCGACAAGTGTCAGCAGGGTTGAAATTCTCATCGCGTAGTTCCTTCAAAGCAGGTTCGGTATGGGCTTATCTTCCTCCTTCGCCGGAAAAACAGAACTTGCATTCTTTAATGGTCACTATCGATTGAACAGATGATTGACTATCACACTCTGTACTTACTCAGGTGCTGGAAATAGTCGGCTCAAGGCCCTCACCGGTCAGCACCACCTCGATACCCTGGCGCTGATAGTCGGCCAGGCTGCCCGCCCCCTCAAGACGCTCGCTGAACAACAGATGGATGCGATTGCACGGCGCGACCACGAACGGCTCCACCGCCCCCAGCTTGTCGGCCGTGGTCACGGCAATCACATGGGAGGCGCTGTCGATCATCGCCTGCTTGACCGGCACTTCATCGAAATGCAACGAGCTGATGCCGACTTCCGGATGAATCGCGCAGACCCCGGTAAACAACAGGTCAGCCTTGATTCCCTGAATCAGACGCAAGGTCTCATTGCCGCAGGCCGACATGGTCGCCGGATGCAACTGGCCGCCGCCCATGATCACCTTGATACCTGCATATTCGGACAGCGTAATGGCGATCATCGGCGATGCAGTGACCGCAGTGATGCGGATATCAGGCGGCAACGAGCGGGCGATCTGCAACGTCGTGCTGCCGGAATCGAACATGACGATCTGCCCCTCGCGCACCTCTTGTGCCGCGCGCCGGGCCAGGTGCATTTTCACCTCGCTGGTTTCGCTGATGCGGGTGAAGTAATCCTTGCCGGTATCCCTTGGCCTTGGCAGCGCCCCGCCGTGAACTCGTTGCACCAGCCCGGCATTGGCCAGCTCGGCAAGATCGCGGCGAATGGTGTCTTCGGACACGGCAAAGTGCGCGCCCAGCTCAGAGGCCATGACCTTGCCGTCACGTTCGAGGATCAGCAGGATTTTCTGCCGACGCAGATGGGGAAGCTCAGCAGCGGAGTGTTGGCTTTGCATGGTTATGCCTGTTTATGCACGATCATGCGAGATTACCCAACACTCCAGTCAACTGCAATGGCTTACCAGGACTCGCTCCACGGCCGCAGATCCAGCTCATGAGTCCAGGCTGAAGGCTTCTGTTGATGCAAGGCCAGGTAGCTCTCGGCAATGTCATGGGGCTTCAATATGCGGTTTTCTGCCAGTTTCTGCTCCAGGTCAGGGATGTTCTGCCGGGAGAACACCCCGTCGATGGAGCCGTCGCAGATCACATGGGCGACATGAATGCCCTTGGGCCCAAGCTCACGGGCGACGCTCTGGGCCACCGCACGCAGACCGGCCTTGGCGGCGGCGAACGCGGCAAAGCCTTCGCGCCCCCGCAGGCTTGCAGTGGCGCCGGTAAAGATAATCGTGCCGCGGCCACGGGGCACCATGACTTTGGTCGCTTCCCGCCCCGCGAGAAAACCGGCGAAACAGGCCATTTCCCAGACCTTATGGAAGACCCGAGCCGTGGTCTCTTCGATGCCGAAGCGCACGTTGGCGCCGATATTGAAAACAACCACCTCGATCGGGCCGATATCCCGCTCGATTTCGGTAAACAGCGCAATGGTTTCCTCTTCCGAACGAGCGTCGACGCCTCTGGCGTACACCTCCCCGCCAAGGCTGCGAATGGCCTCGGCGCGTGCCTCAAGCTGTTCGATATTGCGCGCACGACGAGTGATGACCGTGGGATGACCGTCCAGTGCGAACACCTGAGCGATTGCGCTTCCCACACCATCACCCGCACCAATGACCAGACACACGCCTTTGTTATCGTTGTTCGACATTGAAAGTGCTCCAGGGAGTTAAGGGGCGGCCTGTTGAAGAATTTCTTCTTCCACGTCACGCAAGCTGTCTTTGCCGAAAAACAGCTCCGTACCGACCAGAAAAGTCGGGCTGCCGAAGGCTCCAGCAGCGACAGCAGCCTCGGTATTGGCGATCAGTTCAGCCTTGACCTCGGCGCTCTGACTCAGGTCAAGCAGCTCATTCACCGGCAGACCGATTTCAGCAAGCGAGGCCGCCACGATCCGGGCGTCATTCATATCGCGTCCGCGCTCCCACATGTCGGCGTAGACCTGCTCGATATAGGCGGCAAAGACGCCGAGCCGTTGGGCAGCAATCGCCCCGCGCATCAGGTTCAGGGTATTGATGGGAAAGTGCGGGTTGAAGCGGTATTGCTGCAAGCCGTGGCGCTTAACGAAGCGCCGGATCTCCAGGTGTTCGTATTCGAGCTTGTTCCTGATCCCGACGTAGGCCGTCGCCGGGGACTGATTGCCGGTCAGCTTGAACACGCCGCCCAGCAGGATCGGCACGTAGTCGAAGGTCGCGCCTGTACGGGCTTCGATCTGCGGGAGAACCTTGTGACAGAGGTAGGCATTGGGGCTGCCGACATCGAAATAGAAGGTGACTGTCTGCATACGGCTCCTCATTCTTGTTGTCTTGAGCAGGCTGGGCATAAAAACGAGCCCATAGAATGATAGTCGTAATAATCGTATCTGCTCTGTCTGTAAACCCTTTACCTCAGACCGGCCATATGAGCCATGACGACCCGCCGCACTTTTTCCAGGGCCAGGCGCAGCGCAGCCATATCCACCGAGCCCAAGGCCAGACGAATGGCATGGGGCACATGGGCACCGATGGCAAAGGGCTCGGCCGTGGACACCGCAACCTGCTCGCGCATCAGCGCCATGGCCACCTGATCGGCACGGACCTCTTCGGGCAACGGCAGCCAGAGCAGATAGGAGGCCGGATGGCCGATCCAGCGCAAACCCGCCAGCACTTCCCGGGCCAGCGCTTGACGGGCCCGGGCATCCTCGCGCTTCTGCGCTTCCAGTTGCAGGACCGTGCCATCTTCGAGCCAGCCGGTGGCGATCGCCGTAAGTACACCCGGGGTGTTCCAGGTCGTCGCGCGAACGCTGCGCTCCAGCGCGGCCATATGCTGCATCGGGGCCGCGACAAAGCCCACGCGCAAGCCAGTGGCAACGTTTTTGGACAGCCCGCTGACATACACCGTCCGCTCCGCAGCCAAGGCTGCCAGTGGTGGTGGCGGATCCTCGGCGAGGAACGCGTAAGCGGCATCTTCGATGATCAGCAAGCCTTGCTCACGGGCAATGGCCACCAGACGCTGGCGCTGCTCGATAGCCATGACCCAGCCCAGAGGATTGTGCAGGGTCGGCATGCTGTATACGGCTTTGATCCGGCGGCTGCGACACAGGCGCTGCAAAGCGTCGAGATCGGGTCCGTGCTCGTCGACAGCAATGGCGACCAACTCCAGATGCAGACTCTCGGCAAGCACCTTGAACCCTGAATACGTCAAGGCATCGGTCGCGATCACATCACCAGGCTGCAGCAGCGCCATCAGAGTCACCGCCAGCCCGTGCTGGGCACCGCTGACAATCAGTATCTGCTCAGCCGCAACCGTCAGCCCGCGCACTTGCAGATGCCGAGCCACCGAAGCGCGCTCGTGCAAGCGACCGGCATGGGGCTGATAGCGCAAAAGTGACTCCAGATCACCGCCGACAGCCAGCTGACGCAATGCCCCGCGCAGCAACTCGGCCTGTCCCGGCAACGCCGGGTAGTTGAAATTCAGGTCCAGCACGCCGTCGGCGACGACTTCCTGATTGACACCCAGACCCGGCGGTAGCGCCGTCTCCCGCACGAAGGTGCCCCGGCCCGTCTCGCCGCTGACCAGGCCCATGGCTTCCAGTTCGGCATAGACCCGGCTGGCCGTGACCAAGGCCAGACCGTGCTGCGCCGCCAACTGGCGATGCGTGGGCAGCCGTGTGCCTGGCGATAACTGCCCCGAGCGAATATCGGCGGCCATTACATCGACCAGGGTTTTGTAACGGAAACGCGGCATGGGCAAATGTATCCATGACAATTTTTTGATTGTATTGCTTTGCCTGCCTAGCATGCCTCAAGTCACAGCCAACCTCCAACGACCGTCGAGCACATCGCCCATGGAACGCACCTCCCCCCTCTCCGACACCAGCGGCTGGCTCAATGGGCTGATCGGCGTGATCATTTTCAGCGGCTCACTGCCAGCGACCCGCATCGCCGTGCTGGAATTCAACCCGGTATTTCTTACCGTGGCACGGGCCAGTATCGCCGGGCTGCTGGCCCTGGCATTACTGTTGGTGTTCAAGGAACGACGCCCGACCCGCCAGCAATTCATGCCTCTGGTCATCGTCGCCCTGGGCGTCGTGCTGGGCTTCCCGTTGCTGACCGCCATGGCCCTGCAATACGTGACGTCGGCCCACTCCATCGTCTTCGTCGGCCTGCTGCCCCTGGCTACCGCAGTATTTGCCGTGTTGCGCGGCGGCGAACGGCCACGGCCGGTGTTCTGGCTGTTCTCGCTGCTGGGCAGCGGCCTGGTGGTGGGCTTTGCGATTGCCCAGGGCGTCAGCGCCTCGGCCACCGGGGATATCCTCATGCTGTTAGCCATACTCGCCTGCGGCCTGGGTTACGCCGAAGGCGCAAAACTGTCCCGCAGCTTGGGTGGCTGGCAGGTGATCTGTTGGGCGCTGGTCGTGTCGCTGCCGGTCATGGCCGTACTGACCTGGCTCATGGCGCCACCGACACTGACCGGCATCTCGCTGCCTGCGTGGCTGAGTCTGGGCTATGTGTCGTTGTTCAGCATGCTGATCGGCTTCGTATTCTGGTATCGCGGGCTGGCCCAGGGCGGGATCGCCGCGGTTGGACAGTTGCAGCTGCTGCAACCCTTCTTTGGCCTGACGCTGGCGGCGACCCTGCTGCATGAGCAGGTCAGCAGCGCGATGATCGGTGTGACGGTGGCGGTGATTTTGTGTGTCGCTGGCGCGAAGAAATTCGCCCGATAATTTGAATTGGAATGCTATTCGGTGGGACCGGCTTTAGCCGGGAAAGGGCAGGTACATCCGCAGTATTTCTTTGATCAGCACATCGCCTTCCCGGCTAAAGCCGGTCCCACATTTACCCGGTAAAAAAGGGCCACCTCCAGCGATGAAGGCAGCCCTTGATCAAGCCAGCGAGGTTTACACCTCTTTGACCAACACATCCGCAATGCGGATGCTCAACGCCGCGCCGGTCAGCGTCGGGTTCACGCAGGACGACGATGGCATCACGCTGGTCCCGGCGATAAACAGGTTGTGGTGATCGTGGCTGCGGCAGTCGCGGTCCACCACCGAGTCTTTCGGATCATCGCCCATGATGGTCGTCCCCATGATGTGCTGACGGTTCTGGAAGCCCACGTCGGTGCTGAGGATGTCGGCATCAAGCAGCTTGGCGAACTGTTTGAAGTCCTCCAGGGCCTTTTCCTTGCCGGCATGCCAGTAGTCGGCAACGCTGTAGTAGATCTCCGGCACCGGCAGGCCGATGGCATCGAACTTGGTCTTGCTTGGCGTCACGCGGTTTTCCGGCAGCGGCAGGGTTTCGAAGTCCACCGCCCAGTTCAGCGAGCGGGCCGATTGCAGACGGATCTGCTCGTCGAGCTTGGAACCCAGCACGCCCTTGGCGATAAGCCCGGAGGTGATCTGCGAGGTCGGCACGGTGTTGCGCACCTTGATCTTGTAGCTCGGGTAATCCTTGCGGAAACCACCGTCACGGCTGTTGAGGTAGACCAGCAACTGCGTCGGACCTTCGCCCGGCCACATGTCTTCCTTGGTCATGACATTCATGCTGATGCCGGTGTGGTCCATCAGGTTGCGACCGACCTGGTCCGACGAGTTGGCGATGCCGTTCGGGTATTTCTCCGAGGTCGACATCAGCAGCAACTTCGGCGACTCGATGCCATAGGCGGCCAGCACGAAGTAACGCGCGGTCAGTTTGTGCGAGCTCTTGTCCGGGCGCATGTACCAGATCGCGGTGATCTTGCCGTCATCACCGGCCTCGATCTTGTACACCACCGAGTTTTCCAGGACCTTGGCGCCATGACGTTCGGCTTCGTCGATATGCATCGAGCCGTCGTACTTGGCGGCAATCGGGCACACCGGGTTGCAGTTGTTATTGCCGGCGCAGGGTGGGCGCTTGCCATAAGGGCGCGTGGCGCGGCCGTTGGGTTCAAGGATCGGGTTGTAGCCGCCCTTGCCGAGCATTTCCGAAAGCCGGGTGAACATGTAGCTCGGCTTCAGGCCTTCCATCGGATAAGGAATCGAGCGCGGCGGGAATGCACCACCGCCCTGCCCGCTTTCATCCTGACCATCGACGCCGGACACGCCCAGCTCGGTTTCGGCACGGGCGTAGAACGGCTCCAGCTCGTCATAGCTGATCGGCCAGTCGCGGCCACGGCCGTACAGGGACTTGAGGCGGAAGTCGTTGGGCAGCATGCGCCACAGCGACGAACCGAAGTGCCAGGTGGTGCCACCCACGACCCGCAGGTAGGAGGTGTTGTACTTCACCGGGCCGGTCTGTTGCAGGTAGTCGCCATAGGTGGACGGCGCGTGGGGCAGGCTCGGGTACGGCGAGCCGGCGCCCTGCAGCTTGGCGTTGGCCAGGGACAGTTTGACCGGTGCGTTGCGGAAGGTCTCGACCACGTCGCGGCGATTGACCCGCGGGCCCGCCTCGAGAACGATCACCGACTTGCCCGCCTTGGCCAGGCCTGTGGCAATCAGGCCGCCCATGACGCCGGAGCCGATGATGACGACGTCGGCATCGAATTCAGCGTTGCTCATACTTTCGAATCCTGCAGAGTGACCGGTTTGGGACCCCAAGAAGCCGGGCCGCCACCGTAAGTGGGGATAATCAGAATGCCGTGGGTCGGCTGGTACATCATGGCTTCGGAGTAGCTGATCAACTCAGCAGTGGCCGGCTCGCCGACGATACCCAGATACCAGGCCGCAATGATGCTGGTGGCCGTGGCCTTCAAGGACGCATCGGGACTGGCCATGGCCAGATACTCATCGACATGTTTGAAGCCGTTGCCCGCCACCAGTTGCTTGAGGGCGCTGACGTTCGCGGCGAAGTTCGGCGCGCGTTTGCTCAGAGCGATGTAGTAACGCCCGGCCAGGACCGGATTGACCGGGCGGCTGACCAGAAACTGCGACAGCGCAATGAAGTCGTCATCCGCAGTCGCGGCCATGGCCGCCTGCCACGGCAGCATGCCGCTGGCCAGGCCCAACAGGCCCAGAGCAACCGAGCCGCGCAGCAGATTGCGCCGGGACATGCCTTGTGGAACGTCGGTTTGCAGTGAAGTGTGCTTATTCATGTGCTCAGGCTCCCTTGCGCTGGCGACGGGAGACTGACCGGAACACGATCAGGCCAATCAACACACACAGGACAATGATTGCCGGGATGGTCAGGGCCGCCATCTTCGCCAAGGGCGCCTTCGGGCCACCCTCGCGTGTCTGGGCCACATCGGCGGCGGTAACGGTCTGGGTGGCATTGCCGAAGCGCGTCAACACGTAGTTGCTGACATCGGCAATCTGCTGGTCCGTCAGACGGTCGGTAAACAGTGCGTCCGGGCCGAACGCCGGCATATCAATCGCGACGCCATCGACGGTGCGGTGCACGCCGTAAACGATGGTGGCGATCAGATTGTCACTGCGGCTGGTAGCGGTGTTGTGGAACAGCGACGGGTATTCCTTGGTGCCCTGGCCATTGGCCTGGTGGCAGTTGGCGCAAGTGCCGCTGTAGATGTGCCAGCCCGGATTGTCTTCGGGCTGGCCGCCGCGCAGGGTCAGTTCGTCGGTAGAGGCCTGGCCGTACTCATGGCGGGCCTTGTCTTCGTCTGTCTTGATAGGCGTAGTCTGTTTCAGGTATGCGGCAATGGCCTTGAGGTCGTCATTGCCCAGGTATTGCAGGCTGTTTTCGACCGCCTCGGCCATGGGCCCGGCTGCTTGCGCCTTGCCTTCGACATGACCGGTGCGCAGGTAGGCGACGATCTCGTCACTGGACCAGGCACCAATGCCGCTGACCTTGTCCGAAGTGATGTTCGGCGCATACCAGCTGCCCAGGGCGCCACCGGCCAGTGGTTTACTGTTGTCAGCGGCCATCAGCAGATTGCGTGGCGTGTGGCAGGTGTCGCAGTGGGCCAGGGCGTTGACCAGATAGTCGCCACGGTTGACCTCGGCAGACTTGGCCGGGTCCGGAGTGAAGCGCGTGCTGCTGTGAAACAGGGCGTTCCAGCCGATCATCGACGCCCGCACATTAAACGGGAACGCCAGCTCAGTCTTGTGGGTTGCGGCTTCGACCGGCTGCACTTCATGCATGAAGTAGTCGTACAACGCGCTGATATCGCTGTCGGTCATCTTCGCATACGAGGTGTAGGGCATGGCCGGGTACAGATGGGTACCGTCCGCCGCTACGCCATCGCGCACGGCACGGGCGAACTCGTCACGCGAGTAGTTGCCGATGCCCACGGTTTTCGACGGCGTGATGTTGGTCGAGTAGATCACGCCCATGGGCGAACTCAACGGGTAGCCACCGGCAAACGCCTTGCCACCCGGCGCGGTATGACAAGCAACGCAGTCTGCGGCCACAGCCAGGCGCTTGCCCGCCGACGCGTTCGCATCCAGCCCTTCGGCATGGGCGCAACCCGTCGCTGTGGCGATCAGGCTCAGGAGTCCGGCAAAGGCATTTCTCACCCCTTTACCAGTGCGTAAATAACGCGACACAGGTTCTATTTTTGGCGGCTGCATTCATTACTCTTCAGAAATTCGGATGCCCACTAGAGCACGCTAAAAACCCTGATGCACGCAGGGGCTTATAGGTACGACGTCGTATAACATCTAACAAATATTTCATGCACAGTTACATTTAGCAACACTGCATGCGGCAAAATGCCACCGAACGGGAAAATTATCAATAGAGGCTCTATCTCAATGGTCCTGTGAGGAATCAAAAAAAAAGCCAGCCATTTAAGAATCATTCTTATCATGAGTTGTTAAGAATTTTTTACCTGCACGCAAAGGTATCGTGCTTTTTCAGGGCGCGCTTCAAGGGACTTTTTCGGAAAAATTAGATAGTCATAATACAACCTAGTTGTAATAAGCCTTTAGTTGCGCGCAACTTGGCCGATAGCCAAAGACCCGGCGTCGCGACTTTTATCCAGGCCCGCCGCCCCCCCTTGAACATACTTTCGCAGGACGCCTTCAATGACCTGGTTCAATGACGCAAGACTCTCGACCAAACTGATTTCAGCCTTCGCCCTGTGCGCCTTGATCACCCTGGGCGTCGGCCTGCTCGGTGGTCGCGGTGCCGCGCAACTGGCTGACAGCCTGAAATCGGTGTTCGAAAACAACCTGGTTTCCGTCGCCAACACCGCCCAGGCCAAGACCAAGGCCGTGGGCCAGAGCCGTGATCTGTATCGCCTGTATATCGCGGTCGCCAGCGGTGCACCGCAAAGCGTCAAGGACGAGTACATCACCTCGATGGATGGCAACCGCAAGGCGAGCGAAGCCGCCTTCGCCGACTACCGCAAGACACCCCTGGCCGACGATGAACGCGCCGCCGGGGACAAGATGGAGCGTGACTGGCCGGCCTATCAGGCCATGGTGCAGAAATACGTAGCCCTGATGCAGGCTGGCGATCTGGAGAATGGCCGCGCCCTGTTGCTGGGCGATCTGCAGAAAAGCTATCGGGTGATCATGGACGAAATCAGCATCATGGTTGACTCCAACAACCGCCAGATCAGTGAAGGCGCCGAGGAAGCCGCTCGCCAGGAGTCCTCAGTCAAGACCGCCCTTTATAGCGGCATCACCCTGGCTTTCATCGCTGCCTTCGCCCTCGGTCTGTTGATCAGCCGCCTGATCAGCAAACCCATTGCCAGCGCCGTGGCCAGCGCCCAAAGCATCGCTGCCGGTGACCTGACCCAACGCATCACCAGTACCGGCCGCGATGAAGCGGGTCAGTTGCTCAGTGCCCTGGGCGACATGCAGAGCAATCTGAAAAGTACTATTCAGCAGATCTCCACCGCCTCGGATCAATTGGCGCTGTCGGCACAAGAGCTGTCGAACGTCACCGAAAACGCCAATACCGGCCTGGCGCGGCAGAATGATGAGATCCAACAGGCCGCCACCGCAGTCACCGAGATGACCTCGGCGGTAGAAGAAGTCGCACGCAATGCCGTGTCCACCTCTGAAGCCTCCCAGGCCACCAGCCTGCAGGCCACCGACGGCCGTAACAAGGCGCGCGACGCCGTGGTCGCGATCAACCACGCCACCAACGAGATCACCGCTTCCACCGGCATGGTCGAAAACCTCGCCGTGCAGGTCCGCGATATCGGTAAGGTGCTGGATGTGATTCGCGGCATTGCCGAACAGACCAATCTGCTGGCACTTAACGCCGCCATCGAAGCCGCCCGCGCCGGCGAGCAGGGCCGTGGCTTTGCCGTGGTCGCCGACGAGGTCCGCGCCCTTGCCGCCCGCACCCAGGCCTCAACCGGGGAAATTGAGGGCATGATCAGCCGCGTGCAAAGCAGCGCCGATGACGCAGTGAAATCCATGGGCAAGAGCCAGGCCCTGGTCACCGACACCCAGTCCCTGGCCCAGGCGGCCGGTTCGGCACTGGACCTGATCGCCGAGAGCATCTCGCAAATCAACGAACGCAATCTGGTCATTGCCAGCGCCTCTGAAGAACAGGCCCACGTCGCCCGGGAAGTGGACCGCAACCTGGTCAATATCCAGGACCTGTCGACCCGCTCCGCCGCCGGCGCCGAACAGACCAACGCCTCGACCCAGGAGCTGTCTGGGCTGGCAGTGTCGTTCAATACTCTGGTGGCGCGGTTCAAGCTGTAGCAGTCATTTTTTGCAGAGTAAACAGAACCCTGTGGGAGCCGCAGTTGCTATCGCGAGCGCTTCGCACTCGATCGCCAGCGAGCCGGCTCCCACGATGTTGCGGCTATGCAGCCTTGCCAAACTTGATCTTGCCCCACGTCAACCCGATCACCGCCGCAATGGTCGAGGCCACCAGCACGCTGAGCTTGGCCGCTGCCAATAGCGCCGGGTCGGTGAACGCCAGGTTGGCAATGAAGATCGACATGGTAAAACCGATCCCGGCCAGCAGCCCGACCAGGCTCACGCCGGTCCAGGTCACACCGTCGGGCAACTGGCAAATATTGAGTTTGACCAGGGTCACGCTGGCCAGCATCACCCCCAGAGGCTTGCCGACGATCAGCGCCAGCATCACCCCCAGCATCACATGTTGGGACAATCCGTCGCCCAGGCTGACCCCATGCAGATTGACACCGGCATTGGCCAGGGCAAACAGCGGCATGATGCCGTAGGCCACCCACGGGTGCAGCGCCGCCTGCACGCGCTTGACCGGGGGCAGCATGTCACGTTGGGCATGGCGCAACTGCTTGAGGGGTTTGCTGACATCGTCAGCCTGGGAGAAGCGCTCCATCAGCTCATGAAACGTACGGCCAATGGTATCTAGCGGCCGCTCACGGGCGGGGCGTGAGGTTACTGGCGTCATCAGCCCGAGAATTACCCCGGCCAGGGTTGGGTGTACACCGGTTTTCAGCAGACCGAACCAGACAATTGCCCCCGGCAGAATAAAGGTCCAGGCCTTGCCGATGCCCATGCGCTGGAAAACCAGCACCAGTAACAAACCCATCGCAGCAATCACCAGCCCCAGATAATCCAGGCTGGCCGTGTAGCACACCGCAATGATCAGGATGGCGACGATATCGTCAATGATTGCCAAGGCCAGCAGCAGAATGCGTACACCGCCAGGAATCGACTTGCCCAACAGCGCCAGCACGCCGACGGCAAAGGCTATGTCCGTGGCGGTCGGCACGGCCCAGCCACTACCCGCCACGGTGCCATGATTGAAGAGGGTGTAAATGATCGCAGGCATCATTACCCCCCCTAACGCGGCGCCGAGGGGCAAGGTTGCCAGCTTGAGACTGGCCAGGGCACCGTCCTTGATCTCCTGACGAATCTCGGCCCCTACGACGAGGAAGAAGATCGTCATCAAGCCATCGTTGACCAGAAAATGCAGCGAACGGGACACACTGAAATCGCCAAGGCCGACAGTCACCTGGGTGTTCCAGAAGTGTTCGTAAGAATCCGCCGACGGGCTATTGGCCCAGGTCAGCGCAATCACGGCGGCAATCAGCAGGACAATGCCACTGACCGCTTCGATATGGGTGAACCGCTCCAGGGCGGCCAAAGCCTTCTCGGTCAGGACCTGCGGGCGGGGAACAGACGGGGACGCCGGGGTTTTCTCAGGCACAGTCGATCTCCGTTGGCGGCCCGACCAACGCTGAGATTTAACCTGCCCTGTTACAGATGTAACAACGCACCCGCTGCGATCATAAGGAGCGAGCGGGTGAGATGCAAATGGCCATCTAAATGCCGTACTGCTGGATTCCAGGTTACGCAGTTAAAGCTTTTTCAAAATGTGTCGATCCAGATACAAAGCCAATGGATTGAAAGTCATGATTAGCCTGCTGACCCAGAACGTCCCCCTCTCTGCCACTATCGCTATTGCGCCTTCGCTGAACAAAAGCGAAGCGTCCGCAGCCGATGCTGCGCCCGCGCCTGTCCCTAAAAGCCTGGAAGTCAGCCTCTCGCCGGAAGCGACGAAAAAAGCCGCCGACGAGAAAAAACGCAACGCTGATATCGATGCCTCCCCCCTTCCCGATGGCATCAAGGATTCGTTGAAAGCGATTCGCGAAATCCAGCAAAAAATCTCCGAAAAACTCGAGGAGCTGACCAAGTTGATGGCTGACAAGAGTCTGAATGCCGAGACCAGGGAAAAGCGCGCCAAGCAGCTACAGATCGAGATCGGCTCCCTGACCAGCGCCTTGTCGACCGCAGAATCGGCGCTCAATAAAGCCATGAGCGCGCAGAATCTTTCCGCCGATGATCGCAAACTGGCTCATGGACTAATCGGCAAATAACGACGCAGCTTTTGCCGTCAATTTGCTCTCCAGCTCTGCTTTCACCCGTGCCCATTCGTCATCGATGATGCTGAAACGCACCGAGTTGCGCTTGCGCCCGTCCGGCATGATGCGTTCATGACGAACGATGCCCTCTTGAGTGGCGCCGATACGCAGGATCGCCGCCCGGGATTTTTCGTTCAGTTCATCGGTGGTGAATTGCACGCGCACACAGTTCATCACTTCAAAGGCATAGGTCAGCAACAGCAGCTTGGCTTCGGTGTTGACCCCGGAACGTTGCGCCGACCTGGCCAGCCAGGTATGGCCGATTTCCAGCTTGCGGTTGACCCGGTCGATTTTCCAGAAACGGGTACTGCCCAGAGGCGTGCCGGTTTCGCGATGAATGATGACAAAGGGCATGACCGTACCGGCCTGGGCACCTTGCAGGGCGGTGGCCAGGTACTTGTCCACCGTAGTTGGCCCGGGAATCACCGTGACCGTCATGTCCCACAACTGGCCGTCAGCAGCGGCTGCCAGCAGCACCAGAGCGTCATCCGCGCGCAGAGGGCGCAATTCGATGGTCGGCCCGATCAGAGTCGGGGCGTCGAGGGGGGCTTTGTCTTGCATGATTCGTGGGTCCGGCAGAGGGGAAATCAGGTTAGAGCTGCCACCCTCGCACGGCAAGAGCCAATCCACCGATAAACTGGCCTGAATCACGCATGCCCTTGTCATCACAGACAGAGCCAATCAAGGTGCGCCATGCCCGCCATTCAACTGCCCTGGTACGAACAACGCGACGTCGGCGACGGCATCACGCAGTTTTCGCAGCCGTATATTCATCGCTACTTCGCCGCCAACTTCTTCCATCTGCGCGGGCGTGATGCGGACCTGATCATCGATTTCGGCATGGGCTTGCAGCCACTGCGGCCATTGCTCGATGTGCCGCCGGGCAAGCCCTTGATCGCCGTGGCCACGCATATCCATGCCGACCATATCGGCGCCTTTCATGAATTCGAAACCCGTCTTGGTCACCCCTTGGAAGCCGATGCCTTTGCCCGTATGAGCGACGAGGAAACCCTCGCGCAGGTCTTCCGTGAGCTGCCCAACGCGATAACCCAACCGCCCTGCCCCGGCTGGACGCCCGAGCACTACCGGATCACGCCCGCGCCCCTGACCCGGCAAGTGGGCGAAGGTGATGTGATTGACCTGGGGGATCGGCAACTGCACGTGCTGCATCTGCCCGGCCACTCCCATGGCTCCATCGCCCTGCTGGAGCAAGCGCGCGGCATTCTGTTCAGCGGTGACGTGATCTATCGCGGCGGGCTGGTGGACGACCTGGCGTGCTCGGACAAAGAGGTTTATCGCCGGTCCATGGAGCGCCTGTTGCGCCTGGAAATCCGCGTGGGCCATGGCGGGCATGGGCCGAGTATGGATCAGGCGCAGATGCGCGAGATTGCCCGGGGGTATCTGGAAGGCACGGTCGCGATGGCCTCCGCCGGGTAGTCCACACCAGTCCGTAGGAGCTGCCGAAGGCTGCGAATGGGTTACCTGATGCATCGTTTTCGCAGCCTCCCGCAGAACCTCATTCCAGATCAAATAATGGGGTTGGGTCCAACCGAATCTATATCAGCAAAAACCGCGAAGCCCGCTTCCACCACGGCCGCTGCCGTTCCAGGCTTTGGCGCGTCTCGTGCAGCAGCACATTAGGCATATCGCGCAGGCGGATCCAGGGTTCGTTCTGCCAGTGGAGCAGGTTCAGGGAGTCGCCAGCCCAGTCCAGCAGCCCCTGGGTCGGGCGTTCGCTATGGCCCAGGTGGTTGGCGTCGCGCAGGGTGGGTGCGACGTTCTGCGTCAGCCATTCACGCACCTGCCGGGTATGGGCACCGGCGTGATAGACCAGCAACGCATAGGCGCCGGATTCGCTGACCATCAGGCTGTCGCCCAGCTTTTGCAAGCGCACGACGCGGTGTTGGTCCGGGTCGAGCTTGCGCAGGCCGCGCTCGTCGAGGGGGTAGCCCATCAACCGGCCCAGATCACAGGCGCGCAGCCAGACGTCGTTTTCCAGCAAGAGGGCGTAAAGGCGGCGGTGGTTGTGGGTGAATACGGTGGGGGTATGGCAAGGATCGTCAGTGAATTGAGTAGTTATTTTCTTATTCATGAGTGAAACCAATCGGGGTGGATTTCAGCCATTCACTTGTCGCCAAACAAATAAGGTGGCAGCTATGCACAGGTTGGCGAACCGGTAACCCCGAACCCGGCAGACCCGAAGGTCTCCCGCGCATAGCTGCCATAAAAACGGGTAGTACATAATTATGCACCCGTTCGATATGGTCAGCATTGCGGGGTTACTGGATCGCCAAATCCAGAGCTGAATATTCAGCAGGCCGGGAGGTTAATGGTCGATTTTTCATGAGGCAAGCCAGGAAATGTAACCTTATGACTCGGTTGAAACAGGGCCTGATGGGGAGGACCTTTTTGCGGGCAAGCCTCGCTCCAACGAGACCACACGAACCCGTTGGAGCGAGGCTTGCCCGCGAATCCTATAGGTCGGGCGCAGGAGATGTAGCGGCAGTAATCAATTCTTCCCGGCTAAAGCCGGTCCCACATCAGGCGCGCAGCATAGTGCCTGTTCAGGCCGTTGCGTCGTACACCGGCACATCCCCAAGAATCGTTGCCCGATGCATCACCCGCCGCTGCGGTCGATAGTCATCCACCGCATAGTGCTGGGTAATGCGGTTATCCCAGAACGCCACATCGTTGGCCTGCCACTGCCAGCGGATGGTGAATTCAGGGCGGCTGATATGGTTGAACAGCAGCGCCAGGATCGTGTCGCTTTCCCGTGGGCTCAGTTCGTTGATGCGGGTGGTGAAGCCCTCGTTGACGAACAGGCCCTTGCGCCCGCTGACCGGATGGGTACGGATCACCGGATGGGACAGCGGCGGATGATCGGCCTTGGCCTTTTCATAGCGCAGTACCTCTTGCGGGGTGCTGGCGAAGCGGTCGATGGGGAACGACTTGACCAGCTCATGGGTCGCCGTCAGCCCTTGCAGCAGATTCTGCATGGCCGGGGACAAGGCCTCGAAAGCCGCCGAACTGCTCGACCACAAGGTATCGCCGCCATAGGCCGGCACCACTTTCGCCGCCAGAATGCTGCCCATGGCCGGGGCCGCGAGGAAGGTCACGTCAGTGTGCCAGATGGCGTTGTCGCGCAGGTCGGTCAGGGCCGTATCGATCAGCAGCAGATCCGGCGTCTCCTCGACACTCGGGTAGATCGGATGCCGGTGCAGGCCACCGAAGCGCGAGGCAAAGCCTACGTGCTCGGCCGGGGTCAGGTTCTGGTTACGGAAGAACAGCACCTGATGGGCCAGCAAGGCCTGTTCGATCGTCTGCTGATCGTGATCGATCAAAGGCTGGGTCAAGTCGATGCCGGTAATCTGTGCACCGAGCGCCGGGCTGACCGGCAAGACGTTGACAGTCATGCTTACTCCCCGATGAACTTGTCGCTGACGTAGGACGAATAATCCGGCAGGACGCTTTCGATCTTGCCCTGTTCCTTGAGGAATTCGCTGGTGTTGGCAATGGCCGTTACCGTGCCGCCACCCAGGAGCGCCGGGGACTTCTGCTCGGCGGCAGTCGGGAAGTGCGAACCGTCCAGCAACTCAGGCACATCGGCGGCATTGGCACCGGTAAAGCGCGCAATGGTTTTCACTGGCGCGGAATCGGCGGTCCATTCGCTGCGGTGAGCGGTGTAGTCGGCAATGGCGGCGAGGCTGACCTTGGCGAACTTGGCCACGACGTCAGGATGTTTCTCGGCGAAGTCCTTGCGCGCGACCCACACTTCAAAGGTCGGCGAACCCCAGTCGGACACCTGCCCGGCGTCGGTGAGAATCTTGCCGCTCTTGCGAATCTCGCCCAGGGCCGGTGACCAGGTGAAGGCGCCGTCGATATCTCCACGCTTCCACGCTGCGGTGATCTGCAGCGGCGTCAGGTTGACGATATTGACCTTGCGCGGGTCGATATTCCAATGCTTGAGGGCGCCCAACAGGCTGTAGTGGGAAGTGGACACAAACGGCACGGCGATCTTCTTGCCGATCAGATCCTGCGGGTTGACGATACCGCTGCCGTCACGCACCACCAGAGCTTCGGAACTGCGGATCTGCGAGGTCACGATGAACGCTACCAGCGGCATCTTGCGCGACGCGGCGGCAGCCAAGGGGCTGGAACCGAGGTTGCCGATCTGCACGTCACCCGATGCCATGGCCGCCAGGACTGCGGGGCCTGCATCAAACTGGCGCCAATCGATTTTCGTACCGATGGCCTTTTCGTACTCGCCGTCGGCAATGGCGCGTTTGACCGGGTCGATGCCGGTGATATAGCCGATGGTCAAATCAGCGGCCTGCGCAGCCAGGGAAAAAGCGACAAAGCCCAACGCGACGCTTACATGTGCAATCCAGTTCTTTTTAGTCATTTTCAAGAGATGCCTTGGCAGTCAGTACGCGGCAAATCGAGGTCGAGCCGCGCCAGAGAGCCAAGCATAAAGTTCTATCAATCCTACTTTAAATACCGTTTAGGAATTAGCTTAGGCTGCGCCGCACACTAGTCACCGAGCCCGAGAGTGGGCCATGATAGCGACCCTTTTGCGCCTGAATGGTCGGGTGGGCAATCGTCAATCGGCAGATAGTCCGAACTCAAAGCATCCCCCCGCGGTCCAGGATCCATAGAGCAGACAACGAGGTTCGCCCCATGAGCAATGCACCCTATGTTCCGCCCAAGGTCTGGAAGAACGAGGCGCCGTCCGGTGGTTCCTTTGCCAGCATCAACCGCCCCGTCGCCGGCCCTACCCATGAGAAAGTCCTGCCGGTCGGCAGGCAGCCGTTCCAGCTGTACTCCCTGGCCACGCCCAATGGCATCAAGGTCACCATTGTGCTGGAAGAGCTGCTGGCACTGGGTCACAGCGCAGCCGAGTACGATGCCTGGCTGATCCGTATCGGTGACGGCGATCAGTTCTCCAGCGGCTTCGTCGACATCAACCCCAACTCGAAGATCCCGGCCTTGCTGGATCGCAGCGTCGAGCCGCCGGTGCGGGTATTCGAATCCGGTTCGATCCTGCTGTACCTGGCGGAAAAATTCGGCGAACTCCTGCCCACCGACCCGGCCGGGCGCACCGAGACCCTGAACTGGCTGTTCTGGCAGATGGGCGCGGCGCCTTACCTGGGCGGCGGCTTCGGGCACTTCTATGCCTATGCGCCGGAAAAGATCGAGTACGCCATCAACCGTTTTGCCATGGAAGCCAAGCGTCAGCTGGACGTGCTGGAGCGTCGTCTCGGCGAGAGCAAGTACCTGGCGGGCGACAGCTACACCATCGCCGATATCGCGGTGTGGTCGTGGTATGGCCAACTGGCACTGGGCACCCTGTACTCGGCGGCCGAGTTCCTCGCGGTCGAGGAATACACCCACGTACAGCGCTGGGCCAAAGAAATCGCCGAGCGCCCGGCGGTGATTCGCGGCAAGCGGGTCAACCGTACCTGGGGCGATGAAGCGACCCAGGTGCCGGAGCGGCATTCGGCGGCGGATCTGGACTGACAATAAAACCCGTGGGACCGGCTTTAGCCGGGAAAGCGCAAGCATGACCGACACCTCTCTGACGTCTGCCATATTGCCTTCCCGGCTAAAGCCGGTCCCACCAGATCAAATCAAATCTGACACGGCTCAATGCGAATCCCCATCCCACCACCAGCCCCAGAAGCCCGGTAACTCCACAGGCTGGGCGCTGCTCTGCACCGTTCGCACCATGGCCGCGCGCAGCAGCGCGTCGCTGTCGTCATAGAACGGCTTGTCGGCGGTCTTCACCCCGGTCTCTCGCGCACTGTCCATGAGGATCTGCAGATACTCCTGCATATGCCGGGCGCTGTAGCGATTGAGATCGTGAAAGGTCACCACCACCGGAATCACCCCGTCGACCACCGGCATCTCCCCCGCCGCAATCCGTTCGCGCACTTCAGCCAGGTGCTTGAGCAGATTGGCCCGCCGTTGCGGACTGGCGTTGAAGCCCCAGATCTTGCCGTCATTGGCGCTCAGGTCGGTCAACAGTACGTGCATGCCATGGCGTTGATAAGCCGCGAACGTCGCCTTGTCGTAGTTCCAGAACGGCGGCCGCAGCAACACCGGCGGCGCTCCGGTAATGGCCGCAATATCGCCGCTGCCGTCGATCAGTGACTGCTCCAGCACTTGCGGGCTCAGCGAGCGATGATTGGTGTGCCAGGGCGTAGCGGTATGAAAGCCCAGGATATGGCCTTCGGCATGTTCACGCCGCATGACGCTGCGGCCGATATCGCTGTTGCCGGCCCTGGGCGCACGGGTCTGCACAAAGAATACGGCCTTGATTCCCGGCACTATCGGGTTATGGGCCAGGTCATCGAGCACCGACAGGGACGGGTTCCAGAAACTCGAAGCACTGGGGCCATCGTCAAAGGTCAGCAAGAAACGAATCGGCGGCTGCGCCTGCAGGCGTTGCGCAGTCTGTGGCGTCAGGGCCAATGGCGGCCCGATGCAACCGCTCAGGCTCGCGGCAAGGGCGAGCCCGGATAGAAAAGTCAGAATGGATTTCAAGGGTCTGGATAAGTCTGGAAGGGCAAAACAGGACCAAGATGAATTCAAGCCACCGGGCAACTGGCAGACGTTGAGTCAGCATCTCATCAATGGAGTGGCACTTGCTCCTTGCCCCTGCCGTTCAGCCGGGGACCACTGCGGCAGGGAATGTAACAGAAAGTTTCGACGATATCCCCGATTGCTTAGAAGCTGCCGAAGGTTGCCAAAGCGCTGAATCTGACAGGACCCTGCGCAGCCTTCGGCAGCTGCTGCCAACCGCAACCAATTTGAAAAACCACGTTAATTCGGATGGGGCTTGGTGTTAAATACACGCCTCAGACGACAAGACTAGGCTCTGTCGCATCATTGCCGTGCCACGAGAACCGCTATGAACCGCCATCTCAAGAACAGTGACGCCCTCCTCTCGCTGACAGGGGCAAACGCATGATCGAAGTCACCGAGGTATCCATTGCCCAATTGCGCGCGGCGCTGGAATCCGGCCAGACCACGGCGGTCGAGCTGGTCCAGGCCTATCAGGCACGGATCGCAGCCTACGATGACGCCAACACGCCTACAGCGTTGAATGCCCTCGTCGTCGCCAATCCCGAAGCGCTCAACGAAGCCCGCGCCTCCGATGCCCGCCGGGCCAGGGGCGAAACGCTGGGCCCACTCGACGGCATCCCCTATACGGCCAAGGACAGTTATCTGGTCAAGGGCCTGACCGCCGCTTCCGGCAGCCCGGCGTTTGTCAACCTCGTCGCCCATCGCGATGCCTTCACCATCGAACGCCTGCGCGGCGCCGGGGCGATCTGCCTGGGCAAGACCAATATGCCGCCCATGGCCAACGGCGGCATGCAGCGCGGCGTCTACGGCCGGGCCGAAAGCCCGTATAACGCCGACTACCTCACGGCGCCCTTCGCTTCCGGCTCGTCCAATGGCGCGGGTACGGCGACGGCGGCCAGCTTCGCCGCTTTCGGTCTGGCCGAGGAGACCTGGTCGAGCGGTCGCGGCCCGGCGTCGAACAACGGTTTGTGCGCCTACACGCCTTCGCGCGGTGTGATCTCGGTGCGCGGCAACTGGCCGCTGACCCCGACCATGGACGTGGTCGTGCCCTTCGCCCGGACCATGGCCGACCTGCTGGAAGTACTGGATGTCGTCGTCGCCGAAGACCCGGACACCCGTGGCGACCTGTGGCGCATGCAGCCCTGGGTGCCGATTCCCAGCGTCGCTTCGGTACGCCCGGAGTCCTACGCCTCACTTGCGGTGAGCGCCGAATCATTGGCCGGTAAACGCCTGGGCGTGCCACGCATGTATATCAATGCCGACTCCGATGCAGGCACCTCCGACAGCCCTGGCATCGGCGGGCCGACGGGCCAGCGCATCAATACTCGCCCATCGGTGATTGACCTGTGGAAAGCCGCACGCCAGGCCCTGGAAGCCGCGGGTGCCGAAGTGATCGAGGTGGATTTCCCCTTGGTCTCCAACTGCGAAGGCGATCGCCCCGGCGCACCGACCGTATTCAATCGCGGGCTGGTGTCCAAGGAGTTCCTGCATCATGAGCTATGGGACCTGACCGCTTGGGCCTTCGATGACTTCCTCCAGGCCAATGGCGACCCGGCCCTTAACCGCCTGGTCGACGTCGATGGCCCGCTGATTTTCCCCCACGACCCCGGCACACTGCCCAACCGCGAGGGTGACTTGGCTGCTGGCATGGACGAATACGTACGCATGGCCGAACGCGGCATTACGCCTTGGGATCAGATCAGCACAGTGCCCGACGGCCTGCGCGGTCTGGAGCAGACTCGGCGTATCGATCTGGAAGAATGGATGGACAGGCTGGGGCTCGATGCGGTGCTGTTCCCGACCGTCGCCGATGTTGGCCCGGCCAATAGCGATGTTGATCCGCAGTCAGCGGATATCGCCTGGAGCAACGGCGTCTGGGTGGCCAACGGCAACCTCGCCATCCGCCACCTGGGCGTACCCACCGTTACCGTGCCCATGGGCGTGATGGCCGATATCGGCATGCCGGTGGGCCTGACCTTTGCCGGGCGCGCCTATGACGACTCGACCCTGCTGCGCCTGGCCTCGGCCTTTGAAGCGACCGGATCGAAACGGCAGATTCCGCCGCGCACGCCGCCGTTGGCATAATCGCTGTTATCGCAATTGGCTTTTGTGGGACCTGCTTTAGCCGGGGAGAGATCAGTGAAATCGATATTTCTCTATCGTATGCACGGGCCCCTTCCCGGCTAAAGCCGGTCCCACCTATTCAAACCTCACGGGATATTTAAGCCAACGCATCCAGCTCAGCCAGCAACTCGGGTGCAATCACCAGCTCGCTGGCACTGAGGTTTTCCTGCAAATGCGCCACCGAGGAAGTCCCCGGAATCAGCAACATATTCGGTGCCCTTTGCAGCAGCCACGCCAATGCCACACGCAGCGTTGAGGCTCCCAACTGCGCCGCGACTTTGGACAGCACGTCCGATTGCAGCGGCGTAAAGCCACCCAGCGGAAAGAACGGTACATAGGCAATGCCCTGACGCCCCAGATCAGCGATCAGCGCTTCGTCTGCCCGGTGGGACAGGTTGTAGTGGTTCTGCACGCAGACGACTTCGGCAATGCCCTGGGCTTGCTTGACCTGGCCTGCGGTTACGTTGCTCACCCCAAGATGGCGGATCAGGCCTTGGCGCTGCAAATCGGCCAAGTGACTGAACGGCGCTTCGATGGACTCCTCGCCCGGCGCATGCATATTGCCCCACGCCCGGAAATTCACCACTTCCAGCACATCCAGGCCGAGATTGCGCAGGTTGTCATGCACGGCCTGGGTCAGTTCGGCCGGGCTGGATGCGGGGTTCCAGGAAGCATCAGCACCGCGTTTGGCACCGATCTTGGTCACGATCACCAGGTCATCCTGATACGGGTGCAGGGCTTCGCGGATCAACTGGTTGGTGACATGAGGGCCGTAGAAGTCGGAAGTGTCGATATGGTTAACCCCATTGGCCACCGCTTCACGCAGTACGGCAAGCGCGGCCTGAGCATCTTTCGGCGGCCCGAAGACACCGGGACCTGCCAGTTGCATGGCGCCGTAACCCATGCGATTGACGGTGCGACCGCCCAGTTGAAAAGTACCTGCCTGGCTGGCATTGCTCATTTGCTGTACCCCGATCAATGTGTGTGGGCCCCACTATAGGCCTTGACCATTGCCTTGATAATCGAGTGCAATCGGCACAGGTCGTACGGGAAATCGAACAATGGCGACAGATATTCAGGACTTGCTGGCCTTCGTGGCCGTGGTCAATGCCGGTGGTTTTCGCGAAGGCGCGCGCCTGAGCGGCAAATCAGCCTCCAGCCTCAGCGATGCTGTGCGGCGCATGGAAGCCCGGCTTGGCGTACGACTGCTCAACCGCACCACCCGCAGTGTTGCGCCTACGGAAGCCGGGGCGCGGCTGATGGAGCGTATTGTCCCGGCCCTGGGTGAAGTGGAGGCCGCACTGGATGTGGTCAACGATTTCCGCGATAGACCCTCGGGAACCCTCAGGCTGAACGTACCGGTCAGCGCGGCGCGACTGGTGCTGCCGTCGATCATCACACCCTTCCTCAACACGTACCCGGATATCCGCCTGGAAGTCGTTGCTGAAGAAAGCTTCGTCGACATGCTCGCCGCCGGTTGTGATGCAGGCATCCGCTACGACGATCGCCTTGAACAGGACATGATCGCCGTGCCCATCGGCCCGCGCGTGCAGCGTTTCACCACCGCCGCCTCCCCGGCCTACCTTAACGCCCACGGTCGCCCGCAACACCCCCGCGACCTGCTTCAACACGCCTGCCTGCGCGGCAAATTTCCCAGTGGCGCCATGCCGCTGTGGGAATATGAGCGAAATGGCGAGAGCATCCAGGTCGACCCGAGCGGCCCCCTGATCGTGCGCATCGGCGGCGCCATAGACCTGACGGTGCAAGCGGCAGTGGATGGTCTGGGAATTGTCTTTCTGTTCGAAGACTGGTTGCAGCCCTACCTCGATAACGGCGCCCTGGAAGCGGTGCTGCAACCCTGGCAACTGAGTTTCAGCGGGCCGTTTCTCTACTATCCGGGCCGCCGTTACCTGCCTTCGCCGTTGCGCGCGTTTATTGATTTCATCAAGGCCAATGAGAATAGCCCGCGGTAGGAAAGCAAATGTGGGACCGGCTTTAGCCGGGAAGACCATCTGCCAGGCGATAGCAACGTATCGTTCGTGCCTATGCCTTCCCGGCTAAAGCCGGTCCCACAAAGCCCCATTCCAATCAACTGGCCGGATGGTACTAAATCCCTGTCACCGGCCCATGCACCGCCATCAACCCGGCAACCCATTCAATAAACACCCGCAGCTTGAGGCTGATATGCCGATTGGGTGGAAACGCCACATACAGCGGCATCGACTCAAGTTGCCAGTCCTCGAACAACGCCACCAATTCACCCCGCGCCAGATGCTCCCGGGCCATGTAATCCGGCAGCCAGAGCACGCCCATCCCGGCCAGGCCGGCGGCCAGGTAGGCGTTGCCATCGTCCACCGCCAGTACGTGTCGCCCGTGGATATTCAGGCTTTCGCCATTGCGCTGCATGGCATAGGGCAGCGCCTTGCCGGTGCGGGCCCAGAGGTAGCCGACGATGCGGTGGTGGGAGTCTTCCAGTTCGCGAGGATGCAGAGGCGTACCGGCCCGTTCTAGATAACTCGGTGCGGCATACACGCCCAGTTGCAGGTCGCCGATGCGCCGGGCCATCAGTGACTGGTCGGTGATTTCCCCGCCGCGCACCACGCAATCGACGTTCTCGCCGATCAGATCGACCTTGCGGTCGCTGACGCCCATATCCAGTTGGATATCCGGGTAACGGGCATGAAATTCCGGCAGCGCCGGCATCAGGATCATCCGCGCCAGGGGGCTGGGTACATCGACTCGCAAACGGCCTCGAGGCAGCGCGGCGGCAGCGGACAGGCTGGTCTCGGCGTCGTCCAGATCGGCCATCAGCCGCACTACCCGCTCGTAGTAAACGGCACCATCGGCGGTGACATTGACCTTGCGCGTGGTGCGATTGAGCAGGCGCACCCGCAGGCGCGCTTCCAGTTGCTGCACCAGTTGCGTCACCGTGGTCTTGCTCATGTGCAGGGTGGCGGCGGCCTTGGTGAAACTGCCGGTCTCAACGACCCTGGCGAACGCCTGCATTGCATCAAAACGATCCATTCCGGCCTCGATTGTTTGGGATTTACAAACAGTGATGGCTACAGTTGCTCGTTTATCCCGTCCAGGCAAGCCCCTAAAGTTGCTCCATCGTTAATTGCGGACCGCAACCGGCCCGCCAATGGAGGCAGCACATGACTCATCGCGACGTGGTTTTTCCACCGGGGCGCCAGGCCTTGTACGAGCGCAATCGCTATTCACCGGCGATCCGCAGCAATGGCTTTCTGTTCGTATCCGGGCAAGTGGGCAGCCGCGAGGACGGCTCGCCGGAGCCGGATCTTAGCCGGCAGGTACGCCTGGCATTCAGCAACCTCAACGCCATCCTCGCCGAGGCCGGCGGCAGCTTTGATGACGTGATCGATGTCACGGTCTTTATCGTCGACCCGCAGACCCGCTTCGAGCAGATCTGGGCCGTGGTACAGGAGTTCTGGGGCGAGGCGCCACACCCCACCGTGACCGCGGTGGGCGTGACCTGGCTGTATGGCTTTGACTTCGAAATCAAGGTCATTGCCAAGTTACCGGAAGCCGATAAAGACTGATCATCAGGAGCCGCTGAGAAACCGGCTCAAGGACTGCGCCAGAGCATCGAACACCAGGGCGATACGGCGCACACGGCGCACGTCCTGATGCATCGCGATCCACACATCCACGGCAAAATCGACCTGATCCGGCAATACCCGGACCAGGTTATGAAGCTGCGCAAACTGCCTGGAACACACGCCAATCCCCAGCCCGGCCCGCAGCGCAGCGAACTGGGCCAGATGGTCGTCGGTGCGGATCAGCGTCTGCTGCGCCGCACAGGCGAACCCTTGCTGGCCAAGAAATTCGATCTCCTTGAGATTGCGGTCCGGGCCGATCAGCGGATAGCGGCGCAGGTCCTCGACATCCCCTGGCACGCCATAGTGCTCAAGCAAATCGGCGGTGGCGTACAGGCCCACCTGCAAATCGCCGAGATGACGTGCCACCACTGCGGCTTCGGTGGGGCGACGAATGCGTATCGCCACATCAGCCTCCTGCAATGCCAGAGCCTCGAGACGATTTGAAACGCTGAGTTCAAGGGCCAGTTTCGGGTGCTGGCGACGAATATCGCGCAACATCGACGGCAGCACTTCGATACCCATCAAGCGACCGCAGGTGATACGCACGGTGCCGCCCGGCACACTGGCCTCAGCCGACGCCGCGCGGGTAAAGGCCTCGGCGGCCAGGGCCATGGACTCGACATGGCTGATCAACTCCCGGGCCATATCGGTGGGCAGCAAACCGGCGGGCGAACGAATGAACAGGCTGACCCCGACACTCTGCTCCAGCGTCTCAATGCGGCGGCGGGCAGTCGCCTGGGCGATACCGAGCAGACGCGCCGCCCCGGAAAGGCTGCCGGTACGCAGCACGGCGAGAAACGCCCGCTGGGTTTCCCATTGCAATTGAGGGGGGGTCATACATTTCCTATGAGCCGGTAAGCTGTTTCAGGCAATTTTAATCCAACCGAAACTGTCCCATGCTTTGCCGCACTTGCACAGCCACCGAGGAATACTCGCCATGACATTGACCGGCACATGCCGTTGCGCCGCCATCACCTACAGCCTGAGCAGCGACGCTCCCATCGCGGTCTATGCCTGCCACTGCACTGACTGCCAGACATGGAGCGGCAGCAGCTTTGCCCTGCACAGCCTGCTGCCCGAAGGCGCCCTGACGCTCAGCGGCCCACTGACCGAATACGCCTATGAAGAAAACGGCCAGCACGCTCGCCATTACCTGTGCGGCACCTGCCATACGCGGATCTACAACACCACTTCGGCAGCGCCGGGCCTATGGGTGTTGCGCGCAGCTACGCTGGACAACAGCCCGCAACTGACGCCCATGGCGCATATCTGGACCCGGCACAAACAACCCTGGCTAAACCTGCCCCAGGATATTCCGAGCTGGCCGCAAAGCCCGACGCCGCAAGCCTTTATGCAGGCCCTGGCTGCCACCCGTTGAAATCCCGTTGAAATGAGGTGTTTATGAGCGACATAGCGACTATTCAGGGTACTTGCCGTTGCGGCCAGGTGACCTTTGCCCTCAGCGCCCGGCCGGTGGTGACCATGGCCTGCCATTGCGTGGGCTGCCAGAAAATGTCCGCCAGCGCCTTTTCCCTCAGCGCCCTGTTCCCCGCCGAGAACTTCAGGGTGACCCAAGGCGAGCCGGTAATCGGCGGACTGCACGGAGAGGCTCGCCACTACTTCTGCCCGCACTGCATGAGCTGGCTGTTTACCCGCCCTGCCGGCGTCGGTGCCTTCATCAATGTGCGCAGCACCCTGCTCGACCATCCGGAGCAATACGCACCGCTGATGGAGACCTGGAGCGCAGAGAAGCTGCCCTGGGTGACGACCGGAGCGACCCGCAGCTTCCCCGGCTTGCCTGACCCGCTGGATTATCCAGGGCTGATGGAAGAGTACGCCCGGCGCTCAGCGTGACAGCAGCAGCCGCTCCAGCTGCGCCCGTTCCCATACGCTTAGAAAGCTCAACGGATCGGTACCGAATCGCGGCCAGGCCTGCATCTGGCTCGCCACTCGCCCGTCGGCGGCCCGGCACTCGGTGCAGTGATCGAGGCCGCCGCCGTCAAGCCCCAGCAGCAACTGCCAGCCATCGATATTGATGCTCAATGTGCCGTTGCTGGTTGCGCTGCGGCTGCGTAATTGGCGCACGCCCAGGGCAAGTTCCTTGAGCAGTTGATAGACCTCGCGGGCGGTCAGGTCGGGTGGTGGGTTATTCATGGGTAGCGGCTTTCCTGTGGGACCGGCTTCAGCCGGGAAGACAATATGCCAAGCGCTGGAAATACGTCGATCATACCCGAGCCTTCCCGGCTGAAGCCGGTCCCACAACCCGCTCTATCACCCCAACTTCACATTCATGGTAATCCGCGCCGTAAACACCTTCACCCCGCCCTCATCGAAGATATCCACCGGCACCACCTGGTCGCCGCCGCTGGCCCAGTCGATCGCGCTGCCATCGGCCACAGCGCGGATATCGCTCTTGGCCTTGGCCAGGTATTCCACGGTCATGCCCTTGGGAATCCATTTGGCTGCGGCCGGGATCGACACGTCGGTCATCACCCCGCCCGCCAGTTCGGCAGCGTTGCACAGGGCAATCGCATGAACCGATGCCAGGTGGTTGGCGATCTCCTTGCGAAATGGCACCAGTACCACCGCATGCCCAGGGCTCAGCTCACTGATTTCGGGGTTGATGGTGCTGAAATACGGCGCCACCTGGCAGGCCATTTTGCTGAACGCTGCGGGACCTGCGCTGTTGAACAACTCAAGAAACTGACTCATGGGGATGCCCTCTTGTTTTGATGATTTCAATTTACAGAGTATTATTCTGTTACGGAACAATATTCTTTTTTCGAAAAAACTGTCAAGCTGCCCTGCCACGGTTTTTCCCCAACCGGTAAGATTTGCATTTTTTGGTCAGTGTCCATGCCCTCATCCGACCTGCTTGAACGCACCTATCCCGGAAGACGCAGCGAGCTCAAACGCAGCATCCTGCGTACGGCGCTGTCCTGCTTCAACGCAGCGGGCATCGAAGCCACCACCATCGAAGTCATCCGCGCCGAATGCGAGACCAGCGTGGGTGCCATCTACCATCATTTCGGCAACAAGGAAGGCCTGGTTGCCGCGCTGTTCTTCGCGGCACTGGACGATCAAGCGGCGCTGCGCAACAGCTACCTGGAACAGGCACAGAGCGCCGAAGCCGGGGTACTGGCGTTGGTGCACAGCTATGTCGATTGGGTCGACGGCCAGCCAGAGTGGGCGCGGTTCATCCTGCAAGGACGTTTCGCCGTGGCCAGCGGACCGTTCAAGGAAGAACTGGGCGAACGCAACAAACAGCGCAACAAGACACTGTTTGACTGGATGCGCGCAGAGGGGCGCAGCGAGCAGTTCAGCCATATTCCTGCCGAACTGCTGCTGTCGCTGATCATCGGCCAGGCGGAAAACTACTGCCGGGCGTGGCTGTCCCAGCGGGTCAAGAACAGCCCTGCGCACTATCGGGACATGTTGGGCAAGGCGGCGTGGCGTTCGATCAGCATGGACTGAGGTTACTTATCGAACGCAACATAAGCACCTTACATCAACGGAATTGTATAACTCACGATCAGGCGATTCTGGTCCTGGTCGCGGGCGATATCACTTCGCGACATCCCGTTGCGCCAGCCAAAACCGACGTTCTTCAATGCCCCGCTCTGGATCACATAGTCCAGAGCGATATCGCGCTCCCATTCGCCTGCGTCCTTGCCGCCGGCAGTCTGAATATTGTCGCCCTTGAGGTACATCACCGAGGCTTTCAGGCCTGGAACACCCAGGGCCGCGAAGTCGTAGGCATACTGGGCGAATGCGGTCCGCTCACCCGCCTGGATGAAGGTCTGAATGGTGCGGTCGGTGTAAAGATAGAGGCTGGCACCCGCCTCGCCTTTACCGACCAGGCCACCCTGATTGAGTTGCGCAAAGTTGCTGTCATCGGAGACGCGTTGATAACCAGCGGTAATTGCATGGCCACCCAACGAATAAATGAACGCAGCGCTCCAGGTATCGTTGTCGACTTCACCGCTACCACCTTTGGTGTACCCCCCGAACTTGTAACCCTCGGTGCGACCGGCCGCACTGCTGTTCTTGCCATCGGACGTGGTCTTGAAATAACGCAGATCGGTTTTCAACGAACCGTATTCACCGAGCGGCAACACATGCAGCAAACCGGCGAAGTGCTGCTGATAATAGTCTTCGAGATTGGCGTAGTAATACTGAACGGTCAGGTCCTTGCTCAGTTTGTAATCACCACCGGCAAAGGTAAATTTATTACTTTCCTGGGTGCCACCCGCAACGGCCAGCCCCGCGCGATCAGTGGAAGCACGCCCGGTGGCATGTTCAAGTTGGCCGGCAGTGATGGTCAAGTTATCGATTTCATTACTGGTAACTTGCCCGCCCTCGAAAATTTGAGGTAACAGACGACCATCATTGGCGACCAGAATCGGCAACTTCGGTTGTAAGGTGCCATAACGCAGTTCTGTCTTCGAGAAACGCATCTTGGCGGTCGCCCCCATACGAGCCGATTGGTCCGCAGCCTTGTCGCCGTCATTGGGGAACATGGAACCGCCGACATGGCGACCCGCGCCGCTGTCGAGCTTCAACCCCAGCAGGCCAATAGCATCCAGGCCAAATCCCACGGTGCCGTCGGTAAACCCGGATTGATAATTGAGCATAAACGCCTGCCCCCACTCTTCGGTCTTCGAAGGGACGGCGGCGCCGTCGCGGTTATCATTATTGAAGTAGAAGTTGCGCAGAGTCAGATTGGCTTTGCTGTCGTTAAGGAAATCAGCAGAGGCCAATGGACTCATGGCAATACTCAGACTACCGGTCAAAAAACTTAATACTTGAAACGTGGCTTTCATCGGGACGAACTCCAGCGCAGAACCTATGTTCCGGGCACTAAAAAAAGACAACAGGAAGCACTCGGCCAATCAGATGATTGACCAAGGCATTAACGGATATTCAATAAAACCTTCAACGCTATGCAACGAATACGATGGGTTAAAACCTCCGAAGAACTTCGTCAAAAAATGCCTTGAACAATCCGTGGGTCATCAGTCGATCAAGCCATGAGCATCGTAAAACGGATAGGGTCCGGGATACTCACCAAATACGGCGTTATGGGTCACCAGCCCCTGCTGCGCTTGCCAGCGATGCAGCAGATACCCGGCCGGTTCCAGATTGAAATGCGCCGGGGCGGTGTGTTGCAGATCCAGCACGATTTGATGTGAGGTACCGGGGCACACGCAACTCAAGCTGCCACCGAAACGGCGCTGCATCGGTCGGTGCAAATGCCCGCACAGCAAGCGTTCCACCTGGGGATGACGAGCGATGACTTGTTCCAGCGCCGATGCATTGATGAACGACTCGCGGTCCATATGACCGATACCGCTTATAAACGGCGGGTGATGCAGAACCAATAACGTCGGTACATCGGGACGATGCGCCAGTTGCTTATCGAGCCACAGCAATTGTCTGTCCAGCAACTGACCGCCGTGAGCGCCAGGGATGGTGGTATCCAGACCGATCAGGCGCACCGGATGCTCATCAACCACCCAATCCAGAGGTGCATCGGCCGAGATCGGCAGGTAAGCATGATCGGCAAATGCCGTCAGTAAATGCTGGCGATTGTCATGATTGCCGGGCACGAGGTAATAAGGCATGTGCAGACGCGCCAACTCAGGTTGCAGCACGGCATATTCATCGGGACGACCGAAGTCCACCAGGTCGCCACTGATGACCACGATGTCGGGACGCGGATGACTGGCATTCAAATGATCGACAGCACGGCGCAATGCACCCAGGGTGTCGACGACGCCATAAGTCAGTCTTTGACCGGCTTTAAGGTGCAGATCGCTGATCTGCGCAATGAGAAACGGAATGTCCAAAATAAGTTCTCTGAAAACAAACACATCACGACTGTAGGGTGAACAGCACTTGCGGCGCGATGGCCAGGGCAATCAGCGCGCCAGGCGCGTGAATGACGCCGTCGGTACTGTCTACCAACAGCGGCTGTTGGGCCCCCACATCCACCAACAGGCGACTTTGGGCGCCCTGAAAAAACTGCCCCACCAGACGCCCGCGCAGATGCCCCTGGTTGTCCATCACCCGCAGATGCTCAGGGCGGCAATACACTGTGGCGGGCAGCTCGGCGCCGCTCCACGGCAATTCGCCACCGCTGACTTTCAAGCCATGGGACGTGCGCTCGATCACCGGAAAAGCATTGAGATTGCCTACGAAACCGGCGACGAAAGCGTTGGCCGGCTGCTGATAAATTTCCCGCGGGCTGGCCAATTGCGCGACCTGCCCATGCTCCAGGACCAGGATGCGATCCCCCAGTGCCATGGCTTCGCCCTGATCGTGGGTGACGAACACGGCGGTGATTCCCAAACCACGCAGCAATTGATCCAGCTCGCTGCGCAAGCGTTCACGCAACTGAGCATCCAGCGCCGCCAAGGGTTCGTCGAGCAGTAAAACCCTGGGTCGAGGGGCCAGCGCACGAGCCAGTGCAACCCGCTGACGCTGACCGCCGGACAACTCGTGAATACTACGTTTGCCGTGCTCCTGGAGGCCGACCAGCTCCAACAACTCTGAGCAACGCTTGTTGCGTTCGGCGGGTGAAAGACCGCGAATCTTCAGGCCGTAAACAATGTTGCCGGCTACGTCCAGGTTCGGAAACAGTGCGTAATTCTGAAAGACCATGCCCACGTCGCGACGCTCAATGGGCAGGCGTGTGACGTCACTGTCGCCAAAGAATATCCGACCTGCGTCCGGGCGTTCCAGACCGGCGATCAGGCGCAAGGTGGTGGTTTTACCGCAACCGGACGGGCCGAGAATCGCCAGGGTTTCCCCGGCCTCGATGGTCAGGTTCAGATCATGTACCGCAACGGTGCCGTCAGAGAACGCCTTGCGGCATCCCTCCAGGCGAATGGTGGTGCCGGTCATCGACTCTCTCCACGGGAAAGACGGACGCTGATGGCCTGCAACGCAATGAGCAGTGGCACGATCATCAACAGGAATATGAGGGTGTAGGCGCTGGCAACTTCCAGCCTGGCCGAGGCATAACTGTCGGCCAAGCCTACCGGCAATGTCTTGGTCATCGGGGTGTGGAGCATCCAGGTCAGGTTGAACTCACCCAACGACAGGGTGACGACCATCAGCACTCCGGCGAGAATCCCTGCCCGGCAGTTGGGCACCACCACACTGAAGAACCGCCGGATCGGCCCGGCGCCAAGGCTGGCCGCCGCCTCTTCCAGTGTCGGCAGGTGCTGGCGTTGCATCACGGCCATCACCGGACGCACCAGAAATGGCAGCGTGAACAGCACATGGCCGACGAGGATGAATAACCAGCTGCTGCGAAACGCACCGAACTGACCATAGGTGAGCAGCAACGCCAAAGCGCTGGCCAGCCCTGGCATCGCCACGGGCAACACCATCAGCTCTTCAAACGCGCGGCTGAAGCGATTGTTCATCCGCACCAACGCGTAAGCCGCCGGTACGCCAATTACGCAGACACATAACGCACAAGCCGCGGCCAGTTGCAGGGACAGCCAGACGGTTGGCGAATAAGCCTGCCAAACCTGTATCAGCCAGTCGAATGTGAGCCCGCTGGACAGGCCCGTGAAGTAATTGCGCGTCAGCCCGGCCAGCAACGACATCAGCACGGGCACCAACATGAAAGCGCAAATCAGCAAGGTAAAAACCAGTTGCCCGACAAACAGCGTTGAGCGTTTCACAAGACAGTCCCCGAGTGTTTGACCAGCCGCCGGGCCAACAACAGCATGGCCCAGGTCACCGCCCCCAACACCACCGACAGCGCAGCAGCCACGGCGAAGTTGGCGTAATTGGTGAACACGTTGTAGATCGCCACTGGCGTCACATTCAGTCGGGTGCCCAAGGTGAAGGCCGTACCGAATGCGCCCATGGATGTGGCGAAACAGATCGCCCCACATGAGACCAATGCCGGCGCCAGGCCAGGTACGATGACATCGCAGACCACTCGCCAATGCCCCGCCCCCAGCGAGTGAGCGGCTTCTTCCAGACTCACGTCCAGGCTCTCGCAGGCGGCCATCACAGTGAGAATCACCCGCGGAATCGAGAAGTACAGATAACCGATGAACAATCCCGTCAGCGAGTAGGCAAAAACCCAGCGCTGCCCCGTCGGCTCAAGGCCAAGCCGGACGAACAAGCCCTGACGACCGGCCAGCAGAATCACCAGAAAACCGACCACCACACCGGGAAACGCCAACGGGAAGGTCAACAAGGCGACCAGTGCCGAGCGGCCGAAGAAGCGTTGACGAGCCAGAAATACGCCACTGATACCGCCCACCAGCAGTGCGGCAAGGGTCACCACGAGAGCAAGCATGCAAGTCTGCGCCAGACTGCCCAGGTATTGCGCGCTGCCCAGCACCTGCCAATAGCCGCTGTCGCTACCGTCGCGTCCTTGCCCACCCAGCAGGATCAGATGCGCCAGCGGTAATAGCCAGAATGCGAACAGCACCGCTGCTGCCGGCGCCAGCGCCCAGGCGGCAGTCGGCCGCAAGCGCGTTGCAATGGTTCGCCCCGAGCGGACTTGCCGAGCATTAACTACCGAGGCCGTCACTTACTTGACCTCACTCAGATAACGCGCGGAGAAGGCTTCCTGCACCGCAGCCATATGTTGGTAATCAACGACCCCGGCACGGGCATAGTCACTGTCCGGCAGGAATTGCGCGGCAACGTCAGCAGGCATCTTCATCGCCCGCACGGGGCGAAGGTACGCCTTGGCCCACAACGCCTGGCCTTGATCGGACAAAACGAAATCCAGCACCTTCTCGGCGTTGGCGCGATGCGGGGCGTTGCCGACCACGCTCATCACGTAAGGCACGCTGATACTGCCCTCCTTGGGAATCACGAACGCGACGTTAGCCTGGTCCTTGTAACGCGCCCGATAGGCGTTGAAGTCGTAATCGACCAGAATCGGCAACTCTCCGGACAGTACCCGCGCATAAGCCGTCTGCTTGGGCACGATGGGCGAGTTTTTCGCCAGTTTCTGGAAGTAATTGATGGCGGGTGAAAAGTTATCCAGGGTGCCACCCATCGCCTGATTGATGGCCACCGCAGAGACGTACCCCACGAAAGCGCTGGAGGGATCAAGATAACCGACCATGCCTTTATATTCGGGCTTGAGCAGGTCGGCCCAGCTTTGTGGAATCGGCAAGCCACCCAGCGCATCGACGTTAACCATGATGCCAAGGGTGCCGGAGTGAATCGCAAACCAGTGACCTTCAGGGTCCTTCAAGCCAGCTGGAATCTGGTCCCAGCCTTTGGGTTTATAAGTGCCGACCACCCCGGATTTTTGCGCCTGCAAACCGAACGTCACGCCGTAATACACCACGTCAGCCACCGGCGCGGCCTGCTCGGCCACCAACTGCGCCAATGACTGGCCGGAATTCTTGTTGTCCAGCGGGACCTGCACGCCGGTGGTGTCGGCAATCGCCTTGAGCTGCGTGCCCCAATCCGCCCACTCCGGCGGGCAGTTGTAGCAAATCGCCGTTTCGGCGGCGTGTGCCAGGCTGGCAAGGCCGCATAGCAGAAGCGCCGCCAGGGTTTTACTGAAGCGGATCATCAAGCATCTCCTCGTAGGGTTGGGTACTTTCGCCCGGCCGGATATGGCAAGGCAGAGAATGGGAAGCCGGTGCGGCGCCAGCGATCTGCGCCAGCAGTTGATCGATCACGGTGCTGGCCAGCGCCGCGATGGGTTGAACGACGCTGCACAGCGTCGGGTGCATTTGTGTACCAAGGGCGATGCCGTCAAAGCCAATGACCGAGAGTTGCCGTGGCACATTCCAGCCATTGCGCCGCAGTTCCGCGATCAGACTGATCGCCAGCAAGTCGTTGGAACAGACCAGCGCACTGGGTGCCTGTGGACTGTGCAATAACGGCTCGATTGCGGCGAAGTCTGCCTGGGTATGGGCGGGCATCTCGATCACCGGCAGACTCTCGAGGCCGGCCCCACGCATCGCGTCGCAATAACCGGCGTAACGCAGGCGAGAACGGTCTGATTGCAAGGCCGGACCGGCAACCATGCCGATCTTCGAGTGTCCCGCTTCCAGCAGATAACGGGTGGCAAGCTCCATGGCCGCGCGATTGTTCACCGACACGGCGCTGTAGCCCGGATTGTCGGGCTGGTGATAGGCCAGTACGAAAGGCGTGTCTTCGCTGGCAAGGCTTTGCAGCACGCGGCTGCTGTCGGCATCCGTCACGGTCAGAACCAGACCATCCACCCTCTGGCGCAACAGCTCCTCGACCACCGCGCTTTCACGCTCGCTGTTGTAATCAGTGGTTGCCAATAACAGGTTGTAACCGTGCACGCGTGCAGCCTGCTCCATCGCCTGAAATTGCTCGGCAAACACTGGGTTGAGCAGATTGGGCACCACCACACCGATCAGGTTGGTGGTTTGCAAGCGCAACTGGCGGCCGAGGCGATTAGGTCGGAAACCCAGCTCACGCGCAGCGGCGAATACTTGCTCCCGGGTGGCCGGACGCACAACTTCGGGGGAAGCAAACGTTCGCGCGGCGGTCGCCCGCGAAACACCTGCCAGCCGTGCAACCTCTTTCAAATCAGTCATGTTCACTCGCTTGAGATCGATCTCATTGGCGAGCACATTACTCAGCAGGCATGGCATTTCCGAGATGAATAGATGACGTTTAGATGTCAGAAACGACAGTTATAGCCTCAACAGCAGGGTTTATTCCGGAACTGCGTGCCTGACACCTGCTGCCGTCAGGGATGTCTGACTTCGACGGTAAAACCAAACTGGGAACCACCTGTCAGGCTCTCTATACTGGCCGCTCAGGATGCCAGTCAGAGCGAAATATGCCCGTCACCTCCAATCAAAACTCCCCTGTTGTTTTGGTCCCGGCTCAACAAAGCGACTTGGACAATCTTGTCGCCATTCGAATTGAGGCCATGCGCGAAAGTCTGGAGCGTGTTGGGCGATTTGATCCAGTGCGTGCGCGCGAGCGGTTTCTTAGCGGTTTTGAAGCCCACAACACACACTACATCGAGGTCGCTGGAGAGAGGGTTGGTTTTGTAGTGGTCAAGCATCACCGCAATGAGCTACTGCTCGACCACTTGTACGTGAGACCGAGCGCGCAAGGATCAGGAATAGGCTCTGCTGTTCTCACGCAGATTTGCGAAGAGGCAGACGCGGCTGCGCTGCCCATTAGAGTTGGCGCGCTCAAGGAAAGCGCTTCGAATCGCTTTTATAGTCGTCATGGCTTCCAATTCGTCGGAAGCAATGAGTTCGACAATTATTATGTTCGTCAGAACGTTCCGCCGGTTGGCCCGGCTGGTTAGTTGGGAAATTGCGCCCCACCTGACCAACTGATTGCCTTCGCACTGACATGGCATGCATAACGTCAAACCCATATCCCCAGTAATAAGCTTGAGCATTTTTTGTGCGTTGCTTGCGGGGCAAACTCTTCCCGCGCCGATGGCGACGCCACGCGTAGCAAGTTAGCGTTTTCTTCACTTCGGGTGCCGGTCAACTTTGTCGTCTTGTCGATGCTCATCTGGCGCCTTCATGCTCAAACCATCGAGGAAATATAGCCTTGAACCTGCTTGACCACATCACGAGCAGTTCGGGTTACGCCGATCAAGGTGGCCGAAGCAAGGCCCGTCCACTCCCCATATCCCACCAGCCACAGATTGGGCAATACAACACTCCGGTTTTCGGTTACCGCAACTTTGTTGTCCAGTCCCACGAGCCCTAGGCTGATCAGATGGTCAAGGGCCGCAGAGAATCCCGTGCACCAGATGACGGCATCCACCCTTGTCTCGTTGCCCGATGGCCACAACACACCTGCTGGCGTGAAACCTGTGAATGGGCGTACCGAGGTCAATTCCCCTCGCTCGCGCGCCTCTCTTACTGATGGCACCATAACGATGTCTCCCAGCCCGCCCTCCGGCTGAGGGGGTTCAAGGCCTTCTTGCTGAGCCTTCAACCGAGCGGTGGCTCGTTCGAACAGTGCACGGCCATCAACCTCGTCCGGAAGAAACCTGGGCGCTTCTTGAGTCACCCAAGTCGCCTGAGACACTTTTGAAACCTCAGCGTAAATTTGAGCACCCGAGTTGCCGCCGCCGACGACAAGTACGGTCTTTCCTTCGAAAGCATCCGGCCCAACGTAATGCGCGGAATGGATCTGCTGACCTTTAAACATCTCATGCCCTGGATAGGCTGGAATGAATGGGCGGCTCCAAGTGCCTGTTGCACTGACGACCGCTTTGGCGTCCCAGTAACTATCCCCAAAGACCACGCGCAATCCGCCTTCAATACTCTCGACACGAGTTACTCGCGTGGCGCGGATAATGGGGAAGTCATATCGACGCTCGTACTGAGTCAGATAGTCGACAACGTCGTCTCGCCCAGGTGTGCCTTCGGCTACAGCTGGCATCGGCCAGCCAGCAATTGAGCTCCAAGCAGACGGTGAGAAAAGCCGAAGCGAATCCCATCCGTGCTGCCAGGCGCCTCCTGGTGCGGACTCTGCATCCAGTAATACGTAGGACAGCCCCGATCGCTTCAGAAAGTACGCAACGGTAAGCGCGGATTGGCCACCGCCAATGACTACCACATCAACTTTCGAATTTTGGCTCACCGTCATGCCTCTTACATTTGCTGCGCAACGCCAGCGTGGACTCAGACTTTACGGCCATGCTCATCAACGACGATTTGCCCGTCCTCTTTAACGAAACTGCCGCGTTGCTCGTGTGGGAGCAAGTCGAGGACGACCTCAGAAGGGCGACACAGGCGTATCCCTAATGGAGTCACGACAATGGGACGGTTGATCAGGATGGGATGAGCCATCATGGCGTCGACGAGCCGCTCATCGGCGAGTGACGTATCGCCCAGCCCAAGCGCCTCATAGGGCGTGCCTTTGATACGAAGGAGAGCTCGTACCTCTATGCCCATATCCTTGATCAGCCTGACCAGGGTCGCGCGATCAGGCGGGGTTTTCAGGTACTCAATCACCGTTGGCTCTTCCCCGCTATTGCGGATCAATGCCAAGGTATTGCGGGAAGTACCGCAATCCGGGTTGTGATAAATCGTGATCTGGCTCATATCGAGATGTCTCGCTATTGGGATGCTTCAGATGGATCGCTGATTGACGCGCTTGGAAAGCTCTTCACCGGACTCTTTTCGCTCGGAGTAACGATCGACCAGATAGTCCTGGCGATCGCGCAATAGCAGCGTGAACTTCACCAGTTCCTCCATCACGTCGACCAGGCGGTCGTAATAGGCGGAAGGTTTCATCCGGTCTGCCGAGTCGAATTCTGTAAACGCCTTGGCTACCGAGGACTGGTTCGGGATGGTGAACATCCGCATCCATCGGCCTAGCACGCGCAATTGATTGACCACATTGAACGACTGCGAGCCGCCGCAGACCTGCATTGCAGCAAGGGTTTTTCCCTGGGTTGGCCGCACAGCACCCATCGCCAGCGGAACCCAGTCGATCTGAGCCTTGAACACCGCACTCATGGCGCCATGTCGCTCAGGGGAACACCACACTTGTCCTTCCGACCATTGCATGAGCTCGCGCAGTTCCGCGACTTTGGGATGGGTATCGGGAGCATCATCCGGCAGTGGTAGGCCCGAGGGGTCGAAGATCTTTATCTCAGCGCCGAACTGCTCCAGAAGGCGTGCAGCCTCCTGGGTTACCAACCGGCTAAAAGAACGCTCTCGTGTCGACCCATACAGAAGAAGAATTCGAGGTTTATGAAGAGAGGGCGTGCGAGGCGTCAGCTGCTCCAGTGAAGGAATGTCGATCAGATCGCTATGTACGTTCGGCAATGTGTCTTGCATAACAACTCCTACGAATGTGCCAGGTAGGCACATCCTTGATTGCACGTCAAAGCGAACCGATGCGGCTCAGTTCAGCTTTGAGCTGGTCGGCGCGCAGGTTTTTCAGTGGCAGCGCAAGAAGCGCGCTGACGCGCTCGCGAATCTTGGCGAGAGTGGCTTCAAAAGCCGCCGTGATCTCGGCCTCCGACCCGGAGGCTTCCGATGGATCAGCCAAACCCCAATGGGCCTTCAAGGCTGGCCCGAAAAAGATAGGGCACGCCTCACCGGCAGCCCGGTCACAAACGGTTATCACGATGTCTGGAGGTGAGCCTTCAAAAGCATCCGACGCTTTACTGCTCAACCCTGCTGTTGAAATGCCCGCAGCCTCCAGCGTTTTCAGTGCCTGCTGGTTCACCCGACCACTTGGAAAGCTTCCTGAGCTAACCGCTTCTACTCCCTCTGGGGCCAAGTGGTTGAACAACGCTTCGGAGAGGATGCTGCGGCAGCTGTTGTGGGTACACATGAACAAGACTTTCATCAGTAGATTCCTTAAATTCCGAAGCTAAGGCGCAATCGACCAGCCCGTGTCTCTTGCGATGGGTGCGGCGAGAACAGCAGGCAGGTAGTAGGTCGAACCCCAGGCAAGGATCTGAGTGATACCCATAGCGCAAACGAGCCTTTTGCGGTTGACCACGGGCAGTGACGACTCGGGAAGATTCACTTGCTGAACTCGTTTATAGTTGGTAGTAACAACAAATTAGCGCGATGAATTTCCTGCCGTCAACCAGCGCAGGGTTGCTTGACGATTTAGCACCGCCACGCTTACTGTTGCAGCTAACAACAAATTTGTGACGATTATGCCGAAGCAGAAAAAAAACCAGTTGGCTGAAGACGCTGAGGATTTGTACGAGGCGCTGAATCAACTCGTCCGCGTCTACCAGTTTCGAGACAGAGACCGAATTTGTTGCTACGACGTTTCAGTCACCCAATGCTACGCGGTCGAAACCCTGGTCAAGAAAGGAGCCCAACGGCTTCAGGTCTTGGCTGAAGAGATGTTTTTAGACAAAAGTACAACAAGCCGCGTGATCGATACGCTCGAACGTAAGGGATACGTGTCACGCGTTGAAGATGACGAAGATCGTCGTGCAGTGAAGATCCAGGCCACCGACGCTGGCAGGGAGCTGTACGAAAAAATTAGGGGCGACCTCATTGCCGAAGAGAGAGCAATGATCGAGAACCTTTCACCCGAGGCCCGGCAAGGGGCCTTAGCCCTGCTCAGACAGATCACACGAGCGACTCAAAAGCGCTGCGGTCTCATCAATGAGGCCTGCTCAGATACCACGCAGTCGAGTTAGAACTTTTTTTGATTAAAATGTTGTTAGTACCAACATATTGGAACCTATTATGCGCATCCGTCCCGCTGAGCCAATTGACGCAACCTCGATAGCCGCCATTTACAACCAAGGGATCGAAGAACGAAGCTCCACGTTCGAAACGACCCTACGCAATCCAGATGACATGCTTGAACGGCTCCAACCTGGTGGCCGTTACCCTGTACTGGTAATGCTTGATGAGAATGATCAGGTAGTCGGATGGGCGAGCCTTAGCGAGTATCGCAATCGAGCCTGCTATGACGGCATCGCTGACTTTTCGATTTACATGAGTCGTGAGGTTCGGGGCCAGGGGCTTGGTAAAAACCTGCTGCAAGCACTGCTCAAAGAGGCGGAAGCTCGCGGAGTCTGGAAAGTCCTTTCCCGCATATTCACCTCCAACCACGCCAGTCTCGCCCTGTGTGAAGCGTCCGGTTTCCGCCAAGTGGGGGTCTACGAGAAACATGCCTGTCTTGAGGGCCGCTGGATCGACTGCGCGATTGTCGAACGACTTTTCCCTGCGAACCAAATACCTGGCGTTACACCGATCACTACAATGAGGACTGAGAAAGGTGGACTCAGTGGTTGCTGAGGTACTTTGTCGCGCCTTACCCCTTGTTCATTTGGGCTAACTAGAGCAAATCGGCCACCCCCGGCCTTACTGGTCAAATCGAATGCAATTGACTGGTCAAATCCATGCAGTTACGCACTAGCTTGGTGTGATGCATCTCGACGTGCGTTTTAAACACTCGGTGACGGGCCCGGACAACCCAGTCCCGCCAAAACGTTCTTTCAGGGGCTCAACAGGCGTCGAACTGACGCCTTCGCGGGCGGCTCGCTCCTGCACATCATTCCATTACCGGCATGGACATCGCGCCTGAGAGCAAAACCCGTCAACCCCTCCCCGCCCACACTTGCGGGCGTCGCCCCGCCCAGGGCAAGGCACTTTCCAGCTGCGTGGCCAGGCTCAGCAACATTCCTTCGGCCCCGAACCCGCCCATGAACTGCATGCCGATTGGCAGCCCGCTCTGTGGATCCTGCGCCAGCGGTACGGACATGGCCGGGGCGCCAATTACATTGGCCAAGGCGGTAAAGGGCGACTGTTCGAAGACCCGGTTCATCCAGCCACGGCCATCCAGATGTTCCTGGCCTTCGTTGTAGACACCGATAAGCGGCGCCAGGCCTGGCAGGGTCGGTGACAGCAGCACGTCGTATTGCTCGCAGAACCGGCCCATGTGCCGGGTAACGATATTGCGTTCGAACAAGGCGCCCAACAGTTCGGTGGCGCGCAAGCTTTTGCCCTGGCGATACAGGGCCAGGGTGGCGGGTTCCAGATACTCGGTGTCGATACTGCGCCCCGTGGCAGCGGCAATGGCATCGATCCAGGCGGCGGTGTTGGAAGACCAGAAGCGCCCGTTCAACTCAACGAAGGCTTCCCAGCTCAGGCCGATGTCGGGCCGGACTTCCTCGACCCGATGCCCCAGTGCCTCCAATTGCCTGGCAGTGTGCTGCAAAGCCTGCTCCACCGCCGGGTGCAGGGCCTGGCCATTGAGCGGGCGGCTTTGCAGGGCGATGCGCAGGGAGCCCGGCGCGTGCGTCGCCGCAGCGGCAAAACTGCGCTCCGGCACGGCAATGCGGAATGGATCGCCGCTGGCCGGGCCATGGATGGCATCGAGCAAGGCGGCGCTGTCACGCACCGAGCGGGTCAGCACGCCATGCACCGCCAGACCGCTCCACACCTCGTCCACCTCTGGGCCCATGGGCACGCGGCCCCGGCTGGGCTTGAGGCCGAACAGCCCGCACAGCGACGCCGGCACACGGATCGAGCCGCCGCCATCGGTCGCATGGGCCACCGGTACCAGCCCCGCCGCCACCGCAGCACCCGAACCACCACTGGAGCCACCGGCGCTGCGCTGGGTATCCCAAGGGTTGCGGGTGGGTCCGCACAGACGGCTTTCGGTGGTGGTGCTGGCGGCGAACTCCGGGGTCGTGGTCCGGCCCAACGGCAGCAAGCCCACGCGGCGCAGGCGTGTCATCAGTTCCGAATCTGCTTCGGCTGTGCAACCTTGGGCCAAGGCGCTGCCCAGCTCGTTACGGCGTCCGGCTGCGCTGATCCCCAGGTCCTTGATCAACACCGGCACGCCCCGCAGCGGCCCTTGCGCCGCCGCTGGCTCATCCGCCCAGGTCTCGACCAGGGCATTGATCTGCGGGTTGATCGCCTCGATGGCCTGCAAGGCCGCGTTGCGCACCTCTGCCGAGCTGACCTGCTGCTCATGGATAAGACGGGCCAGGCCCACGGCGTCTTGCTCAGCGTATTCGGACAGGTACATGACAGTCTCCAAATCGGTATGATGAATACTCTTCGGTATCGAACGATACCGATAAGTACCATGCGATACTATACGGTATCACTGTCAAGTGGAGAGTGTTCATGCGTCCGGACCGGACCCCGCAATTGCCGCCCCGTGAGCGTATCGTCGACGCCGCCCAGGCGCTGTTTCTCGAACAGGGCATCAGCCGGGTGAGCGTCGATGCCATTGCCGCCCTGGCTGCCTCGACCAAGATGACCGTCTACCGGCACTTCGAAAACAAGGATGCGCTGGTGCTGGAATGGCTGGAGCGCCTGACCGAAAGCTACAGCGATGTGCTCGATCAGTTGGCGCAGCAGCACCCCGAGTCTCCCCGCGAGCAGTTGCTGGGCTTTCTCGGTTTTATCGTCGCTGATCTGCAGCGGTCGGGTTATCGCGGCTGCCCGTTCACCAATACCCTGGCCGAGCTGCCGGAGGCCGACCATCCGGCCCGGGCGCTGATCCAGGCCCACAAGCAGCGCCAGTTCGCCCGTCTGCATGACCTTTGCGCCAAACTGGGCCTGCACGCACCCGAGCAGGTGGCCGAAGAGCTGACCCTGCTGATGGAAGGCGCCCAGGTGGTGGCGCAGAACAAGGGTATCGAACAGGTCGGCGTGCGCCTGACGCGCATGGTCCGGCAGCGCCTGGATGCAACCGCCTGAGCGTTATTTGCGCCGGGGCCGTGGGCATATGCCGGTGGACCACTGACGCACGCTGGCCCAGCCCTGATGTAAGGCCTGGCGCAGGGCCACGGCGTCTTCGGCCAGTACCCGCAGGCCCACCCCGGCGTCATTGGGCAAGGCGCTGACACCGAGGTAGCAGCCGTTAAGCTCGTGAGTATCAGCGCGTAACCGCGTGACGATTTCCTCGACCGGCAGGCCCTGGCCGATCAGCATCAGGTTGCCCCAGGCCCGATAAGGCCCCGAGACGCCGAGCTGCCCGGCCTGCCACTGCCCTCCTTCGACCCTCAGGCGATCGGCGACCAGCACCTCGCCGTCCGCTGTCTGCACCCGGACATCGCTGCGGTACTCGCTGAATACGCCCTCGCGTCCACCGGGGGCATGGCTGCAAAAGGCATCGCACAGCAGCAGGCGGCCGCCCTCCTGCAAGGACGCGTCAACGCGGTTGTGCAATCGCGACCGGGGAAACAGGATGGTCGCCATGGGCAAGTATTCGAGCCAAGCGCCAGCCCCCACGGCAAGGCTGACCCGCTGCTGCGCCGACGCCTCATCCATGCTGTGGGCCACCGTCGCCGCGCCACTGGCGACGTGGGCCATGCAACCCGGCCCGGCGCTGATGCTCAGGTGCAGGCGCTCCCCGGCAAATACCCCGCCGGAGCAGGACTGCAGATAGGCCGCCGCCATTTGCACCGGATCATCCGGCAGGCGCAACTGCCGCCCCAAGTGAAAGGGATAACCGACCTGCTGCCGGGCGATATAGCTGCGCCCGTCCGGAGCACGCTGGAACGCCAGCAGTGCCTGCGGCTTGTCGTTGAGGTTCGCGGAGTCAATCGGGGCGATGGCGTTCATGGGCGGTCGAACAGCACGGCCTGGCTGATGGCGTCGACCACGGCATCGACGCCCTCCCCGGTGGCACAGTTGGTGAACAGCACCGGCCGGCCGCCGCGGGCCAGCGCCGACTCTTCGCGCATGCGCGCCAGATCGACGCCGACATGAGGCGCCAGGTCATATTTGTTGATCACCAGCAGGTCGCAACCGAGCACGCCGGGCCCGCGTTTACGTGGGATATCGTCGCCCCCCGCGACGTCGATCACGAAAATCCAGTAATCCACCAGGTCCAGGGAAAAGGTCGACGCCAGGTTGTCGCCGCCGGACTCGATCAGCACCAGGTCGAGGCGCTCGAAACGGCTCTCCAGTTCATCGGCCATTTGCAGGTTCAGGGTCGGGTCTTCGCGAATCGCCGTGTGAGGGCAGGCGCCGGTTTCCACGGCGCGTACCCGCTGCGGATCGATCAGGCCGCTGCGCTGGATGCGCTCGGCGTCCTCCCGGGTGGCCAGGTCATTGGTGATTACCGCCAGTTCGGTGCCACGGGCGATAAACCGCGGGATCAGTTGTTCCAGCAGGCGGGTCTTGCCCGAGCCCACCGGGCCGCCGATGCCGACCCGGGCGGCACCGGGATGTACGTCAGATACAGGGGTTGCCAGTGCGATTGCAGTCATGTCCGGTTCTCCAAAACAGGGGGTTCAGCGCAGCATGTAGCGCTGGGCCAGAGGCACTTCGCTGACCGAATCGCAGGTCAGCAGCTCACCGTCGGCGTAGACATCGAAAGTCTGGGCATCGACGCGGATATGCGGGCAGGCATCGTTGTGCAGCATGTCCGACTTGCGCAAAGTGCGGGTGCCGAAGGCCGGCAGCAGCGGTTTGTGCAGGCCCAGGGCCTTGCCGGTATCGGCTTCCACGGCCAGACGATTGACGAAGTTCACCGACAACGCCTGGGGCGCGCGGCCGAACGAGCCCCATTGCGGGCGCATCACCAGGGGTTCGCAGGTGTACAACGATGCGGCGGAATCGCCCATGGCGCCATGCACGATAAAACCGCCCTTGATCACCAGCTCCGGCTTGATACCGAAGAACGCCGGGCGCCACAGCACCAGGTCGGCCAGCTTGCCGGGCTCTATCGAGCCGATATAGCTGTCGATGCCGAACACCCGGGCGGCATTGATGGTGTACTTGGCGATATAGCGCTTGATCCGTTCGTTGTCGCCCAACGCCGTGCTTTCCTCCGGCAGGCGCCCACGCTGGTCCTTCATCTTCGACGCCAGTTGCCAGGTGCGGGCGATCACCTCGTTGATGCGGCCCATGCCCTGGCTGTCCGAGCCAAGAATCGAGATCGCCCCGGTGTCATGCAGAATGTCTTCGGCGGCAATGGTCTGGGGCCTGACCCGTGATTCGGCGAACGCCACATCCTCCGGCACGGCCGGGTTGAGGTGGTGGCAGGTCATGATCATGTCCAGGTGTTCGTCGAAGGTGTTGATCGTGTAGGGGTTGGTCGATGACGGAATGCAGTTGGCCTTGCCCGCCACGCTGATGATGTCCGGGGCATGGCCGCCGCCCGCGCCTTCGGTGTGGTACATGTGAATGGTCCGGTCGCCGATGGCGGCCAGGGTGTCTTCGAGAAAGCCCGACTCGTTGAGGGTGTCGGTGTGCAACTGGACCTGGAAGTCGTACTCGTCGGCGACCTTGAGGCAGGCATCGATCACGGCGGGCATGGCGCCCCAGTCCTCATGAATCTTCAGGCCCAGACAGCCGCCGCGCAGCTGGCCGATCATCGAATCCGGCTTGCTGGTATTGCCCCGTCCGAGAAAACCGAAGTTGACCGGCCAGGCTTCGGACGCCTGGAGCATCTTGCCGACGTTCCATTCGCCACCGCAGTCGATGCCCACGGTGATCGGCCCGAGGGAGCCGCCGATCAGGGTGGTCAGGCCCGCCGCCAGGGCATGCTCGCACAGCTGCGCCGAGTCGAAATGCACGTGCACATCGATGCCGCCGGGTGTGACGATCATGCCCTCGGCATCGCGCACCGTGGTGGCGACGCCGCAGATCAGCTGCGGGTGCACGCCGTCCATGACTTCGGGATTACCGGCCTTGCCGACGGCGACGATCTTGCCGTCCTTGATACCGATATCGCCTTTGATAATGCCGATCACCGGGTCGATGATCAGTGCGTTGCAGATCAGCATGTCCAGGGCGCCGTCAGCGCTGTCATGGCCGGGCATCAGGCCCATGCCGTCGCGCAGGGTCTTGCCGCCGCCGTGCAGGCATTCATCGCCGGGCACGGCATGGTCGAACTCGACCTCGGCCAGCAGCGAGGTGTCGCCGAGCCTGACCGCATCGCCCACGGTAGGGCCGAACATGGCCGCATAGTCTTGTCGCGTCATCGTCGCCATGTTCAGGCTCCCTTGAAGTGTTGGGCGCGGGCACGTTCCAGCGCCAGGGCCTTGCAGGCAGGATCGTGCAGGTTGCCGTTGGTCAAACCGCTGAAGCCGTGGATGTCGCCGCTGCCGCCGAACTGCACCAGGGCGACTTCGCGCATCTCCCCCGGCTCGAAGCGCACGGCCGTGCCGGCGGGGATATCCAGGTGCATGCCGAAGGCGATTTGCCGGGGAAATTCCAGGGCCTTGTTGACCTCGAAAAAGTGGTAGTGGCTGCCCACCTGAATCGGCCGGTCGCCGGTATTGACCGCGCGCAAAGTGGCCTGTGGGCGCCCGGCATTGAGGGCGATATCCCCCACCGGGCTGATGATTTCTCCCGGCGTCGGCATGGGTATCAGGGGCTGGCTGCCGGGGCGGATCGGCTGATGCACGGTGATCAGCTTGGTGCCATCGGGAAAGGTGCCCTCGACCTGCAGGATCGGCAGCAGATCGGCAACGCCGGGCATCACATCGTCGGTATTGAGCAGGGTCGAGCCGTAGCCGATCAGCTCGGCGACGCTGCGGCCTTCCCGGGCGCCTTCGAGCAGTTCGTCGGCGATCAGAGCGCAGGCTTCCGGATGATTCAGGCGCAGGCCCTTGGCCCGGCGCTTGCGCGACAGCTCGGCGGCGGTAAAGAGCGTCAGGCGCTCCAGTTCAGTGGGGGTCAACAGCATGGGCGATGTCCTCTGAGACGGGGCGTCGGTTCAGTTGGCGAACAGGCGCAGATCCTGGGTTTCGTGACGCATGACGGCGATCTCGGCCATGGGAATGAAACTGGCGGCCTGCTCCGGCTCGGGCGCTGCGGCGGCGAGCACTTCGCGCAACGCAGCTTGCAGCCCGGCCAGCACGCGCTGGCCATCGACATGGCCGAGTACGCCAAGGCGCAGAGCGGCGCTGACCAGGCCGGTACACAGGCCATGCACGGAGGCCGCTTCGGCGTGTTCCAGGGGCAACCCCAGATGGCGCCAGACCAACCCCTGAATCACCGGCACATGGGCTGGCGCCTGCCCGGCATTGACCCGGGCCAGATAGTCCCCGGCGGCAGCGGTGCCCAGTGCGGCATGCACGCCGAGCAAGGCCTGACCGATCCGCCGCGAGCCCTGGCGTGCCTCGGTCGCCAGGGTCAGGGCCTCGACTTCACGATCCAGCTGGTTGACCCGTTCAAGATCGTCAGTGGCCAGCCAGGCGCCGCGCAGAAAGGCCCGGTCGAAACTGGCCCAGCGATAACGCACCTGACCGTCGATAAAGGCCTGGACCTCATCGCCGCGGGGCTCCCTGACCCGCTCGCGACGTCGTCCAGCGGGTACCTGGGCGCCCAGCGCCGATTCATTGACCAGGGTCTCCAACCCCCAAGACCAGGCCACCGCGCCACTGGGAAAAAAACTGTCGGCCTGCTGCATGGCCAACAGGGTCGCGGCCAGACTCATGATTCGCTCCGGCGTACCCGGCCGTCCGCCAGCATCGGCGTCAACCGCTCCAAATAATCCTGCTCCGGGCCGTGCAGCTGGATCTGCAATTCATTGCCGGCAAAGCGCACTTTCCAATGCATGTTGCCAGCGAAATAGCCCAGCTCCAGGGCGGCGGCGCTATCCCGTGGCAGCAGGGCCAGCCAAGCCTGCTCCTGCATCTGCACAACCACGGCGCGACGGGCGTCGAGCATCAGCACCGCGCCATTGCGCAGTTGCTCGTGGCGCTCCAGGCGTATCGCATAGTCAGTGCCGCGATCACCCCGCACGCGCAGGCGGTGGCGCTGCATATCGGCACTGCCCAAGGTGACGGTTTCGACGCTGCCTGCGTGTTCCAGGCTGTGCAGCTGTTCGTGAATGGCCGGGTCGCTGGCCAGGCCGAGGATACGTTCGAGAATCAGCATGGCTCGGCCCTCAGATCGTCAGGTAGCGCAGGATGCGCTCGCGGTCGACGGTTTCGCGCACCTCGCTATGGACGAACTCGCCCTTCTCGATGATCAGGTAACGGTCGGCCACAGCCATGGCGAACGACAGCACCTGCTCGGAGACGATCAGGGAAAACCCGCGTTCCTTCTTCAGCTTGTTCAGGGCCTGGGCGATGTCCTTGATGATCGACGGCTGAATGCCTTCGGTGGGCTCGTCGAGAATCAGCACCTTGGGGTTGGAAACCAGTGCTCGGGCGATGGCCAGCTGTTGCTGCTGCCCGCCGGAGAGATTGCCGCCCTTGCGTCGGCGCATCTCGAACAGCACCGGAAAGTACTCGAAGATGTAGTCGGGAATGTTCGGCTCGGGGGTGTTCTCCATACCGGTGCGGATATTTTCTTCCACAGTCAGCAGCGGGAAGATCATCCGTCCCTGGGGCACGAAGCCGATCCCGGCGGCGACCCGCTGATAGCTCTTGCGCCCCAGCAGTTCCTCTCCCGCCAGCTGGATGCTGCCGCTGCGGGCCGGGAGCATGCCGACCAGGCTTTTGAGCAAGGTAGTCTTGCCCATGCCGTTGCGGCCCATGATCGCCAGGGATTCGGCAGGCGCCAGTTGCAGCGACAGGTTGCGCAGCACATGACTCTGCCCGTAGTACACGTTGAGTTCGTTGACGTTCAGCATGTTCAGTGCCCCAGGTAGACGTCGATGACTTGCGGATCGTTCTGCACCTGATCCATGGAACCGTAGGCCAGGGTCTTGCCCTGGTGCAGCACGGTGACCTTGTCGGCCACGGCCTTCACGAACTCCATGTCGTGCTCGATGATCACCATGGCCCGGCCCTGGGCGATGCGTTTGAGCAGGCCGGCGGTCTTTTCCCGCTCCCCGGCACTCATGCCCGCCACCGGCTCGTCGAGCAACAGCAGCTCGGGGCGCTGCATCAGCAGCATGCCGATCTCCAGCCACTGCTTCTGGCCGTGGGACAACAGCCCGGCCTTGAGGCCCAACTGGTCCTTGAGGAAGATCAGTTCGGCAGTACGTTCCACCTCCTCCTCCAGGGCTTTGTCCCGCCGGGAAAACAGGCAGGTAAACAGGCCGCGCTTGTCCGGCGAAGAAATGTCCAGGTTCTCGCGTACCGTGAGATCTTCGTACACCGACGGGTTCTGGAACTTGCGCCCGACCCCGGCGCGGGTGATCTGGTACTCGATCATCTGCGCCAGCTCCATGTCCTTGAAGCGGATGCTGCCGGCGCTGGGCCGGGTCTTGCCGCAGATCATGTCGAGCAGGGTGGTCTTGCCCGCGCCGTTGGGGCCGATCACCACATGGACCTGATTTTCCTCGACATAGAAGTTCAGGCTGTCCACTGCCTTGAAGCCGTCGAACGAAACGCTAAGGTCCTCGACCGCCAGTAGAATTGCACTCATGACCGCTCTCCCCGCTTGCTCAGGCGTTCCAGCAAACCCGCCAGGCCGGCCGGCAGGAACAGCACCACGCCCATGAACAGACCGCCCATGAAGTACTGCCAGAAGTTGACGAAGTTTTCCGAGAGGTAGCTCTTGGCAACGCCGATCAGCAGCGTGCCGTAAATGGCCCCGACCAGGGACAGCCGCCCGCCCAGCGCGGCATAAATCACGATCTCGGTCGATGGAATGATCCCCACCAGGGATGGCGAAGCCAGGCCCACCTGCAGGGTGAACATCACCCCGCCCAACGCCGAGATCAGCGCCGCCACGGCAAAGATAAAGGCCTTGAACAGCGCGGTGTTGTAGCCGGAAAAACGCACCCGGTCCTCGCGGTCACGGATGGCGACAATCACCTTGCCAACCCGGCCATGGATCACGAACTTGCACAGCAGCACACAGAGCAGCAACAGCACCGTGGTGATCAGGTACAGCACCATGGCGGCGGTCTGGCTTTGCAGGTCCAGGCCGAATACCGTCTTGAAATCGGTCAGGCCGTTGACCCCGCCGGTATAACCCTGCTGGCCGATGATGGTGATGGACATGATCGCCGCCAGGGACAGGGTGATGATCGAGAAATACACCCCGCCCACGCGCTTCTTGAAGTAGGCATAGCTGAAGCCGAACGCCAGCAACGCAGGCACCAGCAGGATCGCCAGCACGGTGAAGGTCGGTGACTGGAACGGCTTCCACCACCAGGGCAGCGCTTCGATGCTGTTCCAGATCATGAAGTCCGGCAGGTTCGAGCCGTAGAACGCCGCCAGGGCGCTGGCCGCTTCATCACTCGCTGTGGCTTCGAGCTTGAGGTACATGGCCATCATGTAGCTGCCCAGGCCGAAGAAGATCCCCTGCCCCAGGCTGAGGATGCCGCCATAGCCCCAGATCAGCACCATGCCCAGGGCACAGAACGCCAGGCTCAGGTATTTGCCCGCCAGGCCCAGGCGAAATGCGCCCAGGCACAGCGGCAGGACCACCAGCAGCAACACCGACAACCAGATCAGGCTGTGCCGTTCAACAAAGTACAGGATGCCCTGCCAGCGCTGCCGGTTGGGGTCGAACAGGGAGTCGGAGAGACTCAGGGTCTTGTCAGTCATATCAGCGTCTCACTTTCGCGGCGAACAGGCCGTTGGGACGGAAGAACAGCAACACGATGACCACCAGCAGGGTGATGGCCTTGGCCATCGAACCGGTGGTCAGGTACTCCAGGGACACCTGGGTCTGGCCGATGCCGAAGGCGGACAGGAAGGTACCCAGCAGGCTCTCGACACCGCCAAAGACGACCACGATGAAGGTGTCCACCAGGTACTGCTGGCCGGTGACCGGCCCGGTCGAGGCGAGCATGGTGAAGGAGCTGCCCGCGACCCCGGCGAGGCCGCAGCCCAGAGCAAAGGTCACCGCATCCACCCGCGCCGTATCGATGCCTGCGGCACCGGCCATGGCGCGGTTCTGGGTCACCGCGCGGATGCGCAGGCCCCAACGGCTGCGGTAGAGAAACAGGAACACCGCCCCGGCAATCAGTAAGGTCAGGCCGATGATGAAAATGCGGTTCAGTGGTAGCGACAGGCCTTCGGAAATCTTCCAGGCACCTTGCAGCCACTGCACCGTGGGCACGCTGACTTCCTTGGGGCCGAACACCTGGCGATAGACCTGCTGCAATACCAGCGACAGGCCCCAGGTGGCCAGCAGTGTGTCCAGCGGCCGGTTGTACATGAAGCGGATGAAGCAGCGCTCCAGCAGATAGCCGAAGGCAAAGGTCACAGCGAATGCGACAACGATGCCGACGATGAAATAGGCGCCCATCAACCCCGGCAACCAGCGTTCGAACACCAGTGCAGTGAGGTAGGTCATGTAGGCGCCCAGGGCCATCAGCTCGCCGTGGGCCATATTGATCACGCCCATCAGGCCGAAGACGATGGTCAGGCCGATGGCCATGAGCACCAGCACGGAGAACAGCGAGAATCCGCTGAACACCTGCATTATCAGAATATCGAAAGTCATAGCGCTACCTGTGATGGCTTGGCTGTCGTCGCTTGGCACGCCAGGCCCGCTGCCGGGCCCGGCAGGCCGTTACAGTTTCGGGAACGGGTTGGGCTCGATGGGCGCCGACTCGTAGATCACGTCGACCTGGCCCTGAGCGTTGATGCTGCCGATGCGGGCCTGCTTCCACAGGTGATGGTTGTCCTTATGGATCTTCACCGGACCTTCCGGGGCGTCCCAGGTCAGTTCCGAAGACGCTGCGATGACCTTCGGCACGTCGAAGCTGCCGGCTTTTTCAGCTGCGGCTTTCCACAGGTAGACGCCGGTGTACGCGGCCTCCATCGGATCGCCAATCACCCGGTTCTGCCCGTAACGGGCCTTGAAGGCGGCGACGAACTTGTCGTTCTGCGGGTTCTTCAGGCTCTGGAAATAACTCATGCAGGTGAGAAAACCGGTGAGGTTTTCGGCGCCGATGCCGGTGACTTCTTCTTCGGTGACGGCCAGGGCCATGAGGGTCTGATTGGAGCTGTCGATACCGGCAGCCTTGAGCTGCTTATAGAACGCCACGTTGGAGCCGCCGACGATGGTGGACAGGATAATGTCAGGCTTGGCCGCCTTGATCTTGTTGATCACCGAAGAGAACTCGATATGCCCCAGAGGCAGGTAGTCCTCACCGACAATCGAGCCGCCCTTCTTGCTGATCGAAGCCCGGGCCAGCTTGTTGGTGGTGCGCGGCCAGATATAGTCCGAGCCGACCAGATAGACGCTCTTGCCCTTGTTCTGCATCAGCCAGTCGACCGCAGCCAGGGTCTGTTGCGAGGCTTCCTGGCCGGTGTACATGATGTTCGGCGACTTCTCCAGGCCCTCGTAGAAGGTCGGGTAGTACAACAGGCCCTTGTCCCGTTCGAACACCGGCAGCACTGCCTTGCGTGACGCCGAGGTATAGGCGCCGAACACCGTGGCGACGTGGTCCTGTTCCAGCAGCTTGCGGGCTTTTTCGGCGAAGGTCGGCCAGTCACTGGCACCGTCTTCGACTATCGGCTCGATGGTCTTGCCCAGAACGCCGCCCGAGGCGTTGATCTCATCAATGGCCAGCTTCTCGGCGTCCACCACCGAGGCCTCGCTCATGGCCATGGTCCCGGTCAACGAATGGATAATACCGACCTTGACCGTGTCCGCACTGGCATAGCTGGCCATGGCCAGCGGCATCAGGGTCATGGCACTGAACAACAGTGCGCGCTTCAGCAAACTGCGTGGATCATCGCTCATTACTTTTCTCCAGAAATAAAAAAAGCCCGACCGCCCGTGATTTAAAAAAAACGGGGTGTCAGGCTTCTTGTGCCGAATCTGGCGGGACAACTTTGTCCGATCCAGTCATTCGCCGGGGCATTCCCTACTTGCCAAGTGGGCGTAGGGCAATGGTGCGGCGTTCGAGTGTTGCAGGAAGAAACTTAGCAAGGGCAGTGCCAAGTTCGTACGCAGCACTTTGTCAGGGGCCTTACAACAAGTTGTCCGAAGGGACAGATAGGCACTCGATGGTTTGTCCTGGGAGGCGGTATATCGAGGTATCGCCACAATTTTTGCTTTACCTGGCAACTAATCCCTGGGCGTCGCGGGGCGTGTTTCCTGCTTTAGTTGCCATATTTATTTTGGCCTGATTATCCGGTCTGATTCGCCGCGCAGGAGGGATTGAGCAGCTGCACCATTGCGAGGCTCGATGCACCGAAGCCGGGCAGAAGTATCTGCGGGAGCGAGGCTTGCCCGCGAAAAAGTTAATGCGGTGTATCAGGTGTGTCGCGTCGAGGCCTTCGCGGGCAAGCCTCGCTCCCACAAGGACCAAGTCGGTCAGCCAACGGCTATTTGTCCCCCGGGCTTATACTGCGCATGCGCCACTTGGCCCGCAAAATGCTTCCACTGCTGGCATATCCCCGCAGGATGTCTTGCCCTACGCCCTTCTCCGGCAGGTAGGGAAGATCCTCGCAAGACTGGCCGCGACAGCGTTGTCGTTCCAGACCAGGCGCAAACAGCCTCGATTGCCCTCGACCCGACGGCATGGCCCCATCCATTACTCCCGACCTGCGGCACAGCGGCCTCTTGCTGCGGTGCGCGGTACGGTATTGGCGACAGCGCAAGACGCAGTTCGGCCGATTTGCATAAGGCTCAAGGTATGGCTAATCAAGCAATCAGAATTGGTGGACTGTTTTCCGACTCCGGTATTACCGCCGCCTCGGAACGCTCAATGTTACGCGGAACACAATTTGCCATTGAGCAAGTCAATGCCGAGGGCGGCGTCAATGGCCGGCCCTTTGAATTGATCGTGCGTAATACCGAATCCACGCCTGCGCTCTATGCCATGCATGTCGAATCACTGATCCGTGAGCAAGGCCTGAAGTTCTTCCTCGGTTGCTATACCTCCAGTACCCGCAAGGCGGCGATTCCGGTATTGGAGCGCTATGACGCCCTGTTGTTGTACCCGGTGTTCTACGAAGGCTTCGAATATTCGCGCAATGTGATTTATACCGGCGGTACGCAAAACCATAACACCGTGCCATTGGCGCGCTACATGCTGGAACATTACGGCAACCGGGTGCTGATGATCGGCTCGGAATATGTCTACCCCTATGAAACCAACCGCCTGATGAGCGACCTGCTGTACGAGCACGGCGGCACCAAGCTGGGCGAGTATTACCTGCCCCTGAGCGCCGGCCCCCATGACTTTGACAAGTTGATCGAAAAGGCCCGCCAGCTGCAGCCTTCGTTCATTTTCGCCACCGTGGTCGGGCGCAGCATGAATCACCTTTACCGCGCCTACGCCGAGGCCGATCTGGACCCGGCACGCATGCCGATTGCCAGCCTGGTCACCACGGAAACCGATATCCAGGAGATGGGGCCGGAGCTGGCCATGGGACATATTTCCGCAGCCAGTTATTTCCAGTCGGTGGACACCCCCCTCAACCGCCGGGTCATTGCCGAGTATCGCGAGCGCTTCGGCCAGCATCAGGTCACCGACCGCTGCTGGGAGTCGGCCTATTTCCAGGTCCATCTGTTGGCCAAGGCTCTGCGCCAGGCCCAGGGCGAGGATGTCGAAGATGTCCTGCAGGCCATGCGCGGGCTGGAGCTGGATGCCCCGCAAGGGCGCGTGCGGGTCGATCCGGACAATCATCACACCGCACTGTTTTCCCGTATCGGCCGGGTCAACCGCGACGGCCAGTTCGACCTGCTGCGTGAAAGCCGCCAGGCCATCAAGCCCGACCCTTATGCCATCGCTCCTGGCCTGAACGACTGGTCCAGCGCGCCGGAGAGCCAGCCATGACCCTGCGTGCCGCGAAGAAGCGCTATCGCCCGGAGAGCAGCGGCGGCATCAAGGACCTGCGCGAGATCAGCGTGCTGGTCCTGCATCCCGATGACGAAGACGGGCGTAACCTGATCGCCCAGCTCAAGCGCATCGGCTGCCAGGTGCGGGTGCAGTGGCCAATTCCCGAGCGCCTGCCCGGCGAGGTCGAGGTCATCGTTCTGGCGGTCTCGCCGGAAAGCCTGGCGACCAACACACCCTGGCTGTTCCAGAACGGCACGCCGCCGATCATCCCGGTGATTGCCTATGAGAACCCGATCATTGTCGAAGCCCTGTTGCAGCTCAATGCCAGCGCAGTGATCCCCTCGCCGGTCAAGTCATTCGGCCTGCTGGCGGCTCTGGCGATCACCCTGAACCAGTCGCGCAAGGCCCGGGACCGGGAAAAACACGTCAAGCGCCTGGAAGGCCGGATGGCGGTGATGCGTACAGTGCAACAGGCGAAAATCATCCTGATCGAAACCAAGGGCATGTCCGAAATAGACGCCTATAACGCCCTGCGTGACCAGGCCATGGCCAAGCGCGAACCAGTGGAGAAAATCGCCGAGGCCCTGGTCAAGGCCCATGAACTGTTCCAGCAAACCAGTTAACGACAGCCTGTGCGCTGTCGCCTGAAGGGCGGCAGCCTTTCTGCGCGGAAGTTGCCATACGCCCGTCTTCGGCAGGTATGGAGCACCGCGTAGCGACCGGCGTGGACAACGGCGTCCTCCGGAAAACGACAACGCCCTCCCCTTTGTTGGGCGCCCGTCATCATTTTCTAACGGAGAAACACCATGTCCATTCCACGTCCCGTCAAAACCGACATCCTGCTGGCGGCCCAAGACCACGGCTACACCCTGGATGACGCTCAGGTCGAAGCCTTCCTGCGCCTGTCTGACGGTGCCTTGAACAGCTATGAAAGCGTTGACGCGCTGTACCAGAGCCATATCGCCAAAGCGGCGCCGCAGCGGGAGTTTTCCCGCCCCGAAGCCAAGGACAACAGCCACCGCGCCTGGTACGTGCAGACCCAAATCAAAGGCAGCGGTCAGGGTCCCCTGGCGGGCAAGACCGTGGTCATCAAGGACAACGTCTCGGTCGCCGGCGTACCCATGGCCAACGGCTCCATGAGCATCGACGGCTATGTACCCAGCGAAGACGCCACGGTGGTCAAGCGCCTGCTGGCGGCGGGCGCGACCATTGTCGGCAAATCCGTATGTGAAGACCTGTGCTTCTCCGGCGCCAGTTTCACTTCGACGTCCGGCGCAGTGCTCAACCCCTGGGACAAGACCCGCAATGCCGGGGGGTCCTCCAGTGGCAGCGCGGTGCTGGTAGCCACGGGCGAAGCCGACCTGGCCATAGGCGGCGACCAGGGTGGTTCAATCCGCATGCCCTCGGCCTGGAGCGGCATTGTCGGGCACAAGCCGACCTACAGCCTGGTGCCCTACACCGGCGGTTTCCCCATCGAACGCACCATTGACCACCTCGGGCCCATGGGCCGCAGCGTGAAAGAAGTGGCGGTGATGCTCGACGTGCTGGCCGGTGCCGATGGCCTGGACCCACGGCAGAAAAAAGTCCCGGAACACACCGACACCGTCTCGACCCTGCACCTGGGCGTGGCCGGCCTGAAAATCGGCCTGCTCAAGGAAGGCTTCAACGTGCCCGGCGTCTCCCAGGAAGCGGTGGACGCACTGGTCAAGGCCGGGGCGGCGAAACTTGAAAGCCTGGGCGCCAGCGTCGGCGAAGCCAGCGCACCCTGGCACAGCGGCGTGGCCATGGACCTGTGGAATGTCATCGCCACGGACGGTGCCGCCTACCAGATGCTGCAAGGCAACGGCTACGGCATGAACTTCGACGGCTACTACGATCCGGACATCATGGCCTGGTTCGGCAAAAACCGGATCAAGCATGCCAACCAGCTCTCCGCCACCGTGCGCTCGGTGGCCCTGACCGGTCACTACAGCCTGAAGAACCTCTACGGAGCCTACTACGCCAAGGCGCGCATGCTGGTGGCCGAGCTGACTCGCCAGTACGACGAAGCGCTCAAGCAATACGACGTGCTGATCATGCCGACCATCCCCTTCGTCGCCACGCCCCTGACCGCCGCTGATGCACCTATCGAAGAATACTTCGCCAGCGCCCTGGACATGCTCAGCAACACCGCGCCGTTCGACCTCTCCGGCCACCCGGCGACATCGGTACCGGCAGGCCTCGCCGACGGCCTGCCGGTAGGGCTGATGATTGTCGCTGCGCGCTTCAACGATGCGCTGGGCCTGCGCGTTGCCGCTGCCTTTGAGCAAGTGCGTGGCCCGTTTGGTTTGCCCAAGCAAGGCTGATTGAACAGTGGGGTATCGACGGGATGCCCCACTCCACCACACCATTGAAGGAGTACCCGAATGCAACAAAGACTCTGGAAAGTCGGCCTGAGCGCCACGCTGTGCATATTACCCGGCATTGCCCTGGCCCACCCCGGCCACGATGAATCAGGCCTGCTCGCGGGGATCAGCCACCCGGTCAGCGGCCTCGATCACCTGTTGGCGATGGTTGCCGTGGGCCTGTGGGCGGCCCAGCAACACGGTGCCCGCCGCTGGCAACTGCCCCTGACATTTCTCGCCAGCATGCTGCTGGGGGGCCTGCTGGGATTTGCCGGTTGGTCATTGCCTTGGGTCGAGTCGGGCATCGCCGCCTCGGTCCTGGCGTTTGGCCTGATCGTGATGATCGGCGCGCGCCTGCCCGCCCTTGTGGCCTTGGGTACTACCGCAGTGTTCGGTATCTGCCATGGCATCGCCCACGGTATGGAACTGCCTGAGATGAACAGCCCGTGGGCCTACGCCGCAGGCTTTCTGCTGGCAACTGCCGCCCTGCATGGCGCAGGTTATGCCGTGCTGCGCCTGTTGCCGAAAAGCAGCGTGCCGATCGCTCGTTGGTCGGGTGGAGTCTGTGCACTGTTCGGGGCCGGGTTGCTGGTGGGTTGAGGCAGTGAATTCTGTGGGAGGGAGCGAATTCATTCGCGACGACGGCGTTCCAGGCAATGAAAATAGAGTGACTGTACTAGCCTCTTCGCGGATGAATCCGCTCCCACAGTTCTCTCCCACAGCGTTATCTGGCTCGCTTACAGAATCAAACCACCATTTGCCGCCGTGGCAGTCGACAGATCCTGCGCCCCCGCCACTTGCACTGCCGAGTCATCAAAGGCAGTGAAAGTGCCACCGCTGTCCTGCACGGCATCCGTCAGGATGAAGGTCTGACCCGGTGCGGTAGCGGTATGGGTCACCGCCGCAACGGTATTGGCCAGAGCCGCCGCGCCTGTTGCTGTGGCCAGTGACGCAGGCGTGGCATCCACGCTGCTGAGGAAGGTACGCGCGGCAGCCGCCGCCGTCGCACCCGAGTAACCGGCGATCTCGGCACTGGTGTCCAGTTGCGCAGTAAAGGCCTTGGCCGCTGTCAGTTTGTTGGCCACTGCCGTGGCATCGCCAGCGCCGGCCGAGCTCTGAATCTGATAGGCCGCCTGGGCCTGAGTCACCGCGCCAGCATCGATCTGCGCCACCCAGAAAGCCAATCCGGCGGACTCAGGACTGCGGTTGAACAACGACAGATAAATCGACGACACTTTCTGCGCCGTGGTGGTGCCGGCAAACAACACCTGCGATTCAGCCGATGCGGAAAACCCGGCGACGATTCCGGCCACGCTGCCACCGGAGGCATCGATATTGGCCGCCCAATAGGCCAGGCCTACCGGGTCGGCCGGACGACCGAAATAGGCGATATAGAGTTGCTGGACCTGATCGAAATACGTCGAAGCCGCCATCGGTTGAGCACTCCACTCTACGGACCCATTGCTTGAAAAAAATGCGCTGCCCCGCTGGCAACAGGCTAGCAATGGCAGATTAGCACAGCGCCCACAGGGCCCAAACGCTGAACGCTGAACGCTGAACGCTGAACGGACAGGCTGTTCATAAAAACGTTGGGACTGAACTGATCATGAGGCCAGAAATGAACAAAGACATCAGCGAAATCGACGGCAGTTGCCACTGCGGTGGCGTGCGCTTTCATGTACGCTTGGCCGACGGTCTGCACAGCGCCCGCCGCTGTGACTGCTCCTACTGCCGCATACGCGGCGCGGTGGTGGTCAGTGCGCGACTCGAAGACTTTCAGATTACCGCCGGGGCCGAGCTGCTGACCCTGTATGAATTTCATACCCACACGGCCAAACACTATTTCTGCTCACGCTGCGGGATCTACACGCACCATCAACGGCGCTCCGACCCACAACTCTACGGGATCAATGCGGCGTGCCTGGCGGGGGTCAGTCCGTTTGATTTTGCCGAAGTGCCGGTGAATGACGGGACGGTGCACCCTTCTGACCATCCGGACCGCAAAGGGGATGGGGTGATTGGGGTATTGAGGTTTGTGCCAAAGGCTTGATCAGCCGCTGAGAATCGTAGGAGCATGCGTGCCGGCTCCTACAAGTCCTCATGCCAAATCAGCTGACTGCACCCTGTTTCAGGTTATCAATCAGGTTCGCTATTCAAGCTGCCAACACCCAGCAGACCGCAATCGCCACCCTGTATCAGAACATCCTCGGTCGCCAACCCGACCTGACCGGGTTCGAATACTGGGACAATCAGGTCAATGGCGGACAAAACCTGGGCCAGGTCGCCATTACCATGACCCGCTCCACCGAGTCCGGTAATACCCTGTTCAATGGCAACACCAGCCATGACCTGGACACCCTGTATAACGTCATCCTGCACCGCGCCACCGACCCGGTCGGCAAGGCCTATTGGAGCGCGCAGATCGATCAGGGCCATCAGACCATTGATCAGGTGGCCCAGGGCTTCGTCACCTCCAATGAGCTGGTCGCAGCTTATGTGCCGCAAACCCAGTGGGATTTTCTCGGGTAATCCTGACCAGAGGCATTTGCTGGCTACATGGTGGGAGCTGCCCGTGTGCACCAGTCAATAGCGCAGCAGGGGCTCCTGCTGCACGCACTCCACCAGAAAATCCATCACCGCCTTCACCGAGGGCGAGCGGCGCAGGTCCGGGTAGGCCGTCAGCCAGATATCCCTGACCGGTGCTTCGCTGTCCACCGGCAGGCGCTGCAATGCCGGGTCGTTATCACCGACAAGTGTCGGCAACACCACAGCTCCTACGCCGAACCGCGCAGCCATCTGTTGCGAGGGGATATCGCCTGCGCAAAACACCACCGGCCGATGCCGTCTGATCTGATGCAGCCACTGCTGTTGCGGCAAGTGATCGCGGCCTTCGTCGTAGCCGATGAAGGTCCACTGCTCGGCAGGACGCTCCTTGAATGCTTCGCTCCCATACAAGGCAAAGCGCACGGCGCCGATCTTCCTGCGCACCAGAGCGTCTTCCTCGGGGCGCAGGGTGCGCAGGGCGATGTCGGCTTCGCCTTTGTCCAGCGATGCCAGGGACAGCGACGGCAACAGGACTACATTCAACTTGGGATGCTGCTCGCGCAAGGCGCTGATACGCGGGGCGATGCAATGGATGGCCATGGACGGCGGCGCACTGACCCGCACGGTACCGGCCACCTCGATGGACGCGAGGCGCGACATCTGTGCGATCTCCGTAGAGATCCCCGCCATGGCCCCGGCGATCCGCGCCAGTGCCCGGCCGTCCGCCGTCAGGGGCCGGCTGCGCGGCAAGCGGTCGACCAGGCGCAGGCCAAGGGATTTTTCCAGCGCGTCGAGGCGACGGCCCACCGTGGCGTGCTCGACCTGTAGTTCCCTGGCAGCAGCCGACAGGGACTGGGTGCGGGCCAGCACGGTAAAGAAATACAGATCCTGCCAGTCGAACATCGGGTTATTTCCGATCAGATAAAGGGAATTTTTCGGGAGTTCTCGAACCGTACGCCAGGTTTTACCATGAATGACACTGCGGCAGGCCACAGCGCCGCCTCTCTGAGCATCCCGCCCTTTGTTCTGAACCAGCCTATGAGAGCCATTACCCCATGAAAGCCATCACCATCCACACCTACGGCGGCCCGGAGGTCGTGCAGATTCGCACCGACATGCCCATGCCCACCGTCAGTCCCGGCCATGTACTGGTCAAAGTCGCCTATGCCGGGATCAACTTCATGGATGTGCACACCCGTCAGGGCAAGTACGCCAGCTCCGTCACCTACCCGGTGGGCCTGCCCTGTACCCTGGGCATGGAAGGCTCCGGTGAGGTCGTCGCAGTCGGTGCAGGCGTCGGGCAACTGGCTCTTGGCGACCGGGTCGCCTGGTGCATCGCCTGGGGCAGTTACGCCGAATACGCCAGTATCCCGGCGGCGCGGGTGGCAAAGATCCCCGACGCCATCCCTTTCGACATGGCTGCGGCAGCCATCTTCCAGGGCGCCACGGCACACTATCTGGTCGAGGATATCGCCCGCCTGCACGAAGGCAGCACCTGCCTGGTTCACGCCGCTTCCGGGAGCATTGGTCAGTTACTGGTACAGATGGCCAAACGCCGTGGCGCCAGGGTCTTCGCCACCGGCAGCACTGCAGAGAAATGTGCGATTGCCCGGCAACGCGGCGCCGATCAGGCCATGTCTTATGACGGCTTTGCCGAACGTATTCGCGAGGCCACCCAGGGCGTGGGCGTCGATGTGGTATTCGACTCCGTCGGCAAAAGCACCCTGCGCGAAAGTTTGCGCGCCTGTCGTACCCGTGGCCTGATCGTCAACTACGGCAACGTCTCAGGTTCCATCACCGACCTGGACCCCATCGAGCTGGGCGAAGCCGGTTCACTGTTTCTCACCCGCCCGCGCCTGGCCGATCACATGAACGACGGTCCCACCGTACAGCGCCGCGCCGATGCGGTGTTTGCGGCGATTCTTGAAGGCTCCCTGAGCATCGAGATCGAAGGGCATTACACGATGGACGAGGTGCAGGACATCCATGCCCGCATCGAAGCCCGGCAACAGATCGGCAAATCGGTGATGCGCATCGGCACCACTGACTGACGCCTCCACCGGCAGTACATCCGGCACCACAGACAACCACAGGCACTCGTCTCTGGCGGCGCTTGTATACGCGTGCGTGGTTGTGATGCCTGGGACAGACAGACCCGTGTAGGAGCGCCTTTAGCCACGAGGCCTCCTCTCGGCTAAAGCCGGTCCTACATCTGCAACCTCATCGGATTAGGCAAGCCCCCCAGATAAACCGGCATTCGCCGCAATGACCATCGGCCTTACCTTGAATGCACCCGGCGCGAGCCCTTCGCGCCAAGGTTCATCCTCTGGAGATCACGCCATGCTCATTGTCTACAATCCCGCCGATGGCAGCGAAGTGGGTCGTGTTGCGCAAAGCGATGCCAACGCCGTACGCAACGCCGTGGAACGCACCTGTGCGGCCTTCCCTGAATGGTCAGGGAAACTGGCCAAGGAACGCAGTGACATCCTTCGCCGCTGGCACGACAGCGTCAAGGCCGACAAGGAAGCCTTCGCCGAACTCATGGTCAAGGAAAACGGCAAATGCCTGACCGAAGCCCGTGGCGAAATAGACTATGGTCTGGGCTTTATCGAGTGGTACGCCGAAGAAGCCAAGCGCGTCTACGGCGACACCATCCCGACCCACGACAAGAATGCCCAGGTCATGGTCACCAAGGAGCCCATCGGCCCGGTGGCAGCGATCACGCCGTGGAACTTCCCGTTCATGATGATCACCCGCAAGGTCGCCACGGCCCTGGCGGCGGGTTGCACCATGATCATCAAACCCGCCGAAGACACGCCGCTGACCGCCTTCAAACTGCTGGAGCATGCCCGAAAAGCCGGCATTCCCGAAGGCGTACTGGAAATGCTGGTCGGCGATCCAAAAGAGATCGGCGTGATCCTCACCGCCGAGCCGCGCATCCGCAAAATCTCCTTCACCGGCTCGACCAACGTCGGCAAGTTGCTGGCCGCCCAATGCGCCCAGACCATTAAGAAAATGACCATGGAACTGGGCGGCAACGCGCCCTTTATCGTGTTCGACGATGCCAATCTGGATGAAGCGGTCAAGGGCCTGGTCGGCGCCAAACTGCGCAATTCCGGGCAGGTGTGTATCTCGCCGAATCGCATCTTTGTGCAGCAGGGCATCCTCGAACCCTTCCTCGCCAAGGTGAAGGCCGCCGTCGAAGCCATCGATGTCGATCAGGGCCTGCGCGCCGATTTCGTGGTCGGGCCGATGGTGAACAAGATGGGCTTCGACAAGGTTGTGAGCCTGGTGGAACAGGCCAAGGCAGCCGGGGCCAAAGTGCTGCTGGGCGGCAAGCCCCACGCCAAGGGCGGGCTGTTCTACGAGCCGACGATTCTGACTGGCCTGAGCGACGATTCGCCCCTGGCGCAGAACGAAATCTTCGGCCCGGTGTTCGCCATCTACCCCTTCGCCAGCGAAGAGGAGGCCATCGAACGCGCCAACCAGACCGAGTTCGGCCTTGTCGCCTATGCCTATACCAGCGCCCTGGGACGCTCATTGCGCCTGTCCAGGCAGTTGGAAGCAGGCATGGTGATTCTCAACTCGGGCTCGGTCGGTACTGTGTCGATTCCCTTTGGCGGCATCAAGCAGTCCGGCTACGGGCGCGAGGGCAGCTACTACGGCATCGAGGAGTATGTGCATGTGAAATACGTGCTGCTGGCAGGGGCGCAGTTGTAGCGCGGGCTGTTTTCAGCCCTGCGGGAAACATTCCTGAATCGCCGCCTTGGCCTCGATCATCGGGGCCTCGGTCAGCTCCTGGGTGCGCCAGCCCAGTTCGATGGGATAACGGCGCATCTGCAGCGGACAGGCCAGCACCTGCAGGCCGCTGATCCGGGCGATGGCTTCGGCGGCATGATCGGGAATGGTGGCAATGGCGCGGGTGCCCTTGAGCAAATAGGGCAATGCGGCAAAGTGAGTGGTCGAGGCCACCACTTTGCGCTTGAGGCCCAAGGGCGCCAGCGCCTCATCGACCATGCCGATAAAGCCGCCGGAAGACACCAGTATCTGATCGTGCTCGACGAATTGGCCTACATCGAAAGTCGCCGGGTCCAATTGCAATTGCTCGGGATCGACCAGGCAACTGTAGCCCCCCTCCCCCAGCAACTCGCGGCTCAGGGTACGACTGGAAAGGCCGCCGGAAGACACCGCCAGGTCGATACTGCGACTGAGCAACGCTTCGCCGATGATCTGGCTATGACTCTGGCGAAAGATCACCCGCAGTTGCGGCGCACGCCGGGCGATGGCATCGAGCAAGCGGCGGCCGATGGCAATCTCAAAATCATCCGACAGGCCGATGGTCACCGAACGCCCGTAGAAACTGGTGGGCATGGGCGAGGCCATGCTCAGGGTCTGCCGACATTTATCCAGGGCTTCGGAGACCACCGGCTTGAGCTGATTGGCCAGCAAGGTCGGGGTCAGGCCTCGGCCGGTGCGCAGGAACAACTGATCGTCATACAGCACCCGCAACCGCGCCAGCGCCGCACTTACCGCCGACTGCGTTACGCCCAACAGAATCGCCGCACGGCTGGCGCTGCCCTCATCGTGCAACGCCTCGAAGACCTTGAGCAGATTGAGGTCGGTGTTGGCGATATTCATGGGCTTCATATCCGGGGAGGCGATGTGAGGCTGGGTACTATAGCGAAATGGCTGAGTGCAGATCATCTGCGCCCAGGCTTTCCTCGGCTGCGCGGCGCTATCGTCAGGTGTTCTTGCAATACAGGCTTCCTCGAATTCGCGCAGGGTCGCGTCATCAATCGCTCCGACGTCCCGCAGCGCCCGGGCGGGCTCGTATACGGATTGCAGTACTTGGCTTTTGAATTTCTCACTCATGAGTGATCTCCAAAAAATTTACCCATCTACATTTCTCTGATCTCGTGCAAGGCAGTAAGAGCAACCCGGCGGCGTTCCTGACACACCGCATCAACCCTGCTCGCCAACCACTTGGCTCCTGCCGCACCGCGTCGAGCCGTGCCGTTCATCAACCGCATATTTTAAACCGCCGCGAAGCTCAATCAGGCATACCCTAATACCTAAAGGTTATTTATTTCCTTCTAGTTAGATCATTTAGCCTGCACCTCTTACCTGATCTTTCGACATAGCCGATAAAAAAACCAAGGAACGCCTGCATGCACGCCCATCCATTATTGCTGTTGCTCAAGCGCTGGACCCGCCCTCTGATCACTGCGACCCTGCTTTCGGGCGCCTTGGCCAGCGCGACTCAAGTGCAGGCGGCGGATCCGGCCGAAGTCCATCTGGACTACGCCTATTACTCCCCCACCAGCCTGGTGCTCAAGCACTTTGGCTGGCTGGAACAGGCCCTGCCCCAGACCAAGGTCAGCTGGGTATTGAGCCAGGGCAGTAATCGCTCGCTGGAATACCTCAACAGTTCCAGTATCGACTTCGCTTCGACCGCCGGGCTTGCGGCCGTGCTGAGCCGCGCCAACGGCAGCCCGATCAAGACGGTGTATATCGCCAGCCGCCCGGAATGGACCGCGCTTGCCGTCGCCAAGGACTCGCCGATCAAGACAGTGGCCGACCTCAAGGGCAAGAAAATTGCCGCCACCAAAGGCACTGATCCTTACCTATTCACCCTGCGCGCCCTGCAACAGGCCGGTTTGACCAAAGATGACGTCGAACTGGTGCACCTGCAGCATCCTGATGGTCGCGTCGCGCTGGAGAAAGGCGATGTCGACGCCTGGGCCGGGCTCGACCCGCACCTGGCCGCCAGTCAGGTGCAAGCCGGTTCGCGCCTGCTGTACCGCAATGTCGATTTCAACAGCTATGGCGTGCTGAGCGTCACCGAGGCCTATGCCAAGGCCCAGCCACACACCATCGAGACCGTGCTCAAGGCCTACGAGAAAGCCCGAGCGTGGGCACGCCAGAACCCGGACGAGTTGGCCAAACTGCTCGCCACTGAATCGGGCCTGCCCCTGGAAGTGGCCAAGTTGCAATTGTCGCGCACCGATTTCAGCAATGCTCAACCGGGCGCCGAACACATTGCCGCACTGAAAGCTGCCGCGCCGATTCTCGTGTCCGAGGGGCTGGTGCGCAAAGGCGTGGACGTCAACCAGGTGGTTGATCAGTTGATCGATCCGCAGTTCAGCGCTGCCGTTATCGGGAAAAACTGAAGGTCATGGCCGTGCCGAGCAAATCCCTGTCCGACACCTCGCCCCGGCGACTCAGGACGCCACGCCTGCAGTGGGCTGCAAGACTGAAAGGTTGGGCATTACCCCTGCTGATCATCGCAGTCCTTGAAATCACCGCGCGGGCGGGCGTGCTGCCCACCTACCAGATGCCCGCCCCCAGCGACGTGGCGCTGACCCTGTTGGAACTGGGTCACGGCGCGCTGGGCAAACATGTGCTGGCCAGCGTGCTGCGGGTACTGGGCGGATTTGCCATCGGTGCGAGCCTGGCGCTGCTGTTCGCCGCCTGGGTCGGCCTGAGCCGGGAAGCCGAGGCCTGGCTGGAGCCGACCTTCGCCGGGCTGCGGGCCATCCCCAGCCTGGCCTGGGTGCCCCTGCTGCTGCTCTGGCTGGGCATCGACGAAACCTCCAAGATCGTGTTGATCGCCATCGGGGCGTTTTTCCCGGTGTACGTCAATGGCGTGGCGGCCATCCGTGATGTCGACCGGCGCCTGGTGGAAGTCGGCCAGATGTACGGTTTCAGCCGACGCCGCCTGATCTGGCGAATACTCTTGCCCGCCTCGATGCCCGGCCTGTTTACCGGATTGCGCAGCGGCCTGAGCATGGCCTGGATGTTTGTCGTGGCAGCGGAACTGATCGCCGCCACCCGGGGTTTGGGTTACTTGCTCAGCGACGGCCGTGAAACGTCGCGGCCGGACATCGTCCTGGCCGCGATTATCGTCCTCGCGGTCCTGGGCAAACTCAGCGATGGCCTGCTCGCCGCGCTGGAGCGTCGCTGGCTGCACTGGCGCGACACCTTTACTGGCCAGGGAGACGACGCATGAGCGAGGCACTGCTGGATATACAGGTCAACCGCAAGGACTTCGGCCAGACCCGCGTACTGCAGAACGTCAAGGTGCGCCTGCATCCCGGTGAAGTGGTCAGCCTGCTGGGCCCCAGCGGCTGCGGCAAAAGCACGCTGTTGCGGATCATCGCCGGGCTTGAACAGGACTACAGCGGCGAACTGCAGCAAAGCACCGATCAGGTGGCGTTCGTCTTTCAGGAACCGCGCTTGATGCCCTGGCTGAGCGTGGAGCGCAACGTCGGCTTTCATGATGACACGGCATTCGATGCGGCCTGGGTCGCCCAGTTACTCGACGAAGTCGGCCTGAACGGCTTTGCCCTGGCCCTGCCCAAGCAACTGTCCGGCGGCATGGCCCAGCGCGTGGCGATTGCCCGTGGCTTGTATTCGCGCCCTCGTGTGCTGCTGCTCGATGAGCCTTTCAGTGCGGTGGACGCCTTTACCCGCATGAAGCTGCAAGACCTGTTGCTCGACCTGGCACAGCGGCATGACATCGCCCTGCTGATGGTCACCCACGATATCGACGAGGCGCTGTACCTGAGCGATCGCGTGTTGATCATGGGTAATCGCCCCAGCCATGTGCGCCTGGAGCTGGCGGTGGAGCTTGCCCATCCCCGTGATCGCCGGGACCCGCTTCTGGCAACCCTGAAGGCAGAGTCCCTGACCGAATTGCATCAGGCCCAGGTGTTCTGAATAACGGCGAGCGGCCACACAAATGGCAATACTTGTCAGGCGTTAAACCGCTCTGCTGTAGGACTCTTCTGAAGTTTTTGGCTATGCTGCTCAATCGCTTGAAGATGCTTGAAGAGGCGACTAATTTGCCGCCTGTCGCTGACTGCAGCGACGGGGTTTAGTCGCCCATTTCTTAAGTTGCATAGTGCTTCAGCCATTGCCGGAATCATCGATTCCGGTAGTGCTTTATGGCGGCTGTGTACGGGGCACCTCAGGGTGCGCCGGGTACTTGAGACCGGTCGACTAACCCGTATACAGCCGCCACCTTCATTTAGTCGTGATGTGTGGGGGCCAGGTTATCTCAAGTAAGGATTTGCCATGAACACACCGATACCCAATCTCTTCATCCTCAACCCCGATATCCCCACCGAAGAGCTGTTGATATTCGCCAGCGAATACCTCGACAGCACCGCCGCCATCGTCTACGAAACCGCCGACAATATTTCCCCCGAGTACCGGCCCCTGGCCCGGGCGGCGGTGCAGCAGATGGATGTACTACGGACGATGTTCGATGCGGTGACGGTAAGAGTGCAGGGGCACGCCGACCTCTGAGTGGGAATATCATGAGGTGGGACCGGCTTTAGCCGGGAAGGCATCGGTACAGACGATACATATTCACCGCCCGGAACATCGCCTTCCCGGCTAAAGCCGGTCCCACAGCCCTCATTTCAATTCAGACAGATCGCCCAACCAATTCTGGAGCAATTCCAGCGTCCGCTCAGGATGCTCCAGCGGCGGCAAATGCCCGCATTGCGCAATCACCACCAGGGTCGAACCGGCAATGCTGCGGTGCATCAGTTCGGACTCTTCCCGCGGCGTCACCCCATCCTCGGCCCCGACCACGATCAGGGTCGGCACCTTCACTTGTTGCAGCACCGGCATATAGTCCTGGCGGTCGATAATGGCTTGCTGCTGACGGATGAAACCGTCCTTGCCGATGGTCTCGGCCATATCCAGAACGATCTGTGCGGCAGGCGTGCCCAGGCTGCGGGCGTGCATCAGGCGGGGCAGCAGTTGCGGGGTGACGCCCTTGAACTTGCCCAGTTCCGCCAGGTTGAGCATGCCCCGTCTCACCTTGGCGCGAGCCTCGCTATCGGGCCGGGCCATGGTGTCGAACAGGGCCAGTTTGAGCACCCGCTGCGGCGCCAGACGCAGGATTTCCATGGCGACATAACCGCCCATGGACAGCGCTGCCAGGGCGAATTGCTCAGGTGCCTGATCGAGAACCCGACGGGCCATGGTTTCGAGGCTGGGGTCCTGGGTCAGGTCCGGGATCAATACCGGCCGCGAGGCTGCCAGGGCCGGTTGCTGGTGCTGCCAGAGGCGATGGTCATTGAGCAGACCAGGAAGCAGGACGAGGGGAATCAAAAAACAGGTTCTCCGAGAGGAAGTGAATGCGCACTTAGCAACACAACACAACACAACTATTGGAAATGGAATGAGGGGTGGGACCAAGCTTGCTTGCAAAGGAACCCGTTCAGCCTGCACATTTTTCGGCGGCCGACAGATGGCTTTCGCAAGCAAGCTTGCTCCCACACAACCTGCACCGATATTACAGCACTGCCCTCACCCACCCACCTTCAGCCGCTCGGAAATCTTCACCAGTTCAGCCAGGGAGTCGGCGTTCATCTTGCGCATCAGCGCGCCGCGCCGCACTTTCACCGTGACCTCGCTGACCTCCAGGCGCGCCGCCACCTGTTTGTTGAGCAGGCCGGTCACCACCAGTTCCATGACCTGGCGCTCGCCTTCGGTGAGGCTGGCGTGGCGCCTGAGCAGTTCACTGTGCACCGAAGCAGTTGCCCGGCGTTCACGGTCGCGCTCCAGGCCCTGATGAATGGCGTCGAGCAGGTCCTGTTCGCGGAACGGCTTGGTCAGGAACTCCAGGGCCCCGGCTTTCATGGCACGCACCGACATGGGGATATCGCCATGGGCCGTGATGAAGATCACCGGCAGCAGGATGCCGTCGCTCGCCATGCGGTCGATAAAATCCAGGCCGCTCACGCCGGGCATGCGCACATCGAGTATCAGGCAGCCCGGCGCATCCGCCCGCTCGGCCGCGAGGAACGCCTGAACCGAGGCGAACAGCCGGGCATTCAAGCCGATGGACGCCAGCAGGTCTTCCAGCGAGGCACGGATCGAGGCATCGTCATCGACGACATAGACAATGGCTTCAGCATCGGCAGTCATGTGGGCTCCATGGCATTGCCAGGCAGAGTGAAATGAAAGATCGCCCCGCCGCCGGGGTTGGCGCTGGCCCAGATACGTCCGCCATGGGCTTCGATGATCGAGCGACTGACCGCCAGGCCAATGCCCATGCCCTCGGCCTTGGTGGTGTAGAAGGCTTCGAACAGGCGCTCGGCAGAATCTGTATCGAGGCCGATGCCCGTGTCGCAGACCGCGAAGCCAAGTTGCCCGGACGGTTGCTGATCGACACGAATTTCCAGCTCACGACGCTCATCCCTGGCCGCATTGATGGCTTCACTGGCGTTGAGGATCAGGTTCAGCAGCACCTGCTGGACCTGCACACGGTCAGCCAGCAACGGCGGCAGCCCCTCGGCGATCTGCAGGTTGAGCTGCACCCGCTGTTGCTCCAGCTCGCTGTGCACCAGAGCCAGAATACCGGTAATGGTATCGGCGACGTTCAGCCATTCCTTGTGCGGCGGCGCACGTTTGGCCAAGGCGCGGACCCGGGCGATCACTTCGCTGGCGCGGTGGGCATCGCTGATGATGCGCTCCACTGCCTGACGCGCCTTGGGCAGGTTGGCCTGTTCCCCTGCCAGCCAGCGCAGGCAGGCATTGCCACTGGTAGCAATGGCCGCCAGCGGCTGATTCACTTCGTGGGCAATTGAGGCCGTCAGTTCGCCGAGCATGTTGACCCGGCCGATCTGCGCCAGATGCGCCCGCGCCTCATGCTCTGCACGCGTGGCCATGGCCATGCGCAGGCTCAGGTAAGTGGCGGCAATGATTGCTGCCAGGCTGATCAGGCAATTGATCAGCCCCGAACCGTGGTCGCCGGATTTGGTGGCCAGGAAACTGATGACCGTCAGGATCAGGCACAGCACGGCAATCCGCGCCACACCCTTGGGCGACAGGAAGCTCATGGCCAACAGGACGACGGCGACGTGAAACACTCCCACCGCGATCTCCATATCGGTCAGGGTATCGACCACGGCAATGCCGAACGCCAGCGCCAGCAAGGCGCTCAAGCGCAATGCCCCACGCGCCCTGCTGTAGTTTTCCTTCTCGCCCATGGCGCAGATTCTCTCGATCAAGACAGATATGTCTTACAGCGGGTGGAGGATAAGCGCTGGCAGTGTCCTGCGCCACACACGATGATTGTGGGACCGGCTTCAGCCGGGAAGGCGTCCTGTGATCCAGAATATGCATCGGTTGTACCGCCCCATTCCCGGCTGAAGCCGGTCCCACATTGCTTCTCACACCTGTTGCTCAGGACGGATTATCCAGGCTGAACAAATCCGTCACTTCATCATAGGCAAACAGCTCGGCATAGCGGCCCCATTGGGTCACCACATCCAGGGTCTGGGCGGCATCGTTTTCCGACATGGAGTCTTCCAGCTCATCGCGAAAACGCCGGGCCGGGGCGCTGCGGCTGGAGCGGTCGTCGAGGACGCGGCGCACGTGTGCCACCAGCGGCACAAAGTTCATCAACTGCTGGGCGAACAGTTGTTTGCGTTCATCAACGTCGGATAACGCATAGCGTTCGGCGGCCGGGAGCAGACGGATGTCGCCGCCCTTGAGCTCGGCCAGACGCAGCAGTTGCAGCACCTCAGCAATCGGGAACAGCTCGTCGGCGGTGTAGTGCAGCTCGCTGGCCAGCTCCGGCAGGTCGGCCTTGCCACCGTAGGCCGGGGCATGAATGGCTTCGATCAGCCCGGCCAGGGTGTTAGTCGACACCTGAGGCAGGACCATGCCCAGGCCGGTACCGGGAAACGCGCCCGGACGCATGACGCCGACCGCATCGTCGCCGGTCATCTTCACGTAGATTTCTTCCACCAGCGCACGGAATGCCGGGTCGTGGCGGTTGCGCGGCTGCGGCAGATCGACTTTGATCTCGCTGATCACCCGCCCCGGATTGGCCGAGAACAGCATGATGCGGTCGCACATCAGCACCGCTTCGGCGATGTTGTGGGTGACCATCAGGATCGATTTGATCGGCATGCGCCCTTCGCCCCACAGATCGAGCAAATCGGTACGCAGGGTTTCTGCGGTCAACACGTCCAGGGCGGAGAACGGCTCGTCCATCAGCAGCACGTCCGGGTCCACCACCAGGGCGCGGGCCAGGCCCACCCGCTGGCGCATGCCGCCGGACAACTCCTTGGGATAGGCGCTTTCAAAGCCGTCGAGGCCGATCAGGTCGATGGCCGCCAACGCGCGCTTGCGACGGATCTCGGCGGGCACGTTGCGCGCTTCCAGGCCGATTTCGACGTTCTCCAGCACGGTCAGCCAGGGAAACAGGGCGAAGCTCTGGAACACCATGCTGACATGGCTGGGCAGGCCGTCGGCGCCAGGCGGGAAGTCCACCACGCCACTGGTAGGCTGGACCAGGCCGGCTATGGAGCGCAACAACGTCGACTTGCCGGAACCGGAGCGCCCCAGCAGGCCGACGATTTCGTTGTCGTAAAGGCTCAGGCCGACGTTATCCAGCACCAGACGTTCACTGCCGCCGGGTGTGCCATAGACATGCTGAACCTGACGGACATCGACCAGGCAACGTTTTTCGAGAGTGATCATGGCTACTGTCCTCAATAAAGACGTTCAATCAAGACGCAGGCGTCGTTCGGCGAATACGTACAGCGGGCGCCAGAGCAGGCGGTTGAACGCCATGACGAAGATCGACATGACCGCGATACCCAGGGCGACCTGGTGGTAGTCACCGGCTTCGGTGGCATGGGCGATATACGACCCCAGACCTGTGGCCTGCAGGTGCTCGTCGCCCCAGGACACCGCCTCGGCGACGATACTGGCGTTCCAGGAACCACCGGCGGCAGTCAGGGCGCCGGTCACGTAGTAGGGGAAAATCCCCGGCAAGGCCACCCGCCGCCACCACTGCCAGCCACGGATACGGAACATCTGTGCGGCCTCGCGCAGGTCGGTGGGCAAAGCCGAGGCCCCGGCGATAACGTTGAACAGGATGTACCACTGAGTGCCCAGCACCATCAGCGGCGACAGCCAGATATCCGGGTTCAGGTGCAGGCCGACGATGGCGATCACCGCAAACGGGAACAGGATATTGGCCGGGAACGCCGCCAGCAGTTGAGCCACCGGTTGCAGGCGCTCGGTCCAGGCCGGACGCAGGCCGATCCAAACGCCGACGGGCACCCAGATCAGACTGGCGATGGCGATCAGGATCACTACCCGCAAGAGCGTCGCCAGGCCCAGACCAAAGGTGTGCAACACATCGCTCAGGGCCTGGGTTTCACCAATAAAGCGCACCAGCCAGACCGTAGCCAGCACACAGGCCAGTAGTACGGCAGCCAGCCACAGCCGATCCAGAGCCAGGCTCAAGCGTGGACGCGGCCGCAGCGCCCGGACTTTCGGCCAGCGAACCATGGCCAGCAGCTCACCGGGCCAGGCCAGCACAGCCAGTATGCCGGGCACCAGGCGGGTATTGCGCACCAGGTCGTAGACCCAGGAACGCGGGCGTTTCTGCGAAGCGGTCTGCTCGAAACGAAACTTGTCGGCCCAGGCCACCACCGGACGGAACAGCAGTTGGTCGTAGAGCAGGATCACCACCGCCATGGCCAATACCGCCCAGGCAATCGCCGCGAGGTTTTTCTGGGCGATGGCCAGGGCCAGCCAGGAGCCGATACCGGGCAGATCGATGGTGGTATTGCCCACGGTGATGGCTTCCGACGCGACGACAAAGAACCAGCCGCCGGACATCGACATCATCATGTTCCACACCAGGCCTGGCGTTGCGAACGGCAACTCCAGGCGTACAAAGCGCCGCCATGGCGATAGGCCGAACTGTTGGCTGACGTCGTTCAAGTCTTTAGGCACGGTGCGCAGGGACTGATAGAAGCTGAAGGTCATGTTCCAGGCCTGGCTGGTAAAAATCGCGAAGATCGCCGCGCACTCAACCCCCAGTTGTCGACCGGGAAACAGGCCCATGAAAAAGGTCACGGTAAAGGTCAGGAAACCCAGTACCGGCACCGATTGCAGGATATCCAGGGCCGGCACGATGACCATTTCGGCCTTGCGACTCTTGGCGGCCAGCGTGGCAACAACCAGGGTAAACAGCAGCGACGCGCCGAGGGCAACGAACATGCGCAGGGTGGTACGCAGCGCGTATTCCGGCAGGCGCCATGGCGACAGCTCGACAGGCTGCGCATCGAGCACGGTGAGGGACTGACTCATCTGCTCGGCGCCATAAATGACCAGCACCGCCGCCACCGCCAGCAGCAGGAAAAACACGATATCGGCGCCATAACGCGAGCCACGCCCCGCAGTGGCTGTGGGGACAACCGTTTTGCCGATGAAAGTATCGAAGGAGGAACGCATGGCTCACCTCGCATAACGTCGCATCGCACTGACGGTTCAGGGCAAAGCGAAGGGCTTGAAATATGCTGAGAAGGTTAAGCGGCGAGGTGTCACGGGGCCATGGATATAAAGGACGGCTGGCTATACCAAGGTATATCTGCGGATTGGATGCAGACCCGTGGGAGCTAGTTATGTAGGAGCCAATTCATTCGCGAAGAGGCCGATACACTTAATCCATGTCGACTGTTGAAATATTGCCTTCGCGGATGAATCCGCTCCCACAGGCTTTTGCACCACTTCACAACAGCGACGCTTGCTCACTCCCCACCACCGCGCTGCACACACCGCGCCCGGCGCTCATCCACGCGCTCGGCAAACCAGGCGGTGGTCAACTTGCGGGTGATTTTCGGGCTTTGCAGGGTGATGCCCGGCAGGATCGCCCGGGGCAGTGGTTTGCCGGTTTTCTGCTCGGCCATGGCGAAGATCCTTTGGTATAGGTCGCCCTCTTCGAAGGCCAGGGTTTCACCCTGTTTGAGCTGATTCCAGATCGCCGAATTGCTCATGCCCAGTTTTGGCCCCAGGGAGCGCACGGCCAGTTCCGTGGCGCCGGGCGACGTCGAGTCATACAGGATCAGGTCACCGTCCAGGGCCAGTTGGCTGCCGGTCAACAGATTGACCGCACTCTGGAAGGCGGCATTGCGGCTGGCATACCAACCGGCGTTGAAATCGGCAAAGCGGTACAGCGTCTGCGGATAGTTGGCCGGGTAGCCGAGCAGGTGCAAAGTTCCGAAATACACCCCGCCACGGCGGCTGAATACCTCGTTGCGCAGGCTGCCCGGCACGGGATACGGATAGTCCTTGGCCTGCTGTTGCGCGAACTCGACGCTGACCTGCATGGGGCCGGCGGTATGCACCGGGTTGAAACGGCCGAACAGGGTCTGGCCCAAGGGCACGCGGTCGATAAAGTCGTCGAAGATCGCGCTCAGCTCCTGTTCACTGCGCGCGCTGTCCAGGCGTTGGCCGTAGCTTTTGCCGGTGCTGGAGGGCAGTTTCAGTGCGGTATTGATCAAGGCATCGGGGATATACAGCTTGCTCGCCCGACGATTGATTTCGTCCCGGGCGATACGGCCCAGGCCTGGCACACCGGGGTCGCTCTGGAAAGTGGACTCCTGCTCGATCACGGCCATGACCGCGCAGAGATTTTCGGTGGTGGCCGCCAGTTTCTGCGCGGTGAAGGCGCCCTGAATATCCCGGGCCCAGCCTTCGCGATCCTGAACCTTGGCCGGTATCAGCCGAGCGATTTGCGCTTGGATTTGCGCCGGAGTCAGTTCGGGCGCCTGCGGTGTTTGTTGGGCGCAGCCGCTCAACAGGATTACCACGAGGGTCAGAATGGAGCGAAAAGATGAATGCACGCGCGCGTCTTCCTTGTGATCGGCGATCAATAGACCTGTTATGTAGGAGCAGGCTTGCTGGCGATCGAGTGCGCAGCACTCGCATCTGTGACTAATCTGACGACATCGCCAGCAAGCCGACTCCCACGAGATATCATTCAATACGGACAAGCACAGCAGTTAGCAAAAATATTTGCGGTGCAGTTACCCAAAACCGACCTCCACGTAGTCCGCGCCAATACTGGCCCGCAGTGCCATCATTGAGCCGGTCGATCAATCCATTGGAACAAGCGATTGGACTGCGACATTTCGACTCAGTAGCTTGCTTGCTAATTCAGCCAGTGAGCTGATCGTTTGCCGCCCCTCTTGCCTGGGGCCTTTGTCTCCTGCCGCTGTACAGGGAATCGCTGACTTGTCGCTTGAGATCAAAACAAGCACAAGCTGCGCCTCAAGACCGGATTCTTGAAACCCATTTTTTTCCAGGTGCCCCAGTCGGGGTCAGGTGCCCGTGCGCGCTGAAAACGACTGGAACCGTGCGCGAGTGCCTTGCCAATGTCCATCAATACCCCACAACAAATCGCTGAAATCGCCATCGAAGCGGGCGCGAAGAAGGCGCATCTGCCATTGCTGTCGATTCTGGTCCTGGGCTTTCTGGCCGGGGCGTTCATCTCTCTTGGCTTTCTGCTGGATATCCATGTCAGCACCATGATTCCCCCAGCCTGGGCTTCGCTGGGCAACCTGCTCGGCGCGGCGGTGTTCCCCATCGGCCTGATCCTGGTAATCCTGGCCGGCGGCGAGCTGCTCACCGGCAATATGATGAGCTTGCCCATGGCCCTGTTCGCCGGGCGTATCGGCGCGTACGCCGTGGTCCGTAACTGGGTGCTGGTGACCATCGCCAACCTGCTCGGCGGCCTGTTCGTTGCCTATTTCTTCGGCCACCTGCTGGGCATGACCGAAGGGCCGTTTCTGGCCAAGACTCTGGCGATTGCCAATGCCAAGGTCAGCGCCGACTTCGCCCACGTATTCATTTCCGGAATCGGCTGCAACTGGCTGGTCTGCCTGGGTGTGTGGTTGTCCTATGCAAGCAAGGATGTGGTGGGCAAGATCGTCGGCATCTGGTTCCCGGTGATGTCCTTCGTTGCCATCGGCTTTCAGCACGTCGTGGCCAACATGTTCCTGATCCCGGCGGCGATTTTCGCCGGTGCCTTGAGCTGGTCCCAGTACGTCGACAACTTCGTCGCGGTGTTCCTGGGCAATGCGGTGGGTGGCGCGGTGTTCGTCGGCCTGGCGTACTATGTGTCGTATAACCGGACAGCCACTGTCCAGCCGTTGCCAGTGGAAACCGGTGCGGTGCAAAAAGCCTGAAAAACAGGGTGAGAAGCCAAGATGTCTGATCGTGTGCTGATGGATGGTTATGCCCGCAAGGTGGATTACCTGCGGATGTCGGTGACCGACCGCTGCGATTTTCGCTGCGTGTACTGCATGGCCGAGGAAATGACCTTCCTGCCGCGCCAGCAGATCCTGTCACTGGAGGAAATCCATCAGATCGCCGAACGCTTCGTCGCCCTGGGCACCCGCAAGATTCGCCTGACCGGCGGTGAGCCGCTGGTGCGGGCCGGGATTGTCGGCCTGTGCGAGAAAATTGCCGCCCTGCCCGGCCTGCGCGAGCTGTGCATGACCACTAATGGTTCGCAACTGGGCAAGCTGGCCAGGCCGCTGTTCGATGCCGGGGTCAAGCGCCTCAATATCAGCCTCGACAGCCTCGACGCCCAACGCTTTCGCGAGCTGACCCGCACCGGTGATCTCGCTCAGGTGATTGCCGGCATCGATGCCGCCAACGCGGCAGGGTTCGTCCATACCAAGCTCAATTGCGTGGTGATGCAGGGCCGCAATGATCACGAGATCAACGACCTGATCGCCTTCGCCATAGAGCGCGGCCTGGATATCAGCTTTATCGAAGAAATGCCGCTGGGCATCATCAGCGAGCACAGCCGCGCCGAATCGTTCTTCTCCAGCGAACAGGTGCGCGAACGCATTGCCGAGCGCTATACCCTGCTGCCGTCCACCGACTCGACCCAGGGGCCGTCGCGCTATTGGCGCCTGGCCGAAGCGCCGGATATCCGCGTCGGCTTTATCTCGCCCCACAGCCATAACTTTTGCGGCACCTGCAATCGCGTGCGCCTGACCGTCGAAGGCCGTCTGCTGCTATGTCTGGGCAACGAGCATTCCGCCGACCTCAAGAGCGTCCTGCGAGCCAACCCCGGTCAGCCAGAGAAACTGGAAAAGGCCATTATCGAGGCGATGAAGCTAAAGCCCTACCGGCATGACTTTCAGCTCAATGATGAGGTGCAGGTGGTGCGGTTCATGAATATGACGGGGGGTTGAGCAATTCACCCCGCGACTTGGAATGGATTTTTGTAGACCTGGCAAACATAGAGTCAATGTGGGACCGGCTTTAGCCGGGAAGGCTTCGCCAGGATCGATACATTTCTATCGTCTGCCATATCCTCTTCCCGGCTAAAGCCGGTCCCACCGAGAACAACATCAATTCGGTTGGTCAGACGAGGTGTGACAGGTGGCCTACCCCAACAACTGACTCAACACCGCTCGCAACTTGCCCGGCCTCACCGGCTTGTTCAACAACGGCGCGCCGAGCTTGCGCAAGGCGTGACGGCATTGTTCGCTGCGGTCGGCGGTGATCATCACCGCAGGAATGCGCAGGTTGAAATGCCGCCGCAGGTCGTTGACCACTTCACAGCCGGTCACGCCGTGGTCCAGGTGGAAGTCGGCAAGGATCAATTCCGGTGCCGAGCCCTGCAATACGCTGCAGGCGCTGCCCAGGTCGCTGGCGGTCAGGACCTCGCAGCCCCACTGCTCCAACAGCGCGGCCATGCTTTCGCGGATGCTCTGTTCGTTGTCCAGCACCAACAGGCGACGCCCCGGCAGCGGATTGCCGGTGCCGGGTTGGTGCAGCAGCAGGCTGACCGGCGCGGGCACCTCATGGGACAGCGGCACATCAATGCTGAAACACGAGCCACGCCCCGGCTGCGAGCGGACCTGCACCGGGTAATCGAGAATCCGCGCGATACGCTCGACAATCGCCAGGCCCAGGCCGACACCCTTGCGGTCGGCAGCGCGGCCGACATCCAGTTGGTTGAATTCGAGGAAGATCGATTCCAGGCTGTCCTCGGCAATACCCCGGCCGGTGTCCCAGACCTCCAGGCGCAGGCAATCGCCACGCCGCCGCGCCCCCAGCAGAATGCGGCCGTTGTCGGTGTAGCGGCAGGCATTGCTGAGGAAGTTGCGCAAAATTCGGCTGAGCAGGCGCGAGTCGGTGCGAACGGCGAAATGGCCCATGCGTACCCGTAAAGTGAGGCCCGACGCCTCGGCCACCGACTGGAATTCAGAAGCCAAAGGCGTAAGCAGTTCGTCCAGGCGATAAAGGCCGATATCCGGTTTGACCGCTGCCTGATCGAGCCGGGAAATATCCAGCAGGTCATTGAGCAAATCTTCGGCGCTTTCCAGGGCCAGGTGGCTGCGCTCCACCAGCGTGCGCTCGCTCTCGGGCAGGCTGCGCTCACGCAACGTGGAGATCAGCAGGCGCGCGGCGTTGAGCGGTTGCAGCAAGTCGTGGCTGGCGGCGGCCAGGTACTTGTCCTTGCTGCGATTGGCAGCCTGGGCGGCGTCCCGGGCGTCACGCAGGTCCTGCTCGATGCGCTCGCGCTGGATGATTTGCTGTTGCAGGTTGTGATTGGCTTCGAGCAATTCATCGGTGCGCGCGGCGACCCGCTGCTCCAGTTCGTCGTTGAGCTGTTGCAGGCGTTGTTGCGCCAGCTCCAGCTCTTCCAGACGCATGGTCAGTTCCGGGTAGTGACTCTTGCGCGTCGAGTGATTGCCCAGCCCCAACAGCGCATCCAGTGCCCGCTTACGCTCGTCAGAGGGCCTCGCCATAAACGACCTCGACATCGCGCTGATTGGACTCGCGCGGATTGGTGAGGATGCACGGATCGCCCATGGCATGGCGCGACAGGAACGGAATGTCTGCCATGCGCACGCCATGCCCACCGAGGGTTTCATGGAAACCCACGGCCTGCTTGAAGGCAGTCAAGTGTTCGATCAGGCGTTTGGCGATCTGCACCTGATTCAAGCCACGGCAATCAATGCCCAGGGTCTCGGCAATGACCTTGAAGCGATCCGGTGCCGACTGATAATTGAACGCCACCACGTGCTCGATCAATACCGCGTTGCACAGGCCATGGGGCAGGTCGAGAAAACCGCCCAGGCTATGGGACATGGCATGTACCGCACCAAGAATCGCATTGGAGAACGCCAGGCCCGCCTGCATGCTGCCGAGCATGATCTTCTCGCGCAGGGCCAGGTCCGTGGGGTTGTGGATCATCTGCACCAGGTTGCCGTTGATCAGGCGCATGGCTTCCAGGGCATGGGGATCGGTCAACGGGCCGTGGCCGGTGGAGACAAATGCCTCGATGGCATGCACCAGGGCATCGACACCTGTGCAGGCGGCGAGGAACGGGTCCATGCTCAGGGTCGTCTCCGGGTCGATCAACGCCACGTCAGGCACCGCTGCCTTGCTGACGATGGAGAACTTCATGCGCTCCTGCTGGTTGGAGATGATCACGAATTGCGACACGTCCGCCGAGGTGCCTGCGGTGGTCGGGATCAGGATCAGTGGCGGGCTGGGCACGCGAATCATGTCCACGCCCTCGAATTCGAGAATGCTGCGGCCATGGGCGACGACAATGCCAATGGCCTTGCCGCAGTCCATCGGGCTGCCACCGCCAACGGCGACAATCACGTCGCAATGCTGCTCGCGATAGACTTCGGCGCCGCGCATCACCTCCTCGACCCGGGGATTGGGCGACACCGCGCTGTAGATGCAGTAATCGATATCCAGGGCCTGCAGGCTGGCCTCGATATCGGCGACCCAGCCACAGGCGATCACACCGGGGTCGGTGACCAGCAGCACCTTGCGGGCGCCGAAGGTTTTCGCGTAATTGCCGACGCTATGGCGGCTACCGGCGCCGAAAATGATTTCCGGGGAAACGAACTTGCGCAGCTGGCTCATGGGAGGCTGTCTTTTTATGGTCGGCTAAAGCGGCTAATGGGCGCCAGCCTAGAGCATCCGACGCGGGATGCAACGGTACCTATCTACTACTTTGGTACTGGTTTTCCTTGCTAATGTCCTATTCCCAAAGAATCAGCCATGGCCTGTAATGCACGCCATAACAAGAAACAGGTAACGCCCCATGTACAAGATCCTGATTGCCGATGACCACCCGCTGTTCCGCGAGGCGATTCACAACGTCATCAGCGACGGCTTTCCTGGCAGTGAGGTGATGGAAACCGAAGACCTCGACAGCACCGTGCAGATGACCCGCCAGCACGACGACCTGGACCTCATCCTGCTCGACCTCAACATGCCCGGCATGCACGGCCTCAACGGCCTGATCAATCTGCGCAACGAAGCGCCGACCATTCCGGTGGTGATCGTTTCCGCCGAGCAGGACAAGCACATCGTGCTGCAAGCCATTACCTACGGCGCCGTCGGCTTCATCACCAAATCCTCGCCGCGCCTGCAGATGACCCAGGCCATCGAGCAGATCCTCAACGGCAACGTCTACCTGCCCTCGGACATCATTCGCTCGCAGAAAACCAGTGTGCGCCGCACCTTCAGCGAACCGTCAGGCCTGGCCCCGGAACTGCTCCAGGCCCTGACCCGCAAGCAGCTGCTGGTGCTGGAACGCATGACCAAGGGCGACTCGAACAAACAGATCGCCTACACCCTGGAAATCGCCGAGACCACGGTCAAGGCCCATGTCTCGGCGATCCTGCGCAAGCTCAGTGTACACAACCGCGTACAGGCGATTCTCAGTGCCGGGGATATCGATTTTTCGGCCTACCTGCGGCGCTGAAAATCCCTGGCGAACGCAATGCCAGGGGGTGGGAGCGAGGCTTGCCCGCGAAGAGGCCGGCACATCCACAGAATATTCCTGGCCCTATAAACCGCCTTCGCGGGCAAGCCTCGCTCCTACAAGATTTATGTGCTTACAACCCCTTTTTTTCCTGCCCCAACCACTTGTCGAAAACCTCGGCAATCTGCCCCCCTGTGGTCGGCCTTACCAGCCGATCAACCTCCTGCCCGTCAGTCAGAAAAATCATCGTCGGCCACAGCTTGACGCCATAACTGCGCCCCAACCGCCGGCCGCTGCCGTCTTCGACACGGATATGCCGCACACCGGGAAAGCCGCTGATGACCTGTTCCAGCAACGGCTGCGCCGCCTTGCAATGGCCGCACCAGTTGGTGCCGAACTCGATCAGCGTGGGCCCGGACAAGGCATCGACTTCTTCCCGGCTCGGGGCGGCTTCGACATAGGGCAGCAGACTCATGGATGGCTCTCCGTTTTGATGTGATTTGCATCATGCCATCTTTTTGCCCTACGACCGACGGCTGGAAAAGTGACTTGCATGATGGAAGTCACTCCATTAGATTATGATCATAATTTAATGACAGCAGGACCTCCGAGGGCCTCGTCCATGAAGCACAAAAGCTTTGAACACATGAATTGCCCCGTGGCCTTGAGCCTTGAGCACGTGGGTGAATGGTGGAATATCCTGATCCTGCGTGACGCCTTCTATGGCCTCAGCCGCTTCGACGAATTCCAGAACAGCCTGGGCATCGCGCCGAATACCCTGACCCGCCGCCTCAACGAACTGGTCGAAGCCGGTGTGCTGGAGCGTCGCGCCTATAACGATAAACCCCTGCGTTACGACTACCTGCTCACGCCCCGTGGTCGTGAGTTCCGCCCGGTGGTGCTGATGATGATGGCCTGGGGCGGCAAGCATTTCGCCAATGGTCAGCCAGCGATTCAACTGGTCGACGATCAGAGCGGCGAGCCCGTTGAACTGATCCTCACCGATGCCCGGACCGGCAAGCCGATCAGCTTCACCACCCACAGCCTGCGCTCCCTGCCCCACGCCAGCGAACAGAACCGCTGGCGCATGGAAACCGGCCGGGAGCGCCGCCAGGCCTATCGCAATGCCCTTCTCAATGCCCCCACCCCGTCTTCCACAGGTAAACCGTGATGAACAGCTCTCTTTCGGCCGCCGACATGGCCCCTGCCAGCACCCCTGAAAAGCCGAAACCACCGCTGCTCAAACGCCTGGTGCTGGCGCTTGTGGTCATTGCAGCCCTGATCGCCGCAGTATTTTACGGTCTGCACTGGTGGACCACCGGACGGTTTATCGAATCCACCGACGACGCCTATATCGGCGGCGATGTCACAGTGATCGGGCCCAAGGTTTCGGGCTATATCACCGAACTCAAGGTGATCGACAACCAGTTCGTGCACGCCGGTGACCTGCTGGTGAAGATCGACGATCGCGACTACCTCGCCACCCTGCATAAAGCTGAAGGTGCCATCGCTGCCGAAGAAGCACTGCTGGCCAATCTGCAGGCCACCGAGCAACTGCAACAGGCAGTGATCGGCCAGGCCAAGGCCGGCATCGATGCCACCAGTGCGGAAACCGTGCGTTCCCGTGACGACAACGTGCGCTACAAGGAACTGGCCAGCCGCTCGGCGGTGTCCCTGGAAAGCGCCCAGCGCGCCGACGCCACCTTCAAGACCGCCCAGGCCAATGGCGCCAAGGCCCAGGCCTCGCTGCTTGCCGCACAACGCCAACTGGACGTGATCGCCACCCAGAAACAACAGGCCCGTGCAGCGCTGATGCAGGCCAAAGCCGAGCGTGACCTGGCGCAACTGAATGTCGGCTACACCGAACTGCGTGCGCCCATCGATGGCGTGATCGGCAATCGCCGGGCCAGGGTCGGCGCCTTTGCCGGGGCCGGCACTCAGTTGCTGGCGGTGGTTCCGGCCAGCGGCCTGTGGGTCGATGCCAACTTCAAGGAGGACCAGTTGGCCGAGATGCTGCCCGGCCAACCGGTGAGCATTCATGCCGATGTGCTGCCGGGTCGGGTCTTCCATGGTCATCTGGACAGCCTGGCCCCGGCCACCGGCGCGCAATTCAGCGTATTGCCGCCGGAGAACGCCACCGGTAACTTCACCAAAATCGTCCAGCGCGTGCCGGTGCGGGTACGTCTCGATGCGGCCGATAATACTCTGGGCAAATTGCGGCCGGGCCTGTCGGTGACAGCCGAGGTTGATACCAAGGCCGGCTCCGTGGACGACCACTCCGTCGCCGCCGCCAACGCCAGCAAACTGCAATGAGTAGCGTCAGCGCCACTGCGGGCCGCCCTGCCCCGGCACATTTCGACGCGGCCTCAATGCCCACCGCGCAGAAGGTATTTGCCTTCGCCACCATGTGCATCGGCATGTTCATCGCCCTGCTGGATATCCAGATTGTCTCCGCGTCGCTGCGTGACATCGGTGGCGGCTTGTCGGCGGGCGCTGACGAAACCGCCTGGGTACAGACCAGTTACCTGATCGCCGAAATCGTCGTCATCCCCCTGTCGGGCTGGCTGTCCCGGGTGTTCTCCACCCGCTGGCTGTTCTGCCTGTCCGCCGTGGGTTTCACCCTGACCAGCATGCTCTGCGGCGCGGCCTGGAATATCCAGAGCATGATCGCCTTTCGCGCCCTGCAAGGGTTTCTCGGCGGCTCGATGATCCCCATGGTATTCACTTCCGCCTTCATGTTCTTCACCGGTAAACAGAAGGTCATCGCGGCGGCAACCATCGGCGCCATCGCCTCCCTGGCCCCGACCCTGGGCCCGGTGATCGGCGGCTGGATCACCGAAGTGTCGTCCTGGCACTGGCTGTTCTATATCAATCTGGTGCCGGGCGTGTTCGTTGCCGTTGTCGTGCCGATCCTGGTGCGTATCGACGAGCCGGATCTGTCGCTGCTCAAGGGCGCCGACTACCTGAGCATGGTGTTCATGGCACTGTTCCTCGGCTGCCTGGAATACACCCTGGAAGAAGGCCCGCGCTGGAACTGGTTCAGCGACCAGGTCATCCTGACGACCGCCTGGGTGTCCGGGATCTCGGCCCTGGCCTTCATCAGCCGCACGCTGATGGTCAAGAACCCCATCGTCGACCTGCGCGCCCTGGGCGAGCGCAACTTTGCCCTGGGCTGTTTCTTCTCTTTCGTTACCGGCATCGGCCTGTTCGCCACCATCTATCTGACGCCGCTGTTCCTCGGCCGGGTGCGCGGCTACAGCGCCCTGGATATCGGCCTGGCGGTATTTTCCACCGGGGTATTCCAGCTGTTGTCGATCCCGGTCTACGCGATGCTCGCCAACCGCATCGACCTGCGCTGGATCATGATGTTCGGTCTGTCGTTGTTCGCGCTGTCGATGTGGGACTTTTCACCGATCACCCATGACTGGGGCGGCAAGGAACTGATGCTGCCCCAGGCCCTGCGCGGTATTGCCCAGCAGATGGCGGTGCCACCGGCCGTGACCCTGACCCTGGGCGGCCTGGCCATGTCCCGGCTCAAGCAGGCCTCGGGGCTGTTCAACCTGATGCGCAACCTCGGCGGCGCCATCGGCATCGCCGCCTGCGCGACCATTCTCAATGACCGCACCAACCTGCACTTCACTCGCATGGCCGAACACCTGAACAGCAGCAACGAGGCCATGAACCAGTGGCTCAGTCAGGTCGGCAGCAACCTCGCAGCCATGGGCCAGACCGGCAGCGAAGGCAGCACCGCCGCCCTGCACCAACTGTGGTTACTGACCCTGCGCGAAGCCCAGACCCAGACCTACTCCGATGCGTTTCTGGCGATCATGGTCTGCTTCATCGTCGCCACGCTGATGGTGCCATTGATGCACAAGGTCACACCGCCTGCGGCGCCTTCGGCAGATGCGCATTGAAAACCCGTGGAAATTCCTGTGGGACCGGCTTTAGCCGGGAATACGCTTTCCCGGCTAAAGCCGGTCCCACGATCAGATGGTTATGTTTTGTTGACGAGAGTGCCGCCATGTTCCTGTCCAGCTTTCATCGCTTCGCCCTGAGTACCCTGCTCCTCGCCATCACTGGCTGCACCGTCGGCCCGGACTATCAGGCACCCGGCAATACCCTGACCGCGCAATACGCCAACCAGGCCCGACTGCAGCAGCGCGTCGGCGAAACTCCGGCTCCAGCTCTGGACACCTGGTGGAGCGGCTTTGCCGACCCGCAGCTGAGTCGTATCGTCGACCGCGTCCTGGCGCAGAACCTTGACCTGCAAGTGTCTCTGGCAAGGGTCGAACAGGCCCGTGCCGTGGCCCGGCATGCCGGTGCCGAGCGCCTGCCCCAGGGCGCCCTGGATGCCCAGGCCGTGCGCCAGCGCCAATCACTGAACAGCCCGCTGGGTGAGATCGGCAGCGCCTTCCCCGGCTACAAACGCAACCAGACTCTGGAGAATCTAGGCGCTGGAGCCAGTTGGGAGGCCGATCTGGCCGGTGGTCTCAAGCGCGGCGAAGAAGCCGCCAGCGCTGAAGCCGAGGCGGCCGAAGCCAGTCATGCCGGGGTGCGTATTTCGGTCGCGGCCGAAGCTGCCGATGCCTATTTCCGCATTCGTGGTGCGCAGCAGCGCATCGCTCTGGCCGAGGAGCAAATCAAGACCGAGTCGGGCCTGCTGGCCCTGGTCAATGATCGTTTTCGCAGTGGCCTGGCCACTCAACGCGAGCAGGCCCAGGCCCAGGCATTGGTGTCCCAGGCCCGCGCCACCCTGCCGCCGCTGCGCACCGAACAGGCCCTGCAACTCAACCGTCTGGACGTATTGATGGGCGCGCAACCTGGCACCTACGCCAAGGAACTGCTGGCCACGGCCCAGACCTACAAGGTGCCGACCATCAGCGACAGCGAAGGCCCGGCCAGCCTGCTGCGCCGCCGCCCCGACGTGATCGCCGCCGAACGCCGCCTGGCCGCCAGTAATGCGCGCATAGGCGAATCCATTGCCGAGTACTACCCGAAAGTCTCGCTTTCCGGCCTGCTGGGCTTTGAAAGCCTGCATAGCGGCTCGCTGATCGGCTCTTCCTCCTTCCAGCCACAGGCGGCGATTGGCTTGCATTGGCGGCTGTTCGATTTCGGCCGCGTCGACGCTGAAGTCGCCCAGGCCAAGGGCGCCAATGCCCAGGCCCTGGCCGAATACCGCCAGGCGATGCTCAAGGCCACCGAAGACGTGGAAAACGCCATCGTCACCCTGACCGAACTGGAAGCCCAGCGCCTGGATGTGAATCAGGAAGTCGAAGCCCACCAGGTCGCCCGCACCGCTGCTGAAGACGCCTACAAGGGTGGTGCCATCAGCCTGGTGGAAGTGCTCGACGAGGATCGCCTGCTGCTCACCTCACGGGATCAACTGGCGCAACTGCACGCCAACGATGCCAGGGCGGCGGTATCGACGTTCAGGGCATTGGGAGGGGGTTGGCCGCAGGCTGTGCAAGCGGCTGGCCGATGACAAACTGTGGGAGCCGGCTTGTTGGCGATGGGGCAGGTACTGCCCCTATTGCGGGCGCTTCGCACCTGATCGCCAGCAAGCCGGCTCCCACTTAGGCAATCAGCCCTTGATAAAGCCCAGCAGAATCTCGTTGATCTCATCAGCCATCACAGTGCACATACCGTGGGAACCACCGGCTACGATCTTCAGGGTCGAACCGCTGATCAACTTGGCGGATTTCTTCCCGGATGCATCGATCGGCACGATCTGATCGTCATCACCATGCAGGACCAAAGTCGGCACGTCGATTTTCTTCAGGTCTTCAGTGAAGTCGGTTTCCGAGAACGCCTTGATGCAGTCCAGCTCGCCCTTGATCGAACCGAGCATGCCCATGCGCCAGAAATCGTCGATCACACCTTGAGAAGTCTTGGCGCCTTCACGGTTGTAGCCATAGAACGGCACCGGCAGATCCTTGAAGAACTGTGAACGATCCGCCTTTACACCGGCACGAATGCCATCGAACACTTCAATCGGCAAACCTTCGGGGTTACTCGCACTCTTGAGCATGACCGGTGGCACAGCGCCGATCAGTACGGCCTTGGCCACGCGGGAAGTGCCATGACGACCGATATAACGCGCCACTTCACCACCACCGGTGGAGTGGCCGATCATGATTGCGTCTTTCAGATCCAGCGCGTTGAACAGTTCAGCCAGGTCGTCGGCGTAGGTGTCCATCTCGTTACCTTCCCACGACTGCCCCGAACGGCCATGGCCGCGACGGTCATGGGCGATGACCCGATACCCCTGCTGGCCGAGGAACACCATCTGCGCATCCCAGGCATCGCCATCCAGCGGCCAGCCATGGGAAAACACGATCGGCTGCCCGGTGCCCCAGTCCTTGTAGTAGATCTCGGTGCCATCTTTGACCTTCAGCGTCGCCATGGGTGCGTCCTCTTTATGGTTGAACGGGGTGAGGGGATAAAGACTAGACCTGGTCTCCAAGGGCGCCTTGAATGCTTGTGCTGTTTAAGACCGGAGGTCGAAAGGGCAACGGTCGTCAAGAGCGCTTTGCACGCGATCGGCACCGAGGCTCCCACAATGACGGTGCATGCTCACTCATCATTTCCAAAACCCATCACACCTATGCCCGCAGCGGTCTGTTACTCCAACCGGTCGCACCGCACTCTGGCTCCTGTCATCCATTCACAGGAGCTTGACCATGCTGACCATGCAGTATTCCCATCGCCTGCCCGCCGACTACGACCTGCAACTGATCCGCCGCCGGGCGGCCGACCGCGGGCCGCTGTGGGACGATCGCCAGGGCCTGGCCTGCAAAGCCTTCGTCGCCACCGAGAAAAACCGCCACGGCGCCAACGGCAACCTGTATGCCTCGGTCTATCTGTGGCGCGACACATCCGCCGCGACGGCCTTTCTGACCGGTGAGAGTTTTCAGGGCGTGATTGATTCGTTTGGTCGTCCTCAGGTGCACGCCTGGCTGACCCTCGACGCCCACCTCGGCCCGGCGCGCAAGGCCTTGGTCCTGTACAAGGAAGTCGTGCCCCTGGCCGCCTCGGCAGATCGCCAGCAAGTGCTGAACCTGGAGATCGAGCGCAACCGGCTCTTGGCCGACAGCAGTGACACGGTAGTGGCCTGGACTGCACTGGATCCGGATGCCTGGCAACTGCTGCGTTTTCGCCTGTCAGCAACGACGGCGCAAACGCTCGAAGGCCAGAGTGTCTATGAAGTGCTGTATCTGGCCCAACCCGAGCTGGAGCAGTTGCGATGAACGCAGAACTGCGCGCTCATCTATTGGGTTTGCTGGCCGGTGCGGCGCTGATCATCGGCCTGACCCTGCTGCTGGTGCTGCTGATCAGGCATTAGCCGTCGAACGCACCGCCGACGCCAGGGTCTGCAGGACACCGCGAACCTGTGGCGTCGAGGCGCTGGAATAGAGGATCACTTCGCGGCTCGGTAGGGGCGGCAAGCCCAGTTTCGCGCCAACATCCACCAATCCGGCCGGGGCCACACGTCGCGCCAGAGCCGCCACCGCCAATCCGGCGCTGACCGCTGCGGCGATGGTGCTCATGCCGCCGCCGACAAACACTTCGTTCCAGACAATTCCCGCTTCGTCCAGCAGCGAAGTGGCCATCGCCCGCATGCTGCACGGCGCAGGCTGCGTGGCCAGACGCAGGGGCTCACCGGGGCGATGGTCGAAGTCATCAGCAGCCATCCAGGCAAACTGCTCCTTGAATATCACCTCACCGTCCTGACGGCGATTGTCGTAGCCCAGCACCAGGGCACCGCCGAGCAGGCCGCGATCGAAGGCATCGCGGATATCCCGGGAGGTGCCGATATGCAGTTCGATCTGCAGATTGGGCTGTGCGGCCTTGAGGTGCTTGAGCAGTAGCGGCAGTTCAGCGCCGATGATGTGATGGCTGATGCCCACCACCAAGCGCTGTTGCGGCTGTTCGAATGAACCGATGGCGCCTTGATAAGCCACCAGCAGGTTGCGCGCGGCGGCGAGGAAGGTACTGCCCTCGGCGGACAGCCTGACCTTGCGTGGCGTGCGCTCCAGCAGGCGACGACCGAGGGCGTCCTCCAGGCGTTTGATTTTCAGGCTGACCGCCGACTGAGTGGTGTCGATGATCTCTGCCGCCCGGGTGAAACTCTTGAGGTCGGCCACCAGCACAAAGGCCTGTACCGCATCGATATCCAGCGCCATGATTGATAATCCCTGGAAATGACTGAGCCATCCAAAGATATGATTCTGTCATGACTGAGCGAATCAGAACACCGACCAGTTGATCCGCGCACTCAGTTTTTCCAGGGCGGCCATACCCACCAGGGAATTGCCCGCAGCATTCAGCTCCGGCGACCAGACGCACACCGAAAACTGCCCCGGCACCACTGCGACGATACCGCCGCCTACGCCGCTCTTGCCCGGCAAGCCGACGCGATAGGCAAAGTTACCGGCCTCGTCGTACAGCCCGCTGGTGGCCATGATCGAGTTGAGCTGGGTGGTCTGGCGCGGCGTGAGGATCTGCTCGCCGCTATGGACGCAGAAGCCTTCGTGGGCCAGGAAACTGAAAGCCTTGGCCAGGTCGATACAGCTCATGCTCAAGGCACAGTGATGGAAATAGCTGCGCAGCACCGCTTCGACATCGCCGTGGAAATTATCGAAGGACTTCATCAGGTAGGCCGCCGCCGCGTTGCGCGAGCGGTGCTGATACTCGGACTCGGCCACCAGCGCATCGGAGACGATCTTCGGGTTGCTGCACAGGCGCCGGACGAAATCGCGCATCGATAGCGATGGCGCGGCAAAGCGCGACTGGTTGATATCGCAGATCACCAAAGCCCCGGCGTTGATGAACGGATTGCGGGGCCGCCCGCGTTCGAACTCCAGTTGCACCAGGGAATTGAACGGCTGGCCGGAAGGCTCATGGCCCAGACGCTGCCAGATGTCCTCGCCGCTGTGGCCGATGGCCTGGACGAGGCTGAACACCTTGGAAATACTCTGGATCGAGAACAGCGTGCCAGCATCGCCGGCGTGATACAGCTCGCCATCGTTGCTGTACACGGCAATGCCCAGTTGATTCGGTTTGACGCCGCCCAGGGCCGGAATATAGTTGGCGACCTTGCCCTGACCGATCAGCGGACGTACTTCGTCGAGGATTTCGTTCAACAGCGACTGCATGGATGACCCCGGTGTTTTTGGGGCAGCATCAGACCCTATTGCGCAACGCGCGGCAAGAGCAAAGTGCATTCCTGAGGCGACCTGTGGGACCGGCTTTAGCCGGGAATACGCCTTCCCGGCTGAAGCCGGTCCCACAGAGCAGCAGGTATCAATGCCGCAACAACTTGCGCAACGGCACCCCGTCCTTCATCACCGGCGACTTGATCACGATATAACTGAAGTACTTGGAGATACCGATATTCTTGTCCAGCAGCTCCTCCACCACTTCCTGATAGTGCTGAATGCTGCGGGTCATGAAGCGCACGAGGTAGTCGTAGCCGCCGCTGATCAGGTGACATTCGAGCACTTCGTCGACCAGGCGGATATTGGCTTCGAATTTGGCGAAATCTTCGCGCTTGTGGTCGCTCAGGGAGACTTCGGTGAAGACCGTTACCGAGTCGGTGATCTTCGCCAGGTTGAGGTGAGCCTTGTAGCTGGAAATGTAGCCCGCCGACTCCAGGCGCTTGACACGTTGCAGACAAGGGCTGGCCGACAGACCCACGGCATCCGCGAGGCTGACGTTGGTCATGCGGCCGTCTTTTTGCAGTTCGACCAGGATATTGATATCAATCCGGTCCAGTTTGACCAACCCTTCCATCACGCGCCTCTTGCTTGGTAACTATTCAGTACAGAAGTACCTTCTAACAAAATCAGCACCTTAAAGACAACTGATGCTGTCGCACGAGGTCCGCCATGCTGTTGATACAGAAGTCTGCCGGGCAGGTTTTGCGGTGCTCGGCGGCTCCCCGGCGGATCAGGCACAGGCCGCCTTCACCCAATGCCTGGGCCGGTGGCCGCGACAGCAGCAGGGTGTCGGCAGGGTCGACGTCCAGTTCTGCCAGCCAGTCGCCGCCATCCAGCGGATTGTCGGCCAGAGACAGCAAGTGCTCGGGCAACAGCCCCAGGCGCTCGCACAAGACACCACGATCCTCCACATCACGGTCGGCGTATACCCGCAGGTGATAAAACTTGCGCAGGTACAGCATCGCCCCCGGTACATCCTCGAACAGGGTCCAGCCCGGTACCGAGCGGGCGAAGCTCATGCCCTCCTCCCAACTGGACTTGATCGCCAGCAGCTCGGCCATCTGCCGATGGGCAAAGCACAGCATGCCGCTGAAGCCAAGTTCCGCGTAGCGCGGATACAGCGAGCGAATCACGTCCTTGTACTGGGCCAGAATCTGCCCCTTGTCCGGCGCCTCAAGGCGGTTTTCCAGCAGCGGCTGCAAGGCCGCCCAGACGCCCGAATCCCGATCCACCAGTACTTCGTCGCAGTCGATCAGCAATGCGCGGTATTCAGTCAGCCCCATGGCAGATACAACCTCCAGTTCATCCCGGTATGCCCGCTGGCCGATCCTTGTTGAACCGGCCAGCGATGCCAGTGGTCAGGCGATCAAGATACGTGCCAGCGCACCGTCGAGAATCTCCAGGGCTTCGTCGATCTGCGCTTCGCTGGTCACCAGCGGCGCAAGGAAACGCATGACGTTGCGATACACCCCGCACTTGATCACCAACAGACCGCCGACCCGGGCCTGATCGATCAGTTGCTGGGTCAGGTCGGCATCCGGGCTGCGTTCGGCGTCGTCCTTGATCAGCTCAATGGCTACCATGAAACCGGTGGCACGGACGTCGCCAATACGCGGGTAGCGCGCCTGCAATTTGAGCAGGCCGTCGCGCAGGCGATCGCCCAGCACCTGGCCGCGCTCGACAAGTTTTTCTTCGGCATAGGTGTCGATCACCGCCAGAGCCGCCGCGCAAGCCAGGGCATTACCGCCGTAGGTGCCACCCAGGCCGCCAGGCAAGGGAGCGTCCATGATCTCGGCACGGCCGACCACGCCCGACAGCGGGAAACCACCGGCCAGGCTTTTGGCCACGGTAACCAGGTCCGGCTGGATGCCTGCGTGCTGAAAGCCGAACATCTTACCGGTGCGACCGAAGCCCGTCTGGATCTCATCGAGGATCAGCACAATGCCGTGCTGCTCGGTGAGCTTGCGCAGGGCCTTGAGGAACTCGACCGGCGCGGCGAGGAAACCACCGTCGCCCTGTACCGGTTCGATGATGATGGCGGCGACGCGATCGGCAGCAACCTGGGTCGCCAACAGTTCATTCAGCGCAGCCAGGGCCATGTCGCTGCTGAAGCCGCGGTACTCGTTCGGGTAAGGGGTATGGAAGATCTCCGGGGCGAACGGACCGAAATTCTGTTTGTAGGGCTGGCTCATGCCGGTCAGGGTGGTGCCCAGCAAGGTGCGGCCGTGGAAGCCGCCACGGAAGGCAATGACTGCCGAACGATTGGCGTGGGCGCGGGCGATCTTGATGGCGTTTTCCACCGCCTCGGCACCGGAGGTAAACAGCACGGCCTTGTGCGCCACCTCACCACCGACCATCTGCGACAGCCGCTTGGCCAGTTCGATATAGGGCTGGTAGGCCGCCACCTGGAAACAGGCGTGGGTGATCTTGCTCAGTTGGCCCTGCACGGCCTTGACCACATTAGGGTGGTTGTGACCGATGTTGAGCACGCCGATACCGCCGACGAAATCCAGATAACGCTTGCCATCCACGTCCCACAGTTCCGAACCCTGGGCGCGATCGATGACCAGTGGGTGCGCATTGACGATACCGCGCGGTACGAACTGATCACGCTGACGCAGTAAATGGTGTGCTTCGTCGACTTTGCTGTTCATGGTGGTTCCTGTAGGTAATGAGCCGCGCATTGAGCCCGGCAGCGGCAAGTGGTTGCGATGCTGTTCAGGTTAATCGTTCGGCGAAATGATCTACGCCGAACTTGCCGCCCGAGATGCCCGGATCCACTGTTTTGCCCCGTGCTTTCAACAGATCATGCTCCGCCGTTGCGGCATCATGGACGCCCCTCTTCTTTACCCAGGAAATGCCCATGGCGCTGCTCTATAAAGCTGACCCTGCGCGCGGCGAACAATGGCAGGCGCTGTTTGCCGAACACGCCCCGGATATCCAATGGCGCGCCTGGCCGGACGTTGGCGATGGCGCGCAAGTCGAGTACCTGGCTGCCTGGCAGGCACCGGACGATCTCGAGAACGTGCTGCCCAATCTCAAGGTGTTGTTCGCCTTGTCGGCGGGAGTGGATCAACTGGACCTGAGCCGCATTCCCCTGAGCCTGCCAGTGGTGCGCCTGCTTGATCCTGGCATCAGCCAGGGCATGTGCGAGTACGCCAATTGGGCGGTGCTCAGCCTGCACCGCGACATGCTGCGCTACCGTCAGCAGCAGGTCGCCGGTCACTGGCAGGCTCATCGACTGCTGCCCGCGAGCAAGCGCCGGATCGGGGTCATGGGCCTGGGGCTGCAGGCACAGCATATTCTGGCGAGCCTGAAACCGTTCGGCTTTGCCCTCTCGGGCTGGGCCCGCAATCAGCATCAGATTGAGGGTGTGACCTGTCATGCCGGGGTCGAACAACTGCCGGCCTTTCTCGCCCAGTGCGACATTCTGCTCTGCGTGTTACCCCTGACCGAACAGACCGAAGGCATCCTCAATAAGGCGTTGTTCGCGCAACTGCCCAAGGGTGCGGCGCTGATCAATATGGGCCGTGGAGGGCATCTGCGTGAGGACGACCTGCTCCAGGCCCTGGACAGCGGCCAGTTGAGCGCGGCGATACTGGACGTGCTGCTACAAGAACCGGCAGCAATGGATCATCCATTCTGGAAGCATCCGCAGATCATGCTGACGCCGCATATTGCCGCCATGACCCAACCGGAAAGCGCCTTTGCCGGTTTGCTGGAGAATATTCGCCGGTTCGAGCGCGGGGAGAAGATGCTCGGGCAAGTGGATCGCGGGCAGGGTTACTAGCACCTCAGCCCCGTTGGAGCGAGGCTCGCCCGCGAAGGTCTGGACGCGGTATGCCTGATACTCCGCGCCGTTTTTTTCGCGGGCAAGCCTCGCTCCAACGCGTCTTTATAGTGTCGCAGCAATCGCCTCCCCCACCGACTGCGTCGATCCGGTCCCGCCCAGGTCCGGGGTTTTCGGCCCTTGGGCAATGGTCCGTTCGATAGCCTCAATGATCCCGTCATGGGCCGCGCGGTAGCGTTCGTCGCCGTTACCGAGGAAGTCCAGCATCAGCGCCGCCGACCAGATCATCGCAATAGGGTTGGCGATGTTGCGGCCGAAGATATCCGGGGCCGAGCCGTGCACCGGTTCGAACAGAGACGGGAAGCGCCGCCGCGGATCGAGGTTGGCCGAAGGGGCGATACCGATGGTGCCGGCGCAGGCCGGGCCAAGGTCGGAAAGGATATCGCCGAACAGATTTGGCGCCACCACCACATCGAAACGGTCCGGCTGCAGGACAAAGCGCGCGCAAAGAATGTCGATATGCTGCTTGTCCCATTTGATCTCGGGATAGTTCCGCGCCATCAATGCCGTGCGCTCGTCCCAATACGGCATGCTGATGGAAATACCATTGGATTTGGTTGCCGCAGTCAGCACCTTGCGTGGCCGGGTCTGAGCCAGGTCGAAAGCGAACTTGAGAATGCGGTCGACGCCTCGGCGGGTGAACACCGACTCCTGCAGCACGAACTCATGCTAGGTGCCTTCGAACATCTTGCCGCCCACCGAGGAGTACTCGCCTTCGGTGTTTTCCCGCACCACGACAAAATCGATATCCCCCGGCTTGCGCCCGGCCAATGGGCACGGCACGCCGGGGAACAGGCGCACCGGGCGGATATTCACGTACTGGTCGAAGTCGCGGCGAAACTTGAGCAACGAACCCCACAGGGAAATGTGATCCGGCACCTTTTCGGGCCAACCCACGGCACCGAAGAAGATCGCATCGAAACCCTTGGCTGGTCGAACCAGTCGTCGGGCATCATCTTGCCGTGTTGCAGGTAATAGTCGCAGTTGGCCCACTCGAAGACTTCTACCTCAAGTTCCACCTGCCATTTCTGCGCGGCCTTTTGCAGAACGCGCAACCCTTAAGGCATGACTTCCTGACCGATACCGTCGCCGGCAATCGCGGCAATCCTGAATGTTTTACCCATGAATCCGTGCTCCCCTGTGCAATCGCTGATTAAAGGCCGCCGACATGAAAGGCCTTTACTTCCAGGTATTCGTCCAGCCCGTAGCTCGAACCTTCGCGGCCCAGACCCGACTGTTTGACACCGCCGAACGGCGCCACTTCCATGGAGATGATCCCGGTATTGAGGCCGACCATGCCGAACTCCAGAGCCTCGCCGAAACGCCACGAACGACGCAGGTCCTGGGTGAAGTAATAGGCGCCCAGGCCGTAGGGCGTGGCATTGGCCAGGGCCAGCGCCTGGGCTTCATCAGTAAAGCGCATCAGCGGCGCAACGGGGCCGAAGGTCTCTTCGTTGGCCAGCAACATACCGGCATGGGTATCGCCCAATACCGTGGGCTGAACGAACTGGCTGTCGCCTGTAGGAATGCCGCCGCACAACAGCGTCGCGCCCTGGCTCAAGGCATCGTCGATATGCCGGGCGACCTTGCTCACCGCTGCCGCGTTGATCAGCGGGCCGATGGTCACGCCGTCGTCCATGCCGTTGCCGACCTTGAGCTTGGCCACCTCCTCGACCAGGCGTTTGGCGAAGCGCTCGTAGATGCCGTCCTGCACGAGGATGCGGTTGGCGCAGACGCAGGTCTGCCCGGCATTGCGGAATTTGCTCAGCATGATCCCGGCGATGGCCTGCTCCAGGTCGGCATCATCGAAAACGATAAACGGCGCATTGCCGCCCAGCTCCAGGCTCAAACGCTTGATGTGCTCGGCGCTCTGGCGCATCAGCAGACGGCCCACGGGAGTGGAACCGGTAAAGGAGATCTTGCGCACCGCCGGGTTGCCGGTCAGCTCTTCACCGATGCCCACCGGCATGCCGGTGATGACGTTGAAGACCCCGGCCGGAATCCCGACGCGCTCGGCCAGCACCGCCAACGCCAGGGCCGACAGCGGCGTCAGGTCCGAGGGTTTGACGATGATCGGGCAACCCGCCGCCAGGGCCGGCGCACATTTGCGGGTGATCATCGCGTTGGGGAAATTCCACGGCGTAATGGCCGCACACACACCCACCGGCTGCTTGAGGGTCATCAGTCGGCGGTCAGCGCTGGGGGCCGGAATGGTCTCGCCATAGCAACGACGGGCCTCTTCGGCGAACCATTTGACGAAGCTGGCGCCATAGCGAATCTCGCCCTTGGCTTCGTTGAGCGGCTTGCCCTGCTCCAGGGTCATGATCAGGCCGAGGTCGTCGACGTTATCGAGCATGGCCTGATACCAACGCTCCAGCAGTGCCGCACGTTCAGCCGCCGGGCGCGCACGCCAGGCCGGCCAGGCGCGTTCAGCGGCTTCGATGGCGCGGCGGGTTTCCGTGCCTTGCAGGGCTGGAACCCGGGCCAGCAACTCACCCGTTGCCGGGTTGTTCACGTCGAGGGTGGCACCGTCATCGGCACCGAGCCACTGGCCGTCGATGTAGGCAAGTTCGACTAGAAGGCTGGGGTCCTGCAATTGATGTTTGAGCATGCTCGAGTCCTGATCCGGAGTATGTGTCAGTCGCCAGTCTAAGCAGGCGCTCCGGAGCAGGATGCTGAAAGCGCCGCGGCAGCAGCGTCGGCTGCTGAATTTCGCGGCGCCACGGCAGGCTCTACTGCTTAAGCGAAGCGAGCAGGCTGTGCAGAAAGCGCTCGCCGGCGAGCATCTGGCTGTCATCGATAAACTCGTCGGGCTTGTGCGCCTGCTCGATGGAGCCTGGCCCGCAAACCACCACCGGTACATTGAGGCGGTTGGCGAACAACCCGCCTTCGGTGCCGAAGGACACCTTGATATGTTCGGTGCCGGCAGCAGCAAAATTGTGCAGCAGGCGCACGGCCTCGACGCTTGGGTGGGTGTCCAGCGCCGGGTATTCGTTCATCACTTCGATCTCGATATCAGCCACGCCGGAGACCTGCCGTGCCTCTCGCACCAGGGCTTCGGCACGCTCGCGCAGTTCGCTCAACAGCAGATCCGGATCGTCCTGGGGCAGGTTGCGGAATTCGAATTCAAGGGTGCACAGGTTGGGCACGATATTCAGCGCCTTGCCGCCGTCGATACGACCGATATGCACGGTACTGTAGGGAATGTCATAGCCCTCGTCGCGCTGGCCCTGTTGTTCGACGCGCTTTTGACTGTCGCGCAATACCGAGATGAAATCGCTGGCCAGATGGATCGCATTGATCGCCCGTGGTGCCAGGGACGAATGGGCTTCCTGGCCAAGGCAATAGGTGCGGTACGAACTCTTGCCCTTGTGGCCGACAGCGAACTGCATCTGGGTCGGCTCGCCGATGACGCAGAGAAACGGCCGCAGGGTAGCCATGTCCAGCACATCGATCAGGCGCCGCACACCGACGCAGCCAATCTCCTCGTCATAGGACAGCGCCAGTTGCAGCGGGCGGGTCAGATTCAGCTCGGCAGCATCGAGCATGGCGTCGATGGCCAGGGCGATAAACCCCTTCATGTCGCAAGTGCCACGGCCATAGACGCGACCGTCCTTCACCGTGGCTTCGAACGGCGGCACGGTCCAGGCCTGCCCCGCCACCGGCACCACGTCGGTGTGGCCCGAGAGCAGGATGCCCTGCTGTTCCTTCGGCCCGGTGCTGGCGAACAGATTGGCTTTGCGCCCGGTCTCGTCCTTGACTATCAGCGACTCGATGCCCTTGCTCGCCAGCAGTTCACGCACGTATTCGATCAGCGCCAGGTTGGATTCGGATGAGACCGTGTCGAAACCGATCAGGCGCTTGAGGATATCCAGTACACGGGGTTTCATAAGACTTTGCTCGTCAGTTGAAGGCTCGGCGATTCAGCCGATGACAGGGTCGGCGCCGGGCTGAAGCGGCGGATATCAAAGGGTGCGATATGGGTGCTGGTCTGGCCGGTGCTGATCAGTTCCGCCATGACATCGCCCACCCCCGGACCGAGCTGGAAGCCATGACCGCAGAAGCCAAAGGCATAGAACAGCCCGTCGACCTTGCCGCTGGCGCCGATGACCGGGAGGGAGTCCGGGGTGTAGCTTTCGATACCGCTCCAGACCCGGATGATGTTCAGGTTGACCGCTGCCGGCAGCAGGCGGCGCATCTGCTGGATCTGATTGAGGGTGCTGCGCGGCTCGACATGAGCGCGGCGCGTGAGCATGTCCGGGCGGCTGCGATAACCGCCACCGATGACGACATTGCCGCGCTCGATCTGGCGGAAATAAATCACTTCCTCCGGGACCTTGGTATAGACGCCAATCACCGTCGGCAGGGAGTACGGCACCGGCTCGGTGACCGCCATCTGCGGGCCGTGGGTTTCCAGCGGGACCGCTTCGCCGAACTGTTCGGACAACTTTGAGCCCCAGGCACCCGCCGTAATCAACAGGTTGGCGGCAGTGAACAAGCGACCATCGGCCGTGGTGACCTGAAACTCGTCACCAACCTTCTGCACGTCCAGCACCTCTACACCCTCCTCGACCCTGGCCCCGGCGCGCACGGCGGCACGGGCAAAAGCAGGGGCGGCCAGACGCGGGTTGGCGTGGCCATCGTGAGGGGCGTAGGAGCCGCCCTTGACCTCAGGCCCGAGGAAAGGGAAGCGCTCGTGCAAAGCCTTGCCCGCGATCACTTCAAGGTCCAGTTCACGAGCCTCGGGCGCGGCGGCATAGGCGTGCAGATCGTCGATAAGCGCCTCGTCGTAGCACACCCGCATATGGCCGCTGGGCAGGAACTCCAGATCTTCGCCAATCAACTGCGGCAGGCGTTTCCACAAGGCCCAGGAGCGGTTGGCCAGGTCCAGCTGGGCCAGGTGACGGCCCTGGCGGCGGACATTGCCGAAGTTGACGCCACTGGCGTACTGGCCAATCTGATCCCGCTCCAGCAGGGTCACCGAGTGACCGCGCTGGCGCAGGAAGAACGCCGACGCGCTGCCCATGAAGCCGCCGCCGACAATCAACACATCGCTTTTTTGCGCGGTCATGAAATCACCTCTTCCATCTGCATCGACAGCGGCTTGACCGGCGCCTGACCGCGCTGGCGACCGACCTCCACCACCGGTATGCCGATTTCGGCGGCAATCACCTCGGCACCGCCCTGAGAGCAATATCGTCCCTGACAACGGCCCATGCCGACCCGGCTGAAGGCTTTGGCACGGTTGACCTCGCAGGCGCCCTTTTGCCGGACCACGCCGCGCAGTTCACCGGCGGTAATCATCTCGCAACGGCAGACAATCGCCTCATCGGGCAATGCTTTGGCCTGGGCCGCAGGCCATGGAAAGGCTTCGGACAAACCGACCCGAAAACGCTCCATCACCGCCAGAGACGTCTTGTGCTGCTGACGCACGGCGGCATCCACCGGCAACTGCCGGTCAGCCAGCAACGCCATGGCCGCCAGGCGCCCGGCCTGTTCGGCGGCATCGGCGCCACGAATCCGCGCGCCGTCGCCGGCGGCATAGACACCACGCACTGAAGTACGGCCTTCGTCGTCAACGGCCAGCAGCCACTGGCCGGATAGATCGTCGAACTGCAATTGGCAGCCCGCCAGATCAGCCAGCTGGGTTTCCGGACGCAGGTGATAACCCAATGCCACGGCATCGGCCTCTATCTGCATCACACTGCCGCTGCCGGTCTTGAAACTCACACCGCTGACGCCGCTGTACTCATCACCCAGCACTTGCAGGGGCTGCACCCCGAGATGCACCTTGACCCCGGCCAGGTACAAACGCGCCAGCAGCTTCATGCCGGTCAACAGCAACGCCGGGCGGGCCAGCAACTTGGGCAGCGCGCCGATGCGCTTGCGCAGCGGCGAGGTGTCGAGCACCGCCGCCACCCTGGCCCCGGCCTTCACATATTGGCTGGCGACCAGGTACAACAACGGCCCGCTGCCCATGAACACCACACTGTGGCCGATGGACACCGACTGCGCCTTGAGGGCGATCTGCGAACCGCCGAGGCTGTAGGTCCCCGCCAACTGCCAGCCCTTGAGCGGCATCAGTCGGTCGGTGGCGCCGGTGCAGAGGATCAGCGCGTCGTATTCGATGGTCGAATGACGGCCCTGGCTGACACAGAACAACTGGCCCTCGGCGATATTCCACACCAGGGTATCGGGGCGGTAATCGATCTGACTGCGCAGGCGGTCGAAAGTCTGATGCAGAGCGCGAGCCTTGTCCGCTTCGCTGCCGTACAGGGTGGCGTAGTCGCGCTTGAAGCCTTCCGGCTGACGGCGATAGATCTGCCCGCCATCGCGGCGGTTTTCGTCGATCAGGATTGGCTTAATACCGGCGCCGAGCAGGGTTTTGGCGCAACGCGTGCCGGCCGGGCCCGCGCCGACTATGACTACCCGTGGAGTGGCCATTTCGCCTCCGGTTGTGTAGTGACAATGTCCAGCCCGTCGCGCACTTCATTGGAGCAGGCGCGCAGGCGTTCGCCGCTGCGGGTCCAGACCCAGCAGTCCTGGCAGGCACCCATCAGGCAAAAACCGGCACGGCGTCCGGAGTCGAACTCCGATTGGCGCAGCGCAGTCCCCTGGGTCAGCAACGCGACCATCAAGGTGTCGCCCTGCAAGGCGCTGATGGGCGCGCCATCGACCAGCAGGCTGACCGTAGGTCGCCCGCGCTCGCCCAGTCTTACGAAACGCCCTTTCATGCGTAGGCTCCCACAATCATGTTGTTCGAATGGACCTGGCTGCGCTCAAGCTCGGGGCTGTCCAGGTGGCAGAGGATTTCACTGTTACCGCTGATGACCCGGCGGCCTGGCGCGGTCTTGTTGCACAAACCGTCGACCCGAACCGGGCAGCGATTGAGAAAGGTGCACAGTTCCAAGGTGTTGCTCGATGCACCGATCGGCGGCAGCCTGCCGCTGGTACTGCCGCAGCTTTCCAGCCAACCCTGGCGCAGCTCCGGCACCGAGCTGACCAGCAAGTCGGTGTAGGGGTGGAACGGCGCACGGCTGAAGGCCTCCTGGCTGCCCTCCTCGACCTTGTGGCCGCTGTACATCACCACGATGTCGTCGCACAGAGCGCGCACCGTGGAAATGTCGTGGCTGATAAACAGATACGACACGCCCAGTTCACGACGCAGGTCGCGCAACAGTTCGAGAATCGCCGCGCCGACCACGGTATCCAGGGCCGAAGTCACTTCGTCGCAGAGAATCAGGTCGGGCTTGGCCGCCAGGGCCCGGGCCAGGTTGATCCGCTGCTTCTGCCCGCCGGACAGTTCGTTGGGGCGACGTTCGGCCAGGTTGCGCGGCAGGCGCACCAGATCCATCAATTCGTCGATGCGTTGGCGCAGGGCCTCGCCCTTGAGGCCGAAATACATCTTCAATGGCCGCGACAGAATGGTGCTGACGCTGTGCATCGGGTTCAGTGCCGTATCGGCATTCTGAAAGACCATCTGGATGCGCCGGAACTGATCCGCCGTGCGCCCGGCCAGGGTGCCGGACAACGGCTTGCCGTCGAACAGCAACTCGCCCTTGGCTGGATCAAGCAGACCGGCAACCACCCGGGCCAGGGTCGACTTGCCCGAGCCCGACTCACCGATCACCCCGATGGCCTGGCCCCGGCGCACCGTCAGGTCGATGTCTTCGAGCACGCGTATCATCGGCATGCCCTGCAGGCTCTTCTTGCCGTACCCTGCGGTCATGCCCTTGATGGTCAGCAGCGTCACGTCTTGGGCCACTTCGCTGGCCGGGGACAGCTTGGCGTCCGGGCGGGCCGCAGCCAGCAGGCTGCGGGTGTACTCCTCGGCCGGTCCGCGCAACAAGGCTGCGGTGCCGCTCTGTTCGATGACCTGGCCGCCATTGAGCACAACGATCTGGTCGGCCATCTGCGCCACTACCGCCAGGTCGTGAGAGACATACACCGCCGTAGCGCCGCGCTCCTGCACCACACGCTTGAAGGCGCGCAGCACGTCGATCTGGGTGGTGACGTCCAGGGCCGTAGTGGGTTCGTCCAGTACCACCAGCAGCGGATCGCTGATCAATGCCATGGCCGCCATGACCCGCTGCAACTGGCCACCGGAAACCTGATGGGGATAGCGCTCGCCGATCTTGTCCGGGTTGGGCAGGGAGAGGTCACGAAACAGGCCGATGGCCTTGGCGGTCAGCGCACTACGGGTGCCCAGACCGTGTATCAGAGCGCCTTCGATGACCTGATCGATCAGCTTTTTCGCCGGGTTGAACGCCGCTGCGGCGCTCTGGGCGATATAGGACACCCGATTGCCACGCAGGCGCTGCAACTGGCCTTCTTCCAGGGCGAGCATATTGTGCTCGCCGACCTGAACCACACCGCTGGCCAACCGGCAGCCACGCCGGGCATAGCCCAACAACGCAAGGGCAATGGTGGTCTTGCCCGAACCGGACTCGCCGATCAACGCCAGCACTTCACCTTTCTCCAGGGAAAAGCTCACGCCCTTGACGATTTCGCTCTCGCCACGCTCGCCCGAGGCGACGACGCGCAGGTCTTGGACCCGAATCAATTGCGTCATCTCAATGCCCTCCCGAACGGCGACTGCGACGTGAGGAAATCCGGTCGATGAACAGGTTGACGCCAATGGTCAGGGTGCCGATGGCCAGGGCCGGAATCACCAGAGCCGGAGCGCCCTGATTGAGACCGCCGATATTTTCCCGTACCAGCGAACCAAGGTCGGCGTCCGGCGGTTGTACGCCCAGACCGAGGAAACTCATGCCGCTGAGCAGCAGAACAATGAAACCAAAACGCAGGCCCAGGTCGGTGAGCACCGGGTTGATCATGTTCGGCAGGATTTCCACGCAGGCGATATACAGGCGCCGCTCACCACGGGTGCGGGCGACCTGCACGTACTCCAGGGCCTCGATGTTGACCGCCAGGCTGCGCGCGATGCGGAAGGCGCCGGGCATGAAACTCAGCACCGCCGTACAGATCAGCAGCACCACCGAGGAGCCGAAGGCGGAGACCATGATCAGTGCAAGCATCTTGCTCGGAATCGAGATAAAGGCGTCCATGAATCGGCTGATGGCTTCGTCCAGCCATTTCGGCGCCATCACCGACAGCAGCGCACAGGTGGTCCCCAGACCACTGGCGAGGACGGCGGAAATCAGCGCCAGGCCAACGGTGAATCGGGCGCCGACCAGCACCCGGCTGAGCATGTCGCGGCCCAGGTAATCGGTGCCGAACGGGTGGGCCAGGCTAAGCACGTCAAAGACGTTGTCCGACACCACTTCGCCCACCGGATGGGGCGCCAGCGAGGGGCCGAACAGCGCCACCAGCAGCCAGAAGAAACACATGACGGCGCCCAGCAGGCCGAGCCATGACGGGCCGTGGGAGATCTTGCCTGAGGCCAGGTCGGGAGTCGCTGGCGTCGATGTCACAATGAGTTTGTTCATTGGGTTCGCAGCCTCGGGTTGGAAAGAATGGCGCACAGGTCGGCCAGCAGTACCAGACCCAGGTAGGCCGTGCAGAACAGCATGGTACAGGCCTGAACCAGGGCGATATCACGGTTGGTCACGGCATCGACCATCAAACTGGCGATGCCGGGATAATTGAAAATGGTCTCGACGATCACCACTCCGCCCAGCAGGTAGGACAGGCTCAACGCCACGGCGTTGGCTATCGGTCCGATGGCATTGGGCAAGGCATGGCGCAGGACAATCCGCACGGGGCTGACGCCCTTCAGTCGAGCCATTTCCACGTAGGGGCTGTCCAGTTGGTCGATCACCGCGGCACGGGTCATGCGCGCCATCTGCGCGACGATGACGAAACACAGGGTCATCACCGGCAGTGCGTAGGTGCGCAGGAATTGCCAGGGCGAATGAATGTCGGCGGCATAGGACAGGGCTGACAGCCAGCCCAGATTGACCGCGAATACCAGCACCGCAAGAGTCGCCACCAGAAACTCCGGCACCGCGACCAGGGCCAGGGTGATGAAGCTCAGGATGCTGTCGATGCGCCCGCCCCGGCCCATGGCCGAACCTATGCCCAGGGTCAGGGCCACCGGCACCGAAACCAGCGCGGTGACCGCAGCCAGCATCATGGTGTTGGGCACGCGGCCCGCCATCAGTTCGCTGACCGGCATGTCACTGGACACCGAATTGCCCAGGTCGCCGCTGAGCAGGCCCAGCAACCAATGCAGGTAACGCATCACACCCGGCTGATCCAGGCCCATCTTCACACGCAGTGCCGCCACCTGTTCGGGGGTCGAGAACTGCCCGAGGGCCTGCTGCGCCGCGTCTCCGGGGAGTACGGCAGTGATGGCGAAGACCACCATCGACACGATCAACAAGGTCACGATCGCCGCGCCGAAGCGCCTGCCGATCAGCCACAGTGTGTTGCTATTCATAGTCCTGCTCCGCATCACTCGGTTCGTGGCGCAATCACGCGTCCAGCCAGACCTGCTCGCTGAACATGTACCCCATGAAACCGCCCAGGGGGTTGCTGCTGTAGCCCTTGATACGCTGGTCGACACCGTCGATGTTGCTGATGAAAACCGGGATGCCGATGCCGCAGTTGTCGCTGACCAGAGTCTGCATGTCGGCGTACATCTTCGCGCGCTTGGCGTCATCGGTTTCGCCACGGGCCAGCATCAGCAACTGGTCGAACTGCTCGTTCTTCCAGCCCGACTCATTCCACGGTGCGGTGGACTGGAAAAATTGCGAAAAGATCACGTCGGCATTGGGACGTGGATTAATGTTGCCGAAGCTCAGCGGATGCTTCATCCAGTGGTTGGACCAGTAGCCGTCGCTGGGCACGCGGTTGACGTTGAGGTTAAGGCCCACGGACTTGGCCGATTGCTGCAACAGCACGGCGATGTCCACGGAACCGGTCGCGGCCGGAGAACAGACCACCGGCATGCTGATCTTTTCCATACCGGCTTTCTTGAGCAGGAATTTGGCTTTTTCCGGATCGTAGGCGCGTTGCGGCAGGTCGGCGTTGTGATAGCGCGAGCCCGGTGCAATCGGATGATCATTACCGACCACCGCGTAGCCACGGAACACGGCCGACTTGACCTGTTCGCGGTCCAGCAGGTACTTCATGGCCTGGGTGAAGTCGGCGTTCTGTCCTGGCAACTGGTCCTGGCGGATGATCAGGTCGGTGTAGTTGCCCGACGGCGCATCAACCACCCGGTGCCCGGCACTGGCGGAAATACGCTGGGTCGAACGCGGGTTGACCTCGTTGATCATGTGCACGTCGCCGGACAGCAAAGCGTTGACCCGGGACGGCTCGTCGCCGATGGCGATGAATTCGATCTCGTCCAGGTACGGCAGGCCCGGCTTCCAGTAGCCCGGGTTGCGCACGCTGACCGAGCGCACGCCCGGCTTGAATTCCTTGACCTTGAACGGCCCGGTGCCGACGCCCGGATTGAAGTCAGTGGTGCCTTCGGGAACGATCAACAGGTGCGACACGGCAAGGATCGACGGCAGCTCGGCATTGGGTGCTGTCAGGGTGATCTGCACTTCCAGCGGGCCGGTGGCCTTGACCTCGGCAAACTGAGCCATCAGCGGCATGACTTTCGAGCCGGTGGCCGGGTCCTTGTGGCGATTGAGGGAGAACACCACGTCGGCGGCGCTCAGGCCCTTGCCGTTGTGGAAAGTGATGTCCTTGCGCAGGGTGATGGTCCAGACCGTAGCCTTATCGTTATCGATGCGCTCGGCCAGCTCCAGTTGCGGGACCAGGTGGCTGTCAAAACGGGTCAGGCCGTTGTAGAACATGAAGTGCCGCACGTAGTCGGTGGACAGCGCGCCCTTGGCCGGGTCCAGGGTGTCGGCGGTGGAGCTGGACATGCCCGCGACCCGAATGCGCCCGCCCGGCTTGCCCTTGAGCGGGGTGGCCGCGTCATCGGCAAAGACTTTGCCGGCGGCCCCAAACAGGCTGCCCGCGCCCGCCGCAGCGACCCCGGCAACCCCCAACATACGCAACGCATCGCGGCGCGACAGGCCACGATTGAGTCCTTCAAACACGCGCAGGCTTTCTTCGCCTGAAATCAGTTGGGGTTCGACTTTCTTGTCAGCCATATCAGTTCTACCTGTCGAAAATGGAGATGCCCGGTTGACCGGAGTGTCCTTGAAGCGCAAACGACAACGGTGAAGCAAAAAATCAGTAACGGCTGTCCTGGTAGCGGTAGTAGGCGCCGACCAGAGGCAGGAACCACGGTGTGCCGAAATGGCCGGGGACCGCAGGCCAGTCCAGTTCGCGCCAGGGATTGGCGTGGGTGTTGCCGTCCATGACGTCGGCCATGACCTTGCCCATGTGCACTGACATCTGCACACCATGACCGCTGTAACCCATCGAGTAGAAAATCCCGTCGTGCTCACCGGCACGGGGCAGGCGGTCGGACGTCATGTCTACCAGGCCGCCCCAGCAGTAGTCGATGCGGGTATTGGCCAGTTGCGGGAACATCTGGCTCATGGCCGCCTGCAACACTGCGCCGCTCTTGGTATCGGAGCTGCCGCCGGACATGGCGAAACGGGCGCGACCGCCGAACAGCAGGCGGTTGTCCGGGGTCAGGCGGAAGTAGTTGCCGATCAGGCGACTGGTGACATAGGAACGTTGCCGGGTGAACAGTTGCTCGGTCAGCGCTTCGGGCAATACCTCGGTGGCGACCACGAAACTGCCTACCGGCACGATGCGGCGGCGATACCAGCCGGGACCGCCGTGCTGGCAGGCGCCGGTGGCCAGCAGAATCTGCTTCGCCTGGATCGAGCCCCTGGCGGTGTTGACCTGATAACCGCCTTTAATGGCTTTCCAGTCTTTCACCGCGGCGTTCTCGTAGATCAGCGCACCATGCCGCACAGCAGCGTCAGCCAGGCCGACGCCGAAGCGACCGACGTGGATCTGAACACCGTTGCGTTGCAGCAAACCGCCATGGAACTCATTGGAGCCGACTTCGGCACGGGCCTGGGCTGCCGTCAGCAACTCGACGTCGGCGTCCACTTCCCGACGAATCAGCTCGCAGGTTCGGGCCATACCCTCGTAGTGCATCGGTTTCGCCGCCAGCTTGAGCTTGCCGTTGCGCTTGAGATCGCAGGCAATGCCTTCTTCCTCGACCAGGCTGACCACGCTCTGCACCGCACTCTCGTAGGCCCGATAAAATTCCCGGGCCTTGTCCGGCCCCAGGCTGGCGCTGAGTGCCGAATAATCCTGGGCGACCCCGGTATTGCACTGTCCGCCATTGCGCCCGGAGGCTTCACCTATTACCCGTCCGGCTTCCAGTACCGCCACACTGGCACCCTTGAGGGCCAAAGCGCGCGCCGCCGCGAGCCCGGTAAAGCCGCCACCGACGATCACGACGTCCACCTGCCCGGCTACCGCGCCCGCCTGGGCGCCGGTAAAGACCGGTGCGGTATCAAGCCAGTAGGATTCATTGCGCATTTCGTTCCCCTTCGTTGCTCAGTCATGCGGGCCTGGAAAGTGACGGATGGGTTGCTTACAGGCCGACCAGCGCCGCCAGGCCGCCGATGTCCGGAATCTGCCGGTAGCCGTAGAACTCGTTGGCCGGCACTTCATGGCCACGGGCGACGAAGGCCTTGTTCTTGATCTTCATGTCGTGGGCCGAGAACAGGTCGTAGCGGAAGCTCGACGACACATGAAGGATGTCTTCAGGGCCGCAACCGAGGTTGTCGAGCATGAACTCAAACGCGGCCAGGCGTGGCTTGTAGGCTTGAGCCTGTTCTGCGGTGAAAACCTTGTGGAAAGGCGCGCCGAGCTTGTCGACGTTGGACATGATCTGACTGTCGCTGGCGTTGGAGAAAATCACCAGGGGGATCTTGTCGGCGATCTTCGACAGACCTGCCGGTACGTCGGCATGAGGGCCCCAGGTCGGCACAGCGTCGTAGTAGAGCTGGCCTTCTTCGCGGTATTCGACGCCCCAGCGCTTGCAGGTACGGGCCAGGGCGGTCTTGAGGATCTCGTCATAAGGCATCCAGTCACCCATGACCTGATCCAGACGATACGCCGAGAAATCCTTGACGAACTGGTCCATCTGCTCGACAGGCACACGGTCGGCGAACAGCTCGCGGGTCATGGTGCCCATATGGAAGTTGGTCAGCGTACCGTAGCAGTCGAACGTAATGAATTTAGGTCGAAGAAAGCTCATTTTGTGCGGTCCTGAAAGTATGTTTGGGTCATGGTCCGGCGGGCTGCCGGAGCCGTGATTGCAACGCTGCAACACACCTTCATTACAACACCGTGAAATCAGCAGATGGCGTTAAAAGCGCGGGCTGGTTGGTAGAAACAGCCGTTTTGCAGGCCGCCCTCAGCAGACTTTGCGGGGCGCTCCAGCCTTGGGCAAAGCCCTTATTCATGCGCTTTTATGGATCCTTTCGCGGGTTTTTCGCTCAAGGACCGGGGTTTGCGCCGCAGAACCTGCTCCGGCGCGCAATAAAAAACGGGCGCCATCCAGAGGAGGCGCCCGTCGTGTTCAGAAGACTGTCGTTACCGCGAGGCTTGCCCGCGTAAGCCATCGCCCAGATTCAAAAATATATCGGCTGCCCCTGCCCCTTAGCGAGCAAGCCGCGCTGCGACAATGCGACGCTGTCAGGCACCGATATCGATCAGCACGCTCTTGAAGCGCAGGTTGGCCTCGAACGCTTCGCGCCCCAGATCCTTGCCGATGCCCGAGCGCTTGTAGCCGCCGGTGGGCAGGATGTAGTCGTTGCTGCGACCATAGCGGTTGACCCACACCGTGCCCGCTTCCAGCCGGCGAATCAGGCGCAGGGCGCGGTTGAGGTCGGCGGTATGCACGCCTGCGGCCAGGCCATAGGTGTCGTGCCCGGCCAGTTCCAGGGCCTGTTCTTCGTCATCAAAGGCCTGGATGGTCAGTACCGGACCGAAGATTTCTTCCCGCACAGCCGGGTTTTGGCTGTCCACGCCTGTCAACAGGGTTGGTTGGTAATAGGCCCCGCCGAGACCCTCGAACAGCCGGCCACCGGCCAGCACTTCGGCACCGGCCTGGCGTGAGCGCTGAACAATGCCGTCGATGCGACTGGCCTGCAGGCGGGAAATGATCGGCGGCAACGTGCTATCCGGCGCCCAGGTCGGGCCGGGCTTGAGGGCATTGAAGAAGCCCTGCAAGTGCTCGATGAACGGAGCCATAATCGACCGCTGGATAATCAGTCGCGAGCCCGACACGCAGACCTGCCCGGCATTACCGGTAATGGCCAGGGCCACCGTGCGCGCGGTTTTGGCCAGGTCCGGCACATCGGCGAATACCAGCTGCGGGCTCTTGCCACCCAGCTCCAGCGTCACCGGTTTCGGGCCGATCAGCGCACAGGTCGACATGATGCTCGAGCCGGTGGCAGTGGAACCGGTAAAGGTCACTTTCGCCACACGCGGATGACGGCACAAGGCATCGCCAGTCACCCGGCCATCGCCCTGCACCACGTTGAAGATCCCGGCCGGCATGCCCGCCTGCACGGCCAGCTCGGCAAAGCGCAGGCTGGAAAATGGCGTCAGCTCAGACGGTTTGAGCACCACGGCGTTACCCGCCGCCAGGGCCGGAGCGACTTTCCATGAGGCCATGCTCAGGGGGAAATTCCACGGTGCTATGGCGGCGATGACACCGTAGGGTTCAGCGATCTGCATGCCCAGGCGGTCGCTCTGGGTCGCGGCCACTTCGCCACCATGCTTGTCCGCCAGTTCGGCGAAGAAACGAATGCCTTCGGCGACATAAGGAATGTCCCAGGCCAGCACATCCTTGTGCGGTCGCGTCGAGCCCACGGCTTCCAGCGGTGCCAGAACCTGGCCGTCGGCTTCGATCAGGTCAGCCCAGCGGCGCATCACCCGAGCGCGCTCGCGCGGTGGTCGACTGGCCCAGTCACTGGTCCTGAAGGCCTGCCAGGCGTTGCTCACGGCCTCGTCCACCAGGTCGGCATCGGCGATCGGCAGTCCGGCATAGACCTGGCCATCGGATGGCCGCGAGACCTCCATGGCAGCTTGAGCATCCCGGTATTTCCCGGCAATGAAATGAGCGCCGCGCACCGCGACAAGACGAGGATCGAAGCTATCCATGAAGGACTCCAGCCAGTGAAAAGCGAGGCCTCCATGCTAGAAAAAATCCCCAAGCATTTGCTGCCGACCTTGCCGGGAAATTAAGCAGTTACTGTGGTCGTGGCAGCGGTGAATTGGCGAATCTACCGAATCGCTGCGCGCCCCTTGCCAGCCTTTTCAGCAGGTGGGATACAGCACTCCAGTGCAAGAACCTTAAAGCCTGTGCATGCCTTTGAATGGAGACCCGCCATGTCGGTTTCGCAACCTCCCGCTTATGTCTATCGCCCCATGACTGCTGATGACGTCGGCAACGCTCACGGCCTTTCGGTGGCCCTGAAATGGCCGCACCGCCTGGAAGACTGGGCCATGCTGCAACGCGTCGCCCAAGGCTTCGTCGCTGAAGACAATGGCAGACTGATCGGCAGCTCGTTCGCCTGTCATCAGGGTGAGTTCTCCACCATCGGCCTGGTCATCGTCAGCGATGACTATCAAGGCAAAGGTATCGGCCGTCGCTTGATGGATCTGGCGTTGGCTACCGTTGCGCCAGGGACCGCCATTCTCAATGCCACCCAGGCCGGTGCGCCGCTCTACGAGAAGATGGGCTTCAAGGCCTTCGGTGAAATCCAGCAGCGCCAGGGCCAGGCACCCTCGCTGCTGCCCCTGCCACTGAAAGCAGGCAACCATTGCCGCAACCTGACCGACGCCGACAGCGCGCGTCTGATCGAACTCGCCAATGCCGGCAGTGGCCTGGATCGCAGCAATGTCCTTGCCGATGTCCTGCCGGGCATCGAGCGCGGTATCGGTATCGAGCGCGATGGCCTGCTGCGCGCCTTTGCCCTGCTGCGCCCGTTTGGTCGTGGCCTGTGCATCGGCCCCGTACTGGCCGAGAACGCCGATCAGGCCCGGCACATGATCGAAGAACTGTTGAGCAAGGTGCCCTACGCCTTTGTCCGCATCGATATTCCGGCTGACTGCGGCCTGGCGCACTGGCTGGAAGACATCGGCCTCAAGCGCGTCGACAGCGTCACCCCGATGAGCCTTGGCCCAGTGCCTGCGGCCGCAGATGGCGTGCAGCAGTTTGCCCTGGTCACCCAGGCCATCGGCTGATTCATTTTTCCGGAGAGATTGCCCATGTCCCAAGCCACCGTCCTGCTGCTGGCCCGTGCCGATAACAGCCCCGTAGACACCCCGTTCAGCCAGGGCCGTCTGAGTGCCCGCGATCCATTCGCCGAGCAGCGCCAAACCGCCTTTATCGACGATCAGGGCATCGCTGCCGGGATCGTCCGGACCAGCGGTGCATTGACGCTCAAGGATTACCCCTATACCGAGATGCTGGTGGTGCACCGTGGCCTGGTCACCCTGACCACTGCCGAGCGCAGCATCAGCCTCGAACCGGGCCAGAGCGCGGTGATCGGTCGCGGCACCGCCGTGCAGCTCAATGCCCAGCACGACAGCCTGTGGGCATTCTGCGCCGCGACCCAGGCCAGCGGCCCGGACAAATCCGCCGTCGCTCTGATCGATCATCGCGCCGTCCTGGCGCCCTCGGCCGCACCGGAAGAGGCGATCCTGATCGGCCCGACGCCGCAGTGCCGCGCCAATAATATTTTCGAAGACACCGCCAGCCCGCTGCGCATCGGCGTCTGGGACTCTACGCCCTACGCGCGCCACGCCCGGGCGCACAAGGTCCACGAACTGATGCACCTGCTCGAAGGTGAAGTCGAGCTGAGCGTGAACAATGCCCCAAGCCTGCTGGTCAAGCCCGGCGACACGGTGTTCCTGCCCCAGGGCACACCGTGCGCCTGGACCAGCAAGGTGTATGTACGCAAGTACTACGTGGTCAATTGAGCGAAGGGCTGATCAGAAAACGATCACCCCTGCCCAGACCTTGCTCCCTGTGCCCTGCATAAAGTTATCCACAGACATGTCCACGTATTTCGTGGACAACCTTGGATGATAACCTGCTGAATTGCTGTGGTTTATGGGGCAGCATCGCAATATTGAATACACGCTGCCTGTGGGACCGGCTTTAGCCGGGAAGGCGTATCAAGGTCAGGGATATGAATCGAATGTACCGACCTCTTCCCGGCTAAAGCCGGTCCCACAACAATCAACAACTCATTTCAAATTCTGCACCAGGGTATTGGCCAACGCCTCCTCCACCGGCAAGGCAAACTGAAAGGTCGCGCCCTGCCCTTCGATATCCAGCAGCTCAATCTTCAGGCCGTGCAGTTGCAGAATGCGGTGGCAGATGCGCAAGCCCAGCCCGCCATCACGGCGCGCGCCACCGATATTGAACGGGCGCAGGAATACGCTTTCGCGCAATTGCGGAGCGATGCCGGGGCCGCTGTCGCTGACCGTGACGTCAACGTAACGCCCCTGGAGCGCCAGGGCCACGCGCACGTCACCGCCCACCGGGGTATGGCGCAGGGCGTTGTCCAGCAGGTTGGTCAGCACTCGCTCGATGAGGCCGAGGTCGGCGAACACCCCCGGCACCGAGGGTGCGAACAGCGGGGTGAGGCTTATGGAGCGGGCTTCGGCGGTCAGTTCGAATTTCTGGAACACGTCCTGAACCAGATCGGTCAGGAAAAACCGTTCCAGCACCGGCTCGACGAATCCATGCTCCAGACGCACCAGCTCCAGCAGCGACTGAGCCAGACCACCGACCTTGCGGCTCTGATCCAGGGCAATGCCCAAATAGCGGCGGCGCTCTTCGGCGGTCAGGGAAGCGTCCTTCATCGACAGTACTTCCAGATAGCCGTGCAACGAGGCCAGGGGCGTGCGCAGGTCGTGGGAAATATTGGCCACCAGTTCGCGGCGTTCCTGATCCTGGCGGGTCAGGCTGCGCCACTGCTCGTTTAAGCGGCCCTGCATCTGGCGGAAGGCACCATCGAGCACGGCGATTTCATCCTGACTGGCGTCCTTGGCCACGGGCTCCGTACGGCTCGGTGGCGCTGTCGGCGCGGGTGCGGGAACGCCATCGATATCGAAGGCTGCGACCGATTCGGTCAGGCGCCGCAGTGGCCGGGTGATCAGGCGAAAGGCCGTGAGGCCGGCGACCAGACAGAGCAAGGCAATCAAGGCGATGGACCATAGCGCCGTGTTCAGCGCCTCACTGGTGGCGCCGCGTTCGGCCAGTCGGTCATGGGCTTCCCCCAGCAGCACCACGTAGAGGAAGCCTGCCGGTTGCCCGGCGACCATCAGCGGCGCGGCGCTGAACACCTTGCGCGCCGTGGCGCTGCGCGGGTCATCGCCAAGGATCGGCAATGGCTCGTCGGCAAACAGACGCCGTAGCGGCGCCAGGTCAACCCGGTCGCGGAGCAGACGATCCTTGGGGGCGGCATCACCGACGATGCGCCCTTCCTTGTCGAGCAGATACACCTCGACGCTGGGGTTGACGAGCATCAACTGACTGAACAGCTCGCGCACGGCGTCGGGCTTCAGACCGTTGGCGTCCATCAGCTGAGTATCCCGGGCGATATGCCGGGCCAGGTCCCGAGACAGGCCCTGCACCACTTCCAGCTCATGCATGCGGCTGGAACGCACCTGCAACCACACCGAGGTGCCGCAGCACACCAGCAGCAACAGGGCGAAGACTACGGACAGGCGTTGGCTCAGGGTCAGGCTCACGAGGTCTCTCCCACCATGGCGAACTTGTAGCCCCGACCCCAGACCGTGAGGATACGCAGGGGCTGCGCAGGATCGGCCTCGATCTTGGCACGCAGGCGATTGATATGGGTGTTGACCGTGTGCTCATAACCTTCGTGGTTGTAGCCCCAGACCGAGTTGAGCAGGTCCAGGCGCGAGAACACCTTGCCCGGTTCACGGGCGAAGAAATACAGCAGGTCGAATTCCCGTGGCGTGAGCTCAAGCAGGCGGCCGTCGAGCTTGACCTCACGGGTCACCGGATTGATGAACAGCCCGTCGTGGGCCAGGCTGCCGTTATCCAGATGCAGGTTGCGGCTCATGGCATCGACCCGGCGCAGCAACGCCTTGACCCGCGCCACCAGTTCCATCATCGAGAAGGGTTTGGCCAGGTAATCGTCGGCGCCCAGCTCCAGGCCCAGGATGCGGTGCATCTCGCTGGAACGGGCACTGGTGATGATGATCGGCGTATAGCGCGTCATGGCCCGGGCCCGACGGCAGATCTCCAGGCCGTCGACGCCTGGCAGCATCAGATCGAGGATCAACGCATCCCAACCGCCCTGCTCCAAAAGCCGCAGGCCTTCGTTGCCGTCGGCGCTGTGGACCACCTCGAAGTGCTCGTCACGCAGATGCAGCACGATCAGGTCGGCGATATGTCGGTCGTCTTCGACGACGAGGACGCGTTTGGGGGAATCCATTTGTCATTTACCTCTTGGTCGATCACTTCACGGCCTGATTGAAACCGGATCGTGTGGGAGCGAGGCTTGCCCGCGAAGAGGCCGGTACATCCGATAGATATTTCGGGGTTGAAGTATCGTATTCGCGGGCAAGCCTCGCTTCCACCTGCTCAGTGGTGGCTTTTTCGATGACGCATTGTGCGGCCTTTCCCACCACCGAGTTATCACGAATTGTTTAACTCTGCGTGAGGATTTGACGATCCGCCAGCCCTTAACCTGCCCTCATTGAAGTTGAGCAGGCAAAGCGGAGGTCGGCATGCTTTCACGTAGACAATTTATCTGGATCGGCGGCAGCGTCGGGGTTGCGGCGCTGGCGGGCAGTCTGCTGCCGTCCCTGGCCAACAGCGCAAGCCAGGTGCCGCAGGATTCGGGCGTGGGCACCTTCGAAGTGAGCCACGATGATGCCCAGTGGCGCGGGCTGCTCAGCGCCGATCAGTATCAAGTGCTGCGCCATGAAAATACCGAGCGTCCTTACAGCAGCCCGCTGAATGCCGAGCACCGCGATGGCACCTTTGCCTGCGCCGGTTGCCAGCTGCAGCTGTTTTCCTCCGCGACCAAGTTCGACAGTCATACCGGCTGGCCGAGCTTCTGGCAGCCGCTGGATCAGGCGGTGGCCGTGCGCACCGACACCTCCTTTGGCGTGTTGCGCAAGGAAGTCCACTGCCGTCGTTGCGGCGGGCATCTGGGCCATGTGTTCACCGACGGCCCGAAACCCACCGGCCTGCGCTATTGCATGAACGGCGTCGCCATGAACTTTGACCCGGCGGCCTGATCGCCTTCCTCTCTGACCTTTTCCCAGGACGAGTCCTATGTTGCTGCTGATCCTTGCTTATCTGGGCGGTGTGCTGACCATCGTCAGCCCCTGCATCCTGCCGGTCTTGCCGTTTGTCTTTGCCCGTACCGGGCAGCCCTTCGTGCGCAGCGGCCTGCCGTTGCTGGCGGGCATGGCCCTGACCTTCGCCCTGGTCGCCTCCCTGGCGGCGGTGGGTGGTGGTTGGGTGGTGCAGCTCAATCAATACGGTCGCGGCCTGGCCCTGGTGTTCGTCGCGTTGTTCGGCCTGACCCTGCTGCTGCCGAAACTGGCCGAACGCCTGACCCGGCCCCTGGTTGCCGCAGGCAGTCGCCTGTCGGAAGCGGCAGGCAACGATGCCCGGCCACGTCCTGGCGCCTCGTTCCTGATCGGCGTCGCCACGGGCCTGTTGTGGGCGCCGTGCGCCGGGCCGATTCTGGGTCTGGTACTGACTGGCGCTGCCCTGCAGGGTGCCAGCATCGGCACGACCCTGTTGCTGCTGGCGTATGCCGCAGGTGCCGCGACGTCCCTGGCCGTCGCCCTGCTGCTGGGTGGCAAAGTCTTCGCCGCGATGAAACGCTCCATCGGCGCCGGTGAGTGGATGCGCCGGGTGCTTGGCGGCGCCATGCTCGCCGGGGTTGCGGCCATCGCCCTGGGTCTGGATACGGGCATTCTGGCGCGCTTTTCCAGCGGCTCTACGGGCAGTCTGGAGCAGGCGCTGGTGGGCAAACTGGCTGGGGACAAGCGTGGCGACGCGATGATGGCGCAGAACAGTGGAGCCATGATGGCGCAAGATTCCGCGGCCATGAAAGCTCAAGACAATGCCTCCGGCGCAATGGTGGCGTCGTCGGCCATGATGATGAAAGCGGTGGACAAACAACCGGCCAGTCTGCCCGTGGAAGGTCAGTTGCCCTCCCTCGACGGTGCCGTGCAATGGCTGAACTCCGCGCCCCTGAGCGCCGCCCAGCTCAAGGGCAAAGTGGTGCTGGTGGATTTCTGGACCTACTCCTGCATCAACTGCCTGCGCACCCTGCCCTACGTCAAGACCTGGGCCGAGAAGTATCACGATCAGGGCCTGGTGGTGATTGGCGTGCATGCGCCGGAATTTGCCTTCGAGCGTGACGTCAACAACGTCACCAAGGCGATGCGCGACCTGGGCATCAATTACCCGGTCGCCCTGGACAATGACTACAAGATCTGGCGCTCCTTCGATAATCAGTACTGGCCCGCCCACTATTTCGCCGACGCCCAGGGCCGCATCCGCTATCACCACTTCGGCGAAGGCGCCTATGCCGAGTCCGAGCAGGTCATCCAGCAACTGTTGCGCGAAGCCGGCGCTGGCAAGGTGGTCAGTGATGTGATCGATATCAACGGCCAGGGCGTGCAACAGGCCGCCGACCTGCGCGATGTACGTTCGCCGGAAACCTATGTCGGCTACGAGCGTGCCGCCCAGTTCGCCTCCCCTGGCGGCGCCCGGCCGGATCAATTGGCACCGTACCAGTTGCCGGGCAAACCGGCGTTGAACGACTGGGGTCTGGAAGGCCAATGGAATATCGGCTCGGAACAGGCGTCTCTCAACAGCGCGACCGGCAAGATTGCCTATCGCTTCCACGCCCGTGATCTGCACCTGGTACTGGGACCGGCTGCGGACGGCAAGCCGGTGCGCTTCATGGTCACGGTCGACGGCAAGGCGCCCGGCGCCGCCCACGGCATGGACGTGGCGCCTGATGGCAGCGGCCAGGTCAAGGAACAACGGCTGTATCAACTGCTGCGCCAACCCGGCGACGTCGCCGATCATACCTTCACCATTGAATTCCTCGATGCTGGTGTCGCGGCCTACGCCTTTACTTTCGGCTGATCGAAGCCAATCATCGGCACCTGAAAGACGGGTGCCGCTTTGCAGATTCAGGAGACTTCCATGAACCACGACACGACTGTTTCCCCCTTCAACTGGCGCCGCGGCCTGCTGAGCATCGGCACTGGTCTGCTCTTGCTGCAAACCGCCGCCTGTTCCTTTGCCGGCTCCGAAGATGCCGTCGTCATTGCCCCGCCCGTGCAGGATGAAGTGGTCAGCAACGGCGGCGAAGAGACAGCGGTGTTTGCCGGTGGCTGTTTCTGGGGTGTGCAGGGCGTGTTCCAACACGTCAAGGGCGTGAAGAATGCGGTGTCCGGCTATACCGGGGGGGCGGCCACTACCGCGCAGTACGAGCAGGTCGGCGACGGCAATAGCGGCCATGCCGAATCGGTACAGGTGACCTTCGACCCGAGCCAGGTCAGCTACGGCAAGCTGTTGCAGATCTTCTTCTCGGTGGCCCACAACCCTACCGAACTGAATCGTCAGGGCCCGGACAGCGGCACGCAATACCGCTCGGCGCTATTCCCGCAAAGCCCGGCCCAGGAGAAAGTCGCCCAGGCTTATATCGCCCAGCTCGACGCCGCGCACTCGTTCAGCCAGCCGATCGTGACCAGGGTGGAAACCGGCAAGAGTTTCTACCCGGCCGAGTCCTACCACCAGAACTTCCTGACCCTGCACCCGAACCATCCGTACATCGTGGTCAACGACCTGCCCAAGGTCGACCAGTTGCACAAACTGTTTGACGGGCAGTACAGCAATGAGCCGGTGTTGGTGAAAAACACGTTGTAAACGATAAACGCAACTGTTCGGTGGGACCGGCTTTAGCCGGGAAGACGATCTTCGAGGTCCTGGACAGGCATCGAATGTACTGTGACCTCTTCCCGGCTAAAGCCGGTCCCACATTAAGCCCGTGTTTGTTTGTATACACGCTGGTCAAGACACTGAGCCTTGTTCAGCATCGCGATGTTGTCGTCCAGTGCCGCCTGGCGCCGGGCGATTTCCGCCCGTGCCGCTTCGATCCGCAGGCGGCCGTGCTCGATGGCCTGCTCCCGTGAGGCGAACAGGCAATCAGGCAGATACCACTTTCCCTTGACGGTACGCTCGTGTTGCCCGGAGCCCGTGGTGCCCACCAGCTCCACCTTGACCACGGCGAAGGTGCGGGTCAGCAACCAGGCGGTGTAGGGGTAAATACGCCCTGACATATCGGGCCTCCCAGTCGTTGCGTGAACAGTCGGCGGCCGCTGCCAGCGGCGCCGTCGAGGTCTCCATGATAACTATCGCTATATACAAAACAATATAGCGATGACCGAAAGATGCTCTGGCCCGCTGGCCGGGCCGTAGAAACAACGATTGAAAGGTCAGCTAATCCAGAAGAACAGCAACGCCAGGTTCGCCGCCGAAATCAGCCCGAACAGGCTCCAGGCCAGGATCCGCACCCAGGCGCTATTGACGAATGGCCCCATCAGTTCGCGGTCGCTGGTAAAGCGGATCAGCGGCCAAAGTGCGAACGGCAGCTGCAGGCTGAGCACCACCTGGCTGAGGACCAGCATCTTGCCCACCGCGCCATCGCCGAGCCAGATCACCCCGATCAGCGCCGGAATCAGGGCCAGGGCGCGAGTAATCAAGCGGCGTTGCCAGCACGGTATCCTGGCGTGGAGGAAACCCTCGAGCACCACCTGCCCGGCGATGGTTCCGGTAAAGGTCGAGCTCTGCCCCGCCGCCAGCAATGCCACGCCGAACAGCACACTGGCCAGGGTCCCGCCTACCAGTGGGTCGAGCAGATGGTAAGCGTCTTCGATTTCCACCACGTCGGCATGGCCACTGTGATGGAAAGCCGCAGCCGCAAGGATCAGGATCGCCGCGTTGATCAACAGGGCAATGCTCAGCGAGCCCAGGGTGTCGAAACGGGCGAAGCGGATGGCGCTGGCCTTGCTCGCCTGATCGCTGCCATTGACCCGGGTCTGCACCACCGAGGAATGCAGGTACAGGTTATGGGGCATGACCGTGGCGCCGAGGATGCCGATGGCGATATACAGCGGCTCCTGCTGGCTGAGCACGTCCCAGCTGGGTTTAAGGCCAGCGGCGACGTCCGGCCAGAACGGCTTGATCAGGATCAGCTCCACCGTGAAACACGATGCGATGGTGACAATCAGGCCGAGAATAATGGCTTCCAGACGGCGGAAATTGGCGCCCTGCAAAGCCAGCACAATGATGGTATCGAAGGCGGTCAGGGCCACGCCCACCGGAATGGACACTCCCAGCAACAAGTGAAAGGCCAGGGCTGCGCCGAGGACTTCGGCAAGGTCCGTGGCAAGGATCGACAGCTCCGCCAACAACCATTGTCCCTTGGCCACTTGCGGGCTGTAGCGCGATGCCGACAGTTGCGCCAGATCGCGCCCGGTTGCAATGCCCAGGCGCGAACAGAGATTCTGCAAAACCATGCCCGACAGGCTGGCCAACACCACCACAAACAACAACGAATAGCCGAACCGTGAACCGGCCTCAATGGCCGTCGCCCAGTTGCCGGGGTCCATATAGCCGATGGAAACCATCAGGCCAGGGCCAATAAACAACAGCATTTTGCGCAGCAACGACGCGTTGGCCGGAATGGCAATGCTGTCGGTGACGGCGGAGGGGCAGAACGGCGCGGTAGCGGTGGTGGGCAGTTTGTACTTCACGGGAACCCGGCGGGCAGAGGATTAAAGGAAGCATCTTAAAGATTCGTGACATGCCTTGATACATCATTGATTTCGAAGGAGGTCACTGATCATCCATGAGCAGGCCCTCTACCTCTTATCAACCACAACGCAATTTCCTAACGTGGAATGACTTGTGGGAGCAGGCTTGCCTGCGAAGAAGCCCCTTCAGACACTAAAGATGCGTCGTCCAAGCCGACGCATTCGCAGGCAAGCCTGCTCCTACATTCAGCTGCCGCTGTCCAGGGCATGAGCAGCAGATAATTTCTATAAATTATTTCTTAGGGCAATAAATCATCGAGATTCCCGTTACATCAGCCCAATCCAGCAATTGCGACAAAATGTAAAAAAGCTACCATAGAGCCATCCCCACGGTTCTGGAACATCTCCCCATGGTTTCGCTCTCTCCCGCTGCCGACGGCATTGACCTTTCGCGTGCGGCCCAGGTTTCGGCGCGCATCGACCGCCTGCCTGCGGTCGCGACTCTGTGGCGCCTGGTGGCGCTGTTGTCCATTGGCGGCTTTTTCGAGCTGTATGACCTGTTCCAGACCGCCTATATCAGCCCCGGCCTGATTCGCGACGGCATTTTTGCCACCGGCAACCTAGGGGTGTTCGGTTTCTCCGATCAAGCCGCTTTCGCCTCGGCCACCTTCCTTGGCCTGTTTCTCGGCGCCAGCCTGCTCAGCCCGATTGCCGACAGCTTCGGCCGCCGCGCGATCTTCACCTTTGCCCTGATCTGGTACACCGTCGCCACGGTATTGATGGGCGTACAGAGTTCAGCCCTGGGCATTATCTGCATGCGCTTTCTGGTCGGCATTGGCCTTGGCATCGAGCTGGTGACCATTGACACCTACCTGTCGGAACTGGTGCCCAAACGCATGCGCAGTTCGGCTTTTGCCTTTGCCTTTTTCGTGCAATTTCTTTCCGTACCCGCCGTCGCGCTGATGTCCTGGTGGCTGGTACCTCAGGCGCCGTTCGGCTATTCCGGATGGCGTTGGGTGGTGATTGCCAGTGCGGTATTCGCCCTGTTTGTCTGGTGGTTACGTGCGCGTCTGCCAGAGTCGCCACGCTGGCTGGCGCAGCAGGGACGCTTCGCCGAGGCCGAGGGCATTCTCGACCGGCTTGAAGCCCGCTGCGTAAAAGAGCACGGCCAAGCCCTGGAAACCCCGGTGCCGGAAGCCGTGAGCGTCGAAGGCCAAGGCCGCTTCGCTGATATCTGGCAAGCGCCCTATCGCCGCCGCGCCTTGATGCTGATCGTGTTCCATGTTTTCCAGGCCATCGGTTTCTTTGGCTTTGGTAACTGGCTGCCCGCCCTGCTTTCGGGTCAGGGTGTCAGCGTCACCCACAGCCTGGGCTATGCCTTCGTGATTACTCTGGCGTACCCCTTGGGGCCGTTGCTGTTCGTGCGTTATGCCAACCGTTTCGAAAACAAATGGCAGATCGTCGGGTCGGCGCTGGGCACCATGATTTTCGGCAGCCTGTTTGCCTTTCAGACCACCGCCACGGGCCTGATCGTCTGCGGGGTGATGATCACGTTCTGCAACGCCTGGTTGAGCTTTGCCTATCACTCGTACCAGAGCGAGCTGTTCCCGACCAATATCCGTGCCCGTGCGGTGGGTTTCTGTTACTCGTTCAGCCGTCTTTCAACCGTGTTCAGCAGTCTGCTGATTGGCTTTTTCCTTGACCATTTCGGAACGCCGGGGGTGCTGACGTTTATCGTCTGCAGCATGTTGATCGTGATGATCACCATCGGCCGCTTCGGCCCCCGCACGCGCAATCTGGCCCTGGAAAATATCGCTCACTAAGCCTCAGGCCTGAGTCCATTCAACATTGGTTACGCCGAAATGTTCGGCATAAGGTTTAGTGACACGGGGCACTTTCTCGGTGCGGTACTTGGGTATGCGGCCCAGTCCCGCATCGATACTGGCGTGATGCCACGCCTCACTGTTATCCATATGTTGAGCACTGATATAGAACGACTTGAACGCACCGTTTAATAAGTAATCAATGCGGTAGTGTTTGCTCTGGGACATCTGCGTTGCGCCTCCATTAGTGGCATCCTTGGAATTACAACGGACCGGCGGGCAATAAAAAAAATTCAGTCTTTTTCAAAGTCGGCAGACCAATAGCATCTGCCGACTTGAATAACCGCGCTCAGCGAATCCCCAGGCGCTTGGCCAGTCGGCTGAGATTGGCTCGATCCACACTCAGCTCCCGGGCAACTTGCGCCCATTTGCCTTGATGCCGAACCAGGGCGTCGTCGATGAGGACTTTCTGGTAGTGGTCAACAGCGCTTTTCAGGCTCTCGCCCTGGTTGACCGACACGGGTCTGTCCTGCCCGATCTGCGGCTCGCTGGTGGGTTGTTCCTGCGCAAGATCCAGGGCGGCGGCTTCGATGGTGAGGATGCGCGGGCGCTCTCCGTGCCCGGCCAGGGACTTGAGCACGGCGCGGCTGATCAGGTGCTCCAGTTCGCGGACATTGCCGGGCCATGAGTAGCCGACCAGCAGTTTCTGCGCCTCGGGGTTGAGACGCAGGCTGCGCAGGCCCATGCGTGCGCGGTTTTCTTCGAGGAAGAAACCCGCCAGCAGCAGGACATCTCTGCCGCGCTCGCGCAGTGGCGGAACACGCAGGGGATACACACTCAAACGGTGGTACAGATCAGCGCGAAAACGCCCGGCGCGTACTTCCTCGGCCAGATCGCGGTTGGTGGCGGCAATGATGCGTACATCGACGTGATGTTCCTGATCAGAGCCGACCCGCTGCAACTGGCCGCTTTGCAGCACCCGCAGCAGCTTGGCTTGAACCGGCAGCGGCAGCTCGCCAACTTCATCGAGAAACAGCGTACCGCCGGCCGCCAACTCGAATTTGCCACTGCGCCCGCTGACCGCACCGGAGAACGCGCCTTTGACGTGACCGAACAGTTCGCTTTCCACCAACAGCTCCGGCAAGGCCGCGCAGTTGAGGCTGATCAGCGGTTTCTGCGCCCGTGGCGACTGGCGGTGAATGGCTTCGGCCACCAGCTCCTTGCCGCAACCGGTCTCGCCGGTGATCAACACGGTCAGGGGACTGTTGCCGACCAGCTGGATTTCTTCTTGCAGGCGTTTGTGTATCGGGCTTTGGCCGATCAGTTCACGGGGGTTGCGACCGCCGGCAGCACGTTTATAGATTTCCGCGAGCTGGCGCTGGTCCTCGAAATTGCGCGCCAGCTGCTGGATACGTTCGCTGGCCATCACCGTGGCCGCCGCCAGGCTGGCAAAGGCTTGCAGGTTATCCAGGTCCGCCTGGCCGAAGCTGGTCGGGTCAAGGGAGTCGAGGGTGATCAGGCCCCAGAGCTTGTCCTGCACGTACAGGGGGCAGCCCAGGCAGTCATGGACTTCAAGATGCCCGGCCAGGCCCTGGACCAGGCCGTCGTAGGGATCCGGCAGTTCGCAGTCGCTGGCAAAGCGCGTCGGCCCGAGGTTTTCCATGATGATCTTCAGGCGCGGATGCTCATCGACCTTGAAGCGCCGCCCCAGGGTATCCGGGCTGAGCCCCTCCACCGAGAGCGGCACCAGCACGCCACCTTCCAGCTTGAGCAGGGCCACGGCATCACTGGGCAGCAACTGGCGCAGCGAACTCAGCAGGCGTCGATAGCGCTCATCGTCCGGCAACTCACGGGACAGGTCGGCCACCAGGGGCACCAGGGCGGTCAGCAAGGGGTGTGTCATTACGACTCCGGGCAACGACTATGCAAGGGGTCATTATGACCCTGATCACAGACCGCGTGAACGGATAATCTGCCTGCAGACGACGGACTATCGACTGCATATTGTTAATCAATTGAAACAGCAAAAACGTCGACATTTCTGACGCCAGCCCACCGACGAACAAGTTGCAGGGCTATTGATTTTATTGAGATGGAGAATTCGCAGTTACGTTACATAGTGCGCCTGTCCCCCCGGCCGGAGTGCTGATCAATGCCCAGAATTCAGGGAAGAGTTCTCGAAACTTACCCACCCTTAGTTGTCGATCTCGACGGCACCTTATTGCGCTCTGACTTGTTGCTGGAAACAACAATGGCATTCGTTCGAAGCCATCCCATGCAACTTTTCAAACTGTTTGGGTGGCTGATCCACGGCAAGGCGGCACTCAAGCAAGGTCTGGCCCTGGCCACTCAGCTCGACGTTACGGTATTGCCGTACGACCCGGCCGTCATCGAGCTGATCGAGACCGAGCGAGCCAGTGGCCGCATGATCATCCTCGCCACTGCCGCCCACGACAGCCTGGCCCGACGGATTGCCGAGCACTTGCAATTGTTCGATCTGGTCTGGGCTTCCGACGCTGAACGCAATCTGTCGGCGGACAACAAGCGCGATGTGCTGGTGGCGCATTACGGTGAGGGCGGCTTCGACTACATGGGCAATTCCCGGGATGACCTGAGCGTCTGGCAGGCATCGCGCAAGGCCATAGTGGTCAACCCCGAAGCCGGTGTGCAAAGTCGCGCCCAGGCCCTGGGTAATGTCGAGCAGGTAATCGAGTCCAACACTGCCAGTCTCAAGGACTGGCGCAAGGCCCTGCGCCTGCACCAATGGATGAAGAACGCGCTGATTTTCGTGCCATTGCTGGCAGCGCATCAGCTCAATCAGCCGCTGCAAATGCTGAACGGCCTGCTTGCCTTCCTGTTTTTCGGCCTGTGCGCCTCCAGCGTGTACATCCTCAACGACTTGCTGGACCTCACCGACGACCGTCATCACCAGAGCAAACGCAACCGACCGTTCGCCAGCGGGCGCCTGTCGATCAGATCCGGGCTGGTGCTGGTGCCGCTTTTGCTGCTCGGTGCCTTCGGCGGCGCCGCGCTGCTCCTACCCTGGCAGTTCTGCGCCGTGCTGGGGGCCTATTATCTGCTGACGCTGGCATATTCGTTGTCGCTGAAACGGCAAATGACCCTCGACGTGATCGTCCTCGCAGCGCTCTACACCTCACGCATCCTCGCCGGTGCCGCCGCCTTCAACCTGCCGCTGACGTTCTGGATCCTGGCCTTTTCCATGTTCATGTTCCTCAGCCTGGCGCTGGTCAAGCGCTATGCGGAACTGCGCGAAGCCCGGCTCAAGGACCTCAAGGACAAGACCCGCGGTCGCGGTTACTACCCCGCCGATCTGGACATGATCGCCTCCCTCGGCGCCACTTCCGGGCATCTGGCGGTCATGGTCCTGGCGCTCTATATCCACGAAGGCACCACGGTAGCGCTGTACAGCCATCCCCACGTGATCTGGCTGGCCTGCCCGCTGCTGCTGTTCTGGATCACCCGGGTGTGGATGCTGACCCATCGCGGACAGATGAATGACGACCCGGTGGTGTTCGCCATTCGTGACCGGGTCAGCCAGTTGATCGGTGCGTTGTTCGCCCTGGTGTTCTGGATCGCCGCATGAATACCGACCTGCATTCGTGGGGGCGCTACCCCCTGGCCGCGCAACAGGGCCATGCCTGTCCGTGGATCGACGACCTCAGCGGCCATGTCAGCCGGGTGATCCGGGATCACGGCAGCAGCCTGCCCTATGGCAATGGCCGCAGCTACGGTGACAGTTGCCTGGCCGCCAGCGATCAGGTGCTGCAGATGCGCAGCCTGGACCGCTTTATCCGCGCCGACTGGATAAACGGCACAATCCGCGTCGAGGCCGGCATCACCCTGGCCGAGGTCCTCGCGGCGGCGATTCCCCATGGCTGGTTTCTGCCAGTGACTCCCGGTACACGCTTCGCCACCATCGGCGGTGCCATCGCCAACGACGTACATGGCAAAAACCATCACCTGCGCGGCACTTTCGGCCGCCATGTATTGCGCTTTGGCCTGCTGCGTAACGGCGAACCGGCGCGCATCTGTTCGGCGCTGGAAAATCCGCAGCTGTTCGCCGCGAGTATCGGCGGCCTGGGCCTGACCGGGGTGATCAACTGGGCCGACCTGCAACTGATGCCGATCCAGGCCAGTCAGATCGATACCCAGGTGGTGCGCTTCGCCAACCTGGCGGAGTTCTTCAGCCTGTCCGCTGAACTGGATCATTTGCACGAGTACAGCGTGGCCTGGGTCGACTGCCTGGCCAAGGGCAGCGAAACCGGCCGTGGCGTATTCATCGTCGGCGATCATGCCCGCTATGGCAGCCTCGACGTCTGCCATGAGCGCTCGCTGAGCGTGCCTTTTACTCCGCCCTTCTCGCTGATCAATCGTCTGTCGCTACAGACCTTCAACACCCTGTACTGGCACGCCCACCCGGCCAAATCCAGCCAGCAGCGCAGCGCCTATGAGCCGTTCTTCTATCCGCTGGATCGGCTGCAGCACTGGAATCGCATCTATGGCCCGAGGGGTTTCCAGCAGTACCAATGTGTGATTCCCGAGGCAGCTGCCGAAGTTGCCATGGCCGAACTGCTGGGGACCATTGCCGACACCGGCCAGGGTTCGTTTCTGGCGGTGCTAAAGCGCTGCGGCGACATGACCTCGCCGGGGTTGCTGTCGTTTCCGCTGCCAGGCACTTCCCTGGCCCTGGACTTCCCGCAGCACGCTGACCTCACCCACAGCCTGTTTCCGCGCCTGGACGCCATTGTGCGAGCGGCAGGCGGCCGACTGTACCCGGCCAAGGATGCCCATATGAGTGGCAGCGATTTTCGCCAGGCCTACCCCGCCTGGGAGCAACTGGAAGCGCTGCGCGACCCTTCCCTGATGTCCCGCTTCTGGAAACGAGTGATCCTATGAAACGAGTCCTGATCATTGGCGCCACTTCGGCCATTGCCACCGCCTGCGCCCGCCTGTGGGCCGCCGAAGGCAGTGATTTTTTCCTGGTCGCACGCCAGGCCGAAAAACTGGAAATCACCGCCGCCGACCTCAAGGGTCGCGGTGCGAAAAAGGTGGTCGGACACAGCATGGACGCCACCGATATCGCCGCTTACCCGCAGATGCTCGCCCAGTGTCTGCAAGCCCTGGGGCAGATCGATGTGGCGCTGATCGCCCATGGCACCCTGCCCGATCAGAAAGCCTGCGAGCAGGATGTCGACTTGGCCATGCAGGCGTTTGCCATCAACGGCACGTCGGTGATTGCCCTGCTGACGGTACTGGCCAGGCAGTTCGAAACCCAGCGCTGCGGCACCCTGGCGGTGATTTCTTCGGTGGCAGGTGATCGCGGGCGCCCCTCCAACTACCTGTATGGCGCGGCCAAGGCGGCGGTCACGACCTTTAGCGAAGGCTTGCAGGCGCGGCTGTTCAAGGTCGGCGTGCATGTGCTGACGATCAAACCCGGCTTTGTCGATACGCCCATGACCCGCGGCCTGAACTTGCCGGCGGCGCTGGTGGCGCAACCGGCCCAGGTCGCCGAACGGATTGTCCATGGTATTACCCACAAGGTGCCGAGCCTCTATGCGCCGGGGTTCTGGGCCTTGATCATGCTGGTGATCCGCGCCATTCCACAGCCGCTATTCAAGAGGTTGAACCTGTGAGCGAGGCATCGGTGAACAAAAGCCTTAGCCTGTCCGGCTGGCGTTACCGCGCCGTGGTGCTTTCCGTGGTGGCGTCGGCTCTTGGTTATCTGGGATTTTCCCTGTGGGGCGGCTGGCAGGCGGTCAGCAACGCCATTGGCGAAGTCGGCCTGATCGGGATTGTGATTGCCCTGGGCATGTCATCGCTGAACTATGCCCTGCGCTTCATCCGCTGGCAGATCTACCTCAATGTGCTCGGCCACCGCCTGCCCTGGCGACCAAGCCTGAATATCTACCTGGCCGGCTTTGCCCTGACCACGACCCCCGGCAAGGCCGGCGAAGCCCTGCGTGGGGTGCTGCTAAAGACTTGGAATGTGCCCTACCCCCAAAGTTTTGCGGCATTTTTCAGCGAGCGCCTGTCGGACCTGTTCGCCGTGGTACTACTGGCGTTGTTCGGTCTGTCCCTGTACCCGGCGGCGCAAACCATGGTGGTCGCGGGCGTGGCGTTGATCGTCATGGCCTTGCTGATGCTCTCCCAACGGCGCCTGCTTGAGCGTCTGGCCCAGGCCAGTGCCCATGGGGAAAGCCGCCTGCATCGGCTGTCCGGGCATCTGTTGGAGGTGTTGTTGCAGGCGCAACACTGCCATCGCCTCAAGCTGCTGCCCGGCGTGACCCTGCTCAGCGTGCTGGCCTGGGGCGCCGAGGCTCTGGCGTTTCACTGGATCCTCGGCTGGATGGGCGCCGATATCAGCCTGACCTTTGCCGTGTTCGTCTATGCCTTGGCCATGCTCGCCGGGGCCATCAGCTTCATGCCCGGCGGCTTGGGTGGTGCCGAGGCAGTGATGGTCGCGCTGCTGATGTGGAAAGGCATGGCCAGCGCCGATGCGATTGCCGCCACCGTGCTGATTCGCCTGGCGACCCTGTGGTTTGCCGTCGGCATCGGCGCGTTGATGCTGCTGCGCATCAGGAGCACCGGGCAAACGGAGGAGAAGATTTGAGATTTTATCGATTGAGCGCAGCCAGGACGGTTGCGACACGGCATAGGAGCGAAAGTATGACCCAGACCCTGCGCATGGCCCTGCTGTTGCTGGCGGCGGCCGTCGTCGCCAGCTTTGTCGCCTCCAGCGGCCCGATCCAGTGGATGGACAACGGCGCATTCCTCGCTGACGCGACTCAAGGCCATTACCTCAGCGAGAGCCTGGGGCCGTTGGAGCACCCGCTTTATCAGTTCTTCAACAGTCTGTTCTATGCCCTGTTCGGCTCCTGGCTGCTGAGCCTGCTCAATTCGATCCTGCTGCTGCCCATGGCCTGGTTGATCTACCTGCTGGCCCTGAATGTCGGCGCAGACCGCCGCCTGGCCCTGCTGGCAGCAGCGGCGGCAGTACTGTCCCATGCCGTGTTCTGGATCTCGACCAAGACCGAGGTCTACATCTTTCACTCACTGTTCGTGTTGCTGGCGTACTGGATTCACCTGGACCGGCAATCGCGACTGAGCAGCCTGAAAAAACTCTTTCTGATCGGCCTGGTCACCGGCTTGGGCGCTTCGGTGCATCAACTGACCTTCGTGGTCCTGTTGCCGCTGTATATCCAACTACTGGCACGCTACAAAAGCCGGATCCTGATCACCCTGCCCGGCTTCGCCCTGGGTTTTGCCCTGGCCTGGCCGGCGATTGCCCACGACCTTGGCGATGGCCTTAACCTGATCGACATCGCCCGACGCTATATGACCGGCACCACCGCCAAAGCCAGTGGGTGGCAAGGCAGCCTGTTTCGCTTCGACGATATGTGGCACGAGAAGAACTCGGTGTTCCTGTTGCTGTTGTCGCTGCTGGGCCCGCAACTGCTGGGCTTGATCATGTTTCCCGGCGACAGCCGGCAACGGCTGCTGTGGAGCGCGGCGGTGCTGAACTTTGTCTTCGCGGTGTCCTACAACGTCACCGACCGATTTACCTTCTTCCTGCCCGGCGTGCAGTTGCTGTGCATCCTCGGCATCCTGCGCCTGCACAGCCTGCTGCCGACAGACCGCCAGGGCAGCGCGCTGCTGCATCTGTCGGTGCTGACTTCGCCGGTGGTATTGCTGCTGGTGTATACGCTTTACAGCTGGGGGGCGATCCGTTTGCCCAGCCATACCGAGCCGCTGCCGGTGCGCAACGATATCCACTATTTTATGGTGCCCTACCTGCCGGATCGTTCAGCAGAAAGCTTTATCCGCGCCTACGCCACGACCATTCCCGAAGGCGCGCTGATCCTCGCCGACTGGACCCCCATGGGCGCCCTGCGCTCGGCCCAGGCCAGCGGCGAGCTGCGCGGGCGCAGCCTGTTGCAGTGTGATGAGGCCGGCAATATCGACCCCTACCTGCAAGGCCCCGGCGCCTGGCTGGTGCGCACCAGCTATTGCGCCATGGTCGGCGAACGCTATGCCCTGGAGCAGCGGGCGCTGGGGTATGTGTTGCATAAAAAATAGGCCGGATTATCGCGAGCCAACGCTCTCGCACAATAAACATGCCCCTGTAGGAGCTGCCGAAGGCTGCGATCAGCGGTGCATCAGATAAATCCCATCGCAGCCTTCGGCATCGCCTACAACTAAAGAACCTACACCGCGCTGGACGCCGGACCTCAGCCCTTCTTAGACTGTGTCGCTGCATGACGAAATGTTGCGAAGCATGTCAAGGTGAGGAATAGGGCTCGATGAATCGAAATGAACTGCGCAAGGCGGACATGAACCTGATGGTCGTGTTCGAAACCCTGATGCAAGAGCGCAACGTGACCCGTGCCGCTGAAAAACTGTTCCTTGGCCAACCCACCATCAGCGCCGCGCTGAACCGTCTGCGGGCATTGCTCAACGATCCGTTGTTCATCCGCGTCGGCCACCGCATGGAGCCGACTGCCCGAGCCCACGAGATCCTGCGACACCTGTCCCCGGCGCTGGATGCCATGTCCATGGCCCTGGGCCAGACCCGCGAGTTCAATCCGGCGCAAAGCAACATGACCTTCCGCATCGGTATGTCCGACGACGTTGAGTTCGGTCTGTTTCCGGCGATGCTGCGTGCGTTGCGGGTCGAGGCGCCGAAAGTGGTGATCGTGGTCAAACATGTGGACTACTGGAATATTTCCGACCTGCTGGCGTCCGGCGAAATCACCGTCGGCGTCTGCCTGACTCGAGAGCTGCCAGCCAATGCCAAGCGCAAGACCCTGCGCCGCATGAAACCCCAGGTGGCCCGTGCCGATGGCTCGAGTGAGCCGCTGACCCTCGACGAATACTGCTCGCGCCCCCACGTGGTGGTGTCCCATGTGGCGAATATCAGCAGCTTTGCCGATGACTGGCTCAGTGCCCTGGGACGCAAGCGCGAGGTGGTGTTGTCGGTGCCGCAATACAGCACCCTGCCGGCCTTGATGGCAGGCACCAACCTGTTGGCCAATATTCCGGCGTATACCGGGCGGTCGATGATGGAGTTGGGATTATTGAGGCATGAACCCCTGCCCTTCATCACGCCGGCGCTGGAACTGTCCATGGCCTGGTTGAGTGTGATGGACAACGATCCGGCGGAGCGCTGGCTGCGTTCGCAGCTGGAGAAACACATGGGGGACGAATCCGTTTCGGCCCCCATGCAGCCTGAGTGAGGCTTAGCCGAAACGACCGGTGATGTAGTCTTCGGTCTGGGTTTTCGACGGCTTGGTGAAGATGGTATCGGTGTCGCCGTGTTCGATCAGTTCGCCCATGAACATGAACGCGGTGTAATCCGAGCAGCGCGCCGCCTGTTGCATGTTGTGGGTCACGATGACCACGGTGAACTGCTCTTTGAGCTCGGTGATCAGCTGTTCGATACGACCGGTAGAGATCGGGTCGAGCGCTGAAGTCGGCTCATCCAGCAGCAACACTTGTGGACGCAGGGCAATGGTGCGGGCGATGCACAGACGCTGCTGCTGACCACCGGACAGGCTCTGGGCGCTCTGCTTGAGCTTGTCCTTGACTTCATCCCACAGCGCGGCACCACGCAGGGCCTCTTCCACACGCTCTTCCATCTCGCGACGGGAGAGTTTTTCGTGGTGTTTCACCGCGTAAGAGATGTTGTCGTAGATCGACATCGGGAACGGCACCGGCTTCTGGAACACCATGCCGACGTGGCTGCGCAGGCGGTTCATCGAGTAATTAGGGGCCAGGATGTTTTCGCCGTTCAGAATCACTTCGCCCTTGGCTTCCTGCTTCGGGTACATCGAGTAGATACGGTTGAACACGCGCAGCAGGGTCGACTTGCCGCAACCCGATGGGCCGATGATCGCGGTGATGCGTTTCTCGGGAATGGTCATGTCGACCGATTTCAGTGAACGAACACCGTTGTAGAAGAAGTCCAGGCCGCGTACCTGAATCTTGGTTTTTTCGTCGGCAAGGGAAAGGTTATTCATCAGGACGCCCTATTGCGCAAAAGGAGTAAACGGGAACTCAGACTCAGAATCAGTACGAACAGCGTCAGAATCAGTGCACCGGCCCAGGCCAGGGAGTGCCAGTCATCGAACGGGCTCATGGCGTACTGGAAGATCACCACTGGAACGCTGGCGATCGGCTTGAGCATGTCGCTGCTCCAGAACTGGTTGCCGAATGCGGTAAACAACAGAGGTGCGGTTTCGCCGGTGATACGGGCCAGAGCCAGCAGCACGCCGGTTACGACACCGGCCTTGGCGGCGCGCAGAACGATCTGCAAGGTCAGCTTCCACTGCGGTACGCCCAGCGCCAGCGCAGCTTCACGCATGGTGGTCGGTTGCAGTTGCAGCATTTCGTCGGTGGTGCGGACCACGACCGGGATCACCAGCAGCGCCAGGGCCAGAGCACCGGCAATCGCCGAGAAGCCGACCTGGTGATTGGTGATGGCGTTGAGCGGCAGGATCACTGCGGTATAAACGAACAGACCCAGGACAATCGACGGAGCCGAAAGCAGGATGTCGTTGACGAAGCGTACGGCATTGCCCAGCTTGGTGTGGCGAGCGAACTCGGCCAGCCAGATACCCGCCATCAGACCAATCGGCGTACCGATCAACAGGCCGATACCGGACATCAGGAAGCTGCCGTAGAAGGCGTTGGCCAGACCACCGGAGGAACCCGGTGGCGGGGTCATCTCAAGGAACAGGCGGGCATTGAGCGCCGCGAAGCCATTGATGATGGTGGTCAGCAGGATCCACACCAGCCACAACAGACCAAACACCGTGGCGCCGCAACTGAGCACCATGGCGACTTTGTTCTTGATGTCCCGCTTGCGGTACAGATTTTCGTTAGCGGCCTTAGTCATAGCCCCTCCTTGCGCGATAGACGAGACAGCATCAGGCGGGCGATCGCCAGAACGATGAAGGTAACCACGAACAGCAGGAAGCCCAGGGCAATCAGCGACGAGCGATGCAGATCGGTGTAGGCCTCACTGAACTCGTTGGCGATTACCGAAGCGATCGAGCTGCTCGGCATCATCAGCGATGCGGAGAACTGGTGGGCGTTACCGAGAACGAAGGTCACCGCCATGGTCTCGCCCAGTGCCCGGCCGAGACCAAGGAACACGCCGCCGACTACTGCCGAACGGGTATAAGGCAGGACGATATCCCAGACCACTTCCCAGGTCGTACCACCCAGCGCGTAAGCCGACTCCTTGAGGGTGGTCGGCACGCTGCGGAACACTTCAGTCATTACCGAAGTAATGAAGGGAGTGATCATGATCGCCAGCACAATACCGGCGGTCAGCATGCCGATACCCAGGGGCGGCCCCTGGAAAATCGGGCCGATCAGCGGCAAGGCGCCCAGGTAATCATTGATCCATGGGGCCAAGTGTTCAGCCATGAACGGGCCGAATACGAACAGGCCCCACATGCCGTAGATGATCGAAGGAATGCCCGCCAGCAATTCGACGGCGGAGGCAATCGGCATCCGCAACCACGGCGGCGCCACTTCTGTTAGAAATACTGCGATGCCGAAACTCACCGGTACGGCGATCAGCAGCGCGAGAAAGGATGTCACCAGAGTGCCGTAAATCGGGACCAACGCACCGAAGTGACCGTTGACCGCATCCCACTCGGTACTGGTAAGAAATTCGAAGCCAAAGGTCTTGAACGCCAGGGCACCGCCCCAGAGTGTGGAACCTGCGATACTCGCCAGCAGGACCAGCACCAACAGCGCCGCGCCCAGCATCGTTCGACGAAACCAGGCGTCGTGACGATGATCGCGTGCTGCGCGTTTTTCGCTTTCGGATATAACGTCAGGGACGACAGCAGACATATATTGGGTGTTTTCAGTCATGGTGGGGTCCACTCGAAAAGAAACCCTGCCATCGAGTGGTCGATGGCAGGGGTTAAGCCGGATTACCTGAGGTTACTTCTTGAACTCGGTTTTCCAGTAGTCTTCGATCTTGCTGACCAGCGACTTAGGCAGCGCTACGTATTCCAGCGCCTCAGCCTGAGACTGGCCTTTTTCCAGGGACCATTTGAAGAAGTCGAAAGCAGCAGCGCTTTTCTCGGCGTTCTTCGGTTCTTTGTACATGATGATCCAGGTGGTGGCGGTGATTGGCCATGCAGCGTCACCTGGAGCGTTGGTCATGATCAGGTTGAAGTCTTTGGCGTCTTCCCACTTGGCGCTGTCAGCAGCGGCAGCGAAGGCTTTAGCGTTAGGCTCGATGACCTTGCCAGCAGCGTTTTTCAGCTTGGTGTAGGAGATTTTGTTCTGAGTAGCGTAGGAGTACTCAACGTAGCCGATCGAACCTTTGATCTGCTTAACGTAGGCAGCCACACCTTCGTTACCCTTGCCACCCACGCCCACTGGCCATTGCACAGCGGAGCCAGTACCAGGACCGGTTTTCCACGCGTCGCTGACTTTGCTCAGGTAGCTGGTGAAGTTGAACGAAGTACCCGAGCCGTCCGAACGGTGAACGACGGTGATGGCTGCGTCAGGCAGTTTCACGCCGGAGTTCAGAGCAACGAGCTTCGGATCGTTCCATTTGGTGATCTTGCCCTGGAAGATGTCAGCCAGAGTCTGGCCATCCAGTTCCAGCTTGCCGGTTTCGACGCCTTCGATGTTGATCACCGGCACGATACCGCCGATGACGCTTGGGAATTGACCCAGGCCAGCTGCTTTCAGATCGTCAGCCGACAGAGGAGCGTCGGAAGCGCCGAAGTCAACGGTAGCGGCCTTGATTTGAGCGATACCACCACCCGAACCGATGGACTGGTAGTTGATGCGATTGGCGGAATCCTTGCTGTAGTCCTGGGACCACTTGGAAATAACCGGGAAAACGAAACTCGAACCAGCGCCTGTAACATCAGTCGCGTGTGCCATGCCGCTCAGGCACATCGAAGCCAGAAGCAGCGACAGACGTTTTTTAGTCAACAGAATCACGGTGATACCTCAATCCAAGAGAGTTTGTGGGTGGTCCACACTTAAGAAGGCCCGAGGCGGATTTAAAACCTGAAATGTTGCTGTTTAATGACAGTCTCTCGTTCGCCGCTGAAATCGAGGTTTTTTGTAGCCGATTTCCTACACCTGACTCTCTTTGGATAAATATAATTTTCTATTTAAAACATAAAGTTATGATAACTCATAGAATATATCAAAACGCCATCACGGCATTAATGGCGCTTAGCCAGCCCCTTCCCCGCCCTCCCCCTGATTACCCGTTTTTTTGCACCGATCCAGAAGTTGGATGACCTTAAAAGCAATTACTTAGGGGTGGTATTAATAGGAATTGGTCTAGCAGTCTTTCCAGGTATTGGCGATGTAACGCCCGCTGGCGCGCCTTTATTTTAGAGAGCCTTTTCACAAACCGAGTAAGCGCCCATGAACACCTGTCAGTTGATAAACGCCAGCCTTGTCAGCCTGTCGCTGCTTGCCAGCTGGGGCGCAAATGCCCATGAAACAGGCTCCGCGAGCGAAAAGATCACCGTTCTCGACCAGCAGCCGATGCTCAATGCTCCCGGTCTCAAGGCCATGGTGTTGACGGTGGAATATGCTCCGGGCCAAGCCTCCATTGCCCATAGCCATACCGGCAGCACCTTCGCCTACGTGCTGGAAGGCGAGGTGGTCTCCCAAGTCAATGATGGCAAGGCCATTACCTATAAGCAGGGCGAAACCTGGTACGAACCGGCGGGCTCGAAACATTACGTTTCAAAAAACGCCAGCACTAGCAAACCGGCGAAGATTTTGGTGTACATGCTGCTGGGTGATCAGGACAAAGTGCTGGAGCCCTTGGCCAATAACTAAGACTCCAGTGCCCGCCACTGCACATAGCACACCACCACAGGCATACCGTGCTCGGCGCAGAAGTCCAGCCAGCGCAACTGGTTGTCCTGCAGGCGATCCCCCGGCCCCTTGACCTCAATCATGCGATAACTGCGCTGCTGGGGGAAAAACTGGATCAGGTCCGGCATGCCCGCGCGATTGGCCTTGATATCCAGCAACAGGCGGCGAAACCAGTGGCGCAAGTGTTCAGCGGGCAGGCAATACAGCGCCTGCTCCAGCAGTTCGGCGCTGAGCACGCCCCAATAAACGAAGGGCGACTGCAGCCCGGCCTTGCTCACGAAGTGCTCGCGGATGGTGTCCTTGTAGGCCTCAGAGTCCAACTGCGCCAGGCAGGCGTCAAAGAGTTCGACCCGACGCGGATAGAAATCCGGGCTATGCAGATCGCTGGGGCCACTGTGGAACGGATGGAAGAACGCCCCCGGCAGCGGCGCGAACACCGCCTGCCAGCACAGCAGGCCAAACAGCGAGTTGATCAGGGCATTCTCGACGTAATGCACCTGGGCGCCCTCTTCATGCAGATGCAACTGGATCAACTGCTCGACACTCAGGTCCGCCTGGGGCACCACACTCAGGTCCAGACGGCTGACTTCCCGAGCCGCCCGCCGCCGCTCAACCGGCAAACCCAACGCCCGTTGCAGACGTGGCAATACCCGTACCAGATGCTGCAACTCGGCGTCGCTGCGCGGTTCGGCCCGCACCTTTTCCAGCAGAGCCATGGCTTGGGCATGGTCGCCATTGAGCTCCAGCACGCGAATGTGCCGCGAACGGGCGCCGGGATACTCACAAGCGGCATACAGCTCAAGGGCCAAGGGCCAGTCCTTGAGCCGCTCGGCCTGCTGCCCCAGCTGGAACAGCAGCTTGGCCCGGCGCATTTGCAACCAGGGATTGCGGCTTTCAATGGCACAGGCATGCTGCGCCAGCAGGCTCAGCTCGGCGCCCTCCTCCAGAGCCTGGCGGCAGGCATGCAGGCGCATGCAGGTATCGATATCGACCCGTTCGTTGATGCCCCGGGATTCCAGGGAGAATTCGACCTTTTCGTAGCGATACACCCCCAAATCGGCAAGGACGAACTCCGACCAGTCCTGATACAGATTGCCGAAATACAGCAGGCGCAAGCGGTCGCTGATTGCCATGATTTGCAGACTAAACAGCGGATCGGTGCACTCGGGATACCACTGCGCCCAAGGCCGGGCCAGTGGATACTGGGGCTGCAAACGGGCCAGCAGCGCCGCCTTCTTCTCGCTGGTCTTGATCCCCTGCTCACGAAAACAGACGCTCAGCTCATCCTTGCGCAACAGCCCGAACAGTTGCTCCAGACTGATCTCGGCCTGACCGTCGACCCAGCCATTGGCCAGCAACGGTTGCACTGCCAGCAGGGTGTCACCCAGCTCGGCATACTCCAGCTTGCTGGCGCGAAACAACGTGCCCTTGCGCATGATCATGCGCACCAGCAAACCCTGGCTCGGTTCGGGCAGGTGCGCAAACTCTTCGATAAAGCGGCGTTCCTGCGCATCCAGCAGGTCATCATAGCGACGCGCGACCCAATCCAGGGCCTGTCGAAAGTTTTCCAGGTAGTACAGCGGATTTTCCAGGGGATCTGTAGTCACGAAACGGTTCACGGCGTAGGAAACGGACATGCCAAGGATACTGGCTATCCATACAGATTCCAGCCCCCCATCGTCAGGCGCGGCTTATTGGCCGATCAATGGCAGGCCGACAGCCTATAGAATCACCCCACCATCTTTGTCGAGGGATCGTCATGAGTGCGCTTATTTATCTGGCCGGCTTCGATGTATTTCGCCCGGACGCCACCGAGCATGGCCGTTATCTGAAAAGCCTATGCGCCCGCCACGGCCTCGAAGGCCTGTATCCGTTCGATAATGAGGTGCCGACGGACCAGCCCCCTGCCGCAACGGCCGAACTGATCTGCGGGATGAATATCGCCATGCTGCGCCGCTGCACAGCCGTATTGGCCAACCTCAATATGTTTCGCGGCCTGGAGCCGGATTCAGGCACCGTCTTTGAAGTGGGCATGGCGGTGGCACTGGGCAAGCCGGTATGGGCGTACTTCGAGTCAACCGATTCCTTGCGCGAACTGGTGCCCCACGACGCCAACGGCTTCGATGCCTGGGGGATGCAAGTGGAAGATTTCGGCTTGCCGCGCAACCTGATGCTGGCCTGCACCTGGGCGGGCAGCAGCGCGACGGTGGAGCAAGGGGTAGAAGCGTTGGCGAAGTATCTATCGCCTGCCTGAAAGTTGATGTGGGAGCGGATTCATCCGCGAAGGCATCGGCACCTTCAACATCCTCGGAGCTGACGACCGTATTCGCGAGTAAATTCGCTCCCAACTGATTAACCAGGGGAACCCTGGGTTAACCCAACATCGACGAACCGACATCCAGCTTGTCCGAGTCACTGAACTCGTCCAGCCCGAGGATATCCAGGTCCAGTTCGCCTTCCGGATCGAAATCTTCGTCGGCGTCGGCATCGTTCAACGGCGATTGATCACCACCGAAATGGTGGTCTGCATGAGCCCAAACAGGCACGGTTTCAAGTTCAGTATGTGTCTGCATGAGGGCTGTCTCCTTATCGTCCTTCCCATAACCGGGCTTCAGCCCGTAAATGACAGGCTAACCCAGACCAGCCAGTTGCCGCTACGGTCAGCTTTAGGCCCAACTGAAAAATTGTGCGCTGCCCTCACGCAGCATCTGCACCATGCCCTGGCCCGCCGGTGACAGGTAGCCACCCTTGCGCACGCTGACGCCGACGGTACGTTTCATGGTGGTCTGGGGCAGTTCGACCTCGCGCAGATGCTGCATGATTTTGCCGAACTCCAGGGTCTCGCGGGCGATGAAGCTCAGCAGGTGAGTCTGGGCGATCAGCCCCGGCAGCAGGGAAATCGAGTTGGCCTCGATCTGCACCCGAGGCGCTGGCAATGACTGTCGGGCAAAAGCTTCATCCAGCCATTTACGCGACGACACCCCCAGCGGCGGTAGCACCCAGCGGTAATCGCATAGATCGTGCATCTTATAAGGCTGCTGAAAGATCGGATGCTTATGACTGGCCACTACCACCGCTTCATCTTCGAGAATGTTGAAGCTGGTGATCTGTTCGTCGCTGGCAATCACTTGGCAGATGATCATGTCCAATTGCCCGGAGTTGAGTGACTCACGCAGCAGGTCGTCCTGACCGATGACCAATTTCAAAGTGATATCCGGCGCGCGCAGGAGCAATGCCGAGGTGAGTTTGGGCAGCAGATGCTCGGCCATGGTCGCCGCACAGCCCACGCGGATATTACCTACCGTGCCACTGGCAAAGTCCCGCACCTCGCGTTGGGTCTGGGCAATGCTCTGTTGCAGCACCTTGCCCCGGGCCTGAAGCAGTTCGCCCACCGGGGTCAGCTTGATGCGTCGGCCATCGCGCTGGAACAGTTTTGTGCCAAAGGACTCTTCCAGACGCTGGATGCTTTTGGTCAACGCCGGCTGGCTGCGGTTGAGCTTTTCCGCCGCCCGGCCCAGATGCCCGAGTTCGGCAATGGTTTCGAAATAAGCCAGATCCCGCAGATCCATAATTGATCAACCAAAGTTATCGATTCATGACTATTAGAAAATAGACTTGATCGATTCAGCTGTCGATACTGACGGCGTTAAACGCCATCCCGCTGCCGTCATCAATGAGGAGAACCTTCTTGCCACGCGCTGCCACCCTGTCGCTACCCACCCTGCACCCATCCCTGCAATGGCTGGCCCTGGTCGTCCTGGCAGGTTGCGCCGGGCAACTCCTCGCTCAACTGCATATCCCCGCTGCACTGTTCCTCGGCCCCATGCTGGTGGCTATTGGCTTTGGTGTCAGCGGCGCAACCATCCGCATGCACAAACAGGCCTTTCGCCTTGGCCAGGGCACAGTGGGAGTGCTGGTGGCCCACTCCATGAGCATGGGCGTACTGATGACAGCGCTGGAGTCCTGGCATGTGATGCTGCTGGGCACGGTGCTGACTATCGTACTCAGCGCCGTGGTCGGTATCGGCCTGGTGCGCTACTCGGGGATTCCCGGCAATACCGCAGCCTGGGGTACGGCGCCCGGTGCGGCCTCGGCCATGGTGGCGATGGCCGAAGACTACGGCGCTGATGGCCGCGTGGTAGCGACCATGCAATATGTACGCGTGGTTTGTGTGGTGATGGTCGGCGCAGTCGTTGCCAGGCTGATCGGCGCACCGGGTAGCGGTACGGTCGCTCACAGCGTCGACCTGTCACTGCACGGTGCCAATCTGGTGAATTTCGGCCTGAGCCTGGCGGTGATCGTCGGCGGCGTGCTGGTCGCTGCACGCCTACCGGCCGGTGCGCTGCTTGGCCCGCTGTTTATCGGCGGCGCACTGCAACTGAGCGGCCTGCTGCAAATCACCCTGCCGCCGTGGATGCTGGCTCTGGCGTATGGCTGCATCGGTGGCTATATCGGCCTGCGCTTCGACCGCGCCACCATCGACTACGTGTGGCGCCGCCTGCCGACGATGATCATTGGCTCACTGGTGCTGATCCTGCTCTGCGCCCTGTCGGCCTGGGTGATGGCGGCGATGATGGGCAAGGACTTCCTTTCTGTGTACCTGGCCACCAGCCCCGGCGGCCTGGATGCCATGGCAATCATCGCCATCGACACCCATTCCGACGTCGGCTTCGTGCTGGCCATGCAGACCCTGCGCCTGTTCGGCGTGATCATCAGCGGCAGTTACCTGGCGCGGCAGATCATCCGTTTCGCCCCCAAACCTGCCTGAGACCCTGTCAGACCAACGCCAGACCACTGGCCAGGCTCGGCGCCAGCGGCAGCATCGGCAGCAGTACCGCCTGATAGGCGTGATAGAGATCCGGCTTGCCGCCCCAGATATCAGCGCTGGGCAGGTTGTCCGGATTCAGCTCATGGCGCCAACTGCCGTGTTCACGGTCGATGAACAGGGTCTCGTTGAACTCCCAGAACACCCGGTACCAGTCCTCATAGACGTGCTCGCCGGTGCGTTGCAACAGCGACGCTGCCGCTGCAGCCGCTTCGCAGTGCGTCCAGTGCAGGCGATGGCGCACCACCGGGTGATTTTCCCAGTCCAGGGTGTAGACGATGCCGGGCTTGCCATCGACGTTCCAGCCGTAGCGGCAGGCGTTGGCGAACAGACCACGGGCATCTTCGACCAACCAGTAAGGCGCTGGCATTTGCGCGCGCTGCAACGATGCTTCGAGGTGCAGCAGCAACCGCGCCCATTCAAAGGCATGGCCCGGCGTGGTGCCGAACGGACGGAAGCCATCCGCCGGGTTCTCCAGGTTGTAATCCTTGAGGGGCTGCCAATCCAGGCTGAAATGTTCGATGACCTGAAAGTCGTTGGCCACGGCATGGCCATGAATCACTCGTTCGACAATGCTCAGCGCCCGCGTCAACCAGCGCGCATCGCCTGTGACATCGGCCAGGGCGAGAAAGGCCTCGGTGCTGTGCATGTTGCTGTTGGCGCCGCGATAGGCTTCCTCATCACGCCAGTCCCGGGCGAAGGATTCGCGCATCGCGCCCTCTTCTTCGCTCCAGAAATGGCTATGAATGATCTGGATGGCATCGTTGAGCAGCACCTGCGCCCCAGGACGCCCGGCGACCACGGCGGAGCTGGCGGCCAGGGCGACAAAGGCATGCAGATAAGCGGCCTTGCCCGTGTCAGCGGCGTATTCCAGCGGCGCGCAAAACCAGCCGCCGTGTTCGGCATCACGCAGCGGCCCGGACAACGCAGCGATGCCGTGGTCAACCAGCGCAGCACAGCCAGGAATGCCACGGATATGGGCCATGGCAAAGCTGTGAGTCATGCGCGCGGTGTTCATGGTTTCGGCGTGGGCGTCAGCGGGCAGGCACCCCTGATCGTCGAGATTGCCGAAGCCCTGAGGGAGTTTTGCGGCCTTGGCGAAGGCCAGCAGGCGATTGCCTTCCTGTTCCAGCCAGTGCCGATGACCGGGGGCACGCAACCAGCTGCTGAAGGTGTAATTGTTATTGTCCATGGGCTGTTTCGCCTCCATCGATGGTCGAGTCTCAGCGGCCGGACCAGGCGGCCGTGGCGCATGATGCGCGCCACGGCGGGGGTACGGCAAGCCACCTGGATCACGGGCTGGTGGGAGCCGCCTTGGTGGCGATCGAGTGCGAAGCGCTCGCAAAAGCGTCGGTGACTGAGCCGAAACTATCGCCAGCAAGCCGGCTCCCACAAGGCCTCATTTCACATCATGGGGAAATGCAATCAACAATCATCACACCCGGAACCGCGCCACCACCTGACTCAACTCTGCCGCCAGTCGCGACAGCTCGTGGCTGGACGAACTGATCTGGTTGGCTCCCGTGGTCGATTGCATCGACAGGTCGCGGATATTGACGATATTGCGGTCCACTTCCCGGGCCACCTGGGCCTGTTCTTCGGCGGCGCTGGCGATGACCAGGTTGCGCTCGGAGATCTGCTGGATAGACGCAGTAATCGACACCAATGCCTCCCCTGCCCCCTGAGCCAGGGTCAGGGTCGAGCCGGCCTGTTCGCGGCTGGCCAGCATCGACTCCAGGGCCTGGGCCGAGCCACTGCGCATGGCCGAGACCATCTTGTCGATTTCCAGGGTCGATTGCTGAGTGCGATGAGCCAGAGCACGCACTTCATCCGCCACCACGGCAAAACCGCGACCGGATTCCCCGGCCCGTGCCGCTTCGATGGCCGCGTTGAGGGCCAACAGGTTGGTCTGCTCGGCAATCGAGCGAATCACGTCCAGCACCTTGCCGATATCCTGAGACTGGTCGGCCAGGCTCTGCACCAGGTTCGAGGTCGACTGCACGGTGCTGGTCAGGGTCTGGATCGACTGCACGGTTTCCACTACGCGCTTCTGCCCGGCCTGGGCCGAGTCATTGGAATCGTTGGACGCTTCGGATGTGGACACCGCATTGCGTGCCACTTCTTCGACCGCCGAAGTCATTTCGTTGACCGCCGTGGCGGCCTGATCGATTTCGGCGTTCTGCTGATGCAGGCCGCGGTAGCTGTCTTCAGTGATCGAATTCAGTTCGGTGGCCGCCGCCGCCAGTTGCGTGGCGGAGCTGCCGATATGGCTCATGGCCGAACGCAGGTTGCCCTGCATCTGTTCAAGAGCGCGTTGCAGGCGGGTGACTTCGTCGCTGCCATCAACCTTGATGGATTGGGTCAGATCGCCCTTGGCCACATGTTCGGCCGCCGTTACCGCGTCTTCCAGTGGGCGCACGATACTGCGGGTCAGCCACAGCGCCAGGCCTATGGTGCCGAGACCGGCGATGATGACGAAAATCAGCACAATGGTGCGCGAGTGATCGTACTGCGCTTCGGCCGACTTGCCCTCGATCTCGACCTGTTTGGCGTAGTACTCGCTGAAGTCGTTGAGCTGCTTGCCGGAACCGTCGACGATGGTTTTCATATCCACCAGCAACAGCTTGAGCAGGCCATCGCGATTGCCCTGGTCGGCAAGGACAAACGATTGCTGCAAGCCTTTCTGATAGTCATTCAGGGTCGCGCGGAACGGCTCGTACAAGGCGCGCTCTTCAGGGGTATCGACAAACTTGTCCAGGGTTGCCAGGCGATCGCTCAGGTCCTTGTTGCGCACATCCATCTGACCACGATAGGTGGCGATATTCTTCTGATCCGGATCCAGGGCCATGCGCAGTGAGATCGTGCGGATGCGCAGCATGATTTCACGAATGTCGTTGACCACGCGGATGCTCGGCATCCAGTTGCTCTCGACGGCCAGCTCGCTCTGGCGAATCGTCGACATCTGCACCATGGCGAACCAGCCAAGCAACACGACCAGCAGAGAAATAAGGGTGAAACCCAGGCCCGCGCGGCGGGCGATGGTCATAGCGCGTACATTCATGGCCGCAGTCTCTTGTTATGAGGGCAGTGTCGAGGACAGTTCTAATTGTCCTACAACTTCAGGCTATCGACCTGGCCGCCCTCTTCTTGACCCTGCGCGAAGAAAAATTACCCAAGCGGTTCATACATGAATCACCGCTCAAACCTGCTCCGATATCTCGATCAGATTGAGGTCCGGATCCCGTACATAAACCGAACGAATCGGCCCGGTGGCGCCGGTGCGCATGATGGGGCCTTCGATGATTGGCCAGTCGACGGCGTGCAGGTGCTCGATGACCTCGTCCAGCGGGATCGAGGCGATGAAACACAGGTCCAGCGCCCCCGGCACCGGAACATGGGCCTTGGGCTCGAACTCCTGACCGCGGATATGCAGATTGATTTTCTGGTTACCGTACTTGAATGCCATGCGCCCGGCCCCGAAGGTTTCCAGCTGCATGCCCATGACCCTTGTATAAAAGTCGACAGTGGCATCGGCGTTGACGGCGGTGAGGACCAGGTGGTCGAGATGATCGATCATGATGTGATCTCCTTGAGTGGCGACTCTTGCTGTTGCATCTCCATGACCCGCGCCGGCACCGGATGCAGGTCCAGGCGGCGCCCGGCCTTGAGGATCTGGCTCGGGACATCATGGCCAATCAGGTGCGGTAATCGCCCGGCAGCCGCCAGCACCCGATCCAGGTCAATGCCGGTGTCGTAGCCCATCAATTGCAGCATATGCACCAGGTCTTCGGTGCAGACGTTACCGCTGGCTCCCGGCGCATAAGGACAACCGCCGAGGCCGCCGAGGGACGCATCGAAGCGGTCAATACCGGCCTCGATGGCCGCCAGTGCGTTGGCCAGGGCCATGCCACGGGTATTGTGGAAATGCAGGGTGGTCTGCAGGTGCGCGAAGCGCTCGCGAACCTGCGCCGACAGCGCCCGGACCTGGCTCGGAAAAGCCATGCCCGTGGTGTCGCAAAGAGTCACGCCACGCACGCCCAGTCCGGCAAAACGGTCAACCCAGCGCAGCACTTCATCGTTGGCGATATCCCCTTCCATCGGGCAGCCAAACACCGTGGACAGCGACACATTGATTGCCACCGGCCCCTGGCCGACAACCTGCACCACTTCCTTTAACTGGGAGAAGGACTGTTCGCGGGTCATGCGCAGGTTCGAACGGTTATGGCTCTCGCTGACCGACATCACCAGATTGGCTTCATCGATGGCACAGGCCAGGGCCCGTTCGGCACCGCGCACATTGGGCACCAGCACGGTGTACTCGACGCCCGGATGACGCTGGATGCCCTGCATCACCTGCTCAGCATCACGCAACACCGGGATGGCCTTGGGCGAAGTGAGCGAAGTGACTTCGATCTTGGCGTAGCCGCACTGGCTCAAGGCATCGACCATGGCGATCTTGTCGGCGGTGTCGATGAACCGGGCTTCGTTCTGGAAACCGTCACGGGTGGCGACTTCCTGGATATACAAGCGTTTCATTGACTGGGCTCCTGTTCAGATGATGCCGCGACTACGCCATTGGGCACGGTGCTCGGCGTCGATACCCAGGCTTTCGAGAATTTCGTCGGTGTGCTGACCCAGGGTCGGCGCCGGCCGCTCGACGCTGCCGGGGGTGACGCTGAGTTTGGGCACGATGCCTGGCAGGGTGACGGGCGTGCCGTCGTCCAGATGGCTGTCGAGGAGCATGTCCCGGGCGCGATAGTGGGGGTCGCTGGCGATATCGGCTGCGTTATAAATCTTGCCCGCCGGAATCCGCGCCTCGGTGAGCCGGGCCAGGACGTCGTCCAGATCATGCTGCGCGGCCCAGGCGGAAATCGCTCCATCGATCATCTCGACCTGGCGCACGCGCCCGTCGTTATGGGCCAGCGCCGGATCGGCGGCCAGATCAGGGCGCTCGATCAGGGCCATCAAACGCTGATAGATGCTGTCGCCATTGCCGGCGATCAAGGCATAGCGGCCGTCGCGGCAGCGGTAAGCGTTGGTCGGGGCAATCCCCGGCAGGCTGCTGCCTGCGGGCTCACGGACCACATCGAACACCGAGTACTCCGGAATCAGGCTTTCCATCATATTGAACACTGATTCGTACAGTGCGACGTCAATCTGCTGCCCGGCACCGCCGTTCTGCTCACGATGGCGCAGAGCCATGAGCACGCCGATCACCCCGTGCAGTGCCGACAGGGAATCACCAATGGACACGCCGACCCGCACTGGCGTGCGCCCCGGCTCTCCGGACAAGTGACGCAGCCCGCCCATGGCTTCGCCGATCACGCCAAAGCCGGGACGGTCGCGATAGGGGCCGGTCTGCCCGTAGCCGGAGACCCTGAGCATGATCAGGCCGGGATTGAGCGCCCGCAGCGTCTCCCAGTCCATGCCCCAGCCTTCGAGGGTGCCGGGGCGGAAGTTTTCGATCAGCACATCGGCCTCGGCAATCAGCCGTCGGGCGACTTCCTGGGCTTCGGCTTCGCGCAAATCCAGGGTCACCGAGCGCTTGTTGCGCGAGGACACCGCCCACCACACCGACGTGCCGTCATGCAGCAGGCGCCATTTACGCAGCGGATCGCCACTGCCCGGCGGTTCGACCTTGATCACATCGGCACCGAACTCGCCCAGCATCTTGGCGGCAAACGGTCCGGCAATCAGCTGGCCCAACTCGATGACCTTGATTCCCTGCAAAGGCTTTTGCATAAGCTCCCCGTTAGTGGTTTGATCTTGCGTGGGGAGGATTGTCACCCTTGGGCGGGCTGCTGAAAATCGGTTATTCGTCCATGACCCTTTCCCAACGGGAAAGCCTTGTCATGCAGGCTGAAGAAATACGCCGCTCCTGTAGGAGCGGCTTCAGCCGCGAGGCTTTTAAAGGCCTCCCGGCTAAAGCCAGTCCTACAAAAAAGCGCTGTGCCTACAGATCCGGTGCTTGACCTCCAACTTGCAGCGCCTGAAACAATCGCAGTGCCTCCGGCTGCAACCCCGCCACCGATTTGACCCCCAGCAACAACGTACGCGTGGCCCAGTCATCGGTCAGCGCAACCGAGCGCAAGCCGGGGCCGAACGGGCCAGGCTGCAGCAGCTCGGGGCGCACGGCAGCGTGGGGCAGCACGCCAATACCCAGGCCCGCCTCGATCATGCGGCAGATGCCATCGAAGCTGCTGACCTGGATCCGCACATTGAGCACCCGCCCTGCCCGTAGCGCGGCATCGCTGATCCGCCGCAGCAACGAGCTGCCCTGATTCAGGGCCACATAGTCGTAGGCCAGGGTGTCGCTGAAGGCAACGCTGGACAGCCCGGCCAGGGAATGATCGGCAGGCACCAGCACGGCCAGTTGATCATGGCGATAAGCGAAGGTCTCGAGATGCGGCGCCGGCACGTTATCGGCAAACACGCCGATATCGGCGCGCCCACTGCCCACCGCCTCGATGATCGCCTCGCTCAGGGCCTCCTCTAGGCTGATGCGTAGCTGCGGGTTGTCCTTGAGAAAATGCGCCAGGTCGTCAGGCAAAAATTGCAGCACCGCCGAGGTATTGGCCCAGACCTTCACATGCCCACGCACGCCCACGGCGTAGTCGCCGACATCCACGGCCATGCGATTGACCCCATCAAGAATGCTCCGTGCATGCTGACGCAGGCCCTGCCCCGCCGAAGTCAACTCCAGGCCGCGAGGCAAGCGGATAAACAACGCGCAATCGGTGATGCGCTCAAGCTCGGCAATGCGCTTGCTCAACGCCGACAGGGTCATGCCCGCATGCTCGGCGGCACGGGTCAGGCTGCCATGCTCGGCGGCGAGGAGAAAGACACGCAGGGACTGCAGATCGAAGTGGGCGGGGTTGATCATGGGGGGCCTCTCTCAAATCAGTCTACGTTGGAGCGAGGCTTGCCCGCGAACCGGACAACGCGATGCATAAGACACACTGCAGCGAGGCCTTCGCGGGCAAGCCTCGCTCCAACAGGCGCTCGATCTATTTTCTGCAGCGGTTGGAATAAACCCCAGCCCGCTTCGTCGTACAGGCTCAAGAAGTTAAACCTACCTGTAACGAGAGAAGCTGCCATGAAAACCACCCTGATCGCCCTGACCCTGCTGACCCTGAGCGCCGTTGCCACTGCCGCCAGTGCCAATACCCAGAACCAGGTGCCGGTAGAAAACTACACCTATGCCACTCATCTGGATATCGCCAAAGTCACCCATACCCCGGACATGGATTTCTGCGGCGTCAAGCCGGTGCAACTGGGCTACATCGACCACGCCGGCCAGCCCCACAACCTGCGCTATCAAGTCGTCGGCAATGGTTGCGACAGCGACAACTGAGTCGAAAGCGGGCGGCTACAACAACAATAACGCCCAGCCCTTCCCCCACTCAGCGCCTGGCTGCCAGCTGCCATACCCGCGCCAGATCCCGTGCCCGCTCATGCAGCAATGTAGCCGCATGGCGACAGGCGAAATCCAGGGTCATCGGCCCGCTGGCCAGGGCAAATGCAGCACTGATGCCGTGCGGATACAACTGCTCGTAACCTTCGCCCAGGGTGCCCGCCAACACCACCACCGGCACACCCTGGCGACGGGCGACCCGCGCCACGCCAAAAGGCGTCTTGCCGCGTAGGGTCTGGGCATCGAAGCGTCCCTCGCCGGTCAGTACCAGATCAGCGCCAGTCAATGCCTCGGCCAGACCGTTCAAGTCGGCCACTACTTCGACACCCGCACGAAACGACGCCTGCAGATACGCCTTGGCGGCAAAGCCCATACCCCCTGCCGCACCGCTGCCAGGTTGATCGCGTACATCCTTGCCCAGTACCTGCGCCGTCAGTTCGGCGAAATGCCCAAGCGCAGCGTCCAGCGCCAGCACCTGTTCAGGTGAGGCGCCCTTCTGCGGACCAAAGATATGGGACGCGCCATTAGGGCCACATAAGGGGTTATCGACATCGGCGGCGATTTCGAACTGCACATCGGCCAGACGCTTGTCGAAACCGGACAGATCAATCCGCACTGCCTCGGCCAGGGCCAGACCACCGGCTGCCAGGGTCTGACCGCTGGCGTCGAAGAAACCTGCCCCCAGCGCTGCAAGCATGCCGCTGCCCGCGTCATTGGTGGCGCTGCCGCCGATGGCCAGAATGACCCGTCGGGCGTCCTTGTCCAAGGCGGCACGGATCAATTCACCGGTGCCGAACGTGCTGCTGATACAGGCGTCGCGCTGTTCAAGACTGAGCAATTGCAGGCCGCTGGCCATGGCCATTTCGATGATTGCCGTGCGCGATTCTTCGAGCCAGCCCCATTGCGCGTCAACCGGCTCGCCCAGCGGACCGCTGACGGTATTGCTCTGCCACTGGCCATTACAGGCCGCCAGCACCGCTTCGATGGTGCCCTCGCCGCCGTCGGCCATGGGGCACTTGACCAGTTCGGCGTCGGGCCAGACCTCTGTCAGGCCCGTGGCAATGGCATCGGCGACAGCCTGGGCACTGAGGCTGTCCTTGAAGGAGTCGGGGGCGATGACGATTTTCATGGGATATCTCTTCAAACAACACTATTCGAATTGGCGATATTTCTTTGTGGGAGCGTGGCTTGCCCGCGAAGGCGATGGGTCAGGCATCAAATCTGTATCGGATGTACCAGTCTCTTCGCGGGCAAGCCTCTTTCCTACAGTTGTCTATCCGCAGATACTCTCACTGCCTCAACCCTTTGCCGCCTGCCCTTCGCACAATGAACCGCCCGGCGCTTTGGTCATTCGAACAATGCCCGCCTCAGGCCGGGCGCGGGCTCATGTGCAGACCCAGGCACAGACGCAGCAGATCATCGGTGCGATAAGGATCGCAGCCACTCAGCTCAGCGATCTTTTCCAGACGATAGCGCAGGCTGTTGCGGTGGATGCCCAAGGCTTCGGCGCAGGCCTGGCTTTCGCCGCTGTATTCGATCCAGCCGCGCAGGGTTTCCAGTAGCTGGGCGTGATCACGCAGGCGGTTGAGCGGTTCGGTCAAGCCTTCGGCCAGAGGGTCATGACGATAACGCCAGAACAACACCGCCAGCCGGTTCGGCGCCAGGCGCAGCAAACGCTGGCCGGGCTGCACATGGCTGGCGTAATCAAGCAAGTCGCTGGCGGCGGCGCAGGCCTGGCGCAAACCCGGCAAATCGGCCGAGCGCTCCACCGTGGCCATGCGCGCTACCGCCCAGCCCTGTTCGTCGAATTGCTCCAGCAGCAGGGCATCGTCGCGCTCGCGGCCTGCGGCCCGGCACCAATACAACAGCGTCGGCTCGCGCATCACACACCAGCTATTGGCATAGCGGCCATTGAGCCAGGTCATCACTGCGCCACCCGCTTGAGATTGCGCGGGCAACTGGATCAACACCGCCTGACGCGGCAACTGCGGTTGCAGGCCCAGTTGTTCGGCTTCCAGCACCAGACTGTCCGGGCAATCGGCCAGTAACAGCCGCGACAGCAGGTCCTCGCTGCGCTGCTGCCGCCACTGTTCACTGGCCTGCTGGCGGCGGTGTTCCATGAGCATTTCCGCAGTCATGCGCACCAGCTCACCATAGACCCGGACCCGCTCCGGCTCGCCGGTGATACCCAGCACTCCCACCAGCTTGCCGTCGAGCATCAGCGGCAGGTTCACGCCCTGGCGCACGCCATTCAGGCTTTTGGCCGCCTGCTCGTCGATTTCCACCACCCGACTGTTGGCCAATACCAGTTGCGCACCTTCGTGACGGGTATACAGGCGCTCGGCATCTCCGCTGCCGATGATGATGCCCAGGTAGTCCATGACATTGACGTTGCACGGCAGAATCGCCATGGCCCGGTCGACGATGTCCTGGGCCAACGCGTGATCAAGGGCAAACATGAGCAGCTCCTGCCAGGTTATTCATGAGGCGCCAGCCGTTCGCGGCTGTTGCTCAGGTGGGTCCACATGGCGGCGCGAGCGGCGTCCGGGTCCTGGCGGCGGATGGCGCTGAGCAGCGCCTCGTGTTCGAGGTTGGCCAGATGGGCATGGTGCGCCAGATTGACTCCGGCCCGTTCGCTGGAAGCAATACGGCTGCGGGGAATAATGCCGCTGCCCAGGTGCTGCATGATCTCGACGAAATAGGCATTGCCAGTGGCTTCGGCAATCAGCATATGGAAGCGCCGGTCGGCCTCGACGCAGCTGTCTTCGTTGGCCAGCAGTTCCTGATAATCATCCAGCGCCTGACGCATCGCCGCCAGATGCGCATCGGTGCGACGCAGCGCAGCCAGGGCCACGGCCTGGGTTTCCAGGCCCAGGCGCAGCTCGAGAATGGCACGCACACCGGAGGCGGTCTCAACCTTCAAGTGCAGGCCCGTGGACTCGTTGCGCTCCAATACAAAAGTGCCGACGCCATGGTGCGTCTCCACCAGCCCGGCCGCCTGCAATTTAGAGATGGCCTCCCGCACCACGGTGCGGCTGACGCCATGCTCGCGGACGATCTGGTTTTCCGAAGGTAACTTCTGCCCGGCCGCCAGCCTGCCCGACGCGATGCGCTGGCTGAGGTCAGCGACCAGGTCGGTGGCCAGGTTATGCGGGCGACGTCTGGCGGGGCTTGGAACGGGGTCGGGCATGGCTGCGGATCCGGCTGCGAATCACGCGATCATAGCATCGGCCTTGTATGACGAGTCAGCCTCAGTACTTGTTGAACTTGTATAACAAGTAGCTGAAATCAGCCTGAATCGGGATCACCGCTGATCCATAAAAAGGATATCTCTTCATTTTAAAAACCTCGATGAAATATTTATTTACAGCTTTCAGCTCATCAAAATCAGCGAAAAATCGACTAAAAACCACAAATAACGCTTAAATCACGAAAAAATCACCATTTTCAAAAAACAGTTTCAAGTCGCAAAAGAACATTGATCGCCTCTTGCGCCGGTTTTTTTTACTTGTATGATGACGAACAACACCAGGGGCCTCATGCCCCGCCCCGCATAAAAATAACGAGTGGGACATCACAATGAAGACATCCAATCCCGGGATGAACGCTGCTGACGATTCGGTGCTGAAATCCGCCGTTTCCAAGGTCAAGCGCCATATCCTGCCGCTGTTCGTAATCATGTTTATCGTCAACTACATCGACCGGGTGAACATCGGCTTCGTGCGTTCGCACATGGAGCATGACCTGGGTATCGGTGCAGCCGCCTACGGCTTCGGTGCCGGGCTGTTCTTCCTCAGTTACGCGCTGTTCGAAGTCCCCTCCAATATCCTCATGCAGAAAGTCGGCGCCCGCCTGTGGCTGACTCGCATCATGTTCACCTGGGGCCTGGTCGCCGCCGGCATGGCCTTTATCCAGACGGAAACCCACTTCTATATCCTGCGCTTCCTGCTGGGTATCGCCGAAGCCGGCTTCTTCCCCGGCGTGATCTACTACTTCACCCGCTGGCTGCCCGGCGTCGAACGCGGCAAAGCCGTGGCGATCTTCCTCAGCGGCTCGGCTCTTGCCTCGCTGATCTCCGGCCCGCTGTCCGGGCTGCTCCTGCAAATCAACGGCCTGGGCCTTAAGGGCTGGCAGTGGATGTACCTGATCGAAGGGCTGTTTTCGGTAGGGCTTTGCGTGTTCGTCTGGTTCTGGCTCGACTCGCGCCCGGCCGATGCCAAGTGGCTGAGCCAGGAAGAACAACTGGCCCTGACCACCGCCATCGATGACGAGCAGAAAGCCCGCGAAGCCGCCACCCCGGTCAAGCCGTCGATGTTCGCACTGCTCAAGGACAAGCAAATCCTGCTGTTCTGCGTGCTTTACTTCTGTATCCAGCTGACCATTTACGCGGCGACCTTCTGGCTGCCGAGCATCATCAAGAAAATGGGCGACCTCAGCGAAATGCAGGTCGGCCTGTTCAACTCGATCCCGTGGCTGCTGTCGATTATCGGTATGTACGCCTTCGCCTCGTTCTCGGCGAAATGGAAAAACCAGCAAGCCTGGGTCGCCACAGCACTGTTGATCGCCGCCGCCGGGATGTTCATGTCCACCATCGGCAGCCCGATCTTCGCCTTCGTCGCCATTTGCTTCGCGGCGCTGGGCTTCAAGTCGGCCTCGTCACTGTTTTGGCCGATTCCCCAGGCGTACCTGGATGCACGGATCGCCGCCGGAGTCATTGCCCTGATCAACTCGGTGGGCAACCTGGGCGGCTTCGTCTCCCCGGCCACCTTCGGCTTTCTGGAGCAGCACACCGGCTCGATCCAGGGCGGCCTATATGGTCTGACGGCGACGTCGATCATCGCCGCGATCCTGGTCTTCGCCGCGCGCAACGTGCCCAAGGGCAGCCCGGCGCCGGCCCCGGTGATCAAACCGGCCACCAGCCACTCCTGAACCTCTATTCAACGCGACTCGTTTTTACAGGATTCCGTTATGAACACGCTCAATACCCAGATCAGCAAAGCCCCGGTCATTACCAGCCTGCAAGTGGTGCCGGTGGCCGGCCATGACGACATGCTGCTCAACCTCAGCGGTGCCCACGGCCCCTACTTCACCCGCAATATCGTGATCATCAAGGACAACGCCGGCAACACCGGAGTCGGCGAAGTGCCGGGCGGCGAGCGGATTCGCCAGACTCTGGAAGATGCCCGCCCGCTGCTGGTCGGCCAGACGCTGGGCAACTACCAGAAGATCCTCAACAGCGTGCGCCAGGCCTTTGCCGAGCGTGATGCCGGTGGTCGCGGCCTGCAAACCTTCGACCTGCGCATCACCATTCACGCTGTCACCGCCCTGGAAGCGGCCCTGCTCGACTTGCTTGGCCAGCATCTGGACGTGCCGGTTGCCGCCCTGCTCGGCGAAGGCCAGCAGCGTGATGAAGTGAAGATGCTCGGCTACCTGTTCTACGTCGGCGATCAGAAGAAAACCAATCTGGCCTATCGCACCGAAGCGGACGCCGATAACGACTGGTTCCGCGTACGTCACGAAGAAGCACTGACCCCGCAAGCCGTGGTGCGCCTGGCCGAAGCAGCCTATGCCCAATACGGTTTCCAGGACTTCAAGCTCAAGGGTGGCGTGCTCAGCGGCGATGCGGAAATCGAAGCGGTCACCGCCCTGGCCGAGCGCTTCCCCGATGCCCGCATCACCCTGGACCCCAACGGCGCCTGGTCGCTGAAAGAGGCCATTCGCCTGTGCCGCGATCAGCATCACGTACTGGCTTATGCAGAGGACCCTTGCGGTGCCGAGAACGGTTACTCGGGGCGTGAAGTCATGGCCGAGTTCCGCCGGGCCACGGGCCTGAAGACCGCGACCAATATGATCGCCACCGATTGGCGCGAAATGGGCCATGCGATCCAGCTGCAATCAGTGGATATCCCCTTGGCCGACCCGCACTTCTGGACCATGCAGGGTTCGGTGCGCGTCGCACAGATGTGCAACGAATGGGGCCTGACCTGGGGTTCCCATTCCAACAACCACTTCGACATTTCCCTGGCCATGTTCACCCACGTTGCCGCCGCCGCACCGGGCGACATCACCGCCATCGACACCCACTGGATCTGGCAGGACGGCCAGCGCCTGACCAAGGCCCCGCTGCAGATCGTCGGCGGCTGCGTGCAGGTGCCGAAGAAGGCTGGCCTGGGTATCGAGCTGGATATGGATCAGGTGGCCAAGGCTCACGAACTGTACAAAGGCATGGGCCTGGGCGCCCGTGACGACAGCGTCGCCATGCAGTTCCTGATCCCGGACTGGAAGTTCAACAACAAGCAGCCTTGCCTGGTGCGTTGAGCCTCACTGTTTTGACGCCTCTCTTGTGGGAGCCGGCTTGCTGGCGATAGCAGTAGATCAGTCAATGACGCTGCTGCGAGCGCTTCGCACTCGTTCGCCACCAAGGCGGCTCCCACAACAGCGATATATGACACTTGCCACCCCTGGCGCCCGGCACGCAACCCCCTTGCGTGCCGTTTTTCTATTGACGGCATGCTAAGGTTCGCCCCATCTTCCCCTGCGATGCCTGCCCATGTCCGCGCTCTCCCAAACCCACCCACGCCTGACCATCGCCGCCCTGATCGGTCTGGCCTGCGGCGCTGCCTCGATCTATGTTGCACCGTCCCTGAGCCTGATCAGCCATTGTCTGATCGGCTGGAATATCGGCGTCTGGCTGTATCTGATCCTGATCATGATCCGCACCTTCCGCACCAATGCCGACGACGCCCGACGCATCTCCATGGTCGAAGACGAGAACGCCGGGCTGGTACTGGTCACCGTCTGTATCGCCGCCCTGGCCAGCCTCGCTGCGATTATCCTGGAGCTGACCGGCAGCCAGGGCCTGGCCAATAACGAGAAAGCCCTGCGCTATGGCTTTACCGGCCTGACCATCATCGGTTCATGGCTGTTGATCGGGGTGGTGTTCAGCCTGCATTACGCGCGGCTCTATTACACCTGGCCAGGCAAGGAACCGGCCCTGCGCTTTGCCGATGGTGAGCGCAATCCGGATTACTGGGACTTCCTGTACTTCTCCTTCACCTTGAGCGTTGCCGTGCAGACGTCCGACGTCGGTGTTGCGACCCGGATTTTGCGCAAGGTAGTGCTGGCGCAGTCGCTGATCGGGTTTCTGTTCAATACCGCAATCCTGGGTTTTTCGATCAATATTGCGGCGGGCCTGTTTGGCTGATTGACGAAGCAGTGGGACCGGCTTTAGCCGGGAAGACACAATCGCCTTAACCTCAGGTCTAGCGCCGCAACACCTGCCGCCTTCCCGGCTAAAGCCGGTCCCACATCAGAGCATGGCCGACCTCCTGAAAAAGCTGCTATAACGCCCATCCAATAACTCCAATCCTTGGCTTTAGCGAGGCACAATCGAAATGACGCAACCTGCCCTTCTGCGAATTGCCGTGCTCGATGACTGGCAATCCATCGCCAGCGGCGTACTGGACTGGTCAGTCCTCGACAGCGTCGGTGAAGTCAGCTTTCTCCATGAATACCCTGCCGACACCGCGACCATGGTCGAGCGCCTGGCCTTGTTCGACGTGATCTGCATCATGCGCGAACGCACGCCCTTCAACGAAGCGCTGCTTTCGCAACTGCCGAACCTCAAGCTGCTGGTCACCGGCGGTATGCGCAACGCCGCCATCGACGTCGCCGCAGCCCGCCGCCACGGCATCGAAGTCTGCGGCACGGAAAGCTACAAGCACGCCGCTCCCGAGCTGACCTGGGCACTGATCATGGGCATCACCCGTAATCTGGTCAGCGAGGCCAACTCCCTGCGCGCGGGCAACTGGCAGATCGGCATTGGCAGCGACCTGCACGGCAAGACCCTCGGCATTCTCGGCCTGGGCAGCATCGGCAAATGGATCGCCCGCTACGGCCAGGCGTTCGGCATGAAAGTCATTGCCTGGAGCCAGAACCTTACCGCAGAAGCGGCGGCCGAAGTCGGCGTGACCCGGGTCAGCAAGCAGGAACTGTTCGAGCAGTCCGACATTCTCTCCGTACACCTGGTCCTCAGCGACCGCAGCCGCGGCCTTGTGGACGCGCAAGCGTTGGGCTGGATGAAGCCTTCGGCTTACCTGATCAACTCCTCCCGCGGCCCGGTCGTCGATGAGGCAGCGTTGATCGACAGCCTGCGCCACAAGCGCATTGCCGGTGCGGCCCTGGATGTCTTCGATATCGAGCCACTGCCTGCCGACCATCCGTACCGCAGCCTCGATAACGTGCTGGCCACGCCCCATGTCGGCTACGTGACGCAGAACAACTACCACATGTTCTACAGCCAGATCATCGAAGATATCCAGGCCTGGCATGCCGGCAAGCCGATTCGCGTGTTTGCCTGATAGCCGGCTGGGTGCAACCTTGTTGAAGCGAGGCTTGCCCGCGAATGGCTTGACTGGGTATGTCTGACACACCGGGTTGCCCGGTTCGCGGGCAAGCCTTGCTCCAACAGGTGACATCCTGATTTTCTGCGTATGAAAAACCCTCGGCGAACGACGGGCGAGCGATTGTGTCTCAAAGCCACGCCTCCCCGCTCACCACGTCAAGGAAGTCCCCATGACCACCGAAAACGACGGCAAGACCCCAGGTCTGTCTGCTGAAGAAGAACGCGAAATCGACAAGAACCAGCCGCCCCGCGCTGCCGTGCTGCACGAAACCATTCGTGCCCAGGGCGATCAGGAGCTGGAGCGCAGTGTCGCGGCGTTGTTCTGGTCGGCCCTGGCCGCCGGATTGACCATGGGCCTGTCACTGATGGGCATGGGGCTGTTCAACGCGCGACTGCCGGACGGCGAAGCCAGCAAGGTGATTGCCAGCCTCGGCTATTGCGCGGGCTTTCTCGCGGTGATCCTGGCGCGGCAGCAGTTGTTCACCGAGAACACCCTGACCGCCGTACTGCCAGTCATGACCAAACCGACCATCAAAAACTTCGGCCGGCTGCTCAGGCTGTGGAGCGTAGTACTGGTGGGCAATCTGATGGGCACCTTGTTGGTGGCCTATGTGATGCTGCATTTGCCGATCTTCGACAGCAAGACCGACGCCGCCTTTCTCGAGATCGGCCGCAAGGTCATGGAGAACGGCGTCGGCCAGATGTTCGCCAAGGGCATCGTCTCCGGCTGGATGATCGCGACCATGGTGTGGATGATTGCGTCGATGGAAGGCGGCAAGATCTGGATCATCGTGCTGATCACTTACCTGATGGCCCTGGGCGATTTCACCCATATCGTCGTCGGTTCTGCGGAAGTTTCCTACCTGGTATTCGCCGGTGAGCTACCGTGGAAGGACTTCATCACTATTTTCGCCGGACCGACCCTGGCCGGTAACATCATCGGCGGCAGTTTTATCTTCGCCCTGATCAGTCACGCCCAGATCCGCAGTGAGCGCGACCGTACAACACGCGAAGAGCAACGCCAGCAAGCCTTGCGCCAGCGGCGTTTGGCTGAAGAGGCTGCCTCCAGCGACAAGACTTAAATTTTTATTTAGAAAGCCCCTGCGTTTTTAGGGGCAAAATGCAGCCTTCAGCCTTTAATTGATAGCGACAGGCCACATGACTCGAATTCTGACAATCGAAGACGATGCCGTCACCGCAAATGAAATTGTTGCCGAACTCAGCAGCCACGGCCTGGACGTGGACTGGGTCGACAACGGCCGCGAAGGCCTGGTGCGGGCGGTCAGCGGCGACTACGACCTGATCACCCTGGACCGCATGTTGCCGGAAGTCGATGGCCTGGCCATAGTCACCACTATCCGCGCCCTGGGTATTTCCACGCCAATCCTGATGATCAGCGCCCTGTCCGATGTCGACGAGCGGGTGCGCGGCCTGCGCGCCGGTGGCGACGACTATCTGTCCAAACCCTTTGCCTCCGACGAGATGGCCGCCCGGGTCGAAGTGCTGCTGCGCCGCCGCAACCCGGTGACCGCTGCCGAAACCGTGCTGCGCGTCGCCGACCTGGAGCTGAATCTGATCAGCCGAGAGGCCAGCCGTGGCGAGCAGCCGCTGTCGCTGTTGCCCACCGAGTACAAACTGCTGGAATTCCTGATGCGCAACAGCGGCCAGATCATCACCCGCATGATGATTTTCGAGGAAGTCTGGGGCTATCACTTCGACCCCGGCACCAACCTGATCGATGTGCATATCGGTCGTCTGCGCAAAAAGATCGACCCGCCCGGCATGACCCCGCTGATCCGAACCGTGCGAGGCTCCGGTTATGTCATTGCCGAACCCGTCTAACGGTTGGCGCTCTTCCAGCAGTCGTCTGCTGGCCTTGTACAGTTTTCTGTTCGTCGCCTGGAGCGGCATTCTGCTGGGCTTCCTGTACTGGGAAGTCACCAGTTATCTGGATAATCTGGCGCGCCACTCGCTGATGCAGCGCCAGCAGTTGTTTTCCCGCTTCGAAGGCGAACAACTGGTCGAGGCCCTGACCACCAGCGTGACCTACGACATCCGCACCGTGGACGCCTATGGCCTGTTCGACATGGACAAGCTGCCGATCAACGGGCCGATCCACCGCATTCCCCGGCATCTGCCGCTGGATGGGCAGATCCACGAGCTGAAGAACTGCACCGACTCCAACGACCCCGACCTGCCCAGGGACAGCTGCGATGCTGTCGCCATGCAGACCCGTGACGGCCGCTGGCTGGTGTTGGTACGGGACAACGGTTCGCTGTTCGCGGTGGCTACGCTGATCCTGCACGCGCTGTTCTGGGGGATCTCCCTGACGATCATTCCCGGCGTGGCAGGCTGGCATCTGTTGCGGCGTCGGCCGTTGCAGCGCATTCGCGGCATCCAGGCCAGCGCCGAGGCGATCATCGCCGGTGATCTGGCCCGGCGCCTGCCGGTGTCCAACAGCCGTGACGAACTGGACATGCTGGCGGTGATCGTTAATGCCATGCTCGACCGTATCGAGAAGCTGATGAACGAGGTCAAGGGCGTCTGCGACAATATCGCCCACGACCTGCGCACGCCCCTGACCCGCCTGCGCGCCCAGCTCTATCGCATCCAGCAGCAATCCCCTGAAGACTCGACCCAGGGCGAGCAGATGGCCCAGGTCATTGCCGACGCCGACACCCTGATGGCGCGCTTCCGCGGCCTTCTGCGCATCTCCGAGCTTGAGGATCATCAGCGTCGCTCGGCCTTCGTCGAACTCGATCCCAAACCCCTGTTGCTGGAGCTGTACGACTTCTACCTGCCTCTGGCCGAAGAAGGTCACGTATCCCTGCATGTCGAAATCGCCAACAACCTGCCACCGGTGACCGGCGACCGCGCTCTGCTGTTCGAGGCCCTGGCCAACCTGATGAGCAACTCGATCAAGTTCACCCCGGCCGGCGGCAGCGTACTGGTGATAGCCCGCGCCGAACTCGACAGCACCGTGATCGAGGTCCGCGACTCCGGCCCGGGCATCCCCCAGGCCGAACGCGAGGCAGTGTTCAAGCGCTTCTATCGCAGCGAGAGCGGCAACCAGTCCAGCGGCTTCGGCCTGGGCCTGTCCATTGTCGCCGCCATCGTCAATCTGCATGGCTTTCGCCTGCAGATCGGCAACAGCCCTTCGGGCGGCGCGAGCCTGGTACTGGAATGCCGACAGATGACGGATCTGGGTTAGGTCATCTCAACGGTCACAGGATACAATTCAACGGCTCCATTTGCCTCTACGGGACCACAAAGCCGTCGTCCCGGGTACCTGTGGGACCGGCTTCAGCCGGGAAGGCGATACCACTGGCAATAGGGATGCATCGTCCATACCTGCCTCTTCCCGGCTAAAGCCGGTCCCACAGTCTCGTGTTTGTCAGGCGATAGAGCAGGAAAAAAAAAGCCCATGGCAGCAGCCATGGGCTCAACGAAGACCGTCGAAGGGAGCGTTCTTTACTCAGCCAGGCATGCAGTCGAAGTCATGGCTGCGGCCCAGTTGCTTGCCGCTGGCGTCTTCCAGTACAGCGCTGTAATCCTCACCCAGGCTGCTCTCGACCACTTTGTAGCGGCTGCCGGCCTTGAACTGGTTGAAGTTGATATGGGCGGTGCAGCGCTCCTGATTGTTATCGCCGTCGGGCTCAATGATCAGGCTCAGGTCCAGGCGGTGGGCGCCGGGGGTGACGTCGAAGTAGCGGCCGTCATTGAGGCGTTTGCCATCCAGGTTTTCGGCCATCAGCACTGCTGACGGCTCTTCCTTCAAGCCGATCCAGGCTTCGTCGGGATCGGGCTTGGGCATGGGTCCCGCGCAGGCCGACAGCAGCCCCACCAGACCCAGCATGGGCAGCAACAGCAGTGATTTGGACGACATGGTGAATAACCTCGGCAGTGGAAAATGCTGTTCCCTTATGTGTCAGGGCTTGCGATGGGGCCAGCTTGGCGAGGGGGTGGATGAAGCTCAAATGAATACCCGATGAAAGCTCCTTGCTGGCTCGGGTAAATCTTTGTTCATCCGTATGAAAGCCGCCTGTTAAGTCCGCACACCAAGACTGCCGTGATTCCAAAGCGGAGGTTCCTGGCATGCTCGGGCTGGTAAAGACTGCACTGCTCAAGCCCTACACGTTTATCGTGTTGGCGATTTTCATCTGTATCGTCGGGCCGTTGGCGGCCCTGAAAACCCCCACTGATGTATTCCCCGATATCGGCATTCCGGTGATAGCCGTGGTCTGGCAGTACAACGGGCTGTCTCCCGACGCCATGGCCGGGCGGGTGATCTACACCTACGAGCGCTCCCTGAGCACCACGGTCAACGACATTGAGCACATCGAATCGCAATCGCTACCCGGCATGGGCATCGTCAAGATCTTCTTCCAGCCGGGCGTGGATATCCGCACCGCCAATGCCCAGGTCACCGCAGTGTCGCAGACCGTGCTCAAGCAGATGCCACCCGGCATCACGCCACCGCTGATCCTCAACTACAGCGCTTCCACTGTGCCGATCCTGCAAATGGCCTTTTCCAGCCCGACCCTGTCGGAAGCGCGGATTCGTGACCTGGTGCAAAACAATGTGCGCCTGCCCCTGACCGCCGTGCCCGGCATCGCCCTGCCCACGCCCATGGGTGGTCGGCAACGGCAGATCACCCTGGACCTGGACCATCAGGCCCTGGCCGCCAAGGGCTTGTCCGCCCAGGACGTCGGCAACGCCCTGGCCGCCCAGAACCAGATCATTCCGGTGGGTACGGCGAAGATGGGCAGCGACGAATACACCGTGCTGCTCAATAACAGCCCCAAGGCCATTGATGAACTCAACCAGTTGCCGATCAAGACCGTCGATGGCGCCCTGATCACCATCGGCCAGGTGGCCCATGTGCGCGACGGCTCGCCGCCGCAGACCAACGTGGTGCGGGTCGATGGCCGCCGCGCAGTACTGATGCCAGCGCTGAAGAACGGCAATATCTCGACCCTGTCCATCGTCGACGGCGTGCGCAACATGCTGCCGCTGATCAACGAGACCCTGCCGCCGGAAATGAAAACCTCGCTGCTGGGCGATGCTTCGGTATTCGTCAAGGAGTCGGTGGGCAGTGTCGCCCGCGAGGGCATTATCGCCGCCCTGCTGACCAGCCTGATGATCCTGCTGTTCCTCGGCAGCTGGCGCTCGACCCTGATCATCGCCGCGTCGATTCCCCTGGCAGTACTCTCGGCTATCGCCCTGCTCGCCCTCAGCGGCCAGACCCTCAACGTCATGACCCTCGGCGGTCTGGCCCTGGCCGTGGGCATTCTGGTGGATGACGCCACGGTGACCATCGAGAACATCAACTGGCACCTGGAGCAAGGCAAGGCAGTCAAGGACGCGATCCTCGATGGTGCCCGGCAGATCGTTGGTCCGGCCTTTGTCTCGCTGCTGTGTATCTGCATCGTCTTCGTGCCGATGTTCATGTTGCAGGGCATCGCCGGGTATCTGTTCCGGCCCATGGCCCTGGCGGTGATCTTCGCCATGGCCAGTTCGTTCCTGCTGTCGCGCACCCTGGTGCCGACCCTGGCGATGTTCCTGCTCAAGCCCCATGTGCTGGAACAGGGCGCCGGGCATCACCCGGAAGACGCAGTGATCAATCATCACGAAGGCGACCAGCATGCGCCGCCGCGCAATGCCCTGCTGCGCAGTGCCTTGCGCATCCAACAGGGTTTCGAGCACGGTTTCTCGGCGGTGCGGGACGTTTATTACGGTCTGCTGGGCCTGGCCTTGAAGTACTACAAGCGCTTCCTGATCGGTTTTCTCACCTGCGTGCTGGCCAGCTTCGCCTTGCTGCCAAGCCTGGGCCAGGATTTCTTCCCGGCCACCGATGCCGGCGCCCTGGCCCTGCATGTGCGCCTGCCCCTGGGCACGCGTATCGAAGAAAGCGCCGCCGCCTTCGACCGCATCGAGCAACGCATCCGCGAGATCATCCCCGCCAACGAACTGGACACGGTGATCGACAATATCGGCATCCCCTTGAGCGGCATCGATATGGCCTATAGCAGCAGCGGCACCATCGGCCCCCAGGACGGCGATATTCAGGTCACCCTCAAAGCCGAGCATGCGCCCACCGCCGATTACGTCAAGCGCCTGCGCGAAGCCCTGCCGCACAGTTTCCCCGGCAGCCACTTCGCCTTCCTGCCCGCCGATATCAGCAGCCAGATCCTCAACTTCGGCAACCCGGCGCCCCTGGACGTGAAAGTCTCCGGCCCCGACGGCGAGGCCAACCGCGCCTATGCCCTGGAGCTGCAACGACGCCTGCAACATGTGCCCGGCATCGCCGATCTGCGCATCCAGCAGTCCACCGGCTACCCATCGCTGCAAGTGAATGTCGACCGTCTGCGCGCCAAGCAACTGGGCATCACCGAGCACGACGTCACTACCAGCCTCGGCGCATCCCTGGCCGGGACCTCACAAGTGGCGCCGACCTACTGGCTGAACCCGAAAAACGGCGTGTCCTACTCCATCGTCGCCGCCACCCCGCAATACCGCATGGACAACCTGCCGACCCTGGAAGCGCTGCCCATTACCGGTGCCGACGGTCAGTCGCAGATCCTCGGCGGCCTGGCGACCATCCAGCGCGTGGACAGCGCGGCGGTCGTCACTCACTACAATATCCAGCCGACCCTCGACCTGTTCGCCAACGTCCAGGGCCGTGACCTCGGCGGCGTGGCCAAGGACGTGCAGAAGGTCATCGACGGCGCCGCAGCCCTGCGCCCGAAAGGCGCGACCATCACCCTGCATGGCCAGATCGACGCCCTGCATGAAGCCTTCAGCGGCCTGAGTTTCGGCCTACTCGGCGCGGTAGTACTGATCTACCTGCTGATCGTGGTCAACTTCCAGTCCTGGCTCGACCCGTTCGTGATCATCACCGCCCTGCCCGCCGCTCTGGCCGGGATCGTGTGGATGCTGTTCCTCAGTAATACCTCGCTGTCGGTGCCGGCCCTGACCGGGGCGATCCTGTGCATGGGCGTCGCCACGGCCAACTCGATTCTGGTGGTGAGCTTCTGCCGCGAGCGCCTGGCCGAACATGGCGATGCCCTCAAGGCCGCCATGGAGGCCGGTTATACGCGTTTCCGCCCGGTGTGCATGACCGCCCTGGCGATGATCCTCGGCATGCTGCCCCTGGCCCTGTCCCAAGAGCAGAACGCCCCCCTGGGCCGTGCCGTCATCGGCGGCCTGATCCTCGCCACCACCGCCACCCTGCTGTTCGTGCCCGTGGTTTTCAGCCTGGTGCACCGCCGCTCACCTTCTCGTGCCGTTGTTGGAGAAACACCCCATGTCGTCTGAACACGCCCCTTCACACAAACGCCTGATGCTGGTCGGCATTGGCGGCCTGACCCTGGCCGCCCTGCTGGTGGCCAACGGTCTGGCCGCGCGCACCCGCCATGAGCAGTCGGTTACCGCCTGGACCGAGACCCAGGCCCTGCCGGTGGTCAACGTGTTCCAGCCGTCCCACAACGCCCAGGGCAACACCCTGCAACTGCCCGCGCACCTGGAGGCGTGGAGCAAGGCACCGATCAATGCCCGGGTCAGCGGCTACCTGAAAGACTGGAGCAGCGATATCGGCAGCCAGGTCAGCGCCGGACAGGTCCTGGCGACCATCGACAGCCCCGAACTGGATCAGCAACTGGCCCAGACCCGCGCCCATCTGGCGCAGCAGACCGCTACCGCAAAACTGGCCGCCACCACCGCCGAACGCTGGCAGAACCTGTTGGCCAACCATTCGGTATCACAGCAGGAAGTCGACGAGAAACTGGCCAATGCTGCGGCAGCCAAGGCCGATATGCAGGCGGCCGCCGCCGACTATGCACGGCTGACGGATCTGGAAGCCTACAAGACCATCCGCGCACCGTTCGCCGGGACCATCACCGCGCGCAATACCGATATCGGTCAGTTGATCAAGGCCGACGACGGCGGCGGCACACCCCTGTTCAGCATCGCCGATACCCGTCGTGTGCGCCTGTACGTGCCAGTGCCGCAGAACTACGCCAGCATCATCACCCCCGGCATGCAAGTGCAGTTGACCGTGCCCGAGCATCCCAACCAGCAGTTCAGCGCGCGCCTGCTCGGCGATTCAACGGCCGTGGATCCGCGCTCCGGCACCCTGCTGGCCCAGTTCGTTGCCGACAACCCCGACGGCGCCCTGCTCCCCGGCGACTACGCCGAGGCCACCCTCAAGGTCAGCGCCTCACCCAATGGGGTAAGCATCCCGGCCAGCGCCCTGATTTTCCGCGCCGCCGGTACTCAGGTCGCAGTGCTCGACGGGCAACAGCATGTACATATGCGCACCATCCATATCGGCATGGACCTGGGCGACCGCCTGGTAATCGATCAGGGCCTGGCGCCGAATGATCGGGTGGTGGATAACCCGCCGGACGCCCTGCGTGAGAACGACCCGGTGCAACTGGCCGACGCCGGAGGTGCCCATGCGCCCAAGGCTTGATGCACTGGCGTTGCTGATCGCCCTGGCCCTGCAAGGCTGCTCCCTGGCACCGACCTACCAGAAACCCGAGGTGGCCCTGCCTGCGCAGTTCAAGGAGAGCCAGATCGGCCCCTGGCATAGCGCCCAGGTCACCGACCGCGTACCTGATCAGTGGTGGCAGCTGTACCACGACTCGCAACTGAACGACCTGCAACAACAGTTGCTCAAGGCCAACCCTGACCTTGCGGCGGCACTGGCCCACTATGACGCCGCCCAGGCCTATGCCAGCCAGTTGCACGGCGGCCTGTTCCCGCAACTGGGCGCCTCTCTTCAGCCGCTGCGCCAGCGCCAGTCGGATAACCGGCCGTTACGCGGCGACACCCAGCCGTCGGTCTATAACAGCGACACCCTGAGCCTGGGTCTGAGTTTCGATCTGGACCTGTGGGGCCGGATTCGCAATCAGGTGGCGGCGGGCGACGCCCAGGCCCAGGCGTCCGGTGATGATCTGGCAGTGGCGCGCCTGAGCCTGCAACGTCAGTTGGCCAGCCTGTATGTGCAGGTGCGCGGCCTGGATGCTCAGGCCAAGATCCTCACCGACTCTCTGGGCGACTATCAGCAAGCCCTGCAACTGACCCGCGATCGCTATCAGGGCAAGATCGCCTCAGAACTGGACCTGACCCGGGCCCAAAGCCAACTGGCCCAGGCCCAGGCGCAACTCGACGACATCCAGGCCCAGCGCAATTTGGGCGAACATGCGATTGCCGAACTGGTGGGGGCCCTGCCCAGCGCCTTCAGCCTCGCCGTCGATACCCGGCCCTTGGCCTTGCCGACGATTCCCGCCGCCCTGCCCGGCAGCCTGCTGCAACAGCGTCCCGATATCGCCGCCGCCGAACGCCGGGTATTCGCCGCCAATGCCGGGATCGGTGTCGCGCGGGCGGCCTGGTATCCCGACTTCAGCCTTAGCGGCCTGCTGGGCGGCCAGACCCAGGGCGCAGGCAACCTGCTCACCGCCGCCAACCGCTTCTGGGCCGTGGGGCCGGTGGTCAGCCTGCCACTGTTCGACGGCGGCCGCCGCAGTGCCGCTGATCGTCAGGCCAGGGCTGAATTCGAGGAGGCCGCCGCCCGCTACCACGGCCAGGTGCTCAAGGCCGTGCGCGAAGTGGAAGACAATCTGGGCCAGCTACGCGACCTGCAACGCGAAGCCCAGGACCAGCAGGCCGCCGTCGACGCCGCCCAGCATGCCGAACAGATCGCTATGAGCAGCTACCAGGCCGGCGCGCTGAATTACCTGGACGTCGTCACCGCCCAGACCACCGCACTGGAAGCCCAGCGGCGTTTGCAGGTGGTGCAGAGCAGCCAGCTGCAGGCCAGTGTCGGTTTGCTGGTGGCATTGGGTGGGGGTTGGAAAGCCTGAATCTGTGGGAGTTGTCACGACGTCCCTGGCATCGCGCTGTCGCGCAGCAAACACCCTGTGGGAGCAAGCTTGCTTGCGAAGGCATTCCAATTCAGTAAATTGCGTTGTGTTTGATGAGAGCGGCGTCTATTTGAAAAGGCGCCGATCCACATCAAAAACCAAACTGGTGGCGTTGGTGGGGGTTGGAAAGCCTGACTCTGTGGGAGCGAGGCTTGCCCGCGAAGGCAATTGTTCAGCCGCAGAAGATGTCCCGTATGTACCGAGCTCTTCGCGGCGGTGCGGCAGTCCGAAATGCCTCGCTCCCACGGGTCAGCAGCGTCAAAAGCTAAACAACTGCGCAGGCGAATCAATCAGCATCGCCTGGCGCAAACTCTCTGAACAGCCCAGGGCCCGCAACTGCTCCATCACCGTACCATAGCCGACAGCCTGTTCATGCTGGGTATGCGGCCAGTCACTGCCCCAGACCAGACGCTGTGGGCCGAGGCTCTGTTCCAGCAGTGGCAGTACCGAGCAGGCGAATTCGAGGTTCTGCCGGGTATCCCCGGCCAACCGGTAAATCGCCGAGACCTTCATCCACAACTGCCCGGTGGTGCCCAGGTCGAGCAGCTCGATAAAACCGGCCTGATTCACCCCAAGACGCGCATCCGGACGGCCGAAATGATCGACCACGATCTTGCAGCCAAACGGCAGCAAGGCACGCACCAGCTGCGGCAAGTCTTCCACCTGACGATGCAGTTCGATATGCCAGTCCAGCTCGGCGATATGCCCGAACAGCACCTGCCACTCGGGCTCGGTGAAATCCGGCAATGGCTTGCCCATCAGATTCAGACGGATGCCCGTCACGCCCTGAGTGGCCATGGCCTGCAACTCGGCCCGGCTGATATCCCGAGCGACGACCACGACCCCGCGCAGCTGCTCAGGGGCCTGGGCCAGCGCCGCCAGCAGGTAACTGTTGTCGGTACCGAGGAAACTCGGCTGCACCAGTACGCCATGGCTCAGGCCGTGCCGCGCCAGATTGGCCAGATACAGCGCCAGGGTTGCGTCATAGTCGGGGGTGTAGCGGCGCGCGCTGGTCAGTTGCAGATCACGACTGAAGACATGGGCGTGGCTGTCGATGCCGAGAATCGGCGCGGTACGGGTATGGGGCATGGAACTCGTCTATGTAGAAAGACGCGGCGCAGGAGCACGCCGCGCAACAAGGGATCTATCAGGCCTGCTGTGTCTGGGGCGTCTCGGCCGTGGCCGGAACACTGGTTTCCAGGCTGCGGCCACGGGTTTCCGGCAGCAACAGCGCGGCCAGCACGGCAACACCGTAGGCAATCCCGGCGTCGATGCCGATGGCCGAGCCCAGGGACATGGACTCGCTCATATGACCGACCAGGAACGGGAACACCGAAGACAGCACGCGGCCGAAGTTGTAGCAGAAACCGACCCCGGCACCGCGCACGTCGGTGGGGTACAGCTCGTTGAAAAAGGCACCGAGGCTGGCCGGAATACCTGCGGCGAAGAAGCCCAGCGGGAAGCCGAGAAACAGCATCTGTGTGTTGGTCAGCGGCAGGAATACATAGCACTGCACCGTGGTCACGCAACACAGGGCGAACAACAGGATGTTTTTGCGCCGACCGATGCGATCGATCATCAGGCCGCTGGCCACGCAACCGCACCAGAAGGCGAAGATAATCACCGCCAGGTAGCCGCCGGAGCTGAGCACAGACAGGTTGCGCTCGGTCTTGAGGAAGGTCGGCAGCCAGGTCATCACCGCGTGATAACCGCCGTGGGCGCCGAGGCCGAGCAAACCGCCGAGCAGGGTCACGCGCAGCAGTTCAGGGCGGAAAATACCGGCCAGGGACTTGAAGAAACTCTGCGGGATGGCGTTCTCTTTCTGCAGGCGCTGGAAGCTGTCCGGCTCTTCGACGTTACGGCGCACCCAGATGATCAGCAGCGACGGCAGCAGACCGACCAGGAACATCACGCGCCAGGCCATATCCTGCGGCACAAAGGAATAGATCAGGGTGAACACACCCACCGCCAGCCCCCAACCCACAGCCCAGGCGCTCTGTACCGTACCCATGACCTTGCCGCGATATTTCGGCTGGATGGTCTCGGCCATCAGCACCGCACCGGCCGCCCACTCGCCGCCGATGCCAAAGCCCTGCAGCGCCTTGACGATCAGCAACTGATTGAAGCCGGTGACGAAGGCGGACAGGAACGTGAACACTGAGAACCAGAGGATCATCCACTGCAGGGTACGTACGCGACCGTAGCGGTCCGACAGCGTGCCGCCAACCCAGCCACCCAGGGCCGAGGTCACCAGGGTCACGCCGCTGATCAGGCCTGCGTCACCTTTGCTCAGGGCAAAGGCGGCAATCAGTGCTGGAATCGCCAGACCGAACATTTGTACTTCCAGGGCATCCAGCGACCAGCCGCCGAAGCAGGCCCAGAATGTCTTGCGCTCGCGCGCGGTGATTTGGCGATACCAACTGAACATGATTGTTGTCCTTATAAGTGTGGGCAGTGTTGCAAGGCGTCAGCGAATGTCGACGCTGTAGCGGAAATGGCTGGCATGACCGCGCGAGCGACGCCACTCCAGAGGATGACCGGCGTAATTGCGGGCCAGACGTTCGATCACTACCACCGGGCTGTTGGCCGGAATCTGCAGCAGACGCGCATGCACATCGCTGACGGCTTCGGCGGTAAGGGTTTCTTCGGCGTAGGCGACGACCTGGCCGCAGAGCTCTTCGTAGATCGGGTAGAGCAATGGGCCGTGGCGATCCAGTTCGGTCTCCAGCAGCGCCTGGAACTGCACGCGCGGCAGCCAGATTTCCTCGGCCAGCACCGGCTGGGCATCGAGCAGACGCAGACGCACTATGCGAATCACCGGAGCATCGGGCATCAGGCCCAGGGCATGACTGACAGCCGACGGCGCCAGCAGCGGCTCGATGGACAGAATGCGACTCTCCGGCACCCGACGCTCACCGGCAGCGGTCTGGAAGCGGAAGAAACGGAATAAAGAAGACTGGAATTGCGGGCGGCGGATGAAAGTGCCACGGCCCTGTTGGCGCTCGAGAATATTCTCGGCGACCAGCATGTCGATGGCCTTGCGCACCGTGCCGGTGGACAGGCAGTACTCACTGGAAAGCGCAGCCTCGGTAGGAATCGCCTCCCCCGGACGCCAGCGGTTATTGGCGATTTGCTCAGCCAACTGGTCACGCAGGCGTTGATAAAGCGGCAGACGGTCGTCACTGGAAAGCTGGTTCATGGTCGAGCTTCACTGTTTTAGTTATATAGTCATCTATATGAATCTAAGTGAAGTATTCTCCTGATACAAAGTGACGTCAAGGTGCCAGTAGGAACTTTCGTCGGTTCACTCACCGCCGCGGAAGATGAGTCGACTTCACCGGCCTCTTCGCAGGCAAGCCTGCTCCCACAATGCAAACGCCCTGCTGAATTTGTGGGAGCGAGGCTTGCCCGCGAAGAGGTCCGTACATTCGGCACATCGTCATCGGCTGATAAATAGCGTTCGCGGGCAAGCCTCGCTCCCACATATTGACTGCGTCTAGCGGCTGGCCACGCGCAATTCGTCGCCGCCCGAAATCGATTCGGCAATCCGCTTCACCAGATACTCGGCATCCCGGGCAATCCCGGAGAAACGCCCCGAACCCCAGGTGTACAGCCACGGCAGCCCAAGGAAATACAACCCCGGCTGGGCGGTAACGCCGCGCGTGTGGCCCGGATGGCCGCGACCGTTGAATACCGGCGCCTCGACCCAGGTGAAATCCGGGCTGAAGCCGATGCACCAGATGATGCTGGTGATGCCGGCGGCGCTCAGGTCCAGCTCGCCACGTTCCTGCTGCGGCGCCCAGCGCGGGATATAGACCTCCCCTGTCGGCGCCTCGATACCCTGCTCGGCGATGTACTTGTCGATGGAGCCGTTGATGCGGTTATAAACGGCGTCGGCGCTGTCCAGGCTGCGGGCCAGGTCGGTGGAAAACTGCAGGGTCGAACCTTCGAGGCCGTCGAGGCGACCGAACAGCTCCATGCCTTCAGCGGCGAACCGGCGCAGGTCGATATCGCGCCCGCCATCGCGACCGGTGACGTAATGGTTGGTGTTGTCCCGCACACCTTCGCGCAATGGATGGGCATCAACGCCGATATCGTAGTAGCCCATCTCGGCCAGCCAATCCACCACGTCGCGCCCCCGGTAAAAGCGTGCGCAACGCGGTGCATCGCCCACCGCCAGGAACACCTTGCGTCCGGCCAGGTGCAGGTCTTCGGCGATCTGCGCACCGGACTGACCCGAACCCACCACCAGCACATTGCCCTCGGGCAGGCTTTGCGGGTTGCGGTATTGCTCCGAATGAATCTGGGCGATATCCGCTGGCAGACGCTCGGCCAGACGCGGAATGATCGGCGTGTGATAACCACCCGAGGCGACGATCACCTGATCAGCCGTGAACTCACCCTTGGACGTATGCACGTCGTAACCGCCATGACTGCGCGGTACCACACGACGCACCGTCACCCCTTCCAGGGCCGGGGCATTGACCTTGGCGACGAAGCCGGCCAGGTAAGCGTTGATCTCATCCTTGACCATGAAGCCATGGGGATCAGTGCCCGGATGCTCGATGCCATAGCGATAACCCGGCAGCGCACACTGCCAGTTTGGCGTGACCAGACTGAAGGCATCCCAGCGCTGATGCCGCCAGGCGTGGGTCAGGCTGTTTTTTTCCAGCAGCAGATGGTCGATGCCCTGGGCTTGCAGGTAATAACTGGCCGACAACCCGGCCTGGCCGCCGCCGACGATGATCACGCTGTAGTGCGGGGGTTTGACTGAGGTGAGATGTGGCATGGGTGAGTCTCCAATAGCGATGAGTACGCAAGCCGTTGGAGCGAGGCTTGCCCGCGAAGGCAATGTTTCAGTTTCAACAAATCGGCCGGATGTACCGACCTCTTCGCGGGCAAGCCTCGCTCCAACAAAATGGTGTTAGGGCTAGAAAGAACTCCACCCCGCCCCGGTAACCCGGCCGCCGCCTTCGGTGCGCATGCTCAACACCGCCACCGGCCCGTCCTGCTGGCGCGAGGCCTGGCCCTTGAGTGAGTTGAGGGTGTCCATGGCCGAGCTGCAGTAGAAGCCCTTGACCTGTTTGACCCGCTCGGACGCGTTGTTCAGGCCGCCTTCGATGCGTTCGAGAAAATCCGCCAGCGGGTAGCTGGCGCCTTCCTGAAGATGGTCGTAGATCACCGTGGACGGCGAGTAACCGGCTGTTTCCTTGCCGTCGGGCCAGCGGATTTTGAAGTTGACTGCGGGCATATCAGTGCTCCTGTGGTTGCACGGAGGAAAGATCGAGTTGCGCATAGCTGAAGCCGGTGAAAGACCGCTCGCGCAGGTTCCAGAATTGGTCGTGTTGTACGCCGTCGCGCACGTTCAGCGCACCGCTGTCGGTGACCTGGCCGATGCGTTGGCAACGCAGGCCTTCGAAGGCAAAAGCGGCCTGGACGTTGTCCCAGTCGGCGGCGTCGAGGGTCATGAGGAAGCCGTAGCTGGGGAAGACTTGCAGCCAGCGCAGCAAGTCGCCGTCGGCCGGGCATGGCAGGCACGCCAGATCGATTTCGGCGCCGCAACCGGTGCTTTCCAGCAGCATCAGCAGGCTGCCCAGTACCCCGGCGTTGCTGATGTCCTTGGCCGCCTTGAGCAACCCGGCTTCGGCCAGGCGCGGCAGCACCTCAAGCTTGCTGCGCAGGCGTTCGGCAGGGACGCCTTCGAAGGCTTTCCAGTACGTGCTGTCGGTGTGCCAGACACCTTCCAGATCCACGGCCATGGCAATCACCTGCCCCGGCATCACATGCAGGCTCGACAGCAAGCGACTGGCAATACCGGTAATAGCTACGGCCAGCGCCATCGGGTTACCCGCCGCCTGACTGGTATGGCCGCCCGCCAATAACAAGCCGTAGGCGCGGCAGGCCGCCTGGATTCCGGCGAGGATTTGCCCGGCAGCGCCTTCATCGTGATGCCAGTAGGCATTCACCACCGCCGTCGCCCGGCCGCCCATGGCGGTGATATCGCTGACGTTGGCCATCACTGCCGACCAGCCGGCGAACCACGGCGCCGCACTGACGAAACCGGGCAACATGCCTTCAATAGCCAGCAACTGGTAGTGCTCACCGCAGGCAATGGCTGCCGTGTCGTCGCCGGGCAAGGCATACAGCTGCTGACGGGTCAGAGGCCGCGAGTGATCGGCCAATACCGTGGCCGGTTGTTGAATGGCCTGCTTGGAGCGCATCGCCGGAGTATCTCGCAGGGCTGCCAGCAGTTCGCCAAGAGGCAGGAAATCAGCCATGACGAGCCCCCTTCAGTGGGCCCAGTGATACCTGGCGCGGCATGAACGGATAGCTCGCCAGGTCCGCCTGCATCAGGCAATGGGGCTGACCGAGTAACTCGAGGGGCTCCAGAGTCCGCCAGTGCAGACTGTGGAAATACGCCTCGTTGGCCTGCTGCACCGTGGCGTGAAACACCTCGCAGCCCAGCTCCTTGGCCCGAGATACCGCCTCGTTAACCAGCGCCTTGCCGATCATGCTGTGCCGGCGATAGGCCTGAGCCACGCACAAGCGCCCGCCGAACCACAGCCCCGGTTGCGGCTGATAGATGCGCACGGCGCCGACCACTTGATCGGCCATGCCGCAGTTACCTGCCAGGGCGACAATGGCAATGGCCTGGAAGTCGTGGCCGTCCTTGTCCTGGGGCAGCAGTTGTTGCTCGTCGGAAAACACCGCCCGGCGCAGGGCGTAATAGGCCTGCTTCTCCCACGGCTCGCTGGCGGGCTTGACCACCAGTTCACCGGCGCGAAACGGCTCGAAAGTACTGTCGACCAGGGCATAGGCCAGATTGGGCATGAGCGTGACTCCCGCAGTTATTCGTGGCTTTTCAGGGCCGAGCAGGCCCCGCACTTGGCGCATCCGGCATTGATCTGCTCCGAGTGCAGGCCATGCCGACGCAGGCTGGCGCCGATCTGCGGATACAGCCGTGCCATCATGGCGCTGTCAGGTTTCGGGTGACGGGCCAGGGGCGTGCCGTCGATGGGCACGAACGGCACGACGAAGGGGTACACACCCAGGGCGCTGAGGCGCTCGCTCATCTCGACGATGGCCGCTTCGCTGTCGCCCAGCCCGGCGAGGATGTAGGTGCTGACCTGACCGCGTCCAAACACCCCGACCGCCGCCTCGAATGCCTCGAAATAACGGCTCAGGGGCACTTCGGCCTTGCCCGGCATGATGCGTTGGCGCACCTCGTCGGTGACCGCTTCCAGGTGCATGCCCAGGGAGACCACGCCGCTGTCGCGCAGTCGGCTGAACCAGCGGTCATCATCCGGTGGCTCGCACTGGGCCTGAATCGGCAGATCGACGGCGGCGGTCACGGCCGCCGCCGACTCGCAGAGAATCGCCGCGCCACGGTCCGGGGTCTGCGGGGTGCCGGTGGTCATTACCATATGCTTGACGCCATCCAGTTCCACCGCCGCCTTGGCCACCTCTGCCAGTTGCTGCGGGCGCTTGCGGGCGATGGTCTTGCCCGCCGCCAGGGACTGGCCGATGGCGCAGAACTGGCAGGAAGTACCGCGATCATTGAAACGGATGCAGTGCTGCAACACGGTAGTCGCGAGCACGTCACTGCTGTGCAGCGTGGCGATCTTCCAGTAAGGAATGCCGTCGTCGGTGCTCAGGCCATAGAACTTCGGTACACCGGGCATCTGCACCTGGCCGACCTGCTGGCCCTGGCGGAAAATCAGCGCATGGCTGCCGTCTTCGCTGGGTTTGGCCTGATAGGGCGAATCCTGGGACGCCTGATTGAGGATCGGGATCATCGAAGTACGGCTGCCGACGGTCAGCGCCTTGTGATCGGAAGGCCCGGCGCCACCCTGGCGCGACAGGCCGTTCTGCGCCGCGGGCCAGCGCAGGCCGTGGCATTGCAGCTCGGCGAGCAGTTCACTGTTGTGCATGATCAACCTCCTTCACTGGATGAAGTGCGCCAGCGCGCTCATGCACATGGGCGGTGGGCGTGCGGTCGATCAACAGGCTCAGCAGTTCCGGGCGGCTGTAGTGGCCGACCGAATCCATCATGCGTTTGCGTTTGTCGATCAGAGCCAGATCGAGGTCGGCAATCACCACCCCTTCGCCACTGCGCAGGGGTTCGCCGAGGACCTTGCCTTCGGGGGAAATGATCGCGGTAAAGCATCCACCGGAAATCGGCCCCAGCTCGCAGCCAGTGTCCTGCATGATCCGGCCCTGCTGATCGGCATCCAGCCAGGCGGTGGCGTTGACCACGAAGCAGCCGCTTTCCAGAGCGTGATGGCGGATGGTGACTTCGATCTGTTCGGCAAAAATGTCGCCGACCAGAGAGCCGGGAAACATCGCCACATGGATCTGCTCGCCATCGGCCATCAGGGCATAGCGCGCCAGGGGGTTGTAGTGCTCCCAGCAAGCCAGCGAACCGATGCGCCCGACCGCGCTGTCCACGGCACGCAGGCCGGAACCGTCGCCCTGCCCCCAGACCATGCGCTCATGGTAGGTCGGGGTGATCTTGCGTCGATGCTGAATCAGGCTGCCGTCGGCATCGAACAGTAACTGGGCGTTATAGATAGTCCCGCCGTCGCGCTCGTTGACGCCGATGCTGGCGACGATGCCCGCCTCGCGACAGGCTTCGCCGATCTGCCGGGTGACGTCGGAAGGTACGGTAACGGATTGTTCCAGCAGCAACAGATGCTGCTTGCCCATGGCAAACGGCGGCTGGACGAAGGAAAAATAGGGGTAGTACGGCACCACGGTTTCCGGGAATACCGCGAACTGTACCCCTTCGCGACCCAGCTCCAGCAGGGTGCGGCACAGCTTGTCGACAGTGGCCTGGCGCGAGTACAGCACCGGGCTGAACTGCACGGCGGCGGCGCGGATGGTGGTCATGGTGGGGCGTCCTGATAGTGCGCTGTTGATAGATCCCCTGTGGGGCCGGCTTGTGGGACCGGCTTTACCCGGGAAAGGGCCAGTACAGCCGATGCATCTACATCGCGGGTAATGCCGTCTTCCCGGCTAAAGCCGGTCCCACAAGGGGTTCGCGCAGGAGGGGGATGGGTTACGCCGTCCAGGTATCGATAATCAGCGCACCCTCGCGCCGCATCAGCAGGCGCAGGTCCATGACGTCCAGCGGGTTGATCGGGCGGATGCCTTCGATCAGGGCTTTTTCGGTCTGCCCGTACAGGGCCTGCAAGGCAAAGCGGCAGGCGTAGACTTCGCCGCCTTCGGCCATGAACGCCTTGATCTGGTTATTCACCGCCAGATGGCCCGGAAAAGCTTCGGCGCCCAGGGTCGGGAAGCCGCGTTGCACGCCCAGCTGCACACCCGGTCCGTACAGCAGCACTTTGGTTTCGAAACCTTTGCGCAGCAGGCGCTTGGCCTGAAGCATGTTGACCAGGCCGATGGAGCCCTCGAAGGCGATGGTGTGGAAAGTGATCAGGCATTTTTCGCCCGGCTCCGCCTTGACGTCCTCGAAGACTTTTTCTTCGTAGTTGACCAGGAAGTCACCGTCTTGATAGTGGGCAATGTCTACGCTTGGCATCGTGTCGCTCTCCGGCTGTGGGTGTTTTCGGGTTTACACCGGCACTAGAGCGAAGGCCGTGCCAGCCTGCGGAATGATTTTTTACATCAACACAAGTCATTGATTAATAAATACTTACTCATCTGATACGGTTATAAATCGCTTCTCTGATGCTTTCGCCCGATCACGCATTCCCGTAGAAATACGAATATTCGTAGCGCTTCATCACGAGATTTCGTAATGACCGAGACCGACTCCCTCAGCGGTTGGGCTGACCTGGCTTATTCTTCGCGGCACATGGTGTTCGAGCACTGTGCCGAGGCCATCGCCCTGCTCGATCCATTCGCCGACCGCTTTGGCGATCTGAATATCGCCACCTGCAAGCTGCTCGGTTATCCACGCCAGGAACTGCTGAACCTGCCGGTGAGCAAACTGTTCGGCCATCAATTGGCGGACCTGATCGTCTTCACCCAGGCGGTGATGGACAAGGGCCAGGGCTGGAGCGACGACCTCAGCTGCAACTGCAAGACCGGCGAGCGCATCGAGCTGGAAATCTCCGCCACCACCTTGCAGGTGCGCGGCAGCCCGCAACTGATCCTGGTGTTGCGCGAAGCCAGTCGTCAGCAATACCAGCAGGACCAGGCCTATACCGAGCGGACCATGCGCGGCGGGCTGATCGAGTGGCGCAATATCCTCAACCTGTTCCAGGAGTCCGAGCGCGACAACCAGCTGCTGCTCAGCTCCGTGGGCGACGGTATCTACGCCATCGACAGCGATGGCCTGGCCACCTTCGTCAACCCGGCCGGGGCGCGCATGCTCGGCTGGGAGGTCAAGGACATGATCGGCAAGAACATCCACCGCATTCACCATCACAGCCATGCCGACGGCAGCCACTATCCGGTGGAGGACTGCCCGATCTACAAGGCGGTGCATGACGGCGTGGTCCACGAGGGCCGCCAGGAAGTGTTCTGGCGCCGCGATGGCAGCAGCTTTCCAGTGGAATTCACCAGCACCCCGGTGATCTCCGACGGTCGTATCGCCGGGGCCGTGGTGGTGTTTCGCGATATCACCGAACGGCGCACCACGGAAAACCAGCTGCATGTAGCGTTGGAAGAGTTGAAGGTGCTCAAAGAGCGCCTGGAAGAACAGAATGCCTACCTTCAGGAAGAGATTCATATCGAGCACAACTTCCGCGAGATCGTCGGCCAGAGCGAACCCATCCTCAAGATCATCCGCCAGATAGACGTCGTCGCGCCCACCGATGCCAGCGTGTTGATCAATGGCGAGTCCGGCACCGGCAAGGAACTGATCGCCCGGGCCATCCACCAGGCCAGCCGCCGCAGCGCTCACCCGCTGATCCGCGTCAACTGCGCGGCGATCCCCACCGAACTGTTCGAGAGCGAGTTCTTCGGCCATATCCGGGGCGCCTTTACCGGCGCGGTGCGTGATCGCGTCGGGCGCTTCGAACTGGCCGATGGCGGCACGCTGTTCCTCGACGAGATCGGCGAGATCCCCCTGGAGCTGCAAAGCAAATTGCTGCGGGTCTTGCAGGAAGGCCAGTTCGAACGGGTCGGCGAAGAGCGCACGCGCAAGGTCGATGTGCGCATCATTGCCGCGACCAACCGCGACCTGCGCCAGGAAGTCGGGGCCCGGCATTTCCGCGAGGACCTGTACTTTCGCCTTAACGTGTTCCCGATCCAGTCCCCGGCCCTGCGCGAGCGGCCCATGGATATCGCGCCCCTGGCCGCGCACTTTCTCAAACAGACCGCCAAGCGCCTGAACATGCCCGGGCGGCGCCTGCGCAACAGCGATATCGAACGCCTGCAACGTTACTCCTGGCCGGGCAATATCCGCGAACTGCAGAACGTCATCGAACGGGCACTGATCACCTCGACCGGTGCGGACCTTAATCTCGATCTGCCGGACGAGCCGAAAGCCGCTGCGCCCGCCACGGCATCGACAGAAGAACGCATTCTTACCGACGCACAATTGCGGGATCTGGAACGCAACAATATGCAGGCTGCGCTCAAGGCTTGCGGCGGCAAGTTGTTTGGCAAAGGCGGTGCGGCAGAGTTGCTGGGGCTGAAGCCGACAACGCTGGCTTCGCGGTTGAAGCGGCTGGATATTGATATCCAACCGTAGGACCGGCTTTAGCCGGGAGAGCTCTCTCGCAGCTAAAGCCGATCCTACTGCCATTCTTTGGATTACCTGATACACCGCCTTTCGCAGCCTTCGGCAGCTCCCACAGTACTCCATGCCAATTGCGGCACTTGCAAGACGCTGCCATTCTTTTCAGACATACCCGCTATCGATACGCACGACTAATGACCCGCCGAGAAAATCGCTAATCTAGCTTTCATTGCGATTTGTCTCCGCTCCAGGAACGCAACTTGACCGCCCCTCCCCGGGCGGTTTTTTTTCGTCCAGGCTTTATGGCCGGCTCGCCGCGCGCTGCAACCAGGCGTTGAGGTCGTTCATTTCAGTGTTGTTGATGGTGTGGCGCATGCCTTCGTAGAGGTGATAGTCCGGGTTCAGGCCCAGGGTTTCCAGGACCACGCGGGCACCGCTGGCGCTGCTGGCCGGCAGTACCGGGTCGAGGCTGCCGTGGCCGATGAAGATCGCCAGGGACTGACGGCTATTGTCCGGCTTAAGCTCCTGTTGCAGCACCGACAACACCTTACCGCTGAGCACCGCAATACCGCCAACAAGTTCCGGATGGCGCAGGGCAACTTCGTAACTCATGATCGCCCCCTGGCTGAAACCGATCAGGAATACCTTGCGCGGCTGGGTGTGGTACTTCTCGGTGGCTTGGGCGATGAATTGGCCAAGCAGCTCGTTGCTGCGTTGCAGGTCGGCGGTCACACCGTCGTATTCTGCTGCGTCGGGCCGGCTGGCGAACCAGCGATAGGCGCCTTCCTGCTGGGTGAAGGGGCCGCGCACCGACAGGTAGTTGTACTCGGCGGGCAGTTCGTCCTTGAGGCCGAACAAGTCCTCTTCGTTGGTGCCGGAGCCATGCAGGAAGATGACCAGGGGCTTGTCCGGAATGCTGTCGTCGATCTGGGCCAGGTAGCTCAGGGCCAGATCGGTCTGCAGGAGCGGATCAGCATGGACGGCACCGGTCAGAGCCAACAACAGAACAGCGAAATACTTCAGCATCGCAACAAGACCTCAGGCGGAAAATCGCAGCCATCATACGGGGCTCACTGAATGCTTTCAGTGAAATCTCCGTACGGTCGTCAACTTGGCACAGAATTTTCAACACTTACCGGGCAAACCTGCAAAACACCACTGACACAGGACGTTCAGCGCCCATCGCGCACCAGCGAGAAACGCCGCACGGCCCACCGTTCATAAACAGTGCAGAAAGTGGCTCGCGTATCCACTGACCTGACGCTCTACCTAAAGGAAGAAGTAGCCATGAACTACCTGTCGTTGCTGATCAATGCCTTTGCCCCTCAACGCACCGCAACCGCCGAAGCCGACGGTGACACGCTGATGGTGATCAACCCCCTCGCCGCCAGCCAGCTCAGCCACGAAGACCTGGCCGCCAGTGATGACTACCTCGACGAGATGCTCGATGGCACCGAGTGGCATATGTCACTGATGGACCTGGCCAGTCTCGATAATGCGACGAGCCTGTTGCCGCGTTCAGCCTGATCGATACCTGTGGGTACACCTGTGGGACCGGCTTTAGCCGGGAAGGCGCATTCCCGGGTAAAGCCGGTCCCACAGCACTGCCCCTATTCAGATCACCGGTCACCCGCGCCCCTTGATAAATGCCCTCGGCGCAGCCATCTAGTGAGCTTTGCGGCTTTTAATCTGGAGCGTATGCGTGACGACGGAAGATGCGGTATTGGCGAGCGAACCGGTGGAACTCAAGCGAGTGACTACGGAAATGGACGAGTCCGAGGACCGTCTGCGCCTGGTCGGCGAGATTGAATCGGGCGAGCCCATGGTGTTCTGGCTGACCCAGCGCCTGCTCAAGCGCATGCTGCCACACCTGTTCAGCTGGCTGCAGCCCTCCTCCAGCGCCAGCCGCGCATCGCCCGTACCGGACTACCACACTGACGCGATCCAAGCCTTTGCCCAACAGGCCGCCGTGGCCCAGTTGCCGCATCAGGCCCCGGTACTGGCTCACCCTCAGGACAGCCGTCTGCTGGTCGATGCCATCGACATCACCCGTACACCGGACATCATCGCCCTGACCTTCAAGAGCGGCGAGAAAAAGGCCGCCCTGCTGCTGGCGCAACAACCCCTGCGCCAGTGGCTGGCCATCCTCCACGAACAGTGCCGCACCGCCGAATGGTCGATGGATGTGTGGCCGGAGTGGATTGTCGACAGCAAGCCAAACACGACCCGGCAGGTGCGGGCGACGATGCATTGATACCGGTCTGAGGTAAAACAGACACAGAACTCCTGTGGGACCGGCTTTAGCCGGGAAGACGTATTCCCGGCTAAAGCCGGTCCCACAGGAGCCGGCCGCTGGGATCATGCCACCCGCAACGCCTTGAGCACCGCCAGCCCTTTGTCAGCAAAGACTTCCGCCTGACGCGTCAGCTCGGCCAGGTTGTCTTCGGGGCTTTCCATGGCCTTGCCGTCCTTGAGCAAGCGCTGGCCCTGTTCAGCGAGAATCTGCCAGACGTACTGTGCCCATTCTGCGGGCTGCTTGCGGCCCAGGCGGATAGCGTTGAGGAACAGTTGCTGGAAGCGATCCACGGTCACGCCACCGCCGGTTACCGGGCTGGCCAGCACCTCGACGCGCTTGTCGAAATGCGCCTGCTGGCACAGATGCTGGTTCAGCGCCGCGCAGCGTACCTGCACCTGTTTTTCAGCCGCTTCGCTCTGACACGGGGCAACGGCCCCCAGGCCGACCAGAATGGCAATGGCCTGGCTGAGGATCGGATAGCTCGGTGACGGCAAGGCCGCAGCCAGTTGACGCATGGTTTTCGGCGCATAAGCCTTGGCCGCCAGCGCTTCGAGCAACGGCGCGTAGATTTCCTGCTGCAGAGTGGCCTCGCCCATGGCGCCCGTGACCTTGCTCGGCACGCTGTCGGCGGACTGGGTCAGCACGAAGCGCGTATTGAGCATGCGCTCGCGTTGTTCGCTGTCGGCCAGCTTGCTCGCACCGCGTACGTACAGGTCCTTGCGGAACTGTTGGTTGACGAAATAATCCCGGGCCTGCTCGCGCATGATCGGGTGCTCGATGGTCTTGAGGAAGGTCTGGCCTTCGGCACTCAAATTGATCGCATCCACGGTGTCCTGGGTCACGGCAGTGCAGGCGTAGTCGAGCTTGGCCGGAGCCAGAGCGTCAACCACGTCGGTAAAGTACATGACGTTCCAGTCACGATTGAAGTACTCGTGGGCCACATAGTTGCGGTTCTGCCCCATCACCGTCTTGAGCTTGGCATCCAACCCCGGCACCGCTCTGGCATAGGCTGGCTGGGCCGCCAGCAGCGCTTCGGAAAACTTCAACGCCGCCTCGACCCGGCCCACGGCGCCACTGGCCGGCGCGGCAAAGCGATCATGCAGGGTGAACAGCTGGCGCAACGGCGCCTGGGGCGACCAGCCCGGCAGGCAGTTGTAGCTGATATAGAGCACGCCACCTGGCTTGAGATGACGGCGGGTGAACTCGACGATCAGCTTCTGGTTGTCGCGGCTGATCCAGGTCCAGATGCCATGCAGGCTGATGCTGTCGAATTGCGGCAGGTCTTGCCGGGCCAGCAACTGCTCGAAACTGTCGTCATACAGCCGCGCCGAGCTGTTAAAGCCAGCGGCCAGGCTATTGGCATGGTTGGCATGGGCCGGATTGAAGTCGGTTGCTACATAGTGCCCGGGGTTGGCGGCAGCGTGAATATTGACCGAGACACCCTGACCAAAACCCAGCTCACAGTGGTAGGCATTAACACTCTCGACACCGCCCAGGCCTCTGAGCAGCAGACAGTAGCGCTGGAACACGGGATTGATTTCCCGGTAATAGCCATAGGTGTAACCCACGTCCGTGAAATAGCCGTCGTTCCAGGTATCGCTCATAGGTTCAATCCGTTAAATCTACAAAAAAAGAGAGAGTTTTTTTATAGATGCACGAAACACTCCCTACAAGAAAAAACTCTCATTTGCGGGGATTTGTCCGATCAGATATCCCGATGAGTGCATTGCCACGCGGATGAAAGGCTAGTGGCGGGTTTGTTTCTCAATGTTTCATGGGCATATCCGGCCAGCATCGGCAATATCTTGCAGGACACGTCTCTTTCTCTTGAGTGAAGTTTCCGAGACAATCCCCACCCTCTTGTGCCTGTGAATTTCGGTCTCTAGTCTGCGCCGGTCGTTGCCCATTCAACGACCGGGTGTAGTAGCCCGGCTTTATCAGGCGCACTGCGCCACCTTCTGCAAGGCGCTTTTTTACGGCCTGGTTTTTATGGTGGCCGTGCGCAGGACACCTTCGGGTGTACCGGGTGCCTGATCTCCGGACTACTACCCTGTGCGCGGCCGCCACCCTGATCGTGTAGTAGCGATGACGGTGACGGCTCCTAATCAGTGATCAGGAGTCAAATCTTATGCAAGACACCACCCCCGCCCCACCTTTCACAGTCAACGAAAACCTTACCGCCATCGAAGCCCTGAACCATGCCAGCGATATGCTGCGCTGCAACCGGGTGTCGCTCTATGAATGCGCCGATAACCTTAAGGATCCGGAACGCAGTCAGATCTTTGCGGCGGTGCAGCAGATGCAGTTGATCGATGCGTTAGTGAGCAAGGCGCTGGACAAGTTGCCGGGTTCTTAACACGCAGCGGTCTTGTTGGAGCGAGGCTTGCCCGCGAAGGCAGTGTGTCAGGCTCTGGAAATGCGCTGGATATCCTGGCCTCTTCGCGGGCAAGCCGCGCTCCCACAAGGTTTAGCCGATGCGCCACTCTCACCAATTATCTGCCAACCCCAACAACCCCAGAATCTGCTTACGCAAATCCACCAGATACGGATCATCGCGATGGCGCGGGTACGGCCTTTCGATGGTCAGTTGCGCCTTGATACTGGCCGGGCGGTCGCTGAAGACGATGACGCGGTTGGCCAGCAGCAGCGCCTCTTCGACATCGTGGGTCACCAGCAGCGCCGTGTAGCCCTGGCGTTGCCAGAGATCGATCAGTTCCTTCTGCATGGCGATGCGGGTCAGGGAATCGAGTTTGCCCAGGGGCTCGTCGAGGATCAGCAGGCGCGGTTCGTTGACCAGAGCCCTTGCCAAGGCTACCCGTTGCGCCATGCCGCCGGACAGTTGTCGGGGATAGGCACGACCAAAGGTGCTGAGGCCGACCTTGGCCAGGGCCGCATCAATTTTTGCCGAGTGAGTCTTGAGCAGGCCCTGGGCTTCCAGACCCAGAGCGACGTTGTCACCCACCCTGCGCCACGGATAGAGCGTCGGGTCCTGGAACACCACCACCCGGCTCGGGTCCGGGCCTTTGATGGGTTCGCCATCGGCCAGTAAGTTGCCACTGTCCGCCGGTTCCAGCCCCGCCACCAGGCGCAGCAACGTCGACTTGCCGCAGCCCGAAGGCCCGAGCAGCGCGACGAATTCACCGGGGGCAATGTCCAGGGAGACCTTGTCCAGCACCGCCAGGCGCTGGCCTTCCAGGGAAAAACCGTGGCTGATGTTGTCGATACGCAGGGCCAGCCCGGCCGTGCTTGCGGTGTCTGTCGAAGCGGCTGCCGCTACCATTTCATTGCTCCTTGTTGCCAGGCCAACAGCCGGTCACGAATCAGGAACAGCGCCGAAATCAAGCCGGAACAGGCCAGGGCCATGATCAGCAGCGCTGCGTACATATTGGCGTAGGCCGCCCAGCCCTGAGCCCATTGCAGGTACCAGCCGATACCGGATTTGACCCCCATCATTTCCGCCACCACCAGGGTCGAGAACGAGGCGCCCAGGCCCATGAACAGGCCGACGAACACATGGGGCAAAGCGGCAGGAATCGCTACATGGAAGATCAGAAAACTCTGCTTGGCACCGAGGGTTCGGGCCACGTCGTAGTAAGCCTTGTCGACACTGGCCACGCCCGACCAGGTCAGTACCGTGACCGGGAACCAGGTGGCCAGCGCAATCAGAAACACACTGGCGCTCCAGCTACTGGGAAACAGAAAGAAGCACAGCGGCAGTAAGGCGGTCGACGGCACCGGGCCGAGGATGCGCAACACCGGGTGCAGCCAGTAGCCAATACTGCGCGACCAACCGATGGCGACCCCGGCGATAAACCCGGTCGCCGCGCCCAAGGCCACGCCGCTGCCAAGCAGCAACGCCGAGTGCCAGAGGCTGTCGGCCAGGCGCGGCCAGTCCTCGACATAGACATCGAGCAAGGCTTGCGGCGGCGCGAAAAACGGCACCGGCAACAGGCCCAGCTTGGCGGTAAGCAATTCCCAAGCGCCGAGCAGAATCGGCAAGGCAATCAGCCAGGCCCCGGCCCCGCGCACCCGCCGCGCCAAACCCGGCCACCAGCGCCCGGCGATGGCCGCGACAACGATCAGCGACGCCACCACCAGGGACAAACGCGCCAGGCCGTCGGTCATCGGCCAGTTGCGGCTGGCGTTGGGCCAATAGCTGATCAGCGCGGCAACGCCGACCCAGGCCAGCACCGCCAGCACGCCTTGCGCCCAGAACTGCACGGGGCGGCGCGCGGCAGGGCTGCCAATATCGGTCAACTCAACTGAAGACATCGGCAGTGATCTCCTTGGCGAAGGCGTTGGCGTCGGTGCTGGCGCGGATCACCTCGACGCCTTGCAGATCCTTGACGTAGGTGGCGATTTCCTTGGTCAGCGCCGCGCCGACGGCATGGTGGCCGTGGGTATGATCGTGAAGAATCGCCTCGACTTCCTCGGTACTGGTATTCAGGGAATAGGCCTGGAAACCCTTGGCCACTTCATCCGGATGTTTCACCGAGTAGTCGTGAGCCTCGAGAATGGCCTGGGTCAGGGCCGCCGCCACTTGCTTGTTGTCACGGGTCAGCTTGCCGGTCACGCCGACCACGCAGCAGCTGATATCGGCGTATTCCTCAACCAGGTTGGACGACAGCTCCCTGGCCTTGCCGCCCTTGATCAGGCGGTACATGAACGGATCGCTGCCGCTGATGGCCTGCACTTCGCCGCGCTCCAGGGCAGTGCCGAGCAGGTCGGCGGGATACAGGCGCCACTCGACATCACGTACCGGATCGACGCCGTGGCGCTTGAGCAATACCGAGAAAAAGTTGCGGTCCGGACTGGCCATATCGGTGACGCCGATGGCCTTGCCCTTGAGGTCTTCCAGTGTGTTGATGGAGCCACTGGTGGCGCTCAACAGACGCAGGCAACCGCCATGGGTGCCGGCGGTGAGCTTGACGTCGAAGCCTTGCTCCAGCGCCTTGAGCCAACGCAGAGCCATACCGATCCCGGCGTCGGCCTTGCCAGTGGCGATGGCTTCGAGCAGCACCTCCGTGGAGTTGCCGAAGTTGACCAGCTCCACATCCAGGTTGTGCCTGGTGAAGAAGCCCTGGCCATGGGCGATAACCACCGGCGCCAGGCACACGGCATTGAGGTTGATGGCCAGTTTCAGCTTGTGTGGCTCGGCCAGGCGGATGAACTCGCCGGTGCCGACAGGCTCGCCATCGGCGTGATGCCCGGCATGCTCATCGGCAGCCCAGCCAAGGCGCGGCAGGCTCAACAACAGCGGGCTGGCCAGGGCGACGCCGGTCAGACCCAACAGACGACGGCGGCTCAGGTGATCAAATCCGGCCATGCAGGTATTCCTTGCAGAAAAGAGGACGAAGCTGTGACCTGAAAGTCCTTTTAATAACTTTTCTCAAGGTTCCAGCGATTGGTTAGAACCCTATCACCGAACAAAACATTACAGAAATGCATTTAATTTCTAAGAAAAGATGCAAATTATCTATCAAAAAAATCACCGGATACCGCGCAATGTGAGAGCGAGGCTTGCCCGCGACGGCGATATCAGGGTTCAACAACCTCTATCGGATGTACTGACCTCTTCGCGGGCAAGCCTCGCACCCACACGACTTAATAACCGCGCGACCGTCAACACGACCAACGCGAGGCCCAACGACAGCCCCAACATGCCCTCATCCCCCGCCACCTCCCGCACCGCCGCATAACACCAGGGCGCGGCGGCCGCACAGACAAATCCCGGCGCCAGTAGCCGCCCCACCAGTTGCGCATACTGGCCATGCTCGAACAGCTCAAACGGCAGGCTGGCCCGCAGCAGCGTCGCCAGACCATTCATGGCGCCATAGCCAAAGACAAACACACAAGCAAGCCAGATCCGCCCCTGACTGCACAGGCCGATGGCAAAGCTCAGGCTCAGGCCCATGCCGACCCAGACATTCAGCCGCAGCGCCGACAGCGATCGCGCCAGCAAGCTTTGCGCCAGGCGCGAGCAGGTCTGGCCGATGCCCCACAGGGCCGCCAGCCAGAGTGGCAGGTTGAAGTCGAGCAACAGGCCGGGCAGATGGGCCGACAAACCCGCCGAGATAAAGCTGATCAGGGTCACGCTCAGGGCGTAGCCAAGCTTGCGCGGCCAGGGCACCGTGGCAGGCGCCTGGTCAATTTGCTGCGCTGGCGCTGCGGCGGCGTTGGGCAGGCCACTCAACAGCAGGCCGCTGCACAAGGCCAACACGCCATACAGGGCAATGCCCGTGCGCCAGCCAAAAGCGTCCAGCAAACCATGACCCAAGGGCCAGAACACCGCCGAAGCGAGGCCGCCCAGCAAGGTGATCTGCACCATCACCGGCCGGGCTGCGGCGCCCGCCAACCCTGCCAGGGTGGCGAACAACGTGTCGTAGAGTGACAGGCGCATGCCCAGGCCCATCAACGCCCAGGCCGCGAAATAACCGCCCGACGTGCTGCACAGCGACAAGCCGATGCAGCCTGATGCATTGAGCAGCGCGCCGATCTGCATCAGCCGCCGCCCGCCCAGTCGCTGAATCAGCGGGCCACTCAAGGGCGAAATCAGACCCATGACCAACAGCGCCACCGACAACCCGGCAAACACCTGCTGACCGCCCCAGCCCGTATCGGCAACGATGGCCGGGGCAAAGGCCCCCGGCAGATAGAAAGTCACGCCCCAATTGATCAGTTGCGCCAGGCCCAGTTGCAGCACGACGCGACGCGGCAGGCTGTCCATGGCCGATCAGCTCGGCGCGCTGGCGTCGCCTTCACCCAATGCCCGCTGCATCAGCACGGTGTCGACCCAACGCCCGTGCTTGAACCCCACTCGCTCGAATACCCCAACGCGATGAAAGCCCATGCGCTCATGCAGGCGGATCGAGGCAATGTTTTCGCTGTTGCCGATGATCGCGATCATCTGCCGCCAGCCCCCGGCGACGCAGTGCTCAATCACATCTTCAAGCACCGCCTGGCCGATGCCCTTGCCGGCCAGGCCATCACGCACGTACACCGAATCCTCGACGGTAAAGCGATAGGCCGGGCGTGGCCGGTAGAGGGTGGCATAGCCATAACCCACCACCTCGCCGTCCAGTTGCGCGACGCGATATGGTAAGCCCTTGGCGAGGACGTCGGCGCGGCGCCGTTGCAGTTCTTCCAGGCTCGGCGCCTCCAGTTCGAAGCTGGCAATACCGGTCAACACATGGTGCGCGTAGATCGCCTGGATGGCAGGCATATCGTCGTCCCGGGCGTCGCGCAGGATCAGGTGGTCAGCTGGCATATCGGTCTCGCTTGGCGGGCTGCAAATAAAGTACAGCCATGATGCCGCCCGGCCATCTCTAAACAAAGCTATGATTAATCATCCAAAGCATAAGTAAAACTTTGATATGAATCGTCTCAACCTAAATCACTTGCACACCTTCGCCCAGGTCATTCGCCGGGGCAGCTTTTCCGCTGCAGCCGAGGGCCTGAGCCTGACACAGCCAGCGGTAAGCCTGCATGTCCGTTTGCTGGAACAGCGGCTGAACCTGCGCCTGATCGAACGCGTGGGCAAACGCCTCAAGCCTACGGCGGCGGGCCTGATGTTGCTTGAGCATATCGGCCGCATCGACGCGGTGGTCGAAGACGCTCTGCGGGAGCTGTCCAGCCATGCCGAAGGCGTCGCCGGGCAGATCGCCATCGGCACCGGCGCCACGGCCTGCATTCATTTGCTGCCGCCACTGTTGCAGGCACTGCGCCAAGAATTTCCTGACCTGGATGTGCGGGTCAGCACCGGCAATACCGATGGCATCCTCAAGGCGGTAGAAGAAAACCGACTCGATCTGGCCCTGGTCACCCTCCCCGCCGCCGGTCGCAGCCTGGTGGTGACGCCATTGCTGGAGGATGAATTCGTGGCGATTTTCTCCGCAGGCACAGACCAGTTGCCAGAGTCACTGACACCGGCCAGCCTCAGTGAAGCGCCGCTGGTGGTGTTCGAAGCGGGTAGCAGCACGCGCTTGCTGATCAACGAGTGGTACTTGCAGGCGGGCCTGCGGATCAAGCCGGTGATGGAGTTGGGCAGCATCGAGGCGATCAAGGAAATGGTGGCCGCCGGGCTGGGCTACAGCATCGTGCCACGCATGGCGGTGGCCGCCGAACATCATCGCCGTGGCCTGCAGGTGCACAGTCTGGATCCGCCCCTGAGCCGTACCCTGGGCATCGCCCTGCGCCAGGACAAACCCCTGAGCAAAGCATTGCGCACAGTGCTTGATGCCTTGCAGACGCTGGCCTGAAGTGGTCACTTGTTCACGCTGGAAATGGCACGTACTCTGAAAGCTCGCTGAGCCCCTTTATCTCTGTGTCAGGGACGCCACCATGCAGTTCATTTCGTTGCTGGACGCCACACCCGAAATCCAGGCCGAAGTCCGCAACCTGCGCAATCAGACCGCAGTGCGCAAGTTCATGTACACCGAGCATGAAATCTCCCTCGACGAACATTGCGCCTGGCTTGAGTCCCTGAAAGACAACCCCCGGCAATCGGTATTCGTGGTCATGCACGACGACCAGCCCGCCGGTGTGGTTTCACTCAACGCCATCAATGCCCTGCATCACAGCGCCGACTGGGCCTTCTATCTGGACAGCGCCCTGCAAGGCAAAGGCATCGGCAGCCAGGTGGAGCTATGGTTGCTCAACCATGCATTCGATATCGTGCGCCTGGAAAAACTCAACTGCGAAGTGCTGCAAAGCAATATGGCGGTGATCCGCCTGCATGAGAAATTCGGCTTCGTGATCGAAGGCGTGCGCCGGCAGAACGTAATCAAGGACGGTCGGCGCATGGACGTGGTTTTACTGGGGATTACCCGTGAAGAATGGCTGGAGCAGCGACCGAAGATGCAGGCGGTACTGGACCGGTTGACGCGCTGAACCTGCTACGGGAAAACCGGCGCTGCCTTGGCGCGAATGCCTGAGGCCAGCAGCAACACAATGGCAGGAACAATCACCACACTGGCGGCCAGCATCGCGTCCTTGAGCCCGCCCACATTCAGGCTTGCACCGCCGATAATCACACCCAGGCCAATCGCACTATTGAGTACAGCGGTGTGCACGGCGGTCGCCGGTACAGTCAGTGACCCGGCGATCTTCAACACCCAGGTTTGCAGGCCCGTGAACAACGCTGAAATCGCCACACCCCAGATCACCAACAGGCTCACCACTGCTGCGATCCCCAGTAACGGACCGTACAGGCCGAGGATCATCAGGGCTGACGCCAAGGCAATCAGCGCAGTAAAAATGAAAGGCTTCAGGCCACGATCGATGAGGACAGCACTTAGCAGGTTGCCCACAAACCCCGCGGCGCCGAAGACGAACAACAGCACGGCAATCAGGCTGGCGGTAATGCCGGGTACCTGAGCAATGAAGGGTTCGACAAAGGTATAGGCGCCGAAATGTGCAGCCGCCGTCAGCGCGGTGACCGCGTAGGTGATCAACAGATCCTTGCGCCGCAGCACTGCGGCAAGCCCGCCGCCTGCGGCCGGAGAGTGGATGCGCATCACCGGAAGCACCATGGCCATGGCCGCAGCGCTGAGTACGCACAACAGCGCCAGAGCCTCGAACGCCGTGCGCCAGCCATCGTGCTGCCCCAGCAGATTGACCAATGGCACTCCCAGGACCGTCGCCACGGTAATACCGCCCAACACCACTGACGTCGCCAGCCCCACCCGATGGGCCGGGACAATATGCGCAGCGGTCGCCGCCACCACGGCCCAGAACACCCCATGGGCCACGGCTCCGACGGCACGGGTGCCGAGCAGCGTCAAAAACTCCGGAGACAGTGCCGCCAAAGCGTTGGACAGCGCCAATATCAGCATCAAGGCGATCAGCAGGGTCTTGCGCGGCACCCGTTGGTTCAGCCAGCTGGATAGCAGCCCGCTGGCGGCGCCGATCCAGGCGTACAGGGTTACGGTCAGGCCAACGGTCGACGGCGGCTGATTCAAGTCAGCCGCTATCTGCGACAACAGGCCGATAGGGGCAAATTCACTTGCCACCATCGTGAACGAGGCCACGCACAGCACGCCGATGGCACAGCCGGTTCGCACATTTGGGTTGCTCATGGGTAATGCCCGCCCTTGTCTGCCTGTATCGGGATGAGCAACCGAAGGTACTCGTCAATCTCCCCCGCCGCCCCCGCAACCACCACCACAGCCCCCGCCGCCGCAGCCGGAACTGCTGTCACCACCGGAGCTGTCACCGCCGCCACAGCCCGACGCCGAATCGCTGCCACTGGAATCGCCGCCGCCATCGGAGCCGACACCGGAGGTAAAGTCGCCGCCACAGTACACCGTCGAGTCAGTGCCCGCGCGCTTGACCGCCGTGCAGTCGACGACATAGTGAAAACCATCACTGATATTGAGCTTGGCATCCAGGGCAAACAGCAGCGGCAGGCGCAGGGCGTTCTTGGGGAAGATGTTTTCTTCGCGGCAGGCGTACCACCAGCAGCGGCGCAATCCGGCATCGGCCTTCGCCGCGGCTTCCTTGCCCAGGGCCGCCGCTGGCGTGTGATGCAGAAGACCGCCAAAGGCTTTCTTGCAGAAAGACTCGTACTCGCGGGTATGCAGGATGAATTCGTGCCACAGGTCATCCACCACTTGCGACGGCATCGACACGTATTTCTGCCCGCTCTTCAGATAGGCAAGGAAGAACTGACGCATGCCCTGGGCCACCAGTTGGCAGTCCTTGATCTGCAGATGGCTGTGGCGGCGCATCAGCATCTCGAACAGATGCGCGGGCAAGGTGTACTGGCGGATGTAGTGCTCGCGCTTGTAGATCAACCCGTTTTGACGGATTGCCAGGAGGACCCAGACCACAAAGGCCAACAGCAACGCCAAGGGAAACAAGATAAAGAACATTAGGACATCCATGTGGGGTTTATACATTGAGCCTGGTAACGCATGACCTGTAGGAGCTGCCGAAGGCTGCGAAGCTGTACGTCAGACAAATCCATTCGCAGCCTTCGGCAGCTCCTCACTTTAAGGAACAGAGAATCAGGCAATGAGACAGTGACCGCTGCGCTTAGTGCCCGCAAGACCCGCCATGTGACAGCGCGCACAACCTTGACGCGACATGCCAGGTTGCGCCGCCTCAAGGGAGGTTGTACGATGACTGCTGACTATCGAGTACCCGCGCTGCCTCACGCGCGACCATTGCAATTCGGCAACCCAGCATGAGCGTCTGTTGCACCGTTGCGTGCAACCGGCCCCACCGTCAAAAAACAACAGGAGATACCGATGCCTAACGTTCTCGGCCATAACTTCATCGCTGGCGCCCGCAGCGCCCTTGGCGAACCGCAACACAAAAGCCTCGACGCCACCACTGGCGAGGCCCTGCCTTACAGCTTCTACCAGGCCACCGACGCAGAAATCGATGCCGCTGCCCTGGCTGCCAAAAGCGCCTTTCCCGAATACCGCCAACTGAGCCCGGCTCGTCGCGCGGAATTCCTCGAAGCCATCGCCGACGAACTGGATGCCCTGGGCGACGATTTCGTTGCCGTGGTCTGCCAGGAAACCGCCCTGCCCGCCGCCCGTATCCAGGGTGAGCGCGGTCGTACCAGCGGCCAGATGCGTCTGTTCGCCAAAGTCCTGCGTCGCGGTGACTACCTCGGTGCACGCATCGACCTGGCCCTGCCGGATCGCAAGCCGCTGCCACGCGTCGACCTGCGTCAATACCGTATCGGCGTCGGCCCGGTTGCCGTGTTCGGCGCCAGCAACTTCCCGTTGGCCTTCTCCACTGCTGGCGGCGATACCGCTTCGGCACTGGCCGCCGGTTGCCCGGTGGTATTCAAGGCCCACAGCGGCCACATGGCCACTGCTGACCTGGTCGGCTGCGCCATCATCCGCGCGGCTGAACGCACCCAGATGCCAAAAGGCGTGTTCAACATGATCTTCGGCAGCGGCGTCGGCGAAGGCCTGGTCAAGCACCCGGCCATCCAGGCGGTCGGCTTCACCGGTTCCCTGAGCGGCGGCGATGCCCTGTGCAAAATGGCGTCGGAGCGTCCACAGCCGATTCCAGTCTTTGCCGAAATGTCCAGCATCAACCCGGTGGTCCTGCTGCCGCAAGCCCTGAGCAGCCGTGGCGATACCGTGGCCAAGGACCTGGCCGCTTCCGTGGTCATGGGTGCCGGTCAGTTCTGTACCAACCCGGGCGTCGTGATTGGCCTGCGCTCCCCGGCTTTCGCCGCGTTCCTTGAGCAGCTCAAGGAGCACATGGGTGGCCAGGCGCCGCAAACCATGCTCAATGCCGGTGGCCTGCGCAGCTACAGCAAGGGCGTCCAGCACCTGCTGTCGCACCCGGGCATCACCCACCTGGCGGGTAAACCGCAGGAAGGCAAACAGGCCCAGGCCCAGTTGTTCAAGGCCGATATCAGCCTGCTGCTCAACGGCGACGAACTGCTGCAGGAAGAAGTCTTCGGCCCGACCACGCTGGTCATCGAAGCCGCTGACGATGCCGAGCTGAAACAAGCCCTGCTGGCCCTGCGCGGTCAACTGACGGCCACCCTGATCGGCGAGCCGTCCGACCTGCAACAGTACAGCTGGCTGCTGCCACTGCTGGAAGAGAAAGTCGGCCGCATCCTGGTCAACGGCTACCCGACCGGTGTTGAAGTCTGCGAAGCCATGGTCCATGGCGGTCCATACCCGGCGACGTCCGACGCACGCGGTACTTCGGTGGGCACCCTGGCCATCGACCGCTTCCTGCGCCCGGTCTGCTACCAGAACCAACCGGACAGCCTGCTGCCCGCCGCGCTGCAAAACGCCAACCCGCTGGGCCTCAAGCGCCTGGTCAATGGCGAGTGGAGCGACCAGCCGATTGCGTAAGCACGGTTGATTGTTGCTGCATACGGAACGGCGTGACCTTGGGGTCGCGCCGTTTTCCGTTAGCACAGCCAAACCGATCGTCAATCAAAACAGGGCTTGTGTGGGACCGGCTTTAGCCGGGAAGGCGTCATGGCTGATCAAGAAAATGTATCGGTTGTCCTGACGTTTTCCCGGCTAAAGCCGGTCCCACAAATATCATTCAATTCAGATTCCGGTGAGTTTGTTTGATGGAGACAACACCATGAACGCGATACCCGCAGGCCGCCGCCCTTCCCGCAGCCTGGCGCAGATGCTGGTCGAGGAGCTGACCCGGCTGATCGAGGACGGCGCAATTGCCGTGGGGGAAAAACTGCCGCCGGAAAAGCTCATCACCGAGGAACACGGTGTCAGCCGTACCGTGGTGCGCGAGGCCATTTCCCAGTTGCAGTGCCTGGGTCTGGTGGAAACCCGCCATGGCATCGGCACCTTCGTGGTCGGGCAGATCGCCGCGCAGCCGCAGCCGCAAACCGATCGCACCCTGGGCGATGTACTGGCGGTGATCGAACTGCGCATGGCCGTGGAAGTGGACGCTGCCGGGCTGGCCGCCAGCCGCCGCAATGAGGGGCATCTGGCACGCATGGCCGCTGCCTTGGCGACGCTCGATAAAGCCGAGGTCAGCCGTGCCGAAGCGGTGGAGGCCGACTATGACTTCCATCAGCAGATCGCCCTGGCCACGGACAATCGCTACTTCGCCGATATCAACGAACACCTGGGCACCGAGCTGATTCCCCGGACCCGGCTCAATTCCGCCGCGCTGGGCAATACCGAACCCGGCGAATACAACGCGCGCCTGCGCCATGAACACCTGGCGATCTACCAGACCATTGCCAATAGCGACCCGGCCGGAGCCAAGGCCGCCATGCACACACACTTGAGCAATATCCGCGAGCGCCTGCGCCAGGCCTATCTGCAGCGTGAAGGCTGATTACAGCCGCGTGGTCACCACGCCACGACGCAGGGTCTGGCGCTGGATGATCACCACCAGCACGGCAGCAATCGCCGTCGTGGCGACCATTACGTAACCGATCGTCTCGAAGCCGAGCAATTTTCCGTCGCTGCCGAATGCGATCAGGTGCCCGGCCACCAGCGAGGCACAGCCCCCCGACAGTTGCTGCACCGCCGAGTTGAGGGCATTGAACGAGCCGCGCTGATTGGGCTCCGGCAGCGTGCTGATCAAGGCCTGGAACGGGATGATCCGCGAGAAGATGCCAAGGAACAGCAACACGTTGACCAGGATCAGCCACGGCAGAGTGGTCGTCTGCAAGTGGGTGTAGATCAGCACCATGATGATGGTCATCACGCAACCGCCCAGAAACACCGGGACCTTGCCCAGGCTGTCTGCGGCCTTGCCCACCAGCGGCCCGACGAAAATCGTGCCCAGGCCGGTGACCAGGTAGATGGTCGGCAGATGGCTGGCGTCGATCCCCAGGTTATTGATGACGAAGGCGCTGCTGAACGGCATGAGCATGTAGCCGCCGGTCGTCAGCAAGGCCATGGCGGCGAAGGCCGTCAGATAGCGGACCTCGGTGACGGTATGCAGCAGATGCATGAACGGGCTGCGCTCCTGGGGCAGCTTGAGGTGCTCGTTGACCGGTTTGAGGAACAGGATGATCACCAGTGCGCCGATACCGCCAATCACCACCAGAGCGAGGAACGCCGAGTGCCAGCCCCAGTGGTTCGACAGGTATAAGCCAAATGGCAGGCCCAGCACCTGGCTGGCGGCAAAGGCGGTCTGAATAAAGCCCATGACCCGCCCGCGCAGTTGCGGGCTGAACAGGTCGGCTGCGATCGCCAGGACAATCGAGCCGATCACCCCGGCGAAAATCCCGGTGACCATGCGCGCCAGCAACAGCGCCTCGAAACTCCCGGCCAGGCCGCACCACAGCGTGCCGACGATAAAGCCACCGTAGAAAAACAGCAGCAGCTTCTTGCGGTCGAAACGGTCGGCGAAGCCGGCGGTCAGCAGCCCGGACAATCCGGCGCTGAAGGCGTAGGCCGAGACGATCATGCCGAACTGGCTCGGCGAAATATCCAGCGCCGGCATGATCAGCGCGCCCAGGGGCGACATGATCATGAAGTCGAGAATGACCGCGAACTGCAGGAAGGCCAGCAGGCCGGTGACGAACTTTTGATAGCGACTGAATTGTGTCGCGGGGATTTCGTTGGGAGCAGTCATCGCAGTCCACTGGAGTTGATCATCAAGGCGGGCTGCAATATGCCATAACCCATCACTGCGGTGGGATCCAATCAACCGGCCTCGATGAACCTGCCGTTATAAACCCGCCTTTATAAACCAAGGTATAGGCCCTGCACCCCCATGTACAAGTGACGCTCCTTGGGCACCGGTTTACTGTTCAGTCGCTCCTGTCGAAACAAGTCCGCCGCCCCCCGAGTGAGGGGTTTGGGACGCCAGACAGGCTCAACACTGTCTGTAATCAGGAGTTCTCACATGATGCCTTTGACCCGCCGTTTTTCTGATCTGCCACTGGATCTCGCCCTGCCCGGTCATGTCAACGACGAAGCCAGGGCCGCCCTGGCGCAACTGCTGGCCGAGCAGTTGCACGTCAGCGCCGAACTGCTCGCGGTGATCCAGCAGGTGCGCTGGAAGTTGCGGGCCATGACCTACAGCGCGGTCAAGGCACTGTTCGAAAACCTTGATCGCAGCGGCCAGGATTTTCTGCGTCTGGTCAGCCAGCGCCTGTCGCACCTGGACCGCAAGGCCGCCAACTCGGTACTGGTCGCCCATACCTTCGACGACGTCGGCTTCAGTGACTGCTTTGCCGCCCTGCATGAGCGCAGTCGCAGCCTGAGCCAGCTGATCGTCAGAACTCAGCAGCGGTTGGACCAGGCCTTCGATAGCGCCGACTACGCCACGGTCAATCTACTCAGTGAAATCGTCTACCGCGCCGGTCAGTTGCTGGCGCTGGTGGAGATGAATATACCGGCGGGCAGCCCGAAAGCACGGCGCGCCGCCACCTCTCGCCACACCCTTGCCGCTTCGGAAGTCTGGCCGCTTGGCCCCTCTTTCGAGGCGGGAATGATCTTCATGTAAGAACCTGCTGTAACCATTGTAATGCCCTCCCTTGGCGCCCTTCACGGGCGCCTTTTTTATCTGCGCCGCTTTTTCTGAGCAACTGAATCAAAACCATTTTTGTGGGACCGGCTTTAGCCGGGAAGAGGATATGGCAGGCGATAGAAATGTATCGATCGTACCTGCTTTTTCCCGGCTAAAGCCGGTCCCACATTGATGCTGTGTTGGCTGCGCGGCCGCGCGTTGTCAGCGATATGGATCATTTCAATATCCGGCACACACGGCATAATGCACCACGCCGTCTGTCCGCCCGAGAACCGCCTATGAACGATCTTCAGCAACTGAGCGAAAGCCACGGCATGCTCCTGGTATTCCTGAATGTGCTGCTGGAGCAGCTCGGCCTGCCGATCCCGGCGTGGCCAACGCTGATCGTTGCCGGTGCCCTGGCCATGCAGAATCCGCCGTTGCTGGGCGCCAGTGTGGTGTTGGCGATGCTGGCCTGTGTGATCGCCGATCTGGCCTGGTACTTCGCGGGCCAGCGCTACGGCGGGGCGCTGCTGCGGACCATTTGCAAGATCTCCCTGTCCCAGGACACCTGTGTGCGCCAGGGCCTGAACCTGTATGGCCGGATCGGCCCGCGCGCCCTGCTGGTGTCCAAGTTCCTGCCGGGGGCCGGGGCTTTGGTCACCACTGTGGCCGGTATCAGTGGCACGCCGCTGCCTGTGTTCTTTCGTTACTCCCTCGCCGGTTCCTTTATCTGGGCCGGTTCCGCGCTGCTGATCGGCCAGTTGTTCGCCGACGCCCTGACCGCCGTGCTCGACCTGCTGGCCCGCTACGCCGTGCTTGCCGGTATCGGCATCGCGGCAGCCCTGGCCCTGTTCATCGCCTGGAAATACTTCAAGCGTGTGCAACTGCTGCGCCGCACGGCCCGCGTGCCGCGGATCAGCGTTGATGAGTTGCGCGCCCTGCAGGACGGCGAAAATACCCTGCCGGTAATCCTCGACGTGCGCCCCAGCTTCAACGGTGGCGTACAAGGCATCCCCGGTGCGATCAATGTCAGTCTGGAAGATCCTCTTGATGATCTGGTGCTGCGCCTTGGCGATGCCGACATCGTCATTTATTGCGCCTGCCCCCACGAGTTGTCGGCGGCGCTGCTGGCCGAGAAACTGGGCAAGCATGGGGTGACGCGGATCCAGGCCCTCACCGGCGGGCTGGACGCCTGGCGTCTGGCCAACGAGTGGTTACCCGAAGAAGATGCACAGTTTTAATATTATCGACCTATAAAATCAGCCGATTACATAATTAACATATAACCAAAAAGACTTTCACAGCCTTTTCTTATAGATATAAATTCACTTCCAGACCCACCCCTTGCCAGGCGGAGGCTAATTTTCCGGGGGTGGCGACGTGTTCGCTCGGTTCAGCCGCCCCTTTGTCGGTCGCCCTGAAAGAGCCTTGCCATGACTGCACACCCCTTCAATCGCCGCGACTTTCTGCGCGCCAGCTCCGTCGCCCTGGGCGTCGCCGGGCTGTCTTCGATGGCTCCCGCCTCGCTGTTCGCCGCCGAACCCTCGCTGTCCGGCCTGACCCTGGGCGTCGCCACCTACAAGGGCCAGGACTCCTACTTCACCAGCGACGCAGGGACTGACAAGACCCCATACAAAGTCGACTACGCCGAATTCGCCGGCGGCAACCTGATCGTCGAAGCCCTCGCCTCGGGCAGTCTGGATGTCGGCGGCATGAGCGAGATCCCGCCGATCTTTTCGATCCAGAGTCATCGTGAACCCAAGCTGATCGCAGTGTTGCAAGGCGATGTGAACAATCAGGTGATCCTGATCCCCAAGGAGTCCACCCTCGAATCGATACAGCAATTGCGCGGCAAGCGCGTCGGCTATGTGCGCTCGACCACTGCCCATTACTTCCTGATCAAGGCCCTCAAGGAACAGGGCTTGACCATGAACGACATTACCCCGGTGGCCCTGACCCCGCAGGACGGTTTCACCGCCTTTCAAAGCGGCCAGCTGGATGCCTGGGTGATCTACGGCGTGTTCATTCAATTGGCGAAATTCCGCAGTGGCGCCCGAGTCCTGAAGACCGCCCTGGGTTATCTGTCCGGTAACTACCTGATCGCCGCTCGCCCTGCTGCATTGGAAGACCCGCTGCGTAAACGGGCGATTCAGGACTACCTGCAGCGCCAGGCTCGCACCTTCGACTGGATCAACGACAACCCCGAGCCCTGGGCGGCCAAATCGGCGAAATTGCTTGGCGTGGACAAGGAAGTGTTCCTCGACGTCTACCGCAATCGCAGCCAGCCCTACCGGATGCTGCCGGTCAGTGCCGAGGCGATCGCTTCGCAGCAGGAAGTCGCCGACCTGTTCTTCGAGGCGGGCGTGTTGAGCCAGCGCCTGGATGTCAGTCCGCTGTGGGACCGGCAGTTTCAGTTGTTGTCGGCCTGACACCAAAAAAAAAGCGTCCTGATCTCATCAATTAAAAAGGCTTTTCTGTGGGACCGGCTTTAGCCGGGAAGACCATCTGGCGGGCGCTAAAGATATATCGATCATGCCTGCGCCTTCCCGGCTAAAGCCGGTCCCACCTGAATCTATGGCCTCAATTATGGAATACACCCATGCCCCAACTCGTTATCGCCAGCCAACTGGCCCCGGACTTCAATGAAGTCATTCGCCAACGTCGCCCGGATATTCGCCTGATCGACATCCCCGCCGGTACGCCCACCGGGTTGCCGCCAGAAGTGCAGGTACTGCTGGCCCGGCCAATCAATGTGCGCGGTTATACAGCCCCGGACACACCGCCTGAGGGCTGGCCCTACAGCCTGCGCTGGATTCATGTGGTCTCCTCGGGCATCGATTTCTACCCCGGCTGGTTTCTGCGCGGGCCGCAACTGACCACCTCCAAGGGCAATGCCGCCGAGAATCTGGCCGAGTTCGCCCTGGCGCTGATCTTCGCCGAAGCCAAGCGCCTGCCGCAGATCTGGGTGCATGACGCGCAATGGCAGTTCACGCCGCTGGCGCCGGTCAAGGGCAGCACCCTGGGCATTCTCGGTTTCGGTGCCATTGGTCAGAGCCTGGCGCAGAAGGCTCGCGTTCTGGGCATTCGGGTCATCGCCCTGCGCCGTAACGCTGCGCCGCTTGGCGTGGACGGTGTGGAGGCGGCGCGGGATATCCATGAGCTATTCGCCGAATCCGATCACTTGGTAGTGGCCGCCCCCTTGACCGACGAGACCCGCCACCTGATCAACCGCGACGTATTGGGCAGCGCCAGGCCCGGCCTGCATCTGATCAATATTGCCCGCGGCGGCCTGCTTGATCAGCAGGCGCTGTTGGAAGCCCTGGACGACGGGCGCATCGGCCTGGCATCGCTGGATGTTACCGACCCGGAACCGCTGCCCGACGGCCACCCCCTGTACCACCACCCCAAGGTGCGCCTGTCACCCCATACCTCGGCCATCTCGACCCGTAGCCGCGAGGATATCGCCGACACCTTTATCGCCAACCTCGAGCGCTACCTGGCCGAACAACCACTGAATAACGTCGCGGATATCCACCGCGGTTACTGAAGATTCCACTGCAACAGCGTCCGACCCCGCACCCGGTGGAGGCACCCCAACAACTGGAAACACTGCCCCCCTTCACCTATGCGAGCACACCCATGACGCCACATTTTCCGTTGAACCGCCTGGCCCTGGCGCTGCTGGCCGGCACCCTTGGTCAGCAGGCCCTGGCCGATGAACCGGGCAAGGACGGCACCCTGTCCGTGGTCACGGTCACCGCCGAGCACCGCAGCGAAGACCTGCAAAAGACCCCGGTGGCGATCTCTGCCTTCGATGAGAAAGCCCTGGAAGACAAACAGATCAAGAACGTGCGCGATATCGCCGGGCAGGTGCCCAACCTGACCCTGCCGCGCCAGTCGATCTCCTACAGCGCCCAGACCTACGGCATTCGTGGCATCGGCGAGACCGACCCGATCCAGGAGTCGGCCGTGGCGGTGTATGCCGATGACCTGTATATCCCCCGGGCGATTTCCTCGATGCTCGACTTCAACGATGTCGAGCGCGTCGAAGTGCTGCGCGGTCCCCAAGGCACCCTGTATGGCCGCAACAGCAGCGCCGGGGCGATCCGCGTGATCACCCGCGACCCGACGCAGGAGACCCATGGTTTCTTCGAACTCGGCGCCGGTAATTACAATGCCGCCAATGGCCGTCTGCTGATCAGCGGGCCCTTGATCGACAACACCCTGTTCGGCAGTTTCTCGGCGACCCGCTTGACCCGGGACGGCACGGTGTCGGACCCGACGCGGCACTCGGACGTCAACAATATCGATATCCAGTCCTACCGCGGCAAGCTGCGCTTCAAACCCGACGACTCGCCCTGGGACATCCAGCTGACCCTGGCCAGCACCTTCGATCGCGGCGATACCACCAGCTATTCACCGTTCGATGCCAGCGGCCATTTCGACAAGTTCAAGAGCTACAGCAGCCTCAATCCCAAGAACCGCCTGGACCAGGGCAGCTCGGTGCTGCGGGCGATCTATGCCATCGACGACCACCTGAGCTTCAAGTCAGTGACGGCGTACTCGGCCTTCCATCAGCCGGTCAATTACGACAACTCGGGCCAGGCCGCGCTGATCCAGCAGAACCTGATCCTCTATAAGCAGAATTACGCGACCCAGGAATTCCAGCTCAACGGCGACTACGACAAGTTCAGCTTCACCACCGGCCTGCACCTGTACCGCGAGAAGTTCGACGCCGACCGCGACAACCTCACCTACTCCATCGCACAGAAGCGGGTGATCGGCCAGGGCCAGTACAGCACCACCCAGACCGAGAGCTATGCCCTGTACGGTCAGGGCAGCTATCACCTGACCTCACAACTGTCGCTGATTGCCGGGCTGCGCTATACCCGCGAGCACAAGAATTTCGACTTCGCCAACTACGGCATCACCACCACGCGGCAGATCACCGGCACCAACTTCACCGCCGACGACAGCCATTCCTGGCAATCCACCAGCCCGAAAATCGGTTTCGAATACGCCTGGACTCCACACCTGAACCAGTACGGTTACGTGGCCAAGGGCTTCAAGGCCGGCGGCTACGACAACCGCGCGCCGACCCAGGCCGCCGCCGAGCAGGCGTTCTCGCCGGAAGACGTCACCACTTATGAAACCGGCTTCAAGGGCGACTTTTTCAACAACCGCCTGCGCGCCAACGTGGCGTTCTTCTACAACAACTACAAAGATCTGCAGACCAACGCTTACGAGCCATCACTGGGCGTCAACCTGCGCACCAACGTCGGCCGCGCCCATACCTACGGCGTCGAACTGGAAACCCTCAGCGCCCTCACCGACGACCTGCAACTGAGCGCCAACGTCGGCTACCTGCAAAGCCAGTACGACGACTTCCAGAACGCCAGCGGGCCGGGGGTCGATGCCGATGGTAAGCAACTGGTCCTGTCGCCGCGCTGGAACGCCAGCGTCGGCCTCAACTACACCGTTCCGGCGGGCATACCGGGCACCGTGCTGGTGGGCACGGATGCGCAGTTCCAGACCAAGTCCTACGCCAATGCGCTGAACGACGACATTCAGGAAGTGCCGACCCAGACCTTCTGGAATGCCCACACCAGCTACATCACCCCGGACGGCCACTGGACCACCACTCTGGCGGTGAAAAACCTCCTCGACCGCGCCTATCCGCAGTCGGTGGGTTATATCCCGTCCAGTGGCCAGCGCTATTACTCGATCAATGATCCACGCACGTTGCTGCTGACGGTGCGGTACGACCTCTGATACTCAGGCGAATAAAGAGCTTTGTGGGACCGGCTTTAGCCGGGAAAGGGGCCAGTGTATTCGATGGATACTCATCGCCTGTTCCAACGCCTTCCCGGCTAAAGCCGGTCCCACAGTCCAGTGTCCGGAGCACATCAGTGCTGCGCCAAGCTTTACTGGGTTGATTGCGACAGATGCACTTCAAAATATCTGATCATTTTTTGATCACCCCCCTCCAGACCGCCCATTGACTGGCATACCTAGAGTTATCCACAGACATACCCCCGGTTTAGGTGGACAACTTTCCCGTGAATTCAAGCGTTTAGCCATGACCGACCGGTCACTCGGGCAACACAGGGGGAAGCAGTGATTACAGCTGGATGAAATGGCAGAAGGCTATGAATGAAAAGACTTCTCATTTATATTCAGCAGTGTTTCAGCCTGTTTCGAGTTCACTGTGCCGTTCGATCCCGTCAAGCCATCCCTGCTCAACACCTTGGTTCGTCACTATGACGAGCTGGTGGACCGTGTGCGCCGGCGTTTTGGTGACCGCGGTTTTGCCCATGAAGTGGTGCACGACGTCTGCGTGCAACTGCTGGAAAAACGCGATAAGGACGGCGTGCACTCGCCCCTGGCCCTGCTGCACAAGATTTCCCATGACCAGGCCGTAAGTCGTTATCGCAGTGAAAAACGTCGGCAGTCGTGGATCGTTACCCTGCCGGAGCTGCCGGACACGATCTGTGAAAGCCCTTCGCCACAGCGCTGCTGCGAAACCACCCGGGAACTGGAACACCTGGCCCAGGCCATCGCTCAGTTGCCGACGCGCTGCCAGATGGTTTTCGTCATGCACAAGGTCCACGAGATACCTCAGGCCGAAGTCGCCACCCAAATGGGTGTGTCACTCAAGACGGTGGAAAAGCATCTGCGCCTGGGCATGGCCGCCTGCCGTGACTACCTTGCACGTCTGGAGACGCAGCCATGAGTCCGACGCCTGCTCCAGAGCAGCCGCTGTCCCGGGAAGACGAAGCCCTGCTGCGCCATCGCGAAGAACTGCGCAAACGCTTCCCCCTGCCCACACCCAAGCCCCGCAAACCGCGCAAGGCAGCAGGCGCGGCGGCGTTGCTGATTTTTCTCGGCGCCGGACTGGCCTGGCTTGACCCGGCCTATCGCAGCGAAACCTACAGCACGGCCATCGGCCAACACCTCAGCAGCCAACTGGCCGACGGCAGTCGCCTGACTCTGGACAGCAACACCCGCGTCGACGTCGAGTGGCATGTGCGTTCGCGACGGGTTGTGCTGCACAGCGGCCAGGCGTTGTTCGATGTCTCGCGCACGCTGCTGCGGCCATTCGAAGTCGAGGCCGGAACAACCCGGATCAAGGTCCTCGGCACCCTGTTTGGCGTGCGCCATCTGGACGATAGCGTGCGCGTGACCCTGGCCAGGGGCAACGTCAGTGTCAGCTCGACTCTGCCCGGCGAAGCGCCACAGCAATTGATTCCCGGCCAGCAACTCGAGGCCAGACAGGGTCATCTACTCACGCCTGCGACGGTGGATGTCGAGGCGGTGCTGGCCTGGAAAGACAACCGACTGGTCTTCGAACGCACGCCCCTGGGCGAAGCGCTGGCGGTGATCCAGCGCTATCGCCAGGCACCGATCCGCCTGGATGACCCGAACCTGACCAACCTGCCGATCAGCGGCACGTTCGACAGCAGCAACGTGGAAAACCTGCTCGCTTTGCTGCCGAGCATTCTGCCCCTGAGCCTTGCCAGCGACGCCGATGGCACCCTGCATGTACGGCGTAAAAACACCGCCTTGAAAAAATAATTGCGCAACCAGGTAGGGTTGCGCGGGCTTCATGACGGCTGTCTGTACATAGCCCACGTTATTCAAGGAAGTGCCTTACATGAAACAGCCTTTGCGCCTCAGCCGTCGGCGCCTGCCGTTGTCCCTGCTTGCCAGCAGCCTGCTGCTCGCGTTGTCCGGCCTGGTGCAAGCCCAGGAGCGGGTCGCCATCGACCTGCCCGGCAGCTCGCTGGACAAGGCCCTCAACGCACTGGCCCGGCAATCGTCGGTGCAGATCATCTTCGCCAGCGATATCACCAGCGGCAAGAGCGCCCCGGCGCTCAAAGGCAGCTTTACCGCGCAGGAAGCCCTCGATCGCCTGCTCGACCACAGCGGTCTGCAACCCCAGGCCCGGGATGAGCACACCTTTATCATCGTCCCGGCCGGAACCGCTTCGGCATCGACGCTGATAACGCCCGCTGCCGTGATCGCCCCTACCGATATCGCGCCCATGGTCATCCGTGGTGATGTACTGGGTAACGCCAGTAATCCCGAGGTTCTCAGCTACTCCGGCAGCCGTAGCGTGATTGATGCCACAGACTTGCACAAAGCCAGTACCCGTGGCGTCGACGAAGCCCTGCAACACGTGCCCGGGGTGAAGATCTTCGATGAAACCGGCACCGGCGCCCTGCCGCAGATTGCCGTGCGCGGTCTCTACGAGAGCCGTAGCGGACGCATCCAGGCGCTGTCCGATGGCATCCCCCTGGCCCTGGCGCCCTATGGCCAGACCGGCCTGTCGTTGTTTCCGGTGACCATGGCCACGGTGGACCGGGTCGATATCGTCCGCGGTGGCGCCGCCGTGCAGTACGGCCCGAACAACGTCGGCGGGGTGATCAATTTCATCAGCAAGCCGATCCCCCGCGAGCTGCAAACCACCCTGCAGGAGCGCACCACCTTCAATGCCGGCGGCCGACAACTGTGGGATTCCTACGTCGGCACGGGCGGCTACCTGACCGATAATTTCGGCCTGCAGCTGGACCTCAATACCATCACCGGCGAAGCCGGGCGCGAACACTCCGACACCGATATCCAGAACTACCGCCTGCGCGGCCAGTGGAATATCGATGACGACCGCGACCTGAGTTTCGGCGTCCAGCATTACAAGGCCGACATGGACCTGGCCGGCGCCCTCAGCGTCAAGGACTACAAGCACGACCCACGGCAATCGACGCGCCCCATCGACCGCTTCGAAGGCGACACCGACCGCGTCTGGGGCACCTACACCCAGCGCCTCGGCGCCATGGGGCCGTTCGATTCGGTGGAGTTCAGCTGGACCAACTTCGCCCACAAGAGCTACCGCAACTTCGTCGTCGGCCTGCCCTTCACCCCGGATGGCAAGGCGGCGACCAAGCAGGATGGGCCACGGGACTTCCGCGTCTGGGGCAGCGAGCCACGCCTGAGCATGAGCATTGATGGCGATGAGGTCAGCCAGACCTGGCTGCTGGGTGCGCGCTATGTCAGCGAGGATATCGACTACAAAGTCGATCGCCAGAGCCTGACCAGCGGTGTGACGGCGCCCTTGCGTAACTGGAAATTCGACGACGACGCCAAGGCCTTTTATCTGAGTAACGCCATCGGCCTGCTCGACCACAAGCTGACCATCACCCCCGGCGTACGTTATGAAAACGCACGCATGGACTACAACGACGGTATCACCGGTTTCCAGAACCAGAACAAGTCTGAAGAATGGCTGCCCGGCCTGACCGTCGGCTATCAGGCCAACGACGCCTGGTATGTCTACGCCAACGCACAGAAATCACTGCGTCCGCCGCAGGTCACGCAGATCGTCAAGGAAGGCTCGGTGGGCGCTGAACTGGCCTGGAACTACGAGACTGGCGTGCGCTACACCCCGTGGGACGGCATGCGTGTGGATTTGGGCCTGTACCGCATCGATTTCGATGACCAGATCGTCTACAACGCCACCACCGACCGCTATGTGAACCTGGGCAGCACCCGCCATCAGGGCATCGAAACTGAAGTGTTCTGGACCCCGCAAGCGATGCGCAATCTCGACCTGCACGCCAGCTACGCCTACCTCGACGCCAGACAGCGCAACGGTGACTTCAAGGGTAACGAAGTGCCATTCGCCTCGCGCAATCAGTTGAATGTCGAGGGCCGCTACCGCTTTGCCGAGCACTGGACCTACAGCCTCGATGGCCTGTATGTCAGCAGCGCCTATACCGATGCCGCCAATAGTGGCGCCGAAGACGCTAGCGCTTCGGTGGGCAAACTGCCCGCGTACTGGCTGTGGAATACCGCGCTGGAGCGTGAGTTCAAGTTGCAGGACAAGAGCGTGCTGACCGCCTCGGCGGGGATCAGCAACCTGTTCAACCGCGAGTACTACTTCCGTGGCATCGACACCAGCCCCTGGGGCCGCCAGCCTGCGCCGCAGCGGTCGTTGACCCTGGGGGTCAATTACCGGTTCTGATCCGAGACAGTGGGGGCAATTGTGGGACCGGCTTTAGCCGGGAAAGCGCAGGTTGATTCGATAAATTTTTATCGTCTGTGCTGCCGTCTTCCCGGCTAAAGCCGGTCCCACACTTGATCCCTGCTCCGGCCTGAACATCAGGCGGTGTAGTCCAACGGCAACGCCGTCGTGGACTTGATCTGCTCCATGGCAAAGCTGGAGCTGATATCGGTAATGCCCGCCAGTTCAATCAGGCGCTTGTACACCGAGTCGTACCCGGCGATATCCGGCACCACGATGCGCAGCAGGTAATCGGTATCCCCGGCCATGCGGTAACAGGCCACCACTTCGGGCAAGGTATCGATCAAGGCATGGAAACGCCCCAGCCAGTCGGCGTTGTGCTGGTTGGTACGAATCGCCGCGAAGACCGTCACCGCTACATTCAACTGTCGCGGGTCGAGCAAGGCCACGCGCTGGCGAATGATTCCCTGCTCTTCGAGCTTCTGCACCCGCCGCCAGCAGGCGGTACTGCCCAGGCCAATGGCGTCGGCGATCTCGGCGATAGGCCGGGTGCAGTCGGCCTGCAGGATGCTCAGGATGGCTTGATCGAACTTGTCCACGGCGACGCTCCGGAGGGTAAAAATGCGGCGGTTTCAGGGTTATGGCGATGAAGATAAACGGGCATCGGACCAATATGGAATTTAATTCCTTAAAATAGCCATTTAATAGAATGTAATTCGACAAAACCATCAATACTCCGTCGAGATATCAATTTTTTTTCAGCCCTACGCTAGTAATCTTTTTGCCATTACCGCTAGCCCAGGCCCCTGACCATGACCACCACTCCTTGTTACTTCGATTACGCCGCCACCACCCCGGTCGATGACCGCATCATCCCGCTGATGGTCGCCTGCCTCGGTCGCGAAGGTGTCTTCGGCAACCCGGCCTCCAGCTCCCACAGTTTTGGCAATCAGGCCCGCACCTGCGTCGAACTGGCTCGCCGCCAGGTCGCCGAACTGGTCGGCTGCGCCGCCGACGCCCTGGTCTGGACCTCGGGCGCCACCGAATCCAATAACCTCGCCATCAAGGGCCTGGCCGCGAGCAATCCTGCCGGCCACATCATCACCAGCGTGCTGGAACACAAGGCGGTGATCGATACCGTGCGCCAGTTGGAACAGGCCGGCCACCCGGTGACCTGGCTGCAACCGGGCAACGACGGTCTGATTCAGCCAGAGGCCGTGCGTCAGGCATTGCGCCCGGAGACCCTTCTGGTGTCGCTGATGCTGGTCAATAATGAAATCGGCACCACCACTGACATCGCCAGCATCGGCCAGATCGTCCGCGAGCACGGGGCGATTTTTCATGTCGATGCCGCCCAGGGCACCGGCAAGGTGGCGATCAATCTGAGCGAGCTGGCGGTGGACCTGATGTCGTTTTCGGCGCACAAGACCTACGGCCCGAAAGGTATCGGTGCGCTGTATTTCAACGAGCGGGCGCGACCGCTGCTGGCGGCGCAGATCCACGGTGGCGGACATGAGCAGGGCCTGCGTTCCGGCACCCTGGCGACCCACCAGATCGTCGGCATGGGCGCAGCCTTTGCCCTGGCCAGCGCCGAGATGCACGAGGAAAGCCAACGCATTGGCCAGCTGTCCCGGCAACTGCGCGACGGCCTGCTGCAATTGCCCGGCGTCAGCCTCAACGGCAGTCCCGAGCAACGCATCCCCCACACCCTGAACCTGTGCATCGACAGCCCCGGCTTCAACGCCATGAGCCTCGCTAATGACCTGGCTTTCTCCACCACATCGGCCTGCAACTCGGCGAGCAATGCGCCCTCACACGTGCTGCTGGCATTGGGCCTGAGCCCTGCACAGGCGTCGAGCAGCCTGCGCTTGAGCCTGGGGCGCTATACCCAGGCCGAAGATGTGCAGCGGGCAATTACCCTGATCGGGCAGAAGCTGACGGCGCCTGCCACGACCTTTTGGTAAGTCATGGCGCTGATTCGGTGGGACCGGCTTTAGCCGGGATGAGGTCGGTACAATCGCTGCATTTTTAATGCATGTACCGCCGCCTTCCCGGCTAAAGCCGGTCCCACAGGGTTCCCTCGGCAATCCCTATTCAGCAAACACCGGCTCACCCAGATTCAGCATCAGCCGGTTGGCCCAGGCAAAGATCGAGATCGCGTGAATCAGGTCGAGCACTTCTGCATCGCTCAGGCCCTGCTCACGCAATGGTTTGATCTGCTCGGGGCCGACCTCGGCAGGGTTCAAGGTCAGGTCGATGGAGAACTGCACGATGACCTTTTCCCGCGCAGTGGTGCCTGCCGTGTGGGGATCGGCGAAGACGTCGGCGATGACGTCATTGCGCTTGGCCAGTTGCTCGAAGCGCTGGGCGTGCACCGAGGCGCAGTACACGCAGCGGTTGATGCGTGAAACCACAGTGCTCGCCAGTTCGCGCTCGGCACGGGACAAACCGCCGGGTGCGTACATGATGGCGTTGAACGCCTGGGAACGCTGACGCAGGATATCCGGCTGATGGGCCAGGGTCAGGTAGTAGTCCGAGACCTTGGCCTTGGGATGGCTCTCTTCCAGCACGGCAATCTGCTCCGGCGTGGCGCTGGCCAGGTCAATCTTCGGCAGCCAGGCCTTCCAGCCCAACTCTTCACTGGTGAAACCGTTGCTGCGAATCGGCTCGCTCATGACTGGGCTCCTTGCAATGCGCTGAGTCCGGCAAGCAAGCGCGTCTGGTAAGAAAGATAGGCGATCAACTGGGCCAGTACGACGATCTCCGTAGTCGCCAGGCCAGCATCCTGCAATAACTTCAGGGCGCTCTGATCACCCTCGACCGGCGACAGAATAAGGGTCCGGGTAAAACCCAGAATCGCCCGCAGGCGCTGATCGGCCAGGGCCTGAAGGCTGTCGTTTTGAATAGTCGCCAACACGTGCGGGGCGACACCCCGGCCTTGCAACTGTTGCAGGTAGTGCTCGGCGAGGGCTGTTTGCGGGGTCAGGCTGGCAGCGTACAACGCCACCGCCAGGCGCTCGACCAGGGTCAAGTCGCCGGGCAAGTCCTCGGCGAAGAACAGCTCATGGCTGCCCTGGGTCGCGGCCACGACCTTGTCCCGGGCATGGCGCACGCTGTGCAAAGGGGCCGGGGCAGCAAGCCCCAGCAGATTGTCGATCAGATCGGTGCTCATTGTGGGTCCTGTCGTAAGGCCTGTAGGAGCGGCTTTAGCCGCGAGATTGCCCTCCCGGCTAAAGCCGGTCCTACGGTCCTGTGTGTGTGTGTTGCCGCGCGACAGCGTAGTGTCAGAGGCGTGTCTTGAATTCAGAAGATCAAGGTTGCACGGTAACCATGCTCGCCGTAGTACGGTCGCTGACCAGCGGCTGGACTTTCAGGCCTTTGCGCGCCGCCCAGATGTTCTGGTAATGGAACAGCGGGATGATGCCGACGTCCTCGCTGACCACCTTGACCGACTCCTGCAGGATGGCCCGGCGTTTTTCCTCATCAAACTCGGCGGTGGACTGGGCCAGGGCCTGGTCCACCAGCGGGTTACTGTAGTGACCCCAGTTCGAGGCGCCCTGGCCTTTGGCGCTGTCCACGGTGCTGAGGATATTGGTCAGGGCATAGGCCGCTTCGCCAGTGCCATTGCCCCAGGCAATCACGCTGACCGCCAGTTCGTTCTTGTTCGCCTTGCCTGCATAGACCGCCCACGGCAGCACTTCCAGCTGCACCTTGACGCCGATCCGCGACCAGAACTGCGCCACCGCCTGCATCGCTTCCGGCGCCTGCGGGTAACGGTCACCCGGTACGTGCACGGTCAACTGGAAACCGTCAGGAAAGCCCGCTTCAGCCAGCAGTTCCTTGGCCTTTTTCGGGTCATAGGGAATGTTCTTGATGGCCGGGTTGTAGCCAAAGGTGTTGGCCGGCATCCACTGATTGGCCTCGGTCACCGTGCCTTGCATGATGCGCTCGTCGATGGCCTGGCGATTGATCGCCAGGGACAACGCCTTGCGTACGCGCAGGTCACGCAGCGGGTTTTCGGCCAGCGGCTTGCCGGCGTTGTCACGAATGAACTCGTTGGGGCCTTCGCGGAAGCTAGGCTGAATCAGCAACGCGCGCAGCCCCTGATAAGCGAAGACGCTGACGTTCGGGCTCTTGCGCAAACGCTCCACGTCAGTCGGCGAGACCTTGTCGATCACGTCGACGTCACCGGCCAGCAACGCGGCGGTACGGCTGGAGGCATTGGGCACGAAGCGGTAATCGACCTTGTCCCAGGTCGCCTTGGCACCCCAGTAGTCGTTGTTGCGCTCGAAGATGGTGCGGTCGCCCGGCACATAGGAGACGAAACGATAGGCGCCAGTGCCGACCATGGCCTTGCCCGAGTTGTAGTCGGCGCTGCTGGCGGTGGCGCCGACGTGGCGGCTGACGATGTAGATCGAGTCGATGTCCGGCAGCAGGTTGGCGTTGGGTGCACGGGTCTTGACGATCAGGGTGTGGGCATCCTTGGCCTGGGCCGATTCGACGGTGCGCAACGCGCCGGCGTAGGAGGCAACGCTGCCCGGCACACTGCGCGCGCGTTCGAAGGAGAACACGAAGTCATCGGCGGTCAGTGGCACGCCGTCCTGCCATTTGACGTCCTCGCGCAGGTCGAACTGCCAGGTCTTGTCGTCCAGCACTTTCCAGCTTTTGATCAGGCCCGGCAGCGTGCGGTCATCGTGACGGTTGACCAGGGATTCGAAGGCATGGATGGCCACCGAGCGGTCACCGGCATAGTTGTTCAGCTGCGGGTCCAGGGAGGAAATCGGATCGGCGAAGGCGATGCGCAGGTCTTGCGCGGCTGCGGTACCGGCCGCGAGGATCAGGGCCGAGGCCAACAGCGATCGTACAAATACAGGTTTCATGGGTCGTTCCTTGCACGCAATGGCATGACGGGCTGCTTGCCCGCGGCTTGGTTAGTCGTTGAGGTGGCAGGCGCTCAGGTGGTTGGGTGCAACCTCCCGGAGCGTTGGAACTTCCTCGCGGCAGCGCGCCGTGGCATGCGGGCAGCGAGGATGAAAATGACACCCGGCGGGCGGGTTCAGCGGGCTGGGGATTTCCCCTTGGATCGCGTCATAACGGCTACTGCGAACATCGAAACGCGGAATCTGCGCCAGCAGCGCCTGGGTATAGGGATGATTGGCGCGGGCGAACAGATCATCGACCGTGGCGCTTTCCACCACGCGCCCCAGGTACATCACCACCACACGGTCGCAAAGGTGCTCGACCACACCCAGATCATGGCTGATGAACAGGTAGGTCAGGCCCAGCTCATCGCGCAGGTCCATGAACAGATTGAGAATCTGCGCCTGAATCGACACATCCAGCGCCGCCACTGATTCATCGCAGACCAGCAGTTGCGGCTGCACGGCCAGGGCCCGGGCGATGCCGATGCGCTGGCGCTGACCGCCGCTGAACTGATGCGGATAACGCTGACGCAATTGCGGGCTGAGCCCGGCGCGTTGCAGCTGGGCGCTGACGTAATCGTCGAACCCGGCCTTGTCGGTCAGGCCATGGAGCAAGGCGCCTTCGCCGACGATGCGGTCAACGCGCAGGCGTGGATTGAGGCTGGCGGACGGGTCCTGGAAGATCATCTGGATCTGCAGGCGTACGGCCTGACGCTCGGCAACGCTGAGGCTGTCGAGGGGCTTGCCATTGACCGACGCCGTACCGGACGACACCGGCAGCAGCCCGGCGACCATGCGCCCGAGGGTCGACTTGCCGCAACCGGACTCCCCCACCAGTCCCACCACTTCACCGCGCTGAATGCGCAGGTCGACGCGGTCGACGGCATGGGTCACAGGCTTTGGCCGAGCCAGATGCAGACGCTGTAAAAGGCGTTGCGCCGCAGTGTTGTCAGCCGCCTTGCCGAAGGTCTTGCTGACCTGTTGCAGCTCGACGATAGGGCTCGAATGATCAGCGCGCATCGGCAGCTCCCGGATGAAAACAGCGGACCAGACGGCCGGGTTCGATTTCCTGCATCTGCGGCTCTTGCGCACACATCTTTGAAGCCCGGCTGCAACGGGCGGCGAAGGCGCAACCCACCGGCATTGCCAACAGATTCGGCGCCATGCCGGGAATCTGCCGCAAGCGTTGTCCGCGTTTATTGCGGCTCGGCAGACTGTCGATCAGGCCTTGGGTGTAAGGGTGTTGCGGGCGGTCGAGAACCTCATCAACGCTGCCCTGCTCGACGATCTGCCCGGCATACATCACCGCAATATCGTCGGCCAGCCCGGCTACGACTGACAGATCGTGGGTGATCCAGATCAGCGAGGTGCCTTGCTGGCGCACCAGCTTCTGTACTTCACTAAGGATCTGCGCCTGAATGGTCACGTCCAGAGCGGTGGTCGGCTCGTCAGCGATGATCAGGTCCGGCGCATGCAGCAAGGCAATGGCAATCGCCACACGCTGGCGCATGCCACCAGACAGCTGGTGCGGGTAGGAACGCAGGCGCTCGTCGGGGCTGGCAATACCGACCAGGCCCAGGGTGCGGCTGGCATGCTCGCGGGCTTCGCGTTTGCTCATGGATGAATGAGCACGCACGGCCTCGATCATTTGCGTATCGACGCGCAGCACCGGGTTGAGGGTCATCATCGGGTCCTGAAAGACCATGGCGATGCGATTGCCCTGCAACTCGCGCAATTGACCCGACGCCAGTTTCGTCAGATCGCGGCCCTGAAACAGCACTTCACCGCCGCTGATGCGCCCCGGCTCATCGACCAGACCGAGAATGGAAAAACCAGTCACCGATTTGCCCGAACCGGACTCGCCAACCAGCCCGAGGATTCGCCCTGGTTGCAGATGCAGAGACACCCCGCGTACCGCAGGCAGCACACCGGCATGGGTATAAAACGACGTGCACAGATTGCGCACCTCAAGAGTCGGCTGGCTCATCGCTGCAACCTCGGGTTCAGGACATCACGCAGACGATCGCCCACCAGATTGATGGCGACAATGGTCAGCAGCAGCGCCAATCCGGGGAACACGCTGATCCAGTATTCATTGCTGAGCATGTACTGAAAGCCGTTGGCGATCAGCAGGCCCAGGGACGGCTCGGTAATCGGCACGCCCAGGCCAAGGAAAGACAAGGTGGCTTCCAGGGTGATGGCCCGGGCGATCTGCAAGGCACCGATGACAATCAGCGGCGGCAGACAGTTGGGCAGAATATGCCCGACCACGATGCGCCACGGACCAACGCCCTGCCCCCGCGCCGCATCGACGTACTCACGACGGCTTTCGGTCAGTGCCTGGCCACGGGCAGTGCGGGCGTAGTAAGCCCACTCCAGCACCACCAGGGTCAGCATCACATTGCCCACACCCTTGCCCAGCCAGGCGAGGATCATCAGGGCCATGAGGATCACCGGGAAGGACAACAGCAAATCCACCAGACGCATGATCAACGCATCGACCCAGCCACCCACGTAGGCCGACAGCAGCCCGAGCAAGGTGCCGATCACCGCCGCAATCAGCGCTGAACCGATGCCGACCCACAAGCTGATCCGCAGCCCGTAGATAATCGCCGACAACAGGTCACGACCCTGGCCATCAGTGCCCAGCCAATAGGTGTAACCGGCGTCCATATTCGGGCTGCCCGGCGCCAGACGCGCATCGAGCACGTTGAGCTGCATCAGATCGTAAGGGTTTTGCGCGACGATCCAGGGCGCCAGCAAGGCCAGCAGGATAATCAGCACTAACAGCGCCAGACCGCCCACGGCCACCGGCGAGCGACTGAACTCATTGACCACCCGACGCCACGGCGACTGCGCCTTGAGTGGGACGGTTTCGACGGCGCTCATCGGCTCGCCTCCACACGCACACGGGGGTCGAGCAGGTAATACAGGCTGTCGACGATCAGATTAAGCACCACGAAAATCACCACGACCACCATCAGATAAGCCACCACCACCGGCCGGTCCAGGGTGTTGATGCTGTCCAGAATCAGCTTGCCAGCACCGGGCCAGGCGAAAATACTCTCGGTCACCACCGCATAGGCGATGGTCGACCCCAGCTCCATGGCCAGTACCGTGACCAGGGGAATCATGCTGTTGCGCATCACATGCATCAGCATCACCCGCGCAGGCGTCAGGCCCTTGGCCCGGGCAAAGCGCACGTATTCCTGCGGCAGCACTTCGCGCACACCGGCACGGGTCAGGCGCAGCACCAGGGAAAACTTGAACAGCGCCAGATTGAGTGCGGGCAGCAGCAAATGCTGCAGGCCATCCAGGGTCAGGAACGACCATTGGATACCGAACAACTCACGGGTATCGCCGCGCCCACTGGCAGGCAGCCAGCCGAGCTTGATGGAGAACAGCATGATCATCATCAGCGCCACCCAGAACGCCGGCAGGGAGAAGCCGACAATGCTGCCCGCCATCAGCAGGCGCGACAGCGGATGGTCCGGGTAACTGCCGGCAAACATGCCCAGGGGCACGCCAAGGACGACCGCCAGCAACATGGCACTGAACGCCAGCTCAAAGGTGGCCGGCAGGCGCTGCATGATCAGGCGCATGGCGTCTTCGTGATAAACGAAGCTCTGACCGAGATTGCCGTGCAGCGCGCCCTGTACAAACAGCAGGTATTGCTGCCACAGCGGTTTGTCCAGGCCCAGATGGGCAATGGCCTGCAAGCGCTCGGCCTGGTTGAGGTCTTCGCCGACCAGAATATCCATGGGGTTGCCGATGGCGTTAAGACCGACGAACACCACCAGGGTCATGACCAGCACCACCAGCAACGACTGGCTGATGCGCCGTACCGCCCAACCGATCATCCGCGCAACTCTTCGAGCGTAGGCTGGGCCACCACCCACTCATCACCCAGCAGCTCGGGCTCGGCATAGTTCTGCATGGCGGTGAAATGCTGCTCGATGTCCTCGTTGAACAATTGCCCGGTCAGGCCGTGGGCCAGGCGCTTGGCACCTTCGCTGATGGCCGGGATATCCCCCGAGACGGCGCCGTAGCTCAGGGCTGCCGGGTAGTTGAAGCAGTGGATCTTGCCGATACCCGGGCAGGCGCCGGGAGTTTTCTCCTGAAATTCGAAACAGGTACCCAGGTCCGGCAACTCGGCCAACTCGGCGTCGAACTCATCGGCAGGCGGGGTGAAGCGAGCGCTCCAGGTCTGGATATGCCGGGCAAAGCTGGCGAATTCCGGACGCAAGGCAAAGTCGGTACGAAAGCCCGTAGCGAAGACCAGAAAATCGTACTCCAGCCTGGCATTGGGCGTATTCAGCACAATGGCGCCTGCCGGATCGAGGCTCGCCGAGACAATCGGACTGTTGAGCAGGAAACGTGAATTCGCTGCACGCGACACACGTTGGGTGCTGCCCCGTGGCGGCGGCACCTGCTGCGCATTGAGATAGCGACGGATGCGCCACTTCCAGGCATCCGGCAGGCGCCAGTAGCCGTGGGTCATGCCAGGATTGCCGGCGCCCTTGCCCTTGTTGACCCGTGGCAGGTCAGCGCGGCGAACCAACAGATCAACCCGCGCGGCACCGGCCTCCAGGGCAGTCGCAGCACTGTCCATCGCCGAGGCTCCGCCACCGATAACGCCGACGCGCTTGCCGACAAACCAATCGTCCTGCAGGCCGTCCGCCGAATGCGCCCAGAGCTCGTAGGGCAGGTCTTTGGCGAACTCCGGCACCCAGGGCCCACCCAAGCCATCACGGCCGGTGGCCAGCACGACATGACGGGCCAGCACCGTACGGGTCTGCCCGTCGTGAACCAGATCCAGCTCGACCAGCTCATCGGCCCGCGGCTGAACCCGGCTGACCCGGGTGTCGTTGTGCACATCCAGATTCAGCACCTGGCGATACCAGCGCAGGTACTCGGCCCATTGCAGGCGCGGGATCTTGTCCAGGGCAGCCCATTGCGCCTGACCGAACTGCGCCTTGAACCACGCCTGAAAAGTCAGCGCTGGCAGCCCCAGCGCCGGGCCGGTCAGTTGCTTGGGCGAACGCAGGGTTTCCATGCGCGCCGTCGTCGCCCAAGGGCCTTCGAAACCGGCTGGCGCCTGATCAAAAATACTTGCGGTCACCCCCAGATTGCGCAACTGCGCCGACAACGCCAACCCGGCCATGCCGCCACCGATAATCGCCACATCCAGCGTTGCCTGGCCGTCACTCAAACGCGGCTTGACCCAGGGGTTGGCGGGCAGCTCCAGCCACTCCATATCCTGGCGCAGGCGTTGTTCCAGTGCAGCGAGGCCGATGGGGGCGTTAAGGTCAGACATGGGCAGGTACTCGGAATGGCGATCAGGGAATGGCCCCGATCTTTATTCAAAAAACGCTCCAAAACCTCAATAAATGAATTCATAAAGGCCATGAATGCGAAAAATGAATACTAAAAGGTGTTTTTTATTCCGACAACTTCCGTAAAGGCATATTGATAGAACCGATTGTGATAAGCGGTATCGCGCCTGCTTTCAGACGCGCACCGTTATGCAGCAAAAATGCTAATGAGGGGATGGGGCTTATTCAGCGTAGATGCTCTGCAACAACGCATCATGATCACTGGGCGGATGCATGATCATGTTCGGTAGCAACTCCTGGGCTGAAGCAGCCAGCTCCTGAATCAGTGCCTGGGTCACTTCCGACAACGGATGGGCAAAGGCCGAGATCAAGCCAAAGAAGAACGGGATGTTGCAGGCAATCGGCCGCACCACCACGCCCTCCAAGGGGACGCCCGTTGCCGTGAAGGGATCGACCATCGCGACCCCGAGGCCGACACGCGCCATCTGCATGGCAATCAACGAGGTGTTGGTGTCGAACATGTTCGGCGCCTGCAGGCCAAGATCGTGGAACGCCTTGTCGATGCGGCGGCGAAAGCGGAATGGATTGGACATGGTCACCAGATCCTGCCGGGCCAGCAACTCCATGGGCAGCACCGCGTGTTCGGCCAGGGGTGAGTCGGCAGCCAGTACCGCCACGCAAGGCGCCTCGCCGATCCAGTGGATATCCAGGCCGCGATGTTCAGTGGGCAGGCTGACGGCACCCAGATCCATGGTCTTGGATAACACCGCCTGCACCACGTTTTCCGGAGTCATGCTCTGCAACTGGATCTGCTGCGGGCGCAACCCGACGGGCAGTCGCGACAAAGCCAGGGGCAACAACCCGGTAGCCAGGGCCGTAATGGCCACCAGCTTGATCTGGCGATTCTCGTCCTGAGCCAGGTGCTGGGCGCGCTGGCGAATATTGCGAATTCCCAGCAGCGCGCTCTCCACCTCGGCATACATGGCAAAGGCCTTCTGCGTCGGCGTAACCTTGGGCCCGCTGCGCTCGAACAGGGCAAAGCCCAGTTCCTGCTCCAGCTCCTGGATCACCCGCGTGACCGAGGGTTGCGAACGGCCGAGCATTTTCCCCGCCGCAGTGACACTGCCTGCCGACATCACCGCGGCAAAGGCTTCGAGTTGACGCAGATCCATAGACACGCCTTGCAAGAAAGTAACGGGACCGGCCGACCGGCTTACCCTGAAATCGCCCACCAGTCTACACGCAGCTATCCACAACTATGGAAGCCGATCAAATTGCCACCATGCCTCCGGCATGCTGTAGATCATGCATTTTTAGTTGAAAAAACTCGTTGACAATCAATACTTTCAAATCAGAAAACGCAATTGATCACTTTTTGATCAACCGGGTAAAAACCATGAAAAGCGTGGCATTCAGAGAGTTATCCACAGAGATACTCAAGGTTTTCGTGGACAACTCTGGTGACGAAGCAGCGGCGAAAAAATCATAACCGCTTACCAATATGCCAAGGCCGACATTAACAAGCCACGTGCGGCATCAGACGAATATCGATACGACGATTGGCGGCTCGCCCTGCCTCACTTTCATTACTGGCTATGGGCTGCCTGTCGGCAACCCCCTGGATGGCAAAGCAGCGCTCCGCAATTTCACCCATGCGTTGCATCCAGTCGCGTACCGCCATCGCCCGGGCTTGTGACAGATGCAGATTCTGTGTGGTATCCCCCGTGGTGTCGCTATGCCCGGTGATGACAATCAGCTTGTTCGGCCGGGCTTTGATTTCGGCCAGGGTATTGATAAGTGACCGTGTCGAATCGGGCTTGATCTCGGCGCTGCCGGGGGTGAACAGGTGCAGGCTGTACAGTTGCACAGGCTCGGCAGGCGGGGGCTGGCGTTGGAACAGGCTCGCCTGACGAGATATTTCGTGGCCGTCGCTATCCGCCAGCCATCCCCACCAGGCAACCCCGCCGGCCAGCAATATTGTGGCTACCGTTGCGCCAAGCCATACAGCGATTTTCCGTTTTCTTGGCCGGAACGCTTCGGGCGGCGGCGCAGCAGGCAGGATGATAATGGGGGCAACAAGGGCAGGTTCAGGGCCTCGCAATATGGGCCGCGCACTCTGTATCAGGCCCAAGGGTTGCTCTTGGCGCTGAATCAGACTGGCCAGTTGCTGACGCACAACCTCAAGCATCAGCAACGGTTCCTGGATCTGGCGCGCCAACTGCCCGCTCAATCGCTCAAGCCCGACACTCAGATGAGCAAGCACTGACAGATTCCAGGCGTGGACCTCCAGGCCTCGCAGCAGCGGCTGTAGTTGCGCAAATAACCAGGCCAGACAATCCAGGCGCTCCGACGCTGCTGCGGGCCACAGGCTCGACCATTCGCCAACCAACGCTTCGATCATCATGACGCTTTGCGTCATGCCTTCCAGGCCATGAAGATGACTGCGAGCCAATGTGTAAGCAGCCACGCTCTGCAACTCCGCGCCATTCTTGCTGAACAACACCAGACACAGCTGCTCCACAATGACCCAGTCAATATCCGGGCAAGCCGGATGATTCAACTTTGCCAGCTCCTCGCTCAGCGTCTTGAACTCACTGAAACCGCGCGGATCGCCACCTACGCGCACACGCATCTCGAACAACCTCGGAACATCGGTCATCATCGGCTTCCTGGCTTGGGCAGGTAGTTCTGCTGTTTCAGGTGACGGACCAATACCTTGCCCTCGGGGCTCAGGCTGGTACCGAACATCACCTTCTGACCACTCTTGAGTTGTACGTCCACGGCGTACTCCAGATGCCCCGGCATCACCTGCGGCAACAAGTCGATATCCAGCGCCGCCAGGCGTGGCTCGTATTTGAGCAGGGTCTGGCGCATGGTTGTCATCAGCGCATGGGCGCTTGCGGGCAGGCCCTGCAGAATGCCGCTCATGGCTGGCAGACCGTAATCGGGCAAATGACTGAGCGTGCCTTCGCGGCTATTGAGGATGCGTTGCATATTGTCCAGCACCGACAAGGTGTACTGGTCCTGCTCATCGACCTGGTGCAGCTCCAGTTCGCCATTGAAGTTCTGCAATAGGGTTTCGTAGAGCGATGGGTTGAGATCGGGCATGCACTACTCCTTGACCAGCGGGCGCAGGGTCAAGCGGTTATCGCCGAGTTCGATCATGCGGGCGCGATCCGGGTGCAGGTCATCACGGGTCAGGGTCAGGCGCCAGGTGTTGGACTGGATATCAGGTTCGCGGAACAGGCCCACCACGGCGACGACCTGGGCGTCCTTGTCCAACGACACATTCAACTGCGCGCCCTCGCCCGGTTTCACCAGCACGGCCCGCACATCGAGCAGATCACTATTGAGCTTGCTGTCGTCATTGCTCAGCAGGCTGTCATAGCTGGCGCGTTCGACTGCCTTGTCGCTACGCAACTGGTAGACCCGCACCAGGGTGGGTACGGTCAAGGCGTTCATATCCACCTCGTCGGTGTTCATCGCGATGCGGCTGCTCAGGTCCAGATGCAAGGTGTTTATCTGTTTGTAGAAAACTGCCTTGGCAGCAGAAGAGGTGCCGTCAGCGACGGTCTGGGTCAAACCGCAACCGGACAGTAGTAGCGCGAGGACCGCCACCCTCAATGGATTAAAAACGGCGTAAATCATGTTCCATTTCTCCTTCGTAGCACGGGCGATGCAGGCCCTGATAGCGGCCCATGTTGATCGTGATGGTGTCGTCCTCCTGCCAGGTGTCAGCGCCTGCGCCCAGGACCGCAGTCAGACCCAGCATGAGCGGCGCACGACTCAATACCGGTTCTGGCAGGCTGCGTACCGGCAAAGACAATTGAAGTTTTGCGGTACAACGCCAACCCAGATAAACCCGCAGCAGCACCAGAAGGTCGGTATGCAAATGGGCGCCCGGTAACCAGCCACGGGCTTCGTCTCGGTTTTCAGTGAACAGGGCCAAGTGCAACTGACTGTTGGCATCCTGCCCGCAGCTGCCCAATGGCAAGCCTTGGGACAGGCGCGCTGGATGAGCTGCGCACAGCCCGGCCGGACGCTTCAACACAACCCGCCGCGGCCAGTGCGCGGTGATGCGCGCTCTGGTATTGGGTGCTAAAAGCCTGACGAGCGCGGTAATACCTTCAGCGTTGCGAGTCGGAAGACGCATCACGCTGAGCAGCGCCAGGAAGCGCGACATGGGCGTGGCAATATGCTTGGCGGTGCCGGGGATCCCCAGACCAACCAGCCCCAACAGACACAGAGAGGTTTGATCAGTACCGCCCGCCTCGAACGACGCCGGATAGGAGTACTTGCGCCAGATGCGATAGAACTGGGTGAAGATCCGGTGGTTGAAAATATCGAGGAACGCCTCCAGGGCTTCATGGCCTTCGCGACGCTGGGCAATATCATCCAGATAGACTGTCGGCAACGGTGAATCGACGCCGTAAAGGCCGAGCAGACGGGTGCGTACCGTGGCAGGTTGGTGGGGTCGATTTTCGTCGAGTTCGATCGACTTAAGCTCTCCGGCGGGAAATCCCATGCCTGGGTCAGGCCGAAAGCGCACCACGTCGTCCATTGGACTTGCCGTGCTGCCCAAGGGTGGATGGCCGGGCTGCGCCTGCTCCAGCAGTTGGCAAAAACGGTACAGGTTGGCCTCGGCGACCCACCCTTGTAGCGTTCTCAGCAAACCGTCGGCTTTCAACCGGGAATTCGTTGACTGTGATTCTCGCTCCATCGCAGGCACCTCCCACTAGGTTGCAGGATCAAGGTGAGCTGGTTGAACAGGTGGATGTCCGCGTACAGGGCAAAGAAGCGACTGAGCATCTCGCCAAACAGGCTGATATCGCCATCGCCACTGAAACCATTGGCGTCCAGGGTTATTTCGATATCCACACCGCGCAGAAGAAAGCCCTTTTCGAAACGCTCGATCAAGTTGTGGTGTACCTCGACTATCGCCTCCAGACGCCGCCGATTCAGTTCAGAGCCGGTCCAGTCGTACAAGGCCAGCGTGCCGCGCAGCACCTCAGCGCTATCCATCATTGGCAGGAAGTTGGAACCCAGATGGCTAAGAACCCGCCAATGAAAGCGATCACGATTCGGCGGGTAGCACGGCAGGGTCGGCGCACATAGATTGCGTACCTGCAATCCGCCCTCGCAAGATCGCACGACGGTATCAAGCAAGGTGCTTTGCAGTGCCTTGCGCGGCAACTGGCCGTTGGTACCGGTCAAGTGCAACGACAGGCTGACGTTCTCGCGCAGATGGTCCTGATCAAACCCTTCACCGCCGAGAATCAGCCAGGTGTCATGCAATCCATCGGCACCACGTTTGAGGCGGGTATGGAAATATCGCTCGGGCGCCTCATCGCGCAGCATGCCGCCCTTATGGCGAAAGCTGGTGAATGGCACATAGTCCTGACGCTCGGCGTTTTTTGCAGAAGTGACCTGATCCACCGAATAGATTTCGATATGGCCATCCTGCAAGCGCACGGGCCTGAGCAAATAATCGGTCTGCAAAGGGTTCAGTATTATCGGGTCGGCATCCAGGTCGAACAGATTGATCACCGCAACACAGTGCAGGCGCAGATGTTCGGCGTTGAGGACAAAATCCCGCGGCCACGATCGACGCAACACCACCTCCAGCTCGAACCACGCCATGTCGGGTTTGATGCTCATCTGCTCAAGCCCATTGATAGCCACGAACATGAACTTTTCAGGAAAGGTGAAATATTCCAACAGCAGTTGATAGCCGCTGAAAGCACTATCACCCTTGGGCCACAGGCGATCTTCATCGCGAAATCCCTTGGCCGAGAAATGGCATTCCAACCGATTGCGGTCCGCCTCATCCGGCAGGCGAACATAAATGGCTTGAGCTTCAAGCGTCAGGGCCTGGTGCAGTGCGTTGGCCAGCGGCGCATCGGCGTTGATGTAAAGTGGTATATAACTCAGGTCAATCTGGTTCCAGGCTTGCATCGCACCGCGGCTAAAGCGCAGTCGGAGTCGAGAACGGCCGTCCGGTTCGTGTTCAACCCGCAGTAAATCCAGGGCAAGCGGACGCAACGCCAGGTCCTGAGTGGTGGTGTAGCGGCAACGCGTACGCTGCGGTCCAACGGGCTGCGACACGACTTCAAAGCCCCTGCCGAGCACCTCGCTGCGCTTCATCTGCGCGACATCCGGAGCGAGCTCGACAATCGATAGCGAAGGAATGGTGCGCAGATAATGCGGCCACAGGAGGCTGACCAACCCTTCGGTCAACTCCGGCAGATCATCATCAAGTTTCTCGCGCAGACGCCCCATCAAGAACGCAAAGCCCTCGAACAAGCGCTCCACGTAAGGATCCTGGGCGCCGGGCTTGTCCAGATTCAACTGTGCGGCGCGTTCCGGAAAGGCTTGCGCGAACTCTTTGCCAGCCTCACGCAAATAGCGCATCTCGGCATCGAAATAGCGCAGTGTCAGATTATCGTCGTCCATCAAATAGATCCTGGTGTATGAAAATCAGCCGCACAGTACTGCGGCGCGTACAGGGTCCAGTGCCACCAGCTCAGCCAGCAGCGCCTCCATGCGTCTTGCGAGTGCGGGTTTGTCGGCATCGCTGCGCTGCACCCTCATGCGTAGCAACTTGAGCAGACGGGCCTTGACCTCGAAGCACAGCGGCGGCTCCCAATGCGCCAGTGCCTGTTGGTGTGCGGTAGCGTCCAGTTCCCCCAGCAGATGCAGGGCCAGCTCGCCCTTGGCGTATTGCTCGGCAACGCGCGCCATGACCAGGCGCAGCAACCAGCGCTGGCGCCCGGTCTCGATGCCTGAGCGTGCGGCCAGCCAGGCCAGTGCGGCGTCGATACCTTCGCTGTCGGCCTGAGCCAGGGCTTCATTTTCCAGCGAGAGAATGTCGGTATCTGTACCGGTGCTTGCAGCTGGCGCCGCAGCAGGCAGCATGTGCTGCTGTCGATTGCCGCTGACATGCTGAGTAATCCACTCCCGAGTGGTCTCGCTGGCGAAAGGTGTGCCGTCGTTCCAGCACAGCGTTTCCAGCCCTGGCAAGCGCTCCAGAAACATCCCCAGATCACGCTTGGCAATCTCGGCCCAATCGCTGTGCGGCGCAGGCTGTTTGCTTAACGCCTGATAGAGATACCACTGCAGGTCCAGCCAGAAATGGTTCACGTCCTCGGCGTACATTCGCTCTACCTGGCCGAGCAGCTCACCCCAACTCTGCTGCATGTAAAGCCGCTTGAGCTGCACTCCGTACTCGCCGCGCGGGGGCGCCAAATGGGTCTTGTCGCTGCTGTCCTGAAGTGGCGGGCGCAGCAGAGTGTCCCAACGCAGGCTCTTCATGAGGCGGTGGGCCGCCAGCCAGCCATTGGGCTGCTCGCGCAGATACGCCGAGAGGGTCCGGCCCGCGTCCAGCAGGTCGCGTCCTGACTTGATGGCTGCAACGGTTGGTGCAGCCCTATGCTCACTCGTTTCAAGGCGGGCGCTGTATTGGGGAACCACTGCATCCACCCCCCCAGACTGGGTCAGGCGAGCGGACAAAGCGGCATACAACACCCCCAGATCCGGACGCTGATCCTGTGGCCAGCCCTCAAGCCCTTGCTCGAGCCAGGCCAACGCCGCCACCGTACGCTCAGCCTCACTTCTCACCACCTCGGGATACAGCGACAGACTGGCCAGTACCTTTGCGCTGGTCAGCCATTCCAGAGCCATCTTGCGACTGTTGGGGCGCATGGGCAGCATGTCGGCGTTATAGCGCTCGACCAATGCAGCCAAAAGGGTAAGCCCATCTGCCAGCCCGGCCTCGCCATCTCTGTGCAAGCGCGCCCACAGGTAATAGGTGATCACGCGCAGGTCCTTGCAACTGTTGGTAAGCAGCTTCTGCCCGAGGTTAATCACCTGATCAGTGTCCGCTCCGGACAACTTGTTGACCTCTTCGCGCATTATCTGGAAGTCATCGTCATAACCGGGATCCTCGCCCGCAGGGGAGTCCGCAGTAATGGGTTGCAACCATTGCGCCCAGTCCTCGGCGTTCTGCCGCGCTTGGGCTAAGGCATCGCGCTCACCCAGGCAAGTGGCAATCAATGTGTGCAGACTCATTCATAATCTCCATTTTTCACGTAAGGCTGCACTGCCCCGCCGCTCTCGAGGAAAACCTGCCTGGGCAATTTGAACCCGCGCAGCTTGAGCAAGGCCAACGGCCCCGCACCCAGTTCAGTGCGCAGGTGCCAGGTCAGGTTGAGGCCGTCGGGAGCCTTGATTTCCAAGCGGTAGCGGCTGTCGCCATCGTCCAAGGGTGTGACCTGGGCTTTTTCCAGCAGGCGGATCAGGCCCCAGGTACCGGCGTAGTCGCCGTACAGGCGTTCGTTGGCGATGACGCTGGTCCAGGTCAGGGTTGCACCGGGATGATCGCTGCGCCCGGGCCAGTCGAAGCGTTGCCATTTTTCCCGCTGGTTGAAGTAGTGGTGTTTCACCCCGTTGAGAATGAATGTGGTGTCGACGATGTCGCGCACGGCCTTGCCCTGCAGCTCGAAACTCAGGCCCATGCCGCCATCGGTGTAGAGCACGTCGGCCAGTTCGCCGAGCTGGTTGATCGCCTTGAGAAACTGCGGATTCAGGCGCAGGCCCTGGCTGTGGCGCGGGTCGGCCACCCAGCGATTGCCTTCCTTGCGCACCACGCCGCTTAACTGCTGTTGCAGAAACTGCTCGATACGCCCGGAGTCGGCGCGGATCAGTTGCCCGAGCATGGGCAGCGAGGCATCGCTATTGGTCGCGGCGAAGGGATAGCGGCTGGCGAAAGCGTTGTTCCAGTGATCGACAATTGCCCGCTGCCATTGCTGATTCAGCGCCCGGGCAGAAGGTTGCAGCACGTGCTGCCAGGCCTGATCCAGGGGCTGCACGAACAGAGTCTGGCCGATGCTGCCCCACTCCGCACCGAGGCTGGCGGCGATCAGGTTGGCGTAGGCCTGGGTGTCGGTGAGCTCGACGCTATTGCCCTGAAACACGTTCTGCGCCAGGGCCTGGCTGATGGCCTGGGGATCGGTTGCCTGGCTGATCTGTTGCAGCTTCAGGCGGACCCGCGTGACCTGGGTGAGGAAGGCTTGCAGGCTCAGGCTGTCGTTGCCTTTGCTCTCCGGGTCGGTGCCGAGCAGAGCCAGCAAGGGGCCGAAGGTGGCGTCCAGCGGACCGCTCGGGCCTTGGGCCAGTTGATCGATGGCGGTTGTTTTGTCCTGGCTGATCAACTTTTGTGCGGAGTTAATGAGAGAGTCGGCCAAGGCCTGATTACGAGTCCCGGCGCGGCCCTGATACGCCAGGGCATTGACCAGAGCAATCAACGGCGACTGACGCACGTCGCTCATCATGCTCAGTTGATCGATCACCTCACCCAAACTATCCGCGCGATGCCAGCGCAAGCTATTAAGAAAATCCAGCCAGACGCCGCTGTAGTCCTGAAAATAGCGCTCAGTCAGACGCTGCTTGAGCATCGCCGGGGTCAACTCCACCGCCAATTCGCCGGGCGCCTCGCTGAGCACCCAGTCGATTTCCTCACGCCGTGCCTCGGCAATCTCATCGATGGACCGGCGTACCTGCCCCTCCCAGGCCTGACGAGTAAACACGCCCGGTACGCTGGCGGTGGTGGAAAACAACGTCCAGGCCTCGGTGTCACCGACCATCTGCCGCAGGTTGAGATCAGGAAATTGATTGGCGCTGCGGTCGAGGACCTGTTGATAGAGCGCCGACTCGGCATTGCGCTGGCCCAATTGGGCAAGGAGGATTTGCCGGACCTTGGCGATCAGCACGGGATCGGCATCGATGTGCCAGTCCGGATGGGCGGGCAATTGCTCGGCGTAGAACTGCCAGAGGTTGGGGTTAAGTCCATCGCGCACGGGGGCGGTGTCGCTCATGGCTTTGATCAAAAATGCGGGATCGGCCTTCTGCGGCTGTGCCAACATCAGATAGGCCTTGAGCGGCTCATAGGCATGCCGCGCCGCCTCGGCCCGCTCCGGGCTGCCGGGTTTAAGGGCGACCAGGGCGCGCAACTGGCCTTGCAGATGGGCGACCATCGGGTCGCGAATCAGCTTGGTATTGGCTTCGACATAGCGCGGCCACAGGGCGTCGAGGAGGATGTCGTTTTTGCTCAGACCGAAGCGCAGGTGCCAGGGCACGCCGTGTTGCGCGCGGTAGTCCAGGCGGGCGACTTCGTGGGCCAGGTTATGGAGGGCCAGGATTTGCTCGTGTGGGGTTTGCGCCTGTTGCAGGGCGGTCAGGGTGTTTTGCTCTTGCAGGATAAGGGCACGGTTGCCGTTGAAGGATAGGAGCAGGCCGATGGACGAGACCAGAGCCGACGCCATAAACAAGGCATAGAGCATTCGGGTCGCAGGCCAGCCCAGGCGACGGCCTTTACCGCCGCGCTCACCGAGCACGCCCTGCCAAGTCGCATCCGCGCACCAATGGTTACTTTGCAGATCCTGCGCTTGAGCGGCGGGCAACGGCAGGCTGAACCACAGGCCGCGCAAAGGCAAACCGTAGGCGAACTCGCCGAGCAGCGGCGTCAGGGCCTTGCGCCAGCGGGCAATGCCTTCCACGTGCAAATCACGGGACAAGCGCGTCAGAAAATCATGGGTGATCTTGACCTTCATCTGCTTCCAGCCAAGCTGACGCAGCGGGTCCACCAGTTGCGTGAGGCTGTCTTCCAGCTGCTGCGCGGTAAAGCGTGCAGCCAGGCTGACGCCCACCGACTGGGTTTCACGTCCACTCTGGATTGAGAGACTGGCACAGACCTGCCACAGATGGATCGGCAACTGCCAGTTCAGCGAGCGCGCCAGGTCCTGCAGGCGGCGCACGCCCTGACTCATCGCCGCCGCATCGCTGCTGCGGGTCTTGTCCAGCGCCCAGATCACCCCGTCCAGCGCCCGCCAGCGGCTCAGGCCCTGCCACTGCTCGGCAAAGGTGACCTTCAATTCATCCTGCGCCCGGCCGCCCCACAGCAATACGCTGTGCTGGCCTTCCAGCCAGTGCTTGTCGGTCAGGCCGGGGGCGATGGCTTCGACGTGTTCGGGTTCGCCGACCACCAGCAGCAGCCGCACCTTGTAGCGCCAGAGAGGGCCGTAGTGTTCGCTGAGATACGCACGCGCCTTCGCTCCTTGGTTCGGTTCAATGGCTGCGGGCTTGGGCAGCGAAGGCAGCGGCTGACGCCCCACCCGCATCAGTTTGCCAATGCTGTCCTGCAGTAACTGCCATACCACCAGCGCGACGACAAACAACACCATCCAGCACAGCAGCGCCTTGAACAGCAGATCACGCTCCCTGACCTGATCAATGGGCGGCGCGCCTTCCCAGCCCCACCAGATTACGCCACCTCCGGCGACCAGGAGCGCCGTGATCAGGGCCAGCAGCAGCGTGGTTTGCCAGAGCGGTGTTTTTTCAGTTTCAAGTTCTTGAGTCATCAGGTTTCACGACTCCCAGGGTCAAGGTGTGATGAGGGTCATTGCCCAGCCAGGCGCAAGGCACACCATGGGCCTGGGCATAAGCGGCGGCCAGGGTCTGCACGACCATGGCTTCCAGGCTGCCCAGGGCGCCGAAGTTGGCGTCCTGCACGAACGGGCGGATATTCCAGTTCAAGGCCGACAGTTCGGTGATTTCAGGTTGGGAAAACGACACGCAGGCAGGTGCGGGTTTATCCAGCTCACTCTGTTGCAACACCCGCTCGGCCACCGTCGCCAGGTCTTCGGACTCGGCGGCGAACCATTCGCCACGGCAAAAGCGCACACCGCCCTGCGTGCCGAGCAGCCACAGCACCGCCGCTTCCCCGGCCGGCAGGTGGCTATTGGCTTGCGGTGGCAACGACGCACAGCCGGCACAGAGAATCCGCGCATCAGCGGCCGCGCCCTGCAACTGATCGATGATCACGTCCAGGCTGGCCAGGCCTTGCCAGGGTTCCGGGTGCTCCGGCAGTTTTACCTGCGGGCAGGAGCTGGCCATTTGTTCGACAAAGGCTGCCCAGGCGCTGGCGGTGCCTTGCCAGTAGCAGCGCAGGGGTTGCAAGGCGATGGAGGTTTCATGTTGTCCTTTCCACTGCATCGCAAGCAGCATCGCCAGCTTTCGTTCGCGCCCGGCGATACCGTTATCCGTGAGCTGACGCAGACGCATCACCAGGCCGCCATCGACTTTTTCCGCAACGGGCGGCTGGTGATCCGGGGTAAACAGTTTCTTGCGCGATTCAACGGAGTTACAAACCGGCCCGACCAGCACCGCCTCGACCAGCGCAACCTGCTGCCGATGGCGCGTCCACCAGGCACGCTGAATCTGCCGCGCCGTCTCGGTGTAAGTGTGAGCAAAGTGCTGATTGAAATGGACGTACAGCACCCGCAGCAGAAACACCGTCAGCCACAACAAAAGCACGCCGACCATGCCGACGATCATGACCCTTGGCTCGTACAGATCCGCCAGGAATAATTTGCCGCCCACGATCAGAACGCTCAGCAATGCAGCGCCACTGAGCCACCAGCGTGAGTAGACCGGAGTACGTGCCCGCGGATAAGGCGCGAAATAGGGGGCCTCGTTCATGGGGCCACCGAGAAGTCAGGCTTTGCGGATTCGGTTGAGTTGTTGGGTTTTATCACGCCCAGAATAGAAGTGCGCCGAGTACCTCGCCATCCTCTTGCAGAAGCGTGACTCTTACTTTCGACATGTCGGACAAGGAGCGTCAGTGCAACCATATCCGGCAGGTCATCGAGCACATCAAAGTTGATATCCTGCGTGTTCCAGTCATTACCCCAGTCGGGCTCAAACAGCCGGATATCAGGCTTGGCAAACGACACGCAGATTTGAGCGGGCATTTTCCCCATGCCCAGTTGCTGCGCTGGTTCGACCGCTGGCGGGATCCTTTTGGCTTTTTCATCAAGCCAATTGCCACGGGAAAAAAGCAGCCTGCCCTCAGAGCCGAATAACCAAAGCAACCCTGCATTTCCCCCAGGCTGAGGACCCTGCGGCATGAGTGTTGAGCACCGACAACCCGCGCAGAGAATGTATGCATTGTCAGGTACGTCCTGTAACTGATCGATGATTGAGTACAGACTGGTGATGCCTTGCCAGGGCTCAGGATGTGTAGGCAGTAGAACGTCCGGGCAAACTGTCGCCATCTGCTCCACATAGGCTTCCCAACTATCCTGTGAGCCCAGCCAATAGCAACGTACCGGCTGCAATGCGACAGGTCTCGACTGCTGCACATACCACTGCATAGCGAGCAATCTAGCCAGTTGCCTCTCGCGTTCGGTGGTATCGACTCCGGACACGGCTCCGTAATGAATCGCAATCCACTCACGAGGTTCTGTTGGGTTGGCTGGTTGACGTTCAGGACCGTACAGGTCCTGTCTGTCATCGGGCATGCTGTAAGTAATATCTACCAGCACCGCTTCGACCAATGCGGCTTTCTGCCGATCGCGCGCTTGCCAGTCTTGCTGAGCTTGCTTCATCGATTCGTTATGGCGGAGTACGGCGCTGCGATGACCGACGTAATCCAATACTCGAATTAGAAAAGCCAATAGCCATACAAACATGACAACAACGAGAATTGCGCCAGGAATAAGCGATGCGTACGCAATGCCGGAGGCCTCCCGGATCTCGTGCATACCATAAGCCAGCATCAAAAAACCGATGATCAACCAGAACCAGTAGGCTGGGCGTGGGGGCATGGCAACGGGCTTAAACTCAAACTTCTTGCTCATGACACCACCGTTCCTTCACCCATGGAGCTGACCAACGTGCAGCCACAGGCACAACGATGCCCCGCCAGCGCCACGGCACAGCCGTCGACTTCGTACAGGTCACTGCCTTCGGCGATGGCGTTCAGGCCATGCAGAGTGCAGAGCACCGCATCGCCCTGGCAATGGGCTTGCCGTAATAGGGGTAATGCCCCTCCAGCACCTCGCCACCAAACTCACGCAAGGCGTCGCCTTGTCGAATCACGAACTTCATGGCATCACCTCTCGCACTCGGGCGCTCTCGGGTTGTGGACAGGACTGCGGCTCCGGCAGGCGCAGCGGCGTCTTGATCGGGTAGTCGGGGCTGCCATAGGCGTAGCAGGAGGTCGTGACCTCAAGCTCATCGCAGGGCAGGAAATGCACGGTGATGCCGCAGACTTTTTGGTCGGTGTAGTCGGGGACGGCTACTTCTTTGCTGTGTTTGCGTTTTAATGCGCGCACTTTATTTCTCCAAATCAGGTACTTGGCCTCGTCAGCAAAGCCTGGGAAGTCGTCGGAATATGCCGATCCAGTGTCCCAATCAACCCGCACCTTCATGCCCGGTTGCCAGCGTTTCGGGGCAATGTAGCAACACCCCCCCCCGCCGCCCTGATACGGACCAATAATGTCGATACCTGACTGGCCATCGACGCTAAAGCGGTTGATGGCCCAATGGGTGTGGTTGATGGCTTCGATGGTACTGGCTTGGGTGTTCAGGCTAAGCACCGTGGCGGCCAGCCCGCACAGAACAGCAAACAGCGAGCGCAGTGGGGCAAAGTAATAGTGAGTAGCATCAGACCGGCGCATTGTTCACCTCGCTGGCCTGGGCGTGGTAGGCATTCCAACGGGCGGCGATGGATCTTTGTGTCTCGGCCTTGCGCTCGGCGTCCATGGGCGCTGGCTGCGCGGGTAGCGCCTGCTCAATACATTGCAGGCGTGGATCACCCGGCAGTAGCGCCTGACCGTTTCTGTCATAGGGCGCCAACTTTCTGGAGTTGGTCTTGCCGAAGAACACCATGCGCTCGCGCAGGTAGCTGCCGAGGGGTTCACGGGACCAGATCGGCAAACTTAAGAACATGTAATAGAGAAACCAGGCGCGGGAATCGTGGACCTGATTGTCGAACAGATCGCGCAACAAGCGCTCGGGCTGACAGGCCTCGCGAACGTCATCCTGGTAAGTGCGCCAGCGCTCACTTGCAAGGCTTTTCGCGGGTGGGAACATCCGGCCGACCAGGGCCTGAGCTTGCGATGTCATCCACTCGCCCCCGGTCATGGCGGCTTCGAACTGCCGGGCGGCCTCAGGCGTTGTGGGCTTATCCCATCCCAACCGGATGGCCAAGGCGTCAGGGCCTCTATCGCGGTAATGCTCGGCAAACTCCTCAGCCGCTTCGCGCAACTGGGTTCGCGCCATATCCGGATCAAAGTCCTTGAAGCCGGGTTTCATCGGTTTTTTGACCGTGCCACCGCCGCGCTCGTTGGCATATTGCTGCTTGCGGTCCGCTACGATCAGCGCATGTTTACGGTCGCGCAGGGCTTCGGCTTCGGCGCGGATGGCAGGGTCGGCATGATCATCTGTTGCCGCCTGGTAGAACGCGGTCTGCTTGAGGCTGCCACCGGCATAACGATCAATGCGCCAGGCAGTGATCCAGGCCATCTGTGTGAGCAGGGCTTCTTCCAGCGCAACGCTGCCGGACAATGGCTCATAGCGTATGGCCTGTTCGTCTGTTATGGGTTGCTCGGCAGGAGGCAGACCAAGGGTGACTTGACGCCAGGCGTTGAAGCGGTTGATCAATACTGGAGAAACACCAAACTCTTCCAATATGTCATCTTCCATTGCTCTCCATAGTTCATGCCTCTTTGGTATGGGCAAGATAGCCTTCGGTACTTTCAAAGGCGCACCATGGGCGAAGGCGTCGGCATATAGATCATTCAAGGCAATCTGCGACAGCAACAGGCGGTCATCGTCACCAATGGCCTTGCCCTGATCCCCCGGCGGATATCCCCCGCCCTGATCGGAGTGCATGCCGGGATGCAGCACCTCCACGCTATTGGTCGGGTAACGGCCATCCTCGCGCCGGATCGAGTCCAGCGGAAAGCACAGCCGCTGCTCATGGCTGGCCACGATATGCAGGCAACGCTTGACCAGTTCACCGTCGGGCAGTTGCTGATTGCCGTCGGCCCAGCCCTGATGGCCTTCGGCCCAGGGAATGATATCGGCCGCGCCCACCGAAGCCACGGTATCCAGCAGGCCGAGGTACTCGACCGTAATGGGCAACGTCACCGTATTGTTCATTTTCAGGGCAGGCGGGTTCTCGTAAGCCGTTTTGCCGAAGGGAATCAGCAACTCATGCAGCCAACTGACAAAAGCCCGCGCCGCCGCCGCGCCCCGGGAAAAACCATAGACATACAGCTTGACCCCCAGCAGTTGGCACTGACCGGCGTTGGGCCGCATGGCAATTTCCAGGGGTTTGACCAGGGGCCAGAACTGCGTGATGAACTGGCGCTTGCGATTCTGGCTACCACTCACGGCCTCCATGCCGTGGGCGGTGCCCATGGCCTTGACAGCGGCGCGCAGGCTGTCGTTGTCCTGCCGGGGCAACTTCAGCGCACGGCGCAGGGCATCGATGATCATCAGCAGGCCCCAGTTGATCCGTTCTTCGCCAAAACCGGCGAAAGCCAGGCCATAGGTGCCGTAGTCAAAGTCGCCCACTTCCGGAAAGGGCGTGCCAACGCCGGGCATGTAGTACTTGTAGTACTGGCCATTGCCCGTGCCGGGTTCATCGGTCAGGCGCTGGGCCTTCTCGTTATGTGCAGTGCCACCGGCATAGCCATCACCGATGCTGGCGCGAAATAGCCGGGCGATATTGGTCGGGTGCGGTGCATTGCCGGACTCATACAAATCGTTATTGAGGTTATTGCCCGTGCCGTCGAAAAACAGGCTGATATGCAGAGTCTTGCAGCACGGCGGCTCAACCGGGTGCCCGGCCGCCACGCTCAGGGCATCCTGGTAATCGTCTTCGAGTTGCTGCTGACGCTGGATATTCTGCTGGACCTGCTCGGGGCGGCTGGGCAAACGGCCCTGCATGGGAAATTGCGGCGGGTACCAGAGAGAGGCAGGTTTCATTGCGGACATGATTGTGGCTCCGGCAATTGCAACGGGGTCTTGATCGGGTAGTCGGGGCTGCCATAGGCATGGCAGGAGGTGCTGACCTGCAATTCATCGCAGGGCAGGAAATGCACGGTGATGCCGCAGACTTTTTGGTCGGTGTAGTCGGGGACGGACACGACCTTGCTGTGCTTGCGCTTTTGCGCCTCAAGCTTGTCAACCCAAGCGAAGTACTTGGCTTCATCGGCAAATCCCGGAAACTCATAGGCAAGGGGGCTTACCCCACTGGCTCCCGTTTCCCAATCCACCCGCACCGTCATCCCCGGCTGCCAGCGTTTCGGGGCGATATAGCAACAACCTCCGCCACCCCGTTGGTAGGCGCCGATAATGTCGATACCCGACTGGCCATCAACGCTGAAGCGGTTGATGGCCCAGTGTGTGTGGTTGATGGCTTCAATGGTGCTGGCCTGGGCATTCGGCGTGAATAGAGTGATGGCCAGGCAGCAGGCACTGCTGAGCACGGTGAATTTCATTGCGGACATGATTGTGGCTCCGGCAATTGCAACGGGGTCTTGATCGGGTAGTCGGGGCTGCCATAGGCATGGCAGGAGGTGCTGACCTGCAATTCATCGCAGGGCAGGAAATGCACGGTGATGCCGCAGACTTTTTGGTCGGTGTAATCGGGGACGGCAACGATTTTGCTGTGTTTGCGTTTTTGTGCCTCAACCTTGTCGACCCAGGCGAAATACTTGGCTCTATCTGCAAACCCCGGACTTTCATAGGCCAGCGGGCTCATGGCACTGGCTCCCGTTTCCCAATCCACCCGCACCGTCATGCCCGGCTGCCACCACTTAGGGGCGATATAGCAACAACCTCCGCCACCCCGTTGGTAGGCGCCGATAATGTCGATACCCGACTGGCCATCAACGCTGAAGCGGTTGATGGCCCAGTGGGTGTGGTTGATGGCTTCGATGGTGCTGGCTTGGGCAGTTGAGGCGAGCAAGCTGATGGCCAAGCCGCAAAGCGTGGCTGCCAGCGCCTGGGACAATGAGGTTTTAAGCATCGGTTTTTTCCTGCCCATGCAGTCGCGCGAGGGCGAAAGCCGCGCGTTCGGGCTTAAGCAACAATCCCGCCTGACTGGCCTCAAGCAGAGCAGCGAAACAGGTTTGAAATCGCTGTTCGGCGTTCGAGGTACGAGGCAGGTTGTCTACCAATTGACTAGCCTCACCGGCACATCTGAGGGCAGCCATCTGCAGGTCATCTAGCACGATGGGGCCTGGGGCCTCCGGGTGGGCAGGTGCTGCATCCTCGCCTGGCAGGTACTGAGGCGCACCATTGCGATCAAGCCAACTCCAGAACACCACAGGGCGCAGCAATAGCTGTTGCTGCTCAGGATCCAGGACATGACTGAGCAGTTGCGGGAGCAGGCGTGCGCTATAGAAGCGAAACAGCCCCAAGTCGTTGCCATGGCGCGCCTCTGCGCAGGCACCGAAGTGTTCGGCCAAGGTCTCAAAGGGCCAGCGCGAGGCCAGCAACAAAAGCGGCAGATTGTTTTGGTAGTGCTCGATCAGATTGATCAGCCAGAACCGCTGCAGCGGTTGCGCCAGATCGACCCGCACCAGCAGCGGCACCAGATCGTCGTCGCCTTCTTCCGCCAACCCGCTGAACAGCGGGTGCCAGAGCAGTGGCGGCTCGACGCTTAGTACGCTGCGCAGCAGAAAATCAGCGTTGCGGGCCTGATCGATGATGAGGTCAATGCTGCTGATGGCCGCATCGACGCAGCTGTCTTCGAGCAATTTGAACCAGGTATCGATATGAGTAGCGGTCATACTTTTCTCTCCTTGCGTACAAACCCTGTTTCTTGTGCGGCGGCCTTTATCTGGCATTCCCGGCACACCGACCCCGGCAACTCCGGCAAGGCAAACGCCTGCCCCTGCGGCCCCTCGACCCGATGCCGGCCCTTGATACTCACCAGCCCCGGCCCATGAATCTGGATCTCGCCACTGGGGGTGATGCGGATATAGCCGCCGCCACTGGCCAGGGTGATGCCGTTCTTGGCGGTCAGTTGCAGGTGGCCTTGCACCGATTGCACGGTGATGTCCTGCTGGGCGATGAGGTTGAGCAGGTCGCCGTGGGACTCGATTTCCAGCGGGCCTTTGCCCGAGACCAGGCGCATGCCTTCCTGTTGGGCCAGCAGGGAGATGGCCTGGTTGGACTGGGCCGACAGGCGCTGGGCGGCGGCGAGGTGGATGTCATCCTGGCTTTGCAGGTACATCGCCTTGCCGCTGTTGAGCAGCAGGCTGGCGGGAGTGACCGCAGCGATGCCGCTTGGGGCGCTGAGGAGGATGGCCGGGGCGTGCAGGTTCTTGGCGTCGGTCTGCAACTGGCGCAAACCGTCAAGGGCGGGCTCTTGGCTGTGGTGGGCCTGGGCGACGGTTTGCCAGCCGACCATTTGTGCATTCGCGCCCTCGATCAGATGGGTCGCCGGGGTCATGTCCAGCGCTTGGCCCTGGGCCTTGGCCTGTTCATCGGCACTGATCAACACACCCTTGCCACCACGAATCGCGCCCCAGCCATCGCTGCGCAGCTCAAAACCTTCACCGCGCTTTTTCTTCTCGGCATCGACCAGATGCCCCAGATTCAACTGGCTCTTGCCGCTGTACTCGGTGCTGAGCTTGACGTGCTCTTCACCGCGTTTGTCTTCCATGCGCAGTTTGTTGTTGGCCGGGGTGCGCAGCACGTTACGGCTGTCGTCGCGCCGGGCCAGGGTGACGTGATCGGGGTGCTGGCTGTCGTGCAGGGCGTGGGCGATGTAGGGGCGGTCGGGGTCGCCATTTTCGAAGGCCACGGCCACTTCGGTGCCGCAGATCAGCGGCAGGTGCAGGCCGTAAGTGTCACCCGCGTAGGGCCGCGCCAGGCGTAGCCACATGCTGGTGCGGCCTTTTTCCCACTGGTCGCGGTCGAACAGGAAGCGCACCCGGTAGCGGCCCTGCATATCGATTTCAGCGTAGAGATCGTTGGGTTCCGGGCTGGTGATGCGCGCCGGGACGGTGCCGGCAATCATCGGCTTGGGCACGACGGCTGGGCGAAAGCAGACGGTTTCCGAGTAGGGAATGGCCGTGAAACTCGCCTGAAAGGAACTGCTGCGGCTGGCCTGGCTGATCAGCTCGACGATGACAGCGCCGGGCTTGAATGCCAGCGGCGCGCCGTCTTTGACGCTGAGCACCTGGGCCAGGCCCAGGGTGGCGCAACTGGTGACACCACTGAGGCGGGTCTGGTCATTGAGGTAACGCTCATGGCGCAGGCGTGCGTAGAAAAAGCCGCTTTCGCTTTCGAGGAATTCGTCCTGTTTGATCGTATGGCCAAGGATGGCGTAGGGCTCGGCGTAATGGTAAGCCTCGCCGTAGGTGGTCTTGGCGCCACGGGTCTGATCCACTTCACCGTCGAGCCATTCCCGCGCCTTGTGGTACTGATAGGCGCGGAAGCTGATGTTCTTTTCCACCACCTGATGACTGACCTGCAGGTCCCAGACGCCGTCCTCGCCACTGCTGTTCAGCCCCGATTGCGGGCGGTACGGTAAGTTGATGTCGAACTGGTAATAGCGCTGATCATCGTGAAACTCCACGACTTCGACCTGCACCTTTTCATGGTTGCCGATGCGATACCAGATGCCGACTTCCGCCAAGAGCCGGGAGATAAAAGCCAGGTCGCTTTCATCGTATTGCATGACCTGATCGCGCACGGGGTATTCGCGTGCCAGTTGGTCGAGGTTAAATTCATAAGCATCAAAATCATGGTGCTTTTTCAGGACTTCCTTGACGATCTCGGGGACCGACTGCTTCTGAAAAATACGGAAGTGCTTGCCCTTGTCGAGCAGTGCCAGTCGGGGCCGCACTATAACTTCGTAACGGGCTTCATCGACGGAGTCGGACAGGCGCCTGAACGCAGTGATCAAACCATGCAGCGTGCGCAGCGGCGGCTGGGGAACGTTAGAAACAATGCTGCGCGGGGAATGCGGCGGCGCCTCGGCATGCAGGGCGAAAGCGGCACTCTTGCCCAAGACCTGTTCGACAGCGATATCGTGATCGCTGCTGGTGAACTCGATGGTGTAGGTGAAGGGCTCGCTCAGGCGCTCTACGCCGTTGAAGGCGACCACATAGATCGGCGCCTTGAAGTCGTAGATTTTTAGTTTATGGCGGCTGTGATCGAAGAGTACGGGGAGTTTGGTGGCCATATTCAAACCTCCCGAACAAAGTGAGTGATGCGATGGTCATGGAAAGCCCCAGGCTCACTAATAAACCTTGTTGGGCATAGGTAATGAACACAGTTATTTTCCATTACGACGTTATCCTTTTTGCTGTAAATATCAGCGAATAATTAATGACAGGCGGCCTTGGGCAGCAGAAGCCGAGCTCTGAACAAGTAAAGAAAATGCCTACAAGGCCTGTATCCATATAGGGTGAGTTATCTCCAGCGATGAATCTAGCCCACCCTGATTACTTCAGATATTTCGCACAAACTTTGGGAAAGTTCCTACAATTCAAGCCTCGACACCAATTACACAGACCTCAAAGACGTTTTTTTCACTGCGATTTATCCGCAGCCTGAGACATATAGCCCCCAAATAATTATTCAGTTTTTTGTTGATATTTATCCTTAAACCGCATTAACAAACATCACGTTCCAATGTACTTTCATCGTCAAATTGCATAACAATGCCCTCCTCCCCGCTATAGCCCAACATCACGTTGCGGCTGCTCAAGTGTGCGGCACGTCGTTGCAGCAGTTGCTGACTAAGTACCGGCAGGATCTGCTGGTTGAGCAGGCTGTCGATATTGCGCGCCCCGGTGTCGGGCAGCAGGCAGGCGGCGACCAGCGCCTCATGGAGGCGATCATCAATCTGGCAGGTCAGGCCGTAGTGGTGTTGCAGGCGCTGAGCGACCTTGGCCAGTTTCATGGCGACAACGCGTTTGAGCGCATCAGCTTGCAAGGGGCGATAAATCAGCGTCTGGAAACGTGCCAGTAACGCTGGCTGAAAATGTTCACGCAGGATCGGCCGCAGCAACTCCTGCAGATGACTGTTCGGGGCCTCGGGCTGATCCTGCAAGCACGCTTGCAGCTCATCACTACCCAAATTGGAGGTCATGATGATCACTGTGTTGCGGAAGTCGATTTCGCGACCTTCGCCATCGCGCATGAAGCCGCGATCAAAGACCTGATAGAACAGGTTGAGAACATCGCGATGGGCTTTTTCCACCTCGTCGAGCAACACGACGCTGTAAGGTCGCTGGCGTACTGCTTCAGTCAGCACGCCGCCCTGGCCATAGCCAACGTAACCGGGCGGAGAGCCTTTGAGTTGGCTGACCGAGTGGGCTTCCTGATATTCGGAGAAGTTGAGTGTGATCAGGGACTTTTCGCCAGCGAACAGGCTATCGGCCAGCGCCAGAGCGGTTTCGGTTTTGCCGACGCCACTGGTGCCCACCAACAGGAAGACACCCAACGGCGCCTGCTCGTCAGTCAGCCCGGTTTTAGCCGCGCGCAGCCGTTGCGCCAGGCCATGGAGGGCGCCGTCCTGGCCTATGACGCGCTTGGCCAATTGCTCTTCCAGTGCCAGCAGGTTGGCGTGTTCGTCCTTGAGCAAACTCCCAAGCGGTACGCCTGTCCAGTCAGCGATCACCTCTGCAACGCTACGCACATCTACGTCAAGGGACAGCAGTGGCTGGGTTCCTTGGGCCTCGGCGAGTTGCCGTTGCAGTTGTGCACAGAGGTCCGTACGCAGAGGTTGGGTCTGGCGCGCATCAAGCAGTTGTCGGGTTAGATTGAGTTCAAGCCGATACTGCTGCTCCAACAGTGTTTGCTGAAGCTGCAGATTGGCGTGCTGCGTCGCAATCAATGCCAGCCGCTCGCCACCAGAATCGCCGCTCAGCCGTGCGTCTTCCTCCAGGGCATGGCGTTCCAGCTCCAGTGCCGCCTGGCGCGCCTTGAGGCGAAATAACGCCTGGGGTTCGCAGTCGAGGCTGCTGCGTACCCTGGCGCTGGCGGTGTCAATGAGGTCGACAGCCTTGTCCGGCAGTTGCCGTCCCGTCAGATAGCGCCGTGAAAGGCTGACAGCGGTCTGTATCGCCGCATCCTGAATATGCACACCGTGATGGCTGGCATAGCGAATCTTGAGGCCGCGCAACATGATGCTGGCACTGGCGTCGTCGGGCTCCTCGACCTTGACCATCTGGAAGCGCCGCTCCAGGGCAGCATCGCGCTCGAAGTATTGTTTGTATTCACTCCAGGTGGTGGCCGCAATGGTGCGTAACTCACCACGGGCCAGCGCGGGCTTGAGCAGGTTCGCCGCGTCAGCGCCACCGACCTGGTTGCCAGCACCAATAAGGGTATGAGCTTCATCGATAAACAACAGCACCGGGGCTTCAGCCTGCTGCACGGCATCGATAATATTTTTCAAGCGTTGCTCGAATTCGCCTTTGACCCCCGCCCCTGCTTGCAACAACCCCAGATCCAGGGTCCGCACGCTGACAGGTTTAAGGCTGTCCGGAACACTACCTTCAACGATACGCAATGCCAGGCCTTCGACGAGCGCAGTCTTGCCCACGCCCGGTTCACCGACCAGTATCGGGTTGTTCTTACGCCGACGGCTGAGGATGTCAATGACCTGGCGGATTTCATCGTCACGTGCAAATACGGGGTCAATCTGCCCATTCCTGGCCTTGGCGGTGACGTCCTGAGTGAACCTGTCCAGCACGTTCTCTAAGCTGGCTGGCAAAGCGACGAGTGAGTCTGCCGAAGCTTGTGCGGGATACAGAACAGGGTCCTGCATTTGCGCACGCTCTACCGAATGCTGATCAAGATAGGGAAGCAATTGCTGCAGCTGGGCCTGACTGAGACTCAGCAATGGCAAGGCAGCCTCGCATTCAAGCAGACTTGGGGTGTCCAGCAGCGCGCCGAGCAGATCCGAGGAGCGCAAGTAATCGTTGTTATCGTCCAGGGAAGCACGCAACCACGCGCTCTTGATCAGTTGTTGCAGTTTTTCATCCAACTGCGGTTTGCCGTGCACGCAGCTGGAAAGACTGTCGAGATGATGGAGCAGCCCGAACCAGATGGTGTCGATATCCCATTCATGCCGACGCGCAATGAGGGGTAAATCGCCATCGTTCGCGCCTAATAACTTGAGCAACCAATGTTCGATACTGATCTGCGCATGACCACGGCTTTGACACAGCGAAGCGGCAGCGCTCAATGCCTGAGCGCAGTAAGGATTCAGGCGACGAAGAACGCGTAAAGAGCTTTGCGTCATGTGAGGACCTCCTTATTCTGGATTCCTGAGTAATCAACGCCAAAGTGTTGCGCTGGAAAACTTCTGTCTGGCTGAGCGCCCGCTAACGGACGCTCAACCCGGTACACGGGTGCAAGCAGCAAGGCAATCAGCCCGCTGCAGCAACCCCGGCGGTCTGACGCTCTTCCCAGGAATCTGTGTAGGAAATGTTGCCGTCTATGAAGGTCCAGGTAATCCGCTCGTAACGCAACGCGACCTCTTCCAGATGACTATGTTTGGCTTTGGACGGATCCTTGACGTCGTGCATCTGCGGTTGGACTTTCACCACTTTGACGTTCTCCAGCAAGGTATTGAAGTACTCCTCCTCTTGCCCATTCTCATCAATGCGGTACCACTTGAACTCAGCACTCTTGAGGGTCTGGCCTTTATTCACGGCCCTGAAGAGATAGGCGCTGCTGGAATCGATTTCCTTGCTGAACAGAAACGGTGTGTGAACCCGCGTGCCTGTCAATTTCCCGGTGTTATTGTCTGTCGGGATTTCCACGCTATGGCTTAGAGACACTACTTCAATACTGCCTTCACGGCCTTGTACGCTCACAGCACCTTTGATCTGGGTACCACCGTCATCTTTCAGCCACAGGTAAACGGGAATTGCCATATTTGAGTTCCTTTTCTCAGTCATTGAATGTCGCGGAATGCGACAGGGGTTGTCTGTCCGGCCCCGAAGCGGAAGGCGCGCAGGCGCCCTCCTCCGGAACCAGACGGATATCGACGCGTCGGTTGGCGGCGCGACCGTTTTCGGTGTCGTTGCTGGCGACAGGCTGGGTAGCGCCGAGGCCCTGGATGACAAAGCAGCTGTCGGCGATATCGCCCATGCGCTGCATCCAGTCCCGGACCGAAGCGGCGCGGTCGCGGGATAACTTGAGGTTGTGTTCGGGGTTGCCGGTGGCATCGGTATGCCCGGCAATGACGATCAGCCAGCCGGGCTGGGCCTTGATATCGACCAGCGCGTTGATCAGGACCTTCGCCGAATCAGGCTTGAGTTGAGCGCTGCCACTTTTGAATAACGAAAGGCTGTCCAGACGTACCGGTGCGGGGGCTTTCATCGGTGCCTGCGTTGGCGGACGGTGACGGGCCAGCAGGTCCCGCAGCGGCACACGCATGGGCTCGCCGCGATACAGGCCAAAGCCCAGCGCCAGGGGTTCGCCATTGCGGTTATAACTGTCCAGGCGCAAGGCGTGCTGACGCAGGATCGTCACAGCCTCTTCACGCGCGAAGGCTGCATGCTGATCAGGATGCAGCGACTCGGGAATGGATTGGTAACGATGCAGCTCGTCACTGATCTGACGTATCAAGCTGGTGTTCTGCCAGGCCGAACTGAGCACAGCAATCAAGGCCGCCAATGCGAATAGCCATATGGCAATGACGCTCGCACGATTGATTGGCGAAGGCGCAGTGGACACGGGTAGCAACGGCAGGATCGGATCGGGAAACGTTAATGATCGATCCATTCCTGACAAGGCTGGCTCGGGATTAACCAGTGCCGTTTTTTGGCGCAGCCATTGCTGCCATAAATTTCCCGTTACTGCTCCAGGCAATGCTTGCACCAGCGCAATGGCACAGGCCGTCGGCAGGCCAACCGGCTTTCCCGTTCCGCGCGCAGCAAGATGCGGCAGTACTGATTCTTGCAGCCAAGCCGTAACGCTGTTCAGTTGCACGCAGGACTGCAGGCGTCTGGCGCCTTCTGCCCAGTCGCTGCCCTGGCGTTGCCAGTCGACAAGACCGGTGCAGGCTCCATCTTCGTAGACGGCCAGGCTGCTCTGACCGCCTTCCCAGTTGAACCACGCCCCCTCAGCTCCCGATGCCTGCAGGTAGCTGGTCAGCATGAGCGGCAGGGCTATGCCTCGCCGGCGGACCAGCGCAATCTGATGGCAGATGACGCGCACCTGGCTGGCCAGCACGGCATCGTCCGTGTGCTCGCCGGGGTTGACGACGAACATGACGCTGTACTGTCCGCGCCAGCCGGGACGTTGCGCCTCAATACCTGCGATCGTGACCGACAAGTGCTCCAGCCTGGCAACACGTAGATAGCAGCCTTGTCCGGTGGTGCGCAGGGCCAATTGATCCGCCGGGGTATCACCAAACAGGCCGGTCAGGCCATCGCCGCAGACCAGCACCACCGGATGCCGATAATCGGCGGCAGGCAACGACGAACTGTCCATTCGCTTGCTTTGCCGGGCGGCCTGCTTTCCAGCCCGAAACCAGACCAGTATCAGCATGAGCAGCACCATGACGACCGCAATGGCACGCACATCGGTTGCAAACGGAATAATGGCCAGTAACGCCAGGGCGAGCGCCGCGGCCCATGAGCACAGGGCTCTTGTCAGAGTGAGGTTCATTGACGGGCTCTCATGCCTGACCCGACATGAAGGTGGAGATCACGCCACCCAGGTAACGGTCCAGTGCCCACCAGACACCGCCGAACAACAGCGCTGTCGCAAGCGCGTGAGACAGTGGTGTCTGCAAGCCAGGCAACATGCCGACTCTGCGACCGCCATGCACTTGCGTCCTCAGCCGGTGACCGGGCTGCAATGGCTCGACCTGCTCCTGCAGGGTTGCCAGCAGTTGCTCGCGCTCGGGGTCGTCTGCCTCGCGATAGCGCCCCTGGAAACCGAGCATCAGCATTCGCTGAAATACGGTCAGCACATGCCTGTCAGGTGCCGGCTCGCGCAGCACCTCGCGCATGTCTTCATACAACGACTCGCCGGCCTGGTGACGGCTGAAAAACTGCGCTTGTAGCGGCTCACGCGCCCAGGCCGCATGGATCTCTCCCACACTTTGACGGAGCACGGTTTCATCGAGCAAGGCGCATTGGGCATGACTGATATGGTCAATGCTGCGCTGGCTCAGGCCCGCCGAGACAAGCTGCTCTCGAACGCGCTCAATCTGCTTCACACAGAGTTCACAAAGCTCCTGGCCGATCTGGGCAACGCTGCCCTGTTGCAGCTCCACGACCAGCAGATAGGTGTCTTGCAGAACCGCGTCAATATCGATTGAGGCGGCATTGGGGTTTAGCGATTTGATCTGGCTCATGTGCGTAACACCGCAAACAGTTCAAGTTTGACGTCGGCCAGCGTGCTCGGGATGTAGAACGCACAGACGCCTTCAGCCAGCACCGCCTGCCCCATTGCATGAGTGAGGTCGAGAGCGAAGTACTGGTTCTCCAGCCGCAGCGGAATAGCAGCAGGAACATGGTTGAGCGGCTGCAGCGGGATGCCGTCGAGGGCGGCGTTGACCAGTCGATTGACCTCGTCCGGCGCGCCCGCCTTGCACAGCCGAGGGAACTGGCTTTGCAGTTGCGCAGGCGCCAGCGAGCAACGTACGGACAGGTAGAAGTCAGCGCCGCCAGGCTCGCGCAAACGCGGGTCGTTGAAGTTCACCAGCCAGCGGTTGGCGCCATTCTCCTTCAGCTCCAGGGCGATGACGCGAGACGGCAGGCTGGCCTCGAGCAAGGTGGAAATGGTGCGCATCAAAGGGGGGAAGACACTGTCCGGCTGCTCATGCCGATAGGCCGGAATGGTGTCGATATCGTGCTCCAGCGAGAAGGTCAGCAGCGCACCCGCCAGCTTGATCAGGGCCTGATAGACCTGCTCAGGATGCCGTGCTGGATGGGCCTGGATATCGAGTAGCACCGGTTCGTAAGTATTGAGCGCATTGAGCAGCCAGAACAGCGACACATCCGCTACAGCGAAGTCAGCCATACGCTGATTGCTCTCACGGCGCATACCCATGAGGCGCTGGCGCTTGGCGGACAACTGGGTCAGCAGATTATCCAGTTGCGTCATCAAACCCGGATGAGCAGCGAAGCTGAGCAGCGGTGGCACATAAGTCGCGTCGACACTCCACCCGCCCTGCCCGTCGCGTGCCAAGCGTACTACCGGGCAGGTCACATAGCTGGCGTTGTCGTCGCTGTCCGGGCGCAGGCTCAGGTCATGCTCCAGCACGCCCACCGATTGCTGCTCGTCGCCATACAGGTCCTGCACCTGACGCCAGTCGCGGCGATAGCGGATGGGCCGATCAGGCGCCGCGCCGTCGAACAGGCAGTTGCTACCATTGGCATGTTCCAGGGGTAAGGCCAGGAGCAACGTTGCCGCCTGGACTTCCTCGGGCAGCAACCGAGCCAGGTCCAGAGCAGGCGGAAGCCGGTCCACACTCTCGCTATCGATCAGAGTGCCGTCGGGCAGGCGCACGCGCAGGTGGGTGGCCTTGAGCTTGCCCAGGCGTAAGGCATCCGGATCGAATGCCGACACCTGGACACCCCACGGATGCACGACGGACAAATGGGCGATGCACTCGTTGGTCCAGGCCTCCCAACGCGCCTGTTGCTGGAATTGCTGAGGGGACAGCAGAGCCCCCGCTGCCCATAAGGGACGGTCGATTTTCATGAGGTCGTTTCCTGGGAATGGCTCAGGTTTTTGCCTTGGGCATCTGCGAAACCAACGATAAGTTGACGTCCATACCTTCCACCTGAAAATGCGGCACGGCGTACAGCTTGACGCGGAAGAATCCAGGGTTGTCCTCGATGTCTTCGACGGTCACCTTGGCATCGCGCAGCGGATGAGAAGCCTGCAGATCGTCGCCAGGGTCAGTCATTTCGGTCACCAGCCCGCTGACCCATTTGTTCAGCTCCAGCTCCAGCACGCGGCGGTCCTTGGTGGTGCCGATGTTTTCGCGCTGGATCAGCTTCAGATAATGGGCGATGCGCGAGAGCAGAAAGATGTACGGCAAGCGCGCGTTGATGCGGCTATTGGCGGTGGCATCGGGAGTGTCGTAAAGCGCTGGCTTCTGAGCCGAATTGGCGGAGAAGAAGCAGGCGTAGTCGCGGTTCTTGTAGTACGAAAGCGGAATGAAACCGAGGTTGGCGAATTCGAATTCGCGGGTTTCCGGGATCATCACTTCCGAAGGAATTTTCACCTGATTGCCGGTGCCCAGGTCGTACAAATGAATCGGCAGGTCAGTCACTGCGCCGCCCGATTGCGGCCCACGGATCTGTACGCACCAGCCATTGGCGATAAAGCTTTTCACCATATTCGCGGCAAAGGCGAACGAGGCGTTGGTCCACAGGTACTTGCTGTGATCAGGGCCTTTGACGCTTTCGACATAGTTGAAACTGCGCACCGGAATGGTGTCCGGGCCATACGGCAGGCGCCCCAGCACCCGCGGCATGGTCAGGCCGATGTAGCGCGAGTCGTCGCTGTCGCGAAATGCCTTCCACTTAATGTATTCGGCGCGGTCGAAGTAGTTGCCGATGTCCTTGATGGCGGCCACCTCCTCCATCGACTCCTTGCCAAAGAAAGCTGGGCCCACCGCGCCGATGAATGGCATATGCGCGGCAGCCGAGACCTTAGAGATATTGCGCAACAGCGCGATATCCTGAGGACCACGGCCAAACTCATAGTTGGAGATGGCTGCGGCAATCGGCTCACCGCCCGGCGTATCGTATTCTTGGGTGTAGGTATGCAGGTACAGGCCGCTCTGGGCTATTTCCGGCGCATCGTCGAAGTCCTGTACCAGATGTTCCTTACTGATATCCAGCAACTCGATACGTACATTCTGACGGAAGTCGGTCTGATCAATCAGCGACTTCACGCCACGCCAGGTCGACTCAACCCGCTGAAAGTCCGGGTGATGCATGACCGCATCCAGTTGCCGACTGATCTGTGCATCCAGCGACGCAATATGCCCATCCAGCAGTGCCTTATCCAGACGTTCGACCTTCTGCGACGACTGTTTTAGCAGATCAAGGAATACGCTGACGGCAGCGGTAACTCGCTCGTCAGTGGACACTTCTGACATCGCTTCATCATGCTGAAAAGTGTCGATACCATTCAGTGACGCAACTGGACTCAAGTTGATCTTTTCGAACAGGGCACTGTAGACGCTTTGGTTTTCTTCAGACAAAACTGTAGCGCCACTCGATTGAGCGGATTTACTTACAGACATAGCGGAAACTTCCTACAAATTTAAATGAGAGAGTTAACGATCTTCTTGCGGAGCCAAAGCGGCCAGTTCTTTGCGTAACTCATCACTCAAGGCTTCATCCTTGAGAATGCGTTCAAGCTCCTGGCGAAAAGTTACGTTGTCCAACAAATTGGACTTGAGGTCACGCAGCAGGTTTCGCATGGCCAGGAGCGCGCGCAACTGCGGTATCTGCCGCGCTATCTGTTCAGGCTCGAAATCCTTCATATGCCCGAAGCTCAGCTCCACAGAGGCATCGGAACCATCACCCACCAGTGTGTTTTCCACCGCCAGTTTCAGGCTTGGGGAAAACTCGGACAGCACGCTGTTGAAGTTATTTTTATCAATTGAAATCTTGCTTCTTTCGGACAGCGACCGCTGCTCCTTGCCGTTGCTGTAGTCCCCCATCATCATCAATTTCAGGGGCAGTTCGACCTTTTTCTGTGCACCTCCCGTGTGCAAATCAAGCTTGATATTGATACGTGCCTTGGGCACTTCGTTCTGAAAACTGTTTGAAGCCATAACACCTCCGAATACCCCATCAAAATGGAGCATGATAAAACAGGAAAATATCAGAAACCCGAGAAGTACACTCTAGACTAGCCAATCATTGAGCACTGCCAACCTCGTTACAAAGCACTTCATAGCCAGATATAAAAATCTTACAAAATGTAAGCATCAGCGGCGCTGAGATAGTGAACTATCCGAGTTATATTTTCTATATTCATAGAAACTTTCAGACATGTCTGACGCTAACTTAGAACTTTCCTGCAAGAACACGAGACTTTATCTACAATCAAGTTACTAGCCGATTGATATCAAGCAAACAATCTACGAACATCTCTTTGAGCCAGGCCTTGGGAACATTCTCCGCCGCCCATAAGTCCAATGCCTGCTTTCAATCGGCAAGAGAGATGTCTCCAATGAAGATTTCACAAGGTATTGCCCTGGCAACGCTAATGGCACTGTCGGCAACCCCGGCCTTCGCCTTCAACCTCAACGACGCCGCCAATGCGGTCTCCGGCGCTACCGGCAACAATCAGCAGGCAACTCCGACCGCGGGCTTGATTACTGCCGTGGGCAATAACCTGAATGTCACCCCACAACAGGCCGTTGGCGGCACCGGCGCTTTGCTGGGCCTGGCGAAGAACAAGCTGCCCAGCAGCAACTACAGCGCGCTGAGCAATTCCGTTCCGGGTCTGGATCAACTGACCGGCGCCGGAGCCCTGGGCGGCCTGGGCAATATCAATGGCCTTGGCGGAGTGCTGGGCAATTCGGGTGGTAGCGCGGCAGGTAATATGCAGAGCATGGCCGACGTCAACCAGACCTTCAGCGCCCTAGGGATGGACAGCTCCTTGGTCGGCCAGTTTGTCCCGGTCATCCTGCAATACCTGGGCGGGCAAGGTGTCGGCGGTTCGACGTTGCAAGCCCTGAGTGGCATTTGGGGTGCGGGGAGCTGATTCCTCTCTAAGCGTGGGGACTATCCCAATACCGCTTATACATCCCCAACTTCTTCTTCACCCCCCTGGGCAAGCGCTTTTCCTGCTTGCTCAGCTTGTAGGCCAGCAGCTTCACGGCATTGCGCAGGATCGCCAACGGCCATAGCCACAGGCGTCGCCAGCCGAGAAACCTGAGCTCGGATTTGACGTAGCGCATGCCCTCCCCGCCTACTCCGCCGAAGGTTGCGTAGATCCACGATTCCCGGGACTGGAATACCCCGATGTCGAAGTACCGGGAGAACTCCTCGCGCAGGCTGTAGTTGTGGGAGTGGCGGCAGACGGCCGAGCCTTCGTAGGCGACCTTCCAACCTGCCAGAAGCATGCGAGCGGTGACGTACATGTCTTCGGAAAGGATCACATGGTGGGGAAAGCCGCCAACAGCGACCAGCGCCTCTTGCCGGTAGGCAGCGAAGGAGTTGGACATGAAAGGGGTCTTGATCCCCAGTTGCGGCGCATCGGCCAGGGTCTTGATCTGCGAGACCGGCGGGTAGTTGAACAGCCGCGCATGCTGGGCCAGCAGGTTGGCGTTCTTGTGCGGGAGCTGGCGACCGCAGACGGCACCGACCTTGGGGTCGGCAAAAGGCAGCAGGATATTGGCAATGGCGTCGGGGTCTTCGACGTAGGCGTCCTGGGTCAGATACACATAGACGTCGTAGTCGGGATGGCGGTTGACCATCATCTGCCGGGTACCGCCGTGGTTGAAATCCTTGCTATCGATGCGCGTCACATTGGCGCAACGCGACTGAGCCAGTTCGAAGGTGCCATCAGACGAACTGGAGTCGACGATCAAGGTATCGAAACGGGCGGTTTGCGCCAGCAGGGAATCGAGTAATCGTTCCAGATCCTGACGTCCGTTGTAGGTCGGGATAACACAGGCCACTCTCAAGAACTGCATAACAATACTCCGGGGCGAAAACAGGACACCCAATTTGTCAGCAGTCTTGAGGGTAGTTCAGATCAGCCGAAAACCTCGCTCAAAGGAATGAAGTTGAGCAAGTCGCCCTCGGCAACGGTGCTGCCTTCACGCACTTCGATCAGGCCATCGGCCCAGGCGGCGCTGCGCAACACGCCGGAGCTCTGGTTGCGATAGAACACCGCGCGACCCTCTTCCAGGCGCCCGCGCAGATACTCACGGCGGTTGCCCGGTTTGCTCCAGACAAAACCGGCCGGCACTTTGAATTGCAGCGGCTGCACCTCGCTTACGCCCTGACGGCGCAGCAGATAAGGTCGGGCGAGCAAGGCAAAGGTGACCAGGGTCGAAGCCGGGTTGCCCGGCAAGCCGATCACCGGCACGCCACGGAAATGACCGAAAGTCAGCGGCTTGCCCGGCTTGATCGCCAACTTCCACAGCGCTAGTTCGCCCTCTTCGCGCAAGGCATGACCGAGGAAGTCCGCCTCGCCCACGGACACGCCGCCGGTGGACAGGATCAGATCGACATCGTGCAAGGCGCCCAGGACTGCGCGAGTCTTTTCCAGATCGTCCGGCAGAATCCCGGCATCGATCACTTGGCACTCCAGGCGCTTGAGCCAGCTGCACAGCAATACCCGATTGCTATTGTAGATCTGCCCCGGCCCCAAAGGCTGGCCTGGCTCGACCAGTTCGTCGCCGGTGGACAGCACGGCGACGCGTACGCGCCGCACCACTTTCAGCTCCGCCAATCCCAGGGAAGCGGATAACCCCAGCTCCACCGGACCCAAGCGGGTACCTGCGGCCAAGACCGTGTCGCCGACGCGGGTTTCCTGGCCCTGAGGGCGAATGTTCTGGCCTGGACTCAGGGCTTCGGTGAAACGTACGCGCTGGTCGTCCAGCACCTCGGCGTTTTCCTGCATTTCCACGCAATCTGCACCTTGCGGCACCGGCGCGCCGGTGAAGATACGGGCGCAGGTGCCCGGCTCCAGCGGCTCCGGCGCCTGGCCGGCGAAAATTCGCTGGCTGACCCGCAGAGGCTCGCCGGCCCAGTCAGACAGGCGCAGGGCATAGCCGTCCATGGCGCTGTTCGGCCAGGGCGGCAGGTCGAGGCTGGAGACCATGTCCTCTGCCAGCACCCGGCCCTGAGCCGCAGCCAGAGCCACGCTTTCATGTTCGTGAATCGTTGCAGCTTCGGCCATCTCCATCAGACGGGCGAAGGCTTGCTCAACCGGCAGCAGACTCATCGCGCCTTACCCACGGGTCGCGCAGGGTTCGGCCTGCTTGAGGTGCGGCACGAAGTTGCACGGGCGGAAGCGATTATCCAGTTGCTGCGCAAGAATGCCATCCCAGCCGGTGCGCACCGCATTGGTCGAGCCTGGCAGGCAGCAGACCAGCGTGCCATTGGCCAACCCGGCCAGCGCGCGGGACTGAATGGTCGAGGTGCCGATATCCGGCACGGAAATCTGCCGGAACAGCTCGCCGAAACCATCGACCTGCTTGTCCAACAGGCAGGCCACGGCTTCCGGCGTGCTGTCGCGGCCGGTGAAACCGGTGCCGCCGGTGATCAGTACAACCTGCACTTCGTCATCGGCGATCCAGGTCGCGACCTGGGCGCGGATCTTATACAGGTCGTCCTTGAGCAGCACGCGCTCGATCAGGCTGTGCCCGGCATCACTCAAACGGTCGACAAACATCTGACCGGAGGTATCGGTTTCCCGGGTGCGGGTGTCGCTGACCGTCAATACAGCGATATTCAGGGGTACGAAGGGGGTGTCAGCCTTGGCTTTCATCGGCTCGATCCAGTTGTAGAGGGAACAGGCCGGTGTTATATCACAGCACTCCTTTTCACTGCCTCGATTGAGTCCGCAATGACCACTCCCAGCCCCCTGCCCCCCTGTTCGATCCTGCTGCTGGCTGGCGGCCAGGGCCAGCGCATGGGCGGTCGCGACAAGGGCTTGATCGACTGGCGCGGCGAGCCGTTGATCCAGCATGTGCAGCGACTGGTGCGACCGCTGACTGACGACCTGATCATTTCCTGCAACCGCAATATGGAACACTACGCCGCCTACGCCGATCGTCTGGTGCAGGACAACAACGATGACTTCAACGGTCCGTTTGCCGGGATTCGCGCCGGTCTGCCGTTGGCGCGCCATGGCTATATGCTGGTACTGCCGTGCGATGTGCCGCTGATCGATGCAGCCCTCGTTCAGGGCCTGCGTGAAACCGCTCACGCTCACCCCGGCCAGCCGGTCATGGTGCGCGATGGCGAGCATTGGCAGCCGTTGCTGTGCATCATTCCCACCAGGCACGCCGCTGCCGTGGAAGCCGCCTGGCAGGCGGGTGAACGCAGCCCGCGACGGGTCATGGAGCAACTCGGTGGCATTGCCCTGCAATGCCCGCCGGGCGATCCTCGCCTGGCCAACCTCAACACGCCCGATTTGCTCAATCAGGCGACTCTCTGACACCATCGGCAATACTTCATGGAACTTGCCTTGCACGCAAACGTCTGAAACTTCAGTATTTGCAGAATTTCAACCGGAGACACAGTCATGATCAAACGGAATATTTACGCAGCCACGCTGCTCGCAGTAAGCCTGGCATCCCTGGCGGGCTGCTCTACGCCTACTGTGATCACGCTGAATGATGGCCGTGAAATCCAGGCTGTCGACTCGCCGAAGTACGACGAAAAGTCGGGGTTCTACGAGTTCAAGCAGCTGGACGGCAAAGAAACCCGCGTCAACAAGGATCAAGTCCGTACCGTCAAGGACCTCTGATTGCTTTAAGTTTCAATGTAAAAAAACGCCCCGACTGGTTCGGGGCGTTTTTTTTGTGGGGCACTGGCTACTCAGGGCTTGAGTACTGTGGGAGCGAGGCTTGCCCGCGAAAGCAGCATTTCATGCGAAGAAGATGCGTTGGATGTGCCGACCTCTTCGCGGGCAAGCCTCGCTCCAACTGCCCCTCACCACGCAAGCTTGAGCCCACTCTCGAAAAACCGCTCCTGCCCCGTCACCGGATCGACGAAGCGCAGGCTCTGCGCGAGCAGTTTCAACGGCTGGCTGAAGTCATCCACGGCATCCTTGAGCACGTCCGGATAGAACGGATCGTTCTGAATCCCTGCCCCCAGCGCCGCCATGTGCACGCGCAACTGATGCTTCTTGCCGGTCACCGGATACAGGCCATAACGCCACCAATCGCCATTGCGCTCGCAGACTTCGATGCGCGTCTCGGTATTGCTCGGCCCTGGCCCTTCTTGCATGCGAAAGAACGGCTCACCATCGATCAGACGGCTTTGGTGCAGGCGCGGGAACTCCAGTTCAGGCAAGGCGCGGGCGATGGCTTCGTAGCGCTTGTCGATCTGCCGTGTGGGAAACAGCGCCTGATAAGCCGAGCGAGTGTCCTTGCGTGCGGAAAACAGTACCAACCCGGCGGTGTGCCGATCGATGCGATGCAGCGGCACCAGGTCCGGATTGTCGAAGCGCCGGATCAGACGACGCAGCAAAGTCTGCTCGACGTATTCCCCGGCCGGCGTCACCGGCAGGAAGTGCGGCTTGTCGGCGACCACCAGATGCTCATCGGCATAAATGATCGTTTCCTCGACCGGAATCGGCGTCTCATTGGGCACTTCGCGGAAATAGTGGATGCGCAGGCCCTCGCGATAAGCCAGTTGCACCGTGATCGGCGCACCACCGGCGTCCAGCACCCGACCACGGGCGATGCGGTCCAGCCACTGCTCGCGACTGATGGCGGCAAAGCGCTCGCACAGGCAGTCGAGCACCGTGGCCCAGGGGCCGGGTGGCAGATACAGGGTGCTGGCCTGATGATCGGCAGCGTTGAAAACGGCGGTGGGCATACAGGACTCTCGCAAGCGACAAGCGCGCATTGTCCCCCAAGCGCCCCTCGCCGGGCTATGCCCGCTTGCGCTCGACACAGGCCTTGAGCCAGTGCAACACATCCACCGGCTGCCAGCGCGTGGCGTCATACAAGGCATACAACTGTCCGTGATAGCCCACCACTTCCAGGCGGCGATGAAAGCCGGCGCGCTGAAACAAGGCTTCGACTTCGGCAAAACAGGTATTGAAATGCAGCCGATTGAACGGTGTCAGGGATTCCAGCACCAGACCGTCCAGGCGCAGTTCGAGCACCGCTTCGCAGACCCTGTCGACAGGCATGCGATTGACGCTGGCTTTGAGTTGTTCGACGTTGACCATGGTGTCGCCTCTTTGCAGTTTTCCCATTCGTTCAATAGGGAATCGTCGAGGCTGTCAACATCGGGAAAGCAAATCAGAAAAGGACTACGCCTGAAGAAAGGCCACCACTTGATCGGCATTGAACGGCCAGTCCAGCTCGGCACCGGTATCGACCCGCCGCAGCACCGGAATGCGCAAACTGTAGATTTCGAACAACGCCTCGCTTTCGCTGATATCCATCAGCTCCACGAGCAGGCCATGCTCGACCAGCGGTAACAATTCGGCTTCGGCAATTTCACACAGATGGCAGCCCAGGGTGCCAAACAACTGGCATTCAGGTGGCATGCAATGACCCTCCAGCTGGGGAATGGGCAGTCATTCTAGGACCGCTTGGCAAGCCTCGTCGAGGGGCGGCTCAGGTCGTCAGTCGTTCTCTTGACTTGAAGTGGCGTTTGCACAAACGCGTGGCGCGCTCCAGCACCGGCTTTTCAAAACAGTGGTAGCCGACCCAGCCGTAGCAGAGCACTGCAATGAACATAAGGGCGAGAAAACCCAGGTTGTCCAAAGGGTTTTCGGGCCAGGCCCCCAGCCATTGCCAGATGCGCCCTATCACCCCCAGTACCAGCAAGTGCGACAGATAGAGGGTGTAGGACATGTCGCCGACTACAACCCAAAACTTCGGCATGCTCAGTAGTGCGCGTCGTTCCAGCAGGGCCAGGCTGAATACCAGACTGCCAAACACCGTGCCTACCAACAGCATGCGCACCGTCCCTTCACTGTCAAACAGGCGCAGCCAGCCAATCAAGGCAATGCCCGGCACGACCAGCAACATCAGTATGCCCAGCACCATAGCGGTGGGAATCCGCGCACTGTGACGGCTATAGAACAACAGGGCCAGGGCCGCCCCGACAATGAATTCCAAGGCATAGGGATGCAGCATGATCTGCAACGCCGGGGCATAGTCGTGCCAATCCCAACCGCCATTGAACAGCAGCAGAATCAGTGCCCAGGATGCAAGCAGCAACGGTAGCCAGCGTTCACGCAGACACATCAATAAGGTGAACACCAGGTAGAACCACAGCTCGAACACCAGGGACCAGGCGACCATCACCAGCAGCACTTTGTCACTGGGCAGCAGCAGGAACGACATCAGCAGGTTGGAAGAGCCGTGACTGCTGTTGACCATGCCCGGTTGCAGCAGATAGACCGCCAGGGTCAGGAAGAAATACAGCCAGTAGGTGGGATAAATGCGCGACAGGCGATTGAACAGGAAGCGTTGGGACTGCACGGCATCCTGGAAACGCCCGCGACTGACGATCACCATGACGAAGCCGCTGATGATGAAAAACAGGTCCACGCCCAGCTGGAAAAAATCCAGGAAGGATGGCAACAGAATGTCGCCGCCGGAGTACTTGGCTTCGACCGACATCATGTGAAACAGCACAACGCCCAGAACCGCCACGCCCCTCAGGCCCTGCAGGGAAAACAGTCGCTCCATGCTCCTCTCCGTGCCCTGACCGGCCGCCCGCGACGGTGACCGGTACTACCAGACTGCGAACTGGAGCATAGGCGATGACCTGAAACAGCGCGTATTAATCAGCGCTGACCGCGCCGATCTTGTGAATCGACAGGTCCGCGCCGTAATACTCCTGCTCCTGGCTCAAACGCAGACCCAGAGTGCACTTGATCGCGCCATACACGGCAAACCCGCCGAGCAGCGCCACCAGCACACCCAGGCCGGTGCCGATCAACTGGCTGACCAGACTCACGCCGCCCAGCCCGCCCAATGCGCTCTGGCCGAAAATACCGCAGGCGATGCCGCCCCAAACGCCGCACAGACCATGCAACGGCCAGACACCCAATACATCGTCGATCTTCCAGCGCACCTGGGCCGCCGTGAAGCACCAGACAAACAGCGCACCGGCGATCACCCCGGTCGCCAGGGCGCCAATGGGGTGCATCAGGTCCGAACCCGCACACACCGCCACAAGCCCGGCCAACGGGCCGTTATGCAAGAAGCCGGGGTCATTGCGTCCCACTATCAGCGCCGCCACAGTGCCGCCGACCATGGCCAATAGTGAGTTGACCGCCACCAGGCCACTGAGGCCTTGCAGGCTCTGCGCACTCATGACGTTGAAGCCGAACCAGCCGACAATCAGAATCCACGAGCCTAGAGCCAGGAACGGAATACTCGACGGCGGATAAGCGACCAGCCGCCCTTCCCGATACCGGCCATGACGCGGCCCCAGCAGTAATACCGCCGCCAGCGCCAGCCAGCCGCCCATGGCATGTACCACCACAGACCCGGCGAAATCATGGAAACTGGCGCCGAACGCCTGCAACAGCCAGGCTTGCAGGCCCAGGTTGCCGTTCCACACGACGCCTTCGAAGAATGGATAGACAAACGCCACGATCAGCACGGTGGCGCATAATTGCGGCGCAAAACGTGCACGCTCAGCGATACCGCCGGAAATGATCGCCGGAATCGCCGCAGCGAAGGTCAGCAGGAAGAAGAATTTCACCAGGGCATAACCATGGTCGGCGCTGATCACGGCTGCGGGCTGGATGAAGTTCACGCCATAGGCAATCCAGTAGCCTATAAAGAAGTAGGCCAGCGTCGACACGGCAAAATCACTGAGGATCTTGGACAAGGCATTGACCTGGTTTTTCTGCCGGACCGTACCGACTTCCAGGAATGCAAATCCGGCATGCATGGCCAGTACCATGACCGCGCCGAGCAAAAGGAACAGGGTATTGGAGCTGTGGACCAGGGTGTCCACAGCGCTTTGTACATTTTCCATCGAGGGGGCAGACCTGCAAGTGAAGGAGAAGCACCAAAGCGGAACATTGAACCTGTCTGCGCACCGATTTGGCGCCACCGCCTGATTGAGGCAGAAGTGGCCCGCGACCCTATTTGGCGCAGCAGAGCGTTATTCGCTTGGTTTTTTTCTCGAATGTTATGGTTTTGAAGTAAGGTTTCGGTTTTTAAGCCGCCACCCGCGCCCTTGATTGGCGCGACCGCCTCCCTGGCGCACCAACAGGAAGCAAAAGCTGTACCAGTCGGCAATGCGGGCTTGCGGCACATGCCGACTGAACCTTCGCCAACCTGCTGTACTCGAAACATCCATACGCCAACGAACGGAGACTCACATGGCACGCGTTAACGCTCAAACCGCACAAGAAATCCTCATGGCTGACTTCCAGACCCTGGTAGCCGATGCAGAAAAACTGCTCGCCCATACCGCGACCCTCGCCGGAGACCAGGCTGATGAACTGCGCAACCAGATCAATGAAAGCCTGCAACAGGCCCGCGAGACCCTCAAATTAACCGAGGAGTCACTGCGTGAGCGCGGCAATGCCGCGATGACCGCCACCGAGGACTACGTGCAGAGCAATCCCTGGCAGTCGGTGGGTATCGCCGCCGGGGTCGGGTTTCTACTCGGCCTGTTGGCCACTCGGCGCTGATCCTGATGAGCCAGGAAAACGAGTCCGCCCCATTCGCCGAGCAATCGGGCTCTTCGATACGCCGCCTGGGTGCTGCCTTTCTCGGCCTGCTGCACAACCATGTGGAGCTGTTCGGCATCGAATTGCAGGAACAGAAGGCGCGTACCCTGAGCGTGCTGCTGTTCGCCGGGCTGGCGTTGGTCTTCGCCTTGCTGCTGCTGGTCGGCCTGTCGGCGCTGGTACTGGTTGTACTGTGGGACACCTATCGGCTGGCGGCGGTCATCGGTCTGTGCGTGTTCTACCTGTTGGCCGCATTGTTCTGCGGCTTGCGCCTTAAATCGGCGATTTTCGATGAATCCTCGCCCTTCGAGTCGACTCTTGAAGAACTGGCCAATGACCGGGAGCGACTGCTGCCATGAGCCTGCCCGAATTGCCCAAAGGTAACTCCCGCCGCGAACTGCGCAAAGCGTTGATTCGCTTGCGCATGGAAATGCACCGCCAGGAATTGCGTCACGAATCCAGCCAGTTGCTCAATCCTCTTCGTCGGGCCCGCCACATGGCCCATGATCTGCCAGGTAGCCTGGGCATCAAGCACGCACCGCTGTGGGGAGTGGCCGCCGTGACCCTGCTGGGCTTTCTCAGCGGAAAACGCGCCAAAGGACCGGGTAACGGTAACTTTTCCCGCTTCGTCAAGCTATCGGCCAGCCTGATTCCCCTGCTCAAACTGGCTTTGCAGAGCAATTCTCGCAAACAATAGTGGCACTTTGGCCGCATTCTTGCAGTTGGCTACATTCTTGCTACAAGCCCTCCTTGCCCGCGCAGGCCAGACTTGCGCGGGCAACGTTGCGATACAACCGTAACGCCTTGATTTTTTTAACTATAAAAGGAGGCTCCGTGATCGATGGGCAACCGCTAGCCTGCTTTCAGCCGTTCATCGACACCGCGACGGGACGTATAGCGGGTATTGAAGCGCTAGGACGCCTGCGCCAGGAAGATGGCCAGTTGCGCTCGGTCGGCCCGCTGTTCGCCGATCCCAAGACGCCCGCCGTGGCCCTGCGCAAGCTGGACCGGATAGTGCGCGACGACGCCTTGAGCCGTCTGCATGAAGTGCCGGATGACTGGTTCCTGAGCCTGAACATGTCACCGCGCTGGATCAATCGCCTGCGCCCCGGTCAAGCCTTGCCCAGCCTCAAGCAACTGCAACGTCATGGCGTAGCACCTTCGCGCATCGTCTTTGAGATCACCGAACTGGGCGGCGACAGCCAGCGTCTGGCCGATGTCGTGGCGCGCTACCGAGAAGCCGGTGCGCGCATTGCCATCGATGATTTCGGCGCGGGGTATTCGCAACTGGATCGCGTGCTGTCGTTGCAGCCGGACATCCTCAAGCTCGACATGCGTCTGTTCCAGGCGGCAGCCAGGGGCGGCCCCAGCAGCGATGTGGTCAAGGCCCTGGCGCAAATGGCCGAGAAAACCGGCTGCTGGATCATCGCCGAAGGCGTCGAGACCGAGGCCGAGCTGGACTTTGCCCTGGAATGTGGCTCGCGCTATGTACAGGGCTTCCTGTTCGCCCAGGGTGAACTGGAGTTTCGCGCCGCCGATGCCTTCGTCAGCCAGTTCGCCGAGCTGCGCGACCGCTACGTACTCGGCAAGGTAGCCGAAAGGGCTCGTTTGATGAATCTGCGCCTGCGACTTGGCACTCTGATGGGCGTGTTGCAACAATGGGCCGAAGGCCAGGCCCCCATCAGCGCGCTGCCGGCTTTGCACGACTATCCCTGGCTGCTGCGTTTCTATCAGTGCGACCGTCACGGCACGCAACTGACGCCCAACCTGGAATGGCGTGATGGCACCTGGCAGGCCGATACCCGCTACGTTGGCCATAACTGGTCGTGGCGCCCGTATTTCTATCATCTGCTGGCCGAAGGCTGGGACGAGCGGCGCCTGACCCTGTCCAACACCTACCGCGATGCCACCAGCAACCAGTATTGCCTGACGGCGGGCCAGTTCTTCGACAATGGCCAGCGCCTGTTACTGATTGATATAGACGCTGCGGGAATGTAGGGCGGCGCCCCTTGCAGCGGGCGGGGCAAACCCTGAAGCTAGGGACCTCACCTCGATGGAGTGCACGCCTTGGATTGGCAAACCCTGCTTAACCGCGAACGACTCGGCAAAACCCTGCACAGCCCCGAGGAACTGGGGCGCAGTCCTTTCCATAAAGACCATGACCGGATCATCTTCTCCGGCGCCTTCCGCCGTCTGGGGCGCAAGACCCAGGTTCATCCGGTATCGAGCAACGATCATATCCATACTCGCCTGACCCACTCCCTGGAAGTCAGCTGCGTCGGCCGCTCCCTTGGCATGCGTGTCGGCGAGACCCTGCGCAGCGCTCTGCCCGAATGGTGCGAGCCCAGCGACCTGGGCATGGTCGTGCAATCGGCCTGTCTGGCCCACGACATCGGTAACCCGCCCTTCGGCCACTCCGGTGAAGACGCCATCCGCAACTGGTTCAACCAGGCCGCCGGACGCGGCTGGCTGGATGCCATGAGCGATACCGAACGCAAGGATTTCCTAAATTTCGAAGGCAACGCTCAGGGCTTTCGGGTCCTGACCCAACTGGAATATCACCAGTTCGACGGTGGCACCCGGCTGACCTACGCCACCCTCGGCACTTACCTGAAATACCCTTGGACGGCCAGTCACGCTGATTCCTTGGGCTACAAGAAGCACAAGTTCGGTTGCTATCAGAGCGAGCTGCCGATCCTCGAACAGATCGCCCACAAGCTCGGTATCCCGCAACTGGAAGACCAGCGCTGGGCGCGGCATCCATTGGTCTACCTGATGGAGGCCGCCGACGATATCTGCTACGCCCTGATCGACCTGGAAGATGGCCTGGAAATGGAGCTGCTCGACTACGCCGAAGTCGAAGCCCTGCTGTTGGGGCTGGTAGGCGATGACCTGCCCGACACCTACCGTCAGCTCGGCCCCAACGACTCCCGGCGCCGCAAGCTGGCGATCCTGCGCGGCAAAGCCATCGAGCACCTGACCAACGCCGCTGCCCGGGCCTTTGTCGAGCAACAGGATGCCCTGCTGGCCGGAACCCTCAGCGGCGACCTGGTCGAGCACATGCACGGCCCGGCCAAGCGCTGCGTGCTCAGCGCCAAGGACATGGCACGCAAGAAGATCTTCCAGGACAAACGCAAAACCCTTCATGAGATAGGCGCCTACACCACCCTGGAGATCCTCCTCAACGCCTTTTGCGGCGCGGCGCTGGAGCAGTTCGGCGGGCGCACGCCATCGTTCAAGCACCGGCGCATCCTCGACCTGTTGGGCAACAGTGCACCGAGCCCGGACTGGTCACTGCATGCCTCATTCCTGCGCATGATCGATTTCATCGCCGGAATGACTGACAGTTACGCCAGCGAAATGGCCCGGGAAATGACCGGGCGCTCAGGCCCCATGTAAGAACCTGACCGGGCGGATGGCGTGCTCCATCTGTCCGACTCCTACCCTGGAGCTGCCTGCCCCTTCCCTCAGCTTCAGAAATTTCCTACACACCAAAAAGAAACGTCTGATCGCCGCTCTGTGACATCTGTCGAATAATCCCGCCCCTGCAAATTCGCGCACCATTGGCTTGCTGCCTGCAGCGCAAGCACCTCGCCGGAACGTCCCGATGTTTAAAAACAACCTGCGCATCCTGTTGGTGGAGGACCACCCTTTCCAGCTGATTGCCACACAAATACTGCTGAACAACCAGGGCTACTTTCTCCTGACGCCCGCCCTGACAGCCCGGGAAGCCCTGCAGGAAATGGAGCGAGCGGCACGCCCCTACGATCTTTTGTTATGTGACCAATGCCTGCCGGACCTTATGGGGCTGACCCTGATCGAACAGGCCCACCGACGCAGCCTGATGCGCAACGCCATCCTGCTCAGCGGCCTGGCCGATCCGCAGCTCGACGACCTGCGCAGGCAGGCCATGGAACTGGGCCTGCCGCTCCTGGGCTGCCTGAGCAAGCCCTTGCATGGTCCCGACCTCAGCGAACTTATCGCCCACCTGAATACAGCGCCAGACGTAACAACCTGATCCCCCTCGCCGCCACTTCCCCGCTCGTCAGGTTGACTCCCGCCAGAGGTCGATCAACCTGCCCCCGGCCACCCCGTCTTCCAGACTTCCCGGTTAATTCGTCGACCTATAACCTTTTATTGCAGAAGCTTGCGACATAAATGAGAGCATCTATATCCAAATGTAATAAACAGTGTGCAACCGAATAGCCAAAATCTCGCGAAAAAGCCGACCATATTTATAAACATTTACAACGTGATCCGGCCTTTTGCGTATTCCAATTCGCTATTTCTTGTAGGAACTTTCCTATAAGGGCTTCTTGGGGCAGTCCATTAATGTGCCTGCCCGAATATCTGAGCTAAGGTGCGCGCTTTCTTCTTCGTTGTTTGTATGGACTTAGCTATGAACTCAGTTTTTATCATCGATGACCACCCCGTTATTCGTCTTGCCGTACGCATGCTTCTGGAAAACGAAAACTATGAAGTGGTAGGCGAAACTGACAATGGCGTCGACGCCATGCAAATGGTCAGGGAATGCATGCCCGACCTGATCATTCTCGACATCAGCATTCCCAAGCTCGACGGACTGGAAGTACTGGCCCGCTTCAATGCCATGGGTCTGCCATCAAAAATTCTGGTACTGACGGCACAGACCCCCGCTCTGTTCGCCATTCGCTGCATGCAATCAGGGGCGGCGGGTTATGTGTGCAAACAGGAAGATCTCAGTGAATTGCTCAGTTCGGTAAAAGCTGTATTATCCGGCTACAATTACTTCCCAAGCCAGGCACTGGCTCCGGTCTACCGTGCAGACGGCCAGCCGAGCGAAGTCGAACTTTTCAAACTGGTCAATGATCGCGAATTGATGGTATTGCAGTTATTCGCCCAAGGACGGAGCAACAAGGAAATTGCCAAAGGCATGTTCCTCAGCAATAAAACCGTCAGCACATACAAGACTCGACTCATGCAAAAGCTCAGAACGAAAACCTTGGTAGAACTTATCGAGATGGCAAAACGCAACGCGCTAGTGTGAGAAACCGGATGCCCACGCGCCTTAAACACTGTTTGATTGTTGCTGTAAGCATTTGCCTGGGCGCAGGCTTGTCGGCAGGGCTGAGAGCGGCTGAACACTACACCCTGCTCAGTCGCTCCAGCCCTGCCCACATGAACGTAAAACTGGACGATGCCCAATGGGAGTGGGTCCGCAATAAAGGCGAACTGATCCTGGGCACATCCGCCCCCGACTATCCGCCTTTCGACCTGACCATTTCCGGCCAGGACTACGAGGGATTCACCGCCGATTACGCCGGCATCATCTCCAGCGCCCTGCACCTGTCGATCAAGGTCCGCCGCTTCGAATCCCGTGAAGCCGCCATCGCCGCCCTCGCAGCCGGGCAAATTGACCTGCTGGGCAGCGCCAATGGCTACGAGGCGGTGGAACGCGATCTGCGACTGTCCACGCCCTATGCGGTTGATCAGCCGGTGCTGGTCAGCCGCATCGGCGAAACCCGCCCCCTGAACCAAGGGCTGGCGAACATGCGCCTGAGCATGGTCTATCACTACCTGCCGCTGAACGAAATAGAGGCGCTGTATCCAAAGGCGCGACTGATGAGCTATCCCTCATTCCAGAGTGCTATCAATGCTGTCGCCTTCAATCAGGCCGACGTCTTTCTCGGCGATACCATCTCGACCCAGTACCTGATCAACAAGGGCTATCTGAACAACGTGCAGATGGCCAACTTCGGCAAGCACGAACCCACCGGCTTCAGCTTCGCCGTGCGCAATAACGACACCGCCCTGCTGGAGATCATCAACCAGACCCTCAAAGCCATCCCCCTGGACGAACGGGTTGAGATTTCCAAACGCTGGGGCGCTGGCAGCGACCTGATGCTGACGGACCAAAGGTTGCAGCTGACCCCGCGTGAAGAACGCTGGATCGCCCAGAACCCCGTGGTGCGGGTGGTGTTCAACGAGGCCTATGCACCGCTGACCTTCTTCGACGCCAGCGGCAACTTTCGCGGCATCACCGCAGACCTCCTGGAACTGGTGCGGCTGCGCACGGGACTGCGCTTCGAGTTCAACCGCTCCCCCAGTATGACCGACATGCTCAATCAGGTCGGCCAGGGCCAGGCCGACCTGATCGGAGCAATGATTCCCAGCGAAGAACGACAGCAGCGCTTCAATTTCAGCCGTCCCTACATCGACAACTCGTTTGTACTGGTCACTCGCCACTGGCCCGCCAACCCTCAGCATCTGGAGCAACTGGCAGGTAAGCGGGTCGCCATTTCCCAGGACAGCCCCTTGGAGCCTTACCTGCGGCAAGCCTATCCCGAAGTCACCCTCGTCGAAGCCGACAACCCGTTTCAGGTCCTGGACATGCTTAGCCAGGGCCGGGTCGAAGGCGCCATCACCTCGCTGCTCAGCGCCAACTATTTTGTGTCCTCGGGGATCTTCAACAAGCGCCTGCAAATGACCGCAACGGTAGGCGAAGAACCGGCCCTCATCTCCATGGCCACATCACGCAACGCCACTGAGCTGACAGCCATCATCGACAAGGCCTTGTCCAGCGTCACCCCCCAGGAGCTGGCCGTAATCAACAATCGCTGGCGCTCCTATACCCCGGCCAGCGGCATGTGGCACGACTACCAGCGCCTGATCTACCAGATCCTCATCGGCGCCAGCCTGCTGCTGCTCGGCTCCCTGGCCTGGAACGCCTACATGCGTCGCCAGATCAAGAAACGCGAGGCCGCCGAGCGGGCGCTCAATGACCAGGTCGAATTCATGAGCGCACTGGTCAACGGCACACCGCATCCGATCTACGTGCGCGACCATCAAGGTCTGTTGCGCATGTGCAACGACAGCTATCTGGAGGCGTTCTCGGCGCGACGTGAGGACGTGATCGGCAAAAGCGTCACCGAAGGCATCCTCAGCAACAGCGTCGAGGCCCGGGAGTTCGCCGCCGATTACCAACACGTAATGTCCAGCAACAGCCCGATGATTCTCGACCGCACCCTGCATATCGCCAACCGCAGGCTGACCATCTATCACTGGATCCTGCCGTTCCGCGACTCCCTGGGCGAGGTCAAGGGCATCATCGGAGGCTGGCTGGACATCAGCGAGCGACGTCGCCTGCTGGAAGATCTGCGCGCCGCCAAAGACCAGGCCGACGATGCCAATCGGGCGAAAAGCACCTTCCTGGCAACCATGAGCCATGAAATCCGCACCCCGATGAATGCCGTGATCGGCATGCTCGAACTGGCCCTCAAACGCGCCGACCAAGGTCATCTGGACCGCCCGGCGATCGAGGTGGCCTACAGTTCGGCCAAGGATCTGCTGGAACTGATCGGCGACATTCTCGACATCGCCCGCATCGAATCGGGACGACTGGCCCTGAGCCCCGAGCGAGCCAACCTGCATCAATTGGTGGAGTCGGTGGTACGGGTGTTCGAAGGCTTGGCGCGGCAAAAAAATCTGAGCCTGCAACTGGACCTCGACAACCGAATCAACGTCGACGTACTGATCGATCCACTACGTTTCAAGCAGATCCTGTCCAACCTGATCAGCAACGCCATCAAGTTCACCGAACGCGGTCATGTGCGAGTCAGTCTGCAGACCGACGCAGCACCGAATCCGCAGCAACTGCACCTGCGTGTGTTGATCCAGGACAGCGGCATCGGTATCGGTACCGTCGATCAGCAGCGCCTGTTCGAACCTTTTGCCCAGGCCGACAACAGCGGCCAACTGGCCCGAACCGGCGCCGGGCTGGGCCTGGTGATCTGCCGCAGCCTGTGCGAAATGATGGGCGGCACTCTGAGCCTGAGCAGCGAACAGGGTGTGGGTACCCAGGTGTCCATGACCCTCGACCTGACGACCCTGGAACCTCTCGACCCTGCGCACCTGCAGCGCGATCCTCCGGCACATTCCAGCCCGCGCCTGAGCATCCTTGTAGTGGACGACCATCCGGCCAATCGCCTGCTGCTATGTCAGCAACTGGAGTTTCTCGGCCATCATTGCGAAGCCGCGCAAAACGGCGCCATGGCCCTGCAGAGCTGGCTGGAAAAGGCCTTCGACGTGGTCATTGCCGACTGCAACATGCCGGTCATGAACGGCTATGACCTGACGCGGGCGATCCGTCGTCACGAGCAGGAACAGCATATGCCCCGCAGCGCGGTGCTGGGTTTTACCGCCAACGCCCAATCAGAGGAGAAGCAGCGCTGCCTGGATGCGGGCATGGACGATTGCCTGTTCAAACCCATCAGCCTGACGTCCCTGAGCGAGCGCCTGAGTGGTATTGCCCCGCAACAGACTGCCCCGCCATCCCCCGGTTATAGCCTGGACAGCGTGCGCAACCTGACCGGCGACCGCCCGGAGCTGATCCAGCGCCTGCTGGCGCAATTGATCAGCAGCAATCGGGAGGATAGGGAGGCACTGGCGGAACTGATCGTCAGCGATGATCGCGGTGGGCTGCGGGAAATCGCCCACAAGATTCGCGGCGCCGCACGTATCATCCGCGCCAGCGCGGTCATCGAAGCCTGTGAAGCGCTGGAGCAAGCCTGCAACGACCACGCCTCGATCAGCGAGCTCAAAGCCTGCCAGCAAGCGGTAGAGCGAGCCTTGGTCGAGCTGGAACAGGCATTGCAACTCCAACAGGCAGACGCTCATCAACCTTAATGGCAGCCGAGCAGACGCTGCCCCGACTTAACTGGTAGACTGCGCCCCGAAATTACTTAAGAGGATCGCTTCATGGCCACTAACCGCTCCCGTCGTCTGCGCAAAAAGCTCTGTGTGGACGAGTTCCAGGAATTGGGCTTTGAGCTGAACCTGGAATTCAAAGAGGACCTGGGTGACGAGGCAATCGATGCCTTCCTCGACGCTTTCCTGGCTGATGCCATGGACGCCAACGGTCTGGACTATGTTGGCGGTGACGACTACGGTCTGGTCTGCCTGGCCAACCGCGGTTCCGTCAGCGAAGAGCAGCGCGCTACCGTTGAAGCCTGGCTCAAGGCTCGCAGCGAACTGACCAAGGTTGAAGTCAGCCCGCTGCTGGACGCCTGGTATCCGGAAAAGCCGATCAACCCGGCTGCCTGATAGCCGCTTGATTGCACGAAGAAGCCACCCCTCGGGGTGGCTTTTTTATGCCTGCCATTCCCCTGTCCCACTCTCTGCCCTCCCTGTGGGACCGGCTTTAGCCGGGAAGCGACATTCAACACCATGGATATGTTGCACCTGTAACACTCCCTTCCCGGCTAAAGCCGGTCCCACATCAGATCCATGCTGACACCACCGTGCAAAAAAATCCCGCCGGACGCTCGTAGTTAGGCACAAGTCACGTTGGCTTCGGGCATAATGCCGCTCTATTCAATTGTCATTTTCATTTATTACCAAAATTGCTTGTTTTACCGGCATTTACATCGAGGGCACCTTTTCACGCCTTCTTCTTCACCCTTATTTTTGCTTTAGGGTTTTTTTGATGATCAAGTCTTTACGTCCACTGTTGTTCGCCACCCTGTTCCTGCCCCTGACACTGCCTGCCTACGCTGCAACGATCAACACCGCCCTGCCCCCGAAGATCGAGCAGGCGCTCAAGGCGGCCAAGCTCAACGATAACGCCCTGTCCCTGGTGATGCTGCCGCTAAACGGCCCCGGCACGCCGACCGTGTTCAACGCCGACGTATCGGTCAACCCGGCGTCGACCATGAAGCTGGTAACCACCTTCGCGGCCCTGGAAATGCTCGGCCCGACCCACCAGTGGAAAACCGAATTCCTTACCGACGGCACCTTGAGCAACGGCGTGCTGCGCGGCAATCTGTACCTCAAGGGCGGCGGTGACCCCAAGCTCAACATGGAAAAGCTCTGGCTGCTGATGCGTGACCTGCGCGCCAACGGCGTACAGCAGATCACCGGCGACCTGGTCCTGGATCGCAGCTTCTTCATCCAGCCGCAGCTGCCGGAATTCAACGACGACGGCAACGACGAGAACAAGCCGTTCCTGGTCAAGCCGGACGCGCTGATGGTTAACCTCAAGGCTTTGCGCTTCGTGACCCGCAACGACGGCGGCAAGGTGCTGATCTCGGTGGAGCCGCCCATCGCCAGCATCCATGTGATCAACCAGGTCAAGCCCTTGGCTTCCAAGCAGTGTGGCGATGACGTGCGCTACAGCCCGGCGCCACAGCCCGACGGCAGCGTGGCTGTGACTGTCAGCGGCCCCCTGGCCGACGGCTGCAGTTCCCAGACCTACCTGTCGCTGCTCGACCACCCGACCTACACCGCCGGGGCCGTGCGCGCCATCTGGCAGGAGCTGGGCGGTACTATTCAAGGTGCAGATCGCCAGGCCAATGTGCCGGACAGCGCCAAGGTAGTGGCCCGGGCGTTCTCCCCGGACCTGGCGGAAATCATCCGCGACATCAATAAATTCAGTAACAACACCATGGCTCAGCAGCTGTTCCTGAGCCTGGGCGAAGCCTTCCGCAATGAAGCCGATGGCGATGACGCCAAGGCCGCACAGCGTGTGGTACGCCAGTGGCTGGCGAAAAAAGGCATTACCGCACCGCATCTGGTCATGGAAAACGGCTCAGGCCTGTCCCGTGCCGAACGGGTCAGCGCCCGGGAAATGGCCGTCATGCTGCAGGCCGCCTGGAACAGCCCCTACGCCGCCGAATACATGAGCTCGCTGCCTATCGCAGGCATGGACGGGACCATGCGCAAGCGCCTCAAGCGCAGTCCTCTGCTGGGTGAAGCGCACATCAAGACCGGCACCCTGAACACCGTGCGCGCAATCGCCGGTTTCAGCCGTGACAGCAATGGCAATACATGGGCCGTGGTCGCGATCCTCAACGATCCACGACCGTTCGGCCTGTCGTCGCTGCTCGATGAAGTGTTGCTGGAGTTGTATCGCCAGCCCAAGCTGGGCAACGCCAGCGTGTCGATCCAGCAGCCCTGATATCAGCCGTCAGGCGCGTTCCGGCTCGACCCGGTCGCGCCCGGCCTGCTTGGCCGCATAGACGCCCGAATCGGCGCGCAGCAACATCGCGTCGCCGTCCTCCTTGTCGCGCCAGCCAGCAATGCCGAAGCTGGCCGTGACCGGGCCGACGCCCTCGATCGGCTGATTGCGCAACGACTGCCATAACTGCAGGGCCAGTTCCTGTGCCTGCCAGGCGCTGGTGCCGGGGCACAGCACTACGAACTCCTCTCCGCCCAGGCGACAGAACACGTCATTGCGGCGCAACCGCTGGCTAATGCGTTGGCAGATTGTCTGCAGGACCTTGTCGCCCATGCCATGACCGTATTTGTCGTTGATCCGCTTGAAGTGATCAATATCCAGCATGATCACCGACATTTCCCCGCCATAACGCTCCAGTCGCGCCAATTCCGAGCGCAATCGATCCTGGAAGAAACGCCGGTTGTAGACGCCAGTCAGCACATCAGTCACTGACAGCGCCCGCAACTCTTCCTCGACCCGCTTGGTGTCGGAAATATCCGAGAAGAAACCATGCCAGAGAATCGCGCCGTCGTTCTGCCGCTCAGGCGTCGCCTCGCCGCGTATCCAGCGCTGCCCCTGAACCGGCAACTCGACTCGATACTCTTCGTGCCACGGCGTGAGATGGTCAGCGGACTGACGAATTGAAGCCTTGACCCGACCGACATCAAGGGGATTGATCCGCGCCAGGATCACTCCGATATCGGCGCGCATATCTTCCTCGGACAATTCAAACAGACTGCCCATGCCGACACTGGTGTAGGTGAACCCGGAGCGGCCATTGGTCTCAAGACGGTATTGGTAAATACCACCGGGGACATTGGCACTGAGTTTCTCAAGCAATTGATCCCGCGCCGCCAAGGCTTCATGGACGCGCTTGCGCTCAGTGACATCAATGCACACTGCCAGATAGCCCACCCATTGCTCCTGCTCGTCGCGCACCGCCGTCACCAGCATATTGACCTGCAACGAGCTGCCGTCGCGACGCAGCAGTGTCCACTCCTGAGACTCGTGACCATCCTCCTCTGCGGCTTCGACGAACAGCGCCTCATCTGCAGAAATCAGCCGACCGTAACGCTGGCTCATCTGCTCGCCATGGCGCTCCAGTTCGGCGCTCAGTTGGAAATCCTTCAATGAAAGCCGACCCAGCACCTGCTCATCGCGATAGCCGAGCATTTTCTGTGCGCCGACGTTGAAGGTGGTGATTACGCCATTGAGGTCGGTAGCGATGACCGCCACTTCGGTCGCCGCGTTGAGCACGTTGCGCAATTGACCATGGGTGCCGCGCAGTTGCTGCTCACGCATGCGCAGCTCTGCCGTGCGCTGATCGACCAGATACAAGGCCCGCTGGCGTTGGCTGACCAGGCTGTAGAGCAAGCCGCTGAGCAACAGACTCAGCATTGCGCCGAGCACGATCACATCACCGGTGGACGACTCATTGGCACTGAGAAAAGTGAGGGTAGGACGGATTTCCAGCAGGTAATCCCGATCCGCCATACCCAGCAGCGAGCTGACCCGCAGCATCTCGCTCGCCGCATCGGAAGGCGACTGGTAGAGCAACTGCAAGTCTGCGGGAGCCGTCAGATCACGCAGACTCACCGACAGATTGTCCTGCGCAGGCAGGCCTTCGGTCATCAATTGCTTGAGATTGATTGCGGCGATCAGATAGCCCAGTACATCGCGGGGCTGACCATCGGTCCTGACGACGCTGGACTGCACGGGAGAAACCAGCAGAACGCCATCGGCGCGACCATCGTCGTGCCCGAGCAACTCGGTGCGGGGGCTGGCGACCATGGTGCCCAATTGATAAGCGTGCTCAAGGGTCGCCTGACGCAAGGGTACGGAGAGCATGTCAAAGCCCGCCGGGGCCGCCGTACGCCCCATGGACTGCACGAACAGCAGGGGAAAATAGGTCTCGCGCTGACCTGCCTGGCGAAACCCGCCCTGGCCGTCCTGCTCAAGGATGCTGTAGTCGGCCCGCACATCCTCCCGCGCCTTGCTTTCGAAGGTCTCACGTTCAGCAGCCGTGACCCGCGGCGCCCAGGCATAGGCCTCGGTGCTGATCAGCAGCGGCGTGGCAAAACCGGCGAACTCCCGGCGAGTGACCTCATCGGAATAGAGAAAGAAACGTCGCAGGCTGTCCAGACGCCGGGCCTGATTATCGAGACGCTCCTGTATCCGACTGACCCGCTCCCCCGCGAGCAGATCGAAACGCTGACGCAGCTGGCGTTGATAAAGTTCGGTGCTGGCCATGGCCAGCATCGCTGTAAGCATGGCCCCTATCAGAAAAGCGACGATAGCAACCATCCAGGCAGATGTTTGCTCACTGATAAAGCCGAGAATCTTGGGTCTGAACTGCTTGGAAGACATACGCAGAACTCACGACATCGGCAGGATATGGCACACCCTCACTGTAGTTGGCTTGTAGCTATTCGCCACTAATCAGGGATGCGAAATATCACGTCGATACCATGGGACTGCACAGCACTGTGGGAGCCGCCTTGGTGGCGATCGAGCGCAAAGCGCTCGTAATAGCGTCCAAGACTCGTCTACCGCCATCGCCAGCAAGCCGGCTCCCACATACCCTCATTCCAACAGGGCCATTTGCAACACCCGCTATCCGATCACGCCCGCGCGGTAATCTTCCACGCCCGGTGAATCTTGCTGTTGCGGACAAAGTCCGGGTCGACGGTCTGGGCGGTGATTTCCTCGACGGCATAACGCTCGGCCAGGTTCTCTTCCAGCACGAACTTGCGGAAGTTGTTGGAGAAATACAGCACGCCGCCCGGCGCCAGGCGCGCCATGGCCAGGTCGATGAGTTGCACCTGATCGCGCTGCACGTCGAACACCCCCTCCATACGCTTGGAGTTGGAGAATGTCGGCGGGTCGATGAAGATCAGATCGTACTCATCGCGACTGGCTTCCAGCCAGACCATGACGTCACTCTGCTCAAGCCGATTCTTGTCGGAGAAGCCGTTGAGCGACAGGTTGCGTCGCGCCCAGTCCAGGTACGTGCGCGACAGGTCGACGCTGGTGGTACTGCGCGCGCCGCCCTTGGCTGCGTGTACGCTGGCCGTGGCGGTATAGCAGTACAGGTTGAGAAAGCGTTTGCCCTCGGCCTCGCGCTGGATACGCATGCGCATCGGCCGGTGATCGAGAAACAGGCCGGTATCGAGGTAGTCGGTCAGGTTGACCAGCAGCTTGATGCCGCCTTCGCCGACTTCCAGGAACTGGCCCTGGGCGCTCTGGCGCTCATACTGGCGAGTGCCGCTCTGACGCTCGCGACGCTTGATCACCACGCGGCTCTTGTCGATGCCCAGTGCCTGGGGAATCGCTGCCAGGGCATCGAACAGACGGGCCGAGGCCTTTTCCGGATCGATGGACTTGGGCGCCGCGTATTCCTGCACATGGACCCAGTCGTGATAGAGATCGATGGCCAAGGAATATTCCGGCATATCGGCGTCGTAGACCCGGTAGCAATCGATGCCTTCGCGGCGCACCCACTTGCCCATCTGCTTGAGGTTCTTCTGCAGACGGTTGGCAAACATCTGCCCGCCTTCGCTCAGACGTGGCTGTTCGATCACCGCCGGCACCGGCTTGATCGGGTTGCCGTTCTTGTTCAGCTTGCGCTCTTCAACCACTTCCTCGACCGGATTTTCCCGCTCGATCTGGCGCTGCTCGGGGGTACGACGCTCGCCGGTAACGAACTGATCCGGCTGGACCTTGATCAGCAACAGCTTGCACGGCAAGGCGCCGTTCCAGAAGGCGTATTGCTTGTGGCTGCGGATGCCCATGCGCTTGCCCAGGTCCGGGGCCCCGGTAAACACGGCGGCTTCCCAGTTCAGGCAGGCCTGACGCAGACGCTCGCCAAGGTTCTGGTAGAGGTACAGCAGGCTGGCCTCGTCGCCCAGGCGCTCGCCGTAGGGCGGGTTACAGATCACCAGGCCTTTCTGGTTCTGGTCCGGACGAGGTTCGAAGGTCGCGACTTCACCTTGATACACCTTGATCCAGTCGCTCAGGCCCGCACGTTCGATGTTGTTGCGGCCCGGCTGAATCAGTCGAGGGTCAGCTTCATAACCGCGAATCCACAGCGGCGGCTTGGCCAGACCGGCGGCGGCACGCTCCAGAGCCTCGTCGTGCAGCTTGCGCCACAGGGCCGGGACGTGGCCCAGCCACTGAGTGAAACCCCAGCGCTCGCGCTTCAGGTTGGGCGCGATGTCGGCGGCGATCATCGCGGCTTCGACCAGGAATGTACCAACACCGCACATCGGGTCGGCCAGGGCGCCGCCTTCAGCGGCAATGCGCGGCCAGCCAGAACGGATCAGGATCGCGGCAGCGAGGTTTTCCTTGAGCGGCGCGGCGCCCTGCTGCAGGCGATAGCCACGCTGGTGCAGGCTGTGACCGGACAGGTCGAGGGACAGAATGGCTTCGCCACGGTCCAGGCGCAGGTGCACGCGCAGGTCCGGGTTGAGCTTGTCTACCGAGGGGCGCAGGCCGTCAGCGGTACGCAGTTTGTCGACGATGGCATCCTTGACCTTCAGGGCGCCGAAGTGGGTGTTGTCGATCCCCGAGCCATGGCCGCTGAACTCCACCGCCAGGCTGCCGTCGGCTTCCAGGTGATCCTGCCAGTCAATGTCGAGCACGCCGTCATACAGGTCATCGGCGTTTTTCATCGGAAAACGCTTGAGCACCAGCAACACGCGGTTGGCCAGGCGCGACCACAGGCACAGGCGGTAGGCCGTCTCCATGCTGGCGCTGCCACGGATGGCCGAAGTGTGTTCACGGGTCTCTTCAAGACCCAGCGCAGTGGCTTCCTCGGCAAGCAGCCCTTCCAGGCCTTTGGGGCAAGTGAGGAAAAGTTCGTAACGGTCCGACATGAGACTTCCAGGGCCTGAGCCATAAGCGGCGGGCAACGCATTGCCGGCCAGATTTAAACAGACGCCTTTCTTGGAGAACGCCTGCGTGGCACAGAGTTTGTGCCGGTCCGCCGCACCAACGATAGTGTCAGTGCGACGGTAAACATAAGCGACCGTAACGGTCATGCAACAGTGTGATGAAAAAATAGCTATTGGGCCTGACAACCGCAGCGACAAAAAGTCACATCATGACCCTTCGTCGAATAACCCCTGACTGCATACGGCCATCATCTGCGGTTGAGAAACACTCTCATATTTCTCTCAAAGCCTTGATTCAGGGCGCCTGCAGAAATTCTCAGTTTTGAAACATATCTGTGCTTATCGCCCAAGCATTCCAAATATGACTTGCTTATGACAAAACGGTCATTCACAGCGCCCGACGCATTGGTTAGAACTCACCACAGGTTGTCACTGCAACGGTGACGACATCCAGGCCCGCGACGCCGGCAGCGGGCACCAACGGCAGAAATATTCTGCCCGACCTCGAGCAAGAGGTCTCAGGGACATAACAGTCAACAAACGAGGGCAACACCCTATGAGAAGACTTAAGCGTGATCCGTTGGAAAGAGCATTTTTACGCGGATATCAGTATGGCGTTCATGGTAAATCCCGTGAGCTTTGCCCTTTTACTCTACCGTCGGTACGCCAAGCCTGGATCAATGGCTGGCGAGAAGGACGTGGCGACAACTGGGACGGTATGACCGGCACTGCGGGCATTCACAGACTCAACGAACTTCACGCGGTCGGCTAAGGTAGCTGGACTCATCGACTGACAATCAATCTTTGCATCTTTACTGAAAACCATGCACGTCCCATCCGGACGGCGGGCTGCGGCCCAAGGGCTCCTTTATGGAGCCCTTTTTTATGGGCTCAACGCTAAATCGCCTTGCGCCACTTTCGTGGGAGCGAGGCTTGCCCGCGAAGAGGCCGGTACATCCGATACATATCTATAAACCAACACATAGCCTTCGCAGGCAAGCCTGGCTCCCACAGTCTGCGATCAGACGCGCGGCATCGCCGCAATCGCATCCACCGATTCTCGAATCAGCGCCGGGCCCTTGTAGATGAAGCCGGAGTAGATCTGCACCAGGCTCGCCCCGGCCGCAATCTTCTCGGCAGCGTGGCGGCCCTCGGTGATGCCGCCAGCAGCGATGATCGGCAGACGACCGGCCAGTTCTGCGGCCAGTACGCGGACCGTATTGGTGCTCTTCTCCCGTACCGGCGCACCGGAGAGGCCACCGGCCTCGTCGGCATGGGGCAGACCTTCGACGCCCTGACGGCTCAGGGTGGTGTTGGTGGCGATGACTGCGTCCATCCCGGTTTCAATCAGGGCCACCGCGACCAGCGCAGTTTCTTCATCGGTCATGTCCGGGGCGATCTTGATGGCCAGGGGCACGCGGCGGCCATATTGCAGGGTCAGGGCCTGCTGACGCACGCTCAAGGCTTCGAGCAATTGCTTGAGCGAGTCACCGAATTGCAGGCTGCGCAGGCCCGGGGTGTTGGGCGAACTGACGTTAACCGTGACATAGCTGGCGTGGGCGTAAACCTTGTCCAGGCACATCAGATAGTCATCGACGGCGCGCTCGACCGGGGTATCGAAGTTCTTGCCGATATTGATCCCCAGGATGCCCTTGTAGCTGGCGGCCTTGACCCGATTGACCAGATTGTCCACGCCCAGGTTGTTGAAGCCCATGCGGTTGATGATGGCTTCGGCATGGGGCAGGCGGAAAATCCGTGGTTTCGGATTGCCCGGCTGCGGACGCGGCGTCACGGTGCCGATCTCGACAAAGCCGAAACCCAACTGGGCAAAACCGTCGATGGCGGCGCCGTTCTTGTCCAGGCCCGCCGCCAGTCCCACCGGATTGGGGAACGCCAGGCCCATGACCGTCACCGGCAGACGCGCAGGCGCCTTGCTCAGCAGGCCATTGAGGCCCAGGCGGCCACCGGCGCCGATCAAGTCCAGGGACAGATCGTGGGAGGTCTCGGGGGAGAGTTTGAACAGTAACTGGCGGGCCAGGTTATACATGGGCGGGCGCGGCTCGAGGAGGCTGGAGACAGGGCGGGGATTATAGACAGTTCAAAGGGTGCGCGCGACCGCGTTTGCGCAGTGATCACTCTTGAAGCACCCGCCCCTTGCGCGCACCAAAGCAGAACCGCTGCAGGCACCCCGCAATACTCGCGCTCCCCGCCAACCCGCTCAGGCTGGCGTTTGCCAGGTTTGGCCCGGCTTTTGCTAAAGCCATTACGCAGGCAGCCAACGGCGGTTGCCCCACTGAATACGACAAAGACGTCGCCTACCCCTTCGCTGAACAGCGAATCGGGTTGCGACGTTTTTTTTCGTCTTGGCTCCGCGGTCTGGAGCCGGTGGAGCCGCCGTGTGTGCGCTCCACCTCGTATCCGTCGCGGTCCTCGGCCCGACAGGTTCCCCTTTTGCAGATGAGGTGTTCGATGAGTACAAGTTTCTGGAAGGCCGGTCACAAACCCACCCTGTTTGCCGCTTTTTTGTATTTCGACCTGAGCTTCATGGTCTGGTATCTGCTCGGCCCCCTGGCGGTGCAGATTGCCGCTGACCTGCACTTGAGCACCCAGGAGCGCGGGCTGATGGTCGCCACGCCGATCCTGGCCGGGGCCGTATTGCGCTTTCTGATGGGGATGCTGGCCGATCAACTGTCACCGAAGACCGCCGGTATCATTGGCCAGGTCATCGTCATCGTCGCCCTGCTCGGCGCCTGGCAACTGGGTATTCACAGCTACGGCCAGGCCTTGCTGCTCGGCGTTTGCCTGGGTATGGCCGGTGCGTCCTTCGCCGTCGCCCTGCCCCTGGCCTCGCAATGGTATCCGCCAGAGCATCAAGGCAAAGCCATGGGCATCGCCGGGGCCGGTAACTCCGGGACAGTATTTGCTGCTCTGATCGCGCCGGTACTGGCCGCAGCTTTCGGCTGGACCAACGTCTTCGGCTTTGCCCTGATCCCGTTGATCCTGACCCTGATCGCCTTCTCGCTGATGGCACGCAACGCTCCGGAACGCAGCAAGCCGAAATCCCGCGCCGACTACCTCAAGGCCTTGGGCGACCGTGACAGCTGGTGGTTCATGTTCTTCTACAGCGTGACCTTTGGCGGCTTCATCGGCCTGGCCAGCGCCCTGCCCGGTTACTTCAACGACCAGTACGGCCTGAGCCCGGTGACTGCCGGTTACTACACCGCCGCCTGCGTTTTCGGTGGCAGCCTGATGCGTCCGTTGGGCGGCGCGCTGGCGGATCGTTTCGGCGGCATTCGCACCCTGTCGTTCATGTACACCGTAGCGGCCATCTGCATTGCTGCCGTGGGCTTCCATATTCCCAGCTCCTGGGTGGCTCTGGCGCTGTTCGTTTCGGCGATGCTGGGCCTCGGTGCCGGTAATGGCGCGGTATTCCAACTGGTACCACAACGCTTTCGCAAGGAAATCGGCGTAATGACCGGCCTCATCGGCATGGCTGGCGGCATCGGCGGCTTCCTGCTCGCTGCGGGTCTGGGCGCGATCAAGCAGAACACCGGTGACTACCAACTGGGCCTGTGGCTGTTCGCTCTGCTCGGCGTACTGGCCTGGTTCGGCCTGCTCAACGTCAAGCGTCGCTGGAGAACCACCTGGGGTTCGGCTGCCGTCACCGCAGCACGGGTCTGATGGGCCTGCAACTGCGGGTTGCCCAGTTCAGCGCCAGCGGTCCACGGGCGGAGAATCAGGACGCTGTGCGCCTGGTCACTCCGGCCCCGGCCCTGGCCGCCAGCAAAGGTTATCTGTTCGCCCTGGCCGACGGCGTCAGCCAGTGCCAGGACGGCAGGCTGGCGGCCCAGGCAACTTTGCAGGCCCTGGCGCTGGACTACTACTCGACCCCGGAAACCTGGGGTATCACCCAGGCGCTGGACCGTCTGTTACTGGCGCAGAACCGTTGGCTGCTGGCCAACGGCCTGCTCACCACCCTCAGCGCCCTGGTCCTGCGCGGTAGACGCTTTACCCTCGCCCATATCGGCGACTGTCGGGCCTATCGCTGGCAGACCGGGCACTTGCAGCGCTTGAGCGAAGACCATGTATGGGAACAACCGGACATGCAGCATGTGCTAAAGCGCGCCCTGGGCCTGGATCAGCATGTGGTCATGGACTACCTGGACGGCGAGCTGCAGGCTGGCGAGCGGCTGTTGCTGCTCAGCGACGGCGTTTGGGCGACCCTCGCCGACAGCCATATTCGCGCCATTCTCGACGAACAGACTGACTTGGACAGTGCCGTGCAGACTCTGGTCAGCGCCGCGCACCGGGCCGGTAGTCAGGACAATGCCAGCGCGCTGCTGGTGCAAATCGATGCATTGGGTCAGGACGATCTCGGCGACACCCTGCGCCAGTTGCAGCAATGGCCCCTGCCGCCGCGGCTGAAACCCGGTCAGCGCTTCGAGGGCTGGCAGGTGACCCGCCTGCTCAACGAGTCGCGGCAATCCCTGCTCTACCGGGTGCAGGACGACCAGGGCCAACCCTGGCTGCTCAAGACCTTGCCCGACAGCCGCCATCAGGACAGCGAAGCCGGCCCCGCCCTGCTGCTTGAGGAGTGGTTTCTGCGCCGGGTCGCGGGCCGGTGGTTCCCTGAGATTCACCCCGCCCCGGATCGCCAGCATCTGTATTACCTGATGCGCGAATACCCCGGCCATACCCTGGCGCAATTGTTCGAAGGCAGCGGACCGCTGCCGGTGGCGCAATGGCGGGATCTGGCCAATCGCCTGCTGCGCGCCGTTGGCCTGCTGCATCGACGCAATATCATTCATCGCGATATCAAGCCGGACAACCTGTTGCTCAGCGATGACGGCGAACTGCGCCTGCTGGATTTCGGCCTGGCCTTCTGCCCCGGCCTGTCGCTCATGGCACCTGGTGAATTGCCCGGCACCCCGAGTTTCATTGCCCCGGAGGCCTTCAAGGGCGCGCCACCCGATCCGCAACAGGATCTGTATGCCGTCGGCGTCACCCTGTATTACCTGCTGACCGGACACTATCCCTACGGCGAGATCGAGGCCTTTCAGCAGCGTCGTTTCGCCAGCCCGGTCCCGGCCAGTCGCTATCGCCCGGATCTGCCCGATGGCCTGGAACAGAACCTGATGCAGGGCCTGGCGGTGGATCCGCAACAGCGCTTTGAAACCGCCGAACAATGGCTGCTGCAACTGGAACAGGCCGAGCACCAGCCTCTGGTTCCGCGTCGTCAACCGTTGCTTGAGCGGGAACCGTTGAAGGTCTGGCGCACCCTGGCACTGGTCTCGCTGTTGATCAACCTGATCCTGATGGTGTGGTTGTTCAAGGGCTGAGGATTGCGCCAATCCGGTGCAAAAAGCCTCGCAATGGTGCAAATCAGATCAGTCAAAAGGTCTGTGGACCTGCTGTGGAGCCCCGGAACCGCACAATACCGTAGGACCGGCTTTAGCCGGGAGGACGCTCTCGCGGCTAAAGCCACTCCTACAGGCAAACCCTCTAGACACTTGGCACAACCGCTGCATAGCCAACTGCAGAGAACTACATCGCGCTCGCTTTCAACGATGAAAGCGGCGCCTCCCGAGATAACGGGACAGGACAAAGGCGTCCTGCCAGGCAACTGGCAGGACGCCTTTTTTGTTTGCGCAGAATTTGTCGAGCAGGCCCGGAGAGACCCATGAAAAAACCCAGACTGGTCATGATCGGCAACGGCATGGCAGGCGTACGCACCCTGGAAGAGCTGCTCAAGCTCAGCGGCGACCTCTACGACATCACGGTGTTCGGTGCCGAGCCGCACCCCAACTACAACCGCATCCTGCTCTCACCGGTTCTAGCCGGAGAGCAATCCTTCGACGATATCGTGCTCAACGACCTGGGCTGGTACCTGGATAACAATATCCAGCTGCTGCTTAACCGTCGGGTGGTGAAGATCGACCGGGCCCGGCGCCTGGTCATCGCCGATGATGGCACCCAGGCCCACTACGACCGCCTGCTGATCGCCACCGGCTCCACGCCCTTTATTCCGCCGATTCCGGGCCATAGCCTCGACGGTGTGATCGGCTATCGCGACATCGCCGATACCCGCACCATGATCCACACCGCCGGGACCCACCGTCACGCCGTGGTGATCGGCGGCGGCTTGCTGGGCCTTGAGGCCGCCAACGGCCTCAAGTTGCGCGGCATGGACGTCACCGTGGTACATATCGGCAAATGGCTGCTGGAACGGCAGCTGGACATGACTGCCGGCCTGCTGTTGCAGAACGCCCTGGAAAGTCGCGGCCTGAATTTTCGCCTGAACGAACAGACCCAGGCCCTGCTGGACGACGATCAGGGTCGGGTCAAGGCCGTGCAGTTCGCCAATGGCGAGCAAGTCGCCGCCGACCTGGTGGTGATGGCTGCCGGGGTCCGGCCAACCACCGAACTGGCCGAGCAGGCCGGGCTGCCGTGCCAGCGTGGCATTCTGGTCAACGACACCCTGCAAACCTACGACCCGCGCATCTATGCCATTGGCGAATGCGCCAGCCATCGCGGGATCGCCTATGGCCTGGTGGCGCCGCTGTTCGAGCAGGCCAAGGTCTGCGCCAATCACCTGGCGCAACTGGGCTTCGCCCGCTACAAGGGCTCGGTGACCTCGACCAAGCTCAAGGTCACCGGCATCGACCTGTTCTCCGCCGGAGACTTCATGGGCGGCGAAGGCACCGAGAGCCTGACCCTGCGTGATCCCTTCAGCGGGATCTATAAGAAACTGGTCATCAGGAACGACGTCTTGGTCGGCGCTTGCCTGTATGGCGACACCGTTGACGGCGGCTGGTACATGCAGCTGATTCGCGAAGGCCGCTCCATTGCTGACATCCGCGATCAGTTGATGTTTGGTCAGGACTGGCCGGTCGCAATCGGGGAAGCCGCGTGATGGGACTGCCAAGCACACCCCCCCTGACTCTGGTTCCCGCAGCGGACACCCGCACTACTGCCTCGACCTGCTGCTATTGCGGCGTCGGTTGCGGGGTTCTGATCGAACACGACGACGAGAAAATCCTCGGTGTCAGCGGCGATCCGCAGCACCCGGCCAACTTCGGCAAGCTGTGCAGCAAGGGCGCGAGCCTGCACCTGACCGGTGATCTCAGCGCCAGAGCCCTGCAACCGGAACTGCGCCTGAGCAAGTCACTGCCCCGCAGTGCCACTGACTGGGACACCGCTCTGGATCATGCCGCCAGCCTCTTCGCCCGAACCATCCACGAACACGGCCCGGACAGCGTGGCCTTCTATATCTCCGGCCAGTTGCTGACCGAGGACTACTACGCCTTCAACAAACTGGCGCGGACCGTGGTCGGCACCAACAATATCGACAGCAATTCACGCCTGTGCATGTCGTCGGCGGTGGTCGGCTACAAGCGCAGCCTCGGCGCCGACGCCCCGCCGTGCAGCTACGAAGATATCGAGCTGAGCGATTGTGTACTGATCGTCGGCAGCAATATGGCCTACGCCCATCCGGTACTGTTTCGTCGCTTGGAAGAAGCCAAAAGCCGGCGCCCCGAGATGAAAATCATCGTGATCGACCCGCGCCGCACCGATACCTGCGAGCTGGCCGACCTGCATCTGGCGATTCTGCCAGGCACCGATGTCGCCCTGTTCCATGGGATTCTTCATCTGCTGATGTGGGAAGGCTGGATCGACCAGGACTTTATCGAGGCTCACACCGAGGGCTATGCCGAGCTGAAAAGCCTGGTCCACGACTACCCGCCGCAAAAAATCGCCGAACTCTGCGGCATTTCCCTGGACCATCTGCTGACCTGCGCGCGCTGGATCGGTCAGGCGCCAAGCTTTCTGTCGCTGTGGTGCATGGGTCTGAACCAGTCGACGTCCGGCAGCGCGAAGAACAGCGCGCTGATCAACCTGCACCTGGCCACCGGGCAGATCGGCCGCCCCGGCGCAGGACCGTTCTCCCTGACCGGTCAGCCCAATGCTATGGGCGGCCGCGAAACCGGCAGTCTCTCCAATCTACTGCCGGGGCATCGTGAAGTCGCCAACCCCGAACATCGCGCTGAAGTTGCCGCCTATTGGGGGGTGCCTGAACTGCCGGATACACCTGGCTTGTCCGCCATCGAACTGTTCGACGGCATGGCCAATGGCACCATCAAGGCCGTGTGGATCGCCTGCACCAACCCGGCTCAGTCGCTGCCGGACCAGCTCAAGGTGCAGCAGGCGCTGAATACCTGCCCGTTCGTGGTCTTGCAGGAAGCCTTTCACACCACCGAAACCGCCCGTTTCGCCGATCTGCTGCTGCCCGCCGCCAGTTGGGGCGAGAAAGAAGGCAGCGTGACCAACTCCGAGCGTCGGGTGTCGCGGGTGCGTAGAGCGATTCCGGCACCGGGCCAGGCTCGCCCTGACTGGGCCATCACTGTGGATTTCGCCCGGCGTCTGCAGGAGCGTCTACGCCCCGGCAGCCCCGCCCTGTTGAATTTCGCCACGCCCCAGGCGTTGTTCGATGAGTACAAGCAGCTGACCCGTGGCCGCGATCTGGACCTGAGCGGTCTCGGCTACGAGCTGATCGAGCAACGCGGGCCGCAGCAATGGCCCTTCCCCGAAGGCGCGCAAAACGGCACGGCACGCCTGTATCAGGACGGTATCTTTCCAACGCCGTCGGGGCGCGCACGCTTTATCAGCGAAGCGTATCAGGCGCCCAAAGAACTGCGCGACGCGCGCTATCCCCTGACCCTCAACACCGGCCGCCTGCGCGATCAGTGGCACGGCATGAGCCGCACCGGTACGGCCGCGCAATCATTCGGCCATGTCAGCGAAGCGGTGCTGAGCCTGCATCCTGATGAACTGCAGCGCCATCGCTTGCAGGCCGGTGATCTGGTGCGCCTGCACAGCCGCCGGGCCAGCCTGATCGTGCCCGTCGTCGCTGATCCGGGCGTACGTCCCGGCCAGGCCTTTCTGCCGATGCATTGGGGCGAGCGCTTCCTCAAGGGCGGGGTCAATGTACTGACCCAACCGGCCTATGACGCCATCTCCAAGCAGCCGGAACTGAAGCATTCCGGCGTGCGCCTGGAGCGGGTCAAGTTGCCATGGCAGCTGTACATCCTGATCGAAGGTGATGTGCAGCGTCATTTACAGAAGGTTCGCCCCCTGTGTGACGCCTTTGCCTACGCCAGCCTCGGCCTGGTCGGACGAGAGCGCCCGGCCCTGCTGATCCGCGCTGCCAGTGTCGAAGCGCCCGCAGCAGAGTGGCTGCAACAGATCGACGAGGCGCTGGGCCTGGAAAGCAGCTCGGTCATGGCTTACGACGATGGCAAACACGGGGTGGGCAAACGCATCCGCCTCGATAACGGGCGCATCACTGCGATCCGCCTGGCCGGGGAAACCGCCGCCCGGCACTGGCTGCAAGGGCTCTGGCAGGAAGGCCGGGTCGACGAATCCCTGCGTCGCTGGCTGTTGGCCCCGCTGAGCACGCCACCGGGCAAGAGCAGCAAGCCAGCAGCAAGCGGCAAGACTCTGTGCAATTGCAAAAACGTCAGCGAAGCGGCCGTGCTGGGCGGTATCGAGCGCGGTATGGATCTGAATCAATTGAAAGGCCAACTGGGCTGCGGGACCCTGTGCGGTTCCTGCGTGCCGGAAATCAAGCGTCTGCTGGCGGCCGCAGCGCCGATCACTGTGAGGAGTGCGTCATGAGTGCGAAAGTCTGGTTGGTCGGTGCAGGTCCCGGTGATCCCGAACTCTTGACCCTCAAGGCCGTGCGCGCCTTGAACGAAGCTGATGTGGTGCTGATCGACGATCTGGTCAATCCCGCCGTACTGCAACATTGCCCCGGTGCGCGAATAGTGTCGGTGGGCAAGCGTGGCGGCTGCCGCTCGACACCCCAGGCCTTCATCAATCGCCTGATGCTGCGCTATGTACGGCAAAAGCGTTGCGTGGTCCGGCTCAAGGGCGGCGACCCGTGCATTTTCGGCCGGGGCGGCGAAGAAGCCGAGTGGCTGCGTGACCATGGCGTCGAGGTTGAAGTCGTCAATGGCATTACCGCCGGGCTGGCCGGGGCGACGCAATGCGGCATTCCCCTGACCCTGCGCGGGATCAGTCGCGGCGTGACCCTGGTCACGGCTCACACTCAGGATGACAGCCAACTGGACTGGCAGGCTCTGGCCAAGGGCGGCACGACGCTGGTGGTGTATATGGGTGTCGCCAAGCTGGGCGAGATCCGCGACAGCCTGCTGGCCGGCGGCATGACCGCGGACACTCCCGTGGCCATGATCGAGAACGCTTCCCTGCCCCATCAGCGCGAATGCCGCAGCTCACTGGCCGCTATGCAGCAGGACGCCGCAGACTTCGAATTGAAGAGCCCGGCCATTCTTGTAATTGGTGCGGTAGCGGCCAGCGGACAGGCGCTGTCGCCCAAGGCAGCTACAAAATCCGTCTCAGGAGTAAGGTGACGATTACACAATCCCGTGGGAGCGAGGCTTGCCCACGAACCGGACGGCGTGGCGCAATAGACACTCCGCGTAAAGGCTGTCGCGGGTAACCCCGGCTCCAACGAATTATCTGCATATATCCAAATACCAAATCGCAGGCAAAGAAAAGCCCGGCCTAAGCCGGGCTTTTCTATTGAAGCGGGCTAATTACTTAGCTTGAGCTTCTACTTCAGCTTCTACGCGACGGTTAACCGCGCGGCCAGCTTCAGTTGCGTTGTCAGCCACTGGACGGGTTTCGCCGTAGCCTTTGGACTGAACGCGGTTGCCGCCAACACCGTACTGGTTAACCAGAACTTGTTTAACTGCGTCAGCACGACGCTGCGACAGTTTCTGGTTGTAAGCGTCAGGACCGACGGAGTCAGTGTGACCTTCAACAGTGGTGGTGGTCTGTGGGTACTGTTTCATGAAGTCAGCGAGGTTTTTGATGTCGCTGTAGCTGTTCGGCTTGACCACAGATTTGTCGAAGTCGAATTTCACGTCCAGCTGAACACGAACAACTTCAGCTACAGCTGGGCAGCCGTTAGCGTCAACAGTTACGTTGGCTGGAGTGTTAGGGCACTTGTCAACGTTGTCGCAAACGCCATCGTTGTCGCTGTCGGAGCAAACGGCTGGAGCCGCTTCAACAGGTGCAGCTTCAACTTTCTTGGAGCCGCCACCGAAGTTCACACCGATACCAACGCTTGGTGCCCACTCGGTGTCACCTTGGTCGATGTTGTACTGAGCTTCAACGCCAGCACGGGCGTAGAAGTTTTCGGTGAAGTACAGTTTTGCACCAGCGCCAACGTTGGCGAAGGTGGAACGGTTACGACCGCCGCTGCCATTCTGGCCAATGCTTTGGTCGGAGAAACCGGCCGAGACGTATGGACGCAGCATGTCGCCTGGCTTGTTGAAGTGGTACAGAGCATCAAGGGCAGTGTCTGCGCCTTTGATGTTACGACCGTCATCGCTACGGACGTTGTGCACTTCGTCGTAGCCCAGACGCAGCTCAACGTCGTCAGTCAGGAAGTAGCCAACCGAACCGCCGAACAGGTTGCCGTTATTTTTGAAATTACGGGCGCTGTCGTACTGTTCTTTCTTGGCGAAGCCTTCGATCTCGACTGCGCCTTGGCCTTGAGCCAGAGCGCCGAACGATGTCGCGGCAACAATAGTACCAATGGCCAAGCCCAAGGTGTTTTTCAGTTTCATCCGTTAAATCCCCATCTGGTGATTGTGAAGCAGTCCCGCATATCCGGGGACAACTCATCGGCAAGTCTAACAGATTTGCCTGCTCGTTAGAGATCTTTGCTCCGAGTTAAGTTTCGGTAATGCCTGCAAATTTCTCACGTAATTTATCAAGTGCTCGTTTGTAGCGCATTTTCGTGGCACTCAGGCCCATGTGCATTATGTCTGCGATCTCCTGAAATTCCAGTTCTGCGACAAAACGCAGCACCAAAATTTCCCGATCGATCGGGTTCACATGCACAAGCCAGCGATCGAGTCCGCCCTTCTCTTCAGGTTTTGGCGTCTTGTCTTCCGACGCTTCCTCAAGAGGGTCCAGACTCAAAGCATCCATCAACCGACGCTTTCGCCGTTCCTTTCTGTACTGGGTGATGCATTCATTATACGTAATGCTGTAGAGCCAGGTTTTGAACTTCGATTTACCCTCGAAATTCTTCAAGCCATACAACACCTTAAGCATCACTTCCTGACAGACATCATCAGCATCGCGATCGTTCCCCAAATATCGTGCACAGACGTTAAAAAGGGTTCGCTGATAGCGACGCATCAATTCTTCGTAAGCCCGCGTCACGTGAAATAGTTCAACGTGCGAGCGCGCCACCAACTCCTCATCAGAGAGTTCGCGGGGGTCATAGCGCATCGATAGCGGTTGGGGGTTATTCAAAACAAGTCGTGCCGACAGTCAGGTCATTGGCCGCCACGGCGCGGATTTGCGACTATTCGTGGCGGCATAGCTTAACAGGTTAGCGGCCTATCGGCTGCTCACTTGTTGATCAAGAAGAATACGGTTGGACAATGACACCAGCTCGCCGTCATCTGTCAGCAGCGTAGTTTTCACCGTACCGATTTCTTCGATCTGCCCTTCGACCCCTCCCACACGCACATGTTGCCCAACCTGATACAACTCCCGCACATAAATCCCGGCCAGTATCTGGCTCGCCAATTCACGGCTGCCCAGGCCCATCGCCAGGGCGACGGCCAGACCAACGGTCAACAGCGCGATGACGATCACATGGTTGAGCAGGTCAGTCTTGACCTCCAACTGACTGATAGCCACCGAAATACTGATGATAATGACCAGGCCCTGGGCGATTCGCCCAAGGCCCGCTGAATAATCCAGGCCTACGCCCTCGGCAGCACCGCGCACCAGGCCATTGGCCAGTTGTGCCAGCAGCACACCCACCAGCAGCACCAGGGCCGCGCCGAACACTTTCGGCAGGTACAGCGCCAACATGTCGAGGGTGGCGGAAACCCGCTCCAGACCCAGGGACTCGGCGGCGGACACAAGGAAAATAAGCAGGACGAACCAATAGATGATCTTGCCGATCAGGGTCGAGATCGGCACCTGTACACCGGCGCGGCTGATCAGCTTGGTCAGGCCCGTACCGCCCATCAGACGATCCAGGCCCAGCTTGGCAAGCAGCTTGGACAACAGGGTATCGAGCAGCTTGGCGACGACGAACCCCAGCAGCACCACAACAAGGGCACCGAAAAGGTTGGGGATGAAGTTTGCGACTTTGGTCCACAATGCAGTCATTGCGGCAACCAGGCTCTGTGTCCAGAGATTCAATTCCATATTCACTCAGCCTTATCGACAGGGCGGTTGTTCTGTTTGCGGCGGGAAACCGGGGCGATATGCGCCGAACCATTGTTCAGGGCAATCATCATGGCCTGGGACCAGCGGCCCAGCAGGCTGAACAGCACACCGGCACCGACCTGGCGGTTGGCGGTCTTGAGAACTCGCCCCAGACACGCATCGTCATCCCGGCTGGAGGACGACGAGTTGAGCATGTCACGCAGTGATTCTTCGAACGGATCGTGCATAGGCACCTCACGCAATGTCACTGGGAGACGTGGCCGATTTCAGGCGAGTCACAAATGAGTCATCCGGTAACGCATAAAAAATGTAACCGTCATACCCAGCGCAGCTTTCTGAACAGCCACCATTGTCCCACCGCCACCGCCACCATCATCATGCAGGCGACCAGAAAGCCATAAGGGCTGCCCGATCCGGGAATGCCGCCGACGTTGATACCCAACAGGCCGGTGAGGAAGCTCATGGGCAGGAAGATCCCGGTGACCACGCCGAAACGGTACATGGTCCGGCTCATGCGCTCACTGAGGCGACGGTCTTCGGATTCCAGCACCAGCCCTACACGCTCCCGCGTCAACTCAAGCTCCTCAAGGTAACGGGTCAGGCTGTTGTTCAGCTCGTTCCAGTAATCGCCGTCATCGGCGACGAACCAGGGCAACTTGCAGCGCGTCAGCTGACCATAAATGTCCCGTTGCGGGGCCAGAAAACGTCGCAGACCGGCCGCACGACGGCGGATATGCAGCATTTTGCCGTGATCCGGCTCGTACCGCTCGTCGGCGTCGATCTTCTCTTCTTCGTCATCAATGGATTCAGTCAGGTCGCTGACCAGTGCCTGAACCTTATCGGTGAGGTATTGCGCCAGATAAAGAATCAGCTCGGAGGCGGTTTTTGGCCCCTTGCCTTCGTTGAATTTTTCGATCAGTTCGTCCGTGGCGCGCAATGGCCGCAGACGCAGGGAAATGACCCGCTGGGCCGCCGCGAAAATCCTTACCGAGACCATATCTTCAGGCTCGGCGCCAGGATTGAGGTTGACCCCGCGCAGGAACAGCAGCAGTTCTTCATCAGGCAGTGACAACATTCGCGGGCGGGTATTTTCTTCCAGCAGCAGGTCGCAGACAAACTCGCTCAGGCCACTGGCACTGCGCAACCAGGTGTGGGTTTGCGGATGACTGCGATCCCAGTGCAGCCAGACACTTTCGTGCGGCTGCAATTGCAGGGTTTGCAGATCGGTACGAGCGATGAAACGCGCCCCGCCTTTGCCGTCCAGTACCAAGGCATGAACCAGCCCCCACTGCGCGTTTGTTTCGTCAAGCATTCAGGTTTCGCTTATTCCGGCATTGTCAGAGGCGATGGTGAAACGATGACGCCATTATTGTCGGCGTAGACATACTCACCCGGACGGAAGGTAACACCGGCGAAGGTCACGGCTACGTTGAGGTCGCCAATGCCGCGCTTGTCGGTCTTCATCGGGTGCGTGGCCAGGGCCTGGACACCCAGGTCGGTCTGGGCGATGACATCGACGTCACGGATGCAGCCGTAGATCACCATGCCTTCCCAGCCATTGTGTGCGGCCTTCTCGGCCAGCAGGTCACCCAACAGGGCACGACGCAGGGAACCGCCGCCGTCGACCACAAGCACCTTGCCCTTGCCGTCGAGTGCCACCTGATCGCGGATCAGGGAGTTGTCTTCGAAGCATTTGATCGTGACGATTTCACCACCAAAGGAATCTCGGCCGCCAAAGTTGCTGAACATGGGTTCGAGCACCTGGACCAGTTCCGGGTAGGCATCGCACAGATCGGGCGTAATGTAATGCATGGTTAACTCCTGTCAGGTGAAGATCGCAGGCACAGAAGCGTAGTCTAGCGCGATCAAGTTGAACGGTGCCTGTCAGACAATAATATGAAAGTGGTTACTTTCGTGACCAAAGTTGGCTGATTCGTCACATCTTAGCCCCTGCTCCGCCCTAGCGGAATCGTTCAAACGTCTTAACCCGCCGCAGCCTCAGGCAACGCGTCTTCGGTCACCGGCGAACGCTCCCGCAGCCAGTCAGCGACCAGCGGCCAGACCTCCGTTTGCGCAGATTTGCTGACCAGCATCTGCACATGGCCGAAGTCTTCGCTGAAACCGTGCTCGCGGCCCAGGCAGACAAATTTCCGCTCGGAAGAGCCTATCTGCTCGAACAACTTGCGGCAGGCCCATTCCGGGTCCTGCTCGTCCCCAACCGCCGCCACTGCCAGCACCGGCACCTCGACATCCTTCAGACCGGTCCACCAGTTGCCGTGGGCATCGCCGAAACGACCGAACAGGCCATGCCAGCGCATGCTTTCCAGCACCAGGCCGATCGGCTCATCTTCCGGGCCGCGCTTGAAACGCGGGCCAGAGATATGCTCGAAGGGCTTGAGCAACAGGCGCCCGGACCATTGCACCGGCGGCACTTTCAGTGGCCAGTAGGTGCGGCTGACCTGGCTGCCGAACAGCGCCACGGAAGCTGCGCCCGGCGCGCCCAGGTATTGCCCGCCCAACGCCGCAGCCAGGGTGGTGCCGCCCAGTGAGTGACCGATCCAGTGCGGAATCTGTCCGCTCTGCTCGCGGACAAAGGCGGAAATGGCCGGCAAGTCGTAACGCGCGTAGTCCGCCACACGGTTGGAACGATACGCCTGGTTGCGCGCCGACAGGCCATGGCCGCGCATCTCCGGGATCCATACATCGAACCCGGCCCGGGCCAGATAGGCGCCCAGGCCGATGCCCTTTGGCGAATACCAGAAGCGGCGGTTGGAAAAGCTGCCGTGCAGCAGGATGACTGGCACGCCGCGCTGATCGGGGTGTTCGAACAGGCCCAGGCGCGTGACCGCAAGCTCCACGCTGTAGTCCGGACTGTTGGCGGGTTTGAGGCGATACACGTCCTCGATCAGATCGCCGCAACGTTCGGCGCTGATCAAGGCTACGGGAAAAAGAGTGCTGCTGCTTTGCATAGAGCTCTTGCGTAAAAACGGGCGGCCGGAAAACCACCCTGCGAAAAAAGGCCGACCCACGCAGGCTAATCAGCCTGGGCGGGTCGGCGACTTACGGTGTTGCGTTATCAGGCCGGAGCTTGACCTTCAGCCAGGAAGAACCAGGTTTCCAGTACGGAATCGGGGTTCAGTGAAACGCTTTCGATGCCTTGGTCCATCAGCCAGCGTGCCAGATCCGGGTGATCGGAAGGCCCCTGGCCGCAGATACCGATGTACTTTCCGGCCTTGTTGCACGCCTGAATGGCATTGGCCAGCAGCTTCTTGACTGCAGGGTTACGCTCGTCGAACAGGTGAGCGATGATCCCCGAGTCCCGGTCCAGGCCCAGGGTCAGCTGGGTCAGGTCGTTGGAGCCGATGGAGAAACCGTCGAAGAACTCGAGGAACTCTTCAGCCAGAATCGCGTTGGACGGCAATTCGCACATCATGATGATGCGCAGGCCGTTTTCGCCGCGCTTGAGGCCATTTTCAGCCAACAGGTCAATGACCTGGCTGGCTTCGCCCAGGGTACGGACGAACGGCACCATGATTTCGACGTTGGTCAGCCCCATGTCGTTGCGCACACGCTTGAGGGCACGGCATTCGAGTTCGAAACAGTCACGGAAGCTTTCGCTGATATAACGCGAAGCACCGCGGAAGCCCAGCATCGGGTTCTCTTCTTCCGGCTCGTAGAGCTTGCCGCCGATCAGGTTGGCGTATTCGTTGGACTTGAAGTCCGACAGACGCACGATGACCTTCTTCGGCGTGAACGCAGCGGCCAGGGTGCTGATGCCCTCGACCAGCTTCTCGACATAGAAACCGACCGGATCGTCGTAGCCAGCAATGCGCTTGTCGACGCTTTCCTTGATTTCCAGCGGCAGGTTCGGGTAGTTCAGCAGCGCCTTGGGGTGCACGCCGATCATGCGGTTGATGATGAACTCCAGACGCGCCAGGCCGACACCGGCGTTGGGCAGTTGGGCGAAGTCGAAAGCCCGGTCCGGGTTGCCGACGTTCATCATGATCTTGAACGGCAGGTCAGGCATGGCATCGACCGAGTTGGTCTTGATGTCGAAGCCCAGTTCGCCTTCGAAGATGTAGCCGGTATCGCCCTCGGCGCAGGAAACGGTCACGCCCTGGCCATCTTTCAACAGCTGGGTGGCGTTACCGCAACCGACCACGGCCGGAATACCCAGCTCACGGGCGATGATCGCCGCGTGGCAGGTACGACCACCACGGTTGGTGACGATGGCGCTGGCGCGCTTCATGACCGGTTCCCAGTCCGGGTCGGTCATGTCGGAAACCAGTACGTCGCCTGGCTGGACCTTGTCCATCTCGGACACGTCCTTGATGATCCGCACCTTGCCGGCGCCGATGCGCTGGCCGATGGCACGACCTTCGACCAATACAGTGCCCTTTTCCTTGAGCAGGTAGCGTTCCATGACGTTGGCCGAAGAACGGCTCTTCACGGTTTCGGGACGCGCCTGGACGATGTACAGCTTGCCGTCGTCACCGTCCTTGGCCCACTCGATGTCCATCGGTGCCTTGTAGTGCTTCTCGATGATCATCGCCTGCTTGGCCAGCTCGCTGACTTCGGCATCGCTGAGGCAGAAACGCGCGCGCTCGGCGGCATCGACGTCGACGGTCTTGACCGAACGACCGGCCTTGGCCTCGTCGCCGTAAATCATCTTGATCGCCTTGCTACCCAGATTGCGGCGCAGGATGGCCGGGCGGCCGGCTTCCAGGGTGCCTTTGTGGACGTAGAACTCGTCCGGGTTGACCGCACCCTGGACCACGGTTTCACCCAGGCCGTAGGCACCGGTAATGAACACCACGTCACGGAAGCCCGACTCGGTGTCGAGGGTGAACATCACACCCGCAGTACCGGTTTCAGAGCGAACCATGCGTTGCACGCCAGCGGACAGAGCCACCAGTTTATGGTCGAAACCCTGGTGTACGCGGTAGGAAATGGCGCGATCGTTGAACAGGGACGCGAAGACTTCCTTGGCCGCACGGATGACGTTTTCGACGCCGCGGATGTTCAGGAAGGTTTCCTGCTGACCGGCGAAGGACGCGTCGGGCAGGTCTTCAGCAGTGGCGGAAGAACGCACGGCAACGGCGATATCCGGGTTGCCTGCCGACAGTTCGGCGAAGGCGGTACGGATTTCGGCGTTGAGCCGCTCGGGGAACTCGGCTTCCATGATCCACTGACGAATCTGCGCGCCGGTCTTGGCCAGGGCGTTGACGTCGTCGACATCAAGAGCGTCCAGCGCAGCGTGGATCTGATCGTTCAGACCACTCTGCTCCAGAAAATCACGGTAGGCCTGAGCTGTAGTGGCGAAGCCACCAGGGACCGAAACGCCAGCGCCCGCGAGGTTACTGATCATTTCGCCGAGGGATGCGTTCTTGCCTCCCACGTGCTCCACATCATGGACGCCGAGCTTATCGAGGGAAACTACGTACTCTACCAAGGTGATCTCTCCACTTAACTGTGTGTGTTGTTGGGAAAAGCTCAATTTGCCGAACCGTCATGCAACCCGGTTCTGCACGTGTGTGGCCCGGACCCTGGAAATAAGCAAGAATGCCCACTGTCCAGGCCCGCAAGCGCGCCTATGATAGCCAACATTCGCCACCAGCTTAAGGCCCGAGCACAAATGAAACGATCTGCGTTCTTTATCTCCGACGGCACCGGCATCACTGCCGAAACCCTGGGCCAGAGCCTGTTGGCACAATTTGAAAACATCACGTTCAACAAGTTCACGAGGCCGTACATCGACAGCGTCGAAAAAGCGCGGGCGATGGTACAACAAATCAACAACGCCGCCGACAGGGACGATGTGCGTCCGATCATTTTCGACACCATCGTCAACCAGGAAATACGCGAGATCCTGGCCACTTCGAACGGTTTCATGATCGATATTTTTTCGACCTTCCTGGCGCCGCTGGAGCAGGAGCTTAGTTCACACTCCTCCTATTCGGTGGGCAAATCCCACTCCATCGGTCACAACTCCAACTACATGGAGCGCATCGAGGCGGTGAACTTCGCCCTCGACAACGACGACGGCGCCCGGACCCATTATTACGACAAGGCCGACATCATCCTCGTCGGTGTGTCGCGCTGCGGCAAGACCCCTACCTGTCTATACATGGCCATGCAATTCGGCATCCGCGCGGCCAACTACCCGCTGACCGAAGACGATATGGAAAGCCTGCAACTGCCCGCCGCGCTCAAGACCCACCGTAGCAAACTGTTCGGCCTGACCATTGACCCAGATCGCCTGACCGCCATTCGCCACGAGCGCAAGCCCAACAGCCGCTACTCCAGCTATGCCCAGTGCGAGTTCGAAGTGCGGGAAGTGGAGAACCTGTTCCGCCGCGAGAACATCCCCAATATCAACTCCACGCATTTCTCAGTGGAAGAGATCTCGGCGAAGGTATTGGTCGAGAAAGGGGTCGAGCGCCGGTTCAAATAGGCCCCTGCGGGGAGCTGCGAGCTGTTAGCTGCGAGCAGAAGCGGAGGCAAAGCGCTTTAGCTCGTAGCTCGTAACTCGTAACTCGCAGCTCATAGCTTAGAGCGGCACCCTCACCCACCCTTCCATCAACACCCGCGCACTGCGGCTCATCGCCGCCTTGAGCACTTTCCATTCGCCATTGACCTGATCGGCCTGGGCGCCGACGCGCAGGGTGCCCGAGGGGTGGCCGAAGCGGACGGCGCTGCGTTCGCCGCCGCCTGCCGCGAGGTTGACCAGGGTGCCGGGGATCGCCGCAGCCGTGCCGATCGCCACCGCTGCGGTGCCCATCATGGCGTGGTGCAGCTTGCCCATGGACACCGCCCGTACCAACAGGTCGGCATCGTCTACCGATTTACCACTGGACGATACGTACTGCCGGGGCGGCGCGACAAAGGCAACCTTGGGCGTGTGCTGGCGGGTAGCCGCTTCGTCCAGGTGCTTGATCAGGCCCATGCGCAGGGCGCCATGAGCACGGATGGTTTCCAGCATGGCCAGGGCCTTGCCGTCGCCATTGATATCACCCTGCAGCTCGGCACCGGTGTAACCGATATCGGCCGCGTTGATGAAGATGGTCGGGATCCCGGCATTGATCATTGTCGCCTTGAGCGTACCGACACCAGGCACTTCCAGGTCGTCGACCAGTTGCCCGGTGGGGAACATCGAACCGCCTGCGCCCTCTTCGTCCGCAGCCGGGTCCATAAACTCCAGTTGAACCTCTGCCGCCGGGAAGGTCACGCCATCCAGCTCGAAGTCACCGGTTTCCTGCACCGCGCCGTTGGTGATGGGCACATGGGCGATGATGGTCTTGCCGATATTGGCCTGCCAGATGCGCACCACGGCCACGCCGTTCTGGGGAATGCGGCTGGCGTCCACCAGACCCTGACTGATAGCGAATGGCCCGACCGCAGCAGACAAATTGCCGCAGTTACCGCTCCAGTCAACGAAGGGCTTGTCGATGGAGACCTGACCGAACAGGTAATCGACGTCGTGATTGGCCTTGATGCTTTTCGAGATGATCACCGTCTTGCTGGTACTGGAGGTGGCCGCGCCCATGCCGTCGATCTGTTTTTCGTAAGGATCGGGGCTGCCAATCACCCGCAACAACAGGGCATCGCGCTCAGGGCCGGGGACCTGGGCGGATTCGGGCAGGTCTTGCAGGCTGAAGAACACGCCCTTGCTGGTGCCGCCACGCATGTAGGTGGCGGGGATCTTGATTTGTGCCGGATAAGCCATGGAAATCTTGTCCTCTTATCAACAACTCGTAACCATCTGGATGAATGACATTCTGCCTGTGGGACCGGCTTTAGCCGGGAAGGCGCCTTCCCGGCTAAAGCCGGTCCCACCTGTTGACTTCGCGCTAAACGGCGACTGACGACTCCAGGAAGTCCTGAGCAAAGCGCTGCAACACGCCGCCCGCCTCGTAGATCGACACTTCTTCAGCCGTATCCAGACGGCAGGTCACAGGCACTTCCAGGCGCTCGCCGTCCTTGCGATTGATCACCAGCGTCAAGGTCGCGCGGGGTGTCGGCTTGCCGACTACGTCGAAGGTTTCACTGCCGTCGATACCCAAAGTCAGGCGATTGACCCCCGGCTTAAACTCCAGGGGCAGCACGCCCATGCCGACCAGATTGGTGCGATGGATGCGTTCGAAGCCTTCGGCGGCAATCGCCTCGACACCGGCCAGACGCACGCCCTTGGCCGCCCAGTCCCGGGACGAGCCCTGGCCGTAGTCGGCACCGGCAATGATGATCAGCGGCTGCTTGCGCGACATATAGGTTTCGATGGCTTCCCACATCCGCGTAACCGTGCCTTCCGGCTCGATGCGGGTCAGGGAGCCCTTCTTCACCTGGCCATCGACCACGGCCATTTCGTTGATCAGTTGCGGGTTGGCAAAGGTCGCACGCTGGGCGGTGAGGTGATCGCCACGGTGGGTTGCGTAGGAGTTGAAGTCTTCTTCCGGCAGACCCATTTTCGCCAGGTACTCACCGGCAGCGCTGTTCAACATGATGGCGTTGGACGGCGACAGGTGGTCAGTGGTGATGTTGTCCGGCAGCACTGCCAGCGGGCGCATGCCCTTGAGCGTGCGTTCCCCGGCCAGGGCGCCTTCCCAATAAGGCGGACGGCGGATATAGGTGCTCATCGGCCGCCAGTCGTACAGCGGCGGCACCGCAGGCCCGGCCTCCTGGATCGCGAACATGGGGATATACACCTGGCGGAACTGCTCCGGCTTGACCGATGCCTTGACCACGGAGTCGATTTCTTCGTCGCTGGGCCAGATATCCTTGAGGCGGATTTCCTTGCCGTCGACCACCGCCAGCACATCCTTCTCGATATCGAAACGGATGGTCCCGGCAATGGCGTAGGCCACTACCAACGGCGGCGAAGCGAGGAAGGCCTGCTTGGCGTACGGGTGGATACGTCCATCGAAGTTGCGGTTACCCGACAGCACGGCCGTGGCGTACAAATCGCGGTCGATGATTTCCTTCTGGATCAGCGGATCGAGCGCGCCGGACATGCCGTTGCAGGTGGTGCAGGCAAAGGCCACCACGCCAAAGCCCAGTTGCTCCAGCTCGGAAGTCAGGCCGGCTTCATCCAGATACAGCGCCACGGTCTTGGAACCCGGCGCCAGGGAAGACTTGACCCAGGGCTTGCGGGTCAGGCCAAGGCGGTTGGCATTGCGTGCCAGCAACCCGGCGGCAATCACGTTGCGCGGGTTACTGGTGTTAGTGCAACTGGTGATGGCAGCGATGATCACCGCGCCGTCGGGCATTTGCCCCGGCACTTCGGTCCACTGCCCGGCAATGCCCTTGGCCGCCAGATCGCTGGTCGCAACCCGCGCGTGAGGGTTGGACGGACCCGCCATATTACGCACCACGCTGGACAGATCAAAGCTCAGCACGCGCTCGTACTGGACGTCTTTGAGGCTATCGGACCACAGCCCGGTTTCCTTGGCGTACAGTTCTACCAGGGCGACCTGCTCGTCTTCGCGGCCGGTGAGCTTGAGGTAGTCGATGGTCTGCGAATCAATGGAGAACATCGCCGCCGTGGCGCCGTACTCAGGGGCCATGTTGGAAATGGTCGCGCGGTCACCCAAGGTCAGGCTTGCCGAACCGGTGCCGTAAAACTCCAGCCAGGCGCCGACCACTTTCTGCTTGCGCAGGAACTCGGTCAGGGCCAGGACCACGTCCGTGGCGGTGATGCCGGGCTGACGCTGGCCCGTCAGTTCGACGCCGACAATGTCCGGCAGGCGCATCCACGAGGCGCGGCCCAGCATCACGTTCTCGGCTTCCAGGCCGCCGACACCAATAGCGATCACTCCCAGGGCATCGACATGCGGGGTGTGGCTGTCGGTGCCGACCAGGGTGTCGGGGAACGCCACGCCTTCACGGACCTGCACCACCGGCGACATTTTCTCCAGGTTGATCTGGTGCATGATGCCGTTGCCGGGCGGAATCACTTCGACGTTCTTGAACGCCAGTTTGGTCCAGTCGATAAAGTGGAAGCGGTCTTCGTTGCGACGGTCTTCAATGGCGCGGTTCTTGGCGAAGGCATCCGGATCGAAGCCGCCGCATTCCACAGCCAGGGAATGGTCGACGATCAGTTGCACCGGCACGACAGGGTTGACCTGGGCCGGATCGCCACCGCGCTCGGCAATGGCGTCGCGCAGGCCGGCCAGGTCGACCAGGGCGGTCTGGCCGAGAATGTCGTGGCACACCACCCGGGCCGGAAACCACGGGAAGTCCAGGTCGCGCTTGCGCTCGATCAACTGGCTCAGGGACGCCTTGAGCGTCGTCGGATCACAGCGGCGCACCAGGTTTTCCGCCAGTACCCGGGAGGTGTAGGGCAGGGTGGCATAGGCGCCGGGCTTGATCGCCTCGACTGCCGCGCGGGCGTCGAAGTAATCCAGGCGGGTGCCGGGCAGCAGCTTGCGGTATTCAGAATTCATGGCACAGGGCTCGATCACGGTAGTGGCAGAGGATGGATGGAGAGTGCCGTGGTTCGCAGCGCTCCCCTCCCCCGGTCAGCGACGTTCGATGGGCACGAACTTGCGCTGTTCGACGCCGATGTATTCGGCGCTTGGACGAATGATGCGGTTATTGGCACGCTGTTCGAAAACGTGGGCGGCCCAGCCGGTCAGGCGCGAGCAGACGAAGATCGGCGTGAACAGCTTGGTCGGGATCCCCATGAAGTGGTACGCCGAGGCATGGTAGAAGTCGGCGTTGGGGAACAGCTTCTTCTGTTCCCACATGGTCTTGTCGATGGCTTCGGAGACCGGGAACAGCACGGTATCGCCCACTTCGTCAGCGAGTTTTTTCGACCAGCCCTTGATCACCTCGTTGCGCGGGTCGGAGTCTTTGTAGATCGCGTGGCCGAAGCCCATGATCTTGTCCTTGCGCTCGAGCATGCCAAGGGTGCCCTTGACCGCGTCTTCGGCCGAACTGAAGCGCTCGATCATCGCCATGGCCGCTTCGTTGGCGCCGCCATGCAGCGGGCCGCGCAAACTGCCGATGGCGGCGGTGATGCAGGAAAACAGGTCCGACAGGGTCGAAGCGCACACCCGAGCGGTGAAGGTCGAAGCGTTGAATTCGTGCTCGGCGTAGAGAATCAGCGAGACGTCCATGACCTTGCTATGCAGCTCACTGGGTTTCTTGTCCAGCAACAGGTGCAGGAAATGCGCGCCAATTGAGGGTTCGTCAGTCACGCACTCGATGCGCTTGCCTTCGTGGCTGAAGCGATACCAGTAGCACATGATCGCCGGGAACGCCGCCAGCAGACGGTTGGTCGCGGCCAGTTGCTGGCTGAAATCCTCTTCAGGCTCCAGATTGCCGAGCATCGACGCACCGGTACGCATGACATCCATCGGGTGGGCGCTGGCAGGAATCCGCTCCAGCACTTCCTTCAAGGCTTGCGGCAGGTCACGCAGACCCTGCAGTTCATGCAGATAGGCATCCAGCTGGGCCTGACTCGGCAGATCGCCATAGAGCAGCAGATAGGCGACTTCTTCGAAACGTGCTTCGGCGGCCAGTTCACGGACGTCGTAGCCACGATAGGTCAATCCGGCACCGGCCTGTCCCACGGTGGACAACGCCGTCTGCCCGGCGACCTGGCCCCGTAGACCAGCGCCGCTCAATACTTTTGCTTCAGCCATTGCTGTCTCCAATCTTGAATTTGTTAGGGAATCGGCAATTCATTTTTTCAAACTATTTTGATTTGAAATGCACCCTGTGGGACCGGCTTCAGCCGGGAATAGGCCTTCCCGGCTAAAGCCGGTCCCACAGGGTTACGCTTACTTCTTCTGCGCAAACAACGCATCGAGCTTCTGCTCGAAGGTGTGGTAATCGATAGCGTCGTACAGTTCCATGCGGGTCTGCATGGTGTCGATCACGTTCTTCTGCGAGCCATCGCGGCGGATTGCGCCGTAGACATTTTCCGCCGCCCTGTTCATGGCGCGGAACGCCGACAGCGGATACAGCACCAGGGACACATCCGCGCTACGGAGTTCGTCCACGGTGTACAGCGGCGTGGCGCCGAATTCGGTGATATTGGCCAAAATCGGCGCGCGGACGCGGGCGGCGAACAGCTTGTACATGTCCAGTTCGGTGATGGCTTCCGGGAAGACCATGTCGGCACCGGCCTCGATGCAGGCTTCGGCCCGCTCCAGCGCTGATTCCAGGCCTTCCACGGCCAGAGCATCGGTGCGCGCCATGATCACGAAGCTGTCATCGGTGCGGGCATCGACGGCGGCCTTGATGCGGTCGACCATTTCCTGCTGGGAGACGATCTCCTTGTTAGGACGATGGCCGCAGCGCTTGGCGCCGACCTGATCCTCGATATGAATCGCCGCCGCACCGAACTTGATCATCGAGCGAACCGTGCGTGCAACGTTGAATGCCGAGGAACCAAAACCGGTATCGACATCCACCAGCAGAGGCAGATCGCAGACATCGGTAATGCGTCGCACATCGGTGAGCACATCATCGAGGCCGGTAATGCCCAGGTCCGGCACCCCCAGCGACCCGGCTGCGACGCCGCCACCGGACAGATAGATCGCCTTGAAACCGGCACGCTTGGCCAACAGGGCGTGGTTGGCATTGATGGCGCCGACGACTTGCAGGGGCTGTTCGCTGGCGACGGCGTCACGGAAACGCTGGCCGGGAGTGCTTCTGGTCATTTTTCACCTCGGTCTGGAACGGCCTGGTAATGCCGCTCGATATTGCGTTTGGAAGCGCCGATGTGGCGGCGCATCAACAATTCGGCGAGTTCGCCATCACGGTCGGCGATGGCGTCGAGAATGCGGTGGTGTTCGGCAAAAGCCTGGCGCGGGCGGTTGGGCGTGTTGGAGAACTGAATGCGGTACATGCGCACCAGTTGATACAGCTCGCCGCAGAGCATCTGGCTCAGGGTGCGGTTGCCGCTGCCCTGGATGATCCGGTAGTGGAAGTCGAAATCGCCTTCCTGCTGGTAGTAGCCCAGCCCGGCCTGGAACGCCGCGTCGCGCTCATGAGTGTCGAGGACCCGGCGCAACTCGTCGATTTCTTCAACGGTCATGCGCTCGGCGGCCAGGCGGCAAGCCATGCCTTCAAGGGATTCGCGGATTTCGTAGAGTTCGATCAGCTCAGCGTGGCTCAAGGACACTACCCTGGCGCCGACATGGGGGACCCGCACCAGCAGACGCTGGCCTTCCAGACGATGGATCGCCTCGCGCAACGGCCCGCGGCTGATACCGTAGGTGCGCGCCAGTTCGGGTTCAGAGATCTTGCTGCCGGGGGCAATCTCGCCCTTGACGATGGCTGCCTGGATACGGCGGAAGACGTTTTCGGAAAGCGTCTCCGATTCGTCATGGCCGTTTAACGGGCTTTCTACCTCACCCAACATATTGTCGACACCTTGAAGATCAATACCGACAAATCTAGCCATATCACCCGAATCAGTCAAAGCAAAAATCAACATTGTCGACAATCGTCTAATGCCGGGGCTTTTCAGGAGAAACTTTTATAAACACTTGGGCACCCGCAGAAACTGGCAGCCCGGCACCACCGTGCTAGAATCCGGCCCGCTTCGATCGAGCCAAATGAACGGTATAACCGATCACTATCGAGGGCTGCGCCCCTCACCGCGCCAGGATCTATGAGACTCATAACCCCCTTTTCGCTGCTCTGCCTGATGCTGCTGGCCGGCACCGGCGAAGCCGCCGACAAGACCGTTTACGGCCTGAATGAATACGCAGAACTCGCCGATATCGATCTGCAGGTCGCCGCCAAGCTCGACACCGGCGCCCACACCGCCTCCCTCAGTGCCCGGGATATCACCCACTTCACTCGCGACGGCGAAGGCTGGGTGCGCTTCTATCTGGCCATCGACGACGCCCACCAGCACCCCATCGAACGCCCGCTGCAGCGCCTGAGCAAGATCAAGCGCCGGGCCGACGACTACAGCCCCGATGACGAGAAAAAGTACAGCGCCCGCCCGGTGATCAGCCTGGATGTATGCATGGGCAAAGTTTTACGCACCCTGGAAGTGAACTTGACCGACCGAAGTGCATTCCAATACCCGCTTTTGATTGGCTCCGAGGCGCTCAAGCGCTTCGACGCCCTGGTCGATCCCAGCCTGAAATATTCAAAGGGCAAACCGAGCTGCCCTCCTGTTGCCAGGCCCAAAGAGTAAATCCATGCGTTCTCTCAACCTGCATCTGAAAATCCTGATTGCCGTCCTGGTCACCCTGGGCATCGCCATCACGGCCTATCAGATCGTCGTGCTGGGCATTCCGGTGACCGAAGACGAAACCGACGACCTGTGGAACATCGACGCCAAAGTCGAGTTCGTCGCCAGCGCCAAGGACCCGGTGAAGATCCAAATGTTCGTGCCACCCCTGGCCCGGGATTACATCAGCCTCAACGAAAGCTTCATCTCCAATAACTACGGGGTCAGCGTCAACCGCATCGACGGCAACCGCAAGGTCACCTGGTCGGCACGGCGCGCCAGCGGCAACCAGACCCTTTATTACCGTCTGGTCCTGACCAAGCGCTATAACGGCGACAAGCCGCGCACCAAGGGGCCGATTTTCCGCGACAGCATGGTCATCGACGGCCCGGAAAAAATCGCTGCCGAAGCCCTGCTCGCCCCGATCCGCCAGCACTCGGCGGACGTCGAGACCTTCATCGGCGAAGCCATTAAGCGGGTCAACACCCTCAGCGACGACAACGTCAAGCTGCTACTGGCCGGGGACACCTCGACGCCGAACAAGGCGCGTATCACCGAACTGCTGCTGTCCATCGCCCACGTGCCGATGGAAAAAGTCCACACTATCCGTCTGGTCGCCGACCAGCCGCAGACCCCGGAACTGTGGCTGCGCAGCTTCAACGGCAAGGACTGGCTGTACTTCAACCCGGACACCGGCGCCCAGGGCCTGCCCGAAGACCGCCTGCTGTGGTGGGTCGGCGACGAAAACCTGATCACCGTCGAAGGCGGCAAGAAAGCCACGGTCAACTTCAGCCTCAATAACAGCGAAATGAACGCCATCCGCCTGGCCAAGCTGACCGACGACAACTCCGACGCCGACTTCCTCTCCTATTCGCTGTACGGCCTGCCGCTGCAGACCCAGCAGACCTTCATGATCATGGTGATGATCCCCATCGGCGTGCTGGTGATCCTGATCCTGCGCAACCTGATCGGCCTGCAGACCCTGGGCACCTTCACCCCGGTGCTGATCGCCCTGGCCTTCCGCGAGACCCAACTGGGCTTCGGCATCGTGCTGTTCACCCTGATCACCGCCCTGGGCCTGTCACTGCGCTCGTACCTGGAACACCTCAAGTTGCAGATGCTGCCGCGCCTGTCGGTGGTGCTGACCTTTGTCGTAGTGCTGATCGCCGCCATCAGCCTGTTCAGCCACAAGCTGGGCCTGGAGCGCGGCCTGTCGGTGGCACTGTTCCCCATGGTGATTCTGACCATGACCATCGAACGCCTGTCCATCACCTGGGAAGAACGCGGCGCCAGCCATGCCATGAAAGTCGCCATCGGCACCCTGTTCGCCGCGTCCCTGGCGCACCTGATCATGAGCGTGCCGGAACTGACCTACTTCGTCTTCACCTTCCCCGCTGTGCTGCTGATTCTGGTGGGCTTCATGCTGGCCATGGGTCGCTATCGCGGCTACCGCCTCACCGAACTGATGCGCTTCAAGGCCTTCATCAAGGAAGAGGAAGGCAAATGATCGGCTGGTGGAAGACCTGGAAGGCCCTGGAGGCCAAGGGCATCATGGGCATCAACCGGCGTAATGCCGACTACGTGCTCAAGTACAACAAGCGCAGCCTGTACCCCATTGTCGACGACAAGATCACCACCAAGCTGCGCGCCATCCAGGCCGGGATCCGCGTACCGCAGATGTACGGGGTGATCTCCACGGAAAAGGAAATCGACCGTCTCGACCAGATCATCGACGGCCACAATGATTTCGTGATCAAGCCGGCCATGGGCGCAGGCGGTGATGGCATCCTGGTTATCGCCGACCGCTTCGAGGAGCGCTTTCGCACTATCTCCGGGCGCATCGTCAGCCACAGCGAAATCGAACACCAGATCTCCAGCATCCTTACCGGCCTGTATTCCCTGGGCGGCCACCGCGACCGCGCGCTGATCGAATACCGCGTCACTCCGGACCCGATCTTCAAGAGCATCAGCTACGAAGGTGTGCCGGACATCCGCGTCATCGTGCTGATGGGCTACCCGGTCATGGCGATGCTGCGCCTGCCGACCCGCCAGTCCCACGGCAAGGCCAACCTGCACCAGGGCGCCATCGGCGTCGGTGTCGACCTGGCGACCGGCATCACCCTGCAAGGCACCTGGCTCAACAACATCATCCGCAAACATCCCGATACCGCCCAGACCGTGGACGGCGTGCAACTGCCTGACTGGGACGGCTTCATGCAGCTGTCCGCTGAATGCTTTGAGCTCTGTGGCCTGGGCTATATCGGTGTCGACATGGTGCTGGACCAGGAAAAAGGTCCGCTGATCCTCGAGCTCAACGCCCGCCCCGGCCTGAATATCCAGATTGCCAACGACTGCGGCCTGACCCACAGGACCCAGGCGGTGGAAGCGCGTATTGAGCAACTGGCTCTGGAAGGCCGTACGGAAACGCCGCAAGAGCGGGTCAGGTTTGTGCAGGAGCTGTTTGGGCATGTGCCCCATCTCACTGGCTAAACACCGAGATTTCCCGATCCCGCCCAAGCGGACTACAATCGCCACCCGCGCTCTGCTGACCGATTTTGCCTAAATGCCGACCTGCTCCGTCCATCCGCTGCCCTATCACAGCAACCCCGCCGATTATTTCTCGCGAGTGCGCCATGCGCCGGGTGCAGTGCTGCTCGACAGTGGTCGGCCAGCGGCTGAACGTGGTCGCTACGATCTGCTCAGCGCCTGGCCCGAAGAGCAACTGAGTGTCGACAATGACGAGAGCGGCGCCGGCTTTCTCCAGCGCCTGCGCCAGGCCCTGGCTCTACTGGGCGAAGCGCAACTGCCCGAGCACTGCAAGCTGCCCTTCGCCGGCGGCCTGATCGGCTATCTGAGCTATGACTTCGGCCGACGCCTGGAACCGCTGCCGAGCAAGGCCGTGGATGACTTGCAACTGCCGCAGGCGCGGCTTGGCCTGTACGCCTGGGCCTTGATCAGCGATCACCAACAAGGCACGTCCCAGCTGGTATTTCACCCGAGCCTGGCCGAGACCGAGCAGCAACGCCTGTTAGCGCTGTTCGGTGCACCCGCGCCCCTTGATCAAGCCAGCTTCCAACTCGACGGCCCGTTCCAGACCAGTATCAGTGCTGACGACTACCGTGCCGCTTTTGAACGCATCCAGAACTATATCCAGTCCGGCGACTGCTATCAGGTCAATCTGACCCAACGCTTCCAGGCCAATTGCCAAGGTGATCCGTGGGCAGCCTACTGCGCATTGCGCGTGGCCTGCCCGACGCCCTTCTCCGGTTATATGGCCCTGGAAGGTAATGATGCGGTGCTGAGCCTGTCGCCAGAGCGCTTCGTCAAAGTCGCCCAGGGCCAGGTCGAGACCCGGCCGATCAAGGGCACCCGCCCCCGTGGCCGCGATGCTGCGCAAGACGCCGCCTATGCCGTCGAGCTGCTGGCCAGTGCCAAGGACCGCGCGGAAAACCTGATGATCGTCGACCTGCTGCGCAACGACCTGGGCCGCAGCTGCCGCATCGGCTCGGTGAAAGTGCCCGAGCTGTTCAGCCTGGAAAGCTATCCCAACGTGCATCACCTGGTCAGCAGCGTGACCGGCACACTGGCCGCCGATCACGACGCCCTGGACCTGATTGCCGGCAGCTTTCCCGGTGGTTCCATCACCGGCGCACCGAAAATCCGCGCCATGCAGATCATCGACGAACTGGAGCCCAGTCGCCGTGCCCTGTATTGCGGATCATTGATCTATCTGGATGTGCGTGGCGAAATGGACAGCTCCATCGCCATCCGCAGCCTGCTGGTCAAGGACGGTCAGGTGTCCTGCTGGGGAGGCGGCGGTATCGTCGCCGACTCGGACTGCGAGGCCGAGTATCAGGAGTCGTTTACCAAGGTGCGGATACTGCTGGAAACCTTGCAGAACCTCTGAGTCAATGTGGGACCGGCTCTAGCCGGGAAACCCTATGACAGACGATAGAAATGTATCGCTCCTGCCAACGCCTTCCCGGCTAAAGCCGGTCCCACAGAAGATGCGGACCTTCTGTTACAGAGCCAGATCCCGATTCGACGCCTTGATGAACTCCTTCTTCAGGTCTTCAAACGTATGCACCGCCGGGAATTGCGGGAATTCGCGGATCACGTTATCCGGGGCATGGAACAGAATGCCCGCATCGGCCTCGCCTAGCATGGTGGTGTCGTTATACGAATCGCCTGCGGCGATCACCCGGTAGTACAGGCTCTTGAAGGCCAATACCGACTGACGCTTGGGATCTTTCTGACGCAGTTGATAGCTGATAACCCGGTCGGTTTCGTCAGTGATCAGACGATGGCAGAGCAAGGTCGGGAAGCCCAACTGACGCATCAGCGGTTGCGAGAACTCGTAGAAAGTGTCCGACAGAATCACCACCTGGAAGCGCTCACGCAGCCAGTTGACGAACTCGATGGCGCCGTCCAGCGGCTTGAGGGTGCCAATCACTTCCTGAATGTCGGCCAGTTTCAGGCCATGCTCGTCGAGGATGCGCAGACGCTGCTTCATCAGCACGTCGTAGTCGGGAATGTCCCGCGTGGTTGCACGCAGAGACTCGATACCAGTTTTCTCAGCAAAGGCGATCCAGATTTCCGGGACCAGCACACCTTCCAGGTCGAGACAGGCAATTTCCACAAGACACTCCTTGGTTGAATCAGCAGGCTGAAAAAAGAGGCAGCACTTTAGCCTAGAGACGGCAAGTCGGCCAAATCAGCGAAGGATTTTGTTACCATCGTCGGCATATCGAGCGCTTAAGCGCCGCTTCTCGACCAGGAAACCGCCTGATGAACCAGCCATTCGACGTCGCTGAACTCGCCGCGACTTACGCCAACCAATCCCCCCAGGACATCCTCAAGCTGGCCTTCCAGCATTTTGGCGATGAGTTGTGGATCTCCTTCAGCGGCGCCGAAGACGTCGTGCTGGTGGACATGGCCTGGAAAATCAACAAGAACGTCAAGGTCTTCAGCCTCGACACCGGCCGCCTGCACCCGGAGACCTATCGCTTCATCGAGCAGGTGCGCGAGCAGTACAAGATCGCCATCGAGCTGATCTCGCCGGACCAGACCAAGCTGGAGCCTTTCGTCAAGGAAAAGGGTCTGTTCAGTTTCTACAAGGACGGCCATGGCGAATGCTGTGGCGTGCGCAAGATCGAGCCGTTGCGCCGCAAGCTGTCCACGGTGAAAGCCTGGGCCACCGGCCAGCGCCGCGACCAGAGCCCGAGCACCCGCAGTGAAGTGGCGGTACTGGAAATCGACGGCGCCTTCTCGAGGCCCGAGCGCCCGCTGTACAAGTTCAACCCGCTGGCGCAGATGAGCAGTGAAGACGTGTGGGCGTATATCCGCATGCTGGAACTGCCATTTAACAGCCTGCACGAACGCGGCTTCATCAGTATCGGCTGCGAACCCTGCACCCGTCCGGTACTGCCGCGCCAGCATGAGCGCGAAGGTCGTTGGTGGTGGGAAGAAGCCACCCAGAAGGAATGCGGTCTGCATGCCGGGAATATGATTGCCAAGGGCTGATTGCGGTCAGCAGTGGAACCCATTGTGGGACCGGCTTCAGCCGGGAAGGCGCAGGTACATCCGATAGAGATACGTCGGTTGCTATGCCCCATTCCCGGCTAAAGCCGGTCCCACAGTGTTTGCATCAGGGTTGCAGGATCAATGCACCGGCAGTTCAACCCCGTCGAACAGCTCTTCCAGTTCCTGCTTGTTATGGCACTGGATGGCCTTGGACATGACCTCGCGGGTCAGGTGCGGGGCAAACTTCTCGATGAAGTCGCACATGAAGCCGCGCAGGAAAGTGCCACGGCGGAAGCCGATCTTGGTCACGCTGGACTCGAACAGGTCGCTGGCGTCGAGTACCACCAGGTCGGAATCGAGCTTGGCGTCCACCGCCATCTTGGCGACGATCCCCACGCCCAGACCCAGACGAACGTAAGTCTTGATCACGTCAGCATCGGCGGCGGTGAATACTACTTTTGGCGTCAGGCCGCGATGACTGAAGGCTTCGTCGAGCTTGGAGCGCCCGGTGAAACCGAATACGTAAGTCACGATCGGGTATTCGGCCAGCACTTCCAGGGTCAGTTTCGGCAGTTTGGTCAGCGGGTGGCCCTGGGGCACGACCACGCAGCGGTTCCAGCGGTAGCACGGCATCATCACCAGATCGCCGAACAGCTCCAGCGCCTCGGTGGCAATGGCGAAATCAACGGTGCCATCAGCGGCCATCTCGGCAATCTGCATCGGCGAACCCTGGTGCATGTGCAGAGCGACGTCAGGGTATTGCTTGATGAAATTGCTGATCACCGGCGGCAGGGCATAACGCGCCTGGGTGTGGGTAGTGGCGATGGACAGCGTGCCTTTTTTCTCGTTGGAGAATTCCTGGGCAATCTGCTTGATGCTCTCGACCTTGCGCAGAATCTCGCCGGCGGTGGTGATGATGCGCTCACCGGCCGGTGTCACGCGGGTAAGGTGCTTGCCGCTGCGGGCGAAGACCTCGACCCCCAGTTCATCTTCGAGCAAACGGATCTGCTTGCTGATGCCGGGCTGAGAGGTGTAAAGGCTCTGAGCCGTCGCGGAGACGTTGAGGTCATGGTGCGCCACTTCCCAGATGTAGCGCAGTTGTTGAAGCTTCATATGTATCCCTCAAAGCAGGTAGACGCCAGGGGCATCAGCGACGGTATATAACTGGATTAATGGTCAGAAGAATAAATCTAGAACTTTTTATCATCTTTACGGCGTAATGGCACGCCCGATTTCACTTCTGCTCTCGACTATCCGCGCATCCGGTTCTGCACCATGGGCACCATGTAGACCGGAACTTCCGAAAGCTGCAGAACCCTGGCAGCCGTACGCCCGATCGGTGTATCTCCTTCCGTGCCGTGACTGTGGCTGCCGACGACCAGCAAATCCACGGCCAGACGGCTTACCTGTTCAAGAATGACCTTCGACGGATCGCCCTGCACGACCCGCACACTGCGAATCAACTCAAGGTCCTGATGGCCATCCCCCAACTCGTCGCGAAAACCATCCAGAACCTGTTGTTCGATCCCTTCCAGCACCGTGCTCAGACCCTGGCTGCGCAACTCCTTGAGCGCATCCTCGCTCAGGTAGCTCTGCAGGACCGATTCGGCGAACAACCCCATGGGTTCGACCACATGAATGACGTACAGCTCGGCCTTGAAGGTTCGTGCCAGTGCCAGCGCGTGCTGCATGACATACGGCGCATACAGGCCAAGGTCCGTGGCATACAGCATCGAACGAATCATACGACCTCCCAGACAGCCAGATTTGGCGGAGATTGCTTCAGCTTAGCAGCGCCCAACCAACTGCGACGGCCCGTGCCGCCGAGCTTTGACGCACTTCAAACCTTGATTTCATTACTGATGCCGTGGGGCACATGACCGGTAGCAACCACCTCGCGGGCGCGCTCGCAGTGGCCGGGCTGATCGTCGAAAAACACGTCGGCGGCGAAGGCTTCGAGAAACGGCGATTTATCCAGACCACCGAGGAACAGCGACTCGTCCAGGCGGATATCCCATTCACGCAGGGTGCGAATGACCCGTTCATGGGCCGGCGCCGAGCGAGCCGTGACCAGGGCGGTACGGATCGGCCCGGAGTCTTCGGGAAACTCACGCTGCAAATGATTCAGTGCCGCCAGGAACGGCTTGAACGGCCCGCCACGCAACGGCTCCCGGGCCGACTCACGTTCGCTGAGCTGGAACGCTGCCAGACCATCACTTTGATAGACCCGCTCCGACTCATCGGAAAACAGCACGGCATCGCCATCGAAGGCAATGCGCAGCTCATCGCTGGCCGCCCGGCGAGCGCCACCGGAGAGAATGGTTGCCGCAGCAAAACCGGCATCCAGGGCGCTGCGCACATCTTCGGCATGGGTCGACAGAAACAGATGGCAGCCAAAGGCCGCCAGATACGGATAGGGACTGCGCCCGCCGACAAACGCCGCGCGGGAAATATCCAGACCGTAGTGCTGGATCGAGTTGAACACGCGCAGGCCGGTGTCGGCGCTGTTGCGTGAAACCAGAATAACCTCGACCCGTGCCTGCTTCAGGCGCTTATTGAGGTTAAGCAGTTTTTCCACCAACAGAAAGGCATCGCCCGGTTGCAGGATCTCGTCTTCATGCTCGATCTGATACTGGCGGTAGGCCTCGACGCCATCAGCCATATACACCCCATGGCTGGCGCCGAGGTCGAACAAGGCCCGGGAGGAAATCGCCAGGATCAGTTTGTTGCCTGATACCGTTGCCATAAGCATTCCTCCCGTGCGCCCATGAAGCGAGGCGCCTCAGATATTGTGAAAGTCGATAAAGGCCAGAGTCTGGAACAGGGCGCGGATTTTCGGCATGTCACGCCCGGCGTCCAGGGCCGCTGCCAGGGGCCGGGAATAGATGGCGTCCAATTCAAGGGGACGCTTCTCGCGGAAGTCGTGGTACATGCTCGGCCAATAGTCCGGCATCTGCTCGGTGGTGGCAAACAGCTTGGCCGCGTAGCCCTCGGGCATGCTGTGGCCGCAGGCTTCGGCACCGGCCACCACTTCGTTCATCAGGTCCAGAATCAGCTCGCGGCTGTAGCTGTCAGTCATCAGGGCCGAGGTACTGGCCTGCAACAAGACCGACAGGCCGTTATACGGCACGTTCCACACCAGTTTCTGCCAGCGCGCCTGCTGCAGGTCCGGCATGGCCTGTGAGTCGATACCCGCCGCCTTGAACAGCGCCGCGCCCTCTTCGACAATCGCCTGACGGGCGTCGGCATTCGCCGTCGGCCCGCTGTGATAGCCCATATTGACTGCACCAAAAGCCTGATGCGCAACCACGCCGGGAGCCAGACGGTGTACACAGATAAAGCACAGGCCACCCAACACATGCAGGGAGTCCGGCAAGGCGGCGCGCAGGCGGTCCTCCACGGCCAGACCGTTCTGCAGGACCAGTACCTTCGCATCCGGGGCCGCAGCCTCGGCGATCAGCGGTGCCAGTTCGACATTGGCGGTAGATTTGGCGCCGACCAGCAGCCAGTCGCAGGGCGGCATGTCAGCGGTCGATGCATAAGCCTGAACCGGATTGAGCAGCAGTTCGCCATGCACCGTGCTCTCGACCCGCAGGCCGTTCTGCGCCACGGCCTCGAATTCGCTGCGCAGAAGGAAATGCACGTCAAATCCGGCCCTGGCCAGCATCACCCCATAAAAGCCGCCGATGGCGCCCGTACCGATGATGCCAATACGCGGCTTCCTGCTAGCAGTCGTCATGTCACTCATTCCTTAACCTGTTCGGTGCCCCTCAGGGCAGTTCGTCCGGCTCGGCCTGCAATACCTCGCGCAGGCCCTGATCGATACCCTGGGCCGTCAGTGGCGCACGCAGTGGACCATAGAAGTCGCCGTCGCGAATGACGAACAGCGCTGGCAGATGAAACACTTCATAGCGCTCCACAGCACCGCCGTTGTCGGCGGCGTCGATCCAGCACAGGCGTTCAAGCGGCAGCGCCAGGGTTGGCAGATACTGTCGTGCCCATCGGCAGCTGGTGCAACCCAGACTTGTAAAAACAAGCAACGAGGTGCCCGGCAGGTCCAACAATTGACGATCGATGTTGAGGTCGGTCAGTTCCAGCTGTTTCAACGGTGAGACTCCCCGGATTGAACCGCTACTATCCGTTGCCGGGGTTACGGTTGTAAATACTGGCGCCAATGCCTTGCCGTTGGCGCAAAAGCCGAGCTTGCCCATTGAAGAGCAATGGGGTAACGCGCTAAGGTTCCGCTCCCCGCTGCGCTCAATCATGCTGGGCTCCACCGCAGGGGTCCCTTGTCGGCCAGCACCCGTGACCTGATGAGTAACACGATGGCCGATCTACCGATTAACGACCTTAACGTCTCGTCCAACGAGACGCTGATCACCCCGGACCAGCTCAAACGCGAGATCCCGCTGACCGACGCCGCCTTGCACACTGTGAGCAAGGGTCGCGAAGTGATCCGCAACATCCTCGATGGCAAGGATCATCGCCTGTTCATCGTGATCGGCCCGTGCTCGATCCACGATATCAAGGCAGCCCACGAGTACGCCGAGCGCCTCAAGGCCCTGGCGGCCGAGGTGTCCGACACCCTGTACCTGGTCATGCGCGTGTACTTCGAAAAACCGCGCACCACCGTGGGCTGGAAAGGCCTGATCAACGATCCGTATCTGGATGACTCGTTCAAGATCCAGGACGGTCTGCACATCGGCCGCCAACTGCTGCTGGACCTGGCTGAAATGGGCCTGCCTACCGCCACCGAAGCCCTCGACCCGATCTCCCCGCAATATCTGCAGGACCTGATCAGCTGGTCGGCCATCGGCGCGCGCACAACCGAATCCCAGACCCACCGGGAAATGGCTTCCGGCCTGTCCTCGGCCGTCGGCTTCAAGAACGGCACCGACGGTGGCCTTACAGTGGCGATCAACGCCCTGCAATCGGTTTCCAGCCCGCACCGTTTCCTCGGCATCAACCAGGAAGGTGGCGTGTCCATCGTCACCACCAAGGGCAATGCCTACGGTCACGTGGTCCTGCGCGGCGGTAACGGCAAGCCCAACTATGATTCGGTCAGCGTCGCCCTCTGCGAGCAGGCCCTGAACAAGGCGAATATTCGCCCGAACATCATGGTCGACTGCAGCCACGCCAACTCCAACAAGGATCCGGCCCTGCAACCGCTGGTCATGGAAAACGTCGCCAACCAGATTCTGGAAGGCAACAACTCGATCATCGGCCTGATGGTTGAAAGCCACCTGAACTGGGGCTGCCAGGCGATTCCCAAGGATCTGTCCGAGTTGCAGTACGGCGTCTCCGTTACCGATGCCTGCATCGACTGGGACAGCACCGAGAAAACCCTGCGCGGCATGCACGCCAAGCTCAAGGACGTTCTGCCCAAGCGCGAACGCACCTGATCAACGCGCACACAAAAACGCCGAGCATCTGCTCGGCGTTTTTCATTCAGTTGCAGCCTGCAATCAATATGTCAGATCTTCGCCGCCTGACGCTGATTACGCTCCATGTAACGCTCGACATACGAACACGAAGGAATGACGGTGTAGCCCATGCTCTCGGCATAGTCCAGGGCCTGTTCGGTCAGCGCCGCCGCGATCCCCCGGCCCCGCAGAGCGTTGGGGACAAAGGTTCGATAGATGTCCAGGGTCTGCTTGCCCAGGTCCATATAAGTCAGGTAGGCACGATGACCATCTATGCTGATTTCGAACTGGTGACCGGTCTGATCATGGTGGATCGACAGCGCCTCGCTCATCATTACTCCTCGCGGGTCTTGGATTTTGACCCCTACCTTACCGATGTTTTTCCGGCGAAGGAACATCTACGCCACCCCGTGCCTGTTTTGGACACCGAGACGAGCCTGTGAATCTCCAACAAAACAGCACCTGCAAATAGTAGGCGTCATTTGTGAATATGCTCAAGCGCAGCGATCGTAAAAAAGCACGACCGAATATCCGATTGACCGGACACTTTGCAACGAACATTGCCGGGATTGCCGATTGAGACGCTACGCTGATTTGAAAGTCACCGATTGTTCAGCTAAACAGGGAAAGTCTGTTCATGCGCGCACGCCCGGAACTCATGGCGTGGGGCAATGACTAATGCACATTGCCACTATTTAGCACGTTCCTTCCAGACACCCGTGCCGGGCGGAGCAAGCTGGATATTTTTCATACAAAGCGCATGAAAAGTCTGTCGGAAGGCTTTCAAACCCAAGAAATTATGGGCTTCTTGCGCTTCGTCAGTTTACTTACTACAAACAATGGGTAGTATGTACGCCGGTCATTTTCTCACTTTCGAGAGATGACTAATTTGATTGAAAAGTCCTTGAAGGGGAACACGATGAACAACGTTCTGAAATTCTCTGCTCTGGCTCTGGCCGCAGTTCTGGCCACCGGTTGCAGCAGCGTATCCAAAGAAACCGAAGCTCGTCTGACTGCTACCGAAGACGCAGCAGCTCGTGCACAAGCCCGTGCTGATGAAGCCTATCGTAAGGCCGATGAAGCTCTGGCTGCTGCTCAGAAAGCTCAGCAAACTGCTGACGAAGCCAACGAGCGCGCTCTGCGCATGCTCGACAAGGCTAGCCGCAAGTAAGAATCCCTCGGGATTATTGCTGATAAGCCGACCCGTTTACGGGTCGGCTTTTTTTTGCCCGGCTTTTACTGCCCGCCGACATTCATGTGGGACCGGCTTCAGCCGGGAAGGCGGCGGTACAGACGCCATATAAATATCGACTGCGCCAACCTCTTCCCGGCTGAAGCCGGTCCCACAAAGGCGAATCCCGGGCGGCAGCGCTACTGCAGAATCACCTGCGGCTGTGCCGCAACAGCAGCGCCCGGCTCACCGATTTCAACCGGCATGCCGTCCTCGGCCGCCACCACGTCACGCACCTGATCCCAGTTCATGCGCAGGTTGGTGGACAGGTCTTCGCGCTTGAGCAGGGCGTTGATCACTGCCGTGTGCTTGTCGACAATCGATGGGTTGCCGTTGTCATCCAGCGGCGCATGGGCTTCAAGGAAGACCTTGCCGCCACTGCGACCGAACTTGTACGGCTCGCTCATGATGCGCACGGTAGTACCGACCGGAACCATGTCAGCCATTTCCAGTACATTGTTGTTGTACATGCGGAAGCAGCCGTGACTGGTGCGCATGCCGATACCGAACTTCTTGTCGGAACCGTGGATCAGGTAACCCGGCAGGCCCAGGCCGAATTTGAACGGGCCCAGCGGGTTGTCCGGACCGGCCGGCACCACCGCAGGCAGGATATCGCCATCGGCAGCGTGCTCGGCGCGTACCGAAGCCGGCGGAGTCCAGGTCGGGTGCGGGGTCTTGGCGGTGATCTTGGTGGTGGAAACCGGCGAACCCCAGCCCTCGCGACCGATGCCGAGCGGGAAGGTGTACACCACGTTCCGCCCTTTCGGGTAGTAGTAGAGGCGGTATTCAGCCAGGTTGATGACGATGCCTTCACGCGGCCCCGGCGGCAGGATGAAACGGGTCGGCAGGACGATCTGGGTCCCTGCGCCCGGCAGCCAGGCATCGACGCCGGGGTTGGCGGCGATCATTTCCAGGTAGCCCAGGTCATACTTAGTGCCGATATCGGCGAAGGTATCTTCGTATTTCGCGGTAATTGTCTGGACCTGGCCGATGATGTCTTCACCGGGCGGCGGCAGCGGGAATTCCAGGGCCGAAGCGGGACCGACCGCACACAGTGCAGCGAACGACAGACAGCGGGTAACGGCTGGAATGCGCGACAACATCCGGGAAATCCTTGGGACAAAAGAGGGAAAAGTAGCGAATTGTACACCGCCTCTCGCCCGCAGGGAGACAGCAAAGTGTTGCCTGACAAGAGTTTCATGATGGGCCCGGGCTCTGGAGCTAGAGTTCCGGCCAGATCGGGTTCATGCCGCGGCGCTGGGCATCGAGAATCGCCTTGCACAACGGGCAGAAACGCTCGTCGCGCAGGGCTTCGGCAGCCACCCCGGACCAGCGTGGCTGTGCGGGCAACAGGGTGCCACACAACGTGCGATCCACCGAACCACCCAGCTCCAGCTGTCGCGCCACCACATGCACCTTGATTTCCTGGCAGGCGAACAGGTCGAGCTGCTCATCAGGCTCGATCAGTTGGTAGGCATACAGGGACCAGGCGGGACGTGGCATCAGGAGCTCCAAATCGGGGCGCCACATTATCCGAAAGCCCCCGACTAGAAAAGCCTGCAGACGTGTTAAAGCAGGGGTTTAAGCGTCGGCCAGACGTTATCCAGCAACTTGCCCTGGGCCGCCACCGCCGGATGCAGCCCATCGGCCTGCATCAACTCGGGAATCCCGCCAATGCCCTCGAGGAAAAACGGCACCAGAGCGATCTTCTTCTCTTCAGCCAGACTGCCGTACACCGCCGCAAACGCCTGGGTGTAACGGGCACCGTAATTCGGTGGCAAACGCATGCCTAACAACAGCACTTTGGCTCCCGCGGCCTTGGAGCTGTCGATCATCGATGAAAGGTTTTGTTGCAATTGTGCAGGCGGCTGCCCGCGCAGGCCGTCATTGCCACCCAGTTCGAGGATCACCAGGTCCGGCTTGTGTTCTGCAAGCAGCGCTGGCAGCCGCGCCTGGCCTCCGCCGCTGGTATCGCCACTGACCGAGGCATTGATCACCTTATCGTCGAAGCCTTGCTGCTTGAGCCGCTGCTCAAGCAGCGACACCCACCCAAGGCGGGTATCCAGGCCGAAAGCCGCGCTGATACTATCGCCAACGATCAGCACCGTGCCCGCCGCCGCTGTTTGCGATAACAGCCATAACATCAGGCCTGCACTTAAAAACCACGCACGCATCGGATTCTCCATGAGTGAAAGTATTCTCAGTGCCCGAAACCTCAGCAAAGTGGTTCCCAGCACCGAAGGTGATCTGACCATCCTGCACGAACTCTCTCTGGAACTGAACAAGGGCGACTCTTTGGCCATCGTCGGCGCCTCGGGTTCCGGCAAGTCGACGCTGCTCGGCCTGCTCGCCGGTCTCGACCTGCCCAGCGCCGGTTCCGTGATACTGGCCGGGCGTGATCTCAGCCAGCTGGACGAAGACCAGCGCGCCCGGGTACGGGCCGAAAATGTCGGTTTCGTGTTCCAGTCGTTCCAACTGCTCGACAGTCTGAACGCCCTGGAGAACGTCATGCTGCCCATGGAACTCGAGGGCCGCAAGGACGCCCGGGAACACGCGCGCAATCTGCTGGAACGGGTCGGCCTAGGCCAACGCCTGACCCACACCCCGCGCCAGCTGTCCGGTGGCGAACAACAGCGCGTCGCCCTGGCCCGGGCCTTTGCCGCTGATCCTGCAGTATTGTTTGCCGACGAACCCACCGGCAACCTCGACAGCCATACCGGCGAACGGATCAGCGACCTGCTGTTCGAACTGAACAAGGAACGCCAGACCACTCTGGTACTGGTGACCCACGATGAGCGCCTGGCGCACCGTTGCCGCCGCCTGATCCGCCTTGAAGGTGGCCGCCTGGCCACCCCACTGGAGCCCTGATGGCCCGCTTGCCGTTGCTGCGCCTGTTCACCCTCGCTTGCCGCCAGTTGTTGCGCGATGCCCGCGCAGGGGAACTGCGGGTGCTGTTTTTCGCCCTGGTCGTGGCTGTGGCTGCCAGTACCGCCATCGGCTACTTCGGTGCCCGGCTCAATGGCGCCATGTTGCTGCGGGCCACTGAGTTTCTCGGCGCCGATCTGGTGCTGGAAGGCTCCAGCCCGGCAAAAGCCGAGCAGATCGAGGCCGGTAGCAAACTTGCCCTTGATCATGCGCAAACGGTGGAGTTTTCCAGCGTAATCGCCACCGATACCGGTATTCAACTGGCCAGCGTCAAGGCCGTGGACAAGGCCTATCCGTTACGCGGCGAACTGAAAAGCGCCCCGGCGCCGTATCAAGAAGAAACTGCCGGTGGCGAGCCGCTGGCCGGGGAAGCCTGGGCCGAATCGCGCCTGTTCGCCGCGCTGAACCTGAAAGTCGGCGACAGCATCGACGTCGGCTCCAAGACCCTGACCCTGACCCGGGTCCTCACCTACGAACCGGACCGCGCGGGCAATTTCTACAGCCTGACCCCGCGGGTGATGATCAACCTGGCGGATCTGCAAGCCGCAGGCGTAGTCCAGCCGGGCAGCCGGGTCAGCTTCCGCGAACTGTGGCGCGGCCCGGCCCCGGCGCTGGCGGCCTATAACAAGGCCATCGAGCCGGGCCTGGCGCCCAACCAGCGCCTGCGCGACGCCCGCGACGGCAACCAGCAGATCGGCGGCGCGCTGGGCAAGGCTGAGCGCTATCTGAACATGGCCAGTCTGGTCGCGGTGCTGCTGGCCGGTGTCGCTGTGGCGCTGTCGGCATCACGTTTCGCCAGTCGCCGCTTCGATGCCAGTGCCCTGCTGCGCTGTCTGGGCCTGTCCCGTGGCGAAGCCTTGACCCTGTTCAGCCTGCAACTGGCGATTCTCGGCGTCTTGGCCAGCCTCAGCGGCGCGATCCTCGGCTGGCTGGCGCAACTGGGCCTGTTCTATCTGCTCGAAGGCCTGCTACCCGCTTCCGTACCACCAGGTGGCCTGCTGCCTGCCCTGGCCGGGATCGGCACCGGCCTGGTGGCCCTGGCAGGGTTTGCCCTGCCGCCTCTCGCGGCTCTGGGGCGGGTGCCACCGCTGCGGGTGCTGCGTCGCGACATGCTGCCGATTCCGCCCAGTTCATGGCTGGTCTACGGCACCGCTCTGCTGGCTTTGGGCCTGATCATGTGGCGCCTGAGCCTGGACTTGGTGCTGACTTTCGCCCTGCTCGGTGGCGGCGTAGTCGCGGCACTGATTCTCGGCGGCCTGATGCTGCTCCTGCTCAAAAGCCTGCGCCGCCTGCTGATGGGCGCTTCCCTGCCTTGGCGCCTGGGCCTGGGGCAACTGCTGCGCTATCCGTTGGCGGCCGCCGGGCAATCCCTGGCATTCGGCCTGATCCTGCTGTCCATGGGGCTGATCGCCCTGTTGCGCGGCGAGTTGCTCGACACCTGGCAGAACCAGTTGCCCAAGGACGCGCCCAACTATTTCGTGCTGAATATCCTGCCTGCGGACAAAGACAGTTTCGCCGAGCGCCTGAGCCATCTTTCTACTCATTCGGCGCCGCTGTATCCGGTGATCCCGGGGCGACTGATCACCATCAACGGCACGCCGGTCAGCCAGTTCGTGACCAAGGATTCCCGTGGGGAGAACGCCACCCAGCGCGACCTCAGCCTCACCTGGGCCGCCGACCTGCCGGAAGGCAACACCATCACGGCAGGCAACTGGTGGAATGCCGCAACCCCGACGGCCGATGCAGTCCCTGGTGTATCGGTGGAGGCCAAACTGGCAGAAAGCCTCCAGCTCAAGCTGGGCGACCATATGAGTTTCGTCATCGGCGGCATGACCCGGGAAGTGGTGGTGACCAGTTTGCGTACAGTGAACTGGGATACCTTTCAACCGAACTTCTTCATGATCTTCCAGCCCGGCACCCTGCAGGATCTGCCGACCACGTACCTGACCAGCTTCTACCTGGCGCCAGGCAACGATCAGGCCATCGTCGAGCTGTCCCGGACCTACCCGGCGGTGACCATTCTGCAAGTACAGGCGTTGCTCGAACAGCTGCGCAGCATCCTCGGCCAGGTGACGCTGGCGGTGCAGTACGTGCTGTTGTTCGTGCTGGCGGCGGGTCTGGCAGTGCTGTTTTCCGGCCTGCAGGCGACCCTCGATGAGCGCATCCGCCAGGGCGCCCTGCTGCGTGCCCTGGGTGCCGAACGCACTCTGCTGATCAAGGCCCGGCGCATCGAGTTCGGCCTGCTCGGCGCGGCCAGTGGCCTGCTGGCGGCACTGGGCTGTGAACTGGTGAGCTTCGTGCTGTACCGCTTTGCCTTCGACCTGCACTGGCATCCCCATGCCTGGCTGCTGTTGCTGCCGGTGATCGGTGCCTTGCTGGTGGGTGGTGCCGGAGTATTCGGCACGCGTCGGGCATTGAATGTCAGCCCGCTGACCGTGTTGCGCGACGGTTGAAACACCCTGACTCTGTGGGACCGGCTTTAGCCGGGGGAGCGCCTTCCCGGCTAAAGCCGGTCCCACAGAACAGACCTCATTTCATTTCGGATAGGATATTTCATTAATCCACCACAGCATCTCCCCCGTCGGGATCTGCACCAGCGCCTCGTCGCCGACTTCCTTCTTCAGCAACGCACGGGCCATGGGTGAGTCGATGGAGATGTAGTCGTTACGCCCGTAGATCTCGTCATAGCCGACGATCCTGAATTTCTTGATCTCACCCTCTTCGTTCTCCACCTCGACCCAGGCGCCGAAGAAAACCTTGCCTTCCTGCTCCGGCGAATAGGCGACCACCCGCACATCTTCCAGGCGCTTGCGCAGGTAGCGCACGCGGCGGTCGATCTCCCGCAGCAGTTTCTTGTTGTACTGGTAATCGGCGTTTTCGCTGCGATCCCCCAGGGACGCGGCCCAGGTCACCTTGCGGGTGGTATCCGGGCGTTTCTCGCGCCACAGGTAATCCAGTTCCTGCTTGAGGGCGGCATGCCCTTCCTGAGTGATGATGTTGGTACTCAAAGGTCTTTCCCCAGCCTGGCAACGCAGGCCGACATAGTATTTCGAGAAAGAACAACGTCAACCGCGGGTGATCAAACCCTGACGCGCGATGCGCACCAGTTGGCGAACCACTTCTTCCAGATGCTCGGGCTGCGGCGCCTGGATCACCGCCAGGTCGAACTGGTCGTTGGCGAAGTTGGCCAGAGGCTGCCAGTTATCGACGAACTGGATCAAAAAAGCGTGGGGACGGCCCTTGCGCTTGGGCCAGCCATCGAGATAGCGCAACAGCGTGGGCTGATGGGAGCCACCGAGAAGGATTTTCGGGTTGCGACGTTGCAGCGGAGAAGTGAACGGGGAAAGACGAACGAGGGGGCGCAGGGTGCTCATGTGTGGTTTCTCTGCCTCAGGGTTCCGCTGGGCAGCGGTGAGAGGCGACACCGGACCAACGCTTTAGCGGTATTTCGATGGGTTCTCACCCACCTGGCGCCCCGCAAGTAGTTGTTTAAATCGGCGCAAGATCAGCATCCTAGAGAAGGCGATGAGGGGTTGTCAAATGCACTGTCGAGCTCTTTTGGAGCGCAAAAACCTGTAGGAACTGCCGAAGGCTGCGAACGGGTATCACTGGGGACACCGCTTCGCAGCCTTCGGCAGCTCCTACATAAACGCATTCCAAGTCGCTGGATTGCGTTGCGGCCGACAGCAGCCTTACTTACTTGGCGATAACCCCATCCACCGAGAACCGACCAGCACCTTCGATAAGGATGGCCAGGGTCGCAGCCATCAGCGCCAGGCCGTATTCGTAGCCATTGTTGGCCATGAACAGACCGTTATGGATGTGTACGGTAAGAATCGCCACCGCCAGCATGATGGTCACCACCAGTGCCGCCGGGCGCGCCAGCAGACCGAGGAACAGGGCCAGGCCGCCGAAGAATTCGGCACTGCCGGACATCAGCGCCATCAGGTAGCCGGGATTGAGACCCAGACTGGCCATGTACTGGCCGGTGCCTTCCAGGCCGTAGCCGCCAAAGAAGCCGAAGAGTTTCTGGCTGCCGTGAGCCATCAGCAGGATGCCGACGATGATGCGCAATACCGTGATGCCGTAGCCGGCGCGAGTGTTCAGTACAGTTTTGATCAGAGTGTTCATGGCGTTAATTCCGTTTGTGTGCAGAGAGTGGCGCCACAATAATCGATTTAACTCATATGAATATCGCAAAAATCTTGGCATTATCATCGAATAAATCGATCATTTACGTACCAGTGCTTTTCCGGGCGGATCCGACTCCAGAGAGTCCCGTTCATGGTCGAAGGCCAAGTAGTACTTATTGACGCTATTGACGTAGCTGACCACACCCATCCCGGCCTGCTCCATGGCGACCCGTTCGGTCTGGAAAAACCACTGATTGGGATTGAGCCCGCGCTTGCGTGCTTCTTCACGCATGCCCTGGACCCGCTCCGGCCCAAGGTTGTAGGCGGCCAGAACAAAGGCCATGCGCTCACGCTCGTTGACCTTGGGGCTGGAGAAAAACTTGCGGCGAATCAGCGCCAGGTAACGGGCGCCGGCCTGAACGTTATCGTCGGCGCTCTGAATATTGCCCACGCCGACCCGCTGGGCCGCCGACGGGGTAATCTGCAGCAATCCGGTAGCGCCGCCACTGCCTCTGGCGCCGGGATCGAGTGCCGACTCCTTGAACGCCAGTGCCGCCAGATTCAGCCAGTCCATACCCTGCTCATCGGCATGACGCTGCAACATCGGGCGGATTTTTTCCAGCCGCGCACGATCCTCTCGGGCCAACGGGTTATGCACTTGATACAGGCGTTTGTAGACGCGCTCGAAGGCGACATCCTGATTGGCCGGGGCGTGATAGCCCTTGAGGAAGGTATCGATGGCGTCGCGCAATTGCGAGGCATCACGGCGTACGAACCAGCTCATGTTGGCGCTGGTGCCCAGGGTCAGCGCGCGATCGACCCGCAGCTTGGGCATGACCTTGGCCCAGCGCTCGGCAATCGGCTGCTCGACCACCGTCAAGTGATAGATCCCGGCCTGGACCATCTCCAGCACGTCTTCCACCGCCAGGCTCGGGTCGACCCATTCGATCTTGACCGGCGCCAGCTTGCGCAGGGCCAGCTTCTGATTCAACTGATGCACGGCCTCATCTGCCGCACTGCCGGTGGACAGGCTCAACGTCCGACCCGACAGCTGCTCGACGCGCTTGAATGACGCCTGGCCCTTAAGCCCCACCAGCACCATGGGGACGTGGCTGATGATTGGCGCACTGGCCTCGACGCCCTGGGCGGTGCTCACATCCAGCAGTTCGCCCGGTGCAACCAGATCGCCCTCGCCTCTTTCCAGTGCGCCAAGCAGTTGATTCTTGGCCTTGGGCACGACCTTGAAGGTCACGCGCTGACCATCACGGGCATGGCTGTTGAGGTATTGCTCAAAGGCCTGCAGGCGATGGTATTCGACGCCGATTTCCTGGCCCTGCACGTCACCGGAACTGTTGCGGCTCTGATTGACCAGCACCCGCAGTACCTTGCTGCTGCGAATGGCGGCAAGGTCTCTAACCTGAGTCGCATGCTGGGCCTGTACCGGGCCAGCGGTCACGGCGAAGGCAGGCAGCGGCAGTAAAAATGCCGAAAGACAAATCATGGGCAAAAGCGCGGCTCGGGTCATTCACTTCTCCAGGGAGATGCCGGACGGAAAAACAGGCAAAAAAGGGAACAAACGACTGGTGCACTTAGAGCGAAGTCTTGCGAGAGCGTTGCAACGGCTGTTTTCAATTCGTTGAATTGACAGCATTTTCTTGTTGTAACCCAAGCTCTGATATGCTTGGTGGCTCTAGGCCTGAGGTAGCACCATGCAACTGATCGACATCGGCGTCAACCTGACCAACCCCAGCTTTGCCTCCCAGCGACAGGCGGTACTCGACCGTGCCTATGCCGCCGGGGTCAGTCAGTTGGTGGTCACCGGCACCAGTGTCGAGGGCAGCGAACAGGCCTTGCAGGCTTGCCTGGAGCTGGACGAATCCGCTCTGCGACTGTTCTCTACGGCCGGTATCCACCCGCATTCAGCGAGCGATTGGACCGGTGAAAGCGAGAAACAGTTGCATGCCCTGCTAAAAGAAAATCGCGTGCGCGCCGTGGGCGAATGCGGCCTGGACTTCAACCGGGACTTTTCCCCGCGCCCGCAGCAGGAAAAAGTCCTCGAAGCGCACCTGGCCCTGGCCGTCGAGCTGCAATTACCGGTGTTCCTCCACGAGCGCGACGCCAACCAGCGCCTGCTGGAGATCCTGCGCGACTACCGCGACCGCCTGCCCGCCGCAGTCGTGCATTGCTTTACCGGCGAGCAAAAAGCCCTGTTCAGCTATCTGGACCTGGACCTGCATATCGGCATCACCGGCTGGATCTGCGACGAACGCCGCGGCACTCACCTGCACCCACTGGTGCGCGATATTCCCCGTGGCCGCCTGATGCTGGAAAGCGATGCGCCCTACCTGCTGCCGCGCACTTTGCGGCCAAAACCGAAGAACGGTCGAAACGAACCGGCCTACCTGCCCGAAGTACTGCGCGAAGTGGCACTGCATCGCGGCGAAAGCCTGGAAGATCTGGCCGAACACAGCAGCGCCTGCGCGCAGGCATTCTTTTTGCTGCCGAAACTGCCCGAGGGCAACAAATGACACCTTCTTGACGCAAATCAACAGATATCCTGAAGATTGCGTCACCCTGATGGCACCTTGCCGTATGTCTATCAATGCTTTATCAAAAGAAGACCAATTATGGGCTCATGGCTTAGCAACATTTCGCTGAAGTACAAGTTCTGGGCGGTCAACGCAGTCGCCTTCATCACGACCCTGTTGCTCGTGCTCTACGCCCTGCAGCTGGAACACAATGCCAGGTTCGATGATGCCCGCGACTCAGCCCAGTCCCAGGCCCGCCTGCTCGGCAGTTGGCCCGCCGCCCAGGCCCTGCCGACCGGCAGCAATATTCTGGTCTTCACCCAGGGCCAGGCGCCCAGCTTCAATAATCAACCCCTGACGGAACTGGCCAGCGGCCGGGACTGGATTGAGCTGGCTCAGCCGATCCACAGCGGCGATACCCATCTGGTCGGTGCCAATGTCATCAGCCGTGGCGACAACCAGCGCGTCGCCGTACTGGCCTTTGCCCCCAGCCTGAGCCAGGTCCTGGAGAACCGCTTCGTCAACTATGCGGTCTGCGTGTTTATCCTGATGCTGGCCATGCTCGGTGCTTCACAGTTGCTGATCCGCTTCCTGCTCAGCCATCTCAATACCCTCAAGGACGTGATGCTACACGTCGAGAAAAGCGGTGATCTTTCAGCTCGCGTGCCCCTGGCCAGCGAAGATGAGGTCGGCCAGATGGCCAAGGCGTTCAACGCCATGCAGGCCGGTTATCAGCGCGTGGTCAATACCGTGGCGCAGACCGCCTCGCGCCTCGACCAGGGTGCTGCACACCTGGCGTCGGGTATGAGTGATGTGCGTCGTGGCATGCTCGGCCAGCAGAGCGAGACCGATCAGGTCGCCACCGCGATCAATGAGATGAGCGCCACCGTCTTCCATATCTCCCAGCATGCCAACACCACCCGCGACCAGTCCCAGACCGCCGATAACCTGGCCGGGGGCGGCAAGGCCGTGGTCGACCGCGTGCGGTTGTCCATCGCCGGGCTGTCCAGCGGCGTACAACAGACCGCCGAGATGATCCAGCGCCTGGCCGAAGACAGCCAGAAGATCAATGGTGTGGTTAACGTGATTCACAGCATCGCCGAGCAGACCAATCTGCTGGCCCTCAACGCCGCCATCGAAGCTGCACGCGCCGGGGAAATGGGCCGTGGCTTTGCCGTGGTCGCCGATGAAGTGCGCAACCTGGCCAAACGTGTGCAGAGCTCCACCGACGAAATCACCACCATGGTTTCGGCGCTGCAGGCCGGTACGAGGGATGCCGTGGATTTCATGCAGGACAGCTCGTTCAAGGCCGACGAATGCGTACAACAGGCCAAGGAAGCCGGGGAAGCCCTGGCCGCCATCGCCGGTGCGGTGGCGCAGATGCGCGAGAGCAACACACAGATCGCCGTTGCCGCACAGCAGCAGAGTCAGGTGGCCGAAGAGATGAACCGCGCCGTGGTCAGTATCCGTGACGTGACTGAACGCACCGTGACCCAGACCGTCGACTCAGCCAATACCAGTGGCGAACTGGCCACCCTGGCCGGTGAGCTGAGCAAAGCCATCGGCCAATTGAAACTCTAATCGCGACGATAGTCAGGCTCGATTCGCGACGAATGAGAATCATGCGTATTCTTCAAGGCATCACTCGATGTCTTGAAGAGAACTGCCATGGCCATGCTATTTTTCAACTCCCGCAACCCGCTGGCAGTGCCACTGCTTGCTCTCGCCATCCTGTTGCTGGCCGACGGGGCACTGTCGCGTAGCCTGCCGTCGCTGGCTATTGGTTTGATCAGTCTGGCGGCGGCGCTGGGTGCCCGGCGCGACGAAACAAATACTTCGAACTAAACCGAACCTGACGCATTACCTGTAGGAGCGGCTTTAGCCGCGAGAACGCCCTCCCGGCTAAAGCCGGTCCTACGGTGTGCTTTAAATACTAGCCAAACACTGTCACCGTCTGCCGACTGATCGCAATCTGCTTGCCATTGGGCGCCCACAGTCCGGCTGCGGTGTGGCCATAGCCATGGCGTGAATGCTCGATCACGGCCTGGTACTGGCACCAGTCATGGGTATCCAGAGCCGGCATCGGCTGGAGGAATTCGATGGTCCAGGTCAGGGTACTGCCCGGCGCCGGGCGCTTGAGATGGGGCAAGGTTGCCGGTGGCCAGGTGTCGACCAGGGCCAACAGATGGGCCACCGTCATGGGCTGCTGTTCGATTTCGCGAAAGCGCACGTAGCCACCAATGGCCGGCGACGGGGTGTTGCTGAACGGCACGCCGCCCAGCCCCCAGCGCACGTCCATGAAGCGCAGATAGGACGGCATCACCCCTTCGATAAAGGGCAGCTGGAAGCTCTCTTCCAGACTTTTGAAAACGGGCGCCGCCACGGAGTCGACCTCAATCTCTGATTCGCGCGGTGAGCCGAAGCTGCCCTGAATCAGGGTCATCACCTGACCGTTCTGCATCGCCCGGCCGAGCAAGGTGCTGACCGCCTTACCCTCGCGCAATACGTCCACCTCAAAAGCGATCGGCACACCCGGTTCGGCCGGACCGACAAAGGTAATTGCCAGGGAGCGTACCGGCCGGTCCTCGGCCACCTGCAGACGCATGGCTTCGTATTGCAAGGCCGCCATCAGCCCTCCGAAACTGGCCCTTCCCTGCCCCCACTCGGCGGGCACGGTAACGTCCAACGGGTTCTGGCGTACGGCATCGATCAATTCGGAAAACGTCATGGGCACCCCAAGGCGGACAGGTTTGTAGGATTATTCCCATGATCTTAACCGCTGACCTGCCCGGCCATAGGTTCCATATCCGCCAATCAATCGGCAAAACACGCCTTGTGCAAACGTTTCAGAGCCTCATCGGCCTTGCCTTCGGCCCGCACAATACCCAGCTGCCAGCCAGCAATGCAGGGCGCCAGATCGCGTTGCTGCCCGGCCTGGGCCAGCCACTGCAAATGATCGTGCCAGTCGCCCAGGGCGCTCTGGGCGGCCTTGAGGCGGGTCGTAATGGCTTTGGATGAGTGACTGAGTTCGGGATAGGCCTCGGCGGCATAGCGTACGCGCTTGATCAACAGGCGCAGGCGATGGCGGTCGTGGGCCGGGTCAACGATCGCCTGTTCCAATTGCTTCCACTGCTTGTGCAGACGCTTGCCGATTCGCTTGCCCAGGCCACGCGTCAGGCCCTGGCGCTGCTGCACCCGGACAAAGCCGGGGAACTGATCGAGCATGCCGAGCAGGCGATTCAATTCGGCTGAAGTCGCCACCGCCGGGCAGGCCTGGCGTAGAAAGTCATGGCGCCGTTGTGCAGCCTCGTTCAGGCCCTTTTTTGCCAGAAAAGCTTCGAGCACCTGCATATCGCGCAGCGGCGTAGTCACTTGGCCGACAGCCTTGGCGGCCTCCTCCAGTTGATCGACGCCGGGCAACCCGCGCAGTGGTCTCAGCACGCTGCGCAGGCGGCGCACGGTGGTGCGCAGATCGTGCAGCGCCTCGCTGTCGGTGGACGCGGCCAGGCGGGCATGACACGCCAGCAGCTTGACCTCGAGCGCGACGAATTCGGCGACCAGATGGTCAACCCGTGAAGACATTTTCGATACCCCTTATCGCAACGATAAACTCCCGTGGGAGCGTGGCTTGCCCGCGAAGAACGATAACGCGGTTTACCCGGCAAATCGCAGTGAAGCGTTCGCGGGCAAGCCTCGCTCCAACAACCTGACATTCATACTCACTTAACGACCGAACGCCGCCACGGCAACCGCCGCCGCAACCGTTTCAGGCTGCGCCGCAGTTGCGCCGCCGATGCCGATTGCCCGGCGTAGCGCTGGGCCTGGAACTCGTCGACAAAATCCTCGATGGCATCGGCCTGCTGCGGAAACTGCGCAACGGCACGGCGGGCGAAGGCTTCGGCGCCTTCCCCCGGTAAACGATGCAGACCATGGCGCGCCAGCAAGCGTTCAAACGCATTGAACAGACGCAACTGCGAGTCGCTTTCACGCTGCCAGGGTTTGAGCAGCCACAGCGCCATAGCCCCGAGGATCAGCAGCGCCCCTGCGCCGAACACCGGCGCATCGAAGCCGGAGAACCAGCGGCTGAGCACCTGCAGTTGCTGCTGCCCCTGATAACCCAGTACCCAGCGTTGCCAACCGTAATTGAGACTGTCCCAGTTCATGCGCAAGGCGTTGAGCCAGGCCACGTTGCGATAGCGCAAGGCCGACATGGGCGAGTCCTGCAGAAAGTCCTCGTCCGCCGCCAGAGCCTGTTCCAGACCCTGCTCGATACGTTGCGGGGCAACGACAGCCGTTGGATCGACGCTGCGCCAGCCAACCCCGGCCTGCCAGTATTCGACCCAGGCATGGGCGTCGTACTGGCGCACGGTCAGGTACTGCCCGCCTTCGTTCCATTCGCCGCCCTGATAACCGGCCACCACCCGCGCTGGAATCCCCGCAGCACGCAGGACGAAGGTCATGGCCCCGGCATAGTGGGCACAGAAACCGGCGCGACTGTCGAACAGGAAGCTGTCCACCGTATCGGCGCCCAGGGTCGGCGGTTTGAGGGTGTAGTGATAAGGCTCACGATTGAAATACTCGAGCATGGCGTTGACCAACGCATCCGGCTTTGGATAGCGGCGCAACAGGTCAGCGGCCCACTGTCGGGCCTGAGGGTTGCCCTTGACGGGCAATTGCAGGTCCTGGCGCTGGATATTCTCGGTCAGTTGCGCATCCCGCACGGCGTCGGGCCAGGAACGCAGGTCGTACATCAACGCCTGGTCCACCGGGCGCCTGCGCTGCAGACGGAAGTCGCTCATTTGCCGGACATCGGCCTGGGCGTTTTCGGCGGTATCCAGAGCCAGCAGCCAGGGTCGCCCGGATGGCTCCAGGACGATGTTATAGCTCAGGGGGTCGCCATACTTGCGCCAGTCCGGCAGTTGCACGGTCTGCGCCCGCGCCGACTGTGACCAGCGCCGACCGTCGAATTGCTCCAGGGTCAGGGCCCGCCAGTACAGCTGATTACGGGGCGGCAACGGGCCGCTGAAACTGGCACGCATGACCAGCGCCGGCGATTTGCTCAGCTCGGCAACATCCGCAGGCGTCATGCTGTCGGACAACCCGGTCAGCGCCTTGCCACCGGGTTGCGGCAACGACCACAGCGGCTCCAGGCGCGGGAAGAACAGGAACAGCAGCAACATCAATGGCACGGCCTGCACCATCAGCTTGGCCGCCAGCTTCAGAGTGCTGCTCGCGCCACTGGACAGGTCGGACTGATGCAGGCCGATCAGCGCCGCCAACAAGGTGCAGACCGGCAGCAAAGTAAACACGCCCCAGAGCAGCTCACTTTCGAACAGATAGCCCACGGCCACGCAGAAGAAGCCGAGAAAGATCAGCACCAGAGCATCGCGACGAGTCTGCATTTCCAGCATTTTCAGGACGAACGCGGCAATCAGCAGCGCGGCCCCGGCATCCAGGCCGATCAGGCTGCCCCGAGCCAGATACACACCGCCTGCGGTCCCTACCAGCAGCCCCGATTTGACCCAGGTCCCGGGGTGGCGCGCGCGCATGCGAAAAATCTGCACCCGCCAGAAGGTGCAGCCCAGCCACAGCAGGATTATCGACACAGGCAAGTGCTGCAAAAACGGCACGATGACCAACGCCTGTGCCAACAGCAGCCAGGTCAGGCTGGTGCGGGGAATCGGCGTGCCCTGGCTGGCCTTGGTGTTCACGAGCGCACCCCGTATAGCGCCAGAGCACGCAAGCAGGCTTCGCGATGGGCGTCGCCGCTGTCAACCCGTGACAAGAAGTCAGGCAGACGCAGGGCAAACGGCTGTTGCCGGTGGGACAGTTCCAGCACCCAGTAGCTCAGGCGCGACAAGCGTTCTTCGATATCACCGGCCAGCGCCATGAAATCCAGGCACAGGTCATGACCACTGAGGTCGGCGAAATCCTTGATATACAAGCCCTGCCCCCGGGAATAAGCCTTCCAGTGCAGGCGGCGGCGACTGTCCCCCGGCTGATAGGCCCGCAGGCCCTGGTAGTCATCGACGCCCTGCCCCGGAGTGGCCTGGCCTTCGTCTTCGCTATGGGGCTGGGCTCCCTTGAGCAGGGGCATGGTCCCGGCCAGGGGACGCGGGTAGATAAGCACCGTCTGCTCCAGATCCAGCCAACTCCAGGCGCGCAGGATACTCAGGGGAAAAACACTCTCGACCCGCAGACGTGGCGCCCGCAGCCAGCCACGACGCAGGGCTGGCAGGGTTATCTCCACTTCGGTCAGGCCCTTGGCCGAGACATCGGCCTGCTGCAACTGTTCGGTACTCCAGCCAAGGGCAATGGCCTGATGGGCCTGCCCGGCGCTTTCCAGGCGCAGGCGCAGTTGCACCGGCTCGCCGACGAACACCGAACGCGCCGCCCCGGCACTGAGCACCAGACCACTGAGATTGCGGTAGGTGTGCAGGATCGCCAGCAGGCCCACGGACATCAGCAGAAATGTCAGGGCGTAAGCCAGGCTGCTCTGGTAGTTGATCGCCACCAGCAGCATCAGAAACAGCACCAGTGCATAGGTGCCACCCACCCGCGTCGGCATGATGAAAATCCGCCGATGGTTGAGTTCGATGCGTGACGCCGGGGGAATACGCCGAACCAGCCAGCGTTGCCAGCGCGGTTTGAACTGTTCGATCAAAGCACTGACACCTCACGCAGCAGCCACTGCACCAGCGCTCCGCCACCATGCCCGGTCGGGTCGGAACGCTCGCGCAGGCGATGGCCGATCACCGCGGGCAAAATCGCCTGGACATCTTCGGGAATCACATAGTCGCGCCCGGCCAGCAAGGCCCACGCCCGCGCCGCCGCCAGAATCGCCAGGCTGGCGCGGGGTGACAGACCATAAGCGAACTGCGGCTGGCTGCGCGTGGCATCGACCAGACGCAACACATAATCGACCAGCGCATCGCTGGCACGTACCTGCCGCGCCTGGGCCTGCAGGGCTGCCAGTTCGGCATGGTCGAGCAATGGCTGCATGCGTGGCAGCAGATCGCGCCGGGACTCGCCCAGCAGCAGTGCCTTCTCGGCGGCCCGGGCCGGGTAGCCCAGAGACAAGCGCATCAGGAAGCGGTCAAGTTGCGATTCGGGCAAGGCAAAGGTACCGCCCTGGCTGAACGGGTTCTGGGTAGCAATGACGAAGAACGGATCGGGCAGCAACCGGGTCGCCCCTTCGATGGTCACCTGGCCCTCTTCCATGGCTTCGAGCAGCGCGCTCTGGCTCTTCGGAGTGGCGCGGTTGATTTCATCGGCCAATACCAGTTCGGCGAAGATCGGCCCCGGATGAAAGATGAACTGTCCAGTTTCCCGGTCAAATACCGAAGTGCCGAGAATATCGCCAGGCAAAAGATCAGAAGTAAATTGAATACGCTGGAAGCTCAGGCCCAGCACCCGCGCCAGCGTGTGGCTGAGGGTGGTCTTGCCCATGCCGGGCAAGTCTTCGATCAACAAGTGTCCGCCGCCGAGCAGACAGGTCAACGCCAGGCGCACCTGAGGCTCTTTGCCTAGCACCACCTCATTGATGGCGTTCAGACATTCATCGAGTTTTCTGCCCATCGCTAAACCTCTACAGGCGACTGCCGTGGAAAATGCCAGACCACTTTAAGGTCAGCGTAGGCGTTTTCACCAGAGCAACGATGGAAATGATGGCAGAAGGATAAGCGACAGCTGTTTGTAGGAGCTGCCGAAGGCTGCGATTGCGGTGTATCAGGTAAAAACCCTCGCAGCCTTCAGCTCCTACAGGGGTACGGCGTAAAATCGACGATCAACGCCCGGCGCGGGACTCCTTGATGTAGAAGCGCGCTTTCTCGGCCTTGGCCGTGCAGCCTTCAAAGGCTTCGAACTGCTGCTGGGTCTTGGCGCCGGTCAACAGTGACAGGGCCTTGGAGTAGCTGACAGTACCGGCGAAACCCTCGGCCTTGGCCAGATCCAGCTCATGCCAGGCGGCATCCAGTTGCGAACCACAGCTCTCACGGTAACCGGTTTTTCCGGCGCATCCGGCCAGGGACAGAAGAATGAGTGGCAGGCAGATCCAGGCTTTCATGGGGTGTTCCTCAACGAATAAAAATCCAGTGTGCGAGTTTGACGATGCCGCCACGCAAAAGTGCCGTGATAACAGCCGCCAAGAGTAACCGTTTTCATGGTCGGTCGCGCTCTATTACGGGTATGGTGGGCCGACAGCAAAAGGAGAGGACCGATGAGCAAACGAATAGCCTTGGTACTGGGCTCCGGCGGCGCGCGTGGTTATGCGCATATCGGTGTGATCGAAGAGCTGGAACGGCGTGGTTATGACATTGCCTGTATTGCCGGTTGCTCCATGGGCGCCGTGGTCGGCGGCGTCTATGCCGCTGGAAAACTGCGTGAATACCGTGAGTGGATCGAGAGCCTGGACTACCTCGACGTGCTGCGTCTGGTGGACGTCAGCTTCCGTCTGGGAGCCATCCGTGGGGAAAAGGTTTTCGGGCAGATTCGCGAGATCGTCGGCGAGATCAATATCGAAGACCTGCGCATTCCCTACACGGCCGTGGCCACGGACCTGACCAACCAGCAGGAAATCTGGTTCCAGGAAGGCAACCTGCATCAGGCCATGCGTGCCTCGGCGGCCATTCCCAGCCTGTTTACCCCGGTCATTCAGGGCAATCGCACCCTGGTCGATGGCGGCCTGCTCAACCCGCTGCCGATCGTGCCGGTGGTTTCAGCCCATTGCGACCTGATCGTGGCGGTCAATCTCAACGCCACCAATCAGGGCCAGTACCAGTTGCCGGTGATCGAGCGCACCCCCGCCGTCAAGCGACGCTTCGACAGCCTGATGGGCTCACTGGGTTCGCGCCTGCCGTTCCGGCGCAAGCTCGACCCGCTGAACCCGGAGCTGTTGCAGATAGAAACGGTGGCCGCCACCTGGCCCGGCGAGGACTCAGCCGACCCACTCGACCAGCAACCCGCCGCCGCCCCGCAAGCTGCTGGCGCGCCGAGGTCGGCTGCGGGCTCGTTTATCGTCGATAACGTCGGCCCGGCGTCCCTGCTGGATCTGATCAACCAAAGCTTCGAGGTCATGCAGACGTCCCTAGCGCAATACAAGATCGCCGGTTATCCGCCAGATATCCTGATCAACGTGCCAAAACGAGTGTGCCGATTCTTCGAGTTCTACAAGGCGCCGGAATTGATCGCCCTGGGCCGGGAGATTGCCAGCGATACCCTGGATCGGTATGAGAAGGAGCATGGGCGCTGAACAATTGATTTGAAACGCGCTCGGCGGGATCTAGTGCTCCAACAACCGATAACCCACTCCCGCCTCAGTGACGATAAAGCGTGGCGCCGCCGGATCATCGGCGAGTTTCTGCCGCAGATGGCCGACGACGATTCTCAGGTAGTGGGTATCTTCGGTATGGGTCGGGCCCCAGATATCCTTGAGCAGTTGCTGCTGGGTAATGACCCGCCCCGGATGCCTGGCCAGTTGCGCCAGCACCGCGTATTCCTTTCGGGTCAGGCTGACTTCGACGCCATCGAGCAGCACCCGGCGAAAGGCCAGGTCCACCGTCAGCGGGCCGAACACTGAAGCCGACGGCACCTGCTCGCCCCCGCCGACCTGACGCAGCAGTGCGCGGATCCGCGCCAGGAACTCCTGAATCCCGAAAGGTTTAGTCACGTAGTCGTTGGCACCACTGTCCAGCGCCTGAACTTTCTCGGCTTCGCTGGCCCGCACCGACAGCACCAGCACCGGTATCGCCGACCATTCGCGCAGTTCACGCAGCACCTGTTGGCCGTCCATGTCCGGCAGGCCGAGATCAAGCACCACCAGATCGGGCTTGTTCAACGCCGCCACGCTCAAGCCTTCGATGCCGGTGGCGGCTTCGAGCACTTTATAGCCCTGTGACGCGAGGCTGATGCGCAGGAATTTGCGGATCTGCGGCTCGTCGTCGATCACCAGAAGGGTGGAAGTCTGGCTCATGCTGGCCGTGCTCTTGTCAGTCGAAAAAGAGTCGCTAGCCTAACGCAATCACGGCTCATGAATGGCTTTCCGTTTCATCTTCCGGCTGAGTCGGCAAGGGCAGGTGCAGAGTGATGCAGGTGCCGCGCCCATCGATGCCTTCTGCCACGCTGATCCGACCGCCGTGGGCGCCGACCATGCCCTGGCAGATCGCCAGACCCAGCCCCGTGCCCTGGCCGCCGCGATCACCACGGGCAGCGGTGTAGAACATATCGAAAATCTTCGCCCGCTCGGCTTCGGGAATGCCCGGCCCTTCATCGCTGACGGCAAAGGACACCTCGCTGTCATTGACCGCCACTTCAACGGCCAGCCGTCCGTGCACTGGCGAAAAGCGCGCAGCGTTTTCCAGCACATTAACCAATGCCTGCTCGATCAGCGCAGCGTGTACATAAAGCAGCGGCAAGTCTTGGGGCAAGCGCGTCATCACCTGTAATGGCGCGAGCACCGCGCGCAGGCGATTGAGCGCGCTGCCGACGATATCGCCGGGCGACACCCAGTCACGGGCCAGCTTCAGGGCGCCGTGGCCCAGACGGGTCATGTCCAGCAGGTTCTGGATATAGCGATCCAGACGCTCGGCTTCGTCGCGGGTGCCTTCCAGCAACTCGATACGGTCCTCCCGTGGAATCGCCTCGCCCAGAGCCAGCAGGCTGTCGATGCTGCCACGCATGGCGGTCAGCGGCGTGCGCAGATCGTGGGAGACCGAGGCCAGCAACGCACTGCGCAGCTGTTCTGTCTCACCGTGCAACCGCGCGGCTTCAAGTTCCTCGGCCAGCTGTGCCCGCGCCAGAGCCTGGGCCAGTGGTTGGCTGAGGGCGGTGAGCAGGCGACGGCGTTGCGCGGTGAACGCCTGACCATCACGGGGGCAGACTCCCAGCAGCGCCAGCGGCCCCTCCTCCGCCGACAACGGCCACCACCACCAGCGCCCGGACGGCAAGGTGCCGGTGCCATGGCCGGCGGCCTGATCGTGCTGCCAGGCCCAGTCGGCGGCGGCGCGTTCAGGCTCGGACAGTTGCAGTGAGGCGTCGCTTGCCGACTTCCAGCCACCCTGACCATCGCGCTCCAGCAGGCACACCTGCAATTCCTGCCAACCACCCAGATGCTGCGCCGCTGCGCTCAATACCGCCTGGCGGTCCGTAGCAGCGGTGAGTTTGCGTGACAGATCGAGCAACTCGCTGGTTTCCTCCTGAGTATCGCGCAGGGCCTGCAGCTGGCGGCGCTGGCGAGCGGCCAGATTACCGGTCAGGGCCGCCATGAGCAGGAAGAACAGCAGGGTCAGCACGTCTTCTTCGCGCTGGATGCTCAGGGAAAAGGTCGGCGGAATGAACAGGTAGTCATACGCCAGAAACGACAGCGCCGCACAGGCCAGGGCCGGCCCCAGGCTGCTGCGCACCGCCACCAGCAGCACGGCGGCGAGGAACACCAGAGAGATATTCGGCAACGCGAGAAATTCCGCCACCGCCTTGGCCAGACAACTGGCCAGCACCGTGGCGATCAGCGCCAGGGCATAGTCGAACCAGACCAGCTGCCGCGCCGAGCGCGCCACTGGCTGGTCCGCGCGCGTCTCGCTGTCGAGCACATTGATTTCCAGGCCATGGGCATCGCGCAACAGCCGCGCCGCCAGACCACCGCCGAACAGCCGCCGGCGCAGACGTGGTCGTGACTGACCGACCAGCACCAGGCTGGCGCGGCGTTCAGCGGCGTGCTGGATCAGGGTTTTCGCCACCTCTCCCGCACGCAGCAGAATCACCTCGCCACCGAGGCGTTCGGCCAGTTGCTGAGCATTTTGCAGACGCATGCGCGCCACTTCGTCCAGGACCCGGCCATTATCCACATGCACCAGACTCCACGGCAGATGCCGTCGCTGCGCCACCCGGCTGGCATGGCGCACCAGACGCTCGGCCTGGGCATCGCCGTCGATCCCCACCAACAGCCGTCCGCGCACGGCCGGAGCGTCCTGCCCCAGCTGCCGATAACCCTGAGCCAGATCGTCATCGACCTGAGCCGCCGCCGTCTGCATCGCCAGCTCACGCAGGGCGGTGAGATTGGTCTGGGTGAAAAATGCGTCGATGGCCGCCCGCGCCTGCTCCGGCACGTAGACCTTGCCCTCGCGCAGCCGCTCCAGCAGTTCGCGGGGCGGCAGGTCGATCAGCACCAGTTCGTAGGCTTCCTGCAACACCCAGTCGGGCAGGGTTTCGCGCACCTGCACGCCGGTGATGCCGCGCACCTGATCGTTGAGGCTTTCCAGATGCTGGACGTTGACCGTGGTGTAGACGTCGATGCCTGCCGCGAGCAGTTCCTGAATATCCTGCCAGCGCTTGGCATGGCGACTGCCGGGGGCGTTGCTGTGGGCCAGCTCATCCACCAGCACCAGTTTTGGCGCGGCCTTGAGCAGGCCGTCCAGGTCCATTTCTTCCAGGGTCACGCCGCGGTATTCCGAACGCAGCAAGGCTTGTTGCGGCAAGCCACCGAGCAACGCCTCGGTCTCCGCGCGGCCATGGGTTTCGACGACACCGGCGATGATCCGCGTGCCCTGGCGCAACTGGGCGTGGGCGGCCTGGAGCATGGCGTAGGTCTTGCCTACCCCTGGTGCTGCGCCGAGAAACACCTTGAGCCGCCCACGGCCCTCCCTGGGCAGGTCCGCCAACAAGGCATCGGCACGGCCGGAATCACTCAACTTGATGCTCTCCATTGATTACAGCTGGGCGCTACGTTGCGCAGACGGTAACTCATCCAGCTGCTTATTCAAGGTCAGCACATTGACCACCGGTGGCCCGATCAGGGGACGATAGGTGTTGTCGTCGATCAGATCCTGCACACGGGCCAGGGGCAGATGCCGGGCCGCAGCGACGCGGGCGCTCTGATAGGCCACGGCGGCCGGCGTCAGATGCGGGTCGAGACCGCTGCCGGAAGTGGTCAACAGGCTCAAGGGCACCGGGCCCTGCTCCGCTACGAAGGCACTGGCGGCATCATCGGCAACGCGCTTGGCCAGGGCCGGATTGCTCGGTGCCAGGTTACTGGCCCCGCTGGCAACGGTGGCAAAAGCCCCGGCCGATGGCCGTGAATGGAACCATTCATCACCGGTAAAAGCCTGGGAGATCAGCTCGGAGCCACGGACCTTGCCGCTGGCATCATGGATCAGGCTGCCGTTGGCCTGTGCGGGGAACGCCACCTGGGCTATTCCGGTCACCACCAGCGGATAGGCCACGCCGGTAATCAGGGTCATCAACACAATCAGGCTCAGGGCCGGACGCAGTACAGTGGACATGATGGAACTCCTATAACACTTGTTGGAGCGAGGCTCGCCCGCGAGGGCGACAGACCTGACTCGAAGAATATGTTGAATGTACGGGCCTCTTCGCGGGCAAGCCTCGCTCCAACGGATCGGGGATTGCCGCACGAAAACGGCTGGCCTCAGACCAGATGCAACCCGGTCAACAGCATATCGATCAGCTTGATCCCCACGAACGGCACGGCAATCCCGCCCAGGCCGTAGATCAGCAGGTTGCGCCGCAGCAGTGCCGCCGCACTCGCCGCCTGCACCCGCACGCCGCGCAGGGCCAGGGGGATCAGCACAACGATGATCAGGGCGTTGAAGACGATGGCCGAGAGGATCGCACTCTGCGGGCTGGCCAGTTGCATGATGTTGAGCACGCCCAGTTGCGGATAAATCGCCGCGAACAACGCCGGCAGGATGGCGAAGTACTTGGCCACGTCATTGGCAATCGAGAACGTGGTCAGGGCGCCGCGGGTAACCAGCAGTTCCTTGCCGATCTGCACCACATCCAGCAGCTTGGTCGGATCGCTGTCGAGATCGACCATATTGGCCGCTTCCCGCGCCGCCTGGGTGCCGTCGTTCATGGCCATACCGACGTCCGCCTGGGCCAGGGCCGGGGCATCGTTGGCGCCGTCGCCGCACATGGCGACCAGGCGACCGTCGTTCTGCTCCTGACGGATGCGCTCCAGTTTTTTCTCCGGCGTGGCTTCGGCCAATACATCATCGACCCCTGCCTCGGCGGCGATGGCCGCAGCAGTCAGCGGGTTGTCACCGGTGACCATGACCGTGCGGATACCCAGCTTGCGCAGCTCGGCAAAGCGCTCGCGAATGCCGGGCTTGACCACGTCCTTGAGGTGAATGGCGCCCAGCAGCTTGTGCCCGACACAGACCAGCAACGGCGTGCCGCCGGTCTTGGCGATCTTGTCGATCTCCCGGGACAGGGGCAATGGCAGATCGCTGCGCTGCATGCTGACAAAACTCAGCAGCGAATCCACTGCGCCCTTGCGATAGATGCGCTCGCCATGGTCGACGCCGGACAGCCGTGTCTCGGCGCTGAACGGCACGGCAGTCAGTTCCTGCAACGATGGCTCGTTGAAGCTGTGCAGTTCGCGCAGGTACTCGACAATCGACTTGCCCTCGGCAGTGTCATCAGCCAGGGACGCCAACAAGGCACCCTCAGCCAGCTCCTTGGCGGTCACACCGGGCGCGGCATACACCGCGCTGCAACGGCGGTTGCCGAAGGTGATGGTGCCGGTCTTGTCCAGCAACAGCACATGCACGTCCCCCGCCGCTTCCACGGCGCGGCCGGACTTGGCAATCACATTCAGGCGTACCAGGCGGTCCATCCCGGCGATGCCGATGGCCGAGAGCAAACCACCGATGGTGGTAGGAATCAGCGTGACCAGCAGCGCCACCAGAAACACCAAGGGCAGGCTGCCACCGGAGAAACGGGCGAACGGCTGCAGAGTCACCACCACCAGCAGAAAGATCAGGGTCAGACCGATCAGCAGGATATCCAGCGCCACTTCATTGGGCGTCTTCTGCCGTTTGGCACCTTCGACCAGAGCGATCATGCGGTCCAGGGTCGACTCGCCGGGATTGCTGCTGATGCGTACCAGCAACCAGTCCGAGACCAGCCGGGTATTGCCGGTGACCGCCGAGCGATCGCCCCCCGACTCGCGGATCACCGGCGCCGATTCCCCGGTAATCGCAGCTTCGTTGACCGCCGCGATGCCTTCGATGACTTCGCCGTCGCCGGGGATCATTTCCCCGGCTTCGACCCGTACCACATCGCCCTTGCGCAAGGTCGTGGCATTGACCACCCGGAATGCCCCAGTGCTTTCGCGCAGCCGCGCTTTCAGGCCTTCGCTGCCAGCCTTGAGGCTGTCGGCCCGGGCCTTGCCGCGACCTTCGGCCAAGGCTTCGGCGAAGTTGGCAAACAGCACGGTGAACCACAGCCACAGGGCTATCTGCACGGCCACCGAGGTCGGCACGGCCGGGTCGGGGATGGCGCACAGCACCGTGGTCAGGATCGCCGTCAGCTCCACCACCAGCATCACCGGCGAACGCTGCAGCTGCCGCGGGTCGAGCTTGACGACGGCCTGGATCAGCGCCGGGCGCCACAGGTCGGCGATGGCAGTCTTGGCTGATGGAGCAACAGCGGGTTGCTCAGGTTGTTTCGCAACAGGAATCTGCATATTCATCATCGTGTCCTCAGAAACCCAGGCTCAGGTGTTCAGCAATCGGCCCCAATGCCAGGGTCGGCAGGAAGGTCAGGCCGCCGACCAGCAAAATGGTCACGGTCAGCAGGGTGACGAACAGCGTGCCGTGGGTCGGGAAGCTGTTCAGGCCCAGCGGCGCGGGTTTCTTCAGCGCCAGGCTGCCCGCCAGGGCCATGACCGGCAGGATGTAGCCGAAGCGGCCGAGGAACATGCCCAGGCTGAGCATCAGGTTATGAAAGGTGGTGTTGGCGCTGAAACCGCCGAACGCCGAGCCGTTGTTGGCCGTGGCCGAGGTGTAGGCATACAGCAACTGACTGAAACCATGGGCGCCAGGGTTGCTCACCGCGCCGGCCGGACCGGGCAGGCTTGCTGCGACGGCACCCAGCACCAGCACGCCCACCGGCATTACCAGCAGGGTCGCGACCAGTAGCTTGACCTCGTAGGCCTGGATCTTCTTGCCCAAGTATTCCGGGGTGCGGCCGATCATCAGGCCGGCGAGAAATACTGCGATCAGCACGTTCAGCAACATGCCGTTGAGGCCCACGCCGACGCCACCGAAGATCACCTCGCCGACCATCATATTGGCCAGGGCGACCATGCCACTGAGGGGGTTGAGGCTGTCATGCATGGCATTGACCGAGCCATTGGACGCGGCGGTGGTCGCCGTGGCCCAAAGCACAGTGGCTGTAGTGCCGAAGCGGGTTTCCTTGCCTTCCAGCGGTGCAGTCTGCTCGACATTGGCGATGTTCAGGGTCGGGTTGGGCTGGTATTCCGCCCATAGCGACACAGCGCCGCCAATGGCCAGCAACAGCACCATGCAGGCGATGATCGCGCGACTCTGACGCAGGTCCTTGACGTAATGACCGAAGGTGAACACCAGGGCCGCCGGGATCAGCAGGATCGACACCAGTTCGAACAGGTCGCTCCAGGCCGTAGGGTTCTCGAACGGATGCGCCGAGTTGACGCCGAAGAAACCGCCACCGTTGGTGCCCAGTTGCTTGATGGCAATCTGGCTGGCTGCCGGGCCCAGAGGGATGCTCTGGTCGGCGCCTTGCAGGGTCACGGCATCGACATAGTGAGCGAAGGTTTGCGGCACACCCTGCCAGACCAGGAACAGCGCCAGCATGATGCAGATCGGCAGCAGGCCATACAGCGTGGCACGGGTCATATCGGCCCAGAAGTTACCCAGGTGCTGGGTCGAACGACGACCGATCCCGCGACAGAACGCTACCAGTACGGCAATGCCCGTGGCGGCGCTGACAAAGTTCTGCACGGTCAGGCCGGCCATCTGGCTCAGGTAGCTGAGCGACGCCTCGCCGCTGTAGCTCTGCCAGTTGGTGTTGGTGACGAAACTCATGGCGGTGTTGAACGCCAGCGACCACTCCATGCCCGGCAGTTTCTGCGGGTTGAGCGGCAGCACGTCCTGCAACAGCAGAATGGCGAACAGCAGGACAAAGCCCGCCAGGTTGAAGATCAACAAGGCCAGGGTATAGGTTTTCCAGTTCTGCTCGACCTTGGGATCAACCCCCGACAGCCGATAGCACACCCGCTCCACTGGCCCAAGCAGCGGCGTCAGCAACGTGCGCTCGCCTTCCATTACCCGGAACCAGAAGCGCCCGAGCCAGGGCGCGGGCAGCAATACCAGGGCGAGAAAGGCCAGGATCAACAGATAGTCATAACTGTGCATGGCGCCTCCTAGACCCGGCCGGCGCGCAGCAGCGCCACCAACAAGTACACGAACAGCCCTGCCGCCAACAGCAGTGACACCCCATCCAGAACGTTCATCGAAACTCTCCGTCGCTGCGGCGATTGCCGCGTATGAGCAATTGTCCGCAGCAGGGGCGTAAAGGAACGAGAGCGAGACCCCGGACGGGGCGTAAAGAAGGCGTAAATATCCGCGTTACAACACGTTGATCGGCCGGATGGAGGGCTTGGCCCCGGTTCGGAAAAGCGGACTAGACTTGCCGTGTACAGGTAGTTTCCGGCCCTGGTCGAGCAACGCCATCATTGTGCCTCCTGATAGTTTTGACAGGTTTCAAGATCGTTACGTGGCGTTATCGTGTGGGCCTTTTCCCCCGGCGCAGGACAAGCCATGAACACTTATCAGAGAAAAACCGGCGCATTCGATATCGCCTGGCAGGCGAAGCAGACCGAGACCACCCCCGCTGTGCAATTAACCGTCAAGGAGCAGGAAGTCATACGATGGGCCGCCCTGGGCAAATCCGCCTGGGAAATCTCCCGGATACTCGGTAGAACCGAAGCAGCGGTAAACTTTCACTTATGCAATATTCGACGCAAGTTCGGGGTTAACTCGTTGCGGGCCGCATTGGTGAAGGCGATTGATCAGGGGTTGATTGTGTTGCATTGAAAGCAATGCAACGGCGGTATGCCTGAAGAATTGCAACCCTATTCGGTACTTTCTCGCAGATGCTCCCCCTTGTACCAATATCGATACATTTCCAACATACCGCCGACACCTTGAAGAATCAGCCTTTCGCCGCGCCTGCTGGCGAACTAATATGCCAGCAGCGTTGATCTTCAATAGCGGCCAGTGATGGCGGCATCACCAGGCAGCAGTCCCAGCATGCAGACACCTTCCGATTCGCCCACCGACGACAACACGCCCCTCACCGAGCCGCGCTGGAACACCCGCGCCCTGATCGTCGATGACGACGTGCCGATCCGCGAGCTGCTCTGCGACTACCTGGCTCGCTTCAATATCCAGAGCCGTGGCGTGACCAATGGCGAGGAAATGCGCCAGGCCCTGGAAGAGGAAGTGTTCGACGTGGTGGTGCTGGACCTGATGCTACCCGGCGAAGACGGCCTGTCACTGTGCCGCTGGCTGCGCAGCTCCTCGGATATCCCGATCCTGATGCTCACCGCTCGCTGCGAACCCACTGACCGCATCATCGGCCTGGAACTGGGCGCCGACGATTACATGGCCAAGCCGTTCGAACCACGGGAACTGGTGGCGCGCATTCAGACCGTACTGCGCCGAGTCCGCGACGACCGTAGCGAACAGCGCACCATCATCCGTTTCGATGCCTGGCGCCTGAACAGCGTGTTGCGCCAACTGACTTCGCCCGAAGGCCTGGTGGTGCCGTTGTCCAACGCTGAATTCCGCCTGCTGCGGGTATTCATCGAACGCCCGCGGCGGGTACTGACCCGCGAGCAACTGCTGGACGCCGCCCGTGGCCGCTCCATCGAAGCCTTCGACCGCAGCATCGACCTGCTGGTCTCGCGCCTGCGCCAGAAGCTCGGCGATGACCCGCGCTCACCGCAGCTGATCAAAACCGTGCGCGGCGAAGGTTACCTGTTCGACGTCAGGGATATCGGTTGATACGCGCCTTCGACACCCTGTTCGCTCGCCTGTTTGGCGGGGCGATGCTGGCGATCGTGCTGGCACACATCATGGCATTTATCTGGTTCGTCAATTACGGCCCGGGCTTTCCGCCACAGGGACCGCCACCGCGACATATGTCGGGCAATCCGCCGCCACGCCCCTTCGATCCCTCACGCCCGCCACCGCCCAGGGAAGGCACTTGGCTGATGGCTATCCGCGGGCCGTTGGTGCCCTTTGGCTTCCAGTTGGTGACGCTGGTGGTGGTCGCCTGGTTTGGCGCCAAGGCCCTGAGTCGGCCGTCCCGGCGCATCAGCGAGGCTGCCGAGCGCCTCAGCGAAAACCTCGACAGCCCGCCCCTGGAAGTCAGCGGCCCGAGGGAGATACGCCAGGCTGCCCTGGCCTTCAACCTGATGCAGGAACGGATCCGCGACCAGGTACAGCAGCGCGGACGCATGCTCGCGGCGGTGTCCCATGATTTGCGCACGCCCCTGTCGCGCCTGAAGCTGCGGGTCGAACAGATCGACGACCTGCGCCTGCACGACCAGATGAGCCAGGACCTCAACGACATGATCGGCATGCTCGATGCCACCCTCACCTACCTCAACGAGCAACGCACCAGTGAAGTCGTGCAGTTGTTCGATATCCAGGCGCTGATCGAGTCCCTGGCCGAAAACGCTCAGGACAATGGCAACGATGTCCAATACAGCGGTGAATGCAAACCGCTCAAGACCCAGCCCATGGCCCTGCGCTCGTGCCTGAACAACCTGATCGACAACGCCCTGCGCTACGCCGGCAATGCCAATGTCGAGATCCAGGACAGCGCCGAGCGGTTGCGGGTGATCGTCAGCGACAACGGCCCCGGCATCGCGCTGGAGTTTCATGAAACCGTGTTCGAACCCTTCTACCGCCTGGAAGGCTCACGCAACCGCAATTCCGGTGGCGTCGGCATGGGCATGACCATCGCCCGCGAAGCCGCACGGCGCATGGGCGGTGACTTGCACCTGAGCCAGACGCCAGGCGGCGGACTGACCGTGACCCTGGATCTGCCACGGTTCTAGCCCGGTAACATCCGCGATACAAAATCCCCATACGCAGGACAACTCCCGGACAGATTCTGCATAAGCCGGTGGACTCGCGCCGGTCCATTTTTACTCTGAGGGGAGTCAGTCTTATGATCAGCGGCGTCAGTGGTAGCAGTGGCTACTCGAACTACACCCGTTCAAGCACGAGTTCGACCACAAGCGTGGACAGCAAGAAGTTCCAGGAACAATTGCTGGCAAAACTCGATACCGATGGCGACGGCAGCATCAGCAAGGACGAGCTCAGCGCGTCCCTGTCGTCCAATCCCAAGGATGGCATCACGGTCAGCCTGAGCAAGGCGTTCAGCAGCCTGGACAGCGATGACGACGACAGCCTGAGCAGTGACGAACTGGCTGCCATTGAGCCACCGCAACAGGGCGGCAACGGCCCGGCCACCGATATGGCCGACGACCTGCTCAGTTCGCTGGACAGCGACGGTGACGGTTCGATCAGCAGCGACGAACTGACCGCCGGCCTGACCAGCGCGGGCAGCAGCGCTGACAGCTCGCAAGTGTTCGATGCCCTGGACACCAATAAGGACGGCACCGTCAGCCTTGACGAACTGACCGCCGCCCTGCAACCGCAGGATCCACCGCCACCGCCGCCATCGGGCCAGGGTGACGCCTCGCAGCTGTTCAGCGCCATCGACAGCGACGGTGATGGCAGCATCACCAGCAGCGAATTGACCAGCGCCCTGAGCAGCGCCAGTTCGAGCAGCGCAACCAGCAGCACCAACTCGACGAGCTCGACCAGCAGCACCGATGCCGACAACCTGTTCAGCGCTCTGGATGCCGACAGCAGCGGCAGCGTCGATCTCAACGAACTGCTGACCGCACTGCAACCCAATCAGACCGGCAACACCAGCTCGACCGCTGCCAGCACGTCTGACTCAAGTAACAGCGCCAGCAGCAAGGACGCCGCCGCCCAGGCCCTGAGCCGGATGGTCGCGGCCCTGAGCCAGCGCTATGACACTGAAGGCGGCAAGCCGGTGGGCAAGTACTTGAATACTGCAGCCTGACAAATCCATTGAAACGGTAACGCTCACCTTGTAGGAGCTGCCGAAGGCTGCGAACGGTTTCTGGCTGACATACCGCTTTCGCAGCCTTCGGCAGCTCCTACAGGTGGGTACCGACTCAAATGCCTGTCATTTCAGCGGCCTTTCGCTGTGCACCCAATCGATCAGCAGGCTATAAGCCACGGCCAACAGCGTCGGGCCGATAAACAGACCGATGAAGCCAAAGGTCAGCAGACCGCCAAACACTCCGAGCAGCACGATCACCAATGGCAGGTTGCCGCCCCGGCTGATCAGGTACGGCTTGAGCACGTTGTCCACGCCGCTGATGATGAACATGCCCCAGATCCCGAGAAAAATCGCCATCCCGTAGTTGCCCTGCCAGGCCAGCCAGGCCGTGGCCGGAATCCACACCAGTGGCGGGCCCATGGGCACCAGGCTGAGCAGAAAGGTGACGATCCCCAGCACCACGGCCCCCGGCACCCCGGCAATCAGGAAGCCGATCAGCGCCAGCAGCCCCTGGGCCGCCGCCGTGCCGATCACGCCGTTGACCACCCGCTGCACCGTACCGGCCACCAGCTCCAGGTAATACTCGGCGCGCTCGCCGATCAGGCGTTGCAACAGGCTCAGGACGAACGCCGACAAGCGCGGACCGTCACGATAAAAGAAGAAGGCAAAGATGACACTCAGGGTCAGCTCGACGATGCCGCCGCCAATCTGCGCACTGCGCGCCAGCAGCCAGTTACCCACTTCGCCCAGATACGGCTTGATACTGGCCATCAGCGCCGCGCCTTGCTGGTCGATGCTGTTCCAGTAACCGACCAGGCGCTCGCCGACCAGCGGAATGCTGCCCAGCCATGAGGGCGGATCCGGCAAACCGTCGACCTGAACGTTTTTGATAAAGACGGTGGCGTCGCGCACATGGTCGGCCAGATTGAAGCCGAGCCACACCAGAGGCAGCGCCACCAACAGGATCCAGCAGAGAGTCAGAATCAGCGCGGCCAGGGACTCACGGCCGTTCAACCAACGGGTCAGAACGCGCATCAGCGGCCAACTGGCAAAGGCCAGCACCGCTCCCCAGATCAACGCCGACCAGAACGGCAGCATGACCCAAACACAGGCCCCGAGCAGCCCCAGCAGCAGAATCTGCACCAGCAGGCGATCATTATTGAACATGGGGATTCCATTCAGAGGGCGTAGACAGAGAGCATAACGGCAAATGCAAAAGGCAGGAGCCAAGGTTTTCGCGAGGGCATAAACCTGCGGGAGCCGGCTTGCTGGCGATGGCGTCGAATCAGTCGCCGACGCTATTGCGAGCGCTTCGCACTCGATCGCCACCAAGGCGGCTCCCACAAGAGCTCATTCCAGGGCAAAAAATGTATCCTGTTTTACGGAATCACCTGTAGAACCAACCCCGGCTTGTCAGCGCTGCCCAGCTCAAGCCGCGCAGCACGTACGCCCTTGGCCACCAGCGCTTCCCGCCACGCTGGCGCCTGGGCTCCGGCCACAGTGATGCGCAGGGTGCTGTCCAGATTCAGGCCACGGGACAGCAAGGTCGCCCAGGTGTCGGAAGGCGCGCCGTCCAGCCGCGGCAACGGCAGGCTGCCGGTGCTCTTGAGCTGGCGCAGCAGGGTCGCTGAAGTTGGCAGCAATTCACCCAAAGGCGCAGAAGCGACGAATTGTTCGACATGCAGGTAAGCCCGGCGATTACCACGGGTAATGCTGTAGAGCGCTACCAGGGTGTTGTCCTGAGGCGCAGCCAGACGCAGCAGCAGGTAGGCCTGCTCATTGTCGGAGCCAAACAGCTTGGCATTGCCGAAGACCTCGTTGGCCAGCAGGCTGCTTTCCCCGCAATCGCGCGCCTGACACCAGAACAGCAACTCGGCGCCCTGGGTGTGCAAGGCCTGCCGGGCCAGGGTAAAGGCCTCATCGGCACTGTGCTCGACCGGTAATTGGTAGGTCACGGAAGTAAGGCTGCCATGGGCGCTGACCTGGCCGTCGAAACGCAACTGGCCGCTGATCTTGCGCACCGAGCCCATGGGGTAGATGCGCTCCAGCTCGGTCGGCGCGCGGTAGTCGACGATTTCAGCGTCGCTCAGGCGGGGAATATTGGGCAGATCCTGACTGCCGGGCAGATCGGCGGCCCAGAGTGTCGGGCTGAACAGGGCCAGACACAGGAGCATGCGCACTCTCTTTGTAGGAGCGAGGCTTGCCCGCGAAAGCGATGTCTGTTTCACAGAAACTGTGTTGAAAAAAAGACCCTCTTCGCGGGCAAGCCTCGCTCCAACAGCGGTACGGCAGCGCGTAATAAATGTGTTCATAACGAGGACAAGCAAAAAAGGGAATGGGCGTAAGCGTGGGGGTGATCCATCAGGGCAGTCTCCAATATCAACCCGCCCAGCCTCGACAGTTGCCCGGTGCAAGTCAAGGAGTGGCAAAGAAGCGATTGAAACAGTCTGCAACAGAGCGTGCGCCCTCCTCTTCATTCAGGTGCAGATGGTGCCCGCCAGGCAGGGTCGAGACGCTGAAAGGCAACCCCGCGAGCAGCGCCTGGTTCTGCGCCAGAATGCCTTCGGCGGCGACGATCAACTGGGTCGGGCAACGCACGCTATCAATAAAAGACAGCGCCTGCTCGCGGGTCAGACGAATCGCCGACGGCAGCGTCAGACGGCTGTCGCTGCGCCAGGTATAACCACCGGGCACCGGCATCAGGCCGCGCTGGGCGAGCAGCTGCGCCGCCTCGCGACTGACCGCCACCACGCCGCGCATACGCACTTCAGCGGCATGGCTCTGATCGCGGTAGACCGGTTTGCGCTTTTGCGCCAACGCCGCCTGGGCTTGCAACGCCCGGCCCATGCGCTCGGCCATGCTGTCGGCCTCGCCGGTCATGGGCATCAGGCCATCAATCAGCGCCAGACGGGTGACTCGCTCAGGCAGTGAAGCGGCGAGGATCACCGAGATAATCGCGCCGAGGGAATGACCCAGCAGGGAAAACTGCTGCCAGCCCAGTTGCTCGGCGACCTGAACGATGTCGTAGGCATAATCGGCCAGATTGTAAGTCACACCCGGCGGACGATGACCGGAGTGCCCGTGCCCGGCCAGATCCAGGGCAACGATGCGCAGGCCCTTGAGGTGAGGCGCCAGGCGCGCAAAGCTGTTGGCGTTATCCAACCAGCCATGCAGGGCGATCACCGGCTGACCGTCTTCAGGGCCGAACAGATGGGCGGCCAGCTCGATATGCCCCAGGTTCAGGCGTACTTCTTCGACGACCAGGCTCATGCGCTGCGCGCCTGTTTACGCGCTTGCGCACGATCATCCCAGCGACTGAACAGCATCTTGAGCATGGTCGCGGTGTCCTCGGGGCATTCCAGGGGGAACATATGGCCGCCGGGCATCGACAGGTATTCGCCGCCGGGCAGGCGTTTCACCGAGCCGGCATGATGGGGCAACACCACGCGGCTGTTTTCGCCGCGGACCATCGCCAAGGGCACTTTGAGCTGCTGAGCGCTCGCCGGGCGGTTGTGGGGCACGCTGCGGTAGATGCTGATTTCCGTGGCCGGGTCGAAGCGCAGGCGCAACTGATCACCATCGGCCTGCAAGCCATGTTGCAGATAGGCATCGAAGCATTCGGGATCGAACCGGCGGAACAGGGTTTTACCGGCAAAATAGCGCCGGGCCGATTCCAGGTCGGCAAAGGCTTCACGTCGCCCCAGGGTACGCCCGGCCGGAGTGATGCGGTCGATAAAGCCAAAGCGCTTGGCCATGCGAATCATCAGTTGATCGGCCAGGGTCAGCACCGGCGAGTCCAGCATCACCACCCCGCGATACAGCTCCGGGCAACGCAGCGCCGCATGAAAGTGCAGAACCCCACCCAGAGAATGGCCCACGCCCCACACCGGCCCAGGTTGCTCGCGCAAATGATGAATCAGCTCGTCGACCAGGTTGAGCCAGTTGTCGTCCACCGGAAAACGCGGATCGTGGGCGTGCTGATCGAGATGGGCGACCCGATAGTCAGGCGCCAGAGCAGCGAACAGCTTGCCGTAAGTGGCCGAGGGGAAGCCGTTGGCGTGGGCGAAAAATACTTGCTGCGACATGCTGGCACACCCGATTGCTGAATCTGTGGCGATTGTGCGCAGCCGCCTGAAGCACGGCAATGACTGGAAGTGCCATCAATGACGACACTCCGGCCATTACCTGTCCTGTTTGCAGCTTTTATCGGGAGGGCGGCTCTTCGCCCAGCGGCACCACGGCAATGGTCAGCCGGGAGATACAGCTGGTCTTGCCGTCATCGCTGGTCAGGCGGATATCCCAGACGTGGGTCATGCGACCGATGTGCACCGGCCGCGCCACTGCCGTGACTCTGCCGCTGCGCAGGCCACGCAGGTGGTTGGCATTGACTTCAAGGCCTACGCAATAGAAGCGACTGGTGTCGATGACCAGATAGCTGGCCGTAGAGCCAACCGTCTCGGCCAGCACCACCGAAGCACCGCCGTGCAACAGCCCGTAAGGCTGATGGGTACGCTGATCGACCACCATGCTGGCGGTCAGGGAGTCATCGGTGACGGATTCGAAACGGATATCCAGCACTTCGCCGATGGTGTTCTTCTGCATCGCGTTGAGCTGGTCGATGTCCGGGGTTTGACGCCATACACTCATGTTCAGTCCTTTCTTGTTTTATGCGCCCTTACCGTGGGCGCATTGATCGAGTCAGCAAAACTATCCCGCGTGGCGGACGCTAAGCAACTGCATTGCACCAGCAAGGGGAAAATCGCCCTCAAGTTCGGCCAGACTGGCGGTACCCATGGGTTGGGCGTGCTGAAAACTGCCGTGGACAAGCAAGCCGATCAGCACGCCCACCAGCGGCTGGTGACTGACCAGCAGAATCTGTTCGTCGGCGTACAGGTCCAACTGCTGCAGGACCTTTTTCGGGTCGCTTTCCGGAGTCAGCCAGGGCACCGTACTGATCGGATCACTGAAACCCAGGGCCTGCCTGACCAGCTCGGCGGTCTGCTGCGCCCGCACGTAGGGGCTGGCGATGATCCGGTCCAGCGGCTTGCCCAGCAGGTGGGCGGCGCTGGCGATCACCTGAGAACGGCCATGCTCGGTCAGCTCACGCTCGGCATCACTGCGGGCATTGGCCTGGGCTTCGCCGTGGCGCAAGACCCAGACTTTCACAGCTTAGGCTCTTCGTCGCGCACCGGATGCGGCGCGGGCGGCACACGATGCGGTGCTTCACCTTCCGGCGCACGTGCAGTCGGCCAGTCAGCAAACGGCCAAGGCTTCTGCTCGGTGTGGAAGGTGCCGAACCGGCCGATCTGGGCCATGAACTGGCTCAGGCTATCACCGAAGCTCATCAGGCTGGCGCTGGGTGCGCCGTAGAACAGGCGATAACCCAATTGCACCACTACTACGACACCGAGGACCAGATTGGCCAGGTACCAGACCACTAGAAATACCAGCATCCAGACGATGCGCAGCAGGACCGATTCGTGCTGCTTGAATTTCGACTCGTTCAAGAGTGTCTCTCCCTAGGATTGCAACCGGCTCAATTGAAACCGGCAGTGGAAATGAAATCGACGTCAGTCTTGGGTTCGGCGCGCATCAACAGCTCGATGACCTGATTGAGCGTACGACCTTCGAATAGAATGGCATGCAGCCCCGCGACCAGCGGCATATAGACATTAAGCTCCTGCGCCTTGGCCTTGAGCACCTTGAGAGTGTTGACGCCCTCAGCGACCTCACCCAGGCGGCTGACGGCTTCATCCAGACTCAGCCCTTCGCCCAGGGCGAAACCCACCTGATAGTTGCGACTTTTGGGCGAAGAACAGGTAACGATCAAGTCCCCGACACCGGCCAGGCCAAGAAAGGTCATGGGATTGGCGCCCTGGCTGACAGCAAAGCGAGTCATTTCCGCCAGCGCACGGGTAATCAGCATGCTCTTGGTGTTCTCACCCATGCCCAGTGCCACCGCCATGCCGGCAATGATCGCGTAGACGTTTTTCAGCGCCCCGCCCAGCTCGACGCCAAAGCGGTCAGCGCTGGCATACACGCGAAAGGTACGGCCATGCAGCGCGGCCTGGACCGCCTTGCACAGGCCTTCGTCTGCACTGGCGACCACGGTGGCCGTCAGCGCGTGCTCGGCGATTTCCCGCGCCAGGTTAGGGCCGGACAGCACACCGATGCGCGCCTTGGGCACGATCTCTTCAAGGATTTCGCTCATCAGCTTGAAGGTTTTCGCTTCAATGCCCTTGGTCAGACTGACCAGCATCTTGCCTTCGAGCCTGTCGACATGGGCATCTAGCACCGCGCGCAGGGCGCTGGACGGCAGGGCGACGAAAATCAGCTCACAGGCGTCAAGGGTCGCAGGCAGGTCAGTGACCGGCTCGACTTCCAGGCGCACGGCGATGCCCTTGAGGTAGCGCGGGTTCTCGCGATTGACGCGGATCGCCTCGGCCTGCTCGGGGTCGCGCATCCATTGCCGGACCTGATGACCATTTTCCGCGAGCAGATTGGCTATCGCCGTGCCGAAACTGCCGCCGCCCAGAACCGCTACAGGTTGTTGTGTGGTCATGAACCACTCCATCGTGAGCCAACTCATCTGGCGATGCCGCATTATACGGAGCATGGCTGCGGCAGCCAGCGCAAACGTTGCCAAGGCAGGTGTCGCCTCGGGTAACATGCAGGGCAAACTCCTACAATGAAAGTGCTGCCCTCTTTGTGCGAATGTTCCCTTATGACGCGATGGCAATGACACAATTCCCTTGGCGCAAGCGCCTGAGCAGCTTCATTGCACACCACAGCCCGGCTTTGGTCCTCGTCGCCACGTTGCTTCTGGGCAGCTCGCCGACAATCGCTGCCGACATATTGCTCATCAGTGCCGAGGACAGCCCCCAGGTGCAGAACTTTGTCGCCGAACTGCGCCAGCACCGTGACCAGGAAAAAATACGCTATGCCACGACCGCAGAATTGCCGCCCCCCGATCAGCTTCCCCCTGAGACGCGTCTGATCCTCCTTGATCCCGCCAGTCTTGACTGGCGCCTCAGTACATCAGCAGGCCCACCGACCCTGGTGCTGCGCATCAATCGTCTGCAGGCCCATCAGCGCCTGGAAGAGCGCCGTCCGGCAAACCTGACCCTGATGTGGAGCGATCCACCACCGGCCCGGCAACTGCGCCTGATCCGCCATCTACTGCCCGAGGTCCGGCTGGTCGGTGTGCTGTTCGGCAGGAACAGCCAGTTCATGCTCAAGGAACTGCGCCATGCCGCCACGGCCCAGGGTTTTCGCCTCATTTCCCAGGCCTGGGAAATCACGGACGACAGCCGCCCGGTGCAGGCCCTGCTCAAGCAAAGCGAGGTGCTGCTCGGGCTGGATGATGCCCAACTGTACAACCCGCTAACAGTCAAGAACCTATTGCTCAGCAGCTATGCCGATCAACAGGCCCTGATCGGCCCAACAAGCGGTTTCGTCAAGGCGGGTAGCCTCGCCAGCACCTACAGCGACCAGGCGGACTGGATCGACACACTGAGCGACCTTCTCGAACAAGCGCCCGAGCGCTGGCCCAAGGCGCTCTACCCCGCGCATTTCAAAGTCATGAGCAATCCCCAGGTGGCACGCTCCCTGGGCCTGGCGCCGATCAACGAGGCCGCCCTGGCAGCCAGCCTGGCTGAAGGAGAGCGTCGCCCATGACTTTGCAGCGAGGCCGGGACATCAATACCCGCACGCAAATCATCAGCCTCGGCCCGGCGCTGTTGCTGACCCTGTTGCTGATCAGTTTCTTTACCTTCGTGCGCATCCAGGACCTGCGCCAGGAGCTCAATCACACAGGTCAATTGATCGCCAACCAACTGGCCCCTGCGTCGGAATATGGCGTGATCGTCGGCAACGATGAAGTGCTCAACAGCCTGATGCGCGCCACCCTGTCCACTCCCCATGTGCGTTTCCTGGAAATTCAGGACCGGGCCAATAACGTGCTGGTGTACGTCGAACAGCCGAGCGTCGATGGCAGCAATCCCAAGCAGGTGGAAGTCTTCCAGGCGCCGATCCGCTCGCAACGGATCAAGCTCGGCAAAGACTTCCTCAGCAACGCGGGTTCAGACGAAACCGCCGGTTTGCCCGCAGGGGATTATCTGGGCCGAGTCCTGGTGGGCATGTCCAACGACGCCTTCAGCCAGCGCCAGCAGGAAATCCTGTTCAAAGCCGGGATCCTCGCGCTGTTCGCCCTGCTCTTTACCTATATCCTGGCGCGGCGCCTGGCTTTGAGCCTGTCGCAACCGATCAGCGATATGGGCGAAGCGGTCAAGGCCATTCAGCAAGGCGACTATACAACCCCCCTGCCCGTGCCAGAGGACGCCGAACTGGGTGATCTGGCCCGGCATATCAACAATCTGGCGCGGGATCTGGAGGGCGCCAGTCAAGAACAGCAACGCGCCATCGATCAGTTGATCCGCACGCGTGAAGAGGCCGAACGTGCCAACACGGCAAAGTCCGACTTCCTGGCCATGATGAGCCACGAGCTGCGTACGCCCATGAACGGCGTACTGGGCATGCTGCAGTTGCTCGAAACCACGAAAATGACCGATGAGCAGAGCGAATATGCCGCCCTGGCTACCGAATCCACGGAACACCTGCTGCGGGTAATCAACGACATCCTCGACTTCTCGCGAATCGAGCGCAATGCCATGGAAATGGAAAGGATCGTCTTCAATCTGGTGGAATTAATCAACACCACGACCCAGGCCTTTCACCATGACGCCCAACAACGCGGGCTGACTCTGGCGGTGCATATACAGCCAGGTCTGGAAGCCTTCACCGTGCAGGGTGATCCGACGCGCATCCGGCAAATTCTGGTCAATCTGGTCGGCAACGCCTTGAAATTTACCGAAGTCGGCAGCGTACGCATCCATGCCAACTGGTGTCGCAACGCCGACGATCAGATCACCCTCATCTGCACCGTGCGCGACACCGGCATCGGCATTCCCCCGCAGCGACTGGAATCGATGTTCAATGCGTTCCAGCAGGCCGACAGCTCGATCTCCCGGCGCTATGGCGGCACCGGCCTGGGCCTGCCCATCGCCCGTACCCTGGCCGAGCGCATGGGCGGAACCTTGCGCGCCCAGAGCGAAGAGCGCTTGGGTTCGGTATTCACCCTGGACATTCCCCTGACCCTGGTGCAGCGCCCGCCCAATGTACTTGGCGTGACCGTCAGCGGCTCTTATGAAACCCAGCGCAGCTCACATGTGCTGCTGGTCGAGGACAATCCGGTCAACCGCACGGTAATCGAAGCCATGCTGCGCAGCCTGGGTCTGGAAGTCAGTGTCGCAGGCGATGGCGCCGAGGCCGTCGGCATGGTCGAAGCAGGCGAATACGCTGCGGTACTGATGGATTGCCGACTGCCGGTCATGGATGGTTATCAGGCCACGCGCCTGATCCGCCAGCATGCGCACCTGGCGAACCTGCCAATCATTGCCCTGACCGCCAATGCCCTGTACGGCGACCGCGACGCCTGTTTACAGGCGGGCATGAATGATTATTTGGCCAAACCCTTCAAACGCAGTGATTTGCAGCAGGTTTTACAGCGTTGGCTTGCCTTTGAAGCATCTGCGACTGGCGATAAATGATAAATTGCGGCAGTCTTGGCAACCGGATCGACCCCAGCCATCTGCTGGACGACAAATTTCAGTGCACAGGTGTACTTTCATTTTCCCTGTGCTGTGACTTTCACTACAACGCAATAGTCTATGGGTAGGCTGATCGCCAAGTCCCTGCGATTGAAGCACGCAAGGACCGGAGGCCGGGCACATGACCCCCTCCCTGCCGCACATGACTATTGAGGAGCTCGCATGACCAAACAAAACGCCTTTACCCGGGAAGAATTGCTGAGTTGCAGTCGCGGCGAGCTTTTCGGCCCAGGTAACGCGCAACTGCCCGCCCCCAACATGCTGATGGTCGATCGCATCACCCACATCAGCGAAGAAGGCGGCAAGTTCGGCAAAGGTGAATTGGTCGCCGAGCTGGATATCACCCCGGACCTGTGGTTCTTCGCCTGCCACTTCGAGGGCGACCCGGTCATGCCGGGCTGCCTGGGCCTTGATGCCATGTGGCAGCTGGTCGGTTTCTTCCTCGGCTGGCAGGGTCTGCCGGGCCGCGGCCGCGCCCTGGGTTCGGGCGAAGTGAAATTCTTTGGCCAGGTCCTGCCGACCGCCAAGAAAGTCACCTATAACATTCACATCAAGCGCGTTCTGCGCGGCAAGCTGAACCTGGCCATTGCCGATGGTTCGGTGAGCGTTGATGGCCGCGAGATCTACACTGCCGAAGGCCTTCGGGTCGGCGTGTTCACTTCCACTGAAAATTTCTAAGGGTATTCGCATGCGCCGCGTCGTTATCACTGGTCTGGGCATTGTTTCCTGCTTGGGCAATGACAAAGACACCGTCTCCGCCAACCTGCGTGCAAGCCGCCCTGGCATCCGTTTCAATCCGGAATATGCCGAAATGGGTCTGCGCAGCCAGGTTTCCGGCTCCATCGACCTCAACCTCGAAGAGCTGATCGATCGCAAGATCTATCGCTTCGTCGGCCACGCAGCGGCCTACGCCTACCTGGCCATGAAAGACGCCATCACTGACTCCGGCCTGACCGAAGAGCAGGTATCCAACCCGCGCACCGGCCTGATCGCCGGCAGCGGTGGCGCATCGACCCTGAACCAGATGGAAGCGCTGGATATCCTGCGCGAAAAAGGCGTCAAGCGTGTCGGCCCGTACCGCGTCACCCGGACCATGAGCAGCACGGTTTCCGCCTGCCTGGCCACCCCGTTCAAGATCAAGGGCCTGAACTACTCCATCGCTTCGGCCTGTGCCACCAGCGCGCATTGCATCGGCAACGCCATGGAACAGATCCAGCTGGGCAAGCAGGACATCGTCTTCGCCGGCGGCGGTGAAGAAGAGCACTGGAGCCAGTCGTTCCTGTTCGATGCCATGGGCGCCCTGTCGACCCAGTACAACGAAACGCCGGAAAAAGCCTCCCGCGCCTACGACGCCAAGCGTGACGGTTTCGTCATCGCTGGTGGCGGCGGCATGGTGGTGGTCGAGGAGCTGGAACACGCTCTGGCCCGCGGCGCCAAGATCTACGCGGAAATTGTCGGCTACGGCGCGACTTCCGACGGCTACGACATGGTTGCGCCGAGCGGCGAAGGCGCCATCCGCTGCATGCAGATGGCCATGGCTACCACCGAAGGCCCGATCGACTACCTGAATACCCACGGCACCTCGACCCCGGTCGGCGACGTCGCGGAAATGAAAGGTGTGCGTGAAGTCTTCGGCGCCAACGCTCCGGCCATCAGTTCGACCAAGAGCCTGTCCGGTCACTCCCTGGGCGCCGCAGGCGTTCACGAAGCGATCTACTGCATGCTGATGATGGAAGGCAACTTCATGGCTGGCTCGGCCAACATCGACGAGCTGGACCCGGAAGTGGCTGACATGCCGATCCTGACCAAGACTCGCGAAGATGCGAAGATCGATCAGGTCATGAGCAACAGCTTCGGCTTCGGCGGCACCAACGCCACGTTGATCATGAAGCGCTGGTCTGGTAAATAATCGCACCGGTAAGTAATTGCCGTCGCAGCACTACAATCAAGGCGCCCAACAGGCGCCTTTTTTGTGCCTGCAGGAAATAGCACAGCGGTTCAAGATGGGACTTTGTGGGAGCCGGCTTGCTGGCGATCGAGTGCGAAGCGCTCGCAAAGATGTCAGTGCCTGGTCCGACGCCATCGCCAGCAAGCCGGCTCCCACATGGTACACACCAGCCACAAAGACTCATTTCATTTCGAATAATTGCGCAACCCCAGAGGCCCCCATGTCCGTCATCGTCAGCAGTACCTCCAGCGAAGGCTTTCGCCACAGCGTCGACATCAACGAGCGCCACACCCTCGCCACCGACCTGCCGGTCTCTCTGGGCGGCGAAGATTCGGCGCCCTCGCCCCATGATTATTTCGATGCAGCACTGGGCTCCTGCAAGGCCCTGACCGTCAAGCTCTACGCCAGGCAACACGACATCCCCCTCACGGGCATTCGCGTCGCGGTCAGCCATGACGACAGCGAAGAGCGCAAAGGCAAATACAGCCTCAACGTCGAACTGACGCTGGAAGGCGATCTCACTGAAGAGCAGCGCACCCTGCTGCACCGTATCGCTGACCGCTGCCCGGTGCATAAACTGATGACCACCGCCGAAATCACCATCCAGACCCAGCTGGCCTGACCAGGGAGCCGAGCATGCTGATCATCAAACCCCGCGCCGAAGACGTCGAAGGCCAGCCGATCCTGCGCCCGTTGCCGTCAGCACAGTGCCGCAGCGTCGGCCCCTTCGTGTTCTTCGACCATATGCTGGAAACCGACTACCCGGCAGGCAGCGGCATGGATATCCGCCAGCACCCGCATATCGGCCTGTCGACCCTGACCTATCTGTTCGAAGGCGAGTTGCTGCACAAGGACAGCCTCGGCAGCGATCAGCGGGTACTGCCCGGCGAAGTGAGCTGGATGACTGCGGGCAGCGCCATCGCCCACGTCGAACGTACGCCCGCAGACCTGGTAGCCAAAGGCTCACGCATGCACGGCCTGCAGATCTGGCTGGCTTCGCCCAAGGACCACGAGCAAGGACCTGGGCACTACAGCCATCACCCGGCAGCCAGCCTGCCGACCAGTGACAACCTGGGTATCCGCATCCGCATGATCGCCGGCAGCGGCTTCTGCCTGACCTCCCCCGTGCCGGTGCTCTCAGGCACGCTGTATGCCGAATTGCACCTGCAGACCGCCACCACCCTGCTGATCCCCACAGAGCACGCCGAGCGCGCGCTGTACGTCCTGGAAGGCGAAGCCACCCTCGATGGTCAACCGGTAGAACCCCGCAGCCTGATCGTGCTGGACAGCGGCCAGGAAGCGATCCTCAGCGCCGACAGTGAATGCCACGCGGTATTGATCGGCGGAGAAGCCCTGGACGGGGCAAGGCGGATGAACTGGAATTTCGTTGCCAGCGACCCGACCCTGATCGACCAGGCACGGCAACGCTGGGCAGCGGGCGATTGGCCGACCGTGCCGGGGGAAATTGGCAGGATTGAGTTGCCGGGTAAACGCTGATTCAGACGGATTTTCGGACGCGTTGGAGCGAGTCTTGCCCGCGAAGGCGATGGATCAGATATCAAATATGTGTCGGGTACACCGGCCTCTTCGCGGGCAAGCCTCGCTCCAACGGGCCCAGCCCTGAGGCCGGGCCAGCTTAAATCAACCCTTGAACACTTCATCCAGCAAGTTATGCATGGACTTGAATGCTCGGGTAGCGACTTTCTCGTCGTACATCATCATGCCCGGAACATTGGCATGCGGGTCGGTGAAAGAGTGGAATGCGCCGCCGTAGCTGAGCAGTTGCCAGTCCACACCCGCGGCGTTCATCTCTTCTTCGAACGCCGGCAGTTGCTCTTTCGGCACCAACGGGTCGGAAGCGCCGTGCAAGACCAGGACCTTACCCTTGATGTTATTGGCATCGCTCGGGTTTGGTGTGTCCAGAGTGCCGTGGAAAGAGATCGCCGCCTTGAGATTGGCACCTGTACGGGCCAGTTCCAGAGCACAGCAGCCACCGAAGCAGAAGCCAAATACGGCGATCTTGTCAGCATCCACGGCAACGTCGGTTTGCGCCACGAGCTGGGCCAGGGCCGCCTTGGTACGCACGTTCAACAGTTGACGATCATTCTTCAACGGCATCATCGCCGCAGCGGCCTCGTCGTTGTTGGACGGACGTACGCTTTGCCCGTACAGGTCGGCCAACAGCACCACATAACCCTGCTCCGCGACCTTTTTGGCGATCTTCTCCGCGCCTTCACTGACACCCATCCAGTTCGGGGCCATCAACAGCCCGGGGCGCGACGAAGTGGTGTCGGCAGAATCAAACACCAGACGGCTTTCATACGGCTGGCCATCGATCTGGTAAACCACGGAACGTACAGTAACGTTGCTCATTGCTGACTCCTGACTCATTGATTAAGAAAGACAAAGGCTAAACAAACAAAACCCGCCGAAGCGGGTTTTGTTCAGAGCATCGATTTAAACCGACAATTCGACCAAAAGCTTGTTCAAACGGCGCACGTATGCGGCCGGATCCTTCAAACTGTCGCCTGCGGCCAGGGCCGCCTGATCGAACAGGATGTGGGACAGGTCGCCAAAACGCTCTTCGTTCTGCTCGGCGTCCAGCTTGCCGATCAGTGGGTGAGCCGGGTTGAACTCGAAAATCGGCTTGGAATCCGGCACTTTCTGCCCGCTGGCTTCGAGGATCTGGCGCATTTGCAGGCCCAGATCCGCTTCGCCGATGGCCAGGATCGCTGGCGAGTCGGTCAGGCGATGGGAAACGCGCACTTCGGCGACAGCATCGCCCAAGGCGGTTTTCAGGCGCTCGACCAGACCTTCCTTGTCCTTGGCGACTTCTTCCTGAGCCTTCTTGTCCTCTTCCGAGTCCAGCTTGCCCAAGTCCAGATCACCGCGCGCAACATCAACAAAGCCCTTGCCGTCAAAATCGCTGAGGTAGCTCATCAGCCATTCATCGATACGGTCGGTCAGCAGCAGCACTTCGATGCCTTTCTTGCGGAAGACTTCCAGGTGCGGGCTGTTCTTGACCTGGGCGTAGGTTTCGCCGGTCAGGTAGTAGATCTTGTCCTGACCTTCCTTGGCGCGGGCCAGGTAGTCGGCCAGGGCCACCACCTGCTCGCCGCCCTCCTCGTTGGTTGAGGCAAAGCGCAGCAGACCGGCGATTTTTTCCTTGTTGGCGAAATCTTCGGCCGGGCCTTCTTTCATGACCTGGCCGAAGTTCTTCCAGAAGCCCTTGTATTGCTCAGGCTCGTTCTTCGCCAGTTTTTCCAGCATGTCCAGCACGCGCTTGGTCAGGGCCGTCTTCATCGAATCGATGATCGGGTCCTTCTGCAGGATTTCCCGGGAGACGTTCAGAGACAGGTCATTGGAGTCGACCACGCCCTTGATGAAGCGCAGGTACAGCGGCAGGAACGACTCGGCCTGGTCCATGACGAACACGCGCTGCACGTACAGCTTCAGGCCACGCGGGGCTTCACGCTGGTACAGGTCGAACGGCGCGCGGGCCGGCACGTAAAGCAGCGAGGTGTATTCCAGCTTGCCTTCGACCTTGTTGTGGCTCCAGCTCAGCGGGTTCTCGTAGTCGTGGCCGACGTGCTTGTAGAACTCCTGGTATTCCTCGTCCTTGACCTCGGTGCGTGGTCGGGTCCACAGCGCGCTGGCGCGGTTGACGGTTTCCCACTCCAGTTCCGGGGCAGCCTCGCCTTCGGCAGCGGCCTGTTCTTTAGGCAGCTCGATCGGCAGGGCGATATGGTCGGAGTACTTCTTGATGACGTTGCGCAGGCGGTAGCCGTCAGCGAACTCGTCTTCGCCACTTTTCAAGTGCAGGACGATACGGGTGCCGCGCTCGGCCTTCTCGACGTTGGCCACTTCAAAGTCGCCCTCGCCCTTGGAGGACCAATGCACGCCTTCGCTGGCCGGGGAGCCGGCACGACGGCTGTACACGTCAACGCGGTCGGCAACGATGAAAGCGGAGTAGAAGCCCACACCGAACTGGCCGATCAGGTGCGAATCTTTCTTCTGATCACCGGACAGGTTCTTCATGAAATCGGCAGTGCCGGATTTGGCGATGGTACCCAGATGGGTAATCACATCGTCGCGGTTCATGCCGATGCCGTTGTCTTCGAGGGTGACGGTTTTCGCATCCTTGTCGAAGGTCACACGGATTTTCAGCTCGGCGCCGCCTTCGAGCAATTCTGGCTTGGCCAGGGCTTCGAAGCGCAGTTTATCGACGGCGTCAGAGGCGTTCGAGATCAATTCGCGAAGGAAGATTTCCTTGTTGGAATACAGCGAATGGATCATGAGGTGCAGCAGCTGCTTTACCTCGGTCTGGAAGCCCAGGGTTTCCTTTTGAGTTTCCACACTCATGGTCATCAAACTCCAATTGGATGGTGTAAGTCATACGACAACGGCGTCTGCCTTTGCCGAACGGCGGGATGACAACAAGGTGGGGGCTGGGCAGGAGATTTCAAGAGCAGGAAAAAGTAGATTTGCCGGATCGTGGTTCGCGCGGGCCTTGTGGCACTTCGCGGGTATTGTCCGGACGCGTCGCGATACATATTCACTACATGCTTTCTATTGTTTGCGCCGTAACGCGGCTGAAACAGTTAATTGCGGGCGATGAACATCCGGTTGAACTTAATTAAAAAGACGAGGCTCGAAAGGCACGTAGCTACTCAATAAGGAGAAACACCCCATGCGTAACACTTTAGCTTATGCCTTGATCCTGTCTGCCACCCTGGGTCTTGCCGCGTGCGACAAGAAATCCGACGACACCCAGAAAAAAGCCAATGATGCTGCACAGCAGTCGCAGGAGTCCATGCAGAAAGCACAGGACAAGGTAAACGACGCGGCCAAGGAAAGTCAGGAAGCTGCGCAAAAGAACGCTGAAGCCGCGCAACAGCGCGCGCAGGAAGCCCAGGGCCAAGCCCCGAAAACCAGCAACTAGCCTTCAACAGGCCAAGCAGTATTCAAACAACAAGGCCCGCTATTCGCGGGCCTTGTTAGTTAAGCAGGCAGACTAAGCCAATACTTCGCGACGCTTGCCTAACAGCCGGTCACACACAAATGCCACGACCAGGGTAAAGCACGCCGGCACCAGCCACGCCAGGCCCTGATCACTCAGCGGCAAGTGCGCAACGACTTGCGGCAGATGCTCGCCAAGCCCCGCACCCTTCAGCGCATCGATGATCCCGAACAGCAACGACACCAGCATCACCGGTGCGACGATGCGCCCCTGGGAATGCCAGAAACCCTTACAGAAGCTCAAGGCCACCAGAACGATGCACGGCGGGTAGATGGCCGTCAGCACCGGGATGGAGAACTGGATCAGCTTGGTCAGACCCAGATTCGAGACCAGCAGCGAGAACGCCGCCAACAGAATCACCAGGGTCTTGTAGGACAGCGGCAGCACGCGGCTGAAATACTCGGCACAGGCACAGGTCAGGCCCACTGCCGTAACCAGGCAGGCCAGGGAAATCAGCACCGCGAGAAAACCGCTGCCCAACGAACCGAAGGTGTGTTGCACATAGACGTGCAGCACAGCGGCACCGTTGCTCGCCCCCGCTGCCACGGCATGACTGCCGGAACCCAGGCGGAACAGGCTGATATAGACCAGCGCCAGGCCAAGACCGGCAATCAACCCGGCAATGATCGCGTAACGGGTGATCAGCCGGGGCGACTCGACACCACGGGAACGGATGGCATTGACGATGACAATGCCAAAGACCAGGGCACCCAAGGTGTCCATGGTCAGATAGCCATTGATAAAGCCCTGGGAGAAAGGAGAGGCGACGTAGGCAGACTCTGCGACGCCGATCTCGCCCGCCGGCAAGGCAAAGGCGGCAATGCCAAGCACCGCCAGGGCAATAATCTTCAGCGGCGCAAGGAAACGCCCTACCGTGTCCAGCAGGCGACCGGGGTAGAGGGAAATCCAGAACACCAGCAGGAAATACACCGCACTATAGATGAACAGCGCCAGGGGACTTTCGCCGGTCAGAGGCGCCAGGCCCACCTCAAAGGATACCGTCGCCGTACGCGGTGTGGCGAACAGCGGCCCTACTGCCAGATAGCAGACTGCGGCGAGAATGCCACCGGCGACCTTGCCAATGGGGCTGCTCAGGCTGTCCATGGCGCCACCGACCTTGGCTAGGGCGACCACGGTGATCACCGGCAGACCTACGGCCGTGACCAGAAAGCCCAAGGCCGCCATCCATACGTGGGGCCCGGCCTGCAAGCCGACAATGGGGGGGAAGATGATATTGCCAGCCCCTACGAACAGGGCAAACGTCATAAAACCAAGTGCCAGGATGTCCTGACCTTTCAACACTTTCATCGAGAAAACCACACTGCCAAATCGGAATTAGAGAGCGATTTCCCAATGGGTAAGGGAAATGTTGCCTGTCCTTTTAGGACAAGCCCGGCCTGTGCAACGACCCCTTGTGAGGGCCGGTAGGCACAAAATGGCGGCTAGCCTAACCAATTCGGCAATTTATTGCACTGATACAGGGCATTCCAGGCGATGAACGCACGCTTTTATGGCGACGAGCGAGAGATTTTCCGGCATCTCGGCGCTGAGCACACAGACCCCCTGTGGGACCAGCTTTAGCCGAGAAGGCATCGCGCCAGATCAGGAAAATGCCCAGCCTGTCCCGGCCCCTTCCCGGCTAAAGCCGGTCCCACAGAAAGGCTGCATTTCAAGGCCCAGAACGCACAAAGGCCACCCGAAGGTGGCCTTTGCTGGTTGCGAGTCAGTCAGCCGAAGCTTACTTGACAGCCCAACCGGTCAGCTCAGCCAGGGCTTTGCCGATATCTGCCAGGGAACGCACGGTTTTCACGCCAGCGTCTTGCAGAGCAGCGAATTTCTCGTCTGCAGTGCCTTTGCCGCCGGAGATGATTGCGCCCGCATGGCCCATGCGCTTGCCCGCAGGGGCAGTCACACCAGCGATGTAAGAAACGACTGGCTTGGTCACGTGTGCCTTGATGTAGGCAGCCGCTTCTTCTTCAGCCGAACCGCCGATCTCACCGATCATGACGATCGCTTCGGTCTTCGGGTCTTCCTGGAACAGTTTCAGGATGTCGATGAAGCTCGAGCCCGGGATCGGGTCACCGCCGATGCCGACGCAAGTCGACTGACCGAAACCGGCGTCAGTCGTCTGCTTGACAGCTTCGTAGGTCAGGGTGCCGGAACGCGACACGATACCGACCTTGCCTGGCAAGTGAATGTGACCTGGCATGATGCCGATCTTGCACTCGCCCGGAGTGATGACGCCTGGGCAGTTAGGGCCGATCAGGGTAACACCCAGCTCGTCGCACTTGACCTTGGCATCCAGCATGTCGAGGGTAGGGATACCTTCGGTGATGCAAACGATCAGTTTGATACCGCCGAAGGCAGCTTCCAGGATCGAATCTTTGCAGAAAGGAGCCGGAACGTAGATCACGCTGGCGGTAGCGCCAGTTTGCTCTACCGCTTCACGAACGGTGTTGAACACAGGCAGGTTCAGGTGAGTGGTGCCACCCTTGCCTGGCGTCACGCCGCCAACCATTTTGGTGCCGTAGGCAATGGCTTGTTCGGAGTGGAAAGTACCCTGCGAACCGGTGAAGCCCTGGCAGATAACTTTGGTGTCTTTATTGATCAGGACGCTCATTATTTGCCCTCCGCAGCTTTGACGACTTGTTGAGCAGCGTCGGTCAGGCTGGTAGCAGCGATGATGTTCAAGCCGCTTTCTGCCAGTACTTTAGCGCCCAGTTCAGCGTTGTTGCCTTCAAGGCGAACAACAACCGGGATTTTCACGCCGACTTCTTTCACTGCGCCGATGATGCCTTCGGCAATCATGTCGCAACGAACGATACCGCCGAAGATGTTGACCAGTACTGCAGCGACGTTGGTGTCGGACAGAATGATCTTGAACGCTTCGGTAACGCGTTCTTTGGTAGCACCGCCGCCCACGTCGAGGAAGTTGGCTGGTTTGCCGCCATGCAGGTTGACGATGTCCATGGTACCCATGGCCAGGCCAGCACCGTTGACCATGCAACCGATGTTACCTTCCAGGGCTACGTAGTTCAGTTCGAACTTGGCAGCGTGCGCTTCGCGCGGATCGTCCTGCGACGGATCGTGGAAAGTCTTCAGCTTAGGCTGACGGTACATGGCGTTGGCGTCGATGTTGATCTTGGCGTCGAGGCAATGCAGATCGCCGTCAGCCTTGATCACCAGCGGGTTCACTTCCAGCAGGGCCAGATCGTGATCCTGGAACAGTTTGGCCAGACCAACGAAGATCTTGGCGAACTGGGCAACTTGCTTGCCTTCCAGACCCAGTTGGAACGCCAGGTCGCGACCCTGGAATGGCTGAGCGCCAACCAATGGATCGATAGTGGCCTTGAGAATCTTCTCAGGAGTGTCGTGAGCGATCTTCTCGATGTCCACGCCACCTTCGGTGGAAGCCATGAACACGATACGACGGCTGGAACGATCCACAACAGCGCCCAGATACAGCTCTTTGGCGATGTCGGTGCAGGATTCAACCAGGATCTTGGTGACTGGCTGACCATTGGCGTCAGTCTGGTAAGTGACCAGACGCTTGCCCAGCCACTGCGAAGCGAACGCTGCTGCGTCTTCTTTGCTGCGAACCAGCTTCACGCCGCCCGCTTTACCGCGGCCACCAGCGTGAACCTGGGCTTTGACAACCCACTCGCTGCCGCCGATTTTGTCGCAAGCTTCTGCTGCTGCTTCCGGGGTGTCGACTGCGTAGCCTTTGGAAACTGGCAGGCCGTATTCAGCAAACAGCTGCTTACCCTGATACTCGTGGAGATTCATGCTTATTACCGTCTTCGTTAGGTACTGCGCATTCGGTGCTGCACATCGTGGGTGCCGCACCACCTGTGACCGCTTGTCCCGATGATTGCAGGAAGATTCCTGCAGTCACCGGGAGGTCGAGTCCAACGGACCTTCCGCGGTGAGTCTTGCTCGCAAGGCTCACGACGGGCAGTCCGTCGTGGTTTTCTTTCTTAGCGTTTTTTCTTGTTCTGGATGTGGATGGCACCGCCATTCACAGCCAGGGCTGCTTCGTGCAGCGCTTCGGACAGCGTCGGGTGGGAGAAGACCATCATGCCGATGTCTTCGGCACTGGTGCCGAACTCCATGCCGATCGCGCCCTGCTGAACCAGCTCTGCAGCGCCTGGACCAATGACGTGTACACCCAGTACACGGTCTGTCTTGGCGTCAGCGATGACCTTGACGAAACCGCCAGTGTCGTTGGCTGCCATTGCACGGCCACTGGCCGCGAACGGGAAGCTGCCGACGTTAACTTCAACGCCTTCGGCCTTCAAGGTCTGCTCGGTTTTACCAACCCACGCGATTTCCGGGTGAGTGTAGATAACCGATGGGATCAGGTCGTAGTTCATCTGGGTCTTGTGACCCTTGATGCGCTCAACCACCATGATGCCTTCTTCCGAAGCTTTGTGTGCCAGCATCAGACCACGGACCACGTCACCGATCGCGTAGACACCAGGAACGCTGGTCTCGCACTGATCGTTGACGAAGATGAAACCGCGCTCGTCGATATCGACGCCGCTATCGGCAGCCAGCAGATCGGTGGTCACAGGACGACGGCCTACCGCAACGATCAGGCGGTCAAACGTGATGTTCTGCTCACCGTCTTTGTCGGTGTAGTTGACGACAACTTCATTGCCGTTGACTTTCGAGCCAGTGACGCGAGCGCCCAGCTTGATGTCCAGACCCTGCTTGGTGAAAGTCTTCTGAGCTTCCTTGGCAACGGCTTCGTCAGCGGCTGGCAGGAACTTCTCCAGGGCTTCCAGAACAGTCACCTTGGAACCCAGACGCGACCATACCGAACCCAGTTCCAGGCCAATAACGCCAGCACCGATAACGCCCAGACGCTCAGGCACGGCCTGGAATTCCAGGGCGCCGGTGGAGTCGACGATGACGTTCTGGTCGACCGGAGCCGGTGGAATGTCGATCGGACGCGAGCCGGAAGCCAGGATGATGTTGTCGGCTTCGATGACTTCGGTGGTGCCGTCAGGCTTGGTCAGCTCGACTTTCTTGCCGGCCAGCAGTTTGCCGTGGCCTTGCAGGGAAGTGACGCCGTTAGCCTTGAACAGGCTGGCAACGCCGCCGGTCAGGCCCTTGACGATCTGGGACTTGCGGCCAACCATCGCGGCCACGTCCATCTTCACTTCGGAAGTGGAGATACCGTGTACTGCGAAGCCGTTCTTGGCTTCGTAGAACTTCCAGGAGCTGTCCAGCAGCGCCTTGGATGGAATGCAACCGACGTTCAGGCAAGTACCGCCCAGGGCCAGCTTGCCCTCCTTGTCCTGATACTTCTCGATGCAGGCAGTCGTCAGACCAAGTTGTGCAGCCTTGATCGCGGCGACATAACCGCCAGGGCCAGCGCCAATCACTACTACGTCGAATTTCTGGGACATAAAAAAGAGTTCCTCTTTAGCTGCGAGCTTCAAGCTGCGAGCTGCAAGCCGGTCCGCGGTGTCCTGCGGATTCGGCATGCGACCATTTCATTGAGTGCAACGTACAGGCCCCGGGCAGCGAGCGAACCGCTTCTATCTTGAAGCTCGTCGCTCGCAGCTCGGGGCTGCCTCATCAGATATCCAGCAGCAGACGAGCCGGATCTTCCAGCAGGTTCTTGATGGTAACCAGGAAGGTCACGGCTTCTTTGCCATCGATCAGACGGTGATCGTAGGACAGAGCCAGATACATCATCGGACGGATAACAACCTGACCGTTGATCGCCATAGGACGCTGCAGAATGTTGTGCATGCCCAGGATGGCCGCTTGCGGCGGGTTGACGATCGGAGTCGACATCATCGAGCCGAAAGTACCACCGTTGGTGATGGTGAAGGTACCGCCAGTCATCTCGTCGATGGACAGCTTGCCGTCACGGGCTTTCTTGCCGTAGGCAGCGATGCCGCCTTCGATTTCAGCCAGGCTCATCTGCTCAGCGTTGCGCAGGACCGGAACCACCAGGCCACGGTCGCTGGAAACCGCAACGCCAACGTCGGCGTAGCCGTGGTAGACGATGTCGGCACCGTCGATCGAGGCGTTGACCGCAGGGAAGCGTTTCAGCGCTTCGGTTGCAGCCTTGACGAAGAACGACATGAAGCCCAGGCGTACGCCGTTGTGGGACTTCTCGAACAGATCCTTGTACTTCGAACGCAGAGCCATGACTTCGGTCATGTCGACTTCGTTGAACGTGGTCAGCATCGCCATGTTCGACTGAGCTTCAACCAGGCGCTTGGCCACGGTGGCGCGAACGCGGGTCATCGGTACGCGCTTCTCGGTGCGGTCGCCAGCGGCGAACACAGGAGCAGCAGCGCCGGCAGCGGCAGGCTTGGCGGCAGGCGCAGCAGCTGGAGCGGATTTCTTCGCTTCAACGGCAGCGACTACGTCTTCCTTGGTCACGCGGCCATCTTTACCCGTGCCCTTGACGCTGGCCAGGTTGATGCCGTTTTCTTCAGCCAGTTTGCGGGCAGCAGGAGCAGCAACTGCGTCGTCGTCAGCAGCGGCAGGTGCGGCAGCAGCTTGCGCCGGTGCAGCAGCTGGAGCAGCGGCGGCGGCAGCAGGAGCAGCCGATGCGGTGCCACCAGCGTCCAGGGTAGCGATCAGTTCGTTGGACAGGACGGTCTCGCCCTCGCCTTTTACGATCGATGCCAGTACGCCGTCAGCTTCGGCCAGTACTTCCAGGACAACCTTGTCGGTCTCGATGTCGACCAGCAGTTCATCACGCTTGACCGCCTCGCCCGGCTTTTTGTGCCAGGTGGAAATGGTGCCGTCGGCAACGGATTCCGGGAAAGAGGGGGCTTTGATCTCGATAGCCATTATCTGTAATTCCTTAATTCGGTTTCTAATGCGCGAAGGCGTTAAACAGTGAAGGCATCTTGCAGCAGTTTTTCCTGCTGCTCGGCGTGCATCGATGCATAACCACAAGCGGGTGCTGCAGAAGCATCACGACCGGCGTACTCGAGAACGAGGTTGCGGTTGTGGTTGCCAATGCTGCGACGCAGGTGATGCTGACTGCTGTACCAGGCGCCCTGGTTCATCGGCTCTTCCTGACACCAGACCACATTGGTCAGGTTGCCGTACGGAGCGATGGCTTCCATCAGGTCGTCTTCCGGGAACGGATACAGCTGCTCGATACGCACGATGGCGATATCTTCGCGGCCTTCGGCACGACGTTTTTCCAGCAGGTCGTAGTAAACCTTGCCACTGCACAGAACCAGGCGAGTCACCTTGGCGGCATCGAGGGTGTCGATTTCCGGGATGACGGTCTGGAACGAACCGTGGGCCAGATCTTCCAGGGTCGAGATTGCCAGTTTGTGACGCAGCAACGACTTCGGAGTCAGGACAACCAGCGGCTTGCGCAGCGGACGGATCACCTGGCGACGCAGCAGATGGTAGATCTGCGCCGGCGTGGTCGGCACGCATACCTGGATGTTGTGCTCGGCACACAGCTGCAGGTAACGCTCCAGACGTGCGGAGGAGTGCTCCGGACCCTGGCCTTCATAACCGTGCGGCAGCAGCATGGTCAGACCGCACAGACGGCCCCACTTGTGCTCGCCACTGGTGATGAACTGGTCGATCACGACCTGGGCGCCGTTGGCGAAGTCGCCGAACTGGGCTTCCCAGATGACCAGGGCGTTTGGCGAGGTCGTCGAGTAGCCGTATTCGAAGGCCAGTACCGCTTCTTCCGAAAGGAAGGAGTCGTACAGGTCGAAACGTGGCTGACCGGCATACAGGTTCTGCAGAGGGATATAAGTGCTTGCATCCTTCTGGTTGTGCAGAACGGCGTGACGGTGCGAGAACGTACCACGACCGATGTCCTGGCCAGTCATACGGATCGGATGGCCTTCGAAGGCCAGCGTCGCGTATGCCATGGTTTCGGCATAGCCCCAGTTGATCGGCAGGCCACCGGCTTGCATCTTCTGGCGGTCTTCGTAGATCTTCTGCACCTGGCGCTGAACCACGAAGCCTTCCGGCAGTTCCATCAGCTTGGCCGACAGTTCCTGGAGGGTCTTGAGGTCGAAGCTGGTGTCGTGGCGCGCGGTCCAGGCATGGCCCAGGTATGGACGCCAGTCGACGAACAGTTCCTTGTTGGGCTCTTTGACCAGGCTCTTCACAACGTGCATGCCATTGTCGAGGGCGTTGCGGTACTCGTCGACCTGAGCCTGAGCGGCATCGGCAGTCAGAGCGCCGGAGTTCACCAGTGCCTCGGCATACAACTCACGGGTAGTGCGCTGCTTGGTGATCTGCTGGTACATCAACGGCTGGGTGCCGCTTGGTTCGTCAGCTTCGTTGTGGCCGCGACGACGGTAGCAGACCAGGTCGATTACCACGTCACGCTTGAACTGCATGCGGTAGTCGATGGCCAGTTGGGTCACGAAAACAACGGCTTCAGGGTCATCGCCATTCACATGGAGAATCGGCGCCTGGATCATCTTGGCAACGTCGGTGGCGTACTCGGTAGAGCGCGCGTCCAGCGGGTTGCTGATGGTGAAGCCGACCTGGTTGTTGATGACGATGTGTACGGTACCGCCGGTCTTGAAGCCGCGGGTCTGGGACATCTGGAAGGTTTCCAGAACCACACCCTGGCCTGCGAAGGCAGCATCACCGTGCAGGGAGATCGGCAGAACCTTGTCGCCAACGGAGTCGTTGCGACGATCCTGGCGGGCACGAACCGAACCTTCGACCACCGGAGAAACGATCTCCAGGTGAGACGGGTTGAACGCCATGGCCAGGTGGACTTCGCCGCCTGCGGTCATGACGTTGGACGAGAAGCCCTGGTGGTATTTGACGTCACCGGAACCCAGCTCGACCTTCTTCTTGCCTTCGAACTCGTCGAACAGCTCGCGCGGGTTCTTGCCGAAGGTGTTCACCAGCACGTTCAGACGGCCACGGTGGGCCATGCCGATGACGACTTCCTTGGTGCCGTAGGAACCGGAACGCTGGATCAGTTCGTCGAGCATCGGGATCAGGCTTTCGCCGCCTTCCAGACCGAAACGCTTGGTGCCCGGGTACTTGGTGCCCAGGTATTTTTCCAGGCCTTCGGCAGCGGTGACACGCTCCAGCAGGTGAGCCTGGATGTCGGCGGAGAACGCAGGACGCCCACGCACGCTTTCGAGGCGCTGCATGAACCAGTTGCGCTGCTCGGAATCGACGATGTGGGTGAACTCGGCGCCGATGGTGCGGCAATATGTCTGCTGCAACGCCTCGAGAATTTCGCGTAGGCTGGTCTCTTCTTTGCCGATGAACAAGTCACCTGCGCGGAAAGTCGTGTCCAGGTCGGCGTTGGTCAAACCGTAGTGGTTGATCGACAGGTCGGCGGGCACAGGACGCTGCCACAGACCCAACGGGTCGAGCTTGGCGCCTTGATGGCCACGCATACGGTAAGCCTGGATCAAACGCAGGACTTCGACCTGCTTCTTCTCGTGTTCGCTGCTCACGCTTGCGGCCGATACCGGTTGAGCGCGGCGCTGGTTTTTCGCCAGCAACACGAAATGATCGCGAATCGTCGAGTGCGATACATCGGTGGCAGAACTGCCGTCAGCTGGCAGCTTCTGAAAGTAGGTGCGCCACTCTTCTGGCACAGCGTTAGGGTCGTGCAGGTAGAGCTCGTAGAGCTCTTCCACATAGGCAGCGTTACCACCGGAAAGGTGGGCACTGTTCCACATGCGCTGCATCACGCTTTCTTGCATGCTTGGTCACCCTCGGTTAGGGGACACCACCGGCGAAAACGCCCCACAGCCTCGAAAAATCAAGCTGAAAGGAATCACGCAGATAGTCCGGGTACCAGCCCGGATGCCCCTGCTGGTCTCAATTACGTCAAATAAGAGCCGCAGCTTTGTGAGCTACCGCTCAAGTTAATACTGTGGCGCCGGCTCGAGCCTGCGCCACAGGAGTTACAGGTACAGCGGTTTACGGTGCAACAGTTGAATCTGAATCAGACGCCACTTTGCAGGAGCATGTTGCGGATATGGCCGATTGCCTTGGTAGGGTTCAGACCCTTGGGGCAAACGTTCACGCAGTTCATGATCCCGCGGCAACGGAATACGCTGAACGGATCGTCCAGGGAAGCCAGACGCTCGGCGGTCTTGTTGTCACGGCTGTCAGCCAGGAAACGGTAGGCTTGCAGCAGTGCAGCTGGACCGAGGAACTTGTCCGGGTTCCACCAGAAGGACGGGCACGAAGTCGAGCAGCAGGCGCACAGGATGCACTCGTACAGACCATCGAGCTTTTCGCGCTCTTCCGGAGTTTGCAGACGTTCGATGGCCGGAGCCGGAGTGTCGTTCAGCAAATATGGCTTCACCTTCTCGTATTGCTTGTAGAAGATGCTCATATCGACGACCAGGTCACGAATAACTGGCAAACCAGGCAGCGGACGCACCACCAGCTTGTTGTTCTTGACCACGGCGGACAGCGGCGTGATGCACGCCAGGCCGTTCTTGCCGTTGATGTTCATGCCGTCGGAACCGCACACGCCTTCACGGCACGAGCGACGATAGGAGAAACCTTCGTCCTGTTCCTTGATCAGGGCCAGTACGTCCAGAACCATCAGGTCCTTGCCACCGGTATCAACGTCGAACACCTGGGTTTTAGGCGCCGAGTCGCTGTCGGGGTTGTAACGATAAACTTCGACTTTCAACATAGCAGCCACCCTTAGTAGGTCCGAATTTTCGGTTCAAACGCCGGTACAGTCTTCGGCGCAAAGTTGACTGCACGTTTGGTAACCCGCTTCTCGCCTGGGAAGTACAGGGTGTGGCACAGCCAGTTTTCGTCGTCACGGTCTTCGAAGTCTTCGCGAGCGTGAGCACCGCGGGACTCTTTGCGCACCTCTGCAGCAACGGCAGTGGCTTCGGCGACTTCCAGCAGGTTCTGCAACTCCAGCGCTTCGATACGCGCGGTGTTGAAGCCCTGGGACTTGTCGTTGATCTTGACGTTGGCGATACGGCCACGCAGATCAGCCAGTTGCGCGATACCTTTCTGCATGTACTCGCCGGTGCGGAACACGCCGAAGTAGTTCTGCATGCAGCTTTGCAGCTCGCGGCGCAGGCTGGCGACGTCTTCGCCCTCAGTGCGCTCGTTGAGGCTGTTCAGGCGGCTCAGGGCAGCTTCGATGTCGGTGTTGCTCGCGTCAGCGTATTCAACGCCTTCGGTCAGGGCTTTTTCCAGGTGCAAGCCGGCAGCGCGGCCGAATACCACCAGGTCGAGCAGCGAGTTGCCGCCCAGACGATTGGCACCGTGAACCGATACGCAAGCCACTTCGCCTACCGCGAACAGACCCGGGATGATCTGGTCAACGCCGTTGGCGTCCTGGGTCATCGCCTGGCCATGGATGTTGGTGGCAACGCCGCCCATCATGTAGTGGCAGGTTGGAACTACCGGTACTGGCGCGACAACCGGGTCAACGTGAGCGAAGGTCTTGGACAGTTCGCAGATGCCTGGCAGACGGCTGTGCAGCACTTCCTCGCCCAGGTGGTCGAGTTTCAACATCACGTAGTCGCCATTAGGACCGCAACCGTTGCCGGCGATGATTTCTTTCACCATCGAACGGGCAACCACGTCACGACCGGCAAGGTCTTTCGCGTTCGGAGCATAACGCTCCATGAAACGCTCGCCGTGCTTGTTGATCAGGTAACCGCCTTCACCGCGGCAACCTTCGGTAACCAGTACACCGGCGCCGGCGATGCCGGTCGGGTGGAACTGCCACATTTCGATGTCCTGCACAGGCACACCGGCACGCAGCGCCATGCCGATACCGTCACCGGTATTGATCAGGGCGTTGGTGGTGGACGAGTAGATACGGCCCGCGCCGCCGGTTGCCAGTACAGTGGCCTTGGCCTTGATGTACATGGTTTCGCCGGTTTCGATGCAGATCGCGATCACACCAACGAATGCGCCGTCCTGGTTCTTCACCAGATCAACTGCGTAGTACTCGTTGAGGAAGGTGGTGCCTGCCTTCAGGTTGCCCTGGTACAGGGTGTGCAGCAGTGCGTGACCGGTACGGTCGGATGCCGCGCAGGTACGTGCAGCCTGACCGCCCTTACCGAAGTCCTTGGACTGACCACCGAACGGACGCTGATAGATACGACCGGTTTCGGTACGCGAGAACGGCAGACCCATGTGATCCAGTTCGAAGACCGCAGCCGGGCCTTCCTGACACATGTATTCGATAGCGTCCTGGTCGCCGATGTAGTCGGAACCCTTGACGGTATCGTACATGTGCCAGCGCCAGTCATCGTTCGGATCTGCCGAAGCGATGGCGCAGGTGATGCCACCCTGGGCCGATACGGTGTGGGAACGGGTCGGGAACACCTTGGTGACTACGGCAGTCTTGTGGCCGCCTTCAGCCAGTTGCAGTGCTGCACGCATGCCAGCGCCGCCGCCGCCAATGATGATGGCGTCGAATGAAAGTGTATTTATGCTAGACATGAATCAGATACCCCAAAGAATCTGCACACCCCAGACGAAGTAAGCGAACATCGCAACGCCGCAAACAGCCTGGAACAGGAAACGCACAGCAGTCGCAGACTTGCCCAGCGCCATCGGCGTCAGGTAGTCAGTCGCGATGGTCCACATGCCGACCCAGGCGTGAGCGCCCAGAGCGACCAGAGCCAGCAGGCTGAAGATGCGCATTGCAGTATGGGAGTACAGGCCGTGCCACTGGGCATAGTCGATGCCAGGGTGCGCGACCACGTATCCGATCAGGAAAATGAAATAAGCCGCGAGCACGACAGCGGAGACGCGTTGCGCCATCCAGTCGTAGAGGCCCGAACGCGAGAGGTTCGTAACGCTGGTTACCATATCCAAACTCCTGCCAGAACGATCAGCACCAGGGAAACGGCGATGATGATTTTCGAGCCCAGTCGTCCGCCTTCCAGCGTCTCACCGACACCCGCATCCATGATCAAGTGACGAATGCCCGCCACCAGGTGATACAGCAAGGAGGACAGGAGACCCCACACAACGAACTTGGCCAGAGGGCTGGTCAAGCATGCCTTCACCTCGCCGAAACCTTCCTCGGAACCCAGCGACTTGCTCAATGCGTAAAGCATGATGGCAAGGCCCAGGAAGAGAATGATGCCGGAGACGCGATGAAGAAATGACGTTACGCCGGTGATGGGGAGTTTGATGGTCCTTAGGTCTAGGTTTACAGGTCGTTGGCTTTTCACGGCTTTTTTCACACTGAAGAGCCCCTAACAATCAGGGCAAGTTGTTGGGAAGTGCACTGGTCAGGTACCCACCACCCAGGGAGTGACGCCCCCCAGTAAAACAGGCCCAAAAGCCACTGGCGGTCGGACGGCGAGTATAGACAGTTAGCCAACTAATGACAACGCGCAGGCCTCCCCCTAATAGCGGATTGCATTAGCGGGACAAAAGGCGTAAATGGCAGGGAAATTCGACAAAAACAGGGCTTCAAAGCCTTCTGTAGCAAGACTTTAAGCAAATTGACTTTAGGATTTATCTCACTATAGTGATGCGGGCCCTGCGTGGGGGGTCTGTCTGATGATTTGAAGCATAAATAGGAGGCCATATGGCTGACAAAAAAGCGCAGTTGATCATCGAGGGCGCTGCCCCCGTCGAGCTGCCCATTCTGACCGGCACCGTAGGTCCCGACGTTATTGACGTACGCGGTCTTACCGCCACCGGCCGCTTCACATTCGACCCTGGTTTCATGTCGACCGCCTCTTGCGAGTCGAAGATCACCTATATCGATGGTGACAAAGGCATCCTGCTGCATCGCGGCTACCCGATCGAACAGCTGGCTGACCAGTCCGACTACCTGGAAACCTGCTACCTGCTGCTCAATGGCGAACTGCCAAACGCCGAGCAGAAGGCACAATTCGTCGTCACCGTGAAAAACCACACCATGGTGCACGAGCAGTTGAAGACCTTCTTCAACGGCTTCCGTCGCGACGCCCACCCGATGGCCGTCATGTGCGGTGTTGTAGGCGCCCTGTCGGCGTTCTACCACGACTCGCTGGACATCAATAACCCGCAGCACCGCGAAATCTCCGCGATCCGCCTGGTCGCCAAGATGCCGACCCTGGCCGCGATGGTCTACAAGTATTCCATGGGCCAGCCCATGATGTACCCACGCAACGACCTGAGCTACGCCGAGAACTTCCTGCACATGATGTTCAACACCCCGTGCGAGATCAAACCGATCAGCCCGGTACTGGCCAGCGCGATGGACAAGATCTTCATCCTCCACGCCGACCACGAACAGAACGCCTCGACGTCCACCGTGCGCATGGCGGGCTCCTCGGGCGCCAACCCGTTCGCCTGTATCGCCGCCGGCATCGCAGCCCTGTGGGGCCCGGCACACGGCGGCGCCAACGAAGCCGTATTGACCATGCTCGATGAAATCGGCGATGTCTCCAACATCGACAAGTTCATCGCCAAGGCCAAGGACAAGAACGATCCGTTCAAGCTCATGGGCTTCGGTCACCGCGTTTACAAAAACCGCGACCCGCGCGCCACCGTGATGAAGCAGACCTGCGACGAAGTCCTGCGCGAGCTGGGCATCAACAACGATCCGCAGCTGGAACTGGCCATGCGCCTGGAAGAGATCGCCCTGACCGATCCTTACTTCATCGAGCGCTCGCTGTACCCGAACGTCGACTTCTACTCGGGAATCATCCTCAAGGCGATCGGCATTCCAACCAGCATGTTCACCGTGATCTTCGCCCTGGCGCGGACCGTCGGCTGGATCTCGCACTGGAAGGAAATGCTCTCCAGCCCGTACAAGATTGGCCGTCCACGCCAGCTGTACACCGGCTACGAGCCTCGCGACATCGTGCCACTCGACAAGCGCAAATAAGCGACTCGAACGCACAAAAAAGGGCTGCCGATTGGCAGCCCTTTTTTGATGTAACCATCTGAATTGAAATGCAATTCCTGTAGGAGCGCCTTCAGCCGCGAGAGCGCCATCCCGGCTAAAGCCGGTCCTACTTCTCAGCCACTTCCTTCAACGCCTTCAAGGTATTGAACGGTGCATCGACAACGAACTTGTTGGCCAGCCACGACGGCACGCTACCGCCCGGTTCGGTGTGCACCTGATAGGTCACAGCAGTCTGGTTCGGCCCCTTGGGCACGAACTTCCAGAAGCCATCGACGGCAGCCACACGGACAAAACCCTTCTCTTCCGGGAGGTACTTGGGCTGCCCTTCCAGCTTGCGCGTCAGGCTGCCATCAGCACCGTTGACACTGGTCACCAACAGCACCGAATCCCGCGGCGTGACCGGCCATGGCGTATTGAACTGGGTGTAGGTCCAGACCTTATCGCCATCCTGCTTGAGCGCCTTCTGGCTCTTGCACTCGTGAATCCACTTGCAGGCGCCCGCCACATCCTCCTGGAAGCTGCGGACCTTGGCCATGCTGGCGTTGATCACCGTTTCGCCGCGATAGGCCTTGTACTTGGAACCGGCCACATCACTCAGGGAAACCTTGATCCCGTCTTCGTCCTTGGCCACCTGCCAGTCTTCGGCCTGGGCCACCCCGGCCACCAATACAGTCAGACCGCAAGCCAGCGCTATTCGATGCAGCGAACTCATTGTTTTATTCCTTATTGTCGAAGTTCCAGCCAATCAATTCCGCCGAAATATGTTTTTCAGGCAACTGCCGTGGCCTTCTCCCACCAGCCGATCAAACGAATGGCGTCCGCCTGACTGCTGCCACAGACATCCTCGGCCGCAACAAAGCGCCCGCAGACCGCCGGGCGCTCGGGCTTGCCGAACAGATTGCACAGCAGTTCGACCGACAGATGCAGGCAACGTTCTCCGGCGGGCTTGCCATTTGGCATGCCGGGAATGGGCGAAGTGATGGAGGGCGCGATGCAGCAGGCACCACATCCCGAACGGCAGTCCATGAGACACAAACCTTCATTGAAAAAGACGAGACGCAGGATATTACCCGCTAAAACGACCGTTTGAAAACAGGACGATGAACTGCACAGGGTTTACTGCTTGAACTTGAAATCCAGCGCTGCACCTTCGATGTCATGCCGATCGTTGTTACGCATCTGTAGCTGCATCTCATTGCTCAACAAGCGGCCATTGAGCTGGAACGCCTCTTTGTCACTGGCGTCCTTGGTGCTGAACATCGGCGGCAGGATTGGCTTGTGCGGCGCCGTAATAACCCCTTTGGGCGGGGTCATCTGCTGCACCAGTTCCGGTGGCAGGCTCAGATCCAGCTTGGGCTGGCTCAGGCGCGTGTCCTTGACCACTTCCCTGGCGGGCTTGCTCTTGTTGACCACCGGCTCACGCTTGAGCGTCGCCGTAGAAGTTTGCGATGTGGCCTTGGGGGCTGGCAACTTCAGCGCATCAGCCTTGACCTGGGCTTCCTTGATCGGCGAAGTCTTGACTGGCGCAGACTTGGCCGCCACCACCGGAACTACCGGCACATTGGGCTTGAGCTCATGCACAGGCGCCTGGTCCGCTACGGTAGGCGACACCTTGGCCACCGGTGTCTGCTCCACCTCAGCCTCGACCACGGGCGCCACAGCAACGGGCGGCAGCGCCTGCACAGGAGCTGCAGGCGCCTTGGCAGCGGCCTGGGGCGCGCTGACAGGGGTTTCGGTCTTGGGCTTGGGCACAGGCGGCTGCTGAGCATCACAGGCGCTCAGCAGGGCAATGATCAACAATCCGGCAAAACGGGAAACATTCATAGGCAGAACTGACAACGGCAGAGGTCCATATGCTGGCCTGTTGCAGACCAACTGACAAGACGGAAAGAAATAACCCGTAAATATAGTGACCGCGCCCCTACGAATAAGATCAATAAGCGTGCGCCGCCTCATGGCAAAGCTGCTTGGCCAACATGCCCAACGTCATCAGCGCGCGATCTGCCTCGCGATTCCACGGCATACCGCAGTTGAGGCGGATGCAGTGGTTGAACTGTTCGGTATTACTGAAGATCAGCCCCGGCGCAATGCTAATGCCCTGCTCCAGCGCCCGCACGTGCAGTTCCTGGGTATTGACCCGCCCCGGCAGGCTGACCCACAGGATGAAACCGCCCAACGGCCTGCTCATCTGCGTTCCTTCGGGGAAATGCTGCTGCACACCCAACTGGAAAGCACTGAGATTTTTCCGATATTCCTGTCGGATAAAGCGCAGGTGCCGGTCGTAACCGCCATTTTCCAGGTAGGCCGCCACCCCCATCTGGGTCACGCTGCAGGCCGAATGAGTCGTAAACGTCTGCAGGCGCTGGATATCCGCCTGATACTTGCCCGCAATCATCCAGCCAATACGCACGCCCGGTGAAAGCGTCTTGGTAAAGCTGGAGCAGTAGATAACCCGGCCAAGGCGATCAAAGGATTTCAGCGACTTGGTACGCCCCTGCTCGAACATCAGCTCGCCGTAAACATCATCCTCGACGATCTGGATATCGAAGTCAGAAGCCAGGCGCAGCAAGTGTTTCTGCCGCTCTTCGGGCATGGTGCTACCCAGGGGGTTGCTCAAGCGCGAGGTGAGCACCAACGTCTTGATCGACCACTGGTTGGCCGCCAGCTGCAAGGCCTCCAGACTGATACCGGTGACCGGATCACTGGGGATCTCGATAACCTTCAGGCCCAGCAGATCGGCCAGTTGCAGCAAGCCGTAATAGGTCGGCGACTCCGCTGCGATCAGATCGCCCGGACGAGTCAGAACCCGCAGTGCCATCTGCAGCGCATCGACGCAACCGTGGGTGATGACCACTTCGGACGGATCGACCACCACCCCGGCATCGCGCATGCGGATCGCGACCTGACGGCGCAATGGCTCAAAACCGGGGCTGAACATGTAGCTGAAGGCCCGCGGGCTCTGGAACCGGGTGACCTTGGCGATCTGCTGGTGCAAGGCCCGCACCGGCAGGTAATCGACATGAGGTACGGCGGCGCCCAGGGGAAACACGCCCTCGCGGCGGGACTCCACCAGCACCTGCTGAATGATGCTGCTGCGGGTGACCAGGCCAGGCCGCTCGACCCGCGCAATATCGGGGGTCGGTGCCGTCAAGGCGGGCGTCTGGTGCACATAGTAGCCCGACTGCGGCCGCGCCCGGATCAATCCCTGATCTTCCAGGTTGGCATAAGCCTGCAGCACCGTGGCATGACTGACGTTTAGCTGCGAACTCATCTTGCGCACCGAAGGCACGCGCTCGCCGGGCTGATAAACGCCCCGACGAATGTCCTCGGCCAACTGCTGAGAAATGCGTTGATAAAGCAAAAGATTAGTCATGACCCAGGCCTCGATCCTTGCCGACAGCAGGTTTCCAAAATGAAAACAGTCGGTAATTTACCGCAATAGTTTCGAAGTGTACTGGGACAGTTTGACGCAGGGCCAGCACTATTGCGCATTGCCAAAAAATAATTTATGGCAAATATGCCAATATGCAGGGTGTTTACGCATAAAAAATCCCGGGCTCGCATCCGAGATCGGGATTTTTTTGATTTTTTTTTAGCGAGCGGCGCCCAAGTGGCCTTTTTCGTCAGAAAAAACGATCTCGACCCGACGATTCATCGCCCGACCACGCTCGGAAGTGTTCGCCGCCACGGCAAATTGATCGCCGTAACCCTGCACCTGAATACGCTTTTCAGCGATTCCCAGATCAGTCAGCACATCGGCGACGACCTGGGCCCGGTCCTTGGACAGTTGCAGGTTCTCGTCCTTGTCACCGGTACTGTCGGTATAGCCCTCGATACGCACGATGCGCGCCGGGTTGAGCTGAAGGAACTGCACCAGTTTCAGCACCGTGCGATTGGCCGATGTTTTCAGCTCGGCCTGACCGGTATCAAACAGCGTATCGCCGAGAGTCAGGACCAGGCCGCGATCGGTCTGGGTCGTGGCCAGTGCGACAATCTGGTCTTCCAGCCACTGTCCCTGGCGCTGGGCACTGGCCAGCTTGGCTTCACGCAATGCCAGCTGCAGACGCTGGCGTTCGAGTTCCTGCCTGGCCAGGTTTTCCTGATTGAGCATCAGATGACTGTGCTCCCGGGCAATGGCACTGTAACGACTGCTCAGGTAAGCGTAGTGACTGACATCAGTACTGCTGCCCAGGTAACCAGAAAGACGATCAGCGCGGCTCAGCAGCTCACCGGCACGAATCACATCCCGTGGCGCGCTGCGCAGCACATCAGGATCTTCCTTCACTTTCTGGAAATCGGCACCGGCCTGCCGCAAAGCCTGATCGCTGTCCTGATGCCCGGCGCAACCGTACAGTCCGGCCGAACCCAGCAATAAACAAACACTGATTAAGCGAGGAACGCGATTCATTGCGCACTCCCCAACTGTTTATGCAGGCGATTGAGCCGGGTATCGAGCTGATGCAATTGTTCTTCACTCTTGGCCACCAGCACCTTGGCCTCAGCCAGGCGCGCATCCAGCTCAGCCTCTTCGGCTTGCATGCGCGCATCCTTGTAGGATTTGCCAAGCATGGCGGAACGCGCCTGGGCATATTTTGCCTGAGCCATCTGCAGCTCGTCCTGGTCATCGGTGGCGCCGACAGCCTTGGCCTGCTCGATGGCCTGCTCGGTCAATTTCAGTTGTTCGGTGGGCGCCGGATCACTGGCGCAACCGGCCAGGCCGGCCACTGCCAGGGCGGCGAATAGAGGGCGGATACTCACAAAAACGTTCCTACTTATTTAGAACACTGCTGCTGCCAGCTTGCTGCAACTGAGCCTTCCAGAGATCAAGGTTGCGCTTGACCGCTGCGTCCGACAGCCCGGAGGCGGAGGATTCTGTCATCTTTTTTGCCAACTGTCCGCGCAACCACGGGTCGTTGCAGGCGGAATTGAACGACAGCGCCAGATAAAAACCGGGCTTGTCCAGAGGCAATGGCTGCGGCATCAAGTCGTTTGCGAAGCCAAGGGTCTGACTCAACGCCATACCTGCGTAGTGTCCGGCGAGCACATATTCGACCTGACCCAGCATCAGTTTCTGAAAAGCCTGGGCAAGATTGGGCACACGCTCCAGGGTCAAATGCTCCTGGGTGGAAGTTTCAAAAGAGCGGGTCAGCCGGGTTTTCTCCGAGATGGCGCCGGGATGGCCTTTCAGGTCGATCAGCAGATTGAAGGGCACTGCCTGGCTCTTGCGAGTCCAGACCATGATTTCATTGCGCACGATGGGCGGATGGATGTAGTCCAGGGCTTCCAGCTCTTCGACATTCAGCGGCGCATCGGCCAGCAGGTCCATGCGCCCGCTGCGTACTTCATCCAGGGCCTGACCGCGCTTGCCGCCATAGAGAAGCTCGACCTTGATACCCAACTCCCCCGCCACCTGCTTGAGGATATCGGCGTTGGCACCGATCAGTTGCTTGGGGTCTGCCGGATCGCGCCATAGATAAGGTGGCGCATCCGGACTGCCGGTCACGATCAGCCGTTCGCACTTGCCGACAGCAAACGCCAACGACGGTAACAACGAAAGCCCGAGCATCAATGCTGACAGCGGCTTTACCTGGCCCATGAATCCTTCCTTTATTTAATGCAATAAAAAACCCGCTCCTGAAGAACATGGGACCCCATGGCAAGCCACGGATTCCACGCTCCCCGAAAGAACGGGTGATTTATAAGCTGGAGGGCGTTCTGCAGGAGCGGCTTTAACCGCGAGAACGCCCTCCCGGCTAAAGCCGGTCGTACGTTAAACCAGCTTTTCCAACTCAGGCACAGCTTCGAACAGGTCAGCAACCAGGCCATAGTCAGCCACCTGGAAGATCGGTGCTTCTTCGTCCTTATTGATCGCAACGATCACCTTGGAGTCTTTCATACCGGCCAAATGCTGGATCGCGCCGGAGATACCGACGGCGATGTATAGCTGAGGCGCGACGATCTTGCCGGTCTGGCCGACCTGCATGTCGTTCGGTACGAAACCGGCGTCGACCGCAGCGCGGGAAGCGCCGACCGCTGCACCGAGTTTGTCCGCCAGGGCGTACAGATGCTTGAAATTGTCGCCGTTCTGCATGCCGCGGCCGCCGGAAACGACGATCTTGGCAGCGGTCAGTTCAGGACGATCGGACTTGGCCAGCTCTTCACCGACGAAGGACGATTTGCCTGCATCGTGAGCGGCGGCGACTGCTTCAACCGCAGCCGAACCACCTTCGGCGGCAACCGGGTCGAAACCGGTGGCACGCACGGTGATAACCTTGACCGCAGCCGAGGACTGAACGGTAGCAATGGCGTTACCGGCATAGATCGGGCGCTTGAAGGTGTCGGCGCTTTCAACCGAAATGATCTCGGATATCTGGTCAACGTCCAGTTGCGCGGCAACCCGCGGCAGAATGTTTTTGCCGTTGGAAGTCGCAGCCGCCAGGATGTGGCTGTAGCCAGCACCCAGCTCAGCAACGAGCGGAGCAACGTTTTCCGGCAACTGATGGGCGTAGGCAGCGTTGTCAGCCAGCAGCACTTTGGCCACACCAGCGATTTTTGCCGCCGCATCGGCCACGGCAGCCACACCGGCGCCTGCGACCAGTACATTGATGTCGCCACCGATCTTAACGGCAGCAGCCACGGTGTTCAGAGTGGCCGGAGCCAGGGTCTTACCGTCGTGTTCAGCGATTACCAAGATAGTCATGTCAGATTACCTTCGCTTCGTTTTTCAGTTTCTCGACCAGTTCAGCCACCGACTTGACCTTGATGCCAGCGCTGCGGGCAGCCGGCGCTTCGACTTTCAGGGTCTTGGTGGTGGAGGCCGTGGAGACACCCAGAGCGTCCGGAGTCAGCACTTCGAGAGGCTTCTTCTTGGCTTTCATGATGTTCGGCAGCGAGGCGTAGCGTGGCTCGTTCAGACGCAGGTCCGTAGTCACGATCGCTGGCAGGCTCAGGGAAACGGTCTGCAGGCCGCCGTCGATTTCGCGGGTCACGGCAACCTTGTCACCGGCCACTTCGACTTTCGACGCGAAGGTACCTTGAGCGTAACCGCTCAGGGCTGCCAGCATTTGGCCAGTCTGGTTGTTGTCGCTGTCGATGGCTTGTTTGCCAAGGATCACCAGTTGAGGCTGTTCCTTGTCGACCACAGCCTTGAGCAGCTTGGCCACGGCCAGGGAGTTCAGTTCATCAGCGGATTCAACGAGGATGGCGCGGTCAGCACCCAGAGCCAGCGCGGTACGCAGTTGCTCCTGAGCAGTGGTCGGGCCGACGGAAACGACGACGATCTCGGTCGCTACGCCTTTCTCTTTCAGGCGCACGGCCTCTTCCACGGCGATTTCGCAGAAAGGGTTCATCGACATTTTGACGTTGGCCAGATCAACGCCGGAGTTGTCCGCTTTGACGCGAACCTTGACGTTGTAGTCGACCACACGTTTGACAGCTACAAGAACCTTCATGGATTCCTCGTTTCTCTCCGGTGAAAAGAAGTCGCCCGGCATCAGCCAGGCGATGAATGCGCGTCAGTGTAAAGAACACCTCTGAAAACACTGTATTCGTGCTTGCTGAAGGGGGAATTCGGCAAAAACATTCGTCCGCATCCAGCAATCACAGCCGTAGACCACAAGGGTGTGTAAACTTCATCCCCCTGCCGCCCCGCAAGGGGTGAGGCTGGTCTGTCACGCGGCTCGCAATGTCTTTAGAGGTGTTCCTGGATCAACAGCCAGGCGCTGTACAAACACCCAATAAGCGCAAAACCGCCCGTATCTTGACCGGAACGCCTTTTCTGGTCAATACGACAAAACTGCCAGTCACGAGCCCCGCCTCTATGATTTATCAGGCTTGCAGCTAATTCAAACAAACGTTTGTATTGGACCGCAAGGGTGGTGTAGATATAATGCGCCCCTTGTGTAATGACGTTTGGGCCAACCACCCTTCATACGTCGCTTTTTATACGTCATATAAAAAAACACCGTAGAGCCTTGAGTAGGAGATAGCCTGTGGAACGCGAATACATGGAATTCGACGTGGTCATCGTCGGAGCCGGCCCCGCCGGGCTTTCTGCCGCTTGCCGCCTGAAGCAAAAAGCAGCCGATGCAGGTCAAGAGATCAGCGTCTGCGTGGTGGAGAAAGGCTCGGAAGTCGGTGCCCACATTCTGTCCGGCGCAGTGTTCGAACCCCGCGCCCTCAACGAGCTGTTTCCCAACTGGCAGGAACTCGGCGCACCGCTGAACACGCCGGTCAAGCGCGATGACATCTATGTACTGCGCAGCGCCGACAGCGCCACCAAGGTGCCGGACCTGTTCGTACCCAAGACCATGCACAACCATGGCAACTATATTATCTCCCTGGGCAACCTGTGCCGCTGGCTGGCCCAGCAGGCAGAAAACCTGGGCGTGGAGATCTACCCCGGTTTCGCCGCACAGGAAGCCCTGTTCGACGACAACGGTGTCGTGCGCGGCATCATTACCGGCGATCTGGGCGTTGACCGCGAAGGCAACCCCAAGGAAGGCCTGTACACCCCCGGCATGGAACTGCGCGGCAAATATACGCTGTTCGCCGAAGGCTGCCGTGGCCATATCGGCAAGCAACTGATCAAGCGCTTCAAGCTGGACGACGAGTCCGACGTGCAGCACTACGGCATCGGTCTCAAGGAAATCTGGGAAGTCGACCCGGCCAAGCATGAACAGGGTCTGGTAGTACACACCGCCGGCTGGCCGCTGGACGACAACAACATGGGCGGTTCCTTCCTTTATCACCTGGAAAACAATCAGGTGGTGGTGGGTCTGATCGTTGACCTGTCGTACAGCAATCCGTACCTGTCGCCGTTCGACGAATTCCAGCGCTACAAGCACCACCCGGTGATCAAGCAGTACCTGGAAGGCGGCAAACGCATCAGCTATGGCGCCCGCGCCATCTGTAAAGGCGGGCTGAACTCGCTGCCGAAAATGGTCTTCCCCGGCGGCGCGCTGATCGGCTGCGACCTGGGCACCCTGAACTTCGCCAAGATCAAGGGCAGCCACACCGCGATGAAATCCGGCATGCTCGCCGCTGAAGCCATCGCCGACGTGCTGTTCGCCGGCAATGAAGGCGGCGACACCCTTAATAGCTATGTTCAGGCCTTCAAGGGCAGTTGGTTGCAGGAAGAGCTGTTCGGCAGCCGCAACTTCGGCCCGGCCCTGCACAAGTTCGGCGCGATCATGGGCGGTGCGTTCAACTTCATCGACCAGAATATCTTCGCGGGCAAACTGCCGTTTACCCTGCACGACACCAAGCCGGACTACGCCTGCCTCAAGCTGGCGGCCGACTCGAAGAAGATCGACTACCCCAAACCCGACGGCAAGCTCAGCTTCGACAAGCTCAGCTCGGTGTTCATCTCCGGCACCAACCACGAAGAAGAACAGCCTTGCCACCTGAAGCTGACCGACCCGAGCATCCCGATCGGCACCAACCTGCCACTGTATGACGAGCCGGCCCAGCGCTACTGCCCGGCGGGTGTGTACGAAGTGGTGACCAAGGAAGACGGTGAGAAGCGCTTCCAGATCAACGCGCAGAACTGCGTGCACTGCAAAACCTGCGACATCAAGGACCCGTCCCAGAACATCACCTGGGTCACCCCGGAAGGCGCAGGCGGGCCAACGTACCCTAATATGTAAGAGTGACAGCTTTTAGCTGCAAGCTTCGAGCTTCGAGCTTCGAGCTATCAGCCATGAGCTGCGAGAAAGGCTCCTTCGGGGGCCTTTTTGCTGTCTGCGATAAATACGGCAGCGCGACTGCCCTCCTCCCCCGGATTACGCTGAAAGTAGCGTTTATATTCGCGACTGAACTGCGACGTGCTCTGATAGCCGACCCGCAACGCCACCTGGGCCACGCCCAAGCCTTCGACGATCAACAGATGCTGAGCCTTGAGCAGCCGCAGGCGCTTGAGGTACTGCACCGGCGACAACAGGGTGCTGCGCTTGAAATGCTCATGGAAGGTCGAGGCGCTCATGTTCGCCTGGCGCGCCAGGGTCTCGACATTCAGCGGCTCCGAGAAATGGCTGTGCAAATAAGCCAGCGAGCCGGCCACACGGGCAAAATGGCTTTGCTGGGTGACCAATGCCCGCAATACCCCCGACTGCGGGCCGCGCAAGGCCGCATACAAGACTTCCCGCAGGCGCGCCTGACCCATGGCCTGACATTCGCGCGGATCGTGCAGGCAGCGCAACAGCCGCTCCACGCTCTCGCGCATCGCCGCATCGAGGACCACCGAGGTCATGGACTCCGGCGTCTGCGCCTCGACTATCTGGTCCGGCTCTTCGCCCAATGCCTGGACCAGCTCGCCCAGCACCACCCGGTCGATCGCCACCGACACACCGAACAGCGGCTCCTCGGGCGTGGCAAAGGTCTCGCACATGAACGGCACCGACAGCGCCTGTACCAGGTAATGCCCGGCGCCGTAGTCCAGGGTGCGGGTGCCCAGGGTCGCGAACTTGCCGCCCTGGGCGATGATCATCAGGCTCGGCTCGTAGATCTGCGGGCTGCTGGCGACATAGGTATAGAGGGAGACCACGTTGACTTGCGGCAAGCGTGTCGCCACGAAACCCGGCCGCGTGGCCAAGGGCTTGATAAGCGCGACAAGGGCGGCATTGGCGTTGGAATGGTAGGACTGCAACATGAAAGACCCGGCAGAGGATTAGACAGCCCTATCATCGCAGATCTGCCCCGCGAGGCGATCACCCCGCGACGGGCGCTGGAGGAATAGGCATGACACTCGGAGGAATCATCATCGTCAGTAAGGGCAGCCTGCTGGACAATGGCCGCCTTCAATCTGACACACATTAGCGAGGTTCATCATGTACACAGCCATCGGTTACGCCGCCCAGACATCGACCGCTCCCCTGGCCCCCATGACCTTCGAACGCCGCGCCCCACGGGCCGACGATGTGGCCATCGAGATCCTCTACTGCGGCGTATGCCACTCGGATATCCACCAGGCGCGCAACGAGTGGGGTTTTGCCACCTACCCGCTGATGCCCGGCCATGAAATCGTCGGCAAGGTCACCGCTATCGGCGCCAATGTCAGCAAGTTCAAGGTCGGCGACCTGGTCGGCGTCGGATGCCTGGTCGACTCCTGCCGCACCTGCGAAGCCTGCACGGCGGACCTGGAGCAGTATTGCGTCGAAGGCCCGACCCAGACCTATGCCGGGCACGACCGCATCGACGGCAGCCTGACCATGGGCGGCTACTCCAGCGCCATCGTAGTCAGCGACCGATTCGTCGTCAGCATTCCGGCCAAGCTCGATCTGGCCAGCGCCGCGCCGATCCTGTGCGCCGGCATCACCACCTACTCGCCGCTGAAGCATTTCGGTGTCAAGGCCGGTGACAAGGTCGGCGTACTGGGCATGGGCGGCCTCGGTCATATGGGCATCAAGTTCGCCAAGGCCATGGGCGCTGAAGTGACCCTGTTCACCCGCTCCCAGGCCAAGGCCGAAGAAGCCCGTCGTCAGGGTGCCGACCATGTGATCGTGTCCACCGACGAGCAGCAGATGCAGGCCGCAGCCGGTCAGTTCGACTACCTGCTGGACACCATTCCGGTGCAACACGACCTCAACCCCTACCTCAACACCCTGAAGTTCGACGGCGTGCATATCCTGGTCGGCCTGATCGAACCGATCAACCCGCCGGTGCATGCGGTGAACCTGGTGATGAAGCGTCGCGTGCTGGCCGGCTCGATGATCGGCGGCCTGGCAGAAACCCAGGAAGTCCTCGACTTCTGCGCCGAGCACGACATCACCTGTGATATCGAAATGCTGGATATCCGCAATATCAACGACGCATTCGAACGCGTGATCAAGGGTGATGTGAAATATCGCTTTGTGATAGATATGGCAACGCTGAAGGCATAACCCCGTAGGACCGGCTTTAGCCGGGAGGTCGACGGCAAAACCGATAGACTTTTATCGAATATGCCACCGCCCTCCCGGCTAAAGCCGGTCCTACAACCGTCATTTAGCCCCCAACTCCGCCGACAACCGCCCTGCCGTCTCCTTGATCAGCGGCACCAGTTCGGCCATCTTCTCAAGCGGCATGTACGGCACCGTACTGGCGATGCTGATCCCGGCAATGATCTGCTTGCTGGCATCACGAATCGGCGCCGCGACGCAGCGGATCGACGGTTCGTTGTCTTCCAGGTCGAAGGCATAACCGCCCTGCACATATTCCAGCATGCGCTCACGCACCTGTTCCCAAGACTGCTCCTCATGGCTGGGCCACAGTGGATTGCGCCCGCCTGCTGGCAGGCTGAGCTGATACAGGCGCTGCCATTGCGCTTCACTGCTGTCGAGCAACAACGCCTTGCCGATGCCGGTCCGGGCCAGGGGCATGCGATGACCGACCCGCGAGCGCATCTCCGGGCCATTGCGGCCAGGGTTCTTGTGCAGGTACAGCACTTCATCGCCATCACGCACGGCCAGGTGCACGGTGTCGCCAGTCAGCTCCGACAGGTGATCCAGATACGGCCGCGCCAGCATGGCCAGAGGCACTTCTTCCCGGGCCTGGAAGCCCAGTTCGATCAGTTTCGGCCCCAGCAGATAGCCGACCTGGGGTAACACCCGCAGGTAACGCTCCTCCACCAGGCAACTGGCCAGGCGATGGGTAGTGCTGCGGGTAGTGCCGATCAGCCGGGCGATTTCCTTGAGGTCGCGGGCGCCGCTGGCGACGGCCTGGATCACGCCAAGGCCGCGCAGCAGGGTCTGTGTGCCCGTGGGCGCTGCACCGGGGGCTTCGGGTTGCGGGGGTTCAAGCTGCATATCACGCCTTATCCGATCAAAAAGCTGACGGCATTATCGCCGCCAGCCCGGGCTGATGTCACAACTCAATACGCTCGACCTTGCCCACCAGCAGGATATAGGACAGCGCGCCAATCAATGCCAGCACCGAGATATAGGTAATGGCCGGGGCGAACGAGTCACCCGTGGCGAGAAAACCGATAACGATGGGCGTGGCAATGGCCGACAGGTTGCCGATGAAGTTGAAGGTGCCGCCGGTCAGGCCCAACAGACGCGCCGGGGCCAGGGTCGAGACCAACGACCAGGTGATCGATGCCAGACCGTTGCCGAAGAACGCCAGGGCCAGAAAAGCGATGACCAGCGGTGTTGACTCAACGAAGTTGGCGCCAATGATGGACGTCGAAATCAGCAGCCCGGCAATGATCGGCAGCTTGCGCGCAAAGCCCACGGTGTAGCCGCGACGGATCAGCCAGTCGGAGAAGAAGCCCGAGCACAGCACACCGACAAAGGCCGCGAGGAACGGCAGCGAGGCCAGCAAGCCCGACTTGATGAAGTCCATGCCACGGTATTTCACCAGATAGGTGGGGAACCAGGTCAGGAAGAACCACAGGGTCGAGTTCAGGCAGAACTGCCCCAGGTAAATGCCCCACAGCTTGCGCTTGCTCAGCACAATGCCCAGGTCTGCCCAGCTGAAGCCGTGCTGCTTCTTGCTGACGTCCGTCTGGATATCCACCAGCCCGCCGCCTTCGCGGATCAGATCGATTTCCCCGGCGTTAACGCCTTTGAAGTCCCGTGGCTCGCGGTAAACCATGTACCAGATTGCCGCCCAGATAATCCCGATGACACCGGTACTGACGAAGACCATGTGCCAGCCAAATGTGGCTTGCAGCCAGGCAAGGACCGGCGTCAGGAACGCCAGACCGACGAACTGCCCGGAGGTATAGAAACCAATGGCCGTAGCCCGTTCGCGCTCGGGGAACCAGGTGGTGACCACGCGGCTGTTGATCGGGTACGCAGGGGCTTCCAGAGCACCGACGGCCATGCGCAGGACGAACAGCGCAACAAAGCTGCCAGCAAAACCGAGCATCACCGTGGCCAAGGACCACAGGGCCAGGGCGGCGGTATAGAGGATGCGCGGCGGCACCCGGTCTACCAGCCAGCCACCGGGCAACTGCATAGCGGCGTAGGTCCAGCCGAAGGCCGAGAACACCAGACCGACGTGGACCGGGTCGATACCCAGTTCACTGGTCAGGGCCGGGGCGGCAATGGACAGGTTGCTGCGGTCCAGATAATTGATCACTACGGTGATAAACAACAGGACCATGATGAAGAAGCGCTTGCGCGTCGGCGTAGCCAACGCCGCGCTATCGAGTGTGCGTGTCTGCATGGGGTTTGCCTCTTCTTATGGTTATTGAGGTCTGGGAAGAACACCGCGGGACCGGCTTTAGCCGGGAAAGGGCCGGTGCATCCGCCGCATGTCCTCGGTCAATCCAAGCGCCTTCCCGGCTGAAGCCGGTCCCACCAATCTCATTTCAATTCCAATGATCAGGTGTTCCTTTGGTGAGAGTCAGGCCCTTACCACTCGGCAAAACTGCCATCGGCATGGCGCCAGATCGGGTTGCGCCAGCGGTGGCCGATGGCGGCGCGTTCCTTGACGTATTCCTCGTTGATCTCGATGCCCAGGCCCGGGCCGTTGGGGATCTTGACCATGCCCTTGTCGTAGTCGAACACCTCTGGATTCTTGATGTAGTCCAGCAGATCGTTGCTCTCGTTGTAGTGGATGCCCAGGCTCTGTTCCTGAATGAAGGCGTTGTAGCAGGCCGCATCCAGTTGCAGGCAAGCCGCCAGGGCGATCGGCCCCAGCGGGCAATGCAGGGCCAGGGCAACGTCGTAGGCTTCGGCCATATTGGCGATCTTGCGGGTTTCGGTGATGCCACCGGCGTGGGAAGCATCCGGCTGGATGATGTCGACGTAGCCTTCGCTGAGCACGCGCTTGAAGTCCCAGCGCGAGAACAGCCGCTCGCCCAGGGCAATCGGCGTACTGGTCAGGGGCGCCAGCTCTTTCAGGGCTTCATAGTTTTCGCTGAGCACCGGCTCTTCAATGAACATCAGCTTGTAGGGGTCCAGCTCTTTCATCAGCACCTTGGCCATGGGCTTGTGCACCCGGCCATGGAAGTCCACGCCGATGCCGACGTTCGGGCCCACGGCATCACGCACTGCCGCCACGTTGGCAAGAGCCAGGTCGACTTTGTCGAAGGTGTCGAGAAATTGCAGCTCTTCGGTGCCGTTCATCTTCACCGCAGTGAAACCGCGCTCCACTGCTTCTTTCGCGGCACGGGCGGTATCGGCCGGACGGTCGCCACCGATCCACGAGTAGACGCGGATCTTGTCGCGCACCTGGCCGCCGAGCAGGTCGCTGACCGACACGCCCAGATGCTTGCCCTTGATATCCCACAGGGCCTGGTCGATCCCGGCCAGGGCGCTCATGTGCACCGCGCCACCGCGATAGAAGCCGCCGCGGTAGAGCACAGTCCAGATGTCTTCGATATTGCGCGGGTCCTTGCCGATCAGGTAATCGGACAGTTCTTCCACTGCCGCCGCCACGGTATGGGCGCGGCCCTCGACGACTGGCTCACCCCAGCCGGTGATGCCCTGGTCGGTCTCGACCTTGAGGAAACACCAGCGCGGCGGCACGATATAAGTGGTGAGTTTGGTGATTTTCATAACGAATGCTCTCTTGTTCGATAGAGATGCCCGCAGGCATCGATCACTATTGTTTATTCCACGCGGCCACATAAGCCTCGGCGCTGGCACCCACTTGCGCGGCGCTCATGCCCGGCTTGAACAAGCCCGAGCCCAGGCCGAAACCCTTGACCCCCGCGCTGATGAACGGCGCCATATTGTCTGGCGTGATGCCCCCCACCGGCAGCAGCACCGTGCCCGCCGGCAAGACCGCCAGCCAAGCCTTGACCACCGCCGGACCCATTTGCTCGGCGGGAAACATCTTCAGTACATCGGCGCCTTCAGCCAGGGCGGCAAAAGCTTCGGTCGGTGTCGCCACGCCCGGAGACAGGAACAACCCTGCCGCCTTGGCGGCGCGCAGTACCACCGGATCGCTGTGGGGCATGACGATCACCTGACCGCCGGCGTCCTTGACCTGATTGACCTGTTCCGGGGTCAGCACCGTCCCGGCACCGATCAGACAATCCGCGGGCAACAGCGAACGCAGCAGGCGAATGCTGTCGTAAGGCTGCGGCGAATTGAGCGGCACCTCGATGACGCGGATCCCGGCGTCGTACAACACCGTGCCGATGGCTTCGGCTTCCTGCGGGCGCAGGCCGCGCAGGATCGCGACCAGACCGTTTTGTGTCAGTGCTTGTTTGAGCATCTCAGACCTCTTCTTCAATAGGTGCCAGCAGGCCAGCCTGGACCGCGACCTGCCAGAGGCCTCGCTCGGTGGCCTGGGCCGCCACGCGGACTTGGGCAAAACCGCAGGCCGCCAGAGCCCGGCCATAGCGCAGGCACAGGGCGTCGCTGCCGATCAGGACCACGGCGGGGAGTTGTTCGTGATTGCGCCACAGCAAGGCGGCAAGGCTGGCCAGTTCATGGCCGATCAACAGGCCAGACAAGTAATCAGCCTGGGCCGTGGCGTCGAGCTGCCCGGTCAGGCCTAGGGTGCGGGTACTGAAGATGGTCGACAGCGGCCCGGCCGCGCCTTCTGCTGACAGCGCTATCTGCAGGCCACGATCAAAGGCTTCAGCGGCGAACTCGGCGCCGCGCTGCATGGTCCGGCCAAGAATGGTGTGGGCACAGAGCGCAGCGTAGACCTCGCCGGTCATGAAGGTATCGAAATGGACGATGTTGTCATCGACCACCCGCACCCACTTTGAATGGCTGCCGGGCAAGCCGATCAACAGCGGCTGGGCTTTCTCGACCTCGGCAAGACTGGCCAGGACGCCCAGTACCTGGGTTTCTTCGCCGCGCATGACATTGGGCAGGAGCGAACGCTGCAAGACGCCGGGAATGATATGCACATCGACCCCACGCCGGCTGCGCACGACCTGCAAGGCCTCACTGAGCCCGGCCACACTGGCGGGGGTTTCGCGGTAAGTGGCCTCGCGCCAGCCCTGGGCGCTGCCGACCATGCCGCAGGCAATCACCGGCAGATCCGGCTGAGCATCGAGCCAGTCACCACAGGCCTCGTCGAAGGCCAGTTCAAAACCGTCGGCGCACATCACGCCGCCAATGGCACGGGGGGTCGACGGCAGTTGCATGATGCCCGCAGACAGCGAGCGATGTTCCAGGACCTGGCCCTGTTCGCCAAGTCGATATGCCCGCAGGGAGGTTGTCCCCCAGTCGAGCGCAATCAAGTGCGCCTGCATCGCTTTCACCTTTTTGTAATTGGATATTCAAGCAGTGGGTGCGGGGCAGACTATAAACCTGATCGGCGAATTATCTCAATATGTAAATATCAATCCCATATTTTGGGATTTGAATTTTTGCTCGGTGTGCTTTGATTTGCGCCCTTGATATAGAGTAGGCAGCGTTAAACACGATGATGAATGGAGGCTTCATGAAACTGATCGGTATGCTCGACTCGCCCTACGTAAGGCGCGTGGCCATTTCCCTGGAACTCTACGGCGTGGAATTCGAACACCAGGCGCTGTCGGTGTTCAGCACCTTCGCCGAGTTCTCGCGGATCAACCCGGTGGTCAAGGCGCCGACCCTGCTGCTGGATGACGGCACGCTGCTGATGGACTCCAACCTGATACTCGACTACTTCGAGACCCTGGCACCGGCTTCACACAAGCTGTTCCCGCAACAGCCCGACGCCCGCGCAAAAGACCTGGAACTGACCGGCCTGGCCTTGGCGGCCTGTGAGAAAAGCGTGCAGATCGTCTACGAGCACAACCTGCGCCCGACCGAGAAACTCCACGAGCCATGGCTGGAGCGGGTCACCGGGCAGTTGCTGGCGGCCTATGGATTGCTGGAAAAACGCCTGCCGGACAGCCCAAGCCTGACTCAGGGCAGCCTGACGGCGGCGGTTGCCTGGTCCTTTACCCAGTTGATGATTGCATCCGTGGTCAAGGCCGAGGTCTTTCCTCGCCTGCAACAGCACACCGCACTGCTGGAACAGCATCCGGCGTTTCAGCGTTATCCCATGCAATAAGCTGTTTTAGGGCGGCCAGCTGCCGCGCGGCAAACATCTGACCGTAGGAGCGGCTTTAGCCGGGAGAACATCATCAGCTTCAAGACGCCCTCCCGGCTAAAGCCGGCCCTACAGAAACCGCACTCCAGTTTGAGAAACAAACATGACCAATCTCGACCACAGCTCATATGTAACCACGACCGAAGCCCTGGAAGAGCTGTACGGCACCGTGGCCCGTCCGTCGCTGATGAAAGAAGTCGATCACATTCACCCCGCCTACCGGCCTTTTATAGAGGCAGCGCCCTTCGCCATCCTCGCCTCGGCCGGGCCCGACGGGCTTGATGCCTCGCCCCGAGGTGACCAGGCGGGCTTCGTACATATCGAAGACGAGAAGACCCTGTATCTGCCGGACCGGCGCGGCAATAACCGCCTCGACACGCTGCGCAACATCATCGACGACCCACGCGTGGCCCTGCTGTTTCTGGTGCCGGGGGTCGGTGAAACCCTGCGGGTCAACGGCACCGCGCAGATCTGCGTTGAGCCGCAGCTGCGTGCGCGCTTTGCAGTAAAAGGTCAGCTGCCGAAAACCGTACTGCGCATCAACGTGACCAGCGTCTACTTCCAGTGCAGCAGAGCGGTGATCCGCGCCGGCCTGTGGGATGTCGGCCGCCAGATAGAGCGCAGCGCACTGCCGACGGCTGGGCAGATTCTCAAGGATATCTCGGCAGCGGAAATCGACGGCGAGGCCTACGACAAGGCTTTGCCGGGGCGTATTGCCGACACCTTGTATTGATCGACGTTGCTGCGAAACGCTACTGCGTCCTGCCCCCCCACACCCTCTCGACGATCCGCACCGCCACAACGATATAGAGCACACACAGCACCCTGCCTGTCATGACTTTTGCCACTGTCGTTCGAGAACTGGATTGAGCATAGCGGGTGGGTCAGAGTGCCCCGGCGAGCATCATCGGACAAAGGCAAGCGCGCTTCAGATTTACATCTGCGACCTATTACGGCCATCGTCCGCATCACTATTGATGTACTATGGCATCACTTATGATGCTAGCAATGAGGGGTCATCCATGAGAACTACCGTTACGATTGACGATGCCTTGTACGAGCGCGCCCTTGAGGTTGCCGACCCCAATATGGACAAGGCCGATTTGTTTCGCGAAGCAATACAGATGTTTGTTCGCTTTCAAGCTGCCAAACGCCTGGCAGCCCTGGGCTCGGCAATGCCATGTATGGAGGACGTTCCCCGTCGCAGAGACGAGTCTGAATAATGGATGTATTAGTCGACACCTCGGTTTGGGTGGCGCATTTTCGAGCACGCAACCAGGCCCTGGTAACGCTGCTGGAACAGGATCGCGTACTGATACATCCAATGGTTCTGGGTGAACTAGCGTGCGGCACCCCGCCTGACAGGGTCAAGACGCTGGCCGATCTATCGAGCCTGAAGCATTGCCAGCAACCCACCTTGAACGAAGTGATGACATTCATAGAACGGCACAAGCTGTATGGTTTGGGCTGCGGTCTGGTCGACATGATGCTATTGGCATCTGCATTAATCACCCGCGCCAGCCTGTGGACATTGGATAAACGATTGGCCAGTTTGGCCACACGACTGGGGATAAATCACCAGACTGTTTGAAGCTCATGACTGCAACAAAAAAACGCCCCTCAATGAGGGGCGTTTTTTTGAACCTGGCAAAAGCGAATCAACGCTCCAGCAAAATCCGCAGCATGCGGCGCAGCGGCTCGGCCGCGCCCCACAGCAGTTGGTCGCCCACGGTGAAGGCGCCCAGGTATTGCGAGCCCATGTTCAGCTTGCGCAGGCGGCCTACCGGGATGCTCATGGTGCCGGTCACGACGGTCGGGCTCAGTTCCTGAATGCTCGCTTCGCGGTGGTTTGGCACCAGCTTGACCCAAGGGTTGTGCGAAGCGATCAGGCCTTCGATGTCGGCGATCGGCACGTCCTTGTTCAGCTTGATGGTCAACGCCTGGCTGTGGCAGCGCATGGCGCCGATCCGCACGCAGATACCGTCCACCGGGATCGGGCTCTTGAAGCGACCGAGGATCTTGTTGGTCTCGGCCTGGCCTTTCCACTCTTCGCGGCTCTGACCGTTCGGCAGTTCCTTGTCGATCCAGGGAATCAGGCTGCCAGCCAATGGCACGCCGAAGTTCTCGGTCGGATAGGACTCGCTGCGCATGGCCTCGGCCACCTTGCGGTCGATGTCGAGGATGGCGCTGGCCGGGTTGGCCAGGTCATCTGCGACGGCCGCGTGGGTGGTGCCCATCTGCTTGATCAGTTCACGCATGTTCTGCGCACCGGCACCCGAGGCCGCCTGATACGTCATGACGTTCATCCACTCGACCAGACCGGCCTCGAACAGACCGCCCAGGCCCATCAGCATCAGGCTGACGGTACAGTTGCCGCCGATGTAGTTCTTGGTGCCGGCGTCCAGCTGCTGATCAATCACCTTGCGGTTGACCGGGTCGAGGATGATCACGGCATCGTCCTGCATGCGCAGGGACGAGGCGGCATCGATCCAGTAACCCTGCCAGCCGGCTTCGCGCAGCTTGGGGAACACCTCGTTGGTGTAGTCGCCACCCTGGCAGGTCAGAACCACGTCGAGGGTTTTCAGCTCGTCGATGTTGTACGCATCCTTCAAGGCTGCGACATCCTTGCCCACTGAAGGGGCCTGGCCACCGACATTGGACGTGGTGAAGAACACCGGCTCGATCAGATCGAAATCCTGCTCTTCGCGCATCCGCTGCATGAGCACGGAACCTACCATGCCACGCCAACCGATCAGACCTACACGTTTCATCGCAACTACACCTTTTACAAAAAGTGGGCCACGCCTCAAGGGCGGGCCGCAAATATTACAGATTCCGCAGCGCGGCGACTACGGCGTCACCCATTTCCTGAGTGCCGACCTTCGCCTTGCCTTCAGACCAGATGTCGCCGGTGCGCAGACCTTGATCCAGCACCAGGCTCACGGCCTTCTCGATGGCTTCGGCGGCAGCGTGCTGGTTGAAGCTGTAACGCAGCATCATCGATACCGACAGGATGGTCGCCAACGGGTTGGCAATGCCTTTGCCGGCGATGTCCGGAGCCGAACCGTGGCAAGGCTCGTACATGCCCTTATTGTTCGAATCCAGGGACGCCGATGGCAGCATGCCGATGGAACCGGTGAGCATCGACGCTTCGTCGGAGAGGATATCGCCGAACATGTTGTCGGTAACCATCACGTCGAACTGCTTCGGTGCACGCACCAGCTGCATCGCTGCGTTGTCGACATACATGTGGCTCAGCTCGACGTCCGGGTAATCCTTGGCCACCTGCTCGACCACTTCACGCCACAGCTGGCTGGAGGCCAGGACGTTGGCCTTGTCCACCGAGCACAGCTTCTTGCCACGCACACGGGCCATGTCGAAACCGACACGGGCGATACGGCGGATTTCGCTTTCCGAGTACGGCAGCGTGTCGTAAGCCTGACGCTCGCCATTATCCAGCTCGCGGGTGCCACGTGGCGCGCCGAAGTAGATACCACCGGTCAGTTCGCGAACGATGAGGATATCAAGGCCAGCAACAATTTCCGGCTTCAGGCTCGATGCATCGGCCAGTTGCGGGTAGAGAATCGCCGGACGCAGGTTGGCGAACAGGCCCAGTTGGGCACGAATCTTCAGCAGACCACGCTCAGGACGGATATCACGCTCGATCGCATCCCACTTCGGCCCACCCACGGCGCCCAGCAGCACGGCATCGGCAGCACGGGCCCGGTCCAGGGTCTCGTCGGCCAATGGCACGCCATGCTTGTCGATGGCCGCGCCACCGATCACGTCGTGGCTGAACTCGAAGCCCAGTTGATATTTCGTATTGGCCAGCTCCAGCACCTTGACCGCTTCGGCCATGATTTCCGGACCAATACCATCACCTGGGAGAATCAGAATCTGCTTGCTCATAACATCCTCTTGTCAAACAACGCACAACTATTCGAATTAATGCGACCTGTGGGACCGGCTTCAGCCGGGAAGACGTCGACACATTCACGTCAGCTTTCCCGGCTAAAGCCGGTCCCACAAGATCCGGGCAATACCTCGGATTCGCTTACTTAAACAACCACGGCTGGGTCGCGCGATGCTTGCCTTCAAACGTGGCGATGGCGTCGGCGTCCATCAAGGTCAGGCCGATATCGTCCAGGCCGTTGAGCAGGCAGTGCTTGCGAAATGCATCGATTTCGAAGCTCAGTACCTTGCCATCAGGACGGGTCACGGTCTGGGCGGCCAGGTCGATATTCAATTGGTAGCCAGGGTTGGCTTCAACCTGCTGGAACAGCTCATCGACATCGGCGTCGCTGAGGATAATCGGCAGCAGGCCGTTCTTGAAGCTGTTGTTGAAGAAGATATCGGCATAGCTGGGCGCGATCACGCTGCGAAAACCATATTCCTCCAGGGCCCACGGCGCATGTTCACGGCTGGAGCCACAACCGAAATTCTCCCGGGCCAGCAGAACACTGGCACCCTGATAGCGTTCGTGGTTGAGCACGAAGTCCTTGTTCAGGGGACGCTTGGAGTTGTCCTGGTAAGGCTGGCCCACGTCCAGGTAGCGCCACTCGTCGAACAGGTTCGGGCCGAAACCGGTGCGTTTGATCGACTTGAGGAACTGCTTGGGGATGATCTGATCGGTATCGACGTTGGCACGATCCAGAGGAGCGACAAGGCCGTTGTGCTGAGTAAAGGCTTTCATGTTGGGCTCCTTAGTGCTGCATCAAATCGCGAACGTCGATGAAACGACCGTTGATCGCGGCCGCTGCCGCCATCGCCGGGCTGACCAGATGGGTACGGCCGCCGGCGCCCTGACGGCCTTCGAAGTTACGGTTGGACGTGGACGCGCAATGCTCGCCCGTCTCCAGGCGATCAGGGTTCATCGCCAGGCACATGGAGCAACCCGGCTCACGCCATTCGAAACCAGCCTCGATAAAGATCTCGTGCAAGCCCTCCTGCTCGGCCTGCGCCTTGACCAGGCCCGAGCCCGGTACGACGATGGCCTGCTTGATGGTCGAGGCGACTTTACGGCCCTTGGCTACGTCCGCCGCCGCGCGCAGGTCTTCGATCCGCGAGTTGGTGCAGGAGCCGATGAAGACGCGGTCCAGCTGGATGTCGGTAATCGCCTGATTGGCCTTGAGGCCCATGTACTTCAGGGCGCGCTCGATGGAGCCACGCTTGACCAGGTCATCTTCCTTCGCCGGATCCGGCACGTTCTGATCAACGGCCAGAACCATCTCAGGCGAAGTACCCCAACTGACCTGCGGCTTGATCTGGGTCGCGTCGAGTTCGACCACGGTGTCGAATACCGCGTCCGGGTCGGATACCAGGTCCTTCCACGCCTCTACAGCCAGGTCCCACTCGGCGCCCTTGGGCGAGAACGGGCGGCCCTTGACGTATTCGACGGTCTTTTCATCGGTGGCCACCATGCCGACACGGGCACCGGCCTCGATGGACATGTTGCAGATGGTCATGCGCCCTTCGACGGACAGGTCCCGGATCGCGCTGCCGGCGAACTCGATGGCATGGCCGTTACCGCCGGCGGTGCCGATCTTGCCGATCACGGCCAGGACGATGTCCTTGGCCGTCACGCCGAAGGGCAGCTTGCCTTCGACCAGAACCTGCATGTTCTTCATTTTCTTGGCGACCAGGCACTGGGTGGCGAGTACGTGCTCGACTTCCGACGTACCGATGCCGTGGGCCAGGGCGCCGAATGCGCCGTGGGTCGAGGTGTGCGAGTCGCCGCAGACCACGCTCATGCCAGGCAGGGTGGCGCCCTGCTCCGGGCCGATCACGTGAACGATACCCTGACGCGGGTCATTCATCTTGAATTCGGTAATGCCATATTCATCGCAGTTGTCGTCGAGGGTCTGCACCTGCAGGCGCGATACCTGATCGACGATGGACTCGATACCACCCTTGCGCTCCGGCGTCGTCGGAACGTTGTGGTCCGGAGTGGCAACGATGCTGTCGACACGCCAGGGTTTGCGCTTGGCCAGGCGCAGGCCTTCGAAAGCCTGGGGCGAAGTCACTTCATGGATGATATGGCGGTCAATGTAGATCAGCGCCGACCCATCGTCGCGCTGCTTGACCAAATGCGAATCCCAAAGCTTGTCATAGAGCGTTTTGCCGGCCATCAGACGGTTTCCTCATCAGCTTGTTTCTATGCCTTGGGTGCTCGAAGTTCGATGACCCCTTGGCTTGTGGGGGTGATCGTATGAAATATGCTTAAATAACTCAAATTCATAATTTTTATGCTTTGGATAACTAACTGGAATTCGACCATGGACCTGGCCAACCTCAATGCCTTTATTGCCATCGCTGAGACCGGCAGCTTCTCCGGCGCCGGGGAACGCCTGCACCTGACCCAGCCGGCCATCAGTAAACGTATTGCCGGACTTGAGCAGCAACTGGGCGTGCGCCTGTTCGATCGCCTGGGCCGGGAAGTCAGCCTGACCGAGGCCGGCAGGGCACTGCTGCCACGGGCCTACCAGATCCTCAACGTGCTGGATGACACGCGCCGGGCCTTGACCAACCTCACCGGCGAAGTGACCGGTCGCCTGACTCTGGCAACCAGCCATCACATTGGCCTGCACCGGCTGCCTCCTTTATTAAGGGAGTTCACACGTCGCTATCCCCAGGTCGCCCTGGATATCCAGTTCCTCGACTCGGAGGTGGCCTACGAAGAAATCCTCCATGGCCGCGCCGAACTGGCGGTAATCACCCTGGCGCCTGAGCCCCACACGCTGGTGCGGGCGGTGCCGGTGTGGGATGACCCACTGGATTTTGTCTGCGCCCCCGAGCACCCCCTGGCCAACAGCGGGCCGATCACGCTGCCGGATATCGTCCGCTTTCCGGCGGTGTTCCCAGGCGAAAACACTTTTACCCACCATATCGTCAAAGGCCTCTGCGAAGCCCAGGGCCTCAAGCCGGATATCGCCATGAGCACCAACTATATGGAGACCATCAAAATGATGGTTTCCATTGGCCTCGCATGGAGCGTGCTTCCGCGTACTATGCTCGATGAGCAGGTCGCCCGTATTCCGCTGCCGGAGATACAACTGACCCGCCAGCTAGGCTACATTCTGCATACCGAGCGGACACTCTCGAATGCGGCACGGGCCTTCATGGCATTACTGGATGCACAACAGGCCCCGTAACACGAGCGCAGTGTGCTGTAGCGCGACCCAGGTAGTTGCCTCAACGATCGTCTTACCAGCTTTTTCCTATAAGGCTCGTGATCAAATGCCCAACCCCTTGGACAGCCGCACCTTTCAATTGCCAGGTCATGCGCAATCAGGACCGGACGAGTCGTCGGAGCAACGTTTCGCGGCCTTGTACAATCTGAGCCCCAACCTCGTGCTGCTCAGCCGCCTCGAGGATGGCCTGGTCTGCGCGGTCAACCAGCACGTGGAAACCCTGCTGGGCTGGCGGCCAGAAGAGATTATCGGCCGCACCACCCTGCAGATGGGTCTGTGGCCCGATCCCCGGCAGCGCCAGCAACTCATTGCCCTGGCCCTGGAAAGCGAAGCCCAGGCCAGCCTCGACGTGCAGCTCAGGACCCGTGACGGCCGCAGTCTGGAAGGCACCTATTACGTCCAGCGGGTCGAACTGCATGACGGCCTCTACCTGCTTGGCTCGTTTCTCGATAACAGCCAGCACAAACACACCCAACAGGCCCTCAGCGACAGTCAGGAACGCCTGGACCTGGCCCTGGACTCGGCGCAGATGGGCATCTGGGACTGGCATATCCCCAGCGACATGCTCTACTGCTCCGGCCGCGCCGCCGAACTGCATGGCCTGCCTGACGAGCCGTTCCATGAGTCCATGGACGCCTTCTTCGCCCAGGCCTGCCTGTCCGAACGCGATAACCTGCGCCGGGCCTATGACGGAATGCGCCAGGGCGCAGGCGGCAACCAGCAACTGACCTATCGCCTGCCCCTCAAAGACGGTTCGGTGCGCTACCTCGATTGCCGCGCCCGCCTGCACCTGAATGCCAGCGGCCAGCCATTGCGCATGGCCGGCACCCTGCTCGATATCTCCGAGCAGGTTGAACGGGAAAAACGCCTGAAGACCTCGGAAGAGAAGTTCGCCAGTCTGTTCCAGGTCAGCCCCTACCCGGTCTGCGTCACCCACTTGGACACCAGCGAATTCATCGAGATCAATCCGGCATTCAGCCAGGTATTCGGCTGGAAGGCCGAGGAAATCATCGGCCTGGACGTCAAGCAGACCAGTTTCTGGGCCGACCCCTTGCAGCGGCTGAAACGCAACCAGCAGATCATCGACGAAGGCGAAGTCAACAACCTGCAAGTGGTGTTGCGCAGTAAAGCCGGTGAGGACCTGACCTGTCTGGTCAGCAGCCGCCTGATCGTGGTCGACGAACAACCCTGCATCGTCACCACCCTGCGCGACATCAGCCAGCAGCAACGGGCCCAGGCCGCCCTGCAGGCCAGCGAAGAGAAATTCGCCAAGGCGTTCTATTCCAGCCCCGACGCCATCACCATCACCGAGGAAGAGACCGGCCGCTATCTGGAGATCAATACCGGTTTCTGCCGCCTGACCGGCTACACCCCGGACGACGTGATCGGCCGTACTGCCCGGGAAGTCGGCATCTGGGCCGACCCGCAACAGCGCCTGCAGATGCTCGAAGAGTTGCGCGACAAGGGCCGGGTCCATCACCGGGAAATGATCGGTCGCAAGAAGAACGGTGAATCGTTATCCGTGGAATTGTCCATCGAGCCGATCATCCTCAACGAGACCGCTTGCCTGCTCATCACCGCCCGCGACCTCACCCAGTTGAAAAACGCCCAGGCGCAGATCGAGCACCTGGCCTATCACGACCCTCTGACCAACCTGCCCAACCGCGCCCTGCTGATGGAACGCCTGAGCGAGCAGATCGAACTGCTCAAACGCCATGACCGGCGTGGCGCCCTGCTGTTCCTCGACCTCGATCACTTCAAGCACATCAACGACTCCCTCGGCCATCCGGTGGGTGACGCCGTATTGAAAGTGGTCACCGCACGCCTGGAAGCCAGTGTGCGCCTGGAGGATACCGTGGCACGCCTGGGCGGCGACGAGTTCGTGGTGCTGCTCAGTGAACTGGACGGCAGCCGCAGCGAAGTCATCGAGCAGGTTTATGAACTGGCCAATACCCTGCGCGAGATCCTTGCCGAGCCGATGTTCCTCGACGGCCAACGCCTGCAGGTGACGCCGAGCATGGGTATCGCCCTGATTCCCGATCACGGCTCCAATCCGGCCGACTTGCTCAAGCGCGCCGATATCGCCCTGTACCGCGCCAAGGATTCGGGGCGCAACACCACCCAGCTATTCCAGAACAGCATGCAGAAGGCCGCCAGCGATCGCCTGCGCCTGGAAAACGATCTGCGCCTGGCCCTGGTGCGAGGCGAGTTCATGCTCAACTACCAACCCCAGGTCGATGCGCGCGGCAGCCGCATCATCGGTGCCGAGGCCCTGCTGCGCTGGCTCCACCCGGAAAACGGCACACTGCCGCCGACCCGTTTCATCGAGGTCCTGGAAGAAAGCGGGATGATTCTGGAAGTGGGCAGTTGGGTCCTGGAGGAAGCCTGCAAGGCTTGCGGACAGCTATTGCGGGACAACCTGATCGACCCGCAGGCCTTCAAGCTCTGCGTCAATATCAGCCCCCGGCAGTTCCGCCAGAACGACTTTGTCGAGCGGGTCGAACGCAGCCTGAACAGCAATGGCGTGCCCAGCAACCTGCTCAAGCTGGAAATCACCGAAGGCGTGGTGATCCAGAACCTGGACGACACCATCGCGAAAATGCGCCGCCTGAAAAAACTCGGCATCAGTTTTGCCATGGACGACTTCGGCACCGGCTACTCGTCCCTGACCTACCTCAAGCGCCTGCCGGTAGACGCCCTGAAGATCGACCAGTCGTTCGTCCGCGACGCCACCACCGACCCCAATGACGCCGAGATCATCCGCGCCATCGTCGCCATGGCCCAGAGCCTCAATCTGATCGTGATCGCCGAAGGCGTGGAAAAACCCGAACAGCTGGAGTTTCTCGAGCAACTGGGCTGCTACCTGTATCAGGGCTATCTGTTCAGCGAGCCGCTGAATACGGATGAGTTCGCGCAGTTATTGCGTAGCCGCCAATAAAGTGGGACCGGCTTCAGCCGGGAAAGCACTGTTACAGGCAGCTGAAATTCAGCGACTGTACCAATGCCTTCCCGGCTAAAGCCGGTCCCACAGGAGCGGCCTTAGCTGGCGGGTATTACATCAGGGTCTTCTGACCGGCAATCGGAATCCGCTTGGCCTTGGCCTCTTCCGGCACCAGGCGCAGCAGGTCGATGTTCAACAGGCCGTTGGTCAGGCCCGCGCTCTTGACCTCAATGTGATCAGCCAGGCGGAACGACAGCTTGAACGCACGCTGGGCGATGCCCTGGTGCAGGAAGGTCACGCCTTCCGCGCTGTTCTCACGCTTGGCGCCGGTCACCGTAAGGACGCCCTTTTCGACCTGAAGCTCCAGGTCATCTTCCTGGAAGCCTGCTGCCGCGATGACGATGCGGTACTGATCTTCAGCGTGCTTCTCGACGTTGTAGGGAGGGTAGCTGCCAGCGGTTTCGTTACGGGCGGCCGATTCGAACAGGTCGTTGAAACGGTCAAAGCCAACGGAATGACGGAACAGTGGAGCCAGAGAAAATGCAGCAGTCATTTGGTATATCTCCTGAAATTCAGCGAGTGGTTCAGAGCTTTCGGACTCTATTGACGCGACCCGAATTCGGCATCGCGTAACCCTTAAATAGGGACCACCAAATGCATTTCAAGCGTTTTTTCGAAGATTTTTTTCAGGCCGCTTCCGGCATCCGATAACCCAGCAAGTGACCAATACGCGTGCAATCGGTCTCGCGGCGCAGCGCGTCAAACAGCACCACGGCTTCGGGATAGCTCTTGGTCAGCAGCACCACCCATTGCTTGAGACGTCCCGGCGCCTGGATCTCGTTGAGCTTCTCCAGGCAGCGGCGCCAGAAGGTATGCAGCATCGGTTGCAGCTCGGCCCAGGTCATGGGCGTGACCTCTTCCCCGGCCTGTGCCGCAGCAATCTGCCGGGCCAGATCAGGTCGCGCCACCAGGCCGCGACCGATCATGATGTCCCGCGCGCCACAGATTTCCCGGCAGCGGCGCCAGTCGTCCACGGTCCAGATTTCGCCGTTGGCGATCACCGGCACCTTGACCACTTCCTGGATTTTGCCGATCCACTCCCAGTGCGCCGGTGGCTTGTAGCCATCGACCTTGGTCCGTGCGTGCACAACGATCTGCGCCGCGCCGCCATCGGCCAGGGCCCTGGCGCAATCAAGGGCACCGTCGGTGTTTTCGTAGCCCAGGCGCATCTTCGCGGTGACCGGAATGTCCTTGGGCACGGCCCGACGCACCTGACTGACGATATCGTGCAGCAAATCCGGTTCCCTGAGCAGGATCGCCCCGCCGCGGGAACGGTTGACGGTCTTGGCCGGGCAGCCGAAGTTCAGGTCCAGCACCGGCGCGCCGAGTTCGCAGGCAAACGCTGCGTTCTCGGCCAGACACACCGGATCGGAACCCAGCAGTTGCAGGCGCAGCGGTGTGCCAGCGGCAGTCTTGGCGTCAGTGTGCAGCTCGGAGGCCAGCTTGTAGAAATAGCTGGCCGGCATCACGCGCTCGGTCACCCGGATGAATTCGGTCACGCACCAGTCAATGCCGCCGACTTGCGTCAGCACATTACGCAGGATGTCGTCGACCAGTCCCTCCATGGGCGCCAGAGCAATTTGCATGGGTCACACTCGAAAAAAAGTCCGGCAGTTTACTCAGTGGTGATCGGCTTGGAAACAATCGCCTGACCGTAGCCCTCGATAAACTCGGCGGGCATGCGTTTGGGCTTGCCGCTGGACAGTTCGATGCAGACAAAAGTGGTCTGCGCCCGTAGCAGGGTCACGCCATCGCTGGCCCGGCGCAGCTGGAAGCGGCGAGTCATGCGCAGGCGCTGATCCCAGTCGACGATCCAGGTGGCCAGTTGCAGCTCATCACCCTCATAGGCCGCCGCCAGGTAATCCACCTCATGGCGGACCACCGCCATGGCCCGGTCCAGATTGCGATAGACCGTCAGGTCCAGGCCCAGGCGCTGGGAGTGGCGCCAGGCGCAACGTTCCAGCCAACTGACATACACCGCATTATTGGCGTGCCCCAGACCATCGATATCTTGCGCCATGACCGTCAGATCGATAACGAATGGCGTTGCCAAATCCCAGACCATGCTTGCTCCCGCTACACAAACCATTTGAATTTATATGGGACCAGATTCATGTGAGAGCGAATTCAATGGGAGCGAATTTATTCGCGAAAATCCCATACACTTTACGCATGCTCCGCACCTGAGCTGAAGCCTTCGCGGATAAATCCGCTCCCACACTTCGTTCCCGAATCAAAGGTCAGTGTAACGGATTGCCTCAGACCACAGCCGACTTCGCCGCCCGTAACACTCGATCTGACAGCTCGCTGCTGCCCAACGCCCGGGCCAGGGCCATACCACCGAGCATCAGCGCAACATCGGCGAGGACCTTGTCGGCCTCTTCAGGGCGCGACGCCAGTTGCGCCATCATCAGCTCAAGATGCTCGCACAATACACTCTGGAAGCTCTCGGGAAAGCGGGTCAGCTCACCAACCATGGACGGCAAGGGGCAAGCGCTTCGGGGGTCATCGCGGTGCTTGCGCGACAGATAGAACGCTGCCACCAGCGCCCTGCGCTCGTCCCCGGACAATCGGTCATCGACCTGCGCCACCATATTGCGTCGTTGCTGCAACAGGCTGCTGAACGCCTCAAGCATCAAGGCTTCCTTGCTGTCGAAATGCGCGTAGAAGCCGCCAACGGTCAGCCCGGCAGCGCCCATGATTTCGCTGACACTGGGGTCAGCCGGGCCGCGACTGATCAGCGCACAACTGGCGGCTTCGAGAATGCGTTCACGGGTCTGGGCTTTCTTGTCGTTCATGCTGCCTCCCCAAATTACACGGATAATATTATATTCGTCATAACAATTGGCAAGGCAAAATTTGAATTTAAGGCCGCTGGAGCGAGTTGGCGGCCAGTCAGCAAATTGCTCAGAGAGGGATAGGCAGGAGAGAGGGAAATTAAAACCCCAGAAAAACAAAAGGGCCATTCAATAATCGAATGACCCTTGGTCTCGCAGAGCGAGAAATCGTGGCGTCCCCTAGGGGACTCGAACCCCTGTTACCGCCGTGAAAGGGCGGTGTCCTAGGCCACTAGACGAAGGGGACGCAAAACCTTCAGTCAGGTTCACTGATGTGAACCCTGGCAAAAATTGGTGGAGCTAAGCGGGATCGAACCGCTGACCTCCTGCATGCCATGCAGGCGCTCTCCCAGCTGAGCTATAGCCCCGGATTTATCGCCTCGCGGCGGAACAGAACCTTGCGGCGCTGCTTCTTGTAACTTGGCGTCCCCTAGGGGACTCGAACCCCTGTTACCGCCGTGAAAGGGCGGTGTCCTAGGCCACTAGACGAAGGGGACAAACCTTTTGCGTACCGTGTTCGGTGCTGGTTCCGAAACACTTGGCACTTAACATTTCAAGGCAGTGTAGCTTAACCTTGAAACCTTAAATTTGGTGGAGCTTAGCGGGATCGAACCGCTGACCTCCTGCATGCCATGCAGGCGCTCTCCCAGCTGAGCTAAAGCCCCACATCAGTGGACGGGGCGCATGTTAAGGCCGAGGCCGGGGTCTGTCAAATTTATTTTCAACTTTTTTTAAAGTTTTTCGTCGGGATAACAATCACTTACCCGCAGCACCCGCAAATCCGAGGCTGAAACAGCCAGCGCGCCCTCCTTCTGTTCGCGGGCAAGCCTCGCTCCAACGGATACACATCTGACCGTAGGAGCGGGGCTTGCCCGCGAAGCATTCGAAGGCGCTTGGGCGTCAGGCAATGGCACCCAACAGCTTTTCCCATTCCTTGTTTTCTTTCTTCGACACACCACCGAGCAGTTCGATGGCCTGGCGCAGGCGGAAACGGGTCAGGTCCGGGCCGAGGATCTCCATGGCATCGAGCACCGACACCGAGCTGGCCTGGCCAGTGATGGCAGCGAACATCAGCGGCATGGCGTCACGCAGCTTCAGCTCCAGGTGTTCCACCACCGCCTGGATGCAGCCGGTGATGGCATCTTTTTCCCACTGACGCAGGGATTCCAGCTTCCACAGGATCAACTGCATGACCTGACGCACCTGATCGACCGAGAGCTTCTTGTGCTCGAACAGCCTGGCATCCGGGGTCACGCCACCGGCGAAGAAGAAACTGGCCAGCGGCGCGACCTGGCTGAAGGTTTCCACCCGGCCCTGTACGTGCGGGGCGATCTTCATCATGTACTCGGGGTTGAGCGCCCAGGTCTGCAGGCGGCTGGCGAACTCTTCCACCGGCAATTCGCGCAGCCACTGGCCGTTGAGCCAGGACAGCTTCTCGATATCGAAGATAGGTCCGCCAAGGGAGACGCGGGACAGGTCGAAGTGTTCGACCATTTCCGCGAGGGAGAACTTCTCGCGCTCGTCCGGCATCGACCAGCCCATGCGGCCCAAGTAGTTGAGCATGGCTTCGGGCATGAAGCCCATGCGCTCGTAGAAGGTCACCGAGGTCGGGTTCTTGCGCTTGGACAGCTTGCTCTTGTCCGGGTTACGCAACAGCGGCATGTAGCACAGCTGCGGCTTGTCCCAGCCGAAGTATTCGTAGAGCAGGATCAGTTTCGGCGCCGACGGCAGCCACTCTTCGCCGCGCAGCACATGGGTGATGCCCATCAGGTGGTCGTCGACCACGTTGGCCAGGAAGTAGGTCGGCAGGCCATCGGTCTTCATCAGCACCTGCATGTCCATGCGATCCCACGGGATCTCGACTTCGCCACGCAGCATGTCCGGTACCACGCAGACGCCTTCGCTCGGCACCTTCATGCGGATCACATGAGGCTCACCGGCAGCCAGGCGGCGCTGCACTTCTTCGGCCGACAGCAACAGGGCGCGGCCGTCATAGCGCGGGGTTTCACCGCGGGCCATCTGCTCGGCGCGCATCTGGTCCAGCTCTTCGGCGGTGCAGAAGCACGGGAAGGCGTGGCCCAGGTCGACCAGTTGCTGCGCGTACTTCTGATAGATATCGCCGCGCTCGCTCTGCCGGTACGGGCCGTGGGGGCCGCCGACGTCAGGGCCTTCGCTCCACTCGATACCCAGCCAGCGCAGGGCGTCGAAAATCTGCTGCTCCGACTCGCGGGTCGAACGCAACTGATCGGTGTCCTCGATGCGCAGGATGAACTCGCCACCGTGCTGCTTGGCGAAGCAGTAGTTGAAGAGTGCGATATAAGCCGTGCCGACATGGGGGTCGCCAGTTGGCGAGGGCGCGATGCGAGTGCGAACGGTGGTCATGGATAATTCCGGATAGGTCAAACAAGCCGTGAATCTTAACAGGGCCGGGGCTTGCCGCTCCAGCGCCGCAGGGCAAACGCGTCTGTGGCACTGAATACCGGAATATCAATTGCAGTCATTACGACAACGATAGCTATAGGCCAGTCGCAAACGCTGCTAATGTTTCGAGATGGAACATATCCATACCATGATTGGGAATGAGCCTGTCGGAGCCGACTTGCTGGCGATGGCGTTAGATCAGTCACCTTTGCGAGCGTTTCGCACTCGATCGCCAGCAAGTCGGCTCCTACATCCATAGGACCTGCTCCGAAAATAATAAGAGTCGCCATGCCCGCCAAACTCAAACTTCGCCTGTCCATCTTCCTGATCCTGGTGCTGCTGATCGCCGGTGCGTTCTTCGCCCAATGGTGGTTCAAGGGCCGCTTCGTCGAAACCACCGACAACGCCTACGTTCAGGGCGAGATCACTCGTATTTCCAGCCAGTTGGGCGCGCGCGTCGAGCAGGTATTGGTGCAGGACAACCAGCATGTGGAGAAAGGCCAGTTGCTGGTGCGGCTTGAGCCCGATGATTTTCGCCTGACCCTGGAACGGGCCCAGGCCGCTCTGGCGACTCGCGAGGCTGAGCGCCTGCAAGCCCAGAGCAAGCTGGAGCAGCAGGCCAGCCTGATTACTTCGGCCCAGGCCCAGGTGGCGGCCAGCCAGGCGACATTGGGTCGCACGCAACTGGACCTGTCCCGGGTCGAGGCCCTGCGCAAGCCGGGCTTCGTCTCCGAAGAGCGGGTCAGCACGCTCTCCGCGGACAGCCATATCGCCCGCTCGCAAGTGACCAAGGCCCAGGCCGATGCGCAAAGCCAGCGCCTGCAGGTCAATATCCTCAGCGCCGACGTCAAGCGCCTGGACACCCTGGTCGCCAGTGCCAAGGTGGACGTGGCCCAGGCCGAACTGAACCTTACACGCAGTGAAATCCGTGCGCCCATCAGCGGCCTTATCGGCCAGCGCGCAGCCCGTACCGGGCAATACATCGCAGCCGGTGCCTACCTGCTGTCCATCGTCCCCGATGAGGACATCTGGATTCAGGCCAACTTCAAGGAAACCCAGATCGACCATATGCAGATCGGACAAAGCGCCGAGCTGACCTTCGACGCCTACTCCGATACACCGATCCAGGGCCGTATCGACAGCCTGTTCGCCGCTTCCGGTGCGCAGTTCAGCCTGCTGCCACCGGACAACGCCACCGGCAACTTCACCAAGGTGGTGCAGCGCATTCCGGTCAAGCTGACCTTTGCCGCCGATAACCCCCTGCGCGGGCGCATTCGCCCCGGCATGTCGGTGACCGCGAAGATCAATATCAAGTCTGATCGCGACGCTGCCAGTGGCCGGTGACGAACTGATCCGGCCGGTCGACGAGCCGAGCCGACGCGACTGGATCGCCGTGATGAGCGCCATGCTCGGCGCCTTCATGGCGGTGCTGGATATCCAGATCACCAACTCGTCGCTCAAGGATATCCAGGGCGCGCTGTCGGCCACTCTGGAAGAAGGCTCGTGGATTTCCACTTCCTACCTGGTGGCGGAAATCATCATGATCCCCCTCACCGCCTGGCTGGTGCAGCTGCTGTCGGCGCGGCGCCTGGCGGTGTGGGTGTCCCTGGGATTCCTCGCCGCCTCCCTGCTCTGCTCCATGGCCTGGAGCCTGGAAAGCATGATTGTGTTCCGCGCCTTGCAGGGGTTTACCGGCGGTGCACTGATCCCGCTGGCCTTCACCATGACCCTGATCAAGCTGCCGGACCGCCACCGCGCCAAGGGCATGGCGCTGTTCGCCATGACCGCCACCTTCGCACCCTCCATCGGTCCCACTCTCGGCGGCTGGCTGACGGAAAACTTCGGCTGGGAATACATCTTCTATATCAACGTACCGCCCGGCCTGTTGATGATTGCCGGGTTGCTCTACGGCCTGGAGAAAAAGGCGCCGCACTGGGAGCTACTGAAAAGCACCGACTACGCGGGGATCGTCACCCTCGGCGTGGGCCTGGGCTGCCTGCAAGTGTTTCTCGAAGAAGGTCACCGCAAGGACTGGCTGGAATCCGACCTGATCGTCACCCTGGGCAGCACCGCCCTGCTCTGCCTGATCGCCTTCGTGATCATCCAGCTGTCCAAGGACAAGCCGCTGATCAACCTGCGCATCCTCGGCACGCGCAACTTCGGTCTGTCGAGCATCGCCAGTGTCGGCATGGGCGTGGGCCTGTATGGCTCGATCTATCTGCTGCCGCTGTACCTGGCGCAGATTCAGGGCTACAACGCCCAGCAGATCGGCGAAGTGATCATGTGGATGGGCGTGCCGCAGCTATTCCTGATCCCTCTGGTGCCGCAACTGATGAAATTCGTGCCGCCCAAACTGCTGTGCGCCCTGGGTTTTGCCCTGTTCGGCTTTGCCAGCTTCGCCTCGGGGGTGCTCAACCTGGATTTCGCCGGACCACAGTTCAACCATATCCAGCTGGTCCGGGCGCTGGGCCAGCCGTTGATCATGGTGACCATCTCGCTGATCGCCACCACCTATATCCAGGCCCAGGACGCCGGCTCCGCCTCGAGCCTGTTCAACATCCTGCGCAACCTCGGCGGCGCCATCGGCATCGCCCTGTTGGCGACGCTACTGGATGCCCGGACCAAGACCTATTTCGACTACTTGCGCGAATCCATCGTGCCGTCCAACCCTCAAGTGGCCGAACGCCTGTCTCAGCTCGGCGAGCGCTTGGGCAATGACACGGCGGCTTTGGGCAGATTGAGCCAGATCGTCCACGAACAGGCATCGATCATGGCCTATAACGATGCGTTTCATTTTGTTGGACTGACGCTGGGGATCAGCATGCTTGCGGTGTTGCTGACCAAGGCGTTGCCGTCAGGCGCCAAAGGCACCGCCGGGCATTGATGCAAATGCACATAGGGGAGCGGTTTGTGGGACCGGCTTTAGCCGGGAAGAGGCCGGTGAAGTAGATACATCGCTATCGTCTGTACCTGCGCCTTCCCGGCTAAAGCCGGTCCCACAAAATCCGCACATTGGATATCACCGCGCCAGATGGCAGGTAATCCGCTACACAGCCAACAACCGCTCGCGCAATTTGCTGATCTCGTCCCTCGTCTGCGCCGCCGCTTCGAACTCCAGGTCCCGGGCCAGTTGGTACATCTTCTCTTCCAGCTGGCGGATACGCTTGCTGATCTCGCTCGGTGAACGCAGTTCGTTTTCGTAGCGTGCCTGTTCCTCGGCGGCCTTGGCCATGCCTTTGCGCTTGCGGCTGTTGGAGCCGGGGACGGTGGCGCCTTCCATGATGTCGGCAACGTCCTTGAACACCCCCTTGGGGATGATGCCGTTAGCGGTGTTGAAGGCGATCTGCTTGTCACGACGGCGTTCGGTTTCGCCAATCGCCCGCTCCATGGAGCCGGTGATGCGGTCGGCGTACAGGATCGCCCGGCCATTGAGGTTACGCGCCGCGCGGCCAATGGTCTGGATCAGCGAGCGCTCGGAACGCAGAAAGCCTTCCTTGTCGGCATCGAGAATCGCCACCAGGGACACTTCGGGCATATCCAGGCCTTCGCGCAGCAGGTTGATCCCCACCAGCACATCAAAAGTGCCCAGACGCAGGTCGCGGATGATTTCCACCCGTTCCACGGTGTCGATATCCGAGTGCAGGTAGCGCACGCGCACGTCGTGGTCGGCCAGGTAATCGGTGAGGTCTTCGGACATGCGCTTGGTCAGGGTGGTAACCAGCACACGCTCTTCCAGGGCCACGCGCTTGCGGATCTCCGACAGCAGGTCATCGACCTGGGTCAGGGCCGGGCGGATCTCGATCTGCGGGTCGACCAGGCCGGTAGGCCGCACCACTTGTTCCACCGTGCGCCCGGCATGTTCGGCTTCGTAGTTGCCGGGGGTTGCCGAGACAAAAATGGTCTGCGGGCTGACCGACTCCCACTCATCGAAACGCATAGGCCGGTTATCCAGTGCCGACGGCAGGCGGAAGCCGTACTCCACCAGGGTTTCCTTGCGCGAGCGGTCGCCCTTATACATGGCGCCGACCTGGGGCACGCTGACGTGGGATTCGTCGATGACCAGCAAGGCATCTGGCGGCAGGTAATCGTAAAGCGTTGGCGGCGGCGCCCCGGCCGGGCGGCCAGACAGGTAGCGCGAGTAGTTTTCGATGCCGTTGCAGTAGCCCAGCTCGAGGATCATTTCCAGATCGAAGCGGGTGCGCTGCTCCAGGCGTTGAGCCTCGACCAGTTTGTTCTGCCCGCGCAGGTACTCCAGGCGCTCCTGCAACTCGACCTTGATCCCCTCCATGGCGTCGAGCAGGGTTTCCCGCGGCGTCACGTAGTGGCTCTTGGGGTAGAAGGTAAAGCGCGGCAGCTTGCGGATGACCTCCCCGGTCAGCGGGTCGAAGGCCGAGAGGCTTTCCACTTCGTCGTCGAACAGCTCAATGCGGATGGCTTCCAGATCCGATTCCGCCGGGTAGATATCAATGACATCGCCACGCACACGGAAGGTTGCCCGGGCAAAATCCATGTCGTTGCGGGTGTATTGCAGGTCCGCCAGACGGCGCAGCAGCGCCCGCTGGTCGAGCTTGTCGCCGCGATCGACGTGCAGGACCATCTTCAGATAGGTTTCGGGGCTGCCCAGACCGTAGATGCACGACACCGTGGTGACGATGATGGCGTCCTTGCGCTCCAGCAGCGCCTTGGTCGCCGACAGGCGCATCTGCTCGATATGGTCGTTGATCGAGGCATCCTTCTCAATGAAGGTGTCCGACGACGGCACATAGGCTTCGGGCTGGTAGTAGTCGTAATAAGAGACGAAGTATTCGACGGCGTTGTTGGGGAAGAACGCCTTGAACTCGCCGTACAACTGAGCAGCCAGGGTTTTGTTCGGCGCCAGTACCAGGGTCGGGCGCTGCACCTGGGCAATGACGTTGGCGATGCTGAAGGTCTTGCCCGAGCCGGTCACGCCGAGCAGGGTCTGGTGCGACAACCCGGCCTCGATCCCCTCGACCATCAGGCGAATGGCTTCCGGCTGATCACCGGCAGGCTGGAAACGGGTTACCAGTTGAAACTCGGACATAACGGACCTCTTTTTTCGTCGCCGTAAACGCCGTCGAAGGACGTAGGAAAACGAGATGACCACTCCGTCGCCTCGGCTCCTCATGGGGAGCAGGCTTACAAGATGGGAGTGTGGTGGACTACAAATGGTGCCGTCATGTTCACCTTTCAAGCGACGCATTGCACCCGTTGATCGAAAGCTGCGGCGCAATCTGCCCAGTGATCGACAAATAAACCGAAAAACCCGGAAAAAACGCCCTCTGCCCTGTCGCCCCCACCGCCGATGCTCTCTATACTAGGTCCCCGTTTGCGCACCGCTCTAGTGCATTCGGCCGGAGCGTTGCCCCCCTTCACTCCCCCACTCAGAGCCGCCGCAAAATGAGCCTGTTCTCCGCTGTCGAAATGGCACCTCGCGATCCTATCCTTGGCCTTAACGAAGCATTCAACGCTGACACCCGAACAACCAAGGTCAACCTTGGCGTTGGCGTTTACTGTGACGAAGCCGGGAAAATCCCGCTGCTGCGCGCCGTTGCCGAAGCCGAGAAGATTCGCGTCGCTCAACACGCACCCCGTGGCTACCTGCCGATCGACGGCATCGCTGCCTACGATCTGGCTGTACAAAAACTGCTGCTGGGTGCTGATTCGCCGCTGATCGCTGCCGGTCGTGTGCTGACCACCCAGGCGGTGGGCGGTACTGGCGCACTGAAGATCGGTGCCGACTTCCTCAAGCAACTGCGTCCTGATGCCGTCGTCGCCATCAGCGACCCAAGCTGGGAAAACCATCGCGCACTGTTCGAAACCGCCGGTTTCCCGGTGCAGAACTACCGCTACTACGATGCCGCCAGCCACGATGTGGACCGCGCCGGCATGCTCGCCGACCTGCAGAACCTGCCGGACGGCTCCATCGTCGTACTGCACGCCTGCTGCCATAACCCGACCGGCGTCGACCTGACCGCCTCAGACTGGAAAAAAGTCCTGGAAGTGGTCAAGGCCAAGGGCCATGTGCCGTTCCTCGACATGGCTTACCAGGGCTTTGGCGATGGCATCGACGAAGACGCCGCAGCCGTGCGCCTGTTCGCCGACTCCGGCCTGACCTTCTTCGCCTCCAGCTCGTTCTCCAAATCCTTCTCGCTGTACGGCGAACGTGTCGGCGCCCTGTCGATCATCACCGCCTCGAAGGAAGAGACCGGCCGCGTGCTGTCCCAGGTCAAGCGCGTGATCCGTACCAACTACTCCAACCCACCGACCCACGGTGCAACCATCGTCGCCGCCGTGCTCAACAACCCTGAGCTACGTGCCACCTGGGAAGCCGAGCTGGGCGAGATGCGCACCCGCATCAAAGCCATGCGTGAAGCCATGGTAGAGCGCCTGGCGAACAACCCGAAAGGCCAGGACTTCAGCTTTGTCGGCCGTCAGTGCGGCATGTTCTCCTACTCCGGCCTGACCACCGCCCAGGTCCACCGCCTGCGTGACGAGTTCGGCATCTACGCACTCGACACCGGCCGTATCTGCGTTGCCGCGCTGAACAACAGCAATATCGACGTCGTGACCAAGGCGATCATTCAGGTGATCTAATCGGTACTTGCTGGACGAGAGGGGAAGCCGATGGCAATCGGCTTCCCCTTTTTATTAGTGTGGGATTTATCAGGCGTAACTAGAGCATGCCGAAACTGGATCCAATATTACCTCCCTGCCTATACAAACCTTATACGAACCCCACCCGCTCAGGGTGCATACCCCGCTGTTGCAACTAACAATCATTATCCCATTGAAATACCTGAAAAAAACAAATCCGGCAATTGTCGACTCAGCTATAAACAGATACCAAGCCTACCTTGAAATTTCAGATTTATTTGACCATTTTCACCGGCAATGGCAGATTAATAAACCGTTGGCATACCAGTCACGACTATCACACAGTAACGCTTCGCCGTTGCTTTAGTTATAGGTGCGACTATCGGCATCTAATAAATGAACACAGGTAAGATTGATCATGGCGACGCTGGGTGCTCGTTTAAAATCTGAACGGTGCAGGCTCGGTCTATCCCAGCGTGCACTGGCGGAAATAGGAGGCGTCAAACCCAATGCCCAAGGACACTACGAACAGGGCCTGCGAGTGCCCCGTGCCGACTACCTGGCGAGGGTACATAGAGTGGGGATAGACATAGTTTATGTACTGGTGGGCATAAACGCTGCGGTCCGCACGGGAGAAAGCCTGCTGCACCGCTGGCACCCTTAGCCAGCCTCCTTCTGCCGCTCGTGCGCGACAAAAATTCACCCAATCGAATATCACCCGCAAAACAGTGCATCCATTCGAATTGATTCGTATTTGTGCAATCTGACGAGCGACCGCCTCCCTCGCTGAACTAAAAGCGGGCGCCTGGCTTCAAACAAAAACAACAACCAGCCGTACCGTTGTCGGGAGAAGAAATGAAGTATGTATTATTTCCCAAGGAGCTCATTGAAAGGATTCTAAAAGAAGACATCACGTCATTTAATCCATCGACGCTGGAGGAACTGCAAAGAACAATTATAAAATCGCCAAACATGGAACTGACCAACGACCTCAGATTTATTCTGGGCAGGCCAAGTTATGAGTGCATGAGCACCGCACAGGTGTTGCGCCACATGGGCTATGAAATTGCCGAAAGAGCCGAAGACGAACAGGCCGCCAGCCTATTCTGGATGCTCAATCATTACATCAATGACCCCAAAAACTGGAGAGCCAACTCTCTCGACGAATTCACCAAGGCGGCCCAATCAGACAAACCATATACTTGATAACGACGCATGGACTTTCAGGGCCGACGCTTTTCACACGCCTCGCCCAATGCTTCTTTCTTGACGCCAGGAAAACAGTACGCTTTATCTCCCCTATAGAAAAACATCAACTTCCTCATCATTGAAACACCCTTCGCCCACTCGTCTAATACTGTATATTTTGATCATTACCGATTGACGCCATGCGCTCTATCAATAACCCTTCGAAGAAATACTCACAGTCAGTTTCTTGATGGATTACCCCTACTATTGAGGTTCGAGACATGGAAGACTTGGCAACCAATTATTCAGCCATCGCCCTGGCGCAACACAACGAGTTATCTGAAAGAGCGTTCTTTGCTGCCTCCGGCAAGGGCGAACTCAAACTGGTCAAGGTAATCAAGGATATCGATACGCGCGGCTTCGCCTGCCTGGAAGATGTCATTACAGCGGCTGAGTTGAGTGAACTGGTGTCGTTTGCCGATATCAGTGCCCAGCGATACCAGGGTGAGTATTTTGCCCTGCATGGCAAGGAACTGCTGAACACAAGCCTGCTGGCAAAGCTCTGGGACAACCCGCACCTTGTGCAAGTGCTCTGCGGGCTGTATGAACATGCCGCAGGCCGTAAGCCAACCAGCGATACGATCTGGCCCGTACTCAGGTGTGTGCAAGGCAATCAGGGCGAGCGTGAGTCTGGCTGCTTTCACTACGACGCAAGCCTGGTGACCTTATTGATTCCGATCATTATTCCTGCTGAGGGCGAAGAACGCGGCGACTTGATGGTCTTTCCCAATATAAGAAAGACGCGCCGCCTGGTAGTGATCAACCTGCTTGAAAAAATGCTTTTGCAAAACGCCTTCAGCCGCAAACTGATTAACTTCGCGATCAAACACAGACTCCTTGCGCCCAAACAACTTCAGCTGAAGCCCGGCAATTTATATATTTTCTGGGGCTATCGTTCATTGCATGCCAATAAGCCGTGCAGTCCGGATATAAAAAGAGCCACCGCGATCTTTCACTTCGGCGACCCCCATGAAGGCAGTACGGTGACCAAACTCATCTTGAAGTTCAATCAACGGCGAGCGCGGCGCACCAGCAACAAGGCCATGAACATTCCAAAAACCAATTAAACCCGACAGGAGCCCGCATCGCGAGCCCCTTCGATCCTAGGCTTTTTTCCGATAGGCCATCGAGTCATCTATCCGTTTGAGGATGTAGTCCCCTGCCGCTACCGCCGGATATTGGCTGTCGGCGGCGTCTATCCCCAGATCACAGGGATCTACGACCGCACCATAGGTCGGGTCATAAAAGGTCGCAATGGAATAGCGCGCGTGCCCGGACTTGTTGATCACCCGGTGCAGGGTCGAACGAAAACGATCGTTGGACCAGCGCGCCAGCAGGTCGCCGACATTGACCACCAGGCTGCCAGGGATGGGCGTCGCGTCAATCCAGCGGTTACTGGCCAGTTCGCGCACCTGTAAACCGCCGCTGTCGTCCTGATAGAGCAGGGTGATGCAGCCGTAGTCGGTATGGGGCGCGACTCCGAACTGGTCGGCTTCGGCAGTCGGCGGGTGCGGCGGGTAATAGACCATCTGCGTGCGCTGCAGGCGCTTGGTGTATTTACTGACGAAGAAATCCTGCTCGATACCCAGGCCCACCGCTACCGCTTGCAGCAGGTCAGCACCGGCCTTGCCTATTTCGCTGTAGTAAAGCTCCAGTGCCTCACGCAGTTCGGGCATGAAGTCCGGCCACTGATTCGGCCCGCGCAGTGCCTCGCCTGCCAATACGGCCGGATCGTCTTCGGGCAGCTCCAGGCCCATGCTGAAGAACTCTTTGTGATCGGGCTTGGTCGCTTCATACATCAGCGCACCGCCCAAAGCATGCCAGCCACGATGACGCTTGTTCACCGCCACCTGACGCTTGGTTTCAACAGGGTGCGCGAAAAAGCGCCTGGCCGCCGCCATGGCCCGATCTATCACCGCCTGAGGCACGCCGTGATTGACGATATAGAAGAAGCCGGTCTCGCAGCAGGCAAGGCGGATGGCCTCGCCAACTCGCTGGATACTGGCCGGATCACCCTCCCGGACACCGGTCATATCAATCAAGGGCAGATTTGCGCTGGCAGTCATGCTGACTCCTGAAGGGCTGAAGCAAGTGGTCTATACAGGCACAAGCATTTCCTGTGCCGTGCTGTTTTTACGGCATGCTGCTTGCTGGGTGTGGAAGTATTATCGCCTAGTCCTGTTGGAGCGAGGCTTGCCCGCGAAAGATTCAACGCGTGCATCTGACATACCCCATCGTCTGCGCCGCCCGCTCGCTCCAACAGCTCACCTCAATCCATTCAAGGACACTCAATGCGCCGCTACCACCCAGGCCCCGACTTTCGCCACGCCCACAGCATCGCTGAACTGGCGGCGATGGCGCAGCGGCGGTTGCCGAATTTCGCCTGGGAATACCTGGCCGGTGGCGCCGAAGAAGAAATCACCCTCACGCGCAATCGCCAGGCCTTTGCCGATATCAGCCTGCTGCCGCGCACTTTGGTGCCCTGTACCGGCGTGGATACCCGCCGCACCCTGCTCGGTCAGGATCTGCCGCTGCCCATGGCCATCGGCCCCACCGGCTACAACGCCATGCTCCATCGCGACGCCGACGTTCATCTGGCCCGGGCTGCCACCGAGAGGGGCCTGCCGTTTACCTTGAGCACGGTGTCCACCAGCTCCCTGGAACAAGTGGTCGCTGCGGTGCCCGAGGTCAATCTGTGGTTCCAGTTGTATTGCCTGCGCGACCCCAAGGTTCAGGAAGACCTGTTGCAACGCGCCAGCGCCGTGGGCTGCACGACGCTGCTGCTGACCAGTGACGCGGTGTTGCTGGGCAATCGCGAGTGGGACAGGCGCAACTTCGTCCGCCCCCGACAGTTGAGCCTGCGCAACAAGCTCGATGTGCTGTGCCATCCGCGCTGGCTGCGGCAGGCGCTGTGGCCTCAGGGCATGCCGGGGGTGGCCAATGTCGAGCGTTACCTGCCAAAGGATCAACGCAATGCTGCGGGCGCCGCGCACTTTATTGGTGCGCAAATGGACACCGCGCTGGATTGGGACGCACTGGCCCGCTTGCGTGAGCGTTGGCCGCATAAACTGTTGCTCAAGGGCGTGCTGCACCCGGCGGACGCGGAAAAGGCCGTGGGCCTGGGCCTGGACGGCATCGTGATCAGCAACCATGGCGGCCGCCAACTCGACGGGGTTCCGGCCACTGTCGACTGCCTGCCCGCCATCGCTGCCGTGGCCAAAGGCAAGCTGAGCCTGCTTTTGGATGGCGGTATCCGTCGCGGTACGGATATCCTCAAGGCTTGCGCATTGGGCGCCGACGGCGTGTTGCTTGGCCGGGCGACCCTGTATGGCGTCGCCGTCGGTGGCGAGGCCGGAGCCGGGCATGCCCTGGACCTGTTGACCAACGAGTTGCGCCTGGCGCTGTCCTTGCTCGGCCAGCCGCAGCTGGATGCCTTGCGTGCCGACTTTTCTACTTCTTTGACCGTGAGCTGAATCGATGAGCGATTTGCAACAGACCCTCGACCAATTGCGCGCAGCCCTGGGTGACGCCCAGGTGCTGACCGGCGAGGCCATCGGCCAACGGCATTACAGCGACTGGACCGGCCACGCCCCGGCCTGCCCCGCCGCCCTGTTGCTGCCCCGCAGCACCGAGCAGGTCAGCATCGCCCTGGGTATCTGCCACGATGCCGGGCAATCGGTGGTGCCGCAAGGCGGGATGACTGGGCTGGCCGGGGGTGCCATTCCCACGACAGCGGATATCGCCTTGTCCGTGGAACGCCTGCGCGGCATCGAGGAAATCGACGCCGCCGCCGCGACCATCAGTGTCTGGGCCGGTACTACGTTGCAGGAGATTCAACAGGCCGCCAGTGACGCAGGCTTTCTCTTTCCTCTGGACCTGGGCGCCCGGGGTTCCTGTCAGATCGGCGGCAATATCGCCACCAATGCCGGTGGCAACGCGGTAATTCGCTACGGCATGACCCGCGAGCTGGTGCTGGGCCTGGAAGTGGTCCTGGCCGATGGCCGCGTGCTGAACCTGATGAACAAGATGATCAAGAACAACTGCGGCTATGACCTGAAACAGTGCTTCATCGGCAGCGAAGGCACTCTTGGGGTGATTACCCGCGCCGTTTTGAAGCTCGCCCCGCAACCCGGCGAGACCACTACCCTGCTCTGCGCCCTGCCCGACTACCCCAGCGCGGTAAGCCTGCTGCGCCGGGTGCAGCGCGACGTTGGCACGCCCCAGGCCTACGAGCTGATGTGGCAGGACTTCTTCCGCATGGGCGTGTCCTGGCTGGAAACCCCCGTGGCACCGATGCCCGACGATTACCCACTGTATGTGCTGCTTGAGTGCGCCGGCAGCCGCCAGGCCCTGGAACAGACCCTGGAAGCCGCCATGCAGGCCGGGGAAGTGGCCGACGCCATCCTCGCCGCCTCCCATACCCAGGCCCGGGCCCTGTGGAAAATCCGCGAAGCCACCGGCGAGTTCCCGGTGCGCCTGGCCCCGCTGAACTTCGATATCAGCCTGCCCATCGGCCAGATCGGTGATTTCGCGCAGATGTGTCGCCAGCGCCTGGATCAGCGCTGGCCGGGCAACCACAGTGTGTATTTCGGCCACATCGGTGACAGCAACCTGCACCTGACCGTGGACTGCAACAGCCTGCCGCAACCGGCACCGATCCTGGAAATCGAAGAACTGGTCTATACCGCCGTAGGTGAACTGGGCGGTGCGGTGTCGGCTGAACATGGCATCGGCCTGCTCAAACGCGAGTTCCTGCACCATTCGGTGAGCGCCGAGGCCCTGGCGGTGATGCGTCAACTCAAGGCCAGCTTCGACCCCAAGGGCATTCTCAATCCGGGGAAAATCCTCGGTTGATGGCAAAAGCCCAGCTTGTATATACCGGTATGGCACGCTAACTGCTTCATATCACCCGCCAGAAGAATCCTTGCGAGTCAGATCCAGCTTCAACAGGCATGACCCCACACAATTTGAGCCTCACTGAGACGAAGGAGTTACCGCATATGCAACTCGATTCCCTGTTCAGTACCAAAGCTGTCAAAAGCCTGAGTATCGCCGTGGCCATGGCCATCCTGCCGCTGGCGGCCCACGCCGATCAGTTGGCCGATGTGAAGAAAGCCGGTGAGCTGGTGGTGGGCACTGAAATGCAGTTCGCGCCGTTCGACTACCTTGAAGCAGGCAAGCAAAAGGGTCTGAACGCCGAGCTGTTCGAACAGCTGGGCAAGGAACTGGGGGTCAAGATCAAGTTCCTCGACCTGCCATGGCCGAGCGTGCTGCCGGGCCTGGAAGCGAAGAAATTCGACGTGGTCGCCGGCCCGATCATCGAAACCAAGGCGCGTCAGGAACGCTACCACTTCGTCCTGCCTGTAGCCGAAGCCACCGTCTCGCTGATGGTCGGCGCCAAGGACGACAGCATCAAGAAACCTGAAGACATCTCCGGCAAGACCGTCGGCGCAGGCAAAGGCTCGGCGCAACTGGAAGAGCTCAAAGCCTTCGCCAAGACCCTGCCCAAAGAAGTCACTATCAAGGAATACGTCGACAACAACCAGGCCTACGCCGACCTCGCGGCCAAGCGCATCGTCGCCGTGGCAAACTCGCTGCCGAACATCTCCTTCGTCGCCAGCCAGAAGAGCAACCTGTACCGCGTGGTCGAGCCGCCATTCGGCAAGAAATCCTACTTCGCCTACCTGGGCCGCAAGGACGCCGATGCCGACAGCCTGATCGCCGCCCTGGACGCCGCCATGCTGAAAATGCACGCCGACGGCCGCCTCGCCGCCCTGCAGAAGAAATACCTGGGCGCCGAAATGGACGTACCGAAAGCTGACTTCACCCCGACCTGGTAAGCAAGCCTTGACCCGCGATCGGCAGCGCCTGGCCCTGGGCCGCTGCCGGTCGATGCTGGAGTAACCCCATGTTCGATTGGCCCTTGCTGCTGCAAAACCTGCCGCTGTTGGTCGACGCCTTGCTGGTGACCCTCAAGGTCTCGGTGGCGGCCCTGGCCTGCGGTTTTGTCATCGGCATACTGGTGGGCAGCCTGCGGCTGTCGCCTTCGCCACTGCTCAGACGTCTGGGCGGGGCCTACATTTTCGTGTTCCGCGGCATTCCGCTGCTGGTGCAACTGCTGTTGATCTACTACTTCCTGCCGCGTATCGGCCTGCCCAACGTGTCCCCGGAAGTGGCGGCCATTACCGGCCTGTCCCTGGCGGCCGGGGCCTATATCGCCGAGATCATGCGCGGCGGCTTCCTCGCCATCCCCGGCGGGCAACTGGAAGCGGCCGGCCTGCTGGGCCTGAGCGCCGGGCAGATGCTGCTGCGCATCCGCGTGCCCCAGGCCGTGCGCCTGACCCTGCCCGCGCTGATCAATGAAATGATCCTGCTGATCAAGGCCTCGTCCCTGGTCTCGGTGGTAGGTCTGGCCGACCTGACCCGTACCGCGCAGAACCTGGCGGCCAGTGACTACATGTTCGTACAGGACTACCTCATGCTCGCGGGCTTCTACTGCCTGATCAATATCCCTCTGGCCTTCTTCGGTGGCGTGCTGGAACGACGCATGAAGGAGAAAAGCGCATGATCTTCGACCCGAAAATCATCACCGACCACCTTGGCGATATCGGCTCGGGCTTTCTCGTCACCCTCGGCACCTGGAGCAGCGGCGTGGCGTTGGGCCTGGCGCTGGGCATGTTGATCGCCGTCGCCCAGTTTTTCGGTAACAGCTTCATTCGCGCGCCGTTGCGGGTATTTATCGAGGTGATCCGCAGTACGCCGTTTCTGGTCCAGCTGTTTTTGCTCTACTACGGCGGCCCGTCCTTTGGACTGAGCCTGGAGCCGATTCCCGCCGGGATTCTCGGCCTGGGCGTGTATGGCAGCGTGTATTTCGCCGAAATCTTCCGCGGCGGCTTCGAGTCGATCCCCCGTGGCCAGCTGGAAGCCGCGCAATGCCTGGGCATCACGCCGATGCAGGCGATCCTGCGCATTCAGGTGCCGCAGATGCTGGTGCTGATCCTGCCCGCCCTGGTCAACATGGTGACCGTGCTGTGCAAGGAAACCGCCGTGCTGTCGATCATCACCATCCCGGAACTGACCATGGTCATGACCGGCATCGGCTCGGAAACCTTTGCCTTCGTCGAAACCCTGCTGGCCCTGTGCGTTGGCTATCTGCTGCTGGTCGAGGCGTGCTCGCGGCTGGGCATGTTCCTGGAAAAACGCGTCGGCCGCTTCATGAACCGGCAGGCGCACTGAGATGAGCAGTATCCAAACCATTTCCCGGCCGGTGCCTGTGAGCGCCGCCGTGCAACAAGGTGAAGCGATGAAAACTGGCGAGCAACTTCCCGCTGACCGTGCGCCCATGCTGACGCTGAACAAGGTCGGTAAAAGCTTCGGCACCGTGCGCGTGCTCAAGGGCATCGACCTTGAGGTGCATCCGGGCGAAGTCATGTGCCTGATCGGCCCGTCCGGCTCGGGCAAATCCACCCTGCTGCGCAGCATGGCCTTTCTCGAAGAGTACGACGAAGGCGAAATCCTGATCGAAGGCCAACTGCTGGGCTGGCTGGCGCAAGCCGGCAAAGGCCGCAAGCGCGCGCCGCAGTCGCGGATCAACCAGGTGCGGCGCAATATCGGCATGGTCTTTCAGCAGTTCAACCTGTGGCCGCACATGACCGCCCTGGGCAACGTCTGCGAGGCCCTGCGCCGGGTGCGCAAGCTGTCCGCCGCCGACGCCACGGCCAAGGGCATGGCGATGCTGGACAAGGTTGGCCTGGCGCACAAGGCGGCGTCCTACCCGGCGCAGATGTCCGGCGGCCAGCAACAGCGTGTGGCCATTGCCCGCGCCCTGGCCATGGAGCCGCACATCATGCTGTTCGATGAGCCGACCTCGGCGCTGGACCCGGAATTGGTCGGCGAAGTGCTGCAGGTCATGAAAACTCTGGCCAAAGAAGGCATGACCATGGTCGTGGTCACCCACGAAATGGGCTTTGCCGCCCAGGTTGCCGACTCGGTGGTGTTTCTCGATCAGGGCCAGATCGTCGCCCGTGGCACGCCCCAGGCGATCTTCCACAACAACGAGCACCCGCGCTTGCAGCAATTCCTGCAGAACTATCTGGACCGCAACGCGTTCTGGACCGACGCCCCCGAGGCAAGCCTGACATGAGCAGCCCGCCCGGCCTGAACAAACCCGCCCCGCAAGCCCTGTACCGGCGCGCCAAGGACTTTGTGCAGGACAAGCTGGGCCGTGGCGAATGGAAGCCGGGCGACCTGATCCCCTCGGAAAACCGCCTGGTGCAGGAGTTGGGCATGTCACGCATGACCGTCAACCGCGCCCTGCGCGAGCTGACTGACGAAGGCCAACTGGTGCGGGTGGCCGGGGTCGGCACCTTTGTCGCCGCGAGCAAGCCGCAGTCCAACCTGCTGCGCATCACCAATATTGCCGATGAAATCCTCGCCCGGGGTCATCGCTACAACTGTCAGGTGCTGCACCTGGGCCGCGAGTCGGCGTCCATGCCCATCGCCGCCGCCCTGGCCCTGCCCACCGGCGCTTCGGTGTTTCATCTGCTGTGCGTGCATTACGAAGAAGACGTGCCGGTGCAACTGGAAGACCGTTACGTCAATCCGGAACTGGTCCCGGACTTTCTCACCCAGTCGTTCGGCGACCGGCTGCAGGCCGCCAAGTACCTGCTGCAAGTCATCCGCCCGGATGAAATGGAACATATCGTCGAAGCCAGCCACCCCAATGGCGACGAAAGCCGGCAGATGCAGATCGACAGCAACGAGCCCTGCCTGGTCTTGCTGCGCCGCACCTGGAACAGCGGCAAAGTGGTGACCTACGTACGCCTGCTGCATCCCTCCTCGCGCTATCGGTTGGGCAGTCGTTTGCCGGTGACCGGGGCACATCGCGATAGCTGACTGCTCCCACAAAAGCCTATCAATTGAGCTGCCAGCCGTTACTTGAGGTCACGAAAAGGCCAATTTTCGCAGGACCTTTCTCTTTCTGCTGCGTGAAGTTTCCGAGACAATCCCGAGCGTATTGCGCTGACCCAATCACCTCTCTAGTCTGCGCCGGTCGCTGAAACTCAGTGACCGGGTTTAGCAGCCTGGATGGTTTTGACATGCAGCGTAATACCGCCTTTATGGCGGCTTTGCGTGGGGCATCTTCGGGTGCGCCGGGATATTGCATGTCTCCACCGGTCTGCTAACCCGCGACAAAGCCGCCACCCCCGATTCGATTAGCAGCGAGTTTCCGGTGGCCTAACCATTGGAGCATGTAATGACTATCGACAAAACAGCGCCAACCCTGGCCGAAATTGAAAAAGAGCTGCTGGAAATCTCCGACCTGATGCGCTACGCCTCAGCCACCGTCTATGAAAGCGGCGACAGCCTCAACGGCCCCCACCGCGACCTGGCCTTCAGCGGCGTGCACCTGATCGGCGAAGCGCGGGGCAAGGTGGATCGGTTATTGAGCCGGGTTGAGGGGGGTTAACCTGCAACACAGCCATCTGAGTTGAAATGCCCTCTGCGGGACCGGCTTTAGCCGGGAAGGCGAAGGCAGGATCACTGCATCATCATCTGCAATACAGTCTTCCCGGCTAAAGCCGGTCCCACATGAGTACGCCATCTGCAGAGTTAGCATTTCCATGGATAGCAGTATGTCTACCAAACCGACCGCGATTTACTCCATACAGGATCTAAAAGGCCTGACACATAAACCGGTCAAAACGGTGAGCATCAAGGAGATGAACCAAGCCATCGCGGCGCGAGGATTTTGTGGGAGCGAGGCTTGCCCGCGAAGAGGCCGATGCATCCGCCGCATTCTCTGGGGTTGAAAACCCGCGTTCGCGGGCAAGCCTCGCTCCAACGATCAACAACCCCCATAGGCCCGGCCAAAAATCCCGCACGGCTCGCGGCAATGGGAAATATGATTGCATCCCCCCAATCGAACCGGCACGATCGCTCTGCCACCTGCGTTTGCAGGCCACTGCCCGCGTTACATGCCCCGGAGTGTTGTCGGCCATGGCTCAACCCGCCTCACCAACCCCTATCGCCTCGCAGAAACTGACCCCACGCGAATTTCGCGGGATGGTCGCAATTCTGTTATCCATCGCCCTAGCCACCCTGGATACCGCCATCGCCAACACGGCGCTGCCGGCCATCGCTGCGGATTTGAATTCGTCCCCGGCGGCGTCGGTCTGGGTGATCAACGCCTATCAACTGGCGGCGGTCGCAACCCTGTTGCCCTTCGCCGCTTTAGGTGGAGTTGTCGGACATCGTAAGGTTTACCTTGGCGGCCTGATGCTGTTCGTGGTCTCGTCGCTGCTGTGTACCCTGTCCTGGTCGCTGCCGACCCTGACCATCGCCCGCGTACTGCAAGGCATCGGCGCCAGCGCCATCATGAGCGTGAACGCGGCGCTGATCAGTTCGATCTTTTCCCACGAACGCCTGGGTCGTGGCCTGGGCATGAATGCCCTGGTGGTCGGCACTTCCTTCGCCGCCGGGCCGACTATCGCCTCACTGGTGCTGTCGGTGGCGAACTGGCCGTGGCTGTTTGCGATCAACCTGCCCATCGGCCTGTTCGCTCTGGTCTTCGGCTGGAACTCGCTGCCTGTGACCAAACCCGGCACCCTGACCTTTGACCGACTGACGGCGGTGCTCAATGTCATCACCTTTGGCGCGCTGATCTTCGGCCTCAGTCAGGCCGCGCAACTGGGCTCCCTGAGCAGCGTGCTGATTGCCATGGCGGTGTTTCTCGTCGCGGGCGCATTGATGCTGCGACGCGAGGTTGGTCATCCGGCGCCGATGTTCCCGCTGGATCTGTTGAAGCGGCCGATGTTTGCCCTCTCCGCCCTCACCGCGTTCTGCTCCTTCGCCACCCAGGGCCTGGCATTCGTGTCGTTGCCGTTTTTCTTTGAAACCGTGCTGGGTCGCGATCCGGTACAGACCGGCTTCCTGATGACCCCTTGGTCAGTGGTAGTGGCCCTGATCGCACCGCTGGCCGGGCGTTTGTCCGACCGCTATCCGGCGGGAATCCTGGCCGGGATCGGCCTGGCGATGCTCAGTGGCGGCATGGTCTCCCTGGCACTGATGCCGGCCGACCCCAGTGCCCTGGAAATCTGCATTCGCACGATTTTCTGCGGCCTGGGCTTCGGTTTTTTCCAGGCGCCCAATCAGAAAGCCATCATGACCAGCGCCCCGCGCCATCGCGCCAGTGGCGCCAGCGGCACGGTGGCCACGGCGCGGCTGATCGGCCAGGCCACCGGGGCTGCACTGGTGGCCTTGAGCTTTGGCATTTCCGGCGAGCACGGGCCGGTACTGGCCCTGAGCATCGGCGCCTGTTTCGCCGCCGTGGGCAGTGTGGCCAGCGGCCTGCGCCTGCTGACCAAACCGGTGGTCTGAGTCAGCGTTTCTTGAGGATCTCGATGGCCTTGTTGGCATCGAGCTTGGGAAAGGAGAAGCGGATCAGCAGCGGCGTTTCCTTGGTCAGGCCAATCACCAGCAGTTCTACGGCGCGGAAATTGGCCGGGGCATCGGCAAAGAAGGCGTCCATGTCGCGGTAGCTCTTTTTCTTGTCGGCGGTGGCCAGGTCAATGTCGACAAAGCTGTAGGTCAATGAGCCCGACTTGATCGCCGTGTCTTCGAACTCCTTGAACTTGCTCGCATACACCGCGCCCGAGGTCGAGGCGGCCAGCTTGAACATGTCCAGCTGGTTGCTGGCATCGCTCAGGGCCGAGAGCCGGTAAGTCTTGCCCAGCTCGTCGAGGGTGTGGGCGTAGAGGTCCTTGTCGAAGATGCTGATCAGCGACACCATGTTCAGCTTGTCGCTGATAAAGGTCAGGGCCGCGCTGAATTTGTGGCCGACGAACTCGACGTTATCCAGGCACAGGGCCTTGATGCCCATCTGCTCGGAGCAGTCGTAATAGCCTTTGACCGACTTGAAGCTGTCGTAAGGCGCGTCATAGGCATAGTTCTGGAACAGCATGTCGGCCGCCTGGGCAGCAGGCGCGCTGAACAGCGCGCTTACACTGACGATGAGCGCCGGGATCAGTTTATTGAGCATGAATGCGGGCTTCCTGAGCGATCGAATATCGCTAATAGCCCAATGCTACCAATGAAAAACCCCGGCTGTCTCAGGATTACTTGATCAACACCACCGGCACCGAGACATCGTGAATCACCCGGTTGGCCACCGAGCCCAGCAGCAAGCCGCCGATACTGCCCAGGCCTCGGGTGCCCATGACCACGGTATCGCAGCTCAACTGGCGTATCGCCAACTCGATCTGCTCCGGCACGTTGCCAATGGCCGGGTGCAATTCATAGCTGACATTGGCCGCTTTCAGACGCGCACCCGCTTCATCGAGGGCACGCTGCGCCGTTGCCAGCAGGCCATCGTTGATCTGCTCGATGAGGTTGCCGGTAATGTAGTCGCCATAGATCACCGGGCCGTTCTGCACGTTGACCACATGGACTTCCAATGGGCGAGCCAGGCAGGCGGTGAAGTCGATGACGTACTGCAAGGCACGTTTCGAGGCTTCGGAACCGTCGTAGGCAATCAGGACTTTGCGCATGTCGCTTCTCCATAAGGGCTATGGAGTCAACATAGGGCGCTGACCAACGGTGAACTTGACCGGGATCAATTGAAGCGAGGATTTATCGAGGGGTACAGCCAATACGCCAACGCCGGGCATGAAGCCTCCGGCGTTGGCGTTACTGCTTACAGCGCCATGTCGGCCGCTGGGTTGCTTTCAGCTTTCTTGACGGGTGCGGCCGGCGCTGCACCGGCAGCCGGGTAGGCCGCTGGGTCGATCACCGGAGGCTTGCTCAGCAGCAAGACGTCAGCGGTGTAGTCCCACTCTTGCTGAACGCGTGCTGGCGAGCCATTGAGCTTGGTACCGTAGCTCGGCACGATCTGGCGCATCTTCTCCTGCCAGGCAGGCGTCGCGACTTCTTTCTTGAAGACCTTCTCCAGCACATCGATCATGATCGGTGGCGCGGTCGAAGCACCTGGAGAGGCACCCAGCAGACCTGCGATAGTGCGGTCCTCGGAGTACACAACCTCGGTACCCAGCTTCAACACACCGCCTTTCTCAGGATCACGCTTGATGATCTGCACGCGCTGACCGGCCTGCCACAAGCGCCAGTCTTCTTTCTTGGCGTGGGGGAAGTACTCTTTCAGCGCGTTGAAGCGGTCGTCATCCGACATCATCAACTGGCCTGCCAGGTACTCGATCAGCGGGTACTGCTCAACGCCTACCTGAGTCATCGGCCACACGTTATGGGTCGTGGTGGTCGACAGCAGGTCCAGGTAAGAGCCTTGCTTGAGGAACTTGGTGGAGAACGTCGCGAATGGCCCGAACAGGATCATGCGCTTGCCGTCCAGCACGCGAGTGTCCAGGTGCGGTACGGACATGGGCGGAGCGCCGGTCGACGCGATACCGTAAGCCTTGGCCATGTGTTGCATGGCGATGTCCTGATTATCGGTCACCAGGAACGAGCCACCGACCGGGAAGCCTGCGTATTCGCGGGCTTCAGGAATGTCCGACTTCTGCAGCAGCTTCAACGCGCCGCCGCCAGCGCCGACGAACACGAATTTCGCGTCTGTGGCGTGAGTGGTGCCGTCTTTCAGGTTTTTGTATTCGACGTGCCAGCCGCCGTCTTTGTTGCGGGTGAGCTCTTCGACTTCGCTCGACAGCTTCAGGGTGAAGTTAGGCTTGGTCTGCAGGGCGGCAACGTACTGGCGAGTGACTTCACCCCAGTTCGCGTCGGTGCCGAGCGGTGTCCAGGTCGCGGCGATTTTCTGGTTGGGATCACGCCCTTCCATCATCAGCGGGACCCACTGCTTGATCTGCGCCTGATCTTCGCTGTACTGCATGCCAGCGAACAATGGGCTGCGCTGCAATGCCTCGTAACGCTCTTTGAGGAACTTGACGTTATCGTCACCCCACATGAAGCTCATGTGCGGGGTGGAATTGATGAAGGAATGCGGGTTCTTCAACACGCCCGAGCGGACCTGCCAGGACAGGAACTGACGAGTGACCTGGAAGGCCTCGTTGATCTCGATCGCCTTGGCGATTTCGATCTTGCCGTCTTTACCGTAAGGGGTGTAGTTGGACTCGGCCAGAGCCGAGTGACCAGTACCGGCGTTGTTCCAGCCGTTGGAACTTTCTTCGGCGACAGCGTCGAGGCGCTCGACCATTTCCATGGTCCAGCCCGGCTCCAGCTCATTGAGCCAGACGCCCAGGGTGGCGCTCATGATCCCGCCGCCGATCAGCAGCACATCGACTTTCTTGGTTTCGGCAGCCTGCAACGGCGTAAGTGCCATCGACATCGCCAGGCCCAGCAGGGCCGTGTTCACTGTTTTAAACATGCTTGTTCCATATGATAAATCGCCATCCGCCCGCCATCAGCAGGGGCAGGAACCGTGCTGCCGGTAATCGCTACCGCCGACACATCTCCCACGCCAGCGTGGACCAAAGGATGGACATACAAGGCCGATTGGGGTTTTTTGACCTCACGGTGATGTTCCCCTGCGCTGACTTCTTATTAATCATTGGCTTCAGCTGCTTGAGTGACACTACATCGTTCTATCCCGCACGAGTGCGGCCGTGGAGTGTATAGAACCCGCCGCGGAAACGGAAACTACAGCAGAAAGCTTTCAGCAAACCTTCGATGACCGGATCTGGAAGCGGATTTGCAGTGTTGTCGGCTGTGCTCTCTATAAAGACGAACGAATGGGGGGCTTCTACACTTCCCGTCAAAGGCTGCGGTGATAAGGTGCTGAAGCAGAGAAATAGCCGATCCTTGCGAACCCGACGCCTTGCGCCGGTTCGAAAGGCAATTGCATGGAGTTGAAACATGTCTGTCTGGACCATCGTTGCTGGCAACACCGTACTCAATTCACTGGATCTGGAGAAAGCCAGGCTCGCTGCCAGGGAGAATCCGGGTGGCTGGTGCTGGCGGCCGGGCATGGCCGACTGGCAGCCGATCTACGAGAACACCGAGATTCGGCCGATGAAAAAGGATGGCATCACGCCGTTGCCCACGCCGCCGCAATCAATGATCTATCCCAAGCCCGGCGCCCTGCCCGCTGGCGCGACCAATCTTCCTGCAGCACCGCCAGTGCCCTCTGCTGCGCCAGCGGTAAGGGCCAGCAGTGACGTCGCGTCGACCGGTTTTGGCTCCGGTCAATGGACCGAAGGCCTCGACTTCAAGATCCACGGCATGGAAACCCAGTTTGTCGAGGTGGAGCTGGATCAGGGCGAAAGCGCCATCGCCGAGGCCGGGGCAATGATGTACAAGACCTCGGATGTCGAGATGGAAACCATTTTCGGCGACGGCAGCGCCAGCGCGTCAGGCTTCATGGGCAAGCTGATGAGCGCGGGCAAGCGCCTGGTCACCGGCGAAAGCCTGTTCACCACGGTGTTCACCCAACAGGCGCCGGGCAAAGGCATAGTCGCCTTCGCCGCGCCGTTCTCCGGCACCATCCTGCCCCTGCACCTGAGTGACTACAACGGCAAGCTGATCTGCCAGAAAGACAGCTTCCTGGCCGGGTCCAAGGGCGTGTCCATCGGTATGCATTTGCAGCGCAAAATCCTCACCGGCCTGTTTGGCGGCGAAGGCTTCATCCTGCAAAAGCTCGAGGGTGACGGGTTGGTCTTCGTACATATGGGCGGCACCATCCGCAAGATCAACCTGGCTCCGGGCGAGCGCCTTGATGTCGACACCGGCTGCCTCGCGGCGATGACGGCCGAAGTGGATTTCGATATCCGTAAGGCCGGCGGCCTCAAAAGCATGCTGTTCGGCGGTGAAGGCGTGTTCTTCGCCACCGTGACCGGGCCGGGCACCGTATGGCTGCAGAGCCTGCCCTTCTCGCGCCTGGCCGGCCGGATGCTGGCCGCCGCGCCGCAGGGTGGCGGACAGCGTCAGGGTGAGGGCTCGGTGCTGGGCGGGCTGGGGGACATTATTGGCGGGCGGAACTGAACATATGGGAGTACATAGGCTCTCATCAAACACAACATAACGCTCTATTTTGTGGGACCGGCTTTAGCCGGGAAGACGGTATTTCAGACCGTATCAGTGCATCGTCTGTACTAATGTCTTCCCGGCTAAAGCCGGTCCCACAATCCTGACCAAAAGGACGACCCATGCAGATTACCCAAGGACAAAGGTTGCCTCTGTCGAGCATCCTTCCGGGCGACCAGTTGAGCTTCACCCTCGCCATCACCCTGAATTCGCCCCATGTGATCGACTACGTGTGCTTTGGCGTCGATGCCGCCGGCAAGCTGTCCGATGATCGCTATATGGTCTTTTTCAATCAGCCCACCAGCCCCTGCAACAGCGTGCGACTGAGCAATGGCGGCGAGTTCGGGCTGAACCTGGCGACCTTGCCCAAGACCATCGAGCGCCTGGTATTTACCGCCTCGATTGATGGCAACGGCGCGATGAAGGATCTGGCCGCCAGCCGCTTTGCGATCAAAGGCGCCAATGGCAGCGAGCTGGCGACCTGCGAGTTCCGCGGTCAGGACTTTGCTGGCGAGAAAGCTATCATGGTCACCGATATCTATCGCAAGGACGGCGTCTGGCGCGTGCAGGCCAACCTGCAAGGCTTCAACGAAGGCCTCGATGCGCTGGTCCGGCATTTCGGCGGCGAAGTCGCTGAAGCCGCGCCTGTAGCGGCCCCTGCCCCGGCAAAGATTTCCCTGGAAAAGAAAATCGCCGCAGCCGCCCCACATCTGGTCAGCCTGGCCAAGAAGGCCCAGGTCAGTCTGGAGAAAAATCAGCTGGCGGACGTAAAGGCCCGAGTCGCTCTGGTGCTGGACGCCTCCGGCTCCATGAACGGCCAGTATTCCCGTGGCCGGGTGCAGGAAGTGGTAAACCGTCTGCTGCCCATGGCCGTGCATTTCGATGACGATGGCGAACTCGATTGCTGGGCCTTCGGTGCCAAGTCCTGCCAGTTGTCCGCAGTGTCCCTGGGCAACCATCAGGACTACATCAACACCGAGGACGGCGGCTGGCGCAACTGGAACGTCGGCCAACGGATCAATGACGAACCCAAGGTCATTCGTCAGGTCATTGACTACTACAAGCAATCAGGTGATCGCACGCCGGTGTACGTGATGTTCATCAGCGACGGTGGGGTTCACGAAAACAGGGCCATTACCAAACTGATCGTCGAAGCGGCAGCGCTGCCGGTGTTCTGGCAGTTCGTCGGCATCGGCGGCAACAGCTACGGCATCCTGGAGAAGCTCGACACCATGGAGGGCCGGGTGGTCGATAACTGTGGATTTTTTGCCCTCGACGACCTGCACGACATCAGCGAAGAAGCGCTGTATGACAAGCTGATGGCGGAGTTTCCGGGATGGCTCAAAGAGGCCAGGGCCAAGGGAATTATTTTCTAGACGCAATTCGGCAAGACACATTACAACCTGTGGGACCGGCTTTAGCCGGGAAGGCATCGGCACATTCGACACTGGGTCATCGCTTGAAATACCACCTTCCCGGCTAAAGCCGGTCCCACCAGTGCCCTCATTTCCAATCAAAAATAGTGTCACAAAAAAGCCCCTGACATGCAGGGGCTTTTTCGTCGCAGCTCGGGTTTAGCCGATTGCCACACCATGAGCTTCAGCCAGTGGCTTCAGGCCGCCGGCAAAGCCTTGGCCGATGGCCTTGAACTTGAACTCTTCGCCGTTGCGATACAGCTCGCCGAAGATCATCGCAGTTTCGGTGGAGGCGTCTTCGCTGAGGTCGTAGCGCGCCAGTTCCTTACCGTCAGCCTTGTTCACCACACGGATGTAGGCGTTGCCGACCTGACCGAAGCTCTGCTTGCGGCCTTCGGCATCGTGGATGGTCACGGCGAATACCAGCTTCTTCACCAGGGGAGCGAGGCCGGTCAGCTTGACGTTGACCTGCTCGTCGTCGCCGTCGCCAGCGCCCGAACGGTTGTCGCCCAGGTGCTCGATGGAACCGTCAGCGGATTTTTTGTTGTTGTAGAAAATGAAGCTGGCATCGTCGAGGACCTTGCCGCTTTCACCAACAACGAACACCGAGGCGTCGAGGTCGAATTCCTGACCGTCGGTAACGCGGGCATCCCAGCCCAGGCCGACAGTGACTTCAGAAAGGCCTGGTGCTTCTTTGGACAGCGAGACGTTGCCGCCTTTGGACAGACTTACAGCCATGGTCTTATTCCTTGATCGTGGGTTGGAAAGTGTGTTTAGAAATTCATGCCAAACGAGTTGGCTACTGCTTTCAGGCCGCCGGCATAGCCCTGGCCGATCGCGCGGAATTTCCATTCGCCGTTATTGCGGTAAAGCTCGGCGAAAATCATTGCGGTTTCGGTGGACGCATCCTCTGCCAGGTCGTAACGCACGACCTCGGCACCGGTTACTTCATTGACGATGCGAATGAAGGCGCCACCGACCTGACCAAAGTTCTGCTTGCGCGCATCGGCTTCGTGAATGGTCACGGTGAACACGACTTTGTCGATATCGGCCGGAACGCGGCTGAGGTCGACCTTGAGCAGTTCATCGTCGCCATCGCCGGCACCGGTACGGTTGTCACCGGTATGCTCGATGGAGCCGTCAGCACTTTTGAGCTGATTGTAGAAGATGAAGTCTGCGTCGCTGCGCACCTTGCCGCTGCTGCTCAGCAGGAATGCGCTGGCGTCGAGGTCGAACTCGGTACCGTCAGTCGCCCGTGGATCCCAGCCCAGGCCGATCAGCAGCTTGGACAGGGACGGGTCGGTTTTCGACAGGGAGAGGTTTGCACCTTTCTGAAGAGACAATGCCATTTTCAACAACTCCTTTACTTGTGATTAAGGATCAGTTCGCTTCGGTCTCTGAGTCTTCCTTGGCCGGGAAGATCAGACTGGCAACGATGCCAATGACCAGTACCACCATGACAATGAGCAGGCTGGTATTGGCACTGATGCTGTAACCATGATGGAACAAATGGTCAGTCGCATTCAGGCCCAGCTTGATGGCGATGAAGAACAGCAGCGCGATCACTGCTTTTTCCAGGTGGACCAGGTAGCGCTTGAGCGCCTCGAGAACGAAGTACATGGTGCGCAGGCCGAGGATGGCGAAGAGCATGGCCGAGTAAACGATCAGTGGCTCACGGCTCACGGCGATGACGGCGGGGACCGAGTCAAAGGCGAACAGTACGTCCGAGACTTCGGCGACCACCAGACACAGGAACAGCGGAGTGGCGAAGATCGCGCCCTTGGTTGCCAGGCTCATGCCGGCGTTTTCCGGTTTGGTGATTTCACCTTCCAGGGTCTTGCGGCTGACGAAGAACTGGTTACCGTGCAGCTTCGGCCAGACCGGGAACAACTTGGAGGCGAAGCGATAGGCCAGGTGAGTGGAATAGTCTTCCTCTTCCTCGTCATCACCACCGGCCCTGAGCATCATGATGGCGGTCCAGGCCACGATAACGGCGAATATCACCTCGACCCACGGGCCGAAGGCCAGCAGGCCGGTGCCGATGGCGACGAACACGCCTCGGAACACGATGGCGCCGATGATGCCCCAGTACAGCACGCGGTGGCGCAGGCCGTCAGGCACTTTGAACCAGGCGAAAATGGCCATGAAGACAAACAGGTTGTCGACGCTCAGGACCTTTTCCAGGGCATAACCGGTGACGAACAGGCTGGCCACTTCCGGGCCGTGCTGGACGTAGAGGAAGCCGGCGAAGGCCAGGGACAGGGCGATCCAGAAGATCGACCAGATCGAGGCCTTGGCCAGGGACACCGGCTTGTCGCCACGGTGCGTGATCATATCCAGCAACATGGCGCCAACGGCCATCCCGACGAAAACCGCCATCGTCAGAGGGGGAAAACCAATCTGCGTATCCAAGACTAAGTACCTTAAAGTTCGAAATCAGCCGGGTTCAGACCCAGCTCGAGGCATATCTGGCGGCAGGCCGCCTTTTCTTTCTGGTCGAAATTGCCATCGGATGCACCGATGGCGCAGGCGACCCGAACCAACAGACGCGCAGCGCCGTCGTTGCCTTTGATCTTGTTGATGACCTTCAACGCTTCGGCCTGACCGATCTGGTAGTCGAACTCGAACTTGCTGACTGAGTCGTTGAACGCCTTGATCACGTCGCTCAGGTTGAACACCTTGAGCTCAGGCGAATTGTTGATGAAACCGGTCATCTTCATTTTCTCGGACGAAGAGACTTCACCGTCGGCCGCCGCGATCATCGCGCAGGCCGCGGCAGTGGCTTCCATGAAGTTCTTGTTCTTGAACTTCGAGACTTCGGTGGTGAGCGCTTCACGCGCCTTTGCGGCATTGGTTTTGAGCCATTCCAACATGATGCAATCCTCGGAAAGCGAGGCAGTCTGCCTCGCGAAATCAACGGTTTATTTGGAGCCGGCAGACCAGCGCATGCCCCAGTTGTAAGCCTGGTCCATGGGCGAATGACTCTTGTGGAAATCGACCCGGCGGGTAACCTTCACGGCACCGTTGTCGTTTTCCAGCAACGCGATGGCGCACATTCCCAGACGCCCGCCCTCCTCGTTCAGACGTACTTCGATTTCCGGTTGCCCTGGCACGAAGATGGTTGCCACACCGTCGGTTTCCCGCCAGTTCGGCGCACCGTCGTAGATGAAGGCAAAGACCAGGATGCGGCGGATCTCGCTCCATTTCTGGCCGTTGATATGCAGCCACTCACCGTCGGACACCGAGCCGGTGCGGTCGTCACCCATCAACTGAATGTAGGGCTCGTTCTTCAGATCGCCGAAGGCATTGCCCAGGGCCTGCACCGCGCCCTTGTAGCCGTCCTGCAACTCGAACAGGCAACCGACGTCGAGGTCGATGGACTTGCTCTTGGAGAAGAAGCCACCGCCGGACTTGCCCCGGTTCCAGTTCAGGTTGACCTTGATTTCGCCGAAACCGGCAGCGGTCTTGGCCAGACTGATGGAGGAACGGGTCTTGTCCAGGGTGACCTTGCTCAGGCTGACCGTGGCCTTGGGTGCCACGGGTGCGGATTGCGGCGCGGCGACCGGCGTTGGCGCCGTGGCCGCGATTTCGACGCCAAAGTGCTTGGCCAATGGCTCCAGGCCACCGGCAAAGCCCTGGCCGACGCAGCGAAACTTCCAGGCGCCCTGGCGGCGATAGAACTCGCCAAGAATCAGCGCCGTTTCCTGCATGCCACTGGTAGGAATCTGCGCGTCGATATCACCGGCCACGGCGATGCTCAGGGTCGAGACACCGGCAAAACTGGCTTTGTTTTCGTGGATCGTCGCCGTCAGCGCGACACGCTCGACAGCCGCGTCGAGGCGGCTCAGGTCAACGTTGAAGGTGGCACGCCCGGCAGCAGCGTCGGTCAGCTGCACAGCCCCACCCAGCACATTGGGCTGACCGTAGAAGCACATGTCCTGATCGCCGCGAACCTTGCCGTCGGCATTCAGGGCAAACGCGGAAACGTCGATATCGGCCCCTGCAAGCGGGCTGTAGGCCACATCGACGCGCAATGAACCGGTCGCTACCGGCGCATTGCCACCCGGTACCAGGGAGGTCATGAGCGCACGGCCTCGACCGCCAGGCTGACCAGATCGTCGGCGGTACGGCCATTGGTGGTCACACCGACGGCCTTGAAGTCCCAGCCGCCCGCGCCACGGCTCAGGCTGGCCATGACGATACCGGTATGACCACCCTTCTCGGACAGGTTGAAACGGGCCAGTTCCTTGCGCGCAGCGGTATCGGAAATACGGCAGTAGGCGTTCTCGACTTTTTCGAAGTTCTGCCCGGTGAAGCTATTGACGGTGAATACCAGGTATTTGACGCTGGCCGGCAAGCGGCTCAGGTCAACGGCGATGGATTCGTCGTCGCCATCACCTTCGCCTGTGCGGTTGTCGCCGGAGTGCTGGATCGAGCCGTCCTTGGACTGCAACTGGCGGAACCAGACCAGATCCACCGGCTTGAGCTGTTCGTCGAACAGAATGCAGGATGCATCCAGATCGATTTCGCCACCGTTGCCCATCAGCTTGCCGAAGAAACCGCTTTTTGCGGCGTCCCAGCCCAGGCCGAGGGAGATTTTGCTCAGGCTGCTGCCTGCGGTTTTCTCCAGGGAAATCGTCTGGTTCTTGGTGAGTGTCAATGCCATTGTTACGCTCCTTGTTGATCATTCGGCCCCTGGCCAACGCCAGGGACACCTGTTACCGAATTCTGTGTGGCTTCCCCCGGTTTGACCCGGCTGCCGATCTTGGCGATGCGCAGGCGGCCGCGCTGCCAGGCCGGATGGAAGTGCCGCCAGTGGGCATCCTGGGCGGCGGCCAGCAGTTCGTGGTCACCGCGGGTGTCACCCCAGGCCCGCAGGCGGTACTGCGTGAGGGGGCCGTAGACCGCCTCCAGGCGCAGCACCTTGGCTTCGCAGCGGCAGTTGTTGCCGCTCAGGCGCCCGGTCAGATAGCCATCGACCACCTCCAGTTCAGTGGCGATCAGCTTGATCCCCAGGTGCTCGGCAAAGGGCTTGAGGACCAGGCTGGGCGAGGCCGAGCAAATGGTCACCTGAGCCCCTGAAGCCAACTCCCCGGCCACGGACTGCACACCCGCCGGGCGCATGAGCCGCGACCAGAAGCGTGCGCGGAACTCCACGGCTTTTTGCTCGACCCAATCGACTTTTATGCCGGTAAGGAAGTTGGCGATCAAGTTCGCTTTTAATTCATCTCGTGTCAGACCTTTCCCCAGGTAGCGTAGGGCGGAGGGCAACATGCGCACCATCCGCCAGGCAAACGCGCGATTGCCGAAGGCAAACTTGAGGAACGGGACGAAGCTGTCCCGGGTGGTCAGGGTGCCGTCGAAGTCGAACACCGACAGCACCTTCGCCCCATCGGGGCCTGCTTCAAGCATTTCTTGTGTCATCGACCTACCTCGGCCAGGCGAATGGGTTCCATAAGACTGACATCGGTTTGTTTCACCCCATGCCACTGCGCCCGTTCGATAATTTTCGTCGCCCAATTGAAATGGGTGGCTGGCTCGCACATCGCGTCGTTGTGCTTGAAAACCGCCGGGGCAGACTCATTGAGAATCAAGCGGGCGCAATTGAGTTCCTCAATGCCGACACGAAGGGCTTCGTGGATCAGCTGTATCTGCGCCGGATGGATGGCGGTCTTGCCCACCAGACCGTGGGAAAGGTCCAGTTCCAGCTCTTCCATCAACAGCGCCGGCGAAGCGATGGACTCGAACACCGGCGCCGTCAGGGCAAATCCCTGGGCGCCGAGAATCCCGGCGAGCATGGGAATCACGTAGCCCATGGGCGTTTGATACAACGTCACGTTGGGAGTGCGGCGCAGGCCCAGGCAACCCATCAGGTCGTTGCCGCCGATGCGCAAGGCGATGATTCGCTCGCCCAGGGTCTGGGCCAATGCCTGACCCAGTTCGACCATGGCGTTGGGGCTGTAGACCTCGCGTGTCTCTAAAGTCGGCATCAGCGCCAGGCGTGGGTCCGACACCGCGCTGGCCCAGGCGGGCAACGAGGCCAGGGTCAACTTGGGCACCACGAAGCCGTCGATCAGGTACATCAGTGGCCAGTCGTTCAGCACTGCGGCCATCTCGACATCCCGAGGCCGTACGAACACCAGAGGCCCGTTGGTCGGACGCCCGCCCCATGCTTCGATGCGCAACAACAGGTCGCGCAGGTTCTGCAAGGCCGTGTCGACATCGGTGAAGGCCACGGCGTCTTCCAGGCAGATCACCAGTGAGCGCAGTTCGGGCAACTTCTGGCCCAGGACGATATCGAGGATGTCTTCCCGGGTGGCGGGCATGTACAGCGTCGCGCCCAGGGCGTAGGGAGAAATTCGCTTCATCAGCTCACACTCCGGATGATGGTCACTGCACGGTAAGGGCCGAGTGCAACACCGGCCTCTTCCACGTCGATACCGGCCAGACCTGTCAGATGCATCAGCAACTGCACGTCCGGGTCGGCGCGATCACGCACCAGTACCCGATCAGGAACGCGGCGCAGCACCGCGCGGGTAGCCTCGGCAATGCCCGGTTTGACCCGATTGAGATTGGCAATCTGGAATCGATCGGCCAGGCCCGCCACCACACTCAAGGCCGAGGCTTGCAGGGCCAGGGCCTGTTCTTGGTTCCATGGTCGGGCTGGCGCCACATCCACCGTCAGGCGCGCCGCCTCAATGCGCTCGATAAAGTCGACGGTGACGTCATGCTCCTGCAGGTGTTTGTATATGACGCAGCCATGCAGGCCGCCTGCGGCAGGCCAGATCGAGCGCGAGACCAGACCGGATACGGTAGCGCCGAGAATCCCCGACGGAATGATCCAGTCGTCGGACGATGCCGCGAGCCATGCGCGACCGCATGGATCGGCCAGCACAACCAGACGCGGTGTCGAGGGAAAACGCGGGTCGCCCGCGAGGCTGCGCTGGATTTCCCCGGCGATGGCGCCCTTGCCGGTCCAGCCATCGACGAAGACGATGTTCTCGGCGCCATGACGGGCAATGATCAATTCCAGGGCGACCGTATCGATACCGCGATCACGCACGATGCTGATGCCGTAGTGCTGGGCATCGCGGCCGCGCTCGACCAAGGCCCGACGCAACAGCACGCCCAGGGGCAGCCCGGCGCGCACGAACGACACCAGAGCAATGCCCGGCCCCCGATATTCAGCATCCAGCGCCAACGCCAGCGCTTGCACATCGGCCGCCATGCGCGCAGCGTTCTGGGTCATGGCCCGCTCATAGAGGGCCATATGGGTAGCCGACGGCGCCGACTCTTCACTGATCATCTCGGAGTAATGCTTCTGCCTGCTCTGGATCAGCCGCTCTTTTTCAAGCACATCGGTCATGACCATATCGACCGGCTGCAGCAGGAAATGCACATCGGCAGGCAGGTAGCTGCCGCTGCCCACGGTATTGAGTTGCGCCAGTGAGTTATCCATGGAGAGCGTCCTTGACCATGGCGGCCAGTTGGCTGCGCGCCGGGGTCGACCAGAACGTGCACAAATCCATGAAGCCCAGGTCGGTGATGCTGTCGCCGAAGCCCAGCACCGGCCGCGTGCCATTGACGGCGCGATCCAGTTCCAGCAGATGCTCAACGGCAACGCGCTTGGCCAGGCCATCGGGCAGCAGCGCCAGGTTGTTGCCGTTGCTGTGCACATGCATGCCGCCGAGCAGGCCACGCCCGCGAATGTGTTCGAGTACCCGCAGCAGGTCGGTATCACTGCCATCGTTGTGCTTGATCACCACGTAATGCTGCTGCCCGGCCTCCTCGACCACCCAGCCACGCAGGGACATACCCAGCGCTTCGCCGAGCTGCAAGGCATCGGCGCACAGTGCGGGCAGACGCTGCTGATAGGGTTCGAGGCGTTCGCCCATCAGCGCGTGCCAATCGCCATTCACCGAGCCGTCCGGGTTGAGAATCACCGCACCGTGGGAACATACCGCACCGCGATTGAAGCCCAGGTGTACCCGGCCAAACGCCTCGGCACTGCGGGCGGTAACGGGTACGACGTCGGTGGTCGCCAGCAGCCACTCGACGAAGCTTTTCTGCACATCGCTCATATAGCCGCTGACGCCACCGTTGACGTCGAACGACGCTGGGTGGCGCGGGCTGCCTTCGGCCATCTTGCGCCCGGTCTGGAACAGGGTATCGTCGAGATCGACCAAAGCGAGGGGGCGATTAACGGCCATCGACGATCACCTCGGCGTTCAGTGCTTCGATCAGCGCAGGCGGCACCGCCAGGGCATCGGTTTCGCTGCAGATCAGCACCCGGTCGAACTGGCCGGGGGCGACGTTATAAAGGAAGTTGACGATGCCCAGACCATAGTTGTCCGAAAAGGACAGCGCATGGTGAATCGCATGACCGATGGCGATGGGCGAGCGGGTGGTGGAGCTGAAATGCACGTCGGCGCCGGCCCGTTCAAGGCGTTCGGCGAGGAGAAACGGCTTCCAGACAAACTCGCCGGTGCCGAGTACGATAATCCGCTCGCCCGGCTTGACCTGAAGATCCGGCGCCAGGGTATCGGCCACCGAACGCACGCCCAGGCGCCCCCAGTCATTGCGCGGATCGATGGGCCACTCGCCCACGGCGACGGTGCCGGTCTCGGGCATTTCCGGCAGCAGCGCGTCCGGGTCCTCGATGAAGTGATAGGCCCCACGCAACAGCGAGACCTGATCGGCACTCGCGCCAATGGAGCTGGACACCGCCCCTGCGGACCAGTCGGTCAGCACACAGGTGACGACCCGCTCGACCTGGCTCAGGCCCGCGTCGGCCAGGGCCCGGTGCAGGTTGATAAAGGTCTTGCCGGTGGAGGCTTCGTCGTCGACCAATACCAGCGAGCGGGCATTGAGCATCATTTCGCGGATAGCAGGATCCACCGGCATATGAATCAGGTGCGCGCTGGCATGGCTGTGTTCTTCCTCAAAGCGGGCAAACATCTGCTCGCCCACGGGATGGCGGGTACTGACGATATACAGGCTGTCGGGCCGGGTGGCGCTATAGGCGCGATGCACGCCGGCACCCAGACCCACGGCGGTTTCGGCCATGCCGATGACCAGCACCGGGCCGGGTAGATCGTCGGGGATCTTGGCCGCCAGCTTCTCGTAGCTGGCCTGCATCACCGTCGGTTTGACCGGGATGTGCTTGCCCAGCACGCGTGAAACAAAAAGAAATGCGCGTTTGGGGTTACGCCGCTCTGCAAAGCCAAACAGGCTTTCGGGTGCAATCGAAGATGGATCTACGTCGACGTGAAGCGATCCACGCAACAGCGAGACGCTCAGCTTGGTCGACTTCTGGCTCGTGATAGTGAGCTCCATACTGATTCCCTGTGGCCGATGGTGATGTAACTGAGGTGCGCGATAAACAGTGAACGGTTCTAGTGACTGCGCGCCTCGACCTTCCAAAGCGACGGCTGGACCCGACGAGCAATATCGGCGGCATTGAGTGACGGTTTCTCCAAGTCTTTGCTGGCTGTTATGTGGCAGGCATCAAGAAACGACAGCAGCAGGTTGGACTTCACCGCGAAGTTCATGTTCTGCGCATCCGGCACTGACGAGGTGACCATGCCGATCACCGCGCCGGCGGAGTCGAACAATGGACTGCCGCTGGACCCCGGCTGAATCGCCGCCGTGAACTGCAACAGGCTCGAATCGTTATGCAGCCCGAACAGCGCAGACACACCGCCCTGAGTCACGTGGGTGCCCCCCCCGGCAAGGCCGGACAACGGGTAGCCAATGGCGACGACGGAGTCGCCCAGCGAGCAGCCCGGCCCGCCGGAAAAACGCACCGGCTCAAGATTGACACCCTGGACCCTGAGCAGTGCCATGTCATTTCGGCTGTCGACCATCACAGCCTCTGCCGCATAGCGACCGTTGAACGAGCTGATATGGATGTTCTGCATACCCTCGATCACATGGGCGCAGGTCAGGACCACGCCGCTTGCAACGGCGAAACCGGTGCCTGTTGCGCCGCCTGAACCATCGCCAGGCCGGGCGCGATCATGGCCGGGGCCGCGGCGCTCAGGGTTGCCATCATCGATGGTGATGCCCAGGCGCCGTGCCATGGCCGCCAGGCCGTAGGCCGAGCCTTCCGCCAGCGCGCGAAACTTCCATTGCCCACCGCGCAGGTAGAACTCGCCAACGATGATTGCCGCCTCGCCGTTGTTGCGCAGATCGAGGTGGTGCTCAATGGTCCCGTCCACTTGCAGGCGCAGGCCGCCCAATTCACTGACCGGTCCAATCGCAGCAAAGCTGTAGACCACCAGCAGGACGCGGTCGCTGCCAGTCGGCAGATTCGCCAACTTGAGCTGGCAACCGATTTTCGCCGGTTCCCCGCTCCACTCCATCCACTCGGCTTGCGGGGTATGGAACAGCGCAGGCGTACCTTTGGGCTGGCGCTTGTCATCCATCGGCAACAAGGCAATGGCCGCAGAAGCACCGAATGCCGCCGCTTGATCGACCTCCAGCGTCCAGCCGGTGTCGGCTGACGCTAAAACCGCATTGGCGCCTGTTGCCAGAAGCATGCTCTCACTCCATGAGTATGAATGTGCGCGTCAATACTGCGCTGCGTCGTTGATCTACCGATGGCCATCATGAGGCCGGGACCGTTACTGCAACAGTGATCGGCTTGACCCGCACGCCATCGATCCAGGCACTGACCGGCTCAGCGTAGCCCAGGCGGCGCGTGGCGAAGATGCCCGGCAGGTTGATGCCGGTCGCGCGCGTGTAGCCGATGCCGCCGGAATAGCGCGGATTGATTTCGAGAAGATGCGGCACCCCTTCGGCATCGTCACGGGTCTGCACATTGACAATGCCGTCGCAACCAAAATGTTCTGCCGCCTTGAGTGCCAGCCTGACCGCCGCGCTGTCGCGCTCGAAGGTCTGGTGCACGCCCTGCTTGCGGCGGCCGACGAACCCGACCACCTGCCCCGCCTCACAGACCATATCGACGGAGCACTCCAGCCCCTCCATATAAGGCATTACCAGCATCGCCGGGCGATCTGCCTGGGTCTGGTAAAGCTGCAGGTAGGCGGCGAAATCGACCTCACGGGCATCCGGGTTGGCAAAGCAGCGGAATGAATCGATTCCATCCTTGAAACGCCAGAACCCCTGGCCATAGATACCTACGGCGGGCTTGATGCAGACCTCGCCAAGGGCCGCCAGGCTCTCATAGGCCCGGGTCAGCTCCTGGGCATTGGTCACGGTAATCGCCGGGACGCAGGCCAGACCGACCCGCTCTGCCTCGGCGGTGAACTGGCTCTTGTCGTCTACCAGCTCGAAAGTGCGCGCAGAGCTACCGCCGGTCACCAGCGCCAGGCCAGCTGCTTCGAAGTCGGCGCGATGGGCTTCGTAGGAACCGCCAATCCGCCCGGCGACTACTACTTTTACTGAATGGGCTCGCGCCGTTTCGATCACCCAGGCCAGGCGTTCTTCACGGTCCTCGGGCTCCTGCAATGCCAGATCGGCCTCGCCGGTGATCTCCGGTCGATCACGTCGATGAGACGCAACAATCCGCGTTCCCGCAGGCAAAGCATCGCGGGCGCCAATAATGACGTCGCGCTGAGAGGCCTGCCCTTCGAGAAACCAGATCATTGAAAAACACCTTTCAGGCATGCGAATGGATGAAGACGAGGTCAAGGCGGGCCCCGAAAACAGTGGGCATCTCTTGAAGGATGGCGGACGGGCACGCTAAAGGGCGCCATTATGCCTAAGGCAAAGTCCAACCAGTGGCGTGTATTAGTACACGGCGGGTAAACAATAGTTTCAAAACGTAACCCGAACGAAAGAGAACGGGCGCACAGTTTTTATAGCCGGGAGCGGCTTTATCAAGATGGCATATAGCCACAATCTCAACGAGTCTGTAGCACCGCGCGCACCCAACGTCCGACACTCAAAACCCACACCAGCACGGCGATCGCCCCCACCCCCAGCAACATTCCGTGCACGCCACTGTCGGCAATCACCTTCCCTGCAATGAAAGGAAAGCCAAATACACCAATGAAATAGCCAAGGCTGAACAGCAACAGTGCCTGTGCGGTCAGGCCCGCAGGCGCTTCATTGGCAGCCAGGCCATTGATCACCGAGTAGTTCAAGCCGTATCCCACGCCAAGCAAGGCTGCGGTCAATACATAACTGAGACTGTCGTGGACCCAGATATCAAAACCGCTGACGGCGATCAGCATGAAGGTGGTCAAAACCGCCGAGGCGGCGAAGGGATTGCGCTTGACCAGCCATCCGGACACAAACAGGCGACAACCGATAGCCGCGCCCATGAAGCCGGTGAAGAACAGCGAGTAGTCCAGGCCGAGGGTGGCGCAATAACTGGTCTGGAAACTGCAGAGGCCACCAAAGATCGCGCCGCCCAGACCCACCATCACAATGGAAAAGGCCGAGCGCGAACGCAGTACCAGAGCGGCAGATGCAAAACTGATATGCACCGGGGTCGTGGGCCTGTGCGCCGACTCGCCACCGCGCGCGTCCAGCCAGCAGAAATAAGCGCCACCCAAAATCGCAGCCATAGCCGCGCAGAAAAAAGCGGCCTGCACCGGCAGCCCGAAATACCCGGCCAACTTGCCCGCCAATGGACCGCTGCCAATACCCGTCAACATGCTGCCCGACAGCAATGCAAAGCAGTGAGTGCGACGGGCGGGCTCGACCATCCCGGCCACCATGATCGGCCCGACGGTATAAAACAGCCCCCAGCCAATACCCAGCAGCAAGCCACACATCAATAGGGCAACGCCCAAGCCCGGCACCAGGGCAAACCCCAGCGACGCAACGACCAGACACAACGCCCCCAACGCAATGCAACGCGGGGCACCCAAACGCTGCAAGACATGACCGGAGCACAGCACCGTGACCAGCGTACTGAGCATTGCCACGGCAAAGACTTGCCCGGCATTGCGTTCATTGCCACCAAAGGAACTCACCAGCAACGACAAGAGAAAGGTCGAGCCGTAAGCAATCGACAGCAGAAAACTGGCTATACAGAACGCGCCGAAGTGAGTGTCGCGTTTAGCCGGGGGCAAACTGTCCATTGAAAGCCATCCATGGGAGGGGATGGCTTTTTTAGCATGACCATGGACAGGGTTGGTTAGTGCAGTTCAGGAGTAAGGATTAGCAAAACTGCATCTATCCGGCCTTTCGCAAAGAGGCACCACGCCATCATCTGAACTGGAATGAGAGGCTGGCCCAGCCCTTTATCAAGCGATGTGCAACCAGGCGGATCAGCTGAACCCCGTGGGATTTATCCGCAAAAGCGGGATTTCAGACGATACTAATAAGTCGGATGTACGGGTCTATTCGCGAATGAATTGGCTCCCACCTGATTGGTTCCAGCCCCCTGTCAGTCAAGAACCGAAGGATCGGCGTCGATCATCAGCTGTTTCATTTCTTCGAAATGACGACGAGAGAAGTCGGTGATTTTTTCCCAACCCTTGGCGGTTTTTTCGGCGACGTCGTCTGATAGCACACGCAACGGCTGACCGGTCGACCATGCCGTGACAAGCATCTGGCAGGCCCGTTCCAGGGTCCAGATATCGTCGAAGGCTTCGCCGATGTTCGGCGCAATCACCATGACCCCGTGGTTACCCATCAGCAACCGGCTCTTGCCGTCCAGCAGCCCGGCCAGGCGCTCGCCTTCGGCCTCGGTATCGGCCATGCCGCCATACATTTCGTCCACGGCAATACGGTTGAAATAGCGCGCGGTGTTCTGGTCAATCGGCAGCACCTGGGGCTTGGCCAGGCAGGCCACCGCAGTGGTGTAGACCGGGTGCAGATGCAACACTGCGCGAGCTTGCGGCAGACGCTGATGAATCTGCCCGTGAATGGCCCAGGCGGTGGAGTCAACGTCCGGGTGCTCGGCACTGGCCGGATCATCGGCATCCAGCAGCAACAGGTCACTGGCGCGGATCCGCGAGAAGTGTTTCCACTTCGGGTTGATCAGGAATTTTTTACCGTCCGCCGAGACTGCGGCGCTGAAGTGGTTGGCCACCGCTTCATGCATGCCCAGGTGGGCAACGATACGGAAGGTCGCCGCAAGATCGACGCGAGCCTGCTTTTCGACGGCCTGCTCTTCCAAAGTTAACGACATGAATCTTTCTCCGCAGGACGTGGCCGCACCGCAGTGCGGCACACGCTATAAGCGCTGATCAGGGTTTAGGCATCAGGGTCGCGATGTCTTCATCGGTCGGTGCCTGGAAGTTGTACTTCTTCAGCAGCGCCGCGTATTCAGGCGTGGTGCGGTATTTGCCCAGGGCCTCGACCAGAGCCTTCTTGACCTCGTCGTTGCCCTTCTTCACGCCAAAGCCGTTGAGCACCGGATAGATCAGGCTGTCAGAGGAAATCACCACGCGACCGCCGAGCTTGTCGACCACGCCACGGGCCACGGCGGCGTCGGTGATTTGCGCTTCAACGGCGTGAGCGAGCATGGCCTGGGTGGTTTGCGGGTCGGTGGCGTACTCACTGATCGCGATGGGCTTGAGGCCATTCTTGACGCAGTACTCAGCCGAGAGCGTGTTCATCTGCGCCAGCCAGGAAGTGGCGGCCATGGAACCAATCTTATGGCCGCAGAAGTCTTCCGGACGCTTGGGCTGGAACTCGCCACCCTTGAGCGCAAGGATGGATTCGCCGCTCTTGAGGTAAGGGATCATGTCGATGACTTTCACTCGCTCGGCGGTGATGTACATCGACGAGTTGGTGACGTCGAAGCGGCCACCCTGCAGGCCGGTGATCAGGTTGGGGAAGCGTGTATCGACAGTTTCCACCTTACGCCCCATGACCTTGCCCAGACCGTCGAGAAACTCGATATCGAAGCCGGCCGGGCGATTGTTGTCCATGTACTCGTAGGGGAAGAAGGTTACGTCGGAACCGGCGACGATCTTGCCATCCTGCTGGAAGGCCGAGGCCGCCAATGAGGTCATCGCCACCGCAGCGCCAATCAGGCTCAGGGCAATAGGACGAACCAACTTATGCATCGCTGTCATTATGAATACCCGCAAGGTTGAGAGAAATTAGGCAGTGGCTTGGTCCTGGCCAGCCTGTTGCACAAAGAAAGAGGCACCGCGAGGCTTCTGCGGCAAGCGCATCTGATTGCTCGTAGAGCGCACGAGGCCACTTTCTTCACCGGCCACCATCAGGCCGGAGTGCTGACTGGGCAGAGGGTTTTCGCCGAATGGCAGCGCGTCTTCAGCGGCATAGACGCTGATGAACAGAGTGCGCGGCAGCTCGGTCTCGTTAGGGCTTGAAGCGTGCAACAAACGTGTGTGCATGAAGCACACGGAACCGGCCGGGCCGAAGCAGGCAACCGGCTCCTGGCAATGCTCTTCGACAACTTGATCGTCCACCGCACCGGTGAAGCGCTGCTCATGCCAGTGCGACCACAGCGGGCCTTTATGACTGCCGGGGATCACGTTCAGCGGGCCGTTCTGCGGGGTCACTTCGCTGACCATTAACAGCGCGGTGACGATGTCGTCGTTACTGTGGGGCGTGAACAGGAAGTCCTGGTGCCACTTCACCTGGGTCGCGGTGTGGGGCAGCTTGGAGTTGATCTTGCTGTGATGGAAACGTGTGCCGCCAGCGCCGATCAACTGCGCAGCAATCGCGGCCATGCGCGACTGCAACGCGACCTGCCGGTAGGCCGGGGAAATTTCGGTCGGCGAACTGACCCGACGCAACGACGGATGATCAGCGCGGTGATCGCCTTCCAGATCGAAGCGCGTACGACCGTCGATGGTTTCGCCCCAGCCTTGCTGATGGCCGCGACTCTCTTCTACCCACTGGTCGAAGTCGTGTTGCAGCGCTGCCACTTCCTCAGCCGTCAGGACCCCTTCCACCACCAGAACGCCATCCCGGTGAAATTGCTCAACCTGCCATTGCTCGATCATGTTCTGCTCTTCCTGCAACCTGAAAAATTAAGGGTCATGCCAGCGATACATCCTTGAGGAACGCTTCGACGCGAGGGTTGTGGCCACTGCGCAACAACTCGGGTTTGTCATCGCAAACCACGCGGCCCTTCTCCATGAAGACGATCCGGTCGGAAACCTTGAAAGCGAAATTCATCTCGTGAGTGACGATCACCATGGTGATGCCCTCCTTTGCCAGAGCCTCGATGACTTGCAACACCTCGTTGACCTTCTCCGGGTCCAGGGCCGAGGTCGGCTCATCGAACAACATGATCTGCGGACGCATCATCAGGGCCCGGGCAATCGCCACGCGCTGCTGCTGACCACCGGACAGTTGATGCGGGTACTTCCAGGCGTGGTCGAGCATTCCCACTTTGTGCAGCAGGGCGTAGGCTTGTTGCTTGAGTTCTTCGATACGGCCCAGGCGGTGGTAACGCGGCGCCATCAGCAAGTTGTCGAGCACAGTCAGGTGGGGGAACAGGTTGAAGCTCTGGAATACCATGCCGATGTTCAGGCGATGCTCGGCGTGCTCCACATATTGCGGTATCGAAGCGCCCTGTTTGCTCAGGTGAATGAACGGCTGACCATTGATCTTGATGTCGCCGTTGTCGATCTGCTCAAGGCCATTGAGCAGGCGAATCAGGGTGGTCTTGCCCGAGCCGGACGGGCCAATCACCGAGACCACTTCACCGGGCTGAATCTGCAGGCTGACCGCGCCGAGCACCTCGACATTGTTATAAGCCTTATGCAGACGGCTGGCCTGTAGCGCCGGGACCTGTGGCTCGCTGCTCGGCGCCCGCTGCGCCACCGCACGTTGCTGGGTGGCCAGGGCCAGGACTTCGGCATCGGGTACGCGAGAAACGTTGCGCTGATTGACGTCGAGAAACTTCTCCAGACGCTTGAGCAGGTAGTCGAACACTGTAACGATCAGCACGTAATAGAACGCCACCGCCGCCATGGTCTCCATGACCAGGAAGTTCTGCGAATACAGGCGCTGGCCGACCATGAGGATTTCCGTCAGGGAGATCACCGAGACCAGGGAGCTGAGCTTGACGATAGAGATGTATTCGTTGGCCAGGGACGGCAGCGCCACCCGTAGGGCCTGGGGAATCACCACGCGCCACTGGGTGCCGAGAAACTTCAGGCCCAGAGCACGCGCCGCCTCGGCCTGGCCCTTGTGAATCGACAGCAGACCGCCGCGATGGATCTCTGCCACATAAGCCGTTTCACACAGGACCATGGCCAGCAGACCGGCCCAGAACGGGTCGCCCAGCACCGCCGACGCGGCAGGAAATGCCTGGGGAATGTTGTAGACGAAGATCAGCAGCACCAGCAGCGGCAGGCTGCGAAACAGCCAGATATAGGCGCGGGCCGGACCGTTCAGCAGCGCACGTTTCGACTGCTTGGCCAGGGCCACGAAAAAGCCCAGGCCGATACTCAGTACCCAGGTCACGAAGCTCAGCTTGATAACGGTCCAGGTCGCTCGCCAGAACTCGGCATCGGCCAGCAAACCAAACATGTAATTCCAGTCGAATGTCATCGTCGCCGCGCTCAACAAAAAAATCAGAAAGTGCAACCGGACGCCCCACTCGAACACGTCTGACGGTATGCACCGTTGAAACGAGGTTCGGGGACAGAAGCATTCACGGTCAATTAGGATTAACTGGACCAGTGCGTAGGCAGAACCGATGCAGCGGCATGACATTTTTATGTGTCGTGCTGCGCGCCTGACCGGCCCACCGGAAAATCGCCCCATAAGGGAGCGCCAACCATTCCACGCTCCGCGCGGACGCCACACAGTGGTGCGGCGCGTCCATGGTCGTCCTTGGGCTTATCTCTTGCTGAAAGTCTGCAGGCTCGGGGCCGTTGCTTAAATTCGTTTCTGATTTACAACTGGGGCGAGAAAATCCGAAGCAGAGGTTGTTACGAGGGATGATCGACAGTGGTGCAAGGCGGTTCAGCCGATATCGGCGCTCGCCCGTACGGTATGGGGATCAAAGAAGCTCGGCGCGGCCATGCCGGGGATGTACTGGTCGGATACGAACATGCGGCAACGCTCGGTAAAGGCCGAGACCACCCTAGACAACTGGGCGTTGTTGGCCGTGGCATACCCGAGCTGCAAGGGCCGCAGGTCGCCGGACAGACGAATGCGGATCAGGCGCTTGCCGTCCTGGGAGATGCTGCCCTTGGGCCGTGCGTTGGCAATGGTAAAGCCCACGCCGTTACCGACCATGGCCCGTACGGTTTCCAGATTGCTGGAGCGCATGACCACGTTCGGCGTGGTGCCGGTCTGGGTAAACAGGCCGAGGAAATATTCCCGACTCCAGGGGATGTCCAGCAGCACCATGGGATAGTTTTCCAGGTCCTGGGTGGTCACTGCGGGCATATTGGCCAGGGGATGATAGTCACCGACCATGACATACGCAGGCAGCTTGGCCAGCGGCTGGAAGTCGATATCGGCGCTGCTGACAAGGTCGTAAGTCAGGGCAATATCGATCTCGGAACTGCGCAGTTTTTCCAGCAACTGCTCGTGATCGCCTTCCACCTGAGTGATGCGTACCCCCGGAAAGGCGCGTCCGAACCCGAATACCAGCTCGGGGGTGATCATCGGTGCCAGGGAGTGCAGGCAACCCACGCGCAATGGCCCACGCACAGTGTTGAGCGACTCGGAAGCAATCGTATAGAGGTTGCTCATCTGCTCCAGGATCAACTTGGCTTCCTGCATGACCTGACGCCCCACCGCCGTCAGGGAGATCCCTTGGGCGTGGTGCCTGATGAACAACTGAATGCCCAGTTCGGCCTCCATATGGGTGATCGCCGCCGATATAGAAGGTGACGACACATGAATGCGTTCCGACGCCGCGCTGATGCTGCCGGCCTCCCCGGAAGCGACGAAATATTCCAGCTGGCGCTGAGTAATACGACTGAGCATGAAGCCCTCCACATCTGAACGGGTTGACGAACAACTGTGCCAGCCCTGAATTGACCACGTTGCAGAGTTCATGCCGGGAAGTCCGCGCACGCCGCTGCACGCGACGAGATGCAATCATCCCGTTCCACAGGCTTAAGCGGGGTTCGGTTTTTCCTAAGCTCTACGTTCAAAAAGCAGAATTCCTATCAGAACCACCCTTGATCACACTGGCCGCCGTGGATGAATGAAGTCTGCAAGGCTCCTGTGCCTTCTCGACGTGCTGTCGGTGCCCACGGCATCGGCGAAACCGATCAAGGTCGCTTCTCTTTAGGAAATTCAAATGTCAGTTGAAACAATTAACACCTTGGTGGTCGGCGCAGGCCAGGCGGGTGTCGCGATGAGCGAGCATCTTTCACTCATGGGTGTGCCGCACATTGTTCTGGAGCGCAGCCGCATCGCCGAACGCTGGCGTTCGGAGCGCTGGGACTCGCTGGTCGCCAACGGCCCGGCCTGGCACGATCGTTTTCCGAGCATGAAATTCAGCAATATTTCCCCGGAGGTCTTCCCGCCGAAAGAGCGCATGGCTGACTATTTTGAAGCCTACGCCGCCATGCTCAAGGCGCCGATCCGCACGGGCGTCGAAGTGCTCAAGGTCGAGCGCCACGTGGGTCGCCCCGGCTTCAAGGTAACCACGTCGGACGGCATCATCGAAGCAGCCAACGTGGTCGCGGCGACCGGCCCGTTCCAGCGCCCGGCCATGCCGAACATCGTCTGCGAGCAGGTCAAGGTCCAACAACTACACTCCTGCACCTACAAGAATCCGGGCCAACTGGCCGAGGGCGCGGTACTGGTGGTGGGCGCTGGTGCGTCCGGTTCGCAGATCGCCGAAGAGCTGCAAAAGGCCGGTAAGACCGTATACCTGTCGGTGGGTGAACACTATCGCCCTCCTCGCTCGTATCGCGGTCGCGACTACTGCTGGTGGCTGGGTGCCCTGGGCCTGTGGGACGAAGTGCGCATCACGCCGAAAAAGAAGCATGTGGCCTTTGCCGTCAGCGGTTATGAGGGCGGCAAGACCGTGGACTTCCGTCGCCTGGCTCATCAAGGCATCACTCTGGTTGGCCTGACCAAATCCTGCAACAACGGAGTCATGGAATTCGAACCGGGCCTGGCCGCCAACGTCGCTGAAGGCGACAAGGCGTACTTCGACGTGCTGCGCGACGCCGATGCCTATATCGAGCAAAACGGCCTGCCATTCCCGCAAGAACCCGACGCCTGGGAGCTGTTGCCTGATCCAGACTGCCTGACCAACCCGGTCCTGAGCCTGGATCTGGAGCAGGCCGGTATCACCACGATTCTCTGGGCCACCGGCTTCAAGTTCGATTTCAGCTGGCTGCAGGTCAACGCCTTCGACGACAAGGGCGAGCCCTTCCATAAGCGCGGGATCTGCGCCGAAAGCGGCATCTACTTCCTCGGCCTGCCCAACCTGGTCAACCGTGCGTCTTCGTTTATCTACGGTGTGTGGCATGACGCGAAATACATCGCCGACCACATCGTCCTGCAAAACGACTACATGGCTTACGAGCCGTCCTGATGCCTCGCCCGGTGGTACGACTGGCCAATCCCGGGCTTCGGTTTTTCCTAAGCATTGCCCTGCTCAAATGCTGGTTTCGGCAAAGCCGGGGCAATGTGAAGCTTGGCCCATTCACTTATTCGAGAGACTCACGGCATGCCAACCCACACGCGTATCCGCATGTTCAACACCAAGCAGACCTACCCCAACCAGAGCCTGGACAACGATCTGTGCCAGGCCGTACGCGCTGGCAACACGGTCTATGTGCGTGGCCAGATTGGCACTGACTTCGACGGCAATCTGGTCGGCCTCGGCGACCCGGCGGCCCAGGCCGAGCAGGCCATGAAAAACGTCAAGCAACTGCTTGAAGAGGCTGGCTCGGACCTGTCCCACATCGTCAAAACCACCACTTACATCATCGACCCGCGCTATCGCGAGCCGGTGTATCAGGTAGTCGGTAAATGGCTCAAGGGTGTATTCCCCATCTCCACCGGTCTAGTGATTTCCGGTCTCGGTCAACCGCAATGGTTGATGGAAATCGACGTGATCGCGGTGATTCCGGACGACTGGACCGGGGCCTGAAATCTTTCCCTCGAGCAAAGGAGCGCCCATGGCAACTGCCCAGATCAAGAACCCGGAACCTGCGATCGTAGCCGTGCAATTGAATAAGGTGCTCAAGCGCTTCGGGGACGCCATCGCCCTGCACGAGGTCTCGCTGAAAATTCACCAAGGTGAATTCATCACTGTGCTGGGGCCGTCCGGTTGCGGCAAAACCACCCTGCTCAAACTGATCGCCGGCATTGTCGAAGCCGACACCGGCGAGGTCTTTATCGACGGCCAGCGGGTCGGCGAGCTTGCCCCCCATGAGCGGGAAATCGGCCTAGTGTTGCAGAACGACGCGCTGCTGCCTCATATGAGCGTGGCGCAGAACCTCGCCCACGACTTGCAGCTGCGCGGCGTGGCCCAGGCCGAAATCGCCGACCGGGTCGAGCAGGCCCTGACCCTCGTCAAGTTGCCGGGCTTTGGCCAGCGTAACCCCCAGGAACTCTCCGGCGGCCAGCAACAGCGCGTGGCTCTGGCACGGGCTCTGGTAGTCCGGCCCAAGGTGTTACTGCTGGACGAGCCGTTCTCGACGCTGGACAAAACTCTGCGCCTGTCGATGCACAGCGAACTCAAGGACATCCAGCGCAGGCTGGGGGTGACCACGGTGTTCGTTACCCATGAACAGAATGAAGCCCTGGGCATGAGCGACCGGGTGGTGGTCATGTGCGCCGGGCATGTGCTGCAGATCAGTACTCCGGACACCCTCTATCGCCGCCCCCGGGACCCGTTCGTGGCCAGCTTCGTCGGCGACGTCAATATCCTCTCCGGGCGCTACCTGAGTCGCGACGACCAAGTGGTCCTGGCCATGGGTGACACCATCCTGCGCCTGCCGGCCGAGCAAGTTCATGCAGAGGTCGGCGCGCGCGTGAATATCTATGTGCGCCCGGAAAACATTCGTCTTGCCCCGTTGGGACCGGACACCCTGCTCAGTGCCACCGTGGTCACCCATGTGTTCCAGGGTGATCACGTCGACATTCATCTGGACGTCCCGGCCCTGGGCCAGAACCGCCTGTTCGTTCGTCAGTCCGGCCTCGCTGCCCTGACCCGCTGGCCGGTCGGTTCCGCCGCTGGCCTGAGCTTCAACAGCGACGGCATCTGCGCCTTTGCCGCCGCTGTCTTGCCTATCCCTTGAGTCTGAGTACCCCATGACCGCTATCCACCATTCTGTCAGCCACAGCCTGCTGCCTGAAACCATCAGCGCCGTTATTGCTCGCGAACCGGGAACAGCCGACGTGCTACAGAGCGCCGAGCGGCCGATGCCCCAACCCCAGGCGGGCGAAATACTGATTCGGGTGGCGGCGGCCGGCGTCAACCGTCCGGATTTGATGCAGCGCAGCGGCATGCCGGTCCCGCCGGGGACTACCGATGTGCTGGGCCTGGAGGCAGCGGGCACAGTCATGGCCGTGGGCAGTGGCGTCAGCGATTTCGTCCCTGGGGATCGGGTCATGGCCTTGCTTAATGGTGGCGGTTACGCCGAATATTGCGTGGCTTTGGCAACGCATTGCCTGCCCGTGCCCGCTGGCCTGCCCCTGGAAGATGCCGCTGGCGTGCCTGAAGCGGCCTTTACCGTGTGGCATAACCTGTTCGAGCTGGGCCGCCTGCGGGCGGGCGATACGGTGTTGATCCATGGCGCCGCCAGCGGTGTCGGCAGCTTTGCCGTGCAGTGCGCCCATGCCGCCGGGGCCAGGGTCATTGCCACTGCCGGTGGCGCAGAGAAAGTCGCCATGCTGACGGCACTTGGGGTCTGGCGCGCGGTTGATCGCCATGAGCAGGACTTCGTCGAAGTGATCGCCCAATGCACCGAAGGGCGCGGCGTCGATGTCGTGCTCGACAACGTCGGCGGTCCGTATGTGGCGCGTAACCTGGAAGCCATGGCTCCGGGTGGGCGTCACGTCAGCCTGTCGTTCCTGCAAGGGGCGAAGGTCGAACTGGACCTGCAACTGCTGATGCGCAAGAGCCTGAGCCTCACGTCCTCCACCCTGCGCCCCAAGAGCAGTGCGGAGAAGTCGCGCCTGGCAGCGTGCATCAGGGAAAACCTGCTGCCGTGGCTGGCGTCGGGTCAGGTGCGCCCGCTGATCCATAGCCGTCTGCCTCTGGAGAGTGCCGCCGACGCCCATCGCCTGCTGGAAAGCAATGCCAATCTCGGCAAAGTGCTGCTGATCAACCCGGCCCTGTAATCCGACACCCACGAGCGGAACGCGCCCATGTTCAAACTGTATTTCGCCCCGACCTCACCCTACGTGCGCAAGGTCATGGTCACCGCCCATTGCCTGGGCCTGAGCGAGCAGATCGAGAAGCTCGAATCGGCTGCCCATCCAGTCCGCCGCGATGAGCGCATCGCCGCCTTCAACCCCCTGGCCAAGGTTCCGGCCATGCAGACTGCCGATGGCCTGATGCTCTATGACAGTCGGGTAATCTGCGAATACCTCGACAGCCGGGCCGCTGGCTCATTGTTCCCACGCGAAGGCCAGCCACGCTGGCTGAGCCTGACCCGCCAGGCTCTCGGTGATGGCTTGCTGGATGCTGCCATGCTGGCCCGTTACGAAGCCGTCGCCAGGCCCGCCGACAAACAATGGGATGGCTGGCTCGACGGACAACTGGCCAAGGTCTGGGCCGCCCTCGCGGAAATCGAGAAACAGGCGCCGCACTTCAGCCATGTTCCCGATGATATCGGCCTGATCGCCCTTGGCTGCGGCCTGGGCTATCTGGACTTTCGCTTTGCCAGCCTGAACTGGCGCGCCGGGCACCCGGCCGCAGCCGCCTGGTTTGCTGAATTCGATCAGCACCCGGCGATGGTCGCCACCCGCCCTTTTGAGTAAGCCCTGGAGTCTGCCATGCCCCGCACCGTGTTTTTCCTCAACGGCCCCAACGCCAACCTCTACGGCCTGGACAAGAGCGGCACCTATGGCAGCGAAAGTTTTGCCAGCATCGAAGCGCGCTGCCAACGCCATGCCGCCGAGCTGAGCCTGCAACTGGAGTTTCGCCAGAGCAACCATGAAGGCGTGCTGGTGGACTGGATTCAGGAAGCACGCTTGAACGCCGACGCCGTGATCATCAATGCCGCCGGCCTGACCTACAGCTCGGTACCGATTCTCGATGCCCTGCTGGCCTATGACGGCCCCATCATCGAAGCGCACATGAGCAATATCTGGAAGCGCGAGAGCTTCCGTCATCACTCCTACGTGTCCAAGGCCGCCACCGGAGTGATCGCCGGGCTCGGTGCCCTGGGTTATCAATTGGCGCTGACAGCGGTGGCCGAGTTGCTGGGCCAGGAACCCTGACGTCGACGCTGGTCGGCAAACTCTCGAGCCTGATTCGCAGGTATTGAATTGACGGGGCGGGCACTGCATCGGAAATCCTGATGCAGAAGCCCGGCAAAGGCTGTTTTACCGGATCGGTCGTGCCATTCCATCATGGCGGTCAGTACCCGACAGGATCACAGACCATGACCTTTTCAATCATCGGCCGTTGCGCCGAAACCGGCCAACTGGGCATCGCCATCAGCTCATCGAGCATCGCCGTGGGCGCGCGCTGCCCCTGGTTGCGTCCCGGCGTAGGCGCGGTGTCGACGCAGAACATCACACTGCCAGCGTTGGGCAGTCATGTACTGGATCAACTGCAAAGCGGGCTGTCCCCGGAACAAGCCCTGGCCACAGTGCCGACATACGATAGCTATAGCCAGTTCCGCCAGGTCACCAGCATCGACAGCCAAGGCAACACCGCGTTCTTCAGCGGCAGCCAGACTCTGGGCTGCTACCACGCGGTCGCCGGAGAGCAATGCGTCGGCGCAGGCAATATGCTGGCTGACAGCAGCGTCATCGATGCCCTGGTCAAGACCTTTGAAACTACCGGCGGGCCATTGGCCGATCGCCTGATCGCCGCCATGCAGGCCGCGCTGGCCGCCGGTGGCGAAGCCGGCCCGGTGCACTCGGCAGCGCTGAAGGTGGTGGGCGATGTGAGCTGGCCGATCATCGACCTGCGCGTCGACTGGGCCGAGCAAGACCCGGTGGGCGTACTGGCCGGACTATGGACCGACTACAAGCCGCAGATGCAGGACTACCTCACCCGCGCCCTCGACCCGACCAAGGCACCAAGCTATGGCGTACCGGGAGACGAGTGAATGAACAGCAAAGAGATTCTGGCCGCACTGATCGGTTTCGATACCACCAGCCGCGAGTCCAACCTGCAACTGATCGACTTCGTGCGCAACTACCTGGCCCGTCATCAGGTGCCCTGCGAGCTGATCTTCAATGACGAACGAAGCAAGGCCAATCTCTTCGCCACTATCGGCAGCAATGATCGGCCCGGTGTGGTGCTGTCCGGGCATACCGATGTGGTGCCGGTGGATGGCCAGCCGTGGACGGTGCCGCCGTTCGAGATGAGCGAAAAGGACGGCAAGCTGTATGGCCGTGGCGCCGCCGACATGAAGGGTTACATCGCCTGCGTGCTTGCGGCCGTGCCGGCACTGCTGGCCCAGCCGCTGCGCATGCCCGTGCATATCGCCCTGTCCTATGACGAAGAAGTCGGCTGCCTGGGCGTGCGCAGCCTGCTCGCTGAACTGGCTCAGCACCCGCATAAACCGGCGTTGTGCATCATCGGCGAGCCCACCGAACTCAAGCCGGTGCTCGGCCACAAAGGCAAACTGGCGATGCGCTGCGACGTACACGGCGCCGCCTGCCATTCCGCCTACGCGCCGCAAGGGGTGAACGCTATCGAGTATGCCGCCGAGCTGATCGGCGAACTCGGCCGCATCGGCTCCAGCCTGCGCGCCGAGCACCTGCAGGACCCGCGCTTCGACCCACCCTTCTCCACCGTACAGACCGGCGTGATCGCGGGCGGCAAAGCGCTGAATATCGTCCCCGCCGACTGCCGCTTCGATTTCGAAATCCGCACCCTGCCCGACCAGAACGCCGAGGACGTCGCCCGGCAATTGCAGGATTACGCACAGCAACAGGTGGTGCCGAAAATGCAGGCGGTCAATGCTGCGAGCGGTATCCGTTTCTCCGAGCTGTCGTCCTATCCCGGCCTGGCTACTGATGCCCAGAGCGAAGCCGCCAAACTGATCGCCCAGTGCTGCGGCTCAAGCGAATTCACCACCGTGGCCTTCGGCACCGAAGGCGGCCTGTTTGACGCTGCCGGCATTGCGACTGTGGTGTGCGGGCCGGGGAGCATGGATCAGGGGCACAAGCCGGATGAGTTTGTCAGTCTCGAACAGCTTGAGGGTTGTGACCGGATGCTGGAGCGGTTGATTCTGGCGTTGCGGTAGATCCCGTAGGAGCCGGCTTGCTGGTGATCGAGTGCGAAACGCTCGCAATAATCAGGCGTTGTGCCGACGCCATCGCCAGCAAGCCGGCATCCCACAAAATGCGACAAACATAAATCCTGTGGGAGCGAGGCTTGCCCGCGAATAGGCCGGTACAGCCGACGCAGCTCCAGCGATCGGAATATTGCCTTCGCGGGCAAGCCTGGCGCCAACGACGATCACCTTCAACTCACCCACTCCACCGTCTGCAACATCCGCCGATAAGGCGACTGCGGTGCATTCATTTCCAGCTCGATGGTGTCGATCAGGCAGGCCAGGAATTTTTCCGCAGCCGGGCGCAAGGGCTGGCCGCTGCGGCTGATCGCGCCGACCAGGGCGCTGCCCACCGGATCACGCAGGGGTAGCGTGCACAGGCCTTCGCGCTGGGCGCAGACCTCCACCAATGGCCAGGGAAAGATGCTGAGCATGTCGGTATCGCGAAGCAGGCTGAGGGTAATCGACAGCGAGTGGGAAAAATGCACGTGGCCCGGGGCGACGAACTCGCCATCGTGGCGGGCGGACATGATCCAGTCGGCAAAGGCCAGTTCGTCCAGGGAGCGACAATCGGCCAAGGGATGTCCGCGCCGCGCCACTACGGCGCAATCTGCGGTGAACAACGGCACGTAGTTCAGATCGACGTTGGAGCACTGGCTGTCCAGGCGGCCGATAAACAGGTCCAGGCTGGCATCGCGCAGCCGTGGATAGGCAATCGAATGCAGGCCTTCGTGCAGCTCCAACTGCACATGGGGAAACTGCTGACGAAACTTCACCATCACCTGGGGCAACAGGGTCATGGCCAGCCAGGGCGTGACCGCCACCGACAGCCGCCCGGTCAGCTCACCCTTGCAATCGGCCACCACATGGGTGGCGCTGTCCATCTGTGCGACCAGCAAGCGCGCCTGGACCAGCAGGCGTTTTCCCGCTTCGGTGAAATCAATACCCGAAGTGTTGCGCACCAGCAGTTGCAGGGAAATCTCGCTTTCCAGCTTCTGCACGGCCTTGGTCACCGCCGCAGGCGAGGTGTCCAGACGCTTGGCCGCACCACGGATACTGCCTGCGTCGGCGACAGCCACCAGGGCGTTGAGTTGATAGAACTTCATGGATACCTGCCGTTGTTAACCCTGGGTTGCCGCGTTCAACGCCGATTGCCTTTTTGGCCCCGGCCCACGCGCCTATGCTGGGCCACGCGACGCCGCATTGACGCCCCAGAACAAAGCGCCTGCTCCGCCGTGGAGCGCGTGAATCAGCGGTTCAGGCCGCCAATCCACGACCAGGCCCAGACTATGGAAGAATCCTGCCAATGCCGCACCTCCAGCAAAAATTGCAGACCATCGACGGGCAGATGCGCGAATTGCGCCAGCGCATCCATGCTCACCCTGAACTCGGCTACGAGGAATACGCCACCAGCGACCTGGTGGCAGAGCGTCTTGAGCAATGGGGTTACGAGGTACATCGTGGAATAGCCGCAACAGCCGTTATCGGTACGTTGAAGAAGGGTAGCAGTTCCCGGATCCTGGGCCTGCGCGCAGACATGGACGCCCTGCCGCTCCTGGAAAAAACCGGCCTGCCCTACGCCAGCCAGATCCCCGGCAAAATGCACGCCTGCGGACATGACGGCCATACCACCATGCTCCTCGCCGCGGCCAGGGTGTTGGCCGACAATACTGAGTTCGATGGCACCCTGCGCCTGATCTTCCAGCCCGCCGAAGAGGGCCTGGCCGGCGCCCGGCGAATGATCCAGGAAGGTGTGCTCGAACAATTCCCCTGTGACGCCTTGTTCGCCATGCACAACATGCCCGGCTACCCTGCTGGCAAGCTGGGCTTTCGTGCCGGCGCGTTCATGGCCTCGGCCGATCAGATCAAAGTCACGGTGCACGGCCACGGCGGTCACGGCGCCATGCCCCATCAATGCGTCGATCCGGTGGTGGTCTGCGCAAGCATCATCATGGCCTTGCAGACCATTGTTTCGCGCAACGTCTCGCCTCAGGAAATGAGCGTGATTACTGTCGGCTCCATTACTGCCGGCAAGGCCTCCAATGTGATCCCCGACAACGCTGACATGCTGATCTCGGTGCGCTCCCTGAACAACGCCGTGCGCGACAGCCTGGAGGCCCGAATCAAACATCTTATCCATGCCCAGGCAGACGCCTTCGGGGCCCGCGCCGAGGTGCATTACAGCGCCGATTACCCGCTGCTGATCAATGACCCGGCCATGACCGAGTTCGCCACTCAAGTCGCGCGGGACTGGCTGGGCGATGAGCAAGTGCTGACCGATATTGCGCCGTTTAATGGCAGCGAAGATTTCGCCTGGTTCCTGCGCGAACGGCCCGGCTGCTACCTGATCATCGGCAATGGCGAGGGTGAGCAGAGCTGCATGATTCACGACCCTCGCTACGACTTTAACGACGACATCCTCATGCGCGGCGCCGGTTACTGGATCAAACTGACCCAGGCCTACCTGGCGCCACGCAGCTGATTTCCCCCAAACCCTGTCGACCTTCACGAGGCCTCAAATGCTGCGAATCAATCTGCAATACGCCGCTCTGATCAGCGGGCTGGTGCTGGCCTCCTCGGGCCATGCCGCAGAGGTCATCCGTTTCGGAGTGGACCCCAGCTACCCGCCCTTCGAACAGAAACAGCCGGACGGCTCGCTGGCCGGTTTCGATATCGACCTGGGCAACGCCCTGTGTGCGCAACTCAAGGCCCGCTGCGTGTGGGTCGAACAGACCTTTGACGGCATGATTCCGGGGCTGAAGGCGCGCAAGTTCGACGGCATTCTGTCGGCCTTCAGCGACACCCCTGCGCGTCGTCAGCAGGTCGATTTCAGCCGACACCTGTATGTGGCGCCGTCCTCGCTGATCGCCAGGAAAGGCTCCGGCCTGCTACCGGCCCCGGCGGCACTGAAGGGCAAGTCCATTGGCGTGGTGCAGGGCTCGTTACAGGAAAGCTATGCCAAGAGCGAATGGGCTCCGGCCGGCGCCACCATCCAGTCTTATCAGACCCAGGACCAGGTCTTTGCCGACCTGACCTCAGGGCGCCTGGATGCCTCGTTCCAGGCCTCGGCCCAGGGCGACAGCGGCCTGTTGCAAAAGCCCCAGGGCAAGGATTTCGCCTTTGCCGGTGAGCCGATCACCGACAAGAGCATCATCGGCAACGGCGTCGCCATTGGTATCCGCAAGGACGACGCAACTCTGCGCACGCAACTGGATAGCGCAATCGCTGCTCTGCATACCTCCGGCGAATACCAGCGTATCGCCAGTAAATACTTCAGCTACGACGTTTCGGGTGAATGACTGCGATGAACGGATTCGCACTGACCGATGGCGACTTTTCGACCAATGACCTGGGCAGCGATGCCCAGCGTTTCTTTCGCGAGCATGGCGCATTGTGCATTCGCAACGCCTTCACGGCCGCGCAAATCGCCGAGCTGCAGGCCGGCATCGAGCAGAACCTTGCCCAGCCAAGCCCGCGAGCCAAAGTCGCGAGCAGTGCGGATGACCCGGGCTGGTTTTTCGAGGACTTCTGCAACTGGCAGGACAATCCCCATTACAAGCGCTTCATTCATGATTCGGCGCTGGCATCCATCGCCCAGCGCCTGCTCGGCAGCCAGCAGATACGCCTCTACCACGATCATGTATTGGTCAAGGAGCCCAATACCCGCCAGCGCACGCCCTGGCATCAGGACCAGCCCTACTACAACATCAGCGGCGCCGACACCATCAGCTTCTGGATTCCGGTAGATCCGGTCAGCCGGGCCGCGACCCTTGAGTTTGTCGCGGGCTCCCATCTGGGGCCCTGGCTGATGCCGCGCTCGTTCATGGACAACCAGGCCAAGTGGTTTGCCGAAGGCAGCCTCGCTGACCTGCCAAAGATCGAAGAGCACCGCGAGGATTTCCCCATTCTCGGCTGGGCGCTGCAACCCGGCGACATGGTCTGTTTCAATATGCTGACCCTGCATGCCTCCGCCGGTGTGGACGGCAGCCACAGGCGCCGGGCATTCTCGGTGCGCCTGTTGGGTGACGATGTACGCCATGCGCCGCGACCCTGGGTAACCTCGCCGGAGTTTCCGGGGCTGCGTGAAACCCTGGCCGACGGCGCGGTGATGGACCATCCACTGTTTCCACTGCTGCTCGGTTGAGCCGGTGCATGGCCGTCACCTGTAACATCCCCAGGCGCCACTTTTTTTGCTTATCCGAGAGATCCCGCCATGCCCAGCCCGTTCCTTGCCAGTCCCAGCTATCGCATCCTGCGTGAGCGTTTTCTCCAGGCGGCCACGGCTGCAGGAGCCACCCTGACCCGCTATGCCCATCCCCTGGCCGGGCCGTTTGGCGAGGAGTTGAGCACCGATGTGGCACTGTTGGGCGACCCCAAGGCCAAACGGGTATTAGTGGCATTGAGCGGTACTCACGGCGTGGAGGGGTACTATGGCTCCGACTGCCAGAGCAGCTGGCTCGAAGCACTCAAGGGCCGCCCCTTGCCCGACGACGTCGCCGTCCTGATGATCCACCTGATCAACCCCTGGGGCACCGCCTGGATGCGGCGGGTCAACGAGGACAATATCGACCTCAACCGCAACTACCTCGACTTCAGCAAGGCGCTGCCCGCCAACCCGGCCTACGCGGCGGTGCATGACATCTATAGCTGCACCCAGCTCCAGGGCCGGCAGCGCGACCAGGCCGATGCACGCTTCGCCGCGCTTATTGATGAGCACGGCTGGCCGGGACTGATGTCGATCGTCGAAGCCGGACAATACCAGTTCGCCGATGGCCTGTTCTTCGGTGGTCTAGAACCAAGCTGGTCGAATCGCACCCTGCGCCAGATCATCGCCACGCACCTGGCCGATGCCCAAGTGGTCATGACCTTCGACTTGCATACCGGTGCCGGTGACTACGGCCACCCGATGCTGATGACCATCACCCAGGCCGCCTACCCCGCCCTGCCCGCCGCCCAGACCCTGTTCGGCCCCTGGCTCTACACCCTGATCACCGGCATCAACACCGTCAGCGATACCGGCGTCGCGGCCACCTCCACCGGCTACACCTCACAGGCGCTGATCGAAGCGATGCCGAATGTCCAACTGATGCCCTTCGTCATCGAATGCGGCACCTATCCCGGCCCCGAGGTGCACCGCCACCTGCGCGATGACCAGTGGCTGCACCTGCACGGCGACCCTTGTGATGACACCGGGAGCGCCATCAAGCGCGGCTTGCTGGAACAGTTCTACCCGGCCGACAGGGATTGGCAGGACGTCGTGTGGGTGCGTACGCGGCAGGTTTGGGAGCGGGCGTTGGGGGCGTTGGGCAAACGTTGATATGCCCACGCAGACCGCTGACCCGGCACCATCCTCGCGCCTATCGAACACGGCGCAACTATATGAATTGGAGAGAGCGATTCCGTACGAGCGGCTTTAGCCGGGAGGACGCCTGTGAGGCAAACGACGCTCTCCCGGCTAAAGCCGGTCCTACGGTCAAATGTTTGTGCGCGAAAGCGCTGTATCAAAGACACCGCGGGCGATAGCGTCGGATCAAGCGCTGACATTGTTGCGAGCGCTGCGCACTCGATCGCCACCAAGGCGGCTCCCACACCTAAGTAGACTACCCCAAGCACCCGCGTCGACCACTGGCACTAAAGCGGTGCCCGATTGAACTCCTTGGCGACAGTTCCGTCGACAACAACCGCAACTTCCTTCTTCCCGGAATACCCCTGCACCCAACCTGTTCAGCCCTGAACGCTGCTTCCCAGACACAAGCACCTGATCTGGCACCCTTGTTGCTTTCCAATAAATACCATCTTGTATACAAGATAGTATTTCTATAAAACAGCCGACATCCGCCGGCGCGGTTATTCCCCAGGAGACGTCATGAGTACCAAGATCACCATTGCGCTGCTGCCTGCCCTTCTCTCGGCCTGCCTGTTCACCGCGCCTTTCGCGCTGGCCAAGGATGTCGTCAAGATCGCCTTTGTCGGCCCGTTGACCGGTGGCAGTTCGGCCATCGGCCTGGGCGGTCGCAACTCCAGTGAACTGGCCGTGAAGCAGCACAACGCCAAGACCGACAGCCCCTATGAATATGAACTGGTGTCCCTGGACGACGAGTGCAAGCCCAACGTCGGCGTGCAGATCGCCACCAAGATCGCGTCGGACAAGGACATCGTCGGCGGCATCACCCACTTCTGCTCGGCCGTGGCGATGAGTGCGGTCGACGTCTATCACAAGTTCAACCTGCCGGTGATTGTCTGGGGCGCCGTACTGCCGGATATCACCTACGCCAACGACTTCAAGGAAGTGCATCGCGTCAACGGCACCATGATCAACCAGAACCAGGAAGCGGCGAAGTTCATGGTCGAGCATGGCTACAAGAGCTTTGCGGTGATTCATGACACCACCGACTACGGCAAGGGCCACAACAAGTATTTCAGCGAAGCGTTGGAAAAGGCTGGCGGCAAGATTGTCGGCACCTTCGGTGTGACCGCCGATCAGCAGGACTTCACCGCCGAACTCACCCAGATCAAGCAGCTCAAGCCACAAGTGATCTATTTCGGCGGCCTGACACCCATCGGTATCCGCATCCGCTCGCAAATGGAGAAGCTGGGTATCGAGGCACAGTTCGAGGGCACCTCGGGGATCAAGTCGGACGCTTACATTGAAGGCACCGGCGCAGCCCTGGCCGAAGGGTCGCTGTCGTTCATCGAAGGCGCCCCGTGGGAAAAACTGGCTGCAGGCCCGGCCTTCTTTTCCGCCTATGCCGAGCAGAAATACGCCCAGCCCGCTGAAGCCTACGGGCCGTTCGCCTTTGTCGCGACCAACCTGCTGATGGACGCCATCGACAAGGTCGGGCCGAACCGGCGCAAGGTGCGTGACGAGTTCAACCACACCAAGGATGCCAGCACCATGATCGGCCCGGTGACCTTCGACGATCATCGCCAGAACATCGTGCCGCTGATCACCAGCTATGTGGTGCAGGACGGCAAGTGGGTGCCCTGGCAGGACAGCGAGTACGCCAGCGGTGCACGCAAGCTCAAGGGCCTGTGAGCCACCCGCATGACCGGCTGCGCCCGCCACGGCGCAGCCCTGACTCCCTTGCATTCGGGCCTTGCCAATGAATCTGGAAATTCTCAGTCAATACCTGGTCAACGGGCTGATGCTCGGCATGATCTACGCGATGGTTGCGGTGGGCTTCACGCTGTTTTTCGGCGTACTCGACGTGATCAAGTTTTCCCATGGCGATGTGCTGATGATCGGTGGCTTCGCCGGCCTCAGCGCCTACCTTGGCGCACAGGCCATCGGCATCAGCAATCCCTGGCTGCAACTGCTGATCATGCTGATCGCCGCACTCGCGGTGACCGCAACCCTCGGCGCCTTGGTCGCACGCTTTCTGATTCTGCCCCTGCGCAACGCACCGCCGATCAACCTGTTGCTCATCACCCTGATGCTCGGCCTGGTCCTGCGCGAATGCATCCGCCTGTTCTTCCCCGACGGCTCCAACTCCAAGCCCTTTCCGCAGTTGTTGCCCACCGCGACCTGGCACCTGGGCAGCCTGGCCATTCGTGCCGACAGCGCGATCCTGCTGGTGGCGGGCGCCTTGACCATTTTTGGCGTCCACCAGTTGATCAACCGCAGCAAGCTGGGCCTGGCCATTCGCGCCGTGGCCCAGGACGGCGAGACCGCGCGGGTCATGGGCATCAACTTCGAACGCATCGTGCTGCTGACCTTCGCCCTCGGCTCGGCCCTTGCCGCCATGGCCGGGATGATGAACGGCCTGTACTACAACGAGATCAACTTCAACGTCGGCTTGCTGCTGGGTGTGATCGGCTTCTGCGCCGCGATTCTCGGCGGCCTGGGCAACTTCTACGGGGCGATTCTCGGCGGTTTTCTCTTCGCCGCATTGCAGACCTTCGGCGCCGTCGCGCTGCCGCATCTGATTCCTGGCTTCCAGGGTGCCTACAAGGACGTCTTCGCCTTCGTTGTGGTGATTGTCCTGCTGGCCTGGAAACCCACCGGCCTCATCGCCGAACGCAGCAGTGAGCGAGTCTGACCATGAGCACATTCTTTTCCAAACCTTCACGCGGCCTGCTGCTGGCCGCCCTGGGCCTGGGCTTTCTGGCCGCCTGGGCCTTGCTGCACGCCGAAAGCCAGCTCGACATCCTCTTCCTCGGCATCGCCGTTACCGTCGTTACGCTGCTCTCGGGTCGCCTGGGCCTGGCCCGCTCCCTGGGCAGCAGTGCCGCCGGGCATCCGCGTCTGTTGGGAATGGGCTGTATTGCCGGGGTGCTGATCCTGCTCGGGGTGTTCCATGACGAGCATTTCGCCCTGTTGCTGCTGGCCACGGTACTGATCTACAGCGTTGCCTGCCTGGGCCTGAACGTGCAGTTCGGCTATGCCGGCATCGTCAACTTTGCCGGCGCTGCGTTCTTCGGCATCGGCAGCTACACCGCAGCGATGCTGGCGTTACACAGCGGCGTGCCGGATCTGCTGGCGATCCTTATCGCCGGGCTGGTCGCCGCCGCCCTGGGCTCGCTGCTGATCCTGCCGGTGCTGCGCACTCGCGGGCACTACGCAGCGCTGGTCACCATTGCCTTCGGCATCCTGTTTCGCACCTTTATGGAGGTCAATGACAGCTTCGGCGGCCCGCAAGGCCTGCGCATCCCCAGCATGACCCTGTTCGGTATCGACCTGGGCGAAAGCCTGGAATGGGGCGACAGTGAAATCTCCTTCTACGCCAACTTCGTGATCCTGGCGCTGATCCTCTGCACTGCGGCCTTCTGGATGGTTCGCCGTCTCGAGCGCTCCTGGCTGGGGGTGGCCATGGACATGGTGCGCACCGACGAGATCTCGGCGTCGGCATTCGGCATTCGCATCGCCCGCACCAAGGTCATGGCCTTTGTGTTCGGCAACTTCCTGATCGGCGTCGCCGGTGCCAGCTATGGCCTGATGACCGGCTATGTGGCGCCCAACAACTTTACCTTCGGTGACTCGCTGATCCTGGTCTCGATCGTGATTCTGGGCGGTATCGGCAACCCGTGGGGGATCATTCCGGCGGTGGCCATCGTCATGATCCTGCCGGAGAAACTGCAATCCATTCAGGAATACCGCTTCCTGCTCTACGGCCTGCTGGTGATCGCCATCCTGCTGTTCCGCCCGCAAGGCCTGCTGCCGCGCAAGGTTCGCCAATTCTTCCCGGGGCGCTCATCATGAAACCACTGTTGCAGACTCGCGGCCTGACCATGCGTTTTGGCGGCCTTACCGCACTGGACGGCCTGGACCTGGACATCGCGCCCCAGGAAATCCTCGCCCTGCTGGGGCCCAACGGCTCGGGCAAGACCACCTGCTTCAACGTCATCACCGGGCTGTACAAGGCAAGTGCCGGCAGCGTGCGCTTTGGCGGCGAAGACCTCAGCGGCCGCTCGCCACAGACGGTCTACGGCCACGGCATCACCCGCACGTTCCAACGCCTGCGCCTGTCGCTGCCCCTGACCGTGTTCGACAACGTGGTGATCGGCAATACCCGTCACCTCGACGAAAGCCTGTGGTTCAACCTGTTCCGCCGCCAGGCCTTCAAGCGCCAGCACGGCGAGATGGTCGAGCGCGTGCACCAGCTGTTACAGACTTTCAATGCCGGGCTGGCCAACAAGCTCTGGGAGCCGGCCCTCAACCTCAGCATGCTGGACCGGCGCCGGGTGGAAATCTGCCGGGCGCTGATCAGTGAACCGCGCCTGTTGCTGCTCGACGAACCGTCAGCGGGCATGACCCACGACGAGACCAATGAGTTGATGGACGATGTGCTCAAGGTCCGGCAAAGCGTGGCGCCCTTTGCCATCGCCCTGATCGAGCATGAAATGAACCTGATCCAACGGATCTCCGAACGCTGCGTGGTGCTTAACTATGGCAAGAAAATCGCCGAGGGCCCTTACGCCGACATCATCAAGGACCCACAGGTCCAGGTTGCCTACCTGGGCAAGGAGTGAGCCATGTCCCTTCTGAGTGTCCAACGCATCGCCACCGCCTACGACCGCATCGACGTCATCCATGACCTCTCCCTGGAACTGGAAGAAGGCCATATCACCTGCATCCTCGGCGCCAACGGCGCGGGCAAGAGCACGCTGATCCGCTCGATCCTCGGGCTGACCCCGCCCAATCGTGGCGAGATTCTGTTCAACGGTGAGTCCCTGCTAGGCCTGCCGACCCACCGCATCATCGCCAAGGGCATCGCCTGCATACCCGAAGGACGCAAGATCTTCCCGAAGATGACGGTGGCGGAAAACCTGCGGGTCGGCGCCTACCAGATCAGCGATGCGGCGGAAATCGCCCGGCGCGCCGACGAGGTCTATGAGCTGTTCCCGCGCCTCAAGGAACGCCGCGAGCAACTGGCGGGAACCATGTCCGGTGGCGAGCAGGCCATGGTGTCCATTGGCCGTGGGCTGATGGCCAAGCCGCGCCTGCTGATCATCGACGAACCCTCCCTGGGTCTGTCGCCGCTGTACGTGAAGGAAAATTTCCGCATCATCGCCGACATCGCCCAACTGGGCATCAGCGTGCTGCTGGTGGAGCAGAATGTGCACCAGACGCTGGCGATCTCTCATTACGGCTTCGTGCTGTCCCAGGGGCGCATGGTCGCTCAGGGCGATGCGCGCAGCCTCAGCGAAAACGACGAAGTCCAGGCCGCCTATTTCGGCTGACCTCTACCAGGAGTCCATGTGATGAACCTCAATCTCGATCCGGTACAGCTGACCCAGACGCTGGTCAGGATCAACACCATCAACGCCGGCAATACCCCGGGTGATGAGTCCCACTGCACCCGCTACCTGGCGCAACTGCTCGAACCCTACGGATTCCACTGCACCCTGACCGAGCTGACGCCCGGCCGCGCCAGCCTGATCGCGCGTATCGGCGACAGTGACAAAGGCCTGCCCCTGGCCTTCACCGGCCATGTCGATGTGGTGCCCCTGGGCGATGCGCCCTGGACCCAGGCGCCGTTCGGCGGCGATATCGTCGACGGCAAGCTCTACGGACGCGGCAGCAGCGATATGAAAGGCGGTGTCGCCGCGTTCGTCTGCGCTGCCATCGCCTGCAGCCCGCAACTGGCCGGGACCGCAGGGGTTACGCTGATCATCACCGCAGGCGAGGAAACCGGTTGCGAAGGTGCCTTCCACATGGCCGAACAACCGGGCCTGCTGCAACCGGCCGGAGCCTTGTTGGTAGCGGAACCGAGCTACAACAATCCGTTGGTCGGACATAAAGGCGCGTTGTGGCTCAAGGCCAAGGCCACGGGCATCACCGCCCACGGTTCGATGCCGCAGCATGGCGACAACGCCGTGTACAAGATCGCCAAGGCCGCGCTGGCCCTGCAAGCCTTTACCTTCGACTGCCCGCCGCATCCGCAGATGGGCAGCCCGACCCTCAACGTCGGCCTGATCAAAGGCGGCCTGAACGTCAATTCGGTGCCCGATGCCGCCGAACTGACCATCGACATCCGTAGCGTCGCCGGGCAGTCCCATGCGCAGATCCAGGAGACGTTACAAACACTGCTGGGAAATGACATCAAACTGGAAATCATGATCGACCTGCCACCGGTCTACACCCCGCCCGAGTCGCCCTGGGTGCAGCGGATCATGGCCCTGGGCGGAACCACACAAACGCCGGGCACCGTGACCTATTTCACCGATGCCGCAGCCCTGCTGGCACCGCTGGGCAATCCGCCGACCCTGATACTCGGGCCGGGGGAAACCCACTTGGCGCATCAGACAGACGAGTACTGCGAAGTGGCGAAAATCGAGAAGGCCTGCGAGCTTTATCAGCGCATGATCCTCGACTGGTGCCAGCCATGAGCGGCTGGCACGACGACGATCTGGTCCGCCTGAGCGCCAGCGAAGCCGCACGACTGCTGCAACAACGCAGCCTGAGCGCCGAACGCCTGCTCCAGGCCTGCCTGCAACAGATCGACCAGCGCGAACCCCAAGTGCTGGCCTGGTGCGCCCTCAATGCCGAGGCCGCCCTGGCCCAGGCTCGCGCCCTCGACGCCGGCCCCATCACTGGCCCGCTGCATGGCCTGCCGCTGGCGGTCAAAGACCTGTTCGACACCCAGGACTTTCCCTCCACCTACGGCTCGCCGATCTATAACGGGCAGCAACCCCAGGCCGATGCCGCTGCCGTTGCCCTGTGCCGGCAGGCCGGGGCCATCGTGCTGGGCAAGACGGTGACCACCGAGTTCGCCACCTTTACCCCCGGCCCGACCCGCAACCCGCATAACCCGGCGCACACGCCGGGTGGCTCGTCCAGCGGCTCGGCGGCGGCGGTGGGCGCACAGATGGTGCCGCTGGCGTTGGGCACCCAGACCGCCGCGTCGATCATTCGCCCCGCCGCCTATTGCGGTGTGGTCGGTTTCAAGCCGAGCTTCGGCCTGATACCCCGCGCCGGGGTCAAGAGCCTCAGCGAGTCACTGGACACCATTGGCGGCTTTGGACGCAGTGTTGCCGATGTCGCCCTGCTGACCTCGGTCATGGCCGACGCGCCCCAGTGGCGCGAATTGCACCTGACCGGCAAGCCGCGCATCGGCCTGTGCCGCACGCCCAACTGGCATGCCGCCAGCGCCAGCAGCCGTGAGGCCCTGCAAGGAGCGGCTGCGCGCCTGCGCCGGGCCGGTGCCGAGGTGGTCGATATCGAGCTGCCCGCCAGCTTCACACCATTGGCCAAGGTCCACGACCTGATCATGTGGGCCGAAGCCTTCAAGGCCCTGGCCTTTGAACGTCTCTGCCATCCGCAGCTGTTGAGCGACAACCTGCGCCAGCGCCTGGCCATCGGCGAGCAGATCGACTTCGCGCAAAACCGTTACAATCACGCCCGCCTCGCCGAGGCCCGCAGTGATCTGTCGCTGGTGTTTGCCGACTGCGACCTGCTGCTTACCCCCAGTGCCTGCGGTGAGGCCGAAGCCGGTCTGCAACGCACGGGTGATCCGCTGTTCTCCCGGGCCTGGAGCGCCCTCGGCTTACCGAGCCTGCACCTGCCGACGGGCGTTGGTCCGGCGGGACTGCCACTGGGCGTACAGTTGATCGGCCCCGAAGGCAGCGATGCGCAAACCCTGGCTTTTTGCAATTGGGCAGAACAACACCTGAAACAATAGAAGGACTGAACATGCAACTCGCCTCCGCGTCAGCCCCCGGCAAAGAACGCCCGGAAGGTCTCGCCGAACGCATCTATGCCCAGCTCAAGCAGGACATATTCGAGTTCCGCCTGCTGCCCGGAGATCGCTTCAGCGAAGGCGAGATTGCCAAACGCATGAACGCCAGCCGCACGCCGGTGCGCCAGGCCCTGTTTCGCCTGGAACAGGAGCACTATCTGGAAGTGCACTTTCGTGCGGGCTGGCAAGTGCGTCCGTTCGACTTCACCTTTTTCGAAGAACTCTACGACGTGCGCATCGTGCTGGAGCAGACCGCCCTCAAGCGCATCTGCGAACACAACGCCCCGGGTCAGCAGGAAACCCTGCAGGCCTTGCTGGCGATCTGGGATGTAGCGCCCAGCCTGCGCTCAAGCGATGCCCACGAGCTGATCCTCCTTGACGAACAGTTCCACGCCAGCCTGCTGAACCTGGCCGGTAACGCTCAGATGGCGCGCATTCACGCCGAGCTGTCCGACAAGATCCGCGTCATCCGCCGCCTCGACTTCACCCAGCAGGCGCGAATCGACACCACCTATGCCGAACACACGCAGATTCTCAACGCTGCCCTGCAACGCCGCTCGGAAGAAGCCCAACGGCTGATCAAGGCGCACATCGAAGTGAGCAAGGCCGAGGTGCGCAAGATCACCCTGCATATGTTGCACAGCGCTCGTGTGCGCAGTGAGGAAGTGAAACCGCTGTAATCTCGCTGTCTGCATAGACTGGGCTGGGCAATTGCGCGAATGGCGTATCATGGCCCTTTGTCTACGCCACGGATCTTCGCCATGCCCAGCCAGTCGCTCCCCTCCTCGTCCCGCTCCTGGGCCTTCTGGTACAAACCAGTGTTGTTCCTGCTGGTCGCGGTGATCGGCCTGTACTACGTCAAATGGTCGCCGTATTACCTCAAGTCTTTCGTCGCCGCCGACAGCCACAGCATTGGCGGCTCGATCATCAACGACAACCCGGCTTCGCCTATCGCTGCGGCTCTGGCCTATGCCCAGGTGTATTTCCTGGCGATCTGGAAGGCTGCGGTACTGGCCGTGATCCTCGGCTCGCTGGTGCAGGTGTTGATCCCTCGGGACTGGTTGCTGCGGGTGTTTGGCAAGGCCGGTCTCGGCTCCACCCTGCGCGGCGGCCTGTTCGCCCTGCCGGGCATGATGTGCAGTTGCTGCGCGGCGCCGGTAGCAGCCGGGTTGCGGCGGCAGAATGTGTCGGTGGGTGCGGCCCTGGCGTTCTGGATCGCCAACCCGGTGCTCAACCCCGCGACCCTGATCTTCATGGGTTTCGTGCTCGGCTGGCAATTCAGCGCCTTGCGTCTGGTGGCCGGGGTCGTGCTGGTACTGGGTGTGTCACTATTCGCCCAGCACATCTCTCGGCCCGAGATCCTGCCGGAAGCCGCCGTCGAGGCCGTCGAGGTTGCCAGCGCGGCAGATAACAGCAGCCTGCTGACGCGCTGGATGCGCACCCTGTGGCAGCTGTTCTGGACCACCATCCCGATCTATGTGCTGGCGGTGCTGATTCTCGGCGCAGCGCGGGTCTGGCTGTTTCCCCATGTGGACGGCGCCATGGGCAATGGCTGGCTGTGGCTGGTGCCCCTGGCGATTGTCGGCACCCTGTTCGTAATCCCCACGGCGGCGGAAATCCCCATCGTGCAGACCCTCATGGGCCTGGGCCTCGGGACCGCCCCAGCAGTGGCGTTGCTAATGACCCTGCCGAGCGTCAGCCTGCCGTCGCTGTTGATGCTGCGTAAATCCTTTGATAGCCGGGTGCTGGTGGCCGTGGCGCTGCTGACCATGCTGGTGGGCATTGTCAGCGGGATTGTGGGTGGGTTGTTGCTGTAGCAAAGCACGAGGTGATCCAACGGTCCAGATGAGCATCAGGCACGGCGCCGCTGGCGCAAATACTCCCTGACCGCCCCATGATCGCCGGCAAACTCGATGCGCTTGGCCTTGCTGTCGCGCTGGTAGGCGTACATCGGGTCGTAGTATTCGTTGAGCAAGACTTCGATCCACTGCCGGTGGCCATTCACCTGCCCCGTCGTCTCCTGTACCTGCAGAGCGCTGTCCATGATCGCCGCCAGGCGCTGATAGCGCTCACCGCCCAGGCGTTTGAGGTTGCTCGCCAGACTCTGGCGCAGACGCTCGGCAAAGGCACTGAATCCGGCTTCCACGCCATGGGCCGCGATGAACTCGGCGCACAGGTCGATCACATAATCCTTGAGAATCCGTTCCACGCGGTGTTCGACACTGTCTTGCAGCCAGACCATCGGCGCGGCTTGCATCTGCCGGAACAGCGATAAAGGCACCGCGCGGCTGCCGATGGCACGGCCCTCATCCTCGAGCACGAGAGTCTCGGCGCCGCGATGGCGCTTCTTGAGGATGTCCACGGCCAGGGCATTTTCGAAGTCGATCTGCCCCGGCTGACCGCTGACACGTTTGCCGAAACTGGAGCCGCGATGGTTGGCGTGGCCTTCAAGGTCCAGGCCATTGTCCAACTCGACCAGCACCTCGGTCTTGCCGGAGCCAGTCAAACCGCCAACCAGCAACAGCTCACACGCTTGCACCGCCTGATCGGTAGTCTCGATGAGAAAGGTGCGCATCGCCTTGTAGCCGCCCAGCACCCGAGGGTACGGGACACCGGCAATATCCTTGAGCCATTGCTGGGTGATCTGCGAGCGCAGGCCACCACGAAAACAGTACAGATAACCTTCAGGCTGGCGCCGGGCAAACTCGGCCCAGGCCTCGATACGCGTCTGCTGAATATCACCGCTGACCAAGCGGTGCCCCAGTTCGATAGCGCTCTGCTGCCCCAGCTGCTTATAGGCAGTGCCAACCGCCTCGCGCTCGGCGTCGTTCATCAGCGGCAGATTGATGGCCTGGGCAAAGGCGCCCTTGATGAACTCCACTGGCGCACGCACGTCCATCAGCGGGATGTCGTTGAGGAAGATGTGCTGCAGGTCGGCGCTGTTATCGCGCATCAGAACACCTCGACGGCATGGGTCTGTCGCTCGTTCAGGGTGCCGATGGGACGCAAAGCCAGGCCCAGTCCGGCGGCCACTTGCAGGAACTCCGCCTCGCCCTCCGGCGCCACCGCAACCAACAGGCCACCACTGGTCTGGGGATCGCAGAGCAGATTTTTCTGCCCCTCAGTCAACGGGCCGATGCGCTCGCCGTAGCTGTCGAAATTGCGCTGGGTGCCACCCGGTACGCAGCCCTGTTCAAGGTAATAATCGACACTGGCCAGACGCGGTACGGCGCCGGCCTCGATGCGCGCGGTCATCTGACTGCCGTCGGCCATTTCCACAAGATGACCGAGCAGGCCAAAACCGGTGACGTCGGTCATCGCCTTGACCCCGGCCAGCTTGCCGAAGCGGCTGCCTGCGGTATTGAGGGTGCACATCTGATCCCGGGCCAGACCCACATCGGCGTCACGCAGCAGGCCTTTTTTCTCGGCAGTGGTAAGCACGCCGATGCCCAGGGGTTTGGTCAGATACAGGATGCAACCGAGGGTGGCGGTGTCGTTGCGCTTCATGAAACGCTTCTCCACCAGGCCCGTGACCGCCAGACCGAAGATCGGCTCCGGCGCATCAATGGAATGCCCGCCCGCCAGAGGAATACCAGCGGCATCACAGACTGCGCGGCCGCCGCGGATCACTTCACGGGCAATTTCCGGAGCCAGCAGATTGACCGGCCAGCCAAGAATGGCGATGGCCATGATCGGATCACCGCCCATGGCGTAGATATCGCTGATGGCGTTGGTGGCAGCAATGCGGCCGAAATCATAGGGATCGTCGACGATCGGCATAAAGAAGTCAGTCGTGGAGACCACGCCGCGTTCCTCATCGATGGCATACACCGCCGCGTCGTCGCGCGAAGCATTGCCCACCCACAACTTCGGATCGAGGTTCTGCGCGCCACTGCCAGCGAGGATCACTTCCAGCACCTTGGGCGAGATCTTGCAGCCGCAACCGGCGCCGTGGCTGTACTGGGTCAAACGGACCGGTTCACTCATGGGATACCCCTTTGTCTATCGAGGGGCAGCATTCTATCAGAGCGGGGAACACGCCTTGATGAAGGCGCCCTGCGGTAGGGCTGAGCCCTGCCAATCACCCTGAGACTCGCGGCGCTCCAATACTAGGGCCTGCTACAGTTGTATCCTGGCCCGTCGCCGTCTAGGGGCCGCATCCCCCTACCCCGACTGAGCGCAGAATCGTGAAAATCGTTACCCGTGACCAATGGTTTGCAGTGCACAAACGCGCCGACGGCGTCAGCCTGATCCACGAGCCGTGGATACGCCCGTTTTATCGCTGCAACCTCTGGCACATTCAGGGCCGCGACCGCGACGTACTGATCGACACAGGGTCGGGCGTGGTCAGCCTGCGCGAGCAATTGCCCTGGCTGACCGAGCGACCGCTTCTGGCAGTGGCAAGCCACACCCATTTCGACCATATCGCCGGGCATCACGAATTCAGCGAACGCCTGGTGCACCCGGCCGAAGCCCATATCCTCGCGACGCCAACCCGGACCGCGACCCTGGCCGATCCCTATGTGGGCGACGATATGTTCGAAGCCCACCCGGACTGCCCGCTGTGCTACAGCGAGTACCAGGTCAAGGCCGCCCCGGCCAACCGCCTGATCGACGAAGGCGATGTCATCGACCTGGGCGACCGCGTGCTGCAAGTCCTGCACACCCCCGGCCACTCACCCGGCGGCATCAGCCTGTGGGAAGCCAGCACCCAGACCCTGTTCAGCGGCGACATCATCTACGACGGTCCCCTGATCGACGACGCCTACCACTCCGACCTCGACGACTATGCCAATAGTCTGCAGCGCTTGCGGAAACTGCCGGTGCGTACCGTGCATGGCGGGCACTTTGCGAGTTTCTCCGGGGAGCGCTTGAGGGGGATGATTGATGAGTGGTTTAAGTGAAGGGCGGGCGTTTTTAAGGCTTGCAGCGGCGTTTTTTGAGTGCCTGGCTTCCCGGTAGCGTTACTGAAAACACACATGAGCATTCCCTGCACGGAGAGAAAGCCTGGCGTTTTAACGCCGTTTACCGTGGTCTGAATTTGGACTATTATCAGACCAGTACTCACCGTCAGGACCAGCGTCGCCCCCATGAGCGGGTCGGCTTGGCTTAATTACGAATGATCAGAGGCACCGACTTATGCGAGTCGAAACTATCAGCTACCTGAAAAAGAACGCGGCAACGCTGGACGTTTCTGAGCCCATGGTGGTTACCCAGAATGGCCTGCCGGCCTATGTGATCGAGTCATACGCAGAGCGCAAGCGTCGGGATGAAGCGGTCGCCTTGATCAAGCTGATGGCCTTCGCATCACGCGACAAGGAGCAGGGAAAGCTCATTTCGAGCGATACCCTCTTGAGTCGACTGGCCCAGCGTTGCCATCGATACCAAGAGGAAACCGATGGTGAAGTTTAAGATTCAATACGCTTCAACCGCCGAACAAAGCCTGTACTCCCAGATCACACACCTCCAGCCGCACATCGGGAACAACGGCGCAGAGCAGAAACTCTCCCGCTTGATCCTGGAGGTTGAAGGCCTGCTTTCCAGCAATCCCCTCGCCTTCCCCATCAGCCCGCAAGCAAGTCTGTTCGGTATCACTCAATATCGAGAACTGAACCACGACGGCTATCGCATCTTCTATGAATGCTTCGAACCCGAGAAGCTGGTCGTAGCTGGCCTGGTCCTGGCGCAGAAGCAGAGCGTGGAAGATCAGTTGATCCATTACTGCCTGATGTTCGACAGGTAGCGCCCTCAGCGCAGGGGCTGCTTGCTCGATGGCCCCCGGAGAAGCCAGCCCGGTTTCCATTCGTTTGCGTCACGCTTGCGCCGCTTGCTTGCGATCAAAGCTCCTGCCTTCCTGATAAACTATGACATCGTTACCCCGTATCCTGATCTGCGCCGAGTACTTCGCTCACCGTTTTTGTTCTTGCGTCGCGTGATCGTTCCCCATTCCCCGTTGCTACATTGCCGATTTCGAGTGCTTAATTTCAGCAACGACGCCAAAAAACTGCTGAAAACGGGTTATTTTTGCTACAAAACGACTGACGAAAATGCCACCAGATATTACAGCTAGCCCTCGTAACACAAGGCCTGAGCCCTCCAGACGCTTCAGCGTTGCACCCATGATGGATTGGACAGATCGCCACTGCCGCTTCTTCCTGCGCCTGCTCTCCAAGCACACCCTGCTCTACACCGAGATGGTCACCACCGGTGCCTTGCTCAATGGCGATAGCGAGCGTTTTCTGCGTTATCACCAGGATGAGCACCCGCTGGCGTTGCAGTTGGGTGGCAGTGTGCCGGGCGATTTGGCGGCGTGTGCGCGGATGGCGCAGGATGTCGGGTATGACGAGGTCAACCTGAATGTCGGCTGCCCCAGCGACCGGGTGCAGAACAATATGATCGGCGCGGTGTTGATGGGTCATCCGCAGGTGGTGGCTGATTGTGTCAAGGCCATGCGCGATGCGGTATCGATCCCGGTCACGGTCAAGCATCGCATCGGCATCAACGGTCGGGACAGCTATGAGCAGTTGTGCGAGTTTGTTGGCACTGTGCGCGAGGCCGGGTGCACGAGTTTTACCGTGCATGCGCGGATTGCCATTCTCGAGGGGCTGTCGCCCAAGGAAAATCGCGATATTCCGCCGTTGCGCTACGATGTAGTCGCGCGCCTGAAGGCGGATTTCCCGGACCTGGAGATCATTCTCAATGGCGGAATCAAGGCCTTGGAGCAATGTCACGAGCACTTGAAGGTGTTCGACGGTGTGATGCTCGGGCGCGAGGCCTATCACAATCCGTATGTGCTGGCCGACGTCGATCAGCAGCTGTTTGGCAGTTCGGCACCGGTGATTTCCCGGGCTGAGGCGCTGTCGGCATTGCGGCCCTATATCGCCGAGCATTTGCGCACCGGCGGCGCCATGCATCACATCACCCGCCATGTGCTGGGGCTGGGTACGGGCTTCCCCGGGGCTCGGCGTTTCCGCCAGTTGTTGTCGGTGGATATCCACAAGACCGACGACCCCCTCGGCCTGCTGGATCAGGCGGCACAACTGCTCGAAGGCCGGTGAAGGGAACAAGTGGCGGATGCGGGGCTCCAACCCTGTCTGCGTTTGCGCAAAAGCGCGCCACGAGAATCAGTTATGCCGTTGTCGGTTTCAGCCTTGAGCGACCGATAACGCTGGAGTAATGTCACTCAACCTATAGGACAGAGCACGCTCATGACTTCCAAGCTGGAACAACTCAAACAGTTCACCACGGTTGTCGCAGATACTGGCGATTTCGCTGCCATCGAGAAGATCAAACCCGTCGACGCGACGACCAACCCGTCCCTGCTGCTCAAGGCGGCGTCCAGCGAAAGCAACGCAGAACGCCTGAAAGCCGCGTTCGCCGGCAGCAAGGGCGATATCGGCCTGGCTTGCGACCGTTTCGGCGTAGCCATCGGCCAGGAAATCCTCAAGGTCGTGCCGGGCCGTGTTTCCACTGAAGTGGATGCCCGCCTGTCGTTCGACGAAGAAGCCTGCTACGCCCGCGCCAACCGCCTGGTCGGCCTGTACGACGAAGCCGGTATCGGTCGCGAACGCATCCTGATCAAGCTGGCCTCGACCTGGGAAGGCATCCGTGCCGCCGAACGTCTGGAAAAAGAAGGTATCCAGACCAACCTGACCCTGCTGTTCTCCTTCGCCCAGGCCGTAGCCTGCGCCGAAGCCGGCGTGTTCCTGATCTCGCCGTTCGTCGGTCGTATCTATGACTGGTACAAGAAGGCCGAGGGGAAGGACTATGTAGGCGCTGAAGATCCGGGCGTACAGTCGGTCACCCGCATCTACAACTACTACAAGAAAAATGACTACAAGACCGTGGTCATGGGCGCAAGCTTCCGTAATCTGAGCCAGATCGAAGAACTGGCCGGTTGCGATCGCCTGACCATCAGCCCGGACCTCCTGCACAAGTTGGCCGAAGACACCGGCACCCTGCAGCGCAAGCTGACCCCAGGCACCACCGGTGAAGCCAAGGCGGCGCAGAAGCTCACAGAGAGCCAGTTCCGCTGGGCCTCGAACGAGGACGCCATGGCCACCGAGAAACTGGCTGAGGGCATCCGTCAGTTCGCCCGTGACCAGGAAAAACTTGAAGCGCTGCTTTCCGCAAAGGTTTGAGTGCATGACAAGAAGGGCGGCACCTTTGCAGGTGCCGCCCTTTTTTGTGCCTGCCGGTTACGCTGCTTGTGTGGGACCGGCTTTAGCCGGGAAGACAATATTCAAGACGATGAATATGGAGCGGCTGTCCCGATCCCTTCCCGGCTAAAGCCGGTCCCACATAAAGCCAGCATGACAGTGGATCAACGCTGCCCTTCCAGGGCATTGACCAGATCATGAAACGCCTCACGATTGGAGTCGTTCAAGCCCATGAGGATTTTGTGCGCTTCCAGTACCTTGGCCTTGACCACGTCTTCGCACTGGTCCTGGGACGGCAGGTCCGTCAGGCACTCTGGGCGCGGGATAGGTCGGTCGACGATGTTGAACACCTGATCGAAGCCCATGGACTGCAACAGTCGCGTGATGTCTTCGTGGGTGGTGACAACGGTGGGCAGCAGCCCGACCTTCTGACGAGACAAAATGGAGAGCTTGGCCAGCAGGCCAAGGGTTGTGCTGTCAATGCTGCGGGTTTCGGTCAAATCTATCACCACGGTCGAAAAATTCAACGCGGTGAAGATTCGCTCGATAGTCGCATCCAAAGCCGAGCACAGTGTCAGACGTACTTCACCCACGAACTTCAGGACAAAGGTGCCTTCCTGCTCGGCAAACTGGATTCTACCGGTACTCATTAAAGGTTCCTGCTCAACACTAACAAGGCGATATCATCCGGCATCTCCCCTAGCGTGGCCAATCCAAAAATCTCACGCAGACCATCCAGGCTGCCGCCCGCCGTTTTCACCAGTTCAGGCAAAATGGCTTCTTTCTCTTTGAGTGTATCACCGGGCAAAAGATCCAGAATGCCATCTGAGAGTAATGTCAGACTAAAGGACTCAGGCAAGTCCAGTACATGATCCTGGTAAGTCGCTTCGTTGAACAGCCCCACCGGTAGGCCACGGCCTTCAAGGTAACGGGATTCACCCGGAGTGTACAGAACCGGCAGTGGCAAATGGCCGCCAACCGCATAGGTCAACTTGCCGCTTTCCTCGTCAATGACCCCACCGACCATGGTCACATGCTTGCCCAGCTTGCAGCTGATCAGGCCACGGTTGATATGCCCCAGCACTTCTGAAGGCTGGAACTCCGGCAAGGTGCCACCGCGCCTGGATTCGAACAGCAGGCGCGTGGTCATGAACTTCAGCAGTACGGTAATGAATGCTGAAGAAGCACCATGCCCGGACACGTCAGCCAGATAGAAAGCCACGCGGCGTTCGTCTACACGGAAGTAGTCGACAAAATCGCCGGACAAATACAGCGACGGAATGATTTGGTGGGCGAACTGAAACTCGTCGATGCTCCACGGGCTGGTCGGCAGCATGTTCATCTGCACCTGACGACCGGCGTCCTGATCTTCCTGCAACAGGTGCAGGCTGGCTTCCAGTTCGCGGTTGGCCGTTTCCAGCTTTTTGCGGTACTGCTGGTTCTCGACCAGCAAGCGCGCACGATCCAACGCCCGACGAACCGAGTGCTCGAGCACTGCGAGGTCTTCCAGGGGTTTGATCAGGTAATCGGCAGCACCCAGGCGCAAGGCTTCGACCGCATCGTTCATGACACCAGCACCGGAAACGACGATAACCGGCGTTTCCGGGGCGATTTCAGTCACCTGACGAATCAGCTCAAGCCCGCCCATTTGCGGCATGCGCAGGTCGCAGATCAACAGATCCGGCTTTTCCTGCGTGAATATCTGTACGCCCTGCATGCCGTTGCTGGCCTGCAGGACGTTGAAGCCACTGTCTTCCAAATAGGCGGCGAGACTCGCGCGCACCACTTCGTCGTCATCGATTATCAGTAGCGTGGCACTGGTTTTTTGCATGTGGGCAAACGGCGCCAGAGTAGGTTGGCGTAGACGGCAGAACGTCTACTGGATTCGCTTCTAGCCTCTCGGTCACTTCGGGGATCGTACTTTGGATCCCATTGCGTCGAAGTTTCAGAGGTGCCCTTCAAGGCGCAGACGGTACTCCCATCCGCCGGGCGTTTCAAGCATGCGGCTGCCCTCGCCTTGTGTCTTTACATCGCAAATCGCCGGGAGTTATAAGAACCCATAAATCAGCAATGAAAAGTAAAGGACGCATCATGAGCTCCAATGATCGCAACTACGAAGAAAAACGAGATTACATCCGTATGCGCGTTGATGCCGACATCAACCTTCTGTATGCAGGCCAGATCATTCCTGCCGTATGCATTGATCTATCGAGCTCGGGCATGCAGGTTCAGGCGCCCAAGGCGTTCAAGGTCGGCGACAAGGTCAGCGTGAGAATCGACTCCGACCACCCGGCATTACGTGGTCTGGAAGCCGATACTGAAGTCGTCTGGCTCACCGACGACGGCGCAGGTGCCCAGAAACTGGGCCTGAATATTCTCGCCATGAAGTGAGCGCAAGCGGAACGGGTTCACAATTTCTGACAAAAAAAGGCGACCCTCGGGTCGCCTTTTTTATGCCGTCACGACTCAGAAATCGTCTTTGACGTTGCCGTCCTGAACTTTGAACTCACGGTTCTGCAGGTAGGCATTGCGGATGAAGATGTATTTGTCGCCGGTGATCAGGCGCTCAGCCGACAGCAGGCTGGCACGAGTGTCGACCAAATTGATGCCGAACATCGTGTTGCGGGCCGACATGTCGTTCATGTACGGGTACGGACCGGTGTAGCTGTCCGGGTACTTGGCAACCGCGTCACGCACGGTGCTTGGGCCCAGCAGCGGCAATACTACGTAAGGACCGCTCGGTACCCCCCAGCGACCCAAGGTCTGGCCGAAGTCTTCGTCACTGCGCTGCAGGCCCATCTTGGTGCCCACGTCGATAAAGCCCAGCAGACCGAAAGTGGTGTTGAAAATCAGGCGGGCAGTGTCAACACCGGCCGCCGCCGGCTTGCCCTGCAGGACGTTGTTGGCCAGGTTTTTTACATCGCCGATGTTCTGGAAGAAGTTGTGTACGCCGTCTTCCACGAATTGCGGGGTGATGTACTGATAGCCCTGGGCGATAGGTTTCAGGGCGTAGGTGTCGACGGTGTCGTTGAAGCGGAAGATCAGGCGGTTGGCGCCTTCCCATGGATCTTCGTCTGCAGCCTGGGCGGCCAGGGGAACCAGCGCTACTGCTGCGCAAAAGCTCAGTTGCGCAAGACGATTGAAAAAGCCTGCACCGGTCAAGGGCATAGCCGACACTCCTAGTTATCATTACGAAGCGAGCGCCATGCCCCTTCAAGTTGTCGCGAAGTATAAAGCCTTCTGCGAGTAATTAGGCAGACTAGCGCAAGCTCAAGCCTGTCAATTGAACAAACAGCGTTTAAATATCTGACTTGCCGTGGTCACGCCACTGTCATCCAGGTCCCGTAGCGTGCAGAGGTATTTTTTTCCAAGAGATGACCATGCTCGCACCTGCCGCCGCTCCTCTGCCCGCTTTCACCGCGCTGCTTTTCGGCCTGAGCGGCTGCCTGGTCGACTTTGGCGCACAGGCAGCACGGCAGATTATCAAAGCAACACCCGGGCAACCGCCCCGGGAGCTGCAATCCCAGGCCGAAGCCACACCCGGCGCGTTGAATGCATTGCAAGGTTTGAGCCGCCAGCAGATTCCCTGCGCCTGGCTGGATGAACTGCCTGAGTCGGTAACCCAAACCCTGGCCGCACCTTTGCCGATCTGGATCAAGGCCGCCCCCCCGGCCCGCAACCCTTGGCCCGCGCCGGATGCCTGCTGGCAGGCGCTGATTGAACTCAAGGTGGCGCAACTGGATGGCTGCGTGCTCATCAGCGGTGACCCACGCCTGCTGCAATCAGGGCTCAACGCCGGTCTCTGGACCATTGGCCTGGCGTCCTGCGGGCCGTTGTGCGGGCTGTCGCCGGAGCGGTGGCAGGCCCTGCCCCAGAGTGAACGCGAACACCTGCGCGGCCAGGCCACGGTGCAGTTGTACAAGCTCGGCGTGCACTCGGTGATCGATCACCTGGGCGAACTGGAATACTGCCTGAGCGATATCGCCCTGCGCCGTAGCAAGGGCGAAAAGCCCTGATTGCTGATCAACATCATGCGCTCGCCCCCGGAGTGGATTAGTCTTAACCCCTGTATGGACTTTTCGCCTCAGGCCAAGGTCCATGGATTGACTGATCACTGAAGGAGCACCGCATGTCTGCCCGCGAACTACAAGACCAACTCAACGCTTTAAGCGAGCAACTGGATCAAAATCCGCCACTTTCTGAAGAAGAGCGCCAAAACCTGCTGACCCTGATGGCTCAGATCAAATCGGAAATCGAACTGGAAGCGGCCACCAAGGAGTCCAACCTGGTCGATCAAGTCAATCGGGTCATCGAACGCCTTGAGGTAGAGCACCCGGCCATCGCCGGCGCCTTGCGCAATATCGTGATGACCCTGGTCAATATCGGCGTCTAGGCCGCATCTGTGGGAGCGAGGCTTGCCCGCGAAGCAAACCTGAAACACCGCACCAGGGCCTCCGCGGGCAAGCCTCGCTCCAACGAACACACCTCTGTCAGTGCTTACTGCCGCGCCAACCGGCGGTTATCCACCACCAGCGCTTCGGTGCTGCGATAGGGGTTGATATCCAGCCCGCCACGGCGCACGTAGCGCGCATACACCGTCAGTTTCTCCGGCTTGAGCAGATGTTGCAGGTCGAGAAAGATCCGCTCCACACACTGCTCATGGAAATCCGAATGCTGGCGGAAGCTGACGATATAGGCCAGCAGGCTGGCGTGATTCAATGCCGCACCGCGGTACTCCACCGCCACGCTGCCCCAGTCCGGCTGACTGGTCACCGGGCAGTTCGATTTGAGCAGGTGACTGTGCAGGCTTTCTTCGATAATCCGAGAGTCATCACAGCGCAACAGCTCAGGCTGCGGCCGGTCATAGCTGCTGACCTGAATATCCAGTTCATCGATACAGGCACCCGGCATTGCCGCCACGCCCTCAGCCTCGATATCGGCCAGGTCGCGAATACGCACGCTCACCGGTTTGCCTGCGGCGGCGGACAGGTCCGTCTCCAGCGTCGCCTGCAGGGTAGTGCGATCGGCAAACACCGTCTGGTTCAAGGAGTTGAGGTACAACTTGAAGGACTTGGACTCGATGATATTCGGCGAGTCTGCCGGGATGCTGAACTCACCGATGGCCACCACCGGCTTGCCCGACGGCAGCAGCCAGGACAGCTCATAGCAGTTCCAGAAATCGACACCCTGATACGGCAGGGTCTGCGCCGTCAGGCCCAGTTCAGCCCATTTCGCGGCGCGCGCAATGGGGAACAGCAGGGACGGCGTGTAAGTGGCGATGTATTCACTGGATTTGCCCAGCGGCGAGTGTTCGGCTGCGGGATGCATACGGGACCTGGATTGCAACGAAATAGACCGCGCAGTTTATAGCCTTCTAGTCATCAATTGTCAGCCGCCCGACCATCCCCGCCTGATAATGCCCCGGAATATTGCAGGCAAACTCCAGATTGGCGGCCTTGGCGAAAGTCCAGGTAAGCTCGGCGGTCTTGCCCGGCTCGACAAATACGCTATTGGGGTCGTCATGTTTCATACCGGGCATATCGCCATGCCCGCTGTCCATGTGTTGCATACCGGTGGGCGTCAGCATGCCGCTTTGCACCATCTTGAGCATTTCCTGTTGGTGATGGGCGTGCATCGCCGCGTCACCCAGGTTGAACTCATGCAACAACTGCCCCTTGTTGACCAGCACGAAACGCACGGTCTCGCCAACCTTGACCTCAACCGCCTTGGGCTCGAAATACATGTCACCCAGGGTCAGCTCGATGGTACGTGTGGCCTGGCTGGCCGGTGCGGCATGACCGAAAGCAAAGCTGGTAGCCGATGAAGCCAGGGACGGCAGACTGATAGACAACAACCCGGCGACCAACATGGCGCGTGCAAGCAACCTCATGGTTTTTCTCCAAATGAGCGACAATCATGGGCTGAGGTTAATGGCCTGGGACTGGCAGTCACCTGACGGCGAGATTACAACTTTGTCAGCTTAACGCCCTGCCCGCGCTGTCCGCGTATAAAGCCCCCTTTGCGACCTGCCACGAGTCATCCATGAAATTACTGATCGTCGAAGATCAAGCCAAGACTGGCCACTACTTGCATCAGGGCTTGAGCGAAGCCGGTTTCAGCACCGAGCTGGCCAGCGATGGCATCACCGGCCAGCACCTGGCCCTGACCGGCGACTATGCCCTGCTGATTCTCGATGTCATGCTGCCCGGTCGCGACGGCTGGCAGATTCTTCAGGCCGTGCGCAGCGCCGGGCTGGACACACCGGTGCTGTTCCTGACCGCCCGGGATGCCGTGGAGGACCGGGTTCGCGGCCTGGAACTGGGCGCTGACGACTACCTGGTCAAGCCGTTTGCCTTTTCGGAACTGCTGGCCAGAGTGCGCAGCCTGTTGCGCCGGGGCAGCAGCGCCCCGCAGGAAACCAGCCTGCAACTGGCCGACCTGCGCCTGGATCTGCTGCGCAGGCGTGTCGAACGCAGCGGCAAGCGCATCGACCTGACCGCCAAGGAATTCAACCTGCTGGAGCTGTTGCTGCGCCGTCAAGGTGAGGTGCTGCCCAAGTCTCTTATTGCCTCACAAGTGTGGGACATGAATTTCGACAGCGACACCAATGTGATCGAAGTGGCGATCCGCCGCCTGCGCCTGAAGATCGATGACGACTTCAGCAACAAACTGATCCATACCGTGCGCGGCATGGGCTATGTGCTCGAGGAGCGCCCGGCATGATCGCCCGCCTGTCACTGGGCAGCCGCCTGGCCCTGCTGTTCGCCGCCGCTACCGCCGTGGTCTCGCTGTTGGCCGGAGTATTGTTCAATCAGGCCAGCGAGGCCCATTTCATCGAACTCGATCAGCAACTGCTCGACAGCAAGCTGGCAATCCTGCGTCCCCTGCTGCAAGACGTGCATACCGCAGCGGATTTCGCCCAGCGCCAGCCGCGCATAGAGCATGAACTCAGCCGCCAGCCGGACCTGGCGCTGCGGGTCAACGGCGCCGATGGCACGCTATGGTTCGATAGCTCTTCCAACCCGCCGCGCAGCCTGTCCAGCCACTCCGGTCTGCATACGTTCATGAGCGCCGAGGTGGCCTATCGCACCTATAACGTGCCCCTGCAAACAGACGCGCCCGACTCACCGCAACTGACGCTGCTGCTGGATATCACCCATCACCAACACTTTCTGCAACGCATGCAGCAGTTGATCTGGCTGACCGTCGGCCTGTCGGCATTGGCCACCGCCCTGCTCGGGGTCTGGGCCACACGCAGCGCCCTGCGACCGTTGCGGCAAATGAGTGAAATTGCAGCCAGTGTCTCGGCCAGCTCCTTGACCACGCGTCTGCCCAATACCGAAATGCCCAGCGAACTCGCCGAACTGACCCAGGCCTTTAACGCCATGCTGGCCCGCCTGGACGATGCCTTTCAGCGGCTCTCGGCGTTTTCCGCCGATATCGCCCATGAGCTGCGTACGCCGCTATCGAACCTGCTGACCCACACCCAGGTGATCCTGACCCGGCCACGGGCCGTGGAGGATTATCGCGAGGCACTGCTGGGCAATCTGGAAGAGCTGCAAGGCATGGCGCAGATGGTCAATGAAATGCTCTATCTGGCCAAGGCCGATCACGGCCTGCTCACCCCGGCGCGGCAGAGCCTGCACCTGGCAGACGAAGCCGATGCCCTGCTGGAGTTCTTTGCGCCACTGGCCGAAGAGGCTCAGGTTCAGTTGCTCAGAGAAGGTAAGGCTACGTTGCAGGGCGACCGCACCATGCTGCGCCGGGCGCTATCCAATCTGCTGGATAACGCCCTGCGCTTCACCCCGTCGGGAGGTTCGGTGACAATGAAGATGGCGCAGACGGCCAAAGGGGTGGAGTTGAGCATCAGCAACGACGGCTCGACCATCGCACCGGAGATTCTGCCGCGCCTGTTCGACCGCTTTTATCGGGCCGATCCGGCGCGTCAGGAAGGCAGTGAACACGCGGGGCTGGGCCTGGCGATCACTCAGTCGATCATTCGTGCCCACGGCGGCAGCATTCGCTGTGAGTCCGCGGCGGGCACTACACGCTTTCTAATCGAGCTTCCTGCCTGAACAAAGCAGCCGCGTGATTACTCGTAGCGCAGGGCGTGAGCCGGCTCGATCTGCGCCGCACGCCAGGCCGGATAAAGCGTGGCGAGGAAGCTGAGGATAAAGCCGGCGCTGCAGATCAGTACCACGTCGCCGGTTTGCAGGTCCGACGGCAGGTTGCTGATGAAGTACACATCAGAGGTAAAGATGTGCTGGCCGCTGACCCGCTCGACCCAGGCCACCATCGCACTGACGTTGATTGCCGCAATCACCCCGAGAATGCCACCGATCAAGGTGCCGATCACACCGATCACCGTGCCCTGAACCATGAAGATGGTCATGATCTGCCGAGGCGTGGCGCCGATGGTGCGCAGGATGGCGATATCCGCGCCCTTGTCGTTCACCACCATAATCAGCGTTGCGATGATATTGAACGCCGCCACCGCGACAATCATCAGCAACAGCAGGCCGATCATGGTTTTTTCCATTTTCATCGCGCTGAACAGGCTGCCCTGGGTGTGGGTCCAGTCATCGGCACGATAATCGGCGCCCAGCCCCGTGGCGATGGCTGACGACACCTGAGGCGCGGCGTACAGGTCTTTCAGCGCCAGACGCACGCCTTGCACCTGATTGGGCTGCCAGTGCTGGATTTCGGCGGCATCGGCGACGTTGACCAGGCCCATGGAGCCATCCAGCTCGGCTCCTACCCGGAAGATGCCGACCACGGTCAGGCGTTGCAGACGCGGGGTGATGCCACCGGGTGCAGCGCTCAACTCGGGCACGATCAGGGTCAGCTTGTCGCCGACATTGAGGCGGAAACGCCGCGCGGTGATTTCGCCCAGTACCACGCCGAACTCGCCGGGACGCAAGTCCTGCAGGCGGCCCTGAACGATATGCTGGGTGACGATGGACACTTGGCTTTCCAGGGCCGGGTCGATGCCATTGATCTGGATCGGCTGCATCGCGCCCTTGTAGGACAGCATGCCGTCCATCTCGGTGAACGGCACCGCCGCCGTCACTTCCGGGTTCTTCATGGCCGCAGCGGCTACCGGTTTCCAGTCGTCGACCGGCTTGACCCCGGCGATGACCGCATGGGGCACCATGCCGAGGATCCGCGAACTCATTTCCTGCTGGAAACCGTTCATCACCGACAACACCACGATCATCGCCAGCACACCCAGTGCCAAGCCGATCATCGAGGTCATCGAAATGAACGAAATAAAGTGATTGCGACGCTTGGCGCGGGTGTAGCGCGTACCAATGAATATCGCTAACGGTCTGAACATTCGTGAAGCCCGTGAAAAAAGCACCGTGAAAAAAAGGACAGCCCCGACGCGGACAACACGCAGGGCAAGGGCAATCAGGCCGCGACCAGACGCCCGTCTTCCAGACGCAACACGCGATCCATCTGTTTGGCCAGGTTCATATCGTGGGTCACCACCAGAAACGCCGTGCGCGAGGACGTGCTCAGCTCAAGCATCAAGTCCTGAATGCCCTGGGCGGTATGGTGATCGAGATTACCCGTAGGCTCGTCGAGCATCACCAGCCCCGGCTGGTTGACCAGCGCCCGGGCGATCGCCACGCGTTGACGCTCACCACCGGACAGCTCTGACGGTTTGTGCGCCAGGCGATGGCCAAGACCGACCCGCTCCAGCAAGGCCGTGGCCCGCTTTCGCGCTTCAGGAATCGCCGTACGGCCGATCAGCAGCGGCATGCACACGTTTTCCAGAGCGGTGAATTCAGGCAGCAAATGGTGAAACTGATAAACGAAGCCCAGAGCGCGGTTACGCAGCAGGCCACGGGCCTTCTCGCCGAGGGCCGAGAGTTCTTCACCGGCCAGCCAGACACTGCCCTGGGACGGCGTGTCGAGGCCGCCGAGCAGGTTGAGCAAGGTACTTTTACCCGAGCCCGAACTGCCGACGATGGCCACCCGCTCGCCTGGATGCAGCTCCAGTTGCAGGCCGGACAACACCACTACCGACTCCGGGCCTTCCTCATAGGATTTGCCCAGGTTGCGGCAACTCAGAACTGCTTTATCACTCATGCCCGACTCACTCATAACGTAACGCCTCTGCCGGCTGGGTGCGCGCCGCACGCCAGGCGGGGTACAGGGTGGCGAGGAAACTCAGGATCAACGCTGCGCCGCAGACCATCAACACGTCCTGGGCCATCAGTTGCGACGGCAGGTAGTCGATGAAGTACACGTCCGCATTGAGAAACTTGTGGCCGATGACCTTCTCCAGCAGGGCAATCGCCGCGCTGACATTGAGGGCGGCAAAAATGCCGATGACCGCACCGATCAGGGTGCCGACCACGCCAATCACTGTGCCCTGGACCATGAAAATCGCCATGATCTGCCCCGGCGTCGAGCCCAGGGTACGCAGGATGGCGATATCGCCCTTTTTGTCGTTGACCACCATGACCAGGGTGGAAATGATGTTGAACGCCGCTACGGCCACGATCAGCAGCAACAACAGACCGATCATGGATTTCTCCATGCCGATGGCCTGGTACAGGTTGCCGTGGGTACGGGTCCAGTCACGGGCGTAGTAATTGTGCTCGCCCAGGCGCTGGGCGATTTCCCAGGAAACCCGTGGCGCATCGAACAGATTCTGGAATTTCAGGCGCACGCCCTGGACCTGGTCCGGCTTCCAGCGCTTCATCAGGGCCAGGTCGCTGAGGTTGGTGATGCCCAGGTAACCGTCCAGTTCACCGGCGCCGACATGGAAAATGCCGACCACGGTAAAGCGCTTCATGCGCGGGAACATCCCGCCCGGTGTGACGGTGACTTCCGGCGCGACGAAGGTCACCTTGTCGCCCAGCACCACGCCCAGCTTGTTCGCGGCCTTGTCACCCAGGACCACACCGAACTCGCCGGGGACCAGGTCATCGAGCTTCCCCTGCTGCATGAAGTTATCGATGATCGAAACTTTACGCTCCTGCACGGGGTCGATGGCATTAAGCAGGATCTTCTGCACCTTGCCATTGTTGGTCAGCAAACCCTGCATCTGGGTGAAAGGCGCGATCGCCTCGACCTGTGGGGTCTGCTTGATCTTGGCGGCCAGGGCCTGCCAGTCGTTGATCGGCTCGCCGGCCTCGATAGTGGCGTGGGGCACCATGCCCAGGACGCGGGTACGCATTTCATGATCAAAACCATTCATGACCGATAACACGACTATCATCACCACTACACCGAGGGCGAGGCCGATCATGGAAGTCAAGGAAATGAAAGATACAAAATGGTTACGGCGTTTTGCACGGGTGTAACGCGTGCCAATGAATACAAAAAGAGGTCTGAACATGTGGTGGCTTGTTCGAGGGAATGGGAAAGTCCTTGTAGCAGGTCCAATCGTAGCGCTTTAAACTCAAAACACTCTGACCACCGCCGCCACCATGGGTTCACCATGTCGACATTAGATGAAGAAGAACGCCGCGAATACTACCGTATCGAGGATAGTGTCGCACTGGAAATTCACCTGCTGACGGATGAAGAAGCACAGGATCCGAGCAAGGTGCAGAGCCGCTCGATCATGTTTGATCTGCTCAGCGAATTGCACATCAGCGAGTTCGAATCCCAGCACCTGCTGCGTCAGCTAGATGAGCGCGACCGGGTCATGAACAGCTTCCTCAAGGCCCTGAGCAAGCGTATCGACCTGCTCAGCAAAGTCATGGCGCAGACCATCATGGGCCATATCGGTGCACCGCAGCCGGTGATCATTTCCGAAGGCGGCCTGCAATTTCGCTCTCCGGATCTATTGCCGGTTGACGGCCTGCTGTCTCTCAAGATGGTGCTCATGCCCCAGGCTTCGGGCCTGATGGTGCTGGCCAAGGTTATTCGCTGCTCGCGCAGGCCTGACGGCGGCTTTGACGTCGGCACCGATTTCATCGACCTGCCCGACGCCCAGCGCCAGCTGCTCGCCCGGCACATTCTGCAGCGCCAGGCTCAGGCACGCCGCGAGGCCCTGGAAAAAGAACAAGCGCAACCCGACTGAATCGACCAAGAAGTGCACAACCGGCGCCTCACCGCCTCCAGGAGTAAATGTGACCCTTATCTACGGCCACCGCGGCGCTAAAGGCGAAGCCCCCGAAAATACCCTCACCAGTTTCCAGGAATGCCTCAAGCACGGCGTACGCCGTTGCGAGCTGGACCTGCACCTGTCTCGCGACGGCGAGCTGATGGTGATCCACGACCCGACCCTCAAGCGCACCACCGACCGCCGTGGCAAAGTGGTCGAGCACCTGGCCGCCGATCTGGTGACCTATGACGCACGCAAAGGCGGGCCGGGCTGGGTCAATAGCTGCCCGATTCCGCGCTTGGAAGAGCTGTTCGAAAAGTGCGATTTCGAGCACTGGCAGCTGGAAGTCAAAAGCGCATCGCGCACCCGCGCTGCCACCACCGTCCTGGCGATCAGAGAGATGGTCCAGCGCCATGGTTTGCTGGACAAAGTGACCATCACTTCGAGCTCGCGGGAAGTGCTGCGCGCCGCCCAGGAGCTGACCCCGGATATCTCCCGTGGCCTGGTGGCGGAATATGCCTGGCTAGACCCGCTGAAAGTTGCGCAGAACTACGGTTGCGAGATTCTGGCGTTGAACTGGACGCTGTGCACCCCGGAGCGCTTGAAGAAAGCTCAGAACCAGGGCCTGCATGTGTCGGTATGGACAGTCAACGAGCCCGCGCTGATGCGCAGACTCGCCGACTTCGGCGTAGACAGCCTGATTACAGACTTTCCCGGTTTGGCCACTTCCACCCTCGGGAATCGCTGAAATCGGTCTCCCCGGCCGGCTCAGGCCACCGGCCGGAGCCGCTTAAAAAAGCCGGTTGAGGCCGTCGTAAGCCGCTACCCGATAGGCTTCAGCCATGGTCGGGTAGTTGAACGTGGTGTTGACGAAGTATTTCAGCGAGTTGGCCTCACCCGGCTGGTTCATGATGGCCTGGCCGATGTGAACAATCTCCGACGCCTGGTCACCGAAGCAATGCACGCCCAGCACTTGCAGGGTTTCGCGGTGGAACAGGATCTTCAGCATGCCGACCCGCTCCCCGGAAATCTGCGCCCGTGCCATGCCTTTGAAGAAGGCCTTGCCCACTTCGTACGGGACCTTGGCCTGGGTCAGTTCGTGTTCGTTCTGACCAATCGAGCTGATCTCGGGAATGGTGTAGATCCCGGTTGGCACATCGTTGACGAAACGCCAGCTGCCATTGTCGACCACGCTGCCCGCCGCCGAACGCCCCTGGTCGTAGGCAGCACTGGCCAGGCTAGGCCAGCCGATCACATCACCGGCGCCATAAATACCCGGCACGCTGGTGCTGTAGGTTTCATCGACCTCGATCTGACCGCGACCGTTGGCCTTGAGGCCGACGTTTTCCAGACCCAGTTTGTCGGTGTTGCCAGTGCGGCCGTTGCACCAGAGCAAGGCGTCAGCCTTGATTTTCTTGCCGGACTTTAGGTGCAGGATCACCCCGTTTTCCAGGCCTTCGACACGCTCGTACTCTTCGTTATGGCGAACCATGACGTTGTTGTTGCTGAAGTGATAACTCAGGGCCTGGGAAATTTCCGAATCCAGGAAACTCAACAGTTGCTCGCGGTTGTCCACCAACTCGACCATTACCCCAAGACCGCTGAAGATCGACGCATATTCGCAACCAATGACGCCCGCGCCGTAGATGATCAGTTTGCGCGGGGTGTGGTTGAGGCTGAGGATGGTGTCGCTGTCGTAGATGCGCTTGTGAGTAAAGTCGATATCGGCCGGGCGATAGGGGCGCGAGCCGGTGGCGATGATGATCTGGTTCGCGACCAGTTTTTCCATCACGCCGTTGCCACAGACCACATTGATGGTGCGCTCGTCGCCGAAGCTGCCGACACCGAAGAACACATCGACGCGGTTGCGGGCGTAGTAGGCCGTGCGCGAAGTCACCTGCTTGGAGATGACTTCCTCGGCGCTTTTCAATACATCGGGGAACGAGAACCAGCGCGGCTCGCCAATGGCCCGGAACATCGGGTTGGTGTTGAACTGGATGATTTGCTTGACCGAATGACGCAATGCCTTGGAAGGAATGGTGCCAAGGTGGGTGCAGTTGCCGCCGACCTGGCGACGGCTGTCGACCATGGCAACCTTGCGTCCCGCCTTCGCGGCGTTCATTGCCGCACCTTCACCGGCAGGGCCGGAACCCAATACCACTACGTCGTAGTTGTAGACAGCCATGCGTACTCCTTTAGAACAGGCCGAGGCGCCACTCTGGCAGCTCTGGCTAAATCATGTCGCGGCCAGCGACATGAAGGATCGAAATTTCGAGGCGCAGTCTAAACCTGCGCCAAAGCGCCGAACATTAACCCTTGGTCGTGTCACAAGCCACTGTTTACCACGCGGTCTGTGACGTGCCATCGGTCGAAAAGCCGGTTGCGGCGAATCATAGAACGCTTGGCGGCACAAATCGCCAAAAATCCTGCAATTGACCATCCAGCCTTCAAGAAAGCGTATTTCAACCCCTGTAATAACCACGTGCGCCACTCAGGCAAGGGGCGACATAACGGCCAAATCCGACCAGTAATGGTTGTCTTTAGCCACTATTACACATATTGTTACATCTATGTCTTGTGCGCAGGCAGGGAGCCTTGGCCGAGCCAAATCAGGAACATAAATACAACGGATTCCACAGGGGTTGGCGCCGTTTCAGTGCGTGCTGAAACGATGACGGCACCTATCGATACAGCCTGAGTGAGTAAATAAAAATGGCCTCGAATACGGGCAAAGGCAAGGCGATATTTCGCGTTGTCAGCGGCAACTTCCTTGAAATGTTTGACTTCATGGTCTACGGCTTTTACGCCACGGCCATTGCCAAGACCTTCTTCCCTGCCGATAGCGAATTCGCATCACTGATGCTGTCCCTGGCGACCTTCGGTGCCGGCTTCCTGATGCGCCCACTGGGTGCCATCTTCCTCGGCGCCTATATCGACCGCCACGGCCGCAAACAAGGTCTGGTCGTCACCTTGGCCATGATGGCCATGGGTACGGTGCTGATTGCCTGCGTCCCCGGCTATGCAACGCTCGGCGTTGCGGCACCGATCCTGGTTCTGGTCGGCCGCCTGCTGCAAGGCTTCTCCGCCGGTGTCGAATTGGGTGGTGTTTCGGTCTACCTGGCAGAAATCTCCACACCGGGCCGCAAAGGCTTTTTCGTCAGCTGGCAATCGGCTAGCCAACAGGCTGCGGTGGTTTTCGCAGGTCTGCTCGGTGTTGGCCTGAACCACTGGCTCAGCCCGGCGGAGATGGGTGATTGGGGCTGGCGCGTGCCGTTTCTGGTCGGCTGCATGATCGTTCCGGCGATCTTCGTTATCCGTCGCTCCCTGGAAGAAACCCCTGAGTTCGAAGCCCGTGCCGCCAAGCATCGTCCAACCATGGGCGAAGTGATGAAGTCCATCGGCCAGAACTTTGGCCTGGTCATCGCTGGCATGGCGCTGGTGGTCATGACCACTGTGTCCTTCTACCTGATCACTGCCTACACCCCGACTTTCGGCAAGAACGAACTGCACCTGTCTGACCTGGACAGCCTGCTGGTAACGGTATGTGTTGGTATTTCCAACTTCATCTGGCTGCCAGTAATGGGCGCGCTGTCGGACAAGATCGGGCGCAAGCCACTGCTGCTGGCCGCAACCATCCTCGCTATCATCACCGCCTACCCGGCGCTGTCCTGGCTGACGTCCAACCCAAGCTTTGCCAACCTGTTGATCGTCGAGCTGTGGCTGTCGTTCCTGTACGGCTCGTACAACGGCGCGATGGTGGTTTCCCTGACCGAAATCATGCCGATTGAAGTTCGCACCACCGGTTTCTCCCTGGCCTACAGCCTGGCGACCGCGACCTTCGGCGGCTTCACTCCGGCGGCCTGTACCTACCTGATCCACGCACTGGACAACAAGGCAGCACCGGGCATCTGGCTCAGTGGCGCCGCGATCCTCGGCCTGATCGCCACCCTGGTATTGTTCCGCAAGGGCGGCCAGGCACACAAGGCGGCACAAAACGCTGTCGCTGCTGGCTGATTCACCTCCAGCTACACAAAAATGCCCCGGTTGGTGACAGTCGGGGCATTTTTATGAGCGGTTTATTTTGCCTGTGGGAGCGAGGCTTGCCCGCGAAGGCGGTATTTCAGGCCCGGATTATGTGTTGGATGCACCGGCCTCTTCGCGGGCAAGCCTCGCTCCTACAAGGCTACTTTGCAGCAAAAAAAACGCCCCGACTGGCAACAGTCGGGGCGTTTTCATTTCATCTTGCAGCTCGCGGCTCGAAGCTAGCCGCTGCTTTTACCGTGGAAAGGCTGGTGGGTTAACGCCCGCCATATCTTCCATCACGCGGACCACCTGGCAGCTGTAACCGAATTCGTTGTCGTACCAGACGTACAGGACAACACGGTTATCGTTGGCGATGGTGGCTTCGGCATCGACCACACCGGCGTGACGCGAGCCGACGAAGTCTGTGGATACCACTTCCTGGGAGCTGACGAAGTCGATCTGCTTGTGCAGGTCGGAGTACAGCGCCGTGTGACGCAGGTAATCGTTCACGTCCTCGCGGGTCGTGTTCTTTTCCAGGTACAGGTTGAGGATGGCCATGGACACGTTCGGCGTCGGCACGCGGATCGCGTTGCCGGTCAGCTTGCCAGCCAGCTCAGGCAGAGCCTTCGCCGCGGCGGTTGCTGCACCGGTCTCGGTGATGACCATGTTCAGCGCGGCGCTGCGGCCACGGCGATCGCCCTTGTGGAAGTTGTCGATCAGGTTCTGGTCGTTGGTGTACGAGTGAACCGTTTCAACGTGACCGTTGACGATGCCGTACTTGTCGTTGATCGCCTTGAGCACCGGCACGATGGCATTGGTGGTGCAGGACGCTGCCGAGATGATCTTGTCATCGGCAGTGATTTCGCCATGGTTGATACCGTGGACGATGTTCTTCAGTTTGCCCTTGCCCGGCGCAGTCAGGACTACGCGGTCGACGCCTGGGCAGGCCAGGTGCTGGCCGAGGCCGTCGGCATCACGCCAGACACCGGTGTTGTCCACCAACAGAGCATTGCTGATGCCGTACTGGGTGTAATCCACCTCGGTCGGGTTCTTCGCGTAGATCACCTGGATCAGGTTGCCGTTGGCGGTGATGGTGTTGTTGGCTTCGTCGATGGTGATGGTGCCATCGAACGGGCCGTGCACCGAATCACGACGCAGCAGGCTGGCGCGCTTGACCAGATCGTTCTCGGCGCCCTTGCGCACGACGATGGCACGCAGGCGCAGGCCGTCGCCGCCACCGGTCTTCTCGATCAGGATACGCGCCAGCAGGCGACCGATACGGCCGAAACCGTAAAGCACAACGTCAGTGCCTTTGCGCGGATTGGCGTTCTGTTGGCCAACTACATCGGCCAACTCGTCGCGTACGAACTGCTCGGCGCTGCGGCCATTGCCTTCGGACTTGAACTTCACGGCCAGCTTGCCCAGGTCCACCGAAGCGGCACCCAGCTTGAGCTCGCTCATCGCTTTGATGAGCGGGAAAGTCTCGTGCACGGACAACTCGCTCGCATCGGCCTGGCGATGACGGGCAAAGCGGTGGGCCTTGAGAATCGCGATCACTGAACGGTTGATCAGGCTACGGCCGTAGATCGAACTCACCACATTGTTATTGCGGTAGAGCTGTCCAATAAGAGGAATCATCGCTTCGGCAAGCGCTTCACGATCAATCCACTCACCTAGACACTGGTCGGGCTTCTGAGTCACGGGAACCTTCCACATGTAGGGGCTGAAAAAAGGGGCTACATTATGACCGCGCCTTTGTTTATGAGCAATGCACGGCTATCAGATCTGACGGCACTACATAATTTTCACCCCCTTGTGACAGCGCTGTCCTTCATAAGATCCGCTGTTTTTCGCCCACACAAACATTCTGAAAACAGCGTAAAGTTTCAGGCTGACTGACAGTCGTGACCTTCCACCGGTACAATCGCGGCCCCTGTCGCAACGCCTGGAGCTTTATCTTCCGTGCCCGTTCTGCGTCTACCGCTTCTTCCTGCCGCCGCAGGCAAACAACACTGGGGCAACCTGCCCGGTGCCGCCCTCAGCCTGGCCATTGCCGAGGCTGCCAGCGCCGCCAAGCGTTTTACCCTGCTCCTGACCGCCGACAGCCAGAGCGCCGAGCGCCTGGAACAGGAGCTGAGGTTCTTCGCCCCGACATTGCCGGTCCTGCACTTTCCGGACTGGGAAACCCTGCCCTACGACTTGTTCTCGCCGCACCAGGACATCATTTCCCAACGCATCGCCAGCCTGTACCGGTTGCCGGAGCTGGAACATGGCGTATTGGTAGTACCGATCACCACGGCTCTTCATCGCCTGGCACCGACCAAATTCCTGCTGGGCACCAGCCTGGTCCTGGATGTGGGCCAGAAGCTGGATGTCGAGGCCATGCGTACGCGCCTGGAGGCCAGTGGCTACCGCTACGTCGACACGGTCTACGAGCACGGCGAGTTCACCGTCCGCGGTGCGCTGATCGATCTGTTTCCCATGGGCAGCAAGCTGCCCTACCGCATCGACCTGTTCGATGACGAAATCGAAACCCTGCGCACCTTCGACCCGGAAAACCAGCGCTCCGTGGACAAGGTCGATTCCGTGCGCCTGCTCCCGGCCCGGGAGTTCCCGCTGCAGAAGGAAGAAGTCACGCGCTTCAAGGCGCGTTTCCGCGAGCGCTTCGACGTGGACTTCCGCCGCAGCCCGATCTTCCAGGACCTGAGCAGCGGCATCACCCCGGCCGGTATCGAGTACTACCTGCCGCTGTTTTTCGAAGACACCGCGACCCTGTTCGACTACCTGCCCCAAGACACCCAGGTGTTCTCCCTGCCGGGCATCGAGCAGGCTGCCGAGAACTTCTGGAACGACGTGCGCAACCGCTACGAAGAGCGCCGCTACGACCCGGAACGCCCACTGCTGCCGCCCAATGAGCTGTTCCTGCCGGTTGAAGACTGCTTTGCCCGACTGAAAAACTGGCCGCGCGTCGTCGCCAGCCAGCAGGACGTAGAAGCCGGTGCCGGCCGTGAACGCTTCCCGGCCCAGCCATTGCCTGAGCTGGCCATCGAGGCCAAGGCCACGCAACCCTTGGCGGCGCTGTCGAACTTTCTCGACCAGTTCCCCGGCCGCATCCTGTTTACCGCCGAGTCCGCCGGTCGCCGGGAAGTGCTGCTGGAACTGCTTGAGCGCCTGAAACTGCGGCCCAAGACCGTCGACGGCTGGCAGGATTTCGTCAGCAGCAAGGAACGCCTGTCGATCACCATCGCACCGCTGGACGAAGGCCTGGTGCTGGAAGACCCGGCCCTGGCGCTGATCGCCGAGAGCCCGCTGTTCGGCCAGCGCGTCATGCAGCGTCGCCGCCGGGAGAAACGCAGCGACGGCGGCAACAACGACGCGGTGATCAAAAATCTTACCGAGTTGCGCGAAGGCGCACCGGTGGTGCATATCGATCACGGTGTCGGCCGTTACCTGGGCCTGATCACCCTGGAAGTGGATAACCAGGTCGCCGAGTTCCTCGCCCTGGCCTACGCCGACGAAGCCAAGCTCTACGTGCCGGTGTCCAGCCTGCACCTGATCGCCCGTTACACCGGCAGCGACGACGAACTGGCGCCGCTGCATCGCCTGGGCTCCGAGACCTGGCAGAAGGCCAAGCGCAAGGCCGCCGAACAGGTCCGTGACGTCGCCGCCGAACTGCTGGATATCTACGCTCGCCGCGCCGCCCGCGAAGGCTATGCCTTTGCCGATCCGGCCCTGGACTACGCCACGTTCAGCGCCGGGTTCGCCTTTGAAGAGACCCCGGACCAGCAGACGGCCATCGACGCCGTGCGCGCCGACATGCTTGCACCCAAGCCCATGGATCGCCTGGTCTGTGGCGACGTTGGCTTCGGCAAGACCGAAGTGGCCATGCGCGCCGCGTTCATCGCCGTGCACGGTGGCCGTCAGGTGGCGATCCTGGTGCCCACCACCCTGCTCGCCCAGCAGCATTACAACAGCTTCCGCGACCGCTTCGCCGACTGGCCGGTGACCGTGGAAGTGATGAGCCGCTTCAAGTCGACCAAAGAGGTCAACGCCGCCGTGGCCGACCTGGCCGAAGGCAAGATCGACATTGTCATCGGCACCCACAAGCTGTTGCAGGACGATGTCAAGATCAAGAACCTGGGCCTGGTGATCATCGACGAAGAGCACCGCTTCGGTGTGCGCCAGAAAGAACAGCTCAAGGCGCTGCGCAGCGAAGTCGACATTCTCACCCTGACCGCCACGCCGATTCCGCGCACGCTGAACATGGCCGTGTCGGGCATGCGCGACCTGTCGATCATCGCCACGCCGCCAGCCCGGCGCTTGTCGGTGCGCACCTTCGTCATGGAGCAGAACAAGAGCACGGTCAAGGAAGCCCTGCTGCGCGAGCTGTTGCGCGGCGGCCAGGTCTACTACCTGCACAACGATGTCAAGACCATCGAAAAATGCGCCGCCGACCTCGCCGAACTGGTGCCCGAGGCACGAATCGGCATCGGCCACGGGCAGATGCGCGAGCGTGATCTCGAACAGGTGATGAGCGACTTCTATCACAAGCGCTTCAACGTGCTGATCGCCTCGACCATCATCGAGACCGGCATCGACGTACCGAGCGCCAACACCATCATCATCGAGCGTGCCGACAAGTTCGGCCTGGCGCAGTTGCATCAGTTGCGCGGTCGGGTCGGGCGCAGTCACCACCAGGCCTACGCCTACCTGCTGACGCCGCCACGCAAGCAGATCACCACCGATGCTGAAAAGCGTCTGGAAGCGATTGCCAATACCCAGGACCTCGGCGCCGGCTTCGTGCTGGCCACCAACGACCTGGAAATCCGTGGTGCCGGCGAGCTGCTGGGCGACGGTCAGAGCGGGCAGATCCAGGCGGTGGGTTTCACCCTGTACATGGAAATGCTTGAGCGCGCGGTCAAGGCCATCAGCAAGGGCGAACAGCCGAACCTCGACAAGCCGTTGGGCGGCGGTCCGGAAATCAACCTGCGCCTGCCAGCGCTGATTCCCGAAGCCTACCTGCCGGATGTGCATACGCGGCTGATCCTTTACAAGCGCATCGCCAACGCGGCGGATGAAGAAGGTCTCAAGGACCTGCAGGTGGAGATGATCGACCGCTTCGGCCTGTTGCCGGAACCGACCAAGAACCTGGTGCGCCTGACCCTGCTCAAATTGCAGGCCGAGCAACTGGGCATCAAGAAAATCGACGCCGGGCCGCAGGGTGGACGAATCGAATTCGCCGCCGATACTCCAGTAGATCCGCTGACCCTGATCAAGCTGATCCAGAGCCAGCCCAATCGCTATAAATTCGAAGGAGCCACGCAGTTCAAGTTCATGGTGCCCATGGAACGCCCGGAAGAGCGTTTCAACAACCTTGAAGCGCTGCTGGAACGTCTGACCCCGAAAACTGCTTGAAGGATTCACCCATGCGTTTGCTCCGCCCGTTGTTCCTGCTGCTGGTGCTGATTGCGCCTGCGGCTTTCGCCGATGGCAACTATCAGGTCGAGATGATCCTGTTCCGCCAGCTCGACGAACCTGCGGCCCCCTTGCAGTACGCGCCGGAGAACTGGTCGGCCAACGCCAGTCACTTGAGCGCCGAGAACGAACGCAGCCCGGCGCTGGGCGAAATGGCCAACAAGCTCACCGCCAGTGGCAAGTACCAGGTGCTGCTGCATCGTGCCTGGCAACAGGAGCTGAAGGCCGATCCGGTTAAAATGGCCATCAGCAGCGGCCAGGAGCAATTCGGCCACTTTCCCATCGAGGGCACCCTGAGCCTGGGCCTGTCGCGCTTTACCGACATCGCCGCCGAGTTCTGGGTCAACCGTCTCGATGCCCACGGCGTGCTGCTCAGCAGCGAACGCATGAGCCAGAGCGCACGGGTCAAGAACGGCGAGTTGACCTTTATGGACAACGGCAGCCTGGCCATGCTGGTGAAAGTCTCGCCCCTGTAATTCATCAGGGAGCGCACTGGGCGCTCCTTGCCCTTTTGTGTATCGCTTCGGCGTAGGGCTGTTCTGAACGGTGTCGTCCATCCTTGAAAAAGTCCTGGCCTCGGCCTGGACGCAATTCTTTACCGCTCAAACCCTTGAGCGCGGGCAGAGCTATGCCCGACAACAACGCATCAGGCTCAAGGAGATCGATGCCGGGACCGTCAGCACAGTGTGCGAAGGCTCAGGTAGCAACAGCTATCGACAGACCCTGAAATTCCGCGACCCGGACAAATTCACCTCCTTCCTCAATTGCCGCTGCACCTGCCCGGTGGGCAGCAATTGCAAGCACGCCGCCGCCGCCCTGTACTTCCTGCAACAGCCGCAGAATCAGGCGCAAGTCATGGCCGCCATCGACCATGCCCTGAGCGCAGCGATAGCCCGACGTATCGAGCCGGCCCCGGTGCTGCCTGAACGCCTGGTCGACACCCTGATCCCGCGCCCACGACTGATCCTGGCCAGCATCGAGTTCAGTGCCTACGAACCGCGTAACGGCCGCATGCAGCGGCATATGCAGCATCGTGCCGCCCTGGCGTTCAACTATGCCGGGCACTACGCCATCGGCACGGCCAATGTCAGCGTGCTGGTCAGTTCCCTGGGCAGTGATCTGGTCAACCAGAAGAGCGATATTCTCGAGCACCGGGAAACCGAAACCCTGCGTATCCGTCGCCAGGGCGAGATCGAGCGCCAGTACCGGCAGATGCTGCATGACCTGGGTTTCAAGGTCGCCACACGGCAGAGCAAGGCCCTGCCCGACAGCGCCGGGGACATGTTCGAGCTGCCCAACGACAAGGCCTGGCTGCACTTCGTGCTCAACGACCTGCCGCGCCTGCAGGAGCAGAACTGGGAAGTCGAGATCGATGAGCACTTCGCCTTCGATGTCACCCCGGTGGATGAATGGTATGCAGTGGTCGATGAAGAACCCCAGCGCGACTGGTTCGACCTGGAGCTGGGCATCATCGTCAACGGCGAACGCCTGAGCCTGCTGCCGATCCTGATCAACCTGTTGCGCAGCCACCCGGAATTGATGAGCGCCGCCGGTATCGCCAAGCGCCGTGACGACGAACAGTTGTTGGTCCAGCTCAACCACTTCACCCAGCGTGGCGGCGGTCCGGTACAGGTCGCCCTGCCCTACGGCCGACTCAAACCGGTACTGGCCACCCTCGGCGATTTCTACTGGCGCGAAGACGGCAATACCTCGGTACGCCTGAACAACGCCGACGCCACTCGCCTGACCGAGCTGGATGAGATCCCGCTGACCTGGCAAGGCGGTGACCGGGTAAGGCAGTTCGCCGACCGCTTGGCTTCAATCAAGGACGCGGCAGTCAGCGTCCCCGCCGACCTCAACGCTACGCTACGGCCCTATCAACTGGAAGGTTTGAGCTGGATGCAGGCCTTGCGCGAGCTGGAAGTAGGTGGCGTGCTGGCCGATGACATGGGGCTGGGCAAGACCCTGCAGACCCTGGCCCACCTGTTGATCGAGAAACAGGCCGGACGCCTGGATCGACCGGCCCTGGCGGTGATGCCAACCAGCCTGATCCCCAACTGGATGGACGAAGCCGAACACTTCACGCCGCAGTTGCGCGTGCTCGCCCTGCACGGCGCCAATCGTCATCAGGATCTGGCCAACCTGACCGACTACGACTTGATCCTGACCACCTATGCACTGCTGCCCCGGGATGTCGACATCCTTGCCAAGCAACCGCTGCATGTGCTGATCCTCGACGAAGCCCAGTACATCAAGAACCCCAACAGCAAGGCCGCCCAGGCCGCCCGTGAGCTCAATGCGCGGCAACGCCTGTGCCTGAGCGGCACACCGCTGGAAAACCACCTGGGTGAGCTGTGGTCGCTGTTCCACTTCCTGATGCCCGGCTGGCTGGGCAGCAGCAAGGAATTCAACAGCAACTACCGCAGCGCCATCGAGAAGCACGGCAACGTCGAGCGCCTGCACCACCTGAACGCCCGTATCAAGCCGTTCCTGCTGCGCCGGACCAAGGAGCAGGTAGCGACCGAGCTGCCGCCCAAGACCGAGATCATCCACTGGGTCGACCTCAACGACGCCCAGCGCGATGTCTACGAGACCGTGCGCCTGGCCATGGACAAGAAAGTCCGCGATGAAATCAGCCGCAAGGGCGTGGCCCGCAGCCAGATCATCATCCTCGAAGCCCTGCTCAAGCTGCGCCAGGTCTGCTGCGACCTGCGTCTGGTCAACGACACGCCGATCAACCCGCGCCACGGCAGCTCGGCCAAGCTGGCGAGCCTGATGGAGATGATCGAGGAACTGATCGCCGAAGGTCGCAAGATCCTGCTCTTCTCCCAGTTCACTTCGATGCTGACCCTGATAGAGGCCGAGCTGAAACAGCGCAATATCGGCTACGCCCTGCTCACCGGCGCCACCCGCGATCGCCGCACCCCGGTGCATGACTTCCAGGCAGGCAAGCTGCCGATCTTCCTGATCAGCCTCAAGGCTGGCGGCACGGGCCTGAACCTGACCACCGCCGACACCGTGATCCATTACGACCCGTGGTGGAACCCGGCCGCTGAAAACCAGGCCACCGACCGCGCCTATCGTATAGGTCAGGAAAAGCCGGTATTCGTCTACAAGATGATTGCCCGGGGCACGGTGGAAGAGAAAATCCAGCGCCTGCAGCAAGAAAAGTCAGCACTGGCCGCCGGCGTACTCGATGGCCGCAGCACCGGCGACTGGAAACTGCAAAGCGAAGATATCGCGGCGCTGTTTGCGCCGCTGCCGTTACCACCAAAAAAAGCCAAGCGCTAGCGCGGACCTGTGGAATCAACTGTGGGACCGGCTTTAGCCGGGAAGGCATATTCCCGGCTAAAGCCGGTCCCACAGACCTCCCAAAAGATGTCAAACAGCCGACAGCACCCACGCCAGCGTCGCCTTGACCTTGCCCATACCGTCATGCAGCGCCTGTTCGATCTCGGCCATGGTAATCACCGCCGCAGACTTGCCCGCCGCCGGGTTCACCACCAGGGCCAGACAGGCGTAGTCCAGTTCCAGCTCGCGAGCCAATGCCGCCTCGGGCATGCCGGTCATGCCGACGATATCGCAGCCATCACGCTCCAGGCGCAGAATCTCGGCCACGGTTTCCAGGCGCGGGCCCTGGGTGCAGGCGTACACGCCGCGATCACTGAACTCGCAACCTTGCGCGGCCAGCGCCGCAATCAGACGCGCCCGCAGCGCTTCGCTGTAGGGGTAGCTGAAATCGATATGGGTGACCTGCTCCAGATCGTCAGCGAAGAAGGTGTGCTGGCGCCCGCTGGTGTAGTCGATCAGGTCATGGGGCACGCAGAAATGCCCGGTGCCCATGGCTGGATGAATCCCACCCACAGCGTTCACTGCCAGAATGGCTTCGGCACCTGCCTGCTTCAAGGCCCAGATATTGGCCCGGTAGTTCACCTGATGCGGCGGAAAACGGTGTGGATGACCGTGGCGAGCGAGGAACATCACCTCACGCCCGGCGTACTCACCGAGCTGGATCTCACCCGACGGCGCGCCATAGGGGGTATTCATCGGCAGGGACTGGCGGATATGCAGGCCATCGAGCTGGGTCAAGCCAGTGCCGCCGATAATCGCGTAAACAGTCATGGGTAATCCTTAATCAATCAGTTGGGCATCGCGCAGTGCAGACAACGCGGCCAGCCAGCGTGGGTGCTGGCGATATTCGGTGGTGGCATAGGCCTGGCCGCGCATGCGCGCAATGCGCGGCGAAGGAGTGATTTTCAGGCGCTGGGCCGCACTCAGGGCAAGTTCGGCGCAGGCGCGGTCATTGCAGACCAGACCCATGTCGCAACCGGCGCTGAAGGCCGCTTCGATGCGACTGGCGGAATCACCGACCACATGGGCACCGGCCATGGATAGGTCATCACTGAAGATCACCCCGTCAAAGCCCAGCTCGCCGCGCAGGATGTCCTGCAACCAGCGACGGGAGAAACCGGCGGGGCTGGCATCGACCTGCGGGTAGATCACATGGGCAGGCATGACTGCCGCCAGCTGCTTGCTCAAGCGGGCGAACGGCACCAGGTCATTGGCGCGAATATCCGCCAGACGGCGTTCATCGACCGGAATCGCCACATGGGAATCGGCTTCGGCCCAGCCGTGTCCCGGAAAATGCTTGCCGGTCGCGGCCATGCCAGCGGCGTTCATGCCACGGATAAAGGCACCGGCCAACAGGGCCGCGCGCTCAGGGTTGCCTTCGAACGCGCGGCTGCCGACTACGGCGCTGCGCTGATAGTCCAGATCGAGCACCGGGGCGAAACTCAGGTCCAGACCCACGGCCAGTACCTCAGTCGCCATCAGCCAGCCGCAATGCTCAGCCAGTTGCTCGGCATCGGGGTTATCGGCGATCGCCCGCATCGCTGGCAAACGCACGAAGCCCTGGCGCAGACGCTGGACGCGACCGCCCTCCTGGTCCACCGCCAGCAACAGATCCGGGCGAACGGCACGAATCGCCGCACTCAACTCGCGAACCTGACGCGGATGCTCGATGTTGCGGGCAAAAATGATCAGACCACCCACTTCGGGGTGGCGTAGCAGTTGACGGTCTTCAGCAGTCAGCCAGGTACCGGCGACATCCACCATCAGCGAGCCTTGCAGGCCAGAACTCATATCTGTAACTCACCCTACCAAAACAATCCGGGCATGGTGCTTGATCATTGAGTCAGGTGCAATCTCAGGCCTTAGCGACGCTCGGCGTACTGGAAGCACTTTTGCTGCGCGGGCGCAGTTGCGCAGAGATCATCGCGGCATCGGTCACGCCGGTTTCGGCACGCATGCCCGCAGCGAGGAACGGAACCATCAGGCGCATGACCTGCTCGATGGAGGTATTGACACCGAAGTCAGTCTCGGCGATGGCGCGCAATGCCTTGATCCCGGACATGCTGAACGCCGCAGCACCGAGCATGAAGTGCACGCGCCAGAACAATTCGATGGGAGGGATACGCGGTGCGGCTTCGTTGACCAGTGTCATGTAGCGGCGGAACACCTTGCCGTACATGTCTTCCAGATAACGCCGCAGGTGACCCTGACTCTGACTGAAGGCCAGGCCCAGCAGGCGCATGAAGATCGACAGGTCGTTATTGCTGCGCGGCTGGACGGCCAGAGCCTGCTCCACGAGCATTTCCAGCAGTTCTTCCAGGGTCGGCTTGTGTTCAGGCTTGGCCTGATGGCGCTCGAGCTCGCGATCGAGGCTGACGCAAAACGGGCCGAGGAAGCGCGAGAATACCGCCTGAATCAGCGCTTTCTTGGAACCGAAGTGATAGTTCACCGCCGCCAGATTGACCGAGGCCTTGCTGGTAATCAGCCGTAATGAGGTTTCGGCAAAGCCTTTTTCTGCGAACAGCTGCTCAGCTGCATCGAGGATGCGTTCAACGGTTTCCGACTGGGCCATGGGTCTCTGCCTGACAAACACTTGTTTGAAACATACGTATCATACGGGTGGATTGTCAAGCCCGGCTGTTCATTATCCGGCCGCGCAGTCACGTATTTAATCATACAAGACGGGCACTGCAGACTGCCGCATGCACCCTTGAACGAGGCTTTATAACTCTGCGCCGACCAACGGATTGAAAACGACGATTGCCAAGGCGCGTTCACTGTATATAATCCCAGTCACTGTATAAAAAGACAGAGCGCCCGACATGATCAAACTGACGCCACGCCAAGCCGAGATTCTGGGCTTCATCAAACGCTGCCTCGAGGACAACGGCTACCCGCCTACTCGCGCGGAGATCGCTCAGGAGCTGGGCTTCAAGTCCCCCAATGCGGCGGAAGAACACCTAAAGGCGCTGGCGCGTAAAGGCGCCATCGAAATGACCCCGGGTGCTTCCCGTGGCATTCGTATCCCCGGCTTCGAAGCCAAGGCCGAGGAAGCCGGCCTGCCGATCATCGGCCGTGTCGCCGCCGGTGCGCCGATCCTCGCTCAACAGCACATCGAAGAATCCTGCAACATCAACCCTGCGTTTTTCCATCCCAGTGCCGATTACCTGTTACGGGTGCACGGCATGAGCATGAAGGACGTCGGTATCTTCGACGGCGACCTGATCGCCGTACACACCACCCGCGAGGCGCGCAACGGCCAGATCGTTGTCGCCCGCATCGGTGACGAGGTGACGGTCAAGCGCTTCAAGCGCGAAGGCAGCAAGGTCTGGCTGATTGCCGAGAACCCCGACTTCGCGCCGATTGAGGTCAACCTCAAGGAGCAGGAGCTGGTGATCGAAGGTTTGAGTGTCGGCGTCATTCGCCGTTAAGGAGACGTTTATGCAGTTCCTCCAAGCACCGCATGCCCAACTGCCACTGTTCGAGGTATTCATGGCCCAGCCCATTATCGCCCCGGACCTGCAAGACGTGGTCGAGACAAGCTGGCCCAACGAGCCGGAAGTGTTCAGTGAGCTGTCATTGCGCGGCGCGGCGGGGAGCTGCCTGAGCCTGATGGCTCCGGTCCTGCGCGAACTGAGCCAGGACCAGGGTTCGCGCTGGCTGACGCTGATTGCGCCGCCGGCGAGCCTGACCCAGACCTGGCTGCGGGACGCCGGTCTGAATCGTGAACGCATCCTGCTGCTGCAACCCCGAGGCACTCAAAGCGCCCTGGAACTGACCCGTGAAGCACTGCGCCTGGGCCGCAGCCACACCGTGGTCAGCTGGATCAACCCGCTCAACTCAACCTCGCGCCAGCAACTGATCACCGCCGCGCGAATCGGCGATGCACAGAGCCTGAATATTCGGCTGGGCTGAGTTTGCGCGAACCGGCGGGACCGGCTTTAGCCGGGAAGACGATATATCTGGCACAAGAAATGTGTCATTGCTGCCTGCGCCTTCCCGGCTAAAGCCGGTCCCGCACATCAGATCTCTGCCTGGATCTCCTGCGAGATAACGCTGGGTTTAGTGCAAAACCCGCGGCCCGCCGTCCTTCTCGATATCGCCTTCTGCCAGACGCCCAGCCATCTGCACGCCCATGCTCAACATCGCCTTGGCGACTTCAACATGCTGGCCGTGCAGGAACACTTTGGCGTCTTCGGAGAAGTTAAGGGTCACCAGGGACCCCTCATCTTCGGCGCGACGCAGCTCGATACGGCCGTCAGGCAATTCGACAATTTCAAGAAAAGAGGTGGGCATCAGGACAATTCTCCGCGAAAGGCGCGCATTGTAGCAGCTCACTGCCCCTGACCGTACCCCGGTAGTCGTCCGGCCTCAGCATTCACTCAAGCCTTCACGGAAGCGGATTGCCAGGCCCTTGAGCTGTTGGCGCCAGCTTTCCAGCTCTTCGCGGGTCAGTTCCATCTCCGGTTCGTCGTCCAGATTGACCGCAACGATCAATGGCTGGGTGACATCGCCTTTCGGTTTTTTCGGGGCGCTCGGCGGCAGGTACAGCGCGCGATAAGCGCTCAGCAGGCGTGCCAGCCAGGTCTCGGACTGCCCGGCCAGTTCGATCAGCTCGGCCATTTCCGGAATCTGCACAGTCTTGAGGACTTCCGGCGTCAGCAGGTCTTCCGCACGCGGGGAATTGGCCTGGGGCAGGCGATAGAAGCCGGCAATCTCATGGCACAAGCCCAGCAAGGCGCCATACAGGTGGAACAGGGCCGATTCGCGCTCGGCCTGCAACAACGCCTGAGAATTGATCGCCCGCCCCTCCTGCGCCTTGCCCAGGGCCTCCAGGGAGAGGCCGGCAAAGTAAATCTTCTGGTTGGTGCGGGTATAGAGTTCGTGGGCCATGGCGGCAGCCTCATTAAAGTTGGGGGACGAGCACACCCCTGAAATAAAAAAACCCTCGGTGTAACGGGTACACCGAGGGTCCATTCAGCCATTTAACCGGTCAGCGATCAACGCTTGTCTTCAACCTGCCAGGCCTTGCCGTCGAAGAAGGCGCGCCAACCAGTCGGTTTACCCTCCACTTCGGTCTGCACATATTGCTCCTTGCTCTTGCGGCTGTAGCGGATTACCGCTGCACGACCGTCAGGATCCTTCTGCGGTGCATCGCAGAGGAAGTGGTACTTAGGATCGATCTCCGACTTGTGCGGCACAATCTCCATGACCAGCGGTGCACGGGTCTCGCGGTTTTTCGGGAACTGGCTGGCAGCCAGGAACAGACCCGAAGCACCGTCACGCAGGATATAAGTGTCGTCGACCTTCTCGCACTTGAGTTCCGGCATTTTCACCGGGTCCATCTTCGGCGGTGCTGCTTCACCGCTTTTCAGCAGCTTGCGGGTGTTCTTGCAGTTGGTGCAGCCGAAGAACTTGCCGAAACGGCCGGTCTTGAGCTGCATTTCGCCGCCACACTTGTCGCACTCAACGCTCGGGCCTTCGTAACCCTTGATACGGTAGGTGCCCTCTTCGATCTCATAGCCGGAGCAATCCGGATTGTTACCGCAGATGTGCAGCTTGTGTTTCTCGTCCAGCAGGTAAGCGTCCATCGCCGTGCTGCAGATCGGGCAACGATGCTTGCCGCGCAGTACGCGGGATTCGGACTCACCCTCGTCATCCTCGGCAATCTCGTCGCCGGGGGTAAGGTTGACCGTGGCCTTGCAGCGTTCTTTCGGCGGCAGGCTGTAGCCCGAGCAACCGAGGAATACGCCGGTGGACGCAGTACGAATCTGCATCGGACGACCGCAGACCTTGCATGGAATGTCGGTCATGACCGGCTGGTTGGCGCGCATGCCGCTGTCCGGTGCTTCAGCTACTTCGAGTTTCTTCTTGAAGTCGCCGTAGAACTCGTCGAGCACGCTCTTCCAGTCACGCTCGCCCTGGGCCACGTCATCGAGGTTCTCTTCCATACCGGCGGTAAAGCCATAGTCCATCAGGTTGGAGAAGCTCTCGGACAGACGCTCGGTGACGATATCGCCCATCTTTTCCGAGTAGAAGCGGCGGTTGTGCAACGCCACGTAGCCACGGTCCTGGATGGTCGAAATGATCGCCGCGTAGGTCGATGGGCGGCCGATACCGCGTTTTTCCATTTCCTTGACCAGGCTTGCCTCGGAGTAACGCGCAGGCGGCTTGGTGAAGTGCTGAGTCGGATCGAGCTTGATCAGCTTGAGGTTGTCGCCCTGAGCCATGTCGGGCAGAACATCGTCGTCGCCCGGCTTGGTTATCTGCGGCAACACCTTGGTGTAACCGTCGAACTTGAGGATACGGCCCTTGGCGCGCAGCTCGAAGGTTGCGGCCATGACGCTGACGGTGGTCGACAGGTATTGTGCAGGCGGCATCTGGCAGGCCACGAACTGGCGCCAGATCAACTCGTACAGGCGCTCGGCGTCACGCTCCATGCCCGTCAGCTTGCTCGGGTGGGTGTTAACGTCGGACGGACGAATCGCTTCGTGCGCTTCCTGGGCACCCTCTTTGCTGCTGTAGACGTTCGGCGACTCCGGCAGGTACTTCTTGCCGAATTCGTTCTCGATGTAGTCACGAGCCATACTCACGGCATCGGCCGAGAGGTTGGTGGAGTCGGTACGCATGTAAGTGATGTAGCCCGCTTCATACAAGCGCTGAGCCATCATCATGGTCTTCTTCACGCCGTAGCCCAGGCGGTTGCTCGCGGCCTGCTGCAGCGTCGAGGTGATGAAGGGTGCCGACGGCTTGCTGCTGGTCGGTTTGTCTTCACGCTTGGCGATGTTGTAGGCGGAGGCTTTGAGCTTCTCCAGCGCTGCCATGGCCTGGGCTTCGTTCAGCGGCTTGAAGGCTTCGCCGTTCTCGCGGGCCACTTCGAAGCGCACGTTGGCGCCCTTGGCGGTGCCCAGATCGGCGTGGACTTCCCAATATTCTTCGGGGTTGAACGCACGGATCTCGCGCTCACGCTCCACGACCAGTTTCACCGCCACCGATTGCACACGACCGGCGGACAGGCCACGGGCAATTTTCGCCCAGAGCAGCGGCGAGACCATGTAGCCGACCACACGGTCGAGGAAACGCCGCGCTTGCTGGGCGTTGACCCGATCGATATCCAGCTCGCCGGGCTGCGAGAACGCTTCCTGGATAGCCTTCTTGGTGATTTCGTTGAACACCACACGCTTGTAGCGGCTGTCATCGCCACCGATGGCTTCGCGCAGGTGCCAGGCAATGGCTTCCCCCTCGCGGTCCAAGTCCGTTGCGAGATAGATGGTGTCGGCATCCTTGGCGAGACGGCGCAGCTCTTCGATCACCTTCTCCTTGCCGGGAAGGATCTCGTATTTGGCTTTCCAGCCGTGCTCAGGATCGACGCCCATGCGCGAGACCAGCTGCTTGGTAGCCTTCTCTTTAGGCGTCAGTACCGGACCTTCACCCACAGCGGCCTTGCCACGCTTGGCAGCAGGCTCTTTGGCGGCACTGGCCGAACCGCTGGTGGGCAGGTCTCGGATATGGCCGATACTCGACTTCACCACGTACTGGTTGCCCAAATACTTGTTGATGGTCTTGGCCTTAGCCGGGGATTCCACAATGACCAGCGATTTGCCCATGGATCAGAAAATTCCTGAATCTAGATATGAATGACAGTTGGAGCCAGATGTCGAGGCCCCGCTATATATAGTGGCTACAAGGTGAGGTCAAGCACAGGCTGTTGTGCGAACTCGCCTCAACCCTTGGAAAACAGACTGGGTTCGGCCTGGACCAAAGCAAAGCGCGGCACTTGTTCGCCGTCAACCTCGACTGACTCCAGAAACATGTTCAACGGCCGTACCCACAAGCCGTAATCACCATACAGGGCTTGATAGAAAACCACTTCTTCCTCGGTCTCGGAATGTCGGGCGACACTGAAAACGCGGTACTCGGGGCCTTTGTAATGGCGGTAGAGACCTGGCTGTAACTTCATATTGCGGCCCTCACAAGACACGAAAAAAAGCTTCAATTTATTTTTTTACAAAAATACAAAAGCCGGGGCACCTGGCCCCGGCTTGTGTCACCCGAACGAATCAGACCCGCTCGAAGACCGTGGAAATACCCTGGCCCAGACCGATGCACATGGTCGCAACACCGAGGTTGCCACCATTCTGCTTCATGACATTGAGCAAGGTGCCCGAAATACGGGCGCCGGAGCAACCGAACGGGTGACCCAGGGCAATGGCACCGCCGTGCAGGTTAACCTTCTCGTTCATCTTGTCGAGCACTTTCAAATCTTTCAGTACTGGCAAGGCCTGTGCAGCGAAAGCTTCGTTGAGCTCGAAGAAGTCGATATCGGCGATGCCAAGGCCGGCACGCTTCAAGGCTTTCTGCGTAGCAGGGACCGGGCCATAACCCATAATCGCCGGGTCCACACCCGCCACGGCCATGGAACGGATCACCGCCATCGGCTGGATCCCCAGGTCCTGGGCACGCTGTGCCGACATGACGATCATGCACGAAGCGCCGTCAGTGATCTGCGAGGAAGTACCGGCCGTCACTGTACCGCCTTTCGGGTTGAAGGCCGGCTTCAACGCCGCGAGGCTTTCCAGGGTAGTTTCCGGGCGAATGGTTTCGTCGTAGTCGAAGACCTTGAGGAAACCGTTCTCGTCATAACCCTGCATCGGGATGATCTCGTCCTTGAACTTGCCTTCGACCGTGGCCTTGTGGGCCAACTGGTGCGAACGCACGCCAAAGGCGTCCTGCTGCTCACGGGTGATGCCGTGCATCTTGCCGAGCATCTCGGCCGTCAGGCCCATCATGCCCGAGGCCTTGGCCGCGTACAGGGACATATGCGGGTTCGGATCGACACCGTGCATCATGCCGACGTGGCCCATGTGCTCGACACCGCCGATGACAAACACATCGCCGTTACCGGTCATGATCGCCTGCGCGGCAGTGTGCAGCGCGCTCATGGACGAGCCGCACAGACGGCTGACGGTCTGGGCTGCCGAGGTATGCGGGATCTGGGTCAGCAGCGAAGCCATGCGAGCAATGTTCCAGCCCTGCTCCAGGGTCTGGTTGACGCAGCCCCAGATCACGTCTTCGACTTCGGCCGGATCGATCTTGTTGTTGCGCTCCAGCAGCTTGCTGATCAGGTGCGCGGACATGTCCTCGGCACGGGTGTTGCGGTGCATGCCACCTTTGGAGCGGCCCATCGGAGTGCGACCGAAGTCGACAATCACGACGTCTCTTGGATTCAAACTCATAAAATTACTCCTCAAGGACGCTTAACCGAAGAAGCTCTGGCCATTCTTGGCCATCTCACGCAGCTTCGCGGTGGGGTGGTACAACGCACCCAAATCAGCGTATTGGTCAGCCAGGGCAACGAACTCAGCGACGCCGATGGAGTCGATGTAGCGCAGTGCACCGCCACGGAATGGAGGGAAACCGATGCCGTAGATCAAGCCCATGTCGGCTTCAGCGGCGGTTTCGACGATGCCGTCTTCCAGGCAGCGCACGACTTCCAGGCACAGCGGGATCATCAGCCAGTTGATGATGTCCTCGTCAGTGACTTCACGCTGCTCGTAGATGATCGGCTTGAGCACTTCGAGTACGGCGGCGTCGGCCACTTTCTTCGGCTTGCCCTTCTTGTCGGTTTCGTAGGCATAGAAGCCCTTGCCGTTCTTCTGGCCCAGGCGCTTGGCTTCGTAGAGCACGTCCACGGCCGAGCGACGGTCGTCCTTCATGCGGTCAGGGAAGCCTTCAGCCATGACGTCGCGACCGTGGTGGCCGGTGTCGATGCCGACCACGTCCATCAGGTACGCCGGGCCCATGGGCCAGCCGAATTTCTCCATGACCTTGTCGATGCGCACGAAGTCCACGCCAGCGCTGACCAGCTTGGCGAAACCGCCGAAGTACGGAAACAGCACGCGGTTGACCAGGAAGCCCGGGCAGTCATTGACCACGATCGGGTTCTTGCCCATTTTCTTGGCGTAGGCCACGGTGGTGGCAACAGCTTCTTCGCTGGACTTCTCGCCACGGATGACTTCCACCAGGGGCATCATGTGTACCGGGTTGAAGAAGTGCATGCCGACGAAGTTTTCCGGACGCTTGAGGGCCTTGGCCAACAGGCTGATGGAAATGGTCGAGGTGTTGGAAGCGAGGATGGTGTTTTCACCGACCTGGGCTTCAACTTCAGCCAGTACTGCCTGCTTGACTTTGGGGTTCTCGACCACGGCTTCAACCACCAAGTCGACATTGCCAAAATCGCCGTAGGACAGCGTAGGACGAATCGCGTTGAGCGCTTCAGCCATCTTCGCAGGGGTCAGACGGCCTTTCTCGACGCGGCTGCCCAGCAGTTTGGAAGCTTCGTTCAGACCCAGTTGAATGGCGTCTTCGCGGATATCCTTCATCAGAATTGGCGTGCCTTTGACAGCCGACTGATAGGCGATACCGCCGCCCATGATTCCGGCGCCGAGCACGGCAGCCTGGTTCACAGGTTTGGCGATGGCGTCGTACACCTTGGCTTTCTTTTTCAGCTCCTGATCGTTCAGGAACAGGCCGATCAGACTCTTGGCAGCCGAAGTCTTGGCCATTTTGACGAAACCGGCGGCTTCGACTTCCAGCGCTTTTTCGCGACCGAAGTTGGCAGCTTTCTGGATGGTCTTGATCGCTTCGACCGGGGCCGGATAGTTCGGGCCAGCCTGGCCGGCCACGAAGCCCTTGGCGGTTTCGAAGGCCATCATCTGTTCGATGGCGTTGAGCTTGAGCTTGTCCAGTTTCGGCTGGCGCTTGGCCTTGAAATCGAACTCGCCGGAAATGGCGCGCTGGATCAGGTCCAGGGCCGCTTCACGCAGCTTCTCGGGAGCGACGACAGCGTCTACGGCGCCGGTCTTGAGGGCGTCTTCGGCGCGATTTTCCTTGCCGGAGGCAATCCATTCGATGGCATTGTCGGCACCGATCAGGCGCGGCAGGCGCACGGTGCCGCCGAAGCCAGGGTAGATACCCAGTTTGACTTCAGGCAGGCCGATCTTGGCCGTGCTGGACATGACGCGGAAATCCGCCGCCAGGCACATTTCCAGACCGCCACCCAGGGCGATACCGTTGATCGCGACGAGGGTCGGGACCGCAAGGTCTTCGAAGTCGCTGAAAATCTTGTTGGCTTCCAGGTTGCCAGCAACAAGCTCGGCATCCGGCAACTTGAAGTTGTCGACGAACTCGGTGATGTCGGCGCCGACGATAAATACGTCCTTGCCGCTGGTAACGATCACACCCTTGACCGACGCGTCAGCCTTGATGGCTTCGATGGCCTGGCGCAGGTCGTTGAGGGTGAGGCGGTTGAACTTGTTGACGGACTCACCCTTGAGGTCGAAATTCAATTCGACGATGCCACTTTCAAGAGCCTTAACCGTGATGGCTTTACCTTCGTAAATCATCAACTGATCTCCACGATATGGAAGCTGAACAATGCACGTCGAACGCTAGCGTCCGGCGAGACTAAGACGTCACCGCCAAATCACCATGCACACCCGCTGACGTGGTACCGGGTTCTGTAAGAGCCGTCTGACAGCCAAACGCTCAATTCATACGCCCGTTTGATTTGGGTACGCACACCTTCAGCCAAAACAGACGAATTGTCAATTCGACAGAACGGCCATAAATCCGGGCATATGCAGCAGTATCACCCAGGGTAATAGAGCCGCTTCGACTCCCGTGGACGGGCCTCAAAGCCTGACCACAACGAAAAGTGTAGGGCAAAGTCCGCACGACTTTTTGCACCGCCGAGGAACATAAATGAAAATTTATTCGGCAATACGCGACAAAACGGAGCAGAAGGTCTACATTCAGCGCACTGCTTCAGCGAGGGATTCACGGCAACCTTGCATCGCCTGCCCTCCCGGAACGCCTACAGAATTATCGGCCTGCCTGGCCAACCCCAGCCCGATGTTGTTATCGGGCTTTTTAATGCCCGGGATTTGGTGGGCACATCCTGCGGGAGCGAATTCATTCGCGAAGAGGCCGATTCATCCGATAGATTTTTATCGTACGTCATACCGCTTTCGCGAATGAATTCGCTCCCGCAGAGTTGCGGTGATTCGGTCGGTTTTGCATATTTTCTATAGGGCGGCCTCAGGCCAGGACTTTCAGCACGGCAGCAATACGCTGCAATACTTCCGACTCCCCCCGCTCCGCCCAGTACAGCGCAATCATCTGCTCATCCAGTTCGACCTTGTACACGTCGGCCGGCAATGTGCTGAATTGCGCCAGCAGCGCCTCATTCTCACAGGGTTCACGCCAGCGATTGACCCAGGTCCCAGGCTCGGTCTGCCAATAGGCCCAGGGCTTATTGCCCTTATTGCGTCGCGGCAGATGCAACTGCGGACAAGGGCTCGGCGGCGCCACCGGCAGCCAGTGCGGCCACTCCTGGGGCGCCAGTTGCATGCCCATGCCCATACGCCGGGCTTCCAGGCGCAGCGCCATCCTGCCATTCTGTCGCCGCGACGGCCGCAGCCAGATCAGCGGGCTCAACATGACGCCAATGATTGACAGCACTATCCAGACCGTCATATGTCTATGTCCTTGCCTTAAAACAACGAAAACAATGGCCTGCCAGTTTATGCATGAAAGAGCCATACTCATATCAACGCAATTCCCCGGAGGAACTCCTCATGCCCTACACACATATCCTGGTCGCCGTTGATCTGACCGAAGAGTGCGACCCCGTCATCAAGCGCGGCAAGGAGCTTGCTCTGGCCTATAACGCCAAGCTATCCCTGGTGCATATCGTCGAACCCATGGCCATGGCCTTTGGTGGCGATGTGCCAATGGATCTGTCACAACTGCAGCAACAGCAGTTCGACCAGGCCAAGGAAAAGCTTGAGGCGATCAAGCTCAAGTACCCGGACGTCAAGGCGGGCGACAGCCACCTGACCTATGGCCAGCCGCGCCAGGAAATCCACGAGTTGGCCAAGGAACACCACTGCGACCTGATCGTCGTCGGCAGCCATGGCCGACACGGCCTGTCTCTGCTGCTGGGCTCCACCGCCAATGACGTGCTGCATGGCGCGCCTTGTGATGTGCTGGCGGTGCGGCTGATCAAACCGACCAACTGACCGCACTGCGTGATGTGGGACCGGCTTTAGCCGGGAAGGCGATTTCCCGGCTAAAGCCGGTCCCGCATGGATCACCGCAACAACCAAGAAAAAGCCCGATCATCGATCGGGCTTTTTTATCGCTTACTCGTCCAGCTCAGCCCAGCGTTCCAGCAAGGCATCCAGCTCACCCTGGCGGTTTTCCAGTTGCGCCAGAGTCGCCGCGGTCTGCTCGGCGGGCTTCTGGTAGAAACCCGGCGCGGCCATCTCGACGGTCAGGGCAGCAATCTGCTTCTCAACCTCGTCGATCTGCCCCGGCAATGCCTCCAGCTCGCGCTGCAGCTTATAGCTGAGTTTCTTCTTGGCCGACGCTACCGGAATCTCCTGAGCAGGCACCGGCGCCGCCTCGACCACGGCGCTGGCCAGCTCGGCCTTGCCCGACTTGGTGTCGGTCACACCCAGCAGACGCGGCGAGCCGCCTTGGCGTAGCCAATCCTGATAACCGCCGACGTATTCACGAACCTTGCCCTCGCCTTCGAAGACCAGGGTGCTGGTGACCACGTTGTCGAGGAATGCCCGGTCGTGGCTGACCATCAGTACGGTGCCCTTGAACGCCGACAGCACTTCTTCGAGCAGCTCCAGGGTTTCCACGTCGAGGTCGTTGGTCGGTTCGTCGAGGACCAGCAGGTTGGCCGGCTTGCTGAACAGCTTGGCCAGCAGCAGACGGGCACGTTCACCACCGGACAGCGCCTTGACCGGCGTACGGGCACGCTGCGGGCTGAACAGGAAGTCGCCCAGATAGCTCAGTACGTGGCGGCTCTGGCCATCGATATCGATGAAGTCGCGACCTTCGGCGACGTTGTCGATCACGGTCTTTTCCAGGTCGAGCTGGTGACGCAACTGGTCGAAGTAAGCCACTTCCAGACGCGTCCCCACTTCGACCTTGCCGCTGGTCGGTTGCAGGTTGTCCAGCATCAGCTTGAGCAGCGTGGTCTTGCCGGTACCGTTGGCACCCAGCAGGCCGATGCGGTCTTCGCGCTGCAGGACCATGGAGAAGTCCTTGATCAGCATCGGCCCGCCCGGATGGGCAAAGCTGACATTTTCCAGGGACATGACCTGCTTGCCGGACTTGTCGGCGGTATCCAGCTGGATATTGGCCTTGCCGGTGCGCTCACGGCGGTCACTGCGCTCGACGCGCAGCGCCTTCAAGGCACGCACGCGGCCTTCGTTACGGGTACGGCGCGCCTTGATGCCCTGGCGGATCCACACTTCTTCCTGGGCCAGGCGCTTGTCGAACAGTGCGTTGGCGGTTTCTTCGGCCGCCAGGGCCGCTTCCTTGTGTACCAGGAAGCTGGCGTAGTCGCCGTTCCAGTCGATCAGGCCGCCGCGATCCAGTTCGAGGATGCGTGTCGCCAGGTTCTGCAGGAAGGAACGGTCGTGCGTGATGAACAGCACAGCGCCCTGGAAATCCTTCAGCGCTTCTTCCAGCCAGGCGATAGCACCGATATCCAGGTGGTTGGTCGGCTCATCAAGCAGCAGCAGATCCGGCTCGGAAACCAGAGCCTGGGCCAGCAGCACGCGGCGACGCCAGCCGCCGGAAAGCTCGGCGAGGGTCTTGTCGGCCGGCAGTTGCAGGCGGCTCAGGGTGCTGTCGACCAGTTGCTGCAAACGCCAGCCGTCACGGGCCTCCAGCGCCTGCTGTACGTGCATCAGCTTGTCCAGGTCTTCTTCGGTGACGCAGTTTTGCGCCAGATGATGGTACTCAGCGAGCAAGGCCCCGACACCGTCCAGGCCTTCGGCTACCACGTCGAACACGGTGCGCGCGTCGGCCACCGGCAGCTCCTGGGGCAACTCGCCGATCTTCAGGCCCGGCGCGCGCCATACGGCACCGTCATCGGGCTTCTGTACGCCCTTGACCAGCTTCAGCATGCTGGATTTGCCAGTGCCGTTGCGACCGATGATGCACACCCGCTCACCACGGGCGATCTGCCAGGACACCTTGTCCAACAACGGCATAGCGCCGAACGCAAGGGACACATCGCTGAATTTGAGCAGGGTCATGAGCTTCTCCAAAAACCGGGCGCGCATTCTACCTGAGATATCGTGCGCGAAAGCCTTCTTTTATACCGGCGGTTTATTTCGGTACGACATGCTCCTCAGACAACCCAAATCCTGTGGGAGCGAGGCTTGCCCGCAAAGGCGATTTTCCGATCGCAAAAGATGTGCCGCACGTGCCATTGCCTTCGCGGGCAAGCCTCGTTCCTAAGACCGGCGCTCTGCGCCCGGTCAACGGTGCTTTCGCCCCCGCCCTGCAAAAGGCTAAGCTAGCGCCACTTTTCACGATTCATCTGCTCGGAAGTCTCATGCGCAGTCGTTTGCTCAGTCTTTTTTCCTGCCTGCTTCTCTCGGCAACCGCTGCCCAGACCGTCCAGGCAGCCGATCTCAACCAACAGCGCCAATACTACGACGAAGCCAAGCGCGCTCTGGCCAAGGGCGACACCGGCCCGATGCGCATGTACAGCGCGGCCCTGGCCGATTACCCGCTGCAGCCCTATCTGGAATATGACGAGCTGACGGCGCGCCTAAAGACCGCCAGCAACGAGGAAATCGAGAAATTCCTTGCCGATCACGGCGACCTGCCCCAGGCCAACTGGATGAAGCTCAAGTGGCTGCGCTGGCTGGCTGACCGCAGCGACTGGGACACCTTCGCCAAGTATTACGACGTTAAAATGAATTTCACCGAACTGGACTGCCTCTACGGCCAGTACCAGATGAGCCACAACCAGCGCGCCGAAGGCTATGCCAATGCTGAAAAGCTGTGGATGACCGGCAAGACCCTGCCGTCGTCCTGTGACGGCCTGTTCGGCCAGTGGGCCGCCGAAGGCCAGTTGACCGAACAGAAGCGCTGGCAGCGCGCCAAGCTGGCCGCCCAGGAAGGCAACTACAGCCTGGCCAACGCGCTGGTCAACAGCCTCAACAGCCTGGCGCCACAAGGCCGCCTGCTGATCGCCGTGGCGCAGAAGCCCGACATGCTCAACAACCCGGCGCAATTCGCCCCGGTGGATGAAGCCATGTCCGACGTGGTCGGCCTCGGCCTGCGTCGCCTGGCCAGGCAGGACCCGCAAAAAGCCCTGGAAATGCTCGACGGCTATGCCGCACGCCTGCACTTCTCCCGCGAGGAGCAAGTGGCCATTGCCAAGGAGATCGGTCTGACCCTGGCCCGCCGTTACGACGACCGAGCCCTGGAAATCATGACCAAATATGATCCGGACCTGCGCGACAACACCGTCACCGAATGGCGCCTGCGCCTGCTGTTGCGCCTGGGCCGCTGGGAGGATGCCTACGAGCTGACCCGCCGCCTGCCCAAGGACCTGGCCGATACCAATCGCTGGAAATACTGGGAAGCCCGCGCCCTGGAACTGGCCCAGCCGAACAATCCGTTGATCCCGAGCCTGTACAAGGGTGTGGCCAAGGAGCGCGACTTCTACGGTTTCCTCGCCGCCGACCGCACGCAAAGCCCGTATCAGCTGTTGAACAAGCCGCTGCTGTTGAGCCAGGCCACCATTACCAAGGTGCGCAACACCCCTGGCATTCGACGTGCCTTGGAGTTTCATGATCGCGGCCAAGTGGTCGATGGCCGTCGTGAATGGTATTACGCCAGCCGTCAGTTCAACCGCGACGAAATGGTCGCCCAGGCCAAACTGGCCTACGACCTGAAATGGTACTTCCCTGCGATCCGGACCATCAGCCAGGCGCAGTACTGGGATGACCTGGATATCCGCTTCCCCATGGCCCACCGCGAAACCCTGGTCCGTGAGGCCGGTGTGCGTGGCCTGCACTCGAGCTGGGTATTTGCCATTACCCGCCAGGAAAGCGCCTTCATGGACGACGCTCGCTCCGGCGTTGGCGCCAGCGGCCTGATGCAACTGATGCCGGCCACGGCCAAGGAAACTGCGCGCAAGTTCAGCATCCCCCTCGCCTCTTCCGAGCAGGTGCTGGACCCGGACAAGAACATCCAGCTCGGTGCCGCCTATCTGAGCCAGGTACACAGCCAGTTCAACGGTAACCGCGTCCTGGCCTCTGCCGCCTACAACGCCGGACCCGGCCGCGTCCGTCAGTGGCTCAAGGGCGCCAACCACCTGGCCTTCGACGTCTGGGTAGAGAGCATCCCGTTCGACGAAACCCGCCAGTACGTACAGAACGTGCTGTCGTATTCGGTGATCTACGGGCAGAAGCTCAATTCACCGCAACCGCTGGTGGATTGGCATGAGCGGTTCTTTGACGACTTGTGATAATCAATTGAGATGAGACCTTGTAGGAGCTGCCGAAGGCTGCGAATGACGGCATCAAGCCATTCGCAGCCTTCGGCAGCTCCTACAGGATTTGTGTTTTTCGATCCAAATCGCGCTATTCCAACACCACCACTTTCATCCCCACTTCCAGCACACCCGGCCCGTCATTGACCATGTTCTGCCCAAACCAGATCTCGCCTTCGCGTTCGCGATAGGTCTTGAGGGTAGTCAGGGGTTCACGGTCGGCGTTGCGCTCGCCAGTGGCCGGGTCGATGGTGGTGAGGATGCAGCGCGAGCAACCCTTGAGCAGGCGGAACTCCAGGGTGCCGATACGAATGCGTTTCCAGCTGTCCTCAGCAAAAGGCTCGGCCCCCTCCACCACCAGATTGGGCCTAAAGCGCAACATCTCCTGAGGTCGGCCAATGCGTGACGACAGATCATCCAGGGAGCCCTGGCCAATCAGCAGCAGCGGGAAGCCATCGGCAAAGCTCACGCGGTCCTCGATGGCGCCGTAACCGCTGGGCAGCCAGCGCGCGCGCTCGTCAGGCAGATGAACCATACGCGTCGGCTTGCCGAGAAACTCACTGGCCCAACGGGCCGCCTCGTCACCGGCATCCGGCACGCGCAAGGTATCGCGCCACACGGTCACACCGCGCAGGTTTGCTTCAATATCTTGCGGGAGAGGCACGTCCAGCGGCGAAAGCCCCGGCGCGCAAAGGGTCACGCCACCGTCGGCATTCCATAACACCGACAGCTGCGACATCTGCGGCAGAGCGCGTTGCGTGAAGAAGCGCCCACTGGCTTCATCCACCAGCATCCAGCGTCGATCCCCGGCCAGGCCGAGACCGTCGAACGCTGCCTGCTGCAACGGCTCGGGCTTGCATGACTTGAGGGGGAAACGGTAGAGCGCACTGAGATGCATGACCTGATCCTTGAGAGTTTAAGCTGCGACAACCAGGTCGCAGCTTAATGACAGGACGGGCCGATACTCAAGCGTTGTCGAGCATGATGCGTTCGCGCACGACATCGACCAACTTGTCGGGCTGGAACTTGGAAAGGAAGTTGTCGCAACCGACTTTTTTCACCATGGATTCGTTGAAGCTGCCCGACAGCGACGTATGCAGCACCACATAAAGGCCACGCAGGCGCGGGTCATCACGGATCTCGGTGGTCAGGCGATAACCATCCATCTCAGGCATTTCGGCGTCGGTGAAGACCATCAGGAGCTTGTCGGTCATGACCACACCGCTGTCAGCCCAAGCCTTGAGCATATTCAGGGCCTTGAGACCGTCGCTGGCGGTATGCAGCTTGACGCCGAGCTGGGACAGGGTGTCCTTGAGCTGGGACAGAGCCACCTTGGAATCGTCGACCAGGAGGATTTCCCGACCGCGAGCCTGTTCCAGCACCGGGTCTTCGAGCTTGTCGCGGGAGACCTTGGCATTGTAAGGAACGATTTCAGCCAGGACCTTCTCGACGTCGATGATCTCCACCAACTGGTCGTCGACCTTGCTGATGGCCGTCAGATAGTGCTGACGACCCGCGCTGGTCGGCGGCGGCATAATCGCTTCCCAGTTCATGTTGACGATGCGGTCCACGCCGCCGACCAGGAACGCCTGCACCGAACGGTTGTACTCGGTGACGATAATGGTGCTGTTCTCACCTGGCACCAGAGGACGCATACCAATGGCCTGGGACAGGTCAATCACCGGCAGGGTCTGGCCGCGCAGGTTGACTACACCGCAAACGAATGGATGACGCTGGGGCATCAGGGTCAGTTTCGGCAGTTGCAGGACTTCCTGCACCTTGAACACGTTGATCGCGAACAGCTGTCGACCGGCCAGGCGAAACATGAGGATTTCCAGGCGATTCTCGCCCACCAGCTGTGTGCGTTGATCTACCGAGTCGAGAATGCCAGCCATTTAGAGCTCCTGAAGCGAGGTATACAGTTGAGTCCGCTAACCTGTTATCGGCTGAAAACAGCCGGACCTTAATTGTTATAAAATGCCATGCTAGCCCATTGATGTCACATTAACATCATGCTCTACTGGCATCCGTCTTCCGACCTACACGTTCACAGCGTGGGCCTTACTGCCCCTAGGGGTACGCCTTACCAGCAATCGGGGCTGACCCGATATTCCCAATATCTAATAGCTATTATTGTGACGCCATTCTCATTGCATGAATGGAGTCAGGCTTTTGTTTGCGTTCACGGCCAGCCAATCGAGCAACACCTTCAAGCGTCCTCGCCAGGGCGGCGCTGATGCCATGCTTGCCGAAGCAGACCACATAACGCTCGCAAACAATATCATTACGCCATCACTTAGCAATAGTGCTGCAATGCAGAATGCCATTAGCTGGCAACAATCGGAATCGTCCTACAGACTTTCCTTTGAAATCCGCATTAACTTCCAGCCACTCGCCGCGCCGCCAAGTCGGTCGCCATCCATGACGTGTGGAGATGAAGCATGCTGAACGAGCAAGAATGGCAGCAGCAACACTGCGAATTTCTCAGCGAATCCGAGACCCTGCTATTGCGTTCTGAGGAGTGCCTGGCACACCTGGAACTCATCGCTGATGATCGCGACGCAATCGATTGCCTTCTGGCATCACTGCGTAATCTGACCGTCAAAGCCGACGTCGCCTGCGTCGAGCGCATCGCCGCATTTACCCGGCAACTGCACGATCTACTGGACGCCGCCTGCCCTCGCATCGTCCTGCAAGGCGACCCCCTGCATACCCTGAAAAGCTGCATCACCCTGCTGGCCTGGCAGATCGAGTTCATTGATCGACGCAGCGGGCAGATGCCTCTGGATGACAGCGAACAACGCGAACTGCTTGAACGCCTGGCTTTCCAGTGCGGCCTCGACAGCCCACAGGCCAGGGCCAGTCAGGCGCAAACCGACAGCCTGATCTGCCAGCCCCATGCCTGAGCGCAGTGTCATAGCGCAACAATGCCCGCAGCGCGTATCCAAAAACGACAATCCATCCAGTTATAACGCTGTATCGACGTCAATCACGACATTAAACGGCAAGTTGATGATTAGCTTGCTCGCCAATGCCGGCACACATGTCGATAAGTCGGGCTGATTCCAGCCCACTCAAAACAATACCGATGAACCAAAACTTCTGATCAGCCGGACAAGATAAGTTGTCGATAACGCTTGGCGGATTAACTGATAGTCTTATTTAATACGATCATATGATGAATTATTGCAACATTAAGGTAATATCACGACCCGAGAATTGATCACGGCTTTCCGGAAACTGTGCCAAGACACAGCGACTGACATTGACCTGAAATGATTGATTCAGGTTATCCGCAGTGACCACCCGATGGCTCCAGCCGCTATGCACTTCAGCACCCGATATTCAAGGCTTTGGCCGCTCAGTACGAAAAACTCCCGCTGGCTCACAGCTGTCCTGTGTATCGGTTCTATTGCAGGCAATATCGCGTTTTATCTGACATCTTCAGAGTTTCCATTGAGCCTGCTGCTGCTTAACCTGGCCGCCCTTGCCAGCATCCTGCATAGCCAATTGCGCACCGACCACTCGATCAAATTCCAGCCTCAGGAACTGGCCGACCGCATGCTCGAAGTGCAGGAAACCGAACGTCACCGGCTCAGCCGCGAACTGCACGACGACATCGGCCAGATGCTCACCGCCGCCAAGATGCAATGCGATTGGCTGCAACGGCGCCTGCCCAAAGAGCTGTGCACCTACAGCATTCAGCTTACCAATACCCTGGACGAAACCCTGGAAAAGGTCCGCGACCTGTCGGCCATCCTCAACCCGCGACAGCTGGCCAGCCTGGGCCTTGAAGCCAGCCTGCGCGCCCATCTGCTACGCACCCTGGCCGACAGCCAAGTGCACTGGAGCCTGGAATGCCATCAGCGGCTGGCGGGAATTCCCGAAGAGATGTCGATTGCGGCCTTTCGCATCACCCAGGAAGCAGTGACCAATATGCTGCGCCACGCCCATGCCAAGAACCTGCTGGTACGCCTGCAACGCCTGCCCGAGGGCCTGACCCTGCTGGTGACCGACGATGGCCTGGGCTTCGATCCGGCGCCCGATCCCGGCCAGCAAGGCCAGCGCGGCATGGCCGGAATGGCCGAGCGTGTGGCGCTGCTGGGTGGCACCTGGTCGGTGCACAGCGAGCCCGGCCGTGGCACGCAGATCAACGTGCTGTTCCCCTGGGCACCACGCGCCCATGAAAGAGCCCACACGAACAAGAAGCCAACATGACCTGCAATTTGCTATTGATCGACGACCATTCGCTGATCAGGGCCGGCGTGCGCGCCCTGGTAGCGGATATCCCCGGCTACGCGGTGATAGGCGAAGCGGCCGACGGCAGTCAGCTCTCGGAGCTGGCACTGACACTGCAACCGGACATCATCCTGCTGGACATCTCCATGCGTGATACCAATGGTCTCGATGCCCTGGAGAAACTCCGCGGCGTACTGCCTGGCAGCAAGGTGCTGATCCTGTCGATGCACACCGAGCCGGATCTGATCATGCGCGCCCTGGAGATGGGCGCCCACGGCTACCTGCTCAAGGACGCCACCGCCACCGAGCTGGAACAGGCCCTCGAAGCCCTGCGCAACGGCGAGCGCTACTTGAGCCCGGCCATCGCCCATACGGTGATCAATCAGGCCCTGACCAGCGTGCAGGCGAACAAGCCCGAAGCCATCGAAAACCACAACCTGACCGGTCGCCAGCTGGAAATCCTGCGCCTGATCGTGCGCGGCAAATCTACCCGGGAAATCGCCAGCGGCCTGGGCTTGAGCATCAAGACTGTGGAAACCCACCGCTCGCAGATCATGAAACGCCTGCAGATCTACGACGTCGCCGGGTTGGTGTTGTTCTGCGTGCGTGAACAGATTATCAGTCTGGATGATTGACCCCGCTCTGTGGGACCGGCTTTAGCCGGGAAGACGTCAGCACAAACGACGAAGATGCATCACCTGTGCAACCCCTTCCCGGCTAAAGCCGGCCCCACAAATCCCGCGTCGATTCAGGGTGCGATGTGTTGTTGCTGCGCATGCCGCTTCAATAACGGCGAATGATTCGGCAAATGCATGCGCAACGCCTCTCTGCGCACTTCAAAACGCAAATGCTCACCGGACAGCGGCTCGCCGTCGAGATTGATATCCAGCCCCTGCTCCGACTTCAGCTCGACCCACGGCAATCGCGCCCGGACGAACATATTGTCCAACCCGAGGCCGCCTTCCAGCAGACCCTTGAGGGTGCCGACCAGCTCCTTGGGCGCAGGCAGGATACTGACGTCCAGCAGGCCATCATCGATCAGCGCCGTAGGGCACAGCACATGCCCGCCACCGGCTTGACGGCCATTGCCGATACCCAGTGCCAATAATTCGCCGCTCCAGTGAAAGTCCGGGCCGCTCAGCTCACCATGCACAGCGCGCAACTCGCTGAAACGTGACAGACCGGTAAACAGATAGGCCGCGCCCCCCAGCACCTTCTTCAGATCTTCAGAGGTATTGGCGGTCACCTGACTACCGAACCCGCCGGTAGCCATATTCAGAAACAGATTACCGTCTACTTCTCCCAGATCGACGCTATGTACCGGCGCATCGAGCAGGTCCAGCGCCGATTTGGGCAGCAGCCCGAGACCGGCTGCACGGGCAAAATCGTTGGCCGTGCCCAACGGCATGGCAACCATGGCCGCCTCGGACCCGGCCATGGCCTCGGCAATGTCACGCAAGGTGCCGTCGCCGCCACCGGCGATGATGTGCCGATGCCCGGCCGCCAAGGCCTCAGCTACCAGGCGCTGGGCGTCACCGCCCTCCCAGGTCAGGCGCACATCGATGTCCCAGCCCTGACGGCGCTTGGCGTTGACCGCCTCGCGCACCTCTTCGTTGAGGGATTGTTTGCCGTGAAGAATCACAATTGCCCTGCGCTCGCTCATTACCGCTCCCTCTGGAAAATCCGTTGCATCCGATGTGGACCGCAGCCGCCATGAAAAAAGCCATGCGACGCAAAAAGTAACCCCCGCAATCATTGGGCCATCACAGAAACGGGATCCAAATCATCCGTTCAGCCAAGTGACAGATGCTGTTCCATCAGCTTTACTCACGCCAGACACCCATTTGAGTGTCTTTTCCTGCTGACTGAGTGGAAAACTCCTACTCACTAAGTCATTAACACCTTGGCGCAAATATTAATTTTCTGACAACACACGTAAAAATTAATCTGCAAGAACACTCGATACGACAAAATACCGTCTATATTTGAAAATATAGTAAAAATAGTCATTTTATTGACCTTGTTAATGCGTGCGTCTGGGATCTGGCAGCAGGCACCCAGCGCCATTCATGGATCGAAGCATTGGGGGAGCATTATGCGGTTGCAACCTGTTGACAGTCTTTTGCTCACACGTACCAGCCTGATCGAATACTTCCTCTTCGGCGTGCGCTTGATGCACGGCATCACAGCCCTGGTCCCGGGCCTGCTGATTCTCGCACTCTGGCATGACGCCAACACGGCCACGCCCCCGGACACCTACTACTTCACCCTGACATTTTTCGGCTTTGTCTGCGTCCTGCTGTTCCAGGCTCTGGGGCTGTACTCCGAAGCCGTATTCAGCAACGCCCTGCGCCTGCGCCTGATCCTCATCGCCTGGTCGGCGGCCTTCGTCATGCTGCTGTTCATGCACCAGGCCCTGAACCTGTTCATCTACATCACCCCTGACCAACTGGTGGTCTGGTTCATTGCCAGCCTGGGGCTTTTCTACGTCGAGCGCATCGGCATGCTGGCAATTTTCAAACATCAGATGAAAAAGGGCTTTTTCCTGCAGAACGCGGTGATTCTCGGCGCCACGGAAAACGGTCAGCGCCTGGCCGAATACATGCTGGAAAATCAGGACATCCGTTCCGGCGTCTCGGGTTTCATTGATGACCGCATCGGCCGCCTGCCCAAGACCGTGGCCAATCTGCCGATGCTGGGCAACTCCAGCGACCTGGAACGGTTGATCCGCGAGGAGAAAGTCACCCAGGTACTGGTTGCCCTGCCCTGGACTGCGGAAAACCGTATGGACTACATCATCCGCGAGCTGCGCCGACTGCCGGTCAACGTACTGCTGGTGCCGGACATGATCGCCTTCCGCCATGCCCACAACCGCATCACCGAAGTCGCCAAGCTGCCGATGTTCAATGCCTCGGACGTGCCTCTAAGCGGCTGGTCACCGTTCTTCAAGCGCGCTGAGGACATTGTGTTTTCCTCCCTGGCACTGTTGCTGTTGTCGCCTATCATGTTGGTGGTGGCCTTGGCGATCAAGCTGGACTCCCCCGGCCCCGTGCTGTTCCGGCAGAAACGCTACGGTTACAACAACCGCCTGATTCAGGTGTGCAAATTCCGCTCAATGCATCAGCACCAGGCCGATGCGACGGCGGAGAAACAGACCACCCGTGGCGACGCCAGGGTTACCCGGGTCGGCCGCTTTATCCGCAAGACCAGCCTGGATGAACTGCCCCAGTTGTTCAACGTGGTCGCCGGCAGCATGTCCATGGTCGGCCCACGCCCTCACGCCACCGCCACCAAGGCGGCCGGGATTCTGTTTGAGGAAGCGGTGAAGGAGTACACGTCACGCCATCGGGTCAAGCCAGGCATTACCGGCCTGGCGCAGATCAATGGCTATCGTGGTGAAACAGACACCGTGGAGAAGATCGAGAAGCGCGTGGAGTTCGATCTTGAGTACATCGAAAACTGGTCCGTCTGGTTCGACATCTACATCCTTCTGCGCACTGTTCCGGCAGTGCTCTTCACTCGCGAGGCCTACTGATGAGTACTCTCATCCCCTGCATCATCGCTGGCGGCTCCGGCACCCGACTCTGGCCAGTCTCGCGGGAAGCCATGCCCAAGCCGTTCATGCGCCTTCCCGATGGCGAAAGCCTGCTGCAAAAAACCTTCCTGCGCGCCACCGGCCTGCCCGGCGTCGAGCGCCTGCTGACCGTGACCAATCGTGAAGTGTATTTCCGCACGATGGACGATTACCGCACGCTGAACAAAGGCCGCTGCCAGCTGGATTTTATCCTCGAGCCTTTCGGCCGCAATACCGCGCCGGCGGTTGCCGCAGCCGCCCTGCACGTCTCACGGCTGTACGGCGACGATGCGCAACTGCTGATCCTGCCCGCCGACCACTTGATCAGCGACCTGCCCGCCTTCACCCAGGCCGTACAGGACGCCCGCGCGCTGGCTGATCAAGGCTGGCTAGTAACCTTCGGCATCCGCCCGACCAAGGCCGAGACCGGCTTCGGTTATATCGAACAAGGCCTGGCGCTGGCCCATAACGGCCATCAGGTGGCTCGCTTCGTTGAGAAACCCGACGCCGCCACCGCGCAAAGCTACCTGGACGGCGGCCTGCACCTGTGGAATGCCGGGATGTTCTGCATGCGCGCCGATGTGCTGCTGCGCGAACTGGCCGAACACGCGCCCGCCGTGCTCGCGGCGGTGGACACCTGCCTGAGCAATAGCGCGACCAAACAGGGCCAGCGCGAACTGCAGATCGAGCTGGACAGCGACACCTTTGTCCTGGCCGAAGATATTTCCATTGACTACGCATTGATGGAACGCTCGCAGAAGGTCGCGGTGATTCCCTGCCAACTGGGCTGGAGCGATATCGGCTCCTGGCAGGCCCTGCGCGAACTGGTCCCGGCCGATGCCAATGGCAACCAGTGCAATGGCCAGACCGTGTTGTACGACGTCAGCAATTGCTACATCGACTCCAAACGCCTGGTCGGCGCCATCGGCCTGGACGACCTGATCATCATCGACACCCCCGATGCGCTGCTGATCGCCGATGGCAAGCGCAGCCAGGAGGTCAAGCTGATCGCCCAGGAACTCAAGCGCCAGGACCACGATGCCTATCGCCTGCACCGCACCGTAACCCGGCCCTGGGGCACCTACACCGTGCTCGAGGAAGGCAAGCGCTTCAAGATCAAACGCATTGTCGTGCGCCCGCAAGGCTCGCTGTCACTGCAAATGCACCACCATCGCAGCGAACACTGGATCGTGGTCAGCGGCATGGCTCAGGTCACCAATGGCGAGCGCGAATTCATGCTCGACACCAACGAATCGACCTTCATCAAACCCGGCCATACCCATCGTCTGGTCAATCCGGGGGTGATCGACCTGGTGATGATCGAAGTGCAGAGCGGCGAGTACCTGGGCGAGGACGACATCGTGCGCTTTACCGATATCTACGGCCGTGTGCCTGCCGAGGCGGCCAAGGCCTGACGGGGTTTTCTGCCCGGGTACGGGTCTGACGGGCCGAGGCCTGTCGTAGTGGCACGTATCCGGGCGTTTTATCGCAACACGCTGCAACGTAACTGCCGACATGATGTTTTACCCGACAGGGAGTGGTAATCATGCATGACAGAGCAAGGGGCACTCTGTTGCCTGTAGGGCTGACACTGGCAATGCTGATGCTCAGTGCCTGCAACACCCCGGCGCGCATTGGCGTGCCCGAGGACGATGCAGTGATCAAGGCCGGGCAGGAAGCCGGTCGCGCCCTGGCGGGCAAACCGTTGCCTCCAACGCGAATCCGCCCCGGTGACACATTACGGATCGTGCGCAACACCGGCGAGGCGCCGTCGATCTCGGCGTTCACCGCCAACTCCATCTATGAGCTGACCCTGTTCCAGGTGCTCAATGACGGCACCTTCTCCTACCCCTATATCGGTTCGGTGCCTGCAGCGGGCCTGACCGTACCGCAACTGATCGAGGCCCTGGAGGGTCGCCTGCACGACGTCTATCGCGAAACCGCCCTGACCATCAATATCACCCAGACGCCGAGCAATACGGTGTTTATCGGCGGCGCCGTGCGCAACCCGGTGGCCCTGCCCTCCACCGTTGCCACCACCCTGGAACAGGCGCTGATGGGTGCCGGTGGTGTCGCCCCGGATGCCGACGCCAGCCTGGTCGCCCTGCTGCGTCAGGAAGACAACGGCCTCTACAAGACCTACTTCTTCGATTACAGCAAGCTGCTCTGGGCAGGTACGGCCGGCGGCCCCACTGCGCCGGTGCTGCTGCAACGCGGCGATGTGGTGTTCGTGCCCAAGTCCTCGGTGGGCAACAAGGCGGCAGGCGTAGACCTGTATTTCAATCAACTGATCCCCTTCGCCAAATCACTGGGCTTCGGTGTGAACTACAACTTGCGCAGCAGCGGCCAATAAGTCAGGGACCCAGACATGATTAATATCCGTTCATTCCGCGACCTGTTGCGCCTGTTTTTTATCTTCAAGGATGAAATCAAGGCCACGGTACTGGTGTCCTTCATCATCATTCTGCTTGGCGCCTTCCTCCTGCCCAGCCGCTACGAGTCCACCGCGCTGCTGCTGGTCAAGCCCGGCCGTGACAGCAGCACCGTGCCGATCGAGTTCTCCGACCGCCAGGCCATCGTCATTCCGAGCGCCCAGCGCGACCCGATCCTCGACGAAGAACGCATGCTCACCGGGCGCCCGATCATGCGCACGGTGGCTGAAAAATACCTCACCGAGCTGTCCCAGGTGCCGCAACAGACGGGCTTTCTCGCCTCGACCAAACGCCTGATCAAGGACACCATCGGCTCCGTGCTGGACATCGGCCAAGGCTTCCTGCAACTGATCGGTCTGGTGGAAAAACGCTCGCCGGAAGACCACATGGCCGAAGATCTGGAGAGGAACTTCAAGGTCAACCACGATCCGGGATCGGCGGTGATGGAACTGCGCTTCGTCTGGAATGACCCGGTCGTCGCCCAGACCGTGCTGCGCACCTGGGTCGAGCAATATCAGATCCAGCGCACCCAGACGCTGGGCCGGGTCAGCCTGTATGCCTTCTACGAAGCCGAGGTCAAGGACAGTCAGGCCGAGATCGTCGATCACAAGCAGCAGATCCAGGGCTATCTGAACCAACTCGGCGCCGTGAGCATCAGCCAGCGCCTGGCCGACACCTCCCAGGGCCTGAACGATCTGCGCACCGAACGCAACAACACCATCCGTGCCATCGCCTCGACCAAGGCCGGCCTGGACATGCTCCAGCAACAACTGGGCAAACAATCGAAAACCGTGTCGGCCGGTCGCGAACTGGCCCTCAACCCCAACCGTCAGGACCTGCAAAACCGCATCAACGGCAAGGAAGTCGAACGTCAGGAGCTGCTGCGCTCGTTCAAGGAACAGGCACCGCCGGTATTGGCCCTGAACGAAGAAATCAAGAACCTCAGGGCGCTGCTGAACAAGGAAGAAGCCACCGTGCAACGCACGGAAAACATCACCCCCAACCCAATCTACAACCGTATGCAGAACGTGCTGGCCGACCAACAGACCAGCTACGCCCGCCTGCAGACGCAACTGACACAACAGAACCTGCAACTGGCGCAACTGGAGAAAGACCGGCAACTGGCCCTGAGCCTGGAGCCGGAGCTGTCGCGTCTGCAAAGCGAACTCAGCGCCACGGAAAAAAGCTACGCGCTGTATACCGACAGCCTGGAAAAAGCCCGCATCGACCGTGAACTGGACAAGAGCCAGATCAGCAACATCGCCATTATCGAAGAGGCCACCCTCAACCCCAGCCGGGTCTTCCCGAAAAGCATGCTGATGGTGGTGCTGGCGTTCCCCTTGAGCCTGGCCATCGGCTTGCTGGCGATGTACTTCTTCTACCTGCTCGACCAGCGTATCCATGACGGCGACAAGATCGAGAGCCGCTTCGGCGTGTCGGTGTGGAGCACCCTGCCCGACGTCAAGGGCAGCCAACCGGAACGCAACAGCTCCTTCACCGCCAGCCTCTACCGACTCTACGGCATCCTGCCCCTGGGCCAGGTGGCCGAACGCGGCCTGGCGGTGGGCATGACCTCGCTGAACCACGGCGATGGCGTGAGCTTTGTCATCGAACACATGCGCACGCTGTTCGAAGACCACGGCCACCAGGTCCGCACTGAAGGCCCTGGCCCGGCAACCCCCGGCGAGATCCTGCTGATCGACGCGGCAAGCTTCTTCAGCAATCAGGAGGCCTTCGTCCTGCTGCGTGAAGCCGACGTGATCATCCTGGTCATCCGCGCAGAAAAAACCACGGTACCGGCCCTGGAAATCGCCCTGAACACTCTCAATACCGCGTTCAAGCGCGTTGACGGCATCGTTCTCAACCGCCGTCGCTTCGAAGTGCCGGAGCGCGTTCTCAACTACTTCAACCGTTTCCGCCGGGGGTGATATGCACATTGCCCTGCTCGCTCCGCTGCCACCGGAACAGAACGGCATCGCCGACTATGCCGGGCATCTCAAACAAGCCCTGCAGAAGCTCGGCGTGCAGATCAGCACGCCCCTGGCCGGGATCGGCAATGATCCGCAAGAAGCCGAACGCCATGTGGCGCAGATCCACTGGCAAGGCATCGACCTGGTCCACGCCGAACTCGGTGGTGGGCGCCTGGCTGAGTTCCATGCCCTGCGCGCGTTGCGCCAGCGCTTTGCTCACTTGCCGCTGACGGCCACGGTGCACGATCCGGAACGGCTGGTCTGGCGTCGCGCCAGCCTGCCCTGGCCGCTGTCCATGGCGAGCAAGCTGCCATCACCGCTGCCTCAGGTCGCCACGGTGCTCAGTGACCCGTTGTGCCTGCACGAAGAACGTCAGGTGGCCCGAGGCATGACCCGCCTGGTCACCCTGACCCACGCCGGCAGCGCCGCATTGCGTGAACGCATGGGCCTGGCCCAGGCGCAGATGGCGGTGATCCCCCATGGCAATCTCGACATCGCCCCCCTGCCCCTGCCACCGCTGGAGCCCCTGCGCCTGCTGTATTTCGGCTTTATCTACCGCGGCAAAGGTATTGAAGATTTGCTCGACGCCCTGGCCAACTGCATCAGCCAGCAGCCTGCCCTGCGCGAGCGGGTGCGCCTGACCCTGGCCGGTGGCAGCGAACCGGAAATGGCCTTCGGACCTTCCGGCAGCTACCTCGATGAACTGCGCCAGCGCATCGGCCAATTGGGCCTGAGCGGCTCGATCGACTGGCAGCTCGACCTGCCCGCCGAACAGATTGCACCGACCATCCAGGCCCACCATGTGATGGTGCTGCCGTACCGCGAGTCGAGCAAACTCAAGCTGCTGGGCAAGCTGCGTGGCACCAGTGGCGCGCTGTCCTGGGCGGTGGCCTGCGGGCGCGGGGCGATCACCTCAGACGCCCGCTCCTTCGCCGAAGAAGTCGCCCATGGCAACGGCATGATCTTTCCCCAGGGCGATATCACTGCGCTGTCCCAGGCCCTGAACACGCTGTTTGCCAACCCGGAACTGGCCTGCACCTGGGCCGACCGCGCCGCCAGCCTGGCAAAAGAACGGGTGTGGAGCCGCACGGCGGAGCGTTTTCGGCAGTTGTTCGAATTGGCCTGTGAGGGGGATAACTGATGGAAGGATATCGCGATCTCCTGCTGAACCATTGCGGCCCTGTGGCACAAGATGAATTGCAACGCGATTCCTGTGGGACCGGCTTCAGCCGGGAAAGCACCGGTGAAGCCAACGACGTCTTCCCGGCTAAAGCCGGTCCCACCAGTGCTGTGGCCCAGACTTGGCGAAAAGGCCTGATGGCCGTCGCCCTGCTGTTCCTGGGTATCAGCAGCGCCGGTGCCGAAACCGTGCTCAAGGGCCCGCGCCCTATCGCCTGGAAAGACTTTCTCGGGGTCAACGTGCAGTTCCAGTATTTCCCGGCGGACATCTATCGCCTGCAAATGGAGCAGCTCGACAAGCTCGGATTGACCTGGGTACGCCAAACCATTCACTGGCCGATCATCGAACCCAAAGAGGGGCAATACGACCTCACCGATCTCGACGCCGCCATGGCCGAGGCCGCCAAACACAATTACCACACCCTGGCCTATCTGGTCGGCTCGGCGCCCTTTGCCAGCAGCGCCCCGGCCAAGGCGGCCAGCCGCGACCAGTATCCACCCAAGGACTACAACGTCTTCGCCTCGCGCATGGTCGCCCTGGCCAAGCGTTATCAGCAGGTCGGCAACTGGCAGGTATGGAACGAGCCGAATATCGTCTGGCTGCCCAAGGAAAACCCCGCCGCCTACGGCCGCCTGCTCACCACCAGCGCCGCCGCCCTGCGCACCGCAGTGCCGGAAACCACCATCGTTACCGCCGGCATGGCCTACTACAGCCAGATGCACAGCACGCCGGGCTACATGCTGCAAACCCTGGTCGATGGCGGGCTCGGTTCGCAGAACATTGTTGCCGCCTACCACCCTTATTCGGAATTCCCCGAAGGCGATTCGCCACCGGACCGCGACTTCCTGGTCCTCGCCGGGGCCATGAACGAACTGCTGCACAACAATGGCGTGCAACAGGTATGGGCCACCGAGTGGGGCTGGTCCAGCTATGCGGGGCCCAAGGAAATGCAGGCGATCATTGGCGTCAATGGTCAGGCCGACTTCACCCTGCGCCGCCTGGCGCTGATGGCCACCATGGATTTCCAACGCATCTTCCTGTTCAACTTGAGTGACCTCGACACCCGCGCCAGCGCCCGGGACCAGGGTTACGGCCTGTTGGATCTGGCGGCCAACCCCAAACCGGTCTATACCGCGCTGAAAAACTTCCTCGACGTCACCGGCCCGAACCTGATCCCCGATGACCCGCCGGGCGTCAGCAACCTGCCCGATGACCTCTACGCCATCCCCTGGCTCAAGCCCGACGGCAGCAAGCTGCTGATGCTGTGGAGCGCCAACGGCACCACCCTGAACTTCCCGCGGATCAAGGCCGGGACGGTACACGACCCGTTGCGCGGCACCCATACCCCTCTGGCCGCGACACAGGGCATCACCGTGGTGCTCAAACCCAGCCTGCAAATTCTTGAGTGGAGGCCCTGAGCCATGCGCATCCTCTGGACGTTGCCCTATCTGCCCTGGCCCACCACCAGCGGCGGCAAGACCCGGGAATATCATTTGCTGCGCAACCTCGCCGCCCGTGGTCATCGGATCACCCTGCTGGTGCAATCCAAAGTCGCCCTGGACGATGCCACCCGCGCCGCCCTGGAACCCTGGCTGGAGCGCCTGATCGTCTTGCCCCGCCGCCCCCTGCGCAGTGCCCGCACCCTGCTCGCCGTGGCCTTCGCCATGCCGCCGATGCTGGCCAGCGTCAACGGCTTCGCCCCGGACTTGCAGCACACGTTCGAGCAACTGCTGGAAGAGGACTGGGACGTGATCCAGATCCAGCACAGCTACGGTTTCCAGCCCTTCGAACGGCCACTGCAAAAGGCCCACAAGCCTTTCGTGCTGGCCGAGCACAATATCGAATCGGCCCTCGGCGCCGCCTCCTACAGCCTGCTGCCGGGTTGGGCCGGGCTGTTCGCCCGCTATGACCGCTGGCGCTACCGGCGCTGGGAAAGCCGCGTGCTGCGTCAGGCCAGTGAGCTGATCGCGGTCAGCGAAGACGACGCCCGAGGCCTGGCCCGGCTCAGCGCCAAGACCACCGCCGTTGTCGTCAATAGCGTTGATTGCGACTACTACGCCAAGGTGCGCCCGGACCGCGCCAGCCAGCGCCTGCTGTTTATCGGCAACTACGAATACGGCCCCAATGTCGATGCCGTGGAATGGGCACTGGACGAAATCATGCCCCACGTCTGGCAACTGGCGCCCAACGTGCGCTTCAGCATCGGCGGCTTCGCCATGCCCGAACAATGGCGTGAGCGCTGGACCGATCCGCGCATCGACTGGCTGGGCTTCGTCCCCGATCTGCGCGTACTGCAAAACCAGACCGCGATCTTCTTCGCGCCCCTGCGCCAGGGCGGCGGCTCCAAGCTCAAGGTACTGGAAGCCATGGCCGCCGGGCTGCCGGTGGTCACCACCGAACAGGGCGCATCGGGTCTTGCAGTGATCAACGGTGAGCACTACCTGGGCAGCGAATACCCTGCCGAACTGGCGCGGATCATCGCCAGCAGCCTCAACCGCCCGGAACGCCTGGAACAGGTCGGCGAAGCTGGCCGTGCCTACGTGCGCGCGACCCATGACTGGGCCGTGTCGGCCCGGCAACTGGAAGCCATCTATACCCGTCTCTCCCCAGCCAAGGAAACGGCCAACTATGCATATCGGACTTGATTACCGCCCGGCTGCGGGCTACGCCACCACCGGTATCGGCCGGCAGAACTTCGCCCTGGAACACGCCCTGCGTGCCCATCCCGACGTGCGGCTGCAACTGTTCGGCGTGGCGCCTTTCGATCACCCGATCCGCCGCCTGATCCAATGCCCACGCAGCTCTACGCCGCTCAATGCCGTGCACCGCCTGCCCGACCGCCTGGGGTTCGAGGCCTGCTTCCTGCCCACTGCGCTACAGGATGCGGGTATCGAGATCTACATGGCCAACCTCAATATGGGCCTGCCCATCGGCCGCAAACCGGCGGGCATGCGCTACGTACTGCAACTGCACGACGTGTTCCAGCTGACCCAGAAAAACAGCCACGGCTCGCGACTCAAGGCGGCCTTCTACCGGCTCACTGACTACCTGTCGATCGCCTGGTCCCTGCGCGTGGCCGACCGGGTCTGGGTCGCTTCCGAGTACACCGCCAGCGAAGTGCGGCGGCTGTTTCCTTCGGCCAACGCAAAGCTGCGGGTGTTGCCATTGCTGGTCGAAGGCTTCGTCGGCGAACCAGCGGATATCAGCGACCTGCAACTGCCCGAGGGTTACTGGCTGTGTGTCGGCACGCGTGAACCGCGCAAAAACATTTCCTGGTTCGTCGATGCCTGGCAGAGCGCGCGCATGCAATTTCCCTCTACTCCGGACCTGGTCCTGGTCGGCGGCGATGCCTGCCTGACCGAGAGTCAGCGCCAGTTGCCGGGCCTGCACGCCCTCACCGACCTCAGCGATGCGCAGTTGCACGCCGTGTACCGTCACGCCGGGCGCCTGTGGCATCCGTCCCGTGGCGAGGGTTTCGGCCTGCCGGTGATCGAAGCCCTGAGCGTCGGCACCCCGGTGGCAGTGGCCAGCGGATCCTCCCTCGACGAGATCAGCCCGCCACACAGCCCGCGCTTTTCCCCCACTGACAGCGCCGCACTGATTCGCCTGATGGGCCAACTGGCGAGCGCCGCCCCGGAAGATCCCCAGCCCCTGCAGGACTGGGCGGCAAACTACGCCATCGATGCGTTCAAGCAACGCTTCAATGTCTTGCTCGAGGAACTGCGCTGATGCCCATTGCGTTGCCCACGGGGTTGTTTCTGGCCCTGATCTTCAGCCTGATGTTCTGGCTCCTGCCGGCCCCCGTGGTGCTGGTGGCCATGGCCGGCCTGGGCGCGGGCATCACCATCATTCGTCAACCCGTGCGCGGCCTGCTGCTGTTCGGCCTGATTGCTTGCTTCCTGCCCTACGCGACCATGAATATCGGCTTTCGCACCACGGTATCCGAAGCCCTGCTGATGCTGACCTGGGCTGCCTACCTGGCCCACAACATGTTCGGCGACCCGCCCCGGGTGCCGCCGATGATGCGCACCGAGCGCTGGTTGTTCATCCTCATGCTCTACACCGCCCTGCCTTTTGTCGTCGGCCAACTGATGATCACTGCCGAGGGCAACGGCCCGATCAACTGGGTGCGCTGGCTGTTCAACCTGTCGGCGCTATTCCTCGTGCCGCGCCTGCTCGTCAATGCGCGGGCCCTGGACTGCATGGTCTTCTCGATGATGGCCGGCACGCTGCTGCTGTTGCTGCTGTCGATCCCGGTGTACCTGGTCAACCGTAGCGCCACGGCGATGACGCCGATCCTTGGCGCCCTCGGCTACGGTGGCATTGGCGTACTCGGTGACAGTCTTTCGGCACTGTCGACACGCATGGGCTCACCGTGGATGCACCCCAACGTTGCGGGCGGTGCCATGGCCCTGACCCTGCCCCTGGCCTTCTGCTACGGCATTACCCGCAGCGGCTGGGCGCGCTCGCTGGGCTTGTCAGTGGCGATACTGGGCAGCATCGGCCTGCTGCTGACCGGCTCCCGGGGCGCACTGGTCAGCCTGATGGTGGTGATGATCATGATGGCGGCCAAGCGCGTGCCCCATGTCGGCCGCATCCTCATGGCCGGTGCCGTGGCCGGTGCGCTGTTGCTGATGTTCTATCCGCCGTTGCAGGAACGCCTGCTCGGCCTGTTCACCCAGGACGACACCAGTACCGCGATTCGCTTCCTCGAGTACGAACACTTCCCCGAAGCCGTCGCCCAATTCCCCCTCGGCATCGGCTTCAAGATCGACCCGCCGGTGCCCGGCACCACCTTGTTCGGTATCTCCAACCTGTGGCTGAACTTCGTCTACAAGATCGGCATCCCCGGCATGCTGCTGTACATCGCCGTGATCTGGAGCTGGTGGAATGAAACCCGCCCGGCCCGCGGGCGCATCCGCCTGAGCCACGACAACGCCCTGTGGCTCGGCACCCTGGCCGGGCTGCGGGCGGCGCTGCTGAGCGGCGTCTTCGACCACTACTTCAGCTTTACCACCGTGCTGGTCGCGCTGTTCTGGCTGTTTCTGGGCATCAACCTGCACGAAGCCAAACGCCTCAAGGCCAGCGGCGTGGTCCGGCCTTACGCCACTCCTGCTGCCCGCACCGATATGGGAATCCAATCATGAAGCACCGCATGCTGCACTCCCACGACCTGCGCCTGGCGCTGCCCGACTATGCACAGAAAATGGCCGTGCCCCTGGACGAACTGCAAGCCGCCTACCAATGGATGCTCGACAACGAGGTGTGCTTCGAACAACCCCTGAAAAACCGCACCCTGTCCTTTATCAGCTACCTGAACATCGAGACCCGCATCGACCATCCCCTGGCCCGACGCTTCTACAAACTGCTGACCCGCGAAACCCTCGGCCCGCTGATCCCGCTGTACGGCATCAACTGGCCGACCCTGCGCGACCGCATGCTGCGCACCTGGGAACAGGCCTACAACATCCTGATCTGCAAGATTCCCAGCCATAACGTGCGCCTGGCCTGGCTGCGCCTGGGGGGCGCGAAAATCGGCAAGGGCTCGTCGGTATGGCGCAACACCGAAATACTCGGCGTCGACAGCCTGCGCATCGGCAACGACAGCACCGTGGGCTGGCATTGTCAGCTCGATGCGCGGGGTGGTCTGGTCATTGGCGATCACGTAACCATCGCCTCACATGTGCTGATCATCGCCGGTGGTCACGACCTGCAAGCGCCGGAGTTCTGGGCCGTGGGCGGGCCGGTCTTCATCCGCGACTACGCCTGGATCTGTAGCCGCGCGCTGCTGTCCTTCGGTGCCGATATCGGTGAAGGCGCAGTGGTGGGCGGCGCCAGCGTGGTGTCCAAACCGATACCGCCCTACGCCATCGTCAGCGGCCCCAACGCCGAAATCAAAGGCGAGCGCGCCCGTGGCCTCAACTACAAAGTGGGCGGCAAAGGCCTGTTCACGTTGTTCCATTGAGCCGCGCCATGTTGGGCTCAACCCTGTGGCTGACCCTGGCTACCCTCACCGGCCTGGCGGCCGGTTTTGCCCGTGAGTGGCTATTGGTCGCGGCCTGGGGTGCGGGGGCACAGAGCGACGCTTTTCTCGTCTCGATGTTCCTGCCCGAAGCCCTGCGCATGGCCTTGGCCGCCGGCCTGCTCAGCGCCGCAGCCCTGCCTCTCTATCAACAGCGCGACACCGGGCAACAGCAACGCTGGCTCGGCGCCCTGGCCCCGCGCCTGCTGCTCTGCGGCCTGGGCATCAGCCTGCTGCTGAGCCTCGGCGCACCGCTATGGGTGCGCGCCGTCGGCCCCGGCCTGGATGACAGCGGCTACCTGCTGGCGGGCAACAGCCTGCATTGGCTGGCCTGGTGTGCACCGGGCTTTCTGCTCCATGGCCTGCTCTGCGTGCCGTTACAGGCCCATTCGCGCTTTGTTCTGGCCGGGCTCGGCTCCCTGCTGTTCAACCTGCCGCCGGTGCTTTACCTCGCCATCAGCCATCACGCCGCCACGCCCACGGGCCTTGCCAGCGCCTGCGTGCTCGGCAGCCTGCTGATGCCCGGCGTCCTGCTGCCGACCCTGTTTCGACTGGGCTGGACACCCTGGCACTGGCACAGCGAACCCGGCGCCAGCAAAGAACTGCTGCAACGCATCGGCCCGCTGCTCAGCAGCAACCTCGCCAGCCAGGGCCTGGCCCTGCTCGAACGCATGGTCGCCTCCCTGCTCGGCGAAGGCGCCGTCACCTGGATCAACCTGGCGCGCAAACTGATCAACCTGCCGCTGATCGCCCTGATGAGCCTGAATCAGGTCCTGCTCGGCCTGATGAGCGGCAGTGTCGGCGACCAACGCCTGCTCCTGCTGCGCAAAGGCCTGGCCAGCGCCACCCTCCTCACCCTCCCCGCCGTCGCTGGCCTTATCGGCGCCGCCAGCGCTCTGGTCGCCCTGCTCCTGCCCAACCAGACCCACGACGGCCCATTGCCGGAACTGCTCGCCTGGTTTGCCGTGCCCTTGATGTTTGGCGCCTGGAACGCACTGCTGGCCCGCTACGCCTACGCCGCAGGCGATACCCGCATGCCGCTGAACTGCGAACTGCTCGGCAGCCTGTGCAATGCGTTGCTATTGGCCGTGCTGCCGCTCTTCCTCGGGCTGATCGGCATCGCCATTGCCGCACTGGCCGGGGCTATCGTCACCGGATTGCTGCTGATGCGGCGGCAAGAATTGCTGGTGGTCCTGCCATGGCGCAGCCAGTGGGCACTCGGCGCGGTGGTCATGCTGATGGCGGCGGTGTGGCTGCATCCGATCTACAACATCTGGCTGCAACTGGGCTTGAGCTGCGCCTACGGCCTGATTCTGCTGGTTGGCCTGGCGCTATGGCTAAAACCGTGGCGCAATGGCCCATGACCTGAAATGCAATCCATGTGGGGGGCCCTACCCATCCAACCCCAACCGCCGACGCCGCGCCATCAACGCCCGGCCAAACGACAGCTCGGCATACTCGATAAACAACCGCGCCATATGCCGCAACGCCCGCTCCTCGCTTTCACTGCCGGGGACACAGTCAAAGCCCAGGGCGCGTTTGCTGTCTTCGGGGAGGTCCTCCCAGGTGTGCATAATGTGGGTGTACATGGCACTCGCCACTTCGTGTCGATTCATTTGAATGCGTGCTTTACGACTCTGCATCCTTTGGCCTCCTTGACCGTTTGAACAAATACAGCACAACAATATCTGAATATCAGATATCTGAAAACCAGTTATAGCTTAAGTCGCTGTTCCACCACGAGCAGCACCCATGACCAAAGCCATCTACCGAAACGAACACCAGGTCCTGATCAAATTGCTCAAGGCCATCCGCAGCAACACCGGCATGACCCAGACCGACTGCTCCAAAGCCCTGGGCCGCCCCCAGTCCTACATCAGCGACGTCGAAACCGGCCTGCGCCGCCTGGACCTGGTCCAATTGCGCGACCTCTGCGCTGTACTCGGCTACACCCTGCCGCAGTTCGTTGAAGAGTACGAAGCAGCGCTGCTGACACCCTGATCACAATGCCAAACCTCTATCCCAATCCCCTGTGGGAGCGAGGCTTGCCCGCGAAGAGGCCCGAATATCCGACACACATGCCGGGGCTCTGAAATAGCAGTGGCAGGTTCATCTTCCCCTCTCACACCTCACTCAGACTCAAACCGACGACGCTGTGCTATCGCAGTGGTATACGCACATCATCATGGGGTTTGAGAAATATCCCAACTTGGAATATTGACGACGGAAAACCTTACGCCCTCAGAAGCAGCTCGCGCATTGCCTGACCTGTGGCCGACACTAAAGGCAAGAGCTGAGGAATCAGGGGTGCGTCTGGACACTCCAACCCGTCGAAACTATATAGTTTGATCCAGCACAGCAGTGGTGAAAGGCTCGATGATCTTCTTCTTGATTTTTATGGGATTTTTGGCGCTATTCTCAGGTTATGCCGTATCGCTTGAGGACCGCTTTAAAAGGGATGGACTGTTCTGCCCTTTCAGCCTTACGACGAATTTGAGGGCATCACCGCGGGCACGAAAAGTCCTGACTTGGCTAGGTGTGCTAATTTGGGCATTTACAGCTGTTTTCTACCTCTTTACACAGAGTGAGCCGGTATCAACGCGGGACGGTTTGAGACTCTGTGCCGTTGTAATGATCATCTACACGTTCATGCTATTGGGTTACACCAGGGAACGTGAGTTTAATGACTCGGGAAAATCTTCAAATTCATTTTCCTATCTACAGTCCCTTACACGGCAACAGCAGATGGTTATTGCTGTGCGGGCTGGCTGGGCGACCTCGAAGATACTTATCGCTTTCACATCGTTGTTTTTGTTGAAATGCATCGTTGGCTGGGCCAAATGAACAATCAGGCTCGTGAAAGCAAAAAAAGCGCAGGGTCGTTTCGGGTCGATAGCCCCCTCTAGCTTACTTTCCCACCTAACCACGAAGGCTAGAGTCAAATGAAAGGATTCACGCCAGTCAGAGAAGATGAATGAACCAAGTCGAAATTCGTCAGATCACGCAACTTCCGCCTCTCATTCTGACACTGGAAAAAGAGGCAGCCGCTGAAGGTTTCAGGTTTCTTACACGCCTGATCGAAGAATGGAAATCAGGGAAAAATCGCTTCGATGCACCAGGTGAGTGTCTGATGGCTGTGTATCTGGATCATTGCCTGATAGGTATCGGAGGCCTTTCAGTTGATCCGCACACTCAAAGCCATACGGCAAGGCTGCGCAGGGTATATATCGCAACCTCATTTAGAGGACAACGTATAGGACAAGCTCTGGTAAAGGCGCTTGTAGAATATGCTGCTCACCACTTTCAAATCGTGCGGCTTTCTACTGATACCCCGGAAGGAGACGATTTCTATGTACGTTGCGGCTTCAATAGATCAGATGATGCCCACGCTACCCACACCATGAGCCTTAGTAAAGTCTGATTCAGGCAGTGATTTGCCACCTGTCCTGGTCAACAAGAAAACCCCACGCCCTACGGGTGGCGGGGCTCTGTTGAATATCGCTTACTTGCGTGGATCCTCAGGCAACAAAATCAGCCACTTCCAGCTTCAGGTGAACTGATCAATGAATTTCGCCACGTCCGCCCGCAGCTTTGTCCAGAGCGTCCAGAGCATTGCTCAAAATATAGTGCGACAGCTCGCCCATAGACAACTTGTCGACAATTCAGCCGCGTGACTTAGAAGTTATGCGGGAGAAGATACGCAGCTGTCGCCCCCCTTTGTCATTCACCGCTTGCTGACTATCCGCTACTGACGGATATGCTCATTCGCGATCCCCCGTATCGGCCTCCTGGCCAAGACATGTCGGCACACGGCGCCTATCGCCATGGAATGCCAGGGCTTAGACACAAAAACAGGAGAGCAGCCGCTAGCCAGCGGCTGTTGGTACCGACTTCCCGAAGAAAGGATGATAGGCAGGTGAGGCCATCGCCCGTGAGTCAGGTTCGCAAGGTCGATACCGCTCAGCAGACCCGGGAAATGGATGTCGGAGAAAATGAGATCAACCTGGCAAGAGCCTGCCAGCAAAAACTGCCAGGCTTCGTCCGCAGTGTCGACCGCATGCACCTTAAACCCTTCAAATTCCAGGATGTCCTGAATTAATCCGTTGATAACCCAGTCGTCTTCGACGAGCAGGATCAAGGGCGCTTTTGACGGTACTACAGTGTGCTCATTCATGTTCATGTGAGCCAGCGATCAAGGGTGCGTTCAAAACGAACGCAGGGTCCCGACAAACGGAACCTTCTCTTTGCTCACGTCAAGCCTCCAGTGGCACGGGCCTAAGATAGGTGGCCATAGCCAGACATCAAAAGCGCTAGCGCAACCCGACCTGCAAAATAGTTTTTCTTTAGTGCCGCCCTAGTTCTTGTGGTTTGGCGCGTATCTCGGTTTTTTGGATAGTAGGCCCACGCCAAAGATAACGGCACATACCAACATCCCGACCGAGGTAATGACCATGACTGACTTGAACCGTAATTTTGATGACAAAATCGTTTTGATCACCGGCGGCACTTCCGGCATAGGCCTTGAAACGGCGCGCTAATTTGTGGCTCAAGGTGCTCGCGTGGTGAGCACCTGTCTAAGCGGCAATACGCACGTATCTTCAAGGCATGAGTGGCTTCGATAGGTCTCGATCCCGTTTTTTACGGTACTTATACGCTGCGCCGAACCAAAGCGACGTTAATCTACAGAAGAAATAAGAATCTAAGGGCTGCGCAGCTGCTCCTCGGACATACCAAGCTGGAAAGCACGGTACGCTACCTGGGTATTGAGGTAGACGATGCTTTGGAGATTTCGCAGCAGGCTGAGGAATGAGGAGTTGGCGGCGGTATTAAACCGTCGCTATCCGAACCAATGCAGCCCCCATAGTTTCTACGGTTAGGTGGGCGATTCAGTATGACTCAGCGTAAGTGGCGTATGAAAACAGCCTTGAGGCATCCACAAGGCAAATTCTCATCGTTCCCATCTCCAAGACGGCCATAATTTGACGCCGACTATCGCGGGCCAAACCCGCGATAACTTTTTTAGGCCCAAGTTGAGCGCCGGGAGGCGTTAAAATAGTGATGTCTGTTACATCCATACACCGTTTTGCAGCTCAGCTGCGGTGTTGCTGACGTTCTCGTTGCTCTCGGAAAACGCCACCAGAACATCATTGGCCCCCGCGCCGTTGGCCATTTGATTGCTCCAGAATTGCAAGCCTGTTGCGTCAGGGGCGCGATGCAATACATGTTGATAGTAGCTGTTAATCAAGGAGGCAGAGTCAGCATTCGGATTATTAGCCTTGAACTCGTTGCTGTTGACAAATCCCATGGCAACTTCAGCCATGCTGACACCTTGATCCAGTTTTTCAGTCCAGAGCTTCAAGCCCTCCTTATCGGCTTTACGATCAAACGCCGCCTGATAAAGACGATAGGCCGAGCCTGCGTTTTGACCGGCCTGGACGTCTAGCGCCAGAGTCGTACCATCTTCCTGAAAGTTGATACGTTCGATGTTAAACAGCGTATCGCTTTTGCCCAGGCCTTTAACGGTGGCGACAGTACCTACTGACGAGACTGCAAAGTCGCTTTTGAGCGCTGAGTAGTGCACGGTATCAATACCTGCGTTACCGCTGTAGGTGTCGTTACCCGGCCAGGCGTAAAAATGGTCATTGCCGTTGGAGCCTATGTACTGATCGTTACCGCTGAAGAGCGAACCAGAGTTTGCTGCATCGCCGACTTTTACGTTAAGCCCGCTAATGGTGACGTAAGGTGTGTCATTGAGAGAATACGTGATGCCCGTAAAAAAGCTCGCCTGTGAATTACCTGATGGAAAGAAGCCACTCAGGTCCGCCTTATAATTACCCTCACCGAAGACAATGTGAGTGCTTGACATCGACACTACTTGCCCAGTAGCACCAACCTGGGCCGCTTTATTCAAGTCGAAGTTGTCGAGAGGTTGATTATAGGTAATGCGTGCCATTGTGATGAGTCCTTATCGTTTGTATATAAATCGTGAGCAAAGGTGATGCTGCCAAATCAGGTCAGCCACAGCCCGGTGCTGAGCACGGCCTCGGAGTTACTGAGGTTTTCTTGACTTTCGGAGAATGACACCAGCATTTCGCTGGCCGACATGCCATTAGCCGTGGCGTTACTCCAGTACGCCAAACCCGTTGCGTCGGGTGCCCGATGCAAAACGTGTTGGTAGTAGCTGTTGATGAGGGTACTGGCGTCAGTGCTTGAATGGGCGGCCTTGAACTCACTGCTGTTGACGAAGCCTGTAGCGACCTGAGTCAGGCTGGCGCCATTGTCCAATTGCGTGATCCAGAACGTCAGGCCCTTGTTATCTGGCGTGCGATCAAATGCGGCCTGATACAGGCGATACGCCGACCCCGCATTTTGGCCCGATTCAACGTCTATCGCTAAAGTCGAGCCATCACTAAAACCAATGCGTTCTACGTTGGACAGGACGTCGTGCTTGCCGTCCACCGTGATCGCGTACGCTCTGCCATTGGCATCTACGGTGCGATTGACGATCAGGCCAGCCTTGCTGTTGTATTGAACGGTATCGATCCCGCCGCCGCCGTTGATCGTGTCATCGCCTGCACCGCTTTTGATCACGTCACTGCCTGCCGAGCCAATGACGATGTCATTGCCCTTCAGGACTTCATTAAGCGCGTTTTTGAAATCGAAGCCGCCGATGTATTCGGCCACAGTCGCGGCGTCGGCGTTTATACCGGTGACTTCGTAGTACAGGCCGCCGTTCTGGTAGGCGGCTGTGGAGGTTAGGGTACCGCCGCTGACTTCGCCGTTGCTGAACTGGAAGCTGCCGAAGTAATCCTGGGTTCTGAAACCGTCGGTAGCGCGAATGTGGCCAGAATCCACAATGGGGAATGCCCCGTCCCACGCCTGCAAATTACTCATGTTGATCGGTTGGTACAGCTTGAGAGTCGCCATTAGTCTTCCTTAACCGATGCATCGACGTGCTACCAGAACTGGCCCTGGGTAGCGGTTTTGACAGCTTCATGTTGTCAGTCGATGCGGATACAAACCGGATACAAATTGAAATACGTAGGCTGTCTGACTCGGCTTATGGAGAATTGTTCCCATCCTTCGGCATCTAAGACTACTGGCGCTGATCGAAAACTGACCTCACGGCTGTGATTCCGGACGAAAAATGGCTTGCGTGTATCACCAGATTCCAGATTAGGACCGGCACGTGTACTTGTTCTCCATGATCGACTGTTTCTGCGTAATTGCTGGGGCCTGAACACTTATTTGCACTGGATTTGACCAGTCGTTCCCAACGGACTTGACCAGCGCACCTGGTAGCCTTGACTGGCGTAGCGGCCCTTGGCGACAGGCACCAAACGGCCGATTCTGTTGAAAAAGTCGGCTTCGAATTCCACGCCAAAAAAGTGCGCGCCTAAGATTGAAATCTGAATTTTTGGCAGAGGGCTCAGGACCCGGATTTCACGTAGCAGCGTGCGACGGGGGTGTTTTCATCCATCAATATTTGAGCGTTTTGGGAAAACCGACTTTTTCAACACAATCGGCCAAGAGCCGCCCCTCAGAGTTATCTGTTTTGGGTCGATAGGAACGCGACCGGCTTGCCCAATCTGAATCTAAGCCAAAACGACCTTCAGCTTCTGGTCGTAGCGGGCGAGTTGAGCGTCGGCTCTTGGCCGTTCATTACTTCTCGACAAAGTATAGGAGCGACCAGTAACAGCCAGGCAACGGTAAATAATTCCGTTTTTTTACTTTCGCGCGCTTGAGCCGCTATTGCATTCGGGGTTAAAACAGCCGCATCCGTATGACGGGATATTGGTTCCAGCAACCAAGTTTAACGGCCGTCTTTATCTACTAGTAAATAATTTTTGGTATATGTTACTTATGACGCTCTACGATTAGAGGCAAATGGCTCTAATAGTGGAAACTGGTGTTCACAGCAATATTCTAGCCTGTTATAGATGTTGGTGTCTCCAGTTGCGTGCGTTGCCATACACAGATAGATATTCCCTGTTGTCTCCTTAGAAAAAACTAACCATTCACCCGTTATCCGTTTTTCATTACTACGCGTTTCGATTGTGCCCTCAACCAAGTTGTGCACAAGTTTGTCCAGATGTTTCCGCTCTATAACGGAATTTTTTTCTCCCATCGATTCATCCCATATAGTGTTGAAGCTTTTCTTAATCTCATTTTGAATATTGTGCACTAAAAAGTGAGCAGAAAAATAATGCTGATGCCACAGCGGGTGTAGTGGCGCATGTTTAAATTGAGCAGCTTCTTTTGTATAGCCATCACTACCTAACGTTTCAAGACGCTTGACTTCATCAATGATGTGCTTTGGATCGACTCCACTTAGCTCAAGATTCACGATCAAATCAACCACGAAAATTTCTGAGTAACGATTTGGTATGAGTTCGTCAAGTCCGTACAGCTGAACAAACTCAGTCCTTTGTTTGCCGTCAATATTTATGGTTTCACCGTTAACAACAACGTCGATGTTTAAGTTGCGAAATTTACTCATTCACATATTCGCCTGAAGTTCGATTAATTTTATAAGGGTTTTTTGATTTATTCGCTCGATATAGCGAGCATTATCATACTCCCCCTCACTACTTACACCTGATAAAAACTTCGCTTCTTGAGACTTTTCCGGTGAAATTTGGCATTTTTTCGTCTAGAAATCTTTTAAACTCTTTTGCATCTTCTTCAAACGTTTTCACACAGCCTGGCCCCATAGCGGACCCTGATGTGCGACGGAAAGGTCGGCCCAGTTGCGGGACGTGCCTTTCACGCAGGGAGTAGACCTCTGGCGCCGATTGGCGAAGATCATTTTGTACAAAGGACGGGCCAACCATAGTGAATTCGCCACAAGCGTTCGATCGGCTCGGCAAACTCTGCATAACTATGTTGATGAACGAATGGGACTTCGCTCCACAAGACATAGGAGTATCTCCAGTTATCGAGTTCATGCAGTGAACTGCCACGGATAGCGAGTGAACCAGTGCCCTCGCCGCCCCTGAATTCACCGAGTATTCGTTCGCGCAGACCACCGTGTCCACGTGGCCCGAGGCCGCCAATGCCGTTGTACACCAACCGAAACTCTCCGACGGCTCGTTGGCAGACATTCGTTAGTGAGGTATGCATCGTTGCCATGCATTTGAAGTCGACAGAGGCCCGCTTAGTGCTCGGCGCTGAGTTAAGCAACTCGTCGTTTGTGTGACGCGTGTAGATCCAATAGAGGCCATCTTGCTTGGTGTCAGGGCCGTCCACTAGCTGGAGCCTATCCTTCTTCAAGGTCACGGCGCGAAGTCGAGACTCCTGAAGCGCATTGATGGTCTCAATGGGATTTTTGTACATGTATCACCTGGTAGGTCTAACGTTTGAGCTCGGCGGCGATCCGCTAAGACCGTCGCAGCAGCGAATTTTTGGGTTGCACCGACTATGATTATTCTGTTGCCGCAGTCCCACCCTTAGTGGCTGCCTCCACCCTGAAATTTTCGAGAGTCTGCTTGATGGCCTCATCTGGATTGGGCGGAATAATGTTTACTGGAATTACAACTTCACAATCTACTGGCTCAAGCTCGCCACAAGTTAGTTCGGCGATACAATTTCCAAGCACCTTGTAAAAAAAAGTGGCGTAAGCTAATACATCTTGCTCATCAGGCTCCTCGGTTCCCCAGAGTAGGCCGCCATCCTCGAGATTGGTGTGTGCCTTCCCGCTCCTGAAGTCCAAGAAGAACACAAGGAGAATGGTCTTGCGCTCGTTTACCAGGACGATCTTTACAACGCCATCCTTAACAGTGTCAACGTGTAGAGTCATGCTCTCAAGGCCGCGGATTGGGCCATCCGGCCACAAGCCGACGGATACTTTCTGCCCCTGTAACTGACCGCAATCATTAGGCGTTCCGCCCTTTGCGAGTAGACTAAAGGTATCCTCTGCCAGAAGCGTACTCCATGGTAATAGCCTATTACGTGAACGATAGAGAGACCTTGAGTCAGGAATTCCTAGCTCGTCCCGGATATACATGCGGGAGAGTTCTTCTACTATCACCAAGTCATCCTGGAGTCGCTTTCGATCGCTGGGAATATCTGGGTCTACGATTTCACCATCAAGCGAGGCATGCGCCACAGCGCAGCGACCGCTTTGGAAAAGATGTACACCAACGTCTTTTCCAGCAGTTCTCAGTTCTGCAACACGCTTGGATGCATCACCCGACAAGCGCTCGATAGCTTCATTTATCCAGGCAACTTTTCTCTTGGCATTGGAGAATTGGGACTCAACGACCTTATAGAAACTAAGGAAAGCGTAGCTCGCGTGCCCCCCCCGAAGTCTCTGCCCTTCTCTCCAAAAGGATAATGCCCTACGTGCACTTTCACACCCTATGATAGGCATGTGATTACAGCTGAATGATTTCTTGCCGAAAATCCCCAAAGATGAATATACAGTTTGAGGATCTCCATACAGGCATGGATGCGTTCCCCACACATACCCAGATACATCCACATACCCGCCGAGATACCAGCTAAGTACAGAGGTGAATCGGTATATCTTTGAGATGGCATCATCTGGATTATCTCTTACGCAGGCAATAGTTATCCCGGGTGGAGACGGCTTTCCATCCCTTTCTGAGCCTCGTAGAAAGTATTCATCTCCGGCGTACTCAACGCAGACGTCGTGTGATGGCCAAGTAATCGAAGATGCAACACCTGCGGTTAGCCAACCGAGCCGGCTTCTCAGCTTTCGATCAACCTCTTCGCCAAATGTATGCTTAGCGTACGGCGTCATCATTGACGTTGCTCCCTGCTAATTGTGCGGCCCAGCTATAAGTAGGCGACACATGTGGGGTGACGTTTTCCGCCACTTGTGTTGCGTGCCATCCTTTGTCCACGCGTACCCCCAGAGCCAGTTGAGTCGACTGCTAGAAACACGGCATAGGTAGAGGGGGGAAAAGCGACAAGACCAGCCTCGATGTTACGAAGCCGTTGGCAGTGTGTCTATGGTCGGTATCGGGGCAAGCGTCGTCGTCCGTGTCTGCTTCTGGCCGATTTCTGCCTGTTCTGACCGCCTATTGACGCTGATGCGCAGACGACCTGCACGCTAACGCGCCGACGCACGGTGCGAGGCGAACAAGAAGCCCACTCATGGATGGGCCGGGCCAGCAAATCCCTGAGCCAGTGAGACTTTTGGCAGGCCGATTAATTTCGAATCAACGGCCACACTCAGCCTCTGATCCATCCTTTTATCCGATTCTGCATTGACGATAGGCGAGCTTTGGTGTTTCCTGAAACCGGTTTCAGGGCAGCAATGCTCTATCCGTACAAGCCTGCAGACAAGACCAAAAAGGACCAGGCCGTGACCAGCTTTCCCACACCTTCACGTGCACGCGTGACCATGAATGACGTCGCTGATCTGGCGGGTGTATCCAAGGCCAGCGTCTCCCGTTTTATCGGTGATGACCGTCAACTGCTGTCTGTCGCCATTGCCCGGCGTATCGAACAGGCTATCGAGACGCTCGGTTATCGCCCCAATCAAATGGCGCGAGGGCTCAAGCGCGGGCGTACTCGCCTGATCGGCATGCTGATGGCCGACATCCGCAATCCTTATTCCGTTGCCGTCATGCATGGCGTAGAAACCGCGTGCCGCAAACACGGCTACAGCCTGGTGGTGTGCAACACTGACCGCGACGATGAGCAGGAGCGCCTGCATCTGGCGGCGTTGCGTTCTTACAACATCGAAGGGCTGATCGTGAACACGCTCGGCCATCACCTGGATGAACTGCGCGAACTGCACAACGAACTACCAATGGTTCTGGTCGATCGTAAGGTCGATGAATTGCACAGCGATTTGGTCGGGCTGGACAACACCGCTACTGTCAGGCAAGCCCTCGATCATCTGTACATCTCGGGTTATCGCGACATTCTGCTGGTGACTGAACCGCAGGATGGCACCAGCTCGCGGATCGAGCGCATCGAGGCGTTCATGGCGCAAATAGCTCTGCGTTCGGACATGCTTGGGCAGGTCTGTGAAACCAGTGACAAGCTGGGGCGGCGGCTGCAGGCATTCCTGGCTGCCAGCGGCCCCGGGCCCAAGGCAATCTTCACAGGTAATGGTGTGGCGACGCTGATTACCACACGTCGGCTGCATGAGCTTGGCTGCCCGTTGTTTGACGAGGTGGGGCTGATCGCCCTCGATGAGCTGGATTGGTACCCGCTGGTAGGCAGCGGCATCACCTCACTCGCTCAGCCCACTCATGAGATAGGCGTCACGGCGTTTGAGTGTCTGCTCAAGCGTCTGGCGGGCGATCAGGCGCCGGCGCGAACCTACGACTTTGCTGCACAGCTGATCGTGCGCGGTTCTACACGCCCAGGCCGCTGACGCCCTCCCCCTTAATACCGCAGGTCTACCGCTGGGATTTACGCGAACTTTTGTAATTGTGCCCATTCAAATAAAAATGAAACCGGTTTCAGAGGACAACAATAATGAATCAATACCCCGTTGCCATTAGCTTGGGTGCCTTTGGTGCCGACCTGGTTCGTGAGCGAGGTCAGGCCAGTTTTATTCCGCTGTTGGGCGAGGCGGGTGTGACGCGAATCGAGGTGCGCGAAGAACTGCTTCTCGATGAGGATCTTTACGCAATGGCCGAGCAGATCGCTGCACAGGGTCTGCAATGTTTGTACTCGGCGCCACTCGAGCTGTGGCTGCAAGGGCAGACTCAGGTCAATCCTGAGCTGGAACCTACCCTCAATCGTGCCATCGCCTGTGGCGCAGCATGGCTCAAGGTGTCGCTGGGGTATTTTTCCGAGCGCTGTGATATTGCGCAGTTGGCGGAACACCTGGCGCGCCACGATGTTCGTCTGTTGGTGGAAAACGACCAAACCTCGCAAGGCGGTCGAATCGAGCCACTCGTGGCTTTTTTCAGCGCGGTACAGAGGCTTCAATTGCCCCTCGGCATGACGTTCGATATTGGTAACTGGCTCTGGCAGGAACAATCCGTGATGGGCGCTGCGCAGCAACTGGGGCGTTATGTCGAGTACGTCCATTGCAAAGCCGTCCGCCGTAACCCGGCTGGCAAATTGATCGCTTTGCCACCTGAACAGGCCGACCTGCAACTCTGGGAACGGCTGTTCGAGCACTTCGCGCAAGGCTTGCCCCGTGCTGTGGAATACCCGCTACAAGGTGATGACCTGCTTGGCGTGACGCGAGAACAGGTCGCACTCCTCGCCTGCCTCGGCCCTCTACCGCCCGTTCACAGTGCCGGGGAGGCCAGTCATGTCTGATATCGATATCCTTTCGTTCGGCGAAACCATGACCATGCTAGTCGCCGAGCAACCCGGTGATCTGGCGCAAGTACGTCATTACGAAAAACGAATCGCCGGGGCCGACAGTAACGTCGCTATCGGTTTGTCCCGGCTGGGTTTCAACGTGGCGTGGCTGAGCCGGGTCGGCAACGACTCCATGGGGCGATTCGTCACTGACAGTCTTCGGCAGGAAGGCGTGGACTGTCAGCACGTGACCGTCGATTCGCGCCATCCCACCGGTTTTCAGTTCAAATCACTGGAGCTTGGAGGCGCGGATCCGGTCGTCGAATACTTCCGCCGCGGCTCGGCGGCCAGCCATCTCTGCGTCGATGACATTGTCCCCAGGCTGCTCAAGGCACGCCATCTGCACGCCACCGGTATTCCGGCTGCTCTTTCCGACAGCTGCCGTGCGTTGTCCCGCGAGCTGATGGGGCAGATGCGTGAGGCCGGGCGCAGCGTGTCGTTCGATCCTAATCTGAGGCCATCGCTGTGGTCGAGTAAGGCAACCATGATCCGCGAGATCAATCACCTTGCCAGCCTGGCCCATTGGGTGATGCCGGGCTTGGCCGAAGGCCAGTTGCTGACGGGTTTTGACACGCCGGCGGACATTGCCCGGTTCTATCTGGACAAAGGGGTTGAAGCCGTGGTGATCAAACTCGGCGCCAGTGGCGCGTATTACCGCACTGAATTGGCTGAGGCTTTCGTGCCCGGCCAGCCTGTGGCGCATGTCGTAGACACGGTGGGCGCAGGAGATGGTTTTGCCGTCGGTGTGATCAGCGCGCTACTGGAAAATCTCGGATTTGCACAGGCTACCGCGCGGGGTAACTGGATTGGCAGCCTGGCGGTGCAAAGCCGGGGCGATATGGAAGGGCTGCCCACCCGTGCTGCCTTGCAGGCGGCGCAGCTTGCGCAAATGTCACAGACACAAACCGCCTGACCCGTTTGGGGGGCTGCGTCATTCACCACCTGCTCAACAATAACAACACTGGAGCCTGACATGGCAAAGCTACTCGATACCACCCGGCCTGGCGGCCTCAAACGCCGCTGGCTGCTGATCATGCCCATCGTATTCATCACTTACAGCCTGGCTTACCTGGACCGCGCCAACTACGGTTTCGCGGCGGCGTCGGGCATGGCCGAGGACCTGCACATCACCCCCGGCATGTCCTCATTGCTCGGGGCGTTGTTCTTTCTCGGTTACTTCTTTTTTCAGGTGCCGGGGGCGATCTACGCGCAAAAGAAAAGCGTGAAAAAGCTGATTTTTGTCAGCCTGATTCTGTGGGGCGGCCTGGCCACCCTGACCGGTGTGGTCTCCAACGCCTATATGTTGATCGGTATCCGCTTCATGCTTGGCGTGGTCGAGGCCGCCGTGATGCCGGCCATGCTGGTATACCTCTGCTATTGGTTCACACGAGCCGAACGCTCACGGGCCAACACTGTGCTGATCCTGGGCAACCCAACGACCATGCTGTGGATGTCAGTGGTGTCGGGTTACCTGGTAGCGCATTTCAGCTGGCGCTGGATGTTCATCGTAGAAGGTTTGCCAGCAGTGATCTGGGCATTTATCTGGTGGCGGTTGGTGGACGAACGTCCGGCCGGGGCCAAGTGGCTGACGGCTGAAGAGAAGGATGAGTTGCAGACCCGACTGGACGCCGAGCAGGTTGGCATCAAGCCGGTAAAAAATTATGCCGAAGCGTTCCGCTCGCCAAAGGTGCTGTTGCTGGCCGCGCAATACTTTTGCTGGAGTATCGGTGTGTACGGCTTTGTGCTGTGGCTGCCGACCATCATTAAAAAAGGCATGCAAATGGATATGGTTGAGGCCGGCTGGCTTTCGGCGTTGCCTTATCTGGCGGCCGTTATCGGCATGATCCTGGTGTCTTGGGCGTCGGACAAATTGCAAAAACGCAAGGCGTTCGTCTGGCCGCCACTCTTGTTGGCTGCCGTGGCGTTTTATGGCTCATATGCGTTGGGTACCGAGCATTTCTGGTGGTCGTATTCACTGCTGGTGGTCGCGGGCGCGTGTATGTATGCACCCTATGGTCCGTTCTTTGCCATCGTGCCGGAAATTCTGCCGGCCAACGTCGCGGGTGGGGCCATGGCGCTTATCAATAGCCTGGGCGCACTGGGCTCGTTTGCCGGCTCCTACCTGGTGGGCTACCTCAATGGGGTCACCGGTTCACTGAGTGCGTCGTATCTGTTCATGAGCGGGGCTTTGTTGGTCTCGGTGGTGCTGACGCTGCTGCTCAAGCCGGACAATAAACCGCAGCCCTTGCAGGATGATCCGAGTGTTCGTCGTGCCCCTGCGCACTCCTGACTGGAATCGACCTATGAACAACCATGTAGTGCTGTACAAAAAACTCTCGGCACCGCTGATGCAACGTTTGCAGGCGCACGCTGAGGTCACGTTGATTGATGACCCCAAATCCGACGATGGCCTGGCTTGCCTGCGTGATGCCTTGCACAAGGCCGATGGCTTGCTCGGCGCGAGCCTGAAGCTTGATGCCGCGTTGCTGGATCTGGCGCCCAGGCTCAAAGTGGTTTCAAGCGTCTCGGTGGGCGTCGATAACTACGACATTGATTACCTGACAAAGCGCGGCATCCTGCTGAGCAATACCCCGGATGTCCTGACCGAAACTACTGCCGATACCGGCTTTGCCTTGATCATGGCCACTGCGCGGCGTGTGGTTGAGCTTGCAAACCTGGTACGCAGCGGTCAATGGACGCAAAACATCGGGCCTGCGCATTTTGGCAGTGATGTTCACGGCAAAAAGCTGGGCATCATCGGCATGGGCAGAATTGGCGAAGCCCTGGCCCAGCGCGGCCATTTCGGCTTCGGCATGCCGATCCTCTATCACAGCCACTCGCCCAAGCCTGCCGTTGAGGCCCGCTTCAATGCCGAGTATCGAAGCCTTCAGGACTTGCTCAAAGAGGCGGACTTTGTCTGCCTGACATTACCGCTGACGGCAGAAACCGAGGGCCTGATCGGCGCCGAGCAATTTGCGCTGATGCGCCCGGAGACGATCTTCATCAACATTGCCCGTGGCAAGATTGTGGACGAACAGGCACTGATTGATGCGTTGAGTCATCAACGGATTCGCGCGGCGGGTCTGGATGTGTTTGAGCATGAACCTTTGGATAAAGGGTCTGCGCTGTTGCAGTTGGATAATGTGGTCGCCACCCCGCACATGGGCTCGGCAACGTTCGAGACCCGTGAGGCGATGGCACGTTGTGCGGTGGACAATCTGCTCAGCGCCTTGAATGGTGAGCGGCCGGCAAATCTGGTGAATCCGGATGCCTGGTCAGTCAAACGCTGACCGGGAATGCTGGCTTCCCGGTGTGGTGCCTTCACGGGTGACAAGGATGTTTACGATTGGCATAGATATTATCCAAGGGCGACGGGGAGCGCCGAGGGCGCTCTCCTCTGAGGGAATCAACGGCCGGCGATCAGGCCGCCGTCGACGTGCAGGATTTCACCGGTCGAGAAGGCGGCATCCTCAAGGTAGAGAACCGCGCGCACGATATCCTCGACTTCGCCCAGCTTATTCATGGGGTGAAAGGCTGCCAACTGCTCAACAATTTCCGGGTTGTGCATCGGCGTGCGAATGACGCCGGGAGCAACGGCGTTCACGCGAATGCCGCGGGTGGCATATTCGATCGCCAGGCTCTTGGTGGCGGAGTTCATACCGCCTTTCGTCAACATGGCAATGAAGGCGGGCGAACGAGAACTGGCAAACTCCGCCGTAGAGGCGGTGATCTGCACGACATGGCCGCTGCCTTGCTCCAGCATCACCGGAATGACCGCCTGGGTGGCAAAGAAGAAACCGTCGAGATTAGTCTTCAACTTCAAGCGGTAATCTTCTTCTGTGTAGTCCGTAAACGCCTTGCCGATGAAAATGCCTGCGTTGTTCACCAGCGTGTCGATACGGCCAAACCGCTCGAGCGCCGCTGCTGCCAGCCGTTTGCTCGTCTCGGGATCGCCAATGTCACCCGCAACAGTGATCAGGTCCGGGTCGGTGGATTGCTGGATCGAACGCGACGTGGCGACGACTCCGTAACCCCTGGCCCGATAGGCGTTCACGATAGCTTCACCCATCCCCTGTGAGGCGCCGGTGACGATCGCAACTTTCTTGATGTCTGACATCGCTTTACTCCTTCATGCTCGTTTGGTGAGCGAAAGATAAAGCGTTGTCAGATGATCGAAAATTCCCTATCTTCGATCAATGACTGATCAAAAACGCACAGACCTCGATTGGCAGGATGTCAGAATTTTTTTGGCGCTGGCCCGGCACGGAAGCTTGTCCGCCGCCGCCAGAATGCTCTCCGTCAACCACGCGACAATCGCGCGGCGGCTTCACTCACTGGAGGACAGCCTCGGAGAGAAGCTTGTCGAGCGCCGCCCGGACGGCTATGCCCTGACGTTGGCCGGTACGCACGCGCTTGAGGCTGCCAGTGACATGGAGCAAGCTGCGCAGATCCTTAGCCGAGGCCTGCAGGACGGCAAACCTGCAGGTCTTATACGGATCAGTTCATCGCCCGGCTTAGCTGGCGGCTTTCTTATAACGCGCCTTCCGGCATTGACAGCCCGTTATCCCAAGCTGGATATCGACCTGTCCCCTGCGCTGCGTTCCGTCAGCCTTGACAGACACGAAGCGGATATTGCCATCCGTTTCGACAGACCCAAGGACGGCGATATTATCGCGCGTCCGCTGGCCACTGTCGGATACGGTTTCTACGGGACGGAGGAGGCCTGCCGGTCGGTTGAAGCGGGGGGCAATCTGGTTCTGATTGGCTTTAACGAAGCCGATGCTTACCTGTCCCAAGAGAAATGGACGGCCCGGCACTTCCCCCGTGCTCGCGTAGCCTTTCGCGCCAAGGACCAGGCTCTGCATGCCATGGCGGCCCGATCAGGTATCGGACTCGCCTTGATTCCCCACTACATTGGCCGCACTGATCCAATATTGCGGGTATGCGATCTGGGTGTAGTGCCCTCCAGCCGGGAAGTGTATCTACTCACCCGCAGCCGCGACCGTAAGGACGCCTCCATCCGTGTGGTTGCCGATGAAGTGGCCGATATGTTCGAGCAGGAACGCAGTCTGTTTGTATGAGGTCTGCCAAATTGCGCGGCTACGATCGGTATGCTTCGTTGCAAGCCTGTTGAGACGCCGAACATCGACTGATATGAACGCGTAAATAAAGACGATTGGGGCTACGCCAGGGCATCAAAGCTTTTTACTTTGAAGCCAGCTATCAATGGCAACCACGAGTTCTGACTTGCACTCCACAGGCAGCCAATGCGCGCCTGGCAGGCTCGTAATGGTGAGGTCTGCACAAGCCGCCCGCATCGGATCGCCCAACCGATTGCCCTTGATGTTGTTCATCTGGTCGTAGTCGCCGTTCACAAATAGCACGGGCAATGACAGCCTGCCGCCATCAGGCGCTCGGTGAGCGTAAGCGATGTTGGCATCATCGTTTAGATACCATGCGCAGGGAGTACGGAAGCCTCGCGCCTCGAATGCCTGCACCAGTACCGAGAAGTCCGGTGCAGGCCAGAGCGCCGGATCAGGCTGGGTAGGCGGGGCACGATGACTGGCGCCGAACCGCCCCCCTTTGCTGGTCACTTCGGCATTCGACGCGACCTTGCCAATACTCGCCGGGTCACCTCGTCGATAGATCGAGGCCAGCGACGCCGCTTTGTCCGCGTCCAGGTCAGCGACGGCCGACGCGAAGTGCGTGTTGTAGTAGCGGTAATAGTCCCATTGACCATCCGGAAAGTGGTTGGCGGGATAGATCGCCCGATCAACCAATGGAACCAGCGTCGGTAACGCGTTGGTGTCAGGGAAATACGGCACGGAGATCAGCACCGCGCCGCGACTGCGCTGCGGTTCGTGAGCCACCAACTCACCCGCCACCACACTGCCCCAGTCGTGGCCAACCCAGATGGCGGGCTTGCCGCCGAGATGGTCATGAAGTTCGGCCATGTCCGCCACGATTTTTTCCATTGTGTATTCACGGGTGGATTCTGGCGCGGAAGAACTGCCATAGCCGCGCATATCCGGGGCAACGCAGTGCCAGCCTTTTGCCGCGAACGCTTGCATCTGCGCGCGCCAGACCAGGCCAAGCTCCGGCCAACCATGCAGGAACATCATCAGCGGCCCGTCGGCTGGCCCGGAATCCAGATAATGCGTCGTATGGCGAGGGGTGCTGAACATGCGCGAGGTCAACGTGGATGTGGACAACAGAGCCCCCCAGGCTTTGCCGCCGGACATCAGCACAGCGGCTGCGCTCATATTGATAAGTACAGACCGCCGACTGAACGATAGCGCTGTCGACGTGGGTTCCGGTGCAATGGCGATAAGGTCAGTGTCCATTTTTTAATGTCTTGGTTCATTGGAAAGACATCTTATGATGAGCGAATCATCGCTATTAGTCCCATAATCGAGCATGACGCTTGAAGTAAAACTTAAAGGTCTTAAATGCGACAGAAGGACAGTACCGAAGGTGTGGCCATGTTCGTGGCCGTCGCAGAAGCCGGCAGTTTTTCCGAGGCTGCGAGGCAACTGGGCATTTCACCATCAGCCGTTAGCCAGGCGATCAGCGCTCTTGAAGAGCGACTCGGTACGTCGCTCTTTCGCCGCTCCACGCGGAGCCTTAGCCTGACAGATGTCGGCAACGACTATTTGCTCGCGACGGGCCCTGCTCTCTCGCAGTTGCGGCAGGCGGCAGAAGAGGTATCGGGTCGGGCAGGACGACCCACCGGCCCTTTGCGGCTGACGATGCCACGCGCGCCGTTTGAGTTATTCATCGCGCCAGCGTTGCAGGCGTTTCAGAATATCTACCCCGATATTGAACTTGAAATTGCCGTTGAAGCACGGCTCATCGACATCGTTAAACAAGGCTATGACGCAGGTTTACGCTACGGCAACTGCATTGAGAAGGATATGGTGGCGCTGCCCATTGCGCCCAAGTCGCAAGCGGTGCTCGTCTCATCCCCTGCATATCTTCGCGACCAAGTGATCGAGCATCCCGACGATCTGCTCAATCACCGCGCCATCATATGCCGCAGTCAGATCGATGGTTTGATCATCCCCTGGACGCTGGAATCTGCGAGCAAGGTGGTACAAATCGTCCCGCCGACATCCATGGTTGTCCACGACCTGGCATCGCAAATCGAGCTGACGCTGCGGGGATTGGGGATTGTTAACGCGCCTGCCGCGTATGTGTCCAACCTTATGGCATCGGGAAGGCTGTCACGGGTCCTTCCCGCATGGTCTTGCCCCCTGGAAGCCGTTTACCTCTATTTTCCAAGTCGCCGCCACCAATCGGCAGCGCTACGGGCGTTCGTGGCGTTTTTAAAGACGACGGATTTTGACGGTGCTTCCAGATAAAGCCGGCGTTCAATCTGGAAGCAGAGAAATAGGACTGCCCTGTAGTCGGTAACGAAATCTCGGCGTTTAAAAAATGGATTGTTGATCGGCCTACAGGCCGCCGGTTTGTTCAACCATTACTACCTGGAAGACTAAACGAGCGTTGCCTCGTCAGTGCTTGGTCGGGGGCGGTTACCGATACCCGCGCGCCTGGATGTCGAACAGGCTGGCATAGCGCCCGCCGCCAGCCATCAGTTGCACGTGGGTGCCTTGTTCCAGAATCCGGCCCTGATCCAGCACGATGATGTGATCAGCGTTGCGCACGCTGGAGAATCGATGGGAAATCAGCAACGTCATGCGCCCCTTGGCGTACTCGCGGAAGTGCTCGAATACGGCAGCCTCCGCCGCAGCGTCGAGGGCGGCCGTCGGTTCGTCCAAAATCAGCAGATCGGCCTCACGGCGCATGTAGGCCCGCGACAGCGCTAACTTTTGCCATTGCCCACCAGACAGTTCCTGCCCACCGGAGAACCAGCGCCCCAACTGCGTGTGATAACCGTTGCTCAAGCGTTCGATGAATTCGGCAGCGATCCCTTGAGTGGCCGCATCGCGCCAGCGGTCCTGATCATCGAAAGCGTCGACGTCACCCACCCCAAGGTTTTCGCCGACCGTCATCTGGTAACGAATGTAGTCCTGAAAGATCACCCCGATGCGCTGGTGCAAGGCCTGTTCGTCCCAGTCCTGCAAATCGCTGCCGTCCAGCAGGATTCGGCCTTCGTCAGGCGTATAGAGTCGGGTAAGCAGTTTGATCAATGTGGTTTTACCCGAGCCGTTTTCGCCCACCAGGGCCAGGCTCATCCCATGCGTCAGGTGCAGGCTGATGTCGCTGAGCGTGGGGTGCGCGGCACCCGGGTAGCGGAACCCCAAGCGCTCGCAGCGCAGGCCGTCGCCTGGGCGTGCACCGGCCTTCAGCGTGCCGCGTTCAGGTGCCACCGGCACCTCAAGGTATTCGTAGAGATCAGACAGGTACAGGCCGTCCTCGTACAAACCGGCAATCGCGCTGAGGCTGGCGGTAATGGCGACCTGGCCTTGCTTGAACAGCACCAGGTACATAGTCATCTGCCCCAGTGTGGTCTGGCCACGCACGGTGTCCAGTACCACCCAGGCGTAGGCCAGGTAGAACGCGGCAGTGCCCAATAGCCCGAGGGCAAAGCCCCAGGCGTCGCGTCGCACGGTGAGCCGACGGTCTTCGGCGTACAGGCGCATGAAATTGTCGCGATAGCGTTGCAGCAACAACGGCGCCATGCCGAAAAGCTTCACTTCCTTGGTGTGCGCCTCATGGGACAGCAATGCTTCCAGGTAATTTTGATGGCGGGTTTCCGGGGCGCGACGCTGAAACAGGCGGAAGGCATTACCGGAAAAATGCGTCTCGGCGAAGAACACCGGCAGCGCGCCGAGCACCAGGATCAGCAGCGCCCAAGGGGAAAAATGCACCAGCAGAACCGCAAAACTGACAAGCGAGATAAGGTTTTGCGTAAGCCCCAGGCCTTTTGTGACGAGGCCCAGTGGCCGGGTCGATGCATCGCGGCGCACGCGCACCAACTTGTCGTAAAAGGCCGAGTCCTCGAATTGCAGCAGCGAAAGGGTCTGGGCCTTTTCCAGGATCATCAGGTTGACCTTCTGCCCCAGCTGCACCCGCAATAGCGCTTGTTGCATGGAAAGCGCCCGTTGCGCTGCGGCCAGCAACGCCAATACGCCCGCCTCGGCCAACACGTAACGCAGGACAGGCCATACGGGCGCCTGGCTGCCATTCCCATGGATCTGCATCGCCTGAACCACCGCATCGACGATCCGCTGGCCGATCCAGGCGGCGAGCGCGGGCAAAATGCCGGCGATCAGCGTCGCCACGATCAAGCCGCCGAACAAGGGGCGCGAAGTCGCCCAGACAAGGCCGACCGCCCTGCCGCTCTGGGTTGAAAATGCAGTCAAACGATTGAACAACGACATTAAAGGCGCAGGCTCCGGGTTGTCAGTGACAGGGGATTGTACCTGCTGGTTTGGCACGCTTCGCTGGTCTTGTTGATAGCGACAGCGCGCGCTCCGGATGAGCCCGGTCCGCCCTGAAGGAATGAGTGATGCGGTTTTGGTAAATCGGTTAAGGCAATCAACCTTTTAAGCAACCCATAGCACCGACCATTCGGGCTCCCGGCGAGGGTTTCTGTATCTCAATACCCGGAGGCAAGCTGGTTGAGTTCCCCGTCAGGGGATGCCGTTGCCTTGCACACTCTCAAACAACTACTTCCCGTACTGGTACCAGTGCTGACCGCCTGCATTGGGTCGCAAGCAGTCCGTTGACGCAGCAATAGTAAATATGAAGCTATGCTTGGCCTAATGCTGGAACTGATTGAACAGACCGGGATTTGCGCATGGTGCATAAACCCCGTCAGCAGTCACCTGACTGTCATAATGCCCGGCCTGGACCAGGATATTTCCCACCCAGCCCGTGAAGGGCCAATTTAGAGTCAAGCCCAAAGAGGAGTCCGCCATGACGGTAGTCGATCGCCTCAGGTATTTGCGCGTCGTTCTGATTTCGGCTGGCCTCGCGTGCCTTGCGCTCTACCCACTCATGTTGTTCTGGCCGTCCGGCTGGGCCTGGCACGTTGGTCACTCGGACTATCCGATGATGATCGTTGGCATCTACGCCACACTTGGCGTGTTCTTGATCCTGGCCGCACGGGATCCGTTAGCCAATCTGAGCCTGATCTGGTTCACCGTATGGTCTAGCGCCGTACACGGAGGAATCATGGCCGTCCAGGCGGTCACCCGGCCGGGGCAAATGGGGCACTTGGCAGGTGACGTGCCAGCGCTCTTGATCGTGGCGGTGGCCTTGGCCATCCTGACGCCGCCCTCGCAATTGGCAGCCAGACTACGGACGTACAATAGGGCCTGAGAGCAGGTTTGATTGTCAGGTTGGGGACGATAGCGGGCGCCCTCGATAGCGCCCCTGTTAAACGGTACAGGACGGCTCTTCAGCAATCACCGCGCACCTACGCCCGCCCCACCAAAATCGCCCCCGAAATAATCCCGAACAACCGCTCACCCCGCCCGACCAACGCTGGCTGATCCTGTATCCACGTCAACGCCCCCACCAACGCAAACAGATCCGCCCCATCCATATCACTGCGCGCCAGCCCTTGCGCCTGGGCGCGTTCCAGCAGTCGTGTGCCGGACGCTTTCATGGTGACGCACGACGCATGCAGTGCCGAGTCGGGTTCTTCGATGGCGGCGACCATGGCAGCGATGACGCCGCGCAGGCTGCAGGCGATTTCGACGATTTCCCGCAGCCAGGTCACCAGTGCCTGATCGGCCGGCTCCATGCTTTGTAGCTCTTCGGCGCGCATCTGCAGGGTATTGAAGCTGCTGCGCAGCAAGGCTTCGAACAAGGCTTCACGGCTCGGAAAGTGGCGGTACAGCGTGCCCAGGCCGACGTCGGCTTTGCGCGCGACATCGCGGATTGAGGCCTCGGCACCCTGCTCGGTGAATACCTCACGGGCGACGGTCAGGATGTGGGCGTAGTTTTTCTGCGCGTCAGCTCTCATAAAGGCCTTCTTGACTAATCGGAACACTGATCCGTATATTCGGAGCCATGTTCCGTTAATCATATCCGATGCCTGGATAGGGAGAAAGCAATGGTCGGCAAGACAATGAAAGCAGTGCGACAACATGAATTTGGCGGTCCTGAGGTGCTGCGTTACGAGGACGCACCGCTGCCCGAGATCCGGCCCGGTGAAGTGCTGGTCCGGGTGCGCGCGGTCGGGGTCAATCCTCCTGACTGGTATCTGCGCGACGGCTACAAGATGCTGCCGCCTGAATGGCAGCCTCAGGTGCCCTTCCCCGTCATCCTCGGCACGGATATCTCGGGCGTGGTCGAAGCGTTGGCCGATGATGTCAGCGGTTTCAGCGTCGGTGACGAGGTGTATGCGATGGTCCGTTTCCCCAGCTTCGGGCCGAGTAAAGCCTATGCCGAGTACGTCACCGTGCCCGCCACGGAACTCGCGCTCAAGCCGCCAGGCATCGATCACCAACATGCCGCCGCTGCGCCCATGTCGTTGCTGACGGCATGGCAATTCATGATCGAACTGGGCCATGACGAACCGAACCCGCTGCAACCCTCAATGCACCAACCGGTGCCCTTGCAAGGCAAGACGGTACTGGTCAATGGCGCCGCAGGCGGCGTGGGGCATCTGGTGGTGCAAATCGCAAAATGGCGGGGAGCGCGGGTGATTGCGGTGGCTTCGGCTGAGCACGAGGCGTTCTTGCGCGAGCTGGGTGCCGATGAGTTTATCGACTACACCCAGACGGCTGCCGAAGAGGTGGTGCGCGATATTGACCTGGTCATTGATGCCGTGGGCGGGCCGAATACGCGGCGCTTTTTGCGCACGCTCAAACGCGGCGGCGCGTTGTTCCCGATCTTTCCCTTGGGCTTTTCCGGTGCCGAGGAAGCGGCGCAGTTGGGCGTTACGGTGTCGGCGACTCAGGTGCGTTCCAACGGCGCACAGCTGGCAGAGGTCGGCCGTTTGCTCGATGCGGGGACGTTACGCGTGGTGATCGACAGTAGCTTTGCGCTGGCGGATGCCGCTAAAGCCCATGAGCGCGCGGCACGGGGGCATATTCGCGGGAAGATTGTGCTGAGGGTCGATTGAGCGGTGTAGTTGCGCAAGGTTTGAGAGCTCAGTGGCGGGGCCACGCGCACTGAGCCCCGCACTCTGTGGAGACTTAGTCCAGATATGCCCAGCTATCGGCCCCGTCAAACAACCGCACGGGGGTTGCCCGGATCAGCGCTTGACCAAAGTTGTTGATGTTCACGCCAATGTCGACACCCGCCTCGGGCGAAATCGCCTCCCAATGGGTAACGCAGCCGCAGGCGCTGCAGCGGATCGTCCTTAGGGTTTCCTTACCCCAGACGTATGAGGCGGTGTGTTCCGGGTGCCCGACAATGTCTACGCTTGCCGCGTCGTAATGAGCCCAAAGCGCACCCAGCCTGATGCAGATCGAACAATTGCATTTGATGGCGTGTACGGGCGGATGGGCAAGCGCAAGACGTACTTTTCCACAATGGCAGGAGCCTTCCAGGCGATCATGTTGGGTTTGCATGTCCATGCTTGCTCCTTGTTTCAAGCTCACTCTCCAGCTGCGATAACGCAACACTTTTCCCTTCATCCCCGTACGCAACGCCCCGCTCACAATCAACCACCACCCCGCCCCCCGCCCTGTTCCCCGGAAATTTGCGCAACTCAAGCTGCACCAGCGTATCGCTCAGCCAAACCGACCGATCCACCGACCAACATGCATCGGTAAAGCGAAAAACACACATCCCCAGCCGCGTATCAACAATGCAGGGCGAATACACCCAAAGCGTATTACGTGCCTCCCAGGGAATTACTCGCACGCAGTAGCGCCCGTCAGGCGAAGTGGAATGAAGCTCACTGCCCTGCATCGGCATTTCAAATGTCGGCGTATTGGGTTCGGTTTGTGAAGCGGATTGATCAACTTGCCGATACACGTCCACGCCCGTTCTCCCGCCAAGGCAAGCCCTCGACCACCGCGTAAACCTGATCACTTCGGTTTCAGCCCCATGGAAAACTCATCCAGTGCTTCCTTGCCCACCCACCCCGCCGCGCAGTCGCCGGTATAGGTGTAGCCCCGGCCGGTGAAGTTTGTACCCACTCGGGTGCAGGGTTTACCAGTGACGGGTTTGAACCATTGCACGGGGCGTTCGCCGTAGTCAGTGCAAATAGCGATGTATTTGCAGTTTTCCAAGGTGGCGACCGGTACGGCCTGGATGTAGTAGCGCAGGGTTTCTTCTTTTTTGCCGACGACCTGAATGCAGACGAACTGCCCTTTGGACAGGTGGGCGATGGGTTGGGTCAGGTCCAGGTTGATGTTGTCGGCAAGGGTGACGCCTTCCTCGGCGTAGACGCCTGCGTAAAAACCGTCGCTGTCGCAGCCGTAGCCGCCGATTTCGTAGCCGTCGGCGGTGCATTCGGGGTAATTGTATGCGTTCTTGTGGCAGTCGAGTTTCGCGGTGGGGGCACGGGCGGCGATGTAGGCACGGGCCAGGTCGACGTTGCGCAGCGGGTCATCGTCTTTGCTGGCAGCAAAAGCTATGAGTGACAGGGCACAAAGTGCAAAGGAACAGATGATTTTCGTCAGTTTCATAAAGGTCTCGAGTCCTTGCTTCGGAACTGGAGCAGCCCAACCCCAAGGCGGGGAGCGGGACGCCAACAATCCCTGTCGCTGGCCAATAGAACCTGAAGTGTATTGGCAGTGAAGTTGCGAAGCCTCCGGTCTTTAATTGGGGCATTCAAACCTCAGTGTCAGGGAGAAAGTGTCCCGATCTGATCAAATTTTTCTGAAACGTCGCGTTGTTCACACAGCGGTTTTTCGGGGTTTGACAGTGTCCCAGGAAAAGCCGGAGGATTTGCTGAGAAACTTTTTTATAACCAGGAACCCCCTGAATGGGCTCGCCATGTTAACCAGCATACCTCTTGTCGCTCAGCTATGCCTGCTGAGCCTGTTTGCTTTTCCGGCCTTGTCCCAGTGGGCGAGTCAGTTGCAGGCGGCGTATCAAGGCCAGCCCGTAAAAACACTATGAAGATCCGCTCGGTACTATTCAGTTTTCTAATGCGCGCGTTGCAGATTGCCTTGAGCTTTGCGGGCTTTTTCATCGCGGGCTTTACCTTGGGCATGTCGTTTGACATGGGTGCGCAGCCCTTTTCCACCATTCTGGGAGTGATCGTGCTGGGCTTCCTTGCCACTGCCCTGCATGAAGCCGGTCACTGGCTGGGTGCATGGCTGGGCGGGATGACGGTGTTACAGGCAAGGGTCTTTGCCATCGATATTCAGGCCTTGCGCCACGGGGTTCGAGCCCGGTGGACAAAGGGGAGCAAGGGGCAGTCGTGGCTGGGCTTTGTGTTTGCGGCGAATGCGCCCGATCGGCCCGTTCGCCACGCCAAGCTGTTGTTTATCGCCATGGGCCCGCTGGTAAACCTGATGATTGGCGGCGTTTGCCTGGCCTGCGCGGTCATCGCCTGGCCCCATGGCGGTGTGGTATTAGCGTTTGCCGCAGTCAACCTGGCTATCGGGCTGGCCAACCTGGTGCCCACCAACAGAGGCATGCCGAGCGATGGTGCGCAGTTGCTGAGCTGGTGGCGCAGACCTGATGAACACAGTGCCGATTTTGCTTATTCGCGCTTGTTGGCGCTGTATGTGTCAGGCGTCGATGCGGCGCAGTTGCCCGCTGCGGATATGGAAACCCTGGCCCGACAACCCATGCCCATGCCGTTGGTGGCGCTGTCCTTCCGCCTTGCGGCTTTGCAAGTCACCGGTGACTGGAATGCGGCGCTGCGCCTTGATGACGAGTTGAAAGACTTGCTCGACGCCAACCCGAAGGCCCTGGGTCCCTGCGCTGCAAGCATTGCCATCGTGCGTCGTGAACTGGATTTCTGTCGGGCGATGGCCCATGGCGACGCCGGGATATTGAATGTGCCGTTGCTCAATCGCGATATCGACTGGTACTCGCCGACACTGGCACCGCGTTGCCATGCCCTGCAGGCGGCGCTGGCCGGCGATGGCGTCGCGACGGAGCATTATCTGGCTGAGGCCATGAGCGTTGCGCAGAACTCCCGGGTCCGATCCTTCGCGCCGTTTGAGGCGGCGCTGGCCCCGCAAATCCGGGCATGCCTGCGTAATCCTCAAGACGTATCGACGGCGTTGTATTCGTCGGGTGAGCTGCAGGCGTGAAGGTGAAAGGCAAAAGCCTGCGCCAACGCCCCGAAACGGTTTGTCTCAAACAAACGCGCCAAGCAGCCATCCACACAAGCCACTGCCCAACACGACGACCCAGGGCGACACCTTCCAGAACATCAGGGCCACCAGGGCGATCAGGGCCAGGCCGAAGTCCAGTGGCTGCACGATGGCACTGGTCCAGACCGGGTTGTACAACGCGGCCAGAAGCAGTCCCACTACCCCTGCGTTGACACCGGCGAGCGCCGCTTGTGTGCACAAGCTATGGCGCAGCCTTTCCCAGAATGGCAATACGCCGATCACCAGCAGGAATGACGGCGCAAAAATCGCGACGAGGCAGATCATGGCGCCGGCCCAGCCAGAAGGCGGCACGTTCATGGATGCGCCGAGAAATGCCGCGAACGTAAAAAGCGGGCCGGGCACGGCCTGGGCCAGGCCATATCCGGCGAGAAAAGTGTCGTTGCCCACCCAGCCGTTGGGGACAGTGGCAGACTGAAGCAACGGCAACACCACATGACCGCCACCGAACACCAATGAGCCCGCGCGGTAAAAGGCATTTACCATGCTCAGAGCCTGAGACGGCACAGCCTGAATCAGCAATGGCAGGCCAGCCAGTAAGCCGAAGAACAACAAAAGCGATATCAGACCTGCTTTGCGGCTGATCGCGAATGGCAGAGACTCGTCAATCTTCGCGTGCACGGGCTTGAACAGCAGCAAGCCTATGCCAGCGGTGCAGCCAATCACGCCTATCTGCACCACGGCACTGGGCCACAGGAGTGCAGCACCGGCGGAGAACGCAGTGAGGGTCACGCGCGGTACGTCGGTGCAAAGATTACGTGCCATGCCCCATACCGCCTGCGCGACAACAGCGACCGCGACTATCTTGAGGCCGTGCAGCAGTCCGTTTGGCAGAGCCTCGCCCCAAGTGGAGAGCCCCTGGGCGAACAGCATCAGGACGACCGCTGAAGGCAGCGTGAACCCTGCCCAGGCGGCGACGGCGCCTGAAAATCCGGCGCGAGACAGGCCGATGCCTATGCCGACCTGGCTGCTTGCCGGGCCTGGAAGAAACTGGCAGAGGGCGACCAGATCGATATAACTGCGTTCACTGAGCCATTGGCGCCGAACGACGAACTCTTCACGAAAGTAACCAAGATGGGCAATCGGGCCGCCGAATGAGGTCAGCCCCAGGCGCAGGAAGATCAGAAACACTCTCCAGGCGGGATCAGGCGTGGCTGCCCTGTTGTTATTTGCCGACACGACTCAGGCTCCTCAAAGCGGATGTTTCAGATGAAATTAATCATTACGAAATCACGCTTATAGAGTATGCAAGCCAGGCCCATCACGGTTTTTTCGCTGGATGCGCCGCCACCATAAAATTAAACGGCATGCGCTTCTCGGGGGTCTCCATCATGAAATACTGCCCGGCAATGCGAATCTGCCCATTCTCTTCGTGAAAACCCTTGCCGCCTTTCTCCACCCAGGCTGAATAAGCGTCATCGATACCAGGAATATCCACGTCCTGATTGCTGATTATTTTCCCGGTGGCCGGGGACAATTCCGTCACGCTCAGTAGGGTCTGCGACAGGGAGGTCGCCTGATTGGTGTCGGTCTGGACCAATACGAACAGCGACCCGCCCATGGCAAAGCAATGGGTAGCGCGGTTCTGGTACATGTCGACGTCCGCCAGCGGGATGGCGGTCATCCAGCGTGGCTGGCGGGTCTTGCTGTCTTTGAAGTAGACGTAGGCGCGGCCGTCCATGCCTTCCTTGGTCGCGTCCCCGGCAACGCATTCGCCGCCCTCCGCCGCCGTGGAACCGTAGACATGGAAGCTCTTTGACCATTTGCTCTCGGCAGGCTCGGTTTTCGTGGCGGTGGCGCCATGGGCGAGCCAGGGTAAGGCGAGCAGGCCGGCAAGCAGCCAGGCGCAGGAACGGTCATTCGTCACGGGTAACTCCTGTTTAGCGGGCGCGAGTGTTTTGTCGGCGTCCTGAATACCCGTCGCCCGACGGTTGAGCAACTGATGGCACGGCACAAGGCAACAAGGATGAGACCGACTTGGCAATTCAGGCGTTTCGTGGCTCCCGTCGATGCATTGCTTGAATCCAGTCACTACAAATCCAGTTGCATAACCTCCTGCATGCGCTCGCCGAGGGAGCGCCGCAACCAGGTTGCATGAAACTCCATTTGCTCAAGTGGAATGTCCAGGCCGAAGCGACGTTCGGTCGGCTTACCGTTGGCGCCGATGTAACTCACCTGGTAGTGCCCGGACCTGGCATAGCTATAAAGCAGATAGGGGGTAATCGACTGGATTGCACTGTAGGCCACCGTGATTTCAGCGGGCTTTCGCATAGAGCGGAGCTCAGTGAAGGTCATGATTTGTCGCGACTCATCGAAGCTGAACCTTGCCACGGTCGGGCCAGACGCCGCCCAACGAACCGCCACCGCGCCTAGCAACGCGGTGCCGATCATGGACCCGAAAAACATGGGGCTGCCCAGCGTTTGCATATAGGACAACGGCAACCCCTTGAGCGCCTCGGCAACGGTGATAACCAATAACGCCAGAGCGTAAAACGGCAAACAGATCGCGATGACGACGACAAAAATAAATCCCATCACTGACAGGCCCGGATGGGCATGCAAACCATCGTCCGAATGCCAGTAAGGTGGATGATCCAAGACGGGCTTGCCTTCGGTCACGACAGAGGTCGTCGACTGGATCAACCGGGGCGGCAGTTTAGGTTTCATCAAAGGCTCTGCGACTTCACTGCGGCGACACCTCCCGACTGAACGCCTCCACCGCCCGCACCAGCCCCTGCGCCGCCAGTTTGACCAGTTCGCCGCCTTTTTCCGGCGTAGCCAGAGCCGGGTCGGAGCCCATACGGCCATCAGGGAAGCGTGCGCGGAAGTCCAGGGCTTCGCGGATGGGACCGGTCGCGGCGATTTGCGGCTGGTAGTCGGCGGTCTTGATCGACTCCGGGTAGGCCCATTGGGTGATGGCGATTTCCGAAGGCGTGGCATGGCTGCCATGGCCGACAGGGAATTGTTGGTTGGCCAGGGCATTAACGCCCTCCAGATCCCACCAGTTACACAGCTTCAAGGCAAAGCCTGCGGGGCGCCGGCCGAAACTGGCTTCGGCGTACAGCTCGGAGAATGCCGCTTCAATGGTGGCGATATTGCCGCCATGGCCATTGAGGAAGAGAATTTTTTCGAAACCGTGCCCTGCCAGCGAACGAACCCAGTCACCGATGGCGGCGATAAAGGTCGAGGGGCGCAGGGAGATGGTACCGGGGAAGCCCAGATGATGTTGTGCCATGCCGATATTGAAGGTCGGGCCGATGAGGATATCGGCGCTGGCCTGGGCCTCATGGGCAATGATTTCCGGACACATCCAGTCGGTGCCCAACAGACCGGTGGGACCGTGCTGCTCGTTGGAGCCGATGGGCACGACGATGGTGCGGCTGTGAGTGAGGAATTGTTCGATTTCAATCCAGGTTGAGCGGTGTAAGAGCATCTGCGCCTCTGTGCTGGCAGGGATAGGCGGCGCGCGGGTTACAGGCGCCATGGCACAGATATAACAGAGGATGAGGATGTTGTCGCAGTGGACGACTGCATGGACATCCGCTCTTGGCAGGAGCTGCCGATGGCTGCGAATGGGTCGGGCAGAAATACCGGGCTCGCAGCCTTCGGTGGCTCAAGTAGTGCACCGTTCATCCGGAATGCGTCTACGCTCCTCCATCGTGCCCTCCCCCTACTTAAACAACTGGAGTCACCGTCATGACCCGCTATCTGTTGAGCGCTCTCGCACTAATGGCCCTGAGCGGTCAGGCCCATGCTGACGTAACGCCTTTTCCCGCGGCCTTTCAAACCCGGGACATCGCCGTCGACGGTGCGACGATGCACGTTCGCGTCGGCGGCAAAGGTCCGGCCGTGGTGTTGTTGCACGGCTTCGGCGATACCGGCGATATGTGGGCGCCGCTGGCGGCCGATCTGGCGCGGGATCATACGGTGGTGGTGCCGGACCTACGGGGCATGGGCCTATCGTCGATCCCCCAGTCCGGTTATGACAAGAAGACCCAGGCCGGTGATATACGCGAGGTGTTGAACGTACTGAAGATCGAGCACTCGGTGATCATCGGCCATGACATCGGCACCATGGTCGCGTTCGCCTATGCCGCGCGTTATCCGCAACGCACTGATCGCCTGGTGGTGATGGATGCGCCGGTGCCGGGCATCACGCCGTGGAACGACATCGTGCGCTCGCCGATGCTGTGGCACTTCGACTTCGGCGGCCCGGACATGGAGCGCCTGGTGGCCGGGCGTGAGCGCATCTACCTTGACCGCTTCTGGAATGAGTTCGCCGGCACACCGAGCAAGATCGATGAAGGCACGCGCAGGCACTACGCCAAACTCTACGCTCGCCCCGGTGCCATGCATGCGGCCTTCGCCCAGTTCCGCAGCATTCGCCAGGATGAAATCGACAATAAGCCGGTCATGCAGAAGCACTTGACCATGCCGGTGATGGCGGTGGGCGGCGAGAAATCCTTCGGCAGCAATGAGGCGATCGTGATGCGCAACGCTGCGGACAATGTGAAGGAAGTGGTGATTCCGGGGGCGGGACATTGGTTGATGGAGGAAGCGCCGACGCAAACCATTCAGGCGGTGCGCGATTTCATTGCCATGTGACTAATCGACAATAAACAGCTTGGCGCCGCTCGCGGTAAATGACCGGTGCCCTTCGGCCTTGTCGCCCACCTGATAGCTCATTCCGGCGGTCAGGACGAACTGCCGACCGTCCTCCAACTCGGTATGCAGCTCACCTTCGAGGCACAGCAGGATATGGCCCTTCCAGCACCAGTGATCGGCCAGGTAGCCGGGGCTGTATTCGACCATGCGCACACGGATCGAGCCGAACTGGCAGGTACGCCAAAAGGCCGTACCGGTCTCGCCGGGATGTGGGACGGCCTCGATGGTCGACCAGTCGCTGGTGCCGAAGGGAATGCCCGTGAGTTCCATGGCTGCCTCTCATTGAATAACGATGGAGGGGGACCGTAGCAATCAGGGCGATGTGGGCGGTAGACACAGATGCAGCGCTTTCAGGGCATACAGCATGAATGCTCCCACGGTTCGCTCCTTGCGATATCCTGCAGGTTCCGTGTTTGCTGCGCGACATCTCACATCTGTGCGCGCAACCCCGCCAGTCTCTGCAGGATCTGCAGCACACTCCCCTTCTCGATCATCGCCCCCCAATGCCCATCGCAAAAGCGCTCGCCTCTGGTGCACCAGGTCAACATGCTCTGTATCTCCGCGAGATTGGCCTGGACGATATAGGCCGGATTTTTCAGCATGGTTGCTGCGCCATGCAGGTTGTACTGCACATCTTCCCAACAGTCCTTTGCCAGCAGACTGTAGAAATCGGCAACCACTGAGTGGTAGTCCGGCCAATAGGTGCCTTCACGAACTGCATAGGTCTTGATGGCGACGCCATCGGGATATAAACGCGGGATGTAGAGCAGCAATTCGTCGATATCCGCTGCTTGAGGGACGGGCTCGTTTGGCTCTCGAACAAAGCTCGCAAGGCGTGCCAGAAGCGCCTCATCCCGCGCTGGATCTTCAGGCAGGCGGGCAATGACGTAGAGGTCGAATGCCCAGACCCGGGCCGTGGTCGGCGCCATGTCCTTGCAGTAATGAACATGCTTGCGGTAAGCGGCAAATTCATCCGATTGCGGGCCATCGGCATATAGCGAGGCGAGCGTCGCGCTCTGGACCAGCCAGTAGATATCCGGGGAGAATTCATGGGCTTTGCTGCTGCCCAAATCGACGGCCTTGGCCAGCAGATCCCTGGCCAAGTGCTGCCCGGTCTCTCGCAGCGCCTCATCGACCACGGGTATGGCAAGCCTCTCAACCTGGGCGATATACGTCATATAACGATTGCGCAACGGTTCAGCGGACGGCCCTAATGGAGGGCATGCCGGTGGAGACATGGCGGAAAGCGACGCTGTCGATACGGTGACGTCAAGCAATACATCAGTGCGCTCTGCGGGAGCGAAAAATGCCTTCATCCGGCGCACAAGTTTCATCATCGCAACGTTCCTGAACATAGAGTGGCAAGCTGAGCCAGCGAAAGGCGCCATGACTTGAAAGACCAATAATGCCCCGAAAACACTGGAGGACACACAGTGCTTATCGCCCAATTGTCAGACCTGCATATCAGACCCCATGGCGTCCTGTATCAGGGCCTGGTGGACTCAAACACCATGTGCGAGCAAGCCATCGAGCATCTTGACGCTCTGCGCCCCTGCCCGGATGTCGTGATCATTACCGGCGATATAGTCGATGAAGGGCTACCGGCCGAGTATGAAATGGCGCAAGCGCTGCTGGCAAAAATCAAGCAACCGTTACTGCTGATTCCCGGCAATCATGACGACCACGCGTTGTTCAGATCTGCTTTCGCCCAAACCCAAAGCGCAGCAGGCGACGGGCCGTTGCACTTCGTTGAGTCAAGCCTCGGACCGGTGCGGATCATTGGCCTGGACATCACCGTGCCCGGCGAGCATCACGGCGACATGAGCGAAGCGGCGCAGCATTGGCTTGAAACAGCCCTGGCACAGGAACCCGAGCGCCCTACTCTGATCATGCTGCACCAACCGCCGTTCCTCAGCGGCATTCCCTACATCGATACCTACGCCTGCCGCAATGCCCAACGGCTGGCGCAGGTGGTCGAGCGCTATCCGGCGGTCGAGCGAATCGTGTGCGGGCATATTCACCGTGCCATGCAACTGCGCTTCGGCGGCTCCCTGCTATGCACCGCTCCCAGTACCACCACCGCCATTGCCCTGAGGCTGCAAGCGGATGCGCCGCAAGCCTCCTTTGTTGAGCCACCCGCCTTGTTAGTGCATCACTGGAAGCCTGACACAGGATTGATTACCCACTGGGTGCCCATCGGCACATTCCGTGGGCCTTTACCCTTTGCCTGATGGGTAAGCCTGAATCCCCGTCAGCAACCCCGCTCAACCGTAGGACCGGCTTTAGCCGGAAGAGCGTCATTAAAGACCTCCTTCCGGCTAAAGCCGGTCATACGGTCAGGTGTTTGCTGCGCGACAGTGCGGTGTCAGAGACGCCACGGCGGCGCCTGCCGATAAGTCGTCAAGACCCTGTCCGGCCTTGCGTACCCTGTACGACACCCGCAGCCTTCCTGAACACATAAAAAAGATTCGGCTCACTCACCAGATAGACAGTGCCATCGTCATCCAGCGCCACACCCTCGGCCTGGGGGACGGTCTGGCTCAGGCCGTGAAAGCCACTGCGCAGCACCAATGTGCCGACCGGCTTGTGATCGGTACCCAACTCCACCAGCAGGCGCGACTGATCCGACAGGGCCAGCAGGTGATTATTACGTTGATCGAAATCCAGGCTCGACAGGTCGGTCATGAACAGGTCTGCGTCACGACCGGGGTTCTGCACGATATGAATCTCGGGCGGCGCATCCCCCGTGGCGGGAAAGCCGCTGATTTCATAGATGGACATCGGCGACTGCTCGTTGGCGACGTACAGACGATTGCGCGCACGATCAAAGGCCAGCCCCTCGAAGCCACGGTTTCTACGGCCACCCAGGTCCAGCACCATCTGCCCTGCCGTTGCGCCATCCAGGGATGTCGTATGGTCGTCGATCTGCACTGACATCAAACGCTGATGGCGCTCGTCGCTGATCACGAAGGTGCCGGGCCGAATATATTCCACACCTTCAGGGTCGCCAAAGCCGACCAGGGCGATGCGCCGCAGAATCGTGCCGTCCAGTGACAGCTCTACCAGTTCGGAATGCTTGTTGGTTACGGTAAACAGGGTCTGGCGTTGCGGGTCGAAGGTAAGCGCCGACACGTCCGTCAGCCCTTCGATAGGCTTGCCCTGAATGACCGCACGATAGTCCGCCAGCCCCAGGGAATGTTCAGGCCCGCCGGTAAACGTCTGGTTCAGGTAGAACCAGGCCAGCTCGAAGAAACGCTGGGACTGGCCGATGAACGCCAATGTGATAACGAGTGCCGTGAATAACCCGATCAACAGGTAACGACCTTGGGACTTGAAGCGCATGAGGGTGGCTCGCGGGGATATCGAGCCAGTGTACAAGACCGTCGGTCGGCGACCCAGGCTGTGTCAGGCCTGTGACAACGGTCGCGCCACCTGCTCCAGTGACTGGCGCTCCGCCGCCACGCCCCAGATCGCCTGCACCACCGCCGCCAACATCATCAGAAATGCGCCGATCAGGTAGCCGACAAACAGGCTGCTGCGCTGCTGGCTCTGAATCAGTTCGCCAAACAACAGCGGCCCGATGATGCCGCCCAGGCCAGTGCCGAAGGCGTAGAACACAGCAATCGCCAGAGCGCGGATTTCCAGGGGGAAGGTCTCGGCCACGGTCAGGTAGGCCGAGCTGGCGGCGGCCGATGCGAAGAAAAAAATCACCATCCAGGCGATGGCCTGTTGCGTCACATCGAACCAGCCCTGCTCGAAGCAATAGCCGCTGATGCTCAGCAGCACGGCGGAGATCGCGTAGGTCAGGCTGATCATGATGCGTCGCCCGATCAGGTCGAACAAACGACCGAGCAGCAACGGCCCGCAGAAGTTACCCAATGCCAACGGCAACACGTACCAACCGACATGCTCGGCGGGTACCTGATAGAAATCAGTAAGGACCAGGGCGTAGGTGAAGAAGATGGCGTTATAGAAAAACGCCTGAGCGGTGAGCAATGTCATGCCGACCAACGCGCGGCGTCGGAAACTGACGAACAGGGTGTGGAAGACCTCGCCCAGTGGCGTATGGCTGCGCGCGTGCAGGCGCAGAGGCTCGCCAGTCACCGCAGGGACATCATGGCCCTGTTCGCGCAAACGTGTCTCGATGTCTTCGACAATGCGCCGCGCCTCGTCGGGTTGGCCGTGGATCAACAGCCAGCGCGGGCTCTCCGGCAGCCACAGACGCATGATCAGGATCACCAGGCCAAGCGCCGCACCGATACCGAAACACAGGCGCCAACCCAGGTCGCCGCCAACGGTCTGCGGGTCGAGCAGTATAATCGCCCCGCCCGCACCCAGGGCGGCGCCGAGCCAGAAGGTGCCGTTGATGGTCAGGTCGACCCAGCCGCGAAAACGCGCCGGGGTAAATTCCTGGATGGTCGAATTGATTGCTGTGTACTCACCGCCGATGCCCATGCCGGTGAGGAAACGAAACAACAGAAAGCTTTCCAGATTGAAGGAAAACGCCGTCGCCGCCGTAGCACCGACGTATAGCCAGAGGGTGATGAAGAACAACTTGCGCCGCCCGAGGCGGTCGGTCAACCAGCCGAAAAACAACGCGCCGAGTACCGCGCCAGCGATATACACGCCACCGGCAAGACCGATATCGAAGTTGCTCATCTGCAGGCCGGGGCTGCTTTTAAGCGCCCCGGACACGGAACCTGCCAGCGTTACCTCAAGACCATCGAGCAGCCAGGTAATGCCGAGGGCGAACACCAGCAAGCTATGAAACCGCCCCCAGGGCAGGCGGTCCAGGCGTGCCGGAAGATCGGTTTCGTACAACGTGCCGCGTTGCTGGCCGATATCTGTTTGCGCTTTCATCGTCGCCACCCCGTCATTGCCTGAGATACAGAGTGAGCGTGGGGTGAGGAGTTCAACCTGACTACCGCAGGGTCTTAGAGAAACCGGAACGACAAGGATGCATCGAGCGTGTCTCGCGGCGTACAAGGCTCAATATTTGTAGACGATCCCCAACTTGCCCATGAGTTCCAGCGCATTGGCCAGCCCCAGACCGTTCATGGGCAGGCAGGCAAAGGTCTGGTATTCATCGAAATGCGCGCCCAAGGCCAACAGCTTCAAATCATGAGCCTCCAGTTGCGCGTTGAAGTAGCGCAGCAGTGCCCGCTCCCAATCGCTGGCGCGGTTGACGGCGGCGATGGTCTTGTCGTCAGGTACAGGGATTTCGATACCCGACTGCCGCAGCGGTGCCAGGGCATTCACAGCCTCGACTCCATAGGACGGCCACTCCTTCCATTCGAATTGAGCCAACTGATGGGTCTCGGCCAGCGCTGCCGTGACCTGGGTCCAGGCCCAGTCCCTCTGTCCGGTAGCCGCCGGGATATTCTGAATCAGGGTCTGCGCCTGCGCTTCGTCGAACAGGCCATAGAACAGGTCGCTCAGGGTCTCGGCCAGATCGGGCTGCGGCCCCTGCTGCTGGGTGTCCAGGTCCCTGGAGAGACGCTGCCAAAGCCCCTCCAGCTCCGCCCAGTCCTCGTCATCCATTTCGTCATCGATCATCTGCGCCTTGTGGCCGCGGTTGTAGTTATCCAGCCGCATCTTGCGCACCTGAATTCCACCCTCGGCGATATCGACCGCGTAGGTGCAGTTGTCCATATAGTTGGTCTGGAACACGATGCGCTCGCAAAACACGTCATGCACGATGCTTTCTTCTTCATCGAAATACGCCGCGCCCTCGGGTTTGCCGTGAGCGTTGATGATGCGTTGAAACGACAACAGATCGATCGGGTTCATATGAGCGGCATCATGAGGATGAGAATACGCCTCTTACAGTAGCATCAGCCTTCGCTTTGACTCATATTCAGGCGTCTGCTCGAGTTCACAAATCCACAATCTCATTCCACGTTAATCTGCCGCACTGGCCAGGCTTTACTGGAGCTACTGCATGACTCAAGCAATCGATGATGAGCCTCTTCTGAGCAGTGCTTATGGCTTGCTCGCAGCGATTGGCTCGCAACTTTCACAGCATGGGCAGGCCAGTGGCATAGCGGCGCAAGACCTCGACTTGTGCCAACGGGCGCTATCTGAGGCGGTGCTTTCGATCGCCGGCGAAGCAGCACCCGGGGAGTCGTTGCCGATGGACTTTCACGGTGATCTGGCATCAGCGATCGATACCCTGGCGACCCACAGCCCGCAGAGTGCGACATTGATCGAGCACTTCCGCGCGCTACTGCCGGCCCTGCGCTGGCGTTCGCGGCAGGCCCAGCGCGATCAGGACAATCACTTCGTATCCCGGCACCGCAATTGCTGGCTGGTCGGCCCCGGCGCGCCCATCGACTGCACGACCATGACCCTGGGGCTTTCGCTGCTGCAGCCCCATGTGGCCTATCCCTTTCATCAACATCCGCCGACCGAGTTCTATTTGGTGCTGTCCCCGGGAGAATGGTTTCGGGAGGGCGCAGGATGGTGGACGCCGGGCATCAATGGCGTGGTATTCAACCCGGCAAACTGTCGGCATGCCATGAAGTCATTGGACAGGCCGCTTTGGGCGTTGTGGGGGTTGATCGGATAACCCCAGCAGGAGCTGCCGAAGGCTGCGAAAGCGATATAGCTGCAAGCACCGGTTCGCTGCCTTCGGCAGCTCCTACACAAAAGCTCATTGCAATTCATAGAGTTGCGATTTTTTGATTAAATCGATGGTTTGGCAAACAATCCGTTACAAAGCAGCCCGGCAGTGAACTGAAAAGCCATCACAGGGTCTGCTTATCTCAGCTCACGCTTTAAGCCTGCGCACCCTGGGCAGGGGCGATCTGTGCCTGTCGTTATCGTCGTACTCTGGAGATTACTTACATGAAGTTCATGATTCGCCCTCACCTGCTGCTGGTCTTGGCTCTTCCATTAGTACTGGCCGCATGCGGTAACAAGGAGCCGGAACAGCGCGCTGCCTTCTCGCAGTTTCTGCAGACCCGCATCATCGACAAACCTGGCGTACGGGTGCCCAAACTGACGCCGGAAGAAGCCAAGTCGTTCGGTGATTACGCCACTCAATACGCGGTCATTACTGACTTCAATACCGGTATGGATAACTCGGTGAAGCCCCTCAACGGCCTTATTCAAAAAGGTGCCGTGCGCTCGCTCAATGACGTGATCGCCCATCGCGACGACTTCAAGCAGATCCAGGCCGGCCTCAATGATATGGGCACGCAGCTCACCACAGAGCAGGCCAAGGCCGACGCCGCCCATGCCCAGCTCAAGCAGCCGGATGACCTGAAAGTGGTGTACGACAAGGCCTATGAGAAGACCGTGAGCCTGCCGGCCAACACCTTCAAGGAGATCCTGCCGCAGATCAACAGCACCTTCGATAGCAGCCTGAAAATTGCTGACTATGTGACTGCGCATAAAGACAAGATCGAGATCAATGGCGCAATCGTCAAAGTCAGCGATCCGAAAGTGCAAACCGAGTTGAACACGCTGCTGCAGGACCTCACCGTCCAGGCCAAGAATGTGCAGCAGGCACAAACGCGCCTGCAGACGGTCATGCTCGGTCGCTGATCGACGCTCATGAAAACGCCGGAACCCGTTTCCGGCGTTTTTTTTGAGTGCAGGTGGTGAATGCCCGGTGTTGCGGTGACCAGCATGTGTCAGGCGGTTTGCGCTCGAGATGCAATTGCGCAGGAGCAACTTCAGCCGCGAGATTGCCCTTCCGGCTTAAGCCAGTCCTGCAAAAGATGTGTTGCCACAATCAATCGTAAAACGCCTCAACCAACGTCCGGCTGCCGACAAAAAAACTGTCTGCCACCAGCCGCAGTGGTTGCAGGTCCAGGTCGCTGGCCTTGTCGCCAATCAACTGCTGAAAATGCCGGTACACCGCCGCGTATTCGCCCTCCTCCGACACCGCCTGAGCCACGCCGTCGATACTTAGCAGCGCACCGCCGTTGTCCAGACGCAGGACGCCTTCGGTACACCGAATCTCGATGCTCCAAAGCTCGTCATGGCCGTGGTCAAAATCGAACTCCGCACGCACATCGAGTTGCTGCGCGTCCGACATCTTGATGCTGGCGGCGATGGGCGACTGGCAGTTGTCCGGCACGCGCAGCTCGGCGGATTCGACGAATAGCGGCAGCGCCAACAGATGGGTGACGATGGACAAGGCATTGATGCCCGGATCGAAGACGCCCAGGCCACCGGGCTGCCAGATCCAGGTCTGGCCGGGGTGCCATTTGCGCACATCTTCCTTCCAGTCGATCTGCACGCTTTGCAGGGTGCGAGTGGCCAGCCAGCTTCGAGCGACTTCGATACCCGGTGCATAACGCGAATGCCAGGCAAACAGGCCGCTGACACCCTGCGCCTCAACCTGGCTGACCAAGGCCATCGCCTCGCCCAGGGTGGCGCACGGCGGTTTCTCTACCAATACGTGCTTACCGGCGGCCAGGGCCTGCTGTACCAGGGCGAAACGGCCTTGCGGCGGCGTGCAGAAGGCAATCGCATCAACCGCAGGGCCATTTGCCAGCAGCTCACCCAGGGACGTGAAGTTCTCCACCCCGGCGCAGGGCTGCCCCTGAGTGGCAACGGCTACCAGCTGGAACGCGGGGTTGGCGCGGATAGCGGGAACGTGTTGGTCCTGGGCGATCTTGCCGTAGCCCACCAGACCGAGACGAATCGGTTGCATCAATGTCTCCTGAGTTTTTTGTATTTATGTCGGGACATCAAACTAGACGTAAATCACTGGAAAGAGAAATAGCGCTTCCTGATTTTTTAAAATCCATCTGACGATAAAGGCGCAGATGGGTCGATAGTGCGGAACTTACTTGCCGTTAAACGCTCTGGTCTGGTGCATGCCTCAATCCTTGACGCCGCTTGGAAAACGCCGGTAAACCGGCAACAATACAAGGCCGTACCTTTTTGCGAAGAAGCTCGCACCTTTACACGCGCCGGTCAGCACCGGCAGAGGGCTTAATTTTGGATCAGCTCAAGCGCCTTCATAGTGGCATCGAAGGACTGGATACACTACTCAAAGGCGGACTCGTTGCTGGCGCCTCTTACATCATTCAAGGTCGTCCGGGATCAGGCAAAACCATTCTGGCGAATCAACTCGGTTTCAACCATGTAAAGAATGGTGGCCACGTTCTGTTCGCCACGCTGCTGGCCGAACCCCATGATCGTTTATTCGAATTCATGTCGACACTGAGCTTTTTCGACAAAAACGAAATTGGCGCAAAGATCCAGTTTGTCAGTGCCTTCGACACCCTGGAAAACGAAGGGCTGGACGAAGTCGTAAAGTTGCTGCGCCGAGAGATCAGCCGGCATAAATCCACGGTGATGATTCTTGACGGGTTGCTGAATGCGCGCTCGAAGGCAGAGTCACCGCTGGATACCAAGAAGTTCATCTCTGAGCTACAAGGCCACGCCGCTTTTGCCGGTTGTACCGTGCTTCTCTTGACCAGCTCGCAGCTTGATGACGGCAGCCCCGAGCACACCATGGTCGATGGCGTTATCGAGCTGGGTGAGGAGTCCATTGGCCCGCGCACGGTGCGCCGTATCAAACTGCGCAAGACCCGTGGCAGCGGTGCGATTTCCGGCATCCACGAGTTCGAGATCACCTCCAATGGCATCACCGTCTATCCCCGGATAGAAAGCGTGCACGTCCAGCCATCCCACGAAGATAACGAAGACATCACCCGCCTGAGCAGCGGTATCAAGACCCTGGATGGCTTGATCGGCGGTGGCTTGGCGGACTCGTCCATTACGCTGGTGTATGGGCCGTCGGGCGTGGGAAAAACCTGTTTTGGCCTGCAGTTCCTCAGCGCCTCCACCGTTGAAGAACCAGGTCTGCATTTCGGCTTTTATGAGTCGCCCCAAAGGCTGAGACTCAAAGCCAGTTTCATGGGCCATGATTTCAAGGCACTGGAGTCCAGCGGGGCGCTGCATCTGTCCTGGCACCCTTCTACCGCAGGGCTTATCGACAAGCTGGCATACGAACTGCTGGCGACGGTCGACCGCTATCAGATCAAGCGGGTGTTCATCGACAGCCTGGGTGGCATGACCCGCGTGGCGGCGGATAAAACCCGGGTACTGGATATGTTTACCGCGTTGATGGGTGAACTGCGCTCGCGTGGCGTTACCGTTATCGCGTCCTGGGAGATGGAAACCATTTTCGGCGGCAATATCGATGCCCCGGCACCGGATCTGTCCAGCCTTGTCGATAACCTGCTGCTGGTCCGGTTTGCCCGTGAAGGATCTGAACTTAAGCGACAGCTCTCCATTCTCAAGATACGAGACAGCGCATACGACCCTTCCCTTCTGGAGGTTGTCATTGGCGAATCCGGGCTAGACGTGAAAAAGGTCTGAAGATGTCATCGGTACCCAGGTCCACACCACCGTTACCGTGGTCATCGCCGGTTGTGAAAGTGCTCCCTCGAGCGAGCGCTTTATGACGACCGTATTGATAGTTGATGACGAGTATCTGATCGCCGATATTTTGAGCTTTGCGCTTGAAGAGGAGGGCTATCTCACTGTGACCGCCGGTAACCCGCTCAAGGCGCTGGAGATCATTGATCGTGAACGCCCCGACCTGATCATTACCGACTTCATGATGCCGAGCATGACCGGCGTAGAGTTCGCCGAAGCCGTCAGGCTGCGCCCCGGCCACAGCCGGACGGCCATGGTGCTGATGAGCGGTGCCCAGGCGCATATGGGCGTGGAACGCAGTGACCTGTTTATCGATGTGCTGCAAAAGCCTTTCGATATCGACGAGGTGATCCGCAAGGTGCGAGGCATCGTCAGCCCTGATTGATCCCAGTCTCGTAAATCTCATTTCAACTCAGATGCTTGCGCCATGCTTGATTAAGGCCAGCACGCTGACGCTTACTGCGCAATAGCTTTAAGTGCCGCAGCTACATCATTGAGCGAGCCCTGGGCTGGTTCCGGCAGCAATTTCAGCTCGGTCACCTTGCCACGTATCACCACCTGCATGCTTTTCGGCGCCCCCTTACTGTCGCCCAGGATGCGATAGGTGGTGTCGCCACGGACAAAACTCAGGGTGTGCCCGGCGCTGTCATAGTCGAACTGTTCGACATCGGACTCGGGGTAGACCAGGCTCACTTCGCTCTTGCCATCGACTGCGGCGTAATAGACCGAGTCGCTGGTTGCGGGAGTAAAAAGGACAATCTTCTTGCCCGACGGCGCCAGTTTGAACGCCAGCAGTATCTTGCGCTGCTCATCGTCCTCCCAGAGGGTGCGATTGGTTTCTACCATTTTGCCGTTTTTGTTCTGCGAGCGAGATTCCTCGATCAAACCTGAAGGTGAGGTCTGGTCGATCACGGTATGGGTTTCTTCATAGGGCTCACCGTTGCGGATACTGTAGGTGGCCATTTCATGCAGGCAGCAGCCATCCTTGGTCATGACGCTCAATTGCCGGGTCTTGGTGTCGATGCCGAACATCCCGCAATAGTTCTGGGCCAGATCGGTAAAGGAATCACTGTGGGTGAAGCCGTCTTTGCTGCCAATGAACACCTGAAAGGATGGGCCGTGATAGCAGCTGTTCTGGCCGTCCATCAGGGCCAGATCCTTGATGCCGTCGAAGTTGAAGTCCTCGTAGATCAGCACGCTTTGCTCGCCGTAGGGCAGCTCATGGACATTGGCCTTGACCTCATCGGTCTTGGGGTTGGTATCGAGCACCATTTCGTCAGACTGCACCTGGATCAACACCGCGCCGCTTTTCTGGTCGTAGACTTTGATGATGCCGGGGCGAAATACATCGTCGTCACTGGAGACTTCCAGGGTTGCCCGGTACTTGTCGGAAAACGTCTGCAGGCTGTAAGTAGTTTTGGCGGCCGCTTCGAACTTTGCCGAGTCCATTTCCCCGTAGGTATCAGGCTGCGGCGCGGCCGAGGCCAGCAACGGGAATATCACGCCGAACAGCACTGCGGTATGGCTCAATAGCCGTTTAATGATCGAACCTGGCACGACATAACTCCTGATTTTTTTTGCCCAGTATATTGATTTCTGATGTTCCCTTGTGGGACCGGCTTTAGCCGGGAAGGCGTCGGTATGATCGGTGCATTTTTATAGCCTGCGACATTGTCTTCCCGGCTAACGCCGGTCCCACATAGGTTGTGCGATCCAGCCCAATAAAAAATTGCCTGTGTCAAGCGTTTTAACTGAATGCAGGTCGCATCAGAAGGCTATACAGGACAACGAGTTAGACCGGATTGATGTTGCTTTCAGGGCTTCCGGCTTTACGGGCTAGGAGCCACATAGGAGCATCGCGGTAGAAAGCCTCATCGCGTCATGGCGGGCAGTAAAGCAACCGTCGAGGCATTATCTCATTCCCTCTTCGCCGCTGAAAGCGAACGCGCAGCCCTTGGGCTGCGCGTCGGTCACGCGGCCGATGGTCGATGTGTCGTCAGCCAGGTTTCGGGGGCGGGGCCTTGGCCCCGCCGCTTTTCCTGAATCCCCGATCTCCCGCCATGAACGCCTCAAGCATGTGAGGGATCAGTGTGGTTGTATCGACCACCTCGCCGTAGGTCTGCGCGTGCAGCGCGGCGTAGCGGTCGAGATCGGTCTTGAGGCTGGCCGGGCAAGCGAAGGTCAGCTTGACGCTCTCGGTTTTGGGTAACGGGCCCAGTCGCAGCTTGCGCGTCGTGCTCATCGTGAAGTCCCCCGGTTGAAGAACAACGGTTGGTAGGGCCGCAACACAAGGTCGCGGTTGACGATGATGCGCACCGGCAGGCCTGGCCGCTCTGTCAGTGTCGGCTGGATGTTGAGATTGCGCCGGGTCATCTCCTGTCCAGCCTGGTTCACGCTGTCCTGTAGGCTGTCGCGGCCGGCGATGATGACGCGATCGCCGCCTTGCCGATTCTCCGGCGCGGCTAGCTCGGCACCGACTCCCAGTAGCGTCGTCAGTGCCGCGCCAGCGAAGATGCGATCCCAATGCCAATCGACGCCGTCCTCCAGTCCTGCATAGCCGGCCGGGTCGGCGCCGGCCAGATTGTCCAGCGTCAGCGAGGACGTGTCCGGCAGAATGACCCTGTTCCACACCACCTGCACGCGGCTCTGCCCGTAAGCGACCTGACTGTTGTATTTGCCGAAGATTCGCGACCCCTGCGGTATCAGCAGATAACGGCCGGTCGCCGTGTCATAGACAGGCTCCGTCACTGTGCCGATCACGTCGCCCGGCAGGTCGGACTTGATGCCCGTTACGAGCGCTGCCGCGATCACCGTGCCAGCCATCACCTGGTACGGCGAAGTCGGCATTTGCAGATTGCCGGAATTACGTGTTTCCGTAGTTCCGGCTTTCTGGAACGCTTCCTTCTGTTCTTGCCGGTTCTGCACGGCGGTCGGGTCTGCGGGCTGGGCGGCCGTCGAGGCCGGGCCAGCGGCCTGCGGATCGAAGCCGGTCAAGCCCGATTTCGGGCCGGCAGCGGCCACCGGCGCACTAGCGGCGGCGCGTTGATTACTGGAGCGGAAGAATACCGATGATCCCGCTGCCGCTTCGGCTTCCTTGCGCCGTGCGTCACGCTCGGCGGCGCCCGGGTCTTGGCCGGGCGGCGAGTATTGGGCCACGGCCGGCTGCTGAGACTTTACGATGGCCGGCCCGAGGTCGCCGGGCAACGGCGGCCCCAGCTCTGGCACCTTGGGCGGCAGCTTGGAGTAATCGGCGGGAAGCTGGTCCAGTCCATCGGAGCGCGAGACGCGATCGACGTTGTAAAGCTCGGCAGGCTCATTGCCGCCGCGCCGATGCGTCGGCTGCAACGACCACATCGTGGCGCCCAGTACGGCTACGCCGAGGCCGCCGGTCAGCAGCGCCAGCGTTCGCCGATTCAAGCGCGTCACCGGGCGCGGCTGCGCCCGCAGCGCTACGTTCTCGGGCGCGACCTTCGGCGCAGCGTCGGGAATCGGTACATCCGGGGTTTCGTCCTGGCTCATGGTCATTTCCCCCGCGTGCCATCCGTGCGCTCGATGCGCACCACGTCGCCCTTGTCACCGCCCAGGCGCAGTTCGGCCGCGCCGAACAGCCGATCCACGATGTAGTACGGCGAACGGAAGCGGTAGTTCACGAGTTGCCCATCGCCCTGAGCGCCGATTACGAACAAGGGAGGTAGCTCGCCCTGGGCGATGCCCGGTGGAAACTGGATATAGACTTTCTCACCGTCGTCGAAAGCGCGTAGCGGTTTCCATGAAGGATTGCTGCCGCTGACCGCGTAGCGGAAGCGGATCTTCTCCAACGCCAGGCCGGTATCGACCGGCGCGGTCGCCTGCGCGGCCTGCGACTGGCGCTGCAAGGCCAACATTCGGTCTTTCGGGTAGTCCCAGGACACCGATGCCATCCACGCTTTTTCCGTCGAAGTCAGTTCCAGCAGGTATGTCCTGCGGTTCGTGGTGACGACCAGATTAGTCTTGAGGCCCGACCGGGTGGGCTTCACCAGCACGTTGACTCGCAGCTCGGCGCCGGCGCCGCTAGACGTATCGCCGACAATCCAGCGCACGGTATCTCCGGCGGCGACCGTCACCAGCTCCTCGCCCGGCTGGAGCGATACGACGGTGACGCGTCCCGGCGCGGCATAGACCTGGTACAGCGCGCCATCGGTGAAAGGCCACACCTGAATCGCGTTGACATAGCCCTCGCGGGTCGGGGCCATGCGCGCCTCGGCGTTGGCACGCGAGACGCGCACGGCCTCGTCAGCCGGCTCGGGCGTGGACTTGGCTTCGTCCACGTCAGGCAGAGGCTTCATCTGGGCCGGCATCGGCAGCACCTTCGGCACCTCAACCACTTCCACCGGCTTCGGCGGTTCTGGCAACGGTTGCGCCTGCACCGGCTCATCGAGCGAAATATGCGGCGGCGGCTTGCCCTGCGAGGCGCAGCCCGAGAGGGCTATCAAGGTCAGCACGAAAGCGTAAAAGCGGAAAGACTGGTTCATGGCTTGGCTCCTTCGGACGCATCGAGTTCGCGGCTCCACGACAAGCCATTGACGTAGATGCCCAGCGGGTTTTTGCGCAGGCGTTGCTCGGTGCGCGGGGTTTGCAGGACGATGGAAATTACGGCGTTCCAGCGTTGGGTGCCCGCCGGTGCGCCGTTGACGAAACGCTGCTCAGTCCAGCGCACGTTGAAAGACGAATCGCTGGCGCGAACGACGCTGGTGATTTGCACCGTCACCGACTCCTTGCCGACTCGTGCGAACGGGTCGTTCGTGTGCGCGTAGTCGTTGAGTACCGCTGCGCCGCGGTCAGTGGTGTAGTCGTAAGCATCCAGCCAGTTCTGCCGTACCACGATGGGATCAATCGACAGTGAACGAACCAGCGTGATGAAGTGCGCCAAGTGGTAGGCGACCTGAGCATCTGCTGGCCGGTACGGCGTGGCGACCTCGCCGATCGCGCGTACCTGTCCGGTCTTGTCTACTTCCACCACGTAGGGCGTGACGATGGACTGCGCCGAGCGCCAAACTAGGCCGCCCGCCATCAAGAGCGCCAGCGCGAGGCAACCGAAGGCCATCAGCCGCCAGTTCTGCGCCTGCACGCGGGTCGAGCCGATGCGCTCGTCCCATACCTGCGCGGCGGCTTGATACGGAGTGGCAGGTTGCGGCGTATCGGCGTAGCGCACCTGCGGTCGTTTGAATCGCATGGCTGGTTCTCCTCAAGAATCGGAATCGGTAAGGCTTGGCCCGCTACCCGAGCCGCCGCCGTCCCCGCCGCGCAGCGTGTGTGCGGCAGAGGTCGCAGCATGGGATATCTGCTGGCGGCGATGCAGCCGCTTGGCCCAGGCGGGTTGTTGTGTGTTAGCGCTATTCGCGGTGGCTTCGCCTGCGGCGGTCGGGCCTGACGCAGTAGCACTGGCCGCTGCGCTGCCACCACCGGACGCCGTGCCTGCGCTGTCCGAGCCGAAGGCGGCGGCTGCGCGCTGCCCGATCGAGCGCGCGCCAGCGGCGGCCTTCTGGCCGACCGCCTGCGCGCCGGTCTTGGCAACGTTGCCCAGGCCCGCCATCGCGCCTTTCGCGCCACCGCCGGCAGCGGCGGAACCGGCCTGAAACGCCGACCGTGCGCTGCCCGCGGTCGAGGCAGCGGCACGGGCGCCGCTGCCGATGGCGCTGGCGGCAGCTGGGACCATACGCGCTCCAGCCACTACAGCACTACCGACGCCGGTAGCGGCAGCGCCGACCGCGACGGCGGTTCCTGCGGCGCCCAAGGCGGCGCCAGCCATCGCGCCAGCACCGAGCTGCGGGCCGCCTGAAACGAGCCCGGTGGCGATGCCTGGCCCGAAGATGCCCAGCGCGAGCATTGCCAACGACGCCAGCATCACCACCAGCGCATGGTCTATGGAAGGCTCGCCCGGCGTGGTCGGGAACTCTGCGAACAACCCCGTACCGATGCCGACGATGACGGCCAGCACCAATACCTTGATACCCGACGACACGACGTTACCGAGCACTTTTTCAGCGAGGAACGCGGTCTTGTTCCAAAGCGCGAACGGCACCAACACGAAGCCGGCGAGCGTGGTCAGCTTGAACTCGATCAGCGTGACGAAGAGCTGCACCGCCAGCACGAAGAAGCAGAGGATGACGATGAACCAGGCGAGGAACATCACGACGATGGGTGCGATGTTGACGAACACTTCGGGAAAGCCTGCCATCTCGCTTATCTGTTGAAGGATCGGCGCCGCCGCGTCAATGCCGGACTTAGCGAGGTGTCCCGGTTGCAGGAACGTTGCCATGCTCACGGTCGAGCCGGACGCTGTCAGACCCAAGCCGGCGAACGAGCGGAACACGATGCTGGCCAGCATGTTGAAATTGCCGATGATGTAGGCGAAGGCACCGACGTAGAGCACCTTGCGAATGAGCTTCGCCATCACGTCGTCGCCCTGGCCGGTCGCATGGCCAAGCGCCCAATACAACCCGGCAAGCGTCATGTCGATCGCCACCAGCGTCGCGGTCAGGAACGCGACTTCACCGCGCAGCAGGCCGAAGCCAGAGTCGATGTAGGTAGAAAAAACGTTGAGGAAGTGGTCAATGATGGAAACGTCGTTCATGGCCGTTCCTCCGTCGGTGTGCTGGGGCCGTCGAAGCTGGCCGGGATCGGCGGCAGGTCAGCCAGCGTTTGGTATTCACCCGGCCCGGTCTGACCGGAGAGGAAACGGCGCAGATCGGCTTGGTCCACTCGCGCGCAGAAAACGTCGTCGTGTTCGCCACGGTGGCACTGCGCACGCAGCGCGTGCAGCCGCGCCGGATCAGCGGCCAGCGCATCGACCGACAATGCCTGTGGCCGGTTGCAGCCGGCCAGCAGGCACGCGAAGGCGAACAGGATGGGCGCGCGTTTCATGGCTATGCCCGTCAGTTGCCGTAGAAGCTGACCGACTGCGGCGTGTACGCCGTGCCGGTGCCGAGGAAGCGTCGCGTCACCTCACGGCCACGTTCGACAGCGGCGGCCTGACGTGCCAGTTCCAACGCCGCTGCGCGTCCCTGTGTGAGTTGGAGCTGCTGGCCCTGAATAGATTGCTTTGCCTGCAACGCCAGGAGCTGGTTGGTCGCTTGCATTGCTTGCAATGCGCCCGTCGCAGACTGGCTTTGACCGACAAGGTCTGTCAGTACGCTTTGGTCGTCGGTCACGTTCTGCGACACCTGCGCCTGCATCTGCATCGCGGTCTGCAAGCCGTTGAGCGTGTTCTGCCAACGCTGGTGCGCGTCCTGGTACATCTGATTGCCGCTCACGGTCGCGGCGTACTGCTGCGGGTACAACTGCGCGAACTGCTGATCCATGCTCTGCACCTGGAACGCCAGCCCCTGGGCTTGCGTGATGAGTTGCTGGGTGCTCGCCAGCGTCGAGCGCAGCCGGTTGACCACGTTGAACGGCAGGCTCGCCAGGTTGCGCCCCTGATTTATCAGCGACTGCGCCTGGTTTTGGAGTTGTTGAATCTGGTTGTTGATCTGCTCCAGCGTGCGAACCGCAGTCAGCGTGTTCTGCACGAGGTTGGTCGGATCGACGACGACCCACTGCGCGTGCGCAACTGGCATGACACCGATCAACGCGGCAACAGCGAGTGTGAGAAGGCGAATCTTCATGGCGAAACCTCCAGAGGTTGACGAGCAAGGAAAGACGCGGCGGATGGTGCGGACGGCAGCAGGTCGGCCGCCCAATCAAGGCCGCGATGACGCAGCCAGGCGCCGGCAAAGCCCGGTGCGCCGGCATCGGTAAGCACGCGATCGATGGCGCGCTGGTCCTGGGGCGTCGAGGCGCCCGCGAACGCGAGCGTGACCGCCCCCAAGTCGAGGTCGAACAGGCGATTTCCTACACGGGATTGGTAGTAGTAATCGCGCTTGGGCTGCGCGGTGGCGACGATCTCGATCTGGCGGCTGTTGAGGCCGAAGCCTTCGTAGATGGTGCGAATCTGCGGCTCGGTGGCTTGCGGGTTCGGCAGGAAAATGCGGCTCGCGCAACTCTCGATGATCGCGGGCGCGATGCTCGAATCCTTGATGTCCGCGAGCGACTGCGTGGCGAAGATGACGCTGACGTTCTTCTTGCGCAGCGTCTTGAGCCACTGGCGGATGCGGGCGGCGAATACCGGGTCGTCAAGGAACAGCCAGGATTCATCGAGGATCAGTAGGGTCGGGGCACCGTCGAACCGCTCATCGAAGCGCGCGAACAGGTAGCCCAGCACGGCCAGCACCGCAGCCTTGCTGTGCATCAGCTCCTCCATCTCGAAGCACTGCACGTCGGCCGTGCCGAGCCGGTCGTGATCGGCATCGAGCAGCTTGCCGTGCGCGCCGCCGAGCACATAGGGCGCGAGCGCCTGGCGCAGTGCGTTCGACTGCAACAGCACCGACAACCCCGTGAGCGTGCGCTGTTCGATCGGCGCGCCGGCGAGACTCCCGAGCGCCGACCAGATGGCCGCCTTCTCGTCGGGGCCGACAGCGACGCCTTCGTGCGTCAGGCGACCTTCGACCCACTCGGCGGCCCAGGTGCGATAGCCCTCCCGGTCGATACGCGCGAGCGGCTGGAAGGCGATCGCGCCATCAGCACCGAGGTCGTAGTATTCGCCGCCCAAGCCCAGCGCCGTCGCTCGCATGGAGCGACCCATGTCGAACGCGAAGATGCGCGAGCCGGGATAGCGGCGGAACTGCATAGCCAGCGTGGCGAGCAACACGGATTTGCCCATGCCCGTCGGACCGGCGATCAGCGTGTGGCCTACGTCGCCGATGTGCGTCACCAGCCGGAACGGCGTGGCGCCTTCGGTGCGGGTGACGATCAGTGGCGGGCCGTCGAGATGCTCGTTCTTCTCCGGGCCGGCCCACACCGCCGACAGCGGCATCAGGTGCGCGAGGTTCAGCGTTGAGACGATGGGCTGGCGCACATTGGCGTAAGCGTTGCCTGGCACCGACGACAGCCACGCCTCCACAGAGTTGAGAGTTTCTGGAATGGTCACGAACCCCCGGCCCTGGATGACACGCTCGACCCTGCGCAGCTTTTCGTCGGCTGTGTCGGCATCGCTATCGAGCACCGTCACGGTTGCGGTGACGAAGCCGAAGGCAACTTGATCGCTTCCCAGCTCCTGCATGGCGGCATCTGCATCGGCCGACTTGTTGCTGGCGTCGGTATCGACCAGCGGCGATTCCTGCTGGAAGATCGTTTCGCGCAGCAAAGCCAGAACATTCTTACGCTTGGCGAACCACTGCCTGCGCAAGCGGCCCAGCTCCTTCTCGGCCTCGACTTTGTCAAGGCAGAGAAAGCGCGTGCTCCAGCGGTAGGCGAAGCCCAGCCGATTGAGGTCGTCCAAAATCCCAGGCCAGGTCGAGGTCGGAAAACCGCGTACCGCGACGACGCGCAAGTGCTGGTCCCCCAGCATCGGCGCGAGGCCACCGATCAGCGGCATGTCGGCCAGCAGTGCATCAAGATGGAACGGCACATCCGGCACGCCGATGCGGTAGCGCCGCGTCGAGACGGTCGCGTGTAGGTAGGTCAGCGTTTCAGCGTCATCGAGCCATTCGATCTCCGGCATCACGCCATCGAGCAGGTCGAAGACGCGGCCCGTTTCCGCGACGAACGCGGTCATGCGTTCGCGCCAGTCCACGCCGGCGGTCGGCGTGTTCTCGTACAGCAGCTTGGCTGCGCGGGCGCGCGATTCCTCCGGCGGCAGGTATTGCAGCGTGAGGTGGTAGCCACTCTCGAAGTGGTGGCCGAATTCCTCGAACGTCGCGCGCCGCTCCTCGTCAACCAGCCACGACAACGGTTCAGGGAAATCGGAGTGCGGATAGTCCGCTGCCGGCCGGCGCTCGGCTTCGACGAACAGCGCCCAGCCGGCACCGAGCCGGCGCAGCGCGTTGTTCAGGCGTGCGGTCGTGGCGATCAGCTCGCCTTGCGTCGCACTATCGAGATCAGGGCCACGGAATCGCAGCGTGCGCTGGAAACTGCCGTCCTTGTTCAAGACGACACCCGGCGCGATTAGGCCGGCCCACGGCAGCCAGTCCGCGAGCAGCGCGGGACGACGGCGGTATTCAGCGAGGTTGAGCATCTTGGCGTCCTCCCGTCACACGTCCAACAGTGGCTTGTGCCGGAGGTGCCTGGCGAACACCTGCATGAACTGGGCATCCACGCGCGCGCCCCACACGGCAAGCGAATGACCAACGATCCAGAGTGCGACCCCGGGAATCCAGAGTTGCAGGCCCAGCCCGACAGCACCGGCCAGCGTGCCGATAGCAATGGCCACGGTGCGCGGCGCACCGCCCATCAAGATCGGCTCGGTCAGTGAGCGATGCAGCGGCACCTCGAAGCCTGGAAGATCATTGGCCGTGCTCATACAACCGCCCCGCCGGAGAAACTAAAGAACGACAGGAAGAAGCTCGATGCGGCGAACGCGATGGACAAGCCGAAAACGATCTGGATGAGCTTGCGAAAGCCTCCGCTGGTATCGCCGAAGGCTAGTGCCAGGCCGGTAGAAATGATGATGATGACGGCAATGATCTTTGAGACTGGCCCCTGGATGGAGTCGAGGATGGATTGCAGCGGCGTTTCCCAAGGCATCGACGAACCTGATGCCTTTGCCGTGCCGGCCATCATCAGCATGACGGCGGCGAGCAGCAGGCCGTGATGCGCGGGGCCTGCCAGGCGCCGCAGGCGCGCCAGGATTGAGGCCGGATTTACGGAAATACGGAAGGCTTGGGCGTGCATCTGTGTCATGGCAGTTCTCCAGGGTGGTTAGGGGACAGGGAAGAAAGCGGCAGCTCTGGAAGCGGTGGCTCCAGCGCATCCGCGAGGCGATAGCCGACGCCGTCGAAGCCAAGGACGCGGGCGATGCTTTCGATGCGGCGGTGCCGGCCACGGCCGGCGATGTGGATGACAACGTTGACGGCCTCGGCGACGAGCGCACGCGGCGGATTCACGGCCACTTCGAGAATCAGTTGCTCCACGCGCAGCAGCGCGCCCAGCGCAGAGCCGGCGTGGATGGTGGCGATGCCGCCTGGATGGCCGGTGCCCCACACCTTGATGAGATCCAGCGCCTCGCCGCCGCGCACCTCACCGACGATCACGCGGTCGGGGCGCAGCCGCATCGTGGCGCGCACCAGCTCGGTCATCGACACGACGCCGGCACGCGTGCGCAGCGGCACGTGGTCGCGTGCCGTGCATTGCAGTTCGATCGTGTCTTCGAGCACCAACACGCGGTCGCCCGTGGCGGCGATTTCCGCGAGCAAGGCATTGGCGAGCGTGGTCTTGCCGGTGCTTGTGCCGCCAGCGATCAAAATGTTCTGCCGCTCGCGCACTGCCCCGCGCAAGAACTCGGCTTGTTCGACCGTCATCATCCCGTCGGAGACATAGCGCTCCAGCGGGATGACGCCCACGGCGCGCTTGCGTAGCGCGAAGGCTGGCCCCGGCGCCGCTGGCGGCAGAATGCCCTCGAAGCGTTCGCCAGTTTCCGGTAACTCGGCGCTCAAAAGCGGCTGGCCGCGATGGACTTCTGCGCCGACATGCGCGGCGACCAAACGAATGATGCGTTCGCCGTCTTCCTCGGACAGATCCGCCCCCATCGGCGCGCGGCCAGAAGACAGGCGATCGACCCAGAGTGTGCGGTCGGGGTTGAGCATGATTTCCACCACATCCGGGTCTTCGAGCGCGGCGGCGATCAGCGGCCCCATCGCCGTGCGCAGCATGCGAATGCGCCGGTCGAGCGAGGTGGCGGCGGAGGACTGCCCGACAGTCGAGGGGATGGCGCTCATGAGGCACGCTCCTGGGCCTCGGCCACTGCCGCCGCCGCGTCCAAGTGAGCGGTGTCGGGATGCAGCTCCTCCACCACGTCGCGCACCAGACTGCGTCCGCGCATCAGGTGACGACCGAGTTGTTCGACGAACTGCTCGAAGCGCGCTTTGCCTTGCGCGCGCGCTGCGTCTTGATGGGCTTCAGGAACCGGTGTGCTGACCGTCAGGAAGTAGCGGACAAACAGCGCCAGCGTTTCGATCTCGATGTTCTGGTCGCGCTCCAGCCTCTCGAACTGGCGCGACAGTCGATCAAGGCGCTTGGCGATGGCCGCCTCACGCTGGTCGCCCGCGTCCGGCGACAGCCAGGACGCCAGCGCCGCCGCGACGACGGACGACTTGGACACGCCTTTCTTGGCGGCGAGCTCGTCGAGTCGCTTGGCGTGCTCGTGCGGAATGAACAGGTTGAGGCGGTATTGGCTCATAGCTCGATTCCGTCGTGTTGGTCGAGGGACGCCAACCGGGCCGTGCGCTGCATGGCCGGGTCGAGCTGGCGAGGAAGGGGTAGCGGCAAGTCGTCGTCGTCGAGCAGCGCCAGATCGTTGGTCGCTGGCTCCTGTTCGGGGAGGTATTCGGTGACCTCGGATAGCTCCGGCTGTCGGCGCGGCCCGCCGTCGTCGGCAGCGGCTGCGGCTGCGCTGTCGGTCAAGTCCACCGATGCGGTAGAAGCGGCAGGTACGACAGGGATAGCCAAGCCGCTCCAGTCGTCAGGACGGAGCGGCGGCGCATCGGAGTAGCGCCCGGCTGCGAGCGTGGGCGGCGGTAACACGCGCTGCTTGAAATTGGCGTCGGCGTAGTAGCGCAACTTCTTAGCCTTGATCGGCGCAAGGCTGGACACCATCACCACGGCGTCGTCCGGCGGGAGTTGCATCACTTCGCCGGGCGTGAGCAGCGGACGTGCTGTCTCCTGCCGCGACACCATCAAGTGGCCCAGCCAAGGTGCGAGCCGGTGGCCAGCATAGTTGCGTTGAGCACGCAGTTCGGTGGCCGTGCCGAGCGTTTCGGAGATGCGCTTGGCGGTGCGTTCGTCGTTTGTAGCGAACGTCACGCGCACATGGCAGTTATCGAGGATGGAATGGTTCTGCCCGTAGGCTTTGTCGATCTGGTTGAGCGACTGCGCGATGAGGAAGCTGCGGATGCCATAGCCGGCCATGAACGCCAGCGCCGTCTCGAAGAAGTCGAGCCGGCCCAGCGCTGGAAACTCGTCGAGCATCAACAGCAGCTTGTGGCGACGGGCGATGCCGTCGCTGCCATCAAGTGATTCGGTCAGGCGGCGGCCTATCTGGTTGAGGATCAGGCGCACTAGCGGCTTGGTGCGGCTGATGTCTGACGGGGGCACGACCAGATACAACGAGACGGGATGCTCGGATGCGATTAGATCGGCGATGCGCCAGTCGCAACGCGACGTGACCTCGGCAACCGTCGGATCGCGGTACAAGCCGAGGAACGACATGGCCGTGGACAGCACACCTGAACGCTCGTTGTCGCTCTTGTTGAGCACTTCGCGCGCGGCCGATGCGACAACGGGATGCGGCGTATCGCCGAGATGCCGGGTCGTCATCATCCGATGCAGCGTCAGCTCGAACGGGCACGCCGGATCGGACAGGAAGTTCGCGACGCCGCGCAGTGTCTTGTCGGTTCCTGCATAGAGCACATGCAGGATGGCGCCGACTAGGAGCGCGTGCGAAGTCTTCTCCCAATGGTTGCGGCGCTCCAGAGCACCTTCGGGATCAACAAGGATGTCGGCGATGTTTTGTACATCGCGCACCTCATGTGCGCCGCGCCGGACTTCCAGCAGCGGGTTGTAGGCCGCAGACTTCGGATCGGTGGGATTGAACAGCAAGCAGTGCGAGAAGCGAGAGCGCCATCCGGCGGTGATCTGCCAGTTCTCACCCTTGATGTCGTGAATGACGGCGGAGTCTGGCCAGCTCAACAGCGTGGGAACCACGAGGCCGACGCCCTTGCCGGATCGCGTCGGTGCGAAGGTCAGGACGTGCTCCGGGCCTTCGTGCCGCAGGTATTGGTCGTCATGCCGACCAAGGAAGACGCCTGCAGGCTGGGTTAGTCCCGCTTTTCGAATATCAGCGGCGTCGGCCCAGCGCGCCGAACCGTAGGTCGTCACCAGTTTCGATTGCCGCGAGCGCCACACGGACATAGCGATGGCGACCACGACAGCCACCAAGCCGCTGCCGCCCGCAATCGCGCCGCCGGTGTCGAAGACCCGGGGCGCATAGGCATCGAAGAAGAACCACCACTCGAACAACCGCCACGGGTGATAGACCGGCGTGCCAAAGAAATCGAACCAGGGCGAGCCTAGGCGTAGCTGATAACCCAAGGCTGCGGCCGTCCATTGTGTGGCGATCCACACACCGGCGATAACGATGCCGAAGACGACACTGACCTGCCCGAACAACACGCCTTGACCTTGCATCCTGGCCGCCTCTCTCCTGTGCAACAGGCGGCACAAAGGCGTGCCGCACACACGAGGATCGGGGGCAGATCAAGGACGGTCAAAGACCGTTATCAGGACAAAGGTCGACGAAAAAACATGATTGCGCGTAGGAGCGAATGGAAGGCGAACGCCGCAAGAGCGGGCGCATTGCAGCGTATCGAGCGAGAAATTAGAAATTCATGGTCATACACACATGATCAGAACTTAGGCTGCTCCTTCGGCGGCGTGTATGGCGTCTTGCCATCGCCGAAGAAGCGCCGATTTGTTGCCTCGGCCACTCGATTGCAAAGCTCATCACCCAGCTTCGCGCGATCTGTCTTGCATTGTTGGCGCAATTCCTTCAGTCGTTCGGGGTTGGCCGTAAGCGACTCCACCGTTTCGGGTGGCTGGGATTTTCCGCAGGCGGTCAGCGCCACGGCAATTATTAGCAACATGCTTTTGTTCATGACTCTGCGTCCTCCGAAAGATCTGACTGAGGCGGTGCGGAAGGTTTGTGTTCGCTAGGCGGTTCGACAGCACTGACTCTCTCAATGAAACGCGCCAGCGGCTGAGATGTCTCGCCGTCCAGACGCAGCAGATAGGTTGTTAGAATAGGTGCACGGCCGGCCAGCGGACGAGGCACCACGCCCGGTTCGCGGCTGGCAGCTATCTGCGAGGCGCCAGCTAGCCCTAAGGCGAAACCCGCCGATACCAAAGCCATCATTAGGTCGATAGTCGTGACTCGTTCGACAATTAGTGGCTCTTTTTCTACCCGTCGCAGCGCACGATCTATCTGGCGAGCATGCCCCTCAAAGGCCAGAGTATCCCCAAGTACCAACGGATAGTGCAGCACTTCCTCCAAGGGAATACGTTTGTATTTCAAGAGTGGATGGCGAGCAGGCACCGCTACCATTAGCGGATCATCCCAAACGGGTTCCGCGATAATTCCATCGCCAACCTCGTCCGATTGCGCAAACCCTACGTCGTACAAATCGTCATGCAATCCCTTGATTTGCAGCGCAAGCGGAATTTCAGTCAAACGAATTTCGATATCCGGGTCTTGCTCGCGGCACAACGCCAAAAAAGAAGAAAAGCGAGACGGTGTGACCCCATCCGATAAAGCCACCCGCAACTGTCCGTGAAATCCGTTAGCTGCAGACTGCACGCTATCGCGTGCTTGCTGCAACACCGTAAAGACACGCAGGACATGTTCCATGAAAAGCGTTCCCGCCCGCGTCAATCGTGTGCTGCGTGTGGTCCGCACAAAAAGCTGCACGCCCAGCTCTTCTTCAAGCTCTTTAATGGCACGCGATAACGGCGACTGTTCAATATGCAGTTTTTCAGCCGCACGAGCAAAATGCAGCTCGTTGGCGACAGCGAGAAAACAGCGGAGGTGACGTAAGTCCATTCATGTCTGTCCTTATGATCCACTCCATATGCATTGCAGCATAGAGTGGGTTAACAAATATCCCGAATCAATAGCCGAATTTGAAAAAGAAGGAGTTTGCGACTCGTCAGATTATTAATTCACAAAAGAGTGTCATTAACGCTCTAGATCGACTTACTTATGGCTTCAGCGATTTCCTCCTCATCACGACCACCATTTATCGAGATCACATTGCCGAAGACGAAGTGAGGAACCGACCTGATGCCCGCGCCGGAAGCCTTGGCTACTTCCTGCTGTACCGCTATACGCATTTCCGGGTCAGATGCAATTGCAATAGCTTTATCACGAGTGAAGCCGAATACGACGGCGATGTCTGCAAGCACGCTAACATCTGCAATATTGCTCGCAGCGAGGAAGTAAGCCTCGGTAATGGCTACAGCGAGCTCATGTTGCGTACCGAGATCACGCGCGGCAAGTATTAACGCGTGTGCCGCCTGCGTGGGATATGTATAAAGCTGACGGCTCAGGTCTAGAGCCAATCCGGACTTACGTGCCTCGGCTTCGGGGCGTGCAAATGCTTGGCTGACGTCAGCAATCCCATATCGCTTGAATAGCAAATCCGGCAGATACAACCCGTCGGCGGGCATATCCGGTACTAAAAGAACCGGATGGTGACGAATTTTAACTTTGAGGTCTGAAAATCGTTCTTTCAGGACCTTGTCGAGACGATATTGGCCCACTATGCACCAAGGGCAAGTAATCTCTGTGTACAGATCTATATTCAACATCTCGCTTCTCCTATTCTTGATCCGAAGACAGATTCGAAAGGATCGACAATCCGAGATCTCGCTTTTTCCACCCGCCAAACCACTTGGCCAGGGATGCCCTTAAGCCACTACCAGCACCGAGTAGTGCGACCGTCTTCTTGTGCGTTGTCATGATTTAAGCCACCTTCTTCAGGATTGAACGCACAGTCAATTCCGCGCCGGCGATCGCGGCATTCGCCACTTCCGAGTCGAGCACAACCCCTTCGACACGAACCAACTCAACATCACTCAACCCGATGAACCCAAGCAGGTGCAAAAGATAAGGCGTCTGGAAATCAAGCGGCGCGGCGGGGCCCTCGGAAAATATGCCTCCGGCTGTGGTCACGAGGTAGATCTTCTTCCCGGATACCAACCCCTTTGGCCCGGCGCCACCATAGCTAAACGTAATTCCGGGCCAAGTGACATGATCGACCCAAGCTTTCAGCTGTGAAGACAGGCCAAAGTTGATCATTCCAGATCCGATAACTATCACCTCGGAAGCAAGCAACTCGTCTACGAGAGTTTGGGCGATCGCCACCGCCTCGGCTTGTTCAGGAGTACGCGCCGTTGGCGGCACCATACGTCCCTGGATGTAGTCGGAAGAGATGTGCGGCAGTGGATCGGCCGCGAGGTCGCGCACCGTTAGAGCGCCGCCGAGCCGGTCATGAAGTCCCTGCGCAATTTCAGTTGCAAGGCGGGTCGATAGGCTTTCTGCCCCTCGTGGGCTGGAGGTAATCAGCAGGATATGGTTCATCAATACTCCTTGGTGTATTTTAGAAACAAAGGACTGGATTGCGCTTTTAGTTCCTAAAACATACTCAGGATGGTATGGTTACTGTCTAAATTCCACAAGAAGGCACATGAATGTCATCCAGTCACACAAATGTTCCCGATGCACCACCGGAGGCCAACGATGGTGGCTGTCGCGCTACGCGTGAAATCTTGAGTCGCATCGGCGACAAGTGGAGCTTGTATGTGCTGGCGATGTTGTCCTCTGGCACAAAACGCTTCAGTGAATTGAAGCGCGGCGTGGATGGCATTTCTCAACGAATGCTGACCCTGACGCTAAGAGGCTTAGAGCGCGATGGCATAGTTACCAGGACGGTTTTTCCTACCATTCCTCCCCGCGTGGATTACGAGCTCACTCCATTGGGAACGACTCTGCTAGGGCCGGTGATGGGCCTAATGCACTGGGCAAATGACAATCAGCTCGCTATCAGCCGTGCGCAAATACTCTTTGATGCAAGAGTATCTTGAAGAAGCAAAGCAACTTCCGTGTCGCGCACGAGACGACGACACGGGTGAGTTCAGTTTGATATGACCGGAGCGCGGCGCCTCCATTGATCATCTCTGAGTTGGTCGATCAGGAACTCCGCCAGCACTTCGCGTGACAGAGAAAAAAGCCGTAGTCCAGGTGTCCCCAGCGGCCCCGCAACAGGCGGCCCGACGTACGGCTTGTCAGAGAGCATCGGTAGCCGCACGATGGTCCAGTCCAGACGGCTGAAGCTGATCGTCTCGGCAAAGCCGACGATATCCCTATAGGCGGGTGCCACCAGCAATCGGATCATCGATACGGCCAGCCAGAATGACAGAACGAATTTGTCGTCTTTCTGCTGGAACGCAGGTGTCGCCGTTGCCACCAGGCGACGGACGCCATGTCGCTCCATGGCGCTGACGATCATTTTAAATCCATCCGTCAGTGGCGTTCCGCTCGCGCCCTTGGTGGGGCCTAGCACGCTCAAGACCGCGTCCTGCCCCGCGATGGCAGTGTCGATTGCTGTGGCGTCATTGAGTTCGCCTTGGACGATCTTAAGGCGTGCATCAATGATGCCGAGCTTGGCCGGATTCCGAGCGTAGACAGTTACGTCATGCCCGTGCTTGAGCGCTGAACGGACCGTTAGCAGTCCGGCGGCGCCTGTCGCGCCAAAGATCAGAACCTTCATGCCGCGATCCTTGCTTCGCTCATCGTCGCCTGTTCGATGGCCATTGCAAGGCCATCTTCGCCGCGTCCGACACTCATGAGCACCGACTCATTGAATATGACCGGCGTTGGGGCCATCGCCACCGCCTTGGCTTGTTCAGGAGTGCCGGCCGTGGGCGGCGCCATACGTCCCTGGATGTAGTCGGAAGAGATGTGCGGCAGTGGATCGGCCGCGAGGTCACGCACCGTTAGAGCGCCGCCGAGCCGGTCATGAAGTCCCTGCGCAATTTCAGTTGCAAGGCGGGTCGATAGGCTTTCTGCCCCTCGTGGGCTGGAGGTAATCAGCAGGATATGGTTCATCAATACTCCTTGGTGTATTTTAGAAACAAAGGACTGGATTGCGCTTTTAGTTCCTAAAACATACTCAGGATGGTATGGTTACTGTCTAAATTCCACAAGAAGGCACATGAATGTCATCCAGTCACACAAATGTTCCCGATGCACCACCGGAGGCCAACGATGGTGGCTGTCGCGCTACGCGTGAAATCTTGAGTCGCATCGGCGACAAGTGGAGCTTGTATGTGCTGGCGATGTTGTCCTCTGGCACAAAACGCTTCAGTGAATTGAAGCGCGGCGTGGATGGCATTTCTCAACGAATGCTGACCCTGACGCTAAGAGGCTTAGAGCGCGATGGCATAGTTACCAGGACGGTTTTTCCTACCATTCCTCCCCGCGTGGATTACGAGCTCACTCCATTGGGAACGACTCTGCTAGGGCCGGTGATGGGCCTAATGCACTGGGCAAATGACAATCAGCTCGCTATCAGCCGTGCGCAAATACTCTTTGATGCAAGAGCATCTTGAAGAAGCAAAGCGACTTCGCGTGATGAGTCCGCTGCGAAGCCAAACAACGTTGCGCCGCTTCGGCGGCGCAGGCGGGCCCCCGGTGTCAGGATAGTTGTCGCCTCTGCGAATTCTTAAACGCATTCCGGGGGCGGCAAGAGTATGGTCATGTCTTTCTACTCACCCGAACGAAAAGCATCACTGCTGAGAATGATGCTCCCGCCCCTGAGTCTCTCTGTAAAAGAGGTCTCACGGCGTGAGGGGTGCAGCGATGTTTCTCTCTATCAATGGCGCAAACAAGCTGCGGCGCAAGGAACTCAATTGTCCGAAACCAAGCAACCGTCGGAGAATTGGTCAGCCGAATCCAAACTGACGGTGATCATCGAAACATCGCCCCTGTCTGAGCTGGAGCTGGGCGAGTACTGCCGTCGCAAGGGAATTTTTCCCGAGCAAATTGCGGCCTGGCGTAACGCGTTTATCACCAACAGCTCTAATCAGCCGACCGCTAAAAAAGCAGAGGTTGGACAAGCGCGCGAGGATAAAAATCGTATCCGTGTTCTGGAGCGTGAGTTGCGACGTAAAGACGCGGCGCTGGCTGAAACAGCAGCCTTGTTGGTACTGCGAAAAAAGCTCAATGCCTACTGGGGGAACGACGACGAGGACAGCTGACCTTGTTGCCAGAACGGTATTTACTCGTGAGTTGGCTCAATGAAGCCATTACCGCGGGCGCCCGAAGGGCGCCTGCTTGTCAGGAAGTCGGCATTTCCCTGAGAACTTTGCAGCGCTGGAGCTTGCCGCTGGAAGTCCTTGCCGATGGGCGCACCACGACGCTCAGGCCAACACCCCGTAATGCACTCAGCGAGCTGGAGCGCCAAGGTATCGTGACGCTGTGCAGCAGCAAGGCTTATGCGCATCTGCCACCGAGCCAGATCGTGCCGCAGCTGGCTGATGAGGGACGCTATCTGGCCTCGGAAGCTACTTTTTACCGGGTGTTGCACACAGCAGGTCAGCAACAGCATCGCTCGCGCGCCAAACGTCCACAGCACCGTGCAACCCCCACGACGTATGCAGCAACATCGGCCAATCAGGTGTGGTCATGGGACATCACCTACTTACCCTCGCCGGTTCGCGGGCAGTTTTACTACCTCTACCTGATTGAGGATATTTACAGCCGCAAAGCCGTGGGCTGGGAGGTCTACGAAGCAGAAAGCGGGGAAAAGGCAGCAGCGTTACTGCAACGAAGCGTGACCCAGGAGCAGTGCTGGCGCCAACCGTTGGTGCTGCACTCGGATAATGGAGCGCCCATGAAGTCGGTGACGCTTCTGTCCAAAATGCACGATTTGGGAATAACACCTTCGCGGGGACGGCCACGCGTCAGCAACGACAACCCCTATTCGGAGTCGCTGTTCAGGACGTTGAAATATTGTCCGCAATGGCCCGTGAATGGGTTTGGAGGCCTGGACGAGGCGCGTACCTGGGTCAGAGACTTCATGACTTGGTACAACACAGTGCATCGCCATAGCCGAATCCGCTTCGTCACACCGACCCAACGGCATGACGGCAAGGACAAGGAAATACTTGCCCGCCGTCATGATGTTTACCGACTCGCCCGAGAGAAAAAGCCTGAACGATGGTCCGCTGAAACACGCAATTGGAGTCCGATCGGAACGGTCTATCTAAATCCTGAAAGGGAGCTCAGCGTGATCGTGAAAGTGGCATAGCAACACCGCCGACGCGACAACTACCTTGAAAAACGCCGCGGGCGAGGCCGCCATCCCCTCGTATTTTCTGACGGGTAAATCCTCAGACGGCAAGATGCCTATCGAAGAACGCAGTCAGTTTGTCCCACGGGATCAAGTCCACTCTATGGTACAAATCCACGTGCCCAGCACCAGGAACGAGGAAAAACTCCTTGGGTTCGGCCGCATTGGCAAAGGCTTCCTCGCTGAAATATCGCGAATGGGCCTGCTCGCCCACGACGATTAGCACTGGTCGTGGTGAAATCCAGTTGACATGCTCCGAAGGTCGGAAATGCATGAGAGGAGCGTTGCTCGTCAGCGAAATGTAGGCCTGGCGAGGATGGTGGCCGAGCGGCGTCGAATAGTATTCGTAAAATTCGCGCAGGATCGGGTGCGCATCAGCGGGGAGCACCTTGGGCAATACATTGAACGGCTCGATGGAGTCACCAGCAAACTCCTTCCAGCGCTGCTCTGCTACTCGTTCGAGCATTGCTCGTCGACCGACTTCGTCCATTGAGTGCAGTAGGCCATCACGACGCTCGCCGCCAACGTCGTACATCGTGACAGCGGCGATCGCCCTGATCCGGGGGTCGATTTGCGCGGCCGCCAGCGAGAACCCGCCACTTGCGCAGACGCCAATCACGCCAATACGCTGTCGATCCACAAATGCTTGGCTGCCAAGAAAATCGACACCGGCACTGAAGTCCTCTACGAATGCCTCCGGCGAGCAAATTGCACGGGGATGTCCACCGCTTTCGCCGTTATAGGAAGCGTCGTGCGCCAACGTCACAAAGCCACGCTCGGCGAGAGTTTGAGCATATAGGCCAGACGCCTGCTCCTTGACCGCGCTGAGTGGGTGTCCGACGATCAGTGCCGGGTGCTTGCGACTCGGGTCCATTCCCTTGGGCGTGTACAAGTCAGCAACCAGTTTAATGCCAAGTCTGTTGATGTAAGAGACCTTGCGTTGATCGACTTTGTCACTCTTCGGGAAAATTTTGTCCCAACCAGAGTCAGCCGGTGAAGCGGAATTATTGCTCATAGATTTTTCCTTTGAAGTTTGTGCGAACGCGTTAGAGCCAATCATTGAAACGGTGCCAAAGGCAGCCATGGCACCGCCAGTCAAACGCAGAAAAGTTCTGCGCGAAGCCCCGGCAACTGCACTGCCGTCCAACTCGGCCTCGCTGGAGGTCCCTTCTTTTTTTGGCTCTGACGTGGTGAAAGGATTCATCTGCATCTCCATAGAACGGATAAGTGGGCCTTGTGTACGAGAACCTGTCCCAATACCCCAAGTCGTCAGCGACAAGACAGCCAAGCCAGTTCTCTGAGGCATCCCTGTGGGTTCAGCAATCTGCGTCACTGGTTTGTGTAGAGTATTATTTCTCAACTAGCTTACTTCCAGGTATGCTGATTCGACCGATTTATTGCCTGATCCTCCAGAATCTTGGAATTTCTCGCATTTCCTGTCTCGGCGTGGGCTATCCTGAAGAGATTGAAAACAAGGACATCGGTATGCTTGCACTAGATGGATATGAATACCCCCGTCATGAACATATCCGTGCACTACGCGCAAGGATCATCGACGCCATCGGACGGTGGACTGAGGGAAAAGAACATTGCCCAACGGCAGTTGAAAACCTTGTTTTATTCCGGCGCGAATCAGTGACTCCACCTTGCTCCTGCGAGGTTGAACCCAGTGTTGTGCTTGTCGTTCAGGGCGCCAAGCAACTACTAGTTGGTGAACATGCTTATGCCTACAATCCCGAGTCGTTCCTTATTAACTCACTCGACATACCCGCTAACTCGCAGGTTCTCGAAGCGAGTACAGACAAGCCTTGTCTTGGCCTTGGTCTCAAGCTCGACCTGAGGGTGATGGGGGAGCTGATCGCCCAAGGCAATCTACAGCCACCCCGTCAGCGCACCTCGGCGGGTAGTTCCGCGCTTGGCGACTTGACTCCGGTTTTACTGGAACCATTTACTCGCCTTATCGCGTTGCTGGACGATCCCAAAGCGATACCGGTGATGGCGCCGCTCATTGAGCGAGAGATTCATTACCGCTTGCTCACAAGCGACCACACGGGACGCATATGGCAAATTGCGTCGGTAGGAAGCCAGAGCCAGCGGATCGCAAAGGCGATTGAATGGCTGAGGTCAAACTATGCTAGGCCACTGCGCGTCGAGGATCTTGCGGCGAAGGTGCAAATGAGCACTTCGAACTTACATCACCATTTTCGCCTGCTAACTTCAATGAGCCCACTGCAGTATCTGAAGTGGTTGCGCTTGCACCAAGCCAGGCACTTGATGATGAATCAGCACATGAATGCCGCAGGTGCCGCTTTTGAAGTGGGCTACGAAAGCACCTCGCAGTTCAGCCGGGAGTACAGTCGCCTTTTCGGCGTATCGCCTAAGCGGGACGTCGTTGCGTTGCGCCTCGAAGCTAATCGTGCTGGCGTTCGGCAGTAGATTTGAGTCATCGCCGTCGTTGCGGTCGCAACGTGCCAATGCTTGTGTCTCAGTGTCTCATGGGTACGATCCAATATCGCCGGAACGAATCTCAGCGATCAGTTCGCCTTCGGACTAAGTGCAACCGCAGCTAGCTATTACGCTCAGGTTCTGGCCTAACTGGTGGTTATGCTATGCGAAGCTGAACTGACACCCGGCTGGAAGGTGGTTTTGCCGAGCGAGGCTGAGGTCGGAGCCGACGGTTGTTGAGTGTGTCGATGCGCGCAGTGCCAGTGAGGATTCAGCGGGGCTCTTGGTGGAAGTCTGACTGCTAGGGCGGATAAACAGCCCCTACATCGGAGCTAGTCGAATGTTTTCCTGCAGCGTGCGCCGTCAGCAGTGCGAAAATCGCTGCGACGACAAGCAGGGCAGCGCTCACAGCAAAAGTGGCCTGATAACCGCTCAAATCAAACAACACGCCACCAATAGTCGCTCCAAGCGTGATAGCCAGTTGGATTGTCGCCACCATCAAGCCGCCGCCGGCTTCCGCATCCTGCGGCAACGTTCTTGCCAACCATGTCCACCAGCCTACGGGCGCCGCAGTTGCTACCAGCCCCCAAATGCCCAGTAGCAGGGTGGTCACGGTCACCGATTCTCCGAATGAAATGAGTGCTACAGCTAATCCTGCCATTAGCAGTGGAGTGAAAGTCAGCGTCCGGTAAAGGCCGTGCTTTAAGACGCCCCCGATTAAGGTTGTTCCAATGAAACCGGCTACGCCGATGACGAGCAGAACCAGCGAAAGCTTAGAGATGCTCACATGCGTCACGGTTTCGAGGAATGGGCGTAAATAGGTGAACAGCGCAAACTGCCCCATAAAAAAGAGGCTAACTGCCGCTATGCCCAACGCGACAAGGGATTGCTTCATCAGCTTAAAAGGATTGCCGGAACCCGACCTGCACCTAGTCTTCATTTCCGGAAGGCTCATCAGCATCCAGACAAATGCGACTGCAGCGACAGGAACAGTGATAAAGAACGCGCCTCTCCAACCGATGATTGCGCCAAGAAAACTTCCCAAGGGTGCCGCCACAACAGTCGCTAATGCATTTCCACCATTTACGATTGCCAGCGCGCGCGGAACGTAATGATCCTGCACGAGCCGCATGGCCGTCGCTGCTGACATCGACCAGAAACCACCGATGGCAACTCCGATCAACGCCCGTCCGATCATGAACACCATATAGTTGGGTGCAACCGCCACGACGGCTCCGGAAGCGATCATCAGCAGCGTCAATCCCAAGAGCAGCACTTTTCGGTCGAGCCGTCCGGCCAGTGACGAAATGAAGAGGCTAGTAAGCAATGCAAACGCACCGGAAACCGAAATTGCCTGCCCGGCTTGACCTTCGCTGATGTGTAGGTCGGTTGCGATCGGCGTGAGTAGGCTGACAGGCATGAACTCCGACGCCACCAGGGCAAAGGCTGCGAGCGACATCGCAAAGACTGCCCCCCATGCCTGCCGGGTCGCTCGTGGATCAGGCTGAGTGGCGTTGGTCATCGACGGTCCTCCAGGCCTTCGAAGTCCAAAACGACGCGGCCACGCAGGCCGCCCTCGGCGAAACGCCGGTGGGCGGCCGCGGCCTCGGTTGCCGGGAACGTCGCGGCCACCCGCATGGGCAAAAGGCCGCTGGATACCTGCTGGCCGATTTGGGCGAGTGCGGAGTGGTCAGTGATGCGTTCGCGTACGTTCACGAACACCGTCTGAATGCCGTTCGCGATGGCGGCATCGTTTCGAGGTCGCAGTGTGATGATCGTTCCGTTGTTGCGAATGGCGGGAATGATCTGGTCATATAAGCCTGCGGCATCGACGACGGCATCTACTCCCTCCGGAAAGGCTGACCGAACCAGTGCAGCAACATCGTCTCCGCGCGCGACGACAACAATGGCGCCCGCAGAGCGCAGGAAGACATCATCCTCCGGCCCGGCGATAGCCACTACGCGCAGATCTCCGGCCGCAGCCAACGCAACCGTGTAGGCGCCGACCGCACCTGCAGCTCCTGTCACCACTAGTGTTGAACCCGATGGCAAGTCCAAGGTATCCAGAGCATTACGGGCAGTGAGCGCGTTCATCAGGAACGACGCGGCGGTAGTAAAGGTCGTGCCCACTGGAATTGGAATGACAGATGCCGCAGGCAGGCAAACGTATTGGCTGTAACCGCCGTAGCTGCCAAAGTTATCCACCACGCCCACCACATCCTGACCGACGGCGATGGCAAGCTGCGGCTCGATGCCTTCGCCAACTTCGTCGATGGTGCCGGCGATGTCCATGCCAGGAACGAATGGCGGCTGCGCACCCGCGAACCAACCCTGAAGGGAACCATCGCGCACCATGACATCGACGGGATTGATCCCGGCCGCACGCACTTTCACACGGACTTGGCCTTGGGCCGGATGCGGTTCGGGAAGCTCCACCAAATGCAGAACTTCGGGGCCGCCGTAGTTGTTCAATCCCACTGCAAACATGCCTGTGTTACTCCATTTTAAGTAGCGAAGCGAGATCGCTACGAGCAATTGGTTCCTGCGATGCACCCCTTCTAAGCCAAGAACAGTTTCACTCTTGGGACAGGAATTTTCGGCCACACCTGATGCAGTACGTATTACCATCGGATGGTCAGAAATACACATATGATGAATTTTCGCACCGTCCACGTCGTGGCGAAGAACGGTACCAAGTCGAAGCTACGTGAGGTGGGCCTGGAAGAACGTGGTGATGTTATCGAACGGAATTTTGTTCATCTGGTCGTATAGATCGACGTGATCCGCATTCGACACAATCAGCAATTCCTTTGGCTCAGAAGCTGCCTTGTAGACGTCTTCTGAGTAATAGCGAGAGTGGGCATTTTCTCCTGCCACTAGCATGATCGGACGAGGAGAAATCATCTCTATGCGAGCGTACATCGGAAAGCTGAAGAACGACGCTGGGGTCGTCGCAGTCCACGCCGTGGTGGAGTTAATGCTTCGAGAGTGGAAGCCACGAGGCGTTCGGTAGTAGTCAAAAAAGGCGGCCAGAACCGGGTTCGGATCGGCAGGAAGGTTTTCTGGAAGGATACGCTGCCCCTTTACGACGTTGCCGTTTTCGTCAAAGGGAACCTCGTGATAGCCCAGCGCGTATTGGCCGCTCGCTGCATCCACCCAACGCTGCTGGCTTATGTAGTCGATGACCTTATGGCGCTGCTCCAGGGTATAGCCGTCTTTGTAGCTGCGGCTGATGCTACGTGACATGTCGTACATGGACGCAGTAACCACTGCTTTGATGCGAGAGTCGCTGGTAGCAGCGGTCAACGCCATGCCGGCAAGTCCACAGATGCCGATGGCACCAATACGTGTCCGGTCAACACGGGGTTGGAGGCCAATGAAATCCACTGCGGCGCTGAAATCTTCGGTATTGATGTCTGGCGACCCTACATTGCGAGGTTCGCCGCCGCTCTCGCCGGTATAAGAGGGATCGAAAGCAAGGGTGACAAATCCGCGTTGCGCCATTGTTTGCGCATAGAGGCCCGACGACTGTTCCTTCACTGCGCCAAAAGGGCCGCTAACGATGATCGCTGGCAATTTTCCACTGGTTTTTTTGGGTAGGTAGAGATCGGCAACCAAGGTAATACCATAACGATTTTTGAACCTGACTTTTTGGTGCTCTACCTTCTCGCTTAGGGCGAAGGTCTTATCCCACGTACCACTGATTGATGTCTGAGACTGCGCGAAGGCTTTATCCATCGAAAGCGCTCCGATACTTATAGCTGCGAGGCCAGTACCCGTGAATTTGAGAACTTCGCGGCGGCCAAAATCAGGGGGATCTTGTCGAGCTACGGCGTCGCTCATTTCGTTGTCGATGTTCATCGTGACTTCTCCATTTGAACTGTGTTGAGGCGAGTTAGATGCGACTTGCATCGCGTCGGCGACATGCCGACGATCGACTCAAGGACTCACGACGGAAAGGCCAAATTCCTGCATACCGACCTCACTGTTAAGCATTATGTTGGAATCTGCTAGAATTTATTAGCTACTTAATTCTTAACGAGTCTATTAGTATCACTAATCAATTACCAAGCGGACGTGTCATGCCAAGACTCACCCCGAGATACAATCTCAACGACCTTATGGCCTTCGTAACCGTTGCTCGTGAGGGCAGCTTCACTCGGGCCGCCGCCAAATTGGGGGTGACTCAGTCAGCACTGAGCCAAGCCGTTTCTGGGCTGGAAGCTCGTCTCAAGATTAGGCTGCTTACACGTACCACTCGCAGCGTGTCGCCTACCGGCGCAGGGGAGCGCCTGATGAAGACGATCGGCCATCGTTTCGACGATATTGAAGACGAACTAGATGCTCTGACTGAGGCGCTCGACAAGCCTGCGGGGACCGTGCGTATCACCTGTGGCGATCACATTCTCCGTACAACACTGCTGCCAAAGCTCACGCCATTGCTGCATCAGTATCCCGACATCACAATAGAATTCGACATCAATTATGGGTTCAGCGATATCGTGGCAAACCGCTTCGATGCCGGCGTGCGTTTTAGCGAAACTGTCGATAAAGACATGATCGCAATCCCCATTAGCCCTGATATAAGGATGGCAGCGGTTGCCTCACCCAAATATTTCTCCCAGAACCCTAAACCAAAAACACCGAGGGACTTGGTCAACCACCGTTGCATCAATATCCGGTTCCCAACTCACAGCAGTCTGGATATTTGGGAGTTTGAGCGCCGTGGCCGGAAGTTGAAAATCCGCGTCGTCGGCCCGACCATCTTCAATACAACATCGCATATCCCCGACGCTGCTGTTGCCGGATTAGGCATTGCCTACCTGCCCGAAGAGGAGTTCTCACCACACCTCGAAGATGGGCGCTTGATACGTGTACTCGAAGATTGGTGCCCTTCGTTCTCTGGATATCACCTTTATTACCCAAGCCGTCGGCAACCATCGCCGGCGTTCTCATTGGTTGTAGGAGCATTACGCATGGGTAGTCCTCAGGGTTTTTACGCTAGTAAGGGCTCGCCAAAAGTAAGTCAGGTGGGCGAGATTCCTCTCTGACGTCCTATTTCCCAGGACACACTTCCCCCTCGCAGCGTTGCGGCGAGCGGCTGCCCCAACCGCTGCTCGATCACCGGCCTCCACGGCACCAGGCTGAATCCCATGCCGTCATCGAGCATCGCATATCGTCCGCTGGCAAGCATGACCGAGCGCCGGTAGATGCCAGCTACGCGCTGTCCATCCGTCGTGGGCCGATGCTCCAGGCCGGTGTCGGCGGCAATATCTTTCGCGGCCTTCGCCAGTTCCCGGGTGCGTAGCTTGTCCAGCAGGTTGCGGGCGAGGACCACGCGTTGCCCGCGTCGTTCGGCCAGCCCATGCTCGGCCAGGAAGTCGGCACGCTGCTGTATCGCCTGCTTCGCGTCGCCACCAAACCCCAGATCGCCCAATCCGCGGCCACCGCCGATCAGTTGCTGGTCAAGCCAGGTGGCCCCAATAACGCGTGCCTGCCGCTCAATCGGCAGATGCGATTTCAGTTCCACCGCCACGCCTCCCAAACGTTGCGCATCGTACTGGCGGCCACGCTCGGCCAGGTCGTCCGGCACCTTCCATAGACCTTCGGCCACGCGCTCTACGATGCCGGCGCGGCGCAGGGCTTCAAGCCGGCGAACGTGGGTATCAACGACTTCCTGCGGGGCGCGTCCGGACTTGGCCCGGCCTTGCTCGATCGCCAAGTGATGATCGATGCGGTACAAGCCATCGCTTGCCAGCACGGCGATGTTCTTGTCGGCCGCCCGTACCTCGGCGGAACCGCGTATCTCCACCACCGAGCCTGCGGGATAGTTCGCCGGCTCGTCGCGGGCGTTGAGTGCGACGTAATGGGCCTTGCCATCCACGCCGTCGATGACCAGATAGCTACGGTCGCGCAGCTCGTCGGCCAGCCCCTTCGCGGCGACGCGGCCGATGATGGTGCGTCCGTCGTCGCCCGGCTCGAATACCGCCAGCTCACGCTGCTGGCCCCGCATGGCGCGCTGCATGGTGCGAATGATGTCGCCACGCTCGCCCAGGGCGCGCAAGGTCTTTTCTGCATCGACATGAACGACCCAGGTGCCGGGCTGCATCTCGTCGGCCAAGCCCAGACGCTGCAAGCGCTGCAGGCGACCGATCAGCAGCAGGCGCTGGCGTTGCAGTCGGGGTTCGTTGAAGCGTTCGATCCGCACCCGGCCGTCTTCGCTGGCCTCGCGTTGCAGCGTGCGGTCGAGACTCGTCCACCGCTCTTGCTCCACCTCGCGCCGCAAGGTCTGCTGGATCTCCAGTTCCGTACGCGGCCCCAGCCACTCCGTCGCCAATTCGGCGGCGCGATGGCGGAAGCCGTGGGCGATGTAGTCGCCCGCGATGATGAGGTCTTTGCCCAGGTCGTCGCGCCCGCGCACGATCAGGTGGGTGTGCGGGTTATCGGTGTTCCAGTGATCGACCGCCACCCAGTCCAGCCGTGTACCCAGGTCGGCTTCCATGCGGCCCATCAAGTGCCGGGTGTAGGTGCGCAGGTCATCCAGTTCGGCCCCGTCCTCCGGGGAAACGATGAAGCGGAAATGGTGTCGATCGTCCTGGCAACGTTCCTTGAAGGTATCCAGGTCGGCTTCGTTGGCCTGCGCCCCATAGGCACGGCCCGGTTCACCATCGCGGCCGGCGCCGTCACGTTCGATGTAGCGCAGGTGCTTGGCGAGGGACTGCGGGCTGGCGTTGCGCTGATTGACAAGCAGGGTCTTGATGGTCACGCGCCGCGACAAGGGTGTCAGCTTCTCTCCCGCGAAGCGCGCCGCCGTGTGGCCGCGACCAAGTCGCGAGCCGGGCCGCTGGCCTGCGCGTGCGCCGCCACTGCCTGCGGAATGGCGCATTGAGGACTTGCCGCCGCTAGCCTTGCCCGCCTGCTTGAGCACCTTGGAAACGAAGCTCTGTCCCTTGCCCTTGCCCCGGTTCTTCGGCGCGCTTGGGCGCACGCGGAAGTCGTCGTCGCGGCGGTCGGTCATGGCTGCGATCTCTGCAAGCTATGGCGTGTTCTGTCGTGCGAAGCACGCGGATATGTCTGCATTGGCGCGGGCCTCGCGCCGCACGCGGCACGGCGGCGAAACCGCTCCGTGCCGCGCCACCCCCACGTGCAGACTGGCTTTCGACGCGGCCCGGTGCCGCGTCCTTTTGTCTTGCCTTCCGCCTTTGCCCTTCGCTTTCGCTCCGGGCCTCGGCGTCCCGGCTGTGCTGCGCTGCCCGCAGCCAGCCCGGCGGCGAACGCGGTCACGGCCACAGGCCGGGCGCGTTCGAGGCAAGACGCCTGCACATGGGATGGCGGCTCCTTATGTTGGGCGAAGTGCGGCGCAGATGCGCTCGCACCACACGCGCGACCGCACGGTGACGACCAGCGGAACAACATGCGCGATGGCACGATGAAATGCAGCGGAACGTGCAGCGAATCGGCGGCCATCATGGACGTGTCTCCAGCCAGACCGGATGTGCAACACCGATCACGGTGGATACAGCAATCGGCCCGAAGTAGCGGCTGTCGAATGACGCCGGGTTGGTCACGCTCAACAGGAACAGTTCGCCAGGTTCTAGGCGGCGGCATTGCTGCCAGGATGGCAGCGAGCGGCCCAGACGGTCGGCTGGCAGCACGGCAGCCGCAGGCACGCCGTCGATGCGAACGATACCTGACGCGACGCACACCTCCTGCGGTGACACGGCGCCCACTCGCTTGAGCAACGGCACGCGCACCGGCAGGTAGCCGCGCTGCGCAGCGAGTGCGGCCGCTTCGGCCGGCAGTGGGACAAGCACGATGCTATCCACGGACAACGGACGTGGCAGCGAGGCGGCCCGACGGCCGAACGGTTCGATGCGATACCAGCCGACCGCCACACTGTCGGACGGGTTGTAGGTCAGACGCGGTAGCGGCGACACGAACGCGGCCCAGGCCAGCGCAGCGAGGCCGGCAGCGGCGAAGCCCGTCAGCACGATGCGAGCGCGCAGGCGCGAACGAGGATGCGGTGCGATGTTGGATGTGGAAAGCGTCGTCATGGCAATGCCCTCCCGGCCAGCCAGGCCGCATGTCGCTCGGCGGTGTATTCGGGTAGCGGCAAGCGCGCAGCGAGCCGGTTGCCGAGCGTGCGCCAGTACGCGGGTGACACGTCGGCTGGCGCAATGCCCAGCGCCTCGATGGCGTCGAGCTGCGCAAACACAGCGCGGACGGCGGGTTCGCCTTCGGCGTGCAGCAGCAACCGCGCGCCGGGCAGCACGCCGGGGATGCGCTGCGCCGCATCTAGCGACGTGCAAGCCTGCATCACCATGAGTTCCCAACGGATCGTGCCGTAGTCATTGGCCTGCCACCGGATGCGACAAAACACGGCCCCCGACAAGAACACCGCGACACGGCGCCACTGGTCAAGCCGGACGATGCGTGACGGTTCTCCGAAGCGCAGATAGAGGTCAATGCGCCGCTCGACGTAGGCGAGCGATACGCGGGTCAACGGTACGGTGCCGGCCCGTCTGGCGAGCATCGCGAGCGAAGGCGGATTTGTGTTGGTTGTGGCAGCCGTGGCCGCCGAAGGTTGTACGTTCATTGGGAGTTCTCCGGAAACTCGCGTTCCAGCAGTGCGCGCAGTAGTTCGGCCACCGTCACGCCACGCGTGAAGGCAGACACCTTGATGCGCGCGCGCATGGCGGGCGTGATGTCGAGGGTCAGGCGCGCGGTGTAGAGGTCGCCCTTTTGCAAAGCATCGGCGTCACCCTGGCGAATCCACGCCTCGGCGTGGGGATTCGCCGGCGGACGTGCGCCGATGCCGATGCGTTTGCCGCGCGTATTCGTCATGTCGGCCACCGCAGCAGTTCATCGGTGAGCGCGGCGATCTCGCGCGCGGCGGCGCTGTCAGGTGCCGTCTCGCGTGCGAGCCGGCCGGCGGCCACGCTGTCGGCAAACACGATGCGCTGATGCACTTCCGAACGCAGCGCCGGCAGCGGCTGTTCGGCCAGCGACTGCCGCGCCTCCCGGCCGATGATGGTGGTGCTGACGCGCCGGTTGATGACGAAGGCCGCGCGCAGCGCAGGTCGGAACACTTGCGCTTCGCGGATCAACGCCACCATCTCGGCACTGGCCCACAGGTCGTAAGGACTGGGCTGCACCGGGATCAGCACACGCTCGGCCGCCAGCAGCGCGGAGCGCGCCAAGGCGGCGATACGAGGCGGCCCGTCGATGATGACGTGATCGGCCCGCCTGGCGAGTTCTGGGGCCTCCTGGTGCAGCGTCTCGCGTGCCAGGCCGACGGCACTGAATAGCCTGGGCAGACCTTGCTGACTTCTGCGCTGTGTCCAATCCAGCGATGAACCCTGCGGATCGGCATCCAGCAGGATGACCGTTTGTCCGCGCATCGCCAGCTCACCGGCAATGTGCGTGGCGAGCGTGGTCTTGCCTACGCCACCTTTCTGATTGAGCAAGGCAACGATCATGGCGCGGCCCTCCGATCAGGAAAGCCAGCCTGCTTTTGCCCTGAAAACCGGGGTTGTTTTTGCTTTCGGGGTTGCTGTGTTTTTTTCCTTTCGGCAGTTGTCCACCGAAACGGCGCGCTTCTACTAAAAGTTAGAGAATTTAAGTTAGGTAAGTTAAGGGGCGTCGAAACCCGCGCCGTTATTGGCTTTGCAGGCGATTCGTACTCCTGATAGCACGATAGGCGTACTCCCGATAGCACGATACCCGTTACTCCTGATAGCACGAGCCCGTCCACAGGTTGTCCCGCAGTTATCCCCGTGCCGTGAACGGCACGGGCCGGAAGGTCAATAGCTCCGTCCGATCGCCCGGCATCCGTTCGATGCCCAGGACGTAGCCCGGCAGCGATTGCCGCGCCACCAAAGCGCGCAAGTCGTAAGCGAAGTCCGAAAACCGCGTGCTGCTGCCAGACTTGCGATACAGGTGTCGGAAGTCGAACTGCCAGCCAGCCTCCTGTCGGCCGCCATGCTTGCGCACCAGTCGGTACAGCCATCGCTCGATGCCACCCGTGAGCCGGAAGTACGCCGGGTCGATGGTGAGCACCAGCGCCGCGTCGAGTACGCCCGCGTAAAACCAGTCCGGCAGAATTAGTTCGATGCCCAGCGGCGTGCCGCGGGCGTCCGCCAACTCTTTCCACTCGTTGATCCAAGAGAAGCGATGCAGCCGCCGCCCCGTCGTTTCGCGAATGGACGTGGCCACCGTGGTCGATTGCAAGCGATCCAGCGCAGCCTTGAGGCGCTGGTAGTCGCGCAGCGACGTTCCGCGCCCGATGAAGCGCAGGATCTCGTAGGGCGTTGCGTGCATCAGGCGCGATGGGCGAATGCCCGCATCGCGCGCTTCCACGATTTGCGATGCCGCCCAGATCAGGATGTCCGCATCCCAGATCGTGGCGATGCCGTGCTCCTGGGTGCCCTCCACGCGTATCGTGACGTTGCCGCTGCGGAAGTCGATCGGCGCCGTGCGCCGCGATTTCGCCAGCGAGAAAAACGGGAACGCCATCAGGTCCTGGCTGTCGCGCGGCGCCATGTCGCCCGGCAAGGCGCGGAACAGATCGAGCTGTTCCCGCTCCCGCGGTGCGTTGGACAGGGCGATGGCCACCGGCGAGCCACCGATCAGCGCGCACGGCTGTCGGCCGAGTGGTGCTCGGCGTATTCCGGGGCGGACGTGGTTTCGTAGCTGCGCTGGTCGGCCCAGGCATCGAGGTCGGCCACCGCGTACATGACGCGCCGGCCGAACTTGCGGAACTTCGGCCCGTTGCCGATCACGCGCTGTTTTTCCAGCGTGCGCGGCGAGAGGCGCAGGTAGTCGGCGGCCTCGTCGTTGGTGAGATAGCGTTGGGGCTGCGCGGGCGTGGCAGCGGAGGCAGGTCGCAAGGGAGCGGGTCGCATGGTGAGAACCTCCATCGGTCAGGAACGCCCGGCCACACAACGCGACCGGATGGAGGCAGTCTCAAGAAAGAGGTGCGGAGCGCAGAGGGTCGTTTTGCCGTGAAGGCAAAGCGACCCTCCCGAAGTCATTCGAGCTGTGCCAGACGGCGGTAGCCGCCGCGCATCAGCGATTGACCACGCTGCACGAGGCGGCGCACGCGCGAACGCAGGCCACCGTCGGCGTACCAGCCGCCGGCTACGGCTTCGTCGCCGAACAGCCCAGCGGCTGTTTCGCGCAAGGACGCGCCCGCCAAGATCGCGTCGAGTGCCTGGAGCGTGTGCAGCTCCAGCAGCGCGGCGGGCGTGGGCCGGGAGCGGGCTGCTGCCGCAAGCGCGGTTTCCGCGACTGCGGCCAGGGTGTTCAGTTCGGCCACCATCGTGCGGTAGCGCCCGCAGGGCGCAGCACATGCACGGACGGCATGGAGATAGGCCATGCCATCGGCCAGGCCCGGTGCCAGTGCGAGTCGCACGCAGCAGCCGGGCCAGCGTGCCACCAGCACCAAGCGCTTGCCGTCGTGGATCAGATGCTTGTGGCCCGGGATGCGCCAGAATTCGAATGCGTCGGCATCGGGTGGCGGGTCGGCGTCCGGGTAGAGCTGAAGCACGGCGTCATGGTCGGGGAACCAGGCTGGATGCGCGTCGCGCGCATCCAGAGACGGGTCTTCCAGCAGGCGCAGGCCCCAGGCGTGTGCCGCTTCCGGCCGATGGCGACGGCGCAGCCAGTCGCGCCGGTAGTCGGGATGGCGGCGTAGATACTCCCAAGCCAGCGCGAGGCCGTCGAGGTGCAGCACGTAAAGATACGCGGCAGTTGGATACCAGAAATCGGCGCTTCGATCAGCCATGACGCGACCTCCTGTTAGACAGGAACGTCGCCAGACCTCGGGCGCGAATAGCTACGGCATCAAGACATCAAAGCGCCATCAGGAATGGCGTAACTTAAGCTGTAGAGAGAGTGTCAAGACCGATTAGCTCCGAAACCTTGCTCGGGTCGTCCGAGTGCGACGGCCGCGCATCCCGGAAATGGGGCGCGGCACTGACACCGTGCCGCAGCCCGCGACACACATCATGTCTTTCTAGGTCAGGTCGCACCCTCTTGGTGCAAGAGTGCCGATTCAGACCCCAGCCGTCTTGAGTCAGACTGAGAAAGACACAATGCGCTGCAACGGCCTGTGTCTGGATGGCCCGCCGCAGGGAGCCGGTGGTTCGTCAGTCGGGGATCGAACCATCGCGCTGCGCCAGCCAGGCATATTCCGATGACGGCCGCGTGGCGCGAAAATACAGGTCCCGCAGGACGGGTCGCTGCTGCGGCCCGACGATGCCCGCCAGGTCGGACAGCTTGACCGTCCCGAGTGACGGCATACCGATGCCGAGGTCGATCAGCCCCCACGCGGTATCGCCATCGGCTGGGTCGAGTGCGGCCAGCAGCCAGGTCGCATGCGCATCCGGCGTGAACAGTCGCACTACCGGCAACGGGTCGATGCTCTGGCCGGCGGCGCGCGCCGCGCCGTTGGCCATCAGCCGGGCGCGTTCGTCGGTGGTGGTGAACGGCTGGGTCATGGGCGGGAATCCCACGTATCTGCGAACGCACAAACACGCTTTTCCGGCGAAGCACGGAACCGCCAAGCCGGATATGCGCTTTCGTGCGCAAGCACGGATGCGCAAGCTCTCGAATCCGTACATGCACAGAAACGCAGACGCGGAATTGTGGATGACAGGAAAGGCACGAATGCGGCTCCTCGGTTCTGGCGAAATCCTCAGATGCGGATTTCCTTAAAGGCACAAATACGGAAAACAACAACACCAATTGAACACTATAGATTGTAGCCCTATAGGGCGCAATGGGTTGTCATCTTGGTTTTATAGGGAAAACCATTGGTGGCGGCTAAAAACTCATTGGCAACGGCAATACGGACGATCAGAAAAGCGCGCGGTTTAAGCCAAGAAGCGTTTTCTGACGTGTCGAGCCGCACCTATATGAGTTCACTGGAACGCGACCTGAAAAGCCCGACCCTGCACAAATTGACCGAGCTGTGCGAGGTCATGGAAGTGCATCCGCTCACGCTGCTGACGCTGGCCTATGCCGGCGACAGCCCGCAAAAGGCCGATCAGCTTCTGGCGCAGGTGCGCCAAGAGCTGGAGGCAATCTTGAAGAAGCGCGACGCGCCGTAGGCGCGCGCGGTTGCTGCGACTAGCAGCACTGCGCCCCGCCGCAATGGGCGGGGCGCAGTGGCGGCCGTCAGGCCGCTTGAGGCTTGCTGCGCGACCAGATCAGGTCGTGCGTGCCGTCCTCGCCTTCGATCAGGCGGGCATAGACCGTTGCCGGGAACGAAGGGTCGTCGAGGGTCACGGACAGGTAATCCCGCCCGGCTTCGCTGGTCTTCTTCCACGCCGCGCCGATGTCGTGGCTTGATGCCTGCAGGCGGAAGTCGGGGGCGTTCTCGTTGTTGCCCTTGTCGTTGGGAACCAGCTTGACCTTGACGCTGAGCGTCAGGGTGCGGAGCGTGCCGGTGAAGCCGTCTTTGTCTGCGGTGAAGGTGCCGATGTTAGCCATGATGATTTTCCTTTCGGGTTGAACAAGATCGCGCCAGTGCGTCCTTGTTGTGATCCGGTCGGCGGGGGATGGGCGCGTCGCACCGCGCAGCGGTCGCAACATCGTGGAGAACCTGGAAGCGCAAAGAATTTGTCCCGCGAGGAAGCCGCGCAGCGGCGGGGAAATTGTTTGCGCTGGAAGGTTGCGGCCATGAAGCCCAAGGCGCAGCCGTGCCCTCGCCAGGATTCACAACAAACCAAGGACGTACAGGCCGACCGCTCCCGAAAGGAGACATGGCCGACTCGACATCCCCGCGTGATGGCTTCACCGGCTTGTGCCCTGATGCGGCAAGCCCAACATCCCAGCGACAAGGCGGGAGCGCCCCTGCCGCAGCTTGCGGCCCCGTGCTTGAGGCGTGGTGTGGAAGTTCCATAAGCAAGGCCGGGCGCGTGTGTCGGTGAACCGTCCTTCGCGACGTACAGGCGACGAACCGCCAGCGTCGTGGACGGCACGCTTTTGCGCAACCTGCCGCAGCAAGTCGGGGCGTAGCCCCACATGCTCCGCTCATTGTGGCGGGGCGTCATCGGAACCTTGCCCGCGTCAGCGGGCACCGATCGCCGTACCGCGCGCGAGGCACTTGTGCGCCCGCCACGTCGCCGCCTGGTCGAAGGCGGCGACGTGGCGGTTTTGCTTTGGATATTGAAACCGGGTGCGGCAGACATGCCGCGCCCGGATCGAGTGAAAGCCCCGGCGCAGTGCGCCGGGGTGATGCGGCTACCTCATGCGGCCAGCGCGTGCGCTTCCACCTCGTCGTCGGCATCTTCCGGCGCATCCCCGTCCTGCGCGCCTTCATGCGGCTCCGTGTCGTGTCCGCTCTTGAACACGGCGGGCATCCAGCCCGTACCATCGGCCAGCCGTTCCGCTTCGCTGGCAATGTCGGCCTTCTTCAACTTCGCCAGCCGGGTAGCGTGCGACGGCGCGAACTCGCCCACGGCTTCCAGAATCGCGACCTTCGGCAGATGCTGGAAATAACCGTCTGCGGTGGGCTTCCACCATGCGGCCATATCCAGCCCCACGGCCTGCGCCAGTTCCGCGCCCGGCTGGTGCGCCGTGGCGCGGGGCGTCACCACGTCCACGGTCGCCGCCACGCATACCGCCAGCAACCGCACCAGTTCGCCTTGCTCCATCGCCAGCAGCGCGGCGAACAGTTCGGCGCTGTCCTGCGGCAACGCTTCGCCCGCGACTTGCTGCAACTCGCGTAGGGCCACGGCGGCGGGCGAATCGGGCCAGTCCGGGGCCATGCCTTCCAGCCGGTCTTGCACTTTCAGGCTCACGCCTAGCGGCAGGTCGTGGCCGTAGTGGCTGTCCTGCAAGACGGTCTGCACCAGCCCATGCACCAGCGCGGCCAGGGTGACTTGCGGATGCCGGGCGACTTCGATTTGCAGTGCCGCCGTGCGATGGGCGCTCAACCGCTGCGCCAGCCGGTCGGACAGGCTCGCGGCCTTGGGCTGCTCGGCGTCCTCGCGGTCGTCGTCGCTCCCGGCTTCGCCTTCCGCGCTGCCGAAACCCTGCCGCAAGCGTTCCAGCGTGCGCAGCGCCTTGGCCTCTGCTTCGCGCAGCAGTCCGCGATGAATCACGGCTTCGCCGCTGCGGTCGAGGGTGACGATGGCACCGGCCACGGCGCGCACGTCCGGGGCGTAGCCTTGCAAGGCATCCTCCACGGCTTGCAGTTCCCCGGCCACCTGTTCGCGGCGCGGTTCCAGCGCCTCGGTCTTGTCCTCGTCCTCGGCGTCGTAGGCTTCTTCCAGTTCGGCGTCGATCTTGTCGATGCGGGTTTGCAGCGAGGCAATGCGGCGGGCTTCGCGGGCACTCGGTTCGCGGCGCTGGCGCGGTGCGTTCTGGAACGCCTGCCGCTCGGCGTAGCTCATGTGCGGCACGGCTTCCACCCACGCCCAACCCTCGGCGCGCACGTCCCCGGCCACCGCATCCAGCTTGCCGCGCACCAGCGTTTCCAGCAGCGCGGCGTCTGTCAGGTAGGTTCCGGCATCGCCTTCCGCGAACAGGTCGCGGCGGATGCCGCCGCCTGCCGTGGTGTAGGCGTCCATCCCGATGAAATGCACCAGCGGATGCGTAGCTTCGATTTCGCGCTCGGTCAGGCGTTCGCGCAGCGCGGACGCGCCACGCTGCCATTCGGGCGCACCGTAGAACGCGGCTTCCTGCGCGGCGTGGTCGTCGGTGATGGTCAGGGCCATCAACTGTTCCAGCGTCACGCCACCGGCCCGATAGTCGGCCATCAGGCGCGGCGAGACGTTGGCCAACTTCAAGCGGCGTTGCACCACCAGCGGGGACACGCCGAAGTCTGCGGCAATGTCTTCGATAGGACGGCCTTCCTTGACCAGCGCGGCGAACGCCTCGAACTGATCGGCGGGGTGCATCTGCTCGCGCAGCAGGTTTTCGGCAAGGCTCACGGTGCGCGCTGAGGCATCGGGCACCAGCAGGCACGGCACTTCGTAGTCGGCCGCGATGCGCCTCTTCTTCGCCAGCAACTTCAAGGCGGTAAGACGGCGATCACCGGCCACCACTTCGTACCGCTCGCCATCGGCGGCAAGGATAACGACGAGGTTTTGCAGCAGGCCGATGCGGGAAACGCTCGCGGCCAGTTCGGGGATGGACAGGCGCGGGGTCGTGCGCGCGTTGCGCTTGGAGCGGCGCGACAGCAACTGCGAGAGCGGAACCAGAATCAGGTTCTTGGTCGGGTCGGCCACTTCCAGCGGCGCGGCGGCTTCGATGGCGTGGGTTTCGGTTTGAGTAACGGCGTTCATGGTGAAAACTCCTATCGATGAAGGGATGCAGCAATGAAAGAAGCGGCAAGGGCTGCTGCCTGCCCCTGCCGCGTGGGGATTCAGGCTTTCAACTGGCGCATGCCATCGGCCAGCAGCCAAAGCGCGCGGTTCAGTCGGATGTTTTGGTCGATGCCCTGCACCGGACGGGTCTGCTGGCGGCGTCCGTTGGTGCTGCGCCCGCGCAGGCCGCCCTGGGTCAGGTTTTCTTGTGTACGGTTGAACACGCTCCACAAGTCCGGGCGGCGGTCGTCGAAGCGGCGCGGCATCAGGATTTGCGATTCCGTGATGGGTGCGGGTTTGTCGGGGTCGTCGTACTTGAGGGCCAGCGCGGCACGGGCGAACACTTCGGATTCACCATCGTTCAAGGTGATGGCGTGCATGGCATCGCGGGATTCCTTCACCCGGTCAAAGCCGCTCAACACTTCGTAAGCGCCTTCGATGACGTGTCCGGCGACGTCGCCTTTATGGGGCACGCGCACATCGGCTACGGTGTCACCGAATACCAATCCGTTCTGGCAGACAAAGCGCAGCAGGCCAGCCAGTAATTGATAGCTGCTGGTGCCGTCGTGTGAGTTCAGTAGGACGATTTCATTGGCTTCCGCATCGTTGATCTGGTTGGCATGGCGCAGCCGGATCATGTGCTTGGTGAAGTCGCGGCGGTCTTCGTTGCGCACGCGGGTCTGCGCCACCATGAAAGGCTGGAAGCCCTCTTTGCGAAGCTCCGTCAGCACGGCGGCGGTGGGGATATAGCTGTAGCGGTCGGAACGGCTTTCGTGCGGGGCATCCGCGAAGATGGACGGAGCCACACGGCGGATTTGGTCGTCGGACAGCGGGTAGTCGCTGCGCAGCGTCGGGGAATGGGAAGCGAAACGGGATGCGAGTTGCATGATTGGTTCTCCTGACAAAGAAGGGTTGGCTGTTCAAACCGCACACCGGATTCCAAGATTCGGAGCCCAGCCTTTCGGCTGTTCGGTGCGGTCGGCACGAAGAACCCGGTTGGCCTCGTTGCCACCGTCTTTCCTGAGTTCATCGCCCGCGACGGTCAGGAGCGCGCGGACGGGGGCCGTCAAGGAGACAAGCGCAGGGTTGGTGCGGCCCGCAGGCGTAGCCGAGGACACGGCCCTGCGCGCCTTGACGGCACACGGCCGCGGGCTACAGTCGCGAGCAAGGTGATGAGGTCAGGAAAGATGGCTGGACAGGCAACGGCCGTTCCTTTGTGCCGACCGCACGCAAGCGAAGCGCGCAGGCCCGCAGCTGGAAGCCGGGCCGTAGGCGTCAGCGATGGAAGCCCGAAGGGGCAAGACTCGCGCAGCGAGGCTCGATGCGAAGCACGACAGCGCGCCCGGCCATGTTTTTGCGGGCCGGGGACGCCCACCCCCAGAATGAACTAGCTTATAAGACACACCCGTCTTCGGGCTTACCCGATAAAAGGGGCGGCGAACCGATTTCGTTCAAATTGTTTGAAGCGATTTGTTACTATTCTGGGATAATTAGTCACTAAAACGGCGGTTCGCAGCCAAAACTCCGGGGGGACAAATGGAAATCTCGTTAGCCGATATTGAATCGCTGTTGCGGGCGCCGTTTCTATTCGGTGCAAGAAACGCGGCATTCTGGTTGCAGAAAATCGATGCAAGGACTTGAGCATGGAAGAGCCTTCCACCGATCAGTATTCAGCTGGCGAGCAAGGTCTCGGATATATCTATCAGCCACGCTTCGCCTTACTCAAACTCTTGCAGCTCCCCGAAAGCACGTCCGTCTTGATTGAGAAGGACGACGATCTTGATTTCATCGACAAGGACGGTGTCAAAACGCTGGCCTCCCTCAAGCACAAGGGAGTCGGTGATCGCTTGACAGACCTGTCCACAGACTTCTGGAAGTCTGTGCGAATCTGGCTGGCTCGCTATAACCGTGATGGCCGAAGCGAGGCCAATCTTCGCTTCTTTCTATTTTCGACGGGCACTGTTTCAGATACCTCGTTCTTACGACGCTTTCTGCTTGAACCACCGGCGGAAGACGACGCGGCGTCATTGTCTCAGACTGCAGCCGATGTTCTCGCCAAATCCGAGTCGAAACTCATCGGTGAAATAGCGGCCGAGTTCCATAAACTCAGTGATGATGAGAAGGATGATTTTCTCTCACGCATCGTGATATTTGATGGCGGGCCGCGCATCCAGGATGTGCCTTCACTTATCAAAGATCAGCATATGCGCAGCATTCGGCGTGACAACCGGGACGCTATCTTCGAGCGCCTAGAAGGATGGTGGAATGACACCATCGTCAACCTGTTGGTCGGAAAGCGCACTGATGCAATCTTTGGCTATGAGATCTCGGACAAACTTTCCGCGTTTGCCGAGGAGTACAAATCAGACAACCTCCCGATCACATTCAGAGGCAAGGTACCCACTGGAGAAATCGATGCGGACAACGATCCACGCCTTTTCGTTGTGCAACTGCGAGAAATCGGTATCGCCTCCAACCGTATCCGCAATGCCATTTTGGACTATTACAGGGCGTTCGAGCAGCGGTCCTCCTGGGCTCGCGAAAGCCTCCTGATTTCAGGAGAAATGGAAGAGTATGAAGACCGCCTCGTTGATGAGTGGAGCCGCTACCGAGACGTTGTCTTCGAAGAACTCGATGAGGAAAGTGCCGACGCGGTTCTCCTGGATGCGGGAAAAGCGCTGTATCGATGGGTTGACTTAGAGAGTGGCGACAGCAGTGCGCTTCGCATTCGGGAACGTGTGACGGAGCCCTATGTTGTTCGGGGAGGATTTCATATTCTTGCGAACAACCGACCACTTCCGAGGGTTTATTGGCATCCTCGTTTCCTCAATCGTGTCGGCCAGTTATTGGGGGCCGCGGAATGAAACGATGGGATCAACGGCCATTCGAAGTCAGAAATCTTTTCAATCCCGCTTTCTGCGGCCTGGTGTTGTTCAGAGCGCTGCAAGGCTATGAAGAGGAGAACCCGGATGGCATGCCGTTCTCTCTTGCGCTGTTGGTCCTGCCGTTGTGTTTGCAAAAAGACTCTCGTGAAGTGATTGCGGGCAGTTCCCGTAGCTATCTTCTGAAGACCGTCGAAAAAAACCCTCAGTTGCTGGTTGGTTTCGCTGAACGCGTCAGTGACCTGCTGCCATTTGCCCTCGAAGCTTTTGGCGTACTGATGGAACGGGGATGCTTTGTCGTATCGCAGGATGGTCGGTTGAAAACCGTGGCGAAACGTGTTCGAAAATCCGTAACAGGAACCGACGAATCCGTCTCCTGCCAGCGCGTCGCACGCATCGTTGGAAAAGAATTTGCCCGCATCGCAGACCGCGTGACGGTGTACACGACCTTTGGGATACGTCCATGAAAATCAAGTCGATCCATATCTACAGTCACGACGGCCAGCGCCGAGATGTGCAGTTCAAGGTGGACGGCTTGAACGTGATCACCGGTCGCTCCTCCACCGGCAAATCGGCGCTCTCCGAGATCATCGAATACTGTATGGGGCGCTCGACCTTCAATGTTCCGGAGGGCATCATTCGCGATAAGGTTGCATGGTTCGCTGTGATCTATCAGTTCCCTCAAGAACAAATATTGATCGCAAAGCCCACGCCAACCGCCGGCGGTACAAGCTGTAGCACCGCAATGCAGCGAAGGGGAAGTCAACTGATAGCCCCTGACTTCCAGGACCTGGTGGTTAACACTGATGACGATGCGGTGGTAGCCCTGCTATCGCGGTTGCTTGGCATCCCGGAGAACCGCACGGATGTCGCGATGGAACATAGCCGAGAGAGCTATGACGCCAACGTCAAGCACACGTACTACTACCTGTTTCAGAAGCAAGGCATTGTCGCCAACAAGGATCAACTTTTCTATCGCCAGAATGAAGGGTTTCAGCCACAAGCGATCCGCGACACGCTGCCGATTCTCCTTGGTATCTCATCCAACGATCGGTACGAGCTGGAAGCCAAGCTGCGCGCGGCACAACGAGGGCTAAAGCTAAACGCGAAGCTCCTCGAACAGGCACGTGATGCCATTGATACATCCCAGCAGAAGGGTATCGGTCTTTTCTCGGAGGCCAAGGCGGTTGGCATCATTGCGCCGGAGAGTCAACAAGCTGGGGCGGATGGCGTGATTGATGCCTTGCGCACTGCCCTGCAATGGAAGCCGGCCTCGGTACCAGAGGATGATGGTTACAGAATATCCCGGCTTGAGGAGGAGATTGGCCAGCTACGAAAGGATCGGCGCGAGGTCCAATCCAAGATCGATGCTGCCCGTCAGTTTTCTAAGCAGGCCGGCGGTTTTGAAAGTGAAGCGCTGGAGCAAAAAGACCGGCTCGCGTCCATCAAGGCGCTTCCTAAGAATCCGGAGACGGGTGAATGGCAGTGGCCATTCTGCGAAGCGAATCTGGCTCTGGAGTCTCCTGTCGCGAAAATGCTCCTCAACGAGTTGGCGACACTCGACGAGGAAATGAGCATCGTCGCTGGTCAACGCCCAAAATTGGAGGCATATCTGGCGGAACAGGATGAAAAGGTGCGAGAGGTTGTAGACGCGATAAAGAGCAAGGAAGCGGAGCTTTCCGCAGCGATCGCCGCGAATGAAGTTATTGCACAAATGGGGACGCGCAATAATGCGGCGGCGCGGGTTGTTGGTCGCATCAGCCTGTTCCTGGAGAATCTAGTGCCCAATGCGGAATTGGCCGCGCGCGCGGCAGAGCACCGCCGCCTGAAGTTCAAGGTTGAGGAACTGGAGAAGAAGGTCGGTGCCGACGACAGCCACGACCGGCTGACTTCGATTTTAAATAACATCTCGGCGCAGGTGTCACGATACATACAGACCTTCGAGGCAGAGTTCAGCGCCTTCCCCGCACGACTCGACCTAAATCATCTCACCATCGTTTTCGACCGTCCGGATCGTCCCGTTCCCATGAGCCGAACGGGTGGCGGTGAGAACCATCTGGCCTACCACCTCTCAGCATTGTTGGCGCTGCACCTTTTCGCCTCGCAAAATAACTGCCCGATGCCTCAGTTCCTTCTCATCGATCAACCGACCCAAGTCTATTTCCCATCGGAAAAGGTCTATCAAGAAGCGGATGGAACCGTCCAGAAGACAGAAGCAGACGCCGACCTGGCAGCTGTCCGTCGATTGTTCGAACTGCTGCTGAATTTCACGAAGAAGGATGTCCCGGGCTTCCAACTCATCGTGACTGAACACGCTAATCTTCGAGATCAATGGTTCCAAGATGCTTTGGTTGAGCAGCCATGGACTAAGCCGCCAGCACTAGTGCCGGAAGACTGGCCGTTGATGTCTCGGTCATCGTCGTGATCAGAAAGACGGAAGAACCATGACCAGCAAGATTCCGAACTCCGTGATTGGTGCCGTATCTTCTGTTCTTGCCGAGTATTACTTCAGCCATTCAACACTGAATTCTTTGTTCATGGAGAGTGGGGCTCCGGGGGACGTGCCCGAAGGAAACTGCGAAATGAAGTGCAGTCGTTGGCTTAGTCGCTGCAACGATGATTCCACCGTCGATCCCATGCAAGTGCTCGGCCAGGTCATCCAGAAGTTCATGGACCTGGAGCCCGACGACTGGAACCAGAAGATTGGCCCTGGGCAAGAGCGCATCCGGGCCAGTTTGGCTAAGAACCAGTTGACCTATCAGATGAACGGGTTCATCACTCTAGCAGGAGCGAGCCCGGCCGCAAAGTCACTCGCAGATTTTTTCAAGGCTGGCGACTTTTCGTCTATCGAGGCAGAGTTCGAGCGTGCCATCTCGCAAGTTGATCGCGATCCACATGCCGCGATCACTGCGGCGAGCGCCATTATCGAAGCATTGTGCAAGACGTATATCGAGACGCATGGGCTAGAGATGCCTTCGAAGCAGACGATCGGCCCCCTTTGGAAGGTCGTGCAACTGCATCTTGGCCTCAATATCGATCCTACGTTGCAGGACGATCAGAAGCGGATATTGCAAGGCCTCGCGTCGATTGTGGATGGCGTCGGCGCCTACCGAACACATATCGGTTCGGCACATGGCCGCGGCATCGAGCCGCCCAGAATCGTGGTCTCTGACGCACGGTTGGCCGTCCATGCATCGCACACTATTGTGATTTTTGTGATGGAGCGCTGGCTCGGCGCGATTCGGAGTGCTTGAATCGCGTGCGGCTATGTCTACTGGGCTGGGAATTCGGTGGTTCAGAAGTGCAATACACCGGGCCCGGCGGGTGCCTCTGGCAGCCGCATACGGCTCGCATGCAATGCCGCCAACAAGATCTTGAGGTCGAGTTGGCCGTGGCTCGGAACGAGACGTGGCGCTTGACCGCGAAACAGACGGGGACGTGCGAATTTCAACAATATTGAACGGACTATCACTACGCTTCGTTGCCATCGACGCGGTAAGAAGATGCCATGACCGACAAAGCAGAACTCAGAATTGCCTGTATCGGCTGGGGCTCCTTGATTGGAAGCCCTGGATGCCTGATGACCCTTGGATCGTGGATCAACGACGGACCGCTGTTGCCTGTCGAGTTCGCACGCGAATCCGGCGACGGACACATTACGCTCGTCATTTGTCCAACAGCAGCGCGGGTTCCGAGTCGGTGGATACTCTTGAACCAACCTGACGTGCAGTCGGCAATGAGAAACCTTGGATATCGCGAATACCCAAAGGCAACACCGAAGTGGATCAGCGAGTCGATCGGTTTTTGGGACCGAGAGAGCGATACTCAATATGGCATGGAATCGGAAGCCATCGCTGCGTGGGGTTTGGCTCAGGGGCTTGATGGAGTGGTCTGGACCAATTTGCCGTGTGGCTTCAAAGCCGGCCGCGGTGTGCTGCCGTCCATCGACGATGTGCTTGCACATTTGCGCAGACTCGACGAGACGGCTCTAAGAAAAGCCGAGAACTACGTTCGGAACGCGCCTGCCGAAGTTGATACGATCTATCGGCGGCAACTGGTAGAGCATTTCGGCTGGGGATGATTCTTCAGTTCGGAACGCCGACCACGACCTCTTCCGGCTCGAACCACTTTTCTCTCAGAACGAATTGACGAACTCGATCCGGCTGCGTCGAATAGGCCACTAACGCCAAGCTGCCTTCAGTTCGGCTGCACGTGACATAGAACAACCGCCGTGTGGATTCAACCGAGGTATCACCCGCGTCCTTCCCACCAAAGAGCTTCTCATAGCTAAACAGGAAGCCTCGGGCTTCGGCGTCGTCCATGATGACCATGACCCTCGGAAATTCCAGCCCCTTGACGCCTTGGTGCGTGTCGAAATGCGCCTTGCCGGAAACATAGGCGGCATAGGGCTCGATCTGTGAAAAAGGCGCCGCGAGAAATTTTTCAATCGCTGCTGCTCTTTCGGTCTGCCGATCGACGGCCTCATCTTCGCCGTCTTCCTGTATGGCATCCAGCGATACGTCGCGGTCAACATTTGGTCGGAGGGCGTCAGGCACGGCGAACAATCCACTGGACGCCACGTTGCGCAACACCTCGCCAAAATTCGGCTCGGCGCCGGCATGCCATAGTGACATCAGGCTGTTGATCGCTTCTTGCGCGTGCCGCAATTGCGTCGGTTGGTCCTCGGTGGCCCGAAGCTTGTCACCACTGAGGAGTGGAGACAGCGTTCGGACGATACGTGCGACAGCGAATCGATCATTGCGCCGCTGTGCGACCACCAGTGGTAGAAGTTGCTCGGAGAAGAAGCGCACAAGAGATAAGCTGCCGTCCAGAAGGCCCGTTCGGAAGCCCTCCACATCGTGGAGGGGAACGAACATCTCCAGGAATCCCATTCGCCGCGCTGCCATCCGATGCTCAAGGGTCAGGCTCTTGTAGGTCTCGGCGCTTTTCCATCCATCGTCCGCCGTAAGCATCGCCATGTGCGCTGCTACCGCCCGCTCGGCGGCGGGCTTGTCGGCAGTGTCACTGGGCACGACAAAGAGCCGGAGCAAGCCTTCGACACTGTCGGTACGGTGAACTTGCTCCTGGCCGTCAACAGACTTCCGAATCTGGTTGATCAGGCGGATTACGCGCTTAGGGCAGCGATGATTTAAGCGCTTCCCAGGCTTGGCCCAGTCACTCGGCAAGCTTTGCCCCAGTCCTTCTTTGCCATCACTGTAGATCCTCTGCATCATGTCCCCGAGCAGGCCGAGCGCGAAACTAGCCTTATGGTTGGACTGAACTGTGAACAAGGCATCGATCAGAAGTTTGTTGGTGTCTTGGCTCTCGTCGATCAGCAGGATTGGATAGCGCCCGACCAGGATGCTCTGCATCGCCGGCTTGGTCTGCAAGAAGGCGGCCGATATCTTGATGACTTCGCTATGGTTGAGCGCATCCCGACCCCGGTTGTCCCCTGAGGGGCTGTAGACGAAGCGGCGAACGGTATCCAAATTAGCGAGCCGGTTGCCCTTGGATACCATCTTGCTGATGCGCTCTGCCGACGCCTTGGTCCCGCTACGGCCTTTAGCCTCGAGTGCGTTTAGTTCTGCGATTTCCACGGCAAGATTTGTCCGCAGCCACACGCGGATATCGTGGTTCAAACCACTGATAAGAGACCAGGCAAAGCTGTGGATCGTCGAGACCGCAATGGTTTGGTCGAATTCCAAGCGGCGATTGATCTCGTCACACGCGGCATTGGTGTACGTAATGACCCCGACCCGCTGGCCACGGAACCGAAGCGTCTCCCCGTACGCCCGTCGTACATGATCGAGCGCCCTGACCAGTGAGCGTGTCTTGCCGGAACCCGCGCCAGCGAATAGGAAGAAACTTCGAGGCGCTGCAAGATCAAGGCACGCCGCAATCTCCTCATCGGCAGGATTGTCCAAATCGTTGTCTGTCGCATCCATGGCCGCTGTCATGCAGCCACCTTAGTCTTGCCAATGACATCCTGTTCCTTGCGCTTCAACTGAGCTGTGAGCCACGCAAGACCTTCATGAATATAGGCGGGTACTTTTAGCGTTTCGATCTTGTCGCTGTACAAAAGGTCGAGTGCGAATTCAGCTTTATTCCCCGACTTCAAGGCTGAGTGAACGGCCCCTGCTAAAGCATCCAGGTCTGCGCTATTCGCCAGGGCATCCCGAAATTTCGCAATGAGCCCATGGCCGGCCAGGTCGGCGAACAGGGCCGAATTCTCGTAGAGGAGTGCATCCTCGAAGGTATTTGCCAGTGCCTCGGCCGGAGGCTTCGATTTGAAGCCCAGCTTGATCGGTTGCTGATAGGCCACTCGTATCGCGTATCCGCTCGGATCTTCCTTGACAAGGTCAGCGTCGGTTTTGTCGAGCAGGCCATCCAGCGAGTCCTCGGCGGGAATCCACGACTTCAGTGTTTCATTCCGCGCCTTTTGGCCGCTGTTGCGCTTTGGCGGCAAGGCTGCACCCGACGTGCCATCTTTCGCATCGATGTCGGTCACGATCAACGTGGTGAGTCCAAGATGCTCAAGCAGCGGCTTGAGTCGGTGCGCATGGCTTCCGCCGATCTCCAGCCAGGTTATGTAGCAACGCCGCAGATACTCATAGTCGGGACGTTCGCGAACGAGATGCGGCACCAGGATTCGTTCTGCCGGCCCTTCGACCAGCACCGCGCCGTCCGCGAAGAACAGATCACAGTGTGTGGCTTTGAGATAGCGAGTGACGAACTGCTCGGTTGGGAGGGTCCCGCCAAAAACTTCCGAAAGGTTGACTACAGACGCAACCGGCACTGCACCCGCTTCGGCAGGCGCAGGTAGCCTGCGGAAGTACCGCAGGGAAGCGAATTCACATTCATGCGCGAGATGGCTGGAATGGGTGCTGACAACCAGTTGGGTTTTCAGAGCAGGAGCGTCGCCTAGTTGGGGATGTTTTCGGAGTACGGCATACGCCTGCTTGATGAACACTTGCTGCACCTGGGCATGCAAGTGTGCTTCCGGCTCTTCGACGAGCACAAGGTGAAGAGGAGGGACAAAACCGTCTTCAGCGGTGACGGAACTGCCGGCCTTGCCGACGCGCATCCACCTATCACGGAAGCTCATCAACCCGAACACCATCGAAACAAGGTTCTGGTATCCCAGGCCATTCGAGTCCTCCGGCAAGCGATGCCCCTTCGTCGGCTCGGCCAAATGCGTTGGCACTTCGTACTGAACAGCTGAGCCGTGGTTCAGGCTATCCGTTGGCTTGATCCGGGTAGTAATCGTCAGCTTCGGGTCTGTGACGCCTGGATAGCCAATGTGCTCTAGTTCCTTCAATGCAGCGGCAAAGCCCTCGGTGAGACGTGCTTCGAAGGCGGCTTCGGCCTCGTGGAGCGCCTGTAGTGCTTGCAGGTCACTGGGTTCCGGCTTGTCGTATGGGTCTAGGTGCTGCTGGTAGTACGAGCGCAGTTGCGCGGAGAGTTTTTTTCCGCCGCGCGACTCCTGCGGATCGAACTTGGAATCGTCCTCACCGGAAGTTCGCGTGGTACTGGCATGCCCGAAACCCCGTTGCGCACTGATCTCATCCACGCAGATCAGTGCCTTGAATGGATCTCCGTCGATCGGGTCGCTGTCGGGGGATAGCACCTGGGGCGTTGCCAAGCCTCCTTGTGGAGCTTTGAGTTCCGCCGGGTCCAGAAGGTAGGCGCGTACCATGAACAAGCCGCGCAATCGGCGGCCGAGGAAGTCCATCATGGATTGCGGCCAAAGCGAGAAGGTAAAGGTGGACACGGCTGGCGACACCGATGCCGTTTCGACGACCACGCCGGCACCATCTTCCGATTCCACGACAGCGGGGGCGGCGATGACGGCAAGCGGCTGTGCAAGCAGTTCGGCGATTGCCATTCTGGCCTTCAGGTACTCTCGTTGCAACGCTTCGCCATCCTTCGGTTCAAGGCGAAGGCGGACGCCGAGATGTCCTCCTGCCCAGTCCAACGTAGGAAGCAATTTCTGGACATAGTGCAGTTCGTTGTTCTGGACGTTCAGCCACACATCCAGGAACGGGAGAAGATCGCTCCAGTTGAGCGCAAGGGGCGGTTCACCGTTCTTGACGGCGGTTTCCCACTCTGCTGCCGATGCATTGATCTTCGTCCAATGCGAAAGGGTCAGGTCATTAACGTTGAACTCGGACGGTTCCACGAGGAATCGTCGAAGCGCGACCATTGCGGAAGTTTTCCCGCTGTTGTTGGCGCCGACGAAAACGGTCTTCTGTTCCGAGAAGTCTATGCGTACTGCCTTGAGTTTCCGGAAGTTGCCTACCTCAACGTGCTGGATGTGCATCTTCTCGTCCCCTTTTCTTAGTTATTAGTGGCGCGGTAGGAAGGACAAATCTGGCACCACCGCTGTCTGAATTATTTTGGCATTGGCAATGAACTACTCGTGGGCCGTTCGGACTTCTGAGTCAGATCAGTTGTATGCGGATACCGGCTCAGCCGGCGCAACAGACAACCGCATGCCAACGGCATGCAAAACCGCCAGTAAGGTTTTGAGCGTCGGGTTGCCTGTCGGTGACAGCGCCCGATAGAGCGCTTCACGGGTGATACCCGCCTCTTGGGCGACGGTTGCCAGTCCGCCGTAAGCCTCGGCCACGTCGCGCAGAGCGAGCAAGCCGACCGCGCGATGTTCCGCACTGTCCAGTTCTTCCAATGCGGATTTCAGGTACTCCACCGCAAAGCCTCGATCAGCACGCAACTCGGCAATGGTGGCTTCGTTATGGGAGACCGAGGCGGCATGTTTGCGATTGCTCATTTATTTCTCCGTTTCCAATCCAACCAGTATTCTTTGGCCCGTTGGATGTCCGCATCCTGCGAGCGCTTGTCGCCGCCACATAGCAGGATGACCAGCGTCGCGCCGTGCCGGCCGATGTACACGCGGTAGCCGGGGCCGATGTCCTCGCGTAGTTCCAGGACACCTTCGCCGACCGGCTTGATGTCGCCAAAGATGCCCAAGGACACCCGCCGGAAACGGATTTCCAGCTTTGCCCGGGCCCGCGCATCCCGCAGATCGACCAACCAGTCGGACAGCGGCACGGCACCATCCACGCGTTGATATCGCCGGACTTCAACCATGGCTCATGGCCTCATTGTAACTTATAAATTACAAACATAAAAACGAACTCCTCATGATGCAAGCCTGGTCGATATTGCCGGGCTGGTGGCTTGCGACGAGTCATACGGAGACTTCTTGCCGCGCTGCGCCTCCACCACGTTCTTGCGCCGATTCGCCACCAATTCGGCTGCTTGCCGCACCGGGCCATCCTCGATATGAACGTAGCGCATGAACATCACCACGGTCTTGTGCGCCGTCAGCGCCATGCCGACCTTGACTGGGATGCCCGAATTGGCAATGTCGGTCGCCGAGCGGTGGCGGATGCCATGCGTGCCCACATGCGCCGCATCCGCCGCCTTGAGGGCGCGGCTCCAACCGCCGTAATACTCGCCCGTGGTCAGGTGCTTTCCCGGGTGGCGCGGCGACGGCAGCACGTAGGGATTGCCTTCCAGCCGAGGTGCCGTCGAAAGCAATCGATAGGCTTCCTCGCTCATGGGCTTGGACATGCCGCCGGTCTTGCTGTCGGGCCAGACGACGCGCCGGTTCGCCAGATCGACCCAGTCCCATTCAAGCGTGACGATTTCGGAGCGGCGACCGGCGAACTCGAATTGCAGCCGGATCGCCAGAGGGATGACGTAGTTTTCCAAGGCCTCGGCTTCGATGTGGTCGAGCCGCCGGAACAGCTTGCCCATGTCCTCGTCGCTGATGAGGTGGGTGGACTTGCCGGCAGGGAACATCGGGACATGGCGGCAAGGATTGGTGCCGTCAGGCCGATAGCCCCACACCTCGGCCATATTGAACATCTTGCGCAAGACGCTGAAGACCTTGTTCGCCTCGGTCTGCTTGTACGAGAGTTTTTCCATCAGCCCCGCGATGTCGGGCCGCTTCAAGTCATGGACTTTCTTGCGGCCCAGCAGCGGGATGATGTTGCGGTCAATGACGCCTTGGTAGCCGACCTGCGTGCTGGGCTTGTTGCGCTTCTTGGAGTAGTCCTCCATGAACTTCTTGCACAGCTCCGCGACGGTGGGGGCCTGACGCGCCTCGGCCTTCTCTGTGGCAGGATCACCGCCCCGGCGAACCTGGGCCAACCACTCCTGCGCCAGAGACCGCGCTTGTTCGACGGTCAGTTCCCCGTACAGCCCCAGCGAAGGCTTGCGGCGCTCGCCAGCGTTCGTGCGGTACTGAAGCATGAACACCTTGCGGCCCGCTGGGGTAATCTTGCATAGGAAGCCGGGCACCAGCGTATCCCGGAGTTCGACGGCCTGCGCCTGGGGTTGTGCCGCATCGACAGCGGACTTAGTGAGTTTGATCTTAGCCATGATGACTCCTCGGAAAGACCTGGATTCCAAGAGCCGGATAGGAGCCGGGCGGTCGGAAGTCAGGTCAGGTTTCGGAAAGCACCGGCATATGTTGAACTCGCCTAAGCCATTGATAAACCTGCTGTATCGGGCTGCGGCGTAGTCCAGCGAATTTCGGTGCTGGAGTCATCGTGAAATAAAAAAGCCCCGGCAATGGCCAGGGCTTCGCGTTTTTCAACTCATCACTGCCTGACGATACGGCCAATGGTAAAGCCGTCCACCGCCGCAATCCGCCCGCGCCACAGGGTGCCGGCTTCGCAGATCGGGTCCTGGTTGGTCGAGTAGGTCTTGCAGTCTTTCAAGTGGATAAAGTGGAACGCCGGGGTATCTTCCGCCGACTCGCCGGGCCTGAAGGACAGGATCATTTCCTTCATCGAGGCATCGGTGCCGTTATGGAACTTGCCGAACGGCGCGGAAATATCCTCGGCCAGTTGTTCGAAGTAAGCATCGTGGGAAATCAGATGACCGGACACCAGGTTGCCACCCACCGACAGGGTGATACCCATTTCAACCTTGGTGTTGGCGACAAATTTCACAAGCCACTGCAACAACCAGTCAATCTGCTTGCCTTGCCATTTGAACTGGGCGATCACGTCATCGTGATTCTGGCCGGGCAACGGTTGTGATTGTTGTACTTGATCTTCATCTGCCATTTTCAAAGCTCCTTGCCATGCAAAGTAATGAGCCCAAGCCAAACATCGGACCGGACGAATACCAACCATAGCCGCTGCTCATGACTATCGCGAGTCGATCTGTCTCAGTGGCTTATCATCCAGGGTCTTCCGGCCGTCTTGCCTTTGAGGGCATGGGGGTTGGTTTTGCTGGGCGCCACGGCCTTGCTCGGCCCGCAACAGCTGCACCCGCCGGGGTGGCGTTTGCTGTCCTGATATTCGGCGACGGTCTTGGGCGCGTTGGCGCTGCGCTCATTGGTTTCGATGGCCCGGCGTTTATTCCCTGAGACAGTGCTCAGGCCCGGCGCCGAGAGGATCACGCGCATGCTCGAAGCACCACATTCGGGGCAGGCACAGGCCAGACCGCTTTCGGCCATGGGACGCAGGGCGGTGAAATCGCCGCAGCTGGGGCAGTCGTATTCGTACATGGGCATGGAAAGGCTCCTGACTGTAAGCGCTTGGATGTTGCTTTTGTAGGACCGGCCGGGCGGCGCTCCGCTTTAGCCGGGAGATCGCCCTCCCGGCTAAAGCCGGTCCTACAGGATGGCGCGGTGGTGCGTTACAAATCGTAGGCAATCGGCAGATCAACCAACCCGTCAATGAACCTGGTCGGGCCATTGGCGTTGGGGTTGATGTCAAACTGGAAGATCTCGGTAGGCAGCCACAGGGTCGCGCAGGCGTTGGGGATGTCCACCACGCCGCTGATATGCCCCTGCACTGGTGCCGAGCCGAGCAGCGCGTAGCCCTGGGCCGGTGAGTAGCCGAACTTGGTCAGGTAGTTGATCGCGTTCAGGCAGGCCTGGCGATAGGCGATGTTGACGTCCAGGTAGTGCTGCTTGCCCTGCTCGTCCACCGAGATACCTTCGAAGATCAGGTATTTGTTGTAGTTGGGCACGATGGGGCTGGGCTTGAACACCGGGTTCTTGATGCCGTACTTGGCCATGCCGCCCTTGATCAATTCGACGCGCATATGCACCCAGCCGGCCATTTCGATGGCGCCGCAGAAGGTGATTTCACCGTCGCCCTGGCTGAAGTGCAGGTCACCCACCGAGAGCCCGGCGCCGTCGACATAGACCGGGAAGAACACCTTGGAGCCCCGTGACAAATCCTTGATATCGCAGTTGCCGCCATGCTCGCGCGGCGGCACGGTGCGTGCACCCGTGGCTGCGGCCATGTCCCGGGCAGGGCCCTTGAGCTTACCCAGGTGCGCGGTCTTGGCATGGGGCGGATTGGCCAGAGGCGGCACGCGGGTCGGGTCGGTGTCGATCAGTTCCTGTTCGCGCTTGTTCCACTCGGCGAGCATCTTGTGATCCGGCAGGCAGCCGATCAGCCCAGGGTGAATCAACCCGGCGAATTCGACGCCGGGAATGTGCCGGGAACTGGTCATCATGCCCTTGAAGTCCCAGATGGCTTTCTGTGCCGACGGGAAATGATCGGTCAGGAAGCCGCCACCGTTCTGTTTAGAGAAGAAACCGTTGAAGCCCCACTGGGAGTCGGCACGGGCGCCGATATCCAGCAGGTCCACCACCAGCAGGTCACCCGGCTCGGCGCCATGCACGCCGACCGGGCCGGACAGGTAATGCACGGTGGACAGATCGACGTCACGCACATCGCTGGCGTCGTCATTATTCTTGATGGCGCCGGCGGTCCAGTCGTAGGTTTCCAGAATGAAGTCGTCCCCCGGTTTGACCCAGCAAGCCATGGGGATATCCGGGTGCCAGCGGTTGTGGATCTGCTCGTTTTCAGTGACCGGCTGGTTGAGGTCGACTTTGATCAGGGTTTCGGTCATGGCGTTGCTCCTTGAGGTTGAGGTTCAAACCGACGGGTTTTGGGTGACCCCTTCGCGGGCAAGCCTCGCTCCCACAGACCCCATACTTTGTGGGAGCGAGGCTTGCCCGCGAAGAGGCCAGCACAGACAACAAAGTTTCAACTTGCTCGTTAAACCGAGAGATACCGACTGATCGTCGCTTCATCGACATTGGCCCGGGTCTCTTCGACGACGAAGCGGCCCTTCTCGATGACCAGGAAGCGGTCGGCGATGTCCAGGGTGAAAGACAGCACCTGCTCCGAGACGACGATGGTCAGGTTGCGCAGGTTGCGGATCTCTTTGAGGGTGCGGGCGATGTCCTTGATGATCGACGGCTGGATGCCTTCAGTGGGCTCGTCCAGCAGCAGCACCTTGGGGTTGGTCGCCAGGGCGCGGGCAATCGCCAGTTGTTGCTGCTGGCCGCCGGAGAGGTTGCCGCCACGGCGACCGCGCATGTCGTAGAGCACCGGGAACAACGCGTAAAGGTCTTCAGGCACAATGCCCCGGGCCGATGCCGGCAGGCCGGTCTGGATATTTTCCAGCACGCTCATGGCCGGGAAAATCATTCGCCCTTGAGGTACATAGGCCATGCCGTGCTCGACCCGGGAGTGGGTCTCCATAGCCGAGACGTCCACGCCTTCGACCTTCACCTGCCCGGCCCACTGCGGCAAGATGCCCATCAGGCTCTTGAACAGAGTGGTCTTGCCCATGCCGTTGCGGCCCATGACCGCGACTATCTCGCGTTTCTCGACGCTCAGGTCCAGGCCATGGAGGATCTGGCTCTGGCCGTAGCCGCAGGCCAGTTGACTGATAGTGAACATGCCGTGCTCCTTGATGGCTCAGTGGCCCAGATAGACTTCGATGACTTTCGGGTTTTTCTGCACCGACTCCATGCTGCCTTCGGCCAGGACCTTGCCTTGATGCAGCACGGTGACCTTGTGGGCGATGCTCTTGACGAATTCCATGTCGTGTTCGATGACCAGCACCGAGCGGCCCTGGCTGATACGATTGAGCAGGTCGGCGGTCTGCGCCCGCTCGCTGACGCTCATGCCCGCCACCGGTTCGTCGAGCATCAGCAGTTCCGGGTCCTGCATGAGCAGCATGCCGATCTCCAGCCACTGCTTCTGGCCGTGGGAAAGCAGCCCGGCCTGCTGTTGCAACAGCTCGCCGAGAAAGATATCCGCCGCCACTTCCTCGACCCTGGCCACCACTTGCGCGGTGCGCTGAAAGAACAGCGCGCCGAATACGGTGCGGCCCTTGGGGAAGGACATTTCCAGGTTCTCGAACACCGTGAGGTTGTCGTAGATGGACGGGGTCTGGAACTTGCGCCCTACCCCGGCGCGGACGATGTCGTACTCGCGCATGCCGGTCAGCTCGCGACCGTCGAACTGAATGCTGCCGCTGGTGGCGCGGGTCTTGCCGCAGATCAGGTCAAGTACCGTGGTCTTGCCTGCGCCGTTGGGGCCGATCACTACCCGCACTTCGTTGCGGTCGATATACAGGTTGAGGGAGTCGACCGCCTTGAAGCCGTCGAACGACACGGTCAGGCCCTCGATGGCCAATACCGGTTTGTTCATCTGGAAGCCGACGGCGCTCATGGTTGAGTCTCCAGGGCAGGTGCCACTGGCTTGGCAGCCTCGGCAGATTTAGTCGGCAGCGGCGCCGGGGGCGTCCTGGATTTGCTGATCTGCGCCAGCCATTTACGCCCGTGGCTTTCCCACAGACCGGCCAGGCCGTTGGGGAAGTACATGACCACGGCGATGAACAGCCCGCCCATCAGGTACAGCCATAGTTCCGGGAAGGATTCGGAGAAGTAGGTCTTGCCGTAGTTGACCAGCAGCGAGCCCCACACCGCACCGAGCAGCGACATGCGCCCGCCTACGGCGGCAAAGATCACCATCTCGATGGACGGCACGATGCCGACGAAGGACGGCGACATGAAACCCACCTGCAAGGCGAACATCGCCCCGCCAATGGCCGAGAAACCGGCGGCCACGCAATAGACAAAGATCTTGAAACTGGCCACGTCATAGCCGGAGAAGCGCACCCGCTCTTCCTTGTCGCGCATGGCCATCAGCAGGCGACCGAGCTTGGAAGCGAGGATGAATTTGCCGATGAGGATGCAGCCGAACAGCAGGACCGCATTGATGAAATACAGCACCAGCTTGGCGCTATCAGTGCGGATGTCCCAGCCGAGCAGGGTCTTGAGGTCGGTGATGCCGTTGACCCCGCCAGTCAGGCCTTGCTGGCCGATGATCAGCACGGTGAGGATCAGCGCGATAGCCTGGGTGACGATGGAGAAATACACATCACCCACCCGGCGCTTGAACATCGCCACGCCAATTACCAGGGCCATGATCACCGGCACCGCGACCACCGCAAACACGGTGAAGGTGAAGCTGTGAAAGGGAATCCACAGGCCGGGCAGCTCGGTGATCTGGTTCCAGTCCATGAAGTCCGGGATGCCGGGGGTCGACTGGATCTTGGTGCTTTGCGGGTCCGAGGCTTCGAGTTTGAGAAACATCGCCATGCAGTAACCGCCCAGGCCGAAGAACACGCCCTGGCCAAGGCTGAGAATGCCGCCATAGCCCCAGCACAGCACCAGGCCCACAGCGACGAAGGCGTAGGTCAGGTATTTGCCAACCATGTTCAGGCGAAAGGCGTCGAGCAACAGCGGGAACACCACAAAGATCAGCGCCGCGAGCACCGCAAGGCCAATCACGCCCTGCCGACCGCCGAGGAGTTTGTTTAACGCATTCATCTGCCTGCTCCTATTTACGAACTTTGCTTGCGAACAACCCTTGCGGGCGCATCAGCAGGATCAGGACCACGGTGGACAGGGTCAGCACCTTGGCCATGGAGCCACTCATGAAGAACTCCGAGATCGACTGGGTCTGGGCGATGGCAAAGGCCGAGGCAATGGTGCCGAGCAGGCTTTGCGCGCCACCGAAGACCACCACCAGGAAGGTGTCGACGATGTACAGGGAGCCGGCGGTCGGGCCGGTGGAGCCGATGGTGGTGAAGGCCGCACCGGCGACACCGGCGACACCGCAGCCGAGGGCGAAGGTCATGCGGTCGACCTTGCGGGTATTGATCCCCACGGCGCGACTCATCACCCGGTTCTGCACCGTGGCGCGCACATGCAAGCCCCAGCGAGTGCGGTAGAGCATCAGGAAAATGGTCGCGGTGAGCAGCACCGTCAGGCCCATGACGAACAGGCCGTTGCGCGGGATCTCGATGGTGTCGCTGACATTCACCGCGCCCATCAGCCATTCCGGCGGCGTGGCACTGACCTCACGGGCACCGAAGATCGAGCGGAAGGCCTGCTGCATGAACAGCGACAGGCCCCAGGTTGCCAACAGGGTGTCCAGGGGGCGGTGATACAGGCGACTGATCATCGCCCACTCCACCACCCAGCCGATGGCACCGGCCACCACGAACGACAGCGCGATGGCGAAGAAAAAGTAGTAGGGCTGCATCGACGGCATGAAGTGCAGGGTCAGGCTGGACAGGATGTAGGTGGTGTAGGCGCCGATGGTGAGGAACTCACCGTGGGCCATATTGATCACACCCATCTGCCCGAAAATAATCGCCAGTCCCAGGGCCATCAACAGCAGCACGCAGAACACGGAAAGCCCGTTGAACCCCTGCATGGCCGCGATGGCGCCAAATTCCGATAGCCATTGCATGGTGGGCCCCCTTCGAGAACGATATGAATTTGAAAATGGTGGTTGGGGGCTTAGCTGCAAGCTGCAAGCTTCGAGCTTCGAGCAGAAGCGGACTTACGTTGCTCTTGCTTCTGCTTGCAGCTCGCAGCTCATAGCTCGCAGCTGCCGCACAGCGGCCTATTGATAACCTTTGGGAAACGGATTCGGCTCAATCAGATCCGACTCGTAAACCACCTTGAACTGGCCGTTGGGCAGGACTTCGCCGATGCGGGTCTTGCTCCACAGGTGATGGTTTTCGTGGATCTTCACGTAGCCTTCCGGCGCGGTCTTCAGTTCGATGCCTGGGGATGCAGCGACCACTTTGTCGACGTCGAAGCTGCCGGCTTTCTCGACGGCGGCTTTCCACAGCCATGGCCCGAGGTAGGCGGCCTGGGTCACGTCGCCCATCACCGAATCCTTGCCGTACTTGGCCTTGAAGGCTTCGACGAAGGCTTTGTTGTTGGGGTTGTCCAGGCTCTGGAAGTACTTCATGGAGGCGTAGAAGCCGGCCATGTTTTCGCCGCCGATGCCCAACAGTTCATCCTCGGTTACCGACAGCGTCAGCAGGTTCTGCTTCTCGGCAGTAACGCCGGCGGCTTTCAGCTGTTTGTAGAAGGCGACGTTGGAGCCACCGACCACGGCGGCGAAGACCACGTCAGGCTTTTTCAGCTTGACCTTGTTGATCAGCGAACCGAATTGCGTGTTGCCCAGCGGGTAGTAGTCCTCCCCGACCACAGTGCCGTGCAGGACATTTTCGATGTGCTTGCGGGCGATCTTCATCGAGGTGCGCGGCCAGATGTAGTCCGAGCCGATCAGGTAGAAGGACTTGGCACCCTTGGTCTTGGCGATCCAGTCGAGGCTGGCGAGGATCTGCTGGGTAGCTTCCTGGCCGGTATAAATCACGTTTTTCGACTGCTCCAGGCCTTCATAGAAGGTCGGGTAGTAGAGCAGGCCGTTTTCCTTCTCGAACACTGGCAGCACCGCTTTGCGCGAGGCCGAGGTCCAGCAGCCGAACACGGTGGCAACCTTGTCGCCGACCAGCAGCTTCTTGGCTTTCTCCGCGAAGGTCGGCCAGTCCGAAGCGCCGTCTTCCTGGATCACCTTGATCTGCCGGCCGAGGATACCGCCCGAGGCGTTGATCTGATCGATGGCCAGGCGTTCGGCCTGAATCGAACCGGTCTCGGAAATCGCCATGGTGCCGGTGGCCGAGTGCAACTGGCCGACCGTCACTTCGGTGGGGGTTACTGCCAGCCCGGTGGTGTTGGCGTCATCGGCCATGGTCACCTGGCTGAACACTCCGGCAGCAATCAGCGAGAGCGCAGCCGCGCCCAACGCCAGCCGCCGAGGGAACAAACGTTTCGCGCCCGTCAGTCGTAAATCCATGTTGCCGCTCCTGTGCTTGTGGTTCGCCGCAACCAAGCCGGTCAAGGCCCGGTTGCGAGGTTGGAGCAAGCATGGGGGCGACCCGCAAAAGCGGGTATACGCACCATGACGTAGCGGCGTACGTCATTTGACGTAGGGTCGGGAACTTTCGGCTTTGGCATCATCGCGCAGGCATTGCTATGTGGGAGCGTGGCTTGCCCGCGAAAGCAATGTGTCAGGCAATAGAGATTGATCGGATGTACCGGCCTCTCGCGGGCAAGCCACGCCCAACACCCAACACCCAACACCCAACACCCAATAAATCATCGGGCACGAACCTTGCTGCTCGATCCCACTCCATCAGGAATCACCCACGTGCGACCTTCCGGCTCTCAACGCATCGTCAAGGTGCGCCGTGATTACAACAGCCTGGTCGCCGACGAGACCATGGAGGACTACGCCCTGCGGTTTACCCCCAAGTCGTTTCGCAAATGGTCGGAATTCCGTATCGCCAATACCGCCGTGGGCGCGGTGTCGTTTCTGGCGCTGGAGGCCATCGGCGGCGCGCTGGTGATGAGTTACGGTTTCACCAATACGCTGTGGGCGATCATTGCCATGATGGCGGTGATCTTCCTCACCGGTCTGCCGATCAGCTACTACGCCGCGCGCTATGGCGTGGACATGGACCTGCTGACCCGTGGCGCGGGCTTCGGCTATATCGGCTCGACCATCACCTCGCTGATCTACGCCAGCTTCACCTTCCTGTTCTTCGCCCTGGAAGCGGCAATCATGGCCCTGGCCCTGGAGCTGTATTTCCATATCCCCCTGGCCCTGGCCTATGTCATCTGCTCGATCATCGTCATCCCGCTGGTGGCCTACGGCATCACCCTGATCAGCCGCCTGCAGATGTGGTCGCAACCGCTGTGGCTGACCCTGTTGATCGTGCCGTACGTGTTCGTGATCTGGAAAAATCCCAGTGCCTTCGGTGATTTCCCCAGTTTTTCCGGGCGCGAAGGCGAAGGCGGCACTTTTAACCTGCTGTTCTTTGGTGCGGCGTTCAGCGTCGCCCTGTCCCTGGTCACGCAGATCGGCGAACAGGTCGACTACCTGCGCTTCCTCCCCGAAAAGACCCGGCGCAACCGCCGCCGCTGGTGGACCGCCCTGCTCATGGCCGGGCCCGGCTGGGTCATACCCGGTGGCCTGAAGATCATGGCCGGGGCCTTCCTGGCCTTTCTCGCCCTGCAACATGAAGTGCCCATCGAGCGCGCTGCCGAGCCGACCCAGATGTACCTGGTGGCCTTCCGTTATGTGTTCGCCTCGCCGGAGTGGGCGCTGGCAGCCATGGTCCTGTTCGTGATCATTTCCCAGATCAAGATCAACCTGACCAACGCCTACGCCGGGTCCCTGGCCTGGTCGAACTTCTTTGCCCGGGTCACCCACAGCCATCCGGGACGCGTCGTGTGGCTGGTGTTCAACGTCGCCATCGCCCTGATTCTCATGGAGCTGGGGGTGTTCGACGCCATCGAGCAAGTGCTGGGCCTGTACGCCAACGTTGCCATTGCCTGGATCGGCACTCTGGTCGCCGATCTGGTGATCAACAAGCCTCTGGGCCTGTCGCCAAAACATATCGAGTTCAAGCGCGCGCACCTGTACGACATCAACCCGGTGGGCGTCGGCGCCATGGCGGTGGCCTCATTGCTGTCCATCTGTGCCCACTTCGGTGCATTCGGCGCCCTCGCCCAGGCCGCACCGCCACTGATTTCCCTGTGCACCGCGCTGGTGGTGGCGCCGTTGATCGCCTGGCTGACCAAAGGCCGCTACTACATTGCCCGCACCAGTGCGCCGGAGTTGCTGTACCCCACCGGGCCGCATAGCACTTTGCACTGCGGCCTGTGCAGCAACGCCTTCGAGACCCCGGACATGGCGTGGTGCCCGGCCTATGGCTCGCCGATCTGTTCGTTGTGCTGCTCCCTGGATGCCCGTTGCGCCGACCAGTGCAAAAGCCGCGCGCGGCTGTCCATGCAGTTCGAGGACCTGGTCAGCCGCCTGTTACCGCACCTGCCGCGCAAGTACCTGCATACCCGCCTGGCGCAATATCTGGGCTTGATGAGCATGCTGGTGCTGATGCTTTCCGGGGCCTTGGCGCTGATTTACAGCCAGGTTGCCCATGGCCTGATCGACCAGTCGCCGCAGGTTCATCACACCCTGCAACTGGCCTTTCTCAAGGCGTTTTTCACCCTCTGCGTGTTCGCCGGGATCCTCGCCTGGTGGGTCATCCTGACCCGTGAAAGCCGCCGCGTGGCCCTGGAGGAATCCGAGCGCCAGACGGTGCTGCTGATGCAGGAAATCGACGCCCACTTCAAGACCGACCAGGCTCTGCAACAGGCCAAGGAAGCCTCGGAGGCGGCCAATGCTGCCAAGAGCCGCTATGTCACCGGGCTGTCCCACGAACTGCGCACGCCGCTCAATAGCATTCTCGGCTTTACCCAGATCCTGCAACGCGACGCCGCCACCCCGGCGCGGCATCAGGATTCCCTGGCCACCATCATGCGCAGCAGCTCGCACTTGCTGTCCTTGATCGATGGTCTGCTCGACGTCGCCAAGATCGAAGCCGGCAAGCTGCGTCTGGAGCCTTCGGAAATTCTCTTTCAGGAATTCCTCCACGACCTGGAGCAGATGTTCGCCCCCACTGCGCGGGAGAAAGGCCTGGGCTTTCGCCTGGATCTGCTCGGGCGCATGCCGGCGGTGGTGCGCGGCGACGAAAAGCGGGTGCGGCAGATCCTCATCAATCTGCTGGGCAACGCGGTGAATTTCACCGACAGCGGCGAGGTTTGCCTGCGGGTCAGCTATCGCCGGGAAACGGCGATATTCGACATTATCGACACCGGTATCGGCATCGCCCCGGAGCAGATCGAACGGATCTTTCAGCCGTTCGAACGGGGGGGCCTGGTGCGCCAGGACAACGGCGTCGGCCTGGGCCTGACCATCACCCGCATGCTCACTTCGCTGATGGGCGGCGCACTGTCGGTGACCAGTCAACCCGACGAAGGCACACGCTTTCAGGTGCGGCTGTTTCTCTCGGAAGTCCGGGTGCCCAAGGCGGTGATCCATGTCGAGCATGACGTGATCGGCTACGACGGCCGCAAGCGCCTGATTCTGGTGGTGGATGACCATATCGAGCATCGGCGGATCATCAGCGGCATGCTCGCCCCCCTGGGCTTTGATATTGCAGAAGCGGCCAATGGTCAGGAGGCCATCCGCCAAGTCTCGCTGCTGCATCCGGACCTGATTCTCATGGACCTGTCGATGCCGGACATGGACGGTTGGGAAACCAGTCGCCTGATCCGCCGCAATGCCCTGTCCCTGGCGCCGATCATCATTCTCTCGGCCAATGCCAACCCGTTCAGCGACGGCCTGCCCCCGGTCTGCAACGACTACCTGGCCAAGCCCGTGCATGTGCCGCAGCTGCTCGAACGTATCCAGCAGCACCTGCATCTGAGCTGGCGCCATCAACTGCGCCCTGCCCCGCAGGTCAAGGCGCCCTGGCACCTGCCGCCGCGCCAGGATCTGGAAGACCTCTACGAACTCTGCGGCCTGGGCTATGTGCGCGGGATCCAGCACAAACTCGACGCCATCGAACGCGACAGCAGCGCCAGCGCCGGTTTCGTCGCCGACCTGCGCCAACTTGCCAAGGGCTTTCGCCTGGATGAACTCAGCCTGCAACTCAAGGAGGCCCTCAATGGACACCCAGACTCAACCTGCTGATAACGGCGTGATCCTGATCGTCGACGACACCCCGGATAACCTGGCGCTGCTTTCCGATGCCCTCGACGAAGCGGGCTACATGGTGCTGGTGGCATTGGACGGCAACAGTGCGCTGAACCGCATTCAGCGCCGCCGCCCCGACCTGATCCTGCTTGACGCGCTGATGCCGGGGCTGGACGGTTTCGAGACCTGCCGACGGATCAAGGCCCAACCCGAGACGGCGAATATACCGGTGCTGTTCATGACCGCGCTAACCGACAGCGAGCATGTGGTCAAAGGCTTCGAAGCCGGGGCCATCGACTACGTGACCAAGCCCATCCAGTGCAATGAAGTGCTGGCCCGGGTCGCCTCACACCTGCGCACCGCGCGTATCCTGCAGGCCGCGCGTCAGGCCTCGCAGTCCGTGAGCCTGGGCTTCGACGACAAACCCGCCTACGGCAAGCTGTCGAGCCGCTTCCAACTCACCGAACGGGAAATCGAAGTGCTGCGCTGGGTGTCCTGCGGCAAGACCAACAAGGACATCGGCGACATCCTGCAGTTGAGCCCGCGCACGGTGAACAAGCATCTGGAGCATATCTACATCAAGCTGGGCGTTGAAACGCGCACTGCGGCTACGTCAGTGGCATTGGCAGCGATGACGGAACGGGTACAGAGCTGCTGACACACCCATATCCCACAGAAAATCGCACTATTTCAGATAGTCAGGATGTTTTTGATAAGCTGCCATCCACCTAACTCTAAATAAGCCCCTGCTCGGCACACACCTTGATCACCTGCTCACGAAACCAGCCATTGGCATCGTCGCTGTCGGCATGTTCACTCCAGACCATGTCCAGAGTGAAACCCGGCAGGTCCACCGGCAGCTCGCACACCGCCAGCCACGGTTCGTTACCGAGCAGTGTCTGAATGCGTCGTGGCAGGGTCAGGATCAGGTCGGTATCAGGGAGCATCTGCAGGGCCGCTGCATAGCTGTTGGCCCGGGCCACCACCTGGCGTTCCTGACCGTGTTTCTGCAGCCAGGTGTCGACCAGATTGGTATCGGAGGTCCAGGGCACTGGGTAGACATGAGGTCGGGAGACAAAGGTAGCGACATCGATGGCCGGTTTGTGCGACGCCGTCTTGCGATCCATCACGCAGACCAGATCGTCCTCCAGCAGCACCTGGCTCGACAGCCCCGTAGGGATATCCTGGAAGTCTGGGCCAAAACACAGGGCCAGGTCCAGGTAGTCATCGCGCAGGCCACCTACCGGAAGCTGCTTCTCCAGGGTGCGCACTTCCACGGTCACATCGAAGCCTGAACCAATGAAATTGCGCATCAGGTGCGGCAGAACCAGCAGCTCGAAGTATTCCGGGGCGTAGACGGTGAACATGGTCTGGCGCTGCACCGGGTCGAACATGCGCAGGCCGGACTCACAGGATTCGATATGGTGCAGGATCGACTGCACATGACTGCGCATGGCCGTGGCCTTGCGCGTCGGGCGCATGCCGTTGCGCGTGCAGATGAATAGCTCATCCTGAAAATGCATGCGCAGTTTCTTCAGGCAGTGGTTGGCCACTGAAGGGTTCAGATGCAGGGCATCACAAGCCAGGGTCAGGTTGCGTTGCTCGAAGACCGCAGCAAACACAAGGAAGTCCTGCACATCCAGCTTTCTCAAAGCATTCGCATTATTGTTTTGCATGAGAGTCGCCTCATGGACACGGCAGCCGAAAACCGGCAAGTCCGCTCCCACGATAACATCAAAATGCAATCACGCCAGTCTCAGATAAGTCAGGCTCCACTCCAGGCTGGCCTGCTGCCCCTGCGCCAACAAGCGCAGGCCCGGCCGGCCCGACAAATGGTGGGCATTGACCGGATGACTGACCGGTTCGAAACAGAAGAAGTCCTTGCCCTGCGGGCAGAACAGCATGAAGCAGTCGCTGCCACGGGCTTGGCCGTGTAGCTGATAACCGGCGTCGGTCTGGGTGATCAGGCACTCACCATCCCACTCGGTAAAGGCGTTATCCACGCTGTCCGGTAGCGGGTTGCTGTGCTGCAAGTCCCACTCGGACGGTATTTCGCTCAGGCGCTCCGACAGCCCGTCACCGTCACACAACCACACGCCCCCGGCCCGTACCTGCAGGCGGGTCTGTTGGGTGCGCGGCAGATAAGGGTGCAGACCCAGACCGTACCAGGCAGAGCCTTCACCCAGATGGGTGACCTGCAAACTGATGCGCAGCGCCCCGCCCTCCAGCTCGAAACGCTGACGCGCCCGATAGGGGAATGGCTGGGTAGACTCCAGCTCAAGGGTGGCGCTCAAACGGTCCTGCTCGACCAGTGTCCAGGCTTGCTGCCAGGCGCTGCCATGGATCGGCAGCGGATCGCCCGGACTGTTCGCGGGCAATGCCAGCCAACCATCGGGCTGCTGGAAACCGCCCCGACCAATGCGGTTGGACCAGGGCAGCAACGGATAACAGGCCAGCCGTCGGGGCGAGCGTTCGGCCCGGTCGCCCTCGCTGCTGTGACGCAACAACCAGTGACCGCCCTCCAGGGCCAGCCAGTTGACGATACTGCCGCCGGTTTCAGGAGAGAGGGTCAGGCGGGTGATGCTGTTTTCCAGGGTAATGATCGGGGGTAGACGAGGCATGGATGAGATTTTCCTAAACAGCATGGAGATCGTTGGAGCGAGGCTTGCCCGCGAAGAGGCCGTTACACCCGACCTATATTTCGAGATAGAAACAACGCCTTCGCGGGCAAGCCTCGCTCCTACAAAGTCAGACTCATCAAGATAACGATCACAAAACCAGATGCGGCAACCACAGCGAAATTGCCGGAATATAGGTCACCAGCATCAGCACAATGAACAGCACGCCATAGAACGGCAGCAGCGCCTTGACCGTCGCTTCGATACTGACCTTGCCCACCGCCGAGCCGACGAACAGCACCGCGCCCACCGGCGGCGTGATCAGGCCGATGCCCAGGTTGACCAGCATGATCATGCCGAACTGCACCGGGTCGACGCCGATGCCGAGGATCACCGGCATCAGGATCGGCGTCAGGATCAGGATCAGCGGCGCCATGTCCATCACAGTACCCAGCAGCAACAACATGACGTTGATGCACATGAGAATCACGTAACGGTTGTCCGACAGGGTCAGGAACATCGTGGTGATTTTCGCCGGGATCTCCATCAGGGTCATGATGTAGCCGAAGCTGGAGGCAAAGCCGATCAACAGCATGACGATGGAAATGGTCCGCACCGTGCGGTGCATCAGCTTGGGCAGCTCGCGCCATTTGTAGTCGCGGTAGATGAACATGGTCACGAAGAATGACCAGAGTACAGCGATCGCCGCCGACTCGGTGGCGGTGAAAATCCCCGAGAGAATGCCGCCGAGAATGATGACCATGGCCATCATGCCCCACAGGGCTTCGCCGCAGATTTTCAGCGCCTGCTTGAGCGGAATCACTTCACCCTTGGGGTAGTTGCGCTTCCTGGCGAAGATCAGACACAGCACCATCAGGCAGGCGCTCATCAACAGGCCCGGAACAATCCCGGCCATGAACAGCGAGGCAATCGATACGGTGCCCCCCGCTGCCAGGGAGTACAGCACCGAGTTATGACTGGGCGGTGTCAGCAAGGCCTGCACCGAACCGCTGACCGTCACCGCCGTGGAGAAATCCCGGGGATAACCGTTGCGCTCCATCTCCGGAATAAGCACCGAGCCTACGGACGCCGTGTCTGCCACGGACGAGCCGGAAATCGCCCCGAAAAAGGTCGAGGCCATGATATTGACCAGGGACAGGCCGCCACGGACAAAACCCACCAGCACCCCGGCAAACGCCACCAGACGCCGGGACATGCCGCCCTCGGCCATGATCGCCCCGGCCAGAACGAAGAACGGGATCGCCAACAGGGAGAACTTGTTCACGCCCCCGGCGACCTGAATCATCATCGCCGAGAACGGAATGTCGATCCACCAGGCGCCGATCAGCGCAGACATGCCCAGGGCAAAGGCCACCGGTACGCCGATGAGGATCAGCGCGATAAAACTGCCCAACAGGATGAATGCATCCATTTATGCCGCCCCTTCGCTTTCTTCTACCAGGTCGAAACGCACGACCCGGCGATTGCTTTGGTCGCCCAGAAAGAGTTTTTCCAGGACGAAGATCAAAGTCAGGAAACCACCCACGGGAATCGGCAGGTAAGTGACACCGACGCGCAACGCGGGCAGCGAGCCAAGGAACTGATTCCAGGTGGCGGCGCACAGCTTGATGCCCCAGATCGTCATGAACAGGCAGATGATCGCCATGAATATTTGCGTCAGGATGCTGACCCAATGCCGGACGGACGGCTGCATACGATCGGTGAGCATGGCCACCGCCATGTGCGCACCGGCGCGGTAGCTGGCGGCGGCGCCGATAAAGGTAAACACCATCATCAGCAGAATCGCCGTGGGCTCCGGCCAGCCGGAGCCGGAGCCCAGTACGTAACGAGCAAAGATGCCCCAGGGGATGATCAGCGAGATAGTCAGGACCGCCAGACCGGCGACCCAGATACAAGCCATGTAGATCTTGTCGTTGAGGCGTAGCAGCGTGTTTTTCATCAGGCTTCACCGTGAGAAGCACGCCGGGCGCGGGGCCGGGCGTGCAGAGGCGTCAGGGGAGACAGGCTTACTGAACGGCGTCGATGCGCTTGATCAGCTCGGCGAACTGCGCGCCGTATTTGTCCCGCACCGGCTGGGTGGCATCGAAGAAGGGTTTCTTGTCCACCGTGATGAATTCCACGCCGGCGGCCTTGAGCTTCTCTTCGGCACTGGCCGACTTGGCGTCCCACAGGATGCGCTCTTCCATCTGCGCATCACGGGCGGCCTTTTTCACCAACGCCTGCTCTTCGGGTTTGAGCTTGTCCCAAGTGGTTTTGGACATGACCACCGGTTCCGGCAGGATCAGGTGCCCGGTCAGGGTGTAGTACTTGGCGTTCTGGTAGTGGTTGTGTTCGAGCAGGGTTGGCGGGTTATTCTCGGCGCCATCGATCACCCCGGTCTGCAGGGCGCTGAAGATTTCCCCGGTGTCCATGGCGATGCCGTTGCCGCCCATGTCATTGATGGTGTCGATAAACAGAGGGTTGCCCTGAACGCGGATTTTCATGCCCTTGAGATCGGCCAGGGAGCGCACCGGCTTCTTGGTGTACAGGTTGCGCGTGCCGCCGTCCATCCAGGCCAGGGCGACCATTTTCGTATCGGAGTTGGTGATCTTGTCGAGGATCTCCTGACCTATCTCGCCGTCGATGATCTTGCGCATATGGGCCTGGTCACGGAACACGAACGGCATATTGAACACGTTCACTTCCGGCACCACCGGTCCTACTACCCCAAGGCTGACCCGAGCCATCTGGATGGCACCCAGTTGCACCTGCTCGATCACCTCTTTCTCGGAGCCGAGCACGCCGCCGGCGAACATCTTGAAACTGATATCGCCCTTGCTCTCTTTCTCCAGGACTTTGCCCATATTGCTTTCGGCGACCACGGTGGGGTAACCGGCGGGATGAATTTCGGCGAACTTGATCTTGGTCTCGGCCTGAGCCGACGCCGCCAGGCACATGGCGAGGGGAAGTGCAGCGACGAGGAAGGTGCGTTTGAAGTCCATGGATATCTCCGGTGTTGTTATTTTTATGTGTCATCCGTTGTCGTATGACATCAGAGGATTATTGACGGACAGGCAAGTTTGTCAACGTGGCATGTATTGACCTGACTCACTTGATTGATCAGGGTTGCAGCCAAGGCCAATAACGCTCTTATCAAGATTGATCGTCTTAATCCTGTTACAACCGCCAAGTTTCGGAAATAATTAGTTACATAACATTATCCCATGCAACTACCTGAGTCATGAAATCCTGTGGGACCGGCTTTAGCCGGGAAGGGGACGGGATAGTAGATGACTTTTATGTCAGCACCCATTGCCTTCCCGGCTGAAGCCGGTCCCACATAGTCAGCAAGCAGGCTTAAAGCAACGAAATCGGATAACTGATAAAGATCCGGTTCTCGTCAAACTCGTTGGTGCTGAAGTCCCGACGCATGCTGGAGTTGCGCCAGCGCAGGCTGAGGTTCTTGAACGTACCGCTCTGGAACACGTAGGCCAGTTCCGACTCGCGCCCCCATTCCTTGCCGTCGGTGATGGTGCCGGTGTGCACGTTGTCGCCGCTGATGTAGCGGTTCATCAGGGTCAGGCCGGGCACACCGAACACCGCGAAGTCGAAGTCATGGCGCAGTTGCCAGGAGCGTTCCTGGGCGTTGTCGTAGCTGGCGTTGTAGCTGTCGTTGGCCAAGGTTCCGCCGCTGGTGCCGTTGACCCGCATCCACGCGCTGTCGCCGGTCAGGCGTTGCAGGCCGACGTAGAAGGTGCTGCCACCGTACTTGGCCGAAAGCAGCGCATAGCGGGTCTTGTTGTCCATTTCCCCGGCCAGTTTGCGGCCGTCTTCCTTGCCGATGAAGTAGCCCAGGTTGGCGCCCAGAGTCCAGTCGCCGAAGGTCTGTTTATGCAGCAGGTTGAGGAATTCCTGTTGGTAGATATCTTCCAGCTGCGAGTACCAGACGCCAACCTGAGTGCGCTTGTCGTTGAAGCTGTATTCACCGCCGCCGAAGTTGAAACGGTCCGAGGTGAAGGCGCCTTTGCCGTTCATCGACATGTCTTCCATGCTCGCGTCGTTGCGCGGGCTGTTGCCACGAAACTGACCGCCGTAGACCGTCAGGTTGGCGATCTCCTTGGAGGTGATCTGCCCGCCACGGAAGGTCTGCGGCAGGGAACGGCCGTCATCCGAACGCAGAATCGGCAGCACCGGCATCCATTCGCCGACCTTCAGTTCGGTGTTGGAGACCTTGGCCTTGAGCGCCACGCCCAGGCGACCGAAGTTGTCCGCCGGGCGCCCGTCATCGTGAATCGGCAGCAACTGCGTGCCCCCGGTGCCCTTGCCGCCATCGAGCTTTTGCGAATACAGCCCCAGCACATCGACACCGAAACCGACCCAGCCCTGAGTGAAACCGGACTTGGCGTCGAGAATGAAGTTCTGCGTCCATTCCTCGGCGTAGTTCTGCGGCGCCCGGCTCGACGGGTAGGCGGGATTGGTGAAGTTGCGGTTGAAGTAGGCGTTGCGCAGGTTAAGCGTGGCTTTGCTGTCTTCCAGAAAGCCTTCGGCCTGGCTCAACATAGGCATGAACAAGGCCATGCCGCTGGCCCCCAGAAGAACCAGTGAACGAGTATTGGGAGTTGTCATTATTGTTGTGCTCCTTTTTTAGACAAAGCGAACCCTGCTGTCGTTATTAATAAGCGACAGGCAATAGAAGTATCTTGAGTGCCCTGTAATTCAGGGCGCTAAAACTACCGATCGAACTAACCGAAGGCAGAATCGCAGGCACATAACTGCCATGAATAATGCTTGATCCGCCAGGGGGATAGAGAGGAAATAAAACGAGAAAGAGGACTACCTGGGAGAGAAGGTGCAATGCAGATGTCGGACTCAAGGGTCATAATGACATTCCCTGTTATTTTATTTTTATTGTTGTCATACGTCGTCGTACAACATTTTCAGGGATTATTGACAGCTATTGGCCTGCTGTCAAACAGGGAAAAACGGCAAATGCCTCTTTGGCGATGAATGACCACGATAGCAAGCTTGCTACTTAAATTGACCGTGACGCTAATGCAACCAAGCAAGGCGTCTAGATCGGGCAATGGCGAACGAAACACCCTCAACCTCAAGGCAAAAAAAACCCGCCTGGCCATGGCGGGTTTTTTTCCGGTTATGCGTGTCGCCCTTCCCTGCGCATCCGCCAGCGACGGCAGCCGTGGTCGGATGTCTCGTTGGCGGGGGCCAGTTCCAGCACATCCTCGGCCTGCTGATCCACGCCCTTCCACCAGGTCTCGCCCTGATTGGGAAATTGCAGGTAGAACGGCATGCCCATCATCGGTGTGGTCACGGCAATATTCTTCTCCCAGGCCAGGGCCAGGATGCGGTCGAAGGGTTCGTGCCAGGTGTGCATGGACAGGTCGAAGGTGCCGTTGTGGATCGGCAGCAGCCAGCGGCCACGTAAGTCGATATGCGCCTGCAGGGTTTCTTCCGGCTGCATATGCACATTGGGCCACTCGACGTTGTAGGCACCGGTTTCCATCAGCGTCAGATCAAACGGCCCGTACTGCTCGCCGATACGCTTGAAGCCGTCGAAATAACCGGTGTCGCCGCTGAAGAAAATCCGCTGGTTGCCATTGAGCATGACCCAGGATGCCCAGAGTGTCTGGTTGCCATCACTGAGGCTGCGCCCGGAAAAGTGTTGCGATGGCGTAGCGACAAAACGCATGCCGCCAATCTCCGCCGATTGCCACCAGTCCAGCTGCGAGACCTTCTCGGCCGGCACGCCCCATTCGATCAGGGTATCGCCCACGCCCAGCGGCGCGAGGAAGTGCTCGGTCTTGGCCTCCAGGGCCTTGATCGCCATGTGGTCGAGGTGGTCGTAATGGTTGTGCGAAAGGATCACCGCCTTGATCGGCGGCAACTCTTCAATGCTGATGGGCGGCTGATGGAAACGCTGCGGCCCGGCCCACTGTACCGGCGAGGCGCGCTCGGCGAACACCGGGTCGGTCAGCCAGAACTGGCCGCGCAGCTTGAGCAGTACGGTGGAATGACCGAGGCGATACACGGTGTTGTCCGGCGCCGCCAGCAACTGCTGGCGCGACAGCGGTTGGACCGGGATCTTGCCCGCTGGACGGGTGTGTTTGGGTTTGTTGAAGGTCATGTCCCAGAAGATGCCCAAGGTTCTGAGCAAGCCCGACGGGCTCATCGGCACAGGGTTGCGATAGCGCCCGTTCTGTTGTTGCAGGGTGGGCAATTGAGGGGCGTCGGGGGTGCGTTTTATCGTGGCCATGCGCTGCGGACTCCTGGGTGCCTGCACTTCAAATCGCCGGTCGAGTTTCGCTCGTTGCCGACCTGAAGAAATGTAACAATGCATTACACTACACAGTGTAGTTTTTATAGCTTGCATCATCGCCGTCAGCAAGTAAACTGCTGAGTGTAATTTTTCTCGAAACGCATGTTTGAAGCTGAGCCTATGAAAGCCCCGGAACGCCTCACCGACCGTAAACGCGAAGCCATCGTCCAGGCGGCCATTGCCGAATTCCGTAGCAATGGCTTTGAAATCACCAGCATGGACAAAGTCGCTGCTACCGCCGGGGTCTCCAAACGTACCGTCTATAACCACTTCCCGAGCAAGGAAGAACTGTTCGCTGAAATCCTCATGCGCCTGTGGTCCCTGGCCGATGAACAGAACGAGATTGCCTACCAGCCCGCAGAATCCCTGCGCAGCCAGTTGCGCGCCAAGCTTCGGGTCAAGATGAACACCCTCAGCGACAGCAATTTCCTTGATCTGGCCCGAGTGGCCATCGGCGCGACTATCCATTCCCCCGACCGCGCCCAGGTGTGGGTCAATCGCCTGAACCAGCGCGAAGAACGCTTCACCACCTGGGTTCAGGATGCGCAGAAAGACGGCCGCTTCAAGCCGGTGGACCCCAGCTTTGCCGCCCATCAATTGCACGCCCTGCTCAAGGCCTTCTCGTTCTGGCCTCAGGTCACACTGAATGAGCCGACGCTGTCCGAGGCCCGTCAGGACGAAGTACTGGAAGCGACCCTGGACATGTTCCTGGGTTGGTACGAAATCCCCAGGTAAACAGCCTTACCCCTGCCGCGCCAACCAGCGCTCGACGATGGCCTGACGGTTGGCCAGAACCGCAGCCCCACGTTGCCGGGTGCTTTGCAGCACGTCGGCCGGAGCCGTTGACGGACGCCCAGCGTTGAAAGGCGGCTGCGGGGCGTACTCCAGATGCAGTTGCACCACCTGCGCCAGGTGATCATCCAGTAGCTCGGCGAGCAGGGTCAGGGCAAAGTCGATACCCGCCGTCACCCCGCCGCCCGTCATCATATTGCCGTCCCGCACCACTCGCTCATGCACCACGGTCGCGCCAAAGGCTTGCAGCAGTTCCTGCGAAGCCCAGTGCGTGGTCGCCCGCCGCCCGTGCATCAACCCCGCCGCTCCGAGTACCAGAGCCCCGGTGCAGACCGAGGTGATGTAGCGCACGGTCTTTGCCTGCTGCTGGACGAACGCAAGCGTTTGCGGGTCTTCAAGCAAGGGATCGACGCCCAGGCCACCGGGGATGCAGATCACATCCAGCGGTGGGCAATCGGCGAAGGTGCAGGTTGGCAGCAGGGTCAGGCCGGTACTGGAGACGATGGGCTCGAGGGTTTTCCACAAAAGGTGCACTTTGATATCGGGCACGCTGGCGAAAACCTCGTAGGGACCGGTCAGGTCCAGTTGCTGGACGTTGGGGAAGACCAATAGGCCGATATTGATAGTCATAAGTACCTCTCGGATTGGAATGGGATTTGTCGCAAGAGCCGCTTCAGCCGCAGGATCGCCCTCCCGGCTAAAGCCGGTCCCACAGGGCTCTTGTGGACAACCAAACTCTATCCTGCGAGGATTTGGCGGATACGCCACAAGACCCACATTTCACGCCAAAGCGAATCACCGCCATGTCCCGAGTCGTCTATCTGCTGGCCTACCCCAACGTGCAACTGCTGGATATTTCCGGCCCTTTGCAGGTGCTGGCCTCGGCCAATCTGCGGGCACAGGAGCTTGGCCTGGATACGCCCTATCTGACCCAGGTAGTCGCCGCCCAGGCCGAAGGGGTGGTGTCGTCGGCGGGTCTGGGCTTGCAGACTGCGCCCCTGCCCGGCCCGGAACGGCCTTGCGATACCTTGCTGGTAGCCGGTGGCCGGGGTGTCGAGGCGGCTGTCGCCGACAGCCGGTTGCAGCAGTGGCTGCTCGAACATGCCCGTCAGGCACGACGCGTCGCGTCGGTGTGTACCGGCGCATTCCTGCTGGCGGCCACCGGCCTGCTTGACGGGCGTCGAGTGGTCACGCACTGGAATAGCTGTGAACTATTGGCCCAACGGCATCCGACGCTGGACGTCGAGCCGGACCCGATCTTTATCAATGATGGTCGTTTCTGGACTTCGGCCGGGGTCACCGCCGGGATTGACCTGGCCCTGGCCCTGGTCGAAGCGGATCTGGGCCACGCCCTGGCCCTGGCGGTGGCACGGGACCTGGTGGTGTTTCTCAAGCGGCCGGGAGGCCAGGCGCAATTCAGCATGGCGTTGTCGCAGCAACTCAACGCCCGGCAGAACGACGACCGTTTTGCCGAACTGCATGCCTGGATCCTGGAAAACCTCGCCGGGGATCTGTCCGTGACCACCCTCGCCGCCCAGGCCGGCATGAGCGAGCGCAGCTTTGTCCGTCACTACCACGCCCAGACCGGCAATACTCCGGCCCGCGCCGTCGAACAACTAAGGGTCGAAGCCGCGCGACGCCTGCTCGCCGACAGCCATCAGCCCCTCAAGCGCATCGCCGCGCGCTGCGGTTTCGGCAGCGAAGAAACCCTGCGCCGCTGTTTTTTGCGTAGCGTGGCGGTGACGCCCCAGGCGTATCGGGAGCGGTTCCAATAGCAAAACGGGGTTTGTGGGACCGGCTTTAGCCGGGAAGAGGCCGGTGAATTCATAACGTCTCTCTCAGGGCCGAAATAATGCTTTCCCGGCTAAAGCCGGTCCCACATAGCTTTTCACCAAAAGAAACTTACTTTCATAAATTGATTTTTATTTTGCATTTCGTGTAATTTGCTTTCATCACGAAAACAGAGATAAAAACAATGCACGCCTGTTATCGCCCTTGCTTCACCCACACCCCATATCAGCAAGTCTTAGCGACACCTCTGCCGAGATTTACCCGAATCGCCTCTGCACCGATGGGCTGAACCCCGTCTGCGTCGAGTCTTTGGTCCTTCACTCTCTGCAAGGAATCGCCCCATGCCGCCCTCCGCTGGTTTTTCGCTGCTGGCCTACGCCGCCATCGCGATCATCGCCCTGATCGTGTTGATTGCCCGTTATCGTCTCAATCCGTTCATTGTCATCACCCTGGTCTCCGTCGGCCTGGCGCTGGTCGCCGGGATGCCTGCCAGTGGCGTGGTCGCCTCCTATGAAACCGGCGTCGGCAAGACCCTGGGGCATATCGCCCTGGTGGTGGCGCTGGGCACCATGCTCGGCAAGATGATGGCCGAATCCGGCGGTGCCGAGCAGGTGGCGCGCACACTCATTAACCGCTTCGGTCAGCGCAACGCGCATTGGGCCATGGTCTGCATTGCCTTTCTGGTCGGTCTGCCGCTGTTTTTCGAAGTCGGTTTCGTGTTGCTGGTGCCGATTGCCTTTACCGTGGCGCGACGCGTTGGCGTGTCGATCCTGATGGTCGGCCTGCCCATGGTCGCCGGTCTGTCGGTGGTGCATGCGCTGGTGCCGCCACACCCTGCGGCCATGCTGGCGGTACAGGCCTATCAGGCTTCAGTGGGGCAGACGCTGTTCTACGCGATCCTGATCGGTATCCCTACGGCGATCATTGCCGGGCCCATCTACGCGAAATTCATCGTGCCGCGTATTCAACTGCCCGACGAAAACCCGTTGGCCAAGCAGTTTCTTGATCGCGAACCGCGTCAGCAGCTACCCAGCTTCGGCCTGACCATGGCGACCATTCTGTTGCCAGTGGTGCTGATGCTGCTGGGTGGCTGGGCTAATCTGATCAGCACACCGGGCACCGCGTTCAACAGCTTCCTGCTGTTCATCGGCAACTCGGTGATCGCCCTGCTGCTGGCCACCTTGTTAAGCTTCTGGACGCTGGGGATTGCCCAAGGCTTCAATCGCAACTCGATCCTGAAATTCACCAACGAATGCCTGGCCCCCACCGCCAGCATCACCCTGTTGGTCGGCGCCGGTGGCGGGTTGAACAGGATTCTGGTCGACAGCGGGGTGACCAACGAAATTGTCAGCCTGGCCCAGGACTTTCATCTGTCGCCCTTGTTCATGGGCTGGCTGTTCGCCGCGCTGATGCGTGTCGCCACGGGTTCTGCCACCGTGGCGATGACCACTGCCTCGGGGATTGTTGCGCCGGTCGCCATGGGCCTTGGCTATCCCCACCCGGAGCTATTGGTATTAGCGACAGGCGCCGGCTCGGTGATTTTTTCCCACGTCAACGACGGTGGTTTCTGGCTTATCAAGGAGTACTTCAATATGACCGTGGCACAGACCTTCAAGACCTGGACGGTGCTGGAAACCCTGATTTCAGTGGTGGCCTTCGCCCTCACCCTGGGCCTGGCGCAGGTGCTCTGAGTGGACATCCTTTACCAGATCCGCGCACGCCAGGACTCGTTCAGCGCCGGGGAAAGCCGGATTGCCCGGCTGATCCTCAGCGACGTGGCCTTCGCCGCCAGTGCCAGCCTCGACGATCTGGCCAGCCGCGCCGAAGTCAGCAGTGCGACCCTGTCGCGGTTTGCCCGCAGCATCGGCTGTCGTGACCTGCGCGATCTGCGCCTGCAACTTGCCCAGGCCAGCAGCGTTGGTAGCCGCTTTCTGCATCCGGAACAGGCACCCGAGCAGTCGGCGTTTTTCCGTCAGATCGTCGGCGATGTCGAAGCCACCTTGCGTCAGCACCTGGCCGGTTTTGACGAGACGCGTTTCGCGGCCGCGGCCGCCATCGTGCGTGATGCGCGGATGATCCACGCCTTCGGCATGGGCGGCTGTTCCAGCCTGTGCAGCGAGGAATTGCAGACTCGCCTGGTGCGCCTGGGCTATCCCATCGCGGCCTGCCGCGACCCGGTAATGATGCGTCTGATCGCCGCCACTCTGGGCCCGGAGCACAGCCTGGTGGTCTGCTCCCTGACCGGCCTGACCCCGGAACTGCTGGAAGCTGTAACCCTGGCCAAGAGCTATGGCGCCAGGGTCCTCGCCATCACCCAGGCCGACTCTCCCCTGGGGCAACTGGCCGACGTGGTGCTGGCGTTGCAGATCGTCGAAACCAATTTCATCTATAAACCCACGGCGGCGCGTTACGGCATGCTGCTGACCATCGACGTGCTGGCCACGGAACTGGCGCTGCTGGCCCCCGAGGACAATCAGGAGCGGCTGCGGCGCATCAAGCTGGCCCTCGATGACTATCGCGGCGGTGACGACAGCCTGCCGCTTGGAGACTGAACCATGCTTTATGACCTGATCATTCGCGACGCACTGGTGATCGATGGCAGCGACACGCCGGGCTTTCACGCCGACGTGGCGATTCATGACGGCCGCATCCAGCGCATCGGCAGCCTCGACGATGCGTCGGCAACCGAGGAAGTCAACGCGGCGGGCCGGGTCCTGGCGCCGGGCTTTATCGATGTGCACACCCATGACGACACGGTGGTGATCCGCCAGCCCGACATGCTCGCCAAGATCAGCCAGGGCGTAACCACGGTGATCGTCGGCAACTGCGGCATCAGCGCCTCGCCGGTCAGCCTCAAGGGTGCGCCGCCGGACCCGATGAACCTGCTCGGCGCGCAACAGCATTTTGTCTACCCGCGCTTTCGTGACTATCGCGATGCCGTCGACGAGGCGCGCCCGGCAGTGAATGTCGCGGCGCTGGTGGGCCATACCGCCCTGCGCAACAATCATCTGGATGACCTGTTGCGCAGTGCCAGCCCTGACGAAATTGCCGCCATGCGCGAGCAACTGCGCGACAGCCTGAAAGAGGGTGCCCTGGGCCTGTCCACCGGGCTGGCCTACGCCTCGGCCTTCTCTGCCGAGACCACGGAGGTGGCGCAACTGGCCGAAGAACTGGGCGCCTTCGGGGCCGTCTACACCACCCACCTGCGCAGCGAGTTCGAGCCGGTGCTGGACGCCATGGATGAAGCCTTCGGCATTGGTCGCCATGCCAGGGCACCAGTGATCATTTCCCACCTCAAATGTGCCGGTGCCGGTAACTGGGGCCGTAGCCCGCAATTGCTCGCGTCTCTGGAAAAGGCCGCGCAGAGTCACCCGGTGGGTTGCGATTGCTACCCCTACGCCGCCAGCTCCTCGACCCTGGACCTCAAGCAAGTCACCGATGCCTTCCGCATCACCATCACTTGGTCGACTCCGCATCCTGAACAGAGCGGCCGCGATCTGCAGGAAATCGCCGCCGACTGGCAACTGCCCCTGATCGACGCCGCGCGCCAACTGCAACCGGCCGGCGCGGTGTACTACGGCATGGACGAACAGGACGTCGAACGCATCCTCAGCCATCCTCTGAGCATGATCGGCTCCGATGGTCTGCCGGAAGATCCGTTTCCCCATCCCCGGCTATGGGGCGCGTTTCCACGGGTCCTGGGACACTTCAGTCGGGACAAGGGCCTGTTCCCCCTGCACCGCGCCGTGCACAAGATGACCGGCCTGTCGGCAGCCCGCTTCGGCCTGCATGAGCGGGGGCTGATTCGTGAGGGTTTCCATGCCGACCTGGTGCTGTTCGACGCCGAACGGGTGATCGATATCGCCGACTTCAAACAGCCCAAGCGTGCAGCGGCAGGGATTGAGGCGGTGTGGGTCAATGGCCACCTGAGCTATGCCGATGGCCAGGCCCGGGGCGAGCGGCAAGGGCGGTTTCTGCCCCGGTCGGGGTCGTTGCGCGAGGGGTTTGGCTAAGGAGGGTCATCGTCGAATGATGACTTGTGGGACCGGCTTCAGCCGGGAAGACAATAGGAAAGCCGATAGAGGTGTATCGCCCATACCTGCCTCTTCCCGGCTGAAGCCGGTCCCACATCAGTCCTGTGCCCGTATCAATTGATCAACCGACAATCCGCCCGCGACACTCACCAAACCCAATGGAGACCTGCCCATCGCCCTTGCAGCGCGCGCGCAGGATCACTTCGTCACCATGCTCCAGAAAGCGTCGGCTTTCGCCGCTGGCCAGTTCGACCACCTGTTTGCCGCCTTCGGTCATCTCCAGCAGGCTGCCATGCTGCCCCGCTTGCGGGCCTGACAGGGTACCAGTACCGAACAAGTCGCCCGGTTGCAGCACGCAGCCATTGACGCTGTGATGGGCCACCAGTTGCGCCGCCGTCCAATACATATTCAGCGTATTGCTCAAGGACAGGCGCTGTGGCGGCAGGTCCTTCGCGCGCATCTGTTCGGTCTGCAGCAGCACTTCCAGCTCGATATCCAGCGCCCCGCCCTCCTGGTCTGCCGCATCAAAGAGGTAAGGCAGCGGCTGCGGGTCACCGTCCGGACGCGGCGGCTGCGCGCGACGAAACGGCGCCAGTGCCTCGGGAGTCACCACCCAGGCCGACAGCGTCGTGGCGAAACTCTTCGATAGAAACGGCCCCAGCGGCTGGTACTCCCAGGCTTGCAGGTCCCGGGCCGACCAGTCGTTGAGCAGGCAGAAACCGGCGATATGGCTGGCCGCCTCGCCGATCACGATAGGCTGGCCATCGGGGTTGCCGGGACCGATCCACACGCCCATTTCCAGCTCGTAGTCCAAGCGCTTGCAGGGGCCGAAATCCGGCACTTCCCGGCCCGGCGCCAGGGTCTGGCCAAAGGGGCGTTTCACCTCAGTGCCACTTGGGCGCAGGGTCGAGGCGCGACCGTGATAGCCGATAGGCACGTACTTGTAGTTGGGCAGCAGGGGATTGTCCGGGCGGAACAGCTTGCCGACATTGGTAGCGTGATGGATGCCGACGTAGAAGTCGGTGTAGTCGCCGACCTGCGCGGGCAGGTGCAGGCGGCATTCGTCCATGGGATGCAGTAGACCTGGGCTCAGGGCCAGCAAGCGCTCGAAGTGCGGGCTGGCCTCGTCGAACAGCGCCAGCAATTCCCGGCGCAAAGCCTGGCGGTGTGCCGCGCCGAGTGCAAAGAAGCCGTTGAGATGATCGGCGCCCGCAGCTTCGGCTGCGGTACGTGCTTCATCGGTAAACAGATCATGGGCCAGGGCCGCTTGCAGATCGAAGATCATCTCGCCGATTGCCACCCCGCCCCTTGGGCCAAGGTCGCCCCGGCTGAACACGCCATGGGGCAGGTTCTGCAGCGGAAAGTCGGGATGGCCGTTGGCCGAAGCCACCCAGCTGCGCGGAAAAATCTGACTCATAACGCGGATTCCTTGAAAGTTCTCGCCATGCCATTCCAGCAGGCATCGTAGTCGGTTTGCAGTTGCCCGCAGCTCAGGGCGTGGCGGCTGGGACGCAGCACCTTGCCGGTCTCGAACATGAAGGCCATGGTCTGCTCGATCTTGTGCGGCGCCAGTTCCACCGCCATGGCCTTTTCTGCCGTGGCGTTGTCCGGGCCATGGGCACTCATGCAGTTGTGCAGCGAGGCGCCACCGGGCATGAAGCCCTCGGCCTTGGCGTCGTAGGCGCCGTCGATCAGGCCCATGAATTCGTTCATCAGGTTGCGGTGGAACCAGGGCGGGCGGAAGGTGTTTTCCGCCACCATCCAGCGCGGCGGGAAGATCACGAAGTCGACGTTGGCCTGACCATGAACGGCGCCGGGTGAGGTCAGCACGGTAAAAATCGACGGATCAGGATGATCGTAGCTGACCGTGCCGAGGGTGTTGAACCGGCGCAGGTCGTACTTGTAGGGCACGTTATTGCCGTGCCAGGCCACCACGTCAAAGGGCGAATGCTCGAGGCGGGTTTCCCACAGCTCACCGAGAAATTTCTGTACCAGCATCACCGGTTCCGCGCGGTTCTCGAAGCAGGCAACCGGCGCCAGGAAATCCCGGGGATTGGCCAGGCCATTGCTGCCGATGGGCCCCAGATCCGGCAAACGCAGGGCGCAGCCATGGTTTTCGCAGACATAGCCCCTGGCCGTGGCATCGAGCAACTGGATGCTGAATTTCAGGCCGCGGGGCAGCACGGCAATTTCCTGCGGGGCGATATCCAGTAGGCCCAGCTCGGTGATGATCCTCAGGCGCCCCAGCTGCGGCACGATCAGCCACTCACCATCGGCGTTGAAAAACGCCCGTTGCATCGAGGCATTGGCCCGATACACATAGACGCTGACGCCATCGGCCTGATCCGCCGCCGAGGTAGCCGCCAGGGCGAGCAGGCCATCGACAAAATCCGTGGGTTCGGCGGGAATATCGAAGGCGTTCCAGCGCAGCCGATTGGGCGTGATCGGCCCCTGCTCCATCCCGACGATCTGCCGGTCCAAGGGTTGATACTGCGGGTGCGCGGCTGACGGTGTGATGCGATACAGCCAGGTGCGCCGCGCTTCGCTGCGCGGCACGGTGAAGGCGGTGCCGGAAAACTGCTCGGCATACAGCCCAAGCGGATGACGCTGTGGCGAGTTCTGGCCCTGGGGCAAGGCACCGGCAAGGGCCTCGCTGCTGAACTGATTACCGAAGCCGCTCTGGTAACTGATTTGGGCATTCGGCGAGTCGCTGGATAGATGACAGAACATCTCGACCTCTTGTTATTTTCCAGATGAAATTGCATTTACCGTAAACAGATTACGAATAACGTAATTTGAGTTTGAAAGCGGGTCAAGCTATAAAGCAGCCTTTCCAGACCGGCGCACCGTTCTTCATGACCGACGACATCGCTCTCTCCCCTGGCCCGCGCCAGCAAAAGGTTCAGTCCGCCGAGGTCGGCGTAGGCATTCTCAAAGCGCTGGCGGAACTTGCGCCCTCGACCTCGCTGTCGAAACTGGCCGAGCACGTCGACATGCCCGCGAGCAAGGTGCACCGCTATCTGCAGGCGTTGATCGCCAGCGGTTTCGCCGAGCAGGACGCGGTGACCAATCATTACGGGCTGGGCCGCGAGGCGTTGTATGTCGGCCTGGCCGCACTGGGCCATCTGGACGTGCTGAAAATCACCGCTCCGCACCTGGCCGCCCTGCGCGACGAACTCAATGAAACCTGCTTCCTGGCGGTGTGGGGCAACAAGGGGCCGACCGTGGTCTATGTCGAGCCGTCCAGCGGTGCCGTCACTCTGGTGACCCAGGTCGGTTCGGTATTGCCGCTGTTGGGCTCATCCACCGGGCTGGTGTTCGACACCTTCCTCGGCGCCCACGAGACGGGCGGCCTGCGCGACATCGAGTCGGCTGTGCTGACAGCTACGCAACTCAAGGACATCGAGCAGCACCGCGAGGATATCCGCACAAACGGCGTGCATCAGATTCACGGACTGCTGATGGCCGGAGTCAATGCCGTGTCGTCGCCGCTGTTCAGCATGGGCCGCAAGCTGGCCGGGGTGATTACGGTAGTGGGCTCGGCGTCGGTATTTACCGACGCTCGCCAGAACGATGCCGCCCAGCGATTGCGGGCGACGGCGCAGGTGATCAGTGCGCGGATGGGTGGCACCCAGTAAACACAGGCCCACGGTGGGACCGGCTTCAGCCGGGAAGACAATGCGCCAGGCAATGCAAATGTATCGATCCTGCCTGAGCCTTCCCGGCTAAAGCCGGTCCCACAGAAACCCGCTTCATCTAAAGAGGTGTGTGGTGGCTGAAAGGGTTGGCTTTAATCCGCCGCCAACACCCCACGCCGCACCTGATCCCGTTCGATGGATTCGAACAGCGCCTTGAAATTACCCTCGCCAAAACCGTCATCGCCCTTGCGCTGGATAAATTCGAAGAACACCGGCCCCATCAGGGTTTCCGAGAAAATCTGCAGAAGCAGCCGACGTTCGCCGCTGTCAGATGAGCCGTCAAGCAGGATGCCGCGGCTTTTAAGTTCCGCCTCCGGCTCACCGTGGTTGGGCAGGCGGCCTTCGAGCATTTCGTAATAGGTTTCCGGCGGCGCGGTCATGAAGCGCATGCCCATGCCCTTGAGGGCGTCCCAGCTCTTGATCAGGTCGTCGGTGAAGAAGGCCACGTGCTGGATGCCTTCGCCGTTGAACTGCATGAGGAACTCCTCGATCTGCCCCGCGCCCTTGGACGACTCCTCGTTCAACGGGATGCGGATCATGCCGTCCGGCGCAGTCATGGCCTTGGAGGTCAGGCCGGTGTATTCGCCCTTGATATCGAAGTAGCGAATCTCGCGGAAGTTGAACAGCTTCTCGTAGAAGTTCGCCCAATAGGCCATGCGGCCGCGATAGACGTTATGGGTCAGGTGATCGATGAATTTCAGGCCCGCACCGACCGGATGACGGTCAACGCCTTCGATGAAATTGAAATCGATATCGTAGATCGAGGTGCCTTCACCAAAGCGGTCGATCAGGTACAGCGGCGCGCCGCCAATGCCCTTGATCGCCGGCAGGCGCAGTTCCATCGGCCCAGTGGCGATTTCGATCGGTTGTGCACCCAGCTCCAGCGCCCGGTTGTAGGCTTTTTGCGAGTCCTTGACGCGGAATGCCATGCCGCATACCGAAGGACCGTGCTCGGCGGCAAAGTAGGACGCGATGCTGTGGGGTTCGTTATTGAGGATGATATTGATCGCGCCCTGGCGATACAGGCTGACGTTCTTGGAACGGTGGGTCGCAACCTTGGTAAAGCCCATTATTTCGAATACGGGCTCAAGGGTATTGGGGGTCGGCGAGGCGAATTCGATGAACTCGAAACCCATCAGGCCCATCGGGTTTTCGTATAGATCAGCCATGGTCTGGCTCCTTGCAGGAAAGTGGGAAAGCGCGGTGGCGAAACTCACATTCCTGCGGGCGGCGCACAGGGAATCCCTCGCACGCTGCGGGCGAGGAAATCACCGAAGATCAGTTGCAGACCAAAACTTTTCATAAGACAGAGACTACGCCGGCTTGTCGGATTGTGCATCCGGATGGGCTTGCTGGAAGGCAAGGTGGTCCGCAGCCAATTGCTCGACCCGCAGGATGCGCGGATAGCCGCTCAGTTCGACATTGAAACGGCGGGCCGCATACAACTGGGGCAACAGATAAACGTCAGCGACACTGGGCGACGCACCAAAACACCAGCTGTCATCACCGATCAGTTGCTCGACGGCATTGAAGCCTTCGCGGATCCAGTGAGCAATCCAGGCGGTCACTTCGGTTTCGTCATGGCCCATGCCGCGCAGGCGATTGAGCACCGCGACATTGTGCAGGGGATGGATATCACAACCGATCAGCGCCGCCACCGCACGCTGGGACGCCCGCACGATCAGGTCGGACGACAGCAGGGCCACTTCGGGGTAACGCTCTTCCAGGTATTCGATGATCGCCGGTGACTGGGTGATCACCCTGCCCGCCTCGGTGCGCAGGCTCGGCACCCGAGCCTGAGGATTGATCGCCCGGTATTCGGGCTTGAGCTGTTCGCCGCCGTCACGAAGCAGATTGACCGGGATCGCCTGGTAGTCGAGGCCTTTGAGGGCCAAAGCGATGCGCACGCGATAACTGGAGGTTGAGCGGTAATAGGTGAAGAGGTCCATGGATCGTGCCTGCTTGAGCGCTTGTTGTTTTTATCGTAAACCGTTTACGCAATACGTAAGTTGCGGGATTGGCTGGGCGGTGTCAAGCAACACACAGTCCTTTGAATGGGTGATATCTGTGGGACCGGCTTTAGCCGGAAGGCGTATTCCCGGCTAAAGCCGGTCCCACAGGATTAGGGCCAGCTATGCTGCACCCCATAAGAACAACACAGGGTCAGCCGCCCGCGATGAATATTCTCTACGACGAACAACTGGACGGCGTACTGCCGGACGTCGATAAACAGCAGCTCCTTGATGACCTGCGTCAGCATCTGCCCGCCCTGGAAATTCTCGCCAGCCCAGAGGAACTGCGGCCTTACGAATGCGACGGCCTGTCCGCCTATCGCACCACGCCCATGCTGGTGGCCCTGCCCCGGCATATGGAAGAAGTGCAGGTGCTGCTCAGGCTTTGTCATCAGCGTCGAGTGCCAGTGGTGGCTCGCGGCGCTGGCACGGGGTTGTCCGGCGGCGCTCTGCCGCTGGAGAAAGGCGTGCTGCTGGTCATGGCACGTTTCAATCAGATCCTGCATATCGACCCGGACGCGCGCCTGGCACGGGTCCAGCCGGGCGTGCGCAACCTGGCAATTTCCCAGGCCGCTGCGCCCTACGGCCTGTATTACGCGCCGGACCCGTCGTCGCAGATCGCCTGCTCCATTGGCGGCAATGTCGCGGAAAATGCCGGTGGCGTGCACTGCCTCAAGTACGGCCTGACCGTGCACAACCTGCTCAAGGTCGACGTTCTCACCATCGAAGGCGAGCACCTGAGCCTGGGCTCCGACGCGCTGGACAGCCCCGGCTTCGACCTGCTGGCGCTGTTCACCGGCTCCGAAGGCCTGCTCGGCATCATCACCGAAGTCACGGTCAAGCTGCTGCCCAAGCCCCAGGTCGCCAAGGTGTTGCTGGCGGCTTTCGACAACGTGGAAAACGCCGGGCGCGCGGTGGCCGAGATCATTGCCGCCGGGATCATTCCGGGCGGCCTGGAAATGATGGACAACCTGGCGATTCGCGCCGCCGAAGACTTTATCCACGCCGGTTACCCGGTCGATGCCGAGGCCATCCTGTTATGTGAGCTCGATGGCGTCGAAGCCGATGTGCACGCCGATTGTGAGCGGGTGCGCGCAGTACTGACCGAGGCCGGAGCGACCGAGTTGCGCCAGGCCAGGGACGAGGCCGAGCGCGTGCGCTTCTGGGCCGGGCGCAAGAATGCCTTCCCGGCAGTCGGGCGCCTGTCGCCGGATTATTACTGCATGGACGGCAGCATCCCGCGCCGGGCCTTGCCGACGGTGCTCAATGGCATTGCCGAGCTGGGTCGGGAATACGGCCTGCGCGTGGCCAATGTGTTCCATGCCGGTGACGGCAATATGCATCCGCTGATCCTGTTCGATGCCAACCAGCCTGGCGAGCTGGAGCGCGCCGAAGCCCTGGGCGGCAAGATCCTCGAACTGTGCGTCGCGGTCGGCGGCAGTATCAGCGGCGAACACGGTATTGGACGGGAGAAGATCAATCAGATGTGCGCCCAGTTCAACAGCGACGAGTTGACCCTGTTCCATGCGGTCAAGGCCGCCTTCGACCCCCTCGGCCTGCTAAACCCCGGCAAGAACATCCCGACCCTGCACCGCTGCGCCGAATTCGGCGCCATGCATATCCATCAGGGCCAGTTGCCCTTCCCGGAACTGGAGCGTTTCTGATGACCGACTTCGACGCCAGCCAGCAGCTCTTGCAGCAGGTCAGTGACGCCCTGGAAAACGCCACGCCCCTGCGCATCCAGGGCGGTAACAGCAAGGCATTTCTTGGCCGTGAGGTCGCTGGCGAAGTGCTGGATACCCGTAGCCATCGCGGCATTGTCAGTTATGAGCCGAGCGAGCTGGTGATCACCGCACGGGCCGGTACGCCGTTAAGCGAACTGTGCGCAGTGCTCGATGCCGCCGGGCAAATGCTGCCGTGTGAGCCGCCGACCTTCAGTGACGCCACCGTGGGCGGCATGGTCGCAGCCGGGTTGAGCGGCCCACGGCGGCCCTGGGCCGGGTCGGTGCGGGATTTCGTCCTGGGTACGCGGGTCATTACCGGCCTGGGCAAACACCTGCACTTCGGCGGCCAGGTGATGAAAAACGTCGCCGGATACGACCTGTCGCGCCTGCTCACCGGCAGCTTTGGCTGCCTGGGCCTGTTGACCGAAGTCTCGCTCAAGGTCCTGCCCAAGCCGCGGTTGTGCAGCAGCGTCGCCCTGGAAATGGACGGGGCTCAGGCCTTGGCCCGCTTGCGGGAATGGGGGCGCCAACCGCTGCCGATCAGTGCCGCCAGCCATGACGGCAAACTGTTGCGCCTGCGTCTGGAAGGCGGCGAAGGCTCGGTGGCTGCGGCCCATGAACGCCTCGGCGGCGAGCTTATCGACCCGGCCTACTGGCAGGATTTGAATGAACAGCGCCTGGAGTTTTTCGGCGATGGCCTGCCGCTCTGGCGCCTGTCACTGCCCCAGGCTATTGGCATGCTGGAGCTGCCCGGAGCACAACTGATCGATTGGGGTGGTGCCCAACGCTGGCTGAAGTCTACTGCCGACGGCTCCACCATTCAGGCCCTTGCCGCCGCTGCGGGCGGGCATGCCACCTGCTACAGCCATGGCTTGCACGACAGCCCCTTCCAGCCCCTGCCGCCCGCACTGTTGCACTATCAGCGCCAGCTCAAGGCTCGGCTCGATCCACACGGCCTGTTCAATCCGGGCCGTATGTACGCGGAGATCTGAACCATGCAGACCAACCTGAGCGACCTCGCCCACCAACTGCCGCGCGCCGAAGAGGCCGAGCGTATCCTGCGCAGTTGCGTGCACTGCGGCTTCTGCAACGCCACTTGCCCGACTTATCAGTTGCTCGGTGATGAACTGGACGGCCCGCGCGGGCGCATCTACCTGATCAAGCAAGTGCTCGAGGGCCAGCCTGCCACTGCGGCCACCCAGCTGCATCTGGACCGCTGCCTGAGCTGTCGCAATTGCGAGACCACCTGCCCGTCCGGCGTCGATTATCACAACCTGCTGGATATCGGTCGGGCGGCCATGGAGAGCGCAGTCCCCCGGCCTCTGGGCCAACGCCTGTTGCGCAGTGGCTTGCGGGTCCTATTGCCCAATCCGGCGCTGTTCAAGCCCTTGAGTCGTCTGGGCCAGGCGCTGCGCCCGCTGCTGCCCGAGCGTTTGCGCGATGAACTGCCCGTTGTGATAACGAAGGCCAAACCCCGGCCCGCGCCGCGTCATGCCCGTCGGGTTTTGCTCCTCGAAGGTTGCGTGCAGGCGGCGCTGTCACCCAATACCAACGCGGCGACGGCCCGGGTGCTGGATCGCCTGGGCATCAGCGTCACGCCGGTCCGCGAAGCCGGTTGCTGCGGTGCTCTGGACTATCACCTCAATGCGCAACAGGCCGGCCTCGACCGCGCCCGTCGCACCATCGATGCCTGGTGGCCGCATATCGAGAGCAGCGCTGTCGAGGCCATTATCCAGACCGCCAGCGGCTGCGGGGCCTTTATCAAGGACTACGGTCATTTGTTTGAGGCCGACCCGGCCTATGCCGCCAAAGCCGCCCGTATCAGCGCACTGAGCAAGGATCTGGTGGAAGTGCTGCGCGATGAGCCATTGGAAGACCTCACTGCTCGTGGCGAACTGCGATTGGCCGTGCACTGCCCCTGCACCTTGCAGCACGCGCAGAAGCTTGGCGGCGCTGTCGAGCAGGTGCTGACCCGACTGGGTTTCAACCTGACCGAGGTGCCCGACAGCCATCTATGCTGCGGTTCGGCGGGAACTTACTCGATTACCCAACCGCAGCTCTCCCGACAATTGCGCGATAACAAAATGAATGCGCTGGAGGGTGGCCGGCCCGAGATCATTGCGACCGCCAATATCGGCTGCCAGACCCACCTGGGCGGGGCCGGACGCACGCCGGTGCGGCATTGGATCGAGTTGGTTGAGGAGGCGCTTTGAGTTCACGCGGGGCAAAAACACCTGTGGGACCGGCTTTAGCCGGGAAAGCGACGGCATGACCGGCATAGCTTTATCGCCTCAATGAACGCTACCCGGCTAAACCCGGTCCCACCAAACCCGCTCCTATCCGCTTTACGAGCTCTCGCGAACCACCAGCTCAAACCCCAGATCCACTTCCGACTCCTGAGGCACACCATCGATCAGCCCGAGCAGCAGTTGCGCAGCACGCTGGCCGACTTCTTCACGCGGCGTGCGGATGGAGGTCAGGCGCGGGATCATGTGGGCAGAGCCTGGCAAATCGTTGAAGCCCACCAGGGACACCTGCCGAGGAATCGCAATACCCCGGCGTAACGCCTCAAGAGACGCGCCCTGGGCCAGGTCGTCGTTACAGAAGAACACCCCGTCGACGTCAGGATGCTGCTCTAGCAGGCGGGCGAACAACTCTCCGCCCAGGCCGATAGAGGAAGGCTGCGGCACCATCACTTCCAGTGCCGGGTCATAAAGCCCTACCGCCTGTAATACCTCGCGAAAACCGTTTCCGCGTCGTATCACCCGGGGATCGAGCTGGGCCGCAACATAGGCCAGACGCCGACGGCCACTGTCGAGCAGATGACGAGCAGCCTGGGCACCGGCCTGCTCCTGGGAGAAACCAACGCAATAGGCGCCCCGCGCCGGGTCCAGTTCCATCATATGCACGCAGGGAATACCGCTGGCGGCGAGCAACTGACGCAAAGCGGGGGTGTGATCAAACCCGGTCAGCAACAGGCCTCGGGGTCTATTGACCAGATGGTTGCGCAGCAGATTCTCTTCTTCTACCGGCGAGTAGTGGTAGTTACCGATGACCACTTCCAGGCCGCGAGTGCGCAGCACATTCTGGATCGCCTCAAGGGTCTCGATAAACAGTTGGTTGGACAACGATGGCACCAGCACCACTACGGTCTGGCTATGGGACGAAGCCAGGGCTCGCGCCGCCGGGTTGGCGACGTAGCCCAGACTAAGTGCAGCCGCGCGCACTTTCTCGACCAGCTCCGGCGCCACCGTGGTGACGCCACGTAAGGCACGCGATGCAGTAATAGGAGAAACAGCCGCAAGCCGCGCTACTTCATTGAGCGTCGGACGGCCGGTAGAACGGGAACCCATGCGAGTCATGCATATCCAACTAGAGTAAAGAGCAGCATTGTACTTGCCAAAACAGGCTAATGAACTCTAAGGTAGCGCTGTCTTATGGACCATGACAACGATTTTGACCGGCTTGGTGACAATCCGGAGTCGTGCAAGGACGTACCAAAACAATGACAACGACTGGAACGGCTTGGGCTGATCTTGCTGCCATGCAGTGAAGACAGCGCTGTCTCCAGAGAGGTGCAAACTGTGACAACTTCCAAGACTGCTATACCCGCCCTGGTTGTGATGGGCGTTGCCGGCTGCGGTAAAAGCGTTGTCGGCGCAGCCATTGCCAAGCACACCGGTGGCCGCCTGATCGAAGGCGACGCCTTTCACCCGCAGGCCAACATCGACAAGATGAGCGCCGGCATCCCCCTTGATGACGAAGACCGCTCCGGCTGGCTCGACACCCTGGGTGAAGAACTGGCCAAGGCCGTGGCCAATGGCGAACTGCCGATCCTGACCTGCTCCGCCCTGAAGAAAATCTACCGTGACCGCCTGCGCGCTGCCGTACCGGGTCTGGGTTTTGTCTTCCTGGAACTGACCAAGGAACTGGCCATCGATCGCATTCAGCATCGTCCTGGTCATTTCATGCCCGCCAGCCTGGTGGACAGCCAGTTTGCTACGCTGCAACCGCCCAATGGGGAGCCCAATACCCTTGTGGTCAAAGTCGATGCAAAAGTGTCCATCGAGACCCTGGGCGTGCAGGCGGCCGATTGGTGGAAAGAGTCCCAAGTGGCAAGCGCCTCATAGTTTTAAAGGCGTGAGCGGCAAAGACAGCGCTGTCTTTGGCATGTGACACAGGCAGCGCTGAGCAACAGCTCCATAAAAAACATAAAGACAACTGGAGACACACCCATGTTCGGTATGACCCATGAGACGTACCTGCTGGTCGACGCACTAGTGACCGTTATCGGTCTGGTGCTGCTGATCACCAACTTCAAGGTCCACCCTTTTGTAGCACTGACTATCGCTGCCGGCTTTCTTGGCCTGACCTCGGGCATGCCCGTGGAAAAAGTCATGAAGTCGTTCCAGGACGGCTTCGGCGGTGTCCTCGGTTTCGTCGGCATCATCCTTGGCCTGGGCACCATGCTCGGCAAACTGATGGCTGACTCGGGCGGCGCTGACCAGATCGCCCAGACCCTGATCCGCACCTTCGGTAAAGACAAGGTGCATTGGGCCATGATGCTCTCGGCCTTCCTGGTCGGGATTCCGCTGTTCTTCGAGATCGGTTTTGTCCTGCTGATCCCGTTGGTGTTCATCGTTGCCCGGCGCACTGGCGTGTCCATCGTCAAGATCGGCATCCCGCTGCTGGCCGGCCTGTCTGCAGTACACGGCCTGGTGCCACCGCACCCGGGTCCGCTGCTGGCCATTGGCATCTTCGGCGCTGATATCGGCAAGACCATTTTCTACGGCCTGATCGTCGCGCTGCCGACAGCCATGATTGCCGGTCCGATCTTCGGTAAGTGGATTGCCAAATACATTCCCGGTACACCCTCCCAGGAACTGATGGACCAGATCGCCAAGGAATCGAGCACCGAGAACCTGCCTGGTTTCGGTATCACCCTGGTGACCATCCTGCTGCCCGTGTTCCTGATGCTGCTCAAGACCGCATCGGACGTGGTCCTGCCTGCCGACAATACCTTCCGCATCTGGATGGACCTGATCGGCCACCCTATCGCGGCCCTGCTGTTCGCCCTGCTGCTGGCTTTCTACACCTTCGGCGCCGCCCGCGGCTTCGATCGCACCAAGATCATCAAGCTGCTGGACCAAAGCCTGTCGCCGGTTGCAGCCATCGTGCTGATCGTCGGTGCCGGCGGTGGCTTCAAGCAAATGCTGGTGGACAGCGGCGTAGGTAACGTCATTGGGCATATGGCGGTACAGGCGCAGATCAACCCGATCCTGCTGGCCTGGCTGGTAGCAGCGGTGATTCGCGTGGCAACCGGTTCGGCGACCGTGGCCACCATTACCGGTGCCGGTATCGTCGCCCCTGTGGTCGGCCTGATTCCCGGGGTCAACCGCGAGCTGCTGGTATTGGCGACCGGTGCAGGCTCCCTGATCCTGTCCCACGTCAACGACGCCGGTTTCTGGCTGGTCAAGCAGTACTTCAACATGACCGTGACCGAAACCTTCAAGACCTGGACCGTGATGGAAACCATCCTGTCCGTGGTCGGCATCATCTTCATCATGCTGCTGTCGACGGTGGTCTGACGCTCCAGCAAATACATGATTTGTAGGAGCTGCCGCGGGCTGCGAATGGGTACCGCACCGCTTCGCAGCCTTCGGCAGCTCCTACAGGTTCAACCAACCACCAGATCAAGGCCATCGCGTTTACCGCCTCATAGCACTCCCCTCGCTTTATGGGACATCTCCTACAGTCCCGCGCAACAAATCCCCCATAAAGGTTAAGAAAATTTCACCAATCAAAAGGTGCTTTTCCTACGCATTTTTTCGCTTTTTTTATCTATTGAATGGCAAGGTTCAGGCAAAACCACGAAATCTCGCATACGCTGAGAGTCAATGGATGATGTCCGCATGCCAGCGTCCGCCTCCCCTGCCACGTCAACCCGTGTCAAAGGCCGTTTTTTCAGCGCTGAAACAGATGACTTTGGACATGCGCCAGTAAATACGGGCATTTGCGCTACAAAACAGGCAGAATTGGCACCGCCGTCAAGCCGATGACGCAAATCTCGGTGACAGGGAAATGACAAGGGAATTTAATTAACCGCAGTAGCGTCATACTGATGGACGCATTTGGATGCAGTCGGCAACAATCACCACGTAAAGGCAAACGCCAGCCTCTTGGTAGAGGCATTTCAAGAGGCCATCAAGGAAAAGATTATGTTGATACTCACCCGCAAAGTAGGCGAAAGCATAAACATTGGTGACGAGATCACCGTCACGATTCTTGGCGTTCAAGGTCTTCAGGTACGCCTGGGAATCAATGCCCCGAAAAATGTTTCCGTGCATCGGGAAGAAATCTACAAGCGGATCCAGGCGGAACTCGCCCCTCAGCAAGACCCACAATGAATTTATAGCGTCACACGGCTTTTCGATGCCGACCTGCCACTTGCCCGTGGCGGGTCGCGGCCAGACGGCATCCAGTGGATGCCGTTTTTTTTCGCCCGCAGAACGACGTCAGGCCTGTTGCATGTGCTGCATGATGCCGTCCTTGATACGCAGACGCTTCTCCTTGAGCCTGTTCAACTGCTCGTCGCTGACACTGCCTGCCGCTCCAGCCTCGGCTTTAAGGACTCCGGCATCAATTTCGTCGTAGTCGACCAACAGCTGATTGAGTTTCTTGTCAGCCTTGCTGCGCTCTGCAACCTGTTCCCGGGTAAATCCCAAGTCCTTGAATAAATCGTGCTTGACCGGCATAGCTGGGCACCTCTCATAGGGACGTTGATAACGTTCTAAGCCTAGCAGCTGTAATTGCCGCCAAACCTGCCCGCGATCAATGCCCCTCGCGCAGACGCCGTGCCTCGTAGGACCTGAGCTGCAGACAGACAAAATCCAATACGCTCAAGGCCGTTGCAGGCAGGCCCAGAGCAGCACGACGCTCGATCAAATCGCCCAGCACATGTTCAACCTCGATGGGCGCACCGCGCTCAATATCGCGCAGCATCGACGCAGTCATTTTCGAGCCAGGTGTCGTCAGCATCGTCAGAAAACGCTGACGCACTTCAGGTCGCAGGGCATGACCGGCCGCATCGGCAATCCCGGCACATTCGTTGAGCAGGCGGATAACCGTCGCCTCGCCTCCCGCCGCCAGGACATCGCCGATACTGGCGCGCATGGACCCGGTAATACCCGCGCCGGTGGCGATGAAACACCACTTTTCCCACATTTCCTGAACGATACGCAGGCTCAGGCTGGCATCGAAACCAGCGTCGGCCAGGGCCTCGGCCACTCGCAGGATGCGTGGAGTCGTGGCGCCATCCAGCTCGCCGAAGGACAACTGATTGGTATCGTTAAGGTGCAGGATTGCCCCGGACGCATCACGATCAAGAGAAATCAGGCACTGGCCACCCAGCACGTTGCGGCGGTCGAATCGCTCGCTCAGGCGTTCGATATGCCCCATGCCGTTAAGCAATGGCAGGATCAGGGTCTCGGGACAGACCGCCGCTGCGAACGACTCCATGGCCGCGTCCAGGTCATAGGATTTGCAACTAAGCACAATCAGGTCATAGACGCCGCCCAGCATCTCAGTCAGCACATGGGGCGGTGACGGGTAGAGGATATTGCCCAGTGGGCTGCGCACGACCAACCCGTCTCGGTCGAGTTCTTCGGCACGCCCGGCGCGCACCAGAAAAGTCACATCACGCCCCGCCTCCAGCAGCCGCCCACCAAAATAGCCACCAATGGCCCCTGCACCCACGATCAGAATTCGCATTGCATCTCCCTCCAGTCAGCCCATAAACGTTGCAGACCCACGCCGAGCATAGTCAAAGCCCGGCACGCCAATAGAATTACGATCATCATTGAAAATAAACCGCCCGCTGTCGAGGGCAAAAAAAATCCCGGACAGCCAAAGGCCGCCGGGAAAAAGGCAAGCAAGCCCTGGAGGGGAATCAGGTCTTGATGCCACCGAAGCCGGGGAACAGGAACGGCAGGCCGTTTTCCAGGCGTTCGACCAGATTGGGCACGGCTACATCGACCTCTCTGGACTTATAACGCAGGCGCTCAAGAACGGCCTCGATCACCGCACGACTGGCATCGTGGTGGAACTGCCAGACGCCGTAGATACGGCCGTCAAACGATGCTTCGCTACCCAACAGCGGATCCACTCCCAGACCGGCACCCAGGCCGAACAGATGAAGGCCGTGCAGACGCAGGCCGTGCTCATCAATCGGGCAGCCACTGGGATCGGAATCCAGCCCGCCCTTCGCCTCGCGCAGGCTGATCATGGAACCATCGCGGCGCATCAAGACCGGCAGGCGCGGTTGATAGCCGGAGCATTGCACCACCATGCAGGAGTCGGCCAAGGCCTGTTGCACAGCCTCCCGGTCCTCACGAGTAGACAGCAGACGCACGCTTACCCCGGTATTGCCGACCCGCCCGCGTTCCACCGCCGCTCGCCCCACATCCCGGGCGCGATAACGCAGACCGCCGGAGCGATTGATCCGCCCCGTCACCGGGCAGACATCCTGCTGCGGATTGAACACGTAGCCCGTCTGACGTGCCTCTTCGGCACTTTCATAGAACAGGCGGATGGGCGAGCGATGCACCAGATTGAGGGTCTTGAGCCCGGCAAATTCCAGGGCATCAGCAAGGTTTTCCAGCATCGAGAATGCACTGTGGGAGCCGCCGACCAGGGTAATGCCCTTGTCACTGGCCAGAGCGTCGGCGAACTGCTGGCGCAGTTGCACCGAATTCATCCGCAACAGCCGGTCGGCACTGTGGATGCTTGCCGAGGGCGGAACATACAAACCTTGATCGGCCAGACCGTCGAGCAAATGTTGCGGGTCCTGGCGGCCACCGAGATTGAGCACCAGAGTGCGGCTGCGAATACAGTGAAGTTGCCCTTCGTGCTCGACCCATACCTCATAACCCTCGCTGTCAGCCACCACCTGGGTAATGGTGCTGCTGTGCCACAGCTTGATCCCGTAGTGATTGACGATATGTTCGAGAAACAGGCTTGAAGCCTCAGTCAGCAGTTGGCCAATATCGGGTAGCGGCAGCGCGCTTTGTGCCTGATAGCGGACGCGCCAGTAAGCCAGCGCGCCCTCCAATGGCTCGAAAATCTCCCGCAATGCCGGGTGGCGCAGGCAGTCGAGAAAGACATCGCCCACTGAGTTGGCGGTGATCCGGTAATCCCCAAGGCAACCCGCGCCAGGCGTCGGGCTGCTGTCAACAATGATCAGGCCATCGCGTGCCAGTGCCTCCAATGTCCCGCTTTTCAGGGCATTGAACAGCAACCCCATACCCGCTGGCCCTGCGCCGCCGACCACGCAGCCACACTCGATTCCCATGGATTCTTTAAACATGATGAAACTCCCTAATTTTGGATCGACAAACGGAGACCGTCCGACGTCAATCTGGAAAGTCCATCAAGCAGGAAACGCACAAGTGCAATGAAAAGCAGGCAAGGCCAGCCACCGGCAACGCTACCGCCCGGCGTGAACATGGAGTTGAGGGATGAAACGAAGGTGATGAAACGCTGGGGCGGATACAGGCTCACCGATGACGCGGATGGCGTCGCCCCACTGCTGCGGGAAGCCGGACAGGAAGTAGTCAACCAAAAAACTAAAACAGATAATTTCAAAAAGTCGGGAAAGTGTCAAATTCAGGCATTACACTTAATTACTCGTGTCAGAATAAATAACTAGCTGTTTTAAAACGAAAAATAATTTTGACGCCAGGCGAAAAAACAATCGATCCGGGAATTATATTTTTTTATATCGAATCTTCTCTGAAGGCCATCGCACAGTCGCACTGCGAGCACGAACTTGTGGGAGCGTGGCTTGCCCGCGAAACGCTCGACGCGGTGTGTCAGGGGCACCGCATTATCGTTCTTCGCGGGCAAGCCACGCTCCCACTCCGGCTTACGCCACCAACTGCAATCGCCCCACATCAGCAATTGCCTGTGGCGTCTGCTGTTGAATAAACCGCGCCGCATCAGCCATATCCCGACCCAATGGACGGTCATCGGCGTAGCGCGCAATCTCCTCGCGCAGGCGTAGATACAAGGCGGTGGTGCGGGGTGCAGCGGGAAGTTCGGAGTCCAGCAGGTCATAGCTCTGGCAAGCCGCGAGCAGTTCGATGCCGAGAATCATCTGCAGATTCTCGGCAATCGTCTGGGCCTTGAGCACGGCCGGGGTCGCGTGGCACAGGGTGTCTTCCTGCAGGCCCGAGGTAATGCCACCATCGAGGCTGGCAGGCGCCGCCAGACGACGGTTCTGCGCCACCAGGGAAACCGCCGTGTACTGCGCGATCATAAACCCCGACTCCACACCACTGGCCCCTGCCAGGAAAGCCGGCAGATTATTGACCAGCGGGTTGACCATACGATCAAGCCGGCGCTCAGAAATCGATGCCAGCTCGGCCAGGGCAATCCCCAACTGATCCATCGCCAGGCCCATGGCCGCACCCACCGCATGGGCCTCGGAGTAGATCTGCGGATCGTCGGGCGTACCGCAAATCAACGGATTGTCGGTGACGCAGGTCAGCTCGCGCTCGACCACCGCCGCCACCTGCTCATGACTGTCACGTACCGCGCCGTGGACATGGGGAATGCTGCGCAGACTCAAGGCATCCTGGGTCTGCCGCCCACTGGCGGCGGCGAGAATGGCCGAGCCGTCGAGCCAGGCGGTCAGGTCATGGGCGACCTTGAGCAAGCCCTTGGAGGGGCGCAACGCCATGGGCACCGGATCGAAGGCGCGCAACTGGCAGCGCTGGGTTTCGAAGCTCATGGCCGAGATCGCATCGGCCCAGTCCATCAGCCGCTCGGCCTGATCCAGCAACAGGCAGGCCATGCCGGTGACGCAAGGCGTGCCATTGACCAGACACAGCCCTTCCTTGGCCTCCAGCACCAGTGGCGTCAGCCCCAGTCGCTGCAGGGCCGCTGCCGCCGACAGGCACTCGCCGTCGAGCAGGCACTCGCCGTGACCAATCAGCGTCAGGCTGATATGGGCCATATGACTCAGATAACCCACCGACCCCTGCCCCGGCACCACGGGCGTGCAACCGCTGTTGAGCAGCGTGATCAGGCGCTCCACCACCGCCAGGCGCAGGCCGGAATAGCCATGGGCGAAATTGTTTATCGCAGCCGCCATCACCGCCCGGGTCTGGGCCACGCTCAGGGGTTGACCAACGCCCACCGCATGACTCATCAGAATATTGTGCGACAACGCACTCTGCAGCGCGGGAGGCACCACGGTATTGGCCAGGGCGCCGACCCCGGTATTGACGCCATAGGCGCGGATATTCTTCTCCACCACCGAACGGACGATGGCATGGGCAGCCTCGATGCGCTCCCGGGCAGCCGGGGACAATTCCAGCACGGCCTGGGCGCTGGCAATACTGACGACCTGGGCCCGTGAAAGCGATTGTTCGAGGATGACGCGATTCATTGCCGGAACTCCTGAAGGTGCAGTGCGCCGATCCATGCGCACAGCGGCATAGGTCGACAGATGCGATTACGTTAAGCTGCGCTGACACTTGCGTAAACGCGGTAATTTCTCATGCGATCCATGATTGAAACGCATACATTGGATAATCCCGACTTCCCCCGTCGGCGCCTGCCCCTGTTGGCCCTGGAAGTGTTCGCCAGCGCCGCCCGCTGCGGCACGTTCAGCCGTGCTGCCAAGGAGCTGTTCGTCACCCAGAGCGCGGTCAGTCGACAGATCCAGCAACTGGAAGAACACTTGGGCGTGATCCTGTTCATCCGCCACAAGACCGGTTTGCGCCTGACCCCGGAAGCGGAAGCCTTGTTACCGGTAGTGGATGAAGCCTTCGGCCGCGTGGTCCAGGCCTGCAACAGCCTGCGCAGCGCCGGCCAGGTATTGACCCTGCGCATGCCACCGACCATTGCCACTCGCTGGTTTTTGCCGCTGCTGCCGGACTGGCGCAGTGTGATGCCGGATGTCGACGTGCGGGTAACCACCTATGACTCCTGGGAGCCGCACTTCGAAGACACCGACGTCGATGCCGCGATCATTCAGGGCCGTGGCGACTGGAAAAACCTCGAAGCCATCGCCCTGATGCCCGAGCGCCTGACCCCGGTGTGCTCGCCGGAAATCGCCCGTCGCCTGCATCACCCCGAAGACCTCAGGAGCCTGGCGCTGCTGCACTGCATTCCACTGCACGGCTGGAGCCGCTGGCTGGAAAGCGCCGGGGTCAAGGGCATCGCCGCCCATCGCGGGCAACGCTTCGATACCCTCGAACTGGCCTTGTCTGCGGCGACTCGCGGCCAGGGCGTGGCCCTCGGTGATATCAACCTGATTCGCGAAAGCCTCAACGATGGCGTACTGATAGCACCGTTCGACATCGAACTCCGTCAGGGCATGGCGTATTACCTGGTCTACCCGCCGCAACGGGCGCAGTTGCCGAAAATTCGCGCACTGCGCGAGTGGCTGACCGGCGCACTGGAACCGACCGTTCGTAGCGATGGATCGAACTAAAGAGACAGCCATTGCCTCCATGTTCCGTAACCAGTGAAAAACCGGTAAATGGAAACCGAGGCAATCCAAATGAATGTAGAAAAAGATGCCCGCAGTGGCATCGCCGAAATCGATTATTCGCGCGACACCCTGTTCGGACCAATCCCCATGCAGGCCACTTGCCGGGTCAGGCTGGTCAATGTCGAGCGCGATGGCGAAGAATTACGCGAATTGACCATTCTCGGTGATCTGCCGGATGGCTTGGGCAAGTCCATGGTCATTCGCGTTGCACTGGAAGGTCGGATTGAGGCAGGGCCTATCGATCGTCAGGATTCGTTAAGTGGCGCCGAGCGCCATGAGTTCAAGATATTGTTCAAAAACGAACGCAAACGCTCAATGCATTGAGTTGTTCCATTATCGTTTCGACACAATTACACATAGTTTCGGGCAGCGGCCAAGTTGTCCGATAACTGTTGTTTAATCGTTATGTTTAATTAGAACTATATACGAACAAAAACGAATAACCGCAGCCTCCCTAGTCTTCGACTCGAAAAGCGGCGGTTATGTAGTCAGCAAAGGGCTCAACGACGTGCGTTGGCCCGCAAGGCGCTGTGTTGGGTATGGGCCAGGTCATAGCGCAGCTCCGCTACCAGTTCAGAGATATCCCGGCTGGTATTGAGCCTGTCGAGGGAGATGCCAGTGACCAGCAATTCGCCCTGATCGCCTTGCGGATCAAGGATTTGCACGCTCATTGAGTTGTCTGCAGCGATATTGCAGGTACAGCGTAAGGGCAGAAAAGCCTGCTCGATGATACTGCGCAGTTCGAGCGGGGAAAGTCGATAAGCAATCATTGCCATGTTCTCCTGAAATCTTGTAAAGCAGCCGCGCACAACTCGCCAGCCTCTGGCTGAACCTTGTTATAGCTAAGACGAGAGTGCATAAATAATCCGTCAAAGAAATACCGCCGACGAGCCGACTAATTAACGAACTAAGAAACTTATACCCCAGCCCCTGTCAACTCGCAACTTCCACCCAAAAAGAATAACGATCATAACTAAGGAGAGGAAGGTCAAAAAAAACCGGCAGAATCGATTCACCGCACGGTTAATCCGCAATAACAACGGGAATACTCGTTGTTTCACGCAGAGAAACAACCCGCCGCACAGACCTGCGACCCGACGTCACACCCTGCACAGCGGACAGCATACGAGCTGCTTTCCTGACAAAACGGTCAGCGTCTAGACGGCTTCCGGGCGCTTGAGACGCAAATGAATCAGCGCCACCCGCGCACCGCGTTTGTCGCGCTTCTCTTCCACGGCAAACGGCTTGAAGCCCAGGCGCGGATAAAACAGCAGGCCCGGCACATTGTGGTTGTAGCAGGATGCGGTCAGCTCCTTGGCTTCATGCTTGTCGAACGCCAGGTCAGTCATACAACCGATCAAGTAGCCGCCCACGCCCTTGCCGCGAGCTTCGGGGGCAATGATCACGTTGCCCAGGGAACAGCGGCCACGAAAATGCGCCAGGGAAAAGTTCGCATAACCGACCACTTCGCCATTGAGCTCGACTACCGTGGAGTCGGAACGCTCCTCCAGTGCATCGTTCAATTGCACTGCCGTCAGCGGCCATGTCGCCCGGGGGAACATATAAAACAGCTCATCGGCGTTCTGCGGCAAGGCACATACAGCGGGGATGTCTTTTTCTTCCAGGGGACGGTGCAGGAACATGGGGCAGGATCCTCGTAGATAAGCGCCTAGTGTCCTGTCTTCGAAATAAGCTGTTCACTTTTGACGGCGTCTGTTGTCGCCAGGCGGCGTTGCGGCTCCTCGCCCGACAACAACGGCCATTCGTCAAAAGAGAACGTATTTCGAAGACAGGACACTAGACACTATATGCGAAGCGATGGATCCCGTATTGCCTACTGTCAAAATAATCTCGTTGTGCCCATGACTCCCGGCAAGTCATTGAGCCGACAGGGTCTGCTGCAGATATTCCGTCAACTTGCGTGCCGGCTCCGATAACAGGCGACTGGCCGATATCAGCGCCAGCTCGCTGGGCGGCACGGCGGCAAAACCTTCGTCAGGGCGCAACAGGCGATGGCTCGGCAGCACCGCCGAAGTGGGTAGCAGGGCGATCCCCAGATTGGCCGAGACCGCCGCCTGAATGCCGACCAGACTCTGGCTGGCAAAGGCCACGCGCCAGGTGCGCCCCGCCGCTTCCAAGGCGTGGATGATGCGGTTGCGGTAGATACAGCCCTGGGGAAATACGGCCAGTGGCACCGGATCGGCGATCATCTGCATGTCAGGCCCGGCGACCCAGCTCAGTTGCTCGGGCCAACTCGCCAGAGACGGCACCTGCCCGGCTTCGGGCCTGACGTCGCGCTTGACCAGGGCCAGATCGATATCCCGTGCTTCCAACTGCGCGTGCAGGTCAACGCTCAGGCCGTTCAATGTATCCAGCCGCACCTTAGGGTACTGCCGGGCGAAGCCGGCCAGCAGCCCCATCAGCCGCTGCACGTCGAAATCCTCGGGCACTCCGAGCTTGACCACGCCAGTGGCCTGGCCGCTCTGCATGACGTTATGGGCCTCCATGGCCAGGCCTACCAGCCGCCTTGCGTATCCGATCAGGCGTTCGCCGTCTTCGGTGAGCTGAATATGCTTACTGGCGCGCTGACGCAGCAACAACGGGCGGTCGAGCTGTTCTTCCAGCTTGCGAATCTGCTGGCTGACCGTGGATTGGGTGCGGTTGACCCGCTCGCCCCCCTTGGTAAAGCCGCCCGCGTCGACCACGCTGACAAAAGTCTTCAACAGTTCGAGATCGAACATAACATTCACCAATCGAATTATTTTTCTATAATAATTTAATTTTACGATTAATCATATCCTGCCTAGATTGGTCCTGTACTCACTCACAGGACACCGTCATGACCCCCTCCACCCGCCCGCTCTGGCTGACCTTCGACTGCTACGGCACCCTGATCCAGTGGGACGAAGGCCTGCTGGCCCAGGTCCGCGCCCTGCTTGCCCGCAAGAATCGCAGCGAACTGGACCCCGACGCCTTCATCCAGGTCTACGACGAACACGAGCACCGCCTCGAGCAGACGCCGCCGCACCGCTCCTTCGCCGAGATTTCCCGGCTGTCGATGCAACTGACCCTCGAAGGCCTTGACCTGCCCTATGAGCCCCGCGATGCCGATGATCTGACACGACATATCAGCCAGATGCAGCCTTTCCCGGAAGTGGTCGGCACCCTCGCCTGGCTCAAGGCCCAGGGTTTCATGCTGTGCATCGTTTCAAACACCGACGACGACATCATTGTCGGTAACGTGGCCCAGCTCGGCGGTTATGTAGATCGGGTCATCACCGCGCAGCAGGCCGGGGCCTACAAACCCGATCATCGTCTGTTCGAGCACGCCCACCGTGAATTGGGCATCAGCCAGGACCAAGCCTTGCATATCTGCGCCAGCCCGCATCTGGACCTGACCGTGGCCCGGGACATGGGTTTTCGCTGCGTCTGGATCGACCGCGGCACTCGGCGCCAACCGCTGCCCGATTACCGCCCGGATGCAGTGCTGAGCGACCTGGGCAAAGTGCCTGACCTGCTGCGCGCCCAAGGCTGGATCGATGAGGAGCGCGACCGCCATGGCGCATGATTCCGGGCTGCTGCGCAGCACCAGTCGTTATTACGGCGATCTCGATACGGCGGCGATCCAGACTGCCCGCATCGACTTGGCCGCCTGCCTGCGCATGGCGGCGCGCCTGGGCTTGAGCGAGGGTATCTGCAATCATTTTTCTGCCGTGGTGCCGGGGCATCCCGAGCTGTTCCTGGTCAATCCCTACGGCCTGGCCTTTGAAGAGGCCACCGCTTCCAGCCTGCTGATCTGCGATATCCACGGGCAACTGGTCAGCGGCGACGACAAGCCCGAAGCCACGGCCTTCTACATCCATGCCCGCCTGCACCGGCACCGGCCCACCGCGATGGCGGCATTCCATACTCATATGCCCAACGCCACCGCCCTGGCCATGCTCACTGGCGAGCCGTTGCTCTGGGCCGGCCAGACCGCACTGAAGTTCTATAGGCGCATAGCCGTGGACGAGCACTTCAACGGCCTGGCGCTGGATGAATCCGAAGGCGACCGGATTGCCGCTGCCATGGGGCAGGCCGATATCCTGTTTCTGCAGAATCACGGGGTGATGGTCACGGCACCGAGTATCGCCATGGCCTGGGATGACCTGTACTACCTGGAGCGTGCCGCCGAAGTGCAGCTCAAGGCCATGAGCAGCGGCAGACCGCTGAAGCCGGTGGCGCAAGGCATCGCCGAACGCACGGCGCGGCAGATGCGCTACGGCGAAGCCGAAAGCGCGCAACTGCATCTGGAGAGTGTGAAGCGGATATTGGCCAGGACCGAGCCGGATTTTCGTAGCTGACAGGTTTGTGGTAGCGAGGCTTGCCCGCGAACGACGCAACGCGTTTTATCTGCTGGACCTCGTCGACCGATTCGCGGGCAAGCCTCGCTCCAACAGGCCTGCGTCCATAAAAAAGGCCCCTGGGGAGCATATCCACAGGGGCCAAGGGAATTGCAGAACAACTTAAAGGCTAAGGCATCCCCAACCAGTTCGGCAGCGCCAGGGAAATCATCGGCACGTAGGTGACGAGGATCAGGAACGCCAGCAGGATGCACAGCCAAGGCATCGCCGCGCGGATGGTCTGGCCCAGGGTCAGGCCGGTGACCGCCGAGGTCACGAACAGGTTCAGGCCCACCGGTGGGTGCACCAGGCCGATCTCCATGTTCACCACCATGACGATGCCCAGATGGATCGGGTCGATGCCCAGCTTGGTGGCGATCGGGAAGAAGATCGGCGCCAGAATCAGCACGATGGCCGACGGCTCCATGAAACTGCCCGCCACCAACAGCACGACGTTGACCATGATCAGGAAGCCGATTGGCGTCAGGCCGCCGCTGATCACCCAACTGGTGATCTGTTGCGGGATCTGCTCGGTGGTCAGCACATGGGCAAAAAGCATGGCGTTGGCGATGATGAACATCAGCATGATCGACAGGCGCCCGGACTCGAGCAGCACTTTCGGACAGTCACTGAGGCGCATGTCCTTGTACACGAACAGCGCGACAAAGGCCGAGTACACCGCCGCCACCGCCGCCGCTTCCGTCGGAGTGAACATGCCGCTGTAGATACCGCCGAGAATGATCACCAGCAGCAACAGGCCCCAGAACGCCCGGCGTGCCGTGGTCAGCCACTGACGGAAGGACACCCGTGGCTGGGCCGGCAGTTTCTTGATCCGGGCGACGATGTAGATCACCACCATCAAAATCACGCCGAGTAGCAGGCCCGGCACCACACCGGCAATGAACAGCTTGCCCACCGAGGTTTCGGTCGCGGCCGAGTACACCACCATCACAATCGACGGCGGAATGAGAATGCCCAAAGTCCCGGCGTTACAGATAATCCCGGCACCGAACTCCTTTGGATAACCGGAGCGCACCATGCCTGCGACGGCAATCGAACCCACCGCCGCCACCGTGGCCGGCGAAGAACCGGACAGCGCCGCGAACAGCATACAGGCCAGCACCGCCGCAATCGCCAGGCCGCCGCGGATATGTCCGACACAAGCGTTGGCAAAATCAATCAGCCGTTGCGCCACGCCACCCGTGGTCATGAAGGCCCCGGACAGCAGGAAGAACGGAATCGCCAGGAAGGTGTAGCTATCCGATGTTTCGAACAACTTGATCGCCAGTGAACTCAAGGAGTCATGGCTGAACAGCAGGATCGACACCGCGCCGGACAGGCCCAGGGAGATCGCAATGGGTACGCCCAAAAACATGAAAACGAACAGCAACAGGAACAGACAGATGACCGTCATCAGTGATGCTCCTCACCAGGGTTGGCCAGTTTTGTGGCTTCGGCGGCCTCATCGGCCAGGCCCAGGCCGGTCTGCCGGTGGGTCCAGATGCGATAGAGAATTTCCAGGTAACGAATGAACACCAGGGCAAAGCCCAGGGGCACGATCACCGTGATGTGGGCGACCTGAATGCCGAATTTATCCAGGTCCTCGGCCCCGATATGGGCAATGAACAGGGCCGAGACCCACTTGTAGCTCGCCATCAGAATCAGCCCGGCATAAGCCATGCAGCACAGGCAGGCGAGGATCGCCAGCCAGCGTTGTACCGGCTTGCTGAAACGCTTGACCAGGGCATCCACGCCCAGGTGGCCAGCGGTACGCACGCCGTAGGAAATGCCAAAGAAAATCAGCCAGCCAAACAGCGCCTTGGTCAGCGCCACGCTCCAGGTCATGCCCTGGGCATAGCCCATGGTGTGATCGCCGAGGTAAGCAAAGAAATCGCTGCTGAACGCCCACTTGTCACTCAGGGTGTAGAACAACGTGTAAATGTTATTGAGCGCCACGTAGACAAATGTCACCAGCGTCATGGCAGCCAGCAGAAAGGCGATAAAACCCTCCTCCAGATGCTCCCAGACTCGCGTCAGCGATTGCATAGAAAGTTCTCCGAACGTAGAGACAGTAGCCACCCGGGGACCGGGCGGCCACACAGCATCAGGGCCTGTTACAGCGGTATCAGGCGGCTTACTGAGCCTTGTTCGAATCTTGTGCAGCCTTGATCAAGTCAGGGCCGATTTCCGCAGCGAACTGGTCCACCACCGACTTGGTCGCTTCGCGCCACTTGGCCCGTTGCTCAGGCGTGAGCGTCACGACTTCGCTGGTCTTGGAGTCGATGATTTTCTGCTTGGCAGTCTGATTCAGGGCTTCGGCCTGTTTGTTCACTTCCACGGTGACCTGGTCCATGATCTTTTGCAGCTCGCTGCGCACATCCGCAGGCAGGCCGTTCCAGAAGGTGGAGTTGGTGATGACCATGTAGTCGATCAGGCCGTGGTTGGACTCAGTGAAGAACGGCTGCACCTCGTTGACCTTCTGGCTCTCATAGTTCGACCAGGTGTTCTCGGTACCGTTGACGGTGCCGGTCTGCAGGCCCTGGTAAACCTCGGCGAAGCTCATCTTGCGAGGGTTGGCGTGCAAGGCCACGAACTGCGCTTCCAGCACGCTGGAGGCTTGTACGCGGAACTTCAGGCCGCGAGCGTCTTTAGGCTCGACCATCTTTTTGTTGGCCGACAGCTGCTTCAGACCGTTGTGCCAGTAGGCCAGGCCATGAATGCCCTTGTCGTCCATGGAACTGAGCAAGGCTTTGCCCTGCGGCCCGTTCTGGAAACGATCGACCGCTGCCAGATCATCAAACAGGAATGGCAAATCGAAGATCTGGGTTTTCTTGGTGTACTGCTCGAACTTGGCCAGGGATGGCGCCAGCATCTGTACGTTGCCGGTCAGCAGTGCTTCCATTTCCTTGCCATCGCCGAACAGCGACGAGTTCGGATAGACCTCAACCTTGACCTTGTCTTTCAGCGCGGGGTCTGCGGCGACCATTTTCTGGAACAGCAGCGCGCCCTGACCTTTCGGAGTGTTCTCCGCAACGACGTGGGCAAACTTGATGACGATAGGGTCGGCGCAGGCCATCCCGGCGAACGTTGTGAATGCAGCTGCGCAGAACAGCGCCTTGGTCAGCTTCAACATTGATTTCACCTTGTTATTGTTGTCAGCGATTCGACCTCTTAGGGCCGTTGTTGAGAAGCAGTTGTAGCCTTTTGCTAGCTCTACCATGCCTAACATGGCGTGTTTGTAGAATTAGCTTTTATGTAAGCCAGCGTTCGGCCTGGCTGAACGCTGGTCACTGCGCAAGCGTCAGGCAGCAACCAAGGCTAGCAGACGCTGGGCACGAAGCAGCACCGGAGCATCAACCATCTGCCCGTCAAGCTGAAAAGCCCCTGCCCCGCTGGCTGCGGCACTGGCCTGAACCACTCGCTGCGCCCATGCCAGCATCTCTGCGGTCGGGGCCAGGGCCTCATGGATCACTGGCACCTGCCTGGGATGGATGCACAGCGCGCCGCCAAAGCCCATGTCGTAGGCGTGGCGCACCGAAGCGGCCAGGCCATCTGGATCGCCAATGGCCGGATAGACGCCGTCCAGTGGTGGCAGCAGATTGGCGCTGCGTGAATGCAGTTGCACGGCCATGCGTGATTGATCGAGGACGAACTGCGCCGCAGCGGTGCCGTTGTTCAGATTCATGTCCAGGGCCAGGTCGAGGCCGCCGAAGGACAGACGTTCGACGCCTGGCGCATGGGCAATTTCGGCCAGGGCGAGCAGGCCCCTGGCACTCTCGACAATCGGCCAGATCGGCCTGCCGGTGGCATGGACGGCGGCGACATGGGCGGCGCTTTCCACCTTGGGCAGCAGCACCCCGACCACCCCCTTATGAGCCTTGCAGAAGGCCAGGTCGGCGGTATGTTCGGCGTGCTCAGGTGCATTGACCCGAACCCACACACCGGCTGCGGGATGGGCCTGCAGGAAGGCCGCAAGATTGTCCCGGGCCTGGCGCTTGAGCGGCTCTTCGACGGCATCTTCGAAATCGACGATCACCGCGTCGGCACCGGCCGCCAACGCCTTGGCAAACCGTTCGGGCCGACTGCCCGGCACAAACAGCGCGCTGCGGACGATGGATGGAGACATGCTGGTTTTCCTCGTTTCAAACTATGGAGTCTTTATCTCTGTAGCAGCGGCTTTAGCCGCAAGGACGCCCTCCCGGCTAAAGCCGATCCTACGGAAATATCGTAAGATTCAAACCACCCCGGTCGTCGCCAACCGCGCTTGGTCTTCACTGGAAAAACCCAACTCCGCCAGGATGCTCGCCGTGTGTTGCCCCAGCGCCGGGACGGCGTCCATGCGCGGGGTAAAGGCGGCGTTGCGGCCCGGTGGCAACAGCGACGGCAATTTGCCCGCCGGGCTGTCCACTTCACGCCAGCCGTCGCGGGCCTTGAGCTGCGGATGGTTCCACACGCTCTGCATATCGTTGACCCGGGCATTGGCGATCTGCGCGTCTTCAAGACGCGCGACCACTTCGTCCACGCTCAGGGCGGCAAAGCCGTCGACGATGATCTGGCGCAGCACTTCGCGGTTTTCCGAGCGCTTGAAGTTGGCGCTGAAACGCTCGTCCGTGGCCAGGGCCGGGTCGAGCAGGACCTTCTCGCAGAACAGCGCCCATTCGCGTTCGTTCTGCAAACCGAGCATCACCGTGTTGCCGCCGCCAGTGGGGAACGGCCCGTACGGGTAGATGGTCGAGTGCGATGCGCCAGCCCGTGGCGGGGGCGGAGCGCCGTTATAGGCGTAGTACATCGGATAACCCATCCACTCGGCCAGGCTTTCCAGCATGCTCACGTCGATGCGGCTGCCGACCCCGGTCTTGCCGCGCAGCAACAACGCCGAGAGCACACCGGTATAGGCATACATGCCCGCGGCGATATCGGCGATGGAGCAACCGGCCTTGGCCATTTCGTCTTCACCGGGGCCGCCGGTCACCGACAGAAAGCCGCCCTCGCTCTGAATCAGCAGGTCGTAGGCTTTCTTCTTTTCATAAGGCCCGCCCTCGCCGTAACCGGAGATATCGCAGACGATCAGTTTGGGGAAACGCTCATGCAGCGCCTCGAACGACAGGCCCATGCGTGCGGCGGCGCCGGGTGCGAGGTTCTGCACCAGGACGTCGGCCTGGCCGAGCAGGGACTCGAGAATGCCCCCCGCCTCGTCCTGTTTCAGGTCCAGGGTCAGGCTTTCCTTAGAGCGGTTGGTCCAGACAAAGTGCGAAGCCAGGCCATCGACGCGCTGGTCGTAGCCACGGGCAAAGTCACCGCTGCCAGGGCGCTCGATCTTGATCACCCGCGCGCCCATATCCGCCAGCTGCCGAGTGCAGAACGGCGCGGCGATGGCGTGCTCAAGACTGACCACGGTAATGCCGTCCAGGGGACGGGGATTGGTTTGAGTCATGTTTGTTTACCTCTCACGTTGTGGGAGCGAGGCTTGCCCGCGAAGGCGATTTATCAAACGATACATTTGTATTGCCTGAACCGGCCTCTTCGCGGGCAAGCCTTGCTCCTACAGATTTGGTCTGTGGTGTGATGGCGATTGTCTTTAGATCAAATCCGCCAGGCTGCGCGCATCGCGCAGCGACCAGACCCTGGCAATCAGCTCACGCCCCTGCTCAGCCGTACGCGCGCCGGAGAACGCCAGCAGACGCTGGAATTTGTCTTCCAGTTCAGGCCGCAACAGGGTGTTGCCCGGATCGCCTTTAGGCTCGTCGATGGCAGCACTGAGCACGCGGCCATCGGTGGTGGTGACGATTACTCGGCCCAGCCAGCGCGACGGGTAGGCGCCGTCGACTTCCTCGTCCAGCTCCATGCTGACCTTCTCGCGGAAGGCGGCAACCCGAGGATCGGTCAGGGCCAGGTCGCGGAATTCGATCAGTTGCGCGCTGCCATGCACGGCAATCAGGCCCAGCACAGCGCCCATGGAAAACTTGGCCTGGTGCACGGTGGTCGGCACGACAACGCGGCCCAGCACATCGATAGCGCCCTGATGCACACGGGTGACGACCTTGGCGATCTGCTCATGGCCCAGGCTTTCGCGCTGCATCAGGTGCAGCAGCGCATCGGCGGCCGGGTGGGTGTGGCGGCACGAGGCGTGGAACTTGAACGAGGTTTCCGGCAATGCCCAGCGGCTGCCCAGACGATCCGACAGCTTGCTCGGGTCGGCGTCAGTGGACATGCCGGCGGCCATACCCTGATCACCTTCAAGAATATTGCGCGCACCGGTCAGGCCGTCTTCGGTCATATAGGCCGCGAGCAGGCCATCGGCGGCGGCCTTGGCGGTGTGCAACTGCTTGGAGTCGGCGGCATCACGCAGAAATTCCCACAGCCCGGCGGCCTGGGTCCCGGCGTTGCCCAGCAGATGGGTGAACTGCTCGCGATTGAAGCCCAGCAGCTTGCCCACGGCCACAGCCGCAGCGAGGGTGCCGACGGTGGCGGTGGTGTGGAAAATCCGGTAGTGGGAACGGCCCATGAACTCGCCGATGCGAATCCCGGCTTCGTAACCGGCCACCGACGCCAGCAGCAGGTCCTTGCCGGACTTGCCCAGATCCTGGGCTGCTGCCAGCACCGCCGAGAACACCACGGTGGCCGGGTGCAGCACGGAGCTGTTGTGCAGGTCGTCCTGTTCGACCAGATGCGACGAGGCGCCGTTGACGAAGGCGGCAAAGTAGGCAGAAGTGCCACGACCATTGACCACGATCTTCGCTGCGCCTTCCACCGGGCCCATGCGCCGGGCGTAACGCTCGAACAGCGGGATCGGGTGGGCGCCCTGACTGGCCAGGGCCGAGCCCAGCCAGTCGAGGAACAGGTCTTCGGTGCGATCCAGCACGGGGCCGGGGATCTGCTCGTAAGTCAGGTCAGCGAGGAACGCGACCAGCGCTTGGGTATGGCTCATGTGCGTGTCCTCAGAAGCTGCGTGGCAGTTCGAGCAGATGCTCGGCGACGTAGGAAAGAATCAGGTTGGTGGAGATCGGCGCCACTTGGTACAGGCGGGTCTCGCGGAATTTGCGCTCGACGTCGTATTCGCAGGCAAAGCCAAAACCGCCGTGGGTCTGCAGGCAGGCATTGGCCGCTTCCCAGGACGCCTTGGCCGCCAGGTACTTGGCCATGTTGGCGCTGGCCCCGGCATTCTTGCCGTTGTCGTATTCCTCACAGGCGCGCCAGCGCATCAGGTCGGCGGCCTCGATTTCGATATGGGCTTCGGCAATCGGGAACTGCACGCCCTGGTTCTGCCCGATGGGGCGGCCAAAGACCACGCGGTCGCGGGCATAGGCGGCGGACTTCTCGGTAAACCAGCGACCGTCACCGATGCACTCGGCGGCGATCAGGGTACGTTCGGCATTGAGGCCATCAAGGATGTAACGGAAACCCTTGCCCTCTTCGCCAATCAGGCTGTCGGCGGGCAGCTCCAGGTTGTCGAAGAACAGCTCGTTGGTCTCGTGATTGACCATATTGGCGATGGGTTGCACGGTCAGGCCGTTGCCGATGGCGGCGCGCAGGTCGACGAGGAAAATCGACATGCCTTCGGATTTCTTCTGCACTTCGGCCAGTGGCGTGGTGCGGGCCAGCAGGATCATCAGGTCCGAGTGCTGGATGCGCGAGATCCATACCTTCTGCCCGTTGATGATGTACTTGTCGCCCTGCTTGACCGCAGTGGTCTTGATCTTGGTGGTGTCGGTGCCGGTGGTCGGCTCGGTCACGCCCATGGACTGCAGGCGCAGTTCGCCGCTGGCCAGTTTCGGCAGGTAGTAGCGCTTCTGCTCTTCACTGCCATGACGCAGCAGGGTGAACATGTTGTACATCTGCCCGTGTACGGTGCCGGAGTTGCCGCCGCAGGCGTTGACTTCTTCAAGGATCACCGAGGCTTCGGTCAGGCCCAGGCCCGAGCCGCCGTACTCTTCCGGGATCATTGCCGACAGCCAGCCGGCGTCGGTCATAGCCTTGACAAAGGTCTCCGGGAAACCTTTTTCTTCGTCGATCTTGCGCCAGTAGGCGGCGTCAAACTCAGCGCAGAGGGCACGTACACCTTCGCGGATGGCATTCAGGTCTTCGTTTTCGTAGGGGTTCATCGTGTGTCCTCAGATACATCATGGCCTGCCATCACTGGGGCCATGGGGCGGTGTAGGTCGCTTTGCACAGGACTGTGGGACCGGCTTTAGCCGGGAAGGCGGCATTTGTTCCACTGACGCTTTCCCGGCTAAAGCCGGTCCCACAAATTCCCATCCAGATAAAAAAATTTGAGTCTTCTCGGTCTCAGTCGAACTGAACTTCTGCGCTTTGCGCCACGCCCGCTTCATTACCGGCCCACAGCTGCGCCTTGCCCGCTTCCAGCACCTGGCCGCCGACCACGAAGGGCGTCGGCACGGTCAACGGACGTACGCCGCGATAAGCGAAATGACGGACCTTGGCCTGCGGATTGGCGCGAATGAAGGCACGCAGATTAAGGGTGGCGATCATCGGCCCGTGCACCACCAGCCCGGCGTAGCCCTCGACCTCGGTCACGTAGGGGTAGTCGTAATGAATGCGGTGGCCGTTGAAGGTCACGGCGGAGTAGCGGAACAGCAGGGTCGGCGTCGGCGTGACGCTTTCGCTCCAGTCACCGGCAGGCGGCGCATCACCGCTGTTGAGCTTGGGGGGGTTGGGTTCGCGGTAGACGATGTCCTGCTCTTCACGCACGCAGAGTTCGCCGTTTTGCGAATAGTCGTGGCGCACCGTGACGAACAGCAGCGAGCCGGTGCGACCGTGCTTTTCTTCGATATGCAGGATGGTCGACAGGCGGTGGGCATCGGCACCGGCCTTGAGCGGCGCGATGAATTCGACGCGGCCACCGGCCCACATGCGATTGCGATTGTCGGCAGGAGGCAGGAAGCCGCCACGGGCCGGATGGCCGTCAGTGCCGAGCAGGGATTCGAACACCGGTTCCTGAAAGAAGCACCACTGCCACAGCGGCGGCAGGGCCTCGCCATCAGCCGGGACAGGCTCACCGAAGGTCGCGGCAATGCGCTTGACCAGGTTGTGGCTCAGGTGGTCCCGGGCCTCTTCGGTGCGTCCAATCCAGGCACTGTAATCCGTGGGCGAAGCGGTAGCGCTCATGCAGATAACCTCTTTGGCGGTTTTGTTATGAGGCCATCATGCGGCGGGTTTGGCATTCTGAGAATTTACATTTGTGTAATCCGGCGTTCATGTATGCTGAACGCCGCTAGCGTTAAAAATTCCAAAAACAAAGAGACCTCCGGCATGCATTTCGATCTGGCAGACCTGCGCCTGTTTATCCACATTGGCGAATCGCCGAGCCTGACCCAGGGCGCCCGCCGCGCGTTCCTTTCCCCCGCCGCCGCCAGTGCGCGGATCAAGGCCCTGGAAGGCCAGCTCGACACCCGCCTGTTGTACCGCGACAGCCGCGGCGTCGAACTGACCCCGGCCGGGCAGCAGTTGCTCAAGCATGCGCGGTTGATCATGCGCCAGGTCGATTACCTGAAAAGCGAGTTCACCCATTACGGCACCGACTCGGCCGGGCATATCCGCATCTTCGCCAACACCACGGCGGTCACCGAATTCCTTCCTGAAGTGCTGGCGGGCTTCCTGGCCAAACGCCCCGGCGTGACCGTGGACCTGCAAGAACGACTGTCCCGGGATATCGTCCGTGGCGTACTGGATGGCAGCACCGACATGGGCATCATCGCCGGGCCGGTCGAGGCGGCTGGCTTGCAAGTCATGCACTTCAGCACCGACCGCTTGGTGCTGACCGTGCCGACCGGCCATGAACTGGCGCAATTCGATCAGGTCACCCTCAAGCAGACCCTGGCCTACCAGCATATCGGCCTGCACGAAGGCAGCACCCTGCTCAGCTTCCTGCGCGACCATGTCGAACGCATCGGCGAGCAGTTGTCGCTGCGGATTCAGGTCTCCAGTTTCGAGGCGATCTGTCGCATGGTAGAGGCCGGCGTGGGCATCGGTATCATTCCCGAATCGGCGGCGATCCGGCACAGCCGCACCATGGAACTGGTGACCATCCAGCTTGACGAAAGCTGGGCAGTGCGTGAACGCAGCATTCTCGTGCGCGAACTCGATGCGCTGCCGGGGACGGTCAGGGCGTTGATTGCGACGTTGATGCCACAGGACAGCAGCCCAGCCGAAGTGCAATGAGGCCTGTCCCACAAATGGCGTTTATCCGGAGATTACAAAGCCCGCTGGAAAATCTGGCAGACTGCACCGCATCTGTCTGTCCCGCTGCGCGGAAGTCTCGCCCATGCCCACTGTCTTTTTTTCACGCCTGAAAACCCGCTGGCTGCGCTGGACCTGCCTGGCCCTGCTCATCGTCGGCCTGCCCGTGGGCTGCGTGGCCTTGCAGCATGAGGAACGCAAACTGGTGTTCGGCATCGAACCCGGCGATGCCAGCTGGTACAGCGGCCTGCCCAAGGGTGTACAGGAGTTCGAGCTCAAGGCGTCGGACTTCGGCACCCAGCAGAACATTCACGCCTGGTGGTGGCCGTCGACGCGCCAGGACGCCCCGGCCATCCTCTACCTGCATGGCGCGCGCTGGAACCTCACCGGCCAGTTGTTTCGTATCGAGCAACTGCGCGCCCTGGGCTTTTCGGTATTGGCCATCGACTATCGCGGTTTTGGCCAGAGCAAGGGGCCGCTGCCATCGGAAAGCAGCGTCTACGAAGATGCCCGGGTGGCCTGGGAGCGCCTGAAAACCCTGCAACCGGACCCGCGTCGGCGCCTGATCTACGGGCATTCCCTGGGCGGCGCAGTGGCCGTGGACCTGGCCGCCGAACTGGGCCGCGATGCCCAACGGGCTCACGAACCGGTGCAGGCACGAGGGCTGATTATCGAATCGACCTTCACGACGTTAGCCGAAGTCGCCACCGCGGTTGCCAGCAAGAAAACCTCGCTGCCGGTGCGCTGGCTGCTGTCGCAGAAATTCGACAGCGTCGACAAGATCGCCGATATCCATATGCCGGTGCTGATCGTCCACGGTACTGGCGATCAATACGTGCCGTCGCGTTTCAGCAAGACGCTGTACGAAGCCGCGCGGGAGCCGAAAAGCCTGCTGTTGGTGCCCGGCGCGACCCATAACAACAGCATGAACCTCGGCCGTCAGGCTTACAGCCAGGCCATTCGTACCCTGCTCGACCCGCCAGCGCGCACCGCCACCCAACAGACAGCAGATCAAGCGAACGCAGGTTAAGGCTTACCCGGCGGGGATCTGGCGGGCGGCAAAGGGGCGGCTATTGATCACCACCTTGCCCGGATGGCTGTCGGCGGCCACTTCTTTATTCAGTTGCGCCAACATTGCCTGGGGCTCTTCGATGGGCAACTGCGCCAGGCGTTGCGCGGGCAGGTTCCACCACTGGCTGGCCAATAATCCGTCGATCACTTCTGGATCGAAGCGATAACGCACGACTTTGGCGGGTGAGCCAACGGCGATGGCATAGGGCGGGATGTCCTTGTTGACCAGGGACTGCGCGCCGATCACCGCGCCGGTGCCGATGGTCACGCCTTCGAGAATCAACACATCCATGCCGATCCACACATCATGGCCGATCACCGTCTGCTGGACGCCATCATGATGCGGGGCAATCCCGCCCAGTTTCTGCCGCAGGCTGACCAGGCCGCTGTGAGACGTCAACCAACTCAACGGGTGGGACTTGCGGTCCTGGCCGATGATCACGTCCTTGGCGATGGAGCAATAGCGGCCGATGCTGGCAACGTCATGCAACTCGGTGCCACTGACGATATCGGTGTAGGCGCCGATACTCAGCTTGCGCGACATGATCTTGACCTGATGCAACTTGACCCCGTACTCCAGCGTCAGCTCGGTATCGCGGCGCAGGCCCTTGATCCCACTGTCCAGGCGGCACTGATTCAGCGCGAGCGCTTTTTTCAGCTTGCGATCCAGCAGCGCTCGCTTGAGGAAATTCATTGGCAGATTCCACAGAGATTGACGACGCGGTAGCAGGCGCCACGCCGTCCTACATAAGATCAGGAATCATCTCACAATGATGGCAAATACCAAAAAGGCAAAACCGGGTGGTCATCCGGCTGCATGAGTTGGAATAAGACAGGTGGGAGCGGATTTATCCGCGAAGGCGCCTTATCAAGCGATACAGGTGTGTCGGATGTACTGGTCCCTTCGCGGATGAATCCGCCCACATGGCCAGTGATGCATAAGAAAATCGCAGGGCATTTCCCTTTCTTCTGAGTGAAATTTCCGAGAAAATCCCAAGCGCTTGCACCTGCCTATTGAGGTGTCTAGGCTGCGTCGGTCGCTGCATTCAGCGACCGGGTTTAGTAGCCCGTCCCAATAGGTGCACAGTGCCTTTACCGCCCGGCAACCCGCTTCAGGGTTGCCGTCGGCGTTATGGTGACCGTGCGCAGGGCGCCTTCGGGTGCGCCGGTTTCCTATTGGCCGGTCTACTAACCTGTGCACGGCCGCCACCCATCGTTTAGTAGCGATCAGTGACGGCTCTATTTCTCAATAGGAGCAATCATGTTCAGGATCACCGAAAATCCCCCTGCCCCGCTGCAAACCCTCTTCGCCAACGCCGACCAGCGCATTCGCCTGGCCCGCAATCTTCTGGAATGTCTGGAAGGTGCCGACGCCTGCGACAAACCCCATCTGACCCATGCCGCGCGGCTGCTACTGGATGACGGGTGTGAGGTGATGGCCGCGATGGAGAAGCAGGTTTCAGACAGGGCTGACAGCGCCATCGCCTGATTTGGAATGATGGTTTTCATTGTGGGACCGGCTTTAGCCGGGAATACGCCTTCCCGGCTAAAGCCGGTCCCACAGCGAAACGAGCTCTACATCAGGCAATACAACAACACGATATTGACCACCAGCATCGCCAGCGCCGTCGGCACCTGGGCCTTGATCACCGCGTACTTGTCGGGCAATTCCAGCAGCGCCGCCGGGACGATATTGTAGTTGGCCGCCATGGGCGTCATCAGCGTGCCGCAGTAGCCGGAGAACATGCCGATGGCCGCCATCACCGCCGGGTTGGCGCCGAATACGCCGACCAGGACCGGTACGCCGATGCCGCCGGTCATCACCGGGAAAGCGGCGAAGCCGTTGCCCATGACGATGGTGAACAAGGCCATGCCGAGCACGTAGACAGCGACCGCCACCAGGCGCCAGTCCATATTGATGTAGTGGGTCGCCAAGTGCGCGACGGCTTTGCCGACGCCGGCATCGTTGAACATCAGGCCGAGCATGGCGAGCATCTGCGGCAGTACCAGGGCCCAGCCCAGGGCTTCGGTCAGGCGCCGGGATTCGCGCATGGCCTGTACCGGCGTGTCGCGGGTCAGCCAGCAGGCCAGGGCCAGGGCGATCAGGCTGCCGATACCCAGGGACACGAAGGTGCTGTTGGCCGGGTCGAGCAAGGCGACGTCGCCGAACTTGACCTTACTCAGGAACACCGCGCCAAACACGGTGACCAACGGAATCGCCAATGCCGGGATAAACAGCTTGTTCTTCAGGCGTCCGGCACTGGCACGACGGGCCGCATCCGGCAGGTCGTCGTGCTTGCCGAAGCCGACACCGCCAAATCCGGCGATAACCGCCATCACCAGCACACCGGCACCCACCACATCGGCAGGCAGGCGCTCGCCGATCAGGAAGGCCACGGCAAACAGCCCCCAGAACAACCCGGCGCTCCAGCGCTTGGGGTTGCTGGCATCGAGCAGGGTCATGACCGACGTGATGGCCAGGACGATCCCGGCCAACCAGTACAGGTATTGGATCGAGATAATCATTGGGCGCTCTCCTGGGCGGTGGCGATCGGCGTGGCGGCTTGCGGCAGGGCCTTGAGTTCGCGGTTCAGGCGCTGGTCGAAGCGATACAGGCGGATGGAATGGATGATGAACACGCTGATCGCCGTGGGAATGCCCCACACCGCGATATGCATGGGTTCGACATCGATCCCGGCACCGAGCAGGAAGGTGTGCATCAGGGCAATGGCGCCGAAGGCAACAAAGATGTCCTCACCGAAGAACAGACCGATATTGTCGGTGGCCGCACACAGGGCCAGCAGCTTGATGCGGATGGCTTCCGGCAGCTTGCCGAAACGCGATTCCGCTGCGCCTTCGGCCATGGGCGCGAGCAGTGGACGAACCATCTGCGGGTGCCCGCCGAGACTGGTCAGGCCCAGGGCTGCGGTGGTCTCGCGGACGAACAGGTAGGCAATCAACAGCCGCCCGGCGGTGGCACCGGTGAAACGCGCGATCCAGTTCTGCGCATGCAGACGCAGGCCGTGGCGCTCCAGCAGGCCGATCACGGCCAGGGGCAGGAGGATGATCAGGGGCAAGGTACGGGTCTTGATGAACCCGGCGCCGATGGTGCTGAGGATGGTGTCCAACGGCATGCTCGCGGCGAACCCGGTAGCGACTGCCGCCAGGGCGACCACCAGCATCGGGTTGAAGCGCAGGACAAAACCCAGAACGATAACCAGCACGCCCAGCAGCGGCCAGAGATTGATAGCGGTTTGCATAGGTAACGTCTCTTCGTTGTCAGCCTTGCGGGCTGGAAAAACGGCGGAAAACACATCGAGTGTCATCCCGGCTGACCGTTGTCACAGCAGGGATTGGGCCACTCTGGTCAAACACGGCCACATCAACTGAATAACGCATTTTTCTGTGGGACCGGCTTCAGCCGGGAATACGCCTTCCCGGCTGAAGCCGGTCCCACCGAGCGTTCGCTGTGCCACGAGTTGTTACCAAAGCGGCAGCGTGTAGCTGACAATCAGGCGGTTTTCGTCAAGGTCGTTACCGAAGTTGGAGCGCACGGTCGCGTTACGCCATTTGACCCCCAGGTTCTTCAGGGCGCCGCTCTGGATCACGTAACCGATGTCCATGTTGCGTTCCCATTCCTTGCCTTCGCCGCCAGCGGCACGCTGTACGTTGTCGCCGGAGACGTAGCGGGTCATGAAGGTCAGGCCGGGGATGCCCAGGGAGGCGAAGTCGTAGTCGTAGCGGGCCTGCCAGGAACGTTCATGGATGTTGGCGAAGTCGCCGATCTGGATAAAGTTGACCAGATACGGATCGCTGCCGGTGATGTAGGGGAACGGGTCACTGCCGCTCATGCGCTGGTAACCGGCGCCGAACGAGTGAGCGTTGAATTTGTAGGTGACCATGGCGCCCATGGCACGGTTGTCGAGATCGCGGAAGTTGCCGTCTTCCGAGCTTTTCGAGTAACGCAGGTCGGTCTTCAGACTCTGCCCGGCACCCAGGGGCAGGACATGCACCAAACCGCCGTAATACTGGTCGTAGACGTTTTCCAGTTGGGCGTAACGCGCGCTCAGCGTCAGTTGCGGCGTGATCTGGTAGTCGCCGCCGCCAAAGTTGAAGTCGTTGCTCAGGCCGCCGATGCGGTTGGCGGTCATTTCAGTGAAGTCGGTGGAACTGTTGGCCTTGATCCGGTCGATATGACCGCCGATGAACTTGAAGTTGGTCAGGTCCTGAGAAGTGACCAGGCCGCCGCGGAAGGTCTGCGGCAACAGGCGGGTATCGTTGGACGACACCACCGGATCGCGGAAGAACAGCGTGCCGACTTTCAGTTCAGTCTTGGAGATCTTGGCCTTGGCGGTCAGGCCCAGCTTGGCGTAGTCATCCTGGGAACCGCCGGAAGACAGATCCGCAGGCAACAGGCCGGTGCCTGCCGTACCCGAACCGGAGTCGAGCTTGAGGCCGACCATGCCCAGGGCGTCCAGGCCGAAACCGACGGTGCCGGCGGTGTAGCCCGATTGCAGGCGCAGCAGGAAGCCCTGTGCCCACTCTTCAGCCTTGTCCCGGGCGCCGCTCTGGCGGAAGTCACGGTTGAAGTAGAAGTTGCGCGCTTCCAGTTCGCCTTTGCTGTCGGCGAGAAAATCCGCCTGGGCCTGCAGGCCGTAGCCCAATGTGCTGGTACCCAGTGCAAGCGCACAGAAAACCTTGAGTTTTTGGTCGTACATTTACAGCCTCCCCTTGAGCGCACAGCGGCGTTGGGCCGTCTGCTGGCAGAGCGCATTTGTTATTGAAATGGCGCGGCACAAGGAGCCGTCACCCCGAAGGCCTGTCCCCATCAACAATCGCTGTGGGGGTGACCTCTCTCGTCGGGGCCAATCTTTCGGCAAGCTGGCGTTTTGCGTCCAACGGGAAAAAACCGCTATGCCTCATAAGAATTTCTTTTCACTGTCTGGCATATAACCTGCAATTTCCTATGGATATGCATGGGCCTTTTGAAGCAGGAATCCCCCGTTGAACCTTAAATTTCTGGAAACATTCGTCTGGGTCGCGCGCCTGAAAAGCTTCCGGCTGACGGCGGAAAAACTCTTCAGCACCCAGGCGTCGATTTCCAGCCGTATCGCCGCCCTGGAGGACGAAATGGGCGTGCGCCTGTTCGTGCGCGACTCCAAGGGTGTGTCCCTGACACCCGAGGGGCAGCGGGTGCTGGAGTACGCCGAACACATGATGGATACGATGCAAAGCATGAAGGCGGCGATCAAGGATCCACGCCAGGTGCGCGGGCGGATACGCATCGGGGCAATGGATACGGTCATACACACTTGGCTCAGCCCGTTGGTAACACGCTTGATGAAGTGTTACCCGCTACTGGAGATCGAGCTGACCGCCGACACCGCCAGCAACCTCTGTGCGCAGCTGGAAAAGGGTTACCAGGACATCATTTTCCAGACCGACATGTTGCGCTTCGACAGCGTGCGCAATGCCGTGCTGATCCGCTATCCGATGCACTGGGTGGTGCCGACCGGCTCACCGTACGACCGTACTTACGAGTCACTGGAAGAGCTGTCCCAGGAGCGCATCGTCACTTTCTCGCGCAACTCGCGACCCCATCAGGACATCCTCAACCTGCTGCACAATGCCAATATCATCAACCCGCGAATCAACTGCGTGAACTCGGCCTCGGCCATCACCCGCCTGGTACGGGACGGCTTCGGCATCGGCGCCATGCCCGCGCAACTGGTGCGCGGTGAACTGGCCCAGGGTGCACTGACCCTGCTCAACGACATCGCCCTGCCCTCGGTGATGGACATCGTCGCCAGCTGGCGCAGTGGCGCGGGGATGGAGTTGGTGGAAGATATCGTCAGCCTGACCCGGGAAGTGGTCGAGGAATTCCACGCCGAATCACCGCGCGGGGCAGTGCCTTATGTGTTGGATGTGCTCTAGGGAAAACGCAGGCCTGCTGTTGCGTTGGAGCGAGGCTTGCCCGCGAAGCGATGTTTAAGGCACAGATAGGTATCGAACCGTCGGACCTCTTCGCGGGCAAGCCACGCTCCCACATAAAGCTCACCAGCCGCACCTGATTGGCGCACCTTATAGATAGAAGCAGCACTCCCGCGCCCCATCACTGCCCACAAAAAAAACCAATGCCCGCCCCGTCTTTTTTCTCGTTCGACAAAGCCCGGCGCCTCATTAAACCTGCAAGTCGGGTTTGCCAGCATTGATCACGGGAGGCGTCATGCGCATGTCACTAAAATTCGGCCACAAGATTCTGTTCGGCGCCTGCCTGATCGTAGTCGTGGTGTTTCTATCCTTTGCCCTGTTCAACGACTATCGCCAGAGCACCAGTACCCGCGAGGCGCTACAACGCAACTTGCAGGGAATGGGCAAAGTGTTGGGCATCAATATCGAGAGCTGGCTGTCGGGGCGGATTCTGTTGTTGCAGGGCGTGGCCGAAAGCATGACCGCTGAGCCAACGCCGGAGAACATTGCGCGCCTGCTGGAGCAGGACATCGTCACCTCAACCTTTGTTGCCAGCTATGTCGGCCTGGCTGACGGGCGCTTTGTCATTCGCCCGCAGCGGGTCATGCCCGATGGCTTCGATGCCCGCCAGCGCCCCTGGTACAAGGAGGCCGCCCAGAGCCTCAAGCCGGCGTTGACCGAACCCTATATCGGCGCAGGCACGGATTATCTGGTGATGACCGAGGCGGTGCCGATCAACGCCAAGGGCCAGGTCGCCGGGGTGTTGGGCGCCAACCTGAGCCTGGAGCAACTGGCCAGGATCATCAACGCCGTAGACCTCAACGGTATCGGCTATGCGTTCCTGGTCAGTGCCGACGGCAAGATTCTGGTGCACCCGGACAAGACCCTGGTGACCAAGACCCTGGCCCAGGCCTTCCCCAATGGCGCTCCGACGATCAGCAGCGACTTCAGCGAAGTCGAGGAAAACGGCGCCACCCGCATCATCACCTTCACGCCGATCGGTGGGCTGCCATCGGTGAAGTGGTCGATCGGTCTGTCCGTGGATAAAGACAAAGCCTACGCCGCGCTGCATGAATTCCGTCGCTCGGCGCTGATAGCAACTATCGTCGCCGTGCTGGTCACCCTGGCCTTGCTCGGCCTGCTGATTCAGGCGCTGCTGCGCCCGCTGCACAGCATGGGCAAGGCCATGGAATCCATTGCCGAAGGTGAAGGCGATCTGACTCAACGCCTGAACAGCCAGTCCAGAGATGAGTTCGGCGTACTGGCCCAATCCTTCAACCGTTTTGTCGAGCGCATCCAGCAGTCCATCGGCCAGGTGCTGACTTCCAGCAGCCAGGTGACCGCCCTCGCCACCCGCGTCAGCCAGGCGTCGCACTCGTCACTGGACAGCTCCGACGCCCAGGCCGCCCTGACCCATAACGTCGCCACGGCAATCAATCAGTTGGGCGCCGCCGCCCAGGAAATCGCCCAGAACGCCGCCCATGCCTCGCACCGCGCCGCCGATGCCCGGGAGCAGACCGAGCATGGTCGGCAAGTGGTCGAGCGCAGCCTGCTGGCGATGTCGCAGCTGTCATCCCAGGTGATCAGCACCCGCCAGGACATCGAGAGTCTCAACGACAAGACCCTGCGCATCGGCCGTATCCTCGATGTGATCAAGGGGATTTCCGACCAGACCAATCTGCTGGCCCTCAACGCCGCCATCGAAGCAGCAAGGGCCGGGGACGCCGGACGCGGCTTTGCCGTGGTCTCCGATGAAGTACGCAGCCTGGCCCAGCGCACCCAACAGTCGGCCAATGAAATCCAGAGCATGATCGAGGAATTGCAGGTCGGTGCCAGCAGTGCGGTCACCGCCATGCTCGCCAGCCAGCGCCACAGCGATGACAACGTCAAGACCGCGCACCTGGCCGGGGAACGCCTGAACAGCGTGCTGGCAGGGATCGGCGAGATGAACGAGATCAACGTCTCCATGGCCGCAGCAACGGAAGAACAGACCTCAGTGGTGGATAACCTGGACCGGGATATCAGCCATATCACCGACCTGAACCAGGCCATGGTCGGCAACCTCAAGTCGACGTTGCAGGCGTGTACCGAACTGGAAGATCAGTCGAAGCGGTTGCAGCAACTGGTCAATACCTTCCGTATCTAAAACTTGGACCTCACACTTTACGCTCCCCCTGTGGGACCGGCTTTAGCCGGGAAAGGGCCGGTACAGGCACAACATCTTCGGTGTCAGAGCCATTGCCTTCCCGGCTGAAGCCGGTCCCACAAAACCCCAATTCAAGCCAGGATAGTCGCCAACATCACTCCCCTCTATGCCGAATAAAGGTATCCAGCAACCAGGTTCCCGCCGGCCCCAGGCTGCGCTGGCGAGACCAGATCACGTCCACCGCCGAGCTGCGCGGCCAGCCGGGGACGTCGAGTTCCTTAAGCCGCCCGCCCGCATACCCCGAGACCAGCCAGCGCGGCAAAGCCGACCAGCCGAAGCCGAACGCTGCCATATCCATCAACAACAGATAATTGGGCGCCGACCAGCTGCGATGGCCGCTGGTGGGCAGGTCGTCGGTGGGCACCCCCTGGTCGACCAGAGTATTCAGGCGCAGGGCGCGATAACCCGCCAGTTTCTGATAATCCACCGCTACTTCCGCCGCCAGAGGATGTTTATGACCGACGAACAGGCCGAAGTCTGCGCGCTCAGAAATGGTCGCGTACCCCACTTCCGGCGGATAACTGGCCTGGGCCGACAGCAGCCCCAGGGAAGCGCGCCCCGACTGGATCAGGTTGATCGCATCGCCGTGCTCGGCAAACACACATTCCAGCTCCAGCTCGGGAAAGCGCTCGTCCAGTTCGCTCATGCGCGCTTCGAAGTCGGTAAAGGGGTTGGCATCGGACAGCACCAGGGTCAGGCGCGGCTCCATGCCCTCGGCCAGACGCCCGGCGGCGCGGCGCAGTTTGTCCGAGGCAGCCAGCACATCCTCGATACGACCGAGCATCGCCCTGCCCGCTTCGGTCAGCACCGGGTGCCGGGCGGATCGATCGAAAAGCTCCAGGCCCAGATCGATTTCCAGGCGGGCAATGGCTTCGCTGACGGTGGACTGGCTCTTGCCCAGACGCCGCGCCGCCGCGCTGAAAGAACCCAGGGCAACGGTCTGGGCAAACGCCTCAAGCGCTTCGGGGGAGTAATTCATATATCGGTTTTTCCGATGGAGACTATTTTCACTGTAACGCAAGGACCGATGACAATGCAGGCCTGTTTCGCACCAAGAGAAAACCTGTCATGCCTGCCAAGGGGAAATCCCTCAAAGAACGCGCCTTCCATGCCCTGCTGTTCGAGATCATCGGCGTGCTGCTGTTCGCGCCATTGCTCGCCTGGCTCATGGACCATTCATTAAGCCGCATGGGCGCCATGACGGTGATGGTGTCAACTGCTGCCATGCTCTGGAATATGCTGTTCAACAGCCTGTTCGACCGCTTGCGGGCGCGGCTGCAACTGGCCATGTCCATGGGCCTGCGCGTGCTGCATGCCTTGGCGTTCGAGGGGGTATTGGTGCTGGTGGTGGTGCCGCTGGCGGCGTGGTGGCTGTCGATCAGCCTGTGGGATGCGCTGTTGCTGGATATCGGCCTGCTGTTGCTGTTCTTGCCTTATACGCTGATGTTCAACTGGCTCTACGACACCCTGCGTGAGCGCCTGGCGCCCGCAGGGGGCGCCAAGACAGCCGAGCGTTAAGCGGATTCAGGCAGGAACAGGTACGGCGAGTGCGCCAGACCGGCCTGGAGCTGTTTGGTGCCTTCGTCGGCGAACACTTCTTCCTTGCCCGCTTCCAGGGCGTCGAGGGTTTCAATGGCCACGGACTGCGGGGAAACCTTCGGCGCATCGAGGCCGTGGGTCAGGTCGGTATCGACGAAGCCCACATGCAGACCCAGCACCTGGATGGCTTTCTCGCGAATGTCCATGCGCAGGGCGTTGGTGAAACTCCAGGCGGCTGACTTGCTCGCACAATAGGCAGTGAGGATCGGCAGCGATACCCAGGTCGCGTTGGACAACACATTGACAATGGCCCCGCCGCCATTGGCCTCCAGCACCGGAACAAAGCCCTGGCTCATGCGGATCACGCCGTAGTAGTTGGTTTCGAAGAAGCGCCGTGAATCCTCGATCACCGCCGCATCCAGGGAGTTCTCCCGGACGCCGGCGATACCGGCGTTATTGACCAGCAGCGTGACATCGCCGCACTGGGCAACGGCTGCGGCTACCGAGGCGTCGTCGGTCACGTCGAGCTTGACCGCTACCACGCCCGGAATGTCGACGCTCTCAGGGTTACGTACGCCGGCATAGACCTTTTTTGCCCCACGGGCGAGCAGCTCCTGGGCGAAGGCCAGGCCGATACCGCGGTTGGCGCCGGTGACGAAAGCGATGGAGTCTTTGACTTGCATGATGTTGCCCCTGCTGGAATGGGTGGCGAATAGGTTGGCGACCAATTGGATTATGATCGTAATCTTATAGGATAATGCCGGGTCCGCCCGCGAATCGCAAGGGGGTTTATCGGGTTACGACAAGAGTTACCGGTCTTCCCAGGGCAAAGGCTTGCCCGCCCGGACTTGAGCGTTGATCGAGCGCAGCAGGTCCAGGGGATCACGATCAGTGCGCGCGTGGCTCTGCTCATCGACCCAGGTCGCGACCTGGCGCCGGTCCAGGCCGGGGCGCAGATGGAGGATCTCCACCAGTTGCCGCTCACATTGCTGGGCGTAGGCCACTACGCTGGAAAACAAAGGGCTGTTCATATAGGCGGGGGTCCTCGTCGTTCGTCCACCAGCGACATCAATATGCCAGTAGCGGCGCGCGGGTGCACCTGCCTTGAGCGGCGCTGGAAGCCGGTGCTACCATTCGCAACCGCCGGGCCGGCAAGGAATCAACGGGTTTATGAGCAGTATTCGCGAGCGCAACAAAGAGCTGATCCTGCGCGCAGCCAGCGAGGAATTTGCCGACAAAGGCTTCGCTGCCAGCAAGACCAGCGATATCGCGATCAAGGCCGGGCTGCCCAAGCCCAACGTCTATTACTACTTCAAGTCCAAGGAAAACCTTTATCGCGAGGTGCTGGAAAGCATCATCGAACCGATTCTGCGCGCCTCCACACCGTTCAATCGCGACGGCGTCCCGGCCGAGGTCCTGAGCGCCTATATCCGCTCCAAGATCCGCATTTCCCGCGACCTGCCCTTTGCCTCCAAGGTCTTCGCCAGCGAAATCATGCACGGCGCACCGCACCTGACGCCTGAGCAGGTGCAGCAGCTCAACGGCCAGGCCAAGCACAATATCGACTGCATCCAGGCCTGGATCGACAGCGGCCAGATCGCCCCCATTGACCCTCATCACCTGATGTTCAGCATCTGGGCCGCGACCCAGACCTACGCCGACTTCGACTGGCAGATCTCCAGCGTCACCGGCAAGGACAAGCTCGACGACAGCGACTACGAAGCCGCGACCCAGACCATCATCCGGCTGGTGCTCAAGGGGTGTGAGCTGGATCATTCCTGATACTGCACATGACTGTGGGACCGGCTTCAGCCGGGAAGAGGCCAGCACGACGATACCTCTTCGTCGTTCGGACCCAGGTCTTCCCGGCTAAAGCCGGTCCCACACTCCGAGACATTCACGCACCCATAAAAAAACCCGCCGAAGCGGGTTTTGGTGTGACCATCCAACATCCTGTCGGCTGCCGTCCTGACAATGGTCGATCGTCCTTGATCCCGCAGCGCTTCCTTGGCTGCGGTTGTTGGATCCAATCTTACCGCTATCCGAAAAAATGGCAATAGCGCGAAACACCCTCTCGTCGTGTAAGACTTTAGCCATATACGCCTACGCTCTAGAAAGAAAAATCTCACATCACTCTCAGATTTGTAGTGTGATAGCCGAAAGCCTTTAAAGCCCCAATAAAAACACTACGAGGCCGCGATCATGACCATGCGCAACTTCTCCATCAGCCGTCGTCTGTGGCTGATTCTCATCGTATCGTTGCTGATGCTGTTCACCCTCGCCGCCGTGATGCTCAAGCAGGTGCATACCGACCTTTATGAGGCCAAGGCGCAGAAAACCATGCACTTGGTGCAGGCGGCCAGCGGGGTTCTCGACTACTACAACGGCCTGGAAAAGGCTGGCACCCTGACTCGTGAACAGGCCCAGCAACAGGCTCTGAGCGTGATTCGCGGGCTGCGTTACAACCAGACCGACTATTTCTGGATCAACGATCTGCGCCCGGTGATGATCATGCACCCGGTCAACGCCAAGCTCGAAGGCCAGGATCTTTCCGCCATCCGCGACCCGGATGGTTTCGCGGTATTCAATGAAATCGCCGCCGTGGCCAAGAGCAAGGGCGCCGGCCCGGTCAACTATCGCTGGCCCAAGCCCGGCGCCAGCGAACCGGTGCAGAAGACTTCCTACGTACAATTGTTCGCGCCCTGGGGCTGGATCCTCGGCTCGGGCGTGTATGTCGATGACGTGGTCGCCGAGTTCCGCCAACAGATGATGTATGCCGCGCTGGTCAGTGCGGTGATCATGCTGTTCATGGGCCTGTTGGTGGTAATGATCGCCCGCAGCATCGTCAAGCCGTTGCAGGTCACGGTGGGCGCCATGGCCAATATCGCCAGCGGCGAGAGCGATCTGACCCGTGCCCTGGACACCCACGGCAGCGACGAAGTCAGCCAGTTGGCCAGACACTTCAACGACTTCACCGCCAAGCTGCGCGGGGTCATCAACCAGTTGCAACAATCAGCGACCAGCCTCGGCCAGGCCTCCAGCGCCATGGGCAATGATTCCGCCCAGGCCCTGAGCCGCAGTCAGCAGCAGTCCCAGCAAATGGATCTGGTGGCCACCGCCGTCAACGAAGTGACCTATGGCGTGCAGGACGTGGCGAAAAACGCCGAGCATGCCGCCAAGGAAATGCGCGATGCCGAAGCCCAGGCCAATCAGGGCCAGGTCAATATCGACAGCAGCCTGCGCCAGATCGACCACCTGTCCGGCACCATCGAGCAGGCCGTGGAAGTGATCCGCACCCTGTCCAGCGAAAGCACCCAGATCGGCGGCGTCCTTGAAGTGATCAGCTCGATTGCCGAACAGACCAACCTGTTGGCCCTCAACGCTGCCATCGAGGCGGCCCGGGCCGGTGAGCAAGGCCGCGGCTTTGCCGTGGTCGCCGACGAAGTCCGCCTGCTGGCCCAGCGCACACAGAAGTCCACGGCGGAAATCCAGGGCATGATCGAGCGCCTGCAGACCCACTCCAACGCAGCAGTGAAAGTCATCGGCGACAGCAGCCGTTCCTCGCAACTGACCATCGAACAAGCCAACCTGGCCGGGCAAAGCCTGGGCTCGATCATCCAGGTCCTGCGCAACCTCAACAGCCTCAATACGTCTATCGCCAGTGCGACCCTGGAGCAGTCCCATGTGGTCGAGGACATCAATCAGAACGTGACCCAGGCCGCCCAGCTGTCGCAAAGCACCGCCCTGGCCGCCGAGCAGTCCAGCACCGCAAGCCTGCACCTCAAGGACCTCAGCGAGCAATTGAACAGCCTGCTGCGCCAGTTCAAGGTCTGAGTTCACTTCCCCCAGGCCGGGCCTCAGGGTTGCGTTGGCAAGCGCAATCCCTCAGGCTCGGGCCCTCTTCACTGGGGACATAACTTCATGGACAACAACCTCAGTCGGCGCGAGCAACTGCGCATCGTCATTTTCCAGACCGACACCCCTGCCGGACGACGCTTTGACCAGGCGTTGCTGGTCATCATCCTGTGCAGCCTGTTTGTCGTCATTATCGACAGCATCGAGTCGGTCCATCGTAACTACGCCGACCAACTGGCCTGGATCGAATGGGGCTTTACGGCAGTATTCGCTATCGAATACGCCCTGCGCCTGTACTGCTCGCCCAGGCCTCTGCAATACGCCTTCAGCTTCTATGGCCTGGTCGACCTGCTGGCCATCGTGCCGGGCATCCTCGCCATCTATTACAGCGACGCCCAATACCTGCTGATCGTGCGCATCATCCGCATGCTGCGTATCTTTCGGGTACTCAAGCTTGGGCCTTACTTGAAACAGGCCAATTACCTGCTGTCAGCCCTGCGCGGCAGTAAGCAGAAAATCATCGTCTTTCTGGTCTCGGTCTCGACCCTGGTGGTGGTGTTCGGCACCCTGATGTACGTGATCGAAGGCCCTGAACACGGCTTTACCAGTATTCCCATGGGCATCTACTGGGCCATCGTCACCCTGACCACCGTGGGCTTCGGCGATATCGTGCCCAAGACCACTCTGGGGCAAATGCTCTCGTCTCTGGTGATGATCACCGGCTACTCGATCATCGCCGTACCCACCGGCATCTTCACCGCCGAACTGGCCAATGCCATGCGCGGCGACCAGTTGCAACGCGACTGCCCGGTCTGTACCAAAAACAGCCATGAACATGACGCCGCATTCTGCTCGCGCTGCGGGAATGCGCTGTTCCCGGGGCCGGCAAAGAAAGCATAAGCAAATACGCTTTTAATCTTTAAAGGCCTATTACAGTCCGGCTATAGTCGCGGCATTCGGCTATCACCCGCACAATTGTTCTGTGGGACCGGCTTTAGCCGGGAATATGTCTTCCCGGCTAAAGCCGGTCCCACAGGATGTCTGTGTTTGCTGCTCTATGGCGCAGCACCCATAAAAATATTCAACTCTCCAACCAAAGGAATGCGCAGTGAAAAAACTCTTCGCCGCCTCGCTACTGGCCGCAGGCATCGCCCTGAGCAGCGCCGCCATGGCTGCCCCTACCCTGCTTAACGTCTCCTACGACGTGATGCGCGACTTCTACAAGGACTACAACGCCGCCTTCCAGAAACACTGGGAAGTCGAGCACAAGGAAAACGTCGCGGTCCAGATGTCGTTTGGCGGTTCGAGCAAGCAAGCGCGCTCGGTGATCGACGGTCTGCCGGCTGATGTCATCACCATGAACATGGCCACCGATATCAACGCCCTGGCCGACAACGGCAAGCTGGTGCCGGACAACTGGGTTACGCGCCTGCCGAACAACAGCGCGCCATTCACCTCGGCCACCGTATTTATCGTGCGCAAGGGCAACCCGAAAGCCTTGAAAGACTGGTCCGACCTGGTCAAGGACGGCGTTGAAGTGGTAGTGCCAAACCCGAAAACCTCGGGCAACGGCCGCTACACCTACCTGTCCGCATGGGGCTACACCCTGAAGAATGGCGGTGACGAAGCGGCGGCGAAGAAATTCGTCGGCGAACTGTTCAAGCACGTTCCGGTACTGGATACCGGCGGCCGCGGCGCAACCACGACCTTCATGACCAACCATATCGGCGACGTGCTGATCACCTTCGAAAACGAAGCTGAAATGATCGCCCGCGAGTTCGGCCGCGATCAGTTCGAAGTGGTCTACCCAAGCGTTTCCGCCGAAGCCGAGCCGCCGGTCTCTGTGGTCGATACCGTGGTCGACAAGAAAGGCAGCCGTATTCTGGCCGAAGACTACCTGAAGTACCTCTGGTCTCCTGAAGGTCAGGAAATCGCTGCGAAGAACTACCTGCGCCCACGCGACCCGGCCGTTCTGGCGAAATACACCGACCGCTTCCCGAAAGTTGACTTCCTCTCGGTAGAGAAAACCTTCGGCGACTGGCGTACGGTGCAGAAGACCCACTTTGTCGATGGCGGGGTGTTTGATCAGATTTATCCGGGGAAGTGATTTAATCGATAAAAAACAAGACGGTAATCTGTTGATATTCAGATTGCCGTCTTGCCATGGGTGAGATTAAAATAAAAGCGCGTCTACGTTAATGTCCATGCACAGCAAATCGCTCAGGCTCTAACAATCATAATGATCGCGGCGCTTCGATTTTCACCTAATACCACAATTGATTGTTTTCCTAGCATGATGAATCCGAGCCGATTTCCACCTCCTTTATAGCTCTCAGCGAGCCATCCCTGCCCCGCAAAAGACGTATCTCTCGAGCCATCAAAATTAAATCGCGCTACCAGCATGTCGTGCGACACCGAAGTGTCAGCATAGGTAATACATTGTCCTGCGACCACAATCTTATTATCCGAACTGACTGCTACCGCAGACAGGAAATCGACGTTATGGCCGATCACATCGAAGATGACTGGCTTACCCGCATTGAATGAATACGCATCGGCACCACTTTGATCGAGATAAGAAATCTGCGAATAAATATTTAGAGGAGCATCTGATTCAACCAAAGTGAGCGTCGCCACACAAGCAAGAGAAAAATCGGGCCCTTGTGCTACCGCCTCGCATCGAACACTTGTTTTATTTGAAACGCCTTCCGGAAATTCAAGTATCAAGTGGCCCTGATCGCCGAACGTGTTGTCAAGGTCCCCCTCGGGCGAACATCTGCAAATCCAGCCTTGCACCGTTAAAACATCGGGGGAAATGACAAGATAGGCCGAACCACACACTACAATTCTACCATCGGACAGTTCGGCGATTGTGCTCGCCTGCAGTGCTCTCACTTCCTCGTGAGGGGGTGATATTTCTGCTACCCCGTTCTGACCAAAGGCTCCATCCAGGCTGCCATTCGATGTGAACTTCGCTATAGCGAGTAAATTCTCACCCTTTGGAGAAGTAAATTCGTCGCAGTATATAAGTGCACCCGAGGGCAGCGAAAGCAGATGTCCGGTTGATGCCAAGCGTGAATTCTGCGAGTCATCTTGTTCAATATTCGTATAAGTGACAGGCTCTGTATCCCCTGAAAACTCCCGCAGGCGATGTACAACGGTTCCGCCATCTCCGAAAGTCTGATCCAGATGACCATTGGTATCAAACTTTACTAACCCCGCCACTGCCCGGCGGGGACCAGGGTCATGAGCTATCAGAACAACACTACCCTCTTCTTGCACCACCATACTCTGAGTCCCTAGACCCAAGATATCGAAAAAATCGACTGTCGCAAACCCCAAATCTCCATAATTTTTATCGAGGTTATTGTTCGCATCCAGACGGGTAACTACGGCCCTGTAGAGAGGAGGCTTATGCCCTTCTATGGCACCCGAAAAAGCCACATACAACCTACCCTTTGAGTCCCGAGCCATACCGTACACAGCATTAACAGCGCGTTCATATGGCACTTCCAATATCTTTATAATCTGCCCCGATGCGCTTTTTCCATCAGACGAACTCATGATAAAACTCCTTTTAAAAAACACTATCACATGCGCACAGCTCACTCCTACACGCAAACTAATGAACAATCCCATCACAATAATAGCCCCTGAATAACTTCAGGAAAACCTCCCTTAAGATCAATTCTCGATAACCCACAACCGGCTTAAGCCGAACATCACTTAAAATTCGAAAGTAGATTCAATAGAAGTTAAATGGCGGCGAATCAATTGCCGTGGTATATCAACTTCACAATAGCCTGTAGCCGCCGGTCGTGTAAAGAAAGGGCTGGTAGCAACCCAGACTAACTACGGTAATGAGTACTACACCTACCTCTCTGCTCGGTGATATATCGCCGAAGCCGAGCCACCGGTCTCTGTGGTCGATACCGTGGTTGACAAGAAAGGCAGCCGTGCTCTGGCCGAAGACTACCTGAAGTACCTCTGGTCATCAGAAGGTCAGGAAATCGCTGCGAAGAACTACCTGCGCCCACGCGACCCGGCCGTGCTGGCGAAATACACCGACCGCTTCCCGAAAGTTGACTTCCTCTCGGTAGAGAAAACCTTTGGCGACTGGCGTACGGTGCAGAAGACCCACTTTGTTGATGGTGGGGTGTTTGATCAGATTTATCCGGGGAAGTGATATAGCAGCAGGCCGTTCAAAACGGCAGCCGGATAAGGTTGCCGTTTTTTATGGGATCAACGAACCGTGAAAATCCACACTGAATAACAGATTACCGACCAATTAATTAGCAACCACCATCACCACTATACTCCGCCCACCGCCGTAATAACCCGATGCAACAATTGTCCGCTCGTCCAGCACCATTGAACTAAGTTCTTCTAAAACGGAAGGTCTGGGCGGCGAAACGACCCAACCGCTTCCTGCAAAAGAAGTATCTCTCGAGCCATCGGCATTGAATCGCGCCACAAGGAAACTTTTCCCTGCCTCTTGCTCTGTCGATAATTCAGCGCCACCAGCCGCTACAATTTTACAAGTGGTTAGACTCTCGCCCTGCACGGCAATAGCATTGAATTTATCAGAAGAGTGGCCGAGCACGCTAAACAAGACAGGTTTGCCATTATTGAAAGATTTAATCGCCTCCCCGTTCTTATCAAGGTAGACAATCAATGCGCCTACTCCTGTTAGCCCACATGCACAGGCGAGGGAAAAATCCGGCCCCTCCGCTATCCGTCTACATACAACCCCAAATAGGCCCAACTCTTCCGAAGAGTTAATCAAAACACTGCCATCCACACCAAATGTGCTATCAACCACCCCAGCTTTGGAGTATTTCACTACCAAACCCACACGTATCGAATTAACGGTATCATCCAAGTACCCACCGAGAACAATATCACCATCAGAAAGCGCCGTGACAGAAGAAATACTCAGTGAGTGGCCTGTCGGCGGGATATATACTGCAATGCCATCGCTACCGAAACTTGTATCCAGCTTCCCATCCGGCATAAACTTCGCAATTAATCCTTTATTAGCAACAGGTGCAACGCCATAAAAAATTACGCCATAAGCCAAAGAGGTAAATTGCATACTAGAAGCCATTCCCTGGCTTGTTGATTGATCATCTTCGATATCCACCTGACTGGCAGTGCCGACACTCTCTTGATCAGCATCCAGATGATGTATAACCACCCCCCCTCTCCAAAATCTTCATCCTGACTACCATCGGGTTTAAACCGTGTTAATGCGACCGTTGTCCAGCTGTAAAGGTACCTGGCCAAGACAGTAACGCTACCATCCGGCTGTACCGCCATACCCAGTAAGGGGGCGCCATCTTTAAATACATCTCCCAGCGGCACTTGAGCGAACCCGCCAGTACCATAGCTTAGATCGAGCCTATAATCCCTACCCAAACGGGCGACCACGACGAACCTCACCGTCGTGGTTGGCAACGTTGAATTATCGTCAGCTGCAAAAGCAACATACAGCATCCCATCAGTATGCCGAACCACCTGATTATTTGGGAGCTGAGCGGGAAATTTGAAAGGCAGTTCAAATATATTCCTAATAACACCACCTGCTTCATTGCGCTTCATATCCTATTCCTCATGTGCCAGTATAATTACGACTCGAACAACCACCCGATCAATTTAATCCTAGCAATAGAAATGCTTTTGATCAAAGAACACAACGACTAGACCTATATTTATTGGAGATATAGCCAATCCTGTTTAAATCCAAAACACAACAAAGAAACAGCATAAAAAACAGATCACCCATAGCGAAAAATGCTGAGTACCAGCGGCGTGCGTATTATTAAACCTCCCCTATACTGGACAGATCAGCCGGTCTTTAGCACTTCGAGGGGCCAAGTTCAGCGACCGTTTCCAGAACGTCGACTTCCTCTCAATAGAGAAAACCTTTGGCGACTGGCGCACGGTGCAGAAGACCCACCTTGTTGATGGCGGGGTGTTTGATCAGATTTATCCGGGGAAATAGCCCAAAGCAGCATTACATTCGAGGCGGCAGTCTCTAAGTTTTGCCTCCCTGAAGTTTACTCCATAGAACAGTGCGCTGCGAGAATATCCCGCCACCTACCTAACTATTGATGACAACTACTAAACCTTTACCTAAATGTTGATCGTAACCCAGTGCGGTGATTGAGTGCTTATCCATAATCATGTTTACGAGCAACCCGGCAGGAGAATCGGTCCATCCCGTATTATTAAAGGAAGTGTCTCTTGCCCCATCGGAATTGAAACGTGCTACCAGGCACCCACTTTCTGGCCGGTCACCTGCGTGCCAATCACCCACTGCCACAATCTTACTATCGAGTTTATTATCACCTCGCACTACAACATCTTTAAAACGATCCAGACGGTGACCTACCACACTAAACAAAACAGGGTCACTCTTATTAAATGAGGGTACGGGCACGCCACGCTCATCAAGATAGGTAATGAGTGTTGGCATAGTAAGCGGCTCGCTCACAATCACATTTAACGCACAGACAATTGATGACTCAGGCCCCTCTGAAATACTTTCAACCCTGAAATAACCTAATCCCACACCTGAGACGCTATCAGGAGGTGCAATCAATAAAAATCCATCAGTACCAAATGTCTCATCGACCTCCCCGTCCTGAGAGTAGCGTGCAACCAGACCAAAATACCGGCTGGAGAAGACGTCATAGAAACCACCACTGACAAATATCCTGCCGTCAGCGAACTCCCTGACGGCCTCCAAAATCAAAGAATTTCTATTAGAGTTTGGCGCTTCGACCATGGCGATACCATCATCACCAAACCTCATGTCCAGATTTCCATCGGGTGTAAACCGAGCGATGAACTCCTTGCCTTGCGTAGCACGCCCAATGTAAAGAAGCGCATTGGAAGCGAGTGAGATCAACTGCGAATTTGAACTCGAACTCTGGGCGTTAAGTTTGTCGTCCTCGACACTCGCTTGATCCATGCCATCCACTTTTAAGGCGTTGACGTCCAAACGATGCACAATGATCCCCGCATCACCGAACTGCTCATCCAGATTGCCATTGGAGGTAAACTTCGCAAGCACGACCAGAAACTGATCAAGTCCACGCCCCAGCACAATAACACTTCCATCTTCCTGCACCGCCATCGCCTGAGCCATAATACTGGATCGAAGATGATTACCCAGATTGACCTGCGCAAATCCCCGCACACCAAAACCGAGATCGGGCCTATTATCTCGCCCCAAACGCGCAATCACCGCGAGATCACGGGGCGTCTTTGAATCAACCATCTCGTCAGATACAAATGCCGCATATAACGCACCATCGGAGCCCCGAACCAACTGAGAGACAGAGTAGACAATTGACTTGAAAGGCAGCTCTACTACTTCTTTAATTGGCGCATACTTAGCTTCACTATTCTTGCCCATGATAAAAATCCTCTTAAAAAACCAACCCACCCACGACCCACCTCTAAAGTATAGCAACACCCCCCGCCTTCCGAGATCCGAAAAAAGCGCGCCTTGATATTTATTCCCTATTAAAAAACGAGGCTTATTCCTTTTACTCGGCTGGCAAATACTTATAAAGTGCTTTAATTGCCAGCAGCTTTAAGAATCAGTCAAGTTATCTAAAATCGATAAAAGCGAAATTTATAAGTGGCGTTTAGTCTGTCCATCAAAAGATTTTTCAATAGAAGTGTCGGGGCATTATGATGGCCCAATATCCAGCGTCCCCATTCAATTCCCGAACTGACGACTCAACCCCGGTGGCACGCCGTGCCCGTCGGTGGCTTGCCACGGGCCGTCGGGGCTCAGGGCCCAGGTCCAGCCGTTGTCCCAGCGGTAGTAGGTACGCTGGCGGTAGAAGGTGTTGCTCGCATTATCCAGTACGTGCACGCCCAGGCGCTCGTCCCAGTGGCTATGGCCGCCAGGAGGGGGGGCGAAGTGGCTGGAAGTTTTCTGCGGGGCTGCGGGGGTTTGTGGCGTGGTGCCGCGTGGGGTGTTGGGCTGGGAGGACGGCAAGCTCGGGATCGGCTGCTCGCTGCGTGGCGCCTGGGGCTGTACCGCACAGGCACTTAATCCCATAACCATGGCCAACAAACTGATACGGGCGGTGCGGTACATGGTGGATTCTCTTGTCGTCGGATTGATAAGGCTCTTTTCAAACCACAGCGCAACTCTGTGGGACCGGCTTTAGCCGGGAAGGCCTATTCCCGGCTAAAGCCGGTCCCACAGGATTCGGGTTATTGATCCGGGCTATCGATGGTCAATGTCTGGAGGGCGGTCACGCTGCTGGCCAACGGCTTGCTGCGCCCTACCCACTCACCGGCAGTCGGTTGCCCCGCGCGGGATACTCGCGCCAAAAGTTGGACTTCAGGAAAGTTCGACAGTTTCAGTTGCGGCATCATTGCATCGGCATCGCCCAGTTCGACGTCCACTGGCAGGTCGGCCACGGTGACGCGCTTGACGGCCAGCGGCGCTGGAGGGCCGGACACGGCGCGGGCAAAGATGAATACGCTGTCTCCCGGCGCGACTTTGGCCTTGAGTTCCGGGGCCAGATCAACGCGGACCTTGATCAGAGCTGTCTTGGCCGCAACGGGCGCCGCTACCTTGCCGCCACTGGCAGTCAGCCGTTCGCCAGCACGGTCGATACCGCCCTGCAGCGCCGAGCGCGATGGATCATTGGCCGGCAGTACGGCGAGCAGGCGAGTCCAGTAATCCACTGCCTGTTGGTATCGCTCGCTCTCGAAGGCGGCGATACCGAGCAGACCGAGGCTGGTGACTTCCCGTGGGTCGGCCTTGAGCGCTTCATCGGTAAGGGCCTGGACTTGAGCCGTGAATTTCTTGTCGGCGGCGAAATACAGCGCCTGTGCCCATTGCCCGAGCAGTTCAGGCTGACGCCCGGCCAGGGCCACGGCACGCTCGAACATCGCCGCGCCATCGGCCGGGCGGTCTTGAGCCATATAGGTGCGGGCGAGGAAGTAGACACTTTCAGCAGAATCCGGCTGCGCCTTGACCGCCCGCTCCAGGCGCTGGGTCATTTCGCCGATGGACGCCGGCGGCCGGGCGAATTCACGGGTCAGCTCGACCTTGTCGCTGGCGCCGAAATGCAGGTACAGGCCAAAGCCCAGCACGGGCACCAACACGGCTGCCAGCAGCGGCAGCGGCTTGCCCAGGCGCGAACTGCGGGCAGTCTCGGCGCCTTCGGTATCGGCCAACAGTTCACGGGCCGCTTCGGCACGCCCGCTTTCCAGCTGCGCCTCGGTCAGTACACCTTCAGCCTGTTGGCCTTGCAGCTCGGCGATACGCTCCTGATACAGGGCGACGTTAAGGGCGGTGCGATCTTCCTCGCGTTGGGCACGACGGCCACGCAGGACAGGGATCAACAGGAAACTCAGGGCCACCAGCAACAGCAGGCCGGCGGCCAGCCAGAAATCAGTCATTCGCGATTTTTATCCAACAGATGGGCGAGGCGCTCGCGCTCCTCGTCAGAAAGAACGTCAACATCCCTGCGGCCTTGGCTGCGGCGCCGTGCGACGATCATGGCAATCACCAGCACGCCGCCGAGCAGCAGCCCGGCCGGTCCAAACCACAATAGCCAGGTACGGGCGCTCAGGGCCGGTTTATAGCGAACGAAATCGCCATAGCGGTCGACCATGAAATCGATGATCTGCTGATTGCTCTGGCCTTCGCCGAGCATGCGGTAGATCTCGCGGCGCAAGTCAGCGGCAATCGGCGCATTGGAGTCGGCGATGTCCTGGTTCTGGCACTTGGGGCAGCGCAGCTCCTTGGTCAGCTCGGCGTAACGGGCGCGTTCGGCCTCATCACGGAAGGTGTAGGCATCGATGGCAGCGTGGGCCAACGTGACAAGCCCGAGGCTCAGGACGGCAGCGGTCAACAGGCGCTTGATCATTTCGCTTCATCCACCAGGGCCTGATAGCGGCTGGCCAATTGTTCGCGCCAGACCGTGTCGTCGATCACGCCGACATGTTTGTAGCGGATGATGCCCTTGCTATCGATCAGAAAGGTTTCCGGTGCGCCGTAGACCCCCAGATTGAGGCCCAGGCTGCCGTCTTCGTCACGGATGTTGAGCAGATACGGGTCATGGAACTCCTTGAGCCACTTCAAGGCGTCGGCGTTGACGTCCTTATAGTTGACGCCATAGATCACCACACCCTGCTGAGCCAGCCGGTTGAGCACCGGGTGCTCGGCGCGACAGGCCACGCACCAGGTGCCCCAGACATTGACCAGTGCCGGTTTACCCAGCAGGTCGGCGCGGGTCATGAGCTTGTCGCTCTGCACGGCAGGCAGGGAGAACTCGGGGAACGGCTTGTCGATCAGCGCCGATGGCAACTCGGCGGGGTCAAGATACAGGCCGCGATAAAGAAACAACGCCACGCCAAGAAACAGCGCCAGTGGCAACAGCATGATCCAGCGCTTCATGCCACAACCTCCGCCAGGCCCAGAGCTTCACGAACCTTGCTCTTGACCTTGACCCGATAACGCCGGTCCATAGCCGCGAGCAGCCCGCCCAGCGCGGTGATCAGGCCACCGAACCAGATCCAGCGCACGAACGGCTTGACGTGCACCCGCACCGCCCAGGCGCCGTTATCCAGAGGCTCACCCATGGCCACATAAAGGTCGCGGGTGAAACCGCCGTCGATACCAGCCTCGGTCATCATCGATTGTTGGACGCTGTACAAACGCTTTTCCGGATGCAGTACGGTGACCGGTTGACCATCACGCATCACACGAATGGTGCCGCGATCCGAAGTGAAGTTGGGGCCTTGATAATGCTTGGCGCCTTCAAAGACGAACCTATAGCCGCCCAGCTCGGTGGAGTCGCCGGGGGCCAGGCGCAAATCGCGCTCGGCGCTGTGCTGGCTGGACAGGACCACACCCAGAGCGCACACCGCGATACCGATATGCGCCAGCTGCATGCCCCAGTAGCTGCGGGTCAGGCCGCGCATGCCCTTGAACAGGCCCTTGTGGCGGGTCTTGTCGAGCAGGTCGCGGATGCCGGCCAGCAGCACCCAGGCAGCCAGGGCACAGGTCGCCAGCACCGCCCACTGGAAATCGCCGAGGGCAAAACCGGCGATGGCAGCGAGCACGGCTGTGCCGACCAGTACCGGGGCGAGCATGCTGGCCAGCCATTTGACCGGGGTGTCTTTCCAGCGCACCAGTACGCCTACTGCCATGACCAGCATCAGCAGCGCCATCAACGGTACGAACAGAGCGTTGAAGTACGGTGGACCGACCGACATCTTCGCCCCGCTCATGGCGTCCAGCACCATGGGGTAGAGGGTGCCGAGCAGGATCATCGATGCGGCGACTACCAGAATCAGGTTATTGCCCAGCAGCAGGGTTTCCCGCGACCACAGGCCAAAGCCGACATGACTCTTCACCACCGGGGCGCGCAGGGCGAACAGGGTCAGGGAGCCGCCGACCACGAACAGCAGGAAGATCAGGATAAACACGCCGCGGGCCGGATCGGACGCGAAGGCATGCACCGAAGTCAGCACGCCGGAGCGCACGAGGAAGGTGCCGAGCAGGCTCAGAGAGAACGCGGCAATCGCCAACAACACCGTCCAGCTCTTGAACACGCCGCGTTTTTCCGTGACCGCCAGGGAGTGGATCAGCGCCGTACCCACCAGCCAGGGCATGAACGAGGCGTTTTCCACCGGGTCCCAGAACCACCAGCCACCCCAGCCAAGTTCGTAGTAGGCCCACCAGGAGCCCAGGGTGATACCCACGCCGAGGAACGACCAGGCAACGATGGTCCAGGGCCGCGACCAGCGCGCCCAGGCGGCGTCGAGGCGGCCGCCGAGCAAGGCGGCAATGGCGAAAGCGAAGGCCACGGAGAAACCGACATAACCCATGTACAGCATCGGTGGATGCACGATCAGGCCGATGTCCTGCAATAACGGGTTGAGGTCGCGACCGTCGGCCGGGATCTGCGGCAGGATGCGGCTGAACGGATTGGAAGTAACGATCAGAAACAGCAGGAAGCCAACGCTGATCATGCCCATTACCGCCAGTACCCGCGCCAGCATGACCTGAGGCAGTTGCCGGGAGAATACCGAGACGGCGAAGGTCCAGCCGCCGAGAATCAGCGCCCACAGCAACAGAGAGCCTTCATGGGCGCCCCACACTGCGCTGAACTTGAAGTACCAGGGCAAATGGCTGTTGGAGTTCTCTGCAACATAGGCGACGGAGAAGTCATCGTTCATGAACGACCAGGTCAGGCAGCCGAAGGCAAATACCAGAAAGGCAAATTGGCCCCAGGCCGCTGGCTGGGCCAGGCCCATCCATTGCCGGTCACCGCGCCAGGCGCCCCACAGGGGTACGCTGGCCTGTACCATGGCAAAGCACAGCGCCAGAATCATGGCCAGGTGGCCGAGTTCAGGAATCATCGTTCTTTACCCTTGTTTCGCAGGTGTGGTGGAGTCCGGGCCAGCCTGGCCGCTTTCCTTCAGGGCCTTGGTCACTTCAGGGGGCATGTACTTCTCGTCATGCTTGGCCAGCACTTCATCGGCAACGACAACGCCATCACTGTTGAGCTTGCCCAGAGCGACGATGCCCTGCCCTTCACGGAACAGATCCGGGAGGATGCCGCGATAGGTGATGGTCACCGACTTGTTGAAGTCCGTGACCACGAACCGAACATCCAGGGAATCAGCGGAGCGTTTCAGCGAGCCTTTCTCCACCATGCCACCGGCACGGATGCGCGTGTCGTGGGGCGCTTCGCCCGAGGCGATCTGGGTCGGGGTGTAGAACAGGTTGATGTTTTCCTTCAGCGCACTGAGGGCCAGGGTGGCGGCAATACCGACCCCGGCGAGGATCGCGACGATGATCAACAGGCGCTTCTTGCGCAACGGATTCACTTACGGTTCTCCCAGCGCAGACGTCGCGCTTCTTGTTGCAGGTAACGCCGACGGGCCAGCAACGGCAACGCCACATTGAGGATCAGCACGGCGACACAGATGCCGTAGGCCGACCAGACAAACAGAGCATGATGCCCCATCGCCAGAAAATCGCTGAATGAAACAAAACTCACAATGGCTCCCCTTGATCTGCCGGGTGGCCGAGGCTTTTGCGCACTTCAGCCTTGACCCAACTGGCCCGCGCCTCACGCTTGAGCACTTCCAGGCGCATGCGCAACAGCAGTACCGCGCCAAAAAAACAGTAGAACCCCAGCACTGTGAACAGCAGCGGCAGCCACATTTCAGCGGGCATCGCCGGTTTTTCCGTGAGGCTGAACGTGGCGCCCTGATGCAGGGTGTTCCACCATTCAACCGAATACTTGATGATCGGTATATTGACCACACCGACAATAGCCAGCACTGCGCAGGCCTTGGCCGCACTGTCACGGTTGGTAATGGCGTTACCCAGAGCGATCAGACCGAAGTACAGGAACAGCAGGATCAGCATCGAGGTCAGGCGCGCGTCCCAGACCCACCAGGCGCCCCACGTCGGCTTGCCCCAGATGGCACCGGTGATCAGGGCCACAGCGGTCATCCAGGCGCCGATGGGGGCTGCGCATTGCAGGGCGACGTCGGCCAGTTTCATCTTCCAGACCAGCCCGACCACACCGCACACCGCCAGCATCACGTAGCAGGACTGCGCCAGCATGGCCGCCGGGACATGGATATAGATGATGCGGAAGCTGTTGCCCTGCTGGTAATCCGGCGGCGCGAAGGCCAGGCCCCAGACGATACCGATACCGAGCAGCAACAAGGCGGCGACACTCAGCCACGGCAGCAGCCGGCCGCTGATGCCATAGAACCATTTCGGCGAGCCCAGTTTGTGGAACCAGGCCCAGCTGATGCCGCGCTTGACGCTGCTATTCACACTGCCTTTCATCAGATTGCCTTTCATCACGGATGCAGGGTTCGGTAAGAGGCCCGACTATGCGGCGCGCTCCTCAAAACCTCAATTATTCACCGACGCTGATCTTCAGGCCGGCGGCTATCGCAAAGGGTGCCAGGGTCACCGCCAGGGCGGTCAGACTGCCCAGCCACAACAGGTAACCGGTGGCAGGCATGCCCATCAGGGCCGCCTGCAACGCGCCGCTGCCCAGGATCAACACCGGGATATACAGCGGCAAAATCAACAGCGCGAGTAACAGACCTCCGCGCTTCAAACCAACCGTCAGTGCCGCGCCCACGGCGCCTAGCAGGCTGAGAATCGGTGTACCCAGCAACAATGAGGCCAGCAATACCGGCAGACATTGCGCCGGGAGGCCCAGCATCAGGGCCAGCAGCGGTGCCAGCAGCACCAGGGCCAGCCCGGAAAAAACCCAGTGTGCCAGTACCTTGGCCAATACCAGAAGTGCCAGAGGGTGCGGCGAAAGGACCCACTGTTCCAGAGAGCCGTCCTCGAAATCACTGCGAAACAGCCCGTCCAGCGAGAGCAGCACCGACAACAAAGCCGCCACCCACACCAGCCCCGGCGACAGGGTTTGCAACAATTGCGTCTCGGGGCCTACCGCCAGGGGAAACAGTGCAATCACAATTGCAAAGAACACCAGGGGGTTGGCAAGCTCGGCCGGACGACGAAACAGCAAACGTGCCTCGCGGGCGACGAGCAGAGTAAAGACATGACTCATACGGCCCACTGTCCCAGGTCAATGTCCCGATAACCTGTCGGCATACGGGTAAGGGTATGGTGAGTGGTCAGCACGACCATGCCGCCCTGCTCACAATGTTCGGCCAGATGCGCTTCCAGTTGCGCCACGCCCTGCTTGTCCAGAGCAGTAAAGGGCTCATCGAGAATCCACAGCGCCGGGCTGTCCAGATACAGGCGGGCCAGGGCCACCCGCCGATGCTGCCCTGCGGACAGGGTGTGGCATGGCAGATCCTCGAAACCGCGCAGCCCTACCGCTTCCAGCGCCTGCTCTATCGCAGCGGCATCGGCTGGACGGTGCAAGGCACAGAGCCAGGTGAGATTCTCGGTCGGGGTCAACAACTCCTTGATCCCGGCAGCATGACCGATCCACAGCAGTTGCCGGGCCAGCTCGGCGCGCTGCTCGATCAACGGCCGGCCATTGAGCAGGATTTCACCTGCACTGGGCTGCATCAACCCGCACAACAAGCGCAACAGGCTGGTCTTGCCGCTGCCGTTGGGACCGCTGATCTGCAACATGTCGCCGGGAACGATCTGCAGCTCGAGGTTCTCGAACAGCATGCGCCAGTCGCGCTCGCACGCCAGGGCGGTTGCTTGCAGCAGGGGAAGAGGACGGCTCATCGGGGGGTCCTGGAATGGGCTTTTATCAAACACAGCTATCTGATTGGGATGAGATCTGTGGGACCGGCTTCAGCCGGGAAAGCGCATTCCCGGCTAAAGCCGGTCCCACAATGTGTTCTACAGGCATGTGGCAAAACGAAGGGGAACTCAAGTCCCCCTTGAAATGGCCGTTATAGAGGTGCAGCTTGATTGCCTGCCGGCTTCTTCGAGGGCCGGAATTATACATGTCTCTCCTCATCGCAAGAGGGCAATTTCCAGGGTCGCAATTAATGCCAGCTGATATTCCCAGTCTTTCCCAAGCCTCTGCCGCCATGGCCCTGGCGCGCGCCGGTGTTTCCGCAGGGCAGATATTCCAGCTCCTGCAACCGATGAAAAACCTGGTTGCGCCGGGGGAAGCCGTGACCGCGGAAGTGGTCAACCTCAAGCAGACCGGGGACCAGACCTACCAGTTGCTGCTCAAACTGATCCAGGGCAACGGCACCCAGAGCATGGTCCCGGTGACCAGCACTCTGCCGCTGACACCCGGCACCAGCCTGACTGTCACCCAAGCATCGGCCAATACGCTGAGTCTGTCCTTGCAGCAGATCAATAATGCGCTCAATAGCGTGCTGACGCGCCTGGACACACAGAAACTCCCGGTCGGGACCCTGCTCCAGGCCAAGGTCCTGACCAGCCAAGTGGTGACCGACACTCTGGCCCAGCTCAGTGGCCAGCCTGCGGCTCAGCCGAGTTCTACAGCGCAGAATGCGCAGACCGCCGCCCTGTATCGCTCAATCGTGGTTTTGCTCAACACTGCCCAGGCCGGAACCACCCTGAGCATCGAAAGCCCGCGGCCGTTGCCCATCGGCAGCCTGCTCAACGCGCAGGTCCAAGGTAGCCAGAGCCTGAATTTCGTGCCCCTGAGCACGGGTCTGGATCAGCTTGCGGCCACCCAGCAACTGGCCACCCAGCAAGGGCGCCAGGGCTCACTGGACGTACTGATCAATGCTCTGCAGACCCTGCAGAACAACGCAGCAGCCAGCGCCCCGGCGAGTCTCACCGGCAGCGCCCCGCCGAATGCACTGCCCGCAGCGGTGCAGGACAGCATCGACCAGTTACTGGCAGATCTGCCGGATATTCAGCAGATGACCACAGCCAAGGGCGTCGCTCAGGCAATCAGTGCCAGCGGCACCTTCATGGAGGCCAAGCTGCTGGCCGGCACCGACCCGATGCAGTCGCCGGACTTGAAGGCCAACCTGAGCCGGCTGATCGCACAGATCCTGCCAGGCCTGCCGGACAACACCAGTTACGACGCCGTCGCCGCCTCAAACATGCTGGCGCGGATGATGCCTGCGGTGATCCGCAGCGCCCTCGGCACCCTGGGCCAGGTAGCCGAACGCCCGCAAATGATCAACTTCCCCCTGCCTTCGCGCTCGGTTATCGCGGGCGAAAAGGATGATCTGGAGATGTTGCTCAAGCTCGCAGCGGCCGCCGTTTCACGCCTGCAGAGTCACCAACTGGGCGGGCTGGAACAGACCCGCACCCACGCCGACGGCACCCAGACCAGCACCTGGCAGATGGAAATCCCCATGCGTAACGGTCAGGACGTCGTGCCGTTGCAGGTCCGTATGCAGCGCGATGACGTGCCGGAGCAGGAACAGAAGCCGGACGGAGAAGGTAATGAGAACCGCGATACCCGTGAGAAGCTGTGGAAGATTGAACTGGCGTTCGACCTCGACCCTCTGGGGCCCTTGCAGGTGCAGGCACAATTGCTGCGCGGCAGCCTGTCGACCCAGATGTGGGCCGAGCGCTCTGACGCGGCGGATCTGATCTCCCGGGAGCTGGGCTATCTGCGCGAACGCCTGATCGCCTCGGGCCTGACGGTGGGTGAACTGGCCTGCAGCCAGGGCAAACCGGCCCATGGCCCCAGGACCAAACTTGAAAAGCGCTGGATTGACGAGACCGCCTGATGAGCAGCAGCGACACAACCCCTCGCCAGGCCATTGCCCTGACCTATGACGGCGTCCAGGCCCCGACTCTGTCGGCCAAGGGCGACGATCAACTGGCCGAAGCCATCCTGGCCATTGCCCGGGAAGCCGAAGTGCCGATCTATGAGAATGCCGAGCTGGTCAAGCTGCTGGCGCGCATGGAGCTGGGCGACAGCATTCCCGAGCCGCTCTATCGCACCATCGCCGAAATCATTGCCTTTGCCTGGCACCTGAGAGGCAAGTTCCCTGAAGGCCGTGACCCGAATGCGCCGCCGATTGAGCGGGATATCACGCCGAAGGCGTGAGGGTCAGGACTGTAGACCTGTAGAACACCTGTGGGACCGGCTTTAGCCGGGAATACGCCTTCCCGGCTAAAGCCGGTCCCACAGGTTGTCCCACGAATCCGGCGTGTTACTCCGTCGTATTCCGATGCAACTTGCTCATCAGCTCGGCTTCGGCCTGAGTCAGGCCACAGGCCTGAGTCAGTTCGTCGACGCTGGCGCCCATGCCGACCAGGCGCGCGGCCTGAGCAAAGGACAAGGAAGAAGGGTCGCGCTGTTCAAGCGCAGTCAGCTTGTCGGGCAAGGGTGCAACCGTCGCCCGTAACTCGTGCAGATCCTGCCCCATGCGTATCGTGCCATTCTGGAAATTGTCCACGCGACGGGCCAATTCACGATAACGCTGGTCACGCAGGGCATCGCGCTCGTCACGCTCGTTGTCGAGCTTACGCTGCCGCTTGCCCTGGGACAGGAACATCACCAGCGTCGCGATCCAAAGCACAGCCAGGATCGCGACGACTACCTCGAGAATCAATCAGATGTTCTCCAGCTCGGACCACTCTTCTTCGGTCATCATTTTGTCCAGCTCGACCAGAATCAGCAGCTCGCCGTTCTTGTTGCAGACGCCCTGGATGAACTTGGCCGATTCGTCGTTGCCCACGTTTGGCGCAGTTTCGACTTCCGACTGACGCAAGTAAACCACTTCGGCAACGCTGTCGACCAGGATACCGACGACCTGCTTGTCAGCCTCGATGATGACGATACGGGTGTTGTCGCTGACTTCCACCGGCGGCAGGCCGAAGCGCTGACGGGTGTCGATCACGGTAACGACGTTACCGCGCAGGTTGATGATGCCCAGCACGTAGCTTGGCGCACCCGGAACCGGCGCGATTTCGGTATAGCGCAGCACTTCCTGAACCTGCATCACATTGATGCCATACGACTCGTTGTCCAGGCGGAAGGTCACCCACTGCAGAATGGGATCTTCGGAACCTTGTGCAGACGACTTCTTCATACCCCTTACCCCTTACGTTCGTGCTGTGCAGGCGACGCGGTTAACGCCGTCCCATGATTATTTGATCTTGTGCATCTGCTTGACCGCTCCACTGGCAATCAACTCTGCCAACTCGGCAACATCCAGCAGCGCGCACATATGTTCGATCACTGTACCGGCCAGCCATGGCCTTTGGCCACGATGACCGCGCCATTTGATTTCTTCCGGGTCCAGACGCAGCGAGCGACTGACCTGATGTACCGCCAGCCCCCACTCGTAACCCTGGACCGATATCACATACTGCAAGCCCTGGCGGAAATCGTCGCGATAACGATCCGGCATGATCCAGCGCGCCGTATCCAGCACTTTCAGGTTGCCCGCCTGGCTCGGCAGAATCCCGAGGAACCAGTCCGGCTGCCCGAACAAAGGCGTCAATTCGTGGCCGGCCAAGGGATAAATCGACCCCAGGCAAACCAGCGGCACCGCCAGGGTCAACCCGGCGACGTCAAACAACAGGCACTCGAACGGCTCGGACGCCCACTCAGGGCGCTCGCTGCCGGTCGCCGGAGGTGGCGGCGGTATCCGCTGCATCTGCGTCGGCAGGTGCACTTCCACTACCGGCTCGACCAGCGCCACAGTCGGCGTGACCACAGCTTCGGCAACCTTCACCGGTACCGCCAGCGGCATATCGAGCCGTACTGCGGGCTTGACCTTGACCTCGACCGGCGTCGCCACCGGCACCGCGACAGCCACAGGAGCAGGTGCCGCTACGGCAACGGCGACAGGACTGACCACTGGCGCCAGCATGCGCGCGTCGTGGGCCATCTCTTCCCGTACCGCAGCCTCGAACTCATCGAAGCCATCGGGCTCGACCAATTGCGTTTCGACGACGGCCAAATCTTCGGTCGCGTCCTGAAGCAGGGCATCCAGATAGGATTGCAGCGCCAATTGCGGGCGCGTAGCCGTATCGACAGGACGTTCCGTTGGGCGCTGATTCATGACAGTACCCGCCAAAGATTGCAGCCACTTGCTGACGTTATCGGCTGCATCGACACCTGACTTGAATGTCTGCACGCAACGTCAGGTAATAAAGTTCTCAGGTCCACGTCAAGCCACCTGCGCTGCGGCGAGTTGTTCAGAGAGCAAATGCTTGAGCAAGGCCCGGTAAGCCAGGACGCCGCGACTCTTGTTATCGAACTGCGACGGCGTGACCCCATTGCGGCTGGCATCGCGCAAACGGGTATCGACCGGGATATAGGCTTTCCAGACATGCTCGGGAAAACTGTCGCGCAACAGCTTGAGGGTGCTCATGGACGCTTGCGTACGCCGATCGAACAGGGTCGGGACGATGGTGTAGGGCAACGGTTGCTTACGCGAACGGTTGATCATGGCCAGGGTGTTGACCATGCGCTCCAGACCTTTGACGGCAAGGAACTCGGTCTGCACCGGAATGACCAATTGTTGACTCGCCGCCAGGGCGTTGACCATCAGGACACCCAGTAACGGCGGGCTGTCGATGATGGCGTAATCGAAATCCTGCCATAGCTGCGCCAGGCTTTTGGCTATTACCAGGCCGAGACCACCCTGCCCCGGCGTCTGACGCTCCAGGGTCGCCAGAGCGGTGCTCGATGGCAGCAGGGAGATACGCTCGTCACTGGTAGGCAGCAGCAATTGCCCCGGCAAATCCTGGGGCACTATGCCCTTGTGCAGGAACAGGTCAAAAGCACTGTGTTCCAACGTATCCGGGTTGTGCCCGAAATAACTGGTCATGGAGCCATGCGGATCGAGATCGACAACGACCACGCGCTTGCCCGCCTCTGCCAGCAGGCCCGCTAACGCGATGGAGGATGTGGTCTTGCCCACTCCGCCTTTTTGATTGGCTACTGCCCAGACTCTCATTTTGCTTTTTCCTCCCGCCATGGCCATCGCCAAAACGAGAAACGACCTATGGGGCGGGTGACGGAGAATTGACGGTCCTGTTCGGTATCGTCGGCTTGAGTGGCGTCGGTGCAGTTTGTGTGCCAGCACGCTTCAACGCCGCATCCGGCTGTGCGTTGGCCGCGCCGGTACCGGTCAGGCTACGACGAACTTCAAGATTACGCGAGATCACCAGTACGACCCGGCGGTTGCGGCCACGCCCTTCCGCAGTGGCATTGGAGGCCACCGGCTGGAACTCGCCATAGCCCACTGAAGCCATGCGTGCGGGGTTGATCCCTTCCATTGCGAGGATCCTGACAATACTGGCCGAGCGCGCCGAAGAGAGCTCCCAGTTCGTCGGGTACTGCGAAGTATTGATCGGTTGATCGTCAGTGAAACCCTCGACGTGGATCGGGTTGTCGAAAGGTTTAACGATCTTCGCCACTTTCTCGATGATAGTGAATGCGTTGTCGCTGGGCATGGCATTGCCACTGCCGAACAGCAGGCTCGAATTCAGTTCGATCTCGATCCACAGCTCGTTGCCACGCACGGTGAGCTGGTTGGACTTGATCAGGTCGCCGAAGGCATCGCGTACATCGTTGGCGATCGATTGCAGCGGATCGGACGACTTCTGGCCGATCCCGGCGTCAGTTTGCTCACTGTCCTTGACCAGGGGTTCGGCAGGTTTGACGGTGTGGGGGCGATTGTCACCGATAGGGATCGGCTTGGTGCTTTTCTCGGCATCGTTGAAAACCCCGACCAGCGCCTCGGAGAGAATCTTGTATTTGCCTTCATTGAGGGACGAAATCGAGTACATCACCACAAAAAAAGCAAACAGCAGGGTGATGAAGTCCGCGTAGGACACCAGCCAGCGTTCGTGATTCTCATGTTCTTCGGGCGGACGACGTCTGGCCATGAGCCCTACTCCATGAAGCCTTGCAGCTTGAGTTCGATGGAGCGAGGGTTTTCACCTTCGGCGATGGACAGCAGGCCTTCCAGGAGCATCTCGCGGTAGCGCGACTGGCGCATGGCGATGGACTTGAGCTTGTTGGCAATGGGCAACAGGATCAGGTTGGCCGAGGCCACGCCGTAGATGGTGGCAACGAAGGCCACGGCGATGCCGCTACCCAGCTGGCTCGGATCGGCCAGGTTGCCCATCACATGGATAAGACCCATGACCGCACCGATGATGCCCACGGTCGGCGCATAGCCGCCCATGCTCTCGAAGACTTTGGCCGCATGGATATCGCGGGTTTCCTGGGTGATGAAATCCACTTCCAGGATGCTGCGGATCGCTTCGGGCTCGGCGCCATCGACCAACAGTTGCAGGCCTTTGCGGGCATAGTCGTCTGGCTCGGTGTCGGCAACCGACTCCAGGCCCAGCAACCCTTCCTTGCGCGCGGTCATGCTCCAGTTGATCACACGGTCGATACCGGCCGGCAAATCGATGCGTGGCGGAAACAGAATCCACAGCAGGATCTGCACGGCGCGCTTGAACGAGCTCAGTGGTGTCTGCAACAGCGAGGCCGCCAGGGTCCCGCCGAGGACGATCAGGGCAGCCGGACCATTAAGCAGAGCGCCAACATGTCCACCCTCCAGAAAGTTGCCACCGACAATCGCCACGAACGCCAGGATGAGGCCAATCAGGCTGAGTACATCCATCAGATACAGGCCTCGACCAAGTGCTTACCGATTTCGTCCAGGCTGTACACCGCGTCGGCCAGGTCCGCTTTGACGATGGCCATGGGCATGCCGTAGATCACGCAGCTGGCTTCATCCTGAGCCCAGATATGGCTGCCGCCCTGCTTGAGCAGACGCGCGCCTTCACGGCCGTCAGCGCCCATGCCGGTGAGAACCACCGCCAGCACTTTGTCGCCGTAGGATTTCGCCGCCGAGCCAAACGTGATGTCCACGCACGGTTTGTAGTTCAGCCGCTCGTCACCGGGCAGGATTTTGATCGTGCCGCGAGCATCGACCATCATCTGCTTGCCGCCAGGTGCCAGCAACGCCAGGCCGGGACGCAGGACGTCACCATCCTCGGCTTCCTTGACGCTGATGCTGCACAGCTTGTCCAGGCGCTCGGCAAAGGCCTTGGTAAAGGCGGCGGGCATGTGCTGGATCAGTACGATAGGCGCCGGAAAACTGGCAGGCAGTTGAGTCAGAACCCGTTGCAGCGCCACCGGACCGCCGGTGGAAGTACCGATAGCCACCAGCTTGTAGGCCTTGCGCTTGGGCGCAGGCGAAGACGGCGCATGGTGCGCGGCAGGTGCAGGGTGATGGGCATGGCTGTGGCTGCCGGAGGCAGCGGGAGCCGGAGCCGCCGAACGCGACGGGATAGTACGGGCCGGGGCTGGCGCTGCTGTTCTGGCGGCCGGCGCGGCCGCTGCAGGTGCTGCAGCCGGAGCCGGAGCGTTGAAGCCACTGAAACGACGATTACTGCGCGAAATGCTGTGAACCTTCTCGCACAGCAGCTGCTTGACCTTCTCGGGGTTGCGCGAGATGTCTTCGAAATTCTTCGGCAGGAAATCCACCGCACCGGCATCCAGGGCATCCAGCGTGACACGGGCACCCTCGTGGGTCAGCGAGGAGAACATCAACACCGGGGTGGGACTGCGTTGCATGATGTGACGCACAGCGGTAATGCCGTCCATCATCGGCATTTCGTAGTCCATTGTGATCACATCCGGCTTTAGCGACAGCGCTTGCTCGATCGCTTCCTTGCCATTGGTCGCCGTACCGACGACCTGGATGTTGGGGTCCGACGAGAGAATTTCCGTAACACGGCGGCGGAAAAAACCGGAATCATCCACCACCAGGACCTTGACTGCCATAAACACTCCAAAGGGCGCCACGGGCAGCACTCAGGCCGCCCGCGCTCCCAGAATCAAATACGCCGTGCGGCGTAACGCTTGAGCATGCTCGGTACATCGAGGATCAAGGCAATACGGCCATCACCGGTAATGGTGGCGCCCGACATACCCGGCGTACCTTGCAGCATCTTGCCCAGCGGTTTGATTACCACTTCTTCCTGGCCGACCAATTGATCGACGACAAAGCCGATGCGTTGCGTGCCGACCGAGAGGATCACCACATGGCCTTCGTGCTGTTCCTCGTACGCCGCCGAGCTGATCAGCCAGCGCTTGAGGTAGAACAGTGGCAACGCCTTGTCGCGCACGATCACCACTTCCTGACCGTCGACGACGTTGGTAGTGGACAGGTCCAGATGGAAGATTTCGTTGACGTTGACCAGTGGGAAAGCAAACGCCTGGTTGCCCAGCATGACCATCAGCGTCGGCATGATCGCCAGGGTCAGCGGCACCTTGATGACGATCTTCGAGCCCTGGCCCTTGGTCGAGTAGATGTTGATAGAGCCGTTGAGCTGGGCAATCTTGGTTTTCACCACGTCCATGCCCACGCCCCGTCCGGAGACGTCGGAAATCTCGGTCTTGGTCGAGAAACCCGGAGCAAAGATCAGGTTGTAGCAGTCGCTGTCGCTCAGGCGATCAGCTGCATCCTTGTCCATCACACCGCGCTTGACCGCAATGGCACGCAATACCGCCGGGTCCATGCCCTTGCCGTCGTCGGAGATCGACAGGAGGATATGGTCACCCTCCTGCTCCGCCGACAGTACGACCTTGCCGCCCCGTGGCTTGCCCGAGGCTTCGCGTTCTTCCGGAGTTTCGACACCGTGGTCGACCGCGTTGCGCACCAAGTGGACCAGTGGGTCGGCCAGGGCCTCGACGAGGTTTTTGTCCAGGTCGGTCTCTTCGCCGACCAGTTCCAGGTTGATTTCTTTCTTCAACTGCCGGGCCAGGTCGCGAACCAGTCGCGGGAAGCGCCCGAAAACCTTTTTGATCGGCTGCATGCGGGTTTTCATCACCGCGGTCTGCAGGTCAGCCGTTACCACGTCAAGGTTGGACACCGCCTTGGACATGGCTTCGTCGCCGCTGTTGAGCCCCAGACGCACCAGGCGGTTACGCACCAGTACCAGCTCGCCGACCATGTTCATGATTTCGTCGAGACGGGCTGTATCAACCCGTACCGTGGTCTCGGCTTCCGTCGCCGGTTTTTCTGGTGGCGGAGCCGCAGCAGCGGCAGGCGCGCGGGCAGGTGCTGGAGCTGCAGCAGGTGCGGCAGCCTTGGCCGGTTCTGCCTTGGCAGCGGCTGCTGGCGAGGCGGCCGGAGCCGGTTTGGCAGCAGGAGCGGCTGCAGCGGCGGCCGGCTTGGCCACCGCTGCTGGCGCGGCTACCGCAGCAGGCTCGAACTTGCCCTTGCCGTGCAGTTCGTCGAGCAGGTTTTCGAATTCATGGTCAGTGATTTCATCACTGGCCTTGCCGCCAGCAGCAGGGGCAGTCGCAGCGGGTGCGGCGGCGACTACGGGTGGTGCTGGCGCTGCGGCATCAAAGGAACCCTTGCCGTGCAGCTGATCAAGCAAGGCTTCGAATTCTTCGTCGGTAATATCACCCGACTCGGGGGCACCGGCAGCCGGTGCTGCAGGCTTGGCTGCAACCGGGGCGGCAGACACCGCATCCGGGGCGAACTGGCCCTTGCCGTGCAACTGGTCGAGCAGGGATTCGAATTCGCTGTCGGTGATCTCGTCACTGCCAGCCGCAGCCGGAGCCGCCGCTACAGGCGCGGCAGGAGCTGCCGCTGCAGCCTTGGCCGCATCGAGAGAGTCGAGCAGTTGCTCGAATTCATGATCGGTAATTTCGTCGGAAGCAGCCTCGACGGGAGCCTCTTCAACCACTGGCGCCGCCGCAACCGGTTCCGGTTCTGCAGCAACGTCCGCCGAAGCCGGTTCCGCCAGGCGAGCCAGGGCAGCCAGCAGCTCAGGGGTGGCAGGCGTGACGTCCGTGCGCTCACGCACCTGACTGAACATGCCGTTCACCGCATCGAGTGCCTCAAGGACCACGTCCATCAATTCCGAGTCGACGCGACGCTCACCCTTGCGCAGGATGTCGAAGACGTTCTCGGCGATGTGGCAGCACTCCACCAGCTCATGGAGCTGGAGGAAGCCGGCGCCCCCTTTTACAGTGTGAAAACCGCGAAAAATTGCATTGAGCAGGTCTGCGTCATCCGGTCGGCTTTCCAGCTCGACCAATTGTTCAGACAACTGCTCCAGAATCTCGCCGGCCTCTACCAGAAAATCCTGAAGGATCTCTTCATCGGCGCCGAAGCTCATTGGGGTGCTCCCTAAAATTAACCGTCAACAGACCTAGAAGCCCAGGCTCGATAGCAGATCGTCTACATCGTCCTGTCCCGATACAACGTCTTCACGCTTATCGGCATGAATCTGCGGACCTTCACCCTGGGACAGATGTTTTTCTGGATCATTTTCTGCGCGGATCGCTTCTTCGTCGTGTTGTATGCCCGCGAAACGATCGACCTGACTGGCCATCAGCACCAGTTTGAGCAAGTTGCTTTCAACTTCCGTGACCAACTGCGTGACCCGTTTGATCACCTGACCGGTGAGGTCCTGGTAATCCTGGGCCAGCAGAATGTCATTGAGATGAGCGGCGACCAGTGTTGTTTCCTTCTCGCTGCGCGACAGAAAACCGTCCACTTTGCGTGCCAACTCGCGAAACTCTTCGGCACCGACTTCCCGGCGCATGAAGCGTCCCCAGTCCTTGCTCAATTCCTTGGCATCGCTGCTGAGGCCATGCATCAGCGGTGTGCTTTGCTCCACCAGATCCATGGTGCGATTGGCCGCGCCTTCCGTCAGCCGAACAACATATGACAGGCGTTCGGTGGCATCAGTGATCTGAGACACTTCCTCGGCTTGCGGCATGTGCGGGTCAATCTGAAAATTGACAATCGCACTGTGCAGCTCACGGGTCAGTTTGCCGACTTCCTGATACAGGCCGCGGTCTCGGGTCTGGTTAAGCTCATGGATAAGTTGCACGGCGTCGCCGAACCGGCCTTTTTCAAGGCTGCTCACCAACTCCTTAGCATGTTTCTTCAGGGTCGACTCGAAGTCGCCCATTGACGAATCTTTGTGCTCCATAGCGCCCTCGCGGCCTACATCAGCTATTTACGCGCTCAAAGATTTTTTCGATCTTTTCTTTCAGCACCTGAGCAGTAAACGGCTTGACCACATAACCGTTCACACCGGCCTGTGCGGCCTCGATAATCTGTTCCCGCTTGGCTTCGGCAGTGACCATCAACACCGGCAAGTGACGCAGGCGTTCATCGGCACGCACCTGGCGCAGCAGATCGATACCGGACATGCCAGGCATGTTCCAGTCGGTCACGAGAAAGTCAAAGGCGCCACTTTGCAGCATCGGCAGGGCTGTTACCCCATCGTCTGCTTCAGACGTGTTGGTGAACCCCAGATCACGCAACAGGTTTTTAATGATCCGCCGCATCGTTGAAAAGTCATCAACGATGAGGATTTTCATGTTCTTGTCCAATTCGACCTCCAAGCAGTCTTTAACGCATTCAGTACCTGAACGCGCTGTTAAATCTAATACCGGCACAGCTCACCGGCTGCACTAAACGACGACGGGCTTGGCAAATAACAGGTGTCGAGCCCAAGGGCAACTACATTTGAAGGTCCCCCGCGACCCACTCCTGTCTTTCTATCTTCTTACCACGCAACGCTTTGCACAGCCGACCCACAGATTCGACGACACCCAAGGCCTCGCCAGAGATCTGTCAGCGCGCTCGCCACTCCCCCAAACGCCCTCGCAAACGAGCTGCGCACTGACTGTGTAACTGGCTGACACGCGATTCGCTGACCCCCAGAACCTCACCGATTTCCTTGAGGTTCAGCTCCTCGTCATAGTACAGCGCCAACACCAGCCGCTCACGCTCCGGCAAGTTGGCAATTGCGTCTGCCAACGCGGCCTGGAAACGCTCGTCTTCCAGATCGCGCGACGGTTCAAGTGATCCACTTGCGCCGTCCTCGTGCAGCCCCTCATGTTCACCGCCGTCCTGTAACAGGTCGTCGAAACTGAACAGGCGACTGCCCAAGGTATCATTCAAAATCCCGTAATAATCATCGAGACTCAATTGGAGTTCGGCAGCAACCTCGTGATCTTTAGCGTCACGACCGGTTTTCGCTTCAATTGAGCGAATTGCGTCACTGACCATGCGTGTATTTCGGTGTACCGAGCGCGGTGCCCAGTCCCCTTTGCGCACTTCGTCGAGCATGGCACCACGGATGCGAATGCCCGCATACGTCTCGAAACTGGCACCCTTGGTGGAGTCGTACTTGGTCGACACTTCCAGCAGGCCGATCATGCCGGCCTGGATCAGGTCCTCGACCTGAACGCTGGCAGGCAGACGGGCCAGCAAGTGATAGGCAATACGCTTGACCAGAGGGGCATAGCGCTCGATCAGCTCATACTGCGAATCCTTGGATGCCTTGCTGTACATACGATAGCCACTCGCTGTCATTGAACCGGTCCCGCGCTGGTCTGATGGACAAGGCGTTCGACGAAGAACTCCAGGTGCCCACGAGGGTTGGCGGGCAACGGCCAGGTATCGACCTTCTGGGCAATGGCCTTGAACGCCAGTGCACATTTGGAGCGCGGGAAAGCCTCATAAACGGCGCGCTGCTTCTGCACAGCCTTGCGCACACATTCATCGTAGGGCACGGCACCGACATATTGCAGGGCTACGTCAAGAAAACGGTCAGTCACCTTGGTCAGCTTGGCAAACAGGTTGCGCCCTTCCTGTGGGCTCTGAGCCATGTTGGCCAGGACCCGGAAACGATTCATGCCGTAGTCGCGATTGAGTAGCTTGATCAGGGCGTAGGCATCGGTGATGGACGTGGGCTCGTCACACACCACCAGCAGTACTTCCTGAGCTGCGCGCACGAAGCTGACCACCGATTCGCCGATCCCGGCGGCGGTGTCGATCACCAGCACGTCCAGGTTGTCGCCGATATCGCTGAACGCCTGGATCAGGCCGGCATGTTGCGCTGGCGACAGGTGAACCATGCTCTGAGTGCCGGAGGCGGCCGGCACGATGCGAATGCCGCCCGGACCCTGCAAGAGCACGTCGCGCAGCTCACAACGGCCTTCGATGACATCGGCAAGCGTACGTTTGGGCGTCAGGCCCAGCAGTACATCGACGTTCGCCAGGCCAAGGTCGGCATCCAGCAACATGACGCGCCGGCCGAGCTCAGCCAAGGCCAGTGAAAGGTTCACTGACACGTTAGTCTTACCGACGCCACCCTTGCCGCCGGTCACCGCGATCACCTGTACGGGATGCATGCTGCCCATGTTATCTCTTTACCTTGTCTTGCTTAGACCGAAGCCACATTGCGGGCTGCACGTTCAACGAAGAACAGTGCCTGGCAGACCATCGATGCAGATACATTCCTGTGTATTGCCTCACTCAGCCCACTCTCTTGCTGGGGTTGTGATACAGATCGGCAAACATGTCAGCCATCGCTTCCTCGCTAGGCTCTTCCTGCATCTGCACATTCACCGCACGGGTCACCAACTGGTGCCGACGGGGCAGATGCAGATCGTCTGGTATACGCGGCCCATCGGTAAGATAGGCCACGGGAAGTTCGTGACTGATCGCAAGGCTCAGCACTTCGCCAAGGCTTGCGGTCTCGTCGAGTTTGGTCAGGATGCAACCGGCCAGGCCACAGCGCTTGTAGCTGTGATAGGCGGCGGTCAGCACCTGCTTCTGGCTGGTAGTGGCCAGGACCAGATAATTGCGTGCCTTGATGCCGCGACCGGCCAGGCTTTCCAGTTGCAGACGCAGGGCCGGGTCGCTGGCCTGCAGGCCGGCGGTATCGATCAGCACCACGCGCTTGCGCAGCAGCGGCTCCAGCGCCTGAGCCAGGGACTGGCCCGGATCGACGTGGGTCACCGGCACATTGAGAATGCGGCCCAGGGTCTTGAGCTGCTCCTGGGCGCCGATACGGAAACTGTCCATGCTCACCAGAGCGATGTTCTGCGCGCCGTACTTGAGCACGTAACGCGCCGCCAGCTTGGCCAGCGTAGTGGTCTTGCCCATGCCGGCAGGACCGACCATGGCAATCACGCCCGCCTCTTCCAGAGGTTCGATTTCCGGCACCACGATCATCCGCGCCAAATGCGCCAGCAGCAGGCGCCAGGCCTGACGCGGCTCATCGACATCCGGAATCATCGCCAGCAGGTCGCGCGACAACGGGCCGGACAGGCCGATACGTTGCAGGCGGCGCCACAGGTTGGCCTGCTGCGGGCGGCTGCCCTGCAACTGGGTCCAGGCCAGAGAGCCGAGCTGGACTTCCAGCAGCTCGCGCAGGCCATTGAGTTCGGAACGCATGGATTCGTAGGCGCGCTGGCCACTGGCCGGTTGCGCAGCAGCAGGCGCGCTGGAATAGGTAAGCGGACGTGGCGGCTCTTCGAGGGTCGGCTCGATATGGGTATCTGTGGCATCCAGCGGCAGCCCGGCGAACAACTGGCGGTTAGTCGCACCGACTTCACCCCGATTGCTCAGCTCGGCCTGGGCGGTAACGATGCGCGACTGCGTCTTGCGCAGTTCGTCTTCGAGCTCAATGTTCGGCACACGCGGCGCCAGCGCCGAGAGTTTGTAATCCAGCGCGGCAGTCAGCTCGACACCGCCAGCAATACGCCGGTTGCCGATGATGGCCGCTTCAGCGCCCAGCTCATCACGAACCAGTTTCATGGCCTGACGCATATCGGCGGCGAAAAATCGCTTAACTTGCATGACTCACTACCTCAGCCGTTGGGCCCGACAGTCGCTACGATGGTGACTTGCTTGTTGTCCGGAATTTCCTGGTACGCCAGAACGTGCATGTTCGGTACGGCCAGTCGGCCAAAACGCGAGAGCATTGCACGGACGGGACCTGCGACCAGCAGAATCACCGGCTGACCCTGCATTTCCTGGCGCTGGGCAGCTTCGATCAGTGAACGCTGGAGCTTTTCAGCCATGCTCGGCTCAAGAAGAACGCCTTCTTCCTGACCCTGACCAGCCTTCTGCAAACTATTGAGCAATATTTGTTCCAACCTTGGTTCCAGCGTGATGACAGGCAGCTCCGGCTCAGTCCCCACAATGCTTTGCACGATTGCGCGACTCAGACCGACCCGCACTGCCGCCACCAAAGCGGCGGTATCTTGACTCCGCGCCGCGTTGTTGGCGATGGCCTCGGCGATGCTGCGGATGTCCCGTACCGGCACCTGCTCGGACAGCAGCGCCTGCAAGACCTTGAGCAACGCTGATAGCGAGAGGATCCCCGGCACCAGCTCTTCAGCCAGCTTCGGCGAGCTCTTGGACAGCAATTGCATCAGTTGCTGCACCTCCTCATGGCCGATCAACTCATGAGAATGCTTGTAGAGAATCTGGTTCAAGTGCGTGGCGACCACGGTACTGGCGTCCACCACCGTGTAGCCGAGGGACTGCGCCTGAGGCCGCTGGCTGATTTCGATCCACACCGCTTCCAGGCCGAATGCCGGATCCTTGGCAGTGATGCCATTGAGCGTGCCGAAAACCTGGCCTGGATTGATCGCCAGCTCGCGCTCCGGGTAGATCTCGGCTTCGGCCAGGGTCACACCCATCAGCGTCAGGCGATAGGCGCTGGGCGCCAGATCGAGGTTGTCGCGGATGTGCACGGTAGGCATGAGAAAGCCCAGCTCCTGGGACAGCTTCTTGCGCACGCCCTTGATCCGCGCCAGCAATTGCCCGCCCTGATTGCGATCCACCAAAGGAATCAGGCGGTAGCCCACTTCCAGGCCGATCATGTCGATCGGCGTCACGTCATCCCAGCCCAGTTCCTTGGAGTCCTGGACCCGGGTCGGCGATGGCAGCAGTTCCTGTTGACGCTGAACCTCGGCCAACGCCTGAACCTTGACCAAATTCTGACGACGCCACAGCAGGTAGGCACCGCCCAGCGCCAACATACCCATGCCGAGGAAAGAGAAGTGCGGCATGCCGGGCACCAGACCCATGACAATGATCAGGCCCGCAGCCACCACCAACGCCTTGGGCGTGGAGAACATCTGACGACCGATCAGCTTGCCCATTTCTTCCGAACCGGAAGCTCGGGTCACCATGATCGCCGCAGCGGTGGACAACAGCAGTGATGGCAATTGCGCCACCAAACCGTCACCGATGGTCAACAACGCGTAGACCCTGGCCGCATCCGCGAAGCTCATGCCGTGCTGGAAGATACCGACCAGCATGCCGCCGATCAGGTTGATGAACAGAATCAGCAGACCGGCGATGGCGTCACCGCGCACGAATTTGCTGGCACCGTCCATGGAACCGTAGAACTCGGCCTCCTGCCCGACTTCAAGACGTCGTGCCTTGGCCTGGGCCTGATCGATCAGACCGGCATTGAGGTCGGCGTCGATTGCCATTTGCTTGCCCGGCATCGCGTCAAGGGTAAAGCGCGCGCTTACCTCGGAGATGCGCCCGGCACCCTTGGTGACCACGACAAAGTTGATGATCATCAGGATCGCGAAGACGACACCACCGACCACATAGTTGCCGCCGATCACCACCTCACCAAACGCCTGAATCACCTTACCGGCTGCGGCGTGACCATCCTGGCCGTGGAGCATGACCACCCGGGTGGACGCCACGTTCAGGGCCAGGCGCAACAGTGTCGCGACCAGCAGAATGGTGGGGAACACCGAGAAATCCAGTGGCCGTAATGCGTATACGCAGACCAGCAGGACAACGATGGACAGGGCGATGTTGAAGGTGAAGAACACGTCGAGCAAAAACGGCGGTATCGGCAACATCATCATTGCCAGCATGACCAACAGCAACAACGGTACGCCAAGCTGACCCTTGCCCAGGCCAGCCAGATTGCTGCGTGCGCTACTGATTAATTGAGAGCGATCCACCGATTCGTACCTGCGTGCTAAATCAAAAACTTGACGCTAGAAGCGACCTGATCAAGTCATTGCAAGAAGCTGTCCAACTATGCAGGAGAAGGCTGTAGGAAATATCCGCGATCCAAACATACAACCGTAGGACCGGCTTTAGCCGGGAGGGCGATCTCGCGGCTAAAGCCGCTACTACGGGCGAAGATCGTTCAATCAGACGTCGCGCTGTAGATCCGGCGGGATGCTGATATCGCCCAGCGGCGTTGGGCGCTTGCCGCGACCGGCGTGGAATTGACGGATCTGATAGACATAGGCCAGCACCTGCGCCACAGCCAGATACAAACCTGCCGGAATTTCCTGATCCAGCTCGGTGCTGTAATAAATCGAACGCGCCAAAGCCGGCGACTCAAGAATCAGGACTTGATGCTGGGCCCCGATTTCACGGATTTTCAGGGCGATGAAGTCCGTACCCTTGGCCAGCAGCATTGGCGCACCCCCCTTCTCCGGGTCGTATTTAAGCGCCACGGCAAAGTGGGTCGGGTTGGTAATGATCACGTCGGCATCGGGGATCGACGAGAGCATGCGGCGCTGGGACAGCTCCTGCTGCAACTGGCGAATACGTTGCTTGACCTCGGGACGACCGTCGCTGTCCTTGTGCTCATCACGAATTTCCTGCTTGGTCATCAGCAGTTTCTTGTGCCCTTCATAGATCTGGAACGGCACATCCACCGCAGCAATGATGATCAACCCGCAGGCCATCCACAAAGCGCTCCAACCCACCACTTGCAGGCAATGAATGATGGCCTGTTCAAGCGGTTCATACCCGATGGCCATCAAGTCTTTCTGATCCTTGCGCAGGACCACCACCGCGACCGCAAGAATGATGCAGAACTTGGCCGTGGACTTGAGCAGCTCGATCAAGGCATTGACCGAGACCATGCGCTTGAGCCCCGGCAAGGGGTTCATGCGGGCAAAGTTGGGCGCCAGCGCCGAAGTGGAAAACAGCCAACCGCCGAGCAGGATCGGGCCGATCAGGGCCGCCAGCACCATGGTCAGCATGAACGGCTGCATGGCTATCAGCGCCTCCTTGACCGCCGCCAGGAGGAAGCGGGTCATGTAGGTGTGGTCCATGATCATTTCGCGACTGATGGTGAAACTGGTGCGCATCACCGTCATGAACATTTGCGCAATACCCGCGCCAAACACCAGCAGGCCCCAGGTCCCGGCAATCATCAACACCAGATTGCTCAGCTCCTTGGAGCGAACGATTTCACCTTTTTCACGGGAGTCCCTGACCCGTTTGTCCGTGGGGTCCTCTGTCTTGTCCTGGCCATTCTCGTTCTCGGCCATATCAGCGGGCTCCGACCATGCTTCGCAGGTACTGCAAGGCATCGACGGCCAGCGGCCGGTATTGATTGAGAATTTCCGCCATGCTGAGCCACAGGATCAGCATGCCGAGGACCAGGATCAGCGGGAAGCCAATGGAGAAGATATTCAACTGCGGTGCGGCCTTGGTCATCACCCCGAAGGCGATGTTGACGATCAGCAGCGCGGTGATTGCCGGCAACACCAGCATCAGGCTGGCGCCCAACACCCAACTCAGGCGCATGACCAGTTCCCAGATGTTGCCGGCATCGAAGGCCTGACCCACCGGCAGCGTGGTGAAGCTTTCCACCAGCACCTCAAACACCACCAGATGGCCGTTCATACCCAGAAACACCAGCGTCACCATCATGGTGAAGAACTGCCCGATCACCGCCACCGAAACGCCGTTGGTGGGGTCGACCATGGAAGCGAAGCCCATACCCATCTGAATCGCCACCACCTGCCCGGCGATCACAAATGCCTGAAAGAACAGTTGCAGAGACAGCCCCATGGCCGCGCCGATGATGATCTGCTCACCGACCAGCAGCAGCGCACTCAGGTCCAGCGCCTGAACCGGTGGCATGGGCGGGAGGCTGGGAGCGATGGCGACGGTGATCGCCAGCGCGGCGTACATGCGCACCCGGCGCGGCACCAGGGTTGTACCGAAAATCGGCATGGTGCTGAGCAAGGCCAGAATGCGGAACAACGGCAACAGGAAGGCGGCGACCCAGGTACTGATCTGGGTATCGGTCAACGCCAGGACGGAGGGCATGAATGATCAGCCGATCACGTTCGGAATGCTGCCGTACAACGACAGGATGTATTCCATGAACATTTTCAGCAGCCACGGACCGATAACGATCAGGGTGATCAGCATCACCAACAGGCGCGGCAGGAAGCTCAAGGTCTGTTCGTTGATCTGGGTTGCGGCCTGAAAGATCGCCACCAACAGCCCGACCAGCAGGCTCGGCACCACCAGGATCGCGACCAGCATGGTGGTCAGCCATAGGGCCTGACGGAAAATATCGACGGCAACTTCCGGAGTCATGGGGCCACCCTCTTACCAAAACCAACATGATTATCTGAATAAAGGAGGTTTTTCGCAGGAGCTGCCGAAGGCTGCGATAAGGTCCCCAGGCCCTTCCTCGGATTAGCGCCGGGCGCGCTGCACACGCCATCGCAGCCTTCGGCAGCTCCTACTGGGCCGAGGCCAAGCTCAATCATGGCGACACACCACCAAAACTACTGGCCAGGGTGCCGATGATCAGCGCCCAGCCATCGATCAGCACGAACAGCATGATCTTGAACGGCAGGGAAATAATCAGTGGCGACAGCATCATCATACCCATGGCCATCAGCACACTGGCGACTACAAGGTCGATGACCAGGAACGGAATGAAGATCATGAAACCGATCTGGAACGCGGTCTTGAGTTCGGAAATCACAAAGGCCGGCACCAGGATATTCAGCGGCGCCTGATCCGGCGTGGCGATATCAGTGCGCTTGGACAGGCGCATGAACAGCTCGAGGTCGCTGGTGCGGGTCTGCGCCAGCATGAAGTCCTTGATCGGCACCTGGGCCTTCACAAAGGCGTCCTGGGCGGTCATTTTCTCAGCCAGATACGGCTGCAAGGCGTCCTGATTAACCCGATCGAACACCGGCCCCATGATGAACAGTGTCAGGAACAGCGCCATGCCGGTCATGATCTGGTTGGACGGCGTCTGTTGCAGGCCCAGGGCCTGACGCAGAATCGAAAAGACGATGATGATCCGGGTAAAACTGGTCATCAGCATGACGAACGCTGGAATAAAGCTCAGCGCGGTCATGATCAGCAGAATCTGCAGGCTGACCGAGTACTCCTGCTGGCCATTGGCACCGGTGGCCAGGGTAATCGCCGGGATCGACAACAAGTCGGGCCCGGCGGCAAAGGCCGCAGGCGCCGCCAGGACCAGCAACAGCAGCAATAGAATGCGCGACATCACTTCTTGTCGTCCTTTTGATCCTTGCCCAGCAGCTCCATCAGGCGCTGGGCGAATTCCTGCGTCGCAGGCTGCTTCACCGGAGCCGTCACCGACTCCTTGAGCACATGCAGCGGCGTGATCCGACCCGGAGTGATACCCAGCAGAATCTGCTCGCTACCGACCTGGACCAGCACCAGGCGATCCCGCGGGCCAATGGCCCGGGAACTGAGCAGCTCGATAAGCTGCCCATTGGCCGGACCGACCCGCTGGACCCGACGCATCGCCCAGGCCAGCAGGAAAATCAGGCCGATTACCAGCAGCAGCCCAAGGACCATCTGTGTCAACTGACCGCCCAACCCAGTACTCATGGCCGCAGCCGACGGCACCACTGCGGGCGCAGCCACAGGCGCTGCTGCAACCGCAGCGGGCGTCGAGGTCACAGGCTCCGTTGCGCCTGCCAATACCGGCAGGCTCAGGGACAGGGCCAAAAGCACACCCAGGAAACGCCTCACTCAGCGCAACTTCTTGATACGTTCACTCGGGCTGATCACGTCCGTCAGGCGAATACCGAACTTTTCGTTGACCACCACCACCTCGCCATGGGCGATCAGGGTGCCGTTGACCAGTACGTCCAGCGGCTCGCCCGCCAGGCGGTCCAGCTCGATGACCGAGCCCTGGTTGAGCTGCAACAGGTTACGGATGTTGATGTCGGTGCTGCCCACTTCCATGGAGATCGACACCGGAATGTCGAGAATCACATCCAGGTTGGGACCATCCAGGGTAACCGGGTTGTTGTTTTTCGGCACACCGCCGAACTCTTCCATCGTCATGCGACTGGAGGAAGAGTGGCCTTCATCAGCTGCCAGCAGTGCGTCGATATCTGCCTGGCCACCTTCACCGGACTCACCCAGTGCAGCTGCCCATTCATCAGCCAACGCCTGATCTTCTGCAGACGTGATTTCGTTTTCATCAGCCATCGGTTGTCCTCGGCAAGCATTAATTCATGGTCATAGCAAAATAACGGTACAGGCCCAAAGGCTCAGCGCCGCTCTATCGGTTCTATTACCTGCAAGGCCAGGTTGCCTTTGTGCGAGCCCAGCTTGACCTTGAATGACGGCACGCCATTGGCGCGCATCACCAGGTGTTCAGGCAGCTCCACGGGAATCACATCGCCAGGCTGCATGTGCAGAATGTCGCGCAGCAACAACTGGCGACGTGCGACTACAGCACTGAGCGGCACGGAAACATCCAGCACGTCTTCCTTGAGCGCCTTGACCCAGCGCTCGTCCTGATCGTCCAGGTCCGACTGGAAACCGGCGTCGAGCATCTCGCGCACCGGCTCGATCATCGAGTACGGCATGGTCACATGCAGATCACCGCCACCACCGTCGAGCTCAATATGGAAAGTCGAGACCACCACCGCCTCGCTCGGCCCGACAATGTTAGCCATGGCCGGGTTCACTTCCGAGTTGATGTACTCGAAGTGCACTTCCATGATCGCCTGCCAGGCTTCCTTGAGGTCGATGAACGCCTGATCCAGCACCATGCGTACGACGCGCAGCTCGGTAGGGGTGAATTCACGTCCCTCGATCTTGGCGTGACGACCGTCACCGCCGAAGAAGTTGTCCACCAGCTTGAATACCAGCTTGGCGTCAAGGATGAACAGAGCCGTACCGCGCAGCGGCTTGAGCTTGACCAGGTTGAGACTGGTCGGCACGTACAGTGAGTGAATGTACTCGCCGAATTTCATTACCTGTACGCCGCCCACCGCCACGTCCGCCGAACGGCGCAGCAGGTTGAACATGCTGATGCGGGTATATCGGGCGAAACGCTCGTTGATCATTTCCAGGGTCGGCATGCGCCCCCGGACAATCCGGTCCTGGCTGGTCAGGTCGTAACTTTTGATGCTGCCAGGCTCGGCAGCGCTCTCGGTCTGGACCAGCCCGTCATCGACGCCGTGTAAAAGGGCGTCGATTTCATCCTGGGACAGCAGGTCTTGCACGGCCATGTCGTGGTCCTACTGCAATACGAAGTTAGTGAACAGCAACTGCTCGATGACAGTCTTGCCGAGTTCTTTCTGGGCCACTTCCTGCACACTGGCGGTGGCTTTCTGACGCAGCATTTCCTGGCCGATCGGTGTCGACAGCTGCTCGAACGGCAGCCCCGCGAACAGCATGACCAGGTTATTGCGAATGACCGGCATATGCACTTTCAGCGCTTCAAGGTCTGCGGCATTGCGCGCCAGCATGGTGATGCTCACCTGCATGTAGCGGGTGCGCCCACCTGAACTGAAGTTGACCACGAAGGCCGGTGTCAGCGCCTCGAACACCGCCGGGTGCTTGGCGTTGGCCTCGGCGGCGGCAACGGCGGCAGGGTCTGGCTTGCTGTCAGCCTTGTGCACAAAGTACCAGGTCGCACCTACCGACAAGCCTATGGCCAGCAGCAAGGCGACTACGGCGACGATGATGAGCTTGAGTTTGCCTTTGGATGCGGGGTCTTTAACTGCTGCTTCGCTCTTCGCCATGCCAATAATCCGTCACTATTCGAGGGGTTCGCTGATGCGTGACAGAGGGGCAGCAAGTGTTATGCCAGAGTTGGACAAACCAGAAGATGGGATATCGGGATCAAGCACGCAGAGCCAATGCGAAAACCAATGTGGGACCGGCTTCAGCCGGGAAAACGTCATTTCAGGCAATAAAGATGTACCTGAACGGAAAACGCATTCCCGGCTGAAGCCGGTCCCACACAAGCCGGTTTCAAAAAATTTGTTTCAACGGTATCAGGCGTAGTAATCCACTTCACTGGTGCCAATGACCCGCGTCGCCGGCTGACTCAATGGAATCGCCGCATCGGCAATGGCACTGTCATCAGACGAGCCGTCGCCCGAGCCACCGGTACGACTGCCCGAACCGGAGCGCTGGGCGTTGGCGGCCTGCTCTTCCTGAGCCTGCTGTTGCTGGGACTGTTGGCGCGACTGGTCCGCGACGCTGACGTCGACCTGACCCAGGCCTTGCTGGTTGAACGACTCACGCAACTTGCCCATCTGGCTTTCCAGGGCTTCACGAACACCCACATGAGCGCTCATGAAAGTCACTTGAGTCTGCTGGTCCTGAGCCATGTTGACGCGGATATCCAGGCGACCCAGTTCAGCAGGCTCCAGTTGAATCTGCGCCGACTTGAGGTTCTGACTCGACAGATACATGACTCGATCCACAACACCTTCACTCCAGCCGCTCTGGTGCATGGCCAGCGGCTGATTGATCAGCGGTGCAGCAGAGGCGGCAACTGGCACCTTGGCCTGTTGCGCCGCCTGGCTCATGGCTGCCAGGCGATCAGCGAAATTATCCACGCGCGTGTCGGTCGCCGCAGCCTGACCATCCTTGAGGCCGCCATCAATGACACCGCCGAAGGATTTGTCGCTGCTCTCCGTGCTGCTCTTCTGCACCGGCAACTGGTCAGCCAGAGCCGTCAGGTTATTGGCGACGTTCTGCGAAGGATCGACGTTGCCGGTATCAGCCGGGGTCTTGCCGGTCTTGGCCGTCGTGTTGGTCAATTGCGCAGTCTGGGTTGTGGACTGGGCTTTGGCATTGGCGTTCTCTAATGCCAGCTGTACGGCCGACAGTCCTTCAAGCGGGTCGGCATACGGATCGAACGGTTTTTCGCCAGCAGGCGGCGTGACCTGGGCAACCGGTGTCGGCGTAGTCGCCTGCGACACAGTGGTTGCCGTTGCAGCTGCGGCAGTAGCGGCCGAGGCATCAACCACCGGCTTGGGCGTCACATCCACCACCGGCTCGGTCGGCGGCTGGGCAGCAGCCTGGGCAGCCAGTGCCAGCAAGGCCGGATCCTGGGTCGGATCAACCACCGGCAACGTCGGGTCGGGTGCCGCATCGGTCAACAAAGAAGGATCGACGGGCGCGGGGCTGCTGTCGTCGCTTTTCTGATCGGAACTTGCCACCGGCGTGACAGGCAAGGTATTGCCGCTATCGGCAACCGTCGACTGCGTGGACGCCGTCTTGTCGTCACTGGCAGGCTTGTCCTTGTCGGCCACAGCCTTGCTCTTCTCGGCCGGTGCCTTGTCACGCACGGCCTTGCTCGGCGTGTCACGCTCGTCTGTCGACTTGACCTTGGCCTGCTTGGAATAGACGTCGGAGAAGCTGGAAGCATTGTCCTTGCTGGTTTCTACAGCCTTGCTCGACTGGATGGCCGAGGCCGCCTTGGTCGTGGCAGTAGCATTGGTCTGAAGAAGAGCATTGGGGGCAAGTGGCATGTTGATCTCCGCATGAGCAGCTGGTTACCGGAACTAACAGCAAAGTCCGGGCCAGTTTCAGATATCAGAGAATTAAAGGCCGGATAAACACTCAGGACTGCGCAGTCAGCAGTTGTCGCTCGGCATCGAACAGCCGCTTCACCGTCGCGTATTCAGTGGCGATACTGCCGATCAGTTCGTCGAGACCGGCAACCTCGTGATGGCGAGCCCGCTCTTCCAGCTGGTGGCACAACTCGGACAGGCGCAAGGCCCCCATGTTACTGCTGCTGCCCTTGAAGCTGTGGGCGGTCATGCTCAACGCCTGCAAATCCATGTCGGGACCGCTGGCAGATTGGCGCAGCAGCGAAACACGCTGCTCGGCATCACGGACAAATACGTCGAGCAACGTGACGTACTCCCCCTCCATGACTTCCTGCAAAGTGCTGAGCACGTTGTAATCCAGATGAATGATCGACACTTGTTCACTCCTTGATCAAGAATCCGGGGATTATGCCACCGCCCCCCAGACAAACTCCACACAGGCGGTACGCCCGTCCATGGACCAGTGCGAGCAATCACTCAGCTCGCGAACCAGGCGCAGACCACGCCCGTACAACTCATCGGCAACCGGTGCCCGCGCCAGCAGGTGTTCGGTATCGAACCCCGCCCCGCTGTCCTCCACCCGGATCCTCAGGCAGCCACCCTCGCCAAGGGCAGACACATCAAGATGCAGGCGAATAAACCCGCTGTCCAATTGCGCCAAGCGACTGTCGCGCTCCTGATAATAGCGAGCGAAACCGGCGCAATCGCGCTTGCACGCAGAGTCGAGCCCCAGCACGCCATGCTCCAGGGCATTGCTGTACAACTCGCTCAGCACACTGAATAACTCGCTGCTGCGTGCCCGCAGGCCGCGCACTTCCAGCAATAGCTGAAGCAGCCTGGGCAAGGGATTGAACCGACGCAGGGTCGAACCGCGAAACTCGAAGGTCAGCGCCCAGTCCAGCGGGCTGAACTGACCATCGTCATGCTGAGCATGGCGCTGCTCTTGCGCAGAAGGCAGGGTCAATGAGCCGATTTCCACCATGCTGACATCATCGCGCGCCTTACCGCCAAACGCGCTGAGCGCTTGTTGAATCTCATCAATCAGCAGATGCGGCTCGCGATTGGCGTCGAACACCTCATGCAGTCGCTGCTCGCCAAACAGTCGCTCGTGCTGATCACGGGTCTCGAGCACGCCATCAGACAACAGAAACAAGCGGTCCCCGGCCTGGAACGGATGGACCTCGGTTGCCACATCGAACGTCTCGGCGCCAAGAACGCCGAGGGGCAGATGCCGGGAAGCCAGCGGTATCCGCCCTCCCCCGGCCGCCGGCAACAGGTAACCATCAGGCAGGCCGCCGTTCCATACCTCGACCTGACACAAACGAAAATCCACAGATACCAATGTGGCGCAGCAGAACATGTCCACCGGCAGGATGCGCTTGAGCTTGGCGTTCATCTCGCGCAGGGTTTCCGCCAACCCGTAGCCCTTGCCGGTCATGCCATAGAACACCTCGGCCAGGGGCATTGCGCCAACGGCCGCCGGCAGCCCATGGCCGGTGAAATCCCCCAGCAACACATGCATGTCGCCCGCAGGCGTATAGGCGGCCAACAACAGATCACCGTTGAACAACGCATAGGGCGATTGCAGGTAGCGGATATTCGCGGCATCCAGGCAGCCGGCATGGGCGACCTGATCAAACACCGCCTTGGCTACGCGCTGCTCGTTGAGCAGATACTCGTGGTGGCGGGAGATCAGGTCACGCTGCTGCAGCACGGTTTCCTGCAACAGGCGCAGACGGTTCATCGCGTTGATCTTCGCCGCCAGCACCACCGGGCTATAGGGCTTGGCGATAAAGTCGTCACCACCGGCATCAAGGCAACGGGCCAGAGCCTCACTTGAGGTCAGCGAAGTCAGGAAAATGATCGGCACCAGCGACTCGCCAGCCTTCTGCTTGATACGCCGGGCCGCTTCGAAGCCGTCCATCACCGGCATCAGCGCATCCATCAGGACCATGTGCGGGCGCTCGGACTCGAACATCGCCACCGCTTCGGCCCCGTTACCTGCGCTGAGCACGCGATGCCCCTGGCGATGCACGATGGTCGACAATAGCAGGCGGTCGCTGGCGTTATCGTCAGCAATGAGAATGCACAGAGCCCCCGATGAACTCTGCATGGATCAACCTATATGAAAGAGTTTCGAGAAATTGGAGATGGTCAGGATCTTGCGCACATCGCCGCTGCAATTGACCAGGCGGATTCGTGCATGCTCACCACCGGCGTGGTCGCGCAACAGCAACAGCATGCCCAAGGCCGAGCTGTCGAGAAAGTTCACGGCCCCCAGGTCAACGATATAGCACTGCTCAGGCCCCAGTGATTCGTAGGCATTGCGAAAATCGTGATGGGCCTTGAAGTCGAAAGATCCCTCGATAAAGATCGTCAGCTCCTGAGCATCAGAAGACAGCAGGGAAGTAACCGGCATCGAAAGTATTCCTGAAATGAATGACCGTCGCCTGAGGAAGGTGTAGCACTGTACTCAGGCGCCAGCAAATGTGATGCTCTTGCGCATGACCCATGTGGGACCTGCTTTAGCCGGGAAGGCGCCCGCATGATCGACACATCTTCATTACCCAGGCTATTGTCTTCCCGGCTAAAGCCGGTCCCACAGTCATCCGACGCCGAAACCAACTGTCGATCAGAACGGCGAATGCCGCGGCAAACGCTGGGACAGTTCGTCCAGCAGCTTCTGCTCACGCTTGTCTTCCAGGGCACGGGCTTCGTCTATGTAGCGCTGCACCAGTTTGCGCAGCCCCTCGACACGGGCATAACACTGCTGCCAGGCATCCCGGGCCTTGTCCAGGTTGGCCTGGTGCCAGGCCAGGCTCTGTTTCTGCTGGCCAACGGCAGTTTCGAGCTGATTGAGAAAGCGTTGGTAATTCATCAGCCATTCCCCGGATACACCTTCCGAGCCTTTGCTGATCCACTGCAACTGGTAGTCATAGCGAAAGCGTTCCAGCTCGCCCAGTTTTCCTTCGGCAACCCGCACCTGGCCCTGGAAATGCCCCAGGCGCTGGGCAGCGGTGCGCTCGGCGGATTCCGCCATTTCAACGACCGGCGCCAAACGTGTTGCGCGACTCTGAGCCATGATTTATCAACCGCCCGGTGCGGGGCCGAATACGGCGGCCAGCTGCGTACGACTGGTTTCCAGGCTTTCGTTGTCATTGAGACCCTGACGCTGATAACGAACCAGCGCCGGATGCAGGGAAATCGCCGTATCGGTTTCGCGGTCGCCACCGGCGACATAGGCACCGACACTGATCAGGTCGCGAGCCTGCTGATAGCGCGACCACAACTGTTTGAAATACTGCGCTCGGGCCATATGGTCAGCGTCGACCACTGCAGGCATGACCCGACTGATGGACGCTTCGATATCGATAGCTGGGTAATGCCCCTCTTCGGCCAGGCGCCGCGACAGCACGATGTGGCCGTCGAGCACACCCCGCGCCGAGTCGGCAATCGGATCCTGCTGATCGTCGCCCTCGGAAAGCACTGTATAGAAAGCAGTGATTGACCCACCCCCGGCCTCGGCATTACCGGCGCGCTCCACCAGCTTGGGCAGGCGGGCGAACACCGATGGCGGATAACCCTTGGTTGCCGGTGGCTCACCAATGGCCAGGGCGATTTCCCGCTGGGCCTGGGCGAAACGGGTCAGGGAATCCATCAATAACAGGACATTCTTGCCCTTGTCGCGGAAATATTCGGCAATACGCGTGCAATACATCGCGGCGCGCAAACGCATCAAAGGCGCATCATCGGCAGGGGACGCCACCACCACCGAACGCTTGAGACCTTCCTCGCCAAGAATATGCTCGATGAACTCCTTCACCTCGCGGCCCCGCTCGCCGATCAGGCCGACGACAATAATGTCGGCTTCGGTAAAGCGGGTCATCATCCCCAGCAGCACACTCTTACCCACGCCAGTACCGGCGAACAGGCCCAGACGCTGACCGCGGCCCACCGTCAATAATCCGTTGATGCAGCGAATCCCTACATCCAGCGGTTGGCTGATGGGGTTGCGCTTGAGCGGGTTGATCTGCGGGCCGTCCATCGGCACCCAGTCTTCAGCCTTGAACTGGCCGCGCCCATCCAGGGGACGACCGGCGCCATCAAGAACGCGACCGAGCATCGACATGCCCATGGGCAGGCGCCCGGTATCGGCCAGCGGCACGACTCGCGCACCAGGCGCGATACCGGCGACGCTGCCCACCGGCATCAGGAACACCTTGCCGCCGGAAAAGCCCATGACTTCGGCTTCGACTTCCACCGGATGATGACTGTCGTCGTTGATGACCACACAACGGCTGCCCATGGCGGCCCGCAAGCCTTCGGCTTCCAGGGTCAGGCCGACCATGCGCAACAGGCGCCCTTCCACCACCGGCTGGGCAGGCAGGGAAATGGCTTCGGCGTAGGAGCCGAAACGTTTGCCGAAACTGGTGCGATCAAGTTGCATCGTTGGCCTCTGTGGCCGCTTTTGTCTGCACGTCGGTAACGGGGGCCTCAAGATTGACATGCACATCGGCCGGCGCCGGGTGCATGGCCTGCTCCAGCTGCTGATCATGCAAACGGATAAACGCCTGGGCGATGCGTGTCTCGATACTGGCATCAATGCGGCTATGCTCGGTTTCGATCCGGCAGCCGCCCGGCAGCAAGGTATCGTCCTCGAGAATCCGCCAGTTTTCCTCATGCCGCTCGCGCAAGGCCTTGGCCAGCAGGAAGTCCTGAGGATTGACGAAGATGCGGATGTTATTGGCGCCCATGGGCAGCAATTTCAGAGCATCACGCAAGACGTGGGCGATCTGCTGCGAGTCGGTCTGCAGTTCACGCTGAATCACTTGCCGGGCAATATGCTCGACCAGGCCGATGATGTGCTTTTCGATCTGCGCGTCCTGCCCGGCAATGGGCTCGAGCAGGTGCGTCATCAGCTCTTCCAGGCTGGCGATCTTGGCCGCCAGGGCCACTTCGGCTTCCTGACGAACCTTGAGCTGGGTGCTGTGGAAGCCTTCTTTCTCGCCCGTGGCAAAGCCTTCGTTCCAGGCGTCCTGGCGAATGCTCTCCAACTCTTCGAGGGTCAGTGGCTGGACTTCCTCCAGCGGCACTTCCTCGCTTTCGATCGGTTCTTCAACAACCGGTTCGGGCTCGGGCTCAGGCTCCGGGACATGCGGGTCGAAACTGGGCAAGGACCATACGTCCAGACCAATAAGGTCCTTGGCCCGGATCAGCTCGCTGGCCGGTTCTTTCTTGGACATGCTGGATCCTTAGATCATTTCCTCGCCGCCTTTGCCGCCGAGAACGATCTCCCCGGCCTCGGCCATACGGCGAGCAATGGTGAGGATTTCTTTCTGTGCGGTTTCCACGTCGCTGACTCGCACCGGACCTTTTGCCTCCAGGTCGTCGCGCAGCAGCTCGGCGGCACGCTTGGACATGTTCTTGAAGATTTTTTCCTTGATCGCTTCGTCCGAACCCTTGAGGGCAAGGACCAGCACGTCCGAGGACACTTCGCGCAACAGTGCCTGGATACCGCGGTCGTCGACATCGGCCAGGTTGTTGAACACGAACATGAGGTCTTCGATCTGTACCGACAGGTCCTCGTCGATCTCGCGGATCGAGTCCATAAGGGTGCCTTCGACGGAGCTGTCGAGGAAGTTCATGATATCGGCAGCCCGCTTGATACCGCCCAGCGTGGTACGGGACGTATTGGCGTTGCCGGAGAATTGCTTCTCGAGAATCTGGTTCAGCTCTTTGAGTGCCGCGGGTTGCACGGTATTGAGCGAGGACACGCGCAGGATGATATCCAGGCGCACCTTGTGATCGAAATGACCGAGTACTTCACCGGCCTGGTCCGGGTCCAGGTAAGCCACAACGATGGCCTGGATCTGCGGGTGCTCGTAGCGGATAACGTCGGCGACCGCCCGTGGCTCCATCCATTTCAGACTGTCCAGACCGCTGGTGTTGCCACCCAGCAGGATGCGGTCGATCAGGCCATTGGCCTTGTCTTCGCCCAGGGCCTGGGTGAGCATTTTGCGGATATAGCCGTCGGAACCGACGCCCAGGCTGGTCTGATCGCCGACGATGTCGACGAACTCGCTCATCACCTCTTCGACCTGCTCACGATGCACGTTGCGCATCTGGGCCATGGCCACGCCGACCTTCTGGACCTCCTTGGGCCCCATGTGACGCAGCACCTGGGCCGCATCGGTTTCACCCAGCGACAGCAGCAGCACGGCGGCCTTGTCGACTTTGGTCAGCTTGGTTACGAGCGCACGATCATTCATCTGCGTTAATCCACTCTTTCACGACCTGGGCCACACGACCCGGATCTTCGGCCACCAGACTCTTGATTGCGTTCAGCTGTGCGTCATAACCCTCGCTAGGGCTAGGCAGCAGAATACTTTGCGGACCACCCAGGCTGACCCGGTCGTTGGACAACTCGCCGTCGTGGCCGATGCCGCCCATGCCGCCGCCCAGCTCGGAATCGCCGAAACCATCGAGGTTCTTGCTCTTCGGATTGGTGATGTTGTTCAGCACCGGACGCAGTACACCGAAGACCAGGATCAGGATGAAGATGACGCCCATGGCCTGTTTGACGATGTCCCAGAACCAGGGTTGCGAGTAGAACGGAATATCCGGGATCACTTCGCCACGTTCGGTGGAGAACGGCACGTTGACTACGCTGACGCTGTCGCCGCGGCTGGCGTCGAAACCGACGGCGTCCTGCACCAGACGGGTAAAGCGCGCCAATTGATCGGCAGTCCATGGCGAGCGGGTGGTTTCACCGTTGGCCGCATTGATCTTGACCTGGTCATCCACCACTACCGCAACCGACAGACGCGTCAGACGACCCTGCTGCTGCTTGGTGTGGCTGATGGAACGGTCCAGCTCGAAGTTCTTGGTCGACTGCACACGCTTGTCAGCGGGGTATGGCGCCAGAGCGGGCTGGCCGGTGGCCGGATCCATGATCTGCTGACCATTGGCATCAACCAGTGGCTGACCCGGAGCAATGGCCGGCGCTGCACCACCTGCTGCACCACCGGTAGTCTGTGGTGCGGTAGCCGGACCTGGAGGCTGGTTGCTCAGGGCACCCGGTACGCCTTGCGGGCCGGAACTGGCCGAGCGCTGCTCATTGACCGACTGCTCGCTGCGCAGGGCAGGCTGATCGGGGTTGAAGCTTTCGGCAGTCGATTCGACGGCACTGAAATCGACGTCGGCCGACACTTCAGCCTTGTAGCGGTCATTGCCCAGCACCGGCTGCAGGATGTTCTGCACACGCTGAGTGAGCATGCCTTCCATGCGGCGGGTGTAGTCGAACTGCTTGCCGGCCATGGTCAATTCGTTGTTTTCGCCCAGGTCGGAGAGCAAGGTGCCCTTCTGATCGACCACGGTGATCTGCGATTTGCTCAGCTCGGGCACACTGGTGGCGACCAGGTTGACGATGGCCATGACCTGGCTCGGCTCCAGAGAGCGACCGGCATAGAGCTCAACCAGAATCGAAGCGCTTGGCTTGCGTTCGTCACGCACGAATACCGAGCTTTTCGGAATAGCCAGGTGCACTCGTGCAGCCTTGATGTTGTTCAGGCTGGAAATAGTGCGCGCCAGTTCACCTTCGAGGCCGCGACGATAGCGGGTGGCTTCCATGAACTGGCTGGTACCCAGGCCCTGGTCCTTGTCGAGGATTTCAAAGCCGACGTTGCCGTCGTTCTGGGAAATACCGGCACCGGCAAGCTTGATGCGCGCGCGGCCGAGGTCCTCGGACTTGACCAGCAAAGCGCCGGAGTTGGGTTCGATCGTGTAGGGAATATCCGCCTGGGCCAGGGTGTCAATGACCTGCTTGGCATCCATCCCGGTCATGCTGCCATAAAGCGGCTTGTAATCAGGCTGCTGCGACCAGAGGACCACGGCAAAGCCAATCGCCACGCTCGCTGCCAGACCGACCATAAGGCCGACCTGACGCAACATGGTCATCTCGGAGAGATTTTCCAGAAACGCCATGCCGAACAACGGCGGCTTGCTGGATGGGGCGCCGGACTTGGCCGGTACGCTATCGGCGATTGCATCTGCCATGACTCAATACGTCCTTAAACCGGCATCTGCATGATGTCTTGGTAAGCCTGAACCAGCTTGTTACGCACTTGGGTCAAGGCCTGAAAGGAAACGGCGGCTTTCTGCGACGAGATCATCACGTCGGTCAGGTCGACACCGGTCTTGCCGATTTCGAAGGCGTTGGCCAACTGGTTGGACGCCTGTTGCGTGTCGTTGACCTTGTTCACGGCCTGACCAAGCATGTCGGCAAAGCTGCTGCCACCCACGTTTTGCGCTTCGGTAGTCTTGGGTGCAGACATCGCTTCCATTTGCATGGAACGCATATCCAACATCAAGCGATTAAATTCAACACCTTGGCTCATGGACGTATCTCTCGTTAAGGCCGCAATTTTTTGACACCGATCAAGCGGTCACTAAAGTCATAGCAACAAGAGTGCCAGCTAAATAAAGGCAAAAGGCCATCTTTGAACTTAAAACCGTTATCGCGGTATGACTGACCGCACGACAACCCGAGCGTCTCGATGCATCGCGCCACACCCCTGTAAATCCGGGGTCTGCAGCGCAGGCAAAATTTTCTGTAGCCCTTCCCTGCAATGTACGCGGGGCAAACTCTATCGGATGCACATTACGTCGCGAATAAATAAGCTTCTACATCCATGCCCGCGTCGCGCATCTGTGCCAGCTTGTAGCGCAACGTACGGGGGCTGATTCCCAGGCGCTCGGCGGCTTCCTTACGGCGGCCGCGCTCAGCGCGCAGGGTATCGATGATCATCTGGAATTCGCGCCGACGCAGATCGTCACCCAGGCCGCCCGCCGATTCACCGGCACCGATCTCCACAGGCAAGCTATCGGCCACCACCGCCACAGGCTGAGGAACCATCGCGGATTTCGGCAATGGCGCGCAGGTAACCGGCCCTGCCAGACAGAAGTCTTCAGCCTGAATAACCCCGCCCTGCTGCAAAATCAGCGCTCGCTGCACAGCATTGTCCAACTCCCGCACGTTACCCGGCCAAGCGTAACCCACCAGACACGCCTGAGCATCGGCCGATAGTCGTACCGGCGCATGTTTCATTTTATTGACGTGTTTGGTCAACAATCGCTCGGCCAGTGGCAGGATGTCGGCAGTTCGTTGACGCAGAGGCTGCCAGGCCAGCGGAAAGACAGAAAGGCGATAGTACAGATCCTCACGGAAACGCCCTGCCGCCACTTCACCGGCCAGATCACGGTTGGTCGTCGCCAGTACGCGGATATCCAGGTTGATCGGTTTACGCGCGCCCACCCGCTCCACTTCCCGCTCCTGCAGCACGCGCAGCAGCTTGGCTTGCAGGCCCATGGGCATTTCGGAAATCTCGTCGAGCAGGATGGTACCGCCGTCAGCCTGTTCGAACTTGCCCGCCTGGGCGGCAATGGCGCCGGTGAACGAACCCTTCTCATGACCGAACAGAGTCGCTTCGAGCATGTTGTCGGGAATCGCCGCGCAATTGATGGCAATGAAAGGTTTGCTGGCACGGGGCGAGTTCTGATGAATGAAACGCGCCAGTACCTCCTTGCCGGTGCCCGACTCGCCGGAAATCAGCACCGTCGAATCGCTTTTCGCTACCCGACTGGCCAGATTGAGCAACTGCGCACTGGCGGGCTCGACCGCAATCGGCCCTTCACTTTTATCCACAGGCCCGAGAAACCCAAGGGCATGCCGCGCCACCAGGGCCACAAGCGCCTTGGGTTCGAATGGTTTGACCAGATAATCGGCAGCGCCCTGGCGCATGGCATCTACGGCACGATCCACTGCGCCATGAGCGGTCATCAGCAGCACCGGCAATTGCGGATAGCGGCTGCGCAAAGCGCTCAGCAGCTGATGGCCATCCATGCCCGGCATATTGACGTCGCTGAGCACCAGGCTGAACGGTTCGTCGGCAGCCGCACTCAAGGCTTCTTCCGCCGAACCTACTGCGTGATAGTCATGACCGGCCAGTTCCAGGGTTTCCCCCAACGCCTCGCGCAGCGCCCGATCATCCTCGACCAGCAATACCTTGATCATTAGTAGGTGCCTATCGCGCTGACCGGGATCAGTGGCAAGGTCACAATGGCGCACGTACCGCGCCCCGGACGCGAGCGGTACTGAACGATGCCCTGATGGGCACGGGTCACGGCCATCACCACCGCCAGCCCCAGGCCGGTACCGGTGGTCTTGGTGGTAAAGAACGGCTCGCCAATGCGCGCCAGGGCGGCGGCATCAATACCACTGCCGTTATCACTGACGCACAGTCGTAGCATGTTGCCGCGGCTATAAGCGTGAACCTTCAGGCGCGCAGGCGCACTGCTGGCCTGAATGGCGTTTTCGATCAGATTGAGCAACGCGCCGACCAAGGTGTCGCGATTACACAGCACCTCGCCGTCGTGGCTGTCGCACTGCCAGCGCACCTGGACATCCTGCACATGGGTCTGTGCTGCCGTCTGCAAGGCCTGAAACAGCGCGTCAGGTGGCAGGCGGTCGGTCAGCGGCAGCTCGCCACGGGCGAACACCAGCATGTCGCGCACCTGGTGCTCCAGCTCATGCAGGCGCTCCTTGAGGCGCCCGGCAAAACGCTGTTGCGTGGCCGCAGGCAATTCCTGCTCCAGCAGGTGGCTGGCGTAGATCAGCGCCGCCGACAGCGGCGTGCGAATCTGATGCGCCAGAGACGCAACCATGCGCCCCAGGGAGGACAGACGCTCATGACGCGCGAGCTGATCCTGCAAATGGCGGGTTTCCGTCAAGTCGTTGAGTAATACCAACTGGCCCGGCTCGGCATCCAGGGAACGGGTGGCGATGGACAGACGACGACCATCCTTGAGGGAGACTTCATGACCGTCATCCTCACGAGGCGCGAAGCAGCGGCTGATCACTTGGCGCCACAGCTCACCGATCAACGGCTGGCCCAGCAGGTCGACCGCCGCCGGATTGGCCTCGCGGACCATGCCCGAGCCGTCGATCACGATCACCCCGCCCGGCAACAGATCCAGCAGGTTCTGCAGTTGATAAGCCAGCCGCTCTTTTTCCGCCAACTCCTCCATGCGCTGGGCACTGACCACCGCCAGCTCACCCTTGAGCTCGGTCACCCGGGCTTCCAGCAGGCTGTAGGAATCAGTCAGTTGCGCAGACATCTGATTAAACAGCAGGAAGGCCTGCTCAAGCCCTTGCCGACTCTCCAGCTCAGGGGAGGACTGAGTGGCACCGGTAAGATCGGATGACGACTGGGCGGCCTGGGACATAAATAATCTCTCGCGTGGCGAACCGTCATTAAACGGTATGTTCAGGTAGAGACTTAGCAATCCCCGTGCCGAAAAAAAACCCCTGAAAATTCAGAGGTTTGATTTTTTACCGCGAGCCCAGGCGTCAATCATCCGCCTGTTCGTCACCTTCACGTCGGCTCATGCCGTACTTGCGCATCTTCTCCACCAGGGTGGTACGACGGATGCGCAGGCGTTCGGCGGCGCGGGCAACAATGCCATTGGCATCGTCCAGCGCCTGCTGAATCAGCCCTTGCTCAAGGCCACCCAGGTAGTCCTTGAGGTCCAGACCTTCCGGCGGCAGCATCGCCCCGGTGGCGAAGTTCGGCGTATGGCCGTTGATTGCCACGCGCTCTTCCAGATCGCTGCGCAGGCTGTCGACCATCTGCTCGTCTTCATCATCGACATAGCGGAATTTCTTCGGCAGCTCGGCCACACCAATCACGCCATAGGGATGCATGATCGCCATGCGCTCCACCAGGTTGGCCAACTCACGGACGTTGCCCGGCCAGCCGTGGCGGCACAAGGACATGATCGCTGCCGAATTGAAACGGATCGAGCCGCGCTTCTCGTGTTCCATGCGCGAAATCAGCTCGTTCATCAGCAGCGGGATATCTTCCACGCGCTCACGCAACGGCGCCATTTCAATCGGGAACACATTGAGGCGGTAATACAGATCTTCACGGAAACTGCCCGTTTCGATCATGACCTCGAGATTCTTGTGGGTCGCCGCGATGATTCGTACGTCGACGCTCTGGGTCTTGTTGCTGCCCACGCGTTCGAAGGTGCGCTCCTGCAACACGCGCAGCAACTTGACCTGCATGGGCAGCGGCATGTCGCCGATTTCATCGAGGAACAGGGTGCCGCCGTTGGCCAGCTCGAAGCGGCCGGCACGACTGGTGATGGCACCGGTGAACGCACCCTTCTCGTGACCGAACAGCTCGCTTTCGAGCAGCTCGGCCGGGATGGCACCGCAGTTCACTGGAACGAAGGGCGCGTCACGGCGCTTGGAGTGATAGTGCAGGTTGCGCGCCACCACTTCCTTGCCGGTCCCGGATTCGCCGAGGATCAATACACTGGCGTCGGTGTCGGCGACTTGCTGCATCATCTGCCGGACGTGCTGAATCGCCCGGCTGGTGCCGACCAGACTGCGAAACAGGTTCGGTTCACGATGGCGGCCACGCTCGCGGGCCTGATCGTACATTTCGCGATAAACCTGGGCGCGGTGCAGGGCATCCAGCAATTTGCTGTAGCTCGGCGGCATTTCCAGGGTAGCCAGGACGCGGCGGCGCAGGTCTTCGGGAAGGTCGACGGAAGAATTTTCGCCCATTAGCAAAACAGGAAGGAACTCATCCCATGCAGCGATGGTCTTAAGCAGTCCTTGAAGGCTGCCCGGCGCGTTAACGCTGCCGACCAGTACGCAAAGGACTTCGCGGGTAGACGCCAAGGAACCGACAACCTGCTGCCAGTCTTGACTGGAACAGGACAAATTTTCTTCGCCAAGAAAATTCAGAATGACCGCCAGATCGCGGCGGCGCTGGCTATCGTCATCGATCAGCAGAATCTTGATTTCACGCCACATGCAATAGCAACTTCCCTAGTCAACTCAATGCCCATTGAGATGGGCAAGCTTGGCAATCCGGCCAAAATGGCTCTGGGACGCCAGAAAATAGTAACACCACTAGTTAAGTTATAAAACCACGCACAGTCAAATTTATGGCGCAGATCTTTTCGATTATCTTTATTATTAACCGAACAGATGGTAAACCTTGGCTGCATTCTGCGCGTTGCGCACTTGAGCCATTTCATCGGCAACCGCTTGACGCTCACCGGTGGCAACGTCGATCAATTGACGATAAACCCCCAGTAACTCCTCCAGATTGCTGCGAAGTTCCGGCTCGTTCTGGGCGCCCTCGCTGATCACATCATCAACACAGGCACGACAGGCCAGATCAAGTTTGACGATCGCCTCCCAATCGCGCTCAGCCAGTGCATCCACCAGCGCCTCACGGGTTTCTTCGATACGCTTGAGCGCAGCACTCATGACTCTCTCCTCAGACCGCTGGCGGCGCCTGGTCCGCAATGGCATCCCAGCCTTCCTTGACGGTGGTCAACAGGCTGCTGACTTCATCAAGGATGCGCGGGTCGCTTTTGATATTGGCTTCAGCCAAGCGCTGCATCATGTAAACGTACAGGTTATCGACACGGGCCAGAGTCGCTGCCTGGTTTTCCATGTCCAGACCTTCACGCAGGCCACCGACAATGCCAATGGCCTTGCCAATCAGGACACCCTTGGTAGGAATGTCCTTGCGCTGGATGGCGCCCTTGGCCTGGGCGATACGGTCAAGACCCGCCTCCATCAGCATCTGCACCAGACGGTGCGGGCTGGCTTCCGAGGTCTGAGCATGATTGTTGACTTTCTGGTATTGCCGAAGGGCTAACATCGGGTTCATGTTCTACCTCATTAAACTGCAAAAATTCATGTAACCACTGTGTCGCATAACCAGTGTATCGACGCAACACAAGAAAACTTTAGCCCGTCTCATAAAGCCAAAAACCCGGCACGCGATGGGCGCTGCCGGGTTTTTTTTGCCGCCAGACAGAAAAAGCTTAGCTTGCACTCTGCTGTGCGTTCAACGACGAGAAGAACGAGGTGATGCTGGTGTTGGTGGCTTTCAACTGCCCTACTACCAAGTCCATCGCGTTGTACTTGGCCGTCAGACTGGCAGTCAGGTTAGTGGTCAGCAGATCCAGAGAAAGCTTCTGCTTGTCCACGTCATCCTGCTGCTTGTTCAGCTGGGTGGTACGTGTATCAAGGATACCGCCCGTCTGGGTGTACGGTGTGAGAACCGCAGTCATACGCTTGGACAGACCCGCGGTAGTGTCGCTGAATAACTGCTGAATCTGACCGCCCAGGTTCTTGCTCATCGCCGCCGTGAACTTGGCGCTGTCAATGCTCAAGGTACCATCACCCTGAGCCGTGTTGACGCCCAGTTGCGACAATACCGAAAGCGCGCTGCCAGGACCCGGGCTGACCAACTGCTGACGCAGATCGGACAGCAGGTTGCGAGGCATCGAGTCGCCGGTATAGGCCGCTGCAACGGTCAGTTGACCCGTTGTCGGATCAGTAGTCGCCGTGGTCAGGCTGTTAATGGTCTTGACCAGAGCGTTGTAGGAGTCGACAAAGGACTGCAGTGACGTTTGCAGGCCGCTGGTGTTGCTGGCGACAGTGATGGTCGAATCAGCGCCGCTAAAAGTGCTGACGCCAGTATCCTTATCAGTAGTCTGCGTTCCCGCTGACAACAAATTGAACGACAAGCCACCAATCGCTGTATCGATGGTATTGCTCTTGCTGGTGATGGGCAGGCCATCGACGGTCAGCGCAGCATCGGTCGCAGCAGCACCGATAATACCCGCGCTGCTGGCCGAAGTCGGATCAAGCTTGCTCCCCGCCGCAATGGTGAAGCCGGCGATATCACTGCTGGTAGTGATATCCGAGCCAGCACCTGTAATCGGGTTGCCGGTCTTGGTGTCAACGCCACTGAATACCAGGCGAGAACCGTTGGAATCGGTCACCACGTTGGCACTGATGCCGCTGGTGTTGGACTTGGCGTTGATCTGGTCGCGCACCGACTGCAGGGTCGCATTCGCGCCAACTGTAAAGCTTGTGGAAATGCCATTTTGAGTGACAGTGAGGTTGCCACTCGGAATAGCACTCGTCGCGCCGCCGGAGAAAGCAGCAGTGCCGACTTTGGAAGCGGTGGCCAGCGAGTTGACGTGGATCTTGAATGTACCGGCAACTGCAGTGTTGCTGGCAGTCGCGGTCAGCGTACTGGTGTTGCTCGACGTCGCCGCATAGGCGTTGAACGCACCCTTGGTGACATCACCAAGATTGGTCAATGTAGTCTGGAAGGTGGTCAGGGCGCTTTTCAGCGTCGCTGCCGCAGAAATCTTGGTGCTGATCTGCGTGGTGGTTTTGCTGATCTGATCAGTCTTGGCCTGGGTTTGTGCCGTCACCAACACCTTGACGATGTCGCCAATGTTAAGACCAGAACCTAAACCGGTAGTAGACGTAATTGGGCTTGCCATGTGGATCTCCTTTCAGTTTTCGTCGATCTTTTGACAACAGCAATGATCAAAAGATACAAGGTGCATCTTTCACGCCAGTTTCAAGCCTTGGCTTCAAATAACAGACTGTGCGCATTTTGCAGACTGTCTGCGATTTTCAGCGCTTCAGCCGATGGAAGCTGTCGAACCACCTCACCGGTGTCGCTGGCAATGACCTTGACGACGACCTTTCCGGACTGCTCGTCGATTGAAAACTCGAGGTTGCGCTGGATCGATTTGACGAACTTGTCGATTTCCTGCACGGCGGCCTTCAATTTTTCTGCGCTTTGCTGTGCTTCTTTCTTCGAGTCATTACTTGCCGACGAATCCGTAGACGACTGGGCAACAGGTGCCGGGGCCGATACCGCAGAGGATGCGACTTGAGGTGTCGCGACCGGTTGCTCTGTTGCTGCTGGAACCGGCTTTACGACTGGGTAAGACAAGTTCAGATTGGTACTCATGTCCATATCCACTACCTCGCAAAGTAAAAAAGCAGGAGAGCATGCAAGCACACTCCCCCGCTAAAACTCATTCCGAAATTACTGAAGCAGTTTCAGTACAGCGGAAGGCAGTTGGTTAGCTTGGGCCAGGACGGAAGTCGAAGCCTGTTGCAGAGTTTGTTGCTTGGTCAGGTTAGCAGTTTCCGCTGCGAAGTCGGTGTCTTGGATACGGCCCAGTGCAGCAGTGGCGTTCTCGTTGACGTTTTGCAGGTTGGAAATGGTGCTGGTCAGACGGTTTTGCGAAGCACCCAGGTTTGCGCGAGTGGCGTTGATCGCTGCCAGAGCGGCGTCAATTGCGGTGATCGCGTTGTCGATGTTGGTGCTTGCAGTAGCGCTGGTACCGGTGATCGATACGGAGCTCGAAGCAACCGACAGGCTGGCGGCGTCGAATTTGCTGCTCAGAACCAGGTCAATGTGGTTAGCCGAACCGGTGTTCGAACCAACTTGCAGAGTCATGGTACCGGCCGAACCGTCCAGCAGGTTTTTGCCGTTGAGGTTGGTCGAAGCCGAGATACGAGTCAATTCGTCAGACATTTGACCGAATTCAGCGTTCAGAGCGGTACGGTCTGCAGTGCCGTTAGTGTCGTTTCGCGACTGTACTGCCAGTTCACGCATACGTTGCAGAATGTTGGTCGATTCTTGCAGAGCGCCTTCAGCGGTCTGAGCCATCGAGATACCGTCGTTGGCGTTTTTGATGGCTACTGTCTGGCCGCGGATCTGAGCGGTTTCACGGGTAGCGATCTGCAGGCCGGCTGCGTCGTCTTTTGCGCTGTTGATTTTCAGACCGGAAGACAGACGGGTCATGGAGGTCGACAGTGCGTCGGATGCTTTGCCCAGGTTTTTCTGAACGGCCAGGGAAGCAACGTTAGTGTTTACGCCTAAAGACATGATGAATTCCTCATTGGTTGGGTGCTGCGGCTATCCGGCCCTGGCAACCGCCGGGTTGGCCTAGAGAACCTTCGTAATAGTTATCGTCGGGAGTGCGGGGACCTTGAGGGCTTTTTTCAAAAATTTTGCCATCACCGCGACATCCCGACATTTGTCGGCCTCGCCATCGCCCGTTCTCCTTTACTTTTCAACCAGTTGGCAGCCTGTGCCGGTTGAATGCCAATGAGGTTTTGTAGGAGCTGCCGAAGGCTGCGAACGAACGTTGCGGGGTAAACCGCCATCGCAGCCTTCGGCAGCTCCTACAGTAAATCATCGAAAGCGCAGACCGAGGCTAGTGTTCCTATATAAAAGCCTCGGTCGCTCCTTCTATCTATTGCAGCAGCTTCAACACCGCCGCCGGCAACTGATTGGCCTGGGCCAGCACCGCCGTCGACGCTTGTTGCAGGGTTTGCTGCTTGGTCAGTTCTGCTGTTTCGGCAGCGAAGTCGACATCCTGAATACGTCCCAGAGCCGCTCCGGCATTTTCGTTCATGTTCTGCAGGTTCGAAATGGTGCTGGAGAGGCGGTTAGTAACGGCTCCCAGTTCGGCCCGGCTCGCGTTGATCTGCGTAATCGCCGCATCAAGAGCGGTGAGAGCATTATCAATGTTGGCGTGAGCATCAGCGTTGGTTGCGCCACTGAGCGAAGCAACGGTGCTGGCAATACCCAGGCTGGTTGCATCGAATTGCTTGTCCAGGGTCAAGGAGACGCGATTGACTTCCCCGACGTTGGCGCCCACCTGAAACTCCATGATCCCGGCCGAGCCATCCAGCAGATTCTTGCCCCCGAGATTGGTATAACCGGCGATCCGGGTCAGCTCATCGCTCTTCTGCGCAAAATCCTGATTAAGTGAAAGACGTTGCTCCTCCCCGTTATCGTCGTTGCGTGCCTGCAGAGCCAGACCACGCATGTGCTGGACAATTTCGCTGACCTGCCTGAGCGCGCCTTCTGCCGTGTTCGCCATTGATATAGCGTTATTGGCGTTTCTGATTGCGATACTTTGCCCGCGCACCTGGCTATCCATCCGCGTGGCAATTTGCATTCCAGCTGCATCATCCTTCGCGCTATTGATGCGTAATCCGGAAGATAAGCGAGCCATGGAAGTCGACAACGCGTCACTGGCGCGATTCAAGTTCTTTTGCACAGTCAAAGAAGCAATATTGGTATTAACAGTCATAGCCATTGGAAAGTCCCTCGTTATGGAAACGGCCGGCTTTCAAAACGGGGCGAAGTCCATTTTACCCGAAAGCCTACAGTCCATTTATCGACTTGTTTTTCAATGACTTAACGGAACTGATTCACATAAACCGCACATAACACAATTGCCACCACGACAAGTGCCGGGTATAAAAACAACTTCTCCTTTTGATTTTAAAAGGCTTTTTTAACACTCATTTTTTTCAAAAAAAATGGCCGAGAAAATTAATTCTCGACCACTTTCTTAACTTTCCTACAGACACTTTGTAGGCATTTTCCAAAAGCAAATACGGAAAATTCTCTATTTATCCCCGCAAACACTCCACCCACTCATATTCCATATAATCCGCCAACGCCAGCCAGTCCTGCCGCTGCTGACACTCCAGCATCCGCTCCAGCAGTTGCGTCCCGTACTCCCATTCGGCAGCCGGGCGCTCAGCCAACATTGGCATCGCACGCTCAAAAAGCTCGACCATTTCCAGCGCCGCCTCGATATCCCGCCCCAGGCGAAATAGCTGAGCGCATTGCCGGGCGGCCGTCACAAGGGAAGGCAGGTCAGTCATACCGGGGTCCACTCAGGGTCGAAGCCAGCGCCTGAGATCAAGGCGCCGTCGCGGCTGGTGTTGAAGAATTCCACTTCCGGGTGCAGGGCTATATAGCGTTCGAGTTCGATCAGGTAGCTGCGGAAATTCAATTGAGTGCGTACGCGCTTTCCCCGTCCGTCCAAAAGCCAATGGCGGGATTGATGCAACTGCGGGCCCAGAGCCCCGTCGCTCCAGCCGGTGTGGGTCTTGTCGTTGGGGAAGGCGAAATCCGCACCAAACAGGGTGATGCGTCCAGCGCCCATGCGCACCGCCAGATCGATGGCCGGATGGATCACGCTGCCGCCCACATAGAGCTGGCCCTTGGGCACTTGCTCACGAACACTTTGGTACAGCGGGCTGTATGAATAACCGGCATACCGGGGGCCTTTCCAGGCGCCCAGCAGCGTCGCGTCGATCCGCGGCATATACACCAGTGAGACATGCTGCGAATCATATACGGGAAGATGCCAGTGGGTGATCCGGTGATCGATGCTGACGACGATATCCGGCGCGATGCCGCTGTTTAGCAGGGGCACATAGGCCGTATCGACGCAGATGAACAGCGGTCGTTCAGGCAATCCTCGAGTCTCGAGCAGCCGTGGCAGATGCTGGGCCAGACTCGGCCCCGTGGCGATCACGAAGACCTCCCTGCCCGGCTGACTGCCAAACAGGTCGGCGACATCGGCATCCTGGCGCAGCAAATCCATACCCTGGGCCAATTGCTCAAGGATCTGCGGATCTTCGGCAGAGAAATCGCGATTGGTAAAGGTCAGGTGAATCTCGCTGATCAGCCGATCACGAATCCGCGCATTGAAATCGTCGGCCAGGACCAGTTCGGCAGGCAGGGCGAAGAACGGCAGGCTGATTTCCCGGTGGTCACCCGCATAGGACAACTCGACCCGAGGGTCGCTCAGCCAGTCGTCCTGCTCGAGCAATTGCAGAACCAGGGTGAAAACCGCGCCATTGAGCACATAGACATGCAAACGCTGCAGCGTGGCTGAAGAAAGGGCTATGCGTTGCAGATCACCCAGGCCGCAGCCGTACAGATGCAGTACCGGGCTGTCGGGCGGCAAGCTGTCGGCCTGCAACTGCGCTTCCTTGATGCGGTCATGGCGGCTGGTCAGCTGGATGCCATTAATGCTCAGGGTCGAGCCCTGGCCATTGACCAATTGCGCGTCCAGCACGTCCGGGTCTTCGGCCAGCAGACGCTGCAACAGGTCTGGCCAGCGTTGTTCCAGTACGGCGATATTGCGCTGAAAAATCTCACTCATAGACACACTCAAAGCAAAACGGCGACATCACTGTCGCCGTTTCAGATCGTTCAGGATCACTGACGATAAATGATTGCCGACCCCCAAGACAATCCGACGCCGAAGCCACTGAGGGCAACGCGCTTCCAACTGCTGTTGTCCAGATGCTTTTCCAGCAGCAGCGGAATGCTCGACGAGACGGTATTGCCGGTCTCGAGCATGTCCTTGACGAACTTCTCAGGCTCACCCTCGAAGCGCCGCGCCACGGCATCGACAATCGCCGCACTGCCCTGGTGGATGCAGAACGCATCGATATCGGCGCTTTGCAGCCCCGAGTCGTCGAGCAGTTCGTGCAGATGCGCCGGGACCTTGATCAGGGCGAAGTTGAATACCTGGCGACCGTTCATGAAGAACACGCCGTCATTGACCTTCAGGTGCGGCGCACCGGAACCGTCGGTGCCGAACTTGGCCTTGCCCAGTTGCCAGACCGCGTCTTCGCCCATCCAGGTGGCGGTGGCTGCATCACCGAAAAGCATGGTGGTGTTGCGGTCTTCCGGGTCGACGATTTTCGAATACGGGTCAGCAGTGACCAGCAGGCCATTTTTCAGCCCTGCCGCTTCCATGAAGCCCTTGATCGCATACAACCCGTAGACATAACCGGAGCAACCCAGAGAAATATCGAACGCCGCAACGTGAGTCGGCAGGCCCAGTTTGTCCTGGACGATGGCCGAGGTATGCGGCAGACCGTCTTCGTCACCGTTCTGGGTGATGACGATCAGCGCATCGATGGATTCGCGCTTGAGTTGCGGATTGGCGGCGAACAAAGCGTTGACCGCCTCGACGCACAAATCGGAAGTTTCCTGGGTTTGATCCTTGCGCGGCAGAAAAGCGGAGCCGATCTTGCCGAGAATGAACTCATCATCCTTGCCGAATTTGGCGCCCTGCGCGTAGTTGTCAATGCCGGCCGTGGGCACATAACTCGCTATGCTTTTTATGCCAATCATCATGGCTTCCCAATATAAAAAATCTTGAATATCACCGCTCTGAGATTGAGAGGCATTGCGAATCAGATGGCTGCGGGACTGCCGGAATGACTTCAAAACGTCATGAATTCAGCCAAGCGTCGACCTCGCCCGCGAGCACGATACAGTGAAGATGCCCTTCGTGACTCATAGGTCACTAAGTTTTATACGCTTTTCACGAATCGGCTGACAATGGTAGGAGGCCAGATCCTACGCAAAGGTGATGGATGACCTATGCAGGAGGGGCATGCACGCACTCCGTAGGAGCTGCCGAAGGCTGCGAAGGGTGTACCTGACCCGCCGCGTAAATCCGTAGGAGAGGCTTTAGCCGCGAAAAAGCCCTCCCGGCTAAAGCCGGTCCTACAGGAAGTCATTCCAGCTCAAAGCCTTGTGTTTTCCGTTCAGCCAATCACATCCCAACCCAACGCCGTCCCCCGCTTGATGGCCTGCCGTGCCGCGCGTCCTATAACCGCATCGATATGCTTGGGCGCCAGCCCCAGGCCAGGGCGAATGGCGCGGACATTATCCTTGCTGAACACCTCGCCCTCGGCCATATCCCGCACCACATAGAGCGAGCGCCGATATTGCAGAGAGTTGCGTTCGGCTTGCGTGGCGCCGTATTGCACATGCCCCAGGCCCTGCCAGGCACGCTCGGTTTCCATGACCAGACTGGCCATTTCCGCCGGTTCCAGAGAGAAACTGGCATCGACGCCACCGTCGGCACGATCAAGGGTGAAGTGCTTTTCGATGACCGTGGCGCCCATGGCCACCGCCGCCACCGAGACGCCCACGCCCATGGTGTGATCCGACAGCCCGACCTCGCAGCCAAACAGCTCGCGCAAATGGGGAATGGTGCGGATATGACTGTTCTGTGGCGTCGCCGGGTAGGTGCTGGTGCATTTGAGCAACACCAGATCGGTACAGCCCGCCTCCCGCGCCGCCCGCACGCTTTCGTCGAGTTCGGCAATGCTCGCCATGCCGGTGGAGATGATCATCGGCTTACCGGTGGCGGCCACGCGCCGTATCAGGGGCAAATCGGTGTTTTCAAAACTGGCGATCTTGTAGGCCGGCACATCGAGGCTCTCGAGAAAATCGACGGCGCTTTCATCGAAAGGCGTGGAAAACCCCAGCATCCCAAGTTCCTTCGCCCGAGCAAAGATAGGTGCATGCCATTCCCACGGCGTATGGGCTTTTTCATACAGCGCGTAGAGCGACGAACCGGCCCACAGGTTATTGGGGTCCTTGATGAAGAACTCGCCCTCGTCGATATCCAGGGTCATGGTGTCGGCGGTGTAGGTCTGCAGCTTCAAGGCGTGGGCGCCAGCCCTGGCAGCCGCTTCGACGATGCGCAGCGCCTGATCCAGAGACTGGTTGTGATTGCCGCTCATTTCCGCGATGACAAACGGCGCCGCGTCGGGACCGATCAAACGTGAACCTATCTTGAAACTGCTCATTGCGCTGTACTCGGTGAAGATTCAGGGGCGCGCCAGCAGGGCTTCGGCGACGCGTTGGGCGCCACGGCCATCGACCAGTTGCCGGGACTGGCGGGCAAAGCTGTGGCGCAACCAGGGATTATCCACCAACAGGCCGATGGCTTGCTGGAAGCGTTCGACACTGACCTGCTGGCTGGTGCCCAAATACAAGTGCATGCCCGCCTCGGCCAACAGCTCGGCATTACGCTGCTGATTGGCGGCTACGGCGACACAGATGGTCGGCAGGCCGAAGGCGGCGCGCTCCCAGGTAGTGCCACCACCGGCACCGATAAACAGGTCGGCCTCGGCCATCAAGGGGGCAAAATCGCTGACGTGGGTTTGCAGGCGCCAATTGGAGCGACCTTCGGCCAACGCCTGCATGGTGGCCCAGGCCGGGTTGCCGAGCCCGGCGATGAAATCCACCTCCAGGCGCGGAAAATTGATCATCGCTTCCATGACTTCGTAGGTCTGGCCGACGGCATCGAAGCCGCCGAAATTAACAATGACTCGTCGCACGCTGGGCTTGATCGCCACCGGCTCGCACTGGAACGCCTCGCGCATCAGCGCGTAGTGCGGACCCAGCAGGGTACGGCAGCGCGTGTCGATCCAGGGCGCATAGGCCTGGGCGGTACCGGAAAAGTTCTGGTCCAGCAGCAGATCCACTGCATGGCGGCGGTTCGCCAGATCGTCGACGGCCATCAACTTGGGCGCAAAACACCGGGCCAGGGTTTGCCAATGGGCATCCAGGGCATAGTGATCGACGATCAGCCAGTCGAAGGCCGCTTCGGCAGCCAATGCCGTCACCATGGCGTCGATATCGGCCTGCCATGGCAGCAACTTCTCGATATCGGCCTCGGGTGTTTCATCGGGATAATGCCCCGGCAGACCATAAGCGCTAAAACCCTGTTCCCGCAGCCGCTCAAGCAGATGTCCCGGCAGCTCACGACAGGCGAACACCACCTCGGCGCCCTGGCTACGCAAGGTATTGGCCAGGGTCAGGCAGCGGGTGATGTGGCCGCTGCCGATAGCCAGTGAGGCGTCCGCCCGGACCAGTACTCTCATCCGTGCAACTCGCCGCTGGCCAACAGGGCCGCGTACAGGTATTCGGCGCGCAGCCAGTCTTCCTCAGTGTCGATGTCCTGCACCAGATGCCGGGGCAGGATGATCGGCACGCCCTGGGGCGAAAACACCGGGTCGCCACGCAGCCAGGCAGCGCTGCGTCCCCAGTAGAACTGCCCGGCATCCTGATAGGCCTGGGGCAGGTCCTGGGAGCGTACGGCACTGAACTCGGGATACATCGGCTCCACGCCACCGGAAGGTTCCAGCATCAGCGCCCGCTGCACCGGGAAGGCAAAGGTGCACACAGAGAAGGCAAAGGACTTGTCGAGGGCGCCCTCAATCGCTTGCAAACCCTGGCGCAGATAACGCGGACGCAACAGCGGCGCCGTAGCGTAGAGGCAACAGGCGAAGTCGAAGGTCATGCCTTGCTCGGCCAACGCCTGTACGGCATGGCGAATCACCGGACTGGTGCCGGTATGGTGATCGGACAGCTCGGCGGGGCGGATGAACGGCACATCGGCGCCATGGGCCAGAGCGACTTCGGCTATCTCCGGATCATCGGTACTGACCACAATCCGCTCAAATACGCCGCTGTCGAGGGCCGCGCGGATCGACCAGACGATCATCGGCGCGCCGTTGAAGCTTTTAAGATTCTTGCGCGGTATGCGCTGGCTGCCCCCACGGGCAGGAATGATCGCGACGGCGCTCATGGTTACCTCACTAGCTGTTGCAGCTGCCTGATTACAATGTCCTGTTCGGCTTCGCTCATTGCCGGATAAAGCGGCAGGGTCAGCGCTTGCCCGTAATAGCGCTCGGCCTCGGGGAAGTCGCCGGGAGCAAAACCCAGAGCGCGATAATACGGCTGTAGATGCACAGGAATGTAATGCAGGTTTACCCCAACACCAGCTTCTCGCAGTGCTTCGAACACTTCGCGATGGCTTTTGCCGATGCGTTCGGTCTGCAAACGCACCACGTATAAGTGCCAGGCGGACTCGGCTTCGACCTGGGCCGCAGGCAATTGCAGGGGCAGCCCGGCGAGCAGGCTGTGGTAGCGTGCCGCCAGTTGCCGACGACGCTCGACGAAAGCTTCAAGCTTGCCAAGCTGGGACAGCCCCAGCGCGGCCTGCATATCGGTCATGCGGTAATTGAAACCCAACTCGACCTGTTGGTAGTACCACGGCCCATGACTGGCTTCGTCCATCTGCGCCGGGTCGCGCGTCATGCCGTGACTGCGCAGGCGCCGCAGGCGTTCGGCCAGTTCGGGGCGATTGGTCAGGACCATGCCGCCTTCGCCGGTGGTGATGATCTTCACCGGGTGAAAACTGAATACCGTCATCGCCGCATAGTCGCCACAGCCCACCGGACGCCCGGCATAGCGGGCACCCACGGCGTGGGAAGCGTCTTCAATGACGAGAAAACCGTAGCGCTCGGCCAGGGTGGCAATGGCGCGCATGTCGCAGCTTTGGCCGCTGAAGGCCACCGGGATCAGTACCTTGGGCAGACGCCCCCGTTGCTCGGCTTGTTCCAGCTTGCGCGCCAGAGCCTGGACATCAAGGTTCCAGGTCAGCGGATCAATATCGACAAAATCGACACTGGCCCCACAAAAGCGCGCGCAGTTGGCCGACGCAAGAAAGGTATTGGGGCTGGTCCACAGCCAGTCACCCGGCCCCAGACCGGCCGCCAGACAAGCGATGTGCAGCGCCGCCGTGGCATTGCATACCGCCACGCCATAAGCCGCTTCGCAACGCCCGGCCACCGCCGCTTCAAAACGTTCCAGAGCCGGCCCCTGGGTCAGCCAGTCCGATTCGAGCACCTGCACAACGGCGTCGATATCCGCCTGATCGAGACTCTGCCGACCATACGGAATCATGGCTTGATATCAGCGTGCAGGGCGGCGATCTGCTCGACCGTGAGGAAATGCGGATTGGTGTCGGAACGGTACTCGAACTCGTCCGCCACCGCCCTGCCCTGCTCGCCCAGCCCGTCGAGGCTGAAATCAGCGTCGACGTTATTGAAGCGGATCGACGGCACGATGGTGTAGTGATCGGCGAATTCCAGGGTCATCCGTGCATCGTCCAGCGGCACCATCAGCTCATGCAGTTTCTCGCCGGGACGGATGCCGACCAGCTTGTGCGGCAGGTCGGCGGCCATGGCCTGGGCCAGGTCGACGATACGAATGGACGGGATCTTCGGCACGAACACTTCACCGCCCTGCATCCGCGCAAAGCTCTTCATGACGAAGTCCACGCCGTGTTCCAGGGTGATCCAGAAGCGCGTCATGCGCACATCGGTAATCGGCAACTCGCTGGCGCCTTCAGCAATCAGCTTGTTGAAAAACGGCACGATGGAGCCCCGCGAGCCCGCCACGTTGCCGTAGCGCACCACGGCAAAACGGGTGGCCTGATCACCGGCGATATTATTGGCGGCGACAAACAGCTTGTCGGACAGCAGCTTGGTCGCGCCATACAGGTTGATCGGGCTGGCGGCCTTGTCGGTGGACAAGGCAATCACGCCCTTGACGCCATTGGCGATGGCCGCGGCAATGATGTTTTCCGCGCCATTGACGTTGGTGCGGATGAACTCCGTGGGGTTGTACTCAGCCGCCGGCACATGCTTGAGCGCCGCGGCATGGACCACGTAGTCGATGCCGCGCATGCCCTGATGCAGACGCTCGGCATCGCGCACGTCGCCCAGGAAGAAACGCATGCAGGGTTCATTGAACTCCTGCTGCATCTCGTACTGCTTGAGCTCGTCCCGGGAAAACACCACGACCCGCTTGGGCTGGTAGCGCTCAAGCAGGATACGGATGAATTTGCGCCCGAACGAACCGGTGCCGCCTGAAATGAAAATCGATTTGCCGTTGAACATCCCTTGAATCCTTTGACCGAGAACGGCCTTAAGCGAGCAACTGTGCCCAGTCGAGACGGTTGTCGCGATCCAGAGTGAAGCCCTTGCCGGTCAGGGCCAGGTTCTTGTTGTAGGCCAGGTCGTGATCAAACGCCCCTGCCCACTTCTCACGCAGCGCTGCCAATGCCTGCGGGGCCTCGGGCAGATGGCCGGGGTGAATGACCTGGACCTTGGGCGTCCACACCGTCAGGAAGCCAAGCTGGCCGACTTTAAGGCACAGGTCGACATCGCTGTAGCCGCCGACAAAGCCTTCGTCCAGACCTTCAACCGCGTCGAACAACGACTTGCGCACCATCAGGCAAACGCCGGAAACCGCCGAATAATTCTGTTCAACCAACAAGCGGTTCATGTAACCCGCCGCGTCCCTGGCCGCGCCAACGAACGCCGAGCCGACACCCTCGCGCATACCGAGGATCAGGCCGGCCTGGGTCGTGACACCGTAGCCATCGATCAGCTTGCCGCCGACCACGCCGACTTCCGGACGCTGGGCCTGGTTAAGCAGCAGTTCGAGCCAGTTGGCATTGACCACTTCGCCTTCGTTCTCCAGCAGCACCAGGTATTCGCCCTGAGCATGGGCACAGGCCAGGTTCTGCAGGGCAACGCCGCTGAGGGCCTGTGCACTGCGGATCACCCGCACGCGGCCGCCCTGGCGCTCCAGCGCTTCCAGCCATTGGCTGGCCTCGGCAGACTGCTCGGGATTGGCCGCGACCAGTACCTCATGACGCGAATAACGGGTGCGCAGTTGCACGCCGGTCAGACAGCGCTGCAGCAATTCCAGATCGTCGTCCAGATGCAGAATGATCGACACCAGCGGGCGTTCGGTGTGGCGATAATCCACATGCCAGGTGCCCGGAACACCGGCGCTGACCTGGGCGCGATAGCCTCGGCCAGTCAGATGCCGCAGCAGGGCCTGGCGTTCGTCGGCGTTTTCTTCTTCCAGGCTCTGGGCCTGACAGATCAGCAGCGGCTCGTCCATGTGGGCCAGCCACGACAGGCCGCCCTTCTCGATGATGCGCAGCAGCAGTTCGAATTCCATCGCCTGCTTGAATTCGGCGGAGTAACCACCGGCATCGAGCAACACGTCACGACGAATCAGCCAATGGCGGGCCATCAAGCCCGGCGCACTTTGCAGCAGATCAAGGTTGAAGCCAGGGCGCAACACGTCACGCAACGCGCCGTTTTCCTGACGCTGAATCTCGTCCGCCGCCACCGCACGGCACTCCGGCGCGCCAAGCAGTTCCAGGCTGGCACGCAACAGACCGGCCTTGGTGAACTGATCACCGGCCTCGACCAGCAGCATCCAGTCGCTGGTGGACTGGCGCACGACCTGATTGAGCTTGTCGATGTAGTTGGCCGGGGTGACCCGGATAAAGTGCAGGGTGTTCTGCGCCGTGGTCAGGGCCAGCGGCTCGCCGGTGGTGAATACGACGATCTTGAACGACTTGCAGTAGCCTTCGACAAGACTGTCCAGGGTGGCCTGCAATTTGTCGATATCGTGGTCCAGATCCTGAATCAGGATGCCGAACTGCAGCTTGTCCGCGCGCTCGGCCATGGCAAGGCTGATGGATTGCAGTTGCTGCGGATCGGGGGAGCGAGTTTCCAGCCAGCTCAGCAAACGCCCGGACGTCGTCGTCGGGAAGCCTGCGCTTTCCAAAAGCTTAGGGACTTCCTGCAACTGTTCGGACCAGCCGGCCAGTTCTTCGACCAGGTGCTCTTCCTCAGTGTGCTCCAGGCGTTTGGCCAGGCTGTCGACCACCTGTTGATCAAAGGGGTTCTGGTCAAAGGCCTGCCACAGACGACTGACGATGGTTTCATCGGTGTCGTTATCATGCAGGCGCAACAGCTCGACCTGGCGAACCCAGACGCCTTCGAGTTCTTCGAGCTGCAGGCGGCCGGCCGGCATCGCATGCACGAGGAATTCCATGGCCGTCAGTTGATCGAAAAAGGTCTGGTTGTAAAACGGCATCTCGACATACTGCCGAGGGCCGAACTTGCGGGTCGGGCCGTTAAGCGGATTGGTCCAGGTCGAATCCCAGAGGTATTCCACGGTCAGGCCGACGCGGTTCTGCAGGGACTCCAGCATGACCGCGAAGCTTTCCATGGCAAAGGCCTTGGCCTGCTCAGCGTCCAGGCCCTTGATCGCGGTCGGCTGCTCGGCCAGCCACTCGGCGAATCGCTCGCGTTCGACCACTGAAGCATTATCGGTATGGCCCAGCACTGTCATCACGTCAGTGTTGTGCTCCGAACCGCCGATATTCAGCTCTCGCAATACATACGGAATCGGCAGGATCCGCGCCTTGCCGTTGGCCAGCATGAAGTAGGCGTGACCGATTTCGTTCCACTCGAAACGGGTGGCGGGAGGCAGCGAGGAGAACCACTGTAATTGCAGCGAGGTCTTGGTTACCGCATAGAACGGCGGGACGTACTGACTCATGAAATCCAGTACGCGCTCCTGGGGCACAGGCGAGGAGTAATCTTCCTGAACCTGCTTGTCACGCCGGTAGTAACCCACTCGATTGCCGTGAGCCACGTACATCAGGCAGTAGCCGTGGCAGATGCTGTAGTCCGGGTTGCGGCCAAGGAAGTCCACCGATTCGGTCAGGGCATCGAATTGCAGGAAGTCATCGTCGGCGGCGAACACCATGTACGGCGTAGTGATCTGGCTCAGGCCGTAGGTGATCTTGTCCTGAACGGCCGAGTAGGTGAACTGCGGCACATGGCGATAATCGACCCCAGGGTACAGGTCAATGTTTTCCACCGGCGCAAGCGAAGAATCCAGCACCATCAACGTGCAAGGGTAAGCGCTGTAGTAATGGATGGCCCGACGCAGGAAGGCCGACCGATTGTGGCTCAACAGCACAATGGTCAGGCGCTCGCGCAGATATGTCGCGTGTTCAGAATCGTAATTGCCTTGCATAACTTTCCCCACAACCGTTCGAATCGGCCCTTATCCGGCCAGACCTGTCTTTTGACTAAACCGACTGCTTATTTGACCCGGCGCAGGTAGCCATCCGGGGCGACCGTGATCAGCAGTTTGTTCTGCATCTCGTAGTCGATTTCAAAGCTGTCGTCTTCCTTGAGGAACTGCCAGACCGCAGTCTTGGGATTGTCGCCATGGCCCCACGGGCGATCCGGGAAGGCGTCGGCCGGCATGTCTTCGACGATGGTGTCCATGACCACGCAGTAGCTGTCGGCGGACACCAGCGGCGAGTACAGGCGCAGTTCTTCGAGAACGTGATCGTGGGTGTGGTTGGAGTCCAGCACGACGATGACTTTCTTGCCGGCGGCAATTTCCCGCACCTGCTCGACAGTCGCCAGATCGATACTGGAGCCTTCAATCATGCGGATACGCTTGCTCATCGGGTGCGACTCGATGGCCTCGCGGTTGTGCGGGCGAATATCGCGATCGATACCCAGCACTTCGCCGTGGCCTTGCAACTCCAGCAACGAGGCGTAGTAGATGATCGAACCGCCATGGGCGATACCGCACTCGATTACCAGGTCTGGCTTGAGGCGCCAGATCAATTCCTGCATGGCCAGCATGTCCTGGGGCAGCTGGATGATCGGGCGGCCCATCCAGGAATAGTGGTAGGTGTATTTGTGCCGGGCCGACTCGTTATAGAAATCCCGGGCCAGGCCTTGCAGCTTCTGATCCGCGCCCTGGGCTGCGATCTCTGCTTTGCATTCAGCCTCGAACTGCTGGGCTACTGTCTTGTTCATTTTTCTGCCTCGACGAAATTAGAAAGAATGGGTGTCCACAGCGTGATAGCTGTAGCGGCCGTCCGACATGCGCTTGATCTCTTCCAGGTAACGGGAGTTCATCACAAACAGGTTGGCACCTTCGGGCAGCGTCAGCCGCGCCTCTTCGGGCGAGGACACGCGCAGGCCGCTCAGGGGCAGGTAACGCCCCTGCTTGGCCGGGTTGATATCGATCACCTGATCCACCGCGACACCGGCGCGCTGGAGGAACAACGAATAGATCACGCCCTTGGACGCCGCGCCCCAGATGGCCGAGCCACGCGCAGGCGCCGCCTGAATGATCTGCATGGCGTGCTCGATGCTGTGCAGGAAATCCGTCGGCATCAGCACCCGAGGGCCGGGCTCGAGCGGCGCTTGACGCAGACTGCCGAGGTCAGCGACCACATACAGGTACTGCCCGCCAAACAGATGCCCGGCTTCCAGCACAGTGCCGAACAGGCGGCGGAAGTCTTCGACGCGGAAATAATTCACATGCTCGTAGAACACGTCGAACCACACGCGGTTTTCCAGAATCCAGTCCAGGCACGGCACTTCGATATAAATCAGCCCGCCCTGATTGGCTGCGGCAATCTCAGCGAGGAACGACAGCGGATCACGGATGTGCTCCAGCACATGACGCATGATCACCGCGTCGGCGGTCAGCCCCGAGTCGCGGGTGAACGGCGCCTTGATCACGTCCGGGCTGTCGCCCTCGTAGGCCGGGTCGATGCCGACAATGTCGTAGCCATGGTCACGCAGTTGTTCAAGGAAATAGCCCTTGCCGCAGCCGACTTCGATCAGGCTGCGACCAGTGAAATGTTTGGCCACCACGCCTTCGACGGCTTCCAGATGCGCCTTGAAGGCCGGGGACAGCGCCTGTTCGTTCTGATAATCGCTGTCATAACTGAGCAAATGCGGATCGAACGCCTGGTTATGCACCAGGCCGCTGTGCTCGTCCTGAACCAGCAGCATATCGCCACTGGCCGAAGCCCTGGCTGTCGCAGCGTCGGCGAATGTACGGTTCTGCAAGACCGGCAGGCCCGCGGCGCGGTACAGCTCATAAGCCATGGTCGGCTCCCAGCAACTGATTGAGTAGCGTCGCATCGCCCCAGAACGCCAGGGGCTCATGCACGGAATAAGGATAGTGGCCGAGATTGAGATCAATGGCGCCGCCGCGCTGGCGGATGTGCCCCTCGACCAGTGCGCGTACCGATACCGGCCGACCGCTGCAACAGTTGATCACGCCGTCGAACGTCGGCTGCCGAATCAACCCGGCCAGACGCGCGGCGGCGTCTTCAATGGCAAGGTAGTCACGCAGCTGCTCACCCGCCGACATGTTGAACGATTCGTCTGCGGCATCGATGGCCCGGTCGAGAGCTGCCAGCAGGCTGTTGGGATTCTGTCCCTGGCCATGCAGGTAAAACAGCCGCGCCCATTGCAGGGTGAACGGCGTCTGCTTCTGCAGGGCCTGGAGAAACAGACGCAGAGTGTTCTTCGCCAACCCGTAGGGATTAGCCGGCAAAACCGCCATGGACTCGTTCAGGCAACCATCCTGCATGCCGTACTCGAAACAGGTACCGGTGACCAATACCTGGCCGACACCCGCCTCGACCGCCGCCTTGATAAAGGCATAGTCGGCCGGCAGGTTGTGCTCGAAATGGAACAGCCCCTGATAGTTCGGCAGACCGGGCCAGGCCAGGTGAGCGAGCACATCGATCCCGTCGACCAAGGCGCTGATATCCAGCCCGGCCTTGTGGATATCGGCGGCGATAAATTCCACATCATCGAACCACGGCATGTGCCGGGCTGTTTCGACATTGCGCGCGACCGCACGCACCTTGCAGCCCTGCTTGAGCAAGGCCGAGACCAGATGGCGGCCGACGAAGCCGGTGGCGCCGGTGACGAGCACGTTCATTGAGCGCCTCGCAGCACAAGTTGTGGGAGCGTGGCTTGCCCGCGAAGAACGGTAACGCGGTATACCTGGCTGGCCGCGCAAACCAATTCGCGGGCAAGCCACGCTCCCACAGAACAGGAGTGTGCCGTCATAGCAGCGTCAACTCAGGAACAGCAATCACAAAACGCCCGCCCCAGCTGCGTAACTGCGCCTGTTGCTCACTGACTTCATGCAGCAAGTTCCACGGCAGGACCAGCAGGTAATCCGGTTTTTCTTCGGCGATGCGCTCGGGCGAAACCACGGGAATCCGGCTGCCCGGCAAGAACTTGCCCTGCTTGTGCGGGTTGGCGTCGGCGACCCAGGCCAACAGGTCAGGCTTGACCCCGGCATAGTTGAGCAGGGTATTGCCCTTGGCCGCCGCGCCGTAACCGGCGACGCGCTTGCCGTCGGCCTTGGCCTGCAGCAGGAAGCTCAACAGTTGGTGCTTGATGCGCTCGGCAGCAGGCGCCAGCGTGGCGTAGAACGCCGTCGTCATGACCCCGGCCTCACGCTCTTCATCGAGCAACGCCTGCACAGCGGCTTGTACCGGACGGCTCTGGTCATGTAGACCCAAGCCGTCAAGGCGCAACGGCTCGACGCGCTGGACAAACACCCGCAGCGATCCGCCATGGGTCGACAGGCGACTGACGTCGAAGACTTCCAGGCCATTGCGCTCGCACAAGGTCTTCACTGCGGTCAACGACAGGTAGGAATAGTGCTCGTGGTACAGGGTATCGAACTGATGATCGGCCATCAGCGACAACAGGTGCGGAAACTCGAAGGTCGCTACGCCCGCAGGCTTGAGCAACGTCGCGAAGCCCCGCAGGAAATCGTTGATATCCGGGACATGGGCGAGCACGTTATTGGCCGCCATCAGGTCGGCAGACCAACCGTCACTGACCAGGCTTTCGGCCGCTTTACGGCCAAAGAATACTTCGCGAATCTCCAGACCCTTGTCCCGCGCCGCCGCTGCCGTACTGCGGGTCGGCTCAATGCCCAGGCATGGAATATTGCGCGCGGCCACGTATTGCAGCAGGTAGCCGTCGTTGGCAGCGATTTCCACCACACGGCTGTCGGCACCGAGGCCGAAGCGCTCAACCATTTCGTCGACATAACGCTCGGCATGGGTCAGCCAGGAGCTGGAATAGGAACTGAAATACGCATAGTCGGCGTCGAACAGGCTTTCGGCGCTGGTGTAGTCCTCGGTCTGCACCAGCCAGCACTGCTCGCAGACGCCGACTTTCAGCGGCACCCACTGCTCGGCCTGGCTCAGTTGTTCGGCACGCAGATAGGCATTGGAGGGCGGCGAAGTGCCCAGGTCGATCAGGGGCAACGTCAGATGGGCGCCACAACCTCGGCAATTCATACACGCACTCCAGCAAAATTCGCGTCCAGCAGCGGATGACCAGCATCGCGCGCCGACAAATTCTTGACGGCCAGCGGCCATTCTATGGCCAGCCGTGGGTCCAGGGCTGACAGACCGCCCTCATGCTCCGGCGCATAGTCGGCGCTATGCAGGTAGAGCAACTCGGCATCGTCGGTCAGGGTCTGGAAACCATGGGCAAAACCGGCGGGTAGTAACAGACTCCGACCGTCCCCGGCTTCCAGGCGTTCAGCGTGCCAGCACAGGAAGGTCGGCGAATCAGGGTTCAGATCCACCGCCACATCCCATACCGCGCCGCGCAGGCAGGTGATCAGCTTGGCCTCCGGCTGGGCAGCGGTCTGGTAATGCAGACCGCGGACACTGCCCTGTTCACGGGTCACCGAATGATTGATCTGGCGGATATGAAAATCACGGCCGAACGCGCTCAGGCTGCCCTCGCAGAACAACCGCGAGAACTGCCCGCGCGCGTCGGCGTGGCGCTTGTGCTGCAGGCTGAACAAGCCGGGTAACGGCAACGCCTGCAAGTGCAGGTCACTCATGAATGCTCCCGGTACAGGTCCAGTTGCTCCAGGGTGAAGGCGCGCATGTCTTGTCCGGCCTGCCAGGCCAGATGCCAGTCCAGGGTGTGACGCAGGCAGTCCTGCAGCGACCAGCGTGGCTGCCAGTCAAGACGCTGACGGGCGCGGCTGCTGTCCAGGCGTAACAGCCCGGCTTCGTGCAGATCACTGCTTTCGACCTTGAGGCCCGGCGCGTCCGGCCAGCGCTCGGCGAGTGTCGAGACCACCTGGCCGACGCTGCACATGTCGTTGTCACCGGGGCCGAAGTTCCAGGCGCCGGCATAGTCCGGACCGTGCTCATAGAGCGCCGCAGCCAACTGCAGGTAACCAGCCAACGGCTCCAGCGCATGCTGCCAGGGGCGCACGGCCTGTGGATAACGCAAGGTCACCGGCTCACCTGCGGACCAGGCCTTGAGCACGTCGGGAATCAAGCGCTCCGGGGCGAAGTCACCGCCGCCCAGCACATTGCCCGCCCGCGCCGTGGCCAGGGCCAGGCCATGCTCGGCGTACTTGTCAGCCGGAAAGAATGACGCCGCATAAGATTGTGCCAACAGCTCGCAACAGGCCTTGCTGCTGCTGTAAGGGTCGTGACCGCCAAGGGGTTCGTTTTCACGGTACGGCCACAACCATTCCTGATTGGCGTAAACCTTGTCGGTGGTCACCAGTACACACGCACGTACACCGCCGACCTGACGAATCGCTTCGAGCAGGTTGAGGGTGCCCATGACGTTACTGGAATAGGTACCCAACGGATCGCGATAACCTTCGCGCACCAATGGCTGGGCCGCCAGGTGCAGGACGATTTCCGGCTGCGCTTCGGCGATCAGCTCGAGCAAGGCGCCGAGGTCGCGCAGGTCACCGCGTTGATCGTCGATGCCCTCCTCGACCCGGGCCAGTTCATACAAATTCGGCTCGGTATTCGGTGCCAGGGCAAAGCCGGTCACCTGAGCACCCAGGCTTTGCAGCCAGAGCGTCAACCAACTGCCCTTGAAGCCGGTATGGCCGGTCAGCAGGACGCGCTTGCCCTGCCAGAACGCGGCGGTCAGTCCCATTGTTTCCATGGGGCCTCCCCTTTCTGCCAGAGGTCTTCCAGGTAATTCTTATCACGCAGGGTGTCCATGGGGTGCCAGAAACCCTCGTGCTGGAAGGCCCGCAGCTGATCCTGCTCGGCGAGCTTGATCAGCGGACTGGCTTCCCAGGTGGTGCTGTCGTCGTCGATCAGTGGCAGCACTTCGGGCGACAGAACAAAGAAGCCGCCGTTGATCCAGCCACCGTCGCCACGGGGTTTTTCAGTGAAACCCAGCACCCGGTCACCGTCACGATCCAGCGCACCGTAGCGCCCCGGCGGCTGTACCGCCGTGACGGTGGCATGTTTGCCGTGCTGCAAATGGAAATTGACCAGGGCACTGATATTCAAGTCAGAGACGCCATCGCCGTAGGTAAAGCAGAAGGCTTCTTCGTTTTCCAGATAGCGCCGCGCACGCAGCAGGCGGCCACCGGTCATGGTTTCTTCACCGGTGTCGATCAGGGTGACGCGCCAGGGTTCGCTGTAGTTCTGGTGTACGTCCATGCGGTTGTTGCGCATGTCGAACGTCACGTCGGAGGTGTGCAGGAAATAGTTGGCGAAGAAGTCCTTGATGGCATAACCCTTGTAGCCCAGGCAGATCACGAAATCATGGATACCGTGAGCCGAGTACTGCTTCATGATGTGCCAGAGAATTGGCTTGCCGCCAATTTCGATCATGGGCTTGGGTTTGAGATGCGACTCTTCGCTGATGCGAGTACCGAGACCACCCGCGAGAATGACTACCTTCATCTGGTTCCCTTCTTGTTCCACAGCACCCAGCCAACTCCATGTCGAGCAGCACACGCCGGAAAAACGGCACGGCACTCGCCAGTGCGCGACGGAAATGCACGATTTATGGCGATCTTTGGGGAACTTGCAGGAAACGCGCCAGCTCGGATTGCCCGAACCTTGAGATCAATACGCACGACAGGCGCAAATGAATTGTGGGAGCGGATTCATTCGCGAATGAATTGGCTCCCACAGTTCGCCCCCATCAGATGTTTCTGCGGGACAGAGATGATTAATCCGCAGCCCTGATCAGTCTTCCAGCCACCCATGCACCCAGTGGTGCAGATTGTCGCCCCGCAGCATGAAGTCGCGATGCACAGCCTCACGCAGTTGGTCACCCATGCGATAGCTGGCCTCGGGATCGGCCAGGTGCATTCGAATGGCCTGAATCCATTCCTCGGTACTGTTGGTCATGACCCGCGTGCACGGCAGGAAGTCCTGATAGGCCCGGGTATTGGTACAGACCACCGGAAAGCCGCAGGCACCGTATTCCAGCAGGCGCAGGTTGCTCTTGCAGTCATTGAAGAGGTGGAATTCCAGCGGGGCCACGGCCAGATCGAGGTTCAGGCTGGCCAGTTTCGCCGGGTAGCTGGCCAGGGGAATCGAGCCATGAAATTCATGGACATACGGCCGTAGCTTGTCCGGACACATGCCGAAGAACACCCACTCGACTTCGTCGGCCAGCTCGCGCACTACGTCAGCAATGATCTCCAGGTCGCCGGTGTGGCTGGTGCCGCCACCCCAGCCGACCCGGGGCTTTTTCGCCATACGCCGCTTGCCGCGCAGGTGCTCCCACATTTTCGGCGCAAGCATATTGGGAACTACACGGATGTCGTGGTGCATCGATGACAGCGCATCACCCAGCGCCGGCGTCGACACGACCACGCGATCGCACAGCGCGATGGCTTCTCGCATGTATTTGCCCGTTTCAGGAGGCATGCCACGGGCGTGGGCATTCTTCTTCGGCACGTCGATCACGTAGTCGTCCAGCTCATAGATGCGCCGGGCATTGGAATAACGCTTGAGGGATTCGACCTCGCCGACAGAGCCATCACCATAACGGCCCTGAAACACGACAACGTCAGGAGAATGACGCTCGATCTCATGCAGCGGCGGCAGCTCGTAAGTAATCCGGCCAACGATGCGGCCTACCGCTTCCAGCTCGATAAAAGGCTGCACCACGCGATAGTGGCCGATGGCCGAGGTATTGATCGGCAGGGCCAGGACAAAGGGCAACGAATGCTGGGTGAACGGGCTCCAGCCGTTGCGCAGGCCCGGCTCCAGATTGAAACTGCTGCCGGTGAGCTTGAGGTTGGTGTTGTAGGCCGGGTCCCGGGCGATGATCGGCATCCAGCGTTCATAAACGGCTTTCTGCTCCTCGACCTGGCGCTGATAACGAGCCAGATCATCCTCGGGCGTCGGACGTGCACCGATGACCATCTGCGCATAAGGGGTCCAGACCACCAGATGACCACTGCGGCGGATTCGCAGGCACAGGTCCACGCCCCACAGCACTTCGCTGAACCCCTCGTCCATCCCACCCAATTGCTCGAACAGTGGCTTATGCACGATCAGGCAGTCAGTGCCCACGGCGCTCAGGTCATGGTCGATCTGCAAGCGCTGCATGTAGCCATCGGCCCGTGCCGACTCGCCGAAAAAGTGCAAACCGGCCGGCCCCTGCAGCCCAAGGGTCATGCCAGCGTGAATGACCACGCCATCGGGGTTGAACCATTTGCCTGAAACCGCGCCGACCTCGGCACGCTGGGCATGGTTGAGCAAGGCGTCCAGCCACTGGGGCTGGGTGATCACGGCATACGGCGTGAGCATGAGCAGGTACTCACCGCGTGCCTGCTGCGCGCCCAGGTTGTAGAGCTGTGCGGCGTTGTCAGACGCCGGGGTGTAGATGACCCGCACCTTGTCGCCACCCACCTGGGCCATGCCTTCGAGCCAGGCGCAGGCATCGGCCGACGTGCTGCCGCTGTCGATGATCAGGATTTCGTAGTGACTGTAGGCGGTTTTCTCCAGCAGCAGTTCGACACAACGCTGCAGCGCTGCGAGCTGGTCCTTGTGCTGGATCAGGATCGACACCAGCGGCCGCGCCGCGTGCTGATAGTCGATGCGGTTGATCAGCGGCAGCGTGCCGCGCTGCATGTGGAATTCGATACCGCTGCGCTGCAAGTGATTGCCGACGATCTCGGCATTGAGCTCTGGCAGTTCAGGCTGCGCCAGCCATTGCAGGAAGCTGAATTGCGATGACACCAGGACTTCCGCGACCCGCTCGACCACATCGGTATCGGCCCGTTCGATCATCCGCCACAACGCGTCATGAGCCGCCAGAGTCGTATGCTCCAAGGCAAAGCCGCCGGCAGCCAGGAACGGTTCGCGGCGCAGCGCCATGATCCGGCCGATATAGGGGTAACTGCGCAGGAAGTCGAGGTTGAAGTCCGGCTTGAATACCGGCTGGGACGACTCGCCATCGAGCAAGGCATCTTCGTCGCTGTACAAACACTGCAGTTGCGGGCTGTTGACGATACGGTCGGCCAGAACCAGCAGCGCCGTGTCGATCAGACGGTCGCCGGCGCGCAACAGGTAGAACCAGTCCGCACCGTCGAGCTGCGGCAGGATGCCATTGATCTGCGCCAGGCCATCGTCCTGCAGGGGCAGGCTGAAAATATGTCCGTCGAGCCCGCCTTCGGTACAGGTGGCCGAGAGCACCAGAATCAGTTCAGGCGGATAGTGTTGCGCCGCCAGGCTGTCCAGGGTGATGTTCAAGGCCGCATTGGCGTTGCCGTCATTGATGATGATCGGCACAATTTTCGGCTGGCTCGGCCAACTGGCCAGGGTGTCCGGCAAGAGTTTGAGCTGCACCGCGCTCATGCTGCGACACTCCAGCCATTGGGCATAGACCTCGGCGAAGCTGTCGCTGGACGTGCCCACCCGCATCGGGATGAGGGCCTGGCGATTACCCAGGTTGCGGTTCAGCGCCAGCTCTTGCCAATCGCGTGCGCCGCCCCCGGCGTTATCCAGGGTGACAAAACGCGCCCAGCCCTTGGCCGGTGCGTCCTCGCCACTGCGTGCCTTGAGCATTTCGACCAACAGGTCGAGCTCGTCAGGCACCAGTACACGCGCTTCCTGAAGGTGGCTGAGGCGCTCGGCATGAACCCGCTCGGCGCTGAGGATGGTATTGAGCATCGCCACGTTGCCCCGGCGCAGCAGGCAAACATACAGCGCAAGGTCGATCATTGCGGTGAAGCCGGGCGTGGCCTGGATCAGCGCCGGCAGGAAGTCCTGCACATCGGCACGACGCAATAGCCCGCTGCTCAGGCCGCCCAGGACGTTGAACGGAAAGCCCTCGAACAACGACAGCAGGTCATCGCCCTTGAAGATCCCGGCGGTATACAACAGTGGTGTGTTTTCCAGACGCTGAGGCAACTGGATATCTTCAGCGTCCCAGATAAAACGCTGGGCAAACGCCATGGTGACATCGGGATGCTCGATCAGCAGCTCAGCCTGCATTTTGACGCAGGCCGGAAACAGCAGATCGTCATCACAGAGAAACTTGATGTACTCGCCCGAAGCCTCGTTCAGGCAAGCCAGCAGGTTGCCGGTAAAGCCCAGGCGCCGGGGGTTGCGCACATAACGCAAAGGCACATCGCAGCCAACCGTAAGCCGCTCGACGATGTCCTGGATCTCATCGCCCCGGCTGTCATCGCAGACAATCACTTCAATATTGGGATAGCTCTGCACAATGGCGCTGTGCAGCGCTTTCTGGAAAAAGCGGGAGTTATAGGCGGGGATGACGATGCTGACGAGAGGCACTGAATTCACGGCGGGGACTCACGAGCGGCGGGCACTCACTCAAACGAGTGAGCCCCCCTTAACCGCTGAAAAAGAAAACGGTCGATGCTCGGTCAAACCAGGCAACGCCTGTTACAGCTTGCTGAACAGGTTCAGCGACGACATGCGGGTAAACACCAGTTGCGAGGCGGTCAGCATGGTTTGCTGCAGGGTCAGGCGGGCAATCGACTCCACCGGATCGGCGTTGACGATAGCGGCCTGCTCCAGAGAGTTGTTGCTCGACAGCGAATCGTTGGTCGTGCCCTGGTCGGTGGCAGCGTTCTGCCGCGCACCACCTGCTGAAATGGTCGAACCGAGCTGTTCGCTGGCACTCTTGACGTTGCCCAGGGCCGAGTCCATGGCAGCACGCAGCGCCTGGGTAGCCGTCACGTTACCGTCTGCCGGAGTCCTCAGTGCCTTGACCGCCGCGCCCAGGGTGTTGAGCACGTTCTGGGTCTGGGTGGTGTTGGCCTGTACCGAGAACTGATCGGTGCCCCGCGGGGTGCCGGCCAGGGTAAAGGTCACGCCTGCCGCGGTGGCGGTAGGCGGCGTACCTGTGATGGTCCCGGTGCCCACTGGCGTGGCGCCGGCCACATAAGGCGCGGCATACAGGCTGAAGGTGGTGCTCGGGTCGGTCGCCAGGGCCGGAGGCGCAGGCGAATCGAAACGCAGCACCGCGCCACCACCGGCCGGGAAGGCGTTGTTGTAGGCAGTCTGGTTAGTTACGGCAACCTGGGAAACCACCGTGGTGCTCGGGTTACCGGCGCTGCGAGTGGTCGACACGCTGCTCGGCGTCAGGCTCAGGCTGAAGGAATGCGGCGCAACCGGCGGGATCGCGCTCGGATCACCGGCCAAGGCCAGACTTTCAGCCGCCGGGCTGGCCTTGTCGGCATCGGTCAGGTTGATGTTCAGGTTCAGTTCCAGACCACGGAAAGTGATGGTCTGGTTGCTGGCGTTGGCAGGGTTGAAGGCACCGCCCTGGCTGGCTTCGGTGGTCACGTCATTGCCGCTGGCATCGACGATCTTCAGCTGGCTGCCGCTGGTAAACGTGATTTCATAAGGCTGACCTTGGGAAAAAGTCGCCTGATAGGCCGTAGCATTGGTCACGATACCGCCGGACAGCACAGCCTTGCCGTCATTGGCACCGCTGCCGGTCCAGGTGGTGGCCGTACGGGTGGTGTTGACCGCCTGTTCAAAGGCATCCCAACCGGTGGAGTTGCTCGCCAGGGAGATGCCATCGCCTACCGACAGCTTGATCTGGGTCTGGTCGCCCTGATAGCTGTAGGTGCCATCAGCGCCCATGATGTAGGGCGGCGTCTTGGCCTTGGAGCCGGAGAAAATATAGTCCCCATTGGAGTCCTGACTGTTCATCAGGCCCAGTACGGTCGCCTGGATCTGCGCCAGTTCATCGGCATTGGCTTTACGGTCGGCGTCAGTCTTGGCACCGGTGCTGGCGTCGATAATCAGCTCCTGGGCGCGTTGCAGGGAATCCTGGATCCCCTTCATTGCCGTTTCCGCCTGGGTGGCGTTCTGATTGATCGTGTCGATATTGGTCTTGTACTGGCTCAGCAGCGCATTCTGCTGGGTCAGTTGCAGGGAGCGGGCCGCACCGACCGGATCATCCGCCGCCGTGTTGAGTTTGACCTGGCTCGACACTTCCTGGTTGGTGGCGATGACGTTGGCGTAGTTGCGCTGATAGTTGGCAGCGCTGACTTCGTAAAACTGAGCAGTTGAGATACGCATGTCTACGACTCCTTACAGGCTGTTGATCAGCGTGCTGAAAATGGTTTGGGCGGCCTTGATGATCTGCGACGAGGCGGTGTAGTACTGCTGGTACTTGACCAGGTTGGCCGCTTCTTCATCGAGGGACACGCCCGACACGCCGTCACGCGCTGCCTTGGCGCTGGCAACCACGGCGGTGGTCGCCGTGACATCGCTCTTGCCCTGGGCAGCCTTGGAACCGGTACTGGATACCAGCGCACCATAGGCGCCGGACATGCTGTTGCCCGTGCCGGCCGCGCCGATGTTGACCGTGGATTTGGTTTGCAGCGCCAGCACAGCGCTGGAGTTACGGTTGTCGGCCGAGCCGGCGGCGGTCAGGCCGATGGTAAAGGTGTCGTTGGCAGTCGGCGAGCCGGTCACCGTGGTGCTGATGGACAGGGTCTGCTTGGCACTGGCCGAATCGGTGTAGCCCAGGTCGAAGGTCAGGGTGTTGCTCTGACCCGGAACGATGGTGCCGGTAATGGCGACCGCAGGCGTGGCGTTGTTCATGACCGCGTTGCCCTTGGCGTCCAGCAGGCTGTAGGGCTGGGTACCGTCGGCGGCGACCGCACCGAACACCACACGCATCGGCGTTGCGCCCTTGAGAGCGTTCTGCAGGTCGGTGGTGGCGGTAGGGTTGTAGATATTGGCCTGGGTGTTGACCACCGGCTGGGTAAACCCTGAATTACCCTGGTTGGCACCGCTGGTCGAACCGGTCAATGGCGCCGCAGCCGCAATGTCCTTGGGATCAGTCATGATCGTGGTGAGACCGGCCGCCGCATTGCGGGTCGGCGTCACCTTGAAGGTGTCGCCCGCCTGCAACGGCGTCGCCGATGGCGTCTGCAGGGCGAGCTGGAAGCCGTCGAAGGATTTCGGCGGGTTATCGCTGATCTTGCCGGTACCGACCAGCGCACCATTGGGCAGCGAGCGCACGGTGTAGTTGTCGGAGTCGGAGAACACCACCGAGTAGTCACTGGCGGTCAGTTTGCTGGTGTCGCTGATCTTCACATCCAGGTTGCTGGAACCCGCCGTGTTGCCGACCTTGCCGATGCTGCGCTGGCTGGTCATGCTCGGATCGTTGATGCTCTTGAACAGGGCGGTGCCGAAGTCACCGTTGGCATCGATACCCTGCTGCAACTGGCTGTTGACTGTATCGGACAGCGCCAGGGCTACCTGGCCCAGCTGGTTGACCGCAGGCGTCAGCACGTCGCTGCGATAACGCAAGAGGCCGCCCATGCTGCCGCCACTGACCACCGAACTGACATCCGTGGTGTTACCGGCGCCGTAGCTGATCTTCACGGCGAACTGGGTCGGATCGTCAGTGCTCGGGCCGGTGCTCATCTGGAAGGATGTAGTACCACTGACCAGAGACTGGCCGTTGCCGACATAAACGTCGTAGTTACCGTTGTTTTCCACCACCTTGGCGCCAACCAGTTCGTTGAGCGAACGTACCGCTTCGTTACGCGCATCGAGCAGGCTGTTGGGGTTGGTGCCGCCGGCCGACGATGCAGTGATCTGCTTGTTCAGGCTGGCAATGGACGCGGCGATGGAGTTGATCTGGTTGACCTGGTCGGTCAACTGAGTGTTGATGGTCGAATTCTGATCGCTCAATTGCGAAGACATCGAATTCAAACGCGCGGTCAGGGCCTGAGACGTGGTCAGGAACTGCGAACGGGCGTTGCTATCGGTGGCCGACTTCCCGACCGCCTGCATCTGGCTGAAGAAGGTCGCCAGCGTATTGGCGATACCGGTACTGGTATCGGACAACAGGCTGTCGGTCTTGCTGGCCTGGGCCGAGTACGCTGTCGCGTCGGCACCCAGAGCCGTGGTCGATTGCAATTGGCTGTCCAGGTAGCTGTTGTAGATGCGTCGCACATCAGACAGCGTGGTGCCGGTACCGATGTAGCCGATACCAATACCGATGTTCTGCTGCGCAGAGGCAGTCGTCATCACCTGCTGACGCGAGTAACCCGCGGTATCCACGTTCGCCGTGTTGTTACCGATGGTGTTGATCGCCGCACTACTGGCAGTCAGCCCTGAGAGCCCAATTGAAATCAGTGACATGATTCAAGCCTTATAAAGTCGTGGAAGAGCCCGGTGCTGCTGCGTAGTTCTGGTAACTCTTCATCTGCTTGGCAATTTGCGAAATCTTGCTGGCGTAGTCCGGATCGGTCGCGTAGCCAGCCTTCTGCAACTCTTTTACAAACTGTTCTGGGTTATCGGCCGCTTTCACCACACCTTGATAGCGATTGTTGTTTTGCAACAGGCTTACGAGGTCGTGGAAGCTGTCGGCATAGGTGGTGTACGAGCGGAAGTCCGCTGTTTCTTTGACCATCTTGCCGTCGCGGAATTCGCTGGTAATGGCGCGCGCCTCGGGGCCTTTCCAGCTGCCCTGGGCCTTGATGCCGAACAGGTTGTGGCTGCTGCTGCCATCCTGGGCGCGCATGATCGATTTGCCCCAACCGGTTTCCAGCGCCGCCTGGGCGACCAGTACCGTCGGGTCGACGCCAATCCGCGCAGCCGCGTCCTTGGCCAGGGGCAGCATGGTTGCCACGAATTCGTCGTGATTGCTGAACGCGCTCTTGGCCGGTGCCAAAGGCGGCTGGGCAATGGTGCGCTCGTAACGTTTGTCGGTGCCGGCCAGGGTCGGGTCCGAAGTCCAGTCGCCATTTCTGCGCGCAGGCATATTGATGCGGTTTGCCTGCACATTGGCACGGGCCGCCTGATCGACGATCTCGCCCGTGCTCGGCACGATTCCGGCCAACAGGCGATCGGTCAGCGAGCTTGGCAGCGACAGACGGCGGGCGTTGAGCGCCGCCATATCGTTGCGTGGCACGCCGGACGCCGCCGCGGCCTGATCCGCCGCCGAAGAGCGGGTCGCCCACAGCGGACGTTGATAAATACCGGTAGCCAGGCCCGTCTTCGGTGCCGTGGTCTGGGTTTCGCCAGCGGCATCGCTTGGCGCTGCGGGCGCGGTCTGGACACCCTTGGTCTTGGACAACTGGCGCATCAGCACGTCTTGCAGGCCGATACCGTTACCCCGCGTCGACAGGGTCACCGCCAGTTGCTGGTCGTACATTTCCTGATACTGGCGCGACTCCGAGGTATTCAGCGGATTGTCCTTGGCCAGCACTTCGTTGGCTGAACGCATGGCCTTGAGCATCTGGCTGACGAACAGTGACTCGAATTCCTGGGCAACCTTCTTCAGGTTGCCTTCGCTGTCCCGATCGCCGTTCTTCAGCGCCGCCAGGCGATTGAGGTCGGTGTACGCCCCCGAATCGACCGGGGAAGTCACGCTGTTTTTAGGCATATCCATGGACGCGTCCTCAGATCACGATCAGGTCGGCTTGCAATGCGCCGGCCTGCTTGAGGGCTTCGAGGATCGCCATCAGGTCGCCGGGCGCTGCGCCCACCTGGTTTACCGCACGGACGATCTCATCCAGGGTAGTGCCAGGACCGAACTTGAACATTGGATGCAGTTCCTGCTGGGCGTTGATCTTCGAGCGCGGCACAACAGCGGTCTGACCACCGGACAAGGCACCCGGCTGGCTGACAATCGGATCTTCGGTAATGGTCACGGTCAGGCTGCCGTGGGTGACGGCGGCCGGCGAAACCTTGACGTTCTGGCCGATCACGATGGTGCCGGTACGGGAGTTGATGATGACCTTGGCCGCCGTCTGGCCCGGATCGATCTCCAGGTTTTCCAGGATCGACAGGTAGTCGACGCGCTGACCCGGATCCAGCGGCGCAGTGACGCGCACCGAACCGCCGTCCAGCGCCTGGGCAACGCCAGGGCCGAGCATGTCGTTGACCTTGTCGACGATGCGCTTGGCCGTGGTGAAGTCGAAGCGATTAAGGTTAAGGGTCAGGCTGTTGCCCTGATTGAAACCGCTCGGTACCGCACGCTCAACCGAAGCACCGCCGGGAATGCGGCCCGACGACGGTACGTTGACGGTGATCTTGGAGCCATCACGGCCCTCGGCATCGAAGCCGCCCACCACCAGGTTGCCCTGGGCGATGGCGTAGACGTTGCCGTCGACACCTTTCATCGGCGTCATCAAGAGGCTGCCGCCGCGCAGGCTTTTCGAGTTACCAATGGACGAAACGGTAATGTCGACCATCTGACCTGGCTTGGCGAACGGCGGCAGGTCGGCATAGACCGCCACGGCCGCGACGTTCTTCAACTGCACGGTGCCGGAACCGGCCGGCACCTTGATGCCGAACTGCGCCAGCATGTTGTTGAAGGTCTGCAGAGTGAATGGCGTCTGGGTCGTCTGGTCACCGGTACCATTGAGGCCTACCACCAGACCGTAGCCAATCAGCTGGTTGGTGCGCACGCCGGAAATGCTGGCGATATCCTTCAGCCGTTCGGCGTGAACACCGAAGGCTGTGGACAACAGCAAGGCGGCCGCTATCAGTTGCTTGAGCTTGATCATGTTTATCCCGCTATCAGAAAGGGAACAACGGGCTGAGGAAGAACCGATCGAACCACCCCGGCTGGCTGGAATCGGCGAACGACCCAGTACCTGAATACGTAATGCGCGCATCGGCGACGCGAGTCGACGAGACGGTGTTATCGGTAGCGATGTCATCGGCGCGGATCAGGCCGGCAATACGCACCAGCTCCGCCCCGGTATTGAGCGTCATCCACTTCTCACCACGCACGGCCAGGATGCCGTTGGGCATCACATCGGCGACCGTCACGGTAACCGAACCGGTCAGGCTGTTGCTCTGGGCCGCCTTGCCGTCACCTTTGGTGGTACGGGCGCCGTTGTAACCGACGCCCAGACTCAGGTCACCGCCCCCCAAAGGGTTATTGGTGGTGGCGCTGGTGCCGAACAGCGAGGTCAAGCCAATGCTGTTGCTGCTGTTCTTGGTCAGGCCGTTACTCGCAGCCTTGCTTGCAGCCGTATTCTCGGACAGGGTGATGGTGATGATGTCACCGACCCGGTAAGCCTTGCGGTCGCCATAGAGGTTCTGTTCGAAACCGGCCTGATAGATCGAACCGTTGTTCGCGGCGGCTGGCAGTGGCGTGCGGGGCAACACCGGCGAGTAAAACGGGTCATTTGGCTTTGGATCAGGCGCAACGCATCCTGCGAGCAGAGCGATTCCACAGAGAGGAGCCACCAACAGGGAAAGCCGTACAACAGGACGCCGTTTCATGACACTCGAACCTCGCGGTGTAGCAGACGCCCGACGGGCGCCGTGTGTGATCAGTTGTAGCGACAGCCGCAGCGCCTTGACCAGGCGCCTGACTGTCAGGTCGTTACAGGTTTTGCGTAATGTTTTGCAGCATCTGGTCTGCGGTGGAGATCACCTTGGAGTTCATCTCGTAGGCACGCTGAGTGGTGATCATGTTGACCAGCTCTTCAACGGTGCTGACGTTGGAGTTTTCCAGGGTGTTCTGCAGCGTGGTGCCCAGACCGTTCAGACCCGGAGTACCGACCTGCGGGGCGCCGCTGGAAGCGGTTTCCAGGAACAGGTTGCCACCATTGGCCTGCAGGCCGGCCGGGTTGATGAAGTCGGCGGTCTGGATGTTACCGATGATCTGTGGCGTTGCCGGGTTGGCAGCGGTGGTGATCGACACGGTGCCGTCCTGACCTACGGTAAAGGTCTGGGAGTTCTGCGGTACGACGATCGCAGGCTCAAGGGCATAACCGTTGGCGGTCACGATCTGGCCGTTGCTGTCCAGGTGGAAAGTACCGTCACGGCTGTAGGCAATGGTGCCGTCCGGTTGACGAACCTGGAAGAAACCACGGCCATTGACGGCCAGGTCCAACGGGTTATTGGTGGTTTGCAGGCTGCCGGCGGTGAAGTTCTTCTGCGTGCCGACAATGCGCACACCGGTACCCAGTTGCAGACCGGACGGCAGTTCGCTGTCCTGGGTCGACTGGGCGCCTGGCTGACGTTTGATCTGATACAGCAAGTCCTGGAACTCGGCGCGATCGCTTTTGAAACCGGTGGTGGACACGTTTGCCAGGTTGTTGGAGATGGTCGTCAGGTTGGTGTCCTGAGCGGCCAGACCGGTTTTGGCAACGTAAAGTGCTGGAAGCATTCTGTCTCTCCTCAGGCGCCTGATTATCGACGCCGACTGTCAATGGTTTAGCTCTGCAAGACGCGCGCCATAGATTGATCGTTGTCTTCGGCGGTTTTCATCATCTTGACGGACAATTCGAAATTCTTGGACAAGGTCATCACTGCGGTCATCTCTTCAACGGCGTTAACGTTGCTCGCCTGAAGGAAGCCGGACTCGACCTGAACGTTGGCATCGACGGCAGGCGCCGAGCCATCCTTGGTGTGCATCAGGCCATCGGGGCCCTTTTCCATGTTCTTGACATCGGGATTGACCAGCTTGAGGCGGTCGATCTGAGCCATGACCTGCGGACTTTCACCCAAGGAGCGGACACTGATCGTGCCGTCGGCACCGATCTCGATCTGCTGCTGGGGCGGCACGGCAATCGGCCCGCCATTGCCCAAGACCGGCAAACCATTGCCAGCCCGCAACACGCCAAGGCTGTCGATGTTCATACCGGCGGAGCGGGTATAGGCTTCTTTGCCGTCAGGTGTCTGCACGGCAATCCAGCCATCGCCCTTGACGGCAACGTCAAGTTCCCGACCGGTCTGGACCATGGCACCGCCGGAGAAGTCGGTACCGGGACGTTCGCTCATGGCATAGGCGCGCGAAGGATTGACCTCGCCGAAAACCGGCATCGAGCGAGCCTGCTCCAGGTCGCGCATGAAGCCATTGGTCGAGACGTTTGCCAGGTTGTTGGCATGGGCCTTTTGCGCAACGGCGTTTTCAGACGCCCCGCTCATCGCCACGTAAATCAACTTGTCCACAGTAGTCCTCCTCCGACAGACGCTTGCCGCCTGTAGCTGTTCTATACAGGGCAAAGCAATATTTGAACCAACTTGTCGAGCTTGATACAAAAGCTTCAATCCCCAGCATTGACGGGCTCGCGCCGTCGCCTGAAAAAACCGCGCGCAAAACCCGCTCGCAGGAGCGCCAAAAAAACTGCATGGCGATGCCGGACCGATACTTGCAGGGACTCATGGCAGATAACCGCTTTCAGGAACGTCAATGTCTCGCCTTATTGCCCTTCTCAGCCTGAGCCTTGCCCTGGGCACCGCCATTGCCGCACCGGCCTATTACTACCGCTGGCAGGGCGACAGCCGGATTGTCTGCGCCCAGACCAGCCCGGGGCCGGGCTGGACCCGCTTGCACGGGGCGTTCGTCAAATCGGATTGCTCGGTTTAGGCGTAGATAGCGCAGACGGTTGGCGGGTTCTGCCTGTGGGACCGGCTTCTGCCGGGAAAGCGTAGGCATGAACGATGCTTTTCCAGCGCCTGTCATTGTGTCTTCCCGGCTGAAGCCGGTCCCACAAGGCCATTTACAACCCCGTAACTAGACCGACTGAAGCAAGGTCTGCATCACCGTCGCCTCGGTCGACACCGCCTTGGAGTTGGCCTGGAACGCCATCTGCGCCTGGATCAGCTCGATCAATTGCCCCGGCAAGTCGACATTGGAGCCCTCCAGTGACCCCGCTACCACACCGCCCAGCATCCCCGACTTGGGCGTATCAGTGGTGGCAGCGCCCGAGGCGTAGGTCTCGCGCCAACGCGTACCGTCCAGTGGCTGCAAGCCCTGCACATTGGCAAAGTTGGCGAGCAGCACTTGCCCGACATTGCGATACAAGCCATTGCTGAAGGCCGCCCGCAGCATGCCGTCATCGTCGACTTTCAGGCCGTTGAGACTCCCCGCCGCATAGCCGTCGACCTGCGGCGATGCACGATTGTTCTTGTTGTTGTACTGGGTCAAGCGGGTCAGATCGATGGTCAGGCCGTCCGCACTGGCCTGGGCGCCGTTGGCCACCCACTTCTGATTCTGGGAACCGGGATTGTCTACCTTGGCCGGTATCCAGCCATGGAGCGTCAGCTTCTTGTCCTCAACCAGCATGCCGTCGCTGGCGAGGAGCGTGCGCAGGGAACCGTCGCTATCAAACAGCATGCTCGCGGTCATCGGGTCGGTACGTTCCGGATCAAGGGGATTACGCCCGTTGACCAACATATGCAGGTTCCAACTGTTGACGCCGTCCTTGACGAAATAGTGACTCAGCTGATGCCTGTTGCCCTGGCCGTCGTAGATGTCACTGGAAAAGGTTTCGTTATAGGAGTCGGTGTGAGCCGGGTTGAAGGTACGGACCATCCGGGAAATCACCGGATCCCCATCATCAACGCCCAGAATGGCGCCATCACTCAGCTCCAGGGGAATTAACGCGGCTCCCGCCGCCGGACCGGCGACCCAGGTGTGATTGACTTCCATAGCCGGCTTCCAGCCATCCACCGTGAATTCGCGGGCCGTGGTTTTCTTGACGTGGGCGATATCTCCGGCCAGCAACATCTGATTGCCGGGGTGATGACTGACCGTGACCGTCAGCGGCTCACTGGAAGCAGGGTCGACGGGATTGCGTCCATCGATCAGGGTACGCAGTGCCCACTGCCCAGACCCGACGTGGGTAAAGTAGTTTTGCAGTTCGTGCTCGACACCCTCGCCATCGACGACCTTGCTGCTGAGCAGACGGCTGTATGAAGCCGGATTGGCCGGATCGAAGGCCGGACTGCCGCTATGGATTTCGTCACTCGGCTCCATCGCGTTCTTGTCACCCTCAACCAACGGCATCGCCAGGCTGCGCACTGCCGGTGTCGCGGCAGCCACCCAACTGCCATTGACTTGGGCCGCCGGCTGCCAGCCTTCCAGAGTCAACTCCGGCTTGAAACGGGTCCCCAGGCGCTTGCCATCGCCAAGCAGGGAAACACTGCCGTCGGCGTTACGGGTAATGGTCGCGGTCAACGGCGTGATCCGCTGGGGATCCGCCGGATTGCGCCCGTCAATCAGGGTATGCATCAGCCAGCGGTTATCGTCGGTCTTGACGAAGTACTGTTTGAGCTCATGTTCCGCCGGGGCAATCGCCGGCCTGGCTGCCGCTACCAGCTGCGGTACGCCATTGGCGCCAGGGCGGGTAACTTCCGGTACTGCGGCTACGCCCTGATCCATGATGCGTCGGGTAATGACTTTGGTATAGGTGGAAGTATCAGCGGGATTAAACATGGGTACGGAAGATCGTGCCGACTGGGCCGCATTCAGATTGATCGTTTCCTTGATCATGGAAGTTGCCTTCGGCGCCATATCACCCGTATCAATATATAAGTCGCTGCGTATACCGCGAATGACATCGCCCTGGGCATTGACGGTATAACCTTGCAGGCGATGCCCGTCACCGTCGACCACATAACCCTGATTATCCCGGACAAAAGCGCCCGCCCGGCTGTAGTTGATAACGCCATTGTCGCTCAGCACAAAGAAACCGTTGCCCTGGATACGCATATCCAGTGGCCGCCCGGCCGTGGAGATAGCCGTTCCCGAGGAAAAGTCCTGGGAGACATTGGCCAGCCGCACGCCGTCGCCTGTGGCCTGGCCGCCACCCAGATGGGACGAGGCATAGACCGCCGCAAACTCGGCCCTGGACGACTTGTAACCAATTGTACCGACGTTGGCAATGTTATTACCGGCCACTTCCAGACGCTTTTGCGCAGCCTGTAATCCACCCAAGGGAATATTGAATGACATGAACACTCCTGAGCCGTATTAAACGGCACTTCCATTGATGCGATCATTTGATTACCCTCTCGACAGACTGAATTGGAAACATCCATTCAGAACCAATAAAGAGAAGGCGACTTTTATTCTCGCAGCATTGAAAGTAGGAATTTTCTATATATAGAGTGGGATATATCTATAAATTTTCAATTTATAAAACACTTATCAAACACTTCAATACCCTCAAACTCAGGATCGAGTAGGAGGCGGCTTTACAGCCGCCGTCCTCTCACACCACCGTACGTACGGTTCCGTATACGGCGGTTCAAGTTATGCGGCTAAACCGGTTTATCGTATCCAGTACCGAGACTAACCCAAGTTGATCCCATAGCCTCTTCGGCAACGCCTGATTCATATGAGATGCTCCCGAGCTCCACCATGGGCCTCGGCCATTGAAGGCTGATTTGCAGGCACGAGCTTCGCTAAGCCCCAGGCGCATCAAGTTACGCGCCCTCGTTGAGGGCCGCTTCCATTGACGCCAAAGGACGCAGCGGAGCTTGCGCCGCACCCAGCCGTCAATTTCCTCAAGTGGCCGTTTGCTCTGACTGAGCTTGAAGTAGCCTGACCACCCGCGCAGCACAGGGTTTATACGTCCGATGACATTCGCCATCTTGTGGCCCCGTGCCCCGCGCAGCAGCTCCATGAGCCGGTCGCGCAAGCGAGCCAAACTCATCGTTGCCACTCTCAATCTCGGCTGCTGATGCCAGCTCATCCCATAGCCCAAGTAATCACAGAACCACGGACGTGCCACACGGCTCTTTTCCCGATTCAGCGTCAGTTTTAGGCGCTGATTCAGGAAGCGCTCAACACCGGCCAACACTCGCTCGCCCGCACGACGAGTGCGCACATAAATGTTCGTATCGTCGGCATACCTCACGAAACGATGTCCCCGTCGTTCCAGCTCGCGGTCGAGTTCGTTAAGCAGGATGTTCGACAGCAACGGCGAGAGCGGGCCGCCTTGCGGCGTCCCCTCCTGTCGTCGGCTGACGATCCCGCTCGACATCGCTCCGGCTTCGAGGTAACGACGGATCAGTCTAAGCACGCGCTTGTCTTCGACGTGACGCTCTATCTTGTCCATCAATACGTCGTGGTTTACTCGATCAAAGAACTTTTCAAGATCAAGTTCCACACACCAGCGGTTGCCCGCTCCTACGTGGTCACGGGCCTTTTCGATGGCTTGATGAGCGCTTCTACCCGGACGAAAGCCGTAGCTATAGTCCGAGAACAGAGGATCGAAGATCGGCGTGAGCTGTTGCAGCAGTGCCTGCTGGATCAGGCGATCCACGACGCTGGGAATACCCAGTTGTCGTGTTCCGCCTTTGGGTTTGGGGATGTCAACGGCGCGTACACCCTGCGGGTGATACTCGCCGACCAGCAACCGAGCCTTGAGGATCGGCCAATACTGTTTCACGTAGCCCGCCAATTGCTCGACCGTCATGCCATCGGTACCCGGCGAGCCCTTGTTGCTGACCACGCGTTGATAAGCACGCCTAAGGTTAGCGGGTGCAAGCACCCGTTCCATCAGCGTGTCCGGCTCCGCGTTCGTCCACGTCACAGACGCCGCCGATACCTGTGCGCTGTCAGCCGTCATCCTCGGATACTGTCCCGGACTCGGAGTAACAGTCTTCTCTGGGAGAAATTTCTGCATTTCGGTATTCAACGAGACTTTGACGCCTACTGGCGGCATACCTTGTTCGGCCCTTGGTGACGGGGTTATTCGCCACTTACTACGGCCTCGGCTGACTTCTGCACGCTCATCCCGTCGCCTCTCGACGCTCGGTAGCACAGTGGCAAACGCGCAGATCTCCCAGGGTAATTCGCGCGACCTTCCTGCTTATGCCTGTCGGATCTACGTCACAGCGTTCCGTGCAAGTATCGGGCTTTGGGAAAATACGCCCCCTTACCCCGCTGTGCCGCCTCATCCGCTTCCTGTTCGTCAGGCCAGCATTTTGCCTCGGGCTTCCTTCAGATTCGCAGTCACCCGCGACACCCTTGCCTCTGGCTAACACTTCCCCTTGCCGGGTGTGTAGAGGACTTTCACCTCCCAGTCACCAGCATGGCCACCACAGCCAAACTGGTTGCGCTACGCGCAACGCGCCATGCCTGGCGCACGCAAAAAAAAGCCCCTTCGAAAAGGGGCTTTTTCAGCAGCTCGACGCTTACACTTAGCCAACCATCTGGATAGTGGTCTGCATGACAGTGCTTTCAGTCGAAATGGTTTTCGCATTCGCCTGGTAGTTACTTTGCGCCTTAATCAGGTTGACCAGTTCACTGGTCAGGTCGACGTTGGAATCTTCCAGTGCCTGACCCTGAACATAACCCAGAGTACCGCTGGTCGGTGCGCCGCTGACCGGCACACCGGAAGCGAAGGTTTCACGCCAGTTGGTACCACCAGCCGGGGACAGGCCCTGGACGTTGGCGAAGTTGGTCAGGGACACCTGGCCGATCACCTTGGACTGACCGTTGGTGTAGGTGGCGAACAGGTTACCGGTCTGGTCAACACTCATGTTGCTGATCTGGCCGGTGGCGTAGCCGTTCTGACTCTGGCTGATCAGGCCGGTTTTCGACGCGGTCTGACTGGTAGCAATCATGTCCAGTTTGATACCGGTAGTGCCGTTGGAATCCGCACCGTTCTTGACCCAGGTAGCGGTAGTGCCAGTACCCTGCTGCACGCCGGGTACCCAGCCGGTCAACTGGAAGGTGCCGTCGGTATTGAGCTTGAGATTGGTCGAGTCGGTCGGCTTGCCGGTACCTGTGGTGATCAGGTTGCCCGAAGAGTCGAACGTCAAGGTGTTTTTATCCGGCACTGGCGGGCTCACAGTCGGGTCAGCGATGCCACGACCGTCAACCAGGGAATACATGTCCCAAGTATTGGTGCCGGTTTTCACGAAGTACTGATCCAGGGTGTGGGCGTTGCCCTGAGTGTCATAGATCGGGGTGCTGTACTTGGTGTTGTAGCTGGTCGTCACCGTCGGGTCGAACGTGGTGATCACCGGAAGCGCTTCCGTCGAGTTCAGGTTGGACTTGTTGGTGATCTGGGTAGTGGTCTGCGGCGCCTGGTTCGACGAGTCGACACGCAAGTTGCTCAGGGCACCCACTACGACGTTGCCGTTGGCGTCAACGTTGTAGCCTTGCAGGTTATCGCCAGCACTGTTGACGACATAGCCGTCCTTGTCAGTGTGGAAGGCACCGGAACGGGTGTACAGCTTCTCGCCGTTGTTGCTCAGCATGAAGAAACCGTTGCCCTGGATCGCCAGGTCGAGGCTGTTGGCGGTGCCGGTGGTCAGGGAACCCTGAGTGAACTGCTGGGCCACGGCGGCAACGGTTACGCCGCTACCAACGTTGGTGTTGCCGGAAGTACCGCGAATGGATTGCGCGTACTGGTCGGCGAACTCGACACGGGAGGCCTTGAAGCCGGTGGTCGCGACGTTGGCAATGTTGTTGCCGGTAACGTCCAGAGCCTTGTTTGCTGCGAAGAGCCCGCTAAGACCGATATTGTAAGACATGTATCACTCCTCTGCCGTCGAGCCGGCTCTAGATTCCGATGGTTTGGACTTGAGACAGGGCAATGCTGGTGCCGCCCGCCAGGTTGAGAGTCATGCTGCCGCCGTTGGTCGCGGTGGTAACACTGTTGACGGTGGCTGGCAGGTAAGTCACCAGACCCGTGCCCGCACCATTGATAGTGCCGTTGGCCACGAAGCTGTAGTTGCCCGCTGCCAGGGTGTTGCCGGCGCTGTCTTTGCCATCCCAGGTGAACGAGGTGGTACCGGCTTTCTGCGGGCCCAGGTCGATGGTGTCGACCAGCGTGCCCGTCGAATCGCTGACCTTGATGGTGGTCGCGGTGGTGGTATCCGGAATGACGACCGAACCGTTCATTTCCTTGGTCGGATCGACATAGGTCGCGCCGGCATTGACGATCACCGAACGGCCAACCAGAGAAGAAGCCTGCAGAGCCTGGGACGACTGATAGCTGGTGGAGATCGAGTCCACGGAAGACGTCAGGTTCTGCATGCTTTCCAGGCTGCTGAACTGCGCCAACTGGGACACGAACGCAGTGTTGTCCTGAGGGCTCAAGGGGTCCTGGTTACGCAACTGGGTCGTGAGCAACTGCAGGAACGCGTCTTTGCCCAAGGTGGAGCTGCTTGAGTTAGGAACGGTCGGCGTCGGGTTCTGCAGTGCGGTGATGAACGCATTGCTGGTTACATCGCTAGTGGTAGTCATTTATTGCGCCCCTTGTTACTGACCCAGAGTCAGTACTTTCTGCATCATTGTCTTGGCGGTATTCATAATGTCCGCGTTGGTCTGGAACGAACGGCTGGCGGAAATCATGTCAGCCATTTCCTGAACCACGTTGACGTTCGGGTAGTAGACGTAACCGTTCTTGTCCGCTGCCGGATGGTTGGGCTCGTAACGTGCTTCCAGGTTCGATGGATCTTCGACGATGCCGGAAACCGATACGCCCTGCCCCGCTTCACCCTGGTCCTGGAACAGCGAGGTGCCGCCGGCACTCTGGCTCTGCTGGAACACGGTGGCGAACACCGGGTGCCGGGCACGGTAGGTGGTATCCATGCTCGAGGACACGGTTTCGGCGTTGGCGATGTTACTGGCGGTGGTGTTCAGACGGGTGGTCTGGGCACTCATGCCGCTGCCGGCGATATTGAAAACATTGGCTAGAGACATGAATTACTCCCCGCGCAGGGCTGCTACCAGCCCTTTGAATTTGCTGTTGAGCAAGGTGAAGCTGGCCTGGAACCCGACAGAGTTCTGTGCGTAGTTGGCCTGCTCGACCTGAGCGTCAACGGTGTTCTGGTCCAGGGACGGCTGCGACGGCGTGCGATACAGCAGAGTGCCATCGCCTTCACTATCGACGTTTTCCGCTTCGATGTGGCGACTGTTGGTGGTGGCCAAGGAGAAAGTGCCGTTCTGGCTCTTTTCGCTCTGGGCGGCCAGCACCGAAGAGAAATCCAGATCGCGGGCCTTGTAGTTCGGCGTGTCAGCGTTGGTGATGTTGTTGGCCAACACCTCGGCACGCTGCGCGCGGAAGCTCAATGCCTTCTCGTGGATACCCAGTGCTTTATCGAAGTTGATGCTCATGTCGGGAAACCTTTGCCGGCTGACCTGATTGACGTACCAGATATATAGCAATCGGCGTGCCAAATCCCCTCAGGCCTGTATTCAAAGGATTTTTCCTACGTCGGCGGGCGGCAATGCCAGAAAAGCGGCAAGTGATTTCCGCCTGATAACGGCAAAGCGGCAAGGGTGGCGTCGTTTTTCTGCCAGGGGCCTTGCCGTAGATTCCAGTAGCAGGATGAGCGTAGGACCGGCTTTAGCCGGGAAGGCGATGTTTTGATACCGCCATAGCGCCTGACGTATTGCCTTCCCGGCTAAAGCCGGTCCCACCTGACGCAACTAAAGTCTGCCCATAAAAAAAGAGACCCTGAGGTCTCTTCCTTGCACATCCACACGTATCACTTGGCCTGATAGATGATACCGGGGCTGCATTGCACCATCTGATAATGAGTCGGCAAACCGTTCAGGGCTTCCGATGCCCCGAGAAACAGATAACCGCCCGGTTTCAGGGTGCTGTGGATACGCATAAGGATGTCTTTCTTCACTTCGGCCGAAAAATAGATCAGCACGTTGCGACAGAAGACGATATCGAACTTGCCCAGGCTCGCGTAGCTGTCCAGCAGATTGAACGAGCGAAACTCGACGCGACTTTTGATCGGCGCCTTGATTGCCCAACGCCCCGGCGACTTGACGTCGAAGTAGCGCTGCAATCGCTCCGGCGACAGGCCGCGGGCAATCGCCAGGCTGTCGTACTCACCTGCCTTGCAGTTGGTGAGCATGGTGCCGGACAAGTCCGTGGCGACAATCTGCACGCCCGACCTGAGCGCACTGGGATTGCTGCGCTCGAACTCATCGATCGACATCGACAACGAGTACGGCTCCTGCCCCGAGGAACATGCAGCCGACCAGATGCGCAACCGCTGGCCGGGGCTTGCCTTGATCATCTCGGGAAGCACCTTGTTCTTGAGCACCTCAAACGGATAGGTATCACGAAACCACAGGGTTTCGTTGGTTGTCATCGCATCCACCACCTGCTCGCGCAAACCACTGCGCGGCTGGGTCTGGATACGCTGGACCAACTCGCCCAGGGACTTGATACCCTGCTGCTCCATCAGCTTGTTGAGACGGCTGGAGACCAGGTACTGCTTGTTTTCACCGAGCAAGATGCCACAGGCTTTTTCCAGGAAACCCCGGAACTGTTCGAAATCCAAATTAGCCGTAGACAAAGATGCCGCCTCTCAAATCATGTGAACCACCAGGAGCGACGCCCCTAGCTGATATCTGCCGCCTTGATCCGGTCGATGACCCTGGCCGCAAGGTCATCGGGCCGGAACTTGGCCAGAAAGTCATCAGCACCGACCTTCTTGACCATCGCCTGGTTGAAAACGCCAGACAAAGAAGTATGCAGGATGATATGTAGCTTTTGCATACGGGGATCATTTCGAATCTCCGCAGTGAGGGTATAGCCATCCATCTCCGGCATTTCAATGTCGGAGATCATCATCAGGAATTCTTCTTCCGGTTTTTTCCCCTCAGCCACCATCTGTTTCAGGTAATCCAGGGCCTGGCGCCCGTCATTCAGCGCCGTAACTTCGACACCGACGGTTTCCAGGCAACGGCTGACCTGCTTGCGCGCCACCGACGAGTCATCGACCGTCAGGACCCGCAGGGAAACGGCCTTGTGTTGCGTTTCGGCGTCGATCACACCGACGGAAATGGACTCCGACATGGGCGCCACTTCAGCCAGAATCTTCTCGACATCGATGATTTCCACCAACTGGTTATCGACCCGGGTCACTGCCGTAAGATAGTGATCGCGGCCGGTGCCCTTGGGTGGTGGATGAATCTCTTCCCAGTTCATGTTGACGATGCGTTCTACTGAATGCACCAGAAAACCCTGAACCTTGGTGTTGTACTCGGTAATGATTACAAACGCGTTGTCGAGCTGCGTCTGCCCCGGCAAGCCGGTCGCCATTGCCAGGTCGAGGATCGGAATCGTGCCGCCGCGAATGTTCGCAACGCCCCGTACCACCCGATTGGATTTAGGCATGATGGTAAGTTTGGGGCATTGCAGCACCTCTTTTACCTTGAACACGTTAATCCCATACAACTGCTTGCCGTCCAGACGGAAAAGCAGCAGCTCAAGGCGATTCTGCCCCACCAGCTGAGTGCGCTGGTTCACCGAATCCATTACACCCGCCATTGCGCACTCCTTCATCCAAAGCGACCAACCACCGTTGCGCCAAACCGGGCAAACGGCACGGGCCTTGCTTTTTATACGTCATGAACGCGAAAACGACAATTTCCCGACACAGCACTTTTGAAAAATGCCGCTTATTTTGCGTCATCGTGGCCTTGTGCCTGTTCAGCCTCGACAGCCATGGCCAGACATACACCGCCACCTTGCCTGAACAGCTTATCGGCGTCACGCAGGGGTTTCTTGAATTCACTGTGGAAGACTATTTGGCGACCAATCAAATTGATGGACGCTATCAGATCGAAGTCAACACCCTTGATCCGCGTCTGCGCATGCCCGGATGCGACAAGGATTTGACAGCCACCCTGGAAAGCCCGAAACCCGTGGGCCGGGTCACGGTCAGGGTACGCTGCGAAGGCGCAGGCCCCTGGACAGTCTTTGTACCTGCCCAGGTTCATCTGTTTCGCAACGTCGTCGTCACCGTACGGCCGCTCAAGCGCTTGGCGATCATCAGCGAAGAAGACGTTGCCATCCGCGAACGGGATATCGGCCAACTGGGCCAGGGTTTCCTGCCATCGCTGGACCAGGCGGTCGGGCAGAAATTACTCCGACCAACGGTCGTCGATCAGGTATTGGCGCCCAACTTCGTCGAGCAACCGGAGATGGTGCACAAGGGCGATCAGGTGGTGATTACCGCCCGCAGCGGCAGCCTGTCCGTGCGCATGCCGGGGGAAGCCTTGTCCGACGGCGGTTTCAACGAACAGATACGGGTAAAGAACCTCAATTCGCAAAGGGTGATAAAAGCCAACGTAACTGGCCCAGGCCAAGTGGAAGTCGCCATGTAAATCACTCGGAGACTGGCGTACAACCCACGTTTTTCCTAGACTGGGAACCTGATCCGGTCTTGCGCAGTCCATTTGAAACGGATTTCGCATCTAGCCTAAAGTTTTTTCTGGGTTGGTCGAAAACATGGCAAGCGTCCAATTACCCAGAGGTTTTCATCATGGTCATCGACTTCAGTCGTTTGAATAACGCTCCATCCGTTGGAGGCACCACACGCACCAGCAGCGGCAAAGAAACCGGCAAGATCGATACGCAGGCAACAGGCAGCGCATCGAGTGAACAGGTCAGCGGCAGCGGTGAATCCGTTCACTTCAGCAGCGAGGCCCAAAAATTGCAGAAGGTTACTGACACCCTGCGCGATCTGCCTACCGTCAACAGCAGCCGTGTGGCTGAGTTGAAACAGGCTATCGCCGACGGCAGCTATAAAGTCGACAGCAACCGCGTCGCCAGCAAGCTGCTCAATTTCGAAGCTCAGCAATAGCCCGAAAAGCTTGCGCTGGAATTATGGACGCTTAAAAACCAGAGCATGCGATGCAAGACACTACTTTGCTTCAACTGATCACTGACGATATCGTCCCGGCACAGCAGCTGCTGGGCCTGCTCCAGGCTGAAACACTGGTCCTGCACGGCCGCGATATGTTCGAAATGGAAAATATCCTGGCGCAGAAGCAGGCGCTGGTGATCGTCCTCGACCAGCATGGCCGCAAGCGCAGCCAGTTGCTGGCCAGCATGGGCCTGCCCCAGAACCGTAATGGTCTGGTCGCACTCGCCGCCCAGTCCTCTATCGGTGAGCAATTGATTGCCGCAGGCGATGAGTTAAGCGATCTGCTCGCTCAATGCCAGACAGCCAATGAGAACAATGGCAATCTGATCCAGCTGCAACAAATCAGCACTGCCCACCAACTCAGGATTCTGACCGGCGAAACACCTACGCTGTATGACAGCCGTGGGTCGACTGCTGGCAGATCGAAACCACGCCCGTTAAGCCAGGCGTAACTTCCTGTATCAAGGCGTCGTGCATACTGGCAAAATGCCTGCTATTGCGTTGCTGTCGTATTTTGCCTGGAGATGGAAAAAAGTGAATGGCTCAAGCGCGGAAGATGCTCCGCAGCCCCCAAAGGTTCTCACCACTCCTTTGGAAATTGCCGCTAACCTGCGGCAGCTACTCGAAAGTCATGATCCGCTGATCATTACTTTTCATGAGCGTTCCCAGCGCTTTCAAAGCTATGTCATTGAGGTCGACCGCGACACCAATGTGCTTGCGCTCGATGAAATGATCCCCCGTGACGGCGAGCGCTACCTGGCTGCCGGTGAACCCTTCAAGGTCGAAGGCTTCCACGACGGCGTGCGCATCGCCTGGGAATGCAGCGAACAGATGGAAATCGTCGACAGCGACAGCCAGCGCTTCTATCGCGGCACGCTTCCCGAAGAAATCGTCTACCACCAGCGTCGCAATGCCTTCCGCGCTGCGTTGAAGCTGGCGCAACTGGTCAGCATCCAGATGGATGGCGACAAGCTCAAGAAGCCGCTGCCCGGCAAGCTCCTGGATATTTCGGCAACCGGCGCCAAGCTGCGTTTCGATGGTGACCTGTCGGAAAGCATGCAATTGGGCCAGGTTTACGAGCGCTTCCTCGCCAAGCTGCCATTCGGCAACATGACCGCACCGGTCGAACTGCGTTACCTGCACTTCGAAGAGCGCTTCAACACCACCTTCGCCGGTGTGCGCTTCCACAACATGAGCGGGCTGGTGCAGCGTCAGGTTGAACGTTTCGTGTACCAGTTGCAGCGTGAAGCGCGTCGCTTCGATAAAGACGACGACTTCTGATCCACGCGCCAACAAAAAAGGGCTGCCCATTGGGCAGCCCTTTTTCTGCTCTCGGCCCCTCGCAGGACCGGCTTCAGCCGGGAGGGAGCCCTCGCGGCTGAAGCCGCCCCTACAGGTATGCGAAATAGCGTCAGACCACTTTCTCGGTCTCGGCCACAGGCTCCGCCACTTCCGGCTCGGCAACAGGCTCGACCGTATTCTGCATCTGATCCTGCACCACCTTCTCATCGACCCGCGGATCAAGCGCCACGACCAGTGGTGACGCGCACATGCTATCCGGCATGGCTACGTGATGCAGCGGTGCATCCTCGACCTGATGCAGGTTGGTGACCGCTTTCGGGCGGATCCGCCAGACCAGCATCAGCGCCACGAACGCGTCGAAGGCATACAGCATATTGCTGCCGAACGACTTCATCATGACACCGGTAAGCAGCGGACCGATGCTGGCGCCGATGCCATAAGTCATCAGCAGCATGGCCGTCAGGGAGACCCGGCGCTCGCCTTCGATATGGTCGTTGGAGAATGCCACGGCCAATGGATACAGGCCGAACAACAGCAACGACGCGGTAAAGCCCAGAACAAACATCACCTCAAGCGGCAAATGCGGAATGATCGCCAGCGGCAACACCGCAACGAACAGCACACCGGCAAAGCCGCGGATCAACTTGGCCCGGTCGTAACGGTCCGACAACCGCCCCAGCGGCCCCTGCACCAGCAGCCCGGCCAGAATGCAGCAACCCATGAACCAGCCAATTTCTTCGGTGGACAGCCCCTGCTGCTGCGCATACAGCGGCGCCAGGCCGTAGAACGAACCGAGCATGGAGCCGGCGCACAGCACGGTGGTCAGGGATTGCGGCACCCGCTTCATGAAGAAGCGCGGTTCAAGCGGTGCCGGATGCATGGGCGCCGGGTGAATGCTGCGGGTCATGGCCACTGGCACCAGACACAGGGCGAAACACAGGGCAACCAGCATCAGCAATTCCAGGCCCAGATGTGGATGAACCACCAGAATCAGCTGGCCCAGCACCAGCCCCAGGTACGAGGCGATCATATAGCCGCTGAACACTGTACCGCGCTGCTTGGCATCGGCCTGCTCATTGAGCCAGCTCTCGATCACCATGTACTGGCACATCATCCCCAGGCCGACGATCACACGCAGGAACAGCCAGGCCGGCAGCCAGTCGATCAGACCGTGACCCAGCACGGCGGCACTGACGATACCGGCACAGGTGGCGTAGGCACGAATATGCCCGACCCGACCGATCAGGCGGTGGCCGATCTTGCCGCCCAGCACCAGGCCGAAATAGTTGGCCGCCATCAAGCCACCGACCCATAGCCCATCGACATGATCGGCCGCCAGGCGCAGGGCCAGGTAGGTACTCAACAAGCCTGAGCCGATCAACATCATCAGCGAGGCGAAATACAGCGCGCGAAAGGACTTCCAGATTTGACGCATGGACTTTCCAATATAAGAGGCCCTCTTGAGACGGCCTCCAGACAGCGGTTTTTTAAGCCTGAGCAGCCAGTACGCGGCGTTCCCAGGGGGTAATTTCGTCAAAGAAACTGGTCAGTTCCATGACTTTAGAAGCAATGTAGCCTTCGACAAACTCGGCGCCGAACAATTCTCGGGCCAATTGACTGCGCTTCAGACGCTCCAGAGCGTCGTGCAAGGTACATGGCAGCGACAATTCATCGGGCACGGTGAAATCGCCCTGAATCGGCGGCGTCGGTGCAAGCTCCTGCTCGATGCCATACAGCCCCGCCGCCAGGCTGGCAGCGATGGCCAGGTAAGGGTTGGCGTCAGCGCCGGGCAGGCGATTCTCGACACGCCGGGCTATCGGCGCACTGGCCGGGATCCTTAGGCCCGCCGAGCGGTTATCGTACGACCAACAGGCATTGTTCGGCGACGCAAAGGGATGACACAGACGCTGATAGGAATTGACGTTCGGCGCAAACAACGCTGTGAACTGCGCCATGCACGCCTGCTGACCGGCAATGAATTGATGAAACAGTGCCGTGGGCGAACCATCTGCGGCGCTGAACACATTGCGCCCACTGGTCGAATCGACCACGCTCTGATGGATATGCATCGAGCTGCCCGGGGTGTGCGCCAAAGGTTTGGCCATACACACTACGGTCAGACCATGCTTGAGCGCTACCTCCTTGAGCAGGTGCTTGAACAGGAAGGTCTGGTCGGCCAACGACAAAGGGTCGCCATGCAACAGATTGATCTCGAACTGGCTGACGCCCATCTCGTGCATGAAGGTGTCACGGGGCAGCTCAAGCGCCGCCATGCAGGCATAGACCTCCTGGAAGAACGGACGCAGCCCGTTGTTCGAGCTGATACTGAATGCCGATTGGCCGTCCTCGCGACGCCCATCCAGGCCAATGGGCGGCTGGAATGGCTGACGCGGATCGGGATTGGGCGCAAAGACAAAGAACTCCAGTTCCGTGGCCACCACTGGCGACAGGCCACGCGCGGCATACCGGGCAATGATGTTTTTCAACAGAACGCGGGTCGACAGCGGCGAACCGCCACCACTGAGCTCCTCGGTATCGCAGATGGCCAGGGCCCGGGGCTGCTCGCTCCAGGGCAGGCGGTGGATCTGCCGGGGGTCGGCGACCATCGCTACATCACCGTCATCACTGCCGTAGAACCGCGACGGTGGATAACCGCCCATGATGCACTGCAGCAGGACCCCGCGCGCCAGCTGCAATCGTCGCCCCTCGAGAAATCCTTCGGCAGTCATGACCTTGCCCCGTGGCACGCCATTCAAATCCGGGGTAACGCATTCAATTTCAGCAACGCCAGCCAGGCGTTGAGCAAGTGAATTGTGGCCATCGCTGGTCATGACGCAGATCCTTGAGGGTTAGACAGGCCGCTCGGCGGCAAGGTGTACAAAATACGCAGCAGCCGTTCGAAATTTCAAGCACGACTAAGGGATATTCTCTACCCGGTCGGAGGCCGGAGAAATGGTATTACAGACCATTGCAGTTGCGGCCGATAACCGCTCATCTGGCCGAGTTATTGCTTCAGCAATACCCGCAGATAAACCGCCGGTTTAGTGACGGTTCATTACTGTTTTTCTTGAATTTTCTGGATGTATGCATGGACTCCTCCCGACTGGTCAGTATTGTCATTCCTGCCTTGCGCGCCGACTTCCTTGAACAGACCCTCGCCAGTGCCCTGGCGCAGAGCTACGCTGCCTGCGAAATCGTGATCTGCGATGACAGTACCGACAGTGCTATCGAGAACTTCGTCGAGGCCCTGCGTCCGTCCGCCACGCACCCCATCCGCTATCTGCGCAACGTTGTGCCAGTCGGTGAGACGGCAAGCCTCAGCCGTGCCATCGAGCAGGCGCAGGGGCTGTATATCAAGGTGTTGCAGGACGGTGCCCTGCTCGCCCCCGAATGCGTCGAGCGCATGCTGGGCGCCCTGCAGCGGCATGACAGCGCCAGCCTGGTCACTTCGCGGCGCCAGTGGATCGACGCCCAGGGCCAGCCCGTCGACACCCTGACCGTGGAGAACCCGCTGTTCGTCGAAGACGCCATGCTCGACAGCAGCGACACCCTGGCCTTCCTGGCCGGGCATGCCTGCAACTTCATCGGTGAACTGGGCAGCGTACTGTTTCGCCGCAGTACCTTTCTCGCACTGGGCAACGCGGCATTCAGCCTCAAAGGCCAATCCCTGCCAGCCATCAGCGAGCTGCTGCTGTTCGCCAACCTGCTGCGCAAAGGCCACCTGATCATGCTCAGCGAGCCCATGGTGACCAGTCGCCTGGTTCCACCTCATGGCGATGCGCCCTTGTCCATCGTGCCGGGGCGGCACACCGAGGAGCACATCCAGTTTCAGCGCCTGATGCGTGAAGCCGGGTTGAGCGCACCCTTGCTGATCAATCATCTGGCCAAGGGCGTCGCTCTCAGCGCCCCGCAGATCGTACGTCACTACAACCTGCTGGTGAGTTCATGGCAGCCTGAGTTGATTCTCAGCGCTGAACAGGTGGAAAACTGGCAGAACGGGCGTCAACCCAATGCGACCCAGCTACCGCTGATCGAAGACTACCTGGCGGCGCCCCAGAATCATCAGTCCCTGCTGATCGTCGTATTCGACGACTCCGGCAGCGATCAGGCACTGAATACCACTCTGCAAAGTCTGGAAGGTCTAAGCCCCCAATTGCCGGCCCTGGAAGTCGTGGTGGTCTCGCCTCGCCATGGGCTGCCTGCCACCTCGTTCACCGGCAGCCTGACTCTGCATCCACATAACGGCGCCGACCGCGCGTCGCTGATGAACCAGGTGATCGATCGCTTTACCTTTGACTGGGTCATGTTCACCGAGGCAGGGACCCGCTTCACTGCGTTCGGCCTCCCCGCCGTAGCGATCAGACTGGCGACCTCGCTGCACTGCCGCGCCCTGTTCGCCGACGAAATGTACCGCAATCAACTGGGCCAGATGAGTTCCGCCATGCGTCCGGACCTGAACCTGGACTACCTGCTCAGCTTGCCGCTGATCATGGCCGGTCACTGGTTCTTCCGTCGGGATGAGCTGTTGCAACTCGACGGCTTCGACCCGGCTTATGCCGGGGCTGCGGAGTTCGACCTGATCCTGCGCCTGATCGAGCGCGACGGTCTGAAAGACATCGAGCACGTCAGCGAACCCTTGCTGGTGCGGGACATTCCCGTACCGGACGACAACCCCGATGAATTGCGCACACTGCAACGCCATCTGCAGGTGCGCGGCTACCCCGACGCTCAAGTGCTGCACAGCGTACCGCGCCGCTATCACGTGCAGTATGGCCATAAAGCCCGGCCGCTGGTGTCGATCATCGTGCCGACCAAGGACCAGTTGCCGATGCTGCGGCGCTGTGTTGACAGCCTGCTGGAAAAGACCCTGTACACCAACTACGAGCTGTTGATCGTCGATAACAACAGCGAAACCCCCGAGGCGCTGGAGTGGTTCGCCGGGATCGACGCGCTGAACGACGATAAGGTACGCATCCTGCGCTACCCCCTGCCCTTCAATTATTCGGCGATCAATAACATGGCCGCGCGCCAGGCCCGGGGCGAATACCTGGTTCTGCTTAACAACGACACGGCAGTGGTCCACGGAAACTGGCTGGACGAGTTGCTCAACCACGCCCTGCGCCCGGAAGTCGGCACGGTCGGCGCCAAATTGCTGTTTACCAGTGGTCGTCTGCAACACGCCGGTGTGCTGCTGGGTTACAGCGGCCCGGCCACGCATATTTTTGTCGGCGACAGCATGTATAGCGCTGGCTATATGCAACGCGTCCAGGTCGATAACAACTACAGCGCGGTCACGGCAGCCTGCATGATGATTCGCCGCTCGATCTACGAAGAAGTCGGCGGTCTCAACGAACAGGACTTCACGGTTTCCTACAACGATGTCGACCTGTGCATGAACGTCGGCGCCCTCGGTTATCTGCACGTATGGACGCCGCACTCGGTGCTGATCCACGAAGGCAGCATCAGCCAGGTGTACATGGACACCGATAAAGGCAGGGAGAAACGCAGGCGCTTCGAGGCCGAACAGGCAGCCATGTACCGCAAGTGGCTGCCCGTGCTGGCCAACGACCCGGCCATCAATCGCAACATGGCCACCCACGTCACATCCATCGAACTGGAAAGCCTGAGCCAGACCTGGCAGCCCATGCCGTGGCGCCCGCTGCCGGTCACGCTGGTGCACCCAGGTGGTTCCGAGGAAATCGCCAGCTACGGCCTGATTGCGCCCTTCCTGAAACTGCGTGATGCTGGCCTGATCGATGGTTCGATCAGCACACGCACACTGTCGGTCATCGATATGGAGCGCTACAAGCCGGATGTGCTGGTGTTCCAGTGCCGTCTTGATCAGGCCCTGCTCGACGCCATGGAACAGGCCCGCCGCTACTGCGGCGCTCTGATCGTCCTGGAGCTGGGCGAGTTGCCGATCGAACTCGCTGCAGTCGGCCACGACCCGGACAATCGCTACGAAGCCGCCTTCGAATTGCTCCACGCCATCGTGCGCCAGGTCGACCGGGTCGTCGTACCGAGCCAGGCCCTGGCGCAGATCGCCAGAGGCCTGCACAACGATGTACGCGTCATCGAACATCGCCTGGACAGCAACAACTTCCCGGTCATTGCCGCGCGCACGGCCAATGCCAGGCCACGTATCGGCCTGCTGGGCAGATCCTGTCAGCTGGAAGACCTGCAGGAACTGCTGCCGACCCTGCAGGCGCTGGCCGATGAGGTGGACTGGGTCATGATCGGCAACTACCCGCCGGCACTGCGCGAGCTGCTGTGTGAAGTCCACGACGACAATGAGTCCCACAGCCTGCCGGGCCTGCTTGCCAGCCTCAATCTCGACCTGGGTCTGGCCCCGGCCGTGCAGAACCTGTACAGCGACTGCAAGAGCAACCTGGCCCTGCTGCACTTCGGCGCAGCGGGTATTCCCGTGGTCTGCAGCGAGGCCCGCTGCCACGACGGCGACTTACCGGTGACTCGAGTAAGAAATGGCAGCGATGAATGGCTGTCAGCCATTGCCGCCCATATCAATGATCCGCAGGGTGCAGTCAATCTGGGACAGCAACTGCGCAGGCAGGTGCTCAGGGACTGGACCTGGCAACAGGCTCATCTGCTGGCGTGGGGCGAGGCGTGGTTGGTGCGGTAGAGGTATTGCAGGGCGAGTAGTGAAGTGAAATGTGGGAGCGAATTTATTCGCGAATAAGCCAGTACATTCGAAGCATTTTCGGCGTCTGAACGACAGCTTTCGCGAATGAATTCGCTCCCACACCATCAGATGCGGAAATAACCCACGCACGAATCAAACGGCAGGCGCTTGAGCTCGACCTTGTTCAGGTCCAGCACTTCGCGCAGGGCGCTGGTTTCGCCGGGGAAGTTGCGGTAAGCCACTTCGTCCAGCACCACGATGGCGCCTTTGGGCATGTACGGAAGGAAGGTTTCCAGGGCGACCTTGGTCGACGAATACAGGTCGGTGTCGAGGATCAGCATCGCCACGACCAGGTCCGGACGGGTTTTCGGGAACGCCGGAACAGTCTCCATGATGTCGCCCTTGATGATCTCGCAACGCGGGATACGGTTGACCGGACGCACCAGGTCGTTGGCATCGATCATGTCCTGGATCAGCGACTCGTCAGTGTCAGAGAACATGGTTTCGTTGATATCGGCCGGGTCTTCTTCCGAGTCGATACTGGCAAAGCCTGAGAACGTGTCGAAACCGATGATCGAGCGGTTGATCGCATAAGGCTCGAGGATCATCGACAGCTGCATGTACAGCATCAGCGAGTTGCCCTTGTACACACCGCACTCAATGATCGCGCCAGGAATGTCCTGGACCATCTTGAACAGCTCGATACGCGACAGCGCAGCCGTGACCGCGATGCGGTTGGCAAATACGAACGGCGCGTCGGCCACGTATTGGGAATCCACGCGCTTGAGCACATTGGCACGTTTTTCGTTGTACTCGGCCTCAGGCCCGGTCAGGCGGCGCTTGGTCATTGGTTGACTCCCTGGAATGACGAAAAATCGTTGAGATGAAAGAGGTCCTTGTAACCGGCCTCGGAATCCTTGACGCCGCTGTCGACGTTGACCGCACCGCGTCCGCTCAACAGATCGGCGATGTGCAGCAAACGGAAATCGACGCTGAAGCGTGTCTCGTTGGTGTGATTGGCGACGGTGCCATGCAGATGCGCTCCGGAGAACGTCAGCATCTCACCGGCATTACCGGCAATGCGCAGCTCCGAAGCCGTGGAAATCTCTTCCAGTGGCAGCGGATGAACCCGGACTTCTTCAGTGACATTGCTGCCAGCCAGCGGGCGCTGCACGTTGATCCACTCGTTCAGGCTCCAGTCCACCGAGGAGTTCTTCACCGGCTCGGCGAAGTAACCGGCGTTGATCATCATGGTCTGCCCGGGCTCGATGGTGTAGACCGGCATCCAGGTATTGATCTGCGCCTGGGAGCTGCCGTACCAGGTATCCCTATGCGGCTTGTAGGCGTAGCTGACGCCCGCGTGCAGGTATTCGTAGTTGGGCACTACGCGCAGACGCGGCACGTCGAACAGATATTCATTGGGGTCGATGCCGATTTCCAGGGCGAAGCGCTGAATCATCTCCTTGACCTCCAGGCAATTGGTGAACTGCCCCTTGAGTCGGGTCACCAGGCGGATGAACTCGGTGACCGGCATCTTGGTGTGCAAGGCTTTGTGATCGGTCTCGCCATCGAACGCGGCAGTAATGCTCTGACGGGCGAACGCACACAGCTCGGCCGGAGCCGCAAGGGCGGTGTCGAGGAAGATATCCCCGGCGTAGACGCGCCCCTTGAAATCAGCCTTCTTTTTAAGTTGGTTGATGTACAGATTCACGGTTTTGCTCCTTAAGGCCGGTCTTGGATAATAGTCGGCGGCCCGGGGAAAAACTGAAGTCAGGGCAGATAGATACTGAACAGCCCGCCGCCCAGCGCGCCGCCATTACTGATCTCGATGCGCCCATGCACCCCGTTGCGCTCGTGGCGTTGGGCGATATGAGTGGAGAAGTACAAACCCAGGCCGGTGCTGCCACTGCGCTGATTGATGCCCTGCACATAGTCGGCCTGAGTACCGATCATGTAGTCCGGATAGCCGGGGCCGTCGTCGTTGATACTGATCACCAGTTGCTCGTCGTCTTCCCGGGCGCTGATCAGGATCGAACTGCGGGCAAAGCGGATGGCGTTGATGATGATATTGGCCACGACCGAGCCGATCAGCTCGCGGTCGAAGAACCCCAGCGTACTGATCCCTTCGACCTCGTAGCTGGCAGTAATGCCCCGGCTCTCGAGCACTTCGCGATGATGGGCCAGTTGCGCTTCGATGAAGTCATCCAGTTCGTGGTAGTCGGGGCGCAACGGCAGTTGATTGACGCCGAGTTTGTACAACCCCAGCAACTGCACAAGCATACCGTTCAGGTGGGCGAACTCGTAATCGATCACCGCGCCTTCCGGGGTCTTGCGCTGCTCCGGCGACAACTGTCCCAGCCAGTCGCTGTGGGCGTGCATCAGGGTTGCCAGGGAGTTCTTCATGTCATGCACGGTGGAGGCGATCACCATGGAAAAATCCAGCCCCGAATCCTGCTCACTCATGTAGCAAACGCCTTGCTCTGCAACTTCTGGAAACGCTCGAAACGAGCATCGGTGTCGGGCATCTTGCCGACCATCTTCAGACACGCCTGGCACTCGGCCAGCTGCTGCGGATTGAGGTTCTCGACCTTCAGGTGCAGCAAGGACTGCGCCATATTCAGGGCAATACTGATGTTCTTCGGTTGCAACGCCAGGGCCTTGCGGAACAACTCCTGAGCCTCGGCCAATTCACCGGCCTTGTAGCTGCGCACGCCCTGCAGATTGAGGTCGATGGCGGTCTTGTTGGCGCCCAGAATCTCCGGGTCATCCGTTTGACGGGCGATGCTCTGCATCACGGTCGGGTCATCGCCGTAGATTTCTGCACAGTTCTTGAGCAACCCGGAACTGGCATCTTCCTCCCCCAGGTTCTTCAACTGCGCGGCCACGGCCAGGGCGGCATCGGCACTGAGAAACTGCTCCATGCCCGACAAGTGTTCCATGGCCGAAGCCGTCAGCTTGGCGGCCATTTCCGGGTCGCTGCGCTGCAGGCTGGTGGCCTTCATCAGGCGCGCACGGACCTGCAGGCCGGGATCATCGGCGTTCTCCTTGGCCACTTCGCCAAGAGCCTGGTTGATCTCCACCCGGGAACGCGCATCCAGGCCCTGGTCACCGCCCTTGCTGATCAGCGCCTGGGCCAGGCCCAGATTGGTTTCCGGATCCTTGAAGCGCGAGAACTGGCCTTGGGAGACCGCCTGGCGATAGGCCTTGGAGGCGCTCTCAAAATCTTCGTTATCCAGCGCCAGCTTGCCCAGCATGCGCTGACGGCGCACGGCCAGAGGCGACAGGCGCACGGCATCCTCAAGGACCTTCTGCGCGCGCTTGAGATCGCCACGGGCAACCAGGGCATCGGCCAGGCCGTCGAACAGCACCGGCATCATAGGGAACGCCTTGACCGCCTGCTCGAAGACCGCCTGCGCCTCCGTGTGCTTGCCACGCTTGAGCAACACCTTGCCCAGTGCCGCGTAGGCCCAGGGCTGCGGGCGGTCGGCGAGGATTTTCTTGAGGAAGTTTTCCAGGGTCTCGTGCTGATTCAGATCACGCAGGGCATCGGCGCGAAAACGCAGGCACAGTGGCGCGAAACGCGGGTCTTTCTGCGACAGCGCGGTGCAGGCCGCCAGTACTTCGGCAGGTTTGCCGCGATCCAGGGCCTGCAGGATCGGCTTGAGCAGGGTCTTGCGCTGGACCAGCTTCTCCAGACGCTGGGCCAGGCCGGCGCGGTTGAACGGCTTGGTCAGATAGGCATCGGGCTCCCATTCCAGAGCACTCATGACCATAGCCTGACTGTTTTCCGCCGTGACCATGATGAACACGCTTTCATAGCTGAGCAGTCGCTCGGTCATCAGATCTTCGAGCACCTGCTGGCCGTTTTTCTTGCCGTCGCCGAGGTTGAAGTCGTGCAGGACAAAATCGTAGCGCTTCTGCGAGCACATTTTCAGCGCCTGCTCGCCGGTATCAGCCGTATCGACTTCCTTGACCCCCAGTTCGCGCAGCATGGACCGGACCGAACTGCGGAAATCAGAAAAATCATCGACGATCAGAAACTTTTTTTCGTTGTACGCCAGCATCGAGATTCCTGTTCTGCAGATAAGTATGGAAGGTGAGCCCTAGGGCAAAGGCATAACGGGTTCAGCTTCCCTGCGCCAGTGAGCGCGCAGATTCCGGCTATTGGCAATTTGATATCGGCCGATTTTACACGAACTCGATACCCTTCTGCCTGTCGAGTACCTTAGGTCGGCTGCAAGGGTTTTCCCGAGGAAGTGAAAACGAAATTATAGGGGCTTTACCCCATGTGCAAGGTACGGGTTCTCAGATCCCTCCCATGCCCCGCAAGCCTTGCCGGTCCTCGTTATCAAAGAGTAAAGCCAACGTGTCAGCGCCTCCGACGGGAAACATCTCGTCGGGTTTGCCAACAATTTCTCAATTCCCCGATAAATCGGACGACATTTACTGGAACACGTCTTCACTGGCAAAAAAGTGGAAGCCTTCGGCTGGGCCGGAGCATGCGCCAGGCATTCAGGGATTTATTCGATGAATTGGTTAAACCAGGCAAAAATCGCGACAAAACTGCTGACCGCATTCGTGTTGTGTGCGGTGATCACATTAGTTGTTGGAGCATTGGGCAGCCGCGGTATCGCGCGGATTTCCGACAACATGGACGAAGTGTTCGCCAATAACGTTTATTCCGTGACCAAAAGCTCCGAAGCCAAGTCCCGGGCCATCTCACAGAACCGCGACCTGTACCGCGCACTCTCGGCGGCGGCAGAAGATCTTCCACCGGCCGAAATAGACGCCATCATCAAGACGCTCAAGGAGAACCAGGCCCTGAGCGAGAAAGCCTTCAGGGAATACCGCACCACCGATCTGGCTGACGACGAACGTGCGGCCGGTGATCAACTGGAGAAAGACTGGCCGGTTTATCAACGGCAGATCGATGAATTTCTGGACAAGCTCAAACAGGATGATCTGGGTGGCTCGCGACTGCTGCTCAGCGCCGATGTGGAGAAACTGTTCCAGAGCATTCTTGGCCAGTTGGACACCATCGTCGACTCCAATAACCGGCAGATCGACGAAAGCGCCGTGCAAGTCAGGCAGGTCGCCAGCTCGGCCAACTGGGTGCTGTACACAGGCGTTGCCGTTGCCTTTCTCGCTGCCATCGGCCTGGGTCTGTTGATCACGCGCTTGATCAGCCCGCCGATTACCCAGGCCGTCGGTTTTGCCCAGCGCATTGCCGCAGGCGACTTGACCCAGCAGATCAAATCCGCCAACACCGATGAAACCGGGCAGTTGCTCAATGCGCTGAACGCCATGCAAGGCAGCCTCAAGGGCACCCTGGCGCAGATCGCCGCGGCGTCGACGCAACTGGCGACGGCGGCGACCGAACTGAGCACCATCACTCAGGACAGCAGCCACAGCCTCAACCAACAGAACGCCGAGATCCAGCAGGCTGCAACCGCAGTGACGCAAATGACCACGGCGGTGGAAGAGGTTGCGCGCAATGCCATCTCGACCTCGCAAGCGTCTTCCGCCGCCAGCTCTGAATCCGCCACCGGCCGCGATCAAGCCCGCGACGCCGTTACTGCAATCACCAACGTCAACGCCGAAATCAACAAGTCCACAGGCCTGGTGGAAACCCTGGCCGGGCAGGTTCGCGATATCGGCAAGGTGCTGGAGGTGATTCGCTCGATTGCCGAGCAGACCAACCTGTTGGCTCTCAACGCCGCCATCGAAGCGGCACGGGCCGGGGAACAAGGTCGCGGCTTTGCCGTGGTCGCCGACGAAGTCCGCGCCCTCGCCGCCCGCACCCAAGTCTCCACCACCGAAATCGAGAGCATGATCAGCGCCGTACACAACAGTGCCGACCAGGCCGTTGCGGCCATGGGCAGCAGCCGGACGCTGGCCGCCAACACTCAGGAACTGGCCAAGGCCACCGGCGAATCCCTGGAACGCATCGCCGCCAGTGTCGCGGGTATCAACGACCGCAACCTGATCATCGCCAGCGCTTCGGAAGAACAGGCTCAGGTCGCGCGGGAAGTGGACCGCAACCTGATCAATATCCAGGACCTGTCCAACAACACCGCCGAAGGCGCCCGCTCGAGCAATGCCGCCAGCCAGGAACTGTCGAAACTGGCCAGCTCGTTTGATGTGCTGGTGGCGCGGTTCAAGCTCTGAATCCTGTCAGGCCCTGCCGGATCCTCTGCGGGATGCCCCCCCTGTGGGACCGGCTTCAGCCGGGAAGGCGTAGGTTACAGGCGATACACATCTATCGAATGTACCGACCTCTTCCCGGCTGAAGCCGGTCCTACAGGGTGCAGCACTCATCCTATGCACCCGGCATATGCAACATCTCGATCCACAACGCGCCCTTGCCCGACGGTGCTTCGCTGACTCGCTTCAGTGCGCCCTTGTCACCGATGGCATAGCTGCCCACTGTGGCGCTCTTCTCCCCGGTCACCAACAACCAGCGACCATTGGCGGAAAGCGCGATATTGCGCGGCTGTTTTTCCTCGACCGGGTAGTTGCCGAGAAAGCTCAACTGGCCGCTGGCCGGCTCCAGGCGGAAGGCTGAGACACTGCTGCTGGTGCGTTCGGTCATGTACAACAGCGTGCCGTCGGCGGAAATGCGCAGGTCCGCCGCCCAGATGCGTGGCGTCGGATCATCTTTCAAATCATTGTTGCTGGCGTCGCGCACTTCACCGTGGGCCAGCTTCAGGCTCGCCGGAATACCGTCGGCCACCGCGACCTGGGTCAGCGCGCCGCTGTCCGGGTCGATGGAAAAACTGGTCACCGTGCCGCTCATTTCCCCGACCACATACAGGTACTTGCCATTGGGCGCGAAGGCCAGATGACGGGGGCCGGTCTTGGCGGGCACGCTGACGAAACCTGCGCCGATGGGGTTCAGGCTGCCGGTCTTGGCATCGAGACGGTATTGCAGGACATGATCGGCGCCCAGGTTACCGGCGTAGACGAAGCGATTGCTCAGGTCCGTGCGGATCGAGTGAGCGTGGGGGCCGGTCTTGACCGTCTGGATCTGCTCGCTGGGGCGCGTTCCGCCGTCGATGGCCTGGACGCTGAGCAAGTCAGCCCCATAGGACGCACCGAGCAGGAAATGTCCGGAACGATCGACAGACAGGTAGGCCAGGCTATCGGCCAGCGGCGCTTTGCTGATGGCCTGCAAGTGCCCGTTTTTCTGATCGATGCTGAAGCCCTGTACCTGAAACGGCTTGACCCGCTGGGCAGCAAACAACACCTTGCCGTCCGGACTGATGGCCAGTGGATTGACCTGATCACCCACCAGCGTCTGCTCGACCAGCGTCAGGGCACCGGTGTTTTCATCGAGTTGATACTGGGTAACCAGACCGTCGCCGGGGCTGGAGATATAGGCAAAGGTGGCCGCGTGAACGTTGACGGCCAGGGTGCAGGCCATGACTGCCGCGAGAACCAGGGGCTGTTTCATGGTAGATCCTTCTTATTGTGGGAAAAAACCAATGACCGTCCTCATGGCGAAGACGGTCAGCGAGAATAGTGTCAGACCGCAGCCTCAGGTGAAGTGCCCTTTGGCTCGATGGTCGATGCTGCCGGGCGCGCCGCTTCACGGGCAACCGCGAGGACCACACCGGCCGCGACGATATCGAAAATCGCCAGCACCACGAACAGCGGACTGTAGCCGATCCTGGTCACCATAATGCCGAACACCAGGGTGAACAGCGCCGCGCCAAGGTAGCCGAACATTCCCGCCATCCCCGTAGCCGTCGCCACTTCGTTCTTGCCGAAGGAGTCGGACGTGATCGAATACAGCGCCCCGGACAACATCTGGTGAGCGAAACCACCGGCACAAAGTAAGGCGATCGCCGCATACGGGCTGCTGACCAGGCCGACACAGGCCGGGCCGATCATGCACAGTGAGCCGGTGAGCATCACCAGTTTGCGCGAGGTGAACAGCGACACCTTCAGATAGCGGTGGAAAATCGGGCTGAGGTAACCGCCCAGTACCGAGCCCAGGTCCGCCGCGAGGAACGGCAGCCAGGCGAACATGGCAATTTCCTTGATATTCATGTGCCGTTCGGTCATCAAGAACAGCGGAATCCAGGCGTTGAACGTCTGCCAGGCCGGCTCCGAGAGCACCCGCGCCAGACCGACGGCAAAGAAATTGCGCTTGGTGATGGTCTTTTTCCAGTTGGCTTTCTCGGCGACCGCATCGTTGAAATGAGCTTCCTGGCCCTCAAGGATATAGGCCCGCTCGGCGTCGCTGATGGAGCTTTGATGCGGACGCTTGTACAGCCAGATCCACAATAGCGTCCACAGCCCGCCCAGCACGCCGACGACGATAAATGCCAGCTGCCAACCGCTGTTGAGGATCGACCAGACCACTAGCGGTGGCGCCAGCAAGGCGCCCAGGGACGAACCAATATTGAACCAGCCGATGGCCACGGAGCGCTCCTTGGCCGGGAACCACTCAGTGACCACCTTGACCCCGGCCGGATAGCCCGCCGCCTCGGTAAAACCGAGCAGGCCGCGCAGAAACGCCAGGCTCTGCCAGCCGGTTGCCAGGGCCGCCGCCGCACACATCGCCGACCAGGCCAGGGCAAAAATCGCCAGGCCCATCTTGGTGCCGATGGCATCGATCACGTAACCGGCCACCGGCTGCATGAAGGCATAGGCCATCTGCCAGGCAATCACGATATGGGAGTATTGCTCGGTCGAGATATCAAGCTGGGTCATCATGGTGGGCGCGGCCACCGAGAGCGTGTTGCGCGCCAGGTAATTGATCACCAGGCCGCCGGACAGCAGGCAGACGATCCACCAACGCATTCCTTTCACTTTCATGTTTCACCTGATTATTTTTTTTGAGAGGTGATGGGTGCGCTGTGACCAGGTTGGCCGAAGCGCAAGTTATACGTCATCGTATGAGATAAAACGAAGCTCGCGAAACATTTTCTTACATTTCCCCGCAGCTCGCAGAATAGGGCCAGGACTAACCTCAAGGCCAGCGTGCTCTAAAGAACAATTTGTCACCATCCGGTGACAAAACCAGCACTCATAAGCCCAGTGTGTTGACCGAATCTGAATGATTGACAAGGCCAATCAACAGTCGATTTAATTAAGTCGTACGACAACCAACAATAAAAGCCCCGAGGATTCACCGGCCATGACCACTTCTTCATCCCACACTCCACTCCCCCGCCTGCTGCTGACCGGCGCCGCCGGTGGCCTTGGCAAGGAATTGCGTCAGCGCCTCAAGCCTTTCTGCAAAGTCCTGCGCCTGTCAGACATCGCCGAGATGGCCCCGGCGGCGGACGCCAGCGAAGAAGTCCAGGTATGCGATCTGTCGGATAAACAGGCCGTTGACAAGCTGGTGGCTGGCGTCGACGCCATCGCGCATTTCGGCGGCGTCTCCGTGGAGCGGCCGTTCGAAGAAGTGCTCGGCGCCAATATCAGCGGTATTTTCCACATTTATGAAGCGGCACGGCGCCACGGCGTCAAGCGCGTGATCTTCGCCAGCTCCAACCATGTGATCGGCTTTCACAAGCAGGACGAAGTGCTAGACGCCCACAGCGCCAAGCGCCCGGACAGCTACTACGGCCTGTCCAAGGCTTATGGCGAAGACATGGCCAGCTTCTATTTCGACCGCTACGGCATCGAGACCGTGAGCATCCGCATCGGCTCGTCCTTCCCCGAAGCACAGAACCGCCGCATGCTCTGCACCTGGTTGAGCTTTGATGATCTGACGCAACTGATCGAACGCTCGCTGTTCACCCCGAATGTTGGCCACACCATCGTCTATGGCGCCTCGGCGAACAAAGTCACCTGGTGGGACAACCGCTTCGCCGCACACCTGAATTACCAGCCCAAGGACAGCTCGGAACAATTCCGCGCCAAGGTCGAAGCCCAGCCGATGCCGGCAGCGGATGATCCGGCCATGGTTTATCAGGGTGGCGCGTTTGTGGCGTCAGGGCCTTTTGAATAAAGCAGCATACATCCCGTTGTAGGCGATTTTGTGGGACCGGCTTTAGCCGGGAAGAGGCCAGTGAATACCGACGAGTATCTTTCGTCTGTACCGACGCCTTCCCGGCTAAAGCCGGTCCCACACTCGGCTCTCAGACAACCCCGTGCAACGCCAACCCCGCCAGATACAACAACGCCACCCCGCACAACCCGTAACTGACCCGCTGCCAACGATCCGATGCCGACGTGCGCAGCAGTTCCACCAACCCGGCAATCAAGAAACAGCACAGCACCGAAGCCAGCATGAAGCCGCCAAAGAAGGTCAGGGTCTGGACATGGCTCGGCGTATCGCCAACGATCCCCGCCAGTGCCGTACCCAGCGCGCCCCAATAGACAATGTTCTTCGGATTGGTCAACGACAACGCCGCCCCCACCGCGAGGGCACTGCGCTCGCCGCCCACTGCCCCGCTATCCGCCACCGGCAAACGCCAGGCATCGCGCAAACTGCCAATCCCAAGCCACGCCAGGTACAGCGCACAGACCAGTCCCAAGGGCAACTTGACCGCGGGGTATTCAAACAACAGCGCCAAACCTGTCAGGCCAATCACCGCCCATAACGCATCCCCCAGCAATGAGCCGACCTGCACACAGAGCGCCGGGGCAAAGCCATGCTGCAAGCCACGGCGCAAGGTCTCGGCCAGGATCGCGCCAGGGGACAGGCAGAACACCACGCCGAAGATAAAGGCGCTGAGGAAAATCGTTAGCATGGGCAACATTCACCGAACAGAAATTAAGACGACAGCCCGTTGGAGCCGGGCTTGCCCGCGAAATGGGCGATGCGGTGTATCAGGATGGCCGCGTCAAGGCCTTCGCGGGCAAGCCTCGCTCCCACGGGCTCTGCCTGTCTTGAACCAGATTGCAGCTTCAGCCCAATGCCGCCCGCTGAAACGCCCCCGGCGCCATGCCGTAGGCGGCACGGAAATGCCGGTGAAAATGGCTCTGATCGGCAAAACCCAACTCATGGGCAACGACCACGGCGGGCAATCCGGCCCGCAACAGGCCCCGGGCCCGCCGGGTGCGCAGATGCATCGCCCACTGTCGGGGCGTAAGACCGGTCTGTTTTTGAAAGGCGCGCAATAACTGGAATTTCGATACACCGAAGGCCGCGCTCAGCGGTTCCAGATCAGGCGTGTCCTGCAGACATTCGGCCAGCCACTCCTGCACCGACGTCACCAGCCCCTGATCAGCCGGTACGGCAACCGGCATGCGCGTCCGGTTGAATGCCAACGCATCCGCCAGCGCCGTCAGCAATTGCTCTTCGGCCCGCTCTCGCAAAAAAGCATCCGCAGAGAACGCCCCCTGAATCGCCCCGGCCAATGCCCCGGCCACCTTTGGCGAATGACAAAGCGCCCGCTCGAACGCCACACCCGTCACACCCAAATCCGCCGCCAATTGCTCCTGGCGGACATACAGCCCGACATAGCTCCACGCCTGCCCCACCTTCGCCCCGCCGCCCTGAATCTGTCCGGGGTTATAGAGGGTGATATCGCCACGGCTCGCATGAAAGGTGCGCCGATCCAGCCAGACATGCTCCTCACCGCTGAGATTGACGCCAATCACACACTCATCGTGACTGTGCCGCGCAAACTGCATGCCCACGCTTGAGGCACTGCACAGTTCATAGGGGCCGAGCCGGGCTTGGTGCAGGGTGTCAGTCATGGCGGATGTCATTGGCTGGGTGGTGGCGAAACAGGCTAACGCCTGGGGCTGTTTTTGTAACCTCAAACCACTCCACGGCGATGAGGCTGTGTAGGAGCGCTGTGCAAGAGCCGTTGGAGCGAGGCTTGCCCGCGAATTCTCAAACACCATCATTATCTGAACTGCAATGAGATCCAGGCAGGAGCCAACTTGTTGGCGAGCAAGCTCGGCGCGGAGTATCAGGCACACCGTCTCGCGAACAAGTTCGCTCCTACCGGGTTTATGCCACCTAGTGAATGACCGCCTCCGCCGACAGCCCGCTCACGACCTCATCCATCCGCGTCTTGGTCAGCTCGATCAGATGCATGACCGAGAACGCCAGATCTCGGTCCGAGCCTTTGAGTTGATCGCCGGTTTCATAGGCCGTGGCGGCGGCGCATTGGAGGATGTGGGAGATAGTGTTGAGGGATTGTTCGAGATTCGACGGTGGATTGGAAGTAACGTCAGTCATATTCAAACTCTTGATATCAAAGGGAGCTGCCTGCATCGCTACTAATCGATTGGGTGGCAGCTGTACGCAGGTTAGTAGACCGGGATATCAGAACCGGCGCACCCGAAGGCGCCCTACGCACAGCCGCCATAGAGCGTAGGCATTAATGAATGCCTTACTCAGAGAGCACACCATGCGCTGATATATTCGCGGGCTACTAAACCCAGCCACTGCTTTTGCAGCGACCGGCGCACATTAGTAGCCGAAATACTCAGATGCAAGTAGCTGAAATCATCTAGGAAATTTCGTTCAAAAGAAAGAGGCAGATCCTACTGCGACGCAATATTGCTACCCGAACCGTCGGCTTATCGGGTGGTATATATCGCAACAAATTCTTTCGAGAAATTGCCCAATGGTTTTTGGGACCTTTCCTACATAACTAATCCTAATTTTCATTTAGTTTTCTTCATATTGCCGCAACCGGTTATCGGTCGAGTCGCAAAAACACCAATCGGATAATGAACATGGATACGCCTTTACACATATCACCCGAGCGTCCGTCTAGAACGGATCGCATCTGCCGCCAACACTTTCGAGCACTAACCGAGGATTGAACCATGGGACGACGTAGTGCCAACGGACTGGGAATAGGAACCCATGGTGACCTGACCACTACCGGCGCGGTGTGCATCAGCAGCCTGCCACACGCATCTTTTGAACAAAGTGGAGTATTAAGGCTCGGGGACGTGACTACACCGTGCCCCAAGTGCTCAAGACCCGGCAAAATCGTCGAAAGCTACCCGGCCATGGATTGGGAGGGAATACCCACCGCGCTGGATGGCGCAGTTATCCACTGCGGCTGCCCACCCGGCAGCAACCGGCTGATTGCCCCGTGTGAACGAGCACCGGAGAGCAGGACCTCGTCAGGGCCAACGGCACAACCGAATGGCACCGCATCGACACACGCTCAACCATCGCAGTCAGCCCAGAGCAGCCAACTCGAGACACCTTTGCCCGTTGCGGAAACGGCAACCAAGCCCCAACCCGTTTACGGTCGAACCTTTTCCATTATCGACAGCGAAACGCGTCGTCCTTTTTCAAATCGAGTATTCATCGAATACGGTAGAGGGGCGGCAAAAGGTCGGCATGACAGATACGTACGGTGTGGCTCATGTAATGGCACCTGCAGAGGGCTCAGCTATTTCGATACATGTCCCGTTCCAGTCTCCGGCACGGGTACTGAATGAGCTGACGATTCAACCGATGGTGGGCAATAACTTCAAAACCCAAACCCAGGCGCAAGAACTGCAATCGGCCCGCCCCTTCGGGCCCATTGAGATCACCGTCAATGATCGGGCGGCTACACGGGAGGCAATTATTCGTCAGGTACGATCGTTTGGGCATGAGTTTGTAGAGCGCTCAGAATGGAAAGCACGCCCTCCAAAGAATCCGCTGGAATATGATTGGGACTACAGCATGATCGCGTTACATCACGCGGGCCGTGGTTACGAATGCAGCGTCGGAGCAGAACAGATGCTAGACGTCCAAATAGTCCATCTGAAGCGATACGATGATATCGGCTATCATTTTGGAATTGACTGCGCGGGAACGATTTATGAGGGGCGGGATATTCGCTTTAAAGGTTCTAGCATTGACAAATACAATACCGGCCTGATTGGAATTGTACTTTTGAACAATCTGGCAACCGCAGAGGAAGGTAATGACGGCGTAGCTGTCTTCAACATAGCCAAGAAATACTTAGGAATAGGTTCATCTGACAAAATACCCGCCCCTCAAATAGATGCAACGTTAAAACTACTTACTGCACTGAGCAGCACTTTTCTGATTAAACACTGTGGAGGCCATATGGAATACCCTGGCCAAAAAGAAGACGGAAAAATCTGCCCAGGCCACATCGGAATGAAATTAGTCAAAAGTATCCGTATAAAAACCAAACTATTACCTCCACCCAAACCACTCAAATCGCTTGATTAAATGCCGACAGAAGAATGATTAAATCCAGAAAAATAGACGTGTATCGCAAGCTAAAATAGAGATCCTGGCGGTTACCTAACCGCCCCATCAAAACTCAGCAATAACAGATCAGATTAAGCAATGAAAAAAATATTTACAATAGCCACTTTCGTCTTTATTTTGCTATCAATGCTTTTCATCGGCTTTTACGAAACACACTGGGCAGAAGACAATAAAATAGTTTTCTTCATAAAAAAGAAGCCAACATTACAGATCGAATTTGTAAATTTTTTCGCCACCGACTCTGAAGACAAGTCCAAGTTACACAAACTGGATAAAAATGAACGCCAACTTGTGATTGATTATTGCAAATACCATTTAGGGATAGAAATAGAAATGAAAAATCAAGAGGAAATGGATAACTGCGACCAAGGATATCGAGCAACAAAAAGAAACCTACAGCCTCAATAATTCATAAGTCGTAGACATTGAAACCTCGAGGAAAAGCGAAAAGGCATTTGAAGCCTGCAACGCCAAATATTGGCAAAAACCATTCGCACTCAACCTAAACCCTTACCACTGCCGGTGCCATGGAAAAATTACTAATAACTCTAGCGGCCCTACTTATAGTCCACCTGTATGTGGGCTACTACACTAATCTAAGCATTCACGGAGGAGAAAAGATCTTTTTCATAAAGAAACACCCTACTCTTCAAGTAAAATTCGATAATCTTTACACCAAAGAAGGTGACTACACCCCTTTGGACCGAATGGGAGCAATAGAAGCAAATGTCATCATCGACTACTGCAAATACCGTTTAGGCATAGAAACCCGACTTAAAAACGAGAAAGAATTGGAGGCTTGCAAAGCGGAATAGGATACACATTCGGGCGGTTAATGAACCGCCCGGTAAAAAACACTTGCAGAATCGCTGACGATGACAAAACTGATTTTCATATTTTTAATTAGCGTTACTCTTCCAGCAGCAATTTTCGTAGGTTACTACGAAACCCGTTTCTGGGAGGACGATGAAGAGCGGTTTGTCTTCTTTATCAAAAAGAAGCCCACCCTCCAATTCAGATTCGTGAACATTTTCGCCACAGAGTCCGAAGACCGGGCTCAGCTATACAAAGTGGACAAAAAGGATCGCCAATACGCCATTGATTATTGCAAATATCATCTCGGTATCGAAATCGAAATGAAAACCCAGGAAGAAATGGACACTTGCAAACGCGGCTACTACGCCACCTTCAAAAAGAAGCCTCTTACTTACATCAATCACGAGTCATGGGATGTGGAACCCGAATGACTATCGAGTAGTGGGTGGAGCTCTGCTTGTTGCTGATTGCGTCGGACCAGCCGCTGACATCTTTACGAGCGCTTCGCACTTGATCGCCACGGTGCGGCGATCCGACAAGCCGGCTCCCACGAGTTCTGTATTTGCCGAGTGACAGCGCTGTGTCAGGACGCCTCCCAAAGGATGGCGCTACCGCCCCACCCGATACACCAGACTCTGCGCCTGCCCCGGCACATCATCCAAAGTATCCACCAGCTGCATGCCGATCTTCTCCAGCACCTTGATCGAGGCCATATGGGCCGGCCTGACCACGGCGAAGACTTCCGGCACGGCCAGTTCAGCGAAGCCGTATTCCAGTGCCGCGCGGCTCAGTTCCGTGGCGTAGCCCTGGCCCCAGGCCGAGGCGGCGAAGCGGTAGCCGAGGTTGAGGCGTTCGGTGTCCAGGTACAGGCGTGCGTCGAGGCCGCCGAAGCCGATGATTTCGTCGGGGTTGGCGACAGTCGCGATGGTCCATTGGCCGTAGCCTTTGTCGCGCCAGTGCTTGAGCCAGGTGTCCAGCAGCGCCTCGGCCTTGTGCATATCGGCAAGTGGTCCGGACGGGTTGAACTGGTTGGTGGCCGGGTCGCCGTAGATGGCGAACAGGCTGGTCAGGTCGTCGAGCCGGGGTGGTCGCAGGATAAGACGGGACGTGGTGCGCTGCTGGGTCATGGCGTTGCTCAGTTCATTTTCATTGTGCTGTGGTCGTGCATGTCGCCGTGATCATCGGTGGTCAGAGCACGGGCAGTGGCATCGACTTTTATGGGAGTTTTCACGCCCTGGGCATCTTCGACGACCAGGGTCAGGGGCACATGATCGCCCTCCTTCACCTGGGCTGTCAGGTCGATCAGCATGACGTGATAGCTGTTGGTGTCGAACGCTACCGGTTTGCCTGCGGGCAGCGCCACCGATTCGACTTCCTGCATGATCATCACGTCGTTTTTCATGCTCGACTGATGGATCTGCACGATCTTCGCCACCGGCGATTGCACGCTGAGCAGCTTGCTGGCGGTGCTGGCAGTGACGGTCATAAAGGCACCGCTGGAGGCCTGCCCCGGCACGGTGGCGCGGACCCAGGCATTTTCGACCACGGTTTGTGCGGCAGCATGGCCAGCCAGGGTAATCAGGGACAGGCCAAGCAACAGGTTTTTCAGCAGGTTCATCAGCAGACCTCCATCAGGGTGAGCAAATCTTCGGTGCATTCTTGGGCAGTGAGGGACGGCGACAGGCTCAGGCGCATCACGCCCTGGGTGTCAAAGATGTAGCTGGTCGCCGTGTGGGACATGGTGTAGGTCGAACCGTTGGGGACTTTTTCATAGAACACGCCGAACTCCTTGGCGGTGGCGGCGGTTTCTTCGAGGGTGCCGTAGAGGCCGACAAAGGACGGATCAAAGGCCTTGACGTAGGCGTTAAGCATCTCGGGCTTGTCCCGCTCCGGGTCGACGGTGATGAAGATCACCTGCAGCTTGTCACCGTCGCGGCCCATGAGTTTCTTGATCTTTGCCGCACGCGCCAATGTCGTCGGACACACGGCCGGGCATTGGGTAAAGCCGAAAAACACCATGGGCATCATGCCGCCGAAGCTCGACAGGGTACGGATCCGCCCTTGAGGGTCCTTGAGCCGAAAGCTGCGTCCGGTGATCTTGTCGCTCATGTCTTTGCCGTACTTGAACGCCAGTTTGTTCGAGTCATCACAACCGGCCAGCAGGCCCAGGCTCAGTACACTCAGGCCGCCGATAAGCTGGCGCCTGGTCAGAAGCGTATTCATTCGCTGTTTCCTTTTTCTCGGTATCTCATTGCAAGCGCAAGACCGTAGGAACGGCTTTAGCCGCGAGGAAATCCTCCCGGCCAAAGCCGGTCCTACGCCAAATCGTGTTCCGTCATCTATCGTTAAAAACTGAAATCCACCTTGGTCCACAAGGTCCGCCCCGGCTCGTTGAGGGCCTTGTCGCCGGGGAAGCCGAAGCCCGCATCCCCTGCCAGGTTCAGGTGCTCGGCGTAGTTCTGGCCGAACAGGTTATCGACCCCGGTACTGACCTTGAGCTGCTTGCTGAGCTTGTAGCTGCCATTGAGGGAGAACACGCCGAAGCCGGCGCTCTTGCCGAAATCCTGGCCGACCACGTTGCCTTTGCCCACGGCCACGCGATCCTGTGCCGCCACCACGCGCCATAGCGCTCCGGCGCTCCAGACGTCCTGCTCGTAGGTCAGGCCGAGCTTGCTTTCCAGCGGTGGCATTTGCGGCAGGGCCTGGCCATCGGAGGTGTTCTTGCCCCAGGCGTAGGCCAGGGTGGCGTCGGTTTTCCAGTTCGCCGTCAGGCGCCAGGCAACCCCCAGTTCACCGCCCATGATCCGCGCGTCGACGTTCTGCGTGCGGGTGCTGCTCATGCCCATCATGTCGTTGCTGTAGTCGAACAGGATGAAGTCACGCACTTGCCCGACATAACCCGAGGCCCAAGCCTGCAAGTCGTCGCCGTTGTACTGCGCGCCGAAATCCAGCTGGGTGGTTTTCTCCGGTTTCACCCCTTCGAATGCATTGCGCGAACCGCTCGGCCCGCTGCCGGCGGAGAACAGCTCCCAGTAATCAGGGAAGCGCTGCACATGGCCGATACCGGCATAGAGGGTGGTCGGCGAGTCGGCCAGGTCGTATTCATAGCGGGCAAAACCGCTGGGCAACGTGTCGGCGCGGGTGTCGTCCGCAGTGGGGTTGGCGCGGCTCATGCTCATGCCGCTGATCGACTGCCGGTAATCCTTGGCCGAGGCCCGATCCAGGCGTGCGCCGGTGACCACGCGGTTGCGTTCGGCGGCGTACCAGGTCATCTCGGCAAAGGCGCCGTAGGTGTGCTCGACGGCGTCCTTGTTCCAGGCAATCGCATCGGTATCGGTGTAGACATTGGTCATCATGTTGTAACTGGAGTTGCGCGTGCGGTGCTCACTGCGCAGGGCGTCGACCCCGGTGACCAGTTCGACGTCCGCCCATTTCCAGGTCGCGGCCAGTCGCCCGCCCATGGTCCGCCGGTCGACCTGGGAGGCCATGGGCATGGCCATGGAGCTGGTTGGATCCGGCGTGCGCAGGCGGAAGTTGTCCATGATGTGGTCGGCGTAGTTGTAGTAGACCTGGGCTTCAAGCTTGTCCAGCACGCCGCTGAGGTTGCGCTTCTCGAACTTGAGGCCGAGGCTTTCGCGCTCCAGTTGCGAGCTGTCCATACCGCGCCCGCCCAGGCGCGCCTCGCCGTTGCCCTTGCCTGCTGTCAGCTCGACCAGGGTGTCCGCGTCCGGCGTCCAGCCCAGGGCCACATCGCCGTTCCACTTGTCCCAGCGTGACGGCACGCTATGGCCGTGACCGTCCTTGTAGTCGTCAGCCTCGGACTGATTGCCCACTGCCCGCAGATAACCTTGCGGACCGCCGACGGCGCCATCGAGAACCTTGTCGAAGCGCCCGTTGGAGCCCACCAGTACGCTGCCATTGAGGCGGCTGCCCAGTTCACCGAAATGCTCCGGCCCGCGTTCGAACAGCACCGTGCCCGCCGAGGCGCCGGGGCCCCACTGCACGGTTTGCGGGCCTTTGATCACGGTGAGTTTGTCGAAGGTTTCCGGGGCGATATAAGAGCTGGGCGCATCCATCCGATACGGACAGGCGCCGAGCATCAGGCCGCCATTGGTACGCAGGTTCAGGCGCGAACCGAACATGCCGCGCAGCACCGGGTCGCCGTTGGAGCCACCACTGCGAATCGCCGAAAAGCCGGGGATGGTTTTGAGGTAGTCGGTGCCGTCACTGGCGGGTACTGGCTGCCGGGCTTCCTTGGGGTTGGTGACGATGGTCAGCGGCGAGCTTTGCTGCACCGCGGTGATCACCAAGGGTGACAAACCCAAGGGTTGCGGGGTATCGGCGTCATCGGCCCGGGCCAACGCGGGTAAGGTCAACAGTAGACAAAAAGCCTGGCGCCAGCGCAGATGCGGCCGGGCAAGGGTGAACAGCGGCTCGTTCTTGGTCGAGTGCATGGCAGGTATTCCGGAGCAAGTCAGGTGTCCGAGCGCAGGCATTCACCCACCGACCGCGACGCTCAGGATGCGACGTCGACTCGGGGGCGGCCACGCTCAACAGAAATTGCAGCTGCAGACGACCGCTCAGGGAGCCTGGGGAACGAGTCCGGGGAAGGTGTGACGCGAAGGAGTCCGGCAGAACCGGTAGACGGCAGGCAAGCGTGGCCGCGTGCGGCGAATCAGCCAGCCCAGACCGATAAAGAACAGCAGCGAAAGGGCCAGGGTGCCGGCGAAGGCACAGTCGGTCATGGACATTTTCATGATCAGGGCATGCTCGCCCATTTTGGCCATGTCCATGCCGGGCATAGCCATGTTTGGCATGGACATATCCATGGCGGACATGTCCATGCCGTCGGCACCATGCTGGTCGCCGCAATCCATGGCCGGATCGGCAGCGGAAAATGCCTTGAGCATCTGCCCATGCCCCAGACCGCACGCGAGCCCGCTGAACAGGATGAAGCTGCACAGCATCCAGGCAATGAGGGATCGATGGGTTCGGGCGAAATTCATGGCCGGGGAATTTAGCACTGTCGGGAACATTCAGGGCAACGGATGTGGTGCGGCAAAATTACGCAGGGTATCAATACTCTCCCAGGCAAAGTTCTGTTGGAGCGAGGCCAGCCCGCGAAGACCTGGACGCGGTGTGCCTGACTTACCGCGTCGCCTGATTCGCGGGCAAGCCTCGCTCCAACGTATCGCCACCAAGACGGCTCATATGGCACACCTGTTTTCTCTGCGAATCAACCAAGGACCACCATAAAAAACCTCACCACCAGCCTGCTCAGCCTGGCGATAAGCAGCGCAAGCGCCCACGGCCTGTGGACCGAACAACGCCGAAGGTCGCGCTGAAATCATCGTCGGCAACGAAGGCTTGAACGTCATCGCCGCCCAGACCGTGCTGCCGGTCAGCGGCAACCCGGATATCAGCGAACGCGGGGCTGTTCACCTCCCTGACCTTCGTCGGTGCCGAACACAAACACTGATCGACACGGACACTAACTGGAAGAAGGTACGCCCGCAGTTCCGGCGTACCGGGCTTCACCGGGCAGCATCAGCGTCAGCGCGACAAGCATCACCGCCACCACACCAATCACCCCATAGACCCCGGCAAAGCTGCCACTGTGGCTGGCCAGCAGGCCCGCGCCATAGTTGCCGAGCATGCCGCCCGTGCCCTGCATCACATTGGCGATGGCGAAAATGGCCACAGCCATGGAAGCTGAACTGGCCAGCTTGGACACATAAGCCGGAATCAGGCCGAAGATCGGATAGAACGCCAGCGAGAACAACACCCCCGCCACCAACGGCCAGTAACCCGTTGGCTGGAACACGAAGATCAGCGCCGCCAGCAGCACACTGAGGAAGACCAGCACCATGGTCGTACGCAAGCCGATGCGGTCCGAAAGCATGCCCACCGCCAGCCCGGAGAACATGCCGACAAAGCCTATGGCCGCCCAGATTTGCGCGGTGTAGGACACATCGAAGCCCAGCTCGCTGCGCAAGTAGGACGACAGGTAGTTCTGAAACGGAAAGGTGGAAAAACCCATAAGAAAATTCATGGCCCAGACAATCAGCACCCAAGGCTTGATCCACGCCAGTGAACCGAAGCGCTTGCGGGATGCCGGGGCAACAGCCGCAGCTGCAGGCTCAGTGACCGCCTTGCTGAACAACCCGCTGCGCTTGAACGTCCACAGCACCATGACGCTCATGATCACCGTCAGCAGACCGACCCACCACCAGACCATCCGCCATTCGCCCTGGGGTGCATAAACAGGCACCAGCAGGCTGTTGACGAACACGCCATAACTGGTGCCGCTGGAAACCAGGCCCATGGCCATGCCCCGATAGCGCCAGCTCACCACCTTCGAGACCACATCGACCATGGGCACGAAGATGGTCGCCGCACTGGCCGCCAACAAAGTCAGCAGTACCCCGATCAGCAGGATATTGTCAGTCAATGGAATCAACATCAGCGCAACGGCGCAGACCACTCCCGAGACAAAGATCACCCGACCGCCGCCGATTCGCGGCGTCAGCCAGGCCGCCAGCAGCGCCGCGGCCAGATAGCCGCACTGCCCCGACGCCGTAATGGCACCGACCCAGGACAGGTCAAAGCCCAGGCTGGCGCGCATGTCCGGGACCAGTTGGGCAAACAGGTAGATACCAAAACCAAAGGTGGCACCGACCAGCCCCGTCAACAACACCACGATTGCAGCATTCATGCGCATCACAGCCTCCTTTGCAGGTATTTGTCTTTAGCGGGAAGCGTTGTGGATCAACTCACTGGCCAACTGCCGGGCCACGTCGAAAACGCCGTCGTCGTTTTCCAGTGCGCCGGTCAGAAAGGCGCCTTCGAGCAGCAGGAACAGGCGCTGAGCAACGACTTGGGGATCGTTCAGCCCCGCCGCCGTAGCCAGGTTCAACAAATGCGCCCTGACACTCTGTTTGTGCCGGGCCACGGCCTGGCGCACCGGATGATCGCGCTCGGGAAACTCGGCGGCGCAATTGACGTAGGCACAGCCCCGGGCATTGCCCTTGAGCAGCCACTCCCGGTACAGATCGAACAGCCCCAGCAGTTTTTCCGAAGGCCTGGCAATGTTGTCGAGGCTGACATCCACCGCCGCGTTCCAGGCTTCGTTGCGTTGGTCGAGATAGACGACGATCAGTTCGTCCTTGGAAGCGAAGTGCGCATAGAGCGTCATTTTCGACACTCCGGCGTGCTCGGCGACGGCGGCAATGCCGGTGGCATGAATACCGTCGCGCAGAAACAGCTCGGCGGCGGCATTGACCAGGCGTTGGTTGTTATCAGCAGATTTGCTGTTCATTCGGCTTCACCTTTAGGCAGAACTATACTGACCGGTAAGCCTAATAACAGCACAAAAAACGCCCCCTGCACACCTCCTGGCGACATTCTTCCGATGAGTGTCATTTGTGAACACGGGCCCGTGGAGCGCCTCCCACAGGATCATCTCCCACTCCTTCCAAGCGCGTTCAAGAATGTGAAAATTTTGTGATTTATCAATAACAATTACCAATTACTTCCTGATAGCATTCGCGCCTTGAGAATCAATCTCAATGCCATGGAGGCAAATTCCTACAGTCCCGATAGGTACCGCGTACATGATCCTCCGCTTCCCTTCCCGCCCAACGCTGCTGGCACTGTGCTGTTCAGTAAGTTTCACCGCCTATGCTGCCGATCAGGCCATTGAACTGGGCGCCACGCCGATCAATGCCGATGCGCTCAAGCAGTCCAGCAACGAACTGCCTGAGGCCTATGCCGGTGGTCAGGTCGCTCGCGGCGGGCAAATGGGGGTTCTGGGTAATCAGGACAACATGAATGTGCCGTTCACCATGACCAGTTACACCTCGAAACTGATCGAGGACCAGCAGGCAGAAAATATCGGTGACGTGCTGCTCAATGACCCGTCCGTGCGCCAGTCCATGGGCTTCGGTAACCAGTCCCAGGCCTTCGTCATCCGCGGCCTGCCCCTGAACGGCGATGATATTTCCTTCAATGGCCTGTATGGCGTACTGCCGCGGCAGATCATGTCCACCGACGCCGTCGAGCGCGTCGAAGTATTCAAAGGCCCCAATGCTTTTATCAATGGTGTCAGCCCTACCGGCACCGGCCTGGGCGGCAACGTCAATCTGCAACCCAAGCGCGCCACCGACACACCGATCCGCCGCTACACCCAGGACATCAGCACCGATGGCCGTATCGGCGAACACTTGGACCTGGGCCAGCGCTTCGGTGAAGACAACCGCTTCGGCGCGCGAGTCAACCTGAGCCAGCGTGAAGGCGAAACCGCGATCAACGACGAAGACCAGCGCACCAAGCTGTTCACTGCGGGGCTTGACTACCGGGGCGACCGATTCCGTCTGTCCACTGATTTCGGTTACCAGAAGCAGCGTATCAATCACCTGCGCAATACCGTACAGATCGGCAGCGGCCTGACCAGTATTCCTCATGCTCCGGATGCCGATCATAACTATGGTCAGGACTGGACCCATGCCGAAACCGAAGACACCTTCGGTATGGCCCGTGGCGAGTGGGACCTCAACGACAGCTGGACCGCCTACCTGGCCGGCGGCGCCAAGCACACCCGGGAAACCGGCGTCTACGGCACCCCGACCCTGACCAACGCCACCACCGGCGCCGCCACCATCGGTGGCTCGATCATTCCGCACAACGAAGACAACACCACGGTCATGGCCGGCCTCAACGGCAAGCTGCAGACCGGCCCGGTCAGCCATCAGATCAATATCGGCGCATCGAGCATCTGGACCCAGCAGGAGAACGCCTACACCTTCTTCAGTACCAGAGCGACCAATATCTACAACACCGCGAGCCTGAGCAAACCCACCAACGTCACCCTGACCGGCGGCGACCTGGGTGATCCGGGCGTGACCGGCAAGACGCGCAACCGCAGCCTGGCCATCTCCGACACCGTCGGCCTGTTCGACGACAGCCTGCTGCTGACCTACGGCCTGCGCCGCCAGCAACTGCTGGTGGAAAACTACACCTATGAAGGCACCACCTCCGGCGGCGTGGCCAATCCCAAAAATGACGGCAGCCGCAGCGCCATGTATGACGAGTCCATCACCACGCCGGTCTACGGCATCGTCTACAGGCCGGTGCAATTCGTTTCCCTGTACGCCAACCGCATCGAAGGCCTGGCCAAGGGCCCGACCGCCTCGGGCGATGTGAGCAATGTGGGGCAATCTTTCCCGCCGGGCCGCACCAAGCAACTGGAAGCGGGCATCAAGCTCGATATGGGTACCTTCGGCGCCAACCTCGCGGCATTCCGCATCGAGAAACCCACCGATGGCTACACCGATGCCGCCGCCAAGCTGTACGTCCGTGATGGCGAACAGGTCAACCGTGGCATCGAGCTGAGCGTATTCGGCGAGCCGGTAGAGGGCCTGCGCTTGATGGCGGGCGGTACGCGCATGACCTCGGAACTGAAGAAAACCCAGGGCGGCCTCGCCGACGGCAACCACGCCATTGGCGTACCGACCTTCCTGATGAACGCCAGCGTCGACTGGGATGTACCGGGCCTGCAAGGTGTGGCGCTGAACGCGCGGATGCTGCGCACCGGCGGGCAGTACGCGGATCAAGCCAACAATCTGAGCCTGCCGACCTGGAACCGCTTCGATGCTGGCGCGCGCTACACCTTCAAGGTCGAACAGAAGGACGTGACCCTGCGCGCCAATGTCGAAAACATCGCCAACAAGAACTATTGGGAATCAGCCAACGGCGGCTACCTGACCCAGGGCGATCCGCGTCTGGTCAAGTTCTCCGGGACTATCGATTTCTGATTCACCCGCCGCACAAAAAAAGCTCGACAACGCGGTTCAGATTGCCAAGGCGGTGGTGTAACGGCCTGGCCGTGGGCGCCGCCTTGGTGGCGATCGAGCACGAAGTGCTCGTCAATGACTGACCCGACGCCATCGCCAGCAAGCCAGCTCCCACACGGCCCATTTCAGCTCAAAAATCCAGTCGTATCTGATAGGCAAGTGCGTGCGATAGCCGACATTGATGAGCCCCGCTAATAAGCGCATGCGGCTCAGGCCCATAGTGGTTTTGCGGAAGTTGGCCTACCTTCACGGCATCCTGAAATGCACGAAGGCTCGATAAGCATGAAGAAGTCCATTTGCACCGCCCTGACGGTTCTCTGCGCCAGCTCGGCTGCGGTGGCCGAAGAGGAAAAGATCCGGCCCGATCCAAAACCTTCTCCCGATGTTCAGCAAATCACCCCGCAGCTTTACGGCTACACCACCGAACTGCTGTTTGGCGAGGTGTGGAAACGCTCGCAATTGTTGCCCCGTGATCGCAGCCTGATCACCTTGGCCGCCCTGATCAGCGCCGGGCAGACCGCACAGATGACCGGGCACTTGAAATTGGGCCTGGATAATGGTCTCAAGCCCAGTGAAATCAGCGCGCTGATCACTCATCTGGCGTTTTACGCAGGCTGGCCCAATGCAATGTCCGCTGTGACTGTCACCCGCCAGATCTTCACTGAACGCGGCATCCCCGCCGAGCAACTGGTGCCGCCGTCCGAGCCGTTGCTGACCCTCGTGGGCTGGCCGAAGGCTATGTCTGCGGTGCCGGTGCTCAAGGAAGTGTTTGCGGCCCGGGCAGCCAAGAGTTAAGCCTGATGCCATTTGGGCGAACTGAGCTATTGCGCTACAAACATGGTTATGTAGGAGCTGCCGAAGGCTGCGAATGGAGCTGCCGGATACACCGCTTTCGCAGCCTTCGGCAGCTCCTACAAAAAATCGTATTCCAATTCACCCGCCGACGAAGGGTACGACCGCTCGGCAACTCAGTCAGAACGAGCAAAAGCGTGGCGCCTCCAACAAGCACGCCCGATATGGCGGGCACAGGAGGTGACCATGACTGCTCCAACGTTCACGAAGATACATATGAATGGCTATGAAGTAATAAGCGCAAGCAGCGGCGATTGGCGGGTGTGCACCAAGTCTGATCGACTGGGTGCCTTTGGTTCGCGAGAAGAGGCCCTGGCCTTCGCCGCATCCCTGCCTGGCTATAAGGAGAGGCCGGAACAATCGGCACCTACGCAAAAGCCGTCGAACCTGCATTGACCACGGAATGTCGACAGCGCTAATGGCATGGCCGCAAGCAAGGCTCGCGGCCATGGATCAGCGGGCTTGAAGCCGATTCAAGCCTTCAGCCGTTCCTGAATGGTCAGCCGCCCGAGCCGCAATTCTTCCTTGAGTTCAGCCACCAGAGCAGCAATGGCGCGGCTGCTGGCCATGGATGTGGCATCGATGCCGGTCACGGTCAGTTGCTCTTCGGCGTTGTCAGGGCTGCTCAGTTGAATCGTCATGGTGCCGTCGGAACTGATGGTGCAGGCACATTTTGTCGGTAGAAAAGCCGCTTCAATGATGTGACGTAACTCCAGGCTGGAGATCATTTCGGGCCTCGCTTGTTATTGGTTGGCTGCCTGAGGTATCAGTCCGAAAATTATAATCACATCAATGCGCTTTGTTGACGCCTGAAATACGTCATTTACGTTCACTATTTGACGTATGCCTGCCTCCTACCCGCTCAAAGATGTCTGGATACCGAAGCTCTAACGCCTGTTTGATCAGGTTCTTTGCTGCCCGGCTCGTCACGGCGTAGCATCGATTAGCCTGCGTCCGGCCGCTTATCTGCTGGTTTCTCACCCGTCGTCGGTAACGACGTCATTATCTCGGCACGGCAAACGTCGAGTATTTCGTCCGCAAGCGCAGAGTCATCCGGGCAGGCCCGCGACAACATGACCGCACCAATTGAATGCGCCAGCAGGTCGATCATCTTCGCTCGAACGGCTTGGTTCGCCTCACCAAGACCCTCCCGATAATTTTCTTCGAGCGCTGCCAGCGTGTTTTCTACTCCATTGGCAAAGGTCACCTTCAGCTCGTCCGATTGGCGGGCAGCGTCACCGCACAGCGCTGCCATCGTACATCCCCGTCCTCTGCCGTCTCTGTGATTCCTCGATACGTACACATTAACGAACTCCGCAACAGTGAGGTTGCAGGTACTGGCCAGGGATTGCGAAAGGCTGTTTTCAGCAGCCTCGGCCATCAAATCTGCCTTGGAGCCAAAGTGTTTGTAGAAGCCTCCCTGAGTAAAACCGGCGGTGGCCATCAACTCAGCCACACCCACACCATCGTATCCACGCTCACGAAACAGCTCTGATGCCGTTTCAACAATATGCGCTCGGTTAGCGAGGGATTGAGCCTTGGTGATCTTCATTTCGCGCCTCCAGCCTCCTGAAAATTTGCCTGACTATACTCTGATGTCAGTCATAATCAAAACCATTGACTTTTTTGAGCACGATCAACATCATAAAAACACACCCGCAAGCCCTTGCGAATGTGCAGCAGATATCTGCCGTCATTAATTAACGAGTATGGAATCGATATGAACGACAAGACCTTGTTTGAGCCGTACACGCTGGGCTCACTGACGCTTTCCAATAGAATCGTAATGGCTCCACTGACGCGTAATCGCGCAGGAACGGGCTTTATTCCCAGCGAGCTAGCTGCGCTCTATTACAGTCAGCGAGCATCGGCAGGCTTGCTCATTTGCGAAGCCACCCAGGTCTCACAGCAGGGTCAGGGCTATCAAGATACGCCAGGGATTTATACACCGGCCCAGATAGATGGATGGCGCAAAGTCACCGACGCAGTCCACACCAACGGCGGACGCATCTTTTTGCAGTTGTGGCATGTCGGGCGTGTTTCGCACGTTGACCTTCAGCACAACGGTGCTGCTCCGGTAGCACCCTCTGCCTTGCGAGCTGCAACAAAGGTTTTCGTCAACAATAGCTTCGAGAATGTCTCAGAACCGCGAGCGCTTGATATCAGCGAGCTGCCAGGGATCGTTAATGACTTTCGTCAGGCGGCGGCAAATGCAATTGCAGCGGGCTTCGACGGCGTGGAAATACACGGTGCGAACGGCTATTTGCTGGATCAGTTCCTCAAGGACGGCTCCAACATCCGTACCGATGCCTACGGTGGTTCAGTCGAAAATCGCGCTCGCTTGCTGCTGGAGGTAGCAGCCGCCGTGGTCGACGAAATCGGGGCAGATCGAACAGGAGTCCGTATTTCTCCAGTGTCGCCTGCCAATGGCGTTTCCAGCAGCGATCCTCAGGCCCAGTTCGACTACGTTGTCGATCACCTCGATGCACTGGGCCTGGTTTACCTGCATGTGGTTGAAGGAGCAACGGGTGGGCCACGCGATATCGCCCCATTCGACTTTGGCTCCCTGCGCAAGCGATTCAAAAATGCCTACATTGCCAACAACGGCTATGACCTGAATCTCGCGACCTCCCGGCTCAACGATGACAAGGCTGATCTGATCGCCTTTGGCCGTCCATTTATAGGCAACCCTGATTTGGTAGAGCGGCTCAAGAGCAATGCCACGTTGTCCGCATTCGACCCTGTGACTCTGTATGGCGGGGGCGCTGCGGGCTACATCGACTACCCGACGCTTGCCGGGTCCGCCCCGGCGCAGGGCTGAACAGTCACAAAGACTGAATCGCTAATCGACATCCATTCAAGAGAATCCCTATATGAGCATCCTCGAAACCGTACTCATTACCGGCGCCTCGACAGGTATTGGCGCAACTTACGCTGAGCGCTTTGCCCAACGCGGACACAACCTGGTACTGGTCGCACGCGACAAAAACCGGCTAACTACATTGTCGTCCCGCCTGAGTGAGGAACACGGTGTTGCCATTGATGTTATTCAGGCTGACCTGACGCTAACCAGCGATTTGGCGACCGTTGAAGCTCGCCTGCGCGAGGATGCCAGCATCGGCATCCTCGTGAATAATGCGGGCGCAGCCCAATCCGGCAGCTTCATAGAGCAATCTACAGACAGTATTGCCAACCTTGTCGCGCTGAACACCACCGCACTGGTGCGCCTGGCCAGCGCAATTGCTCCGCGCCTCGCACAGGCCGGTACTGGCGCGATTATCAATATTGGCTCAGTTGTCGGGCTGGCACCTGAATACGGCATGACGGTCTACGGCGCGACCAAGGCCTTTGTGCTGTTTCTCTCGCAAGGGATGAGCCTTGAGCTCACGCCCAAAGGCGTCTATGTCCAGGCCGTTCTGCCAGCAGCCACTCGCACTGAAATCTGGGAACGAGCGGGATACGACATCAATGCCCTGAGCGAAATCATGGACGTGGGCGATCTGGTCGACGCAGCGCTGGTTGGTTTTGATCGTCGCGAGCCGGTGACCATTCCACCACTGCATGACGGCGCTCGTTGGGATGCGCTGCAAGCCATCCGCCAGGGTTTGCTAGCAGAGATTCGTCAATCAGCAGTCGCCGAGCGTTATCAAACCCAGGCCTGATCGTCAGGCAGCAGGCGCTGGTGCGCATCGTTCAAGGTAATGGCGCCTGCTGCCATCCCGTTGAAATCAAGAGAAACGAATAATGAAGGCCTTTTTAATCGATCGTTACGGCAAGGGTCATGGACGTATTGGCGAGGTATCGGTACCCGAAATGGGAGGCAACGACGTACTGGTGCAAGTGCATGCCAGTAGCGTCAACGTGCTGGATTCGAAGATCAGCAAGGGTGAATTCAAGCTTATCCTGCCCTATTCATTCCCTTTGATAATGGGTAATGACTTGGCCGGCGTAGTGGTTCGTGTGGGGTCGGGCGTACGCCGGTTCAAGGCGGGTGATGAGGTCTATGCCCGCGCCCCCCAGGACCGCATCGGGGCCTTTGCCGAACTGATTGCAATTGATGAGAGTGCCCTCGCGCTGAAACCCAAAAATACCACCATGCAAGAAGCAGCTTCCCTTCCATTGGTTGCACTGACGGCCTGGCAAGTACTGGTTGAAACAGCCCGGTTAAAAAAGGGGCAAAAAGTATTTATCCACGCAGGATCCGGAGGTGTCGGCACCATCGCGATCCAGCTTGCAAAACATTTGGGTGCCTTCGTTGCGACGACGACCGGCACTGATAACGTAGATTGGGTCAAGGCATTGGGTGCCGATGTCGTGATCGACTACAAGCAGCAAAACGTCGAAAACGTCTTGCGTGACTATGATGTGGTGCTCAACAGCCTGGGTCCTGCCGAACTGGAACAATCACTCAGCACGCTCAAACCCGGTGGTCAGCTGATTTCCATCTCTGGGCCACCGACGCCAGAGTTCGCCAAAGAGCACAAGCTGTTCTGGGGACTCGGCTGGGTGGTGCGACTGCTGAGCAGCGGCATCCGCAGAAAAGCCCGAAAACGGGATATCCATTATGCATTCCTGTTTATGCAGGCAAACGGCGCCCAGCTGGAAAACATCACCGCACTTGTCGAAGCCGGAATCATCACACCGGTGGTTGATCGAATTTTCCCTTTCGAGTCAACGGCTGAAGCATTGAGCTATGTCGAACGAGGAAGGGCCAAAGGCAAAGTGATCATCCAGATTATATGACAGGTAAATCTGCGACCCAAAAAACCAGATCAAGGTGAAGGTCAAAGAGGCAACGTCGACTTACCGATTCCTTGCTCGACCGGCCCGACGAATCAGATACCTGGCTTCGCCATACAGTGAAGATCAATTGTCGGAGCGATCCTTTATCGCCCCTTACTCGCCGCCAGGAAAAATCGCATCGACGGCCAAACTTGTTCCGCCAACGCCTGCACTAATCATCTGGCGAAAATTAATGTTGGAGCAACAGCAGTTGAACTGCGGCTGTACATCACCACGTTGATTTTCATCGTGGTAGTGCGGGGTTCGTGACGCTGGCTGCAACGCTCACGACCATCCACTCCACTCCTCAGGCAGGTCTCGTTTTGCTCTTGGCCATTGACCGGTTCCTGAACGAAGCGCGGGCGATTACTAATCTGATCGGTAATGGCATCGGCACCATTGCCATTGCCAAGTGAGACAACTCGTTCGATGTTGAGGCATGGGAGCTTGAAATTGCTGACATGAAACATGAAAAGACAGCAAGGACGGCAACCGGTGCAAAAGTAATCCCAGCGTGCGCCGGTCATGTCGTTCCAATACGGCATGCCCGGTCATGGTTATCCTATACGTTCTTCTTCAAGCTTTCCGGGCTGCCAGCGCATAAACCATCCATCACCAGATTCATCAATCGGGCGAGACGCGAGCGCCAGTCGCTCTGCGAATCCATTTGCCATATTCCGGCAATGGCTAGAAAAAAGTCGTCGTGAGTGATCCCGCCACGAATAGTTCCGGCCTTTTCATTTGCCCTCAACAGAGATTCCGCCGCTTCCTGAACAGGCGCGTACCCCGACTTCCCCGGGAACTCGTAAATAGACGCGGCCTGTTGTATCGCAGCCGCCAGACCTGCCTTGGTCATCGCATATTCAGCGAGGCAGTCCATCCATTCTCGCAGAGCCTCCTTGGGGGGCTTAGTCGCGAGCAGCTGTTGCGCCAACGATGCCACCTGCTGCATCTCGAATTGGTACACCTCGAATACCAGCTTCTCTCTGGTCGCGAAGTGGCGATAGAAGGTGCCCTGCCCGACCCCAGCCTTCTTCGCAATCGTGCTCAACGGGACCGCAGGATCGCCAGTCAGCTCTACCACCGCGACCTCCAGTATCCGTTGCCGGTTTTTCCTGGCGTCAGAACGCATCACCAACTCATCAGTCATGAGCAACATTTTTCCTTGAGAGCATTGCTAAACGGACAACTGTCCGATACCGTTTAAAAGCGGACACATGTCCGCTTAAGCATCGTTTCTGGAGTTTACTATGAACAGCACTGGCAACACGATTCTGGTTACTGGCGGCACCTCAGGCATCGGCCTTGGCCTGGCACTCAGACTTCACAAGGCGGGCAATAAAGTCATCATCGCGGGACGTCGCCAGGCTCTGCTGGACAAGATTGTGGCGCAACACCCAGGTATCGAATCAGTATTGCTGGACGTGTGCGATTCACAATCCATCCAGCGCAGCAGCGAAGCGCTTGCGATCAGCCATCCAAATCTGAACGTTCTTATAAACAACGCCGGGATCATGCACTGGGAGGACCTGACTGATCAGCAATACCTGAGCACAGCCGAGGATATAGTGACAACGAACCTGCTCGGCACGATTCGTATGGTGTATGCATTCATTCCCCAACTGATCAAGCAGCACAGTGCAACGATTGTGAACGTCAGTTCGGCCTTGGCATTCGTACCGCTGCCAGCCACACCGACTTACAGCGCAACCAAAGCCGCAGTTCATTCGTTCACCCAAAGTCTTCGAGTTCAGCTGGAAACCTCACCAATCGAGGTCATCGAGCTTGCTCCGCCCGGTGTACGCACCACTTTGCTCGGGCAGGAAAACGACGAACACGCTATGCCCCTGGAGGAGTTTCTGGATCAAGTCTTCGAACTGCTCGAGATATCTCCGACCCCGCGTGAGCTTATCGTCGAGCGCGCCAAGCCGTTACGGTTTGCTGAAGCGAGCGGCTCACATAATGAGGTGCTGAAAATGCTTGCCGGTTACAAACCACCGGCAGAATGACTTACGCCTCATGGCTGTAGGCGTCCAAGGCAGGCAGATTGCATCTGCCTGCCTGAAGGCGAGGCTCTACCCGGACTAAAGCGCTACAGGCAACCGCCTACATAAGAAACGTGTGCCGATCACCAACAGCATCACATTTCATTCTTGAAGAGCTGTATTTACCTGAATCAGGCGACATGCGCAGACATCTGGATTGCAGTGGCTTCACGACACGCTTGATTCAATCGCATACCCAACCAAGCGGTCACTTAGATATTGGTTGTAGATCAGGAGTTTATTGAAATGAAAATCGGAATTATCGGCGCCGGCAATATTGGGGCTACCCTTGCCCGAAAGCTCGCTGCACGCGGCCATGAAGTCAAGCTGGCAAACTCGAAAGACCCACAAAGCATCCAGAGCCTTGCCAATGAAATCGGCGTAAACGCGGCGACCAAGGAAGATGCTGTTTGCGACGTGGACGTTGTCATCCTCTCGATACCCTTCGCAAATTACCCGGATCTCAAACACACCTTGAAGAATGTTCCAGAGAAAACCGTCGTCATTGACACGTCCAATTACTATCCTGGGCGTGACGGGGCCATCAAAGAAGTTGACGACGGCAAGCCGGAGAGTGTTTGGGTAAGCGAGCAAATAGGCCGGCCGGTCATCAAGGCTTGGAACGCCGTCCTCGCAAAGACTCTAGCCTACGAAGGCCAACCTGTCGGGCTCTCTTCACGCATAGCCTTACCTGTAGCTGGGGATGACACCAATGCACAGATAATCACGCAGGATCTAGTTGAGGATACGGGCTTCATCGCGCTGGACGCAGGCAACCTTGAGGACTCATGGCGTCAGCAACCAGGCACGCCTGCCTATTGCACTGAATTAACGTTAGCGGAGTTGAAGGTGGCCCTGTGCGTGGCTGACAAGGCGCGCGCGCCCCAAAACCGCGATGCATTGATTGCCAGCTTTATGGCTCCTGGCACTCAATTTACCCATGAGCAAATAGTTGCCGCCAATCGTGCCATGACTGCCTGAAAAACTGGTTTGGGAGGGAATCTTTACCTGAAGTCCCGCCTAAATGATTGAGTAAGGCAGAGGTCTGAAGGATGTGGCCGAAGGTTTTGATTATATGGTGTCCCAGGGCAGGTTCGAACTGCCAACCTTCCCCTTAGGAGGGGGATGCTCTATCCAATTGAGCTACTGAGACACTGTGCGCTGGACTGACGCGCGACTGGCATCAGTGAGAACGGCGTGCATCTTAGCGACAAGGGCCGGTTTTGTCATGTTGTCATTGGCCGTGGAGGTTGTAGTACCCGTCTGAAGGACGGCCCTGCCATGGAGTATCGTGCAAATTGCAACACAGCGAAAAGCCATCATTGCAAAACGCAATGCAACAATGTCGTCATTTTCAAATAAACAATTGATTTATAACGTTTTTTATCCATAAAATTATTGGCATGCAGGCTGCATTATTCATCCTCGTGGACACCCCTAACAAATAGTCTCAAGTGGAGGTACTCGAAATGAACATGTTCCTTTGCGCACTCAACGTTGCAGCCCTGGCTACCTTGGCAACACTGCATTTCTCAGGCGCTGACGAGCGGAGTGAGCAGGTCATTGTTCAATCGCAACCGCACTTGATACAACCAGCGACTCGCTTGGCCCTGCGCACTGCCCCGGCAAGCGCTTTGCTGGCCAATGACAGCGAAGTGACCACGCCTGAGTCCAACCAACGCTGGGTTTTCTAACGTTCAGCCGTCCACGAAGGAGCCTGCGTCATGTCGAAATCCGCCCTGTCGTTCGCGATACTGACCCTGATGGCCGTTTTTGTCAGCTATCTGATACCCGATCAGGCACCCGCCTTTACTACTCTGGCCAGAATCACCGCCGGGGTTTTCTTCACTCTGTTTATTGCCGCGCTGATCGTCGGGCGCCGTTTCAAGTTTGATCCAGTCCTGCGCTGACCGGCGCAGCTTTCCCCGTCATCCTGCCGCGTTTGTCGGCAAATCCGCGCAATTGCCCCGCAACCTTCTACGCTGAAGACAGATAGCCATCATCGGTCAAAATGTAAGGCGATTTGAAAACGGCTATCAGATGAGCGTCGCTGCATCGTGCTTTGCAAAACCGCTCGCAATTCTGATAATTGGTGCTGGCAAATCGCCGTTACCTGAGTCAATATTTGGTCACAGAATTGACGCCAAGGATCTGGCAGTTTGGGGCATGATGCTGACCTAAATTGACAATCCAGGTTGAACATTTTGCCAATGTGGCTGTCAGAACATGACACCTTGCGGCCAATTGCGAGAACCGCTCCTCTGAACTTACCGGTTAACTATATGCGCCCAATAAAACAGGCTGTTTATTCCAGCCGCACGGCTGACAAGTTCGTTGTACGCCTGCCAGACGGCATGCGTGAACACATAGCTGAAGTGGCGAAAAACCACCACCGCAGCATGAACTCCGAAATCATCGCTCGACTCGAACAGAGCCTGGTTCAGGAAGGTGCTTTTGGCCAAGAGCCAAGCATGCGCCTTGACAGCCCTGAGTTGTCCTTGCACGAACGCGAGTTGCTGCAACGTTTTCGGCAACTGGCCCACCGCCAACAGAACGCTCTGCTTGCCCTGATCGCCCACGACACCGAAATGGCCGCAGCAGAAGCTGAAGCCTGATATGCAGAGCTACAACAAAAGGCCGGCAGCCCTTGCCGGCTTTTTTGTGCCTGCCGCAAGGTGACGAAAGCCCAAACGAAAATGCCCCGCATCGGTGGATGCGGGGCATTTTTTTTGAGCGCGGAACAGGCTTGGGCTACATCAGGAAGATTGTCGCCAGCCCCAGGAAAATAAAGAAGCCGCCACTGTCGGTCACCGCTGTGATCATCACGCTTGACCCCATGGCCGGATCGCGCCCCAGGCGCGCCAGGCCCATGGGGATGGTAACGCCCATGAATGCTGCCAGCAGCAGGTTCAGGGTCATCGCCGCGGTCATTACCACGCCCAGTGACCAGCTGTTATAGAGCAGGAAGGAAACGATACCGATCACCCCCCCCCAGATCACGCCATTGATCAGGGAAACCGCCAGCTCCTTGCGTAGCAGGCGACTGGTATTGCCGGTGCTGACCTGGTCCAATGCCATGGCGCGCACGATCATGGTGATGGTCTGGTTGCCAGAATTACCGCCGATACCCGCCACAATGGGCATCAACGCCGCCAGTGCGACCAGTTTCTCGATGGAGCCTTCGAACAGGCCGATGACCCGTGAAGCGATAAACGCAGTGATCAGGTTGACGGCCAGCCAGGCCCAACGGTTACGCAGAGAGCGCCAGACCGAGGCGAAGATATCTTCCTCTTCGCGCAGACCGGCCATGCTCAGGACTTCGCTCTCGCTCTCCTCACGGATCAGGTCGACCATTTCATCGATGGTCAGACGGCCGATCAGCTTGCCGTTCTTATCGACCACCGGGGACGAGATCAGGTCATAACGCTCGAAAGCCTGGGCCGCGTCGTACGCATCTTCATCCGGATGGAAACTCACCGGATCGTTGGCCATGACTTCGCCAACCTGCTTGTCGGGATCGTTGACCAGCAGACGCTTGATCGGCAGCACGCCCTTGAGAATGCCGTCGTAGTCGACGACAAACAGCTTGTCGGTATGGCTCGGCAGCTCTTTGAGGCGGCGCAGGTAACGCAGGACCACTTCCAGACTGACATCTTCGCGGATGGTGACCATCTCGAAGTCCATCAGCGCACCGATCTGATCCTCTTCGTAGGACAGCGCCGAACGTACACGCTCGCGCTGCTGCACATCCAGAGCTTCCATCAGCTCATGAACGACATCACGGGGCAGTTCGGGGGCAAGGTCAGCCAGTTCGTCGGCGTCCATTTCCTTGGCCGCCGCCAACAACTCGTGATCGTCCATGTCGGCGATCAGGGTTTCACGAACCGAATCGGATACTTCGAGGAGAATGTCGCCGTCGCGCTCGGCCTTGACCAGTTGCCAGACCGTCAGACGCTCTTCGAGGGGCAATGCTTCGAGGATATAGGCAACGTCAGCGGAGTGCAGATCATCGAGCTTGCGTTGCAGCTCGACGAGATTTTGCCGATGCACCAGGTTTTCCACACGATCCTGGTTCTGACCTTCCTGGCGGTGAGTCAGGTCTTCGACAACACGCTGGCGCTGCAGCAGCTCGACGACCTGAGCCAGTCGATCCTGCAAGCTTTCCTGCGTCTTTTTTACTTCGATTTCGGTCATAGGCGAACTCCACCCCCAGCGGAGGAGCACGCCGGGGGATCAATCAGTTAGTGCATGATTGTTGAATCGTACGGTCAAGTAACTACTGGGTAAGTCCATGGAGGTTTTCCACAAGCCCCGGCGGGGCTGACGGGCGCAATGATACACCGCTTGGGCATGCCGGAGGCGACAAAATTCAACCTGAAACAAATGCTTGCAACACACACTTGAGTCAACGAGGAAACATTAATAGTGCGACGTTACATTCAGCCAAGAAAACACGCTCGCCGGAAAAAAAGCGCTTGGCTAGGCTGTCGCTCTGCCGTCAAGGAGGACGTCGAATGCCAGCCTACCGCCCAGGAATATTGCTCGCCACCCTGATCTGCCTGCCCGCCATGTCTTCGGCCACCCTGGTCAATCGTTGCGAGGACGCAGAGGGCAATATCACCTTCACCACCCTCTCCTGCCCGATGAACCACGAACGCACTGTACAACACGCCTATAACCCGCCACCCGGAGGCGGATTCGCCGTGCTGCCACCGGCAGAATCACGCCAGCAATACAACCGCAGGAGCGCCGTCAGGCCGATAAAGGAAGAGGAGACTCTGGTGGTAGGGGAATGGCAGGACGGCTGCGGCAATCGTCTGAGCCCCGAACAACGCCGCAAGGCAATCATGAATCGTCAGACACCGCCCGGCATGACCCGTCGGGATGTGGAAAGCATGCTCGGCAAACCCGATCGCATTACCAGCCGCAATGGCGAGCAGCACTACACCTATAAAAACGAGGAAGGTCGCAGCAATAGCGTGGCATTTGATCTGGATGGGTGTGTGAAGGGTAAGAAATAGATCGCACCGCAATCACCCGTTCTGTAGGACCGGCTTTAGCCGGGAGGGCACCCTCGCGGCTAAAGCCACTCCTACGCAACTTCATTCCAGATAAAAGACGCTAAAAAGCAAAAAGCCCATATCTTTCGATATGGGCTTTTTGGTGTATGGTGCACTCGACAGGATTCGAACCTGTGACCGCTCGGTTCGTAGCCGAGTACTCTATCCAGCTGAGCTACGAGTGCATGTGGTACTTGATAAACCAGATTACCCCTGGTTGAAGCCAGTTATCTACATTACTGTAAACAACCTTGTAAATGGTGCACTCGACAGGATTCGAACCTGTGACCGCTCGGTTCGTAGCCGAGTACTCTATCCAGCTGAGCTACGAGTGCATTTGTTGCCGCGCATTATAGGTCGTTAAATCTCTTTGTAAAGCGCTTTTTGCTAGTAAATTCAATCACTTACAGCTCAAGCCAGATTCAACGCACTAAGTAAATAATGGCGGAGAACGGGGGATTCGAACCCCCGACACCCTTTTGAGGTGTACTCCCTTAGCAGGGGAGCGCCTTCGGCCACTCGGCCAGCTCTCCGCAACACGGGGCGTATAATAACCACCCTTTTCCCCGTTTGCAAACCAAAAATTCAATAAAAATTAATGGCTTGGTTCCTCGTCCTTCTCTTTCTTGATTCGCAGGTAAATCTCTTCGCGGTGAACAGCCACTTCCTTGGGCGCATTGACACCAATACGCACCTGATTGCCCTTGACGCCAAGCACTGTAACCGTGATTTCACCGTCACCGATGATCAGGCTTTCCGCGCACCGACGAGTCAGAATCAGCATACCTTTCTCCTCACTCAATACATTCAGGGACTACTGTCTGCACAACCCCCAGGCACAGCCCCACGCGCAAACATATGGTGTGCCAAGCCTGAGTATTGACCAGTGCGGGCAAAACAGCAGACTTTATGTGCAGAACCGGTAAAAGCGCAAAGGCGCGGCCTGCCTGACGGAAGACCGCGCCTCTGGATCCAGCCTTACTCGCCCTGGCGGGGAGCGTCGAGCTCGAAAGCGGTGTGCAGTGCACGCACAGCCAGCTCCAGGTACTTCTCTTCGATGACCACGGAAACCTTGATTTCCGACGTAGAGATCATCTGGATATTGATGCTCTCCTTGGCCAGGGCTTCGAACATGCGGCTGGCAACACCTGCGTGGGAACGCATGCCGACACCGACGATGGAAACCTTGGCGATCTTGGTATCACCCTTGACTTCACGGGCCCCGATTTCGCGAGCGGTGTTTTCCAGCACCTGCAGCGCCGCGAGGTAGTCGTTGCGGTGCACGGTGAAGGTGAAGTCGGTGGTGTTATCGTGCGCTACGTTCTGCACGATCATGTCGACTTCGATATTGGCGGCGCTGATCGGGCCGAGGATCTTGAAGGCCACGCCCGGGGTGTCTGGCACGCCACGGATGGTCAGCTTGGCTTCATCGCGGTTGAAGGCGATGCCGGAAATGATCGGCTGTTCCATGGATTCCTCTTCATCAATAGTAATGAGGGTGCCCGGCCCCTCCTTGAAGCTGTGCAGGACGCGCAGCGGGACGTTGTACTTGCCGGCGAATTCCACCGCACGGATTTGCAGGACCTTGGAACCGAGGCTGGCCATTTCCAGCATCTCTTCGAAGGTGATCTTGTCCAGGCGCTGGGCCTGGGACACCACACGTGGATCCGTGGTGTAGACACCATCGACGTCGGTGTAGATCTGGCACTCATCAGCCTTCAGGGCGGCAGCCAGTGCCACACCCGTGGTATCCGAACCGCCACGACCCAGGGTGGTGATATTGCCGTTCTCGTCGACACCCTGGAAACCGGCTACCACTACCACGCGACCGGCCTTGAGGTCGGAGCGGATTTTCTGGTCGTCGATCTGCAGGATACGCGCCTTGTTGTGCGCGCTGTCGGTAAGAATGCGCACCTGATTACCGGTGTACGACACCGCTGGCACGCCGCGTTTGATCAGCGCCATGGCCAGCAGGGCAATCGTCACCTGCTCGCCGGTGGACACAATCACATCCAGCTCGCGCGGAACCGGCTGATCGCTGATCTGTTTGGCCAGATCGATCAGACGGTTGGTTTCACCGCTCATGGCGGACAGCACGACCACCAGGTCGTCGCCCGACTCACGGAATTTTTTGACTTTGTCGGCTACCTGCTCGATGCGCTCGACAGAGCCCACGGAGGTGCCTCCAAATTTCTGTACGATCAAAGCCATCTCAAAGCCGCCTCAGAGCCCACGAAGGGCGCCATTAAAACGTTCGAACCCAACAACACGGCCCGCCGCGAACAGCGGGCCGGGAGGTCGACTTAAATACCCTGCTCGACGAAAGGAACCGTCAGTGCCAGCGCTGCGTCCAGAGCCGCTGCATCGACACCGCCACCTTGCGCCATGTCAGGACGACCGCCACCTTTACCACCCACGGCAGCCGCCGCTTGCTTCATCAAATCACCGGCTTTGAGTTGGCCAGTCAGGTCCTTGGTCACACCGGCGACCAAGACAACCTTGTCCTCATGGACCCCGCCGAGCAGGATCACTGCGCGGCCGAGCTTGTTCTTCAACTGGTCGACCAGCGCCAGCAGCGCCTTGCCATCCTGACCATCCAGGCGTGCAGCGAGCACCTTGGCGCCCTTGACGTCCACGGCCGAGGACGACAGGTCGTCGCCCGCAGCGCTGGCGGCCTTGGCTTGCAGTTGTTCCAGTTGTTTTTCCAGCTGGCGGTTGCGTTCGAGCACCGCGCTCAGCTTGTCCAACAGGTTGTCGCGATTGCCCTTGACCAGGGTCGCGGCTTCCTTGAGTTGTTCTTCGGCACCGTTGAGGTAGGCCAGGGCTGCTGCGCCGGTCACCGCTTCGATACGCCGCACGCCTGCCGCCACACCGCCTTCGCTGGTGATCTTGAACAGGGCGATGTCGCCGGTACGGTTGGCGTGGATACCGCCGCACAGCTCGACGGAGAAATCACCACCCATGCTCAGTACGCGCACGCTGTCGCCGTACTTCTCGCCGAACAGCGCCATGGCGCCCTTCTTCTTGGCGGTCTCGATATCGGTTTCTTCGGTCTCGACCGGGGTGTTCTTGCGCACTTCGGCGTTGACGATTTCTTCCAGGGCCTTGATCTGCTCCGGCTTGATCGCTTCGAAGTGGCTGAAGTCGAAACGCAGGCGTTGGCTGTCGACCAACGAACCTTTCTGCTGAACGTGATCACCCAGCACCTGGCGCAGGGCTGCGTGCAGCAAGTGAGTGGCCGAGTGGTTCAGGGACGTGGCCTGACGGACGTCAGCCTCGGCCTCTGCTTCTACCTGGGCGCCAACCTTGAGGCTGCCGCTCGCGACCACACCGTGGTGCAGGAAAGCGCCGCCGGTTTTGGTGGTATCGCGCACGTCGAAACGTACGGCACCGGCTTGAAGGAAGCCGCAATCACCGATCTGACCGCCGGATTCAGCGTAGAACGGCGTGGTATCGAGGATCACAACGCCCTCGTCACCTTCGTTCAACTGCTCGACCGACTGGCCTTCTTTATAGAGGGCAACGATTTTGGCGCTGCCACGAGTGGCCTTGTAGCCGGTGAACTCGGTGGCCACGTCAACCTTGACCAGGCTGTTGTAGTCCATGCCGAACGAGCTGGCCGAACGGGCACGCACGCGCTGGGCTTCCATCTCGCGCTCGAAACCTTCCTCGTCGAGGGTCAGGTTGCGCTCACGGGCGATGTCGCCGGTCAGGTCCATCGGGAAACCGTAGGTGTCATACAGCTTGAACACCACGTCGCCCGGAATCACTGTGCCCTTGAGGTCGGACAGATCCTGCTCGAGGATCTTCAGGCCCTGCTCCAGGGTCTTGGCGAACTGCTCTTCTTCGGCTTTCAGGACGCGCTCGATGTGCGCCTGCTGGGATTTCAGTTCCGGGAAGGCATTGCCCATCTCGGTGACCAGCGCAGCGACGATCTGATAGAAGAAGCTGCCCTTGGCGCCCAGCTTGTTGCCGTGACGGCAGGCGCGACGAATGATGCGGCGCAATACATAACCGCGACCTTCGTTGGACGGCAGCACGCCGTCGGCAATCAGGAAACCGCAGGAACGGATGTGGTCGGCCACGACTTTCAACGACGGCTGGTTGTCATTGCTGCAACCGATGGCGACAGCCGAAGCGCTCAGCAGGCTCTGGAACAGGTCGATCTCGTAGTTCGAGTGCACGTGCTGCAGTACGGCGCTGACCCGCTCCAGGCCCATGCCGGTATCCACCGACGGCGCAGGCAGCGGGTGCAGCACGCCATCGGCGGTGCGGTTGAACTGCATGAAGACGTTGTTCCAGATCTCGATGTAGCGGTCGCCGTCCTCTTCCGGCGAGCCCGGTGGGCCGCCCCAGATGTCGGCGCCGTGGTCGTAGAAGATCTCGGTGCAAGGACCGCAAGGGCCGGTATCGCCCATGGTCCAGAAGTTATCGGAAGCGTACGGCGCGCCCTTGTTGTCACCAATGCGCACCATGCGCTCGGCCGGCACACCGATTTCCTTGGTCCAGATGTCGTAGGCTTCGTCATCGCTGGCGTAGACCGTGACCCAGAGCTTTTCCTTGGGCAGGTTCAGCCATTTGTCCGAGGTCAGGAAGGTCCAGGCGTAGGTGATCGCATCGCGCTTGAAGTAATCACCGAAGCTGAAGTTGCCGAGCATTTCGAAGAAAGTGTGGTGACGTGCGGTGTAACCGACGTTTTCCAGGTCATTGTGCTTGCCGCCTGCGCGCACGCACTTCTGGCTGCTGACCGCACGGGTGTAGGCGCGCTTTTCCTGGCCCAGGAAGCAATCCTTGAACTGGTTCATGCCCGCGTTGGTGAACAGCAGGGTGGGGTCGTTGCCCGGGATCAGGGAGCTGGAGGCGACACGGGTGTGGCCTTGCTCTTCGAAGAAGCTCAGGAAGGCTTCACGGATTTCTGCGCTTTTCATTAGGTTCTTCCACGGCGATTGCGGGCAAAGGCAAGTACGACTTGCAAAGGGCCGCATTATATAGGCGTTGCGCTGTCGGTACAGTCTGTTTGTACGATAGAAACAAGCAACTGGATTATCGGTCGATTATTGCGCTCTAAATCGGGCGAATGCGGCGACCACCTGCTCAATCCCGGCAGGGGACACATCCAGGTGGGTGACCATACGCAAGCGCGGCGCGGCACTGAGCACGATGCCCTGTTCGGCACAGAAGTTTTTCAGCGCCTGGGCCTGATCGCCAATCTGCACATAGACCATATTGGTCTGCACCGGCTCAACCTCATAGCCCAGCTCGCTCAACCCTTTGGCCAGGAGAGCGGCGTTGGCGTGGTCATCGGCCAGGCGTTCGACCTGATGTTCCAGGGCATACAGGCCCGCGGCCGCCAGCAGACCAGCCTGGCGCATCCCGCCGCCGACCATTTTGCGCAGGCGCCGGGCTTTGCCGATCAGCGCTTCAGAGCCACACAGGACCGAGCCGACCGGCGCGCCGAGGCCCTTGGACAGACACACCGAGACCGAATCGAAATGCCGGGTAATCTCCCGGGCATCGACGCCCAGCTTGACCGCTGCGTTATACAGGCGCGCGCCATCCAGATGCAGGGCCAGGCCTTGCTCGATAGTGACTTTGCGCGCCGCAGCGAGATACTCCAGCGGCAGGACCTTGCCCTGCATGGTGTTCTCCAGCGCCAGCAGGCGGGTACGGGCAAAGTGGAAATCATCCGCCTTGATCGCGCCGACCACCTGTTCAAGATCAAGCGAACCGTCAGCCTGCACTTCCAGCGGCTGCGGCTGGATCGAACCCAGCACTGCCGCGCCACCGCCTTCGTATTTGTAGGTGTGAGCCTGCTGACCGACGATGTACTCGTCGCCGCGCTCGCAATGGGCCATCAGCCCCAACAGGTTGCTCATGGTGCCCGTGGGCACGAACAGCGCCGCAGCAAAACCCAGGCGTTCGGCCAGGAATGCCTCGAGACGGTTGACCGTCGGGTCCTCACCATAGACATCATCACCCAGTGGCGCCTGGGCCATGGCTTCGCGCATGCCGGCGGTGGGCTGGGTCACGGTGTCACTGCGCAAATCGATAACGGTCACGGTCAAAGCTCCCTGAAAAAAATCGAACCTCAATACTGAACGTATTCATGAGGCGTAAACAAGGCATTACTGAGGCTCAAAGGCCGGATAATCAAGGCCTGCAATCGCTAATAAAGAGCCTTTATATAAGAAAAGCGCAGGTCTACTGCACGAAAGTGTCGATGCACTTCTCGAAAATCTATGTTAAAAACTGCGCGCCGACACCGATTGTGTCAGCAACGTTCTCAGGGCGGGGCGTAATTCCCCACCGGCGGTAATGACGTGCAAAGCGTCTAGCCCGCGAGCGCTTGTCCACTTGCTTCGGCAACGGCCAAGGTCTAGCAGACCCGGTGTGATTCCGGGGCCGACGGTCATAGTCCGGATGAAGAGAGAACGGGATTGGCAACAGGGCTGCTACTTTCTGCGCACGACGACGTGCGCGCAAGGCTGGCGGCTGCCGGAAATCCCATTCGATCCAAAATGCCCTGTTTTTTTCATAAACAGGAGTCAGAACAGATGCAACCCACCGCAATCGACAGCAAAAGCAAAAACCATTCGAACGAACGTATCGCGTTCATTCAGGCTTGCTGGCACAAAGATATCGTCGATCAGAGCCGTAAAGGCTTCGTCACCGAAATGGCTGCCCACGGCTATACCGAACAGGACATCGACCTCTTCGAAGTCGGCGGCGCCTTTGAAATTCCGCTGCACGCCAAACTGCTGGCCAACTCCGGCCGTTATGCCGGCATCGTGGCTGCGGGTCTGGTCGTGGACGGCGGCATTTATCGCCACGAATTCGTTGCCCAATCGGTGATCAGCGGGCTGATGCAGGTCCAGCTGGAAACTGAAGTGCCAGTGTTCTCCGTGGTCCTGACCCCGCACCACTTCCATGGCGGCGAAGAGCACCACAACTATTTCTTCCAGCACTTCGTGCACAAGGGCCAGGAAGCCGCAAAAACCTGCGCCGACACCCTGAGCAAGCTGCGCGCGATTCGTAACCATGAGTTGCACAAGCGCGCAGTTTGATTGAAACACAATCCGTAGGAGCGGCTTCAGCCGCGAGGCCGCCCTCCCGGCTAAAGCCGCTCCTACAGGACTGCTTCAGATCAGGACGTCTTCACCCGCCGGCACAATCAGAATCCCTGCCCGCAGGCCATTCTTGACCTTGGGGTTGGGAAAGATGATGCGAGCGCCCTCTTCCTCGATCACCCACGATGGGTGGCCAGGGTCCTGAGCCAGCAGGTAGCCTTTTTCCAACAACGAAAAATTCTCCACATCCGCCGCCAGGTTGAGGGTGAAGGCATCGCTGCGCTTGATGATTTCCCGGGCAACGCTGAACAGCTGCAAACCGTCCAGGGACTCCTCGGCTTCGGGCTCGTTGCCCTCGATCATCAATTGCAGGCGCTGGCGCAGCAAGGTCAGGTTGACGTCCTGGTTCTGCCCGAATGGCCGCGCCTTGCCCAGTTCCAGAGTGAAAGCTTCGGCGCCCAACTGGTCATAGGTGTAGGCACTGAAGACAATCGACGCCTTGTTCTGCAGCAGCGCCGCCGTCATGCCCGCAGCGCGCAGGCGAGCCAGCTCACGGCGCGAATGCCTGCGCCCGTCCTTCCAGGGGTAGAGGGCGAACTGTTCGATCTTAGAGCCACGAATCGCCGTATGCAGGTCGTAATGCACACGCTGGCGGCCTTCGAGACTGAAGAAGCTGGCAGCCAGGCGTTCCAGTTCCGCAGCGCGCATGGCCTCACTGCCGATAGCGAATTCATGGCGGCCGTTGAACAATCGATTGACGTCCTGCTCGATGTAACGCTCGCCGCGGCGCATGGCCTCGGGGTTACCGAACAGGAACAGAATGCGTGCCCGCGGCTTCAACCGGCCACGGGCGATGCCTTGGATCAGCTCATCCAACAGCTCGATCGGGGCGGTTTCATTGCCGTGGATGCCGGCGGACAGCAACAGGTCCGTGGCGTTATCCCGATCCTGTGGCGGGCGCACTTCCAGCGCGCCCTCACCGAGCCAGCGCAGACGCGTGCCGTCGGCAGTCAGTTGAGTCTTTTCCGCAGGCTCGCGCCCGGCCAGGGTCAGTTCAAGCAGTTTGCCGAGGGCGAGCATCCGCTACTCCTTATCAGTGATCGTGATTGCAGTCAGGGCCGTGAACGTGGTCTTCGTCGTCGCCCATGTCCGCCGGTTCCATTTCCAGTTGCAGGCTGACCAGGTTGGTGGCCAGCGGACGCAGCAGCAGGTTGGCGTATTCGGCATCACCTTCCTCGACATCGACGCCGATCAGCAGCTGGCCACGGCCGTCCTGCTGAATCCACAGCTCTTTGCCCTGCCAGATAACGGCAACGCGGGTGCAGGAAGTTTCCAGCTGGGTGCCATCGGTGTCTTCAAGGATCAACTGCAGGGAATCGCTCATGGTCTGGCTTCTCGTAAAGATGAAAAAAGGTTTCAGCCCAGCTGAAACGGATAAACGGCGCCCAGTTTAAGGATTTGCGTCAGTTCATCCAGTGCCGTACGGCATTCAAGGAGCAATTGTGGATCAGCCAGGTCGTTTTCGCCCATGCGGTCGCGGTAATGACGATCGACCCACTGGGTCAGGCTGTCGTACAGCGGCGCGGTCATGATCACGCCGGGGTTGACCGCCGCCAGCTCAGTCTCCTTGAGCGCCACGCGCAGGCGTAGACACGCCGGGCCGCCGCCGTTCTGCATGCTTTGCTTGAGATCGAAGACCTTGACCTCGGCGATCGGGCTCTCGTCGGCGATCAAGCGTTGCAGGTAGTTCCAGACCCGCTCGTTGGCCCGGCATTCTTCCGGCACGATCAGCAGCATCGAGCCATCGCCACGGGCCAGCAACTGGCTGTTGAACAGGTAGGAACGCACCGCGTCCTCCACCGCTACTTCAGCGCGGGGTACACAAATGGCTTGCAAACGCCCGCCGCGACGGCTGAGCTTGTCGTGCAATTCGGCCACCAGAGCCTCGGTATTGAGGAAGGCGTCCTCGTGATAGAACAGCACTTCGCCATTGCCGACCGCGATTACGTCGTTATGGAACACGCCCTGATCGATCACCGCCGGGTTCTGTTGGCCATAGACCACGCCCTCGGCACTCAGGCCATGCAGCCGGGCCACCGCCTGGGAAGCTTCCAGAGTCTGGCGCGCAGGGTATTTCTGCGGCACCGGGTAACGGGTGTCGAAGGCACTGCGACCGAACACAAAGAACTCGACCCCGGCATCGCCATAGTCACGGCAGAAACGCGTGTGGTTGGCCGCGCCCTCGTCGCCGAACTGGGCAACGGCAGGCAAGGCGGCGTGATGGGCAAAATGCTGCTGATCGGCAAACATCGCCTGCAACACGCGGCTGGTGGTCGGGTGCTCGATGCTGCGGTGGTATTTGCAGTTGAGGTTGGCGGCGGTGAAATGCACGCGGCCGTCAGCCGTATCGGCGCTCGGGCTGACGGTGGCGGCGTTGGCCACCCACATGCTCGACGCCGAGCAACTGGCCACCAGCAGCGGCATATCCTGTTTCGCCACCTTGGCGATCACTTCGGCGTCAGTGCCGCTGAAGCCCAGCTTGCGCAGGCCGGCGACATCGGGGCGTTCCTGGGGTGCCAGCACGCCCTGGGTGAAGCCCATGTCCATCAACGCTTTCATCTTGGCCAGGCCCTGCAACGCCGCCTCACGCGGGTTGGACGTCTGCTGACTGTTGCTCTGGGACGCGACGTTGCCGTAGGACAGCCCGCCGTAGTTGTGGGTGGGCCCCACTAAACCGTCAAAGTTGACTTCACAGGATTTCATCGGCTTGGCTCCATGGATCTATTTTTATACAACTACGGCACATCACAAGGCGGTCGCGAATCAGGACAAGCTGATGCCCGGCGTCAGGGTGGCAGGCAAGGTCAGGGTCGCAGCCTCAAGCGACGCCACCGGGTACGCGCAGTAGTCCGCCGCGTAGTAGGCGCTGGCGCGGTGATTGCCCGAAGCGCCGACGCCACCGAAAGGCGCCGTACTGGCGGCACCGGTCAGCTGCTTGTTCCAGTTGACGATACCGGCCCGGCTTTGCAGCCAGAACTGCTGGTAGCGCGCCTCGGAATCGGACAGCAGACCGGCTGCCAGGCCGTATTGGGTGTCGTTGGCTTCGGCCATCGCCTCGTCGAAATCGCTATAGCGCACCACTTGCAGCAAGGGCCCAAACAGTTCCTCGTCGAGACGATCGCTGACCTCGCTGACATCCACAATCCCCGGCGTCAGCAGAGCGGCAGTGGCCAGCGGCTGGGTCATCGGCAGCAGACTGACGGCACCATTGGCCAGCAGTTGCTCTTGGGCGGCGAGCAAGGCTTGCGCCGCATGCAGGGAAATCACCGCGCCCATGAACGGCGCAGGCTGTTGGTCGAAAGCACCCACCTGGATGGTTTCTGTCACTGCTACCAATCGCTCGAGGAAGGCATCGCCCCACACCCCTCGCGGTACCAGCAGGCGGCGCGCACAGGTGCAGCGCTGCCCGGCGGAAATGAACGCCGACTGAATCACCGTGTACACCGCCGCATCGACGTCTTGCACCTGATCCACTACCAGCGGGTTATTACCGCCCATTTCCAGGGCCAGGATCTTGTCCGGGCGCCCGGCGAACTGTTGGTGCAGGGCGTTGCCGGTACGACTGGAACCGGTGAAGAACAGGCCGTCGATGCCGTTGTTGGCGGCCAGGGCGATGCCGGTTTCCCGGGCGCCCTGCAACAGGTTCAGGACACCGGCAGGCAAGCCGGCTTCGATCCAGCACTTGACCGTCAGCTCGGCGACTTTCGGCGTCAGCTCGCTCGGCTTGAACAGCACCGCGTTACCGGCCAGCAACGCCGGGACGATATGGCCGTTGGGCAGGTGGCCGGGGAAATTGTAAGGGCCAAATACCGCGACCACGCCGTGGGGCTTGTGCCGCAGCACCGCCGAAGCATCGCCCAGCGGGCCGCTTTTCTCGCCGGTACGCTCACGGTAGCTCTGCACCGAGATCGCCACCTTGTTGATCATGCTGGTGACTTCCGTCGCCGATTCCCACAGCGGCTTGCCGGTTTCCTCACCGATGCAGTGGGCCAGTTCATCAGCATGGCTTTTCAGGCTGGCAGCAAAGGCTTCCAGCACGGCAATGCGCTCATCAAGAGAACGCGTCGCCCAGGCCGGAAAAGCCTGGCGCGCTGCTTTCACTGCGGCATCGACCTGAGCCTGGGAAGCACCCTGCCCAGCCCAGACCACTTGCTGAGTCACAGGATTCAAGGATTCAAACGCATCACCCTGCCCGGCCTGCCAGGCCCCGGCGATATACAAGGTGCTCATCAGACCGACTCCTTGTTCGCCGACAGAGGCACGGCACGCACCTGATCACCGGCACTCAGGCGCAGGCGGCGCGCAGTCAGCGGGTCTACAACCAAAGTGCCAGCGGCGAAACGGCCAGGGCCGACGGTAATGCGGCACTCTTCGCGCTTGCGGTTATGAATCAGGAACGGCGTAGCGTCGTCGCCCGGGGTGCCGATGGCCAGGACCAGTGCCTGACTGTCGTGGACCGCGCGGATCTTGCGGGTCTCGCATTCCACTGCCGGACCGGCGTCGAAGATATCGACATAGCCCTGATAGCTGAAACCTTCGCTCTTGAGCATCGTCAAGGCAGGCTCGGTATCGGCATGAACTCGGCCGATGACCGCACGGGCAGACTCCGATAGAAAGCAGCTGTACAGCGGGAACTTGGGCATCAGTTCAGCAATGAACGCCTTGTTGCCGACACCGGTCAGGTAGTCGGCCTGGCTGAATTCCATCTTGAAGAAGTGCCGGCCCAGGCTTTCCCAGAACGGCGAACGGCCGTTCTCGTCGGACATGCCACGCATCTCGGCGATGATCTTGGGGCCGAATAATTGCGGGAACTCGGCGATGAACAGCATCCGCGACTTGGCCAGCAGGCGGCCATTAAGGCCGTTGCGGAAGTCACTGTGCAGGAACAGCGAGCACAGCTCGGAGTTGCCGGTCAGGTCGTTGGCCAGGAACAGTGTAGGGATCTCCCGGTAGATGTTCAGCTCCTGGGAGGCGCTGACCGTCAGGCCGACCCGGTAGTTGTACCAGGGCTCACGCAGGCCGACCGCACCGGCAATGGCGGAAATGCCGACGACCCGTTCCTGATCGTCCTCAAGTACGAACAGATAGTCCGCGTCGCCACGCTCGGCTTCGCCCCCAAAGGTTTTCTCGGCCCAGCCGACCCGGTGCGCCAGGCGCTTTTCATTGGCAGGCAAGGTGGTCAAACCGGCGCCGGTGTTGCGCGCCAGCTCGATCAGCGCCGGCAGGTCACTGTTGCGTACGGGACGAACGATCATGCTATCTCCTCGACACGGGTGCCTTCGGGGCGACCCGCGAAACTCGCAAACTCAATATTCAGCGGCCAAAACAAACCTTTTGAAAACGTCACGAGCGAAGACAAGACAAGGCAAAAACAGGCGAGGAAGCGGAGTTTAGGGAACCTAAATGAGCATTCCGAGCCTGTTTTTAACGCAGTATTGTCGAGCGCAGTAGTTTTCAAACCGCAACAATCCGCACGCTGGCAGCCTCGCCCACTCCTAACGCCTCGGCCGCTTCCGCAGGCAGCAACACCGGTTTACCCGGTGCCCAGTCCAGCTCCAGCAGCACGGCGCGGTAGTCCTGCAGTTGGCCGTTGGCCACCAGATAAAGGCGCCCGCCTTTGCCCGGCTCGCCGACCTTGACCGGTACGACGCGGCTCTGGGCAATCGAACGAATCCCCGAGACCCGCGCATGCAGGGTCGGCCCGCCGTCGAAGATGTCGATGTAGTGATCGGTCTCGAAGCCTTCGCGCATCAGGATGTCGAAGGTGATCTGCGCCCGTGGATGCACCTGGCCCATGGATTCCTGGGCGGCGTCCGGCAGCAGCGGCACATAGATCGGATAATGCGGCATCAGCTCAGCGAGGAAGGTCCGGCTTTTCAGGCCGCACAGGCGCTCGGCTTCCGCGTAATTGAGGTCGAAGAAGTTGCGGCCAATGGCGTCCCAAAATGGCGAATCGCCATTTTCATCGCTGTAGCCGACAATCTCGGTCACCACCGAATCAGCGAAACGCTCAGGGTGGGACGCGACGAACATCAGGCGACCACGGGAGTTGAGTTCCGCCCAGGGCGTACCGACCAGCTCCGGGACCACATAGAAACTGGTGAGCAGGCTGTTGCCGGTCAGGTCATGGCACTGGGAAAGCACATGAATCTTGTTATGAATCTTCAGCTCGCGCGAAGCGTGGACAAAGGTTTCGTTGCGAAAGCTGTAGAACGGCTCGGAATAACCCGCCGAAGCGACAATCCCGGAACAGCCCACCAGTCGCCCACTGTCACTGTCTTCGAGGACGAAGAAATAGCTTTCCTCGCCATTGAAACTGACTTCGGCGGCAAACGAGGCTTCCGAGGCAGAAATCTTGTCGCCCAAACGGCCAGCATCATCCGGCAGGGATGTGACACCAATCGGGCTGTCGGCAGCGAGGCGTTGAACCTCGGCCAGATCAGCCATTTGCGCGGGGCGCATCACCAGCATGGTGTCACTCCTTAACCTTGCGGAAAAACAGACCGATAACGACCGGCCGGACAAAAAAGCGCCATGCGGCAATGGCCGCCTGGCACGAGGGAAAAAGGCCGACACCCGTCGCTGGACGTCGGCGGGTACAACGGGTGTATCAGGCCTGGGTCAGCTTGACGATGGCGCGTTCGAAGCGGTTCAAACCTTCTTCGATATCCGCGTTTTCGATGACCAGGCTTGGTGCGAAGCGAACTACGTCAGGACCGGCTTGCAGAATCATCAGGTCCTGCTGCTCGGCCGCATTGAAAATGTCCTTGGCCTTGCCTTTCCAGGCATCGGTCAGCACGCAGCCGATCAACAGACCCATGCCGCGCACTTCGCTGAACACGCCGTACTGCTCGCCGATTTTCTCAAGGCGCGTACGGAACAGCTGATGCTTGGCTCTCACGCCGGCCAATACTTCAGGGGTGTTGACCACGTCCATGACCGCATTGCCTACGGCGCAAGCCAGGGGGTTGCCGCCATAGGTGGTGCCGTGGACGCCGACGCCCAGGTGCTTGGCCAGCTTCTCGGTGGTCATCATGGCCGCCATCGGGAAACCGCCGCCGATGCTCTTGGCACTGGAGAGAATGTCCGGGGTCACGCCGTAGTGCATGTAGGCAAACAGCTCGCCACTGCGGCCCATGCCGCTCTGCACCTCGTCGAACACCAGCAGCGCGTTGAACTGGTCGCACAGAGCACGGGCGCCTTGCAGGTAAGCGAGGTCAGCCGGCAGCACGCCACCTTCACCCTGGATCGGCTCCAGCACCACGGCGCAGGTCTTGTCGGAAACTGCGGCTTTCAGGGCGTCCAGATCGTTGAACGGCACATGCTTGATGCCGGTGATCTTCGGCCCGAAACCGTCGGAATACTTGGACTGACCGCCGACGGTCACGGTGAACAGGGTGCGACCGTGGAAGCTGTTGAGGGCAGCAACGATTTCGTACTTCTCTTCGCCGTACAGCTCAAACGCCACGCGACGGGCCAGCTTGAAAGCGGCCTCGTTGGCTTCGGCGCCGGAGTTACAGAAGAACACGCGCTCGGCGAAGGTTGCGTCCACCAGTTTCTTGGCCAGGCGCAGGGCCGGCTCGTTGGTGAAGACGTTGGAGACATGCCACAGCTGATTGCCCTGCACGGTCAATGCCCCGACCAGTGCCGGATGGCAATGGCCCAGCACGTTCACGGCAATACCGCCGGAGAAGTCCACCAGCTCACGACCCGCCTGGTCCCACACACGGGAACCGAGACCACGCACGGGGATAAAAGCGGCCGGTGCATAGTTAGGGACCATTACCTGGTCGAAATCGGCGCGGTGCACCGGTGCTTGCTCAACGGACATCGGAGTCTCCTGAAGAGGAACGCCCACCTGGAACTGGCGAGCGATGGAAGGATTGTAAGGACAGATTCATGTTCGGCCTTGCCGCCAAGCGACAACTTGTTACAGCGCAAAACCGGTATTTTTCAAGGCTTTCGGCAATGCGACATATACCGTCACAAAGGCGCAGTTTAAACGTTGGGGGCGGGTTGTAGCAGATACAGATGATTTGATTTGGCGCGATACATCAATAAGGCGAGACCGCATGCAGCCATAGGAGCGAGGTTTGCCCGCGAAGGAGGTGTTTCAGACTCAATAAATGTATCGACAGGGCCGGCCTCTCCGCGGGCAAGCCTCGCTCCTACAGATTCGTGTTTCAACTGCGGGACCAGCTTTAGCCGGGAAGGCGTATTCCCGGCTAAAGCCGGTCCCACATTAGATAGGTCAGGTCGCGCGCTGCTCGTGGAGCTGGCTGAGAATTTCATTGGACAGGGCCTTGGCCATGTCGATCAGGTACATCGCGGCAAAGGGCAGATCGCGCTTTGAACCCTCCATCTGGTCGCCGGATTCATACATGACTGCCGAAGGTATGGGGTGGATCGGGGATTAACTTCTTGATCATCGTATTCTCGCTAAATGGTGCCTCCAATCTGTCGGTCTCACTCGACAAAGGGGTGGCGGCTGTTAGCGGGGTGAGACCCGGGAAGAATACGTAAAACCCGGTCAGACCGAAGTCTGCCCGCCACAGCCGCCATAAAGCACTTAACGAAAAACACTCGATAAAGACGCCTGGTGACTTGCTTTACATATTCTGTGAATCCGGGGTCTCACACCCGACCACCGATTTTTCAGTGGCGGGGCGCAGACTAGTCCCGGAAATTCGCAGAAACAAGCAGCCGGAATTGTTTCGGAAATTTCACTCAAGAGATAGAGAGGCGTCCTGCGCATTCGTCACATTTCATGTGGCAAAAACGCCATCAAAACACCGATTTGTAGGAGCTGGCTTGCTGGCGACGGCATCGTATCAGTCGATGAAGATGTCGCTTGTCACACCGCTATCGCCAGCAAGCTGGCTCCTACGGGACCGTACTCCAAGTCATGTGCGGTATCGGAATCAGCCGCGCTCGGCGGGCACCGACGACAGTTCAAACGGGCTGCTGCTGCGGCGTTGATTGCGGTCTTCGCGGGGGGTGGCGCCGAAGAAATTGCGGTAGGCGCTGGAGAAGTGCGGGCCGGAGGAGAAGCCGCAGGACAGGCCGATCTGGATTATCGATTTGCTGGTCTGCATCAGCATCTGTCGGGCCTTGTTCAGGCGCAGTTCCAGGTAGTACTGGCTTGGCACGCGATTGAGGTATTGCTTGAAGATCCGCTCCAGTTGACGGCGCGACACGCAGACATGCTGGGCGATTTCGTCGGTGGTCAGGGGCTCTTCGATATTGGCTTCCATCAACAGCACGGCCTGAGTCAGCTTCGGATGGCTGGAGCCCAGGCGATTCTGCAACGGAATGCGCTGACGCTCGCCACCTTCGCGAATGCGCTCGACCACCAGTTCTTCCGACACCGCACCGGCCAGTTCGGCGCCGTGGTCACGGGCCAATACCGCCAGCAGCAGGTCAAGCACCGCCATGCCGCCGCAAGCGGTGAGGCGATCACGGTCCCAGTCGAACAGATGGCTGGTAGCGATGACCTTGGGGAAACGCTCGCTGAAATCATCCTGCCAGCGCCAGTGCACGGCCGCACGATAACCGTCGAGCAAACCCAACTGCGCCAACGGATAGATCCCCGCCGACAAGCCGCCGATCTGGCAACCACTGCGCACCAGCTGCTTGAGGGCGCTGCTGAGCAGCGAACTCATGGGCGCGGGCGGCTCATCAGCCAACAGAAACAATTTCTGACAACCTTCCAGGCGCCCCGTCCACGGCTCGCCCGGCAATTGCCACGCACCGCCTTCAATCGGCGCTTCGGCCTGCAGGAATGACAACTCGTAGGTCACGTCCGGATGCACCCGCTGGGCCACGCGCAGGGCTTCTTCAGCCAGCGCCAGGGTCAGGGCTTTGGTGCTGGGCCAGATAAGAAAACCTATTCGATGAGCAGTCATTGAGTGAAGTCCGAAACGTGTTGCACAAATGGGTCGGGCGACGCGGCGCCCGATCAGGGGTAACCCGGTTCTTCAAATGAAGCGCAGCATGACCGGTTCTTTAACAAAAGGCATCGTCAAGCGATGCCGGGTATCACTTTAGGCTGCCGGAGAGAAACTGCTGCAAACGTTCCGACTGCGGATTGACCAGCACTTCCCGCGGGTTGCCGCGCTCTTCGACCAGACCTTTATGCAGGAACACCAACTGGTTGGAGACCTCACGGGCAAAGCCCATTTCGTGGGTCACCACCACCATGGTCCGGCCTTCCTGAGCCAGGGCCTGCATGACTTTGAGCACATCGCCCACCAGTTCCGGGTCCAGCGCCGAGGTCGGTTCATCGAACAGCATGACTTCCGGCTCCATCGCCAAAGCCCGGGCAATCGCCACGCGCTGCTGCTCACCACCGGACATATGCCCAGGGTAGGCATCCTTGCGATGAGCCACGCCGACCTTGGCCAGGTAATGCTCGGCCTTTTCCAGGGCTTCCTTTTTCGGCACGCCGAGTACATGGATCGGCGCTTCGATAATGTTTTCCAGGGCCGTCATGTGCGACCACAGGTTGAAGTGCTGGAACACCATGGACAGGCGCGAGCGCATGCGCTGCAACTGTTTAGGATCCGCCGCCCGCAGGCCGCCGTCCTTGTTGGGCACCAGTTTCAGCTCTTCATTGTTGAGCAGGATCTTGCCCGCATGGGGCTGCTCCAGCAGGTTGATGCAGCGCAAAAACGTGCTTTTGCCCGAACCGCTGGAGCCGATGATGCTGATCACATCGCCGGCCTTGGCGGTCATGGAAATACCCTTGAGCACTTCGTGACTGCCGTAGCGCTTGTGCAGGTCCTGGACTTCGAGTTTGTACATGCTTGGCTCTCGCAAATCAGTCGCTGAGCAGACGGCCATGACGCAGCGCCGTGCGCCCCGCCACTTTCGCCAGCCAGAAACCCGGTTGGGCATAACGAAGCCGCTCGATGGCATAGACCACCCCGGCAGTTTGAGTGCAGACGATGCTGACCTGATCGGACAGCGGGTCGATGACTTCGAACAACGGCTCGCCGACCTCGACCCAGGCACCGGCCGGGCGCAGGAAGGTGACGACGCCCGGATGTGGCGCATACAGCAGTTCGGTGCCTTCGAACGGCATGCCTTCGCACGCTTCGCGCTCAGGCTGCGGCCAGTCACCGGCGATCAGCCCCTGTTCGGCGAGGAAGGCGAGGATGCCTGCGGCATGGGCCTCGGCGTCGTCCTTGCCGGTATCGGCCTGGCCACCCAGTTCCAGGGTCGTGGCCAGGCAGGCCAGGGGAATCGCCGCCTCGGGAAAGCTGCGCGACAGGCGCAGCCACGGCAACGAACAGGCTTCGTCGAAGGAACTGCCGCCGGAATCTTCCGCCAGCAGGCCGACGCTCATGCCCAGGTGGGCGGCCAGGGAGCGCCACTGCGGCCAGTGCTGTGGCAACGCATACATATGCAGCGCGGCCTCGGCATCACAATGCAGATCCAGTACCACATCAGCGGTACAGGCATGACTGAGCAGAACCCGCTGCATGCCCTGCAACTGGCTCTGAGCAGGCGGCAGATCAGCCAGTACATCGGCCATGGCCTGACGAATCAGCTGAATATTGGCGTGGGGATCATCGCCCAGTTGACCGTTCAGACGCTCGGCCACCGGCCCGCTCAACTCGCAGAAATCACGGTTGAAATTGCGCCCGCTGCCAAACTCGAAACGCCCCTGATGAGAGCCTTGCAGCAACTGGCCCAGGCCCATGGGATTGGCCACCGGAACCAGCTCGACCACGCCCTTGAGCAGGCCTTGAGCTTCAAGCTCGGTCAGGCGTTTCTTCAATTCCCAGGCGGTGCGCATGCCAGGCAGTTCGTCGGCGTGCAGGCTGGCCTGGATATAGGCCTTGCGCTCGCCGTGACCGAAGCGGAACACACTCAGGCGACGTTCGCTGCCCAGGGTGCTCCAGGGCAATAGATGATCGATTCTTTGCATGGGTCAGCCCTTTCGCGGAGCGAGGTAGCCCAGCCAGCGACGTTCCGCCCGCTTGAACAACCGCACCAGGATGAATGTCAGGCACAGATAGAACACGCCTGCCGTGATATAGGCCTCGAACGGCAGGTAATACTTGGCGTTGACCTCACGGGCCGCGCCGGTGATGTCCATCAACGTGACGATGGAAGCCAGACTGGTGGTCTGCAGCATCATGATCACTTCGTTGCTGTACTGCGGCAACGCCCGGCGCAGGGCCGAAGGCAGCAGGATGCGGCGGTACATCTTGGCCTTGGACATGCCCATCGCCCGGGCCGCTTCGATCTCACCGGCGGGCGTGGCCTTGAGGCTGCCAGCGATGATTTCGGCGGTATAGGCGCTGGTGTTGATGGCGAAGGCCAGGCAGGCGCAGAAGGTCGCGCTGGACAGCCACGGCCAGAAGATACTGTCGCGCACTGCCTGGAACTGGGCCAGGCCGTAATAGATCAGGAACAGTTGCACCAGCATCGGCGTGCCGCGAATCACATAGGTGTAGAGCCAGGCGCTCATGTTCACCAGTGGCTTTTTGGAGACGCGCATCAGGCCCAGGGGTAGGGCGGCGAGCAGGCCGAACAGCAGGGAAATCGCCAGCAGCTTGAGGGTGATGAGCAAGCCGCCGAAGTACAGCGGCAGGCTGTTCCAGACCACGTTGTAGTCGAACATCATAGGTCAGCCGCCCTTACGCCTACCGAGTAGCGTCGTTCCAATTGACGCAGGACCAACAGCGAAACACTGGTGATGACCAAGTACATCGCGGCCACTGCGAGGAAAAAGGTAAAGGGTTCGCGGGTGGCGTCGGCCGCCTGCTTGGCCTTGAACATCATGTCTTGCAGACCGACCACGGAAATCAACGCGGTGGCCTTGGTCAGTACCAGCCAGTTATTGGTGAAGCCGGGGATCGCCAGGCGGACCATCTGCGGTACGAGAATGCGGAAAAACACGTTGAACGGGCTCATGCCATAGGCCATGCCCGCTTCGGCCTGCCCCTTGGGAATGGCCATGAATGCGCCGCGGAAGGTCTCGGACAGATAAGCACCAAAGATAAAGCCCAGGGTGCCGATGCCGGCCAGCAGCGGATTCAAATCGATGTAGTCGTCATAACCGAGCAGCGGCGCGACGCGATTGAGCAGGTCCTGGCCGCCGTAGAAGATCAGCAGGATCAGCACCAGATCAGGAATGCCGCGAATCACCGTCGAATACAGATCGCCCAGCCAGGCCAGCCAGCGCACCGGCGACAGGCGCAGGGCCACACCGATCAAGCCGAGGACAATGGCCAGTGCCATGGAAGACAGGGCCAGCTGCAACGTCAGCCATGCGCCGTCGAGGATGACGGCCCCGTAGCCTTTCAACATGATGTGCAGTCCTCAAGCGAGGGAAAAGAAAATGGCGCAAGCCCAACCAGCGTGCGGCTTGCGCCATTGCGGACAATCAATGACGACGGGATTTACTTGCCGTAGATATCGAAGTCGAAGTACTTGTCCTGGATCGCCTTGTACTTGCCATTGGCACGGATCGCGGCGATCGCGTCGTTAATGCGCTTGAGGTTGGCGCTGTCGCCCTTGCGTACCGCAATACCGATACCGTCGCCGAAGTACTTGGCGTCGGTGAAGGCCGGGCCTACGAAGGCATAACCCTTGCCCGAATCAGTCTTGAGGAAGCCGTCCTGCAGCAGGGTGGCGTCGGCCAGAGTGCCATCAAGGCGACCGGCGCCGATGTCCAGGTAGATTTCATTCTGCGAGCCGTACGGCTTGATCTCGGCACCCAGTGGCGCGAGGACTTCCTTGGCGAAGCGCTCGTGGATCGAGCCGCGCTGCACGCCGATATTCTTGCCCTTGAGTTCGGTCAGGCCGTCGCTGACAGCGGTGCCTTCCTTCATGACCAGACGGGCCGGGCTGTTGTAGTACTTGTTGGTGAAATCAACCGACTGCTTGCGCTCTTCGGTAATCGACATCGACGACAGGATGGCGTCGATCTTGCGCACTTTGAGGGCCGGGATCAGGCCATCGAACTCCTGCTCGACCCAAGTGCACTTGACCTTCATCTCTTCGCACAGGGCGTTGCCGATGTCGTAGTCGAAACCGACGATGCTGCCGTCCGGCGCCTTGGATGCGAATGGAGGGTAAGCGGCTTCGATACCGATCTTCAGCGGCTTTTCATCGGCGAATACCGGCTGCGCCAGCACGGACAGCGCCAATGCGCCAAGAAGCATGAGCTTTTTCATTTGCAGAACTCCATCGGTACAGCGAAACAAATGGCAGTACAGGCAAAAGGCCTGCGATGCGAAGGAATGACTTTTGTTGGCGACGCCTGAGAACCGCAACCGGAGTCCGGCACAGCTCGGCGAGTGATCGGCATTTTAGCGATAGCGTCGAAGTCGATATTTCTTCAATGCGACAACTAGTTACAGAAGCACCGGAATCGGGCACCTGCATGATTGACAGCGTGCATAATTTTATGCAAAGCGAAAGAAAGGCAACCAATCATAACAGCAAAAATCGCGCCCATTATTGGCAACACCTTGAAATACGGCAAGTGCAGCGTATCGCCATGTTTAAACGCAGACCAAAAACAGGGACCAATCCGACAAAACTGGGAGGCTTTGCCTCACATCAGTGCAGGTGGTTACACACAATGTTACAGCAGTAACAGTTCGGTAATTATCGGGATAGGCACACGGCCAACCTTGTATCTTCGCGGGCAAGCCCGGCTCCAACGGAATCGCGGTTATCCGCAAACGACTCGGAACCCCGTGGGAGCGAGGCTTGCCCGCGAAGGCGGTGGGGCAGGCACAGGAGATGTGTTGAATGTACCGGCCTCTTCGCGGCGGTGCGGCGGTCCGACAAGCCTCGCTCCCACAAGATTTGTGTGTGTCCAAGATGCGCTGCAAATAAAAACGCCCCGCCAGGCTCACACCGGGCGGGGCGTTTTCAAAGCTGAACGTCAGGCGACTTTCATGCTCTTGTGGGTATCGATCAGGTGCTGCACGACGCCTGGATCGGCCAGGGTCGAGATATCGCCCAGGGAATCGTACTCGCCGGTGGCAATCTTGCGCAGGATGCGGCGCATGATCTTGCCCGAACGGGTTTTCGGCAGGCCTGGCGCCCACTGGATGACGTCAGGCGAGGCAATCGGACCGATTTCCTTGCGCACCCAGTTACGCAGCTCTACACGCAGGGCTTCGTCCGGCACTTCGCCACCGTTGAGGGTGACGTAGACATAGATGCCCTGCCCTTTCAGGTCGTGAGGCACGCCAACCACCGCCGCTTCGGCGACTTTCGGATGGGCGACCATGGCGCTTTCGATTTCCGCCGTACCCATGCGGTGCCCGGAGACGTTAAGCACGTCGTCCACACGACCGGTGATCCAGTAGTAACCGTCTTCATCGCGACGGGCGCCGTCACCGGTGAAGTACATGCCACGGAAGGTCTTGAAGTAGGTGTCGACGAAACGGTCGTGGTCGCCAAACAGCGAACGCGCCTGACCCGGCCACGAGTCGAGGATCACCAGGTTGCCTTCGGCCGCACCTTCGATCAGGTTGCCCAGGTTGTCCACCAGCGCCGGAATCACGCCGAAGAACGGACGAGTCGCCGAACCTGGCTTGAGGGCCGTGGCGCCTGGCAGCGGGCTGATCAGCACGCCACCGGTTTCGGTCTGCCACCAGGTATCGACGATCGGGCAGCGTTGCTTGCCGACGGTGTTGTAGTACCAGTTCCAGGCTTCCGGGTTGATCGGCTCGCCGACCGAACCCAGCAGGCGCAGGCTCGAACCGTCAGCGCCTTCAACGGCCTTGGTGCCTTCGGCCATCATCGCGCGGATGGCGGTCGGTGCGGTATAGAGGATATTGACCTTGTGCTTGTCGATGACCTTCGACACACGGGTGATATCCGGATAGTTCGGAATGCCTTCGAACAGCAGCGTGGTCGCGCCATTGGCCAGCGGGCCGTAGACGATATAGCTGTGGCCGGTGACCCAGCCGACGTCGGCGGTGCACCAGTAAACTTCGCCCGGACGGTAGTCGAATACGCGTTCGTGGGTCAGGGCTGCGTACAACAGGTAACCGGCGGTGGTGTGCAGCACGCCCTTGGGCTTGCCGGTGGAACCGGAGGTGTAAAGGATGAACAGCGACTCTTCAGCGCCCATTTCTTTCGGTGCGCAGGTGCTCGACGCCACTTCCAGCAACGAGTGATACCAGATGTCGCGATGGCGGTTCCATTCGATATCGCCACCGGTGCGCTTGCACACGATGACTTTCTGCACGCTGCTGGTTTCCGGGTTGGTCAGGGCTCGGTCGACGTTACCCTTGAGCGGAGTCTTCTTGCCGCCACGCAGGCCTTCGTCAGCGGTGATGACCACTTTCGATTTGCAGTCGATGATGCGACCGGCCAGGGCTTCAGGAGAGAAGCCACCGAACACTACCGAGTGAATCGCGCCGATACGGGCACAGGCCAGCATGGCGACTACGGCCTCGGGAATCATCGGCATGTAGAGGGTTACCACGTCACCGCGATGCACGTCCTGACCACGCAGGGCGTTGGCGAACTTGCAGACTTCTTCATGCAGTTCGCGATAGGTGATGTTGCGGTGCTCGGAAGGATCGTCGCCTTCCCAGATAATGGCGATCTGGTCGCCACGCTCGGCCAGATGGCGGTCAAGGCAGTTGTATGCGACGTTCAGGGTGCCGTCGGCGAACCATTTGATATCGACGCGGTGGTCGTCGAAGGAGGTCTGCTTCACGGTGGTGAAGGGCTTGATCCAGTCCAGGCGCTTGGCCTGCTCGCGCCAGAAACCATCGGGGTTGACCACCGACTGCTGGTACATGGCCTTGTAGGTCGCCTCGTCGGTCAGCGTGTTGGCTGCAACCTCAGGGCGGACGGGGTACAGGGAAGCCGCACTCATCTTTCTTACCTCGGTGGGTAGTTGTTGTTTTATGACACCTTTTTATCGAGATGGCTCCCTTAGGGCCATTCGACGATGGTCTTACCAATCCAGAAAGCTACTACCATACTCGTCCTCCGGGCGGGGTGGAACCGGCTGTACGGGTTGTTGGCCCGGAACGACTTGTGGAAGCAGGCTTGCCTGCGAAAGGGCCGGTACAGCCTGCCCACTCTTCAGAGCCTGGCATATCGCTTTCGCAAGCAAACTTGCTCCCACGAGGCCCGTATCAGCCTGACGACATTGCCCTCCTCCCAACGACCCAAGACCAAAGCACCACAACGGATTGTTGCTGGAATGCTCAATAGTCTTTATCAAAACTGTTTCTATATGTCTGTTCGTCACAGGCATAGAATCAATCTCGCCAAATCGGCAAATGATTGACAACTTACAGCCCCCACAATGGCTTGTTGATCCAGTAACAAACAAAGCGCATCACACATAACCCCACAAGGGTTATGTGCCCCCTTTCGAACCAAAGAAGGTTATTTAAAATGAAAGTTTCAATGTTGGTATTGGCTCTGTGTGGCTTCAGCACTTTTGCAATGGCGGAAGAATCCGGCGCCAAGGTTAATCAACAGCAAGCCCGTGTCGAGCAATATACTTACTCCAGCCACCCGGATATTGCCAAGGTTGTTTCCGTCAGCGAAGTTCCAAATGTCTGCTCGGTCGTACCGGCGCGCATGACCTACCTGGATTCCCAGGGTCAGCAGCACATCATGGCCTACCAGGTCATGGGTAGCGGTTGCAACAACGGCTGATCCACCGTCTGGATGTGCAAACGCCTCGCGGAGTGATCCGACGGGGCGTGCTTCTTTTTGCGTCATCAACTTTAAACTGATCGCTTAACTATCTGCCGAGTCTTCCTTTGCCGAAGTGACTCGACCAATATCATAATCGCGCAACTTGTTGGCAATGGTTGTATGGGAAACACCCAGGCGTTTGCCCAACTGGCGACTGCTCGGATGCAGAAGATAAAGTTGCTCCAGCACTGAACGCTCGAAGCGCCCGACAACTTCCTCCAACGTTCCCTCAAGGGAAAAATTACCCAAGGGTTGTGCCACGCCATAATCCGGCAAACGAATGTGCTCGGCCTTGACCGTCCCGCCCTCACACAGCGAGACCGCCTGAAACAACACGTTCTCCAGTTGCCGCACATTCCCCGGCCAATGGTATTGATGCAGCCGCGCCAACGCCTGATCAGCGATTTTCGGCAGCGGGCAGCCGATCTGGCGACTGGCTTGATCGAGAAAGTGCTGAACCAGCGGCTCCAGGCCGTCGAGGCATTCGCGCAGCGGTGGAATATGCAAAGACAGCACGTTGAGCCGGTGATACAGATCCTGACGAAATTCGCCGCGAGCGCACAGTTCGGACAGATCGACCTGAGTGGCGCAGATCACCCGCACATCCAGATACACCTCTTCATCACTGCCGACCCGGCGAAAGCAGCCTTCTTGCAGAAAGCGCAACAGTTTGGCCTGCAAGCGCGGGCTCATTTCCGTCACACCGTCGAGGAACAGGGTGCCGCCTGCGGTGAGTTCCAGCAGGCCGAGACGGCCTTCCGCACGGGCGCCATCAAAGGCTCCGGGGCCGTAGCCGAACAACTCGGTCTCGGCCATGGATTCCGACAACCCGGCGCAGTTGAGCGACATCATCGGTGCCTGACCGCGCGGGCTGGCGAGGTGACAGGCACGGGCCAGCAGCTCCTTGCCGGTGCCGGTCTCTCCTTCAATCAATAAAGGTGCGTCCAATGGCGCCATGCGCCGGGCTTCACGGACTACTGCGGCCATGACTTTCGAACTCTGGAAGATGCTGTCGAAGCCACGCAGTTCTTGCTTGCGCACATGGTAGATACGCTCACCGACACGGTCGGCGCGGTGCAGGGTCAGCACTGCCCCGGCGAGAGCTTCGCTGTCGTCGTGCTCGGACTGCAAAGGCGCGATATCCGCGAGAAATACATCACCACGCACCTTGACCCGCAAACCGTTGATCCGCGATTTACTGGCGCGAATCAGCTCGGGCAGGTCAAAGTCCTCGGCATATTTAGACAGAGCAATCCCCGGCACCTCATCGACCCGCACCCCCAGCAACTGCGCGGCCGCGCGGTTGGCGGCGACTATGGCCCCGGCCATATCAATGGACAGCACCGGAAACTCCAGAGCACCGAGCAAGGCGTTGAGTTCCATATGCCGCCGCTCGCTGGGCATCAAACCCACGCGCTTGACACCAAACACTCCGGCAATGGCCTCGAAGCGCGGGCGCAGGGCCTGGAATTGCAGGTTGATCAGGTTCGGACAGTGCAGATAGATGGCGTCGCCATGCTCACCGCCGACCTCGCCACGAGCGACGTTGACGCCGTAGTCCACCAGCAGATCGAGAATGTCACGCAGAATCCCGATGCGGTTTTGACAATGAACTTTGATACGCATGATCCGCCCCTGTGACGGCAACTTTTTGTAATGAGCTCATATTAACCGTCAAGAATTCGTGACACATACAGTTAAAAATCCTCGCGACAAACGGGTATGAGCAACGCACGTAAACTTTTCGTTACGAAAAACACCACTTCGGACTCTCGACCTGACGCTATCAGGGCTGAAACCTACGCGTCATTGCGCTATCTCTTGCTGCATCAGAACAACAAATCCTTCGCGCATTGCAGCAGGAGAACAGCATGACCCACTACGTCGCTCGCGAGCCTGACGCCCAGGGTTTCATCCACTACAGCCCGGCCGAACACTGGGTGTGGAACATCCTGATCACGCGCCAGATGGACATCATCAAGGATCGCGCCTGCCAGGAGTACCTGGACGGTATCGAGCTGTTGGGCCTGCCCCACGAGCGCATCCCGCAGCTGGACGAGATCAACCGCGTGCTGGCGGCAACCACCGGCTGGCAGGTAGAGCGGGTCCCGGCGCTGATTCCCTTCCAGACCTTCTTTGAACTGCTGGCGAGCAAGCGCTTTCCGGTGGCGACCTTTATTCGCACCGAGGAAGAACTGGATTACCTGCAGGAACCCGACATCTTTCACGAGATATTCGGCCACTGCCCGCTGCTGACCAACCCCTGGTTCGCCGAATTCACCCACATGTACGGCAAGCTCGGCCTGAGTGCGAGCAAGGAACAGCGGGTCTACCTGGCGCGGCTGTATTGGATGACCATCGAATTCGGCCTGGTGGACACCCCCAAAGGCAGGCGCATCTACGGCGGCGGCATCCTGTCCTCGCCGAAAGAGGCGGTCTACAGCCTGTCCGCGGAGCCCGCGCATCATCGGTTCGACCCGCTGGAAGCCATGCGCACGCCCTACCGCATCGACATCCTGCAACCGCTGTACTTTGTCCTGCCCGATCTCAAGCGTCTGTTCGAACTGGCCCATGAGGACATCATGGCCATGGTCCAGACCGGTATGCAGTTGGGCCTGCACGCGCCAACCTTTCCCCCTAAAATTCAACCCTCCAAAACTCACGCCGCCTGACAGGACCCGACCCATGACGACCCTCAACCAAGCCCATTGCGAAGCCTGCCGCGCCGATGCTCCACAAGTCAGCGAGGCGGAACTGCCCGAGCTGATCAAGCAGATTCCGGACTGGAATATCGAAGTACGCGACGGCGTGATGCAGTTGGAGAAAATCTTTCTGTTCAAGAATTTCAAATTTGCGCTGGCGTTTACCAACGCGGTCGGCGAAATTGCCGAAGCCGAAGGTCACCACCCGGGTCTGTTGACTGAATGGGGCAAGGTGACCGTGACCTGGTGGAGCCACTCGATCAAGGGGCTGCACCGCAACGACTTCATCATGGCCGCCCGCACTGACGAGGTGGCCAAAGATGCCGAGGGCCGCAAGTAAATGCATTTCTCCGATATCCAGCGAGTGCCGGGTGATCCGATTCTGGGATTGATCGAGGCCTACGCCAACGATACCAACCCGAACAAATTCGACCTGGGCGTGGGTGTCTATAAAGACGCCCAGGGCCTGACCACCATTCCCCGCGCGGTGAAACTGGCCGAACAGCGCCTGGTCGACAAGCAACTGACCAAGACCTATATCGGCGGCCATGGCGAGCCGCGTTTCGGCACCCTGATCAGCCAGTTGGTACTGGGCGACAATTCGCCATTGCTCGCCGCCAGGCGCGTCAGCGCCACGCAGACGCCCGGTGGCACCGGCGCTCTGCGCCTGAGCGGCGACTTCATCGCCGAGTGCCTGCCGGGCCGTGGCATCTGGCTCAGCGACCCGACCTGGCCGATTCACGAGACCATCTTCGCCAAGGCTGGCCTCAAGGTCAGCCACTACCCCTACGTCGACCGGGAAAACCGTCTGACCGTCGATGCCATGCTCGCCGCCTTCGAGACTATTCCCAGCGGTGACGTGGTGCTGCTGCATGCCTGCTGCCACAACCCTACCGGCTTCGACCTGGGGCATGAGGACTGGAAGCGTGTTCTCGAAGTGGTCCGTCGACGCAACCTGCTGCCGCTGATCGACTTCGCCTACCAAGGCTTCGGTGACGGCCTGGAAGAAGATGCCTGGGCAGTGCGCCTGTTTGCCGCCGAGCTGCCGGAATTGCTCATCACCAGTTCCTGCTCGAAGAATTTCGGCCTGTATCGCGAACGCACCGGCGCGCTGATCGTCTGCTGCGCCGATGCCGAGAAGTCCCTCGACGTGCGCAGCCAACTGTCGTCGATCGCCCGCAACCTGTGGTCCAACCCCCCGGACCATGGCGCCGCCGTGGTCGCCGAGATTCTCGGGGACGCCGAGCTGAAACAGCTGTGGGCCGACGAAGTGGAAGAGATGCGCCAGCGTATCGCACAACTGCGCAGCGGCCTGGTGGAAGCCCTGACGCCGTTGGGCCTGGGTCAGCGCTTTGCCCATATCGCGCAGCAACGCGGGATGTTTTCCTACACCGGTCTCAACGACGATCAAGTCGCACGCCTGCGCCATGAACACAGCGTGTACATGGTCAACGCCGGTCGCGCCAACGTCGCCGGGATCGACGCAACACGTCTGCACGCATTGGCAGCGGCCATCGCCGCCGTTTGCTGATCGCAACGAGTTGTGAATCTCAGGGCGCCACAATGGCGCCTTGAGATTAAAGAAGACCAGCGGCTGAAATTAAACATCTGATTGTCATTTCCAGTGCGCTATTCTCCCTGAGCTTTCTGAACACAGTGTCTAACCAAGTCGGCTTAACCGACGTGATCCTGCAATTTCAGATCTTGTGAGGAGCGATGACAATGCATGAAATCCCGAACTTCCCCTTCCCAAGCCTGCATGAACAGCAGCAAACTGCCCTGGCCCGACGCGAATCCGGCCAACTCAATGCAATGAAAGCAGCACCAAAGGCTCAAGAGAGCCAAAAAGCTTCCAGTAAGAACTGAAAGCTGATGGTTCAGGCGTATTGAAGCTGGATTCGTTTTGCTTCCATACGCCTGAAATGCCAAAGAACGCCATGACCGAATTCGACGAAAAACAAGCCAGCGCCCTGATCCACGCCGCCGAAAAAATGATCAATATCTGGAGCCGCCTGAGCCCGGAAAAACAGAGCGCCCTGCTCGCCCGTTTCGGCACCCAGGAAAATGCCCTTGCGGCATTGGTGACCACCCAGTTGGTTGCACCTGTCAGCGAAGACTGACTCTGCCGCCCCACACATTCGGTGGGAGCGGATTTATCCGCGAAGGCGTCGGCACATTCACCATTTTTCCTCACAGACATACTGCTTTCGCGGATAAATCCGCTTCCACCAGACGGGCGTTCGACCTTTTTTTCCAATTCAAACCCAGCGATGTCCAAAGCGCCGCTATCATAGCCACTTAGCAAGCTTGCTAATGATCGGCTTACCTTCCTGGATTTACCCATGTCTGAACCGCAGTCCGCCGCCACGCAACGTCCTCTCGACGTGACGTTGCAGGTCGTTTCCATTGTTCTGTTCACCTTTATCGGCTACCTGAATATCGGCATTCCCCTGGCGGTGCTGCCCGGCTATGTGCACACCGACCTGGGTTTCGGTGCCGTCACCGCCGGGCTGGTGATCAGTGTGCAGTACCTGGCGACCCTGCTCAGCCGCCCCTATGCCGGGCGCATCATCGATAACCTGGGCAGCAAGAAGGCCGTGCAATACGGGCTCGCCGGTTGCGGCTTGAGCGGTGTATTGATGTTGCTGGCGGCACTGACTCAGAGCTGGCCGATGCTCAGCCTGGTGGCGATTTTCCTCGGCCGACTGGTATTGGGCAGCGCGGAAAGCCTGGTCGGCTCCGGCTCGATTGGCTGGGGCATCGGCCGGGTCGGCGCGGCCAATACTGCCAAAGTGATTTCCTGGAACGGTATTGCCAGCTACGGCGCATTGGCCATCGGCGCGCCGCTGGGGGTGTTGCTGGTCGACGCCCTTGGGCTGTGGAGCATGGGTGCCAGTATCATCCTGCTGGCCGCTCTGGGCATGTTCCTGACCCTGAAGAAGCAGGCCGCGCCCATCGTCCATGGCGAGCGCCTGCCGTTCCTCCATGTGCTGGGACGGGTGCTGCCCCACGGCATGGGCCTGGCCTTGGGCTCCATCGGTTTCGGCACCATCGCCACCTTTATTACCCTGTATTACGCCAGTCACAGCTGGCCCAATGCGGTCCTGTGCCTGAGCCTGTTCGGTGCCAGTTTTATCGGTGCGCGGCTGCTGTTCGGCAACTTCATCAACCGGCTGGGCGGGTTTCGCGTGGCGATTGCCTGCCTGTCCGTGGAAAGTCTGGGCCTGCTATTACTCTGGCTGGCACCAACACCGGGACTGGCCCTGGCGGGCGCGGCATTGACCGGCTTTGGCTTCTCCCTGGTCTTCCCGGCCTTGGGCGTGGAGGCGGTGAATCTGGTGCCAGCGGCCAGTCGTGGTGCGGCAGTGGGGGCTTATTCGCTGTTTATCGACCTGTCCCTGGGCATCACCGGGCCAGTGGCCGGGGCCGTTGCGGCGGGCTTTGGCTTTGCTTCGATCTTCCTGTTCGCGGCCCTGGCGGCCCTGAGCGGGCTGGGCTTGAGCCTCTATCTGTACAAACAGGCGCAGGTGATGCGCGAAAACAAAGAAGTCTAAAAGTCGATCTTGCCGCGCCCGGCTTTGATATTGCCGCGCTTGGTCTTGGATTCCAGGCGCCGGGTCTTGGAACCCAGGGTCGGCTTGGTCGGACGACGTTTCTTTTCCACCTTGGCGGCATTGACGATCAGCTCGCTCAACCGCTCCAGGGCATCGGCGCGATTCTGTTCCTGAGTCCGGTACTGCTGGGCCTTGAGCACGATCACGCCGTCGCTGGTGATCCGACTGTCACGCAACGCCAGCAGCCGTTCCTTGTAGAACGTCGGCAAGGACGAGGCGTTGATATCGAAACGCAGGTGCACCGCACTCGAGACCTTGTTGACGTTCTGCCCACCCGCGCCCTGGGCACGGATGGCGGTCAACTCGATCTCGGCATCGGGCAGCTGCACATTGTTGGAAATCACCAGCATGGGTGGTTCTCTAAAGCTGCATCAGGGCGGATGCGCTGCGCTTGTTCTTGATCCCGTAGCAGGCCCACATAACCAGCAGCCAGACCGGAATCGCATACACCGACACCTGAATGCCGGGGATCATCAGCATGATCCCGAGGATCAGCACCACGAACGCAAGGCACAGGTAGTTGCCATAGGGATACCACAGCGCCTTGAACAATGGCACTTGACCGATGCGCAGCATGTGCTGGCGGAATTTCAGGTGCGAGTAGCTGATCATCGCCCAGTTGATCACCAGGGTGGCCACCACCAGAGACATCAGCAGCTCAAGGGCATGCTGCGGGATCAGGTAGTTGAGCACCACGGCAATCAGGGTCACCAGTGCCGAGACCAGAATCGCCCGCACCGGCACTCCGCGCTTGTCGACCTTGGCCAGGGCCTGGGGCGCATCACCCTGCTCGGCCATGCCGAACAGCATGCGCGCATTGCAATAGGTGCCGCTGTTATACACAGACAGCGCGGCAGTCAGCACCACGAAGTTGAGGATATGCGCCGCCGTGTTGCTGCCCAGCATGGAGAACACCTGCACGAACGGGCTGCTGCTATAAGCATCGCCGGAGGCATTGAGGCTGGCCAGCAGCGAATCCCACGGGGTCAGCGACAGCAGCACCACCAGAGCGCCGATATAGAAAATCAGGATGCGGTAGATCACCTGATTGATCGCCTTGGGGATCACCGTCTTTGGCTGATCAGCTTCGGCAGCGGTAAAGCCGAGCATTTCCAGGCCGCCGAAGGAGAACATGATAAACGCCAGGGCCATGACCAGGCCGGACACGCCGTTGGGGAAGAAACCGCCGTGTTCCCACAGGTTGCTCACCGCCGCCTGGGGGCCGCCATGGCCGCTGACCAGCAGGTAACTGCCCAAGGCGATCATGCCGACGATGGCCACCACCTTGATAATGGCAAACCAGAACTCGGCTTCACCGAAGACTTTGACGTTGGCCAGATTGATGGCGTTGATCATCACGAAGAACACCGCCGCCGAGACCCAGGTCGGAATCTCCGGCCACCAGTAGTGCACGTATTTACCCACGGCAGTCAGCTCGGACATGCCCACCAGAATGTACAACACCCAGCAGTTCCAGCCTGACAGGAAGCCGGCAAATCCCCCCCAGTACTGATGAGCGAAGTGGCTGAAGGAGCCGGCCACAGGTTCTTCGACAATCATCTCGCCCAACTGGCGCATGATCATGAAGGCAATGAAGCCGCAAATGGCGTAACCCAGAATCATCGACGGGCCGGCCGACTTGAGCACCCCGGCCGAGCCCAGAAACAGGCCGGTGCCGATGGCGCCGCCGAGGGCGATCAGCTGGATATGGCGGTTTTTCAGGCCCCGCTTCAGCTCACCGGAAGAGGAAATGTGTTCACTCATGGATAGTCACCTGATTGTTCTTCTCTGTGACGGAATCGAACCCGTTGCGCTCGTGACGCAACGGAGTGCCGCAAGGCCGGGTAGGCCCTGGTTGTTGGAGGTGCGCTTGCGCGTTTAAATCCCAGAGAAAAGGCGGCGCATTGTACACGCCAGGGATGTAGGAAAAACCATACAGATGGTCAGGATTTTGAGATAAATGTGGGACCGGCTTTAGCCGGGAAGGCATCGGCAGGATCGATACATATCTACTGACCGCCATATTGTCTTCCCGGCTAAAGCCGGTCCCACAGATATCGTTTCAATTCAGATGATATTTATTGCAGACAAAAAAACGCCGGTGTTTTACACCGGCGTTTATTTTTCAGCCTGCAGCCTTATTGCGGCTTGCGGCGACCGAAGCCCGGGCGTTGGCCCGATGCGGCTGGCGGGCCGCGGCGTTTGCCCGACGGCGCGTCGTCGACCAGGGAGATGCCCGGGCGCTTCGGTGCCGGCTTGGCCGGACGCTTGGTTTCGTTCGGACGCTCGGCAACCGGCGTACCGCGACCTTTCACCGGACGCGAGGCAGAATCCTCACGCGGCTTGCGGGCCGGGCGCTCGCCCTTGACGGCGGACGGACGCGAACGCTCGGTGTCGGTCACCCGTGGCTCGCGAGCCGGACGTGGGCCGGCCGGGGCAGCGCCGTCCTTGGCCGGACGCAGGGTGCGTACGCGCTCGCCCTTGCCCAGTGGACGCGACGACTGGCGTTGCAGACGCTCGAGCTTGTCCTTGGTCTTGGCGTTCATCTGCGGCTGGGCCACAGGGGTGAGGCCGACTTCGATACTGAGAATGTCGACTTCCTGCTGGCTCATTTCGCGCCAGCGGCCCATGGGCAGGTCGGAGTTGAGGAACACCGGCCCGTAACGCACGCGCTTCAGGCGGCTGACCACCAGACCCTGGGATTCCCATAGGCGACGGACTTCGCGGTTGCGACCTTCCATCACCACGCAGTGATACCAACGGTTGAAGCCTTCACCGCCCGGCGCCTGCTGGATATCGGTGAAACGCGCAGGACCGTCTTCGAGGATCACGCCGTTCTTCAGACGCAGGAGCATGTCGTCATCGACTTCGCCACGTACGCGCACGGCGTATTCGCGGTCCATCTCGAACGAGGGGTGCATCAGGCGGTTGGCCAGCTCACCGTCGGTGGTGAACATCAGCAAACCGGTGGTGTTGATGTCCAGACGGCCAATATTGATCCAGCGGCCTTCTTTCGGACGCGGCAGGCGATCGAACACGGTCGGACGACCTTCCGGGTCGTCACGGGTGCAGATTTCGCCGTCCGGCTTGTTGTACATGATCACGCGACGGACCGTCTCGGCCGCTTCTTCGCGCTTGATGACACGCCCGTCAACGGTGATGGCATCGTGCAGATCGACGCGCTGACCGAGGGTCGCATCCTTGCCATTGACCTTGATCCGGCCCTGGCTGATCCAGGTTTCCACGTCCCGGCGCGAACCCACGCCGATACGGGCCAGAACCTTTTGCAGTTTTTCGCCTGCTGGTCCGATTTCCTGGCTGTCTTGCTTGTCTTTTTCGCTCATCTGGACACCTCCCGGTGTGTCGATTCATGGCCCGTCGAGGACCGACGTGACCGTAGCCTGGCGCCGCGCATGGAGCGGCGAGGCAAAATTCTGAAAGCCTGTGGCGCGTATGAAACGCCAAAAGGTCGCGAATCATACGCTCATGGCGCCGGTTGCGCATCACAGGCTAGTTGAAAATTTCGCGGCTACTTCTTTTTCCGCCGACCGGTGGCCTTGAGCTGGATCAGGCGCCTGGCCGATTCGACCAGCACGGCGCGCTTCTCGTCCTTATCCATCTTCTTCCAGCCCTTGACCTCACGCTTGCTGCGCCCGCAGCCGCGGCAGATAGCGTCGTCGAATTTACAGACGCTGATGCAGGGGTCTTTGGGGGTGCTCATTGATAGCGGATCCCGTGGTCATACGTTCTTTGTAGGAGCTTGCGAAGGCTGCGAAAACGGTATATCAGACGCCCTCGTTCGCAGCCTTCGGCAGCTCCTACAGGGAATCAGGTTCGTCTTCCGGCTTCTCTTCAACCAATAAATCATCGAAGTCGGTCTTGAGACCCTGTTCCATGGTGTCCAGTTCTGCCAGCAGGCTGCGGAAGCTGGTTTCGTCACGAGGCGGTTCGGGTTCTTCGGCTTCGGCGTCCGGATCAAGGCTGGCGTCGGCCAGGGCTTGCAAATGGGCGGGCACCGGGGCGTCATCGAAATCGAGGATCGGGTCCGGCTCCATTTCCCGCAGGTCGGCCAGGGGCGGCAGGTCGTCGAGATTTTTCAGGTTGAAGTGATCGAGAAAGCCCTTGGTGGTGGCGAACATCGCCGGTTTGCCCGGCACATCGCGGTAGCCCACCACGCGAATCCACTCGCGCTCCAGCAGGGTCTTGACGATATTGCTGTTGACCGCCACACCGCGCACGTCTTCGATCTCGCCGCGGGTGATCGGCTGGCGATAGGCGACCAGCGCCAGGGTTTCCAGCATCGCCCGGGAATAACGCTGCGGCCGTTCCTCCCAGAGACGCCCGACCCAGGGCGAGAAGCGCTCACGAATCTGCAGGCGATACCCCGACGCCACTTCCTTGAGTTCGAACGCCCGCCCTTCGCAGGATTTGCGCAGCACCTCCAGGGCTTTCTTGAAGACTGCAGGCTCCGGCCGTTCACCTTCCTCAAAAAGCTCGAACAGGCGCTCCAGCGATTGCGGTTTGCCGGAGGCCAGCAGGAAAGCTTCGAGCAATTGCGCCAGCTCGCGGGGTTCGTTGAGGTTCATCGATCAGCTCTTAATGACAGGCAATACAACTGGCAAATTGAAATGAGGTCCTGTGGGAGCCGGCTCCCACAGGTAGTATGTTTACCGACAGGTTTACTCCGCCCGCGCCCGCACATGAATCACTGCAAACGGCTCGTTCTGCACCAGCTCGACCAGGGACTCCTTGACCAGTTCGAGGATCGCCATAAAGGTCACGACCACCCCCAGACGCCCCTCCTCGGCGGTAAACAGCTCGGCAAAGGGCACAAAGCCGCCGCCCTTGAGCCGTTCCAGCACATCGCTCATGCGCTCGCGGGTTGACAGGGCTTCGCGGCTGACCTGGTGGCTTTCGAACATATCGCCCCGGCGCAGCACCTCGGCCATGGACATCAGCAGCTCTTCGAGGCTGACATCCGGCAACAACTTGCGCGCCCGGGCCTCGGGCGCATCGAGCTTGGGCACGCTGACATCGCGGCCGACCCGGGTCAGGCCATCGATACCCTCGGCGGCGGCCTTGAAGCGTTCGTACTCCTGCAGACGGCGAATCAGTTCGGCGCGAGGGTCGTCTTCCTCTTCCTCGATCTCGGCAGAGCGCGGCAGCAGCATGCGCGATTTGATCTCGGCCAGCATCGCCGCCATTACCAGGTATTCCGCCGCCAGCTCCAGGCGCACGTTCTTCATCAACTCGACGTAACCCATGTACTGCCGGGTGATTTCCGCCACCGGGATGTCGAGGATATCGATGTTCTGTTTGCGGATCAGGTACAGCAACAAGTCCAGCGGCCCTTCGAAAGCCTCGAGGAAAACCTCCAGGGCATCCGGCGGGATATACAGGTCCAGCGGCATCTGGGTGACGGCCTGGCCATAGACCAGGGCGAACGGCAGCTCCTGCTGGGCGTCAGCCTGGGGGTCCACGGTTTCCACGGCGGTCATCAGGCCTCGCCACCGAAGGGCGTCGGGTCGCCGCAGCCGACACGGATGATCTGCGGCTCGCCATCGGCCAGGTTGATCACGGTGGACGCCGAAACACCGCCGATGCCGCCGTCGATGATCAGGTCGACCTGATGCTCAAGGACCTCGCGCATCTCATAGGGGTCGCTCATGGGCAGGCTCTCGCCGGGCATGATCAGGCTGACGCTCATCAGCGGCTCGCCCAATTGTTCAAGCAGCGCTTGGGCAATCGGATGCTGCGGCACACGCAGGCCGATGGTGCGGCGCTTGGGATGCAGGATCAGCCGTGGCACTTCACGGGTCGCATTGAGAATGAAGGTATACGGCCCCGGCGTGTGGGTCTTGAGGGCGCGAAAGGCGCCAGTATCGACCTTGGCGAACAGGCCCAGTTGCGACAGGTCGCAGCACATCAGGGTGAAATTGTGCTTGTCGTCCAGCTGGCGCAGACGGCGAATGCGCTCGATGGCGCTCTTGTCACCGATCTGACAACCCAGGGCGTAGGACGAATCTGTGGGATAGACCACCAAACCGCCCGCCTTGATGATTTCCACGGCCTGTTTGATCAGGCGCGGTTGCGGGTTCTCCGGGTGGACCTGGAAAAATTGACTCACGGTAACTCCCTGTTCAGACGACGGCAGTAGGCTGGTCATTTTTGAATCGGCACCAAAGTGGCGGCAAGTCCTCCGGTAACGGGCGGTAAACCCCGATCTCGGACCATGCGCCAGGAGCATGAAAGTCACTGCCGGCAGACACCAGCAGACCGAACTCACGAGCCAGAATGGCCAGCGACCCGACCTGATCGGCAGGTTGCAGGCCATTGACGACTTCGATGGCATGGCCGCCGGCCTGGATAAAGTCGGCGACCAGCTTGCGACGTTTACTACGGGTGAAATCGTAATGCGAGGGGTGGGCCAGGCTGACCCAGGCCTTGGCGTCGCGCAGGGTGGCGACGGTATCTTCCAGAGTCGGCCAGTGCTGCTTGACGTCACCCAGCTTGCCGGCACCCAGCCATTTGCGGAATGCCTCGGCGCGATCCTTGACGAAACCGCCGCGCACCAGGAACTCGGCGAAGTGCGGCCGGGCCGGGGCATTGCCACTGTCGCCCAGCTCCATCTGGACCGCCCGGGCGCCTTCCAGCGCTCCCGGCATACCTTTCATCGCCAATTTACGACTTATTTCTTCAGCGCGCAGCCAGCGCCCCTCATGCAAACGGCCGATGGCTTCGACCAGCGCCGGGGCGTCAACCTCAAAACCGTAGCCCAGAATATGGATGGTTGCACCGCCCCAAGTGCAGGACAACTCGACCCCGTTGACCAGTTGCATACCCAGCGCAAGCGCCGCCGCGCGGGCCTCTGCGAGGCCTTCGGTGGTGTCGTGGTCGGTCAGGGAAAGGACGCGCACACCATTCTCGAAGGCACGGGCAACCAGTACGGCAGGCGCGAGCGAGCCATCGGAAGCGGTGCTGTGGCAGTGCAGATCAACATTCATAGGGGCGCTTTCGCTGTCATTGATGTTTGTTATTATGCCGCTACATCCTGCTTCTGGCTGCCATTGTGAAACAATTCATCGACTTCATCCCGCTGCTGCTGTTTTTCGTCGTCTACAAAATCGAACCGCAAACCCATGAACTGCTGGGTCACAGCGTCGTCATCGGTGGTATTTTCAGTGCGACCGCCATGCTGATCATCAGTTCGCTGGTGGTCTACGGCTTCCTCTATTTCAAGCAGGGCAAACTGGAGAAAAGCCAGTGGCTGACCCTCCTCGCCTGCCTGGTCTTCGGCAGCCTGACCCTGGCTTTCCACAGCGAGACCTTCCTGAAATGGAAGGCTCCGGTGGTCAACTGGCTGTTCGCCCTGGCCTTCCTCGGCAGCCAGTTCATCGGTGAGCGCCCGCTGATCCAGCGCATCATGGGCCATGCCCTGAGCCTGCCGCAGCCGATCTGGCGCAAGCTGAACGTGGCCTGGATCATCTTTTTCATCTTCTGCGGCGCGGCCAACCTGTATGTGGCCTTCACCTATCAGGACTTCTGGGTCGACTTCAAAGTCTTCGGCAGCCTGGGCATGACCGTGCTGTTCCTGATCGGCCAGGGCCTGTTCCTCGCCAAGCATATGCACGACCCGGATCCTGCCGCGTCGAATCCCACCTCCAAGACCGAGGACTGACATGCTCTTTGCAATTATCGCCACCGATGTCGCCGATTCCCTGGAAAAACGCCTGAGCGTGCGCCCTGCCCACGTCGAGCGCCTGACCGTTCTCAAAGATGCAGGTCGCCTGGTTCTGGCCGGCCCGCATCCGGCGGTTGAAAGCAACGACCCGGGCGCTGCGGGTTTCACTGGCAGCCTGATCGTCGCCGAGTTCGAATCCCTCGCTGCCGCCAAAACCTGGGCCGATGCCGATCCGTATATCGCTGCGGGCGTCTACGACGGTGTCGTGGTCAAGCCGTTCAAGCAAGTACTGCCCTGAATCCAGGTAAATCGTGGCATCCGTGTAAGCAACAGCGCGCAGATGCCACACTGCACAGACGACCGCTCATCATTCCATTCTTCCTGCCGACAAACTGAAAATCGATTCTGCCGGCAATAGAAGGGAGTTCAGATGCGTCCAGGTCCGTTATGTGTGTTGTTGGCTGTGCTGGCGGTGGGCACCGATGCCCAGGCCGAAGAAACAAATGGCTCGGGCATCACCTTGCCGTTGCCTACTGCGGCCGCTCAGGTCATTGACCTGCAACAGCGTCTCAAAGACAGCGAGCGCCAGCGCGAAGAACTGCAAAAGCAGTTGCAGAATGCAGACGCCAGCCGTGAAAGCGCTCCGCTCAAAGAGCTGCGCCAGGAGAACCAAAAACTCCGGACACAACTCAAAGAAGCACAAACCAGCCTGCCCCTGCGTTTTCTCACCGAACAGCAACAATGGTTCGTCACCGGAGGCGGCGTTGCACTGATCGCCCTACTGTGCGGTATCTTTGCCACTGGCGGACGTAGAGAGCGTCGGCAGTGGCTGAATTGAGTGAGTCATGAGCGAGCTGTTATTAATTGATGATGATCAGGAACTCTGCGAACTGCTGAGCAGTTGGCTGAGTCAGGAAGGTTTTCAGGTACAGGCCTGCCACGATGGCGTCAGCGCCCGTCGCGCCCTGGCCCAATCGGTGCCGGCCGCCGTGGTTCTGGATGTCATGCTGCCCGACGGCAGTGGTCTTGAGCTGCTCAAACAACTGCGCAGTGATCACCCCGAGATGCCCGTGGTCATGCTGTCGGCCCGTGGCGAACCGCTGGACCGTATCCTGGGCCTGGAACTGGGCGCCGACGACTACCTGGCCAAGCCCTGCGACCCTCGGGAACTCACCGCACGCCTGAAGGCCGTGCTGCGCCGCAGTCACCCGACCGCAGTGGCCAGCCAGCTGGAACTGGGCGACCTGAGCTTCAGCCCGATGCGTGGCGTCGTCACCATCGGCGAGCAGGAACTGACCCTGACCGTTTCCGAGAGCCGTCTGCTCGAAGCCCTGCTACGCCAGCCCGGCGAGCCCCTGGACAAGCAGGAACTGGCGCAACTGGCCCTGGGCCGCAAGCTGACGCTGTACGACCGCAGCCTGGACATGCACGTCAGCAACCTGCGCAAGAAGATCGGCCCCCATGCCGATGGCCGCCCACGCATCGTCGCCCTGCGCAGCCGCGGCTACTACTACAGCGCCTGATCGGGCTGGCCTTGTGTCAGCTCGCTCGACGCGGCTCTTTACGCAAGCTTTACCGTCGCCTGACTGCCCTTGACCTTCATCTCCTTAAACTGAGCTCAACCGGACAAGAACCGGATTCGAGACAAAGGAGAGACACCATGATGCGCAAGACCCTGATCGCTTTGATGTTCGCCACTGCCCTGCCAACCCTCGCCATGGCCATGCCGCCACAAGAGGGTCCGGACAACGGCTGGCAGGGTGGTGGCATGCACGGCCAGCACGGTCCACGTGACGGCGGCCCGTTCCGCGAGTTGAACCTGACGCCGGAACAGCATCAGCAGATCGCCAAACTGATGGGCGACCAAATGCGCGGCCGTCACGAACTCACCGAGCGCTACCTGAAAAAGCTGCCAGCCGCCGATCAGAAAGCCATGCAGGATGAGATCAAGGCCAAGCATGACAAGACTCAGGCTGACATCCGCTCCGTACTCAAGCCGGACCAGCAGAAACAGTTCGACGAGATCCTGAAGAAACAGGAACAACGCCGCGCCGATCGTGCTGAATTCGAAGCCTGGAAAGCGCAAAAGGCCCAGAAAGCCCAGTAATATCCGCTTACCCACACCCGACCTGCCCCAAGCTGGTCGGGTGTCTCTATTTCAGCTGAGGTCAAACCGTGCGTTCATTGTTCTGGCGAATCCTGGCCAGTTTCTGGCTGGCCATTGCCCTGGTGGCAGGTTTATCCATTCTGCTGGGGCATATGCTCAATCAGGACGCCTGGATTCTCAGCCGCCACCCGGGCCTCAACAATCTGCCGCAAACCTGGTCCGAGCTTTACGAAAACCAGGGCGAAGCGGCATCCCAGGATTACCTGCAAGGCCTCAAGCGGCGTTATCACATTGATGTGCAGGTGCTTAACGACGCCGGTGAAGCGGTGGTCAGTGGCACCTTCCCGGCCCGCGCGGCCGCCTTCGAAGCCCGCCAGCACGATGATCCACGCCAGTTGCCCTGGCGGCGCCTGACCACTGAGTACACCAGCCCGAAAACCGGCGAAACCTATCTGCTGATCTATCGAATCCCTCACCCCGAACTCGACGCCTGGCACCGGCAAAGCCTGCTCTGGCCATTCAGCGCCCTAGGCATCGCCCTGGTGGTACTGACCCTGTTCAGCCTGTTGGTGACCCTGTCCATTACCCGCCCCCTCAATCGCTTGCGGGGCGCGGTACATGATCTCGGGCTGACGGTTTATCAACAGAACAGCCTGGCGCAACTGGCCAACCGCCGCGACGAATTCGGCGTACTGGCCACCGATTTCAACCGTATGGGCGCACGCCTGCAAAGCCTGATCGGCAGCCAGCGCCAGCTATTACGTGATGTGTCCCATGAACTGCGCTCGCCGCTGGCGCGGCTGCGGATCGCCCTGGCCCTGGCCGAGCGGGCGGAACCGGCAGAACGCGAGAAGCTGTGGCCACGCCTGGCCCGGGAATGTGATCGCCTGGAAGCACTGATCAGCGAGATCCTCGCCCTGGCCCGTCTCGATGCCACGGTGGGTAATCCCGAGCCGGTGGATGTGCGCGGCATGCTTGAGCACTTGCAGGGCGAAGCGCAGTTCAACGATGAGGGGCAGGATATCCACGTCTATATCGAGGACAACCTGGCATTGCACGGCTGGCCGGACATGCTCGAACGCGCCATGGACAATCTGCTGCGCAACGCCCTGCGCTTCAACCCGCCGGGTGCGCGTATAGAAATGCAGGCCTGCCGTGTCGGCGACCGGGCGCAACTCAGCGTGCGCGACCATGGCACCGGTGTGGCGCCGGAACATCTAGCGCAACTGGGTGAGCCGTTCTATCGCGCCCCGGACCAGACCGCGCCGGGCCATGGCCTCGGCCTGGCCATCGCCAAACGCGCGGCGGAACGCCATGGCGGTCATCTGACGCTGCAAAACCATCCCGAAGGTGGTTTCCTCGCCTGCCTGGATCTGCCGTTGGAACCAGTGATGCCAACGATGAATTGATATCAGCCCTGCCAGGCGCTGACAACGGTCGCCACATCCACCTTGGGCGCTTCCCGAGGTGGATTCTGCGGCGTCCCCAGATAAAGAAACGCCACCACTTCTTCATCCGCCTTCAGCCCCAGACCCTTGGCCACATGGCCTGCGTAGGCCAGCTCCCCAGTCCGCCAGACCGCACCGACACCCATGGCATAAGCCGCCAGCAGCACGCCGTGGGCGGCACAGGCGGCCGTCAGCAACTGCTCCTTCTTCGGCACTTTGAAGTGCTCCTGCAAGGACGCGATCACCACTACAACCAACGGTGCCCGCAGCGGACCCAGGCGCGCCTTGTCGAGCATCTGCTCGGTGACCTCACCACCACTCTGCTGCAAGGCTTCGGCAAGCAAGTCACCCATGCGCTCACGGGCCGGACCTTCCACCGTCAGAAAACGATACGGACGCAACATGCCATGATCCGGCGCGCGCAATGCCGCACCAAACAACACTTCGCGCTGCGCAGCATCCGGGGCCGGCTCGACCAGACGGGGCACCGAAACACGATTGAGCAAAACGTCGACAGCCTGCATCGGCTTTCTCCTTGGAAAAATGATTCAACATTCTAAAAGCAATAACATCTCGGCAAGGGAATTACTTATCTCGGGGTCTGGGCGAAAAGTCGGGAGCGATGGTCAGGCAAGGCAAAAACAGGCGAGGAAGCGGAGTTTAGGCCCCTAAATCAGCATTATCCGCTACGCGCCCCCTTCGGGCCGTCCTTCGGACGTTCTCCTTTCAGTCGTCCGAGCCTGTTTTTAACGCAGCATGGTGCGCGTAGCGCCGAAGGCGCCCAGCCTGCAGCCACTTTTCGTCCGAGCCCGGCTGGCTAATCGCCGTCGGTTTACACTCTAATAGGCACAGGTAGAATGGCGCCCTTTCTTCATTCCAGTCAGAGCGACTTCATGGCGTTGCCGACCCTTCGAATCATCGGTTTCATCATCGGCATCTTCCTGATCACCCTGGCCATCGCCATGGTCGTGCCGATCGCCACCCTGGTGATCTTCGATCATCTGGACGACCTGCGCTCGTTTCTCTGGTCCAGCGTGCTGACCTTCCTCGCCGGTATGGCGCTGATCATCCCTGGCCGCCCGGAGCACGTGCATCTGCGCCCGCGGGACATGTACATGCTGACGGTGTCCAGCTGGATCGTGGTCTGCGTGTTCGCCGCCCTGCCGTTCCTGCTGACCCAGCACATGAGCTTCACCGACTCGTTTTTCGAAAGCATGTCGGGCATCACGGCCACCGGTTCTACGGTGATCAGCGGCCTGGACAGCATCTCGCCGGGCATCCTGATCTGGCGCTCGCTGTTGCACTGGCTGGGCGGCATCGGCTTTATCGGCATGGCGGTGGCGATTCTGCCACTGCTGCGTATCGGTGGCATGCGCCTGTTCCAGACTGAATCTTCCGACCGCTCGGAGAAGGTCATGCCGCGCTCGCACATGGTCGCCAAGTTCATTGTGTTGACTTATGTCGGTCTCACGGCACTGGGCAGCCTGGCGTTCTGGGCGGCGGGTATGAGCCTGTTCGACGCGATCAACCACGCCATGTCGGCCATTGCCACTGGCGGTTTCTCCACATCGGATCAGTCCCTGGCCAAATGGCCGCAACCGGCGGTGCATTGGGTGGCGATCGTGGTGATGATCCTCGGCAGCCTGCCGTTCACCCTGTACGTCGCCACGTTGCGTGGCAATCGCAAGGCATTGATTCGCGATGAACAGGTGCGCGGCCTGATCGGCCTGCTGCTGGCAACCTGGCTGGTAATGACCCTGTGGTACTGGAGCACCACCGATCTGCCCTGGTACGACGCCTTGCGCCACGTCGCGCTGAACGTTACCTCGGTTGTGACCACCACCGGCTTCGCTCTGGGCGACTACAGCCTGTGGGGCAATTTCGCCCTGATGTTCTTCTTCTATCTGGGCTTTATCGGCGGCTGCTCCGGCTCGACGGCTGGCGGAGTGAAGGTGTTTCGCTTCCAGGTGGCCTATATCCTGCTCAAGGCCAACCTCAATCAGCTGATTCACCCCCGCGCGGTGATCCGCCAGAACTACAACGGCCACCGTCTGGATGATGAAATCGTCCGTTCGATCCTGACCTTTTCGTTCTTCTTCACCATCACCATCTGCGGTATCGCCCTGGCTTTGGCGTTGCTGGGCCTGGACTGGATGACCGCCCTGACCGGCGCGGCCAGCACCGTGTCCGGCGTCGGCCCCGGCCTGGGCGAGACCATCGGCCCGGCGGGTAACTTCTCGACGCTGCCGGACGCGGCCAAATGGATACTGTCCGGCGGCATGCTGCTGGGACGCCTGGAGATCATTACGGTGCTGGTGCTATGCGTACCGGCATTCTGGCGTCATTGACAGCATGAATGGCCGATAAAACCCATGGCGGCAGAGGGCCCGACGGCAATAGACTGAAAGCCTCGTCACCCTTTGCGGGAGTCATCATGGACAACGTCAGACAGTTCAGCCGTTTTGCCGACTTCTACCCGTATTACCTGGCCGAACACAACAACAGCACCTGTAGGCGCCTGCACTTTGTCGGCACCAGCCTGGTGATTTTCCTGCTGGCGTTCGGTATCGGCAGCGGCCGCTGGAGCCTGCTGTGGCTGGTGCCCCTGGCAGGCTACGGTTTTGCCTGGGCTGGCCATTTCTTCTTCGAGAAGAATCGCCCGGCAACCTTTCAGCATCCGTTCTACAGCCTGCTGGGCGATTTCGTGATGTATCGCGATATTTTGCTGGGCAAAGTCAGTCTCTGATCCGGATCAGTTGACCGGCTCAGCCACTTCGGCCTGCTCTTCCTGCAAGCGGGCCTTTTCGCGCTGATGGGCATCGGCCAGACGGAACAGCTCGATGCTGCCGTCCAGATGCTCGATCAGCGCGGTACAGGACTCGACCCAGTCGCCGCAGTTAAGGTATTCCACCCCGCCCACCTGACGAATCTCGGCATGGTGGATATGCCCACAGACCACGCCATCCAGACCGCGCTTCACGCACTCGTGGGCGATGGCTTCTTCGAAGTCGCTGATGAAACTGACCGCTGTCTTGACCTTATGCTTGAGGTACGCCGACAGCGACCAGTAGCCATAACCGTACTTGGCACGCCAGTGGTTGAGCCAACGATTCAGGGTCAGGGTGAACTCGTAGGCCGAATCGCCGAGGAAGGCCAGCCAGCGGTGATAGCGGGTGATCACATCGAACTGGTCGCCGTGGATGACCAGCAACTTGCGGCCATCGGCAGTCTGGTGAATGGCTTCGTCCACCAGCTGGATATTGCCCAGGATCAGCTTGGAGTAGCGGCGCAGGAATTCATCGTGGTTGCCGGTAACGTAGATCACCTCGGTGCCGCGCTTGCTCATGGTCAGCAGGCGGCGAATCACGTTGGTATGGGCCTGGGGCCAGTACATGCCGCTGCGCAGTTTCCAGCCGTCGATAATGTCACCGACCAGATAGACCTTGTCTGCCTGATAGCCCTTGAGAAAGGTCGAAAGATGCTCGGCCTGGCAATCGCGAGTGCCCAGGTGAACATCGGAAATCCATAAGGTCCGCACATGTTGCTTGCGGCTGGGTTTGGCGAGTTGGGCACTGGTCATGGTCGTCAACCTCCGACTGGGTTTTGACGATAGTGCGTGCTGCCGGTTAATTGAAAATGACGATGGCGTGGCAATGTTGTGACAAGCATTGCGCAACGCCACCTGTGGGACCGGCTTTAGCCGGGAAGGCGTACGAGGGGATCAAAAAGATGCTGCGGATGTGTCGGCCCTTTCCCGGCTAAAGCCAGTCCCACCAGAATGAATTCCAATTCAGGTAAGGGCGCGTATGGATTCACGCAGGCTTTGCTTCGTTATGCCCCAGGTCCCGCTCCGGGTCGATCACGTCGCGTACCCGTTGCTTGAGTACCTTGGCCTCAGGGAAACCGCCATCGGCCTTGCGCTCCCAGATCTGGGTGCCGTCGCAGGTGATGCGGAAGATTCCGCCGGTGCCCGGCTCCAGGGACACCTTGCCGAGGTCATCGGCAAAGGTGCTCAGCAGTTCCTGGGCCAGCCAGGCTGCCCGCAGCAGCCACTGGCACTGGGTGCAGTAGGTAATGACGACTTCGGGGCGCGCAGCGGACATATCAATCAAGCCCCTTGAGCATCTCGAAGGCGGCCTGCTGATGGGCATCGTCGCCGTTCTCGATCAGCTCCTGAAGAATCAGCCGGGCGCTTTCGATATCGCCGTCATCGATCAGCACCTGAGCTTCATTGAGCTTGCTCAGCGGAGCCTCATCGAGATCCAACAGATCAAAATCAGTCGTGTCATCCATAAAGCCGTCGAGGAAATCATCGTCCAGAGGATCGCTATCGGCCTGGACGATCGGCTCAGGTATCACTTCAGGCTCGGAAAAATCGTCCTCAGGTTCAGAGAAATCGCTGAGGAACTGCTCTTCCTGCATCTCGAACACTTCCGGCAGCTGTGTCAGGTTCGAGGCGAAGCCTGGATCCTCCTCCTCTGGCTGAGCCGTCTCCTGCTTGCGCGAACGCGGGGTATCAAATGGATCGACCAGATCCCAGTCGGCATCCATGGACAGGTCGTCCAGATTCAACTGGAACTCATCCTCGGCAGGCGCCGCAGGTGCCTTGACCAGGGTTGGCTTGACCACCGCCGCCGTTACCGCAGCCGCTGCGACTGCCGCGACAACCGGCGCCACAGGAGCGGCAGGAGCCGGGGGCTCGGCTTTTTTCAGCTGTGGATAACGCCCGCGAATCTCCGCGACCTTCTCAGGATCCAGGCCCTGCTCGATGAAATTCTGCTCTTGGGCCGTAAAACCGCTGGCATCACCCTGCTCGGCGAGCAGTTCAAGAATCTTGGCGCGAATATCCATGCGCTCCGGCTGCTTATCCAGAGCATCGCGCAGAATGCCCAAGGCCTCGGTAAAGCGGCCGTAAGCGATATAGATATTGACCCCGTCAAGGGCATCCGGCGGCGCACTGGCCGGGCGTGGCGCAGGGGGTGCCTGCGGCCGGATCGGGGCAACAACCGGCGCGACGGTACGTGGGGCGGATACACCTGGCACGTCGAGAATAACCGGGGTCGGACCGATATCGTCCGGCATTGGCTCGTCGTAATCGTCATCGTCCAGCTCCTTCTGCCGCTTACGGCGCATGGAGTAGACCAGGCCCAACAGCAACAGCAGGATCAGCAAGGCGCCCAGCAAGATCGGCTGGCTGATAAAGGAATCATCGGCAACAGGTGTTGGTGCAGAGGTTGCCACTGGCGCGGGAGCAGGCGCTGCAACCGGAGTCGGCGCGACAGGTGTCACCGGTGCTACTGCCACCGGCTGAGCAGGTGCACTTTTGAGCTCGGCCAGCTGGGTTTCCAGGGTGACGATTTCCTTGTCCTTGCCGCTCAATTGCCCCTTGAGATCATCGACCTCATGGTTCAGTTGTTGATTTTCCACCGTCGCACCGGCCAACTGTTGTGCGCTGGTCGGCGCTGCGGCAGCAGTCGTTGGCGAAGCAGCGTTGGCGGGCGCAGTCGCGCCGGTCGCTACAGAAGCCGCAGCGGTTGGAGTAACCGGGGCAACGCTCGGCAGGACAGCCGCATCAGGCAGCAACAGGTTTTGACCGACTTTCAGATCCTTGGTATTGCCAGCGGGGAACGCCTGGGGGTTGAGGGCCTTGATGCCCGTGGCCAGCTCATCAGCGGACATCTTCGAATCCGTGCCATGCAAGCGCCGGGCAATCGAACCCAGGTTGTCGCCTGCCACCACGACGTAATGCTTGCTCTGTACCGCTGGTGGTGGCGCTACTGGCATGCGCGAACCGCCGGTCTGGGCGATCGACTCGCGGTTACGCCCCTGAAGCGCCGCACGGCCTGCCGGGGTAGTCGCCGGATCGAGCAGCAAGGTGTACTCATGCAGCAAGTCGCCATTAGGGCGTGACAACTGCACAAGGAAATTCAGGAAAGGTTCGGTAACCGGCTTGCTCGACACCACATGAATGACGCCGTGGTTGCCATGAATGATCGGCGTGAAGCGCAAGTCATTGAGGAAGAACACTCGCTCGACACCCGCGCGGGTGAAGGCTTCCGGCGTTGCCAGCTTGGCGATGACATCTTCTTCGTTCAGGCCACCGGTCTCGACCAGATCGATATCTGCATCCAGCGGCTGGTTCAGCGCGGAATGCAGGGTGATATCACCCAGTCCCAAGGCAGACGCCATCGCCGGATACAACATGGAAGCCGAAGCGATGAGCAATGCCATCAACCCGCCACGTACACCGGGCATCGTGCGCCGCAGCGCAGCCGGCACGACGGCCTCAGAACTCTTCAGCATACGAACCCTTATGGAAACCAAAGCAGACTTCTCGGCATATTCAATTTTTCGGACCGCCTCTGACGATCCCGGACCAGAGCCTGTACAAAAAGTTGGCGAGCGGCGGCCACTTTCCGTACAGGGCCTGACAAGTATGATGGCAGATCCGGCAATATGCTCGCGCTATGATTTTTCCAGATTGGCCAGGATACGGGTGTGCACGCTCATGCACAGCCGCAGATCCTCTTCGCTGATGCCTTCGAACAATTCCACACGCAGGGCTGTGGCAATGGCCTCGATCTTTTGGATCAAGGGGCGAGCGGTATCGCAAAGGACAATCTTCTTCGCCCGACGGTCCTCGAGCACCGCCTGACGCAAGACCAGGCCCTGCGCTTCAAGGCTGTCAAGCAAGCGTGCCAAGGTAGGTCCTTCGACACCGACGCTTTGCGCCAGCTCGCGCTGGGTCGGCGGCGAGGTGAACCGGGCCAGATGCAGCAGCACCAGCCAGCGGGCCTGGGACAGCCCCAGGTCAGCCAGACGGCGATCCAGCTCGGCGCGCCAGCCACGGGACATATGGGCCAGCTGCATTCCGAAGCGGTGTTCATTGTTCAAGGGCATAACCAACTCATGATCGAAACTAATTATTAGTCAGCTAATCATGGAGCCTGAGGCGAGGCAAGCTCTATTCAGACCTCGAATTCGGACTGCAAAGCGGCGCGCACACAATAGAGAACGCCTTCGGGCACTCGGCCGGTGAATTGCTCGGCAATAGCGGCGACCGGAGGCAACTCGCCCTCGCCGTCCAGGAAGGCGTCCTGAATCTCGCCGAGCAGGTCTTCGGGCAGATCCAGGGCCTGCTCCACCGACAATTGCTGCTTGCCAATCGCCTCGGCCAGCAGGGTATAGACGTTCTTTTCAGTGCACTGCAACTGACCCGCAATCTGCGCCGGGGTCATGCCTGCACGGGCCAGACTGATCAGCTCATGGCGGATATCGGCCACGACTTTCGGCGCCGGGGCCGTGCCGCCGAGCACTTCCAGGAAGGCTTCGCCATAGCGTTCCAGCTTGCGTGCACCAACACCGCTGACACGGCCCATTTCGGCCATGTTGCCGGGCTTGCTGCGCAACATTTCCAGCAGGGTTGAGTCGGGGAAGATGACGTAAGGCGGCACGCCGTGCTCTTCGGCCAGCTTGCGCCGCAGGGCACGCAGGGCTTCCCACTCTTCGCGCTCGTCGCCGCGCACCAGTTGGCTGGCCGGGCTGCCGGAGCTGCTCTTGGCCACGGTCTGCGGCTTAAGGTCGCGGCGCAACTCCAGCGTGACTTCGCCGCGCAGCAGCGGCCGACATGTATCGCTCAGACGCAGGCCGCCGTAGCCTTCCAGATCGATATCGGCCAGGCCCCGCGCGACCAGTTGGCGGAACAGCGAGCGCCATTCGCTCTCTGCACGGGCCTTGCCGACGCCGAACACCGACAGATGCTGATGGCCGAAACTGCGCACTTTGTCGTTTTCCTTGCCCAACAGCACGTCCACCAGATGGCCGACGCCGTAGCGCTGGCCAGTGCGGTAAATAGCCGAAAGCGCCTGACGCGCAGGTTCGGTGGCGTCCCAGGTCTGCACGCCGTCGACACAGTTGTCGCAGTGGCCGCACGGCTCGGGCATATCTTCGTCGAAATAAGCCAGCAGGGTCTGGCGACGGCAGCGGGTTTCTTCGCACAGGGCGAGCATCGCGTCGAGCTTGTGTTGCTCCAGACGCTTGTGACGCTCGTCGCCTTCAGAGTTCTGCAGCATCTGCTTGAGCATGACCACATCTTGAAGGCCGTAAGCCATCCAGGCATCGGCGGGCAGGCCGTCACGACCGGCGCGACCGGTTTCCTGATAGTAGGCTTCCAGGGACTTGGGCAGGTCCAGGTGCGCGACAAAACGCACGTTGGGCTTGTCGATGCCCATGCCGAAGGCGATGGTGGCGACCATGATCAAGCCTTCCTCATTAAGGAAGCGCCTCTGATTGTGGGCACGGGTTTCGGCAGGCAGGCCAGCATGATAAGGCAGCGCCGGGTAGCCGTTTTCACTGAGAAACACGGCGACTTCGTCGACTTTCTTGCGCGACAGGCAGTAGACGATCCCGGCATCGCTGCGCCGCTCGGAGAGGAACGCCAGCAGCTGTTTGCGTGGCTGCTCCTTGGGCACGATGCGGTAAAAAATGTTCGGCCGGTCAAAGCTGGACAGAAAGCGCTCGGCGTTCTGCAGATGCAGGCGCGTAACGATTTCTTCCCGGGTACGCTTGTCGGCGGTGGCGGTCAGGGCAATGCGCGGAACGTTGGGGAATAGCTCGGCCAACTGGCCCAGTTGCAGATATTCCGGGCGGAAATCATGGCCCCACTGAGAAACGCAGTGGGCTTCGTCGATGGCGAACAGGGCGATTTGCAGGTTCTGCAGGAAGGCCAGCATGCGCGGCTGGACCAGGCGCTCGGGGGCCAGGTAGAGCATCTTGACCTCGCCGAGACGAATCCGGTTGGCCAGGTCGCGCTGTTGCTCGGCGCTGAGGGTGGAATTCAGCGCTGCCGCTGCCACACCCAGTTCATCAAGGGTCGCGACCTGATCGTCCATCAGCGCGATCAGCGGCGAGACCACTACGCACAAGCCTTCACGCAACAGGCCTGGCACCTGGAAGCACAGCGACTTGCCGCCGCCTGTAGGCATCAGTACCAACGCATCACCACCGCTGGCTACGCGCTCGATGATCGCACCCTGGCGACCCCGGAAGCTGTCGTAACCAAAGATGTCCTTGAGGACGCGTTGAGCCTGTTCGAGCATAAAAACCCCAGATTGTCCTGCCAACCGCATACCGCGACTTGAAGCGCGGCAGTATACCCGACCACCTGCGGCCATTGGGCGGTGCGGACATGAGCGGTCGAAATTAACTGCCACAGGCCTTGGCGCTGGCATCTGTGGCGCTCAGGGCCTAGAATTCAGCATCGTTTATTACCTCAGGTAACCCCTCAATGTCCTTTGCTGAGCAACTCACCCGCCTGCAAGTCTTCCTCGATGCCGATGAGCTGCACGATGAAGCGCTGGACTACGTGGCCGCTCATGGCTACCTGACCGCGTTGTCGATCTGCTCCGAATCGGTCCCTGAACGTGAATGGATCGACGCCCTGTTCGCCGAGCCGCCGCACTACAGCAGTGATGCTCAGCGCGAAGAGATCGAAGCCACCCTGATCCAGTTGCAGGCCCATATCGCCCGCCAGTTGGCCTCGGACGATGAATTCGAACTGCCGTGCGACCTGGATCTGGGCGATGACCCGGATGATTCCGAGCTGCGTGGCTGGTGCATCGGCTTCATGGAAGGCGTGTTCCTGCGTGAGTCGGTCTGGTTCGAGAACGACGAAGAAGAAGTCAGCGAAATGCTCCTGCCGATCATGGTCGGTTCCGGCCTGTTCGACGAGCAACCCGAGTTCGCCGACATCGCCGCCGATGCCAATCTGATGGATGACATGATTGTGCAGATCCCGGAAGCCCTGACCGCGCTGTATCTGCTGCTGCACGCGCCGGACGAAAAACCGGCGATCCTCAAGCCACGTCACCACTGATCGGGCGCCTGCGCTGATCAGATGCTACGCCTCATCCTCGCCGGCATTGGCTGGCTGAGCGTCGCACTGGGTGTCATCGGGATATTTCTCCCGGTGCTGCCCACGACGCCCTTTCTCCTCCTCGCCGCCGCCTGCTTCGCCCGCAGCTCTCCGCGCTTCTACGCCTGGCTGGTCAATCACCGGTATCTCGGGCCATGGATTCGTGACTATCTGGAAGGCAACGGTATCCCGCTCAAGGGCAAGGTCTACGCCATTGGCCTGATGTGGCTGAGTATCGGGTTTTCCTGCTACCTGGTGCGCCGTCCGTGGGCCCAGGGGTTCATGCTGACCAGCGCGGTGCTGGTGAGCATTTATATTTTGCGGCAGAAGACCCGCAAGGTCTGAGACGTCCCTGTGGGAGCAGGCTTGCCGCGAAGGGCCACACCCTGCTCCCACAAATAAAGCGGCGCCTTTGTATCAATGGGAAAACAACGAGTTCCCCACTTTGCCCGCCATCTTCTCCGGCTTGATCAGGAAACGCGCCAACGCTGGCAGCAGCCACAAGGCGCCGAACATGTTCCACAGCAGCATGAAGGTCAGCATCAGGCCCATGTCGGCCTGGAACTTGATAGCCGAGAAGATCCAGGTGCAGACACCGATGGCCAGGCACAGCCCGGTGAACAGCACGGCCTTGCCGGTGGACTTGAGGGTTTCGTAGTAAGCCTCTTGCAACGGCAGACCGGCACGCAGGAAGGTTTCCAGGCGGCTGTAGATATAGATGCCGTAGTCCACGCCAATACCCACGCCCAGCGCCACTACCGGCAGGGTCGCCACCTTGACGCCGATGCCCATGAACGCCATCAGCGCGTTACCCAGCACCGAAGTCAGCACCAGCGGCAGAACAATGCACAAGGTTGCAGCCCAGGAGCGGAACGTGATCATGCACATGCCCGCCACGCAGAGGTAGACCAGGATCAGGATAGTCAGCTCGGCCTGTTTGATCACTTCGTTGGTCGCCGCTTCGATCCCCGCATTACCCGCCGCCAGGAGGAATTGCAGGCCGTCGCGGTTGTTGTCCTTGGCGAAGTCCTGCACCGCATGCACCGCACGATCCAGAGTCTCGGCCTTGTGATCGTTGAGGAACACCAGCAGTGGCGCCAGCGAGCAATCGTTGTTGTACAGGCCATCGGCGCGGGAAATGGAGCTGTTGAGCACGTCTTTGTTGCGCGACAGCGACTCCCATTTCAGGTTGCCTTCGTTCATGCCCTTGATCATCTGCTTGGACACAGTGACCAGGGAAATCGCCGATTGCACCCCCGGCGTGTTTTCCATTTTCCAGGCCAGCTCGTTGATCGCCGACATGGTCGGATAGGCTGAGCAGCCCTCGCGAGGCGTCTTGACCATGACCACCAGTACATCGGAACTGGTCGAGTAGTTATTGATGATGAAACTGTTGTCCTTGTTGTAGCGCGAATCGGGTCGCAGTTCCGGCGCGCCCTGATCGAGGTCGCCGATTTTCAGGTTATGTCCGTACCAGAGGCCACCACCCAGGGCGATCAAAGACAGGATCACCGAGACACGGGCGACCTTCGGGTTGGCAAAGTTCGACAGCAGACGCCAGAACGGATGCTCGCTGACCGAATCTTTCTTGCTGCGGCGAATGGCCCGACCGCTGATACCGGCGTAGGAAATCGCTACAGGCAGGAGGATCAAGTTGGTGAACACAATGACGGCAACACCGATGGACGCGCCAATCGCCAGCTCGCGAATTACCCCGATATCAATGATAAGCAGGGTAATGAAGCCCACCGCATCGGCCAGAATGGCGATCATGCCGGGCAGGAACAGCTGGCGGAAGGTACGACGGGCCGCCATCAGGGCGTTGTCGGCATCGCTGGATTGCAGGGCGATACCGTTGATCTTCTGCACGCCATGGGAAATGCCGATGGCGAAAATCAGGAACGGGACCAGCATCGAGTACGGGTCCAGGCCGAACCCCACCACATGCATCAGGCCCAGTTGCCAGATCACCGCAATCAGGGTGGTACTGAGCACCGCAATGGTGCTGCGCATGCAGCGGGTGAACCAGACCAGCAGCACCAGGGTGATGACAAAGGCCACCCCGAAGAACATCACCACCATCACCAGACCATCGATCAGGTCACCTACCTTCTTGGCGAAACCGACGATATGCACCTTGATATTGGGGTTCTGCGCTTCGAACTTATCGCGAATCTTTTCTTCCAGTTGATGGGAGAATTTCTGGTAGTCCAGGGCCATCAACTTGCCCTGGTCTTCCGGATCCGGATAGGACTCCAGCAACGGGATATCGACGATGCTGGATTTGAAATCGTTGGCTACCAAACGACCGATCTGGCCTGACTTGAGGACGTTGTTGCGCAATTTGTCGAGACTGGCATCGGAGCCGTCATAGCTCTGGGGAATCACCTCGCCACCGGCAAAGCCCTCCTCCGTCACCTCGGTCCAGCGCACACTCGGGCTCCACAAGGACTTGAGCCCGGAGCGGTCGACCCCGGCGATGTAGAACACTTCGTCGTTGATCTGCCGCAGGGTCTCCATGTACGACTTGGAAAAAATATCGCCGTCGGTGGCCTCCACCGAGATACGCACCGTATTACCCAGGTTCGCCAGATCGTTGCGGTGCTCCATCATGTTCTGGATGAACGGATGAGCGAGGGGGATCATTTTCTCGAAGCTGGTCGATGGCCGTACCAGAGTGGCCTGCCAGAACAGAAAAATACTGACGACCAGACAGATCAGGATCACCGCCGGGCGATTGTTGAAGATCAACCGCTCAAGGAAGGTGGCCTTCTCATCGTGCTGGTGCTGGGTGTGTTGAAGATTGCTCATGCCTGTATTGCCCCGCCTTTGTTCGGTCTTATTGTTGGGTCGTCTCGGCGCCCGTTGGCGAGGTGACGCGAACGCCGCCCTGCCCTACCAGAACCAGGTTGCCCGAAGCGGCCGCCGTGACACCGGACAGGGAGATCCGGTCCGGGCGGTTGAACACCTGGAACGTCAGGCCGTCGTCAGTGCTGCGCAATACCGTGCCGCCATTGCCCACCACCACCAGCGAGCCGTCGGCCAGCAGCGCAGCATTGGACAGGCCGAATTCCAGCGAGCCGCGTTCGCCCTGCAATGGCACAGGCTCCCAGGTGCTGCCGAAATCAGTGGAGCGGAACAGGTTGCCGCGCAAGCCGTAGACCAGCAGCGTGTCGGCCTGGGCGGTGCCGATCGCACCGAACAGCGAGCCCTGATAAGGCCCTTCGAGTTTTTCCCAGGTCTGGCCGTCGTCGGCGGAACGGAACATGGCGCCCGCCTCGCCGACGATGAACAACCCGGCATCCTTGACCTGGGCAATGCCGTTGAGATGGTACTGATCCTCGTTATCGAGGCGGTCGCTGACATCTTGCCAATGCTGGCCACCGTCAGTCGTCGTCATCAGGCTGCCATAGGCGCCGACGGCAAAACCGGTCTGGGCGTCCTTGAACCAGACATCCAGCAGCGGCGCTTCACGCTTGATATCTTCGAACTGCTTGGCCCAGGTCGCGCCACCATCGGTACTGGCAAGAATCTGCGCGTCATGACCGACCGCCCAGCCCTGCTTGTCGTTGACGAAATACACCGAGGTCAGCAACTGCCGGGTCGGCACCTTGGCCTGGACCCAGGTCTTGCCCTGATCGTCGGAGTAGAGGATGTGGCCACGATTGCCGACCACCACCAGGCGCGCGCCAGCATGGACGACATCCAGCAGCAGGTCGCGGGAAGACTTGGTCGACTCGATGGAATAGAGCGCAGCCGCATCGGTAACCGGTGCATCAGCCGCCTGAACCGCATCGGTCAGGGTCAGAGCGAGCAACAGCGTCAGGGCTGTCTTGATCTGGAATGCCAATGGATAACGATTGATCGCAATAACACTGGTACGGGTGTGCCAATTGACAGGCTCACTCATGAAGGTCCCCTTTGTTTATTTTTATCAGGGTGCCGCGAAGCGTCAGAAGCAGTGCAAACGCTCTAGAACAGCTTTCGGAGCGGCTCCATCCTATCCAGCTTTGGAAAGCCATGACAATCGACATGACGTTATCTTTTGTTAAGCGCGAGGCGATGATTGAAGCGTTATCACTGAGATTGATTGAGAACTGTAGCTGGCGGGATGGGATGCCGAATCACATATAAACCACAAACACGGCTAGCAAGAAATTCCGGCAGGCCCTGACACAACAGGATCTGCAGAAGCTGCCGAAGGCTGCGAAGGGGTCTGCCTGATACATCACTTTCGCAGCCTTCGGCGGCTCCTACAAAATCGCATTTCAGTTCAAATGATTTAGGTGCGGGAGCCAGCAAGTTGGCTCCCACGTGCTTCTCTCAGGTTAGAACTGATAGGTCATTGCCACACTGGACAACAACGTACGGCTGGCCTGGGAACCGGCCTTGCCGTCGTACAGATGAGTTTCACCGCTCGGTACATGTCGGGCAAGGACGCTGCCCTTGGCTTCGGCATATACCTGATAGTCAACGCCAGCCCTTAGCGACATCTGTGGGTCGACGCGCCAGGTAAGGCCCAAGGCGAGGCTTTGCATGCGACCCGAGTTGCCGTAGTCGCCGCTGTAGGTCAGGTCGCGCAGGTAGTGGTTATCGAAGGACTTGCCCTTGACCCACTGGCTGTACTTGAAGCGGCTGTCCAGGGTCCAATTCTGCCAGGTGTACACGCCGACCAGGCCAACGTACGGAGTATCGTAGGTTTGCTGATAGCTGATGACTTTGACGTCATCCAGAAACCTTCCTTGCCGGTCGCGATAATCCCCTTTTGAGGAGTACGTGTAACGGCCACCGTTGCTTTCCCAGCCCAGCTGATTGCGTTGATAGCCTGCCATGACACCAAGGGCAAGATTGTCACGCTTGATAGCCCAGGCAGTGGCGGAGACTTCAGCCTGCCAAGCCTTGGTGAGACGAGTATCGGGGTGGGTCGAGTAATGACTCCAGTCATCCTGCTCGTCGTCGAGCCAGTCATAGTCCTTCATATGACTGCTGCCCCCCGCCACACGGGTCCAGCCACCTAAATTCAGGGACAGCCAATTCAGTGGGTGATAGGCCAGGCCAAAATGCAGTGTAGTGGCCTGCTTGATATCCCAATCCAACTGGCTGATTTTCTTGCCATCGTCAGTGTCATAGGCCTTCTCCTCAGCCTTGCCACTCAACAGCCCCATGCCCACGCTCAGCTCAAGATCGCCCACTTGAAACAGCTGCTCACGACTCACCTGTGCATCCGCCAAAATCTGTGGCGCGACTGCGACCAGCCCCAGTAATACCAGTGTTTTCGGTCCGTTCATCAATACGTCCATACCGTTTATTGGATGACGCGCAGAACGGCAAACAGGCCATTCCAACGCGTCAGGACAGGATGAACGGGGTTACGAAATGTCTCTGCGGGGCGTATCTAATCGTTGTGTATGACGGATCTGGAGAATCCTCGGAAACTTCTGATGCGTTAGTAGGACGCATAAAAAGGGCCGCCCATTTGCATGGGCAGCCCTGTTTTCAGGCACAGACGAGCATCACGCCAGGCTTTTGCTCACCACTTCGAACACGTCGCTGGAGAGGTTGCCGGAGTTGCGGATGCGCTCCAGTTCGGCCTTCATCAACGCCTGACGGGCGCTGTCGTATTTGCGCCAGCGAGTCAGCGGCGCCAGTTGCCGCGAAGCGATCTGCGGGTTGAACCCATTCAGTTCGATGACCAGATCGGCCAGGAAGCGGTAGCCGGAGCCGTCCGCTGCATGGAAGTTGATCAGGTTCTGCCCGGCGAAGGCGCCGATCAGGGCACGGACCTTGTTCGGGTTCTTCAAGGTGAAGGCCGGGTGCTGCATCAGCGCCTTGACCCGCTCCAGGCCACCCGGCAACGGGCTGCCGGCCTGGACGCTGAACCACTGGTCCATGACCAGGGCGTTGGTCTTGAAGTTCTCGGCAAACACCGCCAGAGCCTTGGCCTTTTCTTCGGCAAACGGCGAGTTGACCAATACCGCCAGAGCGGTCAGGCGCTCGGTCATGTTGTCCGCAGTGTCGAACTGGTCGATACAGGCCGTCAGCACTTCCTGCTTCTCGGTAAGCATCAGGTACGACAGGGCGATGTTCTGCAGGGCGCGACGGGCGAAGTGCTCGGCCTCAGCGACATACGCGGTGCTGCGCGACAGCCCGCGGTTGGCCTGGTAGCGGGCCCACAGCGTGTCGAACAGAGTGTCGGCCAGTTGCTTGCGGGCAAACTCGCGAGCGGCGTGGATAGCATCGACGTCGGCCACTTCGCTGATTTCGGTCAGATAAGCCTCGCCCGGCAGGGAAAGCATCTCCGCGACCATGGCCTGATCCAGGGAATGATCGCCCAGCACTGTGGCCAGGGCCGTGACCAGGCGTTGATCCATTTGCAGGGGCTGGCCTTGCTGGTACTGGCCGATCAGTTCCTGAAGGACCTGCACCGACAGTTGCTGGCCGGCATCCCAACGGTTGAAGCCGTCGCTGTCGTGCTGCATGAGGAACATCAACTGGTCGCGATCGTAGGGGAAGCTCAGCTTCACCGGTGCCGAGAAACCGCGCAGCAGCGATGGCAGCGGCCTGGCCGGGATATCGACGAAGGTGAAGGTCTGCTCGCCCTCGGTCACAGACAGTACACGGCTGGTGCCGGACGCTGCGGCTTCACCTTGCAGGCGCAGAGGTATTTCCTGGCCTTGCGGGTCGAGCAGGCCCAGCTCGACCGGCACGACAAAGGGCTTCTTGCTTTCGGCAGGCTGGCCCGGCGTGGTCGGGTAGCCCTGGCGGAAGGTCAGGCTGTAGGTTTTGGCTGCAGCGTCGTAGGACTCGCTCACCGCCAGACGTGGCGTGCCGGCCTGGCTGTACCAGCGCTTGAACTGGGTCAGGTCGACGCCGTTGGCGTCTTCCATGGCCTTGATGAAATCGTCACAGGTCACGGCCTGGCCGTCGTGACGCTGGAAATACAGGTCGCTGCCCTTGCGGAAGCCTTCGCCGCCCAACAGGGTACGGATCATGCCGACGACTTCCGAGCCCTTTTCGTACACGGTCAGGGTGTAGAAGTTGGAGATCTCGATAAAGCTGTCCGGGCGCACGGCGTGGGCCATGGGGCCCGCGTCTTCGGCGAACTGATGGGTGCGCAGGTAGGCGACGTCCTGGATGCGCTTGACCGTAGCCGAGTTCATGTCCGCCGAGAAACCGGCATCGCGGTACACGGTGAAGCCTTCCTTGAGCGAAAGCTGGAACCAGTCGCGGCAGGTCACGCGGTTGCCCGACCAGTTGTGGAAGTATTCGTGGGCGACGATGGCCTCAACCCGCTGGTGCGCGGCGTCGGTGGCGGTTTCGGCCCGGGCCAGTACGGCGCTGGAGTTGAAGATATTGAGGCCCTTGTTCTCCATGGCGCCCATGTTGAAGTCGTTGACGGCCACGATCATGAAAATATCCAGGTCGTATTCACGGCCATAGGTTTCTTCGTCCCAGCGCATGGACTTCTTTAGGCTGTCCATCGCGTGCTGGCACTTGTCGATATTTTCCGGCTCGACGTAGATACGCAGGGTGACGTTGCGCTGGCTCATGGTGGTGAAGGTGTCCTCCACACACCACAGGTCACCAGCCACCAGGGCGAACAGGTAGGCCGGCTTCATGAATGGGTCCTGCCAGGTTGCCCAGTGCCGGCCTTCGTCGCCGGGGCCGCTGGCAATCGGGTTGCCGTTGGACAGCAGCACCGGGAAGTTGTGCTTGTCGGCACTGACCGTGGTGGTGAACTTGCTCATCACGTCCGGGCGGTCGAGGTAATAGGTGATCTTGCGGAAACCCTCGGCCTCACACTGGGTGCAGAACATGCCGCTGGACTTGTACAAGCCTTCCAGAGCGGTGTTGGTTTCCGGGTGGATGCGCACCGTGCTGTCGATGACGAAACGCACGGTCTTGGGCTGAATGGTCAGGTGATCCGGGGTCAACTGGTAGTCAGCCGACGTCAGCTCGACATCGTCCAGGCGCACGCACAGCAGCTCCAGTTGCTGGCCGTCCAGCACCAGCGGCGGCAGGCCACCACCACGGGCCGGGTTGCGGCGCATGATCAGTTGCGTGTGCACCAGCGAGTGGTCGTCGAACAACTCGAAAGTCAGGTGCGTCTCATCGATGAGGTACTCGGGCGCCTGATAATCCTTCAGGTAGATCATTTTCGGCTGTTCGGTGCGCATGAGGCGTTCCTTCTACTGATGCACGGCCAGTTGATAGGCCGTGTACTTACGAATATTGATGACCCCGGTATCGAAGATCAGGTACTGGCCCTTGATGCCCAGCAGCGTGCCTTCGGCGATTGGGTTCTTGTCCAGGTTGAAGCTGACGATCTTGGTCGGATAGGCCTCGACCGGGTAACGAATCTCCACCGGCTCGGCGTCATGCAGCAATTGGATGGCTTGCAGACCGAATCGTTCTTGCAGACCGGCCAGACCTTCGGCGCAGCTGTCGAACAGTTGCTCACGGATGGCGACCAGGTCCACCGGCTCGGCGTCGCCCTTGAGCAGCGCGCGCCAGTTGGTGCGATCGGCCACCTGGGTGCGCAGCAGGTCTTCGACGAAGCCGGACTGCTGGCGGGTAGCCACGCGCAGGATCGGCAACGCCTGGCTGGCGCCCTGGTCGAGCCAGCGGGTCGGCAACTGGGTCGAACGGGTGATACCGACTTTGACGCCTGACGAATTGGCCAGATAGACGATGTGATCGGTCATGCAGAACTGCTCGCCCCACGCCGGGTCGCGGCAGGTGCCCGCAGCGTGATGGCACTTTTCCGGGCTCATGATGCAGATGTCGCACTGCGCCAGTTTCTGCATGCACGGGAAGCAATAGCCCTGGCTATAGCTGGATTTGGTCTTGCGCCCGCAATGGCTGCAATGGATGGCGCCGAGGTATTCCAGGCGGACCTGCTGGCCGATCAACGGGTTGACCGCAAACTCGCTGTCACCCAGGCGAAAACCGTACTGCACCAGCGGCGTCTCAAGACGCGCTGACATTTTGTTGACTGCACCGCGGCCAATCTCGATCAATGGATGGCATCCGACTTGAACAGGATATTCGGCACGGTAATGGACTTCGATGCACACTCCTGGGCGCCCATGTAGCCGGTACGCTGGTCTTCCGGCAGGTTGTGCATTTCCCAGGCGATCATGGCCTGCATGGACAGCTCGCGCTGTTCCTGGCTCAGCTTGCGGCCATCGGACCATTTACCGATCTCGATCGCCAGCTTGAGGCTCTCGTAGATGTCCGGGGTGATGTTTTCAATCATTTCGATAAAAGAGGACATAAGGCTCTCCAAAAAATATGGGCGGCAGTTTAGCGCTTAAAGCGGGCAATTACCCCGCCGAGCAGACCCGTAACACAACCGATGATCAGGCCGCCGACATGGGCGCCGTTGGCGATCTCGCCGAACCCTATGGCACTGACCAGCCCCGACATGCACAGGCCCAGCCACACCAGCATCATCACCAACACGCCACGGGGCATGCGATAGACCGGATTGGGCGCTAGCATCTGGTAGATCCAGCAATGTCCGAGCAACGCGTAAAGCACGCCGGACAGGCCACCAAACAGGTTGGGACCGCTCCAGGCGTATTGCACATAGTTGGACACAGCACTGAATACCAGGGTCAGGCCCAACAGATGCCAGGCGCCCTGGCGCAGCTCGATGCGCCGCCCCAGCTCCCAGAACCACAGGGCATTCATCGCCAGATGGAGGATGCCGAAATGGATCAGCATCGGCGTGACGATACGCCACCACTGCCCTGCCGCCAGGCTGTCGGCCAGAGGCACAAAATAGGCCTGGTCGCCCATGACGTGGAAGTCCATGAAGGTCAGCCAGCGTATCGCCTGCAGATTGTCACCGAGCAGGGTCACGCCGCCGACGATCAGGCACAGCAGCAACACGAAGGAGGTCATCGGGCTATTGCGTATCTGCTGAATGAAACTTGCGTGCCGGGTCAACAGCGGGGCCTTGCTGCCCTGAGGCAGTTCGGCCTGGGGATCGCCCTGGGGATAACGTTCATACAGGGTACGTACGTCGTCTACCAGCGAAGGCGCGTCGGGCACCCAGAGCACTTGCTCGCCGCCCTCTTCGCTGACGCGATGGGGCACATTCAAACGGTGCAACAGACTGACGAAGCCACTCAGATCAGTGGTCAATGGCAGGCGAAAGACAGCAACAGGGTTCATCAAACCGCCTCGGGACGTTGCACATCGACCCAGACAAACTTGCCCGGGTCGATAGAGGTTTCCTGATCCAGCCGGTAGGCGACCAGTTTGCCGTAGAGCACGGCGCTGTAATCCAGGCAGGCCAGGTTGGGCCGGATCGGCGCGGGAATTCCACTGCGCCAATAATGGCCGACGAACAACAGCGGTTCGTCCATGCCATAGCGCAGCAAGGCGTTTTTCTCGGTGCTGGAAAGCGGCGTCTTGGCCACGCCTTCGGGCAAAGCGTCCGGTTGGAACACCACGTCGCCGTAGGTCTGCGGGTCGTCTTCCCAGAATTTGGTACGGAAAAAGGCGCGGGTCAGGCCGTCGCCACCGGTCAGGGTCATACCGTGGGGCAGGCGCATGTCGGTGCCGCGCAGCAGGCGGTCGAACACCGCACTGGCAAAACTGCCCGCCTCGGCCGAGGCCTGGACGAAATGCTTGTCGATGCAGCCGTTGCCATGCAACCCGCGCAACGGTTCGATCAGGTTGGCGTCCCAGCAGGCGTGGACCACGCGGAAGCGCTCGGCGTCGATATACAACGGCAGCTCGTAGAACCAGTTGATGAAGTCCAGCCACTCGTCAGGGTAAGGCTCGAACTGCGCCAGGGTCTCGCCCAACAGGCGGGCGTGACGCGGCGTATGCTCACGCACGAACTGTTTGCCGGTCTCGGGGAGCGCCGGGGTCATCCAGCCCAGGGCGTTGAATTCATGGTTGCCCATGATGCAATACGCCTGGCCGGCCTCGACCATATTGCGAACGATATGCAGCGCTTCACGGATGCGCGGGCCGCGGTCGATGATGTCACCGACGAACACCGCCATGCGCGAAGCATGCCGCCAGACTCCGTTCTGGAGCCGATAGCCCATGTCCGCGAGCAATTGCTCAAGGGTATGGGCACAACCATGCACGTCACCAATCAAGTCGTAGCTTCGCGCCGGATCAAGCATCAGTCGCCTCCACCACCAAGTCGGCTGCCCCAGCCAAGCTTGGTGCGACAGACTTCGTAATAGTTGTGATCGAGAGGATGGATCAACCGCAGTTTCTGCGGCTTCTTGCTCACCGTGACCGTATCGCCCGGTGCGCAGGTAAAGTGGTTCTGGCCGTCACAGGACACCTGTGGATAAATCGTCATGTCCTTGGACACCACAATCTTCAGCTCACTGTTGCCGTCGACCACAATCGGCCGCCCGGACAGGGTATGGGGGTACATCGGCACAATCACAATGGCATCGAGCTTGGGATGCATGATCGGCCCGCCCGCCGACAGCGCGTAGGCGGTGGAACCGGTAGGGGTCGCGACGATCAGGCCGTCGGCCTTCTGGCTGCAGACGAACTGGCCGTCGATATAGATCTCGAACTCGATCATCCGCGTCGACTTGCCGGGGTGCAGCACCACGTCATTGAGGGCGTCGCCCTGACCAATGGCCTCGCCGTGACGGCGTACTTCGGCCTGGAGCAGGAAGCGGTTCTCCACCAGATAGTGGCCGTCCAGCACCTCGCCGCACTTGAGCTCGAGCTCATCGGGGCGAATGTCGGTGAGGAAACCCAGGCTGCCACGGTTGATCCCCAGCACCGGCACATTGTGCTTGGCCAGGGCCCGCGCCGCGCCCAGCAGGCTGCCATCGCCGCCGACGACGATGACCAGGTCGCAGACTTCACCGAGCATCTTGCGCGAAGAGACCTGCAGGCCGTGGCCGGGCAGCACTTCGGCGATGGTCTCTTCAAGGATCACATGCAGGTGCCGTTCGAGCAGGAACCTCTTGAGTCGGCGAACCGTATCGAGCACCTGGACACTGCCCAGGCGGCCGATAATGCCGATATTGCGAAATTGCTCCATGGGGCTCCTGCGGATATTCGATGAGGCTAAAGAAATCGATTATGGGCGAAAGCCCGACCCAGCGGCAAACCGGGAATGAGGGAACGCCAGCACGCAGTTACGATTGAGACGCATAACCATCTGAACTCTTGAGTACCTCGGCTTATTCGACTTGAGTAACAAAACATTAGAATGAAGTAACAGTTTATTTAATTACATTATAAAGCCATATATGTAGGAGTTTTCCGAAATCAATGTAAGGCTGATCTTTAATTCAGCAGCACCTATAGATTTCCACTCAGCAATAAATCAATGTCGCCCTCGCAACGCGCAGTTAATTACCACACTCGAACTATTTCAATAATCGTTAAAGCCTTCGCGATAGGCCGTCTATTGAGCGCGTCGAACAAGGGGCTGGCTCTCACTAACTACTAATAATTTGAGTTGGGCCACCTGTGAAAAAACACTGTTAGCCGTTTGATAAAAGCCTTACTTGCCTTAATCAGCATGCTCTTGCACCTGGATGACTGCCATGTCCACGCCTTCACGCATCTTCTTCGACCACACCCGCCACACACTCCGCGTCAAAGGCCTCGACGCCACCCTCGACGTCCTCGCCTTCTCAGGCACGGAGCAACTGAGCGAACCCTACAAATATGTAGTGGAATTTACCTGCCCCGAGCAGGACATCGCCGTGGACCGCATCCTCGGCAAACGCGCCGATTTCACTCTGCACCGGATGCCTGCCACGTTTACGAAAAAACGGCTTAGCTCGTCCGACATCGTTCCCGAAGGGCCCCTGCGCACCCTGCACGGCATGATCACGGACTTCAAACGCCTGTCCAGTTCCCGCGACGAAGCCCGCTATGAAGTCACCGTGCAGCCACGCCTGGCCCTGCTCGGCAAGGGCAAACAGTTTCGCATCTACCAACAGCAGTCCGTGCCGCAGATCGTTGAAAGTGTCCTGCGCAGCCGCCACGACTTCGAGGGCCAGGACTTTCTCTTCAGTCTGGTGCGCGACTACCCCCAGCGTGAACAGGTCATGCAATACAACGAAAGCGACCTGGCGTTCATTTCGCGCCTGCTGGCCGAGGTCGGCATCTGGTATCGCCTCACCCGTGACGCGCGCCTGAAGATCGACGTGGTGGAGTTCCACGACGACCAGCGTCACTACATCAGGCCGCGTATCGATTGCCCAACCTGCCGCCTTCGGGCCTCAGCGACAGCGATCAGGACAGCGTCTGGGCCCTGCAGACCCAGCATCAGGTCGTCGAAAAAGCCATCAACTTTCGCGCCTACCATCACCGCGATGCCCGTGCCTGGCTTGATGGCGAAGTGGACCAGACCCGTGGCGATCCCACCACCTACGGTGAGGCCTACCAATACGGCGAACCCTACAGCGTACTCGGCGACAAACTGGCCAAGGACGAAGACCTGCAAAGTGAAAGCGGCTTCTTCTACGCGCGCCTGCGTCACGAACGCTACCTCAACGACCAGACCCGCCTCAGCGGTATCAGCAGCCTGGCGACCCTGGCCCCGGCGCAGATCCTCAAGATCACCGACAACGCCCTCGACGCCTTCAAGCCCGGCGCAGTGATTACCCAGGTAACACTCACCGCCGCCCGCGACCGCAGCCTGGAAGTGACCTTCCAGGCCATGCCCTATGCGGAAGACATCTGCTTTCGCCCACCGCTGCTGCCCAAACCCCAAATCGCCGGCACTGTCCCTGCGCGAGTCGCCAGCACCCGCGCCAACGACCCCTACGGCCATATCGACATGGAAGGCCGCTACAAGGTCAACTTCCTGTTCGACCGCGACACCTGGAAACCCGGCTGGGAAAGTATGTGGCTGCGCCTGGCCCGGCCCTACGCCGGTGACACCCACGGCCTGCACCTGCCGCTGATCTGCGGCACCGAAGTGGCGGTGGCCTTCGAACAAGGCGATATCGACCGCCCCTACATCGCCCACGCCCTGCATGACAACAAACACCCCGACCACGTCACCCTGGGCAAACGCGACTACACCCGCAACGTCCTGCGCACGCCGGCCAACAACAAACTGCGCATGGAAGATCGGCGCGGTGAAGAGCACGTCAAGCTCAGCACCGAGTACAGCGGCAAGAGCCAGCTCAATCTCGGGCATCTGGTCGATGCCGAGAAGAAAAAGCGCGGCGAAGGGTTTGAGCTGCGCAGCGATGGCTGGGGCGCGATTCGTGGTGGCAAGGGTGTGTTTATCAGTGCGGATAAGCAGGCCAAGGCCCAGGGGCGGCAACTCGATATGGCCGCCGCTATCGTGCAACTGGAAAGCGCTCTATCCCTGGCTCGCTCGCTGGCCACTGCCGCCAACAAGGTTCAGGCCACGGCTAGCGACACCGCCAGTCAGGAGCAGTTGGTTGAAGCTTTGAGTGACTTGGCCAAATCGGGCGTGCTGGTGCATGCCCCGGCCGGAATCGGGCTGCTCAGCCCTGAAACTGTCTGCATCGCCTCTGGCGGCGAAAGTGTCGGCGTCATGGCCGCGCATAACACCGATATCAGCGCCGGGCGCGATATCACCGCAACCGCAGACGGTGCTGTCAGCGTGGTCGCTGACAAGGGAGATATGCAACTCAAGGCTGCCCAAGGCAAGGTCGAATTACACGCTCTGGGTAACAGCCTGCACGCGCTGGCGAAAACCGATATCAAGATTGAAAGCGTGGCAGGGCGCGTTGAAATCAGCGCGCCTGAGGAGTTGGTGCTCAATTGCGGCGGCGCTTATATCCGCTTGAAGGGCGGCGAGATCGAGATAGGCGCGCCGGGCAATGTTTATCTCAAGGGCGCCAATGTACAAAAACTGGATGGGGCGAGTCTTGATACGCCGGTTACGCCGATACCGGGAGGGTATTCCGCTGGATACACATTGAGCGATGACACTCGCGCAGCGATGCCATTCACCCGTTATCGGGCCACGACCCAACAAGGGGAGGTATTCAAGGGCGTGACTGACAAGAATGGTCAGACGATGAATATTCATACCTTGTTACCAGGGGGCTTGAAGGTCGAATTTCCGGATAAAACACTCGAATCCGGTCCGGGATGCTGGGTGACTATTGAGCACGATTATCACGGTCTGAAAAACACAGCCATCATGGCCCTTAATCGTCTGACATCCATGGCTGACGAGGGACGGCTTTTTGGTTCGGAAGGCAAGGATTACCAGAACACTAAACGTGACAAGGTCCAGCAATGGAAGCCCTTGCCGGAGGATGCGGAAGAGGCTGTAAAAGCTCAATCGGTTATTCATAAGTACGGTGTAATCAGACGGTTAACTCAAACCTATCTTGAAGGTAGTGATGCTTGGGCTATTAAAGGTAGCGCTTGGTATTGGCAGCCTGTTACCACCGATATCGTCTATGAGAAAAAGGATGATGATAAATGAAAATAAGATCGATTTTTTGGTTTTGGGGGATGATGGACTTTATATATGTCGTTCATTTTTTCTATGTCAATATTTCCCAAGGCAGAATTCCTTTGTATGACGATATGCAGTCCTTCATGTTGTTATCACTAGAGCAAGGGGTTGCCCCGGCGATGCTGTTCGCGCTCTCGTTTGCTTTGAACGTATCGATTGTCGTTTCGATGATCCTGTTTTTCCGGGGTTCTCATTTCTCGCCCGGCCTCGTCTATATTCAGACGCCACTTCGGCTGTTACTTTCCGTGCCTTCTTTGGTATTTATCCCATGGCTGGCCGAAGCGTGTGCTTTGAGTTCGATTGGATATTTGCTCGGTCTGTTGTTGCTTTCTGAAACGATCAAGTTTTTCTCGATTTTATTTAGAAATAAAATTCCGGGCTGGCTGAATAAACATTCGCCGAATTTTTAAACACTACGCATGCCGTTATTAAGGATCGATATGGACGATACACTTCATCGTACGGATACTCTCGGTACAACCAAGGACGTCATTTGTGACGTTGCGCCGATCAAACACTGGATTGAATTTCAGTTATTGGATGAGCGGGGCGAGCCGTTGGCAAACATCCCCTACCGGGCAACCAATGAAGCCACTTGTGCCAACTACGTGCCGGAATACAAAGGGCAGAGCGATGCCCAAGGTGTGATCCGCATCGAAAATTTGCACCCGCTGGCTATCACCTTATTGCTGGCAGCCGATCCCCTCGCAGAGATACTGCAAACTCGCCGTCTACGTGCCATACGACCAGAGCCACCCCGGCCCGGGGTGGGGGAGCGCACGCCGCTGTATGGCCCGCAACCTAAACGTTTCTCTCCCATCGAAGAGCAGGCCAATGCAAAGGCTTATCTTTACCACTACCTGCGTATCGGCCAGCTCTGCGACAAATTGCCGGACTTCGACCCGCCATCGCCGGACCCGAAACAGCCCCCGGCGTTTCACTTCCCGGACCCGGACTTTAAAGGCTTCACCTTCAGTGGCGACGACCTGGATCGCCGTCACGTGCTGGAAATCTGCCCGCTTCGTGCTTGGTCGCTGGTCTTGCATCACCAGCAGGAATACAGCCTGGCCAATGCTTACAACCTGGGGTTAATGAGCATTCTGGCGTACAGCAAAGAGTCCGAGAGAGAACGTGGCTCGGCCGAAGAGTTTTTTCTCCAGCAGTGCATGGACCTGTCTCGCACGCCACGGGTATGGGACAACGGCCAAGACTGGCCATGCGTAGTCACCGATGTGCCTTTCAGTCAGCGTTATACCGAGGCGCTTATGCTGGATACGCAAAAGGCCGATCCGCCGGAAGGAGATACGCAACTATTCTATGCCATCAGTGCCGCTCAGGTGCTAGTGGGGTGGCGGGGAACCGAGATGGGCTTGCCCTTCGCTGATTTGGCGACGGACCTTACTTTCCGCCCTGTAAAACCGCAAGTACCAGCCAATTGTGAACCCAAGGTACCGTGCCCCGACCTGACCCCGCAGGGCCTTGTCCACCTGGGCTTCCGGGATGCGTATGAAGTGGCACGACGGATCTATGCCAAAGATTTGGGTGACACCATTCCTGAAGCGGTTCGGGAAAAGGAGTTGTTCATCTGTGGCCACAGTCTTGGCGGTGCCCTCGGCCTGATTCACGCGGCAGCCCTGAAAGACAAGGACCCCTTGTTATATACCTATGGCATGCCACGCACCTTTACCCTCAAGGCCATGCAGTCCCTGAGCGAGCTGTGGCATTACCGCCATGTCAATGACACCGACACCATCCCCAGCGTGCCGCCTGAGGCTGAGCTGGATAATTACCTGTACGACCTCTATGGCCCGGTGGACACGACCTTGGGTTTTACCTGGTCGCTGCTTCAACTGATCACCAGCCCGCTATTCAAGTACAACGATCCCTTCTGCCATCACGGCGAAATCGCCGCGCTCTACCGGACTGTGCAACATATGGCGGATCGAGGATCGTCCTACGCGGCGTATCAGAACAAGGACGGGCTCGGTGCGCCCTATCACAACACCATTGCCTATCGTTTGCCGAAACAGGCCAAGCTCTTTCTGGTCCCCAGCTTGAGCGAGGAAGCCAGCCAACAGGCCAAGGAAGAGCAGCAGCGTTTCCATAAGTCGTTGCGCGCGGAAAGCCGGACGCGCTTCTTCCCACCCCATACCAATGCCAAACCGGGCCGGGTGGCGGGTATCGGCAATCACTTTATGTCGGAGTACCAGCCCTATCTCCATAACCAGCTGCTGGAATCGATCCGCCCTGAGCGCGAGCCGATACTGGAGCGGCAGAAGATACGGCAAATATTCGAACAACAAATGAAGGAGTACTACGGGCGTATTCCCGAGGACGAATACGCTATTACTCGCCAGTTTCTCGACTTGCACAACCAGTTGGGCCAGGCCTTGCGCATTACCTCGCAGGCCGAGGGCGGCACCGAGGCGTTACAGCGTTTTGATGCCGTGGGCGACCCCAAGGCTTATTTCGAGAAAACCTACGGTTAAGCCGGTAAGTGCATAAAGGACAAAATCATGACCCATAGAATGCCCGTTGTTTTATTCGCCCTGTTCGCCAGTCTGAGCGGATGCGCCAAGGACCGCAGCCTCTCACCGCCGGCAGACAGCGAGCAGATGACGGTGACCGTGAAAGTCCCCAAGGAACTTGAACCGGAAACAGTGGAGGCAATGTATCGCTCGCCGATTTGCAAATACATCGCGCACGGCGCCAGCGGTCAACGTATCGAACTGGAGGGCTACCATCCCGTTAATGTACAACTACAACGTGAAGGGCACAGCGATCTCTACTCGGCTAAGTTGCCGATGGAAGGCGGCGGCGCCTGCCAGTGGCATCTGAGCAATATCATGTTTGGTGTCGCTTACGCGAATCCCGAACGCTTTGGCGAGAACGTCACCTATGGTGCGGGGGGCGGTGTGGTAGTCAAGTTTGATCAAAATCGGGCATCGAGGAGCTCAGGCTTTCCGATAGAAGTTGATGGAGATTTGACTATAAAGAAAGATTATTATCCTTGGGTTGATGAAGAGTTTTTGGGGGTATACAAAAAAACTGTAAGCTTAGCGGGCGAGGGCAATATTTACCTGTTCTATGAGGCATTGCAAGCACGGAAAATTTATTTCGAGCCTATACTTCACTCCGACTTCGTTCTTTATTCCGCAGGGCCTAAAGTCAAGAAAAAAGGCAACTATACCCGTTTCACTTACCCGGATGGCAGCATCTTCGCAGATGGCCGCTGGCACCCGAACTTTCGAAAGTTACAAGCCATCCGCCTGAGCGTCGAAGGTAAACAATGAAACTGGTTTTTTTCGTGGCATTGGCCCTGTTCGCCAGGAGGGTGTGCTGGCTGACAAGCGCGCCCGTATTCGCTGGCTGGGCGCCCATCCGCTACGGATTGCCTACGTGCTGTTTCTTGTTCTTGCTCTGGTCTCGTCCATCGGCCTGCTGCTGTCCTTCAACGGCAACCGTGCGCTTATCCTCCAAGAGCAAAACACCCTGACCGCCCTGCAACAGGCACAAACCCCACACGAGCAAATCCTGGCCCTCCATAACCTGGCCCACGAAGTCGCCCGCCTGGACTACCGCGCGCAAAACGGCACGCCGTGGCACCTGCGTTTCGGCCTGAGTAAAAACGATATCCTCCTCGACGCCCTGTGGCCGCGTTATGTCGAGGCTAATTCCCGGCTGATTCGCGACCCCATGGTCGCCCATCTGCAAGGCCAGCTGCGTGAGTTGGTCGCGCTTAAACCCGGCAGTCCGGAGCGGGCCGAGGCGGCGCGGCATGCCTATGAGCCGTTGAAGGCCTATCTGATGATGGCGCAGCCGCACAAGGCCGACAGCGCCTTTCTGGTAAAAGCCATGAGCAACAGCGCCCCCGTACGGGATGGACTAAAACCCAACCTCTGGCAGTTCTACGTCGAACAATTACCTGCCCATCCGGACTGGCGCATCGACGCCGATCCCGTGCTGATCGCCAAGGTCCGGCAGATCCTTCTCGGCCAGTTGGGTCAGCGCAATGCCGAGGCTACCTTGTACCAGCAGGTGCTCGACCGCAGCGCCAATCAATTCCCTGACCTGAACCTGCGGCAGATGGTTGGCGACACCGAGGCCTGGACGCTGTTTTCCACCACGGCCAGTGTGCCGGGCGTATTTACCCGTCAGGCCTGGGAAGGCCAGGTGCGTCGATCCATCGATGAGATTGCCGAAGCGCGGCGTGAGGAAATCGACTGGGTGCTCAGCGATACGCCCGGCGAGTTGGCGGTGGAGTTGACCCCGGCGATGCTCAAGCAGCGTCTGACTGAGCGCTATTTTCAGGACTACAGCGGCGTCTGGCTGGATTTTCTCAATAGCCTGCGTTGGCACCGGACCGATAGCCTCGGTGAAGTCATCGACCAACTGACGATGATGAGCGATGTGCGTCAGTCGCCGTTGATTGCCTTGGTCAATGCCCTGGCGTATCAGGGCCGCGCCGGGGCTCGCAGCCAGGCCTTGACCGACTCCCTGATGCAGTCGGCGCAACAACTCATCGCCAAGAACAAGCTTCCGGCCATCGATCAACTGGCCCAGAGCCCGAGCGGCCCGCTGGACGCCACCTTCGGCCCCTTGCTGGCCCTGCTGGGCACCGATCCGGACAGCAAAGGCAACGACAGCCTGAGCCTGCAAGCCTTCCTCACCCAAGTGACACGGGTCCGCCTGAAGCTGCAACAGATCAGCCAGGCAACCGATCCCCAGGCCGTCAGCCAGGCCCTGGCGCAGAACGTGTTTCAGGGCAATAGCGTCGAGCTGACCGACACCCAGGCCTACGCCAACCTGATCGCCGCCAGCCTCGGCGCCGAGTGGGGCAGCATCGGCCAGACCCTGTTCGTGCAGCCCCTGGACCAGGCCTGGCAGCACGTGCTGCAACCTTCGGCCCGGGCGCTGAATCAGCAATGGCAGCGGGCAATTGTCGATCACTGGAACAACGCTTTCGCCAGTCGCTATCCCTTCGCCGCGACCAATAGCGATGCCTCGCTGCCCATGCTCGGGCAACTGATCCGCGCCGACTCCGGGCGTATCGAGCAGTTTCTGCAACAGCAGTTGAGCGGCGTGGTGCGCAAGGAGGGCAATCGCTGGGTCGCCGATCCGCGCCACAGTCAGGGCCTGCGAGCGCCTGTACGGCGACTTCGCCGGCACCTGGGGCCTGATCCGTCTGCTGGAAAAAGCTCAGGTGACCACACTGGACGACGGCGACAGCCGCTACCGCGTGGAAATCACCGCCCCCGACGGCCTCAACCTGACCTGGCATCTGCGCACTGAGCTGGGTGCGGGGCCGTTGGCGTTGCTCAAGCTGCGTGGGTTCAAGTTGCCCAGGCAGATTTTTCTTGCGCAAGAAGCCAAGGCACAGCCCTATGCGAAGAATGGGGATTACCCATGAGCCATCGCATTGAACCTGACAGCCGCAGTCCGAAGGCTTTCCACACCCCGCCTCCCGATACCCGCTATTCTCGACCCATGACTCTATTTCCGAACCTGATCGATCTGCCCCGTCAGTTGCGCCTGCCCGAGGTTCGCGACCTGGCTTGGGTCATCCTTGCGCCGCCGATGCTGGCGCAGACGCCGTGGCCGCAGCGCCACCCCTTGAGCGGCAGTGACTGGGTGCAGGCGCCGGAGCGGCTGGCGGACTTCCTGCGGGCTCTGGACCGCGACGCCAGCGCCCTGCTCGACTGGCTGGCCCTGGGCGCGACGCGGCGCCTGGGGGTGTATTACGAGCGGTTGTGGCAGTTTGCCGTGCAGCACGCTCCCGGTGTGGAGATGATCGCCGCCAACCTGCCGATTCGTCTGGACGGTCATACCTTGGGCGAACTGGACATGCTGCTGCGCGATGGCGAGGGCGTGCATCACGTCGAACTGGCAATCAAGCTCTATCTCGGCCCGCAGCAGGGTGACGGCCAGGACCCGGCGCAATGGCTGGGCCCCGGCTGCAATGATCGTCTGGATCGCAAGCTGGATCATCTGAGCCAGCACCAATTGCCGATTTCCGCTCGCCCGGAAAGCCGCGCCGTGCTGGCCGGGCTGGGCGTGGACACCTTCAGCGCCGAGCTGTGGCTGGGCGGCTATTTGCTGTATCCGTGGCCGAACTGTGCGCAGTCGCCAGCCGGGGTGCATGGCCAACACCTCAAGGGCCGTTGGCTGCATCAGCGCGACTGGTCGGCATTTAGCGCGCAAAGCCCCGCCGGGCGCTGGCAGCCCCTGCCCCGGCATGCCTGGCTGGCGCCCGCGCATTACCCTGAGGCCTGGAGCGATCAGCAGTTGCAGCATTGGCTGGAGCAGCTCGACCCGCTGGCCCCGGCGCAATTGCTGGTGCGCCTGGTGCCTAATGCCGACGGCAGCTGGGACGAGGCCGAGCGTCTGTTTCTGGTTGCCGATATCTGGCCCAACCTCGGCGACACCAGCACCGCTACCAGCTCAGTCGCAATGCCAGCGCCGCCAGTGTGAGCAACAGCACCGGCACGGTCAGAACGATGCCGACCCGGAAGTAATAACCCCAGCCGATATGAATGCCCTTGCGCTCCAGCACATGCAGCCACAGCAACGTCGCGAGGCTGCCGATGGGGGTAATTTTCGGCCCCAGGTCGCTGCCGATGACGTTGGCGTAGATCATCGCTTCCTGCACCGGGCCGACCGCATGGCTGGCGTCGATGGACAGCAGGCCGATCAGCACCGTGGGCAGATTGTTCATCACCGACGCCAACAACGCCGTCAGCACCCCGGTGCCCATGGCCGCGCCCCATACGCCGTGCTCGGCAAAGCGGTCGAGCAGTGTCGCCAGATAATCGGTCAGCCCGGCATTGCGCAGGCCGTAGACCACCAGGTACATGCCCAGGGAGAAAATCACAATCTGCCATGGCGCCTCGCGCAGGACCTTGCGTGTGGCAATCTTGTGACCCTTGGCCGCGATGCCCAGCAGCAACGCCGCACACACCGCCGAAATGGCGCTGATGGGAATTCCCAGGGGCTCCAGGGCAAAGCAACCAGCCAGCAGGATCACCAGCACCCACCAACCGGCGATGAAGGTCGGTCGATCCTTGATTGCCGATGAGGGCTCATCCAACTGCTGCGGATCGTAGCTGGCCGGAATATCCCGGCGATAAAACCACATCAGGATGCCCAGGCTCGCCGCCACGCTGACCAGGTTCACCGGCACCATCACGGCGGCATAGCGATTGAAGCCGATCTTGAAGTAGTCGGCGCTGACGATATTGACCAGGTTCGACACCACCAGTGGCAGGCTCGCCGTATCGACAATAAACCCGGCGGCCATGACGAACGCCAGGGTCGTCGCCTTGGAAAAGCGCAGGGCCAGCAGCATGGCGATGACGATAGGCGTGAGGATCAGCACCGCGCCGTCATTGGCGAACAGTGCCGCCACCAGCGCGCCGAGCAGGACGATAAAGGCAAACAACCGCCGCCCACCGCCTTTCCCCCAGCGCGCCACATGCAGGGCGGCCCAGGCGAAAAACCCGGCCTCGTCCAGCAGCAGGCTGATGATGATCAGGGCGATAAAGGTGCCCGTGGCGTTCCAAATGATATGCCACACCAGCGGGATATCACTGAGGTGCACAACGCCACTGAGCAATGCCAGTACCGCGCCGAACACCGCGCTCCAGCCCACGCCCAGCCCCTTGGGCTGCCAGATCACCAGGATGATGGTCAGCAGGAAAATCAGCGTCGCGGTAATGATCATTTATGGGTTCTCGGAAGGAAGATCGCCAGAATCCCGAGCAACGGCAGGAACGAGCAGAGTGTGTAGACGAAGTTGATGCCATGGCTGTCGGCCAGATAACCCAGCAGCGCCGCGCCGATGCCGCCGAAGCCGAACATCAGACCGAAGAAAATCCCGGCGATCATGCCGACATTCCCCGGCATCAGTTCCTGAGCGAAGACCACGATGGCGGAAAACGCCGAAGCCAGGATAAAGCCGATGATCACACTGAGGACGCTGGTCCAGAACAGATCGGCGTAGGGCATGGCCAGAGTGAAAGGCGCCGCGCCGAGAATCGAGAACCAGATCACTGCTTTGCGCCCGATCTTGTCGCCAATCGGCCCGCCAAAGAAGGTGCCGGCGGCCACGGCGCCGAGGAACAGGAACAGATGCAGCTGCGAAGACGCCACCGACAGATCGAACTTTTCGATCAGGTAAAAGGTGAAATAACTGGTGATGCTGGTCATGTAGAAGAACTTGGAGAACACCAGGAACGCCAGGATGCCCAGGGAAGCCCAAACCCGCGTCTTCGACAGCCCGTGGGTAGCCGCTTGCCCGGCCTTGAGCTTGAACAGCGCAAGATGGCTGCGATACCAGCGGCTGATGACATACAGCAGGCCCAGGGAGAACAGCGCAATGAGGCCAAACCAGGCCACATGATCCTGACCGAACGGAATGATGATCGCCGCCGCCAACAAGGGCCCGAGGGCCGAGCCGCTGTTACCGCCAACCTGGAAGGTCGATTGCGCCAGACCAAAACGTCCGCCCGAGGCCAGCCGGGCGATACGCGATGCTTCCGGGTGGAAAGTCGAGGAACCGATACCGATCAGCGCCGCCGCCAGCAGGATCATCGGGAAGCTGCCGACCATGGACATCATCATGATGCCGATCAGGGTGCAGATCGAACCCACCGGCAGCACCAGCGGATTGGGATGGCGGTCGGTGTAGTAACCGACCCAGGGTTGCAGCACCGAGGCGGTGATCTGAAAGGTCAGGGTAATCAGGCCGATCTGGGTGAAACTCAGGTCGTAATTGGCCTTGAGCATCGGGTAGATAGACGGCAATACCGACTGGATAAGGTCATTGACCAGGTGTGCCAGGGCAACGGCACCAATGATGCGCAGCACTAACGGGCTGCTTTGCGGAGTCGTCGCGGCCGGGCTCGCCCCGGCTGTTGTACTGCTGAGCGCCATGGAAATTCATCCGTCGAGCAAGGGTAGGACCTTGGCGGATGACTCAGGCAGTAGCATCGGCACAAGGCCCGCCAATGTGCCATTTTTTGGGGTGCTTATGTCTTTTTTTGTTGCAAGACATGACAAGTGCCACACGAGCGAAGCCTTTGGTGGGACCGGCTTTAGCCGGGAAAGCGGTAGTAAAGATCAAAGATCTTCGCCGAACGCACTGACCCTTTCCCGGCTAAAGCCGGTCCCACAGAATTCCTTGCAACCTCTGGTCAGGCCGCAGAACCGACCGCGGCCCCCTTCTCCCCAGAAGGAATGTCATGCAGGGAAATCTTCGAGGTCTCCGGCAGTGCCATGCCGCCAGCCAGGGCCAGCAGGGCAATGACGATCAGGTAGAACGCCGGCGAAAGATTGCTGCCCGTGGTGCTGATCAGCCAGGTGGCCATCAGCGGCGCAGTGCCGCCAAAGATGGTGTAGGCCATGTTGTAGGTGATGGCCGACGCGGTGTAGCGGGTGCGGGTCGGGAAGGTTTCCGAGAGCAGCGCCGCCGTGACCACGCCGCACAACACTGCGCCAATGGCCAGCAGCATTACGCCGATGATCGAAGCCACGAACGAGCCGGAGCTGGCCATGAGGAAGGACGGATAGACCACCACAATCAACAGCACGCAGGTACTCAGCACCGTCATGCGCCGCCCGACCCGGTCCGAGTAGGCCCCGGCCAGCGGGCAGATCGCGGCGGCAAACACCAGGGCGATCAACGATACCAGCAAGGCCGTGGCGCGACTCAGGCCCCCGGCAACTTGCAGGTAAGTGGCGAAGTAAGTGGTGAACATATAGAAGGACAGCGCCGTCAGGGACACGAAAGCACCGAGGCAGCAGATCGCGGCGCCGTGGTTGCGCAAGGTGTCCTTGAGTGGCGAGTGGGCCACGGCGTCTTCCTCGGCCACCGCCTGGAACGCCGGGGTCTCACCCAGACGCCAGCGCAAGTACAACCCGACCAGACCCAAGGGCGCGGCGATCAGGAACGGCAGACGCCAGCCCCAGCTGCTCATGGCTTCAGGCGACAGCGATGCGTCGAGGGCGTAGGCCATGATGGCCGCCGCAGCGAACGCAGAGAAGGTCGAGACCGGCACGAAACTGCCATACCAGGCGCGCTTGTGCTGCGGCGCGTGCTCCATCAGATAGGCGCAGGCCCCAGCATATTCGCCACCGGCTGAGAAGCCTTGAGCACAGCGAATCAACGTCAGCAGGATCGGCGCCATGACGCCAATGGCCGCGTAAGTGGGCAACAGACCGATCAGGGTCGTGGCCCCAGCCATCAGCAAAATGGTGAAAGCCAGGGTTTTCTTGCGCCCGACCTTGTCGCCGAGCATGCCGAAAAACACCCCGCCCAGCGGCCGGAAAGCAAAGGCCACGGCAAACACCGCAAAGGTCTTCAACAGACCGGCGCTGGCATCGGTACTGGGGAAGAATTGTTGGGCGATGGCGGTGGCCAAAAATCCGTAGACCGCGAAGTCGAACCATTCGACAAAGTTACCGATAGCGGCAGCAACTATGACTTTTCTCAGAGTGGCAGGATCGACCTGCTCGATTGCCGGGTGGGTCATGGGCACCTCGCCTTGATTGAATCGCAATTCTTTTCGATTATCGAGACAGTGCATGAAACGCTTCAGTCCAGAAGTGTCATCCGCATAGTCAGGACCGACCGATATCGAGGGAAATGCGCAGGATTCGTGCCAGTGCCGCCGTTACAGGCGCAAACCACGCCGCCCCTGCAGGCCGCCGGTATGCACGAAGATCAAACGGGTGCCGTGGCTGAATTGCCCGGCGTTAATCTGTTCGCGCAGTGCGAGCAGGGCCTTGCCGGTATACAGCGGCTCCAGCGGGATGCCGCCTTGCGCTTCGCTGTCGGCGATAAAACCCAGCAACTCGGCATCGACTTTGGCGAAGCCGCCTCGGCTGGCATCGATCAATTGGAACTCACCGTCCCCCACAATCGCCGCCACATTCTGCGCCACACCGTGATCATCCGGCACCGCCATGGCGCCATACACAGGGCGCGCACCGGCCTCGGCCAATAGCAGCCCGGCCAGAGTGGTGCCGGTCCCGGCGGCCAGCCACCAGCCGTCATAGTCGCGCCAGCCCAGCGCGGGCAATTGTTCACGGACCATGGTCAGCAAGTCAGCGCAGCCCAATGCTCCCGGCAAACCTCCACCGCCTTCGGGGATGGGATAGAAGCCTGGATATGCCTGCTGCCAGGGCTGCCAGAAACCGGGTTGATGACGCTCGCGATAACCACCATAACCCAGCCAGTGCAGGTGCATACCGAAACGTTGCAGGTCGAGCACCGTGGGAGTGATTTGCTCATGGCCACGCAACAGCCCCACCGTGACAAAGCCAAAACGCTTGCCCGCCGCCGCAAGGGCATGCAAATGATTGGAATGAGCACCGCCCAGGCTGATCACCCCTTCCGCTCCCGCCTGCATGGCAGCGTGCAAGTGATGCTTGAGCTTGAACCATTTGTTGCCGCTGATCAGCGGATCGATCAGGTCCAGGCGCAAGACCGCTACCTCGACGCCTGCGTGTTGCAGCCAGGGCAAAGTGAGAGGTTGCAGAGGGGCATGGGGTTGCCAGTAAGGGAGAGTCAGGGGCATGAGCGGTATTCTAACAGCCGCGATCCCTGTGAATTGCAATGCGATCTTGTTGTGGGACCGGCTTTAGCCGGGAAGGGGCCGGGACATCCGCAGCATTCACTTGCTCAGCAATGACGCCTTCCCGGCTAAAGCCAGTCCCACAAAAGCAGCGATTTTGAGGCTCTTTTAGAGCTCAGCCGCCAATCGCGACCCCTGATTGATCGCGCGCTTGGCATCCAGCTCCGCCGCGACATCAGCGCCGCCGATCAGATGCACACTCTGCCCGCCCGCGACCAGGCCGTCATACAGTTCGCGCAGCGGGTCCTGGCCGGCGCAGATGACGATGTTATCCACCGGCAGCAGCTTCTCTTCGCCCTCGCCGATGCGGATATGCAGCCCTGCGTCGTCGATCTTCAGGTATTCGACGCTGTTGAGCATCTGTACCTGTTTGTTCTTCAGGCCAGTGCGATGGATCCAGCCGGTGGTTTTGCCCAGGCCGTCACCGACCTTGGAAGCCTTGCGCTGCAGCAGGAATACCTGACGTGCTGGCGCATGGGGGTGGGCCTTGATTCCGGCCACGCCACCGCGCGCCTGCAAGGCACCGTCGATGCCCCACTCTTTCCAGAACTCGGCGCGATTGAGGCTGGTGGAGACCTGCCCCTGATCGACGAGGAATTCCGAAACGTCGAAGCCGATGCCGCCCGCGCCGATCACAGCAACGGTTTTGCCCACGGGCTTGCGCTCAAGGATCACATCCAGGTAGCTCAGCACCTTGGCGTTATCGATGCCGGGAATCGCCGGGGTACGCGGAGCGATACCGGTGGCAAGGATGACTTCGTCATAACCGCCGGCCAGCAGGTCCTGCACGGCAACACGGGTGTTCAGACGCAGCTCGACGCCAGTGGTTTGCAGCTTGCGACCGAAGTAGCGCAGGGTCTCGAAGAACTCTTCCTTGCCCGGTACGCGCTTGGCGACGTTGAACTGCCCGCCGATTTCGCTGGCGGAATCGAACAGCGTGACCTTATGCCCGCGTTCTGCCGCCACAGTGGCAGCCGCCAGACCGGCAGGCCCGGCGCCGACCACGGCGATTTCCTTGATCTGCCGCGTGGCGATGTAGTTGAGCTCGGTCTCGTGGCAGGCACGGGGGTTGACCAGGCAACTGGTCAGCTTGCCGCCGAAGGTGTGGTCCAGGCAGGCCTGGTTGCAGCCGATGCAGGTATTGATTTCATCGCTACGCCCGGCGGCGGCCTTGTTGACGAAATCGGCGTCGGCGAGGAATGGCCGGGCCATGGACACCATGTCGGCGTCGCCTTCGCTGAGCACCTGCTCGGCGATTTCCGGGGTATTGATACGGTTGGTGGTGATCAGCGGAATGCCCACCGAGCCGCGCAGCTTGGCCGTGACCTTGGTGAAAGCCGCACGCGGCACCTTGGTGGCGATAGTTGGAATCCGCGCTTCGTGCCAGCCGATACCGGTATTGATCAGGGTCGCGCCAGCCTTCTCGATGGCCTGGGCCAGCTCCACGATTTCTTCCCAGACGCTGCCGCCCTCGACCAGATCGAGCATCGACAGACGGAAGATAATGATGAAATTCGGGCCAACGGCTTCGCGCACCCGGCGAACAATTTCCAGAGGCAGGCGCATGCGGTTTTCGTAGCTGCCACCCCAGCGATCGGTGCGGTGGTTGGTGTGGGCGGCGAGGAACTGGTTAATGAAATAACCTTCCGAGCCCATGATCTCGACGCCATCGTAGCCCGCGCTCTGGGCCAGGCTGGAACAGGTGACGAAGTCGGCGATCTGCTTCTCGATGCCCTCTTCGTCCAGCTCCCGGGGCTTGAACGGGTTGATCGGCGCCTGAATCGCACTCGGCGCGACCTGCTTGGGGCTGTAGGCATAACGTCCGGCGTGAAGAATCTGCATGCAGATCTTGCCACCGGCCTCGTGTACGGCCTGGGTGACGATACGGTGCTTGTCCGCCTCTTCACTGTTGGTCAGCTTGGCCGCACCGGCATACACCCCGCCCTCGTCGTTGGGCGCAATACCGCCAGTCACCATCAGGCCGACACCGCCACGGGCACGCTCGGCAAAATACGCCGCCATGCGCTCGAAACCACCGGGTTTCTCTTCCAGGCCGGTGTGCATCGAGCCCATCAGGGTACGGTTGCGCAGCGTGGTGAAACCCAGGTCCAGCGGGGCCAGCAGATGCGGATAGTGAGCAGCAGCCATTACAGAGTCCCTCATGCATCATCACGGAAATGCGGACGCCTCAATGGGGGTCCGTCGATTATTCGGGTACAGCACCTGTATCCCGTTCATGTCGCCAACAGTAAAGAGCCTGCGGGTCGCGCTCAATGACTGAAAGTGACAAGTTATTGATTATAGTGTGCAGTGCAGATTATAGAGGCAGCGCGTTATCGTTCTTCGCGGGCAAGCCACGCTCCCACAGGATCATGCAGCCCATTGGAGCCAGGCTTACCCGCGAATCAGGCGCCGCAGTGTTTCTGGCACAACACCTCGCCTGCATTAAAGCTGAGAGTAAAATCCCTGCTTTCCCTCAGCCATAGCCGCAAAGAGAAATTGTAAACACGGTCCTGCAGGAGCTGCCGAAGGCTGCGAATGGATTCACCAGATACCGCTTTCGCAGCCTTCGGCAGCTCCTACACGTAATCGGCGGCACCGCTGGCACTTACCGGCAGGGCTGGCAGGTCACCCAAGTGGCCTTCGCCATAAGGACCGAGGTGTTTGATTATTAATACCGTGTGAAGATGGCCTATCTTCAATCACAAGAAACAACATTGAAATTGATTTTATTAATCAATAAAACGGTTTATTACTATCAAGCACTTATACCTCCATACAATTTACAACACTGCAAGAAAAATATATTTTTCAATCGACCGAATATTTTCAACAGCCACTTTATTTTGTTAAGCACCGACTAAAATCGACAACAGATTCAACACTGCTTCAGCCCGTACAGACCATGGGTATGGAGCAGCCACGGCGCGCCAGCGATATCGCTTTGCCTTTATCCACATACATACAGTAAACAACCGTTATTGAAACCTGCTGGAAATCTTTCTGTCGTTTTACCTCCCTCTTCGCCATACCCATTAATTTGGCCAGTTGTGAAACGTTGTGAAAATAACCTGGCGCAACATTAACCGTCATAGAGCGGCTGATAGGGTCATTCCTTCACTACTCGTTCATATAGCTTATTGCAACTGCCCGGCTTGAATAGACAGGCGCGCGGGCAAGTATTTTGCGCAAATGCTATCTGGGACTGATGTATTTACACAATTGTTACAGGAGCAAGGATATGTCCCTCGCAATCATCGATCTGCCCAAACTCATCACGGATGTCATCAGCAAATCCAAGGAGCAATGGGGCGACTCGGTCGAACGTGCCAAGGCCAAGGATGCCGGTATCGAATGGCAATTGCCCGAAGGCGACAAGCGCTCGGCACAAGACATCATCGACGACACGCCGCTGTTGAAGAACCTGGGTAATCAGAGCGGTGTGAAAGACAAACTCAAGGAACGTGTCGGGGATTACGAAACGGACCCCAATGCGGCTTACCGCGCGAAACAAGTGCTGGAACATATCGAGCAATTGGACGAAAGCGGTAACCGCGTAGCCGGTAATGAAGTCGGCAACGGTAAGGTCGATGGTTTCACCAGTCATCACGAAGCCCGGCACGGAACCGAGGCCGGTCGCCTGCAGGACTTCGGCAAATACGGTTTCGACAATCTCAAGGGCGAGTTGAAAAGCCCCGCCAATGTCGGCAGCGACGCTCAAGCGCGCAAGGCCGGCGAGAACGCAGGGATCGTCTGGGAACTGCCAGAGGACGACAAGCGCTCGGCCAAGTACGTCATTGATGCAAATCCGCTGCTGAAAAATCTCGGCAACCAGAGCGGCGTGAAAGATGCGCTCAAGGCGCAGGTGGGTGATTTCGAGAACGATCCTGATGCTGCCTTCCGCGCCAGCCAGGTACTTGATCGGGTCGTCGGCTACGACGAAAACGGCAAAGTGCTCAGCGGCGATGAAGTGTCCAACAGCAGCGTCGATGGCTTTACCAAAAGCGGTGAAGCACGGCATGGCACCGAGGCAGGCCGCCTGCAGGATTTCGGCAAGTACGGCTTCGAGTCGCTACCCAAGGCCCAGGCCAGCGAGGATATCACCAGTTACAAAGACTTCCTCAAGGCCAAACCCGATGCCGACGACGGCTCGAAACAGATTGCCCGCTATGCCGCCATCCTTGAACAGAACTACGACTCGATCCGTGGCAAGACCGGGGCAGACGGCGCGCTGACCGAGCAGAACATCAAGGACTACAAGGACGCCAACCCACAACTTAGCGGCGAAGAGAAAGAAGCCCTGGACTTCTGGTCGCAGCCGGGCGCCTTCAAGATGCTCGACACCGCAGGCAGCCCGTTGGCCGACCACCCCGATGGCCAGGCCAGTAAAGCCGATATCCAGAATTGGTTGAAGAACACTGCCCCGGCCGATGCCACCGGTCTGACCAGCCTTCTGTCGAGCGTGGTCTCGGGCAACCTCACTAGCAAAGTCGACACCAGCAAGCTGGGCAAGGACGTGTTCGAACACCCCGAGAACTACACGGCCGAGGAAAAGGCCGCCGTGTTGCTTGATCTGCAAAACGCACAAAAACTGGTGGTCGATGGCGCCAACGCCGGGATGTGGGGCGACGACTACGGCAAGGTGGCGATTGCCAACGGCTCCGGCGCGTTCTGGGAGCCGGACAAGGTGTTACAGGATATAAACGACCACATCAGCCTCCTGCAAAACGACGAGGCCACGGCCAACTACCTCAAGGACAACGGCGACAAGGCCATGCAGGCGCTGTTCGAATCCAGCCCCGGTCTCAAGGATGCGGTAACCAAGACCTACGAAGAGCAGATCAAGTCCGGCAAGGCCCTGGACCAGGCCTGGGACGCTGCCACCAAGGACGGCAAGACCAATCAGACCGAGGCGCTGACCCACTTCTACGCCACCGCCCAGAGCATGCAGTCGATGCTGGGTATCGACAATGCCGCCGAGATCCAGGCGGCAGTGGGCAAGTCGTCCCACAGCGAGGAATTCAAGGCCCACTACAAGGACTCGCTGGCCTCCGGCGAGCGTCTGCGCGAACTGCTCAAGACCGAGACCCCGGAAGCCGCCGCCAGCGCCTTCAGCATGGAAGTGGCGTTGTACAACGCGACCCTGGACCCGGCGTTCACCGGCCAGTTTGATAAACAGCTTAACGACAACTTCTCCAGCATCGTCCAGGAACACGCGTTCGATGGCGCGACCTTCGACGATATGAAAACCGCGTTCGGCAAGGACGGCGGCGCGGACCTCGACGAAGACAAAGTGCGCAAGCTGATCGAGCAGGTGCGCCAGGAGTCTCCGGAACTGCTGATGAACCAGGACGGTAGCGTGGCCACCACCGATCAGGTATTGGCCGGTTTCCGTGGCAATTGGGACATGTTCCGCCAGGGCACCAAGGCCCTGGACAAGATGAACAAGCTCGACATGTTCGACCTCAGCGGCGACGCCAAGGGCGCCTACGCCAGCGGCACCCTGCACGGCGTCAGCGGTCTGTTCCTGGCGGGCATGACCATCGCCCGTGGCGCCCAGAGCGCGGGCAAGCTGACCCCGCGCAATATCGTCGATATCACCACCGGCTCGATTCAGACCGCCACCGTTCTCACCGAAGGCGGCACCAAGGCCTACCAGCAGTACCTGGACAAAGCGATCAAGAACGGCGAGCAATCACTGGACGATATGAAGACCGGCAAACTGCCCAGCGATTTGCTCGACCAGATCAAGGGCAACGTCAAGGACGACAAGAATGCCAAGATCATCTCGAAGAACTTTGAGGAAGGCGCCAAGGGCCTGGGCGGCCTGGCCGGTATCGCTGCCGGGGCCTACGGGATTTTCGACGGCGTGCAGGCGATTCGTCGCGGCGACAAACTGACCGGCGGCTTCGGTATTACTGCCGGTTCTCTGGGGGTGATGGCGGGTGCCGCTTCGACGGTCGAAGGTGGCCTGGGGTTGTTAGGCGCCAACCTGCCGAGATTTCTCCCGGCCCTGGCCAGCGCGGCGGGCGTGCTGGGCTTTCTCGGTGCGGGGGTGGCCGTGCTCGGCGCGATCATTCCGGGGCTGGTCAAGGAAGGTCAGCAGCAGGCCAAGGCCGATGACTTCGCCCAGGTACTCGGTGGCTCCATCGAGCGCTACGGCATCGATGGCGTCAAGGACGGCACCATCAGCGACATCCCGACCAAGGACTGGCCGGGCGGCGAGCAATGGACCTCCTGAATTAAAACCAGTGCTTGAACGAAACAGCGCGACGCTCGTTGCGCTGTTTGGTTTTATTCGTTTTGCGCTGAAGCTTCGTGCGCCGCTTCCCTGCGCCGCCCCAGCCAAAGCCCCGCCAGCACCACGATAACCGCCGCCGCGCCACTGGCCGCCCAGTGCAGCCAGGCGACCGCTGGCAGATACGGCACAATGGTAGGGTCACTGGCGGCCATGCCCCCGGCAATCCAGCCGATCAACCCGCCGCCCACCAGCACCAGCCAACTGGCACGCTCCATGGCTGCCAACACCAGTCGGCTCCCCATGACGATGATCGGAATGCTGATCAGCACCCCGGCGGCAACCAGATAAAGGTTGCCGTCACCGGCCGCAGCCACCGCCAAAACGTTATCCAGAGACATGACCACATCGGCGATGATCACCGTCTTGATCGCTGTCCACAGGCGGGTGCCGCCGTCCAGTTCGTCATCGCCTTCTTCCTGATTGGCCACCAGTTTGATGCCGATCCACAGCAAGGCAATCGCGCCGACTACCTTGAGGAACGGCAGGGCCAGCAGATGCAGGGCGAAGAACAGCATGATGATGCGCAAGACAATGGCGCCCAGCATCCCGCCATAAATCGCCTTGGTCTGTAGCTCCTTGGGCAGGCGCTGGCAGGCCATGGCAATGACTACGGCGTTATCACCGCCCAACAGCAGGTCAATGACAATGATCTGGGCCAGCGAGGCCCAGATGAGGGGATCGGAAAGCCAAGTCATAAGCAGATCCTGTTTAACGAAAGAGTGGAAAGATGCCTGTCAGCAGCGCACCCGGCAGCAGGATAAAGCAGTTGATTGCCGCCCGTTTCATGCGCAGCTTCTTTGCAAGTTGATGCACGTAGACTCGTCGGTGGCGGCAAAATTCAGCACTTAATAGCAAATGCGCGGACTTTTCAGCTGCCTGTGCGCAAAAAATCCGCCTGCCTCTGCAAAATCGTTGGATAAGCCCTTGTTTTGCCGTAGCCTTTGAGCCAAACCCTCAACGCAAAGTCATGCTTTGTAGCGATCAGCCCATGCGCAAACTTCTGGGTCTATTCATCGCCCTGGCGCTGGTAGCCCTCCTCGTCGGCTATGCCATCTGGATCGGCGACCGCCCGGTCGGCCACTATCTGTCGGATCTGCGCATCCATCTGGTGGTCAATGAAGGCCAGCCCGGCGACCGCGGCAATCTGCTCGGCATCCAGCCGGAGCTCTTCCCTGCCGATTACCAGAGTACCGAGCGCCTGCATCGCAAGCTCTCGGCCTACCTGCAACAGGCGCGGGATCAGGGGCTGATCAACTCAAAAACCATCGTCGTGCTGCCGGAGCATATCGGCACCTGGCTGCTGGCCAGCGGCGAAAGGAATCAGTTGTATCAGGCACAAACTATCCAGGAAGCCATGACCTGGCTGGCTCTGAGCCACCCCTGGCGCTTCATCAACGCCGTGTTCAAGGCCAAAGGCGGCAACCGCCTGGACGATGCCCATATGCGCATGAAGGCCGAAACCATGGCCCGGGATTATCAGAGTCTGTTCGGTGGACTGGCCAGGGAATTCGGCGTCACCCTGGTCGCCGGCTCCATCGTCCTGCCGGAACCGTCGGTGGAAAATGGTCAGTTGCAAATCGGCAATGGTCCACTGTTCAACAGCAGCGTCACCTTCGGCAGCGACGGCCTGCCCATTGGTCAGCCGCAACGGCAGTTGTCACCGGCCAACCATCAGCGCGGCTACATCCGTCCCGCCGACGGCGCGCCGCTGCATGTGATCGACACCCCGGCCGGGCGCCTGGGCGTGCTGATCGGCAGTGACAGCTGGTATCCGCGCAACTACAAGGTACTCAATCAGCAAGGCGTGGAGCTCATCGCCATACCGGCACTGGTGATCGGTAATGATCGCTGGAACAAACCCTGGGGAGGCTCGCACCACCCAATGACCGTCAGCAGCATCGGGCTCAACCCCCTGCAAGTCAGCGAGGGCCAGGCCTGGCAGCGCCTGACCCTGAGCGGCCGGGAATACCAGAGCAACGCCAGGGCCAGCATCAGCGTGTTCATGCGCGGACAATTCTGGGATCAGGGCAGTTCCGGCTACAGCTTTGCCAGCCATGCCGGGCAGAACGTCAGTGAACCCTTGCCGGACAGCCCGACGGCTCATGGTGCTCGTTTGATCAATATCTGGTTATGAATGCCCTGCGCAAGTCTGTGGGAGCGTGGCTTGCCCGCGAAGGGGTTCTGTCAGGCGCAAAAAATGCGCTGAATGTACCGGCCTCTTCGCGGGCAAGCCTCGCTCCCACGGGATGGAGGTGCAGATGAAAGCCCCCTCCATTCGTCTCGGGGATCTATCGGTCGGCTTTATCGACGGCCTGGCCGCTGCCGTGCGCAGTCATGGCCAGGACCCGCTGCCCCTGCTCGAACAATATGGCCTGGACCCCGCCCGCCTGGCCGAGGCCGGGGCGCGGCTGTCGATTCCGCGCTACATGCGTCTGGGCCATGCCGCCATACAGCTGACCGGCGACCCGGCTCTGGGCCTGCGCATGGGTCAGTTCGGTCGTCTGGGCCAGGCCGGGCTGGCGGGGGTGACAGCCGCCCAGGCGCCAAACGTGCGCGAGGCGGCGCGCACCCTGATTCGATTCGAACCGCTGTATGGCTCCAACTACCGCGGACAGTCGCGTTTCGATGAAGATGCCGACGGCGCCTGGCTGCGTTTCTATTCCATCAGCCCGTATAACGCCTACAACCGCTTCGTGGTGGATTCGATCCTCGCCGGCTGGCTGACCCAGCTCTCGATACTGGCGGGCTGCACCGTGCTGGCCAGGCGCCTGGAAATCGAATTCGAAGCCCCGGACTATGCCGCCGACTACAGCCACTTGAGCGACACGCCAGTGATCTTCGGCGCTGCGGGCAATCAGTTGCGCCTGGATCAACACAGCCTCGCCCTGCGCAACCCGGACCACTGCCCCAGCACTTGGCGGCATCTGTTGCAGCTATGCGAGAAAGAACTTGAACAACGCACTCGCACCCGCAGCCTGCGCGAACGCATCACCCAGTTGTTGGGGCCTTTGTTGAACGGGGGACGGGAACCTGATCTGGAAGAAGTCGCAGCGCGGCTGAAACTGCCGACCTGGACCTTGCGCCGCAAACTGGCGGATGAAGGCACCGGTTTTCGCGACCTGCTCAATGACACGCGCCGCGACCTGGCCATGACCTACATTCGCGACACGGAACTGGCGTTCGGAGAAATTGCTTATCTGTTGGGGTTTGCCTCGGCCGAGGCCTTTCAACGTGCGTTCAAACGCTGGAGCGGCCAGACGCCGGGGGAGTTTCGGCGTGGTCAGCGACAGATGGGGTGAGTCATTGACCAGATACCCATGTCCTGATTTGGAATGGGATCTTGCAGGAGCTGCCGCAGGCCGCGAGTTGGGCCATCCGAGACACCGCTTTCGCAGCCTTCGGCAGCTCCTACAGGGGCCCTGCGCAGCGTCAGGGCAAATCCTGCTACCGATTACAACTCGGTAGCGTCGTCAGCCGGTTCCGGCAGATCGAGTTCAAAGGCTTGGAATTCAAGCAGTTCTTCCTGGTATTCGTCCATTCTCATGCCCTCCGGCGGTTTTCCATTATTGGGTCCCATTCACTGACCACGCCTTTCACCCTAAAGTGCCTTGGTGAAATAAAAATGACGGCAGTTATCAGAAAACGAATAAACCGGTGGATATTTACCGGCGCACGACAGAAGGCGCAGGACGGGAACTCGATGGCCGTTGGAAATCAATGTGCTTGACGTTCAGGTCACCGCCGCAATAGTCTTCTTGTCATGAACGTAACCAAGCATTTCTTCGGCCAGATTATTATTACCGCCATTCCAGTCATGGCGGGTTAGCCGACGCGTGCACCCAACCCGCCCTAGAGGCGGGTTTTTTCTTCTGTCTCCTGGGCCAAACCGCTGAACCAGGAGTCAGACATGATCATTCTCTCTTCCCATATCGCCCCGCTCGCGTCGTCACTGTCGTGCTCTGTTGTTTTGCAGCAAGGAACGACACGATGACCGACCTGCTCAATCACTACGTCCGCAAAATCCTCACCTCCCGCGTCTACGACGTCGCCGTGGAAACCCCATTGCAAGGTGCCCGCCAGTTATCCGAACGTTTGGGCAACCAGGTGCTGCTCAAGCGCGAAGACCTGCAACCGGTGTTCTCCTTCAAGATTCGCGGCGCCTATAACAAACTGGCGCAGTTGAGCCCTGAGGAACTGGCCCGAGGCGTAGTTACCGCGTCGGCCGGCAACCATGCGCAAGGCCTGGCATTGGCCGCCAAGACGTTGGGCGTAAAAGCCACCATCGTGATGCCCAAGACCACCCCCGAGATCAAGGTCGAAGGCGTGCGCTCGCGCGGCGGCATCGCGGTCCTGCACGGTGACTCCTTCCCGGAGGCGCTGGCCTACTCGCTGAAACTGGTCGAGGAGCAGGGCTACGTCTACGTTCACCCCTATGACGACCCCGACACCATCGCCGGGCAAGGCACGGTGGCCATGGAGATCCTGCGTCAGCAACCCGGCCGTCTTGACGCGATCTTCGTGCCGGTCGGTGGCGGCGGTCTCATCGCCGGTATTGCGGCATACGTGAAGTACCTGCGCCCGGAGATCAAGGTGATCGGCGTCGAACCGGACGACTCCAACTGCCTGCAACAAGCCATGGCCTGTGGCGAGCGTGTGGTGTTGCCGCAGGTCGGGCTGTTCGCTGATGGCGTGGCGGTGGCTCAGATCGGCCAGCACACTTTTGATATCTGCAAACACTATGTCGACGAAGTGATCACCGTCAGCACCGACGAGATCTGCGCAGCGATCAAGGACATCTACGACGACACCCGCTCGATCACCGAACCTGCCGGCGCATTGGGCGTTGCCGGAATCAAGAAATACACCGAGCATTACGGCATCAGCGGCCAGACTCTGGTGGCCATCGACTCCGGTGCCAACGTCAACTTCGACCGCCTGCGTCACGTCGCCGAACGCGCCGAGCTGGGCGAAGGTCGCGAGGCAATCATCGCCGTGACCATCCCCGAACGGCCGGGCAGCTTCAAGGCGTTCTGCGAAGCCATGGGCAAACGCCAGATCACGGAGTTCAACTACCGCTATCACACCATCCGCGAGGCCCATATCTTCGTCGGCGTGCAGACCCATCCCGACACCGACCCGCGCAGCGCGCTGATCTCGAGCCTGACCGAGCAAGGCTTCCCGGTGGTGGACCTGACCGATAACGAACTGGCCAAGCTGCATATCCGCCATATGGTCGGCGGCCATGCCGAGCGGGTCAGTGATGAGATGGTGCTGCGCTTCGAATTCCCCGAGCGGCCGGGCGCCTTGTTCAACTTCCTGAATAAACTGGGCGGGCGCTGGACCATCTCGATGTTCCACTACCGCAACCACGGCGCGGCGGATGGCCGGGTGGTTGCGGGGTTGGTGGTGCCGGAGGACGAGCGCGACCTGATCGCGGCGGCACTCGACGAGATTGGTTATCCGTATTGGGATGAGAGCGAGAATCCGGCGTACCGGTTGTTTCTGGGCTGAGCGGAGTAGCGATACCCATGTGGGACCGGCTTCAGCCGGGAAGAGGCCGGTACATCCGATACATCTTCATGCTCCAGGATACGCCTTCCCGGCTGAAGCCGGTCCCACATAACGCCAGCCCTACACAGGGATTATGGCGCCGGGTTTACTGGCTCAACCGGCGCGGTCTCTGGCATCGTGGTCTCGGCTTTCACCGGCTCGTGATCCACAGGCGCCGGCATCGGCTCGCTGACGGTCGGCTCAGGATTGGCCACTGGCTCGGAGACTTTCTGCTCAGCCTGCTTGGGTTCGGCAACCTTGGGTTCAGCCTGTTTGACTTCGACAGTCTTGGGCTCGACGGTCTTGGCTTCCGGCGCTGCAGCGGCGGCAACCGGCTCAGGCATGCCCAGATCGCCAGCATCGGACTTGGGTTTTTCCGGAATGTGTGCAGCTTTCTTCGCTTCCGGCGGCAGGAAGTTTTCCACCAGGACAAAAAAGCGGTCGTAAAACTTCTGCGAGGCCACGGTCTCGCTGGCAACCTTGACCATGGAGTCGTCAGTCGAACCGATCGGCATCGACACCGAACCCAGCACACCCACACCCAGACTGGCCGAGCTATTGGTCTTCTTCAGCGCATAGCGATCCTGCAAGGCGTTGGCGAACATGCTCGAACGCTGATCCGCGCTGCCATCAGAGGCACAGACCACGTTGAAGCTGATTTCCATGTGGGTGTCGCCGGTCTGCTGGAAGCTCTTGTGACCGCTGATCATCTTCGGGTCACTACTGGTGATAATGTAGCCCTGGCTGAGCAAGGCGCGACGGGCGGCTTCGCAAGAAGCGTTGTCGCTCACCGGATAAGTGCGCGAAAAGGTCCCGGCATCATCAAAGTTTTCATGATCGTAGACGCCTTGCTTCTGCGACGAACAGCCAGCGGCAGCCAGGAAAATGGAAGCCCAGCAGGCAGTACGCACGCACATTAATTTAGACATCGACGATCCTGAGAGAAAAACTGTCGGCAAAGCAGCCGACATGAAAACGGGGGTAAGTCTGCAACAACACAGGCTGAGGATCAACGCAGAGTTTGCAAGGATGTCGATACATTCATGAAAGGAGCGCCGCGCTGCACCCTGCAAATACGGATTTGCAGGAGCTGCCGAAGGCTGCGAATGGTGCCACCTGTCACACCGTTTTCGCAGCGTTCGGCAGCTCCTACAGGTGGCGTTCCAATCCAACGAACGTCTATTCATTAAATCGCAGACAACAAAAAAGCGACCATAAGGTCGCTTCTTTGTTGCTTCAAGGAGTTCAAGGGCCTCGAAGCTTTGTATGGCGCAGCGGACGGGACTCGAACCCGCGACCCCCGGCGTGACAGGCCGGTATTCTAACCGACTGAACTACCGCTGCGTATCGCTCGAACTTGCGTTCGTTTGAAACTCTTTAAAGCAAACCGTTAAGCTGCTTTCTTTAAAACCCGTGATCGAATCGCCTTCAGGCTTTTCAATCGCAGACCCGGCGAACCGAATCTGTACAAATATGGCGCAGCGGACGGGACTCGAACCCGCGACCCCCGGCGTGACAGGCCGGTATTCTAACCGACTGAACTACCGCTGCGCGTCGGTGGACTTTCGTCCGGTGTAGCAAACAACTTTCAACGAATGGTGGGTGATGACGGGATCGAACCGCCGACCCGCTGCTTGTAAGGCAGCTGCTCTCCCGGCTGAGCTAATCACCCTTTGCTTCGCTGAGGCCGCGAAATTTACGCAGGTAGAGAACCTAAGTCAATAGCCTGCTTGAAGTTTTTTTCAGAAAGCCAGTTTTTAGCTTTCAGCGATAAGCTTCACGCCAGAAGCAAAAAAGGCGAACTACCGGTTCGCCTTTGCTTTCTCTTGCCGCTTGAAGCTTGAAGCTTGCGACTACTCGCCATAGATCATCTTCTTGCTCATCCCGCCATCAACAACAAACTCCTGCCCGGTGACAAACCCGGCATTTCTCGACAGCAGCCAGGCCACCATCGCAGCAACGTCTTCGGCCGTCCCTACTCTTCCGGCTGGATGTTGGGCGTGGTCGCTGTCAGACAGCGGCTCGGTGCGACGCTGGGCGGTATCCCGGGCGTCGATCCAGCCGGGGCTGACCGCGTTGACACGAACCTGCGGGCCAAGGCTGATGGCCAGCGCGTGAGTCAGGGCTACGAGACCGCCCTTGCTCGCCGCATAAGCCTCGGTATCGGCTTCTGACTGGCTCGCTCGGGTCGATGCCAGATTGACGATGCTGCCGCCATGGGCACGCAAATAGGGCGCGCAATGCTTGGCCAGGAGCATGGGACCGGTCAGGTTGATTGCCAGAACACGATTCCAGTAGGCCAGATCGAGGCTTTCCAGCGTGATGTTGTGGGGATCGGCGACCGCCGCGTTGCAGACCAGGGCATCCAGCCGACCGAACTGGCCGAGCACGTCGGCCACACCGGCAGCGACCTGCTCTTCATTGGCGACGTCCATGTAGACGAACATCGCGTTGTCACCGAGCACCTCGGCCACCGTCGCACCGCGCTGGCGATCGATGTCGGCCAGCACCACGCGCCAGCCTTCGGCAATCAGCCAGGCGGCAATGCCCTGGCCGATGCCTCGGGCCGCGCCGGTTACTAGCGCAACCCGACCGTTGCTGGTACTGGCGACCTGCATCGCCCAGTCACTCACAGCGCAGCCAGGCCACGCGCCAGGTCCGCCTGCAGATCGGCCACATCTTCCAGACCGACCGCAACGCGGATCAGGCTGTCGCGAATGCCCGCCGCCTCACGTTCCTGTGGCGACAGACGACCATGGGAGGTGGTGCTCGGATGGGTGATGGTGGTCTTGCTGTCACCCAGGTTGGCGGTGATGGAAATCAGTCGGGTCGCATCGATAAAGCGCCAGGCGCCGTCTTTGCCGCCCTTGACCTCAAAACTAAGCACCCCGCCGAAGCCCTTCTGCTGACGCTGGGCCAGGGCATGCTGCGGATGGCTCTTGAGGCCGGCGTAATGCACCTTCTCGATGCCGTCCTGCTGCTCCAGCCATTCGGCCAGGGCCAGGGCGCTGGCACAGTGGGCGCGCATGCGCAGGTTGAGCGTTTCCAGGCCTTTGAGGAAGATCCAGGCGTTGAACGGGCTGAGGGTCGGCCCGGCAGTGCGCAGGAAACCCACCACTTCCTTCATCTGCTCGCTGCGACCGGCGACGACGCCACCCATGCAACGGCCCTGGCCGTCGATGAACTTGGTTGCCGAGTGCACGACAATATCGGCACCCAGTTTCAGCGGTTGCTGCAAGGCCGGGGTGCAGAAACAGTTGTCCACGACCAGCATCGCGCCCTTGGCATGGGCAATCTCGGCCAGCGCGGCGATATCCACCAGCTCGGCCAGGGGGTTGGACGGCGATTCGGCGAACAACAGCTTGGTATTGGGCTTGATCGCTGCGTCCCAGCCAGCCAGTTCGGCCAACGGCACGTAGTCGACCTGCACGCCAAAGCGCTTGAAGTACTTTTCGAACAGGCTGATGGTCGAACCGAACACACTCTGGGACACCAGAACATGATCGCCCGCACTGCAAAAGCTCATGACCGTGGCCATGATGGCCGCCATACCGGTGGCAGTCGCCACGGCTTGCTCGGCACCTTCGAGGGCGGCGATGCGCTCCTCGAAGGAACGCACGGTAGGGTTGGTATAGCGCGAATAGACGTTGCCCGGTACTTCACCCGCAAAACGTGCGGCCGCGTCGGCGGCCGTACGGAAAACGTAGCTGGAGGTGAAGAACATCGGATCGCTGTGTTCGCCTTCCGGCGTGCGGTGTTGGCCCGCACGCACGGCGAGGGTGTCGAAACCCACGCCTTCAAGGTCGCTGTCCAGCCGACCGGCATCCCATTCCTGAGTCATGCCGTCTCCTCCTTGCTAATCAGTTGTTGTACAGATCGATGATCGCGCTCACGGCCTGGGTCTTGACCTTGGAGGCATCGTTGCGCGCCTGTTCGATCTTGTGCAGGTAATGCTCGTCGATGTCGCCGGTCACATACTTGCCGTCGAACACGGAGCAATCGAAGTTATCGATCTTGATCTTCTTACTGCCGCTGACGGCTTCGATCAGGTCAGGAAGGTCCTGATAGATAAGCCAGTCAGCACCGATCAGATCCGCCACTTCCTGGGTCGTGCGGTTATGCGCGATCAGTTCGTGGGCACTCGGCATATCGATGCCGTAGACGTTCGGGTAGCGCACGGCAGGAGCTGCCGAGCAGAAATAGACATTCTTGGCGCCAGCTTCGCGGGCCATCTGGATGATCTGCTTGCAGGTGGTGCCGCGCACGATGGAGTCATCCACCAGCATCACGTTCTTGCCGCGGAATTCCAGCTCGATGGCGTTGAGCTTCTGGCGAACGGATTTTTTCCGCGCAGCCTGGCCGGGCATGATGAAGGTGCGGCCGATGTAGCGGTTCTTGACGAAACCTTCGCGGAACTTGACGCCCAGGTGGTTGGCCAGTTCCAGCGCCGCAGTACGGCTGGTGTCAGGAATCGGGATCACCACGTCAATATCATGGTCCGGACGCTCGCGCAGGATCTTGTCCGCCAGCTTCTCGCCCATGCGCAGACGCGCCTTGTACACCGAGATGCCGTCGATGATCGAGTCCGGACGCGCCAGGTAGACGTGTTCGAAGATGCACGGGGCGTATTTCGGGTTCGGTGCGCACTGACGGGTGTGCAGCTTGCCATCCTCAGTGATGTACACCGCTTCGCCCGGCGCCAGGTCGCGGATCAGGGTGAAGCCAAGCACGTCCAGGGACACGCTTTCCGAGGCGATCATGTACTCGACGCCTTCGTCGGTGTGACGCTGGCCGAACACGATCGGACGGATGGCATCCGGGTCACGGAAGCCGACGATACCGTAGCCGGTAATCATCGCCACGACCGCGTAACCGCCACGGCAACGCTTATGCACGTCAGTCACGGCGGCGAAGATGTCTTCTTCGGTCGGCTGCAACTTGCCGCGCACGGCCAGTTCATGGGCGAAGACGTTGAGCAACACTTCCGAGTCGGAGTTGGTGTTGACGTGGCGCAGGTCAGATTCGTAAATCTCCTTGGCCAGTTGCTCGACGTTGGTCAGGTTACCGTTGTGCGCCAATGTGATGCCGTAAGGCGAGTTGACGTAGAACGGCTGGGCTTCGGCCGAAGTCGAGCTGCCCGCAGTTGGATAGCGTACATGGCCGATGCCCATGTGGCCGATCAGGCGCTGCATATGGCGCTGATGGAACACATCACGGACCAGGCCATTGTCCTTGCGCAGGAATAACCGGCCGTCGTGGCTGGTTACGATACCGGCAGCGTCCTGGCCGCGGTGCTGGAGGACGGTGAGCGCGTCATACAGCGCCTGATTGACGTTCGACTTACCGACGATACCGACGATGCCACACATGCGACACAACCCCTACTTAGTGGAACTGGATTTACCGAGCACTTCCTGCGGTACGGTGGTAGCCGCTGGCAGGAGGTGATCCTTGAACGGCAGATCAGCGGGTACGCTGATGCCGCTGGCGAGCCACTTGCTGGACATCCCGAGAATCAGGTTTTTCGACCAGTCAGCGACCATCAGAAACTGTGGCACCAGCCGAGACTGTTGCCACCATTGATCCTGTTGTACCGGCCCCAGGCTCAACAGCCCGATGGCCACCACGACCAGCAGGCCTCCGCGCGCCGCGCCGAAAGCCATGCCGAGAAAACGGTCAGTCCCGGAAAGCCCGGTGACAAGAATAAGTTCGCCGATCAGATAATTGACCATGGCGCCGACCAGCAAGGTGGCGACGAACAGAATAGAGCAACCCGCCATCACTCGCAGTGATGGCGTTTCGATGTAATTGACCAGGTATTGCGACAGGCTTGCACCGAACATCCAGGCAACAGCACCTGCGGCGATCCAGATCACGAGCGAAAGAGCTTCTTTGACGAAGCCGCGCTTGAGACTGATCAGAGCCGAGATGATGACTACCCCGAGAATCGCCCAGTCAACCGGAGAAAATGGCACGTTGGAATCTGCTAACCCATGAGGCGGCGCATTTTAGCAGAGCGCCAGCCTGCCGGTAAGCAGGGATTTACCGGCAGGCAGCATTTAGAGCCTTTTCGTCTCAGTTATGCTCAGGCTGGAAGCGTACGACGATGCCCTTGAGCTTCTGCTGTTTATCCAGCTGATCACGCAGGCGATCGGCTTCGGCGCGCTCGATCAGCGGTCCGACGAATACCCGGTTGACCCCGTCCGACGTGCGGATGTAGGCGTTATAGCCCTGGGTGCGCAGGGTTTTCTGCAGGTTGTCGGCATTGGCCCGGTTGGACAGGCTGGCCAATTGCACCGACCAACTGACCGACAAGCCATTGGCATCGACCCGGCTTGGCTCAGCGGCCGGCGCTGCGGGTGCTGCCGGCTTGGCAGGTGCTGGCGTCGCTGCAGGTGTCGGCTTGGCAGGCGCGCTGGCCACCGCTGTCGGCTTGGCCGCCGGGACGGTTACAACCGGCTTGGCTGGCGTCGGCGAAGGCACCGGCACAGGCGTCGCAGCGTCTTCTTCCGGAACAGGCTCTTGAGGCAAAGCCTGCTGCTCGGGAACCGGCACTGATTCGACCTTTACCTGAGGCAGCGTTGGCGCCTGCGGTGCGGCCGGCGCATCGACCTGAACCCGCCGGGCTTCATCCTGGCGCGAGAACAGCATGGGTAGAAAGATCACCGCGATAGCGATCAGGACCAGCGCGCCGACCATGCGCTGTTTGTAGGCTTTATCCAGCAAGGCCATTTGCAGATTCCTCCGTGGCGTGCCGAGTCAACCATTCCAGGGCCTCGGAAACGCAGTAAAAAGACCCGAACAGCAAAATCTCGTCATCGGCCGTCGCGTGCGCGCACTGGGCTTGCAGTGCCTGCGCAACACTGGGGTATGACGTCACGTTTGCGCCAAGGTTCTGCAAGGCCGCCTGAAGTTCGTCGGGCTGGCGACTGCGCGATGTGGGTAACGGGGCGACTGCCCAGTCCTGAATACTGTTGTGCAACTCGGCAACCACGCCGTCCAGATCCTTGTCGGCGAGCAGGCCGAACACCGCCAGACGCTTGCCCGGTACGGGGCGCTGGGCCAGGCGTCGAGCCAGAAACTGCGCGGCATGACCGTTATGGCCCACGTCCAGCAGCAAATTCAGGGTCTTGCCGTGCCAGTGCACCACGCGACGTTCCAGACGACCGGTCACCCGGGTGGCCTGCAACGCGGTACGAATCACGTCCGCTTGCCACGGCAGGTCGAGCAGCAGATAAGCCTGCAAGGCCAGTGCGGCGTTTTCCATGGGCAGGTCGAGCAACGGCAGGTCATGCAGCTCGACCAGTTGCCCCGCTGCATCACGCCCCGCCCAGTGCCAACTGTTGGCGCTGATGGACAGGTCGAACTCATTGCCGCGCAGCGACAGCGGACAATGCAGCTCGGCCGCCCGGGCCAGCAGCGGTTGCGGTGGATCGAGATCGCCACAGACCACCGGACGCCCTTCGCGGAAGATTCCGGCCTTTTCGAAAGCCACGGACTCGCGGGTATCGCCCAGCCAATCGGCGTGATCCAGGCCGATACTGGTGACCAGCGCCAGATCGGCATCGATCAGGTTCACGGCATCCAGACGACCGCCCAGGCCCACTTCCAGCACCACGGCATCCAGTGCCGCCTGCTCGAACAGCCAGAAAGCCGCCAGGGTGCCCATTTCGAAATAGGTCAGGGTGACATCGCCGCGGGCCGCTTCTACGGCCGAGAAGGCATCGCACAGCTCAAGATCGGTGGCTTCGACGCACTGCACCTGCACACGCTCGTTATAGCGCAACAGGTGGGGTGAGCTGTAGACGCCGACCCTGAGGCCTTGGGCGCGCAGCAACGCGGCAACGAAAGCACAGGTCGAGCCCTTGCCGTTGGTGCCGGTGACCGTGATCACCCGTGGTGCCGGGCGAGTCAGGCCAAGCTGAGTCGCCACCTGCCGTGAGCGATCAAGGCCCATGTCGATGGCCGAAGGATGCAATTGCTCCAGATAGGCCAGCCAGTCCCCCAGGGATCCTGGCGTCATACGTTGGCCGGGGCCGGTGGAACGACGATCGGTTCCAGTACAGGCGCAACGAACTTCGGCGTCGGCAGGTCCATCAGCTGCGCCAGCAGGTTGCCCAGGCGTGGGCGCAGCTCGGCACGGTGGATAATCATGTCGATAGCGCCGTGCTCCAGCAGGAACTCACTGCGCTGGAAGCCTTCCGGAAGTTTTTCCCGAACGGTCTGCTCGATCACGCGAGGGCCGGCGAAACCGATCAGTGCCTTGGGCTCGGCGACAATCACGTCACCAAGCATGGCCAGACTGGCGGAAACACCACCGTAGACCGGGTCGGTCAGCACGGAAATGAACGGCAGGCCTTCTTCACGAAGACGCGCCAGCACGGCGGAAGTCTTGGCCATCTGCATCAGGGAGATCAGCGCTTCCTGCATGCGTGCGCCACCGGAGGCTGCGAAGCAGATCATCGGGCAGCGCTTTTCCAGTGCGTAGTTGGCGGCCTGAACAAAGCGCTCACCGACGATGGCACCCATGGAACCGCCCATGAACGAGAATTCGAAGGCGCTGGCCACGACCGGCATGCCCAACAGGGTGCCACTCATGGAGATCAAGGCATCTTTTTCACCGGTCTGCTTCTGTGCAGCGGTGAGGCGGTCCTTGTACTTCTTGCTGTCGCGGAATTTCAGGCGATCCACCGGCTCCAGATCGGCGCCCAGCTCGTTACGACCTTCGGCATCAAGGAAGATGTCCAGGCGTGCACGTGCGTCGATACGCATGTGGTGGTTGCACTTGGGGCAGACGTCCAGGGTCTTTTCCAGTTCCGGACGATAGAGCACCGCCTCGCAGGACGGGCATTTGTGCCAGAGGCCTTCGGGGACGGAGCTTTTCTTGACCTCGGAACGCATGATCGAAGGGATCAGTTTGTCTACCAACCAGTTGCTCATGCTTTCTTTCTCCAGTTCCGGTGGCTAGAACGTCAGGCGACTCGGCGCCTGCGTATGCCCTTGAGCTAAATTCATAACAAATGTGTGGCCGCTCAAGCCGGGAAGGCGCCCTTCCCGGCCAAAGCAGGTCCAATAACTGTGAGGCTATGGACGGCGGCAGTACCGCTGCCGTCACATCAAGCCCCGTGTACCGCACTCATGAATGCACGAATCTTGTCGTGATCCTTGATGCCTCTGGATTTTTCCACGCCGCCACTGACATCCACGGCATAAGGGCGAACCTGGGCGATGGCCTGGGCTACATTAGCCGAAGTCAGGCCACCGGCCAGGATAATCGGCTTTTCCAGACCTTGAGGAATCAGCGCCCAGTCAAAAGACTCTCCGGTGCCGCCCGGCACGCCGGGCACATAGGCATCAAGTAGAATGCCACTGGCCTGGCGATAAGCCCGGCAAGCCGCTGCAATATCGTCACCGGCCTGCACCCGCAGGGCTTTGATGAACGGGCGGTGATAGCCGACGCATTGTTCGGGCGTTTCATCACCGTGGAACTGCAACAGATCCAGCGGAACGGCATCCAGGGTCTCGTTCAACTCACAGGCACTGGCGTTGACGAACAACCCGACCGTACTGATAAACGGTGGCAACGCGGCGATGATTGCCCGCGCCTGCTGCACAGTGACAGCCCGCGGACTTGGCGGATAGAAGACAAAACCGATGGCATCGGCACCTGCCTCGACGGCGGCCAATGCATCTTCTATGCGGGTAATCCCGCAGATTTTGCTGCGAACGGCTGACATGTCACAGATTCCTGCCTTTCAGCGAAGTCCGGGATGGTAGCAAATGCTCGTGCGGGCGTCAGCCGTCAAGTTCGGCGAAACCTGTAAGGAAATGCGGCCCGATATAGCGCTCCGGCAGGGGAAACTCGTCACGATATTCAACCTGGACCAGATAGAGGCCGAAGGGATGCGCCGTGACCCCGCCGGTGCGGCGTATCTTGCTTTCCAATACTTCCCTGGCCCACTCGATGGGGCGCTCACCGGCACCGATGGTCATCAGCACCCCGGCGATATTGCGCACCATGTGGTGCAGGAAGGCATTGGCGCGAATGTCGAGGACGATCATCTTGCCGTGGCGCGTTACCCGCAGGTGATGCAACTGCTTGATCGGCGACTTGGCCTGGCACTGTCCGGCACGGAAAGCGCTGAAGTCATGGGTACCGACCAGGTACTCTGCGGCCAGAGCCATGCGCTCCACATCCAGCGGCCGGTGATTCCAGGTGATTTCCTGATTCAGGTGCGCCGGACGGATCTGGTCGTTGTAGATCACATAGCGATACCGCCGGGCAATCGCCTTGAAACGGGCGTGGAAATGCGCAGGCATGACCTTGGCCCAGCTCACGCTGATGTCATGGGGCAGATTGATATTGGCGCCCATGGTCCAGGCTTTCATCGAGCGCTCAGCCTGGGTATCGAAGTGCACCACCTGACCGCAGGCGTGAACCCCGGCGTCGGTGCGGCCGGCGCACATCAGCGAGACCGGCGAATCGGCGACTTTGGACAGGGCGTCTTCCAGGGTTTCCTGCACCGTCAGCACGCCTGAAGCCTGACGCTGCCAGCCGCAGTAGCGCGAGCCTTTGTATTCAACGCCCAGCGCAATACGGAAAAAGCCCTCGGCAGCCATTTCAGCTACCGGGTTATCTATGTTCGCCAAGAAATCACAGCCTGTTGAAGATCGAAAAGTCGGCCATTATAAGGCCGCCGAGAAAAGACGCCATGCGCAGGCCGATCAGGACATAAACAGAAACGGCCGCATCGGCGGCCGTTTTTGTCAAATACCTACAAGGTGCGTTCAGGTTGCTCTGTGGGACCGGCTTTAGCCGGGAAGACAATATGACAGACGATAGAAAAGTATCGGTCATTACTGAGTCTTCCCGGCTAAAGCCGGTCCCACATGATTCGTGCGCGCGGCAGGGTTCTGTCAGGCCAACCGCGCCAGCATTTCCTGGGCTTCGGCCTTTTGAGTGGCGTTACCCTCGGCAACCACCTCATCAAGGATATCCCGGGCGCCGTCGCTGTCTTCCATCTCGATGTAGGCACGGGCCAGGTCGAGTTTGGTCGCCGCTTCATCAGTGCCCGACAGGAAGTCGAAGTCTGGCTCATCATCCATCGACATTGCGTCATCGGCGGTGAAGCTTGGCGCCTCAAACGGTTTGGCGATCGGCGGATGTTCCAGGTTCGCCGAAAGACGATCCAGTTCGGCGTTGACATCGTCGATCTCGGAGGCAAAAGCCTCGGTAGCCTGGGCGGTTTCAAGATCGTCCGATAGCGACAGGTCGAAGTCATCAGGCAGTTGCAGATCGTGAATTTCCGGCTCTTCGGCGTCGACGACGCCCAGATCCAGCGCGTCGTCATCCAGCACGAAATCATCTTCGGCTTTCAGCTCAGGCGCGTCTTCGCCAAGATCCAGATCGAAATCGGACAGATCATCCATGGCGTCCGCTTCGGCCTTGGCTTCGGTCTGCTGTTGCAACAGCGATTCGAAGCTTGGCTCGGCAGCAGCAGGCGCCGACGGTTCGTCCGCCAACAGATCATCAAGGCTGAGATCGACCGGTGTCTGGGTTGGCTCGTCATCGAGTCCGTCCAGGCTCAGGTCAAATTCATTATCATCCAGGGCGTCAAATGCGTCGTCTGCCACCGGCTCGGGTTCCGGCTCAGGCGCAGCGACCACTGGTGGCTCGGGCTCGGGATCGTCCTGCAACAGTTCTTCGACGTATTTGGCATCCAGTTCTGCGGCAATGGCCGCAGCAGTCACGCTGGCAGCCGCTACGGCGGCTGTTGCTGCAACTGTGTTCATGGTCGGGTAACGACTCTTTAGCTGCTCGACCTCAGCGTGATTCTTTCCCGCAGCCACCATTTTCCGTTCGTGGACCGCGAACGCCTTGGTGTTGCCTTGCTCGGCGTAGATTTCCATCAGCTTCATACGAACATCGGTGCGATCCGGATCCTCCTTGATCGCTTCCTCAAGCAACTCGACTGCCTGGTTCATGCGGCCGTAGGCGATATGAATCTCGGCCTGAACCAGTGCATCAGCCGGAACTTCACGGGCTGGCGCAGCGGCGGCGGATGGCGCCATTTTGACGCTTGGCGGCGGCACATCGAGGCCGTCAAAGCTGGCCTGAGGCAGCTCCATGTCCATATCGGAAACGAAATCCGACTCCTCAGCCAAGGCACGGGCCATGCGTTTGTGTTTGTCCGCTTCTTCCCTGGCCTTGCGGCGACGGATCAGGAACAACGCCAGCAGCAGCAACAACAGAACCGCGCCGCCACCGATCAGACCCATCATCACCGGATTGGCCAGCAGCTTGTTCAGCGAGCTTTCCATGGTTTCCGGTGGCGGCGCGACCGGCTCTACCAGCAGCGACTTGTCGGGTTCCGGTGCGCTGACCTGGGCAGCATCACCAGCCGCAGCCGCTGGCTGCGCCGGGGTTTCAGCAGGCTTGGCGGCGTTGGCCGGAACGATAGTGGCTGGAACCGCAGGTGTTGCTGCCGGAGTCGCCGGGGCAGCTTCCGGAGCCTGCATCTTGGCCAATTGATCGTTTTTCAGCTGAATCAGGCGTTGCAGCTTGTCGACCTGGCTTTGCAGGTCGGTCATGCGGCTTTTCAATTCGGCGTTGTCGCGACGGGCGGTATCCAGACTTTCCTGGGCCACTGCCAGTTTGTTGCCAATGTCCTTGTCGCCGACAACGCCTTTACCGCCCTTGGCAGGCTTGGCGTTGGCTGATACCAGGCTCAGGTTGTCCTTGGGCTCGACCTTGGATGGCGCGGCACCGGCCTTCTCGCGACGGGTCGCATCGACCTGACGGGCGCCGGCAGCTGGCGCACGGCGGCCTTCACGCCAGGCGCGATTCTGTTGCGCAACTTCGGTGACCGCCTTGGGCTGCGGCATGGCTGCGGCCTGTTCCGGCGTTGGCAGGCGTAGGACCTGGCCTTTTTTCAGGCGGTTGATGTTGCCCGCAATGAAGGCATCCGGGTTCAGCGCCTGGATGGCCAGCATGGTCTGTTGGACCGAACCGCCGTTACGCACTTTCTCGGCAATCTGCCAGAGGGTGTCGTTATTGCCGGTGGTGTATTGAGTGGTGCCCTTGGCATCAGCCGCAGGTTTTGCAGCCGGTGCAGGCGGATTAGTGCCGGCGGCTGGCGCTACAGGTTCTGCAGGCGGCAGTGCAACCGGGGCCGGAGCAGGCGCCGGAGTCGGCGCGGTCGCAGGCAATTGTGCCGTGGCTGCAGCAGCGGCGGCAGCCTCAGGCGAGAATTTTGGTGGATCGAGCAGCAAGCTGTATTCGCGCAGCAAGCGGCCGTTGGGCCACAGCACCTGCACGAGGAATTTCACATAGGGCTCACGCACCGCACGGGAAGAGGTAATGCGCAGCACACTCTTGCCATTGGCGTTGATCACCGGAGTGAACGTCAGGTCATTGAGAAATGCCTGCCGGGCAATGCCCGCCTGAGCGAAATCGGCCGTGGTCGCCAGGCTCGGCACCACCTGTCCGGCACTGAGGCCACCGGCATCTTTAAGCTCGATTTCAGCTACCAACGGCTGGTTCAGGGTCGACTTGACCGACAATTCCCCGAGCCCCAGCGCGTGCGCCATACCTGATGACAGCGCTGAAGCCGCAGCGATTGCTAATACCAGTTTACGAACCTGAACCATAGCCCATCCCTTGTTCAAAAATTCCCCGGCAGCCGAGGAGGTAAATCCTGCCAGTGGGTGTCAAGCTAGAATGATTCTACAAATTGTTGCCAAGTATCTTTTACACATAGCCTTTTATCAACAATTCGGCGAGCTGCACAGCGTTTAGAGCGGCACCTTTGCGAACATTATCAGACGCAAGCCACAAATTAAGTTGCGCAGCGTCATCAATACCCGCCCGAACGCGCCCCACATAGACCACGTCCTGACCCACTGCGTCACCCACTGCCGTCGGATAATCCCCAGCATCGACCAGCTCGATCCCCGGTGCGGCCTCAAGCGCGGCGCTCACTGCAGGCAGGTCAACGGCGATCGCCGACTGCACCGCGACAGTAAAGCTGTCGCCAAAAAATACCGGGGCCTGAATGCAGGACACAGAAACCTTCAGTAAAGGCAGTGCGAGCAACTCGCGCAACTCCGCAACCAGACGTTTTTCCAGCGGCACATGGCCCTGCTCGTCCGGCGCGCCCACTTGAGCCAGCAGGTTAAAGGCCATTTGCCGATCAAAGAAACGCGGTTCAAGAGGACGGACATTCAACAATTCGGTAGTTTGCCGGGCCAGTTCCGACACCCCTTCGCGTCCCTGGCTCGATACCGCCAGACACGCCGTAACGCTGATGTGCTGGATATCCAGCAGGCCACGCAGCGGAGCCAACGCCATGGCCACCGCAATCGCCGACGCGCTGGGGCTGGCAACCTGCGCGGGTTTGCTTATGGCCGACAGGCGTTCGGCATTGACTTCCGGCACCAGATTCGGCGCCTGAGACACTGGTAACGCGCCCGACAAGTCGATGACTGCACACCCCGCCGCCATCGCACGCTCAACGTAGCTGAGGCTGATCGCCGGGCCTGCTGCGAAGAACGCCAGGGCGACCTTACTGAAATCGAACTCGTTGACCTCACGCACCCGCACATTCTTGCCGCGATACGGCACGGATTGGCCGGCGGACTCGATACTGGCCAGTAAATGCAACTGGCCAACCGGGAAGTCACGCTCTTCAAGAATCTGGACGATGTTTTCGCCGACAGTACCGGTGGCGCCGATCACGGCGATATCAAAGGACTGGCTCATGCAAAAACCTCAGGAAAAACAGGGAGCGGCACTTTACTCGCCACATCACAGGCAGGCAATCGAGGCTTGGCTTTGCTGGCCTGCCGCGGACTCATCAGGGCTCAAGCCCGATGGGGAAAAAATCGCCATGACTCCAGACACCCAGCCAGCGCTGCCCGTCGATTTTCCGGGAGACCGCCAGCTCGACCAACTGATAGAACACGTTGCGATGAATCAGCGCCTCAAGATTGGCGCGCACATGAATATAGGGCGCCGGTTCCTGGGTCTGGGGGTCAGTGACGACGCGCAGGCGGTGCTCAGCGCCCGCTTCGGTCAGGTCCTCGACATTGGTGGTAAAGCGCAATATTTGCTGCTCGCCCTGCCCTTGCACCTCGAGGCTGACTGCCACGAAAGGCGCATCGTCGACCCGAATACGGACTTTTTCTACGGGAGTAATAAGGAAATAGTCATCGTCATCGCGACGCATGATGGTGGAGAACAGCCGCACCATGGGTTTGCGGCCGATCGGCGTACCCAGGTAGTACCAGGTGCCGTCGCGGGCGATACGCATGTCGATATCGCCGCAGAAATCCGGGTTCCACAAATGCACGGGCGGCAGCCCTTTGGACTTGGGAATTTGTGCGAACAGATCGTTGGCCTTGCCCGGACCAGTCATGCCTGACTCCTATCAGATTGAATAGCACAACGCCTTTCTGTGGGACCGGCTTTAGCCGGGAAGACGTATTCCCGGCTAAAGCCGGTCCCACATTTTATGAGATCCTTCTGGGATTATTTACTCATACCCAGCAACATTCGAGCGTAATCCTCCAATGGCGGAATAAGCAAATCCTCGGGCGCAGTGTTGTGCAACGTCAGCAATCCGCCACGGGCATGGATGCGGGCGCTGTCGATCAGGTAGCGGGTGCCGGTCTCGATCACCATCAACTGGATCACGCCACTGTCGATACCCAGACGATCCAGGGCTTCCTGGTCAGACCATTCGTCAAAATTACCGATGCGGTCGTCGGATTTGGCGAAGCGCGTGTACAACAGATAATGTGCGCCGGCCGCCCGCGCCTGGGTCATCGCTTCTTCCAGACCCATGGGCCCAGGAGCGCGGCGAACCATCGGAAAATACTCGACGAAGCCGTCGAAGGCCTCTTCGGCAATCACGTTGGGGCGTGGATAGTTGACGCCTTTGGGCACGAAATTGCCCTGGGCGATATAAATAAAGGAGTCCGGCTGCAGGCGCAGGTTATTGATGCGATGGGTATCGCTGTGATCGAGCAACCCTGCATCACTGAACTGATCGCGGGTGCCTTCGGCCATGTCGCTGACACTCATGCAACCACTCAACGCCAAAAGCGCCAGCACTAAAACCAGGCTACGCATTATCCCCTCCAAGTACCGGTGACGGAAAACCGGCGAATAGCCTGCTAATGCAGCTTCCGCGCCATCTCTGCGCAGAATGCTGTATCACGCTTGTAACAGCAGATGATCAGCCGCCGATGATCTTCATTACCGTCGCCCCGCCAGAGAACGCCACATCCTGCTTGTCCCCCAGGGCCTTGACCAATAGCCGCTGCAAGGTAGGCAAGGCCTGATGCCGAGGCTTGTCGAGCAAATCGCCGACATAGTGTCTATTGCTGGAGGACAGGCAACCGTGCAGCCAGCCTGTGGAAGACAGGCGCAGGCGTGAGCAGGTCCGGCAAAACGGCACGCTTTCGTTGGCGATCACGCCGAAAAAGCCCTGGCCCGGAATGTGATAACGCACCGCAGTAGCATCAATGGGCGCCTGGGCCTGCAGGTATTCATAGCGCTCGCCGATCAGCGCCAGCAGTTGTTGCAGGCTGACGAACTGCTGCAGGAAGGCATTGGAATCGCTGGCCAGGTGGCCCATGCGCATCAGCTCTATAAAGCGCAGCTCGTAACCGCGCTCCAGGCAGTAATCAAGCAACGGCATGACCTGATCCAGGTTCTGCCCGCGCAACGGCACCATGTTGACCTTGATCTTCAGGCCAGCGGCCTGCGCCTGCTCCATGCCGTCAAGGACAGTGGCCAGGTCGCCGCCCCGGGCGATACGCCGGAACGCATCGGGATCAAGAGTATCGAGGGAAACATTCAACCGGCGGATACCGGCTGCCAGCAGGATAGGCAGCTTGCGCGCCAGTAACTGGCCATTGGTGGTCAGGCTGATATCCGCCAGTCCAAGACCGCCGACCTGGGTCATGAAGGACTCCAGGCGTGGACTGACCAAGGGCTCGCCGCCGGTAATGCGCAACCGCTCAATCCCGGCCGCTTCGATCAGGTACGCCACACCACGGGCCAACGCATCTGCCGAGAGTTCATCCTGGGCAGCAACCAACCGCTTGCCGTCGGGCACGCAGTAGGTACAGGCGTAGTTACAGGCTGACGTCAGGCTGACTCGCAGATTGCGAAAGCGTCGGCCCTGGCGATCGACGATCATGGTCGACTCCGAAGGGAGGAAAGCCCGAGTATATTCCTCGCAGATGGCGCCCCGCATCGTTTGCGAGCGCCATCACGCCGGCGAATGCGTCAACCGTCGCTGGCAGTTGGGCCCGCGTCGGTAATCGCCTCAGGGTCACGCTTGCGCTTGTTGCCCATGCGCACACCAATATCCATGAGGAACTGGAAGAAACCCTCCTGATCTTCCAGCACATTGCTCCAGAACGGCGAGTGATACAGCGCCACCGCACCATGGACCAGAGCCCAGGCCGCGCAATAGTGGAAATAGGGCGGAACGTCTTCGAGCTTGCCTTCGGTGATGCGGCCCTTGATCAGCAGGGTCAGGTGTTCGAAGTTCGAGGCGCGGATCTTGTGCAGCTCGCCGACCATCTCCGGCACCTGATTGCCCTTAACCACCTTTTCTTCCAGACGGTCGAACAGGCGATAACGCTGCGGATCGCGCATGCGGAACTCAAAGTAGGCCCGCGACAGCGATTCCCTGTCCTTATCCACATCAGCAGACAGCAGCAGCTCGTTCAAATCGCGCTCGTAGTCGAGCATCAGGCGCAGATAGATCTCCGCCTTGGACTTGAAGTGCTTGTAGATGGTGCCTTTGCCGATACCCACGGCATCCGCAATCATCTCGACGGTGACACTGTCTTCACCCTGGTCGAGAAACAGCTTGAGTGCGGTGTCGAGAATTTCCTGCTCGCGGCGACGAAACTCACGGACCTTGCGAGGTTCTTTCTGCATAAGGAGGTCTGTCGGGGTCAAAATCGAAGCCGGGTATTATGCCTAACTTGCAACAAATTGCACGGATCATCCGACCATATCCCGCCATTCTGCGGATTTATGCGGGATGTTGGCAGGAATCGCGGCAGCCTTCCTGAAATGGTGTTTGACCTTGGGTATGCGTGACCCTGTGAGACCGGCTTTAGCCGGGAAGGCGCTTTCCCGGCTAAAGCCGGTCCCATAGCAGAATCTCATTTCAATTCAGGCAGGTGCATCGGGTTTGCGATGTGCCGAGTCAACTCAACCGCAGCAACCGGCACACAATTGCCGTCCGGCTATTCCAAATCTGTTTAAAAAACGTACAAACCGGCACTGGACGCCCGCCAATACTGACCAATACTTACAGCGTTGGCGCGGCATATCCCCCAAATGACGTGCCAGTAAAGGTGCCAATGGATAGCGTACCTTTGTTTTACTCCTAATGGTCTTAACCCGGATTCACCCCCCAGAACCCGGGTTTTTTTTGCCTGCGATTTAACGCGAGGCTGCGACCCTGGCCAGAGGGAACAGACGACGGAAGTTTTCCGTGGTCTGCTCGGCAAAGGCTTCGTAACTTTCGCCGCGCAACATCGCCAGGAACTCGGCCACTTCGCGCACGTACTGCGGCAGGTTCGGCTTGCCGCGATAGGGAATCGGCGCCAGATAGGGGGAATCGGTTTCCACCAGCAGACGATCGGCAGGCACCTGCCGCGCAACATCGCGCAGCGCATCAGCATTGCGGAAGGTGACGATGCCCGACAGGGAAATATAAAAGCCCAGGTCCAGTGCCGCCTTGGCCATGTCCCAATCTTCGGTGAAACAGTGCAGTACGCCGCCCTGAGGCAAGGCCGCTTCGCGCAACAGCTCCAGAGTGTCGGCACGGGCGCCACGGGTATGCACGATGACCGGTTTGCCGGTGATATTCGCCGCTTGCAGATGCAGACGGAAAGATTGCTGCTGGACTTCGGCCGCTTCCGGCTCGTAGTGATAATCCAGACCGGTCTCACCGATGGCCACTACCCGCGGGTGATCCAGTTCACGCAACAGCCAGTCCAGGGCCGGAGCGCCCTGGGGCTGCACGTCCAGCGGATGAATCCCTACCGAACAGTCCACATCGTCATAGCGATCGGCCAATGCGCGAACCGCAGCAGCATTGTCGGTACTGACACCGATGCACAGGAAATGTCCGACACCCCTGGCCCGGGCGGCCTCCAGGGCAGTGTCGAGAGAACCTGCGTGCTGGGCGAGGTCAAGGCGGTCGAGGTGACAATGGGAATCTACAAGCATGGGAGCAATGGCAACTACATCGTATGGGTGGGACGGTCGGACTTGAGGGCGCCGGCCAGGTAGGTTTCGATCATGGTCCGGGCGGTATTGTCGCCGTCGTTGAATTGCACACCGACACCGGCGGCGCGGTTACCCTGGGCTCCGCGCGGCGTAATCCAGGTGACCTTGCCGGCGACCGGAATCTTTTCCGGCTCGTCCATCAGGTTGAGCAGCATGAAGACTTCGTCGCCGAGCTTGTAGCTCTTGCTGGTGGGGATAAACAGCCCGCCGTTCTTGATAAAGGGCATATACGCCGCGTAGAGCACGGACTTGTCCTTGATGGTCAGGGACAAAATACCGTTACGTGGACCGGAATTCAGCGGCAGGCTCATTAAATCTCCTTTAGGTGTTCCGAATGACGGTGAGTCTACCCTTGTCCGGGCAGCCCTGCCCACTGCACCAGCAATGCCTCGAGCAACAGGACGCGATTAAGGTTGGCCTTGGACATGACTTTCTGGCGCTGAGCCAGCACCCAATCCTGCATTGCCAGCACCTTGTCCTGCGACGATTTCTGCGCCAGGTATTGCACCACCTTGCGCATGTCCGACAAACCAAGCCCATCTTCATCCCGAGTCAATTGGTAGCGCAGGATCAGGTGTGACCAGTCGCAGAACCAGTCGAACAGCAGCAACAGCGGAATATCCTTCCAGGCACTTTCGGCCAGTTGCGTGGGCGATTGCTGCTGCTTGATCAGCTTCTTCACCCCCTCCACCACCAAAGCACGCTGCTCACGAACACCCTGAGCATGCAGGCTGACCGCCATTAATGGCGAACCGGCAGCCAGCGCCAGCAGTTCGAGACGCTCCTCCAGCGCACATTCCGGCAGCGCCTGCTCCAACCAACGCAGGCTCATCTCTTCGCTGGGCAGCGGGCAGGCCTGTTGCACGCAACGGCTCTTCACCGTCGGCAACAAACGGCTGGGCTGATGGCTGACCAATAGCAGAACAGTATTACCGGATGGCTCTTCCAGGCTTTTAAGCAAAGCGTTGGCGGCGTTGATATTCATCGCCTCCACCGGTTCGACCAGTACCACCTTGCGCCCGCCCATCTGCGCGGTCTGCACGATGAAGCTGACCAGATCACGAACCTGATCGACCTTGATGCCCTTGTCCGCTTCTTCCGGCTCCAGCACATAGTTGTCCGGGTGACTGCCCGCTGCCAACAACATGCAAGACTTGCACTGGCCACAGGCATCCAGGCCGACCGGCCTCTGGCACAGCAGTCGGGCCATCAGGCGCTCAGCCAGTGCCCGCTTGCCGATCCCGGCAGGCCCGTGCAGCAGGTAGGCGTGGGCATGCTGGGCACGACCGGCCATCTGCTGCCACAGCGAATCCTGCCAGGGGTAGGCTTCAGCCACGGTAAAGCTCCAGCAGGTCGGGCAGCAGGCTGTCGAGAGATTGCTGTACTTCAGGCAACGACAACGCCGCGTCTACCAGACGGTAGCGCCCAGGCTCGGCGGCGGCGCGCTGCAGATAAGTGCTGCGCACGGCATCGAAGAACGCCCGGCCTTCCTGCTCGAAACGGTCCAGGCGACCACGGGCACTGGCCCGGGCCAGGCCGACTTCCACCGGCAGATCGAAAACCAGCGTCAGGTGCGGACGCAGATCGCCCTGTACGAAGTTCTCCAACACAGCAATGCGCTCAAAAGACAAACCACGACCACCGCCCTGATAGGCGTAGGTAGCGTCGGTAAAACGATCACACAGCACCACGGCGCCACGGGCCAGGGCCGGCTTGATCACTTCGGCCAGATGCTGGGCACGGGCGGCGAATACCAGCAGCAGCTCGGTATCAGCGCTCATGGCTTCTTCGCTGGGCGCCAGCAGCAGTTCGCGAATGCGCTCGGCCAGGGGCGTGCCGCCGGGCTCGCGGGTCAAGACCACGTCGATGCCCTGGGCACGCAGTTGCGCCGCAAGGTACTCACGATTGGTGCTTTTACCGGCCCCTTCCGGGCCTTCGAGGGTGATGAACAGGCCGGTCACAGGCAATCCTTGGTCAAATTCATTGCGGGCTGGCCTCGCTCGGTTGTACCGGCGTGACAGGATTAACAGGCGGTACAGGCGCGCTGGCGGGTGCTGGGTCGGCGACCGGTGCAGGCGCATCGGGGGCCGGCGCGGAAATCGGTGCCGGGCTGGAACGATAATCGGCGCGGCGCTTGAGCTGGAACTCGCGAACCGCCGCGTTGTGAGCATCCAGATCAGCGGAGAACACATGACTGCCATCGCCACGGGCGACAAAATACAGGCTATTGCCCGGCGCCGGGTTCAGCGCAGCATGAATCGCCTCGCGCCCGACCATGGCAATCGGCGTCGGCGGCAGGCCGGCATTCATATAGGTGTTGTAGGGCGTGGCTTCCTTGAGCATGGCTTTGGTCAGCTTGCCGTTATAGCGCTCGCCCAGACCGTAGATCACCGTCGGGTCGGTCTGCAGCAGCATGTTCAGTTGCAGACGGCGCACGAAGACCCCGGCAATCTTGCCGCGCTCCTGGGGCACGCCGGTTTCCTTCTCGATCAGCGAGGCCATGGTCAGGGCCTGATACGGATCGACATAAGGCACATCAGCGGCGCGCTTGTTCCATTCCTCATCCAACACATCGTCGAGGCGAGTGAAGGCGCGCTTGAGCAGCTCTGCATCACTGACGCCACGCACGTAACGGTAGGTATCGGGGAAGAATCGCCCTTCAGGGAACACGCCCGGATGACCCAGTTTGGTCATCAATTCGCTGTCACTCAAACCGACCAGGGTCTGACCGAGCTTGGGCTGTTTGGCCAACGCCGCACGCACCTGGCGGAAATTCCAGCCTTCAACCAGGGTCAGGCTGTACTGCACCACTTCGCCGCGCTTCCACAAGCCAAGCAGGGCATCGATATCCATGCCCGGCGTCATGCGATATTCACCGGTATGGAACGACTGCCCGGCCAGGTTGAAGCGCCAGTACAGGCGCAGCCAGAAGGCATCCTTGATGACGCCATCGGTTTCCATGCGATTGAGCACACCGCTCGGGGTCGAACCGGCGGGCACGTCGAGCAATTGCTCTTCAGTCACTTTCAAGGGTTGATGCAGTGCCTGATTGACCTGCCACACAGACAGGCCCACGCCCAGGCCGAAGACGACCAAGGCAATTTCCAGCAACACCAAGAGTTTTCGGATCACAAATCAGATATCCAGAAGTGCACGAGCAATGCCCTGTAGTTTACGAGTGAGCGGACCGACCGGCCAGCTCAACTGCTCATAGCCAATGACCGGCCAGATGCCATAGACGCTGTTGCACAGAAACACTTCGTCGGCCGATGCCAGCTCAGACAACGGCAGATCGCGGATGTCCGTAACGACCCCGAGTTTGTCGGCCTGATCAAGCAGTTCGGCGCGCATCACCCCGGCAACGCCACAGCGGCTCAGATCGGCGGTGAGCAGGCGACCTTCACGCACCAGGAACAGGTTGCTGTAGACCGCTTCGATCACGCGGTCGTCGGTGTCGCACATCAGGCCTTCGGCATGCTCACTGTCCTGCCATTCGCCACGGGCCAGCACCTGTTCCAGGCGATTCAGGTGTTTGAGGCCGGCCAGCAGCGGCTGCTGGGCCAGACGGGTGCGACAGGCAAACAGGCGGACGCCATCGTCAGCGTGAGCAGGCGGGTAGGCTGGCGTCGGGCCGCCCTGAAGGATTCGGCGCGGCTGTGCGTCGGCTGGCGGCGCATAACCGCGCAGGCCGTCGCCACGGGTGAGGATCAGCTTCATCACGCCCTCGCCCAGTTGCCCGGCGAAGCGCAGTGACTCTTCAATGATCCGCTCGCGATCGAAGGCCATACCCAGACGCTGGCAACCCAGCTCGAGACGCCGCAGATGGCGCTCGAACAACGATGGCCGCCCCGACCTGACGGCGATGGTCTCGAACAGACCATCGCCATAGGCCAGGCCGCGATCCTTGACCGACAAGGCGTCGGCAGGACGACCGTCGATCCAGCTCGACATCACTCGGCGAACCGGCGGAACACCAGAGAACCGTTGGTCCCGCCAAAACCGAAGGAGTTGGAGATGACCACATCGATCGGCATCCTGCGCGCTTCGTGGGGCACGAAGTCCAGGTCGCAGCCTTCATCCGGCTCATCCAGGTTGATGGTCGGCGGCGCCACCTGATCGTTGATCGCCAGGATGCTGATGATGGCTTCTACCGCACCGGCAGCGCCGAGCAGGTGACCGGTCATGGACTTGGTCGAACTCACCGCCAGCTTGTAGGCGTGATCGCCGAACACCGACTTGATCGCCGACGCTTCAGCCAAGTCACCGGCCGGCGTCGAGGTGCCGTGGGCGTTGATGTACTGGACCTGATCGAGATTGAGCCTGGCATCGCGCATGGCGTTGGTGATACAGCGCGCAGCACCGGCGCCATCTTCCGGCGGCGAGGTCATGTGGTACGCGTCGCCGCTCATACCGAAACCGATCAACTCGGCATAGATGGTCGCGCCGCGGGCCTTGGCGTGCTCCAGCTCTTCGAGAACCAGGGCACCGGCACCGTCGGACAGGACGAAGCCATCACGGCCCTTGTCCCACGGACGGCTGGCGCGGGCCGGATCGTCGTTGCGGGTCGACAGCGCACGGGAAGCCCCGAAACCGCCCATGCCCAGACCACAGGCAGCCATTTCGGCACCACCGGCAATCATCACGTCGGCTTCACCGTAGGCGATATTGCGTGCAGCCATGCCAATGCAATGCGTACCTGTCGTGCAGGCCGTTGCGATGGCGTAGTTAGGCCCCTGTACACCCAGATGGATCGACAGGAAACCGGAAATCATGTTGATGATCGAGCCCGGTACGAAGAACGGCGAAATGCGCCCCGGACCTTGCTCGTGCAGCGTACGGCTGCTGTTTTCGATGTTGGTCAGGCCACCGATCCCCGAACCCATGGCAACGCCAATGCGGTCACGGTTCTCATCGGTGACTTCCAGACCGGCGTTGCGCACCGCCTGAAAGCTTGCGGCCAGGCCGTACTGGATGAAGAGGTCGAGCCGACGGGCCTCTTTGGGCGCCAGGTACTCTTCAACGTTGAAACCTTTGATCGAACCGCCAAAACGGGTGCTGTAAGCCGAAAGGTCTGTGTGCTCGATCAGGCCAATGCCACTGCGGCCAGCCAGAATGCCTTGCCATGTGCTTGGCACATCCGTACCCAACGGCGTCAGCATACCCATACCGGTGACCACGACACGTCTACGCGACACAGGACTCTCCTTTTCTCTTATTGACGACACGAAGCATCGTTTTTAAAGAAAAAACCGCACGCCGGTGAAGGCAGTGCGGTTTTTCCACGACAGCAAGCAACGATTACAAACTATTACGCCTGGTGGGCAGTAACGTAATCGATAGCTGCTTGAACGGTGGTGATCTTCTCGGCTTCCTCGTCAGGGATTTCAGTCTCGAATTCCTCTTCCAGAGCCATTACCAGCTCAACGGTATCGAGGGAGTCAGCACCCAGGTCTTCAACGAAAGAAGCAGTGTTGGTGACTTCTTCAGCCTTGACGCCAAGTTGCTCGGCAACGATTTTCTTGACGCGCTCTTCGATGGTGCTCATACCGTATTTTAACTCCTAGTGGACAAATTCAGGCGGCTGGCCGGTGGGTAAGTGTATAGAAGACGTTTTACGCTTTTCAAGCAAAACGCTTCGGACTTCGACTCCAACGGCCTGCCGCCTATTAAAAGATTGCAGCTTTATAACGGATTTTCCGACAGCTCGTATGACATTTTTTTGCCCCGAGCAGTCACATTCAGCTCATGTACATCCCGCCATTGACTGGGATTGTAGCCCCGGTCACGTAGCCTGCACCCTCGGATGCGAGAAAAGCGACGACGTTGGCGATCTCCTGCGCCTGACCCAGACGACCCAGTGGAATCTGGGTCAACAGGGCTTCGCGCTGGGCTTCTGGCAGCTCACGAGTCATGTCGGTATCGATGAAACCTGGTGTTACAGAGTTCACGGTAACGGCACGCGAACCCACTTCACGAGCCAGTGCACGGCTGAAACCTTCCAGACCGGCCTTGGCGGCTGCGTAGTTTACTTGGCCTGCGTTGCCCATGGCACCTACCACGGAGCCGATACTGATGATCCGCCCCCAGCGCGCCTTGGTCATGCCACGCAAAACGCCCTTGGAAAGGCGGAACAGACTGTTCAGGTTGGTGTTGACGACGTCATGCCATTCGTCGTCCTTCATGCGCATCATCAGGTTATCGCGGGTGATACCGGCATTATTGACCAGAATCAGCGGTACGCCGACGCGCTCCTGAATAGTCGACAGAGTGGCGTCCACAGAGGCCGCGTCACACACGTCCAGCATCAGGCCGAAGCCTTCGATGCCGTTTTCCTTGAAGGTGGCGCTGATACGCTCGGCACCGGCTTCAGAGGTGGCTGTACCAACGACCACGGCACCATTGCGACCCAGTTCCAGGGCGATGGCTTGACCGATACCACGGCTGGCGCCGGTAACCAGTGCAACTTTACCTTGCAGGCTCATGCAGGCTTCTCCTAATCAGGCCAGTGCCGCGCGGGTGGCGGCAAAGGCGTCTGGGGTATTGAGATTGAAAGTCGCCACGCCATCGGCGCAACGCTTGTTGAGACCGGCCAGCACTTTGCCGGGACCGCATTCGACCAGTTGGGTCGCGCCATTGGCCGCCAGGCACTGCACGGACTCGACCCAACGCACGGGTTTGTACAGCTGTTGCAGCAGATCACTCTTGAGGGTGTCCAGATCGCCAGCAATCGCGGCGCTGACGTTCTGCACCAGAGGAATCTGCGGCGCCTGCCAGTCAATCGCGTTGACGGCTTCGGCGAAACGCTCGGCGGCCGGACGCATCAACTCGCAATGGGACGGCACGCTGACCGGCAGCGGCAGAGCACGCTTGGCGCCCTTGGCCTTGCACAGCTCTATGGCGCGCTCGACAGCGGCGGCTTGCCCGGCGATCACCACCTGGCCAGGGGAGTTGAAGTTGACCGCGCTGACCACATCGCCCTGGGCCGCTTCGGCGCAGGCTGCAATGACCACAGCGTCGTCCAGACCGAGAATCGCGGCCATGCCGCCCTGCCCGGCCGGAACGGCTTCCTGCATCAACTGGCCACGGCGTTCGACCAGTTTGACCGCGTCAGCCAGTGTCAGGCTGCCCGCCGCGACCAAGGCACTGTATTCGCCCAGGCTGTGCCCGGCAACGTAGGCCGGACGCGCGCCGCCCTCGGCCAGCCAAAGACGCCACAGCGCGATGGACGCGGTGAGAATGGCCGGCTGAGTCTTGTCGGTCTGGTTGAGATGCTCTTCCGGACCTTGCTGGGTCAGCGCCCAGAGGTCGTAGCCGAGGGCGTCGGACGCCTCTTTGAAGGTGTCGATGATCAACGGGTATTGGGCGCCCAGCTCGGCAAGCATGCCGAGGGACTGCGATCCTTGACCCGGAAAGACGAATGCGAGGGATGCAGACATGTAACAAGCCCCTGAATGATTGGTCGTCGAAATGAACGCCCGGCACGGCCGAACGCAAGAATTCTAAGTTGCGTGACTGCCCTGTTGGATGACTGGCCGGTCAGCAGCGTCACATTTTAGCCCCACGCCCGTAAATACGGGCTACAACACCCCATCAAGACGCCCATTCAGGCGTCGCGGCAGATCTTCCTGGATTTCGATCAACGCACGCTGGATCGCACTCTGGAAGCCCTGCACGCCCGCCGAGCCATGACTCTTGACCACGATACCCTGCAAACCCAGCAGACTCGCGCCGTTATGCCGGGCCGGGGCCAGGTCGGCACGCAGGCGGCGCAACAACGGAAGCGCAAGCACGCCAACGGCGCGAGACAACAGATGCTGCCGGAACATGGCGTCAATTCGACCGGCAATCATGGTCGCCAAACCTTCGCTGGACTTGAGCAGGATATTGCCGACAAAGCCATCGCACACCACCACATCCGCCTCACCCCGGTACAAGCCGTCGCCTTCGATGAAGCCGGTGTAGTTCAGCCCGGCAGCGGCCTGAAGCAGACCGGCGGCCTGCTTGACCTGCTGATTGCCCTTGATGTCCTCGGTGCCGATATTGAGCAGCGCCACCCGCGGCCGGGGCACGCCCAGCGCTTCGGCGGCAACCGAGCCCATGACCGCGAACTGATAGAGGTTTTCCGCGCTGCAATCGACATTCGCCCCCAGATCCAGCAACTGACAATAGCCGCGCTGGGTGGGAATGGCCGCAACCATCGCCGGGCGGTCGATGCCCGGCAGGGTCTTGAGCAGAAAACGCGAGAGCACCATCAGCGCACCGGTATTGCCGGCACTGACACAGGCCTGGGCCTGGCCATCAGCGACCAATCCCAGGGCAACCCGCATCGACGAGTCTGGCTTGCCGCGCAGAACCTGGGCCGGGCGATCGTCCATGGTCACGACTTCGCTGGCATTGACAACACGCAGGCGCGAGCGATCCACACCAGGATGGCGGGCAATAAGGTCTTCAAGGATGGGGGATTGACCGACGAGGGTCAGGTGAAGCGAGGGGCTTGCAGACAGGCACGCAATAGAGGCCTGAACAATGTTGCGGGGACCGAAGTCCCCGCCCATTGCGTCGATCGCGATGATCGGAGCGGACAAGAAATTACTCGTCAGCGCCCTTGTCGATCACTTTACGACCACGGTATACGCCTTCTGGCGATACGTGGTGACGCAGGTGAACTTCACCAGTGGTCTTTTCTACCGACAGAGTGCTTGCCTCGAGAGCGTCGTGCGAACGACGCATGTCACGGGCAGAGCGGGATTTTTTGTTCTGCTGAACAGCCATAATTGATTAACTCCTAAACGTTTGGGTCACGCTTTAACTGCGCCAATACACTGAACGGGTTGGACCGCGTTACCTCGTCCACGCTCGGTTCGGGCTCATCGAGACCCGCCGGCTGCTGGCATTCTTCCGGATGATGAGCAGGCACAATGGGCAAGGCGAGCAAAAGCTCCTCCTCGATCAATGCCAGCAGATCCAAAGGATCTTCGCCCAGTTCCAGCACGTCATAACCTTTCGGTAACGACTGGGTATTCGCACCCTCCTTCACCACGGCGTAACTGCACTCGCTGTGGATCGGCAGGGTGACCAGCTCAAGACAACGCTGGCAAACCATCTTGACCGAGGCGTCGATTTCACTGTGGATAACCACAGCGCGTCGTTCGTCACGCTCAAAAACGAATTTAGCCTGCACCGTACCGAGGTTATCGGAAAGCGGATCGCAGAGTCTCTCCAAATCAGCCAGTAACACTTCGCCTTGAAGGCTGGTGCCACGGTCAGCTAATTTGCGCGGGTCAACGTGAGGTGGAATCGGGTCATTCAACATAGGCGCAGCATTCTAGGGATGCCCCCCTGCTCTGTCAAAGGAAATTCAGGCCAGCAACGTGATGCATCTGATATTAGAATCGTGAGTCAAATGAATGGAGATCCGCATGCTGCCTCTGCTCCTCGCTTCCAGCTCGCCCTACCGCCGTGAATTGCTCGAACGCCTGGGCCTGCCATTCGTCTGCCAGTCGCCTGATATAGATGAAAGCAGACGCCCCGGCGAGAGCGCACTCGAACTGGTCCAGCGCCTGTCCCGGGAGAAAGCCCAGGCTCTGGCCGCAGCGTTCCCCGACCACCTGATCATCGGCTCCGACCAGGTCGCCGTGCTCGGCGAGCAGATCCTCGGCAAGCCCCACACCTTCGAACGCGCCCGCGAACAACTGACGGCGGCCAGCGGCGCCAGCGTGTCCTTCCTGACCGGCCTGACCCTGCTCAACAGCAGCACCGGCCAGAGCCAGACCGATTGCGTGCCCTTTACCGTGCACATGCGCGAGCTGAGCACAGCCGGTATCGAGCGCTACCTGTATGCAGAGCAACCCTACGACTGCGCAGGCAGCTTCAAGGCCGAAGGTCTGGGTGTAAGCCTGTTCCGCAGCACCGAGGGCAGCGACGCCACCAGTCTGATCGGCCTGCCGCTGATCCGCCTGATCGATATGCTAATAGATGAAGGCTACGCCATTCCCTGAAATGGGCATGACCTGTAGGAGTTGCCGAAGGCTGCGAAAGCGATGCATCAGACAAATCCATTCGCAGCCTTCGGCAGCTCCTACATAGGAACCGCATTCCAAATCACAGCCTGAACTCTATCTACCCAAAACAAAAACCCGACCAATGGTCGGGTTTTCATTCAGCCATAACCTTGATCAGCGCAAGGTCGGCCCATTGAAGCCTGCCCACATGGCAATCTGCTCAGCCACGCTGGCGCCCAGCTTTTTCGAGAAGCGATCAAATGGCGATTCCTGCACGGTGTAGTCGACGATCTTTTTCTCGCCGATCACATCACGCGCCACCGAACTGGTGTTGCCCAGGCCATCGATCAGACCCAGAGGCAACGCCTGCTCGCCGGTCCAGACCAGCCCGGAGAACAGCTCGGGGTGATCCTTGTCCTTGAGGCGGTCGCCACGGCCCTGCTTGACGCTGGCAATGAACTGCTTGTGGGTGGTGTCCAGCACGCTCTGCCAGAACTGGGTTTCCTCGGCCTTGGGCGGCTGGAACGGATCAAGGAAGGCCTTGTGCTCACCCGAGGTGTAGACCCGGCGATCGACGCCCAACTTCTCCATGGTGCCGACAAAGCCGAAGGTCGCCGCCGTCACACCGATGGAACCGACCAGGCTGGCCTTGTCGGCATAGATCTGGTCAGCGGCACTGGCGATGTAATAAGCCCCGGAAGCGCCGAGATCGGCGATCACCGCATAAACCTTGATATTCGGCTTCTCGACACGCAGGCGACGAATTTCGTCATAGACGTAACCCGATTGCACCGGGCTGCCGCCACCGCTGTTGATGCGCAGGATGATGCCCTTGGTCTTCTCGTCCCTGAAGGCCTCGCGCAGGCTGCCGACGATATTGTCGGCACTGGCCATTTCGTTGTCGGCGATCATGCCCTTGATCTCGATCAGCGCGGTATGACTGTCCTTGCGCGAGGCGCCCTTTTCGACATCCATCAGCGGCGAGAACATGAACAGCGCGCCAACCAGGTAGAGAAAGGTCAGGCTCTTGAAGAAGATCCCCCAGCGCCGCGAGCGCCGCTGCTCCTGAATACCGGCCAGCAGGGTCTTTTCCAGCAGCTTCCAGCTCTTGGCGTCGGCCTTGCTGTCCGCGCGCTCATCGACACCTTGCGGTGCTTTCCACTCATCAGACATTTAATCACCCCAACAACAAAGACTCAGGCGCTGCGCGCCGACAGCCAGGTGCGCAACTCGTTAAAATGATCGATGGCCAGTCGCGGGCCGAATTCGCGCAGCGAGTCCAGGGATTGCGCCCCGTACCCCACGGCCACGGAGTCCATGCCGGCATTGCGCGCCATCTGCAGATCGAAGGACGAATCACCCACCATCAACGCCCGCTCAGGCGCCACGCGGCAATGCGCAAGAATTTCATGCAGCATCAACGGGTGCGGCTTGCTGGCGGTCTCGTCAGCGGCACGGGTGGCATCGAAATAATCCAGCCAGCCGTTGGACTTGAGCACCCGGTCCAGGCCGCGACGCGCCTTGCCCGTGGCCACGGCCAGGTGATAACCCTCGGCACGAAACGCCTCGATGGATTCGGCAACCCCGTCGAACAACGGCGAAGGCACCTCGTCCATGGTCATGTAGCTATTGGCATACCGCTCGCGAAACGCCACCAGGTCACGCTGGGTGATACCCGGATACAGGGTTTCAATCGCCTCGGGCAGACCCAGGCCGATGATGCCTTTGATCGAGGCATCATCTCGAACCGGCATATCCCCGGTTTGGGCCGCGCTGCGCATGGCCAGAACGATACGACCGATGGAGTCGGCCAAGGTGCCGTCCCAATCAAAAATTAGCAAATCATAGTCACGGCGCACTCAGCAGTCGCTCCACAGTCTTGGCCCACATCTCATCGACCGGTGCCTCCAGCTTCAGCTCGCCGCCATCGGGCAGCGGCACGGTCAGCATGTAGGCGTGCAGGAACAGGCGTTTACCGCCCAGGTCACGAATTTCCTTGGAGAAGCCTTCTTCGCCGTACTTGGTGTCACCGGCGATACAGTGCCCGGCATGCAGGGTATGCACGCGAATCTGGTGGGTACGCCCGGTAACCGGCTTGGCCTCGACCATGGTGGCGAAGTCGCCGAAGCGGCGCAGGACCTTGAACAGGGTCAAGGCTTCCTTGCCCTCCTCGTTGACCTCGACCATCCGCTCGCCGGAACGCAGATTGCTCTTGAGCAGCGGCGCGCGTACCTGTTTCTGGGCGGTTGGCCAGTTGCCACGGACCAGGGCCATGTAGCGCTTGTCGACGCCATCGCCGCGCAGAGCGGCGTGCAGGTGGCGCAACATGCTGCGCTTCTTGGCGATCATCAGCAGGCCCGAGGTGTCCCGGTCCAGGCGATGCACCAGCTCCAGCTCCTTGGCATCGGGGCGCAACTGACGGAAGGCTTCGATAACCCCGAAACTCAGGCCGCTGCCGCCGTGCACGGCGATGCCGGCCGGCTTGTTGAGCACGATCAGGGCCTTATCCTCGTAGACAATCGCCGCTTCCAGGCGCTGCAACAACCCCTGGGCGACCGGCACCGGCTCGTCGCGCTCAGGCACACGTACCGGCGGGACACGGATGATGTCGCCCGCCTGCAACTTGTACTCGGGCTTGATCCGGCCCTTGTTCACTCGCACTTCGCCTTTGCGCAAAATGCGGTAAATCAAGGTCTTGGGCACGCCTTTGAGAAAAGTGACAAGAAAGTTGTCGATTCGTTGACCGGCATATTCCGGCGCAACCTCTACCAGCTGGACGCCGGGGGTTGGAGGGGTGATATTCGTCATGGCGCAAATCATAACAATTTTTTATGGATTTGAAGCACTTAATGATTGCTGCTATAGTCGCGAACGCCGCCAAAAGCGGCCTGGACAGCGGACAAGCGGTGTGACACCGGCCCTGACCACGCAATTCACAAGGACGCGAGGCCGTCCTACGTGGCTTTCGCTGCACACTGGAAGGTCTGGAAACGTAACAAGCGCAGGTGACATGAGGCCTGAAACAGGCCCGAACGCAGAGTAGCTACTCGCCTTCGGAGCTCAATATTCAAGGCCAGTTCACAAAGTGCAGTCGCTTTCAGACGCTCCGAGCGAATGTTTCGGAAACAACGCCTTAAGCCATAGATGCGCGACCTTCCAGTGGAAGGTTGCGGTAAATGCCAACCCGCTGCGGATTCTGCGCGCGGCAGCACCCGAATTATCAGGGATACGTGTAGGGTAGAGACGCACAACCATCGGACTGTGTATAGCACCAGGCTTGTTATAGACGCCTCATCTCGTCCGCTACCGATGGTTGATTCCTCCTCCTGACAAAGCTTTTGCTGACAGGGTGTCCTAATCGTCACCACAGCAAGCAGGAAACGTCGTCGCGACCCCCAGGCCCCGTTGGCCGGGATCATCGCTAGACACTTGAGTGTCCAACCACTCTTGACGTGCCCTGACACCGACCGTGAGAAGTCGTGTGTGCCGAACGCCGTTTCCGGTAGCCCGGAAACCGACGGTACTACATGAAAAGAATGCTGATTAACGCAACTCAACCCGAAGAGTTGCGTGTTGCACTGGTAGACGGCCAGCGCCTCTACGACCTGGACATCGAGTCCGGTGCACGCGAGCAGAAGAAGGCCAACATCTACAAAGGCCGGATTACTCGCATCGAACCCAGTCTTGAGGCTGCCTTTGTCGATTTCGGCTCTGAGCGCCACGGCTTTCTGCCCCTCAAGGAAATCTCCCGCGAGTACTTCAAGAAAGCCCCTGAAGGCCGCGTCAACATCAAGGACGTCCTGAGCGAAGGCCAGGAAGTCATCGTCCAGGTCGAAAAAGAAGAACGTGGCAACAAGGGCGCAGCCCTGACCACCTTCATCAGCCTGGCCGGTCGTTACCTGGTCCTGATGCCGAACAACCCGCGTGCCGGTGGCATCTCGCGCCGTATCGAAGGCGAAGAGCGCAACGAACTGCGTGAAGCGCTCAACGGCCTGATCGCTCCGGCCGACATGGGCCTGATCGTGCGCACTGCCGGCCTGGGCCGCAGCAGTGAAGAAATGCAGTGGGACCTCGACTACCTGCTGCAACTCTGGACCGCCATCAAGGAAGCGTCCCTGGATCGTTCGGCGCCTTTCCTGATCTACCAGGAAAGCAACGTCATCATCCGCGCCATCCGCGACTACCTGCGCCAGGACATCGGCGAAGTGCTGATCGACAGCGTTGAAGCCCAGGAAGAAGCCCTGACCTTCATCCGCCAGGTGATGCCGCAGTACGCCAGCAAGATCAAGCTGTACGAAGACAGCGTTCCGCTGTTCAACCGTTTCCAGATCGAAAGCCAGATCGAGACCGCCTTCCAGCGCGTCGTCGAACTGCCTTCCGGCGGCTCCATTGTCATCGATCCGACCGAAGCCCTGGTGTCCATCGACATCAACTCGGCCCGCGCCACCAAAGGCAGCGACATCGAAGAAACCGCCCTGCAGACCAACCTTGAAGCCGCTGAAGAAATCGCCCGTCAGTTGCGCCTGCGCGACATCGGCGGTCTGATCGTCATCGACTTCATCGACATGACCCCGGCCAAGAACCAGCGCGCCGTGGAAGAAAAAGTCCGCGAAAGCCTGGAAGCCGACCGTGCCCGCGTTCAGGTCGGCCGCATCTCGCGCTTCGGCCTGCTGGAAATGTCCCGTCAGCGCCTGCGTCCATCCCTGGGCGAAAGCAGCGGCATCGTCTGCCCGCGTTGCAACGGCACCGGCATCATCCGTGACGTTGAATCGCTGTCCCTGGCGATCCTGCGCCTGATCGAAGAAGAAGCCCTGAAAGACCGCACTGCCGAAGTCCGCGCCCAGGTGCCGATCCCGGTTGCAGCTTTCCTGCTCAACGAAAAACGCAACTCGATCACCAAAATCGAACTGCGCACCCGCGCGCGCATCATCATCCTGCCGAACGATCACCTCGAAACGCCGCACTTCGAAGTTCAGCGTCTGCGTGATGACAGCCCGGAAGCCCACAACAACCAGTCCAGCTACGAAATCGCTGCTGCCGCTGCCGAAGTGGAAGAAGTCCAGCCAGCCGCCGCGACCCGTACCCTGGTTCGCCAGGAAGCTGCGGTCAAGACCGCTCCGGCCCGCGCCAACGCACCCGTTCCGGTGGAAGCCCCGACACCGGTCGCACCGGCACCTGTTGTCCACGAGCCAAGCCTGTTCAAGGGCCTGGTGAAATCCCTGGTCAGCCTGTTCGCGACCAAGGAAGAGCCAGCGGCTGCACCGGTTGTTGTCGAGAAGCCGGCTGCCGAGCGTCCTGCGCGCAACGAAGAGCGCCGCAACGGTCGTCAACAGAGCCGTGGCCGCACCAACCGTCGTGACGAAGAGCGCAAGCCGCGTGAAGAACGTGCTCCACGTGAAGAGCGTGCCGAGCGCGCCCCTCGCGAAGAGCGTGCTCCTCGTGAAGAACGCGCGCCACGTGAAGAACGTGCACCGCGTGAAGTGCGTGACGATGCAGCCCCGCGTGAAGAACGTCCGGCCCGTGCTCCACGGGAAGAGCGTGCACCGCGCGAGCGCAAGCCACGTGAAGGTCGCGAAGGTCGTGAAGAGCGTCCGGTTCGCGAACTGCGCGAGCCGCTGGATGCCGCCCCGGCGGTCAACCTGCAACGTGAAGAGCGTCCTGAGCGTGCACCTCGTGAAGAGCGTCAGCCGCGTCCACCGCGTGAAGAGCGTCAACCACGCGCAGAACAGCCGGTAGCGGCGGTCAGCGAAGAAGAACTGCTGCCGAACGAAGAAGCCCTGCAGGACGACCAGCAGGAAGGCGCCGAAGGCGACCGTCCACGCCGCCGCTCCCGTGGCCAGCGTCGTCGCAGCAACCGTCGTGAGCGTCAACGCGATGCCAACGGCAACGTGATCGAAGGCTCCGAAGAAGGTGAAGGTGAAAACGAAGGCATTGCTGCTGTAGCTGCCGTTGTTGCAACCGGCGCCATCGCTGCTGCGACCGAAAGCGTGATCAGCGCCCAGGCCGAAGCCGAAGCTCATCGCCAGGCCGAACGCGCTACCGCCGCCGTGCCTACCTCGGCCCCGGCTGCTGTAGAAGCCGTCGCTGCTGAAGCTGCTGAAACGCCAGTCGTCGAAGCGCCTGCCGAATCGACACCTGTCGCTGAAGCCGTCGTCGAAGCACCGGCATATGAAGCAGCAACTGTCGAAGTGCCAGCTGTTGAAGCACCGGCCGCCGATGACAGCTTCAAGCTGGAAAGCGCCCCGGACGTAGAAGTCCCGGCGTTCGTCGAAGCGGCACCGGCACCGGTTGAAGTACCGGCCGCCCAGACCGAACTGTTCAGCGCCCCTGAGCCGTTCACGCCGACGCCTGCGCCCGTTGCAGAAGTAGCGGTCGAAGCACCGGTTGCCGACACTGTGGTCGTTACCGAATCGGCCGAACTGCCTATCCATGAGCCTGTGGCTGAGCCGGTAGTCGCTGCCGAACCAGCTCCTGCGCCAGTCGTGGAAGCGGTTGCCGAGCCGGTTGCTGTTGAAGCGCCTGCCCTGCCGGTCAGCAGCAACGGCCGTGCACCGAACGATCCTCGTGAAGTGCGTCGTCGCAAGCGTGAAGCCGAGCGTATGCAGAAGGAAGCCGAAGAGGCCGCCGCTGCCGCCGCCAGCGCACCGGTTGCCGAAGAACCGGCTCCGGCTGTCGAGGCTGCACCGGTCATCGAAGCGGTAGAAGCTACACCGACCGTTGAAGAGACCGTGCAACCGGCTGAAGAAGTCGTTCAGCAACCAGCCCATGAAGAGCACCACGAGCACAAGCCACTGGTGTGATTCATTAGCTGAATAAAAAGCCCCGCCTGTGCAGACAGGCGGGGCTTTTTTATATCTGCGGACTTATGAAATGTGGGACCGGCTTTAGCCGGGAAGGCGATATGGCAGGCGACATAAATGTACCAGTCATGCCGACCCATTCCCGGCTAAAGCCGGTCCCACCGTTTTGGATTTTACTTGGAAAATACCAACGCCTGCGGCACATCCACATCCCACACCACACCGGAATCGGTCACTTGGATGCACTGCACCGGCGCCGTATCAAACAACCGCCGCGCCCCGCGATCTCCGCTCAAGCCCATCAACCCCGCCGCCAACTCCCGGCCGAAGCCCACCGGATGCCCGCGCTCGCCCTGATACACCGGTACGCTGATAGCATCAGCCCGCACGCTGGTGGCAATGGCTTGCAAGGTTTCAGGCAGGATAAACGGCATATCCCCCAACACCACCAGCCACCCGGCACTGCCTGGCGTGGCAGCCACGGCAGCGGCGATGCTGTCGCCCATGCCGGGGGAATCCAGTTGCAGCAGGGTGCAGTGATAGAGATGGGCGAGTCGGGCGATATCGGGTTGATTCGGGCGTGTGACCAGCAGGCACTTATCCACAACCCCTTGCAGGTTGTGCAGGACCTGTTCGAGCACAGGTCGCTCAATACCATCACGGCCCACGCAGGGCGCCAGCAGTTTACTGACGCCCTCCCCGGCCACGGCCTGATAGCGGCTGCCTGATCCGGCAGCCAGGACAACGGCGCAAAGCGATGTGGTCATCGGAACCTCAACAGAAGGGACCTCAGTAGAGATTGGGCTCCATCTCAAGCGTGACGCCGAACCGCTCGGCAATGTCGGCCTGAATGCGCCGTGCCAGGGACAACAACTGTGTGCCCGTGGCCTGACCGTGATTGACCAACACCAGGGCCTGCAACACATGCACCCCGGCATCGCCGTCGCGGAAGCCTTTCCAACCGGCCTGTTCGATCAGCCAGCCCGCCGCCAGCTTCACCTGACCATCGGCCTGTGGATAAGCCACCAGCCCCGGATAACGTTTTTTCAGCTCGGCAGCCTGGGCCTGCGCAATCACCGGGTTCTTGAAGAAGCTACCGGCGTTGCCCAGCACTGCCGGGTCGGGCAGTTTCTCGCTGCGGATCGCGCAGATCGCCCGGCTGACATGCATGGGCGTCGCTCTCTCGATACCCATCTGCTGCAAGCGCTCGCGCACCGGACCGTATTCCAGGCGCAGTTCAGCCACCCGAGGCAGCAGAAAACGCACACGCAGGATCAACCAGCGTCCGGTTTCGCGCTTGAACAGGCTGTCGCGGTAGGCAAACTCGCACTCGTCGCGCACAAACTCGCGCAGTTCGCCGGTCTGTCGGTCGATGGCAGTCAGGCTGTGGAACACATCCTTGATCTCGACGCCATAGGCGCCGACGTTCTGAATCGGCGCCGCACCCACTGTACCGGGGATCAGACTGAGGTTTTCCAGGCCGGCCAGGCCCATTTCCAGGCACCAGAGCACGAACGGGTGCCACGGCTCGCCGGCTTCGGCCTCAACCAGGCCGTGGGAGCAATCCTCGCGCAAGATGCGAATACCACGGCTGGCCATGCGCAGCACCAAAGCCTGCACGTCAGCGGTCAACAGCAGGTTGCTGCCACCGCCGATCACCAGCAGCGGCAAATCCTGCGCCGCCGCATAGGCCAGGGCTTCACGTACTTCGTCGTCATTACGCGCTTCGGCGTATTGCTGCGCACGCACATCGACACCAAAGGTGTTGAATGGCTTGAGCGAGACATTGTTCTGGATCTGCAACGTCAAGCCTCCAGCAAGCGCCTTACGCGCTCCAGGTCTTCGGCGGTATCGACGCCGGCCGGTGGCGCTTCCAGGGCATCGGCCACATGGATACGCACGCCGTGCCAAAGGGCACGCAGTTGCTCGAGGCTTTCCGTGTCTTCGAGCCAGCACGGCCCCCAACTGACGAAGTCAGCGAGGAAACCGGCGCGATAGGCGTAGATCCCGATATGCCGACGATAGGGCACACCGGCTGGCAACTGCTCACGATCACGGGCCAGAGCGTCGCGGGCCCAAGGCAGTGGCGCGCGACTGAAGGTCAGGGCCAGGCCATTGATATCACTGGTGACCTTGACCACATTCGGGTTGAACAGCGCCACCAAGTCGTCGATAGGCTCGGCCAGGGTCGACATGCGCGCTTCGGGGTGCGCCGCCAGGTTATCGGCGACCTGATCGATCACTGCCGGAGGAATCATCGGCTCGTCGCCCTGCACATTGACCACGATGGCATCAGGCGCCAAACCCAGTTGCGCAGCGACTTCAGCCAGGCGGTCAGTGCCGGAATTGTGATCATCGCGGGTCATCAGCACTTCGGCGCCAAACAGCTGGCAGGCGTCGAAAATCCGCTGATCGTCCGTCGCAACGACAACGCGCTCGGCACTGCTTTTGCGCGCCTGCTCCCAAACCAACTGGACCATGGGCTTACCGGCAATGACCTTCAGCGGCTTGCCGGGAAACCGGCTGGAGCCGTAACGCGCCGGAATGACAACCGTGAACGCCGCCGTCATTTATCCAGGCGCTCGTCGGAGGTCAGGGTACGGGCTTCGCTTTCCAGCATCACCGGGATGCCGTCGCGGATCGGGTAGGCCAGGCCGGCGCCCTTGCTGATCAGCTCGGTTTTATCGGCGCTGAGCTTGAGCGGCCCCTTGCAGATCGGGCAGGCGAGGATGTCGAGCAACTTGGTATCCATAGGAGTTCCTGGGCAATTCATGGCAAAAGACGTAATAACTGCTGGTCGAACCAGGCGATAAAGGTCGCTGAAGGCACCGCGTCCACCGCCAGATAGAACCAGTCATCGGCGGCGAAGGCGCGGCATTTCACGGCGTCCTTCTCGGTCATGACCACGGGCAGCGACGGGCTGAACGCAAGAGCCTGGGCGCTGAACTCGGCGTGGTCGGCAAAGGCATGGGCGACAGGCCGCCAGTGTAGACCTTCGAGGGTCTTGAAGAAACGCTGCGGATTGCCGATCCCGGCCACGGCATGGACCGCCTGACCGGCGGGAAAATGTTCCAGCGCCAAGCGCTCGCCACTGCGCAGATGCACCAGCGCCGAGGGCTTGAGAGTGAAGGCGAAACCGTCTGCGCGATCGGCCGTGGCGCCGTTGTACAGCAGGGCATCGACGCTGTTCAGGCGCTCCACCGGCTCGCGCAGGGGGCCGGCAGGCAGGCAGCGGCGATTGCCCAGGCCGCGGGCGGCGTCGATCAGCACCAGTTCGAGGTCGCGAGCGAGGCGATAGTGTTGCAGGCCATCGTCACAAAGAATCAGGTCCAGGGACTCGGCAGCAAGCAAGGCGCGTACGGCGCTGCTGCGATCGGGATCGATCATCAGCGGCACGCCACTGCGCTGCACGATCAAAAGAGGCTCATCACCGGCTTCGGCGGCGCTCTGCTCGGGCAGCACTCGCCACGGCAGACTCGACGGTTTGGCGCCATAACCGCGGCTGACCACACCGACACGCAAGCCGCGCTGGCGGCAGTGTTCGATCATCCACAGGATCAGCGGCGTCTTGCCAGTGCCACCGATGGTGATATTGCCCACCACCAATACCGGCACCGGGGCGCGATAGATATCGCCCTCCCCGGCCAGAAAACGCGCACGCTTGCCCTGCACCACTCGCCGGTACAGAGCCTCCAGCGGACGTAGCAGCGTCAGGGCCGGATGGCCGTTGTACCAGGCGTCGAGCAGGCGGTCGGTAAAGGCCATCAGTTGGTCGATGCGGCTTCGATGGTGGTCATGCGCAGGTGGCTGAAACCCAGCTTGCCTGCCGCGTCCATGGCCGTGATCACCGCTTGATGAGGGGTCTTGCCGTCGGCACTGATGGACAGAGGCAGGCTGGTATCGCCACCGGATTCCCGTTGCAGCGCATCGATCAGGGTGGTCAGGTCGTTCTTCGGCAGCAACTGGTTATTCAGCGCATAGATGCCGTCGGCATTGATGGTGATGTCCAGGTGCTTGAGGGCGGCGTCGGTTTCCGGGCTGCCGGTCACTGCCTGAGGCAAGTCAACGCGCAGCTGGGTTTCCCGGGTGAAGGTGGTGGTCACCACGAAGAACAGCAGCAGGATAAAGACCACGTCGATCAGCGACACCAGGTTGATGTCGATGTTTTCCCGGGGCTTGCGGCGGCGGAACTTCACTTCTTCTTGCCCTCGGCCAGATCGACATCACGGTCGCCCTGCACCACTTCCACCAGTTTGATCGCCTCCTGTTCCATGCCCACGACCAGCTCATCGACCCGGCTTTGCAGGAAACGATGGAAGAAGATCGCCGGGATACCGACCATCAGGCCGGACGCGGTACAGATCAGCGCCTTGGAAATACCGCCAGCCAGTACGCCCGCGTTGGCGGTCATCCCGGAATTGGTGAACGAGCCGAAGATATCGATCATGCCCAGTACGGTGCCGAGCAGGCCCAGCAACGGCGCCATGGCGGCAATGGAGCCGAGGGTGCTGAGGTAGCGCTCAAGGTCATGGATGACCCGTGCGGCGGCCTCTTCGATGCACTCTTTCATGATCTCGCGACCATGCTTGGAATTGGCCAGGCCCGCAGCCAGGATCTCGCCCAGGGGCGAGTCGGCACGCAGCTCCTTGAGTTTTTCCTTGTCCAGTTTCTTGTCTTTGATCCAGCGCCAGACCTGGCCCAGCAAGTGCGGCGGGGTGATGCGGACAGCGCGCAGGGTCCACAGGCGTTCGATAATGATACCGACCGCGACAATGGAACTCAGAATGATCGGCAGCATCATCCAGCCGCCAGATTTGACCAGTTCCCACACAGTGACCACCCCCAGAAAAAAGTGGCGCCACTCTATCATAGGGTCGTTGGCTGGCCGTAGTGCGGGATCAATATCCGTGCTTTCAGTCACGCCAGAAACGCCGCTGCGCCCGCTCTGCCACAGGCGTGTCGAAGCTGCCCAGACGCAGACTGAGCGCCCCGCTTTCGGCGCTGTCATAGGTATCGATGCCCAGGTAGCGGTAGCGCGACATCACCAAAGGATGAGGGTGGCCGAAGCTGTTATTGCGGCCCCGGGAAATCAGCACCCCCTTGGGCTCCACACCATTGAGCAAGGGCCGTGAAGATGAGGTGCGACTGCCGTGATGAGGCGCCTGCAGCCAGTCGGCACGCACATCGAAACCGCTACCGAGCAGGACTCGCTCAGCCTCGGCGTCGATATCCCCGGTCAACAGCAGGCGCTCGCCGTTGGCTTCGACCTTCAAGACACAGGACGCCGGATTGCTTTCCCGGGCCTGCTCCCAGCGCCAGGTACTGAAGGTCACGCCGTCCCACTCCCAGCTTTCATCGTTGCGGCACAGTTCAACAGGCAAGGATTCGGCTATGCCGATCTGTTGGCCGCCCAATACCCGCTTGATCGGTAACGCCCGCTGCACCGCCAGAGCGCCACCGGTATGGTCCAGGTGAGCGTGACTGAGCAGCAGCACATCCAGCCCGCGCACCCCGCTCTTGCGCAGGACCGGGACCACCACGCGTTCGCCGATATCGAACTCACCGAAGCGCGGCCCGGCGTCGTACAGCAACGTGTGCTGGCGGGTTCGCAGCAGAATGGCCAGGCCCTGACCAACATCCAGTTGCAGCACCTCGACCTGGCCATGGGGAATGCTTTTCAGCGGGGGAAATACGCAGAGCAACAACAACGGCCAACCCAGTGGGCGCAACGGTACACCGGCGGGCAGCAGCAAGAGCAATGCGCCCAGCAGACTGAGCAACAGCGACCACGTCGGTATGGCAGAGGGAATCCAGGCGGGTAGCCAGTCGGCGACCAGTGTCAAGGCGCGAAACAGCCAGTCCAGCGCACCTCCGGCCAGCCACAGCAAAGCCTCGCCAACCAGCGGCACCGGCAATAACAGCGTGCCCAACAGCGCAGGCGGCAGCACGACGAAACTCACCCAAGGCACTGCCAGCAGATTGACCAATGGCCCGCTGAGGCTGACAGGCAAGTTCAAGGCCAACAGAATCGGCAGCAGACCCAACGCAATCAGCCATTGCGCGCGGTTCCAGCTATGCAGCCAGCTCCAGGCACCAAGGCGGCCACTGAAAATCAGGATCAGCACCGCCACGGCGGCAAATGAGAGCCAGAATCCCGCCTGCAGGCTGACCAGCGGCTCGCTGATCAGCACCAGATTCAGCGATATCAGCAACGGCCAGACCACGCCCAGATGACGAAAGCGCCAACGCCACAACAACACCATGCCGACCATCACACAGGCGCGCCGCACCGGCACGTCGAAACCGGCCAACAGCCCGTAACCCAAGGCAGCAGCAAAGGCCAGAGCGCAGGCCCAGGGCAGCCACGGCAAGCGCTGCGGCCATAGTCCGTAACGCGCAAGCCCGGCAATCAGGCCATAGACCACCCCCGCCAACAGGCCGATATGCTGCCCGGAGATGACCAATAGATGCACGGTGCCGGTGTCCTGCAACACCTGCCAGTCCGCCGTCGACAGGCCGGAGCCGTCGCCAATGACCAAGGCCGCCAATCCGCCTTCCCGGCCCTGGGCGTCCACCGCCAGCAAACGCTGACGAACAGCGTCGCGCCAGGCCCCTCTGGCCTCACCCAGGCGCTCACCGTCGACCACCGTCCCCGTGGCGCCAATGCGTTGGGCCAGCAGCCAGGCGGTGTAATCGAAAACATGGGGATTGATCAGCCCGGACGGGCGCTTGAGCTTGACCGCCAGGCGCCAGTGCTCGCCGCTGCGCACCTCGGGGCCGCCATACCAGGACAGCCGAATACGCTCGGGCAGTTCAGCACGGCGGGACTGCGCACCCTGCACCTCGAAACGCACTACGCCTTCGCTGGCATTGGGCAGGCCGATCACCTTGCCTTGCAGCCACAGGGTCTGGCCGTCGAGACGGTGCAGCAGTCGGTCATTCAGAGCGGATTGGGCAGATACACAGGCCCAGGACAGGCCCAGCAGAAACAAGGCCGCAGGATAGGTGCGAAATGGCAGCAACATCAGCGCCACCGCCACCGCCACCATCAATAACAGCCAGCCGCCTGAAGGCAAGGCCGGCAGGAAACGCAGGGCCAACAGGCCCAATGCCAGCGCGATCATCCCTGTGCGCATGAAGTCCCTCGATCGCCGTAAAAGGTATCGAAAGGGCTTAGACCATGGGCTCAGGGAGAGGCGGGGTTAAGTGTCACAAGGTCTGTAGCGGCGTCGCTGACACCGCGCTGTCGCACAACAAACACCGATGGGAGCAGGCTTGCCTGCGAATGGGCCAGTACCGTCGAGATACTTTCCCCGGCTGAGCCTTCGCAAGCAAGCTTGCTCCCACAATTCATTCCAATTAAGGAAGTCGCTTTGTGCTTGATTATTACTGGCGCATCCCTCGCCCACTCACCAGCAACCGCGCACAGCCGATGTACAACACGATGGTCGCCACGACCATAAAGGTCATCGCCACATCAATCTTGATATCAGACACGCCCAGGATGCCGAAGCGGAAGGCGTTGACCATGTGCAGCACCGGGTTGGCCAGGGACACGGTCTGCCAGAACGGCGGCAGCAGGGTGATGGAGTAGAACACCCCGCCCAGGTAGGTCAGCGGCGTCAGGACGAAAGTCGGGATGATCGAGATATCGTCGAAGTTGCGCGCATAAACGGCGTTAATAAACCCCAGCAGCGAGAAGATCGTCGCCGTCAGCAGTACCACCGCCAGGGTCACGCCCAGGTGATGCACCTGCAAATGGGTGAAGAACAACGACAGCAGGGTCACGATCACACCGACGATCAGGCCGCGCAGCACACCGCCGAACACGTAGCCGACCAGAATGGTGTGGGGCGAGACCGGCGAGACCATCAGTTCTTCCACCGAGCGCTGGAACTTGGCGCCGAAGAAGCTGGAGACCACGTTGCCGTAGGAGTTGGTGATCACCGACATCATGATCAGGCCCGGCACGATGTACTCCATGTAGCTGAAGCCGTTCATGCCACCGATCTGCTTGCCGATCAGGTTGCCGAAGATCACGAAGTACAGAACCATGGTGATGGCCGGCGGCAGCAGGGTCTGCGGCCAGATGCGCATGAAACGCCGCACTTCACGGTAAATGATGGTGTTGAGGGCAATCAGGTTGGGACGCAGTTCGCTGCTCATTGCGCCACCTTCGCCAGGTTTTTTTCCACCAGTGACACGAACAACTCCTCGAGACGATTGGTTTTGTTGCGCAGGCTCAGCACTTCAACGTTTTGTGTCGCCAGCTGGCTGAACAGCGCGGTAATGCCGATGGTTTTGTCCACCTGCACTTCCAGGGTGTGGCTGTCGACCAGGCGCGATGGGTAGCCGACCAGCGACGGTGCCGTCTGGTAGGCGTCCTTCAGGTCAAGCAGGAAGGTCTCGACATGCAACGTATTGAGCAGGCTCTTCATGCTGGTGTTCTGCACGATCACGCCGTGGTCGATGATGCCAATATTGCGGCACAGTTGCTCGGCCTCTTCCAGGTAATGCGTCGTCAGGATGATGGTGATGCCTTTCTCGTTCAGCTCGGTGAGGAAGGTCCACATCGACCGGCGCAGCTCGATATCCACGCCCGCAGTCGGTTCGTCGAGGATCAGCAGGCGCGGCTCGTGAACCAGGGCCCGGGCGATCATCAAACGGCGCTTCATGCCGCCGGACAGCGAACGCGACGGCACATCGCGCTTGTCCCACAGGCCCAGCTGGGTCAGGTACTGTTCGGCGCGTTCCTTGGCGATCTTCGGCGGGATGCCGTAGTAACCGGCCTGGGTCACGACGATGTCGAAGGTCTTTTCAAACTGGTTGAAGTTGAATTCCTGGGGTACCACGCCAATGGAGCGCTTCAGTGCTGCCGGGTCGCGGTCCAGGTCATGGCCAAAGATATTCACCGTGCCGCCGGTCTTGTTGACCAGGGTCGAGATGATGCCGATGGTGGTGGATTTACCGGCGCCGTTAGGGCCGAGCAAGGCGAAGAAGTCACCTTCGGCCACGTCCAGATCGATACCACTCAGGGCCTGGAAACCGTTGCCGTAGGTTTTGGTTAGCTGCCGGATGGACAGAGCGGAACTCATATCGGAAAAAACACCAATAAAGGAAGAATAGGGAAATAGATGAGGCCGTACGCTTTCGTTCAACGTTCTTGTCAGAGCGACGACAGGCTGCAATGTTGCTTGCCTGCGCCGCTCAAGTACAGCGACATATATTGATAGTAGGTATTAACTCAACGCGGTCATAACTGCCCGTTGATAGGCTGGGCGCGCTTTCAGGCGTTCGTACCAGGCTTCGAGGTTAGGCAGCGGCGGGCGTTCAATCGGCATTTCAAACCAGGCGTAAATAAAGCAGCCCAAGGGGATATCACCCATGCCCAGTTCCGCGCCGGACAGGTACGGCTGTTTGGCCAGAACCTTGTCCGCCACCAGCAGCAGGCCATGCACAACCTTGATGCCGTCGTTGATCTGCGCCCAGTCCTGCTGTTCGGGCGGAGTTCGCAGCACGCCCCAGAACACCGGCTTGAACGGATCGGCCAGGGTCGAGGTCGTCCAGTCCATCCACTTGTCTGCGGCGGCACGTTCTTGAATATCGGCCGGGTAGAACGGCGAGTCCGCAGCGTAACGGGCGGCCAGGTAGCGCACGATGACATTGGATTCCCACAACACGAACTCGCCATCCTCAATCATCGGGATGCGGCCATTGGGATTCTTCGCCCGGTATTCCGCCCCTTCCACCAGGCCAAACGCGCCACCGGCCTCCAGGCTCTGGTAAGGGATACCGAGTTCTTCGGCGATCCACAGCGCCTTGCGCACGTTGGACGAGTTCTTGCGGCCCCAGATTTTCAGCATGTCGTGCCTCTGCATACGCTCCAAAGATGGGCCACAGTCTACTCTGCAGAGGCCGCGTTCAGGCCAGAGGTTCTTGCGCATCGGCCATCTGCCGAACTAGAGCGCTGGCAGAGGGTCACTATCCACACACCCAATTAAGTAGAAGCTGCCGCAGGCTGCGTTAGCGGTGGGTCAGGCAAAACCTATCGCAGCCTGCGGCAGCTCCTACAGAAAGCTCACTCGACTCAGGTGCTCAGGAGTTGGCTGGCTGCTCATCACGGAGGAATTTCTATGCTGTTGTTGCTGTGGATTGTGCTGCTGCTCGTCGGGATCGCCTGGCTGGCCCATCGACGTACCGCGCCCATGGCTGCCCTGGGCGCCGTGGCGGTCTACCTGCTGGCCATGGGCATTTTCAGCCGGGCGCCGGGTGGCCTGTTGCTGGTGTTCTGGGTGCTGTGGGCCGCCGTTGCCCTGCCCCTGGCCCTGCCGGACCTGCGCCGCCAGTACTTCACCGCGCCGATGTTCCGTTGGTTCAAGAAGGTCCTGCCGCCGATGTCGGCCACCGAACGCGACGCCATCGACGCCGGCACGGTGTGGTGGGACGGCGAGCTGTTCAGCGGCCGCCCGGACTGGGACACCCTGCTGGCCTACCCCAAGGTGCAACTCACCGAAGAAGAGCAGGCTTTTATCGACGGCCCCACGGACGAGCTCTGCGCCATGGTCAGCGACTGGCAGATCGGCCAGGACATGGACCTGCCGCCTGAGGCCTGGGCACATATCAAGCAACACGGTTTCTTCGCCCTGATCATCCCCAAGGAGTACGGCGGCAAGGGCTTCTCGGCCTATGCCCACTCGCAAGTGGCGATGAAACTGGCAACCCGCAGCGGCGACCTCGCCTCCACCGTGATGGTGCCCAACTCCCTCGGCCCGGCTGAACTGCTGTTGCACTACGGCACCGACGAACAGCGTAATCACTACCTGCCGCGCCTTGCCCGTGGCGACGATATCCCCTGCTTCGCCCTCACCGGTCCTTTGGCCGGCTCCGACGCTGGCGCCATGCCCGACACCGGCATCATCTGCAAAGGCCAGTGGCAAGGCGAGGAAGTCATCGGCCTGCGCCTGAACTGGGAAAAGCGCTACATCACCCTCGGCCCCGTCGCTACCCTGCTCGGCCTGGCCTTCAAGGCCTATGACCCCGAGCACCTGTTGGGTGAAGAAGAGGATCTGGGCATCAGCCTGGCACTGATCCCTACCGAAACAGAAGGCGTCGATATCGGCCGTCGTCACCTGCCACTGGGCGCCGCGTTCATGAACGGCCCCAACTCCGGCAAGGACGTGTTCATTCCCCTGGACTTCCTCATCGGCGGCCAGGCCATGCTCGGCAAGGGCTGGATGATGTTAATGAACTGCCTGTCCGTAGGCCGTTCCATCTCCCTGCCTGCGGTCGGCACCGGTGCCGCCAAATACACCAGCCTGGTCACCGGCCAGTACGCCAATGTGCGTGAACAATTCAACGTGCCCCTGGCAGCTTTCGAAGGCATTCAGGAAGCCCTGGCCCGCATCGGCGGCAATGCCTGGCTGATGGACAGCGCGCGGATGCTCACCGCCAATGCCGTCGATCTGGGGGAGAAACCCTCGGTCTTGTCGGCAATCCTCAAGTACCACCTCACCGAACGCGGCCGTGAATGCATCGGCCACGCCATGGACGTGCATGGCGGCAAGGGCATCATCATGGGCCCGAACAACTACCTGGGCCGCAACTGGCAGGGTGCGCCAATCTTCATCACCGTCGAAGGCGCGAACATTCTCTCGCGCAACCTGATGATCTTCGGCCAGGGCGCGATTCGCTGCCATCCGTTCGTACTCAAGGAAATGGCCCTGGCCGGTCGCGCCGACCATGACCAGGCCCTGCTCGAATTCGACCAGTTGCTGCTGCAACACATCGGTTTTGCCGTCAGCAACGCCGCCAGCACCTTTATCCTCAACCTCGGCCTCGGCCGTTTCGAGGCAGCGCCCGGCGATGCTCTGAGCCAGAGTTATTTCCGCGCCCTGAACCGCCAGAGTGCAGCGTTTGCCCTGCTGGCAGACCTGAGCATGATGTTGCTGGGCGGTGAACTGAAGCGTCGCGAGCGCCTTTCCGCCCGCCTCGGTGATGTGCTCAGCCATCTGTACCTGGCCTCGGCGGCACTCAAGCGCTACCACGACCTCGACTCACCGGACTACCTGCACCCGCTGTTCCACTGGGCCATGGCCGAGGCCCTGGGCGAATCGGAACGCGCCCTGGACGAATTGCTGAGCAACTTCCCCAACCGTTTCCTCGGCGGCTTGCTGCGCGTCGTGGTGTTCCCGTTTGGCCGCCGTCACAAAGGCCCAAGCGACGCCCAGGATGCCGCCGTCGCCCAGGTACTGGGCCGCAGCAAAGGCGATCCGACCCTGGAAGCGGTGCTCGCCGGTTGCTATCGCCCGCAGTCGCCACAAGACCCGGTCGGCGCCCTGCAACACGCCAGCGACCTGCTCGCCGCCGCCCAGCCGTTGCACAAGAAACTGCATGTCGGCCTTAAAAACGGCCAGGTGCAACCCGCGCCCGGCCAGGCACTGATCGATGCCGCCGTTGAAGCAGGCGTGCTGCAAACCGGGGAAGCCATCACCCTGCACGAGGCCGAAGCGGCACGCCGCCGGGTCATTGATGTGGATGACTTCGATAAGGATGAGCTGACGCTGGCTGAAGGGAAGGTGCGCTGAGCGAGCCACTGGTTTAAACCTGTGGGACCGGCTTTAGCCGGGAAGGCGTCCGATCCGACCCTGCAAATGCGGCGGATCTATCGGCCCCTTCCCGGCTAAAGCCGGTCCCACCTGTCCTGTGTCTACTGCGCGACGGCAGCTCAATTACACAGCTTGCAGATTGGGCCTTATACTTCCCCGCCTGTTTTTTGCCCTTTTGAGGATTCCCCATGGCCGATGCCACTCTCGACCACCATCTCACTCTGCTCACGCACCTGCGTGGCATTCTGGTCGCGCTGGGCGAAGCCGAGCAGGTGCCGGAAGAAAGCCATGAGTTGTTCATGGAGCGCTACGACGAGCTGATCACCCTGTTGCCGCAAGACCCGATCGAAAGCCAGTACCTGGGCCAGGACCTGCTGTGCCAGGTGATCCAGCGTTATCCGCAGATCGCCCATCTGGTGCCCCGCGACCTGCTGTGGTTCTTTGCCGGTGACTGCCTGCACTTTATGCCCGATGAAGAAATCGAGTTGTACCAGGCTCTGGACGAGCGCCGTTACGAAGCCGAAGCCAATGACGAACCCTTTGATTGGGGTCGGGAGAAACAACTTCTGGCGTTATCGGCGCAAGGTAACAGCAAGCACTGAGTGGACTGACGCTGTTGGCCGGGCAGATACTTGTCGCAAATGAATGAAATATGTCGTTTTTACTTCAGCTGCAGCCAGCATCTTCCTGACAAGCCCACAAACAGCAGAGTGGCGGATTACCGCCACTACAAAAAACCTTCATTGAATTAACTATTTATAACATTCTGCAGCGTTTAAAGAAGTCCAACGTCAACACGGGGTTGAAGCACCGTCCTTCCACAAGTGCCTCCGTGAGAACTTCTGATTCTCGCCAAAGCCTTTAAAATTAAGTCTGCCAAGACATGACCAACCATTAGTCAGTCTTTTCCCATCTTGATGCTGCCCCGCAAACATTGGCCGAATCGCGCTGTAAAAATTCGGCATTCCGAACAAAATACTCGGTGAAATTCGGCTTTCCGAACAATGTGCTGGAGTAATCAAACTTCATATTTACTTTCCAATAGAATTCAGTCAGTTACCCTCTGAAATAAACTGCAATATTTGGCACAGTATCTGCTTAATCAATGTATCCACTGCGCCGTGCAGGTCTATAACCTTGATCGTTTCTTGCAAGTTGCCCATCTATGGTGCACTGAGAAGTGTTGTGGGGGGCGGCCTCAGGCAAAACATTAGTGATTGATCACGGTCGAAGTCTGGCACTTAGCCATACAGCAAGTAATTAACCGAACCCAAAACAGTAACTATCGCTGTGGATAATGCCGTTTGTCTGAACATGGAAACCAAAAAGGCGCGTTCCCCTGATCGCCGATAAGAACCTCATTCATAAAGGTTTAATCATGACCCTCAACAGAAGCAGTCTCGCAAAGATGGCCCCTCTCAGCGCGCTGGATACGCCTGACCCGGAAAACGCCATCTGCTTCGGCCCCTTCGCGCTCTATGTCCAGCAGCACTTGCTGTTCAAGCATGGCGAACCGGTGCAACTGGGCAGCCGGGCCCTGTTGCTACTCATCGCTCTGGCCACTCGCGCCGGCGAGCTGCTGGAAAAGAACGAACTGCTTGCACTGGTCTGGCCCAAGGTCATTGTCGAAGAATGCAACCTGCGCGCCCAGGTCGTCACCCTGCGCCGGGCATTGGGTGATGATGGCGACTTTGCCTATATCGTCACCGTGCCGGGCCGCGGCTACCGCTTTGTCGCGCCGGTCACCCTTCAGGAAATACCCCAGCAAGTCATCGCGCCACCCGCAGTGCAGGCCTGCGCTGAGCTACCGCCCCTCAACAGCCAGGTTATCGGCCGCAATGCGTTACTGCAGAGTCTGGGCGAACAGCTGCAACAACGCCGCTTTGTCACCATTACCGGCCCCGGCGGCATGGGCAAGACTACCGTCGCCCTGGCTTTGGCCAACAGCCTCACTGAGCACTTTCCCCAAGGCATGGCCTTTCTCGATCTGGCACCGGTCAGCGGCGCGTTGTTGGTCAATGGCATGCTGGCTTCTGCCCTGGGTATCAACTCGGCGAGCACTGACCCCTTGCAGGACATCGGCAGCAGCTTTGAACAGCACCGCCAGCTGTTGATCCTGGACAACTGCGAACACGTCCTCGAAGAAACTGCCAATGCCGTGGAAACCCTGTTGCGCCTGGCGCCGCAGTGCTGTGTGCTGATCACCAGTCGCGAGCCGCTGCACGCCGACGGTGAATTCGTCCACGACCTGGCCCCGCTGCAAGTCCCCCCGGAGGATGCCGGGCTCACCGCGTATGAAGCCCTGGCCTATTCCGGCATCCAGTTGTTCGTCGAACGGGTCGCCGCCCATGATCCGGACTTTGTTTTCAACGACGCCTATGTCGCCGCCACTGCCGCCATCTGCCGCAAGCTCGACGGCAATGCCCTGGCCATCGAGATCGCCGCCGCTCGGGTGCGTACGTTCGGTATCGCCTACCTGGTGGAACTGCTCGACGGCAGCTTCCGCCTGCAAATGACCGGTCGGCGCACCGCCCAGCCACGTCATCGCACCCTCAGCGCGGCGCTGGACTGGACCTACGCCATGCTCTCGGCCGACGAACAGGCCATGCTGCGCCAGCTCTCAGTGTTTACCGGCGCCTTTACCCTCGGCGCGGTGATGGCGGTGATCGATCTCAGTCACGGCGAGGCCCATGACCCGGCCGCGTTGTTGGAAAGCCTGATGGACAAGTCTCTGCTGATCGCCGGTTCCGCCATCCCGGTCAAACGTTATCGCCTGCTGGAAACCACGCGCCTGTACGCCGCAGAAAAACTCGCTCAGCACCTTGAAGCGCCAGACACCGCGCGCCGCCACGCAACCTACACCCTGAGTGAACAACGCCGCGCCGTGCAAAGCCTCGACAGCATGGGCAACGATGCCTGGCTGGCGCTGTATGCCGCAGAAATCGATTGCGTGCGTTCGGCCTTGAACTGGGCGTACTCCCTGGACGGCGATCAGGCGCTGGGCGTCGAACTGACGCTGATGAGCGTGCCACTCTGGCTGCGCTTGTCGCGGGTCGGCGAGTGCCATGACTGGGTCAATCGCGGCCTGCAGATCGCCGCGCATTTTGCCTCGGTGATGCCGCGCCAGCGCATGTTGCTGCTGACCGTCTCGGCCAGTGTCATGGTGCTGACCTACGGCGCCGGGCAGAAGATTCGCGACGCCTGGAAGCTGGTGATCGAAGACGCCCGCACCCTCGGCGATGCCGAACACGAACTGCGTGGCCTGTGGGGCCTGTGGAACGACCGCTGCTGCAGCAATCAGCATCAGGAAGCGCTTGAGCTGGCCAATCGTTATGTCCAGCTCAGCGAAAGCAGCGGCAGTGCCGACCGCCTGTTGCTGGGCCGACGCATGCGTGCCGCGCCGCTGTTTCACATGGCCGATCTGGACGGCGCACGTCAGGCCATCAGTGAAGCCCTGAGTTCACCGTTGTCGCCACGCAGCCATATCATCGACACCCATTTCGACCAACGCATCGGCGCGCGCTCGCTCAAGGCGCAGATCCAGTTATTGCAAGGCCATGTCGGCCAAGCCCTGCTGACCATCGACGGTAACGTCGAAGAAGCCATGCGCGCCCTGCACCCGGCGAGCCTTTGGTACACCCTGAGCCTGAGCGCCATTCCCGCTACGCTGTTGGTCGGCCATATGCAAAAAACCCGGCACTTTCTCAAGCTGTTGCAAGACAGCGTGGCCCGCAACGACCTGCATATCTGGCGCCTGTTTACCCGCTGTTTCGAACACATCCTGTTGATCCGCGACGGCGCTCCCGAAGAAGGCGTGCCGCGCCTGGGTGAAGTGCTCAATCAGTTGCATGAGCTGGGCGACAGCCCGATATACAGCCTGGTGCGCAGCGAATACGCCCAGGGCCTGGCCATGCTTGGCCTGAGCCAGCTGGGCGTAGAGGTGCTGGACGAAACCCTGCTCATCACCGCCGCCCGCCATGAGCACTGGTTTCGCCCCGAGCTGCTGCGGGTCAAGGCCCAACTGCTGCTCGGTCAGGGCAATCCGCAGTTGCTGCCCCAGGTGCAGAAGATCCTCAACGAAGCCATGCACGAAGCGGATACCCAGGGCGCGAGTTTCTGGACGGCGCGGATTTCGGCGGATATGGCGCGGCTGGCCGGGCCTGCAGCCCATGAGGTGACGTTTATGGCATCGTCAGCGCGGACATAAGAGTCTCCTTATGCTCCCCTGTGGGACCGGCTTTAGCCGGGAAGAGGCCAGCAGAATCAATACCTATGTATTACCTGTGAGTCTGCCTTCCCAGCTAAAGCCGGTCCCACAAAAAAAGCGAAAACCCACACCCGCTGTGACGAATTTGCAGGACCGCTCTCTTTCTTTTGAGGGAAATTTCCTTAACAATCCCGGCCGCTTGTTTCTGCGAATTTCCCGAACTAGTCTGCGCCCCGCCACTGGAAAACTTCGGTGGTCGGGTGTGAGAACCTGTGGTTTTGGATTGTAGTTACAAGTCCGTCAGATTCTTTACCGAGCAGTTTTCGGTAAATGCTTTATGGCGGCTGTGGCGGGCAGACTTCGGTCTGACCGGGTTTTGCTACGATCCTCCCGGCTTCTCACCCCGTTTCACAGCTGCCACCTCTTCGTCGTTTGAGAAGCGACGGGCTGTGGCTTCCGTCTAAGGATCGTTAGCAATGATTAGTAAGTTAATCCCCGACCCACCCCACACCTTCGAAGAAACCCTCCTGCGCCTGTTCGACCTGCTGCGTAGCGCCGCAGCGGTAATCTATGAGTCCGGCGATCAGTTGGAAGGCTCCCGACGCGACCTGCCCTTTGCCGCGATGTACCTGGTCGATATGGCCAAGGCGCTGGTCAATGAGCTGTTGAGCCGGATACAGCCTGACGCGATTTAAAAGGTGGGACCGGCTTCAGCCGGGAAGAGGCCGGAACAGCCAATGCATATGTATCGCCTGTCACTGCGCTTTCCCGGCTAAAGCCGGTCCCACATTGGTCCTGCTCTTTCGATGATCTCGCGGTGAATATGACAACCCCAATTTCACACCCGTGAAAGCTTGTGCAACCTTGTCAAGGTTGTCCGTTGTCTGAGGTGTATTGACCTAGTATCCGACCGTTATGAATCCCAGCGGACGGACCTTGCATGATCACCAGACCCGAACCCACCTCCTCGAATACCCCGGCACCGGCCAAAGCCGTCGACAAGGCGTTTGAAAGCCTGCTCGACAAAGCCCGCCTGCTGGCCGCCACGCCCGAGGAGCCGTCGTCCGACAAAACCTTCAAGCCCAAAATACTGACCAAGAGCAATCAGCCCGAGGTCAGCGCCAGCAAACCCGCCGATGCCGACAGTTACAAGGCCATCACCGCCCTGCCGGAAAAACTCGATATCGACACACTCAAGGTCATCGCCGAAGACAAGGACGGTGGGGTGATCTACTTCGAGCATGCAGGAAACAAATACCAGATCAGCAAAAGCGCCGCCGAAGAGGTTCAGCCCGGTTACGAGACCATCGAGAACCTGCGCTTCGGCCACGCCGTGCCGACCCGCGAAGACTCGGGCCCGGACCACGGCACGCAACTGTTCGACCTGCTGCACACCCTGGCCGAAACCCAGGGCACACCGGCGGGCAAGATCATTCGCGACAGCCTGTCGAATCCGGACAAGGAACTGCTGCGCAAGGATGATGGCCAGTTTCTGCTGGACAACATCGACAAGGTCGAGAAGCCCGCCGACGGCGTGCTCAAGGTGACGTTTAAGAGCGGCAAGGAGCTGACCATCGCCGAAGGCGTGACGCCCGAAGCGTTCAAAGCCTACTCGGGCGCCGGGCAGACCCTTGAAAAGCTCGGCGAAGGCGAGGCCAAGGGCTTCGAGAAAGTCACTGCCCTGCCCGCTGGCTTCAAGCCTGACGGGCTGAAGATCGTCTCCGAGGACAGCGACAGCGGCGTGATCCTGTTCGAGCACGACGGCCACAAGTACATGATCAGCCAGGACGACGCCGCCGCCCACGACCGCAGCTATGACGCCCTCGATAGCAACGTCGGCGGTCAGCCGGCCCCGGCGGATCGCGGCAGCCAGTTGTACGATTTCCTCCATGCCCTGAGTGCAACCCAGGGCACCCCGGCCTTCGATTACATCAAGAAGGCCCGCACCCTGCCCGATCAGCATCTGGTCAGCAATGGCGAAACTGCGCTGCCCTTGAGCGGCATCAGCAAGGTCGATGCGCCCACCGACGGCATCCTCGTCGTCACCCAAAGCGACGGCAAATTGCTGGTGGTCTCGCGCAACCTCAGCCCCCAGGCGTTCCTCGATTATTCCAACAAAGGCCAGACCATTACCGGCCTGGAAAAAGCCAAGGCCGACGGCTACGTCAAGGCCGAACCGGGGGACTACCTGCCGTCCACCGAGGACATCATGAGTGTCGGCGGCGTCGGCGAATACGGCCCCGGCCTGATCGCCTTCACCTACCACAAGCCCGGTGGCGCCGAGGAGAAAATCATCGTCTCCCAGGACGACAATCCACAGATGTTCGACCAGATTTCCGCGTACCGCACCGACATTGCCGAGCAGACCACCGACATCGACAAGCTGCGTGCCGACAGCGGTTTGCCGCCACGCAAAGACGTATCGGTGGATGATCTGGCGACCACCGAGAAAGACGATAACGGCCAACCGCTGTCGGTGCGCGACCTGGCGATCAAGACCCTGATCGACGAGTACCGCGCCGGGGTCAAGGACGGCAGCATCGGCCAGGACGATCCACGGGCCAAGTTCGTCCGTGCACTGGAAGCCAAGAGCATGTCGGAAAACGGCATGTCGATCATCCCAGAGCACGGTTTTACCAATCAGGGCAGCGCCACCGATCCGGAGAACGTCACCTCACGGGACGTGCGCGAACATATCTTCGACAGCAAGGCCATCGATGCGCAGATCGGCACCCTGATGGGTGACGAAACCATCATGAAAGACCTCAAGACCCACCACGACAACGCCGTGGGCAAGGTCGAAGGCGGCTCGGCCAAGGTCGATGAAACCCGGCAGAAGCTGATCGACAGCACCTCTTCGGAAAACTTCGTCAAATACATCGACGCACTGCAGGCCGATGGCAAGACCGAACTGGCCACCCAGGAAATCCAGACCGCCTACGCCGGGCTTGCCGACATCGATCCGGCCAAGGCCGACGAATTCCTGCAGAACGTGCAGATCGACGGCTACACCATGGAGCTGGACAAGCTGGTCGCCGACCCGAGCAAGATCTCCGACGAGAACACCGCGCTGGCTGGCACCGACAACGCCCTGCTGATCCTGCAGGCGCTCAAGGCCAGCGGCGACGGCATCCCGCGACGCTCCCTGGCAACCTACGAGAAGTTCGTCGAGCTGTTGATGAACGACAAGAACGCCGCGACCGACTTCGGCAAGGTCATGTCCAACCTGGGCGACACCTGGCAGGCCAACGGCAAGATCACTCTGGACGACATCAACAAGGCAGTCAGCGCCGATCTGATGCCCGGCATGAGCGCTGAGAACCGTGGCGCCTTCACCAAGAACCTGGCCTTTCTCAGCGACAACGGCGTGCTCGGTTCCATGGGCGGCGCGATCTCCATGGGTCGGGCGATTTACCAACTGGTCGGCAAGGGCGGCAGCCTGGCCGATACGCCACGCGAGCGGGTCGGCATCGCCAACGACTTTATCGGCTTCCTCAGCACCGGCTCGCACTTCGCGACCCTGGGCACCAAGACTTTCGACAAGATCATGGGCACCAACGCCTACAAGATGATGGGCCTGGACCGTTCGGTGCCCGCCATCTGGAGCAAGCCGGGCGGCGTTACCGGCCCGGATGTGCCGCGCTCGGTCGAAGAGATCCAGAACAAGTACTACAACATCATCGACGACGCCATGGCCGATGGCAAAGACGTCGCCAAGGCCCTCAACGGCCAGCCGTTCGACGAAGCCTCAATGACCAAGCTGCACGAAGGCATCGAAAAAGGCATCGAGAAACGCGGCGGCGTATCGGGCGCGGGCAAGGTGGCGCGCATTGCCGGCAGCGCGATCAAGGTCATTGGCGCCGCTGCCGACGTAGTGGGCGGGGTCATCGGCGTCGTCACCGGCGGCCTGACCATCCGTGACGGCGTACGGGAAAAGGACCCGATCAAGATTGCCTCCGGTTCACTGTCCGTGGCCGGTGGGGTCAGCAGCCTGGTCGGCGCAGCGGGCAGCGTGGCCGGGGCCCTGGGCGTGACCGGGCGCCTGATTCCGCTGCTCGGCCCGGTGGGCTTCCTGTTTTCCGGGGTGTTCTCCTTTGTCGGTGCGATCCTCGGCGATATCAAGTCGGCCAAGCTGCACAAGGTTTCGCTGCAGAACTGGGACCAGATCAAGGACTTCAAGGCCGACGGCCTGCTGCAACCCAACGGCGACGAAGCCTATGTGTGGCTACAGACCTACCTCTCCGACTGGGGCCAGCGTGACGCACCGGGGGACCAAAGCATCTTCGACTTCCGCAAGGAAGAGTGGGATGCCCGCTCCAGCGTCAAAGGCAAAAACCTCGACCACCCCGACTACATCGGCGACGGCAACAACCGGCGCTCCGAAGACTACAAATTCTCCACCCGGCCTTCGGAATGGACCAACGATAACCACGACATCATCTGGCGGAGCACCGACGGCTATGGCGGTGAGTACCATGATGTGGATAACAGCTGACGCAGCCTGAATGCACGCAACCTGTAGGCGCTGCCGCAGGTTTACGCAGTGCGTTGGAGCCGGGCTTGCCCGCGAAGGCGATGGGTCGGGCTGCAGATATGTATCGAATGTACCGGCCTCTTCGCGGGCAAGCCTCGCTCCAACGGATCACTGCTAAATCGGTGGAAGCAAGCTTGCCTGAGAAGGCCTAGGTTCTGGCGCACCTGTGGGACCGGCTTTAGCCGGGAAAGCGTCGGGACAAACGATATAAATGCATCGTTCACACCAACGTCTTCCCGGCTAAAGCCGGTCCCACAATTTTGTGTTCCTTCTTGTTCGCGCGGTGACAGAAACATTGATCTTCAGATCAACCGCGCCGCCACCAGCAGATCCGCCACCGCCTGGAAGGTCTGGTCCGGCACCGGATCACCCGGCACCGCGCGGCGGGCAATCTCGCCTGCCAGGTTCGGGTCCATGGCATGGGCGATGCCCAGGCGGGTGGCTTCGGCGAGGATAGCCGGGGAGTCAGCAGGTTCCGTGCGGCTGACCACGATGGGCACCGGCGTTTCCCCACGCACATAGCGCAGCCCCACCACCCAGCCACCGGACACACCGATCACCAGAGAGGCCCGGGCCAGGCCCAGCTTGGTCGCCAGGGCCTGCATTTCCCGGCGCTGGCGCTGGCGTTCGCTCTTGATCAGCGGGTCGCCGTCGATGTCCTTGCGTTCACGCTTCTGCTCGCTGCGGGTCATTTTCATGTCCCGGCCAAACAGCCAGCGCTGCATCATCACATCAGCCCCGCCGACCAGTAAAAACGCCGCCAGCACGGTAAACACCAACGGCTTGAGCACCAGAAAAAACGTCGACTCAATGCATCCCGCGCCACAGCGCGACGATTCCATCAGCGCCTGCAAGGCATGCCGTCCAACCACGTAGAACGCCAGCCCGAGCAGATGTACCTTGACCAGGCCCTTGAGAAATTCGACCACATTGCGCAAGGCAAAGATGCGCTTGAAGCCCTCTGCCGGGTTGATCCGCTTGAAGTCCGGCTTGATCGGCTCCACCGAGAACACCACGCCGCGCATGGTGATCAGGTTGGTCAGGATCACCACGCCCATGGTCACCGCCATCACTGGCAAGGTGATGCTGATCAGCAGGCGCTCGGCAGTATCCAGCACTCGCGGCCACACCGTGGCGAAGGGTTCGATATAGATCTGTGCAGTCAGGTCGATCAACTTGCGCACTTGGGCCTCGGCACGTGGCGCCATGATCGAGATGCACAGGGTACAGAACAGAATGACCATGCCCGAGACCAGATCCTGGCTCTTGGCGACCTGGCCTTTCTTGCGCGCGTCCTTGAGTTTCTTGTCCGTGGCGGGCTGGGATTTCTCTTCGCTGGTATCAGCCATGGCTGTCTCCTACCAGGCTCTTGAGCAGCTCCACGGTGCCACGGAATTCCGCCAGTTGATCGAGCATCAAGGGGATCAGGAAGCCGATATAAATCACCATCAGAATGGTGAAAAACAGGTTCTTCACCGGCAGCGACAAGTCGAAGATATGCAGGCTCGGCGCCATGCGCGACAGGTAGGCCAGCATCAGGTCGGTGACCAGCAGGGAGATGATCAAGGGCGAAACCATCAGTACGCCGATGCGCATCACCTGATCGAGAATCGACAGCACCGCCAGCAACGCCGACGAGGCAAACAGCGGGGTAAAGGCCGTGACCGGCCATAACTGGTAGCTATGGAAATAGCCGTCGACCATCAGGATAAAACCGCCGGACATAAAGAACAGGGTGATCAGCATCACCGTCAGCAGCGTCGCCATGACACTGGACTCCCCGGACGACAGCGGGTCCACCAGTTGCGCCATGGTCGAGCCGCGTTGCAGGTCGATCAGCTCCCCCGCCACTTCCGCCGCCCAGAAGGGGATGCCGAACAACAGCCCGACCAGCAGGCCAATCAGAAACTCCTTGATCAGCAACCCGGCGAGCCAGAAGCTGCCGTGCTCGGGCATGGAGGTAAACGCGGTAAAGGTCGGCAGGAACATCGGTACCGAAATTGCCACCGCCACACAGCCACGGATCATCCCGGTGAGGCCCAGGCGGTTGAACGCAGGCGTTATCACCACCAGGCCCATGGCTCGCGAAGCCGAGAGCGCCGCCGAGCTGATCACCGGGTAAGCGACCTCGAGAAACGTATTGACCAGAGCCGCATCCATGCCCGGTCAGCGCGTCCACAGCGGGAAGTTGTCCAGCACCGTGCTGCCCAGTTCCGCCACTTGCCCGGCCAATAACGGCCCGACAAAGACGATCACCAGCAGCACCGCCACCAGTTTGACCACCTGCGGCAACGTCTGGTCCTGAATCTGGGTCAGGGCCTGCAACAGACCAACGCTGAGGCCGACGATGATCGCCACGCCCAAGGCCGGTGCGGACAACAGCAGCACCGTCATCAGCGCCTGTTTCATCAACGAAAGAAAAACGTCCTGCCCCATGGGTTCACCCGTAGCTAAGAATCAGACCGTGCATCAAGCGCGACCAGCCGCTCAACGAGACAAAAAGGAACAGCTTCAGCGGTATTGATATCAACGTCGGCGAGACCATAGACATGCCCATCGCCATGAGCACGTTGGACACCAACAGATCCACCACCAGAAACGGGATGTACAACAGGAAACCGATCTCGAAGGCCCGGGTCAGCTCCGAACTGACAAAGGCCGGGACCAGCACCACCATGTCGTCATCACGCAGGTCGGCCCGGGCTTCCGGCGACCAGATGGTCTCCGTGGCCTGGACGAAAAAGCCGCGCTCGCTCTGATTGGCAAAACGCGACAGATGCGCCTGCAAGGGTGGGCGCAAGGCCTCGCCGAACTCCTTGACCTGCTCGACGTTCTCCATGTTCAGGTCGCGCCCCTGCACCTGGCGGTACATGTCGCCAATCAGCGGCGTGGTCACATACACCGAGAGGATCAGGGCGATGCCGTACAACACCAGGTTCGGCGGCGTCTGCTGCACGCCCAGGGCGTTGCGGATCAGGAACAGCACCACGGAAATCTTCATGAAGCCGGTCAGGGTCACCACCGCCAGCGGGATCAGACCGATGGTGGCGACGACCAGAATGATCTCGATCAGGTTCGGCTGATAGCCGCTCATGGCGTGGCGAAGCTCAGCAGGCGCACGCCCAGGCCTTCACCGATCTGCACCAGTTGGCCCTGACCGACACGGCGGCCGTTGATCATCAGATCGACGCCTTCGTGCATGCTCGGCGTCAGTTGCAGCAGGCTGCCCGTGCCCAGTTCGCGCAGTTGCGCGAGGGTCATCTCGACACTGCCGACCTGACACACCAGCTTGAGTTGCAGTTCGTTCAGACTCGCGTCCAGACTCGCTTCCAGGCCGCGCGCAGCCCCCACTTCAGTCATGTGATGCTCCTTCATAGAATTCACGGCAAAAGGTTGCTCAAGCAGTTGCAGGCGCTGCCCGTCCAGTTGCGCCCGGGCCTGCAGCCCCGTCACAGCGCACAGACGCACCAGGCCGGCGGGCCACGGGTCGAGCATCACCACGTCCCCCGGCAGCAGGCTGCGCAGCTCGGCCAGGGTCAGCCAGGCTTCGCCGCTGTCCACGGTCATGGGCAGCGGCAGATGGCCCAGATCGTGGGGCACGGCCGGCGCATAAAGATCGAGAGCGGCGGCCAGCAAATCGGCGCCGTCTTCGTCCATATGCAGTTGCAGCGGCCACTCGGCGGCCTCGCCCAGTTGCACGCTCAGGTGCATGCCCAGAGGGCCGCGCACGCGCGGTGTCGGATTGCCCAAGACCCGCAGCGGCAGGCCGAACAGTTGCTCAATGGGCAGGATCAGCGGCAGCAGTGCCTGCTCCAGCAGCAGGCTGCCGGCCAGGCTGTGGGGCGTTACGCTGGCAGGCAGACCAAGCACTCGTAGTGCTTCGTCAGGCAGTCTCAAGGCAAACAGCGCTTGCCCAAGGCTCAGCCACAGCTCAACAGCGGCATCGGCCTCCACACCATTCCAACGCACCACAAGCGGCTGCCCGGCAAACTGCCCGTGCCAGTCACGGCGCGGCTGATGCAGGCGGTTGTGCAGCGCCGTCCACTGCCGGTCATGCCGGGGCAGGCTGATCTGCGGCCAGACGATGGCCTCATGGGAGGTCAAGGCGCGCTCCCGGACAGCAGCGCCGACAGGGGCGCAAACAGGTCATCGGCTTCTTCGCGCTGTTCGTTTTGCCGACGCTCGCCCTGCTCCCGGCCATCGACCAACACCTGCCAGGCATCAGCCTGACGCTGGCGCGCCGCGCGGGCAATGCGGAACACCTCGCGCTCCTGCTCCTGCCCATCAAGCAACTGGCTGACTTCTGCCACGCCGCTTTGCAGTTGCTGGTTATCGTCTTCCAGCTCGGCCAGGCGCTCCTGGGCCTCGTGCCAGGCATTGATCGACAGGCCTTCGCTGAAACGGCCATAGAGTTTCTCGGCTTCCCGGGCGATGGACTCGCGATGCAGGCGCAGTTTTTCCTTGGCATCATCCAAGGCGACGTTGGTCTCGCGGCAACGCTGTTGCTGCGCAGCCAATTGGCTTGAGGCGCGCTGTTCGCGCAATTGCCGCAGTGCGTGCAGGTTGCGCAGATCGTGGCTGTTCATAAGGTCTCCATGGTGTTCATGCCAACACCTTGCGCATATGTCTGAGGGTTTCGTCCGGGCTGCTCGGCTCGCCGGCGGCCTGGCGTAAAAAAGCTTCGATGGCGTCGTGGCGGGCGATGGCTTCGTCGGCCAGAGCGTCGCTGCCGGGCGCGTACTCACCGATGCGGATGAGCATTTCGATTTCGGTGCGCCGCGCCATCAACTCGCGGATTCGCCGGGCCAGGCGGCGCTGTTCGTCGCTGCTGACCTGATCCATCAGACGGCTACGGCTGCGCAGCACATCGATGGCCGGGAAGTAGTTGCGCTGGGCCAGTTCGGCGCTCAGCACGATATGGCCGTCGAGGATCGAGCGGGCTTCTTCGGCCACCGGATCGGTCGCGGCATCGCCTTCGGTGAGCACGGTGTACAACGCCGTGATGCTGCCTGTGGCGCCGGGGCCGGCACGCTCCAACAAACGCGGCAGGGCGGAAAAGAATGACGGCGGATAACCGCGTCGGGTCGGTGGTTCGCCCACCGCCAGGCCGATCTCGCGCTGGGCCCGGGCGAAGCGGGTCAGGCTGTCCATCAACAACAGCACATTTCGGCCCTGATCCCGGTGATATTCAGCCAGAGCGGTGGCGACATATGCGGCCCGCACCCGTTCGGCAGCAGGCCGGTCCGAGGTGGCGACCACGGCGACCGTGCGCTCCCGGGCCTGGGCATCGAGCTGCACGTCCAGCAGCTCGCGCACTTCACGGCCGCGCTCACCGATCAGGCCGATGACGATCACATCGGCATTGGTATTACGCACGATGCTCGCCAGCAGCGACGACTTGCCTACACCCGGCTCGCCGAATACGCCCATGCGTTGGCCCTGGGCCAGGGTCAGCAGGCCGTCGATGGAACGCACGCCAAGGGACATGGGATTGACGATCAACTGCCGGGCAAAGGGCGCCGGCGGTTCAGCATGCAGCGGGTAACGTTGCAGATTGCCCAGAGGCAGTACGCCGTCACCGTCCAGGTAGTCGCCCATGGGGCTGATCACTCGCCCCAGTTGGCCATCGCCGACGCTGACCCCAAGGGTCTCGCCGGTGGCGGTGATTTCGGTGCGGGTAGACAGCCCCTCCATGGAGCCAATGGGCGACAGGATCGCTTCGTCTTCATCAAAGCCAATCACTTCGGCGGCGAGGCTGCGACCGGTACTGGGGTCGCGCAGCTGACACAGTTCGCCGATACGTACACCGGCGACACTGGCCCGCAGCAGCACCCCGCGAATACTGCGGATGGTGCCTTTCATGGGGCGCGGCCGGGCATCGGCCAGACGTTCGTGCAGGCGAGGGATCAGCAGTTCCAGGCTCACGACGCGACCTCGGCGAAGGGCAGCAGGCTGCGGCGCAGGGCTTGCAATTGCGCATCCAGGCCCAGTTCCACCGAGCCGACCGGGCTGCTCAGGCGCGCCTGGCCGAAGGTCAACTGATCGTCGGATTCGACAGTGATCGCGGGCAGGCTGTCGAGTTCGCTTTTCAGCCGGCGACGCACCGCTTCCACCTGCAGGCGCGGCACAAACAGAGTCAGCGCCTGATCCTGGCGAAAGGCGGCCAAGGCCTTGCGCGTACAACTCACTACGCGCTCGGCATCGTCCATGCCTTCAAGCACCTCGCGGGCAATGCCCAGGGCCAGCTCGGCAAGAGCACTTTCCAGCCCGGCCAGATAGGCCTCAACCTTGGCCGAGGTGTGCGCCAGCAGCGCGCTGACCTGCTCGGCGCCTTCCAGACGGGCACTTTCGAAGCCTTCGGCGCGGGCCTGTTCCAGCCAGTGGCCGCTGTCCTGGCGGATCAGTTCGGCTTCGTCGCGAGCGGCCTGCAAGAAGGCGTAACCATCGGTCCACAGCTGTGCCTCAGCGGCACGGAGGATGCGCGCGGCCGGGCGGCTCGGCAGATTATTCATGCGTCACCTCGACAGGGTTCAGCTCGGTTTCACCACGGGCGAAGGTCGCCGCAATACTGCGCACAATGCGGATATCCACCGGGGTGCGCGGGTCGTGCACGCCCGGATCGACCAGACGCAAACGCAGCCAGTCGCTCAATAACGGCGGCTGTGCCTGCAACCAGGCCGAGACACACAAAGCACCGTCATGATCGATGGCTGCCAGCAGTTCGTCGGGCTGGCGCAGCAGGTCCGCCGCCCCGGCCAACGAGCGATGGGTCAGGGCCAGAGCGAAGACTTCGTTGCCCAGGGCCGCGCGCAACTGGTTGACCACTTCGCTACGAATCTCCCGGCTCAGGGTCGCCGCATGCCAGATGGCGCCACACAAGCGCGGCAGGCGGCGGAAAGCTTCAGGCGTCATCAGCAGCACCGGCAAATCTTCGTCCGCCGGCATGGGTGCCTCGGCCAAGGGTTGCAGCTGAAAATGCGCCTGCAGCAGCTCCAGCAAGCGCGGCTGAAAGCGCGGCTCCTTGCGCAAAGCGTGGATGCGCTCGGCGGCCACCTCAGCGGGAAAACACGCGGCCAGGCGCTGGCGATCAACGAAAGCCAGGGGTTGCTCAAGCAGTTCCTGCCATTGTTGCACCTGACTCATGAGGCCTCCGGCAAGGCATACAGGCTCTGGCCGCGACGGCGGTGCCACGACTGCCAAGCCAGCACCCCAGCGAGAACCAGTACCAGCAACAGGCTGCCGCCGAACAACAGGCGGGCCTGGGGCAGATTGTCTTCGAGCATCCAGATGCCCATGAAACTGCTCATGCGCGGCTGTCCGCTGGCGTTATGGGTCGGGATGGCGGCCTTGATTGCCGTCACCGAGACGCCGTCGTAACTGAGGCCGGAGATGCCGTTGGCGACCAGCGTCTTGATCTGCGGAATCAGCGGGTTGATATCGGTATTGGCGTCGTAGCGCACCAGCACCGAGGCCGATGATGGCGAGATCACCCGCTTGAGCAGGTCGTTGTCGGGCAGCACCACATGCACCCGCGCCGAGACGATGCCGTCGATCTGCGACACACTGTGGGACAGCTCTTCGCTCAGGGCATAGACCATCTGCGCCCGCTCCTGCACCGGCGACGACACCAGGCCGTTGCCCTTGAACACTTCGCCCATATTGGCGAAATTCTGCCCCGGCAAGCCGGCTTCATCGAGCAGGGCCATGGCCTCGGCAAAGCGCCGCTCGTCCACCACCAGCTTGAGCTGGCCGTTGTCCTGGACCTTGCGCGAAGCCGGGATGCCGTCGCGCAGCAACACCGCAAGCATGGCATTGGCCTCGCGCTCGCTGAGGTTGCTGTACAGGTCCATGTCGCAGGCCTGCAACAGCCCGGCAAGGGCGACGATGATCATCAAACGCGCGGCACGGAGCATGGGTTATTGACCTTTGAGCAGGGTGTTGGCGGAGCCGGAAATCTGCGTCGCGCCCCGCACCACCATCTGCGTTTCAATGGAGTAATCGAACATCTTGCCCAGGGAATGGACGATCTGATCGACCTGTTTATCGCCGACCTTCTTCGCCCCTTCGCCATTGGCGGTGGCCGGGGTGGCGGCGGTTTTTTCCGCAGCCGACGTTGGCTGCGAGGCACCTGAAGGCGCGCCGTTGCCGAGCACTTCGGCGCGCTCGGAGAAACTGCGGGAACGGTCGATGAAACCATTGAGTCGTTCCATCAGGCCTTCGCCGAGCTGATGCGGGCTGGCCCCCTCGGGCATGCCCTTGGAGGTGGTTGCCATATGTTCAAAGAGGTTCTGGGAAGCCTGAAGCCCTCCCTGCCCTCCTGACGGCGGCAATGCCGCCGTGGCTGCGAGACTTGCGGTCATGGTCTGGCCTCTATTCTTCGTCGTCTTCCGACGACTGGGCTTCGTTCAGCATTTCCTGGGCCTTGGGCATGATGATGAACTGGCCGCCGATGGTGACGGCCTGGGTGATCAGGGCCTCGGTGAAATCCTCATCGCTCATCTCATCCTTGGACTTGTCCACCGCGGCGTTGAACTTGGCTTCGGCGCTGGCCGGCGGGGTGCTGATGCTGCTGTCGATCGGTGCTACGGACATGGGGCTTCTCCTGGTCTGGCGTTAGGGATCAGTTGTCGCTCACGACGCTGCCACGAAACACCCGCATGCCGCGCTCGCGGGCCACGGGCGCGACGACAGGGCGCGGTTGCTGGTCAATATGCTGCTGGATCATGTTCAGGTAAGGCGGCGGCCCGGAGACGAACAGTTCGTCGCCGTCGGGGCTGGGGCGCATGGACAATTGCTTGCCGTACACATCCAGGCCCGCGAGGTAACCGCGCAGTTGATCAAGGTTCAAATGGCCCTGGCCCTTGAACAGGCGCGTGGCGATTTCATCGTCGGCATTGAGGTACAGCACGTTGCCGTCGAAGTACCAGCCCAGGCCGTTGGTGTCGCATAGTTGAGTGAGGAAATCCCCGGCAGTGGCGCCGCGCACGACACTGCGCGACTTGCCCCAGACCTTGTCCGAGAGCACCACGATCAGGCCCAGGTTATGGCCGAACTCGGTAAGGGCGGCGCGCACGTCCTGCTCGACCAGGACATAGGCGTAGGGCTCGCTGAACCAGGTGGGGTCGTCAGTCGATTGCGCAAAAACAGGCAGCGGCGCCAGAAGCAGCAGGCACAACACGATCAATGCAGGGGCGAGGCTTGCCCGCGAAGGCAATCTTTCATCCTCAAAAAATGTATGGGCTGTACCGGCCTCTTCGCGGGCAAGCCTCGCTCCCACAGGTAGGGGGGTTGCCGCGAAATCCTGGTGTACATAACGGTCGCTATTGCCGACTAAATCGCTAAGATGACCATCCCGTTGTCCGGCCGAGACCTGTTTATGTTCAACCGCTTGCCGTTGCTGATCGCCACCGCCCTGCTCGCTTCCTGCGCCAGCCAGCCACCGACCGATGACAGCTATGCACGCTTCATGAGCCTGGCCGGTGATCTGCAGAAACGCGGCGATGCAACCACGGCCGCGTCGCTGTACGAGAAGGCCACGCAGCAGCCGGGCAGCCATGTCGAGGCCTGGCTGAAACTGGGTGAGACGCGTCTGGCCAGCGGCGATGCCCGGGGTGCCGAGCGGGCTTACCAGCAGGCCTTGGAACTCAAGCCCGGTGACGTCGATGCCCTGCTCGGTCTGGGTACCACTCAAGTGCGCCTGGGCAAACTGGACCGCGCCGTCACCGCCCTGACCCAGGCTGCCAATACGGGCAATCGCGCCGATGCCTGGAACCGCCTGGGCATCGCCGAGATCCTGCGTGGCCAGGCCCCGGCCGCGCAAAGTGCCTTCAGCAAGAGCGTCGCCCTTGCCCCCAACGACCTCGACAGCCGCTGCAACCTGGCCCTGGCCTACGCCCTCGGCGGGCAGGCGCAGCAGGCTCTGGACACCATTCACAGCGTCGCCCAGTCGCCCCGTGCGCAACCCCGGCATCAGCGCAACGAGCTGCTGATCACCGTGCTGGCCGGACGCGAGCAGGACGTCGCCGGCATGACCCTGGAAGACATCCCCGCCACCGAGCGTCAGACCCTGCTGATCGAAGCAAGGCGCATCAAGGCCATCGCCGACCCGGCCGTGCAGGCCCGGGAACTGGGTCTGGTGGACGCTCACTAAGGCCTTCATTGCTTTTCCTGCTTGTCGGCGCGGGACTCTTGTTCGTCCTTGCGCCGACGCAATTCTTCACGGTCATAGCCGTCGATATACACCTGGGCCGCCCGGCCCACTGGCGCGGCCATGGTCGGCCCGGTGGCACGGCCCTGGAACAGATCGCCGCGCTGCTCGACCATCTGCAGCAGCGTGAGATTGTTGGCGCAACCCGGTGCCAGCAGCGGCACGTAGTCCTCATCGGTATCAAAGACATCTTCGGCAGGCGGCTTCAGGCATTCCACCGGCAGCAGTTCGACCCGGCCATCAGCACCAACCAGGCGTTGGTAGTCCGGCGAGTAGGACGCAGGCTCCAGATGGTTCTTGCAACCAGCCAGCAGCAGGATCAGGAGTGGCAGGACTAAGGGCTTCATGGTCGCTCCGTGATCAATTCATATAGAAGCCGAACCGGCCGCCCTGGCGCGGTCCGGCCGAGGCCGTGGTGGTCGCGGCGCCGGGCAGCGGATCCAGCGGCGTGGCCAGGGTGCGGCCACGTACCGGCTGCACCAAGTACGGCGTGATCAGGATCACCAGTTCGGTTTCGTTGCGCTGGAAGCGCTTGGAGCGGAACAGGTTGCCGAGGATCGGCATGTCACCGAGCATCGGCACCTTTTCCACGTCCTGACTGCTTTCGCGCTGGAATAGCCCGGCAATGGCGAAGGTCTGGCCGCTGCCCACTTCCACCCGGGTATCGGCGCGGCGCACGCGGAACGACGGCACCAGGTAGCCATTGACGTTGACCGTATTGCTGCCCATCAGGCTGCTGACTTCCGGACGCACTTGCAGGGCGATGCGACCGTTGGGCAACAGGGTCGGGCTGAACAGCAGCGAAACCCCGTAGGACTTGTATTCGATGCCCACCAGGTCGCGATTGACCGGCACCGGCACGGCGACTTCGCCACCGGCGAGGAAGCTGGCGGTCTGGCCGGTCATGGCGGTGATATTGGGTTCGGCGAGGATTTCCAGGATGCCGTTGCTTTGCAGGGCTTCGAGCATCGCATCGATATTCAGGTTGCCCGAGGCCAGCCCGGCGCTCACCACGTTGGACGCACCGCTGGCGGCATCGGCCGCCAGGGCACCACCGGTCAGCAGGCCGAACGAGAAGGTGCCGTTATTGAACAGGGCATTCCAGTTCACCCCGTAGCGCAGCAGCTCCGAGCGCGAGACTTCGGCAAAGCGCACGCGGATGTTGACCTGGGCCGAGCCGCTGTATTCGGTGCTGTTCAGGGCCGGTTGCATGCCCTGCCCCTGCACGCTGAGCAAGGCATTGAGATCGGTGGCTTCGCCGACATCCTGCACCGTGCCCTTGGCCACCAGACGATTCCCGGCGGCGCTGATATGGGCGCTGCTGTCCGGGTGCAGATCCTTGAGTGGGCGGCTGACGCCCTGACTGCTGCTGTTTACCGCCAGATTCAGCGAGGCGACCTGCTGGCCGTCACTGCCCAGGGCGATCAGGCTGGTCTGGCCCGGCGCCTTGCCGAAGATATAAATCACGCCGGGGGACACCACTTGCAGGTCGGCGACCCCAGGCTCGGCCACCAGTACTGACTCTACCGGCGCCTTGAAATGCAGAATGCGTCCCTCGCCGGAGGCCAGATCCAGCGTGGCATTACTGCCTTTGGCGATGTCCTGGGCAACGGCCAGCAACGGCAAAAAAGTCGCCAGCAGACCCAGATAACGGATGACGCGCGCGGGGGAAAAACAGGTCATGAAGCATTCGCCAGAGAAGAAGGAGTCGGAGTAGCGGAACGCTGCGGTGCATCACTGAGGCTGACGGTGCCAACGGCCTGCAGGTTGTATTCCCCCGCCAGCTCGCGGAACGACAGCACCGCCAGCTCGATCTCGCCGCGCACGATCAGGCGACGCAGGGCGCGGCGCAGTTCCGGGTGAGCCAGCAGTACGGTGCGGCGGTCATCGGGCAAGCGCTCGCAGATATGCCGCAGCTGCACGAGCACGGCGCGGCTGGTCTGTTCCGGGATTGAGTCGCGGCTGCCGTCCTGACGGCGCAGGCTGGAGCGCAGTTGTTCTTCCAGAGCGGGCGCCAGGACGAAGGCGCTGATCACCCGATTGCGATCGGCATACTGATGACTGATCTGCCGTGCCAGAGCTGCGCGCAAGTGTTCGGCCAGGCGTGCGGCATCCGCTTCGCGGCCGCCCCACTCAACCATGGCTTCGAGCAACGCACGCTGATTGCGGATCGACACACCTTCAGCGACCAGGCAACGCAAGGCTTCGGCCACCCGTTGCAAAGGCACGCTGCGCAACACTTCCTTGACCAGTTCGCCGTAGCTGCCCTCCATGCGCTCGAGCAGCGCACGGGTCTCCTGAATACCAAGGAAATCGGCGGCATAGCGGCGCAAGGTACGTTCGAGCACGGCACGCAGGATTTCGTCGGGGAACAGAAAGCCGACCCCGGCCTCTTCCAGGCGCGCTTGATGATGCCTTTCGATCCACTGCCCCGGCCGCTGGCTCAGGGGTGAGTCGGCTTCCAGCGCCGGGATATCCAGCAACTGCGCGTGCACCGGGTCGTCCTTGAGCAACAGGCAATCCACCGGTAGCTCGCCTTCGCAGACTGGCACGCCTTCCAACTCGATAACAAAACGCTGGGCTGCGGCCTTGCGCTCGGTATAGATCTCGGCCTCGGGCACCTCGATACCCAGGTCGCCGCGAATCTCGTGGCACAGGGCTTCGATGCGTTGGCGCAGAGGCTGCTCCGGTGCCGATGCGGCCAGGCCCGGCCCGAGAATCAGCAGCAGGCGGCAGTCCAGAGGCTTGATCAGCAGCGGTGCCGATTCGACCGTTTCGTATTCGTGCACCTCGCCCGGCGCCTCTTCCACCACGGCTTGCAGCGGTTGCACCCTCTGCCGCCGCCACATGAAAAACGCCGAGGCACCGAGGATCGCCGCCAGGCCGATAAACACCAGCGCCGGGAAGCCCGGCAGCAGGGCGACACCCAGCAGGATCAGCGCAGTCAGGCTCAGAGCGCGGTGGCTGGCGCCCAGTTGGGCCAGGATCTCGGTGCCGAGGTTGCCTTCGGTGTTATCGCTGTTGACCCGGGTCACCACGGTGCCCGCCGCCACGGAAATCAGCAGCGCCGGAATCTGTGCGATCAGGCCGTCGCCGACCGTCAACAGCGAGTAGGTGTGCACCGCCACACCGAAGGGCATGTCCCGCTCGATCATGCCGATCAGCATGCCGCCGAGCAGGTTGACCGCGAGGATCACCAGACCGGCGATGGCATCGCCCTTGACGAATTTCATGGCGCCGTCCATCGCGCCGAACATCTGGCTTTCCCGCTCCAGCCGCGAACGCCGACGCCGCGCTTCCGGCTGATCGATATCGCCGTTGCGCAGGTCGTTGTCGATGCTCATCTGCTTGCCGGGCATGGCGTCCAGAGTGAAACGTGCCGCCACTTCCGCGACCCGCTCGGCGCCCTTGGTGATCACCACGAACTGCGCCACGGTGATGATCAGGAACACCACCAGGCCGACGACTACCTGCCCGGCGATCACGAAGTCACCGAAGGCCTTGACGATATGCCCGGCATTGCCGTCGAGCAGGATCAGGCGCGTGGTGGTGATGGACAGGGACAGGCGAAACAGCGTGCTGAGCAGAATCAGCGGCGGCAGCGCCGAGAACTCCACCGAGTGGGAGATATAGAAGGCGACGATAAGGATCAGGATGCTCAGCGCGATATTCAGGCCGATGAGCATGTCGACCAGATAAGTCGGCAAAGGGATGATCATCATGACGATGGCCATCAGCATAAAGGCGACGATAATCACGTCGGTGCGCTGTGCGGCGATGCGAGCCAGGCCGTTGAGCCGGTTCATCAGGTTCATGCCGCCACCCTGCGCGCCGCCAGATAGCGCTTGAAGCACTGCCGCGCCTCTTCCATGCGTGCGCCGCGCCACAGGGCCCGACTGCGCAGCAATAACAGGCCGCTGGATTCGCCCTCCTGCTCGGCCAGACGGTCCAGCGCATTAAGGGCGCGTTCGGCATCGCCGCTGTCGGTAAAGGTCATGGCCAGGGTGCGCAGCAGTGTGTTGTCCTCGGGGGCCATTTGCACGGCGATCAACAGCATCACCAGGGCACGCTGGGCCTGACCGCTGCGGCGATAGAGATCGCCCATGCCCTTGAGCAGCTCGATGCAGTCCTGATCGTCACGCGCGGTCATTGCAGAGCCCCTTGTGGCAGCAAAAAATAGATAACCCTATGAAATAAATGATTTTTTGTGGGAGTGAATTCATTCGCGAATGGGGTAGTACAGTCGATAAATCGCTGTCGCCTGAAATACCGCTTTGGCGAATGAAGTCACTCCCACCCTGCCAGGTGTTCGCGGCTCCTGTGCCGAAGAAGATGCTCATACCTGCACCTCTGCACGCTGCTGTTCCAGGCTCTGGCGCATATGGATTTCCTCGCGGATCAGGTCTTCGGCCAGGGTCTTGATCTCGGGCTCGGCATCCAGCCCGGGCAGGACTTCGTCCAGCAAATAGTTGAGAATTTCCAGTGAACGCGTGCTGCCGAACAGCTCCGGGCTGATGCCTTCGCTGCTGCCAGCCTGCTCGACATCGCCGCGCAACGAGCGCCGCGCCACGCCCTCGCGCTTGCTCAGCACCGCCTCGAAGCGCGCACTCTGGCGCGCAACCACCGGACGAATGCTCTCGACCGCAGCCGTCTTGTCGGTAGGTGTGGGCAGTAAGGGGCGCGGATCGACTCTCATCAGGCAACCTTCAATTATTCGAGTTGATCATGCGTTCCGTAGGAGCTGCCGAAGGCTGCGAAGGGATGTGAGGGCCATTCGCAGCCTTCGGCAGCTCCTGCCAAAAGGGGCTACAGAGTCAACGTAAACCGCTCTTCACCCCTGGCCAGAATCACCTGGTTATTTTCGATCCTCTCCAGCATCCAGCCGTCGGCCAGGGCTGCGCCGGGGTAGAGACGGCGGCCGCTGTCGTTGATCACGTATGGATTGGTGCCGAACCACACTGCCTGGAACCGCACCCGCGGCTTGGCGATTTCGCTGTGCTGGGTGACGTTGGCCTGGAGCAGCACCTGCTGGCCGAACTGTTGGTCATAGGCCTGTTGCAGGGCGATCCAGCGTGGTTTTTGTGTCGGGTCGTAGGCGCCTTCGGCGATCAACTGGCTGCCCGCCTCACTGACCCGGATACCCTTGAGGTCGGCGGCAGAGAGTTGCTGATCGAGCCAGATATGCGCCTGGGCTGGCGTATTCACCGGCACCTGAGGCACACGGGGCGGGGCGCTGACAGCCAGTGCCGTCGGGGCGCTCGGTTCGCTGCGAAAGGCAAAGGCGCCGACGCACAAAACCATCAGCACCACGGCCAACAGCCAGTGCAATTTGCTGCGCCAGATCGAGGCCTGTGCCGCAGCGGGCGCGCGCTCGGGCGAGCTGCTGTCCAGGCGCAGGTGCGCATCGCCCAGGCCGATTTGCAGCGGCAGCTGGGCACGATGGCCATTACCTTTGGGAATGCGGATTTGCTGCCCGTGCAGGTCGACGACAATCAGGTCGCCACCCAAGGCTTCGACGGCCACGCGGCCATCGACGAAGCGCAGCACCATATGCCGTTCGGCGATACCGGCGTCGCTGAGAATGAGATCGGCGCTGGAGGCGCTGCCGATAATATAGACGGCACTGTCCAGGGTCAGATTGACGCCCTGGTGCAGGCCATGAGTGATGCTGAGCACGGGTGCGCTCTTGCCTGATGCCGAGGAACGGGGCACCGAGGTCAAAGAAATAAGGGCTGTCATGGGCGGATTACCATCAAGGGGTCCACAGGCATCGCCAACTCAGCGGCAGGATATGCGGGCCGCAATGGCGCAGCCCGCATGACAACATCAGTTCTGCGGACGTTGTTTGGTTGCATCGAGCTCAGCTTTCTTGGCTGTGGTCAGCTCGGTGATCTTTGCCGACTTCTCGATTGCCATGTTGAAAGTGGCTTCCATTTTGGCGATGGCTGCATCGGCGCCGCCGGAGCTTACTGGAGGAACATCACTCATTTTGGAACTCCTTGATGGGGATGGGGTGGAGGTATGCAACGTTCAAACGCCACAGCGCAGCGCATTGAAACATTGTGCGAGCAACGAATATCGATGAATAACCTGGCATGGCTGACATCGCTGTTTTGCACGGATCAATAGTAGGCAGGGGTAATTGCTTGATGCTGTGAAAACTTGTGAAACCTTATGCGCAGGCTGCTAACAGTGGATTAACAAGTTTTTCAACACAGACAAGAACACTTCGCACCCCAGTTTTTTTATCCTGCGCCATTGAACTTTTAGTCTATTTCTTAAACCACACATGCCACCTGACCTTCACACCACCCATTAACGCTACAACCCTTCTAAATCATGGATCGCATGGTAGGCACAAGGTCTGTTTCGCCGTTGTGAAATGTTGCGAAAACTCGGCTGCCGCATGTGTTTTTTCCCTGTCGGACTGATAGTGTCCGACAAGTTGCGGCACTTTCGTGAAAAACCGAATCAATAAAACGCGCAGCGCATCACACTATTAAATAAAGACGCCGACAGCAATAACGGCGCCATAAAACAAACTAAGCCCCTGCCCCAATGGTTACATCAGGAGTCCAATCGCATGTCGACCCGCCCCTTGACCAACACGCCCGACACCCAACCGTTGACCCGGGCGGCGGTGATACCGAAAACCCTGTTCACCACCTTGCTCAAGAGCAGCGTAGAGAAAGCCGATCAGTACCGACCGGCTACGGCCGATGAGAAATCCCCAGCCTTGAAGGATCTCAAGTCCATCGAAAAACCGGGCACCGTGGCCGCCGATACCGTGCGCTATGTCACCGAGGACGGCGACCATGTGATGGTCAGCAAATCCACCAATCCCAAGCTGTATCAGCAGATCGTCGACGCCCAGCCGGCCCTGCAAGGCATCAAGGACAGCGTCGGCGAAGGCTATGAATTGACCGCCCCGGATGCCACGGCGCCAGAGACACTGGGGGCTTACAAGTTTATCGGCCCGCCGGACGAGAAAGGTCCAGGGCTGATCCGTTACGTGACCGAGGACGGCAAGTCGTTCATCGTTTCCGAGCAGGAAAACCCCGAGCTGTTCAAGCAGGTGTCGGCGGACTTCAAAGCCCTGTCCGGGATCAACGCCAGCGAAGCCGACGGCTACGTGCGGGTCGGTGCCGATCAGCAGGCGCCGGAAAAACTCGGCGATTACCAGGCGGTTGGCCCGGCCGAAGAAATGGGGCCGGGGGTGGTCCGTTATGTCACCCAGGACGGGCAGAAATACGTGGTCTCCGAGCGCGACAACCCCGAGCTGTATCAGCAGGTGACCGGCGCTTACGACAGCCTTTCCGGCCTGACCAGCAGCGAAGCCGATGGCTATCGCCGTGCCGGTGACAACGAAGTCTGGCCGCCCTACAGCGGCATCACCGTCGGCCCGGTGGACGAAGTCGGCCCTGGCCTGATCCGCTATGAGACCGGCGACGGCGAAAAAGTCGTGGTGGCCAAGGACGACAATCCAAAACTGTTCGAATACCTCGCTGGCCTGCATGAGATCATCACCGACCCGGCCAAGTCCGGCGATATCAATACCGCCCTGAATAATGGCGCGACCCTGGCCGACGCCAACACGCCGATCCCGACCCTCAACGACTTCAAGAACTTCAACTGGACCATCGGCCAGGAAGGCAACACCCTGACCTATGAAACCCACGACGGGCAGAAAGTGGTGGTGTCCAAGGACCTGGCGCCAGAGCTGTTCAAGGCCGCCACCACCGCCAACGACACCTGGTCGAAGATCCACAGCAGCGAGGCCGAAGGCTACAAGCTGGCCGGGCCGGATGATTTCCTGAAGAACAAGGACATGACCTTCGGCTCACCGGACGAGCTGGGCGACGGCCTGATTCGCTATGAAACCGACGAAGGCAAGGTGATCGTCTCCAAGGAACTCAGCCCGCAACTCTATGACGATGTCGTGGCCAAGTGGGAAGCCTCCACCGAAGGCGCCGTCGACGACACCCGCAGCAAACACGATCTGCCGCCTGCGGACGAACTGGACGTGCTTAACCTCAAGACCGGAGTCAAGGCCGACGACAAAGACGACTCGTCACCGGAATTGACCGTCAGCGAATTGGCCACTAAGGAGCTGCTGGACACTTACCGTGAAGGCGTCAAGGACGGTTCCATCGCCAAGGACGATCCGCGGGCCAAGCTGGTCCGCGCCCTGGAAGCCCAGGCGGCCTACCAGAACGGTCGCGGCCTGACCGGCTACGAAGAAGAGCCCGGCGCATTCGGCGGCACCTGGCGGGTGTTCGATGACAAGCAGACCGAGCTGTCTTCGGCCGACATGCACGACATCATCGACGGCGGCAAACTCCAGGAGCAGATCACCACGCTGTTCTCCGATCCCACGGTGCAGGCCGATTACAAGGGCAAGATGGACGATGCGATCAACCGTATCCCCAATAAAGACGAGGTCAAGCAGAAGCTCCTCGACCTGACCAACAACCCTGAATACGTGGCTTACCTCAAGGACCTGCAAAACCAGGGCAAGGCCCACGAAGCCCAGGAAGACCTGAGCAATACCCTGACGTCGCTGTCGATGTTTGACCAGGACGCCGCGACCAAGGCCGCCCAGTCGATCCAGGCCGACGGCCTGACCAGCGACCTCAACGACCTGATCGGCGACCCGAGCAAGATCAGCGACGAGAATAAGGAACTGGCGACCAAAGACCTCTTCGGCCTGCTCAAGGGCGTGCTCAAGGGCGAGCTGCTAGACATGCCGCGGCGCACCCAGGAAGTCATCGAGAAATTCCTCGAAGAAGGCATGCAGGGCAAGGAGAAATCCTCGGCCGTGACCAAGGCTCTGGAAGAACTGGGCGAGGTCTACAAGACCAATGGCAGCATCAGCGAGGCCGACCTCAAGACTGCCCTGTCCAAGCCCTATATCCCGATTGCCGATCGCGGGGCCCTGGGCGAAGTGTTCAGTGCGCTCAATACCAAGGGCATCCTCGGCTCGCTGGGCGCGGGCGTCACCCTGTTCTCGGGGATTTACCAACTGGTCGGCGACGGCGGCAAACTCGGTGAAACACCGCTGCAACGCCTGTCCATCGCCAAGGACTTCCTCAGCTTTGCCGGTTCAGGCAGCCACTTCGTCCGCCTCGGCGACAAGATCGGCGAGCTGATGGGCAAAGGCGGCATGGTCGACTTCCTCGGCCTGGACAAGACCCTGCCAGAAATCTGGGGCAAAAACGGCGTGCAGGGCGACAAGTTCGAATTCAAGGTCAGCGAGCTGCCGGAAGCGACCAAGGCCAAGATCAGCACGGCCCTGGACTCGGTACCCGGCGCCAAGCTCGGCGACCTCTCGGATATTCTTGGCGATGGTGCCGGTAACGCCGACGCAGCCAACAAGGTCTACGGCGGCATCACCCAGCGCCTGGATGACGCGGTATCCAGCGCCAGTGGCGCCAAGCTGGCAGCGGGCAAGGCCGGCAAGATTGCCGGTTCAGTGATCAAGGTTCTCGGCCCGGCCACGGATATCGTCGGCGGCTTTGCCGATATCGTCCTCGGCGCCTTCACCATCAAGAGCGGCATCGAGTCCGGCGACCCCCTGGCCAAGGCCGCAGGCGGCCTGCAGATTGCCGGTGGCGCCTTCGGTGCCTCGGCGGGCGTACTCGGCGCCGCAGCACTGGTCGGCGCCGGTTCCGCTGCCGCCCTCACCGGGCCGTTCTTCCTGGTCGGCGTGGTGCTGGCGGTGGTGGGCGGGATCATCGGCTACTTCGTCGATCACAACAAAAAACAAAAGGCCAGCGAGAAGGAAAACGACTGGTACCGCGACCTCGCCGCCGACGGCCTGCTGCAATCGGACTGGGCCGACAAGGTCGAATACGCCCACTACTCGATCCACAGCTACGGCGACCGCGAAGCCCCGGACGACGACAGCCTGTTCCGCTTCCAGAGCGCCGAATGGCAACACTTCGACGAGACGCCACAGAAAGGCGGCTCATCGAGTAATCGCCTGGATGAGGACCTGCATGTGGATTACGACAAGAAATAGCGGGTGACCAAGACAGCCCTGCGGGAGCGAACGCGGTGTATAAGATGCACTGCGTCGCGGCCTTCGCGGGCAAGCCCGGCTCCAACGAAACCACCCAAATCTGTGTGAGCGAAGCTTGCCCGCGAAGAATATGACGCGGTGTGTCAGATGCACCGCGTCGAGACCTTCGCGGGCAAGCCCGGCTCCAACCAAACCACCCAAACCTGTGGGAGCGAGGCTTGCCCGCGAAGAGCATGACGCGGTGTGTCAGATGCACCGCGTCGAGGCCTTCGCGGGCAAGCCCGGCTCCAACCAAACCACCCAAACCTGTGGGAGCGAGGCTTGCCCGCGAAGAGCATGACGCGGTGTGTCAGATGCACCGCGTCGAGGCCTTCGCGGGCAAGCCCGGCTCCAACGAAACCACCCAAACCTGTGGGAGCGAGGCTTGCCCGCGAAGAATATGACGCGGTGTGTCAGATGCACCGCGTAGAGGTCTTCGCGGGCAAGCCCGGCTCCAACGAAACCACCCAAACCTGTGGGAGCGAGGCTTGCCCGCGAAGAATATGACGCGGTGTGTCAGATACCCCGCGTCGAGGTCTTCGCGGGCAAGCCCGGCTCCAACCAAACCACCCAAACCTGTGGGAGCGAGGCTTGCCCGCGAAGAATATGACGCGGTGTGTCAGATACCCCGCGTCGAGGTCTTCGCGGGCAAGCCCGGCTCCAACCAAACCACGCAAACCTGTGGGAGCGAGGCTTGCCCGCGAAGAATATGACGCGGTGTGTCAGATGCACCGCGTCGAGGCCTTCGCGGGCAAGCCCGGCTCCAACGAAACCACCCAAACCTGTGGGAGCGAGGCTTGCCCGCGAAGAATATGACGCGGTGTGTCAGATGCACCGCGAAGAATATGACGCGGTGTATCAGATGCACCGCGTAGAGGTCTTCGCGGGCAAGCCCGGCTCCAACCAAACCACGCAAACCTGTGGGAGCGAGGCTTGCCCGCGAAGAATATGACGCGGTGTGTCAGATGCACCGCGTCGAGGCCTTCGCGGACAAGCCCTCGCTCCCACAGGTCGCGCTTATTTCGCAAACGCCTCCCTGTCCACCAACTTCGCCACATCAACCGCCTGGGGGAAGATCTTTTTCTCGACGAACAGGTCATCCACGCCTTGCAGTGCCTTGATATCCCGCTCTTCAACCGGCAGCAGCGCTTCCAGCCCCCAGCTATGCAGGCGTTGTGAAACCGGCAGGGGGATATCGTTGGTTTTGGCGAAGATCCTGGCGTATTCATCAGGATTGTTGCGGGCCCAGTCGAAGGCCTTGGCCATGCGCTGCAGGACGTCGTTGAGGGCCTGGCGGCGCAGGGCGTCGCTGAGGACGGCGTCGGAGGCGGTGATAAAGGTCAGGCCGGTGTTGATGCCTTCGCCGCTGATCAGGACCCGCGCACCGGCTTCTTCGGCGAAGGCCTGATAGATGCCGAAGGTCGCCCAGGCTTCGATCTTGCCCGCGTTGAATGCCGACAGGGCGTCGGTAGGCAGAACAAAGCCGATCTTCACGTCATTCTCGTTGACCCCGGCATTGGCCAGGGCGCGGATGAGCAGGTATTGGGAAATGCTGCCCCGGGCCGAGGACACCACCACGTTGCGGCCCTTGAGGTCGGCGACGCTGTGGATCGGCGAATCCTTGGGTACCAGAATGGCGATGCTGCGCGACTGGCTGCGCCGTACCGCGACGATCCGCAGCGGCGCGCCGCCCGTGGCGGCGGCCAATACCGGGGTATCCCCTGCCGGCGCCAGGTCCACCGCGCCGGCGCGCAGAGCTTCGAACAGCGGCGCGGCACCCTGGAAGTTGGCCCATTCCACCTGATAAGGCAGGCCATCAAAGGCATGGGAGGCCTCGACTATGGTGCGCAGGCCCTTGGCCTGATCGCCGAGGATCAGCTTGACCCCGGACAGATTGGCGCTGGCGGCCGGTTTATCGCCTCCACCTCCACAGCCAGTCAGGGAAAACAACACGGCAGACAGTAGAACGATGGAGCGAAAAACCGGGCGAAGCAGCATCAGGGCACATCCTTGGCAGAGAGTAGTCAGCGAGCGTTGGCAATCCGTCGCAGCTGTTGTGGGGCAGGTTCTGTCTGTACTTCAGGCGTGATCGGTTCAACGCCATGGGCGGCGGCAGTCTGTACGCCGAGCAGGCCCAACAGGCGCGAGCGAATGGCCTGGAACCCGGCCTGGCCGCTGTCACGCTGGCGCGGCAGATCGATATGCACTTGATCGGCAATCCGGCCCTGGTCGAGAACGATGACCCGGTCAGCCAGCAGAATGGCTTCGTCGACATCGTGGGTCACCAGCAACACCGCCGGGGTGTGCTTGCGCCACAGGTCGATGATCAGTTGATGCATGCGGATGCGGGTCAGGGCGTCGAGGGCGGCGAAGGGTTCGTCGAGCAACAGCAGTTTCGGTTCACGCACCAGGCCACGGGCCAGTGCCACGCGCTGGGCCTCGCCACCGGACAGGGTGGCCGGGAAAGCGTTGAGGCGATGGGCCAGGCCCACTTCGGTCAGCGCTTCCAGGGCACGAGCCTTGGCATTACCGATGCGCAGGCCCAGCACCACGTTGCGCCAGGCACTTTTCCAAGGCATCAGGCGCGGCTCCTGAAATACCGCCGCCCGAGCCAGGGGCACGCGCAATTGGCCGCTGTCGATGCTGTCCAGCCCGGCCAGCGCTCGCAGCAAGGTGGTCTTGCCGGAACCGCTGGCGCCCAGCAGGGCGACGAATTCACCGGGTGCGATATCCAGATCGAGACCATCGATCACCCGTTGTGTGCCGAACTGGCGCACCACGTTGCGCAGTTGGACCGGCGCAGGCGTTGCAGGCAGTGATTCAGTGTGCAGAAGGTCAAGAGCAGCCATGTTCAATTCCTCACGAATGTCGGGCGCCAGGCCAGGGCGAAACGCTCCAGCGTGCGGATGATGCCGTCGATCACCAGGCCCAGGACGCTGTAGATCAGCAGGCAGATGACAATGACGTCGGTGCGCATGAAGTCGCGGGCGTCACTGGCCAGGTAGCCGATGCCCGCAGTGGTATTGATCTGTTCGACGAAGACCAGGGCCAGCCAGGAAATCCCCAGGGAGTAGCGCAGGCCGACGAAAAAAGAAGGCAGCGAGCCCGGCAGGATGACGTGCCAGATCAGTTCGCGACGGCCAAGCCCCAGGGTGTTGGCGGCCTCGATCAGCTTGGGGTCGATATTGCGGATACCGGCGAACAGATTGAGGTACACCGGGAAGGTGGTACCGATGACGATGAGCGCCACCTTGGTGAACTCGCCGATGCCAAACCAGAGAATGAACAACGGCACCAACGCAAGGGAGGGAATGGTGCGCAGCATCTGCAGCGGCGAATCCAGAATCACCTCGCCCTTCTTCGACAGACCGCTGATCAGCGCCGCGACCACACCGATACTGACACCGATGCTCAACCCCAGCAGCGCCCGTTGCAGGGACACCCACAGGTGTTTACCCAGTTCGCCGGAAATGATCATCGACCAAAGCGTGCCGCCAATCTGCGACGGGGCGGCGATCACGCGACTCGGCAGCAGACCGGTCTGGGAGGCCAGCTCCCAAAGCAGGAGCAGCACGAGGGGGCTGATCAACCGCACGATGAAATCCGGCGCGCGCCAGCTGCGTTGCCGGGCCGCGCGGGAGGCGGCGGCCTGCTCGGTCTTGTTGACGGTGAGGAACGCCGACGAATCGGCAGCGAGGGTGGTTTCAGACATGGAGACATCCTTTCTAGGCGGGCCGGGCTGCCCATGAATCCATCCTATTCATATAAAAAACCTTCGTGAAATTCTATTTAGGAATAACCTAATAGTTAATTTTGTTGATCATGCGCAATACATAAAATGCATATTTTTTATAATTAACTTAGACCTAAATAGAATTTCACAGCTTCGCGCGCAGGTCCTATGGTGCTGCCATACCGCGATGACGTACTGCATCGCAGCCATGCAAGGAGCCTTCTTATGAGCGTCGAATTCATCGGTTACATCGCCACCCAGCACAGCTCGGAAATTCACCCGCGCAGTGGCCCGACCGTGCAACCGGAGTATGTCGAGAAAGTCGCCCGGGCCCATGAAGAAGCCGGTTTCGACCGTGCGCTGGTGGCCTATCACTCCAACAGCCCGGACAGCGCGTTCATTGCCGCCCATGCCGCCAGCGTCACCACGCGCCTGAAATTCCTCATCGCCCACCGCCCCGGTTTCATCTCACCGACGGTTGCCGCGCGACAATTCGCGACCCTGGATGTGTTCAATGGCGGGCGCACGGCGGTGCATATCATTACCGGTGGCGACGATCAGGAACTGAAGGCCGATGGCAGCTACATCGGCAAGGACGAGCGTTATGCCCGCAGCGATGAATACCTGAGCGTGCTGCGCCAGGAGTGGACCAGCGACAAGCCCTTTGATCATCAGGGCACCTACTACCAGTTCGAGGGTGCGCATTCGGCGGTGAAGTCGCCGCAGTTGCCGCATATCCCGCTGTATTTCGGCGGTTCGTCGGCTGCGGCGATTGCCGTCGCGGGCAAGCACGCCGATGTCTATGCGCTGTGGGGCGAGACCTACGAGCAGGTGCGCGATATCGTCAAGCAAGTACGCGCTGAAGCCGCCAAGCACGGCCGCACTGTACGCTTCAGCCTGTCATTGCGGCCGATCCTCGCTGATACCGAAGAAGCCGCATGGGCCCGCGCGCAAAGCATTCTGGAGCGAGCCAAGGCTCTGGCAGAAAGCAACGGATTCGTGCGTCGTGAGCCGCCGAACGAAGGTTCGCGCCGCCTGCTGGCCGCTGCCGCCCAGGGCTCGCGCCTGGACAAGCGTTTGTGGACCGCAATCGCCGGGCTGCTGGGCGCCCAAGGCAACTCCACCTCACTGGTCGGCACCCCGGAACAGGTCGCCGAAGCGCTGCTGGACTACTACGACCTGGGCATCACCACCTTCCTGATTCGCGGTTTCGACCCGCTGGAAGATGCCATCGACTATGGCCGCAAACTGATTCCGCTGACCCGGGAACTGGTGGCGCAGCGTGAGCGTGCGGCCAAAGTCGCCTGACCGATTGATCCACGCAAAACCCTGTGGGACCGGCTTTAGCCGGGAAGGCGTAGGCCATAACGATATGTTTCGTTCGCCAGCGATATCCTCTTCCCGGCTAAAGCCGGTCCCACATTGGTCTTGCCTGTGTTGATACTCCTATGCCGCATCCCGCTCCTGCTTCAACGACTGCGCCACCAAACTGCCGAACGATGACACCGGCCCTTGCAGGTTGCCGAGAAAGCGTGGGTAGATCAGCCACAGGTCCATCACTGGCTTGAAATCCTTGACCGGCATCGCCGCCAGCAGATGGCGGTGGGCGCTGCGTTCCAGCAGTGGCCGAGGCACCAGGCCCAGGCCCATGCCGTCGGCCACCAGACCCAGTTGCAGCTCCGTGCCGAAGGTCTCCAGATTGACCTTCAAGGTCAGGCCCTGGTCGGACAGGGTCCGCTGCAACCCCGCGCGAAAGCCGCAGCCATCGGGGTTAAGCACCCAACCCTGGCTGTAGCAGTCGGCCAGTTTGACCGGTTTTTTCGGCAGCGCATCCTTGGCGCAGACCACCACCAATTCCATCTTGCCGATGGATTCACCGATGATGTTTTCCGGAAAGATCTTGCCCGCAGGAAATAGCGCCGCCGCCGCATCCAGCTCGCCATTTTCGATCTTGCCGATCAGATGACTGCCCCAGCCGGTGACCACCTGGGCGCGCAGGTCGGGGAACTGGCCGCGCAGGTATTTCAGGGCATCGAGCAGCACCACATCACCGATGGTCTGAGGCACACCGAGGCGCAGCAGGCCGCTGGGCGGGGTGTCGCTGGCGACCAGTTCACGCAGGGAATCCATCTCGCGCAGGATCGCCAGGCACTTCTGATACACCTGATGACCCATGGGTGTTGGCTTGAGCGGCTTGGTATTGCGATCAAACAACTCGACCCCCAGGGCCTGCTCGAAATTCTGTACGCGACGGGTAATGGCTGGCTGCGTCAGGTCCAGGGACTCTGCAGCATGACTGATGGACTGGCAGCGAATCACCGCCACAAAGGCGTCGATATCATCGATTTTCATTCGGACCGCACATAAAAATATAAGGAAGACATAGGCAAAAAGCATAGTGAGATTTGCGTGATCTGAACAGCAGGATGCTGCAATTCAGTGCATCTTCCAGGCGGTCCTGCATTGAAACAGCGATAAAAGCGTTTTTCGTTATAACCTAATCATTAAAAAATAGCATATTAACGACGCAGATTATGTTTAGATCAGTCCATGCACTATCAGCACATGGACTCGTAGGACTCGACATGACCCAAGCCCGACACCCGGAACGCCTGCGGGCCTTTATTGGCGCCCTGGCTGAATTGATCGACAGCAACCCTCGCGAAGGCGACCTGCTGCATCGCGGCGGCAAGCTGCTGGGGCAACTGGTCAGCTTTGACGACTGGCTGCCCGAGGAATTCGCCATTGCTGACCCGACCCGTTATCAACAATTTCTGCTCCACGCCGACTCGCGCCAGCGTTTCTCGGTGGTGAGTTTCGTCTGGGGGCCGGGGCAGTCGACACCCATTCATGACCACCGGGTCTGGGGCCTGATCGGCATGTTGCGCGGCGCCGAATATTCCCAGGGCTTTGCCCGCCACGAGAATGGCCGCCTGGAGAAAGAAGGCCCGGCCATTCATCTACTGCCTGGCCAGGTTGAAGCACTGTCACCGCGCAGCAACGATGTACATCAGGTCAGCAACGCCTTCGATGATCAGGTATCGATCAGCATCCACGTCTACGGCGCCAACATCGGTGCGGTACGCCGCGCGGTATACCAGCCCGACGGCAGCGAGAAACTGTTTATTTCCGGCTATTCCAACGCCTTTCTCCCGAACATCTGGGACTTGTCCAAAGAGAGCCAAGCACAATGACGACACACGCAACCCGATCCTTCGCAGACATTCGCGCAGCCCTCTTGGCCAAGACAGAAGTGGCTCTGGTCGATGTCCGCGAAGAAGCGCCTTTCGCCGAAGCCCACCCGTTGTTCGCGGCCAATATCCCGCTGTCGAAACTGGAGCTGGAAGTGTTCTCGCGCATTCCGCGCAAGGACACCGCCATCACTGTCTATGACAATGGCGAAGGCCTCGCTCCCCTGGCCGTGCAACGCCTGCACGGGCTGGGCTACAGCGATGTAAAACTGCTCGAAGGCGGCCTGCAGGGCTGGCGCGAGGCCGGTGGCGAGCTGTTTATCGACGTCAACGTCCCAAGCAAGGCCTTTGGCGAACTGGTCGAGCATCATCGTCATACGCCGTCCCTGGCCGCCGAGGAAGTGCTGGCCCTGATCGAATCCAAGGCCGATGTGGTGGTGCTCGATGCCCGCCGCTTCGACGAATACCAGACCATGAGCATTCCCACCGGGGTCAGCGTGCCCGGTGCCGAGCTGGTGCTGCGCGCCCGTGAACTAGCGCCGGATCCCAAGACCCGGATCATCGTCAACTGTGCCGGGCGTACCCGCAGCATTATCGGCACTCAGTCCCTGGTTAACGCCGGGCTGCCCAACCCGATCAACGCCCTGCGCAACGGCACCATCGGCTGGCTGCTGGCCGGTCAGACCCTGGATCACGGCCAGGCACGGCGTTTTGGCGAAGTCAGCGAAGACACCCGTCAGCGTGCCAGTGCCGATTCACGCCTGGTCGCCAACAAGGCCGGTGTGCAGCGCGCCAGCCATGCCGATCTGCAACGCTGGCAGGGTGAGGCCGCACGCACGACCTATCTGTTCGATGTGCGTACCCCGGAAGAATTCGCCAAGGGCCACCTGCCCTTCGCCCGTTCCACCCCCGGCGGGCAACTGGTTCAGGAAACCGATCACTACGCCAGCGTGCGTGGTGCGCGCATCGTGCTGGTGGATGACGACGGCGTACGGGCCAATATGTCGGCCTCGTGGCTGGCGCAACTGGGCTGGGAGGTGTTCGTGGTCGATGGCCTGCAAGCCCCCGACTTCAGCGAAACCGGCGACTGGAACGCACCGATTCCGACGCCGCCCCAGGTCGAGGAAATCAGCGCCCAGACCCTGGCCGACTGGCGCAACCATGGCGGCGTCGCAGTACTGGATTTCACTACCAGCGCCAACTACGTCAAGCAACATATCCCCGGTGCCTGGTGGACCCTGCGTGCCCAGCTCAAGGATGCGCTGAACACCATCCCCAAGGCCGAGCGCTATGTACTGACCTGCGGCAGCAGCCGTCTGGCCCGCCTGGCCGTGGCCGAAGTGGAATCCTTGACCGGCAAGCCGGTGTTCCTGCTCAAGGACGGCACACCGAGCTGGATCAAGGCCGGCTTCGAAGTGGAAAGCGGCGAAAGCCATCTGGCCTCGCCACGCATCGACCGCTATCGCCGCCCGTATGAAGGCACCGACGCGCCACGGGAAGCCATGCAGGCCTACCTGGACTGGGAGTTCGGCCTGGTCGAACAACTGGGCCGCGACGGCACTCATGGTTTTAACGTGATCTGATCCTGGCGTCACCGGACGCGGACCCCAGGGTTCGCGTCCAACAAACTTCCCTACCCGACCCCTCTCAAGGCGGAGGTTATTGATTAACAAAAACGAGAGGTTTCACCCACCATGTCCAACGTTCTCAATCTGCAATCCCCTGTTCAGGATGTCGCGTCACTTCGAGTCACCCGCCTGGAACCCACCATAGGCGCCGAAATTGACGGTATCGACCTCAGCCAGCCCCTGACCTCCGCCCTGCGTGATGAACTGCGCGCCCTGCTACTCAAGCACAAGGTGCTGTTCTTCCGCGACCAGGACATCGACACCGAACAGCAGATCGCCTTTGCCAAACAATTCGGCGAGCTGTACGTGCACCCCACCACACAACAGAACGACACCAGCAAGCCCCAGGCGCATCTGATCCAGGCCGAAGACGCACGCAAGCTCTACGGCCCGCGCACCAGTGGTCGCTGGCACACCGACACCAGTTGGCTGCTGCGGCCGACTCTGGGCGCAGTCCTGCGCGCGGTGGACCTGCCGGAAGTCGGTGGTGACACCCTGTGGGCCGATGCCGGTGCCGTGTATCGCGATCTGCCGGAGGACCTGCGCGCGGAAATCGACGAGTTGTATGTGGTGCATGACTTCAAGAAGTCCCTGGACCAGGTCGGCTACGACTACCCGATTCTCGCCCATCCATTGGTGCGCACCCATCCGGAAACCGGCGAAGACACCCTCTTCATCAACTTTTCCCAGAACCCCTCGGTGATCGGCTGGGAGCCGGAACGCAGCAAGGCCCTGGTCGACCGTCTGTTGAAGGCGTTCAGCAAACCGGAGCATCAGGTGCGCTTCAAGTGGCGCAAGAACTCCATCGCCTTCTGGGACAACCGCTCGACTCTGCACTACCCGGTCTACAACTACGGCGACTACCCCCGCGTCATGGAACGGGTGTTGATCGCCTATGACGATATTCCGCATCGGGTGAAAAAGCCGATCTCGTCCAGCAACGCCTGACAGGGGACCCATGTGGGACCGGCTTTAGCCGGGAAGACGTATTCCCGGCTAAAGCCGGTCCCACATTGATCACCCCACACCCCCGCATTCAAAAAATCAGAACCCATCGTTATCAACCTCCTTGAACAAGGACGTTACCCCATGCGTGCAAGAAAACTCCGCTACACCCCGGATTACATGGCGTGGGCGGCCGTCGGCCTGTTGGCGGGCAGCATTACCGTCCATGCCGCCGACAAGGACGAGCAGACCCTCAATACCGTAGTCGTGACCGGCAATCGCGGCGGTGCGCCGCGTACCGTGGCCGACAGCCCGTCGCCGATAGACGTGATCAGCGGCGAGCAATTGCAGGCCACCGGCAAGGTCGGCCTGAAGGAAGTGCTGTCACGCCTGCTGCCCTCGTTCAACCTGCCGGCCATCAACGGCGGTGGCACTTCATGGTCGGTGCGCGGCGTGACCATGCGCGGGCTGTCGGGGGATCAGGTACTGGTACTGGTCAACGGCAAGCGCCGCCACAATACCGCGCTGATCAACAACCTGGCGCGGGTCGGCACCGCTGCCGTGCCGGTCAACCTGGACCTGATCCCGGTGTCGGCCATCGACCATATCGAAGTGCTGCGCGATGGCGCCTCGGCGCAATATGGCTCGGATGCGATTGCCGGGGTGATCAATATCATCCTCAAGGAAAACGACAGCGGCGGCAGCGCCGAAACCAGTTTCGGCCGCTATGGCAGCGGCGACGGCGATACCGTCCACCAGACCTTCAACTACGGCCTGCCCCTGGTCAACGACGGCTTCCTCAACCTGTCCCTGGACAGCAAGGAACAGGAGCCTTTCGACCGTACCGGCAGCGCCACCGGCTCGCTGTACTCCTCCGCCGGGCGCCCGGACAGCCGCGACCAGACCACCGACCGTCATGGCTGGAACCCCAGCTACGGCCTGGGCCGGGAGAAGGTCACCAACGGCAGTTACAACCTGGAAATCCCCCTGCAGGATGACCTCAAGCTCTACTCCTTCTCGACCTTCAGCTACATGGAAACCACCAAGGTCACGGGCAATTATCGACCCAACGAAATCACTTCCCTGGCCGGTGACCCGAACACGCCCTACCCCGACGGTATCCACGCGCAGCGACGCAACCGCACCCTCGATTTTCAGGTGGCAGGCGGCGTGAAGGGCGAGGTCGGCGGCTGGAACTACGATGCCAGTTCGACCTGGGGCGAAGACAATTCGACCCTTAACGCCAATAACACCCTCAACCCGTCCCTGGGCCCGACCAGCCCGACTTCGTTCAACCTGGCCACGCAGATCTTCGATCAGGTGACCAATAATCTGGACTTCAACCGCAGCTTCGATATCGGCCTCAAGCATGCCCTGCAAACCTCTTTCGGCTTCGAACACCGCTTCGAGCGCTATGAAATCGAGGCCGGGGATTACGCCAGCTACACACCCGGCAGCTATGTGTTGCCCAGCGGGCCGTTTGCCGGGACCACGCCGCTGCCGGGGCTGGCCTCCTATAACGGCACCAGCAAGGCCGACGCGGGCAGCATGAGCCGCAATAACGTCGCCAGTTACTTCGATCTGGGCCTGGACCTCACCGACAAGTGGTACGTGGGCGTCGCCGGCCGTTATGAGCACTACACCCAGGACATCGGCAGCACCTGGAGCGGCAAGTTCTCGACCCGCTACGAAATCCTGCCGGGCCTGGCCCTGCGCGGCACCATCAACAATGGCTTCCGCGCGCCCTCTCTGGCCCAGACCATTTACGCGTCATCGACCTTTACCTCGGCGGGGGTGGTCAACGGTCAGCAGCTGTCGGTGCCGGTCAAGGTGCTGCCGGTGGACAGCGCCGAAGCCAAGGCGCTGGGTGCGGAAAAACTCAAGCCGGAGAAATCGCTGAACTACAGCTTCGGCCTGACCTTCGAACCCTTGGATAACTATCGCCTGACCACCGACTTCTATCAGATCGGCATTCGCGATCGCATCGTCTCCACCAGCCTGCTGGGCGGCCCGGCGATCTCCCAGGTACTGGCCGCCAACGGCCTGCCACCGTCGCTCTACGCCCAGTACTACACCAATGCCGTGGACACCCGCACCCGCGGTCTCGATGTGGTCAACGAGTATCGCCAGCAGCTCGGTGAATGGGGCCAGGTGCGCTGGAGCGCCGCCTATAACTGGAACCAGACCAAGATCGAGAAGTTGCAGGACAACCCATCGGCCCTGGCCGGACTCGGGTCGCAATACCAGCTGTTCGACCGCCGCCTGCAAAAAGACCTGACCGTGGCCACGCCGCAGTCAAAATTGATCCTGGCCTCGAACTGGAAGCTCGGCGACTTCGATACCAACCTGGCCGTGACCCGTTTCGGCAGCTATATCGAAGGCGATAACAACCCGGTCAACGACCGCAAATACTCGGCCAAATGGATCACTGACCTGGATGTGGCCTACAAGCTCAGCAAGCAACTGACCATAGCCCTGGGCGGCAATAACCTGTTCAACGTCTACCCGGACAAGAAGGGTATCCAGGACTGGAGTGGTGCCTATAAATACGGACAGTTCTCGCCGTTCGGGCTGGGCGGGTCGTATTACTACACGCGGTTGGCGTATGCGTTCTAACCCATCAGGCGGGAACCTGATGTGGGACCGGCTTTAGCCGGGAAGAAGTCGGTGAATTCAATAAAGATCGTGTGTCTGGAGCATCGTCTTCCCGGCTGAAGCCGGTCCCACATTCATTAACGCGCCCATATAAATACATAATATTCATATTAAAAATCTGCAAAATTACAAAAACACATCATTAGCTTATAACCAAAAGGTACTTCACAAGCCTTTCTTATAGGAATACTTTCAAACCCAGACCGACCCCTTTCCAGGCGGAGGCTGCCAGCACCCCTCTTATCGCCTGGAGATACGCCCTTATGTCGCGCCTTTTTTCTCTCAAACACCTGCTGCTGGGCAGCCTGCTCGGCCTGAGCCTCAGCCAGGCGGTCCAGGCGGCCGATTTGCAACCGCTGCTGGTGGCCAACCAGAAACAGAGCATCAAGGTGCTGCTGCAAGTCTCCGGCGAGCTGAAGAACGTTCCGTACGAGATTCAATTTTCCGAATTCCCCGCTGCCGCGCCTCTGGGCGAAGCCTTGAATGCCGGGGCCGTGGATGTCGGTGGCCTGGGTGATGCGCCTTATGTGTTTGCCTACGGTGCCGGAGCGCCATTGAAAGTCGTCAGCATCGTACACATGGAAGGCCGCTTTACCACGGCAGTGCTGGTGCCCAAGGACTCGCCGGTCAAGACCCTGGCCGACCTCAAGGGCAAACGCATCGTCACCGGTCGTGGCTCTATCGGTCACTTCCTGGCGATCAAGGCCTTGCGCAGCGCCGGCCTGCAGACCAGCGACGTCAAGTTCGTCTACCTGCTGCCGAGTGAATCGCGCCTGTTGCTGGACAACGGCGATGCCGACGCCTGGGCGACCTGGGACCCTTACACCACCATCGCCATTACCCAGAGCCAGGCTCGGGTCATAGCCAGCGGCAACGAGCTGCTGACCAACAACTTGTACTTCGCCGCCACCAGCAAAGCCATCGAAACCAAGCGTGTGCAACTCGATGACTTCGTCGCCCGAGTCGAGCGCGCCTATAACTGGGCCAATACCCACCCCGAGCAATACGCCGCCGCCCAAGCCCAGGTCACCGGCCTGCCAGTGGAGGTGCACGTCGCCATCGACAAAGCCACGCACATGCAGCGCGTGGATATCGACGACACGATCATCAAGGGTCTGCAAGAGACTGCGGACATCTACCAGCAGGAAGGCATCGTCACGAAAAAGATCGACGTCTCTCAAGGCTTCGACAAGAGCTTCAACGCCTCGCGTGCCCGGGTTGCTCAGGCAACCGCTCAATAAACCCACCGTCAGTGAATGACCTACAAGATTCAGGAGCACGATCATGAGTAAGCAACGTCAATTGAAACTGGGCGCCATGGTTCATGGTGTCGGGCACGGTTGGGGCGAATGGCGTCACCCTGATGCCCTGGCCGATGCCAGCGTCAATTTCAACTTCTACAAGCAGCAGGCACGCCTTGCCGAAGCGGCCAAGTTCGACTTCGTGTTCATCGCCGACAGCCTGCATATCCATGAAAAATCCAGCCCGCACTACCTCAATCGCTTCGAACCGCTGACCATTCTCTCGGCCCTGGCCGCGACCACCGACAAGATCGGCCTGGTGGCCACCGTGACCGTCAGCTATACCGAGCCGTTCCAGGTCGCCCGCCAGTTTGCCTCCCTGGACCATATCAGCGGCGGTCGCGCCGGCTGGAATGTGGTGACGTCCTGGCTCAGCGGCACCGCCGACAATTTCGGCAAGGCCGAGCATCCGCCCCACCCCGTGCGCTACCGTATCGCCAAGGAGCACGTCAGTGTGGTCAAGGGCCTGTGGGATTCCTGGGAAGACGACGCCTTCGCCCGCAACAAAGAGACCGGCGAATTCTTCACCCCCGGCAAGCTGCATGCACTGAACCACAAGGGTGAGTTCTTCTCGGTCAAGGGGCCACTGAATATCTCCCGCTCCAGGCAAGGCCAGCCGCTGATATTCCAGGCTGGCACCTCCGAGGACGGACGCAACTTCGCCGCTGAATATTCGGACGCCATCTTTGTCCACGCCGAATCCCTGGAAGAGGCACAGGCCTATTACGCCGACCTGAAAAAACGTGCCAAGGGTTTTGCCCGGGACCCGCAGGACCTGTCGATCCTGCCGGGCATCCGCCCGATCGTCGGGCGTGACGAGGCGGAAGTGGAAAGCCGCTATCAGCAGGCCGTAGAACTGGTCAGCATCGAAGACGCTATCGTCGCCCTGGGTCGCCCGTTCAATGATCATGACTTCAGCAAATATCCACTGGATGAGCCCTTCCCGGACCTCGGCGATCTGGGCTCCAACAGCCAGCGCGGCGGTTCCGACCGCATCAAGCAACTGGCGAAAGAGAACAGTCTGAGCCTGCGCGAAGTGGCCCTGCATTTCTCCCGACCCAAGCGCGATTTCGTCGGCACCCCGGAACAGGTCGCCGATGCCATCCAGACCTGGTTCGAACAGGGTGCGGCGGATGGTTTCATCATCAACTCGCTGCTGCCGGACGGCTTGCAATCCTTCACTGAACAAGTGGTCCCGGTACTGCAGAAGCGCGGCCTGTTCCGCAGCGAATACGCAGGTGCAACCCTGCGCGAACATTTCGGCCTCGAAGTGCCGGTCAACCGCTACGCCCAACAGCATGAGGCTGTCGAGCAGCATGAGGAGGCACTGGCATGAGTGAGTCGCTCAATAAACTGCTGGCTGATCTGCACGCCGACCGGGTCGCCAACTGGGCGCCGCAGGCGCTCAAGGTCAATATCGATCAGCGCCAGCATCTGGTGGACAGCGCCGACCCCGAGCAGTGGATCAAGACCGGCGATGTTATGGATACCTTCGAATTGCTCAAGGTCGAGGGCGGCAGCCTGACGCGCGAACAGCTCACGGCCAATGGCCCGGCGGTGCTGGTGTTCTTCAGGTTTGCCGGCTGCCCGGCGTGCAATATCGCCCTGCCGTATTACCAGCGTCGCCTGTTCCCAACCCTCAAGGCCTGGGGCGTGCCGCTGGTAGCGATCAGCCCGCAGGTGCCTGAGAAGCTGATCGAGATCAAGCTGCGCCACTCTCTGGAATTGCAGGTCGCCAGCGACCGCGACAACCAACTGGGACGGCGCCTGGGAATTCTCTACAGCTTCGACGAAGCCTCGCGCCAGGCGGCCCTGAGCCGTGGTGGCGGCGGCATCGGCGAAGTAACCGGCACCGGCACCTGGGAACTGCCGCAACCGACGCTGCTGGTACTGGATCGCGATGGCCGCGTGGCCTTTGTCGAAGTCAGCCCGGACTGGCTGGTACGGACCGAGGCGGATGGTGTGTTGCGGGTGGTTGAGCAGCTGCTGGCCGAGTCAGCGCCTGCCGTGGCGGTCTGACTTTCATCAACAACACCCTCCCTGTAAGAGCTGCCGAAGGCTGCGAAATTGGCCGCCCTGACACACCGCCATCGCAGCCTTCGGCAGCTCCTACAGATCCTCTGTCTACAGAGGATTTTTGCGCAAGGATCCCATCTCCATGAGCCTTTCCACCCTACGCCACATCGACACCGAGCCTGAGTCCGCCGAAGCCTTCAGCGCCCGCCTGGCCACTCTCAGCGAGACCCTGGCCGAAAGCGCCGAACGCTATGACGTCAGCGGCGAATTCCCCTACGACAATTTCCGCCTGCTGCATGAACACGGCCTGCTCGGCCTGACCGTCCCGCAGAGCCTGGGCGGTGGCGCTGCGGATCTCGGCCGGGCGCAGCAGGTGATCCGCGCGGTCGCCCGGGGCGAGCCGTCCACGGCGCTGATTCTGGTCATGCAATACATCCATCACGTGCGCCTGCAGGACAGCAAGAGCTGGCCCCAGGACCTGCGCCTGCAAGTCGCCCGTGAGGCCGTACGCGATGGTGCCCTGATCAATTCCCTGCGGGTCGAACCAGACCTGGGCACCCCTGCCCGCGGCGGCCTGCCCGGCACCATCGCCCGGCGCACGCCTGAAGGCTGGCGCATCAGCGGCAGCAAGATCTACTCCACCGGCAGCCATGGTCTGACCTGGTTCGCCGTATGGGCGCGCAGCGACGATGCCGACCCGCTGGTCGGTGCCTGGCTGGTGCACAAGGACAGCCCCGGCGTAAGCATCGTCGAAGACTGGGACCACCTGGGCATGCGCGCCACTTGCAGCCATGAAGTGGTGTTCGACGACGTGTTGGTGCCCCTCGAACACGCGGTCAGCGTCAGCCCGTGGAGTGCGCCACAGGCCGAGCTGGACCCGGCGGGCATGCTGTGGATGTCGGTGCTGCTGTCGTCGGTCTATGACGGCGTCGCCCGCTCGGCACGGGACTGGCTGGTGCAGTTCCTGCAAAACCGCAAGCCTTCCAACCTCGGCGCGGCGCTCTCGACTCTGCCGCGCTTCCAGGAGGTGGTCGGCGAGATCGATACCCTGCTGTTTGCCAACGACACCTTGCTGCAATCGGCGGTTCAGGGCCTGACCCCACCGGCCCACGCCGCACAGGTCAAATACCTGGTGACCCTCAACGCGATCCGCGCCGTGGAACTGGCCGTCGAAGCCGCTGGCAACCCCGGCCTGTCACGCAGCAACCCGCTGCAACGGCATTACCGCAACGTGCTGTGTGCACGCATTCACACGCCGCAGAATGATGTAGTGCTGTTGTCCGTGGGCAAGGCAGCGCTTTCTATCTGAATTGGAAAGATCTGTGTGGGACCGGCTTTAGCCGGGAAAGGGCCGGCTAATCTGTCGCATGCCCGTGGTCAATCAAAATGCCTTCCCGGCTGAAGCCGGTCCCACACCCAATCTGCGCTCCCGGAAATCCCCAAACTGTTCTCCCCAGGCGATAACCTCCGTGGCTTAGGGGTTATCCCGATATTGATATCAAAAAGCTATCGCTATCATCCGGCGATCTTGGACAACGGATCGATGCGGGATGCAGAGTTATCGTGTAATCAGCGTTGGCATCATTGCAGCCGGGAGGCGCTGATGCCCGATGCCCTGAAGATGATGCCGATACTGGATGACCACGCCTTCCAGCGCTTGCAGGCATTGCTGATCAGCATCAGCGGGATCCTCCTGACCGCCAACAAACGCAAGCTGGCAGCCAGCCGTCTGGGCAAGCGTGTGCGGCATTTTCGCTGCGCCAGCTTCAGCCAGTACCTGGACCTGCTCGAAGACCCGGCGCATTTCGACGAGCAGCGTCTGGTGCTGGATCTGCTGACTACCCACGAAACCTATTTCTTGCGCGAGCACACCCATTTCGATTTCCTCGGTTGCTGGCTGCAACATCAGCAGCGGCCCTTAAGGGTCTGGAGTGGGGCCTGTTCATCCGGCGAAGAAGCCTACAGCCTGGCCATGGTGCTCGGCAGCCACGCGCGCCATCACGACTGGTCGGTCCTGGCCAGCGACCTCAGCTACACCCTGCTGGCAAAAGCGCGCGCGGGCATCTACGACATGACCCAGGCCAAATACCTGCCCGAAGACTGGCTGCAGCGCTACTGCCAGAGCGTTTTGGTGGACGGCAACCTGTGCCTGCGCATTTGCGATGAGCTGCGGGCACGGGTGCAGTTTCGCCAATTGAATCTGAGCCAGCCGCTGGATATCGACTTCGAGCAATTCGACGTGGTGTTCCTGCGCAATGTCCTGACCTATTTCAGCCAGGAAGAAAAGCCGCGCATTGCCCGGCAAATCGTCGACCAGATGCATCCGGGCGCGCTGTTGTTCATTGGCCACGCAGAAAACATTTATGACCTGAATCTGCCCGTACGTCTGACCCACCCGTCAGTGTACGAACGCCTGTGATCAGCGCCACCCGAGCCCGGTCACTCAAGGTCTTCTAATCCCACCAGGCGCGATTTCGCTGCCGGCCCGGGACAGCCACTCAGGCGCCCCCCGCATCACCGGGACAGCTCGCCTCCAGGGAAAACAAAAAAACTGGCTGCCCTTAACGGCGGCTACTCCCTCCCCTGCGATACGGATCTGTACTTATGCTTTGCCGAATATTGCTCGCCGATGACTACCCCTTGTTTCGGGCCGGGCTGCGAGCGCTTCTGGAAAACCGCAATGGCTACGAGATTGTCGGAGAGGCGGACGATGGCCATAGCGCCATCGAACTGGCTTCACGCCTGCTGCCGGATATTGTCCTGCTGGATATGTCTCTGGAGCGTAGTTCAAGCGTGACCGCCCTCAAGGAACTGTCGATCCATGCGCCGGACAGCAAGGTACTGATGCTGTCGACCCACACCGACGCGGGCTTCGTCATGAAATGCCTGAAGCTGGGCGCCCACGGCTACCTGCTCAAGAACGCCACGGTGCCGGAACTGGACATGGCCCTGCAGGCGCTGCGCGGCGGCGGGCAATACCTGTCACCGGCAGTGATCCCACTGGTGGTCAGCCAGGCCGTGCGCAAAAGCGCGCCGCTGCCCGCCAGCACCGACGGCAGCCCCGGCACCCTCACCGAGCGCCAGATAGAAATCCTGCGCCTGATCGCCAGGGGCGAATCGACCCGCTCCATTGCCACCGGCCTGGGGCTGAGCGTCAAGACTGTGGAAGCCCATCGCTCCCAGGTCATGCATCGCCTGCGCATCTACGACATAGCCGGGCTGGTGCTATTTGCCGTACGCGAGGGCATCATCCAGGTCAATGACTGACCCGGATGATGCCCTGGGCCAGGGATGGCCGACTTACCGCTGCTGCAATACCGGCGGTTCAAAAGCACTGATCGGCGGCAGTGCCTCATGCCATTTGACGATCTCCACCGTCGCGGTCTGGGCGCTGCATCCCTGGGAGAGCAATGACGCGCCAATATCCGCCGTGACCATATTGGGATTGCCGTGCTTGTCCAGGCTGCCGCTTTGCCCTGCCACCAACGGGTCGAACCAGGCGCCAGTAGCGATCTGCACGACGCCAGGACGAATGTTCTCCGAGACAATGACGCCGGCGAGAAAGGCGCCACGAGCATTGAAGACCTTGACCACATCGCCATCAACGATCCCTCGTGCCTGGGCATCGAGGGGATTAAGGGTCAGGGGCTCACGCTGCCGGATTTTCGACGCGCGACTATACGAGCCGTGATCGTATTGACTGTGCAGGCGGGTTTTCGGCTGATTCGACAGCAAGTGCAGTGGCGCTTCAGGCGCAGGCTTGTCGAGCCATACCGGATGGCCAGGGCAATCGGCATAGCCAAAACCGGCGATGCGTTCGGAAAATATCTCGATGCGCCCCGATGGGGTCGGTAGCGGATGGGCGTGCGGGTCATCGCGAAAAGCCTTGAGCAGGATGGTATCGGTCTGCGGATAGGCGACCTCGAACAAGCCATCGCGCCAGAACTGATCGTAGTCCGGCAGCTCGACGCCGAAATCTTCGGCACGGCCTCGGGACTCTTCATAGATGGCTCGCAGCCAGGCCTCGGCATCGCGGCCCTCGGTGAAGCCTTCGGCAAAATCCAGACGTGTCGCGAGATCGGCAAAAATCGAATAATCGTCACGGGATTCGCCCACGGGCGCGATGGCCTGCTGCATGGCGATCATGAAGCGGTCCGAGGCAGAACTGCCGATATCGTTGCGTTCCAGGGCCGTGGTCGCGGGCAGGACGATATCGGCGTGTTTGGCCTGGGCGGTCCAGTATTGCTCGTGGACGATGATGGTTTGCGGACGTTGCCAGGCGCTCAATAGACGATTGAGGTCCTGATGATGGTGAAAGATATTGCCGCCCGCCCAGTACACCAGGCGGATGTCCGGATAGTGACGGCGCTGACCGTTGTAATCGAAAGGCGCGCCGGGGTTGAGCAACATGTCGGTGACCCGCGCCACCGGGATGAAATCCTTGACCGGGTTGCTGCCCTGGGAAAAACGCGGCCCGGAAAACGCCTTGCGCCCACTGCCAGTATTGTTCATGCAGCCATAGCCCAGACCGAAACCGCCGCCGGGCAAGCCGATCTGGCCCAATAGCGCGGCCAGGGTCACGGTCATCCAGAACGGCTGTTCGCCATGTATCGAGCGTTGCAATGAATAGGCGATATTGATCATGGTGCGTTTGCTGGCCATACGACGGGCCAGTTCGATGATCTGTGCGGCGGGGATATCGGTCAGAGCCTCGGCCCATTGCGGGGTCTTGGCCTGACCATCGCTCTGCCCGAGCAGGTAATCGCGAAAGCGTTCATAGCCGACGGTGTAGCGCTGAACGAACGCCTCATTGTGCAGGCCCTCGCTGATGAGCACGTAGGACAGCGCCATCATCAGGGCCGTGTCACTGCCCGGCCGTACCGGCAGCCATTGGTTCTGCTTTGGTCCGACCAAGTCATCGCGCAACGGGCTGATATTGACGAACTGCACCCCGGCCTCGGACATGCTGTCCAGGGCGTTGCTCAGCAGGTGGTCACTGGCGCCGCCGGGGCTGGTCTGGGCGTTCTTGGCCGGCAGGCCGCCGAAGGCAACGAACAGCTCGCAGTGTTCGGCCAGGTTTTTCCAGGAGGTGTGGGCGGCCAGCAGCCAGTCCATATTGCCGACGATATGCGGCATCAGCACGCGCCCGGCGCCAAGGCTATAGCTGTCGGTGCTGTAGACATAGCCGCCGAAACCGTTGAGAAAACGATGCAGCTGGCTCTGGGCATGATGAAAGCGCCCGGCGCTGCCCCAGCCATAGCTGCCGCCGAAAATCGCCTGGTTGCCATGTTGCGCCTTGACCCGCCGCAGCTCGCTGGCGACCAGCTCCAGGGCGACGTCCCAGGACACTTCGACAAACGGCTCCTGACCGCGTAGCTGCGGGCTACCGCCCTGCTGTTCGAGGAAACTGCGGCGCACCGCCGGGCGCATGACCCGGGTCAGCGAGGTGATCGCCTCGGCGACCGAATCACCAATGGGCGAAGGGTCCGAATCCCACTCGACCGGCTTGAGGGCCTGCAACTTGCCATCGACCACCTGCGGGCGATAAGCGCCCCAGTGCAATGAAGTGAACGTCATGGGAACAGCTCCGACGGGGCGATGATCAGCGTGACACCTGAGCGCCAGCCTGCCCCTGGGCCTCAAGCGACTGGCTGAAAGACTGATCGAAGACTTTATCTGCCGGGTAAGACTTCGTCAGTCCGGTGCCGCTGAAAAAGTCGATGGTCTGCTGCGCACCAGCAATGACCTGGGCCGTTACCGGCACGATAACAATCTGCGAGCGGGCAAACCACAGGCGCGCCACTTCAGCGTCAGCCTTGGTCAAAGCCGCCCAGGCGGTCGCGTAGGTGTCGGTGTTTTGCGCGCTGCTCACCGACCAGGCGCGTGCAGCCTGCAGGCGTTGCAGGAAATCACTGATCTGCGCGTGTTTGTCCTTGATCGACTTGTCGTTGGCGACAATGAAACTCTGCGCCGGAATCAGCCCCTTGGCGGTGGTAAGAATGCGCGAGCCCTGGCGCTCCTGTTGGGTAACATAGGGGTCCCAGGTGGCGATGGCGTCCACCGAACCGCCATCCAGGGCGTGAGACGCATCCAGTGCGCTGAGGTAGCGGTAGTCCACGGCATCACGGGCGACACCGGCCTTGTCCAGTGCGGTCAACATCAATTGCTGGCTCCACGAGCCTTTCCAGATCGCGACCTTCTTGCCCTTGAGGTCGGCCAGGGTCTTGATCGGCGAATCCCTGGGCACGACGATGGCCACACCGTCCAGGTTCTGCCGGGTCACGCCAACCACCTTGATCGGCGCACCCAGGGCACCGAGAAACAGCACCGGCGCATCGCCCAGCAGACCCACATCCAGGCTGCCGGCATTGAGGGCTTCGGCAACCGGGGAGCCCGCAGTGAATTGCTTCCACTCGAGGGTGTAAGGCAGGTCCTTGAGCACACCCGATGCTTCCATGACGGTGCGGGCACTGTAACTCTGGTCGCCGACGACCAACTCGGCAGCGTTGGCAGACAGGTGCGTGCCGAGAGCCAGAATCAGGCTGAGCAGAAGGGTTTTGCGGGGGATCAACATATATAGATAGCCTGCGCGAGCTCACAGGGAGCCGGATCACTTGAAGATTCCGGGTCCGCTCGTGCGGTGGCCGACTGTGCGCCAGCCTTGCGACAACAGTCGTTCAGCGGCGGTCGTTAACCGTAGCATTTTGCTGATTATAAAAATAATGCATTTTTGTTCTATGCAAATATCGAAGACTCATCGGTGGCTGATTTGATTTCGATAAAACGCGGACAAATAAAAACGCCGCTCTATTGAGCGGCGTTTTTATATAAATGGAGCGGGAAACGAGACTCGAACTCGCGACCCCGACCTTGGCAAGGTCGTGCTCTACCAACTGAGCTATTCCCGCAAATGGCGTCCCCTAGGGGACTCGAACCCCTGTTACCGCCGTGAAAGGGCGGTGTCCTAGGCCACTAGACGAAGGGGACGCTGCCCGGAACATATGGTGATGTTCCAGAGTTCAAAACCCGATCAATGATCGTGTTCTGATTTCACTACAATACTGCCCGAAGACAACATTGCTAAATTTGGAGCGGGAAACGAGACTCGAACTCGCGACCCCGACCTTGGCAAGGTCGTGCTCTACCAACTGAGCTATTCCCGCAATGTGGCGTCCCCTAGGGGACTCGAACCCCTGTTACCGCCGTGAAAGGGCGGTGTCCTAGGCCACTAGACGAAGGGGACACACGTACAACATTCACTACTGACTGCGCTACGCTGTATGCTTTACGCTGTAAGTGGCGCGCATTCTATGGATGGATTGGGGGGTCGTCAACCCCCATCTGAAAATTTATTTAAATCAATGACTTCACCGGCTTCTGGCATTTTCAGGCATATAGATGAAGGATTCTGTTAACCGTCACCTCCATGACGTCAATTAGTTGCGAACTCCGACAGGTACATCTATGCGCAATAGTGCTTAGCCACTACACTCGCGCAATACACTTGAATTAAAGAAGAGGTTAGCGCGGTGACACCACTCATGATCACACTGATGGTAGTAGCTGGCATCGCACTCCTGATCGCGATCGGCTACTTGAACCACGTCGCTGAAAACAACAAGGTCGAGAAGGCACGTACCAAACTGGAACTCACCGACCGCCTGCGTCGTTGCGGCGAGATTTCGGAGACGTTCCCCGGGCAATTGGTGACACCAGCACTCAAGCTGCTGATGACGCGCCTGGAACTCAACGTCATACAGCGCATGCAGAACCTGGACAAACACAACGACCAGCTCAAGTCACGCGCTGCCGAGTTGTCCGAGCTGGTGGCCAAGGGCGAAGGCATTCCGGTCAATAACCCGCCGAGCCCGATTCTCACTGAAGCCAAAGCCAAGGACGTGCGTTTCCTGCTCGAGGCCCTGCATGGCCAGGTTACCCGCGCGGCCCACGACGGCTTTCTGATGACCAACGAAGCCAAGCACTGGATTCGCGAAATCCGCAATATCCTGGTCATGCTGCACATCGAGTTTTTCAATAACCTGGGCCAGGCGGCACTGAACAACGATCAGCCTGGCCAGGCGCGTCTGGCCTTCGAGCGTGGTGTGCAGTACCTGCGCAACCAACCGGACCCGGTCACTTATCAGCAGGCACTGATCAGCATGGAAAAACAATTGGCCCGTGCCAATTCCATGGTTCTGACCAATATCGCGCCGACCGAAGACGACGAAAACGCCCTGACCGAAGGCCTGAAGGCGGACGAAGTCGAATCGGAATGGAAGAAAAAGGTCATCTACGACTGATAAGCCACGCGGCGCACGACCATCCGGTCCTGCGCCGCGGTCAATGACCGACTCAGCAGTCGGTCAGCCGCAGAAAGATTTCTACCAGCTTCTCCACTCCCGCCTGATCCTCCTCGCTGAAACGCCCTACGCTCGGGCTGTCCAGATCCAGCACACCCAGCAGTCGCCCATCCTTGATCAACGGCACCACCAGCTCGCTGTTCGACGCGCTGTCGCAGGCAATGTGCCCGGCAAAGGCGTGAACATCTTCAACGCGCTGAGTCTGCCGGGTTGCAGCGGCCGTGCCGCAGACACCGCGACCGATAGCAATGCGTACGCAGGCGATCTGCCCCTGGAACGGTCCCAACACCAGCTCTTCATCGCGATTGAAATAGAAACCGGCCCAGTTAAGATCATCCATCTGGGTATAAAGGAAAGCCGAGAACTGCGCGGCGTTGGCGATCAGATCGCGCTCGTCGGCCAGCAACGACTCCAATTGCGCCGTCAACAGGCCATAGCCGTCCAGGCCCTTGCCACTGGCTTGCAGATCAATCATTGCGGTTGCTCCAGCAGTTTCAAACCAACCCAATAGCGGGCGAACTGGTAGGCACAGCGGCCGTTGCGATTGCCGCGCCCGGTGGCCCAGCGCACGGCCAGGATGTCCAGTTCTTCGTCGCGCTGCCAGCTCAAGCCGGCCTTGGCGGCCAACTGGCCGATCCAGTGTTCGACCACATTGAGGAAATGTTCCTGGGTGAAGGGGTAGAACGACAGCCACAGGCCGAACCGGTCGGACAGGGCGATCTTGTCCTCGACCGCCTCGCTCGGATGCAGCTCGCCGTCGACGTGTTTCCAGTTCTCGTTGTCGCTTTCCTTTTCCGGCACCAGATGGCGACGGTTGGACGTGGCGTACAGCAAGACGTTGTCCGGCGCCTGTTCAAGGGAGCCATCGAGCACGCTCTTGAGCACGCGATAGTCACCTTCACCGGACTCGAAGGACAGGTCGTCGCAGAACAACACGAAGCGCTGTGGCAGCTTCTGCAAGGCCTCGACCACCCGCGGCAGGTCGCCCAGGTGGTCGCGCTCGATTTCGATCAGGCGCAGACCGTCGGCGGCGTGTTCGGCCAGCAGCGCGCGAATCAGCGAGGATTTGCCGGTGCCGCGCGAACCCCACAGCAGCGCGTGGTTGGCGGGCATGCCATCGAGAAACTGGCGGGTGTTGCGGCCCAGTTGCTCGCACTGGCGGTCAACGCCGATCAGGTCCGACAGGCGCATGTCCAGGCTGACTTCCAGCGGCATCAAGTAGCCTGTACGACCCTCGCGAACCCAGCGCGCGGCCAGGCTCTCGTTCCAGTCGATGGCTTCACGCTGCGCGGGCAGCAACGGCTCCAGGCGCGCCAGAACGGATTCGGCACGCTCCAGAAAAGCATTCAATCGAGAGTCCACTATGTCTCCTTGGATTTAACTTATTAAAGGCTGGGCCCATCAGCTATGCTTGCCCCGCAATGGACCCGCAAGTGGCAGTGCATCATGGATATCGCATTCACCAACCGACTGTCGTACAAGCAGGCCCGCACCACGGTGCTGGTCGGCTTCGTTCTCGGGACATTACTCAGCCTGGTGCAGATTGCCCTCGATTATGCCAGCGAAGACGCCTCCATCGATCGTGAAATTCGCGCGCTGCTGCAAATCAGTCACAACACCGCCTCACGTATCGCCTACAACATCGACGCCGAGCTGGCTCAGGAACTGACCCTGGGACTGCTGCAATCCCCGGCCGTGGTCGGTGCGCGCCTGAGCGACAACAATAATGTGGTGTTATCCAGTGTCGAGCGGCCTTTCGCCCAGAGCCGCTACCGCATGGTCAGCGACTTCCTGTTCGGTGAAAGCCGCCAGTTCGAAGACATCCTGCACCTGGACCACATGCCCACCGAATTCATCGGCAGCCTGCGCCTGAACGTCGACACCTACACCTTCGGCAGCCGCTTCCTCAAGCGCGCCCAGATCACGCTGATCAACGGTTTTGTGCGCAGCCTGGCCCTGGCCGGCATTCTGCTGATCATTTTCTACGTCAACCTGACCCGGCCGCTGGTGGAAGTGATCCGCTCCCTGAGCACGCGCGATCCGCGCGACTCCAGCCAGGCGCCCCTGCCCTGCCCGCCCAGCCACGAAAACGACGAGATCGGCGTCCTGGTGCGGGTGGCCAATCAACAGTTCGAGAACGTCACCACCGAGTTCATTCGCCGTCGCGAAGCCGAAGACCGCCTGACCGATCACCTCAACGAGCTGGAAGACATCGTTTCAGCCCGTACCACCGAGCTCAAGGCCAGTAACCTGCGCCTGAGCCAGTCCAACGAAGAACTGCAGATCGCACGCAGCACCGCCCTGGACATGGCCCATGCGCGCTCGGCGTTCCTGGCCAACATGAGCCATGAGATTCGCACGCCGCTCAATGGCCTGCTGGGCATGCTCGCACTGTCCATGGACGGGCCGTTAAACGCCGAACAGCGCCAGCAACTGTCGATCGCCCACGACTCGGGCAAGGTCCTGGTGGAACTGCTCAACGATATTCTCGACCTGTCCAAATTCAATGCCGGGCAACTGGAAATGGAGCGTATCCCTTTCGACCTCGGCAGCCTGATCGAAGACACCGCCAACCTGCTGTCGCAGAACGCCGCCCCCAGCGTCGAACTGACCTGCCTGATTGCTCCGGACTTTCCGGCTATGGTGCTGGGCGACCCGACGCGGGTCCGGCAGATTGTCAGCAACCTGCTGTCCAATGCCCTTAAATTCACCCGCAGCGGGCGTGTCGATGTACGCCTTGAACATGACACCCAGGCTGATCGGATACGTATCGAAGTCTGCGACACCGGCATCGGTATCGCCCAGGATGCCCAGGCACGGATTTTCCAGCCCTTCACCCAGGCTGAAGCTGCGATTACCCGCCAGTTCGGCGGCACCGGCCTGGGCCTGGCGCTGACCCACAACCTGTGCGAGGCGATGAATGGCTACCTGAGCATTCAATCCCAGACCGGTCTGGGCAGCCGCTTCTGTGCCGAACTGCCGCTCCCCGTACACCAGCCAGCCTGCGCGACACCCTTGCTGCGCGGCCGGGTGGTGGTGGTCAGCGCCGCAAACAGCGGTCTGTCGGAGCTACTGGGCAGCCTGCTGCCCGCCTGGGGTATCGATTACAAGCGCTGGGGCCGCGATGAGCACTCCCCCGGCCTGCAAATGGATGGCCTGCCCGATCTGTTGATCACCGACTGCCCCGAATGCCTGCTCGGCATGCGCCCAGGCACCAACGTGCCGATCCTGTTGGTCACCGCTTATGGCAACTTCATGCCCGGCGACCAACTCAGTGCCTTGGCCCCGCTCCAGCAGCAGGCTCGCCCACTGGCGCGCAATACCCTGTACCAAACCCTGAGCCGGGTCCTGCATGAGGTAGAGCCCACGGCCATCGAGGTACCGCCGGAGGCCTTCACCCCGCTGCGCCGCTCGAACATCCTGCTGGTGGAGGACAACCCGGTCAACCAACTGGTAGCCAAGGGCATGCTGAGCAAGCTGGGCTGCGATGTGACGGTGGCCAGTCATGGTGTCGAAGCCCTGGACTGCCTGGAAAGCAGCGCATTCGATCTGGTGCTGATGGACTGCAACATGCCGGTGATGGATGGCTATGAAGCCACCCGACAGATTCGCCGTAGCGGCCGCTGGCCCGATCTGCCGATCATCGCCCTGACCGCCAACGCCATGCCCGAGGAACGGGAACGCTGCCGTGCATCGGGCATGAGCGATTACCTGGCCAAGCCATTCAGAAAGGGGGAATTGATCAATTTGCTGGATCAGTGGATACCTGTGACACAGACATAGATCCCCTTGTGGGACCGGCTTTAGCCGGGAAGGCATCAGTACAGCCCATACCTATCAGGCGTCCGAAATATCGCTTTCCCGGCTAAAGCCGGTCCCACCCAATCAGAGCAACGCCTCAATCTCTTTGCTCAGATCTTCCGGCTTGGTCAGCGGCGCAAAACGCTTGACCAGCTTGCCATCCTTGCCGATGAGGAACTTGGTGAAGTTCCACTTGATGCGTTCAGAGCCCAGCACGCCGGGTGCGCGCTTTTTCAGCTGGACGAACAGTGGGTGGGCGTCACTGCCATTGACGTCGATCTTCTTGAACAGCGGAAAGCTGACACCGAAATTCAGTTCGCAGAACTCGGAAATCGCCCCTTCGTTGCCCGGTTCCTGCTTGCCGAACTGATTGCAGGGGAAGCCCAGCACCACCAGGCCCTTGTCCTTGTAGTCCTGCCACAGTTGCTCCAGACCCTTGTATTGCGGGGTGAAGCCGCACTTGCTGGCGGTATTGACCACCAACACGGCCTTGCCAGCGTAATCCGCCAGGGTCTTTTGCTCACCCTTGATGGTGGTGCAGGGAATGCTCAGCAGGTTGTCAGTCATGGCGGCGCCTCGCGCATACAGAGATATAGCGGGTGAAGTTAGCGCGCAATTTAATCGCGCGCACTCCAATTCTTGAAACTGATGCAGGCCGATAAGCGCCGACGCAGGCATGACTCAGGCTCGCGGCACCAGATCCAGACACACCGAGTTGATGCAGTAACGCAGGCCGGTCGGCGGCGGGCCATCAGGGAATACGTGACCCAGGTGGGCGTCGCATTTGGCGCAGACCACTTCGGTGCGGATCATACCGTGGCTGATATCGCGCACCTCAACCACCGCGCTGCCTTCCAGCGGCGCATAGAAACTCGGCCAGCCGCAGCCGGAATCGAACTTGGTGGAGGAATCGAACAGCGCCTCATTGCAGCACACACAATGATAGACGCCGTCGGTCTTGGTGCTGTTGTACTTGCCGGAGAACGGGCGTTCGGTGGCTTTGAGGCGACAGACGTTGTACTGCTCGGGATCGAGCATGGCGCGCCATTCTTCCAGGGTCTTGTCCAGCTTTTCCACAGGTACACCTCCGAATCCGAAAAAGCCCGATCTGTATCTTCTCCACAGATCAGGTGGCACGTATGATTGCGCCTCGTTCGACGCCAGTCTGTCACCCACATTTGCGGTACACAAACCCATTTTCAAGGCGTCAAGTTCGACGAGCTGCATTTTGTGTCAAGCGCGGCCCGTCCATTTTCAGGATCAATCACCATGCAGGTCAGCAAATCGAACAAGCTCGCCAACGTCTGCTATGACATTCGCGGGCCAGTGCTCAAGCACGCCAAACGCCTGGAAGAGGAAGGCCATCGCATCCTCAAGCTGAATATCGGCAACCCGGCGCCCTTTGGTTTCGAAGCGCCGGAAGAAATCCTGCAGGACGTGATCCGCAACCTGCCGACCGCCCAGGGCTACAGCGACTCCAAGGGTCTGTTCAGCGCGCGCAAGGCAGTGATGCAGTACTACCAGCAGAAGCAGGTCGAAGGCGTCGGCGTTGAAGACATCTACCTGGGCAACGGCGTTTCCGAACTGATCGTGATGTCCATGCAGGCCCTGCTCAACAACGGTGACGAAGTCCTGATCCCGGCCCCCGACTACCCATTGTGGACCGCTGCGGTCGCGCTGGCCGGCGGTAATCCGGTGCACTACCTGTGCGACGAACAGGCCAACTGGTGGCCGGATCTGGCCGATATCAAGGCCAAGATCACGCCGAACACCAAGGCCATGGTCATCATCAACCCGAACAACCCGACCGGCGCCGTCTACTCCAAAGAAGTGCTGCTGGGCATGCTCGAACTGGCTCGCCAGCACAATCTGGTGGTGTTCTCTGACGAGATCTACGACAAGATCCTCTATGACGAAGCCATCCACATCAGCACTGCGTCCCTGGCGCCGGACCTGCTCTGTCTGACCTTCAATGGCCTGTCCAAGTCCTATCGGGTCGCCGGTTTCCGCTCCGGCTGGCTGGCGATTTCCGGGCCCAAGCACAACGCCCAGAGCTATATCGAAGGCCTGGATATCCTGGCCAACATGCGTTTGTGCGCCAACGTACCGAGCCAGCATGCCATCCAGACCGCCCTGGGCGGCTACCAGAGCATCAATGACCTTGTCCTGCCACCTGGGCGCCTGCTGGAACAGCGCAATCGCACCTGGGAGCTGCTCAACGACATCCCTGGTGTCAGTTGCGTCAAGCCCATGGGCGCGCTGTATGCCTTCCCGAAAATCGATCCGAAGGTCTGTCCGATCTTCAACGATGAGAAATTCGCCCTCGACCTGCTGCTCTCGGAAAAGCTGCTGATCGTGCAAGGCACGGCGTTCAACTGGCCATGGCCGGATCACTTCCGCGTGGTGACCCTGCCGCGAGTGGATGATCTGGAACAGGCCATCGGTCGTATCGGCAACTTCCTCAAGTCGTACCGCCAGTAAAATCGCGACCTCCCCTGCCGCTTCCTGCGGCAGGGGACAGCCCGACACCGAATGAAAAACCTTTCATGTTCCGGTGCCCGACGGCTTCAGGCCTGGACACGTTGATGCATAACGACTTCTGAAGAATCCTGCGCATACGACACAGTTTGAAATAGTCCCTCTATTGAATAGCCGGGGGCATCACCTTATATACCCCCCATCGCGTTACATATCCGTCACCAGGAGAATTTCCCAACCATGATGCGCATCTTGCTGTTTTTGGCCACTAACCTGGCGGTCGTGCTGATTGCCAGCATCACCTTGAGCCTGTTCGGCTTCAACGGGTTCATGGCAAAAAACGGGGTCGATCTGAACCTCAATCAGCTGCTGGTTTTCTGCGCCGTCTTTGGTTTCGCAGGCTCGCTGTTCTCGCTGTTCATCTCCAAGTGGATGGCGAAGATGAGCACCGGCACCCAGATCATCACCCAACCGCGCACCCGCCACGAACAATGGCTGTTGCAGACCGTTGAACAACTGTCCCGTGAAGCCGGGATCAAGATGCCTGAAGTCGGTATCTTCCCGGCCTACGAGGCCAATGCCTTCGCCACCGGCTGGAACAAGAACGACGCACTGGTCGCAGTCAGCCAGGGTCTGCTGGAGCGTTTCTCACCCGATGAAGTGAAAGCGGTGCTGGCCCACGAGATCGGCCACGTCGCCAACGGCGACATGGTGACCCTGGCGCTGGTACAGGGCGTGGTCAACACCTTCGTGATGTTCTTTGCCCGCATCATCGGCAACTTCGTCGACAAGGTGATCTTCAAGAACGAAAACGGCCAGGGCATGGCGTACTACATCGCGACCATCTTCGCCGAACTGGTTCTGGGTGTGCTGGCCAGCACCATCGTCATGTGGTTCTCGCGCAAACGCGAATACCGCGCCGACGAAGCCGGTGCCCGCCTGGCCGGCACCAACGCCATGATCGGCGCCCTGCAACGCCTGCGTTCGGAACAGGGCGTGCCGGTACAGATGCCCGACAGCCTGACCGCCTTCGGCATCAATGGCGGCCTCAAGCACGGTCTGGCCGGCCTGTTCATGAGCCATCCGCCGCTGGAAGAGCGAATCGAGGCGCTGCGTCGTCGCGGTTGAGGCTTCAGCCAAAAGAAAGGGCGACTACGGTCGCCCTTTTTTGTCGGTCAGATCTTATGGCCTGGAATGATAGGTGGGAGCCGGCTTGCTGGTTCCTACAATTACACGCGACCAGCTCGAATAACTCGATAAACCTGCTCGTCCAGCCGACTCGCCCCACGCTGCACGAACTTAGCGTTTTCCTGCAATACATCCCGGGAATCGACCAACTCGACCTGCCAGTCCTCGTCCAACAACCGCATTACCTCGGCGTGATCAACGGCAAATGGCGGGCCGTCGATTTCTTCCTGCACATAATCCAGGGTCACCAATAGCCCACGGCAATCGGCCCCCAGCAACCGGGCAAGCTGCCGGGCATAACGCCTGCGCATCTCCTCAGGCAGGGCAATCAGCGCCGCCCGATCATACAGCCCCGTGCAGACGCCGATATCTGCCACCGTCAGACCGAAGAAGTCGCCACACCAGATTTCGCAACGGTCATCACGGTAGATCTTGAACTCGCCACGCGTGTCGATCACAGGCGGTACACCGCGCTCGATGAAATAGGCTTCAGCCGCCGCCTCGGCCAGTTCGACACCGACCACATACAGCCCCTGCTCGCTGAGCCAGGTCATATCGACGCTTTTGCCACAGAGTGGCACCAACACCCGAGCGCCAGGTGCCATTTCCAGAATCGGCCAGAACTGTTGCAGATAAGGATTGACCTCGGCCTGATGAAAGCCGATCTGACCCGTCGCCCAGCGTGAATGCCAAAACTCCGGCTGCATGAAACCTCCCGATAATTCGATAAATAGGCACTAAAACTTATATTAGATTTAGATCAATGATCTGCCTGAAGATGGGCCCATGTTATCTCTCAGGATACCCCTCATGTTTCCCAGCCTGTTTATTTCCCATGGTTCACCCATGCTTGCCCTGGAACCTGGCGCAAGCGGCCCGGCCTTGGCACGTATTGCTGCCGAAATGCCGCGTCCACGGGCTATTGTGATTGTCTCGGCACACTGGGAAAGCCAGGAGCTGCTGGTCAATTCCAACCCGCGCCCCGAAACCTGGCATGACTTCGGCGGCTTCCCACCGGAACTCTTTGCCGTGCAATACCCGGCTCCCGGCCTGCCGGAGCTGTCCAGCGAAGTCGTCGAGCTGCTGACCAAGGCAGGCCTGCCCGCACGCCTGACCAGCCAACGACCTTTTGATCATGGCGTCTGGGTGCCGTTGTCGCTGATGTATCCACAGGCCGACATTCCGGTCGTTCAGGTATCTCTGCCGAGCCGTCAGGGCCCGGCCCTGCAAAGCCTGGTCGGCAAGGCCCTGGCCAGCCTGCGCGAGGAAGGTGTACTGCTGATCGGTTCCGGCAGCATCACCCACAACCTGCGCGAGCTGGACTGGCAGGCTGGCCCGGAAAGCATTGAGCCCTGGGCAGGAGAGTTTCGTGACTGGTTCGTCGAGAAGCTCGGCGCCGACGACGAAACCAGCCTGCACGACTACCGCCGCCGCGCGCCCAATGCCGTGCGCAACCACCCGAGCGACGAGCATTTGCTGCCGCTGTACTTTGCCCGCGGTGCCGGGGGCGAGTTCAGCATTGCCCACCAGGGTTTCACCATGGGTGCGCTGGGGATGGATATCTATCGATTTGGTTGAAACAAACGATGATCCAACGTAAATCTGCAGGCAAAAAAATCCCCGAACCAGTCGGGGATTTTTTTTCAGACCATCAGCTCAAGCGCTGATCAGTCTTCGCGATAACGACGCAGTTTCAGCTGCTTACCGGCAACGCGGGTGTCCTTGAGCTTGGTCAGCAGACGCTCAAGGCCATCTTCCGGCAGCTCGACCAGGCTGAAGCTGTCACGGACCTGGATACGGCCGATTGCTTCGCGGGCCAGACCGCCTTCGTTGAGGATTGCACCCAGCAGGTTCTTGGCAGCGATACCGTCACGCGCGCCCAGCGCGGTACGGCAGCGAGCACGGCCTTCAGCCAGTGGCATCGGGGCGCGACGTTCGCGGTCAGCGCTGCTGCGCTCAGGACGATCACCGGAGCGCTCGCCAGTACGTTCACGCGGAGCGCTGTTCGGCACCAGTGGACGTTCTTTCTCGATGGCCGCCAGGGTCAGGGCCTGACCGTTGGTAGCCTTGCGCAGCAGGGCAGCGGCCAGGGCACGTGGGGTGCAGCCGATGTCAGCGGTCAGACGATCCAGCAGATCACCATGAGTGGCTTCAGCATCAGCAACCAGCGGCGCAAGGCTGTTGGTCAGTTTCTTGATGCGGGCATCGAGAACGGCCTGGGCATCGGGCAGACGTACTTCGGCAACTTTCTGGCCGGTTACGCGCTCGATCACTTGCAGCATGCGACGCTCACGCGGCGTTACCAGCAGCAGGGCGCGACCTTCGCGACCGGCACGACCGGTACGGCCGATACGGTGAACGTAGGACTCTGGATCGTAAGGCATGTCCACGTTGAATACGTGGGTGATACGCGGAACGTCGAGACCGCGAGCGGCAACGTCGGTAGCAACCACGATGTCCAGGCGACCGTCCTTGAGGGAGTCGATCACGCGCTCACGCTGGTTCTGGGCGATGTCGCCGTTCAGCGCAGCAGCTTTATAGCCACGGGCTTCCAGAGCGCTTGCCAGGTCCAGGGTCGCTTGCTTGGTGCGAACGAACATGATCAGGGCGTCGAAATCTTCGACTTCCAGCAGGCTCAGTACAGCCGAGGTCTTCTGGTCAGCGTGAACCAACAGGTGAGCCTGTTCGATCGCGGTTACGGTCTGAGTCTTGGTCTGGATCTTGACGTGCTTCGGGTCACGCAGGTGGCGTTCGGCGATGGCACGGATCGACTGCGGCAGAGTGGCCGAGAACAGAACGGTCTGGCGGGTTTCCGGCATGGCCTTGAAAATGACCTCCAGGTCGTCCATGAAGCCCAGCTTGAGCATTTCGTCGGCTTCGTCCAGAACCAGGTGGTTCACGGTGGCCAGGACTTTTTCGTCACGGCGCAGGTGATCGCACAGGCGGCCCGGGGTAGCGACGACGATTTGCGCGCCGTTGCGGATTGCTTTGAGTTGCGGGCCCATCGGCGCGCCGCCGTAGACAGCCACAACAGTAACGCCCGGCATTTGCTTGGCGTAAGTTTCGAAAGCGGTGGCCACTTGCAGGGCCAGCTCGCGGGTCGGCGCCAGGATCAGGGCCTGAGGCTCGCGCTTGCTCGGGTCGATACGATGCAGGATAGGCAGGGCGAAGGCGGCGGTTTTACCGGTACCTGTCTGCGCCTGGCCGATCATGTCGTGGCCGGCAAGAATAATAGGGATCGATTGCTGCTGAATCGCCGACGGCTCTTCATAGCCGGTCGCAACGACGGCGGCAACAATGTTCGGGTGAAGTTCGAGAGCGGCGAAGCCGCCGAGTTCCTGGGTCATGGGTCTGCCTCTAGTGCATCCGCAAAGACCCATGCTACAAAGCTGCGCGTGCCGTGTAAGACCCTTGGGTCACCCTGGCTGCTTTGTCGGCGGGGATTTGCGAAAACGTTTTGATGAATGGATCGCCAAGGATAGTTCGCGTAGCGAACGAGCAGCCGAAGATGGCTTCGGGAAATGCATACCTGGACGAGGGCCTGTTAAGACCGGCGCGCACTATACCGGAATTGCGCAGAAAAGTGAGCCTTTTTTTAAAGTTTCATGAATGGCAGCGGCAGGTGTAACAGGCTTTGCGCAAATCCATGTCAGTGTCTATTTTGCAAGAGGCCCGGTAGCACTGGTGATGCAGCTTAAACGTTTCATCTTTTCAGTCAGGCGTTGCACTCCCGTCCTACATCAGCGCACAGGGATTCCGACATGACCTCCTCCGTAAAAGGCCGCGTCAGCCGTGAACGGCATGATCACATCATGCTTATCGGGCTGGACCGCGTGGCCAAGCGCAATGCCTTCGATCTTGAGCTGTTGAACCAACTTAGCCTGGCCTATGGCGAGTACGAACGGGATGACCAGGCCCGGGTCGCGGTGATTTTCGCCCATGGCGAGCATTTCACCGCAGGCCTGGACCTGGGCGAAGCCGGACCGGCCCTGAGTCATGGCTGGAAAGTCCCCGAGGGCGGCTACGACCCCTGGGGCACCGGCGCCGGGCCCAGGGTGAGCAAACCGGTGATAGTCGCCGCTCAGGGTTATTGTCTGACTCTGGGTATCGAGCTGATGCTGGCCTCGGATATCAACCTGTGCAGCAGCAATAGCCGCTTTGCTCAGTTGGAAGTCCAGCGGGGGATCTTCGCCTTTGGCGGCGCGACGCTGCGCCTGCATCAGATCGCCGGCTGGGGCAATGCCATGCGCTGGCTGCTGACGGGGGATGAATTCGATGCCCACGAAGCCTGCCGCATGGGCCTGGTGCAGGAGGTCCTGGCCAGCGAGGACCTCCTGCCCTACGCCCTGCAACTGGCTGCACGCATCGCCGAACAGGCACCGCTGGCGATTCGCGCGACCATTGAGTCTTCGCGTCAGGCGGTGCTGGAAGGCGAAGCCAGTGCAGCGCAACAACTGCCGCGCCTGATCAATCAACTGATGAGCACAGAGGACGCCCGTGAAGGTTTACTGGCCATGCAGGAACGCAGGCCAGCGATCTTCAGCGGGCGTTAAGTAGCCGGGCGAATCTGCTTGATCAGCGGCAGCAGCGAATAGCCCAGGCGCGGGGCCAGGGTTTCGGCGCGTTCGGTCAGGGCGGCGAAGTCCAGATCCTGCTCCAGGTCGGCGGGCACGATCAGGATGACGTTACCCTCCTTCACCGGCAGTTCCCAGTAGTGGCGGTGATACAGACCGCGCAGAAGCGCCGCGCCCAGAGGCTTGCCATCGTCGGCGGCCCACTGGTTGATCACCAGCCAGCCGCCAGGGTTCAGGCGCTTCTGACAGCTTTCCAGGAAATTCCAGGCCAGGTGACCGACGCCAGGGCCGACATCGGTATAAAGGTCGACGAAGATCAGGTCGGCCGATTCCGCCGTCGGCAACAGCTCAAGGGCGTCGCCGATACGGATGTACAGGCGCGGATCGTCGTCCAGGCCCATGTATTCGATGGCCAGGCGCGGCACGTCGGGACGCAACTCGATGGCTTCGACGTCCTCCAGGGGCAGGAACTTGAGGCAGGCCTGGGTCAGGGTCCCGGCGCCGAGGCCAAGGAATAATGCGCTGTCCGGCAGCTCATGGCACAGCGCGCCGATCAGCATGGCCCGGGTGTAGTCGTACTCCAGCCAGCTGGGATCGGCGGTAAAAGTGCAGCTTTGCTCGATGGCATCGCCGAATTCGAGGAACCGGTAATCGTCCACTTCCAGTACGCGAATCATGCCGAAAGCGTCATGCACCTCGGCCAGGATCCGCTCTACACGTTCCTCGGTCATTGCCTGTTTATTCCCTTCACTGAATTGATTGTGTGGGACCGGCTTTAGCCGGGAAAAACGTTCAGTCGCCCGGCATGCAGCGGCTGTAACGGCCCTTTCCCGGCTAAAGCCGGTCCCACAGGCTTGCTCGCAAGCCAATAATCCGGCAAGCCTGCACTGTTCTGAGCGCCTGCGCCAGTCAGGCCGTGAACTGCTAACATGCCGGTCCGATTCCGCCGATCTTCGAGTTCAGCACAATGAGCCAACCCTGGAGCCCCGACAGCTGGCGGGCCCTGCCTATCCAGCAGCAGCCGCAATACCCCGACGCCGCCCATGTCCTGCAGGTCGAGCAGACCCTGGCCAGCTATCCGCCCCTGGTGTTCGCCGGTGAAGCCCGGGAGTTGCGTCGGCAGTTCGCCGAGGTCACCCAGGGCCGCGCCTTCCTGTTGCAGGGCGGCGACTGCGCCGAGAGTTCCGTCGAGTTTTCTGCGGCGAAGATTCGCGACACCTTCAAAGTGCTGCTGCAAATGGCCATTGTCATGACTTTTGCCGCCGGTTGCCCGGTGGTCAAGGTCGGGCGCATGGCGGGGCAGTTCGCCAAGCCGCGCTCGGCCAATGATGAAACCATCGAAGGCGTGACCCTGCCCGCCTACCGTGGCGATATCGTCAACGGCATCGGTTTCGACGCCAAGAGCCGCGTACCGGACCCGGATCGCCTGTTGCAGGCCTACCACCAGTCCACCGCGACCCTGAACCTGCTGCGCGCCTTCGCCCAGGGCGGTTTTGCCGACCTGCATCAGGTACACCAATGGAACCTGGACTTCATCGCCAACTCGGCCCTGGCTGACAAATACAGCCAGTTGGCCAATCGTATCGATGAAACCCTGGCCTTCATGCGCGCCTGCGGCCTGGACACCTCGCCGCAACTGCGCGAGACCAGCTTCTTCACCGCCCACGAAGCCTTGCTGCTGAACTACGAAGAAGCCTTCGTGCGCCGCGACAGCCTGACCAACGATTTCTACGATTGCTCGGCACACATGCTGTGGATCGGCGACCGCACTCGTCAACTGGACGGCGCCCATGTCGAGTTCCTGCGCGGGGTGAACAACCCGATCGGGGTCAAGGTCGGCCCGAGCATGAACACCGACGACCTGATCCGCCTGATCGATATCCTCAACCCTAGCAACGACCCCGGACGCCTCAACCTGATCGCGCGCATGGGTGCGAACAAGGTCGGCGACCACCTGCCGCAACTGATCCGCGCCGTCGAACGTGAAGGCCGCAAGGTGCTGTGGAGTTCCGACCCGATGCACGGCAATACGATCAAGGCCAGCAGCGGCTACAAGACCCGGGATTTCGCGCAGATCCTCGGTGAAGTGAAGCAGTTCTTCCAGGTACACCAGGCGGAAGGCACTTATGCCGGCGGTATCCATATCGAGATGACCGGGCAGAACGTCACCGAATGCATCGGCGGCGCCCGACCGATCACCGAAGATGGCCTTTCGGATCGTTATCACACCCACTGCGACCCTCGGATGAATGCTGATCAGTCGCTGGAACTGGCGTTCTTGATTGCAGAGACACTGAAACAAGTGAGGCGGTAGGGGCAGATGCGAGCTGCGAGCTGCGAGCTAAAGGGACCTTGGCTCGAGGCTCATAGATCGTAGCTCAAAACCTACAAATGCCCCAACAAGCGCACCCCGCTGGCGCGCATGCAATTGACCTGTACCTCGGCCAGCCCCAGCCAATTCGCCAGTTCTCGCAACTGGCTGGCCAGGGCCTGCATCCCCTCCTCGTCCAATCCGCTTTCTTCCTCATGCACCGCGTGCACGGCCAGGCGTCCGGCCGCCCGTTCGGCGCGCAGGTCGATCCTGGCGGCGATACGTTCGTTGTGCAGGAATGGCAGCACGTAATAGCCGTAAACCCGCTTGTGCTGGGGCGTGTAGATTTCCAGGCGATAGCGGAAATCAAACAGCCGCTCGGTACGCGTCCGTTCCCAGATCAGCGAGTCAAAAGGTGAAAGCAAGGCGCTGGCCGCCACTTTGCGCGGCACCGTGAATTGCGGCAGACAGAACGCCGGTTGCCGCCAGCCTTCGACGCTGACCACCTGCAGGGCGCCCATCTCTACCAGTTCGGCCAAGGCGATGCGGCTGGGCAGCGGGTCCTGGCGGAAGTAGTCGCGCAGGTCCTTTTCCGTGCCGACGCCCAAGGCCGTGGCGGCATGCAGCAGCAAGCCCCGTTGCGCTTCGGCTTCGGCCACCTCGGGAAGGTCCATGATCAAGGCAGGCAACACGCGTTCAGGCAAGTCGTACAGCCGTTCAAAGCCCCGGCGCCCGGCCACGGTGACTTCACCGGCGGCGAACAACCATTCCAGTGCGTGCTTTTCCGCGCTCCAGTCCCACCAGGGTCCGGCGCGTTCCTGTCGCGTGCTCAAGCTGCCCGCGCCCAAGGCGCCCTGCTCACGTACTGATTGCAGAACCCGGGCAATCACCGGCTGCTGCTCGCGACCGAACCGCGCCATCTGCTGATAGATGCCCTCGCCCTGAGCGGCCCGACGCATGCGCCAACGCAACAGTGGATAGAGCGCCATGGGCAGCAACGAAGCCTCGTGGCCCCAGTATTCGAACAGCGCACGCTGACGGCCCTGGCTCCAGGCGGCTTGGTCGAGCAGGTCCTGCGGATAATTACCCAGACGGGAAAACAGCGGCAGGTAATGGGAGCGGACCAGGGCATTGACCGAGTCGATCTGCACCACGCCCAGGCGTTCGATCAATTGCGTGACGTGGCGGGCCTTGATCGGCCCTGCTGCGGCCTTGCGATTGAAGCCCTGGGCAGCCAAAGCCAATCGTCGGGCCTGTTTAAGGGAGATGGATTCAGGCATCGGGTACTCCTGTTCAGTCCTTCAAACTACCCGATGCCTGCCACGCTGTCAGCGCTTCATGGGGTCATCCCAGAACGGCCGCTCGCTCTCGCTCTGAATATCGGCCCGGCTCAAACCGAGGTCTTTCAGCGCGCAATCATCCAGGCCCGCCAGTAGCTGGCGCTGGCGATGCAACTCGTACCAGCGCCGCGCATGGCCTGCTATCGACTTTATGAGTCGTTCAACCGAAAACTCCCGAGGGAGCGTTTTGACCACCAATACGTAACCTTTTTGACCTTTCATCATCTTGCCCTCCAAGTGGGGATGACTAAAGTCTCGTCCTCGGCGTAGGATTCATCCAACGAATGTTTCTTATGCAACCCATTTGAGGGATTGATGAGTGGCGCTTTATCCAAGTATCGACAGCGAACTGCTGCGCACTTTCGTCGCCATTGCCGAAAATGGCGGCTTCACCCGCGCAGGCGAAGTGGTCAACCGCACCCAGTCGGCGGTGAGCATGCAGATGAAGCGGCTCGAGGAAGACGTCCTGCAACGCCCGCTGTTCCAGCGTGACGGGCGCAACGTCAACCTCACGGCCGAAGGCCAGGTGCTGCTGGGTTATGCCCGGCGCATCCTTAAGCTGCACAGTGAGGTGTTCAACACCCTGCGCGACCCGCATATGGTGGGTTCGGTGAAGATCGGCTCGCCGGACGATTACGTGATGCGCTTTTTGCCCGGCATCCTTTCCCAGTTTGCCCGGGCCTACCCGTTGATCCAGGTGGAAGTGCATTGCGAGACGTCATCGCAACTGCTGCTGCGCAAGGACCTGGACCTGACCATTGTCACCCGCCGGCCCGGCACCGAGATCGGCCAGATCCTGCGTCAGGAACGTTTTGTCTGGGCCGAGGCCGCAGGCTTCTATCCCCACGAACAGACGCCCATGCCCCTGGCCATGTTCAATACCGATTGTTTCTGCCGGGAATGGGCGTGCAACGCACTGGATACGGTGCAACGCGAGTACCGCGTGGCCTACACCAGCGCCAGCCTGTCGGCGATCATGGCCGTGGTCAGCGCTGGCCTTGCGGTCACCGCACAACTGGAGAGCCTGATCACCCCGGACCTGCGCATCCTCGGCGAAGTCGAAAACCTGCCGCAGCTGCCCCAGGCCAGCATCGTGCTGCTGCGTAATCCACAGAATCCTTCGCCGATCACCGATTGCCTGGCGGATTACATCGCCGAGGGTTTCAAACTCTGAGCCTTTAAACCCTGAAGACCAGCATGATCGCGCAGACCACCAAAAACATACAGAACGACGCCCGAAGGGTACGTTCTGGCAGGGTATGAGCCAACTTGACGCCCCAGCTGATACTGGCCAGGCCACCCAATGCCAGGGGAATGCCCAAAGCCCAGTTGACGTGACCGTGCAGGGCGTAGGTGGTCAAGGTGATCGTCGTGCTGGGCGCCGCCAGGGCCAGGGCCAGCCCTTGGGCCGCCACTTGGGTTGAGCCGAAAATGCCGGTGAGGATAGGCGTGGCAATCACCCCGCCGCCGACACCGAACATCCCCGCCGTCACCCCGGAACCCACGCCCAGCAGCCACAGCCAGTTGCCATGGCGCAGTTGTGGTCCGGCATCGCCTTTGCGCCAGTACATCTGCACCAGATTGAACACTGTCAGCACCAGCAGGAAAGTAATAAAGCCGATGCGCATGCTCTGGGCATTCACACCCACCGCCCACAGTGAAGTCAGCCAGGACACGATAAAACTCGGCACGATCAGCATCATCGCGTTGCGCAGGGAGATGGGGTTGCGTTGGTGATAGCGCCACAGCGCCAGCAAGACATTGGGCAGCACCATCAACAGCGCGGTGCCTTGGGCCAGTTGCTGATCAAGGCCGAACAACACACCCAGCGCCGGAATCGCCACCAGCCCGCCGCCAATACCGAACAATCCACCCAAGGTGCCCATTGCAGCACCCAACAAAAAATCCAGAAAAATCTCGATCACGCCACATCCCCACTCCGACTGTGCAGCGCATGCTACGCAGTCTCGGCGAGCGAGCAAATGCGCAGCGCAACTCAATCGCTCAACGAATCGTGAAGGGGGGATTCATCAACCGTGAACGTTGCCATCTGCACCGCTCGTAGAATTTATCTGGCGCATTAAAGATAGCGGCACTAAATTAAGCCGTAATGAATGTTGACCAAGAGGTCCACTTAAATGAATACCGATGACGGCGGCCCCGCCGCCCCGCTGGAAAAATGTGATGCCCTGATGCTCGATAATCAGCTGTGCTTCGCCCTTTACTCCACTTCGCTGATGATGACCAAGGTCTACAAGCCGCTGCTCCAGGAGCTGAACCTGACCTACCCGCAATACCTGGCCATGCTGGTGTTGTGGGAAGAGCAGGGTCTGACTGTAGGCGATGTCAGCGCACGCCTGCTGACCGATCCGGGCTCCCTGACGCCCTTGCTCAAGCGCCTGGAAGCCGAAGGCCTGATCAGCCGCACCCGTAGCAAGGAAGACGAGCGCGTGGTGTTGCTCAATCTTACCGAGCAAGGCCGTGCCCTGCATGAAAAAGCCAAGCGCATCCCCCACTGCATCCTCGGTGCCAGCGGCCTGACCATCGAACGCCTGCAAGAGATCCAGGGCGAGCTGATTGGCTTGCGCAGCAATTTGCAGGAATCGCTCTGAGTCATCCCACCCTTTTCGGCTGGATGAGACCCTGTAGGAGCTGCCGAAGGCTGCGATAGCGATGTATCAGGTCGATCCATTCGCAGCCTTGGCAGCTCCTACAGAAATATCGTCTCAGTTCAGCTAGTTGATGTGGCATCTCACCTTCTTGACGCCACCTCGACGAACGGTCATACCCTCTCTGACGCCCTTGTAAACCAAGGCTTTCGCCCTCGCTGACACCACCTCCTTTCCCCCTTCAAAAGCGTCTGGCAAAACTTTTTTGAAAAACTATATTGCGCGCAAACTATTTGCGCGCTACATTTACTTCACACCAGTTAGCGCACAAACATTTAGCGCAACATACAAACCACACATACTGCGAGGTAACGCCATGAACACTCTCTATACCGCTGTTGCAACCGCTACCGGTGGCCGTGATGGCCGCGCTGTTTCCAGCGACAAGATCCTCGACGTCAAACTGGCTACCCCGAAAGAACTGGGCGGCGCCGGTGGCGAAGCAACCAACCCTGAACAACTGTTCGCCGCCGGCTACTCGGCCTGCTTCATCGGCGCACTGAAATTCGTTGCCGGTCAAAGCAAACGCAGCATCCCGGCTGATGCTTCGATCACTGCCCATGTCGGCATCGGCCAGATCCCTGGCGGTTTCGGTCTGGACATCGATCTGAATATCAACCTGCCAGGTCTGGATCAGGCTGACGCGCAGCAACTGGTCGACGCCGCTCACCAGGTCTGCCCGTACTCCAACGCCACTCGCGGCAACGTTGACGTCCGTCTGCACGTGACTGTCTAAGCTCATCGGCCCAAGGAAACGAACATGAAAACCCTCAGCAAAGTCTTGACCGGCACCCTGCTCGCCCTGTCCATCGGCAACGCTTTCGCCGCGGGCAACCCGGATGTCGAGCACAACACCCAGGCGTTCCTCGATGCTCTGAACTCGGGCACCGGCAAACCGCTTGAGCGGCTCTCGCCCAAGGATGCCCGTGCAGTCCTGACGGGCGCCCAGGCCGGGGTGAAACTGACCCTGCCCAAGGCGGATGTCAGCCAGAAGGTGATCAACGCCGACGGTCAGTCGATCAGCCTGACCATCGTGCGCCCAGCGGGTGTCAAAGGGACCTTGCCGGTTTTCATGTTCTTCCACGGTGGCGGCTGGGTCTTGGGCGACTTCCCGACCCACGAACGCTTGGTGCGTGACCTGGTAGCGGGTTCAGGGGCGGTGGCAGTCTTCGTCAACTACACGCCATCCCCTGAAGCGCACTACCCGACGGCGATCAACCAGGCCTATGCAGCGACCAAATGGGTGGCTGAGCACGGCAAGGAAATCAACGTCGATGGCAAGCGCCTGGCGGTTGCCGGTAACAGTGTCGGCGGCAACATGGCGGCGGTCGTCTCGTTAATGGCCAAAGACAAGGGCACTCCGGCCATCAAGTACCAAGTGCTGTTGTGGCCGGTAACGGATGCCAATTTCGATACCGGTTCGTATAACCAGTTCGCCGAAGGGCACTTCCTGACCCGCAACATGATGAAGTGGTTCTGGGACAACTACACAACGGACGCCAACCAGCGCAACGAGATCTACGCCTCGCCGCTGCGGGCAACCACCGAGCAACTCAAGGGCCTGCCCCCTGCCCTGGTGCAGACCGCTGGTGCCGATGTACTGCGCGACGAGGGTGAAGCCTATGCGCGCAAACTGGATCAGGCTGGCGTGGCGGTCACCGCCGTACGCTATAACGGCATGATCCACGACTATGGTCTGCTCAACGTGGTCAGCCAAGTGCCGGAAGTGCGCTCGGCGATGCTGCAGGCTTCGGAAGAATTGAAGGTACACCTCAAGTAAACCCGACGCCTGAAGCGGAGACGCCACCATGAACTGGTAAATACAGCCGAGTTGAGACTAAAAAGCCCCGCCTGAATCGCTCAGGTGGGGCTTTTTTTATTGCAAATAAATTGGTTGGGAATGAGATTTTGTAGGAGCTGCCGAAGGCTGCGATAGCGGTGTATCAGACAGCCCCATTCGCAGCCTTCGGCAGCTCCTACAGGCACAAAAAAACCCGCACTAATGCGGGTTTCTTGTGTTCCAGCGCTACGAAAAAGCTGTGCTTATTTAGCACGGCCTTTGTAGGAACCGCCTTCACGGGTATCGATCTCGATCATGTCGCCGATTTCGATGAAGTCAGCAACGCTCAGCTCGGTGCCGTTTTTCAGCTTGGCTGGCTTCATGACTTTACCGGAAGTGTCGCCACGAGCAGAACCTTCGGTGTAGTCGACCTGACGCACGATAGTGGTCGGCAGCTCTACGGAAACCAGACGGTCTTCGAAGAACACAGCTTCGCAGACGTCGGTCATGCCTTCTTCAACGAATGGCAGAACGGCTTCGATGTCTTCGGCGTTCAGCTCGTACATGGTGTAGTCGCTGGTGTCCATGAAGGTGTAGCTGTCGCCGCTGATGAACGACAGGGTCGCTTCTTTGCGGTCCAGGATCACGTCTTCCAGCTTGTCGTCGGCCGAGTAGACAGTTTCAGTTTTGTAGCCGGTCAACAGGTTCTTCAGCTTGGTCTTCATGATCGCGCTGTTACGACCGGACTTGGTGAATTCAGCTTTCTGAACCAGCCAAGGGTCGTTATCGATCTTGATCACGGTACCGGGTTTGAGTTCTTTACCAGTTTTCATTGCGAATATCCGAAATAGGATGGATTTACTAACAGGCTCTGTACGAAAAGCGGCTTTTCGTACAGAGCCTTGATAACAAGGCCGCGTATCATAGCGAATTTCGATAAAACTGTACCAGCGCCTCGACAAGATCCCGTTGAGAAGCCTGTTCCAGACACCAGTTTTCTGCGTGTTTGCGCAAGATTGCCTCGTATTCGCTGACGACCAGCCAGTGTTCGCGCAGATCCTTGCCGCCATTCCAGGCCCGCCAGAATCCACTGAGGGCCCTCGCCACCGCTTCGGGCAGGCCTTTGAGATAGAGCTCAAGGAAGGCGTCAAGCTTGGCCCAGTGGGCATCGTCGTCCTGTTCATAGATGTGCCAGAGCAATGGCCGAGCAGCCCATTGCGCGCGAACGAACGAGTCTTCGCCGCGCACCACATTGAAGTCGCAACTCCACAGCAGGCGATCGTAATCTTCCTGTCGGACGAACGGCATGACCTGCACGGTCAGGGCTCCGCGTTTTTCGATGGCGCCCGCTCGTAAGCCTTCGACACCCAGCCAGCGCTGCAGATCGCCGAGGATCCGCCCCTCGGGCACGATCAGATGGGTGGCGCGCGGATCTTTCACCAGTAAATCTAGCCAGGTACCCAGAGCAGGGTTTTCATAGGCGAACAGCGAAATTACCCGCGCTCCAGCGTCAGGCACAACACCCAGCCCCTGCAGGAAATTTCGCTGCATTGCCGCGTCCAGCTGAAATGCCTGACGCTTCTCGACCAATGTACGCTCACGCAGCAGGCCACCGGTCGTCGGAAGAAAACCGGGGAAGAAGAAGACCTTCTTCAACCCATTGGATTGCGGTGATGGCAGCCCATGGCAGCCGGAAACCCAGGCTTCGGCGCTGAGATATTCCAGATTCAGCCACAGCGGCCGCACAGTTCGTTGCAGCATGGCCTCCATATAGGCAGGTGGCAGGCGACAGGCAAAGGCCTCGATCACTACGTCGGCACAGTCCGTCGCGGTCCAGTCCGGCGACCAGCGGCAAACGCTGACACCGTCCTGCCATTGCTGCGCCGCCTCGGCATCAGCCCCCGGACACAAGCGGGCAAACGCCGTCAGGTCGTCGATCCACAGGCGCACGGCCAGATCGTGCTCGGCGACCAATTGCCGGGCCAGGCGCCAGGTCACGCCGACGTCACCGAAGTTGTCGACCACCGAACAAAACACATCCCAAGAAGCTTTCATCCAGGGCTCCTCGTGAAAAATGCCGATTGTCCGTCAGAACAACCCGCAGCCACCAGCCTTATGCTCGTGCGACAATCCGCTTCAACTGCCAACACCAGGAATGCCGCCATGCCGTCCACAAGCCGTCGCGAGCTGAATGTTGCCGTCCCGCCACTGAAACTGATCGGCTGCATCGCCGTCGGTATCTGGCTCGGATTCCTAGCCGTACTGCTGACCTGCGCCCTGCTGTACAAGGCCCTGCCCGCCGCGCAGACCCAAGTCGTGACGAACGCCGTCAGCCAGTTGAGCAAGCCACCGGCACCGCCGCCCGAGACCGCCAACAGCATGTTCGAGAAATACGAGCAGAACCTGCGTGAGAGCGAAGCCCGTCAGGCCCATGAGCAGGCCCAGGCCGAGCAGCAAAAAGGCTTCAACGGCCCCAAGTGCAACTTCTGGTTACAGCAGGATCGCACCGCGCCCAGTGAAAAAAGCCGGGCCAATGTCAGTCAGTTCTGCGGATAGACCATGAGCAAGCAAGCCGTTCATCAGTTGATTATCGAAAAACTCAAAGTCGATCTGGACGTCGCCCAGCGCGCCGCCCAGACCGCCTACGAGACTGCAACCCACGAAGAAAACATCGCCGAAAACAAGTACGACACCCTGGGCCTTGAGGCCTCGTATCTGGCGGCGGGCCAGGCACGACGGGTCGAGGAAATCCGCCAGGCCCTGCTGGCCTGGCAACAACTGGGCCTCAAGCCGTTCGATGAGCAGCGCGGCATCCAGAACGGCGACCTGATCACCCTCGAAGACGACGACGGCCAACCCCGCCGCCTGTTCCTCGGCCCCGACGGCGCCGGGCTGAAAGTCCATCTGAATGAGAGCCTGATCACCGTGATCACTGCCCGTGCGCCCTTGGGGCAAAACCTGCTGGGCAAGTTCGAAGGCGATGTCATCGATATCAACGTCAACGGCGGTCGACAATCCTATGAGGTGACACAGATAGTGTGACCGGCTCTTCATTTGCAGGGTTGCCCGGCTGAAGTTTTTGTGGGTAAGGTGCCGTTGTCGCACGATACAAGAGTGACAGGGACTACAGAGCCAGCATTAGGGACTCACAACCAAGGAGATTTTTCATGACAAACGTCATCACCTTTCCTGACGCTCATGAACGAGATCGCCTCAAGTCGAGTGAGCAAGGGTTGCGGTACCTGAACAAGAAAGAGCGGCAACTGATCGATCAGCTGCGTTTGACCAGCCATGCCGGGCGGCAGTACGTCTACGACTACGCCAGCATCATGCAGGTTTCCAGACCGTTGCACCCCGACCCCATCGATTGATGGCCTGACGGCCACTCTCGATACGCGGTTACATCATCTCTCCCCTGCCGAGCGGGGACACTTGACTGCGTCCTGTGCATGAAGCTTTTGTCAGCCGGTATCAAGGACGCTGCTGCGAGCCTTATAGTGGCCGCTTGTCCTTGAGCCTTTGGTAACCGTCATGAGCGCCGCAACGCCAAATCCCAGCCATTCACCTCGCTCGACCAAGACCGTCGTCGATCATTTGCGTTTCCATAAAGGCCATGCCCACCTGACGCCCACGTTCGGCAATGACGCCTTTGCCCTGAAAGCCGAAGCGTTCGCGCGCTTCTTCGGCACGCCAATGTTTCTAGGCGCGCAGACTTTACTGGTCATACTCTGGGTCGGCGCCAACATGAGCGGGCTGGTCAAGTTTGACCTCTACCCTTTCATCCTGCTGAACCTGGCTTTCAGCCTGCAATCGGCCTACGCCGCCCCGCTGATCCTCCTGGCCCAGACTCGCCAGGCCGCCCGGGACAAGGCCAATGCCGACGCCGATGCCCAGCACCGCGAGGCACTGGCCGTGGCCAACCAAGAGCGCCTGGCCATTGCCGAGCAGAACTCGGCACAGATGCTTCAGTTACTGGAGCAGAACACGCGCCTGACCGAGATGACCAAGTCCCTGACCGAGCGTATCGAGACGCTGACCCTGGATATGCACAAGCATTTCGTCAAAAGAGATGGTTCGTGCTGACGCCTTGCGACTGAAAAGGTATTGCAGAACCAGGTGGGACCGGCTTTAGCCGGGAAAGCGCAGGAGCGGTCAATACATCCCTGTCGGCCGTAATGCCGTCTTCCCGGCTGAAGCCGGTCCCACATTAGTATCCACCCCTCATCCCGCACTCTGGCAGATATGCCATGGGGCATTCATCACTTTTATATTGCGGTCATAATAAAAAAAGATAAATTATGCTCATAATCTGAACGGGCTCCAGCCCTTGCCCTGTAACCCGATAGGAAGACCTGTGCATGCAAACCCTCGACCGGGAAGAAAAGCTCGCCCTATGGCTTGAAGAAGAACGTCTGATGCGCACCCGCCTGGGCAAGCCGGGGACTATCACCCTGGCTGAAGTGGCTCGACTGGACCCCAAGGAATACCTCGACGGTATCGGTCGTGGCGAATACCCATCGCCACCAATCGGTGACTTGCTGGACTTTATTCCCCTGCACTGGACGCCCGGTCTATTCGTTTTCCAGGGCACCCCCGATGCGCGGCATTACAACCCTCTGGGCAGCGTCCATGGCGGCTACGCGGCAACGTTGCTGGATTCGTGCATGGGCTGCGCCATCCACACTCAACTCAAACAGGGCCAGGGCTACACCACTCTGGATCTGCGCATCAGCTATGTCCGCGCGATGGGCGAAAGCACCGGGCCCGTGCGGGCCGAGGGCAAGGTCGTGCACCTGGGCCGCTCCACCGCCCTGGCCGAAGGCCGGTTGTACGACGTCGATGGCCGGCTTTATGCCACCGGCACCACCACCTGCATGATTCTGGATATGAACAGATAACCCCAGACACCACCTTGGAGAACCGCCATGCAATCGATCGTTATCGCTGGTTTCGCCCGCTCACCTTTCCATTTCGCGAAAAAAGGCGGCCTGATCAATCTGCGCCCGGATGACCTGGCGGCCCAGGTGCTGCGCGGGCTGGTGGACAAGCTCGACCTCGACCCGGCCACCCTCGAAGACGTGATCATGGGCTGCGCCTATCCGGAAGCGGAACAGGGCATGAATATCGCCCGCATCGCCAGCTTGCGCGCCGGTTTTCCCAATACCTTGGGCGGCGCGACCATCAATCGCTTCTGCGGCTCGTCCATGAGCTCGGTGCATTACGCCGCCGGGCAGATCCTTCTCGGCGCAGGCGAGGCCTTTCTCTGTGCCGGGGTCGAATCCATGACCCGGGTACCCATGGGCGGATTCAATATCTCGCCCAACCCGACCCTGATGCAGGACATACCCGAGGCCTACATGCCCATGGGCTTTACTGCCGAAGAGGTCGCCAAGCGCTTCGATATCGGTCGCGTCGAGCAGCAAGCCATGGCCGTGCAGTCCCACGCCAAAGCCGCCAGCGCCCGTGACGCCGGACTGTTCGTCGAGGAAATCGTGCCGATCATCACCCCCGATGGCCTAGTCAGCGAAGACGGCTGCATCCGCCCCGGCACCAGCGCTGAAGGCCTCAGTGACTTGAAGCCAGCTTTTGGCGGCACCGTCACTGCGGGCACTGCCTCGCCCCTGACTGATGGCAGCGCAGCGGTACTGGTCTGCACCGAGGACTTTGCCCGCAATCATGGCCTGAATATCCTGGCACGGATCAAGGCCGTCGCCGTGGCCGATTGCCCGCCGGAAATCATGGGCATGGGCCCGGTCTACGCCACGCGCAAAGTCCTGCAACGCGCTGGCCTGAGCATCGACGATATCGACCTGGTGGAACTTAACGAAGCCTTCGCCAGCCAGTCCCTGGCCTGCGTTCAGGAGTTGCAACTGGATATGGCCAGGGTCAACCTCGACGGCGGCGCCATGGCCATGGGTCATCCACTGGGCGCGACGGGCGCACGCATTACCGGCAAGGCGGCATCACTGCTCAAGCGTACAGGCGGGCGTTATGCCATTGCGACCCAGTGCATTGCCGGGGGCCAAGGCATCGCGACCTTGCTTGAGGCCATTTGAACCACAACACACCGGGTAGGAGCCGCCTTGGTGGCGATCGAGTACGAAGCGCTCGCAGTAGCTGCAGAGATTGATCCACCGCTATCGCCAGCAAGCCGGCTCCCACAAATCAGGGCTGTTTGCGCAGCGGCAGGCACAGCGTCACACGCAGGCCGTCAGGCTGGCTGTCGAAGGTCAGCGAGCCATCGCAACGCTGGACAATCGCCTGCACGATCGCCAGGCCAAGGCCGGAGCCGACACCCTGGCCCTGACGCCAGAAACGCCGAGTCAGATGCTGCAAGTGCTGTTCTGGAATGCCGGGGCCATGGTCGCGCACGCAGAAGCAGGCCTGGCCGGAAGCAGTGCTCAAGCTCAGCTCGACAGCAGTCTGTGCCGGGGTGTGGCGCAGGGCGTTTTCCAACAGGTTACGCAGAGCGGCGATCGCCAGTACCGAAGGTATCTCCAGCATCTGCGTCGACAACGGCTGGGCAAGGTGCAGGGCGATGCCCGCTTCATCCTGGCAGGTATCGTGAATTGCCAGGCGCGCGGCGTCTTCAGCAGTGCATTGCACACCGTCGTCAAATGACAGGCTGCCTTCGACCCTGGCCAGCAACAGCAATTGTTCCAGGGTATGGTGCAGACGGTCGGCCCCCTCTTCGGCGTGGGCCAGGGAACGGTCCCGGGCTTCGCCTTCAGTCATGCGTGCCACTTGCAGATGGGTCTTGATCGCAGTCAACGGGCTGCGCAGCTCATGGGCGGCATCGCCGGTCAGCCGCCGCTCCCGCTCCAGGGTCTGGGCGATGCGCTGAAACAGTTGGTTCTGGGTATCCAGCAGCGGCTGCAACTCACTGGGCAGACCCGCGACGTGCAGCGGCTCCACCGAATCGGCACGCCGCCGCTTGAGAGCATCGCGCATGCGGTGCAGCGGCGCCAGCCCCTTGCCGATGCCCAGCCAGAGCAGACCCAGGCTGCCCAACAAGGCGGCTAGTACCGGCAAGGAAGCGGCCAGCAGCACCGAGTTACGCAGTTGATCGCGCTCGGCCTGACGGTCCGCCGTGGTAATGCGCAAGTCGCCAACAACCAGGGTGTAGCTGCGCCAGTGCTCACCGTCGATCAGCCGGTCGGAAAAACCGGCGTCTTCGCCACTGAGGCTCTGCTCGGGAGACGAGTGATTGCGCGCCAGCAACTCGCCACGCAACGAGTTGACCTGACACGCCATGCTGCTGACGATGCCGAGCTTTTCTGCGCTCAAGGGAGTGTCACCCGCCTGGCCGGGCATCGGCAGTTGCGCCAGCATGCCGCCGACCATTCGCGCCGAGGCGGTCAGGCGCTGGTCGAGGGACTCCATCATCTGATCGCGCAAATCGCAGAGCATCCAGATGCCCGCCGTCAGCCAGATAACCACAAACGCCGAACCGAGGGTCAGACTCAGGCGCACCCGCAGACTGGTCATCGCTGGCCCTCGCCGCTGGCGCCGTCATCGTCACCCTGGGCGGCCCCCAGACGATAGCCGAGGCCGCGCACGGTCTCGACAATGTTATTGCCCAACTTGCGCCGCAGATGGTGGATATGCACGTTCAAGGCGTTGCTTTCCACTTCGTCGCCAAAACCGTAGACGCTGTCCTTGAGTTGCTCGCCGGACAGTACCCGGCCGCGATTATGCAGTAAGGCATGCAGTAACGACTGCTCGCGCCGGGACAGGTCCACCACCTGTCCGGCAAGCAGGGTTTCGCGGCTGCTCGGGTCGTAACTGAGGGCGCCATGCTCGATCAGGTTGGTGCTGCGCCCGGCCATGCGCCGGATCAGCGTATGCAGGCGGGCGCTGAGCTCGCGCAGATCAAAGGGCTTGAGCAAATAATCGTCGGCACCAGCCTGCAGGCCGTCGACGCGGTCGGTCACGCTGTCCCGCGCGGTTAGGATCAGCACCGGCAACTCAACGCCCTGCTGACGCAACTGGCGCAGTAGCTTGAGGCCATCTTCGTCGGGCAGACCCAGGTCCAGAACCATCACATCGAAATGCGCCGCCTGCAGGATCGCCCGCGCCGCCGACGCCGTCGCCACGCGGTCGACGGTCAGGCCTTGGGCATTGAGCCCGGCGACAATACCGCTGGCAATCAAGTCATCGTCTTCACAGAGCAATACGTGCATGGCAGAACCCGGAACAAAGAGGCAGAGTGGAACGCAACTGGATTAAGGCGCGATTATGACTCATGGCCCACAGGCACGTGGGTCTGGGATACTGGATGTTAATAAACGGTTAATCCCCTTGTCTCACCCTCTTCGGGACTCTGCTCAATAAGGCTGCTCCATGCGTCGTCTGCTGCTGTTGCTGTTGTTTTTCCTGCCCCTGCTGGCCCAGGCGGCCCTGCCGGGCAACGATCCTTTCGCCAAGAAGCCCGACTTCCTCACGGTGGACCAGGCTTTTATCCTCACCACCGAGCGCGCGGACAACGGCGATATGGTGGTCAACTGGCGCATTGCCGACGGTTATTACCTGTATCAGCAACGTCTGAAATTCGATGGTCTCAGCCCGGCTGACAAACCGCCCCTGCCCCAGGGCGAGGACCATGAGGATGAGTTCTTCGGTAAACAGCAGGTCTACCGGGAAAGTGTCGAAGTGCGTATTCCCGCTGCCGTGACCGGCCAGGTCAAGCTGGGCTGGCAGGGTTGCGCCGATGCCGGCCTGTGCTATCCGCCGCAGAGCAAGGTGCTCGATCTGGGAGGCGGCAAGAACGCCGCCGCGACCGTCGAGCAAAGCGTCGGTCAGGCTCCGGATCAGGCCCTCGCCGGCACCCTGCAACAACGCTCCCTTGGCTTGAGCCTGCTGGCGTTCTTCGGCCTCGGCCTGTTGCTGGCGTTCACCCCGTGCTCGCTGCCGATGCTGCCGATTCTTGCAGGGGTAGTGGTGGGCAGCGGCGCTCGCCCTCGGCGCGGTTTCGCCCTGGCCAGCAGCTACGTGCTGAGCATGGCGCTGGTCTATGCCGGGTTGGGCGTGGTTGCGGCGCTGCTGGGCGGCAACTTGCAGGCAGTGCTGCAACAACCCTGGCTGCTGGGCAGTTTCGCGGCGTTGTTCGTGCTGCTGTCGTTACCCATGTTCGGCTTATTCGAACTGCAATTGCCGGGTTTCCTGCGTGATCGCCTGGAACAGGCTGGACGTCAGCGTCAGGGCGGCAGCCTGCTGGGTGCCGCTGTGCTCGGCGCGCTGTCAGGGTTGATGGTCGGCCCCTGCATGACCGCACCGCTGGCAGGCGCCCTGCTCTACATCGCCCAGAGCGGCAATGCTGTGCACGGTGGTCTGGTGCTGTTTGCCCTGGGCCTGGGAATTGGCTTGCCGCTGTTGCTAGTGGTCACTTTGGGCAACCGCTTCCTGCCCAAACCGGGTGCCTGGATGGACATCGTCAAAGGCGTGTTCGGCATGTTGCTGCTGGCCACGGCGCTGATCATCGCCAGGCCGCTGCTGACCGAAGCGCTGTGGGTCGGACTCTGGGGTGGATTACTGCTGATCGTCGCCTTCAGCGCCATTGTCCAGGCCCGTCAACTGCGCCACGGCGCCATGATCTTCGGCCCCGGCGGCCTGATCCTCGGCATCTGGGGCGTACTGATGCTGATCGGTGCCGCTGGCGGCGCCGATGATCCCTGGCAGCCGCTGAAGGTCTATCGCGCTGGCTCCGCAGTCAGCATTGAGAACCATCAAGATGCCTTTATCACCGTCAGCGATCCCCAGGCCCTGCAGCGTGAACTGGATACGGCGCAAAGCCAGGGTCAGTGGGTATTGATCGATTATTACGCGGACTGGTGCGTGTCCTGCAAAATCATGGAAAAACAGGTTTTCGCCAAACCTGAAGTGCTTGGCGCACTGAACGGCGTACGCTTGCTGCGCCTGGACGTCACTGCCGATAACGCCGCCAGCCGCGAACTGCTGGGGCGATACAAGGTGCCGGGGCCGCCAAGCCTGTTATGGATCGGCCCGGACGGCCAGGAGCGTCGCGACCGGCGGATTACCGGTGAAGTCGACGCAACAGCCTTCATGCAGCAATGGCAGGCGACCCGGGAGCGCGGCTGATGCTCAGCATTGCCATCGGCCCCTTTGCCCTGGCGGTCAACCATCTGCTGTTGCTGCTGGCTCTGGGCCTGGCCTCGGTCGTTGCCTGGTGGAGCGCTCGACGCAGTGGCGCGAACAATCCGGAATCGGTGCAGTTCAGCCTGTTTTTGCTCGGCCTGCTGGTCGCCCGTGTGGCCTTTGTAATCTCCTATTGGTCGCAGTATCGCGACAGCCCCTGGCAGGCCGTGGATATCCGCGATGGCGGCTTTCTCGCCTGGGTCGGCGTGCTGACCATCATCGTTGGCGGCGCTCTGTACGGCTGGCAGCGGGCGGGGTCAAGACGGCCACTGGCGCTGGGCCTGGGTAGCGGCCTGCTGTTCTGGCTGCTCAGCCAGTTGGCGCTGTCTTTCTATCAGCAGGGCGCGGCACTGCCGGACCTCACCTTGCGCAACGCGAATGGCGAGCCCGTGCGTCTGGCCGACTACAAGGGCCGCCCGCTGGTGATCAATCTCTGGGCCACCTGGTGCCCGCCCTGTCGCCGGGAAATGCCGGTTTTACACGCCGCGCAGCAGCAACGCGACGATGTGGTGTTCCTCTTCGTCAATCAGGCCGAGAGCCCCAAGACCGTCGCCGACTTTCTCGATACCCAAGGCCTGGCACTGGATCACGTCTTGTTCGACGACGGCGAACTGGCCCAGCAGGTCGGCGCCATGGCCCTGCCGAGCACACTTTTCTATACCGCCGAGGGGCGCCTGCAAGGCAGCCACCTGGGTGAACTGTCCAATGCCAGCCTGACCCGCGCGCTAGAAAGCGTGACGGGCTCGGCCGCCGCTGTTTCCGCCTCTCCAAGGACCACTCCATGACGCTGACCCGTATTCTGTCGACCCTGGCCCTGACCGCCATTACCCTGCAAAGCCCGTGGTTGCGCGCAGCAGAAGAATTACCGGCACCGATCAAGGCGCTGCAAGCCAAGGGCGCGCATATCGTCAGCAGCTTCGACGCACCCGGCGGCCTGCGCGGTTACGCCGCCGAGTACAACAAACAAGCGATCGCCCTGTACCTGACCGCCGATGGCGAGCATGTACTGGCGGGCAATCTATACGACGCCAAAGGCCAGGACTTGAGCCGCGCCCCCCTGGAGAAACTGGTCTACGAACCGATGTCCAAGGAGATCTGGGCAAAGCTTGAGAAAACCTCCTGGATCGCCGACGGCAGCCAGACCGCACCGAAGATCGTCTATCTTTTCAGCGACGCCAACTGCCCGTACTGCAATATGTTCTGGGAACAGGCGCGGCCCTGGGTCAAGGCTGGCAAAGTGCAACTGCGCCACATCATGGTCGGTATCATTCGCGAAGACAGCGCCGCCAAGGCCGCTGCCCTGCTTGCCGACAAGAACCCGGAAGTCGCCCTTACCAAACACGAAGCGGCAGGTCGCAGCAGCACACTGAAGCCCCTGGCCAAGATCCCGGCGGATATCCAGGCCAGGCTCGATGGCAACATGGAGTTGATGAACCAGATGGGCCTGTCCGCCACACCGTCGATCTTCTATCTCGACGACAAGGGCCAGATGCAGCAGATCCAGGGCGCGCCCCAGGGCAAGGCGCTGGAGGAAATGCTCGGGCCTAAGCCCTGAGTACAGCAAGGACCGAATTCGCACCGCACCAGCTGACCAATGGCAGGCAATGCAGAAAATGAATACTGCATTGCCCCTGTTTTCCGTGTGAGAATGTCGCTCAACATTTTACGAATTCTTGCAGGAAGGCTCATTGCATGCGTTACGCCGAAGATCATAAAGCCCAGACTCACCAACGTATTCTGCAGGAGGCTTCGGCACGTTTTCGCCGTGACGGCATTGGCGCGACCGGCCTGCAACCCTTGATGAAAGCCCTGGGCCTGACCCATGGCGGTTTTTATGCCCACTTCAAATCCAAGGACGAACTGGTCGAAAAAGCGCTGCGCTGCGCTGTCGATCAATCCAAGGAGCGCACCGCGCAGACTCTCGCCAAGGAAGACAGCCTCAGCGCCTTTCTCGATATGTACCTGTCCCCGACTCACCGCGACAGCCCGGAAAAAGGCTGCCCGCTGCCGACCATGTGCGCCGAACTCGGCCAGCGTGGCGAACCGAGTGCAATCACGGATGAAATGCTCAAGGTGCGTATCGCCGCACTGGAGAAGACCATGGCCAACAAGCCAGACGCCGATGCGCGCAGCCTGGTCATGATGTCGACCATGATTGGCGCCCTGACCATGGCCCGCAGTGTGCAGGACAAGGCGTTTTCCGAGCAGATCCTGCAAACCACCCGGGAATGGCTGAAGCAGAACTTCGACAAGTCCTGATCCAGTCACTCCCCGGTTATTGCTTCAAGGGTGCCAGCGGCGTAGCAGTACGCTGGCGTTGACCCCGCCAAAACCGAAGCCGTTGGACAGCGCATACTCGATGTCCATCGGACGTGCTGCGCCATGCACGATATCCACGCCCTTCGCCGCTTCATCCGGGTTTTCCAGATTCAGGGTGGCCGGAGCAATCTGGTCACGAATCGCCAGTGCGGTGAAAATCGCCTCGATCCCCCCTGCGGCGCCAAGCAAGTGACCGGTGGCCGATTTGGTCGACGTCACGGCAATCGCGTTCTGCTCGCCAAACACCGATTTGATCGCTGCCAGCTCGCCTTTGTCACCGACCGGCGTGGAGGTGGCGTGGGCATTGAGGTGCTGGATTTCCCCAGGCTCAATACCGGCCTGACGAATGGCCGTCTGCATCGCCCTTCGTGCGCCGCTGCCGTCTTCCGGCCCGGCGGTCAAGTGGTAGGCGTCGGCGCTGGTGCCGTAACCCACGAGTTCAACGATAGGTTGCGCGCCGCGGGCCAGAGCATGTTCAAGGGACTCGATGACCAGGATCCCCGCGCCCTCGCCCATGACGAAGCCGTCGCGATCACGATCAAACGGCCGCGAGGCCCGCGCCGGGGTTTCGTTGAAGTCGCTCGACAGCGCCCGGGCTGCAGCAAAACCACCGAGGCTGACGCGATCAATGGCCGCTTCTGCCCCGCCACAAATGGCGATGTCCGCCTCGCCGCACTGAATCAACCGCGCTGCGTCACCAATGGCTTGCACACCAGCGGCGCACGCCGTTACCGGCGCGCCCAGAGGCCCTTTGAAGCCGTGCTGGATCGAGACATGACCTGCGGCCAGATTGACCAGAAACGACGGGATAGTGAACGGCGACAGGCGCCGCGGCCCGCGGGTATCCACTGTGCGTACCGCGTCGGCAATGGCGCCGAAACCACCAATACCGGACGCAATGATCGTCGCCGTCCGCTCCTTGGCTTCGTCGCTTTCAGGGGCCCAGCCAGCCTGGGCAATGGCTTCTTTGGCCGCTGCCAGGGCGAACAGAATGAAGCGGTCCATCTTTTTCTGCTCTTTGGGCGCTACCGCCGCATCGGCATCGAAACCGGCTTCGGCATCATCCGCGAGCAAAGGCACCGGGCCGCCGACCTTGCCAGGCAGGTCAGCAACAGTTTCTTCCGGTAGTTGGACAATCCCTGATCGGCCTGCCAACAGGCGCTGCCAGACAGCTTCTACGCCACTGCCCAATGGCGTCACCAGACCCATTCCAGTGACTACGATTCGACGTCCACTCACTTGCAACTCTCCTGGGCCATAGCGGCCTACGGGTATAAACTCATAATATTATGATAATAATTTAATTGAATAATATGTCGACCAGCCCATCCTGTGTCAAGGCTGATGACATTTTGTCGATCAGGCCGGTGCTTGAACCATAGGCGAAAAAGCGCCCTGAATGAAAAAGGCCGATCAAAAGATCGGCCTCGCTCGGGAAGGGATGAAATGCTGTCAGTCGATAGATAGCTTGTCGCGATTCTTCTCCAGGATCGCCTTGCCGATGCCTTTGACTTCGAGCAACTCATCGACCGAAGTGAAAGCGCCGTTTTCCTCGCGGTAGGCAACGATGGCGGCTGCCTTGGCGGCACCAATCCCGGTAAGCCCTTTCTGTAGTGTTTCTGCGTCTGCCTTGTTGATACTGAGCTTATCGCTTGCCGGAACCAGGGCAGTTGCACTGACGGCGGAAGCGCTTGTCGGCGCCGGAGCCACCGGTGACGCATTCACCGCAACCGTGGCGCTACTGAGAAACGCAAACAAAAGGGAGGAAATAAAAGCCTTACGCATAAATGAAGCTCCATCTATCTAGTCAAGGTTTAAATACAACTTTCCAAAGCTGCCCCTGAAAACTAGACCAAGGTTAAACCCTGTCAATGAAGCTATGAGTTTCTGCTTGTTTCACTTAAATCCACTTACAACCAGGCATGTTAATTCACAATTAATATTCAGGACTCCTGACTGCGCTCCTGATATATCCAGTCAACAATCTCTCCATCCGGCGCATAACCATTAACGGTTTCTCGCAGCAACTGCCGAACCGTGGTGTAGTCGTCTTCCTCAACCGCCGCCAATAGGTGCGACAACTGGGTTTTCAACAGATCCCAGGACAGGAAATCTTCGTGGGCGCTCATGATCATCGGATGTTGCGTGGCGACAACATTGTCACCGATCAACAACTCCTCATAGAGTTTTTCACCCGGCCGCAAGCCACTGAACTCGATGGCGATATCACCTTGAGGATTCTTCTCAGAACGAATGCTCAAGCCGGAGAGATGCACCATTTTCTCCGCCAGTTCGACGATTTTCACCGGCTCGCCCATGTCCAGCACGAACACATCGCCACCCTGCCCCATGGAGCCCGCCTGGATCACCAGTTGCGCCGCCTCAGGGATAGTCATGAAGTAACGGGTAATGCGTGGGTGGGTCACCGTCAGCGGGCCACCGGACTTGATCTGCTTGTGGAACAACGGTATGACCGAGCCCGAAGAACCCAATACGTTGCCGAAACGGACCATGATGAAGCGGGTTTTGTTGACCTGATAAACCCTGCCCTTGTCACCAAACATGACCGGAGCTGTTTCCCGGCTCAGGGCTTGCAGGACGAGCTCGGCCAAACGCTTGGTGCTGCCCATGACATTGGTCGGACGCACAGCCTTATCAGTGGAAATCAGCACGAAGTTGGCAACACCGGCCTGCAACGCCGCCTGGGCAGTATTAAGTGTACCGACGACATTGTTGATAACGCCTTCGGCAATATTGTGCTCGACCATCGGCACATGTTTATAAGCGGCCGCGTGATAAACCGTATCAACGCTCCAGGTCTTCATCACATCGAGCATCTTCGAGTGATTGCGCACTGACCCCAGAATTGGCAACAACTTGACCGACAATGACTCACGGGCAATACGTTGTTCCAATTCCGAAAGAATGGTGTAAAGGTTGAACTCGCTGTGGTCGAACAGCAACAGCGTCGTCGGCTTGAGTATCAGAATCTGCCGACACAGCTCCGACCCAATTGAACCGCCGGCACCGGTCACCAATACCGTCTTGCCCTTGATGCAATGCTCGAGCAGGTCGTCCTGGGCAGGCACCGAGTCACGGCCCAGCAAGTCAGCAATATCCACTTCCTGAAGGTCATCGACCTTGACCCGGCCCGCAGCCAAGTCCATGAAACCCGGCACGCTTCGTACATGCAGCGGGAATCCCTCCAGATAACCAAGGACTTCGCGACGACGACCACGGGTCGAAGACGGGATGGCCAGGAGGATTTCCTGCGCGCCCGTGACATCGATCATGCGTTGAATATGCTTGGGCTTGTACACCTGCAGACCGGAAATAACCCGATTCGAAATCGATTCATCATCGTCGATGAACGCCACCGGGCGCATCAGACGCCCCATGCGCAACGCAGCAACCAATTGATTGCCTGCCGCACCGGCACCGTAGATCGCCACTTTGAGCAAGCCGTCGTCGCGGTTGGCAAACGGCATATGCTGGGCAGCCGAAAACCAGTCGCCGAGAAAATACTGGCGCATGGCCAAACGCAGGCCGCCGATCATGACCATGCTCAACCACCAGTAGTTGAACATGATGGAGCGTGGCACCACAGCCTGATGGTTGCTGTAGGAATAGACCACGATACCCAGTATCAAGGCTGAAAGACTGACGGCCTTGATGATGGCAATCAGTGCATCATTACCAAAATAACGCATGACCGCGCGGTACATGCCAAAACGAATGAACAGAGGAATGGCGACAATCGGTGCGCTGATGAACAACCAGGTGTGTTTGTCCAAAGGATTGATCAGATCATCAATCCCCAAGCGAACGACAAATGACATCCAAAGCGCGATCCAGACCAATACAACGTCAGCAGAAACCTGAATTATTCGCTTTTGTCGGCGCGGCAACGCCAATAAAAAAGCTCGTAATCTATTCATGACCCCTTCAAACACCTCTTGTCCTCTCTCTTGCCCCCCCCCTCGCCGGGAATACAGGACACCGGCAGCGGTTAAGCAGAATATTGTTGCAATTTATATCAAAAACGAAATGTCCGTACGCTCAAATGCGTTCCAGCTCACCCGCCCGGAATTTAAGGGCCAGCAGGACTAAAGGGAGGTAGGCAATACATACTCCCAAAAGGCCATCACCGCCCATGCAGGCTACCCATAGCGCGATGGGAAATAGCCACAGCACGTTAATCAGCCCGACACCCACAGTGACCGGCAAATGTTTGCCAAAATGGCGTGAAGCAAATTGATAAGCGTGACTGCGATGCGCCTCATAAACCTTGTCCCCGCGCAACAGACGGCGAATCAGGGTCAAGGTTGCATCAACGATGAAGACACCCAACAGAATCAACCAGGCCCAGAAAAAGCGGGGCTCGGCCCAGGCACCTTGCAGCGAAAGGACTCCCAGCGCGATACCAAGGAAACCACTGCCGGCATCACCCATGAAAATCCGCGCTGGCGGGAAATTCCAGAACAGGAAGCCGGCAACGGCGGCGGCCAGCAGCAGCGGCGCCCAGGCCAGATCATTGAAGCCTGTCAGCCCATAGATGACACCAACCGCACAACACGTAGTAACCGCCTCGATACTGGCAATCCCATCAATGCCATCCATGAAGTTGTAAAGATTAAGCATCCAGACCAAATAGAAGGCGGCCAATACATGGCCGATAACGCCCAGATCGATCGAGGCACCAAAAAGGTTCAGCGGTGCCAGCCCCCCCAACCAGAACAGGGCCCAGACCGCAGCCGCAAAATGACCGAGCAGGCGCCAACGGGCGGCGATATGTCCATGATCATCCATAAAGCCGATGACCGCCACCAAGCCACCGGCGCCAAGAATTGCAGCCACCGCCGACACCGGCACCACGTGCTGCCAGCCCAGGATCACAACAGCCAACAGGAAAGCGACAACGATGGAAACACCACCACCTCGCGGGGTCGGCACCGAGTGGGAACTACGCGCGTTGGGGATATCCATCAGGCTTTTTGACAACGCGTAACGACGAAGCCCGCCCGTCAGAATCAACGACAGAACACCTGCCGAAACAACCCACCACCACTCACTCATCGTTTTTATGTTCCAGAAAATAATGCGCCGTTGCTTTCATTGCGTCCTCCACCCTAACCGGTGGCGTCCAGCCGAGCATCGTACAGGTTTTGCCTATATCGACCTGCAAGGAACCGCACAGACGCTGGGAAAAAGAGACCTTTCCTACAGCTGCTGCAGCAACTTTTAACATCCACATCGGCACAGAGAGCAAACGTGCGGGCTTGTCCAGTGAGCGCGCCATATGTTGCAGAAGCTCGGTGGTAGACAGATCGTTGCCATCGCTGACCAGAAAGGTCTGGTTGGCCGCAGCCGGGTGGTGGATGCAGGTGGCGATAAGATCCACCAGGTTATCCAAGGCAACCAGGCTGCGTTTGTTATGGATAGCACCCAGTGGCAGCGGAATACCCTTGTCCAGCCAGCGCATCATGCTCAGGAAATTGGCTTTTACTCCGGGGCCGTAAACCAGCACGGGGCGGATGATCACCACTTCCATGCCGGTACGGGCGGCGATTTCACGCAGTCCTTCTTCGGCCCGGGCTTTGGAAACACCATAATGGTCGCCAGGACTCATGGGTTGGTCGGCGGTAAAAGGCGCGCCAATCTCAGTAGCCTCACCGTTTACTTTGATTGAGCTGATAAAGATAAAGCGCTTCACCCCGGCTGCGGCGGCCTGCTCGGCAAGATTGAGGGTTCCGGCGACGTTGACCCGCAGGTATTCCGCTTCCGGGTTGGCGGCTGTGTCGTTCATGACGTGCACGCGAGCGGCGGTGTGAACAACAACGTTTGCGCCGTTAACGAAGGATATCCAAGACGAGTCCGGTTCCATTGAGTTGATATTCACAATTTCAGCGGAATGACCAGCGGTTGAGTAAGCACCACGAACGGCCACTCTCAAAGCATACTCAGGGGACTGGCTGAGATAACGCAGAAGCGCACTACCGACAAACCCCGTAGCACCCGTTATAGCGACTAACCTATTGCTACAGTTCATAGTTACCTCCCCGAGTGCTGGATTGAGATAGTTGCTTATCAAATGTAAAAACTCAATCAAAATATGCAGCAAGACGCGCGTTCACTTCTTTCGCGTCAAAGTGCTTCTGAGCCATCGAATAACTTTCAAGCCCCATCCGTTCTATCTGCTCAGGGTTTTCGATAAAGAAGCGCATTTTTTCAACCAATGCGAGAGCGGAGAACGGGGGTACCAAAAAACCGTTTGCTCCATCAACTACAGTTTCCCGACAACCAGGAACATCGGTAGTAATCACGGGACGGCCAATCGCCATCGCTTCTTGCGTACTCCTCGGCATCCCCTCCCGATAGGAAGGAAGTACCAAAACGCTTGAACGTCGCAACCACTCACTGACATCATCTACATGCCCAGGGTGTATGACAATTCCTTTATCAACAAGCTCCGACAACGTGCGTTCAGTTATCCCCCCCGGGTTCGCCCTATCAATCCCACCCAGCATAAAAAATTTAACCGACGGGTATTCAAGTTTTATCAATCGCGCTGCGGCGACAAACTCATGCACACCTTTCTCAGCGAGTAAGCGTCCGATAAAAATAAAACTTACCGGAAAGGAACACGGCTTCGTGTAGCGATAGTGCTGGAGGTTGACGCCGATGCCGCCTAGCACGCAGCTATTTTTTACGCTCAGACGGTGCCGATCAAGCAAATCTTTCGGATCATCGGGATTGAGAAAAATCAGTCGCTCGATGAACCGAAATGAGAACCGATATAAGGCGACTTGAACTTTCCTGATCAGCGCCTTTTTAATACCTTTTTTACCAGGGTAGTCAGTGAATGCATAGCCAAGGCCTTCCAGCATCGCTATCCGTCGCCTAACCCCCGCAAGTCTTGCAGCAAGGGTACCAAATATTACGGGCTTGACGAAGTAACTAAATACCACGTCAGGCGCTATCTTTCTGATCTGCCTGGACAACACCCAACAATTCCAGGCATCTACTATAGGGTTCAACCCTGCACGGCTAAGCGTATAGTCAATCGGGATGGCATTCAGGTCTACTATTTTTTGCCGAGTCGTATCACAGTAGTCGATGGCGAATGCATAAACCTTGTAACCTTTTTCAACAAGCGTCATTATTAAATCTGCTCGAAATCCCAGCATACCAGTAGCGGTAGTACCTACCAATACAATCTTCATCTCAGTTCATTCCGTAACCGGTGGACTTTAGCGCTTGCCAATGCCGGGCATCTCCTATCTAAAATCATCTGGGAGCTGATGTAACTCGCCCAATCTGCCATCAACCCTTTCATACTTCCCCTCGTAACGATTTTTTTTCGTCAGGTAGACCGTGACTACACAAATGATGAGCGCCAGGTAGTTACACAACCTTAGCCTGACAGCAGTTCCCATATTGTCGTTACCGAGAAGCCATATAGTTCCGTAAACCACAAAGAAAAGCGTTAGAAAAACAACCAGGCGGTCGGCAAAGCGCCTGTTCAGTATCAAATACATAGCACCCAACATAAAAGGGACACTTTCCACCAGAAAAAAAAGCCAACCGAGCAGATTAGAAAAATAGAACCCTAGCATCTGAATGGAAAAACTCTGCAAAAACATCGGTATAAATAATGGGACAGAGTCAAAACTCAAGCCTAGATTAGTACCGCCCTTCAGAGTTAACTCAAACATTGACCTATACAGTAAAATCTTGTCCAGCGCGCCCAGCGCAAAAAGGCCATTTAATGCAAGTAAATATCCGATGACGGACCATACCAATGGCCACCTTGCATGATAAATAACAAACGCGCCCAACCAAGCCACAGCAAAACTGGCACCTAAATAAGGCCTAAATAAAAACATAATGTAGGACATAGCCACAATCAGCAACGATGCCATGAACCGTCTGCCAACACCTTGCAACAGGAAAAAATGCTTAACAACATACACCGCAACTAAAAATATAAAACATAAAAATACATCTCGATAAATATCCAACGCGTAGTAACATAGCGTTGGATAGACGCCGACTAATATGGCGACCGACCAATATATCTTCGGTTCAGCCATACGATTACCGACACTCAGCTCCGCAACCATCAGAGGTATGGCTACAAACCCCATCATCATCAATAGGATTGTCACGCCCTCTCTGGAATAAAACCCGTAGTCATTCATCAGCCTTAATAGCCGATTCCAGAAATTCGCCATACTCTCAACATTACCCACGGCATAATTATGGTAATAGTCGGCGTCATTACCTTCACCGAACGACCATAGTCCATTCTTCATGGTGTAAACAGCCAAGCCGATTTTCAGTACGCCTGTCCCAAAGAACACCAAGCATACAAGCTTCCTAGAAATGTTAAGGTACACAGATCTACCCCCAGCCTCACAACCAGCGTCTTATATTTTAGCCACCGAAAACGGGTTCATTACAACTGCAGTCTTTCGCCAAAACCAAGCGGCCAACAGAGAAGTAGATACGTTGTAAATCACAAACCCTAACGCCACTGAATATAGTCCGAGTATTGAGTATCCAAAGGTGATTACTAGAAGCTGAAGCACCACACCAATCGACACCACTTTAAGGTAAATACTTTTCCTTCTGCAAAACTGCAGAGCCGGTAAACCAATACCGAAACACGCCGAGAGGACGCCACCGGCCATAAGCAGCAACATGGATTGCATGGCAATAGCCTTATCCACACTTATATATCCAAGGTAAACAGAAGCCAATGGTATAATTGCCAGACTGGCACCTACCTGCACCGAGAGCATTATTCTACTCACACCTCGCATATCGCCCTCACCAGACAAAGCGATTTTTGAAGCTTTTGGGATCATCAGGTTAAATGTCGAATGCACAGCAACCAGAACGACGGTGTAAAGAGTTTGCGCAGCGAAATAGGAGGCCAACTCTTCTACATCACCCCAGTAATTGATAAATAATCGATCAGCCTGAAAAGCCAAGACTATTATTATTTGCGGTACTAAAACAGGAACTCCTACCCATTTAGTTTTCAACCAGCCTCTGATATTTAGCGAGAAGTTGACACTCCATACTTTTTCTTTTCTGGCGTAAACAAACAAGACTGGCAAGCAGAGCCAAAAAGATGAATAGGCGAAAAATACAAGCACATCAAACTCGGTATACATCGGCACCGACACCACCGCTACCATTATGACAAACGGCATGACAGCCCGACTAAATTCAAAACACAGAGAAGCCATGATAATTCTTTTTTTGACCACCAGCAAAGCCGCCAACAACGCCATCAAACCTACAGGAATGCCACCCATCAAACCGTAGTTCCAATGACCAAAATATAGCAATCCGCCGTACAAAAGTGACACGACAACTACACCATCCAGCATTTTATAACCTAACCAGACGGGAACCGGAACATCATCATCAGTTACATTATAGCTATCCACCATGGTAATAGCATCACCCCACAAAAAAACTATTGTTACAAGGTTGAATAAGAACATGAAAAGCGAGTAACTCGCCAACTCTACGCTGGTGTAGAAGCGCCCTATTAACAGGATCGCCAACAACGTCCCGATACCTGACACACCCCTTATAGAATAAACAACCAACATCTTGAGCAAGATCGAACTTTCAACCCTCATATTCTACCCACACCACTAATATTTTTATTCGTTGTAGCACTGAAATTATTAAAAATAAACACCCAGCAACTGTATCAGCCTGGATAAACAACGCCCATACCCCTCACACCTATCGCAATCATCTGCAAAGAGGACGGCGAGCATTTTGCACGTATTTCAATTGTTTGCAAGCAACGAAAAACCTGCCTTTAGTGGCTGTACCAGTGACAAAAATTTACGCGAGCCAACGAAAACGGCCGCTCAAATCAAACCAAAAAATTAACTTACCCGAAAATTAACTAATTCACTCAATACAAGTAGAACTTTCCTACAAAAAACTCATACAGGTATTACATGGTAACTCTAGGAAGGAGGGACTGTTTACGGAAAAGATACCGCCGAGGGAATTAAACAAGACCTGAAGGAGCGACTGAATACAATTTTGATCGCGCTCGTAACGCAACCCGCTCCAACACAACGCTCGGCAAATTATAGGATACGGAATCGCTAGAGAAGCGATTCAGATAGAGCGTTGAGCCACTGGCTTGCGCTTCTTATGCAGTCCCACCGCCCACCCCAGAAGCGGCCCGATCAGCATGCCGATCAACAGCGCGGCGATAATCGGTACAGCGAGGACCAGTTCGGGGGACGACCAGCCAAAGAACACCAGAGACACGATCTGCCGGTTCTCAAGAACGAACACTATGGTCGATACGATAAGCAGCAATGCGATGATCGCTGTAAGAATCCGCGTGAACATCCGCATTTTAAGCTCCTTTCGGGAGGCCTAGAGCCCCTCTTCTTCGTCTTCGTTGACACGATCACGCAATTCTTTGCCTGGCTTGAAGTGCGGAACGAATTTACCGTCGAGACTTACCGATTGGCCGGTCTTCGGATTGCGGCCGACCCGGGGTGCCCGGTAATGCAGCGAGAAGCTGCCGAAGCCGCGAATTTCGATGCGATCGCCTGTCGCCAGGCATTGCGACATCTGCTCAAGCATGGTCTTGATGGCCAGCTCGACATCCTTGGATGAGAGCAGCCCCTGATGGGTGACAATTCGTTCGATCAACTCCGACTTCGTCATATTTTTCCCTTCTTTTTCAAGCAGCTAGGACAGCGCTCCGAAGGTTTTAGCATGACCTGAAGGATTTGAACAGCCCAAGTATTGACTTATATAGCAACAGCCATGTCGTGCACGAAAATGTTGCGTGAGCGTGACAGTGGCGCACCTCGTTTCATCCTTGCCAGGACAAGCAGTTCGCCCTGAATGCGCCCTGAGAAGCCCTGAGAGCGCTTCTGAAGGCATATCCGGATTAACACTATACCTTTTGGAGGGTACCAAAATCGCGCCCACAAAAAAGGGCGACCGAAGTCGCCCTTTTTCATGGTCAAGCAGAACTTAGTTCTGTTTTTCCATTTGTGCGCGCAACAGGTCACCAAGAGTGGTAGGACCAGTGTTTTCAGCGGTGTCAGGCTTGCTACGCAGGCTCTGGATCGCTTCTTTCTCGTCTTCAACGTCTTTCGACTTGATGGACAAGCTGATTACGCGGCTCTTGCGGTCAACGCTGATGATCTTGGCTTCGATCTCTTCGCCTTCTTTCAGAACGTTACGCGCGTCTTCAACGCGGTCACGGCTGATTTCGGAGGCTTTGAGGGTCGCTTCGATGTCGTCGGCCAGGGTGATGATGGCGCCTTTGGCGTCAACTTCTTTCACGATACCGCGGACGATTGCGCCTTTGTCATTGACAGTGACGTACTCGGAGAACGGATCGCTTTCCAGCTGTTTGATACCCAGGGAGATGCGCTCGCGCTCTGGATCAACAGACAGGATGACGGTGTCGAGCTCGTCGCCCTTCTTGAAGCGACGTACGGCTTCTTCGCCCACTTCGTTCCAGGAGATGTCGGACAGGTGAACCAGGCCGTCGATGCCGCCGTCCAGACCAATGAAGATACCGAAATCGGTGATCGACTTGATGGTGCCGGAGATTTTATCGCCCTTGTTGAACTGGCCAGAGAAATCTTCCCATGGGTTAGATTTGCACTGCTTGATGCCGAGGGAGATACGACGACGCTCTTCGTCGATGTCCAGAACCATAACTTCCACTTCGTCGCCGACTTGTACGACTTTCGAAGGGTGGATGTTTTTGTTGGTCCAGTCCATTTCGGAAACGTGTACCAGGCCTTCCACGCCTTCTTCCAGCTCTGCAAAGCAGCCGTAGTCGGTCAGGTTGGTTACACGCGCGGTAACGCGGGTGCTTTCCGGGTAACGAGCTTTGATAGCAACCCATGGGTCTTCGCCCAGTTGCTTCAGGCCCAGGGAAACACGATTGCGCTCGCGATCGTACTTCAGGACTTTTACATCGATCTCATCGCCAACGTTGACGATTTCCGATGGATGCTTGATACGCTTCCAAGCCATGTCGGTGATGTGCAGCAGGCCATCGACGCCACCCAGATCGACGAATGCGCCGTAATCGGTGAGGTTCTTGACGATACCTTTGACTTGTTGGCCTTCCTGCAAGGATTCCAGCAGAGCTTCGCGCTCGGCGCTGTTCTCGGCTTCCAGGACGCTGCGACGGGAAACGACAACGTTGTTGCGCTTCTGGTCCAGTTTGATGACCTTGAATTCGAGCTCTTTGCCTTCCAGGTGAGTCGTGTCACGCACAGGGCGGACGTCAACCAGAGAACCAGGCAGGAACGCACGGATGCCGTTAACGTCGACAGTGAAGCCGCCTTTAACCTTACCGTTGATAACGCCCTTGACCACTTCTTCAGCTGCGAAAGCCGCTTCCAGAACAATCCAGCACTCAGCGCGCTTGGCTTTTTCGCGGGACAGCTTGGTTTCGCCAAAGCCGTCTTCGACCGCGTCCAGAGCAACGTGAACTTCGTCACCGACCTTGATGGTCAGCTCGCCAGCGTCGTTGTAGAACTGCTCGAGCGGGATGACACCCTCGGACTTCAGGCCAGCGTGTACAGTTACCCAGTCACCGTCGATGTCGACAACGATACCGGTAATGATTGCGCCCGGCTGAAGGTTCAGGGTTTTCAGGCTTTCTTCAAAAAGTTCTGCAAAGCTTTCGCTCATTTTAATTCCTGTTGATCAAGGGCGAAGAATACGCCCATCTGCCACGCTCCAGACAACGTGGGTTTCGTTCATATGAAAGGAAGCCTGCGGGACTCGGTCTGGTCTCCCACATGGCTCCTTGGTCACCCGGCGATATCGCGAAGGGCGATTTCACTACGGATGCGTTCCAGCACCTGCTCGATAGACAACTCGGTAGAATCCAGCTGGATGGCGTCTTGCGCCGGCTTGAGCGGGGCTACCGCTCGCTGGGTGTCACGCTCATCGCGCGCACATATCTCTTCTAGCAGACTCGACAGACTAACATCATCGCCCTTGGCCTTCAACTGCAAGTAACGACGACGTGCACGTTCCTCGGCGCTGGCGGTGAGGAAAATCTTCAAGGGGGCGTCAGGGAAGACCACCGTACCCATGTCCCGGCCGTCGGCTACCAGCCCCGGCTCTTCCTGGAAGGCACGCTGGCGCTGCAGCAGCGCATCGCGCACCGCCGGCAACGAAGCGACCTGGGAAGCACCGCTGCCGATCTGCTCGTTGCGGATCGAATGGGTAACGTCTTCGCCTTCAAGAACGATGCGCTGACCACCGCCCGCGACCGTCTCGAACTGCACGTCGAGGTGGGCGGCCAGCAGCTTGAGGGCTTCTTCGTTGGTCAGGTCGACACCATGATTGCGGGCGGCGAATGCCAACAGGCGATAAAGCGCGCCCGAATCGAGCAGACACCAACCCAGGTGCTTGGCCAGCAGGCCGGCAACGGTTCCTTTACCGGATCCGCTAGGCCCATCGATAGTGATGACTGGAGCCTTGGCTTTCACGAATGCACCTCCTGCACGACACCAAGACCAACCTGTGCGCACAGCTCAATAAAATTAGGGAAGGACGTGGCGACATTAGCGCAATCATTTACGCGAATGGCGGCACTCGCCCGCAAAGATGCAACACTGAATGCCATGGCGATACGATGATCGCCACGGGCATCGACTTCACCGCCACCGATGGCACCGCCATCAATGATGATGCCGTCCGGCGTCGGCTCCACTTGCACACCCAATGCCAGCAGCCCATCGGCCATGGCCTGGATACGGTCGGATTCCTTGACGCGCAATTCTTCGGCACCACGCAGCACAGTGCGCCCTTCGGCACAGGCCGCTGCGACGAACAGCACCGGAAACTCGTCGATCGCCAAAGGCACCAAGGCCTGAGGGATTTCGATGCCTTTCAGGCGGGCCGAGCGCACGCGCAGGTCCGCCACCGGCTCACCACCGACTTCGCGCTGATTCTCAAGGGTAATATTACCCCCCATCAGCCGCAGAATCTCGATCACGCCGACCCTGGTCGGGTTGATGCCGACATGTTCCAGCAGCAACTCCGAACCCTCGGCAATCGACGCCGCGACCATGAAGAAGGCTGCCGACGAAATATCAGCTGGCACTTCGATATGGGTCGCGGTGAGGCTATGCCCGGACTCAAGGGTCGCCCGATTGGCTTTGACACACACCGGGTAACCAAAGCCACGCAGCAGACGCTCGGTATGGTCACGAGTGGTAGCAGGCTCACTGACACTGGTCTGCCCATCGGCATACAGGCCGGCCAGCAGCAGGCAGGATTTGACCTGAGCACTGGCCATCGGCATCTGGTATTTGAGCGCCTTGAGGGTGTGGCCACCGCGAATGACCAGCGGCGGACGGCCCTCGGCGGCCGTCTCGATCACCGCGCCCATTTCGCGCAGCGGCCCGGCCACACGCTCCATGGGACGCCGAGACAACGAGGCATCACCGGTCAGGGTCGTATCGAAACTCTGCCCCGCGAGCAAACCGGCCAGCAGGCGCATGGACGTTCCGGAGTTGCCGAGGTAAATCGGCCCCGGCGGCGATTTCAGGCCATGCAGGCCGACGCCATGAATGGTCACGCGGCCATGATGCGGGCCTTCAATGACCACGCCCATATCGCGGAAGGCCTGGATGGTCGCCAGGGCATCTTCACCCTCAAGGAAACCTTCGACCTCGGTGGTGCCTTCAGCCAGGGAGCCAAGCATGATCGCGCGATGGGAAATCGATTTATCCCCCGGCACGCGAATACGCCCGTTGACGCTGCCGCCAGGGCCCGCCAGGAAACTGATATTGCGGGTGTGGGCAGCCGGCTCTACATAAGCCCGCCGCGCCAGGATCTTGCCGAAATGCTCCCGCGCCACCCGTGCCCGGGTAAACACGCCGAGCAACTGGTGACCGTCACCGGCATCGATGGCATCGCGCAGCACGTCCAGGTCGCTGCGGAAGGTATCCAGGGTGCGCAGCACCGCCTCGCGGTTGGCCAGGAAGATGTCGTGCCACATTACCGGGTCACTGCCGGCGATTCGGGTGAAATCACGAAAACCTCCAGCAGCGTAACGGAAGATATCCAGGTTTTCGTTACGTTTGGCCAGGGAGTCCACCAGACCGAACGCCAATAGGTGCGGCAGATGACTGGTGGCGGCGAGGACTTCGTCATGGCGCTGGACCTGCATATGCTCGACGTCCGCACCCAGCGCGCGCCATAACCGGTCAACCACCGCCAGGGCGTCGGGATCGGTCTCGGGCAGCGGGGTCAGGATGACCTTGTGCCGCTTGAACAACTGCGAATTCGACGCTTCCACTCCGCTTTGCTCGGACCCGGCAATCGGATGCCCCGGCACGAAACGCGATGGCATGGCGCCAAAGGCCACACCGGCAGCACGTACCACATTGCCTTTGGCACTGCCGACATCGGTCAGCACGGCGTTGCCCAGATCCATGGTTGCCAGCAGCCCCAGCAACTTTTCCATGGCCAGGATCGGCACTGCCAGTTGAATGACATCAGCACCGCGACAGGCGACGGCAATGTCTTCTTCACAGCGATCAACTACACCGAGCTCTACCGCCAGACGCCGCGATTGCGGGTCCAGGTCGACACCCACCACTTCGCCGCACAGGCCGCTTTCACGCAGGCCCTTGGCGAAGGAACCGCCGATGAGGCCAAGACCGATCACCACCAAGCGCCCGATCATAGGTTGGCCTGATTGCACTGAGATGACATCAACCACGCGCCAGAACCTTGGCCAGGGCCTCGAGGAAGCGGGTGTTCTCGGCGGGCAGACCAATGCTGACGCGCAAATGATTCGGCATGCCATAACCACCGATCGGACGCACGATCACGCCTTCGCGCAGCAGCCCTTGATAGACCGGCGCCGCTTCACGTTCAAGGTCGATGGCAATGAAGTTGGCCTTCGAGGGAATCCACTTCAGACCCATCAGGCGCAAACCGCCTTCCAGCTGTTCCATGCCGACTTCATTGAGCTGACGACTCTTCTCGACATACTCGGCGTCGTCCAGCGCAGCGCAGGCAGCAGCCAGGGCCAGGCTGTTGACGTTGAAGGGCTGGCGCACACGATTGAGCACGTCGGCCACTTGCGGCGTCGACAGCGCATAGCCGACACGCAGCGAGGCCAGGCCGTAGGCCTTGGAGAAGGTGCGCGATACCAGCAGGTTGGGGAAATCGGCCAGATAGTTGAGACCATCCGGCAGCTCAGCGCCTGCGGCGTATTCGATATAAGCCTCGTCCAGCACCACCAGCACGTCTTTCGGCACCGCAGCGAGGAACGCGGCGAGCGCGTCGGGACCGAACCAGGTGCCGGTCGGGTTGTTCGGGTTGGCGACGAATACCACGCGGGTATTGCTGTCGATGGCCGCGAGCATGGCCGTCAGGTCATGCCCCCAGTCCTTGGCCGGCGCAACGCGAGCATCAGCGCCGACCGCCTGGGTAACGATGGGGTAGATAGCGAACGCATACTCACTGAATACCGCATTCAACCCCGGCGCCAGGTAGGCACGGGCAACCAGTTCAAGAATATCGTTGGAGCCATTGCCCAGAGTGACCTGGCTGGCCTGCACATTACAGCGCGCAGCGAGGCGTTGCTTCAGATCGAAGCCGTTGCCATCCGGATAGCGGGTCAGTTCGGCAAGTTCGCTGCGAATCGCTTCGAGCGCCTTGGGACTGGCGCCCAGCGGGTTCTCATTGCTCGCCAGCTTGATGATCTGCGCCGGGTCCAGGCCCAGCTCACGAGCCAGCTCATCAACCGGTTTGCCCGGAACATAAGGCGATAGTTTTTGCACGCCCGGCTGAGCCAGGGCGAGGAAGTCGACGCTCATGTATCGCCCCTGTCAGAGAACCGCTTTCGGGTAGGAACCCAGTACCTTGAGTGCAACCGCTTCCTGGCTAATCTGCTCCAGTACGGCCTTGACCAGTGGATCGCGGTGATGGCCGACGAAATCGATAAAGAACACGTAGGTCCATTTACCGCTGCGCGAAGGCCGGGTCTCGATACGGGTCAGGTCGATGCCGTTCTCGTGGAAAGGCACCAGTAGCTCGTGGAGCGCGCCGGGCTTGTTGCTCATCGAGACAATGATCGAGGTCTTGTCGTCACCCGTCGGCGGTACTTCCTGACTGCCGATGATCAGGAAACGCGTCGAGTTGTCCGGACGGTCTTCGATCTTCTCGGCAATACGCGTCAGGCCGTACAGGCCTGCGGACATGTCACCGGCAATGGCAGCGGAGTTCCACTCACCCTTGACCCGCTTGGCCGCCTCGGCGTTGCTGGCAACGGCGATGCGCTCAACATTCGGGTAGTGCGCGTCCAGCCACTTGCGGCACTGGGCCAGGGACTGGGCGTGGGAGTAGATGCGGCTGATGCTTTCGGTCTTGGTGTTTTCGCCGACCAGCAGGTGGTGGTGAATACGCAGCTCGACTTCGCCACAGATGACCATGTCATGCTCAAGGAAACTGTCGAGAGTGTGGTTGACCGCACCTTCAGTGGAGTTTTCCACCGGGACGACACCGAAGTTCACCGCACCGGCGGCGACTTCACGGAACACTTCGTCGATCGCCGCCATCGGACGGCTAATCACGGCGTTGCCAAAATGCTTGATGGCAGCAGCCTGGGTGAAGGTGCCTTCCGGGCCGAGGTAAGCCACTTTCAGCGGTTGTTCAAGAGCTAGGCACGACGACATGATTTCGCGGAACAGCCGCGCCATCTCTTCGTTGCTCAGCGGGCCACGGTTACGCTCCATGACGCGCTTGAGCACCTGGGCCTCGCGCTCGGGACGGTAGAACACCGGCACCTCGCCTTCAGCCAGGGACGCCATTTTCACCCGTGCCACTTCCTGGGCGCAGCGGGCGCGCTCACTGATCAGCTCCAGAACTTTCTCGTCCAGACTGTCAATGCGGACCCGCAGGGCCTTGAGTTCCTGTTCGGACATTAGCCGTGTTCCTTCTCGAACTCAGCCATGTACGCCACCAGCGCATTGACTGCGTGGATATCCACCGCGTTATAGATGGAGGCACGCATGCCGCCCACCGAACGGTGGCCCTTGAGGTTAAGCAGCCCGCGTGCTTCGGCACCGGCGAGGAACGGCTTGTCCAGGCGATCATCAGCCAGGCGGAACGGCACGTTCATCCACGAGCGATCGGACTTGTTGATCGGGTTGCTGTACAAGCCGCTGGCGTCGATGAAGTCGTACAGCTTGCGCTGCTTGACGTCATTGAGCGTGGCAATGGCTTCGACGCCGCCCTGCTCTTTCAGCCATTCGAAGACCAGGCCGGACAGATACCAGGCCAGAGTCGGCGGGGTGTTGTACATCGAGGCGTTATCGGCTGCGACCTTATAGTTGAGCATGGTCGGGCAGAGCGAACGGGCACGACCCAGCAGGTCTTCACGAATGATGTTAACCACGATGCCGCTCGGGCCGATGTTCTTCTGGGCACCGGCGTAGATCATGCCGAAACGCGAGATATCCACCGGACGCGAGAGGATGTCCGAAGACATGTCAGCGACCAATGGCACGTCGCCAGTCTCAGGAATCCAGTTGAATTCCAGGCCACCGATGGTTTCGTTCGGGGCGTAGTGAACGTAGGCGGCGTCTTTGGACAGCTTCCACTCGTTCTGGCCGGGAATGGCGAAATAGTCGTAGGGCTTGGCGCTGGCCGCGACATTGACGTGGCCGTAGCGCGACGCCTCTTCAATGGCTTTCTGCGACCAGATACCGGTGTCGATATAGTCGGCAGTGGCGTCTTCGGGCAACAGGTTCAGCGGAATCTGGCTGAATTGCTGGCTGGCGCCGCCTTGCAGGAACAGCACTTTATAGTTGGACGGAATGTTCAGCAGGTCACGCAGGTCCTGCTCAGCCTTGTTGGCGATGGACACGAACTCATCGCTGCGATGGCTCATTTCCATGACCGACAGGCCTTTGCCATGCCAATCCAGGAGTTCCGCCTGGGCGCGCAGCAGAACAGCTTCAGGAAGCGCAGCAGGACCTGCGCAGAAGTTAAAGGCTCGCTTGCTCATATCCACTCTCACTACGGCCCCGAGAACACCGACACCGTATCGGGCTCTCAGGCGGGTTCATTCAGACCGGGGGCGTTGCCCGCCCCCTTCAACTCAAGGATTTGCTCAGTCCTGCGGTGCTTCGTCGTCCGCAGCACCATCGGCCTGCAGTTCATCACCCGCTTCGTCAGCATCGACGGAGGCCGACAGATCGCCTTCCAGCGCCTCGTCGTCCAGTTCGTCGCCTTCGACTTCAGATGGCTCCTGCACACGCTCCAGACCTACCAGTTTCTCGTCGCTGGCCAGCTTGATCAGGGTCACGCCCTGGGTGTTACGACCGAGGCTGGAAACTTCGTCGACACGGGTACGGACCAGGGTGCCCTGATCGGAAATCAGCATGATCTCCTCGCCGTCGAGCACCTGCACCGCACCGACCAGACGGCCGTTACGCTCGTTGCTGACCATGGCGATAACGCCCTGACCGCCACGCTTGTACTCAGGGAACTCGGAAATCGCAGTGCGCTTGCCATAGCCGCGCTCGGAAGCGGTGAGGATCTGGCTGCCTTCTTCCGGGATCAGCATGGAAATCAGCTTCTGCCCTTCCGGCAGACGCATGCCGCGCACACCGCGGGCGGTACGGCCCATGGCACGGACATCGGATTCCTTGAAGCGGGTAACCTTGCCTCCGTCGGAGAACAGCATGATTTCCTGCTCGCCATCGGTGATGGCGGCGGAGATCAGGATGTCGCCTTCGTCCAGCTCAAGGGCGATCAGGCCGACGCTACGCTGACGGCTGAACGCCACCAGCGGGGTTTTCTTCACGGTACCGTTGGCGGTGGACATGAAGATGAACGGCGCCTTCTTCTTGTCCGCAGCCTTGATGCGCGCCTTGCGCTCTTCTTCGGTTTCGTCGCTGTTTTCCGCGTCGTCGAGTTCGCCATCAATGACCTCGTCTTCCTCGTCAGCCCGCTTGCGCATGGCTTCCAGGTCGACCGGCAACATGGTGGTGATGTACTCGCCTTCGCTCAGTGGCAGCAGGTTGACCAGCGGACGGCCACGGGCAGCGCGGGACGCTTCCGGAATCTCGTAGGTCTTGAGCCAGTACACCTTGCCCTTGCTGGAGAACATCAGCAGGGTGGTATGGCTGTTGGCGACCAGCAGGTGAGCGATGTAGTCCTCATCCTTGACGCCGGTAGCCGATTTACCTTTACCGCCACGACGCTGGGCCTGATAGACCGCCAATGGCTGGGTCTTGGCATAGCCGCCATGGGAAATGGTCACGACCCGCTCTTCTTCGGTGATCAGGTCACCCAGGGTCAGGTCCAGGCGCGCATCGAGAATTTCGGTGCGGCGCACATCGCCGTATTCGGCACGGATCAGTTCCAGCTCTTCGCGGATGACTTCCATCAGGCGCGTGGCGCTGTTGAGGATGCGGATCAGCTCGCCGATCTGGGTCAGGATTTCCTGATACTCGCCCAGCAGCTTCTCGTGCTCCAGACCGGTCAGACGGTGCAGACGCAGTTCCAGAATGGCCTGAGCCTGTTCCGGCGAGAGGAAATACTTGCCGTCACGCAGACCGTATTGCGGATCGAGGTTTTCCGGGCGGCTGGATTCGGCGCCTGCGCGCTCGACCATTTCCACCACGGCGCTGGATTCCCACGGCGTGCTGATCAGGCCTTCCTTGGCTTCGGCCGGGGTCGGCGAAGCCTTGATCAGGGCGATGACCGGATCGATGTTGGACAGGGCAACCGCCTGGCCTTCAAGGATATGGCCGCGCTCGCGAGCCTTGCGCAGTTCGAAGACGGTGCGGCGGGTGACGACTTCGCGGCGGTGACGGACGAAGGCTTCCAGCAGATCCTTGAGGTTGAGGATCCGTGGGCGGCCATCGATCAGCGCAACGATGTTGATACCGAAGACGCTTTGCAGCTGGGTCTGGGCGTAGAGGTTGTTGAGGATGACCTCAGGCACTTCGCCACGACGCAGCTCGATCACTACGCGCATACCATCCTTGTCGGATTCGTCGCGCAGCTCGGTAATACCTTCGAGTTTTTTTTCCTTGACCAGCTCGGCGATCTTCTCGATCAGACGCGCCTTGTTCAGCTGGTACGGCAGTTCGGTGATGACGATCTGCTGGCGGCCGCCGACCTTGTCGATGTCTTCGACCATGGAACGCGCACGCATATAAATGCGTCCGCGACCGGTGCGGTAGGCTTCGACGATACCGGCGCGACCGTTGATGATCGCTGCGGTCGGGAAGTCCGGGCCGGGAATGAATTCCATCAGTTCGTCGATCGTCAACTCAGGGTTGTCGATCAGCGCCAGGCAACCGTCGATGACTTCACCGAGGTTGTGCGGCGGAATGTTGGTCGCCATGCCCACGGCGATACCGCTGGAGCCGTTGACCAACAGGTTGGGAATACGGGTCGGCATGACCGCCGGGATCATTTCGGTGCCGTCGTAGTTCGGCACCCAGTCCACGGTTTCCTTGTGCAGGTCGGCCAACAGTTCATGGGCCAGCTTGGTCATGCGCACTTCGGTGTATCGCATGGCTGCGGCGTTGTCGCCGTCCACCGAACCGAAGTTGCCCTGGCCATCTACCAGCAGGTAGCGCAGGGAGAAAGGTTGCGCCATCCGTACGATGGTGTCGTAAACGGCCGTATCACCGTGAGGGTGATACTTACCGATGACGTCACCGACCACACGGGCGGATTTCTTGTATGGCTTGTTCCAGTCGTTGCCCAGTTCGCTCATTGCGAACAGAACACGCCGGTGCACGGGCTTCAAGCCATCGCGCGCATCCGGCAATGCCCGTCCGACGATTACGCTCATCGCGTAGTCGAGATAGGACTGCTTCAGCTCGTCTTCGATATTGACCGGGAGGATTTCTTTGGCCAGTTCGCCCATGAGAAGCCTGATTCCTTTTTCTGGTGAAACCTCGTGTCATCCATGCGGGACGAACGAAGCTCGCCGCTAGCGGCCTGTGCCGGATAGCGACTTACGACAAATCAACGAGTTATGCCCTGGATCTGTGCAGTGGGGACCACTCTTGCAAGCACCCCCGGAAACCGCCGGATGTTAGCACAAACGCCGTCATGGACCTATCCCTTGAAAGCGCTGAAAACGAGCGAGGCGACCAGAAGACGCCTGATACGCGCTCACAGAGCCGTACAGCCGCCTTCATGGCAATTGGCCGGGCCATTTTAATGCAGGTGTTTACGGCTCATCAGCAGGGCCATCTTCGCTGCATCAGGGCGCTCGACGATGCCTTTTTCGGTCACGATGGCATCGATCAAATCCGCCGGAGTCACATCGAACACCGGATTGAAGGCTTCTACATCCGCGCCGACCCGCTGCCCGCCCACTTCCAGCAATTCGCGACCGTCGCGCTCTTCGATGACGATGTCATCGCCGCTTGCAGTTTCCATGTCAATGGTCGAACTCGGCGCCACCACCATGAACCGCACACCATGGTGCATGGCGGCTACGGCCAGTTGATAAGTACCGATCTTGTTCGCCACGTCGCCATTGGCGGTGATGCGGTCGGCGCCGACGATGACCCAGGTCAGGCCTTTGGTGCGCATCAAGTGAGCCGCAGCCGAATCGGCGTTAAGCGTGACCGGGATGCCTTCGTTGGCCAGTTCCCAGGCGGTCAGGCGCGAGCCCTGCAGCCAGGGTCGGGTTTCGTCGGCGTAGACCCGCTCGATCATGCCTTCCAGGTGCGCCGCACGGATAACGCCCAAGGCAGTACCGAAGCCGCCAGTGGCCAGAGCCCCGGTGTTGCAGTGGGTCAGTACGGTCTGCAGGTTGCCCTGATGCTTGCGGATCAGTTCGGCGCCCAGTTGGGCCATGGTCAGGTTGGCTTCGCGATCACTCAGATGAATCGCTACCGCCTCGGCTTCCAGCACCGTCAACGGATCATCGGTGGGCTTGAGCCGTTGCAGGCGATCGCGCATGCGGTTGAGCGCCCAGAACAGATTGACCGCAGTCGGCCGTGATGCCGCCAGTATGGAAAAATCCTCTACCAGCCCGGCCGCCCAGTCACTACCAGCGGCGATACGGGCGCGGGCGCCAAGCACAATGCCATAGGCCGCGCTGATACCAATGGCCGGCGCACCACGCACGACCATCGAGCGAATCGCCTCAGCGACCCCGGCGGCACTTGTATAGGCGTGCCAGGTTTCCTCGAACGGCAAAACCCGCTGATCCAACAGGTAGAGCGCGTCGTCTCGCCAATCGATGGCCTTCACTTTCTCTGCAGCCAACAGTCGATCGCGCATTACACACCCCACTCTTTTATCAAACAAAACATAATTCACTGAAAAGATGCACACCTGTGGGACCGGCTTTAGCCGGGAAGGCACCGGTACATCCGCTGCATTTGCATGAGCGGATCAGACGTCTTCCCGGCTAAAGCCGGTCCCACGTCAGGCCCGTGTTTGCTGCGCGACAACGCAGCGGCAGGTTCACGATGTGAAAGCCTGCACGCAAACCTTTGCAATTCGCAAACAAGGGGCCAAAAGCCGCCGATTATAGCGAGCCGTCCGGCAAGACGCTCGGGTATACTTCGCCGTCCCTATAAATAAGCCCGGAAGCCTTGCCATGCCGAACACCAAAGCGCCCCTCGACCTGCTGCTCCTGCCGACCTGGCTGGTCCCGGTCGAACCTGCAGGCGTGGTGCTCAAGGACCATGGCCTGGGCGTTCGCGACGGCCGTATCGTCTACATCGGTCCCCGGACCGAGGCCTTGAAACAGCAGGCTGTCGAGATTCGCGAGCTGCCGGGCATGTTGCTCAGCCCCGGTCTGATCAATGCCCACGGCCATGCCGCCATGACTCTGTTCCGCGGCCTGGCCGACGATCTGCCGCTGATGACCTGGCTCGAAGAGCATATCTGGCCCGCCGAAGGCAAATGGGTTGATGAAGCCTTCGTTCGCGACGGCACGGACCTGGCCATCGCCGAGCAGCTCAAGGGCGGCATTACCTGCTTCTCGGACATGTACTTCTACCCCAAGGTGGCCAGCGAGCGCGTGCACAACAGCGGTATGCGCGCACAGATCACCGTGCCGGTGCTGGATTTCCCGATCCCCGGCGCACGCAATACCGACGAAGCCCTGCATATCGGCGTCGAACTGTTCAATGACCTGGCCCATCACCCGCGCATCACCGTGGCCTTCGGTCCGCATGCGCCTTACACCGTGGGCGACGACAACCTGGAGAAAATCCGCGTCATCGCCGACGAACTCGACGCCATGATCCAGATGCACGTCCATGAAACAGCCTTCGAAGTCGAACAGGCAGTGGCACAGAATCAGGAGCGCCCGCTGGCCCGCCTGCACCGCCTCGGCATGCTCGGGCCGCGCTTCCAGGCCGTTCATATGACCCAAATCAGCGATGACGACCTGGCTTTGCTGGTAGAAAGCAACTCCAGCGTGATTCATTGCCCGGAGTCCAACCTGAAACTGGCCAGTGGCTTCTGCCCGGTGGAGCGCCTGTGGCAGGCCGGAGTCAATGTTGCGGTGGGCACCGACGGTGCGGCCAGCAACAATGACCTGGATCTGCTCGGCGAAACCCGTACCGCTGCACTGCTGGCCAAAGCGGTCGCTGGCTCGGCCACGGCACTGGATGCCCATCGCGCCCTGCGCATGGCGACCCTCAACGGCGCCCGTGCCTTGGGCCTGCAGGCCGAGGTCGGCTCCCTGGAAATTGGCAAGGCCGCCGACATGGTCGCCTTCGACTTGTCCGGCCTGGCCCAGCAACCGGTCTATGATCCGGTATCGCAACTGATATATGCCTCCGGCCGCGATTGCGTCAGCCATGTGTGGGTGGCAGGCAAGCCCTTGCTCGAGGAGCGCCGCCTGACCCGCATGGATGAACAGGCACTGGGCCGGACCGCCCGGGCCTGGGGCCTGCGGATCAGCGGCCAGGCCGAATAAGACAGCCCACACCCGCGCTGAGCGGGCCGGCCACACCGAATTCTGAGATTAAGAGGACACCCCATGAGCAACGTCGACCACGCTGAAATCGCCAAATTCGAGGCCCTGGCCCATCGTTGGTGGGACCGCGAAAGCGAGTTCAAGCCGCTGCACGACATCAACCCGCTGCGAGTCAACTGGATCGACGAACGAGTCAATCTGGCCGGTAAAAAGGTCCTCGACGTCGGCTGCGGCGGCGGCATCCTCAGCGAAGCCATGGCTCAGCGCGGTGCCACCGTCACCGGCATCGACATGGGCGAAGCACCCCTGGCCGTGGCCCGCCTGCACCAGCTGGAATCCGGCGTGGAAGTGGAATACCGGCAGATCACTGCCGAAGCCCTGGCTGAAGAGATGCCTGAGCAGTTCGACGTGGTCACTTGCCTGGAAATGCTCGAGCACGTGCCGGATCCGTCCTCGGTCATCCGTTCCTGCATGCGCATGGTCAAGCCCGGCGGCCAGGTGTTCTTCTCCACCATCAACCGCAACCCCAAGGCTTATCTGTTCGCCATCGTCGGCGCCGAATACATCATGGGCCTGCTGCCCCGTGGCACCCACGACTTCAAGAAATTCATCCGCCCCTCGGAGCTGGGTGCCTGGAGCCGCGCGGCGGGCCTTGAGGTCAAGGACATCATCGGCCTGACCTACAACCCCCTGACCAAACACTACAAGCTGGCGTCCGATGTCGACGTCAATTACATGATCCAGACGCTGCGGGAGGCATGACAGCATGCGTTTGAGGGCAGTTCTCTTCGATATGGACGGCACGCTGCTCGACACCGCGCCGGACTTCATCGCCATTTGCCAGGCCATGCTGGCCGATCGCGAATTACCGCCTATCGCCGACAAACTGATTCGCGACCAGATCTCCGGCGGCGCCAGGGCCATGGTTGCGGCGACCTTCGCCATGTCCCCTGAGGCCCCGGAGTTCGAGGCCCTGCGCCTGGAGTTTCTGGAGCGTTATCAGGTCGGTTGCGCCGTCCACAGCCATCTGTTCGACGGCATGGCCGAGCTGCTGGCCGACATCGAAAAGGCCAACCTGATCTGGGGCGTAGTGACCAACAAGCCGGTGCGCTTTGCCGAACCGATCATGCAGCAACTCAAGCTGGCCGAGCGCTCGGCCCTGCTGATCTGCCCGGACCATGTGACCCGCAGCAAGCCGGACCCGGAACCGCTGATCCTGGCCTGCCGCATGCTCGACCTGGATCCGGCCAGCGTGCTGTTCGTCGGTGATGACCTGCGCGATATCGAGTCCGGCCGCGACGCCGGTACCCGCACCGCCGCCGTGCGCTACGGCTATATCCACCCCCACGACAACCCGGATCACTGGGGCGCCGATGTGGTGGTGGATCACCCTCTGGATCTGCGCAAGGTGCTGGATAACGCGTTGTGCAGTTGCTGATACATTTGTAGAGATTGATGAAGTAACCCTGTGGGACCGGCTTTAGCCGGGAAGGCGGCCTGTCTGACAACACAGTCGGGGTGACTGTCCGAGCCTCTTCCCGGCTAAAGCCGGTCCCACCCAGGCGCCATTACCCGCTTATTTCACCGAGGTACCCCATGTTCGATTACTCCGCTCGCCCTGAACTGCTCAAGGACCGGGTAATTCTGGTCACCGGCGCCGGACGTGGCATCGGTGCCGCTGCCGCGCTGACCTACGCCGCCCATGGCGCCACCGTGTTGCTGCTGGGCAAGACAGAAGCCAATCTGACCCAGGTCTATGACCAGATCGAAGCCGCCGGCTACCCGCAACCAGCAGTGATTCCGTTTAACCTGGAAACCGCCCTGCCCCATCAGTACGACGAGCTGGCGGCGATGATCGAGAGCGAGTTCGGTCACCTCGACGGCCTGCTGCACAACGCCTCGATCATCGGCCCGCGCACGCCGCTGGAGCAGTTGTCCGGCGACAACTTCATGCGCGTCATGCACATCAACGTCAACGCCATGTTCATGCTGACCAGCACGCTGCTGCCGCTGCTCAAACTGTCCCAGGACGCTTGCGTGGTGTTCACCTCCAGCAGTGTCGGGCGCAAGGGCAAGGCCTACTGGGGCGCCTATGGCGTATCGAAGTTCGCCACCGAAGGCCTGATGCAGACTCTGGCCGAAGAAGTCGATGGTGTCGCGCCAGTGCGGGCCAACAGCATCAATCCGGGGGCGACCCGCACCAGCATGCGTGCCCAAGCCTATCCGGGGGAAAACCCATTGGATAACCCGCTGCCCGAGCAGATCATGCCGGTGTACCTGTACCTGATGGGCCCCGACAGCGCTGGCATCAACGGCCAGGCTTTCAACGCGCAATAAGCCCTCTCGCTGTTCGGCGGCAGTAATCTGTCGCCAAACGGTGCACTGACCGTTTTCTGCCCCTCACCCCGCCAACAAACCGCCAACGCCAATCCAATGGCAGTTTCATCAATGCGCCAACCCCTTGATCCTGCGGAAGTTAATTTTATTTTCCGCACATGGCACGACTTTCGCTCTACCTCATTCAAGACAGCAACACTTGCTGAGGAGTGCAACCATGAGTTCTCCCGTCCAGACCAACATCATTGATTTCGACCTTGCCCGATCCCAGCGCAAGAGCAGTGCCGTTGGCCATTTCAGCCTGGCGGCACCGATCAATGTGGCGCAATTGCGTCAGCATCTGGACCAACGGTTGCAGAGCAGCCTGGAAGCCGAGCGCATCCTCACGCTGTTCTTCAAACATGTGCAGCACCTGATCCCCCTGGATGGCCTGACCTATCGCCATGAACAAAGCGATGTGAAATTGCGCCTGGGCGGCAACGGTCGGCACAGCGTCACCTATAGCCTCAGTTACGAAGGCCAGTCCCTCGGTGAACTGGGCCTGCAACGCAATATGGGTTTCCTGGAACAAGAACTGGCTGACCTTGAAAGCCTGCTGGCCTGCCTGCTGTTCCCGATCCGCAACGCCCTTCTGTATCGAGCCGCGACTCAGAGCGCCCTGCGTGATCCATTGACCGGCACCGGCAACCGCATCGCCATGGATCAGAGCCTGAGCCGGGAGATAGAAACCGCCGCCAAGGAGCTGCGTCCTCTGTCGTTGCTGATGCTGGATATCGATCACTTCAAGCAGGTCAACGACACCTACGGCCATTGCGTGGGCGATGAAGTACTCAAATCCATCGCCAACACACTCAAGGCGCAGCTGCGTAATTGCGATCAGGTGTTCCGCTTCGGCGGCGAAGAATTCCTCGTCGTCCTCGCCGACACCGGCCGTGACACTGCGGCAATGCTCGGTGAACGCCTGCGCAAGGCCGCCCAGACCCTGATTCACCCGGCAGTAGGGCGCCCGGTAGAGCTGACCATCAGCCTCGGTTGCGCAACGCTGCTGCCTGCCGAGTCCGCCGACAGCCTGCTGCGCCGGGTCGACAGCGCGCTGTACGTCGCCAAGCGCGGCGGACGCAATCGCCTGAGCATGGCCGGCTAAGCCTCAACCGAATGCCCCCGGCACGCTGGCCAGCCTGGTCACCGGCCGCGCCGGCCGCGCGTGCAGGCATTCGCAGGTGAACAGCCGGGGTTTTTCGATCAGATAGCCCTGAGCAAAATCGACACCGATCTCCTGTAAAGCCGCCTCGATCTGTGGGGTTTCGACAAACTCGGCGATGGTCCGCTTACCCATCACATGGCCAATATGGTTGATCACCTCGACCATGGCCCGGTTGATGGGGTTATCGAGCATGTCCTTGACGAAGCTGCCGTCGATTTTCAGGTAGTCCACCGGCAGATGCTTGAGGTAGGAAAAGGTCGACATACCTGCGCAGAAATCATCAAGAGCGAAGTAACAGCCCAGAGCTTTCAACTCGTTGATAAAGCGAATTGCGCTGCCCAGGTTGGCGATGGCCACGGTCTCAGTGATCTCGAAACAAATCATATGCGGCGGAATGCCGAAGGTCTTGAACTGCTGGCGCAGGAACTCGAGAAACTCATCATTGCCAACACTGGCGCCGGACAAATTGACCGCGCAGGTGGCCTTGGGCCCGGCATGCCCCTCGCGCAAGCACTTGGCAATCACCCGGAACACACTGCGTACCACCCAGCGATCCAGAGAGCTCATGATGCCGTAGCGCTCGGCGGCGGGAATGAAACTGTCGGGCAGGATGATACGCCCGGTTTCATCACGCAGGCGCAGGAGAATTTCCACATGCCCGTGGGCATGCTCCGGATTATCGTCCAGGGGCGCAATGGCCTGGGCATACAGGATGAAACGGTTCTCCTCCAGGGCCATGTGCAGGCGTTGAATCCAGGCCATTTCGCCGAAGCGACTGGACAGTTCAGAGTCATCAGGGTGATAGACCTGCACCCGGTTGCGGCCCTTTTCCTTGGCCATGTAACAGGCCATGTCCGCTGCCCGCAGGCTGGCTTCCAAAGTCGCCAAGGCCGGCGAGCCATGGACCAGGCCGATGCTGACCGTGGTCACGAAGGGCCGGCCTTTCCAGACAAACTGCAGGGTCTGCACGGACTGGCGCAGCACCTCGGCCATTTTTTCGGCGATCTGCGGTGAACAGTTGGGCAATAGCACACCAAATTCATCGCCCCCTAACCGTGCCAGGGTGTCGCCTTCACTCAGGCATTGTTGCAACACCGCACAAATATGCCGCAGCAACTCGTCCCCGGCCGCATGGCCGCTGGTGTCGTTGACCAGCTTGAACTGGTCCAGATCGAGAAACATCAGCGAGTGCCGTCCCGGTTCTACCAACTGATATTCCAGAGCCCGTTCCAGTCGAAACTCGAACTCGCGACGATTGGCCAGCCCGGTCAGCGCATCATGGCTGGCCTGCCACGACAGGTTGGCAATGTATTGGCGTTCCCGGGTCATGTCATGCAGAACCAGTACCGTGCCGCTGGCGCCCTCCTCGGTACGGATGGGCGAGCCGACCAGCGCCACCGCCACCGTGGTGCCATCAAGGCGCTGGATCGATTTGAAATGCTCACTGCCCGCGCCCAGCTTGCCTGCCAGAATATGCTCGACCAGGGTCGAGCCTTCGCGCTGATCATTCTCGTCGAGCAGGTTGAACAGCGCCGCCAAAGGCAAACCGAGCGCCTGGGCGTGGGTCCAGCGGGTCATGCTTTCAGCGGCGGGGTTCATATAGACGATGGCCCCAGCGACATCCGTAGTGATCACCGCATCACCGATGGATTGCAGGGTGGTTTGTGCGCGATCCTTTTCCAGCTGCAAGGCATCGGCAAAAGCCCGGCGCTGGGCCAGCAGCTTGTGGGTATGGCGCAGGGCCAGAAGAATCAGGCCGATCGCCGTCAATAGATTGAACAGCAGCAATGCCCGCAGGATCGCCCGTGAGCCCTCGCCCAGAGCATCACTAAACGCTCGTGCGGCGGGCGTGACACCCTCATTGATAGCAACGATCTGCTCGCGCCAGTCGAGCAGATCGGCCGGACTTGCCTGATTGGCGGTGATACGCCCGTGCATGTCATGGGCAAGGTGATCCAGGCGCAGCATGTATTCGTCGCCAATCTGCCAATGGCCGATGGCGGTGCGCATATAGGTCAGGTTACGGAAGTTCAGATACAGCCAGATCAGCCCCGGCACATCCCCCGGATGGTTGCCGCCTTGCAGGATGCCCGCGCGTGCGGCGTCGAGATCAGGGGTTTTCTGTTCCAGGGCCATGCGGAAATCATGGTCGCCCTGGGTGATGGCCATGGCCTGGCGATAACGCAGGTAGTCGGCCTCATTCCGGCTGCTGGCATACAGCGACAGGTAATAGATGGCGTCTTTCTGGCCCTTGGACCACAGGCTTTCCCCGGCGACATAGCTGCGCACGCCGCTGAGGGTGTAGAGGCTGACGCAGCCCAGCAGGGTCTGGAACAGGATCACGGCAATGAACGGCCATACGATGCCCAGCAGACTAGGGGTGGCAAAGATCCGTTCTGACTTCATGGGCTCCCTTCCGACAGCTGGTCCTGAGCAATGAGCCTAGGACAATTGCGCGAAGTGGAGGGCCCTTTTTATCGAATTTGACACACTGCCCAGGCAGGCATGCAGCACCCGGGTATCCAACCCATGTCAGGGCAAGAATCAAAGTGCCACTTAGATCTGCTGCAAGTGCCCGTAAAGCTTGGCGTAGAGCCCGCCATCGGCGATCAGTTGCTGATGACCACCCTGCTCGGCGATGCGGCCGCCATCGAATACCAGCACCCGATCGGCCTGTTTCACCGCCGATAGACGGTGGGCAATGATCAGCGTCGTGCGCGCACTGAGAAAGCGCGCCAGGGCCTGATGCAGGTTGTATTCGGTGGCGGCATCCAGAGCCGACGTGGCTTCGTCGAGAATCACCACCTTGGGCTCGGCCAAGACCATCCGGGCAATCGCCAGGCGCTGGCGCTGGCCGCCAGACAGCCGTACACCGGAACGTCCGACGATACTGTCCAGGCCATCAGGCAAGGCACGAATGGTCGCCTCCAGCTGCGCGATCTCAAGGGCACGCCAGCAGGCTTCATCGCTGCGCTCGCGGCCCATGGTCAAGTTGGCGCGCACGCTGTCGTTGAACAACGCAGGGTGTTGCAGCACCACGGCAACGTTGTCGCGAATGGTTTCCAGACCGATGTCTTGCTGGGTCTCGCCGCCGAAGCTGATGGCCCCGGACTGAGCCGTGTACAGCCCCAGCAGCAGTTGCACCAGGGTGCTCTTGCCGCCACCGCTGGCGCCAACAATCGCAACCTTTTCACCGGGCGCAATCGACAGGTTCAATTGATCAAGCACCTGCACCTCGCCATAGGCAAAGCTCAGCTCGCGAATATCGATGCCCACCGTGGTCTGACCGGCAAAGGGATCGGCGCCACCGACATACTGCGGCTCATCTTCCCGAGCCAGCAGCTCGTTGATCCGGCTCAGGGCACCGCCCGCCGCGTAATAGGCGTATTGCAGGTTCAGCAACTGCTCGACCGGGCCGATCATGAACCACAGGTAACTGAACACCGCGAGCATCTGGCCGATGGACAAATCAGAGAACAGCACCGTAAGCATCGCTACGGCGCGGAAGATATCGATGCCGAACTGGAACAACAGGCCACTGGCGCGGCTTGAGGCATCGCTTTTCCATTGTGAGGCGATGGCGTAATCGCGCACATCCTTGGCCCGCAGGCCGAGCCGGCCAAGGAAGAAACCCTGGCGATTACTGGCGCGCACTTCCTGAATCGCTTCCAGGGTCTCGGTGAGGGCCTGGGTAAAGCGCGACGTGCTGTCGTTCTCCAGTTTCTTCAGGTGCTTGACCCGTTTACCCAACTGCACCGTGGCGTAGATCACCAGGGGGTTGAACAACAGGATCAGCAACGCCAGCTTCCAGTGCATGAAGATCAGGATGGTCGCCGTGCCGGTGAGGGTCAGCATGGCGACCAGGAAGCGGCTGAGGGTTTCGCCGATGAATTTGTCGAGGGTATCGAGATCGGTGACCAAGTGCGCGCTCACCGTTCCGCTGCCCAGGCTTTCGTATTCACCCAGGGAAATACGCTTGAGGCGCTCGATCAGGCGCACGCGGATACGGTAGACGATGTCCTTGGCCAACCGCGCGAACAGCCGCGCCTGAACCACGTTGAACACCAGGGCACTGAGGCGCAGACAAAAGGTAAACAACAGCATCAGGCCGATATACCCGGCAGCCTTCTGCAGGTTGTCGGGCAACAGGTGATTCATGAAGCGCAGGGCCGAGTCGCCGTGGCCCAGTAGCACTTCGTCCACCAGCAACGGCAGCAGCAACGGGATCGGTACGCTGCACAGGGTGCCCAGTACCGCCACGCCGTTGGCGATCCACAGGGCTTTTTTGTGGCGCATGACCAACTGGCGAATCTGCGCCCAGTTCAGGCGGTCGCGAGGTGCTGCTGGCGGGATCGATCCATCAGGCACTGACGGCACGCTCCAGCCAGCGCCCGAGCAGCGGCGCCAATTCATCCAACGGTTGATAGCCGTTGGTCAGCAATGCCAGCTGACCATTACGCTCGGCCAGCAGGGTCGGGAAACCGGCGATGCCCAGGTCCTGTACCCACGCAAAATCTGCAGCGGTATCCGCCAACTGTGCGGCGCTGTCGAAGGCTTCGGCGAATTCGATACGCGGCAGACCGGCCTGTTCCGCCAGCTCGGCGAGGACTGAGGCCTGGGTCACATCACGGCCGTCGCGGTAAAACGCTTCCTGAATCCGCTTGACCAGGGCCCAGGCAATGTCCTCATCAAAAGAGCGGGCAGTGACCACCGCGCGACAAGCCGGCTCAGTGTCGTAAACGAAGCCGTCGGGCAACGCATCATCGAAGCGAAACGGCTGGCCGGTCGCTTCATGCACCGCCTGCCAGTGATTGAGGATGTAGCGCCGGGTCGATGGATCCAGTGCCGCACCGCTACCGGTGCGCAACCCACCCATGACCAGATGCAGCGGAAAGCCCGCTGCCCTCGCCTGCTGCACCAGGGCCTCGGCGACTGGCGCGAACCCCCAGCACCATGAACACATCGGGTCCATTATATAAAGCAGGCGGTCGGACATGGCTCAGGCCTCGTTTTGACGATAGTTATAGCCGATCGGATGGGGCTGGTTGCGCGCCTTGGCCAGTTCGATCTGCTTCTGCCGATCGATGGCGCTGCGGCGGGTCTTCTCGCTCAGGCTATCCCAGCAGTGCGGGCAACTGATGCCGGGCGAATAGTGTTCGCTGGCGCGCTCTTCGACACTGATCGGGGTGCGGCAGGCGTGACACTGATCGTAGTCGCCTTCGCTGAGATCGTGGCGCACGGTGACGCGATTATCGAAAACGAAACAGTCGCCGCGCCACTGGCTCTCTTGCTCTGGAACCTCTTCCAGGTACTTGAGAATCCCGCCCTTGAGGTGGTAGACCTCTTCGAAGCCCTCGCCGAGCATATAGCTGGAAGCTTTCTCACAGCGGATGCCACCGGTGCAGAACATCGCCACCTTCTTGTGTACGGCCGGGTCGAAGTGCGCCTTGATGTACTCCGGAAACTCGCGAAAGCTGGTGGTCTTGGGATCGATGGCGCCTTCGAAGGTGCCGATGGACACTTCGTAGTCGTTGCGCGTATCGATCAGCAGCACTTCAGGGTCGGTGATCAGGGCGTTCCAGTCCTTGGGCTCGACATAAGTGCCCACGGCCTTGTTCGGATCGACGCCGGGCACGCCCAGGGTGACGATTTCTTTCTTCAGCTTGACCTTGGTCCGATAGAACGGCTGCTCGTCGCAGTAGGACTCCTTGTGATCGATATCGATCATGCGCGGATCCAGCTTCAACCAGGCCAGCAGGCCATCGATACCTTCGCGGCTGCCGGAAACCGTGCCATTGATGCCCTCTTCGGCAATCAGCAGGGTGCCCTTGATAGCGTTGTCGACCATGGCCTGCAACAGCGGCTCACGCAGTTCAACGTAATCGGAAAGGGTGACGAATTTGTACAGCGCGGCAACAACGATAGGCGCCGTGACGGGTGCTTCGGACATGTGTAACTCCAGGTGGTGACCCTCGCAAAGGGCCTACCGGATCGAAAAAAAGCCAATAAAAAACGCGCCGGGTCGCGGCGCGTTGCGGATTCTAGCAAAAACCGGAGCGTTGCAGGCAGCCCGATCAGTGCCCACCGGCACAGGTCGGTGATGCCGGGGCCGCACCGGTCTTCGCCCACTCTTCAGGCGTATAAGTGTGCAGCGCCAGAGCGTGGAACTCGCCCATCAGGCCACCGAGCAGGCCGTAGACCTTCTGGTGGCGCTTGACGGAGCTGAGCCCCTCGAACTGTTCGCTGACCACGGTCGCCTTGTAGTGGGTCTGCTCGCCACGGCTGTGCATGTGGCTCTCATCGAGCACATGCAGGTAAACCGGTTGAAACACGGCAAGAGCCGACTCGATACGCGTTTGCATGGTCATGACAGATTTCGCTCAATCAGGGCTTCTTGGTTGCCTTGGCAGGCGCGGCAGCAGGCTTGAGCTGGGCGGTCATATCGTCCAGCAGCTTGTCGACCACGGGACCGGCGACCTGGAGTTTTTCCTGGGTCATCTGGATAGATTTCTGACCCAGTACCGGCGAAGTCGCCAGGACTTTTTGGCCCAGCGGCGACTGGTAGAAAGCCACCAGATCTTTCAGCTCGCTTTCGCTGAACGCAGAGGCGTAGAGTTTGACCATGTCAGGCTTGAGCTTGTCCCAGCCGATGGCTTGGTCCAGAGCGGCACTGGCCTTGGCCTGGTAGGTTTCCAGCACGGCCTTTTTCGCGTCGGTACCGTTGGCCTCGGCGAAACGCTGGTTGAACATCTGCTGTACTTGCATGTAGGCCGGGGTGGCCAGTTTGTCGGCGTGCACCAACTTGAGGAATGTTTCTGCATTGGCATTTTGGCTGGCAGCATCGGCAAGAACCTGGCCGCTGGCACAAGCCAGAACCACCGCAGCACAAATAGCACGAAGACGGGTCATCGAGTTTCCTTTATAGCAGGCGAGGCATTACCCCAAGGCCGACCATTCTGCGCCCATGAACCCAAAGCGCTCAAGCCCCCGGCCTTATTGGTGATGCAAATCATTCTCAAAATTGAACCCAAACCGCTCAAGAACGCCTAAACTGCACGTTCAACTTTTCAGGAGTGAATCCAGTGAGCCGTATTGAAACAGACAGCATTGGTCCGATCGATGTCCCCGAGGACGCCTATTGGGGGGCCCAGACCCAACGCTCGTTAATCAACTTCGCCATTGGTCAGGAACACATGCCGGTGCCGGTGCTGCACGCCCTGGCACTGGTCAAGAAGGCCGCCGCGCGGGTCAATAACCGCAATGGCGATCTGCCTGGCGATATCGCCCGCCTGGTCGAACAGGCTGCCGATGAAGTGCTCAGCGGCCAGCTCGACGCACAGTTCCCCTTGGTGGTCTGGCAGACCGGCAGCGGCACCCAGAGCAACATGAACGTCAACGAAGTGATCGCCGGTCGCGCCAATGAGCTGGCTGGCCAGGGTCGCGGCGGCAAGTCGCCGGTGCACCCGAACGACCACGTCAACCGTTCCCAGAGCTCCAACGACTGCTTCCCTACGGCCATGCATATCGCTGCCGCCCAGGCCGTGACCAGCCACCTGCTGCCCGCTATTGCCGAGCTGTCCAGCGGCCTGGCCGAGCAATCGGCGCGCCACATGAAACTGGTCAAGACCGGCCGCACCCACATGATGGATGCCACGCCGATCACCTTCGGTCAGGAACTCTCGGGCTTCGTTGCCCAGCTCGAATACGCCGACAAAGCCATCCGCGCCACCCTGCCGGCCATTTATGAACTGGCCCAGGGCGGCACCGCCGTCGGCACCGGGCTGAACTCACCGAAGGGCTTCGCCGAGGCCATCGCCGCTGAACTGGCTGCGCTGTCGGGGCTGCCGTTCGTCACCGCGCCGAACAAATTCGCCGCCCTGGCCGGCCACGAGCCGATTGCCGCCCTGTCCGGCGCCCTGAAAACTCTCGCTACAACCCTGATGAAGATCGCCAACGACCTGCGCCTGCTGGGCTCGGGCCCGCGTGCGGGTCTGGCCGAGGTTAAGCTGCCAGCCAACGAACCTGGCAGCTCGATCATGCCCGGCAAGGTCAACCCGACTCAGTGCGAGGCCCTGTCGATGCTCGCCCTGCAGGTCATGGGCAACGACGTCACCATCGGTTTCGCCGCCAGCCAGGGCCACCTGCAACTGAACGTGTACAAGCCGGTGATCATCCATAACCTGTTGCAATCGATCCGATTGCTGGGCGATGGCTGCAGCAACTTCAACGAACATTGTGTCGCGGGCATGGAGCCGGACGCCGAGAAGATGGCCGAGCACCTTGAGCGCGGCCTGATGCTGGTGACCGCCCTCAATCCGCATATCGGCTATGACAAGTCGGCGCAGATCGCCAAGAAAGCCTACAGCGAGGGCCTGACCCTGCGTGAAGCGGCCTTGCAACTGGGTTTCCTGACCGATGCGCAGTTTGAAGAGTGGGTGCGTCCGGAGAATATGCTGGAAGCGGGCAGTAACGGCTGATCCCTGCACAACACGTTGGAGCCGGGCTTGCCCGCGATTCAGGCAACGCGGTGTATCCGGCATACCGCGTCGAGGCTTTCGCGGGCAAGCCTTGCTCCAACGGACCAGGTTCAGTCAGTTGAAGATTGCTTCATCCGCGCATGATTACGGCTATAGGTGTCCTCACCCATAGCCGCAATCTGACCCTCGATCAACGCCTCGAAAGGCCGCAGCAACGCGGCAAATGAAGTCGGCGCCTCCAGCGCCTGCAAGGCATGAACGATGGCTTCCAGCGTCGACAAGGCCTCGGCATCCGGTGCCTTGCGCAGGCGATAGCGCGACACCCCAACCTCTCCCAGCGTGACCCGTGGCAGCGCTGCCAACAGCGGATTGCAATGCAGCAACTTGCGCGCCTTGCGCCAGGTGCCATCCGGAACCACTAATAAGGTCGGCAGGCTCTCGGCGCCATCAGCGATCAAGGGTTGTGCCTGCTCACCGGGAAACAGCAGGCGCGCCTGATAGCCCGGCTGATTGAGCAATTGCGGCAGATCCTCGAACACCTCCCCCACTCGCAACTGCGCGTTACGCAGGCCCAGGGTCGCCAGGCGCGCAGTATTGAGGGCGTGATTGACTTCACTCGGGTGCTGCAATACCAATACCCGAGTGCGACTGTCCAGGGAGGGAATCAGCGCACACAGGCAGTGGCTTTGCGGGCGCAGGCAACGTTCACAGCGAGCACGGGACATCGAAACCTTCCTCAGACCGGATTGAGCTGCGCTTTGAGCAGGTCGCGAAACGTCTGGATCAGCGGCTCCCGGCTGCGCCCCCGACGCACGATCATGGAAAACGGCGCCTGATAACCGAAGGTAGCGGGCAGCAATACCCGCAGATGGCCGGAATCGACCCAGGCCTGAGCGTAATGCTCCGGCAGATAACCGATATAAGCCCCTGAGAGCACCAGAATCAGCTGCGCCTCCATACTTTCCACCGTCGCCGCACTGTGCTTGAAGCCATGGCGCGCCAGCTCGGCCTGGCTCCAGTAGCCACGGCCGACCATGCGCTGCTGGGCAATCAATGGCTCGGGAATGCGCCGTTCATTGAACAGCGGATGGCGATTACTGCAATACAACCAGTGCTGTTCGCGATACAGCGGCTGATACAGCAGGCCATTCATGCGCGTGGAAAACGAACCAATGGCCAGGTCCAGACGATTGTCCAGCACCCCCAGTTGCAGCTCATAAGGACTCATCACCGACAAATGCAAGTGCACCGCCGGATGCTCTTCGCTGTAGGCACCAATCACCTCGGCGAAGGGCAAGGCCCGGTCACTGACGGTGGAATCGAGCACGCCGAGGTTGAGGGTGCCGCGCAATTCGCCTTTCAGAGCCGCCGCATAGAGCTCGAAGCCCTCCAGCTCGCCTAACAGGCGCAGGGTTTCCTGATGGAACAGCTCGCCTTTGCTGGTCAGGCTGAAGCCGCCACGGCCGCGATGACACAGGACAATACCCAGGGCCGCCTCGAGCTGGCTCATGTAGGTACTAATGGCCGAAGTCGACAGGTTGAGTTCCTGCTGGGCACTGGCGAACCCCTGATGGCGGACCACGCTGACAAAAATGCGCAGCAATTTCAGATCGGGTAGAGCACTGGCCATGGAGGTCCTGCGAGGTATAGAGCAACAAGAAAGGGCCGTTCATTCTAACCACAATACCCATGTGCAGCAGCGTCCGGCGGCATCAGTTCAGAAATTTCTAAACTGATTATTTGCTCCTTGGGATTCCTTCCCCGCCCCCCGCTTCGCAGAATCGCCTCTATCCAAACCATGCTGAGGCAATCCCGTGGAAAAGATTTTTCACCAACCACTGGGCGGCAACGAAATGCCGCGCTTCGCCGGTATCGCCACCATGATGCGCCTGCCCCATCTGCAGAGCGCCGCAGGCCTGGATGCCGCCTTTGTCGGTGTACCGCTGGACATCGGCACCTCGCTGCGCGCCGGCACCCGCTTCGGCCCGCGGGAAATCCGCGCTGAATCGGTGATGATCCGCCCCTACAACATGGCCACCGGCGCCGCGCCTTTCGACTCGCTGTCGGTAGCGGATATCGGTGACGTGGCGATCAACACCTTCAATCTGCTCGACGCCGTACGCATCATCGAAGAAGCTTACGACGAGATCCTCGAACACGGCGTCATTCCCATGACCCTGGGCGGCGACCACACCATCACCCTGCCGATCCTGCGGGCCATCCACAAGAAACACGGCAAGGTCGGGCTGGTGCATATCGATGCCCACGCCGACGTCAACGATCATATGTTCGGCGAGAAGATCGCCCACGGCACCACTTTCCGCCGCGCGGTGGAAGAAGGCCTGCTCGATTGCGACCGCGTGGTACAGATCGGTTTGCGCGCCCAGGGCTACACCGCTGAAGACTTCAACTGGAGCCGCAAACAGGGTTTCCGCGTGGTTCAGGCCGAAGAATGCTGGCACAAATCCCTTGAGCCGCTGATGGCCCAGGTACGCGAGAAAGTCGGTGGCGGCCCGGTCTATTTGAGCTTCGATATCGACGGCATCGACCCGGCCTGGGCACCAGGTACCGGCACACCGGAAATTGGCGGTCTGACCACCATTCAGGCCATCGAAATCATCCGCGGCTGTCAGGGCCTGGACCTGATCGGTTGCGACCTGGTGGAGGTCTCACCGCCTTACGACACCACCGGCAACACGTCTCTGCTGGGGGCCAACCTGCTGTACGAAATGCTCTGTGTCTTGCCGGGTGTTGCGCATCGTTAATTATCCGGCACAGCCGTAGGACCGGCTTTAGCCGGGAGGGCAGTATAACAATCGATACAAATGTATTGATAATGACGCCCTCCCGGTTAAAGCCGGTCCTACAACAAATGGGCTTACCTGATCCATCGCTTGCGCAGCCTTGGGCGGCGCCTACAGAACCCCACTCCAATTAAATTGTTACACCGTGTTTGAATCCCCTCCGTCCAGCGCCTGCGCGCGCCTCAGCCAGCGGTTTGAACTAATCTTGACTATCTCTCCCTCCGTTTTTCGGCAGTAGGGTCTAGCCTGCGAATAGCCGCGACCGGGGTTTGCATGAACCGCGAGGAAATCAAACAGAGGGTGTTCGACACATTGGGCATCATTCTGGTCGACAAAACCGCCATCCACGAAGACTCAACCTTCAAGGACCTGGCCCTGGACGATGACGATGTGGAAAAGCTGTTGCTCAGGCTGGGCAGCGAGTTTGGCTTTGTCTTTCCAGATGCAATACGCAAGCGCGCAGGCGATGCGCCAGACCATGTGACATTACCCACGCTGGTCGACTTGATCGTGCTGATGCGGCGGGAAGAGCAGCCGGAAGGATCCACTCATGCGCAGAAGCATGAAGGACGTGCGCGCACCGCCAGACGGGCAAAGCGGCGCGCTAGGAAGAAAGGATAAGTGTCAGCGGCGTTGGCGACGTCGGTCGTCGTCGGTTCGCACGGGGATCGGTTGCAGCTTGGGTGGTTCGATCAAGCCCAAGGCAACACCCAGATCATGCAGCCATTCTTGCAATTTGTCGTTCATAAGGCCCCCTTGGGGAAATACACGGACATCAACTTCGAAATCCTGCCCTGGAAATCATAGTGCTATCCCGCACTTTACGCCTGCTACCGGACGTCGCGGGGAAATATTTCATGCCTTAATGTGACAGCTTGTAGAACGCCAGTGCGTGATCGTGCGACCAACGGCAAACTTTCTTACGACGCGGTGCCCTGCGGACAGAACGCCCGCAGGGCAATGGGAATCAGTTAATGATTGCCGGGGCCAGGGCACTGCCTTCATGGGCCTGGCTGCGACGCGCCATGACGAAGAAGAACAGCCCACCCAGCAGACAGCCGGTAAACCAAGAGAAGTTGGCCACGGGTTGCAACGCCGGGGTAAAGGTAATCGCCACACCGATAATGGCCGCCAGTACCAGCGCCTTGACCGCTGTCCAGTTGACGCCATTGGTGTACCAGTAGCGCCCGCTCGGGCCATCGTTGAACAGCGCATCAACATCGATCTGCTGCTTCTTGATCAGGTAATAGTCCACCAGCAGGATGCCGAACAGCGGGCCGATGAAGGCCGCGAGGATATCCAGGGTGTAGTGGATCACTTCCGGGTTATTAAACAGGTTCCACGGGGTAATGAAGATCGACGCCACGGCGGCAATCATGCCACCGGCACGCCAGCTGATCTTGCTGGGTGCGACGTTGGCGAAGTCAAAGGCCGGCGAGACAAAGTTGGCGACAATATTGATACCGATGGTCGCGGTCACGAAGGCAAAGGCTCCGAGCAGCACCGCCACGTCGTTATCGATACGGGCCACGGTAGCAATCGGGTCATGCAGCATTTCACCGAAGATTGGCAAGGTGCCGGAGACGATAACCACGGTCACCAGGGAAAATGCCAGGAAGTTCACCGGTAGGCCCCAGAAATTGCCGCGTTTGACGTCAGCCATGGTCCGGGCATAGCGACTGAAATCGCCGAAGTTCAGAGTAGGACCCGAGAAATACGACACCACCAGAGCCGTGGCCATGATGATCTGGGATACCGCCTGCCAACCCGTCAAGGATTTTTCCGACAGGGTAAAGCTGATATTGCTCCAACCCGCTTTCCAGACGATCCAGCCCGCCAGCAGAAACATCACCGCATAAACCACCGGACCTGCCCAGTCGATGAAACGCTTGATCGAGTTCATGCCGGTCCAGAATACCAACGCCTGCACTACCCACAGCCCCAGGAAACCGAACCAGCCCAGGTAAGAAAGGCCAGCAAAGTGAGGCTCGTTGTACACCGCCATCTGAGGGAGAAAACGCAGTACCACGATGATCAGGGCACTGGAGGCCAGATAGGTCTGTACGCCGTACCAGGCCACCGCGATCAGGCCGCGAATGACTGCGGGGACGTTGGCCCCGAACACACCAAAGGCCAAGCGGCAGATCACCGGGTATGGCACTGCGGCCTTCTGGCTCGGACGGGCCACCAGGGTTGCCACAAGTTGCACGATGCAGATCCCGGCCAGCAAGGCGATCAGCACCTGCCAACTGGCCAGCCCCAGGGCGAACAGGCTGGCGGCGAAGACGTAACCGCCCACGCTGTGCACGTCGCTCATCCAGAAGGCGAAAATGTTGTACCAACTCCACGTCTGCGGCACAGGCCCCAGGTCTTCGTTATATAGGCGGGGGCTGTAACCCTTGGGCATTGGCTCGGTCATCGCATATCTCCCTGAGAGGATGAGCAACGTCCCGTAACTGGCTGTAAAACAGAGTGCGTACGGGAGTCGCTACTGGTTGTATACGAATTGATACGCAGAATGCGTGCCATTCTGCTTTTTCAGGGAGTGAAACGGCCGCCAAACCGCATTCTTGAGAGGGGTTTACTTAGGGCAATGGCGCTTTGAGACTATGGTTTTTAACCGTAAATGCTCGTTGCTAGTGCAGTATTGCCTATAAAAGGTGCGTTTTTTGTTTGAGCGAAAAGCTGACTATAAACTGTATACAAAACCTCATTAAAAACGTCCAAATTCCCTCACAATGGTTGATTACCATCGTCATCAGTCAGAGCTCGCTCAAGCAACTCGGTAGGCAGGCTTTTGCTGGCACGGGCACCCAGTAGCTTGAGCTGCTCACTGCGGCTGACCAGGTTGCCGCGCCCGTCCGTCAGCTTATTGCGTGCTGCGGCGTAGGCCTTATCCAGTTGCTGGAGACGGTTACCCACCTCATCGAGGTCCTGAATGAACAACACGAACTTGTCGTAGAGCCAGCCGGCACGCTCGGCGATTTCCCTGGCGTTCTGGCTCTGGCGCTCCTGCTTCCACAGGCTGTCGATCACTCGCAGAGTCGCGAGCAATGTGGTCGGGCTGACAATCACGATGCTCCGGTCGAAAGCCTCCTGAAACAGTGTCGGCTCAGCTTGCAGGGCTGCCGAGAACGCGGCTTCGATCGGCACGAAGAGCAAGACGAAATCCAGACTGTGCAGGCCTTCCAGGCGTTTGTAATCCTTGCCGGACAGACCTTTGACATGATTGCGCAGCGACAATACGTGCTGCTTCAAAGCCGCCTGGGCCAGCACCGTATCGTCGGTCGAAACGTATTGTTGATAAGCCGTCAGACTGACCTTGGCATCCACCACCACCTGTTTGTCACCCGGCAGCATGATCAGCACATCGGGCTGGAAGCGCTCGCCATCGGGGCCCTGCAGGCTGACCTGGGTCTGGTACTCACGGCCCTTTTCGAGCCCGGCGTGCTCCAGTACGCGCTCGAGAATCAACTCCCCCCAGTTACCCTGAGTCTTCTGGCCTTTCAGGGCACGGGTCAGGTTGGTGGCTTCATCGCTCAAACGCTGGTTCAGTTGCTGCAGACGCTCCAGCTCCTTGCCCAGTGAGAAGCGCTCACGGGCTTCCTGCTGATAACTCTCTTCAACGCGTTTTTCGAACGACTGAATACGCTCTTTGAGCGGGTTGAGCAGTTGCCCCAACTGTTGCTGGCTGGTTTCAGCAAACCGCTGCTCACGCTCGTCAAATATCTTGCCCGCCAGCTCGGCGAACTGGGCGCGCAGTTCGTCGCGCGAGCCCTGCAGGTCGGTCAGACGCTGCTGATGACTTTCCTGCTGCTCACGCAGCTCGGCAGCCAGGGACGCGCAGCGGGCGTCCAGACGCCTCAGCTCGGCGTCCTTGTCGATCCGCTCGGCATTCAGGCTGTCCAGGGCATCCCGGGAATCATCGTGGGCCTGACGCTGCAACTCCACTTCTCGGCGCAACGCGGCCAGCTCCGCGAGCCTGGCACTGTTGGCCTGACTCAAGTCGCTGATTTCATCGCGACTGGCATCGAGCTGGGCGTTGAGACCGTCCTGAGCCATGCGCGCCGTGCTCAAACGCTCGTCAAGCAGCGCCGATTCGGCCTGGCGCTGAGCCAGACGACGCTGCAGTTGCCAAGCCAGGAACAATAAAGGCAGGGCTGCGGCGGCCAGCCCCAACAAGAGACTGGTCAGATCCAGTGCCATAGAAACTCCAGATGATCGAATTCATGCTCGCGGCATTATGCGACGCAAAATAACCAGAAGACGGGATAAGTAACAGACTGACAGGCGCGGGCTAGAGCAAGCGCGCGGGACAATCCACAGAAGCTGTGGATAACTCAGTGGACAACCCCCCTTTAACCCGCGCAAACGCACGTAGAATGGGGCCTGCGTTCAAACTGACGATTTTTTCACCAACAAAAAAAAGCGATGTTTTTCATTGACTTAATAATTCACCACCAAAAATCAAGCTCTTAGGGCTGTATATGACAGTGACATGGCAGCTTGTCCGGCTAATGTGCACAAGTCAATTCCCAGTGGCTATAAGAGCCGCAAATGCACCGACAAAAACAGCCCTTGACGCGACTCAATCGCAATCAGAGCGGGGCCTTCGGGCTCGTGCTGAAATAAATCGGTCGCCTCGATCCTGAACCGCAGCGATTGAAGATTGCCTGATCATCTGGTCAAGCAGCCTCCAGGCAGCCACACTGCCCGACTAGTCCATTGGCGGATCACCGCGTCCATGAGAGACATCCTGGCCTTTGCCCTGCTGTTAGTAGTTGTCGGTATCGTCGCGATGGCCATCAGCCTGAAACTGCCCAGCCCCGACGGCGCGATTTTCGCCGCAACCATCGTCCTATCAGCGACGATCATGGCGCTGATGATCAGCGTCGATCTCGGCGAAGGCCGAATCAACCGCGTGGGCGACGTCATGCGTCTGATCGAGCAACGACGTTCCTGGCGCATGACCGTACCCGCCTACTTGCTGGGGTGGTCTCTGTCGGCAGCAATGACCGTATTGATTTATCGGAGCCTATCTTGACTTCTTTTGACATACCCCTTCCCTTTCACCGCAAGATCCATTACCATCGCCGCCGTTAGTACCAAGCTGAAAGTCAATTCTGGTCGAAAAGTCCCATCCACAGCACGATAGCCGTGGGCAAAAAGGGATCGACCACCTCGATGGTTTCCAGACATGCACACTGCCCAGTGGCTTCCTCACTAACCGGAAGACTGCGGTAAACCAAGCATGGCCTGATAGAACCAGCCTGCAATTGATCAGGAACTTCACCCCGAGCGTCGAACCTTCGCTCCCGCAGTGATGCCTGCCCTCCTAAGTACCTACCAGTCAGACCAGGCGCCATACGATAACGCGCGCTTTAACTGGCTGTTTTTGTTCCAGTCAGGTTCTTCGCCCCGCCATGCCTCGGTTATCCAGGCACAGGCCCGCGTTTACTGGGACGTTTATTGTTGCACGGTATTGTTCCGTGTCGTTTTAGGAAACACCTTGACCATGACTACTCATATCCACACCGAGGCCGCCATTCGCACCCTCACCCACGCCTTCGCCCCGATGAACTGCCTGATCATGGCCGCTCGCAAAGGCTGCTTCAGCTTCACCCTCGTCAATGAGCACGGCATTGCCCGTCATAGCGAGCGCCTGTACCCCGATCAATACTCCAGCGCCGAGCCGCTGCAGGCCGTGATCGAGCGTACGCGCCAGGCCCTGACCGCCTGACATACGCGGATTCAGGCCAGGCCCGAGCCCTGCTGACAAAATCAGCGGGGCTTTTTATTGCTCGCATTTTTCCTACAGAAAAATCAGACCTAATCACTGGTCGCTATATGCCACGTCCTACATCTCGAGAAATATTTTAAAAACAGCCCTTTACACTCGAAATATGACACTACACTTCAACTCAAGCAGCCCAGGCTGCTTCCGACGGACTCTGTCCGATCCATCCGCTGCCAATGCGTTGGGGTCCGTCGGCCATTACCTTTTCGAGCAGGCTGTATTATGGGAATTGCTGCCAGCGAACTGTGCCGTTATGTGATCCGCCCTACGCTTGAGTATCTGGGCCATCACACACCTTCTGCCGAGTCTTTCCTGCTGGGTGTTGCCGCCAGCCAGTCCGCCCTTGGTGCGGCACTGGACAGCCGTCGAGGCCACGGTCTGTACAGCATCCCCGAGCGCCGCCATCAACAACTCTGGGATAACTACCTGGCGTTGGACCCTGACCTGGCCAGCCGGGTCCGCGGCCTGGCCAGCCAGCACGCCTTCCTCGACGGCCCCCACCTGGAACTGACCGTCAACCTGCGCTACTCCACCGCTATTGCCTGGATGATGATCGAAGCCCAGGGTGCCATCTTGCCGTGCGAAGACGATCTGCTTGGCATGGCTCGCCTGTGGCGCCAGGTTTTTCAACCCCAGGGACGCCTGCGCGACTTCACTGCGGCCTGGCAAATTTGTGTTGCTCCATTACTCCTTGCGGCCTGACTGTTCAGTCAATTTGCACGTTTGCTGGAGTTGGCGACGTTTTGGGCAAATTGTCCTACAAAACCGCTTTAACTCGGGCTATTCATGCTCTGGCGCAACCGGAAAAATGTTGGTAATTTCCGCGCGGTGATCAACAAGGAGTTCTAATAATGAAAAAAGCAATACTCAAGACCACACTCAGCATCGCCGTGTCCGTAGCCTGCTCCCAAGCCTTCTCCGCCGGTTTTGCCATCAACGAACAGAGCATCAGCGGCATGGGCACCGGTTTCGCGGGCCGCTCCTCCAGCGCTGACGATGCCACCACTGTCTACGGCAACCCTGCCGGCATGTCCCGTTTGAAACGTCAGGAAGTCAGCGTTGGCGCTGCCGTCATCGACGCCAAGACCGATATCCATAACGGTCGCGGCACTTTCGGTGGCAGCAACGATGGCGATATGGTTCCGCTCGTCGCCGTTCCGATGGGTTACTACGTCAAGCCTATCGATGAGCATTGGGCATTCGGCGTCGGTTTCTATGCCCCGTTCGGCTTAGTGACCAACTACGAAAACGGTTTTGCCGGTCGTTACTTTGCCGACAAAAGCCACGTTGAGGTCATGACCTTCCAGCCGACTGTCAGTTACGCCTTCAACGACAAGGTTTCCATCGGTTTCGGCCCGACCTTCAACCGTATTGAAGGCACCCTGACTTCGGAAACGCTGACTGCGGCAACGCCGGGTCGCAACGATGGCAAGGTCAAGATCACCGGTGACGATACCGCTGTGGGCTTCAACGCCGGTATCCTGGTTCAGGCAACCGACACCACTCGCCTGGGTCTGACCTACCACTCCAAGATCGACTTCAAACTCGACGGCAAGACCAAGATCGAAGGCGTAGGCTTCGGTCCGTTCAACGGCCAGAAGTACGATGCCAACCTGGATCTGGATACGCCTGAGTCGGTGGACATGTCCATCACCCAGAAGATTGATGACAAGTGGACCGTCTACGCCGGTAGCACCTGGACTCGCTGGAGCCGCCTGAAAGACATCACCGTCAATAACAGCGGCGTTCCGGTACAACTCGGCGGCTCTGCCGGCCCGATCGGCACCATCAAAGAAGATCAGAACTGGCATGACACCTGGGCCCACGCCATCGGCGCGTCCTACCAGTTGAACAAGCAGTGGGTCCTGCGCACCGGCCTCTCGGTCGATCAGGCGCCGACCAACAACGTCAACCGTTCTCCACGCATCCCTACTGGTGACCGCAAGGCCATCAGTTTCGGCGCAGGCTGGAGCCCGACCGACGATCTGACCATCGACGTAGCGTATTCGTACCTGCGCGAAGACGAAGCCAAGATCCGCGATTCCAGCGCGACCAAAGGCTCGTACAGTGCTGACTTCAAAAACAGCGCTCACGGTTTCGGTACTTCGGTTACCTATCGTTTCTGATAGCCAGCCGTTTTCCGGATAAGAAAAAGCCCCGTTCTTCGGGGCTTTTTCATGTCCGGATGCGCGCTTGCAGCGAACTCACTCCGAGCCTAAGGCCTCGAAGCGATCGCCTTGTCCAACGCCTCCAGCAACTCCGGATCATCCGGCTTGGTCACGCTGGAGAAACTGGCAATCACCTTGCCCTGGCGATCGACCACGTACTTGTAGAAATTCCATTTCGGCGCGCTGCTCTGCTCGGCCAGCACCTTGAACAGATGGGTAGCATCTGCGCCCCGCACCGGCTGTGGCTCGGTCATGGTGAAGGTCACGCCGTAGTTCACATAGCAGACCTTGGCGGTCTCTTCGCCGTCCTTGGACTCCTGCTTGAAGTCATCGGAAGGCACACCCAGTACTTCCAGACCACGTCCCTTGTATTGCTTGTTCAAGGCTTCCAGACCTTTGAACTGCGGGGCGAAGCCGCAGAAGCTGGCAGTATTGACGATGAGCATGGGCTTGCCGGCGAAGCGCTTGCACAGGTCGATATTTTCCTTGGCGCGCAGTTTGGGCAATTCCCCCTGGAGCAAGTCCGGGCAATCAGCGGCCAGGGCGGTGCCACTCAGGGCAAGCAAAAGAACAGGCAGGGAAATCCAGCGAATCATCATGACGGCCTCCAAGGCTCACTTCTGACCGACACGCTACGCTGGCCTTCAGAGCAACGCCAGTCCTGCCAGGACCAATACTTCCAGCAGCTCCAGCAGGGCACCTGCGGTATCGCCGGTGGTACCGCCCAGGCGCCGCAGCATCAGCCGACGCAGCCAGAAGAAACCTGCCGTGGCGAGCAACAGGGCGAACAGCCCGGTCAGGCCCGCGATCAGCGCACAGCCGACCGCTCCCACGAGCAGCACCTGTCGGCCCAAAGAGCGCGGCAGGTGATCGGCCAGGGCCTGCCCCAGCCCGCCCTTGCGCACGTAAGGGGTGCCCAGGAATAACCCGAGCATGGCGCCGCGAGCGATAACCGGGGCGAGCAACAGAGCGATGCTGTGGCCGCCGTCGATCAGGGCAAGAATCGCAGCGAACTTGAGTTGGAGGACCAGAATCAGGGTGACCACGGCAATTGGCCCGCTGCGTGGGTCCTTCATGATGCTCAGGGTACGCTCACGGTCGCCGAAGCCCCCGAGCCAGGCATCGGCGCTGTCGGCCAGGCCGTCCAGATGCAGACCGCCACTGAGCAACACCCACGCGCTCAGCAGCAAAGCGGCATGCAGAAACGCCGGGGTGTGGCTCAGCACGCCGTTCAACACCAACAACAGGACGCCAAACAGCAGGCCCACAGCCGGGTAGAACAGCAACGAACGACCCAGTGCCTGGGGCGACGGCATACCCGCCAGGCGAATCGGCAGGCTGCTGAGAAACTGCAAGGCAATCCAGAACGGCAACATCATCAGCCCTCGGTCAAGACACAGCCGCTGTCGACCCGCAGCGGCAACAATGCGCCATGGCCGACGCTGACCTGCAACAGCTGCTCACGAGGCAGGCCGCGCGCCTGGGCCAGCAACAGGCGCATCACCCCGCCATGGCAGACCAGCAGCACCCGCTCGCCGTCACAGGCTTGATACAGGCGTTCGACAGCACTCAGCACACGCGCGGCAAAGCCTGTCACCGGCTCCCCATTGGGCGGTGTGAAGGCATAGGGGTCGGCCCAGAACAGCCCCAGTCCCTCGGCATCGGTTTCCATCAACTGCGCGGCGCTATGCCCCTCCCAGTCGCCGAAATGAAGCTCCTGCACGTCGGCCTCCAGTTGCAGGGGCAGATTCTGCTTTGCGGCCAGTTGTTCGGCAAAACGTGCGCAACGTTGCAACGGCGAGCTGACAATGCGGTCCCACGGCCCGGCTTCTGCCACCGCCGCCTGCATCTGCGCCCAACCGGTGGCGGTCAAGGCGTCGTCGAGGCTGCCGCGCATGACGCCGCCCAGCTCAGTCTCGCCATGACGCAACAGGTCCAGGCGCAAGGTCATGCCGGTCGATCCGCCACTGCGGCTTCAGCGAAAGTGGCCATATTGTTGTGCAGGGCGCAGGCCATCTGCACCAGTGGGACCGCCAACGCCGCACCGCTGCCCTCGCCCAGACGCAGACCCAGATCGATCAGCGGCTCGGCCTGCAGGGTTTCCAGCAGATGACGATGGCCCGGCTCGGCACCGCGATGGCCGAACAACAGCCACTCGCGACAGGACGGATTCAGACGCACCGCCACCAATGCCGCGACGCTGCAGATAAAGCCGTCCACCAGGGCTGCAATGCCTTCCTGGGCACAGGCCAGATAGGCGCCGACCAGCGCGGCGATTTCGAAACCGCCCAGGCACAGCAGGCTTTGCAGCGGATCGCCCGCAGCCTGTTCGGCATGCAGCGCCAGAGCACGTTCGATGACCGCCGTCTTGTGGCGAATCCCTTCGGCGTTCAGCCCGGTGCCCGGCCCGACCAGCAAAGGCGCTGCGCATTCCAGCAAGGAACAGGCGACAGCACTGGCCGACGCAGTATTGCCGATACCCATCTCACCGCCGATAAACAGCTCGCTGCCAGCGGCCTTGGCCCGCAACACGCTGTCACGCCCGCCCGCCATGGCCAGCAGCCCTTGCTCGACAGTCATCGCCGGACCCTGGGCAAAGTTGGCCGTACCGGCGCCAATGTTCAGGTGGCGAACACCCGGCAGATTCAGCGGCGAGACCGTGCCGAGATCGACCACGTCCAACTGCGCCGACAACTGTTTGGCCAATACGCTGATGGCCGCGCCGCCCATGATAAAGTTGTGCAGCATCTGCCCGGTCACTTCCTGGGGATAGGCCGACACGCCTTCAGCGACGACACCGTGGTCACCGGCGAAAATCGCGATCCAGCACTTATCCACAGCAGGCTTTTCCCGGCCTTGCAGGCCAGCCAATTGCACCGCCACCCGTTCTAGCTGGCCGAGGGAGCCGGTTGGTTTGGTCAATTGCTGCTGACGGGCCAACGCGGCTTCGCGCATCGGTACATTCAGCGCCTGAGCAGGTTTGAGCCACCAGGAGTCAGTCATAGCGCGGTTCCTTTCAAAGTCAGAGGCAGGCCGGCAACGCTCAGAACGACCCGCTCGCAACGCTCGGCCAGGGCCTGGTGCAACCAGCCAGCCTCGTCGACGTAACGGCGGGTCAATTCGCCGAGGGGCACGATGCCCATCCCGGTCTCGTTGCTGACAAAAATGATTTCACCCTGCAGGTCGGCCAGGCAGGTAAGCAGGGCGTCACGCTCAAGGGCCAGACGCTGGGGCTCGTCCTCAAGCATCAGCAGATTGGTCAGCCACAGGGTCAGGCAGTCCACCAACAGGCAGCGCCCGACCTTGGCGTTGTCGCGAAGGATTCGGGCCAGTTGCAGTGGCTCTTCGATCAGACCCCAGTGCTCGGGGCGGCGCTGACGATGCAAGACCACCCGTTCGTTCAGCTCGCCATCGATGGGCTGACTGGTGGCGATATAGGTCACCTCCAGACCCGATTCAGTGGCCAGTCGTTCGGCCAGACGACTCTTGCCCGAGCGCGCACCGCCAAGGATCAGTTGCAGCATCAGTCTTGCTCCAGGCCGCATAGCTGGCGCAGCAGCGGACCATCGAGATGGTTTTCCACCAAATCCGCCAGACGCTCGATATCACGCTCGCGCAGGGCGTGATAATCCACCGCCTGTACATTCTGCAGACCGGCCCAGCGCAGCAATGCCGTGCAGGACGCAGGACTTTCGAACAGGCCATGCAGATAGGTGCCGAGAATTTGCCCGTCGACGCTCTGGGCGCCATCGCAACGGCCATCGTCGAGATAGACCGCTGGACGCTCCAGGGCACTGCCACTGGTCACGCCAGCATGAATTTCGTAGCCGCTGACCTGGGCACCTTCGAGCTGCAGATGCCCGCTCACATTGCGCAGCTGCTTCTCTTGTTCCAGCACCGTGCTCAAATCGAGCAGGCCCAGCCCGGCGCTCGAACCCGCCGCGCCTTCAAGGCCCAGCGGATCATGGACTTGCTCACCGAGCATCTGCAGGCCGCCGCAAATCCCCAGAACCTTGCCGCCGTAGCGCAGGTGCCGCGTAATCGCCGCGTCCCAGCCATTGGCGCGCAGGTAAGCCAGGTCGCTGCGCACGCTCTTGGAGCCCGGCAGGATGATCAGGTCGGCCGGCGGAATCGCCTGGCCGGGGCCGACGAATTGCAGATTGACCTGTGGGTGCAGGCGCAGCGGATCGAAGTCGGTGTGATTGCTGATGCGCGGCAGGACCGGCACCACCACATTGAGCACCTGCTCGACCTTGTCGGTCTGGCGCTGATCGAGACCATCTTCGGCCTCCAGATGCAGATCCATGACATAAGGCAGCACGCCGAGCACCGGTTTGCCGGTGCGCGCTTCGAGCCAGTCCAGGCCCGATTGCAGCAGGGCGATATCGCCGCGAAAACGGTTGATCACAAAACCTTTGACCCGGGCCTGCTCACTGGGCTCAAGCAGCTCCAGGGTGCCGACCAGATGAGCAAAGACGCCGCCACGATTGATATCGGCCACGAGGATTACCGGGCAATCCACCGCCTCGGCAAAGCCCATATTGGCGATATCGTTGGCGCGCAGATTGATCTCGGCAGGCGACCCCGCGCCTTCAACCATGATCACTGGATATTGCGCACTTAGGCGGGCATGGGATTGCAGCACCGCTTCCATGGCGATGGTTTTATAGCCGTGATAGGCCACCGCGTTCATGGTAGTGACCGCCCGGCCATGGATGATCACCTGGGCGCCGGTGTCGCTGTTGGGCTTGAGCAGCACCGGGTTCATATCGGTGTGAGGCTGCAAGCCACAGGCCTGGGCCTGTACCGCCTGGGCCCGGCCGATCTCGCCACCGTCTGCCGTCACCGCGCTGTTCAACGCCATGTTCTGCGGCTTGAACGGCACCACGGCAACCCCCTGGCGGGTCAGCCAGCGGCACAATGCGGTCACCAGGGTGCTCTTGCCTGCGTCGGAAGTGGTGCCTTGCACCATCAGAGTGGTCATGAAGAGTGTCCGTTGAATTCAGTCAGGGCGCTGGCGATACGCTGCCAGTCGCGCTCATCGGCGGGCAGGCCAAAACGCAGGCTGTCGGTATGGCTGTCCCCCGTGGAAAACAGTCGCAGCAGAATCCCGCGACGGGCGCAAAACTCATGCAGAGCCTTGGCCCGGGGCGTGCGCACCCATTGAAACAAGGCGCAGCCACCCTGGGGTTGCAGGCCATGCTCGCTCAGCAGCTCGAACAGCCGGGTACCCGCCTGTTCGCAACGCTGACGTTGCTGCAACTGGGCGGCGCGGTCTTGCAGGCAGACCCGCCCAAGCTCCCGGGTCGGGCCGCTGACCGCCCAAGGCCCGATCTGGACCTCAAGTTGTTTAAGTAACGATGCTTGAGCCATGACAAAGCCCAGTCGTACGCCGGCTAGGCCGAAGAACTTGCCGAAGGAGCGCAGCACGATCAAGCCGCTGCGATCAGCCTCGGCCACCAGGCTCGATTCGGGGGTCACGTCCATAAAGGCCTCGTCCACCACCAGCCAGCCGCCGCGCTCGGCCAGACGCGAGTGCCATTCGAGCAACAATTGCGGGGCCAGCTTCAAGCCGGTAGGGTTGTTCGGGTTGACCACCACCAACACATCCAGATGCTCGATGAAGTAATCGACCTCTTCCTCCATCAGCTCACGGACCAGGAAGCCGCCATTGCGCCATGCCTCGGCGTGCTCGGCATAACAAGGCGACAACACACCGACCCGGCCCGCCCGACGCAAACGCGGCAGGGCCTGGATCGCCGCCTGGCTGCCCGGCACCGGCAGCAGTTGCGCAGTGCCGTAATAGCCCGCAGCCGCGGCTTCCAGCCCGTCATGATTCTCCGGCAGGCGCGCCCAGGCTCGCAGCGCAATCGGCGGGACTTCGAACGGCCAGGGCGCCAGGCCCGTGGACAAGTCCAGCCACTCGGTCTCAGCGATACCGTAGTGTTGCGCCGCAGCCCTCAGACGCCCGCCGTGCTCAAGCATAGAATTCCGTTCCCAGGCATAAGATCAATAACCACAACCAGACACCGCGCTGTACCAACTGCCAGCCTCGCTCGATGGAGTCAGGGCTGGCCGCTAGGCCTCGGCCCAGTTGCGGTCGCTGATGCAGCTCGCCGTGATAAATCGCCGCACCACCCAATTCGACGCCAAGCGCGCCCGCGCCCGCCGCCATCACCGGCCCGGCATTGGGGCTGTCCCACAGCGGCGCCTGGGTCTTCCAGCAGTGCATGGCCAGGCGCGTCTTACCCAGCAGCGCGTAGGTCAAAGCCACCAGGCGCGCCGGAATATAGTTGAGGACGTCGTCGATTTTTGCCGCAGCCCAACCAAAACGTTCGAACCGCGCATTGCGATAACCCCACATGGCATCCAGGGTATTGCTCAGGCGATACAGCACGACGCCCGGCGCACCGGCCACGACAAACCAGAATATCGCAGCAAATACCGCATCGCTGCCGTTTTCCAGTACCGACTCAGTGGCCGCCCGGGCCACTTCGGTGGCGTCCAGTTCGTCGGTCTGGCGGCTGACCAGATAACCGACCCGCTGGCGCGCCGTGTCCAGTTCATTGGCGCGCAGAGCCTGAGCCACCGGCTCGACGTGCTCGCCAAGGCTGCGCAGGCCAAGGGCGCAATACAGTGCCAGCACCTCGACCAACCAGCCGATATAGGGCAGCCAGCTCAGGGCCGTGGCCACCAGGGTGATCGGCACCACAGCGATAAACCAGGCGGTCACACCATGGCTGCGCCAGCCGCGCCCGGCAGCATTGAAGCGCTTTTCGATACGCTCGGCGAAACGGCCGAACGCCACCAGCGGGTGCGACCGTTTCGGCTCGCCGAGCAGCGCATCCAGAGCCACCCCGGCGATGCTCAGCAGCGCCACACTCATTGACTCACTCCCCATTGATTCTCAAATAGCAGCTCGCTCAGCGGACGCTCCTGCGCCCAGCCTTCGAGTACCAGCATCGGCGCCGGATAAAACTCGGTCACCGGCCCCAGGCACAGAATCGCCAAAGGCTTGGCCCCGGCGGGCATATTCAGCAGCGTCGCCAGCGCCTCGGGATCGAACAGCGATACCCAACCCATGCCCAGACCTTCGGCACGGGCGGCGAGCCACAGATTCTGGATCGCGCAGGACAATGACGCCATGTCCATCTCCGGCAGGGTCCGTCGACCGAAGATATAGCGCTCGCGGCCGTCCATCAGCGCGGCGACCAGGACCTCGGCGCAATCGTTGATACCCTCGACCTTGAGCTTCATGAAGTCATCAGCCCGTTCGCCCAGAGCCTCGGCGGTGCGAATTCGCTCCTCCTCGACCTGAACCTGCATCTGCCGACGTAACTCGGGATCGCTGATGCGGATAAAGCGCCAAGGCTGCATCAGGCCGACACTGGGGGCCTGATGCGCCGCCTGCAGTAAACGACCAAGCAACTCGGGTGCCACAGTGCCACCACTGAAGTGACGCATATCCCGCCGCTCGGCAATGGCGCGGTACACCGCTGCCCGTTCTTCGGTGCTGAACGCCTGGTCACTCATGGTCGGAAAAGCGCCGCAACCGCCTGAGGATGTGAGGGAAAGTAAAAGTGCACGTAGGACGCAGTCAGGCGCCCCAGACGATAGACGGCCTCGGCACCGCGTCCACCGTTGGGGCTGACGCCACGGGCAATCGGCTGCAACTCGGTGCTGGTCAGGGAGTGGTGATAGGTGTGCCCACGCAGCAAGCCTTCCGGCAGCTCCACCGCCTGCAAGGCCAGGGCAGCCAGACGCTTCTGCATCACAGCCTCCCCGCCCAGCAATCCGACCAGTTCAGCGCGCTGGCCCTCGACATCGGTCAGGGCATCGAGCAGATAAAGCATCCCGCCGCATTCAGCGAGCAACGGTTTACCCGCAGCATGATGGGTGCGGATGGCCGCCAGCATCGGCGCGTTGGCCCCCAGGGTCAGGTGATGCAGTTCCGGATAACCGCCAGGCAGATACAGGCTGTCGGCCTCGGGCAACTGTTGATCACGAATCGGCGAGAAGAACAGCAACTCGGCGCCCATGGCCCGCAGCAGGTCCAGATTGGCGCCATAGAGGAAGGCAAAGGCTTCGTCATGGGCCACGGCAATCCGTACGCCCATCAGCCACGACTCCACTGCGCTGCTGTGCGGCGCAGCAAAGGTCACGGCGGGCGGCAATGCCACTTCGCAAGTACTGGCCAGCGCTTCGGCGGCGGCATCAAGACGCGCATCCAGATCATTCAATTCGCTGGCCTGCACCAGCCCAAGGTGGCGACTGGGCAGCTCGATACCGGTTTCCCGGGACAAGGCGCCATACCAACGCAGGCCTTCGGTCAGGCTGCCTTCGAGCAATTGCGCGTGGCGCACCGTGCCCACGCGGTTGGCCAGGACTCCGGCAAATGGCAGGTCCGGCTGATAACGCGCCAATCCCAGGGCCAGGGCGCCAAAGGTCTGGGCCATGGCGGTGCCGTCGATCACCCCCAACACCGGAACACCGAAGTGCCGGGCCAGGTCGGCGCTGGACGGCGTGCCGTCGAACAGCCCCATCACCCCTTCGATCAGGATCAGGTCGGCTTCGCCCGCTGCTTCCCAGAGCAGGCGGCGGCTTTCCTCGGCGCCGACCATCCACAGGTCGAGCTGATAGACCGGCGCACCGCTGGCGCGCTCGAGAATCATCGGGTCGAGAAAGTCCGGGCCGCATTTGAACACACGAACCTTGCGCCCCTGATTACGGTGCAGGCGCGCCAGGGCGGCGGTGACCGTGGTCTTGCCCTGGCCGGAGGCCGGTGCGGCAATCAGCACGGCCGGGCATTGCCGGTTCATAACGCTGCACTCACAGTTCGATGCCTTTTTGCGCACGGATGCCTGCCTGGAAGGCGTGCTTGACCACGGCAATCTCGGACACGGTATCGGACAGATCGATCAATTCCTGTTTGGCGCCGCGGCCGGTCACGATCACGTGCTGCATCGGTGGGCGGGCCTGCAAGTCACTGAGCACTTGCTCCAGGTCCAGATAGCCGTGCTTGAGGGCGATATTCAGTTCATCCAGCACTACCAGGCCAATGGCCGGGTCGCTGAGCATTTCCCGGGACACGGCCCAGGCGGCTTCGGCGGCGGCGATATCGCGCTGGCGATCCTGGGTTTCCCAGGTGAAGCCCTCGCCCATAACGTGGAAACGCACTTGCTCGGGGAAGCGTCGATAGAACAGCTCCTCACCGGTGCTGTTGCGGCCCTTGATGAACTGCACCACGCCGCAGTGCATATCGTGGCCCATGGCCCGGGCGAGCATGCCGAAAGCCGAGCTGCTCTTGCCCTTGCCATTGCCGGTCAACACCAACAACAGGCCGCATTCATTGGGTGAGCTGGCAATGCGCTCGTCCATCACCGCTTTTTTGCGCTGCATGCGCGCCAGGTGGCGTTCGTCACGTTCAGGGGATTCGTTCATCTCGGCTCTCCGCTCGAGGACACGTGAAAGCACAAGGCAGGCGCAGCAATCGGCGGCACGGCACCGATGCAGGACATCGCCCGCCGCGATGCCATTGATTGAATCAGGCCGGTCTCCGGGCTCATGAGCGGCGCGTGCCGAGGCACGCCCGACGCCACGCCTTCCCATGCGTTCGCACAGTGGCACTCCATAGCGTCTTGACTCATTTACCGTTGCGGGGGCAGCGCCGGGATCTGACCGGCTTCCCTGTTTCACTCAATTGCTGAGCACCTGAAACAAGTCGCGAAGGGTAGAGGGTTGGGGTAACAGCGTCAATGAATGCAAGACGGGTTGAACCCTCACGGAACCTGTCCCTCTACTCTTCATTGGATACTGCCCGTCACGGAGATTGTTCATGTTCAAAATCAGACCTCAGTACGCTGTTCTGTTACTGCTGGCAGGAGGTCTTGCGGCCTGCGGCGAGTCGTCGACCTTGCAGGTCAGCGACGGCACCGGTGCCTCGCCGAAACTGCCGGAGCCGAACAAGACCCTGATCCCCACCGTGAATATCGCCCCCGCCGTGGGCTGGCCGAATGGCGGCAAGCCCACGGCGGCAGCGGGCACCCAGGTTGCGGCCTTCGCCCAGGGCCTGGATCATCCCCGCTGGTTGTATGTGTTGCCCAATGGCGATGTACTGGTGGCCGAAACCAACGCACCGCCCAAGCCGGACGACAGCAAGGGCATTCGCGGATGGGTGATGAAGAAAGTCATGGGCAAGGCCGGGGCTGGCGTGCCCAGCGCCAACCGCATCACCCTGCTGCGTGACGCCGATCACGATGGCGTGGCGGAAACCCGCAAGGTGTTTCTCGACCATCTCAATTCACCGTTTGGCATGACGCTGATCGGCAATGACCTGTACGTCGCCGATACTGATCGTCTGATCCGCTTCCCCTATCAGGAAGGCCAGACCTCAATCAGTGCCGCCCCGGTCAAAGTGGTCGATCTGCCAGCCGGGACCATCAATCATCACTGGACCAAAAACGTCATTGCCAGCAAGGACGGCAGCAAGCTGTACGTCACCGTGGGCTCCAACAGCAATGTCGGTGAAAACGGCCTGGCCGCCGAAGAAGGCCGCGCGGCGATCTGGGAAGTGGATGCCGCCACCGGCGCCCACCGCATCTTCGCTTCCGGTCTGCGCAACCCCAACGGCATGGATTGGGAGCCGAGCAGCGGCAAGCTGTGGACCTCGGTCAACGAGCGCGACGAGATCGGCAGCGACCTGGTGCCGGACTACGTGACCTCGGTACAGGACGGTGCTTTCTATGGCTGGCCCTTCAGCTACTACGGCCAGCATGTGGACGCGCGAGTCGATCCACAGAATCCCGCCCTGGTCGCCAAGGCCATCGCCCCGGATTACGCCGTCGGCCCCCATACGGCATCGTTGGGCATGGTCTTCACCGACGGAAAATCCCTGCCCGCGCCCTTCACTCAGGGCCTGTTGGTCAGCCAGCATGGCTCATGGAACCGCAAGCCCCACAGTGGCTATAAGGTGATCTTCGTGCCCTTTACCGACGGCAAACCCAGCGGTGCGCCGGTTGACCTGCTGACGGGCTTCCTCAATCAGGACGAGAAAGCACAAGGCCGCCCGGTGGGCATCGTCAACGACAATAAAGGCGGGGTGTTGGTGGCGGATGATGTGGGGAATGTGATTTGGCGGGTGACTGCCAAGTAGTTATTAGTTGCGAGCTGCTAGCTACGAGCTAGAAGCTTTTTGCTGGTAGCTCGAAGCTCATAGCTCATCGCTCGCAACTTCAATTCTGCATCTGCGCCAAATGCTCAGGCTGAATAACCCGCTTGGCATTCAGATAAGCCTTCTGCCAGTAAGGCTTGTCCAGGCTGTCGAGCTTGACCGTGCCGCCGGTCTGCGGGGCATGCACGAAGCGGCCTTCGCCGACGTAGATCCCGGCATGGCTGACCTGGCTGCCGCCGCCCGTGGCGAAAAACACCAGGTCGCCGGATTGCAGTTGGGCGCGATCGACATCCGGCGCGCGCATCACCACCAGGTCACGGGTCGAGCGTGGCAGGGCAATACCGGCGGCATCACGATAGACGTAACCGATCAGGCCGCTGCAATCGAATCCGGAATCGGGCGTGTTGCCACCCCAGCGATAAGGCGTACCGACCAGGCCAAGGGCACGGAACAGGACATCTTCGGCAGCGGGAGGAGTTTGCGAGGGTGCAACGAGAACCGGACGCTGAACGATCCGGGGCTGCGGCGGTGGCGCGCTGGCGCAGGCACCGAGCAAGGCTGCTAGGGAGATGACCGCCAGGCGTACCGTTATCGACATAAACAACAACCTGCTGGATGCGGCTTATCTTGCCGAGGCTCAATCAATAAGGCGCGCTATAGCGCGCCCAGGGATTTCAAGGGTGACGGCGTTGGATTGTAGTCGAACTCATGGCAGTCGTCTGCTCAGGCGCAGAAGGCGGGGCCATGGCCAAGGCACGCTTGGCTTCGATAAAGGTCTTGCTCCAGTACACATCGTCGAGGCTGTCGACACGCACACCACCGCTGCGGCGGCTGCTGGAGTGGATGAACTGATCATCACCCAGATAGATCCCGGCGTGGCTGACACGACCGCGGCCGGCAGTGCTGAAGAACAGCAGGTCGCCTGGCTTTAGGTCATTGCGCTTAACCAGCGGAGCGTCAATGTTGATCATTTCGCGCGAGGAGCGCGGCAGGCTCATGCCAGCCTGTTCGCGGAACAGGTAGCCAATGAAACCACTGCAATCGAAACCCGAACTGGTCGAAGTACCGCCGAAACGGTAGCGAGTACCGATCAACGACTTGCCGCGCTCAAGGATGCTGTCAGCCAGGGCTGGCAACTGATAAGGCTTTTGTTCGGCAAACTGAGCCAGTTCGGCTTCAGTGGCCAGCTCGTCCTGAAGAACCGAGCCGTCAGCGCGATCTGCGCGATGGCCGGAGGACTGAGCGGTAACCGGGGTCTGGTACTGCTGTTGCGACGTCGGCATGTTGGCCGAACAGCCGAAGAGCAGTGAGACGAGTGCGAGAGGCACGAGGGGTGCAAAGCGATTTAGCATGGGCACGACCGTGGCTGTGAATTTAAGAAGCCGCGACTATGCCCTCTATCGTTGTGATTTGCAAATTCAATCGACTTATATGTGACTTATCAATTGATCCATGACATGTACCGCGCGGCACTTTAAAAACGCATCCATTTGCGCACTGTGATCGGTGCTCACCGGATTGATTTCCGCCGTAAAACCACCGGATACCCGCGTGCGCAGCATGGGTTCATGGATATACGGGAAGCTCGCTGTGGTGCCGATGCTCAGCACCATATCGAAGCCCAGGGTCATCTGCTCCTGCAAAGTCGCCAGCGCCTCCCGGGGTAACATTTCCTCAAACAAAACGACCGGTGGTCGCAAAACGCCATGACAGCGTTTGCACAGTGGCGGCAGCGGTTGTCGCAGGTGCTCGCTCAACTGCGGGTCATGGGCGCCGCAGGATTGGCAGAACAATGGCGCCAGCTGGCCATGAATCTCGATCAGGCGCTCCGGCGGGCTGCCCGCCGCCCGATGATAGCCATCGACGTTCTGGGTCAGCACCCAGCAATCGGGTTTCATGCGCTGTAACTGAGCGATGGCGTAGTGGGCTGCGTTGGCCTCACCGCCGAGACAGGCTCGGCCCAATTCGGCGATGTACTTCCAGCACAGGGCTGGATCGCGGCGCAGCATCGGCCCGGACAAGGCCATTTCGATGGGCAGGCCGTCGGCCGTCTCGCCGTTGTACAGCCCCCCAACACCGCGATAGGTGGGCAGACCGGAATCAGCGGACAGTCCGGCACCGGTAATGATCAAGATGCGGCGGGCATGACGCAAGGCAGCAGCGACCTGCAACACCAGCGCCGGATCTACCACCCGAGGGTCTCTTTAAGGAAGGGAATGGTCAGCTTGCGCTTTTCCTGCAACGAGGCCTGATCAAGGCGTTCGAGCAAATCGAACAACGCGCTCATGCTGCGGGTGCCACGAGTCAGGATGAAATGCCCGACTTCATCAGTCAGGTGCAGACCACGGCGCGAGGCACGCAGCTGCAGGGCACGCAATTTGTCTTCATCGGACAGGGCGCGCATCTGGAACACCAGGGCCATGGTCAGGCGCGACTTGAGATCCGCCAGCTTGACCGGCAACTCCCTGGGCGACTGGGACGCCGCGATCAGCAGGCGACGACCGCTGTCACGCAGGCGATTGAACAGGTGGAACAGCGCTTCTTCCCACTCCGGCTTGCCAACCACCACTTGCAGGTCGTCGATGCACACCAGCTCGTATTGTTCGAGATGATCGAACAATTCGACGCCCTGCTCGATAACCTGCGCCATGGGCAGATACACCGCCGGTTCACCCAACTGCTCGAAACGCAGGCAGGCCGCCTGCAACAGATGCGTACGCCCTACCCCGTCCTTACCCCAGAGGTAAATCAGACTTTCGGTCCATCCGGCATCGGCTTCACACAGCCGCTCGACGTAGCCGAGGGCCGCAGCATTGGCGCCAGGATAGTAATTGATGAAGGTGGCGTCATCACGCAGACGCACACCCAGGGGCAGCTGAATCGGTTTCATGCTGGCTGAACGGCTCGGGGAGCCATAGGGGCCTCTGTGTAAAGTCTGCAAAGTCTATACCCGTGACGTCGGGCGCACAATGCGAGAGACCACAAGCAAAATCAAAGGTTTATGCGCGTGACTGGCAAATCGCCCGCCACGCTTTGTGAAAACCGGAAACACTTATAAATCAGGATCTTCCGCGCCGCCGTAGATATCCGACTCTTTATAGAGGTCATGCATGTGCCGCACCAGCACCATAATCACTGCGGCAACCGGCAGAGCCAGAAGGATACCGGTAAAGCCGAACAGCTCGCCGCCAGCCAGGATCGCGAAGATCACCGCCACCGGATGCAGACCGATACGATCCCCCACCAGCAACGGCGTCAGGACCATGCCTTCCAGCGCCTGGCCGACCATGAACACTGCGACAATCCCCAGCATCGGGTACAGATCGCCGCCGAACTGGAACAGCCCGGCAGTAATCGCCGCGCCGATGCCGATAACAAAGCCCATATACGGCACGATGGCTGCCAGACCGGCGATCAGGCCGATCAACAGGCCCAGTTCCAGGCCTACCAGCATCAGGCCGGCGGCGTAGATAACACCCAGAGCCAGCATCACCAGCAGTTGCCCGCGGATAAACGCACCGAGAACCTCGTGACACTCACCGGCCAGCTTGACGATACGCTCCTCGCGATGACGCGGCAGCAGGCTCTGGATCTTCGCCATCATCACGTCCCAGTCCCGCAGCAGGTAGAAGCACACCACCGGGATCAGCACCAGATTGGTCAGCCAGCCGATCAGCGCCAGGCTCGAGGCCGTGGCCTGGGACAGGATCACACTGACGATATCGCCGGTCTGGCCCATGTGTTCGGAGATGGCAGCCTTGATCTTGTCGAATTTCCAGAAACCGTCCGCCAGACCCAGCTTGGCCTGAGTCCAGGGCAATGCCGTGTGTTGCAGCCAGTCGAGGATCTGCGGTGCCAGTTCATAGAGGCGATACAACTGTTTGGCCAGCATCGGCACCAGTACCAGCAGCAGGGCCATGAGGATCAGGGTAAACAGCGCGAAGACCGCGACCACGCTCAGGGTTCGTGAGAGCCCCAGCTTTTCCAGGCGATCAGCCAGCGGATCGCCCATATAGGCGAGCAACAGCGCGATCAGAAACGGCGAGAGGATCGGATGCAACATATAGATGAACAGACATAGCAGCAGCACACCGCCAATCCAGAACCAACGCCGTGTATCAGTCATCAACACCTCTCTAGCAAACAAAACATAACCAACTGAATAAACGCGGTCTTCTGTGGGACCGGCTTTAGCCGGGAAGACAATGTGAGAGCTGACAGAATGTGTTGATTCTGCCTACGCCTTCCCGGCTAAAGCCGGTCCCACATACCCCCCATTACCAACGAAAATGCAATTGCGTCGCCGATGGCGAAACGGGCGCCGGAGCCGCGACACCCGCCCCCGCATCCACAGGAGCCCCGGGTGCAGCCGCCGCAGGAATCTCACCTGCCGGCACTTCCTGCAACTTGGCCAGGCTCAGTTGCGAACGCAACTGATCGACGCTGCCGGTCACTTCATAGCCGACACGGCTGCCGTCCACCGTCTGCAAACGCCCGCCGAACGGTTCAAGCAAGCGATTCAATTGCGCATAACGCTCGAACGTCATGCCCTGTACATCCAGGGTCAGAGCGGTAGAGGCACCGGGCTTGGCCACGTAACGCGGCGCCAGGCGCTGACTGACCGCCAGCATCACCGCATCGGCCAGGGCTTCCTGACTGGCGCCGGTGGCCGTGCCCTGCTCGCGCTGGTCGCCCAGCCACAGGCGCCACTGGGCCTGCCACTGGCCATTTTCTTCATGACCGTGCACCGCCAGCAGTGCATCGGCACCGTAGCGCTCGGACGCTTCCTTCAAGGGTGCAGGGTCAGTACCTTCAAGGTTTTTCGCAGTGCCGACGCCCTGCTCACTCAGGTCCGCCAGAGGCAGGCGCAATGGCAGGCCACGGTGCTGAGCGGCCCGGCGCAACGCTTCAGCGGCCGATTGACCGTCACCGATCAGGTTCGAGCCATCGGTGGCGTCCATCAGCCACCAACCAAGAATGCTCGGCCGATTGCTGCCCCACAGCGACAGCCCGGCCTGACGCAGGGCGCGATCGGTGCTGACCGGATCGAAATCCACCAGCAGCATCTGCGTTGCGCCCGCCTCATAGCCGGTCTGGTTGATGATCTGCTGCGGATTCTTGCGCAACTCGGCCAGGGCCGGGCCTTGCGGTGCCTTGGCATCGCCGGTCAGACGCAAGACCAGAGTTTCCAGCGCCGCCTGGGTGGCGCGGGTGCGCTCATCCGGCGACTGCGCCGTCACAGGCTCGCGCACCTGGTACAAATTGTTCACGGTTTCGGCCAGGCTCGGCAGACTGACCAGGGACAGGCAGCCGACGAATAGAATTTTAGAAAGACGCATGGAAGGTTCCCAAACGGAAAATGCGGAGTGAAAAGACCGCGTAACGAAGCCTAGGACCTCTAATGAGGGCCAATCATTCAACTATCAAAGAAAGGTACACCTTAATTGACCCGCGACGAACGGTGCAGACCGTTGATTCGGCGGTTTATTTTGCAACACATCACCTGCCCGTCGGCCCAAGGATGGCCCGTAGCCCCCAAGCCTGATAAAATCGCGCGCCTTCGCAGACTGGCGATGGTGGTGGCTTACAGACAAGGTCTTGTTCAGACGTGTCCTGCTGGCCCCGCCGCAGCGGTCGATACCCCCCGAATCCCCCCTAAAGGCCTGGATTATGAGCAAGCAACCCTCCCTGAGCTACAAAGACGCCGGTGTAGACATCGACGCCGGTGAAGCATTGGTCGAACGCATCAAGAGCGTCGCCAAGCGCACCAAGCGTCCGGAAGTCATGGGCGGCCTGGGTGGCTTCGGCGCCCTTTGCGAAATCCCGGCCGGTTACAAACAGCCCGTTCTGGTCTCCGGCACCGACGGCGTCGGCACCAAGCTGCGCCTGGCGCTGAACCTGAACAAGCACGACAGCATCGGCATCGACCTGGTCGCCATGTGCGTCAACGACCTGGTGGTCTGTGGCGCCGAGCCGCTGTTCTTCCTCGACTACTACGCCACCGGCAAGCTCAACGTCGATACTGCGGCCCAGGTCGTCACTGGCATCGGCGCCGGCTGCGAACTGGCTGGCTGCTCTCTGGTTGGCGGTGAAACCGCAGAAATGCCGGGCATGTACGAAGGCGAAGACTACGACCTGGCCGGTTTCTGCGTCGGCGTCGTCGAGAAAGCCGACATCATCGACGGCTCGAAAGTCGCCACCGGTGACGCCCTGCTGGCCCTGCCATCGTCCGGCCCGCACTCCAACGGCTACTCGCTGATCCGCAAGATCATCGAAGTGTCCGGTGCCGATATCGAAACCATCCAGCTCGACGGCAAGCCATTGACCGACCTGCTGATGGCGCCGACCCGCATCTACGTCAAGCAACTGCTCAAGCTGATCAAGGAAACCGGCGCGGTCAAGGCCATGGCCCACATCACGGGTGGCGGCCTGCTGGACAACATCCCGCGCGTACTGCCAGCCGGTGCCCAGGCTGTTGTCGACGTCGCCAGCTGGCAGCGTCCGGCGGTGTTCGACTGGTTGCAGGAAAAAGGCAACGTCGACGAGCACGAGATGCATCGCGTCCTCAACTGCGGCGTCGGCATGGTCATCTGTGTCGCTCAGGAACACGTTGAAAGCGCCCTGAAAGTGCTGCGTGACGCAGGCGAGCAGCCTTGGGTCATCGGCCAGATCGGCGTTGCTGCCGAAGGCGCTGCGCAAGTCGAGCTGAAAAACCTCAAGGCGCACTGATGCCTCAGCCGATGTCGACCACCTGCGATGTGGTTGTGCTGCTGTCCGGCAGTGGTGGCAACCTGCAAGCCATGATCGACAGCTTCAAGGGCGATGAGCAGCCTGTTCGTATCTGCGCGGTGATCTCCAACCGCGCCGATGCCTTCGGCCTGCAACGCGCCAGGGACGCCGGGATCCCTACCCACGTCCTGGATCACAAGCAATTCGAGGGCCGCGAGGCCTTCGATGCGGCCCTGATCGAACTGATCGACGGCTTTGCACCGCAGCTGGTGGTGCTGGCCGGCTTCATGCGCATCCTCAGCGGCGACTTCGTGCGCCACTACCAGGGTCGCCTGCTCAATATCCATCCTTCCCTGCTACCGCGTTACAAAGGCTTGCACACTCACCAGCGCGCGCTGGAGGCCGGTGACAGCGAGCACGGCTGCAGCGTGCACTTCGTCACCGAGGAACTCGATGGCGGACCACTGGTCGTACAGGCTGTTATAACGGTAGAGTTGCAAGATACGCCCGATACCCTGGCGCAGCGGGTGCATGTTCAGGAACACCGGATTTACCCGCTGGCAATGCGCTGGTTCGCCGAGGGCCGTTTGAGCCTCGGTGCAGACGGCGCATTATTGGACGGTCAGTTACTCGCGGCCAGTGGCCACTTGATTCGAACCTAGGAGATATTATGCGTCGCGCTTTGCTCTTCGCTTTCGCTCTGTTTGCCTTGCCTGTAGTCAATGCAGCAGACCTTCAGCCCTTCTCCGCCAGCTACACCGCCGACTGGAAACAGCTGCCCATGAGTGGCGGCACTGCCGAGCGCAGCCTGCAAGCCGGCGCCAACGGCATCTGGACCCTGAGCTTCAAGGCGTCGATGATGATCGCCAGCCTGACCGAAGTCAGCACCCTCAAGGACAACAACGGCACTCTGCTGCCCCAGACCTACAACTTCGAACGAGGCGGCCTGGGCAAGACCAAGAAGGTCGACCTGGTATTCGACTGGAGCACCAAGTTCATCACCGGCACCGACCGCAACGATGCGATCAAGGTGCCGCTCAATACCGGCATCCTCGATAAATCCACCTATCAACTGGCCTTGCAGCACGACGTAGCGGCCGGCAAGAAAAGCATGAGCTACCAGGTGATCGACGGCGACGAGATCGACACCTACGACTTCCGCGTCCTTGGCGCCGAGAAAGTCGCGACCAAGGTCGGCTCGGTGGATGCCATCAAGGTTGAGCGCGTGCGCGACCCGACGCAAAACAAACGCATCACCGTGATGTGGTTCGCCAAGGACTGGGACTACCTGCTGGTGCGTCTGCAACAGGTCGAGACCGATGGCAAGGAATACAACATCATGCTTCAGGACGGCACCGTGAACGGCAAGACTGTCAAAGGCAGCTGATTCACCCTGGCGTCAGCGAAACCCGTCCTTGTGACGGGTTTTTTATTGGGATCGCGCTTTCGCGCTGCGAATACGATCCTGTCGGAAATCGCTCTCCAACCTAGATCATCGCAACATGAAAAAACCTTCATCTACCCCTATTCCAGCGCTCTAGCCCAACAAAAACAGGCCCTCCAGCCCTGTCACTCGCCTAGCTGACAGAAACATGAAAAAAACAGCTATTTACGTAGGAGCCTAACTAATTCTATAAAAGAGGCCTGCGACGTCTTGCCGCACCTTCAAAAGCTCTGGAGTTTTCAAGATGACCGTAAAAGTGACTGAACGCGACACTGCACACCTTTCCCACGAAGCCATCGCCAATGGCATTCAGATCTGGGACGTGCATCAGCAGGACATGCTGGTAGGAATGTTCCACGACGAGTCGGAAGCTCAACGCTACAAGATGGAACTCGAAGCGCTGGAAAGCCAACGCAATCAGTAAGACGCAATTTCAGAATTGCATAAAGACAAAACCCGCATTTGGCGGGTTTTGTTTTATCTACGGTTTACCACATCAGATCGTCAGGGATCTTGTAGGCCGCGTACGGATCGTCGCCTTCGACTTTCTCTTCCGTCGCCTCGCTGAGCAGCACGATACGCCGTGGGTCGCGCTCCTGGATCTTCAGGGCGGCTTCACGGGGGATGACTTCGTAGCCGCCGCCGTGATGAACGATCGCCAGCGAGCCATTACTCAATTTGCTGCGCATCAGGCTATTGACCGAGAGGCGCTTGACCTTTTTGTCGTCGACGAAGTTGTAGTAGTCCTCGGTGGTCAGCTTGGGCAGGCGCGACGCTTCGATCAATTGCTTGATCTGTGCGGCCCGGGCCTTCTCTTCGGCCTTTTCCTGCTGCTGGCGATTGAGCTCTTGGTCGCGCTTGGCCTTTTCGGCCATGGCTTGCTGGGCGGCACGCTTTTGCGAGTCGTCGATCTCGATCTGGCCCTTGTGCGCCAGACGCTGTTCTTTCTGTTTGTCTTTGCTGACCTGTTTGGCCTGCTTCTGATTGACCAGACCTGCCTTGAGCAACTGGTCGCGAAGGGAAATGCTCATTGTCATACTCACTTATGCAGGGGCAGCGTCTCAGCCACAGCTGGGCGCATCAAGTTCCTGACGTTTGGCTTCGCCCCACAGGGCATCCATTTCTTCGAGGGTGCAATCTTCAATGGGACGACCGGTGTCGCGCAATGCCTGTTCGATAAATCGAAAGCGCCGCTCGAACTTGCGACTGGCCGCGCGCAGGGCATTTTCCGGGTCGACCTTCAGGTGCCGGGCCAGATTGACCGCCGAAAACAGCAGATCGCCGACTTCTTCGGCAATGGCCTGGGCGTCGTTACTGGCCATGGCTTCCAATACTTCATCCAGCTCTTCACGCACGTTATCCACCACCGGCAATGCCGAGGGCCAGTCAAAACCGACCTGTGCCGCACGCTTTTGCAACTTGGCCGCCCGGGACAGGGCTGGCAATACCGCCGGGACATCATCAAGCAACGACAACTGCTGTGGCACACTGGCCTTCGCCGCACGCTCCTCGGCCTTGATCTGCTCCCAGCGCTGCTTGACCTGCTCTTCACTCAATCGCGGCGTCTCCAGGGGCGCATACAGATCGCCGGTGGGGAATACGTGGGGATGGCGACGGATCAGCTTGCGGGTAATACCATCGACCACGCCGTCGAACTCGAAGCGCCCTTCTTCCCGGGCCAGCTGGCTGTAATACACCACCTGGAATAACAGATCGCCCAACTCGCCCTTCAGATCATCGAAATCACCGCGTTCGATGGCATCGGCGACTTCGTAGGCTTCTTCCAGAGTGTGGGGCACGATGGTCGCGTAATTCTGCTGCACGTCCCACGGGCAACCGTACTGCGGGTCGCGCAGCCGGGCCATGAGGTGCAGGAGGTCGTCGAGTTTATACATGGGGTTCCCGTTGGTCACAGCGGTCAGCGGCAAGCCACAAGCGTCAAGTTGTCCGCGTACAGCGTGCGGCTTGTCGCTTGAAGCTTGCAGCTACGCCTCAAGGCGTTCTATTACGCCGCGTCTCAATGATATTCGGCAACTGCGATATCCGCCCCAGCAAGCGCCCCAGAGCGTCCAGCCCCGGAATCTCGATGGTCAGGGACATCAGCGCGGTGTTGTCTTCCTTGTTCGAACGGGTATTCACCGCCAGCACGTTGATCCGCTCGTTGAGCAGGACCTGAGAGACGTCACGCAGCAGGCCGGAACGGTCGTAGGCGCGGATGATGATATCCACCGGATAAGTGAGCACCGGCACCGGCCCCCAACTGACCTGGATGATCCGCTCAGGCTCACGACCGCCCAGCTGCAGCACCGAGGCGCAGTCCTGGCGGTGGATGCTGACGCCGCGGCCCTGGGTGATATAGCCGACGATGGCATCCCCCGGCAGCGGCTGGCAGCAACCGGCCATCTGGGTCATCAGGTTGCCCACGCCCTGGATCTGGATGTCGCCGCGTTTGCCGGGTTTGTAGCCGGTGGCCTTGCGCGGGATCAGTTCCAGCTGTTCGTTGCCGCGTTCCGGCTCGACCAGTTGCTGGGCCAGGTTGACCAATTGCGCCAGACGCAGGTCGCCGGCACCGAGGGCGGCGAACATGTCCTCGGCGGTCTTCATATTGGCTTTTTCGGCCAGGCGTTCGAAGTCCACCTGCGGCAGAGCCAGGCGTGCCAGTTCGCGTTCGAGCAGGGTACGACCGGCCGCGACGTTCTGGTCGCGGGCCTGCAGCTTGAACCAGTGGACAATCTTGGCCCGGGCCCGGGACGTGGTGATATAGCCCAGGTTCGAGTTCAGCCAGTCACGGCTCGGCGTGCCTTGCTTGCTGGTGATGATCTCGACCTGCTCACCGGTCTGCAGGCTGTAGTTGAGCGGCACGATGCGCCCGTTGATCTTGGCGCCCCGGCAGTTGTGGCCGATCTCGGTGTGCACGCGATAAGCAAAATCCAGAGGCGTCGCGCCCTTGGGCAGGTCGATGGCGTGACCGTCCGGGGTGAAGACATAGACCCGGTCCGGCTCGATATCGACCCGCAGCTGTTCGGCCAGGCCGCCGATATCGCCCAGTTCTTCGTGCCATTCCAGCACCTGGCGCAACCAGGAGATTTTCTCCTCGTAGTGATTGGAGCTAGGTTTGACGTCAGTGCCTTTATAACGCCAGTGGGCGCAGACGCCCAACTCGGCCTCTTCGTGCATGGCGTGGGTGCGAATCTGCACTTCCAGCACCTTGCCCTCAGGACCAATCACCGCAGTGTGCAGGGAGCGATAGCCGTTTTCCTTGGGGTTGGCGATGTAGTCGTCGAACTCCTTGGGAATGTGCCGCCACAGGGTATGCACGATGCCCAGCGCGGTGTAGCAGTCGCGCATTTCCGGGACCAGCACACGCACCGCACGCACGTCGTAGATTTGGCTGAATTCCAGACCCTTGCGCTGCATCTTGCGCCAGATCGAATAGATATGTTTGGCCCGGCCGCTGATATCGGCCTTGACGCCCGTGGCCAGCAGTTCGTTTTCCAGCTGGCCCATGACCTCGCTGATAAACCGCTCACGGTCCAGGCGCCGCTCATGCAGCAACTTGGCGATCTGCTTGTATTGCTCGGGTTCCAGGTAGCGGAAGGACAGGTCTTCCAGCTCCCACTTGATATGGCCGATGCCCAGGCGGTGGGCCAACGGTGCGTAAATATCGAAGACTTCCCGGGCAACGCGGTTGCGCTTTTCGTCGGCAAGGTTTTTCACCGCACGGATCGCGCAGGTGCGCTCGGCCAGCTTGATCAGCGCCACGCGCACATCGTCGACCATGGCCACCAGCATCTTGCGCAGGTTTTCCACCTGGGCCTGGCTGCCCAGTACCAGGGACTGTCGCGGGCTGAGACTGGCACTGATCGCAGCCATGCGCAGCACGCCGTCGATCAGTTTGGTCACGGTCGGACCGAAACGCTGGGCGACGTCGGGCAGCAGAATCTTGCCCTCACGCACGCCGCGGTAGATGACGGCGGCTACCAGGGAATCCTGATCCAGCTTGAGATCAGCGAGGATTTCGGCAATTTCCAGACCGGTCTGGAAACTGGAGGTACCTTCGGCCCATAGATTGTTCGAGGCGTTGTCCTGCTGCTCGGCTTGCCGGGCAAACTCGCAGGCTTCCTTCAAAGCCTCGCGGTCCAACGCGGTGTCGATGCTGACTATGTGATCGAGCCATGCATCGAGGTTGATACTGCCGTCTGTGTTTATCGGCTGGTGCGCTCTCACCTGTACCATGTCACTTACCTTCCCTACGGCGTGATGAATTACGCCATCAGTCGCTGGTCTTTAAGCGCGAATACCTCTTGCCGGCCCAGCAAGTTCTGGTATTGGCGACCAGTCGGATTAAACGAGACTCCCTGTGCTGGCCAGCTCGACTCCTGGAGCTGGCAATCACTGACTCGCTTCAAATAAAGCCATCGCCTCGACATGGGCCGTCTGAGGAAACATATCGAGTATTCCGGCACGTTTTAATCGGTAGCCCTGCTGGATCAATTCGACCGTGTCGCGAGCCAAAGTTGCAGGGTTGCACGACACATACAGCAACCGCTGCGCTCCCAGCGCCTTGAGCTTGCGAACCACTTCAAAAGCGCCGTCTCGCGGCGGATCCAAGAGTACCGCAGAAAAGCCCTGCGCAGCCCAGCTCGCATCACTCAACGGCTGGGATAGATCGGCCTGGTAAAACGCGACATTGCCCAGACCGTTGTCGGACGCATTGCTCGCCGCCCGTTCCACCATGGTCGCCACACCTTCCACCGCCACCACTTCACGGGCGGTTTTCGCCAGGGGCAAGGCAAAGTTGCCCAGCCCGCAGAATAAATCCAGTACCCGCTCGTCCGCCTTTGGCGCCAGCCATTGCAGGGCCTGTTCGATCATCGCGCTGTTGACCGCCGCGTTGACCTGAATGAAATCGCCGGGGCGATATGCCAGATGCAAATCCCAGGGCTCCAGGCGGTAACCCAGAGTCTGAGCCGGCTCTACCGGTTGCGGCCCGTCTTCTCCGTGCAACCACAGTTGCGCGTCATGCTTCTGACAGAAAGTCTTGAGAATCGTCAGATCGCCGTCGTTCAAAGGAGCCGTGTGACGCACCAATACCGCAATGGCTGAACCACTGAACAGCTCGACATGCCCTAAAACCTGGGGTTTGGCGAAACTGCTGAGCACGTCCGGCAATTGCGTCATCAAGGGTTGCAAGGCCTGTACCAGCACCGGGCAATGCTCGATGGCAACGATGTCTTGACTGGATGCGGCGCGAAAGCCCACGTCCAGGCGCTTGGCCTTGGCATCCCAGCGTACCGCGATGCGCGCACGGCGGCGGTAGGCCAGTTCCGCACCACTCAGGGGCTCGGCCCACTCTTCGGGTTCGACGCTGGCCACCCGCTGCAATTGCTCGGCGAGCATGCGCTGTTTCAGGGCAAGCTGCTCGGCGTGGGGCACATGCTGCACGCTGCAACCGCCGCAGCGACCGAAGTGCGCGCAGGCCGCCGGGCGACGCAGGGTACTGGGTTGCAGGACTCGCTCGGTGCGCGCTTCGACAACTTTGCCATGGGCGCCCAGCACCCGCGCTTCAACTTCCTCACCGGCCAGACTGCCAGCGACAAACCAGGTCTTGCCATCATGGAAGGCGATACCGCGGCCGTCGTTGGCCAGTCGCTCGATGGTCAGCTTCTGCTTTTTACCGGTCGGAACCTGGGGGGCACGGGTGCCGCCAGCAGGTTGGAAGCGCAGGCCTCGCTCATGCTTGGCCATCAGTTGGGCGCATCGTAGACGCCGGTCGACAGATAACGGTCGCCCCGGTCACAAATGATGGCGACCATGACCGCGTTCTCGACTTCCCGGGACAGGCGCAACATGCCCGCCACCGAACCGCCGGAGGACACACCACAGAAAATGCCTTCTTCCCGGGCCAGACGACGCATGACGTCCTCGGCCTCGGCCTGAGCCATGTCGAGGATGCGGTCAACGCGGTCGGCCTGATAGATCTTCGGCAGGTATTCATGGGGCCAGCGGCGGATGCCGGGGATGGCCGAGCCTTCCATCGGTTGCAGACCGACGATCTGGATGGCCGGGTTCTGCTCCTTGAGGTAGCGCGAGGTGCCCATGATGGTCCCCGTGGTGCCCATGGAGCTGATGAAATGGGTGATGGTCCCGTCAGTCTGGCGCCAGATTTCCGGGCCGGTGCCGGTGTAGTGAGCTTCGGGATTGTCGCCGTTGGCGAACTGGTCGAGGACCTTGCCCCGACCTTCGATCTGCATGCGCTCGGCCAGGTCACGAGCACCTTCCATGCCTTCTTCCTTGGACACCAGGATCAGCTCGGCACCATAGGCCGTCATCGCTGCCTTGCGCTCGGCGCTGGAGTTATCCGGCATGATCAGGATCATGCGGTAGCCCTTGATCGCCGCCGCCATGGCCAGGGCGATGCCGGTGTTGCCGGACGTGGCTTCGATCAGGGTGTCGCCGGGATGAATCTGCCCGCGCAACTCGGCACGGGTGATCATCGACAGCGCCGGGCGGTCCTTGACCGAACCGGCAGGGTTATTGCCCTCAAGCTTTACTAGCAAGGTATTGCTGGTATTACCGCCAAGGCGTTGCAGACGCACCAGCGGAGTGTTGCCGATGCAATCGGCGATGGTTGGATACTGCAAAGTCATGGCGTATTCGCGATTCAGACTGCGGGGATTGCCTATCATACCGGCAAACCTCAGCGGCCCATATCACGCAAAGTGCGGGTCTTATCGCGAAAAGCTATAAGCATGCCTGACGAGACCGTTGGAGCGAGGCTTGTCGGACCGCCGCACCGCCGCGAAGGGGCCGGTACATCCGACTCAATTGCTTGATCCGAAAAATGTCTTCGCGGGCAAGCCTCGCTCCAACGCAAGGGGTTTTGGTTCAACCCTGCCGTGCACTCAGGCGCATATTGACCCGCAACCCCTGGCCATTATTCTCGGCCCACATATCCCCGCCCTGGGCCAGCAACGAATGCCGGGCAATGCTCAGGCCCAGACCGAAGCCGCCGTCACCGGGGCGAGAACCATCGAGACGGGTGAAAGGAGCAAAGATTCGCTGCAGATCCTGCTCAGCAACACCACCGCCCTGATCGTCGAGCCAGAAAAACCATTGGTCACCCTCTTGCCGTCCGCCCAGATGCACACCCCCATCAACCGGGGAATGACGGATGGCGTTGCGCAGCAGGTTTTCCAGGGCCTGAGCCAGGGTGTTGAGGTGGCCGCGAACCCAGCAGTCGGCATCCAGATCGCTGCTCAGCCGTGATGGCAACCAGCCGCTTTCGAAGCAGGCGTTCTCGGCGAGGATTTCCCACAGGGCGACGACCTGAATGTCTTCCAGCGGCAAGCGCTCGCGTTCGGTGTCCAGCCACGCCAGTTGCAGGGTGTCGTCCACCAGTCGTTGCATGCCATCCACCTCCCGGCTCAAGCGCTGACGCAACTGGACCAGCTCCTGCTCGGTCTCGCAGGCCACCCGCAGACGGCTCAAGGGTGTGCGCAGCTCGTGGGACAGGTCACGCAACAACTGCTGCTGCACCGCCACGGTACTTTGCAGACGCCGGGTCATATGGTCGAAGGCCCGGCCCAGCTCGCCCAGTTCGTCCTGACGGCGGGTGAGTTGCAGTGGCAGGTGATTGCTCAACTCATCGGCACGGAGGGCGTTGGCCTGTTCGCGCAACTGATTGAGCGGCACGATCAGCAGGCGATACAGCCCGACGCAGAACAACAGGGTCAGCAGGGCCGGGATCAAGCCATTGGTCAGCAGTTGCCAGAGCCAGAGATATTCTCCCGGGGTGAACCGCTCGGGCAGCTCGATCACCAGGCTGCCCTGGCTGGCATCCCTGGGAAACGGCACTTTCAGCCAGGGCACCAGCACCGAGCGCTGACTGGTCGGCCAGTCCAGGCCGCGCAGGAAAGTCAGGCGGTGATTCTGTTCGTCCGTCAGAGGCTGCGTGGCCAGGGACTGCAAATCCGCGCCGATCACCCCGACCCAGCCCGCCTCCCGCTGACGCATTGTCTCAAGCCAGGCATCGACGCCCGCGTTGTGCCCGCTTTCCCAGGCCTGTTCGGCCTCGGCGGCGTAGCCCGTGATCACCTCCCGTGCCTCCTGAGACAGATAGGCATTCTGCAATTGCACATGACGCCCCCACGACCAGCTCAGCCAGATCATCAGCAGGCAAAAGCCCACCAGCAGAAAAGCCAGTTTCCAGAACAACGAGGATTTGCCCGGCAGGCGCAGGCGCGACTCAGACATCGCTATCGGCAGCCGTCAGCACATAGCCCTTGCCCCAGACCGTGCGCAGCTCGCGCTCGACATAGCCAATGGCCTTGAGCTTGCGGCGAATCTGGCTGACGTGCATGTCCAGGCTGCGGTCGTGCTGGGAATAGCCGCGTTGCAGCACCTGTTGATAAAGGAAGGGTTTGCTCAGAACTTCCTCGGCATTGCGCCAGAGAATCTCCAGCAGGCGATATTCGCTGCGGGTCAGCTCGGCAGTTCGCCCGGCGAACATCACATCACAGGCCCGCTCATCGAACGCCAACTCACCCGAGACCACCTCGGCAGACGGTTCGACCGGCAAATGGCGACGCTCCAGCGCCACCCGACGCAACACCGCTTCGATACGCACCTGCAACTCGGCGACGCTGAACGGCTTGGGCAAGTAATCATCGGCACCATTGCGAAAACCACTGATGCGGTCAGCCTCGGCCCCCAGCGCCGACATCATGATCACCGGGATGCTTTGGTCCCGGCGCAATTGCAGCAGCACATCCAGCCCGTTCATGCCGGGCAGCAAGATATCCATCAGCACCAGATCGAACGCCTGCTGCCGGGCCAGTGCCAGGCCATCAAGGCCGTTCTGGCACCAGGTCACCTGGAAGCCACAGCGGTCAAGTTGCTCATGCACGTAGGCACCGAGGACGGGATCGTCTTCGATGGCCAGAATATTGGGCTGAATGCGGCGCTGCGCGATGACTTCGGGATTCATTAGCCTTGGCAACTGATTCTCAGTCCGCGATTATCAGAGAATGCACCTACGCGAGCAAGCAGCATGACCGCACATCCCCGATAACGGCTGCCGGGCATAATCGGCCGCCATCCCCGCCGCGCAAATGGCTACACTGCGCAGACGCGAAAATCAGCGAACATCCCCGGCCGTTGGAGAAAAAGCGTGCTGAACAAGCTCGGAATCAAAGGTCGTGTCCTGCTGCTGACCATACTGCCTGCCAGCCTCATGGCGGCCGTGCTCGGCGGTTACTTCACCTGGATGCAGCTGTCGGACCTCCAGGCGCAGTTGCTGCAACGTGGCGAGATGATTGCCGAAGACCTCGGCCCGCTCTCGGCATCGGCCCTGGACCGCGCCGACAAGGCCATGCTCGCGCGCATTGCCGGGCAGGCTCTGGAGCAAGCCGATGTACGCTCCGTCTCCTTCCTCGATGCCGACCGCACCATGCTCGCCCATGCCGGGCCGAGCATGATCAACCAGGCCCCCATCGGCAACAGCACCCACCTGCTGCAACGCACCGGCAACGACGCGACCCGCTACCTGCTGCCGGTGTTCGGCCGTCAGCGCCATCTGACCGGCGATGTAGTGCCGCAAGAGGCCGACCGCCTGCTCGGCTGGGTCGAACTGGAGCTGTCCCATAACGGCACCCTGCTGCGCGGTTATCGCAGTCTGTTCGCCAGCCTGCTGCTGATCGCCACCGGCCTGGGCCTGACCGCGATCCTTGCCCTGCGCATGAGCCGTACCATCAATACACCGCTGATGCGGATCAAGCAGGCCGTGGCCCAGCTCAAGGACGGCAACCTGGAAACCCGCCTGCCGCCCCTTGGCAGTATCGAGCTGGACGAACTGGCGTCAGGCATCAACCGCATGGCCGCGTCCCTGCAGAACGCTCAGGAAGAACTGCAACACAGCATTGATCAGGCCACCGAAGACGTGCGGCAGAATCTGGAGACCATCGAAATCCAGAACATCGAGCTGGACCTGGCCCGCAAAGAGGCCCTGGAAGCCAGCCGGATCAAGTCCGAATTCCTCGCCAACATGAGCCACGAAATCCGCACACCGCTCAACGGCATCCTCGGTTTCACCCATTTACTGCAAAAAAGCGACCTGACCCCACGCCAGCTCGACTATCTGGGCACCATCGAAAAATCCGCCGACAGCCTGCTGAGCATCATCAACGAGATCCTCGATTTCTCGAAGATCGAAGCCGGCAAACTGGTATTGGACAGCGTGCCCTTCAACCTGCGCGACCTGCTCCAGGACACCCTGACCATCCTCGCCCCGGCGGCCCACGCCAAGCAGCTGGAACTGGTCAGCCTGGTCTATCGCGACACGCCCCTGGCCCTGCTCGGCGATCCACTACGACTCAAGCAGATCCTGACCAACCTGGTCAGCAACGCCATCAAGTTCACCCGCGAAGGCACCATCGTTGCCCGGGCCATGCTTGAGGACGAAACCGAAGAAAACGTACAACTGCGCATCAGCGTGCAGGACACCGGTATCGGCTTGTCCAGCCAGGACGTGCGAGCGCTGTTTCAAGCCTTCAGCCAGGCCGATAACTCGCTGTCACGGCAACCGGGCGGCACGGGTCTGGGCCTGGTGATCTCCAAGCGGCTGATCGAACAGATGGGCGGCGAAATCGGCGTCGACAGCACCCCCGGCAAAGGCTCGGAGTTCTGGATCAGCCTGAATCTGCCCAAGGCCCGGGAAGATGTCGAAGACCTGCCGGCCATCGCCCTGGTCGGTCGCCGGGTCGCCCTGCTGGAAAGTCACCCCCTGACCCGCCAGGCCCTGGAGCACCAACTGGAAGACTGCGGCCTCGAGGTGCTGCAGTTCAACAATATGGAAAACCTGCTCAACGGCGTCACCGCTGCCCACCAGACACCCCAGGTCATCGACCTGGCGGTACTGGGCATCACCGTCCACGAACTGCCTCCGGAGCGTTTGCGCCAGCATGTCTGGGACCTGGAAAACCTCGGCTGCAAGGTCTTGGTGCTGTGCCCGACCACCGAACAGTCGCTGTTCCAGCTGTCGGTGCCGAACATGTACAGCCAGTTGCAGGCCAAGCCCGCCTGCACCCGCAAGATGCGCAGCAGCCTGAGCGACCTGATCAGCCCGCGACCCTTGCGCACCGACGTGATCGAGCCCCTGTCCAGCCGCGCGCCACGCCTGCTGTGCGTGGACGACAACCCGGCCAACCTGTTGCTGGTACAGACCCTGCTGGAAGACATGGGCGCCGAAGTGGTCGCCGTCGACAGCGGTTACGCCGCCCTGCAAGCAGTACAGAGCGAAACCTTCGACCTGGTGCTGATGGACGTGCAGATGCCCGGCATGGACGGACGCCAGGCCACCGAGGCGATTCGCGCCTGGGAGCAGGAACGGCAGAGCACGCCCCTGCCCATCGTTGCCCTCACCGCCCACGCCATGGCCAACGAAAAGCGCGCCCTGCTGCAAAGCGGCATGGACGACTATCTGACCAAGCCCATCAGCGAGCGGCAACTGGCCCAGGTGGTGCTGAAATGGACCGGCCTGGCCCTGCGCACCGTTTCCGTCGAACGCCATGTGGAAAACACCAGCCACAGAGCCAACCTGCATGTACTCGACCATGAAGAAGGCCTGCGCCTGGCTGCAGGCAAGAGCGATCTGGCGGCCGACATGCTGGCCATGCTCCTGGCTTCCCTGGACAGCGACCGCGACGCCATCCGCCATGCCCGGGAAGCCGGCGACATCGCCGCCCTGATCGAGCGCGTCCATCGCCTGCACGGCGCCACCCGCTACTGTGGCGTCCCGCAACTGCGCGCCGCCTGCCAACGCAGCGAAACCCTGCTCAAACAAAACGCCCCGGAAACCCAGGCGGCTCTGGACGAACTGGACAAGGCCATCACCCGACTGGAACAGGAAGCCAGGGTCAGCGCTTGATGGGGGTCACGATATAGACCATCAAGGAAGGTTAGGCTCGGGCTATGTGGGAGCGCGGCTTGTCGGACCGCCGCACCGCCGCGAAGAGGCCGGTACATCCGACACACCTATACCGCCTGAAATACCGCCTTCGCGGGCAAGCCTCGCTCCCACAAGGCCAGCCGCTACAGCATTCGTTCCCAAAGGACCCCGTCATGCGCACCCTCCTCTTCAGCAGCCAGCACTACGACCGTGACAGCTTCCTCGCCGCCCGGGTCCCCAGCGAGCTGGACCTGCATTTCCAGCCGGCGCGCCTGACCCTGGACACCGTAGCCCTGGCCGATGGCTGCCCGGTGGTCTGTGCCTTTATCAACGACGACCTCAGCGCTCCTGTCCTGGAAAAACTGGCCGCCGGTGGCACGCAACTGATTGCCCTGCGCTCGGCCGGTTTCAACCATGTCGATCTGCCTGCCGCCAAACGCCTGGGCCTCAACGTGGTTCGCGTTCCGGCCTACTCGCCCAATGCCGTGGCCGAACACGCGGTGGCGCTGATCATGTCCCTCAACCGCCACTTGCACCGCGCCTACAACCGCACCCGCGACGGCGATTTCACCCTGCATGGTCTGACCGGCTTCGACCTGGTCGGCAAGACGGTCGGCGTAATCGGCACCGGACAGATTGGCGCGGCCTTTGCGCGGATCATGGCCGGTTTCGGCTGCAAGCTGCTGGCCTATGACCCCTACCCCAATCCGACGGTCGAGGCCCTGGGCGCCCGCTACCTGAGCCTGGCGCAGGTGCTGGAACAGGCGCAAATCATCAGCCTGCACTGCCCGCTGACCGAACAGAGCAAGCACCTGATCAATGCTGATTCCCTGGCGCACATGCAGCGTGGCGCCATGCTGATCAATACCGGCCGCGGCTCCCTGGTCGACACGCCGGCGCTGATCGAGTCGTTGAAAAGCGGCCAGCTCGGCTACCTGGGCCTGGATGTCTACGAGGAAGAAGCCCAGCTGTTCTTCGAAGACCGTTCCGACCTGCCCTTGCAGGATGACGTACTGGCGCGGCTGCTGACCTTCCCCAACGTCATCATCACCGCGCACCAGGCCTTCCTCACTCAGGAGGCCCTGGCGGCGATCGCCCAGACTACTCTGGACAACATCCGCGCCTGGCGCCAGGGCACGCCGCAGAACCGGGTCGACGGCTGACAGGCGTCGGTTAATGGCGGGCATGCTAGGATGCGCGCCATTTTGCAGGCTCCTGTCTTTCTGGAAGAACCATGGTCGAACACGATTTCCGCTACAGCATGCTCAACCCCCAGCACACCCTGACGGAGTGCCGGACCCTCGGGCCCGGCCGCTATCAGGTCACCGGCAATGGCGGTTCGATCCATAACGACGACACCCTGCTGGTGACGATCAAGGGCGCCAAGACACTCTTCATGCGCTTGCAGGTCGAGAAAGTCCGTCACCTGATCAACCCGCCGGGGCAATGGGTCGCGGTGGCACGGGGGCCGGTGTTCGACGAACTGGCGATCCATCAGTGGAAGGTCAACTGCGACAGCTGCGGCGCCGAGCTGGACTTCGAGTTCATGGTCGAGAGCAAACTGGGCACCAAGGCGCAGAAACCTGCCGCCATCGCCCGTATAGCCGAGCTGGGCTGGAAAACCCTCGGCGACAAACACCAGTGCAAAAAATGCCAAGGGACTGCCGCATGAAACGCTTTGCCGCATTAGGGATGATGGGTGCTGCACTCTTGGGTGCAGGCTGCGCGACCGAGCCGACGCCAAGCCGTGACCATGGCTACCTGCTGGAGTGGATCGGCGAACGACCGCTGATTGACAGCAGCCACCTGACCATGACCCTCGGCGCCGATGGCCGTGCCTATGGCACCGCTGGCTGCAATCACTGGTTCGCGCCGTACGAGCTCAAGGATCACAGCATCAGCCTGGGCCCCATCGGCAGCACCCGCAAACTCTGCGGCCCGGCGCTGATGGAGCAGGAGCAGCGTTACCTGCAAGCCCTGGGCAAGGTGCAACGCTGGGATATCTCGCCGATCAACCAGCTGCGCCTGTGGCCTGCCGAAGGCAAGCCGTTGCGCTTCTGGCTGGAAGAATGATTAACCTTCGCCGCGCAGAGCCTTGAGCTTCTGCGTAACCCCGGCGGCGGTCTGCTCGCCCAGCAACTGCTCACGCACCTTGCCCTTGTCGTCGATGATATAGGTCACCGGCAAGGCCTCGGACGTAGGCAGGTTGTAGCGCTCGGCCGGGTCCTGGGCGAGCACGGTGAACTGGATGCCCAGGGCCTTGCTGGCGTTCTTCAGGTCATCGCCCTGAACGTTATCGAAGTTCACGCCCAAGACCGTGACCTGCTGATCCTTGAGCTGCTCGGAGAGCTTGTTCAACTCAGGGATTTCCGTACGGCAGGGACCGCACCATTCCGCCCAGTAATTGACCACCAGCCAGTGTTTATCGATACGCTCGCTGGCGACCTTCTGGCCGTTCTGATCGGTGCCCAGATCTGCTCCGCAGCCGCTTAGCAGCAACACGCCCAGCAGCGTAGCCATTGCGGCCAATCGCTTTCCCATATATCCCCCAAAATTCGCTCTGTGGGAGCGAGGCTTGCCCGCGAAGGCAATATTTCCGGCTAAGAAGACTCATCGGATGTACCGACCTCTTCGCGGCGGTGCGGCGGTCCGACAAGCTTCGCTCCAACGGCTTTTACATGTCTGCATCTGCGACCGATCACCGCGACGGGTTCTGGCGCAGACTTGCGGCAGGTAGAATACCCGCCACCTCACGCAAGATGCGACCGCAAATGACCGATCTGACGCTTTATCACAACCCGCGCTGCTCCAAATCACGTGGCGCGCTGGAACTGCTGGAAGCTCGTGGCCTGACCCCGACCATCGTCCGTTATCTGGAAACCCCGCTCGACGCCGCGCAATTGCGTGACCTGCTCGGCAAGCTGGGCATCAGCGCCCGACAACTGTTGCGCACCGGCGAAGAGGAATACAAGACCCTGAACCTGGCCGACGCCAGCACAAGTGAGGAGCAACTGATCGCCGCCATGGCCGCTCATCCGAAGCTGATCGAACGGCCGATTCTGGTCGCAGGGGACAGGGCCGTGATCGGCCGCCCGCCGGAAAATATCCTGGAGTTGTTGCCGTGAGCACACCCTACATTCTGGTCCTGTTCTACAGCCGCAACGGTTCCACCAGCGAAATGGCCCGGCAAATCGCCCGGGGCATCGAGCTGGGCGGTATGGAAGCGCGCCTGCGTACAGTCCCGGCGATTTCCAGCGAATGCGAAGCGGTGGCGCCGAGCATTCCGGAAAGCGGCGCGCTGTATGCCACCCTCGACGACCTGAAGAACTGCTCGGGCCTGGCCCTGGGCAGCCCGACGCGCTTCGGCAACATGGCCGCGCCGCTCAAGTATTTCCTCGATGGCACCAGCAACCTGTGGCTGACCGGCGCTCTGGTCGGCAAACCCGCCAGCGTGTTCACCTCCACCGCCAGCCTGCACGGCGGCCAGGAAACCACCCTGATGTCCATGCTCCTGCCGTTGCTGCACCACGGCATGCTGGTCACCGGCCTGCCCTACAGTGAGTCGGCGCTGATCGAGACCGCTGGCGGCGGCACGCCGTATGGCGCCAGCCACCATGCCGGTGCCGACGGCAAGCGCCCGCTGGATCGCCACGAAGCGCAACTGTGCCGCGCCCTCGGCCAGCGCCTGGCCAAGACTGCGCTGCTGCTGGAGACGCCTCGTGGCTAAGAAGGCCAAGGTCCTGCCGCCCCTGGAATGGCTGGAGCCGCGGGTGCGCATCAGCCGCGTACTGGCCTTGGCCTGCTTTGTCGGCCTGATCGCTCTGCTGTCGGTGTATTACCTGCTGATCGCCGATCTGCATGGCGCACGGCCCTGGGTCATCCTGCTGATCGAACTGGTACCGCTGCTGGTCTTGGCGCCGGGCATGTTCAGCGGCAGCCCGCGCGGGCACTCCTGGACCTGTTTCGTGGTCAATCTGTACTTCATCAAGGGCGCATTGGCCGCCTATGATCCGGGCCGCTCGTTGTTTGGCATCCTGGAAATGCTCGCCAGCCTTGCCGTATTCATCAGCGCATTGCTGTATGTTCGCTGGCGTTTCCAATACAGCCGCAAACAGGCCGGCGAAGGCCAGCAACCGATTCTGGAGCAGTAATGCACGACTACAAATGGCTGAACGAGTATTGCCTGAACCGCTTCGGTTCGGCCAAAGCCCTTGAAGCCCACTTGCCGGACGCCCGCACCCCGCAGCAACTGCGCGCTATCAGCGACGACCGCTATCTGTCGACCATGGCCCTGCGGGTATTCCGCGCCGGCCTCAAGCACAGTCTGGTGGACGCCAAGTGGCCGGCGTTCGAGCAGGTTTTCTTTGGCTTCGATCCGGAAAAGGTCGTGCTCATGGGCGCCGACCACCTGGAGCGGCTGATGCAGGATGCGCGGATCATCCGCCACCTGGGCAAGCTCAAGAGCGTGCCGCGCAATGCCCAGTTCATCCTCGATGTCGCCCACGAACACGGCAGCTTCGGTGCGTTTATCGCCGACTGGCCGATCAGTGACATCACCGGCCTGTGGCAGTATCTGGCCAAGCACGGCAGCCAGATGGGTGGCATGTCGGCGCCGCGCTTCCTGCGTATGGTCGGCAAGGACACCTTTATTGCCAGCAATGACGTGGTCGCCGCCCTCAACGCCCAGAACATCATCGACAAGGTGCCCATCAGCAAGCGCGACCAGGCCATCGTTCAGGACGTGTTCAACCAGTGGCAGGCCGAGAGCGGACGCCCGCTGTGCCAGCTGTCGGCGATGCTGGCCTACACCGTCAACCACTGATTTTTGCAGTGGCCGACACAGATTGACATAAATTCTGACGCACTTCGTATACCATATTCCCCAGTCCCCCTTGCTGAGTCATTCGCGTGCCTTTTCGACTGCCTGACGCCCCCAACCTCGGTGTCGCCCCTTCGGCCTCCGAGGTCATCGCCAAACACCTGCGCGAAGCCATTATTTCCGGGCATTTCGCCGAGGATGAGCCGATTCGCCAGGACGATATCGCCAAAGTCTTCAACGTCAGCAAGATCCCCGTGCGCGAAGCCCTCAAACGCCTGGAGGCCGAGGGCCTGGTGCAGTTCCTGCGTAACAAGGGCGCAGTCGTCACCCGCCTGTCGGAACCGGAACTGGCGCAAATCTTCGAAGTACGCGTGCTGCTGGAGGTCCAGGCGATCCGCCAGGCCGTGCCGAAAATGACGCCCGAGCACATCGCCCGGGCCCGGGCCATCTGTGACGAATTCGTTGGCGACGATAACGTCGGGCGTTGGTCGGAACTGAACTGGGCCTTTCACACCTGCCTCTATGAAGCGGCGCAACGGCCGTTTCAGCTCAACCTGATCCGCTCGATTCACGACAAGGTCGAGCGCTACCTGCGCCTGCAAATGAGCTTCGCCGAAGGCAAACTACGCGCCGATCAGGAACACCGCGAAATCCTTCAGGCCTGTGCCGATCGCGACGTCGACAAAGCCGCCGAACTGATCGAGCACCACATCATCGGTGTTTGTCGGGAGCTTTACGCACACCTGCCCAACGAGTCCATCAGCGAAGCCTGAGGCGCCAACCGGCTGTGCCGATTTCGTCATCGCCCCGAACGAAATCGGTCAAGCCCTGCCCGCGCGGCGGCGTCATTCTGTGAGGGTCTTCAAGCCACGGAGTGACCCCATGCAACGCATCAGCATTCTCGACTCCCATACCGGCGGCGAACCGACTCGCCTGGTCCTCGACGGCTTTCCCGACCTGGGCAAGGGCAGCATGGCCGAGCGCAAGCAGATCCTCGCCGAGCAGTTCGACGACTGGCGCGCCGCTACCGTGCTGGAACCCCGTGGCAGCGATGTGCTGGTCGGCGCCCTGCTCTGCGAACCGGTGGACCCTACCGCCAGCGCCGGGGTGATCTTCTTCAATAACAGCGGCTACCTGGGCATGTGCGGCCACGGCACCATCGGCCTGGTGGTGTCCCTGGCCTACCTGGGCCGCATCGAGACCGGCGTGCATCGCATCGAAACCCCGGTAGGCACGGTGGAAGCGACCCTGCACGAAGACCGCTCGGTGAGTGTGCAGAACGTGCCGTCCTATCGCTATCGCCAGGCCGTGACGCTGAAAGTCCCCGGTATCGGTAGCGTCACCGGCGATATCGCCTGGGGCGGCAACTGGTTCTTCCTGATTGCCGACCATGGCCTGGCGGTGGACAGCAGCAACCTCGACGCCCTCACCGACTACACCTGGGCCGTGCGCCTGGCCCTGGAGGAGCAAGGCATCTTCGGCGAAGACGGCGGTGTGATCGACCATATCGAGTTGTTCGCCGATGACGGCGTGGCCGACAGCCGCAACTTCGTCATGTGCCCCGGCAAAGCCTACGATCGCTCGCCATGCGGCACCGGCACCAGCGCCAAGCTGGCCTGCCTCGCCGCCGACGGCAAGCTCGCGGCCGGCGAGATCTGGCGCCAGGCCAGCGTGATCGGCAGCCAGTTCGAAGGCAGCTACGAATGGCAGGGCGAGCAAGTGATCCCGACCATTCGCGGCCGTGCCCATGTCAGCGCTGAAGCCACCCTGTTGCTCGACGCCGACGATCCGTTCGCCTGGGGCATCCGCCCGTGACTGCGCAGCGGGTCGCCGAGGTCATCGTCATCGGCGGCGGCATCATCGGCGCGGCCTGTGCTGATGAACTGGCTCGCCGGGGTCTCGACGTACTGGTTCTCGATTGTCAGCGCCCGGCTGCCACGGCGGCGGGCATGGGCCACTTGGTGGTGCTGGACGACAACCGTGACGAACTGGCTCTGAGCGAATACTCAGTGCGCACCTGGCGCGAGTGGGCTCCCGAGCTGCCGGACGACTGCGCCATGCGCAATAACGGCACCCTGTGGCTGGCCTGCAATGCCGAAGAAATGGCCGCCGCCGAAGCAAAACACGCAACCCTGCGCGACTACGGCATGGCCTGTGAACTGATCGACGCCCAGGCCCTGGCCGAGGCCGAACCGGCTTTGCGTGCGGGGCTGTATGGCGCCCTCAAGGTCAGTGGCGACGGCATCCTCTACGCACCCAATGCCGCCCGCTGGCTGCTGCAACGCACCGGCAAAGTCCGCCAGCAGCCTGGCCGTGTTGTTGAAGTGCAGGGCAATCGCCTGCGTCTGGACAACGGCCAGTGGCTGCAAGGCGACGCCGTGGTCCTGGCCAATGGCATCTACGCCGCCGAACTGTGCCCGGAACTGCCCTTGCAGGCGAAGAAGGGCCATCTATTGATCACCGACCGCTACCCCGTGCAGATCAGCCACACCCTCGTCGAACTGGGCTACGTCACCAGCGCCCATAACGCCAAGGGGCCATCGGTGGCGTTCAACGTCCAGCAGCGCCCGACTGGCCAGTTATTCGTTGGTTCGTCGCGGCAATTCGACAATCACGACCCCGAAGTCGAAGGCTGGATGCTCGGACGCATGCTGCGCCGCGCCAGTGAGTTTCTCCCGGGACTGGGGCAGATGAACGCCATACGCAGCTGGACCGGTTTGCGCGCTGCCAGCCCCGACGGCCTGCCATTGATCGGTGAGCATCCGCAGCAGCCCGGCCTGTGGCTGGCGGCGGGGCATGAAGGGCTCGGGGTGACGACTGCGCCGGGTACCGCCCGATTACTCGCCGCGCAAATGTTACGCACATCTGCGCCGCTGCCCCTTGAACCCTATGCGCCGCAGCGGTTTATCGAATGATCTTTTTCATGTTGTTGACACGCCGTCCCCCTCCTGTGGGACCGGCTTTAGCCGGGAATACGCCTTCCCGGCTAAAGCCGGTCCCACAGGAGGGAAACCATTCAAGTAGCTGCGCATTGCCAGGTGGAGACCTTCCCCATGCCTGAACTAAGCATCGACGGCCACGCCCTGCGTGTCGCCCAAGGCACTACCCTGGCCGCGGCCCTGGCTCTGGGCGGCACCGGTTGCAGCCGCACTTCGGTCAGCGGCCAGCGCCGTGCGCCGTTGTGTGGCATGGGCATCTGCCAGGAGTGCCGGGTGACGGTAGACGGCCAGCGCCGCCTTGCCTGCCAGACCCTGTGCCGCGACGGCATGCGCGTGGAGACTCAGCCATGAACACCCATGTCGACCTGCTGATCATCGGCGCCGGGCCCGCCGGCATGGCCGCCGCCCTCGCCGCCGCCAATGCCGACGTGAAGATCGCCATCCTCGACGACAACCCGCTGCCCGGCGGACAGATCTGGCGCGACGGCCCCCAGGCCAGCATCCCCGCCAAGGCCCGTGACCTGCGCCAGAACATTCAGGACACGCCGAATATCCAGCTGTACAGCGGCACCAAAGTCATCGCCCGGGCCAAGGCTAAACAGTTATTGGTCGAGGACGCGGAACGCGGCTGGCTGATCAGCTACAGCACATTGATCCTCTGCACGGGCGCTCGCGAACTGCTGCTGCCCTTCCCCGGCTGGACCCTGCCCGGCGTCACCGGCGCGGGCGGTTTGCAGGCGCTGATCAAGGGCGGCCTGCCAGTGCAGGATGAGCGCATTGTCATCTCCGGCAGTGGCCCGCTACTGCTGGCCAGTGCCGCCACGGCCAAAGCCAACGGCGCGCAGATACCGCGCATTGCCGAACAGGCGTCATGGGCTCATGTGATGGGCTTCGCCGCGCGTCTGGGCCAATGGCCGAACAAGGCGCTGCAAGCCTTCGGGCTGTTCGACACGCATTACCGGGCAGGCAGCCATGTTATCGCTGCCCTGGGTCAAGACCGCGTCGAAGGCGTGCGCCTGCAAACGGCAAAAGGCATCGAGGAAGTTGCCTGCGACCGACTGGCCTGTGGCTTCGGTCTGGTGCCGAACGTAGAGCTGGGACGCGCGCTGGGCTACGACGTCCATCAGGGCGCATTGACCGTGGATCAATGGCAGGCCAGCCCTTTGGCCGATCACTATGCCGCAGGCGAATGCACCGGCTTCGGCGGCAGCGAGCTGGCGTTGGTCGAAGGTCGGATCGCTGGTTTTGCTGCCGTCGGCCTGCAATCCCAGGCCCAGGCCTTGTGGCCCGAGCGCAAACGCTGGCAGCGCTTTGCCGATCAGTTACAGAAGTCCTTCGCCCTTGACCCGGCCATCCGCCAACTGGCTAACCCCGACACCCTGGTCTGCCGTTGCGAGGACGTCGCCTTCGCCGCCTTGGCCATGCAGCCAGACTGGAAACAGGCCAAGCTCGCCACCCGCTGCGGCATGGGCGCCTGTCAGGGCAAGATCTGCTCCACCGCCACGCAAACATTGTTCGGCTGGGAACCGCCAATGCCGCGCCCGCCGTTCAGCCCGGCGCGGGTGTCGACCCTGATTAAACTGGAAGAAATCTGATCCCGTGGGACCGGCTTTAGGCGGGAAGAGGCCGGTACATTCAACACATTCCCTGAATGGTCAAAGACGCCTTCCCGGCTAAAGCCGGTCCCACAACGTCGGCGAAGTCTCCTTAAGTACGAAGCGCTCGCCAATTCAAATAATATGGCCCCCATGATCGAACTCCTGAACGCCCCTGCCCCCGACACCCTCGACCAACTGCTCGCGACCCTGACTCAGGTCGCGCCGTTGTTCGATGCCATTCCGGGGCTGGTGTTTTTCATCAAGGACACCCAGGCCCGCTACGCACTGGTCAACCAGGCGCTAGCCCAGCGCTGCGGCTTCAAGCACAAGACGGATATCGTCGGGCATACCGCTGAAGAGGTGTTTCCTGCGCGCTTCGGCCCGTTGTACACCGAGCAGGATCGCCGGGTCCTGGCCGATGGCCGCCAGCTGTCCGATCAGCTGGAGTTGCACCTTTATTACGGCAACCAGCCCGTGTGGTGCCTTACCAACAAACTGGCGCTGCGCAATCAGCAGGGCGCAATCATTGGCCTCGCCGGGATTTCCCGGGATCTGCAAAGTCCACAATCCACCCACCCGGCTTATCAAAAGCTCGGTGCAGTGGATGCCTATATTCGCGAACACTTTGCCCGCCCCATCAGCCTGGCCGAATTGACCGCTATCGCCGGGCTGTCCATCGCCCAACTGGAGCGGCACTGCAAGCGCATCTTTCAGCTCACGCCCCGACAGATGATTCACAAGGCGCGCCTCGGCGAAGCCTCGCGCCTGTTGCTGCATGACCTGTCGATCACCGAGATCGCCCTGCGCTGCGGCTACACGGATCACAGCGCTTTCAGCCGCCAGTTCCGTGCCCTGACCGGGTTCTCGCCGAGCCAGTACCGTGAGTCCCATCGCTGAAACAGCTACCCACCATGGAGCAACCGCCACAACTTTGCTCCCTTTTGTAACATGTCGGTGACGGCCACCCAGGTGTCGCAGCCAACCATCAAACCGCTGCAAGTACCGCCCCAGCAGCCTCTGCGACCAATTAACCCACTGATCAAAAAACAGGCACGGCGGTTGCATAATTAATATCGTATACGAAATTACATATCCGACTTTTCGCTCAGCCCGTTTCATCACTTGCATATCACGAGGCTTCTATGAAAAACCCAGCTGTTGCCGTAGCCCTCTTTGCCGCCATGAGTGCTTCCCTGATCAACACCGCCCAAGCCGACAAGCTCGATGACATCATCGACTCCGGCAAACTGCGCTGCGCGGTTACCCTGGATTTCCCGCCAATGGGTATGCGTGATGAGAAGAATGTCCCGGTCGGGTTCGACGTGGACTACTGCAACGACCTGGCGAAGGTGCTGGGGGTAACGGCCGAAGTGGTGGAAACGCCTTTCCCTGATCGTATCCCGGCGCTGGTTTCAGGCCGTGCCGACGTGATCGTCGCCTCGACCTCCGACACCCTCGAGCGAGCCAAGACCGTGGGCATGACCGTGCCCTACTTCGCTTTCAACATGGTCGTGCTGACCCGCGACGACACCAAGATCAACAGCTACGACGACCTCAAGGGCAAGCCGGTCGGTAACACCAGCGGCACCTTCGAAGCCATCGCCCTGGAAAAAGACGTGAAGAAATGGGGCAACGGCAGCTTCCGCGCCTACCAGACCCAGAACGACACCATCCTCGCCGTCGCCCAGGGCCATATCGACGCCTCGGTCGTGACCAACACCGTCGCCGCCGCTTCGATCAAGTCCGGCAAATACAAAGGCCTGCGTATCGCCGGTAACGCACCCTACGTCATCGACTACGTGGCCCTGGCCGCCAAGCGCAACGAATACGGCCTGATCAACTACCTCAACCTGTTCATCAACCAGCAAGTACGCTCCGGCCGCTACGCTGAGCTGTATGAAAAATGGGTGGGCGCCGGCAAACCTGTCGACCTGACTGTGCCGAACGTTTATCGCTGATAGCGCCTGCGCAGTCTCGTGTGGGACCGGCTTCAGCCGGGAAGAGGCCAGTACAGTCGATAGACCTCTGTCGCCTGTCATATGCCTTCCCGGCTAAAGCCGGTCCCACAGGTAAATGCGGTAGAACAGCAACAGGAACCCAAACATGTCAGATGTTTCGTTAACAGGCCGCTGCCTGGTGGCAGGGTCGGCCCAGGGCGAACTGCTCCATGCCGACGTTGGTCTGAGTTTCTGGGGCGGTGTCGATCCCTTTACCGGGGAAGTCATCGACCGGCATCACCCTCTTAGCGGTTCGATTATCAGCGGGCGGGTGCTGGCCATTCCCAGTGGCCGTGGCTCGTGCACCGGCAGCAGCGTCATGCTGGAACTTATTCTCAACGGCCACGCCCCGGCGGCGCTGGTCCTGGAGCAGATCGACGATATCCTCACCCTCGGCGTATTGATTGCCGAACAGATGTTCGAACACTCGATTCCGGTCATCAGCGTCGGTGTCGAGGGCTTCGCCGCTCTGCGCGGGCTGAGCCATGTACAAGTAGTCGGTGATCAACTGCAGGGTTTCAGCGAACAACCGGTGGCCCTGCCAAGCCGCGCCGAAAAGCGCCTGCCATGGACACCCGACCTGATCCTCAGTAACAACGACCGCGACATGCTCGAAGGTCGCCAGGGCAAGGCCGCGCAAGTGGCCATGGGCATCATCCTGCGCATGGCCGAACTGCAAGGCGCCAAAGAACTGCTGGACATCACTCAGGCGCATATCGACGGCTGCATCTATACCGGCCCGGCCAGCCTGCGTTTCGCCCAGCAACTGGTGGCCTGGGGTGCTCATGTACGAGTGCCCACCACGCTCAATTCGATTTCCGTGGACAAGCGCCGCTGGCGCGAACTGGGTGTCGCCGCCAGCCTCGGCGAGCCCGCCAGCCAACTCGGCGATGCTTATCTGAACATGGGCGCCCAGGTCAGCTTTACCTGCGCGCCGTATCTGCTGGACAGCGCGCCAACGGTGGGCGAACAGATCGTCTGGGCTGAGTCCAACGCCGTGGTCTACGCCAATAGCGTGATCGGCGCCCGTACCTTGAAATACCCCGACTACCTGGATATCTGCATCGCCCTCACCGGCCGCGCGCCCCTGATCGGCTGCCATATCGAGCAGCAGCGCCTGGCACGCCTGCGTATCGAAGTGCCGGCGCTGCAAGACCTGGACGACAGTTTTTACCCGCTGCTCGGCTACCACGTCGGCCTGCTGTGCGGCAGCCAGATCCCAGTGGTCTGCGGCCTGGAACAAGCGGCACCAACACTGGACGATCTCAAGGCGTTCGGCGCCGCCTTCGCCACCACCTCGGCGGCGCCTATGTTTCATATCGCCGGCGTCACCCCGGAAGCGGCCAGCGCCGAGCAGGCATTGGGCGACAAGGCACCTGAGCGCACTTTCCGTATCACCGCCAGCGAGCTGCTGCACAGCTGGCGCGAACTCGACAGCGCGCCAGACCCGCAGGTGGATCTGGTGTCGCTGGGCAATCCGCATTTCTCTTTGAGCGAATGCGCGAGCCTCGCCGCCCTGTGCCAGGGCCAGCGCAAACACCCTGAAGTCGCCGTCGCCGTGACCCTCGGCCGCGCCGTGCTGGAGCAGGCCCGGGCCGCCGGATACGTTGCGACTCTGGAAGACTTCGGCGTGCAGTTCGTCAGCGATACCTGCTGGTGCATGCTCGGCGAGCCGGTGGTGCCGGTCAGCGCGCGCACCCTGATGACCAACTCCGGCAAATACGCCCACTACGCGCCGGGCCTGGTCGGGCGTCAGGTGCATTTCGCCAGCCTTGCCGAGTGCGTCGCCACGGCGTGCAGCGGCCAGGCCAGCGGGCGTCTGCCAGCCTGGCTGAACGCAGAAAGGGAGCCTGCCCATGTTTGATTACAACTTCCACTGGCGCGCCGCTTTCAAGGCCCTGCCGGACATGCTCGATGGCGCCCTGGTCACCTTCGAGACCGCCGCGCTGTCGATGATCCTCGGCGTGCTGATCGCCCTGTGCCTGACCTTCATGCGCATGGGCAAGCAACCGATATTGCGCGGTTTTGCCGCCGCGTGGATTTCCATTGCGCGCAATACGCCGTCGCTGTTTCAGGTCTACATCCTCTATTTCGGCCTTGGCTCATTCGGCCTGCATATCAGTTCATGGGCGGCCTTGCTGGCAGGGATCACCATCAATAACGCCGGTTACCTGGCCGAGAACTTCCGCGGCGGGCTCAAAGCGGTGCCGGACACCCAACTGCGCGCCGCCCGTTCCCTGGGCATGAGTGCACCCAAGGCATACCGGCTGATCGTCATTCCGCAACTGTTGCGGATCGTTTTCTACCCCCTGACCAACCAGATGGTCTGGGCGGTACTGATGACCTCCATGGGCGTGGTGGTCGGTCTGAACAACGACCTCACCGGCGTGACCCAGGACTGGAACGTCAAGACCTTCCGCACCTTTGAATTTTTCGCCATCGCCGCCGTGCTGTATTACCTGATCGCCAAGGCGATCGTGGGACTGGCCCGCCTGCTGTCCTGGCGCCTGTTCCGGTATTGAGGGAGATGACCATGTTCAATACCAGCTTTACCTGGAACGACATGCTGTTCCTGCTCGACGGCACCAAGGTGACGATCCTGCTGACCCTCGTGTCGATGCTGATCGGCACCGTGATCGGTGTTGCCTGCGGCCTGTTCCGCGCCCTGTTGCCGCGCGCCTCGATCCCGCTGGCGTGGCTGCTGGATGTGTTTCGCAGCGTGCCGTTGCTGATCCAGTTCGTACTGTTCAACGCTTTGAAAAGCATTGCCGGGCTGAACTGGAGCGCGTTTAGCGTGGCCTGTGTGGTGCTCGGGTTATACGTCACCGCCTACTGCACAGAGATCGTGCGCAGTGGCGTGTTGTCGGTGCCCATGAGCCTGCGCCGGGCCAGCCGCTCCCTGGGCCTGACCTACTGGCAGGACATTCGCCGCATCGTCATGCCCATGGCCGCCCGCGTCGCATTCCCCGGCTGGGTTAACCTGCTGTTGTCGGTGATGAAAGACACCGCGCTGGTCATGTGGATCGGCATCGTCGAGCTGCTGCGGGCCTCCCAGACCATCGTTACGCGCATTCAAGAACCGTTGCTGGTGTTGTGCATCGCCGGCGCCATTTACTACGTCATGAGCCTGGTGGTTGCCCGTCTCGGCGCCCGGCTGGAAGCAAGGTGGCAGGAAAATGATTGAGATCGACAACGTACACAAATCATTCGGCGAACTGGAAGTGATCAAGGGCGTCAGCCTGTCGGTGAACAAGGGTGAAGTGGTGTCGATCATCGGCGGCTCCGGCTCGGGTAAATCGACCCTGCTGATGTGCATCAACGGCCTGGAATCGATCAAGAGCGGCAGCATCCGCGTCGACGGCACCGAGGTCCATGCACCGGGCACCGATATCAACAAGCTGCGGCAGAAGATCGGCATCGTGTTCCAACAGTGGAACGCCTTTCCGCACCTGACCGTGCTAGAAAACGTGATGCTGGCGCCGCGCACCGTCCTGGGTAAAAGCAAGGCCGAGGCCGAGGCATTGGCGGTCAAGCAACTCACTCATGTCGGCCTGGGCGACAAGCTCAAGGTGTTCCCCGGCAAGCTCTCCGGCGGTCAGCAACAGCGCATGGCCATTGCCCGCGCCCTGGCCATGTCGCCGGATTACATGCTGTTCGACGAAGCCACCTCGGCCCTCGACCCGCAGCTTGTGGGGGAGGTATTGGACACCATGCGCATGCTCGCCGAAGACGGCATGACCATGGTCCTGGTGACCCACGAGATCCGCTTTGCCCGGGACGTGTCCGACCGCGTGGCGTTTTTCCGCAATGGTCTGATTCATGAAATCGGCACGCCGGAACAAGTGATTGGCAATCCGCAGCGGGCGGAGACGGCTGATTTTCTAAAATCCATTAATTGACTGAAACAACAAACACATTCCGATTCAGGTAACAGCGTCATTCAACGGAGAACCATCACTCATGCGTTCATCGAAAGTGATTCACGTGGTCAGTTGCCACGCCGAGGGCGAGGTCGGTGACGTTATCGTCGGCGGCGTCGCGCCACCGCCGGGCGAAACGATCTGGGAGCAGTCGCGCTGGATCGAGAAGGACAACGTGCTGCGCAACTTCATGCTCAATGAACCTCGCGGCGGGGTGTTCCGTCACGTCAATCTGCTGGTGCCGCCGAAGAACCCCAAGGCGCAGATGGGCTGGATCATCATGGAGCCGGCGGACGTGCCGCCCATGTCCGGCTCCAACTCCCTGTGCGTGGCCACGGTGCTGCTCGACAGCGGCATTGTGCCCATGACCGAACCCGAGACACGCCTGATCCTGGAAGCTCCCGGCGGCCTGATCGAAGCCGTGGCCCAGTGTCGCGACGGCAAGGTGCAGAGCGTCGAAGTGCGCAACCATCCGTCCTTCGCCGACAAGCTCAACGCCTGGATCGAAGTGCCGGGCATCGGCTCGATCCAGGTCGATACCGCCTATGGCGGCGACAGCTTCGCCATCGTCGACTCGACCAAACTGGGCTTTGCCCTCACTGCCGATGAAGCCAAGGATCTGGTCGAGACCGGCCTGAAAATCACCCTGGCGGCCAATGAACAACTGGGTTTCAGCCATCCGCTGAACGAAGATTGGAAGCACATTTCCTTCTGCCAGATCGCCGCCCCGCTGCACTACGAAAATGACATCGCCACGGCGGCCAATGCCGTGGTCATCCGCCCCGGCAAGATCGACCGCTCGCCCTGTGGCACTGGCTGCTCGGCGCGCATGGCGGTGCTGCATGCCAAAGGACAACTGGCGGTGGGCGAACGCTTTATCGGCCGCTCGATCATCGGCTCGCAGTTCAACTGCCGGATCGACAGCCTCACCGAAATCGCCGGCCGCCCGGCCATTATCCCGGCACTGTCCGGCCGTGCCTGGATCACCGGTACGCACCAACACATGCTCGACCCAAGCGATCCGTGGCCAGAGGGGTATCAGTTGTCCGATACCTGGCCGGTTGGTTTGCAGCTGGATAAGTGATCTACCCCTTGGAACATGAACACCTGTGGGACCGGCTTTAGCCGGGAAGAGGCCAGTACAGCCGAGGCATCTTCAGGGCCTGTCGGAGCGCCTTCCCGGCTGAAGCCGGTCCCACAGATCCGTACCCGAAACCGGGCATTTATTTGCCCAAACACAAACGTATACGAAATCCCTTATTCGAACTGGAGTAACTCATGAGCAAACACGTTAACTGGAGCGGCGTCTTCCCGGCCGTCACCACCCAATTCAACGCTGACTTCTCCCTCAACCTGGAAGCCACCCACAAGGTCATTTCCAATCTGGTGCGTGATGGCGTGTCGGGCCTGGTGATCTGCGGCACCGTCGGCGAAAACACGTCCCTGAGCGTGGCCGAGAAAATCAGCCTGGTGGAAGTCGCCAAGGACGCCAGCGCCGGTCGCGTGCCCGTGATCTCCGGCATCGCCGAGTTCACCAGCGCCAACGCCAGCGACGTCGCCCGTCAGGTAGCCAAGGCCGGTGCGGACGGCATCATGCTCATGCCTGCCCTGGTCTATTCGGCCAAGCCGTTCGAGACCGCCGCCCACTTCCGCACCGTGGCCGCTGCCACCGACCTGCCGCTGATGGTCTACAACAACCCGCCGATCTACAAAAACGACGTGACCCCGGACATCCTGATTTCCCTGGCCGACTGCGAAAACATCGTCTGCTTCAAGGACTCCTCGGGTAACACCAACCGTTTCGTCGACGTACGCAACGAAGTCGGCGACCGATTCGTGCTGTTCGCCGGCCTCGATGACGTCGTCGTCGAAAGCATCGCCGTGGGCGCGGTGGGCTGGGTGTCGGGCATGTCCAACGCCTTCCCGAAAGAAGGCGAGACCTTGTTCCGCCTGGCCAAGGCTGGTCGCTTCGCCGAAGCCATGGCGATCTACGAATGGTTCATGCCGCTGCTGCACCTGGACGCGCGTCCGGACCTGGTGCAATGCATCAAACTGTGCGAAGCCATCATGGAACGCGGCAGCGCCCTGACCCGCCCACCGCGCCTGGCCCTGCCGGATGCGGATCGTGAATATGTCGAAAAACTGATGCAAAAGGCGCTGGCCAATATGCCGGTATTGCCGGAGGTTGGGTTGTAAGAGATCTGATTGCTCTTGTGGGAGCCGGCTTGCTGGCGATGGGGCAGGCACTGCCCCTGTTGCGAGTGCTTCGCACTCGATCGCCACCAAGGCGGCTCCCACATTCCCATCCACCAAGCCTTTTCCTGCAGAATTACGCCAGTAGCGCCTGCAAATCTTCATACAGCTTCTCGGTGATTTTCACCCCATCCTTGAGGCTCCTTTCCCGCGCGTCATAACGCCGTTGCGACGGCAGCCGCGCGCCCTGGCCCTGAATCCCCTCGAACAAGCTTTCCGCCCGCGCCAGGTGGTGATCCACGGCGTCACCAAGAAAACGCTTGGGATCCAGGGCAATGATCAGCTCACCGTGATACGGCGACGATTTGCTGCCGGCATCGTACTGCTGGGATTCAACACTGGTCAGGTCGCCAATCAACGGCCCGGCAATCAACTCGACCATGGCCGACAACGCGGAGCCCTTGTGCCCGCCAAAGGTCAGCATGGCGCCATTGAGTACGGCGCTGGGGTCGGTGCTCGGCTGGCCGTCGGCGTCGATCCCCCAACCCAGCGGGATTTCCTTGCCCGCGCGTTCATGCAGCTGAATTTCGCCTCGGGCCACGGCACTGGTGGCGAAGTCGAAGATAAAGGGGGATTTGCCCGCACGGGGCCAGCCGAAGGCGATAGGGTTGGTGCCGAACAGCGGCTTGCTGCCGCCTGCCGGAGCGACCCAGGAATGACTCGGCGTAAAAGCCATCGCGACCAATCCGGCTTCGGTGAGTACCTCGATCTCACTCCACAGCGCCGAAAAGTGCACGCAATGATTGATCGCCATGGCGGCGATCCCACTGTTTCGAGCTTTTTGCACCAATACCGGCGTGCCCATCTGGAAAGCACGCTGGGAGAAACCGCCCTTGGCGTCCACCCGGACAATAGCCGGAGCCTGATCAATCAGCTCGGGCTCGGCGTCCGCCACCACTTTACCGTTGCGCAAGGTAGCGATGCAGCCCAGCAGACGCCACAGGCCATGGGACGCACATTCATCGCGCTCCCCCGCCCAGACCACCTCGGCCACCGCCTTTACATGGGGTTCGCTGAAGCCGTTATGGCGCAGAATCGACTCGGCCAGCGTTCTTGTTTCATCCAGTGTCAGAGCAATCACGGCGCAACCCCTTGGCTAAAGGCAAAAGCCAAGGGTGGCCTGTTGTGGCGGGGGTTTCTTGTCGGCAATCGTCTTTTAGGATGACGAATTCGGCATAGCCATGTAGCGCATAGCGAATTGTGGGACCGGCTTTAGCCGGGAAGTGGCCGGTACAGTCGATAGACCTCTATCGCCTGTCATATCGCCTTCCCGGCTAAAGCCGGTCCCACCTGTTTAATCATTCCAACCAGCCGGGAAGACGTTAGATATTCACCACATTGACGAACCGCGACGCCGCGGTCTCGTCGATACGCAGATTGGTGAAGTCGAACAGGTTACGGTCGGCCAGTTGCGACGGTTGCACGTTCTGCAGGGCGCGGAAGATGCTTTCGGTACGGCCCGGAGTCTTGCGCTCCCAGTCCTGAAGCATGTCCTTGACCACCTGGCGTTGCAGGTTTTCCTGGGAGCCGCAGAGGTTGCACGGGATGATCGGGAAGCCCTTCATGTCCGAATAGGCCTGGATGTCTTTCTCATGGCAGTAAGCCAGGGGGCGGATCACCACGTTGCGGCCGTCGTCGGCGCGCAGCTTGGGAGGCATGGCCTTGAGCGAGCCGTTGAAGAACATATTGAGGAAGAAGGTCTCGACGATATCGTCGCGATGATGCCCCAAGGCCATCTTGGTCGCGCCGATTTCATCGGCAAAGGTGTAGAGCGTGCCGCGACGCAGGCGCGAGCACAGCGAGCAGGTGGTCTTGCCTTCCGGGATCAGCTCCTTGACCACCGAGTAAGTGTCCTTCTCGACGATGTGGTACTCGATGCCAAGGGTTTCCAGATAGGCCGGCAGCACATGCTCGGGGAAGCCGGGCTGCTTCTGGTCCATATTCACGGCAACGATGTCGAACTTGACCGGCGCGACCTTCTGCAGGTGCATCAGCACGTCGAGCATGGTGTAGCTGTCCTTGCCGCCGGACAGGCAGACCATGACCTTGTCGCCCTCTTCAATCATGTTGAAATCGCTGACGGCCTCGCCGGCCAGCCGACGCAGGCGTTTTTGCAGTTTGTTCTGATTGACTGAGAGGGTGCCCATGGCGCTGATATCCGCTAGCGGTGACTCGGGAAAAGGCCGGTATTTTACGCATAAACCGTCAGCGAGGATAACCGGGCGTCCAAGGGTATGAACGGTCATTTTATGATCCGCAGGCTATGAGCACGCCCGCTTACATTGCCAAACACTCTAAGCACGCCGGTTTTACGGCGGTCTGACTTCCTATACTCGATAAGGTCGCAACCTTGTCATATAGAACGCAATCGAGGCTGTGGCTGTGCCGTGCAAGGCCAGTGGCTACGCGAGGGCATAGCGCCTAACCGAGATAAAAGGAGTCAACGCCATGATCAATCACGTCTGGGGTCTGTTCACTCACCCCGATCAAGAGTGGCATCAGATCCGCGAAGAGAAGGAAGAAAGCATCGGCCACATGTACCTCACCCACACCCTGATCCTGGCAGCGATTCCGGCGATTTCCGCCTATATCGGCACCACCCAGGTCGGCTGGGTGATCGGTGATCGCGCCCCGGTGATGCTGACCCACGGCAGCGCCATCTGGATGGCGGTCATGTCCTATGTCTCCATGCTTATCGGCGTAGGCGTCATGGGCGGTTTTATCCACTGGATGGCCCGCACTTACGACGCCACCCCCAACATGGCCCGCTGCATTGCCTTCGCCACCTACACCGCCACCCCGCTGTTCATCGGCGGGCTCGCGGCGCTGTATCCGCATATGTGGCTGGGTCTGGTGGTGGGCACGGCGGCCATTTGCTACACGGTCTACCTGCTGTATGTCGGGCTGCCGACCTTCATGAATATCCATGCGGACGAAGGGTTCATGTTTTCCAGTTCCGTACTGGCAGTCGGCCTGGTGGTGCTGGTGGCGATCATGGCCTTTACCGTCGTGCTCTGGGGCATCGGTGTCGGCCCCGAGTACACCAACTAAATACCAGCGGTCGGGCCGCCGCTATCGACGGCGGCCCATTCCGTGTATCGGCTTGAGTTTTCGCAATACGCCCTCACTACGGCATACTTGGCGCCTCTGGAGAGCCAGCAAGCATGCCCGAGCACATCAACGCCCGCGTCGAAAGCTGTTATCAGCAAGCCGAAGCCTTTTTCAAACGCCCCTTCAAACGCCCCGTCGTCAGCCTCAAGCTGCGCGGACAGAAGGCGGGCGTCGCACACCTGCACGAAAACCTGTTGCGCTTCAATCCGCAGCTGTATCGGGAAAACAGCGAAGACTTCCTGCGCCAGACCGTGGCCCACGAAGTCGCGCACCTGGTCGCCCATCAACTGTTCGGCGGCAGCATTCAGCCCCATGGCGAGGAATGGCAACTGATCATGCGCGGCGTCTACGAGCTGCCGCCCAACCGCTGCCATACCTATGAAGTGAAGCGTCGCAGCGTGACCCGCTATATCTACCGCTGCCCCTGCGCCGACAGCGATTTCCCCTTCTCCGCCCAACGTCACCAACTGGTGCGCAAAGGGCGGCGGTATCTGTGCCGACGCTGTCGCGAGACGCTGGTATTCAGCGGGGAAGTGCGGGTGGAATAACCCACGGCCATCTCTGCTTGTTGTGGGACCGGCTTTAGCCGGGAAGGCATTTGACCTGATCACGAAAATGCGCAGGATGTCCCGGCCCTTTCCCGGCTAAAGCCGGTCCCACATGACCTGCGCTCCCCTGAAAACAAAACACCCCGCCAGAGCAGCGCTCTGGCGGGGTGTCGGGTGACGCTTGGGCTAAGGCTTAGGCCTTCTCGGCAACACCCAGGTCGTCTTGAGGACCCAGAGTGGTGATGGGAGTGCCACCAGAGGCCAGCTCGGCAGTCATCTTGTCGCTGTCCAGCTCGCCAACCCACTTTGCCACAACCAGCGTTGCAACCGCGTTACCGACCAGGTTGGTCAAGGCGCGGGCTTCGGACATGAAGCGGTCGATACCCAGGATCAGCGCCAGACCTGCAACCGGCAGGTGGCCGACAGCGGACAGGGTCGCCGCCAGAACGATGAAGCCACTACCGGTCACGCCTGCAGCGCCTTTGGAGGACAGCAGCAGCACCAGCAACAGGGTGATCTGGTGAGTGATGTCCATGTGGGTGTCAGTTGCCTGGGCAATGAACACGGCCGCCATAGTCAGGTAGATCGAAGTACCGTCGAGGTTGAACGAGTAGCCGGTAGGAATGACCAGACCGACAACCGACTTCTTGGCACCCAGACGCTCCATTTTCACCAGCATGCGTGGCAGGGCCGATTCCGACGAGGAAGTACCCAGTACGATCAGCAGCTCTTCACGGATGTAGCGAACCAGACGCAGGACGCTGAAGCCGTGAGCGCGGGCGATGGCACCCAGTACGACCAGCACGAACAGTACGCAGGTGATGTAGAAGCACAGCATCAACTGGCCCAGTTGCACCAGCGAACCGACGCCGTAGGCACCGATGGTGAACGCCATGGCGCCCAGTGCACCCAGTGGCGCGAGCTTCATGATCATGTTGATGATGTTGAACATCACATGGGCGAAGCGATCGATGAAGTCCAGGATCGGCTTGCCATAGGCACCCAGGCGATGCAGGGCAAAACCGAAGATCACCGAGAACATCAGCACTTGCAGGATATCGCCGTTGGCGAAAGCGCCGACGATGGTGTTCGGAATGACGTTCAGGATGAAGCCGATAACGCTTTGATCTTTACCTGCGGTGACGTAGGCAGCGACTTTCGAAGCGTCCAGGGTCGCCACGTCGATGTGCATGCCGTCACCCGGTTGCACGACGTTGACCACAACCAGACCGATCAGCAGGGCCAGGGTGGAAACGATTTCGAAGTAGAGCAGCGCGTAACCGCCGGTCTTGCCCACCGACTTCATGCTCTGCATGCCGGCAATGCCGCTGACGACCGTACAGAAGATGATCGGCGCGATGACCATTTTGATCAGTTTGATGAAGCCGTCACCCAGTGGCTTGAGAGCAACACCGGTCTGCGGATAGAAGTGACCCAGCAGAATGCCGATCACAATGGCAACGATGACCTGGAAATACAAGGATTTGTACAAGGGCTGACGAGTCGTCATGGCAATGATCCTCAAGGGCAGCGTCGTGCATCATCATCTGACGCTCGCGATACCTGTGGCGCTAACCCTCCTGCACTGGAGGGATTTGTTTTGTCGAGCTGCGCTGGGCAGTCCTGGCTCTGTTATCGCAAGGCGCGTGCCAGTTCTCGAAAAAACCCTGTACACCCCTGAATCCGGAGCTGTGCGGCGAAAAAGCCTGAAGAAGCCGCTTGAGCATGTGGCGGTTTTCCGCCTGATCCCGAAAAAAAAGCCCGGACGTTGGCGGGTATCCGCCGCCGCCCGGACCAATGGGGATCATTAAGTGATAGCACAATGAGGGAAAAATGATGGCCCGCAGATCAGGCCGCGAGGAAATGAATGCGAAACGCCGCGCCCCCCAGTTCCGAGTCACCCAGGGTCAGGCGCGCGCCATAGCTTTCGATGATGTCCTTGACCACCGCCAGGCCGATGCCTTGGCCGGGATGCTGGCGATCCAGTCGCTCGCCACGTTCGAGAATGCGTGCCCGCTGGCTCTGGGGTACGCCGGGGCCGTCGTCCTCGATGCAGAGCTCGTCACCCAGGCGCGAAGAACGCTGGGTGACGCGGACTTCGCTGAGGCACAGGCGATAGGCGTTTTCCAGCAAATTGCCGAGCATTTCCAGTAAGGCGCCCTCTTCCATGGCCACCATGCTTTGCTCGGGCAGGTCCAGGCTGACCTTGACCTGCTTGTCGCGGTAGACCTTGTCGAGGGTGTTGCACAGGCTTTCCACCACCGGGCGCAGGGCTACGTGATGACGGACCAGGCCACTCTTGCGCAGGCTGGCACGCTGCAACTGATAACCGATCTGCTGGCTCATGCGCTCGATCTGCGTCTGCAGGACCCGCGCCTGCTCCATATCTTCGGGGCGTTTGGCGATGGTCTCGCTGACACCCTGCAATACCGCCAGGGGCGTCTTCAGGCTGTGGGCCAGGTCGCCCAAGGAATCGCGATAACGTATGCGTTGCTCACGTTCGCTGGACAGCAAGCGGTTCAGCGAGCCGGTCAGGCGCAGCAATTCGCTGGGGTGCTGCTCGCTGAGGCCGTCACGATTGCCCGCCTCCACCTCGTCCAGTTCCTGGCTCAAGCCACGAAGGGCACGCAGGCCCCAGGTCATGCAGAGCCAAAGCAACGCCATCAGCGCCAATAGCGCACCGCCGAAGCCCAGATAGAGTTTGCGGCGCAGATCGGAAATGGTTTCCTGATACTCGCGCACCGGTAGCAGCGAGACGATGCTGAACGCCGCATTGCGCCCACCGAGCAACTGGATCTCGACATCGTTGACGAAAAACTCCTCGCCATTGATATCGCGCAGCTTGCTGAATTCATCGCCCTTGCCGTCATAGCGCGGCACGTAGTTGATATCTTCGGCCTCGGCGGCCCGGGAACGCCAGACCAGGTGTCCCTGGCGATCATAGATGTAGCCGATCAAACGGCTGCCCGGCAGATTGAACTGCTCGCCGGGCAACACCGTCGGCATCAACAGATGATCATCCTCGATGCGCGCCGCCGAAATCAGCGTGGTCACATCCGAGGCCAGGCGTTGTTCAATGGAGCTGCGTAGCGCCAGGCTGAAGGTTCCCTGCAAGGCCGGGAGCAGCATCAGCATGAAGATCACTGCCAGGATCGCGGCAGCCAGCATCAGGCGCAGGCGCAGCGAACGAATCATGTACAGCGCTCGGTAAACAGATAGCCCAGGCCGCGCACCGTATCGATGGGTTTGAAGCCCGACTGGCCTTCGAGCTTGCGTCGCAGCCGCCCGACCAGCACCTCGATCACGTTCGGATCACGCTCGTCATCGTCGGGGTAGAGCTGCTCCATCAGGCGCTCCTTGGGCACCACCTGCTGGTGATGACGCATGAGGTATTCGAGAATCCGGTATTCGTAGGCCGTCAGCGCCAGAGGCTGCTCGTCGAGTGCAGCCTGCTTGCGGTTCAGGTCCAGCAGCAAGGGACCGGCAACGATCGTCGACTGGGTAAACCCGCTGGAACGGCGCAATAGCGCATTGAGCCGCGCTTCCAGTTCTTCGAACTGGAATGGCTTGACCACATAGTCGTCAGCGCCGGCAGCCAGGCCTTCGACCTTGTCCTGCCAATTGCCCCGCGCGGTGAGAATCAGGATGGGGAAGGTCTTGCCATCCGCACGCAGGCGACGAATCAGATCCAGTCCGCCCATGCCCGGCAGGCCCAGATCGATGACTGCCAGATCGTGATTGAATTGCCCGACCTGATACAAGGCTTCATCGGCATTGCCAACGGCCTCGACCACATGGCCGCTTTCCCGCAGTCGGGTTTGTAAGTGATGACGCAATAGCGCCTCATCTTCAACCACCAACAATTTCATGTCGCTCTCCCAGGCAAACAGCGCCCCGCTGCATCAGATTAACAACAAAGCCGGACCTGAGGTTCAGGCCCGGCCACAAGTACTGCAAAAATGATCAGAACAGGAAATTGGCCGCCAGGTAGCTCTGGGCGCTGCTGTTCAAACTCAACGAACCCTGCTTCGGGCCGCCATGGCTGGAAACCTCATGGCCGGCATTGCCCCGCAGATAACGGTAGCCAAGTTCCAGCGAGGTATTTTGCGAAAGGTTATGCATAACACCCGCCTGTGCACCGTAGGCATAGCCCCAGTCAGTGCCACGGCTCATGCCGGAGGATTCATGACTCAACTTGGTCATGCCCAAGGTGCCGCCGCCAAACAACTGAGTGTTACCGCTCCAGCCCACCGGCACGAACATGTCGTAGCTACCCAGCAGGTTTTCGTGGCGCAGCTTGAGGCCGTTGTGGGAGCCGGACACATTGTCGTAAGTGGCGTAGTAACGGTTGGCGTTGGTCTGCTGACCCAGGCGCACGCCCCAGGTGGTGTCCTTGCCGATGATGCCATCGGTGTTGGGGCGATTGAGGTTGTCGTTGAGCGCACGAGAGTGCTGGATCTTGTCGCTGGTATTGCCCAGGGTGACGCTGGCGAAATTGCGAACACTGTCGTTGGCTTGCAACGCGGTGCTGCTACCCAGGAAAGCCAGTGCCAGAAGAGTCTTGTTGAGTGCGTGCATGGTGATGTCCTTATGCGCCAAGCGCGTTGTGAGTACGCAGCAAAGACTATTCGCGCAGCCCTGAACCCACCCTGAACACCCTCTGAACCTGCACTGAACGAATAACCCGGCAAAGCAGTCACATTGACACCATCGCTGAACTACTCTTCGTCATCTACCCCCGATGCAGCATTCGATTTAAGAAGGAGCTGACCATGCGTTTCTGGATCGCAGTAATGATGATGGGCCTGGCAAGTCTGGCCCAGGCCGAAATCAAGACTCAGGTGTTCAACTATCAAAGCGCCGACGGCACGCCACTGGTGGGGTACTACGCCTATGACGACGCCATTATCGGCATCCGCCCTGGCGTCATCGTGGTACACGAATGGTGGGGGCTGAACGACTACGCCAAGAAGCGCGCCCGTGACCTCGCTGCTCTGGGCTACAGCGCTCTGGCCATCGATATGTATGGCGAAGGCAAAAATACCGAGCACCCGGCCGACGCCCTGTCCTTCATGAAAGCCGCCACCGCCAACAGCGCGGCCTCGGCCCAGCGCTTCGAAGCGGGCGTGACCCTGCTCAAGCGCCAGCCGCAAACCAACCCCTATAAAATCGCCGCCATCGGCTACTGCTTCGGCGGCGGCGTGGTCCTGGATGCCGCGCGCCGTGGCGATCCCCTCGCTGGCGTGGTGAGCTTCCATGGCGCGTTGAATCCACGGCCAACCACGATGCCTAACAGCATTAAGGCACCGATCCTGGTCGAGCACGGCAGCAAGGACAGCATGGTCACCCCAGTCGTGGTACAGGCGTTCCGCAGTGAAATGGACAACGCCCAGGCCAGCTACACCATCGACACCTTCGACGGTGCCAAGCACGGTTTCACCAATCCCGACGCCGACCGCCTGAGCCACGGCGAGCATGGCGGCCCGGATATTGGCTATAGCAAGCAGGCTGACGAGATGTCCTGGGCGAATATGAAAACCTTTCTTGCCCAGGTATTTGCCGACCAATAACTGGAGGTCCAGTTATTGGCGAACTCTGTGGGAGCTGATGGGGTGACCACCGTGTGGGAGCGAATTCATTCGCGAAAGCGTAGAGACAGGCGATGAAAATGTATCGGCTGTCCCGGCTCTTTCGCGAATGAATTCGCTCCCACCTTGATTCGTGCTTGCCTGCTATACCTGCCAGGCTTCCCTCCGCCCCCATCCCCCGGCAAAATGCCGTCCATGAACCCATCGACGCCCCTGCCCGCCTGCTGCCCGACCCTCAGCCGCCACTGGCCCCTGCCGCAACCCCTGGCGGATGTGGTGCTGGTCAGCAGCCCGTTCGACCCGCAGCAACTGCAGCCCGGCGACTTCCAGCACTGCGCCATTGCGCCCCCGGCGAGCATTCAGCGCTCGGTGGCCAAGCGCCAGACCGAGTTCCTTGCCGGGCGGCTCTGTGCCCGGGAAGCCATGCGCCAGCTGGATGGCCGCCTGTGCGTGCCGGAACTGGGCGAAGACCGCGCGCCGGTATGGCCAAACGACTTGTGCGGTTCGATCACCCACAGCCAAGGCTGGGCCGCCGCCATCGTCGCCTCGCGCCAGCACTGGCGTGGCCTGGGCCTGGATGCCGAACACCTGCTGAGCCATGAACGCGCCGCGCGTCTGGCCGGGGAGATCCTCACCGCCGATGAGCTAACGCAGATGGCCACTGAGCCTGCCGATCAGCACGCCCTGCGCGTGACCCTGACTTTCTCGATCAAGGAAGCGCTGTTCAAGGCGCTCTACCCGCTGGTGCACAAGCGCTTCTACTTTGAAGATGCACAACTGGTTGAATGGTCCGCCGACGGCCATGCGCGTTTACGCTTGCTGATGGATTTGTCCGGTGAATGGCACCGGGGCAAAGAGTTGGAGGGGCAGTTCAGCGTGCGGGACGGGCAGTTGCTCAGCCTGATCGCCGTAAAATGAGTTCATTTTGTGGGACCGGCTTTAGCCGGGAAGGGGACGGTACACCCGATATACCTTTTGCGTGCGCCCCATCGTTTTCCCGGCTAAAGCCGGTCCCACACAAGCAGATCCCCTCCACCTGATAAAAACCTGACTGATTCACGCCTACCCCTGCCGACTCGGCCACGCCAGACTGAAACACGCCCCGCCCAACGCTTCGCTATCGGCAATCAATGCGCGGCCGCCATGCCAGTTGATAATCCGCCGCACAATCGATAGCCCCAATCCATGCCCGCCCGACGCCCGTGTGCGGCTGTCGTCCAGGCGCATGAACGGCGTGAAAAGCCGCTCCCAGGCGCTTTCGGGAATACCGGGGCCGTCGTCTTCGATATCGATGCGACAACGCTGAGCATCCACCTCAAAGCTGACCAGCACCCGCGATTCAGCATGGCGCATGGCGTTGCTGATCAAATTTTGTAACGCCCGATGCAGATAACGCGGCTCGGCCTCGACCCAGGCGCCGTCACAGTCTTCGGCGACCCGGCATACTCCCCGACTGACCTGCACCGCCGCCCGCAGCGGCGCCAGTTCGGCAATTACCTGATCGATCATCTGCTCCAGATTCACCCGCTGGAAATTCAGGGTCGGCGCGCCCTGCTCCAGGCGCGCATAGATCAGCATCTCGTCGACCAGCTTGTCGAGGTCCTGAATATCGTGATCCATGCCCAACAGATATTTCTGACGCATCTCAGCGGTGGTCGCATCGTTGACCATTTCCAGGCCAAAGCGCAGGCGCGCCACTGGCGTACGCAGTTCATGGGACACCGCCCGCACCAGTTCGCGCTGGATCATCAGCGACCGCTGCAAGTGCTCGGCCATGCCATTGAACGCCGCCGCCAGCCGCCCAACCGAATCGGCACTGGTCTGCGGCACGCGAGTTTGCAAGCTGCCCTGGGCGATCTGGGTCGCGGCGGCCTCCAGTGTCTGCACCCGTCGCTCGAGACGCCGCACCAGCAAATAGACCACCAGACCGATAAAGCACAGGCCGACCAGCGCAATCAGTATCAGCAACTCCGCTGGATACGGGTTGAGCGGATACAGCGGGCCGATTTCCAGCATCCACGGCGTGTTGGCGATGCCGGCGAAGACCCGGATCGAATCGCCGCCCTTGGCCAGGGCCATCACCGTATCGCCCTCGGCAATGCGGCGGCGTTGATCGTCGTCGATATCGGCCTTTTTCAGCGCGACCAGACGTAGATCGAAGCCGAAACCCTTGCTGATGCGCAGCATTTCCAGACGTTGCGGCTGTTCCTGCACGGGAAAGCGCACCAATTCATCAATCAGCAGATAAATAGTCGCCCGGGCCAGTTGCTCGCTGATCTGGCGCACCTCGCCGGTCAGCAGCAATGGCTCCTGCTCGCTGAGCTGGCGATAGACCTTGGCCGCATGAGGGCCAAGCTGCTCAACCACCACCTGGCCGCGGCTGAGGCGGCTGCGGGTGCCACTGCTCAGATGCGCCTGTTCGGGGGCTTGCAGGTCCAGGGGAATGCCCAACAGGCGCTCCCAGATCGCCATGGATCGGCGCCGCTCTATGGCATCCATAGGCCGCAGGTTGTCGGCCATCAGCGTGAACGTGCCGTGGGCAAGCTGTTCGCGGTATTGGTCGCTGCGCACCTGATTGAGCAGATGAAGGGTGAGCACGCCGAGCAGCGCTACGAGTACCAGTACGCCAAGCATGCCGCCATAGATGCGCAAGAAAATCGAATTCATGGCTCAGAGGCTCCGGTTCAGACCGGGCATGTCCTGGGCCGCTTCCGGGACAAACAGATAGCCCTTGCTGCGCACCGTCTTGATCAGGCGTGGATGTTCAGGATCGTCGCCGATCCGGGGGCGAATACGCGAGATTCTGACATCAATGGAGCGATCCTGACCGTCATAGCCGATGCCGCGCAAGGCGGTGAAAATCTCTTCGCGAGAAAGAATCCGCCCGGCATTGCTGACCAATAGCCAGAGCAAATCGAATTCGGCACTGGTCAGTTCGATGCTTTGCTCGCTCAGCCAGGCTTCGCGCAGGGCGTTGTCCACCACCAACGGACCGAACACCAGACGACGTGCCTCGGCAGTCGGCGGTTGCGGGGTTTCGCTGCGGCGCAGCAACGCATGGATGCGTGCCAGCAAGACCCGCGGATGCACCGGTTTACAGACAAAATCGTCGGCGCCAATGTCCAGCCCCTGAATCTGGTCGCTGTCGTCGGTACGCGCGGTGAGCATCAGGATCTGCCCGTCATAGCGCGAACGCACCGAACGACAGATGCTCAAACCGTCTTCGCCCGGCAGCATCAGGTCGAGGATCACCAGATCCGGCTGCTCATCGACAATGCGCTTGGCCGCCAGGGCGCTATTGCCCTCGATGGCCACCTTGAGACCGTTGTTCTCCAGGTAATCGCGGGTCAGCTCGGCCAGACGCTGATCATCCTCGACAATCAGCACCTGCCAGGTTTCGTTTGCCACTAGAGCCATCCTTTAGTTGTTCTTATATGAATGCAGCACACTACAAGCATCGACCCCGTGGGAGCGAGGCTTGCCCGCGAAGAGGCCGGTACATCCGAGACACAATCGAAATTGAGAAATCGTATTCGCGGGCAAGCGCCGCTCCAACAGATCCACTTTCCCCTATCCCGATCCATTTTTTTGTGATCCGCATCCCGCCCCAAAAAGCCCGCCCTGGCCCGACACAAGACTGTAAAAATCCATGACCAACGGTCGACGCCAGTAGTTACGCGGCCTACACGCGAGAGGGACGTTTCACACACAAATTACACACAGTTTTATCCACAGGTCATGCGTTGCAATTGGTGTCCAAAACGCATTATCTTGTAGCCCGCCGCAGAAAAAACCCTACATGTAGGGTTTTGATCAAAAAGCCAAACACATTTCAAATGGAAAACTCAAGGGTTTTTCTTGCGTCTTTGGGGTTGAACCAAACCCCTGTTTTGTGGCCCAACCGCTCGCGCGAACGGCCGACGTTGCTACCCCACACCATCGGGTCGAACGGTACATGTGTTGCAACATAAATATCGCATTCTGTAACAGATTTCCGAGCACCGGGCGCTGACCCGGACTCCTTCGACTTCAAAGCCTTCCTCGAGTCCGTTTTGAAGTCCTTATTGGCCGACGTTTGTCGGCCAAATGCCTCAAGACGGAACGGTGGGCACCCTGACAGTGCCCAAATAAACATAGAGAACGTGGAGACACCCATGCAAACAGACACAACTCGCGAGAATCCGCAGGCCATCGCGCCGCAGACAGGCGACTCCCAGCAGGACCTGTCCGCAACCGCTCCTGGCCAGCTGCGCGTGATCAAGCGTAATGGCACTGTTGTTTCCTACACCGATGACAAGATCACCGTCGCCATTACCAAAGCGTTTCTTGCAGTTGAAGGCGGCACCGCTGCCGCTTCGTCGCGCATCCACGATACCGTTGCCCGCCTGACCGAACAGGTCACCGCGACCTTCAAACGTCGCATGCCGTCGGGCGGCACCATCCATATCGAAGAAATCCAGGATCAGGTAGAACTGGCGCTGATGCGCGCCGGCGAGCAAAAAGTGGCTCGCGACTACGTGATCTACCGTAACGAGCGCTCCAAGGAGCGTGCCGTGCGTGGCTCCGATGCACCGGTCCAGGCACACCCGTCGATCCGCATTACCCGCGCCGACGGCAGCACCGCTCCACTGGACATGGGTCGTCTGAACACCATCGTTACCGAAGCCTGCGAAGGCCTGGCCGAAGTCGATGCCAACCTGATCCAGAACGAAACCCTGAAGAACCTGTACGACGGCGTGGCGATGAAAGACGTCAACACCGCGCTGGTGATGACCGCCCGTACCCTGGTCGAGCGCGAGCCGAACTACTCGTTCGTCACCGCCCGCCTGCTGATGGACACCCTGCGCGCCGAAGGCCTGGGTTTCCTCGGTGTCGCCGAAAGCGCCACCCACCACGAAATGGCCGATCTGTACGCCAAGGCCCTGCCTGCCTACATCGCCAAGGGTATCGAGTTCGAACTGCTGAACCCTGTGCTGGCCTCCTTTGACCTGGAAAAACTGGGCAAGGCGATCAACCATGAGCGCGACCAGCAGTTCACCTACCTGGGTCTGCAGACCCTGTACGACCGCTACTTCATCCACAAGGATGGTATCCGTTTCGAACTGCCGCAGATCTTCTTCATGCGCGTGGCCATGGGCCTGGCGATCGAAGAGAAACAGCGTGAAGACCGCGCCATCGAGTTCTACAACCTGCTGTCGTCCTTCGACTACATGTCGTCGACGCCGACCCTGTTCAACGCCGGCACCCTGCGTCCACAGCTGTCCAGCTGCTACCTGACCACAGTGCCCGATGACCTGTCGGGCATCTACCACGCGATCCACGACAACGCCATGTTGTCCAAATTCGCGGGTGGCCTGGGCAACGACTGGACTCCCGTCCGCGCGCTGGGCTCCTACATCAAGGGTACCAACGGCAAGTCCCAGGGCGTCGTACCTTTCCTGAAAGTGGTCAACGACACCGCCGTAGCCGTCAACCAGGGCGGCAAGCGCAAGGGCGCTGTCTGTGCCTACCTGGAAACCTGGCACATGGACATCGAAGAGTTCATCGAGCTGCGCAAGAACACCGGTGATGACCGTCGTCGTACCCACGACATGAACACCGCCAACTGGATCCCTGACCTGTTCATGAAGCGCGTCTTCGATGACGGCAAGTGGACCCTGTTCTCGCCATCGGAAGTCCCGGACCTGCACGACCTGACCGGCAAGGCCTTCGAAGAGCGCTACGAGTACTACGAAGCGCTGACCGAATACCCAGGCAAGGTCAAACTGTTCAAGACCATCCAGGCCAAAGACCTGTGGCGCAAAATGCTCTCCATGCTCTTTGAAACCGGCCACCCATGGCTGACCTTCAAAGACCCGTGCAACCTGCGCAGCCCGCAACAGCACGTGGGCGTGGTCCACAGCTCGAACCTGTGCACCGAGATCACCCTGAACACCAACAAGGACGAGATCGCGGTCTGCAACCTGGGCTCGATCAACCTGCCGAACCACATCGTCGACGGCAAGCTGGACACCGCCAAGCTCAAGCGCACCGTGGACGTAGCCGTACGCATGCTCGATAACGTTATCGACATCAACTACTACTCCGTGCCGCAGGCGAAGAACTCCAACTTCCGCCACCGTCCGGTCGGCCTGGGTATCATGGGCTTCCAGGATGCGCTGTACCTGCAACACATCCCGTACGGTTCCGACGCAGCCGTCGAGTTCGCCGACAAGTCCATGGAAGCGGTCAGCTACTACGCCATCCAGGCGTCCTGCGACCTGGCCGACGAGCGCGGCGCCTACGAGACGTTCCAGGGTTCGCTGTGGTCCAAAGGCATCCTGCCACTGGACTCGCAACAGATCCTGATCGAACAGCGTGGCCAGAAGTACATCGACGTTGACCTCAACGAATCCCTGGACTGGGCGCCGGTTCGTGCCCGCGTACAGAAAGGCATTCGTAACTCCAACATCATGGCCATCGCACCGACCGCGACCATCGCCAACATCACCGGCGTATCGCAGTCGATCGAACCGACCTACCAGAACCTGTACGTGAAATCGAACCTCTCGGGCGAATTCACCGTGATCAACCCGTACCTGGTCCGCGACCTCAAAGCCCGCGGCCTGTGGGACTCGGTCATGATCAACGACCTCAAGTACTACGACGGTTCGGTACAACAGATCGAGCGCATCCCGCAGGAACTCAAAGAGCTCTACGCGACGGCCTTCGAAGTGGACACCAAGTGGATCGTCGACGCCGCCAGCCGCCGTCAGAAGTGGATCGACCAGGCTCAGTCGCTGAACCTGTACATCGCCGGCGCCTCGGGCAAGAAACTGGACGTGACCTACCGCATGGCCTGGTACCGTGGTCTGAAAACCACTTACTACCTCCGTGCCCTGGCCGCGACCAGCACCGAGAAATCGACCATCAACACCGGCAAGCTCAACGCCGTTTCCAGCGGTGGCCACGGCCCGGACGACTCGGCAATCGCCGCCCCTCGCCCAACCGAAGCCGCCCCGGCCGGTCCGGCGCCAGTGCCTAAAGCCTGCGCCATCGACGAGCCGGACTGCGAAGCCTGCCAATAAGCAACACCCCGGCAACCTCGCTCCCACCGGAGCGAGGCCAGCCCGCGAAAAGGCCCGCAAGGGCCTTCAACCGCAGCCCGATCTGACCTAACCGCTATGCCAACCCCTACCCTCGCAAGCAAAAAAGCCTACTGCGCCAAAACACGCAGATCCAACTACGCAGCCAGCCTGCGCTTTAGCGGCTTTCCCTGCACACCACTGGACGCCGAACGCCCTCTGCCATCGCGCGAACAACTGCTTAACACCTACCGCAACACCCCCGCCTGAGACACCTCCTTCGAGGGAGCCGGCTTGCTGGCGATCGAGTGAGCAACATTTTTGTAGGAGGTTTCGCAGTGCCCCTGACACCGCTCTGTCGCGCAGCAAACACAGAACCGTGGGACCGGCTTTAGCCGGGAAAGCACAGGCAAGATCGATACATCTCTATCGCCTGTCCCACAGTCTTCCCGGCTAAAGCCGGTCCCACGGTCAGTTTTCCGGGCCGCGGCCAGGCTATCAAAGACGAGGCGAAATCGTCTGCCACCCACAACCATTCGTCGCCTGCCAAAACCAATTCCCCCACAAACCCGGTCCAAATAAGACGCCCTTAACCCCACAACCCCCAACCACCGCTGCCCCGACCAAAATTGACCCGAATCAAGCCAATAACCCTTAGCCAAAAACCCTCTCAACAACGATTGCCGCAAAACGCCTGACACTGTATCTTGCGTTTCGAAATGTAAAAAAACACCAGATAAGGGATTTTCGCTCCGTTTTGGCCCATTCACCACGCACCATGAATGACCACCCGAAACACCCGAAAAAAAAGCGAAAATCACACCTCAAACGTCGTCACGGATGAACAAGTGCCGGGCAAAATCTGTATAATCCCGCGCTCGCTCCAGGGTACTCAAATGACCATTGGCACACGCAATGCTGTCTTACCTGAAAGCAACCTCTACTACCCGTTTTGTTCGCCTGTGTGGCCCCGCGCCGCGGCGGCAAATCCGTTGATCGACCTGCAGCCCCACAAGCCAGTCGATCCCGAGTAAATCTCGAAATCCGTTGCCAACGTCAGCGATACGACGCGGGCACTACATCCTTTGAAATTCAGGAGCTTCCACCATGCTGAGCTGGGACGAATTCGATAAAGAAGACGGCGAAGTAGTCGCCAAGGCAACCAACGCCGGTCACGCCAACGAAGCCAACATGGACCGCCTCGACAGCGCCGGTGGCGCCGCGGCCCTGGAAGCTCGCAACATCACCGCCAACGACTCCGCCGCCCTGATCCGCGCGAAAAAAGCCCTGGACGCCCTGGACGTCGCCGAAGGCCTGGCCGAACTCGAAGGCGCCAGCGCCCGTGTCGCGGTCGATGAAAAGCGCATGATCAACTGCCGCGCCGACCTCAACCAGCTCGTACCTTTCAAATACGACTGGGCTTGGCAGAAATACCTCGACGGCTGCGCCAACCACTGGATGCCGCAAGAGGTCAACATGACCGCCGACATCGCCCTGTGGAAAGACCCCGAAGGCCTGACCGACGACGAACGCCGCATCGTCATGCGCAACCTGGGCTTCTTCTCCACCGCCGACTCCCTGGTGGCCAACAACCTGGTCTTGGCCGTGTACCGCCTGATCACCAACCCGGAGTGCCGCCAGTACATCCTGCGCCAGGCCTTCGAAGAAGCGATCCACACCCACGCCTACCAGTACTGCATCGAATCCCTGGCCATGGATGAAGGCGAAATCTTCAACATGTACCACGAGATCCCATCGGTCGCGAAAAAAGCAGCCTGGGGCCTGAAATACACCCGTTCGATCTCCGATCCGAAGTTCGAAACCGGCACCGTCGAAACCGACAAAGAACTGCTGCGCAACCTGATCGCCTACTACTGCGTACTGGAAGGCATCTTCTTCTACTGCGGCTTCACCCAGATCCTCTCCATGGGCCGCCGCAACAAAATGACCGGCGTCGCCGAGCAGTTCCAATACATCCTGCGCGACGAATCCATGCACCTGAACTTCGGCATCGACGTGATCAACCAGATCAAAATCGAAAACCCACACCTGTGGGACGCCGAAATGAAGGAAGAAGCCAGCCAGATGATTCTGCAAGGCACCCAGCTGGAAATCGAATACGCCCGCGACACCATGCCACGCGGCGTACTGGGCATGAACGCCGCGATGATGGAGGACTACCTCAAATTCATCGCCAACCGTCGCCTGTCGCAGATTGGGTTGAAGGAAGAGTATCCAGGCACCACTAACCCGTTCCCATGGATGAGCGAGATCATGGACTTGAAGAAAGAGAAGAATTTCTTTGAGACTCGGGTTATTGAGTATCAGACTGGGGGGGCGTTGAGCTGGGATTGATGATGCCATTAAGCCATGATATAAGAGTCTCTGCATGAAGTAGGGAAGACAAAAAAGCCCTGAGATCAGGGCTTTTTATTATGTGAATAAATTCAGCATTACCAATTACAACGCAAGGGAAGGATCTCCTAGTGTTACCACACAACTTCAAACCACGAGCGCGTCTAATTAGAACGATCGGTGATAAGCTCGTCAGCGGACCGATCGCCGCAATTGTCGAGCTGGTCAAGAATGCACACGACGCGGACTCTGCAACATCGATTATAAAACTAAAATCTAATGGGCAGTCTGAGGCATTGAAGATTGAAGTCCTCGACCAGGGCCACGGAATGACCTATGACACAGTAATTAACTCATGGATGGAGCCCGCGACCGAAAACAAAGTAAAAAAAACCATATCTATCGGCGGCCGGAAGCTTCTTGGCTCTAAAGGCATAGGACGTTTCGCAGCATCAAGACTGGGCGAGTTGATGGTATTATCAACCTCAGCAATTAGTGCGGACGAAACACATGTAGAAGTAACGACAGTCAAAATAGATTGGAAAAAATTTGATCAAGAAAAATATCTTGACCAAATACCTATCAGGGTCCGACGAAGCACTAAAGATCTCGACTACCCCACTGGAACTACTATTCGGATCAGAGAGCTTCGAGATAAATGGGTGGCATCTGAAATCCTAGAACTTTATCGAGAGCTTCGCAGATTAACATCACCATTAGAGACAAAAAAAACAGCTCTTCCATCTCCACTAGGTTTCTCTATATATCTAGATTTATCATCGCTATCTGATAAAAACCTTCCTTTGGCCATCATAGAACCTGCAAAAAAAGGCCAAATAGAAATCGTTCCTGCACCAATTTTAGACAGCGCTGATTATGAAGTGACTGGAAAGTTCGATATAGCGGGGAATTTTTCGGGGGAAATGAGATTTAACGCTCTTGGGGAAAGCTTTTCAGAACCAATAGAGTTGCAGTTTGATATTGAAGATGAATCTGGTTTATCTCCTTGTGGAGAGCTAGATATACGCCTGCTGATATTTGATAGAGAATCATCCTCAATTGAAGCTCTGATATCGCGCGCAAAACTCGAGGGATATGGGAAAAGAGCTGCGCGAAAAATTCTCGATGATATGGCTGGGGTGGGAATTTACCGAGACGATTTCAGAATCAGGCCGTATGGCGATAAAGACCAAGACTGGCTAGGATTGAGCAGCCGCAGAGTCGACAACCCATCAATTAGAATTAGCCCTAATCAGATAGCAGGCTTCATATCAATATCGGATGAAAAAACTAGCAACCTTATAGAACGGAGCAGCCGCGAAGGGCTTGAGACAAATGGCAGCTATAAGCGCTTGCAACAACTAATATTGAATCTGCTAGGATCCACTATAGAACCCATGCGCCGTCGAGTTCGTGAAGGCACAGGAAAGGGTTTACGAAAGCCGCGGCATGATTCGTTTATAGAAGCAGCTGAATTCACCTGGAAAGAAAAAATACTCTCTGAAATCCCAGCAGCCAAACGAGATGCAGCTCGACTAATCATAGAAACTGCGCAAGAAGAACTTAAGAAGAGAGTTATCGAACAGATCGAACACGAGCGTTTTCTAGAAGCAAGAGCCACGCTTGGCAAAATCATCGCAGAAGTCCTACACGAGCTTAGAACTCCTTTAAAATCAATAAGCGGACTACTAAGACACTTAAATTTTGACTGGAAAAAACTTACAACTGTAAAAGCCGAAGAAGAACTCGAATTAAAAGATTCGTACAACTCAAGAATTTACGAAAACACTAAACAATCAAAACGCATGGAAAAGATGCTATCGCATCTTGACCCTCTTGCGACAAAACGGTCAGGCCCAATGACTGTACACGACGTCTTCTCCTCCGTGCTCTCAGCCGTTGAAGTATTGAGATTCAAAGCATTGGAAGATGGCGTGAGCTTACAGATGGAGGGAGAGCCAGGCCATCAATATATGGGTTACGGTGACGAGATCCAAACTGCTCTTATAAACCTGGTTGATAACTCAATTTTCTGGTTAACCAAAAGCAAGCCTCTTAAACCAATGATTAGAGTCACCATACTTAACGACCAGCAGAATATCGTGATCCGTGTCGAGGATAACGGCCCTGGGGTAAAAGACAGCTACAAGGATTCAATTTTTGAACCAGGCTTCACAACAAAAGCTTCAGATGGCCAAGGTTTAGGGCTCGCGATCGCAAGAGAGTCATTAGCTCGAATAGGAGCTACTCTAGAACTTAAAAATATACTACCAGGCTGTACATTTGAAATAACGATCAAGGAAGTCAAAAATGTCTAAACAAGAAATATTTCTACTATTCATAGAAGATGATAGTCAACTACATATAAACTTCAAAAAAGAAACAGAAATGTTTAACGAGAGAGACGCCGATATAACAATCGTACCCACTTGTGTTCTATCGATGGAAGCAGCTATTAGCTCACTCAAAAATTCTCGATATGATATTATCGTAACTGATCTAAAACTGGCTACTGGCACTCCTGATAAAGATGCAGTAACCATTGGCAATGATTTCATAAGACAACTCAAAAACATGTCTCCATGCCCTATTGCTATTTTGACAGGAAAGCCGACCGACGTAGATACAACATCTCTCGATCTAAGTTCCATGGCGAAATTCGTCAAAGATTCAGAAGCAGAGAGTCAAATATTTCAGTGGTTAAAAACAAAGCTTTCACTCGTACGGCTCATGCGTGAGTCATATAAGCTTTTAAATAATGAGCTAGCTCCATTGTTTCACGGTGGGGTAGCGAGCAGAATATCAACTGGTCAAACTTCAATTCCTGCGGACTCAGCCCTCCGCGTGATTTTAGAGAATGTAGCCGACAGCATATTAACTGTTAATAGCACGACAAAGTGTCACCCCCAAGAGAGCTATATCCTACCCGTAACTCGAAACCAAGTTATGACTGGAGACCTTATTAATTACTCCGAACAGGTATGGGTGATTCTCACTCCCGCCTGCGACATTATACGATGCGCTGGAACATATAAAATACTGTTAGCTCGTTGCCGCGGGCACGAAAAATATGGAAAATACTTAGAAAACGCATCAAAAGGTGACTTTTCATCGTTAACATCATTAATAAATCAGTCTAATAATGTAAAGACTCATTTTTTGCCTCCAATCAAGAAAGGATCTGAACCCTATATTGTGGACTTTGAAGATCTTTTGACTGTGGAATACTCCAATCTAACAGCCAAAAACATTATAGCCGCAATCTCTCCAAAATTTCTACCAAACTTAATCCACAGATTTTCCGCTTACTTAGGAAGACCAGGCGCCCCAGACATAGACTCCACACACTGTATGGAGCACTCCCAAGCTTAAACAAAAAGCTCCAATTGGAGCTTTTTTTATGCAGCTGAAGATATATTTTTACTTAAAATAAGTGAGTTAACAATTGACTCCATAACGGGAGAACATACGGCATTCCCCATCAACTTAACTTTCTCTCGCCGTGTTACATCAGGAAAGCGATAATGACTAGGAAACCCCATAGCTTTTCGCAATTCATCAGGTTGAAGCATACGCATCATATGCCCATCCGAAGATGGTCTTACCAAAGCAAAGCGGTCTACAGTGGTGACTGTCCTCAAGGGGGCATCAATGCGTTGCCATCCGCCTCCACCGTCGGTACCATAATAAACGATTAAAAATGGCTTATCTGGCCCTAACTCCGTTATTGCTCTATCGGCACGAGCAAGTGTCTCCTTCGCTCGCTTTGGTGTTCTGAGCGGGGTCATTTTATATACCCCATCTTCAGCCAAAATATCTTGGACAAATTTGGCTTTCGCATTGACTGGCACTATTAACTCTGGGATTTCCTGCAAATCTGCAATCATGAATAATCTACGCCGACGCTGAGCAACCCCAAAGCATGACGCATCAATCACTTGCTCTCGCACATTGTACTTTAGTCGAATCAGCTCATCCATCAGCTCTTTGTATCGTCCCCATGGCTTCATGTGAACAACATTTTCTAAAGTTATCCAGCGAGGCTTCATTACCTCAGCATATCTTATAACTTGAAACGCCGTATCCTTGCTCTCATCCGAACGCGGCTTACTTCCTCTGGCGCAAGTGTGATGTGTGCACTCTGGTGACGAAATCAGCATGTCTATAGGTCCGGTCTTTTTTAGCACTTTTTCCGGCGTCAGTATTCGAAGATCCTCTTGAAATACATGGGCTTCCGGAAAGTTACGGCGAAAAGATTCGACTGCTGGTCCCCAAAGATCTACCCCGCCTACAATTTTGGCCCCTCCCTCACGAGCTCCCAAGCTGCTGCCTCCAGCACCACAGAACATATCAAAAACGCGAATCGGATCCATTTTCAAGCCTTAAATTAATTCTCTAGCCAGGTTACCTGGTTCCGGGCACCATCCCAATATGATGGCACAAGGACACCACGATGACCTCCAATCGGCTTTTCTCTGTTACCGAGCTATCCAGCTCGGATCTCATGATTGATGCGCACTATGCAGGAAGCCGTAATGGAAACTCCAGCGATGATCCTCTCAACAAGCTTCTAAATGTCAGTAATCAGGGTGGATTTCGCATTCGAGGCAAACGGAACGATCCCAACCTGATCGTCCTGCTCTCCAGCATGGAGGACCTTGACTGGCCTGATGAGATAGATCTCTCTACCGGGACCTTCGTCTACTACGGGGACAACAAAAAGCCGGGGCGTAAACTGGACGAAACCAACCGCTACGGCAACAACCTTTTGGAGCTGGTATTCGCTCGACATCACTCAGGTGAACGTAACCTTGTACCTCCGATCCTAATTTTTACGAAAGCGGGGGTCTACAGAGACGTGGTTTTTCGAGGCCTTGCGGTTCCTGGCCAGATAGGCAGCACTCACAACGATGACCTCGTTGCGGTCTGGCATGCCAGCAATGGTCAACGATTTCAGAATTATAAGGCGACCTTTACGATCCTCGACTTGCCCCAAATACCAAGAAAGTGGCTCGCCGACATAATCGAAGGAAAGCCCGCGACTGAGAGCAAGCATGCTCCTTCGGATTGGCTAAAATGGGTCAAATCTGGGCAGTACACCCCTTTAATCGCTAAGCGCTCGCAGCCAATTCGCTCGCGAAAAGAGCAGCTTCCTACGACAAAAGATGACTTAAAAATACTCGCGGCCATCTATGAGTATTTCCAGACAGATCCGTATGGATTCGAAGCATGCGCGGCTCATCTGGTTCGAGTCTGTCTGCCGGACACCGTTGAACTTGACCTGACACGACGTTACCGCGACGGAGGAAGGGATGGAATTGGCAAATTGCGAATAGGTCGAACAGCTTCTGCCGTTTTGGTCGACTTTGCGATTGAAGCTAAATGCTACGCCTTGGCAAACTCTGTAGGGGTTCGCGAGGTATCACGGCTGATATCGCGTCTCAGGCATCGACAATTCGGGGTGCTGATCACGACCTCATGGCTCCACGATCAGGCATACAAAGAAATCGTAGAGGATGGACACCCGGTTATGATTCTCTCAGGAAAAGACATTGTGGATCTTGTCAGACAAACTGGTTTGCAGGATTGCGACGCTGTGGTGAATTGGTTGGTATCGAGCTTTCCCTTGGGCTGACAAACATGTGCGCAGACGTTTTCACTTCCGAGCAACGCTCTGAGGTCATGTCGAAGATCAAGGGCAAAAATACCAAGCCCGAGATGATTGTGCGTTCGTTATGCCACGCCCTAGGCCATCGCTTCCGTCTTCATAGAAAAGACCTTCCTGGAGCACCTGATCTTGTTTTTCCGAAACATCGACTCTGCCTTTTCGTCCATGGATGCTTCTGGCACCAGCACCCCGGATGCAAGTACGCCTACCAGCCAAAATCCAGGCCCGAGTTCTGGCTGCCCAAGCTGCAGAAGAATGCGAGCAGGGATCAAAATGTCATGAGAGATTTACAAAGTCTGGGCTGGAGGGTGTATGTCGTCTGGGAGTGCCGAACCAAAAAGCCCGAACTGCTTGAGGCAGAGATCAAAGCAATGTTCAAAGCTCTTCACCCAGAACCACATTCTCTCGCTTAATCTGCCTGCAGGGTATTTTCAGAAATGTCCTACAAGTCTTCCTCTTGCCCACGCTGCGCTCGGTCCCTACCCTTGCGCCGCGCCTAAGAAACGCTCCCACACAGCGGCCGGACCGCTCCCGATAAAATGCGGCTTTTTTGTACCTGCGGCCTTCGGCTGCGCGTCATAAAATCGTTATGCCGGGAGTGGACTAATACAATACCCGAAAGGGGAATACGTCCGGCCCGTCTCTGTGTGGGGTTTCTTAACTCCCGGCACCTTAGCCCTAAGAACGCTAAATCGCACAGAGGTAACAACGATGTCGAATGTCTCTTCCCCCAGGCCAGCCAGGCCTGAACCCCACACCCCCACCCTCTTCCTCCACCACAACCGCCCCCTACGCACTCTCCTCCTGGAATCGCAAATCTGGTTCTGCGCCCGGGACCTTGGTCGTCTGATGAGTCGCCCCTTGAGTGAGCGCACCACGCGCAAGCTGGACGAGGATCAGCGGCGGACGGTGTTGCTGGCTGATCATGGTGAGGCGGTGGCGGAGTTGATGGTGACGGAGTCGGCGGTGTATGCCTTACTGGCTCAGCACTATCACATTGATAACCGTGGCCTGCGGCGGTGGATCAGTAATGAGGTGGTGGCGTCGATTCGGGATGGTGAGTTGCCGGTGGATTGTGTGCAGCCGAGTTTGAGTTTTCTGCAGTGGCCGGGGTTGTCGGTGAGTCTGTTGCATTGGCAGAGCGAGCCGTGGATTCGGTTGCGGGATATGCCGCGGATGTTGCCCCATGGAGCGGCGCCGACGGAGCAAGGTGTGCGCAAAAGGCGGCTGCCCTGGTGGCGGGCGGCGTGGCAGGTGTTTCGGCTGAGTTGATTGGGCATAGGACAGCATTTGTTGGCGAAGCAATCGGTCGGTGGTGACCGGGCTATTGCTTCGCGAATGAATTCGCTCCCACAGGGTTGTGCTGTGTTCGCCGATTGGCGAAGACATAAAGGCAGGAAGGGTTCATGAGCAGGCGAAGCGATCGGCTATCTGTCGAGGTCAACGGTATGGCTGTGGGAACGCTTGATCGCAGCGAGGAGAAGCAACGCGATTCGGTCTTTTCGTATGGCGCGGTGGTAGCGGCAGAGAACGCCGTTTCCCTGATCATGCCGGTGCGCCCGGAGAGTTACCACTGGGCGTATGGCGTCCATCCGCTGTTCGAGATGCATATCCCCGAGGGCTATCTCAAAGACCATCTGGTGCGGCGTTTCAGCAAGGCGGTGGGTGGCTTTGATGGCTTGGCGTTACTGGACATTGTCGGTCCGCATCAGCTTGGCCGTGTCGGCATTGCCCATTCAGTCGATAGTGAGTCGCCGCCAGGGATCAAGGTCTCGGAATTGCTGGCCTATGACGGTACGCGGGATCTGTTCGATGACCTGATACAGACTTGTGCGCCCTACTCCGGGGTGTCAGGCGTGCAGCCCAAGGTGTTGGTTCGTGACCTTGATAGCGCCGTCCACCTGGGTGCCACGCACCTGGTAAAAGCCTTCAACGAGTCTGACTTTCCTCAACTGGCCGCCAATGAGTTTTTCTGCATGCGGGCAGCCTTGCACTGCGGTCTTGAGGTGCCGGAGTTTCAGCTTGGCCAGCAGGGCAAGTTATTGGTGGTGAAGCGCTTCGATATCGGTGATCGCGCCTACCTCGGGTTTGAGGATATGTGCGTGCTATCCGGCTGGGGCACGGCGAAGAAATACGACGGCAGTTATCAGGGCTGCGCGCGGCTGATCAAGTCTTATGTCACGCCCCACCGTGTCACCCAGGCGCTGGAAGATTTCTTCGTCATGGTGGCGCTCTGTGCCGGTATCCAGAATGGCGACGCTCACCTGAAAAACTTCGGCCTGCTCTATGAGAGCTGTGCCGAAGACGCCGACATTTGGCTCGCCCCCGCTTACGACCTGGTGACGACCACGGTGTACAAGGGCAACGACATTATGGGGCTGTTGCTGGGTGGTTCGAAGGCCTGGCCCAAGCGCCGGATGCTGGTCCAGTTCGGGCGCAGCTCGTGCAACCTGAGTGAGGCTCGCTGCAATGAATTGCTTGGCAGGGTTCATGACGGGATGCGTCGTGGGATGGCTGAGCTTGCGGACTATCGGAGCAGTCATCCGGGGTTTGAGGTGGTGGGGGACAAGATGACTGCGGCTTGGGAAGCGGGGTTGTCGCGCAGTATTGCTGCGGAGTGAGTTGCCTTGGCGGTTGTAGCCCCAAACCTACAGACTTTCGGCCTGAATCCTAATCACTTCGGGACTTTTCCTACTTACTTTCGAAACGGTTTTATCCAGTCTCTGACTGGTTAGGTTGCTCGATTCCTACTCGTTGATCGGTGCAGTCCTTCGTAATCAAAGGGGCGCCTCTTCGCATGGTCGCCTCGTCATCAGAGAGGGCATTCAATGGCTATTGGATATTTCATTGGCTTGGGTGACAAAACCAGTTGTGGAGGAAAGGTTCTCGATGGGCATGACGGCGTTATGTGGAATGACCTGCTGCATGCACGTGAAGGGGACCGAGTTAGCTGTGGCGTGGACGGTAAAACCTATGAGATCCGCGGCGGTGTTTCGTATTACATCAGCCACGGACGGGCCGTGGCCGGTACGCTGGATAGTGTCAGCACTTGCCCCTGTCAGGCCACGCTGATCCCTTCCACGTTTGACTCCAGCTACGTCGGTGAAGAACGCCCCGCGCAATCAACCCGCTGGGCGTCGGCCACATCACCGCTCTACGCCTCGATCACCACGCACTGCGATGAGCGATTTCAGTTGCTTGATCATCGGCGCGTGCCGCTTGGCCAGCTGGATTACGTATTGCTACAAGACGATCAGTGCGTCGCCTTTGGCAAGCTGGACGAGCGAGGCCACAGCGATGCACATGGCAGCGCAATCCCCACCAGCTTGAGTATTGCAATCAGCGCACCGTCGCCCCTGATGGAGTAACCACGATGTCCTTGAACGATTTCCAGCGTACCAACGCCGTCGGCCCGGATACTTTGTTCTCCATGCCGCAGGGCAGTTCGCAGACTTATGCGCCTGCTGATACACCACCCAAGCAGGTCATCGTTGAGCCTCTGGCGCTAACGCGCTTACCTGTGGCAATGCGCACTATGGGATGGGATACGGCGGCGGCCCTGATGCAGAGATGGTTTGAGAGCCCGGCGTGGCAGATGCCGGATGAATGGAAGCAGCCTAAAACTCAACCAGACTCCATGAGTTTGTCGAAAGCACAGTGCGATGAAAGTATCGTAAAAATGGCCTGGGCTATGAAATATGAGCGTTGTCGCAAAGCCGTAGAAGTTGCGGAATCAAGGTTGACTACACCGAATGCAGCGATGCGTTTGAAAAGCCTTTTAAAAAAATCCGGATGGCAAGGACAAAACGCGTTTGAACTAGGATTTTATAACATGTCCGCCCTTCACATGGATGCGTTCTCCCAAGTAAATTTCTCTCAATTCGGGGAGACATGGGATGTGTTGGACGATATGTACGGAGCCCTGGGTAACGCAACATTAAAGATCGGTGTAGCAGGAAAAGCGTACACCGAAGAAAGCTATACAACCAACCCGACCCGCCATTACTTTTATGTTGAACATGTGGGCTTTTACATCCGTGATTATTATGACTTTAATGGACTTCAATATCTGGGCACATGGGCGCAAGACCGCGTACTGACCAAGACCGAAACAGCCGCTGCCTTCAGTCCGGCAGGGCAATTAATTTTACACATGAAGAATGGGCCTTTCGCGGCCGTCACCAACAGCGACTTTCGTGAATATCGTGATAAAACCTCCAAAGGTGGCGACTATATTATTTACTCCGATATCTTATGGAAAAAGGCCGATCACGTTATTGATTTAGGAACATGGGCTTGAAAATCGCCAGTCGAAGAATTTTCTTTGTTGTGGCCTACATCGGTATAGCCGGTAGCCTATGGGCCGCTTCGCAATGGTGGGAGAAGGGTTTGGCTGCAAGGCTGGGGGAAGCTGATATCAGCCCCGGCGGTTGCTATCGGGTCGAAACATTTAAGCCATTTTGGGTATTGCCCAACATCTTTCACCCAAGGGTCCATCCTGATGAATTGGATAAACCAGAATGGTTCCCCTGGTGGGGCTATCCCGGTTTTTTTCGCCTCTATGATCATCGTACAGGCAAGTTAATTTCAGAAACCAGGATCTACGATTTGGAAACAGGTGGTGGAGGTATGACTTGGGGAGCGGGTTCGGGAGAAATATTTGCCGGTATGATCCCCGTCGGCCCTAACGTGGCTGACTGCATAGGTGACAGGCCCTCAAACCGAACGCCAAAGGTATGACATATTTGTCACGTCAAATCGCCTTTGCGGCGACCTACGTTACTATTGCAGGCGGCCTGTGGGTCGCCTCGCAATGGTGGGAAAAATCCTTGGCAACGAACTTAAGCGCTCCAGTTATAAGCCCCGGCGGCTGTTATCGAGTCGAGACGCTAAAACCGTTTTGGGCGTTACCGAGCCTGCTACAACCAGTGCAGGATCCGAACGAAGAGGGATCAACCAAATGGTTTCAGCTGTGGGGTTATCCTGGCTTTTATAAATTATATGATCACCGCAGTGGAAAGTTGATAGGAGTGAGCAGCGTTTACGATTTGCAATATACTAGCGGGCCTCTGTATTGGGGTAGCAAAAGTTTCCCAGAGGTATCAGCAGGCGCTATATATATTGGTCCTAATGTACCTGACTGCATAGGTGACAGACCTATGCCTCGCAACTCAGCAAACTAAACATCGAAGCTATCGAAATCGCTTTTGTTGCCTCCTAAACCCAGATACTTCGCGAGCAAACCTCGCTCCACCGAGTTCAAGTTGCAGGCTAACCCTTCATCCGCGCCCGATACTCTTGCACCATGGCTTTGGTCACATCTTCCTTGAAACACAACGGCGCGGCGCCGCCGGGGCGGTTGTAGGCGCTGCGTTTGCCGCAGCGGCTGCCGTTGCGGGCGGCGTTGTAGGGGCATGGGCAGTTGCCGGAATAGGCGGCGATGGAGTCGTCGATCAGGCGCTGGGCGATGGTGTCGTCGGTGAGGCTGGCTTCCTTGGCGGTGGCCTGGAAGGTGCTGAGCAGTGCCCATAGGGCGATAAAGACGATTCCTGTCTTTTTCATGGCCGTTCCTTAGCGTGATGGATGAATAATCCCACAGGCTTTTTACCATGATATCAGTAGGCCATTAACTACTTTTTTGCCGGGACAGCTGCGCATGCCTGCATGGGCGGCCCGCGAACAAGTTCGCGCCTGCGCGGACGTGGCGGTATGCTTTCGCGCAGTTCATTCAAGGCACTGTTTATGTCGCGCAAAAAGTCGTTACCGCCTTCTTCTCCTGGCACCGCGCCGGTGCATTTTCTTGGCAGTCAGCCGTGGTGGCTCAGTGTGCTGCTGGCCGTTGCTACGGGCTGGTATCTGCATTCGGTGGCCGTAGAGCCGCTGCCCGAGTTTGCCGGAGGGCATTCGGGTGGGCTGGCGGTGAGTGCGATGTTTCAGAAGATGGCGGTGATTGGCCAATACGTGCTGCCACTTATTTTTCTGGCGGGAGCTGCGGGGTCGGTGTTGCGGCGGCGCAAGGCGGTTGTACTGCCGGAGCCTGAGGTTGCGCCGGAGCCTGAGCCCGCTATTGGTGAGGTAGCAGCGCCTGAAGTGGTTGAAGTGCCTGAGGTCGAACCGGTTGTTACGCCGCCGGAGCCTGAAGTGGAGGTCAAGGCGCCGAATTGCCCGCACTGCAAAAAGCCGATGGTGTTGAAGGTTGCCGGTTCCGGGGCCAATGCCGGGGGGAATTTCTGGGGGTGTGCGGATTATCCGAAGTGTCGGGGGATACGGCCGATTTTTGCGCCGATGAAGTAAAGCGAGCGCTTCGCACTTGATCGCCACGGTGCGGCGGTCCGACAAGCCGGCTCCCACAGGATGAGCCACAGAGGCATAATGCCATCTCGTTTTTCCGGGCGTCATTAGAAGAGGAAGTCGGATGCGCAGGTTCAGTCTCAAAACCGCCGTGGTATGCCTGGCGCTGATCGGTGGCCTGTTTGCCGAGGATGCGCTGGCGGCGAGCAAGGCCAAGCATCCGCCGGCCAAGGTCGCGACGCAGCGGGTGTCGATGCTCGGCGGCAAGCTGGTGTTTGCCCTGCCCAAGGCTTACGTGAAAAGCCCGATGCCAGAGATCGACGACAAGGCCAGGGCGGCCGGGGTCACGGGGTCGCTGTACCTGAACAAGCCCGCCCACCGCGTGGTGATCGTCACCGAGACGCCACTGCCCTCCGGCGCCAAGGTCTCGGCCAATGACAAAAAGACCCTGGACACCATCATTGCCGATGCCCTGACGCAGCAAAAAAGCAGCTACCAGAACTTCAAGAAACTCGGCGAGAAGAAGCTCGTGCGCAAAGGCCTGGGCCTGCGGCAGCTGGATATATCCGGGGATGTGGACGGCGGTCGGGTGATCAGCACGACGATTACCGCAGCCTCGGGCACGCGCACGGCGATGGTCAATGTGATTTCCCTGGAGAAGGACGCCAAGGATCATGGCGTGTTGGTGAAGGGGGTTACTGGGGCGAAGTGAGGGGTTGAAGTGAACCCTGTTGCCTGAACTTACGCCATCTCGCGCAACATCCACAGTACTCGAGGGAGCGCGGCTTGTCGGATCGCCGCACCGCCGCGACGGGGCCGATGCATCTACCCCATCATCTGGGCTCGAAGCACAGCATTCGCGGGCAAGCCGGTGGTGCATTGCAGCGGATGGCCTGGCTTGCGTCAATAACCAACCGGGAGAGCGAATAAAAAAGCACCTGCGTGATAGCGTTTTGATACTTAAGTTTACATATCCGCCCTATGTTATTGCCCAATATATATTTTCTCCATAATGGCAAAATGCTTTGCCTGTATGCGAAACTTCGAAATATCAGGCGGCCCACTTGTCTCGGGCTCAACGGCGGGTAACGAGATGAACAAACACGACGGCAAGGGATTGTCATTTGCCAAGCGCATCTATTTACCGCGCAGTATCGGGTTGGGCATTGGTTTTTTCAGTGTCCTGGCTACGCTGTACCCCACGCACCCGTCGGGCTGGGTCTGGGCGCTGATGGTGTTCAACGGTTTTATCTGGCCCCATGTCGCCTATCAATGGGCGCGGCTGTCGCGTCAGCCGTACCAGGCCGAACGCCGCAACCTGATCTACGACTCCCTGGGCGGAGGCTTCTGGGCCGGGGCCATGGGCCTGAGCCCGCTACCGACGGTGACCGTGTTGTCGATGATGGCGATGAATAACATCGCGGCAGGCGGCCAGCGTTTGTTTATGTACGGCAGCCTGGCGCAAGCCTTCGGGGCGTTGGTCGCCATCCTGATCTTTTCGCCGGCCTTCAATCCCGGCAGTACGCCGCTGCAGATCTATGCCTGTCTGCCGATGCTGGTGATTTATCCGATAGCGGTAGGCCTGGTGTCTTATCAAGTGGCGGTGAAATTATCGGCGCACAAACATATCCTCAGCAAACTCAGCCGTACCGACAGCCTCACCGGTTTGCTCAATCACGGTTCATGGAAAGACCTGCTGAATATCGAGTTCGGCAATTGCCAGACGCTGGAACGCAATACCACAATCGCCCTGATCGATATCGATCACTTCAAGAACATTAATGACAGTTACGGTCATATTGTCGGCGATAGCGTTCTCAAATTGATGAGTGATGCGTTGGTCCGCAAGTTACGCGACAGCGATCTGGTTGGCCGTTACGGCGGCGATGAATTTTGCGTGATTCTGCCCAATACCTCGCGCCAACAGGCTTTTGAGATTCTCGAGCGCCTGCGCCTGGCGATGAATGCCCACCATGACGTGCTGCTACCGCAATTGCAGATTGGCCTCAGTGTTGGCGTCGCCAGCTATGGCCCGCACCTGACGGACGCGGCGATGTGGCTGCACGAGGCGGACAAGGCGCTGTACAGCGCCAAAAGCAGCGGCCGGAACCGGGTGGTCGTGGCCACTAGCGAGCCGCAGCAGTTTGCCTGGTCCAATCCGCAGTTGGAGTAATCAGCTCCCCATCACTGAAAGAAATACGGCACGCGGATGACGCGAACGAGCACCCGCGCGTATCGCGGGGGGTTCAGTCGCGCTTGAAGCGGTCGGCAAGAAAGTCGAACAACCCCAGCTGAGTGTTGCGGCCCAAGACTTTGCTGAGGGTGCGCAAGATGTGTTCCATGGTCGGCGTCGAGAAGCTGGCCTTGGCGCCCCACTTACGCGTCGGGTCGCCAGAGAGGTTCGGGTCGACCTTGGGTTTGGTTGCCGGCTGGGCTGCCAGGACCGGTGCCGATCCGTGGTAGTCCTTGAAGCCGGTAAAGCGCGAGAAACGATTACCCAGCGGCGCGGCTTTTTCTCCGTCGGCGGAGAATTTGTTGACCACTGCTTCGAGAAAGTTGAAGTCGGTATGACGGATATGCGCGTACTTGCTGTCGACAGCGTGGCGGATAAAGTCCGGGTCCAGGTGCGAGGTCTTGAACGCCTCGCTGTCCATGATCCGCTTGATGATTGCCTTGTCGGCGTCGGTGTAGTCGTACTTCTTGGTCTGTTCCGGTATCACGGCAATATCGACCATGGACATCTGCTCGCCATTCTTGCTCTTGCGAAACTGACCCAAGACACCGGCCAGTTGGTCGACATAGCCCAGGTCGACATTTTGCTGCTGGGCATACTCATAGACATTGCCCAGCAAATTGCGATCGGTTGTCGTCAGAAACTGCGCGTCCGGGGACTGGCGCGTGGTGTCGTTGAACTCATTGATGACCGTCGGTTCGATCTTGGGATCGAGGCAACGAAACACCCGGCTCAGCAACAGGGTCTTGCCGCTGATGGACGAAGCCTCCCCCAGATAAACGGCGGGTTTGGCCGGGGCATAAGCGCAGGCTGAGGTGGCGGCTTTTTTGGCCTCTGTCGCTGCAGTTGCTGTCGGTTTGTTGGCCTCTGCCTTCTTGGCCGTGTGCTCCTCAGCGAGCTTGAGGGCATTGAACCGGGCCATGGTGTTGATTTGTGATTGTGGGACTCTCATGGTGCCTCCTTGTTTTACCTGAAGCCCTTGTTCCATCCATGGAAGGGCCTTTGCTGAATGCTGGTTGTTCAACCCGCCGCACGGTTGAGGCGCGGCAGATTGGCCAACAGCCATTCGGGCGTGCGCTCCTGCAACAGCAGGCTGATGGGCGCATCCAGTTGCAGGCGGCCATAGAGCGCCTCTTCACGCTGCAGGTGCTCCTGCTGAACCTGGCGATAGTTGTAGGGGTAGATGCTGCGTTCAATTGGCAGGAGGGCATCGAAGTGTTGCAGCAGGCCGTGGAAGACGATGCGCCGCTCCACCGTTTCACGGGTGGTGGCGATCAGTTTGATGAAGTACTCACCGTCGAGCTGACGTAAGGCCTGGCTGGCGGCATAGCGCTCAGCGAGGGTGAAAGGTGCCAGTTCGTCATACACCACCACGCCGAGAAAGGCCCGGCAGCGCTGTTCGAAAGGGTTTTCGGCATAGGACCGACGATGATGGAAACCCAGCACGAAATCCACGGCACGCTCGGCGTGCTCCCTGCGCTCGGGACGCTGCAGTTCCAGCAAATCATTGAGCTGGGGCGCTTGCCGACCCAGCTCAATGATTTGCCGGGCGAACTGTGCAAAAAGGCCCTTGGGGCCCATCAGCCTGGCCTGCTGCTCGCACAAGACCGAGTGCGACAGCGGCGCCTGCCTGGCCGCCAGCTTGCGGAAGTTGCGCACTGCCACGGGATCGACCGCAATGCAGGCCAACGAGGTCGAAGGCTGCGGCAATTGATCCTGTTGAAGTGAAACTGCATTCATCTTGTGACTCCTTTTGGTGAAATACCCAGACACTCCGCATCTGGTAATGAATACGCGGCGGCGCTCAACAGCCAATTGGAAGAGTCGAATATAGCGCCAGCCCGCAATACAGCGTGCTATCGAGAGTATTAGTCTTGCTGCAGCAACATTAAACGGACTACAGCGAGAACACTGCCACACCCTCCATGACAAACAAACCTCCCTTATCTGGAGCGTCGAATATTAGGTGCCATTTATAGTCGAGCGCAATCCGACAGATGTCGGGGATTTTTCAACTTTTCGCAATCGGGCATGACTCACATGCAGCGCCATGAGTTCGGCACGCCTTTTAACTCCGTACTTTTTGAGCAACGCGGAAACATGGTCCCGGGCCGTGTAAATACTCATGTTCAGCTGTTCGGCAATGTCCTTGTTAGGGTAGCCGCGCAGCACCAGGGCCAATACCTGCGCCTGTCGCAAGGGTGCACGCATCTGTTTTCCTCCTGTTCGCGTTGCTCGTTCCTGAGCATGCAGGATGTCTTCCACAGCATTCATCCTGACCACGAAAAGTGCATCGGCCTGAACTTTGTTTTTTTTAGGAAGTTTTGTTCACCGTTACAAATTAAATAACCCTGTGCATCTCCAGGCTCTACAGCAATGCTAAGCGCCGTACAGAAACCTCCTACACACCAAAGAAAAATCCTACACACCAAAGTAATCCTTCCTACTCAATCTTACTTGCACACAGTTAATTTTCCGGCAACTCCAGACGCAAACCATAAGCTCACGCAAACAGCATTACAATCCGCAGTTACAATTAATTACGGCAAGGAATTATTCATGAGTTCAACAGAGAAAAGGACTTCAAGCTTGTAGGAAATAAACTACATAGAGAACGAGCAATAACTCACATGACAGGAGAGAACGGCCAGCTGGATGAATGCGGTTTTTCTGTAGGAGCGGCTTCAGCCGCGAGAGCGTCCTCCCGGCTAAAGCCGGTCCTACAGATGCGGTGCCAGGATGTCACAGCGACGGTTTCTACCGAAAAATCACGCGCTCAACGCGGTGTATGAGCCGCCTCGGCACCCTCAAGTTGCATCCCTCGGCGCAGGCCAAAGAATGCTGCCGTCCCCAGGCCGACCGCGCCCATCACCGCGCAATAGCCAACGCACACCCACGGGCTCCAGGGCATCAGCATGATCAGCAGTAAAGGCGTCGTACTGGCCCACAGCGCATAGGCAATGTTGTAGGTGAAGGAGATCCCGGAGACGCGAATTTTCGCGGGGAACAAGCCGACCATAGCCGACGGCACGACGCCCACAATCCCACAGCCCAAACCTGCGATGGCGTAGGCAATGGTCAAGGGTAGCCACTGGCCGATCAAGCTCGCATAGAGCAGGCCAACGCCCAGGGGCAGCAGCAGGCTGTAGAGGATCACCCCGCGCCAGGCGCCTATGCGGTCGACCAGATGGCCGGCCAGTACGCAGCCGATATTCAGGAAGACAATGCCCACGCTGCTCAGAGCAAAAGTGTTCATCGGGGTCATGCCAAAGCGCTGCTGCATGACCGTCGGCGTGATGACCACCAGTACCACGACGGCCGAGGTCAGCACGCAGGTCAGCAGCGCTGCCGGCAGCAGTGACTGGCGATGCTCACGCAGTACAGCGCGCAGGGGCAGTTCGGCCATGTCCTGACGCTGGGCGTGCAGAGCCATGAATACCGGTGTTTCACTCAGCCAGCGGCGCAGCCAGACACCAATGACGCCGAACACGCCGCCCAACAGGAACGGCAGGCGCCAGGCGTAGTCGAGGATCTCCACCGGGGTGAAGACCTTGGCCAGCCAGGTCGCAGTCAATGCGCCGAGCAGATAACCGAAGGTCAGCCCGGCCTGCAGCACGCCCAGGGCATAGCCGCGATGGCCATCAGGGGCGTGCTCGGCGACAAACACCCAGGCGCTGGGCACTTCGCCGCCCACCGCTGCACCTTGCAGGATGCGCAGGCCCAGCAGAATCAAGGGCGCCCAATAGCCGATCTGCGCATAGGTCGGCATCAGGCCGATCAGCAGGCATGGCAGAGCCATCATCAGGATGCTCAGGCTGAACACCCGTTTGCGCCCCAGGCGGTCAGCAAAGTGCGCCATCAGGATGCCGCCCAGCGGACGCGCCAGGTAGCCGGTGACGAAGATGCCAAAGCTCTGCAGCAGGCGCAGCCACTCGGGCATTTCCGGCGGGAAAAACAGTTGGCTGAGGGTCAGCGCGAAAAACACGAAGATGATGAAATCGTAGATTTCCAGCGCACCACCCAGGGCAGCAAGGCCCAGAGTCTTGTAGTCGGCCCCGGAAAACCGCGGGGGACGTGGGCGAATATCAACCGTCATGACAGCTCCCATACACAATTCAGTTGACGGTAGGGGCCGTGGCCCGGTTACCGGGCGCGAAGAATAGCAAAGCGTGGGAGGATGGTGCGGGTAGCTTACGATTTGCAGGACAAGCGTATATTTGTGGGACCGGCTTTAGCCGGGAAAGGGCCGGTACATTCACCAGATTTTCTGCGTCTGGAGCGCAACCTTCCCGGCTAAAGCCGGTCCCACACATGGCCACTCAAGACCGCATGAAACCATTGGGGCATAGCATGAACAAACTCGAACTGTTCCATCTGGCAGAGCAAGGCACCGTCGACGAACTCAACCTGCTCTCCCTGGAGTCAGGTATCTATCTGCTGGAAATACGCACGGCCAGCCATACTTCGATGCTGCGCAGTGATCAGGACAAGGTGTTGCACCTGCGCTCCGTGGAGCATGCACGGACGTTTCTGGAGGGTTTGCCCCGGACACCGTTTTTCCTGGTCCATGCTTCGCCCTACAACGAAATGTGCGGCCTGGACGATGCGCCGCAGCAACCTCTGCGAATCCCGGTTTCCCTGCAAGCCTGGCGCTGACGTATTCGGCCCGGAGAATATCCGGCGGCCACGGAACTTAACCTGTCAAAAACCGCACTGAGTCTCAATGCCCGCCTCAGCATCGAGACTGACCGTGATGACTCCTTCGCGCCGCAACAGCGTTGCCCTTGATGCCCTGAACTTCTTCCTCGCAGATGTGCGTGACGGCCTGGGGCCGTATCTGGCCATCTATCTGCTGGCCGTTCAGCATTGGGACCCTGCCAGCATCGGTGGCGTGATGACCGTTGCAGGACTGGTCGCGCTGCTGACCCAGACGCCAGCCGGTGCCCTGATCGACCGGACCCGGGCCAAGCGCGCCGTCGTGATCATTGGCGCATTACTGGTGACAGGCAGCTGTGTCATCCTGCCATTTATTCAGGGTTTTACCTGGGTAGCCCTGACCCAGGCGCTCGGCGCGGCGGCAGCGTCAGTATTTGCCCCGGCCATCGCCGCAATCTCCCTGGGCATGACCGGCGCCAAGGCCTTTACCCGCCGCACCGGGCGCAACGAAACCTTCAACCATGCAGGCAACGCCTGCGCCGCCCTCCTGGCCGGCGGGTTCGCTTATCTGTTCGGGCCGATTGCGGTGTTCTACCTGATGGCGGCCATGGCCCTGGCCAGTATCCTTGCGGTCTCGAGCCTGTCGGCCGATGCCATCGACCATGAAGCCGCGCGCGGGCTTGAGAAGCAAGCCCAGGGCGAAGCCGTGCACGTTTCCGGCTGGAAAGCCTTGCTGCATCATCGTGCGTTGCTGATCTTCGGCGCGTGCTGTGCGCTTTTTCACCTGGCCAATGCGGCGATGCTGCCCCTGGTCAGTCAGAAACTGTCGCAGATAGACCTGAGCCTGGCGACGCCCCTGACTTCCGCCTGCATCGTTGCCGCCCAGGTGGTGATGATCCCCGCAGCCCTGCTGGTCGGCGCCCGTGCCGATCTCTGGGGACGCAAACCGCTGCTGCTGGCAGGATTCGCTATTCTGCCGGTGCGCGGCGTGCTCTATACCTTGTCGAGCGACCCTTACTGGCTGGTCGCCGTGCAGATGCTCGATGGCGTCGGCGCCGGGCTGTTTGGCGCGTTGTTCCCCCTGGTGGTCAAAGATCTGACTCAGGGCACCGGGCGTTTCAACGTCAGCCTCGGCGCCCTGACCACTATGTTCGGCGTGGGCGCCGCGCTAAGCAGTAGCCTGGCGGGAATCGTGGTTCAGCAGGCCGGGTACAACGCGGCCTTCCTCACCCTGGCCGCTGTTGCCGCCCTGGCCCTGGCCCTGCTGATGCTGGCCATGCCGGAAACCCTGCGCTCGCCTGCACCAGAACGCGAGTCTCAGAACGTGGTACGCAGCCCCACCTGAACACTGCGACCTTCAGTCATTTGGTTGTGCCTGTTCTGGCCTCTTCGCGGGCAAGCCTCGCTCCAACGGATCTCCTGCGCGATAACGCGATTTTCGTGGGAGCCGCCTTGCTGGCGATCGAGTGCGAAGCGCTCGCAATATATAAGACGCAATCGCCACCAAGGCGGCTCCCACAAAGGAAATACATCCATGGCGATTCCCCGGATAAACCTATGGATGATGGCGCGCAATTCGCTCAGCCCCCACGCTGCCGCCATTCGTCCCTCGGATTGTTCATATGCGTGCTCACCTCAAACTGGCCCTCGTAGTGATCCTTACCGGCATCGGCGCCGGCCTGGGCGGGATGTTGCTGGCCCTGCTGCTGCATCTGATTCAGCACCTGGCCTACGGTTACGGGCAGGATGCGCTGAGCAGTCATGAGAGTTTCCTGCTGGGGGTCAGCAGTGCCTCAGTGCAGCGGCGGGTTGCGGTCATGGCCTTGTGCGGGGTGATCGGCGGGCTCGGCTGGTGGGCGGTATATCGCTGGGGCCAGCCATTGGTCAGCATCAAGCAGGCTGTCGGGGAGAAGGCGCCGCTGATGCCGGTCAAGACCACCCTCGCCCACGCCTTGTTGCAAATCATCACCGTGGCCCTGGGCTCGCCCTTGGGTCGCGAGGTTGCGCCGCGCGAAGTCGGCGCACTGGTGGCCAGTACCTTGTCGCAATGGGCGCACCTGCCCGTTGCAACTCATCGCCTTCTGGTCGCGTGCGGGGCCGGTGCTGGCTTGGCGGCGGTGTACAACGTACCGCTGGGGGGCGCGGTGTTCGTGCTGGAAGTACTGGTCGGCAGTTTCTCCTGGCCCGCCGCCTTGATGGCTTTGACAACTTCAGCCATCGGCGCCGCCATTGGCTGGCTGGGCTTGGGCGCCGAGTCGCAATACGTATTGCCGAAGCTGCCACTGAGCGCCAGCCTGATCGCCTTCGCGCTGATCTGTGGGCCGCTGTTCGGCATCGCCGCCCAAGGCTTTGTGCGCCTGACCGGCCACGCCCGTCAGCATGCTGCCCGTGGCTGGCAGTTGCCGGTACTGGCGCTGCTCAACTTTACGTTGATCGGCTGCGTGGCGATTTACCTGCCGCAGATCCTCGGCAACGGCAAAGGCCCGGCGCAACTGGGTTTCGACAGCGAACTGGGGATCGGTCTGGCAGCGCTGCTGCTGATGGTCAAACTGCTGATCACTTCCAGCACGTTGCGCGCCGGGGCCGAGGGCGGCTTGCTGACGCCGGGCCTGGCGATTGGCGCACTGCTGGCGATTCTGTTGGGTGGCTTGTGGAGTCTGGCCTGGCCAGGTATTCCCTTGGGCGCTTTCGCGTTGATCGGCGCGGCGGCGTTTCTCGCTTCATCCATGAGCATGCCCATCACGGCAATCGTGCTGATCGCCGAATTCACCCGCATCGACCATGACTTACTCGTACCGATCATCCTCGCCGTGGTCGGCTCGGTGTGCGCCAGTCGCCTGTGCGAGAAAATTAAATCCGTGCCACCTCGAATTCCGGCAATACCCTGACATAGACTGCCTGAACCATCACAAGGATCAGGCTCATGACATTCTCGTTGCTGTTGGCTGTACTGATGTCGGGATTTATCTATGGCATCTCGCCAGGGCCTGGGGTCCTCGCGGTGCTGGGTATTGGCGCGGCCAACGGGCGCAAGGCCGGGGCGGCATTTCTCAGCGGCCATTTGCTCGGTGATGTGATCTGGTGCAGCACGGCCCTGGCGGCGATCATCGGTGCCAAGGTGATCGGCAGCACGGCCTTCGATGTACTGGGCGTATTGAGCGGCCTGTTTCTGTTCTGGCTCGGTTTCAAGGCGATCACCGCCAAGCGCAATAGCGACGGCCAGCCCCAGGCCACGGCACGCCAGCCGTTCTGGCACGGTATCATGTTCGGCCTGACCAATCCCAAGGCTTACCCGGTGGCTGTAGCGACCTTTACCGCGCTGATCTCCAGCCGCGCCGAGCTGTTGAACTGGTCGATGCTGCCGCTGCTGATTCTGCTCAGCACCCTGGGCGGGATCATCGCCTATTCGATCATCATCACCCTGGTCGGCACCCGCCACGTACGCACCCTGTATCAGCGTCATGAACTGACCATCACCCGCATCTGCGGCCTGATGTTCATTGGCTTCGCAATCAATGCCCTGATGCATGCGGTGCCGAGCCTGATCCCGCGCAAGCCCTGATCAGTCTACTGACGTGGCCTGCTGCTCAAGCCACGTCAGGAACTCTCTGACCGGCGATTGCCGTTCGCGTCCCGGCACGCAGACGGCAAAGTAACGCGGCCCCGGCAAGCGCACGTCGGGGCGATAGGGTACGAGCACGCCCTTGGCCAGACTGTCGGCCACCAGCACGCTGCTCGCCAGCACCAGGCCCTGCCCGGCAATCGCCGCGTTCAAGGCGAAATGCTCATCCTCGTAATGACGCAATACCGCCCGCGACAGCCAGTCGCCGTGCCCCGCCGCCGCGCACCAGGTCTGCCAGTCCAGAGCAAAGCCGCCGGGAATCTCCCAACGCAGGTCGATCAGTTCAAGGCGCTCGACAGCCGCCGGATCGGCCAGGCCGGGTGCGGCATAGGCGGCGAAATCCTCGCTCATCAGCGGTCTGTGCAGCAGCGCCGGGTCTTCCCGGGAAACAGTGCGGATGGCCAGGTCGATGCTGGAATCACGCAGCAATTCCACCACTTCATTGGCGGTTTCGACCCGCACGTTGAACGCCGGCCACTGCCGGTAGAAATCTCCCAGCCGGGGAATCAGCCAGGACGCCGCCAGTCCCGGCGTGGTGGTAAGAATCAGGGTGTGTGAATCCGCGCGCGGGCGCAGGGCTTCGAGGCTGCGGCTGATATCGAGCAGGGCCGCGTGGGCGTCGTGGTACAGGCGCTCGCCCTCGGCGGTGAGCTGCACGCCCTTGCCGCTGCGGGTGAACAACAGAGTGCCGAGCCAGGCTTCCAGGGCCTTGATTTGATGGGAGACCGCCGCCGGCGTAACCGCCAGCTCGTCGGCGGCGCTCTTGAAGCTGGCCGAACGCGCCGCCGCTTCGAAGGTGCGCAGGGCGGTCAAAGGAAGTTTGCTGAACACGGGCAGCCTCGCCACAAGTGAATTGAATTGAGCGAGGCTGAATTTATCTCATTTTGCGCCCGCAGGATTTGCCATTAACGTGCAAGCCCTGACCAAGGAGACCCGCCATGCAAGGCCCCGCCCGTAAAGTGCTGCAAGCTGTGCTCTATGAGGGCGTCGCGGTAGCGTTCATTACCCCGATCCTCGACCTGCTATATGACCAGGGCATGGTCTATTCAGGGCTGCTGTCGATTTTGATGTCGGCCAGCGCCCTGGCCTGGAACATGATCTTCAACGCCCTGTTCGAACGCTGGGAAGCCCGCCAGCCACAACGCCAGCGCACCCTGAGCCGACGCCTGCTGCACTCCCTTGGCTTCGAGGGCGGCCTGACCCTGATGCTGTTGCCGCTGATTGCCTGGTGGCTGAGCATTTCCTGGTGGGCGGCCCTGGCCACCAACCTGGGGTTGTTCGGGTTTTTCTTTGTGTATTCCCTGGTGTTTCAGTGGGTGTTTGACCGGGTGTTCGATGTGCCGGAATCGGCGATGGAGCAGCGGTGTACATAAACCGTAGGCCACCTTTGTGGGACCGGCTTCTGCCGGGAATACGCCTTCCCGGCTAAAGCCGGTCCCACAATCACAAGCATCACAACGCCGCCCCCAGCGCCTTGCCATGGGCGTCCAGCGCCAGATGTGGTGTTTTTGCAGAATCCGTTATCACAGAGAAACAATGTGGGACCGGCTTTAGCCGGGAAGGCGTCATTGCTGAACAAGCAAATGTGGCGGAAGTACTGGCCCCTTCCCGGCTAAAGCCGGTCCCACAAACCTCACCCATTCAGGCAATCACCACACTACAACCCCACCTTCAACAACTCGCCATTGTCATCATCGGTCAGCACATAAAGAAACCCGTCCGGCCCCTGGCGTACATCGCGGATGCGTTGTTTCAGTTCGCCGAGCAAACGCTCTTCGTGAACGATCCTGTCGCCATCGAATTGCAGCCGGATCAGGGTTTCTGCCGCCAGGGCACCGATAAACAGGTTGTGATCCCAGGCCGGAAAGCGTTGGCTGTCGTAAAAGGTCATGCCGCTGATTGCCGGTGATTTTTCCCACACGTGAAACGGCTTGATCGTCCCCTCAACAAACTGGCCCTTGGCCTCTTTGATCGGCTCGCCGGAATAGTCGATGCCGTGGGTCGCCAATGGCCAGCCGTAGTTGCCGCGACGTTCGATGATATTGACCTCGTCACCACCCTTGGGCCCGTGTTCGTGGGTCCACAGGGTGCCGGTCCAGGGGTTGAGCACCGCGCCCTGTTGGTTGCGATGGCCGAAGCTCCAGATCTCCGGGCGTACGTTTTTCTGATTCACAAAGGGATTGTCCGGCGGCACCTGGCCGTCGGGGTAGATGCGTACGATCTTGCCCTGCAATTTGTCCAGATCCTGAGCGGTGGCCTTGTCGTTGTTCTCACCCAGGGCGATGAACAGGTAGCCGTCGCGGTCGAAGACCATACGCGAGCCAAAGTGATTACCCACCGACAGCTTGGGCTGCTGGCGAAAGATCACGGTGAAGTTTTCCAGATGAGTCATGTCCGCCGACAAACGCCCGCGCCCGGCTGCGGTGCCAGCATGCTCGCCGCTTTCGTCACCTTCGGCGTAGGTCAGGTAAACCAGCCGGTCTTTTGAGAAATCCGGCGACAGCACCACATCAAGCAAGCCGCCCTGCCGCTTGGCCCAGACCTCGGGCACCCCGGAAATCGGCTTGGAAACCTTGCCGTCCTCGCTGATTACCCGTAAGTCGCCGGGGCGTTCAGTGACCAGCATGCCCTGCTTGTTGGGCAGGAACGCCAGCGCCCATGGATGCTTCAGGCCAGTAGCGATGGATTCGACGCTGATGCTGCCCAACTCGCTCGGATAGTGCTGCACTTCGGCAGCCGCAACGCTCAATGGCAGGGACAGACAGGCAACCGCACACAGGGTTGCGGACAGGGTTCGATAGAACATGGACAGTTCCTTATGTCTCAATTGGTGGGCTTGCGTTCGCCGCTAGTGCCCGAATTGCCTGCGGGGGTGTTCTGACGGGCAGGACGCGACGGCACTGAATAGCCATTGCCGACGCCGCCGTTTTGCAGGGTCGGCGGACGCGGACTGGGTGCGGTGCTGGGGCCGCGCACCGGTGGCGTGCTGGATTCGCTGCCTTGGCGGCTGTTGGGGTTCGGGTTATTGCTGGGGTTGTCGTAGGTACTGTTAGGCAGGTTCTGGGCACCAACGCCGCAGCTCAGGCCCAGGGCGAGCACAGAGCCGAGGCCGCAGGCACGCAGTATTCGGGTAAGACGATTCATCACGGTCTCTCCGCAAATAGAAAGGTAGACCTAGCTTGGAGGGCCATTGTGTGACGAGGTTCGCTTTTAACTGACGGTTGTTTTTGTAACAAGAATGATCAGCCTCCCGACGAGCTGCACAAATCTTCCAGACAAATCCTGCGTTGATAGGTAACGTCGTCCGACGAACGTCATTGTTATCGGAGCGGCGGCATGGCCACCCAGAACTGGATCACTCTCAAGCAGGACGCCGAATCCGGCATCGAGACGATCCGCGCGCATTTCGAGGGCCATGCCTACGATCCGCACTGGCATGACAGCTATCTGGTGGGCCTGACCGAACAGGGCGTGCAGCAGTTTCACTGCCGCCACGTCCGCCATCAAAGTACGCCCGGTGGCGTGTTCCTGCTTGAGCCGGGGGAAATCCACGATGGCGACGCGCCCATGTCCGAAGGTTTCACCTATCGCACCCTGTACCTGGAGCCGCATTGGCTGGAACGGGAACTGCGCGCCCTGTTCGAACAAGCCCCCGAGCATTGCGAGCTGAGTTTTGCCGCGACCCTGGCCCGCGACCCGCGCCTGGCCGAGTGCACCGCCCAGGCCTTCAATGCCCTGCACAGCGAAGACCTGCGCATCGTGCGCCAGACCACGCTGGACAACCTGCTCGGCAGCCTGACCCAGCACCTGCGCTGGCGTAAGCGCATCAACCCGGACCCGCGCCTGCCCCTGGTGGCGCAGCGGGCCAGGGATTACCTGCACAGCCATCTGCATCAGGACATCGGCCTGGATGACCTGGCCCTGGCCACGGGCGTTGACCGTTTTCGCCTGACCCGCGCTTTCAAAGCAGCCTTTGGCCTGGCACCCCACGCTTATCTGATCCAGCTGCGTCTGGCCCGGGCGCGGCGCTTGCTCGCCCTCGGCCAAACCCCGGGCGACGTCGCCGCCTCCCTCGGTTTTTCCGATCAGAGCCACCTGGGCCGCTGGTTTCAGCGCGCCTATCGGATGAGCCCGGCGGACTACCGCAAGCGCTGCTCAAATCTTCCAGACTGAAACGCCCGGCAAGGCGATGATCGATCCACGATCCATTGCTGCCGAGCCGTACCATGTCTTCGATCCTGCCGTTCCTGCTGTTCGCCTTCGTCGCCTCCATTACCCCTGGCCCGACCAATATCCTGGTCCTGACCAACAGCTCGCGCCACGGCCTGTGGGCCACCACCCCTATCGTGCTTGGCGCCTGTGCCGGGGCCGCCGCGCTGGTCTTGGTGGTGGGCATGGGCTTGGGCGATGTGTTGATTCGGCATCAGACATTGCAGACGGTGATGTCCTGGGCCGGGATCGCCTGGCTGAGCTGGATGGCCTGGCAGATCTTCCGCACCCCGGCCGAGGCCATCGACCCCAATCAGACCGACAAGAAGGGCCCTGATCTTGGCCTGTTCGGCGCGGCCAGCCTGCAACTGATCAACCCCAAGACCTGGATGATGGCCCTGGCCGTGACCAGCGTGTTCGCCGGGCACGATGCCGACCGCACCTTGCGCGTGCTGTACCTGTCGCTGGCGTTCTTTGCGGTGGCGATTCCGTGCATGACCGCCTGGGCCTTTGCCGGAGTGGGCGCAGCAACCTTCATTCGCTCGGCCAAGAGCATGCAGCGGTTCAACCGGGTGATGGCCCTGCTGTTGCTGGCCTCGACCTGGATGACGTTGTTGGTTTGATCTTTTTCTGTGGGACCGGCTTTAGCCGGGAAGAGGCCAGAACACCTGTCAGAGATACAGGGTCCTGAGCAAGCCTTCCCGGCTGAAGCCGGTCCCACATGGATCCTGTATTTACAGTGACAACTGAATCAAGCCGGCTCCCACAAAATCCCATTCCAATTCTCGGTCCAGATAAAACTCAGGGCCAAGTGACGATAAAGCTCGTCCCCTTTTCGGCAGTCGACACCACCTGCACATCACCCCCATGCGCCTTGGCGATTTCCCGCACGATGAATAGCCCAAGGCCCACGCTGCGCGCCTCGTCGTTGTCGCCGACGCCGCGCACCATTGGCTCGAACAGGCGGTCTTGCAGCGGCTCGGGAATAGCCTCGCCGGTGTTGTGTACCGACAACGTGAAGCCGTTGTCATCGATGGTCGACGTCACCCTTACTACGCCGTCCTTCGCGCCATAGGCGATGGCGTTGCCGACCAGATTGCCCAGTAACTGAAACAGCCGGTCACTGTCGGCAATGCACGGCCCCAGACCGCTGGCGGCGTGGACGATCTGGCGGTCGGCGAAGGTCATGCGCAGTTCGTCCAGGCACTGACTGACCATGGCATGCAGGTCGATGGACTGGAGATTGACCGAAATACCGCTGCCGACCCGGGCCTGGGTGAAGTCCAGCAGATCGGTGATCATGCGATGGGCGCGCTCCGCCGACTTGGTGATATGGCCCAGCAGCTTCTTCTGCTGCGGCCCCAGCTTGTCTTCATCAAGCAGCCCCGTGGCCATGCGGATGGCGGTCAGCGGGTTGCGCAGGTCGTGACTGACGATACCGACCATCTGCTCCGCGAACGATGCCCGCACCTGCGCCTCGGCATGAGCCACGCGCAGACGGGTCTGGGCCATGGACAACTCTTTCTGCGCGACAAGCTGCTCGGCCAGGGCTTCTTCGGCCTGCTTGCGCGCCACCATCAGCTCGCGCTCGTACTTGTCGCGGTCTTCGGCAACGAACAGTGACAGCTCATGGAACACACCACTGACATGCTCACGGCGCAGCACATTGAGGATCATCGCAATGCTATGCCCTTCGCGGTGGCGCAGGTCCAGCTTGACCTCGGCCACCGAGCCCTGGATCAACAGCAGCGGCGCCCAGTGGGTCTGGTGGAAAATCTTGCCGCCCATGGTCAGCAGATCCTGAATGCGCCGCCCGAGCAAGGCCTCGCGCTCCATGCCCAGCCAGGTGCAGAAGGTCTGGTTGACGCGCTTGATCTCGCCGCTGGGCAAGGTCAGCAGCAGACCGCAGGACGCATGCTCGAACAGGCTTTCGCTGTCCGGCAGATCCGCAACTTCAGACATCACGCGGCTCTGCATGGAGAGTGTCGAGAAACCCGCTCATCGCCGCAATGCAGGCTTGCGGCGCACTCATGTGCGGGCAATGGCCGACGTTGTCGATCAGGCGCAGCGTGCTGCCCGCCAGGGTCTGGTGCAGGTAGTCGCCGACCTGCACGGGAGCGATCAGGTCGTCGCTGCTTTGCAGGATCAACGCCTTGCTGTGGAAATGCGCCAGGTCGCCACGGTTGTCGGAGAGGAAGGTAACCCGAGCGAACTGCTTGGCGATCTGCGGATCGGTGCGGCAAAAACTGTTGGTCAGCTCCTCACTCAGCTCCGGCTGCCCAGGTGCGCCCATGATCATCGGGGCCATGGCACTGGACCAGCCCAGATAATTATTCGACAGGGTGTCGAGCAGGGAGTCGATATCGGCGCGGCTGAAGCCACCCTGATAGTCGCCATCATCGAGATAGCACGGCGACGGGCCGACCATTACATGACCGGCAAAACGCCCCGGCATCCGTCGCTCGGCCAGCACGCCGATCATGCTGCTCACCGAATGACCAACGTAGACCACCGGGCCTACGCCTGCGAACTGGTCGACGATCTCCAGCAGGTCAGTGGCGTAGCCATCCAGCGAGTCGTACTTTTGCACGGTATAGGCCGACAAATCAGACAGGCCATTACCGACCAGGTCGAACAGCACCAGCTTGCAGCGCTCGGCAAAATGCGGCGCGATGAACCGCCACATATGCTGGTCACAACCAAAACCGTGGGCAAATACCAGGGTCAGCGGGCCGTTGCCGGAAACCTGAACGTTGTTACGCAGTTGAACCGACATCCGTGCTCCCACACAGGTATCCCGTCCGGCAGCGTGGCGCAGGCGAGAATCAAGACAAACAGCGAGATTAGCATCGTTCAGGCGGCAAAGCCCTCACAGGTCATCGGGGGCTTGCACGTTAACCACTGTTGCCCCTCAAAATACGCATCGCCCTTGGACACTCCGGGACTCCTGGCAATGACTCAGATTTACGACGCACGCGGCAACCTCTACGCAGTCATCACCCCTTCAGCCCTGCGCGAGCTGGGCATCGCTCTGCCTGAAGACCCTGCCCAGGCCGCTGCCAGCCGCAAACAGTGGGCGCAAGCGGCCATCGACGCACTGTGCCTGTGGCCGGATAACCGCCCGCCTGCCGGGGCCAAGGCCCATCGCTCGGACGGTTTGTTGATCGGACCGTTTCAGACTCAGGCGCCGTATGACGTGTTGATCGTCAACACCGACGGCACCCTGGCCGAGCGCAGCGGCAATGGTCTGACGATCTTTTCGCAGTTCCTCAAGGACAGCGGCGTGTTGCAGGAAAAAGCCTTTGCCCTGCGCGTGCATCACAGCAATGCCGAGCTGCCGAACCCGCTGCAGACGCTGGCCGAAAGCGCCCGGGTCGAGGGCATCAACGGTTTCTGGCTGGACCTGGGCACACCGTCGTTCGGCCCACAAGCGGTAGGCGCTCAGAGCGTCGGCAGCGCCATCCTCAATGATCGCCAGGTCAGTCGGGTGACGCCGCTGGTGCAGCTCGACCAGGCCTGGAATCACAGCCTGTTCGTGCGTATCGGCAATCCGCACTGCGTCACCCTGGTAGGCAATGCCGGGGCTCTGCCGTCGTTCGCCGCCCTGCATGACGAACCGCTGCACACTGAACTGACGCGCATCGCCTTTGCCGCCGGAGAGCTGGGTGCAGGTGATCCCTGCCCGGCCGGAGTCAATCTGCAATGGGCCTGCGCCGTGGCTTCGGATCAGATCCTGGCCCGGGTCTTCGAGCGCGGCGAAGGCCCTACGGCGTCCTCGGGCACCAGTGCCAGTGCGGTAGCCAGTGCCTGCTGGCAAGCCGGTTGGGTTCAGGGTGGGCGAATCAAGGTGACCATGCCCGGCGGCACGGCGCCGATACGCTTGATCGAGCAGGATGGCGAGTTGCATCAGGTGTTGCTGTTTGGCGTGGCGGCACTGCAAAAAACCTGACAGTTCAATACGACGCTGCAATTGCACTAATAACGGCGCACATCCGCTGGATCCTTGGAGCCGGGCTTGCCCGCGAATGCCTCGACGCGATGTGCCGGACATTTCGCGTCGCCTGATTCGCGGGCAAGCCTCGCTCCCACAGGGATCAATGCGATCAGATAAATCGGCTACTCACCAATATCCTCATTCCACAACTCAGGCTTGGCGGCGATAAAGCCGCGCATGAGGTCGATGCAGGTCTGGTTGTGCACCACATCAACCTGTACACCACGCCCACGCAGCAGTTCTTCCTCGCCCATGAACGTCTCGTTCTCGCCGACGATCACTTTGCGAATGCCGTAGAGCAGGATCGCGCCGCTGCACATCGCGCAGGGCGACAGGGTGGTGTAGAGGGTGGCTTCGCGGTAGATGCGGGCTGGCTGGCGGCCGGCGTTTTCCAGGGCGTCCATTTCCCCGTGCTTGATGGCGCTGCCTTCCTGCACCCGGCGGTTGTGGCCGCGGCCGATGATTTTGCCGTCGTGGACGATCACCGAGCCAATGGGAATGCCGCCTTCGTCCAGCCCCTTCTGAGCTTCGTCAATCGCTGCCTGCATGAATGGGTCCATGGTGCTGCCTCCTGTCAATCAACGCGTAGCTACCTGAAAGTGTGGGACCGGCTTTAGCCGGGAAAGCAATCTGACAGGCGATAGAGATGTATCGATCCTGTCGACGGCTTCCCGGCTAAAGCCGGTCCCACCCGAGGCGAATATAACCGCGTTTACAGCGCCTTGCTCACCTTGTCAGCGACATCGCCTGGCAGCCATTGCTTCCAGATTTCCGGGTGATTCTTGAGGAAGGCCTGGGCCACGGCCTTGGGTTCTTCACGTTTTTCGCTCATGTCCGCCAGGGTGCTGTTGAGCAGGTCGATGGGGAAATCGACTTTCTGGAAGAAGGTCACCAGTTCAGGATACTGCTTGTGGAACGGCTCCGACACGCCAATGGCCAGCTTCGGCGTCAGGGAGCGGGTACCGCGCGGGTTGGGGTTGCTGGCATCGGCCAGGGTTTTCCAGGCTTCAGCGTCGAACGGCGGCTCTTCCAGCTTGATCAGCTTGAAACGCCCCAGCAACGGGGTCGGTGCCCAATAGTAGAACAGCACCGGCTTGCCACGACGGATCGACGAGCTGATCTCGGCATCCAGCGCCGCACCGGAGCCGGTGCGGAAGTTGACGTAGCTGTCATTCAGGCCATAGGCCTTGAGTTTCTGCGTGTTGACGATTTCCGAAGTCCAGCCGGACGGGCTGTTGAGGAAGCGGCCCTTGTCCGGGGATTCGGCATCCTTGAACACGTCTTTGTACTTGGGCAGGTCGGCCACCGACTTGAGGTCCGGCGCCAACGGCTTAATGCCTTTGGCCGGGTCGCCCTTGATCACGAATTCCGGCACCCACCAGCCTTCGCTGGCGCCCTTGACGATATCACCCAGGCCGAACACCTTGCCCTCGGCCTCGGCCTTGACCCAGGCAGGACTGCGCCCGGCCCATTCTTCACCAATCACCTGAATGTCGTTCTTGGCCAGGGCCGCTTCCAGGCTGACAGTGCTGCCCGGCAGCGTATCGGTGGAGTAGCCGTAGCCTTTCTCGACGATAGTGCGCAGCACTTCGGTGATCAGGCTGCCGCTCTCCCAAGTGATGTCACCGAAGTGGATCGGTGCCGGTTTGTCCGCCGCGTGGGCCGACTGGGCAAGCATGCCCAGGGCCAGCAGCGAGCCGCCCACTAGTTGTTTGATCTTGTTCATGGTCACCTCGGGGTCATCTCAGGGGTTAATCGACGCCAGCCCCAAGGCTTGCGCTTCGCGTTCATAGTCCAGTAACACTTCGTAGTCGGCCTCGCTGGCAGGCAGAATCTGCTCGATGGCCAGTATTGCTGCGACTTCCGGCAACGCCAGAAGTGCCGAATTCATGGCCAGACGAATCGATTCAGGGTCGCGATCCAATGCGGTGATATAGGGCAGGCAGGGGCTCAGGGCGCTCTGGGTCAAGATGCGCAGGCCCGTGACCTCTTCACTGTGATCACGGGTCAGGTAGTCGTAGGTCACGCTGTCGATGGCCGCCAGATCGCCCTGCCGGGCCTTGAGCAGCCTCATGCTGTCACGATGGCCGCCACTGAACGACACTTCGCCAAAGAAGCGCCCGCCCTGCTGCAACGGCGCCAGACGCTGGCGCAGCAGGTTCATGCCGGAATTGGAGTCAGCGCTGTTGAGCAGGCCATGGCTGCCGAAGAACTCGGCCAGAGTCGAGCGCGGGTCGTCCTGATGAACCAGCAGCAGGCTGCAATGGTTGCCCTCGCGGCTGTGGGGCAGGCGATAAATCGGACGACCGACGACCCGCACCTTGCCTTGCAGGCGGGTCATCAGCGGGTAGCCGCAGGTCTGGGCCAGCAGCAGCTGCGGGGACAGCCAGAGTTGAGGCAGATCCAGACCGGCAGCGCTCAAGCGTTCTGCGTCCAGTCGCTCGAGTATCTCCTGCAACCACACCTCCTGGGCCTCGCGCACTCGCGGTGGTGCGACGTACATCAGTAGCTCGGCAAGGCCATGGGTCATGGGTGTTCTCTATGCAAGGCTGACGAATCAGGCATGGGGATGCTGTGGGCTGTCGATGGGTGTGAGGCTGTGGCGCCGAAAGAGTTCACCATAGCCGCGCACCAGAAAACCACCACTGCGCGCCAGCCATTGCTCACGCCGCGCCCGATAGACCCGAGGCAGGAAGTACCAACCCAGCCCCGGCAGGTCGTGATGCACAAGATGCAGGTTGAGATTGAGGAACAGCCAGCTCCACGGCCACGCCGCTTCGTTGAGCACCGAGCGCTGTTCCGGGTGCTCGCTGGGACGGTGTTCGTAATAGGAGCGGACCATGGACACCGCCAACGCGGGCAACGTGATCAGCGCCACGTAATGCCAGATCGGCAGGATGCTGTAGTGGGTGATAAAGGCGAACATCAGCAGGGTGAAAAAGCCATGGGTCAGCCACATCAGCCAGGCCTGGCGCTGGCCGGTACGCAGACGCGGGAGTTCGTCACGGGCCAGGGCGATCAGGGCCAGGGGCGCACCAAGCAGAAGACGCCCCGGCAGGGTCTTGTCGAGCCAGCGCACTATGCGTGTCCAGGGCGTCACGCGCTGCCAGTGCTGCTGGCTGAGATAGCGGCTTTCCGGGTCAATGCCCGGCAGGGTCAGGTCTTCGTCGCGATGGTGCAGCAGGTGGCTGTCGCGATAGAGGGTGTAGGGATACCAGAGGGCAAATGGCGCGTAGCCGAGGATCTTGTTCAGCCAGTTCAACCGCGTCGGATGGCCATGCAGCAGCTCGTGCTGCACCGACAGCCAGAGCACCACCAGGGGGATCATCAACAGCGTTGTCGGCCACAGGCCCAGTTTCGGGCTCAACAGCATCACAGCGAACCAGCCGCCAAACACGCTCAGCCACAGCAGCCAGGTCGGCCATTCGGTAGTGCCGGTAAAGCTATGACGCAGACTCAGTAATTCTTCGCGGTGGGCTTCGTCGAGATAGTTTGGCATCGCATCTTCCATTTCATGGCGAATACCTGGATGTGCAACTTGACCCGAATTTCTTGCAGATCATTTGGCTATATCCTTGGGCGCTATTGTTCTATGCAAGAACGCAGCCCATTTCCCGGCCCTGTATGATGCGGTCCTGCTCCCCTGACATGAGGTCGATGTGCGCAAGGACTATCTGGCGTTTTTCCTCTCTTTGTTTCTCTCCCGGCTGGCTGATCAGATCCTGCTGTTCATCGTGCCGCTGATCGTGTTCCAGACCACCCAGAGCGCCTCGTGGGCCGGATTGGCGTTCTTTGTCGAATCCCTGCCCCGTTTTCTCGCATTTCCGTTCTGCGGCGCCCTGTGCGACCGCTTCTCGCCGACACGCATCCTGCATATCAGCCAGCTGTGCCGGGCCCTGGCCTGCGCATTGGCGTTGGGTTTGGTGCTGCTGTTTGGCGGGATTGTCTGGATCGTGCTGCTATCGGCAATCTGCGGGGTACTGACCACCCAAGGGATCATGGCCCGGGAAGTCCTGCTGCCGCATATCTTCAAGCAGTACAGCTACACCAAGACCCTGTCCTACTCGCAGATCGCAGATCAGACCGGCCTGGTACTGGGGCCGCTGCTGGCGGCGCTGTTTCTGCATGCCATGGCCTGGCAGTGGGTGCTGCTGGCGATTGCCGTGCTGTTTCTGCTCGCGGACCTGGCCATGAGCGTCTGGCAGCGCCATAGCGCCATTGTTCTGCAGAGCTTCGAGCAGCATGGCGATATCTGGCTGCAACCGCTGCGCATTGCCTTCGGCCATATCCGTGCGCTGAGCGAGCTGCGCAAGATCATCAGCCTGGCCGTGGGCGTGAACCTGCTGGTGGGCGTCACCCTCGCCACGTCGGCGGCCATGCTGATCGGCCAGTACACACGCCCCGAAGGCGACTATGCCGCGCTGCAAGCCGCCGGGGCCGTCACCACTATCGTCATCCTGCTGGTGTTGGCGCGAGTGACCCTGCCAGGGCGTTTGCTCGGTGGCCTGGCATACGTCGTCATCTGTCTCGGCGCGCTGATTACTGCGCTGAGCCCGACTGCAGGCGGCTATGTAGCGGGTTTCCTGCTGATCGTCGGCTTCGACAAGATGTTCAATATCTACATTCGCAGCACGCGCCAACGGGTCATTCCGGTGCGGGACTTCGGCAAGACCGTGGGCGTCATCACCTTGTTGAATAACCTGTCGCAACCCCTGGCCGGGTTGTTGGTGGCGCTTCTGGCCGCCCCCTTGGGCACCCAAAGCGTAATCCTGTTGCTGGCCGGGGCCAGTGTGCTCATCGGTGCGCTGACCCTTTGGGCGTTCCGCACAGTAGAGATGAAACCGGCATGAACGAGGCCATCACCTTCGCCATCCTGCCCGGCACCCTGCTGCCCCTGGCTGACAAGTTCTACCGCAGCCATCGCTCACCCATGCGCGCGACCAAGGGCGCGACCCTGTGGGTGGCGAAACAGCAGGAGATCATCGGCGCCCTGAATCTGACTGCGGTGGCCGAGGGGCACTGGCTGACCGGCCTGTTCGTCGCGCCACAATGGCGCGGGCAGGCGGTAGCCGGGCGTTTGCTGGCGCAGGTTTTACAGGCACGAACGGGGCCTGTGTGGCTGTTCTGCCACCCGGAACTGGCGGAGTTTTATCAGCGGGCGGGGTTTGTGGAGTGCGGTGATTTGCCTGGAGTGTTGGCGGACCGATTGCGGCGGTATGGGCGGACAAAGCCTTTGATCGCCATGCGCGCAACCTGAGCAAGAGCATATTTTCAGTGGGACCGGCTTCAGCCGGGAAGACGCCAGTACATTCAATACATATCTGTGACTTCAATATCGCTTTCCCGGCTAAAGCCGGTCCCACGAAAAATGTGCAGGCCGCACTAGCGATCTTTAGTCATCCGCATTCGGATCAAGATCGGGAAACATCACTTCAGTGAAGCCGAACTTGCTGTAGTCGGTGATTCGCGACGGGTACAGCCGACCAATCAAATGATCGCATTCATGCTGCACGACACGGGCATGAAAACCATGGGCGACACGCACGATAGGCTGGCCGTCCGGATCGAGGCCTTCGTAGCGAATGCTCTGATAACGATCCACCGCGCCGCGCAGGCCCGGCACCGACAGGCAACCTTCCCAGCCCTCTTCCATCAACGGGCTCAGGGGTGTGATCAGCGGGTTGAGCAGGATGGTGCGCGGCACGGCTTCGGCGTCGGGATAGCGTTCGCTGTGGGCGAAACCGAAGATCACCAGTTGCAGGTCGATACCGATCTGCGGCGCGGCCAGACCGACGCCGCCAACGCTTTCCATGGTTTCGAACATATCGGCAATCAGTTGCTGCAATTGCGGTGAACCGATCATCTCGGCGGGCACCGGCGGGGCAATACGCAGCAGGCGCGGATCACCCATTTTCAGAATTTCGTAAATCATGGCAAGGCCTTGTGAGTTCGACGCGATGTCCTATCGTGCCACAGCATCCGTCAATGTGGCTGCACCGGAGCGGTCTGGTGACCGAGGCCGGATACATGCTGCTTTTCGTGGGAGTCGTTCTCGCCCGCGACTTTCTCGCCGGGGTCTTTGCCTTCGCTGGACATGTGCTCGATCACCGCATTCATCTCCGCCCCCAGCAGCAGCACCGCCGCCGAAATGTAGAAATACAGCAGCAGCACGATAATCGCGCCGATGCTGCCGTACATGGCGTTGTAGTCGGCGAACGTTTTGACGTAATAACCAAAGCCCAATGACGCAATGATCCACACCACCACCGCCAGTACCGAACCGGGGGTGATAAAACGAAACTCCTGCTTAACGTCGGGCATGACGTAGTAGATCAACGCCACCGCCACCATCATCAGGATGATGATCAGCGGCCAGCGCAGGATGGTCCACAGGGTGACGATGAATTCTTCCATGCCGATCTGCGAAGCCAGCCAGCTCATGACCTGCGGCCCGGTGACCATCAATCCGGCGGCGGCCAGCAGCATAATGGCGATGCCCACGGTATAGATCACTGACAGCGGAATACGCTTCCACACCGGGCGCCCTTCGACCACGTCATAGGCCGCGTTCATCGCGCTCATCATCAGACGCACGCCGGCCGAGGCGGTCCACAGCGCGATGAAGATACCCACAGACAGCAGACCGCCCTTGGACTGTTGCAACTGGTCGATGACCGGGTTGACCTGATCCAGCGCCTGAGGCGGCAGCACCAGAGAAGACTGCATGCGCAGCCAGGAAAAGAAGTCCGGCAGATGCAGGAAACCGATCAGGGCAATCAGGAACAGCAGGAAGGGAAACAACGAAAACAGCATCTGATAGGCCAGCGCCGATGCATAAGTAGACATTTCGTCGTCGAGAAACTCTTTCACGGTACGGACCAGGACCTTGCTCATGGGCAAGCGCTTCATCTGCGGGAAAATCATGGTCTCTCCTTACACGACATCACTCAAACATCCGGTTAACCAGGGGCATGGCGTTCTACAGTAGCTCAGTGGACTTGACGACCGATAAAAGGTTTCAGTCTTTATCCCCATAGAAACAAAAACGGCCATCACTTGATGGCCGCTTTGTCTACACGTCAGACGTTACATCGAGCCGTGTGATCAAGCCCGATCGACGGTTTTTTTCACCGCGTCTTTGGCTTTGCCCACCGCTTGCTGGGCTTCGCCTTTGCGTTCCTGGACTTTGCCTTTGGTTTGCAGTTGTGCGTTATCGGTAGCCTTGCCGACGCCTTGCTTCACTTTGCCGACTGCTTCGTTGGCCATACCTTTTGCTTTATCGCTTGTGCTGCTCATGTGATGTCTCCTGGGTCTAAGGACCGCAATGAAAATCAGATGTCATAACCTCGACATATAGGTTGACCGGGCCTTTTTGCCGAGAGTTTCAATTATTTTCTCAATGGTGGGTGCCGCTCGTCGGGGCATTTCCAGCAGATTGGCACTAACATTTCGTCATTCCCTGCAACTTTGGCTTTGCGTTTACGCGGCCAGCCTTGAGAATGCGCAACGCTGTCGCGCTGAATGAACCGATCCACAGGACTTATATGAAACTCGAAAAAAAGCAGGCCATCGCCCGTCGTAACCAGCAACTGGGCGGCGCCGTGCTCGGGGTCAACAACACCCATTTCGCCGTGCTCAACAAAAACCGCAATATCTGGTGGTTCGACCTGCCCATCACCCGCCTGCAAGTGGGCCAGTACGAGTGGATGCACCTGCTGCTGCACACGCCGGAAAGCGACGAACTGCTGCACCTGAAAATCACCACGGTGTTCATGCGTGATCATCTGGAAGGCGTGGTGGTACGCAATGCTGGCAAGCGCAAGTCTACGGTCAGCCTGGAACTGAGCGCAGACAAGGACTCGTTCCTCAAGGACATGCGCCCCAATGGCGCCAACCTGAGTTTTGCGACCTTCCTGCAGAAATAAACGCGGGCGCGCCGCTACAACACCCTGCGCGCCACCCAATAGCCGACACTGGCCGCCACCGCCGAGGCAAAGCTGCCCCAGAGCATGTCGACGATCGCCATCTGCGCCGGCCAGCCTTGCAGGGTGGCCCAGTTGCTCAGGTCATAGGTGCCATAGGCCACCAGCCCCAGCAACACGCCACGACTGGCCGCATGCCCCAGGCGATGACGGCGCAGCGCAGGCAGCACGACAAACGCCACCAGCCCCCAGGCATACAACAGATAGAAGACCAGCGCCGGGCCCCACACGGGTTTGTCGAGCATCAACGGCCCGAGCCAGGCCCTGTAGGTGGGCGCCATCAGCACACCGAGCCAGACAGCATCCAGAACCAGGAACGCCAGTAGCGTGCTGATATAAGCGGTGAGGGTTTGTTTCATGGGGAGAGCCCTGTGGATGCCAAGTCTCTATGACCTGCAACAGGGGAGAAAGGGTTCAGCCTTTCATCCGAAGACGCAGAATTCATGTAGGACCGGCTTTAGCCGGGAAGAGGCGGGAACATCCGATACATTTCCTTGCTCAGAAATTCCGCCTTCCCGACTGAAGCCGGTCCCACAGATCTACATCATCAGACCAACTCAATCCGATCGGCATGAATGACGATCAAACCCTGCTTGTACAGGCCGCCAATGGCTTTCTTGAAGTTGCCCTTGCTGACGCCAAAGAGGTTACTGATCACTTGCGGATCGCTCTTGTCGCTGACCGGCAGCGAGCCGTTGTTGTCGCGCAGCTTGCCGAGGATCTTGTCGTTAAGACTGTCGGCCGCCTGGGCGCCGACCGGTTGCAGGCTCAGGCTGATATTGCCGTCGGCGCGGACTTCCTTGATGAAACCCTTTTCCTGCTTGCCCGCACGCAAGAACTTGAACACTTCGTTCTTGTGAATCAGCCCCCAGTGCTTGTTGTTGATGATCGCCTTGAAGCCCATATCGGTGGCTTCAGCGACCAGCAGGTCGACCTCTTCACCCACCTTGTAGTTGGCCGGAGTCTTGTCCAGGTAGCGATCAAGCCGCGCCGTGGCGGTGATGCGGCGGGTGTGTTTGTCCAGATAGACATGCACCACACAGTAGTCACCAGCCTGCAGGGTGCGCTTCTCTTCGGAATACGGCAGCAGCAGGTCCTTGGGCAGGCCCCAGTCGAGGAACACGCCAATGCTGTTGACCTCGACCACTTTCAGGCTGGCGAACTCACCGACCTGGACCTTGGGCTTTTCCGTGGTGGCGATCAGTTTGTCGTCGCTGTCCAGATAGATGAAGACGTTGAGCCAGTCTTCGTCCTCGCTGGGAATATCCTTGGGGATATAGCGATTGGGCAGCAGGATTTCGCCGTCCTGGGCGCCGTCCAGATACAACCCGAAGTTAGTGTGCTTGACCACTTGCAAGCTGTTGTAGCGCCCGACTAAAGCCATTTCCAAATACCCTCATAACGAGGGCGGCATTCTACCCGAGTTTGCCCGTGACGGTGGCCGGGCATGTCCAACGAATGACGCCATTCGTCAATCGCCCAGGGTTTGAAGGGATATTTACCAAGCAATTATGGGGTCAATCCTATACACTGGCAGGCCGTATCAATTTTTATAGGTCTATGACTGCCATGCGTATCAAAGCATCCCACTCCAAGCCGAAACCTGCTCCAGCCGTTGAGACGAGCGATTCGATCAACGCCCAGATCGCAGCTTTCCTGAAGTCCGGCGGTGAGATCCAGCAGATCGAAAAAGGCGTCAGCGGCCAGACCTTCGCACCATCGCGCCAGATCACTCTGGGCAAAAAGTAAGCGTCGCCCCGCAACATCGGTCGATCATCCAGCGCTTTGACCTTCAAAGCGCTCGACCTCTCCTGAACCACCCGCCTCCCCCCTTGTCCTACCCCCGCTAGCGCCACACCTGCTAGGCTCGTTGAAGAGCGACATGACCTTGGGCATGATGTGCCCGAAAGCCAGCCCTATCGCGGAATCCACAATGAAGAACTGGATGCTTCTCGGCGCAATGATCTACCTGGGTGGCTGTGCCTCCCACGGTTGCAATGACTCTTTCAATGAAAGCCACCTGAGCGACGGCAAGTGCCGGGCAGACCATCTGCTGTATCAGAACGACATGCTCCAGGCCAAGCTGCTGCTCAGCGAGAACGATCGCAAGCATGACGAGCTGACCATGGCCCTGCTGCAACGGGCGGCGAAACAGGATGCGTCCGGTGAAGCCGAATTCTACGAAGCGGTGTTGTTGATTCGTCAGCACGGCGACCAACAGAAGATTGTTGACCTGCTGCAGGACGCCGCTGATCGCAAACACCCCTTGGCCATCGCCCTGCTCACTCAACAATTGAGCCTGACCGATCAGAAAAAATCGGCCCGTTATCGCGCCGAATATGACCAGCTGGACGTGGCCAAGAGCGGTTATCCGTCCTTCGAACAGGCGGTGGAAGTACTCAACGAGTTGATCGCGCCTGCGTCGTAACGTCACCCGAAGTTCAATCAATGTGCCGCGGATCGACCAACGGTCCGCCATGCAGCGCTAACGCCGTTATGCTTGCGAGGCTCTGATTCGCGGTTTTCAGCCGCAACCCCCGATTTTTTTACGTGATGTCTGCCGATCACACTCCTTTGCTACCCCAGGAGTGAGCCATGCTCAAGACCCTCTTGCCCTTCGGCCTGTTATTGGCCGGTCAGTACGCCTCTGCTCAGACCCTTGAACGGGAACTGGGCGCGTTCGATCTGAAACTCGCCACCACACCCACCCGCAGCATGGCCCAAGGGCTGATCAGCCCCAGCGGTAGCGGGTCGTTCCACGGTGGCCTGGACCTGACTCACGAAAGCGGTTTCTACTTCGGCCAATACGCGCCAAGCATGGGTGCCACCTCCAGCACGGCCCTCGAAGTGGATTCCTATATGGGCTTCAAGAAACCCTTCGACAAGACCCTGGGTTACGAAGTCGGCATGATCCGCTACAGCTACCCCGACACCAGTCAGCTCGATACCCACGAGCTGTACGCCGGTCTGCGCCTGAGCCAGAGCCGCATTGGCGCCGCGTTCAGCAACGATGTCGGCCGTCGCGACAGCACCCTGTTCGTCGACTTCGGCGCCATCGAAGAACTCGGGCTCGGGGTGCGTGTGCAATACGCCAACCACCAGTTCGACCGCCCCCAGGAAGTCACTGACGGCGGCATGATCAGCGCGTTCAACGACTGGTCACTGAAGCTGTCCAGGCCCTGGCTGGGCATCGACATGAACCTGATCTACAGTGGCTCGAGCCTGACCGGCAGCGATTGCAGCGTCTACAGCGGGCATAACCCGCAATGCGAAGGGATGGTCACGCTCAAGGCGGTGCGCTCATTTTTCTAGACCTGCCGACTCAATCATCGGTGGGAGCGAATTTATTCGCGAATCGGTGGGTCAGACGATGGTGAGCTTAATGTGCCGACGCCTTCGCGGATAAATCCGCTCCTACGAATGTGGTGAGGTCCTCAAAGGGACGCTGCTATCCTCCAAGGCCGACGCAAGCCATTCGAGGAGTAGACATGCGTGCCCTGCTAAAAGCCTTCATGGTGTCGTTGCTGGCTTTGTCGTTGCTGTCCTGCACGCGCATGGATCTGGCGTATCGCAATCTGGACCTGATCATCCCCTGGTCGCTCAATGACTACCTGGGCCTCAACTCGGCCCAGAAAGACTGGCTCAACACCCGCCTCAAACAGCACCTGAGCTGGCATTGCAGCACGCAGTTGCCAGGCTACCTCGGTTGGCTCGATCGCCTGCAGCAGATGGTCGAAACCCGTCAGGTGACCCAGGCCGAGCTGCAATTGCGCACCAACGAAGCCAAGGACGCCATCAGCCAGATCTCCAGGCAGATCACCCCGTCCGCCGTGGAACTGCTGGCGCAACTGGATGACAAGCAGGTCCAGGAGATGCAGGACGCTTTCGCCAAGGACATGCGCAAGCATCAGAAGGAATTCCTCGAAGAACCCCTGACTACTCAGATCGACGAACGCGCCGAGCGCATGGAAAAGCGTATTACCCCCTGGCTCGGCAAGCTCAGCCCGGTACAGCTGGCCCGAGTGAAGAGCTGGTCGCAGTCACTGGGCGAGCAGAACCGTGACTGGCTGGATAACCGTGCTCATTGGCAGGCGCTGTTCGTCAAAACCGTGCAAGAGCGCCGCTCGGCGGACTTCGCCGAACGCATCGGCAAGCTGCTGCAAGACCGCCACACCTTCTGGACTCCGCAATACCGCGTCGCCTACGAGCGCACCGAACAGGCGACCATCGCCCTGCTGGTCGACGTCGTCGCCGCCAACACTGAGGAACAGCAGCAACGCCTGCTGAAGAAGATCGCCGATATGCGCGAAGACTTCACCAACCTGCACTGCCTGAAAACCGCCCTGGGCGGCAGCTGAACTGAACTTTTCCCAGTGCCAATAGCCCCACCTTTATATCCACCAGGAAGGTGAGGTTATTATGAAAACGCTACTGGGATTGACCGCTGCCCTGACCCTGTTCTGCAGCCTGCCGGCCTGGGCCGAGTGCAGCGCCGAAGACGCCGTGCAGAAACGCGGCGAGCTGGCGCAGGAAATGAAAAAGGACACGCAGCAAGATCCGGCCAAGGCCAGGGAGATCAACAAGGAGATGAAAGGCATGGACCTGAAGACCGACGCGAAGGACACAGCACCCGATCCTTGCGAACGGGTTGATCAGCGGATCAAGGAAGTGGATAAGGCCACTCAAAAGACCGAGTGAACCATGTGGGACCGGCTTCAGCCGGGAAGAGGCTGATACATCCAGTACATTTCCTGGATCAGAAATAACGCCTTCCCGGCTAAAGCCGGTCCCACAGGGATCAATTCGTAGCGTCGTTACTCAGCCGCCGGCGCCGGGGTCTTGCGCTTCTTCAGCGGTGCCAGGCCGTCCTGGCTTACCAGGGCGTCAGGCTTGGGCCGGTTGGCGCTCTTGCGGCGAGTCGGGGCCTTGGCCACGGCTTTTTTCTTGTCGCTCTTGGCATCGGTTTTCTTTTTCTTCACGCCCACAGCCTTGCCGGACGCCTTGACCTTCTTCGGTCCGCCGTAGGTGCCTTTGACTTCCTTGATCACCCGGCGCTCGAACTTCTGCTTGAGATAGCGCTCGATGCTCGACATCAGATTCCAGTCGCCATGGCAGATCAGCGAGATCGCCAGACCTTCAGCCCCGGCACGACCGGTACGGCCGACGCGGTGCACATAGTCATCGCCACTGCGCGGCATGTCGAAGTTGATGACCATATCCAGGCCATCGACGTCCAGGCCACGGGCCGCCACATCGGTGGCCACCAGGATCTTCACGCCACCCTGCTTGAGGCGGTCGATAGCGGCCTTGCGGTCCTTCTGGTCCTTGTCGCCGTGCAGCACGAACGCCTTGTATTCCTGGGCAACCAGACGGCCGTACAAGCGGTCGGCCATGGCCTTGGTATTGGTGAAGATAATGGCCTTCTGATAGGTCTCGTTGGCCAGCAGCCAGTTGAGCACCTGTTCCTTGTGCACGTTATGGTCGGCGGTGATGATCTGCTGACGCGTGCCCGAGGCCAGCTCGCTGACGCTGTTGAGTTGCAGATGCTGTGGATCCTTGAGCACCTTGGCGATCATGTCGCGCAGGCCGGCACCGCCGGTGGTGGCGGAGAACAGCATGGTTTGCTCGCGGTTCGGGCATTCGCCGACCAGACGTTCGACGTCTTCGGAGAAGCCCATGTCGAGCATGCGGTCGGCTTCGTCCAGCACCAGCACTTCGACCTTTTTCAGATCCAGGTTGCCCGCATTGAGCTGCTCCAGCAGGCGACCCGGCGTGCCGATCAGCACATCCGGCACCTTGCGCAGCATGGCGGCCTGGACCTTGAAGTCTTCGCCGCCAGTAATCAGCCCGGACTTGATGAAGGTGAACTGGGAGAAACGCTCGAATTCCTTGAGGGTCTGCTGCGCCAGCTCGCGAGTCGGCAGCAGGATCACCGCGCGAATGTCGACGCGCACCTGGGCCGGGCCCATCAGTCGGTTGAGGATCGGCAGGACGAATGCAGCGGTCTTGCCGCTACCGGTTTGCGCCGTCACCCGCAGGTCACGCCCTTGCAGGGCCAATGGAATGGCCGCCGCCTGCACAGGCGTAGGCTCGACAAATTTCAGCTCGGCCACAGCTTTAAGCAGACGTTCATGCAGGGCGAATTGGGAAAACACGGGTGCTACCTCGATGAAATACAAAAATACAGTCGTATAGCGTAACGGTTTCCGGCGCCGGGGCCGAATTTCTTTACGTCAATGGGCGAATTTTGCTCAGAAACGAGTCTGATTGTGGGACCGGCTTTAGCCGGGATGGCGCATTCCCGGCTAAAGCCGGTCCCACAAATGTCATCCAGGGACCAGCAGATCAGGCCACCTTCGCCAGCTTGGCGATGGCCTGGTTGATGCCTTTTTCCACGAAGTCGCCACCCATGTTCAGGCCTTCCGCGTGGATAAAGCTGACATCGTGAATCCCGATGAAACCCAGCACCTGGCGCAGGTAGGGTTCCTGATGATCCAGGCTGCTACCGGCGTATATCCCGCCACGGGCGGTCAGGACAAAGGCGCGCTTGCCGACCAGCAGGCCCTGGGGACCGGTTTCGCCATACTTGAAGGTCACGCCGGCACGCAGCACATGGTCGAACCAGGCTTTGAGGGTGCTGGGGATGGCGAAGTTGTACATGGGTGCAGCCAAGACCAAGACATCGGCGGCGACCAGTTCTTCGGTCAGCACATTGGAGCGCTCAAGGGCAGCCTGTTCAGCCGGCGTGCGTTGTTCGTCGGGCTTCATCCAGCCACCGAGCAGGGTCGAATCCAGATGAGGCACCGGCTCGCTGGCCAGGTCGCGCACCGTGATCTGATCGGCAGGATGCGCCGCTTGCCATTGGCTGATGAACTGGCGGGTCAGTTGACGGGAAACCGAATCTTGCTGACGGGCGCTGCTTTCAATGATCAGTACGCGGGACATGGATGTTGCCTCCATCGAAGGGTGTCTTGAGTCGATGGAGTAAAGCTTAAACAGGGATATATCGATTAAAAAGCTGAAAAATCTGCTTCAATAGATCGAATAATTTGTTTTATAAGAGTAGGCGCACTAATCTTGCGGGATCAACTTCCTTGTGGGACCGGCTTCAGCCGGGAAGGCATTCTTCCTGGTCACAGAAATGCTATGGCTGTACCGGCCACTTCCCGGCTGAAGCCGGTCCCACAGAAATTCGCCGGACCATTGTGTTGCGGTTATTTCGGCTCGCAACTCACATCAATGCGCAGTTTGATGATGCTGCGATTGAATTTGGCCGAGACGTCGGTGCTGCTCTTGGCAGCGACTGTCACGTGGCGGTTGCGCGGCGATTCCGGGCCGTTGCGAAACACCAGACTGCATTGCGCGTCGACGCTACCGTAGTTGTTCAGGGTAATGGAACCGGTGTCGTAGAAAGTGTCATGGCTGGTGTAGTCGACCTCGACGCCCTTGACCTGTTTCGTCACATCGATGGGATAGGCCCAGGCACTCAGGGGCAGCAGCGCCAGCAGCACACAACAGATTCTTTTCATTGGGCAGTCTCTTTGTTTTTTTAAGGCTGCCAGAGTAGTCCAAACAGCCACTATGGAGCCATAGATGAAAGCCCCCCGCGTGACCCTCGATCAATGGCGCACCCTGCAGGCCGTGGTCGATCATGGCGGCTTCGCCCAGGCCGCCGAAATCCTCCATCGCTCGCAGTCATCGGTGAGCTACACCGTGGCGCGCATGCAGGATCAGCTCGGCGTGCCGTTACTGCGCATCGATGGGCGCAAGGCCGTGCTCACCGAAGCCGGTGAAGTGCTGCTGCGCCGCTCGCGGCAACTGGTCAAGTCGGCCAGCCAGCTGGAAGACCTGGCTCATCACATGGAGCAAGGCTGGGAGGCTGAAGTGCGCCTGGTGGTGGACGCCGCCTACCCCAACGCCCGTCTGGTCCGCGCGCTGACCGCCTTCATGCCGCAAAGCCGCGGCTGCCGGGTGCGTCTGCGCGAAGAAGTGTTATCCGGGGTCGAGGAAGTGCTGCTCGAAGGCGTTGCGGACCTGGCCATCAGCGGCTTCAGCATTCCCGGCTATCTGGGCACGGAAATGAGTTCGGTGGAATTCGTCGCGGTAGCTCACCCGGAACACCCGCTGCATCAATTGCACCGCGAGCTGAATTTCCAGGATCTGGAAAGCCAGCTGCAAGTGGTGATCCGCGACTCCGGCCGACAGCAGCCGCGAGACGTCGGCTGGCTCGGCGCCGAGCAGCGCTGGACCGTCGGCAGCCTGGCCACCGCCGCCACCTTTATCAGCAGCGGCCTGGGCTTTGGCTGGCTGCCTCGGCACATGATCGAGCGGGAAATCTGCGAAGGCGTGCTCAAGCCCCTGCCGATGGACAAGGGCGGCAGCCGTAATCCGCAGTTCTACCTCTATTCGAGCAAGGACAAACCCCTGGGCCCGGCGACGCAGATTCTTATCGAATTGATCCGCAATTTCGACACCGCGCCGCTGAGTGCACCTTTTGCGGCGCCGCAGCAGGCCTGATCGACCGACGCATACTTACGCCAGACAAGGACGCTGCCATGGCTTTTTTCGAACATGAAGACTGTTCACTGCACTACGAGGAATACGGCCAGGGCGACCCGCTGCTGCTGGTCCATGGCCTGGGCTCCAGCAGCCGTGACTGGGAGCACCAGGTCCCGGCGTTTGCCGCCCACTATCGGGTGATCGTGGTCGATGTGCGTGGCCATGGCCGCTCCGACAAGCCGCGTGAGCGCTACAGCATGGCCGGGTTCGCCCGGGATATCGAAGCCCTGATCGAGCATCTGGGCCTGGGGCCGGTGCATCTGCTGGGGCTGTCCATGGGCGGCATGATCGGCTTCCAGCTGGCGGTGGATAAGCCGCAATTGCTGCGCAGCCTGTGCATCGTCAACAGCGCCCCCGAGGTCAAGGTGCGCTCGCTCAATGATGTCTGGCAATACGGTAAGCGCTGGGTTTTATCCCGGGTGCTGAGCATGGGCACTTTGGGCAAGGCCATCGGCCAGAACCTGTTCCCCCGTCCTGAACAGGCCGACCTGCGCCGCAAGGCCGCCGAACGCTGGGCGCAGAACGACAAACGCGCCTATCTGGCCAGCTTCGACGCCATCATCGGCTGGGGCGTGCAAGAGCGTCTTGGACGCATCAGTTGCCCGACACTGATCATCAGCGCCGACCGCGACTACACCCCGGTCGCGCTGAAACAGGCCTATGTGAAACTCATCCCCGATGCACGCCTGGTGGTCATCGAAAACTCCCGGCACGCCACGCCGCTGGATCAGCCTGAGGTGTTTAATCGCACGGTGCTGGAGTTTATTGAACACGTACATGGCGACTGAATAAATCACCTGTGGGACCGGCTTTAGCCGGGAAGGCGCATTCCCGGCTAAAGCCGGTCCCACGAGTGCAGGAGCTGGCATTCGCTCGAACACTGGGCAAAAAATCCCAAACGTGGTTACCTTGCCCGCGCAAGCGCAACCCGCGCTCCGTGAATGGGTTGCAGTCGAATACATCACTCAGGATCAACCGAACATGTTGAAGAAAATCGCCCTTGCTGCCTGCTCCATGCTGTTCGCCGCCCAGCTGTTGGCGGCCGATGTGAAGCCGACCCACGTCGTGCTGACTACCAGTTTCGGCGAAGTCGAACTGGAGCTGGCCGATGCCAAGGCGCCGATCAGCACCAAGAACTTCCTCGGCTACGTCGACAGCGGCTTCTACAACAACACCATCTTCCACCGCGTCATCCCCGGCTTCATGGCCCAGGGCGGCGGTTTCACGGCGCAGATGATGCAGAAGCAGACTAAGGACCCGATCAAGAACGAAGCCGACAACGGCCTGCATAACGTGCGTGGCACCGTCGCCATGGCCCGCACTTCCGTTGTGGACTCGGCTACCAGCCAGTTCTTCATCAACGTCGCCGACAATGCCATGCTCGACCACGGTACTCGTGACTATGGCTATGCGGTGTTCGGCAAGGTCGTGCGCGGCATGGATGTCGTCGACCAGATCGTCAACGTTCAGGCCGGCAACAAAGGCGGCATGCAGAACGTGCCGCTGGACCCTATTCTGATCAAATCGGCCAAGCGCCTGCCTTAACCGGCCAGGGCCCCATGAAATCGGCTTGAACACAAAGCGCTTTCATGGGGTCACACCCGGTGAGTTTTAATCGTCAGGAGAGCCCCCTAGTCGTGGGCGTCATTACCCATGTTTTATCGCCGTTTTGAAAAGCTGATCGACATCTTCCGTGACGCGCCCACCGCCGCGCCCCCCAAGCAAGTCCTGTCTTTCTATATTTATTATCTGCGTCAGGTCTGGCCCAGTTTCGTCGCGCTATTGATCGTCGGCCTGATCGGCGCGTTGATCGAAGTGGCGCTGTTCAGCTACCTGAGCCGCATCATCGACCTGACCCAGAACACCCCGGCCAAGGATTTTTTCAGCCTGCACGGCAGCGAGCTGATCTGGATGACTGTGGTCGCCCTGCTGCTGCGGCCAATCTTCGTCGGCCTGCACGACCTGCTGGTGCACCAGACCATCAGCCCCGGCATGACCAGCATGATTCGCTGGCAGAACCATAACTACGTGCTCAAACAGAGCCTGAATTTCTTCCAGAACGACTTCGCCGGGCGCATCGCCCAGCGCATCATGCAGACCGGCAACTCCCTGCGCGATTCCGCCGTGGCGGCGGTGGACGCGCTCTGGCATGTGCTGATCTACGCCATCAGCTCCCTGGTGCTGTTCGCCGAAGCCGACTGGCGCCTGATGATCCCGCTGCTGTGCTGGATCGGCGCCTATATCCTGTCGCTGTGCTACTTCGTGCCACGGGTCAAGGAGCGCTCGGTGGTGTCGTCGGATGCCCGCTCCAAGCTCATGGGCCGCATCGTCGACGGCTACACCAATATCACCACCCTCAAGCTGTTCGCTCACACCAACTACGAGCAGCAGTACGCCCGTGAGGCGATCAGCGAGTCCAACGAAAAAACCCAGTTGGCCGGGCGTGTAGTCACGGCCATGGATACCGTGATCACCAGCATGAACGGCCTGCTGATTGTCAGCAGCACGGGCCTGGCCCTTTGGCTGTGGTCGCAGTCGCTGATTTCCGTGGGGGCGATTGCACTGGCGACGGGCCTGGCGATTCGTATCGTCAACATGTCCGGCTGGATCATGTGGGTGGTCAACGGTATTTTCGAGAATATCGGCATGGTCCAGGACGGCCTGGAAACCATCTCCCAGCCGGTCAGCGTCACCGATCGACAGACCGCGCCGCGCCTGTTGGTGGACAAGGGCGGGGTGAAATTCGATAACGTCGAGTTCCATTACCCGAACAAGTCCGGCAAGGGCAGCAGCGTGATCCAGAAGCTCAATCTGGAAATCAAGCCGGGTGAGAAGATCGGCCTGATCGGGCCTTCCGGTGCGGGTAAATCCACCCTGGTCAACCTGCTCCTGCGTATGTACGACGTGCAGGGCGGTAGCATTCTGATCGATAACCAGGATATTTCCCACGTCACTCAGGAAAGCCTGCGCGAACGCATCGGCATGATCACCCAGGACACCTCATTGTTGCACCGCTCGATCCGCGACAACCTGCTGTATGGCCGCCCCGAAGCCACTGACGCACAGCTCTGGGACGCCGTGCACAAGGCCCGTGCCGATGAGTTCATCCCGCTGTTGTCCGACGCCGAAGGCCGTACCGGCTTCGACGCCCAGGTCGGCGAGCGCGGTGTCAAGCTGTCCGGCGGCCAGCGCCAGCGCATCGCCATTGCCCGTGTGCTGCTCAAGGATGCGCCGATCCTGATCATGGACGAAGCCACGTCAGCCCTGGACTCGGAAGTCGAAGCAGCGATTCAGGAAAGCCTGGAAACCCTGATGCAAGGCAAGACCGTCATCGCCATCGCCCACCGCCTGTCGACCATTGCGCGCATGGATCGCCTGGTGGTGCTGGAGAACGGCCAGATCGCCGAGATGGGTACACATACCGAGCTATTGGCCCATGGCGGGCTCTATGCGCGGTTATGGCAGCACCAGACGGGTGGGTTTGTCGGGATTGATTGATCAGTGATTGTGGGACCGGCTTCAGCCGGGAAGGCGTTGGTAAAACAGACAGAGATATGTCGACTGTGCCTACCTCTTCCCGGCTAAAGCCGGTCCCACTGTCCAGAGTTTGCCTGGAGCCTGACGAAGGTCAGATCACTCCTGCCGATACGGCAACGCCGTGCGCGCATCCTCGGCGTAGGCCAACACCCCGACCCGCTCCTGCTCAAGAAACTCGCTGACCGCATTTTTCAGCCCCGGGTGGGACAGGTAATGCCAGGAGTGGGTAATCACCGGCTCAAAGCCGCGAATCAGCTTGTGCTCGCCCTGGGCGCCGGCATCGAAGCGCTTGAGGCCGTGGGCAATGGCGAAGTCCATGCCCTGATAGAAACAGGTCTCGAAGTGCAAACGGTCAAACTCAGCCAGACAGCCCCAATAGCGCCCGTAGAAACTGTCGCCGCCGATCAGGCTGAAGGCCATGGCCACCGGGCGTGAACCCTGGCGGGCGAGGACCACGCGAATGGCGTCGGGCATGCGTTCGGCCACAAGGCTGAAGAATTCCCGGGTCAGGTAAGGCGATTGCCCACGAACCTCGTAGGTATTGGAATAGCAGGCGTAGACAAAATCCCACAACGCCTCGCTGAGTTGATGACCTTCCAACCACTCGAACTCGATTCCCTGCCCCGCCACTTGTTCGCGTTCCTTGCGCATCTGTTTGCGCTTGCGTGAGCTGAGAGCGTCGAGGAAGTCCTGGAAATCCCGATAGTCGCGGTTGCGCCAGTGAAACTGGCAGCCGTAGCGCTGCATCCAGGCAGGTTCTGCGGCCAACAGGCTGTCGGCAAACGCATCGGTGAAATTGACGTGCACGCTCGACAGCTGCTCGCTCTCGGCATACTCCGGCACTATCGCCAACAGCCCCCGCCCGGCCTCGGGCGTCGCCGCGAGAATCCGCGCCCCGCCCACCGGACTGAACGGCACCGCAGACAGCAGTTTCGGGTAATAGGCAATCCCGGCGCGGCGACAAGCGTCGGCCCAGGCATGGTCGAACACATACTCGCCGTAGGAATGCCATTTGCGATAGGCCGGCATGGCCGCGATCAGCCGCTCATCTTCCACCAGCAGCAGATGTTCGGCACGCCAGCCGGAGCGCGGGCCGAGGCTGCCGCTGTCTTCCAGGGCACTGAGAAAGGCGTGGCGCAGGAAAGGCTGGTCATCCGGCAGGAGGGCATCCCATTGCGAAGGCGCGATCCTGCTCAGGCTGTCGGTGGTCTGTACGGGCATGCGGGGCTCCCCAGAAGCTGCGGACGTGCCCGCGAGTATCCCTTATTGCCGGTGATTGTTCACGGTCAGCCAGCGCATCTTCATGGAGTTTGTCTCGGCGATGCTCGTATAGCCCCTCAAACGGCGGTGCCGAGGTGGCCTGTACCTGAATCAGCGACTCGGCATCTGACGAGCCCGTGCCAGACAGTCGCTGGTTGAGCCGCAAGAAAAATTCCGGGCTTTTGTCGTAGCGGATGAAGCGCCGAAAATAGTCCTGATAACACCGATCAAGCAGCTTGGTTGTCAGCCGTTCGGCAAACCGGCCAACGCACGGATATTCCCTGAGCGGATGCTCGGGCTCGGCGGGCATATAGACCAGACAGGGATGATTATCGGCGCACGCGCGGTCCTGCTGCACCAAAAGAACGCCGTGCAACAGGCTGCCGGAAAAGGCGTAGGTGTCGAGCATATGCAACTGCCGGTAGCGCACGCCATAGTCATCCCAGCGCGGCGCCCGCTCAGGTTTGAGCATATCCATCAGCATGGCATGGGCCGCTTCGCCGATATGGCCTTTCATCAGGGCGATATGCGCCAGCGTATCGACGATATCGCGTTCGCAGTTCATCCAGGTCCTGGCGAACGGTTGCCCCGACACGGGCGCTATCGAAGGGTTGAACACCTCCGCCGCCAGCATGCGCAGGGAAAACAGGCTGCACCGATAGCTGTCACGCAGGCGTTTACGCAAAGGCTCGGGGGCGACCAGATACCAGCGTGGCAGCGGGTGCTCCAGCCATTGCGCATCGGGCCCGGCCATGCCGAAGAACTCGGCAGCGGGATTGGCTGACGCGCAGAGGGACGGCAAGACGGTCGCGACCATCTGCGTGGATGTCTCTGACATAGGGGACCTCGAATACTTGATGAGAAGCATTCAAGGTACTGCCTCGACAACTCGCAGGTGATATAGCCGGTTATAGAGCCTTAAGGATTGGATCCATTCAGTCCGTAGGAAGCGCCTTCACTCAGCGCTTGCGCAGGATCACGCTGCCAATGGAATAACCGGCGCCGAACGAGCTGAGCACACCCAGCGAACCTTTTGGCAGGTCATCCTGATAGGTGTGGAAGGCAATCACGGAACCTGCCGAACTGGTGTTGGCATAGGTATCGAGGATCACCGGCGCCTCTTCCACGCTGGCTTCGCGGCCCAGCAGTTTCTTGACGATCAGGTGGTTCATGCTCAGGTTGGCCTGGTGCAGCCAGAAGCGCTGTACGTCGCTGACATTGAGGCCGGTTTCCTCGAGGTGCTTGCCCACCAGTTCGGCAACCATCGGGCAGACCTCGCGAAATACCTTGCGGCCTTCCTGCACGAACAGTTTGTCCGGCGCGCCGACGCCCTCTTCCGCCGCGCGGTTGAGGAAGCCGAAGTTATTGCGGATGCTGTTGGAGAACTGGGTCAGCAGCTTGGTGCCGAGGATGTCGAACTGGTAAGGCGAGGTCGCCAGGTCAGCACGCTCGACGACCACAGCCGTGGCCGCGTCGCCGAAGATGAAGTGGCTGTCGCGGTCACGAAAATTCAGGTGCCCGGTGCAGATTTCCGGGCTGATCACCAACACCGCACGGGCCTGGCCCAACTGCACGCTGTTGCTGGCGGCCTGGATGCCGAAGGTCGCCGAGGAACAGGCCACGTTCATGTCGAAACCGAAACCCTGCACGCCCAGCGCAGCCTGGATTTCGATGGAGATGGCCGGGTAAGCCCGTTGCAGGTTGGAGCAGGCGACGATCACGCCGTCGATATCGGCAGCAGTCTTGCCCGCGCGTTGCAGCGCCTGTTCGGCAGCGGCAGCGCCCATCTGGCAAAGGATCGACCATTCGTCGTTGGCGCGCTCCGGCAGACGCGGCTTCATGCGCTGCGGATCGAGAATACCGTCCTTGTCCATGACGAAACGGCTCTTGATACCCGAGGCCTTTTCGATGAACGCGGCGCTGGATTCAGTCAGCGCCTGAACCTCGCCGCTTTCGATGGCGGCGGCGTTGTCACTGTTGAACTGGGCAACGTAAGTGTTGAAAGACTGCACCAGCTCTTCGTTGGAAATGCTGTTGGCCGGGGTATACAGCCCGGTGCCGCTGATGACGACGTTGTGCACGGTCGTTCCTCTCTTGTTTGATCAATGCAGGTAACGACCTGCCCAGGTACGGCACGCAAAATGGAACATACGTACCAACACAAAATTCAAGACCCGCGAATGCGCGGTATTTAAGCGGCGAAGTGTGCCATAACGGCGGGGGTTTGGCGCTATCGCTCAGTAAACATTGAGCTACTGTGGGACCGGCTTCAGCCGGGAAGTCAATGGAGCAGGCACAGTAGATGTATCGGATGTACCGGCCCCTTCCCGGCTAAAGCCGGTCCCACAGATAACTTGGCGGTGCTTAACCCTCGACCACGCTCCACTGCTTGCTCAAACGCTTGTCGGACACCGGCATTTTCGTCCCCAGTTGCTGGGCGAACAGCGATACGCGGTATTCCTCCAGCCACCACCGATAGGTGATCAGTTCCGGGTCGCGCTTGCCTTCCTGGGCATGTTTGCCGGCGCGTGCCTGGTATTGCGCCCACAGGCCGCTCAGCTCGATGCTCCAGACGCGGTCCTTCTGCACCTGGCCCGGCAATTTTTCCAGGCGCAGTTCGACGGCCTTGAGGTAGCGCGGCAGTTCCTTGAACCACTGCGCCGGGGTCTCGCGCACGAAGCCCGGATAGACCAGATTGCCCAGTTGCGCCTTGATATCGTTGAGGGCCACGGCCTGTTGCAGGTCGATCTTGCCCTTGAAGCGCTTCTGCAGGCCATGCCAGAGCTTGAGGGTTTCCAGGGTAAGACGGGCCAGGCGCTCGGCGTGCTCGGTCCAGTGGCTGCGCTTGCGCTCAGCCAGGGACAGCAGCCCGGCACCGTCGCGCGGCAGGTTGTCTTCGCCTTCAAGAATGCAGCTGTCGAGGCTGGCCAGAAGAATATCTTCGATCAGCGCATCGACCCGGCCCAGCTCGCGATGCAGCAGGGCCAGTTCGGTCTGGCCGGGCAATTTGCCGCGCAGGAACTTGGCAGGCTCGGCCAGCTGCTGCAGTAACAGTCGCTGCAAGGCCCGGCGGTGCTGGTATTCGGCCTCGGCCTGGGTCGAGAAGCGCCCTTCCTTGACCGTACCGCCCTCTTCCACCAGCGCCGGGTACACCGTCATCGACAGCCCGGCGATATTCTGCTGGGTCTTCTCGGCCACGGCGGCGAAGACCTTGGCCTCCACCGGCTGCTGGCTTTTCGCCGTTTGCGGCACCGCCAATGCGGCCTGACTGGCCTCGGCAAAGCGCGCGGTCAATTCGTCAAGATCACGCCCTTCGCCGAGGAACTTACCCTCGCCGTCGACGATTTCCAGGTTCATCTTCAGGTGGCTTTCCACCTGCTGCGCCGCTTCGGCCCAGGCTTCGTCGCTGACCCGCGCACCGGTCATGCGCAGCAATTCCCGGCCTAAGGCCTGGGGCAACGAGCCTTCGCCGAAGGTGATGCGTTGCAGCGCCGCCTTGATAAAGTCCGGCACCGGCACGAAGTTCTTGCGGATCGCCTTGGGCAGGTTGCGCACCAGGGCAATGCACTTGGTTTCCAGCAGGCCCGGCACCAGCCATTCCAGACGCTCGGCAGGCAACGACAGCAACAGAGGCGCCGGCACCCGCAGGGTCACGCCATCGCGAGGATGGTTCGGCTCAAAATGGTAAGTCAGGGCCAGGGCCAGTTCGCCCAGGCGCAGGGTGTCCGGGTAATGGGCGGCGGTGACTTCGTTGGCCTCCCGGGCCAGCACGTCTTCCTCGCGCATGATCAGCAGCTGCGGGTCTTTCTGACTGCCCATCTTGTACCAGCTGTCGAAGGTCGCGGTCTGATGGATCTCGGCAGGAATCCGCGCCTCGTAGAACGCGTACAGGGTGTCTTCGTCGGCGAGGATATCGCGGCGGCGGGCCTTGGCTTCCAGTTCGTCGAGCTGTTCGAGCAGGCGGGTATTGGCCGCCAGACACTTGGCCCGGGACTGGATCTCGCCGCGCACCAGGGCCTCGCGGATAAACAGCTCGCGGGACACCACCGGATCGATCGGGCCGAAATGCACCGGACGCCGCCCGACCACGATCAGGCCGAACAGGGTGATCTGCTCATAGGCCACGACCTGGCCGCGCTTCTTCTCCCAGTGCGGCTCGAAGTGGTTCTTCTTGATCAGGTGCCCGGCCAGCGGCTCGATCCAGTCGGAGTCGATCTTGGCCACCATGCGCGCGTAGAGCTTGGTGGTCTCGACCAGTTCGGCCGCCATCAGCCATTGCGGACGCTTCTTGCCCAGGCCCGAGGACGGGTGGATCCAGAAGCGCCGCTGACGGGCACCCAGGTAGTCACCGTCTTCGGTCTTCTGGCCAATCTGGCTGAGCAGCCCGGACAACACCGCCTTGTGGAACTTGCCGTAGTCGGCCGGTTCCTTGTTCAGGGTCAGTTGCAGGTCACGGCAGATCAGGCTCAGTTGGCGATGGGAATCACGCCACTCGCGCAGGCGCAGATAGTTGAGGAAGTTCTTGCGGCACCAGTTGCGTAGCGGGCTGGCCGTGAGGTTCTGCCGCTGCTCTTCGAAGCCGCGCCACAGATTGACCAACCCGGCGAAGTCGGAGTCGGCGTCCTTCCACTGGGCGTGGGCCTGATCAGCGGCCTGCTGGCGCTCCGGCGGACGCTCGCGCACGTCCTGCACGGACATGGCACTGGCCACGATCAGCACTTCCTGGAGGCTGCCCTGCTTGGCCGCTTCCAACAGCATGCGGCCCATGCGCGGGTCCACCGGCAGGCGCGCCAACTGGCGGCCCAACGGCGTCAGCTGGTTCTCGCGGTTGACCGCCGACAGCTCCTGCAACAGGTTGAAACCGTCGCTGATGGCCTTGCCATCCGGCGGCTCGATAAACGGGAACGCGGTGATCTCGCCCAGGCGCAGGTGCAGCATCTGCAGGATCACCGCCGCCAGGTTGGTCCGCAGGATTTCCGGATCGGTAAAGGCCGGGCGACTGTTGAAGTCTTCTTCGCTGTACAGACGCACGCACAGCCCCGGCTCGACCCGCCCGCAACGGCCCTTGCGCTGGTTGGCGCTGGCCTGGGACACGGCTTCGATGGGCAGGCGCTGGACCTTGGCCCGATAGCTGTAGCGGCTGATACGCGCGGTACCGGTGTCGATCACATAACGAATGCCCGGCACGGTCAGGGAGGTCTCCGCGACGTTGGTCGCCAGCACCACTCGACGCCCCGGATGGGACTGGAAAATCCGCTGCTGTTCGGCCGGCGACAGGCGCGCGTAGAGCGGCAGGATCTCTGTGTGCTTGAGCTGGGCCTTGCGCAGCAGCTCCGCCGCGTCACGGATTTCCCGCTCGCCGGGGAGAAACACCAGCACGTCGCCAGGGCTCTTGCGCTCGCTGCGCTCGAAGGCGGCCAGTTCGTCGAGGGTGGCAAGAATCGCCTGATCGACGGTCAGATCGTCCTCGACGCTGTTGCCCTCCTCGTCCTGTTCGCTGGTCAGGGGCCGATACCAGGTGTCCACCGGGAAGGTGCGCCCGGAGACTTCGATGATCGGCGCCTTGTCGAAATGCTCGGAGAAACGCTCAAGGTCGATGGTCGCCGAGGTGATGATCACTTTCAGGTCCGGACGCCGTGGCAGCAGGGTTTTCAGGTAGCCGAGCAGGAAGTCGATGTTCAGGCTGCGTTCGTGAGCTTCGTCGACGATGATGGTGTCGTAGCGCTCGAGAAAACGGTCGTGCTGGGTTTCCGCCAGCAGGATGCCGTCGGTCATCAGCTTGATCAGGGTATTGCTGTCGCTCTGGTCCTCGAAGCGCACCTGATAGCCGACCAGCGCACCCAAGGGCGTGCCCAGCTCCTCGGCGACCCGGCTGGCAACGCTGCGCGCGGCGATCCGGCGTGGCTGGGTATGGCCGATCAGGCCGTGCTGGCCGCGACCGATTTCCAGGCAGATCTTCGGCAACTGGGTGGTCTTGCCCGAGCCCGTCTCGCCGGCAATGATCAGCACCTGATGCTTGAGCAGCGCGTCCTTGATTTCATCGCGCTTGGCGGCAATCGGCAGATTGTCGTCATAACGAATCACCGGCAGGCTGGCCCGCCGCGCCGCAACCTGGGCACACGACGCCTGCACCCGCTGCGCCCACTGAGCAAGGCGAGCCTCGTCGGGCTTCTTGCGCAGATCATGCAACTGGCGGCGCAGACGATGCCGCTCGCTGATCATCGCGTGGTCGAGGTTCTTCAGGAGTTGGTCGATAGAGGGCGATTCGTCGGTCATCTGGCGCGCAGGGTCTTCTTGGAATGCAAAGGCGGGGATTGTCGCAGATTGGGGCGGGTCGTGGCATCGCGAAATAGATTCGTGGGAGCGAGGCTTGCCCGCGAAGACGGTATTTCTGGCTGTGGAGATGCGTGGGAAGTACCGGCCTCATCGCGGGCAAGCCTCGCTCCCACAGTTCTGCGCGCGACAAAAAAGCCCCGCACAAGGCGGGGCTTTGGCTTACTTCTTCAAACCCAGCTTCTTCAGCTCTTCATCGCGCAACTCGCGTCGCAGGATCTTGCCGACGTTGGTGGTCGGCAGAGAATCGCGGAACTCGATGCTGCGCGGCACTTTGTAGGCGGTGAGGTTGGCGCGCATATGGTCCTTGACCTGATCCTTGGTCAGGGTCAGGCCCGGCTTGACCACCACGAACACCTTGATCGCTTCGCCCGACTTCTCGTCCGGTACGCCGATGGCCGCGCATTGCAGCACGCCCGGCAAGGTGGCGAGGACGTCTTCGAGTTCGTTGGGGTACACGTTAAAGCCGGAGATCAGGATCATGTCCTTCTTGCGGTCAACGATGCGCATGAAGCCATCGGGCTGGATCAGGGCGATGTCACCGGTCTTGAGCCAGCCGTCGGCATCAAGGATTTCGTCCGTGGCTTCTGGACGCTGCCAGTAGCCTTTCATGACTTGCGGGCCCTTGATGCACAGTTCACCGATTTCGCCCAGGGCCAGTTCGTTGCCGGCGTCATCGATCACTTTGCACAGGGTCGACGGCACCGGAATGCCGATGGTGCCCATCTGGTTGGTTTCCATCGGGTTGACCGTGGCGACCGGGCTGGTTTCGGTCATGCCGTAGCCTTCGCAAATACCGCAACCGGTTACCTGCTTCCAACGTTCGGCCGCCGCCTGTTGCAGGGCCATGCCGCCCGACAGGGTGACCTTCAGTGCAGAAAAGTCGAGGTTGCGGAAGTTGGCGTCATTGCACAGCGCAACGAACAGGGTGTTGAGGCCGACGAAGCCGCTGAACTTCCACTTCGACAGCTCCTTGACCATGGACGGCAGGTCACGGGGGTTGCTGATAAGGATGTTGTGGTTGCCCATCAGCATCATCGACATGCAGTGAAAGGTGAAGGCATAGATGTGATAAAGCGGCAGCGGCGTGATGAGGATCTCGCAGCCTTCGTGCAGGTTGGAGCCCATCAGCGCCTTGCTTTGCAGCATGTTGGCGAGCAGGTTGCGATGGGTCAGCATCGCGCCCTTGGCCACGCCCGTGGTGCCGCCGGTGTATTGCAGGACAGCGACGTCGCCACTGCCCGGATTGGCTTCCTTGACGGCCTTGCCACGACCCTTGGCCAGAACGTCATTAAACTTGACGGCCTGGGGCAGGTGATAGGCCGGGACCATCTTCTTCACGTACTTGATGACGCTGTTGATCAGCAGGCGCTTGAGCGGCGGCAACAGGTCAGCCACTTCGGTGACGATGACATGCTTGACCTGGGTCTTGGGCACCACCTTCTCGGCCAGGTGCGCCATGTTCGCCAGGCAGACCAGGGCCTTGGCCCCGGAATCGTTGAACTGGTGTTCCATTTCCCGCGCGGTGTACAACGGGTTGGTGTTGACTACAATCAGCCCGGCACGGATGGCACCAAAGACCGCGACCGGATATTGCAGGACGTTGGGCAACTGCACGGCAATGCGGTCGCCGGGTTGCAGGTCGGTGTGCTGCTGGAGCCAGGCGGCAAAGGCGCCGGACAGCTCGTACATTTCACCGTAGGTGAGGGTCTTGCCCAGGTTGCTGAAGGCAGGCTTGCTGGCGAAACGCTCGCAAGACAATTTCAACACCGACTGAATGTTTGGGTACTCGTCAGGGTTGATCTCGGCAGCGATACCGGACGGGTACTTGTCCTTCCAGAAATTTCCGATCATGGAAGCCGACTCCTCAGCGACAGCGAATTCTTCACACTGCTGGATGCAGTGATTTTTTTGTGTTTTTGGAATTGCTTTTTGCAGAGAGACCGGTCAAAAAGCGGGCCGAGAGTAGCAGCTTTGCCAAGGGTCGCATAGAGCCAAAATCGGCCTGCGTAGTTATGAAATGACTATTAAATATTATCTAGTCATTTTTAGAGTAAAAATTCTATTCTGAAATTTATGACGTCTGTGGGAGCGAGGCTTGCCCGCGAAGACGGTGTTTCTGGCTGTGAAGATGTATTGGAAGTACCGGCCTCTTCGCGGGCAAGCCTCGCTCCCACAGCACGAGGCTACCGTTACTATTTACGCAATATCGCGCAACTCCCGCCGCAGGATCTTGCCCACCGGCGTCATTGGCAACGACTCGCGCAACACGATGTGCTTGGGCACTTTATAAGCCGTGAAGTTCTCCTTGCAGTAGGCTTTGAGCTCATCGACGCTGACGCCTTGCGCCCGCGGCACCACGAACAGTTTGACCGCCTCCCCGGAGCGCTCGTCCGGTACGCCGATGGCGGCGCAACTGGCCACGCAGGGGTGGGCCATGACCACGTCCTCGATCTCGTTGGGATAGACATTGAAGCCGGAGACAATGATCAGGTCCTTCTTGCGGTCAACGATGCGCACAAAACCGTCGGCATCGATCACGGCGATATCCCCGGTCTTCAGCCAGCCATCCGCATCCAGCGCTTCAGCCGAAGCCTCCGGGCGCTGCCAGTAGCCCATCATCACTTGCGGGCCCTTGATGCACAGCTCGCCGCGCTCGCCCAAGGGTTGCTCGATACCGTCGTCATCGACCACTTTCATTGCCGTGCCAGGCACCGGAATGCCCACCGTACCCAGGCGCGCCTTGTCGCCATAGGGGTTGGTACTGGCCACCGGCGAGGTTTCGGTCAGGCCATAGCCTTCGACCACCCGACAGCCGGTGATTTCTTCCCAACGCTCGGCCGTGGCCTTGACCAGGGCGGTGCCGCCGGAGTTGGTCAGCTTGAGGCTGGAGAAATCCACGGTCTTGAAATCCGGGTGATTCATCAGCGCAACGAACAGGGTGTTGAGCCCGATCATGGCCGAGAAGCGCCACTTCTTCAGTTCCTTGACAAAGCCGCCGATGTCCCGCGGGTTGGTGATCAGGATGTTGTGATTGCCACTGACCATCATGCACATGCAGTTCGCGGTGAAGGCATAGATATGGTAGAGCGGCAGCGGCGCCACCATGATCTCCTTGCCCTCCTGAAACATCGCCGCACCGTCAGGACCGTGCTGCAGCATGCAGGCATAGACCTGCTGCATATTGGCCACCAGGTTGCCATGGCTGAGCATGGCGCCCTTGGCCAGGCCGGTGGTGCCGCCGGTGTATTGCAGCACGGCGATATCACCGAGGCTGGCCGCAACCGGTTTGTGCTGCTGTTGGCTGCCCAGGTGCAGGGCGCGCTTGAAACCTATGGCCTGGGGCAGGTCATAGTCCGGCACCATCTTCTTGACCTTGTCGACCACGGTATTGATCAGCCAGCCCTTGGCGGCAGACTGCATGTCGCCCATTTTCACTTCGATCAGGTACTGGATCTCGGTATCGGGCAGCACTTCCTGGACCAGCTTGCCGAACAGGTTGAGGTAGACCAGCGCACGAGCCCCGGAATCCTTGAACTGATGGCGCATCTCGCGGGCGGTATACAGCGGATTGGTGTTAACCACGATCAACCCGGCGCGCAACGCGCCGAACACGGCAATCGGGTATTGCAGCAGGTTGGGCATCTGCACAGCGATGCGATCGCCCGGCTTGAGCTCAGTGTGTTGCTGCAAGTAACTGGCGAAGGCGGCGGACTGGCGCTCCAGCTCGGCGTAGGTCAGGGTCACACCCATATTGCTGAAGGCGGGCCGGTCAGCGAACTTCTTGCAGGAACGCTCGAACACTTCGATAACGGATTTGTAGGCTTGTAGATCCACCTCAGGGAGTACACCAGCGGGGCGTTTGTCATTCCAGAAATCAGGTTGCATTGTTTTTGTCCTCTTACCTGAGAGTATCTGGCCCGCCAGAGTCTGAACGCTAAGCGGGTCTTGCCCGACGTTAGCAGGGAACACAGGTAAGGCAAATAGCAGGCATAGTGTCATCAGCGGCGTGAATCTAAGAGCTGATCAGGATGCAATTAGCCATCAGCTCTACACTTGTCATACACGCCACCTCCGGCACTGGGACGTCTACATGAAACACGAAGTTTTCTGGCTCGATGCAAGTGATCACAGCCGCCTGTTCGTCAATGCCTGGCTGCCCGATCTGACGCCACGGGCAGTGGTCATGCTGTCCCACGGCATGGCTGAACACAGCGGCCGTTATGCCCGGCTCGGCGCGGTGCTCTGTGCTGCCGGAATAGCCCTGTATGCCCACGATCAGCGCGGCCACGGCAAGACCGCAGCCCAGGGCGTGCTCGGGCATTTCGCCCATGAGGACGGCTGGAGCAAGGTCGTGGACGACCTGGCCAGCCTGAGCCAGTCGATCAGCCAGCGCCACCCGGACCTGCCGGTGTTTCTGCTCGGTCACAGCATGGGCAGCTATGTCGCCCAGGCCTATGTGATGTACCACGGCGCCAGTTTGCAGGGGGCGATTCTCAGCGGCTCGAACTATCAGCCGGTCTCGCTGTACCGCAGCGCCCGGCAGATTGCCCGCCTGGAGCTCTGGCGCCAGGGGCCGACCGGGCGCAGTGCGCTGATCGACTGGCTGTCGTTCGGCAACTTCAACAAGGCTTTCAAGCCCAACCGCACCCGCTTCGACTGGCTCAGCCGCGACGCGCAGCAGGTTGATCTGTATGTCAGCGACCCGTTGTGCGGCTTTCGTTGCACCAACCAATTCTGGGTCGATCTGCTCGGCGGCCTGCAACAGATCAGCAAGCCCTCCAACCTCAAGCAGATAGATGGCAGCCTGCCTTTACTGATCATTGGCGGCGAATGTGATCCGGTGAGCCAGGGCAAGCGTCTCAAGGATCTTGCCGCTGCCCTGGGCGAGGCAGGTCATCAGTCCGTGCAGTTGAAGATCTATCCACAGGCGCGGCATGAACTGTTCAATGAGAGTAATCGCGACGAGGTCACCCGTGATGTCATCGACTGGCTCGATCACACGCTGGAACAACCACGGCCACGTCGGTCAGAATAGTCATATGTAGTTACACATTTCCCTTATTCAGGATCACCCATGACCGAAGTCACCAACACGCCGTACGAAGCCCTGGAAGTCGGCCAGACCGCCAGCTTCAGCAAAACCGTCGAAGAGCGCGATATCCAGTTGTTCGCCGCCATGTCCGGCGACCACAACCCGGTTCACCTGGACGCCGAATATGCGTCCAAGACCATGTTCAAGGAGCGCATCGCCCACGGTATGTTCAGCGGCGCCCTGATCAGCGCGGCGGTGGCGTGTGAATTGCCTGGGCCGGGCACTATCTACATCGGCCAGCAAATGAGCTTCCAGAAGCCCGTAAAACTGGGCGACACCCTGACCGTGCGCCTGGAAATCCTGGAAAAACTGCCGAAATTCCGCGTACGCATCGCCACCCGCGTGTTCAACCAGAACGACGAGTTGGTAGTCGATGGCGAAGCCGAGATCCTTGCGCCACGCAAGCAGCAGACCGTGACCCTGACGACCTTGCCTGAGATCAGTATTGGCTGAATCTGCCCAAACCTGTGGGAGCGTGGCTTGCCCGCGAAAAACGATAACGCGGTGCACCAGGATAATTGAGGTGATGCTTTCGCGGGCAAGCCTCGCTCCCACAGCAAGCACCTGAATTTCAGGCAAAAAAAGGGCGACCGAAGTCGCCCAAAATGCCTTGCGTGCTCTTGTTATAGAAAGACTCAATCCGGCTTGCGCTTGTGCGAGTCCTTCCAGATAAAAATGCCCAGGCCTGCGAAAAACACCACCATCAGGCCGACGGTAACCACTCCGGCGACAACCACATTGTCGAGAAACATAACCGCGCCTCCTTCCCTGTCCGTGCGTTCGATGGAGCTAGATTACCCAGCGATGGGCGCAAGGAAATTGACCCACGTCAATGCCGCCACGGGCTCGGGCTACGAGCGCATGGCGAACTGACGTGGGTCAACGGAAATGGGGTGCAGGCAGAGATTTCAGCGCTTTTTAGGCTTGTTTTTCGGCTTTTTCTTGCCTTTCATCGGCATGGCCTGCTCGAAGGCGTTGCGCACTTCGTTCAAGCGCTTGTCGTTCAGATCGTGTACCCGCTTGGCGCGCTCGGCACTCAGGTCGATCAGTTTCTCGTCTTCGCTCATGGTTTACAGTTCTCGAACAGCGGGACCAGAGGCAATAATGCGCAATCGCATCGGCCATGACCAGTGGCCCGGCTTTCTTTAATAGAGCCTCTTTAATAGAGCCTCTTTCATCAAGACGCTTTCAACAGGACGACGCTCTTGGACCCACTGCACACCGATCTCCCGCCCCTGCTGAGTCTGCGCGCCTTCGAGGCGGTGGCCCGACACCTGAGTTTCATCAAGGCCGGGCAGGAACTGTCGGTGACCCAGAGCGCCCTGAGCCATCAGGTGCAGAAGCTTGAGCAGCATCTGGACTGCCGTCTGTTCATTCGCCGCACCCGTGCCATCGCTCTGACCGAGGCGGGCGAGTCGTATTACCCGCAGGTGCGCCAGGCCCTGGAAACCATCGCCACCGCCACTCGCGCATTGCGCAGCCACAACGCCCAGCCGCGCACCCTGCGCATCGGCCTGCTCGCGTCCTTCGCCACCCTGTGGCTGGCGCCGCGCCTGTCCGGCTTTCTGCTGGCCAATCCGGATATACAGGTGGAACTGCTACCGTCCTGGCAACTGGCGGATGTCGCCGGGGACGAAGTGGAACTGGCGATTCGCTATGGCAAAGGCGGCTGGGCCAACGTCAACGCCGAGCTATTGATGAGCGAGCGCCTGGCCCCGGTGTGCAGCCCGGCCTTCAAGGCGCAGTGGCTGGCGGGTCAAAAAAGCCGCAAACACCCGGACCTGAACCCCGGCCCCCTGCTCACCTCGCAATCGGCCATTGCCGCCCACAGCCAATTCGAATGGCTGGACTGGGCGAAGAAGTACCGCCTGGATATCAGCACCGTGCCAAGCCTGATGCTGCATGACTACAACATCGTGGTCGAAGCCGCCGTCTCCGGCCAGGGCATTGCCATGGGGCGCCAGCGCCTGATCAGCCGGCGCTTGCAGGACGGCTCCCTGGTCGAACTGCTCGACGATATGCCCTACGAAAGCAACATTGGTTACTGGCTGGTCAGCCAGAGCGCGCCCATGAGCGACGCGGCCCGGCGCTTCGCGGATTGGCTGATTCGGGAGTGCTTTGAACATGGATGAGAAGTTTAGATACGTCGGCTGAAATCTATCCGTTTGTCGTCCCGACAGCGGCCTTCCATTGTGGGCCTACCCCTCATTGGAGCGCCCTGTCATGACCCGTCTGTCCGCACGCCTGCAACACCTCGACCTGCAACTGCCCGCGCCAAGCAGTCCGGTCGCCAATTACGTCAGCACCGTGCGCAGCCAGAACATGCTGTATATCTCCGGGCAGATTCCCATGCTCGACGGCGCGCCCGCCTATCAGGGCCGCCTGGGCGAATCGGTCAGCGAAGAAGATGGCATTGCCGCTGCAGAACTGGCGGCACTGGGCCTGCTCGCGCATCTGGCCGACGCTATCGATGATGACTTGTCGAAACTGCTGCGCATCGTCCGCCTGGGCGTATTCGTCGCCTGCATGCCTGACTTCCAGCGTCAGGGCGTAGTCGCCAACGGCGCCTCTAACCTGTTGGTCAATGCCCTCGGCGAAGCTGGCCGCCATGTGCGCACCGCAGTCGGTGTCGCCGCCCTGCCCCAGGGTGTGGCCGTGGAAGTGGACGCGGTCTTTGAGTTGCGGCCATGAGCAGCATCAGCGAGGAGGAAGTCCGCAGCCTGCGCACCGCCACGCCCGGTTGCGCGCGGGTCATTCACTTCAACCACTCCGGCGGGTCCTTGCCCAGCCAGACCACTCTCGATGCAATCATCGGCCAATTGCAGCGCGAAGCCCTGAGCGGGCCGATGGAGGCCGCAGCTCAGGGCGCAGCGCTACAGGAAAGCGCCCGGCAACGCGCGGCGCAACTGATCAATGCGGCCACTGCCTCAGTGGCATTCATTAGCAGCGGCTCGGCGGCATGGGGCATGGCCTTTGCCGGTTTAGCGCCGTGGTGCGCGGGTGATCGCATTCTGGTCGGACGGCAGGAATGGGGCGGCAACCTGGCCTGCATGGCCCAAGCGGTGGCGGCGGGCGCGAGTGTCGAGGTGATTCCGTGCGATGCATCAGGCGCGGTCTCGATGGATGCTCTGGAAGCGATGATCGACGAGCGGGTGCGGCTGATCTCCCTGACCTGGCTGCCCGCCAACGGTGGCCTGATCAACCCGGCGGCGGCCATCGGTGCGGTTGCGCGGCGTCACGGCATTGCCTATTTCATCGATGCAGGGCAAGCGCTGGGGCAGATCGAGGTTGATGTCCAGGCACTGAACTGCGATGTGCTCAAGGGTGCCTGCCGCAAGTATCTGCGCGGGCCACGGGGCACCGCGCTGCTGTATATCCGCGAGGGTTTTATCGAGCGCCTGCAACCGCCGTTTCTCGATGTACTGTCGGCACCGCAGAACGGCGAGCACTTCCACCCGCGCAGTGATGCCCGGCGCTTCGAGACCAGCGAGGTATCCCTGGCACTGATGGCCGGGCTTGATAATGCCTTGGGTGAGGCTCTGCACCTGGGTATCCCGCGCATCCGCCAGCGCATCGCGCACCTGGCCGCCGTCGCCCGCGAGCAACTGGCGCAGATTGACGGCCTGACCCTGCACGATCTTGGCGAGCCCGGCCAGCAATCAGGCCTGATCGCCCTGAACCTGCAAGGCCGGGACGCCAACGCCCTCAAGGAGCGCCTCGCCGGGCACGGCATCAATATCGGCGCCAATGGCGTGGCTTATACGCCGCTAGACATGCAGACGCGGGGGCTGGCGTCTATTGCCAGGGTGTCGGTGAGTTATTTGAATACAGAAGAGGAGATTGCTGAGTTGGTGCGGGTGCTGCGCGGCTGAATGCGTTGTTTATAGGTGGGACCGGCTTTAGCCGGGAAGGCGCATTCCCGGCTAAAGCCGGTCCCACAGGAAAATACCAATCCAGAGGAATTCAAACCTCGACATCCACCCACATCCCCTGGCGCGGCTCGTTATCGATCAGCGGCACCACGGGCACGGTGTTATCGGCGTTCAGCGAGTGCCCCGGCAATGCCAAGTGCTCAACCACAGGCTCGCCGTTTTCTTCCTGCTGTTTCTGTCTCTGCTGGCGTTGCTGTTCCTCATAGAGATACAGCGCCTCGCGCTCGGCTTCGTCCTTGCGCAGGTCGATGGTCACCTCGGCCGAGCTGGGCTGCACCGGGGCGACCGGAGGGATCTCGGGTACTTGTCGGGCGGGGTCCAGTTGCGAGGTAATGGGCACCGCACTCAACGGAAGCGTCGGTTGCAACATGATTTCGATCTCCTATTGAGTAGCTGTCGGCCAATAATTTGCCGACTTGAGGCCGTTAGTTAGAAAGATCCGACTATGTTTTAACCAACAAGTGCCCTGAAGCGGCCCAATTGTCGGCGCGCGCCGACGAATGCACGGTTTTTCTCAATGCGCCTTTGGCCTGGAGGGCTGCATCCGTTAACATAGTCGGCTTTTTAAGGCGGAGACAGGCAGCATGGCGCAGCAGTATCAACCGGGGCAACGCTGGATTAGTGACAGCGAAGCCGAGCTGGGTTTGGGCACCGTTCTGGCACAGGACGGCCGCTTGTTGACCGTGCTCTATCCGGCCACTGGCGACACGCGCCAGTACGCGCTGCGCAACGCGCCGCTGACGCGGGTGCGTTTCTCGCCGGGCGATGTGATCACGCACTTCGAGAACTGGAAGATGACCGTGCGCGAAGTCGACGATGTCGACGGTCTGCTGGTCTATCACGGCCTCAACGCGCAAAACCAGCCGGTGACCCTGCCGGAGACGCAACTGTCGAACTTCATCCAGTTCCGTCTGGCCACTGATCGCCTGTTCGCCGGGCAGATCGACCCCCTGGCCTGGTTCTCGCTGCGCTACAACACCCTGGAACACACCAGCCGCCAGCTGCAATCGTCGCTGTGGGGCCTGGGTGGCGTGCGCGCCCAACCCATCGCCCACCAGTTGCACATTGCCCGTGAAGTCGCTGACCGCATCGCGCCACGGGTCCTGCTGGCCGACGAAGTGGGTCTGGGCAAGACCATTGAAGCCGGCCTGGTGATCCATCGCCAACTGCTGTCAGGCCGCGCCAATCGCGTACTGATCCTGGTTCCGGAGAACCTGCAGCATCAGTGGCTGGTGGAAATGCGTCGGCGCTTCAACCTGCAGGTGGCTTTGTTCGACGCCGAGCGCTTTATCGAGAGCGATGCCAGCAACCCGTTCGAAGACACCCAGCTTGCACTGGTTGCGCTGGAATGGCTGGTCGACGACGAGAAGGCCCAGGACGCGCTGTTTGCTGCGGGTTGGGACCTGTTGGTCGTGGACGAGGCTCATCACCTGGTCTGGCATGAAGATCAGGTCAGCCCGGAATACGCCCTGGTCGAACAGCTTGCCGAGGTCATCCCCGGCGTGCTGCTGCTGACCGCAACCCCTGAACAACTGGGCCAGGACAGCCATTTTGCTCGTCTGCGCCTGCTTGACCCCAATCGTTTCCACGACCTGAAGGCTTTCCGCGCCGAGAGCGAGAACTATCGCCCGGTGGCCGAAGCCGTGCAGGAACTGCTGGATCAGGGTCGCCTGTCGCCCAAGGCACACAAGACCATTCAAAGCTTCCTCGGCAGCGAGGGCGAAGCCCTGCTCACCGCGATCAATGATGGCGACAAGGAGGCCGGCCCGCGCCTGATTCGCGAGCTGCTCGACCGCCACGGCACCGGTCGCGTGCTGTTCCGCAACACCCGCGCCGCAGTGCAGGGTTTCCCGGAGCGCAAGCTGCATCCGTACCCGCTGCCCTGCCCTGCCGAATACCTCGAGTTGCCGGTAGGCGAACATGCCGACCTGTATCCGGAAGTCAGCTTCCAGGCTCAGCCCGATGTCGAGGAAGACCAGCGCTGGTGGCGCTTCGACCCACGCGTCGACTGGCTGATCGACACGCTGAAGATGCTCAAGCGGGTCAAGGTCCTGGTGATCTGTGCCCACGCCGAAACCGCCATGGACCTGGAAGACGCCCTGCGCGTGCGCTCCGGCATCCCGGCCACGGTGTTCCATGAAGGCATGAACATCCTCGAGCGTGACCGCGCCGCCGCCTACTTCGCCGACGAAGAGTTCGGCGCCCAGGTGCTGATCTGCTCGGAAATCGGCAGTGAAGGTCGCAACTTCCAGTTCTCGCACCATCTGGTGCTGTTCGACCTGCCGGCGCACCCGGACCTGCTCGAGCAGCGCATCGGCCGTCTGGACCGGATCGGTCAGAAGCACATCATCGAACTGCATGTACCGTACCTGGAAACCAGCCCGCAAGAGCGTCTGTTCCAGTGGTACCACCAGGCGCTGAACGCCTTCCTTAATACCTGCCCGACCGGCAACGCCCTGCAGCATCAGTTCGGCCCGCGCCTGCTGCCGCTGCTTGAAGATGGCGATGACGACGACTGGCAAGCCCTGGTCGAAGAAGCCCGCAGCGAGCGCGAGCGTCTGGAAAGCGAACTGCACACCGGTCGCGACCGCCTGCTGGAACTCAATTCCGGTGGTGCCGGGGAAGGCGAAGCCCTGGTCGAGGCGATTCTTGAGCAGGACGATCAGTTCACCCTGCCGATCTACATGGAAACCCTGTTCGACGCCTTCGGCATCGACAGCGAAGACCATTCGGAAAACGCCCTGATCCTCAAGCCGAGCGAGAAGATGCTCGACGCCAGTTTCCCTCTGGGCGACGACGAAGGCGTGACCATCACCTACGACCGCAACCAGGCTCTGACCCGCGAAGACATGCAGTTCATCACCTGGGAGCACCCGATGGTCCAGGGCGGCATGGATCTGGTGCTGTCCGGCTCCATGGGCAACACCGCCGTGGCGCTGATCAAGAACAAGGCGCTCAAGCCCGGCACCGTGCTACTGGAACTGCTCTACGTCAGCGAAGTGGTTGCCCCGCGCGCCCTGCAACTGGGTCGCTACCTGCCACCGGCGGCCCTGCGTTGCCTGCTCGACGCCAATGGCAACGACCTGTCGTCCCGGGTCTCGTTCGCGACCTTGAACGATCAGCTGGAAAGCGTGCCACGGGCCAGCGCCAACAAGTTCATCCAGGCCCAGCGTGATGTGCTGACGCCGAAGATCAACGCCGGCGAAGCCAAAATCGCGCCCAAGCATGCCGAGCGCGTGGCCGAAGCGCAACGTCGCCTGGCCGCCGATACCGAAGAAGAACTGGCGCGCCTGACCGCCTTGCAAGCGGTCAACCCGACTGTGCGTGACAGCGAGCTGAGCGCCCTGCGCAGCCAACGCGAGCAAGGCCTGGCCATGCTGGAAAAAGCCGCGTTGCGCCTGGAAGCGATTCGCGTGTTGGTCGCAGGCTGACTGAAACTGTGATCAACCCTGTGGGACCGGCTTTAGCCGGGAAAGGGCCAGTACAAGCGATAAATATATATCGACTGTACCGGCCTCTTCCCGGCTAAAGCCGGTCCCACAGAGCTCGGTTAATCCCCCGCCAACACAACGCCTGCTGCGTCCACAGCAACCGGCGCATCCGCCACCATCCCCGCCTTCATCCGCTCGGCATCGCGACTGAAACACCGCGAAGCCTGAAGCAGAAACAGCAGACACAGAAATATCGCCACCGGAATCAGGTACATGGCGTCGTGCAGGCCCACCGCCTTGAACGCCTCGGTCATCTGCTCGGCACCGGCAGCCGCCATCGCCGCATGGGCGAAGTGATCCGACAGTAAGCCGACCACCACTGGCCCCAATCCACCACCCAACAGATACAGCCCGGCAAAGAACAGCGCCATGGCCGTGGCCCGCAGGCGCGGCTGTACCACGTCCTGAATGGCGGTATAGACGCAGGTGTAGAAGTTGTAGGAGAACAGCCAGCCGATGCTGAACACGCCGACGAATATGCCGATTTCGATACGCCCGGCATGCAGGGCATAGCCGGTGGTCAGGGTGGCGATGAGCATGCTGAACGCGGCTAGCAGCAGACGGCCGTTGGCCCAGCGCTGATGCACCTTGTCCGCGACCCAGCCGCCCAGGGTCAGGCCGACGAGCCCGGTCACCCCGACAATCAGCCCCGTAGACATGGCCGCGTTCTGCAACGACAGCTGAAAGTAGCGTTGCAACATCGGCACCATGAACGAGTTGGTTGCATAGGTGGCGAAGTTGAAAGCCAGGCCGGCCAGCACCAGCCAGCCAAAAGTCGGCACCGACAGCACTTTGCGGATCGGCCGGTCGATCTTCTCCACCGACATCTGCACGCTCTCCGCCGCACCACGCTTGGGCTCGCGAATGAAGAACATGAACACCGCCAGCACCAGGCCCGGCACCGCCGCAATAAAGAACGGCGCACGCCAGCTGTCGAACGCCTTGACCATGGCGCCAATGGTGAAATAGGCCAGCAGCAGGCCCAGCGGCAAGCCGAGCATAAAGATGCCCATGGCCCGGGAACGCTTGTGCGCCGGGAACAGATCGCCGATCAGCGAGTTGGCTGCGGGTGCATAGCTGGCTTCACCGACACCCACGCCCATGCGCACGATGAGGAAGCTCCAAAAGCTGGTCATCAAGCCGTTGATCGCCGTCAGCCCGCTCCATATCGCCAGGCCCCAGCCCATCAGGGCGCGGCGGGAACCGTTGTCGGCGATACGCCCAAGCGGCAACCCGGCGATGGCATACACCAGAGTAAAGGCCGTGCCGATGATGCCGAGCTGAAAATCGCTGAGGTGCCACTCCATGCGAATCGGCTCAATGATGATGGCCGGGATGGTGCGGTCGAAGAAGTTGAACAGATTGGCGAGAAACAACAGAAACAGCACGCGCCAGGCGTTGTCTGCCTGATTTGCTTGACCCGCGATAGGACTGGGCATGGCAAGGCTCTCTTTTTTATTGTTGTTGCGCAGCCTAGGAGCCTCTGGCCGGATTGTCTGTAAACATTCGTAAAGCCATGGAGCAGGTATCAGGTCGGGCAATAAATAGGACAGTGCGGTATAGGCGGCATGGGAATAAACAGTTTGGCTGACATTCCAAAATCGTTGGATGCAATGGGCCATAAGGCCTGGCGTGGCCTGTTCTGCTCCTATACTCCAGCACATCGCCATCAGTCAGGAGACTGAGGCACCCTGGTATTGAACAAGTGGGGGCGCTATGGAGTGGCTCGGTTTCCATTTTTTTGCCGGGCTCGCGGCAGATAGTTCACTATTATCCGCCCAACACGACCCACTGCTGGTCACCCTGGCCTTTCTGGTCGCCTGCGCCACAAGCTACGCAACGCTGGATATCGCTGAACGCCTGAAACATATCGAAAAACCCCGCTCGCGGGATCGTTGGGGCGGTTTCGGTGCCTTGTGCCTGGCCGGTGGTGTGTGGACCGTGCACGTCATCAGCATGCGCGCGCTGCATGTGCCGCTGAAAATGGGCTTTGATATTCCCAGCACCCTGGTGTCCATGCTTTTGGCGTTATTCGCCGGCTTGTTGAGCATGCAGGCCTTGGGCAGGGAGATCCTCAGGCCCTGGCAATACCTGGCTTACGCAGTGGCCATAGGGGTGAGCCTCAGCGCCATGCACTACGCCGGACTGCTGGGTCAGCAATCCGTGGCCGTGGCTTATTTCGAGCCGCATCTGTTCGGCCTGTCGGTAGCCATTGCCGTTGGCACCGGGCTGTTGATCATTCTACTGGCGCGCTATCTCAGCGACGGCAGCAATCTGATCCACCAACTACTCAAGTTCGCCGCCAGTTTGCTGCTCAGCGCGGAAATTATCGGTGCCAACCTGCTGGGTAACTGGTCGCGCAATCTCACCGTGCCAATCGATGCAGTCCTGCTGCCCGACAACCCCGAGCGCAACCTGCAGATCAGCGTAACCCTGGCGCTGATCGCCCTGTTGCTGATCGCCGCGACCATCAGCGCTGCCATCGCCGACAAGAAGCTGCAAGGCAAGGAACACGATCTGCGGCGGGTCAACGCGCTGCTTAGCCAGCTCGATCAGGCACGCATGTCCTTGCAGCAGGTCGCCCATTTCGACCCGTTGACCAATCTGATCAACCGCCGCGGCTTCAACCAGTTGTTTGCCGAACGACTGATGGAGCATGCCCATGAGGGCGGCATGCTGGCGGTGATGTTCCTCGACATTGACCACTTCAAGCGCATCAACGACAGCCTCGGCCACGATGCCGGTGACGAGCTGCTCAAGGTGGTGGCCGAGCGCATTCGCTGCGCCACGCGCATTCAGGACGTGGTCTCGCGTTTTGGCGGCGACGAGTTCTGCATCCTGATCAGCCTGCCCGATCACCATGAAGAAGCCCGACACCTGGCCGAGCGCATTCTGCAAAAGACCAAGGAGCCCATTGAGCTGGCCGGACGGCGCATGGTCATGACCACCAGCATCGGCATCAGCGTGTTCCCCCGTGATGGCAAAACCTGCGACGAACTGCTGAAAAACGCCGACCTGGCGCTGTATCAGTCCAAGGGCCACGGGCGCAATCGGTTCAACTTCTTCAGCCCTAACCTGCGGACCAAGGCCAGCCTGGAACTGTTGCTGGAGGAGGAACTGCGCAGCGCCTTGCGCGAAGAAAGCGAGCTGCAAGTGTATTACCAGCCCATCGTTGACCTGCGCACCGGCCAGGTGGCCAAGCTTGAAGCGCTGGTGCGCTGGCAACATCCGCAACACGGCCTGCTGACGCCCGAGCGCTTCATCGGTATCGCCGAAGCCAACGGCCTGATCGCCGACCTGGACAGTTGGGTACTGCAACGCGCCTGCAGGGATCTGAGCGAGTTGCGCAGCCCCGGCTTCGACCACCTGATCATCGCCGTCAACTGCTCGGCCCTCAACCTGGCCCGGGAAGAACTGCATAATGAGATCGAGGACGCTTTGCGTCGCAATGGCGTGCTGCCACGACGCCTGGAACTGGAGGTGACCGAAAACGCCCTGATGGGCAATATCAGCAACACCATCCAGCTGTTGAAACGGATTCGTGCTCTGGGCGTATCGCTGTCCATTGACGACTTCGGCACCGGCTACTCATCCCTGGCCTATCTCAAGCGCCTGCCCCTGGACACGGTGAAGATCGACCGCTCGTTCATCATCGACATTCCGCAATCACCCCAGGACATGGAGATCGTCCAGGCGATCATCGTCATGGCTCACACCCTGCACCTCAAAGTCGTTACCGAAGGGGTGGAAAGCCCGGCACAACTGGACTTCCTCAGCCGCTACGGCTGCGATTACGTGCAAGGCTATCTGTTCAGCAAACCCATGCCGCTGGAGCAGTTGCGCCCCCTGGTGCAGGAGCTCAACCAACGCAAACCGGCCATCGTCGAAACACTGCCGCAAGAGGCGTCAGCCGACGAAAACAGTGACGTAAATCATGTTTCTTCCCCTTGGTCAAATCGCAAGCACACCATTCATCGGGTAAAAGATTAAAGATTGTCGGCACCGGGCCGATCCTTCAACCGACAAAGGGGAAAAAGCCTTAGTCATGACTAGGGCAAAGCCCTATCGCCCAAGCAAAAAGCGCACTGTAAAGTCGTAATTTCTTTTTCTGTGATGGCGCGGTGACATGCACTGGAACCGCCATCCTTCCAGGTATATGGCGCACGATGACCAATAAAAACACAGCAGCTGATTCGGCCTCCGAAACCCAGGTCGGCGTCACGACAGAAAAGGCCGTGGCCCCGCAAGCCTACTATCGTGCGCAACCCCTTCCCATGCAGCAGTACATCCCGGCCCAGCCTTACATGTACTTCACCGAGACCGATACAGACCGCATCCTCGATAACCTTGATGGCCTGCGCGATATCGTGTTCCCACCGTCGCCGGCGCACATCGAAGACGACCAGATGCGCCGTGACCAGCAATTCCCTTCGGTATGCCTGATCGGCCTCGGCCGTTGCGGCTCGAACATTGCGTTGGACGTCGCCGAACTGGTGTACAACGCGCGCAAGTTCTACCTGAATCAGTTCAACAACGAAGACCGCCTGGCCGCCGACAAGAGCTACAGCCCGGCCAACTGGATTCGCAACAACCTGCGCCTGGTACAGAGCAAGGCCGCCAAGCCGGTGTTCCTGGTCGAGCCCCTGGTGATGCTGGGCGACCTGGACAAGGACATTGCCGGGCGCATCCGCTTCTCACGCAAGGGTGAGAAAAGCGGGTTCATCAACGACTACAGCAAAATGAAGATCATGGACCTGTCCGAGGTGCATGCCGGGGGCGCGGGTAACGCGCCGATCCTGGGCCAGTACCTGGCCAAGATCATCCTCAACAAGGACACCCAGAACTTCTCCAGCGCCGACTGGAAGCTGATCCACTCGTACCTGATCGACTCCTGTGGCATCAAGGCCAACCAGTCGCGCCTGTACTTCTACATTTTCAGCGCCGGTGGTGGTACCGGTTCGGGCATGGCCTCGGAGTTCGGCCTGGCCCAGCAATACTCGTACATGAACAAAACGTTCGACACCAAGCCGGCCAGCGAGAACGACAGCAAGCGCGGTCGCTCGTTTGTTTTCGAACCGATCTTCACCAGCGGCATTTGCGTGCTGCCGAATATTTCCGACCATCGCAGCGAAATGTCGGAAGCCCTGCACATCAACGCCGGTCGCTTGCTCTGCAAGTATCTGGCTGAAGAATGGGACTTCTCCTACAACTTCGAAAACGAGGACAGCAGCGAAGCCAGCGTCATGGGCCGTATCCGCCCATGGAACGCCATGATGCTGATCTCCAACGACATCATGCGTTACGCCGAACAGAGCGATGACAGCGGTATCGAGAATATCGACGTCAACGCCATGGAGCGTCACGCCAACCAGTACATCTCGCAGCAGATCTTCAACATTCTGACCGCCCAGGCAGTCACCACTGACTACGATCAGAACTACTTCCGGCGTGCCGGCATCGACATTGGCGAAACCATTCGCCTGGATGCCAACGACCTGTTCATGAGCCTGGCCGGACCGGTAGCCTGTGCCTACGCAGAATCCGTGGTTCCGGAGCAACCAGTGCCGGGTTCGGACAAGTTCAAGGTGTTCGAGAAAGAGCCGCCGCGCCTGAATATCGACGACCTGTTCTTCCGCTCCATCGACCTGCCGCACTTCAACAAGGTCACCCAGGCCATCGAAGGCATCAGCCTGCTGCCGATCGAGTCCAAGCGCTACCGCGCCGCCCTGGATCAGTACAAGACCTCCGGCTACGACGCGGCGGCCCTGCACGACCTGCACTTCTTCAAGAACTGCTCGTCGGTGGTCTCCATCGTCTCGCTGCCCAAGGACTACAAGCTGTCCTACATGGACCTGAACCGGCTCAAGACCCATCTCAACAGCCTGTTCCCCAACACCACGCTCAAGCGTTACGCACTGGTAATCGGCGCCTCGGCCAACCTGTCGCTGACCACCCTGATCGCCAAGAGCCCGTGCCTGTCGGACGATTTCCTGACGTTGATCGTGGCCTTTATCAAGCGCTGCTTTGCCCGCAATGAGTTCCGCTTCGACGACACTCTGGACAATGCGATCCTGGACTTCATCGTCAGCGACGAGTTCGACGAAGGTCGCGTTGACGAGTTGCTTAACGAATACGAGAACCCGGCCAAGATCCTCGATACCAACTGGTATGCGATCAAACCGATGTATGAGAAGAAGTATCGCGAGCTGATTGAAGACAAATCCAAGTTCGTCTCGATCAACGATATCCGCATTTCCCGCGACAGCGTGAAGAAGGCGGTGAAGTACCTGCGCGAGATCTATCGCCACCGCATCGGCAAGACCCGGGTCATTTCGCTCAATAACCACACGGGTAAGACGGCGTATTGATCGCGCTTCTTGCGAATGGCTCTTGTGGGACCGCGCTTTAGCCGGGAAAGATCTTTGGCCTTGCCAACGCTTTCCCGGTTAAAACCGGTCCCACAGTCATAACCAGATCACGCTTGGGTATGGGGTTTTTCTCTACGACAGACAACCGACAGTTACCGGCCTACTCACTCTATCGGCCATAAAGCACCAAAAAAGAGCAATCTTTCAACCCTTCGCCCTATCCTGGACCAACACCCAAGGTGCCACTACTACTGCCCAGAGCGGCGGATTGCGCTCCAGCAGGTCCACAGCCCTCGACTCAGCCACCTTGCCGACCTCACCACTGGCCATCCACGCAGCGACCTTATCCGCCTCGTTTTGCGCGATGGCGTGCGCTACGGCGACCAGATCCAGGGAGGCGTCGACCCACAACAGGGCACCCTTGGCAAAGAATGGTTGCAATTCTGTCCAGGTGATGGAGGCGGTCTCACCGAGCAGTTTGGCATAGAGGGTGCTAGGTTCTTCAGTCATGGGTTTCACCAAAAAGAAAATCGGCGCAATGATAGCGCCGCGTTTTCTTCAGACAAACCCAGATTCACCTGAATGATTGCAGGGAAGTTCAGACAGGCAGGGAGATTTGAGGACTGAGTTCACCGATCGATCGACTTGATTCTGTAACTTTCTTTCAATTAAGCGACATCGATAGGTTTGCCCCCCGCAGCCAGCTTTCCAAGCGCTGGATCGGCACTCTAAACTGTGCCGGTACAGTTGCAGGTGGGGACAAGCCTGGATTACTCAATCCGGTCCTGCAGCTTTTTGGCCGTCAGGATTATAAAAACTACAACGCAAGAGTGGAGCATCATGACTAAGGGTTCTAAGCAGATTTCCAAGTTGTTTGCCGCACTGGTTCTGGCGGGGGTTGCCAGCCATTCGTTCGCAGCAGACACCATCAAGATCGGCATCGCCGGCCCTAAGACCGGCGCAGTTGCCCAGTACGGCGACATGCAGTTCAGCGGCGCGAAAATGGCCATCGAGCAAATCAACGCCAAAGGCGGCGTGGATGGCAAGAAACTCGAAGCCGTTGAATACGACGATGCCTGCGATCCTAAACAAGCAGTCGCCATCGCCAACAAAGTCGTCAACGACGGCGTCAAGTTCGTGATCGGCCACCTGTGCTCCAGCTCCACCCAGCCAGCGTCCGACATCTACGAAGACGAAGGCATCCTGATGATGACCCCGGCTGCCACCAGCCCGGAAATCACCGCGCGTGGCTACAAGCTGGTGTTCCGCACCATCGGTCTGGACAGCGCTCAGGGCCCGGCTGCCGGCAACTACATTGCCAAACAGGTCAAGCCTAAAGTCGTCGCGGTTATCCACGACAAACAGCAGTACGGTGAAGGTATCGCCACTGCCGTTAAACAGACTCTGGAAAAAGACGGCGTGAAAGTCGCCCTGTTCGAAGGCATCAACGCCGGCGACAAGGACTTCTCCTCGCTGATCGCGAAAATGAAGCAAGCCAACGTTGACTTCGTTTACTACGGCGGCTACCACCCGGAGCTGGGCCTGATCCTGCGTCAAGCCCAGGAAAAAGGCCTGAAAGCTGGCTTCATGGGTCCGGAAGGCGTGGGTAACGCTTCCATCTCGCAGATTGCCCAGGACGCTTCCGAAGGCCTGCTGGTAACCCTGCCAGCCTCGTTCGACCAGGATCCGGCCAACAAGGCCCTGGTAGAAGCTTTCAAAGCGAAGAAAGAAGATCCGAGCGGTCCGTTCGTGTTCCCTTCCTACGCCGCGGTTGAAGTGATTGCCGACTCCATCAAGGGCAGCAAAAGCGAAGATCCGAAGAAAGTCGCTGAATACCTGCGCGCCAACACCTTCAAGACGCCAACCGGCGACTTGTCCTTTGATGAAAAGGGTGACCTGAAGAACTTCAAGTTCGTGGTCTACACCTGGCACAAAGATGGCACCAAGACTGAAGCGCCTGTGAAGTAATCACACGCCTCGCGTTTAACCCAGAGCCCACTGCAACCGCAGTGGGCTTTGTTTTACGAGGCTGGCGGGTTTCACAAGAATCCATGAGCCTTTGAACATCTTGAAACCGTTACCAGTGATTCACTGGGCTCGTGTCAAACGTGGACACAGATCACGGCACGCGAGCAGAAACGACTTCACCAGTGAAACACCGAGCAGGTTTTTAGGAGCGCTGTAATGCCCGAGATAGACATCTATCACTTTTTCCAACAACTGGTTAACGGATTGACCATCGGCAGTACCTATGCCTTGATCGCCATTGGCTACACCATGGTCTACGGCATCATCGGCATGATCAACTTCGCCCACGGCGAGGTGTACATGATCGGTTCCTACGTGGCGTTCATCGCCCTGGCGGGGCTGAGCATGATGGGCCTCGATAATCTGCCGCTACTGATTACCGCTGCTTTTGTCGCCAGTATCGTGGTGACCAGCGCCTACGGTTATGCCATCGAACGTGTGGCCTACCGTCCGCTGCGGGGCAGCAACCGTCTGATCCCCCTGATTTCTGCCATCGGCATGTCGATATTCCTGCAGAACAGCGTCTTGCTGGCGCAGGACTCCAAGGACAAGTCGATTCCCAACCTGATTCCCGGCAACTTCGTGTTCGGCCCAGGCAGTACCCATGAAGTGGTGATCTCCTACATGCAGATCCTGATCTTCATCGTTACCCTGGTCGCCATGCTCGGCCTGACCTGGTTCATCTCCCGCTCCCGCCTGGGCCGCGCCTGTCGCGCCTGTGCCGAAGACATCAAGATGGCCAACCTGCTGGGGATCAACACCAACAACATCATTGCCCTGACCTTCGTCATCGGCGCTGCCCTGGCTGCCGTGGCGGCCGTATTGCTGAGCATGCAATACGGAGTCATCAACCCCAACGCCGGCTTCCTCGTCGGCATCAAAGCCTTCACCGCCGCAGTATTGGGCGGTATCGGCAGTATTCCGGGGGCGATGCTTGGCGGTCTGGTACTGGGTGTAGCCGAAGCTTTCGGCGCCGACGTGTTCGGCGACCAGTACAAGGACGTGGTCTCGTTTGGCCTGCTCGTATTAGTGTTGTTGTTCCGGCCGACCGGCCTGCTTGGCCGCCCGGAGGTTGAAAAAGTATGACCAAGAAACTCAAATCGGCGTTTTTCAGCGCCCTGCTGGTGCTGGCCGTGGCGTACCCGATCTTCGGCCTGAAGCTTGAGATCGTCGGCGTCAAACTGGCTGTTCTCGGTGCCAGCCAGACGACCATGAGCATCATCTTCGCCTGTGCGGCCGCGATGTTCATTCGCGTGCTGTTCCACGATGAAATCAGCGGCCTGTGGCGCAACAAAAGCAGCGGCCCGCTGATTCCGGCCAAGGCCAGCAACTTCCTGACCCTGCCGAGCACTCAGCGCTGGATCATCCTGGCACTGGTCATGGTCGCCCTGGTCTGGCCGTTCTTCGGCTCCCGTGGTGCGGTCGATATCGCTACCCTGGTACTGATCTACGTGATGCTCGGCCTGGGCCTGAACATCGTGGTCGGCCTGGCGGGCCTGCTGGACCTGGGTTATGTCGGCTTCTATGCCGTTGGCGCCTACAGCTACGCCCTGCTCTCGCACTACTATGGCCTGGGTTTCTGGATCTGCCTGCCCATCGCCGGTCTGATGGCGGCGCTGTTCGGCTTCCTGCTGGGCTTCCCGGTGCTGCGCCTGCGTGGTGACTACCTGGCCATCGTGACCCTGGGTTTCGGTGAAATCATCCGCCTGCTGCTGCGTAACATGACCGACCTCACCGGTGGCCCCAACGGCATCAGCAACATCGAGAAACCGACCCTGTTCGGCCTGTCGTTCGAGCGCAAGGCTGCCGAAGGGATGCGTACCTTCCACGAGTTCTTCGGTCTCGAATACAACTCGATCAACAAGGTGATCTTCCTTTACCTGGTCGCCCTGCTGCTGGCTCTGGCCGCGCTGTTCGTAATCAATCGCCTGCTGCGCATGCCAATCGGCCGAGCCTGGGAAGCGCTGCGCGAGGACGAAATCGCCTGCCGTGCCCTGGGCCTGAATCCGACCGTGATCAAGCTGTCGGCCTTCACCCTGGGTGCTGCATTCGCCGGTTTCGCCGGTAGCTTCTTCGCCGCCCGCCAGGGCCTGGTGACACCGGAATCCTTCACCTTCATCGAGTCGGCGATCATCCTCGCCATCGTCGTGCTGGGTGGCATGGGCTCGCAACTGGGCGTCATCCTGGCTGCCGTGGTGATGATCCTGCTGCCTGAATTGATGCGTGATTTCAGTGAATACCGCATGTTGATGTTCGGCGCCCTGATGGTGCTGATGATGATCTGGCGTCCTCAAGGTCTGCTGCCTATGCAACGCCCCCACATGGAGCTGCGCAAATGAGCCGCCCACTTCTGCAAGCCTCGGGCTTGAGCATGCGCTTCGGCGGCCTGCTGGCCGTCAACGGTGTCGGTCTGACCGTCAACGAGAAACAGGTTGTGTCGATGATCGGCCCCAACGGCGCCGGCAAGACCACCGTATTCAACTGCCTCACCGGTTTCTACAAGCCGACGGCGGGCACCATCCTGCTCGACGGAGAACCGATCCAGGGCCTGGCCGGGCACGAAATTGCCCGTAAAGGCGTGGTCCGGACATTCCAGAACGTGCGTCTGTTCAAAGAAATGACCGCCGTGGAAAACCTGCTGGTCGCCCAGCACCGGCACCTGAACACCAACTTCCTGGCGGGTCTGTTCAAGACTCCGGCGTTTCGTCGCAGCGAGCGCGAGGCCATGGACTACGCCGAGCACTGGCTCGAAGCGGTCAACCTCAAGGAGTTCGCCAACCGTCCGGCCGGCACCCTGGCCTACGGTCAGCAACGCCGCCTGGAAATCGCCCGCTGCATGATGACGCGCCCGCGCATCCTCATGCTCGACGAACCGGCAGCCGGCTTGAACCCACGGGAAACCGAGGACCTCAAGGCGCTGATCGGCGTGTTGCGCAACGAGCACAACGCGACCGTTCTGCTGATCGAGCACGATATGAAACTGGTCATGAGCATTTCCGACCATATCGTCGTGATCAACCAGGGCACCCCCCTGGCCGACGGCACGCCGGAACAGATCCGTGACAATCCTGAAGTGATCAAAGCCTACTTGGGGGAAGCGTAAATGCTGCAGTTCGAAAACGTTTCCACCTTCTATGGCAAGATCCAGGCGCTGCACAGCGTCAACGTTGATGTCCGCCAGGGTGAGATCGTCACCCTGATCGGTGCCAACGGCGCTGGCAAGTCGACCCTGCTGATGACCCTCTGTGGTTCGCCAAGGGCGCACAGCGGCAGCATTCGCTACATGGGCGAAGAGCTCGTGGGGCAGGAATCGTCAGTGATCATGCGCAAGAGCATCGCAGTTGTGCCGGAAGGCCGCCGGGTGTTCGCTCGCCTGACCGTGGAAGAAAACCTGGCAATGGGTGGTTTTTTCACGGAAAAGGGTGATTATCAGGAACAAATGGACAAAGTCCTGCAACTGTTCCCTCGCCTCAAGGAACGCTTCACGCAACGCGGCGGTACGATGTCCGGCGGCGAACAGCAGATGCTTGCCATTGGCAGGGCGCTGATGAGCAAGCCCAAGCTGTTGCTGCTGGACGAGCCCTCGCTGGGCTTGGCGCCGATCATCATTCAGCAGATCTTCGAGATTGTCGAACAGCTGCGTCGTGATGGAGTGACGGTGTTCCTTGTAGAGCAAAACGCCAATCAGGCCCTGAAAATCGCCGATCGCGCCTACGTCCTGGAAAACGGTCGCGTGGTCATGCAAGGCACCGGGGAAGAACTGTTGGTGGACCCGAAAGTACGCGACGCCTATCTGGGCGGTTGAAGCGTAGGGGGGAATGGCGCCTTGATGGCGTCAGTGGAAAAACGGCCTACGGGCCGTTTTTTTTGCCTGAATTTTCGAGTCTCTCGAGCGCTGCGCCGCTGCGCTCAAACCATCGACACAGATAGTCGATCAATACCTGCATACGCTTGGGCAGTTCGTTTTCGTAAGGGTGTACCAGGAACAGCGGCGTGACACTGGTGTGATAGTCGCGCAGCAACCAGTGCAGGCGCCCATCGTTGATTTCGCGGTGGACCATATAGGACGGCAGACGCGCAATACCGGCGCCAACCAGTGCCGCCTTCTTCAGCAAACCATAGTGATTACTGGCAAACGTGCCACTGACCTGCACCCGGGTCAGCTCGTGTTGCTGATGGTAAAGCCATTGATGACGGCCGCTGTAATGGCTGTTGAGCAGGCAACGATGGCCGACCAGGTCCTGTGGCGTCTGCGGCCAGCCATGGGCATCCAGATAGGCCGTGCTGGCACACGTCAGTTCCTGCATCGCCAGCAATGGCCGCGATACCAGGCGCTCATCACTGGCCACATGAGAGCGGATGGCCATGTCGAACCCATCACGGCGCAGATCATGGAAATTGTTGCTCAACTCCAGTTCGATACTGACTTGCGGATATTCCTCAGCGAACTCACTCAACAGGCCATCGAAGAAGGTTTCGCCCAACGAGACCGGCACCGTCAGACGCACCTGCCCGACCATCTCATCACGCATCAGGGCAACGATATCCCGCGCCCGCTCAAGGTTGGCCAGCAATGACTGCGCTTGCGGCAGCAACGCCGCGCCCGCTGCAGTCAGGTTCAGGCTGCGGGTACTGCGGTGCAGCAGCAACACCGAATAAATCTGCTCCAGATGACTGATGCGCTTGGACAGGCTGCCCTTGCTGCATCCCAGCCGGGCCGCAGCAGCAGTGAAACTGCCGGACTCGATCAGCACTGCAAAGGCTGCCAGGTCCTCGATCTCGCTCATGGATTGTTTCCTATGGTGAACCAAAGGTTATCTATTAGCACCTTTATCGACGATAAAAAAGCCGCCTAAACTCCTCCCACGTTCTTTCTTTGCACAGGAGCACAACATGAAGATTCTATTGATTGGCGCCAGCGGCACCGTCGGTTCAGCAGTGGCCGAAGAACTAGCCAAACGTCATGAAGTGGTGCGCATCGGCCGTACCAGCGGCGATCTGCATGTAGATATCAGCAAGCCTGAGTCGATCCGACAACTGTTCGAGCAGACCGGCAAATTCGACGCCCTGGTCTGCGCGGCTGGCAGCGTGACCTTCAAGGCTCTGGGCGAAATGAACAGCACTGACTTCGACCTCGGCTTGCAGGACAAACTGATGGGCCAGGTCAATCTGCTGCTGATCGGTCGCGAGTTTGCCAACGACGGCGCCTCGTTCACCTTCACCACCGGTGTACTGGCCCACGACCCAATACGCACTGGGACCTCGGCCAGCCTGGTCAACGGGGCTATTGACGCCTTTGTTCGCGCGGCGGCTATCGAACTGCCACGAGGCCTGCGCATCAACTCCATCAGCCCGACCGTACTGGTCGAAGCCATGGACAGTTACGCGCCGTATTTCCGTGGATTCAAGCCTGTGCCTGCGGCGGAAGTCGCTCTGGCCTACGCCAAGAGTGTCGAAGGGCTACAGACGGGCCAGACCTATCGCGTTGGTTAACCGCCCTTCGCAGGACCGGCCTCAGCCGGTCCTACAGCCCCACACCGCGCCACAATCCCGGTTTACCCCTTGTGATGCCACGACAGCCTGAGTAACGTGGCGGCACTTGTCTGGAGACCGCCACATGTTTGCTGCCCGTTCCGTCCTGTTGTTCGCCCTGCTGCCGCTGTTCGCCGGCTGCCAGATGCTGGCCAGTTCATCCTCTTCCGATACCCCGACCGTTTCCAAAGCCGGCATGCTGCGCATGCAAGGCGCGTTGAGCGGTGAAGGTGGCAAACTGATCTTCCAGCCTTGCGGTGAGCAGCGCCGCTATGTGGTGGAAGACAGCGGCAATACGGGTGTACTGCAGGAAGGCGCGAGCCTGGCCAACAGCCAGAACACTCTGTTCGCCGACCTGCGCGGCAACTTCACCGCCAGCAAGGCCGCCGGCACTGATGGCCAGTTGAGTCTCTATCAGCTGTATCGCGTGGAGCGTGCCGACCCGGCCGCCTGCGCCGACCCGAATTTCAAATTCCTGACCCTGCACGTCAATGGCAATGCGCCTAAGTGGACCATCAGCGTCAGTAACAAGGGCATGGTCCTGGAGCGTCCGGGCAAAGCACCCCTGGCCCTGCCTTACGTTGAAGAGCAACTGCCTGAAGGCCGCTTCAGCGTCAGCAGCGAAGCCAACGAGCAACGCATCGAGTTATGGGTCGCGCCGCAGCGTTGCGTCGATAGCGCCGACGGATCGGTACAGCACCTGACCGCCGAGTTGCGCATCAACAGCCAGGTCATGCGTGGTTGCGGCTATTACGGTGGCATGCGCAACGATTGAGCGCAGTGTCTTTCGAGCGGTCCGGCCAATGGCAGGGCCGCTTGCAGCACGCGGCAATCCTGATCATGGCTTGCCCGGCCCAAGACCCTTATAATCGCCGGTTCTCGTAGTGCTGTCAGGCTTCACCTGCGGCCTGAAACCTGGACACCCTTCATGTTACGAATCACCGAACTCAAGCTGCCGATCGATCATCCGGACGAAGATCTGCGCCCTGCCCTCGTGCAACGCCTGGGGATCGACAGCGCCGACCTGCTGGACTTCACCCTGTTCAAGCGCAGCTACGACGCGCGCAAGAAGTCCTCCGAGCTGTGCTTCATCTACACCATCGATTTCACGGTGCGCGACGAAGCTGCGGTGCTGAAGCGCCTGGACAACGATCGCAATGTCGGGCCGGCACCGGACACTTCCTACAAAGTCGTCGGCCATGCACCTGCAGACCTTAGCGAACGCCCGCTGGTCGTGGGCTTCGGTCCCTGCGGCATTTTCGCCGGCCTGTTGCTGGCCCAGATGGGCTTCAAGCCGATCATCCTCGAGCGCGGCAAGGAAGTTCGCCAGCGCACCAAGGACACCTGGGGCCTGTGGCGCAAAAACGTGCTCAACCCGGAATCCAACGTGCAGTTCGGCGAAGGCGGTGCCGGGACCTTCTCCGACGGCAAGCTCTACAGCCAGATCAAGGATCCGCAATTCCACGGCCGCAAAGTCCTGCACGAATTCGTCAAGGCCGGTGCGCCGCAAGAGATCCTCTACGTCAGCAAACCGCATATCGGCACCTTCCGCCTGACCGGCGTGGTAGCGGACATGCGCGAGCAGATCATTGCCTTGGGCGGTGAAGTGCGCTTCGAGCAACGGGTTACCGACGTGCAGATCGAAGACGGCCAGATGCTTGGCGTGGTGTTGGACAGCGGTGAACGCATCGAGTCCCGCCACGTAATCATGGCTTTGGGCCATAGCGCCCGTGACACCTTCCGCATGCTGCACAGCCATGGCGTTTACATGGAGGCCAAGCCGTTCTCGGTGGGTTTCCGTATCGAACACCCGCAATCGCTGATCGACCAGGCGCGTCTGGGCAAATACGCCGGGCACCCGAAGCTTGGCGCAGCCGACTACAAACTGGTCCATCACGCCAAAAACGGTCGCTCGGTCTACAGCTTCTGCATGTGCCCCGGCGGCACGGTGGTCGCGGCGACTTCCGAGGTCAACCGCGTCGTCACCAATGGCATGAGCCAGTATTCGCGTAACGAGCGTAATGCCAACTCCGGCATCGTCGTCGGCATTACCCCGCAAGACTATCCGGGCGGCCCGCTGGCCGGGATCGAATTGCAGGAGCGTCTGGAGTCCCATGCCTACCTGCTCGGCGGTAGCACCTACGAAGCGCCGGCACAGCTCGTTGGCGATTTCATTGCGGGCAAGGTATCGCCTGCCTTGGGCAGCGTCGAACCGTCCTACAAGCCTGGTGTGAAACTGGTGGACCTGGCCGACGCCCTGCCCTCCTACGCCATCGAAGCCCTGCGCGAAGCCTTGCCTGCGTTCGGCAAGCAGATCAAGGGCTTCGACCTGCACGACGCCGTGCTGACCGGCATCGAAACCCGCACCTCCTCGCCGCTGCGTATCACCCGCGGTGCCGATATGCAGAGCCTTAACGTCAAGGGCCTGTTCCCGGCCGGCGAAGGCGCCGGTTATGCCGGCGGGATTCTGTCCGCCGGGGTCGACGGCATTCGCATTGCTGAAGCGCTGGCACGCAGCATGTTGGGCATAGAAGGCTGAAACCGAAGCGTCGAAGGCGGGTGAATCGCAATGATCCCCCGCCTTTAGCCCTTTATTTTTCGAGAAAAAAAGAAACGTCCTACAATAAAAAAGGACAATTCTTGCAATATCAAGTTACATAGCTGACAGACACGCCTCCCGGACAAGTCCGCCCGCCTACTTAGAACAAAAAAGAATATAACTTTTGTTTTATAAACCTGATTCACAGGTTAGGGTGTCCGACCTTTTGCATGAATATGGAGCGCACATCTTGCCTCTGCGTAGCACGTTCACCCGTTTTTTCCAGCTCGAGGCCGCCAGTGGCCTGCTGCTGATCGCCGCTGCCGTCCTGGCTCTGATCATCAATAACTCACCACTGTCCGGCTGGTACAACGCCTTTCTGGAAATTCCGGTGGTGGCCCAGTTCGGCGCGGTGAAAATCGCCAAGCCGCTGTTGCTGTGGATCAACGATGGCCTGATGGCCCTGTTCTTCCTGATCATCGGTCTTGAGGTCAAGCGCGAAGTCCTGGAAGGCCATCTGTCGAAGCTCTCGCAGATCATCCTGCCGGGCGCGGCGGCCATCGGCGGCATGGTGATTCCAGCCCTGGTATTTACCGCACTGAACCACGACAGCCCGTCGGCCATGACCGGCTGGGCAATTCCCATGGCTACCGACATTGCCTTCGCCCTAGGCGTGTTGGCCCTGCTCGGCAAGCGTGTGCCGGTGTCGCTAAAACTGTTCCTGATGACCCTTGCGATCATTGACGACCTGGGGGCGATCATCGTTATCGCGGTGTTCTATTCCAGCGATCTGTCGGGCCTGGCACTGGCACTGGCTGGCGCCTCGATCATCGCCCTGATCGCCATGAATCGCCTGGGCGTGGTCAAGCTGGCGCCATATCTACTGATTGGCCTGGTGCTGTGGGTCTGCGTGCTCAAGAGCGGTGTACACGCGACCCTAGCCGGCGTAATCCTGGCGTTCTGCATTCCCCTGCGCACCCGTAACGAGGAAGCCTCACCGGCACACACCCTGGAGCACTCCCTGCACCCCTGGGTGGCCTACGGCATCCTGCCGCTGTTTGCGTTTGCCAATGCCGGGGTGTCACTCAAGGGCGTGACTCTGGATAACTTTATCCACCCGGTACCCTTCGGGATCGCCTTGGGCCTGTTGCTAGGCAAGACCGTCGGGGTCTTTGGCCTGACCTGGCTGGCCGTTAAATGTCGCATAGCCACACTGCCGATTGGTGCAGGCTGGGGGCAAGTGTTTGGTGTTGCCATCCTTTGCGGTATTGGTTTCACCATGAGCCTGTTCGTCGGCTCCCTGGCTTATGTGCCGGGTGTCAGCGAATTTGCAGGGGAAGACCGCATGGGAATTTTGACGGGGTCGATTCTGTCGGCGTTCATCGGTTATGCCGTGATGGCGTTTTTTAGCCGCAAGAGTGGTTGATCAGTTCCTACAGAAAACGCGCAAAAAAATCCCGGCCTCTCGACCGGGATTTTTTATTGACTGGCCAACACTCAATGAGTGACGCGGCTGGTACCGTTGAGGCTCATGATACGTACGCGCTCGCCGACCCGGAAAATCTCGTTTTCCTGAACTTGCTGCACATAGGCACGCATGCTGCCATCGTCTTCACGCACCGTGATCTCGACGCCCTGGGTACGGGTCAGACCTTCTTCAGTCATCGAACCCAACAGGCCGCCGGCCACTGCGCCGACTACCGCCATGACGATACTGCCACGACCACCGCCAATGGCGCTGCCGCCGACACCGCCGACAATCGCACCGGCACCGGCACCGATTGGCGTCTTGGTGCCTTCGATCTTCACTGGGCGCAACGACTCGATAGTGCCCAAGCGAACGGTTTGCACAGCTCGCGCTTCATCGCGGGAATACGAATCGCCGGTCAGACTCGAAGTACAGCCGCTGAGTGTCATCACCATTGCAGCGAATGAAGCAGCCAGCAAAGCAGACTTGCGCATATAGATACCTCCAGGGTGAACAGACCTCCATTAGACTCCGCGTCCCGGACCCTGTCACGCCCCTCTATCTTTAATTAATGTTTATTCAGCCACAGGACAGCGGTTACGGGGCAAGGCGCTCACGCAGCCAACTGTCGCCCTGTAAACGATAGTTCAAACGGTCATGCAGGCGGCTCGGGCGGCCTTGCCAGAACTCGATACGTTCTGGCAACAGACGGTAGCCACCCCAGTGTTCCGGGCAGTGTGGCTGGCTGTCGCTGAAACGGGCCTGGGTGTCCTTGAGCAGGTTTTCCAGCTCTTCGCGATCGGTAATCACCTGGCTCTGGGGCGAGGCCCAGGCGCCGAGGCGACTGCCCAGCGGGCGGACCTGATAGTAGGCATCCGACTCTTCAGGCGACACCTTGACCACCCGCCCTTCGATACGCACCTGACGTTCCAGCGTCGGCCAGAAGAACGTCATGGCAGCGAAAGGATTGGCAATCAGTTGTTCACCCTTGGCGCTGTCGTAGTTGGTGAAAAACGTAAAACCCTGCGCATCCAGCCCCTTGAGCAGTAGCACCCGGCAGTGCGGGCGCCCGTCCCGGTCGACCGTGGCCAACGTCATGGCGTTGGCTTCCACCGGCTTTTGCTCGGTTTGCACCGCTTCGGCGAACCAACGATGAAACAGCGCGAAAGGCTCATCGGGAGCCTGGGCTTCGGCCAGACCGTCGCGAGCATAATCACGGCGCATATCGGCCAGGGGTTGGGTCATGACGTCCTATCCTTCGTTAAAAGTATCCGTGGTCAGTTGCTGCTGGCCTGATCGCCGGTCGTCTTCTTTGCCGCCTTGGCAGGAGCAGCCTTGGCTGGCGCGGCTTTCTTGGTCGGCGCAGCCTTCTTGGTTGCAGGCGCCTTGGCGGTGGACGGTGCGGCTTTCTTGTCGGTCGCAGCCTTGGCCGGTGCTTTTACCGCAGGCTTGGCGGCCGCCGGAGCAACTGCGGCAGGCGCGGCCTGGGTGCTTTGTACTGCGGCCAGGGTTGGAGCCTGGGGAATCTCGTACTTGGCCATCAGCACCGACATAGTGTTCTGCGGCGTCATGAATATCTCAATGCGACGGTTCAGCGCACGGCCCTGGACACTGTCGTTGGCCGCACGAGGCATTGCCGAGCCCATACCGCGCAGACTCAAGCGGTTACGCTCCAGGCCGCTAAGGCGGAAGATCGCCGCCACGGACTGGGCACGCTGCTGGCTGATCTGCTGATTGAGGTCGGCGCCGCCGACGGCATCGCCGTGGCCCAGAACCAATACTGCAGTTTTCGGATCGCCTTCGACCAGCTTGGCCAGACGAGTAATCGGGCCCAGAGTTACCGGTAGCAACAAGGCCGGACGGTTCGGGTTGAAGGAGCTGTCGATGGGAGCGGTGATTACCAGCAAGTCTTCACGGCGCTCGAGTTCGAAGGGACTGTCCTTGATCGCTACCCGCAGACGCGGTTCGTAGTCATCGAGCCAGGCCTTGGTCACCTTGGGGTCGATGACCACTGCCGTGGCCTTGGGCTGATCGGCCTGCTTGGCGGCGTCGCTACCAAATGGCCACCACCACTTAGTGTCGCTGTCGGCCTTGGCCACCGCTGGCGCAGAGGGCTTGGCGGCAACAGTCGGCTGAGCCGGAGTTTCGGCCTTGGCAGCGGCGCCGTCCGAACCAAACGGCCAGTACCAGTGCTTCACGTCCGCCGCATCAGCCTTGTCTGCCGATGTGGCGACTTGCTGGGCCGTGGCAGGCTTGGTGTCGGAGCTGCCAAACGACCACCAGCTGTGGCTGCTGTCGTCGGCGACGTCCTTCTGAGGAGTTTGCGCACACCCCGCAGCAGTGGCGAGGCAAAGGGCGATGGCAAGGCTTTTATTGAGTGACATGGGGTGACCCGTAAAAAATGGTAAGCAAACAGGGAAACGGCAGTGAATCCGTATAACACGCATAAACAGACTCTTGGAAAGGGAAACCGTCACACGGTTCCTGTAACAGGGCATTAACTGACAATCGGTATGAAACAAGTACTTATGATGAATACTTATTGCAAACACTCACCCAGAATCCGCGCCAGCTTTTGCGCCCGTGGATCCATCAATACGTAGGGGCCGAGGGTGTTGGTGACGAAGCCAAAAGCGACCTCACGCTCAGGGTCGGCAAAGCCGATGGAGCCGCCTGCACCAGGATGACCGAAGGCTTTGGGCCCCAGGCCATAGGTGGCGTTGGCGACGTCCGGCTGATCGAGCATGCAACCCAGGCCGAAGCGGGTCTGGGTCAACAGAGTCCGGTCATGGCCCTGGCTGTGGGTGCGGGTCAGTTCGTTGAGCAAATCCGCTTCAAGCAGGCTGCCTTCAAGCAGGCCGGTATAAAAACCAGCAAGGCTGCGGGCATTGCCATGGCCATTGGCGGCCGGTTGCTGCATCCGCCGCCATTCAGGCTTGTTGGTGCTGGTCATGATCGACGGCGGATTGGTAAAGGCCCGGGCGGTCATGGAGTTCGGTTCGCGCAGGGTGGTTTGCAACAGGCGCTGAGCGGCCTCGTCACCGACATTGCCCTTGCCGCGAGCGATATGAGCGACCCGATAAAACTCTTCATCGGCCAGCCCGACATGGAAATCCAGGTCCAGCGGCCGGGCAATCCGCGCAGCAATCGACTCCCCCGGCCCACGGCCATCGGCGCGGCGTATCATTTCCCCGACCAGCCAGCCGTAAGTAATCGCGGCATAGCCATGGCCCTGACCCGGCGTCCACCACGGCGTCTCGGCAGCCAGGGCGGCAGTCATGGCGTTCCAGTCATACAGGGCTTCGGCAGGCAGCGTCTCGTGCAGAGCTGGCAGACCGGCCTGATGGCACAGCAGATGGCGCAGGGTGATGCCTTGCTTGCCCGCCGTCGCGAACTCCGGCCATAGCTTGGCGACCGGTTCGTCGAGGTGCAGCTTGCCCTCGCCGACCAGCTGCAGGGCAGCCACGGCGGTAAAGGTCTTGGTGCACGAGAACAGGTTGGCGATGGTATCGCTGTGCCAGACCTCGGCGCCGTCCTTGTCGGCAGTGCCCGCCCACAGATCGACGACGGTTTGCCCGCTAATCTGAATGCACAACGCCAGCCCGCGCTCTTGAGGGTCATCAAAAAGCGCGGCGAACGCTTCGCGAACGGCTTCGAATTGCAGCTCGAAATGACCTTGGATCTGCATTCGTGGGATCTCCTGATGGCAGGTGCACAAAAATTGGCGAGCATTGTTCCAGTGATAGGGCGCTTTGGGAACACACCAGGCTCAGGAGATCTCGCGGCGGAACGGCGGCAGCGCATTGAGAATCGCCTTGCCGTAGCGCTGGGTGACCAAACGCCGGTCCAGCAGCGTGATGGTGCCGCGATCCTCTTCGGTGCGCAGCAATCGACCGCAGGCCTGAACCAGACGCAACGAGGCGTCGGGCACGGCTATTTCCATGAACGGATTGCCGCCACGAGCTTCGATCCACTCGGCCAGAGCCGCTTCCACAGGATCGTCCGGTACGGCAAAAGGAATTTTGGCGATCACTACGTGCTCGCAATAGGCACCGGGCAAGTCCACGCCTTCGGCGAAACTGGCCAGGCCGAACAGCACGCTGGAATCACCGCCATCGACCCGGGCCTTGTGCTTGTTGAGGGTTTCCTGCTTGGACAGGTTGCCCTGAATGAACACTTGCTTGCGCCAGTCCCGCTCCAGGCCGTCAAACACGTCCTGCATCTGTTTGCGCGAAGAGAACAGCACCAGCGTGCCCCGTGAGCCTTCAACCAGAGTCGGTAGCTCACGAATGATCGCGGCGGTATGGGCGGCCGCGTCGCGAGGATCGGCTTTGAGGTCCGGCACCCGCAGCACACCGGCATCGGCGTGATGGAACGGGCTCGGCACCACTGCTGTCACCGCGCCCTTGGGCAGCCCGGCACGCATGCGATAGCGGTCGAACTTGCCCAAGGCGGTCAGGGTTGCCGAGGTCACCAAGGCGCCGTAGGCGACGTTCCAGAGGTTACGCCGCAGCATTTCGGCAGCGAGGATGGGGCTTGCATTGACCTCGATATCGAACAGCGAACCGCTGTCGGCCAGGGTCAGCCAACGCGCCATGGGCGGGCTGTCCTCCGGGTCCTCGGCGGTAAAGGCCGTCCACAACTCCCAGTTACCGTGGGCTCGCGCCAACAGGCTGCCGAACAATGGATACCACTCTTCGGCCTGATGGCTGGCGATGCCGATATTGACCTCGCCATCCATGCCTTCCTTGAGCAGGTCGGCCAGGCGGGTGAACAGGTCGTCGAGGCGGGCAAAACCCTTTTTCAGCTCGATACCCATCTCACGGATATGTTCGGGCACCACCCCGCCGATAAAGCGATGGCGCGGCCGCTCGCGGCCTTCCATGTCTTCACCGGCGCGGAAATCCGCCAATTGCTCGCAGGCACTGAACATGAACTGTTGCTGGCCCTTGATTTCCCGGGCCAGCTCCGGCACCTGTTCGATCAACTTGCCCAGGTCGCCCGGCAGCGGGTGCTGAGCAAGCAGTTTGGTCAGGTTCTTGGCAGTCTGCTCCAGCCAGTCGGCGGTAGAGCGCAGACGGGTGTAATGGGCGAAGTGGCCGATGGCCTTGTCCGGCAGGTGATGGCCTTCGTCGAAGACGTACAGGGTGTCCCGTGGATCAGGCAGCACCGCTCCGCCGCCCAGCGCAAGATCGGCCAGGACCATGTCATGGTTGGTGACGATCACATCGACTTTGCCCATGCCTTCGCGGGCCTTATAGAAGGCGCACTGCTGAAAATTCGGACAGTGCCGATTGGTGCACTGGCTGTGGTCTGTGGTCAGGCGCGCCCAGTCCTGGTCTTCCAGAGCCTGGGGCCAGCTGTCGCGGTCGCCGTCCCATTTATTGCCGGCGAGCTTTTCGATCATGCTGGTAAACAGTTTCTGGCTGGCCTCATCGACCTCGATCTTGAAGCCTTCTTCCTCGAACAGCTGCGCCGTAGCGTTGGCCGAGTCGCCTTCCTGCAAGAGCATGTCGAGCTTGGACAGGCACATGTAGCGCCCTCGCCCTTTGGCCAGGGCGAAGGTGAAATTCATGCCGCTGTTGCGCATCAGCTCGGGCAGATCCTTGTAGACGATCTGCTCCTGCAGGGCGACAGTGGCGGTGGCGATGACCAGGCGCTTGCCCGCCGCCTTGGCCGTGGGAATGGTGGCAATGGCATAGGCCACGGTCTTACCGGTACCGGTGCCCGCTTCCACCGCGACCACGGCCGGGTCGCCCGAGCGCCGCCCTTCTTCATCGGTCTCGATATCGCCCAGCACCTTGGCGACCTCCGCGATCATCAAACGCTGGCCATAACGGGGCTTGAGGCTCTTGGCTTCGAGGAAACGCGAATAGGCGCCCTGAATCTGGGACTTGAGTTCGGTACTGATCATGGGCTTGAGGCGCTACAAATATGCTGGATAAATTCTCAGTAGTTCTGAGAGGTCGCTATCATACCTCGCTAAATCCTTCCGCGCAGAACGGAGTACCTGATGACACCCTTTTCCCTCGTCTACACCCTGCATGTCCTGGCCGCCCTGACCTGGGTCGGCGGCATGTTTTTCGCCTGGATGGTCCTGCGCCCCGCGGCCGTCGCTGCTCTGGACGGCCCGCCACGGCTTAAATTATGGCTGAATGTGTTCCCGCGCTTTTTCGTCTGGGTCTGGCTGGCCGTGGTGATTTTGCCGATCAGCGGTATCGGCATGATCCAACTGCAATTCACCGGCTTCGAAACCGCACCACGCTATGTGCAGGTGATGATCGGCCTGTACGTCGTGATGGTCGCCCTGTTCATCCGCATCCAGGGCCTGCAACTGCCGGAACTGCGTCGCGCAGTGGAAGCAGAGCAATGGGCCGACGGCGCGGCGGCGCTGGGGCGGATTCGGCGGCTGGTGGGCAGTAACCTGATTATCGGGTTGGTAGTGGTGGCGATTGCGGCGGCGCGACCGATGTTTTAAGCCTATTGCACGCATTGCAACCGACCGTAGGAACAGCTTTAGTCGCGAGGGCGCCTTCGCGGCTAAAGCCGCTCCTACGGTGGTTTGCGGGGTTAGCTGCTGGGTCTGTCAGAAATAGCAAAGTAAAATGTAATCATGGCCAAGGCTGTGAGCATCATGTAGATGGACGCGACCTTCATCTGCCAGCGAAGCTTCTTAGGTATCCGCTTGTCAGTGTCCTTCGGAATCTGGCCTCGCTTATAGAGAAAGCCTGGCATTAGCACTATCTGCATAATGTGAAAGAACCTCAATTGCCGACCGAAGTATCCATTTCCGCAAACTGATCTATTCCACTCAACAGACTTAATCCCTTCGAGATACCCCTCAAGCCTATCCAGGCTCCGGTAGTAAAAAAATAATATAACGCCCACGTTCAACCATATATTTATGCCAATGATCAGTGCCCACCATCCAGAATGAATGCTCATTCAGAGGGCCTCCATTCGTAGACCAGCTCCCCTATCTCCGCCCCAACCAGACTACCCCCCCACATGCCATCCAGCCGCGCCGAAAATGATGCCACAACCTATAACCCCCAATTATTTACTCCTACAGCAACAATTAAAATTACCCCAGTGGAATTAGCTACTCCTATGTGACTAGCGCCAGCCAAGAAGGCGATTTCCTGGCTAGAGCAGGCACCACAGTGTTAGCTACCGTATTTCCCTACAAGTACAAGGTATAGCGCGCCCATCCCCAGGACAGTAATCGCCATATGCACATAAACAATCTTCAATTGCAGGCGAAGCTTCTTGGGTATTCGTTTATCTGCATCTTTGAAGCTATAGCCACGCTTATGGCATAGATTCGGTAGAAATATTATGGCCATTATATTACTGAGCCTCATCTGACAGCCAATGTATCCTCCTCCCCAGACTGATCTATTCCATTCGACAGATTTAGCTCCCGCCAGATAATTCTCCAGCTGCTCTAATCGGCGACGGTGAAAAAAAATCATGGCCCCGACATTTACCCAAATATTGATAGTAATGAAAATAGCTATCCAAAATTCTTCATCCGTCATCACTCTGGACTCCATTCATAGAGCTTTTCACCCACCATTTCACCAACGTATTCGCCACCCTTTCCACCGGCGAGCCCACCCGCAATACCGGCGATGATGCCACAAGCCAAACCACCCCACCCACCTGTAGGCACTGCGATAGCAACACATAACGGCTTAGCGCCTGCAACTGCCAACCCGCCTCCAATCAGGCCGCTTCCTACTCCTAATACCAACTTCCCTCCCGCCACATAATGCGTCTTGACGCACTTATCCTCCCGCCCAACCGAACAAGCCTCGCTTATTTCCAAAGTACTGGCCGTTGCATTCAACACAATACCCACATGAGCCCCGTATTTAAGCAACTTTGCCGTCCTGGCAATGTTACTCATACGTCGGGTGTAATCGCGCAGTTCACCGGTATGCAGATAACTCTTGGTGGAAATCCCCAGCATCTTCTTGATCGAGCCACGGTTGTGCATGCCCGTACCCCAGCGGGCGATGCCCTTGAGCTGACCGTCCAGTTTGTTGAACAGCACCTGGCGTTGGTTGATAAATTCCTGTCGGGCGATGGGCGTGCCCCGTTGCAGCGACAGTTTGTGCAGTTTTTCTATATCGGCCAGGGTCTGTTCTACGGCCTTGAGATGACTGCTCCAACTCCCGGAGACGGCGCCAAGGCCCAGCGAGCCGTAGCCGAGCATAGGCTGCAATACATCGTAATGTTTGAGCATCAGGCCGTCAGAGCCTAGAGAGTTGTGGTGGACCTGATGGCTGACGTGCTGCGCCATGCGCATCAGTTCGGCCTCCTCGATGGTGCAGGATTTAGTGGTGCTGTCGGGCACTATGACCATCTGCCCCGGAATCACCACCTGATTGCGAATATGCACATTCAGCGTATTGAATTTATCGCCAGCGCCCAAACGGGACTTGATAGCGCTGTCGCCCTGCATTTGGTCATTGATAAATGCGTAAGCCTTGCTCATCTCTTGAACTCCCTGTAACTGGAAGTGCGAGAATATTGAAACTGAATAGAGATGAGCTACAACGCAATCGATATTTACGAATTTCCAGAAGCAACCTACAAGCCTTGGTTAACTTTTCCTACAGCGACAATTGAAAATTTACTTAAGCTAACAAAAACACGGCTCAACGACAGACCTTTTCTGTATCTTTAGTATGAACTTTCCTAGAAGATCTGTAGCTCTTGCATGAGGTAACTTCGCTCTTTAGGCTGCTTCGGTCGCTGAGTAATCAGCGATCGGGTTTAGCAGCCTCTTTTTTCCGTTACTTACGTGCAAGGCCTACTACATGGTGACTTTGCGCGGGGCACTTTCGAGTGCGCCGGGTAATGGTAACGGCAACCGGTCTGCTAACCCACGTCAAAGTCGCCACCCTGATATTTGTTTAGCAGCGAACGTGCGGTGGCCTATCCATAAGGTCGTTACCATGATTAATGCTACAACCGAAAAACCCCAGTTCTCACTGGAAAAATCCTGCTGCATGCCTCGGACCTGCTGCGCTATCTGGCGGCCATCGCCTATGAAACCGCCGATAACTCCAGCGGCTCGCAGCGGGACCTGGTGTTTTCGATGCTGTGTCTGATCGAGCAGATCAAGAGCGAGGTGGACCGCTCACGGGCCCATGTCGAGACCTGCTGAACAAGTTGAATCTGTGGGGCCGGCTTTAGCCGGAAAGGCGCATTCCCGGCTAAAGCCGATCCCATAAGATATTGACAGTCTTACAAATGCTGCACCATCACCGAACCCGCGGAACCTTTACCGCCCGGTTGCCCGGCGTCGCCCGTGCGACCAGCCTTGCCGCCGTCGGCGCGGTAAACCAGGCAGCCTTTCGAGGCGCCGCCCTGGCCGCCCTTGCCGCCGACACCCGGCGCGCCACCGTTACCGCCGTCGACCTGCACCTTGATGCGCTCAGCGGTAAACTCCAGCGGCACCTCCAGCCTTACCTGACCACCCGCAGCACCGTCACGGCCGTCACCGCCCTTGTCACCGTCGGAGCCCCTGCCCGCCTGGCCCCAGGTGCAACCCGGCGCCTTGCCGTTGCCACCGTCCAGGCCACTGTAGCCAGGCGCACCGGTGCCGCCACGGGCGTCCACTGCGAGAATATCGGCCTTGAGGTGCTCCAGACGCAGCGTCAGGTTGCGCCCTGGCAACGCCGGTTTCTCGAAGCTGCCCGCCGCGCCCCGGGCACTGATCTGGCTGCCACTGCCCAGCTCACCTTGCTTGACCGCCAGCTTGAACGGCGTCGGGCCGGGCACAATGGTGATGCGTGCCTCACGGCCCAACTTCAATTCGCCGACATTCATTTCGGTGACGGCGGCCGGGATCCATAAGGTTGCACCATCGGCGACTTCCAGACGATCCAGTTGCAGGACGCTGTTATTGCCGGGCAGGCGCATGAAGGAATTAGGCTGGACATTGATGGACTGGGCCATCGCCAGGGGGCTGCACAGCGCAGCGAGCAGACAGAGACTACGCATGGCTGACCTCACGGGACGAACGGGAAAAGGATTGCAGATGGAACATGCCGAAGCAGAGGATTTGCAGCCGATCGCGCCAGGGATGCGCTCGTCCACGCAGATCGCCGTTGAAAAACAGCACCTCAAGCACATGCATCAGCAGCATCAGGCCGCCAGCCAGCTTGAGCAGTATCTCGAAAGGGCTTGGCAGTTGCACCGCCAGGCTCACCAACACCACCAGCCAGAAGGCCAGCGTCAACACTTTCCCCATGCCCCAAAACAGCTTCATTACATGCCCCTGGTTATAGTTTTTCTGCGAACGCTTCCTATTGGGAACGCACAGTAACGGCTAGGGGGAAGAATATGCCAGCGCGGGGGTGAAATTTCATGTAGCCGGGAAGTAAACCGCCAGGCGGTTTCAGAAAAGAACGGGCCCGGCAGTATGCCGGGCCCGTCTGTTTACAGCGAGGGATCAACGGTTGATCTTGATTTCCACACGACGGTTCTGTGCACGGCCATCAGCGGTTTTGTTATCCGCTACCGGGCGGCTTTCGCCGAAGCCTTCAACGGAAACGAACTCGCTGCGCGGGATGCCGGAGCTGACCAAGTAATCAGTCACCGAGGCAGCGCGTTTCTGCGACAGTTTTTTGTTGTAGGCATCGCTGCCGACGCTGTCGGTATGGCCGCTGACGTGCAGTTGCGCGGTCGACGCTTCGCGTTTCAGGCGAGTGGCGATGACGTCGAGTTTTTTCTTGTCAGCTGCGGTCAGCTTGGCCGAGTCGAACTCGAACAGCACGTCGCGGATGACAATCACTTCCTCGCGGGACGAGGTGACCGGCTCAACCGGCACTGGCGCCGCTACAGGCGGTGGTGGCGGCGGGCAGCCATCGGCATCAACGACTACGCCTTTAGGCGTGTTCGGGCACTTGTCGCGGCTGTTCGGTACACCGTCGCCATCATCATCGCCATCACCATGCACCCAGCAATAGGCACCGGCCATGACACCCACCGCACCACCCAGGCTCGCTGCAACCGCAGCAGTCTGGAAGGCACCGACGGCGGCGCCACCCAATGCGCCGCCAGCCGCGCAAATGGGCCAATCAGTCTTTTGCAAGCCAGCGCAACCCGTAAGGACGCTGGTAACGAGAAGCAGAGGTAACGCCGTGCGCAACATTCTCATATGTTTTTCTCCTAATAGTCGGCCCACCGCCGCTCAAGGATTAAAGACGGCACTTGGCCATAACGCCAGCTTTATCCCGTGTTTCCGGGAGATTGCACTCATTTTTATACTTTTCGTCACCCAGCTCTGGAAAACGCTGAACGATTCAATTCGCCAGCAGTCAACGGCGCCGTAAAAAGCGCTTTCCAGAAATCAGGTGCAGTGAGACTAGGCCACGATCCCGGAGCGAGCTAGTCTTGCCATTCCAGATGAGGATTTTTGATGACCGAAGGTTTTTCCACCCGCACTCCCCAACAGGCCATGGCGGCCCTGCTTGACCGCTATGCTCCCGAACGCCTGCTGCTGGTGGGCAGCCAGGCGTTCCCGGCGCTGCAGGCGTTTCGCGAGGCACACCCCAACAGCCATGTGTTCCAGGCCATGCCCGGCCCCCTGTCGGCGGAGCTTGCCGGGCAACGTTTCGACCTGGCCCTGGTGGTGGACTGCCTGGAGCACATTCCCAAGCGCATCGGCCTGGAACTGCTCGGCGGCATCCGCAACCTCAACGCCAGCCGCATTGCCGTACTGGCCGACCTGCACGCCTGCGGCTGGCAAGACACCGACTTCTACTCCCTGGCCCTGCAAGTCAGCGAACGCTTCGCCCGGGACGAACAGGTCCTGTCCCTGTACACCTACGACCTGCGCGAATACAAGCAAGTCCCCGACTGGTTGAACGCGAAGTTCTGGGCCAACCCGGAGAATTTTGGCAAGTATTGGTGGTAAATCATGAGTAGCACTATTTGTCCCTGCGGCAGCGGGGATCTGTTGCTGGCCTGTTGCGGCCATTTCCATGCCGGGCAGCCGGCACCCTGCGCCGAGAAGCTGATGCGTTCGCGTTACAGCGCCTATGTGCTGGGCCTGATCGATTATCTGGTGGCAACAACCCTGCCCGCGCAGCAGGCCGGGCTGAACCGCGAGTCCATCAGCCAGTGGAGTGCCCAGAGCACCTGGCTGGGCCTTGAGGTAGAAAGCGCCGAGGTGTTCGGCGGCAAGCCCGAGCACGGTTTCGTCACCTTTACCGCGCGCTGGCACGACAACGACGGCGAACACAGTCATCGCGAGCGTTCGTCGTTCGTGCAGAATCAGGGCCGTTGGTACTTTATCGACCCGACCGTGCCGCTCAAGGCCGGGCGCAATGACGCTTGCCCATGCGGCAGTGAGCAGAAATTCAAGAAGTGCTGCGCTGGCTTCGTCTGACCAGACGTTCAGCGCAGCTGCAGATGGGAGGTGTCCGGCGCCGGCGCCTCCGCTGCTTTCTTTGCCTGACCCATGTCGCTGCCGGTCGGGGCCAGACTCAGTTGTGACAAGTCCAGCTTCAGCGGCGCTGCGGGCGGTTTGGGGTCTTGCATATTGGCGCCGACCTCAGCGATGGCCAGGTCAGGCGCATCGACGTCGACAAAGGCGGCCATGTAGACGTCACGCGGCTTGACCTGCAAGCGCCCCGGCTTGACCACAGGCCCAGGCCTGACCGGCAGGTAGCCGCGCTCATCCGGCGGCGGCGCCAGTTCGACCTCCTCCATCGGCAGTTCCATGTCGACCACCTCGACCAGAGCCCCGGCGCGCTCCAGGGTCGAGCGGTATTTCTCGGCGGCGGCTTTGTCGAGGTTGTTCTTGAGTACCAGGCGCCGCCCGGAGAACAACAGCGCCAGGCGCTGGGCATCGGCCTGGAACAATTTGCCCAGGTTGGCCTGCACCCGTTCAAGCTGGGCACCGGCAACGATCTGGCCGCTGAAGACGATTTCGTAGAGAGTCATGGGGGCACACTCGAGTTGCACATAGGCACGAGTATGGCGCAGGCTCGATTCCTGCAACAACCGCCAGCAACCCATTGCCGGTTCCCGGAGCCAGTTCATGTTTTCTCAGGTGCGTCTGTTCAAATCCATCGGCCTCGCGCTGTTGCTTGCCAATCTGACCGGCTGCGCCAGTTGGTTCAGCCAGTACGAAGAGCCGCAAGTGCATCTGCTCAAGGTTCAGGTGGTCAAGGCACACCTGCTGGAACAAAGCTTCAAGCTGCACTTTCGCATCGACAACCCCAACGACCGGGGCATGTGGGTGCGCGGGTTGAGCTACAAGATCCTGCTCAATGACGTGCAACTGGCCGAGGGCGATTACTCGGACCGCTTCCGCGTAGCGCCTCGCACCAGCAAGTATTTCGTCATTCCGATCAAGACCAACCTGTGGCAGCACCTCAAGTACCTGGCCAAATTGCTGGAAAAACCGCGCAACCCGATCCACTACCGCCTCGAAGGCAAGCTCAAGACCGGATTATTCTTCGGCCGCAGCGTGCGTATTGAGCGCGATGGCGAGATAATCCCCGGAGATTTGATTCCGGAGATTCCCAAATGAACCAACAACCCCATGTACATGGCCCCGATTGCAACCATGATCACGACCATCACGACCACGATCACGGCCATGTGCACGGTCCAAACTGCGGCCATGCCCATCAGGAGCCGGTGCGCAACGCGCTGAAAGACGTTGGCCGCAATGATCCCTGCCCATGTGGCAGCGATAAGAAATTCAAGAAGTGCCACGGCGCGTAACGCTTGGGGCATAAGCAACGGCCTCCGCCACTGGAGGCCGTTTTCATTTGTATCGCCGACTCCCGGTGGTCGCAGAAAAATCCTCAAATAAACTCCCCTTCCCCGCTTGCGTGGCGCCTGCCTGCTCACTAACGTAGCGCCTTTGCCCTTTATCCGCCGCTACCCCCTCAGGAGCTTCGTCATGGCCTCGCCATCCCTATCCCATTTTCTCCCCCGGTTCGGCTATGCCGCTGCCGTGGCAGGCTTGCTGAGTGTGTCGGGCTGTCAACTCGACGGCCATGGCAGCGACAGCGTGCCGCCCACTACCGGGGTCGTGGCGATCAAGGGCCTGGCGCAGAACGTCTCGGTGCGACGCAATAACCTGGGCATGCCGCTGATCGAGAGCAGCACCTTCCACGACGCGCTGTTCACCCTCGGTTATCTGCATGCCAGCGACCGCATCAGCCAGATGGTCGCCATGCGCCTGCTGGCCCAGGGCCGTCTTGCCGAGCTGGAAGGCCCGGCAGCACTGGATGTGGACCGTCTGATGCGCTCGGTGAACCTGCGTAAAAGCGCGGGCGACCTATACAACGGCTCTTCGCCGCGCCTCAAGCGCTTCTTCGAGGTCTATGCCCGGGGCGTCAATGCCTACCTGTTCCGCTATCGCGACAAGCTGCCAGCCGATCTGGCCGATGCCGGCTACATCCCGGAATACTGGAAGCCGGAAGACTCGGCGCTGATCTTCAGCCTGCTGGATTTCAGCACCTCGGCCAACCTGCAGCAGGAGCTGGCCTCGCTGCAACTGGCGCAAAAAGTCGGCCTCGACAAGCTGGCCTGGCTGATGCCGACCTATCCCGACGAGGAAGTGCCCCAGGCCGAAGCCGACAAGCTCAAGGGCGTCAACCTCAGCCAGGTGCAGGGCCTGGGTGACCTGAACAAGGCCGCCCTGCAACTCTCTGACCTGAACATGCTAAGCGTCGCCGCGTCGAATAACTGGGCGATCAGCCCACAACGCAGCCGCACCGGCAAAAGCCTGCTGGCCAGCGACATGAACCTGCCCGCCGGACTGCCTTCGGCCTGGAACTTCGTCGAGATCCGCGCACCGAAATACCAGGCCGCAGGTGCCACCATCGCCGGTCTGCCACTGCTGCTGAGCGGCTTCAACGGCAAGCTGGCCTGGGGCATGACGGCGGTCAAGGGTGACAATCAGGACCTGTTCCTGGAGCAGATCAAGCGCGAAAACAATCGCCTGATGTACCTGGCCAATGGCAAATGGCAACCCGCCGTGGCCCATGAAGAAACCTTCTTCGTCAAAGGTGGCCGCCCGGTTCGCGAAGCCTTCTACGAAACCCGCCATGGTGCGCTGCTCAACAGCGCCATTGGCGAGCGCAGCAGTCCGACCCAGGTCGTTGCCCTGAACAACGGCCTGGGCCTGGCCCTGCAAGTGCCGGACTTGAAAGACGACAAGAGCCTGGACGCCTATTTCGACCTGTCCCGGGCGCCGACTGTCGAGCGCGCGTTCGACAAGAGTCGCGAGATCCGCTCCATCGCTTTGAATATGGTGTTTGCCGACGCGTCCAATACCGGCTGGCAAGTCACCGGCCGCTACCCGAACCGCCGCGATGGCCTCGGCCTGCTGCCGTCACCGGGCTGGGACGGTCGCTACGACTGGGACGGTTTTGCCGATCCGATGCTGCATCCGTATGACCAGGATCCGCAGCAAGGCTGGATCGCCACCGCCAACCAGCGCACCGTGCCCAAGGGCTACGGCATGCAGTTGTCCAACTCGTGGTTCGCCCCGGAGCGCGCCGAACGCATCGCCGAACTGGCAGGCAGCGGCAAGCAGGACAGCCGCAGCCTGATCGCCATGCAGTACGACCAGACGACGACCTTCGCCGCCAAGCTGAAGAAGATGTTCGAAGCCCCCGGCATGGCCAAGCCTCTGCAACAGGCCATCGATGCCCTGCCGGAAGCCGAACGCGGCAAGGCCCGGGAAGCCTACTTGAGGTTGATGGCCTTCGACGGCAAGCTCAGTGCGACCTCGGCTGATGCGGCGCTGTACGAACTGTTCCTGCAGGAAAGCAGCAAGCAGATTTTCCTCGACGATCTGGGCCCGGAAAGCAGCCCGACCTGGAAAGCCTTGGTGGCAGGCGCCAACCTTGCTTATTCGGCTCAGGCCGACCACCTGCTCGGGCGTGAAGACAGTCCGTTCTGGGACGACCTGAAAACCCCGCAGAAAGAAGACAAACCGGCAATCCTGGCACGCAGCCTGGCCGCCGCCATCACTGCCGGGGACAGCCAGCTCGGCAGCGATCACAAGGCCTGGCAATGGGGCAAACTGCACCGCTATAACTGGACGGCGCAAGGCAATCAGTTGGCCAAGGCCCTGGGCGAGAGCAGCAACAGCAGCCTGAATCGCGGGCCGTTCCCGGCGGGCGGCGACCAGAGCACCCTGAACACCTCGGCCTACAGCTGGGGCCAGGACTTCGATGCCCGTTCGGTGCCTGCGTTGCGCATCATCGTTGACTTCGGCCTGAATGAGCCGCTGATGGGCCAAAGCGGTGCAGGCCAGTCCGGCAACCCGGCCAGTCCCAATTACGCCAACGGCATCGAGCCCTGGCTCAAGGCCCAGTACATGTCAATTCCACTGCAACCGCAGAACCTGGAGCAGGCGTTTGGCAAACAGCGGTTGACCCTGACACCGGGGAAATAGCTGAATTCATGGCTTTTTATGTGGGACCGGCTTTAGCCGGGAAGGCGCAGGTGTGACCGATGGATGTCTGTCGCCTATCACCTTGTCTTCCCGGCTAAAGCCGGTCCCACATTCGCTCCAGCGCACCGTCCCAACGTTACCCCACGGCCCAAAGCGGGCTGCGCTGGTAACGCGTCAGTAACATAAAGCCGCACTTCGCCAATCCCGCCCAGACAATCCAAGCGAATCGTTCTTTGCCCTCTATTGGTGCGCCATGTATTCTGCGCCCCTTTTTGGCCCTTCTACGTGTTGCGTCGATAGTGGCTTTCTGCTGTTTAGTGCGACGAAATTCCGCCTAAGTCAGCATTGCGACAACTGCTTACATTTAAAACGCACGTTCGCCTGTTTGGTTCGGAACTTGCTATCGTCTCTCGGTCTGGCCCTGCCGGTAGCAGGCCTCGCGTGATCCTAACGCTCAATTTGGTTTTAAGGACTGAACGATGAAAAAAGCATGGCTGACTCTCTCTGCATTGGCTATCTGCCTCGCCGCAGGCAATGCAATGGCCAAGGAATACAAGGAGCTGCGCTTCGGTGTTGACCCGTCTTACGCGCCTTTCGAGTCGAAAGCGGCTGACGGTAGCCTGGTTGGCTTCGACATCGACCTGGGCAATGCCATCTGTGCCGAGCTGAAGGTCAAGTGCAAATGGGTTGAAAGCGATTTCGACGGCATGATCCCTGGCCTGAAGGCCAACAAGTTTGACGGCGTCATCTCGTCGATGACCGTGACCGAAGCCCGCCAGAAAGTCATCGACTTCTCCAGCGAGCTGTTCTCCGGCCCGACTTCCCTGGTGTTCAAAAAGGGTGCAGGTTTCAGCACGCCGGAAAGCCTGAAAGGCAAAACCGTTGGCTATGAGCAAGGCACTATCCAGGAAGCCTACGCCAAGGCCGTACTGGACAAGGCTGGCGTCACCACCAAGGCCTACGCCAACCAGGACCAGGTTTATGCTGACCTGACCTCCGGTCGTCTGGACGCTTCGGTACAAGACATGCTGCAAGCTGAACTGGGCTTCCTGAAATCGCCAGCCGGCGCTGGCTACGAAGTCAGCAAGCCAATCGACGATCCACTGCTGCCAGCCAAGACTGCGGTCGGCATCTCCAAAGGCAACAAGGACCTCAAAGCCCTGTTGGACAAAGGCATCAAAGCTCTGCATGACGACGGCAAATACGCCGAAATTCAGAAGAAGCACTTTGGCGACCTGAATCTGTATAGCGGTAAGTAACACCCGGACGCCCATCGGTACGGCGATGCTCCACTGCCGTCCTCGATGGGCGTTTTGTTTTATTGACCGCAAAGGCGAGATCCATGCTCGAAGCGCTTATGCAAAACCTGGGACTGTCGGCATTCAGCTTGAAAGGCTTCGGCCCGCTGTTGCTCGCAGGCACCTGGATGACCATCAAATTATCGGTACTGTCGTTGATCGTGAGCATCGTGCTCGGCCTGATCGGCGCCAGTGCCAAGCTGTCCGGCTCGGTATTGCTGCGCGCACCGGCCCAGCTCTACACCACCCTGATCCGCGGTGTGCCGGATCTGGTACTGATGCTGCTGATTTTCTATAGCCTGCAAACCTGGCTCAGCGGCATCACCGACGCCCTGGAATGGGACTACATCGAGATCGACCCGTTTGCGGCCGGGGTCATTACCCTGGGCTTCATCTACGGCGCCTATTTCACCGAGACCTTCCGTGGCGCGATCCTCGCGGTGCCGCGTGGTCAGGTCGAAGCCGCCACTGCGTATGGCCTCAAGCGCGGCCAGCGCTTTCGCTACGTTGTCTTCCCGCAGATGATGCGTTTCGCTCTGCCGGGTATCGGCAATAACTGGCAAGTGCTGCTCAAGGCCACCGCCCTGGTGTCGATCATCGGCCTGGCCGACCTGGTCAAGGCGTCCCAGGACGCCGGCAAGAGCACCTACCAGCTGTTTTACTTCCTGGTCCTGGCAGCCCTGATCTACCTGCTGATCACCAGTGCCTCGAACTTCGCCCTGCGCTGGGCTGAACGGCGCTACTCCGCAGGCAGCCGGGAGGCGCAACGATGATCGAACTACTCCAGGAATACTGGCGGCCCTTCCTTTATAGCGACGGCCAGCACATCACCGGCCTGGCCATGACCCTGTGGCTGCTCAGCGCGTCCATCGCCATCGGCTTCCTCGTGTCCATTCCGTTGTCGATTGCCCGCGTGTCCAGCAACCGCCTGGTACGCTGGCCGGTGCAGTTCTACACCTACCTGTTCCGTGGCACGCCGCTGTATATCCAGTTGCTGATCTGCTACACCGGCATCTACAGCATCGCCGCCGTGCGTGCCCAGCCGCTGCTCGATGCGTTCTTTCGCGATGCCATGAACTGCACCATCCTGGCCTTCGCCCTGAACACTTGCGCCTACACCACCGAGATCTTCGCCGGTGCCATCCGCAACATGTCCCACGGCGAAGTCGAAGCGGCCAAGGCTTATGGCCTGACCGGCTGGCGGCTCTACACCTACGTGATCATGCCGTCGGCCCTGCGTCGTTCGCTGCCTTATTACAGCAACGAAGTGATCCTGATGCTGCATTCGACCACCGTGGCCTTCACCGCCACCGTGCCGGACATCCTCAAGGTGGCCCGTGATGCCAACTCGGCGACCTTCATGACCTTCCAGTCGTTCGGCATCGCCGCGCTGATCTACCTGACCGTCACGTTCATTCTGGTCGGCCTGTTCCGCCTCGCCGAACGCCGCTGGCTGGCCTTCATCGGCCCGTCTCACTAGGACCTGCCTGAATGCGTCATCTGACACATGATCTGCTCGCCCCCGTGCCCGGCACCGCGCGGCAGATCCACAGCTTTCACTACGGCCCGCAAGACGGCGCCTGCAAGATCTACATCCAGGCCTCGCTGCATGCCGACGAACTGCCCGGCATGCTGGTGGCCTGGTATCTGAAACAGCGCCTGGCCGAGCTGGAAAACGCCGGGCGCCTGCTCGGCGAGATCGTGGTCGTGCCCGTGGCCAACCCCATCGGCCTGGAACAGGTGCTGATGGACATTCCCCTGGGCCGCTACGAGATGGAAAGCGGGCAGAACTTCAACCGTCTGTTTGTGGACTTGAGCCTGCAGGTTGGTGATGACATCGAAGACCGCCTCAACGACGACCCGGCGCACAATATCGCCCTGGTCCGCCAGAGTTTGCGCGCCGCCCTTGAAGCCCAGGTGGCCGCCACCCAGTTGCAATCCCAGCGCCTGACCCTGCAACGCCTGGCCTGCGACGCCGACATGGTGCTGGACCTGCACTGCGACTTCGAATCCGTCGAACACCTGTACACCACGCCCGAAGCCTGGAAAAAGGTCGAGCCGCTGTCGCGCTATCTCGGTGCCCAGGCCAGCCTGTTGGCGACTGACTCCGGCGGCCAGTCCTTTGACGAGTGCTTCACGCTGGTCTGGTGGCAATTGCAGGAACGCTTCGGTCACCGCTTCAGCCTGCCTATGGGCAGTTTTTCGGTGACTCTGGAGCTGCGCGGCCAGGGTGACGTCAATCACTCCCTGGCCAGCCGCGACTGTCAGGCGCTGATCAACTACCTGATTCACTTTGGCGCCATCAGCGGCGATATCAGCATCCCGCCGCAACTGCTCTACCCGGCCACGCCACTGGCCGCCGTCGAACCGGTTGCAACTCCGGTCGGCGGCCTGCTGGTGTTCTGCACCCAGCCCGGCGAGTACGTCGAGGCCGGACAACTGATCGCGGAAGTCATCGACCCCATCGGCGATGGCGTTACCCCCATCCATACGCTCAACGCAGGCCTGCTCTACGCCCGCTCGCTGCGACGCATGGCGACGGCCGGAATGGTCATCGCCCACGTTGCAGGCACCGAGGCCTACCGCAGCGGCTACCTGCTTTCTCCTTAAGGACTGCCTGTCATGTACAAACTGACCATCGATGGCCTGCATAAAAGCTATGGCGATCACCAAGTACTCAAAGGCGTCTCGCTCAAGGCCAGCAGCGGCGACGTCATCTGCCTGATCGGCGCCAGCGGCTCGGGCAAGAGCACCTTTCTGCGCTGCATCAACTTTCTCGAACAGCCCAACGACGGCGCCATGAGTCTGGATGGCGAGCAGATCCGCATGGTCAGCGACAAGGGCGGCATGCGTGTCGCCGACCCGGACGAGCTGCAACGCATCCGTACACGCCTGGCCATGGTGTTCCAGCACTTCAACCTGTGGGCGCACATGACCGTGTTGGAAAACATCACTATGGCGCCACGCCGGGTGCTGGGTGTATCCAAACAGGAAGCCGAGGCCCGGGCGCACAAGTATCTGGAGAAAGTCGGCCTGCCCCCCAGGGTCGCCGAGCAATACCCGGCGTTCCTCTCCGGCGGCCAGCAACAGCGCGTGGCGATAGCCCGGGCGCTGGCGATGGAACCGGAAATCATGCTGTTCGACGAACCAACCTCGGCGCTGGATCCGGAATTGGTCGGCGAGGTGCTCAAGGTGATCCAGGGCCTGGCCGAAGAAGGCCGCACCATGATCCTGGTGACCCACGAAATGGGCTTTGCCCGCAAGGTCGCTAATCAGGTGATCTTCCTGCACCAGGGCCAGATCGAAGAAGCCGGTCATCCGGATCAGGTGCTGAATACGCCGAAGAGCGAGCGGTTGCAGCAATTCTTGAGCGGCAACCTCAAATAGGCCCGCAGATACCGGAGATTCTGTAGGAGTGGCTTTAGCCGCGAGGACGCCCTCCCGGCTAAAGCCGGTCCTACGGAACGTACACCGACTATCCAACAAAACTATTCCCGCCAACCCGCTGTCTCTGACTTATCCCCTTTCAGAGCACAGCGCCGGGCATGGGCAAACCTCACGACTTCGCGCAGCAATGGTTTTCAGCCACGGGCTGGAAGCCTTTTGCGTTCCAGAAAGAGGTATGGACCGCCGTCAGGCGCGGCCAGTCCGGTTTGCTCCATGCCAGCACTGGCGCCGGGAAAACCTACGCCGTGTGGTTCGCTGCACTGAATCGCTTCGCCCAGCCCGCGCCTCTTACGGCGGACGACAAGCCGCGTAAGCGTAAATCCGTCGCCGCCCCTTTGCAGGTACTGTGGATCACGCCCATGCGCGCTCTGGCTGCCGATACCGCAAGGGCTCTGGAAGCGCCACTGCTCGATCTGCAGATTCCCTGGAGTGTCGGCCTGCGTACCGGCGACACCAGCAGCAGCGAGCGCGCCAGGCAAGGCCGACGCCTGCCCTCGGCACTGATCACTACCCCGGAAAGCCTGACCTTGCTGCTGACCCGCGCCGATGCAGCAAACCTGTTTTCGACGCTGAAAATGGTCGTGGTCGATGAATGGCATGAGCTGATCGGCAACAAGCGTGGCGTGCAGTTGCAACTGGCCCTGGCCCGCTTGCGCCGCTTCACCCCCAATCTGATTGTCTGGGGCATATCAGCAACCTTGGGTAACCAGCGTCACGCCCAGCAGGTGCTGGTGGGTGACAGCGGCATCAGCGTACAAGGCAAGCTGAACAAACAGCTGATCGTCGATACCCTGCTGCCGCCCACCATCGACCGCTTCCCTTGGGCCGGGCATATGGGCCTGCGCATGCTGCCCCAGGTGCTGGCCGAAGTCGACAGCAGTACCAGTTGCCTGCTGTTCACCAACACCCGCGCGCAATCGGAAATCTGGTACCAAGCCCTGCTCCATGCCCGCCCCGACTGGGCCGGGCTGATCGCCCTGCATCACGGCTCGCTATCTCGCGAGGTACGCGACTGGGTCGAGCGGGCGCTTAAACAGGGCCATCTGAAAGCCGTGGTCTGCACATCGAGCCTCGACCTGGGGGTGGATTTTCTGCCCGTCGAACGCGTGCTGCAAATCGGCTCGCCCAAGGGCATCGCCCGGCTGATGCAACGCGCGGGTCGCTCTGGTCATGCGCCCGGTCGGCCGTCGCGCGTGACCCTGGTGCCGACCCACAGCCTTGAACTGGTGGAAGCTGCCGCCGCTCATGACGCCGTGGCATCGCGCATGATCGAAGGCCGGGAATCGCCGCACAAACCATTGGATGTATTGGTCCAGCATGTCGTGAGCATGGCCCTGGGCGGCGGCTTCCGCCCCGATGAGCTGCGCGAAGAAGTGCGCAGCGCCTGGGCCTATCACGACCTGACGGACGAAGAATGGCAATGGGCCTTGGCATTTGTCCGTCATGGCGGCCATTCCCTGACCGCCTATCCGGACTACCGCCGCGTCGAGCCTGACGCAGACGGCATCTGGCGCGTGCCGGACGCTCATCTGGCGCGGCGCCATCGCATGAGCATCGGCACCATCGTCAGCGATGCCAGCATCACCGTGAAGTATTGGAAAAAAGGCGGCGGGGGTGGCTCTCTGGGCACCGTGGAAGAAGGCTTCATTGCCAGGCTCAAGCCAGGCGACGGATTTCTCTTCAGCGGGCGCCTGCTGGAGCTGGTGCGGGTGGAGAACATGACCGCCTACGTGCAGCGCGCGACGCGCAAAAAGGCCGCCGTGCCACGCTGGAATGGCGGGCGCATGCCACTGTCGAGTGAGCTTGCCGAGGCCGTGGTGGAAAAATTCGACGCCGCCGCACAGGGCGAGTTTCGCAGCCCGGAAATGCAAGCGGTCAAACCGCTGCTGCAAGTGCAGCAACAATGGTCGGCACTGCCGCAGCGCAACACCCTGCTGGCCGAAACCCTTAAGTCACGGGAAGGCTGGCACCTGTTCCTTTACCCCTTCGCCGGGCGCCATGTGCACCTGGGTCTGGCCAGCCTGCTGGCCTGGCGTCTGAGCAAGCAACGACCGCTGACTTTCTCCATTGCCGTCAACGATTACGGCTTCGAGCTGCTGAGCGCCAGCGCTGTGGACTGGGCCGAACAACTGAACGCCGGGCCATTCAGCCCGGAGCATTTGCTGGAGGACATTCTCGCCAGCCTCAACGCCGGTGAGCTGGCATTACGCCGCTTCCGCGAAATCGCCCGCATCGCCGGTCTGGTGTTTTCCGGCTATCCCGGCGCGCCGAAGAGCAACCGACAGTTGCAGGCCTCCAGTGGGCTGTTTTTCGAGGTATTCCGCCAGTACGACCCGAGTAATCTGCTGCTGTCCCAGGCCGAACAAGAGGTGTTGCGCCAGGAACTGGATCTGAAGCGCCTGGAGCACTCGCTGCAACACATTAACCAGTGTCGCCTGGACCTGCATGCCATCAAGCGCCCCACGCCCATGGCCTTCCCGCTCCTGGTTGAGCGCATGCGTGAAAGCCTGACCACCGAGAAACTGGCCGACCGCATCGCGCGCATGGTCGGCGACCTGGAAAAAGCCGCAGGACCGGAGGCCACGCAATGAAACCTTACCTGCCAGTGACCCTGGCCGGGGCAGAGCTGTGGCTGCTGGCGGACAAGGCGATCTACTACCCCGAACACCGCGCCCTACTGATTGCCGACATACATCTGGGCAAGGCGGCCGCCTATCGCAAACTGGGGCAACCCGCGCCCCATGGCACCACCCAGGGCAATCTGCAGCGCCTGGACCGGCTGTTGGCGGCCTATCCCTGTGACTGGCTAATCTTTCTTGGCGATTTCCTCCATGCACCGGAATCTCACACGGCGGCGACTCTCGCGGCCATTGGGCAGTGGCGCGAACAGCACCCTGCCTTGCCCATGACTTTGATTCGCGGCAACCACGACCAACGTGCGGGCGACCCTCCTGCGTCGCTGAATATCGACGTCATCAGCGGACCGTTGCTGCTCGGCCCCTTTGCCCTGCAACATGAACCCGACCTACACCCGACCCGACACGTACTGGCCGGGCATGTCCATCCTGTTTTCCGTCTGCATGGCCTGGGTCGACAGAGCCTGCGCCTGCCGTGTTTTTATCTGAATGAGCGGGTCAGCCTGTTGCCTGCGTTCGGTGAGTTCACTGGGGGATTTCAGGTAAAACGACAGGGCACAGGCAAAATTTACCTGACGGGTGATGGCGGGGTGTGGGCGGTGAGTTCCTGAATCAGTTCGGGATCATAAGGCTGCGGACCATGTGGGACCGGCTTTAGCCGGGAATATGCCTTCCCGGCTAAAGCCGGTCCCACAGAAAATCAATCGCCGTCAGGCCACAGGCACCGGAGGCAGCTCGTCAGGCCCGGTTGGCTCGCCCGGTTCTTCAGGCTGCGGATAGTCATTGGGGGTATCGGGGTTGGGCTGGCCGGGAATACCGCCACCCACCATGTTGAACTGCGGATGCGCCAACAGCGACCAAGCCAGAAGTCCGATCTCATTGGCTTGAGGGGTGGCGACAGGTTTGATGTTTGTCTTCATGGGCACTCCAGGGCTGAGCCCCACCTGCTCCTGCAAGTGGAAGCGATTCAACCTGTAGAGTGCCGTTTTCAAGACTAATTCACTTTCGAGATGACCAACGGCAGATCAGGTGCGTGGCAGGGTGACGCCGCGCTGGCCCTGGTACTTGCCGCCGCGGTCCTTGTAGGACACTTCGCATTCTTCGTCGGACTCAAGGAAGAGCATCTGCGCCACGCCTTCGTTGGCATAGATCTTCGCCGGCAGTGTGGTGGTGTTGGAGAATTCCAGGGTCACATGACCTTCCCACTCCGGTTCCAGCGGCGTGACGTTGACAATGATGCCGCAGCGAGCGTAGGTGCTCTTGCCCAGGCAGATGGTCAGGACATTGCGCGGAATGCGGAAATATTCGACGGTGCGGGCCAGGGCGAAGGAGTTCGGCGGGATGATGCAGACATCACTCTTGATATCGACGAAGCTTTTTTCATCGAAATTCTTCGGATCGACGGTCGCCGAATTGATGTTGGTGAACACCTTGAATTCATCGGCGCAACGCACGTCGTAGCCGTAGCTGGACACACCGAAGGAGATCACCCGATCGGCGCCTTCGCCGCGCACCTGGCGCTCCACGAAAGGCTCGATCATGCCGTGTTCCTGCGCCATGCGGCGAATCCACTTGTCCGATTTGATGCTCATGGCGGTGTCCTGAATAGCGAGGTGAAAAAAGATGTCCGGCATCTTACCGGGCCTGCGCGTCGGGTTCAAAGACTGTGGAGCGGCGGCGCACGGCCCGTTCACCGGGATTGGAAATAATCGCTCACAGACCATTGGCACGTCCCGGAAAAAGGGTTAAGGTGGCGCCACTGTGTTGCTTGTGTCACTGAGAATCTCTACACGATGTTGAATTTCGATCCAACCATCTCCATGAATTTTCCAGCTCTTTGCACTCAGTCTCGGCCAGGGCTCTTCCTGAGTCGCAGTTAACTTTGTCCAAGGAGATTTACTATGTCCAATCGCCAAACTGGTACCGTTAAGTGGTTCAACGATGAAAAAGGCTTCGGCTTCATCACTCCACAATCCGGTGACGACCTGTTCGTGCACTTCAAAGCTATCCAATCCGACGGCTTCAAAAGCCTGAAAGAAGGCCAACAGGTTTCTTTCATCGCTACCCGCGGTCAGAAAGGCATGCAAGCTGAAGAAGTTCAAGTTATCTAACTTGTCCTTATTCGCTTAAAGAAAACCCCGCCAAAAGCGGGGTTTTTTTATGCCTGTGAAAAACCGAGTGCCCCGTAGGACTGGCTTTAGCCGGGAAGGCGCCTCGCGGCTAAAGCCAGTCCTACGGGGGGGTCGTGTCAGTCGTCGCTAACCGAAATACTTGGCATCGCCTGGCTGGCCGCTTCCTGCAACACCAATCGCGCGCCCACCTGACGAGCCAGTTCCTGATAGACCATGGCAATCTGGCTTTCCGGCTCGGCAATCACCGTCGGCTTGCCACCATCGGCCTGCTCGCGGATCAGCATCGACAGCGGCAGCGAAGCCAGCAGATCGACGCCATACTGCGATGCCAGCTTCTCGCCGCCGCCCTCACCGAACAGATGCTCGGCATGGCCGCACTTCGAGCAGATATGCACCGCCATGTTCTCGACCACGCCAAGCACCGGGATATTGACCTTGCGGAACATCTCCACGCCCTTCTTGGCATCCAGCAGCGCCAGATCCTGAGGCGTAGTCACGATGACCGAACCGGCCACCGGCACTTTCTGCGCCAGGGTCAACTGGATATCACCGGTGCCCGGCGGCATGTCGATGACCAGATAGTCCAGGTCATTCCAGGCGGTCTGAGTGACCAGTTGCAGCAAAGCACCCGACACCATCGGCCCGCGCCAGACCATCGGCGTGTTGTCGTCGGTCAGGAAGGCCATGGACATCACTTCAATGCCATGGGCTTCGATCGGCACGAACCACTTCTGATCCTTGATCTTCGGTCGCGTACCTTCGGCAATGCCGAACATCACGCCTTGGCTCGGACCATAGATATCGGCATCGAGAATACCGACCCGCGCGCCTTCGCGAGACAGGGCCAGCGCCAGGTTGGCCGCCGTGGTCGACTTGCCCACACCGCCCTTGCCGGACGCCACGGCGATGATGTTCTTGACGTTGCTCAGGCTCGGCACTTGGCCCTGGGCCTTGTGCGCGGCGATCACGCTGTTGATCTCGACCCTGGCCGAGGACACACCGTCCAGGCCCTCGATGGCGATCTGCAGCATCTGCGCCCAGCCATTCTTGAACAACGCGGCGGCATAACCCAGTTCCAGGCGCACCTGGACCTGCCCGCCATTGATCTCAATGGCCCGTACGCAACCGGCGCTGACCGGGTCCTGGTTCAGATAAGGGTCGGTGTATTGACGAAGGACGGCTTCCACCGCGGCGCGACTGACTGCGCTCATGGGTAACTCCCAAAGAAATGACTGAGTAAAACAGGCGGCTATCCTACCCCTTCTCTCGAACCGCGACATGATTTCGCCGCACATCAAGGCACATTCCCACGTCAGCGCGGGGTGAAAAAAAATGCTCAGACCTTTATAGTGGCCGACCTCCGTTTCACTTCAAGTAGCCGAGCCCCATGTCCGAGCCACGCAAGATTCTCGTCACCAGCGCCCTGCCCTATGCCAATGGTTCCATTCACCTTGGCCACATGCTCGAGTACATCCAGACCGACATGTGGGTGCGCTTCCAGAAGCATCGCGGCAACCAGTGCGTGTATGTCTGCGCAGACGATGCCCATGGCTCGGCAATCATGCTGCGCGCGGAAAAGGAAGGCATTACCCCGGAGCAGCTTATCGCCAACGTCAAGGCTGAACACAGCGCAGACTTTGCCGACTTCCTGGTGGATTTCGACAATTTCCATTCGACCCACTCGGATGAAAACCGCGAGCTGTCGAGCCTGATCTACACGCGCCTGCGCGATGCCGGGCATATCGCCACCCGTTCGGTGACCCAGTATTTCGACCCGGAAAAGAAAATGTTCCTGGCCGACCGCTTCATCAAGGGCACTTGCCCGAAGTGCGGCACCGAAGACCAGTACGGCGACAACTGCGAGAAGTGCGGCGCCACCTATGCACCGACCGATCTGAAGGATCCGAAGTCGGCCATCTCCGGCGCCACGCCGGTGCTCAAGGACTCCAAGCACTTCTTCTTCGACCTGCCCGCCTTCGACGCCATGCTCAAGAGCTGGACCCGCAGCGGCACCCTGCAGGACGCCGTGGCCAACAAGCTCTCCGAGTGGCTGGACACCGGCCTGCAACAGTGGGACATCTCCCGCGACGCGCCGTATTTCGGCTTCGAGATCCCGGATGAGCCGGGCAAGTATTTCTATGTCTGGCTGGACGCGCCGATCGGCTACATGGCCAGCTTCAAGAACCTCTGCGCACGCCGCCCCGAACTGGACTTCGACGCCTTCTGGGCCCCGGACTCCACGGGCGAGCTGTACCACTTCATCGGCAAGGACATCGTCAACTTCCACGCCCTGTTCTGGCCGGCCATGCTCGAAGGCGCCGGTTTCCGCAAGCCGACCGGCATCAACGTGCACGGCTACCTGACCGTCAACGGCCAGAAGATGTCCAAGTCCCGCGGCACGTTCATCAAGGCCCGCACCTACCTGGAACATCTGTCGCCGGAATACCTGCGTTACTACTACGCGGCCAAGCTGGGCCGTGGCGTCGACGATCTGGACCTGAACCTCGAAGACTTCGTGCAGAAGGTCAATTCGGACCTGATCGGCAAGGTAGTCAATATTGCCAGCCGTTGCGCCGGCTTTATCCACAAGGGTAATGCAGGCGTGCTGGTGGCCGGCAATGCCGCGCCGGAACTGACCGAGGCCTTCCTCGCTGCCGCGCCCGGCATAGCCGAAGCCTACGAAGGCCGTGACTTTGCCCGCGCCATGCGCGAGATCATGGGCCTGGCCGACCGCGCCAACGCCTATATCGCCGAGAAAGCACCTTGGGCGCTGGCCAAGCAGGAAGGCAAACAGGACGAAGTGCAGGCCGTCTGTGCCCTGGGCGTCAACCTGTTCCGCCAGCTGGTGATTTTCCTCAAGCCTGTACTGCCGCAACTGGCCGCCGATGCCGAGCAGTTCCTCAACGTCGCGCCACTGACCTGGGACGACCACCTGACCCTGCTGAGCAATCATCAGCTCAATCCGTTCCAGGCCCTGATGACCCGTATCGATCCTGTCAAGGTCGAGGCCATGACTGCAGCTTCGAAAGAAGACCTGACGGCCCAGGCCACCGACACCGCGCCCAAAGGCAACGGTGAATTGGCCAAGGATCCGCTGTCGGCAGAAATCGACTTCGACGCCTTCGCCGCCATCGACCTGCGTGTGGCCCTGATCGTCAAGGCCGAGCACGTGGACGGTGCCGACAAGCTGCTGCGTCTGACCCTGGATATCGGCGACGAGCAACGCAACGTGTTCTCCGGAATCAAGAGCGCCTACCCGAACCCGGCGGAACTGGAAGGTCGCCTGACCATGATGATCGCCAACCTCAAGCCACGGAAAATGCGCTTCGGCATCTCCGAAGGCATGGTGATGGCGGCTGGCCCTGGCGGTGAAGAAATCTACCTGCTCAGCCCGGACAGCGGCGCCAAGCCGGGTCAACGGATCAAGTAAGACAAATCAGGCGCGATATGGGAGCCGGCTTGCCGGCTCTTATCAACGGCCGCGCAACTATCCTGATTGGAATACGACTTTTGTAGGCGCTGCCGAAGGCTGCGAAAGCGGTGCATCCGACAGACCCAATCGCAGCCTTCGGCAGCTCCTACAGGCCCGTGTTGCTGCCCGACAGCCCCAAGGCCTGAAAGATCATGACGGGTGAACCCATGAGCCTGATCCAGCGTATCGATGCGCTGCTGCCGCAAACCCAGTGCGGCAAATGCGGCCATCCCGGCTGCAAGCCTTACGCACGAGGGATTGCCGAAGGCGAAGCCATCAACAAATGCCCACCCGGCGGCGACGAGACCATCGCAGCCTTGGCAGAGCTGTTACGTGTTCCTCTGCTGTCACTGGATAGCGAACGCGGCTCGGCGCCTGCCCAGGTGGCGTTTATTCGCGAGGCCGAGTGCATTGGCTGCACCAAATGCATCCAGGCCTGCCCGGTAGACGCCATCGTCGGCGCCGCCAAACTGATGCATACGGTGATAAGCGATGAATGCACGGGCTGCGACCTGTGTGTAGCCCCCTGCCCGGTCGATTGCATCGATATGCTGCCACTGGTCCCCAACGGTATTACGCCGATTGTCGGCGGCCTGGCCTTCGATAGCGAACAACGCCAGACACGGGCGGTTAAACGCGATCGCGCCCGCAAACGCTTTGAATTGCGTAACGCTCGCCTGCATCGGGAAGAGCAACAGCGCCTTGCCGAACGCAAAGCCCGCATGGCCCAGGCCACGACGGCCATCCCGAGCGCAGTAGCATCAGGCGCGCTCCCTGCCGCCGCCCAGGACGAAGCCCTGAAAAAGGCACGCATTGCCGTGGCCATGAGTCGCGCCCAGTTGCACAAGGCACTGAAAGCCTTCAGACACCCACCCATTGCAGAGCAGGCTGTCCAACTGCGAACAATGGGGCAAGCATTCGAACAGGCCGAACAGGAACTGGAGCGCCTGCTTATTCAGAACAGCGCTGTAGCCGTGCCAACGGTCACGGCACCGAAAGTGGACGATGGCAACCTCAAGCGCGCCAAGATCCAGCTGGCCATGGCCCGGGCCGCCCTGAACAAGGCTCGCACCAACCAGGCCCCGCAGGAACAGTTACAGGCGCTGAGCGCAGAAGTTAAACGGGCCGAACAGGCGTTACAGGACGCCGGTCAGCCCCCTATCAAGGAAATGTCGTCGTCATGAACGCTGTGAAACGCCTTGAGATTTTTCGTCGGCTGCACGAAGACAATCCGGATCCCAAGACCGAACTGGCCTACACCACGCCGTTCGAGCTGTTGATATCGGTCATCCTTTCAGCCCAGGCCACCGATGTCAGCGTTAACAAAGCCATGGCAAAGCTGTATCCCGTTGCCAATACCCCCGAAGCGATTTATGCGCTGGGTGTGGACGGCCTGTCCGAGTACATCAAGACGATCGGCCTGTATAACAGCAAGGCCAAGAATGTGATCGAGACCTGCCGCCTTTTGATCGAGCAGCACAACAGCCAGGTCCCGGAAACCCGGGAGGCGCTCGAGGCATTGCCCGGCGTAGGTCGCAAGACCGCCAACGTCGTGCTCAATACCGCATTCCGCCAGATCGCCATGGCCGTCGACACGCATATTTTCAGAGTCAGCAACCGAACCGGCATCGCGCCGGGCAAGAACGTCGTTGAAGTTGAAAAGCAACTGATGAAGTTCGTGCCCAAACCGTATCTGCTCGACGCACACCATTGGCTGATCCTGCACGGCCGTTATGTCTGTCAGGCACGCAAGCCACGCTGCGGTAGTTGCAGGATCGAAGACCTGTGCGAATACAAGCTCAAGACCTCGGATGATTGACTGATAGAGAGTTTTAGTGTCAATCGATTGAAAAAAACTTTTTTACCCGTCTCGGGATTCTCGCTATAAGGTGCGCCAATGACAGCCTAAGCCTGGAGTCAAGTGATGAGTACTGACAAAGAGCAGTTAGACGTAGACGACGATTTCATTGCTGTTGAAGTGGACGATAGTGAACAGCCTCCCGTCGAGCAGGCCAAGACCAATCTGAGCAAGCGCCGCACCATCGACAACCTGCTTGAAGAACGCCGCCTGCAAAAGCAATTGGCCGATTACGATTTCGATTTCTGACCTCCTGTCCTGCCCTGAATCCCAACGGTTAAGCCCCTACTCAGCAAGGGGCTTTGACGCAGTTGCAAATAGACGAGTCAAATCAGCCAATACCTCGTTTATTACCCTCCCAATATTTACCGAACGGGCGCGAGTCAGACCAGCCCATTGCGCTGCGCAAGTTCAATGAGATCAACCAGCGAATGAGCATTGAGCTTGAGTAGCAGACGCGTCTTGTAAGTACTGACGGTTTTATTGCTCAAGAACATGCTGTCAGCAATTTCCTTGTTGGTCCTGCCCCTGGCGAGTTGCTGCAGCACCATCATTTCCCGCCCGGACAGACGATCGACCATATCCGCCTCGCTAGCGTTCCCCATGCTGGAACGCACGGTGTGCAGGGCCTGATTGGGGAAATAGCTGTAGCCCGACAGTACCGCTTTGATGGCGCTGAGCAATTCGGTCAGGTCCTGCTGCTTGCACACATAGCCTGCCGCTCCTGCCTGCATGCAGCGCATGGAGAAATGCCCCGGCGATTGGGACGTCAGGATCAGAACCTTGAATGACAGGGTCATGGCGGACAAACGGGAAATGACTTCCAGACCATCGAGTTTGGGGATGCCGATGTCCAGAATTACGATATCCGGCAAATGCTCACGCGCCAGTTGCAGTGCGTCCACTCCATTGTCTGTCTCCGCGATGACCTCATAACCATGACGCTCCATCAGCATGCGTACGGCAAGGCGAATGACGGGATGATCGTCCACGATCAGCACTTTATTCATGGGCAGTCCAAATTTTGCTATTAGAATTTTCAGAGTCAGCACAATAGCCTAGTCGTTTACTGCTTTGCATGACGCACCCCCCTACGGACTAACACCCAAAGACCATTCCCACTTCCAGAACAGACTTTTCCTACAAAATTAAGCAAAACAGATAGTGCCTCCATAGCCTTCACGAAAGATCCTCCCTGAAACGACACAAAGCATTACGAAGTCGATAGCACATGATGGCAAACCACAACCTGATGAAAAGAATTATTACAATAAGCACTCGCACCTATCAAATACCCCTTTGGACTAATCAATACACCTATACCGGGCCAATGAATATGAGCCTTTGTGGACACCATCGATCACCCCAACCGCTATAACATAGCTCATGGCCACTACCCTTGATCACTCTCGAGAATTTTCGTACCGATTGACTTTCCTGAGCAGGGTCAGCGGGCATTTACGGAGCAGCAGGCAACTCATCCACCCAGAATAACCTCGAGAACAGGAAAGCATTCGAACGAAGGTTCAGAATTTATTGCGAACACTGATCGCTTGCCCTTTCGAGACCAAAAAATTACACACCCTGCTACGTTTTTTTATATACACATATATATTTTGGGAAAAAAGCTACAGGATTTTCAGACAATTCCTTCCGCAAAGTCACTCTATAAAACTGTCGATAACGCTTTCTTTATAGCCCCTTTCAGCATCCAGCCCCAACAACAGTCTTATTAATTTTTACCCGACAAACACTTCACAATACGCTAACCTTTTATACGTATATAGCTCATTCGACAAACAGCTAATACTATATCGCTGCTGATTTCCATCCCTCACCCAACAAAGAGGAAAGGGACTACACAACTAACAGACGTCAAAAACAAACATGTAAGACAGCCACCCTCTCGACAACAAAATTCATGTAAAGTGATTTTTTTCACTTGCAAATCCCATTACCTGTCGTTACTTTTTCAAAAAAGAAGCCACTTTTTACTCCCGTAAAAACCAAGGGGATCAAATAGCGCGCCTTCAAATAATGGGCACTTGATATGTGATCCCCTCAACTATGTTGCACTAGATGGAATCTGCGCATCGAGCGAACAGAAAGGATTCGAGCGACATGAACATGACCATTCAAAGATATTGACTCTTCGACTACTTGAAGAGCACGTACTCACTCTTTTTGGATTGGTCATGTGTATAACCATGCTCAAAAAGGGATATGCCATGAACAATAAGTTTTCTCATTCGACGTCCTATGCTCCACACACTCTGGATCTGACTGCTGCGGTAGAGCAGTTCGTTGCCAAGGGAGGTGTCATCGATGTAATACCCGACACAGAGTCTGTCGACTCATCATCTGAGCCAGGCATCGCCTGCGCAGCACTTTGCCCTGCTGAGCCGGACAGGCAAGCCAAGGCCGAGCAGCTAAAGGGGCTCGTAGCCAAGGGAGCGGGCGTATGTGCATTGCAATATTCATTGAAAATGAACAAGAAAGAAATTCGACAACTTGCCGTTGAGCACGGAGTGAAGATCGCCTTCAGCCGTCCCATACTGGAGATCAAACGAGAGGCGCGGCAAGATCCGTCGGAAATAGATGATGTCGTTGCAGGGCATGCCATGCACTTTTCCAGCCTCGGCTATACAGCTCAGGAGATTGCTCAAATGCTCGGACTGAATCTGCGACAAGTATGGAATATCGGCAAGGCTTACCGAATAGAGTTCAAACATTCAAACGAGGACCCCGACCTCGCCTGAATAAACATCCACGTTTGCTGGCTACAGGTGCCGGTAGAAGCCCGACCACTCTGCCATCCAGGCTATCGACTTACTACCGGACCTCGCCGCACTGAACGCAATGAATAACCCTTTTGTCTATTGCAAAAATCTCACACTTTGATTAAACGAGCCATCTCCTGACAACTGAAAGGACGCTGAGATGAAATACCCAACCCGTCTTATTAACCCAATCACGATCATTGCCATTTTTTCCGCGCTGTCCGAAGCCTCGGCAACCAGCGTGCTGCCTTACTTGAGCGAACAGGATCGAAAGATATACAGCTGGTTTTTAATCGCCTTTCCATCTGCCCTGGTGGTGATGTTTTTCCTGACACTTAATTTCAATCCCAAGGTTTTTTATGCACCGACCGAGCGCAAGGAGGGCGGTTATAAACGAGAGAAAAACCAAGAGAGTGCCGTGAAGCCTGCAAAATGAAATACATTCCCTCCATTCTCCCATGTCCTCCTGCCCGCGTATTTTTTCGATACAGGTTAATGCGTAGGAAAACCAATGAAACATCTTAGGGAACCATAACTATGAACCAAAGAAAAGCCATCAAAAACCGTAGGAAAACGAGGAAAGGCCTCGAGATATCTACCTGCGTAGCCGTGGGCCATTTTATTCCACGCGCAGAACCGGGCATTTGCCCATCCAAGCTTTAGACGGCTGCAGTTCACCGCAAAAACAGGCTTGAAGCATCTCCCTACAAAAGCGACTAATGTTCAGCTCATCGCTACCACAATGCGATCAGGGATACGAACTGAAACGGCCCCGTTAGCAACAATGCTTTCGGTCCCCATTAACTTGAAATTATTTGTCACCCGGAGTTTCCATGTCATTACTCAAAGAGTTTCGCGACACTGAAAACGCGCTGAACCAACAATTGAAAAGAATGGAGAAACTGAAAAAAAATGCAGCACTGATAAAAGACCTCGAGTTTGAACAGAAACTTGAGGCGCTCATGAAACGCTACAGCAAGAAAATGGAGGACTTGCTGGCTTTTCTGCAACCGACATCACCCCTTGCGGGCAATCAGGCTCAGGAACAGCGGGCGCCGTATGGGGCCACGTCGAAAAAAACCAACAGCACTATCAAGAAAGCACAACGTTGAATGCAACAGGCAACACAGCCAAGCGTATGAACCCGGTACATACATATTCCAGGGGCAGCCCCATATGGGGCTGCCTCTTGCGCAAAACCGCTCTTAGAACAGCTTGCGGCCTTTGTTGGCCGCGATACGCATACGCAGGGCGTTGAGCTTGATGAAGCCCGCCGCGTCGGCCTGGTTGTATGCACCGCCGTCTTCTTCGAAGGTCGCGATGTTGGCGTCGAACAACGACTCGTCGGACTTGCGGCCGGTGACGATGACATTGCCCTTGTACAGCTTCAGGCGCACAACACCGTTCACATGGGCCTGGGACGCATCGATCATCTGTTGCAGCATCAGACGCTCAGGGCTCCACCAGTAGCCGGTGTAGATCAGGCTGGCGTACTTGGGCATCAACTCATCCTTGAGGTGAGCGACTTCGCGGTCCAGGGTGATCGATTCGATGGCACGGTGGGCGCGCAGCATGATGGTGCCGCCAGGCGTCTCGTAGCAGCCGCGGGACTTCATGCCGACATAACGGTTCTCGACGATGTCCAGACGGCCAATGCCGTGCTCGCCGCCGATACGATTAAGGGTCGCCAGCACAGTCGCTGGAGTCATCTCAACGCCGTCCAGAGCAACGATGTCGCCGTTGCGGTAGGTCAGTTCCAGATACTGCGGTGCGTCAGGCGCGTTTTCCGGGGAAACGGTCCAACGCCACATGTCTTCTTCGTGCTCGGTCCAGGTGTCTTCCAGCACGCCACCTTCGTAGGAGATGTGCAGCAGGTTGGCGTCCATGGAATACGGGGATTTTTTCTTGCCGTGACGCTCGATCGGGATCGCGTGCTTCTCGGCGTAGTCCATCAGCTTCTCGCGCGACAGCAGGTCCCACTCGCGCCAAGGGGCGATCACTTTCACGCCTGGCTTGAGGGCGTAGGCGCCCAGTTCGAAACGAACCTGGTCGTTACCTTTGCCGGTAGCGCCGTGGGAAATGGCGTCAGCGCCGGTTTCGTTGGCGATTTCGATCAGGCGTTTGGCGATCAACGGACGGGCGATGGAGGTACCCAGCAGGTACTCGCCTTCATAGACAGTGTTGGCGCGGAACATCGGGAACACGAAATCACGCACGAATTCTTCGCGCAGGTCGTCGATGTAGATTTCTTTTACGCCCATGGCCTGAGCCTTGGCGCGTGCCGGCTCGACTTCTTCGCCCTGACCCAGGTCAGCGGTAAAGGTCACCACTTCGCAGTTATAGGTATCCTGCAGCCACTTGAGGATTACCGAAGTATCCAGGCCACCGGAATACGCCAGAACTACCTTGTTTACGTCCGCCATGCCATCACTCCACCGGGTTGTACGGAAAACCGGTGATTCTACCGTCGAAACGGTTGAAGTTATAGAGGCGCGACAGCTTGTGACGACCAAGCGACAGAATCTTTCGCTTGTGCGACCCCGTCAAGAGATCTTGGCTGCGCTGGTCGAACTGGCCACGGGCACAGGCGCAGCCTTTTGGTCGGCAGGGGCCCGATCCAGGTGCACATTCACCCGACGGTTGCGCGCACGGTTGGTGTTGTTAGTATTCGGCGCCAACGGATAGGCCTCGCCGTGGAAGCGGACGTTGATCTGCTCCTCGGGAATGCCCTGAGCCTTGAGGTATTCCATCACCGCCAGCGCGCGCCGACGAGACAGGTCACGGTTGGTCAGACGATTGCCGCTGTTATCGGAGTGGCCATCGAGATCGACGTGATTGACCGTCGAATCGGCCTTCATAAAGGCTACGATGGTATCCAGCCGACGCTTGGCATTGGCATCCAACTCGATACCACCGCCGGGAAAGCCGACTTCCGTCTGCTTGACCTGTTCGAAGTTCATCGGCAACAGCTTGGCCACACACAACTGGTAATCGGTATAGGCCTGGCTGAACTTGACCGGCAGCAGGCGCACTTCCATCAGGCCACTGCCTTGGCTGGAATAGTGACGGATGACCGGGCTGCGCCCGTCCATCAAGCCGCTGATCAGTTGCCCGGCCTGGCCCTGGGAGCTGTTGAACGGCACATCGCCGTTAACCACCCGCACCGAACCCAGGTTGATATCGCCACGACCCGGCTGCCAGGGCGAGGCCGCCGCGATCAGGGTCGCAGACCCCCGACCGAGCATGTTGCCCGGCGCATTCAGACGAAAGGTCGCCTGCTCCCCCGCACGGCGCACGAACTCGCCCGCACCGAAACCGGTGATGGGTTGGCTCAAGCGACACTCGAACTTGTCGCCTTCGACCTTCCACTCGATGCTTTCCAGACGTGTCTGGAAGGTAAGCGCCATGGCCGGAAGGCTGGCGAACATGCTGAGCAAGGCTAAATATCGCTGGCGCACGGGAGGCTCCATTTCAAAAAGTGTCGCGTAACAAAAATTTACTTCTATGTGCAGCTATCGGTACGTTCCTGCAAAACTTGATAGCGAGTGCCTGATACAGTCTTTTCCGGTAGCATTCCCAGCCAGTTTGACCCGCCTGGAATCCCCAATGTCCGACCTCCTGACCCTTTTGCGTCCCGACGACTGGCACATTCACCTCCGAGATGGAGCTGTCTTGCCGCACACCGTTGCTGACGTTGCGCGCACTTTTGGCCGCGCAATCATCATGCCGAACCTGGTGCCCCCCGTACGTAACGCCCAGGAAGCCGACGCCTATCGCCAGCGCATCCTGGCCGCACGTCCGGCAGGCAGCCGCTTCGAGCCGCTGATGGTGCTTTACCTGACCGACCTGACCCAGCCCGAGGATATCCGTGCGGCCAAGGCCACCGGTTTCGTCCACGCCGCCAAGCTGTACCCGGCGGGCGCCACCACCAACTCGGATTCGGGCGTCACCAGCATCGACAAGATCTTTGCCGTGCTCGAGACCATGGCCGAAGTTGGCATGCCTCTGTTGGTACACGGTGAAGTGACCCGCAGTGACATCGACGTCTTTGACCGGGAAAAAATGTTCATCGACGAGCATATGCGCCGTGTCGTCGAGCGTTTCCCGACCCTGAAGGTCGTGTTCGAACACATCACCACCGGCGATGCCGTGCAGTTCGTCAACGAGGCTTCGGCCAACGTCGGCGCAACCATCACCGCGCATCACCTGCTGTATAACCGCAACCACATGCTGGTGGGCGGAATTCGGCCACATTTCTATTGCTTGCCGATCCTGAAACGCAACACGCATCAAAGCGCCCTGCTCGATGCCGCGACCAGCGGCAGCAGCAAGTTCTTCCTCGGCACTGACTCGGCACCCCACGCCCAGCACGCCAAGGAAGCCGCCTGTGGTTGCGCGGGCTGCTATACCGCCTATGCCGCCATCGAGATGTATGCCGAAGCGTTTGAACAGCGCAATGCGCTGGACAAACTGGAAGGTTTTGCCAGCCTCAACGGCCCGGCCTTCTATGGTGTAGCACCGAACACGGACAGCATCACGCTGATCCGCGAAGAATGGACAGCCCCTGCCAGCCTGCCGTTTGGCGAGCTGTCCGTCATCCCGCTGCGCGCCGGTGAAAAACTGCGCTGGCGCCTGCTGGAGAAACAACAGTGAGTGAAGACCATTACGACGATGAGCAAGACGGCCACGGTGGTGGCGGCGTGGGTTCGCGCCATCCGATGGCAGCGCGCTTTCGCGGCTACCTGCCGGTCGTCATCGACGTAGAGACCGGTGGCTTCAATTCGGCCACCGATGCCCTGCTGGAAATCGCCGCCGTGACCATCGGCATGGACGAGAAAGGCTTCGTGTTCCCCGAACACACCTATTTCTTCCGCGTCGAGCCTTTCGAAGGCGCCAACATCGAAGCAGCGGCCCTGGAGTTCACCGGGATCAAGCTCGACCATCCACTGCGCATGGCCGTCAGCGAAGAAACCGCGCTGAATGACATCTTCCGTGGTGTACGCAAGGCGCTGAAGGCCAATGGCTGCAAACGCGCCGTGCTGGTCGGCCACAACGCCAGCTTCGACCTGGGCTTCCTCAACGCCGCTGTAGCGCGCCTGGATATGAAACGCAACCCGTTTCATCCGTTTTCCAGCTTCGACACCGCGACCCTGGCCGGGCTTGCCTACGGGCAGACGGTACTGGCCAAGGCCTGCCAGGCCGCCGGCATCGACTTCGACGGACGCGAAGCCCACTCGGCCCGCTACGACACCGAGAAGACCGCCGAGCTGTTCTGCGGCATCGTCAATCGCTGGAAGGAAATGGGCGGCTGGGAAGACTTCGACGACTGAAGCGGCCCTGGCTGACGCAACACAAAGACCGGCCCTTATCAGGCCGGTTTTTTTCTGCCTGAAATTCCAAGCCCATGATCTGAAACGCACTTTTTAAGGAGCTGCCGAAGGCAGCGAATGGATTTGTCTGGCACACCGCTTTTGCAGCCTTCGACAGCGCCTACGAGCCCGCGCTCGCGCCTTATAACCCTATATAAATAAGGGTTTACCATTCATCGCCAGTTACGGGATTGATTCCAAAGTAACTTTGACAAGCATTCTCATTAACATTAAGATCCAGACCATATCGAGTCATAACCAACCACGGTTTCCTTATATGTACGTTTGCCTCTGCCAAGGTGTTACTGACGGACAAATCCGCGATGCAATCCTCGAAGGTTGCTGCAGCTACAAGGAAGTGCGCCAAACGCTGGGAGTCGCCAGCAAATGTGGGAAATGTGCCTGCCTTGCGAAGGAAGTGGTACGTGAAACCCTGACCCAGTTGCAGACCGCCCAGGTTTCACTGGCTTATCCGGCAGAATTTTCAGCTGCCTGAAATACGTATTTGTAAAGAACCGGACTCTGTGTCCGGTTTTTTTATGTCTGTAATTCAAGTGCTTAGCTACAAGATGCGGAACTCAAACATTCTTATTCCTATTTATTTTCACTTATTATTCAAACACTTAGGTTTGACAGACGTATAAGTGCGGCTCAAACTTGCGGTCTATATACCTCTCCACGGCAGGACCTCGAACATGAAAGGCGACATTACAGTCATCCAGCATCTCAACAAGATCCTCGGAAACGAGCTGGTCGCGATCAACCAATACTTCCTGCATGCACGCATGTACGAGGACTGGGGTCTGAAAAAGCTGGGTGCCCACGAGTACCACGAATCCATCGACGAGATGAAACACGCTGACAAGCTGATCAAGCGCATCCTGTTCCTGGAAGGCCTGCCTAACCTGCAGGACCTGGGCAAGATCCTGATCGGCGAGCACACCAAGGAAATGCTGGAGTGCGACCTGAAGATCGAGCAAAAAGGCCTGGCTGATCTCAAAGCCGCCATTGCTCACTTCGAAGTGGTCGGTGACTTCGGCAGCCGCGAGCTGCTGGAAGACATCCTCGAATCCGAAGAAGAACACATCGACTGGCTGGAAACCCAGCTGGGGCTGATCGACAAGGTCGGCATCGAGAACTATCTGCAATCGCAGATGGGTGATGACTAAGCGGTAAATCAGATCGGGTCGTAGGAGCGGCTTTAGCCGCGAGAGCCGCAAGAACACCCTCCCGGCTAAAGCCGGTCCTACATAAATGTCGAACACAAAAAAGCCCTGCATATGCAGGGCTTTTTTGTGGCTGGCACTTCACAACAAGTGCCCGTCGGGACGGGCACTTACTTGAAAATTACGCCTCGGACTTGTTCTCGGCCGACGCAGCAGCGGCGTTCTTGATCAGCGTCTGCAACTCACCGTTGGCTTGCATCTCGGTGATGATGTCACTGCCGCCGACCAGCTCGCCTGCTACCCACAGCTGTGGGAAGGTTGGCCAGTTGGCGTATTTCGGCAGGTTGGCGCGGATTTCAGGATTTTGCAGGATATCGACATAAGCGAATTTCTCGCCGCATGCCATGACAGCCTGGGAAGCCTTGGCCGAAAAGCCGCATTGCGGGGCATTCGGCGCGCCTTTCATGTAAAGCAGAATGGTGTTGTTAGCAATCTGCTCTTTGATTGTTTCGATGATATCCATGGAGCACCTCGGCTTAACTGTCCGACTCAGTTGTCGACACGGTGACGCATTGTAACGGATTGCCTACGCTAACGCTCGGTCTTGGCGTTAGAGAATGACGGTCATCATGCCGCAGCCACCTGCACAGGTACGCCGTTGAGCACGGCATTGCCGGACAGAGCGTCCATAGACCGCTCGTCGGTCAGGTCGTTGGCGCTGGCCCCAGGCTGGCTTTGCGCGATCTCCATGCGCACGCCAGCGCGCCCGTGACCCCAGCCGTGAGGCAGGCTGACCACTCCAGGCATCATGTCCAGGCTCTCCACTACTTCCACCTCGATCACCCCGACCCGCGAGGTCACGCTGACCTGCTGCCCGTTGACCAGACCACGTCGGGCCAGATCCGCAGGATGCATCAGCAACTGATGCCGTGGCTTGCCTTTGACCAGTCGATGGTAGTTATGCATCCACGAATTATTGCTGCGTACATGGCGACGCCCTATCAGCAGCAACTCATCGGCATCGGGCAACGGCACCGCCGCAAACCGCGCCAGATCAGCCAGGATCACCTCAGGCGCTGCCTGGATGCGTTTGTTGGCCGTCTTGAGGCGGGACGCCAGATTTGGCTGCAACGCCCCCAGATCGAGGCCGTGGGGATGATTGGCGAGGGTTTCCAGGGAAAGCTTCCAGTCAGAAGCTTCTCCATACAAGCCGCTGCGCAGGCCATAGTCGATCATCTGCGCCGGCGGCATGGTCGCTTTCAGCTCACGTCCGGTTTTGGCGGCGAATGCCTTGGCCAGGCCGACAAAGATTTCCCAGTCATGCAGCGCGCCCTCGGGCTTTTCCAGGATCGCCCGGTTGAAACGGGTGACATTGCGCACAGCAAAGGTGTTGAACGTGGTGTCGTAGTGATCGTTTTCCAGTGCCGAGGTGGACGGCAGGATCAGGTCCGCGTGCCGAGTGGTCTCGTTGATGTACAGATCGATGCTGAGCATGAACTCAAGGCCATCCAGGGCCTGATCCAGGCGTCGGCCGTTGGGCGTGGATAACACCGGGTTGCCAGCTACCGTAACCAGCGCCCGCACCTGCCCTTCGCCTTCGACGAGCATTTCCTCGGCAAGCGCCGAAACCGGCAGCTCGCCGGCATATTCAGGCAAGCCAGACACCCGGCTCTGCCAGAGATTGAAGTGGCCGCCAGACGTCGATGCCACCAGATCCACCGCCGGTTGCGTGCACAAGGCACCGCCCACTCGATCCAGATTGCCGGTGACCAGATTGATCAACTGCACCAGCCAGTGGCAAAGCGTACCGAACGCCTGAGTGGAAATGCCCATGCGCCCGTAGCACACCCCTTTGTCGGCGGCGGCAAAGTCCCTGGCCAATTGGCGAATCTGCTCGGCAGGCACACCGCAGCGCGGGCTCATGGCCTCGGCGTGCAGACCGGAGATGGCCTGGCGCACCTCGGCCAGGCCGTCCACCGGCAGATGGGTAGCGCGGGTCAGTCCTTCTTCGAACAGGGTATTGAGCAGGCCCAGCAACAGCGCGGCATCACCACCTGGGCGGACGAACATATGCTGGTCGGCAATGGCCGCAGTCTCGCTGCGCCGCGGATCGACCACTACCACTTTGCCGCCGCGCCCCTGAATCGCCTTGAGACGCTTCTCGACGTCCGGCACGGTCATGATGCTGCCGTTGGAGGCCAGAGGATTACCACCGAGGATCAGCATGAAATCGGTGTGGTCGATGTCGGCGATCGGCAGCAGCAAGCCGTGGCCGTACATCAAAAAGCTGCTCAGGTGATGTGGGAGCTGGTCCACTGAAGTCGCAGAAAAGCGATTGCGGGTCTTGAGCTGACCGAGAAAATAATTGCTGTGAGTCATCAGCCCGTAGTTGTGCACGCTAGGGTTGCCCTGATACACCGCCACGGCGTTCTGCCCATGGCGCTGCTGGATATCGGCCAGGCGCTCGGCGACCAGGTCGAAGGCCTCCTGCCAGCCGATTGCCTGCCATTGATCGCCGATTCGACGCATGGGCTGGCGCAGGCGGTCAGGATCGTTCTGGATATCTTGCAGGGCCACGGCCTTGGGGCAGATGTGCCCACGGCTGAAGCTGTCCAGCGAGTCGCCCTTGATCGAGGTGATCCGGGTGCCTTCATCCGGCAGCATAGTGGTTTCGATGGTGAGGCCGCAGATGGCTTCGCACAGGTGGCATGCACGGTGGTGCAGAGTCTTGGTCATCGCCAGCCTCATATTCTTGTCAGCGCGTTCGGAGTGAGCGCGTACAAAAACTATGAAGTCTGGGATGCGAGTGCGCCAGAGACGTTCGTCTTGTGAATCGACAAGCATCAGGCGGGCATATGAAGCCCGCTGATCAACCGCCGATAGGGGTGATGGTTTTGCGTTGCAGCTGGATTTCGTGAACGGTTTCGATCTGCTCCTGGGCGACGTGCACACCAGTAAGCTCGCCGATCAGGCGCCAATGTTCGTCCAGACCGGAGCTGATGGTCGCCATACGATCGATCATGCGACGGCCCGCCGCACGGGTGACTTCATCTTCACTGCGCAGCAGTTCGAAGGACATGGAAGTCATGGACGCCGTTAAGTGTGTCAGCGTTCGAGCCGTGAGCCCGAGCAGCTCTGTAAGTTGACGTTCTTTTGAATCCATTCCTCAATCCCCCGAGGTTAGTCTTGCCTAGTTATAACCCAGCCTCGTTGCTAATGAAACGGGCGACTTTCATGACGCGTGAAGCACGTCGCATCTGGACCGCTGCAAAGCAGGTGAACTGTTACAGGATTGGCATCAATTGCCAAGCGACCAAGGGGCAGTGTACAAATGCTGCCTGCTGACGGGGCAATGATATCAATTTGCCTTTATCGCAATAACTCCCCGCGACGCCCTTTTGCGAAATCGCTCAGGTGTCGTTCAGGATAGGCAAAAAGCCCTGAAGTAAGCAGGCTATTGGTAAGAGGCGACATTTTTTTATACCATCGCGCCTTTCCTATTTCGTCGCCCCGTGCGGCTTTCGCCGCAGGTCCCGCCCGTTTTCCCGATAAAAAACCGGCTTTTTGGATCTGCGCTCTGTTGCAAAAAGGTAGTCAATGATGAACGCAAGGCACTTTCTCTCGATGATGGATTACACGCAGGAAGAGCTTGTGCGCGTGATTCGTCGCGGCATGGAGCTAAAGGACCTGCGCAATCGCAGCGTGCTTTTCGAGCCGCTGAAAAATCGGGTGCTGGGCATGATCTTCGAGAAATCTTCGACTCGTACCCGTGTTTCCTTTGAAGCAGGCATGATCCAACTGGGTGGTCAGGCCATCTTTTTGTCCCCTCGCGACACCCAACTAGGCCGCGGCGAGCCGATTGCAGACGCTGCCAAGGTCATGTCGCGCATGGTTGATGCGGTGATGATTCGTACGTTCGAACACAGCACCCTGACCGAGTTTGCGGCCAATTCCCGCGTACCGGTGATCAACGGCTTGTCCAACGACCTGCACCCGTGCCAGCTGCTGGCCGACATGCAAACCTTCCTTGAGCATCGCGGTTCGATTCAGGGCAAGACCGTGGCCTGGATCGGTGACGGCTACAACATGTGCAACAGCTATATAGAAGCGGCCATTCAGTTCGACTTCCAGTTGCGCATCGCCTGCCCCGAAGGCTACGAGCCAAGCGCACAATTCCTCACATTGGGCGGTGATCGCGTCACCGTTGTGCGCGACCCGCGTGAAGCGGTGGCCGGCGCACATCTGGTGACCACTGACGTCTGGACCTCCATGGGCCAGGAAGAAGAGTCGGCCAAACGCATTGCCCTGTTCAAACCCTTCCAGGTCACCCGCGAACTGCTCGACCTGGCCGCTGCCGATGTGCTGTTCATGCATTGCCTGCCAGCCCATCGCGGCGAGGAAATCAGCGAAGACCTGCTCGACGACCCGCGCTCCGTGGCCTGGGATCAGGCAGAAAACCGCTTGCATGCACAAAAGGCCCTGCTGGAAATGCTCGTCGCGCCGTCCTATCAGCCCGCATGAGCGAGTCCCATCTGCTCGACCTGACTGAACTGGCCTGCGGCTATGAAGGTCAGGCCGTGGTGCAGGACCTCAACCTGCACCTCAAGGCCGGTGATATCGGTTGCCTGCTCGGTTCTTCCGGTTGCGGCAAGACCACCACGCTGCGTGCGATCGCCGGTTTCGAGCCGGTGCACAGCGGGCAGATCACCCTGGCCGGGGAAGTCATCTCGCGCCCTGGCTTTACTCTGGCTCCGGAGAAACGCCGGATCGGCATGGTCTTTCAGGACTACGCTCTGTTCCCGCACCTGAGCGTGGCCGAGAACGTCGCCTTCGGCATTCGCAAGCACCCGCAACAGGCGCGCGTCACCGAAGAAATGCTCGAACTGGTCAACCTCGGCGCTCTCGGGCAGCGCATGCCCCATGAGCTGTCCGGCGGCCAGCAACAGCGCGTGGCCCTGGCTCGGGCTTTGGCGCCTGAGCCACAGTTGCTGCTGCTCGATGAACCCTTCTCCAACCTTGACGGTGAGCTGCGTCGGCGCCTGAGTCAGGAAGTGCGGGAGATTCTCAAGTCCCGTGGCACCAGCGCCATTCTGGTCACCCATGATCAGGACGAAGCCTTCGCGGTCAGCGATCAGGTCGGCGTATTCAGACAGGGACGACTAGAGCAATGGGATACGCCCCACGACCTCTATCATTTCCCGCTGACACCTTTCGTCGCCAGCTTTGTCGGACAGGGCTATTTCATTCGCGGCCGGCAGATCGATGCAACCTCGGTGCAGACCGGGCTGGGCATCCTCGGCATCCAAAGCCTCCGCGCGGCCTCCCCTGGCTCATCGGTGGACGTCCTGCTGCGTCCCGACGATATCGCCTACGCGCCGGACAGCCTGCTCAAGGCCAGAGTCACGCGTCGTACCTTCCAGGGCGCCACGACGCTCTATCGCCTGCAACTGCCCGACGGTGGGCAGCTCGAAGCGCTGTTTTCCAGCTATGCCGATCATCGTGAAGGCGAAGAGGTCGGCATCAGCGTCGCCAACCGGCACCTGCTGACATTCGCCGCGGCCTGAGCCTCAAGGCCGCCCGACCGGCGCGAACACACCTTGGGTATGTTCCGCCAGCACTGCAGCGGCCAGTTCCACCTCCAGCCCACGCCGTCCGGCACTGACATGAATGGTTGCAAACGACTGCGCGCTTTCGTCGATAAAGGTGCGCAGACGCTTTTTTTGCCCCAGCGGGCTGATACCGCCCAACAGATAGCCGGTAGAACGCTGCGCGGCGACCGGATCGGCCATTTCGACTTTCTTGGCCTTGGCCGCCTGAGCCAGCGCCTTGAGATCGAGGCTGCCCGCCACCGGCACCACGGCCACCAGTAACTCACCCTTCTCGGTACAGGCCAGCAGCGTCTTGAACACCTGGGCCGGCTCAAGGCCGAGTTTCTCCGCCGCTTCCAGGCCGTAAGAAGCGGCCTTGGGATCGTGTTCGTAACTGTGAATGCGGTGCTCGGCACGCATTTTTTTCAGCAAATCCAGGGCGGGGGTCATGCAACACTCCAAGACGGGACACTAACCCGCCATGTTAACTCTCGTGTTGTTGCGTCGGAAACGGCGTTTCCTATATTAAGAAGCCTCCAGAACAGCAAGAACCGATGAACTGTTCACTTTCGACCTTTGACAGGGTTCTTTCTTGTCTATATTTTTTCGTTTACGAATATAGTGCTTATTGCACAGTGCCAAATGCCTCACCTCATTTCCCAAGGCAATCGACATGAACGATAACCAGAACAAAAACTACATCATTGCCCTCGATCAAGGGACCACCAGCTCTCGCGCCATTATTTTCGACCGCGACGCCAATGTGGTGAGCACGGCCCAGAGCGAGTTCGTCCAGCATTATCCGCAGCCGGGCTGGGTCGAGCATGACCCGATGGAGATCTTCGCCACCCAGACCGCCTGCATGACCAAGGCCCTGGCCCAGGCCGACCTGCATCACAATCAGATCGCCGCCATTGGTATCACCAACCAGCGCGAAACCACTGTGGTCTGGGAAAAGGACACCGGTCGCCCGCTGTACAACGCCATCGTCTGGCAATGCCGGCGCAGCACGGAAATCTGCGAGCAGCTCAAGCGCGATGGCATGGAGCCGTACATTCAAGAAACCACCGGTCTGGTCACCGACCCGTATTTCTCCGGCACCAAGCTCAAGTGGATTCTCGATCATGTCGAAGGCAGCCGCGAACGCGCGCGCAATGGCGAACTGCTGTTCGGTACAGTGGATAGCTGGCTGATCTGGAAATTCACTGGCGGCAAGGTGCATGTCACCGACTACACCAACGCCTCGCGGACCATGCTGTTCAACATTCACACCCTGGAATGGGACCAGCGCATGCTCGATGCCCTGGATATCCCCCGGGAAATGCTGCCCGAAGTGAAGTCCTCCTCCGAGGTTTACGGCCACAGCAAGAGCGGCATTGCCATCGCCGGTATCGCTGGCGACCAACAGGCCGCGCTGTTCGGTCAGATGTGCGTCGAACCGGGCCAGGCGAAGAACACCTACGGCACCGGCTGCTTCCTACTGATGAACACCGGCAAGAAAGCGGTCAAGTCCAAGCACGGCATGCTCACCACCATCGGCTGCGGCCCTCGTGGCGAAGTGGCCTACGCCCTGGAAGGCGCAGTATTCAACGGCGGCTCCACCGTGCAGTGGCTGCGTGACGAGCTGAAGATCATCAATGACGCACTCGACACCGAGTACTTCGCCAGCAAGGTCAAGAGCAGCAACGGCGTCTACCTGGTGCCCGCCTTCACCGGCCTCGGCGCACCCTACTGGGACCCGTATGCCCGCGGCGCGCTGTTCGGCCTGACCCGCGGGGTCAAGGTCGATCACATCATCCGTGCCGCCCTGGAATCCATCGCCTACCAGACCCGCGACGTCCTCGACGCCATGCAGCAGGACTCCGGCGAGCGCCTCAAAGCCCTGCGAGTGGACGGCGGCGCAGTCGCCAACAACTTCCTCATGCAATTCCAGGCCGACATCCTCGGCACCCGCGTCGAACGTCCGCAGATGCGCGAAACCACAGCGTTGGGCGCCGCCTTCCTGGCCGGTCTGGCCATTGGCTTCTGGAGCAGCCTGGACGAACTGCGCGACAAGGCGGTCATCGAGCGCGAATTCACGCCGCAATGCGCAGATGAAGAGAAGGAAAAGCTCTACGCCGGCTGGAAGAAAGCCGTCGAACGTACCCGCGACTGGGCGCCTCACGAAAACGAGGAGTGATTGGCAAATGACAGGCGGCCCGTCACTGCGGCATCATGAGGCGATACGGCCGCCTGTAAGGAACTCCCAAAATAATGAATCTGCCTCCCCGCCAACAGCAGATCCTCGAACTGGTACGTGAACGCGGCTACGTGAGCATCGAAGAGATGGCTACGTTGTTCGTCGTGACCCCGCAGACCATTCGCCGCGACATCAACCAACTGGCGGAAATGAACCTGCTCAGGCGCTACCACGGTGGCGCCGCCTACGACTCCAGCATCGAAAACACCGCCTACGCCATGCGCGCGGACCAGATGCGCGACGAGAAGCAGCGCATTGCCGAAGCCATTGCCGCGCAGATTCCGGATCATGCTTCGCTGTTCATCAATATCGGCACCACCACCGAATCCATCGCCCGCGCCCTGCTCAACCACAACAACCTGAAAATCATCACCAACAACCTCCATGTGGCCTCGATCCTCAGCGCCAAGGACGATTTCGAAGTGCTGCTCGCCGGGGGCAACGTGCGCCGTGATGGCGGTGTGGTGGGTCAGGCCAGTGTCGACTTCATCAACCAGTTCAAGGTGGATTTCGCTCTGGTCGGCATCAGTGGCATTGACGAAGACGGCAGCCTGCTGGACTTCGACTACCAGGAAGTGCGCGTATCCCAGGCGATCATCGCCAACGCCCGTCAAGTCATCCTCGCCGCCGACTCCAGCAAGTTCGGGCGCAACGCCATGGTCCGCCTGGGCTCGATCAGCCTGATCGACTGCCTGGTGACCGATCAGGCGCCGGTGCCAGCCTTGGTGCAGTTGCTGACGCAGAACAAGATTCGCCTGGAAGTCGTCTGATTTCCGATTGGAATGAAATCTTGTAGGAGCGAGGCTTGCCCGCGAAGAGGCCAGTACATCTGCCAGATTTTACGGGTCTGGTGTATAGCCTTCGCGGGCAAGCCTCGCTCCCACAGATCTGCGGCACGCCTCCAAAAATGTCCTACAATGTTCGCAATTGTTCTTTTCTCATCTTTTTGATCAGTATTTTCAATCGATCCTGACTGGCTGTTACCCGACTATTGCGCTAATATTTTCGAAATTGAACATAAATGTTCGAATTCGTTATTCGCGAACACCGTCAGGAGGCCCCATGCCCCACACTCATTTGCCCACTCCGCCCTTGTCCGAGGTCTATGACATCGCCGTCATCGGTGGCGGCATCAATGGTGTCGGGATTGCCGCAGACGCCTCCGGGCGCGGTCTGTCGGTGTTCCTTTGCGAAAAGGACGACTTGGCCAGCCACACGTCCTCGGCCAGCAGCAAGCTGATCCACGGTGGCCTGCGCTACCTCGAACATTACGAATTCCGCCTGGTGCGTGAAGCCTTGGCCGAACGCGAAGTGCTGCTGGAAAAGGCTCCGCATATCGTCAAGCCGATGCGCTTTGTCCTGCCGCACCGTCCGCACCTGCGTCCAGCCTGGATGATCCGTGCCGGCCTGTTCCTTTATGACCACCTGGGCAAGCGAGAAAAGCTCCCGGCCTCGCGCAGCCTGCGTTTCGATGCCAACAGTCCACTGAAACCGCAGATCACTCGCGGCTTCGAATACTCCGACTGCTGGGTCGACGATGCCCGCCTGGTCGTGCTCAATGCCATGGCGGCCCGGGAAAACGGCGCGCACATTCATACCCAGACCCGCTGCCTTAACGCCCGTCGCAGCAAGGGCCTGTGGCATCTGCACATGGAACGTGCCGACGGCAGCCTGTTCTCGATTCGCGCCAAGGCCCTGGTCAACGCGGCCGGGCCATGGGTCGCCAAGTTCATTCGCGACGACCTCAAGCTGGACTCGCCTTACGGCATCCGCCTGATCCAGGGCAGCCACCTGATCGTCGACAAACTCTATGAAGGCGACAACGCGTTCATCCTGCAAAACGAAGATCAGCGCATCGTGTTCGCCATTCCGTACATGGAGCGCTTCACCATCGTCGGCACCACCGACCGTGAATACCAGGGCGACCCGAGCAAGGTGGAAATCACCGACGGCGAAATGGACTACATGCTCAAAGTAGCCAATGACCACTTCAAGAAACAGCTGACCCGGGACGACGTGCTGCGCACTTACTCCGGCGTGCGGCCGCTGTGCAACGACGAATCGGACAACCCGTCGGCAATTACCCGCGACTACACCCTGTCGCTGTCAGGCAGTAGTGAAGAAGCACCGATTCTTTCGGTGTTCGGCGGCAAGCTGACCACTTATCGCAAGCTGGCAGAATCGGCCATGGCTCAACTGGCGCCGTTCTTCCCGCAGATGAAACCGAGCTGGACTGCCAAGGCCAGCCTGCCCGGCGGCGAGCAGATGACGACACCTGCCGCCCTGAGCGCCGAGCTGAGCCAACGTTACAGCTGGCTGCCAGCCACAATCGCCAAACGCTGGGCCATTACCTACGGCAGTCGCAGCTGGCGCCTGCTCGAAGGCACCACCGGCCTGAGCGATCTGGGAGAACACCTCGGTGGCGGCCTGTACACCCGGGAAGTCGATTACCTGTGCGATGTGGAATGGGCCAGCAGCGCCCAGGACATCCTCTGGCGGCGGACCAAGCTGGGCCTGTTCACCACGGCTGAAGAACAGGCCGGGGTGCAGCAGTACCTGGATACCCACGTGCGTAATAAAGGCGATACAGCGGCCGCTTAAGCTAAAGAGCACACAAAACCTGTGGGAGCAGGCTTGCCTGCGAAGGCTGCCATACGCCGAAAATGTGTCGATTTCATTGGCCCTTTCGCAGGCAAGACTGCTCCCACAGGTAGCGATTGACCTGACCTCACCCAATCGGAATTCCGAACACCCTTCTCCCGCTTCATTCGGCATCCCGGACGCCGCCCCCCTCCCCTTCCTCGTAATAAATAATTAATCCCTTATAAATCATCTATATAGACCCTATTCACAGGTCTGGCACGGCTCATGCTCTACAGCTAAGTAGTCGACCGCTTCGACCGTAGCGTGTGCCCCCCATTGGGTTGCCGTTGAAGCCTTCGCTGAACAGGCGGACCACTCAATTACCGGTCCCATAAAAAAAACAAAGTCGAGGATTAACCGATGCGCATCGTTCCCCATATCCTGGGCGCAGCAATCGCTGCCGCTCTGATCAGCACCCCAGTATTCGCTGCCGAGCTCACCGGCACCCTGAAGAAAATCAAAGAGTCCGGCACCATCACCCTGGGCCACCGCGATTCCTCGATTCCGTTTTCCTACATCGCTGACGCCAGCGGCGTGCCTCAGGGCTACTCCCACGACATCCAGCTGAAAATCGTTGAAGCCATCAAGAAAGACCTGGACCTGCCTGACCTGAAGGTCAAGTACAACCTGGTCACCTCCCAGACCCGTATCCCGCTGGTACAGAACGGCACCGTCGACGTTGAGTGTGGTTCCACCACCAACAACGCCGAACGCGCCCAGCAAGTGGATTTCTCCATCGGTATCTTCGAAATCGGCACTCGTCTGCTGACCAAGGCTGACTCGTCCTACAAGGACTTCGATGACCTGAAAGGCAAGAACGTCGTGACCACCGCCGGCACCACGTCCGAGCGCATCCTCAAGGCGATGAACGCTGACAAGCAGATGGGCATGAACGTCATCTCCGCCAAAGATCACGGCGAGTCCTTCCAGATGCTGGAATCGGGCCGTGCCGTTGCCTTCATGATGGACGACGCCCTGCTCGCCGGAGAAATGGCCAAGGCCAAGAAGCCGACCGACTGGCATGTGACCGGCACTGCCCAGTCCAACGAAATCTACGGCTGCATGGTGCGCAAGGACGATCCTGCGTTCAAGAAAGCCGTGGATGACGCCATCGTCACTACCTTCAAGTCGGGCGAGATCAACAAGATCTACGACAAGTGGTTCACCCAGCCAATCCCGCCAAAAGGCCTGAACCTGATGTTCCCGATGAGCGACGAGCTCAAGGCCCTGATCGCCAACCCGAACGACAAGCCGGCACCGGACAAGAAAGCCTGAGGCTTGCCACAACCGTGACGGCCTGACCGCCGCCGGGGCACTACCTGCCCCGGCAGCGCTTACCACTCAAGTGGCGCCAACGTTGTCATGCCCGGCCGGAAGCCTGGGCAAGTTTGGCGAACGCAACAGCCCGAAGGGATTCGAGCGAACGGGTGCATGCATTTCGATCGATCAGAGGGGAGACCCTGATGAATTACAACTGGGACTGGGGCGTGTTCTTCAAGTCCACTGGCGTTGGCAGCGAAACCTACCTTGACTGGTATGTGTCGGGCCTTGGCTGGACTATCGCCATTTCCATCGTCGCCTGGCTCGTCGCACTGACGCTGGGCTCGATACTCGGTGTCATGCGCACGGTGCCCAATCGCTGGGTGTCGGGCATTGCTACCGTCTATGTAGAAATCTTCCGTAATGTGCCGCTGCTGGTACAGCTGTTCATCTGGTACTTCCTGGTACCGGACCTGCTGCCCGAGCACATTCAGGAGTGGTACAAACAGGACCTCAACCCGACGACCTCAGCCTTCCTGAGCGTGGTCGTGTGCCTTGGCCTGTTCACCGCCGCCCGCGTCTGCGAGCAGGTGCGTACCGGTATCCAGGCGCTGCCACGCGGCCAGGAAGCCGCTGCCCGCGCCATGGGTTTCAAACTGCCGCAGATCTACTGGAACGTGCTGTTGCCCCAGGCGTACCGGATCATCATTCCGCCGCTTACCTCTGAATTCCTCAACGTGTTCAAGAACTCGTCCGTGGCTTCGTTGATCGGCCTGATGGAATTGCTGGCCCAGACCAAACAGACCGCCGAGTTTTCCGCGAACCTGTTCGAAGCCTTCACCCTGGCGACCCTGATCTACTTCACCCTGAACATGAGCCTGATGCTGCTCATGCGCCTGGTCGAGAAGAAAGTTGCCGTGCCCGGACTGATCTCCGTGGGAGGTAAATAATGGACTTCAGTGGAATCGTTCCGGCCATCCCGGGCCTGTGGAACGGCATGGTCATGACCCTGCAACTGATGGTCATGGGCGTCGTCGGCGGTATCGTCATCGGTACCCTGCTGGCGTTGATGCGGTTGTCGTCGAACAAGCTGCTGGCCAATATCGCCGGTGCCTACGTCAACTACTTCCGTTCGATCCCGTTGCTGCTGGTCATCACCTGGTTCTACCTGGCGGTGCCGTTCGTGCTGCGCTGGATCACCGGGCAGGACACGCCGATTGGTGCGTTCACCTCCTGCGTCGTGGCCTTCATGATGTTCGAGGCGGCGTATTTCTGCGAAATCGTCCGTGCCGGTGTGCAGTCGATCTCCCGTGGCCAGATGGGCGCCGCCCAGGCCCTGGGCATGACCTACGGCCAGATGATGCGCCTGATCATCCTGCCCCAGGCCTTCCGCAAGATGACCCCGCTGCTGCTGCAGCAAAGCATCATCCTGTTCCAGGACACCTCCCTGGTGTACACGGTCGGGCTGGTGGACTTCCTCAATTCCGCGCGCTCCAGTGGCGACATCATTGGTCGTTCCAATGAGTTCCTGATCATCGCGGGTCTTGTGTATTTCACGATCAGCTTTGCCGCCTCGGTGCTGGTGAAGCGTCTGCAAAAAAGGTTCGCCGTATGATTTCCATCAAGAACGTAAACAAGTGGTACGGGGATTTTCAGGTGCTGACCGATTGCAGCACCGATGTCGCCAAGGGTGAAGTGGTCGTGGTCTGCGGGCCGTCCGGCTCGGGTAAATCGACCCTGATCAAGTGCGTCAACGCCCTGGAACCTTTCCAGAAGGGTGACATTGTGGTCGACGGCACGTCCATCGCCGACCCGAAGACCAACCTGCCGAAACTGCGCTCACGCGTCGGCATGGTGTTCCAGCACTTCGAACTGTTCCCGCACCTGACCATTGTAGAAAACCTGACCATCGCGCAGATCAAGGTGCTGGGCCGCAGCAAGGCCGAAGCCACCGAGAAAGGCCTGAAACTGCTCGACCGCGTCGGCCTGTCGGCCCATGCCCACAAGCATCCCGGCCAACTGTCCGGCGGTCAGCAGCAGCGCGTCGCTATTGCCCGTGCCCTGGCGATGGACCCGGTAGTCATGCTGTTCGACGAACCGACCTCGGCTCTGGACCCGGAAATGGTCAATGAAGTACTCGATGTCATGGTCCAGCTGGCCCATGAAGGCATGACCATGATGTGCGTGACCCACGAAATGGGCTTCGCCCGCAAAGTGGCCAACCGCGTGATCTTCATGGACAAGGGCCAGATCGTCGAAGACTGCGCCAAGGAAGAGTTCTTCGGTGACGTCAGCGCACGTTCCGAACGCGCCCAGCAGTTCCTGGCCAAGATCCTGCAACACTGATTGAAGCTGCACCAACATTGTGGGACCGGCTTCAGCCGGGAAAGCGGTCGGGCTGCCGATGCATCTCTGTCGCCAGTACCGATGCTTTCCCGGCTGAAGCCGGTCCCACAAGACTCAATACGCATAGTTTTGTAAGACACCGGCTCGAAAGAGCCTGCCACCCCGGTGGTCCGTGCAAGGCATTGCACGGGCCGCTGTTCGGGCCAGGATGACTGTGATGAAATGCGACCCTCCTCTCTATCGCGCCACGCCGCCATCACTCGCCGTGAAACCCCGACTGATACGCCACCTGTTTCTGCCGCCGCTGATCCTCCTGCTGATGGTCGCACTGGGTTATGCCGCCTATCTGGTCAGCGAGCGCAACGGCATCAAGGCCTTGAGCGAAAACGGCGAACGCCAGCTCGAGCTGCATGCCCGTACCCTTGAAAGTGAAATCAACAAATACACCTACCTGCCCAGCGTCCTGGAGCTGGAATCCAGCGTCTCGATGCTGCTCAAGGACCCGACGCCCGAACTGCGCCGCGAAGTCAACGATTACCTTGAAGGCCTGAACCGGCGCAGCCGCAGCCGGGCCATCTACGTGCTGGACACCACCGGCAGGGTACTGGCCACCAGCAACTGGCGCGATGCCGACAGTTATCTGGGTGAAGACCTGTCGTTCCGCGCCTACTTTCAGGACGCCGTGCGCGGCCTGCCCGGTCGTTTCTACGGCATCGGCAGCACCACCGGCGAGCCCGGTTACTACCTGGCCCATGGCCTGGAAGAGCACGGCAAAATCATCGGCGTCGCGGTGATCAAGGTGCGCCTCGAAGCCCTGGAAGAACGCTGGCAACGGGCGCGTCTGGAAGCCTTCGTCAGTGACGAAAACGGCATCATCATCCTCTCCAGCGATCCGGCGCGAAAACTCAAATCGGTGCGCCCGCTGACCCCGGAGATCAAGGAACGCCTGGCGCGCAGCCTGCAATACTACTGGTGGCCACTGAACGAACTGGTGCCACTGGAGCGGGAGGCACTGGCCGAAGGCGCGGAGAAACTGACCTTCCCGGCCAACACCAGCGTTGATACCGAACACACCAGGGTCAGCTACCTGGCTCAGACCCGTCAGTTGAGCGACACGCCCTGGCACCTGACCCTGCTCACCCCCCTTGAAGACCTGCGCCGCGAGGCCGGCAGCCAGGGCATGCTGGTGGCCGTGGCCTGCGCGTTGGTGGCGTTTTTGCTGATTGCCTGGAACGAGCGGCGCAAGGTGCTCTCTACCCGCCTTGCCGCCAGGGAAGCCCTGCAGGCCGCCAACAATGAGCTAGAGCGCAAGATCGCCGAGCGTACCGCCGACCTGCGCGCCAGCAACGAACGCCTCAAGGGGCAGATCCGCGAACGGCGCCAGGCCGAAGACACCTTGCGCCGCGCCCAGGACGAACTGGTCCAGGCCGGCAAGCTGGCAGCCATCGGCCAGATGTCCACCAGCATCGCCCACGAACTCAATCAACCTTTGGCGGCATTGCGGACCCTGTCCGGCAACACCGTACGCTTCATCGAACGCGGCGCCCTGGATACCGCCAGCACCAACCTGCGCACGATCAACGATCTGGTCGACCGCATGGGCCGCATCACCGCCAGCCTGCGCGCCTTCGCCCGGCGCGGCGATGGCAAGGACCATGGCCAGGCCATGCCGGGCAAGGCCGTGGAAGCGGCGCTGGGTCTGCTCGCCGGACGCCTGGAAAGCTTTGGTCTGACCCTGCATCAGGACTTTTCCGACCTTGCCTTGCGCATCGACCAGACGCGCCTGGAGCAGATTCTCGTCAACCTGATCGGCAATGCCCTGGATGCCATGCAGGCCCAACCGCTGCCGGAACTGTGGCTCGAAGGCGCCATCGTCGACGGCCGCTATCGCCTGCAAGTACGCGACAATGGCCATGGCATCGACGCCGAAGCGCGCAAGCACCTGTTCGAACCCTTCTTTACCACCAAGCCCGGCGAGCAAGGCCTGGGCCTGGGCCTGACCCTGTCCGCCAGCCTCGCTGCGGCGGCCGGTGGCAGCCTGAGCGCCGAACACCCGGCCAGCGGCGGCACGGCGTTCGTGCTGTGCCTGCCACTGGTCCAAGCCATATCCGAGCCGCAGACTGGCGAACCGACATGAGTGCAATCCTATGAGCCAATACGGCGACCTAACCGTCCTCATCGTCGAAGACGACCCCCATGTCCTGCTCGGCTGCCAACAGGCCCTGGCCCTGGAAGATATCCACAGCGAAGGCGTGGGCAGCGCCGAAGAGGCCCTGAGCCGCATCGGCGAAAACTTCGCCGGCATCGTCATCAGTGATATCCGCCTGCCGGGCGTCGACGGCCTGGAACTGCTGACCCGGCTCAAGGCCCTGGACCGCAGCCTGCCGGTGGTACTGATCACCGGCCACGGCGATATCTCCATGGCGGTCAATGCCATGCGCGACGGCGCCTACGACTTCATGGAAAAGCCCTTCTCCCCCGAGCGCCTGGTGGACGTCACCCGCCGCGCTCTGGAACAACGCGGGCTGGCCCGGGAAGTCTTTGCCCTGCGCAGACAACTGGCCGAGCGCGATTCCCTGGAAGGCAAAATCATCGGCCGCTCCCCGGCCATGCAGAACCTGCGCGCCCTGATCGCCAACGTCGCCGACACCTCGGCCAACGTGCTGATCGAAGGGGAAACCGGTACCGGCAAGGAACTGGTCGCCCGTTGCCTGCATGACTTCAGCCGCCGCCACACCCAACAGTTCGTCGCCCTCAATTGCGGCGGCCTGCCGGAGAACCTGTTCGAATCGGAAATCTTCGGCCACGAAGCCAACGCCTTTACCGGCGCAGGCAAGCGACGCATCGGCAAGATCGAACACGCGCACAACGGCACGCTGTTCCTCGATGAAGTGGAAAGCATGCCGATCAACCTGCAGATCAAGCTGCTGCGGGTCTTGCAGGAACGCACCCTGGAGCGCCTGGGGTCGAACCAGAGCGTGGCCGTGGACTGCCGGGTAATCGCCGCGACCAAGTCCGATCTCGACCAGTTGAGCCGCGCCAGCCAGTTCCGCAGCGACCTGTACTACCGGCTCAATGTCGTGACGCTGGAACTGCCGCCGCTGCGCGAGCGCCGCGAAGACATCCTGCAACTGTTCGAACACTTCCTGCAGCTGTCGTCCCTGCGCTTCGACCGCGAGCCACAGCCCTTGGACTCACAGACCATGTCAGCCCTGATGGGCCACGACTGGCCGGGCAACGTACGTGAACTGCGCAACGTCGCCGAACGCTACGCCCTGGGCCTGCCCGCCTTCAAGAAAAGCGGCAGCCAAAACGAAAGCCACAGTCTGGGCTTTGCCGAAGCCGTGGAAGCCTTCGAACGCAACCTGCTCGGCGACGCCCTGCAACGCAGCGGCGGCAACCTCAGCCAGGCCAGTCAGGAACTGGGGATGGCCAAGACCACCCTGTTTGACAAGGTCAAGAAGTATGGGCTGGGTTGAAGGGCAGCTGTGAGCTACGAGCTGCAAGAAAAAACACCACTTAATCGCTTTTAGCTCGAAGCTCGAAGCTCGAAGCTCGCAACTAGAGGCTGCCTCTCTTGGATCTGATTTTAAAGGCACTGCTCGGCGGCGCCGTCGTCGTCATCCTGGCCATGCTGGCCAAGACCAAAAACTACTACATCGCAGGGCTGGTGCCACTGTTCCCCACCTTCGCCCTGATCGCCCACTACATTGTCGGCAAGGGCCGCTCACTGGAAGACCTGAAGACCACCATCGTCTTCGGCATGTGGTCGATCATCCCCTACTTCGTTTACCTCGCCGCCCTGTACCTGCTGGTCGATCGCCTGCGTCTGGAGATCTCCCTGGCCCTGGCGGCTCTCGCCTGGCTGATCGCCGCGACGCTGTTGGTGACCATTTGGGTTCGGCTGCATTAACCGTCAACGTTGTTGGAGCGATGCTTGCCCGCGAAGAGAACGACGCGGTTTGCCAGACACCCAGCGTTTTTATCTTCGCGGGCAAGCCTCGCTCCAACGAACAGCTCTCGGCCTGAATACAAAGGCTGGCCCACCCCTTGCATTCACCCCTCCCAGGCCCGCCCGGCCGGCTTTCATATTCAATAAAGCCGGTGTCTGAGCGGGATTGGTACAGGTGAATCCGACCTTTGAATATTCTCGATCTCGACCACAGTCTGACCGCCCAGGCGCCGATCGCGCAGCGTCTGGCCGATGGCCGCGCCACGCGCATCGACTTGCTGGAACTGGGCCCGAAACTGCGCCTGTGGTCCACGGAAAAAAACTACCGACGCTTCGCCCAGCGCCTGCAACAACGCGCCCGGCCCGTGGGCAAGCGGCCGGAAATCTACTTTGTCGGCTCCGGTGACTATCACCATCTGACGCCGGCGTTCCTCACCGACCTGCCGGAACCGGTGACCCTGATCCACTTCGACAATCACCCCGACTGGGTTCAGTTGGCGCCCCGTCGTCATTGCGGCTCCTGGGTCAACCGCGCGCTGAAGATGCCGAATATCAAGCGCATCGTCACCCTCGGCCCGTGCAGCGACGACCTGCATAACCCGCAGTTGCGCGGCGGCAATCTCGGTGCCTTGAAGCGCGGCGACTTGCAGCTGTTTCCCTGGCAGCACGCGCCGTCGAAAGTCTGGGGGTATATCGGCGACGGTCCCGGCCATCAGCAGCGCGACAACCACCTGCACTGGAAGAACCTCGCCGAACAGGACTGGCCGCGCTTTCTCGCCAGGTTGATCGACAGCCTGCCCACCGAGGCCATCTGGATCACCATCGACAAGGACGTGCTGGCCAGCGAAGACGCCGCCACCAACTGGGATCAGGGCGGTATGCGTCTGTCCCACCTCTTGCAGGCGTTGTGCCTGCTGGCGGCGCGCAAGCGGGTCATTGGCGTCGATGTCTGCGGCGAGTTCGCCAAACCGGCCTACAGCAACCCGCTCAAGCGCTGGGAAGCCAAGTCCGATCAGCCCCCGGCCGAACGCTGGAGCGAGCTGGATATCCTGCGCAACGCCTATACCAACGGCGCCTTGATCGACCTGTTCGAAGAGGTGTTTGCATGACCCCGTCCATCATTCTGCTGATCGCTTTTTCCATCCTCCTCGACGTGATCGGCCAACTGGCCTTCAAGCTCGGCCTGGATCGCCTGCCCGAGCAGGACGGCGGCTTTCGCCTGCGCGGTTTCTGGCTGCAACTGATGGCCGCGCCGCTGCTGTGGGCGGGTATCGCGGCCTACATCGTCGAGTTTCTGGTTTGGCTGGAAGTGTTATCCGTCGCCCCGCTCAGCGTGGCGTTTCCGGCGGCCAGCCTGAGTTACTGCGGCGTAGTCCTGGCCGGGCGCCTGGTCCTCGGCGAAGCCGTCAGCCGCCGCCGCTGGCTGGGCACGCTGGTCATTACCGGCGGCGTCATGCTGGTCATCGCCACTGGAGGCTGAACGCAATGAACGAAGAATCCATCATGAGCCCTTCCACCACCCATAACTGGCTGGCCAAGCGCAGCACCAGTGTTGCCCTGTGGGCCATGCTGATCACCAGCGAAAGCACTGCACAGATCGCCATGAAGCTGGGCGGCGATGACCTGACCAACATGAGCTTCGGCCTGAACTGGCTGATCACCGCCCTGACTACCCCGGCGGTATTGGTCGCGGTGGGCTGCTACGCGGCGTCGTTCCTGATCTGGATGCTGATCCTGCGCAGCACCCACCTGAGCGTGGCCTTCCCCCTCAGTTCACTGGTGTTCGTCGGCGTGCTGCTCGGCTCCTGGCTGGGCCTTGGCGAGCACATCAGCTGGCTGCACTGGGTAGGGGTGTGGATCATCATTGGCGGGATTGCGTTGTTGGCAGAGGGGGATAACGGATAGCCGCAGTAGCTTTTGTGGGAGCGAGGCTTGCCCGCGAATTGGTTAGTACGTCCGAAAGATCGTCTGAGTCAGAAACATAGCTTTCGCGGGCAAGCCTCGCTCCCACAGAACGAGGCTTGCCGCTGGATTACCTGCGCAACAAAAACCCCAACCCATGAGACACCGGCATCACCTTCACCCCCGCCTCGCGCTGCTGCTCGCGGATCTGCCGATGAAACGCCTTGACCCGGGTCCAGTGCATTTTCGGCCGGTAGTGGTGTTCGGCGTGGTAGCCGTTGTTCATCCAGATCAGGTTGTACAGCACGCTGTATGAACTCACGCCCCAGGCAATCGGCAGTTCGGGGTTGCCACCCAGGTGTTCGTAATAGCCATTGAGCGACGACAGCGACTGGCCCAGATACCAGAACGGCAACAGCAGCAGGACCGCCTGCCAGTCATAGAACGCCAGGCCGATGTAGAAGGCGATGGTCAGGTAGATTTCCACTTTGACCCAGCGCGCATCGGCCGGGCGCTTGCGCTGCATTTCCTCGTAGAACGCCTTGGGATCGTCGCGGAACATGCTGAGGAACACGTAACTCCAGAGTGCTTCCGGCTGGCCGTCACGGCCATGCTTGTAGATCGACAGCGGGTCGATGGTTTCGCCCCGAGCGTCGGGCAGATCAGAGTTGCCGCGGTGATGGCGGTTGTGGATATCGCGGTACAGGGTCTGGGAAAAGCCGATGGTCACCGACAGCAGCAGGTCAAACGCGCGGTTCATCCACGGCGCTGTGAAGTAGGCATTGTGAATCTGGTTGTGGGAAATGCTGTTGATGCTCCACGACAGGCTCACGGCATACAGCAGCGCCAGGGGCACGAGGGCCCACCACGACAGGCTGTGGAAGGCCGCAACCAGCCAGACCACGAAAGCAAAATGCGCCAGGCCCATGGCAATCGGGATCAGGTCCCAGAGCGAATGGGCGAGCCAGCGGTAAACGGGACGAGCCATGAAAAACCACCTCGAAATGATGAGTCTTTCAGGGCCATTGCAAACGTCAGACCAATCTTCAGAAGTGGTAGGCGAGCGCCGCATCCACCTCGCCCTGATCGGCACTGCCGCGCTGTTTGACGATACTGCTGTCGGCCGCAGAATCAGTCAGGTGAACCCAACTGACACTGGTCAGCAGCGACCAATTCCCCACCAGTGGAAAAGCCGCGCTCTGGCTCAGGGTAATGTCCTGCAGACCGCCGCTGGCGCGGTAAGGACGAATGCCCGAGGCCGCCGACTCCTGCTGGCTGACGCCGAAAAAGGTCCGGGTCTGCTCGGCATTGGCGTAATGCGCGGTGACTGTCGTACCGCCAAAAATACCCATGTTCTGCGGGCCCAACGGGTAATCCGCCTCGCTGCCAAGCTGCGCCAGCATGCCGCCCTGACCACTGGCGCCACCGAAGGTATGGCCCGTGCGGGCAAAGGCGCGCAGGCCTTCGAACGGGCTGTACTCGACAAAGCCACCGACCTCACCCATCCCCGGCACATTGCGCAGGCCACGCAGCTGATCGTCGCCATCGCGGCCCGGCACGTAGTTGACGAACGGCCCGGCGCTCCAGCCGTCGAGCTTGAGGGCGTTCCACGACAGGCCGTCTTCGGAGTCCAGGTCAATGCTGCCCAGGCTCAGGTCCAGATAGGGAATCGGCTTGAACTCGTAATGGCTGGCCGTGGGGTCGTAGGGCCGATAGGCATAGCCCGCGCCCGCCATGCCCTTGAGGCCGCCCAGGCCGAGGTTGTCGAGGGTGTCCGAGACCTCGTCGGCATGGGCGAAAGCGCTGAAAAACAAGGCGCATAGCAATGGCAGCGCGTGTTTGAACGGCGGCATGGACAAGACCTCGGGCAGTTGAACATGACGGCATCAATCACCACCCGCCCCGTCCTGCGCAAGCACTGATGTTGTTTGTAGCGAGCTACAAAAATTGTAGCTTCGCCGCCTCCTTTTCCCCTTCAACCTCGGCAAGGGCCCAGCCCTGCTGGCTTTCGGCCCTTTGGCACAGTCCCTGCTCTACCCCTTCCGACAGCGCAATGAGCGCCTTAATCAACATAGGCAAATGCAGATGATGCACTGGCATATCGTGTGTGATTTCGACGGTACCATCACCCGGACCGACGTGATCGACAGCATCCTGGAAAGGTTCGCTGATCCGAGCTGGGAAGCTATCGAAGAAGAATGGTTGTCCGGCCAGATCGGCTCCCGTGAATGTCTCAGCCGCCAACTGGCGCTGGTCAAGGCATACCCGGCGCAATTGCTCGAACACTTCGACAGCGTGGAAATCGACCCGGCGTTCTCAGCCTTCGTCGATCTGGTCATGGGCCGTGGCGCCAGCCTGGCAGTGGTCAGTGACGGTCTCGAGCAAGGCATCGCGCGCATCCTTTCGCGCAACGACTGCCCGCTGCTGCCGATCATCGCCAACGGCCTGCGCCAGGTCGATCAGGACAGCTGGCGCATCGTCTTCCCCTACGCCAGCGACGCCTGCCGCGCAGCCTCGGGCAACTGCAAATGCAAGTCCACCCCGCAGGGCAAACGCGTGCTGGTGATCGGTGACGGCAAGTCCGATATGTGCGTCGCTTCGACCGCCGACTTCGTCTTCGCCAAGAACAGCCTGGCCGATTATTGCGAGCGCAATGGCATCCCCCACGTCCGCTTCGACTCCTTCGCCGAACTACCCGCGCTGCTGGCCCTGTTGCCGCAGAGCATCACCCCAGCGGTCACTCGTCTCCCTCTTGAACAGCAGGAACTCTTCCACCATGTCTGATATCCGCATCGCGACCCCCGAAGACCAGATTCTTCTGGAAAAAGAAGCCAAGTACTGCTCCTTCGGCGACACCGTCCACTACATCGATCCGCCGCGCATCTTCAGCCGTTGCGAAGGCTCGTATGTCTACGACACCAGCGACCAGGCCTACCTCGACCTGCAAATGTGGTACTCGGCGGTCAACTTCGGCTACGCCAACCCGCGTCTGAACAATGCGCTGAAACAACAGATCGACACCCTGCCGCAGATTGCCAGCCAATACCTGCACAAAGGCAAGATCGAGCTGTCGGAACACATCGCAGTGGATGCCAAGAAGAAGTTCGGCCTCGACGGTCGCGTGCACTTCAACGTCGGCGGTTCCCAGTCCATCGAGGACTCTTTGAAAGTCGTGCGTAACGCCAGCAACGGCAAGAGCCTGATGTTCGCTTTCGAAGGCGGCTACCACGGCCGCACCCTCGGTGCTTCGTCGATCACTTCCAGCTACCGCTACCGCCGCCGCTACGGCCACTTCGGCGAGCGCGCGCAATTCATCCCGTTCCCGTACCACTTCCGCGGCCCCAAAGGCATGACCAAGGAAGAATACGGCAGCTACTGCGTCAAGCAATTCGCCCGTCTGTTCGAGACTGAATACAACGGCGTGTGGGACCCGAAAGTCGGCCAGAGCGAATACGCCGCCTTCTACGTCGAGCCGATCCAGGGCACCGGCGGCTATGTGATTCCGCCGATGAACTTCTACAGCGAGCTCAAGCAGGTCCTCGACCAGCACGGCATCCTGATGGTGGTCGATGAAATCCAGATGGGCTTCTATCGCACCGGCAAGCTGTGGTCCATCGAACACTTCGACGTCAAACCCGACGTGATCGTGTTCGGCAAGGCGCTGACCAACGGCCTCAACCCGCTGGGCGGCATCTGGGCGCGTGAAGAGCTGATCAACCCGAAGATCTTCCCGCCAGGCTCGACCCACTCCACCTTCGCTTCCAACCCGCTGGGCACTGCCGTGGGCCTGGAAATGTTCAAGATGACTTCCGAGATCGACTACGGCGCGATGGTCATGGAGAAGGGCAAATACTTCCTGGCCGGCCTGCAGGACCTGCAGAAGCGCTACCCGATCATCGGCGACGTCGACGGCCTGGGCCTGGCCCTGCGCTGCGAAATCTGCGGTCCGGACGGCTTCACCCCGGACAAGGCGACCCTGGACTTCATGGTCGACGAAGGCATGAAGGGCGACATCGAAATCGACGGCAAGCGCTTGGGCCTGATCCTCGACGTGGGCGGCTACTACAAGAACGTCATCACCCTGGCCCCGTCGCTGGAAATCAGCTATGCCGAAATCGACCTGGGCCTGGCCCTGCTCGACCGCCTGCTGCACCGGGCCATGAAACGATGAACGACGCCGCGATCGACATGGGCGAAGGCGATGCCGGTTTCGTGCTTGGCGATGGTCGCGTCGCGGTGCTGTTGATCCACGGCCTTACGGGCACCCCGACGGAGTTGCGTCGGGTGGCCCAGGGCCTGGCAGACCGGGGTTGCACGGTATACGTGCCAACCCTGGCCGGGCACTGCGGCAACAACGACGACCTGCAACGCACGGTCTGGACCGATTGGTACGAAAGCGCCCGCCGCGCTTTCGTCGGTATCCGCGCGCGTCACGAGCAGGTCTTCGTCGGCGGGCTGTCCATGGGCGCGGTGATGTCCATGCACATGGCCGCCGAGCATCCGGGGCAGATCGCCGGGCTGCTGCTGTATTCCACCACCTTGCGCTACGACGGCTGGAACATGCCGTTCGCCGCCAAGTTCACCCATATTTTCATGGCGATTCCGTTTGGCGTGCATATCTGCCGCTTCAACGAAAAACCGCCCTATGGCATCAAGAACCCGCGCCTGCGGGCCATCGTCGAACGGCAGATGAAAGACGGCGAAAGCAGCAATGCCGGGCTGTTGACCATGTCCGGGGTCAGCGTGCGCGAACTGCATCGGCTGATTGCGGTGGTCAAGCGACGCATGCCGACGATCACCACGCCGACCCTGGTGCTGCACTCCAGTGAAGACGACATCACCAGCCGCTGGAACGCCGACTACATCGAACGGCGCATTGGCGGCCCGGTGGTCAAGGTGCTGCTGGATAACTGCTATCACATGATCACGGTCGATTTGCAGTACCGCGAAGTAGTGGCCCTGAGCGCCAGTTTCATCGAGACCCGCACCGCTGCCACCAGTCGCGAGGCCCAGGCGACGCCTTTCCATGAACAGCGACAACTGGCCTGACTACTAATGATCACTGCTCAAGCATTCGCCAGCATCCAGGACATCGACCGCGAACAATGGAACGATTGCTTCCCTGGCTCCCTGGAAGACTGGGACTACTACCTGGCAGTGGAAAAAGCCGGTATTGCCGAGTTTCGCTGGCGCTATCTGGCGCTGTTTGAAGGACCGTTACTGCTCGCGGTGGCCCCGGCCTTTATCACCCACTACAGCCTCGACACCACCATGCAGGGCGCGGGCAAGCGCCTGACCGAAAAGCTCCAGAGCCTGTGGCCCGGCGCCTTACAGGTGTCGCTGTACTGCATCGGTTCACCCGTGGCCGAGCAATGCAATGCCGGTACTGCCAGCAGCGTGCCTGCGCATCAGCGTCGACATCTGCTCAGCGAACTGCTGCGACTGGCGCGTCGGGACGCCGACAGCTTTGGCATCGGCCTGCTGGCGGTCAAGGATGCGCCCATTGCCGACGAGCACTGGGTACAGACCTGCCGTGACGCCGGGCTGCAATCGATGCCCAGCCTGCCCAGTTCAACCTTGCCGGTGCAGTTCGGCTCCATCGAGGCGTACCTTGGCTCCCTGGGCAAATCCACGCGCAAGGACCTGCGCCGGATCCTGCGCGGGCCGGCGCCGCGTATCGAGTGGCGACACAACATCGACGACGTGCTGGCGGACATCATGCGCCTGTACGAAGCCACCCTGGCCCGCAGCGACCTGCAATTCGAACGCCTGGGGCCAGACTATTTCACCGGCATCCTGCAACAGCTCGAAGAGCGCGCGGTCTGTGTGCTGTACTGGGTCGATGAACAACTGGTGGCCTTCAACCTGATGTTGCTGGACGAACGGCGCCTGATCGACAAGTTCTTCGCCCATGACCCGCAGCACACCCGCGGACATAACCTGTACGCACGCAGTTGGCTGGCCAATGTCGACTACTGTATCCAGCATCGCATTCCCGTTTACGAAGCCGGCCAGGCCGGTTACGCCAACAAGATCCGTTACGGTTGCCGATTTGAGGGCAATATGCTGTTCTTCCGTCATCGCAACTGGCTGCTCAACAACCTGCTCAAGCTGGTCAAACTGATCATCCGCCCCGACCGACACGATCCCGCCATGGCGGCGGCAATAAGCGAACATTGATGACTCAGACTGAGAACCAGACCCGGACCAACGAAACATTTTTCTCCCTGTCGCGCTGGAGCGTGCAACGCAAGCTGGTCCTGGCGTTCTGGCTCGTCAGCGTCATTCCGACGATGATCGCCGCAGAACTGGCGGCGACCACCCTGTCGCAGATTTTCGAAAGCAACGTGCGCATCTGGCTGCAGGAGTCGACGCGCATCGTCGAAGATGAGATCAGCGAGATCCTTCGCGACAACGCCCGGGTCGCGCAGTTGTTCCTGACCTACACCCACCCGGTGGTGCACATGGGCAGCAAGCACGACCGGATGATCGCCGACACGGCCCAAGCCATGGGCATCGATGTGGTTGCGCTGATCCGCACCAGCGATCACAAAGTGATCTATTCCACAGCGCCCGACGATGTGGTCGCGCAGATCAGCCTGGCGCCCAATGCCGTGCTGCAGACCCTGCAGAACGGCGGCACCCAGGTCGGCGCCGTCGTTTCCACCTTCCACACCACCGAGGATGGCATCGATTACGAGCTGCTGATCACCACTTACCTGGACGACAGTTTTCTCACCAGTGTGGCCGACGTGCACTCTCTGGACCTGCGCCTGTACTTGAGCAACAAGGTCGGTTTCGGCGAAGTGTTCTCGACCCAGCGTTTCGAGGATCACCCGGCCTTGGTGCCGCACAAGATCGAGCAGATCCTGCGCGACACCAAAGCCGCCAGCGAACAGTCCACCTCGCGCTACAGCGGCCTGTATTCGCCGATCTTCAATGACAGCGGCGAGATGCAGGGCGTGGTGTTCAGCGGCCTGTTACGCCATTCGAGCCTGGTCGGGCTGGTCAACCAGACCAACCTGTTCGTGCTGATCCTGCTGGTCGGTTCGGCCTTGTCCCTGAGTGTCGGCTGGCTGATTTCCCGGCGCCTGACCCTGCCCCTGCGCGGTCTGTCGGCTGGCGTGCGCGCGGTCACCGCCGGTGACTATCACCAACAGGTGGAAGTCATCGGCAGCGATGAACTGGCCGAACTGAGCGTGACCTTCAACCACATGACCGAACGCCTGCGCGAGCTGCAACATCTGGAATCCCAGCTGCGCCGCCGCGACCGCCTGCACACCCTGGGTGAAGTGGCCATGGGCCTGGCCCACGAGATCCGCAACCCGCTGGGCATCATCAAGACCGCCACGCAACTGCTGCACCGCCGCGCCAGCCTGCCGGAAACCGATATGCGCCATCTGGAATACGTGATCAGCGAAGTCACCCGGATCAACGATCTGATCACCGACTTCCTCGACTTCGCCCGCCCCAGTGCGCCCATTCGCTCGACACAACTGGCGCGCCCGCTGCTCGAGGATCTGCTGGGTTTCTGTGCGCCTGAGCTGCAGACCCACCATGTCGAAGCCAGCATCGTCGAACAGGATCGCAACGCGATGATCTATGTCGATGGCCGCCAGCTGACTCAGGCCTGCCTGAATCTGGTGCTCAACGCCATCGACGCCATGCCCGGCGGCGGGCACTTGATCCTCAGCATCGCCAGCGAAGCGCCCTATACCGTGATCAGCGTCACCGATACCGGTCAGGGCATAGAAGCCGATATGCTGGAACGCATCTTCACGCCTTTTGTCACTACCAAGGCCTCGGGCACCGGCCTGGGCCTGGCCAAGGTCTACTCGATCATGGAAAACCACGGCGGGCGCATCGAATGCGTCAGCGAACCCGGCGCCGGGGCGACGTTCAATCTGTACCTGCCCAACCATGAACACAGCGATGAAGGAAAGCCCTCATGAGTCATAACGTGCTGGTGGTGGACGACGAGCCCAAGCTCTGCGACCTGCTGGCCTCGGCCCTGAGCCAGAACGGCATCCAGGTGTTCACCGCAGGCAACGGCCTGCACGCGCTGACCGTATTGGAGCGCGAAGAGATCGACCTGGTTATCAGCGACTGGCGCATGCCCGGCATGGACGGCCCGCAATTGCTGGCGGAAATCAAAGTGCGCTTCCCGCACTTGCCAGTGATCGTGATGACCGCCTACAGCACGGTGAAAAACGCCGTGCAGTCGATGCGCAACGGTGCCTTCGACTACATCAGCAAGCCCTTCGATATCGACGAGCTGGATATCACCGTCAGCAAGGCCCTGCAGTTTCGCGACATCCTGCGCGACAACCAGCGCCTGCGCGCCGAACTCGACGAGCATCAACAGATCGACAGCCTGGTCGGCGAAAGCCCAGCCTTTCGTCGCGTTTTGCAGGCGGTGGATTCGGTACGGGAAAGCAGCGCCACCATCCTGCTCACCGGCGAAAGCGGCACCGGTAAGGAAATGGTCGCCCGGGCCATCCATAAGCATGGCAACCGCGCCGACAAACCCTTCGTTGCGGTGAACTGCGCGGCCATCCCCGAAGGCCTGCTGGAAAGCGAAATGTTCGGCCACCGCAAGGGCGCCTTTACCGGCGCCGTGGCCGACCGCATCGGGCGCTTCCAGCAAGCGGACAAGGGCACGCTGTTTCTCGATGAGGTCGGCGACATGCCCCTGGCCTTGCAGGCCAAGATTCTGCGCGCCTTGCAGGAACGGGTGATCGAACCGGTAGGCGACCCCCGCGAGCGCAAGGTCGATGTGCGGGTGATCGCCGCAACCAACAAAGACCTGCTCGAAGCCGTGGCGAAAAAGGAATTTCGTGAGGATTTGTACTACCGCCTCAACGTCTTCCCGATTCCCCTGCCCGCCCTGCGCGAGCGGGTCGAAGACATCGCCCCCCTGGCCCGGCATTTCGCCCATATCCTCGGCGCCACGGCGGGCAAGCGCATTACCGGCTTCAGCGCCGACGCCCTGCTGACCATGACCAGCTACCCTTGGCCGGGCAATATCCGCGAGCTGCAGAACTGCGTCGAACGCGCCACCATCGTCGCTGCCAGCCACACCATCGAAGAGCAGGATTTGCCGGGCTATCTGTTCGGCGCCAGGCCCGTCAGCAACAGCGCCGCCGCGATCCTCAGCGACGGCCCCGGCATCCCCAAGGACCTCGACGCCGCATTGGCAGAAGTGGAAAAAGCCTACATCCTCGCCGCCCTGCAAGAAACCAACGGCGTCCAGGCCGCCGCCGCACAACTGATCGGCATCTCCGAGCGCAGCCTGTGGTATCGGCTGAAGAAGCTGGAGATACATGTGGACAAGATTGCGCGCTGAGGTTGATATCGCGTGGGAGCAAGGCTTGCCCGCGAAGGCTATTTTTCAGCCGCAGATAATGTATCGGATTAACCGGTCTCTTCGCGGGCAAGCTTGCTCCCAGAGAGTTTCATTGCAATTTGAATTCTGCGGTGCAATTCGGGCGTGGTTTTGCGACCCGATAGTAAAACCTTCGCCTCACCACTATCGCCAATCGATCTAACCCCGACCGACTAACGGAACCGCCTCAAATCTTTCCCCATATCCGCTGACTAAACTGATAACAGACCCTCAATCTCCGTCAGCCACACCATGTCATCCGCCCTGCACCGCCATACCCCAACCCTTACCGTCATCGACCCACGCGGGCCGGCAGTGCGGGATGTCGCATGGCATCGCAACGATGCAGCCACTGCTGCTGAACCACGCATCACTCACCATCGCTTCGATTCCGCCGGGCGCCCGGTGCAGCATCAGGACCCGCGCTTTTTCGCTCAGGGCGAGGCCGGGCGCAACAACCTGAGCGCGGTTTTCAGCCTGTCAGGTCGGGTACTGGCCAGTGACAGTGTGGATGCCGGTTGGCGCGTCGAATTGGTTGGCGAAGATGGCTTGCGTCAGGACAGTTGGGATAGCAGGGGTTGCCACGCCGAGGTGGAGTACGACGCCTTGCGGCGGCCAACGGCGATTTTTGAAAATGAAGGCTGTGTAGAGCGCTTCAGCTACGGGGCTGCGGATGCCGACGCAGATCACAACCTCTGCAACCGCTGCCTGCGCCATGACGATCCGGCGGGCACCCGGCATTTTCTCTCTTATGACCTCAACGGATTGATGCAGCAGGAACGCCAGCACTTCCTGATCGCACTGGATACGCCGAACTGGCCCGACAATATGCCCGCACACGATGCGCTGCTGGAGCCCGGCGAGGGACTGACCACCCAACGGCGCTACCTGGCCAGCGGCGAGCTGTTCGAACAGATCGATGCAAAGGGCAATTGCCTGCAACAGCACTACAGCGTTGCCGGGCGCCTGGCCCGCAGTGAGCTGCAACCTGCCGGACTCTCAACAGTGCATACGCTGGTGAGCGAAATACGCTACAACGCCTTTGCCCAGGTTGAGCGTCAGTCGGCAGGCAACGGCCTGGTGACCCTCACGGAGTACGATCCAGCCAGTGGTTACTTAATGCGCTTACAGTGCCATCGGCAGGCAACAAAGTTGCAGGACCTGCGCTATGACTACGACCCGGTGGGCAATGTCATCCGTCATGAAGACCGGAGTATCGACACCCTCTATCACGCCAATCGTCGCATTGAGCCAATCAATACCTACGACTACGACACCTTATATCAACTGATCCAGGCCACCGGCCGTGAACGCCTGGGCGCCGGAAACGGTCCGGACTTGCCCGAGCTTATCGACCATCCCGTTGACCCAGGCTTGATCGGTGCGTACACCCGGCACTATGACTACGACAGCGCTGGCAATCTGCTGTTGATGCAACACAGCGGCCAGAATAACCAGCAACACAGCCTGCGTATGGAAGTGTCAGATATATCTAACAAAGCCCTGCCCTGGCGTGAAGGCCTGGATAGCGAACAGATCGAAAACGCCTTCGACGCCAATGGCAATGTCCGGGAACTGCAAACCGGGCAGCCGCTGGAGTGGGATGCGCGCAATCAGTTGCAGCGCGTGGTGACGGTAAAGCGCACTCAGGGCAATGACGACAGCGAGCGCTATGTGTACGGCGGCGGAGGTCAGCGCCAACGCAAATACACCACGCAACTGGCCCACGGCGTCAATCATGTCGCCGAGACCCGTTACCTGCCGGGGATCGAGTTGCATACCGACAGCGCAACGGGCCATAGCTGGCAAATGATCACTATCGAAGCAGGCCGCAACAATATCCGCCTGCTGCACTGGGACGACTCTCCGCCTGAGGGCATGCCCAACGATCAACTGTATTACACCTTCGATAATCACCTGGGCTCGATCACCCTGGAAACCGATGCCGCTGGCTTGCTGTGCAGCCGCGAAGAGTATTTTCCCTTTGGCGCCACTGCGCTGCTGGCCGCGCGTAATGCTCTGGAAGTGTCGTTCAAGACCCGGCGCTACAGCGGTAAGGAACGTGATGCAACTGGGCTGTATTACTACGGCCTGCGTTATCTGGCGCCGTGGCTGCACCGCTGGCTCAACCCCGACCCTGCGGGGGCGGTGGATGGGCTGAATCTGTTTGGGTTTGTCGGCAATAACCCGGTGACGCGGGTGGACCTGGATGGGCAGGTGGGGTCGGATCTGGAGCCGGAGGATATTGATCCTGAAGACGTTAGGTCGTTTGTGCTGGACGCGCTCTCCGGCAGATTCAACCCGGATACAGCCAATGCAGTGCAAAGTATGCAGACAGTGATTCCTGAAGATCTGCTGTTCCCGTCACCCGCGCCGTCTCCCACTCCATCTGTTGCGTCCATCTCCAGCAGCGTTCGTTTTCCTGACGATTTAGATGAACTGGATTTACCGGAACCAGAAGCCCTGACAGGGCCTCTGCCAGGCTTTTCTTATCAGATAGGCTTGGATCCTCGCCAATATCATGTACCTGCGACAGCAAGCACGACTCAGCCCGGCGCGATGCTACCGCCCAGCTCATTTATTTGTGACCAGCCAGGATGCAAGGAAAGCTTTGTGCACAAGAGCAGTTGGACGAAACACAGGAAAACGCACCCTGGAGCCATACCCTATAAGTGCTCGTTCACTGGTTGCGGCAAAGTTTTTTCAGATCCAAGCAACTTTAACAGGCACAAGAGAACTCACACTGGGGAAAAACGTTATGCCTGCGAGGTCCCAGGATGCGGCCAAAGCTTTACAGACTCGACTACTTTAACCAGACACAAGAGAACGCATACCGGAGAAAGGCCCTTTGAGTGTCTGGTGACGGGCTGTGGACAAAGCTTTAAAACGTCGTCTGTGTTGACAGAACACAGCAGAACCCACACCGGACAACGTTCCTATGCGTGCAACGTACCTGGGTGCGGGAAACTGTTTACCCAAAGTAGCAGTTTGGGCCTGCACAAGAGAACGCATACCGGAGAACGCCGATTTGCGTGCGATGTACCTGGATGCGGAAAACGTTATACACAATCGACCAGCTTGGCTCGTCACAAGAGACAACACACCTAATCGGCTACTTTTTTGGCAGACTTGCTCGGCGAACGTTGGCGCTGAAAATCTGACTGTGGAAGCCACCTAGCGAATCAGCCACCGATGCCATTGCGAGCGCTTCGCACTTGATCGCCACGGTGCGGCGATCCGACAAGCCGGCTCCCACATCAATGCTCATTCCTATCTGAGCTCTGCGTGGCATTTTTGCTGTCATTTTCACCACCGATAGCAAGACGCCTCTCTTTCTCTTGAGTGAAATTTCCTAGAAAATCCCGAGCCCTTGTTTCGATGAATTCAGCTCTCTACCCTTGCGCGGTCGCTGCAAAATCAGCGATCAGATTTGGTAGATCTGATGTTCACAAGCACGGGATGTCTCCTTCTGCGAGACGCGTTCCGCGGCCATTTTTTGGTGGCCGTGCGCATGTCGCCTTCGGGCGAGCCGGGTGCTTGTGACCGGATCTACCAACCTGCGTACGGCCGCCACCCATCGTTGGTAGCGAGAGGTGTCGGCTCCCGGAAATCCACAAGAGTTTTACCCATGGACAAAATCATCCCCGATCCACCCCGCCTCATTGCCCACCCTTCACTGACTCAGCAACAAGCCCTGAACCACGCGTCCGACATGCTGCGTAGCGTGCAGATCGCCGCCGATGAATTCGGTGAAAGCCTCGATGGCAGTGCCCGGCAGAAAATGTTCAGCATCCTGCACCAGATCGAAGTGATTGCTGCGATGGTTGATCATTCGCTGACGGTGTAACACCGTCCCAGCAATGGAATGCAAACCTGTGGGACCGGCTTCAGCCGGGAAGACACCAGTACATTCAACACCTGGCTGTGACCCACCCTCTTCCCCGCTGCAGCCGGTCCCACATCAAATTGCATCAGGGCCGGGATGTCGTCACCAACGCCAACACCTCATCACTCCCCGGCGCCGTCGCAGGCCCGCGCCGGGTCACGGCAATGGCGGCGGCGGCGTTGGCGCGCAAGGCGGCTTGTTCAGCGGAGCAACCGGCCGCCAGGCTCGCCAGCAACACACCGGCATGGGCATCGCCCGCGCCATTGGTGTCCACCGCCGTCACCGGGAACCCTCGAACCTGTCGGGTCTGGCCCTGCTGGCGCAACCAGCAGCCTTGCGGGCCATCGCGCAACACAATCAATGCACTTTCCGGCAGCCAGGCACTCAGACGGTCCAGTGCCGTGGCGATATCGGCACAGCCGCTGAAGCGCAGTGCTTCTTCACGATTGCTGCTCCACAGGCTGATCAAGGGCAATAGCGCCTGAATCTGCGCACTGTCAGGCGAATTGACCAGCGGCCCCGGATCGAACGCCACACAGGTGCCCTCGGGCAAGGCTTTGAGCCACTGCAACAGACTCTCGACCTTGCCTTCATGCAACAGACTGTAGCCACTGACGTACACGTAGTCCTCGGCCCGCACCGTGACACCGTGCAGATCCGCCACGGACAGCCCGCCTTCGGCGCCGACATAGGAAATGAACGAACGCTCGGCGGACGGCTCGATCAGCGCCACGGACAAGCCGGTGTCCTGCCCGGTATCAACAGCGGCGGTGACTTCGATGCCTTCGGCACTCAGGGCCTGGCGCGCCAGGTCGCCAAAACGCCCCGTGCCATGGCGGCCCAGGTAGACCACCGGCATGCCATTACGAGCGGCAGCGGCCATCACGTTGAAACCGCCACCGACTTCGAAACGTGCCGAGCTGGCCAACACGTCGCCGCCCGAGCTGGGCAGGTGGTCCAGGTCCATGACCAGGTCAACCACGACCTGTCCGGTATGCAGCAATCTAGCGGGCATGTTGAATCTCTTCGGCAAACGCCCGGCGATCGCGAGCGCCGCCGAGCATGGCATAAACCCCACCGGCCACCAGGAAGGTCACGATCCAGCCCAGGCCGTTATGGCCCAGCCAGGAGTCGGACAGGATCCCGCGAAACAGCACATTGTCGGCGGTGGTAGCGACGGTGGTGAAGCTGAAACCCAAGACGATCGCCAGGGCCCAGGCACCCAGCGCGCGCCATTCGACGCCGCCCTTGTACCAGTAGGCACTGCCGGGCGAGACATTCATCAGGTCCTTGGGCGAGTAGTAATGGCGATGAATCAGGTCCACCACGAAGATCCCGACCCAGGCGGTGATCGGCACGGCCAGCATCGAGATAAAGGTAATGAACGGACCGTAGAAACTGTCGGCGATCAGCATGAAGTAAATCGAACCGGCGAAGATCGCCACGATATCGACGATCACCGCGTGCACGCGCTTAATCTTCAGCCCAAGGGTAAGGGTGGTCAGGCCGGCCGAGTACACCGACAGGTTGTTCGACAGCAGCAGGCCACCAAAAGCGGTGATCAGGTACGGCACGGCCATCCAGGTCGGCAGCAGCTCGCGAATGGCGATGATCGGGTCGGTGGCCGAGGCCAAGTCGTTGTTGCCCACCGACAGCAGGCCACCGAGGGTGATCAGCAGAATCAACGGAATGCCCGCGCCGAACGCCGCCGACGCCACCAGGCGTGTGGCCTTGACGCTGCGGTGCTGGTAGCGCGACATGTCGGCCCCGGCGTTGGCCCAGCCGATACCGGTGCCTGCGGCCATGGTGCCGACGCCGATGATCATGGCGCTGAGCGGCGCCGGAGTGGCATTGAAGACCGCTGTCCAGTCGATATGGGCGATGAGGAAGCCGCCGACAATTACGTTCAGCGCGCCGAAAATATAGGTCGCCCATTTCTGGATGACCAACAGCGTCGCATGGCCCAGGCCCGAGACGGTCAGAGTCAGCAATACGAAGATGGCGATGAACACCAGGGTCAGGCCCGGCGCACTCTTGGCCTCGACCGGGGTATGGAACAGGATCGAGCACAGTGACAGCAACACGAAGGCGGCCGTGGTGGTGTTGACCGTCTCCCAGCCCAGGCGCGACATCAGCGAGACGATGGTCGGGCCGATATTGCCGCGTACACCGAAGATCGCCCGGGACAGGGTCAGGCTCGGTGCCCGGCCACGGCGGCCGGCGATGGAAATCACCCCGACCACGGCAAACGAGCCTGCCGCGCCGAGGATGGCGACGATGATCGCCTGCCAGATCGACAGCCCGCGAAAGGCCACCAGTGTGGCGCCCAACGGCAAACCGAGAATGCTGATATTGGCAGCAAACCAGACCCAGAACAGTTGCAGCGGATGGCCGTTGCACTCGTTTTCCGGGACCGGTTCGATGCCGCGTGTTTCCAGTTGTCCTGCGCTTTGAAGCGAATGGGATGAACTCATGACAAAGGCTCCTGATGCCAATTGTTTTGGTTGTGGGCAGTGCGGAATCCAGTTTCTACGTCCCTGTCATGGGTGGCCGCAGAGGCAGCCGGACGCCTCGCGCCGAACGTTTGGAGTACGGCGACAGCGTTCTTGCCATGAAGACACTCAGCGTGAGCGCAGCGTGATCAACCCTTCGACCAGAGGCTCCAGCTCCAGCGTGTTGACCTTGCGAATCTGTATCAGCAGGCTGGTCGGCCAGACGGCCAGCCCCATGCAGGCACCGAGCATGGCGCCGAGAATCGCCGCGATGGTGTCGGTATCGCCACCCAGGCTTGCGGCCATGCACAGCGCATCGAAGGCCGCCAGACGACCTGCCGCGACCTGACTGGCCAGGGCGAACGCCGCGACCACCGATTCCTGGGAGGCCACCGAAGTGCCGATGACCTCGTAGATCAACTCCGGCAAGGCCGTCGGCGTACAGTCAGCACACAGGCTGCGCGCCCACTGAATACGCGCGCCGATCTGCCCGCCGGCGATCCAGTAGCCGTGTTCGGCACCGGCCTGGGCGGCGTGAATGCCCATGTCCAGAGCCTGTCCGAGATTGATGCCATTGATCCCCGCCGAGATCACGGCCGCCACCGCCGCCGCGCTGGAAATCCCCAGGTTGGTGTTATGGGTGACCTGGCAGGCCTGTACCACCGCCGCGATAAACCGCGCCGGGTCGGCGATATCGGCCGCGATACCCACTGGCGTAATGCGCATGGCCGCACCGTTGGTGGTGCCGAAGCGCCCGGCCTCTTCAGGGCTGTGCCCGGCCAGAATCATCTCAATGGCGCGCTTGGTCGACGGTCCCAGCAGATCCTGGGAGCCCTTGGCCTGCATCACCGCCTCCCAGTCGATCAGTCTCTGGGCCAATGCCGCAGGAGCGATATGACCCTGACCGGCAATCAACTGTTCGCCGACCAGAATCGCCTGTTCGGTATCGTCAGTAATGGAACCAGCGGGCATGTTCGGTGCAATCGGTTGATCGGCATCGGCGGCCATCAGCGTGTTGATGGCGCCGAACCGCTGCTTGATCTGGGCGCGGCTGAGCGATTGCGTCGGCATGCCCAGAGCATCACCCAGGGCCAGGCCATAAAACGCCGCTAGGGCGCGATCACGAATATCGACGGACATCAGGAAGCACTCCCAAACGCCAGGTGCAGGCGGAAGTGCAGCGGGTCGAGGAGACTTTCCACATGTTCCATGAAACGTTCCTGACGGTCATAGGTGGTGCGCAAGGCCTTGAGAAACACCGTGCCCGGCTCGCGTCCCAACAACAGCGCATCGTCAGTGGTCAAAGGTTCAGCGCCGATCCATTGATCGCCGCGGTCACCGATAAAACCGTGGGCGGCCAGGGTGATGGTCAGGGAGTCGTCGATCAGCCCGCTGGCGGGCAGGTTCTCAAGCCCGGCAATGGCCGGGATCAGGGCGCGTTCAAGGGAAACCACCACGCCATCAGCGGCGGTACGGCGGCGGTCGAGGGCGATGAAGCGGCTGGTGCCGAAGCGGCTGGCCATGTCCGGGCGCTCGACCGCAACCAGACGCAGGATCTCGGTACTGATCCGCGCCCCACTGTCGGCCAGGGCCTGAGCCCAGCCACTGCGTTGATCAAGGCTGATGCCGTCATAGGTCACAATCGAACCGACACCCGATTGGGTGGCGATGTAATTGCGCCGTTTCAGTTCGGACAGGGCTTCACGCAACGTGCCACGGCTGACATCGAATTCCAGAGCCAACTGATGTTCACCGGGCAGCAGATTGCCCGACTCCAGTTGGCCCGTTTCGATGCGCCGTGCCAGTTCATCCACCACGCGCTGTTTTTTATCAAATCGAACATGTCTAATCATGTACAAATTGATAACCCAAGCTTTTCACGGGTGCAAGGGATTTTTTAGGACCACGGACAAAAGGAGGGACAATGTGATCAGGATTGATTACCCGACTGCTCACTCAGAATCTGCCGGATAGCCCCGACAAATACGTCCACCGGCTGCCCGCCGGACACCGCGTACTGGTCGTTGAAGACAATGGTCGGCACCGAATTTATGCCGCGGGCGATCCACAGCTGTTCAGCGGTGCGTACTTCGAGGGTGTATTCGTCAGAGGCGAGAATGGCCTCGGCACGCACCCGGTCCAGGCCGACTTTCTGGGCGACATCGGCCAACAGGCGATGGCTGGACGGGTCGGCGTGTTCGCTGAAGTAAGCCGCAAACAGCGCCTCTTTCAATGCTTTTTGCTTGCCCTGAATCTCAGCCCAATGCAACAGACGATGGGCATCGAAGGTGTTGTAAATACGCTTGTCGCCGTCCTTGAAGGCGAAGCCCAGCTCGGCGCCGCGATCACGGATGTGTTCGCGATTGGCCTTGGACTGCTCCGGGGTCGAGCCGTACTTTTCGAAGATGTGCTCGGCCAGGTCCTGGCCTTCGGCGGGCATGTTCGGGTTGAGTTCGAAGGGCTGGAAATGGATCTCGGCCTGCACTTCATCGCCCAGTTGCTCTAGGGCCTGGTTCAACGCGCGCAGGCCAATCACACACCAGGGGCAGGACACATCGGCGACAAAATCGATTTTCAGGGGAGTGCTCATGGCGACCCTCACTCAGGCAAGTAAAGGTCCACGATACCCCAGTGATACAGAGTTACAACTGTGCCACGGGCCTTCCGTCGTTATGTTGAGCCCGCAAATAGGGCAGTACAGCGGCCAGTAATGGCGCCTTAAAGGCCTCCTGAAAGCGATGGGCCAGGCCCGGAATCAGCTTCAGCTGGCTGCCTTGCAGGTGGGCGGCGACATGAATACCGTGCATGACCGGCAGCAACGGATCAGCCGTGCCATGCACCACCAGGGCCGGTACGCGCAGGCGATCCAGCAGCGCAACACGGCTGGGCTCGGCGAGAATCGCCATAATCTGGCGCTTGACCCCTTCCGGGTTAAAGGCGCGGTCGTAGGAAATCGCCGCCTGATGCAACAGCACCTGACGATCATCCTTCACCTCCGGGCTGCCCAGCGCCGCGAGCAGATCCGCCTGCTGCTCAATGGCCGCCTCACGGCTCGGCGCGCCCCGCCGCGCCAACAGTTGCAGCAACGCCGGGCTCGGCATCGGCAGGCCGGCGGCGCCGGAGCTGGTCATGATCAGGGTCAGGCTCTCGACCCGCTTGGGCGCCAGGTCGGCCAGGTGCTGGGCGATCATGCCGCCCATGCTGGCACCGAGCACATGAAATTGCTCGATGTTCAGGCTGTCCATCAGGCCCAGGGCGTCTTCAGCCATATCCGTCAGGGAGTACGGCGCATCCACCGGCAGGCCGAGTTTGAAGCGCAGCACTTCGAAGGTCAGGTTGGCGCTGGCCGGGGGCTGCACCCAGGTGCTGAGGCCGACATCGCGGTTGTCATAGCGAATCACCCGAAAACCCTGCTGGCACAGGGCAACCACCACTTCATCCGGCCAATGGATCAGTTGCCCGCCCAGGCCCATGACCAGCAGCAACGTCGGGTCCGTGGCGCGACCAATGCTTTGGTAAGCAATGTGCACATCTTTGAGGTTGGCAACTTGGGTTGGAACGTTGACATCGCATCGAGCGGCCGCAAAAGACGGCAGGCCGCACAAAAGTGCGGCCAGGAAAATAAGTACACGCATGGATTACACCAAAAAACAAAATCCCCAGTAGGAAGCGAGTTTGATGATGTTTTGCCTGGCGCGCTGCCACAGTTGCGTGACAGTTTGATGAAGCGGGATCAGCGGTAGCCCGTTGGTTGGGATTTGCTGTGGGAGCAGGCTTGCCTGCGAAAGCAATGTGCAGCGCTGCGCAGAGTTCTCAGCCATTGAAGATGGTGACCTCACGGGCTTCTTCGCAAGCAAGCTTGCTCCCACAAAAGGGTCATTTCAAATCAGACGCCAGCCACAGATTATCGCCAAAGCGCTCCTGAGCCCGCTGCAACAACGCCAGCTCACAAGGACCCGCGAACGACAGCACCTTATAGGTCGGCAGGCGATCCAGCACCGCAGGCAGGGTCTGTGGGGCGCTGACCAGATCAATATGCAGCCCGGCCACCGGCAGGCTTACCGTCACACCGAGGTTGTCGGTCAGGCCGCCACCGGTCACAGCCAGCAGCTTTTGCAACGGCGAGTATTGCAGGATGTGATAGGCCCGCTCGAAGGCGTTTTTCCATTCCTGCGCCAGCTCCAGAGCGAGGATCGGCTCGTCGATCTGCACCCACTCCACACCTTCAGCAGCGAGGCGACCGAGGACCTCACCGTACAGCGGCAGCAGTTGCTCCAGCAGGTCGAGCTTGTCGAAGCCTTCTTCCTTGACCTTGCCCAACCACAAGTAAGTCAGCGGGCCGATGATCGCCGGGCGGATTTTCTGCCCAAGGGCCAAAGCCTGGCCGACTTCGTCGAACAGCGGCTGTTGCCATTGCAGGGTGAAGGGTTGCTCGCGGGAAAACTCGGGAATCTGCCCGGCCCAGGCGAACGCATCGCCCCAATTGGCTGCAGATTGCGGGTTGGCGCCAGTCTGGGAAGTGGCAGGCGTGAGGGCCAAGGTCATGATGAAAACTCCCGGTAAAAGATGGCGCAATTATCGACAGCCGGACACACATGAGACAAACTCATTGTATTCGTGTTGATCTTCAATATTTTTCATGGAGCGCCGACGGTGCTGGAAATTCGTCACCTCAAGACCCTGCACGCCCTGCGTGAAGCCGACAGTCTGGTGGAAGCCGCCGAGCGCCTGCACCTCACGCAATCGGCCCTGTCCCACCAGTTCAAAGAGCTGGAAGAGCGCCTGGGCATGCAGTTGTTCGTGCGTAAAACCAAGCCGGTGCGCTTCACCAGTGCCGGGCTGCGCCTGCTGCAGCTGGCCGATCTGATGCTGCCGCAACTGCGCGGCGCCGAACGGGACATCGCCCGCCTGGCCGGTGGCGTGGCCGGGCGCCTGCATATGGCGATCGAATGCCACAGCTGCTTCCAGTGGCTGATGCCGACCATCGACCAGTTCCGCGATGCCTGGCCGGAAGTCGAGCTGGACCTGGCCTCGGGCTTCGCCTTCGCCCCCCTGCCTGCTCTGGCCCGTGGCGACCTGGACCTGGTGGTGACCTCCGATCCGCTGGAACTGCCGGGCATCAGCTACGTGCCGCTGTTCACGTACGAAGCCATGCTGGCGGTTGCCAATCAGCATCCACTGGCCAGCAGGCCGTACATCGTGCCTCAAGACCTGAGCAGCGAAACCCTGATCACCTACCCGGTGGAGCGGGACCGTCTGGATATCTTCACGCGCTTCCTGGAACCGGCCGATATCGAACCGGCCAACGTGCGCACCTCGGAACTGACGGTGATGATGATGCAACTGGTGGCCAGCGGCCGCGGTGTCTGCGGCATGCCGCACTGGGCGCTGCATGAGTACAGCTCACGCGGCTATGTGAAGGGCAAACGCCTGGGCGAAAAGGGCCTGTTTGCGACGCTTTATGCGGCGATCCGCACCGATATGCTCGATGCGCCGTACATGCGCGACTTCCTGCTGACGGCCAAGGACACCTCGTTCTCGACCCTGGATGGGGTGAGTGCGGTGAGATAACCCAACCTGTGGGACCGGCTTCAGCCGGGAAGGCGATATTGTAGACGATAGAAACGTATCGACCCCGCCTACGTCTTCCCGGCTAAAGCCGGTCCCACACATTTCGTCACGCTACGGTCAGGCGTCAACAGCCGACCGCTGGCGATACAACGGCAAAATAAAATCTGCCGTCAACGGCGCCAACACCTGCTGCGACAAAGCATCAGGCCCGATCCAGATCACTTCCTCGATCTCCGCCGCAGGCGATACCGGGGCATCGGTGCGCACTTCGAACAACTGACAACACACTTCAAACCCCGGCTCATTGGCCGCCGGGGCGCTGAATTCACCGAGGAACAGCGCCTGTTGCGGGTCGATGCGCAAGCCCAGTTCTTCTTCCAGTTCGCGGACCAGAGCCCGTTCAGCGGTCTCGCCTGCGTCGATCTTGCCGCCGGGCTGCATGAACGCCTGAGTGCCACGCTTGCGCACCAGCAGCGTGCGCTGGTCCGGGCCGATCAACAGGGCGGCAGCGATGTTGATCCGCTTCACAGGAAAATTTCCGTCTTCAATTGTCGGGCTTCTTCGGCACGTTCCAGGGCCAGGTTGATCAAGCGCTCAATCAGCGCCGGATAGCTCAGGCCTGTCGCCTGCCACAACTTGGGATACATGCTGATCGAGGTGAAACCGGGGATGGTGTTGACCTCGTTGATGATGATCGCGGCAGCGTCGGTGACGAAGAAGTCCACCCGCGCCAACCCTGCGCACTCAAGAATCCGGTAGGCGTGCAAGGCCACTTCACGAACCTGTTCACTCACCTGCGGCGCCAGTTGTGCCGGAATGGCGATACGCGCCTGACCGTCGTTGAGGTACTTGGTGTCGTAGGCGTAGAACTCGTCGTTGGCGATGACTTCACCGCACACGCTGACTTCGGCCTGGTGGTTGCCCAGCACCGCGCATTCCACTTCCCGGCCAACGATGCCCTGCTCGATCAGCACCTTGTGATCAAACTCGAACGCCAGGGCCAGGGCGGTATTGAAACCCGCCTCGTCATTGACCTTGCTCACACCGACAGATGACCCCTGGCTCGCCGGTTTGACGAACAGCGGCAGGCCCAGGCGCTCGGCCAGGGTGGCGAATACCGGCACCTGACCGCGACGCACCACTTCGAAAGGTGCCACGGCAATCCCGGCATCGCGCAGCAGGCGCTTGGTCACGTCCTTGTCCATGCAGGCCGCCGAGCCCAGTACATCAGGGCCGACAAAGGGAATGGCGAGCAAACGCAACAGGCCCTGAATCGAGCCATCTTCGCCGAACGCGCCGTGAATCAGCGGAAATACCACATCAATGCGCGGCAGTTCATGGGCCGACTCGACCTCGACAAACTGCCCGCCGTGACTGCCCGGCAACAACGCCAACAGGCGCCCGGAGGTGCTCAGGCGAATCCTCGCAGGATCGGTGGGGTTGACCAGGTAATCGGCTTCCTCGAAACGCAGCCAGCGGCCGCCCTTGTCGATGCCGATCAGGGTTAATTCGTACAGGTTGCGATCAATCGCATTGATGACGTTGCGTGCCGATTGCAACGACACTTCATGCTCGCAAGATTGCCCACCGAAGACGATGGCGACTGACTTTTTCAAAGCGACCACTCCTGTTTTTCAGGTCGCAGAGTCAAAAGCAATTTGCCCGGTTAGTCCAGTGGCAGGCGCCGCCAATTGTCGAAATGGCCGGGAAAAGCCGGGTAAAAAAAATCCACGCTGCGAACGGACCGGGGTTCGTTCACAGCGTGGAGTCTGCAGCGCATCATTCAGCGGCCGGGCTATCTTTTTTCGCGCCGCCGGAGCCAAAGGTGGCGAAGCGTTTGTTGAAGCCGGCGATACGGCCTTCAGTGGTGGTCTTGCGCTGCTGCCCGGTGTACATCGGGTGGGAAGCGCTGGACACATCGAGAGCGACGTAAGGGTAGGGAGTGCCATCGGTGTGGGCGTGGGTGCGGTCCGTGTCGACCGTCGAACCGATCAGGAAAAACACATCGGCGGCGGTGTCATGGAACAGCACGGTGCGGTACGCGGGATGGATATCAGCTTTCATGGTGCCTCCGGGGCTTCGTGTAATTTCGATAGTTATAACATTACACTTTTACTGATCCGGATGACAATCGATCTCATTGATTTGGCACATTCTGCAAGTTGATCGGTCGATCAGAAATAAAAACGGTCCGGCAATGACAGGTGGGACCGGCTTTAGCCGGGAAGAGGCCGATGAAGCTCGATACATCTTCATCGCCTTGAACATCGCCTTCCCGGCTAAAGCCGGTCCCACAGAATCATTTCAATTCAAAGCCTGCGTCACTGCACAATCACGTCGCTTCCTGAAAATCCATTTCCGGCGGTTGGCGACTGAAACCGCCAGTCAGCCAGGCCAGGTAGACCACGCCCACCGCCAGCCAGCTCAGGCCGAGGATGATCGCCAGCTTGTCGAGGCTGATCATCAGCCACAGGTCGGCAATCAGGCCGATCAGCGGGAATACCAGGAACAGCACCAACTCGCGCAGGCCGCGTTTCTCGCCGCCGATCCAGTAGTGGAAGATCACCGACAGGTTGACCATGCTGAAGGCCAGGAAAGCACCGAAGTTGATGAAGGAGGTCGAGGTAGTGACGTCCAGCTTCAATGCCAGCAAGGCCACCACGGCGCACAACAGGATGCTGTTGACCGGCGTACCGAAACGCTCGCTCAAACCGGCGAAAAAGCTTTTCGGCAACACGCCATCGCGGCCCATTGCATAGAGCAGGCGCGAGCCGCTGGCCTGGGCCGACAGCCCCGAGGCGAACTGGCCGACGATCAGGCCGATGAGGAAGATGCTGACGAACACATCGCCGCCGATATTGCGGGCGATTTCATAGGCGGCTGAGTCGACGTTCTCAAACACGAACGACGGATGGGCCAACTGCACAAAGTACGACACGCCGACGAAAATCAGGCCACCGATCAGGGTGATCAGCATGATCGCCCTGGGAATGGTCTTGCGCGGGTCGCGGGTTTCTTCGGTCAGGGTGCTGACGGCATCGAAGCCAAGGAACGAATAGCAGGCAATCGCCGCGCCGCTCATGATCATCGGCATCTGCATGTCGCCGCTGACGAAAGGCGCCAGGGTCCACAGCGGCTTGCTGACGTCACCGCCGATGTAATGGATGCACAGTGCAACGAAAGCGATCAGCACGAGGAACTGCACGATCATCAGCAGCGCATTGATGGTATTGGCCAGTTTCAGGCCGACGATATTAATCACGCTGGTAACAACGATAAAAGCCAGGACCCACACCGGCTGCGGAACCGACGGGAAGGCCGAACCCAGGTACGCCGCGCCGATCAGCCAGATGGCCATGGGCAGGAACAGGTAGTCGAGCAGCACCGCCCAACCAGCGACGAAGCCCAGTTTGGGACTGATGGCCTTGCGCACATAGCTGTAGGCCGAACCCGCTACGGGGAAGGCCGAGGCCATGTGTCCGTAACTCAAGGCGGTGAAGAACATCGCGACCAGCGCCGCCAGATACGCCGCAGGCACCATGCCAGCGGTGGACTGGGCGAGGATGCCGAATGTCCCGAGAACAATGATGGGTGTCATGTAGGCGATGCCAAACAGCACCACCGACCCTAGTGAAAGGGTCCGTTTCAAATGAGCCATGTGCGACTACTCCGGATTTATAGGTTTTATGGCAGAGAAAAGTTCGGCATAACCATGCGGTGAAACACTGCCACGCTGTACGTGGCAAAACCGCTCAGGGCGCTCCGGGTTCGCTCTTGATGGCGAACATCTGGGTCGGGCGCCTCGACTTATCGGGGGTGAAACTTCAGGGCATCAACAACTCGCGTCGGCCATCGGCGTGCTCGACGACTTCGCCGGCCAGACGCAGGCGCTGGTCGTCCAGATAACGGTAATCACGGCGCGCTGCGGCCAGTTGGGCCAGGTCCAGCTCGACGCTGAACTGGCAAGGCTCGCGCCCGGCTTCATGCAGCAGCGTGCCGAACGGATCGACCAGGGCGCTGCCACCGGCAAATACCAACTGGCCGTCGCCCTCACCAACCCGATTGACCATCAGGGCGAATGCCTGATTCTCCTGGGCGCGGGCCATGATCGCGGTGCGATGAGTCGGACCGTAGGGGTCCATGTTGCCGTTGGTGACGATGATCAGCTCGGCGCCCAGTTGCGCCAGAGCCCGGGCCGACTCAGGGAATTCGATGTCGTAGCAGATCAGCACGCCGACGCGCAGGCCGTTCCACTGCGCCGTGACAAAGCGGTCACCGGCACTGAACACGCCACGGTCCGACGCCCACAGGTGAGTCTTGCGATAGCGCAGGGCAATCTCGCCTTCGGCGTCGATCAGCAGCGTGGTGTTGTAGAACGTGCCGTTATCGTTTTCCGCCACGCCAACCACGACTGCGACCTTCCTGGCCCGGGCAGCCTGTTGCACCGCTTGTACGGTCGGGCCGTCGAGGGGTTCGGCAATCTGCGCGACGGTGTCGGCGGACGGGAAGCCCATCAGGTGGGTTTCCGGGAAGACAATCAGTTGCGTGTCGCTGGAACAGGCGGCAATCGCAGCCAGTGCGCTCTTCAGGTTATGGGCAGTGCCATTGTCCTGGCCCGCAAGTTGAGCGAGTTCGACCTTCATGGGTTCTCCTTGTTCGGAACAGGAGCCGGTCCGGCACAATAAATGCTGGCCTGATCATCGGCTCGGCAGGCAGTATGCGCATCAGCAAGTGTTACGGGGTATTACGCAGCTGCGGTAACCCTAAAGGGGTATGAATGAGCATTTCACTACAGGACGTCGCCTGGCACCGTGCTGTCGCGCAATTGATCGAAGCACTGGACCGGCCCAATTTCTGGGCGCAGCTGGTCCGCCTGCTCGGCCAGTACGTACCGTTCGATAGCTGGGTCGCCCTGCAATTCAGCGCCCATGAACGCCCCCAGGTGTTCGCCGAATGCCCTGCCGAAGACGGCAGCCCCGACCAGTTGTTTCAGGACTACCTCAAAGGTCTGTACCTGCTCGACCCCTTCTATATCGCCAGCCGCGAGCACCCGCAGACCGGTCTGCTGCGCCTGGCCGAAGTCGCGCCGGAGCATTTCGAACTCACCGAGTATTACCAGCGCTACTTTCGCCTCAATGTGGTGGCCGACGAAATCCAGTTCAATTGCCAACTGCCGGGTGAGCGGACCTTGTGCCTGTCGCTGGGCTCGACCCAGCGTTTCAGCGCCGAGCACATTGCCCTGCTATCGTTGATCCAGCCGTGGGTGGTGGCACTGTTGCGCCAGCGCCTGCCCTTCGAATTGAACGATCATCCTGTGTCGGTGGAACCTGCCACTCAGGATCAGGACTGGCGCAGCCGCCTGGAAACTTCGGTGCAGCAACTCAAGGGCGCGCAACTGACCGCTCGGGAACTGGACGTCGGGCGCCTGATGCTCAGCGGCTGCTCGGGCAAGGAGATCGCCCGCAAACTGGATATTTCGGTGGAAACCGTACGCGTGCACAAGAAACACATGTACAGCAAACTGGGGATCAAATCTCAATCCGAACTGTTTTCGATTTTCCTTCAGGCGCAAAACGCTTGAAATGACTCAAGGCGTTACTCCCATAAGAAACCCTGGGTAGATGCGGCACAGATCGCCAGACCCTTTGACTACCAACCGCCATTAGCCCTCAGGATTCCGTATGAGCTTGTCTTTACTCAGTCGTTACGCCGTGTTCGTTGGTTGCGTGCTGTTCACCCTGTCAAGCCTGCCATTCTGGCAGCACGAATGGCTCTGGCCGTTCACCCTGATCACCGCCGTACTTAGCCTGGTCGGCCTGTTCGACCTGCTGCAATCGCCCCACTCGGTGCGACGCAATTACCCGATCCTGGGCAATATCCGCTACGCCGTCGAAGCCATCCGCCCGGAAATCCGCCAGTACCTGCTGGAGTCCGACAGCGACGCCCTGCCCTTTTCCCGCTCCCAGCGTTCGCTGGTCTATTCCCGGGCCAAGAACGAGTCGGCGGACAAGCCTTTCGGCACCCTGATCGACGTTTACCAGACCGGCTTCGAATTCATCGGCCACTCCATGCGCCCGGCGCCGTTGAGCGACCCCAATTCGTTCCGCGTCACCGTCGGCGGCCCGCAGTGCAGCCAGCCGTATTCGGCGTCGATCTTCAATATCTCGGCCATGAGTTTCGGCTCCCTCAGCGCCAACGCCATTCGCGCGCTGAACCAGGGCGCCAAGCTGGGCAACTTCGCCCACGACACCGGCGAAGGCAGCATCAGCTCGTATCACCGCGAAAACGGCGGCGACCTGACCTGGGAACTGGGCAGCGGCTACTTCGGTTGCCGCAATGCCGACGGCAGCTTCGACCCGCAACGCTTCAGCGTGCAGGCCAGGGACCCGCAGGTGCGAATGATCGAGATCAAGCTGAGCCAGGGCGCCAAGCCGGGCCATGGCGGCATCCTGCCCAAGCACAAGGTCACTCTGGAAATCTCTGAGACCCGCGGCGTGCCCATGGGCGAAGACTGTATCTCGCCATCACGGCACAGCGCCTTCTCCACGCCCATCGAGATGATGCATTTCATCGCGCAATTGCGTGAGCTATCCGGCGGCAAGCCGGTGGGCTTCAAGTTCTGCCTGGGCCACCCTTGGGAATTCATGGGCATTGCCAAGGCCATGCTGGAAACCGGCATCCTCCCGGACTTCATCGTCATCGACGGCACCGAAGGCGGCACCGGCGCAGCCCCGGTGGAATTCACTGACCACATGGGCTCGCCCATGCGCGAAGGCCTGCTGTTTGTGCACAACACCCTGGTCGGCCTGAACCTGCGCGACAAGATCAAGCTCGGCGCCAGTGGCAAGATCGTCAGCGCGTTTGATATCGCCTGCGTACTGGCCATCGGCGCCGACTGGGCCAACTCGGCACGGGGCTTCATGTTCGCCATCGGCTGCATCCAGTCGCAGAGCTGCCACACCAACAAATGCCCGACCGGCGTCGCTACTCAGGACACCCTGCGCCAGCGCGCCCTGGTGGTTCCGGACAAGGCCCAGCGAGTCTTCAACTTCCACCGCAATACCCTGCATGCCCTGGCGGAAATGCTTGCCGCTGCGGGCCTCGATCAGCCTTCACAACTGGAAGCCAAGCACCTGGTGCGACGCATGTCGGCCACCGAGGTCAAGCTGTTCTCCCAGACCCACGTGTTCCTGCAACCGGGGCAACTGCTCAACGGCATCGTCGACGACAGTTTCTATTCGCGCATGTGGCGCATGGCCCGTGCCGACAGTTTCGATGCCAATGATGTGGATTGATTGAGCCCGATTCAGACAGTTCGCCATCACGGCGAACTGCCTGTATTTCGAGACATCCTGTAATACCCCCGCTTTGCTTTTATCGCCAAATCCCGCCACCCTCCGCGCCGCCGATCAGCCCCTGACCGGCGACACGGAACCTCAGGTCTGCTTGACCTATCTTTTAAATACGACTCAAGAGCCTACCGTTATGACTGACGGACGCGACCCGCGCATCGACTTCTTCCGGGGTCTGGCGCTGATCTTCATTTTCTGGGATCACGTGCCCGACAACCCGCTGGGCCAGTTGACCCTGCGTAACTTCGGCTTCAGTGACGCGGCGGAAGTCTTTGTCTTCTTGGCGGGCTATGCCGCCGTTCTGGCTTATGGCCGCATCCTTCAGCGCGAAGGCTGGCTGGTGGCCTGTATGCGCATCCTGCGCCGCACCTGGGTGTTGTATGTGGTGCATATTTTCCTGCTGACCCTGCTGATGGGCATCGTCTTCATTGCCAACAACCATGTTGAAACCCGGGACATGGTGCAGCAGATGGGCCTGGAGTATTTCGTCGGCAATCCTCAGGCAGCCCTGGCCGATGAATTGCTGCTGCGCTTCAAACCCAACCTGACCGACCCGTTGCCGCTGTATATCCTGCTGTTGCTGGCCTTGCCCCTGGTGCTGCCAGTGTTGATGCGCAAACCGCTGGTGGCGGTAGGCTGCTCCATACTCCTCTACCTGATGGTGCCTCTGCTGGGTTGGAATCTATCGGCCTATAACGGCGGTGTCTGGTACTTCAACCCGGTGGCCTGGCAACTGCTGTTCGTGCTCGGCGGTTTTTGCGCCCTGCACGCCCGGCCTCCGAATGCCGCGCCGACACGCGCCTTGCGCCAACAGCCGCTGTTACTTCTCGCAGCGACCTATGTCATTGCTGCCGGTGTCCTCACCGTCAGCGTCAACTGGCCCGATCTGCATACCGCCCTGATGCCGCACTGGCTGATCCCGCTGATCTACAAGACCGACCTGGCCCCGGCGCGCCTGCTGCACTTCCTGGCCCTGGCTTACTGCATCGCCAGGCTGCTGCCCGACCATCACCGCTGGCTGAATAACTGGCCGGCACAACATACCTGCCGCATGGGCCGCTATTCCCTGGAAGTCTTCTGCTTCGGCGTACTGCTCTCGACCCTCGCCGACGCGGCAAATGCCCTGGCCGGTGATACCTGGCCGATGCAAATCTGCACCGCCCTGCTCGGCGTGCTGCTGATGGGGCTGATGGCCGCCGGGTTGGAGTGGAACAGGCAATTGAACAAACCGGCGCGGGTGGCGGCGGTTTGAGAACGGAGTCGCAATAAATATCCATCTCGGAATTTTCCTACGGGTTTATCAGGCCAAGTTTTTTGCGGGTTGGCCGCTAATCCTGAGGAAACCAGTTAATCCGAGGGATAATCGATGGAAATCAAAAGGAACGAAATCTGGGTGAATGGTTATAAGGCAATAGAAGTGCCTCCTGCGCCAAGCCAACGAGAACTGCCAGCCAGCCTTCGGGCGATCAAATCCATGGAGTTTTATACATTCGAGTCAGGTTCGCCGCTCAGTTGCGTGCCAATCCTGGTAGGCAAAGAACGCCTCACCGAAGCCACTTCCCGAGAAAAGGACCCGATGGGCGGAAATACCGTTGCGCTAAAAGAAGACGAGTGTTGCTGGATGTGCCGTTACTCTCGCATGAAAGCCATGGAAGTTTACGTTAAACAGGAACTACAAAACGTTGATAAAGAATGGGCAACATTCAGGAAAAACAGTACCCTATCCGACCCCGAACTTATGAAAAAGTCTTTTGGTGTCACGCTAAACCGCGATTATGGCATCCAGATCCTGGATCCAAACAATAGCCTTAGCATTGCCGAGAAGCAGCGAGCGGCGCAAGCGATCACAAACCAAAAATCATTGCACGCCGCCATAGTCAAGCACGCCAAGCTCCTATTAGAACTTGCAAGTTACTACACATATGAAAGACCTGGAAGCCAGCTAACGATTGAAAACTTCTCCGAAACAATAAACTACGTCAGCCTGCTTTCCAAGAACAATGATCGAGACTCGATCCGCACCCTACTGAACACGGAGCCGGACAACAGCTCGAAAGAATACAACATAATAAACACGGAAGCCTGACCGGATAGAAACCACTTCAATGGGCTTAATAAGTGCGGCCACAGAGTGGCTGCACTTATCAAGCGCCTAAATCATCAGTTTCTGATCTTCACGGCCGATACCATTTTTTGACTGCACACGTGCCCTAATCCGAATACGTAGTGATCATTGACATCCTCGCTGCCAATGATCGAATCAAATGCATACCAGCCACCCACGTTATAGCTAGTCACCCACGTATATAGATACCCGTGAGGCATTGGTTTGATCGCCTTTGCAGCGAACCCGCCTGACGTGCAGCGACTAATATCAAATGACAGTGATGCCCAGCCCGTTTCATCGCTCTCGACGCTTTGGGCCACGTCAACCCTGGAAGAGTCAAGCGTTTTAAATAAATGCAGCTTAGCGATACCGCCCTTCAATGGACGGCCAGTCGTATCTTTAAATAGGGCTTTAAATATCAAAGGCCCGTTCGTTTGGGTGCCCATAACCCTAATATTGGTAAGAGGTACTCGTGCCATGTCGGCAGGCCCCTCCAGTTTAGACTGTGCCAACACCGGGTATGATCCAATTGCAAGACCATATGCCCCACCAAAGAACACCTTCTCCTTATCATGAAATATCCTGACCAGAACAAAATCATCTGGCTTTAGATCGGAAAACACAATAGGTTGATTAGTGTTTTTCACTTGCCACCTCCCGGATAGAAAGTACTCCACCCTCCATGGGACCTCTCCAATGTTGTGAAAGGGTGTTACCAAGACAGCATCTTGCCCACGAATAACCTTGAAAGAGAAATAGTGAACACTGTCTTCAGTGGCAAGCCTTTTATCAATAATATTTAGCTGATCCGGCAACTCCCAAACCTTGAGATCCTCTTTTGAATGCTGCTCAAAATCGATGACTTCTGCAATACGCTCCTTTGAATTAAGGTTCATCATCTGCTGCGCAGGCGAAACGAACGGGGTAGCATTCGCTTCAAAAAAATTCAAAAGCATAACTGCAATAAAAATCCATTTTTTATACATTTTCATACATTCACTCCAATGAGTTAACCATAAGCCCTAAGGGCCATGTCGCAATGCGTCACCGCAATCACAAAACGACACAATCAACTTATTCATGCAGCGTCAACCGCTCAAAAAATATAGAGAACAGTCTTACAAATACATCAGACTGCCTGGCCTCATGAAGTAGTCCATTTAACCGGTACACCGTGGATACCTGGCGCATAAACATAATTTGCTCCGGCGGCTCGCCCACCGGCTAAGCTGTTAATCAGGTGCGATTAGCCGCTTTAACCGGGCCATTGAATCATGAGCGCATTCGGGCATTCAGATACGCAGCAGGTAGTTGATGCTGACCATCAGGGCCAGGTTTCCTCAGCGAAACCCTCAAGGCGTCGGCGTTATTTCTGGCGTTTTGTCTGGTTGCTGATGCTGATGGCGCTCGTAGGCATGGGCCTTGCCATTTATTCGGAAAGCCGCAGCTCGCGCTTGCAGGCGCAGGAGTTCAGCCGCTATAGCGGGGAGCTGAGTTACACCCTGCAACCCGGTCCCAGCGAGGCGGTGGTCTACCCCGGCGAGGGGCCGTTCGACAAGCGCCTGGGCTATTCCGCACTGGGCGAATTTCTGCCGCGTCTGCTCAAGCGCGACTATCTGATCACCGAACAGACCCGCTTCTCCCCCGCCCTGTTGCGCTACAGCCAGCGTGGCTTCTTCGTGCCCTATCAGGAGAAAGTCCAGGCCGGGCTGCTGATCAACGACTGCCGGGGCGATGCGCTGTACCAGTTCCGCTATCCGCAGCAGTTCTACCCGACGTTCGCTGACATTCCGCCAGTTGTCGTGCAAAGCCTGTTGTTCATCGAAAACCGCGACCTGCTCGACCCGCAGCAGCCCCAGGCCAACCCCGCCGTGGACTGGCCGCGCTTTGCCAAGGCGGCGCTGTCGCAACTGGCCAAGCTGATCGGCCTGCCGGGGCAATCCGCCGGGGGCAGCACCCTGGCGACGCAACTGGAGAAGTACCGCCACTCTCCCGATGGCCTGACCCAATCGAGCAGCGAGAAGTTGCGCCAGATGATTTCCGCCAGCGTGCGCGCTTATCAGCCTGGCGAGCAGACCCTGCCAACCCGACAGAACGTGGTACGGGACTATCTCAATAGCGTGCCGTTGTCGGCAGTGCCCGGCCATGGCGAAGTGCATGGCATGGCAGAAGGATTGCGGGTCTGGTACGGCGCCGACTTCAACCGCACCAACACGCTGCTGGCGGCCACCGCCGACGATCCGCAAAGTATCTCCGAGCGCGGTCTGGCATTGCGCGAGGTGTTGTCGCTAATCATCGCCCAACGGCGCCCGTCGCATTATCTGGCCACTGGCCGCAGCGAACTTTCCGACCTGACCGACAGCCATATCCGTCTACTGGCGCAGAATGGTGTGATCGACTCCCGGTTGGCTGATGCCGCCCTGCTCAGCACCGTGACCTACCGCGACTGGGTGCAGCAGCCGACCATGCAGCCGATCGAAAGCAACAAGGCCATCAATGCCGCCCGCAGTCGCCTGTCGGTGCTGCTCGACCGGCCGTTTTATGATCTGGATCGCCTTGATCTGGTGGCCGACAGCACCCTGCAGGCGCCGCTGCAGGAACGTGTCACCCAGTATCTGCACCAGTTATCGGACCCGACCTTCGCCGCCAGTGTCGGCCTGCTCGGCGAGCGCCTGCTGACCCCGACAACCACCGACAAAGTGCGTTACAGCTTCACCCTGTTCGAACGCGGCGCTGACGGTGCCAGGGTGCGGGTGCAGACCGACAGCACCGATCAGCCCTTCGATATCAACGAAGGCAGCAAGCTGGAACTAGGCTCCACCGCCAAGCTGCGGGTGCTGACCACATACCTGGAAATCATCGCCGAACTGCATGAGCGTTACGCCGATCAATCCAGTGCCGCCTTGCGCAAAGTGCCGGTCAACGAATCCGATCGCCTGACCCGCTGGGCCGTCGATTATCTGCTGCTGAACAAGGATCACGATCTGGCAAAAATGCTCGGTGCCGCCCTCGACCGCCAGTATTCGGCCAGCCCCGCCGAAAGTTTTTTTACCGGAGGTGGCCTGCACCACTTCAATAACTTTCAGGCCCAGGACAACAGCCGCAACCCGACCCTGCGCGAGGCCCTGCGTGAGTCGATCAACCTGCCGTTTATCCGCCTGATGCGCGATCTGGTGCGCTACAGCACCTATCAGGCACCGAACAACAGCGCCGAACTGCTCAAGGACGACGACAACCCGCGCCGTCAGGAATACCTGGCCCGCTTTGCCGACCGCGAGGGTACGGAGTTCCTGCTGCGCTTCTGGAAACGCTACAAGGACAAGTCCACCGCAGAACGTCTGGATACCTTTCTCGACGGCGTACACCCCAGTGCCGTGCGTCTGGCCGCCGTACATCGTTACCTGCTGCCCAACGCCAGCCAGGCGAGCTTCAACGCCTTTATCCGGGCCCATTACGCCGGGGAAAAAAGTGGCCCGGTACTCAACGAAAAGCGCCTGAGCGAGCTGTACGGCAAATACGGCCCCGGCGCCTACGATCTGCCGGATCAAGGCTATATCGCACGGGTCCATCCGCTGGATCTGTGGCTGGTGGGGTTCCTCATGCAGCATCCCCAGGCTTCATTCAAAGATACCGTTGCCGCGAGCCGCGACGAGCGTCAGGAAGTCTACGGCTGGCTGTTCAAGAGCCGGCACAAGAGCGCTCGCGACAGCCGCATCCGCACCATGATGGAGGTGGAGGCGTTCCTTGATATTCATCAGCGCTGGCAGCGCCTGGGCTATCCGTTCGACCATCTGGTGCCTTCCCTGGCCACCGCCATCGGCAGCTCCGGCGACCGTCCTGCAGCGCTCGCCGAGTTGATTGGCATCATTCAGAACGACGGCATGCGCCTGCCCGTGCTGCGCATCGACCAGTTGCACTTTGCCGCCGGAACACCCTATGAAACCCGCCTGAGCGACAACCCTGACCTGGGCAAGCGGGTCTTGCCCAGTGAAGTAGCGGCGGCCATGCGTGAGGCCTTGTCTCAGGTGGTCGAGGGCGGTACGGCCAAGCGCGTGCAAGGCACTTTCAAACTGGCCGACGGCCAGGCCCTGGTCATGGGCGGCAAGACCGGCACCGGCGATAACCGTATCGAAAGCTTCGGCGCAGGCGGGCGACTGCTGGGATCGCGCGCCATCAATCGCACCGCGACCTTCGTGTTCTACCTCGGCGACCACCACTTCGGCACCCTCACCGCCTTCGTCCCCGGCCGGGCCGCCGAAGGCCTGCGCTTCACTTCGGCCCTACCGGTGCAGGTGCTCAAGGGCATGGCACCGATTCTGGTGCCCTATCTGCAGCCTGGGGAACGGACCGGGTGTCAGGTGCCTGCCGTCGCCTTCGACCAGACAACACGTACCGCTATGAATTAACACGTTTTTCTGTGGGACCGGCTTCAGCCGGGAAGACGATATGGCAGGCGATAGAAATGTATCGATCATGCTCACCTCTTCCCGGCTAAAGCCGGTCCCACGGATTGTTGAGCCATCCAGCTCACAAATGAGAACCGTTCGTCTTTATCTCTCTTGCGCAACGCTTAAGATATATCTTAAGGTATATCTAAACGTAACAGGAGATAGAGAAATGCGTGATGACCCTCACCACCGCCACGAGCACCACCATCGCCCCTTCGAAGCGGGCGACAGCCGCGATGGCTTCGAAAAACGTCACGGCCGTGAACGCGGTGGCCGTGGCCCGCGGGTATTTGCCCCCGGCGATCTGAAGCTGCTGCTACTGGCCCTGATCGCCGAGCAGCCCTGCCATGGCTACGACCTGATCCGTCAGATCGAAGGCCTGTTCGATGGCGCCTACAGCCCGAGCCCCGGCGTGATCTACCCGACCCTGACCTTTCTCGAAGAAAGCGAGCTGATCCTCGGCGATGCCGACGGCGGCAAGAAGCGCTACACCATTACCGAGGCCGGCCAGCAATCGTTGCAGGAGCAGGCCATAGCCCTGGACGGCGTACGTATGCGCATCGACGTCAGCAAGCGTTCGCTGCGTGGCCATGACCGGCCGCCGGAGATTCATGAGGCCGTACACAACCTGCGCCACGCCCTGCAAATGCACCACGGACGCTGGAGCCCGGAAGAAATCCTGCGGGTTCGCGACCTGCTCAATAACACCGGCAGGGCCATCGTTGATGGTCCTCAAACTGCGTCGGAGAAGTCCGTATGAATTCGCAACAACAAGCTATCCACCGTGTCAGCCACGAAATCAAACGCCGTAAGCTCGAAGTGCTGCGCGTGACCGACGTCACCCCGCTGATGCGCCGCATCACTCTGCACGGCCCGGAGCTGGCCGGGTTCATCAGCCTGGGCGCCGATGATCACATCAAACTGCTGTTCGCCCAGACCCCGGAAGAACAGGCGGCACTGGAAAATTTCGGCCCCGGCGCCGAAGGCCCGCGTCCGACCATGCGCGACTACACCCCTCGCCGCTATGACGCTGCCACCGGTGAGCTGGATATCGATTTCGTCCTGCACGGCGAAGGCCCGGCCGCGACCTGGGCGGCTCAGGCACAACCGGGGCAATTGCTGCATATCGCCGGGCCACGGGGTTCGATGATCGTCCCGGACATGTTCGACAGTTACCTGCTGATCGGCGACGAAACCGCCCTGCCCGCCATCGCCCGGCGCCTGGAAGAATTGCCGGCCAATCGCGCCGCTCTGGTGGTGGTGGAAATCGCCAACCCGGACGAGCAGCAGGTGTTCCAGAGCGCGGCTCAGGTCGATGTGATCTGGATCGTGCGTGGCGAACAGGACCTGGTACAGGTCACGCGCAAACTGGAAATGCCCGAAGGCCGTCTGTACGCCTGGATCGCCACCGAGTCGGGGCTGTCACGCAAGGTTCGGGCGGTATTGCTCAATGAGTTTGGTCTGGATGAGGCGGCGGTGAAAGCGGCTGGGTATTGGCGCGCGGAGGGTGCGCAAGAATAAATCTGCAGACGCGGGAGTATTCTCCCGGCTAAAGCCGGTCCTACGGGCCATGCGCGTGCCTGTAGGAGGCTTTAGCCGCGAGAGCGCCGCCCGGCCGTTCCTACAGACCTGTGTTTGCCTTACTCCGGACGCTCACACGATCAGCCAGCAACAAAACCGCAGCCAACCCCACAAACCCCGCCAATATCCCCAACGCATTGCGCAGCGCCGGTGGATAGCCCAGGGTGCCAATGTCGATGAACGGGTAGACATAATCGCCGAGCATGTCGCCACGTAGCAGCAAATAGGCGAAATAGCCCAAGGGATAAAGCATCCACAGCAGGATATGAACCGGGCGCAAGAAGCCCTTGGCCACGTACCGCCACCAGTAGAGCAGGAACGCCAGCGGCATGATGTCGTGCAGCAGCTCATCGGCAACGAACTGCCAGCCCTCCGGCTTCCACAGATGCCGCAGCAGCAGGTTGTAGGCGATGCCGACCAGCACGATGCTCACCGTGATCCCGCCACAGACCACCGGATGACGAAAAAACCGATGCCCGGCCGACACGCCAGTACTGACCGCACAGGTCAGGGCCGTGGCCGCCAGGGTGTTGCTCAGTACGGTAAAGAAGCTGAAGAACTTGACCAGCCCGCCCAGCAGGCTGGCGTGGTCGGCCCAGCGCGAATAGAAAATCAGATAGAGCTGGATGGTCAGTCCGACCCAGCCCAGAAACGCTGCGGCAATGACGTAGCGACGCTGCCCCGACGTCATCGGCGCGGATCCGCTACCCGGTGTTTCGTTGTACATCTGTTCGATCCCGCCGTTACCAGCCCTTGCTGCGATGCAGCTTCACATACAAGGCTTCGACCTTCTCCCGCGCCCAAGGTGTCTTGCGCAAGAAGGTCAGGCTGGACTTGATGCTCGGATCGCTTTTGAAACAGCGGATATCGATGCGCTCGGCCAACCCCGACCACTCGTAATGCGCCACCAGGGCATTGAGGATCTGCTCCAGCGTCACGCCATGCAAAGGGTTGTCGTTGGGAGTGGTCATGCCGGGCCTTTTCAACTCGAAGAATAGAAGCTGCGCACCTTAGGGTCGTTGCCGTCCAAGCGCAAGCCGCGCCGTTAAATCAGCCCGCTTCATGAACTCTGGCCGCACGCGGATGCCTATCAAACAACGCCGCACCAAACTGGCGCCCGCAACCATGCGCAACGTTCTGACCAACGGTTGATTTTGCCTGTCATTCAGCCTCGTCACGAACTAGCGTCAAAAGTACGGCTTAACGGTGTCTGACGCCCCGGCCAAAAGAATAAAGCGACATTCAATTTTTTCGGAGATTCACACTATGAGCACTGACGGTGCCTTGAGTAGAAATCGCCTGCTGCCGACCCTGCTAGGCGTGGTAATCGTGCTGATGGGCCTGGCCTTGCTGGCATTGGGCATACGCCTGAGCCAATTGGGTGGCTCGCTGTACTACCTGATCGCCGGGATCGGCTTCACAATCACCGGCGTACTGCTGGTCCTGGGCCGCCGCTCGGCCTTGAGCCTGTATGCCGTGCTGCTGTTCGCCAGCACCGTCTGGGCCTTGTGGGAAGTCGGCCTGGACTGGTGGCAACTGGTGCCGCGTCTGGCCTTGTGGTTCGCCATTGGCGTGGTCCTGTTGCTGCCATGGCTCCGCCGTCCGCTGCTGATGGGGCAGCCGGGGGGCATGGCTACCGGTGGCCTGACCATAGCGGTCGTACTGGCCGGTGCTGCGGCCGTCGCCAGCCAGTTCACCAATCCCGGCGAGATCAAGGGCCAGTTGGACCGCGATACCGCAGGCACCACCAGCGCCGCCCCGGCCATGCCCGATGGCGACTGGCAATCCTACGGTCGTACCGCCTTCGGTGATCGCTACTCGCCTTTGGCGCAGATCACCCCGGACAACGCCCACAAGCTGGTGCCGGCCTGGACTTTCCGCACCGGCGATATCCCCGGGCCCGGCGACCCTGGCGAGACCACGGCGGAGAACACTCCGCTCAAGGTCAACAACATGCTTTATGTCTGCACGCCACACAGCCAGGTGATTGCCCTGGACCCGGACTCGGGCAAGGAACTGTGGCGCTACGATCCTAAAATCAGCACCCAGAAGGCTGCCAACTTCAAAGGCTGGGCGCACATGACCTGCCGTGGCGTGGCCTATCACGATGACGCCACCTACGCCGCTGCGCCTGCCGCTCCCGCGCAAAGCCCGGCGACCACCGCCAGCGCCAGCTCATGTCCGCGCCGTCTGTTCCTGCCTACGGCCGACACTCGCCTGATCGCCCTGAACGCCGACACCGGCAAGGTCTGCGAAGACTTCGGCGACAAGGGCCAGATCGACCTGGGTGCCAATATCGGCACCTTCGCGCCGGGCGGTTACTACTCCACCTCGCCACCGGCTGTCACTCGTGACCTGGTGGTGATCGGCGGCCACGTGACCGATAACGTTTCCAATGACGAGCCGTCCGGGGTCATCCGTGCCTTCGACGTGCACACCGGGCGCCTGGTGTGGAACTGGGACAGCGGCAATCCGGACGACACCACGCCCATCGCGCCGGGCAAGACCTACACACGCAACTCGCCGAACATGTGGTCCATGTTCAGCGTCGATGAAAAACTCGGCATGCTTTACCTGCCCATGGGCAACCAGACACCCGACCAGTGGGGCGGCAATCGCACCCCGGCCTCGGAGAAATTCAGTGCCGGCCTGACGGCCCTGGATATCGCCACTGGCCATGTGCGCTGGACGTTCCAGTTCACTCACCATGACCTGTGGGACATGGACGTCGGTGGTCAGCCAACCCTGATCGACATGAAGACCGCCGAAGGCGTGAAGCCGGCCGTTATGGCTTCGACCAAGCAAGGCAGCATCTATGTGCTGGACCGCAGCACCGGCCAGCCGATCGTGCCGATCAACGAAGTGCCGGTGCCCCAGGGCGCGGTCGCCGGTGATCACACGTCGCCGACCCAACCCAAGTCCGACCTCAACTTCATGCCGCCGCCGCTGAAGGAACGCGACATGTGGGGCGTCACACCTTTTGATCAGGCCCTGTGCCGTATCGACTTCAAGTCACTGCGCTATGACGGCGCCTTTACCCCGCCGTCGCTGCAAGGCTCGATCGTCTATCCGGGCAACTTCGGCGTGTTTGACTGGGGCGGTATTTCGGTCGATCCGGTGCGCCAGATCGCCTTCGTCAACCCGGACTACATGGCCTTCCGCTCAAAACTGGTACCGGCCGCCGAGGTCGAGGGCGGGCCAGGTCGCAAGAGCGAAACCGAAGGCGTACAGCCGAACAAGGGCACGCCTTATGGTGTGATCCTCGAAGCGTTGCTGTCGCCACTGGGCCTGCCTTGCCAGGCGCCAGCCTGGGGTTATGTTGCCGCCGTGGACCTGACCACTCACCAGACCCTGTGGAAACACAAGAACGGTACGGTGCGTGACAGCTCGCCCGTGCCCCTGCCCCTGACCATGGGCGTACCGAGCCTGGGCGGGACCTTTACCACTGCCAGTGGCGTAGGTTTCATGAGCGGCAGCCTGGACCAGTTCCTGCGCGCTTATGACCTGCGCAACGGCAAGCAACTGTGGGAAGGCCGCCTGCCTGCAGGCGCCCAGACCACGCCAATGACCTACACCGGCAAGGACGGCAAGCAGTACGTGCTGGTCGTGGCCGGTGGTCATGGGTCGCTTGGGACGAAGCAGGGTGACTATGTGATGGCGTACAAACTGCCGGATTGAGGCAGGACTGACGTGAAAAAGGCGGCCATCTTTCGATGGCCGTTTTTTGTGGCGCACACGGTGGGACCGGCTTTAGCCGGGAAAGGGGCGGTGCTGCTGACGCATCTCCATCGTCTGTACCAACGCCTTCCCGGCTAAAGCCGGTCCCACAAAAACCAGTTATGTGTTGTTTGATAAAGGCCGGTCACTTATTGATAACATCCCCCCGCATCGGCGCCAGCCGTGCGATCAAACGGTTCTGCACCGGCACCGGGATCTTCTGCGCGTTCATCGAGTCGATCAGGTCTTCCACCAGGGCGTTGAAGTCGCTGGGGGTCAACTTCTGGCCCTTGTGTGCTTCGGCCATATCGCTGCCGGTATAGCGACAAGGGCCGCCTGCTTCGACGCAGAACTGTTCGACCAGTTTGTCACGCAGGCGCTCGATATCGATCTTGCGAAAGCGCTCGACGATACGTTCGTCCCTGGCAATGTTCAGCAGCATGCCTTCGACGATGCGCTGGATGCCGGCACGCTGGCCGAGGTCTTGATACAGGCTGTCATCCTTGGGCGGTTGCTGGGCGCAGGCGGCCAGCAGGGCCAGGACCAGGCAGGGCAACAGACGCAGGGCACGCATCAGAAACTCCCCTGAACGGAAAGATAAGTGCCGTTCTGGTTATCCAGGGTGGCGATCTCACCCAGGCGCGCGTAGGCCAGGACAAAAGAAACGTGTTTGTTGGGGAAGTAGCCGACGAACAGATCGACCCAGTCGCTTTCTCCGGCAAAAGACAGGTTGTCGGGCTTTTCCCGGTAGTCCATGCCCAAGGCCCAGTGCGGGTTGAACAGCACGGCCACGCCGCCTTCCTTGAGCAGGCTGCGGCTGTCGCGGCGGTCACCGCCGAAGCCCAGCAAGCCGGTTTCATTGGCCCGGCTGTAGCGCACGCCGCCGTTGACCACGACGTTGTAGCCAAAGGCCGCACCCATGAACAGACGGCTGGCGGTCAGGTAGCCTTCCACATCCGAGTCACGCTTGGCGCCGACCAGGCTGGGAATCAGGAAGTCGTTCTGATGCTTGTATTCCAGACCCAGGGAAACCTGAGGCAGGTTGTCGTAGATCAGGTCGCCGAACAGGCGCACCTTGACCCCGAAGATGTCCTGGGACAGGTTGTCATCCGGCAGGCTGAGCTTGTGCACCAGAGTGCCCAGATCGAATCGCTGATGGGCGTAGGAGAGTTCCACACGGTTACCGTAGGACGCCGCCATACCGGCCACATCCAGGGTGTAATCCGGCAGATTGACATGAGTCGCGAATGCGCTCGCGCCCCATTCGCCTTCATCGCCATAACCGGTCAGCACGGCCCAGGGAATAACCCCGCCGCCGGCACCACCCTCAATACTGGTCGCGCCACCGGTAGCGATCAGTCGGCCATTATCAGCCTCGGCCAAGGGTGTCGAGATTCCCAACACACAGCCCAACAACAACGGGAGTTTGTACTGCATAACCAAGCGTCCTGTTTCAAAAATAGGCGTTCCCCTCGACGAACGGGGTCAGTCACCGCCTTACTGCATTAAAACCTTCCAGACTTGCCGTGCTAATGCACCATGATGCTTGGTGCCGTCAGCGGCTTGGCCATCCAGGCCTCGAACGCGGCAGCCGATAGCGGCCGGCTGATCAGGTAGCCTTGGGCTGTGTCGCAATGCCAGCGTTCCAACAGACGCAGGCTGTGCTCGTACTCGACACCTTCGGCCACCACCTTGAGCCCCAGGTTGTGGCTCATTTCGATGGTCGAACGAACAATCACCGCGTCCTCGCTGGTTTCATCCAGGTTGCGCACGAATGACTGGTCGATTTTCAGTTCCTGCACCGGCAGGCGCTTGAGGTGTGCCAATGAAGAGTAGCCGGTGCCGAAATCGTCGACGGACAAACTGATGCCGCATTCACGCAGACGGTTTAGCACCTTGAGAGCCTGCTCCGGCTCGCGCATCACGGCACTTTCAGTGATCTCGAATACCAGTTGTTCGGCCGGCACCCGATACATCTTGAGCAAACCATTGACCCGATCCGACAGATCGCCGATGAGCAGGTCATCGGCGGAAATATTCACGGAAACTTGAATCTGCAATCCGCGCCGTGACCATTCGGCCAACTGACGCATGGCTTCTTCGATCACCCAGTTGGTGAGGATCTGAATGCTGCCGGTGCGCTCGGCCAGGGTGATGAATTCAGCAGGCGAAACATTGCCGAACTGCGGGTGATTCCAGCGCAGCAAGGCCTCGGCCTGACGCACCTGACCCTGGCGGATATCCAGCTTGGGCTGGTAGTGCAGGTGCAGTTCGCCGTTGCGCGCGGCCTTGCGCAGGTCGCGAATCAGAGTGATCTGGCGCTGATGCTCGAGGTCGCGGCCATCTTCGTAGATCTGCAGGCGGCCCGGCAGGTTGCTGGCATCCTGGCGGGCAATGGCGGCGCGCTGGAGCAGTTCCTGGGGCGCATCGCCATTGTCCGGGTAACTGGCAATACCGATGCAGGGATCCAGGCTGATGTCATGGCTGTCGACGCGCTGGATGTCACTGAGCATACGCTGCAACTGGTCAGCCACACCGACCGCGCCTTCGCTGCCGGTCTGATCGAGCAGCAGCAAGAATTCATCGGCGTTCAGGCGCGCCACGGTATCGCCGGAACGCACCGTGTCTTGCAGGCGCTGACCGACTTCCTGCAGCAAGAGGTCGATGCCCTCGGCGCCGATACCGTCGCGAATGGCGCGGAAATTGTCGATCCCCAGGTACAACAGGGCCACCGGACGTTCGGCGGAAATGGCGCTGCCCAGGCGCTCCAGCACCAGGGCACGGTTGGGCAGACCGGTGAGTACGTCATGCAGGGCGTTGTGCGCCAACTGGCTTTCGCGAACGGCAATACCGTGTTGCATATGGTTGATGGCACCGGCCAGCATACCCAACTCGTCGCTGCGCTTCATGATCACCGGCGTGGCATAGTCGCCATCGCCAATGCGTTTGGCTGCCAGGGCCAGGGCCTGGACCGGCAACGACACGCTACGTGCCAGCAGCAACGTACCGATCAGCGAGGCAATCAAGGCTGCCAGGGTGATCCAGAAAATGTTTTCGTCCAGTGGCACGAACGCCTGCAGCGCCTGATCCAGCGGGCTTTGCAGCAAGGCGATGACCTGTTCGCTACCGTCGCTGACCACGTTGGCCAGCATCAGCGACTGACTGAGGAAGTTCAGCTCGCCATGCTCGCTCATCTTCATCTGGCTTTGCGGGGCCTTGAGCATCAACTCGATCAGGCTGTTGTGCAGGTTATCAGGCAAGGTGCTGATCAATTGCCCCGGATGGGACTTTTCCACCGCCAGGAACGACACCTCAAGGCCGCTGAGCGAGCGCAGTTCCTGGGCGAAATCGACGTCCATGGCAAAACCCATGACCACCCGACCGATGGGCAGCGGCGCCAGCACTGTACTCTCGACCAACAGGTGCGGCTTGCCCTGCAACGGCACGATCAACATGGCCTGCTTGTTGTTTTTCGCGTCACGCAGCGGCTTGTCGAAACGAAACCGCGAGCCCTCGGGAATCTCGGCCACAGTACTGGAAATCACTTTGCCATCCATGCCCAGCAGGAACATGTCGCTGGCATTGATCCGCGCACCGTGATTGAGCAGCACCGAACGGATGGTGGCTGAGTCGGCACTGGCCACCGCATCGCGAAATCCGAAATCCGTCGCCAGCAACTGCACCGCATCGCTCAAACGCTTGCCGCGGATATCCAGCAAGCCTTCGAACACACGGGTACCCACCTCCAGTTGCTCGCGAGCCTGACGCTGCACGGCATCGCCGGTTGCGACCTTGACGGCAAAGAACAACGCACCGATGACGACCAGCAACAGGACGATTAGAACGCTGGCAATGCGTGCCTGAAAGCTGGTCCGCAGGTTCATGGCGTGGCAGCTTTCTTGAAGGCATCACCGAAAGCGCTGGGCGCTGGCGCCTTGGGGGTATCGTCGCTCTTGGGTTGAACAGCCAGGCTGAACGTCTGGCTCAGACCCGCAGCCGGAACGTCGAACTCGCCCGCAGCGATGGGTTGCATGTCTGCCACTTGGGGGTGCCACAGGGTCGCGGTGTAATGACCGGCCGGAACCTGGTCGAATTTGAGCGCGCCCTTGGCATCACTGACGCCGAACCACGGCTCGTCGGTGACATAGATATAACCGAGCATCCAGTCATGAATATTGCAGCCCAGCACCACGATGCCCGCCTTGTCAAACAGCAGCGGGTCCGAAGGCGTGCCTTCGTACAGACGCAGTTCGAAGCGCTTGGCCGGGGAAAAGGAATACACCTGATGACGAATATTGTCGCTATTGGGAAACTTGACCTGGGTGCCGGTGTGTACTGCCAGCACGCGCGGGACAAATTCCTTGTCGCGCTGGTCCATGTCGGCCTTGAGCACCAGTGGCGCGGTTCCAGCAGGCCCTTTCAGGGTCAGCACGGCGCCGGACAATGGCTGGCCTTGCTGATCGTTGATCCGGGCATTAAAGGTAGCGGCCGAAGCCGTTGCAGCAGACAACATCAACAGTCCAGCGAGGTACGCCGAGGAAAATGCGTTGATCATCATGAGTTCCAATCCGCAACGGCAAAGCCGGAAATGATAAAGCCAGCCTTGGCGGTGAAAACACGTGGGACCCAGATTAGCTGGCGATGCAAATAAGTTCACGCCTTATAAAAGTGGCATTAAGCCATTGCTGACTAAAGGTCAGCCTTTGCGCGCGTTTTCGCCAAACTCGCCCCTGTCTTCGATGCTATCGGCAGCGACCATTGAAACCTGAGCCTAGTTGCCCCATCTAAGGACCATGTTCAATTATGCAGGTGCCCCATGAGCGACCAGCAAGCAGACTCACAGAATGTGCCCGAAGACGATCACGAGCACGAAGTTACCCTGAGCTCCGACAGCACCTCTCTTGCCCTGCCGGGGCAAAATCTTCCGGACAAGGTCTACATCATCCCGATCCACAACCGGCCGTTCTTTCCCGCGCAAGTGTTGCCGGTGATCGTCAACGAAGAGCCGTGGGCCGAGACCCTGGAACTGGTGAGCAAGTCCGAGCACCACTCCCTGGCCCTGTTCTTCATGGACTCGGCGTCCGACGACCCGCGCCACCTCAACACTGCAGCGATGCCGGAGTACGGCACGCTGGTCAAGGTGCACCACGCCAGCCGCGAGAACGGCAAGCTGCAATTCGTCGCCCAGGGCCTGAGCCGCGTACGCATTCGCACCTGGCTCAAGCACCATCGCCCGCCTTATCTGGTGGAAGTGGAATACCCGCAGCAGTCCAACGAAGCCACCGATGAGGTCAAGGCCTACGGCATGGCCCTGATCAACGCGATCAAGGAACTGCTGCCGCTCAACCCGCTGTACAGCGAAGAGTTGAAAAACTACCTGAATCGCTTCAGCCCCAACGATCCCTCGCCGCTGACCGACTTTGCCGCCGCCCTGACGTCCGCCAAGGGCGCCGACCTGCAGCAGGTGCTCGATTGCGTGCCGATGCTCAAGCGCATGGAAAAAGTCTTGCCGATGCTGCGCAAGGAAGTCGAGGTTGCGCGCCTGCAGCAGGAGATCTCTGCAGAGGTCAATCGCAAGATCGGCGAGCACCAGCGCCAGTTCTTCCTTAAAGAGCAGCTCAAGGTCATCCAGCAAGAGCTGGGCCTGAGCAAGGACGACCGCCAGGCCGATATCGAACAGTTCGAACAGCGCATGGTCGGCAAGGTCCTGCCCGCCCAGGCGCAGAAACGCATCGACGAAGAACTGGGCAAGCTGAAGATCCTCGAAACCGGTTCGCCGGAGTACGCCGTGACCCGCAACTACCTGGATTGGGCCAGCTCAGTGCCATGGGGCATCTACGGCAAGGACAAGCTCGACCTCAAGCACGCGCGCAAGGTGCTCGACCAGCACCATGCCGGGCTCGATGACATCAAAGCGCGGATCATCGAATTCCTCGCGGTCGGCGCCTACAAAGGCGAGATCAGCGGTTCCATCGTATTGCTGGTCGGGCCGCCGGGCGTGGGCAAGACCAGTGTCGGACGCTCCATCGCCGAATCCCTGGGCCGGCCGTTCTATCGCCTGAGCGTCGGCGGCATGCGTGACGAAGCCGAGATCAAGGGCCACCGCCGCACCTACATTGGCGCCCAACCGGGCAAGCTGGTGCAGGCGTTGAAAGACGTGGAGGTGATGAACCCGGTGATCATGCTCGACGAAATCGACAAGATGGGTCAGAGCTACCAGGGCGATCCGGCGTCGGCCCTGCTGGAAACCCTGGACCCGGAACAGAACGTCGAATTCCTCGATCATTACCTGGACCTGCGCCTGGACCTGTCGAAAGTGCTGTTTATCTGCACCGCCAACACGCTGGACTCGATCCCCGGCCCGTTGCTGGACCGCATGGAAATCATTCGTCTGTCCGGCTACATCACCGAAGAAAAAGTCGCCATTGCCAAGAAACACCTGTGGCCCAAGCAGCTGGAAAAGGCCGGTGTGGCCAAGACCAGCCTGTCCATCAGCGACGTGGCCCTCAAGGCCGTGATCGACGGTTATGCCCGTGAAGCCGGGGTGCGTCAGCTTGAGAAGCAATTGAGCAAGGTGGTGCGCAAGGCCGTGGTCAAGTTGCTGGATAACCCGGACTCGGTGATCAAGGTCGGCCCCAAGGACTTGGAAGCAGCCTTGGGCATGCCGGTGTTCCGTAACGAGCAGGTGCTTTCCGGCACCGGCGTCATCACGGGCTTGGCCTGGACCAGCATGGGCGGCTCGACCCTGCCGATCGAAGCGACCCGCATCCACACACTGAACCGCGGCTTCAAGCTCACCGGCCAGCTGGGTGATGTGATGAAAGAGTCTGCGGAAATTGCCTACAGCTATGTCAGTTCCAATCTGGCGAAGTTTGGCGGCGATGCCAAGTTCTTCGATGAAGCCTTCGTGCACCTGCACGTTCCTGAAGGTGCTACGCCCAAAGACGGCCCAAGTGCCGGTGTGACCATGGCCAGCGCCCTGCTGTCGCTGGCCCGCAACCAGGCGCCGAAGAAAGGCGTGGCCATGACCGGCGAGTTGACCCTGACCGGGCATGTCCTGCCGATTGGCGGCGTACGGGAGAAAGTCATCGCGGCGCGGCGGCAGAAGATCAACGAACTGATCCTGCCTGAGCCTAACCGCGGCGACTTCGAAGAACTGCCGGACTACCTTAAGGAAGGCATTACCGTACACTTCGCCAAGCGCTTTACGGATGTGGCGAAGGTGCTGTTCTAAATCATCTGGATTGGACTGGTACCTGTGGGACTGGCTTTAGCCGGGAAGGCATATTCCCGGCTAAAGCCGGTCCCACGGGTTACCCGCAGTTCTGCACTCCCCGGACAAATCCCTCATCGGTTATGCTCCTGCCATCGTGTCCGCCTGGAGGCTCCATGACCCCATTTCGCCTGATCGCTCCCCTGAGCCTGGCCCTGCTTGCTGCCTGCGCTCAGCAGCCACGGCAGAATGTCACTCTGGAAAAACAGACTGACTGCCCCATCCAGCTCAAAAACGGGCAAAACCTGATCCTCAGCCTGCCCAGCTCCCCCGCCACCGGTTACCGCTGGGCCATTCAGGACTCAGCGGGCGGCGTGTTGCGCAGCCTCGGCCCTGAGGTCTATCACAACCCGGACGCCTCTGACCTGCTCGGTGCCTCCGGTATCTCGACCTGGCGTTTCCAGGCCTTTGCCTCCGGCAGCGGCCGCCTGCGCCTGACCTACCAACAGCCCTGGGCGCCAGAAGAACCCTCGGCGCAGGTGTTCGACTGCCCGATCAAAGTCGACTGATCATCCGCCAGCATCAGACAGTGCGCGCATCGCCAGATCAATTTGGCTAAAATGCCGCCCTTTCTGATCCATCGCCGGAATCGCCGTGAGCAAAGAACCCGACCGCATATTCGCCCAGCCCCTGGCCCAAGTGCCGGACTTCGCCTTCAACGAAGACGTGGTCAGGGTCTTTCCGGACATGATCAAGCGCTCTGTGCCGGGCTATCCGACCATTGTCGAGAACCTCGGCGTGCTCGCCGCGCAATTCGCCCAGCCGGACACCCTGCTGTATGACCTGGGTAGTTCGCTGGGTGCGGTAACCCAGGCCCTGCGTCGCCATGTGCGTACCGATGGCTGCCGGGTCATCGCGGTGGATAACTCTGCGGCCATGGTCGAGCGTTGCCGCCAGTACCTCAATGCCCAGGATTCGATGTTTCAGGAGCTGCTACCGGTGGAGGTGATCGACGGCGATATCCTCGCTCTGGAATTCAAGCCGGCCTCGGTGGTGGCGCTGAACTTCACCCTGCAATTCATTCCGCCGCCACAGCGCCTGGAACTGCTCGGGCGGATTCGCCAATCCCTGGTACCCGGCGGTGCGTTGATCCTCTCGGAAAAACTGCGCTTCAACGATGAACAGGAACATGCCCTGCTCACCGACCTGCATATCGCCTTCAAGCGCGCCAATGGCTACAGCGAACTGGAAATTGCCCAGAAGCGCAGTGCCATCGAGAACGTGATGAAACCCGACAGCCTTGAAGACCACCGGGAACGCCTGCTCGCTGCCGGCTTCTCGAAAGTCGTGCCCTGGTTCCAATGCCTTAACTTTGCCTCGTTGATTGCCCTGCCATGATCGATCTCGCTCCTCTGGTCCGCCGCCTGGCGGGCACCCCTCTGGCTGACTGGGCCAAAGGCCTGCAAGCCCAACTCGATGCCAAGATGGACAAGGGCCACGGCGACCTCGAACGCTGGCAAGGTGCACTGGATGCGCTGCCGAACTTGCTGCCGAGCCAGGTTGAGTTGGCCGACAGCTTCACTCTGAATGCGGACTGCGACGGCGAAACCCGCACGCAATTGCGTCAGGCCCTGATGGGGCTGTCGCCGTGGCGCAAGGGGCCGTTCAACCTGTTCGGTGTGCATATCGACACCGAATGGCGCTCGGACTGGAAGTGGTCGCGGGTGTCGCCGCACCTCGATCTCAAAGGCAAGCGCGTCCTCGATGTCGGCTGCGGCAACGGTTATTACCAATGGCGCATGCTCGGCGCCGGTGCCGAGAGCGTGATTGGCGTCGACCCGAACTGGCTGTTCTTCTGCCAGTTCCAGGCCATGCAGCGCTACCTGCCGGATCTGCCCGCCTGGCACCTGCCCTTCGCTCTGGAAGACCTGCCAGCACGGCTGGAAGGGTTCGACACAGTGTTTTCCATGGGCGTGCTGTATCACCGCAAGTCCCCCATCGACCATTTGCTGGCCCTGAAGGACTGCTTGGTCAAGGGCGGCGAACTGGTGCTGGAAACCATGGTGGTGGAAGGCGATGTGCACCAGGTACTGGTGCCGGAAGACCGTTATTCGCAGATGCGTAACGTCTGGTTTCTGCCGTCGGTCCCGGCGCTTGAGCTGTGGCTAAGGCGTGCCGGGTTTGTTGATGTGCGCTGTGTCGATGTCAGCGTCACCACGGTGGAAGAACAGCGCAGTACCGAATGGATGCGTTATCAGTCCCTGGGGGACTTCCTCGACCCTGAAGATCACAGCAAGACCGTGGAAGGCCTGCCAGCGCCGATGCGCGCGGTGATTGTTGGGCGCAAGCCCTGACACCGGACCCTGTGGGAGCGTGGCTTGCCCGCGAAGATGCCATTACATCCGCAACATCCTTTTAGCGGAAGAACCATCTTCGCGGGCAAGCCTCACTCCCACAGATCATTTCAATTCAAATGGGGGCGTCAGCCTCAGCGCGCAGCCGCCAGAATCAACGCCTTCATTTCGCTCACCGCCGCTTTAAAGCCAACGAACAGCGCGTGGGCCACCAAGGCGTGGCCGATGTTCAGTTCGTTGATGCCCTTGATCGCCGCCACGGCTTCGACGTTGTGGTAATGCAGGCCATGCCCGGCATTGACGATCAGGCCCTGGCTGACGCCAAACGCCACCCCATCGGCAATGCGCTTCAGCTCTTCAGCCACTTCAACCGGGGTTTCGGCATCGGCATAGCGGCCGGTGTGCAGCTCGATGGCCGGGGCGCCGACGCGCTTGGAGGCGGCGATCTGGCGTTCGTCGGCATCGATAAACAGCGACACTTCACAGCCGATCTTGCTCAGGCGCTCTACCGCTGCCTGAATCCGCGCTTCTTGCCCGGCCACATCCAGGCCGCCTTCGGTGGTCAGTTCCTGACGGGTTTCCGGAACCAGGCAGACGTGGGCCGGACGAATACGCTCGGCAAAGGCGAGCATTTCCTCGGTCACGCCCATCTCGAAGTTCATGCGGGTCTGCAGCACATCCTTGAGCAGCAGCACGTCGCGCTCCTGAATGTGTCGACGATCTTCACGCAAGTGCACGGTGATGCCATCGGCGCCCGCCTCTTCGGCGTCCAGCGCCGCCTTGACCGGGTCCGGGTAGCGAGTGCCACGGGCCTGACGCAGGGTGGCAACGTGGTCGATGTTCACGCCAAGCAGAATGCGGGGGCTTTGAGTCACGGGTGTCTCCTGAAGAGTGATCGGAACAGGTCGCAGAGCATAAAGCTTGCTTACGGCTTGCGAAACAATTCGCGGCTGACTAATGGCCGGCCGCCCAGATGTACAGCCAAGGCCTGGCGCATCAGACGCTTGGCCGCAGCCAGTGCGCCGGGGGCATCCCAGTCGGCTTCGGCCATGGCCTGCAGTTCGACGCCCTGGAACAGACCGGGCTGAACCATATAGACCCGCTCAAGCCCGGCATCCACCTGCAGACGGTAGAGACCATCGGCGGCGAGAGGTTCACCGTTGATGTCCATATCAAGAGCAAAGCCATAGCCCAGGTCGTCGAGCAGGCGCCATTCGAACGAACGCAGCAAAGGCTCCAGCGGACGGCCTTCGGCCAAGGCTATGAGCGTCGCGGCATAGTGATCGAATACGGCGGGATGAGGGTCTTCGGCGGGCAGCAGACGAATCAGCAATTCGTTGAGATAGAGGCCGCTAAACAACGCTTCGCCAACCATCCAGCTGGCCACCCCCGCCGCTTCCATGCGCCCGACGTTTTTCAGTTCGCCACGACCGCGAAACTCGATTTCCAGCGGCACAAAGGGCCGGGCCAGGCTGCCCGCCTTGCCCTTGGCGCTGCGCAGTACCGCGCGCAGGCGACCTTGCGGCGTGAGGAAATCGACCAGGGCGCTGTTCTCGCGGTATGCCCGACTGTGCAATACATAGGCAGGTTGGGCGACAGGAGCGCTCATGGTTCGGGCCGATTCGCGAGGAAAGCAGAGGATGGGCCGGGGGACCGCAACGGGTCCCCGGGCCGGATCGGGTTACAGGTCGCCGTAGCCCAGCGAACGCAGGGCGCGCTCGTCATCGGACCAACCGCCTTTGACCTTGACCCAGAGGTTGAGCATGACCTTGGAGTCGAACAGCACTTCCATGTCACGGCGGGCGTCACTGCCGATACGCTTGATGCGCTCGCCCTTGTCGCCAATGATGATTTTCTTCTGGCCGTCACGTTCGACGAGGATCAGCGCATGGATATGCAAGGTGCGTCCCTGCTGCTTGAACTCTTCGATTTCAACGGTGATCTGGTACGGCAGCTCGGCACCCAGCTGGCGCATGATCTTCTCACGGACCAGTTCGGCGGCCAGGAAGCGGCTGCTGCGGTCAGTGATCTGGTCTTCCGGGAAGAAGTGGTCGTTCTCCGGCAGATGACCGGCGATCAGGCTTTCCAGCGCTTCGAGGTTATGTCCGTGCTGGGCCGAGATCGGCACGATGGAGGCCTTGGGCAACTGGCCCTGCAACCACTCCAGGTACGGCATGAGCTCGCCCTTGTCTTCAATGCGGTCCGTCTTGTTGATGGCCAGGATCACCGGGCCTTCAACGTACTGCACACGCTCAAGTACAAGCTGGTCCTCATCGGTCCAGCGGGTACGGTCAACCACGAAGATTACGACGTCAACGTCTTTCAACGCCGCCGAAGCAGTCTTGTTCATGTAGCGATTGAGCGCTTTCTCGTTGTTCTTGTGCATGCCGGGAGTATCAACGTAGATCGCCTGCACGGCGCCTTCGGTCTTGATACCCAGCATGTTATGCCGCGTGGTCTGGGGCTTGCGCGAGGTGATCGCCAGTTTTTGCCCGAGGATATGGTTCAGCAGCGTGGACTTGCCCACGTTGGGACGGCCGACGATGGCAACATAGCCACAGCGTGTTGCGGTTGTATCAGTCATGGCCATTCTCCACGCCAAGGGCGATCAGTGCTGCAGCGGCCGCTACCTGTTCGGCAATACGACGGCTGACACCCTGGCCCCGGCTTTTTTCATTCAATAAGGTCACTTCGCATTCGACGAAGAACGTCCGGCAATGCGGTTCACCCTGGATATCGACAACTTCGTAGCGCGGCAGCTCGCAAGCACGGGACTGCAGGAATTCCTGAAGGCGGGTCTTGGGATCCTTGTTGGTATCGACCAGCGTCAGGCTGTCGAACTCGGTGGTCAGCCAGGCCAGCACGCGTTCACGGGCCATTTCCATACCGGCGTCCAGGTAGATGGCGCCAATCAGCGCCTCCAGGGCATCGGCCAGGATCGACTCGCGGCGGAAGCCACCGCTCTTCAGCTCACCGGAACCCAGGCGCAGATACTCGCCCAGATCGAAGCCGCGAGCCAGCAAGGCCAGGGTCTCGCCCTTGACCAGGCGTGCCCGCAGACGCGACAACTGACCTTCACGAGCCTGAGGGAAGCGCTCGAACAGCGCCTCGCCGGCGACGAAGTTGAGGATCGCATCGCCGAGGAATTCCAGGCGCTCGTTATTGCGACCGGCAAAACTGCGATGCGTCAGGGCCAGGACCATCAGTTCCTGGTCCTTGAAGGTATAACCGAGCTGACGCTCCAGACGACTCAAGGAAACGCTCACGGTTTACCTACGCTGAATTCTTGGTCGAACTTCACCACCAGATCGATATTCTGGATCAGAGGTTCACGCTGTTCATACTGCAAATGGGCGAGGATCTTGTTGTCCCGCGCCGTGACATTTAAAGCCTTTTTCAAATCCACATCCTGAATACCGTTGACCTGCAAGCCCTTGGCCACATAGTCATAAAAGTCACTGGCCGTCATATCGGTCTGATTACGGTCAATGCTGGTGATGATTCTTTTTATCTGCAGGTTCTGCGCGTAATGCGGCCCAACCTTGAATGCCACGTTGATCGCGAACCCGGCCAGGGCAATGAAAACCAGCAGGCCCAGTGCAGACACACCCTTTTGCGAACTTGCGAACGCCATACTCGACCCCAAGGATAGCCCGTGAATTCAGCTGGCAAGGTTTATTGACCGGCGACAGCGCTTCGAGCGACCCGAAATGACATACGGCGCTGTCCAGACAGCGCCGCATTGATTATTTGATTAACCCTACCCGCGAGAAGTTGGGCAGGTGACTCAGTTTAGGCTCGGGCCAGCTCATCCACACGGCAAATGCCTTGCCGACGATGTTCTTGTCCGGAACCATGCCCAGCTCGTCCTTGGGAATGTTGGGATCATCCCAGTAACGGCTGTCATTGGAGTTGTCGCGGTTGTCGCCCATCATGAAGTAATGCGCGGCAGGCACCGTCCACTCGGAATCAGGCGGCGCACGGTAGCGGCTCATTTCCTGACGAATCAAATGCTCGACACCACCCAACTGCTCTTTATACAGCTCGGCGCTGCCCAGGGTGCCAGGCTCGGTGCCCAGCAGCTGTTTGGCGACCAGTTGGTCGTTAACGAACAGGCGCTTATCACTGGTGTAGCGAATCTTGTCGCCCGGCAGGCCGACGACGCGCTTGATGTAGTTCACGCTGGGGTCACTTGGGTAGCGGAACACCATCACATCGCCACGCTGCGGATCACCGACGGGAATCACCTTCTGGTCCAGGACCGGCAGGCGAATACCGTAGGAGAACTTGTTCACCAGGATGAAATCTCCCACATCCAGTGTCGGCTTCATCGACCCCGAAGGAATCTGGAACGGTTCGACCAGAAACGAACGCAGCACCAGCACGATGAACAACACCGGAAAGAACGACTTGCCGTATTCAACCAGCAGAGGTTCTTTGTTCAATCGCTCGACGACCGCGATATCCGGTTGGCTGACACTGCCCTGGTAAGTCGCTATGGCGGTCCGACGGCGCGGCGCCAGAAAGACCAGGTCAAGCAGCGCCAGCAAACCGCATACGAATACAGCGATGACTAACAACAGCGGGAAATTTAGTGACATAGGACCTGACTATTCCAACCTGAGCACAGCAAGGAAGGCTTCCTGTGGAATTTCCACGTTGCCGACCTGCTTCATGCGTTTCTTACCGGCCTTTTGCTTTTCCAGCAATTTACGTTTACGGCTGACGTCGCCGCCATAACATTTAGCCAGTACGTTCTTTCTGAGCGCCTTGACGGTTGTCCGCGCAATGATCTGACCACCGATGGCGGCCTGGATCGCTACGTCGAACATCTGCCGCGGGATCAATTCTTTCATCTTTTCCGTCAACGCCCGGCCTTTGTAGGCCGCGTTGTCGCGGTGCACGATCAATGCCAGGGCATCGACCTTGTCACCATTGATCAGTACATCCAGCTTCACCAGGTTGGCGGACTGGTAACGATCGAAATGGTAATCCAGCGAAGCGTAGCCACGGCTGGTCGACTTCAGGCGATCGAAGAAGTCCAGAACCACTTCGTTCATCGGCAGATCATAGGTCACCTGGACCTGGGTGCCGAGGAACAGCATGTCGTGCTGGATGCCGCGCTTTTCGATACACAGGGTAATAACGTTGCCCAGGTGTTCCTGCGGAACCAGGATATTGGCCCGCACGATCGGCTCGCGCATGTCTTCGATGCTGGACAGATCGGGAAGTTTGGACGGGTTATCGACGTAGATCGTTTCACCGGTCTTGAGGACCAGTTCGAAGATTACCGTTGGTGCCGTGGTGATCAGGTCCAGGTCGTACTCGCGCTCCAGCCGCTCCTGGATGATCTCCATGTGCAGCATGCCGAGGAAGCCGCAACGGAAGCCGAAGCCCAGTGCGTCGGAGCTTTCCGGCGCATATTGCAGCGACGAATCGTTCAGCGTGAGCTTTTGCAGGGCATCGCGGAAGTCTTCGAAATCTTCGGAACTGACCGGAAACAGACCGGCATAGACCTGCGGCTGGATGCGTTTGAAGCCAGGCAGCACTTCAACGTCCGGCGTGGTGCTCAGGGTCAGGGTGTCACCCACCGGCGCACCGTGAATGTCCTTGATACCGGCGATGATGAAGCCTACTTCACCGGCTTTCAGGTCGGCAGTGGCGCTGTGCTTGGGGTTGAATACACCGACGCTGTCCACCAAGTGGAGCTTGCCAGTGGACTTGACCAGGATCTTGTCGCCTTTCTTGACCCGGCCATGACGTACGCGCACCAGGGACACAACGCCCAGGTAGTTGTCGAACCAGGAGTCGATGATCAGCGCTTGCAAAGGGTCTTCGATGTTGCCGGTCGGGGCCGGAATGGTCTGGACCAGACGCTCCAACACCTCATCGACGCCCATACCGCTCTTGGCGCTGCATGCAACAGCGTCAGTGGCATCGATGCCGATGATCTTCTCGATCTCTTCCTTGACGCGGTCCGGATCGGCCTGCGGCAAGTCCATCTTGTTCAGTACCGGCATGACCTCAAGGCCTTGCTCGATAGCGGTGTAGCAGTTGGCGACGGATTGCGCCTCCACGCCCTGACCGGCATCGACGACCAGCAACGCACCCTCGCACGCCGCCAGGGAACGGCTGACTTCATAGGTGAAGTCCACGTGACCGGGGGTGTCGATGAAGTTGAGCTGGTAGGTCTTGCCGTCTTTGGCCGTGTAATACAGCGTTACGCTATGGGCCTTGATGGTGATCCCGCGCTCGCGCTCAAGGTCCATGGAGTCAAGCACCTGCGCTTCCATTTCGCGCTCGGTCAAGCCGCCGCACATCTGGATGAAGCGGTCGGCCAGCGTCGACTTGCCATGGTCAATGTGGGCGATGATGGAGAAATTGCGGATATGACTCAAATCACTCACGGATCAACACTCAAAAAGGTTGCAGGCAGATTGCCCGCCGAAAAATAGCCGGGAATTGTACCTGAAGGAAGACTGGGGCGTCACGTCAAGTGGCGACCCTGACTGTCGGGATTCAGGCGACATGCACAAAAAAGGGCGGTCGCGCCGCCCTTTTTCGTACCTGTTACTCCGGCTAGTGTTACTCAGCCAGTTTGAAGGTGATGAAGCTTGCACGGCCCTGACGCAGCACGCGCATGGACACGGAGCGATTCTTCGGCAGATCCTTGGCGATATCGGTGAAATTCTTGGCCGAGGCAATGGCCTGGTTGTTCAAGTGAGTGATGACATCACCTGGCTGCAGGCCGATCAGCGCCGCAGGACCATCCTGAACATCCTTGATGACCACGCCACCTTTGAGCTCGAGGGTTTTCTTCTGCTCAGCGGTCAGGTCGACCACGGAAACACCCAGGCGATTGCTGTTGCGCTCGACGCCCGGTGCCGAATCACCCATTTCCTGGCCTTCGTCGGGCAGTGCACCGACGGTCACAGTCAGGGTCTTGCGCTTGCCGTCACGGATGACTTCCAGGTCAGCCTTGGTGCCGTCCTTGAGGTTGCCGATCAGGTGCGGCAGGTCGGCCGACATAACGATAGGCTGGCCGTTGGCGCTGAGAATCACGTCACCGACCTGCAGGCCACCCTTGGCTGCGGGACCATCTTCCAGGACCTGGGCAACCAGGGCACCGGCCGGCTTGTCGAGGCCGAAGGACTCAGCCAGATCCTTGCTGACTTCCTGAATCACGACGCCCAACCAGCCACGATTGACCTTGCCGCTGGCCTTGAGCTGATTGGCCACGTCCATTGCCACGTCGATCGGAATCGCGAACGACAGGCCCATGAAGCCGCCGGAACGGGTGAATATCTGCGAGTTGATACCCACGACTTCGCCAGCCATGTTGAACAACGGACCGCCGGAGTTACCCGGATTGATCGCTACGTCGGTCTGGATGAACGGTACGTAAGTGTCGTTTGGCAGGCTGCGGCCCTTGGCACTGACGATACCTTTGGTCGCCGAATGGTCGAAGCCAAATGGCGAACCAATGGCCAGTACCCACTCACCGACTTTCAGCTTGTCGGAGTTGCCCAGCTTGACGGTAGGCAGGTCCTTGCCGTCAATTTTCAGCACGGCCACGTCAGTACGTGGATCAGTGCCGACCAGCTTGGCCTTCAATTCGTTACGGTCGGACAGGCGCACGATGATTTCATCGGCACCGTCGATGACGTGGTTGTTGGTGAGGATGTAACCATCTGCCGAAATGATGAAGCCCGAACCCAGGGACTGCGCTTCACGCTGACGATCACCGCCACCACCGCCCTTGCCTGGCGCACGGGAGCCTGGCGGCATGCTGCGCTCGAGGAACTCACGGAGCATTGGCGGCAGGCCTTCGAGGTCTGGCTGGTTACCGGCGACTGAACGCTGGGGCATTTTCTGACGGGTACTGATGTTCACAACGGCAGGCGAGGCCTGCTCCACCAGGCTGGTGAAGTCCGGCAGGGCTTCTGCCTGGGCAGCGGCGACCTGACCCAGCATGAGCAGGGCGGCAACCAGAGAAAAGTAGGATTTCAAGCGTGGTATCGACATACGGCTCCCGTTCACAACGAGGATAAGTAAGCAGTACGCAGGCAAGAAGATATCCCGTGGATAGCTTCTTGCCTGCGTTGAATGGACCCGGAAACAACAAAGGCCAGAGCTGCGAAGCTGTGACCTATAGAAGAAAAATTCTTACGATTTTGCAACGTGAAAACATCTCCAGACATTTCAACGTGGTAGCCCCAGGCCCTGCAAACGCCTGTCTTACGGCCACACAAGGCCAAAATGAAACCTTTTACATCTTGGCCTTTCAACCCCATCCACCGACTACTTGCTAACCGGTGCATCGACACTGCGCATCGATAGCGCGATACGTTCAGCCGTTCCCAGGGGTATCTCGCCCACGACCGTGACCATTACATCGCCCTTGGGCGTGGTCAGGCGGCGGGAAACTGCAACCGTCGGCCCCAACTGAGTACGGATATCCGTGACTGCGGCACCGCTCAACGCCTCGATGAACACCGAAAAACGCGCCAGACCATCGTCATACATCATGCTGGTGACGGTGGACTTGGTCGCAGGCTCCTTGCGCACCGAACTGTTGGTCAGCTCAAAACCTGGCGGCAACCAGTCGGAACGCCAGCCCAGCGGCTTGGCGGCGGCATTCGAACTCGCCTTGACGGATTCCACAGGCTTGCAGTCAGCACTGGCTTGCAGCATCGCATCGGTAGGCGGGTCGAACGTATTAAGTCCGGTGAACTGGAAACGCTCCAGCAACTGGCCCTTGTCGCCAAGCAATAGCGATTTGAGCAGCAAGCCGGTCTCGTTATCGATATGCAATTCGATACCGTAACGGTGCGGATCCTTGGGTGTCAGGGTGACGATGGTTGCCGGTCGGGCGGCCACTCGCGAGGTTCCGGCGACCTTGAGGTCGTACCAGTTCGCCAGTTTCTTGGCATCCAGACCATGGGCGGGGGAATCAGGCAGATTACTCACGCCATCGGCGAGCGTGCCACTGACGCATTGAGTCACGCCATCGACACGCAGGAGTTCCTGGGCAGAGCCATCGAGTTGCAGCACGTGCTCACGGACCTTACCGTCAGCGACGCGATGCCAGATCCGATGGCTGGAAAAGCTGCCATTGCGCTCGTAGACGAACGTACCCTGGAAACTCTGCTGCTGCTCGGCCTGCGCAAGACGCTTGAGCATGTCCTGCGCATCATCGGCATGTACTGGGAGGACCAGCCATCCACTCAACAGCAAAGGCAATAGACGGATGGCTTGCATGATCCTCCTTAACGGTTTTCCAGGCTGGCCGCACGTGCGTAAGGCAGGGCGCTTTCAGTACCCTTCAATGCTGCTTGCTGAGCGTGCTGTCGCAGATAGCCTGGCAGACGCTGATCCTGCCAACCGGCCTGACCCTGCATCACACCATTGACCATTGGGCCGCTGGCTTGCTCGGAGCTTTCAGTATAACCCGCCAGTACAGCCGGGCCTTTAACTTGTGGAACCGACAGATTGGCAGGCTGTGGAGCCTGTTGCGCCAACTGTGCACCAGCGATGTCGTCATGGTTGTACAGACGAACACCCGCCAGAACGGCGACAGTAACCGAAGCAGCGACGGCCAGGCGACCCAGGGTACGCCAAGGACCACGACCGGGCTTGAGCGGGCTGATTTCATCGGCGATAGCGGCAGATACAGCTGCCGAAATATCCAGATGAGGAACCAACAGCTCTTTATGCATTGCTGCACGAGCCAACTGATAACGCGACCATGTGGCCCGTGTATCCGCATCGTCAATGGCACTCAGTACCCGACGTAATTCCAATTCGTCCGCTTCGTTATCCATCACCGCGGACAGCGATTCCTGCAGGGCTTCACGACTCATGGCGGTTTCCTCTCTTGGCTATCGCCGCTGTCTCAGGTTTCCTGCAACAAAGGTTGCAGGGCTTTATCGATGGCTTCCCGAGCGCGAAATATGCGAGAGCGCACGGTACCCACCGGACATTCCATAACACTGGCAATGTCCTCATAACTCAGACCATCGAATTCACGCAAAGTTAACGCCGTACGCAAATCTTCTGGTAGTAACTGGATAGTTCGATGGACAGTGCCTTCGATCTCATCCCGCAACAATGACCGCTCCGGTGACTCGATGTCCTTGAGGCCATGATCGCCGTCGTAGAACTCCGCGTCTTCAGACCTTACATCGCTATCCGGCGGCCGCCGACCGCGCGACACCAGATAGTTCTTCGCCGTGTTGATGGCGATACGGTACAGCCATGTATAAAAGGCGCTGTCACCGCGAAAATTTCCAAGTGCACGGTAGGCCTTGATAAAGGCCTCTTGTGCGACGTCCTGGGCTTCATGGGTGTCGTGCACAAACCGCACGATCAACCCGAGAATCTTGTGCTGGTATTTCAGCACGAGCAGATCAAACGCTCGCTTGTCACCGCGCTGTACGCGCTCGACCAGCTGCTGATCCTCTTCCTGGGTTAGCATGAACACTCCTCATTGAGCTTGAAGGAGCATTGCCTCAGCGATTGTTCAGGCTTGCAAACATAGACTCGGGCTTTTGGCAAAAGTTCTCCCCCTTCAAGCAAGTTTCCTGCGGACACTGATTTGGCCTGCACGAAAAACGCAGCTCGACCTAGGTCGGCTGCGTCAATAATCTTGTCGTCGAATTCGCCGGCGGTGGCTGCTTTCGAGCCCCGCGTAAAGCCGACGCTGTCCCTTTATAGGCAACCGTCTATTGAACGTGGGCACTCACGAAAAGTTCCCAGGTTTTGCAGTCGGTTGTAAAAACTCAGCGGTCCGATCGGATTACGCCCAAGTCATCGTACGACACCAGCACTTTTCTCCTCCGGAAAAACAATATGCAGGGTGTATCTGACTGGCGCACAATCCGAGCCCGCTGTGGCCTCACAATGCCAATAAAGCGCAGCTATTGTGCCGGTCCACCCCTACATATACTAGTGGCCGCGACTCGCGGAAATAAGAAATGAGCCAACATTTTCAGCACGACGTTCTAGTCATTGGCAGCGGTGCAGCTGGGCTCAGCCTGGCCCTGACCCTGCCCGGCCATTTGCGTATCGCGGTATTGAGCAAGGGCGACCTGGCAAACGGCTCCACCTTCTGGGCCCAGGGCGGCGTTGCTGCTGTGCTGGACAACGCCGATACCGTGCAGTCCCACGTCGAGGACACCCTCAACGCCGGTGGCGGCCTGTGCAATGAAGAAGCGGTGCGATTCACCGTCGAGCACAGCCGCGAGGCCATCCAGTGGTTGATCGACCAGGGCGTGCCCTTCACCCGTGACGACCAGTCCACGGTGGAAGATGGCGGTTTCGAGTTTCACCTGACCCGCGAGGGCGGCCACAGTCATCGACGCATCATTCACGCGGCTGATGCCACCGGCGCGGCGATCTTCAAGACGCTGCTGGCCCAGGCCCGTACGCGATCGAATATTGAACTGCTGGAACAGCGCGTCGCCGTCGACCTGATCACCGAGCGGCGCCTGGGCCTGGAAGGCGATCGCTGCCTCGGCGCCTATGTGCTCAACCGCACCAGCGGCGAAGTCGATACCTACGGCGCGCGCTTCGTCGTACTGGCCTCGGGTGGCGCGGCAAAAGTCTACCTTTATACCTCCAACCCGGACGGTGCCTGCGGCGACGGTATCGCCATGGCCTGGCGCTCCGGCTGCCGGGTGGCCAATCTGGAGTTCAACCAATTCCACCCGACCTGTCTGTATCACCCGCAAGCCAAGAGTTTTCTGGTGACCGAAGCCCTGCGCGGCGAAGGCGCCTACCTGAAGCTGCCCAACGGCGAACGCTTCATGCAGCGCTTCGACGACCGCGCCGAACTGGCCCCACGGGATATCGTCGCCCGGGCCATCGACCATGAAATGAAGCGCCTGGGCATCGACTGCGTCTATCTGGATATCAGCCACAAGCCCGCCGAATTCATCAAGAGCCACTTCCCGACGGTGTACGAACGCTGCCTGGAATTCTCCATCGATATCACTCGCCAGCCGATCCCGGTTGTACCTGCTGCGCATTACACCTGCGGCGGCGTGGTCGTGGACAGCCATGGCCGCACCGACGTGCCCGGCCTGTACGCCATCGGCGAAACCAGTTTCACCGGCCTGCATGGCGCCAACCGCATGGCCAGCAACTCGCTGCTGGAGTGCTTCGTCTATGCGCGCTCCGCCGCCACCGACATCATCGGCAAGTTGTCGACGGTCGAAGTACCGCAAAGCCTGCCGGGCTGGGATGCCAGCCAGGTCACCGATTCCGACGAAGACGTGATCATTGCGCACAACTGGGACGAACTGCGGCGTTTCATGTGGGATTACGTCGGCATTGTGCGCACCAACAAGCGTTTGCAGCGCGCCCAGCATCGGGTGCGCCTGCTGCTCGATGAGATCGATGAGTTCTACAGCAACTATAAGGTCAGCCGTGACCTCATCGAGCTGCGCAATCTGGCCCAGGTGGCCGAGCTGATGATTCAGTCAGCCATGGAGCGCAAGGAATCCCGCGGCCTGCATTACACTCTGGACTATCCGGACATGCTGCCCGAAGCGCTGGACACTATTCTGGTGCCGCCCACCTTCGTCGGCTGAACTTCAAACGCAGCCGCAGTCGCCGATGTTCGTCCGGCGCCAGGGCATCGACCGGGATGCACACGCTGCGCACCCGGCCCCGGCCCGCCAGACGAAAGCGCAAGACAATCAATAAAGGCAGGGCCAGGCTGTCGCGGCGTAATTGCACCGGTCGCCAACCCTGTTCTGCACTCCATAACTGCCAGCCGTCACGGTCGCGACGCAGGCCGGTAAAAGCCTGCGCACTATTGAATATGATTGCTCGCGGGAGCATATAAGCTGCATGCAGCAGGCAGCCAAAAACCCCGAGCACCAGGGCGCGGGGTGGGATATCAAGCCAGCAGAGGGAAAACAGCGCCAGGCACTGGGCGCCCAGATAAGCCGTCAGCAGCCACCGCGAGGCGCGCCAACGGCACTGGAAGAAATCACTGCGGCTGGACACGATCCAGAATCATGCGAACCATGCGCTGCAGCTCAGCGTCTTCTGACTCAGCACGCTGCATGAACCAGCCGAACATATCCTGGTCTTCACAGGTCAATAGACGGCGATACAGATCGCGATCGACGTCGTTGAGGGTTGGATAGACTTCACGGACAAAAGGCACCAGCAGGCAATCCAGTTCGAGCATGCCGCGGCGGCTGTGCCAGTAAAGGCGATTGAGTTCGACTTCTTCGACCATGGAGGGGCTCCTCAAAATAGGCCGCGAGTATACAGCCACAAGGCGCTTGCGCGAATGGCCCAATGGTCGCAGCAGTTTTCATGTACCCATAATCAACACTCGGCACTATGATGTGCCCCAGACTTTTTTCCTGCGATGAACCATGGCCGACTCAGCTTTCTTCTGCCCGCTTTCCCACGAAGGGGTTCTTGCCGTTCGCGGCGTGGACGCCAGCAAATTCCTGCAAGGCCAATTGACCTGCAATATGGACTACCTGAGCGACGCCAAGGCGACCCTCGGTGCCCGTTGCACGCAAAAAGGCCGCATGCAGTCGAGCTTCCGCATTCTGCTGCAAGGTGATGGCTGCCTGCTGGCCATGGCCAGCGAACTGATCGAGGCACAACTGGCCGATCTGAAAAAATACGCAGTGTTCTCCAAATCCAAATTGACCGACGAAAGTGCCGCCTGGGCCCGCTTCGGTCTTCAGGATGGTGATGGGGCGCTGGTCAGCCTGGGTCTGGAGCTGGCTCACGACACCGACGCCGTCACCCGCGCCAACGACCTGATCGCCATTCGTGTCTCGCCCAACCGCACCGAACTCTGGGTGCCGGTTGCACAGGCCGCCGACGTGCAGTTGCGCCTGGCCGCGCAGCTGGCTGAAGGCTCGCTCAATGACTGGCTGCTGGGGCAAATCCGCGCTGGCATCGGCCAGGTGTTCGCCCAGACCCGAGAAGAATTCATCCCGCAGATGATCAACCTGCAGGCCGTCGGCGGCGTCAGCTTCAAGAAAGGCTGCTACACGGGCCAGGAAATCGTTGCACGCATGCAATACCTGGGCAAACTCAAGCGCCGCCTGTATCGCCTGTCTCTGGACGGTAGCGACCTGCCGGAAGCGGGCGCTGCCCTGTTTTCCCCGGTGCATGCAAGCTCGGTGGGCAATGTGGTGATCGCCGCGCAAGGCGAGCAAGGTATCGAGTTACTGGCCGTGCTGCAGGCAGACGCGGTGGAAAATGGTGATATCCGTCTCAACGCCGCCGACGGCCCGGCATTACACTTGAACGAACTGCCATACGCCCTGGACAGCAAACTCGAAACCCAGCGTTAAGCCAGCCATGGCCCCTGCCCGCCCCTGTCCGAGACTGGCGGGCATCTCACCACCCCAATGCCCAAGAGATGCAAGATGAGCAAGATGGCTGACGAGGTGCAGAGAAATTTGATCAAGGCCATCGATAGAGATGCCTTGTTCCTGCCGACCTTGCCTGAAGTAGCACTGAAAATCCGCCTCGCCGCAGAAGATACGGAAATCAGCGTCGCCGCCTTGAGTAAAGTCATTGGCAGCGATACCGCGTTGTCGGCGCGCCTGATCAAGGTGGTAAACAGCCCGCTGCTGCGCCCCAATTTCGAAGTCAGCGACGTCAATACCGCGATTACCCGGCTGGGGGTCAACTACACCTGCAACTTGGCCATCGGCCTGGTGGTGGAGCAGATGTTCCACGCCAAGTCCGGGGTTATCGAGCAGAAAATGCGCGATATCTGGAAGCAGAGCCTGCAAGTAGCGGGTATCAGCTATTCGCTGTGCCTGAACATTCTCAACCTCAAGCCGGACCAGGCGACCCTGGCGGGTTTGATCCATCTGATTGGCGTGCTGCCGATCCTGACCTACGCCGAAGACCATTTCGAATTACTGTCCGACCCGGTCAGCCTGAATCATGTGATTGAGCACATTCATCCGATCATTGGTGAGCGCCTGCTGCGCTCGTGGGATTTCCCCGAACATCTGGCCACAGTCCCGACGCAATACCAGAACTTCGAGCGAATTTCGGCCAGCGCCGACTATATCGACCTGGTTCAGGTCGCAACGGTGCATACCTATCGCGACACCGGACACCCGTTCAGCCAGATCGATATCAGCAGCCTGCCCGCCTTCCATGCGCTGCGCCTGGATCTGGCCGGTGGTCATCTGGCGGCAGAGATGGATGAAGCCAAGGTCATGCTCTACTGAGCAGACCCGGCAAAGTCAGCTCAGGGATGCGGCGACGAAACTGACCCGCACCTTGAGCCCGTGAGGCTCGCCGTCATGCAGACTGATCTGGGCCAGATGCGCCCGGCAGATCTCGCCGACAATGGCCAGGCCCAGGCCCGAGCCGGCGCTCTGCGGGTTGCGCCGATAAAAGCGCTCGAACACCCGCGCACGATCGGCTTCCGGAATACCCGGGCCATCGTCCTCTACCTCAAGAATCCCCGGCGCGTAGACCCGCAAAATCACATTGCCGCCTACCGGCGTGTGAGCCAAGGCATTGTCAATCAGATTGCTCAAAAGCTCGTTGAGCAACGTCGGCTCACCGCGCAGCCAGACCGGCTCGTCAGCCTCCAGTGCCAGGGAAACGCCGCGGCCGTAGGCCAACGGCGCCATAGCCATGCCCAGTTCACGGGCCAGTTGAGAAAGATCCAGACTCTGGGCGCCGCCCTCGGCAATCGCCCTGGCACCATTCTCGATGCGGGCCAGAGACAGTAGCTGATTGGCCAGATGAGTCAGGCGGTCCGTGCCCTGGGCAGCCGCTTCAAGGGTCGTGCGCCAATGGCTCGGCTCCGGGTCGCGCAACCCCAGTTCGACCCGGGCCTTGAGCGCAGCCAAGGGGGTGCGCAGTTCATGCGAGGCATCGGCGATGAACTGCCCCTGCCGCTCGAATTGCAAGCGCAGGCGCTCAGTAAAGTGGTTCAGCGCACTGACCAGCGGACGCAATTCATGCTGCACCTCAACCATGGGCAAGGCACGCAAGTCATCCGGTTGACGCTCTTCAACCGCCGTACGGATCCGTTCGAGTGGACGCAATGCGGCGCTGACAGTAAACCAGACCAGCAGCAACGCCCCCGCGCCGAGCATGCCAAGGCGCAACAAGGTATCGGCCATCAGGCTGCGGGCCATCTTCACCCGCGCTTCTTCCGTCTCGGCCACCCTTATCTCCGCCATGCCCTGCATGTCCGGCTCGCTGACCGGCTTGAGCAGGCTGACCACGCGCACGTCCTGCCCTTGATAGCGGGCGCTGTAGAAACTGGCCAGGGCCGGATAATCGTCGGTGCGCAGGGTGCCCGGCGGTGGCGGCGGCAGGTTCTCGTAGCCGGAAATCAGCTTTTTATTGATGTCATTGACCTGGTAGTAAATCCGTCCTTCGCTGTCGTAGGCGAAGGTATCCAGGGCGATATAAGGAACGTCGGCACTCAGGGTGCCATCGCGTTGCGAGACCCCGGCCGCAATGGTCCGGGCCGAGGCCAGCAGAGTGCGGTCATAGGCTGTGTCGGCCGCCTCACGACCATTCCAGTAAGCACTCAAGCCACTGGCCAGCATCAATACAGTCAACAACAGGCCCAGATTCCACAGCAGCCGCCAGCGCAGGCTGTCCTGATTAAGCATCGCGGCTTTCCAGGAGGTAACCGAGACCGCGGAAGGTCACGATGGCAATTGGCTGACCGTCGAGTTTTTTACGCAGGCGGTGAACATAGATTTCGATGGCGTCGGCACTGGCCTCTTCGTCCAGGCCAAATACCTGAGCCGCCAGTTGCTCCTTGCTCATCACCCGCCCCGGCCGGGCGATCAGCGCTTCCAGCACGGATTGCTCGCGGGAGGTCAGGGTCAGCAACTCGTCGCCCAGGGTGAAACGCCGGGTGTCCAGGTCATAGACCAGTACGCCGCAACGCTGCTGCCGCTCGCCGCCGAGTACACTGCGCCGCAGCAAGGCCTTGACCCGCGCCTCCAGCTCGGACAGCTCGAATGGCTTGGCCAGGTAATCGTCGGCCCCCAGGTTCAGGCCATGGACCCGATCCTTGACATCGCTGCGTGCGGTCAGCATCAGCACCGGCAGATTCTGCCCACGGCTGCGAAGGCGAGCGAGCACCTCGAAGCCGTCCATGCGCGGCAGGCCGACGTCAAGAATCGCCACGGCATATTGTTCGCTGCTCAGGGCCAGATCGGCGGCGACGCCATCGTGCAGCACATCCACCGTCAGCCCCGCGCCCTTGAGCGCCTGGGCCACGCTATCGGCCAGTTGCAGATGGTCTTCGACGAGAAGAACACGCATCGACGTCTCCTGTTTTATAGGTGTGTGGGGAGATTGCCCGGTGGCGGAGTTTACCGTCGTGCCCCGGCCTGTGAAGCCCGTCAGCAAGTAAAATCGGATTCGCGGTGTTTGCAAGGTAGCTGAAAGGTTTGCGAAAGCTTCGCCACTTAACATGGAGAAACAGAAGGTGCCGCAGATGCGCTTTCGTTAATAAAAACAATAAACGGAGTTATCAAATGATGCAGATCCTGCACTCTCGCCCCCGTCCATCCGTGTCTACCACAAGCCTTACCCGTCTCATTCAGTCCGCCACTCTGGCCGTCGGCTGCGTGCTGTTCGCTTCCCAACTGTCCGCCGCCGAACCCAAGCGTCCAGAATGCATCGCCCCGGCAGCGCCTGGTGGCGGCTTCGACCTAACCTGCAAGCTGGCCCAAAGCGCACTGGTCAACGAGAAAATCCTGACCAAACCCATGCGCGTGACCTACATGCCCGGCGGCGTCGGCGCAGTAGCCTACAACGCCGTGGTCGCCCAGCGCCCTGCCGATGCTGGCACCCTGATCGCGTGGTCCAGCGGTTCGCTGCTCAACCTGGCCCAGGGCAAGTTCGGTCGTTTCGATGAAAACGCCGTGCGCTGGCTGGCCGCCGTCGGCACCAGCTATGGCGCCATCGCCGTGAAAAGCGACTCGCCGTACAAAAACCTCGACGATCTGGTCAAGGCCCTGAAAGCCGATCCGAGTAAAGTCGTGATCGGTTCCGGTGGCACCGTCGGCAGCCAGGACTGGATGCAGACCGCCCTGATCGCCAAGGCCGCCGGGATCAACCCGCGTGACCTGCGCTACGTCGCCCTCGAAGGCGGCGGCGAGATCGTCACCGCCCTGCTCGGTGGTCACATCCAGGTTGGCAGCACCGACATTTCCGACTCCATGCCGCACATTCTCAGCGGTGACATGCGTCTGCTCGCGGTGTTCTCCGAGAAGCGCCTGGAAGAACCGGAAATGAAGAACATTCCTACCGCCAAGGAACAGGGGTACGACATCGTCTGGCCTGTGGTTCGCGGCTTCTACCTCGGCCCGAAAGTGACCGACGAAGAGTACGACTGGTGGAAGGCTTCGTTCGACAAGCTGCTGGCTTCGGAAGACTTCGCCAAGCTGCGCGACCAGCGTGAACTGTTCCCCTTCGCCATGACCGGCCAGGAACTGGACACCTACGTCAAGAAACAGGTCGCCGAGTACAAGAGCCTGGCCAAGGAATTTGGTCTGATCCAATAACGGCGCAGAACCCTTGTGGGACCGGCTTTAGCCGGGAAGAAGCATTCCCGGCTGAAGCCGGTCCCACATGAGTGTTTATTTTGCGGCAGCGCGGTGCTTCATACCGTGCAACCGGAGTTCCCCACATGATCCTGCAAAGAATCTTCACCGGCGCCCTGCTGCTGGTGTGCATCGCCCTGGCCGTCATGGCCTGGCCCTACAAAGCGTCGTTTTCCTACGAACCCGTCGGCCCGCGGGCCTTCCCCTTGCTGATGCTGGGGTTGATGGGCCTGGCGCTGCTGTACCAGCTGATTCGCCCGACGCCCATCGTCCACAGCGAAGACGAACCGGCACTGGACCGCGAGACCCTGATCAAAATCAGCGTCTGCGTCGTCCTGCTGCTGGTTTTCGCCGGCCTGTTCGAACCCCTTGGCTTCATTCTCAGCAGCATCCTGATCGGCATCCCGATGGCCCGTCTGTATGGCGGCAAATGGCTGGCGAGCACGGTCGTGGTGATCTTCATGAGCGTTGCCCTGTACCTGCTGTTCGACAAAGCCATGGATGTTCCATTGCCCCTGGGCATGCTCGAATTCCTGGAGAATTAATGTGGATACTTTCGGTTATCTCGGCCAAGGCTTCGGCGTTGCGCTGACCCCTTACAACCTCATCACCGCACTGTGCGGCACCCTGATCGGCACCGTCGTCGGCCTGCTGCCGGGCCTTGGCCCGATCAACGGCGTGGCCCTGCTGATCCCCATTGCCTTCGCCCTGGGCCTGCCACCTGAATCAGCTCTGATCCTGCTTTCAGCGGTCTATCTGGGCTGCGAATATGGTGGCCGGATCAGCTCGATCCTGCTGAACATTCCCGGCGAAGCTTCCACAGTCATGACCACCCTGGACGGCTACCCAATGGCCCGTCAGGGGCTGGCAGGCGTGGCCCTGTCGCTGTCGGCCTGGAGTTCGTTCATCGGCGCGCTCATCGCCACTTGCGGCATGGTCCTGTTCGCGCCGCTGCTGGCGAAATGGGCGATTGCCTTCGGTCCGGCGGAATATTTCGTACTGATGGTATTCGCCATTGTCTGCCTTGGCGGCATGGCCGGTAATCGTCCGCTGAAGACCTTCATCGCGGCGTTGATCGGCCTGTTTCTGTCGAGTATCGGCATCGACGCCAACAGCGGCGTCTATCGTTTCACCGGCGACAGCGTGCACTTGGCCGACGGCATTCAATTCGTCGTACTGGTACTGGGCTTGTTCTCCATCAGCGAAATCCTGCTGTTGCTGGAGAAAACCCACCACGGCCAGGAAGCGGTCAAGGCTACCGGGCGCATGATGTTCAACATCAAGGAAGCGTCTTCGGTATTCGTGGTCAACCTGCGCTGCGGCCTGCTCGGCTTCATCATGGGCGTATTGCCAGGGGCCGGCGCAACGCTGGCCAGTGCCGTGGCCTACATGACAGAGAAACGCCTCGCGGGTAAATCCGGCAAATTCGGCCAGGGCGACATGCGCGGCCTCGCCGCCCCGGAAACCGCCATCGGCGGCGCGGCCTGTGGTGCTCTGGTGCCGATGCTGACCCTGGGCGTTCCGGGTTCCGGCACCACCGCAGTGATGATCGGCGCCCTGTCGCTGTACAACATCACGCCCGGCCCGCTGCTGTTCCAGCAACAGCCAGATATCGTCTGGGGCCTGATCGCCTCGTTGTTCATCGCCAACGTTATGCTAGTGATCCTCAACATCCCGATGATCCGCGTCTTCACCCGCATCCTCGCCGTGCCGAACTGGGCACTGGTGCCAGTCATCGCGATCATCACCGGGATCGGTGTCTACGCCGTGCACGCCACCACGTTCGACCTGTTCATGATGGTTGGCATCGGCATCTTCGGTTACATCCTGCGCAAGCTGGACTTCCCGCTGTCGCCGATCTTGCTGGGCTTTATCCTTGGCGGCCTGATGGAGCAGAATCTGCGTCGCGCGCTGTCGATCTCCAACGGTGCGCTGGAAATTCTCTGGTCCAGCCCGATCACCCTGAGCGTCTGGGTACTGACGGCCATCATGTTGCTGATGCCAGTGGTGCGTATCTGGCGTCGGCGTTCGGCAAAGGCAGGCGATGCGTTGAATAATGTCTGACAGGCCACTCAAGCTTTGGCTGGCCACTCCTCTGGTCGGCCTGGCGGGCGGTTATCTCGCCAGCCAAGTCGGCTGGCCACTGCCCTGGATGATCGGCTCGTTACTGGCGATCATCCTTGTGCGCTGCCTGACGCCCTGGCAACTGGCGGAAATCCCCGGCGGTCGCAAATGCGGACAATGGATCGTCGGCATCGGTATCGGCCTGCATTTCACCCCCGTGGTGATGGAGCAGGTGCTGGCCCACTTCGGCCTGATTTTCTTCGGCGCGCTGGTGACCAGCGTTTCCAGCGTGGTCGGCGTCTGGTTGATGCGCCGCACCGGTGAGGACCGCGCCACGGCGTTCTTTTCCAGCATGCCAGGTGGTTCGGGGGAGATGGTCAACCTCGGCGCACGCAACGGCGCACAACTGAGCAGCGTCGCGGCGGCCCAGAGCCTGAGGGTACTGGCCGTGGTCCTGTGCGTGCCGGCCATCTTCAAATACTTGCTGGGCGATGGCGCACCGAACCCGCAAACGGGCACGGTGGATTGGGCCTGGCTGGTGCTGCTGTTCCCGGCAGGCGCCTTGCTGGCCTGGGGCTGGCAACGCCTGAAACAACCCAACCCCTGGCTGTTCGGCCCGCTGTTGCTAAGTGCCGCAGTCAGTATTGCCTGGAACCTGCACATTGCTCTGCCACCGGGCGGTAGCCAGATTGGCCAGTGGCTGATCGGCAGCGGCCTCGGCTGCCACTTCAACCGCTCGTTCTTCCGCCGTGCGCCGTCGTTCATGGCCCGCACCCTGCTGGGCACCGCGCTGACCATGATCATTGCCACCCTCGCCGCCCTGGCGTTGAGCGCCATGACCCATCTGGATCTGCGCTCACTGACCCTGGGCATGATGCCGGGCGGCATTGCCGAAATGAGCCTCACGGCCGAGGTGCTGCAATTGTCGGTGCCACTGGTGACGGCGATGCAGGTCATGCGCCTGCTGTTCGTGCTGTTTCTCGCCGAGCCGCTGTTTCGTTACTGGGATCGCGAACCGGGCTGATGACTCAGACCGGCGGCAAGCGCCAGTCAATCGGCGTCATGCCGTTCTGTTCCAGATAGGTGTTGGCCCGGCTGAAATGCCCGCAACCGAGGAAGCCCTTATAGGCCGACAGCGGTGACGGGTGTACCGACGTCAAGACCAGATGTTTGGTAGGGTCAACCAGCTTGCGCTTGCCTTGGGCATGGGCGCCCCACAGCAGGAATACCAGGTGCGGCTGGTGGGCGCTGACGACCTCTATCACTTTGTCAGTGAAGTGCTGCCAACCGCGACCGGCATGGGACGCGGCATTGGCGCGCTCGACAGTCAGCGTCGTGTTGAGCATCAACACGCCCTGATCGGCCCAGGATTGCAGGTGGCCGTGACTGGGGATGTCGATATTCAGGTCGCGCTTGAGCTCTTTATAGATATTGACCAGCGAAGGCGGCGCAGGCACCCCCGGCTGCACCGAGAAGCACAGGCCGTGAGCCTGGCCTGGGCCGTGATACGGGTCCTGACCGAGGATCACCACCTTGACCTGATCCAGCGGCGTGGAATTGAGCGCGTTGAAAATCAGCGGCCCCGGCGGATAGATTTCCTTGCCCGCAGCGTGCTCCTGGCGCAGAAATTCGCGCAACTCAGCCATGTAAGGTTTGTCGAACTCCTCACGCAGTGCGTGCTTCCAGCTGGGTTCGAGTTTGATACGGTCGTCGCTGGTCATGGTGGCATCCCTGAAACAATGGGCGCACCCTAGAAAACACAGACGCCAATGTCAAATGCCCGGCAACAAAGCAGTCATTTCCTACACTCAGATGCAAATAGCCCGTTCGCTTTCGGTTATCTGTATCGTTTCGATGAGGTCACGATGAATCTGCAATTCGAGGAAATACCCACTCAGGACGATGCCCGCATCGGCATCGCCACCCTGGACGCCGAGCAATCGCTCAATGCCCTGTCCCTGCCCATGCTGATCACCCTTCAGGAACGTCTGGACCAGTGGGCCAGCGATCCGCAAATCGTCTGTGTACTGCTGCGCGGCAACGGCGCCAAGGCCTTCTGCGCCGGCGGCGATGTGCGCAGCCTGATCCAGGCCGGTCGTACTCATCCCGGCGAAGTCCCACCTCTGGCCGCGCATTTTTTCGCAGCGGAATACCGTCTGGACTACAGCCTGCACATCTACCCCAAGCCGCTGTTCTGTTGGGGCCACGGCTATGTCCTGGGCGGCGGCATGGGCCTGCTGCAAGGCGCCAATGTACGTATCGTCACTCCGAGCAGCCGCCTGGGCATGCCGGAAATCAGTATCGGCCTGTATCCGGATGTCGGCGCCAGCTGGTTCCTCTCGCGCCTGCCCGGCAAACTGGGCCTGTTCCTCGGCCTGACCGGCGCCCTGATCAACGCCAAGGACGCCCTGGACCTGGGCCTGGCCGACCGTTTTATGCTCGACGAGCAACAGGACGCGCTGATCGACGGCCTGCAACAACTGAACTGGCAGGAGCAGACCGACATTCAGCTCAACAGCCTGCTCAAGGCCCTGCAACAGGAAGCCGTCGGCCACCTGCCCGCCGCGCAATGGCTGCCTCGTCGTGAGCGTCTGGATGCTTGCCTGGACGTGGGCAACCTGCTCGGCGCCTGGAATGCCATCAGCCTGCTGCAACACAGCGACGACCCGCTGCTGGTCAAGGCCGGTAAAACCCTGTTCGACGGCTGCCCGCTGACAGCTCATCTGGTTTGGGAACAAATCGCCCGGGCCCGCAACAAATCCCTGGCCGAAGTGCTGCAGATGGAATACGCCATGAGCCTCAACTGCTGCCGCCACCCCGAATTTGCCGAAGGCGTACGCGCGCGCCTGATCGACAAGGACCATAAGCCCCACTGGCACTGGCCGGAGGTCGGCAGCGTGCCCCAGGCGGTGATCGATGCGCATTTCAGCAAGGCGTGGGAAGGACGGCATCCGTTGGCGGATTTGACCGAGTACTGAAACAAAAAGAGCTGAGGTCCGAAGACACTCAGCTCAATTGATCCGACTGGCAATGGGCCTCAGCGATTCCCGCCCCCCGGCCCACCATGTCCACCGCGCCCCTGATGCCCGGGCCCATCGGACTCATGCCCGCGTCCACTGTAGTTGTCATCGCGAGTGGGCGATGGACGATATTGCGGCGGCGGAGGTGCTGGCGAACGGCCAGGGTTGCCCTGGAAGTGTCCACCGCCTCCGCCACCACCGCCCCAATTGCCACCACCGCCACCACCGCCATTCCAGCCTCGATCAGGACGTGGCTGGTAGTAACGAGGCGGCGGTGGCGCCTGGTAATAACGCGGTCCCGGCGAGTAGTAACGACGTGAAGGCTCTACGTAGATGCGCTCCTGCCGATAAGGGCTGTAATAGCCGCCGTCATAGACTGCGCCGCCATAGACGGGTTGCGAGTAGGTTTCGGATGGGTAGTAGCCGTCTGAGTAGCAACCGGCCAGAGACGAAGCCAGCAAGAAAATAAGCAAGGGTCGTCGATACATGGCGGCCTCCTGGACCGCGATAGAGCACACACCAGCGACGCTGGCGGGCGTTCGCCATAATCTGGCGGACATGAAATAAGACCGGCTAACTGCCATCAAGTGCCACTCACCTAAAACAAAATTTAATAATTCCGACGACCTGCAACGGTGCGCGCGCGCACCAATTCAACGCAATCATCGCCCTTTTTTTATTCTTCCCATCCAGGTGAGGCCCGGAAACCGGTGCTTGCGGCGACTTGGCACAACTCTCGCTTAGCCCTTGGTGTGCAGGAGTCAACACGCTTCGCGGCACCACAATTTGCAATAGCTGACTAGGGTTCCGGCTCGCTTACACAGCGAGTGGCTGGTCCGAGAGTTGGCGACCTCCAGTAGAGGTTACACGGCGGGATAAAAGCCCGGGAGACAGGACACCTGTGGTGTCGCGTTGCTCCTGGCCGCCCCTTTTACTACTGGAGGTACTTCAATGCAAAAGTCCCGTCTGTTCAGCCTCATCACCGCTGGCGTTTTCGCCGCCGTCTGCCTGGGCGCCAATGCCGCCGCCAAGAAAGACTTCAATGTCTGCTGGACCATCTACGCCGGCTGGATGCCTTGGGAATACGCAGGTACCCAGGGAATCGTCGATAAGTGGGCGAAGAAGTACGGCATCACCATCAAAGTCACCCAGCTCAACGACTACGTCGAGTCGATCAACCAGTACACCGCCGGCCAGTTCGATGGCTGCACCATGACCAACATGGACGCCCTGACTATCCCTGCCGCAGGCGGCGTGGACAGCACCGCCCTGGTGGTCAGCGATTTCTCCAACGGTAACGACGGCATCGTCATCAAGGGTAGCGGCAAAAAGGTCGCCGACTTGAAGGGCATGAACGTCAATCTGGTTGAACTGTCGGTTTCCCACTACCTGTTGGCCCGGGCCCTGGACAGCGTCGATCTCACCGAGAAAGACCTGAAAGTGGTCAACACCTCCGACGCCGACATCTCCGCCGCCTTCAACACCGACGACGTCAAGGCCGTGACCACCTGGAACCCGATGCTCGCCGATATCAAGGCCAAGCCCGGCGTGACCGAAGTGTTCGACTCGAGCAAGATCCCCGGCGAGATCATGGACATGATGGTGGTCAACAGTGAAACCCTGAAAGACAACCCGGCCCTGGGCAAAGCCCTGACCGGCGCCTGGTTCGAAGTGGTCGCGCTGATGAACGCCAAGTCGGCTGAGAGCAAGCTTGCGCTTGAGCATATGGCCAAGGCTTCCGGCACTGACCTGGCCGGTTTCCAGTCGCAACTGGACACCACCAAGCTGTTCGCCACGCCTAAAGAAGCCCTGGAGTTCGCCAACAGCGCGCAGTTGCCGAAGACCATGCGCAAGGTCGCCGACTTCTCCTTTGAACACGGCCTGCTCGGCCAGGGTGCCAAGGACTCCAGCGCCATCGGCATGTCTTTCGCCAAGGGTGTGATCGAGGGCGACAAGGCCAACGTCAAGCTGCACTTCGACCCTAGCTACGTGCAGATGGCCGCCGACGGCAAGCTGTAAACCGCGTCCCGGACAAAGGTCTTTGCCATGCGTTTGATAAACCGCCGCCCGGATCGCGCCAGCCGTTTGATTCTGGTGATCCTGCCGTTCGCCCTGTTGCTGTTCGCCTATTTCATGGGCTCGGCCACGCGGCTGACGGAGAACCCCAACGACAAACTGCTGCCCAGTGCCGTGCAAATGACCGACTCGATCAAGCGCATGGCCCTGGTGCCTGACACCCGTACCGGCGAATACCTGTTGTGGGCGGACACTGCGTCCAGCCTGCAACGTCTGGCGATCGGCCTGGGGATCAGCGCGCTGCTGGGCCTGTGCCTGGGTATCGCCTCGGGGGTGTTGCCGCTGTTTGGCGCGCCTCTGTCACCGCTGCTGACGGTGCTGTCCATGGTGCCGCCACTGGCGATTCTGCCGATCCTGTTCATTGTCTTTGGTCTTGGCGAGCTATCGAAGGTGATGCTGATCGTGATCGGCATCACCCCGGTACTGGCCCGGGACCTGGAACAGCGCGCGCGGGAAATCCCGGTGGAACTGCTGATCAAGGCACAGACCCTCGGCGCCTCGACCTGGACCCTGATCCTGCGGGTGGTGCTGCCGCAATTGCTGCCGCGCCTGTTGATCGCGCTGCGTCTGGTACTGGGTTCGGCCTGGCTGTTCCTGATCGCGGCTGAAGCCATTGCTTCCACCGATGGCCTGGGCTACCGGATCTTCCTGGTCCGGCGTTATCTGGCGATGGACGTGATCCTGCCCTACGTGGTGTGGATCACCCTGCTCGCCTGGCTGATGGACTGGGGCCTGAAACTGCTTACGCGCAAGGCTTTCCCCTGGTACGAGGGAGCGCGGCCATGAGCTTTATTTCAGTGAATAACGTGTGGCAACAATACGACGATCAAGTGGTGCTCGAAGGCCTGAACCTGAGCGTGGCCGAGGGTGAGTTCTGCACCCTGGTCGGCGCCTCGGGCTGCGGTAAATCGACCTTTCTGCGCCTGCTGCTGGGCCAGGAAGTACCGAGTCGCGGCAGTATTCTGCTCGACGGCCAGGCCCTGGCCAGCGAGCCGGATGCCAGCCGTGGCGTGGTCTTTCAGCGTTACTCGGTATTCCCCCATCTGTCGGTGCTGGATAACGTCGCCCTGGGCCTGGAACTGCCGCGCTCGGCGCTGCTCGGCCGGCTGTTCGGCAGTGCCAAGCGCGAAGCGCGGGAACAGGCATCGGTGCTGCTGCACAAGGTCGGCCTTGGCCATGCGCTGGACAAGTACCCGTCGCAGCTGTCCGGCGGCATGCAGCAACGTCTGGCCATTGCCCAGGCGCTGATCATGAAGCCGCGCGTGTTGCTGCTCGACGAACCCTTCGGCGCCCTCGACCCCGGTATTCGCAAGGACATGCATGCCCTGCTGCTGGAGCTGTGGCGCGAGACCCGGCTGACCGTGTTCATGGTCACCCACGACCTGTCCGAAGGCTTCAACCTCGGCACGCGCCTGATGGTGTTCGACAAGATCCGCCACGACCCTCACGCACCCGGCGCCTATGGCGCGCGCATCACCTACGACATTCCCCTGAACACCGACCGCCGCGCCGCTCGCGCGGCGATCGAAGCCCTGCAAACGGCTTAAAGGACCTTACACATGACTGCATCAACCACGCTCTTTCCGGTATTCGCCGAAGAATTGCTGCCCGCTGGCGGCCACCGCTCTTTCGTGCTCAAGCGCGGCGAACTGCTGCGCCTGACCGACCTCAACGGCAACGCCAATGTCAGCCTGACAATGCTCAATGCCAACGAAAAAACCGAACGCCTGAACCTGCCCGACAGCCTCAAGTGCCAGCACACCGCCAAGCTCACCAACGGCCACTGTCTGTACTCGGACATGGGCCGCGTCCTCGCCGCCATTACCGCTGATACCTGCGGCTGGAGCGACAGCATTGGTGGTGTGCTGTGCGCCGAAGAAGTCGAGGAAAAATACGGCCAGGGCCGCTATCAGGAACTGCGCAACGGCTTCTTCCGCAACGGCGCCGACAACCTGCTCGTAGAACTGGGCAAATGGGGCCTGGGCCTGTCCGACCTGCTGATGACCCTGAACCTGTTCAGTCGGGTCAACGTCGACGACGCCGGGCTGCTGCATTACGTACCGGACAATTCCAAAGCCGGCGACTATATCGAGCTGTACGCGCCCATGGACACCCTGGTGGTTTTGACCGCCCTGCAACACCCCATGGACCCTAACCCGCAATACGCCCCGCAACCGGTGCAACTGACCTGGATGAAAGCCGACGCCAGCGTCGCTGAACACTGCCGTACTTCGCGCCCGGAAAATGAGCGCGGCTTTATCAACACCGACCGCCTGTTCGCCTGAGGAGCCTTGCCATGATCCATAAATACGCCAATCAGCATGCCGCTTCGCAGATCCTCGCGCCCAAGCTCGCCCGCGCCCCGGTGTACCGCGCCACCATTCCGGCCGGCGAGCCGTGGATGAAAGAGATCAAGGCCGGGCAGACCCTGCGCATCCTCGATCTGGAGGGCAATCAGGCCGTAGACACCCTGTTCTACAGCGCCGCCAATCCGCGTGAACGCTATGACGTGCAACGCACATTGCGCCGCCAGGGCCGGATCTACCTGAGCACCGGCAGCGTGCTGTATTCCAACCTGGGCCACGCCATGCTGACCATCGTCGACGACACCTGCGGTCGCCACGACACCCTCGGCGGCGCCTGCGCCCAGGAGAGCAACACCGTGCGCTACGCCCTGGACAAACGCCACATGCACAGCTGCCGCGATAACTACCTGCGCGCCTGTGCCCATGACGGGCGCCTGGGTAAAGGCGACATCGGGCCGAACATCAACTTCTTCATGAATGTGCCTGTCACCGCCGACGGCGGCCTGACCTTCGAAGACGGCATCTCGGCACCGGGCAAATACGTGGAACTGCGCGCGGAAATGGACGTGATCCTGCTGATCTCCAACTGCCCGCAACTGAACAACCCGTGCAACGGCTACAACCCGACGGCGGCTGAGTTGTTGATTTGGAATTGATCGGCCTCAGCCACCTGTAGAAGCCGACTTGCTGGCGATAGCGATGCAACAGGCTTTAGGTGGGACCGGCTTCAGCCGGGAAAACAATAGGACAGGCGATAGATCCGTATCGATCCTATCTACGCCTTCCCGGCTGAAGCCGGTCCCACATTGTAAAGCCCATGAACACGCCATGACGGACGACCGTCATGCAGCACCACCCATAGCGGGACGGCCCGCTTCCCATAGCGAGACCAACGATGATTGGTCTGCGGGGGTTATGCCATGTTCGACAAACTGCTGATTGCCAATCGCGGCGCCATTGCCTGCCGCATCCTGCGCACCCTGCGCGAGCTCAAGGTTCAGGGCGTTGCAGTGTATTCCGAAGCCGACGCCGCCAGCCTGCATCTGCTCCAGGCCGACGAAGCCCATAGCCTGGGCGAAGGCGCCGCAGCGGGCACTTACCTGGCGGTGGACAAAATCCTTGCCATCGCCAAGGCCACGGGCGCCAGGGCCATTCATCCCGGCTACGGTTTTCTCTCGGAAAACGCCGCCTTTGCCCAGGCCTGCGAAGACGTCGGCATCGCCTTCGTCGGCCCGACGCCCGAGCAACTGCGGGTGTTCGGCCTCAAGCACACCGCCCGCGCCCTGGCCAAGGCCCACGGCGTGCCGATGCTTGAAGGCACCGAACTGCTCGACAGCCTGGCCGACGCCCTGACGGCCGCCCAAGCCATCGGCTACCCGGTGATGCTCAAGAGCACCGCAGGCGGTGGCGGCATCGGCATGCGCGTGTGCCGCGACGCCGACGAGTTGAGTGAATCCTTCGAAGCGGTCAAGCGCCTGGGCCAGAACAACTTCAGCGACGCAGGCGTGTTCATCGAGAAATACATTCAGCGCGCCCGCCATCTGGAAGTACAGGTGTTCGGCGACGGCCGGGGTGAGGTCATCGCCCTCGGCGTGCGCGATTGCTCGGTGCAGCGGCGCAACCAGAAAGTGCTCGAAGAAACCCCGGCACCCAACCTGCCTGAAGGCATGGGCGAAGCGCTGTGCGCGGCGGCGATCAAGCTGGCCAAGGCGGTCAGCTACCGCAGCGCCGGAACCGTGGAATTCGTCTTCGACAGCGATGATCAGCGTTTCTACTTCCTTGAAGTGAATACCCGCCTGCAGGTGGAACACGGTGTTACCGAGCAGGTCTGGGGCGTCGATCTGGTCAGTTGGATGGTGCAACTGGCCGCCGGTGACCTGCCGCCTTTGCAGCAACTCAGAGCCGGGTTGCAACCCAGTGGCCACGCCATTCAGGCACGGTTGTACGCGGAAGATCCGGGCAAGGATTTCCAGCCAAGCCCCGGCCTGCTGACCGCCGTCGAATTCGCCCCGGCAGACGGCAAACACCTGCGCATCGATACCTGGGTCGAGGCCGGTTGCGAGATCCCGCCGTTTTTCGATCCGATGATCGCCAAGGTCATCAGTTGGGCGCCAACCCGAGAGCAGGCGCGCCTGGATCTCGGCAAAGCCCTGCACGACAGCCGCCTGTATGGCGTGGAAACCAACCGCGACTACCTGCGGCAGATCCTCGATGATCAGCCCTTCGCCAACGGCCAGCCGTGGACCCGCTGCCTGGAAGGGCTGATCTATCAGGCCAGTACCTTCGAAGTGCTCAGCGGTGGTACCCAGACCAGCGTGCAGGACTACCCTGGCCGCCTCGGCTACTGGGCGGTCGGTGTACCGCCGTCCGGGCCGATGGACAGTCGCGCCCTGCGCCAAGGCAACCGTCTGCTGGGTAACGCCGAGGGTTGCGCCGCACTGGAAATCACCATGAGCGGCCCACTGCTGCGCTTCAATTGCGACGCCGTGGTGGCCGTGACTGGCGCAACCATCGAGCTGACGCTGGAGGGACAACCCCAGGCCATGAACACGGCCCTGCTGATCCCGGCCGGTGCAACCCTGGCTTTGGGCAGCATCAGCGGCGCCGGAGCGCGCAGCTACCTGTGCCTGCGCGGCGGTCTCGACGTACCGGATTATCTGGGCAGCAAAAGCACCTTCACCCTCGGTCAGTTCGGTGGTCATGGCGGTCGTGCCCTGCGTGCAGGCGACGTACTGCATATTCAGCCACTGCTTGAGCGTAGCGCCGGGCAGAGTATCCCTGCCGAGCAGCTCGAAGACCTCGCCGAGGTACGCAGCATCCGGGTGATCTACGGCCCTCATGGCGCGCCTGAATACTTCACCGAGGCCTACATCGCCACTTTCTTCGCCACGCGATGGGAAGTGCACTTCAACTCCAGCCGCACCGGCGTGCGCCTGATCGGCCCGAAACCGGAATGGGTCCGCGCGGACGGCGGCGAAGCCGGGTTGCACCCCTCGAACATCCATGACAACCCCTACGCCATCGGCGCCGTGGACTTCACCGGCGACATGCCCGTGATCCTCGGCCCGGACGGCCCGAGCCTGGGCGGGTTCGTCTGCCCGGTGACCATTATCGAGGCCGACCTGTGGCAGCTCGGCCAGCTCAAGGCCGGGGATAAAGTGCAGTTTTGCGCGGTAAGTGTTGCCGAGGCGCGCAGTTTTTTTGCAGACACCGCAGTACCTGGTGGGACTGGCTTAGGTGGGACCGGCTTTAGCCGGGAAAACAATGGAACAGGCGATAGAAATACATCGACCACACCTATGCCTTCCCGGCTGAAGCCGGTCCCACAAAACCTGGTCTCACCTATCGTTCTGGATATAGGTTCAAACGACACCCGCCTCGTCGCCCGCCTCTGCGGCGACACCCACCTGCTGCTGGAAATCGGCGCGCCGGAGCTGGATCTGGTCCTGCGCTTTCGCGGCCATGCTCTGATGCAGGCGCTGGAAGCCAAGGCCCTGGCCGGGGTGATCGACCTGACGCCGGGCATTCGCTCGTTGCAAGTGCATTACCAACCCGAACAACTGCCGTTGGCCGAGCTGCTGGCCATCGTCAGCGGCGAATGGGACGCAGTGTGTGCCAGTCGCAATCTGGAAGTACCCTCGCGCATCGTTCACTTGCCGTTATCCTGGGACGATCCGGCCTGCCAGTTGGCCATCGAGAAATACATGACCACCGTGCGCAAGGACGCGCCGTGGTGCCCGAGCAACCTGGAGTTCATCCGTCGCATCAACGACCTGCCCAACCTCGATGAAGTGCAACGTACGGTATTCGAGGCCAGCTATCTGGTAATGGGCCTGGGTGACGTCTACCTCGGTGCGCCGGTAGCCACCCCGCTGGACCCACGCCATCGCCTGGTAACCACCAAGTACAACCCGGCGCGCACCTGGACCGCAGAAAACTCCGTGGGCATCGGTGGCGCCTATATGTGCGTTTACGGCATGGAAGGCCCCGGCGGCTATCAGTTCGTCGGTCGCACCCTGCAGATGTGGAATCGCTACCGCGCCGTCGCCGCATTCGATGGCAAACCCTGGCTGCTGCGCTTCTTCGACCAGATCCGCTTCTACCCGGTCAGCGCCGAAGAGCTGCTGCGCATCCGCCGGGACTTCCCCCTCGGGCGCTACCCGCTGTCCATCGAGCACAGCACCCTCAACCTTGCCGATTATCAAGACTTCCTCAGCACTGAAGCCCCAGGCATCGCCGCCTTTCGCCAGCAACAGCAGGCGGCGTTTCATGCCGAGCGCGAACGCTGGATCGCCAACGGCCAGGCGGATTTTGTCAGCGAAGAAGGGGTTGCACCTGCCGCCGACGAGGCGCCACTTGCCGCGGGTCAGCACGGCGTTGAAAGCCCGATTGCCGGCAACCTCTGGCAAGTACAGGTCGAGGCCGGGCAGCGGGTCGCGGTGGGCGATGTGCTGGTGATTCTGGAGTCGATGAAGATGGAAATCCCGGTACTGGCCTCCATGGCCGGTGTGGTCCGGGAAATCCGGGTGCAACCCGGTTCGGCGGTGCGTGCCGGGCAACGGGTCGTCGTACTCGACAGCGAATGACACGGATTACTTCTTATGACTTTTCAACGGAATTTTGCCATGAGCCATGACTTGCCCAACCTGCAACTGGATACCGTGCGCGCCGCCTACCGGTCCGGCGAGCTGACCCCGCGTCAGTTGATCCTGGCCCTGCAGGAAAAAGCCGCAGCGCTGAACCCTGAGTACCACCTGTTTATCTACCTGCTCAGCCCCGCCGAGCTGGAGCCTTATCTCAAGGCACTGGAAGGCAAAAGCATCGATGATCTGCCGCTGTTCGGCGTGCCGTTCTCGATCAAGGACAACATCGACCTGGCCGGTATTCCTACAACCGCCGCGTGCCCGGCCTACGCCTACACGCCAGAACGGTCGGCCACCGTGGTCGAGCGCCTGCTCGCCCTGGGTGCAATCCCAATGGGCAAGACCAACCTCGATCAGTTCGCCACCGGCCTCAACGGCAGCCGCTCGCCCTACGGCGCATGCCCCAACAGCGTGCTCAAGGACTACCCGTCGGGCGGCTCCAGCGCCGGCTCGTCCCTGGCCGTAGCTCTGCAAGTCAGCAGCTTTGCCCTAGGCACCGACACCGCCGGCTCCGGACGCGTGCCCGCCGCGCTGAACAATCTGGTGGGCATGAAGACCAGTGTTGGCCTGATCTCCACCGGCGGCGTGGTCCCGGCCTGCCGCACCCTGGATTGCGTCACAACCTTTACCGCAACCGCAAGGGAAGCCAGCCAGCTTCTGGGCTTGACGGCGCAACCCGACCCGCGTGACGCCTACAGCCGGAGCAACCCGCTGTGGAACGCACCGTCAGCCTTCGGTGCACCCAAGCCGTTTCGCTTTGGCGTACCTCGTGATGAAGACCTGGAGTTTTTCGGTTGCACCGAAGGGCCACAACTATTTGCCGACGCCATCGCCCACTTAACTGCCCTCGGTGGCGAGGCCGTGCCCCTCGATCTGTCGCCGTTCCTCGAAGCCGCACGGCTGTTATACGAAGGCCCGTGGGTTTGCGAGCGCTACAGCGTGGCCGGTGAGTTGATGGAAAAAAATCCCGACGCCGTGTTGCCGGTGATCCGTGCGGTACTGGCCAAAGCCCCAAGCGTGACCGGGGTCGCCACCTTCCGTGCGCAATACCGTTTGCAGGAACTCAAGGCCATCTGCGACAAGGCCCTGCAAAGCCTGGATTGCGTCATCACCCCAAGCATCGGCCGCCCGGTCAGCTCCGCCGAACTGCAAGCCGAGCCTGTGCTGCGCAACTCGGAACTGGGCTACTACACCAACTTCGTCAACCTGCTGGATTACGCCGCCGTCGCCGTCCCTGGCGGCTTCATGGCCAACGGCCTGCCCTGGGGCGTGACCCTGTTCGGTCGGGTCTTCACCGATCAATACCTGCTCAGTCTGGCCGACGCCCTGCAACGCCAGACTGCCTTGCCGTTGATTGGCGGACAGGCAATCACGCTGAACAAACCGGCGACCGGCGCGCAGCATGACAGGGCTCGGCTGGTGGTCTGTGGCGCGCATCTGGATGGTTTGGCGCTGAACTGGCAACTCAAACAGCGTGGCGCCCGCCTGCTGGAAAGCACCCTCAGCTCACCCGACTATCAGCTGTATGCCCTGGCAGGCGGCCCGCCGCTGCGTCCTGGCATGGTCCGGGTCGATCAGGGCGGCGTCGCCATTGCCGTGGAAGTCTGGGAACTACCGAGCAGCGAACTGGGTTCGTTCCTCACCGGTATTCCTGCGCCACTGGGGCTGGGCAAGGTGCAACTGGCCGACGGCCGCTGGGAAACCGGCTTTATCTGCGAACCCTACGGCCTGCAAGGTGCAACCGATATCAGCCACCTGGGCGGCTGGCGTGCTTACCTGCAACAGCGCTGAGTCCTACGCGGCGCGTCCTTGGGCGCGCCGAACAAAATACATAATTAGCCTTTTTCGTGCGTGTCGAGCGCCATAGTTCAGGACCATTTCTCACCGTCATCGGCCACCATGCAAGAACACTGGAAACCCACGCCCAAGGATCGGGCACTGCACCTGCTTGGCGAACACAGCCTTGAACTCGACCCGCGGATCGACCCGTCAACCGCCCAAGGCCCAAGCACCGACGCACTTGACCCGGATCAGTTGCGCGCCCTGCAACGACTCAAATCCCTGCGCAAAAGCCCCGGTTTCAAGCTGATCGCCCACTCAGTGCTGTTCCTGCAGGCCTGGCAACTGGACATGGATTACCCACCGTCCCTGCGCGCCTATGTGCGCAAACGCCTGCGGCACATGCTCGAAGACCACAGCCCTGACTCCCCCTCGCCCGACGACACCCACATCACCTTCATCACTGAGGACGATCCGGCTATCAGCACCGACGGCAGCGAACAGTTCAGCCTGCGCCTGTCCCTGACCGAACTGGGCATGACCTGTTTCGACACGCCCAGCTTCGTCGCCCTGACCCGTTGCCCGGTCGAAACCGAAGACTTATCTCCTGCAATTCCTGGCCTGCCCGCCTCAAAACTGATCGAACTGCTGCGCGACAACACCTGGCAGGCCGACTATGAAACGTGCTTCCAGAACTTCTGGAACCACCATGAAAAGACCTACCGCGCGTTAAGCAAACTGGCATTTCTCGATCAACTGGCCCGCCAGCTCGCACGCAAAAGGATCAGTCGCGACGGTTACCTGCTGGCCCTGGATGCCATGGGCCTGAACAGCTTCCCGACCTCACCCGCCTGCCTGACCGAAGTCGCCCGCGGGCAATTGGCCGAACTGCACATGTTGTCGGTGAACGGCACTCCGGTGCCGGGCCTCTTCCAACTCAGGTCGAAAAACACCTCCCACTGCTTCATTCATGTACTTGGCAGCAAGAGCGTCATCGAATACATCAGCGACGACCCCAGGCAGATGGCCGCAAGGCTGCTTGAAGCCCTGCGAGCGGCACGCGGTCTCGTACCTCTGCCAGATGACTCAGCCATCACCGAATACCGCGCGACCCTTGTGCAGGGTGATCTGTTCGATAACCTGAGCCGCCTGCAGAAACAACGCTCACTCACAGAAGACAGCGGTGATTCCCTGGAACCGCCGAGCAGCGTCGAACTGCTCAGGCCCATCAAGCGCAGCATGGCTCTGATCAGCGCCGTCGATCTGTGGAATGTGCAGCCGGATATTCTCAGGCATCTTCCCGCTGTACAGCGCAGCGCCGCCAAGGCCATGCGCAGCGCCCTGTTTGATCGCTACGGCCTGCTGCTCAACCCCTATCATGTCTTTATCCGTTATCTGCCGGGCACCTCGACCACACCCCTTGGCAACGCGCGCCTGCCAAGCAACTTCGTGTATGTCCCCGATACCAAACCCATCAGCCTGGGCAGGGCGCTGATCAACAATTACCGGGTCGAACAACCCCTGGGCTACCTCGACAACGGCGGGCGCAGCGTGGTTTACCTCGACGCCACCGGCAAAGGTGAATGGGCGGCCGAGCGCGCCCTGTCGATCAGCCCCGAGGCCATAGAAGACACGGTCAAGAGCGTCGACTTTCTTGCCTTGATGTCCGCACAGGTCATTCACTTCTGGGAGCAGCACAAAGACAGTATCGAGCAGGCATTTCAGGCAGGACTTGTCGCCCAGGCGGTCATCGCACTCAAACGTGGCAATCTCACCCGCAGCGGATTCGACACAGTGGTCCAAGCCCTCGCAGGCAACGAAAGGGCGCAGTGGCAGGCACTAGGGTTCAACGTCTTCAGCCTGTTGTTTGAAGGCGTCGAACGGCAATACTGCGCCGGGTTGCTGGTTCTTGAAGAGCACGACAAACCGCGCAGAATTCTCTATCAGGCAGGCAGTGCCAAGGCGTTCATGGAATTCCAGAGCCCTGCACAACTTGTCGATCATCTACGCAGCAGTGCGGCGGACGAACAATGGCGGCAGTCGGTACTCGACTACATTCCCGCCCGCCATCACACACGCCTCGATTACCTGCTGAGGATATGGGGCGGTGTGCAGCCCTGCGACGATGCCGTCTCACTGCTCAGGCCCTGGGCCGAGGGTATCTACAACCCCGATGTGCGGGACGCCAAGGCGTACAAGCTGTATGAAACCACCCTTATTGATTCGCCCTTTGCCTTCATGCATCGGACGCTGAGGGACAACCAGTTGCAAGAAGCGCAGACGCAGATCGTTACGTCACGAGAATTGTCCCTGCGCTACTGGACCCGTCACCTCAGCCACCTGCAACTGTTGCTCGCGCCCATGTCGCTGCTGCTGACTCCAGTAGCGCTCGCGTCCCTGGCGATAGAGGTCGGGCTGCTGTCGCTGCATGCTGCTTCGGCTGCCCTGCCCGGCTATCGCGGCTCGGAAAAACAACAGGCGATATTGGCCGCACTGAGTCTGGGTTTACTGGACTTGTCACCGGCAACACCACGGCTGCTGCAAGCGCTAAGAAGGTTGCACCGGGCACCCGGCAGAACCTCCGTGGCACCGGCTTTAACCCGCAGATCACCCTCCCGGCTAAAGCCGGTCCTACAGAAAAACACCGACGAGCCCATTAGCCAGATTGAGAAGGGTGGCTTCACCGCCATCCTCAATCACTGGACGCACCCGCGCCGAACCCGCCTGGAGCGCTTCTTCCACACTGACAGCCTGCTCAAGAGCTGGACAGTTCCGGGCAATCCGTCCATACGGCGCTTGCCGGTAAAAGTCTGGAAGCTGGGGCGAAAATTTCTGCTCTGGACCTCAAACAAGCACCAGGCCACGACCCTGCTGGTCAGCACCCACGGTTACTACCTGCCCTGGAGCCGCACCGTCGCGCTGCCCAATGGCACTCATGTCTACACCTATGCGCCTCATGGTTCTGCCCTGGTCGACCCGGTCCTGCGTCAAGTCGCTCACCGCCGGATAAGGGCCTATGCGATTTCCAACAGTGCAGGCAATACGCCCTCGTCACTGCCACCGCTGGTCCTGACCGACAAAATGATGGCCGGCACAGCAAAGTCCGGCCATATGAAAAACTACGTCCTGGCGAAGTTTCAGGGCCGTTGGGAAACCTACGATGACATCAGTGATGTTGTCAGCAGCACCCATCAATCGCCGTTCAAAGGCCAGTTGCCAGCTACGCCGACGGATGTGCTGACAGTCAGAAACCGCTTCGGCATGACGGCGCCTGATCTGGAAGAGCTGTTCACGCTGCTGTTCGACAAAGGCATCCATTACGACAAGATCCTGCTGGTGCACTGCCGTTGTTCAGCGCTCGACACGCTGCTCAAGCAAGGACCGTCCTACACTGCGCCAAATCTGCCACCTCGGGTCATTCCATGATCTGGCAGGAATGCCGCCCATTATCGGATGTCATACGAAATATCGATCAACCGATAAGAAATGAGATGGCGCGAGGCGGTAGCGACGAGCTAGCATTCGCCCCTTCAAAAATGCTCACAACACCGGGTCCGTCATGCCTTTTCGCTCCTCGATCACATCACAACGCTCATTGATGCTGACGTTGCTGATTCTCCTGGGAAGCGGCTTCATGGCGACTTCGCTGCTCAGCTACAACGCTTCCCGCGACTCGATCCGCAACAACATCGTTAACACCGAGCTGCCGCTGACCTCCGATACCGTGTACTCGGAGATTCAGAAGGACCTGGTGCGGCCGGTGCTGATCTCCTCGATGATGGCACGAGACACCTTCATGCGTGACTGGGTGGTCAACGGCGAAAAAGACACCGACCAGATGACCCGCTATCTCAAGGAGGTCATGGATCATTACGGCGCCTACACCTCGTTCTTCGTCTCCAACGCCAGCCTGACCTACTACCAGGCCAAGGGCGTGCTGAAAAAGATCAGCGCCACCGAACCCCGGGACACCTGGTACTACCGCGTACGCGACATGGCCGCGCCTTATGAAATCAACGTCGACCCGGACATGGCCAACAAGGACAGCCTGACTTTTTTCATCAACTACAAGGTCATGGACTACAACGACAACTTCATCGGCGCCGCCGGTGTCGGTCTGACCGTGGATGCGGTGATCAAGCTGATCGACCGCTACCAACAGCGTTATCAGCGCAGCGTCTTCTTCGTCGACAATTTCGGCCGCCTGGTCCTCACCGGCGAAGAAGGCGGCCCCCAGGGCGCGACAGTGGGTCAGTCAATCTACCGACTGCCGGACATGCAGGACCTCAAGGACAAACTGCCCAAGCCCATCGGCGGCAGCTATGAGTATGAAAGTCAGGGCCAGAGCCATTTTCTCAATGTGCGCTACATCCCCGAGCTCAACTGGTATCTGTTTGTCGACAAGCGCGAAGACGGCGCGCTCACCGCAGTGCGGCAATCGTTGTACCTGAACCTGCTGATCTGCCTGATCGTGACTGGTGTGGTGATGTTGCTGCTGCACCGCATCGTGCGCCGCTTCCAGTTCAAGATCGCAACCCAGGCTACCCTCGACAGCCTTACCGGACTGCCCAACCGGCGCGGCTTCGACGTCATGGCCATGCGTGCGCTCAAGCAGGCGCAACGGGACGGCAAGCCACTGACCGCCGTGCTGCTCGACCTCGACAACTTCAAACAGTTGAACGATACCCATGGACATCTGGCGGGTGATGCCGTGTTGATGGGCTTTGCCGATGACCTGAAGAGCTGCCTGCGCCAGTCCGACATCATCTGTCGCTGGGGCGGCGAGGAATTCATCATCCTGCTCAAGGACAGCGACCGTGAAGGCGCCCGCCGGGTGGCAGAAAGTATTCGCGTGCTGGTCGAGCACCATGCCTACGCCTTCTCCGGCAGCACCCTGAACGTCACCGTCAGCCTGGGCCTGGCCCAGCTGCAAGCCGACGACAGCCTGCAAAGCCTGATCGCCCGCGCTGACAGAGCGCTGTACCATGCCAAGCAGAGCGGACGTAACCGCGTCAGCGACGATATTGCGCAACTGGCATGAGCACTCAAACGAGCCCTCCATCGAAGACCCCACAGAACTGCCCGGTCTGCGGTTTCAGCAACAGCTGCACCCTGGCCGACCCACGCACGGTGGCACAGCCCTGCTGGTGCTTTTCAGTCAGTATCGAGCCTGAGCGACTGGCCAGACTGCCCGCCGATCTGCGTGACAAAGCCTGCCTGTGCCCACGCTGCGCCGGCGTAGAGCAAGTCGCCGCACCGGTTGTCGAATAGCCCGATGCGCCTTGACCGCTTCCTCAGCAATCTGCCGCACATCAATCGTAAGGACGTGCGCCTGGCATTGGCCACCGGGCGTGTGCAGGTCGACGGGCAGCCCGTCAACAATCCTCATCACGAAGTGCGTGAGTTCAGTAGCGTTCAGCTCGATGGTGAAACCCTGCAAGCCGCAAAGGCCGCCCGCTACTTCATGCTGCACAAGCCCCAGGGTTGCGTCAGCGCCACCCGCGACCCTGTGCACCCCACCGTGCTCGACCTGCTCAACGAGCTGGATAAGGACGAACTGCACATCGCCGGGCGTCTGGACTTCAACACCACCGGGCTGATGCTGATCACCAACGACGGCCAGTGGTCGCGCCGCCTGACCCAACCCCAGACCAAACTGCCCAAGGTCTACTACGTCGAAACCGAGCAGGTGATCGATGAGCGCTACGTAGAAAAATTCGCCGAAGGGTTCTACTTTGCCTTCGAAAATCTCACCACCCAGCCTGCGCAACTGACCCTGCTCGGACCGTCCGTCGCCCGGCTGAGCATCGTCGAAGGACGCTACCACCAGGTCAAACGCATGTTCGGCCACTTCGACAACAAGGTCCTGCGCCTGCACCGCGAAAGCATGGGCCCACTGCTGCTGGACCCCGTGCTAGAGCCCGGGCAGTACCGAGCCCTGCACGCCGCAGAAATCCTGCTGGTCTGACGACTGGTGACCGCCCGGCAGAACGCGGCGGACAATGTACGAACGGCACTTGCGGGTTTGCAGTCCGACTGCTTGAATCCAATCGTCGGTCTCCATGTGACCGATGAGTCATGAGCACATTCTAAGAAATCCTTTTGCCACCCGAGACCCGGTCCGGATGGCAAATCGCCCGCCAATAACAATACCTGTCGGACAGCTTGTTCCGGATCGACACAGGGCCATTCCCAGGCGCATGCCTACCTGTCACGAAAAACCGTGCAATTTCGGTTGCGCGCTAATCCGTCCACGTCAGGAGACATACGATATGAGGCCAGAAATTTCTGTGCTTGATATACAGGGCCAGTTCCGGGTCTACACGGAGTTTTATCGCGCAGAGGCGGCGGAGAAGACCATTGTCATGGTCAATGGGTCATTGGCCACGACCGCATCCTTTGCCCAGACCGTCCGCAACCTGCATCCGCAATTCAACGTCGTGCTGTACGACCAACCCTATGCGGGCAAATCCAAGGCCCACAACCTGCACGAAAAGCCGCTGACCAAAGAAATGGAAGGCCAGATCCTGCTGGAACTGATCGACCACTTCGCCGCCGAACATGTGATGTCCTTTTCCTGGGGCGGCGCCGCCACCCTGGTCGCCCTGGCGAATCGCCCACGGCGTATCGAAAAGGCAGTGATCAGCTCGTTCTCGCCGGTGATCAACGAACACATGCGCGACTACCTCGAGCGTGGCGTGAAACACCTGGGCGCGCGGGATCGTTTTGAGGTAGGCAACCTGGTCAATGACACCATCGGCAAGCACCTGCCCTCATTGTTCAAGCGCTTCAACTACCGGCATGTAAGCAGCCTGGACCTGCACGAGTACGACCAGATGCACTTCCATATCAGCGAAGTCCTGACCCTCAATGAAAGCAACTACCTGAGCACCGCCAGCAACATCAACGTGCCGGTAATGTTCATGAACGGTGAGTGGGACGAATACACCGCCGCCCAGGACGCCCGATTGTTCGGGCAATGCGTGCAGAAGAGCACCTTCAGCACCATCCAGAGCACCGGCCACTTCCTCGACATGGAACACAAAGCTGCCTGCCGCGACTCACGCAACGCGGTACTGGACTTCCTTAAGACCGATCAACCCGGCAGCCAGCCAAGCCGCCACCGCCTCCATCAACCTCAGGAGCAACATGCATTTGCACTCTGAATCAACCGCCCGACCGAGCACCGGAATCATTCGCCAACGAGCCACCCAAGGCACTTGGCGAATGACTTCCGCGCGGAGGCGCCGATCAGGAGAGCGAAATTATCGCTTCAATTAACCGGCCGCTTCTGGTACAAAGTCAGCCGCTCAAAGCGGGTGTCGTATAATGGCATTACTCCAGCTTCCCAAGCTGATAACGAGGGTTCTTATTGGACACCCCCCGTTGGTGCACCGTGAAACGCGTAATGCGGGTATAGTTTAGTGGCAAAACGAAAGCTTCCCAAGCTTTAGTTGAGGGTTCGATTCCCTCTACCCGCTCCACCTTTCCTCCAGTGTTTTCGGGCATTTCAGCTCATCTCCTCTCTAATTTTCTCCTGTAAGAACCAGTTCACAGACGGCATTCCTAACGTCGCTAAAACCCTGAAAAGATCAAAAATTGGTGCACCGTCGGTTCTTTCTAATCTGACGCTTCGACAGATCACCCCCTCCTTGTAGTTATTCAATAAACGCCTAAAGGCTAAAGCCGCCTTCGTGGACAGTGGATAGGGGGTGAAAGGCATTGCCACCTCCCCCCTGCCGAAACCAAAAAGCCAGCCGCAGCAGATTCTCAATCGACCTTCACCTGGGCAGCCTTCTTTTCGCGCTCACGTTGACGAAATCGTTTCACAAAGCTGCCGTCGATCAGATCATCGACCTCCAACTCAAGTGCGCAATTGACCAGAGAAGCGGTTGAGTTATTCGACATCGAGAATGTATTCGGAATGAATCCGGATCGCCTCACTCTGTTGTCATCAAGAGCGGCCTCAAATGCTCTAAGGAAATCTGACAAGCCAGGGCGACGCGCATCAGTCGCTGCACTAGCAGCTAAAGAACGTGCGACTGTGGTTGCAGCTTGCGCATTGACTCCGATCGTCGAAACGACCTCGCTTATCGATGGCCAATATTTAAGATCATACTGATATGTTAGATTTTCCAGCTTACCTTCCACATGAGAAGAAAAGAGACCGTTATTCTCAGCGGCATCTCTTACAACATCAATAACATGGTAATAGGTATTGCTCCGAAAGCTAGATATTTCTTGAACCTCTGTTCGGCGAGAAATCAAATCGGAGAGTAGCTTTGAGGCCTCTGTAATTCGAATATTCAATTCAGTGAGTTCATCTCTGTCTTGGCGAGCATCTTTAATCTTTTCGGGATTCAATGAATAAACCGTTATGTTCAGCACATCGAAAAACGACTTGAGAGCTCTAGAATCCTCACCCAGCGACTCGTACAACTCAATGTAGACGTCAGCAAGCTCACTGGTTCTGGCGAGCAAACCTTCAATGCGCCTATTGATGGTGCTCCAGATCCCCTTCTCTACGTTGCTTTGATAGTCTTTACGAAGAATTCCTTCACATGACTCGATTGCTGCAGCGCGACTGCTACTGTCCATTTTATGCACCTGACGTATGGGATGGGTGAATGATAAGGGCTCCGTTGCCAAACGTCGGTACCTATCAGCAAATTTTTCACCGTGTTACAGGTACTCAAACCAAGAGCCTCATCCAACAATCCCATTCGCAATACCATCAGTCTGTTCACACCCTCAGGCAGCTACCGGTCAACAAGCCGCCCAGTCTCTCTGTCCAAATAACTCCTTATGCAACTAACCGCACCGAAAGTCAGCGACGAAAGGAGCCATTTCTTTACAAGTGCGTAAAGTTTATTTGCCGGAACATGGGTAGCGGATTGCAACTCTTTCAGTAACACTTAACCCACTCTGCACAGGTAAACAAAATGAACGTGGCAACCCCCTCCCCCGTCGACGACCTGCTCAATCCTAGCGAAACCGCGTCACGCCCGGTCAGGATTCTCGCGGCAGCAGGCAGGATGTTCATCGAGCATGGCTACGAGGGAGCGAGCATGGAGGATATCGCCAAAGCGGCAGCGGTCACCCGCCAGACCTTGTACAACCGGTACCCTGAAGGCAAGGAGTCGCTCTTCGTCGCCGTGGCGGAGCGGATGTGGAAGGCTTTCACAATCATGGATGTCGCAAACGATGAGCACGCACTGACCGATCCAAGGAAAGGACTCAGGCAGATCGCTACCGAGTTCGCTTGCTTCTGGTCTGGCCCGTCAGCAGCCGACTTCCTGCGCATGGTGATATTGGAGGGTCGACGCTTCCCCATGCTCGCTGACCGCTTTGACGAGGTTATCCAGGCGCCGGCTATGACCGTCATCAGCGATTACCTGGCTGAGCTGGCACGTCGCGGTATCCTGGCAGTTCAAGAGCCTGAGATCGCCGCTCGCGACTTCATGGGAATGATTGACGGTCGTGTTCTGTGGGCACAGGTGAGAGGGAACAGCGAACCGCTCGCCCGCGAAGAGATCGAGCAGATCGTAGACCGCACAGTGGACGTTTTCTTGAGATCACTCCGGCACTGAACTGAAGAACTCTCCATCCTGGTCAGGCGATTGGAGCCAGCCACTAGAACGAGATTAACACGGCCCCATAAGCGAGAGGCCCTCCCTCTGACCAACCCCGCCGCTAGCAAGCCGGCGATTGAGCGGATTGCTGCTCCCTGTTTAGCTCTCGTTGGGCGACGCTGACGAGGCAATGCTCAATGAACTGAAGCTCCTGACTGAGCTCAAAACCTCGATCCTCCAAAGCCTTCAGCCCGTCCTGGTGCGCCTTTTGAATCTCTTCCGGTGCCCTGGCCAGGCCTGCCAGCTTTCTGCGCCCCCTTTCGATTTTTTCGTTCACTTCGGCGAGGTACTTCTCACCGGACTCCTTTTTTCTTGCCGTGAACAGCTGGCATTCCAGAAAACGGACGGCATCGTAGATTTTCAAGACCTCGCTGCTGGTCTTCGAGTGCACGAAGTTCAGGCTGCCCTCATCGAAAGCATGGTGTTCTTGATTCTGACCGCCCCAGTTCACCAGATCATTCTTGATAAAGTCGAAATGTGATCGATCGTAGTCAATGAAGGGCTCCACCAACGTGAAGGTGTGCTCCAAACTGACCTGAAGGTACATGCTTTTTTTAAGCTGAGACTTGTTGAAGTTCGCGGTGACCTTGACACCATTCTCGATGCAGAACTCAAGCACCATCGACTCAAACCAGATGCGGCAGTAAAGCAGCGCCTGGCGGACGTCAAAGACCGACAACGCCACATGCACCTTCTTCTGGAAGCCACCTGCGTGATCGATGACCACGATGCCCTTGTTCGTATAGCTGAGCACCTGGCTCGTATGCTGCTCACACTGGGGATGGCGATCGGCAATGATGCAAAAACGCTCCCAGAAGAGACGATCATGGGTGGTGACCACCATCTGAATTCGACGCAGGTAGCCATCACTGAAAAACAGATCGATGATGTTGGATCGGTGATCCGTATCGATCGCGTTGACGACGTCGTCGAAGACGATGAGTGGAAAATTGTTTTTCTCGGCCATTGCCAAGAGGATAGATAAACCCAGTGCCCTCAGATGGCCCTCACTGAGTACTGCAAATGCATCGAGTGAGGATCCGTCCACATTGGTGATCTTGATCCGATAGTTGTCAGTGAGCTTCTCAAAGCTCAACGTCTCTACCTGCTCATGGTCATCGTCGTGGTTATTGATCGCTCGATAGTACTCGGCTGCCTTGGCTTCGATCCCGGTGATACGAGCTTTTTCCAACGCCAGCTTGTATTCCATAAGGTCTTGATAAAGCGTCCGGTATTCGACCTCAAGATCCTTCATCAACTGGTTGAAATGGCTATTGTCGACGACATCATTGAGAAGGATGATCTTCTGCTCTGCCAGGCGCACCGCCTGATCGTTGACGGTTTTGAATCCGGCAAGCGCGCGAGTTTTGCCGTCGAAATGCCGTTTCAGCGACTCATCAGTCACCTTCAGTCGTGCCACCATCGCATCGAGACGAGCGGCCTGAGCTTCTGCCTGGTCAACCTCTTTGAGCCTGCGATTACATGCGCGCAGGTAGACCTCAACGTCTTCCGAACCGTCAGCCCAGAAACTCAGGAGGGCGCCGAGAACAGACGGTGCCACTCCTGAACGGTCTGTAGCGATATGAAACTCCGCGAGCGCAGCCTCCAACTCATCCATTTTCAACGGGCACGGGACATCGGCATATGCGTTGCTTTTTACTGCACTAATCGCTGTAGAGATCCTTGAAGCCCAAAGGGCAATCCGGGCGTCATTTCTTTGCTTGGCATGCTTTAAGGACTCAAGAGCACCCAGCGCTTTGATCTGATCACGAGCCCTTTCGAATGGGTTCACGGCGACTTTGCTGAGCGGGGTTAGACAGGCTGGGCAATTTTCTCCCGACTGCAACTGCTCAATAGCTTCAAGCGCCTCAAAGACCGCGCGATAGTTAACGTCACTGGCCTTCAGCAGGAACGACTTCTCGATCACCGCTCTGCGGTTGAGCAACCTCTTGGCGATTGCACATACACGCCCTACCTGCTTCAACGGGATAACGACAGGGGCCTTGGCCGCCCGCAAGCGCGCAGCGCCACGGATATGCATTTCTATCGTATTACGCAGCCGTACGACCTTAGGGCGAATCTCAAAATCCTGGTCTGGCCTGAGCCCCAGCAACTGGCAGATTGCAGAGATCGCGTTGTGAAGATCCGTCCGATGCTTGTGCCGCAGCGGACTCAGGCCCATCCGGGTCTGCTCCAGGGCCGCAAGAGCCTCGGATTGGTCGGGACGCATGAAAGCTTTCAGCGTGAAACTTTCAGGACGGACGAAACGAGAGATGACTTCTTGGAGTTCTTCCAACCCAAACAAGGTGGCAAGGACGTCACTTTCGCCACTGCCTGTGTCCTTGGAACCCAGCAACGAAAACTCCTGAAGACGGTTCCGGTCGATGAAACAGCCCGACCAGCTAATGCTTGGAATGACTTTAAGCTTATCCTCTCCCATAAGCATAAGCTGGGGCTTCGACTCACCCCTTGCGATGTACTCTCTAACCTTGGTCTTGCGCCTGGCAGCTTCTTTGATATCCCCGGTCGTGGTGATCTCCAACGCCTCGCACAGGGAAGATTTTCCGCCACCGTTGGGCGCATAGAAGATGTTTTTCAGCTTACTGAATCGGATCAAGGTGCCTTTGTCGTCAGCACCAAACGCCCCAAAACCTCGAAAGTTTTTCACGCGCAGGTAATCCAACGCACCTAGACCAGACGGCGGTATCTGATCGAGTTCTGGCCTACTGTCCAGCACCTTTTTGAAACGCGCAGCAATGCGTTGGTAGTTGCGACCCAGCAACTGATCAGAGGCAGCCGTTATATGCGCTTTGATGTGGTCGGAGTAGCGCCCCTTGCTTAGGTTCGCTTGGTACATACACCAGAGAAGCGCGAGGTAAGCGTCGGTACGCCCTTCAAGGTTGTGCCTCGCAAAGCTCAAAAGATACTGACTCATCGTGCCTCCTCCCTGGTGCAGATCAGCGTATCTGGACCGCAATCACAATGCCATGACCACATAACGATCTGAGACCTGGAGAGCCCGGGATAAGCAATCGCACCAGGTGCGGCGGCTTGATCGGTTCTCTGTGCGCATGATAAGTTCTGCACATCGATTTACCTGGATCGAGCGGTCGGCCTGCATAGCCTTTGCGCGTTAGGTGTTTCTCCCCCGTATTCGCACGCACTTCGACAATAGTCAGCGGGCAGCCGACACCGCGACGTATTGGAGATTTGCCATGCGCGTCCCGATCTACCCAGACGATCTACTTCCCCAGGCAGCATTCAAAAGACTCGCGAAAAACATTCAGAAGAGGTGGCCAGGCCAGTCTGCCATCACGCTGTCTCGTGCGAGAGAAGTCCTGTCGGTCGGGCTCGGATATGCCGACTACAGAGAAGTCCGTCACTCGTCCATCACCTGCAGTCCAGAGGCACAGACGCCTTCTGAAGCGGACGTATACGTGGGCATTGCCTCTGCACTGTCCACCCTTCTTGAATCAGCAGCTGACAGTTCTGTCCAACCGAGAGCGTTGGAATCATTCGTCAGAACTCTTCCATTGAAGGCTCTCAGCACTTTCAAAGTGGCCAAGGGAGAGGCCCGATTGCTCAGTCCCAAGACAGCAAAAACCGACATCACACAGGATCAGCCGAGCCCGGTGAATGTCAGAGCTCACGACCGGGTACGCTCGGCCTCCATGGCCGCGACTATCCGCGTGAAAAAAGCCAAGAACCTCGAAAGCCCGCTGCGTTCGATGAGCGAAGACGAAATTAACGGTATGAGAAGGGTTGTCGAGGACTCAGCTAATCTTCGCGACCAGTGCATCTTTGCAATGCTGGAGTCCGGAATTCGCGGGAACGTCTTCCTGGGCGCGAAGGTTTCTGAAGTGACAGATCTCGTTGTTGAAAGTCAATTCACAGCGGTGGTCATGAAAAGTGGGCTACCGCTATTCGCTAACAAAGCGGAGGTTTTCAAACGCTATGTTAGCTCCCGAAATCTCTCCCCCACCGACTATCTCTTCCCGTCAAAACTTGACCCTAAGCACCCCATGCCTTCATGGGAATTGTTGATGATTTTTAGATCTTGGGAAAAGAAGGCGCAGTTGCCACCTGCTCAACGCACACCGCACAGCCTGCGCACTGGCTTCATCAAAAAACTCATGCTGGACGTCTCATCGCGGCCTTCAGCCTTTGACCTGATACAAGCGCAGATCGGGCACACATTCCCTTGGATGACACATTATTACGCCCAGCCTGAGGTGGCACCTTTGCAGCCGTCAGCGAAGATGAAACCTGAGGACGACTGACCAGACTGCATGTCCAAGCCCTGCCCTGCCTTAACGTGCAGGCGGGGCCCTGGCCGCTTCATAGGCACAGCGCCCATGATTATCGCTTGATCCTGCTCAACAGTCGTAGCTACCAGTCATTGTTAGCGGCCTCCTCGGCTTTAAGCGCGTCATCGCGCAACGACTGTTTACGATCGTCGTAGTCCACACCTTTGATCGAGTGATGGATCAGGCTCCCTGGCACATACTCAATACGCGGGGCATCCGAGGGCACAGGCCCCAAGATGGTGTGAACGCCATTGAACTGCCACATCATCGATTTCGGGGCACAGGCCACATGTGAGAACAAGACGATGTTGCTACCTGCGGAGTTCTGCACTGACTTGAAGATCAAGCCATCCATTTTGGGTTTGCAATAGGTGTACAGGTACTCGGCGATGACTTGCGAGATCAGATAGTTTCTCTCCGAGCCTGGCAACACGGGAGTGGTGATCTCGTCGTGCAGATATGTCAGAAAATTACGCCTACCCATCTTCTGAAAGGATTTGGGCTCGAAGAAGCTCGGCTTCGGCCCAAGGTCGGCTTTTTCAAACCTGCCGAAGTCCAGCACCTTCACCTCGTTGTTCAACCGGAACTCACCGCTCACCACAGTGCCTCCCACGGGAGGACGCAATTCGGCCATGCATGTTTTTCGATCAAAGGCGCCGTAGAACGCTGGCACACCCGCTGGGTTCATCCGCCCCTCCCCGGCTCTTTCTTTGGGCGGGGCTGCGAGATTGCGAGCAGGGTCAGCAGTAATTTCGCAGACGCTATCTGCGGTCATACAGGTGCGAGCGCGAAAGATCGGCGGAGCATTCTCTGGCGTCAGTACACGCACCACGGCATGCTCATCTGATGAGGCTGAATACTTGTCCAAACCTTCGAAGACCCAATCTAGGAAAGTCTTCGCACTCTCGTTGAAAAAGCGATTACCGTGCTTCATCCCCTCCTGAAATTTGCCCCACTCGTGGCCAAGGTCATCGGCCCTGAAAGGCGATTTCTGGTAGTTCAAGTCCCGGGAGTAGGCCGTCAGATTGCTGCACACCGCGCCCACAATGGGTTCGGCAATTTCACAAGTTAAAATTTCGCTGACCCAGTGCTCGATACTCTCATCTGACTGACCGTTAGTGACACCTGCGCTGTTCCAGTAGCACCAGGGTTCGCCCTGGTAGATGTACTTGTCCAGAATCTCTTCTGCCAAGGCGACGATCTCGGCGAGCGGTATGCACTTGCGCGTTGATTCACACAGGTCGCACGAAGTGGAGGTTCCACTGCGCTGGATTTTCCGACTCAGATAAGGATCGATCACGCATTTGAAACAGACATCAGATTTCACGGCCATGGAGGTCTCAACATATCTTCGAATAAGGTCGGCAAAGCACAGGCGCAGGTGGGGGCGTGGAATGATCGCCGAAGATCAGATGGGTACCAACGCCTGATTTGCACAAACTATTCCCCCGAGTGTCCAACAGCAAAGCAAGAACACAACGCCAGCCCAATCAAGCATGACCAGCCCACGAAGCCAAAAGGGCAGACATCCTCAGCTCGGTTAATCGACCAGTCAGCCCACGACCGTGCCGGTAGAGTTACAATCCACGATACAAGCTCCTGACGCCAAGCTGACTTGGAAACGGATCGCGGAATGGAAGAAACTATCAGCTACCTGCAAAATCGTTTCAAAGATGAGCAATCCCGGTTCGATCATTTCGAAAACAAGTGCGCAAAATTCCTAACTGCCGTCTCGATCGTGATCGCTGCACTGAGCGCATTGGCCGGCCTGAAAAATGGGCTTCTGTTTCAACTGTCTTCCCCGATCGCAGTAATGATCTTTGGCTCATTCGCTCTAGCTGCCATCTGCATCGGCTGTTCATGGGGCCACGCCTTCAGCGCCTTGCGGATCAGTGACTGCCCCGCGCTCCCATCGAGCAGAGTTACGGCTGAGTACCTCAGGATCGTTGATGCTGATCAGCAACAGCTCCACATTTACAACTGCTACATCGACACCCTGGAAAAACTCAAAGCTGCGATCGACGAAAAGTCCAAGCCGTTAGAGCTCGCCTATTCAGAGCTCGTATACGGTGCGGGTTTCATCGCCCTACTTGCAGCGCTCATTACTCTCAGAGAACTCAGCGCATGACCGATTCGAAGAAGCCTCAGAACAATCAGAAACAGACACCACCTCCGCCTCCTACGACCGAGTATCAGCGAAGATCCGAAGAGAAGGTGGTCAACCGCACCACACCGCCAGGGAAGCGTTGATAAAGCGTGCCGGCCCAGAAAAAGGCCGGCAATCTCAGACATCCAGTAACTCCTACCCTAGAGGGTTGAGGCATCTACCATGAAGAAAGCCTCTGAAACGCTCCCCAGTACCCCGGGCCCGCCATGAACCTCACCCACGCCACCCTCGTCTTGCTTTTAGCCGCAAAAATTCATGGCACAGATGCAGGTGTAAGCCGAAGCGAAAAATGTGGTCAATAAGCTGCCCCGAAGCCAGCGTGACCTCATCTGTCTGGTCATCGACAGCAAGCAGCCACTCGAAATGGTCAGGCAGATTGCATTGAATCTCGATGCCTGATCCTCTCGGCTCGCCTCAGCCATCGGGTGATCGCTGATGCAAAGCCAGCCTGCATCACGCCCCCTGTTCGCCCCCTGTTCGACCTCGACGCGATCAATCAGCTGTACAACCGAAACCTACGAAAGCGCTAGGTATGCCCTCAACGCGCGGGTGATCAATAACTCACCCAAGTTGAGTGGCGGCGAACCAGGAAGGCCGCGTACGTTAGTGAGACCGGACACTTCACGCCCGGATCAACCTCGGACAAGGGAGCAAAGACGTATGACGCCGATAAAAGGCTTCGACCCTCGCATCACTACACCTGACATGCAGATTGCGTATCGTTACATCAATAGGCTGGGCTCCCTCGGGGGCAAGATCCTGGGGCTTATCTGGGCATTGGCGACCATCAAAGTCACCCCATTGGTAGCCGTAACCGTAGGTGTCGGATTGGCGGTCTACATCGGGTACATCGGCTTTGATTACTTTCTGCGATACTCGCAGATCGCAAAGGCTTTTCCTGGGCGTCACCGCATGCGCCTTTTCATGAGTGCCTGGCCAATGCTCATCGTCATCGTGATCGTATCCGGGTTGATGTCAACAGGCCTTAGCTGGCAGCAGATCGGCGAGTACAAGCAACACGTGCTTGCCCTGGCGGCTTTTCCACTGCTCGCTTGGCTTACTCAGTTGTGGAAAGATCAGTAAACATCCTTTCGTCGGTCTAGGCTGGCATGACGTAAACAGGCCAGACATATTCTCAGATAGGATCAAAGCTGCTCTGCTGGAAGGTCGAACAAGGACGTTCGGCGTCTATCGGTCGACCCTTTCACAAGCCCTGTCACTCCAGATGCCTCACCTGAGAGCCTTGCCCTAGAACCTCCCCTCTGTACACTAGCCCCTTACCACGCATCCCGTGGAGGCTCACCGGGCAGGTACACATCTGAAAACAGCCTGCCGATTTTTGAAATCGAAATTCCGCTCAGGCAGAGACGGGTAAGGAATTCATATGGGCATTAAAATGGGCTACGCCCTTGATCAGAACGGGACTGAATGGGACGCGCAGACCTACCAAAAGGGTCAAGGCCCTGAGCCGCTCAAGTGCAAGCACTGTGGTGTCAACGTCACCCATAACCCTCCTTATCCCAAAGAGATTTACGACAAACCCGTGTTGGTGAGCGGGTATTTTCGGCTGTACCCCAAGCGCCCTCACGCTGCCGGCTGCCGGTTCGGCATCGACAGTGAAGTCGTCGAAATCGCCAAAACATCTGACGGACTCATTGAGAGCCTGCGCAACAACCGTTACCGAATGCGCCTGATCATGATCAAAGAGGCCTTGGAAGAAGCATCCAAACCCAAGAACAACGGCGGCGGCGACAACCGCGCAGGAGCTGGAAAAACTTACGCATCAAACCTTGGTCGACTGCCGGCCTATATCAACTCCGCTAAGAGAGCTCTGAAGCTGCGTGCCGCGTGTACAGATGATCAGGAGCTGCAGGAGCATTTGGAGTTGGTGTTTGAAGGAAGCGTGAACGTCGCCTGGAGCCAGTTCTATTTTGAAGCTGAGCGTCACATGGAAGCCTTCCATGCAGTCTCGCAAAATACGGTTCAGCATCCGATTGCGATTCAGGGACGGGTCAAGGAAGTGAAGTACGCGATCCAGGGCGTTGAATCCAAAAACGTCATCAATCTTCTTATGAACAAATTCCGGCCTGACCCGGACGATCCTGCTAACGGTATAGGCCTAGAGGTCAGCATCTGGGCAAGCGATGCATCGTGGTTCAAGGGCATCGAGAAGGATAACGAGATTATCGTTCTCGGCATGTGGCGGTCGAACACCAAAGCCCCTACGCCTGCCCCGCCGGGAGGGCGTTACAAGACCTTTACTACCCGCCGGCTCACTCTAACACTCGTTCTGAAGACCCAGGTCAGCAAGGTTTAATGAGGCAAGCTTGGGCCAGCATTACTTAAGTGGGTTCCCAAACGCCTGCAGATACTCCTCACCGAACCTATGAGACGCAAAATCTGTGATATGACCAATGTCCCGGTAAACCGGCGCCCCATCCAACACGGTCTTACACACGCCCTTTTCACACTGAACAGCCTTCGGATCGATGAACCTTATGCTCGGAAAATCGCGCTTCAGGTCAACGAATAGAGTTTCGAACCAATCAGCATCCTTGGGGCTTTCGGGCGTTGACACGCAGTTGGAAGATACTTCGGAGCTGCCCATCAGTTCTCGCATCTTCAGATGCTGCGACAAGCACTCGTTCACACCAGACGGCATCACTTGCACTGCCTTGACGATGACGGGGGTGGCTCCCGTTTGGATGATCAGGTCGAGCGCAGCACGCATCGAATCTTCGACTCTTTTCCTGGACAGCTCCAACGAACGCTCGTCCGTCAGGCTATACACGACGCTGTCGCCGGTGTAGTTGGGCCAGATCTGCCCAAGTATCAAGTACTTGTAGCCATTGGTTTTGACCAGGTTGAAGAACTCCACCGCTCGGTCATGGCAGGCTGTATAGATCGTGTCCTTGGACTTCCACCAGTTGTAGAGGTAGATATCTGGCAGCGCCAAGCAAGCCGAGGTGCTCAAAGCCGTCACCGATACCCCAGCGTCTTTGCCAAGCACGTCCATGAAAGCCATGTATTGATTGGAAAAAGAATCACCGATCATGAGCGCCCGATTCGCAGAATGGACGTCACCAATCACACATCGTGGATCGGACTCATCAGTTACGCCATCGATACAGTAGCGTCTGTTTTTGAGTTCATAGTCCGCCAGCTTTTTCTGGCTTTCTGCATATGCTTGGCCGAAGCGTTTAGGGAAGCCGTCTTTGGAATCAGCGATTTTATGGGCGACCGAAAACAACACTGCCGGCGTGATCACCAGGATCAGCAGCGTGGGCAGGAACCTAAGCTTTACCCTGCGCAGCGGCTTCTCGATTAATGCGTAGGAGACGAAGGCCAAAAAGAATGATCCGACGTAATACACCAGTTGCGAATACTTCGCCGAGGAAAGGCCAAGATATGCGGTCAGTGCCAGCAGCGGCCAGTGCCATAGGTACAGCGAATAAGAAATCTTGCCCAGCGTACGAGGCACCAGGCTCGAAATCAGCCATCCGTGAATGCCCTTCTCGCCGACATCCCTGATCAACAGGAAACCAGTGGCCAGGCAAACCAAAACGGCATGGTAATCCGGGAAGCCACGAAGGATCCCTGAGCGAGTGCCGCAAAACACGATGACACCCAGAGCGACGAGGCCTAAAAAGCTCGCCACGGCTCGACTTACTTTGAGCAGGTCAGCGCGCAGAATCACTACGCCAGAACCAATCGTAAGCTCAAAGATGCGTGAGATGAACGAGTAATAATTGTCGTCTGGCTGATGGGCAGAAAGCGTCAGCGCTACGCCGGCTGCAATCACAGCCGCCGAGGGCGCAATGATCTTCAAGGCAGAAGCCGAGACTCTTTTATGCAGTATCACCAGACACGCTGGGAGCAGGAAATACCACTGCCATTCGATGGCCAGCGACCACGTGTGGAGAAGCAGCAACGACGCACTGTCGTCGGCAGCGTAGGCCGTGGTCGTCCGAGCGAAATACTGGTTCGCTAGGAACATCGACGCGTACTTACCGCTTTTCAAATAGTCGGCAAAATCAGATGGCAGGTACACCAGCGCCGCAATTATCAATGTGACCACGTACACGGCGATCATCGCTGGTTGGAGTCTCCACGCCCGCCGCGCGTAGAACCGCCCAAAGCTGAATCGGTTTGCAGCCAAATCCTTGAGCACAATCGAAGTGATCAAATAGCCAGAGATGACAAAAAATACGTCGACGCCGACGAAGCCGGATGTGAAAACGGAGCTGCCGCCGTGGAAGAGCAACACCAGCAGGACTGCAATGGCTCTCAAGCCGTCGATATCGGCCCGGTATGACGGCGTTGCGTAGACAGCACGATCGTTCCCTAGCTTGTAGCTCGCTTCACCCCTGGCATTGTGACCGCTGTTCTTTACCTGAGATGGAATATACTCTTCAATTCTCGTTTCCAACGGTGACTTCCTTAATGACACATCACGAGCCTGTCCCAGGCAAAATTGAAACGAGGGAGCTCGCCGCCCAATAGAAAAATTGGCGGTTCAATATTTATCGAATACGACAAACGGATCTGTGAGCTCTAAGCCGTAGTAACTGCAAAACGACCTTTGTAAATAAATGAGAGCTGTGAGCTATTGCTAAGCAGCCTCTCTAAAATATCCAAGCGCACTGCCGCTCCCCCGTTTGAAAAAACGAGAGTTGCGCGATCCGAAAACTTAGGTGCTTAGGCTGAAAGCAGTCGCAAGTCGGTATCCTCTGTAGGTTTGTGAGCGAAAGCCAAAATGGCAGGTAGCCGAGGGGATGATTTCGTCAAGCCCATCGAGGGTAACGGCAATGCCAGCCAGCCGGGCTCGATTAGAGATGCAGAAATCGAAGGCTCGGATTGCGGTGGAACCCCTCTCTAAGCCGAAAACCACACGCTAGAACCATTTCAATAACTATATATGTTTGAGTGGATCTAATCAAACACGGCATACCGTCTCTTTTTGAAGAGACACTGAAATGTCGCTGCGAAGACCTTACGCCTCTGTCCTGCAGCTCCTGCGCACGTTAGGCAATCGCCCCCAGCATGCGATCGCTGGAAATGATGTCACTCAAGCGCATATCAGCCTGTTAGAAGCGTCGAAAGCTACGGCTACAGTCGACACGACAGCAGCGCTGGCAGACGCGCTTGGGGTTGGCGCTACGACCTTCCTGGGTCTTGTGATTGCTGCCCAGCAGCAACGAACGCCGAGAGAAGTCTTGATGGCAGCCATGCAGGATTTGGAAAGGCTGGAGCTCGCTGACAGGCTCTTGCCGGCTGAGCCTCAGAAGCTGGCACCGCCTCGTGTGACAGCTGCAAAAGAAAAGCAACTCTTGATCCAGGATCTCAAGGCTCAGGGACTTAGTCGCGGCCAGGTCGAGAAGGCTTTGGGGTATTCGAAGACCACGGTGGCGAGACTGTGGGAAGCAGAGTGAGGCACTGTGCTGGCGCCGATGCCGAGTTGACCCAGTGGCCGATGCCACACTGACCCAACCCCAATCGGCAAAAATCCAGCACTGGTAATGTTTCCCAAGTTGGGAGCCTGGGTCAGTGAAGTTTCGGTGACTGGGTCAAACCAGCTCTGGCGATAACCCCTTAAGCTAAGGAGCGGTCACATGATGAACAAGCTCCGCATACATCTGCGCAGACTGAAAATAGGTTTAGAGAAGCGTAATCTACATTTTTTGAATTTTTAGCAGATTCTCTCTAAGCTTGGACTGAAGATTAATATCATACACGAAGCGTGCATCACTCGGCCGTCCTATTACCCTCACAGATGTCAAATACGCTTTTACCGTTGTTGAGCTTTCAGGTGGAGAAAGAAAAAACTGTAACGTGACCACCCAATCAGCTAATCCGTCATTAAACGCAATAAACATGGTTTGCAACTCAGGGCTTATGCTGACTTGCGTAGGTTTATATCTTTCTAGAAAACCCACCTCAGATGATCCCCGCTCAAGCTTTTCCAGCAGTAATCGAATTGAACCTGTATCTGAACCTAACTTGAACTCACTGATCATGATGGGGGTCGGCAATGTGTACGTATCCAGGCTAAGCTCAGGAAAATTATTGAATGGAGAAGAGCAGGCAGTTAGCGCTATTAATAATGCAAGGACTGCTCCGAAACGAATATTACTCACTCATCCCCCTTACAGTTTTTATCTATTTGATTGTTGTAGTATGATTGAGCTTCGGCCACATCGATAAAAGGCGCGATTCTTTTGTAACAGTCATTTAATGCCTGAAGTAAGATATAAGTATTGTCCGAGCCTAGCTCTTTGGCCTCATTTGGATTGGCGAGAGTAAAAAGAATATCCTTAACATCTTTCTCGTTACGGTATTTTTCGAGCTTTTCGGTTTGCGCAAATGTTTTAACACTTATTGACAATCTCCTAGCAGCTTCTTCCAGCTGTTCTGCCGAGGCTTCGCCCCCACTCGAAGATAGAAGTGCAGTAAGTGCCGCAGAACGCTGCATCACTGAAGTAGGAACAATACTCTTGAATGTTCCAATCGTAATTAATACGCTAGGTACATTAACTAAGATATTCTTTGAGTAAATTCTTCTTGAGCGGGTGTTGTAGATCAAATCATCAGTTTCCCAAAAGCTCCTATCATTGCCTGCCGGACGACCTAGCACAATATATGAACCTTTCCTTAGTAGGCCAAGACCGCCTCCACCAGAATTTGTAATGGCTACCTGCGAGTAAAGCTGAACTGAGTAGTCAATGATTAACTTGTTATTTTTGTTTGAAAATACCAACTCGGCGGCTGTAAAAGCAACACCAACAAGTGGTGCTATCGCTGGATTGGATGCGAGACTACCTATATTGCCCGCAATATTGCTTGCTCTCTCCAGTGACTTCCGAGTCTCTTCATTCCGCTCTTTAGTTACATCCATGACGCGAATCCTAAAATAAGGTGCCACCCGTTCATCCCATTGAGGCTCGTAATAGATCAAGAGATTGGAAAAATTAAGCGACTGATCTGGCTGAACTCCTCGTTGATACCATACCACTATGGATTTTGTTGTACCGTCAACCGCAGACCCTACATCTAATATAACAGCATAGTCAGCTGCACCCTTGATGACGGGCTTAGTACCGTTGGACTCCTTTAATGATGCAGGCAGATCCACAGATCGCATGATTATTGATAAGGGTGAGTTCCGAGCTACAGCCTTGGCGCGTATATCTTTATTCTCAAGCGGCTCTTCAAGGGCGCTGAGCTTTTGAGCAAGATTTTCAATCTGAATAGGTTCTAAAAAAAAATACACGGTTATCCGCAAACAAAGGAGTATTTACCGCATTATTATCGCCAAATAAAGGGGCTTTTTCTGCGCAGCTAGCTAGCAAGCTTACCAATGATAGTATTGCTATATTTGTACTTATACCTTTGTTTTTTAGCATAATTGGCTCACATGATTAGCTAGCTATGGACACCGATTATCGTCTGATTTAGAAAACTAATATTGCTTTTCCAAAGTCAATATAGATGGGAATCCAACATTGTCCATCGCTGATGGCAGTTTTAGAAAATATATCGGCTCCGTACGAAATCCCCGACGCGGCGTGGGAACTGGCCGCGGATATCCTCCCGGAGCATCGGCGCACTGGCTGGCCCAAGACCGACGACCGCTTGCTGCTCAATGGTGTGTTGCGGATGCTATGCTCAGGCGCGTCCTGACGGGACTGCCCTAGCGTTTGGCCCCTGGTTAACGGTCTATGCTAGCGATCCGTCGTAATCAGAAAGGACTCTTCCTGCGGCAAAGCGCCCAGCATCCAGCAGCTCAATTTGTCCACCGATTTTGGGCTGTAAGCCTATAAACAGGGCATCGGTGTGGATGGCCTGCCACTCAGTGAGAGCTGCCAATTTTGAGATTTCCTCCACAGTGAAATCCCGGACACGTCCCCACGTACAGCTGGAAAAATCTTTTCAGCTACCTTGAATTATGGCAAAAGGCCACTATTCTGCTTTGGCCCTCCTCCATTCAAATGGATGCGAGGGGGCAAATCTCAAGTGCAAACAACCGTGATTTATAACTCCAGCTTGACTGCCATACTTGTGGCATCAAGCGCCTGAACGGAACATACGAAAAGGAAATTCTATGTCTACCTCACAGAACGCTAATCTCAGTGCTTTTCCTATAGGATCAATCGTTGCCTACGGCGGCGATTTGGCCAATTCTGCCACGCTTGCGAACCTCAACAATGAAGGTTGGCTACTGTGCGACGGCAAGTCCTACGACACCACGACCTTCGCACCATTGTTCGCCGCAATTGGCACCTCTAACGGCGGAAACGGAAACAACTTCAACGTACCAAATCTCACCAGCCGCTTTATGCGAGGTACTTCGGGCAGTGCAGCGGGTGTCGACCCAGATGCCTCCACTCGAACTCCAGCGGCGCCTGGCGGTAGCCAGGGCAACACAACCGGATCGCTTCAGAAAAGCGCAACAGCCCTGCCTAAAGCGCCTTGGACTGTTCAGCAGGCAGGATTGCACACTCATACCTGCACGCATTTAAATTCCGACATGCACATGGCATGGAGCGGTTCAACTTACACCATGGCTCGCTGGAATTCTCCGGCCCAGACCGAAAGCGCTGGTGCGCATGCGCATGACATGACGGGATTCGACACTGTTACCGCGCCAATCAGCGTTGCCTTGTTTTTCATCATCAAGGCTTCCGAGCCAAGCACGCCGACAGGAACTTTGCCAGCCGGCGCGGTCGCAGCCTATGCAGGCGTAATTTCCTCGCCACCAGGTAGCTGGCTTTTCTGTGATGGCGCGGCGTATGGTCAAAACCGGTTTCCGAACCTATTCGAGACCCTCTTCTATAACTATGGCGGTGACGGGCTCACCGTCATGAATGTGCCGGATTTTCGTGGGAACTTTCTTCGCGGCACCAATCACCTCACCAATCGCGATCCTAATGCGGCCACCCGACATGCCCTCAATACCGGAGGAAACCAGGGAGATGCGATCGGGTCGGCGCAATTCTATGCCTCAGGCAATCCCCCTGCGCTTGCGCTCGCGAGCGCTGGTGCCCACTCTCATAATATAACGCTCATCCCGCAGACAGATCATCACGCAGCGTGGGGGGCTTCAGGCTTCGCAGCCTTCAACTGTATGGTGTGGACGGGAGATAACACCACATCCTCTCAGTCCGGGGAGCATAGCCACTCGATTATTGGCGGGGACAAGGAAACACGACCAGAAAACATCTATGTTGACTTCCTCATCGCCAACGATAATTTGTCACAAGCAGCGCCCCCAATCGGCTCAATCATGAGCTTTGGCGGTGATATCACCGATCCTGGTGTCAGTGCGCAACTGATAGCTTCAGGCTGGATAGCATGCGATGGCGCTGCGCTGCGCATAGGTTCTTTCCAGGCATTGTACGATGTCATTTCAACGACTTTCGGCAGCGCGCCGCTCAAGTTTAACGTACCCGATCTGCGTGGCTATTTCGTAACGGGAGCAGGTGAGGTAGTACTTGGGACTACACTCAATACCTCCACTCTCGGAGCACCCGTCACAGCAATCACGACAAGCACCGATGGCGCGCACACGCACTCAATGCCCAATGTACCTACCGATACGCACGTGATTGATGTCGTGGCAGGTGTAGATTTGGCGGAGAATAATCCTAATGGCAGCCCTACTTCCACAGATGGTGCGCACACGCACACATTATCGGGTGGCGACAAAGAGTCTCGACCAGTAAACGTAAACGTCGACTATATCATTCGATTCAAGTGACAAAAAATCGAAGCCAACTAAAGCTTAAGTGAAAACCGATAATCCCAGGCCTCGTAATAAAAATGCAAGGCCTGGTGACTCGCTCCGTTGACCGAAAATAAAGTATACGTGACTCATTCGACCGTAAGGTATGTATGCGAAATAACACGTAGGGGATCTCGCGCCCTCCCGCGTATGTGATCTCACTCCGCAGCCTCAAAGGTCGGATTTCGATTTGCATAGAATGCATGACCCACGATGGAGCCCGACACACCCATCAGATCCAAATCTCTCGTGTTGGTCAACTCCACCTATGAAAATTTGGCAACCAGTGCCAGCTTCGAATGCCTCATTCACTATATTATACGTCTGTCTATAGCTTAAGACCATCGGCATAGCAGCCGAAACAGAAAAAGGCCGGTCTAAAGCGGCCTCTATCTATTGAAGCCGCAGACTACTGAGCGAGCCAGCTTTCAACAGTGTCAGACCCATGCTCAGCCTTCCAGGCTTTCAGCGTCTTGTGGTTACCACCCTTCGTTTCAACCACTTCATCTGTATGAGGGTTTTTGTAGACCTTCATCACACGGGCACGGCGTGTACCCTTTTCCGGCTTAGCGGCTGGTGCCGACTTACCAGCAAGCTGTGGGTCGATGACGTTGATAACATCACGCAGGCTGTAGCCGTATTCGTCGAGAAGCGAACGCAGTTTGCTCTCAAATTCCAGCTCTGTTTTGAAGCCAGAGTCGTCTTTCATGGCTTCGAGCTCAGCGAGCTGAGCGGCCAGCTGCTGTTCGAGTTTGCGGTATTCGGCTAAGCGAGACATTTAGAATCCTATTTTCGATTGGGTACACAGATCTACATATTAAGCGACGCAGAAGGGTTCGTCATTAAAGTTAGCCACGGTGTAGTGAATTTTTTTCTTTTAATCAGAGTGACACTTGTAGCCAAAACTCTTCAAAAAGACGGAAAAAATTGATCGACAACATCGCTCGCAAATCAGCTAGCCCACCTCCTAGCGAGCCCCTTAAGGCACCGTCAATGATTCGCAACAGTGGTGCTCGATGAAAGCATCCAGCAAAGCTCATCTGTTAACCTACGAATCTCATCACTCGCCACCGACTGAGGCGCAATCTCGACAAGTGAATTAAAGAAACAGAATGACTCTTCAAACACTCGACTTTGGTTATGGAGTTGAATCTCCATCAGATGCGATCGAGTCATGAAGGTTCGGAGCATTGGTAACTTCAATTTACTTATCGCTTGCAGAATCTCTGCTTGCTGCTCATGAATCATTATCGCGATGCTTCGGGCCTCATCCAACTTTTGAGAATCTTCGATATACTCTGCAAAGTCCGAAATCGCAGTGCAAGGTGCATGATTGGTGACCAGACCGCAGACCCTCGGAGCAGGCCGGTTCAGCACAGTTTTCATTAAGTCATTATAGAAATTGCGTGCGCTCCAGACCGACGCGGCGCAGCCGCTATCCAGTATTATCGCAACAAGATCAGACAGCAACTTTACTTTTTCCAAATCCCTATTCAAGTCAAGAAATATGTAGTCATACCTCATTCTGAGCTCTTCAAATGTTTTCGGTGCTACTCTTTTTGATAACAGTTTTTCGTGGGCCCTGTCTGGCAGCGAGTTGATAATAATAAAATCTGGATTATACAGGGCATACTCATATTCGTTTATCGCCTGCTCGATATGCTCTATCTCTCCAGGGTACATAAGCACATCGTCTTCTCCGATAAAATCAACCGAGCGCGCCCGTCCTTCCAGTCGAGCACGAATCCAGGGGTCTTCCTCCCCATGCATGTTGAAGACCCTATCGTTGGAGACGATGGCCACTTTTTGCCCCGTCGAGGCGAGAACCCCCGCAACCGCGACGGTGATTGGCGATTTTCCCACTCCGCCTTTGTAAGTAGTGATGCTTAAGACTTTGCAGCCTCCCGCCATAATTCTCCCATCTTGGTCAACTGGCGGATAAGGTAACCTGTGCCTCTCACAAAACGCGATCAAGCGCCCTTGAGGAATCGGGATGTGAGAAGCGTTCTCCACATCGGTTTCATAAGTTCGCCAGGTACGCTCATGGACATGCACCGACGAAGCCGCTCTACTTACGGTCAAACCACACGATTTACGAAGCTCTTTGAGCTGATGAGGCTGGATGAGGGACATAACAATATTTCCTGTTTTCGACAGGATATCCATGTGATCACACATGGCATAGACGGTATTTTCTTCCGGTTAGCGGTCATACCGAATGAAATCAGAGACCCGTTGAGTTGTTCACCTGCCCGGTATTTTGGATTCATACTGCTGGCAACAACCTAGCATCGCGGTGCCCCTCCCTGATGGCGCCAAGGAGCTGGTTTGGAATCATTGAGTCACACGAGCTGGGCCAAGCCGTGGCCCCCTAGGACGTAATCAATATCGCATCTCACGGCATAGGATGTGGCCAAAATCTCAGCAGGCTCGTGCATCGGCCCCGAGAAAATGTATTTTAGATGTTAAGAGGAGATCTCGGCTGCAGGAATGTCAAAAATGGAAGCAACCGGATCTAACGTGATAATCTGAGACCAATTTATAGCCACACGGAAGTTAGACATGATATCAAATTTTGACAGTGCACGGATCAACGATTTCAAAATAGCATTTCAGATCGGATGCTTGCTCGATGTGCGAAATAACCAACCTACTAAAACCATAGAGATCCTGAACAGGTTGATCCCATCCAACCAAAAAATCATTTTAGACATTATAGATTGGATACTAACCGACCCATTTATTCGCAGTAAATTTATAGATGCCATTTTAAAACCAAGAAAAACTGGCAAACCACCGCCAAGCCCAATTTCGATAATAGCAGGCATTATAAATGCCATCATAGATCTATCTGCAGAGCACTCTATACCACCATCCAAAGACGCCGAAGCCGAATTCTATGAATATCTTAAACTGCTGGGATATTGACATACCCCCCCCTAAATTCACGCCACATAGTCATAGCTATAGTATAAATTCCAAGTTCTCTTTCGAACCATCGAGCTCATTGATTAACAAGAAGTTGCCTAGGTAGCCCCTGCCCCGTTGATATAGAGCCTTTGCCAGCTTTAAATCATGACCGCGCTGTACGAGACAACAGCTTACTCAACATCAAAAAGCCAAGCCGACAGCCAGATTTCAGGCCGTCGGCATATCGTCACGCCCTGGATCTGAAACGATCAGGCTCGATCTGGAGTACGGGCGCAAAACCGGTGGTCTTTTTGAACGACATATTGTGGACAAAGTTTTGCATCGCATCCGAGGGGTCAATCGTGTCCATGTTCAACCTGTCGAGGGTCTCGCGAGAAAACGCAACGCTTAGGATCGGCAGCTCTTCAAGATGCCCTGTCGCAGTGTTCAGCACATCATCCAACGCAGTCACAATAACCAGGTTTTCAGGTAAGGCAGCGAGCAACTCGCGGCCTACCCTGAGCGCGCAGCTGCAGACATAATCCTGAAGCAGCTCGTTGAATTTACCTATCGGCATCTTCTTGCTGGAAAGCTTTCCACTTTGAAGCAGCGACTTGACCTCAGCGGAGATCACGCGTGTGCCATGGACGCTCAGGGCAGACTGAACCAACCCTGTCTCATCAACCGAGAACTTAATGAAACTGCCCAGATGAGATATGTCTGAGAAAGGATTTAGTAGCTTGATCGCGTCGAGCTTGGCCTGTCCCCTACCCTGCAATATGCCTTTGGCGACTTCAGACTCCTCTTGCCAGAAGTCATAGTCGGCATGCCAATCACGCGTAGCTTGCTCAAACAGATGCTTATCGTCAGCGATAGCCTTGTCGACAAGCACCTGCAGTTGATTTCGCTGATGTGCTTCCCCTCTGAATAATCGAGCAAAAAATCCCGGCCGATAACTAGCTTGCTGAAGTCGGGCTTGTGCGGCATGCGTATCTGAAAAAGTAGGTTGCCCAGGCGCTGCTCGGCTAGCCAAAGCTCTCCAATCGATAGACTCGCTGCTTTCCTTGTGTACAGAAAGCAAAAGATCGATCTGGTTTTCGTAAACTTCCACCTCATAGGCTGCCTGCTCAAGCGCCTCCATTTTGGCGAATTCTTTGTGACGTTTTTCAAGTTCGCGCTGCCGGCGCTGCGCGTTCCGTTCAGCTTGCCGCGCCGCTGCGCCCATTGAACGCAAAGTCCCTTTCCAACCCATTTCTCGATCCCTCGTAGTCGAATGGCTTCTCAATCGTGCAGGAAAGCAAGATTCGCCAGTAATGGCATATTAACGGCACAAATCAGGAAAAAAATGATTCGTAGGCTTGTGAGACGGGTTGGTGGTTAGAGCCGGAAGAGGCCGCTGTGGAACAACAGGCTACGGATGTAGCCCAACTTTCCTCCACCTATCGATTATTTTCAGGCATGAACCCGACAACACCAGATGGACGCTATTTTGTTGTCAAGGGACAGCTGTGGCGCTGCTCAAACCCGGCTTTGGACGAAGACGAACGTCAGCGTTTGATGAATGCGCTGATGGCTGCGCGCAGGGCAAAAACTCCTTGATGCCTGCCCTCTCCGTCGCTGAGCGTGGCTGCAAGTTATTGCTTATGGGCGAGAGGCGATTTCATCCAAATGAGCGAGCAAATCCAGCGGATCTTCATAGACCCGCAGAGCCCCTGCCCGCTCAAGCTCACCAATATCATAACCACCCGATAACAAACCGACGCCCGTCGCTTCGATCGTAAACGAAGATCAGGAGCTCCAGTTCTACTCTGTTGTGACGGCCTCGGCTTAGCCTGCGCGGCCATGGCACCTTGGTGGGCAACGTCATTTGCAACGTAGAATGAAAAAAAGGCGCCCACTGGCAAGCGGGTTCACTTAAGGCGTTGAAGAATCCCAGCCATCAGTGCCGGGACTTTTCGTCGTATCTTTAAAAACACTGAGAAAATGATCAGCGCATTTTAATGCGCTGCCACCCCTCATTCATCATGTATTAGTGCATTATATTGCGCTGCCGTCGTGTCTGGAGGCGGGCATGCGATGCGTTGGCAGGTAAGACATCCGTGAACCTGCCGGATAGGTTTCGCAATTCGAAGATTTTCCGTTCAATAATCTAGACTTGGCTGAAGGAATGGGGTTGATGTGAAAGAAATGACGCTTGAAGAGCGCAAAGCCTACATTCAAGCAGTGGCCGCTGAGGTCGCCCAGGGGAAATTGACGCTAGGCGGCGCCGTTAAACGTCTTCGTGAAAATCTTCTAGGCGTGAATCAAGAGCGGTTCGCGGTGGCCTGCAAAATTTCAAAGCGGGCTCTGTCGCAGCTGGAGGTCGATCGCGGCAATCCGACACTCGCGACCCTGGAAGCTGTATTCAAAAAGTTCGGTCTTACGATAAGCCTAGCTCACCTGAATCCAGCTGAGCTCAATGCCGCAGCCGCCCTAAAAAGCAAGGCTGGCTTTGGCATTCCCTTCCCTTCTCCTAGCAAACCGATTTAGACAGTTGTCGAAAAGAAGCTTTGGCGCTACTCGAACCAGCGACAAAACACGTCCTGGTTAGCGCAGATCGAGTAGGAGGCGGCTTTACAGCCGCCGTCCTCTCACACCACCGTACGTACGGTTCCGTATACGGCGGTTCAAGTTATGCGGCTAAGCCGGTTTATCGTATCCAGTACCGAGACTAACCCAAGTTGATCCCATAGCTTCTTCGGCAACGCCTGATTCATATGAGATGCTCCCGAGCTCCACCATGGGCCTCGGCCATTGAAGGCTGATTTACAGGCACGAGCTTCGCTAAGCCCCAGGCGCATCAAGTTACGCGCCCTCGTTGAGGGCCGCTTCCATTGACGCCAAAGGACGCAGCGGAGTTTGCGCCGCACCCAGCCGTCAATTTCCTCAAGTGGCCGTTTGCTCTGACTGAGCTTGAAGTAGCCTGACCACCCGCGCAGCACAGGGTTTATACGTCCGATGACAGTCGCCATCTTGCGGCCCCGCGCCCCGCGCAGCAGCTCCATGAGCCGATCGCGCAAGCGAGCCAAACTCATCGTTGCCACTCTCAATCTCGGCTGCTGATGCCAGCTCATCCCATAGCCCAAGTAATCACAGAACCACGGACGTGCCACACGGCTCTTTTCCCGATTCAGCGTCAGTTTTAGGCGCTGATTCAGGAAGCGCTCAACACCGGCCAACACTCGCTCGCCCGCACGACGAGTGCGCACATAAATGTTCGTATCGTCGGCATACCTCACGAAACGATGTCCCCGTCGTTCCAGCTCGCGGTCGAGTTCGTTAAGCAGGATGTTCGACAGCAACGGCGAGAGCGGGCCGCCTTGCGGCGTCCCCTTCTGTCGTCGGCTGACGATCCCGCCCGACATCGCTCCGGCTTCGAGGTAACGACGGATCAGTCTAAGCACGCGCTTGTCTTCGACGTGACGCTCGATCTTGTCCATCAATACGTCGTGGTTTACTCGATCAAAGAACTTTTCAAGATCAAGTTCCACACACCAGCGGTTGCCCGCTCCTACGTGGTCACGGGCCTTTTCGATGGCTTGATGAGCGCTTCTACCCGGACGAAAGCCGTAGCTATAGTCCGAGAACAGAGGATCGAAGATCGGCGTGAGCTGTTGCAGCAGTGCCTGCTGGATCAGGCGATCCACGACGCTGGGAATACCCAGTTGTCGTGTTCCGCCTTTGGGTTTGGGGATGTCAACGGCGCGCACACCCTGCGGGTGATACTCGCCGACCAGCAACCGAGCCTTGAGGATCGGCCAATACTGTTTCACGTAGCCCGCCAATTGCTCGACCGTCATACCATCGGTACCCGGCGAGCCCTTGTTGCTGACCACGCGTTGATAAGCACGCCTAAGGTTAGCGGGTGCAAGCACCCGTTCCATCAGCGTGTCCGGCTCCGCGTTCGTCCACGTCACAGACGCCGCCGATACCTGTGCGCTGTCAGCCGTCATCCTCGGATACTGTCCGGGACTCGGAGTAACAGTCTTCTCTGGGAGAAATTTCTGCATTTCGGTATTCAACGAGACTTTGACGCCTACTGGCGGCATACCTTGTTCGGCCCTTGGTGACGGGGTTATTCGCCACTTACTACGGCCTCGGCTGACTTCTGCACGCTCATCCCGTCGCCTCTCGACGCTCGGTAGCACAGTGGCAAACGCGCAGATCTCCCAGGGTAATTCGCGCGACCTTCCTGCTTATGCCTGTCGGATCTACGTCACAGCGTTCCGTGCAAGTATCGGGCTTTGGGAAAATACGCCCCCTTACCCCGCTGTGCCGCCTCATCCGCTTCCTGTTCGTCAGGCCAGCATTTTGCCTCGGGCTTCCTTCAGATTCGCAGTCACCCGCGACACCCTTGCCTCTGGCTAACACTTCCCCTTGCCGGGTGTGTAGAGGACTTTCACCTCCCAGTCACCAGCATGGCCACCACAGCCAAACTGGTTGCGCTACGCGCAACGCGCCATGCCTGGCGCACATATAAAAACGCCCCGGTAAACCGGGGCGCCTTTTACAGCTTCAAGTTAAGCCAACCCTATTTCCAACTCGCGACCAGAACCGCATCCAACTGACTCTGCTGCGTTTGAGTCAAACTACTTTCTGCACCAGCGCTTACGCCGAAAGACGCCATGGTGTCGACCAGGCTTTGCACCTGGCTGTCCAACAAGGTTTTCCCGTCTGCGGTCTTGAACTGATCCACATGGTAGTCATTGGAGGAGTACCAGTTACTGACGACGACCTTATCAGGCGTATCAACAATGCTGACTTCCAGGTCGTTGCTGCTGCGACGGAACCAGAGATCCTCAAGACTGACGCTAGCGTCGAACTGAACGGTATCAGTGCTGGCGCTCGTGCCGTAGTTGTTGATTGAGTCCTTCCCTCCACCGACGCCGAACGCGTAGGTGTCGTTGCCTTCACCGCCAGTCAAGGTATCGTTGCCCGTCCCGCCATCAAGCAGGTCATCACCGTCACCGCCAGAGAGCGTGTCATTACCCGCATCGCCCAGTAAATGATCATTGCCCCCGTCACCAAGCAGCGTATCGGCACCATCGCCACCGGACAGTGTGTCGTTACCATCTGCACCATACACAACGTCATCCCCCAGTCCGGCGCTGATCACATCGTCAGTGGCAAATCCACGCAAGGTGTCATCCGCGTCAGTACTGCGAACCACATTCGACTTGATCGTCGTTTGATCCCACTCACTACCATCAGCGAATTGAATGCGATCAACCTGATACCCAGCCGTTGCATCCCCAGTAAAATGAGACGCCACGCGCAAGCTGTCAGAGCTCCCAATGACCTGGATAAGCAGGTCATTGTTCTCACGTTTTATCTGCACATCTGCGGCGTTCAGGTCGGTGAGTTTAACCGTGTCAGTTTTTCCGACGCGAACCTCACCACCGTTATTGACGGTATCCTGACCAGAGCCTTTGCCAAACAGGTAGGTATCGTCGCCGTTACCACCGCTCAGCACGTCATTGCCTGCTCCGCCATCAAGAACGTCATTACCGTCACCACCATTAAGGGCATCGTTGCCAAAACCACCTTGCAGCAGGTCATTTCCATCGCCACCGTTGAGCGTATCGGCGCCGTCGTTACCCTTGAGGGTATCGTCCCCGCCTCCACCGTTGACAATATCGTCGCCCAAGCCGGCATCGATGACGTCGTTACTGCTAGTGCCTGAAAGCGTTTCGTCGCCTTCCGAACCTTGCAGTACCTGGAACTTGATCGCGGCCTGATCCATGAAGCTTCCGTCAGCGAACTGAATACGATCAATCTGATATCCGGCAGTCGCATCTCCCTGGAAGTGAGACACCACTCGCAGGCTGTCAGTCGTGCCGTTAACCCGAATAACCAGATCCACTCCGTCGCGAGTGACGCTCACATCAGAGGCATTCAGGTCAGTTAGCTTGACAGTGTCCTGCTTGCCTGCCCGGTTCTCATAGGCGTAGTAGATCGTGTCCTGCCCCGCGCCTTTACCAAAGATATAAGTGTCGTCTCCGGCACCACCGTCCAGGCGATCATTACCAGTCCCGCCATCAAGCACATCATTGCCATCTCCGCCGTAGAGGATGTCATTGTCTGCGCCGCCGAGCAGGGCGTCATTGCCTTCGTTACCGTTTAGTGTATCGGCACCGGCACCGCCCGAAAGCGTGTCGTTGCCAGCCATACCATTAACAGTATCGTCACCTGCACCTGCATCGATGGTGTCGTCAGTCGACGTTCCAGACAGCGTTTCATCCGCCGCAGTGCCTTGCAGAATCTGCGTCTTGATTGCGGTTTGATCCCAGAAACTACCATCGGCAAACTGGATGCGATCAATCTGGTATCCAGCCGTCGCATCGCCCATGAAGTGGTAAACGACCCTGAAGGTGTCGGTTGTTCCGTTGACCCGGATAACCAGATCATATCCGTCGCGTGACAGACTCACATCGCTGGCGTTCAGGTCGATCAGTTTCACGGTATCGATCTTGTCTGCCCGGGCTTCGTTGGCGTAATAGACACGGTCTTGGCCAGAGCCTTTGCCGAACAGGTAGATGTCGTCACCATTCCCACCATTTAACAGGTCATTACCTGCCCCACCATCAAGAAGGTCATTACCATTCCCGCCGTTGAGCGTGTCATTGCCAACTCCACCTTGCAGAAGGTCTTCACCATCATCACCGTTGAGGGTGTCCGCACCGCTGCCGCCGATTAGAGTGTCGTTACCTGCACCACCACTGATGGTGTCGTCACCGGTCTCACCAGACAACGTGTCATTACCGCCACCACCACTGACATAGTCATCACCAGCACCGGCATTGATCACGTCGTCGGTTTCGTAACCAGTCAATGACTGATTAGCGTCCGTGCTTCGCAATACTTCGGTCTTGATAAACGTCTGATCCCAGTAGCTGCCGTCGGCAAACTGAATACGATCTATCTGATATCCCGCCGTCGCGTCACCCATGAAGTGGTAATAAATACGCAAGCTATCGCTTGTGCCATTCACCTTGAGAATGAGGTCATAGCCCTCACGAGAGATGGTAACGTCACTCGCGTTTAGGCCGAGTAGTTTCACGGTATCGAGCTTGCCTGGACGTGACTCGTTAGCGTAGTAAATCGAATCCTGGCCAGAGCCCTTACCGAACAGGTAAGTATCATCACCAGCGCCGCCATTGAGGTAGTCATTACCTGCACCGCCGTCGAGAACGTCATCGCCCGCGCCACCGTTAAGGGTGTCATTACCGGCGGCGCCGTTTAGCTTGTCATCACCATCATCGCCGTTAAGCGTGTCCACACCGCTACTGCCGGATAGCGTGTCGTTACCCGCTCCGCCGTAAACGGTGTCATCGCCAGCACCTGCATCGATAACGTCATCTCCGGCGTATCCCGTAAGATACTGATCCGAATCCGAGCCTTTCAGCACCTGTGTCTTGATGTTCGATTGATCCCAAAACGAACCGTCAGCGAATTGGATGCGATCCAACTGATAACCGGAAGTCGCATCGCCAATGAAGTGATTCGAAACACGGAAACTATCGGTTGTGCCATTGATACGGATGATCAGGTCATTGCCATCGCGGGCGAGGCTAATGTCTGAGGCGTTCAAGCCATTCAGTTTCAACGTGTCTACTTTGCCCGCACGGCTTTCGTACGAAGACAGCGTGTCCTGGCCCGAGCCTTTGCCGAAGGTGTAAGTATCGTCGCCTGCACCTCCATCCAGACGATCATTGCCTGCGCCACCATCGAGAGTATCGTTACCAGCACCGCCGTTGAGAACGTCGTTGCCTGTGCCACCCTGAAGTAGGTCATTGCCGTCGTCACCGTTAAGGGTATCGGCGCCAGCGCCACCCAATAGCGTGTCATTACCGCTGCCACCACTGACCGTATCGTCACCAGCCCCGGCATCGATAACATCGTCTGTGCTGTAGCCTGTCAGAGATTGATTGCCGTCCGTTCCTTGAAGTACGCGAGACTTGATAACGGATTGATCCCAGAAGCTGCCATCGGCAAACTGGATTTGGTCAATCTGGTATCCGCCTGTGGCATCACTCTGGAAATGGTTCATGACTTTGAGGCTATCGGTTGAGCCGTTAACGCGAATAACCAGGTCAGCACCTTCTTGTGAAAGGGTAACGTCAGACGCGTTGAGATCAGTCAACTTGACGATATCGAGTTTGCCGACGCGGTTTTCATAGGCGTAGTAGATCGTGTCCTGGCCAGCGCCCTTACCGAACAGATAAGTGTCATCACCTGCCCCGCCATCAAGGCGATCGTTGCCAGCGCCACCATCAAGTGTGTCGTTTCCTGCGCCACCGCTCAGGATGTCGTTCCCGATACCGCCCTGCAGAACGTCGTTGCCCTCTTCGCCACTCAGCGTGTCAGAGCCACTTCCCCCTTTGAGCGTATCGTTACCGGCTCCGCCACTGACGATATCGTCACCTGCACCCGCGTCGATTTGATCATCCGCTTGGTAGCCAACCAGCGTCTGGTCAGCCGCTGTGCCACGCAGGACTTCAGACTTGATCGTACCTTGATCCCAGAACGTCCCGTCCGCGAACTGAATACGATCAACTTGATAACCTGAAGTGGCTTCACCAATGAAGTGATTCGAGATGCGCAAGCTATCAGCTGTGCCGTTGATATTAATGACAAGGTCACTAGCATCGCGAACCAACGTGACGTCAGAGGCATTCAACTCCGTCAGCTTTACGGTATCTAGCTTACCCACTCGCCCCTCGTAGGATGAGATCGTGTCCTGGCCAGATCCTTTACCGAACAGGTAGGTGTCATCACCTGCACCTCCGTCCAAGCGATCATTTCCGGCCCCGCCATCCAGCAAGTCATCACCGGCGGCGCCACTCAAAGTGTCATTGCCTGCGCCACCCGTAAGAACATCATTCTCACTCGTGCCTGTGAGGTTTAACGGGTCAACTGAGGTCTGGCCTGCCAGGTTGGAACTGATATCGGTTTTGTTCCAGATCGTGCCATCTTCAAACTGAAGTTGGTCAATCGCATAACCCGATATCGCATCGGTACTGAAATGCGAAGCCACTTTAAGCGTTTCACCGGTAGCTTTGATCTGGATGATCAGATCATTTGCCTCCCTGCGTAGCAGGACGTCCGCTGCATTCAATCCGTCCAGTTTCACGACATCCAGCTTACTAGCCGTCGTGTCGTTGTAGGCAGAGTTGGTAACGGTGTCTTGCCCAGACCCTTTGCGGAAAACGTAGGTATCTGACCCATAACCACCGCTCAGCGTGTCATTGCCAGCACCGCCGTCCAGCGTATCGTTACCATCTTCGCCATTGAGCGTGTCTTTGCCTTCTCCACCGAGGAGTACATCATCTCCGGCTCGGCCACTTAAAGTGTCGTTGCCGCCGGCACCTTTAAGAACATCCGCCGACTCATAACCGAAAATGGTGTCGTCGCCCTCAGTCCCGGTCAGCAGGGCGGTTGTGATCTGATCAGTTGTCAGGAACGAGCCGTCACTGAACTGGAGCTGATCAATCGCATAACCGTAGATCAGGCTGGCGTTAAAATGCTGAGTCACTCGCAGAGTCTCACCGGTTTCCTTGATCTGGATGATCAAATCGTCCGACTCGCGCCGTAGCGAAATATCCGAGAGGTTCAGCCCATCCAGCCTGATAACGTCGAGCTTATTAGCCGTCGTGTCGTTATAGGCCGAGTTGTTGATGGTGTCCTGGCCCGAGCCTTTTCGGAAGGTGTAGGTATCTGAACCGAACGCACCTGCCAAGGAATCGTTACCAGTACCGCCATCCAGCAAGTCATCTCCGCTGCCACCGTTTAATGTGTCGTCATCCGCGCCCCCTCGCAGGACATCATTACCTTCATCGCCATAAAGGTTGTCCTTACCGTCGCCACCTTCGAGGGTATCGTCACCTGTGCGACCGCTAATGGTGTCATTGCCCGCGAAGCCTTTGAGCACATCATCGGTTTCATAGCCGACCAGGGTATCGTCACCCTCCGTCCCACCTAGCATGGACAGTTTAATTTGCGAATTATCCATGACCGTCCCATCAGCAAACTGGAGCTGATCGATGGCGTATCCGGAAATAGCACTGGTGCTAAAATGAGAAGTGACTCGGAGAACTTCACCTGTCTCCTTGATCTGAAGAATCAAATCGTCGGACTCACGACGCATAAGCACATCATCAGCGTTGAGCCCCTCGAATCGAATGACGTCGAGCTTGCCTGCTGTCGTATCGTTGTAGGCAGAGTTGTTGATCGTGTCCTGGCCTGAGCCCTTGCGGAACACATAGGTATCGGAGCCAAACCCACCGCTCAGCGAGTCGTTACCCACGCCGCCGTCAAGAGAGTCATTTCCGTAACCACCATTCAGACTGTCGTTGCCAGCACCGCCGAGTAGCGTGTCATTACCCTCATCGCCGGAAAGCGTATCTTTACCATCGCCCCCATCCAGAACATCGTCGCCGCCGCGACCGCTGATGGTGTCATTCCCACCCAGCCCGTTAATTACATCTGCTGAGTCAAACCCCGTGAGGGAATCGTCCTCTTCGGTTCCGCCGAGCATTGCCGTTTTGAGTTGGTCAACGTTCAACGTTGATCCATCTGCGAACAGCAGTTGATCGACCGCGTAACCAGAAATGGCACTGGCGCTGAATTGCGAGGTAATGCGCAGTGTCTCTCCCGAGTCGCGGATCTGGATAATCAGATCGTCCGACTCACGACGCAGGGAAACGTCAGCCTGGTTAAGCCCTTCAAGCCTCACCACATCAAGCTTATTGACCGTGGTGTCGTTATAGGCCGAGTTATTGATAGTGTCTTGTCCAGAGCCGTGACCAAAGACGTAAACGTCCGAGCCATAGCTGCCGGATAGGGTATCGTTGCCTGAACCGCCATCCAGCAGATCATCACCATAACCGCCATTCAGAGAGTCGTTGTCCGCTCCGCCTTTCAACGTGTCGTTGCCATTCCCGCCCGAAAGCGAATCGTCGCCCGAACCGCCCAAGAGAAGGTCATCGCCATCATCTCCAGAGAGCGAATCCTTGCCATCCCCCCCGTCGATCTTGTCATTCCCTGCACTACCACTAAGAGTATCGTTGCCACCCTCACCGGTAATGACATCATCAGTGCTGTACCCCGTCAGAACGTCGTCAGCATCAGTTCCCAGGAGCAATGCGGCTTTGATTTGTGCATTGTCCAGAACCGTCCCGTCGGCAAATTTCAGCTGATCAATCGCATAGCCGGAAATCGCGCTAGCACTGAAATGAGAGGTAACACGTAACGTTTCACCAGACTCTTTAATCTGAATCAGGAGGTCGTCCGATTCACGTTTGATAACCACGTCCGAGACGTTCAAGCCTTCAAGACGGATGACATCCAGCTTGTTTTCAGTCGTATCGTTGTAAGCAGAGTTATTGATCGTGTCTTGACCGTAGCCTTTGCGGAAAATGTAGGTATCAGAGCCCTTGCCCCCGGCAAGCGAATCCGTACCGTCGCCTCCGTCAAGGAGATCATTGCCGTCACCACCACTCAGGCTATCGTTCCCTTTACCTCCCAGCAGAGTGTCGTTGCCGTCCTCTCCGTTAAGAGTGTCATTACCCTCTCCGCCATCCAGCGTGTCGTTGCCCGCTCGCCCACTAAGCGTGTCATTACCGGCCAACCCGCTCAGTTTGTCATCGGTGGCGTAGCCGGTGATGGTGTCATCCCCAGCGGTACCCACCAGCAAGGCAGCAGTGATTTGGGTCTTATCCCAGAAAGTGCCATCGCCGAACTGCACTTGATCAATGGCATAGGCGTCGTTGCTGAAATGCGACGAGACACGAAGGGTTTCGCCCGTTTCAGTGATCTGGACAATGAGATCGTCCCCCTCACGACGGATGCTAACTTGAGACGCAGTCAGCCCCTCCAGCTTCACAACATCGAGTTTGTTCTGATTTGCGTCTGGGGAGGCGTAGTTCGAGACGGTGTCCTGACCGGAGCCTTTGCGGAAAACATAGGTATCCGAACCACTGCCACCGCTCAATGTGTCGTTTCCTGAACCGCCATCAAGGACATCGTCACCATTGCCACCGGAGAGCGTGTCGTTGCCAGCGCCGCCAAGCAGAGTGTCGTTACCTTCCTCGCCATTCAGCGTATCTCGGCCTTCCCCTCCGTCAAGAACATCGTCGCCAGCACGACCACTGATGGTGTCGTTGCCACCAAGCCCCTTTAGCGTATCTGCAGTCTCATAGCCCGTGATGTTGTCGTCACCGGCAGTGCCTGTCAGCAACGCAGAGCTGATGAAGGATTTGTCCCAAACGGATCCATCCGCGAATTTCACCTGATCGATTGCGTAGCCATATGCAACGTTCGAGCTGAAGTGTCCGCTTACACGAACAAAGTCGTTTGTATCCTTGATTTGGACAATTAAGTCATCGCCTTCGCGCCTCATCACTACATCTGCGGGTTTGAGTCCCTCTAGAAGAAGCGTGTCCTGTTTGTCTGGATTAGTCTCGTTGGAGACGCCATTGTTAATCGTGTCCTGACCCGCCCCGCGACGGAAAACATAGGTATCCGATCCAAGCCCACCCGTTAGCGAATCATCGCCCGTCCCACCGTCGAGGCGATCGTTGCCCTCTGCACCACTTAGCGCATCGTTATCTGCGCCGCCGAGGAGCGTATCGTTACCTTCCTCTCCGTTGAGGGTATCCCTGCCTGCACCGCCATCCAGAACATCATCACCACCACGACCACTGAGTGTGTCGTTACCAGCGAGCCCGAAGAGTTGGTCGGCAGTCTGATAGCCAATGAGCGTATCGTTATCGCCAGTCGCCTTCAGCGCTTCTGTTTTTAGTTTCGCACCATCCCAGACGGTGCCATCCGCGAACTGAAGCTGATCCACCGCATAGGCGCTGTCACCATCCTGGTTGAAGTGATAATTAACGCGGATCGAATCACCCGTCGATTTTATCTGGATAACCAGATCGTTAGACTCTCTGCGCACCGAGATATCGGCAGGATTCAAACCGTCGAGCTTGACCGTATCGATTTTGTTGGCTGTGGTGTCGCCCGAGGTGTAGTTATTAATCTGATCCTGGCCCGATCCTTTACGGAACACATAGATATCAGACCCAATGCCGCCATCGAGCGTATCGTTTCCACTGCCGCCATCGAGGGTGTCATTGCCATTGCCGCCGTAGAGCAGATCGGCGTCGGCGCCGCCATTGAGGGTGTCGTTACCTTCTTCACCGTACAGCGTGTCGTTACCAGCATCGCCTGACAGCGTGTCATTCCCGGCCCGACCATAAATTGTGTCGTTACCCAGGCCACCACTGATGCTGTCGTCGGATGCATAACCCGTCAGGACATCATTACCATCAGTGCTTTTGAAGGCCGCCATGGTTTTGACTTGATCCGGCGTCCAGGTTGTCCCGTCGGCAAACCGAATTTCATCAAGCTTGTAGGCGTTATCACCATCGTTACTGAAGTAACTGGAGACGGTTATTTTGTCGGTACCTGTGCCCAGCGTCAGAACCAGATCATCGTAGGAGCGAGTGACGACGATATCGCTAGGCAAGATGTCAGATGCAAATTCGATGGCATCTGTTTTGTTGGTGCTGGTGTCATAGTTGTTGATCGAGTCCTGACCCCAGCCACGGCTGAAGCGGTAGATATCGGAGCCTGCACCACCTGTCAGCGAGTCGTTACCGATGCCACCATCCAGCACATCATTGCCGGCCTCGCCATAAAGGTTATCGTTGCCGCTGCCACCCTCAAGCACATCGTTGTCGGCACCACCGAAGAGATAGTCTTGCCCGTCGCCACCCGACAATGTGTCCGAGCCGGCATCGCCATACAGCTGATCGGTGCCCGCACCGCCATTCAGCACGTCATCGCCGGCCAGGCCATGCATTGTATCGTCGCCCAGGCCGCCGCTCAGGGTGTCGTCGGACGCATAGCCCCAGATCGAATCGTTACCATCGGTCGACTGTATGGCCATCGACTTGATCTGATCCAGAGACCAGTTAGTGCCGTTGGCAAACTTGATCGACTCAAGTTTGTAAGGAGTGTCACCATCGTTGGAAAAATAGCTATTAACGGTGATGCGGTCGGCTGTTCCACTTAATGTCAGAACCAGATTGTCCGAAGAGCGGCTGACCACAATATCATCCGGCGAAATATCCGCCGCGAACTCAATAGAGTCAGACTTATTGATGCTCGTATCGTAGTTACTGACAGTATCATCGCCCCAGCCTCGGCTGAATCGATAAGTGTCCGAACCTTCGCCGCCCGAAACAGTGTCATTGCCGGCACCGCCGTCGAGCACATCATCGCCAGCATCGCCGGTCAAATAATCGTTCCCGCTGCCACCTACCAGAGAATCGGCTCCGGCACCACCATACAGCGTGTCCTGGCCGCCGCCGCCCGACAGGCTGTCATCGCCCTCTTCGCCGGTCAGGTAATCGTTGCCGTCGCCTCCCGAAAGCGAGTCATTACCCGCGCCGCCACTCAGGGTGTCATTGCCAGCATCGCCGTTCAGAATATCGTTGCCAGCAAGGCCGTAGAGTGAGTCATCTCCCAACCCGCCGCTAATGGTGTTGTCACCAGCATCACCCCAGAGCTGGTCATTACCATCGGTTGATTGCACCGCCATCGACTTGATCGTATCCAACGACCAATTAGTGCCATCAGCAAACTTGATCGACTCAAGCTTGTACGGGGTATCGCCGTCGTTAGTGAAATATCCCGTGACCGTTATGCGATCAGTCGTGCCTTTGAGCGTGAGGACAAGATCGTTGGAAGAGCGAGTGACAACGACATCCCCTGGCAGGATATCGGCTGCAAACTCGATAACGTCCGACTTGTCGGTACCAGTGTCATAGTTGCTTACAGTGTCCTGGCCCCAGCCCCGGCTAAAGCGATAGGTATCGGAGCCTGCCCCACCTGAAAGCGTGTCATTACCGACGCCGCCGTCGAGGACGTCGTCGCCCGCATCACCAATCAGATAATCGTTGCCGCTGCCACCTGATAGAGAATCGGCCCCGGCACCACCATACAACGTGTCCTGGCCGTCGCCGCCCAATAGGCGGTCATCGCCCTCCTCGCCAGTCAGGTAATCGTTGCCGTCGCCGCCCGAAAGCGAGTCATTACCCGCGCCGCCACTCAGGCTGTCATTGCCAGCATCGCCGTTCAGAATATCGTTGCCAGCGAGGCCGTGGAGTGAGTCATCTCCTAGCCCACCACTGATGGTGTTGTCCCCTGCATCCCCCCAGAGTTCATCGTTACCATCAGTTGATTGCACCGCCATCGACTTGACCTGGTCGAGCGACCAGTTGGTGCCATCGGCAAACTTGATCGTCTCCAGCTTGTACGGAGTGTCGCCGTCGTTTGTGAAATAGCCAGTAACCGTGACGCGATCAGTCGTGCCTTTGAGGGTGAGGACAAGATCGTTGTAAGAACGAGTGACAACGACATCCCCCGGCAGGATATCGGCTGCAAACTCGATAACGTCCGACTTGTCGGTACTAGTGTCATAGTTGCTTACAGTGTCCTGGCCCCAGCCCCGGCTGAACCGATAGATGTCCGAACCCTCGCCACCTGACAGCGTGTCATTGCCAGCGCCGCCGTCGAGGTCGTCGTCGCCCGCATCACCAATCAGATAATCGTTTCCGCTACCACCTGCCAGAGAATCCGCTCCGGCACCACCATACAGCGTGTCTTGGCCGTCGCCGCCCGACAGGCTATCATCGCCCTCCTCGCCGGTCAGGTAATCGTTGCCGTCGTCTCCCGCAAGCGAGTCATTACCTGCGCCGCCACTCAGGGTATCGTTGCCAGCATCGCCATTCAGAATATCGTTGCCAGCAAGGCCGTAGAGTGAGTCATCTCCCAGCCCGCCGCTAATGGTGTCATCGGAGGCATAACCCCAGATGGAATCGTTGCCGTCGGTGGACTGCGTTGCCATCGACTTGACCTGATCGAGCGACCAGTTGGTGCCGTCGGCGAACTTGATCGATTCCAGCTTGTACGGGGTATCGCCGTCGTTAGTGAAGTAGCTACTGACCGTTATGCGGTCAGTCGTGCCTTTGAGAGTGAGAACAAGATCGTTGGAAGAGCGAGTGACAATGACATCCCCTGGCAGGATGTCGGCTGCGAACTCAATAACGTCCGACTTGTCGGTGCTGGTGTCGTAGTTGTTGATCGAGTCCTGGCCCCAGCCTCGGCTGAAGCGATAGGTATCCGAACCTGCTCCGCCTGTCAGCGAGTCGTTGCCCGCTCCGCCATCAAGGACATCATCACCGGCATCGCCACTGAGGCTATCGTTGCCATTGCCGCCTTCGAGCAGATCCGCTCCGGCACCGCCGTACAACGTGTCCACGCCGTCGCCACCTGCCAGCGAGTCGTTGCCATCATTGCCGTACAAAATGTCGTTGCCAGCATCGCCTGTCAGCGTGTCATCGCCGGCCTGACCATAGAGAGTATCGTCCCCCAGTCCGCCACTCAGGGTGTCATCGGAGGCATAACCCCAGATGGAATCGTTGCCGTCGGTGGACTGCGTTGCCATCGACTTGACCTGATCGAGCGACCAGTTGGTGCCGTCGGCGAACTTGATCGATTCCAGCTTGTACGGGGTATCGCCGTCGTTAGTGAAGTAGCTACTGACCGTTATGCGGTCAGTCGTGCCTTTGAGAGTGAGAACAAGATCGTTGGAAGAGCGAGTGACAATGACATCCCCTGGCAGGATGTCGGCTGCGAACTCAATAACGTCCGACTTGTCGGTGCTGGTGTCGTAGTTGTTGATCGAGTCCTGGCCCCAGCCTCGGCTGAAGCGATAGGTATCCGAACCTGCTCCGCCTGTCAGCGAGTCGTTGCCCGCTCCGCCATCAAGGACATCATCACCGGCATCGCCACTGAGGCTATCGTTGCCATTGCCGCCTTCAACGATATCATTACCTACTCCGCCATAAAGTAAGTCATTGCCTTCGTTACCACGTAAAATATCATCCCCAGCTTGGCCAGAAATTGTATCATCACCCTCCCCACCATCTAAACCATCACCATCCAAAGTACCTCTAATATAGTCATCACTGGAAGTCCCCAACAACACAAGACTATTAATATCCGAAACCTCCAAAACCGAGTCATCAGAAAAAATAACTCGATCTATTTGATCTCGAGACTCTTTAAAATCATTAACATCAAAGTGACCGCGAACAACAATGGCATTGGATCCACCATCAATAGTTATAACCAGATCAAACCCGTTACGCGAAAATTTAACATCATCACGCAAAAGCCCTTCCAGCGACAAAACATTCAACGAAGACGACAAAGAGTCATCATTCAAAATTGAAATACTTCCCTCTCCCTTTTCATAGATGTAAACATCATTACCCTCACCACCACTGAGAACTCCGCCCCCCTCACTAAAAAGCACGTCATCACCGCGACCACCATATAAGTAGTTATATCCATCGCCCCCATCCAAAACATCATTACCATCATCTCCGTATAAATAATCATCTCCCTCCTCGCCATATATCAAATCTTGACCATCACCTCCACGCAAGACATCATTACCTACTCCCCCTTTTAAGAAATCATCTCCAGCATCACCATAAAGCTTATCACTCCCCACTCCCCCATAAATAACGTCATCCCCATCAGCGCCGTGAACGATATCATCACCAGCCCAAGCATTTATCGAGTCATCAGAACCACTACCAACTATATTGTTATCGATAGACCTTATTGCGCGCTCCATGGTGACATCGAATTCAGGCATAGCTAACTGCTTTGCTTTAAGGCTAGCATCGAGAGTTTGAGAAAACGAATCAACAAGGGTAGTATCATAAGGATTCATTCCCGAAATTGTAGACTCAAACTCTGAAATCTTTGATGCTAAAGAACTATCACCTTGGAGGGCTAACCCTATAAAATAATCAGAAACTTTAGAAAAATCAGCAGTCCAAATGCCATTATTTTGACTAAAGTCAACCATGTTAACATAGAAACCCTCATGGCTATTCACCATCAACTGCGAGTAAATAGACTTGTAGAGGGCCTGATAGGAATTTTCCACACTAATTGCAAAAGCTGGGCTTGGTGTAGTAACCCCTAGTGGCTCCCCCCAAAAAACCTCCATGACTCCAACATGGCGAGCATCTACATACTCACCACGAGATTTAGGATCTGTATTATTTTGCGCAGCCCATGCATAAATAATGTCAGTAACCAACTCTCTTCTTGAGTCAGCGTTATCCGCATCTACAAATTTCTTAACTAAAAGCTTTAACTGACCACTCGAATCTAATGCCATCATTTGATGGAGAGAATAAGCATTCCCAAAGCCAACAGCATCTGGCAGATCTTCGACATCAGGCGGAATATAAATCCCACCTCCCGAATGCACTTCCACAGGAATAGTATCTCGATGATTAGCCTCAAACCATAAGCTTTCAGTTAAAGCCCTACGCCCATCATCAAACGACAAACTACTATACTCAACATGACGAACATTATTTGCATCTGAAAAATTTTTTGTATTATAAGCCAAATCGATTGATTCTACAGACAATTGCGAGAGCTTCTTTATTTCATTGGACTGCGAAACACCATCACTATTTAAATCTTGCCAGATAGCTAAGCTTTCAAAGTCCCCATCATTAGAATCAATTCTCCCATCACCATTGGTATCCATGCCACCCAATGCCTCATATCCACCAGTTGCTTTTCCTGAAGCAATTAGCGTATCACTTCCGAATAGCTCGCTGCCATCATCAATAGCTCCATTATTATTGATATCCCTTACTAGGAGCCCATCTTGAGACCCGACCCAACTCGTTGCCTCTGCAAAATCATTGTTATCCATATCAAAATGGACACCAGAGGAAATAGCCAAAGTACTAATTACACCATCACCATCTAAATCGATTGCAAAGGGATCTACAGGCCGCGGCTTACCGGGAAGAAATGGCGTTGGAGTAGGCCTTAATGATTTTTCGACCTTCGGGTCAGAAATTGGAGTGCCACCACCCGGTTCCAAGCCATACTTAGCCATCTCTCGATCAGTCTTACTGTATGCCTTACCGAACGTATCTACCATTTGGTCGCCATCAATCATCCCTTTACCGAACGGCAAGATACCAGCTAAGTCATTAATAGTTTTACCAGCATTCTCCTTGTTTTCCGGTGAGAAGGGCTTCGTCCCATCACTAAATGCGTGCGCTTCTGCCTGAGCACCATTTTTTACTATTTTGAAAAGTCCCATAAAAAATCCCCTTTAAACTTATGTTAAACCTAGAAAAGCCTGTAACCATTCAGAGTTAGAAAGCATTATCGTTCAGTCAGGCTTTCAGCTATGTATTGCCTCTAAAGCCTTAAGAAATAATCTACGACCCTCCTGCTGCCGATCTTAATTTCTGCAGTCACAGACATCACAGGAGTCAAATCAAACTCTTTGCCATCAATTGATAAGTGATTTTTCCTCAACCGAATTTTGCTGCTATAAAGCAGACCGCGCTTCTCATCCTCAATAGCATCTCTTGAAACACTAACGACCTCTCCATCGATGGTTCCGTATTGGGTAAAAGTAAAAATCTCCACTTTCACCGTGACATGCTGTCCCACATGAACAAAACCAACGTCCTTGTTTTCCAGCATTGCCTCACCTTCTACAGAGACATCGGAAGACACCAGCATCATAAGAGGTTGCGCGGGTGTAACGACCCTACCGACGGTATGGACATTCACTTGCTGGACGGTGCCATCAACTGGCGCCTCGATAGTCGTCAGATCTTCTTGATATTTAGCTTTCGCTAATTCCTGGTTCAAGGAAGCGACCTTCTGATCTGCCTGCTGCAACAGGTCAAGCATCGCTCTCCTAGTCTGAGCGACAACACCTTCACTTCTCCGCTCTGCCTGTTGCCGTACGGCATTTGACTGTACAACGCTCACTTGCTGAACAGTAAGCTGGCGCTCCAAATCCAGTCGGGCCTGTTCCTTTTCCAGATATGCGTGGCGGGCGATGTATTGCTTCTGCAGCAAATGCTCGTAGTCCTGGGCAAGCTTTGTCGCAATGGGCAAAGTTTTTTGCAAACTCGCAACCTGGGTGCGGGGAGCCTGGATGTCAGCTTGGCGCTGCAGTATCTCCGCCTCCCCCTGATCCAGGTTACTGCGGTATTCCTGATACTGCCCCTGGAGCCATCGCTCGGCAGCCAGGACATGCTCTGGATCGCCACCGATAATAGTGTCCGCAAGAGATTGCGGCGTGTGGTTACCGTTAATGGCATCTAGCATTCAGGAAGTTCCAGAATGAACTCGTGCGCCCCCGCTAACCGTGCGACTTCAATCACTGCTTCTAGTGGAACGCCTGGATCACTTAAGGCGATGTTTTCCTGGATGCTTCGGTTGAACAGCATGTTGTCCTGCAACACCACACCAATCTGCCGGCGCAACGAAGAAACATCAGCAAGAGCTAAGTCCATCCCATCGACAAGAACGCGCCCCCACTCAGGTACATAAAGGCGCCGCAGCAGCCTTGTCAGCGTGCTTTTACCCGAGCCGGATCTTCCGACGACACCAATGACCTCGCCGGCCTCAATAGCGAGGCTGATACCTCTGAGGATCTCAGAGCCATCTGCGCGATAGCGAAAATGAACTTCATCAAACTCGATACGCCCCTTGATAGGAGGGAGTGTGCTGCGGGTCGCTTGTGTTAATTCAGTCCGTGTATTGAGGATGTCACCCAGCCGCTGCACGGACACACCAGTTTGCTGAAAGTTTGTCCACAACTGAGCCAGGCGCATGATCGGCTGTCGGAACAACTTGGAACCCAGCTCAACATCGATTCGGCTGGCGGTATGCGCAAATACATAGGATCGCAAGCCCGATAAACCGGACTCAAACAGCATCACGCCGGCCAGGCCAATCGCAATGACATCGAGCGTGGTCAATCCATAGTGCACCAGCACCTTGTCCATAACGACTTGAAAGAAAAGCGGGGTGATCAGCGAGAAAATCTGTAGCACGAAAGAAACCAGTAATACCTCGCCTAGAAGCTTTCGGTATTTAACGACCGCCGGGATGAACCAGGTGAAATCGAAGCGCGAGGACTCACCAGTATTTCCTGCACCCGTTCTGATGAATAGCAGCCGCCCAGCCCAACGAGCAACCAGATCCTCAATAGTAATGATCTCAGGGTGCTGAGAGCGAGGATCATGAATGAGTACCTTGCCCTGATCGAGACGCGCAACGATAAAAAACTGCCCGTCTGCGCCTTGTGCAATTGCAGGCAAAGGCGTGCTATCCAGCCTATCGACAGCCACTTTTGCGAACTTGGCTTTGAGACCTAGTTTTTTTGCAGCAAGAAGAAGCTCAGACGGCTGGAGGGCATCGCCTGACGAGAATTCATGGGCTAATTGTTCAGGGGATGCTGATACCTGATGAAAACGAGCCAGCATCACGAGCGATGCGAGTCCGGTGTCTATCGGTGAGGCGTCATTAGACGCTGCGCCTGGATCCGTGGCGGTCATGAAGCATCCCTGCAAAATTGAGGTCAAGCACGCCAGAGTCATTGCTGGCGGTTAGCTATCACAATATATCTGAACAGTACCTGAACCGATACCAAATATTACACAATGCGACGATGCGCTGATGCCCATCAAAAATGACGGGCACCGCCGCAATGGACGTCGATAGAGACGTGATGAGAAAAGGGCTAAGCGCAGGCAGAGTTGGTGGTCAGAGCATGGAGCGCGAAGGTATCTGACCGTCCAATTGGCAGCGGCATACTGGAGGGAGATTAAAGATCCGGAGGAAGGAAATCCCGGCTTGGATCGTAGTCCTGCTTAAGGTAAACAGACAGAGACTTGAGATCGTCTGGACTGAGAGAGCCCGTAGCTTGTTTGAGCTTCAGGTTGTCTGGACTTGCCCCTTCAAAACCGGACACCAACTCCCTGTTAATTTAATCGACTGCCAAGCGCCTGAACTCCCTCGGTGAGCGGTAGTTCAAGGCGCTGTGCGGATGCTGCTCGTTGTAATGCTCGAAGACAATTGCCAGGTTACGCAACGCCGTTTCCCGATCCGGCTTGGGCATGTGCGCCACGTAATCACGTTTGATCGTCTTCACGAAGCTCTCTGCCATGCCATTGCTCTGCGGGCTGCGCACTGGAGTAGTCACCGGCTGCAAGCCGATCTGTCGAGCAAACAGGCGCGTCTGTTCGGCGGTGTAGGCCGAACCGTTATCGCTGAGCCACTGCGGCGTTGCAGGCAGTTGATGACCGAAGCGCTTCTCCATGCTTTCCAACATCAAGTCGCGGATAGCCGTAAACCGCAGACGCACCGCAAAGAACTCAAGGAAGCAAACTGACTGATGAAGCGCCGTTACCCGATAGGGAAAGGCATTGGGAGTGTGCGCACGCTTATCGAGCCTATCGCCCTTCCCTCCGAAGTTGAAACTGAAAATCCACTTCACTGCCCACATGCGGTGGGGCTTTAATGCCTCTTCCACCGGGACACGACTGCTAAGCTTATCCACAATTGCTGATGCCAAAATCAGCAATCCGCCCTGGGTCAATTTTCAATCGGCAGGGTGGGTCAGTTTTCAATCAGCGCCGACAGCTGGGCATCAAACAGAGCTCCGAGGAGGCGGTAAAATGGCTAACCCGATCCTCGGATAACAACTTCCCAGCAGCTCAAAATCTTCTAGCTTCCCTGTATGCTGCTGGAGACGGCGTGGAAAAAAGTGACGAAACCGCTTTTAATTTATACAAACAATCCGCAGCACAAAAATACCCTCAGGCAATGTTTGAGCTATCCCTAATACTTCAAAACGACCAAAGCCCTCACAAAAACTTTTCTAAAGCAGCAACACTCTTAGAAGAACTTTCCGATCTTGGTTTTAGCGAAGCACAAGCAGAACTCGGCAAGCTATATGAGCGAGGCCTGGGGGTCGAAAGAAACTATGGTCGCGCTATTTCCCTCTATCTCTCATCCACAAATGAGAAAGACAAGCTAGGGAATGGCCTAGAGTATCTAGGGCTCGCATATCAGAGAGGGGTAGGAGTGGAAAAAAATCTCGTGACTAGCTATGCGCTTCTACAAAGCGCATTAACAAAAGCACCAAATAAAGACCACCTCAAAGACACACTATTTGAGATCTCAAGACAATTACACGACAAAGACATTGAGAGAGCGAAATCTCTGTCAACTCAAATACTTCAATACGGCACAACCGTTTTAACTGCAAAAAATATTTAACCATATCTAATATACGCTGTTAAAGCTCTCGACTTTGCAGCGCTACTACTCTCATGCTGCCCAATCCGAAGTTACCTTTCACGAAGTGACTCAGTCATGTGTTGTTTCAGAGGACTCAAGAAATACTCAATGATAAACCGCTTATCAGTCTTAACTTCTGCAGTCACTGCCATGCCTGGCGTCAACTCGAACTCTTGACCATCAATTGACAAACGATTCTTTTTCAAACGAATTTTGCTGCTGTAGAGTAGACCGCGCTTTTCATCCTCGATAGCATCTCTTGAAACGCTAACGACTTCTCCATCGATGGTTCCGTATTTGGTAAAAGTAAAAGTCTCTACTTTCACTGTGACATCCTGCCCCACATGAACAAAACCAACGTCTTTGTTTTCCAGCATTGCCTCCACTTCGACAGAAACATCTGACGGTACCAGCATCATCAGAGGTTGGGCAGGTGTAACCACACCGCCGATGGTATGGACATTCACTTGCTGGACAGTGCCATCGACTGGCGCTTCGACGGTGGTCAAATCCTCCTGGTAGCGAGCCTTGGCTAATTCTTGGCCCAAGGAAGCGACTTTCTGATCAGCCTGCTGCAACAGATCAAGCATGGCTCTCCTGGTCTGAGCAACAACACCTTCCCTTCTCCGCTCTGCCTGTTGGCGTGCAGCGTTGGACTGAACAACACTCACCTGTTGAACGGTAAGTTGACGCTCCAGATCCAGTCGGGCCTGCTCTTTTTCAAGGTATGCATGACGAGCGATATATTGTTTCTGTAGTAAATGCTCATAATCCTGCGCAAGCTTTGTCGCGATAGGCAAAGTCTTTTGCAAACTCGCGACCTGGGCGCGGGCGGCCTGAATATCTGCTTGGCGCTGCAGGATTTCAGCCTCGCCCTGATCCAGGTTACTGCGGTATTCCTGATACTGCCCCTGAAGCCATCGCTCGGCAGCAAGAACATGTTCTGGATCGCCGCCGAGAATGGTATCTGCCAATGATCGCGGTGCATGGTTACCGTTGATGGCGTCCAACATCGCCCCGGCTCGGGCGCTATCGATACGAGCAGCCAAGAGGTCGCTCTTGATACGCCCGACATCAGCGTCCGCTGACGTAGAGTCCAATTCGAGCAGAAGCTGGCCAGCCTTGACCACTTGCCCATCGCCCACATAAATCGCCTTTACCACTGCAGTCTCACTCGACTGAATGATTTTGGTTTTGCCGCTCGGTATAACTTTCCCGCTGGCCGTGGCCACGATGTCGATTTTTCCGACACACGCCCAAATTAATAACAGGCTGGCAAAGCTGATGATCACCCAGATAAATATACGAGGCGCTGGATGCACCGGCTGGTCTTGTAGCTCAAGCGCTGCTGGAAGGAATTGAACCTCATGCGCCAAACGCTTGGGCGCGTCCATCTCCTTGCGGCGGCGCCAGGAGTCGCGCCAAGCTCTGCGGTAGCGCTGACCCAATCCAGACTTTTGCAAGTCAGCCATGGCCACCTCCCTGCTGCAACCGATGGAGACGGGAATAGTGTCCGGCCTGGTGAGTCAACAGCTCAGCGTGGGTGCCCTGTTCTACGATTTGCCCTCGATCAACGACAACGATGCGATTCGCATCGCGAACCGCTGATAGACGGTGGGCAATAATGATGACCGAGCGCCCCTTGCAGATGGACTTCATGTTCTGCTGAACAATCCGCTCGGATTCGTAATCCAGAGCACTGGTTGCTTCATCGAAAATAAGAATGCGGGGATTACCCATCAACGCCCGGGCGATGGCGATACGCTGACGCTGCCCACCCGACAGCGAGGCGCCATGCTCACCAACCATGGTGTCGTAACCTTCAGGAAGCTCCAGGATGAAATCGTGAGCGCCTGCGAGCTTCGCGACGTCAATCACTGCTTCCAACGGAACGCCGGGATCACTCAATGCGATGTTTTCCCGGATGCTGCGGTTGAACAACATGTTGTCTTGCAGCACCACACCGATCTGCCGGCGTAACGAAGAAACGTCCGCCAACGCCAAGTCCATCCCATCAACCAGTACGCGTCCCCGCTCGGGCACGTAGAGGCGCTGGAGTAGTCTTGTCAGCGTGCTTTTGCCGGAACCAGAACGCCCTACAACGCCGATCACCTCACCGGCCTCAATGGCGAGGCTGATGCCTCGGAGGATTTCAGAGCCATCCGGGCGGTAGCGGAAGTGAACCTCATCAAACTCGATACGGCCTTTGATAGGCGGGAGCGCGCTACGAGTAGCCTGAGTCAGCTCAGTCCTGGTATTGAGGATGTCGCCCAACCGCTGCACGGACACGCCGGTTTGCTGAAAGTTTGTCCACAACTGAGCCAGGCGCATGATCGGCTGCGCGACTCGACCAGCAAGCATATTGAAGGCAATGAGTTGCCCGACTGAAAGCTGACCGTCGATAACCAGTCGAGCGCCCACCCAAAGCGTGGCCACTGTGACCAATTTACCAATCAAAGAAACGCTTTCGTTAGCGATGGTCGACAAGGTCTGAGTTTTGAAACCTGCCGCCACGTACCCCGCTAACTGGTTGTCCCATTTACGAACGGCTTGAGGCTCTACAGCCATCGACTTTAGGGTGTCGATACCGTTAACCGTCTCAACCAGAAACGCCTGATTTTCAGCGCCCCGAGCAAAACTGTCATTCAGGCGTGCCCGCAATACCGGGGTAATGAAAACCGAAACCAGGATGTACATAGGGAGTGACAAGAGAACGATCAGCGTCAGCCAACCGCTGTAATAGAACATCACCGCGATGAAGACCGCCGAGAACAAGACATCGAGAAACAAGGTGATGGCGTTACCGGTGATGAAGCTACGGATGTTTTCGAGTTCCCTCATCCTCGCTACTGAATCCCCGACCCTTCGCGCCTGGAAATAGGAAAGCGGCAGAGTGATCAGGTGTCTGAATAACTTGGAGCCAAGCTCAACATCGATTCGGCTGGCGGTATGAGCGAAAACGTAGGATCGCAAGCCTGATAGACCAGACTCGAACAGCATCACACCCGCTAGGCCAATTGCGATCACATCAAGGGTGGTCAACCCATGATGTACCAGTACCTTGTCCATGACGACCTGAAAGAAAAGCGGGGTGATCAGCGAGAAAATCTGCAGCACGAACGAAACCAGCAGTACCTCGCCGAGAAGTTTTCGATACTTAACGACCGCCGGAATGAACCAGGTGAAATCAAAACGCGAGGACTCCCCCGCATTCCCCGCTCCCGCTCTTATAAAGAGCAATCGCCCAGCCCATCGAGCAGCGAAGTCCTCGATCGTAATGATCTCGGGACGCTGAGAACGAGGGTCGTGAATAAGCACCTTGCCTTGGTCTAGGCGCGCCACGATGAAGAATTGCCCGTCTGCACTTTGAGCAATTGCAGGCAGCGGCGTGCGATCTAACCGGTCGATAGCCACCTTGGCGAACTTGGCCTTAAGGCCTAATTTTTTTGCAGCTAGGAGCAGCTCGGATGGCTGGAGCGCATCGCCTGACGAGAATTCGTGGGCTAATTGTTCAGGGGATGCTGACACCTGATGAAAACGAGCCAGCATCACGAGCGATGCGAGTCCGGTGTCTATCGATGAGGCGTCATTAGACGCTGCGCCTGGATCCGTGGCGGTCATGAAGCATCCCTGCAAAATTGAGGTCAAGCACGCCAGAGTCATTGCTGGCGGTGAGCCAGCACAATATATCTGAACAGTACCTGAACCGATACAAAATATTACATGACGCGACGAAGCGCTGACACCCATCAAAAAAATGATGGGCATCACTGCAATTGACGCTAAAACATCGGCAACGAAGGCTCGGCTAGACACAGCCATAGCCCACGGCCAAAGCCTGGAATGAGAAAGGTATCCGACCACTTCTACAGCAGCGACATGCTGGAGGGAGCTTAAAGATCCGGGGGAAGAAAATCCCGGCTTGGGTCATAGTCCTGCTTAAGGTAAGCAGACAGAGACTTCAGGTCGTCCGGGCTAAGTGAGCCCGCTGCTTGCTTGAGCTTGAGGTTGTCCAGGATGTAGTCATAGCGAGCGTCGTTATAATCTCGGACGGCGGCGTACAGTTGCCGCTCAGCATTCAACACATCGACAACATTTCTGGAACCAATATCGACGCCGACCTTATTGGCTTCGACCGACTTTCGCCCCGAACGGATGCTTTGACGGCGCGCGGCTATCTGCTCGATATCCGAATTGATCCCCCGAAAAGCGTTTCGCGTATTAAGCACCACCTCACGGCGCCGGTCTTCTTGTTCATCCTGACTTTGGTACAGCCGCTCCGTGGATTCCCGAACCTGCGAATTGACCATGCCGCCAGAATACAGAGGAATGTTCAGCTCAATACCGATGCTGCCCTGGGCAACGTTGCCTCGATATCCGCTTGTCCCGGACTCCGCAGGATTGCTATAGCCAAAGCCATCGTTATTGCCTGTGCGGTAGGACGCTACGGCATCTACCGTAGGCGCGTGCCCTGCTTTGCGCTGACGTAGAGTCTGCTCGGCGGCGTTCACCGCATGCTCGGCAGCCTGCAACTGGAAGTTCTGCTTTATCGCAGCATCCACCCAAAGCCCCGGATTGTTAGGTGTTGGAGGTGTAACCGGCAATTGATGCCCCATGCCAGCAAGAGAGTTATAGGACTCTTTAGTCAGGCGAGACAGGGCCTCATTGGCATCATCGACTTTGCGTTGAATCAGCTGCCGATTAGCCCGTGCATTGTCGTAAGCCGCCTGCGCATCGTAAACGTCGGTAATGCTTGAAGCCCCGTCCTCCAGCCGCCCTTGAGCCTGATCTCGCTGGCGCAAAAGCGCTGCTTCCTCAGCCTCAGCAGCGGCTCTAGCATCAAGCTGGCGCAGCGTTTCAAAATAGACCTGGGCAGCGGTCAGAATCAGCTCTTGCTCCTTCGCGGAAAGCTCCAGCGCCGCCTGGCTAACCGTGAACTCGGCTGCTTTAAGTTGGTACCAGCGATCTATACGAAACAAAGGCTGACTCAAGTTGGCCCGAAAGGTCGTGCTGCTACGCTCCCTTGTCAGAGCGGGCTCATCGCGTTCTAGCCGAGTCACCTCAGTCGTCGCACCTGCCGTGAGGCTTGGCAACAACCCGGAACGGGCCTGTGGCGTTGCTTCCAATTGGGCTTGATACGTATGCCGTGCAGCGGAAAGCTTCGCATCGTTTAACGACGCAGCTTGATAAACCGCAAGCAGATCAGCGTGCTTTGAATGTGGCTCACGTGCCAGGGCTTCTTGGCCATCCATGATGAAAAGGCAAAGAGAGAGCGTGCAGAGGGGGAAGTAGTGCTTCATCGACGTTCCATGTACCAAATGCATCCAGACAACCTAAATGCCAGCCAGACAGGTTTGTCGGCTAGCACGTAAAACTCTTTAGCGGTGCATAGCTGCCGTTGCATTTGGTCACGCAGTCACCAAAGCTTGGGAGCTTGATGGTTCTCCAAAGGAACCATGAACTCAGTGCTGGTATTTTTAGAATGCAGGTTTTCACAGCAACCGGGGAGCAGCCTCAATAACGGTTTCATGAAGCTCTTGGCTTTCCTTCGCGTTGAAGGTTATGCATGACTAGGACTGAAAGGCGCCGCATCTCAGCTCGCCATGCTGGCTCCTCCGCGTTATAGCCCCAAATCGCGTGCAACCTGATCATCCATGACCAAGTCTGAAGCGAGTGACGACGTCATGAGATGCCATTGCAGAGCTTGATAGATGTGCCTCCTCAGCGGCGCTCTCATCGAAATAAACGCCTCACCGTCCCCAGGTTTTCTAATGCCCCGCTTTTCCAACGCGGCGACCAGTACCTCGAAGCCAGCCGTGCCGACGTTGCTGACGTATACCCTTTCAAGCTCTGAATGCCCCGGCATCCGTTGATAGCTCTCAACCGCCTCAGTGACCATCTGGCCAAACAGATGCGCCGACATCGAACGATGTGCCTGCGACCAAATTTCCAGCTCCAATTCGTAGTCCGTTCTGCCCTCTCAAATTTCAGACGTAGTAACCCCAACAACTGGCCTTGCGCCAGACGAGCGATTTTTGAAAATTTAAGAGGTAGTTATTTGACTGCAAATTTGAAAGCAGCGGCCTGAAGGCCGAATTGGCGATTTCCCCATCCCCTACCGGGCATCTTGCTACCGAGCAAAGGGTCAAAATCGCAAAAAGCGAAGCAGAAAAGCAAAGATTGAAAAGCAGCCTGGATCTCCAAAAATTCTGACGACGCGGAGATAGCGGTATCTCTACTTTTTCTTTGCTCTCAAATATAACAACTCGGTCTCGCGAAAAAAATTTATAGACTGTTAATTTGCGAGCCGATTAAAAATTGTGAGCCGGCTCACAGTTTTCCCGATTTATTTACGATTTGTCCGACGTCCGCCGAAGGTATCCGCTTCTGAGGATCAGACCTTGGATACCCGTTCGCCTCACCGAAACTGTCTGAAAAAATAGGAGTCTCGGTTTCAGTAGCCTCCCTAAACACAAGATATTCCCTGCATGATATCGGAGTGGTTGGCTATGGGCACGCTGAATGGACGCGACTGTGAGACGGCTCACACACGACTCAAGTGGATGATTTTCGGATCACTCTGGTGCCGCAGCCGACGCAGCGCGCGAGTGAGATTGAGCAGCTACTTCCGCATCACACTTACCCCAACCTTTAAAAGCCAAGATCGGGAGGGAATCAACACCCCATTACACACAAGTGATGTGCTGGTGAGGTTATTCATAGCGCCGTACCAGACTCGTATATTGAATCCACCGTGGCGTGCTGGCTCCCGCAGCGTGCTGATGATGAGACCCCAAAACGAGACTTCATTATGAACAGTGCAATTAAACCGCATTCAAACCTGGAAGTATCTCCACATGAGATCGATGCCGAGTACTTCGAGTACAGCAAAGCTGCAAACCCGATCAGCGCAAACTTGATCACCCGCATCCCGTACCAGAGCTTTCCTGCCTCGCTCTATGATTCGGGCCCGTCTCGAACAGTTGCTCTCGATTTGAGCGAAAAACTACAGTGTGAAGGCCCGGCAACCGGCCCAGGTCTTTGCGCTAGTTTTATTCGACTAAACGCCGGTGATGACGTCACATTAGCGCCTAACGCGACCTCTCAGGTTCTGTATGTGATCGATGGCAGCGGCAGCCTTGCGTACGGCGAAGAGGCTTTTGAATGGACGAAAGGTTGTTTTATCGCCCTGCCAGGGATGAACAGCACAGTCCTCAAGGCGTCGGCGGGCGCACGACTCTATTGGGTACACGATGAGCCTCTTCTTCGCTACTTAGGCGTGTGCAGAAGTGAAGACCGCTTCACCCCGACTCTGTACCCTGCGGATGTCACATCGGCAAAGCTTCGTGAAGCCGCTGATGATCCGCGTGCACAAGATCGCAGCCGTATCAGCATTCTGCTGGGTAACAGTAACTTCCCTCAGACACGTACAGTGACCCATGTGCTGTGGGCTATGTACGGGATCCTTCCAGCCGGCTCGATCCAAAAACCCCACCGGCACCAATCCATCGCCCTGGATTTCATCATTGACTGCCCAACCGGGTGCTATTCGCTTGTCGGTACTGAACTGGACGAAAATGGCCAGATTCGCAATCCAAAACGCGTAGATTGGACACCAGGCCTGGCGTTCGTCACACCACCTGGCTATTGGCATGCGCACTTCAATGAGTCGGATCGCGAAGCATTTCTGATCCCGATTCAGGATGCAGGTTTACAGACATATCTGCGATCACTGGATATTCGGTTCAGCTAAATGGATCCCGGTATGGCTAGCTCATACCGGGAACCATCACTGCCACAGAGGCGGGTCAACCACACGGTCAGCAATGAAATCGATGAAGCATCGCACCTTCGAAGAAACGATTCGCTTCGGGGGGTATACAAACCAGACGGCGCCAGATTCCTGTGAGCCTTTGACCTCCCAATCAGACAGCCAGCGCACCAGTCGACCATCGCGCAAACTGGCGCTAGCAAGCCAATCTGGGAGCAATGCCATGCCCAACCCACTACTCACCGCAATTAGCTGAGCGTCAAGGTCATTTATCCAAAGTACAGCACCAACGGGCAGCGAAACCTGCTCGTTGTCGTTGGCCCATATCAACCCCTCGGGGTATTCACGCCCGATGATCATCAGGTCGACGGGCAGTTGATCAGGGCAATCCGGTTGAGGATAACGAGTGGCAAACTCTGGACTTACACATAGGAACGTCTTTACCTCAGCCAGCTTTCTCGCCTTGAGATTGGAGTTGGCCAACCTGCCAATTCGAATCGCAAGATCGATTCCAGTGGCGATCAGATCGACTTGTGACTCCTCAAGACTGAGATCCAGTGTGATGTCCGGATAGCGCTCGATAAACTCGCCTACTAGAGGGAGTATATGATGACGTGCGAAAGCAGGAGGAAGACTAACCTTCAACCTCCCTCTGGGATTTTGATTGAGGGCGGACGTTGCCGCCCTGGCTTCTGACAATTCAAAGAGGACTTTTTGGGCATGGTACAAGAACGTCTGCCCACCCTCCGTCAACGCGAGTTTTCGTGTTGATCGATTGAAAAGTGCAATGCCGAGATCTTGCTCCAAGTCTTTGATGTAACGCGAAACCGTAGAAGCTTTGATCCCCAAACGCTCTGCTGCTTTGGAGAAGCTATTCCCATTGGCAGACTCTACGAAAGCGGTCAGTGCTGCTAGGTAGTCCAAGTGCGCCTCTCTGGTTTGTTGGTGTCGCTAGCCCGGCTGTTCGGGCACTTGAGCCTTAAGATCGATTGGAAAAACCCGGTTGCTTCTGAGACCACAGCTTTTGTCATCTCGGAAGGGTATTCCATCGTAAGAGTTCAGTGAAGTCATGCTACGGTGGTGATCTGTTTTCAGTATCTGGTGAGCTGGCCGATCTCTGATCCACAAGGCTGCGCTCGTTTCGTACGCTGTCTTTTCCAATGATTCGCGTTGATGCCATCTGGCTCGCCACCGAACCCTTGGACATGCGTGCCGGCACCGAGACTGCGTTGGCCAGATTAGTCGCGGTGTTCGGTGCGGCGAAGCCGCATTGCGCTTACCTCTTTGCCAACCGCCGGGCCAACCGCATGAAAGTCCTAGTGCACGACGGCGTCGGTATGCGACCGAGTTACCAATGATGCAAACAGATCATGTCGACTCTGCGCGGCAGGTACGCTGTATTTCGTATCTTTTCACCGGGAAAGCGGTTACCAGCCTAGGCGGGCAGCTGCCGCTGAATGCTGAACCTTGCTCTCATAAAATCAATGAAAGCGCTTAATTTCCGTGGGATATGCATTCGGCTTGGATAGTACAAGTGGAACGGCGAAACGCTGGGCCACCAAGGCTCAAGTAGCGCTATAAGTTGCCCGCTAGCGATCTCAGCTCGTACCTGGGCTTCAAACGCACAACCGATGCCGGCTCCGGCGCGGATTGCCTGCATCAAGGTGTCTGCATCATTGCTAATCAGTGGGCTGGGAGGTTGGATTTCGATTAAACGGCCATCCTGACTGTATTCCCATCGGTAAACGCCGCCAGCCAAACGGATATTTAAGCATCGATGCAGGCGCAGATCCTCAGGCGTGCGCACGAGATCGCGATCTCGCAGGTAACTCGGTGCTGCGAAGGTAGCTATACGATGACTGCCTCCCATGGGTAACGCGACTACGTCCTGCGCAAGGTTTTCGCCGACCCTGATGCCAGCATCAAAGCCACCTGCCACCAGATCCAGCAGTGCGTTGTCGCAATGGATATCTAGGGTGATGTCAGGATAGGCGTCCATGAACGCCGGCAAGTGAGGCGTCAGGACAATGTCCGCAGCAGTGCGGGACACATTGAGTCGCAAAAGGCCGGTAGGTTTATCTCGTAGTTCGTTTACGTCTTCGATGGCTGATGCAAGGGTCGCAAGCCCCGGTTGCGCGCACCCCAAAAAACGTTGACCAAGCTCGGTCAGGCCTACTTTTCTCGTGGAGCGTTCGAGCAGTCGCACGCCCAGCCGGCTCTCTAGCGTGCGCAGGGTTTGTGAAAGAGCCGAGGGCGAGATACCCATCACTGCAGCCGCTTTGGTAAAGCTTCCGTATTTTGCGACCTGGGCAAAGGCGGCGATGCCGGACAAGAGGTCTGGCCGAATAGCATTATTGTGAAGCAAAGCTTCATATTGCATGCCGATTGCGCCTATTAATAAAGGGAGTGATCGAGCCTACCATGGTGCCTACATTCACAGGAGCGCCATGTATGGGTAAGTTAGAAGGGAAAGTTGCCATCGTGACAGGGTCTTCAAAAGGCATCGGTGCAGGTATTGCCGAGCGGCTGGCGGCGAATGGTGCAAAAGTCATCATCAACTATTCACGAAGCGTGGAAGACGCCAATCGCGTGGTAGAGCGTATTGTCGACGCAGGCGGTGAAGCCATCGCGTTCAAGGCTGACATCTCTCGTCCCGCAGATATCGGGCCTTTGATCGACTCGGCTGTTCAAGCGTTTGGCAGGCTGGATATTCTGGTGAATAACGCTGGCGTATATAAACCTGACTCACTCGACGAGTTGAGTGCTGACAGTTTCGACGAGCATTTCAACCTGAACGTACGCGGGCTGTTGCTCACGACACAAGCAGCTGCTCGGGTAATGAATGCCGGCTCAGTCATCGTTAATATCAGTTCTGGCCTGGCCCACAGTCCTTATCCGCAGGTGCACGTGTATTGCGCAACAAAAGGAGCGGTGAACACGCTGACCCGCTCCCTGGGCATGGAGCTAGGCCCTCGGGGCATTCGTGTTATGGGCATCGCACCGGGGTTTGTTCATACAGAAGGAAACGCGGAGTCTGCACGAGGCATGGATGAATTTTTCATCGCCAAAACCCCGCTGGGCCGCGTCGGCAAGCCTGAGGACATTGCAGCGGCGGTAGCGTATGCCGTATCGGAAGATGCAGGCTGGGTAACGGCTACCACGCTTGATGTCGCTGGCGGTATGACCTTCTGAGATTGGCCGATTTCTGCCCTTCGTCCCTAGCATCAAGTTTCGCTAGAATACCTAGCCCTCCCACTACATTTGAGCTTTAAGATCGATTGGAAAAACCTCTGTTACTTCTGAGGCCACAGCCTTGGTCATCTCGGAGGGGTATCCCATCGCAAGAGTTCAGTGTTCGCGGTAGGGACGGCAGTTACCTGCCGCCCCCCCGCACAGATCCGTACGTGCGGAACTACCGCATACGGCTCCTGCCTCGGGTAGAGGACTGCAGGCCAGCTATCGGTCGGTCAGGTATGTTGGCGCTGATTGAAACTGATCCACCCTGCCGATTGAAAAATGACCCAGGGCATTTTCCGATGGGAATCAAAATGGCTCATCGTCCTCAACTGCATCTTCTTCCTTACGCTTACGTTCTCGTGTCTTGATCTTTGTCTGGTCAGCCAGGGTGCTCTGCTGCAGACGGTAAGTGCCTCGACGCCAACGAACAGAAGCAAGCTTTCTTGCTCATCATCATGCTGCGAAAACCTAACCGTCTTCAGTTGCTACAATTTGCACAGTGATGGGGGTAGCAACGAACGCGAGTCTGGTCACTCTTGGATGAAGGTATCACCGCTCTCCCCCTCTGGATCTTCATCCGGCGGCAACTCGGCATGCAGAGAACAGCGGACGGTCAAATAACGGAGTCCACCAAGCAATCCTGCCGCGCCACAGATTTCGCAAATAGTCAGTGACGAATTCTGCGCAGCATCCACAGTTCGTCGACAAAGATCGTCGCCGCCGTTGTAATGAAACCGAAGCCCTCCCCATTTCTCTTTGATGCGTACCACCTTTAGTGGCTCGATCTCTGGGTGTTCCCGCAGATGCAATGCTAACGTTTTGCAAAGCTCATCCAGCAAGTCGAGCCAACCCGGCAGGCATGCAATCTCTCTCAACGCAGGATCGTCGAGCAGCGCTGGATAACGCGTACGGAGCAACGGCAACAGATCATCGTCGGTCAAAGCTTTCTCCCGGATCAATGCCACATCGCCGCGCCAACGCCCTAACGGCCTCTTCGTCTGCCTCTTTGCATGATCCTCGACCCGCGAGAACAAAGAGCATCTCGTCGCTTTGAAAGAAGCAATCCTCAAAGCACCGCTGATACCCAGACAACACACCAAATTCGTTCCCGGTGGGCGCGCCGACTACAGTATTTGCGTACATAACCACTGGCTTTAGCCCGCGACTTTTGAGCAGCCGCTTGGGATCCAGATCGAGCCCGACCTGAATAATCATCCAATGACGGACAATGCAGACCTGCTGCCCTGCGAACATCTCCGACGCCGCCTGTAGTAGCTGTTCGTCGTCTAGGCCCGAGCCAAATGCCATATGAGCCGGAGACCACAGCAAGTCTCCTACTAAATCGGTATCCGAATCGTCCACCTTGCTCGGCGTTATTTGTATCCCACCCACGCTTAACACTCACTCAATAATTGACAATATCGTCTTGGCGCTCGCCCTCTTCCGCTGACCATTACCCGCCAGCAGATACGTCGTATTTTTGGTCTCAAACAGATAGCCGAGCCGGAAAGTACGCTGAAAGGTACTTCGAACCCAGTCGCCTGCCTGACGCTTCCCTGCGCTATGCACTCTCACGTCGGATGCATAAAGCACGCAGGGAGAAAATCCCGCGTTGGCAAGCTCGCGTCGATAGTTATCGTCGACGTCAATCTCGACGAGGATCCACTGCTTGACTACGCAATAGGCTTTGCCATTGAAATTCAAAATAGCTTCTGCTTCAGCCTGCGCTTCATTGCCGTCGAAGCCACGGATCGTTTCCCCGGGGCCATAAAGCAGCTCTGTGACAGCCTTCAAAATCTCACTCATAAGTTTCTCACGCGGATAAATGCCTCGATCTCTGCAAGGGCCTACAATTAGGACATTCCTGACGCCCGTGACTGCATAAGGCTGCTGGCGATGCGGACGGCCAACGCTTCGCAGTCCGTCAAACGCCAGCCAGGCGTACTCACAAAAGTGCAGCCAATGCATGCTGGATTCCTGACGAGGTTGGCCGCATGACGACAGGCTTCTACATAACCTGGTTGACACAAAACCTCTTCGGGCTGAATCGACAACCGGCCATTGCGGATCGAAAGTTTCTTGAGGACTTTCGATGCTGTGACCGCCATGTCGTCACTCATAGGCCTTTGTTCCCAAAACATGACTTACTCACTCCTGGTATGGGGTTATCAGTGCACCCGGCCCGAAAACCGAGGCCCAAATCCGTCACCTGCCCAAGTGCATACGACGTAAACACTATTGAGCGTCTCCAAGAGCACGTAACCCTTCACCACTGGCTTACTCAAAATGTTTGAGGTATGAATTCCGTTGCCATGATTGAAGCGTCTGAATCGATCGGCGAAAACATTGCCGAATGCGACCCGCCCCTCCAATATGACGTTGCATAAATAAGCCGTCACCAGACGTCCAAAATCGATGTTCATTGCCTCGATGATTGCATTGGGCATGGCTAGAATTTCCGTCTCCAGAAATACGTTGCTGTTCAAACCTTCCCTTTTGAGCACCATCATTGCACCGAAAAAAACGGGCCGACCGCGCCGTTTTCGTAAAGCCAGTGAGCGATCACGTATAACCCTCCGCCACGCGTTTGGACGACCGAGTAGCCGTTGTATTCAAACCATCGCTCGACAGGTGGTGTGTGCGCTGGCAGCCCCTCAGGAAAGCGGTGCCGATGGTCGCAAAAAATCAAACCGGTCATGACAGGTGGTCGCTCTAGGGCGCACACCAAGAAGCCTACGATTGCTGGATCCGGGATCGCTTCTTTTGCTTTCAAAATCACTCGTGGATATTTGGAAAATCGAAAGTCCTCCAAGCCCGCTCCGAATGTCTTTATTCGATACGAGGCGTAGCCTGAAGACTGCCCGTCAGCCGTTGGCAACATGATCAGACCTCAACCACGAAATCAGCACGAAACCCGGTGTGCTCGTTTGGATAACCGCGAGGGTTTGAAACAACGCGACACCCCGCGAGCTCCACATCGACTGCTCGATGCGTGTGCCCAAAAATCCAGGCGTCCGCTTTTCCAATCAGCTCAGGCCAGCTATTTGAATAAGCTGCGAGCAGGTGATCGTCATGTTTTTCTCCGGCGACAATCGGTACCGGCGCGTGGTGAGTGATGACTACAGTCTTCCCCTCAAACGGCTTTTCCAGCTCCTGAGCTAGCCACGCCCGAGCCACGTGATTTCTTTCGATGAGGTCGTCCGGGCGTAGTCGGCGGTAGCTCGCCTCGGCACGGATTACACGAAAATCGTTCATCCATTGCCAAGCCATGCTACTGCCCGCCACGACATCACCAGTGGAGCTGAAGTCAGTCCAGGCGGTTGTGCCAAGGAAACGGGTTTGCTGCCAAACAAAGCTCTCATTTTCCAGGATATGGACGTGCGGAGCTGCGGCCTCGCGCATTTTTACGAGTGTGCGGTCGATGTGCCCTTTGTAGAATTCGTGGTTGCCGCAGACGTAAATCACTGGCACGGAAGACGTTTCGTTTGCCCAGGCGACTCCTCGGCATTTGGTGTGGATGTCTCCAGCGAGGATCACCAAATCTGGATTTATTTTTGGCGGTTCGAAATCCTGAAACTCGATGTGTAGGTCTGAATAGATCTGGATTTTCATATCATTAGAGACTTTCGATTAAGCGCTGAATTGCAGGAGTAACGGTTTCTCCAGACAGCACGTTTCCATCAGCGGTGGCCTTCAGACCATCGCTCGATTTACTTCTATATTGAGTCTGACTACACCCAAGAAATGCCTGTCGGCACCAATCGATCAGACCGGAGCACAGAAGGAAGGCTCGTCGTAAATCACACGAAGCGCCATGGGCATCCCTATCGAATGACTATAAGCATTTGTGAGGGATAAGACAACCACGGCATACGGTTCTATTTCACAAGGACGCAACAGATGCCGCTTCGACAAGCCTTCGCACAAGCTCTTCGGTTCGCGCGAGGACGCCTAGGGCTATCGCAATTGGACATTGCCAAGAGCGTGGACGCATCGTACGTAAGCAGATTGGAATCCGGAAAAAGTGCTATTACGATTGATGCAAATGACAGGCTAGCGACTGTGGTTGGGCTCCATCCGCTATCGCTGCTCACAATGGCCTATGCCGCCCGTGACAGTTCCACTCCCCGACAATTGCTTCAGCAGATCGAAGCCGATCTGCAGCGCCATGAAATGCTCGATGAAGGCATTGCTCCGCAAGAAATAGCTCATCCAGTAACCGCGAAGGGGATACTGACAACGCAGGCCGTCCGGCAGTTAAAGAGCCAGGGGCACAGTCAGGCAGCGGTGGCTCGGATACTGGGGATTTCGACCTCTACAGTAGGACGGCACTGGAATCGAGATCTCTGAAAATGCAGTACAGTCTGCTCGCGCAGCTAGATCTTAGCTTGGACAGAACTGAAGGATGGCCATCGCAGCATGATTCTCTTCGGCCTCAACGTAAACCACGCTGAAGCGCTGCTTCTCCATTGCCAGCAGTTGAATCCACGTCTGACGACTGCCGAGAAGACCGCCGCTTAAAGTCCGCCCTTGAAGAACTGGCAGAGACGATCATCCGACATCTTGATACTAATAGCCCCGCTGAGTTGAGCTCGCTTCACTGATGAAGTGATGCACAATGATTAACGATATTTTGCTCGGCTTGCTGCTCACTCCGCAAGCATTCGACGGGAATGTCAGCTATTCACCTAAGCGCTCAAAGCGTTTGAGCGACAGATGTCGCAACTGGTGGGCGACGCGAGCAGCAGCGCCACCAAGAAGTGCACTATGGCAGGTCGCGGTAGGAACGGCAGTTACCTGCCGCCCCCCGCACAGATCCGTACGTGCGGAACTACCGCATACGGCTCCTGCCTCGGGTATGTGACGCAAAGCGATCCTCAGGGTAAGGATGTGCATTTCTAGGTCTCGGGATGTAGAGATCTGCAAGACGTCCGTACCGTGACCATTGAAGCCGATTACGCTGGCTGCGTCTCTTAAGGGCTTGCCGCCAGAGACGGCATACCGCCAATCGAAAACCGCCAAGACGTATCAGGTTCCCGGGTACCGCGTGGTAATTGAAGTAACCGCTCACCACACGTTTGAGCCATTGCCCTTGAACCCGGACAAGGTCATGACGCCGGCGACTCAACTCCTCACGGATAGCAAGAAGCGTCGCACGCATACGCTTTTTGACAGTCAGTCGCAGTACTTGGAAGTCACCGCGTCGGCTGACACTACAACAGTGGGTGAAACCCAGGAAATCAAAAGTCTCCGGTTTTCTCAAACCTCGTTTCCTGCGATTCATCACGGCAAAACGACCAAACTCAATCAGCCGTGTTTTCGAGGCGTTGAGCGATAGACCGAACCTAGCCAACCGTTCCTGCAACTGCACCAGAAACTGCTGAGCCTGCACTTTCGTCCTGAACCCCACCACACTGTCATCCGCGTAGCGCACGACAATCACATCGCCACGGGCGTGGCGCTCGCGCCACTGCCTTGCCCATAGATCCAGCACGTAGTGAAGATAGATATTCGCCAGCAGCGGCGATATCACTGCGCCCTGGGGCGTCCCCTTGGTCGCAGCCACCCTACGGCCATCCTCCATAACACCCGCTTGAAGCCATTTGCAGATAAGCCCGAGCAAGCGTCGGTCTGCAATCCGGTGCCCCAGAAACATCAGCATCCATTCATGGTCGATCTCATCAAAGAACGACGTGATATCCGCATCAAGTATCCAGTTCACCTTCTGGCTTTTCAGCGCGACCGTTAACGCATCCAGCGCATCGTGCTGACTGCGGCCCGGTCGAAACCCATACGAGAATCCAAGAAAGTCTTCCTCATAGATCGCATTCAGAACGGTGACAACCGCCTGCTGTACCATCTTGTCCTCCAAAGAAGCAATACCCAACGGGCGCTGCCTGCCATCGGCTTTGGGAATGTAGACCCGCCGCGATGGCGTTGCTCGAAAAGCTCCTTTGTGAAGCCTTCCGTGCAACTCGGTCACACGCTGGAGAAGACCTTCCTCATAGTCTCGCCACGACATACCGTCCACGCCCACCGCAGCATCGCGACGCAGCGCATAAAAGCTCTGCGCCAATAACTGTGGTGTGATGTGGTGCAGCAATGCCGTGAACTGAATGCCCTTATTCCTGCGGGCTGCTTCACGTACACCTTCAACTCCCATCGACGCGCAACTGATCCGGCTCTGTGTCCGGGGCACGGGAGGTCTGTCGGTGTTTCCCTTGGCTACGTCCCTTTCCTCCACCATCTCCGCAGGGCCAGACCCTTTGTTCGATGGCTTCTCAGGTACTACGGACGTATCCGACTTCTCAGCGGCGTAGGCAGCAGGGTTACGGCTTTTGGCCTTTCCTGCTCCGCCCGGTGCTTGCGCACCGGACGCCGCTGAGATCTCCCAGTTTCTGTGCAAAGGACTTCCCGACGTGCACAGGTTCTCCGACCGCGCGGGATCAGAGCATGACTGGCGTATAGCGTCATGCTCCGTATTGCCTTCTGCTTCGCTTAACAGCATCGGCATCCCGAATTCCTGATTACGCGGCTCAATGGCTGGCCCATCGGTTTCCCCTGTCAACGCTTCACCCTGCACCTCGCGGTGCAACGTGCATGACTCGGGGTCTGGTTGATTCGCCATTTCTTACCAGTATCGAACTTTCATCGACTATCCTCTGCCAGCTTTAACTGGCGCTCTAAGCGCCCGGTGAACACACCTACCGAACTCCAGCATTAAGGGCGATGTTGTCCGCCTATTTTTTAGCGGACGCGATCACCCTTATCGCCAGGATTCCCATGCGCCAACGAAGCTCTTACCCGAAGCCCTTCAAAGCCCAGGTCGTGCAGGAATGCCTGCAACCCGGAGCCTCAGTTTCCAGTGTCGCCATCAGCTATGGCATCAACGCCAACGTTATCCGCAAGTGGCTGCCGATATACCGCGACAAGGCGGTCGCGCCACTTCCTGCGTTCGTACCCGTGCACCCAATACCCAAGCGACACGCTGATGAGGCGGTGGTTATCGCGCTGCCGCTGGGCGGTCAAACCATCACGGTCAAATGGCCCATCTCCGACCCGGACGGCTGCGCACGCTTCATTCGCAGCCTTTCGCAATGATCCGCATCGACGCCATCTGGCTCGCCACCGAGCCCATGGATATGCGCGCTGGCACGGACACGGCGCTGGCCCGCGTGGTCGCCGTATTCGGTGCGGCGAAGCCGCACTGCGCTTATCTGTTCGCCAACCGCCGCGCTAATCGAATGAAAGTACTGGTGCACGATGGCGTGGGTATCTGGCTGGCAGCGCGCCGCCTGAACCAAGGTAAGTTTCATTGGCCTGGCACGCATCGAGGCCACGAAGTTGAACTCGACGCCGAACAACTTCAAGCGCTGGTGCTGGGCCTGCCTTGGCAGCGGGTTGGTGCTAACGGCGTAATTACGTTGCTCTGAATCGGGTCTTTTAGCTGTGTCGAGTGGGCTGCTTTGGTAAAATCCACGGCATGACTTCCTCGCCCAATCTCGACCAAATGACACCTGATCAACTGCGCGCACTCGCTGCGCAGTTGCTATCGAAGGTCGACACCATGGGGCGAAAGATCCATCGTGACGAGACGATCATCGAGCAGCTCTCTCACGAGATCGCCATTCTCAAACGCCACAAGTTTGCCAAGCGCAGTGAGCAGATCAGCCCGGCGCAAGGCAGCTTGCTGGATGACTTGCTCAACACCGACCTCGAAGCCATCGACGCGGAGTTGAAAGCACTTCGTCCCGCTCCGGCACCGGACGAACCACGCCAACAACCCAAGCGCGCGCCGTTGCCGCCGCAGTTTCCTCGTACCGTCATTCGCCATGAGCCAGAGACAACTCAGTGCTCCTGCGGCTGCCAACTTCAGCGCATCGGCGAAGACGTCAGCGAGAAGCTGGACTACACGCCGGGCGTGTTCACTGTTGAGCAACATGTACGTGGCAAATGGGCCTGCCGTCAGTGCGAAACACTGACTCAAGCGCCGGTACCGGCACAGGTGATCGACAAGGGCATCCCCACTGCCGGCTTGTTGGCCCACGTGATGGTGGCCAAGTTCGCCGACCATCTTCCGCTGTATCGGCAGGAAAAGATCTTCGGCCGTGCCGGCCTGGCGATCCCGCGCTCGACGCTGGCTCAGTGGGTCGGCCAAACCGGCGTACAACTGCAACCGCTGGTAGATGCACTGCGCGAAGCCGTACTGGCCCAGCAAGTCGTCCATGCCGATGAAACACCGGTGCAGATGCTTGCACCAGGCGAAAAGAAAACGCACCGGGCGTATGTCTGGGCCTACTGCACCACGCCGTTCTCGGCACTGAAAGCGGTGGTCTACGACTTCAGCCCCAGCCGTGCAGGCGAACATGCGCGTAACTTCCTAGGCACCTGGAACGGCAAGCTGATCTGCGATGACTTCGCAGGCTACAAAGCTGGCTTCGAGCAGGGCATCACCGAAATCGGTTGCATGGCCCATGCCCGGCGCAAGTTTTTCGACCTGCATGTGGCGAACAAAAGCCAGTTGGCAGAGCAAGTGCTGCACTCCATTGGCGGCTTGTACGAAGTCGAACGGCAGGCCAAGGACATGAGCGATGAAGATCGCTGGCGATTACGCCAGGAAATGGCGGTGCCCATCGCGGAAAAGTTGCATGAGTGGATGCTGGCTCAACGCGCGTTTGTGCCCGAAGGCTCGGCCACGGCCAAGGCACTGGATTACAGCTTGAAACGCTGGGTAGCGCTGACGCGCTACCTGGATGATGGTGCTGTGCCCATCGATAACAACGCCTGCGAAAACACGATCAGGCCGTGGGCGCTTGGCCGTTCCAACTGGCTATTCGCCGGGTCGCTGCGCAGCGGTAAGCGAGCAGCGGCGATCATGAGCTTAATCCAGTCGGCGCGCATGAACGGGCATGATCCGTATGCGTATCTCAAGGATGTGCTGATGCGGTTACCGACGCAGAAGGCTAGTGAGATCGAGCAGCTCCTGCCACATCAGTGGATGCCGGGCTGACCTGCGCAAGGCGTATTCCCCGTACGCTTACCTATGGCAAGCAAGACGAATGCTCACTTCTCACAGCGGACTTGGCCCAAACGATGAATCATCTGGCATTTTTTTACCAATGCCTTGCTAAGCCCGATCTAGACGCTTGAAATGCAAAACAGAGTTCTGATAAATTTCTCGGCAAGGTCGCCATGAACCGCCCTGCTGCGTGGGAAAGATTGGTGCTTCACCCTGCCAACCACATAACTCCCGTGGCCAGCCCAGCAAGCAGCATGCTCAGCAAAGCGATCATCTCCTCGCTTTACGGCCATGACCATGGAGTCATGTCATGATGTTCAGCGCTAAAACCGTTTTGGATACATTCAAGTCCATGGAGATTGCAGACGCCCCTGCGAATCTCTCTCGCACCCAGTATCTGCAGCATGGTGCACACCTGCTCGGCTTCAAAAGTTGGGAGAACCTCAAGTCTTACCTGGAAAAACCGCCCGTGGATCGTGTCGGCAAAGTCCGCACCGGGCTCATGCGGAAAATCTGCGGCCTCCGCCTCCCTAGCCATGACTCGATCTACGTTCGCATGATGAGCTATGACGATCTCTCTATAGGTTTTGAATCCTATTTTATCGGATGGAATAGCGAAGGAGACGAAGTTAGGGTTCCGCGCCCCAACTACGATAAGCAAGCAGTCGCCGATTTCCGCTCCCTGTACGACCATCCTCTGTACGTGGTTGAGACCGACTCGGAGGTCTTAGCCTGGCGCTTTGGGTGGCGCTCCGAAGCTGTTTTACCCGAATCGCTGGCGAGAGCCCATTTCAAATCAATTTTCGACAAGCAGCATCTCGTGGCCGAAATCCCGCCAATGGATGAAATACGCCGAAAAATTCGGGAAGAACAGCGGCGTCGCGGCTTTTCCTAAGCGGCCTATGCACACGGGCGGAAAACTACGATATCCGCCCCTCGATGTGGCGCACATTAGTTTCAACACCCCAGAGATGAGAGCCGAAAGTGTTGTAGCGCTCTGCAGTAACGTCTGGTAATAACGTGCGTTGACAGTAACAGCCAAGGCTCACGCTAGCAGTTCCGTGTAGCTATGCCAAAGCCATATGAACACTAATCTTAGAGCATAAAACGAATGAGCTTGCTGTCGGAAATATTTAATAATTCGATCATGCAAAGCATGATCATTGGGCCGATCATGGGCGCGATTGTTTCGATCCTATTCGCAGGCCTGACCAGCGCGCCTACGGCCCGTGCTATCGAAAGCAGTATTACTGTGAAACAGACTCAAAACATACATAACTAACGTTATCCATAAGAAAAACGAGAGCAGACCGACCGATACCGGTGAACCAATAGTTATCGGCTTGGTGCTGATATTGGGCTAGCCCTATGGGGGGTCTGGGAGTACGTGACACATGCGAGGCTGATCCTTGGCTACATCGGTACTGTCCTGATGACCGCATTGAGCTTCGGAGCGTTTTCAGTACTCTGCGCGTGGGTGAGCGGGCACTACACCTCAAGGGAATGGTGGATTTATACCGTTCTTCCCATTTGCTTTCTTATCGCCTCACTGCTTGTGTTCAATGAGGCAGCAACAAGCTTTGATTTCAGTCTTTCGGAATACGCCACCCATTTTCATTTCATAAATTTTTTCACCGAAGGGCTCTCGGCCTATGGGAGGAAATTTATGATCTCGCATATTTTAGGTGTTTTGGCGCTTTCGACATTGATACTTCTTTCGCTATGTGCGCTCGTTCATTACTTGGCATTGATGAACCAAAGGGCCAATGGCCGGCTCCACGGTCTGTGGTCGCGGCTCACCCGGATAACCCTATTTTGCTCTAGCGGAGGATGGATCGTGGGAGCAACCGTCCTTCTGACAATCGCAACAGTAGGGGTGGTGCCCGAGTTTTTGACGGCATGGCTGCCAGAATAGTGGACACTGTCCATCTGGTGCTGGCAGGCAAAGCCAGCACCATCTTATGTATGACGCATCCGAAGCCACGCGGCAACCCCTTCCAGGCTTCCGTAATTCCGCACCGGCAGCTACCGGCCAATTTCTGCCTGTCAGGAGGGGCATAAAGCGACTCAAAGCGGACATTTGGATGCCAGCTAGTTCAAGGTTTCATTCGATCAATTCAGCCAGGATGCAGCCCGCCTTAAATTCGTGGCTCACTCGACAGCGGCATACCTCATTGAGGTATGCACAAAGATCTTATCTCACTTAGAGTGATAGTCTGTGCTTCGCCGTCACTATCAGACTTTGCCTGATACGACTGTATGCTACACAGCTAACTTTCTTGAACTGCACGGCTAGATAAATATTCGATAACGGGCTTTAATGCGAGCTTTAGACTTGATGAGTGATGCAATACTGACGACAGAAGAGCCCTCATATCCTCGACATTGTTGTACTTGCCTTTAGCTCCAGGCTTTATTTGAATTACCTGCTGCCGAATGTATCGCTGTAGCGATGTTTTCAACATCTTCCCGGGAAAGGCGTTGACTAGCACATCTGGATGGTTGAAGTTTTCGGCATAATAAGTCTCGGCCTTTTTTATGTCATCTTGAGTTGGGGCCAATTTGGAGATTAGCTTGTTGACCTGCTGAGTGCACAGTTCCCACGTATTATTTCCACAGAGAAACTCTTCGCTCCATGATTGCTTGTCATCACTTGCGGCCAAATGCACTGCATGACGCTGATAATAAAAAAGCACCTTTATGAGAAGATCAATGGACTGGCTGGTTTTGTTGATGAACTCCGCTAGATCAAAAGCCTCTGCTGCATCGCGAAAACTGCAGCTGATGGCAAACTTTATAGAATGAGATATTACTTCTTCACATATGAAATAATTTTCAATAGAGTAGCGATCCAGTGTGGCGACTCTGGAGTCTGAAACGTCAAAGTCGTCGAAATCCCGATCTAGAATGAACATGGCGTTTGTGCCGTGATGAGTGTTCAGAAAATCTTGGATAGATTTTTTGCCGCCAGAATAGACAACGTCAAAATCAATTTTACCCGCCTCCATCATCAGGCAAGATTCGTATAAGGGGACATCGTCACTACCCTCAACCACGATGAAGGTTAATTTTTTCTGCATCTTCAAACGTCGCATATTTTCTTCGGCGGAGAATGCTCTAATTGTAGTCATACTATGCACTCTTCCAGATCAATATCCCTTGCTCCTCTCATACGTATCGCGGGCGAGTGGGTGGCAATTATTACTTGTGATTTAGGGGAGAGTTTGGCAATCGAGGGTAGAATCATTCGTTGCCAGTCGAGATGGAGGGAAAGCTCCGGCTCATCTGCAACGAATATGGCCCCCTCTTTACGACTCAATGCAGCGCGCCCTAATATACTAATAATATGCTTTTCGCCGGAGGACAAATCAGCTAGCCGTATAGGTGATCTTCTAGTAAATACGCTAAGCTCACCGTCCTCGGAAACATGAAACATTTTCTTAGGCTTTAGATAGAGGTTTACCTCTTTCTCATATTCACTAAATACGCTTGTCACCTCGAAACGAGCAGCCTGCATAAGCTCCACGTCCTCAACAATAGATAGAAATCTGTCATTGAAATTGCTCATGGCAATAAGGCTGTGGTATGACGAATTGAACTTAGTGGCTGCTTCGTTATGCTTCTTATTCCCTGGCTCTGACGAACTCAGAGATCGCATCAGCTTCCATGCATCCCTTACGTTATCGTTTAATTGTTTCCATATCGAAAAGTGTTCTTTAATCTTATTCTCTGGCACATTTATTTGAGCCTCGCTTAATTTTCTAACGTAAGCAGAAACGTCTACGTCTTCCAAGAAGTCAGAGTTCATAGCCTTATGAGCACGTGACAAAGCTTTGTTGCTTAATCTGACGAGGCTTTCGTCTATCATGACTTTCTCGATGATCTTTGAGTGTAAGTCATCAAGTTTTTCAGTAATTTTCTTCCGAGCTGTATTTGCTTCGCTTGTAAATTGGCGCTCTAAAGAGTTAAGAACTTTTACGCTCGGATCCAAGATCTCAGTAATCTGCGACTGGGAGATGTGCTTCTGACGAAGCATTGTCTGTAAAAATTCATCACCGCTATCACGTGTTAAGTTTATTTCTGAATCGTGCATGCGTAAAAGCGGTACATGAGTTAAGTTCAGCTTTTCTCGAATTGTGTTTCTCAACTCCTCCGGAGAGTTATCATCTAACCGTTCGACAGCTCTAGAAACACCCCCCCTGATCTTTATTTCAAAAGCATAGGTCACGGCGCTTTCAAATTCATAATAAAGACTTATAAGGCCTTGAAGCTTTTTTCGTCGACTTAAATGCAAATACCTAAAGGCTCGTACTTGACCGGTTTTGGCAAGAAATATTGTGATGGAGCCAAAAGAAATCCTGGAAAGGGGTTCCAAGTCTACAGATAGCGAATTCACGATCAAGTTGATAATTGTTGTTTTGCCAGTGCCGTTAGGGCCGAATATGCAGTTGCACCCTTCGGCAAAATCTATTCGATAGTTATTCCCCGCCTCAAATAGATCTGAAATTACAACTCGCCGTATATAATAATCCAAAAGTCACATCCCTGAGTTAACTGAGCTTTCGATGATGGCTTAACGACATCTGTTAGGGCGATTGTATATGCCTGACGCAAAGGTTTCCACACCCTCTTATTCGTTAGTGGGCTAGGTGTGAGGTGCAGGTTACGACAGGCCGTTTCTGACCAGGGCTGTGCAAAACCTCTTGCAAGGATCAAGGTTAGAACCCGATCATAAAAAGCGCGTCCCTGTGTAAACATCCCGATGTTCAGCCTGCCTGGCCATTCCGGATTTGGCCGCTTCTGGCCGATTTCCTCCGGTCAGGGTCGGCCAGTGGACTGGTCAATTCAGAAGCAAACGACTGGTCAAGTCGAAGGCAAATGGGTGGTCAAGTACAAGCAATTACTCATCCACTCCCTCTTTGACCTCAGTTGCACATGCATCCAACCGCAAGCGAATGAAATGCGCAGGAATCGTTGGGACTTATTCGCCAAGCCAATGAGTTTAGAAGACGCGCCCCATGACAAGAGCCGTATCAAATACATATGAGGCCCAAAAACCATCAAGACGAACGATAGCCCACCAAAACCCGTTTACACGAAACTTTTTGAGGGTATAATCCCGATATTCGAAACCAGAGCACGCATCTATGATCAAAAAAAACCAAGCCTCCATTCCCGAACTGCTGATCCAAAATGTCCCACGAAACCTGATCATGGGTGTCGAGGATGCCGTTGACGTGGGCGCCCTTCGTGCCTATTTGGCTACAAAAGACATGGACGAGAAGCATCGGAAGAATGCGCTTGGTCAGATGCGAGCGTTCCACATGAACGAATCATTTGAAGAGACTCTGCGCGCCGCTGAAGCTGTCCATACTCCTATCAAAGGCAATGGCGTTGTTGTCGGTCAAGCCGGCATCTTCAAATTCGGTCGAGTGAACATGTCGTCCACGCTGTGGAATAACATTCGTCGCGGCGCCATTCGCCGGCAGCTCGCGGAAGCGAATCTGGCAATGACGCAACTCGTTCAGCCATCGCTGTTCGCTCCGGAACCTATCACCACTGGCACATTCTTTTTCGTAGCATGTTTCAGCGGTTCTTTGACCAACCACCCTGAAGCACCGCTGGAAATTCATATTGCCGTGCCGGATGCAGAGATGAAGGGTTGGCTCTTTCGTGAGCCGGTAAAGAAGTTCCTGCCTCGCTATGACCAGGTACCTCAGCAACGCGACTTGGCAGTACCGAAACTCAAAACAGGTCTGCTCGAAACAGACCAAACCGAAACTGGAAAAGATACAGAATGACTCGTGGAATAACAGGGTTTGAGCCAGGGCGGCTTGTACAAGCGCTCGCGGCTCGCGGCCTTTCTCAAGTAGCACTGGCAAGCATGGTGGGGGTATCCCCCGCTACCGTGAGCAAGTGGAAAAGCGGCCAGCAGTCCCCCGAGGCTGAGGCCCTGGCCAACCTCTCCAAGGTCATAAACGTGGCCCCGGAATGGTTCACCCGGCCTATTCCTGAGAAATGCTCTCTCCCCCTGTTCCGAAGTAATGCTTCCACGCATGCCAGCGCCCGAACCATGCTCGAAGCGCGCCTCGAATGGGCCCAGGATATCGCGCTAGCCTTGAGTGAGTTCGTGGACTTCCCAGAGGTGAACCTGCCCAAACGTAAGTTCACAGACCCCGAGCAGATCACCAGTGCAGACATTGAGGAAGCAGCTGATGAATGCCGCGAACTCTGGGGGCTCGGTCGTCGTGCAGTTCCTGACCTGGCCATGGCGGTTGAAGGGGCAGGCGTGATCCTCGTGCGGGAAGAAACAGGCATCGCGACCATTGAAGGACTGTCGGCCTGGAGTCAGGTGCTGAACCGTCCGCTTGTGCTGCTTTCTGCTGATAAGCAAAACGGCTTTCGCAGCCGCTTTGACTTAGCTCACGAGCTTGGTCACCTGATACTGCACAAAGGAATCGAGCGTTCGACTGACCCTGTTCGCCACAAAATGATGGAAGACCAGGCGCACCGTTTCGCAGGCGCCTTCCTGCTCCCAGCAGAAACGTTTGCCGCAGAAGTCAGAAGCCCAGTCACCCTGGACAGCCTTCTTCTGCTTAAGCAGCGCTGGGGTGTCTCTGTGGCTGCAATGGTCATGCGCCTCTGGGCATTGGGCGTGATTGATGACGATGCAAAAAGCCTTTTGTTCAAGCGTCGCTCAGCTCGTTGGGGTGTGAAGGCAGAGCCCGGTGATGAAGGGCGTGCTACTGAACAGACGCGCTTGCTCAGACGCACTATCGAACTGCTGGCATCTTCTGGCGTCTTGCCGGTTAATGGCGTCTCTGCCTACATTGGCTTGTCAGATACTGACATCGAAATGCTAACTGGCTTGCCGCTGCGTTACCTCAGTGGCAATGCTGAAGTGGTGCACTTTGCCAAGCTGAAGAGTGCGAGCAGTCCCACGGTTTCAGTGACAAGAGCAGCAGAAGAAGTTGGAGTTGTGATTCCGTTCAATCGCGGCAGGTGATTTCACGGGGGCAATGTAATGATCAAGCCAACAGCCATAGCCACGGATGGCCGGGCCAAAGCTTGGCTACAGCAGTTCCAGCTGGGTGATCGGGCGCGAGCCCAAAAGCTGCTGGAAGCGTTTGCCTTCATCTCAAGAGATGACTTCATAGACCAAATGCGGCTCATGCTGCTTCGAGAAAGTACAGAGGTTAAGGGAGCAATCGCTCTTTATGCCGAGCGTGAGCTTAGGCATCGCTTTGGAAAGCCGCACCGGTTGTTTAAGGAAGCCGAACGAAAGGTTAAGCGAGCCATCGGTTCAAAAGGGCCAGATGCGGTCAAACCTACCAAAGCATATGACCCTTCGGTTGGCAGCGAAGGGATCGTTGCCCAGATGATTTCTCAGCTCTGCCAAGAATATCCTGGCAAATTTCTGAACCACCCAGGCCCCGACCAGATACGCAAGAAACGCGCACGCGCGTTTTGGGTTGTGACGGATTTGATTGGCAGTGGCGATCGAGCATCTCGCTATCTGGAAGCTGCCTGGCTTGTGAGATCTGTCCGCAGTTGGTGGTCAGGCAAACTGATAAAATTTGCCGTCATGGCGTACTCTGCTACCGAATCAGGCGAGCGCTGGGTCGCAAGGCATCCCTCTAAACCCGCAATCCATATTGTCCTCCCCTGCCCAACGATCGACACCAGCTTTCCCCGCAAAGAAGCGGAGCAAATGAAAATGCTCTGCACCACGTACGACCCAACTGATGGAGAGCCAGGTCACCCCCCTTGGGTCTGGAGCGGCCCCAGTCTTGGATATGGCAGCGGTGGAGCCTTGCTTGTGTTCGCACACGGCGCACCAAACAACGTCCCTCTGATGTTCCACAAGGCCTCTCGCGATAAGCAAAAAGCCTGGACGCCATTGTTCCCGGCCAGGGTTTCTACAGGCATCAGTAAAGACGCATTCGGGATCGATTTGACGGCAGACAAGATCAGTGTGCGCCTGGACAACCTTGGGGATAAAAGTCTGGCCAAATCGAAGGCTGTTTTGAACTCCGAACTACACACCGCACAGATCTTCTTGTTGTTGAGCGCCCTGCTACAACCTCTGCGCCTCAATGACAGGATGCTTGCCCATCGAACCGGCCTGAAAACTTATGAGGTGACGAATCTACTCTGGAAAATCACTCAATACGGGTGGATTGATTCGCAACGCAGGCTTACCGACCAAGGCTACGGCCAGCTCGCCCATGCCAGAAAACAAGAGCATAGCGCCGAAGCGTCGATGTCTGTTGGCAACCTAGACCCAGCACCGTACTATCCCACCTCGTTGAGGCATCCAATCTAGATTCTAGCTTCGGCGTACATTCCTAGAATGTTGCTGCCATGATGAGTTGGATACTCAGCTCGTCACCGGGCGCAGACTACTGCTGCCCTATGTCCTAGCTCCTGCTTGCGGTTAAGCGCTCACGCCGCAGTTTGGTGGTGTGGCCTTCCGACTGCGGCGTGAGCACTCACCCTCCGGGTGTCAAAGTAGATGAAGGATTGGACGCCTCAACACTACCGCCGCGCTCCAGGCGCAGCCAATGTTCCTGTGTCTGTAATGGAAGCTGCGATCGCCGCTTCTAGCAGGACGGTGGCTGTCCACTCATCGCTTCCGCCAATACTGACGCTCAACCACCTCGCTCACTTGACTCAGGTACCTTACAAACACCTTCGCGATTACGTCACGCGCGATATCGAGTCTTACAAAATTTTCCGCGTAAGAAAGCGGGCCCGGCCTGGAATACCAACTGCTTTCCGAGTGATATGCGTTCCTCCTCCAAGCCTGGCAACTGCACAGCGGTGGATCGCTCAGCACGTGCTCTCAAAGGCAAGACCAAATGCTGCCAGCACAGCCTTCGCGCCAGGCTCTAAGCTGGTAGATGCGACAGCGCCACATTGCGCCAGCCGGTGGTTGATCAAAGTAGATGTTCAACGATTTTTTGAATCGATATCAGAAGTCGACTGCTACCGCGTTTTTCGCAGCCTGGGCTATCAGCCTCTCGTGGCATTCGAGCTGTCACGCCTATGCACACGCAATGGTAATTTCAGTCGCCTGCGCCGCGCGATCAAATGGCGCAGAAAGATCTCTTTGTCCAAGTCCAAAATTCCCGGATATGCATCGCGTGACATTGGCCATCTTCCCCAAGGTGCCGCAACAAGTCCGATGCTCGCCAACTTGGTGATGAGAGAAGCTGACACGCTGATGACTACCCTAGCCGATCGACTCGGGCTGACTTACACCCGTTATGCGGATGACCTGACCTTTTCCACATCAGATCCCAAGTTTGATCGAAAGACTGCTATTAAAATCGTCAACGAGGCTTACGCCCTCCTTCGCCGCTTTGGCTTCATGCCCAACGTTGCGAAGACAATGATCGCTTCCCCAAGAAGCCGAAAAATCGTCCTAGGGCTACAGGTTGATCAGGATAAGCCTAGGCTGACCCGTGCGTTCAAAATGAAAATGCGGATGCACATGTACTATCTGGAACGCGGAGATGTCGGGCCATTGGTACATGCTGAGCGACGGGGGTTTTCATCAGTCGTAGGCATGCGCAATCACCTGATGGGATTGGCAGCATATGCCATCCAGATCGAGCCTGAGTACGGAAGGAACCTCCGGGAGAGATTGGAGGCGTTGGATTGGCCAGTACTTTACTGACTCATTTCAGTAGATCGAAAGGCGCCCAGCGGGAGAGATGCTGACTAATCGAGAAGACGATCAAATGAGCTACTGGCCGTTATGGGCGACCACTATCTCAGCGAACTGCATCAGATCATGAATTTTTCCGAGACCTGTCCGATCCAGATAGAAACCGGCAATGTCCATCGCGCGCAGGCCATCTTGGTCGCAGGTTAGTGAGTCACCAATCATAAGCACCCGCCCTAATCCGTTACTGAAATAGTGACCCGGCTCACATCCATCTGTCGGCAAACCAGATGATAAATACTGGGGGGCTTCATGGCTCCCAACTCATAGCTGAAAGCGTAGCCATCTGAGCGAGAGGACTTCTCGAACTTCAGGGCCATAGGGGCTGGCAAGATTCGAGCAAATGCCGATTTTGACGCCTGCCTCTTTCAACACCGACAGAGGCGAGTCCTACGAGCCTCGCTAATTTCTCGGTTCCGCCACCTGACATGCCAGTTCCCATCATCAAATGAATGCACAAGCGCGAGGCCAACCAGGATTGGGGCCTGAGCAATCTGGGTGCGATCCGCCATGTCAGGACAACGTACCGCAAACCTTGGGGGCATCCACGGACGCGCCGGGTTCAATCAAGCTTTCAATCGTTTTTATGAGGTGCAGCCATGACCGCTTGTCGGATGCGTGCTATTTACATGATGCACCGAAACTAACCAACACAATGGGTGAAGGACTGTTAAAAATATTTACCAGCCGAGATCTTTAGTCGTGATCTTGCGATCAGAAAGAGGTTACAGGCAGGCCCGCTGGCGAACGCGGACAGAATGGCAGCGATCGCAGAAGCACTGAAAATAGGGGACTAAAAAAGAAAAAGGTACTAAATAACATATAAAGCGCATTTTTTAGCACTTTTTGCTATTTCAAATTTTACTTTACAGTAAATACCATCCGGTCCGTGAGATTATAACACCATTCCGGAGACTTGTCAATATATGCGTAAATCGACGATTGGATACAGCCAGAGTACGTCCAAGCCAAAAGCTAGAGCTACAACGCAGTCCTCCCTTCCAGGCTACAGCATCGCGCCAATGAAGAGCCTGACCCGAATCAAATTGGAGCCGCCAAGGCTATACGAAACGGCCACAGGTGCCCCACTGGGCTTCTACAACGACTTCACCGAGCACCTCTGGGGTGAGATCGGCATCAGCTACAAGCGCAACTCAGCACTCGCAATGGAAAAAGGTGGGCGTGTGTTCGCTGAATTTCTCTACGAAACCGGCGCCCTCTCTGGCAGGCTTGACTCGGCCACAGCTTCGAAAACCATGCACCTCTTTTCGTCCTACCTCGTTGAGGGCGCTGAAGCGAAAGACGCGATTGTCCGCCAGGCATTCATTCGGACAGGACGCACGACGATCACTGCGAAATCTGCCGGTCAGTACATCACTGCAGCCAATCTTATGCTGGCTGTCTGCAGCGAGATCACTTTTGAGCAGGCAGAAATGATCTCCGTCCTGACCGACCTCACGCCTCAGATACAAATGAGGGCACTCCCAGAACTGAAGCCCAGGGTGCGCAGCTCCCAAGAAATGGCACAGATCCACGCAAATACGCTACAGGTCAAACCCAATCTCTCGTCGGCTACGAGGACGACCAATGGAGGCTTGCGCCCCCCAAAAGCCGACAAAACCCGAACAGCCAAACACATTGGCATCTCTCATATTCTCCCTATGCTTGAGCACGCTCCCACCCCCATAGATGGGTTGATCTGGGCGTTAGGGCTAGGAAGCCTCAGGGTCTCTGAATCGGTTGGGATTCGTTTGGAGGACGTTGACGTCACCAACAGGACGATTCGCGTCCAAGATCCCCATGGCCTGCGTGACACTACGAACAAGGAAAGCTTCGGATTCAAGGGCCGCAAGACTGCCGTCGTAACGATGTTCGAGCCTTTCAAGTCCAAGTTTTGGCAAAAACTGGGTGAATACATGGCTGTCCGCCCTCATTCCGACAGCCCATGGCTTTTGCTTTCGCTCGATGCTGATACCTACGGCATACCTCTCTGCGAACTCAAATCCAGCAGCGTCAACCGGGCGATCAACCGGCGCATCCAGGCGACCCAACGCAAACTTAATTTCCAAGCTCCCCAAGGCAACTACTGCTCCCATGACTTTCGTCATTCCTTTGGTATCTGGGCGCGCAACTACGTGACGATTCCGGGTCGGCCTAAACCAGGGCTCGATCTCCCTGAGATCCAACTGCTGATGGGACACGCCAGCCTCAAAAGCACAGAGATCTATGCCTCAGATTTGGGTATACATACGCTCGTAGAAGTCGATGCCTCAAATGAGCTCATCTACGACCATGGTGCGGGGAAGGACATCGATTTCTATCGTGGCCAAGCCTATGCCCGTCTAAGCGAAGCGCTTTTGAGCAAGGGCCCATCAGCGTGATCAATACCACTGATAACCCGATCCTTCACAGCGCTGACGCCCTGGATAGCGCTGCGACCCTCCTGCAAGAGCTGGCTAATCGAGCGATTGCTTGCGAGACCAGCCCCGGTAAGGCCAATCCCGAGCTCATGCAGGATTGGCAGGCCAGGCAACGTGTAGCGGCCTCCATTTTTCTGAGGCGCCGGAAAGGTCGTCGCCTGACGACTGCTGAGATCAATATGATGCATGAACTTTGCATCGCCTCCGAAAGCGAAGAGAAGGATAAAGAGCAGGCCAAACGTCTGTATACCGAGCTAACGGGCTTTGAGAAACCCGAATTCGTGGAGGTAAAGGGACTTCGCGTCCCACTTCGAGCCATGTTCGTCCAGTTGTGGGCCAGGGGGAAAGTCACTCTTCCATACAGCTTCAAAGTAAGTGGCGTGTGGGCTAAATATCCTGATCTCAAATCCGAGTCGGAATCGTTTATTTACGACGTTTCCGAATCCCAAACGGAATTCATTCATCGGAGCACCCGGGCATTCCAGTATCGTGTTAACTGGCATAAACCACAAGACGTGAACTTCACCGAGCTTTGGGACTCTGCTCCTGCCGTTGTTGACAAACAGCGCAGCATCCGCAATTCCCGGGGAGCAAAAACAAACGATTTTTCGTACTTGGCCTGGGTTCACTGTTTCGCAAAACAGTACCCACATATCGTAAGCCCAGAGCAAGCTCGGATATTGGAAGGTTATCATGCTCACTTGAGTATGACGTTGGTCGAGGTTTCCAGCGAAGAACACAGGAAAACCTACAAACAGTTCGTAAAATACTGGGGAAAGTTGGCAGATCAGGCATCAAGGGGCGAATATCTTCGGCGCAATCGAATTCGCTATGAGACAGGTATGGATGGCCGCAAGAGCAAGGCAGAAAAGGAGGCCGAAAAGAAAGAACGTCAAGAAGAAACCAATATCAGGAATGCACTAAACGTCCTCTCCGCTGAAGAATACTCAATCTTGCCTTGGCGCAAGCGCCGCTCAAGAGATAATTATCAATGGGTCGAAGAGTTCTACCGCCCGGAAGCCGACCCAGAAATCGTCAAGAAACTGAGTCGCTGGGCAAGGGTCGGCGAGCTCCATCTGGCCCACGTGGAAGAAAAATTGAATATTGCCCCCCGCCGACAAGAAGTGGGCTATGTTCATATATTGATGGACTACTTGGGGATCTACCTTCCAGCTTGGCTCAAAAAGCATCCCGAGAGCGCTGTCGAATTCCCCGAATTCATCGAAAACTTCTACCGCTCCATATTTTGGCGACGCACCAAGAACCAAACGACATTCACCCACCCTCTTGAAAAAACAGAGGCGGAACTCCCTCTCACCTTGCTCCAGTTTTACGATCTCAAAAGGACGCAGAAGACCAGAGCTACCTTCATCAACGTTGTCTTTCGATTTTTCGAGGTCGCTATCTTTAATGCGTCTGAGATAAGGCCAGACGGCGGAGTGCTGGTTGACAGTCTGTACAAGAATCCAGTCAATAAGAGCCTGGATTCAAACGGGAGTGGCCCCTCAGGAAAAAGCGACAAAATCCCTCTGCCAATTGATTCCATGCTGATGGTTGAGGCGTACATGCTGGCACTCGATGCCATTGGCGTTGAGCTCCAGAACAACTGCCTCAACGGTACTTACACTCACGATCAAATAACGGAGATCAGAAATAGCACCTGGATCGACCTCAAACGATTTGGCATTGCCTACACACTGAAATTGTGGAGCCCAAGCGACACATCCGAATCGATAGAGATCCCACTGGATAGGGTCATCAATGCCTATTCGTGGCGCAATGAAAAGTATCAGACGTCTCAGGATTATATTTCTGTCCCCTGGCTTTCTCAGCTCAGGATGCTCACGATCGCGCTTTTCTCGGGACTAAGGTTGCAGAACTGCCAGTGGCTCGACGTCAGGGATTTTGACAAGTATTACGACCCATCCCTGAGAGGCAGCATCGGAAGCTGCATCCTATTTGTAAACACTGACAAAAGTGGCAACAGCCGGCCCGTAACCCTACCGTACAAAGTCATGGATGTACTTCTTCAGGAGCGTAATTTCCAAATCAACCACTACCAAGCCGAATACGACGGCATCCCCTACCAGAACGACCCTAAAAACCAAAGCAATTACGACCTTATTCATCCCCTATTTCGTAGTCCGTGGAAGGGAAAAGGCCTTCCTTTTTCCGACAGCTCTTACAACCTTAAGTGGATCCAAATCCTGAGAGGATTCCAAGAAATCTACAACAGCTTTGTTCCCGCTGAACGTCGACATACATTCGTCGAATGCGACAACAGCGGGGAATGGTCGGCGGTGCACACACCGCATGCACTACGAGCTACATGGGTCACTCACCGTAGGCTATACGCGTTCCTGGACTACGCCATCATTGGCGGACAGGTCGGTCATGCCAACAAACATATCACCGCACATTACGTGGTTCCAACCTCACAGGAAACGATTGCACGCATCGATGCAGCCAATATGAGCGTGTCCGACCGCGCGTTTGCTGCTCTCATGGGCCGACCTCCAGCCCCCTCTTCACCTGAGTCCGCACTGATGCAAGGCTGGGCGCAAAATAGGGAAGCTGTCATTCGCGACCAGCATCTGATCTCGGTAATCCCTGACATCATGGATGTAGACGAGACGGGTGTCGACCTGATAGCGAGCGACAAAAACCGACGCATGAAGTTTATGGATTACTGCATGTGTCCACGCGCTGGCGACTGCCCTAAAAAGCTAGTGGATTTCACCAAAATCACTCGAACATGCGGCATCTGTCCATACGCTGCGCATTCCACGCCATCCGGCCACCCAGCCCACCAACATCCGGCCACCTGTTCCACGGTCATCCGGCCGGGCAGTCGGAGCGCAGCGACGCAGGTTTGCATTGTTAGTCTGAAGTCTCTGTCGCCGTCAATTTCGTTGCGCGCCTGCGCATCGATTCGCCCTTCAGTTCGATCCGATAAGCGTTATGCACCAGCCGGTCTAGGATCGCGTCGCCCAAGGTCGGATCGCCGATCAGCGCATGCCATTTGTCCACCGGCATCTGGCTGGTCACCAGCGTCGAGCGGTTGCCGTAGCGGTCGTCCAGCAGCTCAAGCATGTCGCGTCGTTGCGCGGCGGTAAAAGGCGCCAGGCCCCAGTCGTCCAGGATCAGTAAGTCGGTCTTGGCATAACCAGCCATCAGTTTGGCGAAGCGGCCGTCGCCGTGGGCCAGGCCCAGTTCCTCCAACAAGCGTGGCAGGCGCAGGTAGCGCACGCTGTAGCCGTCGCGGCAGGCCTTGTGGGCCAGCGCGCAGGCGAGCCAGGTTTTGCCTACGCCGGTTGGGCCGCCGATGATCAGGTTCAGGCCGTCGCGCAGCCACTGGCCGCTGCCCAGCTGCAGGATCATGGCCTTGTCCAGGCCACGCGGGCTGCGGTAGTCGATGTCTTCCAGGCAGGCGTTGTGGCGCAACCGCGCAGCTTTGAGGCGAGTGGTCATGCGGGCGTCTTCGCGCTCGGTCACCTCGCGGTCGACCATCAGGCCGAGGCGTTCGTCGAAGCTGAGATCGTTGATGTCAGGCGTTGCGTGTTGTTCGCCAAGCGCCTTGATCATGCCGTGCAGGCGCAGGGTTTGTAGCTTGTCGAGTGTCGGATTTGGCAGCATGTTCGTGCTCCTTTTTCAGGTCAGTGGTAGTAGCCGGGGCCACGCAGGTTGATGTGCTCGTCGGGCAGTAACGGCAGGTTTTGCTGGGCCAGCGGTAGCCGTTCCAGTCCTTGGCGCAGTATCGATTCGAGGCTTTTGTAGCTACATGCACCCAGTGCCAGCGCACGCTGGCAAGCGGCTTCCAGCCGCTCTTCGCCGTGCTGTTTGCTCAGGCGCAGGATGCCCAGGCAGGCGCGGAAGCCGTGCTGCGAATGGATTCGGCGTTCGAGGATGTAGGCGATAACGCCAGCGGTGTTCGGCCCTGTCTGCTCGGCCCAGCGGATCAGCCGTTGCGGCGTCCACTCGGCATGTTCGCGGTGGCTCTTGGGCATGTGCTCGATCTGGGTGGTGTGGCGGCCTTTATGGGGCGAGCGCAGATGGCTGGCCACACGTTGGTTGGCGTGGAAGCACTCGACGGTCTGCGCGGTCAGGCGTACTTCGAGTTGGTGTTTCACCAGTTGGTATGGCACGGAGTAAAAATGGCCGTCGACTTCGACGTGGTAGTCGATGTGCACCCGTACCTTTTTCCACTCGGCGTAGATGTAAGGGTGTTCCGGCAGCGCTTGCAGCGCCGGTTGGTCGATGCTCTCGAAGGCTGACCGGCGTGAGCCGGGCAGTTTCTTGAAGGGCTTCTGATTGAGGCGATCCAGCAGCAGCGCGATGGCTGTGTTGAGTTCGCCCAACGAGAAGAACTGGCGGTTGCGCAGCACCGCCAGGATCCACCGCTCGACCACTTGCACGCCGACTTCGACCTTGGATTTGTCCTTGGGTTTGCGCGAGCGAGCGGGCAGCACGGCCACGCCGTAATGCTCGGCCAGATCGCGGTAACTGGGGTTGATGTCGGGCTCGTAGCGATGTGCCTTGGTCACGCCGCTGCGCAGATTATCCGGCACCAGGATCTGTGCGGTGCCGCCGAAAAAAGCAAAACAGCGGGCGTGCGAGCCCAGCCAGTCGGGCAGTTTCTGCGACCAGGTGGCTTCGGCGAAGGTGTAGCTGGAGGCGCCGAGGACGGCGACGAAAATCTGGGCCTGGCGGATCTCTGCGGTTCGCCGGTCGATGATCGGCACGGTCTGACCCGCGTAATCGACGAACAGTTTTTCGCCGGCACGGTGTTCCTGGCGCATGACCACGTCGACCTTGGCGGCCCAGAGGCGGTAGTGCTCGCAGAACCAGCTGTATTGGAAGCCTTGCGGATGGGTGAGCCGATACTCTTGCCAAAGCAGGGCCAGGGTTACGCCGGGGCGGCGTAGCTCGGCGTGGACATGAACCCAGTCCGGTACCGGACGTTCATCACTGGGGACAGCGGGCGGCGGCGGAAAAAGATGCCGTTGCAACTCGGCGTCAGTCAGCGCAGACGGCCAGGTAAGACCGCTGGCAGCAAAGCGATTGAGGTACTCACCGACGCTAGCTCGACCTACTTGCAAGCTGATAGCGACCTGGCGGGCAGATAGGCCGACCTCGAATTTGAGACGTAGCACTTCTCGAATCTTACGCATGGATAACCGCTCCACGACGACCTCTCTGCTTCGATAAAAGAGGTCGATGGTAGTGAATTAATCCTGCGTTGCTGCCTGCCTTAAGGGTGGCCGGATGACCGTGGAATGGGTGGCCGGATCATCGTGGAATCAGTGGCCGGATGTTCATGGAATAGGTGGCCGGATGGCTGTGGAATCCGCACATACGCCGTATACGGGATCGATCACCTACCAGGCTTGAACGCGAAAGTTCGTGACTTTGCGAATCGTGCCGACCAGTTGAAAGCCAGGCTTCAGAAAACACACAAACTTCAGCCCAAATCTCCGGAAATTCCAGTGATTCATGAAGACCTCTCCCTCTGCATGTTAGAGCAAGCCGGGTACCGACAAGCCATCCAAATCTTGGAGCAAAACTGGCGAGACGAGAAATTTCCGAACGGTTACATCACACGGCATCGCGATCTGGCGAACGCCATCCGTCACAGTGTCGATATGAATGACCCCAAACAACGCGTCGTTTCAATGTTGATCGATGAGTCACAGTTCCCTGGCTTCGCCGCAGAGCATTATCCGCTGATCTTGGATGAGCTGATCCGCAACCCTGATTATATGCATATTGCCACCCAACCGGTTGACGAAAGGGAAATCTACATCGGCCAAATCTTGTCCATCATGGCCGGGACAGGGATCTCCTTTGAAGAAATATCCGCATACGCGCTAAGCAAGCCTTCTTCACTAGCCCGCCGAGTCGAAGCGATGGCAAGTCTCCACTGAAAATGAAGAGGAAAAGTCAAAAAACCAGTCCTAAGGAGCAACGAGGTGCTGCGCAGCTTCGGGCAACGATTAGCCGTATCAATGCCGCTTTACAAATGCTGTCGGAGAACGGTGATCGATTCGAAAAAATCAGTCATCTAGCAGAAGAGGTTTCGAGAATCTGCAACGTCCACCGCTCGCTCCTGTTGAGGCAAGACAAGTCATACAGGAAGTGTCTCGACAGATTTCCCGAGCTGGTGGGCGACCTATCCACTACAGAGGCGACGCTATACGCATCGCCATATAACCTGGAGATAGACCCGCTGCACCCGGTCATGATCCGCAACGCACAGCTGGAGCAGGAGAACGTCAAACTCCGAAACATTGTAGACGATCTATCCACGAGGCCTTCAGCGGTAGCACGGACTGCAGACGCAACGCCTAAAACAAGTGGAGCGCCTGAGTATCAGCGTGAGTTCGAATTGACTTGTCAGCTCGTGGATAAAATTCTCGACCACAAACGGGCCATTCGGGTTGTCGACGATGGCCTGTTCGACCTTTCGGATATCAGCGGTATCCCCAAATTGATTGCCGACTCCAAGCTCCTCGGCCCATATCTCACCTGGAAAGCCACACGTGCACGAATCCAATAGTGGCCCCTCGTCCAACGTCGCCTCCCTTGATGACTCAGGTATTGAGTTGTCACCGCTTGAGGCGCTTCGCGCCATGACACCTGAGCTGGAATCGGCAAAGAAGTTGCGCATCGTAGCCCTGGAGATCATTGAGTTAGGGCAAGCGGTGACCATGCGAGGGAGCAAGATCAACCTCGCATGGCTAGCAGGGAAAGTGGGGCTGACAAGGCAGGTTTTCTATCCAGGCCGTGGCGGACAGGAGCTGTCGCAGATCGCAGACCTGCTGCTAGAGCACGTGCGTTTTCGGCCCGGCTCAACCAAGACTCAAACGCCGTACGACAAATCGCTCGCAAGCCTTCGAACCGAAATTCAACTGCTTAGAATCCAGCTGCGGGATGCCGACCGCGCCCTGCTTCGCGCTGCTTTCCGCGAGGAGATCGTTCGCTCAGGGAAGATCCTCACGTTCTGACCGGGTTCTAGGGCTTCAGGATTTCAAGGTTTCAGATCGACGCGGAGGTGGAGACTCAAGGGCTTCCCTATCACGTTTTCGTTCTCTTTCATCCGTTGTGAACAACCATGACCAAGCACTATTTCGTCCGTAAAGTTGCCCTAACCTTGAGTGGTGACCGTCAAATCCATCTCTTATCACTGAGCTCCGGAATCTCCTTCAAGGCGAAACTGGATCAGCCTCTAACCTCCAACCCCGTGTTCCCTGGAATGACCTATCAGGCCAGGATTGTTAAGCGCGGTAGGGGGTTGACCATTGCCTCTATTGAGCCTGCAGATGATCCTGGCTTTATGGACTGCAAGGCGCTGGCGAATTTCGTCAGCACGCAAAATACCCTGCCCCGGCACACTCCTTCTCCGAGCCTTGGCAGATTGCTAGAAGAGGCAGCATTGCATGAGCGTTGCGCTGTGCGACAGCTACTCAATCAGGATAGGAATCAGCACAACCGATACGTCCTTGGAAGGTTTCTTGGCGAAGCGCACGCAGCTCACCTGCAGTTCGCGTGGGAGGACTACATGGACTTCCAGGGGGCTGTGAGCAGAATCATGGCGCAGGGGTTCGAACAAACCACCGCCGAGAGGATGGTGAACTGCCTACCAGAAGACGCGGAGCAACATCTCCTGTCCAATCCACTTCTAGCGCTACCGTTTCTTGAAGGAGATGAGGGCACATTCGCGGCGCATCCAGGCTTTGAAGCGGTACCTGCTTTGAAAGCGGCCATGGCTCTGCTGCGCTATCTCGAAGGGCAGTCACTCACGGGAAATACCCTTGTCGACGTGAGCAACGGCATGGGTGAGTGTTTTGCAGGAGTTGGTGGGGTTGAATTGGCTGATGCCGGGGGTGGATTTGGTGCTGAGGTCAGTGAAGGGGTGGCGGACGTAATCGAGGTCATCCAGCTCTGCGAGGCGCATGGTTGGATTGTGTCGAACGGGAGCTTGATACAGCTCGCCTCGAACTACCGTCTGCAGAGCGCAGTGCGCGATCAGCTCACTCGAATTTGCAAGCCTTTTCATCCAACTTACAGCCAGAAAGAAATCGATAATGCGTTTAATCGTTTGAGCGCGTTCACCCCTGACATGTTTGCTTACGGCATAGTGGAAGAAGTTACCCTAGCCATCAACTCGCGCGTACTTTTTGTTCGCTACGATAATATCAAGGCGGCCATTGAATTCACCCGGCAGTACTGTGCTGTCTATGAGCTCTTGACGAATGTTGATCCTACTTTGGTGACCATCGCAAGGGCCAGATGTTCGGCTTATGCAGATCAACTAGGCCACGAGCATATTCCTTTCTTTGAAATCATCGACGGAGCGCATGAGCAGGCGATTCTAGTACATCAGTTCAATCAGCTACCTCTATTCGAGATGCTTCAGTTGCTGTCGAGCCTGGGAAACGCGATTAATCTGATCGCGTTGATCGATACCGCGTTGCCGAATAACGCAGCGGTTGACCATATGACCCATTACTTTTCTGTAGTTGATATTCAGGTGCGTCAGCAAGGGAACTTACAAATCCAGAAGTGTTTCCGAGAGATAGCTGAGATTGAGGCACGAATTGAAATGGAAGATATCCAGCGCATTGCTGTGATCTGCGATTGCCCGGATCTTTCGCACTATCTGAATCGGCGTTATTGCTCAATGCCATCAGACACGAAAGTACCAAAAAAAGGCGACCTCATCCGACTCTCTCCCCTTGGTTTTAGGCAGGAGGATGATGCCTTGGTTCGCATCTTGAGTGTCAGAGCAAATGATCTTTTTATGTCTAAAGCACAGACCTTCCGGACGATCAAGGTCGAAGAGTTTTCAAAGTACTCTTGGGACGCGGGTTTTGTCCTCAGTCCGCGAGAGGCGATCGGAGTTGTGCTCCCCCCGGTGCTAGTATTCACTTCGGCAAATTCGAATTCAGGACAATCAACAAAAGGCCAGGCGTTAGTCAGGAATTTACAAATTCAAGGGGTACGCGTGATTGAGCACTGCGTATATGAGATCGAGGGATCACCGAAGCTCAGCAGCCCTGGAACACTGCAGCGGATCGTGCCATTAGTTGAATGAGTTGTCGATGTTACTGGTCGGGCATAATTGAGTTTCCGAGATCCATCCGCATACTTCAAAGTAAGAACAGAACGCCGGGATTATGCTGCCACGATGGGGCGTCTTTGAAGCCTAATACGGTCAGAAATGGGTCACAAAAAAGCTGAGTAATGGGCCCGTCTCTGCGCCAACCGAGGCGGCTTTTTGGTGTCGCAGAGAAGCATTCCGGGACGGCGTATGAGTACAGATGGGGAGTGGCAGTTTTGAAAATAGGCCATTTCGCCGTAGTCGATTTGCTGCCTGGCGATGATAGCCTATGGTTGGGGTACGAGGCTGATCAACGTCATATTCGACTCCAAGACGTCTCGGAGCGATCGTGCACCAAGGTGCACAGTGACGACTGGGCCGGAGTGCCCGGATTGCTAGGGGTTGAGCGGAGAAGACGACTACACGGCTACACGCTTGTGGGTGTTTTTGACCAATAAGGGTTCGATTCCCTTCACCCGCTCCAATTTTTCAAACGTCTCCAGCGCAGTCCACGGACATCCAATAGCGGCTGGTGACGGTCCCCGCCTTAGCAGTATCCCTGCGATTCTCCCAGCGCCTTCCAAGCTTCACGCCTCTTCTGAAAAACTTGTAACCTTTTTACATGTGCGGCAGGCCACCCTACCGATGCGTCTACATAGTCAAATACGCAGACACTGTATTCGTCCTGCATTCATACAAATGTAAGCGATCGCCACGCGATGGCTGTCGCGAAGGATCGGTTGAAGGTTTTACCCGCGCCACCGAAGCACGCTAAACCTAGGTCAGGTTCAACCCGCCATCTGACAGGAGTATCTCGCCGGTCAGGTAGTCCGAATCAATTAACATTGCTACCGCCTTTGCGATGTCGTCCGGGCTGGCGCTCCTGCGCATCGGAGCGCGAGTTCGCCACAACGCTTGGGCATCGGTCCACTCTGCGGTCAGAGGCGTATCGACCAAGCCAGGCGCCACAGCATTTACCCGGATATCGGGCCCAAGCGACACAGCGAGCAAACGGGTCATGTGATTAAGCGCAGCTTTGCTTACCGCGTAAGGGATCGAGGCGCCTTTAGGACGGACACCGGCATGCGAACTGATGTTTACGACGCTACCTGCCCGACGGTAACGGGCGGCTTCACGCAGTGCCGGCTCGGCCAGTGCGATCAGATGGAACGGCGCCACGACATTAACCTCGTTAAGCTCGCGCCACACCGCCGAACTGGCGGAGGTCAGGTCGTCATGCGCAATGACTTTACTGATACCGGCGTTATTAACCAGTACGTCGAGCTGCCCCCACTCGGCGATAGCGTCGTTAATAAGCCTGACCCTGTCAGCCTCTAAAGCAAGATCAGCCTGCACGTAAACAGCCTGCTTCATTTCGGCAGCCATAGCGCGCCCCGTATCCGCAGAACTTCGCGAATGGAGCACCACCGCATAGCCTGCCCGACTTAGCGCACGGGCAATGGCTGCACCGATACCGGAAGTGGATCCTGTAACCAACGCGACGCGTAGCACGTTATCAATTGTCGAATTGGGTTCCATAGGGATATCTCGATAGTGGTTGCCAGAGAGCCATCACCGTAGCACCAAGCGGGCAGATTCGGCGCCGGGCGATCATAAGAAATACGCTTTAGTCCCATGCCTTTTCTGTCCGCAGCCTCCCTGTTAACGCAACAAGCTCCCCACCAACCGCGCCCAAAACGACCCGCGCATAGCCTCCCCCTGAACCTGCACCAACTCCGGCAAATCCCGCACTTTCAGCCACAGCTCCCCCCGCCATCGCAGGGCGCTCATCACACCGCCCTGCCAACGCATTTCAACCGATGCCGGCCCGGCCTTTGTGCGTTCGGCATCCAGAGCGGGCAGGACGTCCTGTGCCAACCAGCGGCGCAGGGCGCGGTTTTCCGGGATGTAGTGGTGGATCAGCAAGGCGAAGACGCCGGACTCACTGATCATCAGGCATTTTTCCCAGTGCCCGCTGCTCAGCAGCCAGGCCATGCGGCGTTGATCGGCGTCGAGTTTGAGGGTGCTACGCTCACACAGGCGTATGCCCATCAGGCGGGCGATATCGATCAGCGGGAACCAGGCCTGGGCGTCCAGGGTGATGGCGCGCAGCATGCGGTGGTGGCGGATAAAGAGCGTGGGCTCGAAGGTGTCGGTGCAGGGTTGGTAGGGTATCTGGGGGTCCATAAGGGTGAGGCTCCTGAGTCGGGCCACCCGTTACGTGATTGTTTGTATAGGGGTGGCAACTGTGTGGCGGTTAGCGAACCGGCCTTAGAGCAATCACCGGTAGACTCGAAGGTCTCCGACACACAGTCACCATAACGCTCGCTTCAGGCGTGATTAGCCCAATGCAGACGGTGATGCGTGCTCAAAGTTCGGATCGCTAAATCCGGTCGCTGATTTTGCAGCGACGGCGCACCATAAATCGCTCGATCACCTCAAACAATAGGTTGGAACAAACTCGGAAATTTCACTCAAGGCGCAACGAGTTTCCTCTCGTTCACCAACATAGCATTCATGAAAAAAACACTGCTTTGCCCCGCGTTTTCACCACACCCACAGCGGTGTTTCCTACACTCAACGTCCCCAACAGGCCGTTGTATCGCTCGATGTATGACCTAGAATTAATGTACGCCATTGACGTATAGTGGGCATCGCATGATCTTCATCGAGACACCCATTTTTACATCGGACGTACGGGAGCATTTGGCCGATGAAGAGTACTGCAATTTGCAGCAGCACCTCGCGGCGCACCCTGAGTCAGGCTTGGTCATTGAGGATACCGGGGGACTACGAAAAGTCCGCTGGTCAGCACGTGGTAAGGGCAAGAGTGGTGGCGTCAGGGTGATTTACTATCACGTCGCGTCGGCGCACCAGATACGTATGATATTGATCTATCGAAAGGGGATCACGGACACCCTGACCGATAAGCAGAAGGCACAGCTTCGCTCAATCAATAAAGGATGGAAATGATGGAAAAACATCTCTTTGATCGCCTCGTGGAAAGTATGACGCAGATGGATGAGATTGATCGTGGTGAGCGTCAGCCATCACGGGAATTCCATATCGATGCAATCCAGGTAAAAAGGATTCGCCAGGCCACCGGTCTCTCTCAAGTCAATTTCGCCAAGCGAATTGATGTAGCGGTTGGCACCCTACGCAACTGGGAACAAGGCCGACGTGAGCCCGAAGGGCCCGCTCGTGCGCTACTGCGCGCCATACTCAACGACCCTGTGCATGTTCTTGCGGCTCTGAGTTGAGCTGCGCCCTTTACAGGCGTGTGGCAAGTTTTGGTTAGATTATAAATTATGGACGACTCTACGGAAGCTCAGCCAGTGAGCAAACGGATTTACATCATCGGCGCCTCTGGAGCCGGCGTTAGCACCCTGGGAGCGGCCTTGGCATTTCGGCTTCAGGCCCCGCACTTCGATGTTGATGACTATTACTGGTACCCCACCGATCCCCCCTTCGAACAGCCGCGTTCCACCACTGACAGAATCGCTCTGCTCAAGACTGATCTTGCAGTTGGCCAATGGGCGCTGTCCGGCTCCCTGGATGGCTGGGGCGACGAACTGATTCAGGACGCCGACCTGGTCGTATTTATCGATACGCCCACAGAAGTTCGAATTGAACGGCTAAAAGCGCGCGAATCTCAGCGCTATGGTGAGCGGATCCTGCCCGGTGGAGATATGCACGCCAATCACATGGCGTTCATATCGTGGGCCGCTGATTACGACCAAGGCACCCAGTTTGGCCGCAACCGCCCACGGCATGAGCGCTGGCTCGAACAGCTGGTGCTGCCGTTTATTAGGATTAATGGCGCGCTGCCAACTGAGCAGTTGCTAGAACGAGTGATGGCTGCAATTTCGGACTGACGACTGCTTCGGTGTTGCACGGAAAAACCCCAGCCTGCTGGGCTACTCCAATGAACTAATACGCCTTTTCGTGGCCAAGATGGAGACCTCATCCAACGCGCAGAGCCCGCCATGCCACGCTCAAGCCCGAAAAAAGACTTCCCCGTTGCCAATATCCGCCACTTCCTCGAGCCCGGTCCGATTGTGCTGGTCTCGTCGAAATGGCAGGGCCAGACCAATATCATGACCATGGGCTGGCATATGGTCATGGAGTTCACGCCGTCGCTGGTCGGCTGCATCATCGCGGGCGGCAATCACAGCTATGAAATGGTGCGCAATAGCGGCGAATGCGTGATCAATCTGCCAAGCGCTGAAATGGTGGATACCGTGGTCGGCATTGGTAATTGCAGCGGTGCCGAAGTGGACAAGTTTGCGCAGTTCAAGCTGAGCAAAGCCAAGGCGAGCAAAGTGGATGCACCGATGATTCGCGAGTGCCCTGCGAACTTCGAGTGCCGCCTTTATGACGACTCGATGCTGGAGCGTTACAACCTGTTTATCTTTGAAGTGGTGAAGGCCCATGTCAGCGCCGCTGCTGACGAGATCGAGTCGCTGCATTACCAAGGGATGGGGCAGTTCATGTTGTCGGGCAGGACGATTGATCGTGCCGGGTTATTCAAGCCATCCATGTTGAGCTGAGCACCTGAGGTATCGAACAAAACGTACACACTGAATTGGAATGCGATTGATGCAGGAGCTGTCGGAGGCTGCGAAAGCGGCGTATCTGATAGATCACCTTCGCAGCCTTCGGCAGCGCCTACAGGGCCCGAGTTTTCAGCGCGGCGGCGCGGTGTCAGGTTTGCTCCTCATGACAAACCGCTTCAATGTTATGCCCATCCGCGTCCCGCACAAATGCGCTGTAGTAATTAGGGTGGTAGTGAGGCCTCAGGCCCGGCGTGCCATTGTCGATGGCGCCTGCGGCCATGGCGGCCTTGTAGAAGGCGTCTACCGTGGCCCGGTTTTTTACGCGAAAGGCCACATGCATCGGTGGCTGGTTGGGGGTGCCGCCGCTGACCCAGAAGTCGGGCTTGCCGTCTTCGCCGAAGCCGGCGAAATCCTTGCTGCCGGATTGGGCGGCGGTTATTTCCAGCAGCAGTTCGTAGCCGATGGCGGCCAGTGTTGTGCTGTAGAACGCCTTGCCCTGTGCGAAGTCACTGACGATAACGCCGGTGTGGTCAATCATGAGAACCCCCTTATCAATATAACCCACTAACTAAATGCATTTTCATTGTAATGACCCAGTAGAGCCATTGATGAAGTTAAAGAACGCTCCTGTATAGATTTAATAGATGCCAACTGCCAACCCATAAATCGCAAGCCCATGGGCCAAGGTGGCGGCGAGCAGGCCCGAGCGACAATAGACGAAGCAAGCGACCCAGCCTTCCTGCACCGTAAATATCAGATCACGATCGCCCCGACGGCGTGATAGAGATCAGATAACTGAACAGTGCAGCCATCCATGAACATCATGGTCAATAACGCGATTTATTAGCCTTAAATTTTCGACCCGGGTTTCAATATTCCGGTCGCCAGGAATCAGCCTGCTATCCTCCTTGATAAACCATTGCAACATACCTCACCTGTAAACAAAGACATCACCTGAAGTCGTTATTCAAGCACTATGGTGCGGGCACGCTTGATGCTTCTGACGAGGAAAAAACATGTCGATTAGAAATGTGAACATCGCACCACGGGCCTTTATCAGCTTTGCCCTGATTGCGGCCCTGGTCGTGCTGTTGGGTGTATTTGCCCTGATGCGCATGAGTCAGATTTACAACGCGTCCACCTCGATGGCGACCAACTGGCTGCCGAGCATCGGCTACCTGGGCGACATTTCCGAAAGCACCTTGCGCTTGCGCATCACTTCGCTGCGGGTGGCGATGAACCGCGATGCAACCACCCTGACCGACACCTACAAGCGCCTCGACGAACTCAGCGACAAGCTCAAGGGTTTCCAGGGAAAATATGCCGCACTGATCGACTCCCCGGAAGAAAAAACCGAGTACGAAACCTTCAAAGGCGTATTGGCTGAATACCTGCAACTGCAAGGTCAACTGGTCGATTTTTCCCGTCAGGACAATCAGCAGGAAGTGCTGTCGCTGCTCAATAACAAGATGCGCGTCGCGTCGCTGAAGATGAGCGAGCAGATCAGCAAGCTGGTCGAGTGGAACAAATCTGCCGCCAACACTTCGGCCAGCAACGCGAAAAATCAGTACGACAGTGCATTTACCGGCGTCGTCGCGGTGATTGTGGTGACGGCGGCCTTGACCATACTGCTTGCCTGGCTGCTGACCCGAAGTATCGTCGCGCCCATCGGCAGTGTGCTCAAAGCCGCCGAAGGCATGGCCGCAGGCGATTTCACCCGCACGATTGATATTCAAGGCAAAGACGAATTGTCCCGCCTGCTGACCGCCCTGGCCGGGATGCGCAATAACCTGCGCGAGACCATCAAGCAGATTTCCAACTCGGCCCTGCAACTGGTCGACGCCTCGGAGAAACTCAGCCAGGTCACCGATCAGGCGGCCCACGGCATGCAACGCCAGAACGGTGAAATCGAGCAGGCGGTGACCGCCGTGACCGAAATGACCGCAGCCGCCGAAGAAGTGGCGCGCAATGCGGTGTCCACTTCGGAATCGTCGAAGCATTCCACCCTTGCCGCTCGCCAGGGTCGCGAGCAGGTCATGGCGACGGTCAACGCCATCAAGCGCATGAGCGAGGAAATGCAGGCGTCTACACAACTGGTAACCGGGCTGGCGACGCAGGCGCAAGACATTGGCCAGGTGCTGGATGTAATTCGCTCCGTGGCCGAGCAGACCAACCTGCTGGCACTCAATGCGGCCATTGAAGCTGCCCGTGCTGGCGAGGCTGGTCGGGGCTTTGCCGTGGTCGCCGACGAGGTCCGCGCCCTTGCCCATCGCACACAGAAGTCCACTCAGGAAATCGAGCAGATGATCAGTGCGATCCAGAGCAGCAGCGGTCAGGCTGTGGAGTCAATGCAATTGAGCAGCAGCTTCAGCCAGACCACCCTGGAAACCGCTACTGCGGCAGATACGGCTCTGGATCAGATCGCCCGGACTATTGGCCAGATCAACGAAAGCAACCTGATCATCGCCAGTGCTTCCGAAGAACAGGCCCAGGTTTCGCGGGAAGTGGATCGCAATCTGGTCAATCTGCGTGAGGTGGCGATTCAGTCCCAGGCGGGGTCGGATCAAACCCGGTCGGCGAGTCATGATCTGTCGCGCCTGGCGGCGGATTTACGCGCTACTGTGGCGAGGTTTGTGATTTAAGCCGCAAAAGCACACATTTTCTGTAGGAGCCGGGCTTGCCCGCGAAGGCATCAACGCGGTGTGTCTGATGTATCGCGTCGCCCAATTCGCGGGCAAGCCCGGCTCCCACATAACAGCGTCGACTCACTTCAAGCCTTGAGCGTTCGTTCCACCACTATCTGCGGCAAATCAGTGCGGCGCATATACACCCGCAACGGCTCGGTAATGCGCAAACGGTCGTCGATATTCTGCTCGAACAGAATGCCAAGGCGCTGACGATCCAGGCTCATCAACCCGTCATGGGCTTGGGACCAGACAAACTCGCTGGCTGGCGTGATGTCATCGTCGGCGACGTCCATGCCGAAGGAATCCTCACTGAAACGAACGATGTAATGCTGTGCCTTACGGTGATAACCGACAAAACCTTGAAGGTTGTCGGCGGCTTCGCAGATGTCGCTGGAGCTGGTTTTTATCATGGTCTGCCCTCTGGAAAAATGCGCCCGCGACCCCGCCGATCCCGGGCGCAATAAGATTCAAAGCGCCCGGCGGAAAATGCCTTCGATCTGTGCCTGATCGGCCTTGCGTGGATTGGTCAGGCCGCAGGCGTCTTTCAGCGCGTTGGCGGCGAGGATCGGGTTAGCGGCGATGGAGACGTAGGCTTCCACGGCGTGGGTCAGGGCGTCCATACCGGTGGCGGCGGTCAGCGATTTGGGCATCGCGGCCATCAGCGCCGGGTCGTTGACCGACAACAGCGGGGTGACGTTGCGGTCGACGATGGCCATTTTGATGTGGCGCACTTCGTCGGTAATGATGCAGAAACGGGTCATCTCACTGGCAGTACCCGCTGTGGTGTTGATAGCGATCAGCGGCAACTGGGGCTTTTGCGAGCGATCCACGCCTTCGTAATCGCTGATATGACCGCCGTTGGTGGCGACCAGGGCGATGCCCTTGGCGCAATCATGGGGCGAGCCGCCCCCCAGGGAGATAACGAAGTCGCAGCGATGAGCAGCCAGCATCTCCAGGCCTTTCTCGACATTGCCCACAGTCGGGTTGGGCCGCGCGCCGTCATAGACCACCGAATCGATGCCCTGCTCTACCAGCAGCCCGGCAATCTGCTGCGCCAGCCCGGCTTTGGCCAGGCCGGCATCGGTGACGATCAGGGCCTTGAGATAACCATATTTGCGAATCGCCTCCATGGCTTCGTCAAGGCAATCGATGCCCATCATGTTCACGGGGGGAATGAAAAAGGTGCTGCTCATGACTGATCCTCATCGCTACGCTGCTGTCGGCCCGGCCGGGAAGTTTTCCTAGCATCGGCGTTGCAGCCGCACAGTGACTTGATCCAGAGCAACGAATCAGGGCATGACCAGACTCGTCGTGCCGTGGGGCCCTCCCGCCCCTGTACGGGTGGCCTCATCCGGACAATGGGAGTAATGCAGGACATCCATGTTGAACTTCGACAAGAGTGCCGAGGGTTGACGGACATCGTCGAAATAGAAAGTGTAGAAAATACCCATGCCCGGCTTACAGATACTCTCCCGTTCGGCGACTAATCGAACATCGGTATAGGTCCACCAGCGCTCCACCGAACAGTTCATGACATTGACCGTATCGAGCATTCGACACTTACCGCCGGGGGTACGGAACAAGGCTTCAAGCTCGTCACGACGTTTGCCCCGCAAGATCTCTTCGGACAGCTCGCGGCCCTTGCTGAGGTTGCTCGACAGGTGCCGCGTATTACCCCGAATCGCCTTGACCACATCGGTAAAAACATCCTGCTGCATCTTGGAATAATCATGCCGTGCAACCGGCGCGACGGTGCATGCAGTGAGGCTGAAAAATGCCAGTACGGCTCCCGTTAACTTGTGCATATTGACCCTGAACTCCTTGGCTGGCGGGTTGAATACATTTGCTGGACAACAGCAAAACTCTGCCCGACAGGCACACAGCTGCCCATCCCGACAGATGTCGGAATATCGCGCCAACGCGCTATTTAGAGGTGGCAATTAAATATTTAAGAAGGCTCTTACAAACTGTACGGACGATTCTGTCAGCAACTGTCATTTCAGCCGGCAAGGCTTTGTGGCTAGATTCCTTGTTCCTCTTTCTGACATAACAAAAAACGAGCTTTAATCATGTCTTCCCGTGAAAACACCGGCATGGTCCTGGGCCTGCTGGGCGTAGTGATCTTCAGCCTTACCCTGCCCATGACCCGCATCGTCGTGCATGAAGTAAACCCCTTGCTCAATGGCCTGGGCCGCGCCCTGTTTGCGGCGGTTCCAGCGGCGGCGCTATTACTGTGGCGTCGTGAAAAATGGCCGAACCGGGCGCAACTCAAAGGACTGTGCCTGGTGATCCTCGGCGTGATCATCGGCTTCCCGGTACTGTCGTCGTGGGCCATGCAGAGCCTGCCCGCCTCCCACGGCGCCCTGGTCAACGGGCTGCAACCGCTGTTCGTGGCGATCTATGCGGCGTGGCTGTCCCACGAACGGCCGTCAAAAGCCTTCTGGGCCTGTGCGGCATTGGGCAGTGCATTGGTACTGGGCTATGCGGTGATCAGCGGTGCGGGCAGCATTCAGACCGGCGACCTATTGATGGTGGCTTCCGTGGCCATCGGCGGCCTGGGTTATGCCGAGGGCGGACGCCTGGCCAAGGAACTGGGCGGCTGGCAAGTGATCTGCTGGGCACTGGTGCTGTCTGCCCCGCTGTTGCTGGGGCCGGTGCTGTACCTGGCGTCGCAGCATCAGGGCCCGATCTCCAGCGGCGCCTGGTGGGCTTTCGCCTATGTGGCGATGTTCTCCCAGTTCATCGGTTTCTTTGCCTGGTACGCCGGGCTGGCCATGGGCGGTATTTCCCGGGTCAGCCAGGTCCAACTGCTGCAGATCTTCTTCACCATGGCGTTTTCAGGGCTGTTCTTCGGTGAACATATCGAGCCCATCACCTGGATCTTCGCCGTGGGCGTGATCATCACCGTGATTCTTGGGCGCAAGACCACGGTCATTGCACCCAAGCCGGTCAGCCAGACAATTTAAGCGGCGTCGCCAAGAAATCCATCGGCCAGGAGCAGGCTTTCCAGACACTGCTCCTGAATGCCGTAAAAGGTTTTCAACTCCTGGATCCGCGCCAGCAACTCGGCAGGCTTGGCCGGCTCGGCGCGTTTCACCGCCAGGATCATCTTGTTCTTGTTGGTGTGCTCCAACGAAATGAACTCGAAAACCTTGGTTTCATAGCCACAGGCTTCCAGCAATAACGCGCGCAGGCTGTCGGTGACCATCTCGGCCTGCTGGCCCATATGCAGGCCGTATTGCAGCATCGGACGCAACAGGCTCGGGCTCTGGATCTGCAGGCGAATCTGTTTGTGGCAGCACGGCGAGCACATGATGATCGACGCCCCGGAACGAATGCCCATGTGAATGGCGTAATCGGTGGCGATATCGCAGGCGTGCAGGGCGATCATCACGTCGAGGGCGCTGGGCGCGACGCTGCGCACGTCGCCGTGCTGGAAATCCAGGCCCGGATGCTCAAGTCGGGCGGCTGCGGCATTGCACAGGGTCACCATGTCTTCGCGCAGTTCGACACCAGTCACCTGACCTTCGGCGCTCAGGGTGTTGCGCAGGTAGTCATGGATGGCAAAGGTCAGGTAGCCCTTGCCCGAACCGAAGTCCGCCACTTTGATCGGCTGATCCAGCTGCAACGGCGAGGACGTCAGGGCGTGGGAAAACACCTCGATGAACTTGTTGATCTGCTTCCACTTGCGCGACATCGCCGGAATCAGCTCATGCTGTTTATTGGTCACGCCCAGGTCGATCAGGAACGGACGGGTCAGTTCCAGATAGCGTTTCTTCTCTCGATCATGCCCGGCCGACGGCGCTTCGCGAAGTTGCTGCGCCTTGCTGGTGAACAGCGTGCTCTTGCCCTTCTTGCCGAACTCCAGCTGCACTTCTTCGGTGAGAGAGAGCAAGTGGGCGTTCTTGAACGACTCCGGCAGCAGCCCGGCAATCATCTGCATGGCTTCGGCCAAGGGCAGGTTTTTGGTGATATCGCGGGTCTTGTAGCGATACACGAAGGACAGGCAGGGCTGCTGTTTGATGGTGGTCGGCTTGATGATCAGCCGTTGCAGTTCGGCCTCGGTGCCGACATAGCGGGCCAGCACCAGCTTGATAAAGGCGTTTTGCGACAGACTGGTGTCCAGCAGGTCGAGAAATTGCGCACGATGATCCGGCGCGGACTGAACAGCAGAATCGGGTGTGGCCGACATGACGAGGTGCCTCTGGCGTCCCGGTGGGGACAGAGAAAATGACAGGCGGGTATTCTAAGCCCTGAGCAACACTGCGGGTCACCAATATTTGCCGGGGAAGCCCCTGACTGCAGCCTCCCCTACCCGACCGAAAGAAATCTCCCACATCAAATAATCGGAATACCCTTCAATCTCAGACTACAAAGCAAAGTTGTCATACTCAAGATAATCACTATATTAAATCTCGCCACCCACGAACAACTTACCGCCAACACACAGCACAACGACACACTTGGACATTTCTCACGTACAGGAAGTACTACACCATGCAAAGAAAATATGTAACTGCCGAGCAAGAAGACTACATACGAATCGCTACAAAACCCCTCGAGTACCTGACGGTTGCCATGGAGGACAAAAGCAATGGCGGTCGTGACTCAGCACTGATTCTGACCAAAGAAGACATTATCAAGATCAAACGTTATGAAAAACACAGTCTCAACCTGCCCATTACACTCAGCCAGCTTGAGAATTCGCTTGGTTTTAAAAAAAGCGATATTCCGGGGCTTGAGCCCGCAGACATGCTGCTGGTTTACCAGGATATCAACAATCACGCCCGTACCTGGGCAGACATTGAAAAAGGAATAAAAGACACAGGCCATGATATTGATTCATTTGCCCATAGCTTTACAACGCTGGGCAAAAGTATTATCAACATCATTGACAGAATGGACATCTATCAACAGTTAAATTTAACGGTCGGTACATTGTCACTGGAGAACATTCAGGGCATGAAACCAACGCCACTTAAAGGTACTGATCTGGCCATCGCGACCAAACTTTCGAGTATTCTGAGCGACAGGGCGAAGGCCATAGCCACCTATCAGCAAAATACCGAAGAACTTGTTAGCAAGACAACGACATTCTCCAAGGCCCTGGCTGAGCGGCTTATACCGGACATGCAGCGTAAAGCGGAGTTGGCGAGCAAGGCCAACCTCGATCAGCAAGTAAAGGAACTGGAACAGGATATTGCGCAACTCTCCGAGGCCATCAACCAGAAAACCAAAGAATTCTCCCAGGCAAAGAACAATATTGCCTGGGGCGGTTTCGGCGGCCCGATCGGTGTCGCCATTACCGGTGGAATATTTGGCAGTCAGGCAGAGAAGGCCCGTAAAGACAAAAACAAGCTGATCGCTGAAAAAAACTCCAAAACTGAGGTACTTAATAAAAAGCTTCCATTAGCCGCAGCGATGCGCAGCCTTGAAATTCATTTCGAGGATATGAATTTCCGCATGGAGGACGCCGAACAAAGTTCGGCCAACCTGCGAGATATGTGGACCGTACTGGGAAAATACATCAGCAACTCCGCTGACACTCTGGCGAAAATTACCGACGATAAAACGCTGCTTGAGTTTGTCATTGAGTTCAGGGATGTCATCCACCCATGGGAAAATATAAAAGGAATAACAAACGAACTTCTACGCTTATTCGAAAGCGCCATTGCCCAGTATAAATTAGAGCAGACCCAACAACCATAAGGATATGAAATGAACACAACGGACACTCAAGCACGCTTCACACTTATTCCTCCAGACATGACTGTCATGAGCTCCACAAAGAGGTTACTAAATAATCACACCACCTCACTGAAGCTAGAGTTTCTACCCGTCATGGCAGAAAAACTGCCTCGTTTGCAACTTGTTTTCAGTACTGCAGACAGTGTATTTAAAGACAAGCTGAGCAGCCTCCTCACGATATTGAACACCACTGATCTTTCATACGTGGATAGTGCGCAACAAAGGGTGGATGCCGATGGCAGGCTTACCGAGGAGCAAAGAAACCAGGCCACGCAGTTACTGAACGGCCAACGCACTCGTATCGTCGCTGGAGCGATTGCGAGTATTGAAAGCAGCGCTACGGCGATTGCCCGAAGCACCGACGATCTCAGTCAGATCAACCTGGACCTCACCGACAGCAGCTTGCGCACCACCTTACAGCGACAGGTAGATGCGTTGACCCAACGCGACACCGATTTGAATCTGCGATTGAGCGAAGTCACTGAAGATCGACGTGCACTGGATGAGACGATAACAGCCCTTGAGAAGCTCACGACTCTGGACCACCTGCAGGACCTGGTGCCGACCGCCGAGGAACTGGTTGCGCTAGGAGCAAAAACGCCAGATGTAGCGCTGATACAAGCGGGCCTGGACAGGCTTGCCAAGATACTCGGCAAGGTGAACAGCGCACTGACCTACCGAGATCTGACCGAGCAGCGCGACAAACTGCGAGCCCGCTACAACGACCTGCTCAACGAGTCCCGGGAGCTGCGCAAAGAAGTCAGGAAGCTTACCGACCATCTGGGTGAGCTGACGACATTGGCCAGCGTTGAGCAGAATAAAAATGTCTGGGTTCAAGAGTCGCGCAAACTTTATCGATCCCTCTATGACTTCCTGGACGCTCACGATCTGGAGGCTCAAATGGCACCGGCATTCAGCCAGAGCCTGAAGCAGCTCAAGACCTACGTCAGTTCGTTCTTCGACGTCCGCCGTATCCCGTAAAACCGGTCTGCGCTTACACAGGTGCCCGACCGGAGTCGGGCGCCTGTCAAATCCTTAGAACTTGACCTGCGGCACTTTATCCCCATCGGCACTGGTCGCCTCGAAGGTAGGACGCAGTTGCAGATCGCTGTACATCATGCGATGCCACAGGCTGCCGGGAAAGGTGCGGAGTTCCGTGTTATAGCGCGCCACGGCGGCGATAAAGTCGCGGCGGGCGACGCTGATGCGATTTTCCGTACCTTCAAGCTGAGATTGCAGGGCGAGGAAGTTCTGATTGGATTTCAGGTCCGGATAACGCTCCGAGACCACCATCAACCGGCTCAACGCACCGCTCAACTGGCTCTGGGCTTCCTGGAACTGCTTGAGCTGTTCAGGATTGTTCAGGGTATTGCCATCGATCTGGATCGAGGTGGCCTTTGCCCGAGCCTGAACCACGGCAGTCAGGGTTTCCTGTTCCTGTTTCGCATACGCCTTGACCGTTTCCACCAGATTGGGGATCAGGTCGCTGCGCCGCTGGTACTGGTTCTGCACCTGAGCCCACGCCGCCTTGGCCTGCTCGTCGTAGGTCGGGATGTTGTTGATCCCGCACCCGGCCAGCACGGTACTCAACAGCATAAGCAGGCTGGTGGCCCAGGTATAACGACGGCCCCTGAAATGTTCACAGCGTTGGATTTGCATCTTGTATTTCTCTCCCCGTTACATTTTGACATCTGCCGATCGTCGTCACTTTAGCCAAAACAACAGATCCCCGGCATAATCCGTCGCCAACACTGGCTACCCGGCGCGCAATCGGCTAAAACACGCTGCGCTGAGAACCTGGCACGGATAAAGAGTTCAGCGGTCCAACGACCCGGAACAACAATAAATACCAAAGGTTTAACCCTAATAATCGGCTGTCCAGCATTCGACGTCAGTTACTGGCCTATGCCTTGAGAAAATCATTCATGAATAAACTGTGTGTACTCGGTCTTCTGGTCAGCCTGGCCAGCCAGTCGGTTTTGGCCGACAACAATGCCAACGGCACCGCAGCTGCGACGTTGCAAGGCAAGAACGCTTTTATCACTAATCTGATGAAGCAAATGACCCTCGACGAGAAAATCGGCCAATTGCGTCTGATCAGTATCAGTTCCGAGATGCCACAGCCCAAGATTCTCAAGGAAATCGCCGCAGGCCGGATCGGCGGCACCTTCAACTCCGTCGTGCGCCGGGAAAACCGTCCGATGCAGGACGCCGCTGTCGTACAAAGCCGCCTGAAGATCCCGATGTTCTTCGCTTATGACGTGATCCACGGCCACCGCACTATTTTCCCGATTCCCCTGGGCATGGCGGCCAGCTGGGACATGGACGCGATTGCCAAGACCGGTCGTATTTCCGCCATCGAGGCCAGTTCCGACAGCCTGGACATGACCTTCGCGCCAATGGTCGACATCTCCCGTGACGCGCGCTGGGGCCGCAGCTCCGAAGGCTTTGGCGAGGACACCTACCTGGTCTCGCGCATTGCTGACACCATGACCCGCTCTTTCCAGAACAACAACCTTGCCGCACCCGACAGCCTCATGGCAGTGGTCAAGCACTTCGCCCTGTATGGCGCCGTCGAAGGCGGTCGCGACTACAACAGCGTCGACATGAGCCCGCTGCGCATGCAGCAGGATTACCTGCCGCCGTATCACGCCTCGATCAAGGCCGGCGCCGGGGGCGTGATGATCGCCCTGAACTCCATCAATGGCGTGCCTGCCACCGCCAGCACCTGGCTGTTGCAGGACCTGCTGCGCAAGGACTGGGGCTTCAAGGGCGTGACCGTCAGTGACCACGGTGCGATCAAGGAACTGATTGAACACGGCGTCGCCAAGGACTACCGCGAAGCGGCCAAGCTGGCGATCAAGGCCGGCGTGGACCTGAGCATGAATGACCAGGCCTACGGCAACGAACTGCCAGGTCTGGTCAAGGATGGCGAAGTGTCGATGCAGGAAATCGACAGCGCCGTGCGCGAAGTACTGGGCGCCAAGTGGGACATGGGCCTGTTCGCCGACCCATACCGCCGCATCGGCGTCGCCTCCCAGGACCCGGTCGACACTGCCGCCGACAGCCGCCTGCATCGCGCAGAAGCCCGCGACGTCGCGCGCAAGACCCTGGTGCTGCTGTCCAACAAAAACCAGACCCTGCCATTGAAGAAACAAGGCACCATCGCCGTGATCGGCAGCCTGGCCCAGAGCAAGCTGGACATGCTCGGCAGCTGGTCGGCCCGTGGTGTGCCTGATCAAGCGGTAACTGTCTTCGAAGGCCTGGCCAATGCCGTCGGCGACAAAGCCAAGCTGCTGTATGCCCGCGGCGCCAACGTCAGCGACAACCCGGAAACCCTCGAATACCTGAACTTCATCGAGCATGAAGTCGAAGTTGATCCGCGCTCTGCTGACGACATGATTGCCGAAGCCGTGAAGACTGCGCAGCAGGCTGACGTCGTAGTGGCCGTGGTCGGTGAATCCCGTGGCATGTCCCATGAGTCGGCCAGCCGTTCGACCCTGAACCTGCCGGGCCGTCAGCAGGACCTGGTCAAGGCCCTGAAAGCCACCGGCAAACCGGTGGTACTGGTACTGATGAACGGTCGCCCGCTGGTCCTGGGTGATGAGCTGGCAGGCACCGATGCCATGCTGGAAACCTGGTTCCCCGGCACCGAAGGCGGCAACGCCGTAGCCGACGTGCTGTTCGGCGACTACAACCCGTCCGGCAAGCTGGCCGTGTCTTTCCCGCGTTCCATCGGGCAACTGCCGGTCTATTACAACCACCTGAACACCGGTCGCCCTTTCATCGAAGGCAAACCCGGCAACTACACCTCGCACTACTTCGAGGAGCCCAACGGCCCGCTGTTCCCGTTCGGCTATGGCTTGAGCTACACCCAGTTCGACGTTTCGGACGTCAGCCTGTCGGCCAAGGACATGTCCCGCACCGGCCACCTGACCGCCAGCGTCAAGGTCAAGAACACCGGCAAGGTCGCCGGTGCTACCGTGGTTCAGCTGTACCTGCACGACGTCGCCGCGTCGGTGAGCCAGCCGGTCAAGCAACTGAAGAACTTCGAGAAGATCACCCTGCAACCGGGTGAAGAGAAAGTCGTCAGCTTTACCCTGAGCGAAGACGATCTGAAGTTCTACAACCAGGCGATGCAACGGGTTGCCGAGCCGGGCGCGTTCGATGTGATGATCGGCCTGGATTCGGCCACGGTGAAAAAGGCCAGTTTCAATCTGTTGTAACGGTCTGCGCCGTGTCCCCTGACACGGCGCTGTCGCGCGACAACCACAGGACTAATGTGGGACCGGCTTTAGCCGGGAAGACGTCTTTGCTGATCATGCACATGCAGCGGCTGTACTGACCCTTTCCCGGCTAAAGCCGGTCCCACAGCAACCTACGAGCCCTCAGGTCCGCTCTGACAATGCCGTCGATCCCCCGTCCCCTGCGCATCTCGCTCTATACCCTGCTGATCCTGGCTGGCGCCCTGCTGGCCGCAGGCGTAGCCATGCAGCAGGCACGCCAGCAGGCCCTGGCCGACGATGCCGCGCAGGCGGGTCAGCAGTTGTCGCTGTATGCCAACAGCCTGCACACCCTGATTGAACGTTACCGCGCCCTGCCCGCCGTGCTGGCTCTGGACCCGGAACTGCGTGATGCCGTCAGCGCACCGATCAATGCCGAACAGCAACTGGCGCTCAATCAGAAACTGGAGCGCATCAACGATGCCGCCCATTCATCCACTCTGCAGCTGATCGACCGGGATGGCCTGGCCATCGGCGCCAGCAACTGGCAACTACCCAGTAGTTATGTAGGAAACAACTACGGCTTCCGCCCGTACTTTCTGCAAACCCAGGCCAAGGGCAGCGGACGTTTTTATGCCGTCGGTGTGACCAGTGGCATACCTGGTTATTTCCTTTCCAGCGCCGTGCTGGACAATGCCAACCAGTTCATTGGCGCCATGGTGGTCAAGCTGGAGTTTCCCGAACTTGAGCACGAGTGGGCGCAGAGTAACGACCTGCTGCTGATCAGCGATGCCAAGGGCATTGTCTTCCTGGCCAACCAGCCCGGCTGGAATTACCGGGAGTTACTGCCGATCTCGGCCACCGATCGCGCCGAACTGGCCGCCACCCGGCAATACGACAAGCACCCGCTGCAGCCCCTGTCGCGCCAGACCCTGCGTGAGTTCGGCGAACACGGCCAGTTGACCCGGGTCGACGGCCCGGACGGCAAGACCGACTACCTGTGGCAGTCGCTGCCTCTGGCCGCCGAAAACTGGACCCTGCACCTGTTGCGCAAGCCGCGCCTGGCTGACGATGAAACCCGCAATGCCGGGCTTGCCGCAGCGGGAGTGTGGCTGACGCTGGTGTTCCTCGGGCTGTTCCTTTATCAACGCTGGCGCCTGGCGCGGATCCGCGAGCGCAGTCGTGACGAGCTGGAACGTCTGGTCGAGGAACGTACCCAGGCGCTGAAAACCGCCCAGGACGGTCTGGTGCAATCGACCAAGCTGGCGGCGCTGGGGCAGATGTCTGCGGCCCTGGCCCACGAAATCAACCAGCCTTTGACCGCCCAACGCATGCAACTGGCCAGCCTGCGCCTGCTGCTGCAACAGGGCCGCCTCGATGCCGCCGACAAGGCCTTGAGCGCCCTGGATCAGCAACTGATGCGCATGGCCGGGCTGACCGGACACCTCAAGACCTTCGCCCGCAAAAGCCCCGGCGGCCTGCGCGAGCGTCTGGAATTGGCCGCCGTGGTCGATCAGGCCATGCTGCTGCTCGATGCCCGCCTGCGCGATGAAGACGTCACCTGCGTATTGCATCTGGCTCGCCCGGCCTGGGTCCGCGGCGATGCGATCCGCCTGGAACAGGTGCTGATCAACCTGCTGCGCAACGCCCTGGACGCCATGCACGACAAACCGCTCAAGCGTCTTGAGGTGCGTATCGAAGCCCAGGCCGAGCGCTGGCAGATCAGCGTGCGCGACAGTGGCGGCGGTATTGCGCCGGAACATCTGGGCCAAGTATTCGATCCGTTCTTCACCACCAAACCGGTGGGCGAAGGGCTGGGCCTTGGCCTGGCGGTGTCATACGCCATCGTTCATGAGTTGGGCGGGCACCTGTCGGTCGAGAATGACGACCTGGGCGCGGTGTTTTGCTTTAGCCTGCACAACGACACCCTGGAAGCGGAACCTGCACAGTGAACTCAGTCATAGTAGTGGACGACGAAGCGCCGATTCGCGAAGCGGTCGAGCAATGGCTGAGCCTGTCCGGTTTCGACGTGCAGGTCTTCAGCCGCGCCGAGGATTGTCTGGCACAGTTGCCGGAGCATTTCCCCGGCGTGATCCTCAGCGATGTGCGCATGCCGGGCATGAGCGGCCTGGAGCTGCTGGCCCAGGTACAGGCGCGTGATGCCGACCTGCCGTTGATCCTGCTTACCGGCCACGGCGACGTACCTATGGCTGTGGAAGCCATGCGTGATGGCGCCTATGACTTCCTGGAAAAACCCTTCGGCCCCGAAGCGCTGATCATCAATTTGCGCAGGGCTTTGGAAAAACGTCGACTGGTTCTGGAAAACCGTCGCCTGCACGAACAGGCCGACACCCGCACTCAACTCGAAGCCACCCTGCTCGGCGTATCTCCAGCCCTGCAGGCCCTGCGCCGCCAGGTCCTGGACTTGTCGCAGTTGCCGGTCAATGTGTTGATCCGCGGCGAAACCGGCAGCGGCAAGGAACTGGTCGCCCGTTGCCTGCATGATATGGGCCCCCGCGCCGACAAGCCCTTCGTCGCCCTGAACTGCGCAGCCATCCCTGAGCAACTGTTCGAGGCGGAGTTGTTCGGTCACGAAAGCGGTGCCTTTACCGGGGCCCAGGGACGGCGCATCGGTAAGCTGGAGTACGCCAGCGGCGGCACCCTGTTTCTCGATGAGATCGAAAGCATGCCCCTGGCCCAGCAGGTCAAGCTATTGCGAGTGCTGCAGGACCAGCGCCTTGAACGTCTGGGCTCGAACCAGAGCCTGACGGTAGACCTGCGCATCATCGCCGCGACCAAGCCCGACCTGCTGGAAGAAGCCCGGGCCGGGCGCTTTCGCGAAGACCTCGCCTACCGCCTGAACGTCGCCGAACTGCGCCTGCCGCCCTTGCGCGAGCGCCGTGAAGACATCCCCCTGCTGTTCAGCCATTTCGCCCGCACCGCCGCCGAACGCCTGGGCCGACCGGTGCCAGAGCTGAGCGGCCAGCAACTTGGACAACTGCTTGGCAGCGACTGGCCCGGCAATGTCCGGGAACTGGCCAACGCCGCCGAACGCCAGATCCTCGGCCTCGGCACCCCCGTTGCCGATCTGCCCCAGGCCGGGCAATCCCTGGCCGCTCAGCAAGAAGCCTTCGAAGCCCACTGCCTGCGCTCGGCCCTGAGCCGGCACAAGGGCGACATCAAGGCGGTGCTCAACGAACTGCAGCTGCCACGCCGCACCTTGAACGAGAAGATGCAGCGCCATGGGTTGTTGCGCGAGATGTTTACCTGATATCAGCCAAGCAGCGGGCGTGGCTTGCCCGCGAAGAGGCCATTACATCCGATAAAAGTCTGGCGGCAGAACCACCGCCTTCGCGGGCAAGCCTCGCTCCCACGCCAGCAGCAAGACATCGGCGACATTCCGCTCACGACGTCGCTGGCGATAGGCGGATTCCCGCTTACAAAACCTCTAAACCCCCTCTAAACCGGGCCTTTCAGGTCTGGCACAGCTCCTGCTATAGCCCTTTCAAGGCTGCCTCGAAGCAGCCCACTCTAAAAACAATGATTGAAAGGAACATGATGGATACCTCACAGACTCTTCCGACAGCAGCGGTCGGCACGCCTGCCGCTGAAAAAACCACTGCCAGCCGAATCAAATCCATTTTCAGCGGCTCGGTCGGCAACATGGTCGAGTGGTACGACTGGTACGTCTACGCCGCCTTCTCCCTGTACTTCGCCAAAGCCTTCTTCCCCAAGGGCGACAGTACCGCCCAATTGCTCAACACCGCAGCGATCTTTGCCGTCGGCTTTCTGATGCGCCCGATAGGTGGCTGGCTCATGGGCCTGTATGCCGATCGCAAGGGCCGCAAGGCTGCGCTGATGGCATCGGTACTGCTGATGTGCTTCGGTTCGCTGGTCATCGCCCTGACTCCCAGCTACGAAACCATCGGTGTCGGTGCGCCGATCCTGCTGGTACTGGCGCGCCTGATGCAAGGTTTGTCGGTGGGTGGCGAATACGGCACCTCGGCCACTTATCTCAGCGAGATGGCGACCAAGGAACGTCGCGGCTTCTACTCCAGCTTCCAGTACGTGACCCTGATCTCCGGTCAGCTCATCGCCCTGGCGGTACTGATCGTACTGCAACAGTTCCTCACTACTGAGGAGCTGTATGCCTGGGGCTGGCGTATCCCGTTCGTGATCGGTGCCCTGTGTGCGGTGATCGCGCTGTTCCTGCGTCGCGGCATGGAAGAGACCGAGTCCTTCACCCGTAAACAGGAAAAGGAAAAGCCCAAGACCAGCCTGATGCGTACCCTGCTTCAGCACCCTAAAGAGCTGATGACCGTGGTCGGCCTGACCATGGGCGGCACCCTGGCTTTCTATACGTACACCACCTATATGCAGAAATACCTGGTGAACACCGTCGGCATGAGCATCACCGACTCCACCAGCATTTCCGCCGCCACGCTGTTCCTGTTCATGCTGCTGCAACCGGTGGTGGGCGCACTCTCGGACAAGATCGGCCGTCGTCCGATCCTGATCGCCTTTGGTGTACTGGGTACCCTGTGCACCGTGCCGATCCTGACGGCGCTGCACACCGTGCAGAGTTGGTGGGGCGCGTTCTTCCTGATCATGGCCGCTCTGATCATTGTCAGCGGCTATACCTCGATCAACGCCGTGGTTAAAGCCGAACTGTTCCCGACAGAAATTCGTGCCCTGGGCGTAGGTTTGCCCTATGCCCTGACGGTGTCGATCTTCGGCGGCTCGGCGGAATTCATTGCCCTGAAGTTCAAGGAAGCAGGGATCGAGACCGGCTACTACTGGTACGTCACGGCCTGCATCGCCTGCTCGCTGCTGGTGTACGTGTTCATGAAGGACACCCGTAAGCACTCGCGCATCGATACCAACTAGGCAAAAACCGCGATTCATCGTGGTGCAAAAAACGCCAGCCAACTCTGTTGACTGGCGTTTTTTTTTGGAAAAGTGCATATCATAGAAAATATGTCAACTGAAAAAAACCTCACATATAAACAAAAACGCACCAAAGCAGAACAAGAACGAATAAGGCGCCCGAAATCCGGGCCCTGTAGAGAACTATCATTTTCAGCGATGATCGTTAGCAACCTTATTAACTTCTGCTTAATCCGTGGGCGCGTAACATTCACTCCATACCTAGCGACAAACATATTTCTAGCGGTGGAGTAACTACCATGAAAACCAACAAACTGATCTTCGGTCTTGCCTTCTCTCTTCTGGCATCGAGCGCATTCGCTCTGCCAACCGTAGTCGCTGAAGGCGGCTCGGCTCACACCAACGCTCGTCACGTTTCGCTTGATGTTGACCACGTAGGCGCTGCAAGTCTGGCTGCTGACGGCGCTGACCGCGTCGGTGCTAATCGTCAAGCCGCTGATGGCGCTGACCACATCGGTGCCAATCGTCTGGCCGCTGATGGTGCTGACCGTGTCGGTGCTAATCGTCAAGCCGCTGATGGTGCTGACCACATCGGTGCCAATCGTCTGGCCGCTGATGGTGCTGATCGCGTAGGCGCAAATCGTCAAGCTGCTGATGGTGCTGACCACATCGGCGCCAACCGTCTAGCTGCTGACGGCGCTGACCGTGTAGGCGCAAATCGTCAAGCCGCTGATGGTGCTGACCATATCGGTGCCAATCGTCTGGCTGCTGATGGCGCTGATCGCGTCGGTGCAAACCGCGTAAGCTGATCGTTCAGCGACACCTGTCAAACCCGGCCCATGGCCGGGTTTGGTCGTTTATGGCGTCGTGAAACTCTGGAAATTCCCGACCAGCCCCAGCACTATTGCGCTTTGAGCTGTAGCCATCAGGACGTTCGCATGTCAGACGATATTCACTTCTATGAACCCGCCAAAGGCCACGGCCTGCCCCACGATCCGTTCAACGCCATCGTCGGCCCGCGGCCCATCGGCTGGATCTCTTCGCAAAGCGCCGAAGGCCAGCTGAATCTGGCGCCTTACAGCTTCTTCACCGCCTTCAATTACGTCCCGCCGATCATTGGTTTCAGCAGCATTGGCCGCAAGGACAGCCTGAACAATATCGAGCAGACCGGTGAGTTCGTCTGGAACCTGGCCACCCGCTCCCTGGCCGATGCCATGAACCAGAGCTGCGCACCGGTGGCGGCCAATATCAATGAGTTTGAGTTGGCCGGTCTGACGCCGATGGCCTCGAAAGTAGTAGCCGTGCCGCGCGTACTGGAAACCCCGGTGTCGTTTGAATGCAAGGTCACCCAGATCATTCAGCTGCAACGTGCTGACAAAGAAGTCGTGCCAACCTGGTTGATCCTGGGGGAAGTGGTGGCGGTGCATATCGCCAAGGCGTTGCTCAAGGACGGTATCTACGACACGGCTGCGGCCGAGCCGATCCTGCGTGGCGGTGGCCCGGCGGATTACTTCCAGCTGGGGCCGGAATCGCTGTTCAGGATGTTCCGGCCCAAGGCCTGATTCTGAATCGATGCAATATTGTGGGACCGGCTTCAGCCGGGAAGGCGGTATTTCAGACACAGAGATGGGGTGGCTGTACTGACGCTTTCCCGGCTAAAGCCGGTCCCACTATGCGTGATCAATTACTGGCAGGAAACACCAACTGCCCATCGGCATCCACACCGATCAGCCGTGCCAATTCCTGATTTGCGGCCTGGTCGGCCTCAAGTGCGGTCTTGAATTTCTGCCCGGCCAATACTTTGTGAAAGGTCGGTGAACCGGCGAAGTGAAGGGGTTTTACAGCGATTGCGGCGTCATAGCCTTCTGGGCTCGGAACCATTGCGGAAACGGCTTCAAACTCGTCGAACTCTCTGCGTGCCATGGGTCATTGATCCTGCTGGGCATTGAAAGCCCGGGATTCTACCACTCAGGCCACGCACAGCTGCTCCATCGCGGTATCACCTGCTGCGGCGAAGGTGTGGAAGTCCAGACTGCGCACGATCATTTCATGCACCAGCGCGGAAAACACCTGCAATTCCAGCGAGGCAAACCAGGCATTCATCGCCTGTTCGCTGCTCCAGGAACCGGAGATCGACCATAAGTCCGCATCCTGCATGGATTGCTGCAAGGCAAAGCGCAGGCAACCCGGGGCGCTGAGGGACGGCTTGATCAAGGTCTGTAAACGCTGGCCCAACTCGCTGCTGCGACCGGCCATGGAACGGACAAAGACGAGATGACTGACAGGGGTGAATAAAGCCATGATCTGCGCTCCTTGGTAAGCCGCGTAAGAAATGTCGCGATGCGGCTACGGGAACAGAGATTAAGGCCTGAGGGAATATGGCGTTAGCCAGTTCCTGCGAGGTTCTTGCCTAATCCTGCGCGTGGTTGCACGGTCACGATTCACGATAACGCCTGTATTGGCGCGGATAGGTATAGGTTGATTGTTGGTTCCTGCCGGATGACCGCACTGCCGACAGGATCAGGCAAGGATTCGACAGAATCGGCCTAACACTTGCCGCCCGCCTCGAATAACCTTCATGGCATCGCTCAGCAGCAGAGGTACTCACGGCATGTCGCAACTGGACGGAGCACAGCAACAGTCACGCGAACAGTTCTGTTCCGATATCGAGCGACAGCGTGCCGAGCTGGCGGCGCTGATCGACCGCTATGCACCGCGCAACGGTTCCTACCAGAGCGTGATCGCCCCGCTGTTTCTGGTGCGCTATAACGAGCCCGTGCATTCGTTCCCGTCCCTGACCCGGCCGGCCTTGTGCATCCTGGCCCAAGGCAGCAAGGAAGTGCAGCTTGCCGACGAGTCCTACACTTACGATCCGCTGAATTACCTGGTGGTGTCGGTGGAAATGCCTGTGCGTGGCAAGATCGTCAACGCCAGTGAAGAGCGCCCCAACCTGGCCCTGCGCCTGGATATCGACCCGGCGGAAATAAATGCCCTGATCGCCGAAGCCGGCCCGATGAGCGTACCGATGCGCCCACGGCCCAGTGAGCGCGGCCTGTACACCGACAAGATCGACACGCAACTGCTGGATGCGGTGTTACGCCTGGTGCGCCTGCTCGATACACCGAAAGACATTCCCATGCTGGCCCCGCTGATCCGCCGCGAAATTCTCTATCGCCTGATGCGTGGGAAACAGGGATATCGGCTGTATGAAAGTGCGATCAGTAACTGCCAGACCCATCGTGTCACCCAGGCGATCAAGTGGCTGAACAGCAACTATGAACAGCCCCTGCGCATCGACGATATGGCCCGGGAAGTGAACCTGAGCGTGTCCACCCTGCACCACCGCTTCAAGGCGGTTACCGGCATCAGCCCGTTACAGTATCAGAAACAGCTGCGCCTGCAGGAAGCCCGGCGGCTGATGCTCAACGATGGGCTGGAAGCGGCAGCGGCGGGTTACCGGGTCGGCTATGAAAGCCCGTCCCAGTTCAGCCGCGAGTACAGCCGGTTGTTTGGCGCGCCGCCGTTGCGGGATCTGGCGCGGTTGCGTCAACAAGTCTGAACCGAAGTTTGTTGCTGGCTTTTGTGGGACCGGCTTTAGCCGGGAATAGGCCGGTGAAGTCGATAGATTCATGTCGTCAGAACCATTGCCTTCCCGGCTGAAGCCGGCCCCACATTTAGCGCTCCTGACAGCCTCAGGCGCCCAACACCCGACACGCCTCGGCCGGCAAGGTAATCGACACCGGATGCCCGACGCCCAGGCCAAAGCCCTGGCTCGGTGTAGTCAGGGAGATCAGCGAAACGCCGCCGCACTCCACCGTGGTTTCAACGGTCGCGCCGATATCGCGAATAAACGTCACGGTGCCTGCCAGGCGATTGCCCTCTGGTGCCTGATGCGGCGACAGCTGCACGTCCTCGGGGCGCACCAGCATCTTGATCGCCGCCCCCGCCACCAACGGTCCGCTGCCTGGCACCTCCAGGGTCCCGCCACCGGGCAAGCCGACCTGACCATTGCCAAGGGCGACCGCCGCAAAGATATTGCCCGAGCCAATAAAGTCAGCGACGAATTCGTTGGCCGGGTTGCGATAGATCTCGATGGGCGTGCCCACCTGCTGCACCCGATGCTCACCCAACACGACGACGATATCAGCCATGGTCATGGCTTCACGCTGGTCGTGGGTGACGAGGATGGTGGTGATGTTCAGACGCTGTTGCAGCTGACGAATTTCCACCTGCATCGACTCACGCAACTTGGCATCCAGGGCCGACAACGGCTCATCGAGCAACAGCAGTTTCGGGTGTGCAGCAATGGCCCGGGCAATCGCCACGCGCTGGCGCTGGCCGCCTGACAGCTTGGCCACCGGCCGGTCGAGCATCTGTTGCAACTGGATCAGTTCCAGCAGCTCAACGACACGGTCCTGTTGCCCGGCCTTACTCACGCCGCGCAGTTTGAGAGGGTAGGCAATGTTCTCGCCTACGGTCATGTGCGGGAACAGCGCCAGGGACTGAAACACCATGCCGAAATTGCGCTCATGGGCCGGGGTGTGGCTGACGTCCTCGCCATCGAGCAGAATCTCGCCGCTGCTCAGGCTTTCCAGCCCGGCGATCATGCGCAGCAAGGTGGTCTTGCCGCAGCCCGACGGGCCAAGAAAGCACACCAGTTTGCCGGCCGGCAGGTGCAGGTTGACGTCTGTCACCGCACAAGCCGAGCCGTAGTATTTTTCGACGTTTTGCAGAATCAAGCCTGTCATCTTGCACCCCGGATCAGAAAGAAACCCCGCCCTCGCCCACCAGTTTTTCCAGCGCCCAGATCAGTGCGAAATCGATCAGCACGATCAGTACGGCAAAGGAAAAAACAGTAGGGTCGAGGGAGGACACCGTGCGGCTGTACATCCAGATCGGCACAGTCATCACATCGATGTTGTAAAGGAAGTAGGTCACGGTGAATTCGTTGAACGAGACGATAAAGGCCAGCAGCATCCCGGCCAGAATCCCCGACTTCATCAACGGCACCACCACATCGACAATCGCCCGTGTCGGCGAGGCGCCGAGCATTTGCGCGGCCTCTTCGACTTCGCTGCCGATGGAAACCATGGCCGCCGTGCAGTTCTTCACCACGAAGGGCAACGCCAGAATCACATGGGCGATCACCAGACGCGATACGTCCATATGGAACGGCAGGCTGTCAAAGACCAGCAGCAGCGCCAGGCCCAGCACGACCATGGGAAAGACGAGTGGCAGCGACATGAGTTGCAGCGCCACCGCCTTGCCGCGGAACTCGCAACGGGTCAAGGCATAAGACGCCGGCACCGCCACCAGAGTGGCGAGAATCATGGTAAGACAGGACACCCACAGGCTGGTGCCCAGGGCCTTGCAGAGGCTGAGTACGTCGCTGGAATCCGGCGAAACAAAGGTGTGCCAGGCCGCCTGATACCACTTGAGGCTGTAGCTGGCTGGCGGGAAGTCGAGGTTGGATGCGCCGCTGAAGGACATGACGATCATGGTCAGGATCGGCATCACCGCCAGCAGCAGAATGAGCCAGGACAGGGTCGAGGCAAAGCGTCCGGTTTCGCCGGGCAGGAGCATGCGGGTTTTCATAAGGCCACCTCTGGCTGACAGGGTTCCCACAGGTTCGGCAGGTATCTGAGGATTTTTCATTGCGAAGCCTCCAACCGCCGCCGACGACGCCCGGTGAACAATTCCGACAAGCTCATGATCAACAAAGTCGTGATGATCAGCACCACCCCCGCCGCCGACGCCGCCGGCCAGTTCATCAGCGGGGCGATCTGGTCATGCACCATCACCGCCAGCATCGGCACGCGACGCCCGCCCAGCAGCAAGGGCACGACAAAGCTGCTGGCGTTGTAGGCAAATACCAGGGTCGCGCCGGTGATAATGCCCGGCAGGCTCATGGGCAGGATCACCTGCCGGAACACCTGGAAACGACTGGCACCCAGGGTCGCGGCGGCCTCTTCGTAGCTGCGCGACACGCCGCGCATTGCGCTGGCAATGGGCAGCACGGCAAGGGGGAACGCGGTCTGCACCAGTCCCATCAGCACGCCGTTTTCGTTGTAGAGCATCATCACCGGCCGGGTAATCAGGCCCAGGCCCTTGAGTGCCTGATTGAGCATGCCGGCAGGTCCCAGGATCACCAGCCAGCCGTAGCTTTGCAGCAGCAGGTTGACCAGCAGTGGCAGCAGCACGGCAGCGAGGAAAATCCTGCGCAGTAATGGCGATTGCAGACGTGCCATGGTGTAGCCCACCGGGATCGCCAGGACCACGGCAATCACCGCACTGATCAGCGCCAGACGCAGCGTCAGCAGCAGCGATTTCAAATAATAGGGTTCCAGCAACTGGGCATAACTGGCCAGGCTGAAACCGCTCCATTCCGCGCCCTTGGTGCCGACACTCATGCGCAACACCAACAGGCTGGCCGTGATCAGCACGGCGAGAAACAACATCGACGGCGTCAGGAACAGCCAGGCCCGCAGGGTCAGGGATGAGCGCTTCGGGGAGGATGTAGTCATAGGTCATCTCAACACAGAAGCCCGTGGGCACGACCGCTTCAACGGTCACACCCACGGGTGATTACGGGATCATCAGGAAGAGAAAATCTCGGTGTAACGGCGAATCCACTGCTCATGCACCGTCGCCAGGAAGGCGTTGTCGTGCATGATCGCCTTGTCGGCAATCTGCTCGGGCGTGAGGATGTACGGGCTCTTGCGCGCTTCGGCAGAAATGATCGCCTTGGCGTTGACCGGGCCGTTGTAGATGTCTTCGGCCATCTTGCCCTGCACCAGCGGGTCCAGGGAGTGATTGAGGAAGGCGTAGGCCAGGTCGGTGTCGCCGGGGCGATGCTTGGGCATGACCGACTGCATCAGGTCGGTGTAGAAGCCTTCTTTCATGCCGAAGGTCGCACCCAGGCCGTAAGCCGGGTCGCGGATCTGGTTGGGGAAGAACGCCGGCGCATACAGGCCGCCCATATCCAGAGAGCCGGTGCGGAACAACTCGGCAATCTGATTGGGGTTTTCGCCCAGGGTCACCACACGGTCCTTCAGCTCGGCCAGCTTCTTGAAGCCCGGCTCGATATTGTGCTCGTCACCACCGGCCAGTTTCGCGGCGATGATGATCAGGTCCATGGCCTCGGTCCAGTTCGGTGGCGGCAGGAAGATATTCGGCGCCATGTCCTTGTCCCACAGCGCGGCGTAGCTGGTCGGCGCTTCTTTGACCGTGCGCGTGCTGTAGATCAGGCTGTTGCACCAGAGCAGGTAACCGATGCCGTGGCCGTTGGCGCCGGTGCGGTATTTCTCCGGGACATCGATGATATTGGGGATGCGGTTCAGGTCCGGCTTTTCCAGCAGCCCGGCAGCCGCCAGGCCCTCGGCGCCGACACCGGCCAGGGTGATGATGTCGTACTGCGGACGGTCGCCACCGGCCTTGAGCTTGGCGACCATTTCCGAGGTGCTGCCGGTGCGGTCGGCAATGACCTTGGCGCCGGTCTTGGCTTCGAAGGTCGCGGCGATATTGCGTAATGCAGCCAAGCCCGTGTCATCGGACCAGGTCAGCAGGCGCAGGGTCTTGCCCTGGAATTGGGTGTCGCTGGCGTTGGCCCGGATAAAGGGCATCGACATCGTTGCGGCCGCCACCGAAGCGACGCCCACTGACTTGATGAACTGCCTTCTGTTCAGATCATGCTGGCCCATTCAGGACTCCATGTTTTTGCTGCTGCATGTTGAGGGCATCGCCTCTGCGATGGCGCGGTCGTGTGGCCGCCAGCCCGGTAATCCGGGAACAGCGCGTTGGCGGCGGGGTCATCCTGCGATGACGGGCCACCCTCAACAATCGAAAAAAAGTCATTGAAGCCATGTGCCGCATGCATGCCTTCGGACGAGGCACGCAAGGACCATTTTCGGTCAGTCAGACCGAGCGAATGACGTGCTTGAGTTCCTGGAAAGCCGCCAGCCCCCAAGGCCCCAACTCACGTCCGAGACTGCTCTGTTTGTAGCCGCCCCACGCCGCCTGGGGGAAGATCACTTGAGGCGCGTTGATCCACACCAGTCCTGCCTGCAAGGCATTGGCGACCCGCTCGGTGGCCTCGGCATCGCGCCCGACCACACTGGCCACCAGGCCGAATTCACTGTCGTTGGCCAGGGCAATTGCCTCGCTCTCGTCAATGAAACGGCGCACGCATAACACCGGGCCGAAAATCTCCTCCCGCCACAGCGCACTATCGAGGGGCACATCGGTGAAGACCGCAGGCCGTAAAAAATAACCGACCGTGCGTTCAACAGGCCGCTCGCCACCACACAGCAGGCGCGCACCGGCCTTTTTCCCGGCATCGATATGGGCCATGACACGCAGGTATTGCGCCTGGCTCGCCAGGGGACCCATCTCGGTGCCGTCCTCCAGCGGATTACCGACCCTCACTGTCTCGGCCTTTTGCGTCAGGCGCTGGAGGAACTCATCGAACAGAGGATCGGCAACCAACACCCGACTGGTCGCCGAACACATCTGCCCGGCATTGAAAAAGCCGCCGCCACTGGCCAGGTCCACAGCCAGGTCGAGATCGACGTCCTCAAGCACGATCAGCGCGGATTTGCCGCCCAGTTCCAGGCTCACGCCCTTCACCGTTTCCGCTGCCCGCTGCATGACCTGCACGCCCACGGCATTGCTGCCGGTGAAAGAAATCTTCGCCAGCCCAGGATGCCCGGACACCGCGGCACCGACCGCACTCCCCGTGCCGCAGACCAGATTGAACACGCCCTTGGGCAGACCGCTTTCGGCAATGATTGCCGCCAGTTCCAGCTCCGGCAGCGGCGTGACTTCCGAAGGCTTGAGTACCACGCAGCAACCCGCGGCCAGGGCCGGTGCCAGTTTCCAGGCCGTGGTGACCATGGGGAAATTCCACGGCACGATCAAGCCAACCACGCCGCAGGGTTCACGGCGGATACGCGCGGCAAAATCATCACTGGGCAAGACCAGCGCCTGGTCTTGTTGGCCGTCCAACGCTTCAGCGAGACCGGCGTAATACTCGAAGGTGGCGATCACATCATCGACATCGATGGCTGCTTCGCTGAGCGGTTTACCGCTGTTGCTCGATTGCAGCTGCATCAGGCGCTCACGGCGCTCGGCTACGCCAAGAGCAATGGCGCGCAGGACTTTGGCCCGTTGCGCGCCGCTGGTTTGTGCCCACTCGGCAAACGCACTGCGCGCGGCCTGCACCGCCTTGTCCACCGCTTCGGCATCGCCGCTGGCCACCTGGGCCAGGCAGATTTCTGTGGCCGGATTGATCGCGCTGAGCAGTTCGTCCCCCGACTGCCAATGCCCGTCGATATACAGGCCCGGCAGGATTTGCGGCATCAATGCCGCACCACTCAACATGCTGCAGCCTCGCGCCAGGACGCCATCCAGTTGTGCTGGTCGATCTCGATCAGGGTCGGACCCTGATGTTCATTGGCGGCCAACAGTGCGGCCTTGAGTGATTCGGCAGAGTTCGCGGTAGCTGTGGCGCAGCCGAAGGACTTGGCAATACCGATAAAGTCCGGGGTGTAGATATCCACGCCCACGGGTTCGATGGCGCGGTTGACCATGTATTTCTTGATCTCTTCGTAGCCCTGGTTATTCCACAGCAGGACGATGACCGGCGTGCGCGCTTCCACGGCGCTGGCCAGTTCCGGCAGGGTAAATTGCAGGCCGCCATCGCCAATCAGGCAGGCCACCGGCTTGCGTTGACCGGCATCCACCGCACCGAGCCAGGCCCCGATAGCGGCAGGCAGGGCATAACCCAGGGTGCCGTAGCCGGTGGATGAGTTGAACCAGCGCCGTGGTTGGTCGAGGTTCAGGGTCAGGTTGCCTGAGTACACCGGCTGAGTTGAATCGCCGACCAGCACCACCTCCGGCAGCACGTCGAGGACTGTTTGCAGGAAAGCGGTCTGGCCAAGCATCGGCTCGTCCCAGGACGCTTCATTGATCGCCCGCAGGCTGGCGGCGCGTTTATGGCCCCAGTCATCGCGTCGCGGCGCCAGGCTCTGCCCGGCCAGCGCTGCCAGCAGCGCCTCGGCGGCGAGAGTCGAATCGGAGACCAGGGCGACTTTCGGCGGGTAATTGCGCACGGTCTGATCGGGGTCGATATCGATGCGCAGCAGGGTGCCGGGAATCTCGAAGCCACCGGCAAAAGTGATGTCGTAGTCGGTTTCCGCCAGCTCAGTGCCAATGGCCAGGACCACATCGGCGTCCGCCACCAATGCCCGGGTCGGCACCAGGGATTGAGTGGAGCCGATCAGCAGCGGATGGCGCGACGCCAGCATGCCCTTGGCGTTGATGGTCAGGGCCACCGGCGCATCCAGTTGTTCGGCCAGCCGGGTCAACGCCGGGGCAGCATCGATGGCGCCGCCACCGGCAAGGATCAGCGGACGCTGGGCAGTGGCCAGCAGGCGGGCCATCTGCGCAATGGCGGCCGGCGCGGCACCGGCAGGCGAAATACTGACCGGCTGGCTGTCGAGCAAGGCGTCGGCGTTTTCCACCAGAACGTCCAGCGGAATTTCGATATGCACCGGGCGCGGCCGCCCGGCCTGGAACACGGCAAAAGCCCGGGCCAGCACGGCGGGCAGCTCGGCAGCGGACATCAGCGTGTGGGAAAACGCCGCAACCCCGGCCACCAAGGCGCCCTGGGAAGGCAGCTCATGCAACTTGCCGCGCCCGCCGCCCAGTTGGCTGCGCGATTGCACGCTGGAAATCACCAGCATCGGGATCGAGTCGGCATAGGCCTGGCCCATGGCGGTGGTGATGTTGGTCATGCCAGGGCCGGTAATGATGAAACATACCCCCGGCTTGCCACGGGTACGGGCATAGCCGTCGGCCATGAAACCGGCGCCCTGCTCATGGCGCGGAGTAACGTGGTTGATCGTCGAGCTGGCCAGGCCGCGATACAGCTCCACGGTATGCACGCCGGGAATGCCGAATACCTGCTCGACGCCATAGCCTTCCAGTAACTTGACCAGCACTTCACCGCACGTTGCCATTTTGCAAATCCTTGATCGATTCCGTATGGGCTAATTGGACAGTGCCCACATATCTGTGACAACGTAAAAAATGTCATGCTTAGGCATGTCCTCCATGCATGCCTGATGACTGACCCGATGAAACGCCTGCCCCCGCTACCCGCCCTGCACACGTTCCTGATCACTGCCCAGTGCTGCAATTTCACGCGGGCGGCAGAGCTGTTGCATATCACTCAGGGTGCGGTGAGCCGGCAGATTTCCGGGCTGGAGAGCCATCTGGGCTACCCACTGTTCCAGCGCCAGGCCCGGGGCTTGAGCCTGACGGCGCAGGGTCGGGAACTGTTTCCACGGATCCAGCAGGTGTTCGCTCTGATCGATGAGGCGGTGGAACAGGTCGGGGTCAAGCGCGATGCCCTGCAACTCAAGGCCCCCACCTGCATGATGCGCTGGCTGCTACCCCGCTTGTTGCAATGGCAGAAAGAACGCCCGGATGTGCCGGTGGAGCTGACGACCACCGTGCAGCACGCGGTGGATTTTCGCCGCGAGCAGTTCGACGCCGCCGTGGTCTACGGCGCGCCGCCGGACGACACCATGGAAGTGCACCATATCTTCGACGAGCTGCTGACACCGGTCTGCTCGCAACAATTGCTCGACGGCCCGGTGCCGATCCAGGACCTCAGCGATCTGGAACAGCACATGCTGCTGCATCCGACCCGGGACCAGCGTGACTGGGAGCAGTGGCTCAAGGTCGCGGGCACCACCCTGAGCAATATCAGCAAGGGCCAGCATTTCGACACCCTCGACCTGGCCATGTCGGTCGCCTCCCAGGGCACGGGCGTCGCTATTGGCGACTGGTCACTGATCGGCGAAGACCTGGGCGCCGGGCGCCTGGTTATGCCATTCGAACTCAAGGTGCGTACCGGCGCGGCCTATTACTTCGTCTTCCCATCACGGCCCGATGCCTCGCCGCCGTTGCGCGAGCTGATTGACTGGTTGTTGGTGCAGGCCAGGGAGCGGGTGGTTGGCTGAAGGCAGTACACAAACAGGGTGGGACCGGCTTTAGCCGGGAAGGCCTTGGTGAAGAAAGTTGGAATGTGCGGATACACCGGCCCTTTTCCGGCTAAAGCCGGTCCCACAAAGAGCCCGCCTCTCGTATCCATGTGGCATGACCGATCGTCTGCTTCTTTCCTACACCTGCGCAAATCCTGTCCTACAATTTCCTTAGGTCGTTTCTCAAGCTGGATCGAGGAAAACGTCATGAGGATAACAACAAGAAAATGCTTGGCCGTCATCGCTGCAACTGCCGTCCTGGCCATTTACGGCGCCGGTGCCTACCGGATTGAAATGGCGCGCCAGAGCCCGCATCTGGCCAGTTGCAATTTCGGGCATTGTTACCCGACCTCAGCAACCTTCGCCGCCCTGCGATGACGTAAAAAAACCGGATTTCGCGGTGCCAAGGCAGCTACCGATTAGCCTGCTATCGGATTAGACTGGCATGACTTCTCCCGCCCTTTTGCGGGTCATTGTCTGCCGAGTCCTGCCTTGACCAACCTCAATCAGACCACGCCTTCCATCCGCAGCGTTCTGTTCGCGTTGATGATGGCGGTGTTTCTCAGCGCCCTCGATCAAACCATCGTTGCCGTGTCGATACCGGCCATTTCCGCGCAGTTCAGGGATTTTGACCTCCTGGCCTGGGTGATTTCCGCCTATATGGTTGCCCTGACCGTGGCCGTGCCGATCTACGGCAAGCTTGGCGATCTGTACGGGCGGCGCAAGATCATGTTGTTCGGCCTGGGCCTGTTTACCCTGGCCTCGCTGTTCTGCGGCATGGCGCAAAGCATGGAACAACTGGTGCTGGCGCGGGTGCTACAGGGAATCGGCGCGGGCGGCATGGTGTCGATCAGCCAGGCGATTATCGGCGACATCGTGCCGCCTCGCGAGCGTGGCCGCTATCAGGGCTACTTCAGCGGCATGTACGCCCTGGCCAGTGTCGCCGGGCCAGTGCTGGGCGGAGTCATGACCGAGTATGTATCCTGGCGCTGGGTATTTCTGATCAACCTGCCGCTGGGCCTGCTCGCCTGGATCACTGCCCAGCGCACACTGCGCGGCCTGCCGGTGCCCAATCGCAAGCCAGTGATCGACTACGTCGGAACACTCTTGATGATCGTCGGCCTGACCGCCCTGCTGCTGGGCATCACCGAAATCGGCCAGGGCCATGACTGGCGTGATCGTCAGGTCCTGGCGCAATTGGGCGTGGCGCTGCTGGCGCTGATCGTCTTCGTGGCGTTTGAACGGCGTACCCGCGAACCGCTGCTGCCCATGCACCTGTTCGCCAATCGCAGCGCGGTGTTGTGCTGGTGCACGGTGTTCTTCACCAGTTTCCAGGCCATTTCCCTGATCGTGCTGGTGCCGCTGCGCTTCCAGACCGTAACTGGCGGTGGCGCTGACAGCGCGGCCATTCACCTGCTGCCGCTGGCCCTGGGCATGCCCATGGGCGCCTTCATGGGCGGGCGGCGTACATCGCTGACCGGACGCTATCAGCCAATCATCCTCACCGGCGCCCTGCTGATGCCCCTGGCCATCCTCGGCATGGCTTTTACCCCACCGGAATCGGCCCTGCTGACCGGGCTTTTCATGCTGCTGACGGGCATCGCCTGCGGCTTGCAGTTCCCGACTTCATTGGTCGGTACACAGAACTCCGTGGCGATACAGGACATGGGCGTCGGCACCAGCACCACCAATCTGTTCCGCTCCCTGGGCGGCGCCGTGGGCGTGGCCTGCATGTCGGCGATTCTGCTGGCGATGCTGCAAGGCACCGACCTGGCTCACCTGACCGGTGCAGGCGTGGGTGTCGAGGGCAGTTCGGGGAATGTACTGATGGACAGCCTCAATGCCGCCAGCGGTCCGGCATTGCTGCATCTGCGTGAGGAACTGGGCGTGACATTTCGCCAGTTGTTCATGATCAACGCCGGCATTGCCCTGATCGGGCTGGCGGCGGCGCTGGCAATGCCGAATAACCTGCTGCGCGGAAGAGGCCATAAGGAATAGCGCTTGTAGGACCGGCTTTAGCCGGGAGAGCGCTCTCGCGGCTAAAGCCGCTCCTACAGCGGCTGATTCCACAGGCCATACATCACTGGCTGTAATACCCCACCGCCACCAGGTAATGGCCGACCTTGCGGATGTAGGCGTGCTTGTTCTCGACCTTGCCGGTTACCGGGTTGCGCCAGTGGTATTCGTACTGCCCTTCATCCTGCTTGCGCGCCAGCGCGAGGATCGGCGCGCCTACCGGCTTACCCTGAGGATCCTTGACCTTGTTGAAATCGGTGTTGACCAAGCGCAGATTGGTGCCGTGGGCGACATAGCGGTTGTCGTCGAGATTGACTACAAACACGTAGAGATCATCCTGGATAAAGCCGCCACTGAGGTTGTTGATCGCGGCCAGGGTCGCGCTTTCATCGCGCTTGAGGGCATCGCTGGCTTTGTCCAGCAGGACCCGAGCCTGCTCGGCCGAAGCACGGGGTACGTAATAACCCACCGCAAGGATGCGTTCACCCACGCGCTGGAAATACACGCGCTTGCGCTCGACCTTACCGTCAGCCCAATTATTCCAGCGGTACTCGGCCTGCTGGATGCCCTTGCTTTCCGGGGTCTGCAAGACGTCCTTGAAGGCCTTCTGCAGATCCGGTTCCAGCACCTGAGATACATCGCGGCCGATCAGTGCCACGGAAGGCCCGCCACTGGCGAGCATCACGCCTTTGGTATCGACCACGAAGACGTAGCGCTCGCCGTCAATGAATTCGCCCTGGCGGCTGAAAGCGGCAAACGCCTTGTCGCCGTCGTTCTGATAACGCGCCACCGCCCGCTCCAGCAACGCCTTGGCCGCAGGCGCCTGGTCGGGGCTCGCAGCACCGGCCACAGCCGGCCCCGCCAGGACAAGGCCCAGCCAGCTCAAGACAGTGGTGAGAACGACATTTCGTGACAGCCGCCGCATGGCAAATCCTCAAGGGTAGGTTTGCGCAACAGCTTAGCCGCAGGCGTTCTATGGGGAAGCATTCACACGGAGGGGCGACGGCTTTCGGCTGGAGTTTGTCTCGAATGCCGCTTTGTAACGCAGAATGTTCCTACAGATGTATCAGGAAATTTCCTGAATATTCCCTGAAGAATCTGCGAAAACCTATAGCCTGCAGGGCATTGGCCGCGAACATGAAGATAGGTCAGGACTGGGTAAAGCCGCTGTCTCAACACTCAATACTTAGATATAGATGCAGACGAAGCAGCATAAGGCTATATTGGCCAATCGCTGCCATGGCAGCGATTATTCGGTCAGTCACGCAAGGCTGGACTCAGGCGCAACATATCGAGCCCGGCATCCACCAGCCGTTCGGCGTCCTGACACAGGCAATAGGCATCACCGATCAGCAACCATTGGCGCAGGATGCCGTCGATGTAGGCGTGCAGGCAGATTGAGGCACGCGCGGTATTCAGGGAAGCGGGCAACTGGCCCTTGCGTACGGCATTACTCAGCGCCAATCCAATCCGGCAGTTGCCTTCGAGCAAAGCCGCCTGACGCTGGCGACGCAGGTCACACATCTCATCGGTAAATTCGCATTTATGGAACAGGATTTCATTGATGCGACGGGTTTTCGGGTCCAGGGCAACTTGATGAAACAGGTGAATCAACAGTTTTTTCATACAGCCAAGCGGGTCGGCTTCGGCTTCACTTTCGCTGGCCTGGGCAAGTTCTTCCAGGGGTTCGTGAATGCTGTCGAGCATCGCCTGGACCAGATCCGCCTTGTTACTGAAATGCCAATAGATAGCACCACGACTGACGCCCGCGAGGTTGGCGATATCGGCAAGCGTGGTACGGGAAACCCCGCGCTCATAAAACGCTTGCTCGGCAGCTTCGAGAATCTGGCTGCGGGTAGCCTGTGCTTCCTCTTTGGTACGTCGGACCATGGCAGTAAAACCTCAATCAAAATGCCGCACGCTGCCTCTATGGGTAACGTCGGAGTAACGCGAGCGATGCTAAATGATGCCCGCCCGGCTATTTACAAACAACCGTGAATGTAAGTATATTCATTAGCATGCTACTTATCCAGTTTCAATTTCTGCCCTATCACTTTTCTTGAGCACCAGGCTCCTGACCCGAGGATCTTCATGCAATTCAAGCCAGCTGTTACCGTACTGGTCACCGCCGTCGCCTTGGCATCACTGCTCAGCGGATGCGGCAAAAAAGAAGAAGCGGCTCCCGCTTCGGCACCCCCACCTCCTCAGGTCGGCGTAGTCACCCTCAAAGCTCAGTCCTACACCCTGACTTCCGAGCTGCCGGGGCGCACCACTGCCTTCCGCATCGCCGAAGTCCGGCCGCAGGTCAACGGCATCATTCTCAAGCGCCTGTTCACCGAAGGCAGCGACGTCAAGGCCGGTCAGCAGCTGTATCAGATCGACCCTGCTCTGTACGAAGCCACCGCCAACAGTGCCAAGGCCACGCTGCAATCGGCCAAGTCCCTGGCTGATCGCTACAAGCAACTGATTGCCGAACAGGCCGTCAGCCGCCAGGAACTGGACAACGCCCAGGCCACCGCACTGGAGGCCCAGGCATCCCTGCAAACCGCTGAGATCAACCTGCGCTACACCAAGGTGCTGGCGCCGATTTCCGGTCGTATCGGTCGCTCTTCGGTGACCGAAGGTGCCCTGGTCAGCAGCTCCCAGGCCGATGCCATGGCAACCATCCAGCAACTGGACCCTATCTATGTCGACGTCGTGCAGTCTTCGGCTGATATGCTGCGCCTGCGCGCCGATCTGGAAAGCGGCAAGTTGCAGAAAGCCGGCGACAACGCCGCCAAGGTCAAGCTGACCCTGGAAGACAACAGCGTCTACGGCCAGGAAGGCAAGCTGGAATTCTCGGAAGTATCGGTTGACCAAACCACCGGCTCCGTCACTCTGCGCGCCGTGTTCCCCAACCCTGACCATCGCCTGCTGCCCGGCATGTTCGTCCACGCCCGCCTGCAGGCCGGTGTGAATGACTCGGCCATTCTGGTTCCGCAACAAGGCGTGACCCGCGACCTCAAGGGCACCCCAACCTCGCTGATCGTCAACAAGGACAACAAGGTTGAGTTGCGTACCCTGGTCGCCAACCGCACCGTCGGCAGCGAATGGCTGGTGGAGAAAGGTCTGGATGCCGGTGATCGTGTCATCACCGAAGGCCTGCAGTTCGTCAAGCCAGGCGCAGAAGTGAAAGTCACCGAAGCGAGCAATGTGGCCAAGCCAGCGGCCCCTGCCCCGGCATCTGAAAAAGCCTCAGGCAGTAAAGCGGAGTAATTCATGTCGAAATTTTTTATCGACCGCCCCATTTTCGCCTGGGTAATTGCCTTGGTGATCATGCTGGTCGGGGCTCTGGCAATCCTCAATTTGCCGATCAACCAATACCCGGCCATTGCACCACCGGCCATTGCCATTCAGGTGACCTACCCAGGTGCGTCTGCACAGACCGTGCAGGACACGGTGGTTCAGGTGATCGAACAGCAACTTAACGGTATCGATAACCTGCGTTATGTCAGCTCGGAAAGTAACTCCGATGGCAGCATGACCATTACTGCGACCTTCAATCAGGGCACCAACCCCGATACGGCGCAGGTTCAGGTGCAGAACAAGCTGAACCTGGCAACCCCGCTGCTGCCCCAAGAAGTGCAACAACAGGGTATCCGCGTAACCAAGGCCGTAAAGAACTTCCTGATGGTGATCGGCCTGGTGTCAGAGGATGGCAGCATGGCCAAGGAAGACTTGGCCAACTACATCGTTTCCAACATGCAGGACCCGATTTCACGGACCTCCGGCGTGGGTGACTTCCAGATCTTCGGTGCCCAGTACGCCATGCGTATCTGGCTCGATCCGGCCAAGCTGAACAACTTCCAACTGACCCCGGGTGATGTGAAGACCGCCGTTGCCGGCCAGAACGTGCAGATCTCGTCCGGTCAACTGGGCGGCCTGCCTGCGGTGAAGAACCAGCAGCTCAACGCCACGATCATCGGCAAGACCCGCCTGCAGACCGCCGAGCAGTTCGGCAACATCCTGCTCAAGGTCAACCGGGACGGTTCGCAAGTGCGTATCCGTGATGTCGGCACCGTCGGCCTGGGCGCTGAAAACTACAGCGTCGATGCTCAGTTCAACGGTAAACCGGCTTCGGGTCTGGCCATCAAGCTGGCGACCGGCGCCAACGCCCTGGACACCGCCAAGGCTATTCGTGCCACCGTTGCCCAGCTGGAGCCGTTCTTCCCGCCTGGCATGAAAGCCGTTTATCCGTACGACACCACGCCTGTGGTCAGCGAATCCATCAGCGGGGTTGTGCACACCCTGGGTGAAGCGATCATCCTGGTGTTCCTGGTGATGTACCTGTTCCTGCAGAACATCCGCGCCACGATCATCACCACGATGACCGTGCCGGTGGTACTGCTGGGCACCTTCGGCATCCTTGCCGCAGCCGGTTTCACCATCAACACCCTGACCATGTTCGGCATGATCCTGGCCATCGGCCTGCTGGTGGACGACGCCATCGTTGTGGTGGAAAACGTCGAGCGGGTGATGGCCGAGGAAAAACTTTCGCCCCGCGATGCGACGATCAAGTCCATGGGCCAGATCCAGGGCGCCCTGGTCGGTATCGCCATGGTGCTGTCGGCGGTACTGCTGCCGATGGCGTTCTTCGGCGGCTCTACGGGTGTGATCTATAAACAGTTCTCCATCACCATCGTCTCGGCCATGGCCCTCTCGGTCATGGTTGCGCTGATCTTCACCCCGGCGCTGTGCGCCACCATGCTCGCGCCGATCGACCATGAGAAGCACGGTCAACCCAAGCGCGGCTTCTTCGGCTGGTTCAACCGCACCTTCGACCGCAGCGTACTGAGCTACGAGCGCGGCGTGGGCAATATGCTCAAGCACAAGATCCCGGCGCTGCTGGTCTATGCGCTGATATTCGCCGGCATGATCTGGATGTTCACCCGCATCCCGAGCGCGTTCCTGCCTGAAGAAGATCAGGGCGTTATCTTCGCCCAGGTGCAGACTCCGGCCGGTTCCTCCGCCGCCCGTACCCAGGACGTACTGGACAAGGCGCGCACCTACCTGCTGCAAGACGAAGGCGCTGCGGTCAAGTCCGTGTTTACCGTCAACGGTTTCAACTTCGCCGGTCGCGGCCAAAGCTCGGGCCTGGCTTTTATCCTGCTCAAGCCGTGGGATGAACGTAATTCAGACAACAGCGTATTTGCCCTGGCCAAACGTGCCCAACAGCACTTCAGCAGCTTCCGCGACGCCCTGTCCTTCGCCGTGGTTCCGCCATCGGTACTGGAACTGGGTAACGCCACCGGCTTCGACCTGTACCTACAGGATCAGGGCGGTGTGGGTCACGCCAAGCTGATGGAAGCGCGAAACATGTTCCTCGGCATGGCTTCGCAAAGCAAAATCCTCGCGGGCGTACGTCCGAACGGCCTGAACGATGAGCCCCAGTACCAACTGGTAATCGATGACGAGCGCGCCAGCGCCCTGGGCGTTTCGCTGACGGATATCAACACCACCTTGTCCATTGCCTTCGGCGGCAACTACGTCAACGACTTCATCGACCGCGGTCGGGTGAAGAAGGTGTATGTACAGGGCCAGCCCAACGCGCGGATGAAGCCTGAAGACCTGAAGAAGTGGTACGTGCGCAACAGCGCCGGGACCATGGTGCCGTTCGACTCCTTCGCCAGCGGGCAATGGGTCTACGGTTCGCCGAAACTGTCGCGCTACAACGGCGTAACGGCGGAAGAGGTGCTCGGTACTCCGGCGCCGGGCTACAGCTCGGGCCAAGCCATGGCGGAAGTCGAAGCCATTGCCAAGAAACTCCCGGCGGGCATCGGCTACTCCTGGACCGGCCTGTCGTACGAGGAGCGCCTGTCGGGCTCCCAGGCGCCAGCGCTGTATGCCATCTCGATCCTGATGGTGTTCCTCTGCCTCGCGGCCCTGTATGAAAGCTGGTCGATTCCGATCGCGGTGATTCTGGTCGTACCGCTGGGGGTTATCGGTGCGTTGATGGCCACCAGCTTGCGCGGCCTGTCCAACGACGTGTTCTTCCAGGTGGGTCTGTTGGTGACGGTGGGTCTGGCGGCGAAAAACGCCATCCTTATCGTCGAATTCGCCAAAGAGCTGCATGAACAGGGCAAAGGTCTGGTCGAAGCAACCATCGAGGCCTGCCGGATGCGTCTGCGTCCGATCATTATGACCTCCATGGCATTCATTCTTGGCGTTGTGCCACTGTCGATCTCCACAGGCGCCGGTTCGGGTAGCCAGCACTCCATCGGTACTGGTGTAATTGGCGGTATGATCACCGCCGTTGTCCTGGCGATCTTCTGGGTACCGCTGTTCTTCGTGGCGATCTCCAGCCTGTTCAAGGGCAAGCAGAAACAGCACGCAATTTCACACGATGAGGCTGGCCAATGAGCAAGTCCCTGATCTCTCTGGCAGTCACCGCGTTCATTCTCGGCGGCTGCTCACTGATCCCCGAATACAACCAGCCCAAGGCGCCGGTTGCCGCACAGTACCCGCAAGGTCCGGCCTACTCGCCGACCGAATCGGCCAACGTCGCGGCGGCCGAACAGGGCTGGCGGCAGTTTTTTCATGACGCGGCCCTGCAACAGCTGATCCAGACGGCCCTGGTCAATAACCGTGACCTGCGTGTCGCGGCCCTGAACATCGACGCCTATCGCGCGCAGTACCGCATCCAGCGTGCCGATCTGTTCCCGGCCGTGTCCGCCGATGGCAGCGGCAGCCGCCAGCGGGTTCCGGCAGATCTGTCGCAGAGCGGCAAAGCCGGCATCACCAGCCAGTATTCGGCCACCTTAGGCGTCAGCGCCTACGAGCTGGATCTGTTCGGTCGTGTGCGCAGCCTCAGCGAGCAGGCACTGGAAACCTACTTCTCCAGTGAAGAAGCCCGTCGCAGCACGCAGATCAGCCTGGTGGCCAACGTCGCCAACGCCTATCTGACCTGGCAGGCGGACAAGGAGCAGCTCAAGCTCACCGAAGATACCCTCGGTGCCTTCGAGCAGAGCTTCAAGCTGACCTCGCGCAGCAATGAAGTCGGTGTCGCTTCGGCGCTGGATCTGGCCCAGTCGCGGACCTCGGTGGAAAGCGCCCGGGTCAAGCTGGCCCAGTACCAACGCCTGGTGGCCCAGGACCTGAACAACCTGACCCTGCTCTTGGGTACCGGCCTGCCAGCCAACCTGCCAGCAGCGCAGCCGTTGAGTGCCGACCTGCTGACGCCACTGCCAGCAGGCCTGCCGTCGGAGCTGCTGCAACGTCGTCCGGACATCCTCCAGGCCGAGCACCAGCTCAAGGCCGCCAACGCCAATATCGGCGCGGCGCGGGCTGCGTTCTTCCCGAGCATCAGCCTGACCGCCAACGCCGGTACCCTCAGCCCCGACCTGTCCGGGTTGTTCAACGGCGGTTCCGGAACCTGGCTGTTCAAGCCGAGCATCAGCCTGCCGATCTTCAACGCCGGTAGCCTGCGTGCCAGCCTGGACTACTCCAAGATCCAGAAAGACATTGGCGTGGCCAACTACGAAAAATCCATCCAGACCGCCTTCCAGGAAGTCTCCGATGGCCTGGCCGCACGCAAGACCTACAGCGAACAGCTGCAGGCCCAGCGTGATTTCGTCAACGCCAACCAGGACTACTACCGTCTGGCCGAGCGTCGCTACCGCATCGGGATCGACAGCAACCTGACCTTCCTTGATGCTCAGCGCTCGCTGTTCAGCGCTCAGCAATCGCTGATCAGCGACCGCCTGTCCCAGTTGACCAGCGAGGTCAATCTGTACAAGGCCCTGGGTGGCGGCTGGAACGAGCAGACGCAGAAGGTCCAGCCGATCTCGACCGAGAAGCCGGCAGTGCAACTGTTCTGATTCATGGTTGTTGATTAAAGCTGTAGCCAGAATGCCCCGACCTGTTCGGGGCATTTTGTTTTGTGAACCCTGTGGGACCGGCTTTAGCCGGGAAAGGGCCAGTACAGTCGACGCACTTCCATCGTTTGAACCAATGCCTTCCCGGCTAAAGCCGGTCCCACAATGCTCTGTGTACCAACACCTGCCTGTGTACAGCCAATAAAAAACCCACCTGACTCGGTGGGTTTTCTTATTTCTGCCTACCGCTCAGATCAATGATCGTGATGCAGATACGCCGGTTGTTTCGGCAGGCGCAGGCTGAACAGGAAGGCCACGGCCATCATCACCGTCACGTACCAGTAGAAGTTGTTTTCCACCCCCTGGGCCTTCAGGCTCAAGGCCACGTATTCAGCCGAACCGCCGAATGCGGCGTTGGCCACCGCGTATGAAAGACCAACACCCAGGGCGCGGATCTGTGGCGGGAACATCTCGGCTTTTACCAGGCCGCTGATCGAGGTGTAGAAGCTGACAATGGCCAGAGCCAACGTGATCAGCAGGAACGCCATGAACGGGTCAGTGGTGGTCTTCAAAGTCATCAGCAGCGGTACGGTGCAAAGGGTGCCCAGGCCACCGAACAGCATCATCGAATTACGACGACCGATGCGGTCGGCGAGCATGCCGAACAGTGGCTGCATGCACATGTACACGAACAGCGCACCAGTCATGACGTAGCTGGCGGTCTTGGCGTTCATGCCGCCGGTGTTGACCAGGAACTTCTGCATGTAAGTCGTGAAGGTGTAGAAAATCAGCGAGCCGCCAGCGGTGTAGCCCAGCACGGTAACGAAGGCGGCTTTATGGTTGCGGAACAATGCCGCCATGCTGCCTGCATCTTTGTCCTGACGGGTTTCCTTGCTGGTGGTTTCCTTGAGCGAGCGACGCAGGAACAGGGAGATCACCGCCGCAATGGCGCCGACCACGAACGGGATGCGCCAGCCGTAGGCCTTGAGCTCTTCAGTGCTGAGGAATTGTTGCAGGATCACCACGGTCAACACTGCCAGCAACTGGCCGCCGATCAGGGTCACGTACTGGAACGAGCCGAGGAAGCCGCGCTGACCGCGCATGGCCACTTCACTCATATAAGTTGCGGTGGTGCCGTATTCGCCACCGACCGACAGGCCCTGCAGCAGTCGCGCCAACAGCAACAGCGCTGGAGCCAGGGCACCAATGGAGGCGTACGTCGGCAAACAGGCGATGATCAGCGAGCCGCCGCACATCATCAGGACCGAGATCATCATCGAATTCTTGCGCCCGTGCTTATCGGCCACACGACCGAACAGCCAGCCACCGATCGGCCGCATCAGGAAGCCTGCGGCAAACACGCCGGCCGTGTTGAGCAACTGCACAGTCGGGTCGTCGGACGGGAAGAAAGCCGGTGCAAAGTAGATCGCGCAAAAGGCGTAAACGTAAAAGTCGAACCACTCGACAAGGTTGCCCGAAGAAGCACCCACGATCGCAAAGATCCTGTTCTTGCGTTCTTCAGAGGTATACGGCGTTGTCGTTGTCATTATTTTCCCCAGTTTTATGTAATCGCACGTTCCTGGATACAATCTGTAACATCCTTGCGCCACCAGCACAATCGCCCAGGCCATCGTGCTGCCCTTTCGTGGAGGCAGCCCGATAGCCCGGGCGGTTGTAACGATGTGGGTTGTGTAGGCCTATCGCTCTATAGCCAAAGCCAACCCCTGTCCTACTCCTACACACATAGTGGCAAGGCCTTTACGCCCGCCGGTTTTTTCCAATTGATGCAGCGCGGTCAAGACCAGACGCGCACCGCTCATGCCCAGTGGATGCCCCAATGCGATGGCCCCGCCATTCGGATTGACTTGTGGTGCATCGTCGGCCAGACCCAGTTCGCGCAGCACGGCGAGTCCCTGGCTGGCAAAGGCTTCGTTCAGTTCGATGACATCGAAATCGCTCACCGCCAAGCCCAGGCGCTCGACCAGCTTGCGCACCGCAGGGACCGGGCCGATGCCCATGACCCGAGGTGCCACGCCTGCACTGGCCATGCCGAGGATGCGTGCGCGCGGCGTCAGACCGTGTTTCTTCACCGCTTCGGCCGAGGCCAGGATCAAGGCGGCGGCGCCGTCGTTAACGCCAGAAGCGTTGCCTGCGGTGACGGTCTTGTCCGGGCCGTTGACCGGTTTCAATTTGGTCAGGGCTTCCAGGGTCGTGTCAGCCCGTGGATGCTCGTCCTGCTCGACGATGGTCTCGCCCTTCTTGTGGGCAACCCGCACCGGCACGATCTCGTCAGCGAAAAAACCTGCGGCCTGAGACGCTGCCGCGCGCTGTTGGCTGCGCAGGGCAAAGGCATCCTGATCGGCGCGGGAAATGCCGAAGTCATCGGCCACGTTATCGCCGGTCTGCGGCATCGAATCGACGCCATACTGAGCCTTCATCAACGGGTTGATAAAGCGCCAGCCGATGGTGGTGTCTTCCAGCTTCATAGTGCGCGAATAAGCCGAGTCGGCCTTGCCCATGACGAATGGCGCACGGGACATCGACTCGACGCCACCGGCAATCGCCAGTTCCATCTCGCCGCTGGCAATGGCGCGGAATGCCGTACCGATGGCATCCATGCCCGAAGCGCACAGACGGTTCAGCGTTACGCCAGGGATAGTCTCCGGCAGGCCAGCCAATAAGGCGGCCATGCGCGCGACGTTGCGGTTGTCCTCGCCCGCCTGGTTGGCGCAACCGAGGAACACCTCGTCCACTTCATTCCAGTTCACCGACGGGTTGCGCTCCATCAGCGCCTTGATCGGCACGGCGGCCAGGTCATCGGCACGGACCGAGGCCAGGCCACCGCCAAAGCGGCCGATGGGGGTGCGAATGGCATCGCAGATAAAGACCTCACGCATCAGGCTTCTCCCGGGGCTTGGCCGTGGGCGGCAGCGGTGCGTGCTTCCAGATCACGCAGGGCGCTCAGCTCGGTTTCGGTCGGCTCGACGGAGTACACCACTTCGTCGGCAAAGCGCACGGCCCAACCGGTAGCGGCGACGACCTGTTCGCGGGTTACGCCCGGATGCAGTGTAGTCACGACAAATTCATTAGTACCGGCTTCAGGCTCCATCACACAAAGGTCGGTGATAATCCCCACCGGCCCGGCGCCAGGCAGGCCGAGGCGTTTGCGCGAGTCGCCGCCTTCGCCGTGGCCGACCGAAGTCATGAAGTCCAGCTTGTCGACGAACGAACGCGACGACTGCTTGAGGATGATCAGCACCGACTTGGCGGAACCGGCAATTTCCGGCGCGCCACCGGCACCCGGCAGGCGCACTTTCGGGTTGTGGTAATCGCCGACCACGGTGGTGTTGATATTGCCGAAACGGTCAACCTGAGCCGCACCGAGAAAGCCCACATCAACACGCCCGCCCTGCAGCCAGTAACGGAAGATTTCGCTGGTGGCGACCACAGTGTCGGCGGTTTCCGCCAGCTCGCCGTCACCAATGGACAGCGGCAGCACATTGGGCTTGGCACCGATAGGGCCCGACTCGTAGATCAGCACCACGTCAGGAGCCGAAGTCAGGCGGGCCAGGTTGGCGGCCTTGGAAGGCAAGCCGATGCCGACAAAGCACACCGCGCCATTGCGCAGGCGACGGGCAGCAGCCACGGTCATCATTTCATTAGTCGTGTAAGTCATTACTTTGCCTCCGCAGCGCTGGCCGCCAACTTGCTCTGGAATTCGCTGAAATCCTTGGTGCCGTGAATGTATTCATTGATCCAGGCGGTAAAGGTCTCGCGGTCACGGGCGATCGGGTCCCACGCCTGATAGAACGGGTTATCACGCTCGTAGTAGCCGTGAGCGTAGGACGGATGTGCGCCGCCAGGGACGTGGCAGACGGCACTCAAGGCCCAGGTCGGCAACACGCAGGCGTTCATCGGTGCCTTGAGGTCGTCGACGATTTCTTCCACGGTGACGATGCAGCGCTTGGCGGCCAACGCGGCCTCCTTCTGTACACCGAGAATCCCCCACAGCAGCACGTTGCCCTTGCGGTCGGCTTTCTGCGCATGGATAACGGTGACATCAGGGCGCACGGCAGGCACCGCGGCCAGCACTTCACCGGTGAACGGGCAGGTCACGGTCTTGATCAGCGGGTTGACCTTGGGCAGGTCGGAACCGGCGTAGGCACGCAGCACCGCGAATGGCAGTCCGGACGCACCGGCGACATAGGCATTGGCCAGGTCGGCATGGCTGTGTTCTTCGATTTCCAGGGCGTGGGGCCATTGTTTTTCCACGGCATCGCGCAGGCGATGCAGCGAACCGACACCTGGGTTACCGCCCCACGAGAAAATCAGCTTTTTCGCACAGCCCGCGCCGATCAACTGGTCATAGACCAGATCCGGCGTCATGCGTACCAGGGTCAGGTCCTTCTTGCCCTGGCGGATGATTTCGTGGCCAGCGGCGTTGGGGATCAGATGGGTGAAGCCTTCCAGTGCAACGGTGTCGCCATCGTTGACGAATTGCTTCACGGCATCGTGCAGAGAAATGACTTCAGCCATGAGGTGCTCCCAAACTCAACATCACAATCAGTGGATGGCGCAGGTGCGCCGGGATGTGATTGAGGTTAAGCCTGGGCTAGCGGCTGGACAATCCGATAATCGACTAAGTGTTCGTTAATCGCACAAATCTTGTACAGTGAAAGCAGTCGAGGGATCTGTGGGACCGGCTTCAGCCGGGAAAGGGCCGGTGCATACGCAACGTCTCTATCGCCTGAACATCGGTCTTCCCGGCTAAAGCCGGTCCCACACATAAGGTTTAACCCGCCCACTCAAGTAAACAACTGCGTACTCAAATCGCGACTGGCATCGAGCATGATCGGCAGAAAACGTTGTTCCAACTCGCTGCGCGCCACGCGCCCGGCGCTGGTACTGACATTCAGCGCCGCCAACACCTGACCCGAAGCGTCGTAAACCGGTACAGCAATCGAACGCAGGCCCTGCTCCAGTTCCTGATCGACGATGCACCAACCCTGCTGGCGGACCAGTTGCAGGCATTCCAGCAATGCTTCGGGCGTGCGCAGGGTGCGGCTGGTCTTGGGTTGCAGATCGACGTGGTCGAGGTATTCGTGCAGGGACACATCATCCAGCGCCGCCAGCAGAATCCGCCCCATGGACGTGCAATAGGCCGGCAAACGGCCGCCGACGGACAGATCCACCGAGATCAGGCGCTGGGTCGTGGCCGAGCGGGCTATATAAAGGATGTCATCGCCCTCAAGGGTCGCCATGTTGCAGGCTTCGTGCAGCTCGTCGCTCATGCGGTCCAGATAGGGCTGCGAGGAAACCGCCAGGGGCGTGGAGGACAGATAGGCATGACCCAGGGTCAAGACCTTGGGCAACAGCGAGTAAGTCCGCCCGTCGGTGGTGGCATAACCGAGCTTGATCAGGGTATGCAGGCAGCGCCGCACGGCCGCACGGGGGATCTCGGTACGGTGGCTGATCTGGGCGATGGTCAGATGCCGTTTGCGCTCCTGGAAGGCATGGATTACCGCCAGACCACGGGCCAGCGAGGTCATGAAATCCGGATCGCCGGTCAGTGCCTGGATCCGCTTGGCGGGCGATGCCACGATGGGCGGCGCCAGAGAAGCAAAAGAATTTCGCAGTTCATCGTTCATCCCGACACCTCATCACGTCCACGCAGGCCCTTTAAACAGGGGCTTGCAGGATTTTTATGCTAATGCCCCGCACTCGCTTTGGGCGATTATCGAACGACTGGCCGATAATCGCAATTGACCCGTTGCAGAGATGCTTATACCTTTGCACCTGCCTTACCGTGACTTCTTGGAAATACTGGTCAGGTACCCACTGAGAAGTCCAAGGCACGGCCTTGCTCATGAAGCAAGGCCGTTTTTCTTCCCGCGGCCGATTCCCGCCGCCCCAAGGGCAAATTTCTTGCCTTTAATACTGGCCAGCCAATCGCCTTGAAAACCTTGTCAGAATGTTGCCCTCGCGCGCCAATATTTCGTGGGTAAAAGTTTCGTCATATCTATCACCTGACCAAAACTTCAGAAACGTCGTACAGAAAAACAGTACCCCGGTAACTCATGCAGTAGTCCGGCAACATATAGAGTTGACGTCAACCAAGTTCTTGGAGATAGTGACAAGCACTTGACTGGCTATTACTCCTGCCGGAATTGCGTCCGCATCTCTGCCGGACGTGGTGCAGATCGATTGTATCGAAGTCGCTACACAGCGAATTCGCCGTCACCCGGCCAGAACCTCCAGTCAGGCAGCCCCAAATGAATGATTGTCGCTACGACAACGGTATGTTCTGGTGCCCGTAGCCGCGAGCTGCAAGAACGTGTTCGCCCTGTCGCGAGAAGGTCCGCCAGCCGGGACTATTCAACGAATTCCCCGGCGCAATATGAAAACGGGCTTCCTGCGACGCGACACTTCCCGCGCTCTGCGTTAACACCGGATTAAACTCGACTTAATCAGGTAACAAAGTGACTAAAGATGAACTGCGCGCGGAACTTGAGCGCCAGGAACAACGCTACAAGGAAGTATACGGCGGGGAAATCACCACCTATGCCGCGCAACCCGAACCCGAACGCAAGCCATGGCGTAAAAAAGCCAGCGTGCTGGATCAGGCATTCAAGAATGAACTGCAGAAAATGGAACAGGATCTGAAAGAAGAATCCTGATTCAGCCTGCTTGCGAGAAGCCCGGGCAACTCGGACGGACACGAGGGTCGTCGGCTCTGCATTGGTTTTACGCAAAACCACTGCACTGCCATCTGCTCATTCAACGCAGGACGGCCGCCGGGCGCTGTATACAGAAGTTGTTATCGCGTGATTTCCCACGCGTCTTGACGACTGACCCTGATCAAAAAAGCGCACGCTCGGCAGATACCAATCAGCGGCTGTCATATCGGTCTGTATTTTTTCTGTCATAATCCCGCCCCCTTCAGACCGGGTCAGAAAACCTTCATGATCGATTTATTCAGCGGGCTAGATGCTTGGGTGCTTGTGAGCCTGTTGCTCGCCCTGGCCTTCGTCCTCACCTTCGAGTTCATCAACGGCTTTCATGACACCGCCAACGCGGTGGCGACAGTCATTTACACCAAGGCAATGCCCCCGCACCTGGCGGTGTTTTTTTCGGGCGTGTTCAACTTCCTTGGCGTGCTGCTGGGCGGCGTTGGCGTCGCTTATGCCATCGTCCACCTGTTGCCGGTCGAGTTGCTGATCAACGTCAACACCGGCCACGGCCTGGCCATGGTGTTCTCCCTGCTGGCGGCGGCCATTGCCTGGAACCTGGGCACCTGGTATTTCGGCATTCCGGCTTCCAGCTCCCATACGCTGATCGGCTCCATCCTCGGTGTCGGTCTGGCCAATGCCCTGATCAACGACATTCCGCTGTCCGAAGGCGTGAACTGGCAGAAAGCGATCGATATCGGTGCGTCCCTGGTGTTCTCGCCACTGGCCGGTTTCATCGTTGCCGGCCTGGTGCTGCTCGCCCTTAAAGCCTGGCGCCCGCTGTCAAAGATGCATAAGACTCCGGATCAGCGCCGCAAGCTGGATGACAAGAAACACCCGCCATTCTGGAATCGCCTGGTACTGGTGATCTCGGCCATGGCCGTCAGCTTCGTGCACGGCTCCAACGACGGCCAGAAAGGTATCGGCCTGATCATGCTGGTACTGATCGGCATCGTTCCGGCGCAGTTCGTCCTCGACCTTGGCAGCACGACCTATCAGATCGAGCGCACCCGTGACGCGGCTCAGCATATGAGTCAGTTCTACCAGCGCAACTCCGATACCCTGGGTGAATTCCTGGCGCTGGGCAAAGCCCCTGCCGGTGACCTGCCAGGGAGATTCAGCTGCAACCCGGAGCAGACCGAAGCGACCATCGCGGCCCTGCTGACGACCCTCAACGGTGTGACCGATTACCACTCGCTGACCGCTGAGCATCGCATCGAAGCCCGTCGCTACCTACTGTGCCTGGATGACACCGCACGCAAGGTCGGCAAGCTGCCCGCCCTGGCGGCACGGGAAAAATCCGACCTGGACAAACTGCGCAAGGACCTCACTGCGCCTACCGAATACGCGCCCTTCTGGGTGATCCTGGCCGTAGCCCTGGCCCTGGGCGTCGGCACCATGGTCGGCTGGAAACGCGTCGTCCTGACCATCGGCGAGAAGATCGGCAAGCAAGGCATGACCTATGCCCAGGGCATGTCGGCGCAGATCACCACAGCAAGCGCCATCGGCTTGGCCAACGTGTTCAGCCTGCCGGTGTCGACGACCCATATCCTGTCGTCCGGCGTCGCCGGGACCATGGTGGCGAACAAAAGCGGCCTGCAGGGCGGCACCATCCGCAACATCCTCATGGCCTGGGTCCTGACCCTGCCCGTGACCATCGGCCTGGCCGCCGGCCTGTTCTGGCTGGCTTCCAAAGTCCTGGCCTGATCAGTTACCGCAAGGCGATGCCCACGGGCATCGCCTTGTTGCTTCAGCGCCGCCGCTTGCTGCCCAGCAACGAACCCATCAAGCCCCTGACCAATTCGCGGCCAATCTGACTGACGGCCTGACGCATAGCCGATTTCAGCGCCTGTCCAGCCACCCCGCCCAGAAACTCCCCAGCCATATCGCCCAGTCCCTTCTCCTCGGGCGCCGCTATCTCAGGCTTGGTCACCGAAGCTTTGCGAGCCAGCAGCTCATAAGCCGACTCGCGATCAAAGGCCTGATCGTAGCTTCCGGCCAGGGCCGACTGACGCATCAGCGTCGCTCGCTCTTGCTCGCTCAACGGGCCGATACGCGACTGCGGCGGCGCAATCAGCACCCGCTGGACCATGGCGGGCGTGCCCTTCTCTTCCAGAGTGCCGACCAACGCCTCGCCGGTGCCCAATTGAGTCAATGCGGCCAAGGCATCGATGGCCGGATTGGGCCGAAAACCGTCGGCTACGGCGCGCAGGGACTTCTGTTCCTTGGCGGTAAATGCCCGCAAGCCATGCTGAATGCGCAGGCCCAATTGTGCGAGCACGTTGTCCGGCAAATCGCCGGGAGACTGGGTAACAAAAAACACCCCGACGCCCTTCGAGCGAATCAACCGCACCACCTGTTCCAATCGTTCGCGCAAAGCCACCGGGGTCCCGGTAAACAGTAAATGAGCCTCGTCAAAAAACAGCGCGAGCAACGGCTTGTCGGCGTCGCCGCGCTCCGGCAATTGCTCGAACAACTCCGCCAACAGCCATAACAGGAACGTGGCATAAACCTTGGGCGACTCATGCACCAGGCGACTGGCTTGCAACAGATGAATACGCCCCCGGCCACTGCTGTCCGGATGCAGCAGGTCTTCGAGTTGCAACGCTGGCTCGCCGAACAAGGCTTCGGCGCCCTGCTGCTCAAGTACTGCCAGGCGCCTTAGTAACGCATGGCTCGAACCGGTGGTCATCAGCGCGCTGTCTTCCCCCAACAGTTGCGGATTGTCCTTGAGGTGATTGAGCAGCGCCTTGAGGTCCTTTATATCCAGCAGCAACAGGCCCTCGCGATCTGCGACCTTGAAGGCGGCGTACAGGGTCGATTGCTGGCTGTCGGTCAGCTCCAGCAGATTGCCCAGTAGCAACGGCCCCATTTCCGACAAAGTGGTACGCAACGGATGACCTGACTGACCGTGCACATCCCACAAGATCACCGGATAAGCCCGGGACTCATAATCCAGCCACGGCATGCCGGCAATTCGCTCGGCCACCTTGCCCTGAGACGCACTCGGCGCGCCCAGGCCGCACAGGTCACCTTTAATATCAGCGGCGAACACCGCGACACCGGCATCACTGAAGGCTTCCGCCAGGCGTTGCAGGGTGACGGTCTTGCCGGTACCGGTCGCCCCCGCGATCAGGCCATGACGGTTACACAGGCGCAGGGCCTGACTCACCGCCAGCCCGTCAGGACCGGCACCAAGGACAATAGAAAGAGACTCAGACATGACATCACCCATATTGAGCCGTGGAAGATTGGTCAAGTATTGACCAGCTTTGCCAAGGCCACACGCGCCCCTGCTGCTCGTCCCCTGTGGCGAACCATCTATTCTCAATGGTGGTCAACCCTTGAACGCTGCCTTGCAGCAGGCCGCCCAGGAGGATCAATTCCCGTGCACATCGCCGACATGACCATGTTCTACGCCCCGGCCAGCGGCGGCGTGCGTACTTATCTGGATGCCAAGCATCGCTGCCTGGAGCGCTACCCGGATGTGCGTCACAGCCTGGTGATTCCTGGCGCCCGTTTGAGCCAGCACGGTGGCATCTATCAGGTGCCGACCGCAGCCGTGCCCTTCGCCAACGGCTATCGTTTTCCGATGCGCATGCATCAGTGGCGCAAGGCAATTGAGGCCCTGCAACCCGACCTGATCGAAGTAGGCGACCCGTACCTGACTGCTTGGGCCGCCCTCGATGCCCGGCGACAACTGGACGTGCCGGTCATCGGTTTCTATCACTCGGACTTGCCCATGCTGGTCAGCAATCGCGTCGGCCATTGGCTGGGCAGCAACGCCGAAACCTATATCAGCAAGCTCTACGGCCATTTCGACCGAGTGCTCACGCCCAGCAGCCTGATGGCGGAAAAGCTGATCGAAATGGGCATCAACAACGTCCATGTGCAGCCTCTGGGCGTCGATCTTGAGACCTTCAACCCGGACAAATACGACCCGACCCTCAGGCGCGGCCTCGGCCTGGACGAAGACACGCGCCTGCTGGTGTTCGCCGGACGTGGCGCCAAAGAGAAGAACCTGCCGGTGCTGCTGGAATGCATGAAGCTATTGGGGCCCAATTACCACCTGCTGCTGATCGGCTCCCATATGCCGGGACAGGTGCCGGATAACGTCTCGGTACTGGAACGCTTTCGTCCGGTCGAAGACGTCGCCCGCCTGCTGGCCAGCGCAGATGCGTTGTTGCACGCCGGCGATCAGGAAACCTTCGGCCTGATCGTGCTCGAAGCCATGGCCAGCGGCATTCCGGTGGTTGCAGTGGCGGCCGGGGCCTTCAATGAAATCGTGCCGCCGGCCTGCGGTATGCTCTGCGAGCCGAACCAGCCTGATGCCATGGCCAGTGCCGTGCGCGAGCTGTTCGCCAACGGTGCGAAAAACAAAGGTGAAGTAGCCCGCGCCTATGTCGAAAATCACTTCGCCTGGGACAAGGTGGTCGAAGGCCTGATGGGCCACTATCAGGATGTCCTTGGCAGCAGCCTGCCGGAATGGGTCCGTGTCTGACGACCGTAGCGTCCTGTTGGTACTGCATGACGTCAGCCCGGCGAGCTGGGCTGTTTATCGCGACTTCGTCCATGAGGTCGATGCACTTGGCAGCATTCCGATCACCTGGCTAGTGGTGCCGAACTTTCACAAGCGCCACGCCCTGGAACAGGATCCCGGGTTCTGTCAAATGCTTGAACAGCGCCTGAACCGGGGCGACGAGCTGGTACTGCACGGCTATTACCATTGTGACGACCAACCCTCCCCACGCACGCCGCGCGACTACTTCATGCGTCGCGTCTACACCTGGGAAGGCGAGTTCTACCAACTGACAGCAGCGCAGGCCCGAACGCGACTGGAAGCAGGGATCGAGCTTTTTCAACGGTTTGGCTGGCCGCTGCATGGCTTCGTCGCACCGGCCTGGTTGATGAGCACGGGTTGCCGCGAAGCCCTATGCCACCTGCCATTGGATTACACCAGTGACGCCCGGCACTTTTACCGGTTGGCGGACTTCCAGGCGCTGCCAGCACCCGGCATCGTCTGGAGTGCAGGCACGGCCTGGCGCCGGGGCCTGTCAAAAGTTGTCGGGGACTTTCGCGAAATGCGGATGAAACAGGCCGCAACCCTGCGTCTGGGTCTTCACCCAGTGGATATGCGTCATGATTTTTCCCGCCGCTACTGGCTGCAATTGCTGCAACGGTTGCTGGAAGAGGGTCGTCAGCCCACGACCAAGTTTGGCTGGTTGCAGGCTCAAGGCTTTTGCTTGCCCGACGCTTCATCGCTGGCACCTGCCACAGGCTGCAAGCTCTCCCACAGTTCGGCAGCACCTTCGAATTCAGTGCCGTTTTCCGGCGTCAGGGCATCGGGGTCATAACGGCTCAGACAGCCCTCGCCGAGGGTGGCCGGGGCGCTGGAGGTGGCTTTGTCGAGTGGATTGGACATGGGAACTTCTCTGTGCAAACGGACGCGCACTTTTGTGGGACCGGCTTTAGCCGGGAAGGCGGTGTGACAGACTATGAAAATGTATCGGTTCTGCCTATGCCTTCCCGGCTAAAGCCGGTCCCACATCAGATTGCTGATCTGCGCCCTATCAGTCAAAAACCACCGTCTTGTTGTCGTGCACCAACACACGGTCTTCCAGATGTGCACGCAGGCCGCGCGCCAGGACCATCTTCTCTACGTCGCGACCGAAGCGCACCATGTTTTCGATGCTGTCGCGATGGCTGACGCGCACGACGTCCTGCTCGATGATAGGACCCGCATCCAGCTCTTCGGTCACATAGTGGCAAGTAGCGCCGATCAGTTTGACACCGCGCAACGACGCCTGATGGTACGGTTTGGCCCCGACGAACGAGGGCAGGAAGCTGTGGTGGATGTTGATGACCTGATGAGCATAGTCACGGCACAGCTGCGGCGGCAGGATTTGCATATAGCGCGCCAGAACCACGACATCGGCCTGGTGGTGCCCGACCAGACGCGAGACTTCGGCAAATGCCGGCTCTTTGTCTTGAGGGTCGACCGGAACATGGTAATAAGGAATGTCGTGCCACTCCACCATACTGCGTAAGTCTTGGTGGTTGGAGATCACGCAGGCAATCTCGCAGTCCAGTTCATCGCTGTGCCAGCGGTGCAGCAGGTCGGCCAGGCAATGGGACTCACGGCTGGCCATCAGCACCACACGCTTTTTCTGCGCGGAGTCGGTAATGCGCCAATCCATGGCGAACTCTTCAGCAATCGGCGCAAACGCCTCGCGAAAGCCTTCTAGTTCAAATGGCAATGTATCGGCACGAATCTCATGGCGCATAAAAAACCAGCCGCTGAGATTGTCCGAATGGTGGCTCGCTTCGGTAATCCAGCCGTTATGGGACGCCAGAAAATTACTGACTTTGGCAACGATGCCAACACGGTCCGGGCAAGCAATCACCAGACGAAAAGTGCGCATGAGGGAAACTCCAGAACTTCGCAAAGGCGGCCATTCTAGCGAGTGCGCGGCAAAACTGCACAGTACTCCTTCGGTTCTGACGATGTGAGGATCTGGCATACCAGCCACGGGTGAACAAGCAGGCCTGACCCAAGGCCGCTGCCGGGCATTTAAGTACCTCGGAACGGGACTATCTTTCGTACGTAAAGGTCTGACGTCTAGTTCCTCAGCGCTGTAGGACCGCTCTATATTTCTAAATAATTCAAATAAAACTTTTATTTAATGTTTACTTGGACAAAGAGCATGACTATTATTGCCCCACAGATCCCTGCCCACATCACAACATAAGGTCTTCCTCATGTCTCTGATCAACGAATACCGCGCCACAGAAGAAGCTATCAAAGAACTGCAAGCCCGTTTGAAGAACCTGTCGGAAGACGACAAACTGCAAAAAGAGCTGGAATTCGAAGGCAAACTGCGCACCCTGATGGCTGAGTATCAGAAGTCCCTGCGTGACATCATCGCCCTGCTCGATCCTGACGCTAAAGTTAATAAAGCCCCTCGCGGCATCGTCAAGACTACCGGCACCAAGCGTGCACGCAAAGTCAAGCAATACAAAAATCCGCACAACGGTGAAGTCATCGAAACCAAAGGTGGCAACCACAAGACTCTGAAAGAGTGGAAAGCCAAGTGGGGCGGTGACGAGGTTGAAAGCTGGGCAACTCTGCTGGGTTAAGCCCGGACAAGATCGCCGATCTTTCGCCACCCCCGAAAACGCCAGCCTGCTGGCGTTTTTTATTGCCCACAAAATATCGGATGGGGGTCAGAGCCCCAGCCGCTGACGCAATAACTGCACATGCTGCTGCCATTCGCCCAACACCTGGAGTTGCGCAGGAGTCGCCGCAGGAGACAACTCGGCCAACGCCTGGGCAAAACCTTGCAAAGTATTAGGCGCGCCCTTCCCGGCGTCTGTCAGGCGCTCCTGACAGAAAACCCGCCAGCGCTGCACCTCTTGCGCGGTCAAGGTGTCAGAAAAGTTACGAGCCCGGTAACGAAACAATAATTCAGGTAGCCGTGCATCATCGAAAGGCCACGCGCCCCTCGCCAATTGTTCTGGCTCGGCAATGCGCACTTGTTCACATAAACGACGATCCCGATCACCAATAAAGCCGTCATACAACTGTTGTTCAGGATCCTCATTGCCCGCGAACTCCTCGGGGCCATAAACGACCTGGAGTTTTTCCTGCCATAGTTCCCGGGTCTCGACCAAGCGTTGTGCCCGCTGCTGATAGCCCGCGATATCCAGTTGCAGGCGCTGAATATCTTCGCTGCGCAGGACACCCATCGGCGCCACCACCGGACAGCGATTTATATGCAGCAATTTTAGCGGCACCGGCAGTTCGCCTTCTGCCAGATCCTCCCGTCGCGTATATAACCGTTGTCTTAGTATTTGCGCCTGCTCTTGCAACAGCGGCGCATGATCCAGATGCAAGTCGCAGACGATCAGCGCATTACGGTTTTTCGGATGCCACGCCAGCGGCAACACGACGCCCAGGTAGTTACGCGCCGTAGAGAAACGTCCGGAAATATGCACCAACGGCTGCAACAGGTGAATGTGCTCCTGAACCTTCTGTTTACTGCGAAGATGAAATAAAAAGTCATAAAGCCTGGGTTGTTTTTCACGAATCAGGCGCGCAAGTGCAATGGTTGCGCGAACATCGGATAAAGCGTCATGCGCCTGACCATGGTCAATACCGTTGACTGCGGTCAAACGCTCCAGTTTCAGGGTGACCCGCCCATCCTCCTTGGGCCAGACAATCCCTTCAGGCCTCAGCGCATAAGCCGTGCGCACTACATCAATCAAATCCCAACGACTGTTACCGCCCTGCCATTCACGCCCATAGGGATCGAAAAAGTTGCGATACAAGCTGTAGCGCGTCACCTCATCATCAAAGCGCAGCGTGTTGTAACCGGCGCCACAAGTACCCGGCTCGGCAAGTTCAGCGTGCACCCGGGTCATGAACTCGGCCTCGCCCAACCCCTGTTCGGCCAAGCGCGAGGGCGTGATGCCGGTAATCATGCAGGCTGCCGGATGGGGCAGGATGTCATCACTGGGCTGGCAATAAAGATTCACCGGTGCGGCGATCTCGTTGAGTTGGTCATCGGTGCGAATACCGGCAACCTGCAAGGCCCGGTCATTGCGCGGGTTGATGCCGGTGGTTTCGTAGTCGTACCAGAAAATGCTGGAAGTCACGGGCTGATCCTGAACAGAAGAACGCCGAAGTGTAGGGCCGAGTTCAGGAAAATGGCGAATTGGATAACGTGCTGATACATATATCAGACGTTTCCTAACGGTCATGGCGGCGCAATGACATAAAAATTAATAGTCATTTTCATGACTCACCACTAGGATCAGTCTTTCCCCAAGGAATCCCCATTCCCGACAATGTCATCCCCGCACGCTTTGCCAAGGACTGCGCCATCGCCTGCGCCGCTGGATACCCGCATCCGTATCGAGACTCCGGAAGGTATCGATCTGATCTTGCGACCTGCAGGCCTGGTTCCGCGAGCCATGGCATTCGCCATTGACCTGGGCATTCGCGGCGTCACCCTGCTGATCCTCGCCGTACTGCTGCACCCCCTGGAAAAGTTCGGTGCGGGCCTCACCGCCCTGGCCATGTTCCTCGTGACCTGGTGGTATGCCGTGTTGTTCGAGATGCTCAATCAGGGCCGCACACCCGGCAAGCAGATCATGGGCCTGCGGGTGATCCACGATGATGGCACCCCCATCGGCTGGACCGCTTCACTGATCCGCAACCTGCTGCGCTTTGTCGACATGCTGCCGGTGGGTTATTGCGTGGGCGCCGTTGCCTGCCTGCAACAATCCATGTTCAAGCGCCTGGGCGATCTCGCCGCCGGCACGCTGGTGGTCTACCGCGACATCCCGGTCAAACGCCCGAGTCTGCCCGAGGCCAGCGCACAGATCGCACCCTTTGCTCTGAGCCTGGACGAACAGCGCGCCGTGCTCGGTTTCTCCGAACGCCAGGGCGAACTAAGCAAGGAGCGCACTGAAGAACTCGCCAGTATCCTGGCCAAGCCTTTGCGCGTTCATCCCACCCAGGCGGTCACCCGGCTCAACGGCATCGCCCGCGGACTGTTGGGCCCACCATGAAGCAGAGCGTATTTGAAAGTCGCCATCAACAAGACTGGCTGCGCTTCGCCACGCAACTGGATGCCCTCGAGCGCGGCAAAACCAAGGGCAAATCCCATGATGCCTTCAGCGCGGACTACCGGCGCCTCTGCCAACAACTGGCTTTGGCGCAGGAACGCGGCTACAGCAGCCATATCATCGACCCGCTGCAACAACTGGCCATGCGTGGTCACCAGCAGTTGTATCGTCATCGCAGCCAGGTGGGCGGCAAACTGCTGAGTTTTGTCCTCGCCGACTTCCCGCGCCGGGTGCGCACTGAATGGCGTTTCGTACTGGCCGCCAGCCTGCTGTTCTTCGCCAGCCTGATCGTCATGGCCGCGCTGGTCTACGGCTTTCCCGATCTGGTCTACAGCGTCGTCAGCCCCGAACAGGTGGCCGAGATGGAAAGCATGTACGACCCGTCGGCAGCCAGAATCGGCCAAGCCATCGAACGCGAATCCAGCGACGACTGGCAGATGTTCGGCTACTACATCATGCACAACATCGGCATCGGTTTTCAGACGTACGCCTCGGGGCTGCTGTTCGGCCTGGGCAGCCTGTTCTTCCTGCTGTTCAACGGCCTGATGATTGGCGCGGTTGCCGGGCATCTGACCGGCATCGGCTTCGGCCAGACCTTCTGGTCATTTGTCGTCGGCCACGGCGCCTTTGAACTGACCGCCATAGCCCTGGCCGGTGCCGCCGGCCTGAAACTCGGCGCCGCCCTGCTCGCCCCCGGCCCGCGGCCGCGCGGCGAGGCCTTGCGTCTGGCGGCCAAAGACAGCGTGGAGCTGATCGGCGGCGTCATTCTGTTGCTGTTGATCGCTGCCTTTATAGAAGCCTACTGGTCCTCCATGGCCTGGCCCTCGCCCACGCTGAAATACAGTGTCGGCGGCGGCCTCTGGCTGTTGGTGCTGAGTTACCTGACCCTTGCCGGACGCACCCGCCATGCGCCTGACTGACGCCAGCGTGGCCATTCGCCCGCGCAACCCGTGGGAGTCCATCGACTTGGGCGTCCTGCTGGCTCGGGAGCATCGCGGCCTGCTCATGGGCAGTTGGGCTCTGGTGACGCTGCCGATCTTTTGCCTGCTCAGCGCCGTGTTCTGGGAGTACCCGTCCATTGCCCTGTTTGTGTTCTGGTGGCTCAAGCCGCTGTATGACCGCCTGCCGCTCTTGATTCTTTCGCAGGCGCTGTTCGGCAATACACCGAGCCTCAAGGAAGCGCTGAAAGCTTGGCCACGCACGCTCAAATCGCAATGGCTGGCCAGCCTGACCTGGCGCCGCCTGGGTGCCAGTCGTAGCTTCCTGCTGCCGGTCCAGCAGCTTGAACACTTGAATGGCGCACCTCGCGCCCAACGCATCGGCGTGTTGAGCCGCAAGGACATGCGTGCCGCGCGCTGCCTGACGTCGGTCGGCGCGAGCCTGGAAACCGTCCTCTGGATCGGCATGATCACGCTGTTCTACGCCATGATCCCGGAGCAGATCGAAATCGACTGGAGCTGGCAGAAACTGCTCCTCGCCGAAGGCCAGTGGAACTGGCTGGAACACCTGACCAACGCCTTCTACGCCCTGGTGCTGGTGTTCTGGGAACCCATCTATGTCGCCTGCGGCTTCACCCTCTACCTCAATCGACGCACGCAGCTGGAAGCCTGGGATATCGAACTGGTGCTGCGCCGCCTGCGCCAGCGCCTGATCGGCAGCGCCTATGTTCTGCTGATCGGCGCGGGCGTGGCGTTAATGACGATCTCGTCAACCAGTTGGGCTGACGAACCGCCCGAGCAGAGTTGCCCGATCCCCGAACAGAGTCCGGTCAAGGCCGGCCAGCAGGAAGCCGGGCCGATGAGCCCGCGCCTGACCCACCAGCCCGTGACCAGCCAGGACTCGGCCAAACAGATCGGCAGTGTGCTGGATCAGCCACCGTTCAAGAACATGAAGAGCGAAACCCGCTGGCGCTGGAAGAGCCCGGACGAGGCCAAACCGGCCAGCGAACATGCCCGTCAGGCCGCGCCATCACCCTGGCTGATGCGCCTGCTCAACGCCGCCAGAACCCTGGCCAGCACCTTCGAAGTATTGCTCTGGGGGACGCTGCTGGCCGTGGTCTGCCTGCTGGCCTGGCGCTATCGCAGCTGGGTCGGCACCTTTGTCAGTCGTCGAAGCGAAAAAGAGAAACTGCCACTGCGCGACATGCCCGAGCAACTGTTCGGCCTGCAGATCAGCAGCGCCAGCCTGCCGGACGACGTCGCCGGTCACGCGCAACAGCTCTGGGCCAGCCACCCCCGCGAGGCCCTCGGCTTGCTCTACCGAGCGCTGCTCAATCGCCTGCTGATTGACTATCAGTTGCCCCTTAAGGAAGCCGATACCGAAGGCCAGGTTCTGCTCAGGGTTGCCAGCCTGGCTGAACCTTCACTCACTATTTTCAGCCGCAACCTGATGCGCCACTGGCAAAACCTCGCCTACGGTCACCAACTGCCGCCGCAGCAGGCTTGCCAGGAGCTGTGTGACGGCTGGCGCAACCTGGGCAAGCCGGGAGCACCGTCATGACCCGGCGCACCGCGATCCTGCTCGGTCTGTTGATCCTGGCGCTGCTGCTTCTGGCCGCCCAGCGCAGCTACGACCACATCGAGCGCTATACCGTCAGCATCGACCAGGGGCCGTCGCCGGAGGCCCGCAGCAATCCGTATCTGGCGGCTCAGGAGTACCTGCGTCAACGCTCGATCCCGGTCAATGTCATTACCAATATCAACCACCTGCCCGACCCCAACCCGCAGTTGCCCGCCAAGACCCTGATCCTGCTCGACAGCCGGGAAAACATGACACCTGGTCAGGCCGACGAGGTGTTGCAATGGGTACTGGACGGCGGTCACCTGATCTTTGTCGCAGAACAGCTCTGGGACGAGAAGAAAGGCCGTAGTGGCGATCTATTGCTGGATCGCCTGCATCTGCGCCAATACCTGAGCAAAGACCTGCAAAAGCAGGATCTGCAAGAGAGCAACCAACGCGTCAGGCCGATGATTCCCATGCGCGCCGCGCCGATTTCCGACACGCCGAATCTGCCCTGGCCGGAACTGACCCGCTTATATATCGAAAACGAAAGCGCTCCGGCCTATATCGGCTTCGACACCGCCTTCCACCTCGATGACCCGCAGGACGTCGCCCAGGCCTGGGCCAACAGCGCCGATTCCACCCATATGCTGCAACTCACCCGGGGCCAAGGCATTATTACCGTGGTCACCGACGCCGACCTGTGGAAAACCCGCGCCATCGGCAAATACGACAATGCCTGGCTGCTGTGGTATCTGGCCCAGGACAGCGAAGTGACCCTGGTCCTGCGCACCGATCATGACAACCTGTTTGGCCTGCTGCTGCATAACTTTCCCCTGGCCCTGACCGTCCTGGCCTTGCTGATTGTGCTCAGCCTCTGGCATTTCGGGCTGCGCCACGGCCCCTTGCAGGCCCCGGCTTCCCGCGCCCGCCGTCAATTGACCGAACACCTGCGCGCCAGTGCCGATTTCCTCCTGCGCCACAGCGGTCAACAAACCCTGCTGCGCGGCCTGCAACAAGACATTCTGCGCCGCGCCCGCCAACGCCATCCCGGCTTCGAACAACTCGGTGTGGCCGATCAATGGCAAGTGCTGGCCCGGCTCACGCGCCAGTCCACCAGTGCCGTCGGCCAGGCCATGCGCCCGCGTCCGGCCAAACGCCTTTCCAGTGCCGACTTCACCCGTCAGGTTGCCCACCTGCAAGCCCTCAGGAATGCCTTATGAGCGATCACCCGACCGAGCCTTCGAGCCAACAACCCGTCGAGTTCAACATCGATATACCGACCGAGCCCGTCGATCAGGCTGAACACTCTGTTGCGGGAGAGGAGCACTCAACGGATGAGCAAGCGACTGTGGGACCGGCTTCAGCCGGGAATATGCCTTCCCGGCTGAAGCCGGTCCCACAGGACAGCGCAAGTCCGGGCCGTTATGTGTTGATCCAAAAGCGCGTAATCGCTCCCGCCGCCGACGAAGTCAGCGCCGCCGTCGACACACCGGTCCAGAGCGAACCAGCCAGCGAAACCAGCGAGCCGGTCGCCGTCGAACCGCCTGCACCAGCGACACCCGACCCCGACCATCAAACCAGGCAGCGCCAGCGCGCCAGCCATCTGGCCCAGGCTATTCGCCATGAATTGCGCAAGGCGGTGATCGGTCAGGATGCGGTGATCGACGATGTGCTGACCGCTCTCATCGGTGGTGGTCACGTACTGCTCGAAGGGGTGCCGGGGCTGGGCAAGACCTTGCTGGTCCGAGCCCTGGCCCGTTGCTTCGGCGGCGACTTCGCGCGGATCCAGTTCACCCCGGACCTGATGCCCAGCGATGTCACCGGCCACGCCGTGTATGACCTGCAGACCGAACAGTTCAAGCTGCGCAAGGGTCCACTGTTCACCAACCTGCTGCTGGCCGACGAGATCAACCGCGCCCCGGCCAAGACCCAGGCCGCCCTGCTCGAAGCCATGCAGGAGCGCCAGGTCACCCTGGAAGGCCGTGCCCTGCCGATCGCCCAGCCGTTCATGGTGCTGGCAACCCAGAACCCCATCGAACAGGAAGGCACTTACCCGCTGCCGGAAGCCGAGCTGGACCGTTTCATGCTCAAGTTGCGCATGGATTACCCGCCGGCCAACGAAGAGCTGGCCATGGTCCGCCAGGTCACCCGCTCCAGCCGCGCCGACATGCTCGATGTACAACCTCTGCGTGTGCTGATGCATGCGAGGGAAGTGCAGGCCTTGCAACGCATTGCCAGCGAACTGCCATTGGATGAGCAAGTCCTCGACTACGCCGTGCGCCTGGCCAGGGCCACGCGTACCTGGCCGGGTTTTACCCTGGGGGCCGGGCCACGGGCCTCGATTGCCCTGGTCCGCGGCGCCCGGGCCCGGGCCTTGCTGCGTGGCGGCGAGTTCGTCATTCCCGACGACGTCAAAGGCTGCGCCCTGGCGGTGCTGCGCCACCGCGTACGGCTGTCGCCGGAGCTGGATATCGAAGGCTTGTCGGTGGATGAGGTACTGCGCCAGATGCTCGATCAGGTTCCGGCACCGCGCCTGTGAAACAGCTCCTCAAGCCCTCGCGCAGCCTGCTCGGCATTCTGCTGGCGCTGCTGGGCCTGGCCATTGTCCTGGGTAGCCTGAATGCGCTGGATATCGCCGTGCCCGCCAAGACCGCCAGCGGCTTCGTCGCCGTTCTGGTGGCCGTGGCCTTATTGGGGCTGCTCGATGCCGTCTGGCTCCTGCGCCGCCCTTCGCCGCGCCTGCAACGGCAGATGCCGGGCAGCCTGGCGCTTGGGCGCTGGAGCGAAGTGCGCATGGATATCGAACATGACAGCCCGGTCACTCTGACCCTGAGCCTGCACGACCATGCTCCCGCAGGCCTGGCCACCGAGAACCTGCCGCAAAGCATCACCCTGCGCCCCGGCCAGCGTGGCGAACTGGGTTATCGCCTGCGTCCACTCAAACGCGGGCGATTCCAGTTCGAACGCTGCGAAATCAACCTGCCCAGCCCGCTGCGCCTGTGGCAGTCACGCCGCTATCTGGACGTGCCCGGTAGCACCCGCGTCTACCCTGACTTCGCCCGGTTGTACGGCGGCCAGTTGCTGGCTGTGGATAACTGGCTGAGCCAGATCGGCGTGCGTCAACGCCAACGCCGAGGGCTAGGCCTGGAATTCCACCAATTGCGCGAATTTCGCGAGGGCGACAGCCTGCGCCAGATCGACTGGAAAGCCACCGCCCGGCAACGCACGCCGATTGCCCGGGAATATCAGGATGAGCGCGATCAGCAGATTGTCTTCCTGCTCGACTGCGGTCGGCGCATGCGCAGCCAGGACGGCGACCTCAGCCACTTCGATCACGCCCTCAATGCCTGCCTGCTGCTCAGCTATGTGGCCTTGCGCCAGGGTGACGCCGTCGGGCTGTGCACCCTGGCCAGCGAGCAGCGCCGCTACCTGGCGCCGGTCAAGGGCCAGAGCCAACTGAGCCAGTTGCTCAACGGCGTGTACGACCTGGAGTGCAGCCAGCGCCCGGCCGACTACAGCCAGGCGGTGCGCGAATTGCTGGTCAGGCAGAAACGACGAGCCTTGATCGTCCTGATTACCAACCTGCGCGACGAAGATGACGAAGAGCTGCTGGCCGCCGCCAAACAATTGGGTCGCCAGCACCGGGTACTGGTGGCGAGCCTGCGCGAAGATGTGCTCGATACGTTGCGCCAGACCAGCGTGCAGACCCACGATGAAGCGCTGGCCTACTGCGCCGCCGTAGACTTTCTCAACGCCCGCGCCGGACTGCACGAGCGTTTGAGCGCCCATGGCATTCCGGTATTGGATGTACGCCCCGGCGAGTTGGGGCCGCAACTGGTCAGTCGTTACTTGAGCTGGAAAAAGGCCGGGGCGCTGTAAGCAGACAGGCTACATCCGACAGCACAAAGCAAATATATGAATGAAATGGCTGGCTGCAGGACCGGCCTTAGCCGGGAGACCTCCGGCAGCCGATACATATTTTGTGCCTGGAATAGCGTATTTCCGGCTAAAGCCGGCCTCACAATGAGGCTCAGGCCGACGCCTCCACCGCATAAAAACTGAAGTAATACTTCAATGCCGCAATCAACTCGAAGTATCCGGTTGGAGCCATTTCCAGAGAAAACCCCGAATCGAAATGACCCGGCGTTTCGTCTTCATGTGACCACAGGCAACGGGCACTGACATCCAGCGTACGTCGACCACTCTCATCGCCGGGCACTTGCAGGGACAGGGCAAATACTGCGCCCACCAGCAAGGGCAAATCGCTGATCAGCATCAAGCCTTCTTCGGAGATATTGCCGAGAAATCCAAGGGTCTTGCCGGTATAACGATTGGAAACCTGAAGAAAACAAGGCAGTTGATGCCGTTTGATTCGTCGATTGAGCATGGAAAGATCGCCATCGAGGACCATTGAGCATGGCCGCGCTAATGCTTTGAACTCACCACGTATCAAAAGTGGAAAGCCCCGGAGGGTGTCCGGGGCATTTACTCTGCCCTTTGTTCTCACCCGCGTTACAGAGCCTAGCGCAAAGATGGCAGACAGCCACTCAAATTAATGGCCGTTCATCCAATCGGGTGTAACCCCTCCGTTACTTCAGAGAGGAGCCGGGCGGGTGACCGCAGCTGGCGCATTGCCACGATAATAACCAAGCTGGGCCAGGGTATCCAGACGTGCGCGTGCCCGGAAAGCATACTCGCTGTAAGGGAATTGCGTCATGATGTATTGATAGGTTTGTGCAGCGTCAACGTAAAGTTTTTGGCGCTCAAGGCACTGCCCGCGCAACATCGATACCTCCGGCTGGATGTATCGCCGCGCACGACTCTGCCGATCGACCTTGGACAGGTCCAGCATGACGGCATCGCAGTCGCCGCGCTCGAAATCACGGTAGGCGCTGTTGAGGTTGGAATTCATCGACCAACGGGTACAACCGCTGACAGCAGCCAGCAATACTAAAATCATCACGATACGCATGGGACTCTCCTGTGCTCTGCACGCTATCGGCCTGCGCCGCAATTTCTACAGGGCTGATTGATTGCCAATCGTCTGCCATTTGCCCGGTTGATCATCTTCGAGGTAGTGCAAAGGAACAATGACTACAGCCCAAGACAGTAGTAGCCTCTCGCTGCGCTTCAATTAAGGAGTTTGTGCATGACCGTTCGCCGTACCAAAATCGTTGCCACACTTGGCCCCGCCAGTAACTCGCCCGAAGTCATCGAGCAACTGATCCTGTCGGGTCTGGATGTTGCCCGCCTGAACTTTTCCCACGGAACCCCGGACGAGCACAAGGCTCGCGCCAAGCTGATCCGCGAGATTGCCGCACGGCACGGTCGCTTCGTTGCCCTGCTGGGTGACCTGCAAGGCCCGAAAATCCGTATCGCCAAATTCGCTGACAAGCGTATTGAACTCAAAGTCGGTGACAAATTCACCTTCTCCACCGCGCATCCCTTGACCGCAGGCAACCAGCAGATCGTCGGCATCGACTATCCGGACCTGGTCAAGGACTGCGGCGTGGGCGACGAACTGCTGCTCGATGACGGTCGCGTGGTCATGCGCGTCGACACCCAGACCGCTGACGAACTGCACTGCACCGTGCTGATCGGCGGCCCGCTGTCGGACCATAAAGGCATCAACCGTCGCGGTGGTGGCCTGACTGCCCCGGCCCTGACGGAAAAAGACAAGCAAGACATCAAGCTCGCCGCAGAAATGGACCTGGACTACCTCGCCGTTTCCTTCCCACGCGATGCCGCAGACATGGAATACGCCCGTCAGCTGCGTGACGAATCCGGCGGCACTGCCTGGCTGGTGGCGAAGATCGAACGCGCCGAAGCCGTGGCCGACGACGAAGTCCTCGATGCCCTGATCCGCGCCAGTGACGCGGTCATGGTTGCCCGTGGCGACCTGGGTGTGGAAATCGGCGACGCCGAGCTGGTGGGCGTACAGAAGAAAATCATTGCCCACGCGCGCACCCTGAACAAGGCCGTGATCGTCGCCACGCAAATGATGGAATCGATGATCACCAACCCGATGCCGACCCGTGCCGAAGTGTCCGACGTGGCCAACGCCGTGCTCGACTACACCGACGCCGTGATGCTCTCGGCCGAAAGCGCTGCTGGCTCCTATCCGGTTGAAGCCGTGCAGGCCATGGCCCGCATCTGCATGGGTGCCGAACGTCATCCGACGGGCAAGAGCTCCAAGCATCGCATCGGTGAGTCCTTCACCCGTTGCGACGAAAGCATCGCGCTGGCGGCCATGTACACCGCCAACCATTTCCCGGGCGTGAAAGCGATCATCGCCCTGACGGAAAGCGGTTATACCCCGCTGATCATGTCGCGCATCCGTTCCTCGGTGCCGATCTACGCGTTCTCCCCGCACCGCGCCACCCAGGCTCGTGCCGCCATGTTCCGTGGCGTCTACACCGTGCCATTCGATCCGGCCAACCTGCCACCAGGCCAGGTCAGCCAGTCGGCGGTAGACGAGCTGCTCAAGCGCGGTCTGGTCGAGCAAGGTGACTGGGTCATCCTGACCAAGGGCGACAGCTACCACACCATCGGCGGCACCAATGGCATGAAAATCCTGCACGTTGGCGACCCAATGGTTTAAGGCTCAGGCCTTACAGAAAAGCCCCGGCTCAGTGATGAGACCGGGGCTTTTTCGTTTCTGCGAGGGGCAGCTTTTATCAAACACAACGCAACTCTCTGAATTGGAGCGCGATTTGTGTAGGACCGGCTTTAGCCGGGAGGACGCCTTTGAGGCAGATGACGCTCTCCCGGCTAAAGCCGGTCCTACGGTCAGGTGTTTGCTGCACGACAGCGCGGTGTCAGGGATATCATTTTGCGCCGTCAGAGCGAGTCGGCCTGCCCAACAAACACATCCGCCAACAACTGATTCCTCGGCAACCCTGCCAGGTACAGCCGTTTGGCAAACATCTCGACCCGAACGGGGTTGCCGCACAGCAGGCCCATGGTCTGCCGCGGCAGCAGGCGCAACCCATCCAGTGTCGAAAGCAGTTGCTCGGGTGTCACCCGTTGCACCGTCAGGTTGCCATGGGCCGCCGCCAGAGCCTGCAACTCGCTCTCTAGATAGTGCTCAGTCGCCAGATGAATCAGCCGGATCGCGCCTTGATGATCCTGACGCAGCGCTTCGCGCAACAGCCCCCACAGCGGCGCCAGGCCTGTGCCCGAAGCCATCAACAGCAAGGGTCGCTCCTGCCAGTCCGGGTCGTAACGCAGGGCGCCACCGCGCAGTTCCCCCAGGCGCAACGTGTCGCCGGGTTGCAGTTGTCGGGCGACGTCGATAAAGGCACCCGGCTGGCGGCAGTCCAGATGAAACTCCAGCCAGGGATCTTCCCCCGGCAGGCTGGCCAGGGAATACGGCCGGGCCACGCCACTGGCCGTCCACAGCACCAAATGCTGCCCGGCGCGATAGCGTAGCGGGCGTTCGGCCTCCAGGCGCAGGCGCAGCACCGTCGGCGCCAGCCAGTCGCAGGCGGCGACATGGGCAGGCAAACCGTCGCGCAAGGGGTCGAAAATTTCCACAGTCAGGTCTTCAACGACCCGGCACTGACAGGCCAGACGCCAGCCCTGTTGGCGTTTGCCCGCATCCAGCGCGTCAGGCAAGGCATCCAGAGGCACACCTTGCACGCAGCGCACCAGACAGGCATGACAACTCCCCGCCCGACAGCTGTAAGGCACAGCAATACCCGCCTGATTCAGGGCGTCCAGCAGATTACTCGCCGCCGCGACCGGCCAGTGCCGGTCACCTACATGCAGTTCAGGCATTGACCTGTTCCCAACCCGCGACGCAACGATTACGGCCGTCGCGCTTGGCCTGATACAGCGCCTGATCGGCACGTTGCAAGGCGGTGTCCAGATCATCGCCCCAGTGCAGCAGGGTCATGCCCACTGACAGGCTCAGCTCCACATCAAGCAGGCCTTCCAGTTCAACCTCGGCAAACACCTGGCGCACGCGCTCGCAGCACTCGCTCAACTGCTGTTGGCTACAACGGGGGATCAACATCACGAATTCTTCGCCTCCATAACGCGCCAGGATATCGTTCTCGCGCAGGCTGCCCTGGGTGACCGTGGCAAAGGTCTGCAACACTCGATCACCGACCGCATGGCCATAGGCATCATTGATGCGTTTGAAGTGATCCAGGTCGATCAGGGCCAGACCGTGGGTCTGCTCTTCATGCATCCCGTGCAATTCACGAGAGGCCATGCGCAGAAAATAGCGGCGATTGTACAGATGGGTCAGCTCATCGGTGGCGGCCACTTCTTCGAGCTGACGCATCATGCCGCGCAGCGTGTCCTGATGCGCCTGCAAGGCTTGGCGGCGCTGACGCATACGGCCGCGTTGGGCCTGGACATAACCGGCAAACACACTCAGCCACGCCAGCATGACAAACAGCACACAGATCTGCACCAGGGCATGGCCGAACGGCGCAGGCGACGGCAGCATCAGCCACTCACGGGCATTGATCCCGAGAAAGCACAGAAACACGATGACCGCACAACGGGCGAACACCTTGGCATCGAGCTGGAACAGACCGAACAGCAGAATCGGCGCATAAAGCGCCAGGAAAGTACCGCGCGAGCCATCCAGCCAGGCCAGCAACCAGGTCAGCCAGGCAATGGCCAGCAACACCTGGAGCTCGGTCAGGCTCGGGTCAGCGAAGCGCTGGTTCCAGCCGCTGACGAAGACCGCCAGCAATGCCAACTGGCTAACCAGCACCAGACTGCTGCTCACCAGCGCCACCGGCAACGGCTGGGCCAGGTCGCCGGTACAAATCGCCAGCCACGTCAAGGCCAGCACCACGACATAAGTCAGGGCGGCCATAGCGAAGCGCTGAAGAATAAGGGTCTGCCGGGTGTTGGCTATCAACCTGCCACGGGGTGTGCTCAAAAGGATTCCTTCCCGTAGTGGCACGAAGCAAGCACTCTAGCGCTACGCCTGCGGGTTGCCTAGTGCGCACTGTCAAAGTACACATTAACTGAATTGAAATGCGATTTTTGCGGGGGGGGCCTGCGCCGTGGCAAACATGGAATCAATGTGGGACCGGCTTTAGCCGGGAAGACGCAGGCAGGATCGATACACCTCTATCGTCCGCACAATTGCTTTCCCGGCTAAAGCCGGTCCCACGAAACATCATTAATGCAGTTGGTCAGACAGTTACACCACCGCCTTATCACCCACTACAACAGTCTCTTGCACAAGCGGTGGATGGACCGTAGCTTTTCAAGGGGTATACTGCCGCGCCCTGTTTGCAACCGCGACCTGACAGCTCTGCTACACCCATTGCAGCTGTGCGGATGCCAGCACATAAAATGTTCCCGTCCTTATCAGAGGAGCGCTCCCCGTGACCGTGATCAAGCAAGATGACCTGATTCAGAGCGTTGCCGACGCCCTGCAATTCATTTCCTACTACCACCCCGTGGACTTCATCCAGGCCATGCACGAGGCCTATCTGCGCGAAGAATCGCCTGCCGCCCGCGATTCCATGGCGCAGATCCTGATCAACTCGCGCATGTGCGCCACCGGTCATCGCCCGATCTGCCAGGACACCGGCATCGTCACCGTCTTCGTACGCGTCGGCATGGACGTACGCTGGGATGGCGCCACCATGAGCCTGGACGACATGATCAACGAAGGTGTGCGTCGCGCCTACAACCTGCCGGAAAACGTCCTGCGTGCATCCATCCTCGCCGACCCGGCAGGCGCGCGCAAAAACACCAAGGACAACACCCCGGCGGTCATCCACTACTCCATCGTCCCGGGTAACACCGTGGAAGTGGACGTGGCGGCCAAGGGCGGCGGTTCGGAAAACAAATCGAAGATGGCCATGCTCAACCCGTCCGACTCGATCGTTGACTGGGTGCTGAAGACCGTGCCAACCATGGGCGCCGGCTGGTGCCCACCGGGCATGCTCGGTATCGGCATCGGCGGCACCGCCGAGAAAGCTGCGGTCATGGCCAAGGAAGTGCTGATGGAATCCATCGACATCCACGAGCTGAAAAAACGCGGCCCGTCCAACCGTATCGAAGAGATGCGTCTTGAGCTGTTCGAAAAGGTCAACCAACTGGGCATCGGCGCCCAGGGCCTGGGTGGCCTGACCACCGTGCTCGACGTCAAGATCATGGACTACCCGACCCACGCTGCGTCCCTGCCGGTATGCATGATCCCTAACTGCGCCGCCACCCGTCACGCCCACTTCGTGCTCGACGGTTCCGGCCCGGCCTCCCTGGAGGCGCCACCGCTGGACGCCTACCCGGAAATCGTCTGGGAAGCCGGCCCATCGGCCCGCCGCGTCGACCTCGACACCCTGACCCCGGAAGACGTGCAAAGCTGGAAGCCGGGCGAAACCGTCCTGCTCAACGGCAAAATGCTCACCGGCCGTGACGCTGCGCACAAGCGCATGGTCGAGATGCTCAACAAGGGCGAAACCCTGCCGGTAGACCTCAAGGGTCGCTTCATCTATTACGTCGGCCCGGTTGATCCGGTGCGCGAAGAAGTCGTCGGCCCGGCAGGCCCGACCACAGCCACGCGTATGGACAAGTTCACCCGGCAGATCCTCGATCAGACCGGCCTGCTGGGCATGATCGGCAAATCCGAGCGCGGCCCGACCGCTATCGAAGCGATCAAGGACTACAAGGCTGTGTACCTGATGGCCGTCGGCGGCGCCGCCTACCTGGTGGCCCAGGCGATCAAGAAATCGAAAGTCGTGGCCTTTGCCGAACTGGGCATGGAAGCGATCTACGAGTTCGAGGTCAAGGACATGCCTGTGACAGTCGCGGTGGACAGCAAGGGCGAATCCGTCCACGTCACCGGGCCGCAGATCTGGCAGAAGAAGATCAGCGACAGCCTGGCGGTGGAAGTGCAGTAAGCGCTTGCAGCCTGTAAAAAACCCGCAGTGATGCGGGTTTTTTGTGCTCGGGCTAATGGGGAGCGAGTGTATATGGCTCGGCATAGTGTGAAGGCTTAGACCCAGAGTCCGATTCCACTCTTATTGCTTGCCTTGATAAACACATTGAGATGCCTGCCTTCACGCCGGGTTGAAGTGACCTCAAAGTTTCTCTGCGGCTCAATGAGCCCCTCGATCTCGCTCAGCGACGTGATTTTTCTGGCGCCGCCCTGGAGAATGAAGAGCACCGGGGATGTGCGTACAACAAATGCCTCATCGTGGAATATTTCCCCCATGAACTCTTTAGCGGTTTTCTCGTCGGGAGAGAATGAGGTGAATCCGCTGGTGGTCAATTGAGCCCCCTCTTTGAACTCGGCAACCCCGGCCACGCGAGCGCCTCTGTACAGCTCGCAGCTCATCAACTGCCCTAATGACGCGATAAATAGTCTGGCCACGCCCGCAGGGTAATGATGATACTTCTCCAACATGTTGAGCGCCGGGTCGAGCATCGTCGTTTTGCGCGTGAAAGAGAGCTTCACCGTGCTTTCTCCAGTGTTGCGATTAAGCTCTGCCAAGGCCGCATTTCGTACGGTCTTGAAATCTTGCGGTTCATAAGGTGTTTCGAAGGTCACGCTTCTGGTCGCACGATTGATATATCGAGAGCCTGCGTTGGTCGCCCAAAAAAGGTGAAATCCCTGCTTTTGATTGGGCGTCATTTCAAAACGATCTACCGCTAATGCTTGCTCACGCTCAAAGAAATGAGTCTCTGCGTATGTCCATGTCTCGCGACCATATTTAGTTCGACTAAGACCCATCTTCCTGATTTTCTCTCTCATCCAGTCCCCAGCCCTGATCTGTGCTTCTCGTCTAGAAAGTGGATCAAGAACTTCTCTGGAGCGAAATAACTCCACGGCCGTTCGCTCGGCCAATAGTTTTAAAGCATCCGTAAGCTCCAACCCCTCCCTGTCGACATTACTGATTGGTTGATTGCCCACCATCACGTACATATTCAGCCCATCGGCCGCCCCCGCCGGATCCGGATTTATCCACCGCTGCAACCACGGCGCGTAATACCTGAACCCGTAGTAATACAACCCCGTTGCGTCCCGCTCCTTGCCCGAATACCGCACCGTCTTGTACTTCGCCTCCACCGCACTGCGCGCCGCCCACCAGGCCGTGCCGCCGAAGGGGTAATAACTTTCCAGACTGATCAAGCTGCCCTGATGGTCAAGTTCCAGGGTACTTGAACCGAGATGATCATTAAGGCTGTAGCGCAGTTGATCGTTGGCGATCCCCGGCGGGGTCTTCACTTGCCAATGCAACACCCGCACGCTATTGCGCCCGGCACTGACGCAAATGACGTGCAAGATTTCGCCATCGGCACCGCTGCGAATTTCCAGCCCCGGCAGATAACGCACCTCCTCGATGAGCGTGCGATTACGGCTTTGCGTACCGCGAATCTTGCGGCAACGCTGACCGCCGCCGTCGTAGATATAGCGCTCAATGTCATCAGGCCCATCATCGCGTTTGACGGCGGTGACTTCCCGCAGTTGATTACGCACATCCCAACGTAAATCCTGCCCGCGTATCAACTGCTGAAGATTGCCGTTGGCGTCGAAGCCCGTCTCAAAATCCACGTCCACTTCGCTCTCTGACAGGCTGCGATTGCTGTCCGGTGCAACGAGCATGGAGCGGGTAAAAGTTTGCGCGCCGACGTGGCGCATTTGCAGCAAGTTGCCTGCGGCGTCGTAGTCGTAGCTTTGCCTGTAGTTGGCGATCTGATTGGGATCAGGCGGTAAACCTTGCAACTCGGGCAAGGCCGGGCCATAGCTGCTGCCGGTTTTGACTTCGCGACCGGTGGCTTCGATCAGCTGATACAAAGTGTCATAGCGGTACTGGTTGACGGGCTCGATACGTTGGTTAGCGAAGAACTGCACCGGCTGCGCGGCATCTTCGATTTGCAGGATATTACCCACCGGGTCATAGCAGTATTTGAGCTGTTGCAACGGGGGGTAGCCGGTAAGACCTGAGCTGATCTCAGTCAGTCGGCCGTTCTGCAGATCATAGGTAAAGCGGCTGAGCACACCATTACCGGCGGTTTCCTGCTCGACCTGATTAAAAGCGTTGTAGTGGATGTCGCGAACCAATGGCTTGGCCTGCCCGCCCCCCGCCAGACCGAGGGATACCGATTTCAGCTGGCCCGCAACGGTCTGCGCAAACTGCTGGCTATTGCCCATGGCATCGGTCCGTTCCAGGGTCTCGCCCAAGGCATTGAAGCGCCATCGGGTTTGCAACTCTTGGACTTCGAGCAGTTCATTGCGCTCAGCTTCAAGCGGCGGCCAGTCCGGCGTATCCGGCTCAATAAGGAAACGTCGAATTTCGCTGACGGGTGAACCCAACAGGCTGTAATGCGGCCAACGCACAGTACCCGCCGGATCGTCATGGCGAATCAGTTGGTTGCATTGGTTGTGCTCGGCTGTGTCCGGGCCGCCGTAGGTGAAGCGTTCGACGATGGACGTGCTGGTTGTCTGTGAGATCGATTCGCGGGCAAGCCTCGCTCCAACGGATTCACATATGGCTACGGGTCGGAGCAAGTCATCGCATGCGGTTTGCCGATGGCTGCCCCGGCCATCCCAACCCTCGACGAGCTGCCCCGCCTCGCCTGACAGTGCCAATCGCCAACCGGCATCAACACTGTCAGTCAGCAACGGCTGGCCGGACAGGCTGTACACGGTACTCAGATTCGCCACCTGAGTTTCAACATCCCACAAGCGCGGATCCCGACTCGCCACAGCACGCCCCGCCGCATCGAATACATGCCGCGTGACTCGGTCATCAGCTATCTCACCCTCGTCGCTTCGGCAGTAGCCCACGCTACAAATCAACAAACCGCGCGGATCGATCACTCCAATATCAGGTGTGTGCGTATGGATGTTCACAGTAGCGGGATAGCTCGTTTGCTGCTCGCTTCACCCTCTTCCACCGCTGCCACCAGCTTTTCTACCGCCTCACCGAACACCTTGCCACCATCCACGGCCAGATAGCGCACGTGCAGGATGATGTCGGTGAGCGAGTCGAGAATCGCCACCTGCCGCTCGGACTCGTGACGCGGAAAACTCAAAGTCCAGCGGGAAACAGCGCCCGTACCCTCGAAGGGAAAATACCGCTCGTCACCGAAATCCACCATGAACAGGCCGTGGTCATCAACACCGCTGGAAATACCGATTTGCTGATTGGCCCTGGGATTGAAAACGATATCGTTCGGGTGAATGGTTTCGTCTTCCTCTTCTTGGGGCAACTCTCCAGCCTGTTGATAAAGGTAACGCACGCCCGCAATCTGCGGTTTCAGCAAGGCGCTGCTGGTTTGCTGAGTCAGCATGATGCGCACATCTTCGTACGGCCCGATTACCGCTGGTATCGATACCGAAACCCGTACCAACTGACGCAGATAGTGGCCGGGATAATCCTTGTCGAACAACGAAGACTTCAGATCGAAGGCAATCTCACCCTTGCTTTTCAACTGCTCCAATACGCCGTCCCAGCCCGTCGCCAACGGAACTGCGTCTTGCGAGCCCGCGCCGGGGTCGTAATTCTTGAGCAGGGTTTTCAGAGAAATGGTTTTGGTCAGTTCCAGCCTGCGCTCGTGGCGGGACAGGAACGCCGACTCCATCTGCAGCAGCCCCAGCCTCAAGGTTTCGCCTGCGGTCAGGCCGTGGCGATTGTCGGCCCAGGCACTGGTGGAAATGAACCGCGTATCGCGATCGCCTATTTCGTACTGCCAGCACGCTTCGGTGCTCAAGCACATGGACAACACGACGTCGTACGCCTGGAAGTACAAGGTCGACAGCTGACTCAACAGCCATTGGTAAAGCGCAGGCCCGGCGGCACGATTTTTCAGGAAGCTGTAATAAATCTGCGCTTGCTCCTGCGCCTTGACCGCTTGCTCGAGACTGGTTTTCGCTGCGGTAATGGCGATGTCCTGCGCCTTGATCTGCAGGTCAATGGCCTCCAGCTCCTCCTCGGATTGGCGGGCGAGGAATTGCCACTCGACGCGGCGACGGCGGTATTGTTCGCTAAGCAGAGTAAGTTCCGATTCCCTCATAGTCTGAGTGGCAAGAGCCTGGGATATCCCTGCACCACCTGCTGCAATAGCTGATGGCCGCCAACCGCCGAAGGACGTTCCGCCAATGGTAGGAACGATGTCTAAAAAACCAGCAACTGCCGCTAAGCTATTCGCATATAGCTCCTGACCTTTAGCCGTTCTTTGCAGCTCTTGAGCTCGTCTTTCCGATGCACTGACGTCCTCCTCCAGCAGCTTCCCGTAATACACTTTGCGCGACTCAATCGCGACCCGGCTGCCCACCAATGCCTCCCGAGAAGCAACCGCCTGCTCGATCATCTGCGCCTGCAGGGTCTCGACGAATACGGACAACTCCAACACATGAGACTGCTGCAGTTCCTCCTGTTCGGCGCGATCACGCAGCTCCATATAACCGCGCACCTGCTCGCCATAGCGCATCAGTGTTTCAACCGCGTTCTGCACTCTGGGCAGCATGGCCCGGAAGCGATAGGGCGGGATAATCGCCAGCGAGCCCAAGCGTCTTTGTCCACTGCCACCGCCCGCTGCCTGGGCCCGCAACAGGTCGCGGGGGTTCGCCGCAGGCGCGTATAGCGGCAGCGACATGGTCTTGCCATCCAGGGTCAGATTGTGGCGCAGGTTATACAGCCGTAGTGCCACTCGCTCCCATAGATCAAGCAACTGGACATTGACCGGCAGCCGGAACCACGGCGCATCGAGCAAGCGCAGCCACGGCTGGCCTTCCACCTGGCTGGGGATATCGTGCTCCAGCCATTTGAGCCCTGACGCTTCATAACGGGCAAATACCTCATCGTCGTAGGCCGCCGCATCCTCCAGCATCATGGGCGTCCACCGGCTGATGCTGCGCCCCTTGGACAGCGGCCCCAATAACGAAGCGGCACGGATGTAGAGTAATTGCGCCTGGGTGAGCGTATCGCGGGTCAACTGCCGATAGAGCATGTCGCCGTGGGCAATCAGATTGTTCAGATAGAACACGAAAATCGCCTTGCGATAATGCGACGGCGCGCCGTAGGCAATGGCATCCGGATCACCCAACCCGCCCCATTCATAGCTGGGGTCATCAGCAAAGGTCAGCGGGCGGCTGACCCAATAAGGATAATCTGCTACAGGAGGTGGATAGAGCGGCGCGATGCGCTCCAGCGGATTGAACAGATAGTGCAGCCAGTTTTCCGCGCCCAAGTAGTTAAACTCGGCATGCAGGCGATGGGCAACCAGATGCGGGACATGGAAGAACAACTCCCAGAAGTACCGGCCATTGGCGCCTTTGAAATCCAGGGGCATTCGCTCGGTTGTTTCGGGCACAGGGGGTTCAGGCGTATGTTGAGCCTCCCAACTCAATACGCTTTTTAACGACCGCTCTGCTCTCTTGACCAACTCTTTTGCGAATGTGGTGTTAAGGCGAATGTGAGTTAGCGACGGTAAACCGAGCATCGTCATATCCAGAAACTGCCCGCCATCGGCCGTAGTTAAGATAACGGGAACGAGGGCGGGCGGAGCAGCACGGGTGATTGTAAAAATGTTATAACCCAAGGTATTCTGCGTCTTGTCCATTGGTAATGAGCCAAACATAAGCGTCTTCACCAATCCACTGCCCGTCCAACCCCAGGATTTCCCGGTAGTTTTTGCTGCACCATTAAGCGTCAACCGCTCTGGAACAGGAACATTAGGATGTTCCCAAACCGCAAAATCATGAATGAGGGGTATCTTCTGCGGCCTATAAAAATTATCAGGACTAATAAATGTAACTGTCACACCTTTAATAACCGCCGAAAAGCCCGCCCCTACTAAAAGAAATTCTGGTGTTATGGAGTCGAAATCCTCGATTGGGATACCCGGCACGCTGACGGTTGCTTTTTGTCGACGGGGATACTGACTATCAAAAAAATGAAAGTCAGTATTGTCCAACCGTATTTTTGCATCCCCCTTGTATCTAAGATGACAAATCTCGCCCGTTGGCAGCCTACCCACACCGGGATCCGCCTCTATTTCCACGTCGAAAACGAAACCTTGCTCACTTCCCCTTACCATAAAAAACATATCATAATAACCAAACTGAATATCACGTGCTACGCGTGCAAGAAGGAGCTCAAACCCACTTCGTTCGAGCCGCTTTGCCGTGCAGAGGCCGCTGACAGCCAACTCACACTCCGCTCCCGAAGTGTGCAGTTTCACATCCAACTCAAAGTACTGATTTATCCCGTCCACAGGCTTGTGATTAGCTGGTTCGGACGGATCCCAAATTACACTTTTCAATTCCCAGCCATTTTTACCTACTTCATTTTCATATTTCCCAGACACGGTAAACTGTACCCTTGCAGGGTTCCCTCCAACCACCCAGGCAGCGATACCATATAACTCGGAAGCCTCTACCCCCTCAACAAGCACCTTATTAAACTGTTTATCGAACACCACGAGAAACTTTTCAAGCTGAGCGCTAGTGTACTGAAAGCAGACAACAAGACGAGGGTCACCTGGTAAACGCACATCCATGAACGCTGCCAGATCAAAGCGACCGCTTGGGGACTTCCCAAGATCCTCTTTATCGGTCAACCCTTCGTAGATAAGCGTTGCCGGCGACCACATATCCGAGATTTTCTTATAGGCCATTTTCGCCCGATAATAATAATTACCGGTCTTCGCCCCACTGTCGTCAACTTCAGGCTGCCCTATCTCGACCCAGATAATGTGCAATCGACCATCGACCACCACCGGGCGCACATGAGTCACTTTTGCATCGAATGCGACATCAATGCTTTTCCATTCCGTCCACGCCGCCGGTATGACCTGAGTACTGTCTTGCTCTAGATCGATTTTTGCCTTGCGCCAGTAATACGAAAAGGGCTCGACATTTTGTCGGCCGAAAAAATAGTAATCGGCGTGTTTGAAATCTTCACCATCCACATAGCAGGCGACCACCTGCAAATTGCTGACCACCTCAAAACTGTCCAGATAGTTTTTCAAGGCGGCCTGCACAGAATCTTCACTGATCCGGCTTTGCCCCAGCTCGGCCTCGAAGGTCTGGAACAGGCTGGTCTTGCCCAGGCGCAGTGTCGGGTCGATATAGTTCTCCGGATAATCCTCGATCATCTGGTAACCGGCCCAGACACTGTACTCACTCATGCCCTCGCGCCACAGCGTTAAGGGTTCTTCGTCAAAACCCTGCGCATAGCCCGGCTCCATGCCGTTGTAGATCGCATTGATGTACTGCTGAATGCTGGCCATACCTTGCGCAACACGACTGGTCTCAACCTCGCCACTGACTTGGTTATCGATCAGCAGGTATTCGTAGAGATCGTCGGGCGTGGTGATTCCCAGCGGGGCCGAAGTTGCGCTTGATGGGATTATTTGGCCGAGATAATAGGCGACCAAAGCGTCTCGGCGTTGCTCTTCGAGCTGGGGAGTTATTCCATTACTCATGGCCAATGCCTCTATCAGGAATTTCCGGAACTACATATTCAAATGGCAATAGTACGACGTGCCTATTTGCACGACAAAAGCCCACACTTACAACATCCCCAACCTGCAGAGGTTCAGAAAAAACAAAATCAGCATAACCATAGTCATAAATAACCGAGTCCCTAAACTGACCTATACAAGTTAAGCCTCTGCTCGCAACCGAGGCAACAGGCTTTGCCTCGCTCACATCAACAATTACGTTGGCATTATGAAAAAGGAGTCTATAGGTGCCGGTAAACCGGCTTCTGTCGGTGCTATCTAATGAACCTTCCCCGGGAATAACACGCCCTGTAATGAAAGGCATAGCGCGCTCAACCCCATAGCTGCTCCGAAGAGAAAGGGTAACTTCGACAAACAATGACGTGACGTCCAGCGTGAAGGTAGTCCCATCGACTGATGACACGTGATTACCGTAGGGGAGGACGCGTATACCGCTACTGCTACTAGTGTGATGTACGAACGGTACACCTGAAATCTTGTTACCTCCAGCGTCTTCGGTCCAGACGGTCAGAGTATTGGGATACTGCAAATATGGAGATCCTGATAGTACCTCAGGCGCATCAAGCGAATAGTAAGGACCTTCGACAAGCGTCTTAAATGTGAATCTGGCAATAGCTACTATTCTAAACTCGAAGCGCTCGGAACTATCGATGCCGCCTGAGACACTAGCCGTTATAACATGCTCGCCTTGAGGGAGTCTGTAACTTACACTAGCAACGCCCTGCCGATTGGACAAAGTTGTAGTTATATCCCCATCTCGATCCCACTTAACTGGCAAGCCGGCGGGGATACCCGAGCCCGCTTGTAACCACACCGACAACTCTAATGGATCAGCACTTCCAATCCAGTAAACATTACTCGATGCTTCTCCTTTAACGATAATGGCCTTGGGATAAATCGTTACATTTTCGCTTGACTTCGCAACAACAGAAGAATTTTCGGGCACAGTAACGGTAACGGTCACACGCCCTTCTTTATCAGGCAAAAATCTGGCACTTGCCTCACCATTTGGGTCCGTCAGGCTTTCTTCATCAATCAAAGTGATTTGATCAGCTTCCCACTTGACCAATACACTTTGTATCGGAGCACCGTCCAACTCCACCAACCGGCACTTAACGACCGCTTCGACCCCTACAATCACTGGCGCTCCAAACTGCACAAACTGAAAGTATGGGATACTCAAAAACTCAACAGACTCATACGCCCAAGTTCTACCATTTTTGTATTGAGCAATAACTTCAGACTCGCCCTTCGGACCACTACGTAGCTCTGCACGGATCATGCCCTGCGGATCGGTATACGTTATATGGCGCAAAAATTCACCGAGCGTCGCCCCCCATTCAACAGGACGATCAATCCCCTTGTTGCCATGGTCGTCGACCAGGGTGGCCCAAAAATAAATCGGCTCAAGCTTATTAGCAAGCGCGGTTGACGGTCCATAGCCACCCTCAATAAAGTGCAGGGACTCCTCCTCACAATCGATAATAACCACTGGAGCAATCAACTTCTCACCCAGTCCATAATCCACAACCACATGGGCAACGCCCATTTCATCACCGCTGTGCAACGTATTCGAAGTTTGGCCGTTTTCGTCGGTAACTGTTCTGCGCTCATCCAGTCGACCCAAATTAGTCGTCCACGTCACGCTCACATCGTCCAATGGCTGATCCATGAAGTTTTTCAAGGTGATGGTGTACGTCGCGACATCGGTATCACGCTGAGCCACCAGATAATCCGGAGTCACGGTGATCACACTGGAATGGCTTTGCCCGACCTCACCAACTGTTCCAGCTGGCGGGGCGTCGGTCAGGCAACTAAGAGCCAGCTCCGCTGCCCGACGGTATTTCTCGGTCGAAGTGGTCGGGGTCAGTTCATGCAGTGCCAGCAAGGCGTTGGCGTCCAGCCCGGTGTGGCGACTGAGCAGGCATACCCGTGCCAGCACATCGAAGTCGGCCAGGGTAAAGATCACGCCGTCTTCCGGATTCAGCCGCAATGCCACGGCCAGTACGTCACGTACACCCCATCGCAGGAAACCGGCAAGTTTGTTGGCGGCGCTGTCACGGATCAGGCGTTTGTCGCCCTCGGTCGCGCCTTCCCACAAGGTATTGATGAGCCGGAAATAGTTCAGCAGGGTGTCTTCGCTCTGTTCGCTAAGACGCAGGGCTTCAGCGTATTGAGTGAGAAAGTACAACGATGGCAGGGACAAGCCGACATCCGGCAAGCCAAACCAATCAGGGTGTTCGACATAGTGGCTAATCAGCGCCGGACTGAGCGTCAAATGACCACAGAGCATGGCCCGCCTGGACAATGCATCCAGCACCAGCAGCACTTCATCACCGATGGGCACGTTGGCGACGTTACTGGGACCCAATACCCGCACCACCTCCAGCAACAATTGATAGCGATTGCCTTCGCTCCAGAACAGCAAAGCCTTGGCCAGATCGGCCTCGGTATTCAAGTAGCCACCGAGGCCTTCCATCAGCAAGGCATCCTGCGCGCCTCTGGCGCGCATGATCATATTGGTGATCTTCGGATGCAGCTCATCTATGGGTAGTCCAAACCCGTCCAGGACAACTTTCACTTCGTTGCTAAGAAGCTCTTCAAAACGCTCTTCGCTCTGCGCACTCAAATATTTGACCAATCCTCTAGCAGCCAGTGATAGAGCTCCGGCATCTATAAAACTGCCCAACGCTTCAAACCAATCAATCGGCTCACTCAGATAAAACTGCCTGCCACGGTCATCGGTTTGCAGAATTTCCGAGGAGTCCGGTGCACCAATTTGCGCAAAGCTGCTGTCGGTAATCAGCGCCGAGCCAAGCCGCGAGTGCAGCTGTTGCAGCAGATTGCGTTCGGCATCGGTGGCCACAGGCTGAGTCAGAGGAGGTAATGCCAGATGGCACAGTTGCGCCACGGTCCATTTGTGGTCCTGCAACCAGACCGCACAATCCACCAGGGCGTGGATCACGCTCAAGGTGTCGGTGTTGCTTGAGGCGTAATACGAGGCGATGCGCGGCACACCGGCCAGTTTGGCGACCAACTGGCTGCCGCCGTTATTGAGCAATTCCAGCAGTGCCAATGCTTCGATGGTACTCAGGCCGATATAGCGCGGCAGTTTGACCAGTCGATAAAACGCCGAGACGACCTCTCGCGACCACCGCAGCGGCTCATCGGCCCAGGACTGCTCAACGACCTTGGCAACGAAGCGGTACATCTCGTACGTCATGCCGAGGGCGGCGCATAGATGATCGATCTTCTGCCGTTCGGCCTCATTGGTCGGCGTCACAACAAAAGGCGTGCCGTCGAGAATCAGCGGGACGGGAAACATCGCCTGACTGTTGAATACCTGATCGAATTGCGATTGTTTTTTGCCTCTGGCGTACACGCCGAGGCCGTAGAGCATGGCGGCAAAATCCTGCGCAGGGACGTCATGGCGGCTGCGCACTCGCTGAAACAAACCAAGGGCACGCAGGGTGTCCTGGGTGATCAAATGAGGCGCTGTAGTGTTGGTCGGCGCTGTGCGTCGGGTTGCACCGGCCGCCCGATGCTCGGCTTGCTGCGACGCTGTCAATAACTGGTCCAGCTCATCGAAAGGCAAATCCAGCCAGAGCGCCAGGCGGATCATCCGGTTCAAGCGGTCAAAGCGCCCAATCGGACAATCGATCAAGCGATGCACCGGTATGCCGTTCTGCTCCGAAGATTCGATACTGATTGCCGGGCTCTGCCCGGCATTGATATACACCGAGCCGAACACCGAACCGTCGACGTCATTCTCATACTCTTCGCCCTGAACATTAGGCGACAACGATGGCGCATAAGCGCCTACCGACAACAGCGCATCGAGCTGGTCAGTGGTAAGCCCGGTTCTCAGGCAAAACGTCTGGGTATCGGCCAGTTCATAACTGTCTGGCGTACCAAAGTTATCTTTGAAAAATTCGGTAAACGGTGATGGACTTTCGAGCCTGCCACTTCTGGGATTGATGCGACGCATGTTGAGCGCCGTCTCGTCAGGATCATCCGCAGGCGTGTCTGTATGCGGCGCCTCTACTAACAATCCCTGTTGCACCGGCCCCAGACCAGAGTCCTGAATCAGTGCGATATCCGAGAGCCGCGAATGCACACCCGGCTCCTTGAAATAGGGATAGCCCGGATCTGCCGCGCGGATCGGATCCCCGGGCAAGCGTTGCTTGCGGTTGAGCACATAATTGATCTGCTGCTGATAGCGCTCGTACGGCAAGGCGAAGGGATAGCGGGTTTCGAGCAAGACATCATCGACCGACTTGTCCTCCAGGCTGATGCCATCGAGGTAGCTGCGAATCGAAGTATTGAGAATATCGTTGACCAGCACGAGGGTCGGCTCAACACGGTTAAGCGCAGTGTGATCGAGCATCAGGTTGGGTAGATCAGGGCGTCGGTCAGCCAGCTTGATGGCGCCGTTCTGGGCAGCCCCTTCAATCACCAGGGCCTCCCGATACAGGTCAGCCAGATAGGCTATCGGTGAGGTGGTTGCTTCGATAGCGTCGGGTGGGCAGTGGTTTGCCCAGTCGGGGTTGAACATGTCGGTGTAGGTAGGCGCGTCAACCAGACCCTTGATTCCGCGATCAGCGCGCACCGCATTGCGCACCGAGGCGGTCAACCGCTGTTCGCGAAACTGGCGGGCAACCACCGTCGTCATGGCAATTGCCTTGGCATGCAGGTCACGAGCTTGCGTGATATGCAGCAGAGGATCGGATTTCAGTAATTGCGCAGTGTTGCTTCTGGCGATGCTCAACACCGAAGGGAATTGTTCGGTGAGCGCCGCCTGACGAGCCTCGGGCTGACTGGAGTTTTTCAACAGTATCGTTAACGCCGACTCTGCACTGGCGGTTTTGTTCTCGTTGTTTGCCATAGCGTTATCTCACCGTGAGAAAGTTGCTTCTTTTTTGAAGAGAAGCACAGACCTAAAAGGCTGAAATTAAAAAATGACCAACGGCAGCCTCACACTATAACCATTGGAAGCAACAATAAAATTTTTTATCGCCAAATTACAACCAATTGAAAAATATACACTTTTTAAAAAATTAAAAATTATATCCCCACCGAAACTGGACAATCAAAAAAACAAGAACAACTATTTACCTCATCCTCACGAAGAGCGAAAAAACATGACCATCCGAATAATTACTGGCAAAGGGCCTACAACTAACAATATTGCTATTACTTACGGAAAGGTGAGTTATTTTGCCTGCATACTGTTATGAACACAGACACCCAGAACGCACTGCAACCCGCCGTCGCCACCCCATCCCTGCCCAAAGGCGGCGGCGCCATCCAAAGCATCGGCAAAGGCTGGGGCGCGGTGGGCAGCAGCGGCGCGGCATCGCTGGAGATCGCCCTGCCCATCAGCCCCGGACGCGGCTATAGCCCGGCCCTGGCGCTTGTTTATCAAAGCACCACGGGCAACGGCCTGTTCGGCCTGGGCTGGAACCTGAACATGGGTTGCGTGGCACGGCGCGCCAGCAAAGGCGTGCCGCTCTACAACGACGACGATGTGATCCTCGGCCCCAGTGGCGAGGTCTGGCTGCCTGACCGCAAAGACAACGGCACCATCAACGCCCGCCCATTGACGGGAGGCGACGGGCAGTCCTATGAGGTGATTCGCTACTTCGCCCGCGTCGAAGGTGCTTTCGACCTGATCGAGCACTGGCGCACAAACACAATCGACCCCGGCTTCTGGCTGATCCATGGCGCTGATGGCAGCGTGCATTTCTACGGCAAAAAAGCCTCGTCGCGCAGCACCGACCCGGCCGATTCCAACCGGGTCGCCGAGTGGCTGCTGGAAGAGAGCATGAACCCCGTCGGCGAGCACATTCTGTACGAGTACAAGGGCGAGGATGAGGTGGGATTACCGCCGGATCATCCCCGGGACTTCATCGCCCAGTGCTATCTGTGGCGGGTGCGTTACGGCAATTTCCAGGCTCACCCCGAGTTGTATCTATGGGACGAGGCATCGCTGCAAGAGCTGAATTGGCACTTCGATCTGCTGTTCGATTACGGCGAGCGCGACACCGGCATGACGGCCAAACCCACCTACGCAGAGGCGCAGGAATGGCCGGTACGCAGCGATCCCCATTCGAGCTTTGCCTACGGGTTCGAGCTGGGCAATCTGCGGCTATGCCGACAAGTGCTGATGTTTCATCACTTCCCCGATGAGCTGCTGACTTCCCCGCTGCTGACCCAACGCCTGCTGCTGGAGTACAAGGAAACGGACCTTAAATACAACCTGATCGCCGCCGCCCACGCCCAGGCCTGGGACGGGACGAGCGCAAAGTTGATCGAGCGACGCCCCGCCCTGGCGCTTGAATACAGCGAGTTCGATAGCGACAACGACGTCTATACCCCCCTTGAGTCTCTGGCGGGGCTCAATGACGGTCAGCAATACCAGATGGTCGATCTCTACGGCGACGGCCTGCCGGGTGTGCTCTACCGCGAAGACAAAGCCTGGCTTTACCGCGAACCCATACGCGCCGAATCGGGTGGTGCAGATGCCGTCGCCTATGGTCCCTGGCAAGCACTGCCGAGCATCCCGACCGCAGATTCACGCACGCCGGTACGACAGGCACTCAGCGATCTGACGGGCGAAGGCAAGCTCGACTGGATCGTCGCCCAGCCGGGCATGGCTGGTTTCTTCACCCTCAATCCTGACCGCACATGGTCCGGGTTCTCGCCATTTTCAGCATTTCCTCCCGAGTTCTTTCACCCGCAGGGGCAGATGGCCGATCTGGTCGGTGGCGGGTTGTCTGATCTGGCTTTGATCGGACCGCGCAGCGTGCGCCTGTATGCCAATCGTCGCGCCGAGGGTTTCGCCGCGCCTGTGGACGTAGCCCATGACGATGACCGCCTGCCCTTGCTCAGCGACAGCGCCACCGAACTGGTGGCCTTCAGTGATCTGTTGGGCACGGGGCAGCAGCACTTGATCCGTATCCGTCACAACGAAATCCGCTTCTGGCCCAATCTGGGTCGGGGCCGATTCGGCAAGGGCCAGTTATTTGCCAGCCTGCCGTTCAGCTACGAGGAATTTGACGCAGGGCGGGTAAGGCTGGCCGATATGGATGGCTCCGGCGCCGCTGATTTGCTCTATCTGCAAACGGAGCAGATCCGTATTTTCATGAATGAAGGCGGCAATGGCCTGGCAGCGGAATTCGCCCAGGCCTGGCCCCAAGGCGTGCGCTATGACCGCTTTTGTCAGGTCAGCGTCGCCGACTTGCAGGGCCTGGGGTTTTCCAGTCTGATCCTGACCGTGCCGCACATGTCGCCCCGCCACTGGTGCCTGCACTATGCCGCCAATCAGACGGGCGCACTGCAAAAGCCCTATCTGCTCAAGAAGACCGACAATCACATGGGCGCCAGAGGCGAGGTGATTTATCGCAGCTCAGCGCAAGAGTGGCTGGACGAAAAACAGGCCTTGCGCAGCGCAGGCAAAAACGCAGTGTCGCAGCTGCCGTTCCCGGTCCATGTAGTGGTCAAACAGACCCAACTGGATGCGGTCACCGGCACCACGCTGAACCAACTCTTCAAATACCGGCAGGGCTTCTATGACCCAAGGGAACGGGAGTTCCGCGGTTTCGGGCTGGTCCTGCAAACCGACAGCGAAAGTTCCTACCCCGCGCAGGAGGGTTTCACCGCCCCGGTGCTGAGCAAAACCTGGTTTCACACCGGGCGCTACCCCCAACGATCCGGCGATGATTACGACAACCGCGACCCGCAAGCCCTGCCACTGGGCGCACATCTGTTATCGCACTACGACCCAAGTACCGAGACCGAGCACCTGATAGAAGACGCCGACGAGGCGACCCTGCACGAGATGGCCCGCGCCCTGAGCGGCATGCATCTGCGCACGGAGGTCTTTGGCCTGGACGACGATCAACAGCCGGACGTGCTGTATTCGGTACAGACCAGCCGCTACCTGGTTCGTCAGTTGCGTCCGCTCAATCCTTATCAGCCTTATGCCTTGATGCTGCCGCTGCTTGTGGAGTCCATCGCCCGTCGCTACGAAGCCGAGCAGCTCGACGACCCCATGTGCGACCACAGCCTGAGCCTGGCCTGGGATCGCTATGGCAACCTCACCCACGGTGTCGTCGTCAATTACGCACGGCGTAAAAAACCCGGCGACACGCCGCCCTTTGCCGATGAGCATCAGCAACGCTGGTGGCGCGACGCCCACGACCCGGCGCAGCAGAACTTCTACCTGAACGAGAGCCGCGCCACGGCCATCCATCTCGACTCGCGGGACACTTGGCGCCTTGGCCTGCCCTATCGCATGCGCAGCAATGCCATGGTGATTGCCGCGACCGCGCTGACACCGGCGCAGATCAACTACGAACAGTTCGTTGCCCCCGACGGCCCCCTCGCCGCAATGCCCCGCACACTCACCGGTTTGTCGGTGCAGCGTTATATGTACAGCGGCGACGGCGAAGCGACCTTTCAGGCGTTGCCGGATGCCAGTGAAAGCGCAGAACTCGATGACACCGCCCTCAGCGCTTACGAACGGGTCATGGATGCCGCGCAATTGGCCGTCAGACTGACCGAGTTGGGCTATGAGCAAATGTCGAGTTTTCTGCCTGACGACGAGCTGAATCTGTGGTCGGTGAAACGCGGCTTCGCCACTTATGCCGGGCCCGGGCAGTTCTATCGCATCGAGACTTTCAGGCCCACACGCAGCCATGGTTGGACCACGGTCGAGTACGACCCTTACAACCTGTTCGCGATCAGCGTCACCGACCCGGTGGGCTGCACCACCACTGCGACTTATGACTACCGCGTCCTGCAACCGCGGCAGATTGTCGATCCCAATCAAAATACCCAGGAGGCGGACTACGACGCCTTCGGCAGACTCTGGGCGACCAGTTTCTATGGCACCGAGGCGGGTCAGGAGGTCGGCTTTGCACCGCTTAATCCGGCATCCCGCCACTGGGGCGGCACCGCTACGGCGGTCAAGGCCTCTGAGCTCTGCCTGGGAGATCGAGCCAGCGTCTGTTACTACGATGCCAACCTCACCTATGAGCCTGGCACCATTCCTTATGCCGCCGCGGTACTTCTGGCAGACCGTTACCCCGGCGATCCGGAGAAACAGATCCGTATCAGCCTGGTATCAGTGGATGGTTTTGGCCGCACGCTGCAAACCCGTCAATTGGTCGAGGATGGCGACGCCTATGCGGTCGATCAGTCCGGCAATATCGAACTGGAAGCCGGCGAACCGAAAATCGTCCATGCCTCACCGCGTTGGCGCGTCAGTGAACGGGTGGAATACAACAACAAAGGCCTCGTTGTGCGGGTGTATCGCCCGTATTTCGCCAACAACCATGTCTACGTAAAAGACCAGTCCCTGCGTGCGCATGGCTATTTCGACCGGCAGTTCTACGACCCCCTCGGCCGCCCAACCATCACCCTCACCGCCAAGGGCTGGATGCGCCGCCAGACCTACCGGACCTGGTACAGCATCAGCGAAGATGAAAACGACACGGCAGAAGAAATGGAGGAACAGAGAGCAAGCAGGAACAACCCATGAATCACGCGCTGCATGCTCACACCCCTGATATCCGCGCCGTTGATGGGCGCGGATTGACCCTCAGTGAGGTCGCCTATCGCAGAACCCTGAACCAAGACGAGCCTGTCCCCCTGCCGACAACAATGACCTGGAACGCCGCTGCGCAGCTGACAGCACAACAAGATCCGCGTCTGCCCCATGCCAACCTGAGCACGCGGTACGGCCTTTCAGGCCAGGTATTGCTGACCGACAGCGTCGATGCCGGTTGGCACCTGACGCTGTTGGGCGAAGCCGGTCAGCTTGTCGAGCAATGGGACGGTCGTGGCAGCCATCGGCAAACCGAGTACGACGAGTTGCTCCGACCCGTAGCCATACGTGAATCCGTTGGAGCGAGGCTTGCCCGCGAATCGATCTCACCGACAAGCAATCCACTGACTGTCGAGCGCTTCACCTACGGCGGCCCGGATGCAGCTGAACACAACCAATGCAACCAACTGACCCGCCACGACGATCCCGCAGGCACCCTGCGTTGGCCGGATTACAGCCTGTTGGGTTCACCGGTTAGCGAAATTAGGCGCTTCCTGATTGATCCGGATATGCCGGACTGGCCGCTGCCTGAACCGGGACGCGATGAATTATTGGAGGCCGTTGAATATGCCTCGGCTTGGTCATTCAATGCCTTAGGCGAAACCCTCGAACAGATTGATGCCATGGGCAATAGCCAACGGTTTGCGCAGACCGTAGCGGGTCAGTTGAAATCGGTTTCCGTCACCCTGGCCGATAGCGCGCAGGCCGACATATTGGTCAGCGAGATTCACTACAACGCCTTTGATCAGGTTGAGCAGGAAACCGCAGGCAACGGCGTCGTCAGCCGTTCAACTTATGATCCGCAGAGTGGCCGACTGATCGAACTTAATGCCGGACTTGCCAATGCGGAGCCTTTGCAACAGCTGAAATACAACTACGACCCGGTTGGCAATATCCTGCAAATCGAAGATGCCGCACAACCCGTGCATTTCTTCGCCAACCAACGCATAGAACCCATCAACCATTATCGCTACGACACCCTCTACCAAGTGATCGAAGCCACCGGCCGCGAAGTCAAAACCGACAGCAGCCATGGCCCGGCCCTGCCCGATCTGCAAAACCTGCCGCCCGATCCCAATCAAATCGCCAATTACACGCAAAGCTACGACTACGACGCAGGCGGCAATCTGCTGCAGATGCGCCATGTCGGCGCACAAAGTTTTACCCGCACCATGCTCGTCGCCCCGGACAGCAATCGCAGCCTGCCCGAGGGGGAAGTCGAGGTTGATTTTGAAAAGGGCTTCGACGCCAACGGCAATCTTCAACAGTTGGTTCGAGGGCAGGATTTGCGTTGGGATGTGCGCAATCAACTGCGGGAAGTCACAACCGTCAAACGCGATGACGGGCCTGACGATAGTGAGTGCTATATCTACGACGGTGGCGGTCAGCGTTGTCGCAAGATCCGCAGCGCGCAAAGCCGTAATCGCACGCTGATCGAGGAAGTCCGTTATCTGCCGGGGCTGGAAATTCGTACCGGTGCCGATGGCGAAATCTTGCACGTCATTAGCGTCAGTGCCGGGCGTAATAGCGTGCGGGTGTTGCATTGGCAAGCGAAGACACCGCCGGGGATCGCCAACGATCAACTACGCTACAACCTTAATGATCATCTTGGCTCAAGCACCCTGGAACTTGACCATCAGGGCGGCTTGATCAATCAGGAAAGTTATTATCCGTTCGGCGGCACGGCCTGGTGGGCGGGTAGCAATGAGGTTGAGGCGAAATACAAAACGATTCGGTATTCGGGCAAAGAACGGGATGCCAGCGGGCTTTATTATTACGGGTTGAGGTATTACGCACCTTGGTTGCAGCGATGGATAAATCCGGATCCTGCGGGGGAAGTGGATGGATTGAATATATTTATATTTGTGCACAACAGGCCTGTCAGCCTGTATGACGATCAGGGAGCAATCACTACTCATTTTGATAGTAAAGGACGTAAATATTATAAGGATGAAGATTTGATGAGCCACCTGAAAAAATTCAAGATTGGGCACACAGATCAATTCGACGTAATAGAAAAGAAATATACCCATGCCATATGGAGCCTTACATTATAACATCAGAATACAAACACCCCGAATACAAAAAAGCTGATTATTTCGACAATAAATTCACGTCATCAAAATGGACATTCAGACAAAACTTCAAATATATACGAGAAGACCCCATTGTACACGCCGACCCAATCGCTGTGGCACAATACCTTAAGGTCTCCGCAAATGACTTCGAAGGTGCATTGCCCTCCACCATTAAAAGAAGCCTCATTACAAATGAGGCCACCAGAAACATTGTCAGCCAATATAAAAACTCCCCGGAAGAACTAAAGGATAAATTCCTTACCCTGACACCGAATGGCAAAAGCACCCAACGAATTTTAGACACCTTCCAATTACGCCCCTTAGCAGTGAGGGCTGTTTACTCAGGGTCAGAGGATTTGGATATCTATATTGATGTAGAACCTATAGCACTCACCGCTACCGACACCCCAACCGCCCCTGACACAGTCCTGCCTGTGAAAACCGCAGACTCCAGGTTTTCCGTGACACCTGTCATTCCCCAACCTCCGACTTCAAGATTCCGCGTAACACCTGTCAACCCAAGCACGTCTCAATCGAGGTTTACAGTCACACCGGCCGTACTCAAGCCAACATCACCTCAGTCACAACGAAGAAACGCCATTTGATGCATGAATCTATCCATGCGACCTAAGCACACTCAACTCCGCCACCGGCCGCCTTTGCCCCAAATACCGCATGCAACTCACCCGCAAAAACGAGGCAAAATTCACGACCTCGCCGCGATAATCCATGACTTCTTCGTACAACTTGCTGATCAGTTGATTGGTGCTCATGCCGTCGTGCTCGGCTATCTCAGCGAGTACGTCCCAGAACTGGTTTTCCAGACGCAGGGTCGTGACTACGCCGCAGATGCGCAATGAGCGCGAGCGGGACTCGTAGAGGATGGGGTCGGCTTTTACGTAGAGTTCGCACATCGCGATGGGCCTAGACTAAATGGTTGTGGAAGATTGCGTTCTAGCTTATATGGGACCGGCTTTAGCCATCTGCTCAAGAAAATCCAGTGACTATACCCATCCATTCCCGGCTAAAGCCGGTCCCACAGATGCCATTAAAATTCAAAAATAATGTCATGTGGATGATAGTCAGCGCGGTATCAAAGGCTGATTTCGGTCCCCAGCAACTTCAAGAAACCCGCCAGCCATGCCGGATGCGCAGGCCATGCCGGGGCAGTGACCAGATTGCCTTGAGTGTGAGCCGCCGTCACATCGATATCCATGAATGTGCCCCCCGCCAGTTTCACCTCCGGCGCACAGGCCGGGTAAGCGCTGCACTCGCGCCCTTCCAATACGCCAGCGGCCGCCAGCAGTTGCGCGCCGTGGCAGACGGCGGCGATGGGCTTACCGGCCTTGTCGAAAGCTCTTACCCACTCAAGGATGGTTTCATTCAAGCGCAGGTATTCCGGCGCACGTCCGCCGGGGATAAGCAGCGCGTCGTAGTCTTCGGGCTTGACCTTGGCGAAGTCGAAGTTGAGGGCGAAGTTATGCCCTGGCTTTTCGCTGTAGGTTTGATCGCCTTCGAAGTCATGAATCGCTGTGCGAACGGTCTGGCCAGCGGACTTGCCGGGGCAAACGCCGTGGACGGTGTGACCGACCATTTGCAGGGCCTGAAACGGCACCATGACTTCATAGTCTTCGACGTAATCACCGACCAGCATCAGAATTTTCTTGGCAGCCATCAGAAGTCTCCTTTCGGGTATGTGTGAAGTAAGTATCGGCTCACTGCGAAAGAGCTGGTAACAGCCTAGTACTACAACGGCGATTGGAATGAAATGCGGAAAATTCCCTGTGTGCGGCAGGCTTTCGACGCCCGGTCAAGTCGGCGAAATATTGCGACCTAGACTCAATGGATCTGACAGACAAAACGCCCGGGCCGATCAACATGCCCCTTCATAGCCACACGCCAGCGCTTGCAGCCATCGATCCTCGTCACCTGACAGTGCGCAACATTGCTTACTCACGCACGACTGAGCAGCAACCTGCTGAGCAACGCATCAGCCGCACGCTTTACGACGTTGCGGGCCGCTTGATAGCGCAGCAGGATCCGCGCCTGTCCGATCCGAACCTGACCACGACTTACAGCCTGGCCGCTGAGCCCCTGCTGACCGACAGCGTCGATGCCGGTTGGCGCCTGGCGCTGTTAGGCGAAGCGGGTCAGATGGTCGAGGCCTGGGACGGGCGTGGCAGCCATCGGCAAACCACATATGACGATCTACTACGCCCTATAACGATAAATGAAGAACCCGTGGGAGCGAGGCTTGCCCGCGAATCAATCTCACCGACAACCCATCCATTGACTGTTGAACGCTTCACTTACGGCGGCCCGGACGCGGCTCAACATAACCAGTGCAACCAACTGACCCGCCACGACGATCCCGCAGGCACCCTGCGTTGGCCGGATTACAGCCTGTTGGGTTCGCCGGTTAGCGAAATTAGGCGCTTCCTTATTGAGCCGGCCACGCCTCATTGGCCTCTGCCTGAACCGGAACGCGACGAGCTTTTGGAACCCACCGAATATGCCTCGGCCTGGTCATTCAACGCATTGGGCGAAACCCTCGAACAGACTGATGCCATGGGCAATAGCCAACGGTTTGCGCAGACCGTTGCCGGGCAGTTGAAATCGGTGGCGCTCACCCCGGCCGGAAACGCGCAGACCGACACATTGGTTAGCGATATCCGCTACAACGCCTTCGATCAGGTAGAGCAGGAAAGTGCAGGCAACGGTGTTATCAGCCACTACCAATACGACTCACGCGATGGTCGACTGGGCTCATTGAAGGCGGTGCTCGCCAACCAATCGCCCTTGCAAGAGCTGCATTACAACTACGACCCCGTCGGCAATATCCTGCAAATCGAAGACGCCGCGCAGCCCATACATTTCTTCGCCAACCAACGTATCGAGCCCATCAGCCGCTATCGCTACGACACCCTCTATCAACTCATCGAAGCCACCGGCCGTGAAGTCAAAACCGGCAGTAGCCATGGCCCGGCCCTGCCCGATCGGCAAAACCTGCCGCCCGATTCCAATCAAATCGCCAACTACGCCCAAAGCTACGACTACGACGCAGGGGGCAATCTGCTGCAAATGCGCCACGTTGGCGCGCAAACTTTTACCCGCTCCATGCTTGTCGCCCCGGACAGCAATCGCAGCCTGCCCGAGGGTGAAGTAGACATCGACTTTGAAACGGGCTTCGACGCCAACGGCAATCTTCAACAACTGATACGCGGGCAGGATCTGCGTTGGGATGTGCGCAATCAACTGCGTGAAGTGACGGCCGTCAAACGCGATGACGGGCCGGACGATATTGAGCGCTATCTCTACGACGGCGGTGGTCAGCGTTGTCGCAAGATCCGCAGTGCGCAAAGCCGTAATCGCACGCTGATCGAGGAAGTGCGTTATCTACCGGGGCTGGAAATTCGTAGCGGTGCCGATGGCGAAATCTTGCACGTCATTAGCGTCAGTGCCGGGCGTAATAGCGTGCGGGTGTTGCATTGGCAAGCGAAGACACCGCCGGGGATCGCCAACGATCAACTACGCTACAGCCTTAATGATCATCTCGGCTCAAGCACTCTGGAACTTGATCATCAAGGCGGCTTGATCAGTCAGGAAAGTTATTACCCCTTCGGCGGCACAGCATGGTGGGCGGCGCAGAATGCTACCGAAGCCAAGTACAAAACGATTCGGTATTCGGGCAAGGAGCGCGATGCCAGTGGGCTGTGTTATTACGGGTTCAGGTATTACGCGCCGTGGTTGCAGCGGTGGATAAATCCGGATCCGGCGGGGAACGCTCATGGATTGAATTTGTTTTGTTTTACGGCCAATGCTCCCATTCATCATATTGATAAAGATGGTCGATTCTACGAAGGACTTCTGGATGCAATTGAGGTTGACCTGATTATCAGTGGCGGCAATATCTCGGCACGAGGACTCAATGAATTTACTCCTCAGGATAGAAGCACGATTCAATCCAGGTTGGTGGAAACCGAGTCCTTCCTGCAGGGTGCGCTAGACATGGTCCAGCACTATCCGCAAGAGAGTGCTGCCACGATGCGTAACTATTTTGGTATTGAGCACAGATATGTGACAGCTAATGTTACTACATCGTGGGGAAAAATCAGAGATACAGTTAACATTTATCAAGGGCCAATTGGTGAAAGCAGATTTGTGGGCTACTCAAATCTTCCTGGCTCTGCCTTTGTCAACAAAGGAGATCTATTGGGGCGCATATTTATAAACACAGACGACCTCTACAAACCCCACTTACCCAGAACAATTATAGCGCACGAATTTTCACACTTTCACCGAATAAAGAAAATAGCCACTTCCGGCCCAAAAACTCTGGACTTTTTTTATTTAATCCCAGAAGACTATCCCGTTATGACCAAGGGATACATGCCGCCGCCCTACGGATGCCGTTTCCGACATATATCGGAACTAATAACAAGTGGACACCTTAACTACGCACCCGGATTCAGCGCCTCTAATATCCCCGCCTTCATTGGCAGGGTCAACGAGCTCTATCATGGGCAGCACGCTATAGTTGACCTGCCAACAGCCATGCAAACCTTCAACAGCAACCCACATATTATCGCGACCATGGCATCCGAAAACGCCGACAGTTTGGTACATGCAGCATATGACCTGAATCTTCAATATCGATCCCTACTTTCACAGCCAAAATCGAGGCGTGTTGGCCAGGCCCGGAGTTAGCCTCGGATCTGATGCTTTCGCGGGTAAATCCGGCCCCTTATCAAACACGACCTAACCAAGTGAATTAATATGATTTTCGTGGGACTGGCTTTAGCCGGGAAGACGGTATGGCAGACGATAAACCTATATCAATCCTGCCTACGCCTTCCCGGCTAAAGCCGGTCCCACATTGGTCTGCGGTCATCCGCTGGAACGTATTCGCAGGACACATCCCTTTCTATTTGAAGGAAATTTCTGAGAAAATCCCGACCTATTGCGCCTCGCCACTCAGGTCTCTAGGCTGCGCCGTTCGCTGCACAATCAGCGATCAGGTTTGGTAGACCTGAGTGAACTATGGCGTGATGCGTCACCTATGGTGGCCGTACGCTCGGCGTCTTCGGACGCACCGGCTTTGCCAGTTCACCCGGTCTACCAACTTGCGTACGGCCGCCACCCTCATCGTTTGGTAGCGATGCGCAGGCGGCTAATCACTACTGAACTGGAAGTAAAAATATGACCGATACCCCCCTCTTCACCATCCACCCCGACGTCACTCAGGAACAGGCCCTCAGCTATGCCTCGGACTTGGTGCGCTGCCTGATCACCCTCACCCACGAATCCTGCGACAGTGACCTGCAAACCAGTCGCGCGCTGAACTGTTCGGCACTGCATCTGGCGACCATGACCAAAGCCTTCGTCGATCATTCGGTGGAGCGCCGCTAAGCGGTCAGTCAGTTGCGCCGGTCGAGCAGGTTGACCACCAATCGGTCGATCCAGCCCCACAGGCGCTGTTTGACCCGGCTCCACAGGGGCCGGGCTTTCCAGGCGTCGAGGGTGATTTCCCGGCTGACAGCGAAGTCCTTCTCGAAGCTGGCAACCACGTCCCGGGTCAGGGCCGGGTCGAGGGCTTCGAGGTTGGCTTCCAGATTGAAGCGCAGGTTCCAGTGATCGAAGTTGCACGAGCCGATGCTGACCCAATCGTCGATCAGGACCATTTTCAGATGCAGGAAGCACGGCTGGTATTCGAAGATTTTTACCCCCGCACGCAGCAAGCGCGGGTAGTAGCGATGCCCGGCGTAACGTACCGAGGGGTGATCGGTGCGCGGCCCGGTCAGCAGCAGGCGCACGTCGATACCCCGTGACGCAGCCCGGCGCAGGGCGCGACGGACTTTCCAGGTCGGCAGGAAATACGGCGTCGCCAGCCAGATGCGCTGTTTGCCACTGTTCAGGGCCCGGACCAGGGATTGCAGAATATCGCGATGCTGCCGCGCATCGGCATAGGCCACGCGGCCTTGGCCTGTGCCGGCCGTCGGCGGTCTGGGCAGGCGCGGCAAGCCGAAGTTTTCATTGGGGCGCCAGGCCGTGCGGCGTGGGTTGGCGTGGAACTGGCGGTCGAACAGCGCCTGCCAGTCGATCACCAAAGGCCCGGTGATTTCCACCATGACCTCATGCCATTCGCTGACCGGCTCGCCCGGCGTCCAGAATTCGTCGGTGACCCCGGTGCCGCCGACCACGGCCAGGCGCTTGTCGACCAACAGCAGCTTGCGATGGTCGCGGTAGAAGTTGCGGATGCCCCGGCGCCAGTGGATGGCGTTATAGAAACGCAGGATCACCCCGGCATCGGCCAGGCGTCTGCGCAAACGCAGGGTAAAGGCCTGGGCGCCGAAATCATCGAACAGGCAGCGCACGATCACGCCCCTCTGCGCGGCATCGACCAAGGCCCGTACCATCGCCTCGGCACAGGCCCCGGCCTCGACCAGATACAACTCCAGTTCAACCTGCTGCTGCGCCGCGTCAATGGCCGCGATCATGCGCGGAAAGAACGCCGGGCCGTCGACCAACAGTTGGAACTGGTTGTCACTGCGCCACGGAAAAATCGCTGCGCCCATGTCAGCGCGTCACGCAAAGCAGAGAGGTCGGGTACATGCAAACTCCAGAGGGGGGCCAGGGCGAGGTACCTTAGCTGTGCGTCTGACCGCTGGCAAACGCTTGGGTTCGCGCGCATCCCGCTTTTGTGGGACCGGCTCCAGCCGGGAAGACGTGGGTACAGTCGATACATTTCATTGGGCAGAATGACGCCTTCCCGGCTAAAGCCGGTCCCACCATTGCCCTCGGCTCACCTACAACGCATCCGGCTCCAGCACACAGCCCTGCCGCGGCCCGCGCCATACGGCCATGGCGCTTTCGCCCATACCCTCGGCGCTGACGCTTTTGGTCTCGGGCTCATCGATCAGGCTGGCGGGCACGTACTGCTTCACGTAGCCCTGGCAGTACTCAGCCGGGTTGCCCATCACGTAGCGGCACGAACAGTACTCCTTGGCGGTGTAGGCGCTGATGATGTGGGGGAAGGCATTGAGCGCCAGGCGGTTGTGCCACAGCAGCGCAGCGAGGGCCAGCACCAGCAGCATCAACAGGCTGACAACGGGGCGGCGTACGACAAAAGCACGTTGATCGCTCATGGTCGCGCGCCCCCAGGGAAAGCCGCCAGTGCCAGTTGCAGCAGGCGGTCGTGGGCGAAGCTGGCGTCGCGGTCATCGCCGTAGCGCACGATCACCAACCCGGCGCTGGGGATCACGTACAGCGCCTGACCCCAATGGCCCAGCGCAGCGAAGGTGTCGGCGGGCGCCGAAGGCCAGGGGCCGCGCGAGCCGTCCTGGGATTTGTTGAGCCACCACTGGCCGCCGGGGATTTCTTCGGCGGACTTGATCTCGCGCCCGGCAAAGGGCGTGAGGTTGAAATAGATCCAGCTCTTGGGCACCAACTGGCGCCCCTGCCACTGCCCGGTGCGCTGCATCAGCAGACCGATGCGGGCAAGGTCACGGGCGGTCATATAGGCGTAGGACGAGCCGACAAACGTACCGCTGGCGTCGCGCTCCCACACGGCACTGCGGATGCCCAGGGGTTCGAACAGCGCAGTCCAGGGGTAATCGCCGTAGGCCTGTTCGCCCACCATTTTTTTCAGCGAAGCCGCGAGCAGATTGCTGTCGCCGCTGGAATAGCGGAACACCGTGCCCGGTTTGGCGAATACGCCATGGCCTGCGGTGAAGCGCGCCATGTCGTCGTGGCCGCGGGTGTAGAGCATGGCTACTACCGAGGAGTTCAGCGGCGCGTATTCATAGTCTTCCTGCCAGTCCAGGCCCGAGGCCCAGTGCATCAGGTCTTCGAAGCGGATATCGGCGTGACTGGCCATGGGCGGGTAGAACTTCGCCACTGAATCGAGCAGCTCAAAGCGCTTCTCGCCAAAGGCTACGCCCAGCACCGTGGCCATGATGCTTTTGCTGATGGACCAGGTCAGGTGCGGGGTCTGGGCGGTGGTGGGGGCGGCGTAGTGCTCGTAGATGATCTGGCCGTCGCGAATCACCAATAACGCATCGCTGCGGATGCCCTTGCGGCTGTTGTCGTCGCGCGGCGGGAAGGCGTAGTCCTCGAGCGCCTTGATGGCGGGGGTGGCAGCGACTGGCGCGCTGGCCCAGTCGGTGCCGGGCCAGGTGTCGGCGGCGAAGGTCGCAGCGGCGCTGATGCCGATGGAGCAGGCCAGGCAAAAACGGAGCAAGCGATCACGCATGTAGCCACCTCTTATCGAACACGCATAACCAGCTGATTAATTATTTTTTGGTGGGAGCGAATTCATTCGCGAAAGCGGTATTCCAGGCGACGAATGTCTATTGGATGTACCGGCCTCTTCGCGAATGAATTCGCTCCCACAGACACATCCCGAAACCCTAGCAGGGAATCGTGACAATGCGCCTTTCGTCGCCCATGTAACGGCGTCACATAACCATCACCAAAGGTTCACGGCCATGACACGGGGTCTACCTAGCCTGCATCTGTACAGCAACGCGCTTGAATAATCAGCCGACCGGCCCATTGCATGGCTGGCTTACGGAGACTCGCATGACCCGGATCGCCCGCATTCGTGACACCAGTACCGAACGCCGCCTACAGGCCGAACGCCTGATCGGCAGCAGCGCCTTGGAAGAAGCACAAGCCCTGCGTTTCAGCGTATTCAGCGGCGAGTTCAACGCCAAGCTCAAGGGCGCTGAACTGGGTCTGGATATGGACGATTACGACGTCCATTGCATGCATATCGGCGTACGTGACCTGAGCACCGGCCGACTGGTCGCCACCACTCGCCTGCTCGATCACAAGGCGGCCAATACCCTGGGCCGTTTCTACAGCGAAGAAGAATTCAGCCTGCATGGCCTCGGCCATCTGCAAGGCCCGATCCTGGAACTGGGCCGCACCTGCGTCGACCCGGCTTACCGCAACGGCGGCACCATCGCCGTGCTCTGGAGCGAACTGGCCGAAGTGCTCAACGAAGGCGGCTACAGCTACCTGATGGGCTGCGCCAGCATCCCGATGCAGGACGGCGGCATCCAGGCCCACGCCATCATGCAGCGCCTGCGTGAACGCTACCTGAGCACCGAACACTTGCGTGCCGAACCCAAGAACCCGCTGCCGAGCATGGATCTGCCGAGCAACGTGATCTGCGAAATGCCGCCGCTGCTCAAGGCCTATATGCGTCTGGGCGCGAAGATCTGCGGCGAGCCGTGCTGGGATGAAGACTTCCAGGTCGCCGACGTGTTCATCCTGCTCAAGCGCGACGAGCTCTGCCCACGCTACGCCCGCCACTTCAAGGCAGCAGTGTAATGAGTCGGGTGCGCGGCTATGCGCGAGTTGCCAGGGTGTTGCTGGTCATCGCCCTGGGCCTGACGATTGCCGGGGTGTTCGCCCTGATGGAGCGCCTGCGCGTCGGCAACTCCATGGCCCGGCGCCAGCGCTGGAGCCGTTGGTTCATGGCGCGCCTGACCAACGCCCTGCCCTTTCGCGTGACGGTCAGCGGCAGCCTGCCGACTCAACCGATGCTGTGGCTGAGCAACCATGTGTCATGGACCGACATTCCATTGCTGGGCATGCTGGCGCCGCTGTCGTTCCTGTCCAAGGCCGAAGTACGCACCTGGCCGATTGCCGGCTGGCTGGCGTTGAAGGCCGGGACACTGTTCATTCGTCGCGGTTCGGGTGACAGTCGCTTGCTGCAAAAGCAGATGTGCAATCACCTGCAACAAGACACCGATCTGCTGATCTTCCCGGAAGGCACCACCACCGATGGCCGTGCCCTGCGCACTTTCCACGGCCGTCTGCTGTCCAGCGCCATCGAGGCCGGGGTGATGTTGCAGCCGGTGGCGATCAAGTACACCCGCGACGGCAAGGCGGACCCTATCGCGCCCTTCATTGGCGATGACGATCTGCTGTCGCATCTCAAGCGTCTGTTCGCCAATGAGCAGGGTGATGTGCATATCCAGTTGCTGACGCCGATTGCCACCGCAGGCCAGGAGCGCGCCGCACTGGCGTTCCAGGCACAGCAGGCGGTGCAGATGGCGCTGTTCGGCGAACCCGCACAAGCACCTCAGACGTCGCGTTCGACTGCTTCAACAGCCGCCAGGGCCGCCTGAGCAAAGTCCTGCAACAACGGATAGAACGCGGCGAAGTCGTCACTCAAGGGTTGGTAGAGATCGGGCAGTTCCTGCGCGGCTTCTATCAACCCTTGCGGTTTTGACAGGCGTCGGGAAATGCCTCTGATCACGTCGCCGACAATCTCGAACTGACGATACGAACCCAGCCAGTCCTGCGCCGCCATGCGCGGCGCAATCACCGCCAGGTGCCCCGGCAATTGCGGTTCGGCCGCCAGCACGCCGTAGACCCTGCGGGTGAAGCTGTGCAGGGGCACGTCGGCGTAGCGGCTCCAGTCCCGGGCCAGGCAATGGTCGAAAAACACATCCAGCACAATCCCGGCATAGCGCCGCCGCTCGGCAGGAAAGCGGCCGAGGGATTGCTTGACCAGCGGGTGGCTGTCGGTGAAGGAGTCGATGCTGCGGTGCAACTGGATAGCCGCTGCAAGATCACTGGGGAAGCGCCCGGCCAGCGGCCCTTTGACGAAGTCGCCGTAGAGGCTGCCGAGCAATTGCGCGGGTTTATCGCCGCCGAGGTGGAGGTGTGCGAGGTAGTTCATGGCGCCTAGCCTACGCCGTTTTGCGCTGCACAGCCTCTATATCGATATAACCCGATATACCGATTTATAAGGGCCTTAGCACTCCTTCATATTTGTATATCGCGAACTATCGATATAAGGTTCGCTCCATCGCGATATAGCGCTATACACCTGAGTTCTCCATGCCTATCGACCTCGACGAAATAATAAAAGCCCTGGCCCACCCTGTCCGCCGCGACATCCTGGTGTGGTTAAAGGACCCCGTGACTTGCTTTCCCGATCAGGAACATTCGGTCGGTCATGGCGTGTGCGCCGGTCAGATCGACCAACGCGCCGGGCTGTCCCAGTCCACCGTGTCGGCCCACTTGGCGACCCTGCAACGCGCTGGCCTGATCACCAGCAAGAAAATCGGCCAATGGCATTTTTTCAGCCGCAACGAAGAGACCATCCAGGCCTTCGTCGACGCCCTGGTGCTGGAACTCAGCCCACCGCTCTAACTCTTCAAGGAGATGCATCTTGCCTCTTTCACTACTGGTGCTCGCGCTGAGCGCTTTCGCTATCGGCACGACCGAATTCGTGATCATGGGCCTGTTGCCCAACGTTGCGGCTGACCTGGGCGTATCGATTCCCGGCGCCGGCTGGCTGGTAACCGGTTATGCCCTGGGCGTGGCCATCGGCGCGCCGATCATGGCCCTGGCCACCGCCAAACTGCCGCGCAAGGCCGCGCTGGTCTGGCTGATGGTGATCTTCATCGTCGGCAACATGCTTTGCGCCCTGTCCACCGGCTACACCATGCTGATGATTGCGCGGGTTGTGACCGCGCTGTGTCACGGCGCCTTCTTCGGCATCGGTTCGGTGGTGGCGGCCAATCTGGTTGCGCCCAATCGCCGTGCTTCGGCGGTGGCGATGATGTTCACCGGCCTGACCCTGGCCAACGTGCTGGGCGTGCCACTGGGCACCGCATTGGGTCAGGAAGCCGGCTGGCGCTCGACCTTCTGGGCCGTGACCGTGATCGGTGTGCTGGCGTTGATCGGCCTGATGCGCTTTCTGCCATACAAGCATGACGAGGAAAAACTCGACATGCGCGCCGAGCTGGCCGCCCTCAAGGGCGCCGGGATCTGGCTGTCCCTGAGCATGACCGTGCTGTTTTCAGCATCGGTATTTGCCCTGTTCACCTATGTGGCGCCGCTGCTTGGCGAAGTGACTGGCGTGTCGCCACGCGGCGTGACCTGGACCTTGCTGCTGATCGGCGTCGGCTTGACCCTGGGCAATGTCATCGGCGGCAAGCTGGCTGATCGAAATGTGCAGCGCACCTTGCTCGGGGTGTTCCTGGTAATGGCAGTGATCTCGGCGATTCTCAGCTGGACCAGCGTGGCGCTGATCCCGACCGAAGTCACCCTGCTGCTTTGGGCGGTCGCCTGTTTCGCTGCGGTACCGGCCCTGCAAGTCAACGTAATGACCTTCGGCAAGGCCGCGCCCAACCTCATTTCGACCCTGAATATCGGCGCCTTCAACGTCGGCAATGCCCTTGGCGCCTGGATCGGCGGCAGTGTGATCGCTCATGGAATGGGCCTGACCAGCGTGCCTCTGGCCGCTGCGGTACTGGCAGTGCTTGCCCTGCTGGTGACCCTGATTACTTTCCGCCAGAGCGTCAATCCCGAGCTGGCCCCTGCTACCAACTGATCAATTTCCAGAGGGTTTTACCATGACCACTATCTTTGACCCGATCACCCTGGGCGACCTGCAACTGGCCAACCGCATCGTCATGGCGCCGCTGACCCGCTGCCGCGCCGACGAGGGCCGTGTGCCCAACGCGATGATGGCCGAGTACTACGTACAGCGCGCCTCCGCCGGCCTGATCATCAGCGAAGCCACTTCCGTTACGCCCATGGGCGTCGGCTACCCGGACACCCCGGGCATCTGGTCCGCCGCCCAGGTGCGTGGCTGGAGCAATATCACCAAGGCCGTACACGCCGCGGGTGGCAAGATCGTCCTGCAACTGTGGCATGTAGGCCGCGTCTCCCACAGCTCGTACCTCAATGGTGAAGCGCCAGTTGCCCCGAGCGCGGTCAAGCCGGCCGGTCACGTCAGCCTGGTCCGTCCGCTGGCTGAATACCCGACGCCCCGCGCCCTGGAACTGGAAGAAATCGCCGATATCGTCGACGCCTATCGTAATGGCGCGGAAAACGCCAAGGCCGCCGGTTTCGATGGCGTGGAAATCCACGGTGCCAACGGTTACCTGCTCGACCAGTTCCTGCAAAGCAAAACCAACCAGCGCACCGACGCTTACGGTGGCTCCGTGGAGAACCGTGCACGACTGATGCTGGAAGTGACTGACGCAGTGGTGGAAGTCTGGGGCGCCGGCCGGGTCGGCATGCACCTGGCACCCCGTGCCGACGCCCACGATATGGGCGACGACAACCTGACAGAGACCTTCAGCTACGTCGCCAGCGAACTGGGCAAGCGCGGTATCGCGTTTATCTGTGCCCGTGAGCGCGAAGCCGATGACAGCATCGGACCGATCCTTAAGGAAGCCTTCGGCGGCGCCTTTATCGCCAACGAAAAGTTCACCAAGGACAGCGCCAATGCCTGGCTGCAATCGGGCAAGGCCGATGCCGTGGCCTTCGGCGTGCCGTTCATTGCCAACCCGGACCTGCCCGCGCGCCTGGCAGCCGATGCGCCGCTCAATACGCCAGTGCCTGAGACCTTCTACGGCAAGGGGCCTGAGGGTTACCTCGACTACCCGACGCTGTAACGGTTGCTGAAATAAAAACACCCCGCCTTGGCGGGGTGTTTTGTTTTGCGCCGGGCCTGTGCCACAAAAACGCCTCAGCTCCAACGGTTCAACGCGGGGTATTCACCTGCTGCGCCAGGTTCTGGATCTGGCTGTTGAGGGTGTTGATGCTGCGTGTCACCTGGGCGCGGTAGGCGTCGAACTCTGCGGTGCTTGGCCCGTTACTGTTGGCCGACGGCGTCGGGGCGCGGTCCTGCTCGCTTTTGAGTGCGACCAGTTCCTGCTCGATGCGGTCGATGGCCTGGCTGGAGTTATTCTTCTTCAACGTCGCGATATCGGCACTCAGGGCTTTGAGCTGGCCATCGAGACGGTCCTGGCTGGCCTGAATGTTTTTCACATCAGGCAGGGCGGCCTGCACGCTGGGCATGGCTGACTTGAGGGTGGTCATTTCCAGCGCCACGTTTTTCAGGTCTTCCTGCAATTGCGTGCTGGTGGCCTGTTGCTGGGCATTCTGCTCGGTAAGCTGGGCGAGGCGTTTTTCCAGGTCGGCTTTCTGCCCAGAACTGCCTTCCTGCTGCTTGTCCTGATCAGCCAACTGATCCTCGATCAGCTTGATGCGCTGGCGCAGGGCCTCGCCTTCACTGACCACCGACTCGGTCGCCACCACTTTGCCGGAGATATCCTGCAAGCGCCCCGCCGCTTCTTCGCTGATCCGCGCGAAGCTTTCCTGAGTCGCCACCAGTTGCTGGCCCATCAGGGTGATCTGCTGGAAGCTCCACCAACCCAGGCCACAGAAGGCAATGGCCAGTGCACCAATCAATGCCCATAGCGGGCCGGTGCTCGGCGCCTTGACCTTGACCACCGGCGAGGTGCGCGAATAAACAGCGGTGCGCTCACGGGCGCCGGACGACAGCTCGAAATCGTCATCGTCATCTTTGGCGGTGAGGCTCGGGACGTCATCGACGTCGTCGTAGGGATCGTTGCGCATGAATAGCCCTTCAAAAAAACCCGTAAAAGCGAAGCTGAAAAATGCAAAGCCTCGAAGTATAACCAGTTCCCGCCACAGCACTCATTGCGGCTGTTGCGCCTGCCACCAGGCACAGAACTCGTCCAGCGCAGTCCACAGGCTGACCTTGGGCTCGTACTCCAGATAATGCCGGGCGCGGCTGATATCCAGGGTGAAGTCCTTGCTCATGACCTGCATGCCCAGGCGCGACAATGTCGGCTCCGGGCGCCCCGGCCAGAGCATGCACGCCGCCTCGTTAAGGGCAGCGGCGCTGTAGGCCAGGCCATAGGAACGGTAACGCGTTACCTGTGGCACTTGCATGCGCCGCATCACGTAATTCACCGCATCCCACAGCGGCACCGGCGTACCGTTGCTGATGTTATAGGCCTTGCCCAACGCCGAACCCATGGCCAGCAAGCTGCTGAGCATGGCCTCGTTGAGGTTCTGCATGCTAGTGAAATCCACTTTATTCAAGCCGTTGCCCACGATCGACAGACGCTTCTTGCGCTGCATATTGAGCAATCGCGGGAAAATGCTGGTGTCGCCTGCCCCGGTCACGAAACGCGGGCGCAGGGCGATCACTTCCAGGCCGAACTCCATGGCGCCGAACACCTTCTGCTCGGCCAAGTATTTGGTCGCCGCATAGTGGTTGTTGAACCGACGCGGGACCTGGTCTTCCTTGATGTTCAGGTGCGAATGGCCATCAAAATAGATCGACGGCGATGACAAATGGACCAGCCGACGCACCCGTTGTTTCAAGCAGCCTTCGACAATGTTTTCGGTAACCTGCACATTGCCCAGCATAAAGTCCTGTTTACGCCCCCACACACCCACGGCGCCGGCGCAGTGCACCACGGCTTCGACGTCATGACACAGCTCGCGGACCAGCTCGGGGTCGGTCAGATCGCCGGGAATGAATTCGGCGCCACGACGTACCAGATGCTCGACGCTCTCTGCCCGCCGTCCGTTGACCCGTACGCTCAGGCCCTGCTCCAGGGCAAAACGCGCAAAGCGCCCGCCAATAAAGCCGCTCGCGCCGGTGACCAGAATTTTCATTTACCGCTCCGTAGAATCTCATTGCCCTGACACCCCGCAATCGCGTGGCAATCGGGAACCGTGGGAGCGAGGCTTGCCCGCGAAGGCGATAGGCCAGATTCAAAAAATGTGGCGGATGTACCGTCCTCTTCGCGGGCAAGCCTCGCTCCTACAAATCGTGTGAATAGAGTGTCGAATACCAATACCCAGTCCTCACTGACGTTCAGACTCACGCCAACGGCACCAACCATTGCCCCGCCTTGCGCGCAAGGTGTTCGGTCAGGCGGGTCAGCAACTGGCCGCCATTGCGCCAATGATGCCAGTACAACGGCACATCGATGACCTGCCCATCCAGCAACTCCACAAGGGCGCCGCGCTGCAACTGCTCATGCACCTGCAATTCCGGCACCATTCCCCAACCCAGTCCAGCCTCGACCATGCGAATGAAGCCTTCGGATGAAGGACACAGGTGATACTCGAAACTGCCCTCGCTGCCCAATGACGCCAGGTAGCGATGCTGCAGAAAATCGTCCGGCCCGTAAACCAGCGCCGGGGCCCGGGCCAGTGACGCGGCGTCGACACCGCCAGGGAAATAACGGCTGACAAAGGCGGGGCTGGCCAGGGCACGATAGCGCATGGCGCCGAGCAACTGGCTGCGCGCCCCGGCCACCGGGCGTTCGCTGCCGCACAGGCACGCGGCCACTTCACCGGCGCGCATGCGCTTGAGGCCGACGTCCTGATCTTCCACCACCAGGTCCAGCAACAGATGGTGCTCGGCGCAAAAATCCCCTACCGCGCCCACCCACCAGGTCGCCAGGCTGTCGGCGTTAAGGGCGATACGCAGACGCTCGGGCAAGCCCTCCTCGTCTAACGCAGGCACCTGACTGAGCAAATCACGCTCAAGCAAGCGCACCTGCTGCACATGGTTAAGCAGGCGGCGGCCGATATCCGTCGGGCTCGGCGGCGTAGCGCGGATCAGTACCGGCTGGCCGATACGCGCCTCCAGCAACTTGATGCGCTGGGACACCGCCGATTGCGATAGCCCCAGCACTTGGGCCGCGCGCTCGAACCCCGCCTGCTCGATGACCGCCGCGAGGGCGGAGAGCAATTTATAGTCGAACATCAGTTTTCCTAATGAGCAATCAGCAACATTGTTTTTTCTTATACAACGTCAGGCCGCACAATCGCCACATCAACTTTAAATGCAGACAAGGAACGGCGATGACCGGCGAAACCTCATTGAACACGCTGCTGCGCAGCATGAGCCCGGAGCTGAACGACGGCGACTATGTGTTCTGCACCCTCGCCGATGCTTCCCTGCTCAAGGGCACCGAGGTGCTGGGCAGTTTCCGCGAGCGCGAGGGACTGACGGTGATCATCGAACGCCAGCAGGCCCAGGACCTGGGCTTGAGCTTCGAGTACGTCGCCGCCTGGATCACCCTGACTGTGCATTCGTCCCTCTCCGCCGTGGGCCTGACCGCCGCCTTCGCCACGGCATTGGGTAGTGCCGGTATCAGTTGCAATGTGATCGCCGGCTATTACCACGACCACCTGTTCGTCGCCAAAGACGACGCACACAAAGCCCTGGCGGTCTTGCAGCTATTGGCCGCCCAGGCCTAGTCACGCACTTTTTGGAGTAAACCCTGATGTGGCAAAGCTACCTCAACGGCCTGCTGGTCGCCGCCGGACTGATCATGGCCATTGGCACGCAGAATGCCTTTGTTCTGGCCCAGAGCCTGCGCCGCGAACATCACTTGCCGGTGGCCTTTTTGTGCATCGCCTGCGACGCCATTCTCGTCGCCGCCGGGGTGTTCGGCCTGGCCAATGTACTGGCTCATAACCCGACCCTGCTGGCGGTGGCGCGCTGGGGCGGTGTGGCATTTCTGCTCTGGTATGGCATTCTGGCTTTGCGCCGCGCCTGCTCCCGGCAGAGCCTGCAACAGGGCGAGAATAGCGGCGTGCGTTCGCGTCGTGCGGTACTGCTCAGTGCATTGGCGGTGACCTTGCTCAACCCCCATGTCTATCTCGACACTGTGCTGCTGATCGGCTCCCTCGGCGCCCAGCAGACTGTGCCCGGCGCCTATGTGGTCGGGGCCGCCAGCGCGTCGCTGCTGTGGTTCTCGGCCCTGGCCATCGGCGCCGCCTGGCTGGCGCCGTGGCTGTCGCGCCCGGCGACCTGGCGCCTGCTGGACCTGATGGTCGCGGTGATGATGTTCAGTGTCGCTTTGCAGTTGATTCGTAGCGCCTGAGCCAGATAAGCATTTGCAGTAGCGCAATTTGTGGGAGCGCGGCTTGCCCGCGAAGAGGCCGGGACATCCGCTGCATTTGTGTGATCTGGTCTATCGCATTCGCGGGCAAGCCACGCTCCCACAGGATTCGGGCTTGCTCCCATGATCCTCCGACAACCGGCGCAAAGGCTCTGGAACCTCTATCCCACACAGTTGTTGCGTGGTTAACAGGCAGGGCCGGTGCTATGATCCCGAGCCTGCGCCGCAAAGAGTACAAACTCCCCGGCGCATGTTCTGTCTGGCCGCCCGTGATCGGCCTTGCGCTCACCGCAACTGACCTGATTAGGAGAATTACCATGGCTTTTGAACTGCCGCCGCTGCCATACGCGCACGATGCACTGGCTCCGCACATCTCCAAGGAAACCCTGGAGTATCACCACGACAAGCACCACAACACCTATGTCGTGAACCTGAACAACCTGGTGCCTGGCACCGAGTTCGAAGGCAAGACCCTGGAAGAAATCGTCAAGACTTCTTCGGGCGGTATCTTCAATAACGCCGCTCAGGTCTGGAACCACACTTTCTACTGGAACTGCCTGGCGCCAAACGCCGGTGGCGAGCCGACTGGCGCCCTGGCTGATGCAATCAATGCAGCCTTCGGTTCCTTCGACAAGTTCAAGGAAGAGTTCAGCAAGACTTCCATCGGCACCTTCGGTTCCGGCTGGGGCTGGCTGGTGAAGAAGGCTGACGGCTCCCTGGCCCTGGCCAGCACCATTGGCGCAGGCAACCCGCTGACTGGCGGCGACACTCCGCTGCTGACCTGCGATGTCTGGGAACACGCCTACTACATCGACTACCGTAACCTGCGTCCAAAATACGTTGAAGCATTCTGGAATCTGGTTAACTGGAAGTTCGTTGCCGAGCAGTTCGAAGGCAAAACCTTCACCGCTTGATCGACGCTCCAGACAAAAAACCCGGCTTGCCGGGTTTTTTTTCGCCTGACGGTCATACTTTGGGTATTGTCAGAAGGCGATAGCAGACTAATATCACCCACTGGCTTTCATTAAAAACTGCTCAAGTTCACGTTAGTACTAACCGATACATCGGCAACAGCCTGACCCTTGCCCAAGGGCGGCGAGCAAAAATCGACACTGGCAGGCAGCCAAAGGGCGACATCTGCGTGTTCAGGTCCGGTTCTTGCTGTTCACACGCAGGTATACAAGGGTCACACGCTCCCAGCACGGATTGAAGGAATAGCCATTTGAAGCTGGAACTCAAGAACAGCTTGTCTGTGAAGATGTTGCGCGTGGTGTTGCTTTCGGCGCTGATCGTCGGCGTCGTGCTCAGCTGTGCGCAAATCGTGTTCGACGCATACAAGACTCGTCAGGCCGTGGCCAGCGATGCCGAACGCATCCTTGACATGTTCCGTGACCCTTCCACGCAAGCGGTGTACAGCCTGGACCGCGAAATGGGCATGCAGGTCATCGAAGGCCTGTTCCAGGACGACGCGGTGCGCATGGCCTCCATCGGCCATCCCAACGAAACCCTGCTGGCGGAAAAAGAACGCGCCCTCAAGACTTCCTCGACCCGCTGGCTGACCGATCTGATTCTCGGCCAGGAACGTAGCTTCACCACCCAATTGGTAGGCCGCAGCCCCTACAGTGAGTATTACGGTGACCTGCGCATCACCCTCGACACCGCCACCTACGGCGAAGGCTTCATCATCAATTCCTTCATCATTTTCGTTGCCGGCGTGCTGCGCGCTCTGGCCATGGGGCTGGTGCTGTATCTGGTCTATCACTGGTTGCTGACCAAGCCGCTGTCGAAAATCATTGAACACCTGACCAACATCAACCCGGATCGCCCCAGCGAGCATCAGTTGCCGGTGCTCGAAGGTCACGAAAAGAACGAGCTGGGTATCTGGGTCAGCACCGCCAACCAGTTGCTGGCGTCCATCGAGCGCAATACCCATCTGCGCCACGAAGCGGAAAACAGCCTGTTGCGCATGGCCCAGTACGACTTCCTTACCGGCCTGCCCAATCGCCAGCAGTTGCAACAGCAACTGGACAAGATTCTGGTTGATGCCGGGCGCCTGCAGCGTCGGGTAGCGGTGATCTGCGTCGGTCTGGATGACTTCAAGGGCATCAACGAACAATTCAGCTATCAGACCGGCGACCAGTTACTGCTGGCCCTGGCCGATCGCCTGCGCGGCCACAGCGGCCGTCTCGGTGCCCTGGCACGACTGGGCGGCGACCAGTTCGCTCTGGTCCAGGCCGATATCGAGCAACCTTACGAAGCCGCCGAGCTGGCGCAGAACATTCTCGATGACCTGGAAGCACCATTCGCCCTCGATCAGCAGGAAATCCGTCTGCGCGCGACCATCGGCATCACGCTGTTTCCGGAAGATGGCGACAGCACCGAGAAGCTGCTGCAAAAAGCCGAACAAACCATGACCCTGGCAAAGGCGCGCTCGCGCAACCGTTACCAGTTCTATATCGCCAGCGTCGACAGTGAAATGCGCCGCCGCCGCGAACTGGAAAAAGACCTGCGCGAAGCCATGCCGCGCAATCAGTTGTATCTGGTCTACCAGCCTCAGGTCAGCTATCGCGATCATCGCGTGGTCGGGGTCGAGGCACTGATCCGCTGGCAGCACCCGGAACATGGCCTGGTGCCGCCGGACCTGTTCATCCCCCTGGCGGAACAGAACGGCACTATCATCGCCATCGGCGAGTGGGTGCTGGACCAGGCCTGCCGCCAATTGCGCGAATGGCACGACCAGGGCTTCAGCGATCTACGCATGGCGGTCAACCTCTCCACTGTGCAGTTGCACCACTCCGAGCTGCCACGGGTGGTCAACAATCTGCTGCAGATCTACCGCCTGCCGCCGCGCAGTCTTGAGTTGGAAGTGACCGAAACCGGCCTGATGGAAGACATCAGCACTGCCGCCCAGCATCTGCTCAGCCTGCGCCGCTCCGGTGCGTTGATCGCCATTGATGACTTCGGCACCGGCTACTCGTCCCTGAGCTATCTCAAGAGCCTGCCGCTGGACAAGATCAAGATCGACAAGAGTTTCGTACAGGACCTGATGGACGACGACGATGACGCCACCATCGTGCGCGCCATTATCCAACTGGGTAAAAGCCTGGGCATGCAGGTCATCGCCGAGGGCGTGGAAACCATCGAGCAGGAAAACTACATCATCGCCGAGGGGTGCCATGAGGGTCAGGGCTACTTCTACAGCAAGCCTTTGCCCGCCCGGGAACTGCTGGCGTATCTGAAACAGGCGCAGCGGACCAATGCTGCGATTCTCTAGAGACTATCTCCATCGTTGGAGCGAGGCTTGCCCGCGAATACGGCATTACTAACGATAGATATGTATCGAATGTTCCGGCCTCTTCGCGGGCAAGCCTCGCTCCAACGCAATCGACCGCCTCATCGAAATCACTTGTTACAACCCCACCCCGCCAACACCCCGCCCTGACGGCCTTTCGCCTTTACATCGAATGCAACTCTTTCGCATTATGTTGCAGCTTTTTTTGGCGCCCCGCGCCTTCAACTTCTCGACGCAGGATTCCGTCATGATTCGTATGCCTCTGGCCACGGCCAGTCTGCTGGCCATCGCTGTTTCCCTCGCTGGATGTGGCGAAGGCAAGGATAAAGCCGCCGCTCCGACTGCTCCGGCACCTGCTGCAGCACCCGCCGCAGCCCCTGCTGCACCTGCTGCCCCGACCGCAGCCGCAGCGCCCGCCGCCAGCCAGACCAACGATGCCGCCGCCAAGGCAGTGGTGGCGAACTATGCCGGCATGGTCTTCGCCGTGTTCAGCGATGCCCAAGACAGCGCCAAGACGCTGCGCACCGCCATCGACACCTTCCTCGCCAACCCCAACGACACCACACTCAAGGCCGCCCGCCAGGCCTGGCTGGCGGCGCGCGTACCGTACATGCAGAGCGAAGTCTTCCGCTTCGGCAACACCATCATCGACGACTGGGAAGGCCAGGTGAACGCCTGGCCCCTGGACGAAGGCCTGATCGACTATGTGGCCAAGGACTACCAGCACGCCTTGGGCAACCCTGGCGCCACCGCCAATATCATCGCCAACACGCAAATCCAGATCGGCGAAGACAAGGTCGACGTCAAGGAGCTGACTCCCGAGAAACTCGCCAGTCTCAACGAACTGGGCGGCTCCGAAGCCAACGTCGCCACCGGCTATCACGCCGTCGAATTCCTTCTGTGGGGCCAGGACCTGCACGGCAATGCTGCCGGTGCCGGCGAACGTCCGGCGTCGGACTACGTCGAGGGTACAGGCGGCACCGGCGGCCATAACGACCGCCGTCGTGCCTACCTGAAAGCCGTTACCGACCTGCTGGTCAGCGACCTCGAGCAGATGGTCAACAACTGGAAGCCGGGCGTGGCCGACAACTACCGTGCCACGCTCGAAGCCGAGTCCGGCGAAAGCGGCCTGCGCAAGATGTTCTTCGGCATGGGCAGCCTGTCGCTGGGTGAATTGGCCGGCGAGCGCATGAAGGTCGCACTGGAAGCCAACTCCAGCGAAGACGAACACGACTGCTTCAGCGACAACACCCACAACTCGCACTTCTACAACGCCAAGGGCATCCAGAACGTTTACCTGGGCGAGTACACTCGCATCGACGGCACCAAGATCAGCGGGCCGAGCCTGTCGTCCCTGGTCGCCAAGGCCGATCCGGCCACTGACGCCACCCTGCGCGCCGACCTGGCAGCCACCCAGGCCAAGATGCAGGTATTGGTCGACCGCGCCAACAAGGGCGAGCACTTCGACCAGTTGATCGCGGCGGGCAACACCGAAGGCAACCAGATCGTGCGCGACGCCATCGCTTCCCTGGTCAAGCAGACCGGCGGGATCGAACAGGCCGCAGGCAAGCTGGGCATCACCGACCTGAACCCGGATACCGCTGATCACAAGTTCTGATTAGTCCGGGATCGCTATGAACCCTGTGGGACCGGCTTAGCCGGGAAGACGCCAGTACAGTCGACGGATGATTACCGTTTGTACCAATGCCTTCCCGGCTGAAGCCGGTCCTACAACGCTCCCGGTCGCGGGCAGCAAATCGTTACAAGCCATTTCTACACCCCCCATTCAAACGATAACCCCTCTTATTGGCTGATAAGCTTGCTCGCCCCAATTTCCGGTGTTGCAGAACCTGTATGACCACGCGGTTGCGCCTTTCATTTGCCCTGTTCTCGGCTCTGGCCCTGAGTGCATGCGATGACGCCCCACGCTTCACCCAGGCCGAGCCGGGGGAAGCGCTGTCGGGTGGGCGCACGACTGTCAATAAGCAGGATCAGAATGCCTTCTCCCTGCCATCGGCCAACCTCTCGCCGACCCGGCGTCTGGACTTCAGCGTCGGCAACAGTTTCTTCCGCAGCCCCTGGGTGATCGCCCCGTCCACCACCACCGCCCGTGATGGCCTCGGCCCGCTGTTCAACACCAACGCCTGCCAGAACTGCCATATCAAGGATGGCCGCGGTCATCCGCCCGAGAATGGCGCCGATAACGCCGTGTCGATGCTGGTACGCCTGTCGATCCCCGATGACCCGGCCCAGGCCGAGCTGATCAAGCGTACCGGCGTGCTGCCTGAACCAAGCTATGGCGTGCAGTTGCAGGACATGGCGATACCCGACGTAGCCCCCGAGGGCCGGGTGCGGGTGGAATACGACTATCTGCGCGTAGCCTTTCGCGACGGCACCCATATCGAGCTGCGCGAACCGACGTTACAAATCACTCAGTTGGGCTACGGTCCGATGCATCCCGAAACCCGCGCCTCAGCACGCATCGCCCCGCCGATGATTGGCCTGGGCCTGCTCGAAGCGATCCCCAACAGGGCGATTCTCGACAATGCCGACCCGGACGATCAGGACGGCGATGGCATCTCCGGGCGAGCCAACTGGGTGTGGGACGACGCCCTGCAAAAAGTCGTCCTCGGCCGTTTCGGCTGGAAGGCCGGGCAACCGACCCTGAACCAGCAGAACGTACACGCCTTTGCCGGCGACATGGGCCTGACCACGTCCCTGAACAGAAACGACGATTGCACAGCCGTACAGATTGACTGCCGCAACGCGCCCAACGGCAACGGCCCCAATGACGAGCCCGAGGTCAGCGACAATATCCTGCGTCTGGTGTTGTTCTACAGCCGCAACCTGGCCGTCCCGGCGCGGCGCAACGTCGGCGATGCCGAGGTGCTCAAGGGCAAGAACCTGTTCTATCAGGCCGGCTGCCAGGGTTGCCATGTGCCGCAATACACCACCCGCGCCGACGCCGCCGAGCCAGAGCTGGCCAACCAGACCATCCGCCCCTATACCGACCTGCTGCTGCACGACATGGGCCCTGAGCTGGCCGATAACCGCAGCGAATTCCAGGCCTCCGGACGCGAGTGGCGCACGCCGCCGCTGTGGGGCATCGGCCTGACCCAGGCGGTCAGCGGCCATACCCAGTTTCTCCACGACGGCCGCGCCCGCAACCTGATGGAAGCGATCATCTGGCACGGTGGCGAAGCCCAGGCGGCGCAGCGTCAGGTACTGGCCTTCGACGCCCAACAACGTCAGGCGCTGCTGGCCTTTCTCAATTCGTTATGACTTTTCCTCTTCGATAGGAGCCGGACATGTTCCGCCCCAAACTGCTGTTCACCAGCCTCGCCGCGTTGGCCCTGGGTGCCTGTGCGCCAGCCGACCCGCAAGCCGTCACCTCGGCGGCCATCGCCAAGCAAGTGATCCTGCCGACCTACAGCCGTTGGGTCGAAGCGGACCGCAAACTAGCCGTCAGCGCCCATGCGTTCTGCCAGGGCACGGTCGACTTGCAGACTGCCCGCGCAGACTTTCTCCATGCGCAGAAAACCTGGGCCGAGCTGCAACCCCTGCTGATCGGTCCGCTGGCCGAGGGCAATCGGGCCTGGCAGGTGCAGTTCTGGCCGGACAAGAAGAACCTGGTCGGCCGTCAGGTCGAGCAACTGCTGGCCGCCAAGCCCCAGGTCAGTGCTGATGAACTGACCAAGGCCAGCGTCGTCGTACAAGGTTTGTCGGCCTACGAATACATCCTGTTCGACGCCGAGATCGATATGGCCTCGGCTGAACAGAAGGCGCGCTATTGCCCGCTGCTGCAAGCCATTGGTGAACGACAGAAAGCCCTGGCAGAAGAAATCCTCGGCAGTTGGAACAGCACCGACGGCATGCTGGCGCAGTTGAGCAAATTCCCCAACCCGCGCTATGCCGATTCCCACGATGCCATTGCCGAGTTGCTGCGGGTACAGGTCACCGCACTGGACACCTTGAAAAAGAAACTCGGCACGCCTCTGGGTCGCCAGACCAAGGGCATTCCCCAGCCGTTCCAGGCCGAGAGCTGGCGCAGCAAGGCGTCGATCGGCAGCCTGGACGCCAGCCTCAGCGGCGCCGAGACCGTCTGGGTCGGGGTCGACAACAAGGGCCTGCGCGGGCTGTTGCCCGCCGAACACAAAGCCTTGGCCGAGAAGATCGACGCCGCCTATGCCAACAGCCATAAACTGCTGAGCGGGCTGACATTGCCGCTGGCGGATCTGCTGGCCAGCGATGCCGGACGCCAGCAGCTCAATGCCGTCTACGACAGCCTCAACGCCGTGCATCGTCTGCATGATGGCGAGCTGGCCAAGGCACTGGGTATCCAGTTGGGTTTCAACGCCAACGATGGCGACTGATCGAGGTATCCGATGATGTTGCGACGCCAGGCACTCGCCCTTGGCAGCCTGCTGCTCAGCGCCGTTACGCTGGGGGGCTGGACCCTGTTTCGGTCAAAAGGCCAGGAGCCGCTGCTGCTCTCCGCCCGTGACGACAGCGATGGCCAACATTACGCCGTGGGTTACCGGCTCGATGGCAAGCAGGTGTTCGCCACCCGGGTCGCCCAGCGTTGCCACGACATCATCAATCACCCGACGTTGAATCTGGCGCTATTCGTCGCCCGCCGTCCGGGCACCGAGAGCTACCTGATCGATCTGCGTGATGGGCGGCTGCTCCAGACCATCACCGCGCAAGCCAATCGGCACTTCTACGGCCACGCAGTGATTCACAAAAGCGGTGAATGGTTGTACGCCACCGAGAACGACACCACCGATCCGGGCTGCGGCCTGCTCGGCGTCTATCGTTTCGTCGATGAGCGCCTGGTCCATAGCGGCGAGATGTCCACCCATGGCATCGGCCCGCACCAGGTGTCGTGGATGCCGGATGGCGAGACGCTGGTCGTAGCCAACGGCGGCATCCGCACCGAAGCCGAAAGCCGGGTCGAGATGAATCTCAATGCCATGCAGCCCAGTCTGGTGTTGATGCAGCGCGACGGAACCTTGTTGAGCAAGGAAACCCTGGCCCAGCAGATGAACAGCGTGCGCCATCTGGGCATCGCCAGCGACGGCACCATCGTTGCCGGGCAACAGTTCATGGGTGATGCCTTTGAGCGTTCCGAGCTGTTGGCGATCAAGCGACCGGGGCAACCGTTCCAGGCGTTTCCGGTTGCCGATCAACAATTGGCCGCTATGGGCCATTACACCGCCAGCGTCGCCGTGCACAGCGACCTGCGTCTGGTCGCCCTCACCGCGCCTCGGGGCAACCGGTTTTTTATCTGGGATCTGGACAGCGGCGCCCTGCGTCTGGATGCCGCCCTGCCCGACTGCGCCGGTGTTGGTGCAGTCGCCGACGGCTTCGTCGTGACCTCGGGCCAGGGCCGCTGTCGTTTCTACGATTGCCGCCAAAGCGAGCTGCTGCCCAAGCCGCTGGATCTGCCCACAGGGCTGTGGGACAACCATCTGCATCTGGCCTGATTCAAACCTGCGAACGATGGCGTAATATTTGGCAATACAGCCACGCTGCACCAAAACAGCGCCGGGATTAAGGTGCTCGGCTGTTTCACGATTTCTCCAAGGATAAGGATATGTTGCGTCGCCGGATGCTGATCATGCTGGGCGTGGTAGTGCTGGTTGTGCTGTTGCTCGCGGGCTATAAAGCCTGGTCGATTTACCAGCAGATCCAGCAGTTTTCTGCGCCCAAGCCCGCCGTTGCCGTGCCGGTCGCCGTCGCCACCGAGCAGCCCTGGCAGAGCCGCCTGCCCGCCATCGGCAGCCTCAAGGCCCTGCAAGGGGTGGACCTGAGCCTGGAGATTGCCGGGACGGTCAAGGCCGTGCTGTTTGAGTCGGGCCAACAGGTCAAGGCCGGTCAAGCGTTGCTGCAACTGGACAGCGACGTGGAAAAAGCCCTGCTCGGCACCGCCGAAGCCGACCTTGGCCTGGCGCAGGTCGAACACGGGCGCGGCAGCAGACTGGTGGGGGACCAGGCCATTTCCAAGGGCGACTTCGACAAGCTCGCCGCCCAATTGAAAAAATCCAGCGCCACCGTCGCCCAGCTCAACGCCTCGCTGGCGAAGAAGCGCATCCTCGCACCCTTCAGCGGCACCATCGGTATTCGTCAGGTGGACGTCGGCGACTACCTGGCCAGCGGCAAGGTCATCGCGACCCTGCAAGATCTGAGCAGCCTGTACGTGGACTTCAATGTGCCGGAGCAGGCCCTGCCGAAGCTGGCTGTGGGCCAGGTCGCGCAAATCAGTGTAGCGGCCTACCCGCAACAGACCTTCGAGGCAAAAATCAGCGCGATCAACCCCAAAGTCGATGACGCCACCCGTAACGTGTTGATTCGCGCCACCCTGCCCAACCCCGACAGCAAACTGCTGCCGGGCATGTTCGCCAGTGTCCAGGTGCTGCTGCCGGGAGCAAAGAGCCAGATCGTCGTGCCGGAAGGTGCCATTACCTACACCCTCTATGGCAATTCGGTGTACGTGGTGGTGGAGAAGAAAGACGCCAAGGGTGAGTCGCAGTCAGTGGTCGAGCGGCGCTTTGTCGAGACCGGCGAGCACCGCGATGGGCATGTCATCGTCAGCAAGGGCCTCAAGGCCGGGGAACAGGTGGTCAGCGGTGGCCAGCTCAAGCTCAACGAAGGCAGCCATGTCGCGGTCACCCCGGACCAGAACCTTAAGCCCGCACAGAACAGCCCGTCTGGCGCGAACTGATCAAGGATAACGTCCATGGCTTTTACAGATCCGTTCATTCGCCGACCGGTGCTGGCCACCGTGATCAGCCTGTTGATCGTGCTGCTCGGCTTTCAAGCGTTCAGCAAACTGACCATCCGTCAGTACCCGCAAATGGAAAACGCCCTGATCACGGTGACCACGGCTTACCCCGGCGCCAACGCGGAAACCATCCAGGGTTATATCACCCAGCCGCTGCAACAGAGCCTGGCCAGCGCCGAAGGCATCGACTACATGACCTCGGTCAGCCGGCAGAATTTCTCGATCATTTCCGTCTATGCGCGGATCGGCGCCAACAGCGATCGGCTGTTCACCGAACTGCTGGCCAAGGCCAACGAGGTCAAGAACAAGCTGCCCCAGGACGCCGAAGACCCGGTACTGAGCAAGGAAGCCGCCGACGCCTCGGCGCTGATGTATGTCAGCTTCTACAGCTCCGAGCTGAATAACCCGCAGATCACCGACTACCTGTCCCGGGTGATCCAGCCGAAACTGGCGACCCTGCCGGGCATGGCCGAAGCCAAGATTCTCGGCAACCAGGTGTTCGCCATGCGCCTGTGGCTGGACCCGGTGCGCCTGGCCGGTTTCGGTCTCACCGCCGCAGACGTCACCGATGCCGTGCGCCGCTACAACTTCCTGGCGGCGGCGGGCGAGGTCAAGGGCGAGTACGTGGTGACCAGCGTCAACGCCAGCACCGATCTCAAGTCTGCTGAGGCCTTCGCCGCGGTCCCCCTCAAGACCGCCGGTGACAGCCGGGTCCTGCTCGGCGATGTGGCTCGGGTGGAAATGGGCGCAGAGAACTACGACACCATCAGCTCGTTCGACGGCACGCCCTCGGTCTATATCGGCATCAAGGGCACGCCCAGCTCCAACCCGCTGGACGTGATCAAGGAAGTGCGGCGGATCATGCCGGAACTGGAGAGCCAGTTGCCGCCGAACCTGAAGGTCTCCATCGCTTACGACGCCACACTGTTCATCCAGGCTTCCATCGACGAAGTGGTGAAGACCCTGATAGAAGCGGTGCTGATCGTGATTGTGGTGGTGTTCCTGTTCCTCGGCGCCCTGCGTTCGGTACTGATCCCGGTAATCACCATTCCGCTGTCGATGATCGGCGTGCTGTTCTTCATGCAGTTGATGGGTTACTCGATCAACCTGTTGACGCTACTGGCGATGGTGCTGGCCATCGGTCTGGTGGTGGACGATGCGATTGTCGTGGTCGAGAACATCCACCGGCATATCGAAGAGGGCAAGACACCCTTCGACGCCGCCCTGGAAGGCGCGCGGGAAATCGCCATGCCGGTGGTGTCGATGACCGTTACCCTCGCGGCGGTGTACGCCCCCATCGGCTTTCTGGAGGGCCTGACCGGCGCACTGTTCAAGGAATTCGCCCTGACCCTGGCCGGGGCCGTGGTGATTTCCGGTATCGTCGCCCTGACCCTGTCGCCGATGATGTGCGCCCTGTTGCTGCGCCATGACCCGAACCCCAGCGGCCTGGCCCATCGCCTGGACCAGATTTTCGAAGGCCTCAAGCGCCGCTATCAGCATGTTCTGCACGGCACCCTCAATACCCGGCCAGTGGTCATGGTGTTTGCCGTGATCGTGCTGTGCCTGATCCCGGTGCTGCTCAAGTTCACCAAGTCGGAACTGGCTCCGGACGAAGACCAGGGCATCATTTTCATGATGTCGTCCTCGCCGCAGACCGCCAATCTGGACTACCTGAACAGCTATACCGATCGTTTCGTAGAGATCTTCAAGACCTTCCCCGAGTACTACTCTTCGTTCCAGATCAACGGTTTCAATGGCGTGCAGACCGGCGTCGGCGGCTTCCTGCTCAAGCCGTGGAACGAGCGCCAGCGTACCCAGATGCAGATCCTGCCCGAGGTCCAGGCCAGGCTGGCGGACATTCCCGGCGTGCAGGTGTTCGGCTTCAACCTGCCGTCACTGCCGGGCACGGGTGAGGGCCTGCCGTTCCAGTTCGTGATCAACACACCCAACGATTACGCCGCTCTGCTGGAGGTGGCCCAACGAGTGAAAAAGCGTGCAGAAGAGTCCGGCAAGTTCGCCTTCGTCGACCTCGACCTGGCCTACGACAAACCGGAAGCGGTGATCGAGATCGACCGGGCCAAGGCGGCGCAGATGGGCGTGTCCATGGCGGATCTGGGCGGCACCCTGGCAACGCTACTGGGCGAGGCGGAGATCAATCGGTTCACCATCGACGGACGCAGCTACAAGGTCATCGCCCAGGTCGAACGGCCTTACCGGGACAACCCGCAGTGGCTGAACAACTATTACGTGAAGAACAGCGAGGGCAAGCTGCTCGCGCTGTCGACCCTGATCACCGTCAGCGACCGCGCCCGGCCGCGTCAGCTCAATCAGTTCCAGCAACTCAACTCGGCGATCATCTCCGGCTTCCCCTTGGTCAGCATGGGCGAGGCAGTCGATACGGTACGGCAGATTGCTATCGAAGAAGCGCCACCGGGCTTTGCCTATGACTATGCCGGGGCCACGCGCCAGTTGGTGCAGGAAGGCAGCGCGTTGTGGGTCACCTTCGGCCTGGCCCTGGCGATCATTTTCCTGGTCCTGGCGGCGCAATTCGAAAGCTTCCGCGACCCGCTGGTGATTCTGGTCACGGTGCCGCTGTCGATCTGCGGCGCGTTGATTCCGCTGTTCCTCGGTCTGTCGAGCCTGAATATCTACACCCAGGTCGGCCTGGTGACCCTGATCGGCCTGATCAGCAAGCACGGTATCCTGATCGTCGAGTTCGCCAACCAGCTACGCCGGGACAAGGGCCTGTCACCACGGGAGGCCGTGGAAGAAGCAGCAGCGATTCGCCTGCGGCCAGTGCTGATGACCACGGCAGCCATGGTGTTCGGTATGGTGCCGCTGATCCTGGCCAGCGGTGCGGGCGCCGTGAGCCGCTTCGATATCGGCACAGTGATCGCCACGGGGATGTCGGTGGGGACGCTGTTTACCCTGTTTGTGTTGCCGTGCGTGTATACGTTGTTGGCCTCAAGAAAATCTCAAACCTAGCTCCAACAAAAAATCGTCACCGCAAAAAGAAAGGCCCCGACAAGCGGGGCCTTTCAGGCTAGCGGTGATTTCAATTTTGTGGCCCCGTTCCCTGAGCGAGGCCGAACATGAACAGCAGCAAATCCTGATCGGGCTTGACTGCTGCATGGTGCTTCGCAACCCGAGGCAAAAGGCAATGGCCTTCGCCCTGTACCGTACTCAATATTTTTGTACCAGGCTGTTCCCACGCGGCCAGGGCAACGGCAGTAATCGCCAGAGACCCCAGCAGAAACAAACCTCGTGCCATTTCTAGCTTCATCTATCTAAACCTTTGATAGCGCTGCCAAACGCTGCTTCATAAAGGTAGATGAATTTCTGCCAGTCCGCAGGCTTGAACGACGAGTGGCGGCGCAGTTGCTTGATGTCGTGTTGGGCGGCGCCATAGGCAGTCCAGCGGCGGCGACATTTCTCCAGATCGAGCAGGGCGACCTCGGCTTTGGCGGTCTCGCCCTCCCCGGTAACCCGCACGAAAACGTGCTTGATATACAGGCAACTGTGCTGCCAGCGGCCCAGGTGCATGCGCGCCAGATTCTGCGCCAGCTCGGCAAGAATCTGGTCGTGGACCACTTCGCCGTACTGCTCGCGGCCGCCGGCGGCGTACCAGTTCTCGATTTCATCAAAGCCGTCCAGTGCTGCGGTGACCAACAGGGCCTGCCACTGGTGGTTCTCGTCGCGCTGAGCGCCGCTGAAGATCATCTTTGGCACATTGACATGAAGCTGGCGCAGGCCTTCAAGGGCATCACGCTCGCGCAGTACCGTCGGGCGGCCGAATGGGTGCAGCCAACTGCGGTAGATATGCCCGGTCTGGCGCTTGATATAGATCAGACGACCGTTTTCAGTGAACACACGTTGTACGCCACTTTCGCCACCACGACGCACGTTGGGTTCTTCCACCCACTCGCCGCGCTGGCTCCAGAAGTAATTGAAGCGATCGCTCTTGCTGCCTGTCGATTCTGCTACAACATCCACGCCCATTCTCTGACCTCTTGTGTAAGGACTCACTTACCCTGCGGTATGAACGGCAGGTCGTCACGAATGCAGACGCGGTCAGTAATAAACACACGCTGTAACTGCAAGGATCGTTCTGACAACCTCAGGGGCCATGAGTGCGGTATCACGGTAAATTTTTAGTTCGATACCCATGTAATCCGGGCTCTCGATAAGCTTTATCTGGCACAGCCAAAAATTGTACGCCCTTGGGCAGAGTTATTTCCGGGTTTTACAGAGGCTTTACAAGCCAAACACCATGGCGATGCGCCACTTAGTCCGCCTTCAACACCACACTAAAGCGACAGCCATTGGGCTGCATCGGGCTCAGCTCAACCGTCCAGCCCTGGTTTTCGCAGATCCGCTGTACCAGTGACAGACCCAGCCCCAGACCCTCCCCTCGCTGCTCGTTGCCGCGCACAAAGGGCTGAAACATGGCTTCGCGTTTTTCTTCGGGGATACCTACGCCGCTGTCCTCAACCAGAAAACCATTACTGCGCAGGGTCAGGGCGATAAAACCTTCATCGGTATAGTGCAGCGCATTGCGCAACAGGTTACCCATGACCGCCAGCAGGAACGTGGCGTTGTAGCTTTCCTGAGAGACGTCTTCATGGGTGTTGACCACCAGTTTCAAGCCTTTGCTTTCGATGGGTTTGCGCCATAGCGAGAGCAAATGTTCTGCGGCCTGGCCGACGGTGAGCCGGGGCGTCATGCTCGCGTCGTCGCGCTGAGTCCGGGCCAGCATGAGGAAGGTCTGCACCAGATCGCGCATTTCCTCACAGGCCCTGGCGATACGTTCGACCTGGGCCCGCGCACGCTCATCAAGGGCCGAGTTTTCCAGCAGCAGCTCGCAGGAACTGGCGAGTACCATCAAGGGCGTACGCAGTTCATGGCTGACGTCACTGGTGAACATGCGCTCGCGGGTCAGGGCCTGACGCAGGCGCCCGAGGGTGGCATCGAAGGCCACTGCCAGCTCGCCCACTTCGTCAGAGGCATAATCCGGCGCCAGCGGCGGTGCCAGCCCCAACAACTGGTCGCGATGGCGAACCTGACGCGCCAGGCGCACCACGGGCGCCATGACCCGACGCGCCAGCACCCAGCCGAGAAACACCGCCAAAGCCAGGGCCAGCACGAACCCCACCAGGACCACGGCGAACAGGACCTGCTCGCGTTCTTCGAAGTCGCTCTGGTCCTGCAACAGTACATAACGACGACCATCCACCACTTCGACCATCGCGTGGTATGACAGCGGGCCGCGAAACACTTCGTGAAAGCCGGGCTCCAGATGGCGCAAGTCCTTGGGCAGATCGAAATCGCCAGGACCACCGCTGAAGTAAAACAACTGATCGGGCTCGGGCCGGTGACTCCAGTCACTGACGCTGTCCATCAGCAACATGCGATTGAGGTCGCCGCCCAAGCCGGCCGAGATCAGCTTCTCCTCGACCAGATGCACGGTCGCGACGATACCCAGAGCGAAGGACCCTGCCACCAGTGCACTCATCAAGGCAAAGGCAATGATGATGCGCTGGGCAAGGCTTTGCTTAAACTCCATCCCGGCCCTCGGCCAGGCGATAACCCACGCCGTGCACGGTCTGCAACAGCGGCTTGGCGAACGGTTTGTCGATCACCTGGCGCAACTGGTGGACGTGGCTGCGCAGGCTGTCGCTGTCGGGGCAGTCGTCGCCCCACAGGGCTTCTTCGAGAATCTCGCGACGCAACACATGTGGGCTTTTCTGCATCAATACCGCCAGCAGCTTGAGGCCGACCGGGTTGAGCTTGAGCAGACGGCCTTCACGGGTGACTTCCAGGGTGTCCAGGTCGTAGATCAGGTCAGCGACCTGCAAGGTCCGGCGGCCGCCGCCCTGGGCCCGGCGCAACACCGCTTCTATGCGCGCCGCCAGTTCTGACAGGGCAAATGGCTTTAGCAGGTAATCATCGGCACCGGAGCGGAAACCCTGGAGGCGATCATCCAGCTGGTCACGCGCAGTCAGCATGATCACCGGCGTATCCCGGCGCGCGTCTTCACGCAGGCGTTTGCACAGGGTGTAGCCATCAATGCCGGGCAGCATGATATCGAGCACGATCAAGTCGTAGTGCTCGGTGGCAGCCAGGTGCAGGCCGGACAGGCCGTCCTGTGCGCAATCGACGGTGTAGCCCTTCAAACCCAGGTAATCCGCCAGGTTGGCCAGGATATCGCGGTTATCTTCGACCAGAAGAATTCGCATGGAAATTGTCTCCAGATACAGTTTCGCTGGCGCAGCTTAAGGCCAACAGACGCCAAGGGCCAGCGGCGAATCGCTTGACGTTTTTTTCACTATCGGTTCACGGTCCGACGACAGCCCGACGCCCAGACTGCGCGATCCTCGGCCCTTGTGCCGGGTATCTTCTCCCCTTCGAGCTGGATCAGCCATGTCGACAGTCACTGACCTTCCGTACTCCCGTCCGTTGAATTTATGGCTCTACCTGGGCATTCCCGCCATTACTGCGGTTGTCCTGCTGTTGCTGGAACTGACCTCCCTGGATATGGATATCGCCAAACTGGCCTATGATCCGGTCGGTAACGACTTCATAGGCAAGCACAGCTACTTTCTGGAAAACGTGCTGCACGACCGCGCCAAGCAAGCCGTGATTGCCATGGGCGTATTCGCCGGGCTGGGATTCATCGCCTCCTTTATGGTCAAGCGCCTGATGCCGTGGCGCAAGGAACTGGGTTGCCTGGTGCTGTCGATGGCCCTGTCGACCAGTTTCGTGACGCCGATGAAAGCCGTGACCGCCGTGCAATGCCCGTGGAGCCTGGAAGAGTTCGGCGGCAAAGAGGTCTACAGCGAATTGCTCAGCAAGCGCCCTGATACCGACAAGCCCGGCCGGTGCTGGCCCGGCGGCCATGCTGCAACCGGCTTCACCCTGTTTGCCCTGTTCTTCATCTTCCGCGACCGCCGCCCACGCTGGGCCAGGGCCGGGTTCGTATTTGCCTTCAGCCTGGGCACTGTGTTTTCCGTGGGCCGTATGCTGCAGGGCGCGCACTTCTTCTCCCACAACGTCTGGACGGCGGTGTTCTGCTGGCTGATTTGCATGGGGGCCTACTACGCAGTGCTGTATCGGCCGGCGCCGAAGGCAGTCGTTGAACCCGCAACGGCCTGACAGCGGCTGAATAAAACGTTCCTACGGCGATAATGAGATCACTGGTGGGACCGGCTTTAGCCGGGAAGGCGTAAGTTCCGATACAGATAGGTAGCGGATGTACCGACCTCTTCCCGGCTAAGCCGATCCCACATCAGCTAAAGCAGGTCCCTTATAAATCCAGATCGAGTAGGAGGCGGCTTTACAGCCGCCGTCCTCTCACACCACCGTACGTACGGTTCCGTATACGGCGGTTCAAGTTATGCGGCTAAGCCGGTTTATCGTATCCAGTACCGAGACTAACCCAAGTTGATCCCATAGCCTCTTCGGCAACGCCTGATTCATATGAGATGCTCCCGAGCTCCACCATGGGCCTCGGCCATTGAAGGCTGATTTGCAGGCACGAGCTTCGCTAAGCCCCAGGCGCATCAAGTTACGCGCCCTCGTTGAGGGCCGCTTCCATTGACGCCAAAGGACGCAGCGGAGCTTGCGCCGCACCCAGCCGTCAATTTCCTCAAGTGGCCGTTTGCTCTGACTGAGCTTGAAGTAGCCTGACCACCCGCGCAGCACAGGGTTTATACGTCCGATGACATTCGCCATCTTGTGGCCCCGTGCCCCGCGCAGCAGCTCCATGAGCCGGTCGCGCAAGCGAGCCAAACTCATCGTTGCCACTCTCAATCTCGGCTGCTGATGCCAGCTCATCCCATAGCCCAAGTAATCACAGAACCACGGACGTGCCACACGGCTCTTTTCCCGATTCAGCGTCAGTTTTAGGCGCTGATTCAGGAAGCGCTCAACACCGGCCAACACTCGCTCGCCCGCACGACGAGTGCGCACATAAATATTCGTATCGTCGGCATACCTCACGAAACGATGTCCCCGTCGTTCCAGCTCGCGGTCGAGTTCGTTAAGCAGGATGTTCGACAGCAACGGCGAGAGCGGGCCGCCTTGCGGCGTCCCCTCCTGTCGTCGGCTGACGATCCCGCTCGACATCGCTCCGGCTTCGAGGTAACGACGGATCAGTCTAAGCACGCGCTTGTCTTCGACGTGACGCTCTATCTTGTCCATCAATACGTCGTGGTTTACTCGATCAAAGAACTTTTCAAGATCAAGTTCCACACACCAGCGGTTGCCCGCTCCTACGTGGTCACGGGCCTTTTCGATGGCTTGATGAGCGCTTCTACCCGGACGAAAGCCGTAGCTATAGTCCGAGAACAGAGGATCGAAGATCGGCGTGAGCTGTTGCAGCAGTGCCTGCTGGATCAGGCGATCCACGACGCTGGGAATACCCAGTTGTCGTGTTCCGCCTTTGGGTTTGGGGATGTCAACGGCGCGTACACCCTGCGGCTGATACTCGCCGACCAGCAACCGAGCCTTGAGGATCGGCCAATACTGTTTCACGTAGCCCGCCAATTGCTCGACCGTCATGCCATCGGTACCCGGCGAGCCCTTGTTGCTGACCACGCGTTGATAAGCACGCCTAAGGTTAGCGGGTGCAAGCACCCGTTCCATCAGCGTGTCCGGCTCCGCGTTCGTCCACGTCACAGACGCCGCCGATACCTGTGCGCTGTCAGCCGTCATCCTCGGATACTGTCCGGGACTCGGAGTAACAGTCTTCTCTGGGAGAAATTTCTGCATTTCGGTATTCAACGAGACTTTGACGCCTACTGGCGGCATACCTTGTTCGGCCCTTGGTGACGGGGTTATTCGCCACTTACTACGGCCTCGGCTGACTTCTGCACGCTCATCCCGTCGCCTCTCGACGCTCGGTAGCACAGTGGCAAACGCGCAGATCTCCCAGGGTAATTCGCGCGACCTTCCTGCTTATGCCTGTCGGATCTACGTCACAGCGTTCCGTGCAAGTATCGGGCTTTGGGAAAATACGCCCCCTTACCCCGCTGTGCCGCCTCATCCGCTTCCTGTTCGTCAGGCCAGCATTTTGCCTCGGGCTTCCTTCAGATTCGCAGTCACCCGCGACACCCTTGCCTCTGGCTAACACTTCCCCTTGCCGGGTGTGTAGAGGACTTTCACCTCCCAGTCACCAGCATGGCCACCACAGCCAAACTGGTTGCGCTACGCGCAACGCGCCATGCCTGGCGCACGCATAAAAAAACCCCGCACAAGGCGGGGTTTTTTATGGGGGTAAGGCTGGCTTACATCATGCCGCCCATGCCACCCATGCCGCCCATGTCTGGCATGCCGCCGCCTGCTGGCTTGTCATCAGCCACGTCAGCGATCATCGCTTCGGTGGTGATCATCAGGCTGGCAATGGAGGACGCGGCCTGCAGAGCAGAGCGAGTCACTTTGGCCGGGTCCAGGATACCCATTTCGATCATGTCGCCGTATTCGCCGCTTGCAGCGTTGTAACCGAAGTTACCGGTGCCTTGCTTGACCTTGTCGACCACGACGCTTGGCTCGTCGCCGGAGTTGGCAACGATCTGGCGCAGAGGGGCTTCAACAGCACGACGCAGCAGAGCGATACCGACGTTCTGGTCAGCGTTGTCGCCACGCAGTTCCGAGATAGCCTGCAGGGAGCGAACCAGTGCTACGCCACCGCCAGGTACCACGCCTTCTTCAACGGCTGCGCGGGTTGCGTGCAGGGCGTCTTCAACGCGGGCTTTCTTCTCTTTCATTTCAACTTCGGAACCGGCACCGACTTTGATCACTGCAACGCCGCCGGACAGCTTGGCCAGACGCTCTTGCAGTTTTTCTTTGTCGTAGTCGGACGAAGTGTCGCCGATCTGCTGACGGATCTGAGCGATACGCGAGTCGATGTCGCCACGAACGCCAGCACCGTCGATGATGGTGGTGTTTTCTTTGTTCAGCACGACGCGCTTGGCATTACCCAGGTGTTCCAGGGTAGTGCTTTCCAGGCTCAGGCCGATCTCTTCGGAGATAACGGTACCGCCAGTCAGGACAGCGATGTCCTGCAGCATTGCCTTGCGACGGTCGCCGAAGCCTGGAGCCTTGACGGCTGCAACCTTGACGATGCCACGCATGTTGTTCACAACCAGAGTCGCCAGGGCTTCGCCTTCAACGTCTTCAGCGATGATCAGCAGTGGACGGCCGGCTTTGGCAACGGCTTCCAGGACTGGCAGCATTTCGCGGATGTTGGAGATCTTTTTGTCGACCAACAGCAGCAGCGGGCTGTCCAGCTCGGCAACCATGGTGTCCGGCTTGTTGATGAAGTACGGGGACAGGTAGCCACGGTCGAACTGCATGCCTTCTACGACAGACAGTTCGTTTTCCAGGCCAGTGCCTTCTTCAACGGTGATAACGCCGTCTTTGGTCACTTTTTCCATGGCTTCGGCAATGATGTCGCCGATGGAATTGTCAGAGTTGGCCGAGATGGTACCCACCTGGGCAATTGCCTTGGTGTCGGTGCATGGCTTGGACAGCTTCTTCAGCTCGGCAACGATGGCGATGGTCGCCTTGTCGATACCGCGCTTCAGATCCATCGGGTTCATGCCGGCAGCGACGGCTTTCAGGCCTTCGTTGACGATGGCCTGGGCCAGAACGGTAGCAGTGGTAGTACCGTCACCGGCGTCGTCGTTGGCACGGGAGGCAACGTCTTTGACCAGCTGCGCGCCCATGTTTTCGAAGCGATCTTTCAGCTCGATTTCTTTGGCAACCGACACACCGTCTTTGGTGATCAGCGGAGCGCCGAAGCTTTTTTCGATGATGACGTTACGGCCTTTCGGGCCCAGTGTTGCTTTAACTGCGTCGGCCAGGACGTTTACACCAGCCAGCATCTTTTTACGGCCAGCGTCGCCGAATTTAACTTCTTTAGCAGCCATGATCGTTATTCCTTGAATACTTGGTTCGTATGGAAATTCGCGGGATTACTTAAGCTTCGACGACAGCGAGGATTTCGTTCTCGCTCATCACCAGCAAGTCTTCACCGTCCACTTTCACAGTGTTGCTGCCGGAGTACGGACCAAACACCACTTTGTCGCCTACTTTGACGGCCAGTGCGCGCACTTCACCGTTGTCCAGAACGCGGCCGGTTCCCACTGCGAGGATTTCGCCACGGTTTGGCTTTTCAGCAGCCGAACCCGGCAGAACGATACCGCCAGCAGTTTTCGATTCTTCTTCGCTGCGACGGATTACGACGCGGTCATGCAGAGGACGAAGCTTCATTGTCGATCTCCTAATTATGGTTTTGAGCGGCTGGCGAACGACACCAGCGAGTTAAAAAATCCGGTCTTGCCGGTTACGGTTCGCCATGCGAACCGCAGAATACGGTCCGGCGAATTCGCCAGAAACCTTGCGGTGACCCATACATAAGGGCGGGCGATGCCATTACAAGGCTTGGCCGAAGATTTTTTTGCAGTAAAAACAGACGCGGCACCCCGAAGGGTGCCGCGTATAGGCCGCCAGGCCTACTTGTTGTCGCGGTGCTCGAACTCACCTTCGATGATGTCCGGCTCGCGGGTCGGGGCGTGGATATTGCCAGAAGGACCGGCCTGGCCACCGTGGGCGGGTCCGCCACGGCTTTGCATGTCCTCGGCAAAAGCCCGCTGGCGCTGGGCCTGGGCTTCGGCACGACGACGCAGGGTGCCGACCAGCAGGCGACGGGTGATCGGCAGCAGGCAGATCATGCCCAGTACGTCGCTGATGAAGCCCGGCAGCAGCAACAGGCCACCACCGACCGCAATCATCAGCCCTTCAAGCATCTGCTGCGCAGGCAGCTCGCCACGGGACAGGCTCTCACGGGCGCTGAGCGCCGTGGCGAAGCCCGCCACGCGAATCACGAACAGGCCGAGCATGGAGGTGGCAACCACCAGCAGGAAGGTCGGAAAGAAGCCTATGGCCATGCCAACCCGGACCAAAATGAACAGCTCCAACACCGGAAACAGCAGAAAGAGCAGCAAAAAAACGCGCATCGAATGAGTTCCTCAACGGAAGAAAGTCTTCCAGTAGACCCTACGTGCCGTCGCAGGATCGTGAATTCAAGCCTCTTGGGCCTCGCGACCAGGCCATTTTTCTGCGCGGGCCAGCTGAACCAAGGCTTCGCGCACTTGTGTCGGGGTATTACAGGTCTGGCTGAACGGCAGCCAGTGGATGCCCTGACCGATGCGCAGGTGCATGCCTTCGCTGTCGATGCCGACCAGTTGCGCCGGCTCGTCGGCGGGCAGGCCGCTCAGTTCAACGTAATGGGCAATGGCCTTGGCGTGGTCCTGATTCATGTGCTCGACCATGCCGGTCTCGACCACACCGGCAAATGGATTGGCCAGAGCGACGTCATCAAGCCAGTGAATCGCGCCGAAGCCACCGATATAGCGGTAGCGCACCGGATTCAGTACCCAGAAGTCAAAATCATGGGCCTGGTGATAGTCGGCCGACTCAGGAAAATAGCGGTCATAACGCCGGGCCGCCGCTTCTATGGCCGCCGGATCGGTCAATTGCGCAGCCTCGGCCAGCACGGTGATACGGCCCACTGACTGGATATCCTCGGCCTCCCGCTCGCCAATCAGCAGCGAGCACTTTGGATCGAGTTTGAGGTTATGGGTGTGCTGGGCGATGCGGCTGATCAGGATCAGCGGACGGCCCTGATCATCGAGGCAATAAGGCACTACCGAACCGAACGGGAAACCGGGCATGGATTTGGAATGGGTGGACAAGGCACCCCGATATTCCTTGAGCAACAGTTCCCGGGCATTCCTTGCGGCTTTGGCGGTCATTGAGTGACTCCTGATCAAAGAAGCACACGTTAATCATTATCAGCTGCTGATGCCAGCTGTGGGAGCGAGGCTTACCCGCGAAACAGACGGTGCGGTATATCGGGTATACCGCATCATCGTTCTTCGCGGGCAAGCCTCGCTCCCACGGGGATGTGGCGTGCTTACCAGGTCACACCAAAGCCCGCTGTGTAGCGGGTCTTGTCCAGGTCGGCCTGGTCAGAACCACTGATGGTGTTCTTCTCGGCCTTGAGATTAAGGGACGCCCAGTCGGTGACTTTGTACCGCAGGCCCACTTCGGCATCCAGGCTGTAGCTGGCGACGCCGCTGAGTGGCCGACCGGCCTCGCCGTTGGTGAAGAATTCGAACTTCTTGCCAATCAGGTAGCGGTTGTAGTCCCAGCGCAGAGTGGTGGAATAGAAGTTGTCCTTCTTGCCATCACGGTATTCGAAGTCGGTGCGGTTGAGCAGCGTGGTCATGGAGAACGCACCCAACTCGTCATCCCAGAACTGGTAGCCCGGACCGGTACCGACGGTGCGCTGGCGATCCAGATCTTCGATCTTGTCGCGCTTGTAGGTGATACGGCCATCCCAGAAAAATTTCTCGGTCAGGAAGCGGTCGATCGAATACTCGGCGCTCCAGTTATCGGTCGCGACCACGTCATCCTGAGTCTCGCGGTTGTACTCGCCCTTGGCGTTATGGCGCCAGTCGCCATGACGGGCCGTGGTCTTGAAGGCGATGTTGTAATCATCGGTATCGTTCTCCGCATGCTGGAAATCCAGGGCGGCATCGATATTGCCCTTCCACACCAGGTCAGTAATGATCGGCTTGGGCTTGATGATCTGCGAAATACTGGCCAGCTCGACGGTCCGTGGCGCATCGGGGCCAGCGACAATCACTTTTCCGTCGTCGGTAGGCTTGAGCCCTTTGACGACTTCCTCATCGGCCTTGCCTTGCTTGACCAACAATTTCTGGTCGCTTTCCAGGGTCTTGATCTGCTTCCAGTCCAAGGGGATCGAGCCACCGTATGAGGTTTCGATCATCATCTTGCCGCCGTCCAGCACCTTGATCGTGCCGGTCAGCCGGTCGCCGTTCTTCAACCAGACGGTATCGGCAAGAAGAGGAGTGGAAGCGCAGGTAACGGCGAGGCACAACAGGGTTCTGGACAACATAGGGACGTCTAGTCTCATATCAGCGGAAAAGTCAGGCATCATCCCGAAAGACGACATCGAGGCAATCTGAGACTACCTACGGCACAGTAAGCACAGACCGTAGGACTTTTCTCTAGTTCCTTATGGGTTTTATTCGCATTTATCTCGATAAAAAACAGGAATAGTCGTGAGCGAGACGATTTCGCCCCTGCATGACCCTGCGGGGCTCTCCCCCGCCGACGCCCGGCGCAATGCGCTATACCTGACCCTGCATCAGGTGCCGGAGGGCAAAGTGGTCAGTTACGGGCAGTTGGCCGAACTGGCCGGGCTGGGCCGGGCGGCGCGCTATGTAGGCCGAACGTTGAGCCAGTTGCCCGATGGCACGACCCTGCCCTGGCACCGGGTTCTGGGGGCGGGCGGGCGTATCAGCCTGCCTCTTGGCACCGTCTCGGGCGACGAACAGCGCGCGCGTTTGCGGGCAGAAGGCATTACCGTCCGGAACAATCGGGTAGATATGCAGCGTCATGGCTGGCGCCCGATAGAGCACAGCGGTTAGAGTGCGCCCTTTGTTTTCGTAACCTGAGGCAGATTCCAGCCCATGCCCCGTAAAACCTGGCGCGCCGCGCTCGCCGCATATGCCAGCCCATCGACGTTCGTTCTGCTGCTGCTCGGCTTCGCTGCGGGCATGCCATATATGTTGGTCTTCTCTACCCTGTCAGTCTGGTTGCGCGAAGCCGGCGTGGCTCGCGAAACCATCGGCTATGCCAGCCTGATCGGCCTGGCTTATGCCTTCAAGTGGGTCTGGTCCCCGCTGCTGGATCAGTGGCGCCTGCCTTTATTAGGCAAGTTGGGCCGCCGCCGCTCTTGGCTGGTGCTGTCCCAGAGTCTGGTCATTCTCGGTTTGATCGGCATGGGCTTCTGTGACCCGCAGCAACACTTGTCGTGGTTGATCGCCATTGCCGTGGTCGTGGCCTTTTCTTCGGCCACCCAGGACATCGCCATCGATGCCTATCGCCTGGAAATCGCCGGGGACAGCCAGCAGGCCGCCCTCGCCGCCAGCTATATGTCCGGCTACCGGGTCGCAGCGCTGCTGGCGACGGCGGGTGCGCTGTATTTCGCCGAAGGTTTCGGCTCTACCGGTTTTGCCTACAAGCATTCGGCATGGACCGGCACCTATGTGCTGTTCGGTCTGCTGATGGTGCCTGCGCTGATCACCACGTTGGTCATGCGCGAATCGCCGGTGCCATTGCGCACCCAGCTGTCGGCGGCACGATACGGCTTCATGCACCAACTGGCCTCGGTGTTCGTGCTGATCATCCTGCTGGTATCGGTACCGGCGATGTGCACCCAGTTGTACAACACCAACTTCGCCAGCGTGCTGTTCGAAGGCAACAGCTGGATGGACCTGCTGCTGGAAGACCGCGCGTTTCTGCGGGCGATCCTCTACATCATCCTGACCACCGCCTGCCTGTCGTCCTTCGGCCGCAAGGGCCTGGCGCCGGTGCTGACGCCGATCAACGATTTCATTCTCCGCTACCGTTGGCAGGCCTTCCTGCTGCTCGGTCTGATCGCGACTTATCGCATGTCGGACACGGTAATGGGCGTCATGGCCAACGTTTTCTATATCGATCAGGGTTTCACCAAGGACCAGATCGCCAGTGTCAGCAAGATCTTCGGCCTGGTCATGACCCTGCTCGGCGCCGGCTTCGGCGGCCTGTTGATCGTGCGCTTCGGCATCCTGCCGATCCTGTTCGTCGGCGGCCTGACCTCGGCAGCGACCAACCTGTTGTTCCTCATGCTGGCGGACATGGGCCCGAACCTGAAGATGCTGATCGTGGCCATCTCACTGGATAACTTCAGTTCAGGGTTGGCGACATCGGCGTTCGTCGCCTACTTGTCGAGCCTGACCAACCTGAAGTTCTCGGCCACCCAATACGCCCTGCTCAGCTCGATCATGCTGCTGTTGCCGCGCCTGATCGGCGGCTATTCAGGGGTGATGGTGGAGAAGTTCGGCTACCACAACTTCTTCCTGATCACCGCCCTGCTCGGCGTACCGACGCTGGTGATGATCCTGTTGCAGTGGGCCAAGGAAGCGCGGGATGCGCGTAAGGAAGAGGAACAGGCTCAGGAACAGCCTGAGCAATGAGGCAGGGACGAGGCACAAAATCACGGTGGGACCGGCTTTAGCCGGGAAGAGATTCTTGAAGCCACAGAATCTTCAGCGGCTGTTCAGCCCTCTTCCCGGCTGAAGCCGGTCCCACAGAGCCAGTATTACTCTTGCACCATCCGGATCACTCGCTGCGACTGCGCGACACTGATCCCCGCCTCTTTCAGACGATCACGCGCCTCGACGTTGAACTGCGAGCTGACCGCACCCATGTCGCCGGTCTTGGTCCAGACGCCCAGAGACAGCGTCACCGAATTCTCGTTGAGCGCCGCCACGACTGCCGCTGGCGCCGGATCTTCCAGTACACGCGAATCATTGGCCATGTCCATCAACACTTCCAGGCCCTTGCGCAGGTCGCTGTCGGGATCAACGTTGATGTTGAAAATGATCTTGCGGGTCGCCTGACGGTTGGTGTTGGTGATGATGCCGTTGGACAGGTTGCCGTTGGGCAGGATCACGGTCTTGTTGTCGCCGGTACGCAGCACGGTGTGGAAAATCTGGATGCTGTCCACCGTCCCCGCCACGCCCTGCGCTTCGATCCAGTCACCAATGCGGAACGGACGAAACAGCAGGATCAACACGCCACCGGCGAAGTTCGCCAGGCTGCCCTGCAATGCCAGACCAATGGCCAGGCCTGCGGCACCAATGGCGGCGACGAAGGACGTCGTCTCGATGCCGATCATCGAAGCCACGCTGACGATCAGCAGTATCTTCAGAATGATATTGGCCAGGCTGCTGATAAAACCCTGCAGGGCCAGATCAGCGTTGCGCAGGGCCAGCAAGGCACCAACCCGCGAGGTCAGCCTGTTGATCAGCCACCAGCCCACGATCAACGTCACGGCGGCCAGCAGCACACGGCTGCCGTACTGCATGACCATGGGAATCCACGCCTGGGACAGCTTCACCAGGTGATCCATTTCATTACTCAAGTCCATCGTGTTTCTCCTGCGGGTCGCAAACTGAACGCTGAAACGACCGCCGCAGCCAATCGTTTCAACGCTTTACATGACCTCGGATGCCCTTGGACAAAGGAGGTTCCAGCCACCAATCAGTCGCGGAAGTTGTTGAACTGCAAGGGCATACCGAACTCGTGGGTACGCAGGGCAGCGATGGCGTCCTGCAGATCATCACGCTTCTTGCCGGTGACGCGGACCTGCTCACCCTGAATGGCGGCCTGCACCTTGAGCTTGGCGTCCTTGATATGGGCAACGATCTTCTTCGCCAGTTCTTTATCGATACCTTCCTTGAGCGTGGCTTCCTGCTTCATCAACTTGCCGGAAGCGAAAGCGTCCTTGACCTCAAGGCACTTGATATCGATCTTGCGCTTGACCAAGGCCAGCTTGAGGATCTCGATCATCGCTTCCAGCTGAAAGTCGGCTTCAGCGGTGAGGTTGATGGTCAGTTCCTTGAACTCGAAAGTACCTTTACCTTTGAGGTCATAGCGGCGATCCAGCTCTTTGATGGCGTTATCGACGGCATTAGTGACTTCGTGTTTATCCAGCTCGGACACTATGTCGAACGAGGGCATGTCATTTCTCCAGTGACTGGGCGCGCCCGATATCGAGTTTCGGGGACACCTTATGTGACGATTTAAAAGAGGCGTTAGTATAACGAGACTTTTCAAAGCTTCACGGTGAGCCTGCAATGCCGATTCGCTATTTATCCTTCACTTACAGCGCAGCAAGCTTCTAATGCCGGTTATCTGGCATATCCTCGGCGCTGGCAGCCTCGGCAGCTTATGGGCCGCACGCCTTGCCCGCAGTGGCTTGCCGGTACGGCTGATCCTGCGTAACGACGCCCGCCTGGCGGACTATCAGGCTCAGGGCGGCTGCCTGACGCTGATAGAGGACGGTCGCGAGCAGCCCATTGCCATCAGCGCGCAAACCCTCGCCAGCGACGAGCCAATTCAGCGTCTATTGGTCGCCTGCAAGGCCTACGATGCGTTGCCCGCCGTGCAAAGCATTGCCAACCGTCTGACCGCAGACGCCGAGGTGATCCTGTTGCAGAACGGTCTCGGCAGCCAGGAAGCGGTTGCCGCCGCCCTGCCCTTGGCCCGCTGCATCTTTGCCTCAAGCACAGAAGGCGCCTTTCGCCCGCTGGATTGGCAGGTGGTGTTCGCCGGCCGCGGGCATAACTGGCTGGGCGATCAAACTGAACAAAACGCCCCCACATGGCTGAACGAACTCAGTGATAGCGGCATTGCCCACGAATGGAGCGGCGATATCCTCGCCCGTCTGTGGCGCAAACTGGCATTGAACTGCGCGATCAATCCGCTGACAGTGCTGCATGACTGCAAAAACGGCGGCTTACAGAATTATGCCGAAGAAGTCAACGGGCTGTGCGACGAACTCGCCGGGCTGCTACGGGCCTGTGGCCAACCTGAAGCGGCCCAGGGCCTGCACGACGAGGTACAGCGAGTGATCCAGGCCACCGCCGCCAACTATTCGTCGATGTATCAGGACGTGGCCCAGGGGCGGCGCACCGAGATTCGTTATCTGCTGGGCCATGCCTGCAACGAGGGTCAGCGTCTGGGTCACCCCCTGCCCCGGCTGGACCAGCTAGAGGCGCGCCTGATCGCGCGACTGCGCCAACGTGGCGTGCGTAGCGACTAGAACAGCGCTACCCTGCCTGCTTGTTCTCTAGTGGGTGACGTCACCTCATGCCATTGCGCCAGCGTCTTGAAAACCTGCCGGTCGGCCAGAAGCTTCTCGCCGCCCTGCTGGTCTTGCTGACCACCGTTCTGTTGGTGGCCAACCTGACCTTTATCAGTGCCGCCTACTACATCTCTCAGGAAGCCATGGCGCCCCAGGCGTTGCAGACCATCGGTCGCCTGATCAGCAATCCGGACCTCGCCAGCCAGGCCCTTGATTCGGCCGAAGACGCCCAGAGCCTGCTCAAGGAGCTGAACAACTACAGCCCTCTGCGCGCCGCCGCCCTCTACGACAATAACGGTGAGCGCCTGGCGCAGTTGCAGGAAGGCAACAAGATCAAGCTGCCCGAGCACTATCACAACATCGAAGCCTGGCGCATGACCGAGTTTCGCAGCACCCAACTGGTCCAGGTGCCGCGGCCCGGCAAGGCGCCGGGGCATCTGTTGCTGGTTGCCAGCAGCGAATTGCCCACGGCTTTCTATACCGGCACCCTCACCGCCAGCCTTGGCATCCTGATTTTCAGCGTGCTGTTGTGGCTGGTCGTGGCCCGACAGATTCGCCGCCTGATTACCGAGCCGATCTACCAGCTTGAAGAGCTGTCGCGCCAGGTCACCCGGGAAGAAAACTACGCCCTGCGCGCCGAGCGCGGCAATCATGACGAGATCGGCAGCCTGGCCGCGGCGTTCAACACCATGCTGTCGCGCATCGAAGCCCGTGAGCAGCAACTCAAGCGCGCCCGAGACGAGTCCCAGGACGCCTCTGATCAGGCCCAGGCCCTGGCCGAAGAAACCCGTCACACAAACCGCAAGCTGGAACTGGAGGTCAAGGTTCGCAGCAAGATCGAGAAGAAGCTCACCGGCTTTCAGAACTACCTCAACAGCATCATCGACTCTATGCCCTCGGCCCTGATCGCTCTGGACGAACAGCTCTACGTCACCCAATGGAACCAGGAAGCTGGCGCCCTTTCCGGCACGCCGCTGGATGAAGCGCTGAATCAGCCGATCTTCCTCGCCTTCGAGCCGATGAAGGCTTTTCTGCCGCAGATCAAGCACACGGTCGAAAGCCATAGCGTGACCAAGATCGAGCGGGTGACCTGGATTCGCAACGACGACCCACGCCATTACGCCCTGACCTTCTATCCGCTGACTGGGGGTGCCGGGCGCGGTGTGGTGATCCGCATCGACGACATCACTCAGCGCCTGTCTCTGGAGGAGATGATGGTGCAGTCCGAGAAAATGCTGTCGGTGGGCGGACTGGCGGCGGGTATGGCCCACGAGATCAACAACCCGCTGGGGGCGATCCTGCATAACGTGCAGAACATTCGCCGCCGACTGTCTCCGGATCTGCCGAAGAACCTGGAACAGGCCGAACAGACCGGCATCACTCTGGACGCCGTCAATCTGTACCTGGAAAGCCGCGAAGTGCCCAAGCTCCTCGACGGCATCCAGCAGGCCGGCGGCCGGGCGGCGAAGATCGTCAGTCATATGCTCAGCTTCAGTCGCCGCAGCAAGCGGGAAATGGCGCCCTGCGATCTGCCGGCGCTGATCGATCAGGCGGTGGAAATCGCCAGTAATGACTTTGACCTGGCCATCGGCTTCGACTTCAAGGGCCAAGCGATCGTTCGCCAGTTCGACCCGGAACTGGGCCCGGTGCCCGGCACTGCCAACGAACTGGAACAGGTGCTGCTCAACCTGCTGAAAAACGCCGCCCAGGCGATCCATCAACGCGACGACGACAGCGAGCCGGGGCGCATCATCATGCGTACCCGGCTCAACCCGCCGTGGGCCGAGATTCAGGTCGAGGACAATGGCGTCGGCATGCCGGAACAGGTGCGCAAACGCATCTTCGAGCCGTTCTTCACCACCAAGGAAGTCGGCCAGGGCACCGGTTTGGGCCTGTCAGTGTCGTATTTCATCATCACCAACAACCACAAGGGCCAGATGGAAGTGCAGTCGACCCAGGGCCAGGGCACTTGCTTCACGTTGCGCCTGCCGCTGTCCGGCAGCACCGTCAATGTGCCCCAGGCCATTATTCCCCAGATTTGAACAGGAGTCGGCTACATGGGTTTTCGCTTGTCGAAGATTTACACACGCACCGGAGACAAAGGCGAAACCGGCCTCGGCGATGGTCGCCGGGTGGCCAAGGACCATCCGCGGGTCGAGGCCATTGGCGAAGTCGATACACTGAACAGCCAGTTGGGGCTGTTGTTGGCCGGGCTGGCGGAACAGGCTGAAGCCGTACCGGGGTTGCGCGAGCTGATCACGGTTCTGGCGCCTTGCCAGCACCGCTTGTTCGATCTCGGCGGCGAACTGGCGATGCCGACCTATCAGGCACTGAATCAGGCAGAAGTCGAACGTCTGGAAGCGGCCATCGATCTATGGAACGAAGAACTCGGCCCCCTGGAGAACTTCATCCTGCCTGGCGGCTCAAGCCTGATCGCCCAGGCTCACGTCTGCCGCAGCCTGGCCCGGGGTGCCGAGCGGCGTTGCCAGCAACTCAATGCCGTAGAACCCTTGGGTGAAGTGGGGCTGGCTTATATCAATCGCCTGTCCGACCTGCTGTTCGTTGCCGCGCGGATGATTGCGCGGCGCCAGGGGATTGCCGAGATATTGTGGGAAGCGGCAAAGAAGCCGTAAGAGTCTCGCAATATGAAGTGGGACCGGCTTTAGCCGGGAAGGCGTCTGATCGGCCCAGGAAATCCAGCGGATGTACCGGCCCCTTCCCGGCTAAAGCCGGTCCCACAATGTCATACGTTATTCGGGCCAGAAGGCCCTGATACCCGCTACACCCTGCGCGCCACTGTCCCATGCCCGGCGGCGTTCATCCGGGCCAACCCCGCCTAGCAGAAACACCGGCTTGCTGAACCCGGCAATCAGCTCGCTCGCCTGCTCCCAACCCAAAGGCACGGCCTCGGGGTGGGTCTGGGTCGGCTGGACCGGCGACAAGGTGACGAAATCCACGCCCATCTGCTCGGCCAGGGTCAGTTCTTCAGCGTTATGGCAGGACGCCGCCAGCCAGCGCTCTTCAGGGAAAGGACGGCCCTTGCTGGCGTACTTGCGCAGTTGCTCGGCGGTCAGGTGCCAGCCCGCGGCCGGGAAGTCGCCCAGCCACTCCAGCGGGCCTTTGAGCATCAGTTGCGCCTTGCCAGCACACAGGCCGACCGCATCCACTGCCAGATCGCGGTATTGCGGGTCATAGCGGTTCGGCGCACGCAGCTGGATCAGCTTGATGCCACTGGCAACCGCCTTCTGAATACCGCGCAGCAGCTCGCCGTTGTCCAGATCGTCCGGGGTAATCAGGTAATCGGCAGGCAGGCGCGCGGCGGCGACGATCGGCTGATTGGCCGCCGGGAAATCATAATTGACCAGTTCGCGGTTGCTGACCCAGGCCAGCGGCTGGCCTTCGGCGCCATGGGGCTCGCCCGTGAAGGACGAGACTTCCCAGACATCCAGCAACACCTGCTTGTCCGGGTAGTCGTGCTGGATTTTGATCAGCGGTCGGGCACTGCGCACGGCAATGCCCAACTCTTCCTTGAGTTCACGAGCCAGGGCCGACTGCACGCTTTCGCCTGCCTCGACCTTGCCACCGGGAAACTCCCAGAGACCGCCCTGATGCTGGGTATCGGCACGGCGGGCGATGAGAATCCTGCCGTCAGTGCCGCGAATGACCGCCGCCGCTACATGAACTCGCTTCACAATTAACCTTCCTCTAGAGCAGCCTGTTGCCAGCGCTTGAAGGCCGGCCACTGGTAGATCGTTTCAACATAGGCCGCCGCCTCAGGGGGCAACGACACATGGTAGCTGCGCAGGCGCACGGCTACCGGAGCAAAGAACGCGTCGACAATGCCAGGCTTGCCGAACAGGAACGGACCACTGTCAGCGCACGCCTCACGGCACTCGGCCCACAGGGCAAATACCCGTTCGATATCGGTCTGGGTATTGACCGAGATGAACTCAGGCTCGGCGTCATGCTGCAAATCCATGGGCATATTCGAGCGCAGGCTCGGGAAACCGCTGTGCATCTGTGCCGCTGCCGAACGCGCCTGGGCACGGGCGGCGATGTCCTTGGGCCAGAGTTCCCCGTCCGGGAAGCGCTCGGCCAGGTATTCGCAGATCGCCAGAGAGTCGGCGATAAGTCCGTGCTCGCACTTGAGCGCAGGAATCTTGCCCGACGGCGAGTGTTCGAGAATCCGTTGCAGAGTATCTATCTGCTTCAGACGGATGATCTGCTCGGTGTAGGTCGTGCCGAGCATTTCCAGCACCAACCATGGGCGCAGAGACCAGGAGGAGTAACGTTTGTCGCCGATGAACAGGTGCAGGCTCATATGTGTCGCTCCCTGATAAAAAACATGACGGCTCGCTGGAAAACTTCTGTGGGACCGGCTTTAGCCGGGAAGGCGACCGAACAGCCGATGAGCATTCAGCGACTGAAAGAAAGTCTTCCCGGCTAAAGCCGGTCCCACCACAGCCAATCCCACAGATTCTCAGCTTATTACGTTCGGTATTCCGCGTTGATCTTCACGTATTCGTGGGACAGATCAGTGGTCCAGATGGTTTCGCTGCAATCACCACGGCCCAGTTCGATGCGGATGGTGATTTCTGCTTCGGCCATCACGGCCGAGCCCTGCTCTTCCGTGTAGGTAGTGGCACGGCAGCCCTGACGGGCGATGCACACGGCGCCGAGGAACACGTCGATCTTGCTCACGTCCAGGTCCGGCACACCGGCACGACCGACTGCGGCGAGGATGCGGCCCCAGTTCGGGTCGGAAGCGAACAGCGCGGTCTTGATCAGCGGCGAGTGGGCCACGGTGTAGCCGACGTCCAGGCATTCCTGGTGGTTGGCGCCGCCGTTGACCTGCACGGTAACGAACTTGGTCGCGCCTTCGCCGTCACGGACAATGGCCTGGGCCACTTCCATGCACACTTCGAAGACGGCCTTTTTCAGCGCTTCGAAGACCGGGCCCTTGGCTTCGGTGACTTCTGGCAGCCTGGCCTGACCGGTGGCGATCAGCATGCAGCAGTCGTTTGTCGAGGTGTCGCCGTCAATGGTGATGCGATTGAACGACTTGTTAGCGCCGTCGCGGATCAGATCCTGCAACACGCTCTGGCTGACTTTGGCGTCGGTGGCGATGTAGCCGAGCATGGTCGCCATGTTCGGACGGATCATGCCGGCGCCCTTGCTGATGCCGGTCACTGTCACGGTCACGCCGTCATGCTGGAACTGGCGGCTGGCGCCCTTGGGCAGGGTATCGGTGGTCATGATGCCGGTGGCCGCAGCCGCCCAGTTATCCACTGACAGGTCGTCGAGAGCGGCTTGCAGAGCGCCTTCGATCTTTTCCACAGGCAACGGCTCGCCGATCACACCGGTGGAGTATGGGAGTACGGCACTGGCATCGACGCCGGTCAGCTCGGCCAGTTTGGCGCAGGTACGGGTCGCGGCGATAAGGCCCGGCTCGCCGGTGCCGGCGTTGGCGTTACCGGTATTGGTCAGCAGATAGCGCACGGGCCCTTGCACACGTTGCTTGGCCAGGATCACCGGGGCTGCGCAAAACGCATTGAGGGTGAAGACACCGGCGACGCTGGAGCCTTCGGCACAGCGCATGACCACGACGTCCTTGCGGCCTGGGCGCTTGATACCCGCCGAGGAAATGCCAAGTTCAAAACCGGGGACCGGGTGCAGTGTCGGCAAAGGACCAAGACCAACAGCCATGAAGTGCGCTCCTTGATAATCAGCTGGCGCCGTCCAGCGACGGCAATCGATGAAAAAACGCCGCGACGGCTAAGCCGGTCGCGGCGCTTGTATTACTCAATCAGATCTAAAACTTAGCTGATCTGACCGTGACAGTGCTTGAATTTCTTGCCCGAACCACACCAGCACAGCTCGTTACGACCCAATTTCTGATCATTGCGAACCGGCTCGGTGGCCACTGCGACATCATCACCCTCTTCAGCAGCCAGGGCCTGTGGTTGGTCCAGGCCTGGCGCAGACGGATGCTCGAACTGCATGCGCTGGGCCAGCTCTTCAGCTTCCTGGCGCAGACGGGCCTCTTCTTCGGCCGGGTCTTCGCGACGAACCTGAACGTGGGACAGGACGCGGATGGTGTCGCGCTTGATCGAGTCCAGCAGTTCCTGGAACAGGGTAAACGACTCGCGCTTGTATTCCTGTTTCGGGTTCTTCTGGGCATAGCCACGCAGGTGGATACCGTGACGCAGGTGATCCATGGTCGACAGGTGGTCTTTCCACAGGTCGTCCAATACGCGCAGCAGGATCTGCTTCTCGAAGGTCCGCAACGCCTCGGCACTGGCCTGCTCTTCCTTCTCGTTGTAGGCCAGCAGCAACTCTTCGAGCAGCTTGGTGCGCAGGGTGTCTTCGTGCAGATGATCGTCTTCGTCGAGCCATTGCTGGACCGGCAGTTTCACGCCGAAGTCGCTGCTGATGGCCGCTTCCAGACCGGCCACATCCCATTGCTCAGGCAACGATTGCGGCGGGATGTGCTGGCTGATCAGGCTGTTGAGGACTTCTTCGCGGAACTCGGCAATGGTGTCACCAATGTTCGTCGCAGCCAGCAGGCTGTTACGCATGTGGTAGATCACTTTGCGCTGTTCGTTGGAAACGTCGTCGAACTCGAGCAGTTGCTTACGAATATCGAAGTTGCGGCCTTCAACCTTGCGCTGAGCCTTTTCGATGGCGTTGGTCACCATGCGGTGCTCGATCGCCTCGCCGGACTGCATGCCCAGGGCCTTCATGAAGTTCTTCACCCGGTCAGAGGCGAAGATGCGCATCAGGCTGTCTTCCAGGGACAGGTAGAAGCGGCTGGAACCGGTGTCACCCTGACGACCGGCACGACCACGCAGCTGGTTGTCGATACGGCGCGATTCGTGACGCTCGGAAGCAATGACATGCAGGCCGCCGGCTTCGATGACCTGCTGATGACGCTTCTGCCAGTCGGCCTTGACCTGAGCGATCTGCTCCGGGGTCGGGTCTTCCATGTTGGCGACTTCGACTTCCCAGTTACCGCCCAACAGGATGTCAGTACCGCGACCGGCCATGTTGGTGGCGATGGTCAGAGCACCCGGACGACCGGCTTGCGCAATGATCTCGGCTTCTTTTTCGTGGAACTTGGCGTTGAGAACCTTGTGCTCGATGCCTTCCTGGTTAAGCAGGGCGGACATGCGCTCGGAGGTCTCGATGGTCGCCGTACCGACCAGTACCGGACGGTTCTCGGCCAGACAGGCCTTGATGTCGGTAACGATGGCTGCGTACTTCTCGTCCGCGGTCAGGTAGACCAGGTCGTTGAAGTCCTTGCGCGCCAATGGCTTGTTCGGCGGGATGACCATCACGGCCAGGCTGTAGATCTGGTGGAACTCGAACGCTTCTGTATCGGCGGTACCGGTCATGCCGGACAGCTTGTTGTACAGGCGGAAGTAGTTCTGGAACGTAGTCGAGGCCAGCGTCTGGCTTTCGGCCTGGATGTTCAGGTGTTCCTTGGCCTCGATGGCCTGATGCAGGCCTTCGGACAGGCGACGGCCCGGCATGGTACGACCGGTGTGCTCGTCGACCAGCAGAACCTGGCCGTCCTGAACGATGTATTCAACGTTGCGATGGAACAGCTTGTGCGCGCGCAGACCGGCGTAGACGTGGGTCAACAGGCCCAGGTTATGCGCCGAGTACAGGCTTTCACCGACGGCCAGCAAGCCGACTTCGGTGAGCATCTCTTCGATGAACTGGTGACCGGACTCGTTCAGCTCGACCTGACGGGATTTCTCGTCGATGGAGTAGTGACCGGCCTTGGTGACCTGGCCTTCCACTTCCTCGATGTGCTGCTCAAGTTTCGGGATCAGGCGGTTGATCTCGGTGTACAGCTTGGAACTGTCTTCGGCCTGGCCGGAGATGATCAAAGGCGTACGGGCTTCGTCGATAAGGATCGAGTCCACTTCGTCGATCACGGCGAAATTCAGCTCGCGCTGGAATTTTTCATCCAGGGCAAACGCCATGTTGTCGCGCAGGTAATCGAAACCGAATTCGTTGTTGGTGCCATAGGTGATATCGGACGCGTAGGCGGCACGCTTCTCTTCCGGCGGCTGAAACGGCGAGACGATGCCGACGCTCAGGCCGAGGAATTCGTACAGCGGGCGCATCCAGTTGGCGTCGCGACGAGCCAGGTAGTCGTTGACCGTGACCACATGCACGCCCTTGCCGGACAGTGCATTGAGGTAGACCGCCAGCGTACCCACCAGGGTCTTGCCTTCACCGGTGCGCATTTCCGCGATCATGCCTTCGTGCAGGGTAATACCGCCGATCAACTGAACGTCGAAGTGGCGCATGCCCATGACACGTTTGCCCGCTTCCCGCGCGACAGCGAAGGCTTCAGGAAGGAGGTTATCGAGGGTCTCGCCTTTGGCTATACGGGCCTTGAACTCTTCGGTCTTGGCGCGCAGTTGCTCGTCCGAAAGGGCCACCATTTGCTCTTCGAAGGCATTGACGATCTGTACCGTCTTGAGCATGCGTTTGACTTCACGCTCGTTCTTGCTTCCAAAAAGTTTTTTTAACAAAGGCGCAAACATATCGACAGGATCTTCCACACATAGGAATGGAGGGCGGCCCCGTGAGTCGCCCGTGCAGCCATCATGGCCGCATGCGAACGAGCATTCTACCCGGAAACGATGGTGAGGAAAGTGGCGTTATTCCACGATGCTGGCACAGCGCTGTAACGGGGCAGATCTACAATAAGGCCATTTCTTCGGACTTCAACCCATCAGAGGATGAAAGCACGTTATTGATTTACCGGTAAAAATACAGGAAACCCGCGAAGTCAGCAGGTCCCGGGCTTTCTGCTAACATGGGGCTCCGCTATTCCCAGGTGCCGTGTCATGGCTTTTCGTCCTCATTCCGCTCGTCTGCCCGCCGTGCTGCTGCGTGAAGCCAAGCCGCTGAAAGCCATTTTTCGTCATGCCCAGCGCCTCGGCCAGTTGCAAAGCCTGGTGGAAAGCCAGCTGCAACCGGCTGCCCGCGAGCATTGCCATGTGGCGTCCTGGCGCGAAGGCACCTTGTTGTTGATTGTAACCGACGGCCACTGGGCCACTCGTCTGCGCTATCAACAGAAGCGTCTGTTGCGCCAGCTTCAGGCGTTCGACGAATTCATCAACCTGGATCGCATCCTGTTCAAGGTACAACCGCCGACGGTGCCTCAGGGTGCCGCAGGTCATACCATCGATCTTTCCAGCGTCGCTGCCGAGAGTATCCAAGCCACCGCCGAGGGTATCACGGACCCGAAATTGCGCGCGGCGCTGGAGCGATTGGCCAGTCACGCCAAGGCGCGGACCTAGCGCGGCCTTCCTGAGGCGGGACCAGCCTCCTCCCGCTCGAAGCTGATCCCAAACCGCTCATGCCAGTGCCTGGTGCTTATTTTGCTGTAAGAAACGGCAGCAACGCCTTTAACATCTCTTGCGGTGCTTCCTCCTGAGGATAGTGTCCTGCCCCCGGGATTACGCGGGCTGTCACGTTGGTGGCGACCGGCGCCAACATATCCTTCAAGCCGCCAGCGCGTGCAAATTCGCCGCCCACCGTCAGTACGGGCATCTTCAATGGGGTAAGCCCATGCTTTTTATTCTGCTCGATAGTTTGTGGGATGGCCCGGTAGTAGGCAAAACCTGCGCGCATTGCTCCAGGTTTTGAATAGGCACGAATATATTCTTCGGTCGCCAGATCAGTCGGCCGGTAAGCGAAGCTGTTAAACAGCCACTCCAGATAAATCCGCTCCTTGCCTTCGATCAGCGCCTCCGGCAAATCCACTAACTGGTTAAAAGCGAAATGCCAGGAACGCAGTGGATCAAGGCCCGGAATACCGGCCTCGGACAACACAATGCGGGAAATTTCGTCAGGGTAGTTGGCAGCCATGGAATAACCGATCCACATACCCACATCATGGCCAACCACGCTGTACGCCGAATGTCCCAGTGATTGCATCAACTCGTGCAGATCCCGAGCGACGTTGTCCGTGTCATATCCGGACAGAGGTCGATTCGAATCTCCCAGACCACGCGGGTCAACGGCAATGACAGTGAAGTGTCGGGCCAGCTCCGGCATGATTTTATGCCAGGTATAAGCCGTTTGCGGCCAGCCTGGAATCAGCAGCAATGCAGGCCCTTTACCGCCCACAACATAATGCAAGCGGACGCGATCCTCGTTCACGACGGCGTAGCCATCTTGAAAGCTGCAAGTTTCACAGGATGCGTTGTTGGATGCAGCCTCAGCCGCGACGGCATTCATCGGCAGCACGCCTGACAACAGATTCAGGCCCAAGGATAAAGATAATGTCGAAAGCAGGCTGCTGCCTTTCAGGGGGAACGATTTCATAGCGCGGTCTCCATCTGGAGCAAACTCGTGACAAGTATCAAAGGCAGATCAAGCTGCCTGATACGCCAAACGAGCAACGCTGAACGAAAGCAGACCTGAAGAATGCGCGAAATAACGTCCACTGACGTAGGACACTTCTCTTTTTAACGCTAGCACAGACACAGGGCCCAAGGAGACGTGCCGAAAGCCTATAAAAAAAGGCCGCCCGAAGGCAGCCTTTGAAAAGCAAAAGGAAAGAGGGTCTTGCTTGTCTTACACGGCCGCGACAGGGCGCATGTAAGAAATAGGTGCCGTACTGGCATCTTCGAAGGTCACGACTTCCCAGGCGTCTTTCTGCTCGATCAACGTGCGCAGCAGACGATTGTTCAGTGCATGCCCCGATTTGAAGCCACGGAACTCACCAATCAGGCTATTGCCCAGCAGGTAGAGATCGCCGATGGCATCGAGAATCTTGTGTTTGACGAATTCGTCCTCATAACGCAGGCCGTCTTCGTTGAGTACACCATCCTTGTCTACAACGATGGCGTTTTCCACACTGCCGCCGAGTGCGAGGTTGTGCTTGCGCAGGTACTCGATATCACTCATGAACCCGAAGGTCCGGGCGCGGCTGACTTCCTTGACGAAGGAAGTACTGGAAAAATCCACGCTCGCACTTTGGGTGCGATCCTTGAAAACCGGGTGATCGAAATCGATCTCGAAACTCACCTTGAAACCTTCGAAAGGCACGAAAGTAGCGCGCTTGGCACCATCTTCCACTGACACTTCCCGCAGGATCCGGATGAATTTCTTCGGCGCGTCCTGTTCTTCCAGGCCTGCCGATTGAATCAGGAATACGAAGGGTCCCGCGCTGCCGTCCATGATGGGAACTTCGGAGGCAGAGAGTTCGACGTAGGCGTTATCGATGCCCAGGCCAGCCATGGCCGAGAGCAAGTGTTCTACGGTGTCGACTTTGACATCACCGCTGACCAGAGTGGTCGACAGTGTGGTGTCACCGACATTTTCCGCACGCGCAGGGATTTGCACCACGGGGTCGAGGTCAGCACGACAAAACACGATGCCGGTATTCACAGGCGCAGGCTTGAGGGTCAGGTAAACCTTTTCCCCCGAGTGCAGGCCTACACCTGTGGCACGGATAATATTCTTCAGGGTGCGTTGTTTAATCATGGCATGGGCCGCTTCAGCGCAAGTTGCGAACTGGTATCAACAAAGGCTGGCGATAATAGCAGACCCGGCCTTTGCTGAACACCAATCACCCGAATACCCCTGATACATTTCATCAATCGGCCTGACGACGCAGGAAAGCTGGGATATCCAGATAGTCCAGGTCATCGTTCGGGTTCATCTTCGCAGCCGTGGTAGCACCTGCATGAGCCTGGTTACGCATCACGGTAGGACGCTCCAGATCGCGATAGTTCACCGTACCGCTTTCCTGACGGGCAGCAGGCTGGGCCGACGCGGCTTGCGTGGTCTGCATGGTGTTGTCGATGACCTTCATCGGCTTCTCGATTTTCGCGCCGAGGCCGGTGGCAACCACTGTCACGTGCAACTCGTCACGCATGTCCGGATCGATAACAGTACCGACCTTGACCATCGCGTGCTCGGAAGCGAACGCTTCGATGATGCTACCCACGTCCGAGTACTCACCCAGAGACAGGTCAGGACCGGCAGTGATGTTGACCAGGATGCCGCGTGCGCCCTGCAGGTTGACGTCTTCCAGCAACGGGTTGCGGATGGCGGCTTCTGTGGCTTCACGTGCACGGTTAGGACCGCTGGCTGCGCCAGTGCCCATCATGGCCATGCCCATTTCGCTCATGACAGTACGTACGTCGGCGAAGTCGACGTTGATCATGCCCGGACGTTTGATGATGTCGGAGATACCGCGAACGGCACCGGCCAGTACATCGTCAGCCTTGGCGAACGCCGACAACAGGCTTGCGTCTTTACCGAGGATGGTCAGCAGCTTCTCGTTGGGAATGGTGATCAACGAGTCGACGCTTTCCGACAGCAGGCGGATGCCTTCGTCGGCGATCTGCATGCGCTTGCGACCTTCGAACGGGAACGGACGGGTCACCACCGCAACGGTGAGGATGCCCATTTCCTTGGCCACTTCAGCGATGATCGGCGCTGCACCGGTACCGGTACCACCGCCCATGCCTGTGGTGATGAACACCATGTTGGTGCCTTGCAGGACTTCTGCAATGCGCTCACGGTCTTCCATGGCAGCCTGACGGCCGACTTCCGGGTTTGCACCCGCACCCAGACCCTTGGTAACGCCGGTACCCAACTGCAGAATGGTCCGCGCGCCGATGTTTTTCAGGGCTTGAGCATCGGTGTTGGCGCAGATGAATTCGACGCCTTCGATGTTGCTCTTGACCATGTGGTTAACAGCGTTGCCGCCGCCACCACCCACGCCGATAACTTTGATTACCGGGCTTTGCGGGACGTTGTCTACGAGTTCGAACATTTTCCCTCTCCTTTCATTTTTCTGGTTGTTTCGCCTACTACCTGCCGCTACCACTTTTGAAGCTTTGAAACTGAATCAGAAGTTGCCCTGGACCCAACGCTTGAGTCGCTCCAACACCGGCGCCTTGGGCTCATCGCTGTAGCCGCCGCCGCTGTTGTGGTGACTCATGCCGGACAGGGAAATACCGTCGGACTGCTTTTGCAGCCCGTACAGCAACAGGCCGACACCTGTGGAATAGATAGGGTTGCGCACCACATCGGCGAGCCCCTTGACGCTATGCGGCACACCGAGGCGTACCGGCATGTGGAAGATTTCCTCGGCAAGTTCCACCGCACCTTCCATTTTCGAGGTACCACCGGTCAGCACGATGCCGGCGGGAATCAGGTCTTCGTAGCCGCTGCGACGCAGTTCGGCCTGGATCAGGGTGAACAGCTCGTCGTAACGGGGCTCGACCACTTCGGCCAGGGCCTGGCGCGACAGTTCGCGCGGTGGACGGTCGCCGACGCTTGGCACCTTGATGGTTTCACCGGCACCGGCCAGCTTGGCCAGGGCGCAGGCGTAACGGATCTTGATCTCTTCGGCGTACTGGGTCGGCGTACGCAGGGCCATGGCGATGTCGTTGGTCACCTGGTCGCCGGCAATCGGGATCACCGCCGTGTGACGAATGGCACCTTCGGTGAAGATGGCGATGTCGGTGGTGCCGCCGCCGATATCCACCAGGCACACGCCCAGCTCTTTCTCGTCATCGGTCAGCACCGAGTAGGCCGAGGCCAGTTGCTCGAGAATGATGTCGTCTATTTCCAGACCGCAGCGACGCACGCATTTTTCGATGTTCTGCGCCGCGTTCACCGCGCAGGTCACGACGTGAACCTTGGCTTCCAGACGCACGCCCGACATGCCCAGAGGCTCGCGAACACCTTCCTGGTTATCGATTACGTAGTCCTGGGGCAGCGTGTGCAGCACGCGCTGGTCGGCAGGGATCGCCACGGCCTGGGCCGCATCGAGTACCCGCTCCAGGTCCGCCGCACTGACTTCACGGTCGCGAATGGCGACGATGCCGTGGGAGTTCAGGCTGCGGATATGGTTGCCCGCCACGCCGACGAACGCCGAGTGGATCCGGCAACCGGCCATCAGTTGCGCTTCTTCGACGGCGCGCTGGATCGATTGCACGGTGGATTCGATGTTCACCACCACGCCCTTCTTCAGGCCGCGGGATGGATGCGTACCGATACCGACGATTTCCACCGTGCCATCGGCCGCGACCTCGCCTACCAGTGCCACCACCTTGGAGGTACCGATATCCAGCCCGACGATCATTTTGCCGCTTTGCACGTTTGCCATGGTCCTGCCTCTTGTCAATTCTTCGCGACGGCGGGTTTGTCCGTCGTAGCCGCTGCCTGCTCACGCCATCCGACAGCAAGGCCGTTGGAATAACGCAGGTCGATGCGGGCAATATTCGTAATCTGTTCCTTGAGCGTTTTTTCGTATATCGCGATAAAACGGCGCATTTTCTCGACGAGATGGTCTCGTCCCAGCAACAACTCGATACCCGGGCCTGAACTGCCGGCCCCGGTAGTCAGGAACCAGCTGCCGCGCTCGCGCAACTCCAGGCGCGCGATCGAGAAGCCCAGCGGCCGCAACATCTGGCTCAACACCTGATACTGCTGCATCACCTGCTGCTGCGCGCGCTGCGGGCCGAACAACTGCGGCAGATGCTCGTAGTTGGCCAACTCCCGTGGCGCGAACGCCTGGCCCTGGTTGTTGAGCAAGGCACCATCACCCCAACGGGCGACCGGCAGTTGCTCTTCAAGCCGGATCACCACCTGGTCAGGCCACACGCGACGCACTTCGGCGTGGGCGATCCAGGGCATGGTTTCCAGCTCCGTACGCATGCTGGTCAGGTCGATGGTGAAAAAACTTGCCGCCACATAAGGCGCAATACGTTGCTGCACAGCCTGCTGGCTGATGTAACTCAAATCGCCCTGCACGTTGATCTTGGTGATCGGCCGGTCGGCATAGGGCAGCAAGCGCTGCGCCGCCTCGTAGGCACCAAAGCCCAGCGCCACCAGCATCACAGGCCAGAACAGGCCCTTGAGGAACCCGAAACTCGGCTTGGGCATGCGCGCCGACAGTGGCTCCTTGGCCACCATGCGACTGGCACCACGCGGCACCGGCTTGCGGCCGGGAGCGGGTTGCTGTTGACGAGCCGACGCGCCTTGCATGCTTAACCTCGCGCCTCAACACTGTCGGCCAGAATCGCCAACACCAGTTGCTGGAAATCCAGCCCGACGCCGCGTGCGGCCATGGGAACCAGACTGTGATCGGTCATGCCGGGAACGGTGTTCACTTCCAGCAGCCAGAATTTGCCCTCGGCGTCCTGCATCACGTCGGTGCGTGCCCAGCCGGCAATACCGATGGCGTCGCAGGCCCGCGCGGTCAGGTCCATGAGTTCCTGTTCCTTTTCCACGGACAGCCCGCAGGGCATCCGGTACTGGGTATCGGAAGCCAGGTACTTGGCGTCGTAGTCGTAGAAAGTGTGGGGAGTGCCCAGGCCGATCGGCGGCAGGATCTGGTCGCGCAGCGAAGCGACAGTGAACTCTGGACCTTGAATCCATTGTTCGACCAAAACTTGCGAATCGTAGGTACTGGCTGCTTTCCATGCGGCGATCAATTCGTCGGCGCTGGTCACTTTGGCCATACCAATACTGGAACCTTCATGGGCCGGTTTGACGATCAAAGGCAGGCCCAGTTCCGCAACGGCAGAAATACAATCGTCTTCGCTGCCCAGCACAGTATGACGCGGGGTCGGCAGGTCGAGGCTTTGCCAGACCTGCTTGGTGCGCAGCTTGTCCATCGCCAGGGCCGAAGCCAGTACACCGCTGCCGGTGTAAGGGATCTCCAGGCACTCCAGCAGGCCCTGCATAGTGCCGTCTTCGCCTCCACGACCGTGCAACACGATAAAGGCGCGGTCGATCTTCTCGCTGGCCAGACGCTGCAACAAGTCGTCGCCAACGTCGATACCGAACGCCTCGACGCCCGCGTTCAGCAGCGCTTCAAGCACCGCCTTGCCGGACTTCAACGACACCGGCCGCTCGGAGCTCTTGCCACCGAAGAGCACGGCGACGCGGCCGAAGCTTTTCGGTTCAATGGTCGAGATCAATGCGGCTTGCACGGCGTTGCTCATTTCAGCTTCCCTTCAGTCGAAGCAACCACGGCACCCGCGAACAGCGGGCTGCGCAGCAGGCTCGGCGCCAGACCACCAATGTCGCCCGCGCCCTGGCACAGCAGGATGTCGCCGGCACGCAGCAGTGGCTTGACCAGCGGCGCCAGCTCGACGCCACGCTCGATGTAGATCGGGTCCAGTTGCCCACGCTGACGGATGCTGTGGGCCAGCTGGCGGCTGTCGGCACCGGGGATGGGCTCTTCGCCCGCCGGATAGACTTCCATCAACAGCAGGACATTGGCGTCGTTGAGCACCTGCACGAAGTCGTCGTAGAGGTCGCGGGTCCGGCTGAAACGGTGCGGCTGGTAGACCATCACCAGACGGCGATCCGGCCAGCCGCCACGTACGGCGTTGATCACTGCGGCGACTTCACGCGGGTGGTGGCCGTAGTCGTCGACCAGCATTACATGGCCGCCTTCGACTGGCAGCTCGCCGTACACCTGGAAGCGTCGGCCGACGCCCTGGAAGCCCGACAGGCCCTGAACGATGGCTTCATCGCTGATGCCTTCGTCGGTGGCGATACAGATGGTCGCCAGGGAGTTCAATACGTTGTGGTTGCCCGGCATGTTCACCGACACGTCCAGCGGCTCACGGTCGCGACGCAGCACGGTGAAGAACGTTTGCATACCTTCCTGACGCACGTTGATGGCACGCACGTCGGCGTTTTCATGGAAGCCGTAAGTCATGATCGGACGCTTGACCGACGGCATGATGTCGCGCACCACCGGATCGTCGATGCAGACCACGGCCAGGCCATAGAAAGGCAGGTTATGCAGGAATTCGACGAAGGTTTTCTTCAGTTTGTTGAAGTCGCCTTCATAGGTCGCCATATGGTCGGCGTCGATGTTGGTGACCACGGCCACCAGCGGCTGCAGGTGCAGGAAGCTGGCGTCGCTTTCATCGGCTTCAGCGATCAGGTAACGGCTGGTGCCCAGCTGCGCGTTGGTCCCGGCGGCGTTCAAACGGCCACCGATGACGAACGTCGGGTCCAGGCCGCCAGCGGCGAACACCGAAGCGATCAGGCTGGTAGTGGTGGTCTTGCCATGAGTACCGGCAACGGCGATGCCGTGGCGATAGCGCATCAGCTCGGCGAGCATTTCGGCACGCGGCACCACCGGAATGCGACGCTCAAGGGCGCTGGCGACTTCCGGGTTGGAAGTGTTCACCGCGCTGGAAACCACCAGCACGTCGGCACCCACGGTGTTTTCGGCCTGATGACCGATAAAAATATGCGCGCCGAAGGATTGCAGGCGCTCTGTAACCGGCGAAGCCTTGAGGTCGGAACCGGAAACGTCATAGCCCAGGTTCAGCAGTACTTCGGCGATCCCGCACATGCCCACACCGCCGATACCGACGAAGTGAATACGACGGATACGGCGCATTTCCGGTTGTGGCATTGCCCGTTGATTCTCAACCATGGACCACCTCCAGGCAGGTATCGACGACAGTGTTGGTGGCGTTCGGCTTGGCCAGACGACGGGCCGTACGGGCCATGGTGTTCAGTTGTTCGGGTTGCATCAAAACCTCTGTCAGGCGCGCCGCCATTTCGGCCGCGCCGGTTGTCGCTTGTGGCATGACGAAGGCTGCACCTTCGCGGGCCAGGTATTGGGCATTGCGCGACTGGTGATCGTCGATCGCATGGGGCAGCGGGATCAGCAACGAAGGCAGACCGGCCGCAGCCAGTTCGCTGATGGTCAGGGCACCGGCCCGGCAGACCACCAGATCGGCCCAGCTATACGCTTCGGCCATGTCCTGGATGAACGGCGCGACCTGCGCCTCGACACCGGCGGCGCGATAACGCTCGGCAGTGACGCCATCGTGTTTCTTGCCGGACTGGTGGAACACTTCAGGGCGCATGTCCGCAGGGACCAGCGCCAGCGCTTCAGGCAGCAATTTGTTCAACGGCTCGGCACCCAGGCTGCCGCCCAGTACCAACAGACGCGCGCGGCGGCCGACCAATTCCTGCTTGGGCGTCTCGTAGAACAGCTCGGCACGCACCGGATTGCCGGTGGTACGGCGCTTCGGCGAAACCGGGAAGGTATTCGGGAAAGCCTCGCAAATGCGGCTGGCAAACGAGGCCAGGCTACGATTGGCTGTGCCAGCCACGGCGTTCTGCTCGTGGATCACCAAAGGCACTTTCGCCAACTTCGCCGCCAGGCCGCCAGGGCCGGTGACATAGCCACCGAAGCCAATGACGCACTGCGGCTTGAGTTCACGCATGACCTTGCGCGCCTGTTGCAGCGCCTTTAGCAGCATGAACGGCGCCTTCAACAGCGACAGCTTGCCCTTGCCGCGCAAACCGGTGGCGTCGATCAGGTGCAGGGGGATGCCAGCATTGGGTACCAGATCGTTTTCGATGCCGCGCGGCGTACCCAGCCAGTGCACTTTATAGCCACGGGCCTGGAATTCTCGGGCACAGGCCAGCGCCGGAAATACATGCCCGCCAGTGCCGCCCGCCATGATCAGTACGTTAGCGTCCATGGGGTGGCTCCTCGGCGAAGTCACTTTCGCTGAATTCGGTTTCTTCACTGCCCATGTTGTTGCGCGATTCCCATTCGATGCGCAGCAACAACCCCAGGCTGGCACAGCAGATCACCAGGGAACTGCCGCCGTAGCTGAGGAATGGCAGGGTCAGGCCCTTGGTCGGCAGCAGGCCGACGTTCACGCCGATGTTGATCAGGAACTGGCCGATCCACAGGAACGACAGGCCATAGGCGACATAAGCCGCGAAATACTGCTTGGCGCGCTCGGCCCACATGCCGATGTACATGCCACGGATACTGACGAAGACGAACAGCGCCACGGTGGCCAGGGAGCCAACCACACCCAGCTCTTCAGCGAGTACGGAGAATACGAAGTCAGTGTGCGCCTCAGGCAGATAGAACTGCTTCTGCACACTGTTACCGAGACCGACGCCGAACCACTCGCCGCGACCGAAAGCGATCAGGGCCTGGGTCAACTGGTAGCCGGAACCGAACTGATCGGCCCATGGGTCAGTAAAGGTGGTCAGACGCGCCATCCGGTAAGGCTGGGCCTGTACCAGGACGAATACCGCACCGACCGCCAGCACCACCATCAAGGTAAAGCGGAACAGGCCGACGCCGCCGAGGAACAGCATCGCCGCCGCCGAGCCCATCATGACCACGGTGGCACCGAAGTCCGGCTCCATCAGCAACAGACCGGCCATGGGCAGCAGCACGATGAACGGCTTGAAGAAACCCATCCAGCTTTCGCGCACTTCCTGTTGGCGGCGGACCAGATAACCACCGAGGAAAATCACCACGAAGACCTTGGCGATTTCCGAAGGCTGCACGTTGAACGCACCAAAGCCGATCCAGCGGATCGAACCGTTGACCTCACGGCCGATGCCGGGCACCAGAACCATCAACAGCAGACCGAAGGCGGCGATCAGCATCAGCCAGCCCAGACGCTGCCAGGTGGCCACCGGAATCAGCATGGTCACGCCGCAGGCGACAAGACCGATCACCAGATAAATCAGATGACGGATCATCATGTACAGCGGGTTGCCCGATTGCACGGCGGCCACTTCCGACGACGCGGAAGTGATCATCACCAGGCCCAGGCCGAGTAGCGCAAGGCAACCGGCGAGCATCGGGAAGTCGACATCGATGCCACGACCACTGATCAGCGGCGACGGATACGGCTTGATGACTCCGAGAATCATGCCAAGCCCTCCACTGCCTGCGCGAACAACCGACCGCGCTCTTCGTAGTTCTTGAACATATCCAGGCTGGCGCAGGCAGGCGACAGCAATACGGCGTCCCCGCTCTGAGCGACTTCGGCGCTGCGTTGCACGGCTTCTTCCAGGCTAGTCACGCGAATCAGGGGTACGGCATCACCCAGGGTCTGGGCAAGCCGTTCGGCATCGCGGCCCAACAGGACCACGGCGCGGCAATGGGCGGCAACCGGCGCGCGCAGGCCGCTGAAATCAGCGCCCTTGCCGTCGCCACCGGCGATCAGCACCAGTTTGCCGGGGATATCGGCCCCCAGACCTTCGATGGCCGCCAGGGCCGCACCGACGTTGGTGGCTTTGGAATCGTTGTAATAGCTCACGCCCTCACGCTCGCGCAGCCACTGGCAGCGATGCTCGAGGCCTGCGAAGGAACGCAGGCTGCTGAGCATGGCATCCATCGGCAGGCCCACGGCATGACCCAGCGCCAAAGCAGCCAGGGCATTGGCCTGATTGTGCGCGCCGCGCATCTTCAGTTCGCTGACCGGCATAAGGCTGTCGAACTGGAAGGCCAGGTATTTCTTGCCGTTCTCTTCGCGCAGACCGAAGCCGTGGAAGTCCGGTTTGTTCAGGCCGAAGGTCCAGCAGGGCTGACCTTCAGTCATCAGCGGTCGCGACAGGGCATCCTGACGGTTGACCACCACTTGCCGCGCGCCCTGGAAAATCCGGTGCTTGGCCAGGTGATAAGCCGGCAGGCCGCTGTAGCGGTCCATGTGGTCTTCGCTGATATTGAGCACGGTGGCCACTTCAGCGCCGAGCTGGGTAGTGGTTTCCAGCTGGAAGCTGGACAGTTCCATAACGTACAGCTCGACAGCGTCGTCGAGCAGATCCAGGGCCGGTGTGCCGAGGTTGCCGCCCACCGCCACACGCTTGCCGGCAGCTGCGGCCATCTCGCCGACCAGGGTGGTCACGGTGCTTTTCGCATTGGAGCCGCTGATGGCAATGATCGGCGCCTTGGCGTTACGCGCAAACAGGTCTATATCGCCGGACATTTTCACGCCCCGCGCGGCCGCCTGCTGCAACGCTGGGGTCGCCAGAGCCAGGCCCGGGCTGACATACAGCTCGTCGGCGCGGCAGAGGAATTCCACGTCCAGCTCGCCACAACGCACGTCTACCTGCGGATAGTCACGACGCAAGGTCGCCAGTTCCGGCGGGTTCTCCCGCGTATCGGCCACGGCAAACGACACGCCCCGGTTCGCCAGGAAGCGAACCAGGGACATGCCGCTCTTGCCGAGACCGACAATGATGCGGAAGTGGTCAGACGCGATCAGAGACACTCGTTCTACCTCAACTTCAGCGTGGCAAGGCCGACCAATACGAGAATCACGGTGATGATCCAGAAACGGACGATCACGCGTGGCTCGGGCCAGCCCTTGAGTTCAAAGTGGTGATGGATGGGCGCCATGCGGAAAACACGGCGACCGGTCAGCTTAAAGGAAGCCACCTGAATTACGACTGACAGGGTCTCCATCACGAACACACCGCCCATGATGAACAGGACGATTTCCTGACGAACAATCACGGCGATGGTGCCCAATGCGGCGCCCAGTGCCAGGGCACCGACGTCACCCATGAAAACCTGGGCTGGATAAGTGTTGAACCAGAGGAAGCCCAGACCCGCACCAATCAGCGCGCCGCAGAACACGATCAGCTCACCGGCGCCCGGTACATAAGGAATCAGCAGGTATTCGGCGAACTTCACGTTACCCGACAGGTAGGCGAAAATCCCCAGTGCGCCGCCGACCATGACCGTCGGCATGATGGCCAGACCGTCGAGACCGTCGGTCAGGTTGACCGCGTTGCTGGAGCCGACGATGACGAAATAGGTCAGGACAATGAAACCGGCGCCCAGGGGAATGCCGACATCCTTGAGCATCGGGATCAGCAGGGTAGTTTCCACCGGCGACTGAGCAGTCATATAAAGGAAGATCGCCGCGCACAGGCCGAACACCGACTGCCAGAAGTACTTCCAGCGGCTCGGCAGACCCTTGGAGTTCTTCTCGATCACCTTGCGGTAGTCGTCAACCCAGCCAATCGCCCCGAATAGCAGGGTCACGGCCAGCACGACCCATACGTAACGGTTGCTCAGGTCCGCCCACAACAGGGTGCTGATGCCGATGGCCGACAGGATCAGCGCACCACCCATGGTCGGCGTGCCGGATTTGGACAAGTGCGACTGCGGCCCATCGTTGCGCACGGACTGACCGATCTGCCGATTCTGCAGGGCGCGAATCATCCATGGCCCCAGGCACAGCGACAGCGACAGTGCCGTCAGCACGCCGAGAATCCCGCGCAGGGTCAGGTACTGAAAGACCGCAAAGCCTTTGTAGAACTGTTGTAGATACTCGGCCAACAGCAGCAGCATTAATGTTTCTCCAGGCTGGTAGCGCACAAGGCAGCAACGACGTTTTCCATCGCTGCGCTGCGCGAACCCTTGATCAAAATGGTTGTTTGAGTGTCCTGCTCGGCATCCAGAGCAGCAATCAGGTCAGCCTGATTGGCAAAATGGCGCGCATGCTCGCCGAAGGCGCGCACGGCGTGAACCATCAACGGACCAACGGCGTACAACGCCGAGACCTTACCGGCCGCATAGGCGCCGACATCGTGATGGCCCTGTTCGGCCCAGTCGCCCAGCTCACCGATATCACCCAGTACCAGTACGGTACGCCCGGCAAAACCGGCGAGGATATCGACGGCGGCGTTCACCGAAGTCGGGTTGGCGTTATAGGTGTCATCGATGACCCGCAGCCCTTTGCTCGACAGCTGGGCGACAGTGCGGCCCTTGACCGGCTGCACACTGTTCAGGCCTTCGACGATGCCGCTCAGGCTCACGCCCAAGGCGCTCGCGGCAGCGGCGGCGGCCATGGCATTGGTCACGTTGTGAGTGCCGAGCAAATTCAGTTGCACCGCCGCCGCGCCATCAGGGCTGTGCAGGGTAAAGGCCGGGCAGCCGCGCGGATCCACATGCAGATCGCTGGCATACAGGTCGGCCGCCGGGTTATTCAGGGAGAAACTCAGCAACGGCCGACTGCCTGCACGGGCCTTCCAGATAGGGAAAGCCTTGTCGTCCAGGTTGAGCACAGCGGTGCCGGTGGCATTAAGCCCTTCGATAATCTCGCCCTTGGCCTCGACAATCTTGTCCGGACCGCCGAACTCGCCGACATGGGCGGTCCCGGCGTTGGTGATAATCGCCACATGAGGCTGGGTCAGGCTGACGGTAAAAGCGATTTCGCCGACCCGCGAGGCGCCCAGTTCGATCACGGCGGCGGCGTAGTCGGTGTTCAGGTCGAGCAGCGTCAGGGGCACGCCCAACTCATTATTGAGGTTGCCACGGGTAGCCAGGACGGGACCGCGAGTGCGCAGGATGCTGGCAAGCATCTCCTTGACCGTGGTCTTGCCGCTGGAACCGGTCACCGCAGCCACTGGCCGGTCGATAAAGGCATTGCGACTCAGCGCGCCCATCTGGGCCAAGGCCTTGCGGGTATCCTGAACAACCAGTTGCGCCAGCGGCGCATCAGGGATTTCGCGCTCGACCAGAGCCGCCACAGCGCCGCTGTCACAGACCTGCTCCAGGTAATCATGACCGTCGAAACGCGGACCGGTCAGGGCCACGAACAGTTGGCCTGGCTTGATTGAGCGGCTGTCGATGCTGACGCTGTCGAAGCTGCAATCGTCGCCAATCAGCCGGGCATCCAGCGGCGTCAACAGTTCGTGCAGGAACAGTGGCTTAAGCATGAGCCACCTCCCACGCCGCCAGGGCCTTCGCCGCTTCTTCCAGATCGGAGAAGGCATGGCGCTGGCCGTTGATTTCTTGATAGTCCTCGTGACCCTTGCCCGCCAGAACCAGCACGTCGCCCGCATTGGCAGCGGCGATCATCTCGGCGATAGCCTGACCACGGCCTTCGACAAAACGCACTTTATCCACAGCGAGGAAACCGGGACGGATATCGTCGAAAATCGCCGTCGCCACTTCACTGCGCGGGTTGTCATCGGTGACCAGCACGCCATCAGCCAGACGCTCGGCGACTTCGGCCATCAACGGACGCTTGCCGCGATCACGGTCGCCACCACAGCCGAACAGGCACAACAGCTGGCCTTTGGCATGGGGGCGCAAGGCTTCGAGAACTTTTTCCAGGGCATCGGGGGTATGGGCGTAATCGACCACAACCAGTGGTTTCGCACCGCCACCCAGGCGCTGAATGCGGCCCGCCGGGCCTTCCAGCTTCGGCAGCACCGCAAGAATTTCATCCAGGGCGTAATCCATGCCCAGCAAGGCTCCGACTGCTGCCAACACGTTGCTCAGGTTAAAGCGCCCGAGCAGCGTACTGCGCAGGAAATGCTCGCCATGACGGGTTACCAGCGTGGCGCGCACACCATCATCGTCGAACTGCGCATCGCGGCAATAAAGCGAAGCGGCAGAGTCCAGCAGGCTGTAGGTGATCAACCGCGACTCATGCTCTTCGTCGGCCAGGCGGCGGCCGAACTCGTCGTCCAGGTTGATGACCCGGCAGGCCAGGTTCGGCCAGGCAAACAGTTTCGCCTTGGCATCGCCATAGGCCTGCATGGTGCCGTGGTAATCCAGGTGGTCCCGAGACAGGTTGGTCAGCACTGCAACATCGAAGGCCAGGGCCGCGACACGCCCCTGATCCAGGCCATGGGAAGAGACTTCCATGGCTACGGCGCGAGCACCGGCTTTCTTCAATTCAGACAGCGTGGCCTGTACCGAAATGGCGTCCGGGGTGGTCAGCATGCCGCTCTGCAGGGCGCCATGGAAACCGCTGCCCAAGGTGCCGAGCAAGCCGCAAGGCTGGCCGAGCAGATCAAGGGCCTGAGCCACAAGCTGGGTAACGCTGGTCTTGCCATTGGTGCCGGTCACGCCGACCAGATTCAGGCTGCGGCTCGGATCGCCGTAGAAACGCCCGGCCACGGCGGACAACTGGGCCGCCAGGCTTTTTACCGGGATCAACGGGACATCGGTGATCGGCAGTACAGTCGCGCCCTCTGCCTCGTAAGCCACTGCGGCAGCGCCACGATTCAGGGCATCGGCGATATGTTCACGACCATCGACCTTGCCACCCGGTACCGCCAGGAACAGATCACCAGCGCGCACCTTGCGGCTGTCGAGTGCCAGCTCGCGAATCAACAGATCGCGCTCGGCATGGGGAAACAGCTTGTTCAAATTAAGCGACATCAGCCACGTCCTCCTTTGACAGGAACCGGCACAGCATTGGCCGTTTCCTGCGGCTGGGCTGCGAGGTTGTCCGGCGTGACGTTCATCAGGCGCAGGGTGCCGGACATCACTTTGCTGAACACCGGAGCAGAAACCAGACCACCGAAGTAACCGCCTTTGCTCGGCTCATCGATCACGACCACGATGGCGTAGCGCGGATTGCTCATCGGCCCGAAGCCAGCGAACAGCGAGCGATAGGCGTTCTCTTCATAACCCTTGGTGCCGACAGACGTCTTACGTGCAGTACCACTCTTGCCAGCAACGTGATACGACGGCACACGAGCGCGATAGACGCCGCGCGGGTCTTCGATCACCTGTTGCAACATGCCTTGCAGGGTCTTGGCGGTTGCTTCCGGAATCGCCTGCACCGCCGTCGGTGGTGCATCGGACTTTAGGATGGTCAACGGCACGATCCGGCCATTGTTGGCCAGCGCCGCATAGGCGTGCACCAGCTGCAGGGCCGTTACCGACAGACCGTAGCCGTAGGACAGGGTCGCGGTTTCCGCCTTGCGCCACTCGCGGTAGTTAGGCAGGTTGCCCACGCGCTCGCCAGGGAAGCCCAGACCCGTGTACTGACCCAGACCGACGCGCTGCATGGCGCGGAAAATCGCCTCGCCACCGACGTCGAAGGCCACCTTGCTCATCCCCACGTTACTGGAGTTGATCAGGATGCCGGTCAGGTCGAGAACCGGACCTTCGGTCTTGGTCACGTCGCGGATGGTGTATTTACCGATCTGCAGAGTACCGGGGTACACCTCGACCTTGTCGCTCGGCTTCCAGCGGCCGCTGTCCAGCGCGGCGGTCATGGAGATCGGCTTCATGGTCGAACCGGGCTCGAACACGTCGATGATCGCACGGTTACGCATGGCCGCAGGGACCATGGTGCGCCGATTGTTCGGGTTGTAGGTGGGCTGATTGACCATCGCCAGGACTTCACCGGTCTTCACATCCATGATCACCAGACTTCCCGCCTTCGCATCATTCTCGATGATGGCGTTGCGTAATTCGCGAGTGGCCAGATATTGCAGGCGTAGATCAATAGACAAAGCCAAGGTCTTCCCGGCCTTGGCGTTTTTGGTGACCTGGACATCCTTGATAAGGCGTCCCTTTCGGTCCTTGATAACCTGTCGTCGACCGGGGACCCCGGCCAGCCAGTCATCGTAGGCAAGCTCGACCCCTTCCCTGCCATGGTCGTCCAGGTCGGTAAAGCCGACCATGTGGGCGGTCACGTCACCGGCCGGATAGAAGCGGCGGAATTCTTCGATGGCGTAGACGCCCGGTACTTTCAGGTCGACAACCGACTGGCCCTGCTCCGGGGTCAGGCCGCGAACCAGATAGATGAATTCTTTGTTGGCCTGGCTATCCAGACGCTCAGTCAGGCTCTTCACGTCCTGGCCCAGGGCGGCAGCCAGCGCTGGCCACTTGGTTTTGTCCGCCTGCATTTCCTTGGGGTTGGCCCACAGGGTAGTCACCGGCGTACTGACGGCCAGAGGCTCGCCGTTGCGGTCAGTGATCAAGCCACGGTGCGCCGGAATCGGAATGTGCCGCACGCTGCGCGCATCACCCTGTTCCTTGAGGAAAGTGTGGTCGACGACCTGCAGGTCGATGATCCGCCAGGAAATCGCAGCAACCATGATGGTGAGCAGGCCCACCACGACGCGGAAGCGCCACGGGTAGAGTGCCCCTTCCAGCTTCATCATGGTGCGACCATCCGGATATCGGCCGCATTGGGAATGCGCATCTTCAACTGATCAGTAGCCAGTTGTTCGATACGACTGTGGGCGGTCCAGGTGCTCTGTTCGAGGATCAGCCGGCCCCACTCGGCCTGCGCCTTGTCGCGCACGCTGAGTTCGGAATAGAGGGAGTTGAGCAGTTGCCGGTTCCAGTGGGCGCTGTAGGAAACGCCGATTGCCGACACCAGAACGGCAATAAACAACAGCAGCATGATAAAGCTGCCGGTTGGCAAGGGCTTGAGAAACAGCCGACTCATCGGAGCTTCTCCGCCACACGCATGACAGCGCTGCGCGAACGCGGGTTGGCACGGGTCTCTTCATCAGAAGCGAACTGCGCCTTGCCGACCAGACGGATCTTCGGTTCGAACGCCTTGTGCTGAATCGGCAGGTTGCGCGGCATGTTGTCCGCCTCGCCCTTGACCAGCTTGCGCATGAACAATTTGACGATACGGTCTTCCAGCGAATGGAAGCTGATGACTACCAGGCGGCCACCGATTTCCAGCGCCTCCAGGGCCGCTTCAAGACCGGCTTCCAGATCGCCCAGTTCGTTGTTGACGTGAATACGCAGGCCCTGGAACGCACGGGTCGCCGGGTTCTTGCCCTTTTCCCAGGCAGGGTTGGCAACCTTGAGCACTTCGGCCAGATCGCCAGTGCGCTCGAACGACTGCACTGCGCGGCGCGCTACGACAGCACCGGCCATGCGCTTGGCAAAACGCTCTTCGCCGTATTCCTTGAAAACACGGGCGATTTCTTCCACAGGCGCGGTGGCGATGAACTCGGCGGCACTCATGCCCCGACTCGGGTCCATGCGCATGTCCAGGGGGCCGTCATTCATGAAGCTGAAGCCGCGCTCAGGATCGTCCAGTTGCGGCGACGACACGCCCAGGTCCAGCAGAATGCCGCTGACCTTGCCTTCAAGACCGCGGGTTTGCAGCTCGCTGCCCAGCTCGGCAAAGCTGCGCTGCACAATGACAAAGCGGCCGTCTTCGGCCGCTAGCGCTTGCCCGGTGGCAATCGCTTGAGGATCCTTATCGAACCCCAGCAACCTGCCATCAGGGCCCAGGTGCTTGAGTATCAACCGGCTATGCCCGCCGCGCCCGAACGTGCCATCCAGATAGCAGCCACCAGAACGCACCGCGAGAGCCTCTACAGCCTCGTCGAGCAATACGGTGATGTGGGTAAAGCCGCTATTTATAGTCACAGAATCAGATCACGCAGTTCATCAGGCATCGCGCCAGGTTTTTGAATGGCCGCAAGATCCGCATCAGCAAGAGCGTTCCAGGCGTCCTCGTCCCACAATTGAAACTTGTTCAGTTGCCCCACCAACATCACGCGCTTATCCAGCTTGGCGTAGTCGCGCAAACGCGGAGGAACAACAAAACGACCGCTGCCATCGAGCTCCAGGTCGACGGCATTGCCGATCAACAGTCGCTGCAAGCGGCGGTTCTCTTCGCGAAAAGTTGCCAGTTCGCGCAATTTGGCTTCGATCAGTTCCCACTCGGAAAGTGGGTAAAGGCATAAGCAAGGGTCTACAGCGTCGATAGTTACTATCAACTGGCCACCACTGCGCGAATCGAGCTCGTCGCGGTACCGGCTCGGCATAGCGAGACGTCCCTTGGCGTCGAGATTGATTGCGTTGGCACCACGAAACACGGCGCATTCTCCGAATTCTAACTATTTGCGCTGAAAAAACCCACTTCATGCCACTTTCTGCCACTTGCGCACACTATAGGAATGCGTCCACCACACCGTCAAGGCGCCGTCCTAAGGAAAACCCTTACAGAACGGAGATTTAGCAGCGGTTTCGGATGACGGAAGAGAATTCAGGTGAGGTTTTGCCAGATAAACTCGCGACAGCTCAGAAAGCTACGTGTCGAAGTTAAAGTGATTTGTCACATATAAGATTTTTTCGGTATTACCGACGAGCGCTTCTGCTTGTGAAAAACAGAAAGAGGGGAAAGGTGGAGAGTCGATCTGTAAGCCGGGTTCTGTCGAGGACAGTCATTCCTCTACGACGGCCATCACTGGACGTCTTTAGCAACCTACCCGGTTCCAGCGCGGGCCACGCCTAGGAACCCTATTTGGTCTTGCTCCGAGTGGGGTTTGCCTAGCCACGAACTGTTACCAGACGTGCGGTGCGCTCTTACCGCACCTTTTCACCCTTACCGGCGCCGAAGCGCTTAGGCGGTTATTTTCTGTGGCACTTTCCGTAGGCTCGCGCCTCCCAGGCGTTACCTGGCACTCTGCCCTATGGAGCCCGGACTTTCCTCCCCCCCTAAATGGCGAACCAAAAGGGGCAGCGACTGTCCAATCGACTCTCCGCCGCCAAGGTTATCGACACCAAGGCTTCAGGACAAGCTTTTACTCCGTCCATTACCGTTTCGCTACAGCGACTTACTCGGGCTTTTGCTTGTCCAGGGCAACCTGGTAGAGCAGATTCTTGCGTACGCCAGTAATCTGCGCCGCCAGTGCCGCCGCGCGCTTGAGGGGCATTTCCTCAAGCAGCAGATCGAGAATGCGCCGCGCTTCGGTGCCGATGACATCTTCGCCTTCCGGCTCCGTCCAACCCGCAACCAACACCACGCACTCGCCGCGTTGCTGATTGCTGTCGCCCTCAACAAAGGCACGCAGCTCGGCCAGCGGCAGCCCCTTGAGCGTCTCGAAGGTCTTGGTCAGCTCGCGACCCAGCACCGCCGCACGCTCGCCGCCGAAGACTTCTTCCAGATCCTGCAGACACTCAAGAATGCGATGCGGCGCCTCATAGAAGATCAGCGTGCGCGGCTCTTCCTTGAGCAGTTCCAGACGAGCGCGACGCCCCACTGCCTTGGCAGGCAGGAAGCCCTCGAAAATGAAGCGGTCCGATGGCAGGCCGGCCGCCGACAGCGCAGCGATCAGAGCGCAGGCGCCCGGCACCGGCACCACGGGAATCCCCGCCGCCCGCGCCTGACGCACCAGGTGATAGCCAGGGTCGGAAATCAACGGCGTACCGGCATCGGAAATCAGCGCGACGTTATCCCCCGACAGCAGACGCGCGATAAAGCGGCTGCCCTCGTCCCGTTCGTTGTGCTCATGGCAGGCCGCCAAGGGCGTGGGGATACCAAAGTGTTGCATCAAACGTAACGAGTGCCGGGTATCTTCAGCAGCGATCAAGGCCACCTCGCGCAGTACCTTCAGGGCCCGAACGCTCATGTCATCCAGATTGCCGATGGGCGTCGCCACCACATAAAGCGAACCGGTCGTGGAATTCAAAGCACCTGTAGCAGTCAAAACGCCACCTCAATAGCTGTAGCCATGCATTTAAAAAAGAAAGCCATTGTACAGGCTAAGCTGCCGATACAAGGACATGCGGGCCATAACAAGGAGCAAGAACATGACTGAAACGCATTATCTTCACTTGAAACAAAAGAAAACCTGCGCAATTGCTCGGTCAAATCCAAGTCTGCGACTTATATCACCGCTTTAAACGCCACCAACGTCGCGCCCCGGCCAGTGCTTGGGTACAATTCCCCGCTAATTTGCTCGAGTATCAGGAACATATACATGATCGCTAGCTTGCGGCTGTTATCTGCCCTCTGCCTCGCTGCCCTGTTGGTAGCTTGTGCCGGTTCGCCTTCGTCCAGCCTTGGTGAACTGCCTCGCACCCCGGACGCCAGCATCGAGCAATTGCTCGACCAAGCCTCGACAGCCAAGACTCCGGAACAGGCCGCACTGCTCAGACTGAGCGCCGCCGACCTGTCAAACCAGCAAAACAATCCCGGTCGCGCCGCGCAGATCCTGGCCCAGGTACCACTGGATCAGCTCAAGCCCGCGCAACAGATTTTCGCCAGCACCCTGGCCGCAGAACTGGCGCTGGGCCGCAATCAGCCCCAGGCGGCATTGGCAGCCTTGAGTCATCCGAGCCTGCAACGCCTGGCCGAACTGCCGGTTGAACAGCAGATTCGCACCCACATGACCATGGCCCGCACCTTTGAAGCCAATGGCCAGAGCATGGCGGCCATTCGTGAGCGTGTCATGACCGGCCCGCTGCTGCAGGGCCAACCATTGGCCGCCAATAATGACGCCATCTGGGCAGCGGTTGCCGCACTGCCACTGGATCAACTGCAAAGCACTGCCGACGACGACCTCGGCGGCTGGCTGAGCCTGGCTCGCGGCATCAAGCAGGCCGGTACCCTGGAACAGCAACAGGCCGCTATCGATACCTGGAAAGCCCAGCATCCGAAGCATCCTGCTGCCCAGCAACTGCCGACTACCCTGGCGCAACTGCGCGCCCTGACCAGCGAACCTATCACCAAGATCGCCCTGCTGCTGCCGCAGGAAGGCTCCCTGGCTTCGGTAGCAAAAGCGCTGCGTGATGGCTTCATGGCCGCGCACTTCCAGGCCGAACAGGCCGGGCAGAAGCCGCCAGCCATCCAGGTTTTCGATAGCTCGCGCATCAATAACGTCGATGAGTTCTACCGCCAGGCCAAGGCCGCAGGCGTGCAACTCGTAGTCGGCCCACTGGAAAAACCTCTGGTCAAGCAACTCGCCAGCCGCCCAAGCCTGCCGATCACCACTCTGGCGCTGAACTACAGTGACTCCAACACCGACGGCCCGCCGCAGCTCTTCCAGTTCGGCCTCGCCGCCGAAGACGAAGCCCGTGAAGTTGCCCGTCGCGCCTGGGCCGATGGCAAGCGCAGCGCCGTGGCCATGGTGCCGAAAGGTGAATGGGGTGATCGCGTTCTCGACGCATTCCGTCAGAGCTGGCAAGCCAAGGGCGGCAAGATGATCGCTGCCGAACACGTCGATCAGCCGGTCGCACTGGCCGGACAAATCGCCGAGCTATTCCAGCTGCGCAACAGTGAAGGCCGCGCTCAGCGCCTGCAGAGCACCACCGGTGCCGCCATGGCCGCACAGCCGTCGCGTCGTCAGGACATCGATTTCATGTTCCTCGCCGCCACACCGCAGCAGGCTCAACAGATCAAACCGACCATGGTCTTCCAGTACGCCGGCGATGTTCCGGTCTATGCCACGTCGCACCTGTTCACCAATAGCAACGACCAGGCCCAGTACGCTGACCTCAATGGCGTGATGTTCTGCGAAACACCTTGGCTGCTCAACGCCGAAGACCCACTGCGCGCTCAGGTCATCGCCCAATGGCCGCAAGCCGCCGGCCCGCTTGGCCGCCTGTATGCCATGGGTGTCGATGCCTGGCGCCTGGCGCCACGCCTGGATCAGCTCAAGGCCTTGCCTGACAGCCGCATTGAAGGCCTGTCCGGCAGTCTCAGCCTGAACCCGAGCCGCCGCGTAGAGCGCCAGTTGCCGTGGGCCAAGTTCGTCGATGGCAAGATCCAGCGCCTGCCGAACACTGCTCCCTGATGACAGGCAATACCCGCAGGACCGCAGGGCGAGAGGCTGAAACTTTCGCCCTGCTGTATTTACAGCAACAGGGCTTGCAGACGATCACGCAGAACTGGTCGTGCAAACGAGGCGAGCTCGATCTGGTCATGCTCGACGGCGATACAGTAGTATTCGTCGAAGTTCGCTACCGGCGCCACGCAGGCTGGGGCGGCGCGCGAGAAAGCGTGGATCGGCGCAAACAGGAAAAGCTCATCCTTGCTGCACAATTTTTTTTACAGAAAGAATCGCGCTGGAACCAGCACCCCTGTCGTTTCGACGTGGTGGCGATCGAGGGTGATCCTGGCCCCGACGCCCCGCTGCACTGGCTTAAAAACGCCTTCGACAGTTGATACACCGCTCCACAGCGCGACACCAGACACTATCCAGATACCGATTTTTGCTCTTTGCTACGCGGGCTGCACAGTTCTGTGCCGGGAAGCCGCTGAATCTTCAGAAAGCTCCCCAACCGGCCGCAGCCTCTACTTAAGGTCACCCAGATGGACATGCAATCCCGAATTCGCCAGCTTTTCCAGGCCAGCATCGACACCAAGCAGCAGGCCATGGAAGTCCTTGCCCCCTATATCGAGCAGGCCAGCCAGGTCATGGTCAATGCACTGCTCAACGAGGGCAAAATGCTGTCATGCGGCAATGGCGGATCGGCCGGTGACGCCCAACACTTTTCCTCGGAGCTGCTCAACCGCTTCGAGCGCGAGCGCCCGAGCCTGCCGGCCATTGCCCTGACCACCGACAGCTCGACCATTACCTCGATTGCCAACGACTACAGCTACAACGAAGTGTTCTCCAAGCAGATCCGCGCCCTGGGCCAGCCCGGCGACGTCCTGCTGGCCATTTCCACCAGCGGTAACTCGGCCAACATTATTCAAGCGATCCAGGCCGCACATGATCGCGAAATGATTGTCGTAGCATTGACCGGTCGCGATGGTGGCGACATGGCGTCCCTGCTGTTGCCTGAGGACGTGGAAATCCGCGTACCGGCCAAGGTCACTGCACGAATTCAAGAAGTCCATCTGCTGGCGATCCATTGCCTTTGCGATCTGATCGACAGCCAACTGTTCGGGAGTGAAGAATGACCCCTAATCGCCTTAGCCTGCTGGCCCTGACTCTGTGCCTGGGTATCAGCGGATGCAGCTCGGTTATTACTGCGACCCGCGAGTCTCCCATCGAGGATGACCGTGGCACCCGTACGCTGGGCAGCAAGATCGACGACTCACTGATCGAAACCAAGGTGGCAGTCAACGTGGCCAAGGCCAGCCCTGACCTGGATCAGAACTCGCACATTGTCGTGAGCAGCTACAACGGCATCGTCCTGCTGGCGGGCCAGACGCCACGCGCCGACCTCAAGACCCTGGCTGAACAGGCTGCCGGTCAGGTCCAGCGAGTGAAGAAGGTCAACAACGAGCTGCAGGTGCTGGAGCCCTCCTCCCTGCTGGCACGCAATAACGACGCCTGGCTGACTACCAAGATCAAGAGCCAGATGCTCACCGACGCCAGCATTCCCGGCTCCCGCATCAAGGTTGTGACCGAAAACGGTATCGTCTACCTGCTCGGTCTGGTGACTCAGGCAGAAGCCAACCAGGCCACGGCACTGGTGCAGGGCGTGTCCGGCGTGCAGAAGATCGTCAAGCTGTTTGAATACATCGACTGATTATCTGAATGAATGCGGCTTCTTGTGGGACCGGCTTTAGCCGGGAAGACTTAGGCAGGATCGATATATTTCTATCGTCTGTCATACCGCCTTCCCGGCTGAAGCCGGTCCCACATTGGTTACGGCAAATCCAACGCAGCAACAAAAAAAAGGCGACCCGAAGGTCGCCTTTTTTATTTCACTACCTTCAGGCTCGGCCTGCCGGATGGGCGCGGTGGCTCATCATCGGGCGGCGTCGAGTCATCGATATCGATCTCGTCATCCTCATCGCCCATGGGCGGTTCCAGATCGAAGACCATGCCTTGGCCATTCTCCCGGGCATAAATCCCCAGGATGGAACCGGTGGGCACGTACAGGGTGTGCGGCACACCACCGAAGCGACCCTCGAAGCTCACAGCCTCGTTGTCCATGTGCAGATGACGCACCGCGCTGGGCGAAACGTTCAGGACAATCTGGCCATCATTGGCAAAGCCCTGTGGGACCTGAACCGATGGGTATTCCGCATTGACCAGCATATGCGGGGTGCAATCGTTATCGACGATCCACTCATAAAGAGCACGAATCAGATAAGGGCGACTGGAGTTCATCAACGGCTCCTTAAGCCTTAGCGCATGTCACGTTCGACACCAGACAGACTTGCCTGGAATGCCTCCCGTGCAAATTGGCGCTCCATATAGTCAAGCAACGGCTTTGCCGGCCGTGGCAACTCGATACCCAGGATGGGCAAACGCCAGAGTATGGGTAATAGACAGCAATCGACCAGACTTTGCTCGTCACTGAGGAAAAAAGCCTTTTCCTGGAACAGTGGCGAAACACCGGTCAGACTTTCGCGCAGCTCCTTGCGGGCCTGCACACGTTCGGACTCTTTACTGCGCGGATTCAGAATCAGGTCCACAAGCCCACACCAGTCGCGCTGGATCCGATGGATCAGCAAACGGCTGTTGGCACGCGCCACCGGATAAACCGGCAACAGCGGTGGGTGCGGATAACGCTCATCCAGGTATTCCATCACGACCGTAGACTCGTACAACGCCAGGTCACGATCGACCAGGGTTGGCACGCTGCCATACGGATTCACCTCGATCAATTTAGGCGGATGACGGCCCGCCTCCACATCAATAATCTCGGCGCTGACACCTTTCTCGGCGAGCACGATGCGCACGCGATGGGAATAGTGGTCGGCGGGGTCGGAGTAGCAGGCCAACCGGTTGGTCACGCCCATGGCGATCCTCCTCGCTTGTTGAATTTATCGGATATACGGACACGAAAACGCCCCAAAGGACGCCTCCCGATAACGACTGCGCCAAGGCGTGTAGTCATCGCGGCCGACAAGATAGCTCATTTACCGCAAGTAAATTCGCAATCTTGTGATCACCACTATACTCGCCGCGCAATCGCTACCTGAAAGAGACGCCCTGGGGCGCGTTTGCAGACAACGGATTCAGCGTTTTATCAGTGCACATCCTTCCAGTATTCGCGCTTGAGCAGGTAGGCGAAGACGAAGAAGAAGGCCAGGTACAGCAGCACGTAGGTACCGATGCGCTGGTGTTCAAGCTTGACCGGATTGGCCGAGTAAGCGAGGAAAGTCACCAGATTCTTGACCTTCTCGTCGAACTGCTCCTCAGTCAGGCTGCCGCTTTTCGGCACGATGGTCAGTTGGTCACAGGACTCGTGAGTCAGTGGCGCCCCGGTCAACGGGTCATATTGCTTCTTGCCATCGTCCACCACCTGAACCTGCTTGCAACCCACCACTTGACGGCCTTGCAGGCCCGCCAGCACGTTGGGCATGCCGACGTTCGGGAAGACTTTGTTATTCACGCCCCATGGCCGGGACGGATCTTCATAGAACGAACGCAGGTAGCCATACAGCCAGTCAGTGCCACGTACCCGCGCCACCAGGGTCAGGTCAGGCGGCGCAGCGCCGAACCAGGCCTTGGCGTCAGCCGACTGCATGCCGATGCTCATGTGGTCGCCGATCTTGGCGCCAGTGAACACCAGCTTGTCGAGCATGACCTCATGGGGAATCCCCAGGTCATCGGCAACCCGCTCATAGCGCTGGAACTTGGCGCTATGGCAGCCCATGCAGTAGTTGGCAAAGGTCCGCGCACCATCTTGCATGGCGGCCTTGTCCGAGACATCGATATCGACCTTTTCCAGCTCCGGGCCGCCATGCTCGGCGGCGACAGACAACATTGGCAGAGCAGCAAGAATCAACACAGCAAAGAGCTTTTTCATCAGCCAGTCACCCTTTCTGGAACCGGTTTGGTCTTCTCGAGCCGGGTGTAGAACGGCATCAGAATGAAGTAGGCGAAATAAAGGAAGGTGCAGATCTGCGAGACCAGGGTACGTTCCGGGGTCGGCGGCAGAACCCCGAGGATCCCGAGAATCACAAAGGCGACGCAGAACAGCAGCAGCCAGATCTTGCTCAGCCAGCCCTTGTAGCGCATGGATTTGACCGGGCTACGATCGAGCCACGGCAACACGAACAGCACCGCAATCGAAGCGCCCATCGCCATGACGCCCATGAGCTTGTCAGGGATGGCGCGCAGGATTGCGTAGAACGGTGTGAAGTACCAGACAGGGGCGATATGCTCCGGTGTCTTGAATGCGTTAGCCACCTCGAAGTTGGGTTTTTCGAGGAAGTAGCCGCCCATTTCCGGGAAGAAGAACACAATTGAGCAGAAGATGAACAGGAACACGACTACGCCGACAATGTCTTTCACGGTGTAGTACGGATGGAACGGAATGCCATCCAGCGGGATGCCGTTTTCGTCCTTGTACTTCTTGATATCGACGCCATCAGGGTTGTTCGAGCCGACTTCGTGCAGCGCCAGGATATGCAGCACTACCAGGCCAAGAACCACGATCGGCAGGGCAATAACATGCAAGGCGAAGAAGCGGTTCAGGGTGATGCCGGAGATCAGGTAGTCACCGCGAATCCACTGGGTCAGGTCACCACCGATCACCGGAATGGCACCGAACAGCGAGATGATCACCTGGGCGCCCCAGTAGGACATCTGCCCCCACGGCAGCAGATAGCCCATGAAGGCTTCCGCCATCAGCGCCAGGTAGATCAGCATGCCGAAGATCCACACCAGCTCACGCGGCTTCTGGTACGAACCGTAGAGCAGGCCACGGAACATATGCAGGTAGACGACGATAAAGAACGCTGACGCTCCCGTAGAGTGCAGCAGGCGCAGGATCGAGCCGTACTCGACGTCACGCATGATGTATTCGACGGACGCAAAGGCCTCTTCGGCCGAAGGTGTGTAGCTCATGGTCAGCCAGATACCGGTAACGATCTGATTGACCAGTACCAGCAGGGCCAGGGAGCCGAAAAAATAGAAGAAGTTGAAGTTTTTCGGCGCGTAATACTTGCTGAGGTGGTCTTCCCACATTTTGGTGGCGGGGAAGCGGGCGTCCACCCAATCCATGAACTTGCTCATTACGCGTTCTCCTTATCGACGCCAATGACAATAATATTGTCCGACTCATAGGAATGCGGCGGCACTGGCAGGTTCAGGGGGGCAGGCTGGGATTTGTAGACTCGGCCGGCCAGGTCGTAGTGGGAGCCGTGGCAAGGGCAGAAATACCCCCCTACCCAATCCTTGCCCAAATCGGCGGGAGCAACTTCCGGACGAAAGGTCGGCGAGCAGCCCAGGTGGGTGCAGATGCCGATCAGCAGAAGAATCTCTGGTTTGATGGAACGTACTACCGGGTCAACGTAGGCAGGCTGAACAGAACTCTTGGATTCCGGGTCGGAAAGCTGACCCGTGAGCTTGCCAAGATTGCTCAGAATTTCCGGTGTGCGGCGAACAATGAAAACCGGCTGGCCCCGCCATTCAGCAATCATCTGCTGCCCTGGTTCAACCTTGCTGATATTCACCTTTACCGGTGCGCCCGCGGCTTTCGCCTTGGCACTGGGAAACCATGACCCTACGAACGGGACCGCAGCCCCCACCGCTCCCGCCGCGCCAACCACCGAGGTGGCTGCCACGAGGAAGCGGCGTCGGCCTGCATTCACGCCGTCTTTGCTCATTCCGTCCTCTCCCATCAGCTTTGTGGCCTGTTAAATCAGGCGTCTACTTAACTAAAGATTTAGCGTAAAAAAAATTCTGCCGAATGGTAGTGAGATAACCCTGCACAAACAAGGGACATAGATCAATGCAAACGCTAAAACCCTTGTATTCCGGGGCCCGCACCGATGAGTCACGTTGTCACACGCGGCACCCTGCAATAATAGACGTACAAAAGGCAGGCATAAAAAAACGCCCAGCTCCGAAGAGGCTGGGCGTTCTTTTTTGAACGAAGAAGCGAATTAACGCTTCGAGTACTGCGGACGCTTACGCGCTTTACGCAGACCGACTTTCTTACGTTCAACTTCACGAGCATCACGAGTGACGTAGCCTGCTTTACGCAGTGCGCCGCGCAGAGTCTCGTCGTATTGCATCAGAGCGCGAGTGATACCGTGGCGGATTGCGCCAGCTTGACCACTTACACCGCCGCCGATGACGGTAACGTAGATGTCGAATTTCTCAACAGTCTCGGTCAACTCCAGTGGCTGACGAACTACCATGCGGGCAGTTTCGCGGCCGAAGAAGTTATCCAGCGAGCGGTTGTTGATGGAGATGTTGCCAGTGCCCGGACGCAGGAAAACGCGTGCGGTTGCAGTCTTGCGACGGCCAGTGCCGTAATTTTGAGTCGCCGACATAATGAACTATTCCGTTAAAACTTCAGTTCTTGGGGCTGCTGAGCAGTATGAGGGTGTGCAGCGCCCGCATAGACTTTCAGCTTACGATACATGTCGCGACCCAGCGGGTTCTTAGGCAGCATGCCTTTTACCGCGGTCTCGATCACGCGCTCAGGAGCTTTGTCGATCAGCTTTTCAAAGTTGATCGACTTGATCCCGCCCGGAAAACCGGAGTGAGAGTAGTAGATCTTGTCGGTGGTCTTGGCACCGGTCACACGGATCTGCTCAGCATTGATAACGACGATGTAGTCGCCGGTGTCAACGTGCGGAGTGTATTCCGGTTTGTGCTTGCCACGCAGACGGCTCGCGATTTCGGTGGCCAGACGACCCAGGGTCTGACCAGCAGCGTCGACGACGAACCAGTCGCGCTTTACTGTTTCCGGTTTAGCGGTATAAGTTTTCATTACTTTATAGCCTCAAGGGCCGCCCTGAAAAATAGACGGCGGAGCATACTCATAAGTACGGTCTTTGACAAGTCAAAGGCCGCCGGGCACGAACGCTATAGGGGGCTCGGGTCAGCGCGTTCGATCGCAGCGGTATCTTGAGTCGCAGGGCATCACTCCCGCGACAAAGAGACGCGGAATTATGCAGATTGCGAAAAAAATTTCAACCTGCTTTTATGGTTCTCTTTCAAAGGAGATCCAAATGGACTACCGCCAACTGGGCAGAACCGACCTCAATGTCAGTGCAATCTGCCTCGGCACCATGACTTGGGGCGAGCAAAACAGCGAGTCCGAGGCCTTCGCCCAGATCGAACGTGCAAAGTCAGCCGGTATCAATTTCCTCGACACGGCGGAGATGTATCCGGTCCCACCCAAGGCTGAAACCTACGCCAGCACCGAACGCATCATCGGCAACTGGTTCAAGCACAACAAAGATCGCGCCGACTGGATCCTGGCCAGCAAGATCGCCGGCCCCGGCAATGGCATCGACTACATTCGCGGCGGCAACCTCAAGCACAACCGCGAGCACATCCTTGCGGCCCTGGACGCCAGCCTCAAACGCCTGCAGACCGATTATCTGGACCTCTACCAGTTGCACTGGCCTGAGCGCAGCACCAACTTCTTCGGCAAGCTGGGCTACACCCACAAGGACGAAGACTTCACCCCGATCGAGGAAATCCTCGAAGCGCTGGATGAGCAGGTCAAGGCCGGCAAGATCCGTCACGTCGGCCTGTCCAATGAAACACCGTGGGGCACCATGAAGTTCCTGCAACTGGCCGAAAGTCTTGGCTGGCCACGCGTCGCCTCGATCCAGAACCCCTACAACCTGCTCAACCGCTCGTTCGAAGTCGGCTTGGCCGAAATCGCCATTCGCGAGCAATGCGGCCTGCTGGCGTATTCGCCGATGGCGTTCGGCATGCTCTCGGGCAAATACGAAGGTGGTGCCCGTCCGCCCAAGGGCCGCCTGAGCCTCTACAGCCGCTTCACCCGCTACTTCAACCCGCAATCGGAAGCAGCTTGCAGCCGCTACGTCGCCCTGGCCCGTGAACTCGGCCTGGACCCGGCGCAAATGGCCCTGGCCTTCGTCACCCAGCAGCCGTTCGTGACCAGCAACATCATCGGCGCCACCACCCTGGAGCAACTGGACAGCAACCTGGCCAGCGCTGAGCTGGTGTTGTCCGAAGACGTCCTGGCCGCTATCGAAGCGATCCACAAGGATCAGCCGAATCCGGCGCCGTAAGGCCTCGATAGATGTGATTGAAACAATGGATGTGGGACCGGCTTCAGCCGGGAAAGGGCCGGTACATTCGCTGCATTATCATGAGCAGATCTGACGCCTTCCCGGCTGAAGCCGGTCCCACAGCCTGAACCTGCCCCCCTCTTCCCCACATGATCGTTGCAATCCCACTTGCATAGACACTGGACACATCCGCCAAAAAATAAGACGATCCAGCCGCTAGTTGACCACTTTCCCATATAAGAACAAAAGATCATGTCAATCCAAACGACCACGCCCCTGCGGCGTGTCAGCATCCTGGCTATCGACGGGGTGTTTGCCTCGACTTTGATGCAGGCCAAGGACTTTTTCCATCTGGCCAGCCTGCGCTATAGCCGTCAGCTCGGCCAAGGTCGCGTTCCTGCCTTCGAGACTCGCCTGGTCAGCCCTGGCGGCCTTCCTGTGCGCAGTTTCAGCGACGTGGTGATGCCGGTCGAAAGTGACCTGGGCAACACCGACATCATCGTCATACCGGCCTTCTGGGACGATTTCGACGCCCTGAACAAACGCTACCCGCAAATCCTGCCCTGGTTGCGCGAGCAACACGCCCGTGGCGCAGTGCTCTGCGGCGAAGCCAGCGGTGTGTTCTGGCTGGCCGAGACCGGCCTGCTCGATGGCAAGGAGGCGACCACTTACTGGCGTTTCTTCGACGAGTTCGCCCAGCGCTTCCCGAAAGTGCTGCTCAATCAGGAAAAACACCTGACCGACGCCGACAACCTGTACTGCGCCGGCGGCACCACTTCAGCCTGCGATCTGTATATCTACCTGATTGAGCGCTTCTGTGGCGCCAACGTGGCCCAGGCGGTGGCCCGGGACATCCTCTATGAAGTGCAGCGCAACTACGCGCCTGGCAGGATGGGATTTGGTGGGCAGAAGCTGCATCAGGACGTGATCATCCTGCAGATCCAGCACTGGCTGGAGGAGCACTTTGCCGACAAGTTTCGTTTCGAGGATGTGGCGCGCGAGCATGGCATGAGCATCCGCAATTTCATGCGCCGCTTCCAGGCCGCCACCGGCGACAAGCCATTGCACTACCTGCAGCGCCTGCGCATCGAAACTGCCAAGGGCCTGCTGTCCGGTACACGCAAGAGCATCAAGACCATCAGTTATGAAGTGGGCTACGACGACGCCAGCTTCTTCGCCCGGCTGTTTCGCCAGCATACCGAGCTGTCACCGAACCAGTATCGACAGCAATTTCAGCAGGCGGCATAGATGCAGCTGCAAGCTGCAAGCTGCAAGCCTCAAGCTGCAAGCCTCAAGCTGCAATAGGCTTCGCACACAGACCTCTTGTAGCTTATAGCTTGAAGCTTGCTGCTCCCGTCAGGGCCTATGCGGCCGCGCCAGAAACTCGTGGGATTGCATTTCCAGCAAACGGCTCAGGGTGCGCTGGAATTCGAAGTTCAGGCGACCGCCGCTGTACAAGTCCTTGAGTTCCACTTCCGCCGAAATAATCAGCTTGACGTTGCGGTCGTAGAATTCGTCAACCATGTTGATGAAACGACGGGCAATGTCGTCGGTGCTGACGCTCATCTGCTCGACGCCACTAAGCAGCACGGCGTGGAAAATCTTGCCCAGTTCGATGTAGTCGTTCTGGCTGCGCGGCCCGTCGCACAAGGCGCGGAAGTCGAACCAGGCGACGTCGTCGCAGGTGCGTATGGCGCGAATCTCGCGATTCTCGATCATCAGCACATCGTTTTCGATGGCCTTGGTGCACTCCGGCGTCAGGGCGCGGAAGCTCTTGCGCATGCTCTCTTCGGCCGCTTCGTCGAGCGGGAAGTGGAACAGCTCGGCCTGCTCCAGGTGACGCAGGCGATAGTCGACGCCGCTGTCGACGTTGACGATATCGGTGTTCTGCTTGATCAGGGCGATGGCCGGCAGGAAGCGCGCGCGCTGCAGGCCGTCCTTGTACAGGCCGTCCGGCACGATGTTCGACGTCGCGACCAAGGTCACGCCATTCTTGAACAGCTCTTCCATCAGGGTGCCGAGGATCATGGCATCAGTGATGTCGGAGACGAAGAATTCATCGAAGCAAATGACCCGTGCTTCATCGGAGAAACGCTTGGCGATGATGGTCAGCGGGTTGCGCTCACCCTTCAGGGTCTTCATCTCTTCGTGCACGCGCTTCATGAAGCGGTGGAAGTGAGTACGCACTTTCTCTTCGAAAGGCAGCGCTTCGAAGAAGGTGTCGACTAGGTATGTCTTGCCCCGGCCCACGCCGCCCCAGAAGTACAGGCCCTTGACCGGCGTGACTTCTTTCTTGCCGAACAGCTTGCCGAACAAGCCCGGCTTGCTGTTGTGCGCAACGATCAGGTCGTCGTACAGGCGCTGCAAATGGCGCACTGCCGTTTCCTGAGCGGCATCGTGGAAGAAGTCGGGACGCTTCAGATCAGCTTGATATCGTTCTAGGGGGGTCATATTCGTTAGCAAGGCAACAAAAACGGGCCGTCACTGTAGCGACGGCCCAATGGAATGGCAATCCGACAAAGGGCCGAGCCGCGAATTATTCGCTTTTAGGCTGCAGCGCCAGACGAAGGGCCGCCAATGCGGCCTCGCGCTCGCTTTGCGCGGCAAATGTCGGGGTGGAAGCAACGGCCAGGTCATCGCCGTTGATGAAGACGTCGAAACCTTCGCCATTGGCGCGGATGTCGTAATCCTGTGCTTCAGCCTGCAAAGCCTTGGTGACGGCACCGGCGCTCTTGCCATCGGCAAAGCCACGGGACAGCAGCAGTTGCTCGCCTTCAGCCGACAACAGACGGAACAGGAACTGACCGTCTTCACGGAAGCTGACGAAACGCGCGCCCTTGGCGGCTTTCTTCTTGCCGCTATCAGCGCTCTGTACCGAGCTGCGGAACGAGCGCAGGCCCACCGCTTCGCGCAACTCGCCGAGAAACGGCGTGGCGACCTTGCGGGCTTTTTCGGCACCGGCCTGAAGGATGTCCTCAAGCTCAGCCGGACGTTCAATCAGGCGCAGGTAATTGTCCCGCGCCTCGCTCAGATCAGCGTCGAGCAGGTTGAACAGGCGGCTCTTGGCTTCGCCCCAACCCAGGCCCTGCAACAGGTCGGCGCGGAACTCGGCGCACTGCTCGGCGCTGGCGAAGGCCTGGTAGAGGGTGAACAGGTGCGAATTGTCCGGATCCTTGGCCTCGCCCGGAGCGCGGGAGTCAGTGACGATGCGCGAGATCGCGTCCTTCATCTCCTTGGCACTGCTGAACAACGGGATGGTGTTGTCGTAGCTCTTGGACATCTTGCGCCCGTCGAGGCCCGGCAGGGTCGCCACGCTCTCTTCGATAAGCGCTTCGGGCATGACGAAGAACTCGCGGCCCTTGCCGAACAGGTGGTTGAAGCGCTGGCCGATATCACGGGCCATTTCCACATGCTGGATCTGGTCGCGACCGACCGGCACCTGATGGGCGTTGAACATCAGGATGTCCGCTGCCATCAGCACCGGGTAGCTGTACAGGCCCATGGTGATGCCGGCATCCGGGTCTTCGCCGGTCTCGACGTTCTTGTCCACCGAGGCCTTGTAGGCATGGGCGCGGTTGAGCAGGCCCTTGGCAGCAACGCAGGTCAACAGCCAGGTCAGCTCGGGGATTTCCGGGATATCGGACTGGCGATAGAAGGTCACGCGCTCTACATCCAGACCGGCGGCCAGCCAGGTCGCAGCGATTTCCAGACGCGAGCGCTGAATGCGCAGCGGGTCATCGCATTTGATCAGGGCGTGGTAGTCGGCCAGGAAATAGAACGAGTCGGCGTCACTGCGACGGCTGGCGACGATGGCCGGGCGAATCGCGCCCGCGTAGTTACCCAGGTGAGGCGTGCCGGTGGTGGTGATGCCGGTCAGGATACGAGTGGTCATGGCAGATCGCTTATTGTCAGGGCTGCATTCAATTCGAGAGACGCGGCAGGACCAGATCCTTGAGGTCGGTCAGCTTGCCGTGAAAAAAGTGTCCGCATTCTGCCACTTTCAGCAGCTCATGTGGACGCGGCAGCGCCGCCGACCAGGCGTAGACCATCTCGGGGTCGATCACTTCGTCGTTTTCCGGCTGGATCAGGGTGATCGGGCAGTTTTGCGGCAGCACGCTCTGATCCTGCAGGCGCGAGGCTGCTGCAGCGATCAGGAACAGGTGCTCAAGCTGCTCACCGGCCGCCTCAAGGCGCCCGCCGAGGTTGGCTGCCACATAGCCACCAAAGGAAAAGCCCAGCAGCGTCAGCGGCAGCACAGGCTGTTGCGCGCGCAGCCATTTGGCCGCGGCCACGGCATCTTCGATCTCGCCGGGGCCGGCCACGGAGGTCCCGGCACTGGCGCCGACGCCACGGTAATTGAAGCGCAGGGTGATAAAACCGGCATCGCGGGCGGTACGCTGCAGCGTCGACACCACTTTATTGAGCATGGTGCCGCCCTGGATCGGGTTAGGATGGCAAATCAGGGCAATGCCTTTGGCATCAGTCGCATCCTGATACAAAGCTTCGATCTGGCCTTCCGGGCCATCAATGAATATTGGGGTTTCGCGCATGAGCAGAATGGAACTCCGTGACCTTGGATTGGATCGACTCGTCTAGGCAATGCCTGGAAAAGTCTGTAGCTGACATGCCGACGACGCATCGTGGCTATACAGCGCAGGTTCGAGCCGTTAACGTAAAGCAAAGCCGTTTATAGAGGAAGGACTCGTGGAACACTCGCTCTTAGTTTGGTTGTTGCCGACCATCGCCCTGGTCGCCGGTGTTGTCATCGGTTTCTTCGTGGCGCGTCTGCTGCCCAACGCCGCCCCCAGCAGCACCCAGCGTCAGCTGGATGATGTGCAGGAGCGCTTCGATACCTATCAGAACGAGGTGGTCACTCACTTCAACAGTACGGCTAATCTGGTCCAGAAGCTGTCCCAGAGCTATCAGGACGTTCAGGAACACCTCGCCGAGGGCGCCAACCGTCTGGCCCTGGACGAATTGACCCGCCAACGCCTGCTGGCCGCCCTGCACCCGGAAGCCAACGCCCTGCCCCGCGACCGCCTGACGCCACCGCGCACCACCGAGCCGCCAAAGGACTACGCCCCCAAGACCCCCAACTCCCCCGGCATGCTCGATGAGCATTACGGTTTGAAAAAGTGATGCGCTAATGCGCAACACACAAAACCCGCCCTTGATTGCTCAAGGGCGGGTTTTTTATTGGCCGGCACCGAGCGCTCGCAGGGTGAATATCTGACTGTAGGACCGGCTTTAGCCGGGAGAGCGAGCTCGCGGCTGAAGCCGGTCCTACAAGAATTACATCCCAAGTCAAATGATTGTGCTGGCTTGAAGACCTCAAACAAAAAACCCACCGATCAAGGTGGGTTTTTTGTGATTGCCTCAGCGCTTAGATCGCGCCACGGCTGCGCAGCAAGTCCAGCACCTGCTTGACACCTTCCTCGACGTTCAGCGATTGAGTATCGATCACCAGATCGGCATCCAGTGGCACGTCGTACGGGAAGGACTCACCGGGGATGTTGTCCTTGTCGGCGGCGTACAGGCCCTGTGGATCGCGTTCACGGCAGACCTGCGGCGAGGCCTGGACGTAGACGGTGATCAGACGATCGCTGCCGATCAGGCCCTTGGCGTTTTCACGGCCTGCGGCATCAGGGGCGACGAAAGCAGCCAGGGTCAGCAGGCCAGCTTCGTTGAACTGACGGGCGACGTGAGCCGCACGACGCCAGTTCTCGGTACGCCCGGCACGGTCCTGTGGCAGACCTTTGTTCAGGTCGTGACGCAGGTTCTGGCCGTCGAGCACGTAGACCGCACGGCCCATATCGAACAGCTTGCGCTCGACCGCGTAGGCCAAAGTGCTCTTGCCCGCGCCCGAGAGGCCGCTGAACAGCACGGTGGCCGGCTTCTGGCCAAAACGCTGGGCGCGCTCCTCGACCGAAACATGGGCGAGTTCGCCATGATGGCTGGCACCACCGGCGCTGACCGGTTTGGCGATGATCATGCCCGCTGCCACAGTGCCGTTGGTCAAGCGATCAATGACGATGAAGGCACCGGTCGTACGGTTGCTGTCATAGCCATCCAGCGCGATGGGCGCATCGAGGCTGATCTTGACGCGACCAATCTCGTTGAGCTGCAACGCACTGGCCGGACCTTCTTCCAGGGTGTTCACATCAACGCGGTGAGTAATGCTGGCGACGGAGCCCGGCACATAGCTGGTGGCACGCTTGATGTCGTATTTCTTGCCCGGCAGCATCGGCTCTTCAGCCATCCACACCAGCATCGCGTCGAACGCGTCGCTGACTTGCGGGACGTTGTCGGCATGCACCAGCAGGTCGCCACGGGAGATATCGATCTCGTCTTCCATGGTCAGGGTCACTGCCTGGCCCGGGCCGGCGTGTTCCAACTCACCCTCGAAGGTGACGATGGACTTGACCCGGCTGCTCTTGCCCGACGGCAGCACGACGATTTCATCGCCCTTGTGCACGACGCCGCTGGCCAGGGTGCCGGCAAAACCGCGGAAGTTCAGGTTCGGACGGTTGACGTACTGCACCGGGAAACGCAGGTCGGTGTAGTTGCGGTCGTTGGCGATCTCGACGGTCTCGAGGATCTCCATCAGCGACTGACCGCTGTACCACGGCGAACGCTCGCTCTTGCTGACGACGTTGTCGCCTTTGAGCGCCGACATCGGCACGAACGCCATGGTGCTTGGCTTGAAGGCGATACCGTCGGCGAACTTCAGGTAATCAGCCTTGATCGACTCAAATACCTGCTCGTCGAAACCGTTGAGGTCCATCTTGTTGATGGCGACGACGATATGCTTGATGCCCAGCAACGAAGCGATGTAGCTGTGACGACGGGTCTGGGTCTGCACGCCATAACGGGCGTCGACCAGGATGATCGCCAGGTCACAGGTGGACGCACCGGTGGCCATGTTGCGGGTGTACTGTTCGTGGCCCGGGGTGTCGGCGATGATGAACTTGCGCTTGGCCGTGGAGAAATAGCGGTAGGCGACATCAATGGTAATGCCCTGCTCACGCTCAGCCTGCAGACCGTCGACCAGCAACGCCAGGTCAACGTCATCGCCGGTGGTGCCGGACTTCTTCGAATCACGGGTAATGGCTTCCAGGTGATCTTCATAGATCATCTTGGAGTCGTGCAGCAGACGCCCGATCAGCGTGCTCTTGCCGTCATCGACGTTGCCACAGGTAAGAAAGCGCAGCATTTCCTTGCGTTCGTGCTGGCCCAGATAGGCGAGGATGTCCTCGCTGATCAAATCAGATACGTGACTCATTGCATTCGAGCTCCGAGCTGCGAGCTTCAAGCGGCGAGCTTGTCAGCGTACAGCTAGTCAGAAATTTTGATGATCAGCCCGCCCAGCATCTTGGAGAGCTGGCGGGTTTCAATAATCCACGCTGTGGCAAGTGGTTCAGCGATATAACCAATTTCACTGCCGATGATGAGTTGAGTCCTCAACTCACCGCAGGACGCTTTCGCAATCCATAAAAACTTGCACTTGTCCTTTGCAGTGGAGCGCTCCATACCTTCAGCGATATTGCTCGGTACCGATAGTCCAGAGCGAGTGATCTGACTTCTGAAAGCTAAGTCGGGGCATTTGATCAGTTCTTTGTAAAGCCCGACCGATAGCGCCTTCGCTCTTTGCCAGACCAGGAGTTTCTCGAAATCCATTTCGATTACCTGCTTTTGGGGTGTAGATGGAGTGTATAGGCTGGAGCTTTGAGCTCCGAGCTTCGAGCTTCGAGCTAGTAGCTTAAGGCTCGCAGCTCAGAGCTCGCAGCTCGCAGCTCGCAACTAAAAATACCCCTGACGTTTCTTTTCTTCCATGGAGCCCGCGCCATCGTGATCGATGACTCGGCCCTGGCGTTCGGAAGTTCGCGTCAGGAGCATTTCCTGAATGATGTCGGTCAGGCTGATGGCTTCGGACTCGACGGCGCCCGTCAACGGGTAGTCGCCCAGTGTGCGGAAGCGCACCTTCTTCTTGACGATGCGGGCGCGGTCGGCCTCGCTGAGGTGGTTACGCAGGCGATCGTCGTCGATCATGATCCAGGTGCCGTTCATCTCGATGACTTCGCGCTCGGCGGCGAAGTACAGCGGCACGATCGGGATGCCTTCAAGGTAGATGTACTGCCAGATATCCAGCTCGGTCCAGTTCGACAGCGGGAATACGCGGATCGACTCGCCTTTGTTGACGTTGCCGTTGTACACGTTCCACAGCTCGGGACGCTGGTTCTTCGGGTCCCAGCGGTGCTTGCTGTCGCGGAAGGAATACACGCGCTCCTTGGCGCGGGATTTCTCTTCGTCGCGGCGCGCGCCACCGAAGGCGGCATCGAAACCATGCTTGTCCAGTGCCTGTTTGAGGCCTTCGGTCTTCATGATGTCGGTGTGCTTGGAGCTACCGTGAGTCAGCGGGTTGATGTCCTGAGCGACGCCGTCCGGGTTGATGTGGACGATCAGGTCCAGGCCCATTTCCTCGACCATGCGATCACGGAATTGATACATCTCCTGGAATTTCCAGCGAGTATCGACGTGCATCACCGGGAACGGCAGCTTGCCCGGGAAAAAAGCCTTGCGTGCCAGATGCAGCATCACGGCAGAGTCTTTACCGACGGAGTACAGCATCACCGGGTTATCAAACTCGGCGGCGACCTCGCGGATGATGTGGATGCTTTCCGCCTCCAGCTGTTTCAGATGCGTCAGTTTGTCGACCATGGCTACTCACGGATTGCATTCGTTATGGACCGCAAGCATCAGCTTGCGGGGCGGCCTGCGGGCCGTGTTCGAGCCGCGCACTTTAACACGCAGCCTGCTTCTAATCAGCGGGGCGGATAGATCGAAACGATCTATGGATATAGCCTCTCGTTTGGGTGGCTATATCGGATTTGGGCAGTCAATGAACAAATGTTCAACGGCAAAGCGCCGGGCCAGATAGTCTCCCAGGGCCTGAACACCGTAGCGCTCGGTCGCATGATGGCCGGCAGCAATGAAGCTGATGCCGTTTTCCTGGGCGCTATGAAAGGTCTGTTCCGACGCTTCACCGCTGAGAAACAGGTCGACGCCCGCGAGAATCCCCTGATCGATATAGCCCTGGCCGCCGCCGGTGCACCAGCCGACCCGACGAATCATCTCGCTGCCTTCTATCAGCAGCGGCTCGCGGCCGAGCACATCCTGCACCTTGCGCGCGAAATCCCGGGGCATCATCGGTTCGGCCAGGGAGCCGACCAGCCCGACGATCCGGGCATTGTCCGGGTCCAGCGGGCCTTCGACGGTGATATCCAGTTGCCGGGCCAGTTGCACGTTGTTGCCCACTTCCGGATGCAGATCCAGAGGCAAATGGTAGGCCAGCAGGCTGATGTCGTGCTTGAGCAAGGTCTTCAGGCGACGCTGCTTCATGCCGACGACACAAGGGTTCTCGCCCTTCCAGAAATAGCCGTGGTGGACCAGGATCAGGTCGGCCTGGGCCTCGACAGCGGCGTCCAGCAAGGCCTGGCTGGCCGTAACGCCGCTGACGATGCGCATCACTTGCGGACGTCCCTCGACCTGCAGGCCATTGGGGCAGTAATCCTGGATGCGGGCACTGTTCAGATAGCGATCCGCTTCCTCGACCAGGGTGCTCAGGGCAACAGCCATAAAAGACTCCTAAATAGGCATTTCAGCAATGCGTGGTGCTCGTATAATGCCCGCCATTATGGCGCAGCTGTGGCAAAAATTTACCGCGCCTCTACCCCCTCAGGACTCGCTCAATGCTCAAGGCACTGCGTTTTTTCGGTTGGCCCCTGCTGACCGGTGTGCTCATCGCCCTGCTGATTATTCAGCACTACCCGCAATTGGTCGGCCTGCCGAATCAGGACGTCAACCTGCAACAAGCCCCGCAAACCACCAAGGTCCAGCAGGGTCCGGTGTCCTACGCTGACGCCGTGAGCATTGCGGCCCCGGCCGTGGCGAATCTGTACACCACCAAGATGGTCAACAAGACCAGCAAGCCGCTGTTCGAAGACCCGCAGTTCCGCCGCTTCTTCGGCGACAACCTGCCCAAGCAGAAACGCATGGAATCCAGCCTCGGCTCGGGCGTGATCATGAGCCCTGAGGGCTACCTGCTGACCAACAACCACGTCACCACCGGCGCCGACCAGATCGTCGTTGCTCTCAAGGACGGTCGCGAAACCATCGCCCGGGTCATCGGCAGCGACCCCGAGACCGATCTGGCGGTACTCAAGATCGACCTGAAAAACCTGCCAGCCATCACCATCGGCAGCTCGGACAACATCCGCATCGGCGACGTCGCCCTGGCCATCGGCAACCCCTTCGGTGTCGGCCAGACCGTGACCATGGGCATCATCAGCGCCACAGGCCGTAACCAACTGGGCCTGAACACCTATGAAGACTTCATCCAGACCGACGCGGCGATCAACCCCGGCAACTCCGGCGGCGCACTGGTCGATGCCAACGGCAACCTGACCGGCATCAACACTGCGATCTTTTCCAAGTCCGGCGGCTCACAAGGCATCGGCTTCGCCATTCCGACCAAACTGGCACTGGATGTTATGAAGTCGATCATCGAGCACGGTCAGGTTATCCGAGGCTGGCTGGGTATCGAAGTTCAACCCCTGACCCAGGAGCTGGCGGAATCCTTCGGTCTCAAGGATCGTCCAGGCATCGTTGTCGCCGGGATCTTCCGCGATGGTCCGGCCCAGAAAGCCGGCCTGCAGTTGGGTGATGTGATTCTGAATATCAACGGCGAACTGGCCGGAGATGGCCGCCGTTCGATGAATCAGGTTGCCCGCACCAAGCCCGGCGAGAAAATCGCCATCGGCGTGATGCGTAACGGCAAGGAGTTGAAGCTGATGGCCGAAGTCGGCCTGCGTCCGCCACCGGCGCCGGTGGCGAATGAGGAAGCACAGTAAATAGCCAGTCTTGCTCGTTGGAGCGAGGCTTGCCCGCGAAGAGGTCGGTACATCCGATAGATTTCCGAACCTGAAATGCAGCCTTCGCGGGCAAGCCTCGCTCCAACCTGCCCTCACCCCTCTATATCCTTCAGGCCATCCAGCAACGCCTGGTTCTGCTCCGGCGTACCGATGCTGATCCGCAGGAACTGCGCGATGCGCTCCTGCTTGAAGTGCCGCACGATCACCCCTTGCTCGCGTAGCCTGGCAGCAATCCCGGCAGCGTCATGCTGTGGGTGACGGGCGAAGATGAAGTTGGCCGCCGACGGCAGCACCTCGAAACCCTTGCCCTGCAACTGCTCGACCAAGGCCTCGCGACTGGCGATCACGGCATTGCGAGTGAAGTCGAAGTGCTCGCGATCCTCGAAGGCCGCCGTGGCGCCGACAATCGCCAAGCGATCCAGCGGATAGGAGTTGAAGCTGTTCTTGACCCGTTCCAGGGCCTCGATCAGGTCCGGATGACCCACCGCGAAACCGACCCGCAAACCGGCCAGTGAACGCGACTTGGACAAAGTCTGGGCCACCAGCAGGTTCGGGTAGCGATCAACCAGAGAGATCGCCGTCTCGCCGCCGAAGTCGATATAGGCTTCATCGATCACCACGACCGAATCCGGGCTGCCCTTGACCAGTTGCTCGATGGCATCCAGATCCAGCAGGCAGCCGGTCGGCGCGTTCGGGTTAGGGATGATGATCCCGGCATTGGGCTTGGTGTAGTCGCCGACCTGGATACGGAACTGCTCGTCCAGCGGTACGGCGTCGTAGCCGATGCCATACAGGCCGCAGTAGACCGGGTAGAAGCTGTAGCTGATATCCGGGAACAGCAGCGGTTTGTCGTGGCGGAACAGCGCATTGAAGATATGCGCCAGGACCTCGTCGGAACCGTTACCGAGGAACACCTGATTGCGCTGCACGCCGTAGTAGTCCGCTACCGCCTGCTTGAGCAGGTCGCCGTTGGGGTCCGGGTACAGACGCAGATCGTCGGTCAGTTGCTCGCGCATGGCGGCCAGGGCCTTGGGCGACGGGCCATAGGGGTTTTCATTGGTGTTGAGTTTGGTCAGCTTGGTCAGCTTCGGCTGTTCACCCGGCACATAAGGCACCAGATCGCTGACGAAAGAACTCCAGAACTTACTCATTATTGGCCATCCTTTTTATTGGCAGCGATCCAGGCCGGATCCGTGATGCGATATTCAGCACTGCGGGCGTGGGCCGACAGCGACTCGCCACGCGCCAGCACCGAAGCGGTCTGGCCGAGTACGGACGCGCCTTCCTGCGAGCAATAGATGATCGACGAACGCTTCTGGAAGTCATACACCCCCAGTGGCGAGGAGAAGCGCGCGGTGCCGGAGGTCGGCAAAACATGGTTGGGACCGGCGCAGTAGTCGCCCAGGGCTTCGCTGGTGTGACGGCCCATGAAGATGGCACCGGCATGGCGAATCTGTGGCAGCCAGGTTTCCGGATCGGCCACCGACAACTCCAGGTGCTCCGGCGCGATGCGATTGGCCACTTCGATAGCCTGTTGCATGTCCGCCACCTTGATCAGGGCGCCACGGCCATTGATCGAGGTATTGATGATCTCGGCACGGTCCATGGTCGGCAGCAGACGGGCAATGCTTGCCGCCACGCGATCAAGGAATTCGGCATCCGGGCTGACCAGGATGGCCTGGGCGTCTTCGTCGTGCTCGGCCTGGGAGAACAGGTCCATGGCGATCCAGTCCGGATCGGTCTGGCCGTCGCAAACAACGAGGATTTCCGAAGGACCGGCGATCATGTCGATACCGACCTGACCGAACACATGGCGCTTGGCGGTGGCGACATAGATATTGCCGGGGCCGACCACCTTATCCACCTTCGGCACGCTTTCGGTGCCATAGGCCAGGGCCGCAACGGCCTGGGCGCCACCGATGGTGAATACCCGGTCGACACCCGCGATGCAGGCAGCGGCCAGCACCAGCTCATTGATTTCACCCCGTGGCGTCGGCACGACCATGACTACTTCGGTCACGCCCGCGACTTTTGCCGGAATGGCGTTCATCAGCACAGATGACGGATAGGACGCCTTGCCGCCGGGCACGTACAGGCCGGCGCGATCCAGCGGCGTGACTTTCTGGCCGAGCACCGTGCCGTCGGCTTCGGTGTAGGTCCAGGAGTCCTGCTTCTGCTTCTCGTGGTAAGTGCGCACGCGCTCGGCGGCCTTTTCCAGGGCTTCGCGCTGGGGCTCGGTGATGCGGGTCAGGGCCAGTTCCAGGCGTTCGCGTGGCAGGATCAGCTCGCTCATGGACTGCACTTGCAGGCCATCGAAACGCTGGGTGAACTCCACCAGAGCGGCATCGCCTCGCTCACGCACGGCCTTGATGATATCCAGCACCCGCTGATTGACCGAGTCGTCGGACACACTTTCCCAGCTCAACAGATGATCCAGATGTCGGGCGAAATCCGGATCAGCAGCGTCGAGTCGGCGAATGGCAGTGGAAGTGGTCATAGCGAGGGCCTCATTGATTGGCGAATGCTCAGGTGCCGTTAAGCTACCAAGCCGTCCGCGCGGGCACCTGAGAAATTTGGCTATGACACGGATAGCTGGGCGCGACGTAGCGTCGCGCGGGTCAGTCAGCCGCGGTGTCGCGACTCTACGGCAGTGCGCAGGGTGTCGATCAGCGCCTGGATGCGGGCGTGCTGCATTTTCATCGAAGCCTTGTTCACCACCAGGCGCGAGCTGATGGTCGCGATCAGCTCCTGGGGCTCAAGACCGTTGGCGCGCAGGGTGTTGCCGGTGTCGACGACATCGATGATCTTGTCGGCCAGGCCGATCAGTGGTGCCAGCTCCATGGAGCCGTACAGCTTGATGATGTCGACCTGACGACCCTGCTCGGCGTAGTAGCGCTTGGCAACGTTGACGAATTTGGTAGCCACGCGCAGGCGGCCCTTGGGCTCCACCGCGCCAATGGCACCGGCGGTCATCAGCCTGCACTTGGCAATTTGCAGGTCCAGCGGCTCGTACAGGCCCTGGCCGCTGTATTCCATCAGCACGTCCTTGCCCGCGACACCGAGGTCGGCCGCGCCATGCTCGACGTAAGTCGGCACATCGGTGGCACGCACGATCAACAGGCGCACATCGTCCTGAGTCGTGGGGATGATCAGCTTGCGGCTCTTGTCCGGATTCTCGGTCGGCACGATGCCCGCTTCAGCGAGAAGCGGCAGGGTGTCGTCGAGGATGCGGCCCTTGGACAGTGCGATGGTCAACATGGAAAACGTAAGTCCTTATCAGGAAACGTATGCCCGAACGCAATCGGCGTCGAACAATACCCGGACCCGTGACGCGGCCCGGGGCAAAACGAATTCGGTCATCCGGTGCTGGCACCGGATGACGCACAGCTACTAGCCCGGAACGCGACGAATCTTGGCGCCCAGCATTTGCAGCTTCTCTTCGATGCACTCGTAACCACGGTCGATGTGGTAGATGCGGTCGATCAGGGTATCGCCCTGGGCAACCAGCGCCGAGATCACCAGGCTGGCCGAGGCCCGCAGGTCGGTAGCCATGACTGGCGCGCCCTTGAGGTGGTCGACACCGGTGACGATCGCCGTGTTGCCTTCGACCTGGATCTGCGCGCCCATGCGGTGCATTTCATACACGTGCATGAAGCGGTTTTCGAAGATGGTCTCGATCACGGCGCCAGTGCCTTCACCGATAGCATTGAGCGAGATGAACTGCGCCTGCATGTCGGTCGGGAACGCCGGGTAAGGCGCGGTACGCACGTTAACGGCCTTGGGACGCTTGCCGTGCATGTTCAGCTCGATCCAGTCCGGACCGGTAGTGATTTCAGCACCGGCTTCCTGCAACTTGAGCAGGACCGCCTCAAGAATGGTCGGATCGGTGTCCTTGACCTTGACGCGGCCTCCGGTCACGGCGGCGGCAACCAGATAGGTGCCGGTTTCGATACGGTCAGGCATGACCTTGTAGGTCGCAGGGCCCAGACGCTCGACGCCATCGATAGTGATGGTGTCGGTGCCAGCACCGCTGACCTTGGCACCCATGGCATTGAGGAAGTTGGCCAGATCGACCACTTCCGGCTCGCGCGCGGCGTTCTGCAACACACTGCGGCCTTTGGCCAGACTGGCCGCCATCATGATGTTCTCGGTACCGGTCACACTGACGGTATCGAAGAAGAAGTGCGCGCCACGCAGGCCGCCTTCTGGAGCGCGGGCTTTAATGTAGCCGCCTTCGACGTCGATGATCGCGCCCATGGCTTCCAGGCCACGGATGTGCAGGTCAACCGGACGCGAACCGATGGCGCAACCGCCCGGCAGGGCAACTTCAGCCTCGCCGAAACGGGCAACCATCGGCCCCAGCACCAGGATCGATGCACGCATGGTCTTGACCAGTTCGTACGGGGCGATCAGGGTCTTGATGGTGCGTGGATCGATTTCAACACTGAGCTTTTCGTCGATCACAGGCTCAATGCCCATGCGCCCGAACAGCTCGATCATGGTGGTGATGTCGTGCAGGTGCGGCAGGTTCTGCACCACAACCGGGCCATCGGCCAACAGGGTTGCAGCCAGAATCGGCAGGGCAGAGTTCTTCGCCCCGGAAATGCGGATTTCGCCATCAAGACGAACGCCGCCAGTAATAATCAGTTTATCCATTGGAATCTCGACGCCTTTTGGCTCAGGTGCGCTCGGCCCATGCAGCGCGGCTGAAAAATTTCATGGTGACCGCGTGGATACTGCCATCGGTAATCCAGGGGTTCAGGTGCGCATAAATCTGCTGCTGACGTTTTACCGGGCTCAAGGCAGCCAGTTCGTCACTGATGACATTGAGCTGGAAATTGCAGCCTTCGCCCTCAACTTCCACCTGAGTCTCGGCCAGCTTTGCTTCAAGAAAGCTCTTAACTTCTACGGCCTGCATGCTTAACCTCAATCGGCGCCCTACGCGCGCGGGTCGGCCATCATACAAAAAAGCCCGTGCAATGCGAACCCCGCAAAGCAGGACCCGGACAGAGGGCTTTTCAGTAGACGGCGATTATGAATGTTGCAGAAGCGCTTCGAGCTCCGACACCTTGGCAATTTCGCGCATATCCAGCGGCAGTGCGCGCACGCTGACAGCCTTACCCAGAGCAGCGCCATCACGCATGAACGCCAGCAGCAAGGCCAGGCCGACACTGCTGGATTTCTCCACTGCCGAGCAGTCCAGTACCACGGACGGTGCCTGGCTCGACTTGATCAGCGCCGCACCCTGCTTGCGCAGGGCCGGGCCGGTGCGGTAGTCGAGCACGCCGACCAGTTCGATCTCTCCGGCTGCACCAAGGCGAACGAGCGACTCACTCACCTTGTGGCGCCTTCTGTGCGGCGTCGACGGTGGTTTCCTTGGCCTTGGCAACTTCGCCGGCCCAGCCATCGATGGTTTTGTCGAGGTCATTGCCATTACGCTGCATCGAATCGGCAAACTGGTCACGGAACAGCTTGCCGATATTGATGCCGTTGATAATCACGTTGCGCACCTTCCACTGGCCGTCGATTTTTTCGAGGGTGTAGGAAACCGGGTAGACCGCGCCGTTATTACCCTTGACCTGCATATCCACGCTGGTCCGGTCGGCGCCTTCTTCCTTCGCCGGCGATACGGTAATGCCCTGGTTGTTGTACTCGAGCAAGGCATTGCCGTAGAACTGGATCAGGCTGCGCTTGAAGTTTTCCTGGAAGCGCTGCATCTGCGCAGGCGTGGCCTTGCGCGAGTACTTGACGGTCATGATGCTCTTGGAAATGCCGTCGGCATCGATGGCCGGGCCGACGATACCGTTCAGCGCATCATAAAAAGCACTCGGGTTGCTTTTGTAGGTTTCTTTGTTCGCAGCCAGGTCACTCAACAGCTGCTTGGTCGTGCGGTCCACCAGATCATGGGCGGACTGGTCTGCCGCAGCGTTGGCCAGCATTGGCACTACAGCCAGCAGGACCAGCAGACCGCGGCGCAAGGTCGAGATCATGTCAAACATCCTCATTTAGCGTCTTTGCTCACTGTGTTGAGCAGGAATTTGCCGATCAGGTCTTCCAGCACAAGGGACGACTGGGTGTCGTGAATCACGCCGCCATCGGCCAACAGCTTCGAATCGCCGCCGACGCTGAGGCCGACGTACTTCTCGCCCAGCAACCCGGCTGTCAGGATCGAAGCAGTCGAATCGATTGGCAGGTTATTCACGCCCTTCTGCACTTCCATCGTCACCTTCCCGGTAAAACTTTCACGATCCAGATCGATTGCCGTGACCTTGCCGATGGTGACACCGGCCATGCTCACCTTCGCTCTGACAGTCAAACCGGCGATATTGTCGAAATACGCATAAAGTTTATAAGTATCGTTGGCCGTCGTAGCTGTCAGACCACTGACCCGCAGGGCCAGCAAGAGCAAAGCCAGCAGGCCGGCCAGCAGGAACAGGCCGACACCTGTTTCGATGGTGCGGTTTTGCATCAGAAATCTCCAAACATCAAGGCGGTCAAAATGAAGTCCAGGCCCAATACGGCCAAGGAGGAATACACGACAGTCTTGGTCGTGGCACGGCTGATCCCTTCTGAAGTGGGCTCACAGTCGTAACCCTGGAACACGGCGATCCAGGTCACCACAAAAGCAAAGACTATGCTTTTAATAACACCATTGGCTACGTCATCTGCAAAAGAGACGCTGTTTTGCATGTTGGCCCAGAAGGAACCCTCATACACACCCAGCCAATCGATAGCCACCCAGGATCCGCCCCAGATACCCACCACATTGAAAATCAACGCCAACACCGGCAGGGAGATGAAGCCCGCCCACAAACGTGGCGCTACGATGTACTTGAGCGGGTCGACCCCAATCATTTCCAGGCTCGACAGCTGCTCGGTGGACTTCATATTGCCGATCTCGGCGGTCAACGCCGAACCTGCGCGCCCGGCAAACAGCAAAGCTGTTACCACCGGTCCCAACTCACGTAGCAAGGTCAATGCCACCATTTGCCCAACGGCCTGCTCGGAACCGTATTTGGCCAGAATGCTGAAACCCTGCAACGACAGCACCATGCCGATGAATATGCCTGATACGACGATGATCGCCAGCGACAGGACACCCACCGAGTACAACTGTTTGATCAGCAGTTGAAAGCCGCCGCCAATCCCGCCACGGCCCAGCAGGGCGTGGACCAGGAACAAACCTGAGCGTCCCAGTATCGTGACGGTTTCAATGGCCCCTTGCCCCAGATGGGCAACACGGTCCAGTAATGACTTTCTGCGCATCAGCGCTTCCCCAAAAGATCTTCGCGAAAATCCGGCGCCGGATAGTGGAACGGCACAGGGCCGTCCGGGTCGCCGGTCATGAATTGGCGCAGGCGCGGGTTGTCCGAGTTCATCAGGTCCTGCGGCGTACCCTGGCCCAGCACCTGACCGTCGCCGACCACATAGAGGTAGTCGGCAATGCTCGCGGTCTCGGCCAGGTCATGGGAAACCACGACACTGGTGATCCCCAGCGCATCGTTGAGCAGGCGGATCAGGCGTACCAGCACGCCCATGGCGATCGGATCCTGACCAACAAAGGGTTCGTCGTACATCAGCACCTGAGGATCCAGGGCGATGGCACGGGCCAGGGCCACACGCCGCTTCATGCCGCCGGACAATTCATCGGGCATCAGCTCGATGGCGCCGCGCAACCCCACCGCCTGCAACTTGAGCAGGACAATGTCACGAATCATTTCTTCGGGAAGTTCGGTATGCACACGCAGCGGAAAGGCCACGTTCTCGAAGACATCGAGATCAGTGAACAAGGCACCGCTTTGAAAAAGAACACCCATTTGCTTGCGGGCATCGAACAGATCACTGCGCGACAGTTTCGGCAGATTCTGCCCATTGACCCAGACTTCACCGTTTGACGGACGAAGCTGTGCCCCCATCAGACGCAGCAAGGTGGTCTTGCCGCTGCCCGAAGGCCCCATGATGCCGGTGACCTTGCCCCTGGGAATTTGAATGTCGACATTATTGAAGATGCTGCGCGTACCGCGCTTGAAGGACACGCCCTTCAGCTCGATCGCGTAGGCGTTATCGGCGCTCATCTAGACTCCTTGCGATACAACCTCACTCTCAGCTGCCGAGCCCTATGGCAGGGGGACAGGCTATCTAGGTGGGTCGAACAAGCGGCGAACTATACCACCGCATGAGAGGGACGCCAAAGAGAGAACCCTGCTTCATTCAGCACGAGGACAGATATTTGATACATCCCTGGCACATGCAGGGATATGGCAAATGGCCCGCATTTACGGCCTGCCGCACGCAAGAAATGTGCGCAAATTCAAAGTGCGACGATCAAGCGTGAGGGAATCGTGCATTACCGTTATAATCGCCGCCTTTTTACAGGCTGATCAATTTTCACCATGAGCCAATCCAGCGACCTGATTCAATCCGCACAACGCACCATCCGCCTCGAAATGGAAGCCGTAGAAGGCCTGCTGGGCTTTATCGATGCGGAGTTCGTGCGCGCGTGCGAAATGATTCTGGCCAGTCGTGGCCGCGTCGTCGTGGTCGGCATGGGCAAGTCCGGGCATATCGGCCGCAAGGTCGCCGCAACCCTGGCCAGCACCGGCACCCCGGCTTTTTTCGTGCACCCGGCCGAAGCCAGTCATGGCGACATGGGCATGATCACCCGGGATGACATCATTCTGGCGCTGTCCAACTCGGGCACCACCAACGAAATCGTCACCCTGCTGCCGCTGATCAAACGTCTGGGCATCAAGATGATCAGCCTGACCGGCAACCCCACATCGACCCTGGCCAAGGCCGCCGACATCAGCCTGAACGCCCATGTCGAGCATGAAGCCTGCTCGCTGAACCTGGCACCGACCTCCTCGACTACTGCTTCGCTGGTCATGGGCGATGCCCTGGCGGTAGCCCTGCTCGATGCCCGCGGCTTCACCGCCGAAGATTTCGCTTTCTCCCACCCTGGCGGGGCACTGGGCCGACGCCTGTTGCTCAAGGTGGAGAACGTCATGCACACAGGCGATGACCTGCCCCAGGTGCAGCGCGGCACCCTGCTGCGCGACGCCCTGATAGAAATGACCCGCAAGGGCCTGGGCATGACCGCGATCCTGGAAACCGATGGCCGTCTGGCCGGGATCTTCACGGACGGCGACCTGCGCCGCACCCTGGACCGCCCGATCGATATCCGCCAGACCACCATCGACGAAGTAATGACCTTGCACGGCAAGACCGCCAAGGCCGACATGCTCGCCGCCCAGGCCCTGAAAATCATGGAAGACCACAAGATTGGCGCGCTGATTGTCGTCGACGAAGACGACCGTCCGGTGGGCGCCTTCAACCTGCAGGACCTTCTGCGCGCGGGCGTCATGTAATGGAGAGCGCCGAAATGAACACAGATCTGCTGCAACGCGGTAAACAGATCAAACTCGCCGTGTTCGACGTCGACGGCGTGCTGACCGACGGCCGCCTGTACTTCCTCGAAGACGGCAGCGAATTCAAGACCTTCAACACCCTCGACGGCCAGGGCATCAAGATGCTCATGGCGGCAGGCGTTACCACGGCTATCATCAGCGGACGCAAGACCCCTGTGGTCGAGCGCCGGGCGAAGAATCTGGGCATCCCGCACCTGTATCAGGGCCGCGAAGACAAGCTGGTTGTACTCGATGAATTGCTCGGCCAACTCAACTTGAGTTACGAACAGGTCGCCTATCTGGGTGATGATCTGCCAGACTTACCCGTTATCCGTCGTGTCGGCCTGGGCATGGCCGTCGCCAATGCCGCCAGCTTCGTGCGTCAACACGCCCATGGCGTGACCCGGGCACGCGGTGGCGAAGGCGCTGCGCGCGAGTTCTGCGAGCTGATTCTCAGCGCTCAGGGCAGCCTCGAAGCGGCCAACGCCGCCTACTTATAGAAGCCATTTATGCTAAGCAAAAGATTTCGTACGTTCCTGGTCTTCGGAGTGCTGGCCCTGCTGCTGGCGGCCGCAGGCTACTGGAACATCAACCCGGAAAGCTTTCTGGACAAGACCAAGGCGACCATCGACGACACTGCCATCGACTTCTATGCGACCAACGCCCATACCGTGCAGTACCTGCCCGATGGCGGCGTGCAATATGAACTGACGTCCGACAAGGTCGAGCACCTCAAGGCCACCGACGTGAGCTGGCTGACCAACCCGGACATGTTCATGTATCGCGGCACGGCCTTCCCATGGCACGTGCAGAGCAAACAGGCAGAAGTGTCTTCGGGCGGCGACCAGGTCGAACTGATCGACAATGTGCGCGTTGCGCGCACCGATGAAAGAAACCGCACCACCATCATTACCAGTAGCCGTATGACTGTATTCCCACAGAAGCAATATGCGCAGACCGAGCAAGCCGTTAGAATCGACGGCGCTGGCGGTGTGACTACGGCCAAGGGAATGAAAGCGTACTTGAATGACAGCAAGATAAACTTGCTATCCAACGTAAGAGGGCAGTATGAGGCTCGTTAATACCCTTCCTTTTTTGCTTGGCCTGGGTGCAGCACTGGGAAGCGCGAGCGCCTGGTCCCTGCCGACCGACCGCGATCAGCCAATCCACATCCAGTCTGACGATGCTCAGCTCGATGACAAGCAGGGCGTTGCCACCTACAAGGGCAACGTCATCATCACTCAGGGCACCATGAAGATCACCGGCAACACCGTGACCATCACACGTAACGCCCAGGGTGACGTCGACGTCTTCACTTCGGTCGGTAACCTGGCCTACTACGAGCAGAAGCCCCAAGTGGATAAACCCATCGTCCAGGCCTATGGCGTAACGATCCAGTACTTTGCCGCGCAGAACCGCATCGTGCTGATCGACAAGGCCAAGGTGATCAACGATGGCAACACTTCCGAAGGCGAGAAAATCGTCTACGACACCGTCAAGCAAGTGGTCAACGCCGGTCGTGCCAATGGCGCCAAGGTCACCGCGCCACGTCCGCGCATCGACATGGTTATCCAGCCGAAGAACAAAACCACTCCACCGAACACTCCGCAGAAGGCCCAGTAAATGGCAACGCTGAAAGCCCAGCATTTGGCTAAAAGCTATAAGGCCCGCCAAGTGGTGCGCGATGTGAGCCTGTCCATCGACAGCGGTCAGATCGTCGGCTTGCTCGGCCCTAACGGCGCAGGCAAGACGACCTGCTTCTATATGATCGTAGGCCTGGTCCAGGCGGACCAGGGTCGCGTACTGATCGACGATCTGGATGTCAGCCACCAGCCCATGCACGGCCGTGCCCGCGCCGGTATCGGCTATCTGCCTCAGGAAGCCTCGATCTTTCGCAAGCTGTCGGTTGCAGACAACATCATGGCGATCCTTGAAACCCGCAAGGAACTGGATACCGCTGCCCGCCGCAAAGAGCTGGAAAGCCTGTTGCAGGAATTCCACATCAGCCACATCCGCGACAACCTGGGCATGAGCCTGTCCGGTGGCGAACGTCGCCGGGTCGAGATTGCCCGCGCGCTGGCAACCTCACCGAAGTTCATCCTGCTCGACGAACCCTTCGCCGGTGTAGACCCGATTTCGGTCGGCGACATCAAGCAAATCATTTATCACCTCAAGGCCAAGGGCATCGGCGTCCTGATCACCGACCACAACGTCCGTGAAACTCTGGACATCTGTGAAACCGCCTACATCGTCAACGACGGGCAACTGATCGCCGAAGGCGACTCGGCAACCATTCTGGCCAACCAGTTGGTGAAAGAAGTCTACCTCGGACACGAATTTCGCCTCTGATGGCTGCGATGCTTCACTGCCCTGCAACGGGCAATGCCTGAGGGCCGGGGATGATGCAATTTTAATTGCATCACACTCTAGGCAAACACTTCGGTTTCAGGCATATAATTTGCTTATGTTGGCGCCCCGGCGCCCTGTAGTGGATGGCGCGTGTGCGCCGGCGAATAAGGTGTTTAGCCCCTGCCATGAAACCATCGCTAGTCTTGAGAATGGGCCAGCAGCTGACGATGACGCCGCAGCTGCAACAGGCCATCCGCTTACTTCAGTTGTCGACTCTGGACCTTCAACAGGAAATCCAGGAAGCGCTGGAGTCCAATCCCATGCTGGAACGCCAGGAAGAAGGCGACGACTTCGACAACGCCGACCCACTGGCCGACAACGTCGAAGCGAAAACCAGCACCGAGATCCAGGAGCCAACCTACCAGCAGGAATCCGCGCCAACCGTGGACAACCTGGAAGACGGTGAATGGGGCGAACGCATCCCCAACGAATTGCCGGTGGATACCGCTTGGGAAGACGTCTACCAGACCAGCGCCAGCAGCCTGCCCAGCAATGACGACGACGAATGGGACTTCACCACCCGTACCTCGGCCGGGGAAAGCCTGCAAAGCCACCTGCTTTGGCAACTGAACCTGGCGCCAATGTCCGACACCGATCGCCTGATCGCCGTCACTCTCATCGACTGCATCAACAACCAGGGCTACCTGGACGAGACGCTCGAAGAAATCCTCGACGCCTTCGATCCCGAGCTGGACATCGAACTGGATGAAATAGAAGCGGTTCTGCACCGTATCCAGCAATTCGAGCCAGCCGGCATCGGCGCGCGTAACCTCAGCGAATGCCTGCTGCTGCAACTGCGCCAGCTGCCCGCCAAGACCCGCTGGCTGGCCGAGGCTCAGCGCCTGGTCACCGACTACATCGACCTGCTGGGCAGCCGCGACTACACCCAACTGATGCGCCGCATGAAGCTCAAGGAAGAAGAACTGCGCCAGGTCATCGAGCTGGTACAGAGCCTCAATCCGCGCCCGGGCTCACAGATCGAGTCCAGCGAAGCTGAATACGTGGTCCCCGACGTGATCGTGCGCAAGGACAACGAGCGCTGGCTGGTCGAACTCAATCAGGAGTCGGTGCCGCGCCTGCGCGTCAATCCGCAGTACGCCGGTTTCGTCCGTCGCGCCGATACCAGTGCCGACAACACCTTCATGCGCAATCAGTTGCAGGAAGCCCGCTGGTTCATCAAGAGCCTGCAGAGCCGCAACGAAACCCTGATGAAGGTCGCCACCCAGATCGTCGAGCATCAGCGCGGCTTCCTCGAGTACGGCGACGAGGCGATGAAGCCTCTGGTCCTGCACGATATCGCCGAAGCGGTCGGCATGCATGAATCGACCATTTCCCGCGTCACCACGCAGAAATTCATGCATACCCCCCGCGGCATCTACGAACTGAAGTATTTCTTCTCAAGCCACGTAAGTACCTCCGAAGGCGGAGAATGCTCGTCCACGGCCATCCGCGCGATCATCAAAAAACTGGTTGCTGCGGAAAATCAGAAAAAGCCGTTGAGTGACAGCAAGATCGCTGGTTTACTGGAGGCACAAGGCATTCAAGTAGCCCGTCGCACAGTAGCCAAATACCGCGAATCACTTGGGATAGCACCGTCCAGTGAGCGCAAGCGCCTGATGTGACGATGGCAAGCTGGCAGCGTTCCAGTGGCAGGCATAAGCCTGCCTCTCTATGCACTGGCAATAAGGAGAAAGCGGTATGCAAGTCAACATCAGTGGACATCAACTGGATGTGACCGACGCCCTACGCGACTACATCACCGAGAAACTCGGACGACTGGAGCGCCACTTCGACAAAATCACCAATGTGCAGGTGATCATGGAGGTCGAGAAGTTGAAACAGAAAATCGAAGCCACCCTGCACATCCCCGGCGGAGAGGTGGTCGCCAACGCGGAACATGCCGACATGTACGCAGCGATCGACCTCCTGACCGACAAGCTCGACAGACAATTGCTCAAGCATAAGGAAAAACAGCAACGCAGCCTGCAAGGTGCAGCGGCGCGCTGATACCCCACCTACATGATCCGACTTGAAAATATCCTGACCCCCGGCCGTTCATTCGTGAACGTGCCGGGTGGCAGTAAAAAAAGCGTACTCGAAAAAATCGCCGAACTGATTACCCATGACATTGCTGCCCTGGATAATCGCACGGTGTTTGAGAGCCTTGTTGCCCGCGAAAAACTGGGTTCGACCGGTTTTGGCAACGGCATCGCCATCCCCCATTGCCGGATGAAGGGCTGCATTGACCCGGTCAGCGCGGTATTTCACCTGGAAAAGCCCATCGACTTCGACGCCATCGACGGCGCACCTGTCGATCTGCTGTTCGTCCTGCTGGTCCCCGAAGCGGCCACCGACGCCCACCTCGAGTTGTTGCGCCAGATCGCCGGCATGCTGGATAACGCAGAAACCCGCAAAGAACTGCGTAGCGCCAAAAGCAGTGATGACCTCTATGAAGTGGTCAAAAAAGTGCAGGGCAAAGGTAACTGATCATGCGCATGATCATCGTCAGCGGCCGCTCCGGCTCAGGCAAGAGCACGGCCCTCGATGTTCTGGAGGATAGCGGCTTCTATTGCGTCGACAACCTCCCCGCCGGCCTGCTGCCGGAGCTGGCTGAACGCGCCTTGATTAATACCGAGCTGGCCGAGCCGATGCTCGCCGTGTCCATCGATGCGCGCAACCTGCCCAGCCACCTGACCCGCTTCCCGCAAATGCTCGAAGAAGTTCGCTCGCGCAATATCCGCTGCGACGTTATCTATCTTGATGCGGACGAAGCCACCCTGTTCAAGCGCTTCTCGGAAACCCGTCGTCGCCACCCACTGAGCAATGCCAATCGCTCCCTGGCTGAAGCGATACGTGACGAGAGCAAATTGTTGAGCCCGATCATCGATCTGGCCGACCTGTCCATCGACACGACCCACCTGAATCTCTACCAGCTGCGCGACACCCTGAAACTGCGGCTGCTGGACAAACCGGAGCCTGGCACTGCGTTCCTGATCGAATCCTTTGGCTTCAAGCGCGGCATGCCCGTGGAAGCCGATGTGGTGTTCGACGTACGCTGCCTGCCCAACCCTTACTGGAAACCCGAACTGCGCGAGCAGTCGGGGCTTGATCAACCCGTTGCCGACTACCTCGCGGCCCAACCTGATGTCGAAGAGATGTTTCAGGACATCTTTGCCTACCTCAACAAGTGGCTGCCGCGCTTTGCCGCCAGCAATCGATCCTACGTCACCATTGCGATTGGCTGTACCGGTGGGCATCACCGCTCGGTCTATCTGACGGAACGCCTGGGCCGAGTGCTGCAACAATCCCTCAAGAACGTTCAGGTCCGCCACCGCGACCTCAGCTGAAAGGACTTTCACTGCGATGCCCGCTCGTCAAATCACCATCATCAACAAGCTCGGCCTGCACGCACGCGCAGCGGCTAAATTCGTCGGCGTGGCGGGCAAGTTCCCCTGTCAGATCAGGGTCGGCCGTACCCCGGAAAGCATGGTCGACGGCAAGAGCATCATGGCAGTCATGATGCTGGCAGCAGGCAAAGGCACCGACATCCACCTGCACACCGAAGGCGATGACGAACAGGCGGCACTGGATGGGTTGGTCGAGTTGATCAATAACTACTTTGATGAAGGCGAGTAAACCGCCGACGCCTCAGCCCCTGTGGGACCGGCTTTAGCCGGGAAGGGGCTCGTACATCCGATACATGTGCATTGTCCGTAATGCAGTCTTCCCGGCTAAAGCCGGTCCCACAGGTTAAAAAGCCAGCCAGCCCAGCGCCCGGCCAATCAACAGTAAGACACCGAGCAAAAACACAATCAATCCTGCCGCCCGGCGAAATCTTCGCCCCCTGCCGACCTTATGAATATCCAGACGCATAAACTGCCTTAATTCTTGTTATATGAGACTCAGGCCACGGCGGCCAGATAACGCCTGGACACTTCGCCCCAGTTGATCACGTTATAGAAAGCGTTGATGTATTCAGGACGACGGTTCTGATACAGCAGGTAGTAGGCGTGCTCCCAGACATCCAGGCCGAGGATCGGCGTATTGCCATTCATCAGCGGGCTGTCCTGGTTGCCACTGCTTTCAACGATCAGTTTCTTCTGCGGGGTCACGCTCAGCCAGGCCCAGCCGCTGCCAAAACGGGTCAGCGCAGCCTTGGTGAAGGCGTCCTTGAACGCATCGAAGCCACCCAACTGCTCATCAATGGCCTTGGCCACCTCGCCCTGTGGCAAGCCACCAGCGGCAGGCGCCATTACCGCCCAGAACAGCGAGTGGTTGGCATGCCCGCCGCCCTGATTGATCACGGCCGGGCGCAGTTTTTCTGGAAGCTGCTGCACCGCTGCCATCAGCTTCTCGATCGGCCATTCAGCCCATTCGGTGCCTTCGACGGCAGCGTTGAGGTTGTTGATATAGGTCTGGTGATGCTTGCTGTAGTGGATTTCCATAGTCTGCGCGTCGATGTGCGGCTCCAGCGCGTCGTAGGCGTAAGGCAAGGCAGGCAAGGTATAAGGCATATCAATGAACTCCGTAATTGTGGCCGGGGTAGGTGGAATCGGGGATGGCCGCAGCATTGCGCTGCAGTGACATGCGCGATTGCTCGCCGCCACTGATGAGCAGTCGGTGAGTGCGTGGGTACTCGCCGTATTCGCTGATGAAACCGAGCAGCTCGATGTAGGTTTTGCTGCTGTGACGCAGCGCCGCCTGGCGCAAGGCCGGGGACAGGCGCTGCTCCTGCATGACCTGGAGCAAATGCTGATGAACCGCGCAGAGGTACTCCGCGCTCTCCTCCGGCTGCCCCAGAGCCAGGTGCAGATCCGCCAGGTTGTGGTGCGAGATGACGAAGGCGGCAACCGCCTCATCCACGTTCGCCCAACGCTCGAACAACACCTGGGCCAGCGCCAGCGCCTGCAGGTACAGCTCACGGGCATCAACCAGATCGCCGCGATTGAAACAGCGATTGGCCTCTTCAATGGTGCGTTTCCAATGCTGCATGACATACCTCCTGAGACGCTGACGGGTGTCGGTCAAAGACCGGCGGCTATGAGTTCATGGGGTGTGATCGAAGGCTGCAGGACGCAGGCGGCCAATTCGTGGACGCAGGCTTGATAGCGTTCGCGACGGGCCGGGGTTTGCGCCAGAGCGTGCAGGTCACGCAGGGGGCGCCAGGCCTGATCCAGACACAGGCAGCGCCAATGCCAGGGCAATACCGTGTCGCGCGCGGTATCGAGCAAAAGACGCAAGGTGGTTTCGGCGATCAGTGGCTGAGGCGTGGCGGTGAAGCGCGCCAGATAGCGCCCTTCGGCAAGGTAATGTTCGATTGAGCGGGGTTCGTCAGCATCGAGGGCGCAGCGCACCCGCACACCCAGGAAACGCCAGTGGTCCAAATGCGCAGATTCGTGCAGAACAAGGCCCATGACTCAATCTCATTATTGAAATGATATTCATTATTAAATGAGATTGATAATCACTACAAGGACAAAGATGAATTGAACTGCGATTTTTGTGGGACCGGCTTTAGCCGGGAAAGCGGCTGATCTGAGCAAAGAGATGCAGCGGTTGGACCGGCCCTTTCCCGGCTAAAGCCGGTCCCACAGGTATCACTTCAATTCGGGGCGGTTCAGCTCCCCGCTACGGTCATGCGCTCGATCAGCACCGAACCCGTACGGATATTGCTGCGCAGCTCCAGATCGCTGCCCACGGCGACGATCTGTTTGAACATGTCGCGCATATTCCCGGCAATGGTCACTTCCTGCACCGGGAACTGGATTTCACCGTTCTCGACCCAGAAACCTGCCGCACCACGGGAGTAATCCCCGGTGACCATATTCAGGCCGCTGCCCATCAGCTCAGTGACGAACAGACCGCGGCCCATGCGGCGGATCAGGGCCGCCTGGTCTTCCGCGCCATGGGTAACGTACAGGTTGTGCACGCCGCCGGCATTGGCGGTGCTCGGCAGGCCCAGCTTGCGCCCGGAGTAAGTGCTGAGGATATAGGACACCAGATCGCCATTTTCGACGAACGGCTTGGCATAGGTGGCCAGGCCGTCGCTGTCGAACGCCGAGCTGCCCATGGCACGCATCAGGTGCGGGCGCTCGTCGATGGTCAGCCACTCGGGGAACAGGCGCTGGCCAATGGTGCCTTCCAGGAACGACGACTTGCGATACAGGTTGCCACCGGAAATTGCCCCGAGGAAGCTGCCGAACAGACCACCCGCCAGTTCGGCGGAGAACAGCACCGGCACTTCGCAAGTCGGCACCGGCCGCGCACCCAGGCGGCTGGCGGCGCGTTCAGCGGCCTTGCGGCCGATGCTCAGCGGATCGGCGAGCAGTTCACCCTGGCGGCTGACGTCATACCAGTAATCGCGCTGCATCTGGCCGTCACCTTCGGCGATCATCACGCAGCTCAGACTGTGGCGAGTCGAAGCATAACCACCGACAAAGCCATTGCTGTTGCCATAAACGCGGCAGCCCTGGTGGGTATTGAGGGTGGTGCCGTCGGCGTTCTTGATCCGGCTGTCGGCATCGAACGCCGCCGCTTCACAGATCAGCGCCTTCTCGATGGCCTGCTCGGGGCTGATGTCCCAAGCGTGGTACAGATCGAAGTCCGGCAGGTCCTTGGCCATCAGAGCGGCGTCGGCCAGGCCCGAGCTTTCGTCCTCGGACGTGTGCTTGGCGATGGCCAAAGCAGCGGCAACCGTCTCGCGAATGGCGTCGGCGCCACTGGCCGAGGTGCTGGCCGAGCCTTTGCGCTGGCCCACATACAAGGTAATACCGAAACCCTGGTCACGATTGAACTCGACCGTCTCGACCTCGCGCTGACGCACCGAAGTCGACAGCCCCTGCTCCAGCGACACCGCTACCTCACAGGCGCTGGCGCCCTGGCGACGGGCTTCGGCGATGATTTGCTCGACCTGCTCCTGCAGTTCGGGCAGGGCCTGCGGGCCGACGCTTTGGGATGCACTCATGACTTTCTCCATCAAATTCTGCTTTCGGCACAGACCGAATACCGAGCGGGCCGGACAAGCGGCCCTCGACTGGTTATCATGGCGGCGTTTATTTTCGGACGGCCCCCATGGTTGATTCTTACGACGACTCCCTCGACGGGGAGAAAAGCAAAACCCAGATCAAGCGTGAACTTCACGCTCTCGTTGATCTGGGCGAGCGCCTGACCACACTCAAGGCCGATGTACTGGCCAAGCTGCCGCTGACCGATGCGCTGCGCAAGGCCCTGGCCGACGCGCCCAAGCACACGGCGCATATCGCGCGCAAACGGCACATCCAGTTCATCGGCAAACTCATGCGCGACCAGGACCTGGACGCCATTCTGGTGTTGCTCGACCAACTCGATGCCTCCACTCGCCAATACAACGAACGCTTCCACAATCTGGAACGCTGGCGTGATCGCCTGATCACTGGCGCCGACGACGTGCTGGAGAAGTTCGTTGCCGAATATCCCGAAGCTGATCGCCAGCAACTGCGCTCCCTGATCCGTCAGGCCCAGCACGAACTGGCACAGAACAAGCCGCCAGCTTCGACCCGCAAAATCTTCAAATACATCCGTGAGCTGGACGAGACACAACGCGGATTGCGTTGAGTCCTGCCTCACTTCCCACCGACAGTGGGATTTTGACTCTGTGGGACCGGCTTTAGCCGGGAAGACTGCATTACATTCGACACATATGTAGCGAATGTACGAGCCGCTTCCCGGCTAAAGCCGGTCCCACACACAAGCCAGTGCTCACAGGTTCTGCCAATTAACCGCCAGTACCACCGACCGTGATCGCATCGATCTTCAACGTCGGCTGCCCCACGCCCACCGGCACCGACTGCCCGTCCTTGCCACACGTCCCCACGCCGCTGTCCAGCGACAGATCGTTACCGACCATCGACACCTTGCTCATCGCCTCCGGGCCGTTGCCGATCAGGGTCGCGCCCTTGACCGGTGCGGTGATCTTGCCGTCTTCGATCAGGTAGGCCTCGCTGGTGGAGAAGACAAACTTGCCGCTGGTGATATCCACCTGGCCACCGCCCAGGTTGGCGCAGTAGATGCCGCGCTTGACCGACGCGATGATCTCGGCCGGATCGCTCTGGCCGCCAAGCATGTAGGTGTTGGTCATGCGCGGCATCGGCAGGTGCGCATAGGACTCGCGACGACCGTTGCCGGTGCGGGCTACGCCCATCAGGCGGGCATTGAGCTTGTCCTGCATGTAACCCTTGAGCACACCGTTCTCGATCAGCGTGGTGCATTCGGTCGGAGTGCCTTCGTCATCGACGCTCAGGGAGCCGCGGCGCCCGGCCAGAGTGCCATCGTCGACGATGGTGCACAGCTTGGAAGCCACCATCTCGCCGACCCGGCCGCTGTAAGCGGAACTGCCCTTGCGGTTGAAGTCACCTTCCAGACCGTGGCCGACGGCTTCGTGCAACAGCACGCCGGACCAGCCCGAGCCCAGCACCACAGGCAGCGTACCCGCTGGCGCCGGAATCGCTTCGAGATTGACCAGCGCCTGACGCAGCGCTTCGCGGGCATAGCCCATGGCGCGGTCGTCAGTGAGGAAATAGCGATAGTCGGTACGCCCGCCGCCGCCGTGACCACCGCGCTCGCGGCGGCCGTTCTGTTCGACGATGACGCTGACGTTGAACCGTACCAGCGGACGTACGTCGGCCGCCAGGCTGCCGTCGGTGGAAGCCACCAGAATCCGCTCCCAGACCCCGGCCATGCTTACCGACACCTGCTGAATGCGCGGGTCCAGGGCACGGGTGGCGACGTCGATGCGCTTGAGCAGCTCGACCTTTTCCGCGCGGGTCATGACTTCCAGGGGATTATCCGGAGCATAGAGCTGGGCCACGTCCTGGCTGGTAAAGGCCTGGACGGTGCCGTGTTGCCCGGCGCGGGAGATCGAACGAGCCGCCTTGGCCGCCGAACTCAAGGCTTCCAGGGTGATGGCGTTGCTATAGGCAAAACCGGTTTTCTCGCCCGATTGCGCACGCACGCCGACACCCTGGTCGAGGTTGAAGCTGCCTTCCTTGACGATGCCGTCTTCCAGGGACCAGGACTCGGAAATCTGCCCCTGGAAATACAGGTCGGCAGCGTCGATACCCGGGCCGGCCAGTTCGCCCAGCACCGATTGCAGGCTGTCCAGGTTCAGGCCACCGGGCGCCAGAAGGTGTTCACTGACTGAGGAGACGTCGCTCATATTCACTCCGAAGCAGGCCGCACTGCGTCCTGCACAAAAAATCGCCGGTGACTGGACACCGGCATCCGCGCCCGGATGGACGCCTGTTCTTCACTGTCGCGCTGGGCCAGCAAGACCGCCTCGCCCTGTGCCTGCTCGGCCAGTACCCGACCCCAGGGGTCGATAATGGCGGCATGGCCCCAGGTCTCGCGCGGGCCTGGATGAACCCCGCCCTGGGCGGCCGCCAGCAGGTAACACTGGGTTTCAATGGCGCGCGCCCGGATCAGAATGTCCCAGTGCGCCGCGCCGGTCACAGCCGTGAAGGCCGACGGCGCGGTAATCAATTCGGCACCTGCTGCTCGCAGGGCTGTGTATAACTCGGGGAAGCGCAGGTCGTAGCAGACGCTCAAGCCCAGGCGTCCCACCGGCGTATCCACCGCGACGACATTATTGCCGTGAGCATAGTCATCGGACTCGCGATAACGCCCGCGGCTATCGGCCACATCCACGTCGAACAGGTGCAACTTGTCGTAACGCGCCACCTGCTCGCCGTGTTCATCGATCAACAGCGAACAGGCCGTGACCTTGCCATCGGGCCGATCACTCGGCGGCAGCGGCAAAGTACCGGCAACTATCCATAACTTGAGGTCGCGGGCGGTGCTTTTCAACCATGGCAGGATCGGCCCCTGCCCCAAGGCCTCGGCGCGGCCGATATCAGCGACGTCGCGACGGCCCATGGCGGCGAAGTTTTCCGGCAACACTGCAAGCCTGGCGCCGGACGCAGCCGCCTGTTCGAGCAGACGCCGAGCCTGGGCCAGGTTGCCCAGGACATCGCTCTGGCTGACCATCTGGATAACGGCAAAAGACATGGGGGCACTCCTTGTCGGTGATGACAGGCACTTTACTCCTTGCGGTATTCCCTGTGGGAGCGAGGCTTGCCCGCGAAGAGGCCATTACATCCGACACATTTTCTGTGCCTGACATATGGCCTTCGCGGGAAAGCCTCGCTCCCACATCGCATTCGATCGCCAGCAAGCCGGCCCTACGGGGGACGTCTTTGTTACTGCGGCTTTTCGAAAGGCTTGTCGAAGGTGATCTTCGGCTCTTTCCACGGCCCTTCGACCTTGTACTGCACGCTGGCAAAGCGCGCCACGCGGTCGCCCAGCAGCTTGTCCACCAGGAACAGCGCGCCGCCAATGGCGGGAGCACCAACGATCAATGCGGCAATCGGCAGGTTATTGGTCACCGGCAACGTCACCAGCAGCTTGGCGTCGACGCGGTCCTTGACCATGTCCAGAGTACCGTCCAGCTCCAGGTTGCTCGACGGCCCGGCCAGCGTGATGGGCTTGCGGGTGACGTAGACGCCGTCACTGGCGACCAGCAGGCCCTTGACCTTGTCATAGCTCAGGCCCTTGCCGAGCAGGTCGGAGAAGTCCAGGCGCAGACGGCGGCCGATGGAGTTGAAGTTGAGCAGGCCGAACACCCGCAGCGCCTGGGCGCCGCCCTCCACTTCGACGAACTGCCCGCGCTCAAGGGTGGCGTCGAGGCTGCCCGAGTAACGCTTGAGCCCGACCCAGGCCGGTGAGCCTGGCCAGCGACCATCGACGTTCAGTTCGAAACTCTCGCTGGTCACCGTCGGGGCAAAGCCCCAGCCCTTGAGTACATCGGCCAGGTTCTTGCCGCTTATCCTGCCTTTGTACCAGCTGCTGGTGGACCCCGGCGCGCCTTCCCAGCCGCCGTCACCCAGCAGCAACATACCCTTGAGGCCCATGTTCAGATCGGCCAGCTGGATACCGTTGGTGGTCGGGCGCACCTTGAGCGACCAGGCGCCGACCAGTTGATCGCCCTGGAACAGTTGGCTGATATTGATATTCAGCGCCGGAATCTGCCGGGGATCGACGTCGGCCAGCGGGTCCGGCGCATTCTCGACCACTGCCGCAGCCGGGTCTGGCGCAGGCAGGCGCACGTACTGCATATCGATGCCGATCGGCGCGGCCTTGGCATCGGGCAGGCTGGCATTGCCCTTGGCTACGGTGCTGTCCAGGGTCAGGTTCCAGGCTGCGGTGTCGCGTTTGAGCTGCACCCGCGCCTGATCGAGGGTAGTGCCCATGGCGATCAGCTTGCCGATCTGCAGATCGACGCCGCTCAACAATTTGGCGCTACCGCCCGGATCATTGCCAGCATAACGGCCGGCAGTGGCTTTCCAGGTGTTTACATCCAGCTCCGACAAACTGCCGCGAATCCGCAGACCCTTGCCATCCGGGACCGCCGCCGTGCCGTCACCGAGCAACAGCTCGCCACGGCCGTCGGCAGGCGTGCTGGCAGGCGCACTGTAGGCCAGGCTGGCCAGGTTGCCGTACAGCGCGTTATAGCGGCGCTCAGGTCCTTGCAGGCTCATGCGGAACTCACTGTCGCGGGTTTCGTCGGCGGTCTTGCCAAAAGGCGCTGGCAGGTCCACCACCAGGCCCTTGAGGTTGGAGTTGATCTTCAGCTGGCTGTCGGCGCCGCCCAGGGTCACTTGCAGTTGATAAGGCAAATCGCCGGACACCGGCAGCGGCTGGGTGATACCGAGCCAGTCGTTCAGGCGCTTCTGTGCCACCAGGCCGCTGGCATTGATCCGGGTGATCGGTGCGCCGGGCTTGCCGTCGGCAATGATCTCGGCTGTGATCGCGCGGTCGAAGGCCTGAGCCTTGATGTTCTTGCCGCTCAGCCCTTTGGTACTGTCAAAACGGAAATCGCCCTTGAGCTGGCTGAATTCCAGCACCGGATCGGCAATCTTCAAGCGGGCGTTATCGGTGCTGAAATCCACACCGATTTTCGCTTCCTGGCCTTTGACCAGCGGCACATCGAGTTTCAGCTTGCCTTGGAGCGGGCCGTCGCCAGTCCAGCCGGCAAAGGTGCTGGCCGTGCCGATCGGTGCGGTCTGGAGGATCTTCACGCCATCGGCCAGGGTGCCATTGAAGTCGCCATCGACGAACAGGTGGCTGCTCTGCCCGGCAGGTACATGGGGAATATTGACCAGTACATTGCTGACCTGGGTGTTGAGCATCTGCGCCTTGCTGGCCTTGATGCGCACGCCGCTGTTTTCCACGAAGACATTGCCATCCACGCCCGTGAGCTGCGGCCAGCCGGGCTGGAAATCGAGGGTGGCGTTACGCACCTTGAAGAACAAGCTGATCACCCGTGCCGCATCCATGGCGCCGTGATCGAGCGAGCCCTGGTACTGGAAGAAGCCCTGATCCACTGCGCCGCCCAGCACGGCCGTGCGCAGCCAGCTGTCCAGCGCCGGGCTCAACGCCGCAGGCAGGTATTTGCTGGTGTAACGGCCATCGCCATCGACCATACCGACCCGCAGGTCCATGTAGTCTTCCTGATCGTGGGTGAAGTGCAGGCGGATCAGGAAGTCGGCAGCAATCTTGCCCTCATCCCCAAGCACCTTGATGTACGGGGCGATCAGGGTGAAGCCTTCCTTGTCCAGGTGCCAGGTCAGGCGCGCGTTGGCCTTGGTATAGGTCCAGGGATTGGCGAAGATCGGCGCCAGATGCAGCATGAAGTTGTCCGTAGCCAGGCGCAGCTCGCCCTGGCCGAGGTCGCCGCTGATGGCGCCGCTGACATTCCCGGCCGCCGGAGCGCCGTGATAGGCATTGAAACCGAGTTTGTCGAGGTTGGCGGCGAACATCAGCTTCTTGTCGCCCTCCACACCTGGGCGGAAATCGAGCAGCACGTTGGTCAGGGCGCCAGTAAACTTGAGGTTGTCCAAGGCGACTTTCGCGCCGTCAGGCACCGGCACCAGGGCGTCGAACAGCGGCATCAGCGGGGTCAGGTCCAGGCGGTCGGCCTGTACGTGCCACAGCTCGTCAGTGCCGGCGGTAGCTTCTTCCTGGGTCAGTTGAATGCGGCTTTCCCAACGGTTGCTGCCCAGGCTCATTGCCAGGGAACCCAGGGTCAGGCTGAAGCCCTTGTCAGTGCGTTGCAGCCAGGCATTGAGCGCCAGGTTACCGATCTTGGCCGGCTTGCGATCGGCATAGGCGGCCTTGATGGTCGGTGCATTCAGACGCAGCGCAGCGCTCTGCATCGTGCCTTTGGCCCAGCTCAGCCACAGCTCGCCACCGGCCTGCAGGGTGTCGAAATTCCACTGTTTGGTCAGGCTTTTTGGCAGCCAGTGCGCCCAGTCACTTTGCGGCAGGCTCAGGTAGAGATCGGCGTTGCCGTCGCGCCACTCGCTGGCACGGATATGCGAGCGCACGTTGAGGGCCAGGGGCTGACCATCAGGCAAGGTTACGCGGGCATCCAGGCGCTGATTGACGCTGCCGGTCTTGAGGCTGAGGCTGATGTACTTGAAGGTCTGCGGCTGTTGCTCGAAGGGTTGCAGGGTCAACTGGCTGTCGAACAGCGTCAACCGCGAGATAACCTGCATTTGGGTCAGCAACTGCTGCGGATCGAAGGGTTTGTCGTCGCTGACCGGCAGACCTTGCAGCGCCCAGTGGCCGTCCTGGTCTTCCTTGAGGCTCAGTTGCAGGCCATCGAGTTCCAGACGAGCAATACGCACCTGCCGGGCGCGAACGCTGGCCCAGAAGTCCGGCACAGCGCGCACATGCTCCAGGCGCATGGAATTGCTGCCCTGCCCCACCACCACATCGCGGGCGACGAATATCGGCGCAAAACCGTGCCAGGTGCCTTCGAGGCCACCGATACTCACCGGCATTTGCAGCGCCGTGGCGACCTTGCTCTCGATATCAGTGCGATATTCCGCCACCAGGGGCGCCAATTGCCGCCCCAGGCTGACATACAACGCCGCCAGCACCAGAATCAGCGCGCAAAGGCTCAAGCCCCAACGGGTCAGCGTTGCCGAAAGGCGGGTCAGACGTTGCATATCAGAGCGCTCCCACACAGGGGTGGGATAACCCGGCTCGTTTTTGCAGACATCAATAGGTTCCGGGATTGCTCAATTGCCACGCATCGATCTCGTTATAAGGGCGTCCTTGCCACAGGTCCGTCGGCTGCACGGGGTTCAGGCTCGCGAGAGCGCTGCGAACTCAGAGCAAAACAACGTCGTATTGTTCCTGGGAATACATGGTTTCTACCTGAAAGCGGATGGTTCGGCCAATAAAGCCCTCCAATTCCGCGACATTACCCGATTCTTCATCGAGCAGACGGTCCACCACCCGCTGGTTGGCCAGTACACGATAGCCCACGGCCTGGTAGGCGCGGGCCTCGCGCAGGATCTCGCGGAAGATTTCGTAACAGATGGTTTCCGGGGTCTTCAGCTTGCCGCGCCCCTGGCAACTGTTGCACGGCTCGCACAGCACTTGCTCCAGACTCTCACGGGTGCGCTTGCGGGTCATCTGCACCAGGCCCAGCTCGGTAATCCCGATGATGTTGGTCTTGGCGTGATCGCGCTCCAGCTGTTTCTCCAGGGTGCGCAGGACCTGGCGCTGATGCTCGCCGTCTTCCATGTCGATGAAGTCGATGATGATGATCCCGCCCAGATTGCGCAGGCGCATCTGACGGGCGATGGCGGTGGCCGCCTCGAGGTTGGTCTTGAAGATGGTTTCCTCAAGATTGCGATGACCGACAAAGGCGCCGGTATTAACGTCGATGGTGGTCATGGCCTCAGCCGGATCGATTACCAGATAGCCGCCGGACTTGAGCGGCACCTTACGATCCAGGGCTTTCTGGATTTCATCCTCGACGCCATAGAGGTCGAAGATCGGCCGCTCGCCGGGGTAGTGCTCCAGGCGGTCGGCGATTTCCGGCATCAGTTCAGCGACGAACTGCGTGGTCTTCTGGAAGGTTTCCCGCGAGTCGATACGAATTTTCTCGATCTTCGGGCTGACCAGATCGCGTAGGGTGCGCAGGGCCAGGCCTAGGTCTTCGTAGATCACATTGGGCGGGCTGATGGTCTTGATCTGCTCGCCGATCTGGTCCCACAGGCGCCGCAGGTAGCGGATGTCCATGAGAATTTCATCGGCACCGGCGCCTTCGGCGGCCGTACGCAGGATGAAGCCACCGGCTTCCTTGATCCCTTCCAGGGCCACGCAGTCGCTGACGACTTTCTTCAGCCGCTCGCGCTCGCCTTCGTCTTCGATCTTCAGCGAGATACCGACATGGGCGGTGCGCGGCATGTACACCAGATAGCGCGACGGGATCGACAATTGAGTGGTCAGGCGTGCGCCCTTGCTGCCAATCGGATCTTTGGTGACCTGCACCACCAGGCTCTGGCCCTCGTGCACCAAGGAAGCAATGCTCTCCACGGCCGGGCCTTCGCGCATGGAAATTTCCGAGGCGTGAATGAACGCCGCCCGGTCCAGGCCGATATCGATGAACGCCGCCTGCATGCCAGGCAACACCCGCACTACCTTGCCCTTGTAGATATTGCCGACGATCCCGCGACGCTGGGTCCGCTCGACATGGACTTCCTGCAAAACACCGTTTTCCACCACAGCCACGCGTGATTCCATCGGCGTGATGTTGATCAGAATCTCTTCACTCATGGCTTTTCACCTTCCAGGCATTGCCAACAGGGTATGCCGAAACGGCTCAGCAGTTCTGCGGTTTCACACAAAGGCAGGCCGACTACCGCCGAATAACTGCCTTGCAGCGCCTCGACAAAGATCGCCGCCAGGCCCTGAATGGCATAACTGCCGGCCTTGTCACGGGGTTCGCCGCTGGCCCAGTAGGCCTGAATTTCCTCGGCGCGGATCGGCCGAAAACGTACGTAACTGCTCACCACCAGCGCCTCACTGCCCTGCCGATTGGCCACGGCCACGGCGGTCAGCACCTGGTGTTCGCGCCCGGAAAGCGCAGTGAGCATGGCGCGGGCATCGGCTTCGTCCAGCGGCTTGCCGAGAATGCGCCCGTCCAACACCACCGCCGTATCGGCACCGAGCACGCAGGCTTCGGATGCAGCACTCAGCGCCGCCAGCCCGGCCTGGGCCTTGCCGCGCGCCAGGCGCTCGACGTAGGCCAGGGGCTGCTCATCAGCAAAGGGGGTCTCATCGATTTCGGCGCTCAGAGCGGTGTAAGGCACACCGATCTGGGTCAGCAGCTCACGGCGACGTGGCGAGCCGGAGGCAAGATAAAGGGGGGACATCCAGACTTCTCCATGTCAGTGGTCATGGTGACGGCCAGCCTCATGCCAGCCGTAACCACGCAGCGCTCAATTGATTTTCAAACGCTTGCGCAGGCCACGCATACCGTAGCTCACCCAAGGCCACAGCAGGACACTGACCAATGCTGGCAACAGCAACGCCAGCGTCGGCTGACGATTACCGGTCAAGGCGCTGAGCCAGAGTTGCGCCAATTGCGCCAGGCCGAAGATAACCAGCAGGATCAGGCATTGCTGCCACATGGGGTACATGCGCAAGCGTTGCTGCAAGGACATTACCAGGAAGGTGATCAGGCTCAGGATCAGGGCGTTCTGCCCCAGCAACGTGCCATACAGCACGTCTTCCATCAGGCCCAGCACCCAGGCCGTGGTCATGCCGACCTTGTGCGGCAGGGCCAGGGTCCAGAAGGTCAGTAACAGCGCCAGCCACAGTGGCCGAAAAATTTCCATGAACTGCGGCAGCGGCGAAACGCTCAGCAACAGCCCCAGCAGAAACGAGAACCAGACAACCCAGCCATTGCGTGAAGGAGCCAGATTAACCATCGTTTCGCTCCCGGGTACCGGTCGCCGGCGCTGTGCCCGGCGCCGCAGGCGGCCGGCTCGCCGCAGGCCGGGTCGGCTTGCGCGCAGGCTTGACCGGAGCCGCAGCCGGAATCAGGGTCACCGTCGGGACCTCGGGGATGGTCAACGGCGCAGTACCCGGCACCACATGGTTGGCCGGGGAACTCGCCGGCGCTGGCGCCGTCACGGGCGTCGCCGCTGCCGCAGGGGCTGCCGACGTGCCCGGCTCCGCGCCGCGCTCGATATTTTCCTGGGCCTTGGCCGCATCGGCAGCGCGTTCTTCCGGCGAGCGGCCGTCGGAGAACACCAGCAGCAGATAACGGCTGCGGTTCAGGGCCGCAGTCGGCACGGCGCGGACAATGGCGAAAGGCTGGCCGGAGTCATGAATCACTTCCTTGACCGTCGCCACCGGGTAACCGGCAGGGAAACGCTGACCAAGGCCGGAACTCACCAGCAGGTCGCCTTCCTTGATGTCCGCAGTATCCGCCACATGGCGCAACTCCAGGCGCTCCGGATTACCGGTGCCACTGGCGATGGCGCGCAGGCCGTTACGGTTGACCTGTACCGGAATGCTGTGGGTCGAATCGGTCAGTAGCAGAACCCGCGAGGTATACGGCATCAACTCGACCACCTGGCCCATCAGGCCACGGGCATCAAGCACCGGCTGGCCCAGCACGACGCCATCGCGCTCACCCTTGTTGATGATGATGCGATGGGTAAAGGGGTTGGGGTCCATGCCGATCAGCTCGGCCACTTCGACCTTCTCGTTGACCAGTGCCGAGGAATTGAGCAACTCGCGCAGACGCACATTCTGCTCGGTCAGGGCCGCCAGCTTCTGCAGGCGCCCCTGCAACAGCAGAGTCTCGGTCTTGAGTTTTTCGTTTTCGGCGATCAGTTCAGTACGGCCGCCAAACTGGCTGGCAACGTTTTGATACAGACGCGAGGGCAGATCGACCACCCAGTAGGACTGCATCAGCACCAGTGACATCTGGCTGCGCAGCGGCTTGAGCAATTCAAACCGCGCATCGACCACCATCAGTGCTACCGAAAAAACGGCCACTGCCAACAGGCGCACGCCCAGGGACGGGCCTTTTGCGAAGAGCGGTTTAATAGGCTCCTCCCGGGCATGCATCCGATGGGCTGAGCTGTACGTGGCTGTGCTTATTCATGCGGCATTGGACCGGCCAGGACAGTAGAGAAGGTGAGCGCCAGATTTCGGCGCCAGCGCAAAGCATACAGGTAGCACAAAGCGCTACCTGTATTCAAAGGCTGCCATGAAGTGTTTTTCCGGCGATCACTCGCTGGAAAGCAGATCCATGGTGTGCTTGTCCATCATCTCCAGGGCACGACCGCCACCACGAGCCACGCAGGTCAGCGGGTCTTCGGCGACGATCACCGGAAGGCCGGTTTCCTGAGCCAGCAGCTTGTCGAGGTCACGCAACAGGGCGCCACCACCGGTCAGCACCAGACCGCGCTCGGCGATGTCCGAAGCCAGTTCCGGAGGCGACTGCTCCAGCGCGCTTTTCACGGCCTGAACGATGGTTGCCAGGGATTCCTGCAACGCTTCCAGCACTTCGTTGGAGTTCAGGGTGAAGGCACGTGGTACGCCTTCGGCCAGGTTACGGCCGCGCACGTCCACTTCACGGACTTCGCCGCCCGGATAAGCGGTACCGATTTCCTGCTTGATGCGCTCGGCGGTGGATTCACCGATCAGGCTGCCGTAGTTGCGACGCACGTAAGTGATGATCGCTTCGTCGAAACGGTCGCCGCCCACACGTACGGATTCGGCATAGACCACACCGTTGAGGGAGATCAGCGCGATTTCAGTGGTACCACCACCGATATCGACAACCATCGAACCGCGTGCTTCCTCGACCGGCAGGCCGGCACCGATAGCGGCGGCCATTGGCTCTTCGATCAGGAAGACTTCGCGGGCGCCAGCACCCAGGGCCGACTCGCGAATGGCGCGGCGCTCAACCTGGGTGGATTTGCACGGTACGCAGATCAGCACCCGAGGGCTTGGCTGCAGGAAGCTGTTTTCGTGAACCTTGTTGATGAAGTATTGGAGCATCTTTTCACAGACGCTGAAGTCGGCGATGACGCCGTCTTTCATCGGGCGGATAGCAGCGATATTGCCCGGGGTACGGCCGAGCATGCGCTTGGCTTCCATCCCGACGGCGACGACACTCTTCTGGTTGCCATGGGTACGAATGGCTACAACCGAAGGTTCATTCAGAACAATACCGCGCTCACGCACGTAAATAAGGGTATTGGCAGTCCCCAGGTCGATAGACAAATCGCTGGAAAACATGCCACGCAGTTTCTTGAACATGGGAAATGGACCCTAGGGAGCGCGTGGGTAAAAAAGTGCGGCAAACTCTAACAACGACAGGGATTTTGGGCAAGGAGCCAATATGTTAAATTGGTGGTTTTCCGAGCACGACGCTAGACGTTCGCGGCCCTTTGACCGTAAAAACCCTGTCGTGTTCCGCAATCCGCCCCACGGACTGGATCCGTGCGCATTCCACAGGAGAACCCCATGGCGCTTGATCGCTCCGACGTGGAAAAAATCGCTCATCTGGCCCGACTTGGCCTGAATGACGCCGATATCCCGCGTACTACTGAAGCACTGAACAGCATTTTGGGCCTGATTGACCAGATGCAGGCCGTCGATACCAGCGGTATCGAACCCCTGGCCCACCCCCTGGAAGCCTCCCAGCGCCTGCGCGAGGACGCCGTAACCGAGCCCAATCGTCGCGATACATATCAAGCCATCGCACCGGCGGTCGAAAGCGGCCTTTATCTGGTTCCGAAAGTCATCGAGTAAGGGATTGAGCCTTTTATGCATCAAATGACTCTGGCCGAGATCGCTCGCGGACTCGCCGAAAAAAAGTTTTCTTCTGAAGAACTGACCCGTGTTCTGCTGGCGCGCATTGCCCAGCTCGACCCTCAGCTCAACAGCTTCATCACCCGCACCGACGACCTGGCCATCGCCCAGGCTCAGGCTGCCGATGCCCGCCGCGCCAAGGGCGAGAACGGCGCCCTGCTGGGTGCCCCGCTGGCCCACAAGGACCTGTTCTGCACCCAGGGCGTACGCACCAGCTGCGGCTCGAAGATGCTCGACAACTTCACCTCGCCCTACGACGCCACCGTGGTCGCCAAACTGGCCGCTGCGGGCACCGTGACCCTGGGCAAGACCAACATGGACGAATTCGCCATGGGTTCGGCCAACGAATCCAGCCATTACGGCGCGGTGAAGAACCCGTGGAACCTGGAACACGTGCCCGGCGGCTCGTCCGGCGGTTCGGCGGCGGCTGTGGCTGCACGCCTGCTGCCTGCGGCCACCGGCACCGATACCGGGGGTTCGATTCGCCAGCCCGCGGCCCTGACCAACCTCACCGGCCTGAAACCAACCTACGGTCGTGTATCGCGCTGGGGCATGATCGCCTACGCCTCCAGCCTTGATCAGGCAGGCCCCATGGCCCGCAGCGCTGAAGACTGCGCCCTTCTGCTGCAAGGCATGGCCGGTTTCGACCCGCAGGACTCCACCAGCATCGACGAACCGGTTCCGGACTACTCCGCCAACCTGAACGCGTCGCTGCAGGGCCTGCGTATCGGCATTCCGAAAGAGTACTTCAGTGCCGGTCTCGACCCGCGCATCGCTGACCTGGTCATGGCCAGTGTCGAAGAACTGAAGAAACTCGGTGCCGTGATCAAGGAAATCAGCCTGCCGAACCTGCAACACGCGATCCCGGCCTATTACGTCATCGCTCCGGCAGAAGCCTCGTCCAACCTGTCGCGCTTCGACGGCGTGCGTTTCGGCTATCGCTGCGCAGACCCCAAAGACCTGACCGACCTGTACAAGCGCTCGCGCGCCGAAGGCTTCGGCCCGGAAGTGCAGCGCCGCATTCTGGTGGGCGCCTACGCGCTGTCAGCCGGTTACTACGACGCCTACTACCTGCAGGCACAGAAGATCCGTCGCCTGATCAAGAACGACTTCATGAATGCCTTTGCTGACGTCGACGTCATTCTCGGCCCGACCACGCCTAACCCGGCCTGGAAAATCGGCGCCAAGACCAACGACCCGATCGCCGAATATCTGGAAGACTTCTACACCATCACCGCCAACCTCGCGGGTCTGCCGGGCTTGTCCATGCCAGCAGGCTTTGCCGGTGGACTGCCGGTCGGCGTGCAATTGCTCGCCCCGTATTTCCAGGAAGGCCGTCTGCTCAACGTCGCGCACCAGTATCAGCAAGTTACTGACTGGCACACCCGCGCACCTGAAGGCTTCTGAGGAGAAACACACATGCAATGGGAAGTCGTCATCGGGCTGGAGATTCACACCCAGCTCTCGACCCAATCGAAAATTTTCTCCGGCAGCGCCACCACGTTCGGCTCCGAGCCCAACACCCAGGCCAGCCTGGTTGACCTGGGCATGCCCGGTGTCCTGCCGGTGCTGAACAAGGAAGCCGTGCGCATGGCCGTCAAGTTCGGCCTGGCTATCGACGCCGAAATCGGCCAGCACAACGTCTTTGCGCGCAAGAACTACTTCTACCCGGACCTGCCCAAGGGCTACCAGATCAGTCAGATGGAGCTGCCGATCGTCGGCAAGGGCCACCTGGATATCACCCTGGAAGACGGCACCGTCAAGCGCGTCGGCATCACCCGTGCCCACCTGGAAGAAGATGCCGGTAAGAGCCTGCATGAAGACTTCAGCGGCATGACCGGTATCGACCTGAACCGCGCCGGCACACCGCTGCTGGAAATCGTTTCCGAGCCGGACATGCGTTCGGCCAAGGAAGCCGTGGCCTATGTCAAAGCCATGCATGCGCTGGTCCGCTACCTGGACATCTGTGACGGCAACATGGCCGAAGGCTCGCTGCGTTGCGACTGCAACGTCTCGGTCCGGCCCAAAGGCCAGGTCGAGTTCGGCACGCGCTGCGAAATCAAGAACGTCAACTCGTTCCGTTTCATCGAGAAGGCGATCAACAGCGAGATCCAGCGCCAGATCGACCTGATCGAAGACGGCGGCAAGGTCATCCAGCAGACCCGCCTGTACGACCCGAACAAAGACGAAACCCGCGCCATGCGCAGCAAGGAGGAAGCCAACGACTACCGTTACTTCCCCGATCCGGACCTGTTGCCGGTGGTCATCGAGGATTCCTTCCTCGAAGAAACCCGCGCCACCCTGCCGGAACTGCCGCCGCAGAAACGCGAGCGCTTCCAGAGCCAGTTCGGTCTGTCGGCCTACGACGCCAGCGTGCTGGCCTCCAGCCGTGAGCAGGCCGACTACTTCGAACAGGTCGTGGCCATCAGCGGCGACGCCAAACTGGCCGCCAACTGGGTCATGGTCGAACTGGGCAGCCTGCTGAACAAACAGGGCCTGGACATCGAACAGTCGCCGGTCAGCGCCGAGCAACTGGGCGGCATGCTCAAGCGCATCACCGATAACACCATCTCCGGCAAAATCGCCAAGATGGTGTTCGAGGCGATGGCCAATGGTGAAGGCAGTGCCGACGAAGTCATCGAAAAGAAGGGCCTGAAACAGGTCACCGACAGCGGTGCCATCGAAGCCATGCTCGACGAGATGCTCGCCGCCAACGCCGAACAGGTCGAACAATACCGCGCCGCAGACGAAGCCAAGCGCGGCAAGATGTTCGGCTTCTTCGTCGGCCAGGCGATGAAAGTCTCCAAAGGCAAGGCCAACCCGCAGCAGGTCAATGAACTGCTCAAGAGCAAGCTGGAAGGCTGATCGGACAGGTCGGTGATTTTTTTGTGGGACCGGCTTTAGCCGGGAAGACATAGGTAAGGTCGATACATATCTATTGCCTGTCCTATTGCCTTCCCGGCTAAAGCCGGTCCCACAATGCGATGCAGGTCGCCAGGTTCATTGGCTTCAAGGAGCAACACACCATGCTACGGCTTCTCGGCGCCTCTTCCCTGCTCCTGCTGCTGGCCGGCTGTGCCAGTGATCGCGAGATCGATCCCCACGGCTACGACGAAACCGGCAGTGCCTCGTACTACGGTTCGCAACATCAAGGCAAACGCACCGCCAGCGGCGAGCGTTTCGACCAGAATTCCCTGACCGCCGCCCACCGCCAGCTGCCTTTCGGCACACGGGTGAAGGTCACCAACCTCGACAATGACAAAAGCGTCGTGGTGCGCATCAATGATCGCGGGCCCCATACCCGCGGCCGCCTGATCGACGTTTCAAGGTCGGCCGCCGAACAGTTGGGTATGCTGCGCAGCGGCACCGCCAAAGTGCGCGTGCAGGATTTGGAAGACTGACTCTTCTTACACATTAAGGGACATCACCATTCTCCAATTATCGAACCTGCCCCTGCCCGTCGTCCTGCAATTCCTCAGCGGCCTTGTGCTGCTGGTCGCAGGCGCGGAGCTGTCGGTGCGTGGCGCGGTACGATTGGCCGCCCTGCTGCGGGTGCGCCCATTGATCATCGGCCTGACCGTGGTCGCCTTTGGCAGCAGCGCGCCGCAAATGGCCGTCAGCCTGCAATCGGCGTTTTCCGATAACACGGATATCGGCGTCGGCAGCGTCATCGGCGGCAACATTTTCAATGTCCTGGTGACCCTGGGCCTGTCCGCCCTGATCATCCCCCTGCGCGTCGCCCGGGAACTGGTGCGCATCGATATCCCGCTGATGATCGGCGCCAGCCTGCTGGTCTGCCTGCTGGCCTGGGATCATCAACTGGGGCCGTTTGAAGGGGTGATTCTGCTGATCGGCCTGCTGGCCTACCTGCTGATCGTGCTGCGCCAGTCCGGCTATGGCGCCCGTCATGGCAAAGTGATTAACGACCCGCGCCCCCGGCAGACCGGCCTGCTGCTGATTCGCCTGGCCGCCATGGCCGTTGGCCTGGCCTTGCTGATCAGCGGCAGTCATCTGCTGGTCAACAGCACCGTGGTCCTGGCCGCAGACCTGGGTCTGTCCGAGCGGATCATCGGCCTCACCGTGATTGCCGTCAGCACCTCCCTGCCCGCCCTCGTCACCTCGCTGATCGCCGCCATTCGCGGTGAACGGCATATCGCCGTGGGCAACGTAGTCGGCAGCAACCTGTTCAACCTCTGCGGCGTACTGGGCCTGACCGCGCTGATCGCACCACAGCCGCTGTCAGTCTCGCCCAATGCCCTGACCTTCGATCTGCCCATCATGCTCGGCGTCGCCGTGCTGTGCCTGCCGCTGATGCTCTGCGCCTACCGCATCACCCGCGCCGAAGGCCTGCTGCTGCTTACCCTGTATGCGGCCTACGGCCTGCATCTGGTGGCCCTGAGTACCGGCATGGCCCTGGCCGAGCGCCTGGAGCAGGTGGTGATTTGGTATGTGTTGCCGGTGTTGGCGGTGGTTATTGTGTTCAGCATGATCAGAATCTGGCGCCGCTGACGGCACATGTGGGACCGGCTTCAGCCGGGAAGAGGCTTGTACATCCGACAGATGTGCGTCACCTGTAAGGCCGTCTTCCCGGCTAAAGCCGGTCCCACATTAGAGTTCCCCTATCAGGTTGATGTTAACCCCATTGATTACGTGTGTTCTTCAGGAGCAAATAGCATGAGCGAAGCAAAATCGAACGGTGAACAACTGCGTCGTCAGGTCATGGGCGATGTCTTCGTCGACCGCGCCCTGGGCAATGCCACGGACTTCACCCAGCCGCTGCAGGACTTCGTCAACGAACACGCCTGGGGCAGTGTCTGGGGCCGCGAGGGCCTGCCGTTGAAAACCCGCAGCCTGATCACCCTGGCCGCGCTGACCGCCTTGAAATGCCCGCAGGAACTCAAGGGCCACGTGCGCGGCGCGCTGAACAACGGCTGCACCGTCGACGAAATCCGCGAAGCGTTGCTGCACTGCGCGGTGTATGCCGGGGTGCCAGCCGCCATCGATGCGTTCCGTGCCGCCCAGGAAGTGATCGACAGCTACGAGAAGCCCGCCTGACGCCTTGATCCGATAGGTTGTCGGCTTTCAAAGCCGCCTACCTATCGCTCGGACATGTCTCACAACTGAAACAGATGCAAGCTGACAGCCTATTCACTCTTCCCTGAAGAAAAATGCCCGCGCCTTGTACGACCGCTCCCTGCGCGTCGCCTGGCAGCGTTTCCTCAGGAGATTTCCCTTTGACACACCTTGCCACGCGATGGACCCTCGCCGCAGCACTGCTGGCTGCCCCTCTGCTGGTAGCCGCCAAAGACATCGACTTCAGCGAAGTCCTGTCACGCTACAAACAGTCCCAGGCAGGCATTCCTCTGAACTATAAAAGCACCGGCACGCAGCAATTCCCCGGTGTGGAAAAACGCAGCTTTGCCATGGAGTCGCAAAACTGGTCACCACTGGACATGGTCGAACCCGCCAAATGGCAGCATGAGGTGGATATCTACATCCCCAACAACGCGTTGCCGGGCCAGGCGTTGTTGGTCGCCAACAATGGCACCCACTATCCAGCCTCCGACAAGATCGCCCAAGGCCCCACGGACTTTACAGAGCAAATGGCTCTGACAATTGCGACAGCTACCCGGACCATCGTGATCTCCACCAGCAATATCCCCAATCAATACCTGACCTATTCCGATGATGGCATCCCCCGCACTGAAGACAGCAGCATGGCCCATAGCTGGAAGCTGTTCCTTGAAGATCCGGCAACGAAAACCTACCTGCCAGCACATATCCCCATGATGCATGCGCTTGTCCGAACCATGGACCTGGCCCAGCGTGAACTGGCGCCATGGCAGGTCGACAGCTACATTGCCGCTGGTGCCTCGAAGCGCGGATGGGCCAGTTGGCTGGCAGCGCTGACCGATAAACGCATTGCGGCCATCGTGCCCTTCGTGATCGATATCCTGAATATGGATGAGGTCCTGGAACACACCTATCAGACTTACGGAAAAAGCTGGCCTTTGGCATTTTTTGACTACCACAACGAAGGCATCACCGATCAGCTCAACACCGAGAACTTCGCCAAGCTGCGAATGATCGAAGATCCGTTGTCATACCTGGACAGCGCCTACGCCGAGCGCCTGGCCATTCCCAAATACCTGGTCAACGCCAGTGGCGACGACTTTTTCGTGCCAGACAATTCGCGCTTCTACTTCGACAAACTGCCCGGTTCGTCAGCCCAGCGCGTGGCGCCCAACTCTGATCATTACGGCATTCGTGCCCATATCGAAGAAGCCTTGATCCCCTTCATCAATCGCCTGCGCCAAAACCGCGCCATGCCTTTGGTCGAGGTCAAGAACGAAGGCGAACACCGCCATAGCGTGCAGTTCTCAGAAAAGCCGACGAGGGTGGTCCAATGGACAGCCCTCAATCCTCAGGCTCGGGATTTCCGTAAGGCCTGCGGGATCAGCTATGCATCCATGGACCTGACAAACGAACAGCACGTGACGATAACGCTCAAGGAGCCGGAGAAAGGCTGGATGGCCAGCTTTGTCGAGGCGACATTCGATGACGGCCTGGTGCTGACTACGTCGGTTTACGTCTTGCCGCAGACCTATCCGACCCAGGCACCGCCAGTGGTGGAGCCGTCCTGCAAGACCTTACAGGGTGCCTAGATCCAACCGCCCCACTGCAGGATGAAAATGCCGATATTGGTCGTCACCGCCGCTGCCAGGGTGGTGATGACAATGATCGCGGCCGCCAACTCATGATTGCCATTGGCCGCACGGGCCATGACGAAGCTGACGGCGGCGGTCGGGCTGCCAAAGTACAGGAATAGAATCCCCAGTTCCGCATGACGGAAGCCCACCAGCCAGGCCCCGAAGGTGCATATCACCGGCAGCCAGATCATCTTGACCATACTGGCACTGATCGCCAGCTTGCCGCTTTTGCGCAGCGAGGCCAGGGACAGGGTGCCGCCGATGCAGATCAACGCCAGGGGCAACGTCATCTGCGCCAGATAGTTACCGGAGGTTTCCAGCCACTTGGGCAGGCCGATGCTGAAGTAGGCAAATGGCGCGGCAGCAAGCACGCTGATGATCAGCGGGTTGGCCAGGATGCTCTTGAAGATGCTCCACGGGTCGGACTTGATCACCGGGCTGTACACCGCCAGCACGATGGTCGACAGGGTGTTGTAAAACAGGATGATCAACGCCGCGAGGATCGCCCCCAGGGAAATCCCGTAGTCGCCGTACATGCTCGCCGCCAGGGCCAGGCCGATCACGCCGTTATTGCCGCGAAACGCGCCCTGGACAAAAATCCCCCGGTCGATCAGCGGCGCCCGCCAGATCGCATAGCCCCAGGCAAAGGCAAAACCGGCCAGGGTCGCCACGGTGAAATAGATCAGCAGTTTGGGCTGCAAGGCCGCGTGCAGGTCGGCGTGGATGATGCCGAGGAACAGCAGCGCCGGCATGGTCGCGTTGAACACCAGGGCCGAGGCGGTGATGATAAACCCGTCGTTGATCCAGCCAATGCGCTTGAGCAGCACGCCAAGAAACAGCATGGCGAATACCGGGGCCGTGATATTCACGGTTTCAAGAAAAATACCCAGCATGCCGCGATTCCCTGCCCAGTCGTTAGTTGGCTAATAATAAGTCACTAACGACTGGGTTGTTACAGAGAATTTCAGCGGTCAGGCCTTGGCAGGCTGCAATTTCTGCTCGAATACCGCCACACCATCCAGATCACGTAGCGTCACGGTCAACTCCGCGCTCTGGCCGTCGATATTCACCTCGCCAAAAAACTGAAAACCGGCAAAGGGCGAGGTGTTCTGCGCCGGTGGCGCCTTCTGGAACACCAGTTCCGGGCCAAAGGTCTTGTCCAGCGGATTGGGCCCGAAGCTGCCCGCATTCAACGGCCCGGCGACAAATTCCCAGAACGGGTCGAAGTCCTGGAAGGTCGCCAGCTCCGGCTGATAGTGGTGGGCCGCGCAGTAATGCACGTCGGCGGTCAGCCATACGCAATCGCGGATTTTCTGCGCGCGCAGGAAGGTCAGCAGCTCGGCGGTCTCCAGCTCGCGGCCCTTGGCCGGGCCGTTGTCACCATTGGCAATCGCCTCCCAGCGCCCCACGCCGGGGCTGACTTCGCCATCAGGCACACCCAGGCCGATGGGCATATCGGCAGCAATCACCTTCCACTGCGCCGTCGAGCCTTGCAGCTCGCGCTTGAGCCATTCCAGTTGCTCGCGACCCAGGAACGCCGTCTGCGCGCTGGCCTGCTCGGACAGGTTGGCATCGTTGCCGCCGCGATAACTGCGCATGTCCAGTACAAACACATCCAACAGCGGCCCGTAACCGAGCTTGCGATAAATGCGCCCGCCCTTGTCCGCCTGTTGCAGGCGCATCGGCGCGTATTCGAGGTAGGCCTGGCGCGCGCGGGTCACCAGCAACTGGATATCGCGGGTCTTGTAGCGCTCGTCCAGTTGCTTGCTCGGCGACCAGTTATTGATCACCTCATGGTCGTCCCACTGCCAGATCTGCGGCACCTCGGCATTGAAGCGACGCAGGTTGTCGTCCATCAGGTTGTAGCGGTAATTGCCGCGGTATTCGTCGAGGGTTTCCGCGACCTTGCTCTTGGCCTCGGTGGTGATATTGCGCCAGATCCGCCCGCCCTCGGTGACTACTTCGGCAGGCACCGGGCCATCGGCGTAAATGGTGTCGCCGCTGTGGATAAAGAAGTCCGGCAGGCGCAGGCGCATGGCTTCGTAGATGCGCATGCCGCCGATCTCCGGGTTGATGCCAAAGCCCTGGCCGACGGTGTCGCCGCTCCAGACAAAGCGAATATCGCGGCGCTGCTGCGGCGCACTGCGCAAGTGGCCGAACCAGGGTTCGCTGGGGGTGCCGGTCTGGGCGTCTTCGAAATGCACGCGATAGAAAATCGCCTGATCAGTGGGCAGGCCGATGAGCTCGACCCGCGCCGTGAAGTCCGTGCGCTGATCAGCCAGCAACGACACCGCACGGCGCGGGTTAGTGAACATGCTGCGGGTGTCCCACTCCACCACCATGCGCGAAGGCCGGTCGCTGCGGCTCCAGACCATGGCCCGATCACCGAGCAGGTCGCCGGACTGCACGCCATCGGTCATCTTCGGCCGGTCCTTGACCGACGCCAGCACCGCAGGCGCCAGGCCCGGCAACAGCAGGCCCGCGCCCACGGCCTGGATTACCCGACGACGCTTTAGATCGAATTCGCTCATGGCCATTCACTCGCATAAAGGTGAAAGGCACACGCTAGCAGGGGTTTGTGGGGTGAATATGACAGCGAATTTCCAGCCGGTTGCCGATCCCGTTGGAGCGAGGCTTGCCCGCGAAGGGTTCACCTTGGTATGTCTGAATTACCGCGTCGCCTGATTCGCGGGCGAGCCTCGCTCCCACAGCGGTGGCCGTTACATTTGTGTGCTTGCCTCATGCGGGCAGAATTTCAACCGACCACCGCCCCCAATGAAACGCCGCGCCCTCTACTAAAACTGATTAACCTGGACCACCAAGAGTGTTTCAGCATATTAACCAGCCAAACTATCAATTATTTAAAAGCACTCATCCAACAGCAACTTGTAGGATATTTCCCCTTTATTACGAAGGGCATTTCCCAAACTTATGCAGAGGTATGGATTAACAGTTAGAGATAATTCACTGTTGCCCATCCAGCCCCACCTGGGCTTATAGCGCCCTCCACAGCTCTGCCAAGCGATCACATCGCCATGATGCAGCCGTGCGCCTTGCAATACCCAAGATCAAATAAAAAGGAAAGGACAATGAAGTATTCACAGAATACTTATATTAAACAAAAAAACTCGCCCCCCATAAACAACCAATTCCGGCCACACTCGCACCATAACTCGACCGATACACGAAGAGTGAGCCAAGCCGGCCTACTGATTACCCCAAAACCCAAAGCCGTTGTCCCCGAACGCCTGCGGCAGAAGGGGCATCAATCCCATGCCTAACCCATTACGCCCAGCGCTGCTGTGCGGCCTGGCGGGCAGCCTGATGATGCAAGCGGTACAGGCCAGCACCATCGAAGCCATCAACCACACCCACTGGGCTATCAACCGCTTCAGCGTTGATGGCCAGTTGGGTATCGACATTATCGGCGCCTACCAACGGGGTGGCGGAGGTTGTTGCTATATCGCCCCCAAGCGGTGGCAGCCGGGTATGACGGTGCGGGTGGATTGGGAAACGGGTGCCAGTGGGGTGAGTCCCCTTGCCTATGAGTTTCCGGGATTTGCCGATAGAGCCAAGTATTACGCCTGGGTTGACAAGCTTGAGGCACAAAAACGCAAACACAGCAAAGTCGTGTCCGTCCCCGACTACACGGGCCAAAAAGTCTGCGGCATCACCGTGCATTTCCTGCCCTGCGATGAATTGCAGGTCAGCACCTCCTGCCATGCCTATGGCAGCCCCGACTACCCGATCAAGACCCCGTTGCAATTGCCGGAGCCACAATCATGTCCGCAATGAAACCTGCCTCTCTCTGGTACCCGCCGCAATTTCCCCTGCAGGGCCGTTTGCCCAGCCGCCCAGAGCAGGTCCAGCAGAATATCCAGCGTCAGCAGCAACTCGAAGACGATTATCAGGATGCCCTGAGTGTGGCGGCCGGGCACCCGGTTGAGCCACCGTGCTGCAAGACCCTGCATATCAGCCTGTTTTTCGACGGCACGGGCAATAACCTCAATAACGACCTGTATGAGTCCGGCAATGCGCCGCACCCGACCAATATCGCCCGGCTATTTCGCGTCAGCATTGGTGATGGCTATGCCGCAGGCACTGCCCATAACGATCAGGCCCAGCGCCTGACCGATGAACCCGGCACGGGCAATGGCCAGTACTACAAATACTACATGCCCGGCGTTGGCACGCCCTTTCCGGAAGTGGGCGACTTTGACTACGGCACCTATGGCCTGGCTTTCGCCGGTTATGGCGAAGAACGGATCAACTGGGGCCTGCTGATGATCATCGATGCCCTGCGCCGTGCCCTGAAGTTGCCCCGGCAGGACAACGACAGCCTGCGCGCGGCTGTCAAAGCCATGGGCACCACTCACGGCATGGAGGCCTTGAGTGGTAGCCAGAATCGCAAGCGCCAGTTCATCACGCAATTCTGGCCCCTGGTCAAACCCCTGGAAATTGCCATGCGGCCCAATGCCGGTCAGTGCCAACTGCTGGGGGTCAAGCTGTATGTCTATGGTTTTTCACGGGGCGCGGCGGCGGCGCGGGCTTTTGTCAGTTGGCTGCACGAGTTGCTGATCCCCTTCGGCAAAACGGCTTACGAGAATCCGCCTGCCCTGAAAATGAACAATAGGGTGACGCTACCCATCACGGTCGAATACCTCGGCCTACTGGACACCGTAGCCTCGGTGGGCGCGGCCGATATCATTCCCTGGGCCGAAGGCCATCAGGGCTGGGCCGACGGCAATCAGCAACTGCCCGACGGTGAACTGGTCAAGCGTTGCCTGCATATCGTGGCCAGCCATGAGCAGCGGCTGTGCTTTCCGCTGGACTCGATCCGGCGCGAGGATGGCCGTTACCCGACCAATAGCGTGGAGGTGCTGCATCCCGGCATGCACTCCGATCAGGGCGGGGGATATCCGCCGGGGGATCAGGGCAAGGCCATAAGCGACGATCCCCGGGTAGGTGACGGCCTGTTGCTGTCGCAGATTGCCCTGAACGATTTGTATGCAGATGCCTTTGCTCATGGCGCGCCCTTGAAAGTGCCCATTCTTGTCTTGCCGGTATCAAGGAGTCATGAACGCTGGCGGGTGATGGATCCTGAGCTTGGAAGAGAGTTTGATGTCGAAACACAACTGGTCAACCGCTTCAACGCCTGGCGTCAAGTCACCCTCGGTCTGCCTCCTGCCGAGCAACCCATCACAGACGAACAGGCCATACGCTATGAGCCAGTGTCCGGCAGCGTTGCGCTGGAAGAATCCCTGCTCACACAGATGGCCTGGATCACTGCCTGGCGCATTGACCGTTATGCCGGTGGCAGCCTCATGCAGACCGCGTTCTACCAAGCGGCAACGGATGATCATGCCGACCCTGCCATCCGCGCCGAGGCCGAAGCCCTGCGCAACCGCAAACATGCGCTGATCGTAGCGGACCGCAAGCAGCAATATGCCAACGAGCGCGGCGGTGGCACGGTCAAAAAGCCGATGAAACCCGGCATCAAGGACTTTGATCCGGATATGGCGCGAACCCAGTTGCGCGAAGCGGCCGAGGAGTTTGCCGAGCATTACCGCGATAGAGGCCCTGACGCCTTGGCCATCCGGTTGGGATGGGATAAGCCCACAACGGCTGAGGCTGCCCGGCAGTTCGAAGCCGCCATTACCGGGGGCGAGTGGATGACCGTGCAAGCTCAGGCCTTGGTCGGCCGGATGTTCCCACCCGCGAAAAGTCTCGCAAGTGAGCGCTGGCGCACCTACCAGGATGATGTACGTGAAGCCAGTCAGCCCGAGCGCTTGTTGCGCGATCTTTTCGACGATCAGGTCCACGACTCCCGCGCCTGGTTTCTTTATGCAACCCTGATGAAGATACCCGGCATGAACCGACGCGAGCCCCTCGGCAGCTACCTGCGCGAGCGCATGGTGTTCTTTGGCAAGACCAGCTCCAGAAAGCTGACGCCCTATGACAGAAACGGTCAGGCGCTACTGCCGGGTGACCCACGCTTGCAAGGTATTGAGCAGGCGCTGCCCGCGCAGCCAGCGCCCATGGACGCCGAGCGCAAGGCCGAGGCACAAAGATCCATCGCCGCCCGTTGGGACGCCTATCACGCCCAGGCCAGCGAGGTGAACGATGCGCCGGTCTGATGCTACTCACTATTACTTTGCCCCACTGCGCTCGCTGTTTGCTGTTCTGTGCGGGATGGCCGCCACGGTGATTAGCCTGAACGCCCAAGCCAGCACCATCGAAGCCATCAACCACACTCACTGGGCCATCAACCGCTTTAGCGTCGATGGCCAGTCGGGGATCGACATTATTGGAGCCTACCAACAAGGAGGCGGGGGTTGCTGCTATATCGTCCCTGCAACCTGGCAGCCGGGCATGACGGTACGGGTTGACTGGGAGACCGGCGTCAGCGGCATGAGCGATCTTGCCGGTGAATTCCCGGGTTTTGCTGACGAAGCAAAGTACGTGATCTGGCGAGATAAGGTCCGTGCCCAAAAACGCAAACACAGCAAAGTCATCCCCGTCCCCGACTACACCGACCAAAAAGTCTGCGGCATCACCGTGCATTTTCTGCCCTGCGACGAGCTTGAGGTCACGACGTCCTGCTACGCCTATGGCAGCCCCGACTACCCGATCAAGACGCCGCTGCGCCTGCCGGAGCCGCAGTCCTGTCCGGCGCGAGGAGGTTAGGGGCTTGCGACAGCAACTGCAGGACCGGTCGTAGGACCGGCTTTAGCCGGGAGAACGTCATCACTGATGAAGGAGATGTCGCCCTCCTGGCTAAAGCCAGTCCTACAGGCCTTGGTTGGGCCGTTACATTTGTGTGCTTGCCTCGCGAAAAACCGGGAATTAACCTCCCGGCCTGCTGAATTTTCAGCACTGGATTTGGCGATCCAGATAGGAAAAGAAGCTCACCATATCGATACCGGTACATAATTATGTACCACCCGTTTTTATGGTGGCTGTGCGTGGGAGACCTTCGGGTCTGCCGGTCTTTTCCTTCCGGTTCGCCAACCCGCGTACAGCTGCCACCTCATTTGTTTGGCGACATTTGAGTGGCAGGTATTCAACAAAGGAAAATATCTATGCTGACACCTGAACAAACCTGCCACACCCCCACCCGCTTCACCCGCCATCACCTCCACCTTCACGCCCTGCTACTGGAAGGCCAGGTGTGGTTCTGCGCCCATAATCTGGGCCGGTTGATGGGCTATCGCCTGGAGGAGCGCAGTATCCGCAAGCTCGATCCGGATCAGCACTGCCTGCTCACTGTGCGCGAGCTGGGCGAGGTGCTGATGATCAGCGAATCCGGCGCCTACGCCCTGCTGATCTACCACTCAGCGCCCCACACCCGGCAACTGCGCGAATGGCTGACCCTGCACGTCGCTCCGACCCTGCGCGACGCCAATGACCTGGGCCATAGCGAACGCCCGACCCAGGGCCTGCTGGACTGGGCCGGCGCCTCGCTGAACCTGCTGCACTGGCAGAACGAGCCGTGGATCCGCCTGCGGGATATGCCGAACGTGCTGCTCCACGAAACCCGTGAAAGCCTCGGCCAGACACAGCCATGGTGGAAGCGCGCGACGCAGTTTCTGGCGATGTAGCACGACAGTGCACCCTGTGGGACCGGCTTTAGCCGGGAAGAGGCTCGTACATCGGGTACATGTGTGTCGCCCGTAATGCCGTCTTCCCGGCTAAAGCCAATCCCACAAAAGCCCCTATACATTCAAGATGGTCGGTGAGGCCTACGCCGCAACCGGGACGATATCCATCTCCACCCCTTCCGGCCGTTTGAGCACGGCGTACAGCACGCCAGTGACGACGCTGCCGATCACAATCGCCAGCAAATACAGCAGCGCATGGTTGATGGCATTGGGGATCAGCAGCACAAACAGGCCGCCGTGGGGCGCCATGAGTTTGCAGCCGAACAGCATCGACAGGGCACCGGTCAGGGCGCCGCCGATGATGCTGGACGGGATCACCCGCAGCGGGTCTTTGGCGGCGAAGGGGATGGCACCCTCGGAGATAAAGCACAGGCCCAGCACGAACGCAGCCTTGCCCGCTTCGCGCTCGCTCTGGGCGAATTTGCGTCGGGCGATCAGGGTGGCGATGCCCATGCCGATCGGTGGCACCATGCCTGCCGCCATCGCGGCAGCCATGGGCGCGTAGCTCTGGGACGCCAGCAGGCCCACGGAGAAGGCATAGGACGCTTTGTTGATCGGCCCGCCGAGGTCGACGCACATCATCGCGCCCAACACGATACCCAGCAGAATGGCGTTGGTGGTGCCCATGCTGTCGAGGAACTGGGTCAGGCTGGCCAGCATGCTCGCCACCGGCTTGCCGACCACGTAGATCATCACCATGCCGGTGATCAGGCTGGCCAAGAGCGGGATGATCAGGATCGGTTTGAGCGCTTCGACACTGGCTGGCAGACGCACGTAGTGGTTGATCGCCTTGGCGCAGTAACCGGCAATGAACCCGGCGACGATGCCGCCGATAAAACCGGCGCCCAGGGTACTGGCGAGCAAGCCGCCGATCATCCCCGGTGCCAGGCCCGGACGGTCAGCGATGGAGTAAGCGATGTAGCCCGCCAGCAACGGCACCATCAGCTTGAACGCCGCTTCGCCACCAATCTGCATCAGGGCCGCAGCAAGGGTGCCTGGCTCTTTGAACGCGGTGATACCAAAGACAAAGGACAAGGCGATCAGCAAACCACCGGCCACCACCATCGGCAGCATGTACGACACCCCGGTCAGCAGGTGCTTGTAGACGCCGGTTTTCTCTTGCTTGGCCGGGCCGCTCGCCGCCGCATCGGTGCTCTCGACCTTGCCCTCGGCCAAGGCCTTTTTCAGGGTCGCTTCCGCTTGTTTCAGGGCAATGCCGGTGCCGCAGCGGTAGATGCGCTTGCCGGCAAAACGCGCGGTATTGACCTCGATATCGGCGGCCAGCAGCACCACATCGGACTGGGCAATGACTTCGGCGCTCAATGGATTGCGTGCGCCAACGGAGCCCTGGGTCTCGACCTGCAACTCGTAGTCCAGACGCTTGGCGGCCTGTTGAATGGCTTCGGCGGCCATAAAGGTATGAGCGACACCGGTCGGGCAGGCGGTAATGGCGACAATCCGCGGCTTAAGGCTCGGCGCGGTAACCGCGGCCACGGTTTCGGTGCTGGACTCACGCACCCGGGCCTGATCGGCAGCGCGGCGCAAAAAGCCGTCGACATCCTGCAGGGCGTGGGCCGGGGTGTCCTGAAACACGCGCTTGCCAACGAAACGCGACAGGTCCAGCACGCCGGTATTAACCACCAGCACCCAGTCCACTTCGGCGATGGCCTCAGCCGACAGTGCGCGCTCGGGGTGATGGGGGTCATGGATCTCGACAACGGTGCTCCAGCCCAGACGCTTGGCGGCAGCGTCCAGCAGGCGCGCGCTGAGTACGCTGCTGACCTGGCCGTTGGGGCAGGCGGTAATAATGGCTAGTTTCATCACAATCCCTTTCAGCGATATTTTTCCTACGGACCCCAGATATGGCGGGACCTACTTATTGTTCTGCCAGATTGCGCAGGCTGACGCCCTGTTCCAGCTTTTTGAGCTGCACGACGTCGCTGATGCCGAAGCCGATCTGGGTCACGGCCATGGCGGCGATGGCGGTGGCGGTGCGCAGGGTCTGTTGCGGTGTGTGGCCGCTGATCAGGCCGTGGACCATGCCCGCCAGCAGCGAATCCCCGGCACCGACAGTACTGGCCACGGTGACGCTCGGCGGCAGGGACTGCCAGGCGAAGCCGTCCGCAAACCAGTGCACACCTTCCGAGCCCTGGGAAATCACCACATGTTCGATACCCTGTTGCTGCAAGCGCGCGGCGGCGCCGGCCTGGGCCTGGATGGAAATGATCGGCGCGTCGAGGGCGTCGGCCAGTTCTTCGGTATTGGGCTTGATCAGCCACGGCCCGGCCTGCAGCCCGGCGCGCAAGGCTTCGCCACTGGTGTCCAGGGCGACTTTCAGGCCCAGCTCCTTGAGGCGCAGCAACAGGCTTTGCAGCCACTGAGCGCTGACGCCCTTGGGCAGGCTGCCAGCGACGACCACTACATCAAAGCCGCTGGCGATCTGTTCGATGCGGGTAAACAACGCCTGCTGCGCCTCAGCGCTGACCTGTGGCCCGCGACCGTTGATATCGGTGATGCGCCCGCTGCTTTCGGCCAACTTGATATTGCTGCGAGTCTCCCCCGGAACGCGGACGAACTCGTCGACGAAGCCGCGCTGGCCGAACAGGGTTTCGAACGGCAGCTGATTATCGACGCCGAGGAAACCGGCGACGGTCAGCTCATGGCCCAGATCGGCCAGCACTTGCGCCACGTTGAGGCCCTTGCCCGCCGCATGACTGAGCATGGCGTCGCTGCGATTGACCTGGCCGACCTGCAACTGACCCAGTTGCACGGTCAGGTCCAGGGCGGGGTTCATGGTCAGGGTCAGAATCCGGGACATTACACAGCCTCCACAAGGGCGCGGACATCCGGGGCGCTGCCCAGGGTCAACGCGGTCTGCGCCATCGCTTGCGCAGCGCTCAGGTCCAGCTCGCGCACGCAGGCCTTGACCTCGCCTATGCTGCGCGGCGCGACGCTCAATTCATCCACGCCCAGGCCGACCAGAATCGGCACAGCCAGGGGGTCGGCGGCCAGTTCGCCGCACACGCCCACCCATTTGCCATGGGCATGGGCGGCGCGCACGGTGATATCGATCAGTTGCAGCACCGCCGGATGCAGGCCGTCTGCCTGGGCAGACAGGCTCGGGTGGCCACGGTCGATAGCCAGGGTGTACTGGGTCAGGTCGTTGGTGCCGACGCTGAAGAAGTCCACCTCGCGGGCCAGTACCGGTGCCAGCAACGCGGCGGACGGCACTTCGATCATGATGCCCAGTTGCAGATCAGCCACCGGAATCTCCAGACGCAGGCGCTCGGTCATATCCCGGGCCTGGCGCCACTCTTCCAGCGTGCCAACCATGGGGAACATGATCCGCAGCGGTCGCGAGCCCGCCGAGCGCAGCAAGGCGCGCAACTGGCTTTCCATCAGCTCGGGGCGTTGCAGGGTCAGACGAATGCCGCGCACACCGAGGAAAGGGTTTTCTTCTTTGGCGATGGGCCAATACGGCAGCGGTTTGTCGCCGCCGACATCAAGGGTGCGTACGACCAATGGGCGACCGCCGAGATCATCAAGGACGCGACGGTATTCGGCTTCTTGGGTCGCCTCGTCCGGCGCCTGGGAGTGAGCCATGAACAGCAATTCAGTACGCAGCAGGCCGATGCCTTCGGCGCCCTGTTCGACGGCGGCGGGCGTGCCAGCGCTGTCACCGATATTGGCGAAGACTTCCACGGCATGACCGTCGCGGGTCACGGCGGGCTCCATGCGCAGGGCAGCAGCAGCGCGCAGACGTTGCTCGCGGTTGTCGCGATCTTCCAGGGCGCGCTGCAAGGTGGCGTCATCCGGTGCCACCACCAGACGACCGCGCTGGCCGTCGAGCAACAGGCGCGTGCCCGGCTTGATCAGCAGCACGCTTTCGCCCGCGCCGACCAGTGCCGGAATGCCCAGGGCCCGGGCGACAATAGCGCTGTGGGCCGTGGCACCGCCGCGTGCGGTGAGAATCCCCGCCACTTGCAGGGGGTCCAGGCGCGCCACGTCGGACGGCCCGACTTCATCCATCACCAGAATGTAGGGTTCGTCCGGTGCAACCAGAGTTTCGATGCCGCAAATCTGCGCCAACACCCGGCGCCCGACGTCGCGCAGATCGGCGGCGCGCTCGGCCAGCAACGCGTCGTGCAGTTGCTCCTGCTGGCGTGCAGCGGCGTCGATCACGTTATTCCACGCGGCAGCGGCGCTCTCGCCCAGTTGCAGGCGCAGGGTGACTTCGCTGCTCAGCTCGGGGTCATCGAGCATTTCCTGATGGGTGACGAAAATCTCGCGGATGGCCTTGGCCTTGCTGCGCAGCACCAGACCTTCAATATCCCGACGTACCTCGGCCAGGGCGCGGTTGAGGCGTTCGCGCTCAATCTCCACCGACTCACCCAAAAGCGGATAGTCAAAGGCTTGCAGCACTTCAATATGCGCAGGGCCAATGGCAATGCCCGGCGAGGCAGGCACGGCTTGAAGCTGGCTGCCATCAACGGGCGCAGGCGTTTGCTTGACCACTACAACTTCGGCCGGCGCGGGCGAGGTGGCCGTCGGCAGCGGCTCGACCTCTTCGCCCAGCCCTTCCAGCACCGCAGCCAGCAGCGCGGGCAAGGCGTCGGCAGCAACGCTCGGTTCAGCAATAAATTCCAGCACCTGGCCGCGACGGGCACCGAGGCTCAGCAGTTTGCTCAGGCTTTTGGCCGACACCGCCGACTCGCCGGTATCCAGCACGCGCACGCGCACTTCGCCTTCAAAACTTTTTGCCAGTTGTGCGAGGATTTTCGCCGGGCGCGCATGCAGGCCGTGGGCGTTGGCCAGGGCAATGCGTTGCGTCGGCCACTCATCCGGCACCTCGCCACCCAGGGCCTGCAAAACCGCGCGGCTGCTGGTGGCCTGGCCCAGTTCGTGGCCGCGACCTTCGATCAGCAGCGCACACAGGCGCTCAAGCAAGGCCTGATGGGCTTCACCGAGGCTGGCCAGGCAGAACAGGCCCTTGAGCGGCTGGCCGAGATAACGAATCGGTTTGTCCGGGGTGACAAACGCCAGGCCCGGGCGCTTGACCATCTGCTCGCTGTGCAGCCAATACAGGCCATCACCCAGGGGCAGCGCTTCGACCTGTTGCAGCACGGCAGCAAAACCGTTGTTGACGCAATCGGCCTTGCGCAGCAGACGGGCGCCGCGCCAGACCAACTCTTCAAAATCGTCCACCGACACGCCGAGGCTGATCAGTTGCGCATCAAGGGCCAGTTCCTGGGGCGCGCCCTGCAACAGTTGCAGCAACGCCTCGGGGCTTTTCGCCTGGCGCAGGGCTTCGCCCAGATCGGTCTCGCCCAGAGCGCGGGTCAGCAGTTGCAGCAGGCGCAGGTGTTCGTCGGATTTGGCGGCAATGCCAATGGCCAGGTAGACCATCTGCCCGTCGCCCCAGTCCACCCCTTCAGGGAACTGCATCAGGCGCACGCCGGTGGTGAACACCAGTTCGCGGGTATCGGGGGTGCCGTGGGGGATGGCGATGCCCTGGCCGAGAAAGGTCGAGCCTTGTTGCTCGCGGCCTTGCAGGCCTTGCAGATAGCCCTCGGCGACCAAACCATCGGCGACCAGCCGATCGGCCAGCAGCACCAGCGCGGCGGACTTATCCACAGCCGTCTGTGCCATGGATATTTGCTCTACGGTGAGCTCGAGCATGCCTTTCTCCTTTTAGAGCGCAAAGCGCCCAATTCTTGTTTTTAGATCGTAGGCCATCAAAGCAATATCTATGCGACAGCATCTGCATGTCGATTACAGCAGCGAAAAGGCTAGCTGAATCGTTTAATCTAATTCAGCCCGGCACGTTACTCGATTATTTGATGCGGTTGAAGCCTGTCTTTGCCGATGGCATCCGGCACTGGTCGGATAGTTGGGAAAAATGCTGTGCACGTTGCTCGTCGCCAATGGTCTGCTGTGCATAAGGGCTACGATCGGTGAAAATCGCCCCACGACGATAAGGCGCCCGCGAAAAACCGGGCATAACAAGAGGAATGTCGGCTTGAAACTCAGTGATATCGCGCGTCTGGCCGGTGTTTCCGTGACCACGGCCAGCTATGTAATCAACGGCAAGGCCGAGCAGCAACGCATCAGCAATGCGACGGTCGAGCGGGTACGCGCGGTGGTCGACGAGCATGGCTTTCGCCCCAACCCCCAGGCCGCCGGTTTGCGCAGCCGCCACACCCGCACCCTTGGCTTTATCCTGCCGGACCTGGAAAACCCCAGTTACGCGCGTATCGCCAAGCTGCTGGAACAAGGCGCCCGCGCCCGTGGTTATCAATTACTGATCGCCAGTTCCGACGACGACCCCATCAGCGAACTGCAACTCTTGCAGCTGTTTCGCGCCCGCCGTTGCGACGCACTGTTCGTCGCCAGCTGCCTGCCCGCCAGCGACGACAGCTATCGGGATTTGCAGAGCAAGGGCCTGCCGATCATTGCCATCGACCGCGAGATGGACGCCAAGCACTTCTGCTCGGTAGTCAGCGACGACCATGACGCCAGCCTGCAACTGACCCGCAGCCTGCTGAAAACCCGACCCGGACATATCGCCTTGATCGGCGCGCGGCCGGAGCTGAGCGTCAGCCGGGCGCGGGCCGGTGGCTTTACCGATGCCTTGGACGGCTTTAGTGGCGGCGTGACCCAGGTGCATGGCGAGTCCTTCAGCCGCGCCGGTGGGCAGCGCTTGATGAATGAAATCTTACAGAGCCTCGGCCATTTGCCTGATGCCTTGATTACTACGTCCTACGTACTGTTGCAGGGCGTTTTCGATGTGTTACAGGAGCAGTCGCTGAACCCGGCGCAACTGCATCTGGGCACTTTCGGCGACACCCAGTTGCTGGACTTCCTGCCGCTGCCGGTCAACGCCATGGCCCAGCAGCATCAGTTGATCGCCGAAAAAGCCCTGGCCCTGGCCCTGGCCGCCATCGAACAGGACCAATACGAGCCGGGCGTGCAGGCCATCGTGCGGACCTTCAAGCAGCGTATTCACGAGGCCTGACATGCAACTGATCGACACCCATACCCACCTCGACTTCCCGGACTTCGAAGGGGACCGCGCGGCGATCATGGCCAACTGCAAACGCTTGGGCGTGCAGCGCCTGGTGGTACTGGGTGTCTATCAGCCAAATTGGCAGCGGTTGTGGGATTTGACTGAAGCAGACCCAACGTTGCAGGCGGCCTTTGGCTTGCACCCGATCTACCTTGAACAACACCGCCCCGAGCACCTGACCGAGCTGGGTGATTGGCTGTCCCGCCTCAAGGGCCATGCGCAGCTGTGTGCCGTGGGCGAGATTGGCCTGGATTACTTTGTCGAGCATCTGGATCGTCAGCGCCAGCAGGAAATCTTCGAAGCGCAATTGCACCTGGCCGCCGACTTCGACCTGCCCGCCCTGCTCCATGTACGGCGCAGCCATGCGGCAGTGATCGCCACCCTCAAGCGCCACAAGCTCAAGCGCAGCGGGATCATTCATGCTTTCGCTGGCAGCCGCGAGGAGGCCAGGGAATATATCCGTCTGGGCTTCAAGCTCGGCCTGGGCGGCGCCCCGACCTGGCCTCAGGCGCTGCGCATGCACCGGGTCATCGCCGAACTGCCACTGGATAGCATCGTTCTGGAAACCGACTCGCCGGACATGGCGCCGGCCATGTACCCCAACATGCGCAACAGCCCCGAGCACCTGCCGGATATCTGCGCGGCGCTGGCGGGATTGTTGGGGGTCGAGACCGAGGAACTGGCGCGAGTCAGTACGCGCAACGCCTGTGAGGTGTTTGGTTGGGATCTGTAAATCAACATCGTTCTGTGGGACCGGCTTTAGCCGGGAAGGCGGGATTGAAGGCGATGAAGATGCTTCGAATGTACCGACCCCTTCCCGGCTAAAGCCGGTCCCACACTCAGTCAGACCCGGAACGCACTGATCAACTGCTGCAACTCCACCACCTGCGCCGATAGCTGGCGGCTGGCGTGTTCGGTCTGGCTGGCGCCGTCGGCGGTGCGCTCGCCGGCCAGGTTGATTTCGACGATGTTCTGATCGATATCGTGGGCCACGGCGGTCTGTTGCTCTACGGCAGCGGCGATCTGTTGGTTCTGATCGACGATAAGGCCTACCGCGCCGAGGATATTTTCCAGCGCCTGTTGCACCTGCTCCGACTGGCCCACGGTGCCGGTGGCCATTTCATGGCTGACACCCATGGCCTTGACCGCCGCACCGACGCCGGACTGCAGGCGCAGGATCATTGCGGCGATTTCCTCGGTCGACTGCTGTGTGCGCTGGGCCAGGGTGCGCACTTCATCGGCGACCACGGCAAAACCGCGGCCCTGCTCCCCGGCGCGTGCGGCTTCGATGGCGGCGTTGAGGGCCAATAGATTGGTCTGCTCGGCCACGCTCTTGATCACCTCCAATACCCGACTGATGGCGGCGCTGTCGGTAGCCAGTTGGTTGATCACCTGCACCGACTGGTCAATCTCCCCGGCCAGGCGGGCGATGCTGCCCTGCTGCGACTGCACCAGGCCGCGACCATTGACGGTCTCCTGATTGACACTCTGGGCGCTCTGCACCGCGGCCGCAGCGCTGCGGGCCACTTCGTGGGCGGTGGCGGACATCTGGTTCATCGCCGTGGCCACCTGCTCGATCTGGCTGCGTTGCCCGGCCACCGCCTGATTGCTCAAGGACGACACCGACTCCACCTGAGCGGACTGGCGCTCGACTTCGATCACGGTCTGGCCGACCTTCTCGATCAGGTCATGGATCTTCGCCACGGTGCCGTTGAACACCCGTCCCAGCTCGCCCAACTCATCACGGCTATGGGCGACAAAAGTCGCAGTCATGTCCCCCGCCGCGACCTTGTCCATGATCAACCCGAGGCGGCGCAGAGTGGTGCGGGTCGACACGTAGAAACCGCCATACAGATAGAAAATCAGCAGAAACACCGCCGCCAGGGCGCTGATCAGCAAGATCATTTGCTGACGGTTTTCACTCAGGCGCTGTTGCAGCTGCCGATCGAGAAACGCCAGAGTCGCGTCGCTGAGTTGGTAGGTCTGGGCCATCAGCCCGGTGGTCTTGTCGTAGAAGCCCTGCCACGGCGCGTCGAGGGTTTCGGCGATCATGATCTGCTCTTCGAACAGCTCGCTGCCTTGCTTGAGGGTCGCAAGGCTGGCGCTGGCCAGGCTGTCGAGACTCTTGTGCACCTCGGGGCCGGCGGCCAGGGCGTCCTGCAACTTGAGGGCGTAGTCGGCCTGGAGTTTTTCCAGGCGCTGCAACAGGTCATCGAAATGGTTGCTGGTCGCAGAATTGAGCTGGCCCTGCCCCAGGGAATACGAGCCCATGGCCCGACCTTCACCGAGTGCCTGAGTCACCAATGGCGTGACACTGGTGAGCAGTTCGGTGAGCTGGCGGATATCACTGGTGGGGTCCTGACTCAGCCCGGCCTGGCTGGCGATCACCTTGCTGAAGGTCAGGGTCTTGTTCAGCAGTTTTTCCAGCTGTGCGTTCTTGTTCTGTAAGCCCGACTCTGCCTGTTGGGTCTTGAAATCGGCAATCAGCTCATCGCGCTTGGCGTTGAACACACTGACCTGCTCTGGCACCAGAGTCACTGCGCTCAAGCCGTTGAGCTTGCCCAGCACAGTGCTTTCCAGGCTGCTGATGCGGCTTTCCAGTTCCGCGACCTTGTTGGACTGACCGAGGACCAGATTGATCGCCGCTAAATGGCTGAGGGTCTCGACGTCACGGCGCAGGCTCAGGCTGTCACCGAACAACACCAGGCTTTGCTGCTCGGTACGGGTCACCAGCAGCTCGCGATAGGCTTCGCGCACCAGATAGAAATTGGTCACCAGCATGGGCACGAAAAACAGCACGCTGATCAGGCTGAATTTCATACCAAAGCTGAGGCGGTTCATCAGCGCGATAGCCGGAGACAAAAGGCTCTTCACAAGAACTCTCCCTTTTCTTTTATTGTTTTGGGGGTGCGGCAGTAGCTCAACGCCATTAGCGGGCGCCGAACCTGTATACCGGAAACCTGGGAGGTTTTTTGTAAGTAAAAGTAAATGTGAGGGGAGAAGAGATCAGGAGATCAATGGGGGCCAGATGTGGGACCGGCTTTAGCCGGGAAAGCCTATTCCCGGCTAAAGCCGGTCCCACAGAAGCTCAGACCAATAGAGTCCACAGGGCAAACCCGGCGTACCAGACAATCGCCGCACGAATCAGCAACTCCCACAGCACGTCGAGACTGGACACCCCGTCGGCGCCCAACTCCGGCGCCGGAACTTCACTGGCCACGCAGCCGATATGGGCGATCAGTTGCGCCGAGCTGATATTCCAGTTGAGCAGTTCGTGCAGCATCACCCGGCTGACCGCAACGAAATTGCCGACCAGGGCAAAGCTGGCGGCAAGTAGACGCACAGGCACCCAGTCAAAGGCATGACGCAGTTGCCCGGCGCGCTCGATCAGGGCCGCGCTGCTGCCTTGCTCCGCCGCGAGCGCCAGCAGGCGATAAGCCAATGCCGCCACCGGGCCGAGCAGGAAGTACCAGAAGATCACCACGAAGAAACTCTGGAATGCCTGCCACATCAGGTAGCGCTGCACGCCCGCAAGCAGTTGCTCGCCATTCTCGGCCTGCACGCCCATATCCCGCTCGGCGACCAAAGCTGCCGCTTCGACATCACCGCGCCGACAGGCATCGCGAAATGGCCCCAAGGCAGCAATCAGGTCGCCGCGCCCAAGGCTGTAGATCAGCACCAACAGGTGCAGCGGGAACACCAGCCAGCCATAGGCCACCGAGCCCAGCACAAACAGGATCAGGCCCAGAATCGACACCGGCAGCAACACAGTGAGCAGCAAAACCAGCCAGGGATGCGCGCCCAGACGCGGGCTCGCCTCCAACCGCGCCAAGGCCCGCAGCCAAGGGCCGTCGCGCTGGACACGCTGGCGCAGTGCCGAGAATTTTTCGATCCAGACTGCCAGCAGCAACACCAGAAAACTCATTACCTGTTCCTCAAATTCAGTCCTGCAACGCCGCCAAAAAGCGCGGCCACTCGAAAAACGGCCCGGGATCGGTTTTGCGCCCCGGAGCAATATCACTGTGCCCACAAATGCGTTGCGTCGTGATGGCTGGAAACGCCGCCTGCAACTGTCGGGTCAAATCGATCAGCACCGCATACTGGATATCGGTGAACGGCTGATCATCGGTGCCTTCCAGTTCGATACCCACGGAAAAATCATTACAGGTTTCCCGCCCTTGGAAGCGCGACACACCGGCGTGCCATGCGCGCTCAAGACAAGAGACGAACTGCGTCACCTCGCCATCACGTTCAATCAGAAAATGTGCGGAAACCCGCAGGTCGGCAATGCTTGCGAAATAGGGGTGCTCGGCGGGGTCCAGGCGGTTCTGGAACAGCGCCTGAACCTTGCCGGTCTTGAACTGGGCGGGTGGCAGGCTGATGTTGTGGATCACCAGCAGAGAGATTTCGGCGTCCGGTCGTTCATTGAAATTGGCCGATGGGCAATGCTGTATGCCTTGGCACCAGCCTGTTGCGCGGTCCAGCAGCATGAAGGCTCCTTGAGGGGCGGTCAGGGCTGTCAGTATGCCCGCGATGGGAGGGGATGTGGGGCAATTATGGATCTGATGTGGGACCGGCTTTAGCCGGGAAGAGGCCATCACAGCCGAAAGAAATGCCTGGGTAATTCTGACCCATTCCCGGCTAAAGCCGGTCCCACACGCAGCCCATTACATAAGCTGAGATCAGCTGGATTTACGCTTGCTCAGGCTGCCGATCACCGACTCCAGCGCCCGGTCGAACAACAGGGTGTCGTCGAGGACGCGGATGGAACTGCGACGGAATTCCACGGCCAGGCCCATGCGGGTCTTTTCCATGACTTTCATGCCGGTGCGGTTGACGAAGATGTAGCGCCCGCCCGGCTCGACAATGGCCGCCAGCTTGCAGCGCAGCTTGTGATCTTCGTCTTCCTGCATCTCGACCCAACTGCCGAGCCGCAACTGGTCAACCTTGAGCAGACCCTCGTCATCGGCGGGCAGGCTCAAGGCCGGCTCGTTGAAAACTTGCTCGCCGGGCGCGATCAGGACAATTTCCTCGACCACGGCCATCATCGCCGGCGTCGGGTCCTGCTCGGCGGTCAGCGCGCCGCCATCGACTTCCTGAATCCGCGCGAAATGCTGGAAAGCCTGGACGTGCAGCACTTCCAGCTGGCTGAAGAATTCGCCGGTGGCGAAGGGGTCGAACGCCGCGCTGGTCAGACCGTCGCGCAAGGCCTTGAGCAGGCCCGGGACCAGCTCCAGCAGACGCTGACGCGCCTCGGGTTCCTCATGCAGCTCGACGCTCCAGACCAGATCGTCCATGGCGGCCAACCCCGCCTGCCACTCCGACGACTCCTCGCCGTGCTTGAGGCAAGTAAGCAGCAGCACCTTGCTCCAGGCTTCCTGCAACAGGCGCACCACCACTTCCGGCAGGGTCTTGCCCAGCAAACGCTGGTTCAGTTCAAGCTGCACGCGCTGGCGGGCCAGTTCGGCACGGGCGCGGCCCTCTTCGGCGTCGCGGGTGCGCTGTTCGAGCAGTTCGCTGCGGCGGCGTTCGTCGCTGGTAAAGGCGAGGAAATCCACCAACAGCTCGGAAAAGATCGCCGGGTCATCGACAAAATCATTGAGCAGGCGCTGCACGATCTGCTCGACCCGCACATATAAGGTATCGCGCTGATAATCATCACGGCCGCCCCAACCTAACGCCGCCGAGGCGATTTCATTGAGCAGGCGCCGGGCCGGATGGCTGCCGCGACTGAAGAAACTCTTGTCCAGCACTGCCACTTTCAGCATCGGAATCTGCAGGCGCCCAATCAGCGCGCGCAGCGAATGAGGCAGGTTGCGGTCGTCGAGAATGAATTCGAAGAGCATGGCGATCAGGTTGATCACGTCTTCGTCACCGGCGCCGACCACGCGGAACTTGCCGCTCTTGACGCTGACCCGGGTCAGCAGCTGTTCCAGCTGGTTGCGCAGGTCGAAGTCGTCACGCATATCGGCGTGGGGCACGAACTGCTGCAAGTGCGACAGCAGGCGCAGCAGGTCATTACTGGAAATCGGTCGGGCTTCGGCGCCAGCGTCATGACGTGGCGCCAGATTGCCGCGCAGCTCAGAGACCAGCGCCTGCAGGGCGGAAAACACTTCCTGCACGCTCTTGTCGAGTTTGTCTGCGGCCTGAATCAATTCGGGATCGGCGATGCTGACAGTGCGCTTTTTTTCCGGCGCCCGGTCGCTGGCCCGGCGCGATGGCAAAGCCTTGAGTTCCGGGAGAATGCCGGTGGCGATGAGCAGGCGGTTGGCTTCGCTGTACAGGTGATCGACGTCGGCCAACACGTACTTTTCAAACAGCTTGAGGATGATCAGCTTGACCTTGATCTCCATGCCCAGGCTGCGCGCGGCCTGCAGGAAGAACTCACAGAGCTGGGCCGGGCCCATGGGGTTGGTCTGATCGGTGACCGGTTGCGGGATCAGGGCATTGAAACGCGTAGTCAGTTGGCCCAAAGCAATGCTGTCGCGGCTCATGACCCTAGCGACCATGGCATCGACGGCCACAGTGCGTTCCAGATCATCGTTGGCCACCAGGGCCAGTTTGTCGAACGGCACCGGGGCAGGGGTCAGCAGCGGATCGCTGACCTGGTAGTGCCCCAGACGCAGGACGGCCTCATAGAATTTGTCGAGAAAAGTGCGCTCGATGCTTTTGCGTTTCAGGCGCAAGTCGCGCATGGCTTCGAAGAACAGGTTCTGTTCACTGTTACTTTTGGCGCGGTCGGCCATTTCGAAAAGGGTGTCGTCGGCATTGTCGAACAACGCCTGCAAGGCTTCCTTGAGCTGCTGGGCCGCTTTATCGCGCACCTGCAGCAGCACCACCGGCAGGCGGGCAAGGGGAGATTGAGCCGCCATATCGGCAGTCACCTTGTTCAACGGCACTACTTTTTCGTCGCCCTGCATCAAGCCCCCAGTCCGTAAAAACACCCACGATCCCTATGCAAACCGGGCCTCTTGCCCTTGTCTGTGAAGTGATCCCCGCTGCCCACAATTAACGTCAAAGTCATGACGTCAAATACAAGTCGCCGCATTATCTGGCAAAACATTGCTATTCGCCAGTAGGGGAATCTCTATAGCAGGCACAGTGCCTGCTCAGGGGTAGACCGTGAAAAAGCCGATCCATCGCAAACAACAGTGAAAACCCGACCAACAGCATCTATCTTGGGCAAACACAATGTCCGTTGGAGCGAGGCTTGCCCGCGAATGGTCCACCGAGGCGTATCAGAAACACCGCGCCGTCTGGTTCGCGGGCAAGCCACGCTCCAACGATGGTCGGCGATGGCTAACGGGTGGGTTACAGCGAGGACGTGCCTTATACTCGGCCCACTTTGAAAGTGGAGCCCGCTATGCCGAATGTACGACTCGCCACCCTGACGGCCGAAATCGAAGCCAACGTGCGCCGCGCACTGCTGGAGGATGTCGGCAGTGGCGATATCACCGCCCAGCTCATCCCCGCCGAACGCCTGGCCAAGGCCACCATCATCAGCCGCGACGATGCGGTGATCGCTGGCAGCGCCTGGGTCGATGCGGTGTTTCGTCAGTTGGACCCACGAGTCGCAGTGCACTGGCAGGTGGCCGATGGCGACCGGGTCACGCCCAATCAGGCGCTGTTCCACCTTGAAGGCCCGGCGCGCTCGCTGCTGACCGGCGAGCGAAGTGCGCTGAACTTCCTGCAGATGCTCTCGGGCGTCGCGACCCGGGCACAGTACTTCGCCGATAGGGTGGCGGACACCCAGGTCAAACTGCTCGATACCCGCAAAACCCTGCCGGGCCTGCGTCAGGCGCAGAAATACGCAGTAACCTGCGGCGGCTGCCATAACCACCGCATCGGCCTGTTTGATGCTTTCCTGATCAAGGAAAACCATATCGCCGCCTGCGGTGGCATCGCCCAGGCGATCAGCGCCGCCCACAAGATCGCCCCCGGCAAGCCGGTTGAAGTGGAAGTGGAAAGCCTGGAAGAGTTGCAGGAAGCCCTCGACGCCGGCGCCGACATCATCATGCTCGACGAACTGAGCCTGGATGACATGCGCGAAGCCGTGCGCCGCACCGCCGGCCGCGCCAAGCTGGAAGCCAGCGGCGGCATCAATGAACAGACCCTGCGGGTGATTGCCGAGACGGGCGTCGATTACATCTCCATTGGCTCGATGACCAAGGACGTGAAGGCGGTGGATCTGTCGATGCGTTTGAGTCTCTGATCAAAACCCGGCGTATCCCAACCCAAGATTTGCAATGGGATTCTGTAGGAGCTGCCTAAGGCTGCGAATGGGGCTGCCAGATACTCGGCTTTCGCAGCCTTCGGCAGCTCCTACAGGTTCGTGCTTGCCACCCTGCCCCCTCGATAATCCCCCCGCTTCGCCATTGATGAATTCCCCTCATCAGCGCTTGCCAGCCAAGCCCTATAGTCTTCCCCCTGCCTGCTGGTTACCGTCGAGCCCTGTCAGCTCACGGGCGTTTGTTCGTGCGCCCTACTGCGCAATTCTGGCTGAACCTGCAAGCTACCTATGATTTGCGCAAGGCTGAAATTGAAAGCGGCGACAGGATAAGCCGCGAGGTGCACTTGCTTGCATATTGCGCCCAGGTGCAGTCGACGGTTTTTGGCAGGAGCCAGTCGCCCCTACCCTGCCCGGGTTTACAGCGTGACTTCACTTCTTGCCCGGCCACTGCAGGTCTGGCTGTGTGAATCGGCAGGTTCTCTCAAATTTGACCGTGTCCGGCCAAGGCATGCCTGCATCATGCGTAAGGGTCAGCGCCCCCTCCATATATGCTTGTTGGCTATAGGTATGACCGCACGGCATTACCAGGGTATAAACCCGGGAGTCATGGCCATCGTCGAAGTGGGTCAGGGTTAAGCGCTCAGTGTCGCCATCTCTTGCCGCCGCTCCTCACGCAGTTGCTCAAGCTCGGCAGGAGACCGGGCGATCAGCATCAGGGCGTAGTCCTGGGGCGTGGTGCGGCGCTCTTCGGCGGCGCGGACGAATGCGGCGTGGGCGTGGTCTTCCTTACGCTTCTGGATAAACAGGCCGCCCGGATGGATATGGAAATTGGCCAATTCCCAGCGCAGGTTTTCATTGCGGCTGATAAAGATTTCGAGGGCGGTGGTCATAAGCTGGGTGTTGCGGAACATGTGCGTCTCTCCTTGAGTGTGGCGGCATCGCTATCGGCCGCCCTGCATCGTCCTTTATGCAGTTCGTCGCCATTCCCTCAGAGCGGCGTGCGTTGAGCGATGGACGGGATCACATCCGGCGCAGTCGCCAGACTCTCGGCCACTCGGCGCAACTCACTGATGGACGACCCCAACCCCTGCACCTGCCCCAGCACCTCATCGGCATCGCGCTGATGGATCGTATGCCGCAGATACTCGAAATGCCCCGCCATCGCGACCTTGACCCGCTCCAGATCCTGGGCGGTGACCTGCAGGTCATCGCGGATGGTATTCAGCTCGTAGGGCAACGGGGGTTCTCCCTGGTTTGTTTGTGGAGTTTTGGCTGTGGGGGTGAATCGGGTTATTGGGCCATTAAGGTTGATCACGGTCTTTGACAGTGGTCATGGGTGAGGCTTTTTTGACCCGCAAAGCAAAAGCCCCGGAGGCATTGGGTGCCTTCCGGGGCTTTTGGTGCTGCGTTGCTGGTGCCGAAAACAGGAATCGAACCTGCGACCTTCGCGTTACGAGTGCGCTGCTCTACCGGGCTGAGCTATTTCGGCGCACTTTTAACTTTAGCAGTACTTCAATGAAATACACTGGCGGAATAACGAAGGCCTACGCAAAAACCAAATAAAAAAGCCCGACTTTTAATTCGGGCTTTTTATCATGCAACCAACACAAAATTACGGTTTAACGTAACCATTGTCGACGCACTTATCGCTATATGTCCAAACGATTTTGTCAGTCGAAGGAGTAGGAGTCAAAATGCAAGTATCTCCTGCCACAATACCTTTGTAAGCATTCGGCGTCGCCGTGATGGCGCCAGATGTTGCGTCAATAGTAATAGTTTTCAAAGCACCAGTAGTGTTGGCAGTCGGCAGCGTGATACCGATTGCAGAAGCAGTAGTACAACCTGTAACAACGTTCCCAACGTTTTGAGCTGCACAGATCGAAATAGCCGTTTTAACAGGCGCCATCCCAGCAAGCACTTCGGTATAGGCTGCTTTCTTGATGTAGTTCTGATAAGCCGGCAATGCCACTGCTGCCAGGATACCTACGATTGCAACCACGATCATCAGTTCGATAAGCGTGAAGCCCTTTTGCAGGGATTTCGATGCGTTTTTCATTTACTGCTTCTCCAGGCGTCAAATGGGTGTTGCCCTGATCCGACAGAAGCACAGGCTGTGCCAATTCCTGATTTTGTGACAAGGGTTGCATTTTGCCTGCATTCTCCCGTCCCAACCATTCCCTCACCCAGCACAAACTGACAATTTATGTCACTTGCTGCGTCAGGATTTGGCAGTAAGGTCCGACTGCGCTATAAACCTCACACTGTCTGTGTCTGGTGGTTTTATGACTGATGTCGTCCTTACGGGTTTGGCCAAACAACTGGTTGTGGCCGAGCTTCTCAACGAAAAAATTGCGCAGCAGGCCTACCAACAAGCGCGGCGCAACAAGAGCTCCTTCGTCAGTTACCTGGTACAGAACAAACTGGTCAAAAGCTTGACCCTCGCGGAGATGGCTTCGGAGCAATTCGGCCTGCCCTTCCTTGACTTGGCAACCCTTGATAAAGAGGCGCAGCCTCAAGGCCTGGTCAGCGAGAAGCTTATCCGCCAGCATCACGTCCTACCTTTATGGCGACGCGGCAACAAATTATTTGTCGGTATTTCCGATCCGGCTAACCATCAAGCCATTACCGATGTTCAATTCAGCACCGGGCTGAATACCGAAGCGATTCTGGTGGAAGACGATAAGCTCACTATTGCTATCGATCGGTTTTTTGATGGCGGCAGCGGCATGGGCGACCTCGGCGATATCGACCTCGGGGTCGAATTCGAGTCCAGCCAGGACGATATTAAAGAAACCTCCATCAGCGGCAAGGACGATGCGGAAGACGCGCCGGTGGTTCGCTTCGTCAATAAGATGCTGATGGACGCCATTCGTATGGGCTCGTCCGACCTGCACTTTGAACCCTATGAAAAAAGCTTTCGTGTACGCCTGCGTACCGACGGCATTCTTCACGAAGTGGCAAAGCCACCAATCAATCTGGCCGGACGCATCGCTGCGAGACTGAAAGTTATGGCGGGGCTGGACATTTCCGAACGGCGTAAACCTCAGGACGGCCGGGTCAAGCTGCGCATCTCGAAGAACAAGGCCATCGATTTTCGGATGAACACCCTACCGACGTTGTGGGGTGAAAAGGTCGTGATGCGGATCCTCGACCCTACCAGCGCGCAAATGGGCATTGATGCCTTGGGCTACGAGCCGGATCAGAAACAGCTGTATCTCGACGCGCTCAAGCAGCCCCAGGGCATGATTCTGGTCACTGGCCCTACTGGCTCGGGTAAAACCGTTTCTCTTTATACCGGGCTGAATATCCTTAATACCGTGGATATCAATATTTCCACCGCCGAAGACCCGGTGGAGATCAACCTGGAAGGGATCAATCAGGTTAACGTCAATCCGCGTCAAGGAATGGACTTTGCCCAAGCGTTGCGCGCATTCTTGCGTCAGGATCCTGACGTGATCATGGTCGGTGAGATTCGCGACCTGGAAACCGCAGAGATCGCGATCAAGGCGTCCCAGACCGGGCATATGGTGATGTCGACCCTGCATACCAATAGCGCCGCTGAGACCCTGACTCGATTGCATCATATGGGCGTGGCGGCTTTTAACATCGCAACAGCCATCAACCTGATTATCGCCCAGCGTCTGGCGCGCAAGCTGTGTCAGTACTGCAAAAAAGAGGTGGATCTGCCACGGGAAACCCTGATTCAGGAAGGTTTCCCGGAAGCGGAAATCGGTAAGTTCAAAATCTACGCGCCCGTGGGCTGCGATCAATGCAATGGCGGTTATAAAGGCCGCATCGGAATTTACGAAGTGGTCAAGAAAACCGCCGCGCTGGAACGGGTGATTATGGAAGAGGGCAATGCCCTGGATATCGCGGTACAAATGCGCAAGGACGGTTTCCCGGATCTGCGCACCTCGGCCCTGCGCAAAGCAATGCAGGGCGTTACCAGTCTTGAAGAAGTCAACCGCGTGACCAAGGATTAAGCAATGGCGAGCAAAGAAGTTAAAGTCAGTGTTTACACTTGGGAAGGCAAAGACCGTAAAGGCGCAACAGTCAACGGCGAACTAAGCGGGCATAATATTCCGCTGATCAAGGCACAGTTGCGTAAACAGGGAATTAATCCGCTGAAAGTGCGGAAAAAACCTGTATCCCTCTTTAGCAAGGGCAAAAAAATCAAGCCCTTGGATATCGCATTTTTTGCCCGGCAAATGGCAACCATGATGAAGGCCGGTGTCCCGCTGCTGCAGTCGTTCGACATCATTGGCGAGGGCGCGGAAAACCCGAATATGCGCAAGATGGTCGACGACATCAAGCAGCACGTTGCGGCCGGCAACAGCTTTGCTTCTGCGCTGAGAAGCAAACCGGAATATTTCGATGATCTGTTCTGCAACCTGGTCGACGCGGGTGAGCAATCCGGTGCTTTGGAGTCGCTGCTCGATCGAGTCGCAACCTATAAAGAGAAAACCGAGGCCCTGAAGGCCAAGATCAAGAAAGCCATGACCTACCCGATTGCGGTCATGGTAGTGGCATTTATCGTAACCGGGATTCTGTTGCTCAAGGTGGTTCCGCAATTCCAGAGTATTTTTGCTGGTTTTGGTGCTGAGTTGCCTGCGTTTACGCTGATGGTTGTCGGTCTGTCACAGATCGTTCAGGACTATTGGCTGATGATTCTTATCGGGATGGTCGGTGCGTTTTTTATGTTCAAACGCGCCTACAAACAATCCGAAGCGTTCCGTGACTGGTTGGACAGAAATCTGCTGAAGATGCCGGTAATCGGGCCGCTGATCTATAAATCATCGGTTGCGCGATATGCACGGACCTTGGCAACGACTTTTGCAGCAGGCGTTCCCTTGGTTGAGGCTCTGGACTCGGTGGCAGGGGCTACAGGCAATATCGTTTTCAAGAATGCCGTACACCGCGTCAAACAAGATGTTTCCACAGGCATGCAATTGAACTTCTCCATGCGCTCAGTCGGCGTCTTCCCCAGCCTCGCCATCCAGATGACGGCCATCGGCGAAGAGTCTGGCGCCCTGGACTCGATGCTGGACAAGGTCGCGACCTACTACGAAGGCGAGGTCGACAATATGGTCGATAGCCTGACCAGCCTGATGGAGCCCATGATCATGGCGGTCCTCGGCGTAATCGTCGGCGGCCTGGTTATCGCGATGTATCTGCCTATCTTCAAACTCGGAAACGTCGTCTGACCATGCCCCTCTCCGATTTCTTCACCAACTTCCCCCTGCCCTTCACCCTGGCCATGCTGGTCCTGGGCCTGCTGATCGGCAGTTTCCTCAACGTCCTGATCTACCGCCTCCCCGTGATGATGGAGCGCGACTGGCGCGCTCAGGCTCGGGACATGCTCGCCCTGCCCGCCGAGGATAAAACCGAGACCTTCAACCTGTTCCTGCCCCACTCCCGCTGCCCCTATTGCGCTCACAAGATCCGCGCCTGGGAAAACCTGCCGGTCATCAGCTACCTGTTCCTTGGCGGCAAATGCTCCGGTTGCAAGGCGCCGATCAGCAAGCGCTACCCGCTGATCGAGCTGGCCTGCGGGTTGTTGTCGGCATTCATTGCCTGGCATTTCGGCTTTGGCTGGCAGGCGGGGGCAGTGTTGGTGTTGAGTTGGGGGCTGCTGGCGATGAGTGTGATCGATATGGATCACCAGTTGCTGCCGGACTCGTTAGTGTTGCCGTTGCTGTGGCTGGGGCTGATCGCCAATACCTTCGGGCTGTTTACCAATCTGCACGATGCCTTGTGGGGCGCGGTGCTGGGGTATATGAGCCTGTGGTCGGTGTTCTGGATTTTCAAGTTGCTCACCGGCAAGGAAGGCATGGGCCAGGGTGACTTCAAGCTGCTGGCGCTGTTTGGCGCCTGGGGTGGCTGGCAGATTGTGCCGCTGACCATTCTGGTGTCTTCGGCGGTAGGCGCGGTGTTGGGCCTGATTATTCTGCGCCTGCGCAATGCCGAGACCAGCACGCCGATCCCCTTCGGTCCTTATCTGGCCATTGCAGGCTGGATCGCGCTGCTCTGGGGTGGTCAAATAACCGACTCATATTTGCAGTTTGCCGGTTTCAAATGACCAACCCTGTTAACAAACCCTGGATTCTCGGCCTTACCGGCGGGATCGGCAGTGGCAAAAGCGCGGCCGCCCAGCACTTTACCGACCTCGGTGTGCACCTGGTGGACGCCGATAACGCCGCCCGCTGGGTGGTGGAACCGGGGCGTCCGGCGCTGGCGCGGATTGTCGAGCACTTTGGCGACAGCGTGCTGCAGGCCGATGGCAGTCTGAATCGCGGCGCTTTGCGTAGGCTGATTTTTCAGGATGCCGAGCAACGGCGCTGGCTGGAAGCCTTGCTGCATCCGTTGATCGGTGAGGAAATCGCCAGTTACCTGGCTCGTGCGCAATCGCCCTACGCCATTTTGGTATCGCCGCTACTGGTCGAGTCGGGTCAGTCGCGTATGACTCAGCGCATTCTGGTGATTGACGTGCCGGAGGCCCTGCAGATCCAGCGCACCATGCAACGTGACGGCTCCAGTGCCGAACAGGTGCAGGCGATTCTCAAGGCGCAAGCTGATCGCGAAGAGCGTTTGCGTCATGCCGACGATGTATTGGTCAACGACCGCGATCAGGCTTGGCTGCAACAGGAAGTCGAGCGGCTGCATCACTTTTATCTGACTTTACGTGGAGGCCAATCATGAGCCCGACAACCGTGCAATGCCCGACCTGCGGCGCCCCTGTTGAATGGAGCGCGGCAAGCACCGCGCGGCCGTTCTGCTCCGATCGCTGCAAGCTGATCGATCTGGGGGCCTGGGCGTCCGAAGAACATGCCATTGCGGGCAGCCCGGATGCTGAGGATGAATTGTTTTCCGGGGATTTACCGCCGCGAGAGCATTGATTCAAGGGCTGACCGGCGCTCGGTGGAGCGAGGCTTGCCCGCGAAGGGTTGACGCGGTTTCCCTCAAATACCAAGGTGTCTGATTCGCGGGCAAGCCTCGCTCCAACGGGTTGTCATATGCCTTGGTGGCACTTTCGTAGAGTCAGCCCCCCAAATATCACTCACCCTCCTTCCACGGCGCCGACAGGTAGCGCGTGCGGTTGAAGGTCTCCAGCCACTCGGGGGCAAAGACCACCAGGGCGCTGATGATCATGCCGTTGATAAAGGCCTCGGGGAAAATGATCAACCACAGGTAGCCGATGAAGTCCTCCAGCCATTCCGGCATCGCGAACAATCCCTCGAACCACAACAGCCCCAGCGCCAACAGCAGGCAGAGCAAGGCCGACAGCGCTGCGGCGAAGAATCCAGAGCAGAAGATGTAGACGAAGGGGCTTTTGGGCTGCGCCCGCTCGACGCAGATCGCGCAGATTTCCGTGACCAGCACCGGCAAGGCCACGAACAGCAGGCCGTTGACGCCCAGGGCAGCCCAGTCCTGTCGCCCGAGCAACGCCAGGCCCAGTTGCGCCACGCAGCCGCCGAGCAGGGCCAGGGGCCAGTCCAGCAGCAGGGTCACGGCGGTCATGCCGAGGAAGTGATAGGACACGCCAGTCTCAAAATCCCGGCGCATCAGCCACAGCAAAAAAAGGCCAAAGATGGTGGCGAACAGCAAGTGCTGGCGGCGGCTGTCGGTAAACAGTTCAACCCAGGGCGAGCGCCAGAGCGCCCAGCATAAGAGCGGCGCGTAGAGCAGCCAGCCAACCAGCAGAGTCGGCGTGGTCAGGACCTCGCTGCCGATCATGGCCGTTCGAGGGCGGCGCGCAACTCATCGCTACTGCTGAATTGCTGTTGTTTGACCAACCGCCCGTTCTGCACCTGCAACCACAGCACTTTGTCGATATCGCCCTCATAGCGCGGTACTACCCGGGCGTCGCGGTCGAGCATGATCCGGTAGGAATAGGCGCGCATGCCCGGCACGGCGAACATTTTGCTGATCAGCGCGGGCATCTTGTGGATATCGGCGACAAACACCGTCTTGCGCGCTTCCAGGAAGCCCTCGGGCTTGTCTTGCAGGGCGCCGTTGACCAGTTTGGCCGCGTCCATGCTGCGCGCCACCAGCAGGATCTGGGTCTGTTCGTTGAAGGTATAGGGTTTGTCGAATTGATCGAGCAGGGTCCACGGCGCCAGGCGCTCGCCGACTTCCAGGGCTTGGGCGGCGTACGGCACGAGGATCAGCAACAGTAACGGCCAGAGTTTCAAGACAGGGTCCTCAATCGCTTCATCGGTGAAATTTCGCTCAATAGTCTACAGCGCAGGCTTTCGTACTTTCAGTTGTAGTGATTACAACGTTAAGCTTGGGCCATGGATGACTCAGACTTTCTGCGCCTGCTTACGATTCAGGCCGAACAAGCCAACTCGTTCCTGTCCAACGCGCGCAAGTGGGAGCGCGAACGATGGGTGTGCGAGCGGCTGCTCCAGGGTCTGAATATCCGCCATCGCGACGAAGACTTCACTGCCGCCGGTCAAGAACCGCCCGATGTGCTGTTTCGCAACGCCTGTTTCGAGGTGTTTTTTGTGCTCGATGAGGGCCGTCGCCTCAACGATGAATGGCGCGAAGAACTGGAACGGCGGCGCAGTGCTGATTCCCTCAGTGAACTGGTGCGCCGCCAGGCCAAGCCCAAGCGCATCCCCGCCGCCGATCTGCTGGAACGCCTGGGCCCGACCCTGCGCAAGAAAGCCGGCAACTACCGCGAGCGCGGCCTGGACCTGAGCAAGCTGGATCTGATCGCCTTTGTCAGCCTCAAGCGCGAAGTGCTCGACCTCAACAGCCACTTCCCGCCGCCGACCGAATACCTGCGTCAGGGCTGGCGCTCGCTGTCTCTGGTCGGTCCGACCTTTGCCCGGGTGCTGTTCGCTCATCCCGAGGCGCCGGATTTTCTGCGGACAAATCTGGGGCGCAGCGTGATTTTCGACGTGGGCATCAGCCTGTAGGCCGCGCATGTCGATGGCGTAATTGCCCCGTCAATGTTACAAATGGCAATCATTCCTACGGATTTTACTGCGTCATGCAGTATTCCCAGAGGCCGACATGTCCAGCCGCCTGAACCCTGACGACCAGCAACGGGTCGAACAGTATCTGCAAGCGCCCCAGCATCGAGTCGAGCGCCGGCCTTTTCGGCCATGGCTACTCCTTGTGCTGGTGGTCGCGGTCGTGGTCGGCCTGGGTCTGCTGAGCCGCCTGCTGGCCTGGGTGGCGCTATGAGCTGCTTCGCGCTCGCGCCCCCGGCCCTGCCGCTGCCCCCGAACTCCTTAAACCTTATGAGATATCCCTATGACTCATCGCATCGTGATCGTTGGCGGAGGCGCCGGCGGTCTGGAGCTGGCTACCCGTCTGGGCAAGACCCTGGGCAAACGCGGCACGGCCAGTGTCACACTGGTCGACGCCAACCTCACCCATATCTGGAAGCCGTTGCTGCATGAAGTGGCCGCCGGCTCGCTGAACTCCTATGAGGACGAGCTGAACTACGTGGCCCAGGCCAAGTGGAATCATTTCCAGTTCCAGCTCGGGCGCATGACCGGCCTGAACCGCGAGACTAAACAGATCCACCTGGCCGCCACCGCCGACGAGAACGGTGCCGAGCTGGTTCCGGCGCGCAGCCTGGATTACGACTCGCTGGTGATAGCCGTAGGCAGTACCACCAATGATTTCGGCACCCAAGGCGCAGCAGAGCATTGCCTGTTCCTTGATACGCGCAAGCAGGCCGAGCGCTTCCATCAGCAGTTGCTCAATCACTATCTGCGTGCCCACGCCGGGCAGGACGAGAGCCCGACGCAAATCAACGTGGCCATCGTCGGCGCCGGGGCGACCGGGGTCGAACTGGCCGCCGAGCTGCACAACGCCGCCCATGAACTGGCCGCCTATGGCCTGGGCCGGATCAAGCCGGAAAACCTGCGCATCACGGTGATCGAGGCCGGGCCACGGGTCCTGCCCGCCTTGCCGGAGCGTATTGGCGGGCCGGTGCACAAGACGCTGGAGAAACTTGGCGTTACCGTGCTGACCAATTCGGCGGTCAGTGAAGTCACCGCTGAAGGCCTGCACACGGCGAACGGGCAGTTTATTCCGGCGACCCTCAAGGTCTGGGCGGCGGGGATTCGCGCGCCGGGTTTCCTGCACGAACTGGACGGTCTGGAAAGCAACCGCATCAATCAACTGCAAGTGCGCCCTACCCTGCAAACCACCCGCGACGACAATATCTTCGCTTTCGGCGACTGCGCGGCCTGCCCGCAGAAAGGCACCGACCGCAACGTCCCGCCGCGCGCCCAGGCGGCGCATCAGCAGGCGTCAATGCTGGTGAAATCCCTGAAGGCACGCATCGAAGGCCAGGTATTGCCGGAATACACATATCAGGATTACGGCTCGCTGATTTCCCTGTCGAGTTTCTCGGCGGTGGGCAATCTGATGGGGAGCCTGATGGGCAGCGTGATGCTCGAGGGCTGGCTGGCGCGGATGTTCTATATCTCGCTGTACCGCATGCACCAGGTGGCGCTGTACGGGATGTTCCGCACCTTGATGCTGATGCTCGGCAGCCGGATTGGCCGAGGGACTGAGCCGCGGATGAAGTTGCATTGATGCGCGACCGATAGAAAATCGGCGTTGGAGCGAGGCTTGCCCGCGAAGGGTTTGACGCGGTTTTCCGGAAATACCGCAGCGCCTGGTTCGCGGGCAAGCCTCGCTCCAACGGGATGAGACCTATTGCAGTGAAGAGGTGCTGGATGTATCGGCCCCTTCGCAGGCAAGCCTGCTCCCACTGGTTTTGTGCTCGCCGCTGAACCCTGTGGGAGCCGGGCTTGCCCGCGAAGAGGCCGGTAAAATCGGCCTGGCTTCTGCGGCTTAGACATTGCCCTCGAACATACAATGTCCCAGTCAGCCCATCTCCAGAGTATGGGTTACATACCGCCCGCGCCCCATTTTCTTGGCCTGGTACATCACCCGGTCAGCCGCCAGCAGCAATTCGTCCGAGGTATTGGCGCCGTCACTGATGGCGATGCCGATGGATACGCCGAGCCGGCAGTGCTTGTTGAACAGGCAAAACGGCTGCTCCAGTGACGCAATGCAGCGTGCGGCAACGGTGCCTGCCACCAGTTCGGCGTTGCTTCCAAGGCCACTGAGCAGCAGGATGAACTCGTCGCCGCCAATCCGTGCCAGGGTGTCCGCCTCGCGCACGGCATCGTTGAAACGGGCCGCCACTTCGCGCAGCACCTCATCACCGGCTTCGTGGCCCATGCTGTCGTTGATGTCCTTGAAACCATCCAGATCCATGAACAGCAGGCCGACCTGGCTGCCATTCTCGCGCGCCTGTGCCAGCAAGTAAGGCAGGCGCTCGGAGAGGTGCACGCGGTTGGGCAGGCCGGTCAGGGTATCGGTGTGGGCCAGGCGCTTGAGTTCGTCCTGATTCTCGTCCAGCTTGAGCAGCAAGCGATTGAACGCCGAGATCAGGTGACCGACTTCGTCTTCGCGATGAATCGGCAACGGCTCCAGAGGTATCTCGCCCCGGCTCATGCGATCGGCGCATTCAGCGGCGCGGAACAGGTGGCCAAGGACGAAATACAAAGCCGCGCAGGCAAGTAGCATGAAGAAAAAGGTCGCGATAGTGGCGTTCTTGATCAGGAAATGTTGCAGCCGGCCGATGGTGGCAAAGGCAATGCTGGTCGGCATGCGTGACACCACCAGCCAGCCTGCGCTAGGCACCGAGACCATGGCTGAAACCTGCTCGACGCCCCGGTCATCCAGGGCAATCCCCGTGCCCCGAAAACCTTTCATGGCCTGATCGAGCATCGGGTCGGCGCCCGGCATGGTCAGGGGTGAGAGCATCGACTGAGTCTGCGACGAGGCGACGAACAACTGATCTCTCGGTGAAACCAGCATGAATCCTGTCGCGACATTGTCGCCACGGCTTTGCAGCAGGGAATCAAGAAAGCCATGCCCGGATAGAATCGTACTGCCCACCAGTACCGCCATGACATCGCCGTTGGCGTTTTTGATCGGCACGGAGATGGGCAGAATCGGCACTTTGGCGTAAGTGCCGACTCGTGGCCGACCAATATAGCTGGAGCCGCTCGAGGCAATTTTGAAGTAGTCGCGCTGGGAAAAATCGGTACGCTCGCGCTCGGGATAGATCGGATAGTCCGCGAGGTTCTTGCCATCCAGGCCGATGACATAGAGCCCCGAAGAAAACAGGGTCTGATAAACAAAGCGCTCCTTGAGCCAGGCCCGCAGGGCTTCGGGCTGGCTCAGCAGATTAAGCGGCAGGGAAGCGGCAATACGATCCAGTAATACCTGACGGCTGATGATTTTGCCGTCGATATCCCGCGCAACATAAGTCGCCAGGGCCAATTGCTGTTGTTCGGCAACGGACCCCAGGTCCTGTCGCAAAAAATCACTCAAGACGTAATAACGCAAAAAGGAACCGAGAATTACAATGCCCAGCGCAACGCACAATAGCCGTGTGATCACGCTATTAAAAATGCGCGGCAGAGGCTTCTGTGCGAGGTATTTATTCGGCATTCATCGAGTGTACCCGAAACAAATGCCGTCGATGATATCGTTACTGGCGTTTTGCCTTGAATTGCTGCACCAGGCCATACAATCTGCCGGTCAGTTGCATGACTTCGCTGGCACTCTTGCGATTGTTTTCGCCCGTCAGCACATTGCGCTGCGCCGCGTCGCGAATGCTGGCGATAGTGCAGTTGATGTCCTCACTGACGACCCCCTGCTGCTCCACCGCCGCAGCAATCTGCGTATTCATTTGCGCGATATCGGTGACCCGCTGACCAATACCGACCAACGCCGTTGCGGCCTGCCGGGCATGCTCGACCGATGACTGAGCCTGTTCACGACTCTCATCCATCACGCTGACCGCCGACAACGCGCCCTGCTGCAGCCCGGCGATCATGTGGTGGATATCCATGGTCGACTGCTGGGTGCGCGCGGCCAGGCTGCGCACTTCATCGGCCACCACCGCGAAGCCGCGGCCCTGCTCACCGGCACGCGCCGCTTCAATGGCTGCATTGAGCGCCAGCAGGTTGGTCTGCTCGGCAATACTGCCAATGACGTCCAGCACCTTGGAGATTTCGCTGCTACGCCCCTCCAGCTCATGCACGACCTGAACGGCCTGCTGGATCTTGCGCTCCAGCTCGCTGATCGACTCGCTGGTCAGGGCCACCAAGTCCTGGCCGGCCAGGGTCTCATCACCGGCAAGCCGCGCGGCATCGGCGGCGTTCCGGGCGTTGCGCGCGACGTCCTGGATGCTGGAGACGACTTCATTGACCGACAGGGCGATCTGATCCGTGGCCACCTGCTGCTGCACGCTGAGCGTGTTGCTGGCATCGATCTCGCCCAACAGGCTCTGGGTATGGCGATCCAGACGGCCTGACGCATCGGCGATCCGGCCAATGACCGCACCGGTCTCGGCCTGCACCATGCGCAAGGCAAAGTCGATTTGCCCGAGTTCGTCACTGCGCCCGGTGTACAGCACCTGACTCAGCGGGTTATCGGCAATCTGCCGAGCCCGTTCGACCAACTCACGCAACGGTGCCAGCAGCCACCACACCGCGGCGCCGCTCAGTACGGCACTGGCCCCGGCGAGCAGCATGTCATCCGTAACGGGCAGGCTTAGAAGACCGGCGCAGCCGCCTACGCCGAGAGCCATGACTGCCGCGACCGAGATCGCGGATTTGCTGCGCAAGCCAAGACTGCGCGGCGATTTACTTCCGTTTTTGATGCGCTCATAGAGTGCTTCGGCGGCTGCAAGTTGTTCAGGCCGGGGCCGGGTGCGCACTGACTGATATTCAACAATATCGCCGTTCTGGCTGATGGGCGTGACATATGCACTGACCCAATAATAATCACCGTTCTTGCAGCGGTTTTTAACCAGGCCCATCCACGAACGGCCAGCCTTCAATGTGGCCCACATATGTTCAAACGCTTTCGCCGGCATATCCGGGTGACGAACAATATTATGCAATTGGCCTATTAACTCGCCTTCGGAAAAACCGCTGATGGAAACGAAATCTGAATTGACGTAGTTGATGCAACTTTGCGTATTGGTTGTCGACAATATATTGGCGTCAATAGGAAGCTCAACCTGGCGCCCACTGGATAACGTCTTGCGCTGCATCGCACTATCCTCGAAATGGTATTTCAGACCCAGTGTGGCCTGACAGCCACGGGGATACCTGCCGTGGAATATGCTCAGGCAAGTTCTGACTGTTCTACGCGCTCCGCATTTAACAGCGTTTGATCGGGATCAAGGATGGAGGGGTTTAGCGAGATATAGAGCTCAGGTGGGACCGGCTTTAGCCGGGAAGAAAATAAGTCTGGCGACGCAGGGTTTCGATCATGACAACGCATTCCCGGCTAAAGCCGGTCCCATATAAAATTTATATCTTGCGTGTCATCGAGGGAACGCATTTTTTTCAGGCAAAAAAAAACGTCCCGAAGGACGCTTTCTCGATTCATGCACTAAGCAGCGCATGGATCCTGTTTCTTACTCAGATATAGCTTGAGCAAAAATGGTCGGGGTAAGGGGATTCGAACTCCTGACATCCTGCTCCCAAAGCAGGCGCGCTACCGGACTGCGCTATACCCCGGTTGAAGCTTTACAAGGCAGCTCTGAGACAAGCTCTCTGCCTGCGATCTGGCGCACAAGGCATCAGATCTATAAGATTCGGCCCCAACATTGCTGTTGAGGCCAAAAATGGTGGGTCGTGTGGGATTCGAACCTACGACCAATTGGTTAAAAGCCAACTGCTCTACCAACTGAGCTAACGACCCAAAAATGGTCGGGGTAAGGGGATTCGAACTCCTGACATCCTGCTCCCAAAGCAGGCGCGCTACCGGACTGCGCTATACCCCGATACAGTTACTTGTGAAATCTGGCTCCACGACCTGGACTCGAACCAGGGACCCAGTGATTAACAGTCACTTGCTCTACCAACTGAGCTATCGCGGAACTATTAGATTTCAGCTGTAACCGGTACATCTACTGCGCTGAGCTAACTCATTGTTTCTGAATTAATTCAGCCTCTTTGCCTTGTCCGTATCGCTACGTTCACGTCTCTGAGGCGCGCTATTCTACATTTTCAAAAACACCTGTCAACCCTCTAAATTGCTTTTAAGACAATGATTTGCGATTTTTTTTCAGATCGCCGATCAGGGGTGCGAAATCGAGGGGTTGGGGCGGTGCTTCTATATAAAGAGCAGTAATCGGTCCCGTTGGAGCGAGGCTTGCCCGCGAATCAGGCACTGCGGGGTGTCTGGGGTACCGCGTCGAACCGTTCGCGGGCAAGCCTCGCTCCAACGAGAAGCAAGCAGCCAGCAGAAGGGGCCTAAGCCCCCTCATCGTCCTCAGGCAAACACAATCTCGTCGTCGACCACGGTACCGGTAATACTGCTACCCGGCTCGAAGTTGCCCGACAGGATCAGTTGCGCCAGCGGGTTCTCGATCCAGCGCTGGATTGCACGCTTCAACGGCCGCGCGCCATAGACCGGGTCGTAGCCGATGGCAATCAGCATATCCATGGCCTCCTGGCTCAGGGTCATGCTCAGGTCGCGCTCGGTCAGGCGGCTGCGCAGGCGGCTCAGCTGGATCTCGGTGATACCGGCAATCTGCTCGCGCCCCAGCGGCTCGAACACCACCACTTCGTCGATACGGTTGACGAACTCCGGACGGAAGTGCGAACCCACGGCATCCATCACCGCTGCGCGCTGCGCTTCACGATCACCGACCAGTTCCTGAATCTGCGCCGAGCCCAGGTTCGAGGTCATGACGATCACGGTATTGCGGAAGTCCACCGTACGACCATGGCTGTCGGTCAGGCGGCCGTCTTCCAGCACCTGTAGCAGGATATTGAACACATCCGGGTGGGCCTTTTCGACTTCGTCGAGCAGGATCACCGAGTAAGGCTTGCGCCGTACCGCTTCGGTCAGGTAACCGCCTTCTTCATAACCGACGTAGCCCGGCGGAGCACCGATCAGACGAGCCACGGAGTGTTTCTCCATGAACTCGGACATATCGATACGCACCATGGCCTCTTCGGTATCAAAGAGGAACTCGGCCAGGGCCTTGCACAGCTCGGTCTTGCCGACGCCGGTCGGGCCGAGGAACAGGAACGAGCCGCTTGGCCGGTTCGGATCGGACAGCCCGGCACGGGAACGCCGCACCGCGTTGGCCACCGCCACCACCGCCTCGTTCTGGCCAATCACACGCTGGTGTAGCAGGCTTTCCATTTTCAGCAGTTTGTCGCGCTCACCTTCGAGCATCTTGGAGACCGGAATACCGGTCCACTTGGACACCACTTCGGCGATTTCTTCCTCGGTGACCTTGCTGCGCAGCAACTGGTTCTCCGGCTTGCCGTGCTGATCGACCATCTGCAGACTGCGCTCCAGGTCCGGGATGATCCCGTACTGCAACTCGGCCATGCGGTTCAGGTCGCCGCGACGGCGGGCCGCTTCCAGTTCCTGGCGGGACTGCTCGATTTTCTGCTGGATCTGCGCGGAGCCGGTGACTTCGGCTTTTTCCGAGGTCCAGATTTCTTCCAGGTCGGCATATTCCCGCTCAAGGCGTACGATTTCTTCCTGGAGCTTCTCCAGACGTTTCTTCGCCGCCTCGTCGCTTTCTTTCTTCAAAGCTTGGGATTCAACCTTGAGCTGAATCAGACGGCGCTCCAGACGATCGAGCACTTCCGGCTTGGAGTCGATTTCCATGCGAATACGGCTGGCCGCTTCGTCGATCAGGTCGATGGCCTTGTCCGGTAACTGGCGGTCGGTGATATAGCGATGGCTGAGTTTGGCCGCCGCAATGATCGCGCCGTCAGTGATCGCCACTTTATGGTGGACCTCGTAACGTTCCTTGAGGCCACGCAGGATGGCGATGGTGTCCTCTTCGCTCGGTTCGTCGACCTGGACTTTCTGGAAGCGCCGCTCGAGGGCCGCATCCTTCTCTATATATTGACGGTATTCGTTGAGGGTGGTCGCGCCGACGCAATGCAGCTCGCCGCGGGCCAGGGCAGGCTTGAGCATGTTGCCTGCGTCCATGGAGCCCTCGCCTTTACCGGCGCCGACCATGGTGTGCAGTTCGTCGATGAACAGGATGATCTGGCCTTCCTGCTTGGACAGCTCGTTGAGCAGGGATTTGAGCCGCTCTTCGAACTCGCCGCGGAACTTGGCGCCGGCGATCAGCGAGCCCATATCCAGAGACAGCAAACGCTTGCCCTTGAGACCGTCCGGCACTTCACCATTAATGATGCGCTGGGCCAGGCCCTCGGCAATGGCGGTCTTGCCCACGCCGGGTTCGCCGATGAGTACCGGGTTGTTCTTGGTGCGGCGCTGCAGCACCTGGATGGTCCGGCGAATTTCGTCGTCGCGGCCGATCACCGGGTCAAGCTTGCCTTCTTCGGCGCGCTTGGTCAGGTCGACGGTGTATTTATCCAGGGCCTTGCGCGACTCCTCGACATTGGCGTCATTCACCGCCTCGCCGCCGCGCAGGTTGCTGATGGCGTTTTCCAGGGCTTTCTTGCTTACCCCCTGGCCGAGCAGCAATTTGCCGAGCTTACTGTTCTCGTCCATGGCCGCGAGCAGTACCAGCTCGCTGGAAATGAACTGATCGCCCTTCTGTTGCGCCAGACGGTCAGCCTGGTTGAGCAGGCGCGCCAGATCCTGGGACATATTCACGTCACCGGTAGGATTCTGGATTTTCGGCATCTGATCGAGTTCTTTGGTCAACTCCTTGCGCAGGCTGTTGACGTCAAAGCCGACCTGCAGCAGCAGAGGCTTGATGGTGCCGCCCTGCTGATCGAGCAGGGCCTGCATCAAATGTGCGGGCTCGATGGCGGGATGGTCATGGCCCACCGCCAGGGATTGAGAATCGGATAAAGCCAGTTGCAGCTTGCTTGTCAAACGGTCAATACGCATTGGTCACCTTCCTATTGAGCAGGCCGGAGCGATGGACACACCTGTAAAGAAAACCTGCCAGATAGCCCGTTAGATGCGGCCGATTCTGCGAGATTCAAGCACGGGTTAGTTGACCCAAGTCAGCGTACCAGTGAAGCGAGCTTAGCTGGCCTGAAGCAATCAGGCGTGTTCGAGCCAGATAAGAGAGGCAAAACGACCGGTGCAAGCAGCACGGCGGTAGGAATAAAAGCGCGGGTCGTTGAAGGTATCCAGGCCACCGCCATAGACAGCCGTCACGCCGTGGGCCGCCAGACGCAGGCGCGCCAGGGCATAAATATCGGCCATGAACCGCCCGGCATTGACGCTGGGGATTAAGGCTTCAGCGGTCTGCGGATGCTGCGAGACAAAGGTCTCGAAGACTTCGCCGCCCACTTCAAAGGAAGGTTGGCCAATGGCCGGGCCCAGCCAGACCAGAATTTCACTGGCCTGAACCTGCAAACTGTCGGCGGCGGCTTCCAGCACACCAGCGGCCAGCCCGCGCCAACCGGCATGCGCCGCGGCCACGCGAGTACCGGCGCGGTTGCAGAACAATGCAGGCAGGCAATCGGCGGTCATGATGGTGCAGGCAATGCCGGGGGTTGCGGTCCAACTCGCGTCGGCCTCGACGACAACCGACGGATCGGCCTGGACCACAGTTACGCCGTGAACCTGACGCAGCCAGGCAGGCTGCACATGCAGCTGCGAAGTCAGACTCAGACGGTTGGCGGCGACGAATTCAGGCTGATCCTCGACATGATCACCCAGATTGAAGCTGTCGAACGGTGCGACGCTGACGCCGCCCGTGCGGGTGGTGATGCACGATTTGACGGCTGCCGGAGCAGGCCAGTCAGGAATCAGCCAGTCATTCACCCGATGAACGCCTCCCGGTCCTGTTTGAGCAGCGACAGCAGCCAGACGAAATCGTCAGGCAGTGGCGATTCCCAGCTCATGCGCTGACCGGTGGTCGGATGATCCAGTTCCAGGAAACGCGCATGCAGCGCCTGACGCGGGAAATGTTTCAGCGAATCGACCATGGTCACACTGGCCGCCGGCGGAATACGGAAGCGGCCGCCATAGGCCGGATCACCCACCAGGGGATAGTTGACGTGGGCCATGTGCACACGAATCTGGTGGGTACGGCCGGTTTCCAGCTTGACCCGCACATGAGTGTGGGAGCGGAAACGCTCCAGCACACGGTAATGGCTGACAGCCGGCTTGCCGCCTTCCATCACCGCCATGCGCTGGCGCTGCTGACCGTGACGACCGATAGGCGCGTCGATCTTGCCACCCGAAGTCACCACGCCGATCACGATGCACTCGTAGATGCGGCTGACGCTGCGTTTCTGCAATTGCGCGACCAACTGGGTCTGGGCCTGAATGGTCTTGGCCACCACCATCAAACCGGTGGTGTCCTTGTCCAGGCGATGGACAATACCGGCGCGGGGCACATTGACGATATCCGGCACATGGTGCAGCAGGGCATTCAACAGGGTGCCGTCGGCATGCCCGGCAGCCGGATGCACGACCAGGCCGGCCGGCTTGTTGATGACCAGGATCTGGTCGTCTTCGTAGACGATATCCAGTTCGATATCCTGGGCAACCCACTCGCCCTGAGCTTCCTGCTCCGCGATAAGTTGCAGGATGGCGCCGCCGTGCACGACGTCACGCGGGCGCAATACACCTCCATCAACGGTCAGACGACCGTCCTTGATCCAGGCGGAAAGGCGCGAGCGCGAGTGCTCTGCGAATAATTGTGCGGCGACTTGATCGAGGCGTTGACCGCCCAATTCGGACGGCACCTCTGCGCGGAGTTCTATATTCTCGGACATGCTCAGACTAGAAGGCGGTGTCAGCCTAGGTTTCAGCTGCACGCTTGTGGTTAAATACGGCGTCTTTTGCCCCGGGGGTTCCACGGGGCGCTCATCATAACAGGACGGTCACGCCCAAGACAGCGACCGTTATAGGGACGCAAGCCGCCATGCAAGTGAAACACCTGCTGCTGATCGCCATCCTCGCACTCACCGCGGCCTGTTCGTCGAAGAAAGAAGTCATCGACGAAAACCTCAGCGAAGTCGAGCTGTACCAGCAGGCGCAGGCCGACCTGGGTAATAGCAGCTTCAACAGTGCCACTGAAAAGCTCAAGGCCCTGGAGTCGCGCTATCCGTTCGGCCGTTATGCCGATCAGGCACAGCTGGAACTGATTTATTCCAACTACAAGAACGGTGAGCCGGAAGCTGCCAAGGCTGCGGCCGAGCGCTTCATCCGTCTGCACCCCCAGCACTCGAACGTCGACTACGCCTACTATATGAAAGGCCTGACCTCGTTCGATCAGGACGTTGGCCTGCTGGCGCGCTTCCTGCCGCTGGACCAGACCAAGCGTGACCCGGGTGCTGCCCGCGACTCGTTCAACGAGTTCGCCCAACTCACCAGCCGCTTCCCGAACAGCCGCTACGCGCCGGACGCCAAGCAGCGCATGATTTATCTGCGCAACCTGCTGGCTTCCTACGAAATCCACGTGGCCGACTACTACCTGACCCGTCAGGCTTATGTAGCTGCTGCCAACCGTGGTCGCTATGTAGTGGAAAACTTCCAGGAAACGCCATCGGTCGGTGACGGCCTGGCAGTCATGGTCGAGTCCTACCAGCGCCTGCATCTGGACGACCTGGCCGCGACCAGCCTGGAAGTGCTCAAAACCAACTTCCCGAATCACCCGCAACTGGAAGATGGCAAGTTCACCCCCCGCGTTGCCGATGTCGACAACCGTTCGTGGCTGACCCGCGCAACCCTGGGCCTGATCGAAAGCAACCCGCCGCTGCCGCCGGGTGAAACACGCGCCAACCAGGACGTGATGAAGCAATACCAGGACGCCAAGGACGCTATCCCGGCTGACCTGCTGCCAGAGAATCAGTCCGAAGTGGACGAGCAGAACCACGAAGCCGAAGGCAACAGCAAGAGCCGCTCCTGGTTCAGCTATATGACGCTGGGTGTTTTTGACTGATACCCCGCTTCAATAGCGATATCAAAAAGCGCATGACTTTCTGAAGTCATGCGCTTTTTTTGTAGGGGCTGCCCAAGGCTGCGAAAGCGTTGTATCTGACAGTCCCATTCGCACCCTTCGGCAGCTCCCACAGGTTGAGCGTTGACACACCGGATCATCCTGTTGCAATCCCCCTGTCCCGCTGATGGCTCCTTGGCTACACTGGCAAGTCTTCGTTCACTAAGCTGGTAGTCATGGTTCGCCTAATTATGTGGGTCGCGTTGATCGCGGCAGCCGTATGGTTCATCAAACGCCTGATCACCCCCCCTGCCCCACGCACTAAACCCGAGCCTCCCGAAATCGCCGCCACGCCAATGGTCCGGTGTGCCCATTGCGGCGTGCATCTGCCCCGCGACCGAGCCCTGAGCCAGGAGCAGCAGTGGTATTGCAGCGAGACCCATCGGCTGCAAGGCCCGGCAGCACGTGACCACTGAGACCCTGTCACTCGGCAGTGCCCTGGCCCAGCGCGTGCTGCGCCTGTACAACCTGTATCGCCTGACCATCGGCACCATGCTGGTGGTGCTGGCAACAACCAGCCTCGACTCGCAGCTGCTGCAGATGGCCAACCAGGACCTGTTCCGCGCGGGCTGCTGGCTGTATCTGGTGTTCAACATCATGGTCGTTGCGCTGCTGGATCGGCCCGTGCACCAGGCCCAGGTGTTCAGCCTGGCCATGGCCGACGCGCTGATGCTGTCGGCGCTGTTTTATGCCGGCGGCGGCCCGCCCAGCGGCATCGGCAACCTGCTGATTGCCTCGGTTGCCATCAGTAATGTCTTGCTGCGCGGTCGCATCGGCTTGCTGATTGCCGCCATTTCCGCCATCGGCATCATCTACCTGACCTTTTATATAAGCTTCAGCACCGCCAGTACCGCGACCTCCTCCACTTACTACGTGCAGGCCGGCTCTCTCGGCGCCCTGTGTTTTGCCGCTGCCTTGCTGGTCCAGGCCCTGACCCGGCGCCTGCATCTCACCGAAGCCCTGGCCCAGCAGCGCGCAGACGATGTCGATAATCTTGAAGAACTCAATGCCCTGATCCTGCAACGCATGCGCACCGGCATCCTCGTGCTCAATGCCCGGCGTCAGGTGCTGCTGGCCAATCAGAGCGCCCTGAGCCTGCTGGGCCACGAGCATTTGATCGGCGAAACCATCGATAACTATTCACCGCTGCTGGTCGAACGCCTGCGCCAGTGGCTGATCAACCCGATCCTGGCGCCGCGCAACATTACCACCTCGTTGTCAGGGCCGATCCTGCAACCCAGCTTCGTTCCGCTCAATCGTGGCGATCAGCGCCAGACCCTGATCTTTCTCGAAGACCTTTCGCAAATCGCCCATCAGGCCCAGCAACTCAAGCTGGCCGCACTCGGTCGCCTGACCGCCGGTATCGCCCATGAAATTCGTAACCCTCTGGGGGCGATCAGCCATGCCGCACAATTGCTCAACGAGTCAGAAGAGTTGACCGCGCCTGATCAACGTCTGGGCCAGATCATTCAAGATCAATCGCGACGCGTGAATATCGTCATTGAAAACGTCCTGCAACTGTCCCGCCGCAACGAGTCGGCCCCGCAACTGCTCGATCTGAAAACCTGGCTGGAAGAATTCGTCGACAGCTTTCGCAGCTCGGCTCCCGCCAACAAGCGCTTGCACACCGATATCGGCCCCGGCAGCCTGACCACACGCATGGATCCGGAACAGCTCAACCAGATCATGAGTAATCTGGTGGACAACGGCCTGCATCACAGTGGCAAGCGCCATGACCTGGCTCAGGTGTGGATCAGGCTGTTTCATGCTCCACTAAGCGAGCTGCCGGTGCTGGAAGTACTCGATGACGGCGCGGGCGTGGCCAGCGAGCATCTGAGCAAGATTTTTGAGCCTTTTTTCACCACCGAAAGCAAAGGCACCGGTTTGGGCCTGTATCTTTCGCGTGAACTCTGCGAAAGCAACCAGGCCAATCTGGACTACACATTCCGGGAAGGTGGCGGCAGTTGCCTGCGCATCACCTTCGCCCATCCGTTCAAATTGAGTTGAACATGAGCCAACGGCAAAAAATCCTGATAGTCGACGACGAGCCGGACATTCGCGAACTCCTGGAGATAACCCTGGGGCGCATGAAGCTCGATACCCGCAGCGCGCGCAACGTGCGCGAGGCTCATGACTGGCTGGCGCGGGAAGCGTTCGACCTGTGCCTGACCGACATGCGTCTGCCTGACGGGAACGGCCTGGAGCTGGTGCAGCATATCCAGCAGCGCCACCCGCAAGTGCCCGTGGCCATGATCACCGCCCACGGCAACCTCGACACCGCCATTCACGCTCTCAAGGCCGGGGCATTCGACTTCGTCACCAAGCCGGTGGACCTTGGCCGTCTGCGCGAACTGGTCGGCAGCGCCCTGCGCCTGCACCCGGTGGGCGCCAATACCGAACGCAGCATCGACAGCCGCCTGCTCGGCGACTCACCGCCGATGCGCGCGTTGCGCAAACAGATCGGCAAGCTGGCACGCAGCCAGGCGCCGATCTATATCAGCGGCGAATCGGGCAGCGGTAAAGAACTGGTCGCGCGGCTTATCCACGAACAAGGCCCGCGTGTCGACCATCTGTTTATTCCCGTCAACTGCGGCGCCATTCCTACAGAACTGATGGAAAGCGAGTTCTTCGGCCATCGCAAGGGCAGCTTTACCGGCGCCCACGAAGATAAGCCAGGCCTGTTTCAGGCGGCCAATGGCGGCACGCTGTTTCTCGATGAGGTGGCGGATTTGCCCCTGGCCATGCAGGTCAAGCTGCTGCGGGCGATTCAGGAGAAGTCCATACGCAGCATTGGCGGTCAGCAGGAAACCGTCGTCGACGTACGAATTCTCTGCGCCACCCATAAGGACCTGAGCGCCGAAGTGGCAGCCGGGCGCTTCCGCCAGGACTTGTACTATCGGCTGAACGTTATCGAACTGCGCGTACCCTCGTTGCGCGAACGCCGCGAAGATATCGAACAGCTGTCGAGCAGCGTGTTGCAGCGCCTGGCCGATAACTCCGGGCAACCCGTGGCCCAACTGCATCCCCAGGCCCTGGAAACCCTCAAGGGCTACCGCTTCCCGGGCAACGTGCGGGAACTGGAGAACATGCTCGAACGGGCCTACACCCTGTGCGAAAACGACCAGATCGACGCCAGCGACCTGCGTCTGGCCGAAACCAGCCACACGGCTGAACAGGGCGAGCACAACTTCGCCGACATCGACAACCTGGAAGACTACCTGGAAAGCATCGAGCGCAAGCTGATCCTGCAAGCCCTGGAAGAGACCCGCTGGAACCGCACCGCAGCCGCACAACGGCTGAACCTGACGTTCAGGTCGATGCGTTATCGGTTGAAGAAGTTGGGGCTGGATTGAGTATCGCAATGACCTGACTTTTATGTGGGACCGGCTTCAGCCGGGAAGAGGGCGAGACAGGCGATAAAAATATATCGCCCCTGCCCTAGCCTTCCCGGCTGAAGCCGGTCCCACAATCGCGCTTCAAGCCTGCGTTTTCATCGTGATTCGCGCATCCGGACTATAGGGCCGCGCATCAATAATCGGCTCACGCCCCAGCAGCAGATCCGCCAGCAACTGGCAGGACGCCGGCGCCAAAACCAGGCCATTACGGTAATGCCCGCAGTTCAGCCACAAACCCTCGAACCCCGCCAGCGGCCCGATGAAGGGAATGCCATCCGGTGAGCCGGGGCGCAGGCCTGCCCAATGGCCAACGACTTCGGCATCAGCCAGGGCCGGAATCAGCTCAACCGCCGACGCCTTGAGACTTTCCAGCGCGGCGTCCGTCGGGGTCTTGTCGAAGCCTTCATGCTCCAGGGTACTGCCCACGAGGATATGCCCGTCGCGACGCGGAATCGCATAACGGCCCTTGGCCAGGACCATGCTCGGCAGAAAATCCGCTGCGCACTTGTACAGAATCATCTGACCTTTGACCGGCTCGACCGGCAGCTCGAGACCGAGCGTCCTGAGCAACTCACCGCTCCAGGCGCCAGCGGTCAGGATCACCTGGTCGCCCAACACATCGCCACCGGCCGTGGTCACGCCCAGCACCGTATCGCCATCACGGACAAACCCCTGCACCTCACACTGCTCGTGGATCGTCACATTGGGCAGCGCGACGAGCGCAGCCTTGAGCGACTTGACCAGTCGTGGATTGCGCACGTTGGCGACATTGGCCATATAAATAGCCCGTGAATAACCTTCACCCAGCACTGGTACGGCCTGCTGCACGGTGTCGATCGACACAGTGCTCAGCGGCCTTTGCTCACGCAACGCCCATTGCAGTGCCTGCGCCTCGTCATCCAGATCGAGCCAGTACAGCCCGGTGGTATGCACCTCGGGATCGACGCCGGTGCTCTTGAACAAGCGCTCGCCCAACTGTGGGTAAAAATCCTGAGACCAGTGCGCCAGAGCCGTCACGGCCTGGCTGTAACGCCAAGGGTAAAGTGGCGAAACGATTCCACCACCAGCCCATGACGACTCCTGCCCTACCGCAGAACGATCCAGCAGCACGACCTGCTCGACATCCGCAGCCAGGTTGAAGGCCGTCAATAACCCGATGACACCACCGCCCACGATCACTACCTGCCGAGGTTTGGTCATGATTCATCCGACTGAAGAAAAATGGAGGGGCGCAGTCTAGCCCTTTCGCCGGGTCGCTGGCGCGATGAGCGGGGAAATTTGCGCGCAGGGCTGACGCAAATCAATCGGCTGATCGCGCCGACTACTTCGGAGACAGCTTGTAGGACCGGCTTTAGCCGGGAGGACGCCCTCGCGGCTAAAGCCGCTCCTACGGGCGACCCTACAGGCAAAATGCCGCCTGTCTGGCCATTTGCCCGGATATCCATTACCAAAGGACTTTTTCTGTCGTTAACATCAAGATAATCCTCGCGTGTATTACGGAAAATTCCTACATGAATTTCGACACTTACGTCAGGCAATTGAAGACGCTATGTAGCCGTCGGAATTCAACCGCACTGGCCACCCGACAAGCGGGTTTCACTTTGGTAGAGCTGCTCGTCGCCGTCGCGATCGTCGGCATCTTCGCCGCCATTGCCGTGCCCAGCTTCGGCTCGCTGATTCGTCGGCAGAACGTCAACTCGGCAGCCAACGAACTTTATGACCTGTTGCAGTATGCCCGTAGTGAGGCGGTGACTCAGTCCAGAAGCATCTCCATAAGTAGTACGTCCTGGAACAGCGCCATCACTGTAGCCACCATAGGCGCGTCACCCACAAACCTGCGCCAAGTCGGCAGCGACGGTCTCGCACAGGGCGTGACGATCGCCACGACCGTCGCTGCCCTGACTTTCTCGCCGACGGGCAACTCATCGGCCGCCGCCTGTTTCAGGTTTACCTCGACGTCAGACGCCACCGTGCCGACACAATTCGTGGGTGTGCAAGCCAGTGGCCGTATTACCCCTCCGAATAGAAGCGCGCCCGCTTCCGGGGAGTGCAACTGATGAATTCATCATTCAATAAGTCTGCGGGCTTCAGCATGATCGAGGTGATGGTCAGCCTGTTGGTAATCGTCGTTGGCGTGCTTGGCCTCGCGGGGCTGCAAAGTAAAACCATTCCGTACACACAGGACTCGGCGCAGCGTAATACCGCGATCATGTTGGTCGATGACCTGGTCGACCTGATGCGCAGCAGCAGCTATGACCCCAGTCGGAGCATTAGCGACTTTCAGAAAGCACCCGGCGCTGCCTTCCCCTCTGCGCCGAGCAGCTGTGTGCCGACGCCAAGCAGCATCAGCGACCGGCTGGGTTGTTGGGCGGCACAGGCTGCCAAGGTATTGCCGGGCTCCAGCACTCTGCTGACCAGTGATTCCTATATTTGCCGCAGTAACGCCCCCGGAGATGTAAGTGCCAGCAGTTGTTCCGGATCGGGGACGGAAATCGAAATCCGCCTGGCCTGGGCGGTCGTAAAGGGTGGAGACTGCCTGGACGGCACGACCGGAACAACCTGTACTTACACCATCAGGACGCGCCTGTGATGACCTTAACCGCAAAGCGCCAACAGCAGGGCCTGTCGCTGATCGAGCTGATGGTAGCCATGCTGATCGGGACTTTCCTGATCCTCGGAATTACCGAAATCTTTATCAATAACCAGAAGAGCTACCTGTTTCAGCAAAGCCAGGTCAGCAATCAGGAGAACGGCCGTTTTGCCCTGGCTGTACTAAGCCAGGAATTGGCCAAGGCTGGGTATCGCAGCCTGCCGGTAGACCCTATTGCGGCTAATAACAGCACGGTGGCCGGCTGCAACTTCGCGGCTGGAGCTGCGGTGGTCGCCGTCTCTACTACCTCCCTGTGCATTCAGTACCAGGCCGCCAACCAGACAGACATCGGCTGCCAAGGTATCGCCTTGGGAAATGCGGGCCTGATCAAGAAACCTTACGGCCAGAGCAATCCGTTGATCGTCGAAAGAATCACCCTGGATACGGCAACCAACTCACTGGTCTGCACTACGGCTGCTGGCGCACAACCATTGGTCACAGGCATCAGTGATATCCGCTTCGAGTATGGCTCGGGCAGTGAAAAGAACGTGACCACCTATGGCGCCAACCCGAGCATGGCTATCGGCGCGGTGCGCTACGCAGCCCTGATGCAGAGCATGGGCGGCGCAAGCATCCGGGACAGCTCGGATGTACCAGCCGCCCTGACCGAATGGAACGGCCGCTACGGTACGACCCTGAATGACACCACGCGGCTTTATCAGATCGTGCAAGGCACGGTCACGCTCAGGAACCAGATGCGATGACTGCGCTCACACGTCTGCAACCCAGGCCCGGCCAAACCGGCGTCACGTTGATCGTGGCCCTGGTATTCCTGCTGATCATCACCGTGCTGGGCATTTCCAGTATGCGTGGCGTGGCGCTGGAGTCGCGCATCACCGGTAACCTCAAGCAAGAGCGGATTCTCGAGGAAGCGGCCGAGGCCGGCTTGCGGATTGGCGAAGCCAGCTTTCCGAAAAACAGGCTTCCCGATCAAAACACAGCGGGTTGTACAAGCACTGACTGCATGCCGTGGATGCTCTCCCCTGACCTGACGAACGCCACCACAGCCAATATCGACACACCTGCTCGCTTTACTGCTGCCTTTGCCAACAAGGTGGCTACGGTGACCGGCAGTTATGACACCAAGATCCAATGGTACGTCGTGCAGATCGGAAAATTGGGTATCAGCGAGAACGCTTGTGCGACGACCGGCTGCGGGATCATTTACTTTGAAGTGAACTCATGCGCCTCTACCGTGCCTTGCACCAGCGATACCACAACGCGACGGGTCATAAAACGCACGGTATACGCGCACTTCTATCAGTAATGAACAGCAGCACTATTGGGCCAACCATGAATACTTCAAAAGCCATCCGCCATTTTTTCACGGCCCTGCTCCTGTTGATTGGCTTGGCCCCGTATTTGGCCAACGCGTTAGTCAGCCAGATTCCGGCGCAAGTCCCGCTGTTCGTCAACAACGCGGTGCCGCCGCTAAATATGCTGGTGGTCGGTCGCGACCATAAGCTGTTCTTTCCGGCCTATAACGATGCCTCCGACCTGGACGGCGATGGTTCCATCGATATTCGCTATAAACCGTCCATTGATTACCTGGGCTATTTCGACTCTTACAAGTGCTACACCTACAACAACGGAAACGGCTACTTCTCGCCAACCGGCACCACCACAGCAGCGACTCTGAAAACATGTGGCAACGGATGGAGTGGCGATTACCTGAACTATCTGACCACCTCGCGTGCCGATGCCCTGCGCAAGGTGCTCTATGGCGGTTACCGATATGTCGATACGACTTCGCAGACCATCCTGTCCCGCGCCTACATCACCACCGATGCCCATACATGGGGTAAAGAGTACATAGGAGCGGGGTCGCCGGCTCTACTGCTAAAAGCCAACGGTTATCTGCTTTCCGACTACACGCCGCTGACTGACCCCGGTGCGGGTAACTACACCTTGTTCGCCAACAACAGCCAAGGCACTAACGAAGCCTCGAACCCGCCCTTGCTGCGCGTTCTGTCCAACCAGTCCAATATCCGTATTTTCGGCTGGGTTTCACGCGAAGTGACTCAAGGAGGCAATACCGCCACTAACACCAGTTTCAACGACGTGACCGTCAGTCCAACCGACTACGCAGTCAGGGTCGAGGTCTGCAAGACCGGCTACCTGGAGACTAACTGCAAGATCTACCCAAATAACCAGTACAAGCCAACTGGCATCCTTCACGACTACGGTGAAGGCAATCAGATGTACTTCGGCCTGATGACCGGCACCTACACCAACAACACCCAAGGCGGTGTTTTGCGCAAGGCCATGAGCAGCTTCTCAACGGAAGTTGACCCTAGCACCGGGATTTTCGGAACTCGCTCCGGATCGGGCAACAATGTCACCTATACCAAGGGCAGCCTGATCGGCACCCTTGATGGCCTCAAACTGGCATCCGGTAGTTGCTACCTTTACACCAACAGCATGAATAATGGCGATTGCTCGAACTGGGGCAACCCCTTGGGCGAAATGATGTTCGAGACCCTGCGTTATTTCAGCGGGACCACTTCTCCTACCAGCGGTTATCTCTCAGGCAGCGCCGACAGCGCTCTGGGCCTGACCGGTTTGAGCACGTGGAGTAACCCTTACTCAAACGCACCCGACGCCAATGCCACGCCGCCCACTTACGCGAGATGCTCCAAGCCTTTTGAGACCTTGGTCAGTGACGTAAACCCTAACTATGACTCTGACCTGCCCGGCAGCAGCTTCGCCATCAACGGTGCCACTTCGGCCACCAGTGTCCTGAGCAACCTCAATGTCACGACACTGGGCGGCACCATCTGGAGCAACGATGTCGGTGGTAGTAAGCGCATCAACATCGGCGAGACCACTACCCAGAGCGACACAGCACCCACCGCCAAGACCGCTGCCAGCTTCGGCAGCATCCGCGGTCTACCCGAAGAACCGACCAAGCAAGGCACTTACAACGCGGCAGCCGTCGCCTATTACGGCAACACCACTGCGATCACCACGCCAGGCGATCAAAAAGTGCAGACTTTTTCCATAGCCTTGTCGTCGACCCTGCCGCGCATCCAGATGCCAGTGGGCGGCGGAACAATCACGCTGGTCCCCTTCGGCAAGGTGACCAATGGCGTGACCGAACAGTTGACCGGCTTCTACATCGACTCGATGTACAACATGCCCGGCCAGCCCTCGGACTCCACCGTCAACGGCGGCCGCGCCCAGGCGATTTTCCGCGTGGTGTTCGATGACTGCGCCCAAGGCTGCGACTACGACATGGATGCCATCGTGCTCTATACCGTAGCGGTTACAGCAACTGGCACCCTCAGCGTCACGACCCAGACCGTCTATTCGGTATCCGGCTCCGAATCGCACATGGGCTACACCATCTCCGGCACTACCAACGATGGTATTTATCTGGAAGTCACCGGTGGTGGCTCCACCGGTGCTACCCACTACGCCCTCGATACTCCGGGGAGTCAACTACCGGGCTCCTGTGCCAGCGGCTGCACGGGTAGCAGCACCTTGCTGCCTGGGCGCAAAAGCCCCAGCGTGATAGTCAATGGCGGCGATACTCATGTGCGCACCTTTACCGCGTCCTCTGCGACCACCATTACCAACCTGCAAAACCCGCTGTGGTATGCGGCCAAGTGGGGCGGGTTCGGCGATACCAACAATGTCACCGGCAGCACACCGGTTTCAGGCCAATGGGACTCCATCACTCCTGGCACCCCGAATAACTACTTCCTGGTGACCAACGCCTCGACCCTGAGGACGCAATTAGCAGCAGCCTTCAACCAGATTCTGCAAAAGAACAGCTCGGTGGCTGCGCCCGCCGTATCCCCTGTACTGGGTACGAATAACGCCAACTCCACCTACGTCAACAGCATGAATATCGCCTACTGGAGCGGTGACCTGACCAAAACCACCATCACCACGACAACAACAGCTACAACGGTGACCACCAATTGGGCGGCCAGCCAGCAAATGCCTGCCTGGGGCTCTAGAAATATCATGATGGCCAACAACGCAGGCACTGCCTTGCAAGCTTTTACCTTCGGCAACCTGGCGGGCAAAAGCTATGCGGGAGTCGCCCTGCAAGGCACCCTGACCTCCGATCAAGTGGACTTTATCCGTGGCGACACCAGTAAAGAGACGTCCACCTTCCGCAAACGCGCATCTCTGATCGGCGATATCGTCAATTCGGGTCCGGCCGTTGTGACTACCGCCAAATACATCCCCTCCATCGCCGAAACCCTCGGTGGTTCGGTCGGGGATTATCAAGCGTTCAAGACCTCGCAGGCATCGCGTCGCGGTCAGGTCTATGTCGGTGCCAACGATGGCATGCTGCATGGTTTCGACACGCTCACGGGTGTCGAGAAGTTTGCCTTTATCCCCACTGCCGTGATTGCCAACCTCAATGCCCTGGCTGCCAAGACCTACAACACGGATTCGTCATTGCACCGTTTCTTTGTCGACGGTTCGCCGGTCACCTCGGATATTTACTTCGGCGGCGCCTGGCATACCATTCTGGTCGGCACCCTGGGTGCTGGCGGCAAAGAAGTCTTCGCCCTGGATGTGACCGACCCGGACAATATCAGCCTGCTCTGGGAGTACACCGCGCAGACCGATAGCGACCTTGGCTACACCTTTTCCAAACCCCTTATCCTGAAAATGCACTCGGGTGACTGGGGCGTGATCATTGGTAACGGCTACAACGGTAATAACGGTAACGCCTCGCTACTGGTAATCAATGCTGCGACCGGCGCATTGCTGAAAAAGCTAACTACACCGGCTATCGTCAACAACGGCCTGTCCTCTCCCGTGGTGCTGGACTCTGAGTCCGATGGTATTGCCGATTACGCCTATGCCGGCGACTTGAATGGCAATCTATGGCGCTTCGATCTAAACGGCACCTCTGTCGGCAGTTGGATCATCTCCTTCAATAACACCCCGCTGTACAAGGCCACAATCAGCGACGCCGCAGGCTCTGATGTGCAGTCGATCACCGCCCCACCGGTGGTCATCCGTCATCCAACCTCGGGCGGGGTTCTGGTGATCTTCGGCACGGGCCGTTATTTCACCTCGGCAGACAAAATCAGCACCGATCTGCAAACCCTCTACGGTATCTGGGACAAGCAGACCAGCACCAGTACGACAACCCTGAACCGCAGTAATCTGCAGTCACAGACCATTACTGCGCAAAGTACGAGTACCTTCGGTTCAACGACACAGACCGTGCGCACGGTCAGCGGCAACGGTGTGGACTGGACGTCTAAATACGGCTGGTATATGGATTTCGCAGTCGGCACTACTTATCTTGGAGAACGCATGGTCGATCCTATGCTCATGACCGGTAGCGTATTGCTGGTCTCGACCCGTACGCCGAGCACGGACATTTGCACGCCAGGCATCACCGGCTGGACCTATGGCCTGGACCCGAACACCGGTGGCAAAACTACCTTCAGCGTCTTCAACTTCAGCCGCACCGGCACCATCACCGATGCCGACAAACTCAACGGCGGTGTAGTGAGCGCTTACTCCAGTGCTGCAGGTGGGTTAGCCTACTTGTCTAACGGCAACGGCGGCGCACCCGGAGCAGTCAACGGTACGGCCATTGGTCCCGACGGCGGGAGTGGGAGCGGTGGGGCCAAGCCTCCTGGCATGAGCCTGGGCTTCCAATTCGAAGGTCGACAAAGCTGGCGTACTCTGCCATGGAGCCAATAATGAGAATTCACATGCAAAAACAACGTGGCTTCACACTGATTGAGTTGATGATCGCCGTGGCCGTTGTCGGCATCCTCACTGCCATCGCCTACCCTAGTTACGTCAAGTACGTGCAGAAGAGCTATCGCTCGGAAGGTATCGCCATGCTTGCCGACGCCACAGCGCGGATGGAACGGTATTACGCGCAGAACAACAGCTATCCAGTTGGGACCTCTGCTGCGGCTATCGGTATCACCAATATCAACTCGCCTACGAACAAGTACACACTCAGCGTAAGTGGCACGGCCACAACCTACACCGTGCAGGTCGCCCCACAAGGCAGCCAGCTCACTGACAGCTGCGGCATCATGAGTGTGGACCAAGCGGGAGCCAGGTTACCGTCGCCCGCCACCACGGACTGCTGGAAATAATCGCCAGATGGTATGTGATAGCGAACTCTGTGGGAGCGAATTCATTCGCGAAGAGGCCGTTACAGTCGACACATGCTTTGCGCCTGACATACCGCTTTCGCGAGTAAATTCGCTCCCATAAAAGCTTTCAGTGATTCAGTAAATTACGCGTAACTTGCACCTAGAGGACCGCATTTCAGCTGCGTCCCCAACAAAACGCCGTATCAGTGCTGCTCTCGCGATTATCCCTGCGTCCTAGATGATCCAGCACAAACCGCCCACAGCGATCTCCCGTCATCTTGCCACCCGCCAGCGGTGAAGCGCTCAACACAAATCGCTGACCATCACCCCGCTCGGCCTCGATAGCGTATACGCCGTTATCGGCGGGAATCTCCGGTTTGAAAGGCGGCGGCCCGGGCACGTCGGCGTATTGCCCATGGCGTGAATAGAAGCGCTCCAGTTGATGGGCGATATCGCTGAGCAACCCGCTGATATCCGCGCGATGGGCACGGCGGACGTATTCGTTGTAGGCCGGGTAGGCGATGCTGGTCAGAATCGCGACTATGGCCATGGCGATCAGTAGTTCAAACAGGGTGAAGCCGGTGATTCTGGATTTCATCGAATAGCCTCCTGGCAAACACATCTACCTGAATTGGAATGGGCTTTTTGTAGGAGCTGCCGAAGGCTGCGAAAGCGCTATATCAGGTAGACGCCATTCATAGACCCTATTCGCAGGCAAGCCTGCTCCCACACCCCCTATTGCAACTGCCGCCACATGATCCGGCAGTCAGCATAAATCGTCTCAAGTACCGTCCGTGACCTCCCCTGCATCGCCACGGCGGTGACGCGATGCAACGTCATCGGGCCGGACGCCGGGCAATTGGGCGGGCGACTGACGGGTACGTCGCTCTGGCCCAGTTTCTGGATCAGGTAATAGCCGCCCGCCGTGGCCAGCCAGGGCAAGCCAGAGCCGCCTTGTACTCCGGCACGATCGACCTTGAACGACTCGGGTGGCGGCAGGCAGTAGAGGCAGTCGGGCAGCATACCGCCGGGCGCGCGCAATGAAGACTCAGCACTGCGTAGCACCGCTTCGGCTTTCTGCAGGGAGACATTGCCCAGGTGCTGACTGGCGACGACTTTCTCTTGCAGGGTTGCGGTTTGCAGGCTGGCCCCGCTCAGCAGAAGCAGCATCAACAGGAATATCAGGCTGACCGGCAAGGCCAGCCCGCGTTGCGCCGCGCGGCTCATGTGCGCCAGCCATTGCGCAGGGCCACAGCCAAATGCCAGGTCTGATCGGCTGCGCGCTGTTGCGGGTCGGTCAAGGTCAGGCTCAGGCGTACGCTGCGCAGGTCTGCCGCGCGTTCGGGGGGCAGTATCGGGCTGTAGCTCATCGGCGTACCGGCCAGGCCGAAGGAGACGCTGAACGCCTTGACGTTCTGTACCAGTCCCCGGCCATTGAGTTGCAGTTCATCGCCGGTGTAAGCGTAAACCAGCTGCTGCAGGTAAAAATTGACCTGCTCGGGCCGGACGACCTTGCCCTTATAGAGCTTTGCCGCAGCCTTGCAGTCGGACACGACCGTCCAGTCCGGCGAGCCGCCTGTATCTGCGGTGATCAGGGTCAGGCTCCGTTTTTGTTGATCCCAGCGCAGCGGCTGCTCAAAAGCCTTGGGCACGCTGACCGTGGCATCGAAGGCGGTGCAGCCATACATCCCGGCCATGCGGATTTCCTGGGCCAGTTTATGCAACAGGAAGCGGGCGTCTTCCTGCATGCGCATGGCGGCATCCTGGGCCAGATAGCTGCTCTGAGTGGCCAGCAGCAAGCGTGTCAAACCGAGAGACAGGATCAGACCCAATGCCAGGGCGAGCATGATTTCAATCAGGCTGAAGCCCTTCATGGTGTAAGCACCAGACGGCTATCAAGGGCGCTATCCAGGGTGAACGCCCTTAACGCGCCCTCCTGACCTGCTGCGCGGCGATCGCTCCATTGCAAATTGACGATCATTGAGGGGGCATTGAGAACGATGCTGGCTTCAGCGTCTTTACCTGCGAACGCCTGGATATTGCTTTTGAAATCGAACAGATCCTGATCACGGGCGTTGCCCGGATTACCGCTGGATGGCGCCTGATCCAGAGAGGCCAGCGCATAACTGGCGAAGATCGCCGCCGCGCGGTGAGGGTTGCCATCTACATTGGCGCGGATGCGGTCAAGGATGTCATAGGCGATCAGGCTCGCCTGGGCGTCCATGCGCGCGGCATCGGCATACTGCAAGGCCTTGAGCTGAACCGCTGCAGCCCCAAGCAGCCCGACAGTCAGTACCAATGCGGTAATCAGCACCTCGATCAGGGTTATCCCGTTTTGGTGACGCAACGCACCCTTACACATCGTTCAGCTCCTCCTTGAGCCTTTGGCGTTGCAAGTGAAGCCGAGAACCTTGAGGTTCGCTGGCGCAATGTGTAACGGTTTTTCACTCGCGCAGAGGCGCAGGCAGGTGTCTGCTTGTGCGTCTGATCACTGCGCAAAGGAGTGCGCCATGACATGTCAGAAGGGTTTCGGGCTGATTGAGCTGTTAGTGGGACTTACGCTCGTAGGCGTGCTCGCCAGCATTGCCTACCCCGGTTTCTCCGGAATGATCGAGGCACAGCGTCATCGTGATGCAGCCCTGCAACTTTCCCACAGCCTGCGCAGCGCAAGGACTGAGGCGCTCTTACGAAGTCAGACGATGTGGGTCGAAGCCATTGATGCTGACTGGAGCCGGGGCTGGCAGATTCGCCCGGACAGCGACGACGAACAATTGTTACTGGCCGAACGAGCGCGTAACGGCAAGCCGCGTATTATCGGCAATACCAACATCATCAATCGTATCGGCTTCAGCGCTCAGGGAACGCCGCTGCAAATCGGCAATGGCTCGCTGTTCATGTGCATGCGCGATCAGGCACGCAGCCACTATCAGGTGATAGTGGCGTCCAATGGCCGGGTACGCGTCGATGACAGCAAGAGCAAACAGGCGCTCTGCGGCTGATTCAGCTCAAAGCAGGGATTTGACCCGCAGTTCCTTGGGCATCGAGAAGGTGATGTTCTCGGCACGACCGGCCAGTTCATCGGCGCCGACGGCACCCCAGGCCTGCAACTGCTGAATCACACCCCGTACCAGCACCTCCGGCGCCGAGGCACCGGCGGTGATGCCGATACGCTCGACACCGTCGAACCAGCTGCGCTGCATGTCTTCGGCGCCATCGATCAGGTAGGCCGGCGTCGCCATGCGCTCGGCCAGCTCGCGCAGACGGTTGGAGTTGGAGCTGTTCGGGCTGCCCACCACCAACACCACATCACACTCGCTGGCCAGTTGCTTGACCGCGTCCTGGCGGTTTTGCGTGGCGTAGCAGATGTCGTCCTTGCGCGGCCCGCCAATACTCGGGAAGCGCGTACGCAGGGCATCAATGACCCGGCTGGTGTCATCCATGGACAGTGTGGTCTGGGTCACGAACGCCAGAGATTCGGGGTGATTTACCTGAAGATTGGCGACATCTTTCTCGTCTTCGACCAGATAGATCGCACCACCATTACTGGCGTCGTACTGGCCCATGGTGCCTTCGACTTCCGGGTGGCCTTCGTGGCCGATCAGGATGCACTCGCGGCCATCGCGGCTGTAGCGGGCGACTTCGATATGCACCTTGGTCACCAGCGGACAGGTAGCATCGAAGACCTTGAGGCCACGGCCTGCCGCTTCCGTACGCACGGCCTGGGAGACGCCGTGGGCACTGAAGATGACGATGACGTCGTCCGGCACCTGGTCCAGCTCTTCGACGAAAATCGCCCCACGGGCGCGCAGGTCTTCGACGACGAATTTGTTATGAACCACTTCATGCCGCACATAGATCGGCGGCCCAAACACTTCCAGCGCCCGATTGACGATTTCGATGGCGCGGTCCACTCCAGCGCAGAAGCCGCGGGGGTTGGCGAGTTTGATTTGCATGCTGTGCCTCGTATTACGAGCAGGTGAACAGAAACGAAAAGGCCCCACCAAAGGCGGGGCCAGCAACGCATCAGACAATCAGAGCGCCTTGACCTCGAAGATTTCCACTTCGAATGTCAGGGTCTTGCCCGCCAACGGGTGATTGAAATCGATGGTCACCTGAGCCTCGTCGAACGCTTTGACCACGCCCGGCAACTCAGTATTGGCCGCATCGTTGAAGATCACCAGCAAACCTTCCGACAGCTCCATGCCCTGGAACTGCGAACGCGGCATGATCTGCACGTTCTGCGGGTTGGGCTGACCGAAGGCGTTTTCCGCAAGGACTTCAAGCGTGCGCTTGTCGCCGGCCTTGAAGCCGAACAACGCGGCCTCAAAACCAGGCAGCAGGCTGCCATCACCGACCTTGAACGTGGCCGGAGCCTTGTCGAAGGTGCTGTCCACGGTATCGCCGTTTTCCAGGCGCAGCGCGAAGTGCAGCGTGACCTGAGTGTTCTGGCCAATGCGTTGCTCGGTCACTGACGATTCAGCCATTGGCGGTCTCTCCGGTTTTCCTGGTTTTGAACATATCCAGCGCCAGCATGATTGCGCCCACGGTAATGGCGCTGTCGGCAAAGTTGAAGGCCGGGAAGCGCCAGCGGTCCTGCCAGTGCACCAGTACGAAGTCGATCACATGCCCGAGCACGATACGGTCATACAGGTTGCCCAGCGCGCCGCCCAGCACCAGTGCCAGGGCGATTGCCAGCCAGGTTTCGTTACGGCCCAGGCGCTTGAGCCAGATGATCAGCACCAGGCTGACCACCACGGCGATCAAGGCAAACAGCCAGCGCTGCCAGCCGGAGCTGTCGGCCAGAAAGCTGAAGGCTGCGCCAGTGTTGTAGGCCAGGGTCCAGCTGAACAGGTCGGGAATGACCACGATCTGCTGGTACAGGCTCAGGGCGTTCTCGAAATGAGCCTTGCTGACCTGATCGATGATCAGCACCAGCACGCTCAGGACCAGCCAGCCGAGACGGCCGGCGCCATTGGCTTTAGGCATAGTGACGAACCTCGCCATTGCCGCTGATGTTGTCTACGCAACGACCGCAGATTTCCGGATGCTCAGGATTGACCCCGACGTCCTCGCGGTGATGCCAGCAACGGGCGCACTTGGCGTGACCGGACTTGACCACCTTGAGCTTGAGGCCGGCCACTTCGGTGACCACGGCATCGGCCGGAGCGCTGGCCAGAGGGACAACGCTGGCGGTGGAGGTAATCAGCACGAAGCGCAGCTCGTTGCTCAGCTTCGACAGATCGGCCACCAGGGAGTCTTCGGCGAACAGGGTCACTTCGGCTTGCAGGTTGCCGCCAATGGCCTTGGCTGCCCGCATGTTTTCCATTTCCTTGTTGACCGCGACTTTGACCGCCATGATCCGCTCCCAGTAGGCGCGGTCCAGCTCGAAGCCTTCGGGCATCTCGCTCAGGCCCTGGTACCAGGTGTTGAGCATGACCGACTCGTTGCGCTCGCCCGGCAGGTACTGCCACAGCTCGTCAGCGGTGAAGGCCAGGATCGGTGCGATCCAGCGCACTAGCGCCTCGGAGATATGGAACAGCGCGGTCTGGCAGGAACGCCGCGCGGTGCTGTTGGCACCGGTGGTGTACTGACGGTCCTTGATGATGTCCAGGTAGAAGCCGCCCAGCTCCTGCACGCAGAAGTTGTGCACCTTGGAGTAGACGTTCCAGAAACGGTATTCGCTGTAGTGCTCTTCCAGCTCGCGTTGCAGCAGCAGCGCGCGGTCCACTGCCCAGCGATCCAGGGCCAGCATCTCGTCATTGGGCAACAGATCGGTCGCCGGATTGAAGCCGCTGAGGTTGGAAAGCAGGAAGCGCGCGGTGTTGCGGATACGCCGGTAGGCGTCGGCACTGCGTTGCAGGATGGTCTCGGAAACCGCCATCTCGCCGGAGTAATCGGTAGCCGAAACCCACAGACGCATGATGTCGGCGCCCAGGGTGTCGTTGACCTTCTGCGGTGCGATCACGTTGCCCAGGGACTTGGACATCTTGCGACCGTTCTCGTCCACGGTGAAGCCGTGGGTCAGCAGTTCGCGGTACGGGGCGTGGTCATCGATGGCGCAGCCAGTCAGCAGCGACGAGTGGAACCAGCCGCGGTGCTGGTCGGAACCTTCCAGGTACAGGTCGGCACGCGGACCGCTCTCGTGACCCATAGGGTGCGAACCGCGCAGGACGTGCCAGTGCGTGGTGCCGGAGTCGAACCAGACGTCCAGGGTGTCGGAGATCTTGTCGTACTTGGGCGCTTCGTCACCGAGCAGTTCGGCGGCGTCCAGCTTGAACCAGGCCTCGATGCCCTCTTTTTCTACGCGCTGGGCGACTTCTTCCATCAGCTCGACGGTGCGTGGGTGCAGCTCGCCGCTTTCCTTGTTCAGGAAGAACGGGATCGGCACACCCCAGTTGCGCTGACGGGAGATGCACCAGTCCGGACGGTTGGCGATCATCGAATGCAGGCGCGCCTGGCCCCAGGCCGGAACGAACCTGGTGTCTTCGATGGCCTTGACCGCACGCTTGCGCAGGGTCTCGCCGGTGGTCGGTTGCTTGTCCATGCCGACGAACCACTGCGCGGTCGCGCGGTAGATCAGCGGCGACTTGTGCCGCCAGCAGTGCATGTAGCTGTGGGTGATGGTCTCGGTGTCCATCAGGCTGCCAACTTCGGCCAGCTTGTCGATGATGTTCTGGTTGGCCTTGAAGATGAACTGGCCGCCGAAGAACTCCAGAGACTCGGCGTAAACGCCATTGCTCTGCACCGGGCTGAGGATGTCGTCGTTGGTCATGCCGTAGCGTTTGCAACTGTTGAAGTCGTCTACACCATAGGCCGGGGCGCTGTGCACCACGCCAGTACCGGCGCCCAGTTCGACGTAGTCAGCCAGATAGACGGGCGACAGGCGGTCATAGAACGGGTGACGGAAGTTGATCAATTCCAGCGCTTTACCGGTGGTCAGGGCGATGATCGAACCTTGCAGCTTGTAACGAGCCAGACAGGCTTCAACCAGCTCTTCAGCCAGCACCAGCAGCTTGTCGCCGACGTCGACCAGGGCGTAGTTGAATTCAGGATGAACGTTCAACGCCTGGTTGGCCGGGATGGTCCACGGGGTAGTGGTCCAGATCACGATGGAAGCAGGCTTGCCGAGCGCTGGCAGGCCAAAGGCTTCGGCCAGTCTGGCTTCATCGGCAATCGCGAAGGCGACGTCAATGGTCGAGGATTTCTTGTCGGCGTACTCGACTTCCGCTTCGGCCAGGGCCGAACCGCAGTCAAAGCACCAGTTCACGGGCTTCAAGCCCTTGAACACAAAACCGCCCTTGACCATTTCCGCCAGGGCACGGATTTCCCCGGCCTCGTTGGCGAAGTTCATGGTCAGGTACGGGTTGTCCCAGTCGCCCAGCACACCCAGACGGATGAATTCAGTCTTCTGCCCGCCAACCTGCTCAGCGGCATACGCGCGGCACAGCTCGCGAGTCTTGTCGGCGCCCAGGTTTTTGCCATGGGTGACTTCGACCTTGTGCTCGATCGGCAGACCGTGGCAGTCCCAGCCCGGAACATAAGGCGCATCGAAGCCCGACAGGGTTTTCGAGCGCACAATCATGTCCTTGAGGATCTTATTGACCGCATGACCGATGTGAATATTGCCGTTGGCGTAAGGAGGACCGTCGTGCAGCACGAACTTTGGACGATCCTTGCCAATTTCGCGCAGCTTCTGGTACAGGCCAATGCTGTCCCAGCGCTGCAAGATTTGCGGCTCGCGCTGGGGCAGGCCGGCCTTCATTGGGAAGGCGGTGTCCGGAAGGTTTAGCGTGGCTTTGTAATCGGTCATTTCAGGCTCTTGGTAAGGATATGCATGAAAAATTTCTGCGCTCGCTCAGGCGGCGTTGCGTACAGTCTCGAAATGCTCATTTACTGGCGTAAACTCCGCTTTCTCGCCTGTGCGCGCCTTGCCTGACCTTCGCTCGACTATTTTTCATACACATCCGTCGGGTTGGCCATGCCAATGGGCACGGGCGGCGGCGACATCCGCATTGATCGCCGTCTTCAGCGCCTCCAGTGAGGCGAAACGCTGCTCATCACGCAGCTTTTGGTGGAATACCACCGTCAAACGCCGGCCATAAAGATCACCGGCAAAATCCAGCAAATGCACTTCCAGGTGGGCACTGCCATCACCTGCCACCGTCGGGCGCACGCCAATATTGGCGACACCCGGCCATGCCGTGCCGTCGATCAGCGTACTGACCAGGTAAACCCCGGTCATTGGCACGCGACGGCGCTTGAGTTGTACGTTGGCCGTGGGCGTACCCAGCTGCCGGGCGAGTTTCTGCCCGTGCAGCACGCGACCGGTAATCTGATACGGACGCCCGAGCAGGCGTTCAGCCAAGGCAAAATCGGCCGCTGCCAGGGCATTGCGAATCTGTGTGCTGCTGACCCGCACGCCGTCGATCTCGACGGTCTGCGCTGCCTCGACGCTGAAGCCCTGGGCGTTGCCGACCTGTTGCAAAAAGTCGAAATCACCCAGGCGATCACAGCCGAAACGGAAATCGTCGCCGACTTCCAGATGGCGAACGTCGAGGCCTTCGATCAGTACCGTATCGACGAACTCGGCGGCGCTGAGCTTGCTCAGACGCTCGTTGAACGACAGGCACAGCACCTGATCGACGCCTTCGGCCGCCAGCAGTTCAAGCTTGTCGCGCAGACGGGCCAGACGCGCCGGAGCGGTCTCGGGAGCAAAAAACTCGCGCGGCTGCGGCTCGAAAATCACCACGCAACTGGGCAGGCCCAACTCGACCGCACGCTCACGCAGGCGCGCCAGGATAGCCTGGTGGCCACGGTGAACACCGTCGAAGTTGCCAATAGTGGCGACACAGCCCCGATGCTGGGGGCGCAGATTGTGGAGGCCTCGGACCAGCTGCATAACGCGCTTCTTGCTCATAAAGTGGGCGATTATAACCACACACAGCCTTGGACGACAGGCAACAGACCAAGGCAAAACCACGGCAATCGGCTCGCAATGCGAAAAACCGACGACCACCCTTCATACAAATCTACAGGATCGCCTTGCGGGCGAAGTCCTTCAGGCGAAAACCCAGCAGCAAAAGCATGCCGAAATACGCCACCAGCCCGGCCGCGACCAAGCCTCCCAGGCGAATAAAGCGCTCAAGCATATGTCCTTCGTCCCAGGCCGGCATCACCTGCATCAGGCCCAGCAACACGCCGGACATCACCGCCACGGCCAGTACCAGCTTGAACAGGTACTTGGCCCAGCCCGGTTGCGGCTGGAACAGCCCCTGGCGCAGCAATTGCCAGAGCAGCAGCCCGGCATTGATGCAGGCACCGCCACTGATCGCCAGTGCCAGGCCGGCATGCTGCAGCGGGCCGATGAAAATCAGGTTGAGCAACTGAGTAACAATGAGGGTGAAGATGGCGATTTTCACCGGGGTGCGGATATTTTGTTGCGCGTAAAACCCTGGTGCCAGCACCTTGATCATGATGATGCCCAGCAGACCCACTGAGTAAGCGACCAATGCGCGCTGGGTCATGAGCGCATCGTGGGCATCAAATTGGCCGTACTGGAACAGAGAAACTGTCAAAGGCTTGGCCAGAATACCCAACGCCAGGGTGCACGGCAGCACCAACACAAAACACAGGCGCAGGCCCCAATCGAGAATCCGCGAATATTCGTGACGATCCTTGCTGGCGTAGGTTTTGGCCAGGATTGGTAACAGAATCGTCCCCAGTGCCACTCCGAGCACGCCGGAAGGCAACTCCATCAGACGGTCGGCGTAATACATCCAGGACACCGAGCCGGCTACAAGAAACGAGGCAAAAATCGTGTTGATGATCAGGGAAATCTGACTGACCGAAACGCCAAGGATCGCCGGCAACATCTGCTTCATCACCCGCCATACGCCACTGTCACGCAAATTCAGGCGCGGCAGCACCAGCATGCCGATCTTTTTCAGGTGCGGCAGTTGATACAGCAACTGCATCAGGCCACCGACCAGCACCGCCCAGCCCAGCGCCATGACCGGCGGATTGAAATACGGAGTCAGGAACAGGGCAAAGACAATCATGCTGACATTGAGCAGGGTCGGCACGAACGCCGGGACCGAAAAGCGGTTCCAGGTATTGAGGATCGCCCCGGCCAGGGAGGACAGGGAGATCAGCAATATATAAGGAAAAGTCACGCGCAGCAGATCGCTGGTCAGGGCGAATTTCTCCGGCGTATCGGCAAAGCCCGGCGCCGTGGCCCAGATCACCCAGGGTGCGGCGATGATGCCCAGCGCCGTGACCAGGGCCAGGACCAGCGTCAGCAGCCCGGTGACATAAGCGACAAAGGTACGGGTCGCCTCCTCACCCTGCTGGCTCTTGTATTCCGCCAGAATCGGCACGAATGCCTGGGAAAAAGCGCCCTCGGCAAAGATGCGCCGCAGCAGATTGGGCAATTTAAAGGCGATGAAAAAGGCGTCCGTGGCCATGCCCGCGCCGAAAGTACGCGCAATGATGGTGTCGCGAATAAAGCCCAGCACCCGGGAAAGCATGGTGATAGAGCTGACGGCGGCCAATGATTTGAGTAGGTTCATCGAAAGAATGTGCTTCCTGGCAAAAGGATCGGCCATGCCGACATCCTTTTATGCGATACTCCGCGCCGCAAAAGCGACAGAGCCAAAGTCCGCGAGTTTACAGGTCGTACGCCGGAAATAAATATCCGATAACACTTGGCGACCATTCAGCGGAACACAAGAACTGCCCTTGACAAGCTGTCAACTCATCGGCATGATTCGCGGCCTATTTTGTTTGCTATTCCCTAAAAAGTCTTTCGAGGAGCTCGACGGTGGCCAACACACCTTCCGCCAAAAAACGTGCAAAACAGGCTGAGAAGCGTCGCAGCCACAACGCCAGCCTGCGTTCCATGGTCCGCACCTACATCAAGAACGTAGTGAAAGCCATCGACGCAAAAGACGCTGAAAAAGCACAAGCTGCTTACGTTCTGGCTGTGCCTGTTCTCGACCGTATGGCCGATAAAGGCATCATCCACAAGAACAAAGCTGCTCGTCATAAAGGCCGCCTGAATGGCCACATCAAGGCTCTGAACCTTGCTGCTGCAGCCTAAGCGATCTGCTTGTTAAAAAACCGACCCAAGGGTCGGTTTTTTATTGTCTGCGATTTGGCGAAAACCAGATGGGAGAAATTCTGTAGGAACGAATTGTGGGAGCGAATTCATTCGCGAAGAAGCCAGCACACTCACCGCATCAGCGCCTGACTGCCGCCTTCGTGGATGAATCCGCACTACCATAACAAACAATTATGGCGCCGGAGCGGGCGCCCACGGCAGGATCGGGATCGCTGTCACAGCATTCTGCGGACTACCTTCGATGACCCGGTCGCTATAGACCAGATACACCAGGGTATTGCGCTTCTTGTCGAGGAAACGCACCACCTGCATGGTCTTGAACACCAGCGACGTGCGCTCCTTGAACACCTCTTCGCCATCCTTCAGCTCTTCGCGAAAGTGGATGGTCCCGACCTGGCGACAGGCAATCGATGCCTCGGCACGATCTTCAGCCAGACCCAGACCACCTTTGAGGCCGCCGGTCTTGGCCCGGGACAGATAGCAGGTCACCCCCTCCACCTTCGGATCATCAAAGGCCTCGACCACAATACGGTCGTTGGGGCCGACGAACTTGAACACCGTCGACACCTGACCAATCTCTTCCGCCGAAGCCAGCGCCGGTAAAACCAGCAGCGCCGCCAACAATCCCTTCATGATGCGCATAGCACTTCCTTATCCAGACAGGATTTAAACCAGGATCAGGTTATCCCGGTGAACCAGTTCAGGCTCAGCCATATAACCCAACACGCGGACAATCGCCTCGGACGACTGACCAATGATCTTCTGCGCCTCAAGGGCGCTGTAGTTGCTCAGGCCGCGGGCGATCTCGCGACCGTCCGCCGCCACGCACACCACCATCTCGCCGCGCCGGAAGCTGCCCTGAACCAGCTTCACACCGACCGGCAGCAGGCTCTTGTTGTCACGCACCAGCGCCTTGACCGCACCATCATCCAGCACCAGGGTGCCGCGGGTCTGCAGGTGCCCGGCCAACCACTGCTTGCGCGCCGCGAGCATTTCCCGCTCAGGCGACAGCAGCGTACCCAGGCGCTCGCCGACCTTGAGCCGCGCCAGCACCTGATCGATACGCCCACCAACAATGACAGTGTGCGCACCCGAACGCGCCGCCAGGCGCGCTGCACGCAGCTTGGTCTGCATGCCGCCACGCCCCAGAGCGCCGCCGGTGCCGCCCGCCACAGCATCCAGTGCCGGATCGTCGGCACGCGCCTCGTAGATCAACTGAGCGTCAGGGTTATTGCGCGGATCGGCATCGAACATGCCGTCGCGATCAGTGAGAATGACCAGCAGGTCGGCCTCGACCAGGTTCGCCACCAGGGCGGCCAGGGTGTCGTTGTCACCGAAACGGATCTCGTCAGTGACGACGGTGTCGTTTTCGTTGATCACCGGCACAACGCCCAGCTCGACCAGGGTGCGCAGGGTGCTGCGAGCATTCAGGTAGCGCTTGCGGTCAGACAAATCGTCATGGGTCAGCAGAATCTGCGCAGTATGCCGGTCATGCTCGGCAAAGCTCGACTCCCAGGCCTGCACCAGACCCATCTGACCGATCGCAGCAGCAGCTTGCAGCTCATGCATGGCACTGGGTCGCACCGTCCAGCCCAAACGGCTCATACCGGCTGCTACGGCCCCGGAAGACACCAGCACCAGCTCGACGCCTGCCTCACACAACGCCACCATCTGCTCGACCCAAACACCCATTGCGTTGCGGTCAAGACCCTTGCCGTCCGCCGTCAGCAGCGCACTTCCGATCTTCACAACCCAACGCTGGGCACCTGTCACCTTGCTGCGCATGATCTTTCAACCTTAACCAGAGAGTCCAAATTCGAGATACAAAAACGCCGCTATCAAAGCGGCGCTTAGTTTACTGCACTGAATCAGTCACGGACGTAAATGATTTCCGGACCGTCTTCATCATCCACATCTTCTTCGTCCCAATCATCGTCGCCGATGTCGTGAACGCTCTTCACGCCGCTGCGACGCAGGGCACGCTGATCATCCAGGGCCTGCAACTGGGCACGGGCCTCGTCTTCGATGCGCTGATCGAGGTCTGCCAGCTCTTCGGCGTAGGCCGGGTCGTTGGTCAGGCGATCAAGACGATCCTCCAGGTAGCGCATGATGTCGCGGCTGAGCTGCTCGGTGCCCTCTTTGGCGATGGCCGAAATCACGTAGACCGGACCGGTCCAGTTCAGACGCTCGATGATCTCCTGCTTGCGCTCTTCGTGCTCTTCTTCAAGGATCTGATCGCACTTGTTCAGCACCAGCCAGCGATCACGCTCAGCCAGAGACGGACTGAAGCGGATCAGCTCGTTGACGATGACTTCAGCGGCATCAGGCGCACTGCTTTCGTCCAGCGGCGCCATGTCGACGAGGTGCAGCAACAGACGGGTCCGCGCCAAATGCTTGAGGAAGCGAATACCCAGACCAGCACCATCGGAAGCACCTTCGATCAGACCCGGAATATCGGCAATGACGAAGCTTTTCCAACGATCGACGCTGACCACACCCAGGTTCGGCACCAGGGTGGTGAACGGGTAATCAGCCACTTTCGGCTTGGCAGCGGAAACCGAACGAATAAAGGTACTTTTGCCCGCATTCGGCAGGCCGAGCAGGCCGACGTCAGCCAACACCTTCAATTCCAGTTTCAGGTCACGCTGATCGCCCGGCTTGCCTGGCGTGGTCTGGCGTGGCGCGCGATTGGTACTGGATTTGAAACGGGTATTACCCAGACCGTGCCAGCCACCATGAGCCACCAACAGGCGCTGACCGGCCTTGGTCAGGTCGCCGATGATTTCCTGGGTGCCCGCATCGATAACGGTAGTGCCAACCGGCACACGCAGCTCCAGATCCTCACCCTTACGCCCGGTGCAGTCAGTGCTGCCACCATTGGAACCGCGCTCGGCATCGAAGTGACGGGTATAGCGGTAGTCGACCAGGGTATTGAGGTTTTCGTCGGCGACCATATAGATCGAGCCGCCATCACCACCATCACCACCGTTGGGACCACCGTTTTCGATAAATTTTTCACGACGGAAGCTCATGCAACCGTTGCCGCCGTCACCGGCCTTCACTCGAATGGAAACTTCATCAACAAACTTCATAACACACGCCTCCCGCCATTACGGCGAGCAGAACAACACTGAACACATAAGGCTCTTGCAAAGATGAGCGTTGCGAGACCGATCAAAAACCAGCGATTCCAGAAGAACCATCACAACAGCTCGCACAAACAGCTTTGCAAGAGACTCACCGACTTCTAAAAACGAAAAAGCCCCGTCGCGAGACAGGGCTTTTCCAGCTAAGCGAGATTATGCTGCGACTTCAGTCGCTGGCACGATGCTCACGTAGCGGCGACCGAAGGCGCCTTTAACCTGGAACTTGATCACGCCTTCCACTTTCGCGAACAGGGTGTGATCCTTGCCCATGCCAACGCCGTAGCCAGCGTGGAATTGGGTACCGCGCTGACGCACGATGATGTTGCCCGGGATGATGGTCTGACCGCCGTACATCTTAACGCCAAGGCGTTTGGCTTCTGAGTCGCGACCGTTACGGGTACTACCACCAGCTTTTTTGTGTGCCATGAGTTCAATACTCCTATTAGGGTATCAGGCTGAAATTCAGGCCTGGATACCGGTGATTTTGATCTCGGTGAACCACTGGCGGTGGCCCATACGCTTCATGTGGTGCTTACGACGACGGAACTTGATGATGCGGACTTTATCGTGACGACCTTGGGAGATCACTTCAGCCACGACGGTAGCGCCAGCAACAACTGGAGCACCGATGTTGACTGCGTCGCCATCAGCAACGAGCAACACACGGTCAAAAGTCACGGATTCGCCAGTGGCGACTTCCAGTTTTTCGATTTTCAGGTATTCACCTGGGGCGACTTTGTACTGCTTGCCACCGGTAACAATTACTGCGTACATGGGTATATCTCCGAAAATCCTGCTCACCCAGCTCTTTATAAGTAGAGTATCGGCTGGCATGGCTGCATGGGGCTGGAACGGCCCGCTAGCAATTGCGTAAGGCAGGTGCTGCCCAGGAAAGTTAGGGTGCGCGATTGTACGCAAGGCTGCAACGCCTTGCAATAGCGACTCGGTCATACCTTGACACGCTCTGACCCGCGACCTAGCATGCGGCGCAACCATTCTGGAGCACCTGTCGCTGATGCAACCCCAAGCCTTCTACCGCGCGGTGGCGGACGATTTTAGCGCCGTCGACCTGATCATCAAGAAGCAGCTGACGTCGCGGGTACCGCTGGTCTCGAAAATCGGCGACTACATCACCTCGGCCGGCGGCAAGCGCCTGCGCCCGCTGCTGGTGCTCCTGTGCGGCAAAGCCCTGGGTCGCGAAGGCGATGACCTGCGCCTGCTGGCTGCTACCATCGAATTCCTGCACACCGCCACCCTGCTGCATGACGACGTGGTCGACATGTCCGGCATGCGTCGCGGTCGCTCCACCGCCAATGCCCTGTGGGGCAACGCACCCAGCGTACTGGTCGGTGACTTCCTCTATTCGCGCTCCTTCGAGATGATGGTCGAACTGGGCTCCATGCCGGTCATGAAGATCCTCTCCAAGGCCACCCGCGTGATCGCTGAAGGCGAAGTGCTGCAACTGTCGAAAGTGCGCGACGCCAGCACCACCGAAGAAACCTATATGGAAGTCATCCGCGGCAAGACCGCGATGCTCTTCGAAGCCTCGACCCACAGCGCCGCCGCCCTTTCCCAGGCCTCACCTGAGCAGACAGAAGCCCTGCGTACCTTTGGCGACCATCTGGGCGTGGCCTTCCAACTGGTCGACGATCTGCTCGACTATCGCGGTGACGCCGAGACCCTGGGCAAGAACGTCGGCGACGACCTGGCCGAAGGCAAGCCGACCCTGCCGCTGATCTACACCATGCGCGAAGGCAGCCCGGAACAAGCTGCTCTGGTGCGTCAAGCCATTCAGAAAGGTGGCCTGGAAGACCTGGAAAGCATCCGCAATGCAGTCGAGGCCGCTGGTGCGCTGGATTACACCGCGCAACTGGCTCGCGACTACGCCAGCCGTGCCATCGCTTGCCTGGAGGCCCTGCCGCCAAGCGAATACCGCGATGCCCTGGTCGAACTGAGCGAGTTCGCGGTCGCCCGTACGCACTGATCCACGATCAATGCCGCACAAGAGCCCGTCCATGTGACGGGCTTTTTATTGGCCCACATCAACCGCTCGTAACAAAATGCGAATCAATCTCAAATAGAACTTTGCGATTGGATTGATAGGAACTATTCTCATTACACCCTCAAACAAGGAGATGAGACATGACCTATCTGATTGATGCCTGGCTGGATCGCCCGCACCCTTACCTGCGAATCCTCCATCGGGAAACCGGACAAGTATGTGCCGTGCTGGAAGAAGAAGCGCTGGATGAGCTGCGTGATCAGGGCGACCTGGATGTCGACAGCCTGAGTTCGTGCGAACCGGTGATTCTCAAAGAGATGGTGCGAAACCTGTTCCTGTTCTGCTATGCCAGAGCCTTGCGCCCGACCATCGAGTTGCATTGAACATGGCAGTAAAACCCACCCCGCCCACTGCCGAACGATAATTCGTCCGGCAGTGGCAGAGCGTCGAGCAGACGTTACTTACAGAACGTCCAGCAGCTCGACATCAAACACCAGCACGCTGTGCGGCGGAATGCTGCCGACGCCTTGAGCGCCGTAAGCCAGCTCGCTCGGTACGTGCAGACGCCATTTGCTACCGGCGTTCATCAGTTGCAGTGCTTCGGTCCAGCCGGCGATCACACCACCGACCGGAAATTCAGCAGGCTCGCCACGCTCATAGGAACTGTCGAACACGGTGCCGTCGATCAGGGTGCCGTGGTAGTGGGTGCGCACCTGGTCTTCGCGGGATGGCTTGGCGCCGTCGCCTGCGGTCAGGACTTCGAATTGCAGGCCCGAGGCCAGAGTGGTCACGCCTTCGCGCTTGCCGTTCTCGGCCAGGTAAGCCAGTCCGGCGCCAGCAGCAGCTTCAGCCTTGACTGCAGCTTCGGCCTGCATGATTTCGCGGATGACCTTGAAGCTGGCGGACATTGCTTCCGGGCTGACACGGCTTGGCTCGCCACCGAATGCATCGGTCAGGCCAGCCAGGATCGCTTCCAGATTGACACCCGGCGGCGGGTTATCACGCAGCTGATCACCCAGCTGACGGCCGATACCGTAGCTGACGCGGGTTTCGTCGGTGGACAGATTGACTTCGGACATAACACTGCTCCGCATAGGGAGCGCTCGTCTGGCACATTGCCCGCAAGCGCCCCGAACAAAAGGGCGAGCAGCCTAGCACATGATGCTGCGCAATCAATGCTTGGTCAGTTTGTCCAGCACGCCCATGAGCACGGCCGAGATCACGAAGGTCATGTGAATGATCACGTACCACATCAAATACTGCGTCTCGATGTTGCGCGCGTCCATGAACACCCGTAGCAGGTGGATCGACGAGATAGCCACGATGGAAGCGGCGACCTTCATCTTCAGCGAAGACGAGTCCATCTTGCCCAGCCAGCTGAGCTTTTCCTTGTGCTCATCGATATCCAGCTGGGACACGAAGTTTTCGTAGCCGGACATCATCACCATGACCAACAGGCCACCGACCAGGGACATGTCGACCATGGACAGGAGCACCAGGATCAGGTCCGACTCGGCCATGGAGAAGATGTTGGGCAGGACGTGAAAGACTTCCTGAAAGAACTTCAGCATCAATGCCAGCAGGCCCAGGGACAAGCCGAAGTAAATGGGGGCCAGCAACCAGCGCGAGGCGTACATCGCGTTTTCGAGAAAGCGTTCCATTGAAACTCACACGAGGGGAAATTGCGCGTGAGTATACCAGCCGTAATTTACGTTCTGAATTGCAATACTTGTGGGACCGGCTTTAGCCGGGAAAAGGCCTTTGACTCTCTGGATCTCTACGAGCAATACGACGCTCTCCCGGCTAAAGCCGGCCCTACAGTCCTACGGTCCGCTGTCTGCTATTTCAATCAATACAGGGACGAGCGCTGCAACCGTGACCGATCACCATTGAGCCTGCGCAACTCACCCTGCAGGTGCAGACTCCAGATCGGTACATCCGGCGCTTGTTGATAACCGTGCAGCGAGAGGCTTTCGGCAATCGCGCAGAGCACGGACTCTGCAGCCGGTTCGCCATCAAAAGGGCCTTGCGTCTTGATCGCGGAAGGCTGCTCCCCTGCCATGCCGGCGGCAAACAGCAACGTCCACATGCCGTTGTCGCCAGAGAGGGGGCGAATCGCACATTCAATGCGGGTGATCAGCCCCAGGCATTGACGGGTAAGACAGAGACTGCGCGTCATGGCGAGCTCCTCGATGAATACAGTATTCACCCTCCGTCCTGCTGGAGCGGTGCGTCAATCCTTTTGACCACTGTGGTAGCAGACAGAATAGAAGAAAAACGCAAAACCCAAAATGCAGCGGATGAATGGCACCGCCGGGACTGATCCCGCGACGGTGCCTGTACTCCCGAGCGGGTCAGCGCCGACGACGAGCCTTGAGCTTGGAGGCTACCGCCACTTCACCCTGGGCCTGAACGGCTTCCTTCTCCAGTTCTTCCTTGAGTTCTTCATCGCTGAGCATTTCGGCGATATCACGCAGACGCTCGACCACGCGAGCGTTGACGCTGCCTTCCGGGAACTCGCCGTTCTCGTCCGGCGCACCGGCAGGCTCGCCGACCAGCAGGCTCAGGGCTTCGTCAGCCTGACGCACCGCATAGACGTGGAACTGCCCGGCACGTACCGCCTGCAACACTCGCTCGTCGAGCATCAGGGTGGCGACGTTGGCCTGCGGAATGATTGCACCCTGCTCGCCGGTAAGGCCACGGGCCTCGCACAAGCGGAAGAAGCCTTCGATCTTCTCGTTGACCCCGCCCACTGCCTGCACTTCGCCGAACTGGTTGATGGATCCGGTAATGGCAAAGCACTGCTTGAGCGGGGTTTTCGACAGGGCCGAAATCAGCGTGCAAGCCTCGCCCAGCGATGCACTGTCGCCATCCACATAACCGTAGGACTGCTCCAGGGCAATACTGGCCGAGATGGCCAGAGGGAATTCCTGAGCGTAACGGCTGCCCAGATAACCGGTGAGGATCATCACGCCCTTGGAGTGAATCGGCTGGCCGAGGTTAACCTCACGCTCGATGTCGACGATGCCGCTGCCACCGGGATAGACGGTCGCGGAAATCCGCGCTGGCACACCGAAGGCCGAATCACCGACTTCCAGCACGGTCAGACCGTTGCACTTGCCCACGGCCGCGCCATCGGTGTCGATCAGAATGATCCCGGCCAGCATATCGTCGAGAATCCGCGCAGAAACCCGTCCGGTACGAGTGGCCTTGGCCTTCAGCGCCCGCTCGATATGACCGACATCGGTCTGCTCGTCGTTGGCCAGTTGGCGAATGAAATCAGCCTCGCTGACCAGCTGGAACAGATCGCCGATACGCGCCGACAGCCGACCCTGATGCTCGGCCAGACGCGCACTGTAGGTCGCCAGACGCGCCACCGCATCGGCGGTCAGGGGCGCCATGCCCTCTTCCGAAGTACGGGTCTTCATCAGCTGGGCGAACTGCTCCAGGCTTTCGTCGACCATGGGAATATCTTCGTCGAAGTCCACCAGGACGCGGAACATCTCCTGGAAGTCCGGATCCAGGTCTTGCAGGGTGTAGTACAGGGAGCGGGCACCAATAATGATGACCTTGACCTGCAACGGAATGACTTGCGGCGTCAGCGTTACGGTCGCCAGGCGGCCCAGCTCACCCAGTGGCGACTCCATTTTCAGCTTGCGCGATTGCAAGGCGCGCTTGAGCGCGTCCCAGACGAAGGGCTCGCTGAGCATCTTCTCCGCTTCCAGCACAAGGAAACCGCCATTGGCGCGATGCAGGGCACCGGGACGCAACTGCCGGTAAGTGGTGTAGAGCGCGCCCTGATCGGTGCTGTACTCGATGCGGCCAAACAGGTTGTCGTAGGTCGGGTGCGGCTCGAATACCACCGGCGCCCCGCCATTGGCACCATGGCCAACCACCAGGCTCGGGCAGTATTGCTCCTCCAGCAGCTTGCGCGCCTGGGCGTCGGTCTTGCTGTCGTCGACCAGTTGCTCGACCACGGTTTTCAGCAGATAGACCTGCATGGCCTGGAGATAGGCGCAGACAGCAGCATTTTCCGCATATTTTTCCGACAATGGCGCCAGCAGTGGCTGCAAGGCGAGGGTGATGGTTTCTTCGTTGAGCTGACGCATCTGGTTGCTGGATTCACGCTTCCACTGAGGCAGACTGGCCAGCTCTTCGTTGAGGCGCTCTTCCAGACCGGCGATATCGTCATGGAAACGCTCGCGGTCGGCTTCCGGCAACTGGGCGAACTCCGCCTCGTCCAGCGCCTTGCCTTCAGCCATCGGGGTGAACGCAATGTTGGTGCTGTCGCGATACAGGGCGATGTCTTTTTCCAGGGCCAGACGTTCGATCACATCAAGAGCACGGTCGTAGCGCTGATTGAAGGCGCGATCGATGCCGCTTTTCTTCTGTTGGTAGGACGGGTGTTCAAACACCGCCGGAAAGGTCGACAGCAGATTGTCGATCAAGCCACCGATATCGGTAATAAAAGCGGCGGCGCTGCCCGGCGGCAGTTCCAGGGCGCGGGGTTCGCGGGGCTCGTCAAAATGGTTGACGTAGACCCAGTCCGAAGGCGTCTGCATGCGCTTGCCTTCGGCCTTGAGGTAGCGTTTGACGAAGGAGAACCGGCCAGTGCCGGGCTCGCCCATGACAAACACGTTGTAACCGGGACGCGGCATGGCCACGCCGAATTGCAGGGCTTCTACGGCTCGCTCCTGGCCGAGCACGCCACGAAAGGGTTCCAGATCATTGGTCGTCGTGAAGCTGAACTGTTCAGCGGAAAAAGGGCGGGTCAGCGCTTCAGGCGCAATACGCAGGCTGGCAGCAACAGGATCGGGCATCGGACATCCTTAAATCAGGCGGGGCAGTTGGCGCATTCTGGCGCTCGCTGCGCATGACTTGCAAGGCAGGAAAAATCCCATGGATTTCAACGCACCTCATTCAACCAATAAGTGTGGACCGACACGCACTGCCGTCAACAATTTGCAATAGATCACGGAACCCTTGGCGACGGCCTAAACTCAAAGTTGCGCGGGTGGTCGATAAACCCATTCGTATCGATACGAAAACCTCCCTTGGTTGAACATAAATAGAGAATAACGCTATGAAACGGATTCTTCTGGGTACGCTCTTTACCGCTGTTTCCCTCAATGCCATGGCTCAGGCGCCAGGCGGTCCGGATTGCGGCTGGGGCAACATGTTGTTCGAAGGCCAACGCGGCACACCGGCACATTTCCTCGCATCGACCACCAACGGCACCTCGGGTAACGCCACTTTCGGCATGACCTCGGGCACCAACGGCTGCTCCACCAACAGCGCACTGACCTATGGCGGCAAGTCCTGGATTGCCATGAACGGCATGATGGACGAGCTTTCCAAAGACATGGCCGTAGGCAAGGGCGAAGCCCTGACCACCTACGCCGTCGTTCTGGGCGTTGCACCGGAAGACCGTGCGCATTTCGCCGCTGTCACCCACGAACACTTCACCCAGATCTTCAGCAAGGCTGACGACACGGCCGAGGACGTTCACACCAATACGCTCAACGTACTGAAGAACGATCCGACCCTGGCCAAGTACGCTACCCAGGCATAAGCTCGCTCTGTTCGATCCGCCGGCCCCTCGCTCTGAGGGGCCGGTTCCGTCCCTTTGACTAGTTGCCCTCTATGCTCAAACGCCTTGTGTACCTGGCGCTGTGTGCCTGCGCCCCGTTTTCCGCCACCGCACAAGCCGCGCCAAATGTGGGCGCTGAACGTTTGCAGCAACTGGCCAATGCGCCGTTCTGGATATCCCTGGGCCACTACGAGACCGGCAAACTCGGCGGCTGGCGCAGCTATGTCGATGACCCGAAATTCTTTCTCGCCGCCGATGGCGCTCACGACCCCAAGGCGGAGCTGAGCGCAACCCTGGCGGCGATCTACAAGCCATTGCACGCGGGCGATGACCCGGACAAGCACGCCCAGTGCATCTACCCGGCACGTACCCGCTGGTTGCGTGACCAGTTGCAGCTGAGCGACCTGCCCGCTGTGGACTGCAAGGCCTTCAAACAGTGGTTCAGCGATGTGGCCCCGGACAGCGCCGTACTGGTGTTCCCGGCGGCCTACCTGAACAGCCCGTCGTCGATGTTCGGCCACACCCTGCTGCGCATCGACCAGGCTGATGTGAAAACCAACCACACCGCCCTGCTCAGCTACGCGATCAATTTCGGCGCCTATATCGAAGGCTCCGACAACAGCATTCTGTACGCCTGGAAGGGACTGATGGGCGGTTATCCGGGCCTGTTCGCTCTGGTTCCATATCAGGAAAAGCTTTCGGAATACCGCAGCCTGGAAAACCGCGACCTGTGGGAATACCACCTGAACCTGACCGCCGAAGAAACCGGGCGCATGGTCGAGCATGTCTGGGAGCTGAAACAGATTCGCTTCGGCTACTTCTTCTTCGACGAAAACTGCTCCTACCGCCTGCTAGAACTGCTGCAAGTCGCCCGCCCCGGCCTCGACCTGCTGAAACAATTCCCCCTGACGGCCATCCCTACCGACACCGTAAAAGCGGTCAAGGCCTCGGGACTGGTGGAGAAAATCGACTACCGTCCGTCCCGCGAACGTGAGCTGCTGGAGCGAGCCAAGCCCCTGAGCCATGACGAGCAGGACTGGGTCCTTAAAGTCAGCGCCGATCAACGCCGGCTCAAGGACGCCGACTACCTGGCCGTACCCGCCGAGCGCCGTGCGCTGATCCAGGATGCCGCCTATCGTCTGGAGCGCTACAGGGCCAACGGTGAGGAACGGGATCCTGCGCGCGCGCAACGCAGCTTCGAATTGCTCGGTGCCATCAGCAAGAATCCGCCGCCGGAACTGGATATCCAACGCCCCGGCCTGCCGGAAGACGGCCATGAATCGCGCACCTGGCAGGCCGGTCTCGGCACCCGTGGCGACAAGGCATTCGGCGAATACGGCCTGCGCATGGCCTATCACGACCTCAATGACAACGCTTACGGTTTCCCCCTGGGCGCGCAGATCGAGATCCTGCAACTCAAACTGCGCCAGTACGAAGGCAATCACTGGCAGTTGCACCAACTGGACCTGGCCACCATTCGCTCCCTGACCCCGCGCAACGAGCTGCTGCAACCCTGGTCATGGCAGGTGGCAGGCGGGCTGGAGCGAGTGCTGGGCAAGCATGGTGATGAAAGCCTGGTCAGCCACGTCAACGGCGGCGCAGGCGGCACCTGGCAGCTGACCGACGACATGCTCGGTTTTGCCCTCGGCACCGTGCGGGTCGAGCACAACAACGACTTCGCTGCACTGATCTCCCCCGCTGCCGGGTTCAATACCGGCATGCTGTGGCGCAACCCGCTGGGCAACCTGAGCCTGGAAGCCAAGGGCGACTATTTCACCAATGGCGAAGTGCGCCGTACGGTCAGCCTCAATCAGCAGTGGGAGCTGTCGCGCAACCTCGGCCTGCGCCTGAGCGCCCAGCGCGAATTCAGCCAACTGGCTTCGCCTGAGAACGAAGTGATGCTGGAAGTGAAGTGGTACCACTACTGACAACGAATTTATAACAACGCTTTTACAGCCCACTGACAGTAAGGCTTCTAGACTTCCTCCATATGCAGAGGAATTCATCATGAACGCGCGTTGGGCTGTACTGTTGTGGGTTGTCGTACTGGCTGGTTGCCAGTCAACTCATGAACAGCTGATCGCCGAGGGCTATCCCCCTGCCTTCGCCGATGGTTTTCAGGATGGTTGTGGCAGTGGTCGCGATGCAGCAGGCGCCAATGGCCTGTACAAGAAGGACGTACCGCGATATTTGAAGGACAAAGTGTATGCAGGCGGCTGGGATGACGGTTTCCGTCAGTGCCAGGGGGAAGTGCTCAGTAAAGACCGGCCGGATGCCGGGAGCATCTACAACGACCGCCAGCGACGCTGGGAACAGCAGAAGACTCAGGATGCGGGTCGGGCCTATAAGCCTAAATAGCGAATAATTTGTGCCACAACACAGAACCTCTGTGGGACCGGCTTTAGCCGGGAAGAGGCCAGTACATCCGATACATATGCGTCGAATGTGATACTGCCTTCCCGGCTAAAGCCGGTCCCACGCAAATCATTCCAGCCGAAGAAAATGTGAGGGCGCAAATTACCGCCCTCACGTAGGCCCTCAAGCCAGCTTCTTGTGCCGTACCCGATGCGGCTGGGCAGCGGCTTCGCCGAGGCGTTTCTTGCGATCGGCTTCGTACTCGGTGTAGTTGCCTTCGAAGAAGATCGCCTGCGAGTCGTCTTCGTACGCCAGGATATGGGTTGCCACGCGGTCAAGGAACCACCGATCGTGGGAGATCACAATGGCGGCGCCCGGGAAGTCCAGCAGGGCTTCTTCCAGGGAACGCAGGGTTTCGACGTCGAGGTCGTTGGACGGTTCGTCGAGCAGCAGGACGTTGCCACCCTCCTTCAGGGTCAACGCCAGGTGCAGGCGGCCACGCTCACCACCGGAGAGGTCCTTGACGAACTTCTGCTGGTCGCCGCCCTTGAAGTTGAAGCGACCGACATAGGTACGCGACGGGATTTCATAGTTGCCGATACGGATCTGGTCGGAGCCGTCGGAAATCTGCTGGAACACCGTCTTACTGCCGTCCAGGTCATCACGGCTCTGATCGACGCAGGCCAGTTGCACGGTTTCACCGATTTCGATGCTGCCCGAATCCGGTGTTTCTTTGCCCATCAACATGCGAAACAGGGTCGATTTACCGGCACCGTTACCGCCGATCACGCCGACGATGGCGCCTTTGGGCATGGCGAACGACAGGTTGTCGATCAGCACGCGATCGCCGTAACCCTTGGTGACGTTCTTGAACTCGATAACCTTGTCACCCAGGCGCGGACCGGCCGGAATGTAGATTTCGTTGGTTTCGCTGCGCTTCTGGAATTCCTGGGACTGCATTTCTTCGAAGCGTTGCAGACGCGCCTTGGACTTCGACTGACGCGCCTTGGCGCCCTTGCGCACCCACTCCAGCTCTTCTTTCATGGCCTTTTCATGGGCCGACTGCTGCTTGGATTCCTGGGCCAGACGATCGGACTTGGCTTCCAGCCAGCCCGAATAGTTGCCCTCGTAAGGAATACCGGCGCCGCGGTCGAGTTCCAGAATCCAGCCGGCGACGTTGTCGAGGAAGTAACGGTCGTGCGTGATCGCAACCACGGTGCCCGGGAAGTCGTGCAGGAAGTGCTCAAGCCAGGCCACCGAATCGGCATCCAGGTGGTTGGTTGGTTCGTCGAGCAGCAGCATGTCAGGGGCCGACAGCAGCAGGCGGCACAAGGCCACACGGCGCTTCTCACCACCGGACAGGTGCTCGACCTTGGCGTCCCAGGCCGGCAGTCGCAGGGCGTCGGCGGCGACTTCCAGTTGACGATCAAGGTTGTGACCGTCAGAGGCCTGCAGGATGGCTTCGAGCTTGGCCTGTTCGGCAGCCAGCTTGTCGAAGTCGGCATCCGGCTCGGCGTAGGCGGCGTAGACCTCGTCCAGACGAGCCTGGGCATCCTTGATCACGCTGACCGCTTCCTCGACCACTTCGCGTACGGTCTTGCTCGGGTCCAGTTGCGGCTCTTGCGGCAGGTAGCCGACATTGAGGTCCGGCATCGGACGCGCTTCACCGTCGAACTCGGTATCGACACCCGCCATGATCTTCAGCAGCGTGGATTTACCCGAACCGTTGAGGCCCAGTACACCGATCTTGGCGCCGGGGAAGAACGACAGGGAGATGTTCTTGAGGATTTCCCGCTTCGGCGGCACAACTTTGCTCAGCCGATGCATGGTAAAGACGTATTGAGCCATGGAATGAAAACCTGGGTTTGTGACAGATAAATAGGATGCGAGCTTAGTCGTCGATCCCGAAAAAAGCTTTTTTTGCGACGGCGCTTGCTGTCCGGCAGTTCCCGGCCTTGAATCAATCCAGTTCGAAGCATTATCGAAAGGCATGAAAGGCAGGAGCTGGATCAATGTTTGCAAGCAATGCTGTTATGCGTGCAGGATTTGGCCGTACGTCGGGCAAAGCTACCCGAATGGCGCCGACAGGGCAAACGGCCCCGGATTTACGGGACTGGCACTTAGCCACAACTCCGGGCATGCTAGGCGCCATTTGGCCGTCCGGCTTATAGTGCGCTGCGCATTCGCTGCTTCTATCCAGTAGTCAGGGTCCAGGTTTGCCTACACCTAAACATACATCTCCTTCGCGCACGAACAACGGCGCGACAGCGACGCCTTGGCGTGGCTCACTGAAAGGTGGGCTAGCGGCACTGGTGCTGTTGATGCTCGCCCTGCTTTTGTGGCAACTGATCGAGCAGTTTCACCTGACCCAGGAGCGCCAGCGTCAGCGCAGCGTCGACTACAGCGTGCAGTTGGCAGACCGCCTGAGCCTGAATATGGCCCTCAGCGCCCAGGTCGCCCTGAACCTGCTCGACGATTCCCGACAGAAGGCACAGGGCATGGGTCAGCAGACCATGCTGCTGGACATGCTGCGCCAGGCCCTGCCCGGCATCCGCAGCGTCGCCTGGCTCAACGCGGCGGGCGACATCGCCCGCGACAGCCTCGAAGGCACCAACGACGACGATTTCCTCAAGCGCTCGTTCCAGCAGGCGCTGGGGCGGCCTTATTACTACGACAACTCCGAAGACAGCTCGCAACTCTATCTGCTGGTACGCCAGCCCGGCGAGCTGACGCCAGGCTATTGGGCCTTACGGATGGCCCCGGACACCCTGAAAACCCTGACCCGCCAGACGAGCCAGGACTTCCAGCCCCTCTGGCGTCTGGAAAACCGCACCACGCAAAAAGTCATCTTCCGCGACACCAATGGCATCACCATCACCGGCCCACAGGTCATACCCGATGATCGCCCGGAAAGCGTATTGCTCGAGGTGTTGACCAACAGTGACTGGCAACTGCGCGGCCTGTTCGACGCTAACAAGGCCCGTGAGGACCTGCTGGCCCCTTTGTTCATAAAGTGCCTGATCGCCCTGGCCTGCTCCATCGTGCCGCTGCTGGCCCTGCTCAGCCTGCGTCGCCGCCAGCGTCAGTTGCATGAGAGCCAGAAGCGCTACCAGAACATCTTCGACGGCGTCGGTATCGCCATCTGCGTACTCGACATGTCCGGGCTGCGCCACTACCTCGACACCCTGCAACTGCGCAGCAGCGAAGACCTGACGCATCTGCTGGAACGCCAGCCCGGCCAGCTCAAGGGCCTGTTGCAGAGCGTGCGCATCACCGAGGTCAACCAGGTTGCCCTGAGCCTGCTCAAGGTCGAGTCCAGTGACGAGGCCTGGGAGAAGCTGATCTTCGGCAACCCGCGCTCACGCCAGAGTGTCGGCGAGTTGCTGATTCATGCCGTACTGGATTCGCGCGACCAGTTGGAACTGGAAGTGCGCCTGAGCCACGAAAACGGCGCCGATCAGCATCTGTGGCTGGTGGTGCGCCTGCCCGCCGATCAGGAAGACCGTCATTCGGTCATTTTGAGCATTGGTGACATCACCAGCCGCAAGCAAGTTGAACTGTCTTTGGTCGAGCGCGAGGGTTTCTGGTCCGATGTGGTGCGTACCGTGCCTGATCACCTGTATGTGCAGGATGTCCTGACGCAGCGGATGATCTACAGCAACCATAATCTCGGCCAGACCCTGGGCTACAGCCGCACCGAGCTGCACCGCATGGGCGAGTACTTCTGGGAGATCCTGCTGCACCCGGATGACGCCGAACGTTATCAGGACATGCGCCTTCGCCAGCGCCACCATGGCCACAGCGAACTGCTGCACTGTCAGTTGCGTTTCCGCGATGTGCATAACAACTGGCGCCGCTTCGATATCCGCGAACAGGCCCTGTCACGGGATCGCAACGACCAGGTCACGCGAATCATTGGCGTGGCCAAGGACATCACTGAACAGCTGGAGGCCAGCGAGTCCCTGCGTGACAGCGAACAGCGCTACCGCATGCTCGCCGAAAGCATCAGCGACGTGATTTTCTCCACCGACAGCCGCCTGCAACCCAACTACGTCAGCCCGTCGGTCACCAGCGTGCTGGGTTACGACGCTGAGTGGATCTTCGAGCACGGCTGGAACTCCACGGTTGCCAACCCGCAGCAACTGGCCGGCGTCTACACCCTGATCGAGCGTATCGGCAAGGCCTTGGGCAAGCCGGAAGAACTGGCCAAATTGCGCCATGAGATCCCGACCCAACTGTTCCTGTTCGACTGCCTGCGTGCCGATGGTCGCAAGATCCCCATCGAGCTGCGTCTGGTGCTGGTCTGGGACGAAAACGACACCTTCGAAGGTATCCTCGGCGTCGGCCGCGATATCAGCCAGCAGCGCCGCGCCGAGAAAGATCTGCGCATGGCCGCCACCGTCTTCGAGCACTCCACCTCGGCGATCCTGATCACCGACCCGGCCGGCTACATCGTTCAGGCCAACGACGCCTTCAGCCGCGTCAGCGGTTATGCGGTGGCTCAGGTCCTCGACCAGCTGCCGACCATGCTCACCGCCGACGAGCAGCAGGAAGCCCATCTGCAATACATCCTCAAGCAGCTGCATCAGCGCGGCAGCTGGGAGGGCGAGGTCTGGCTCAAGCGCCGCAGCGGCGAGCATTACCCGGCGTGGGTCGGCATCACGGCGGTGTTCGACGAAGAAGGCGACCTGGCCAGCTACGTGTGCTTTTTCACCGATATCAGCGAGCGCAAGGCCAGCGAACAGCGCATCCACCGCCTGGCCTACTACGACGCCCTGACTCACCTGCCCAACCGCACCCTGTTCCAGGACCGCCTGCATTCGGCCCTGCAACAGGCCGAGCGGCAGCAGGCCTGGGTGGTGCTGATGTTCCTCGATCTGGACCGCTTCAAACCGATCAACGACTCCCTGGGCCACGCCGCCGGCGACCGCATGCTCAAGGAAATGGCCACGCGCCTGCTCGAATGCGTCGACGATGACGACACCGTGGCGCGCATGGGTGGCGACGAATTCACCCTGCTGTTGCAACCTGGTGCTACCCGGCAGATCGCCCTGACCCGGGCCATTCATGTGGCCGAACAGATTCTCAACAGTCTGGTCACGCCCTTCGTGCTGGAAGGCCGCGAGTTCTTCGTCACCGCCAGTATCGGCATCGCCCTCAGCCCGCAGGATGGCAAAGAGCTGAGCCAGCTGATGAAGAACGCCGACACGGCGATGTATCACGCCAAGGAACGCGGCAAGAACAACTTCCAGTTCTATCAGGCCGATATGAACGCCTCGGCTCTGGAACGTCTGGAGCTGGAAAGCGATCTGCGCCATGCTCTGGAGCAGAAGGAATTCACCCTGTTCTATCAGCCTCAGTTCAGCGGCGACGGTAAACGCCTGACCGGTGCCGAAGCCCTGCTGCGCTGGCGCCATCCGCGGCGCGGGCTGGTCTCGCCCATTGAGTTCATTCCGGTGCTCGAAGAACTCGGTCTGGTGGTGGAAGTCGGCGACTGGGTACTGACCGAAGCCTGCCGCCAGCTCAAGGCCTGGCATCAGGCCAAGGTGCGGGTGCCGAAGGTGTCGGTGAATATCTCGGCGCGGCAGTTCTCCGACGGCCAACTGGGCACGCGCATCGCCAATATCCTCAAGGAAACCGGCCTGCCCCCGGCCTGCCTGGAGCTGGAACTGACCGAAAGTATCCTGATGCGCGAAGTCAGCGAAGCCATGCAGATCCTCGACGGCCTCAAGTACCTGGGCCTGAGCATCGCCGTGGACGACTTCGGCACCGGCTATTCGTCGCTCAACTACCTCAAGCAGTTCCCCATCGACGTGCTGAAGATCGACCGTACCTTCGTCGACGGCCTGCCCTCCGGCGAGCAGGACGCGCAGATTGCCCGAGCCATTATCGCCATGGCCCACAGCCTCAACCTCGCGGTGATCGCCGAAGGGGTCGAGACCCACGAGCAACTGGACTTCCTGCGTGAACACGGTTGCGACGAAGTGCAAGGCTACCTGTTCGGCCGACCGATGCCGCCGAATCGCTTTGAAGCGCAATTCAGCAATGATGCGTTGTTCATGTTTGACTAGAGACAGCTGCAAGCTTTAAGCCTCAAGCGGCAAGTGAGCCTGAGGCCGCGCCTTCTTGTCGCTTGAAGCTTGAAGCTCGCAACTGATCAACATGACTGCCTTTCATATGCCAGATAAAACCCGATGCGTTAGAATGCCCTCCTTTTCCCCTGCCAGACCCCGAGGAACGCTATGTTCAGCCGTAATTTGACTATCGCCAAGTACGACTCCGACCTGTATGCCGCCATGGAGCAAGAAGCTCAGCGCCAGGAAGAGCACATCGAGCTGATCGCCTCGGAAAACTACACCAGCCCTGCGGTCATGGAAGCTCAGGGCTCGGTTCTGACCAACAAGTACGCCGAAGGCTACCCAGGCAAGCGTTACTACGGCGGCTGCGAATACGTCGACGTGGTTGAGCAACTGGCCATCGATCGCGCCAAAGAGCTGTTCGGTGCCGACTACGCCAACGTCCAGCCACACGCCGGTTCCCAGGCCAACAGCGCTGTCTACCTGGCTCTGCTGCAAGCGGGCGACACCATTCTGGGCATGAGCCTGGCTCACGGTGGTCACCTGACCCACGGCGCCAGCGTCAGCTCCTCGGGCAAGCTGTACAACGCCGTCCAGTACGGCATCGACGGCAACGGCCTGATCGACTACGACGAAGTTGAGCGCCTGGCGGTCGAGCACAAGCCAAAAATGATCGTTGCCGGTTTCTCGGCCTACTCGCAGATCCTCGACTTTCCGCGCTTCCGCGAAATCGCTGACAAGGTCGGCGCTTACCTGTTCGTCGACATGGCCCACGTGGCCGGTCTGGTTGCCGCTGGTGTCTACCCGAACCCGGTGCCATTCGCTGACGTCGTGACCACCACCACCCACAAGACCCTGCGCGGTCCTCGTGGCGGTCTGATCCTGGCTCGCGCCAACGCCGACATCGAGAAGAAACTGAACTCCGCGGTATTCCCGGGCGCCCAGGGCGGCCCGCTGGAGCACGTGATCGCCGCCAAGGCCATCTGCTTCAAGGAAGCACTGCAGCCTGAGTTCAAGGTCTACCAGCAACAAGTGGTGAAAAACGCCAAGGCCATGGCCGACGTGTTCATCGAGCGCGGTTTCGACGTGGTTTCCGGCGGCACCGAGAACCACCTGTTCCTGCTCTCGCTGATCAAGCAGGACATCTCCGGTAAAGATGCCGACGCCGCTCTGGGCAAGGCATTCATCACCGTGAACAAGAACTCCGTACCGAACGACCCACGCTCCCCGTTCGTGACCTCCGGCCTGCGCTTCGGCACCCCGGCTGTCACCACTCGCGGCTTCAAGGAAGCAGAGTGCAAGGAACTGGCTGGCTGGATCTGCGACATCCTGGCTGACCTGAACAACGAAGCGGTGATCGACGCCGTTCGTGCGAAAGTCAAAGCTATCTGCGCCAAACTGCCGGTATACGGCGCTTAATCAGCCCCGTTTCAACCGTCACGAAAAAGCCCGCCATTCTCATGAGTGGCGGGCTTTTTATTGGCTTGTGAGAAAACCCTATAGGACCGGCTTTAGCCGGGAGGACATTCTCGCGGCTAAAGCCGATCCTATAGTCCAGTCATGACCGGGTCATCGCCTCAAACCCCGCACGGATTTTCTCTTCCGGCAAGTCATCGGCAATGAACACAATCACGCTTTCGCGCAGCTCACCCTCGGCCCATTCAGTGTCCCAGTCGAAGCCGTACAGCTTGAGCACGCCCTGGAACACCAGCTTGCGATCTTCCCCGGCAATGTTCAGCACGCCCTTGTAGCGCAGCAACTGCTTGCCGTGATCTTCCAGCAACGCGTTCATAAATTCGCTGAGCTTGTCGATATCCAGCGGCTTTTCACTGCGTAGCACCAGGCTGCTGATACGGTCGATGCCATTGCCCGCAGGCTTGACCGGGCGCAGGCTGAAACCGCCGCCCAGATCAGCATTAAGATTGAAGCCGCGCACATCCAGCAGTTCAGCCAGGTCGATCTTGCCGTGCTCGACCACGCGGATTGGCGCACGGCGGTTGATTCGGGTCAGGCGCTCGCTCAGCGCTTCAAACGCGGCATCGTCCACCAGATCGCGCTTGCTCACCAGCAGACGGTCAGCAAAACCAATCTGCGCTTGAGCGATGGTCTGGGCCAGGTGGGTGTCGGCGTGTGCCGCATCCACCAGGGTAATGATGCCGTCGAGGATATAACGCTCGCGCAGCTCCTCATCGATAAAGAAAGTCTGGGCCACGGGGGCCGGATCAGCCAGGCCGGTGCACTCGATCACCAGCCGGTCGAAGGCAATTTCGCCGCTGTCCAGACGCTCCAGCAACAGGAACAGCGCCTTGGTCAGATCGGTGTGGATGGTGCAGCACACACAACCATTGGACAGGGTCATGACCTGCACCGGGTCGGTCCCGAGTAACTGGGTATCGATACCGGCGTCGCTGAATTCGTTTTCAATCACGGCGATTTTCAGGCCGTGTTCTTCCTTGAGCAGATGCCGCAACAAGGTGGTCTTGCCTGCCCCGAGAAAGCCACTCAGAACGGTAACGGGGATGGGTTGCGCAACACTCATGCCGACTCCTGCCTTCAAATCGAGTTGTAGACCGACCGTAGGAGCGGCCGCTCTGAAACGACAACGCGCCACGATGAGTGGCGCGTTGGGTTAAACCTTGTAGCGATCCATCAGGCCGTTAGCAACACTTGGGCCCGCCCTTGCCGCCATACCGAGCCTCTTGACGTTCCCGGAAGAACATCTCGTAGCTCATCACCGGTTTGTCCGGATGGGTGGCCTGCATGTGCTCGACGTAAGTGTCGTAGTCCGGCATGCCGACCATCAGGCGGGCAGCCTGGCCCAGGTATTTGCCCAGGCGACTCAGGTCATTGAACATGGGCTGATCCTCCGTTCATCACGAGTGTTGCACCGGTTGCGCCTGGAATGGCGCTTCCTTGTCGGTACGCTCTTTCTTGCCCCAGGCCGCAACACCGACCTTGATGGCGTAGAACAGAATGCTCAGGACCACGAACAGGAACAGAACAGTCAGGGTCGCGTTGGTGTAGGCGTTGAAGATCACATGCTGCATCTGGTCCATGGTCTTGGCCGGAGCAATGATCTGACCGGCGTCGGCGGCGGTGCTGTATTTCTTCGCCAGGGCGAGGAAGCCAACGGCCGGGCTCGGGTCGAACAGTTTGATAAAGCCTGCGGTCACGGTGCAGATCAGCAGCCAGGACGCTGGCAGCATGGTCACCCAGATGTAGCGCTGGCGTTTCATTTTGATCAGCACGACGGTGGCCAGCATCAGGGCGATCCCCGCCAGCATCTGGTTGGAGATGCCAAACAGCGGCCACAGGGTGTTGATACCGCCCAGTGGATCGATCACGCCCTGATACAGCAGGTAACCCCAAAGGGCCACGCAGCCACCGGTGCCGATGGCGTTGGCGGTCCACGACTCGGTGCGTTTCAGCGCCGGCACGAAGCTGCCCAGCAGGTCTTGCAGCATGAAGCGACCGGCACGGGTACCGGCGTCAACCGCCGTCAGGATGAACAGTGCTTCGAACAAAATAGCGAAGTGATACCAAAACGCCATGGTGTTCTGCCCCGGCAATGCCTGGTGCAGGATCTGCGCGATACCCACCGCCAGGGTCGGCGCACCGCCAGCACGGGCCAGTACGGTGTTTTCACCGATGTCATGGGCCACGGCCGTGAGCATGTCCGGGGTAATGGCAAAGCCCCAGCCGCTGATGGTCTGGGCCACGGCAACCACATCACCGCCGACCACAGCGGCCGGGCTGTTCATGGCGAAGTACACGCCTGGCTCGATCACCGAAGCGGCAACCATGGCCATGATGGCCACGAAGGACTCCATGAGCATGCCGCCGTAACCGATGTAACGGGCGTTCTTCTCGTTATCCAGCAGTTTGGGTGTAGTACCCGAGGAAATCAGCGCGTGGAAACCCGACACCGCACCGCAGGCAATGGTGATGAACAGGAAAGGAAACAGCGCGCCTTTCCAGACCGGGCCCGTACCGTCGGTGAACTGGGTCAGGGCCGGCATTTTCAGCTCGGGCGCCAGAATCAGGATGCCGATGGCCAGGGCCACGATGGTGCCGATTTTCAGGAAAGTGGACAGGTAGTCACGCGGTGCCAGCAGCAGCCAGACCGGCAGCATGGCGGCGACAAAACCGTAGCCCACCAGCATCCAGGTGATCTGCACGCCGGTGAAGGTGAACATCGGCGCCCACGCCGGGTTGGCGGCAATCTGCCCACCCATCCAGATAGAAGCCAGCAGCAGGACCACGCCAATCACCGAGATCTCGCCGATGCGGCCCGGGCGGATGTAGCGCATGTAGATGCCCATGAACATCGCCACCGGAATGGTCGCCAGTACCGTGAACATGCCCCATGGGCTCTCGGCCAGGGCCTTGACCACGATCAGCGCCAGCACCGCGAGGATGATGATCATGATCAGGAAGCAGCCGAACAAGGCGATGGTGCCGGGAATGCGGCCCATTTCCTCGCGGACCATGTCGCCCAGAGAGCGACCGTTGCGGCGGGTGGAGAGGAACAGGATCATGAAATCCTGCACGGCCCCGGCCAGCACCACACCGGCAATCAGCCAGAGGGTGCCTGGCAGGTAACCCATTTGCGCAGCCAGCACCGGACCGACCAGCGGGCCTGCACCGGCAATGGCGGCAAAGTGGTGACCGAAAAGGATGTGTTTGTTGGTCGGCACATAGTCCAGACCATCGTTGTTGACCACCGCCGGCGTGGCCCGGGTCGGGTCCAGTTGCATGACGTGGTTGGCGATGAACAGGCTGTAGTAGCGGTAGGCAACCAGATAGATCGCCACAGCCGCGACGACTATCCACAAGGCGTTAATCGCCTCTCCGCGGCGCAAGGCCACGACCCCAAGGGCGCAGGCCCCGACAATTGCGACAATCAGCCAAGGCACATGGCGCAGCAGACTATTATTATTTTTCATTTTTTATTCCAGCTCAGAGGACTAGAAGACAACAAGAGCAGTTTAGCTGTGTCCCGGAGAAAAGGGCCACCCCCACGAACGTCTAGAAATATCCGACAGAACAGCAAGACCAGTCCTGCATTCACTGCAAAAAAGCCGACTTGAAACTGTTCGTAAACGCTTATCAGCGCTATTGTCGTGAAGATTGTCCCTGATCAAAGAACGGGCTTTCAGGCCACTCTGCTACCGTATAGCCACAAGACTCGAAGAGACGCTACTGAGATGACCGAATCACAAGAAGATCGCCGACGTTTCAAACGTATCGATTTCGATGCCAAGACCAGGCTCAGCCAGGGTTCGAAGACGTGGCAGGTGCAGTTGCTCGACCTGTCCCTCAAGGGCTTGCTGATCGAGCGACCGACGCCATGGGAATGTGATCCGGGCCAGCCGTTCGCCGTGGACATCCAGCTCAGCCCCGATGCCGTGGTGAAGATGGATGTGAACCTGACCCACGTCGACGCCAACAAGAATCACCTGGGCTTCGTTTGCCTGCATATCGGCCTGGAATCGATCAGCCACCTGCGCCGCCTGATCGAACTGAACCTGGGCGACCCGCAGGAACTGGAACGCGAGATGGCGGCACTGATCGAAATTTGAGCAGCAGCCTGGACGCCACTACTCGAACAAGGCATCCAGCGCCTGTTCCAGGCGTGTCACGGCAATGACCTGCAAACCGGCCGGCGCCTCTTTCGGGGCATTGGCCTTGGGCACGATGGCTCGCTTGAAACCGTGCTTGGCGGCCTCCTTGAGCCGCTCCTGACCACTGGGCACCGGCCGCACCTCCCCCGACAGACCGATTTCACCAAACACCAGCAGGTCGTGGGGCAACGGGCGATTGCGCAGGCTGGACATGATCGCGGCCATCAAGGCCAGATCGGATGCGGTCTCCAGCACTTTGACCCCGCCGACCACGTTGAGAAATACGTCCTGATCGTGGGTAGGAATACCTCCATGACGATGCAGGACGGCCAACAGCATGGCCAGACGATTCTGATCAAGACCCAGGGTCACCCGGCGCGGGTTGGCCAGATGGCTGTCATCGACCAAAGCCTGCACTTCCACCAGCATCGGCCGAGTGCCTTCCCAAGTAGCCATGACCACGCTGCCCGGTACTTCTTCCTGTGCACGAGTGAGAAAAATCGCCGAAGGGTTGGAGACTTCTTTCAGCCCCCGGTCAGTCATGCCGAATACGCCCAGCTCGTTGACCGCACCGAAGCGGTTCTTCACGGCCCGCAGCAAACGCAGGCGGCCATCGGACTCGCCTTCGAAATACAGCACGGTATCAACCATATGCTCCAGCACTCGAGGCCCGGCCAAAGCGCCTTCTTTGGTGACGTGGCCGACCAGGAAGATCGCCGTGCCGCTCTGCTTGGCATAACGCACCAGCAGCGCCGCACTTTCCCGCACTTGCGAAACACCGCCGGGAGCCGATTGCAGTTGCTCGGTAAAAATGGTCTGGATCGAGTCGATCACCATGACCTTGGGCTGTTCGACCCGCGCCGTGGCAATGATGCTTTCGATGCAGGTCTCGGTCATGACCTTGAGCTTGTCCTGGGGCAGCCCCAAACGACGGGCGCGCATGGCCACCTGCTGCTGGGACTCTTCCCCCGTGACGTAGAGCGCCGGCATGGTTGCGGCCATGTTGCACAGGGTCTGCAAGAGAATCGTCGACTTGCCGATCCCCGGATCACCGCCGATCAGCACCACCGAACCGTCCACCAGGCCGCCGCCCAGGACACGGTCCAGTTCGGTTGAATGGGTGGAGAAACGCGGAATTTCCTCGACGCTGACTTCAGCCAGAGTCTTGATCTGAGCCTGTTGCCCGGTCCAGCCGGTTCGCCCGCTGGGAGCTGCCGCCGCGCCACTTTCCAGCACGGTTTCGACCAGGGTATTCCAGGCGCCGCACTCGCTGCACTGGCCCGCCCACTTGGGAAATGTCGCGCCGCACTCGGTGCAGCCGTACAAGCGTTTGGCCTTGGCCATGGCAACCCCCGTCAGAAAAAGGGAGCAATCATAACGCAGCCTGACCGCTGTATTTTTTCAAAAACCAATAAAACCTATGCAGCAGACGTCGGTCGATTGCATAAGCACTGCTATATACATGAAGGGCTGGATTAAACTGCCCGGATAAATTCATCTGCAACAAGGAACCTACCCATGAGCGTACTAAGCGAGTTCAAGGCCTTTGCCGTCAAAGGTAACGTGGTCGATATGGCCGTCGGTATCATCATTGGCGCGGCATTCGGCAAGATCGTTTCGTCGTTCGTCGGCGATGTAATCATGCCGCCCCTCGGGCTGCTGATCGGCGGCGTGGACTTCAGTAACCTGTCGGTCGTCCTGCGTCCTGCCGAAGGCGCTGCACCGGCCGTGGTGCTGGCCTACGGCAAATTCATCCAGACCGTGATCGACTTTATCATCGTCGCTTTCGCCATCTTCATGGGCGTCAAGGCGATCAACCGCCTCAAACGCGAAGAAGCCAAGGCGCCGAGCCTGCCGCCAGTACCGAGCAAGGAAGAAGTGCTGCTGGGTGAGATCCGTGATCTGCTTAAAGAACAGAACACTCGCCCTGCCAGCGTCGTTACCAATAATTCTCCACCGCAACCTGGCCCGGTCGTCGGCTGAGACTGAGGTTCAGATCACGCTGTTTGAGCAGCTTGCGGGTGTCGTCGATCATCTGCGGGTTGCCACACAGCATCAGGCGCGAGTGCTCCGGCGTCAGGGGCAAGCCCGCCGCCTGTTCCAGCTCGCCATTCTCAATCAGTAGCGTGATGCGCCCGTGCAATGCCCCCGGATGCTCTTCGCGGGTAACGATGGGTATGAACAGGAACTTGTCGGCATATTCGGCCAGGTATTCGCGGCTCATCAACCCGGCAATCAATTCCTGATAAGCCAGTTCCCGGGCCTCGCGCACGCTGTACACCAGAATGACCCGTTCGAAGCGCTCCCAGACCTCGAAGTCCTGCAGGATCGACAGAAACGGTGCAACCCCCGTCCCCGTAGACAACATCCACAAATCACGGCCGTCGACAAAGCGATCCAGGGTCAGGAAGCCAGTTGCCTGTTTTTCGACCAATAGCGTGTCGCCTTCACGCAGGCGGCTCAGCTCGCTGGTGAACTCGCCTTCCGGCACCACGATGGAAAAGAACTCGAGAAACTCGTCGTGGGGCGATGAGACCACTGAGTAAGCGCGCCATACGGTGCTGCCATCGGCCTTGGTCACGCCCAGGCGGGCAAACTGCCCGGCACGGAAACGAAAGCCCGCATCACGGGTGGTGCGCAGGGTGAACAGGCTGGGCGTCAGCGGTGTGACGGCCAACAGGGTCTGGCGGGTGAATTTTTCGTCGCTGGCGGTCATGGGTACTCCTGACGCCTCGTCTATAAAGGGCAAACTCTATGTGCAAGTGTCCTGCAAAGTGACGTCGATAAACACCGGCAATGGGTAAGGACATCCTGTGGCAGCGGTCTGCGCGAGTTTTTTAGAGTATTTGGCTCTTCCCGTTATCGCGCCAAATTAGCTTGCGAGACGGACAATCCCCGGCGCCCCCCGCTCGCACTTGGGTTTTACCATCGGCCTTTAAATGCGAGCCTAGAACGTTAATTGTCCATCTGTCCGGCCAGACTGTACCGCCGCTGTTTGCGCGGTGGCGCTCTCTACACTGAACAAGGGACCGGTTTATAGCAGGGAGACGCTCAATGGAAGCCTTGGACTTGGACCCGGCTTATCAATGCTCGCGCCACAGACTCACGCACAGGGAAATAGAAACCCTGAAATGGTCGGCCGTTGGCAAGACCGCAGCCGATATCGCCATGATTCTGTGCATCAAGGAGCGCACCGTTCATTTTCATATCGCCAGTGCCGTACAAAAACTGGGCGTACCCAATAAAACCGCAGCCGTAGTGCAGGCCATCTCAGAGGGCATGTTCTGAACGCGGCCCAAATCTGAGGGTGCCAACGGGCAAAAAGGACGTAAAATCGCCTGTTTGAGCGAGCCACGAGTTTTTCGGGCTGCGCAGATCCCCGTCGATTGCCCAGAGTCCTTTTTGCCCATGCCCTTGCTTATCAGTCCTTTCGCCCAGCTCGATCTTATCCGCCAACCCGAGCAACAGGACGAGCCATTGCAGGCGTTCGACGCAGCCGACGAATACCTGCTCAATTACGTGGCCGAGCAAGGCCTGAGCCTGCAAAGCAAAGTATTGGTGCTCAACGACAGCTTCGGTGCGTTGGCGGCGAGCCTGATGCCCCATGCCAATGTGGTCAGCAGCAGCGATTCGTTCCTGGCGGTGCAAGCCCTGGAAAAGAACCTGGTCCGCAACGGCATGGCCTATGACGCCGTCCCGGTGATTGCAGCCAGCGAGCCTCTGACCGGGCCTTTTGACTGGGTGCTGATCCGTATCCCCAAGACCCTGGCCCTGCTGGAAGAACAATTGATCCGCCTGCAAGGCCAACTGGCGCCCGGCGCCAAAGTCATTGCTGCGGCCATGGTCAAGCACCTGCCGCGCTCGGCCGGTGAACTGCTGGAAGAGTATGTCGGCCCGGTGCAGGCGTCCCTGGCGGTGAAAAAAGCCCGCCTGCTGTTCGCAGAGCCACAAGCGGCAGAAATCCTGTCCTCGCCCTACCCCACGCGTTACAAGCTCGATCAGCCAGCCATCGAACTGGTCAACCACGCCAATGTGTTCTGCCGTGAAGGGCTGGATATCGGCACCCGTGCGTTCCTGCCCTACCTGCCCAAAGACCTGGGCGCGGCCAGGGTCGCGGACCTGGGTTGCGGCAATGGCGTATTGGCGATCGCCAGTGCCCTGGACAACCCGGACGCTCAGTACACCCTGGTCGACGAGTCTTTTATGGCGGTGCAGTCGGCTCGGGAAAACTGGCAGGCAACACTCGGTGAACGCGAGGTAACGATTCGTGCCGCCGACGGCCTGGAGGGTCAGCCCGCCGATTCACTGGATGTGGTGCTGTGCAACCCACCGTTCCACCAGCAACAGGTAGTGGGTGATTTCATCGCCTGGCGCATGTTCCTACAGGCTCGGGCCGCATTGGTTACCGGTGGCTCGCTCTATATCGTCGGCAACCGCCACCTGGGCTATCACGCCAAGCTGGCGCGGCTGTTCCGCGGCGTTGAACTGGTCGCGGCCACGCCCAAGTTCGTCATTCTCAAGGCACGCAAATAAGTGTCAGTGCGTGGTCAGCCCGGCCGCGCTCATGAATAAGCGCATGAGGCTGGCGAAGATAAACAGCGTCAGCACACTGCCCGCCCAAATTGCCAGCAGCCAGCCCAGGCGCTGCCAGAACGGTCTGTTGCGGGCCGGGTCCTGCTGATCGTCGAGCGTGGGTTTGCTGGACATGGGGTAGTTCTCCTCTGTTCTGAATCAACGCGATTTTGTAGGAGCTGCCGAAGGCTGCGAATGACTTCACAACCATTTCGCAGCCTTCGGCAGCTCCTACAGGTTCTTCGTTACCCGCTGATGCCTAGTGATACCCGTCCGCCGGCGTGACTTTCCCGCGGAACACGTAGTAGCTCCAGAAGGTGTAGCCGAGGATGAAAGGGATGATGAACAGCGTCCCCACCAGCATGAAACCCTGACTTTGCGGCGGCGATGAGGCGTCCCAGATGGAGATCGACGGCGGTACAATATTCGGCCACAGGCTGATGCCCAGGCCGCTGTAGCCGAGGAAGATCAGCACCAGGGTCAGCAGGAACGGCATGTAGTTGGCGTTGCGCGCCACGGCCTTGAAGAACGCCACCAGGGTCACCAGCACCAGAATCGGCACCGGCAGGAACCAGAACAGGTTCGGCAGGCTGAACCAGCGATGGGCGATATCGGCATGGGCCAGGGGCGTCCAGATGCTGACTACGCCTGTTACCGCCAGCAGCGCCAGGGCCAGAGGACGGGCCAGGTCATGCATGGCCTTCTGCAAGCCGCCTTCGGTTTTCATGATCAGCCAGGTGCAGCCGAGCAAGGCGTAGGCGACGATCAGCGCCAGGCCGCAGAACACGCTGAAAGGTGTCAGCCAGTCCAGTGAGCCCCCGGCAAACTGGCGATTGACCACCGGAATACCATCGATAAACGCACCCAGTGCCACGCCCTGGAAGAAGGTCGCCGCCAGGGAGCCGCCAATAAAGGCCTTGTCCCACAGGTGGCGCTTCTCAGCCGTAGCCTTGAAACGAAACTCAAAGGCCACACCGCGAAAGATCAGGCCGACCAGCATCAGGATCAGCGGCAGATACAGCGCCGACAGCACCACCGAATAGGCCAGGGGAAAGGCGCCGAACAGCCCCGCGCCGCCCAGCACCAGCCAGGTCTCGTTGCCGTCCCAGACCGGCGCCACGGTGTTCATCATCACGTCGCGGTCGGATTCATCCTTCATGAAAGGAAAGAGAATGCCGATGCCCAGGTCGAAGCCGTCCATCACCACGTACATCATGACGCCGAAGATGATGATCACGGCCCAGATCAGCGGAAGATCAATACCCATGATTCAATTCCCCTTGTTCAGGCTGTGAGAGTGATCGCCATTGCTGTCATCAGCCGCAGACAGAGGACGTGCCGGTGTACGTTGCTGACCAGGACCACCTTGTTTCGGCGCATCACCCTCGTGACTGACCGGACCCTTGCGGACCAGGCGCATCATGTAGCCGAAGCCGGTGCCGAACAGCAGGAAGTACACCACCACGAACAGCACCAGGGTGATGCCCATCTGCGCCACGCTATGCCCGGACGAACCGTCCGCCGTGCGCAACAGGCCGTAGACGACCCAGGGCTGGCGGCCCATTTCCGTAGTGATCCAGCCGGCAAGCAGCGCGATCAGCCCCGAGGGCCCCATCCACAACGCCAGATAAAGGAAGGCTCGCGAGCTGTACAGCGTGCCGCGCTTGCGCAGCCACAGGCTCCACAGGCCGGTAAAAATCATCAGGAAACCCAGGCCAACCATGACCCGAAATGACCAGAACACCGCCGTCGAATTGGGCCGGTCTTCAGGCTTGAACTCCTTGAGCGCCGGGACCTGCTTGGTCAGGCTGTGGGTCAGGATCATGCTGCCCAGATAAGGAATTTCCAGGGCGTACTTGGTGCGCTCTTCCTTCATGTCCGGCAGACCGAACAGAATCAGCGGGGTCGGCTCATTACCGACGTTTTCCCAGTGGCCTTCGATGGCGGCGATCTTCGCCGGTTGATGCTCAAGGGTGTTGAGGCCGTGGAAGTCGCCGATCACGGCCTGGGCCGGTGCGACGATCAGGGCCATCCACATGGCCATCGACAGCATCTTGCGTACCGGTGGCGTATTGCGACCACGCAGCAGGTGCCAAGCCGCCGAGGAACCGACGAAGAACGCCGTGGCGACGAAGGCTGCCGTAGCCATGTGGGCCAGGCGGTAAGGGAACGACGGGTTGAAGATCACCGCCAGCCAGTCCACCGGAATCACCCGGCCATCGACGATTTCAAAGCCCTGAGGCGTCTGCATCCAGCTGTTGGACGCAAGGATCCAGAAGGTTGAGACCAGGGTCCCAATGGCCACCATCACCGTCGCGAAGAAGTGCATGTTGCGCCCGACGCGGTTCCAGCCGAACAGCATCACCCCGAGGAACCCGGCCTCGAGGAAGAACGCGGTGAGCACCTCGTAGGTCAGCAAAGGCCCGGTCACCGCCCCGGCAAAGTCGGAGAAGCGGCTCCAGTTGGTGCCGAACTGATAGGCCATCACCAGACCCGAGACCACGCCCATGCCGAAGTTGACGGCGAAAATCTTCGACCAGAAGTGGTACAGGTCGCGATAAACGCCGTTGTTGGTCTTGAGCCAGAGGCCTTCGAGTACCGCCAGATAGCTGGCCAGACCGATGGTGATGGCAGGAAACAGGATGTGGAAGGACACAGTAAACGCGAACTGGATTCGGGCGAGCTCGAGGGCATCTAGGCCGAACATAGGAATTCCTCTATCTATCAGGTGACCGGCACGGTGACGGCATGCGTGTAGGAATTATTCGAGTGCGTTGCGCAAACCGGGAAACGCTGAAAATCGACTACACAGCACGCCTGCTGGCGTATTGATGCAGATCAATCAACGCTAAAAGCGTAGTCCTATTTCCTCCCGGCAGTTATGTGGTCGTTTGCCGCGTGGCAGGTTGTCTCACCCCCGCAAACGGCTTGAATCCGGGGCCATGAAAACACTTTCAGCGAAGGCCGACGACCATACATTCGGTGCTTGAAACCATACTTTCGGGTCTAAAGCTGACAGGTTTTTCACGCAATTTATTGTTACAAAATGATATTCTCCCCTCCCCCCTCCTTCACCTCAGGCTGCTGTTGCTCATGCCGACCCAAGCGCCCGTGTTGTTGCGCCACCATCGTCCGTTCGTCGCGTTCTGGTTTGCCCGCATCTTTACCGCCAGCGGTTTTCAGATGCTTACCGTCGCCATTGGCTGGAACCTCTATCAACTGACCGGCAATGTGATGGACCTGGGTCTGGTCGGACTGGTTCAATTCGCTCCCCGCGTGCTGTTCATGCTGCATACCGGGCATGTGGCCGACCGCTATGACCGGCGTATCGTCTCGGCGATCTGCCAGTCGGCACAGGCGCTGATTGCCCTGGTCCTGTTCGTCAGCAGCCTGACCAACAGCGTCACCCGGGAAATGATCTTTATCCTGTCGTTCATCTTCGGCATGGCCCGCTCGTTCGAGATGCCGACCACCCAGGCCCTGTTGCCGAGCATCGTCCCGGCGAGCCTGTTTCCCCGGGCCGTGGCGTCGGCGCAGTCGGCCCAGCAATCGGCCACCATCATCGCCCCGGCGCTGGGCGGTTTTCTCTACGCTTTCGGCAGCAACTGGGTCTACGGCCTGACCGTCGGCTTGTATGTGATTGCCTGCAGTCTGATGCTCACACTGCCTGCCCGGCAGACGCCGCTGAACAAGAACAAGGCCACCCTGGAATCACTGATGGCGGGGATTCACTTCATCCGCAGCCGTCCGGACATTCTTGGCGCCATTTCCCTGGACCTGTTCGCGGTACTGCTGGGCGGCGCCACCGCGCTGTTGCCGGTGTTCGCCAAGGACATTCTGCTGACCGGCCCCTGGGGCCTGGGCATGCTGCGTTCGGCACCGGCCATCGGCGCCCTGGGCATGTCCCTGTGGCTGGCGCGCTATAGCGTTGATCGGCATGTCGGGCGGGTGATGTTTACGGCGGTTGGCGTGTTCGGCGTAGCGACCATTGCCTTCGGTCTGTCGACCTCGTTCTGGTTTTCCTTGGTCGTACTCGCAGTGCTCGGCGCCGCCGACATGATCAGCATGGTGATCCGCGCCTCGTTCGTGCAACTGGAAACCCCGGATGAAATGCGTGGCCGGGTCAGCGCGGTGAACGGCCTGTTTATCGGCGCCTCCAACCAGCTCGGCGAGTTCGAATCCGGCATGACCGCCCACTGGTTCGGCACGGTTCCAGCCGTCGTGCTCGGCGGTGTCGGCACCCTGGCAGTCACCGGGATCTGGATGAAGCTGTTCCCCGGCCTGGCCAAACGTGACCGGATGCGCGATATCGTTGAAGAGGCGGAGAAACAGACGGCCTGACTCAAAAGCCCGTGTGAGGCCAGCTTGGGTGGGACCGGCTTTAGCCGGGAAAACGACGGACCAGACGATATAAACGTATCGACCGTACGATCGTCTTCCCGGCTAAAGCCGGTCCCACAAGGAAAATCTCAACCGCTCAGCCTGATCTGCTACCAAAGAAAATCCCGCAAAGCCCCCACCAGCCGCTCATACAACTCATCTACCTCTGCCGCCTCACGGGCGCGCAGGCAGCCGTGGATCAGCCCCATGCCCAGCTCAAGCCGCGCCCGCACACCCGCCGCGCGCAACGCCTGTTCAAAGGCAATGCCGTCATCACGCAACGGATCAAACTGCGCCACCGCGATAAACGCCGGGGCCAGGTGGCTGAAGTCCTCGGCCAGCAGCGGCCGGGCGTAGGGTGAGCGCCAGTCTTCGGGTTCGCTCAGATACAAACCCAGATATTCATCCACCTCTGCGCTGCTGAGCAACGGCGCGTCAAAACACTCATGACGTGACGGCAGGCTCGCCGCACCGCCCAGTCCCGGATAGATCAGGGCCTGGCCCAGAGGCTGTGGTTCCCTGGCATCACGCAAGGCCAGGCACAGCGCGGCGGCCAGATTGCCACCGGCACTGTCCCCCGCCACGGCGATGCGCGCCGGGTCGATGCCGAGGTTGTGCGCTTGCTCGCGCAGACCGCGCCAGACTGCCAGGCAATCGTCGAATGCAGCAGGAAAAGGGTGCTCCGGCGCCAGACGATAGTCCACGGCGACGACCACAGCGCCGAGGTCAGCGGCCAGCGCGGCGGTGACGAAATCGTGGGAGTCCAGGTCGCCGACCACCCAGCCGCCGCCGTGCAGATACAGCACGCAAGGCGCAGCTTCGTTGTCAGGCCAGTCATCGGGACGGTAACGCCGCACCTTGACCCCGGCCAGGGTGAAATCCTCGACCTGCAAACCCTGCGGGCGCGGCGGTGTATAGGCTCGGCACATACGCGAATAGGCGTCGCGCTGGCCGCTGATGCCAGGTTCGGTAACGGTAAACGTCAGGCTGTGACGGACGAACTCGGTGAGTTCAAGGGAAAGGGGGTATGGATGAGTCATTCAGCGCTCCTGCCTGTGGAGACTGCGACAAACGCAGAACGAATGTGGGACCGGCTTTAGCCGGGAAGGCGCCTTCCCGGCTAAAGCCGGTCCCACACAATAAACACACTCGCCAGGTCAGCCCTGCAGGCATATCCGCAGGGCCATACTGGTCTCGAAAAGCCTTACTTAAGCGCCGCCGTTACAACCGGCGCAGCATCCTTGCCATCAAACGTAGTCACACCGGCCAACCAGCGCGTCAGATCTTCAGGGTGATCCTTGAGCCATTGCTTGGCAACGTCATCCGGCGCCTTGCGGTCCATGATCGGGACCATCATGGCGCTTTCCTGGGCGGCGGTGAACGTCAGGTTGGTCATCAATTGGCTGACGTTCGGGCAACGGGTGGCGTAGTCAGGGGCGGTAACCACCGAAACGGTCGCTGCGCCTTCGTTCGGACCGAACACATCTTCACTGCCGGTCAGGTATTCGATCTTCATGTTGATGTTCATCGGGTGCGGGGTCCAGCCCACAAAGACTACCCACTCGCCGCGCTTGATGGCGCGCTGCACTGCAGCCAGCATGCCGGCTTCACCCGACTCGACCAGCTGGAAACCGCCGAGGCCGAACTGGTTCTTGTCGATCATGCCTTTGATATTGCCGTTGGCGCCGGTGCCTGGCTCGATCCCATAGATCTTACCGCCGAGCTTGTCCTTGAACTTGGCGATATCAGCGAAAGTTTTCAGCCCGCCAGCGGCCACGTAGTCAGGCACTGCCAGGGTTGCCTGGGCATCGGCCAGACTTGGTTTTTCCAGAACCTTGACCTGCTTGGCTTCCAGGAAAGGGGCGATGTTCTTGTCCATCGCCGGTTTCCAGTAACCGAGGAACACGTCCAGGCGATCATCACGCAGGCCGCCGAAAACGATCTGCTGGGCGGCGCTGGTCTGCTTGACCTCGTAGCCCATGTTCTTGAGCAAGACTTCAGCCATGGCGCTGGTAGCGATCACGTCGGTCCAGTTGACCACGCCCATGCGTACGTTCTGGCACTTGGCCGGTTCCGCCGCCAGCAGCGCAGTGCTGCTCAACATCAAAACACCACAACTGATATGACGAATAAATCTCTTCATGCGTGCTCCCTCGGGTCGGCTCGTTATTTTTTGGCTCGTTCGTGTGGCAGTGAGCTTTCAATCAGCGGCAATGCGGATGTTGCTGCGTGGCCTCAAATTACGCAGCGGCAAGGGGCGCGAAACGCACCAGTGCGACCTGTGTTTGCACTCTGGCGACATTGACGGTTTTGCGATCTTGACAGCGCCGTCGCGGGATTGGCACTGGCGTGCAGGCAACTGATGATCCGCCGCAGCCATCGCCTCGCGCTACTGGTATCATGCGCGGCTTTTTCTGACCCACGGAAAATGCCCAGACCGCCCCGGCGACCTGTGCTTTGCTGTTGGAGTCGATTCATTCACGACGCCATGGCGTCCAGGGGAGCCAGACATGCTGGAGCGGCTGTTTCAACTCAAGGCACACAACACCAACGTGCGCACCGAGATTCTCGCGGGCGTGACCACGTTCCTGGCCATGGCCTACATCCTGTTCGTCAACCCGAGCATCCTCGGCGCCACCGGCATGGACAAGGGCGCGCTGTTCGTCGCCACCTGCCTGGCCGCAGCCATTGGCTCCACAGTCATGGGGCTGATCGCCAACTACCCGATCGCCCTGGCACCGGGCATGGGCCTCAACGCCTTCTTTACCTACACCGTAGTCCTGCACATGGGCCATACCTGGCAAGTGGCCCTGGGCGCGGTGTTCATCTCGGCGGTGATGTTCTTCATTCTTTCGATCTTGCGCATCCGCGAATGGATCATCAACAGCATCCCCCTGCCCCTGCGCTCGGCCATTGCGGCCGGTATCGGCCTGTTCCTGGCGCTGATCGCCCTGCATAACGCGGAAATAGTGGTCAGCAACCCGGCCACCATGGTCGGCCTCGGCGACCTGGCCAAACCGGCGCCGGTGCTGGCGATCCTCGGTTTCTTCCTAATCGTCGCCCTGGAAAAACTTCAGGTACGCGGCGCCGTGCTGATCGGCATCCTCGCCGTGACCATCGTTTCCATCGTCCTGGGCTTCAGCCCGTTCGGCGGGATCATGTCGATGCCGCCATCCCTGGCCCCGACCTTCCTGCAACTGGATATCAAGGGCGCGCTGGATATCGGTCTGGTCAGCGTGATTTTCGCCTTCCTGTTCGTCGACCTGTTCGACAACTCCGGCACCCTGATCGGCGTCGCCAAGCGCGCCGGGCTGATGGACAAGAACGGCCACATGCCGAAAATGGGCCGCGCCCTGATTGCCGACAGCACCGCGGCCATGGCCGGTTCCCTGCTGGGCACGTCCACCACCACCAGCTATATCGAATCCGCGGCGGGCGTCAGTGCCGGCGGCCGTACCGGCCTGACCGCCATCGTCGTCGCCATCCTGTTCCTGCTGGCGCTGTTCTTCGCGCCACTGGCCGGTAGCGTACCCGCCTTCGCCACGGCCCCGGCGCTGCTGTTCGTCGCCGTGCTGATGACCTCGGGCCTGGCGGAAATCGACTGGGACGACATCAGTGTCGCCGCGCCGGTGGTCATCACCGCCCTGGCGATGCCGTTCACCTATTCCATCGCCAACGGCATCGCCTTTGGCTTCATTTCCTGGACCGCGATCAAGATCCTCTCCGGCCGAGCGCGTGAGCTCAATTCGGCCCTGGTGATCCTGTCGATCCTGTTCGTGATCAAGCTGGGCTGGTTCAACGCATGAGTGTTCCCTTCGACCCCGCGAGCTACGACCGTCAGCTCGAAGACAAAGCCATCCGCCTGCGCGAGCTGCTGGCGCCGTTCGACGCGCCCGAGCCGCAGATATTCGACTCGCCCCGCGAGCACTACCGCCTGCGCGCCGAATTTCGTCTGTGGCGCGAGGCGCAGAAGCGTCACTACGCCATGTTCGCCCCCGGCGATAACAAGACGCCGATCCTGCTCGACGGCCTGCCTATCGCCAGCCAGCGCATCAACGCGCTGATGCCGGTGCTGCGCGACCGTTGGGAAGCCGACCCGATCCTCAATCACAAGCTGTTCCAGGTGGATTTCCTCACCACCCTGGCCGGTGATGCGATGATCACTATGTGCTATCACCGCCCGCTGGACGATGCCTGGAAAGCCGCCGCCAAAGTACTGGCCGCCGACCTGGAGGTCAGCCTGATCGGCCGTTCCAAGGGGCAGCGTGTGGTGATTGGTCGTGATTACGTGACTGAAAAGCTTGAAGTCGCCGGTCGCACCTACAGCTACCGTCAGCCCGAAGGCGCCTTCACCCAACCCAACGGCACGGTGAACCAGAAGATGCTCAACTGGGCATTTGAAGCCCTGGGCGAGCGCACGGATGACCTGTTGGAGCTGTATTGCGGCAACGGTAACTTCACCCTGCCGCTGGCTATGCGTGTGCGTAAAGTGCTGGCCACGGAAATCAGCAAGACCTCGGTCAACGCTGCCCTGAGCAACCTGGCCGACAACGCTGTGGATAACGTCGCCCTGGTGCGCCTGTCCGCCGAAGAGCTGACCCAGGCCCTCAACGAAGTACGCCCCTTCCGCCGCCTGGAAGGCGTGGATCTGAAAAGCTACGACTTCGGCAGCGTCTTCGTCGACCCGCCCCGCGCCGGCATGGACCCGGACACCTGCGAACTGACCCGGCGCTTCGACAATATCCTGTACATCTCCTGCAACCCGGAGACCCTGGCGGCCAATATCGAGCAACTGCACGACACCCACCGTGTCGAGCGCTGCGCCCTGTTCGATCAGTTTCCGTATACCCACCATATGGAATCCGGGGTGTTGTTGGTCAGACGCTGAAAAGAGCTGAACTGTGGGACCGGCTTTAGCCGGGAATACGCCTTCCCGGCTAAAGCCGGTCCCACAGAATGCAGCTAAAGCGCAAGATCCGGCGCAATGCCTGCCTCACAACCGCGCCACAACCGCTGCTCAATAACCCGATCCACCGCACACGCCTCCTGCATCAGCAAATGTAACGTCCCGGCAATAGCACTCCAATCATGTTCATCGCCATCGGTGCAAGCCAGGCCATCGAGAAAGCGCGCGGCCAGGCTGAATCGCAGGCTGGTATAGGCATGCAGCTCGGTCAGGGGCGCTTGGGTATCGAGCAGCAGGATGGGAGAGTCTTGGCCGGATTGGGTAAGGGGGAGGTAGCGGTCGGATGGGGTGAGGTGTTTCATAACGTACTCCTACAGAAAATCGATACCACCTTCATCCTCGTCAAACGGATTGGGTGGCAACTGTGTGCGGGTTGACGAACCGGGCTGTAGGAACCGGCAGATCCGAAGATCTCCCACACACAGCTGCCATGAAACTATCGTGCAAACACAGTGTTTGAACAAAGACTCAAAAGCGCTACGCGATTACAGCAACGGATCGTCAAATCCGCTCGTTGCTTAGGCAACAATGGCGCGCAAGTTAGAGATTTGGCAGGTAATGCAGGTGGTATTTATGTCTATTTTTTCTCGCAATTACAGTCGACGTGTATTACTGAATATTATTACTCTAATAAATTTGTAGGAAATCTAACTTTAGTACGTAGGCACTTTCGGAAAAGCCGACAAATCCCGCCTGCACTATCGCCAGCCCCTTTTGGCTTTCATAACCTCGCACCTCCACTTACAGGGAGTACAAGATATGAGCAGGGCTTATTCGTTCATCAACGATAAAATGCAGAGCGATAACACGATCAAAACGCAACTGGGCGCCAGCAATAAATTCGACACGTTGAATATCCATATCCGCAATCGCGTGGTCATGCCGGGAGAGATAATTATCGTGCCGGACAGCAGTACACCCTCCTGCACCCTCGAAGAAACCGAGTTCATGCGCATGGCGCAGCATGTCAGCCATCAGATCAGCCATAACTCCCTGGGCTCCGATGGCCTGGCGCTGAAGCACTACGATATCCTTCAACGTATGCTGGGCCACGCCTCACTGGGTATTGGCGCCGTTTCCGGCAGTTGGAGCAACCACCTGACCGCCATCGAAAAGACCCTCGACGACATCCAGAAGTTGCACAAGCTATCGCTCACCCGCGGCACCCCCATCGCCCGCCAGGAGTTCATCAATCAGCGTCAGGTGTTGTTTGCCCGTCTCGACGAACAACTCAAAGGCGTTGCCCGTTGGGGAAGCGGACTGCAGAACAGAGGCTCGATCAAGAAAATGCTCGGCATCTCCACCAAAAGCTACCTGCATACCGGCGAGATGCGCGATTACGCCAGACGTATGGAAGGTATAGCGCGCACGGCAAAGTTGCTTAAGCACGGCACCGCAGTTGGCATCGGGTTGAATGTCGTGGCGTCTGGGTTGGAGGTGAAAGAGGCGTGTTCGGTGGGGCGGGAGGAGAAGTGTGAGAAGGCGGCGTATGTGGAGGGGGGTAAATTGGCGCTGGGTGTGGGTTTTGGCATGAAAGGTGGCAGTTGGGGGGCTGCAAGCGCCGTATCGACATGTGTTGCGGTTTTTACGATACCGTCAGTGGGCTGGGGCGCTCTGGCCTGCGGCATCATTGGCGGCATCGCGGGAGGGTACATAGGCGGAAAAGTGGGTGAAGGTCTCGGCGAGACGGCAGGCGAGAAGCTTTACGAGTGGAGACCGAAATAATGACAGATACGGAGTTTACGATAGGCATGATTATCGCTCTGAATATTTTCATAAGCTTCGGCTTCACAGGCTATTTTCAATACGGAAAGTTGAGTGAGTTAGAGCATCATTTGGACGGCAACGAGTCTGTCGAATGGAACCGTACAGTATGGGGCTCCGGTTTCATCGGACGGCAAATGAGACTGAATATGATTGTAGTCACAATCCTTATGGCTCGTCGGCTACACCGAAACGGCTTTCTAGGCAAAGATGAAGAAAAGAAAATACCGAAAAAGTTACGCATCCAACTTTTAGCTGCTTATGCCTACGAAAGTGTTGCTGTACTTTCTTCGTTTATCTTCTACTTCATTGTCATTGCAGATTAACACCAGACAGAGCTTGGCAGGAGCCAACTTTTTCGCAAGGCAATGAGCGAGCCCCACAGCCCTCTCGCCAACAAGCTGGCTCCCGCCACTATCAAATAGCCCGATCCGTCAGTTCCCCATCCACCAACCGCCGAATCCCCAGCGGGCTGGCGTTCAGCATCAAAGCAACCAGTCATGGGCGGCCAGTTCTTTGCTTCGCCGATGACTGTCGCCGCTAGGTGCCTTTGGTGGACAGTCGGTACATCCATCGCCGTAAGAGCGACGGCGAAATCGCCCTCCCGGCTAAAGCCGATCCCACAATTACCTCCCCCGACGATCAAACTGGCGCCAAGCCTGTCTAAGAGCAACACTCTCTTACATCCCTCCCGAAAGGACTCTCCCATGCTCTGGAAAAAAGGTCGGCGCAGCGACAACGTAGTCGATGCTCAGGACGGCGCAAGTGGCGGTGGGGGCGGTGGTTTCAGGATCGGTGGCAAGGGCCTGAGCCTGGGCGGGGTGGTGTTGATTGTCGCGTTCGGGCTATTGACTGGCCAGGACCCGATGCAGATTCTCGGGCAACTGGCCGGGCAGATGGGGCAGCAGTCCACCAGCGTCAGCCCGCAAACCCGACAGGCACCGGCCGCCAACGATCCGCAGACGGACTTTGTCCGGGCAATCCTCGGCGACACCGAAGACACCTGGCGGGCAATCTTTGCCCAGAGCGGCCGCCAGTACAAAGACCCGACGCTCGTGCTGTTTCGTGGCCGGGTACAGTCAGCCTGTGGCTTGGCGTCTTCGGCCAGCGGCCCCTTCTATTGCCCGGCCGATCAGCAGGTTTATCTGGACCTGGATTTCTTCCGGGAAATGTCGCAGCGCTTCAAGGCAGCCGGTGACTTCGCGCAAGCCTATGTAATTGCCCACGAAGTAGGCCATCATGTGCAGACGTTACTGGGTATTTCGGCCAAAATTCAGACGGCCCGGCAACAGGGCCAGCGCATGGAAGGCAGCAATGGTTTACTGGTGCGCCAGGAACTGCAGGCCGATTGCCTGGCCGGGGTCTGGGCCTGGCATGCACAAAAGCGTTTGAACTGGCTGGAGCCGGGTGATATTGAAGAGGCCCTGACCGCGGCCAACGCCATTGGTGATGACCGGTTACAGCAACAAAGTCAGGGTAGGGTTGTGCCTGACTCGTTTACTCACGGGACGTCGGCCCAACGGGTGCGCTGGTTCAAAACCGGCTTTGCCCAGGGTCAAATCAATCAGTGCGACACGTTCGCCGCAAAGAGCCTTTGATCAATGATGAAACCGCTTTTGGTCCTGATGTTGGGCACCCTTCTGAGCGCCACGGCTCACGCCGAGGACCACGCGGTCCAATCGATCAGTCCTGATCGACTGGTGATCAATGGCGTCGAGGCCACCCTGGGCCTGAGTCAGGAGTGGGTCAAACCCAAGCCGCAGATCCAGCGTGTGGTCATCGTCATCCACGGCCGCCTGCGCAACGCGCCAACCTATTTGCGCAGCATCGAGCGCGCGGCCAACCAGTCCAAGCAGCGGCAGAAAACCCTGCTGATCTCGCCGCAGTTCCTCGATGAAAAAGACATCGTTGCCCACCACCTGCCGGAAAAAATCCTGCGCTGGCACGAAAACAACTGGATGGCAGGCGACACGGCAGTCGGGCCCAAGCCGATCAGTTCATTCGTGGTGCTGGACCATATCCTCAAGCGCCTGAGCGACAGCAAGCTGTTCCCCAACCTCAAGGAAATCGTGATCGCCGGTCACTCCAGCGGCGCCCAAGTGGTGCAGCGCTATGCGGTTCTCGGCGGCCGTGAAGATGCCCTGCTGAAAAAGGAAGGCATCCACCTGCGCTATGTGATCGCCAACTCCTCGTCCTATGCCTATCTCGACGCCCAGCGGCCGTTGCCAGTGACGGCGGCGACCTGCCCGAGCTTCAACGACTGGAAATACGGCCTGAACAAGCTGCCGTTCTACGCTGGCCAACAAACTCCGGCGGTTATCGAGCAGAACTATGTGAAGCGCGATATCACCTACCTGCTCGGCCAACTGGACACTGACCCCAATCATCCGGCGCTGGACAAGTCCTGCGGCGCCGAAGCCCAGGGTTCGTCACGGCTGACCCGTGGCCAGAACTACTTTGAGTATTTGCAGAAGCGCCATCCCGATGGGACCAGCCAGCATCTGGTCGTAGTGCCGGGGGTCGGCCATAACGGCGACGCTATCTTCACCTCCCCTGAAGGCCAGAAGGCCCTGTTCACTCCGCTCTGAGTGAATGTACGGCGTCTGAATAGCGCTTGAATCGGTCGGCAAGCGGCGCAAACCAGGCTTGCTTCCCGACCGGTTCCCCTTGAAGCTATGCGCCTCAAGGAGCCTCCCGCATGAATCTCGAAGAACTCACCCAACGCCTGCACCGTATTCGCGACCAGAACGACTGGCGGCAATTTCACAGCCCCAAGAACCTGGCCATGGCCGCCAGCGTCGAAATGGCCGAGCTGGTAGAGATTTTCCAGTGGCTGACCCCAGAACAATCCCAGCAGTTGCCGCCTGATCAATTGGCTCATGCCGGACAGGAAATCGGCGATATCGTCCTTTATCTGCTGCTGATGTGCAGCGAACTTGGGCTGAGCATGGACGAAGTGGTGCGCAGCAAGCTGGCCGACAGTGAACGGCGGTTCGCCAAATGAGTGACCGTCATTTCGACCAGTTGGCGACGCGCTTTGCCGAGAAAATCTACGGCGGCGCAAAAGGCGCGATTCGCCTGGCGGTACTCCAGGCCGACCTGCTTGAAGCCCTGCCCGACCGCCCGCTGCGGGTACTGGATATCGGCGCCGGGCTGGGCCATATGTCGCTGTGGCTGGCTGAACGCGGTCATCAGGTGACCCTGGCCGAGCCTGCCGAACCGATGCTCGAAGGCGCCCGCCAGCGCTTCGCCGACGCGGGGCAGAGCGCAACCTTCATTCAGGCGCCCTGGCAGGAACTACTAGGGCAACTGACCGAACCCTACGATCTGGTGCTGTGCCATGCGGTGCTGGAATGGCTGGCCGACCCCCACGCGATCCTGCCGGTGCTGCATCAACTGACCCGTCGCGATGGCTGGCTGTCCCTGGCTTTCTACAACCGTGACGCGCTGATCTACCGCAACCTGCTCAAGGGTCATTTCCGCAAGATGCGCAAGAATGACATGGCCGGGGAAAAGCAGAGCCTGACCCCGCAACAACCCCTTGATCCGCGTGACCTGGCAGCGCAACTTGAGCCGCTGTGGCAAGTCCAAACCCGCAGTGGTGTGCGCGTATTCCACGACTATATGCCGGTGGAGTTCCAGGCCAAGGCCGATCTGGCGGACCTGCTGGAAATGGAACTGGCCCACCGCCGCCATCCGGCCTATGCCGGGTTGGGGCGTTATCTGCATTGGGCGTGTCGGCCGATTTAGACGCCGCGACAAGTACAAAACCTGTTGGAGCGAGGCGTGCCCGCGAAGGGGCCAGTGAGCCAGATACACATTTGAAACCTGTTAAATGTCTTCGCGGGCACGCCTCGCTCCAACGAGTTCGCTTTACCTTCATTAAATAAGAGAGGCCCAAGGAGACCATCATGAAATCCCGCCTCGCCACACTCGTCCTGACCCTGGGCCTGGCCGCCTGCCAGAGTGAAAACCCGTACGTCGCCAGTTCCAGTCCATTGCCCCCTGCCCCTACACAGGCCGCCAATACCCTGGACCTTAGCGCCTATCCAGCCGCGCCTCGGGACTACGGGCGTTATCGCGACTGGGCCTGGCTAAACGGCCAGTTGCCCATCGGCTCGACCTGGGCCGACCCGGCGCAGATCGCCGAAGCCGTCAGTAATGGCCTGGACCAACGCGGGTTGCGCCCCGGGCGTAACCCCCAGGGCGCCGACCTGTATGTCAGCGCCGAATTGCATCCGGAAACCCGTCTGCGCCAGGTCCGTGACGACTACTATGACCCGTACTACGGCGGCTACCGCAATGGCTACGGCGGTTATGCCACGGTGCCGGTGGTGCGCACTTATCAGGAGCAAGTGATCGTCGTCACTATCAGCCTGTTCGATGGCCGCAGCGGCCAACCCGTCTGGAGCGCCCGCGCCGAAGCCGCTGCCGCTGGCAACCAGGCACAACGCGGCAAAGCACTGCGCGACGCCGTACAAGGCGCCCTGAGCACTTATCCCCCAGCCTGACTTTTCGGAGAACTGCCATGTTCCGCTACCTTGCCGTACTGGGTGTTGCCCTGCTGCTCAGTGCCTGCGACACCACACGGGTCAACCGCGACTTCGACACCCAGCGCGACTTCGGCGGCTATCGCAGCTGGAGCTGGAAAGAGCCCGGCGTGCAATTCCAGCCCAATGACCCGCGCCTGCAAAGCGACCTGACCGAACAGCGCATCCGCCAGGCCGTGGCCGGGCAGCTGGATCAACGTGGTCTGCGCATGGCTGCGGCCGGTACGACGCCGGACCTCAAAGTACAGACCTGGGTTGTAGTGGAGAACCGCCAGCAATTGGTCAACACCCAATACGGCAGTGGCTGGGGCGGCCCGTGGGGTGGTTATTGGGGTTATCCGCCAGTGAGCAGTGAAACCCGCAGCGTCGATTACAAGGTGACGACCCTGCAGATCGACTTGCTCGACGGCAAGGACGGCAAACTGGTGTGGCGTGGCAGCACCGAGCAGATCCTCAACGACAGCCCTGATCCGGTGGCTCGCGATACGGCCATCCGTACCACCGTGGCGAAGATCCTGAGCCAGTATCCGCCGCGCTAACCCGTCGACCAAGGGGTCTTGGGACCGGCTTTAGCCGGGAAGACAATATGACAGACGATAGAAATGTATCGACCCTGCCTACGCTTTCCCGGCTAAAGCAGGTCCCACCTTTTGATCCTGCATTTACCCCATCTGTCACTTAGCCAGCACCCATCCCACGCCTTAACTACACTCCTGCCACAGGTGAGTAAGCGAACGGCGTGGCCGAAGGAGTGCTGGATGTCTCCCCTGAATCATCTGCGTCAGCGCGGTGCCATTGGTGTGATGGCCGCAGGCACCCTGACCCTTGCGCTGCTGTGCATGCTGGTGGTACTCGACAGCGGCCGCCTGTTTCTGGAAAGGCGCAATCTGCAACGTGTCGCGGACATGGCGGCCCTGGAAGCGGCAGGTCGTCATGGCAACTGCCTGCCCGCAACCACTGCCAGCGCGGTTGCCTTCGCCACGCAGAACGCCGCGCGCAACCGTTTCGTCGTCGGCAGCGACAACCGCGCCCTCAACGTCACCTGTGGAACCCTGTTGGTCACCGCTAATTTGCGCACGTTCGTCGCCGATGCAACCAAATTCGAGGTAATCAAGGTGGTTGCAAGCCATCCGGTACCCAGAAGCATAGCGTCGCGGATCAGCACACTTTTCTCGACCACCGCGCCGCCGGTGAACATGTCCATGAGTGCGACCGCTGTCGCCCTGCAATCATCACCGGTGGTGCAACTGACCCTGCGCAGCGCCGCCATGACCGTCACCTCGGCCAATGCCGCCGTACTCAATCCGCTGCTCGGCGGCCTGCTTGGCGGCAGCCTGAATCTCAGCGTCGCGGGTTGGCAGGGCCTGGTCAATACCGACCTGAACCTGCTGAGTTATCTGAACCGGCTCAATACCGATCTGAACATTACGGCAGGCAACTACACCCAACTGCTCAGCACCAATATCGCGGTCAGCCAGTTGGTGCAGAGCGCGATTAACATTCTGGACTCCAACAACACCGCCACGATCAACGCCTTGAACGGCATCAAGGCGGCAGCCGGGGCCACCACCATCGCCTTGGGCGATCTGCTGCAAGTCCAGAGCGGCAGCAACCTGGCGGCCCTGAACACCAATATGCGCGTGTTCGATCTGGTCCAAGGCCTGGTACAGGTTGCCAACAAAAAGAACGGTCTGATGTCCTCCGTACAAATGAACGTGCCAGGGCTGGCGCAGGTCACGGCCAAGGTCCAGGTGGTTCAGGCACCGCAACTGTCGGCCTTCGGCGACCCGCGCAAAATCGATCCGGCCAACCCGCTGGGCGCCAACCGCATCTATGTACGCACTGCGCAGACCCGCGCATTGCTGTCGATCAACCTGCCGGTCCTGGGTACGATTACGCCGCTGCTCAACGCCGCTACCAACCTGCTGACGCCGCTGACGCCGGTGATCAATAACGTGCTGAGTCTTAACCTGGTCGCGAGCCTGAACTCGGCAAGCTGCCTGGTGGGCGCGGGCTGCACAATGTATGACTTTCAGTGGCTATCATCCGGCAGCACCGGCCCACAGATTGACGTGAGTGTTTCCACCTCCAGCGCCCAGAGCTATGTCACTGGTTTTACCTGCACCAGCAACACCAACAAAACCCTGACTACCCATACAGACAGTGCGCTGCTGAACCTGAAAATCGGCCAAATCAGCTCAGCGGCTGCTTTCCCCGCCAGCACGGATCCCAATGCTGTCGTCGCTCTGCCCCTGCCGGTTCTGGATATTGGTAGTGCAACGTGCAAAAAAATTCTGGGAATAGGGACATGTGGCGCACGGACCCCCTTCACGGGTGGCGGCCTGGGGGTCAGCGTCAACAGTCCGATCGGCCAAGTACAAAGCACCTCCACAAACTTCACCTATACCGCTCCGTCGGCCCCTAACCAAGTGCCGGATATCAATACTGACCCGTACTTCCCCCTCGCGCCGAACGCCACACTGCCCAGCAGCCTGCTGGCAGGGACCGTCGCCGGGGTACAGGTGCACATGTATTCGCCGCCCACCAACAATGTGCTGGGTTCGCTCATGAGTGGCGCGGAATCCTTGTTGAGCACGCTCACTACCAGCCTGGACAGCACCATCAACAGCACTTTGTCACCGCTGCTGACCAGTGTGCTCGACCCTTTGCTTGCGGGCCTGGGCGTGACCGTCAACCCGGTCAACCTCGGCGCCAATATGAGCTGCAATATCGGGCAGGCGACGTTGGTGATTTAGAGGAGGGGCCAATCCCAACAGCATCAAGCACATCTGACTGATGCCTGACCGGATCACCCCTGACTGATCGGCAAACTGATCTGAAACCGCGCGCCCTCGCCGGAATTGCTGACGCTTAGCAGGCCGCCCATTTGCTGGACGATGCCATAGCTCACCGACAAGCCCAGGCCGGTGCCGATACCCGATGGTTTGGTGGTGAAGAAGGGTTCGAAGATCTTTTCCAGCAGCCGTGGGTCGATGCCGCCGCCGTTATCTTCCACGTTAATAAAGAAGTTCTGCGCGTCTCGCCCGGTTTGCAGGCTGATCCAGGGTTGCAGCTCGGGATTGCCTTCCTTGCGTGACAGCAACGCATCACGGGCGTTGACCATCAGGTTGATGATCACCTGTTCCAGTTGATCGCCATGGCCGCGAACCTGCACCGGCTCGCCCAGCTCGCCCACGCGCAGCTCGACACCCTTGCCTTTCATGCCCTCGGCGAGCATCCCCAGCGTGCCCTCGACCGAATCGTTCGGATTGAACAACTGCTCCTGAACCTCCGAACGACGGCCAAACACGCGCATATGGTCGACGACCTTGCCGGCACGCTGCACCTGAGCGTCGATACGGTTGAGCTTTTCGATCAGATACTCCGGGTCGACGATGCCGTTGTTCAGACGCTTGAGGACGTTGACCACGGCCATGCGCATGACGTTGAGCGGCTGGTTGATCTCGTGGGCCAGACCGGTGGCCATCTCGCCCAGGGTCGCCATTTTCGCGCTTTGGTTGAGCTGCATGCGCGAACGGCGCACGTCGGTGTTATCCCGCCCGACGGCCTGGATCTCTACCAGTTTGCCTTGCTCATCAAACACACCGCGGTCAGCCCAGACCCACCAGGCATGTTCGCGGCCCGGCAACTCCAGGCAGATTTCCGCCGTGCTCATGGGCGACTCCGGCGTCAGTTGGGCGATGCGTTGAAGAAAGTCTTCGCGCTGCTCGGCCGAGAACCAATCGCCCAGATTGACCCCGGCCAGTTGCTCGGTGGTGCACTCCAGATAATTGGCCAATGGCCGGTTGCCGAAACTGAGGACCAACTCCGGGCTGTAGCGGCAGATCATCGCCGGGGAGTCTTCCACCAGGATCCGGTAGCGCTCTTCGCTCTCGCGGACCCGTTCGGCGGCCAGGGTGGCCTCCGTTACATCCAGCCACAGACCGACGGCCTCCACCGGAATGCCCAGGTCATCGCGCAGCAGGCGCGCTTCGTCGAGCAACCAGTGATAGACGCCGTCGCGCCCGCGCAAACGGTAACGGCGGCTGACGAAGCCTTCTCGCAGCAACAGACGGGTGCGCTCGAACCAGATATCACGGTCATCCGGGTGAATGTACTCGGTCAACTGGCCGTCAACGCAATCGGCCAGTTTCCAGCCCAGCACCGGCGTCAGGCTGGCGCTGAAAAAGGTCGGCTCCAGGCTGCCTTGATCGTAGCGCTGCACGTAAATAACCGCCGGGGAACTGGCGATCAGGTTGTCCAACCGCGCATGGGCAGCGGCGGCCTCGGTTTCCTGATTTTTGATATCACTGACATCGAGCATGAAACCCAGCACTCGGCGACTCTGGCCACTGATCAACGACTGACCCTGAATACGGAACCACACTGGCGCCTGGTCCGGATCAAGGCTGCGCAGGCGCACGCAGAGCAACAGCGGGGTATCGTTTTCCCGCAGCTCGAGCAGGCGACTGTTCAACTCTTCGCGATCAGCCGGGTGAATCATCGCCAGCCAGTCCGGCCGCGACAGACGATCAAGCCGCCCATGCAGGCCCAGGCTATCGATCAATTGCGGCGCCAGTTGCACCTCGTCGTTGGGCAACCATTCCCACCAACCGGTGCCGAGCAGGTCCTGCAGGACGCTCAGGCGCTCGATATGGTGACGGTGTTGATGTTCGGACTGGCGAAACAACACCGGCCCGCCAATGGCCGAACACAGGTTCAGCCACTCGCGCTCGCCCAGATCCGGGGCTTGCCTGGCGGCATTGTAGAAACCGAAAAGCAACCATGCCTTGGCCACGCCCTCACGGCTGTGGGGCAGCAGGAAGCCATCGGCATTGCCGAAGATGGTCTGCAGCGGCGCCAGATGCGGATGGTTGCCGAAGGTCAGTTGTTGAGGCTGTCCGCCATCGAACAGATCCAGTTCAGTGCCCAGGCGCTGACCCGGCTGCCACAGTTCGGGGGCGGTATGGGCGTGATACTGCGCGAATACCCGCCAGCCGATGCCGCCGGCTTCGGGCAGGGCCAACGCCATGCACGGCACATTCCAACGTTGGCCCAGCTCTTCCAATTGCTCGGAGACCACCTGGCCCAGACGGTCGAAATTGCACACGCGAATCTGCTCGGCTACCTGACCGGCAAAACGCAGGCATTGCTGGCGGCTGCGGGCGATGCTGGCCTCTTCCATCAGGTCGCTGATATCGAGCAACTGCAGAAGCCAGCCGCCGTCATGGTGCTGGATCCAGCCACGGGTGTGCAGGGTATTGGCGGTCGAAGCCTTGAAGTCGAGATCAAGCATATGGTCGATCCAGTCTTCCGGCACACCCTCGACCACCATGGCGCTGTTGGGCATCAGGTAGGCGATCAGGCGCTGGGCGGAAACGATGGGCGTGGGCATGCCCAGACGGCTACGCAGCTGCGCACTGGCGTTGAGCACGCGGCCATCGTTGTCCAGCACCATATACAGCTCGGCACTGATTTGCGCAGGCTCGGCTTTCGCCGGGTCCGTAGCGGGGGTTGCCGGCGACTCGCTTCGTCCCAGCAGACGGTTCAGCATCACTTTATTAAGGGACAAGTTGCATGCTCGCCTGTGCGGACAACGTGGCTGGGAGGTTTGGTATCTGGCCTATGCCCGGAAAGGTCAGGAACGGGATGACCTGATTGATTCTGTTGCTGGGATAACTGATCCGCACCGACAGAACGCCCGTCGCCGGGGTATAGCTGATAACGGCGTCGGTCGTGGGATTGAAAGCCAGGGTACTGGGCAGCCAGGCCAACTGAGTGACCAGCACGCTTTGCGCCTGAGTCTGGATCAGCGTCTGATAATTCGCGATGCCGGGGCTCAAGGCCACACTGCGGCGAACCGCCTCACTGGCGGCCGAATTGAATGACTGCAACATCAACAACGGCAGGCAGTAACTGACCAGCCCGTAAAAAACCGCAAAAAAAGCGATGAACACCGCCGCAAACTCAATGGCGGCAGCGCCTTTCTGTCGATGAGCAGAGAAATTCCGTGGGGGTGATTGCATGCCGACGTCTACCCTGACAGTGCCTACCGTTATTGAGCATAGGTCCTCTCCAGAAAACAGGATGTTTTTTACTAGATGGAATTACTTTTCCTACTCATATGGATGGCGTTTTGTGCCGAGCAAGATGCCCGGCAACGACAGATCGCCAATATCCTGACCCTCGGCGTGGCCTGCCTGGCGCTGATCTATCTGCTGCTGCAAGGCCGGACCTGGCTTGGCGCACCAGCCAGTGAGGGTGGCTGGGCATTGTTGCTGGCGGTGCTATTCACCCTGCCTGGCTACGCACTGGGGCGAATGGGCGCAGGGGACGTCAAACTGATGGCAGCTCTCGCTCTTTTGACCGATCGCCTGCATGTACTGGGCAGCTTTATCGGCGCCGCCGTCGTGACCTTGCTGTGGCTGGCACTGCGTCAGAAAATCTGGCCCTTTATGGGTCAGGGACTTGCCGGGCGATACCGCCTTTTGAATGACCCTTCGTCAAAAAAATATCCATTCGCACCCTTCCTGTTCGTCGGTTTTCTCCTCGCAGACCTGCTGATCCGCCAGTCGCAATCGTAGGACCGTGCTATGTACATAGTAGTAAAGTGCGACTACGTTTAACCCGATATAAACAGTAATGGATTGCGACTCGGCGTATGGCGAAGGGTTGCCGCTACCCCGCACCCCGGTCAGTTGTACCTCGCAAACATGGAGTACTGCGTAAACATGCATTCGACAGTGAAAATACTGGTCGTCGACGACGAGATCATGATTGTTGAGGAGCTCACCGATTTCCTCGAAAGCAGCGGCTACCGTTGCGTCCCATGCAGTTCAAGCCGGGAAGCCTTGCAGCGGTTTCGTGAGGACACCGAAATCGGCATCGTGCTGTGTGACCTGGACATGCCCGAATTGAACGGCATCGAACTGGTTGAAGCCATGAAGCTGCTGGCGGGTAAACAGCGGGTCTTCGAATCCATCATGCTCACCGGCCGCGCGGAAAAACAGGACGTGATCAAGGCCCTGCGCGCCGGTATCGCCGACTACTATCAAAAGCCGGTCGATCTGGAGGACGTGCTCAAGGGCATCCAGCGTCAGGAGATCGAGCTGCAAGAGCGGCAAAAGGGCTTGAACAACCTGGGCCAGCTCAACGAAAAGCTGCAAAACCTGGCGGCCTCCATCGACGATCTGTATCAGGATCTGGACAAGAAACGCACCCAGGTGGTCATTACACAACCGGGCGAGCACGAGGCCGAGGTCGAGATTCCGGCGATTTTCGATCAGTTGTCCCCGCGCCAGCTGGACGTCGCCAGACTGGTCGGCAAGGGCCAGACCAACTACCAGATCGCCTGCGAGCTGGGCATTACCGAAAACACCGTGAAGCTGTATGTGTCACAGGTGCTGCGCCTGACCCATATGCATAACCGCACGCAACTGGCGCTGGCTCTGTCACCGGGCAACCCCTCGGCGCGGCAGCGAGTGACGGTGAATTAAAGGATTTGCCGTGCGGCGGCACGGCGCCAAAGACCGGGCGGGGTCTGCTGCCAACCCCGACTCAGCCACCAGACCCCGTCTTGCCGCCTTTTTTCTGCTCGAAGAAATCCGGAATCTCATGCTTATAGCTGTCGAGCCAACGTTGCATGCTCTGCTCGCGCTCAGCCGGGGTGGCGGCTTGCGGCGTCGGTGACGCATGGCGGCCCTGGGATTGCAATTGCAGCCAGTTCTGCGTCTGTTCCTGCCAGGGTGAGTCGCCCTTCTCGGCGGCCCAGGCGCCCTGCGCTATGGCCAGCAGGCTGACAATGCCGATGATTGCCGCTTTCATACCCTTCTCCCTGCTCATTTGAGCGCGCTCTGTGCAGCCACCGCGGCAACGGGCTCGGCAACCACCGGTCTTACCGCCGCGGGTTTCTTCAAGGCTTCGGCCCGGGCACGGGCGTCGTTGAACTGCTCCGGGCTCAGACCATTGCGGGTGACCCACTCGGCCGCTTGATTCCAGTGGTCCTGATACAGCAGCATGGTCAGCAGATTCTCCGCAGCCAGGGTGTCCGACTGCTTAAGTTCCATGGCGGTCAGGAACTGAAATCGTGCCTGTTCGAACTTGAGCTGATTGAGGTAGACCACGCCCAGATCGTTGCGGATTTTCTCGTTGGTCGGCGCCAGTTTTACCGCCTTGAGCAAATGGGCCAGCGCATCGTCGTTATTGCCACGCGCCGCCGCCAGTTGTCCCAGACCGTGTTCACCCTCGTCGCTGCGGCAGGTGCTGAGCAGGCTTCGGTACAACGGTTCTGCTTCGCTGCTGCCCAACTGGCGCAGTATCTGCGCCTTGCGCAAGCGTACGTCGACACTGTCGGGCAAGGCTTCAAGATTGGCCAGGGCGGCATGCAGGCGGCCTTCACCGGCCATATCCTGAGCCAGGTTCAGCTTCAATTCGTCGTCGGACGCCAGTTTCGAGCAACTATTGGCCGCCGCCAGCCACGGCGCGCTGCCATCACTGGCGCAACCGCCCAGAACGAGCATTCCGGCCAGCAGCATAACGCTCTTGATATGCACCACTAAGAACCTCCAAAGGCTCGGCTGATGGCGGTAAAACCCGGCCCCGCCAGAACGATCAATAACGCCGGAAACAGAAACACCATCATGACCACCGACATCTTTGCCGAGAGCTTGGAGATGTACTCCTGCAAGCGGGTCATGCGCCGGTCGTCGAACAGTTGCTTGAGCGACAACAGCGACTTCATCGCCCCGCCGCCCTGATGGATCAATTGGTTGAGAATCACACAGGTGTCGCTGAATTCATCTACCGCCAGCAGCTGCGCGGTCTTGCTCAGTTCTTCTCCCAGCTCCAGGCCAGAGTCGACCCGGCTCAGCACGATCTGGATCTCCGAAGACAGCACCGGCAGCAGGGCCTTGCCTTCGTTACTGAGCACGCGCAGGGCCTGTTCCACGGCCATGCCGGACTCGAACAGGATGCGCAGCAGCGGGATAAAGGTAGAGATCTCCACCACCACGCGCTTCTGCCGATGCTTGGCCACTGCCACCAGGATTCGCTTGGGCAACAGAAACCCCACGCAAAAGCCGCAGATAGGCAGGATGAGTACCGGCACCTCGTCACCGAAAAAAAACAGATCAACGAGAAAGCCGAACACCAGCGCGCCCAGCGGCACGCCTACCTGACAGGCGGCGAACAACGAGCGCTTACTGGCCCGGCGCCAGCCCACACGGTTGAGCAATATCTGCGTTTCAGTGTCCATGCTCAGCGAGCGCTGGCCGATGGGTGTGTCGCCCAACAGGCGCAGCCAACTGCCCACCCGGCTTTCGCGGATCACCTGACCGTGCAGCCGCTGCGTCACCAGACGCTCGTTACGCCGCTGTTGGGCCAGACCCGAAATCAGCAGCAATACGGCGAGCAAAATCATCAGCAGGCTGATCAGCAAGACTTTCATCAGATACTCCGCAACATGCGCCAGATCAGCAGCGTGCCCATCGTCTGCATGGCGAAGGCAATCATCAGCATCGTCCGGCCAGTCTCGTCGTTCCACATATGCATCAGGTAACCGGGGTTGGCGACCAGAAAATAACCGGCCATCAATACCGGCAAGGCCCCCAGAACAAGGGCGGTCATGCGGGTTTCACCGGTCATGGCGCGCAACTGGCGCGCCGCCTGTTCCCGCTCGCGAATCAGGCGGATCAGGTTTTCCATCAGCTCGCTGGCGTTGCCGCCGTAGCGGCTGTTGACCCGCAGGCCAAGGGCGAACAGGCGAAACTCGTCGCGCTCATACAGATCGGCGAAATCCTGGGTGGCGTCAGTCAGGCTGACCCCCAACTGCACGCTGCGTGGAATCCGGCTCATGCCTTCCTTGAGCGGTTCGTTGGCGGCTTCGATGCCATGCAATACCGCATCGGCCAGGGTGCGTCCGGATTTGAGGCTGCGCACGGTGTAATCAAGCATTTGCGGCAATTGCTCGATCATCCGCCGCACCCGCTTGCGATAGCGCCAACTGATAAACAGGCGCACCAACAGTGGCGTCGCTACGGAGAACACCGTCAGGCCGGGCCATTCCCAGAGCTGGTAACCGAGAAACATGCTCACGGCCCAACCGACCAACACCAGTTTCATCCGATCCGTCGCCCGCCCCAGCCCGGCCTGCAGAAAAGCACGCTCCAGATATTGCCAGCCCGGCTTGTGGGCCACCGGCTGGGGCAGGCCTTCGGTGAGCCGCTGCATGACCCGCTCCCGAGCCCCGGCGGTCATTGCCCGGTGGAACAAATAGATCGAGCCGCCGAGCAGCAGCAGGAATATCACCCCCAGCAGCAGCGCGCCCTTGCTCATGTCGGCACCTCAATAATCCGCCGCCCGCAGCTTGTCACCCGCTGCGTGCATGGCCTCACGCTGGAAGCCGACGTTGTTGCGGCGATCCAGGCGGAACAGTGTGTTGGTCACATAGACATCGTCTCGGATGCCCACCACTTCCACCACCTCGCTGACACAGCGGCGCCCGTCGGGAAGGCGCGCCAGTTGAATGATCACGTCCAGGGCTGCGCAAATCATCTGCCGAAGTGTGCTGGTAGCGATCTGCCGCCCGGTCAGGCCGACCAATGTTTCCAGGCGCAGCAGGGCATCCTGGGCGTTGTTGGCGTGCACGGTACTCATGGAGCCATCGTGGCCGGTGTTCATCGCGGTCAGTACATCGAGCACTTCCACGCCGCGGATCTCGCCGAGGATGATGCGGTCCGGGCGCATCCGCAGGGCGTTACGGATCAAGTCACTGGCGCGAACCTCGCCGTGACCTTCAGCATTGGGCGGACGTGTCTCCAGGCGCACCACATGGGGGTGGCTGAGTTGCAGTTCGGCCACATCCTCGATGGTGACCAGGCGCTGATGCGGGCTGATCAGCTGGCTCAACACGTTGAGCAGCGTGGTTTTCCCGGTGCCGGTGCCGCCACTGACCAAAATGTTGCAGCGCTTGCCCACCGCTTCCGCGAAGAAATCGAAAATCATCTGGTCGATGGTTTGCATCGCCACCAGATCCGCGCTTTTGAGCATGTCCTTGCGGAATTTCCGGATCGACAGGCACGGCCCGTCCAAGGCAATCGGCGGGATGATTGCGTTGACCCGGCTGCCGTCGGGCAGACGGGCATCGACCATCGGCGACGACTCATCCAGGCGGCGACCCATGGGCGCGAGAATGCGCTGCATGACCCGCTCGACGTGCTGCGAGTCGATAAAGCGCAGGTCGGTGTGATGCAGCACGCCGTTGCGCTCGACGAACACTTTGCTCGGTCCGTTGACCAGGATTTCCGTCACCGAGGCGTCGCGCAGCAAAACTTCCAGTGGGCCGTAGCCGGTAAGTTCGTCGACCAGTTCTTCGCCCAGGCGCTCCATTTCATAACGGGAAATCGCCAGGCGCATGCGCGCGACGTAGTCGGCCACGCGGTCCATGACGAACTGGGCCAGGGCCGGACGCGAGCCTTCCAGTACGTTGCGGCCGCTTTCTTCGATGGCATCGATGATGTAGCGATGCATCACCAGCTTGAGCCCTTGACCGTCGTCTTCATTGGCCCGCGACGCAACCCCGAACAGTTTTTCCGGCATCACCTATTCCCCCACAACCGATTGAGCCAGCTTGCGGCCGGCCTCTCTTGTGTCACCGAGTGACTGGCCAGCAGTTCGCCCAGATGGCGCAAGCCACTGCTCAAGGCATCACGGGCGGCCAGCTCGAACAGGGTGACGCCCTGATTCTTGGCATTGAGGCGCAGCTCAGGGTGAAACGGCAAAACCGCCGCCACGGGCAGGCCAAAGGTCTTTTCCAGCGTTTCGGTATTCGGCGCGACCGAGCGCAGGTAGCGGTCGATCAACATGCTGGCGTGTTGCAGTTTCATGCCCTTTTCCCGCCACAGATTGAGCACTGCCAGATTGCGTCGGCACTCCATCACACTCTGGTCGGTGTACCAGAGCAACTGGTCGCAGTGGCTGACAAAGGTGCGCAAGGCATCGCTGTCGGGCTGCCCCACCAGATTGACGATGACATGCTGGAAATGCTGGCGCAGCGAGCTGAGCAGCATGTACAGCTCGGCGGCGCTGGACTGCACCAGCGGGTCGTCCTCGGAGGTATAAGCAAGAATGCGCAGCCCGGCATCGGTGGTGGTAAAGGCGCTGTCGATCAGGGTCGCATCAAGCCTGCGCAGATGGCGCAGGGCGTCGCCAAAACTGAACGAGGATTCCAGACCAATCATCGCCAGGCTGTCGCCACGGGACAGGCCCAGATCAAGCAACAGCGTACGCTGCCCGGTCTTCTGCACCACCAGTGCCAGATGGGTAGCGATCAGCGCGCCATCGCCGCCGGTCTGGGCGCCGTAAAGCACCGACAGCCCGCCCATGTTCGGATTCGGCGCCACTGGCGGCAGACGTTTGCTCAGGCGCCGCACCAGGCCAGCCACTTCACTGGAGCGTGAGCCATAAGCGACGAAATCCCGCGCCCCGGCACGCATGGCATTGAGCACCAACTGGTTGTCCATACCGTCACCCAGCGCGACGATGGCCAGCATCGGCTTGGCTTCCAGCGCACCTTCGATCAGAGCGCTCTGGTTCATCAGATGCTCGCGATCGAGGCCGACAAAGACCAGGCTGGCGAAGGTCACATCGATCAGCGCCAACAGTTCGTCGAGCGTACCGGCCCCGGCGCTGACGACCTGACCCAGGGGCGCCAGGGCCCCCTGCAACCATTCCAGATCGGTGCTGTTGCGGGTGATTGCCAGGAAGGTCTGGCTCAGGCTCTGGCTCATTGGGATAACCCGTTACGGCGCTCGAAATTGCCGTTCTCAAGGAAATACAAACGCAGGAAGCTCGGATCGTAATTGCGCAGCGCTTCGCCCGGCAGCGACGGCAACTGGGCATTGGCAGCCAGCGGCTGGACCAGGTGCGGAGTGACGATCATCAGCAGCTCGCGCTCGTCATTGTTGACCTGGGAGTTACGAAACATCGCGCCAAGGATCGGGATGTCGCCCAAACCGGGAAACTTGTTGACCTGCGCGGTATTGCGCGTATTGATCAGGCCGCTGATCACGAAGCTTTCGCCATCGGCCAGGGAAATACTGGTGTCGGTGCGGCGGATATTCAGCGCCGGCACCGAGATCCCGGCCAGGACAATGCCGGCGGTAAAGTCCAGTTCACTGACTTCCGGAGCCACCTTGAGCAGGATGCGGCCATGGGCGACCACCGTAGGCGTGAGCGTCAGACGGACTCCGTACTCCTTATATTCGATGGTGATCTGATCGCCTGTGCCATTGGGCACCGGTACAGGGAACTCACCCCCGGCCAGAAAGCTAGCACTCTGCCCGCTCAAGGCCACCAGGCTGGGCCGCGCCAGAGTGTAGGCAAAGCCGCTGCCTTCCATGGCGTTGAGCATGCCCAATACCTTGCTGCTGCCACCGCCCCAGATGATGTTGAAGCTTTCGTTATTCAGCGGAATATTGGGTCGGGCCTGACCGACCGCACCGGTATTGACGGTGAGATTGGGGGTACCGGTTCCCGGCACAGTTCCTGGCGAACCGAACAGGAAGTTGTTGGAGCCACGCCCGAAAATCGAGGTACTGGCTTCCTTCAGTTTGGTTCGGCTGACCTCGACGAAGCGGATGTCGGTCTGCACCTGGCTGGGCAGCGACGGGTCGTCGGCCACCTGACTCATGTCACGAGTGGCCTTGCCGCGCACGAACACCATGCTCTGGCGCGGGGACGGCGAGCAATCGGTCCAGACCATCAAGGTCGTGGCCCCCGGACCGACTCCCGTCAGCAAGACGTTGTTATCTCCCGCTGCGACCACATCGGCGATTTTCGGATCGCCGATGGCCAGGCGGGTAATCGCCACGGGCGAATTGATATTTTGCTGCACGCCCTGCCCTACTTCGATGGCGCCGGGCAAGGCTGGCAGCCCCGCGCAACCGGCGGTGGCCGCCCAGGCCGAATTCATCCCTGTGCCTGCCACCACTACAGTCCATACCAACATCGTCACAACAGGTACGAAACGGCTACTCATCAAAGGCAATCCTTGCGTGATCAGGGAGTCGGTTGCGATGCCGCCTGGGCACCGCGTATTACAGGCACCTGGCGCGGCGCCGCAGGTGCAACGGGCGTTGCAATGCCCGGCACGGCCGAAACAGGCAGCGGCGCGCTCTGGCTCAGTTTGTTGAAGGGCAGCAGGCCACGTTTTTCCGTGTCCAGACGCAGGGCAATATCTGGTTTGCCCGCGCTGTCACTGGCCCAGTACTGCTCAAGATTCTTCTCATCGGCACTGCGTACGGCCAAGCGCAGCGTACCGCTCTGGGAAGCCAGCATCAGGCGATTGATCAGGCTTTCCGGCACGGCCAGAACCACAGTACGCGCGGCCGCCCGGCGCTGTTCGAGCTGCAGGCGATCAGCGCTGCCAATATCCTGAGCCGGCCGACCATCGTTGGTAGGGCCCAGAACCTCGCCGATACTCAGCACGCGCAAGGCCGGCGCGACGATCTGGGCGGAACGGTCAGGATTGGCGGTTTCCTGGGGCAGGAACAGCAGGACATCGACGTAATCCCCAGGGCTCAACTGACCACCGAGGGTCATCACCTCATCGACGCTCAACCCCAGGGCGCGCTCACCGGGGCGAATCATCCGGGCCAGGGTGCCTCCGGCGGCAAAGCTCTGCGCGCTGAGCCAAGTGCCTGCACTCAAGGGGCGCCAGCTGACGCGATTGACCACATCGTCGACGCTGGAAAAGCTGCCGACAGGAGCGACTTTCAGTTTTTCTACCAACAGGTCTTCGGCCTTGAGCGGCACATTGGCAGGCACGTCATGGGCCAGGACAACCACAGGCTGACGCAGCGGATCTTCATGGGGAGGTGGAGCCGGCGCGACGACCGGTTGCGCGTCAGTTGCCATGGGTGCTACCACGGCGGGAGTCTCGGGCTGACGACTCAACACCGTTCCCCAATACCCGGCCAGCAAAGCGCCCAATAACAACAGGACCGCAAGCCCCATGGTAACGCGACTGTTCATGACGGCCCTCCCTTTGCCACTGCACGACAACCTGGCCTACTGGCCAGCATTGCAATCTGGTCGTGATGAACATCCATCCATTTGGCTATGAAAATAGACCACCTAATCCAAAGCGCCATCAGTACAGGGAAAAATTAGATGTTTTATTCCATGGGGTTATGAGCCCTCCCTCACTGAAAACCGCAGGCGACGTATAACTTTATGATTAATGCTTTATTACGGTTGTGGCTTTAGGCCGGGAGGTCAATGCTGTGATTGCGTCGGGACAGTTGGCGCGTATCACTTGTATTACCGGCGCCCCATGGCGCAAGGAGATCTGATATGACCTTTACCAAACTCAGCAACGGCGTCACGCGTTTCATCAAAAACAAAGAAGGTGCATCCGCAATTGAATACGTGGTAATCATTGCTCTTGTCGCTTTGGTGATTGTTGGCTTGATGCCGGGTGTGAGTACTGCGATTACCGGTGTATTCACTCGACTCACAACGATGCTCAATGGCTTGTAGTGCGACGTTTGTAATTCTCAACTCATGGCTCAGGTGTAATCTCGATGCCCGTCCAACCGACACGCCAACAACTGCTCCTCGTTGACGATGAAGAGGACGCCAATGAAGAGTTGGCAGAACTGCTCGAAGGTGAGGGTTTTTGCTGCTTTACGGCGTCCTCGGTCAAGCTGGCCCTGCAACAACTGACCAAGCATCCCGACATTGCCCTGGTGATTACCGATCTGCGCATGCCAGAAGAAAGCGGCATGTCGTTGATCCGCCGCCTTCGCGAACATACCTCCCGGCAACACTTGCCAGTGATCGTCACCTCCGGCCACGCCGATATGGAAGATGTCAGTGACATGCTGCGCCTGCAGGTCCTCGATCTTTTCCGTAAACCCATTTACCACGTCCGCCTGATCGAAACCCTCAATAACCTGTTTCCGGTACCGCGGGTTTATCAGGTCGGGCAGTAAGCCCTGATCACTCTTGAATTATAACTGTGGGACCGGCTTTAGCCGGGAAGACGCAGGCAGGATCGATACATTTTTATCGCCTGCCATATTGTCTTCCCGGCTAAAGCCGGTCCCACATTCGTTAAGTGTCACTCTTGTTGCTCACAACTGATAACTGAAACTCAAGGTCAGCCTCGGCCTGCGGTTAAGGCTGTCCAGAGCGATATCGGACATGGGCTTGGCCACTTCCAGGGCAATGTTGTAATACCGCGCGTCGCCAAAACGCACGCCCAGCGCCGCTGATGACATCTGTGCGGTCGGCACCTCGAAGGTATTGAACCAGGCCTTGGCAGCATCGAGCACCACATAGGGCTGTACGACTTTCAGCCAGTTGCCGTCGCGGTTGAAGCTGTAGTTCAACTCGTAAGCCACGCCCCAGCCCTTGTCGCCCGAAGCCTGATCGGTGGAGTACCCGCGCCCGAAGTTCTGCCCGCCAAACTGTGCCCGTTCACTGTCCGGCAGGCTGTTGTTGCTCCAGTACAATGCCGCCGACGCCACGCCCTGCCAGTTCTGCAAGAACTTGTCGCTCTGCACCCCGGACAGGCGCACGCGAAAGAAGTCGAGGTCGTATTGACGGTCATCGGCCTTGGCGCCCATGCCATGCAAGCCCTGGTAGACCCCGGCACTGAGGATGCGCAGCTGACTGGCGTCGGACTTGCGCCAGTCACCTTCGAAGGCGACCGCGCGGCTGTCAACGCGAGTGTCGATTTGTAACGGCAGACCGATCACCTGATAACGAGTCCGATCGTTGACCCCGTACAGGCGTACTCCGGCGCTGAGCCACTGGTTTTGCGCCGCAATCAGCGGGTGACTGATACCGATGGAGAAGCGGTCGTTCTCGCGATGCTGTTCCAATTCAATACCGTTACCGAGGCTGACATTGGTGTGAGGGTCGCTGCGATAACGGGCGGCCCACAGGCTCAGTTGCGTGCCTTCAGCGTTGAGGTACTGGCTGTAATCGAGACGATAGTAATGCTCCTGATCCTTGCCCGGCGGCAACAGACCGCTGAAGGTCAGTTGCTCGGCCATGGCGGTCTGCGAGTTACTGCTCAAACCCAACAATGCCTGCAGGCCCTTGCGATTGTCATCGGTCAGGCTGAGGTTGCTGGTGATGGGCTTGCGCGACGCCGTGGCGACCAGAGTCGTGGCGCCGTCGGTGGTGCCGGGCGGTGGCACCTGAGCTTGCAGTGTGACACCAGGCACACGGCTCATCAGGGCGGTGTAGCGCTCGAAAGTCTTGCGGGTCAGTGGGCGTTCCTGACGAATCTTGTCGACCAACTCCTGCAGGTAGGCCGAGACCCGTCCTACATCGCCCTGAAGCTGATAATCCCGCACGTAGCCTTCCACCAGCACCACTCGCACCAGCCCGTCCTTGAAGTCTTGGGGCGGCAGGAAGGCGTAGGACAGCAGGTAGCCGTCGTCCTGATAACGCCGGGTCAAGCCACGGGTTGACTCGATCAATTGCTCCAGCGTGGCCTCGTGGCCGATCAGCTGGGTATAGGCAGCGCCCAGCTCCTCCAACGGATACACCGTACCGCCTTCGATACGAATCTTGTTCACCGTCACTTTTGTGCTCATCAGCAGCGGCGCAGCCTGGGGCGGCGTCGGTGCGGGCACCTGCAAGGCCGGCGTCACCGGGCGGTAGGCATCAGCGGGAAGGTTGGGCTGCGGCAGGTTGCGCTGCTGATCGTTGCTGTTGAGAAATGCGGGAAGGGTATCGGCCAGAGCCAGGCCAGGGCAGAGAGTGACGCTGGCAAGCAGCATCGGCAGACAAACGCGCATAAGGACACTCCATGATCCAGAAAAGCAGCGGTCTTGAGCCAAAAAAAGGCAGGGTGCCATTACGACTCCCTGCCTGAACAAGCTTAGGTGCTGTAGGAAAACTCGCTCACTACACAACTACAGCGAACCTACTTACGGCTATTCAGCAAACCACTGCCGATACCACTGCCGCCACCCAAGCTACCACCTACAACACCCAGCACCCCGCCGAGACCTGTTGCCGCGCCACCGGCACCCGTAACCAGACCGCCGACTTGCGCCACGGTGTTACCGACACTGCTGACCGTTGTACCCACGGCACTGGCCACCGGATTACTGCTGCTGGCCGTCACCTGAGTACCGATGTTATTGACCGCGCCGCCCACCTGGCTCAGCAAACCGTTGACCGGTGCACCGATGCCCGTGGCCGCACCTACTTGCTGAGTCAGACCGGTGACGCCACTGACTACTGGCGTTACCGCTGCACCGACGTTGCTGGTAAGGGCCGCTACCGGAGCGGCGATAGCGTTGTTGGCGATGCCGTTGCCACCAACTACTGTGCCCAGGGAAGCCACGGTCTGGCCGATAGCGCCGCCATTGATGCCTGCAGCACTGAGCAGACCGTTGCTGCTGCCGGCGTTCAGGCCATTGCCTGCACCGGCCACCAGCCCGCCGACGCTTTCGATAAGGCCGACGCCGCCGATACCCGGTACGCCCGGTACGCCCGGTACACCCGGCAGACCTGCGCCACCGCCAGTGCCACCACCGATTGGCAGCGGTGCACCGGTGCCTGCGGCCAGATAACCGCCGGCTGCACCGGCGACGTTACCCAACCCGGCCAACGTGCCACCCAGGCCGACCATGGTCGGATTGTTCAGGTCAGAACCCACCCGCGATCCGGCATTGTTCAACGCACCTTGAATCTGTTGCAGTGCACCACTTACTGGCGCACCAAGCCCTGTGGCGTCACCCACTTTGGTTGTGGTGGATTCGAGCATGGCCACCACCGGCACCAGACGGCTGCCAACAGCTTGTGTGGTCGAACCCAAAGGCCCGCTGGTAGTGGCGGTGCTGAGGGTGTCGCCGAGCATGGTGACTTTCTGGCCGACGCCATCGACTACATCGCCGACCTTGCCAACCACTGTGCCCACCAATGGCACCTGTTCAATCTGCGAGTTTGCGGCAAAGGCCGACACCCCCCTGCCCAGAGAGGAAACGCCGCCGCCCAGGTCGCCAGTAGCCGTGCCGACGCTGGACAGGGTCACCCCCAGTGCATTGCTGTCGGTGCCCAGAGTACCCAGGCCGTCGGTCAGGCCGCTGCCAAGGCTGTTGGTGGCAAAGCCCACCGAAGCGACAAGCCCGCCAGCACCGCCAGTCAGGTCGGTATTACCCGCCAGGGACATGCCCGACAAGGTGCCACCAATACCAACCACCGTATCGCCCAGTTGCCCCAGGACATCGCCGCTGGAAGAACTGGTGTTGGCCGTGGCGAAGCGTGCGTTGGTACGCACTGGCGTAACCGGGTTTGTAGGGGTTGTGGTACTGCCACCACCACCAGCACCTGTGCCGCCACCCGTACCGCCGCTGCCGGTGCCAGTGCCGCCGCCACCGGCCATTGAACCGCCAGTATCCGGAATGACACCGATGCCGCCCGAGCCATCACTGCCCGCCACGCCATCAGTTGCCGCTTCAGAGCCCGACCCTGTACCGGATCCCGAACCATCCGTTGCCGACGTTGACGTCGGCGACGCTGAATCCACGTGACTTTTCGATCCTCCACCGCCGCTGCTGCAACCTCCAAGGCAAACCGCCATGACCAAGGCCAACGCCGTACTTGCCCGAAGCATTCCGTGAGTATTCATGAGCGAATCCGTCCACCGTCTGATTATCCGAGAGCCTCATCCGAGTAGCCGCTCTCTGTCCTGGATCCATGACATTCCTTTCGCGACGGGGGTGCAATTCACAACTTGGTATTAGTCGGTTTTATAGCGGGATTTAAGGCGAGATAAAGGCGTTTTAAATCAATAGATTAAGGTATTTACTGTGGGACCGGCTTTAGCCGGGAAATGCGTCTTCCCGGCTAAAGCCGGTCCCACAGACTGTCGCCGTCAGTCACTGCCCAGCATCGTGCGCAACACCTGGCAATCCAGCGCATAACTGTCGGTCAACTCCGGCCAGGGATTTTCCGGCAGGTTGACGAGGATGGTGTACGCCCCGGCCGCGCGGCCACAGTCCAGGTCGTAGCGGTAGTCGCCGATCATGACCATGTTCGCAGGCTCGACCTGCCAGTTCGCCGCCAGATGCAGCAGGCCGCCAGGATCGGGCTTGGGCGGGGCTTCGTCGCGGCCCAGCACGTCGTCCACGGCAAAGCAGTCGGCCAGGCCAATCGCCTGCAGCGTCACATGGGCCAGTTCGCGAGCGTTGCGGGTCAGGATACCCAGGCGATAGCCACGCCCGGCCAGTTCCCGGACCAGCTCAACGGCCCCCGGCGCCGGCTGCGAGGCCAGGGCCAGTTCGCGTTCGTGATCAAGCAGCCAGGCATGTTTGGCGGCCGATTCCTCGGCAGGCAGCGCGGCCAGATGGCCGAGAATGTCGTCCTCCTGAGCAATACCCAGTACCCGCTTGATCGCCGGAAAATCATGGGCCGCCACCGTCAGGGTGCCGTCCATGTCGAACACCCAGTGGCGGATATCACTCAAGCGCCGGGACGCACTCATGCCCAGTCCTTGCGGTGACGGATCAGCCCTTCCTGACTCACCGACGCCACCAGTTGCCCGGCGCGGTTGTACACGCTGCCACGAGAGAACCCACGGGAGTTGCCCGCCCAAGGGCTGTCCATGGCGTAAAGCAACCAGTCATCGGCGCGCAGGTCACCGTGAAACCACAGGGAATGGTCGAGGCTGGCGATCTGCATGTCTTTCTGCCAGACCGACTTGCCGTGGGGCAGCAGGGAGGTGGTCAGCAGATTGAAGTCCGAGGCATAGGCCAGCAGGTATTTGTGCAGGGCCGGGATATCGGCGAGGCTGCCGTCGGCGCGGAACCACACATATTTGACCGGTTCGCCGGGCTGCGGGTTGTACGGGTCGGTAACCGTGATCGGGCGGAACTCGATGGGCTTGGGGCACAGCAGCTTGTCGCGCAGGCGCTCGGGAATCTGCTCGGCGCGCAGGCGGAACAGTTCCTGCTCCGATGGCAGGTTTTCCGGGCCGACTACTTGCGGCATTTGCGTCTGATGCTCCATGCCGCCCTCGTCGTACTGGAACGACGCGCTGCAGGTGAAGATCGGCTGGCCTTTCTGGATCGCACTGACCCGACGCGTGCTGAAACTGCCGCCATCGCGTACCCGGTCAACCTGATAAACCACCGGCAACTGGGCATCACCCGGGCGCAGGAAGTAACCGTGCAACGAATGCACATGGCGTTCGTCTTCTACGGTCTGGCTGGCCGCCGACAGCGACTGGCCCAGCACCTGGCCGCCAAACAGCTGGCGAAAGCCCAGGTCCTGGCTGCGACCGCGGAACAGGTTTTCTTCGATCGACTCCAGCGCCAACAGGTCAACCAGATCATCCAACACTTGGCTCATGGCCCATCCTCGCTCAGCCGCACACGCACAGGCGGCAATCGACATTCAGCGCAGGGCCGCCTCTGACGGGGCATGTGCCTGCGCAACTCAGGGCGAAATCATACAGAATTTAGCGCCGCGATCCCGATCAAGCTTGCAGGGTGTTCAGCCATTGTTCGCGAGTAATCCGATACAACACGTGAGGCCGCAAGGGGTGCCCCTCAGGAACATTCGGGTGCTGGAAATCGTTTTCGACATCAAGCTGCATGCCGATGGCCTGCATGACTTTCTGCGACGGTTCGTTGCTTTGCGCGGTAAAGGAGACGATTTCGTCCAGCCCCAAGCGCTCGAAACCGGCACCCAGCGCAGTCCAGGCCGCTTCACTGGCATAGCCGTAGCCCCAGTGCTCCCGAGCCAGGCGCCAGCCGATTTCCACGGCCGGGGCGAAAGGTGCCTCGAAGCCCACTACGCCGAGCCCGGTAAAGCCGATAAAGGCACCGGAGTCCTTGCGCTCCAGTGCCCACAGGCCAAAGCCCAGTTCAGCGAAATGCCCGCGTATGCGCCCGATCAGGGCGGCGCTTTCCAGGCGGGTCATAGGCTCCGGAAAGTAACGCATGACCTGGGGGTCAGCACACATCTTGGCGAATGCCGGTAAATCATCATCCCGCCACTGGCGCATCAGCAATCGCGCACTGTCGAGTCTGAGTATCGGCTCCATCGGTTTTCTCCCATAACCGGCCAGTGAGTGTGTGGCGGCAAGTGTAGCGCGGTGATTTGCGCAAAGGCTGTGCGTTGTCTGCCAATACTGGCAAGATCAGCCTTCGTCCCTGTCCTGCACGCCAAATGTCCCTGCCACTGATCTACCACGACGACTACAGTCCCGCGTTCCCGCCTGACCATCGTTTCCCGATGGACAAGTTCCGTTTACTGCGCGACCACTTGATCGACAGCGGCCTGACCACGGATGTTCAATTGCTTCGTCCAGAGGTTTGCCCGGACGACATTCTCGCCCTGGCCCATGACCCCGGTTATATCCGCCGCTACATGGACGGCGACCTGTCCCGCGAGGACCAGCGTCGCCTCGGCCTGCCCTGGAGCGAAGATCTGGCGCGACGTACGGTACGCGCCGTGGGCGGCTCGCTGCTGACCGCCGAGCAAGCCCTGCAACATGGCCTGGCCTGCCATCTGGCGGGCGGCACCCACCATGCGCACTACGACTACCCGGCGGGCTTCTGCATCTTCAACGACCTGGCCATTATCAGCCACTATCTGCTGCAAAGCGGCCGGGTCGGCAAGATACTGATCTTCGATTGTGACGTGCATCAGGGCGATGGCACGGCGCGGATCCTCGCCGACACCGAAGACGCCATCACCGTGTCCCTGCATTGCGAAAAGAACTTTCCGGCGCGCAAGGCCACAAGCGACTGGGACATTCCGCTGCCCATGGGCATGGCCGACGCCGACTATCTGCAGGTGGTCGACGAAACCCTCAATTACCTGCTGCCGCTCTATCAGCCGGACCTGGTGCTGTATGACGCCGGGGTCGATGTGCATCAGGACGATGCCCTGGGCTACCTGCGCCTGACCGATGCTGGAGTCGCCGCCCGCGACGAGGCGGTGATGCGTCATTGCCTGGGCCGGGATATTCCGGTCATGGGCGTGATTGGCGGCGGCTACAGCAAAGACCGCGAAGCACTGGCGCGGCGGCACGGAATACTGCATCACAGCGCGCAGCGGGTTTGGCTGTCGGAGGGGTTGTAGTGCATTCCCTGTTTGCATTTGATCGGTGGGACCGGCTTTAGCCGGGAAGACTATCTGACCGACAATAGAAATGCCTCGGTCATACCTGCCCTTTCCCGGCTAAAGCCGGTCCCACATGAGAGCAAGAACTACGACAGAATGACTCATCAGGTAGAATGCCCCACCCCCACTGCCCTCGATCATCCCGCCATGTCCCAGCCCGCACAAACGCCCCGACCCTCCATCGCCATTATCGGCGGCGGCCCTGCCGGGTTGATGGCGGCCGAGGTTTTGAGTCAGGCAGGCCTGCAGGTGGATGTCTACGATGGCATGCCCTCGGTGGGCCGCAAATTCCTGCTGGCCGGGGTCGGCGGCATGAATATCACCCATTCCGAGCCCTACCCGGCCTTTCTCTCGCGCTACGCCGAGCGCGCCCCCCAAGTGGCCCCGTGGCTGCGCAGCTTTGGCGCCGAGGCGTTGTGCCAGTGGATTCATGAGCTGGGCATCCAGACCTTTGTCGGCAGCTCCGGACGCGTCTTCCCCACCGATATGAAGGCCGCGCCGCTGCTGCGCGCCTGGCTCAAACGCCTGCGCGAAGCCGGAGTAAACATTCATACACGGCATCGCTGGCTGGGCTGGAATGACGATGGCAGCCTGCGTATCGCTCATCCCGATGGCGAACTGGCAATCAAGCCTGACGCCACCCTGCTGGCCCTGGGTGGCGCCAGTTGGGCACGTCTGGGTTCCGATGGCGCCTGGCTGCCGTGGCTGGCAGAGCACGATATCGATATCGCACCGTTGCAGCCGAGCAATTGCGGGTTCGAAGTGACAGGCTGGAGCGAACTGCTGCGCAGCAAGTTTGCCGGGGCACCGCTGAAAAACGTCGCCATCGGTCTGCAAGGCCAGACGCTGCGACTGGGCGAATGCGTCATCACTGAAAGCGGCATTGAGGGCAGCCTGATCTATGCGCTGTCGGCGCCGATTCGCGAACAGATAAACCTGGAAGGCTCGTCAACCATCAGCATCGACCTGCTGCCGAACAAGCCCCTGGCCGCCGTCGAGAAAGCCCTGAACAAACCCCGTGGCTCGCGCTCCATGGCCAAGCACCTGCACAGCCAGTTAGGCATCGACGGGATCAAGGCCGCGCTGCTACGCGAGCTGGCCGACGCCGCCACCTTCAGCGACCCGGCGCGCCTGGCCCAAGCGATCAAGGCCCTGCCCCTGACCCTGATCAGAACTCGCCCGCTGGACGAGGCCATCAGCACCGCCGGAGGCGTCAGCTTCGCCGCACTGGACGAGCGTCTGATGCTGAAAAATCTGCCGGGCGTGTTCTGCGCCGGAGAAATGCTCGACTGGGAAGCACCGACCGGCGGTTATCTGCTGACCGGGTGTTTTGCCAGTGGGCGAATCGCGGGGTTGGGAGTAGCAGAGTGGTTGCGCGGGCGCTGAATGACGTAGGACCGGCTTTAGCCGGGAGGACAATCTGACCGACAATAGAAATGTATCGGTCATACCTGCCCTTTCCCGGCTAAAGCCGGTCCCACCTGTTGCGCGTCAATCTCTGCTTTTAATTACGGCTTACGCTTACGCGGCCCGGTATTGAACACCGGCACTTTGCGTACTGGCTTGGCCACCGGGGCCTGAGGTTCGACTTCGCCGCTGTCGACCCATTTGCCGAGGTTGCGTTTGCCGCCACCGCCGGTCTTGGGCTTTTTCGGTTTCTTCGGCTTTTTCAGAATCTGCCCGCTGGCGTCGGTCTCGGGGACGCGATGCTCGGGTTCGAAGCCCTGCTCGTCTTCACGGCGCAAGGTCTGACGGGTCAGCACTTCAATGGCAGCCAGTAGCTCCACTTCATCGGCACAGACCAGGGAAATCGCTTCCCCGGTCAAACCGGCACGACCGGTACGGCCAATGCGGTGCACGTAGTCTTCGGCGACGATGGGCAAGTCGAAGTTGACCACGGTCGGCAGGTCATCGATATCCAGGCCGCGGGCGGCGACGTCGGTGGCGACCAGAATCTGCACTTCACGCAGTTTGAAGCGATCCAGGGCGCGCTGGCGGGTAGCCTGGGGCTTGTCACCGTGGATGCCGTCGGCGTTGATGCCCAGGCCCTGCAGGCGTTCGACCAGTTGATCGACGCCGTTACGAGTCTTGGCGAACACCAGTACCTGGCTCCAGCGCAGGCGCTTGAGCAAGTGGATGAACAACTCGGGCTTGCGCTTCTTGTCGACCGTCACCACCCACTGCTTGACCGACGCCGCCGCCACGTTGCGCGGGCTGACCTCGATGCTCAAGGGGTTATCGAGCATCAGGGTCGCCAACTGGCGAATGGCGTCGGAGAAGGTCGCCGAGAACAGCAGGGTCTGACGCTTCTTCGGCAGCGCGGCATAGACACTGCGCAGCTCTTCGGAGAAGCCCAGGTCGAGCATGCGGTCGGCTTCGTCGAGGATCAGGGTCTCGACCTGATTGAACTTGACCGCGTTCTGCCGATGCAGGTCCAGCAGACGGCCCGGCGTCGCGACCAGCACATCGACACCTCGGCGCAGTTTCATCATCTGCGGATTGATGCTGACCCCGCCATACACGGCGTAAGTGCTCAGGGGCAGGTGTTCGGCGTACTGACGGATGGCTTCGTGGACTTGTTCGGCTAACTCGCGGGTCGGCACCAGGATCAGCGAACGCACCGAGTTGGCGGCCACTTTCGGGCCTTCCATGGTCAGGCGTTGCAGCAGCGGCAGCGCGAAACCGGCGGTCTTGCCGGTGCCGGTCTGGGCCGCAGCCATCAGGTCACGCCCGGCCAGGACCGGTGGAATGGCCTGGGCCTGTACAGGAGTCGGAGTCTGGTAGCCGAGCGCATCAAGGGCGCGCAGCAGGGGGTCGATCAGGCCGAGGGAGGCGAAAGTCATGGTAATACCGTCAGGAAAATTCAGCGCATTGAAGCAATGGGCGCCATATTACCTTGTCTAGCCTGCGCCCGCCCGACTCAGACGGTCTTGGGTTTGCGCCACTGAGGCAGGCCGATCAGCACCACGGCACTGATAATCACCGTCATCGCAACACTTTCCGCCATGCCGATATGTTCGTCGGCGAAGACAATGCCCAAGAGCACCGCCACCACCGGATTGACGTAGGCATAGCTGGTGGCCGCCGCCGGACGTACGTTTTTCAGCAGGTACATGTAGGCGCTGAACGCGACAATGGAGCCGAACACCACCAGATAGGCCAGCGCCGCCCAACCGGCGACGCCCGGCGCTTGCTCCATGTGCTCGCCCATCAGCGCACTGCCCGCCAGCATCACCACGCCGGCGACGATCATTTCCGCCGCACTGGCCATCGGCCCTGCGGGCAGCGGCAGGTAGCGGCTCCACACCGAACCGAAGGCCCAGGTCGCCGCCGCGAAGATGACCAGCGCCGCGCCATAGGGGCTGGCCTGCAGGTTGGAGCCGAGGTTGAGCAGGATCATGCCGACCAGACCCAGCAGAATCCCCGCCCATTCCAGGCCGGTATTGCGATGGCCCCAGAACAGCCCGCAAATCAACGTGAACAGCGGCACCACCGCCACCGACAGCGCGGCAACCCCCGAAGCGACCCCGGCATGCTCGGCCAGGCTGACGCCGCCATTGCCGCAGACCAGCAGCAGAAAGCCGATCATCCCCGCCGCACGCCATTGCTGCCAGGTCGGCGACGGCACGCCACGAAAGCGCAGCACGGCATACATCAGGGTCCCGGCGATGGTGAAACGCGACCCGGCCAGCAATAGCGGCGGCCAGGTCTGGATACCGATGCGGATGACCAGATAGGTCGATCCCCAGATTACGTACAAGGCAAAAAAGGCACCGATAAGCAGCAAGGGAAAGCGGCGGGCAGAAGGCATGGAAGGCTCGGATCGACAGTTATTTTTATAGGGAAAATGGACAACAACTCATGTGGGACCGGCTTTAGCCGGGAAGAGGCCGGTACAGTCAACACGTCGCCTGCGCCTGGGCCATCGTATTCCCGGCTAAAGCCGGTCCCACAAGATTAGATTCGCATTATTCAGGCACCACGATGACGCTTGAGCGTCTCGCGAATCTTCGCCGCCGGGACCTTCTGCAGCGAACACAGCAACGGATGGGACACTTCGCTCAGACCATGGGTCTTGCGCAATTGCAGGGCCAGGTGGCCGATCAGGTTGGCGGCCATTTCCGCATCGGCCATGGCCCGGTGCGCCTTGCCGGTATCGGGCAGGCCGGCAAACCGGGTCAGGGTGCCGAGCTTGTGGTTGGGGGCTTCCGGCATCAGGCGGCGGGCCAGCAGCATGGAACAGGCAAAGGCCTGCACGCGCTGGCGCTGGATGCGGGCCAGTTCGTCGTCCCAGAACTTCTGGTCGAAGGAAGCGTTATGCGCCACCAGGGGCGTCGCGCCGACGAACTCGGCGACTTCCTGCATGACCTGGGCGGCGGGCGGTGCGCTGCGCAGCATGGCGTTGCTGATGCCGGTCAGGCTTTCGATAAAGCCGGGGATGCGCACACCGGCATTCATCAGGCTCTGGTAACGCTCGACGATGCGCCCCTGTTCCATGATTACCACGGCGATTTCCGTCGCCCGGCAGCCCATGTTCGGGGACATGCCCGTGGTTTCAAAGTCGATGACCGCAATACGTTCCAACACGGGGTAAAACCTTCCTGGCAGGCAAATACAAGACAGACGCGAACGTCAGTTTTTCAGCAGCAACGCACCTTCGATGGGCACATAACGACTGGCGGCGCGGATCAGCGAGTTGGCGGTAAGGCCCGGCACGCCATAAGCCACGGCTTCGACGCCATGCTTGGCGATGATGCGCTCGAGCAACATATCGAAATCGCCATCACCGGAGGCCAGCACCACTTCATCGACCTGAGGCGCGACGTCCATGATATCGATGGTGATGCCCACATCCCAATCGCCCTTGGCCGAGCCGTCGCTGCGCTGGATGTACGGCTTGAGCTTGACGGTAAACCCCAAGTTGCGAAGGATTTGCTGGAATTGCTGCTGTTTACTGTCGCCACGGTCGATAGCGTAGGCATAGGCTTCGACTATCTGCCCGCGCTGGCTGATATCAGCCCACAGCGCCGCATAGTTGAAGTGACAGCCATGGGCCTGGCGCACGGTGTAATACAGGTTTTGTACATCGGCAAATACCGCAATCTTCTTCACCGCACATCCTCATGAAGCAGGATCCCGGAGCGGAATCGACGCCCAGTATGCCAGTTTGAGGATGATCAAGGAGATCAAAGAGCACATCGTACCTGTGGGAGCGAGGCTTGCCCGCGAATTGAGCGACGCGGTATGCCAGACACACTGCATCGAGACATTCGCGGGCAAGCCTCGCTCCAACGAGCACCAACCGTCAGACAAACGAATCGTCGTCATCCATAAAGCCGCCGCCGTCGTTACTGTCGTAGCCGCTGTCGGCAAAACCGCCGCCATTGCCACCGCCCCACGAGTCGTTGTTGCTGACCCGCTGGCTTTCGTCGCCCCAACCGCCGCCACCGTTGCCAAAGCCCGCGTCGCTGGCCTGACTCGGTTGTTGCTCGATGATTTCAACAATCTCCTGAGGCTGACTGTTGTGGTGGAACAGGCTACTGATACCTTCGGCCAGCATCACACCACCGGCCACGCCCGCTGCGGTTTTCAGCGCGCCGCCGAGGAAGCCGCTGCCAAAGGGTGCAGCCGGGGCCGCCGCCTGCTGTTGCGGTGCAGGTGCGGCGTAATTGGCTTGAGGCGCAGGGTTCGCCGGGCCATCGCGCCAGCCCCCGGAGGACGGTTGAGGCGCAGGGGCTTGCGGCTGCGACGAACCGCCACCAAAGATGCTCGACAGGAAACCACCGCTCTGGGCCGGGGCCGGCTGAGCCTGGGCACGGGCCTGCTGCAACTGCGCCTGCAAATCACGGATCTGCTGATTGAGCTTATTGACTGCCACTTCCTGCACCAGGATCGCCTGGGTCATGTAATACGGGGCAGCGGGCTGTTGGCTGAGATGCTCCTTGATCCGCGCTTCCGCTTGGGCGTCCCGGGGGGCTGAAGCGGCTTCGGCACTTTTCAGTTTCGAGAAAAGACCATCGATCAGGGTTTGCTCTTCGCTATTCATGGCGACCTCGTTAGATTGCCGTTGGAAATCGTCGCAGGGCCAAAATGGCCCTGTGTCACCGGGGTAATGGGGCCGTGGCATAGGCTTTCAATAGGTTAAATAAAAAGTTAAGAAGGCCCATGCCACGCGCAGCCTCAAGGACCGTTGTCCTTGGTTCGGCACAGGCCATGGGCTAAAGTGTCCAGCCGCTTTTTTATAGCCTTTGACCGGAAGCCCATGAACCCGCTGAACGTTATTCGTGATGCCCTGTATTTTTCCCGGCGCAACCTGGCCAGCATCATCGTGCTTTGCCTGCCACTGGTCGCCCTCGAAGCCCTGACCAAGGAAGTGCTCGACAGCACCGTATCGGACAACGCCGCCAGCGTTTATGAAGTGATCATCGGCCTGCTGTTCTACCCGCTCTATACCGGTGCACTGATCCTGTTTCTCGACGCCCGCAGCCACGGCGACACGCCGCGCAAACGCGATCTGCTGGCCCTGGCCCTGCGCCTATGGCCGACCTTCGCCCTGCTGTCGGCCATGAGCACCTTGCTGATCATGGCCGGGCTGTCGCTGTTCATCCTTCCGGGCGTGTGGATCATGATCAAACTGGCTTTTGCCGAGTACCTGCTGGTACTGCGCGGCCTGACGCCACTGGCGGCCATGCGCCAGAGCGCTGTGCTGACTCGAGGCCATTTCGTGCAGATCCTGGTCTGCCTGCTGTGCGTCTACCTGCCCCTGGTACTGCTGGGCCGCTTCAGCCTGATGATCCTGCCAGACCCGCAGAATGCCGTGGTCACCCTGCTCATCGACAGCACCAGCAGCTTCCTGCAACTGTTCACCAGTGTGGTGATGTTCCGCCTGTTCATGCTGATCACCGAGCCACCGGCCAACCCCTGAGGGCTGTCATCGCGGCCCGACTGGGCTATGCTCGGGCCACTAATAGTCCGCGAACAGCCTTGAGCCGATGCCCCGACTACCCCGTTACGTCCTGCTTGTGCTGCTATTACTCGGCCTGTCCGGGGCTGCGATCTACAGCCTGACCTGGCATCCGGCCAATCGCGAAAAACTGCCCGTCAGTTGCAGTGCCCAGACGCAGGCGCCACCTCTGATGCCGGGGCAGGCGTTGAAAGTCATGACCTGGAACATCCAGTACCTGGGCGGCAAGCGCTACGTGTTCTGGTACGACCTGGCCGACGGCCGCGGTACCGATGAGCTCCCTACCCCGGAAGACACCGCCTACAACCTCGACGAAGTGGCCCGGGTCGTTCGCGACGAGCAGCCGGATATCGTCCTCCTGCAGGAGGTCAACGACGGTGCCAAGAGCACCGACTACCAGAACCAGCTGGCCCTGTTGCAGGAGCGGGTCGTCGATCTCTACCCATGCAGCACCGAAGCTTTCTACTGGAAGGCCGATTTCGTACCGAACCGCCACATCATGGGCAGCGTCGGCATGAAACTGGCAACCCTGAGCCGCTACCGCATCGACCACGCCGAACGCCTGCAACTGCCGATCCTCGCCACCGACCCCATCAGCCGCCAGTTCCACCCCAAGCGCGCCCTGCTTGTGAGCTACCTGGCCTTGGGCGACGGTCGAGAACTGGCAGTCATCAATACTCACCTGAACACCTTCACTCTCGACGACGACACGCCGCGGCAACAAATCCAGATGACCGTCGGCCTGCTCGACAAACTGGAAAGCAACGGCACGCCCTGGCTGATCGGCGGCGACTTCAACCAGTTGCCCCTGGGCCAATACCAGCGTTTGCCCCCGGAACAACGCAGCCGCTATTCGTCCGACAGCGACCTGCACCTGCTCTGGGACAAATACCCGATGATTCCCAGCAACGACGAAGCCAGCGGCATCGACCGCGAACAGTGGCTGACCCACTTCCCCAACGACCCACGTGTCAACGGCCCGGATCGAACCCTGGATTACCTGTTCTACAGCCCGCTGCTCAAGCGTATTGATGCCAGGGTGAGGCGTGAGGACACCCTATTGATATCCAATCATTTACCGTTGGTGGGTCGGTTTTTGTTGCCGGTGCGGCCTTGATTATTTGGGTGGCCAAGTAAGAGTGGGAAATGCGCAAAAATATGCGCAGGAAAAAATCAAAAAAAATGGCGGAACGTAATAAGTATGCAGTCTACAGGCTAAAAAAAAGTGAAATAAAATGCGCACAAAATTGCGCAATCTATCTATGCTTAAGCGCAGCCACTCACCGTTTTTTCTAGGCCTGCGCCTCATCATGACGCTGATCACTTCCAAATCCTGGCTAGACCCCATTCTGCCGGATCGCCTGCCAGACTCGATCATTGAGAAAGCCGACGCCCTGCCCGCCAAGGCTGCTTTTCTTGCAGGCCGCGTTGCGCCTGAAACCGCTTACCGCCTGGCGGAACTCCTTCGCGTAACCAATACCTACTATTCGAACCTGATCGAGGGCCAGTACGCGGAGCCTGCGGCCATGCAACTGGCCCAAACCGCACCGAAGCGAGAGCGCAAGCTTCTGAAAGACCTCGCTGTAAAGCACATGGAAGTGCAGATGCTGTTCGAACGCGCGCTGAACTGGCATCCGATAGAGTTCAAGGACACCTTTTCACCGCAGCTGATCTGCGCTGTACACCGCCGCCTGTTCAGCGAAACAGACGAAGGCAATCACAGATTGGCAGACGGTCGCTTTTTAGCCCCTGGAGTCCTTCGAAGCGGCCCTGATGACGAGGTAGTGGTAGAACACCATGTAGCACCAGCAGCCAGCGCCGTTTTATCCATACTGAGTCATTTGCAAAATGGCTTCGGCATGAACCGTGATCCGCGACGACGTTTGATTGCCGCGCTCGCCTATCACCATCGACTGGCCTGGACACATCCCTTCCTCGATGGAAATGGGCGTGTTGCCAGGATGATCACTCACTTGCAGCTCACGCAATTGGGCTTGCAACCCTATCTTTGGTCGCTTTCCCGTGGCCTTGCCCGTCGACATGAGGATTACTACAGCGTGCTGGCCAGAGCTGACCGCCCACGTGAGGGGGATCTCGACGGGCGCGGGCAGATGTCTCAGAAACATTATTTTGGCTTCATCGAGTTCATGCTGGACGTCTGCCATGATCAGATCGACTACATGACTGCCGCGTTGAATAGAGACAAGCTGCGGGAACGAGTGATTCGAGCGTTTCGTACCAACGAAAAATTACTGGCGTGCGGCATCAGAGAAGAAAGCGGGCCAGCAGTCGTGGCACTGCTCACACAAGGCACGCTACCCCGAAATGAGTTCAAGACCTTCACAGGCCTCTCGCCACGGCTGGCAACCGCCGAACTGTCCCGATTAATAGAGGCCGGTATCGTCGTCAGCGCCACACCAAAATCGCGCACACTCCAACCCGGTCTACCTATCTGGTTTGCCCAGGATATTTTTCCGGACCTGCATCGGCGCTTTCAATAATTCAAACACGGGTTTGCTAGAGCGGGACCAACTTTGATTAGTCAGGTAACGGCCAACTTGTCGGCGAGCCCAGGCGCTGCCGTGTTTCAGATACGGCGCCTCGCGAACAAGTTCGCTCCTATCCTCTCACCCAAAAGCGCCTCAGCTCTTACGCGGCTTGATCCGCGCCGTCGCTTCCGCTACCAACGGATCATCCGGCCAGTAGTGCTTGGGATAACGCCCTTTCAAATCCTTTTTCACCTCGGCATAGGTTGTGCGCCAGAAGCTGGCCAGGTCCTGGGTGACTTGCACCGGGCGGCGGGCCGGGGATAGCAGGTGCAGTTTGACGATCTGGCGGCCACCGGCGATGCGCGGGGTGTCGGCCAGGCCGAAGAGTTCTTGCAGACGTACGGCGAGGATCGGCGGGTGTTCGCTGTAGTCAAGGCGGATCGAGGAGCCGGATGGCACGCTGATATGGTGCGGCGCTTGCTCTTCCAGACGCTGCGGTAACGGCCAGGGCAGCAGGTTGTGCAGGATCGAGGACAGGTCGAGGTTGCCGAAGTGGCTTAACCGCGAGACTTTGCCGATGTAGGGCAGCAGCCAGGTTTCCAGACTGTCGAGCAGGGCGGCGTCGCGGACGTCAGGCCATTCGCTGCTGTCTTGCTTGTGTAAATCAAGCTGGCGCAGCAGACCGACCCGGGCCTGCCACTGACGCAGCTCCGGCGTCCAGGGCAGCAGTTCGAGGCCTTTTCGGCGTACCAGCCCCAGCAGCGCCTGGCCGCGGGCAGCGTCGTCGAGGCCCGGCAAGGGCTCGCGGCTGAGGATCAGTTCGCCGACCCGGCGCTGACGTTCGGCGCGCAAAACGCCTTCGCGCTCGTCCCAATCCAGCTGGTCGAGAATGACCACCTGTTCGGTCAATACCGAATCGAACAACGCCGGATCAAACTCAGCCGCCAGATAGATACGCTCTTCGCGCTGGCCCTGACGACTGCCCAGGTCGGCAACCACCAGCCAGGGTTCTTTCATCAGCGCATCGACTTCGCCAAACAGCGCTGCACGGCCATTGGCCAAACGGTATTCGGCGCCGCCCTCACGGCGTTGCTGAGCGACACGATCGGGATAGGCCAGGGCCAGCAGCGCGCCGAGCCAGCGCGGGTGATCCGGGTCGCTGACCGCTTCGTTGGCCGCTCCACGCAAGTAGCCGCGATATTGCCGGGCCAGTTGTTTGGCCCGCTGCACACCGCCCTGCCCGCCACGTCCGGCACGTTCGCTGCCGGAGAGCAGATTGAGGCGGCTATGCAGGTCGGCACCGGCGCCACGCAGGATATCGCGCTCGCCCAACAGCGCCGCCACATCACAGGCCAGACTGCCCAACCCCAGCGTCTGACCGCGCAGCAGCAGATGGGCGATGCGCGGATGGGCGGGCAGTTCGGCCATGGCCTGACCATGGGGAGTCAGTTTGCGCTCAGCGCCAGGCTTGCCACTCAGAGCACCCAGACGGCCGAGCAGATCTTGAGCTTGTGCATAAGCGGCTGCGGGCGGGATATCCAGCCAGACCAGTTGCCCCGGCGCCACGCCCCAACGCGCCAGTTGCAGGGCCAGCCCGGCCAGATCGGCCTGCAGGATTTCCGCAGCGCCATAAGCGGCCAGTTGTTCATGCTGGGCTTCGGACCACAGGCGATAGCACACCCCCGGTTCCAGGCGCCCGGAGCGACCGGCACGCTGGGTGGCGCTGGCGCGGGAGATGCGCTGAGTATCGAGGCGGGTCATGCCACTGCCAGGGTCGAAGCGCGGCACCCGGGCCAGCCCGGCGTCGATCACCACGCGCACACCGTCGATGGTCAGGCTGGTCTCGGCGATATTGGTCGCCAGCACCACCTTGCGCTTGCCGACAGGCGCAGGCTCGATGGCCGCCCGCTGCGCGTTCAAGTCCAGTTCGCCATGCAAAGGGCAAAGCACGACATTGCCGCCCTCGCCCAACGCCTCGGCCAGCTGTTGATTGACCCGGCGGATCTCGGCCTGCCCCGGCAGGAACACCAACAGGCTGCCAGTCTGATCATTCAAGGCGTCGAGGACGGTCTGCACCACGCGCGGCTCGATGAATTCTCCCGGCTGAAACGGCCGCCCCCACTGCATGCTCACTGGATACATGCGGCCTTCGCTGCGGATCACCGGGGCGTCGTCGAGCAAGGTCGACAGGCGCTCGCCCTCCAGGGTCGCTGACATCAGCAGGATTTTCAGCGGTTGATCATCGCGCAGCAGCTCTCGGCCATTGAGGCTCAGGGCCAGGGCCAGATCGGCATCAAGGCTGCGTTCGTGGAATTCATCGAAAATCAGCAGCCCCACGCCTTCCAGTGCGGGGTCGTCCTGCAATCGGCGAGTGAGGATGCCTTCGGTGACCACTTCGATGCGTGTATTTGGCCCGACTTTGCTATCCAGGCGAATGCGGTAGCCGACGGTTTCCCCGACCTTCTCACCCAGCTCCGACGCCAGCCGCTCAGCCGCCGCCCGTGCCGCCAGGCGCCGGGGTTCGAGCATGAGAATCTTTTGCCCGGCCAACCAAGGCTCATGCAACAGGGCCAGGGGCACACGGGTGGTCTTGCCGGCGCCGGGGGGCGCTTCGAGCACGGCTTCATGGCGCGTCGCCAGGGCGTCACGCAACTGCGGTAGAACAGCGTCGATGGGTAGAGAAATCATGCAGGCTCCAAGGCTGGCCGCTGAGTATACGAGGCCTGCTTGATCACTCCCAGAACTGCTGCAAGGGGTGGCGCTTATCAAACACAGCCTGACCAACTGAGTCAGCGTGATTTTCGTGGGACCAGCTTCAGCCGGGAAGGGGGCAGGCGATAAAAATGTGTTAATCCTGCCTGCGCCTTCCCGGCTGAAGCCGGTCCCACATGGGCCTGTGTTTGCATCGCGACAGCGCGGTGTCAGGGAAGCTGGGGCAACCCCCACAAGGGCTATTTGAACAACGGGCAATCACCCACAGTCTTAACCTTGCTTGTATATTGGCGTTCTTTCGTTCATCAGGAGCTTTTCATGCGCATTCAATCCCGTGTCCTCGGCGGCGTGCTGGTCGCCACCCTGCTTGCTCAACTGACCGCTTGCGGCAGCATTTTCTATCCTGAGCGCCGTGGCCAGATCGACGGCCATATCGACCCGGCGATTGCCGCGTTCGACGCCATCGGCCTGCTGTTCTATATCATTCCCGGCCTGATCGCCTTCGGCATCGACTTCACCACCGGTGCCATCTATTTCCCCAACAATCAGACGTCCCAGGTTGATCCGCAAAAACTGCAACCGGCCATCAATGCCGACGGCAGCGTCGATAATTCCAAGTTGCAGGCCATCCTCAAAACCGAGCTGGGCCGCAGCCTGCCGCTGGACGATCCGCGCCTGATCCAGCACAAGGGCAGCGTGCAACAACTGGCCATGTTCGGTCTGTCACCCTCGGCCTGAGCCTTGTAAGGAAGCGTCATGAGCACCAGTCCTGAACACGCCCGCCTGTTGCGCCTTGCTACCCGGTCTTCCCTGGCCGTGGCCAGCATTCTGATCGTTGCCAAGGCCGTGGCCTGGTGGCTGAGCGGGTCGGTGAGCCTGCTGGCTGGCCTGACCGACTCGTTACTCGATGGCGCCGCCTCGTTTCTCAATCTGCTGGCGGTGCACTATGCCCTGCGCCCCGCCGACGACGATCACCGTTACGGGCACGGCAAGGCCGAGGCGCTGTCGGGCATGGCCCAGGCGCTGTTCATTGCGGTGAGTGCGTTTCTGATCGGTTTCCAGGCCATCGAGCGCATCCAGCATCCCGAGCCAATGTCAGCTCCCGGACTGGGTATCGTGGTGATTCTGCTGTCCCTGGTCCTGACCGCAGCGCTCTTGGTTCTGCAGCATCGCGTGATCAAAGAAACCGGCTCGGCAGCCGTGCGGGGCGACTCGCTGCACTACCGCTCCGACATGCTGCTCAATCTCAGTATCCTCTGCGCGCTGGTGTTGGCCTGGTTCGGCTGGCAGCAACTGGATGCCTGGTTCGGCCTGGGGATTGCTGTGTATATCCTCTGGAGCGCCTTCTCCATCGCCAAGGAAACCGTGTCGGTACTGATGGATGAGGAACTGCCCGTAGACGTCAGCGCGCGCATGCTGGAACTGGCGCGCAGCGTACCCGGCGTACTCGGCGCCCACGACTTGCGCACGCGCATTTCCGGCAACCACTGGTTCGTGCAGTTGCATCTGGAGTTGCCGGGGGATTTGACCCTGTCGGTGGCCCACGGCCTGTGCGACCGCGCCGCCGAAGCGATCAACCGTGAATACCCGAAGGCCGAAGTGCTGGTGCACGCCGACCCTCAGGAAGTGGTGATGACGTCTGCGGTCAGTTGAAGTTGACGCTATAACCGCGCTTGAGCAGGCAGTCGGTCATCGAGCGGCGATAGGCGTCAATCAGGCTCGGATCCGGCTGATAAGTGACATTGGCCGGGTCCAGGCCGGTCTGCTGCACCGACAGCATGTAGCACTCGTAGCGATCCTGCCCCATCTGCTCCTGGCTCTGGCCGTTGACCGTGGAGAACTGCGGGTCGTACTGGGTACCCGGTTGCTGGCCTTGCTGCTGCACGGGCTGTTGCTGGATCTGCTGTGGTGGCGGTTGCTGGACATAACCCGGATCGACGTTGGCCGGCGGATTGGCTACGACATAGTCCTGGGTATCCGGCTGATAGGCGTAGTAGGTGCCGGCGGCGAGAAACAGCAGCGCACCACCGACCCAGACTTCACTGGAATAGGACGGCAGGCTGCGCACCCGCGCGCCATAAGGTGGGGTCACGACGACATAGCGCGGGCCTTGTGGGCGATACCAATAGCCGCCTGAATAGAAGTAGTCCTGGCCGCGATACGGAATGCGCGAGTAGCCGCCCGGCACCCGGTCGATTTCGTAACCCGGTCGATACTGCGGGCCCGGGCCCCAGCCGTTGCCATGGCCGTCGGGGCGCCCTGGCCAGCGGTCATTGGGCCGGTAATTATTGTTGTTGCGCGGGATATCGCGGTAGTGCCCCTCGCGCGGTGGCTGAGTCTGCCAGGCTTCGCGCGGGCCGCCCTGGATCGGCAGATTGTTCTGACGCTGCTGCGCCTGCTGGCGTTCGTTCTGGCGCTGCTGATTCTGCTGCTCTTGGATCTGCCGCTCTTGATTACGCTGGTTCTGCTGAATCTGCTGCTGTTGCTGACGTTCAACCTGACGCTGCTGATTCTGTTGTTCCTGAATCTGACGCTGCTGGTTTTGCTGATTCTGCTGAATTTGCTGCTGTTGCTGGCGCTCGACCTGGCGCTGCTGATTCTGTTGCTGCTGAATCTGCCGCTCCTGATTTTGCTGAACCTGCTGCACCTGCTGTTGTTGCTGGCGCTGGATCTGTTGCTGCTGCTGTTGCTGCGCGTTGTTGTTCTGCTCGCGACGCTCGCCCCGCAGCTGATCCTGACGATTGGAATCGTCGCGATCATCCGCCAGTGCCTGAGCAGAGATGCTCATACACAAGAGAGTTACACCGGCCAACTGCCAGATGCCCGATTTCATGCTTGCCTCACTGCCAAACGACAATAGATAAGGGTTGGACTGCACCAATGGTGCGTCGTTCGCCGCACTCTAGCAGGCCGCAAGCGGTGTCACGAACAAAGCGTACAGATAAAGAAAAAGGGGGCCACGTCTGGCCCCCTTTGGGAATTTCGTCCTGGCTCAACGCTTCTGGCGTCGGCTCACCTCATGCCGTCTTCTGGACAGTATGTAGCCCGGTAACCTGCCCAACCCTTTGGGGTTGGCGGTTGCGGCCGGCCTGATTCGGCGGGCCGCGCTGGACGCTGTGTCCGGGCAGTGATTCTGTGAAAAAGAATAGGCTTTTACGTGCGGCAGCGGATTGCGAATATTGCTCAACGAAATAGCACTTGCGCAATTTTTACCCAAAGATGAATAATTCAGCGCAATCGAACCAATAAAGGGGAATCTCGTGAGCAAACTCGACAGATATGACTTGAGCATTTTGGCGGAATTGCAGCGTGATGCCCGCATTTCCAATCAGGAACTGGCCGAACGCATTGGCCTGTCGCCCTCGCCCTGCTCGCGTCGGGTCAAGCAGCTGGAAGATGACGGCTATATTGTCCGCCAGGTCGCATTGCTGGATCGCAAGAAGCTCGGTCTGAGCCTGACGGCCTATGTGCTGATCGGCATGGACCGGCATACGCCAGAGCGTTTCGAGCACTTCGAACAACAGATCCGCAACCTGCCCCAGGTGCTGGAATGCAGCCTGGTCACCGGGATGGATGCCGACTACCAGCTCAAGGTGGTGGTGGCGGACATGGACCACTACCAGAAACTGCTGCTCGGCCACCTGACCCGCATCGAAGGCGTGACCAGCGTACGTTCGAGCTTTGTGCTCAATCAAGTCCTGGCGAGTACGGAATTGCCGTTGACGCATTTACGCACGTGAGAATCCAATGTGGGACCGGCTTCAGCCGGGAAGAGGCCGGTACATCCGATACATATTTCGGGCATTCAAAACCACCTTCCCGGCTAAAGCCGGTCCCACAGGTTAGATAGCAGACTCCTCCTACCCTGCGTACATCAGCCGCAGGCAGCGATTATGCGCAAGCGCCTATAATTGCCGCGCATTTCGCCAGCGGAGATGGGTGATGGATCCTGCGGTATTCGAAGAATGGATGATGACCATCCTGGTCACGGTCCTGATCGGTTTCATGGGCTTTATCGTCTGGGATCTGGCGAAGAAGTCCAAGGCCGGCAAGTTCGGCACTTTCATCCTGTTCTTCGCCCTGGGCCTGGGGGTGTTCGCCTTCGTCATCAAAAGCGTGGTGATCGCCTATATAGAATCCGGCCACTGATCACAGTTTCGCCGGTACTTCCCGCCACTGCCCCTGATCCAGTCCTTCGATACTCCAATCGCCGATCCTGACCCTCACCAGCCGCAGCGTTGGCAGGCCCACGGCGGCGGTCATGCGCCGCACCTGGCGGTTGCGCCCTTCCTTGATGATCAATTCCAGCCAACTCGTCGGCACGCTTTTGCGAAAGCGCACCGGCGGGTTACGCGGCCACAGCTCGGGTTCGTCCAACTGTCGCGCCTGGGCGGGTAGTGTCGGGCCATCGTTCAGTTCGACGCCATCGCGCAATTGCTGAAGCTGTTGTTCGCTGGGCTCGCCCTCGACCTGCACCCAATAGGTTTTGGCCAGTTTATGCCGGGGATCGGCAATCCGCGCCTGCAACTGGCCGTCATTGGTCAGCAGCAACAGACCTTCGCTGTCACGATCCAGACGCCCGGCCGGGTAGATGCCGGGGATCTCGATAAAATCCTTGAGTGTCGCCCGCCCTTCGCCGTCGCTGAATTGCGTCAGCACATCGAAGGGTTTATTGAACAGGATCAGCCGGGGCTCGGCAGGCGGGGCCTTGGCGACGCGACGAGGGGCGGCGGCAGGGCGACGGGGAGCGGGGCGTTGGATGCGGGACATGGGCGTTTCGGATCGTTGCAAACAAAGAGGGCCACTGTAGTGGCCCTCTCTCTGGCTGGCAATTTCTAGCTGACAATCAACGGAACGGCGGCTCGTCGAAACTGCGCAGTTTGCGTGAGTGCAACGAGTTCAGCTGTGCACGCAACAGGTCCAGGGCGGCGATACCGATCTTCAAGTGCTGGCTGACCGCACGCTCGTAGAAGGCGTTGGCCGAGCCCGGTAGCTTGATTTCGCTGTGCAGCGGCTTGTCCGAGACACAGAGCAAGGTGCCATACGGCACGCGCAGGCGATAACCCTGGGCGGCGATGGTGCCGCTTTCCATATCCACGGCCACGGCGCGGGACAGATTGATCAGCGGACGCTCCTGTGCCCAGCGCAGCTCCCAGTTGCGATCGTCGTAAGTCAATACGGTGCCGGTACGCAGGCGTTTTTTCAGCTCGTCGCCACGCTCGCCGGTGATCTGCGCTGCGGACTCTTGCAAGGCCAGTTGCACTTCGGCCAGGGCCGGAATCGGGATATTCGGCGGCAGGACCCGATCAAGAATGCCGTCGCGACGCATGTAGGCGTGGGCCAGCACGTAGTCGCCGATGGTCTGGGATTGGCGCAGGCCGCCGCAGTGACCGATCATCAGCCAGCAATGCGGACGCAGCACGGCCAGGTGGTCGGTGATGTTCTTGGCGTTGGACGGGCCGACGCCAATGTTCACCAGAGTCACACCGTGACCATCTTCGGCGATCAGGTGATAGGCCGGCATCTGGTAGCGGTGCCAGACCACACTGGCGACGATGGCCTGGGCCTCGCCGTTGTCCATGCTCTTGTCGACCACGACGTTGCCCGGCAGGACCATGCGGATAAAGCGCGGATCTTCGCGCAACTGTTCAAGGCCGTGGAGGATGAACTGGTCGACGTAGCGGTGGTAGTTGGTCAGCAGGATCCACGGCTGCACATGGCGCCAGTCGCTGCCGGTGTAATGCACCAGACGGCGCAGGGAGAAATCCACCCGCGCGGCGTCAAACAAGGCCAGGGGCAGCGGGTCGGTGTTGGCCCAGTCGTACAGACCGTCGGCGATGCCATCGGTGGCGGCGGACAAATCGGTGCTGGGAAAAACCCGCGCCAGGGCGGCAGCCGTGACGCCGGAGCCAGCCAGCTCATCACCCTGCTCAACCACGTAGGGGTACGGAATATTCTGCTCGCTGACGCCGACTTCGACCGTGACGGTAAAATCATTCATCAACGGGCGCAGCTGTTCCAGCAGGTATTTGCGGAAGGCTGCGGGGTGGGTCACGGTGACGCTGTAAGTACCGGGCAACTGCACCTTGGCGTAGGCCCGCGTGGTCGTAGGCACTTCGCCATGAGCGACGTAGGTCAGGCGCAATTCAGGATAACGAAACAGCGCACGCTGCTCGGCATCGGGTTCGACACGGTCTTTCAGATAGCGCTTGAGGGCCTGGCTCAGGGCCTTGGTCCCACGGTCATGCAGCTCGGCAAGCCGGTCCACGGCTTGCTCGGCGGTTTCAACGACAACAAAAGCTTCGGTCACGTTACGCATCCTGTCTGATCTTGCAGGCCTTCATCATGCCACCTGCGGCGAAGCCCGCGCCACCAACGCTTCGACATCGACACCTCGTGGCAATGCGCCATATACCCGCCCACCCTCACCCAGACGTCCGGCGATAAAGCCGTCACTGACGCAGGCCTGCCCCGCCTCCAGCAGCAATTTGGCCTGCAAGGCCAGGGCGATGTCTTCAGTCAGCTGACGGGCGCGGTACTGGATATCGCCGGTGTCCTTGAATGCCGCTTTCAATTGGCCGATATGCGCAGCCAGACGCCGGTCGCCATGGCCGTCGCCCAACTCATCGAACAAGGCATCGAGCACGCCGGGCTCTTTGGACAAGGCACGCAGTACGTCGAGGCACTGCACATTGCCGGAGCCTTCCCAGGTCGAGTTGACCGGCGCCTCGCGATACAGCCTCGGCAGGATGCTGTCTTCGACGTAACCGGCACCGCCCATGCACTCGGCGGCTTCGTTGATCATCGCGGGCGCCCGTTTGCAGATCCAGTACTTGCCCACCGCCGTGACCAGCCGGGTAAACCGCGCCTCATGGGAGTCATCCAGATGATCCAGTGCCCGGCCCATGCGCAGGCTCAAGGCCAACGCGGCTTCGCTTTCCAGGGCCAGGTCGGCGAGGACGTTCTGCATCAAAGGCTGTTCGCTGAGCAGCCGCCCGCCGACCTGACGATGGGCGCAATGGTGGGTAGCCTGGGTCAGGGCCTGACGCATCAGGGCGCTGGAACCGACCATGCAGTCGAAGCGGGTCATGGCCACCATCTCGATGATGGTCGGCACGCCACGGCCTTCTTCGCCGATCATCCAGGCCAGGGCACCGCGAAATTCCACCTCGCTGGAGGCGTTGGACCAGTTGCCCAGCTTGTTTTTCAGGCGCTGGATGTAGAACTCGTTGCGGCTGCCATCAGGTCGGTGACGCGGCAGCAGGAAGCAGGTCAGGCCCTTGTCGGTCTGGGCCAGAGTGAGGAAGGCATCGCACATCGGCGCCGAGCAGAACCACTTATGCCCGACCAGCTCATAGGCCTGCCCCGGACCGCCCGCGCCCACCGGCCAAGCCTTGGTGGTGTTAGCACGGACGTCGGTGCCACCCTGCTTCTCGGTCATGGCCATGCCGATCGTGGCACCTGCTTTGTGTTCGATGCCGACATTGCGCGGGTCGTATTCGCGGGCGAGGATTTTCGGCAGCCAGATCTCGGCCAGGTCCGGTTGCAGGCGCAGGGCCGGGACGCTGGCGAAGGTCATGGTCAGGGGGCAACCGCTGCCCGCTTCGGCCTGGCTGTGCATATAACTCATGGCGGCGCGAGCAACATGGGCGCCGGGCTGCGGGTCGGTCCAGGGCAGGGACGGGATGCCATGCTCGACCGCCGCCTTCATCAACTGGTGATAGGCCGGATGAAATTCGATCAGATCGATGCGATGGCCATAGCGGTCATGGCTGGCAAAGACCGGCTTGTTCTGATTGGCCAGGAACCCCGCCTCCATCAACGGGCCACCGGCCAGAGCACCGTAGGCATCGATCCGCGAACTCGCCCAACCGGCACCGAAACGCTGGGTCCAGGCCTGCAACGGCAGATCGGCGCGCCACAGGTTCAGGCCGTCCAGTGACGGCGGCTGGTTGGTGACTTCGTGGGTTTCGGCGAACTGATGCAGGTTCATGGCGGTTCTCCTGGCGATTGCGCAAGAGTCGAAGTGAAGCATGGGCAGATGGCATTAAAAAGTGCCATTCATGACGAAGTAGAGGGGGTTATTGAAGTTGCCCGGCGTATTGAATTCCGCCTAGATGCATTGCATAACGCGACCATCCAGATTGGAATGATATCTGTGGGACCGGCTTCAGCCGGGAAAGGGCAGGTACATCCGCCACATTTTCTGAATCAACAAAGGTGCCCTCCCGGCTAAAGCCGGTCCCACATCAGTTAATGGCGTTCTGCTTGAGGGGCAAACTCACATATTGGCCAAACCTCAACGGCAAACGCAGGGTAAATCGACTGCCCTGCCCTGGCATCGATTGATGACTCAACTGGCCACCCTGCAATTCGATCAATTGCCGACAAATGGCCAGGCCGATCCCCAGACCACCGTGCTCGCGGGTCATCGAGCCGTCGACCTGGAAGAAACACTGGTAGAGGGTCGAGGCATGCTTACAGTCAAAACCGATGCCGCTGTCGATCACGTCAAGCAGCAGCCAGGCATCGCCGTTGGGCCCGTACTCCGCACCCGCACGCAGTTGAATCGAGCCTTCGCGGGTAAATTTGATCGCATTGTCCAGCAGACACTCCAGGCACTGGCGCAACCTCGCGGCGTCGCCGAGCAGGTCATCGGGTAATTGCGCCTCCCGCGTCACGAGCAATGCCAGGCCCTTGGCCTGGGCTGCGGGCAGAAACTGACGATGCAACTGGGCAAACAGCCGCTCCACAGAGAAAGGCTGCTGCTCGGCATGCAGGCGACCGGCCTGCAATTCGGTCAGGGTCAGAATGCCATTGATCATGCCCATCATGTCCTCGGCGGAACCGGCAGCGGTCTGTTGGTACTGGGCAAGCTCCTCGCTGAGTTCCACCGTCTCCATCAGCTCAAGGGAACCGATCACGCCATTCATCGGGGTGCGCAGTTCGTGGGTCAGGGTCGCGAGGAATTCGTCTTTAAGACGATTGCTGGTGGCCAGCTCCTGGTTCAACTGTTCCAGGGCTTGACCGGCTTCAAGCAGGGTTTGCGCCTGTTGCGCGCGCATCAGGTTTATCCGTGCTGCCAGGGCCAGCGACAACAACGCCACTTCCAGCGCGGAACAAATCTGCCAGATGTACAGGGTAAATACGGTATTGGGCAGATAGCCGATCAGCATCAGCCCGTGAATCAGACTGCCCAGCAGAAAGATCGACCAGGCCACGACGAAATAGCGCGCCAGGGACACGCCCTTTTTCAAGGCGACGATTCCCGCAGAAAGAACCACTACTGCGAATAACATCACCAACGCAGTCACCAGCCGCAAGGCAATGGTGCAATCGGGCAGCAACGACAGCACCATGACACCGACCGCCGCGCCCATTACCAGGCGCAATAGCCAATCGATCCATTCTCCCAATCTGGGTGTCTGCAGGAAGGTGCGGGAGAACTGACAGGCAAAGAACACCGAAGCCGAGACCAGGAACGGCGTCGCCGCGTTGGTCCACCACGGGCTGTTCGGCCAGAGAAACTCAACCCCGGTGCCGTTTACCGAGACCTGATAAAAGCCAAATGAAGCGATATACATCAGGTAATACAGGTAACTGCGGTCACGCACACCGAAGTAGATAAACAGGTTGTAGACCAGCAATCCAAACAGCACACCATAGCTCAGGCCCCAGACATAGATGCTCGCGGGTTGCATTTCCAGGAAGGCGTGGCTGGACCACAGGTTGAGCGGCACCTGGATCGAGCCATGGCCAGCGACCCTCAGGTACAGGGTCATGGCCTCGCCAGGGTGCAAAGGCAGGGCGAACAGGTAACTGTTCTGCCGGATCTGGCGGCTGGCAAACGGCAGCATGTCGCCGGTGCGTACCGCCAGTTGCAACTGCCCGCTGGCGTCGGGCAGGTACAAGTCGACGTAGTCCAGGGGCGGATACGCCACATCCAGCAGCCAGTCGCGGTGAATCGCAAGGTTTTTGGGGCGATACAGCAGCTCGACTTTCAGCCAGAACGCCGAGCTGGAAAAGCCCGCGTTGAGGGCATCGGCCTGCAACGGCCGGAACGCCGCGGCCATGGCGGTCGAGCTGACGTCATGGATCGATGCCTGACCGCCTGGATCTTCCAGTACCTGCACGGCGCGGCCGAGCACCATCGTGCGGGTGTGCTCGTCGAACTCGACGGCAGCAGCCAGCAACGGCAGCCAGGCGACCAGGATTATCAGCAAATAGCGCATACGGCCCCAGCATGGCCTGCCTGATAACGCTGTTCGTCTTCCTGTCCCTGTGAAGCGAAGCGATCGGCAGATTCCTGTTTTTGGAATAAGCGTCAAACAACCTTAAACAACGGCTGGCTGTGTCAAGGCCCCTCCATGACCTGTCTAACCCAGCGCAATAGAATGTACATCTTGCCGCTGGAGAAGCGCGAAAGTTCAAGCATAGCCGCTCTGCGTGGGAATGGCGTAATGTTTTGGCTTGTAACGGAAGGCTCTAGTACGGGCCTTTCAAGACTTTAAAACGAAAAAAAAACCATTTTCGGTGCGATCAGCGCACTCTTTTCGCTTAAAAAATCCCTCCAGCCCCAGCGGCCCGGAAAAAGGTTTAGTGGTAAGCTCGCGCGCCATGACTATCTATAATTCCCGTCCCGTTGTCCTCTGCCTTTCCGGCCACGATCCCAGTGGTGGTGCCGGTCTGCAGGCAGATATCGAAGCCCTGCTCGCCCAGGGTTGCCATGCCGCTCCGGCAGTCACCGCCTTGACCGTGCAAGACACCGTTAATGTCAGCGACTTCCGCGTACTGGATCGCGAGTGGGTCCTGGCCCAGGCCAATGCCGTGCTCAATGACTCCATCGTTGCGGCGGTGAAGCTGGGCATGCTCGGATCTTTGGAGATGGTCGACACCGTCGTCGAACTGTTGCAGGCGCACCCACATTTGCCGCTGGTCTGCGATCCGGTGCTGCGTGCCGGTGGCGGTGGTCGTCTGGGCAAGGACGAAGTCGGTTATGCCATGCGCGAGCGCCTGCTGCCGCTGTCGAAAATCGCCACGCCCAACCTGCCCGAAGCACGGATTCTCGCCGAACTGCCGCAAGGCTCGGCGGATGAATGCGCGGCCAAATTGTTGCCTTTCGTCGAGCACTTGCTGATCACCGGCGGTCACGGCGACGAGCAGGAGATCCATAACCGCCTGTACAGCCGCGACGGCACGACCCGCACTTTCACCTGCCAGCGTCTGCCCGGCAGCTACCACGGTTCCGGCTGCACCCTGGCCAGCGCCCTGGCTGGCCGCCTGGCACTTGGACAGGATCTGGTCAGCGCCGTCGAGACAGCACTGGACTACACTTGGCGCACGTTACGCGACGCTGAACAGCTGGGCAAAGGGCAGTTCGTGCCCCGCCGCCTGCCCCTGGATTTCTGCTCGTAACGCCACGTCATGAGGCACCTTTATGAAACTGCGTGGCCTGTATGCCATTACCGACAACCAATTGTTGGCTGGCAAATTCCTGTCTTACGTCGAGGCGGCCCTTGAGGGCGGCGTCACCCTGCTTCAATACCGCGACAAGAGTGGCGACGATTCGCGTCGCTTGCGCGAGGCCAGCGAGCTGCTCAAGTTATGCGAGCGCTACAAGACCCAACTGATCATCAACGATGACGCCGAACTGGCCGCCCGCCTGGGCGTGGGCGTGCATCTGGGGCAGACCGACGGCTCGCTGCCCGATGCCCGGGCGCTGCTTGGGCACAAAGCGATTGTCGGCGCGACCTGTCACGGCAAATTGGAGCTGGCTGAACGGGCCAAGGCCGACGGTGCCAGCTATGTCGCCTTCGGACGCTTCTTCAACTCCCAGACCAAACCCGATGCCCCGGCCGTACCGCTGGAACTGCTGGAGCAGGTGCGGGCCAAGGTCCACCTGCCCATTGCGGTGATCGGCGGCATCACCCTGGACAACGCGCCGCAATTGGTTGCCCATGGCGCCGATCTGCTGGCCGTGGTGCATGGCCTGTTCGGCGCAGACACCCCGCAGGAAGTGACCCGTCGCGCTCGGGCCTTCAACGATCTGTTGAGAAAATAAGCCTGAACCTGCCGGTCAGTTGCGGCTGACCAGCTCGAAGGCGAACTCAGCCATACCGTTGTTGTTCTCCAGCGCCAGCAGGGCGCGCTTGCGCTCGACGCCGCCGGCATAACCCGTCAGGTCGCCACTGGCACCAATCACCCGATGACAAGGGACAATGATCGAAATCGGGTTCTTGCCATTGGCTGTGCCGACCGCCCGGGAATGCCCGGCGCTCAGGCCCATCTTTTTCGCCATTGCGCCATAAGACAACAACTCGCCGTAAGGGATGCGCGCCAGTTCGCGCCAGACCTGCTCCTGAAACGGCGTGCCGCGAAAGCGCAGGGGCAGTTCGAACTCACGGCGCTGCCCGGCAAAGAACTCGGTCAATTGTTCCTGAGCCATGCTGATCACTCGCGGTACATGGCGCACGTCGGTGACCAGGACCAACTCGGGGTAATACTTCTGTCCGACGAAATACACGCCGGTCAGGGCGTCATCTTCGGCGCGCAGGGCGATGTCGCCCAACGGGCTTGCGACCAGATAGCCGGGAATCATTGCTTTGCCTCCTCGTATAAACGCCAGACATGCACCGTGGCATAGGCCCGCCAGGGCGCCCACTGACTGGCGTGTTCATTGAGTTGCGCGGCCGAGGCACACGCAAGATGTTTCTTCAGCACGGCATCCCCCTCGGGAAAGGCATTGGGCCAGCCCAGAGCACGCATGGCGATGTACTGCACCGTCCACTCGCCGATACCGCGAATATGCCGCAGGGCCGCCAGGGTTTCCTCCAAAGGCACCAGTGGTTCCAGAACGACGCGCCCTTCAGCGACTTCCCGGGCGACGGCAATGATCGCCTCGGCGCGAATGCGGATCAGGCCGGTGGTGATCAGTTCTTCCGCGTCCAGTGAAGCCAGCGCCTCGGCCATGGCAAAGGCGTGGGTCAGACCGTGGGGCGCATCCGCGACGGGAGTACCGAAGCGCTCGGCGATACGCCCCAGCACGACTCGCGCCCTGGCCACGGAAACCTGCTGGCCGACCACCGCACGCACGGCAACTTCAAAGCCATCCACCGCCCCAGGTACGCGCATGCCGGGTAAATCGGCGGACAGCAGATGCAAATGCTCGTCCACCAGATCGGGCCGGCAACCGGTGTCGAACAACCGCCGCAAACGCGCCAGCACTTGTACGATTGCACTTTGCAGCGAGGCCGAAACCGTCACCACCAAGGCGTGCCGCTGCGGCGCATGAGTCACACTGACCCAGCCAGTCAAGCGCTTGCCACCCTGCTCGACTTCCAGAGTGCGGGCATAACAACTGCTGTCGATATGCTCGACCCCGGCAATGCAGCGATGAGCGAGAAAGGCCAGCACGCCCTCCCAGGCATAGGGTGGCCGGTAGGACAGCTCGAAGCGCAGCGTGGCGGCACCGGGCACATGCACAGCTTTTTTCAGGCGCAGGGGATTGAGCCCGTATTGCGCCTGAAACACGTCATTGAAGCGCCGCACGCTGCCAAACCCCGAAGTCAGGGCTACTTGCGCCATGGACAGGCCGGTGTCGGTCAGCAGGCGCTTGGCGATCAGGAGCCGCTGGGTCTGCACATAATCGAGCAGGGAAACACCGAACTCGGCCTCGAAGATCCGCCGCAAATGCCGGTCCGTCACCCCGACCCGCGCCGCCAGGGCGACCAGATTACGACCATTGAGATAGCCATCCTCGATCAGCCGCGCCGCTGCCTGGGCCAGGCGACTGGACATATCGATCAGGCCATGACCGGGTGCCAGTTCCGGGCGGCAACGCAAGCACGGGCGGAAACCGGCCTGTTCGGCTGCAGCGGCGTTCGGGTAGAAGCTGCAATTCACAGCTTTCGGCGCGCGCACCGGGCACATCGGGCGGCAATAGATACCGGTCGATGACACCCCCATGAAAAACCAGCCATCGAAACGGCGGTCACGGGCGACAAAGGCGGCGTAGCAGACTTCGGGATCGAGAGTGTTCATGGCTCGAACTGTAATCCAGCACTCGGGGAAAGTCTGGCTGGATTCGGACATCTGCCTCCCGAGCGGGCTGGCACAGACGTCGTGGGAGCGAGGCTTGCCCGCGAAGAGGCCGGTACATCCGATATATATGCCGAGGATGGAAAATCGTATTCGCGGGTAATTCGCAACGCCGCCCGCTCACCACAATAGACCCCATGCAGCAATTCGCATACAGGTTGAGCCCCCCGGCATTTGTTATAGTGCCCCTCCTCTCGCCCCGCCGGGCGTAAACAGACTTTCCGGTTCACCAGCAGAGACCCGACCATGTCCCGTTCTGAAACCCTGTTCGCCAACGCCCAGAAACACATCCCCGGTGGCGTCAACTCACCGGTTCGCGCTTTCAAGAGCGTGGGCGGTACGCCGTTGTTCTTCAAACATGCGGTCGGCGCCTATGTCACCGATGAAGACGACAAGCGTTATGTCGATTACGTCGGTTCCTGGGGGCCGATGATCCTGGGTCACAGCCATCCGGAAGTGTTGGACGCCGTGCGCAATCAGCTGGAGCACGGTCTGTCCTACGGCGCGCCGACGGCCATGGAAACCGAGATGGCCGACCTGGTCTGCTCCATCGTGCCGTCGATGGAAATGGTGCGCATGGTCAGCTCCGGCACCGAAGCGACCATGAGTGCCATCCGCCTGGCCCGTGGTTTCACCGGTCGCGACAGCATCATCAAGTTCGAGGGTTGCTACCACGGCCACTCCGACAGCCTGCTGGTCAAGGCCGGTTCCGGCGCCCTGACCCTGGGCGTGCCGAGCTCGCCGGGCGTACCTGCCGCATTCGCCAAACATACCCTGACCGTGCCGTTCAACGATCTGGAAGCGGTCAGCGTCCTGCTTGCCGAAGTCGGTCAGGACGTGGCCTGCATCATCGTCGAGCCGGTCGCTGGCAACATGAACTGCGTGCCGCCTGCTCCTGGCTACCTGCAAGGCCTGCGCGCGTTGTGTGATCAATACGGCGTGGTGCTGATCTTCGACGAAGTGATGACCGGCTTTCGCGTTGCCCTCGGCGGCGCCCAGGCTTACTACGGCGTAACGCCGGACCTGAGCACCTTCGGCAAGATCATCGGCGGCGGAATGCCGGTGGGCTGCTTCGGTGGCAAGCGCGAAATCATGTCGCATATCGCCCCGCTGGGCCCGGTCTATCAGGCCGGTACGCTGTCGGGCAACCCCCTGGCCATGGCGGCGGGCCTCACTACCCTGCGCTTGATCAGCCGTCCGGGCTTCCATGACGAGCTGAGCGAATACACCCGCCGCCTGCTCGCTGGCCTGCAAGAGCGCGCCGACGCCGCCGGTATCCCGTTCGTAACGACCCAGGCGGGCGGCATGTTCGGTCTTTATTTCAGCTCCGCCAGCGCCATTGTTACCTTCGAAGACGTCATGACCAGCGATGCAGAACGCTTCAAGCGCTTCTTCCACTTGATGCTCGAAGGTGGTGTGTACTTGGCGCCGAGCGCGTTCGAAGCCGGCTTTACTTCTATCGCCCACGGCGAAACCGAACTGAAACTGACCCTCGATGCGGCCGAGAAGGCGTTTGCGGCGCTGAAATAAGTCTGGAAAACCTATATGGGATTCCTTGTGGGACCGGCTTTAGCCGGGAAGGCGGCAGCATGACTGATACATCTGTATCGTCTACTCCATCGCTTTCCCGGCTAAAGCCGGTCCCACAGCCGCCCCTACGGACTATCAATCCTGAGCAAAAACAGGCATTTCAAGCCCGTGCAGCAGAAAATCCGTAAAGACTTTGTAAGGTTGGCCCCGCTTATTTCATAATGCGCAGCCAGCACGTTTAGCTGGACGGGTACGCCCGCACCTTTTCAGAGGTATGTCGATTCCCATGAACCGCACCGGCCGCACCCTTGCATTGGGCTGCCTGTTGCTTATTCATCCCCTGCTGGCGAATGCAGGTGGCAACTCGTTGTTGATCCCAGCGGTGGGTCGCTGCACCCTCAATACCCAGCCGGACAACCTGCCGACGGCGCTGGCTGCCTGTCAGGAAGCCGCCAAGGCCGGGGATGCGCAGGCGCAATACGAGTTGGGTGAATTTTACTACGACGGTAAACACGCCCCTCGTGACTTGGCGCAGGCGCTCAATTTCTTTGAGAAAGCCTCGCTGCAGGGCCATGCCCAGGCGCAGTACCAGCTTGGCCTGATGTTCTTCAAGGGCGAAGGTGTGCAGGCCAACAATATTCAGGCCTACATCGTGCTGAAGATGGCGGCGGTCAATGGCTCTGAAGATGCGCTGGACAGCGCGGATGAAGTGTCATCGCACATGCGCCGTGACGAGCTGGAAGTGGCTACCCAGGTGCTGGGCCAGATTTTCCGCAATTACCTGCAAGAGCTGCAGTCTGCCGAAGGTCGTTCGCCCTTCGCGCCCCTGCCTGATCCCAACAGCACAGCCCCGGCGCCTGGCGCTGCGGCACCCGCACTGGCACCGCAACTGCAACCCCAGCAGAACTGAGGCCGGTTACTTCTCCGGCATCGGCATGGGGAATGGCATTACGTTGCTGGTGCCGCGCGCTTCACTGATCTTTGGCGTGCCCATGCGCTCGACCTCGTCGATGCGCACGATCGAATGCATGGGCACGAAGCTGCGCACGACGCCTTCGAACTGCGCCTTGAGCTTTTCTTCGCTGGGATCAACCACAACAGTCGTGCGCTCGCCGAAGACGAATTCCTCCACCTCCAGAAACCCCCACAGATCACTTTGATAGATCTGCTTGGCGTACATTTCGAACACTTGTCCCTGATTGAGGAAAATCACCTTGTAGATTGGAGCTTCGCGTTTGGTCATGGCAGGCGGGTATTGATCGGCACGGTAAAAAGAAGAGGCGAACTATATGCCCATTCGCCAGACGACGCTAGGAACCCGCAAGCGCCGTCCCTATAATGCGCGGTTCTTTGAATCACCTGATGATCAAGCATGGCCAAGAAGCTTTATATCGAAACCCACGGTTGCCAGATGAACGAGTACGACAGCTCGCGCATGGTCGATCTGCTGGGCGAACATCAAGCCCTGGAAGTCACCGCTCGCGCGGAAGATGCCGACGTCATCCTGCTCAATACCTGCTCGATCCGCGAGCGCGCTCAGGACCGGGTGTACTCCCAGCTGGGCCGCTGGCGTGAACTGAAACTGGCCAACCCGGAGATGGTGATCGCCGTCGGCGGTTGCGTGGCCAGCCAGGAAGGCGCGGCCATTCGTGATCGCGCGCCCTACGTGGACGTGGTATTCGGCCCGCAGACCCTGCACCGCCTGCCGGAAATGATCGATGCCGCTCGGGTCACGCGCCTGCCCCAGGTCGACGTGTCGTTCCCGGAAATCGAAAAATTCGACCACCTGCCCGAGCCCCGGGTCGATGGCCCGAGCGCCTATGTCTCGGTCATGGAAGGCTGCAGCAAGTACTGCACCTTCTGCGTGGTGCCTTATACCCGCGGCGAAGAAGTCAGCCGCCCGTTCGATGACGTCATTAGCGAGGTCATTCACCTGGCCGAACACGGCGTGCGCGAAGTGACACTGCTGGGGCAGAACGTCAATGGCTATCGCGGCACCACCGAAGGCGGCCGCCAGGCTGACCTGGCCGACCTGATTCGCGTCGTGGCCGCCATCGACGGCATCGACCGCATCCGCTATACCACCTCGCACCCGCTGGAGTTCTCCGACAGCCTGATCCAGGCCCACGCCGAAGTCCCGGAGCTGGTCAAACACCTGCACCTGCCAGTGCAGTCGGGCTCGGACCGCGTGCTGGCGGCGATGAAGCGCAACCACACCACCCTCGAGTACAAGTCCAAGCTGCGCAAGCTCAAGGCCGCCGTGCCGGGCATCAGTATCAGTTCGGACTTTATCGTCGGTTTCCCCGGCGAAACCGAGAAAGACTTCGACAACACCATGAAGCTGATTCAGGACGTGGGTTTCGACTTCTCGTTCTCCTTCGTCTACAGCCCGCGCCCCGGCACTCCGGCGGCCGACCTGAAGGACGACACTCCGGAATCACTGAAAAAAGAGCGGCTGGCCGCCTTGCAGCACCGTCTGAATCAGCAAGGTTTCGAGATCAGCCGACAAATGGTCGGCAGCACCCAGCGCATCCTGGTCACCGACTACTCGAAGAAAGACCCTGGCGAACTGCAGGGACGCACGGAAAACAACCGCATCGTCAACTTCCGCTGCGACAACCCGAAGCTGATCGGTGAGTTCGTCGACGTACACATCGATGACGCGCAACCCCACTCCCTGCGCGGTTCGCTGCTGATGTAATGCCCGGCAGGTGCAAGCTCTGATGAGTTTTAAACACGTCAGAGCTTTCGCACACACCCTGCCGGGGTTATCCTTCGGTCCATATCCATTGCCGTCGGGCGGCTAAAAACAACCTTGAACGCACCCATAGAACCTCATCATTTCATCCTCGAACCCTTTGAGGCCCATCGCTTCGCCAATCTGTGCGGGCAATTCGACGAGCATCTGCGCTTGATCGAGCAACGCCTGGAAATTGAAATCCGCAACCGCGGCAATCAATTCGAACTGATCGGCACGCGCCAGAACACCACCTCAGCCGAGAACCTGCTGCGTCGTCTCTATCGCGAGACCAAGGGCACCGAGCTGTCTCCGGACATGGTTCACCTGTTCCTGCAGGAATCCGGCGTCGAAGGCCTGGATAACCATCCGGCCGCCGAACCCGGCGTGGCCCTGCGCACCAAGAAAGGCATGATTCGCCCGCGCGGCCTGAATCAGCAGCGCTACGTGAAGGAAATCCTTGGCAACGACATCAACTTCGGCATCGGCCCTGCGGGTACGGGCAAGACCTACCTGGCAGTGGCCTGTGCGGTGGATGCCCTGGAGCGCGAGCAGATCCGTCGCATCCTGTTGGTGCGTCCGGCGGTCGAAGCGGGCGAAAAGCTCGGCTTCCTGCCCGGCGACCTGGCGCAGAAGATCGATCCGTACCTGCGCCCGCTCTACGACGCGCTGTACGAGATGCTCGGCTTCGAATACGTGGCCAAACTGATCGAGAAGCAGGTGATCGAAGTTGCGCCCCTGGCCTACATGCGCGGTCGCACCCTTAATAACAGCTTCATCATTCTCGACGAAAGTCAGAACACCACCGTCGAGCAGATGAAAATGTTCCTGACCCGAATCGGCTTCGGTTCAACCGCCGTGATCACCGGTGACATCACCCAGGTCGACCTGCCCAAGGGCACCAAGTCGGGCCTGAACCATGTCATCGAGGTGCTCAAGGACGTGCCGGGCATCAGTTTCACCCACTTCAAGCCCAAGGACGTGGTGCGCCACCCGTTGGTGCAGCGCATCGTCGAAGCCTACGAGCGTTACGAAGGCCGCGCCAGCGATGAGACCAACGGTTTCAGCCGGGATACGCGCCGCGATGCTTGAGCTGGATCTGCAAATCGCCAGCGACGCTGACGCCCCCACCGAAGCCCGGTTTCGCCAGTGGTGCGAAATGGGCCTGCGTGCGCGCAGCGCCGACTCTGAGCTGACCATTCGCCTGGTCGACGAAGCCGAAGGCCGCGAACTGAACAACACCTGGCGGCACAAGGACTATGCGACTAACGTGCTGTCCTTCCCCGCCGACGTTCCCGATGATCTGCTGGATATCCCCCTGCTTGGCGATCTGGTTATCTGCGTGCCCGTCGTGGCCCGGGAAGCCGCCGAACAGGGCAAGGCACTGGACGCCCACTGGGCTCATCTGGTCATTCACGGTTGTCTGCATCTGTTGGGTTTCGACCATATCGACGATGAAGAAGCCGAAGAAATGGAAGCACTGGAACGAGAGTTGCTTGCTGAGTTGGGCTATCCGGATCCTTATGCCGACGACGAAAGCGACGAACACCCCCATTCAGAAACACCAAGCAAGGACCACGAGTAAGGGCTATGAGCGAAGACCGATCGAGCAACGGGCAAAAGTCATGGCTGGGTAAACTCACCCAGGCTTTTGCCCACGAGCCGAAAAACCGCCAGGAGCTGCTTGAGCTGCTGCGCGAAGCCCATCAGAACAAATTGCTGGACAGCGAAGCCCTCGCCATCGTCGAAGGCGCTATCCAGGTGGCTGATCTGCAAGTGCGCGACATCATGGTGCCGCGCTCGCAGATGATCAGCATCAAGGCCAGCCAGACACCCCGCGAGTTCCTGCCGGCGGTCATCGACGCGGCGCACTCGCGCTACCCGGTGATTGGCGAGAGCCACGACGACGTACTCGGCGTGCTCCTGGCCAAGGACCTGCTGCCCCTGATCCTCAAGCCGGACGGCGACAGCGACGACATCAAGAAGCTGCTGCGCCCGGCGACTTTCGTTCCCGAGTCCAAGCGCCTGAATGTCTTGCTGCGCGAGTTCCGCGCCAATCACAATCACATGGCCATCGTCATTGACGAATACGGCGGTGTGGCCGGGTTGGTGACCATCGAAGACGTACTCGAACAGATCGTCGGCGATATCGAAGACGAACATGACGTCGAAGAAGACAGCTACATCAAGCCACTGCCCAGCGGCGATTTCCTGATCAAGGCACTGACGCCCATCGAGAACTTCAACGAGTTCTTCGACAGCGAATTTTCCGACGATGAGTTCGACACCGTGGGCGGCCTGGTCATGAATGCCTTCGGTCACTTGCCCAAGCGTAACGAAATCACCGAAATCGGTGCGTATCGTTTCCGCATCCTGAGTGCTGACAGCCGTCGTATTCACTTGCTGCGCCTGAGTCCGATCTCGCGCTCTTAAGCTCTGAATCCTGCCAAGGAACGTAGTACATGCATTGGATCACCCGCCCCGGCTGGCCCGGTAATCTGCTGGCCATGGCGGCTGGTGGCCTGACCACCCTGGCCCTGGCCCCGTTCAATATCTGGCCATTGGCGCTGGTGGCGCTGATCGTGTTCTACCTCGGCCTGCGCGACCTGAGTTCGCGCCAGGCCCTGTGGCGCGGCTGGTGCTACGGTTTCGGCCTGTTCGGTGCGGGCACCAGCTGGATTTACGTCAGCATCCACACCTACGGCGACGCCCCGGTGCTGCTGGCCGGCTTCCTGATGCTGCTGTTCACCGCCTCCATTGCCTGGTTCTTCGCCTTGCCTGCGTGGCTGTGGGCGCGCTGGATCCGCCGCAGTGAGGCGCCCCTGGCCGACGCTCTGGCTTTTGCCGCCCTGTGGTTTGCCCAGGAAATGTTTCGCGGCTGGTTCCTCACCGGCTTCCCGTGGCTGTACTCCGGCTACAGCCAACTGGACGGCCCGCTGTCGAGCCTTGCGCCCATGGGCGGCATGTGGTTCATCTCATTCTGCCTGGCCCTGACCGCCGCCCTGCTGTGCAACCTGTGGCGTCTGCGCGAGCGCAAATCGTTCCTGGCTGCGGGCGTGGTTTTGCTGCTGGCCCCGTGGGTAGTGGGTCTGGCGCTGAAAAACCATGCCTGGACCTCACCGTCCGGCGCGCCGCTGAAAGTCGCGGCGATCCAGGGCAACGTCGCCCAGAGCATGAAATGGGACCCGCAACAGCTCAACGCACAACTGGCGCTGTACCGTGACCTGACCTTTACCGCCCGCCCCGTGGACCTGATCGTCTGGCCGGAAACCGCCGTGCCGGTGCTCAAGGAGTCCGCCGAGGGCTTCCTGTCAGTCATGGGCCGCTTCGCCGCAGACCGCCATGCCGCGCTGATTACCGGTGTGCCGATCCGCCAGAAAGGTGGACGCGGCGAGTACCGCTACTACAACGGCATCACCGTGGTCGGTGAAGGCGACGGCACTTATCTGAAGCAGAAACTGGTGCCCTTCGGCGAGTACGTGCCCCTGCAGGACCTGCTGCGCGGCCTGATCAGTTTCTTCGACCTGCCCATGTCCGACTTCGCCCGCGGGCCCGCCGATCAGGCGCTGCTCCAGGCCAAGGGGTATCAGATTGCGCCGTTCATTTGCTACGAAGTGGTCTACCCCGAGTTTGCCGCAGGCCTGGCCAAGCGCAGTGACCTGCTGCTGACCGTGAGCAACGACACCTGGTTCGGCACCTCAATCGGCCCGCTGCAACACCTGCAGATGGCGCAGATGCGTGCTCTGGAGGCCGGACGCTGGATGATTCGTGCCACCAACAACGGCGTGACCGGGCTGATCAACCCGTTCGGGCAGATCACCGAACAGATTCCGCAGTTCGAGCAAGGCGTGCTGTATGGCGAAGTCACACCCATGCATCAACTGACCCCGTACCTGCGCTGGCGCTCCTGGCCGCTGCTGATTCTCAGCGTTCTGATCTTTGCCTGGGCACTGGTGGCGAGCCGGATTGCCAAGACAGTCTGACGAACGCGGCATGCAATCCTTATGCGGTGAACTCAGGGCGAATGTGGGACCGGCTTTAGCCGGGAAAGCAAAGGTAAGATCGACGTACTTCTGTCATCCATACCATTGTCTTCCCGGCTAAAGCCGGTCCCACGGTTCTCATAAAGCTCCTCAGCGATAAATCAACGGATAAACCACCATTCCCGCCGCTTCATTGAGCAATTGCCCGCTATTGGACAACTCCTGAGCTTCAGGCAGCCAGCCGCCGAACAATCTACCGTTATCGGCACTGAGGAAACCCACCGGCGCGCCGATCACGCTGAACCCGGCCTTCTCGAAACACCAGAGCGCCCGACGCATGTGCGCAGCCTGAGTCACGACAATGACCCGCTTGATCCCCAGCGGCTGCAGCAACGCCGCGCTCATCGTGGCGTTTTCCCAGGTCGTGCGGCTGAGGCCTTCCTGCCAGCGTACCGTTGTGCCGAAATCATTGGTCAGGGACTTGGCCATGATCGCCGCTTCACTCGGTGGCTCGCCGTAATGCAGCCCACCGGTAGTGAGGATCGGCAGGCCGGAATCCTTCGATAGCCGCGCCGCAAAGCGCATCCTTTCCAACGCCCCGCCCGTGGGAATATCTTCGCCCCAGGTCGGATCACTGCGCTCGCGCCCTGAACCCAGCACCACAATGGCATCGGCACGCTGGGCCAGAGTCGTCCACTCGCCCAGGGGCAGCGGCGGGACCGTCTCCACCTTGCCTGCCGCCCACTGCACCACCACCGGCAGGCTCATCAGCCACAGCCCGCCCAGCCCCAGGGCGAAGCAACACGCCGCCAGACGCGGACGTGACCGGTGCAGGAACAAGGCCAGCAGCAGCAATAGAAAAAGCCCGCCAGGCGGCAGGAACAGCGTCTTGAGCAAATATCGAACAGGCATCAGGCATCTCCATGGATGCCCGAAGCCTAGAAGGATTGACGCTAAGCAACAATGCTTATCAGGCAGGCTCGCGGCCCGCGAAGGATTAACGCTTGAGATTGGAACCCGAACTGTAACGCTTTGCCTTGGCTGCCGCCTGTGCGCGCCGTTGATCGGCCAGCCAGAACACCTTGGCAGAACGCTGCGCCATGGCAGGTGGCGCCATGGCCTCACGCGGTCTTTCTTTGGCAATGTCGCTGGCTGCCATGACGCCCTTTTCAAGATAGGCCTCGATCAATTCGAACTCGGCCCGGCTCAAGCCTCGCAATTCCACGACAGCGGGCGACTCATCACGCAGTCGAAACGCTGTTTTCGCTGTTTCCAGAGCCAACCCCAGACGATTGATCAAGCTTTCGTACAACTCAGGGTTTGTTACTGTGCGCTGCCACTCTGTCATCCGCTCACCTCGCCGAAGATAAGACATACCCTCGACATATGAGCTTAGCGCCGCCTGCAAAACCCACGTGATGCCGCGACAGACGGCGGCGCAAGGGCCTGCAACAGCAATCAGGGTTTCCCTCGATAGTCGGCGCTCATGTATGCTACGGCGCTTCCTGTCATTCCACTTCCGCTCACTTGAGCCCGAACGCACCGCACAGGCAGTTTTCAATGTCCGGCAAGCGGTGCCGACCAGACTCGGCGAAGCCATGAAGAGGTCAAGGGTCAACATTCTTTAGTCAAAAGTAGCCATGCACGAACTCTATCAGCCCCGCGAAATCGAAGCCGCCGCCCAAACATTCTGGGAAGAGCAAAAGTCTTTTGAAGTCAGTGAACAGCCAGGCAAGGACACGTACTACTGCCTGTCGATGTTTCCTTACCCCAGCGGCAAGCTACACATGGGCCACGTGCGCAACTACACCATCGGTGACGTGATCGCGCGCTACCAGCGCATGCAGGGCAAGAACGTCCTGCAACCCATGGGTTGGGACGCCTTCGGCATGCCGGCGGAAAACGCCGCGATGAAGAACAACGTCGCCCCGGCCAAGTGGACCTACGAAAACATCGCCTACATGAAGACCCAGCTCAAAAGCCTGGGCCTGGCGATCGACTGGTCCCGGGAAGTCACTACCTGCAAGCCGGATTACTACCGCTGGGAACAATGGCTGTTCACTCGCCTGTTCGAAAAAGGCGTGATCTATCGCAAGAACGGCACCGTCAACTGGGACCCGGTCGACCAGACCGTCCTGGCCAACGAGCAAGTGATCGATGGCCGCGGCTGGCGTTCGGGCGCGGTGATCGAAAAACGCGAAATCCCGATGTACTACTTCAAGATCACCGCCTATGCGGATGAGCTGCTGTCGAGCCTCGACGAACTGCCGGGCTGGCCTGAACAGGTCAAGACCATGCAGCGCAACTGGATCGGCAAGTCCCGCGGCATGGAAGTCCAGTTCCCGTACGACCAGGCGTCGATCGGCGAAGCCGGCGCCTTGAAAGTCTTCACGACCCGTCCGGACACCCTGATGGGCGCGACCTATGTTGCAGTGGCTGCCGAGCACCCACTGGCCACATTGGCTGCCACCAACAATCCTGAGCTGCAAGCGTTCATCCATGAATGCAAGAGCGGCAGCGTCGCCGAAGCCGACGTCGCCACCCAGGAAAAGAAAGGCCTGCCGACTTCGCTGTTCGTCGAGCACCCGCTGACCGGCGAGAAACTGCCAGTATGGGTCGCCAACTACGTGCTCATGCACTACGGCGACGGCGCGGTGATGGCGGTTCCGGCGCACGACGAGCGTGATTTCGAGTTCGCCACCAAGTACAACCTGCCGATCAAGTCCGTGGTGCGCACCAGTGCCGGTGACGAGAACCCGGCGCCCTGGCAGGCTGCCTATGGCGAGCACGGCCAACTGATCAACTCCGGCGAGTTCGACGGCCTGGACTTCGCTGGCGCCTTCGACGCCATGGAAGTGGCGCTGATCAAGAAAAACCTCGGCCAGTCCCGCACCCAGTTCCGCCTGCGCGACTGGGGCATCAGCCGTCAGCGCTACTGGGGCTGCCCGATCCCGATCATCCATTGCGACAGCTGTGGCGACGTGCCGGTCCCTGAAGACCAGTTGCCGGTCAAGCTGCCGGAAGACGTGGTGCCGGACGGCGCTGGCTCGCCCCTGGCGCGCATGCCCGAGTTCTACGAGTGCATCTGCCCGAAATGCGGCGCAGCGGCCAAGCGTGAAACCGACACCATGGACACCTTCGTCGAATCGTCCTGGTACTTCGCCCGCTATGCCTCGCCTCACTACGAAGGCGGCATGGTCGATCCGAAAGCGGCCAACCACTGGCTGCCGGTCGATCAGTACATCGGCGGTATCGAACACGCGATCCTGCACCTGCTGTATGCGCGGTTCTTCCACAAGCTGATGCGCGACGAAGGCCTGGTCACGTCGAACGAACCGTTCAAAAACCTGCTGACCCAGGGCATGGTCATCGCCGAGACCTACTACCGTCTCGAAGCCAATGGCAGCAAGACCTGGTTCAACCCGGCCGATGTCGAGCTGGAGCGTGACAGCAAGGCCAAGATCATCGGCGCCAAACTGATCAGCGACGGCTTGCCGGTCGAGATCGGCGGCACTGAGAAGATGGCCAAGTCGAAGAACAACGGTGTCGATCCTCAGTCGATGATCGACCAGTACGGCGCCGATACCTGCCGCCTGTTCATGATGTTCGCCTCGCCGCCTGACATGAGCCTGGAATGGTCCGACTCCGGCGTCGAAGGCTCGCACCGCTTCCTCAAACGCGTCTGGCGTCTGGCCCAGGCCCACGTCAACGCCGGCCTGCCAGGTGCCCTGGACAAGGCGTCGCTGAACGATGAGCAGAAAGCGATCCGTCGCTCGATTCATCTGGCCGTCAAACAAGCCGGTCAGGATGTCGGGCAGAACCACAAGTTCAACACCGCCATCGCCCAGGTGATGACCCTGATGAACGTGCTGGAAAAAGCTCCGCAGGCTACCCCCCAGGACCGCGCCTTGTTGCAGGAAGGCCTGGAAACCGTGGCCCTGCTGCTGGCTCCGATTACACCGCACATCTGTCACCAATTGTGGAACGCCCTGGGCCATGCCGACCCGATCATCGACGCTGGCTGGCCAGTGCTCGACGAGACAGCGCTGGTTCAGGACAGTCTGCAACTGGTGGTTCAGGTCAACGGCAAGCTGCGCGGCCAGATCGAAATGCCCGCCAGCGCCAGCCGCGAAGAAGTCGAAGCGGCTGCTCGTACCAATGAAAACGTCCTGCGCTTCCTCGATGGCCTGACGATCCGCAAAGTGATCGTGGTCCCTGGCAAGCTGGTCAATATCGTAGCAAGTTGATGGGATCGGGCGCCCGGCCGACCGGGCGCCGAACAAACTGCCAAGGGTCGCGAAGCCGGCCCAAACGGATTCAAGGGGAGCATCAAATGATCAAACGCAACTTGCTGGTTATCGGCCTCGCCGTAGTGCTGAGTGCCTGTGGTTTCCAGCTGCGTGGCACCGGTTCCACCGAAATCGCGCTCAAGGAGCTGGATCTGTCGGCGCGTGACGCCTATGGCGATACCGTCAACCTGCTGCGTCGGGTACTGCAAGGCAGCGGCGTGAAGATTTACACAGGTGCCGAATACAAATTGATTCTGGTCAGTCAGCCGGAAACCCAGCGCACCGCCAGCTACTCGGGTTCGGCGCGTTCGGCCGAATACGCCCTGACCTCGACGCTGAACTATGAGATCCACGGTTTCAAGGATCGCTTGCTGCTCACTGATCATGTGCAAGTGGAAAAAGTCTACGTCCACGACGGCAACAACCTGATCGGTTCCGACCAGGAAGCCGACCAGATCCGTGGCGAAATGCGTAACGAGCTGGTACAGAAAATGGTCGTGCAGCTGCAACAGCTGACGCCTGAGCGCCTGCAGACTCTGCAACAGCGCGCCGATGACGTCGCTCGCGCCGAAGCCGAAGCCCTGGAAAAGGCGCAGAAGGTTCGCGACGAGACGCCACAGCAGTCGCCTCTCGAAATCCCGTCCAAGTAAGGCTTGGGGGCCGGTTCGCCGGCCCCTGCCTCGTCTGACCGATGAAACTCGCCCCCGCACAACTCGGCAAACACCTGCAAGGCACGCTGGCACCGGTCTATGTGATCAGTGGCGATGACCCCTTGCTGTGCCAGGAAGCCGCCGACGCCATCCGCGCCGCCGCCCGCCAACAGGGCTTCGACGAACGACAGGTATTCAGCGCTGACGCCAGTTTCGACTGGGGCACGCTGTTGCAGGCGGGTGCCAGCATGTCGCTGTTCGCTGAACGCCGCCTGCTGGAACTGCGCCTGCCGTCGGGCAAACCCGGCGACAAGGGTGCCGCCGCCTTGATGGAATACTGCGCCCGCCCTGCCGAAGACACCCTTCTGCTGATCAGCCTGCCGAAACTCGATGGCAGCGCGCAGAAGACCAAGTGGGGCAAGGCGCTGGTCGAGGGTGAGCAGACTCAGTTCGTGCAGATCTGGCCGGTGGATATCGGCCAACTGCCGCAATGGATTCGCCAGCGCCTTTCGCAGTCCGGTCTGGCGGCCAGCCAGGATGCGGTCGAGCTGATTGCCGCAAGGGTTGAAGGCAACCTGCTAGCCGCCGCCCAGGAAATCGAAAAGCTCAAGCTGATGGCCGAAGATGGCCAGATTACCGTCGAAACCGTGCAGGCGGCCGTGGCCGACAGCGCGCGCTTTGACGTCTTCGGCCTGACCGATGCCGTGCTCAACGGCGAAGCGGCGCATGCCCTGCGCATGCTTGAAGGCCTGCGTGGCGAAGGGGTCGAGACGCCGGTGATTCTCTGGGCCCTGACCCGTGAACTGCGGGTGCTGGCCAACCTGGCCATGCAGTTCAGCCAGGGCGTGCCCCTGGACAAAGCCTTCAGCTCCGCCCGCCCGCCGATCTGGGACAAGCGCAAGCCGCTGATGAGCAAAGCCCTGCAACGCCTTTCAGCCAAGCGCTGGAACCAGTTGCTGGTGGACGCCCAGCAGATTGACGCGCAGATCAAGGGCCAGGCCTCGGGCTCGCCGTGGAGCAGCCTGAGCCGACTGGTGCTGTTGATGGCCGGGCAGCGTCTGTCCCTGCCCTGATCGGATCTGTGGGACCGGCTTTAGCCGGGAAAGGGCCGGTAAATTCAGCACATCCCGTTCATCTGGAACGATGCCTTCGCGGCTAAAGCCGGTCCCACAATGCGATCTCCCGCCTCTCAATCCCATAGCACACATCTATTAGACACAACCCCCGCTGTGTCCGATGATTGCCGCCGCGTCACCCACCTGCATAGAGAGCATCGCCATGAGCAAGCCAAAGAAACGGCCAAACAAGGCCAAGTCCATCGTCGCCCAGCCCTTGTTCCGCAGCCGACAGGAACAACCTACCAAGGGCAAAGGCAGCTACCGCCGCGAAGCCTTCCAGTCTAAAAGCTGGGAGGCTTCTGACTTTCTGGCGGCCTGAAAAGCGACGAAACGCCGCTCAGGGCCCTTTCCACGGGCAGCCGTGTTAAGGTCTGCACCTATCGGCAATCCCTTGGACCCCAGCATGCCCTCTTGTTTTTCCCGTCGTTGGCCAATCCGCCAGCTGTTCGCTGCTTCCAGCCTCGTCGTTCTGGTCGCCTGCGCTGAAAAACCCACCGCCGCCGTCGCCACACCGCTCCCAACATTGCCCACCGCACAACCCGCCTTGCCGGTTCTGCCGGTCACGCCAATGCCCAACAGCGCGCCGGATACCGCCCTCGATTTCACGCCCACGATCAGCTTTGCCGACTGGCAAGCGGGCTTTCGCGTGGATGCGCTGAAAGCAGGCATTCGTGCCGATCTGTTCGACCGCGCGTTCGCCGGAGTAACCCCGGACATGAGCGTGGTCAAGGCCGACCGCAGCCAACCCGAGTTCACCCGCCCGGTGTGGGAATACCTCGACGGCGCCATCTCGCCAGTACGCGTACGCAAGGGCCAGGCCCTGCTCGCGCAGTACGCGGATGTGCTGCAAGGCATCGAGCAGCGTTATGGCGTGGATCGCCAGGCGCTGGTGGCGGTATGGGGCATGGAAAGCAGCTTCGGCCAGTTCCAGGGCACTCAGTACGTGATCCGCTCCCTGGCGACCCTGGCCTACGAAGGCCGTCGTCGCGCCTTTGCCCAGGACCAGTTGCTCGCGGCCCTGCAGATCCTGCAACACGGTGATATCCAGCCGGAGCAGATGCTCGGCTCCTGGGGTGGGGCCATGGGCCAGACCCAGTTCATCCCCACCACCTATAACACCCACGCTGTGGACTTCGACGGCGACGGTCGCCGCGATATCTGGAACACGCCGGCCGATGCACTGGCCTCGACGGCTCATTACCTGCAGAGCAACGGCTGGCAAACCGGCCAGCCTTGGGGCTTTGAAGTGCAACTCGCCCAGGGTTTCGACTATGCCCTGGCCGACGCCGCAACCCGCAAGAGCGTCGCCGAATGGCAACAGCTTGGCCTGAAGCTGCCCAACGGCGCACCGCTGCCCGTCGGCTCACTGCAACAGCAAGCGGCACTGGTATTGCCCGCAGGCTACCGAGGCCCAGCGTTCCTGGTTCTGGATAACTTCCGCGCCATTCTCAAGTACAACAACTCGACGTCCTATGCGCTGGCGATCAGCCTGCTGGCCGACCGTTTCAAGGGCGGTGGTTACATCCAGGGCGAATGGCCACGCGGTGACCTGCCCCTGAGCCGCACAGAGCGCATGGAGCTGCAATCCCTGCTGTCGGCCCGCCAGTACGACGCAGGCACCCCTGACGGCATTATCGGCGCCAATACGCGTAAGGCGATCCGCAGCTACCAGCAATCCCTGGGCTGGCCGGCTGATGGCTATCCGACGCATGAGTTGCTCGACAAGCTGCGCCAGCCTTGAGGTGGTAATGCCTGTACAGACCGTGTGGGACCGGCTTTAGCCGGGAAGAGGCCGAGTCATTCGATAAACATCTATTGCCTGACAGACCGCCTTCCCGGCTAAAGCCGGTCCCACCTCAGCCAAGGCAATAAAAAACGGGCCAAATAGTGATATCCGGCCCGTTTTTTTATCGCGTCAAATCAGGATCAGAGCATCGCCTTGGCGATCTTGGCCTGTTCGTCGGCATGGTACGAGGAACGCACCAGCGGCCCCGACGCGACGTTCTTGAAGCCCATCTTGTAGCCTTCCTCGGCGAACCAGGCGAAGGTGTCCGGGTGCACGAAGCGCTGTACTGGCAAGTGGCTGCGCGACGGTTGCAGGTACTGGCCCAGGGTCAACATGTCGATGTCGTGCTCGCGCATGCGCTGCATGACTTCGATGACTTCCTCGTCGGTCTCGCCCAGACCCAGCATCAGACCGGATTTGGTCGGTACGTGGGGCACCATCTGCTTGAAGCGCTGCAGCAGGGTCAGCGACCACTGGTAGTCCGAACCCGGACGCGCAGCCTTGTACAGGCGCGGCACGGTTTCCAGGTTGTGGTTGAACACATCCGGCGGCTCGGCAGCGGTGATTTCCAGGGCAACGTCCATGCGGCCACGGTAGTCAGGGACCAGAGTCTCCAGCTGCACGTTAGGCGACAGCGCGCGGATTTCACGGATGCAGTCGGCGAAGTGCTGAGCACCACCGTCGCGCAGGTCGTCGCGGTCCACCGAGGTGATCACTACGTATTTCAGGCGCAGGTCGGCGATGGCGATGGCCAGGTTCTTCGGCTCGTCCACGTCCAGTGCTTTCGGGCGACCGTGGCCGACGTCGCAAAACGGGCAGCGACGGGTGCAGATATCGCCCATGATCATGAAAGTCGCGGTGCCGCCGGAGAAGCACTCGCCCAGGTTCGGGCAGGACGCCTCTTCACAGACGCTGTGCAGCTTGTGCTTGCGCAGCAGTTGCTTGACACGATCGACCTCGGGGGAAACCGGGATACGCACGCGAATCCAGTCCGGCTTCTTCGGCAGGTCAACGGTCGGAATGATCTTCACCGGGATACGCGCAACCTTCTCGGCACCGCGCAGCTTTACACCGGCCTCGACTTTCGGGCGGGGCGCACGGTCGGAGACATCGAGCGTCGGGATCAGGGTTTGCACAGCGCTTTGCGCAGTATCAGTAGCAGTAGTCATATCAGTCGATTCCGCCCGTTAGGGTCGTCTGCTCAGCATAGTCGAGGTGTTTGACGAGCTGCGCGCGCAGCCGGGCACTTACCTCGGCAAATTCAATCGGGCCTGCATGGTCGCGCAGCTGGGTCATTGCCAGCCCCGCATAGCCGCAGGGATTAATTCGTCCAAATGGCTCAAGGTCCATATCCACGTTCAGTGCCAACCCGTGGAAGGAACAGCCATTGCGAATCCGCAGTCCCAGAGATGCGATTTTCGCTCCATCGACATACACACCCGGTGCATCGGGCTTGGCGAAGGCGTTGACACCATAATCAGCCAACAACCCGATCAGGCTGCGTTCGATCCGGCTGACCAGATCACGCACGCCGAAACCCAAGCGTCTTACATCCAGCATCAGGTACGCAACCAGTTGCCCAGGCCCATGATAGGTCACTTGGCCACCACGATCGACCTGTACGATCGGAATTTTGCCAGGCAGCAAAACATGCTCCGGCTTGCCCGACTGTCCCTGGGTGAAGACCGGCGGGTGCTGCACCAGCCAGATTTCATCCGCAGTTTCGCGGCCACGCTCGTTGGTAAAACGCTGCATGGCCTGCCACGCGGGCTCGTAGTCCAGCAGGCCGAGCTCGCGAAAGCCCAGGACAGCATCGGTCATCAGAGCACCATATGCACGACACCCGTAGCGCGCAGGGCACTATTGATATCGCGCAGTTGGTCTTCGCCCGTAGCGATGATGTGCAACTGGACGGTGGTGTACTTGCCGTTGCTGCTCTGGCGTTCGGCCATGGTCTTGAGGTCAAGCTTGGCGTGCTTGCCAAGGATCTCGATAACCATGTCCTTGAACCCCACAGTCGTATCACCGATCACCTTGATCGGGTAGTCATTGCAGGGAAACTCGATTTTGTGCGACTTGACGTCTGGCTCTGTCATGGCAGTAAAGGTCTCACAAGCCGTGAAGACGGACGCGCCCGCCCTGGATAAGGGCGGGCGCGCGGTGCGGCATTGCCTACTGGATATAATCAGTTGAACAAGCCGTAGAAGAACAGGCGGATGCTATCCCACACGCGGCGGAAAATGCCACCTTGCTCGACACCATCGAGGGCGATCAGGTTGGCACTGTGTACCACCTTGTCGTCCATTTTCACTTCCACTTTACCGATCACGTCGCCCTTGGCGATAGGCGCGACCAGCTGCGGGTTCATGCTCATGCTGGCGGTCAGCTTCTTCATCTCGCCTTTAGGCATGGTCATGGTCAGGTCTTCGGCCAGGCCGGCCTTGACCTGACGCTCGGTACCTTTCCAGACGGTGGCCTGGGCCAGTTCGGTGCCCTTCTGGTAGAAACTCTGGGTTTCGAAGAAGCGGAAACCGTAGGTCAGCAGCTTCTGGGTTTCAGCCGCACGGGCCTGTTCGCTGTTGGTACCGAAGACCACGGCGATCAGGCGCATGCCGTCACGTACAGCCGAGGACACCATGCAGTAGCCGGCTTCTTCGGTGTGACCGGTTTTCAGGCCGTCGACGGTCTTGTCGCGCCACAGCAGCAGGTTGCGGTTAGGCTGCTTGATGCCGTTCCAGAAGAATTCCTTCTGCGAGTAGATGGCGTAGTGCGCCGGATCTTCGTGAATGATCGCCCGGGCCAGACGCGCCATGTCGTGCGCCGACGAGTAGTGGTCAGGGTTCGGCAGACCGGTCGGGTTCATGAAGTGACTGTTGGTCATGCCAAGGTCACCGGCCGTCTTGTTCATCATGTCGGCGAACGCATCTTCGCTACCGGCGATGTGCTCGGAGACCGCGACACTGGCGTCGTTGCCGGACTGGATGATGATGCCGTGCAACAGGTCGCTGACGGTCACCTGGCTGCCCACCTTGAGGAACATCCGCGAACCACCGGTACGCCAGGCGTTTTCGCTGATGGTCACCGGATCGTTCTCGCCGATCTGGCCACGACGGATTTCCAGGGTCGCGATGTAGGCGGTCATCAGTTTGGTCAGGCTGGCCGGGGCCAGGCGCTGATCACCGTTGTTCTCGACCAGCACGTTGCCGCTGTTGGCATCCATCAGCACATAGGCCTTGGCTGCCAATTGCGGGGCGGAAGGCGTCATCTGCTCGGCAGCCCATGCGGCCGGGGTGATGATCAGCGGTACAAGCAGGCAAAGGCGTTTTGCAAAGGTGGTGATGTTCATCCGTCTCTCGAAAATGCTAATGGGCAAACATGCCCTCGCGGGCAAAGCTGATCAGGTCGGTGAACGCGTCGGCGCTCTCTGCGACCTGCGGCGCCAGGCTACTACCCCGGCTGACAAGACCCCCTGTTCGACAGGCGATCCTGTGAACAGTTGCCTGTGACGCTTGCTCTTATGGCAACTCATGTCGGACAGGCAACCGTAAAACCTTCAATTACTCCGCAGGAATCACGCTGGCCTGGCCCAGATTGGCCGACCGAACGCTGTTCTGCAGCTGCTGGGCTTCACCCGGCGTGCCGACTGGCCCCATCCGAACCCGGTAGAGCGTCTGCTGATTGCGTGCTATTGAACTCACGAATACTGGCGCTTGCACCATCGCGCTCAATTTCGACCTCAGGAGTTCCGCAGCGTCCGGATTGGCGAAAGCGCCCACCTGGACTAACAGACCAGATTGCGGTCCTGAACCGTTTTTTTTTGCGTCGATCTGGATGGGCACGGCCGGTGCCGCGTGCTGTTGCGGCGGCGGCGTGTACTGCTCAATGGTGCCGGTCGAGGCGGTCAGGGCCGGTGCCGCAGCCTGGGCCGTCACTTGCGGCTGATCAACCAATAGCGGCGCTGGCTGACCACGCTGGGCCCACCATTCCTGCGGATCGATCCCCTCGACCTTGACCCTTGCGGTGCCGATTTCGGCATAACCGAGTTTTTTCGCCGCAGCGTAGGACAGATCGATGATGCGGTCGGAGTAGAACGGACCCCGGTCGTTGACCCGCAGGATCACGCTGCGGTTGTTGTCCAGGTTGGTCACTCGCACATAACTGGGCAGCGGCAGGGTCTTGTGCGCCGCGCTCATGCCGTACAGGTCATAGACCTCGCCATTGGCGGTGTTCTGGCCATGAAACTTGGTGCCATACCAGGACGCCGTGCCCGAAGCCACGTAACGTTTGGAGTCGCTCAGCGGGAAATAGGTCTTGCCCAGCACCGTATAGGGGTTGGCCTTGTACGGGCCGTTGTGCAGGGTCGGCGTGGCATCGGGAATGCGCGAGACATCGACATCCCACCACGGCGCGCCGTCCTTGTGGGCACGGTTGATATCCAGGCCCGGTTTCGAGCGGATGGCATTACCCTGCTGCGGCGAACGACTGGTCGTGGAGGTGCAACTGACAACCAACAGACCCAATGCTGCGTAGGCCAAAACCTTGATTGATGTGCGAATCGACAATGATCGCATTACTTGACGCCCCGGGCTTGAACCAGCAAATCAGAGAGCTGATGCACGGCCATGGCGTACATCACGCTGCGGTTATATCGCGTAATCGCGTAGAAATTCTTCAGACCCATCCAGTATTCCGGGCCATTGTCGCCATCCAGGCGAAACGCGGTGACCGGCAGGTCGTCGCGCAGCGCATCATGACTCGCCCAGCCCAGGGCTCGCAACTCCCCAACGGTCTTTACTGGCTCGATACCGGGGCTCAGGCCCTCTTCAGCGCGGTCGCCGCGTATGGTAGCGCGACTGACCACCGGTTCGCCCGCGACCCAGCCATGTTGCTTGAAATAGCTGGCAACGCTGCCGATGGCATCATCGGGATCGCTCCAGATATTAATGTGACCATCGCCGTCGAAATCCACCGCATAGGCGCGAAAACTGCTCGGCATGAACTGCGGCAGCCCCATGGCACCGGCGTAGGAACCCTTGATGGTCAACGGATCGACCTGTTGCTCACGGGCCAGCAGCAGAAACTCGCGAAGCTCCTTGCGGAAGAAGTCGGCGCGCGGCGGATAGTCGAAGCTCAAGGTCGACAGTGCATCCATCACCCGGTAGTTGCCGGTATTGCGACCGAAAAAGGTCTCGACACCGATAATCGCCACGATCACCTGGGCCGGAACGCCATATTCCTGCTCGGCACGGGCCAGGGCAGCCTCATGCTGGCGCCAGAAGTCCACGCCACGGGCAATCCGTGCACTGGTCAGAAACATCGGACCGTAGTCCTTCCACGTCTTGACCCGCTCGGCCGGACGCGAGATCGCGTCGAGAATCGCCTGCTTGCGCTCAACCTCGCGGAACACATCAATCAGCTGTTCGCCGGCAAAGCCGTAGTCGCGGGTCATTTCACCGACGAACTGGGCCACCTTGGGCGAGCCTTCGTATTCCCCGGCCGCTGCGTCCTGCGCAGGGCCAAGGATGCCGACCAGGCCGACCAGAGGGGCAAACCGCGCCGCCCGGTTGAGCATTTCCCGCATTGAATTCTTCACCTTAATCAAACCTGTGCGATCCACTTACGATGTGTATGGATCGACATCAAAACCCCAAACGCTGACAGCAGTGTCACCAGCGAAGTTCCTCCATAACTAATGAAGGGCAAGGGCACGCCCACCACCGGCAGCAGGCCACTGACCATACCGATGTTGACGAAAACGTAAACAAAAAACGTCATGGTCAGGCTGCCGGCGAGCAATTTGCCGAACAGCGTCTGGGCCTGGGCGGTGATCATCAGGCCACGGCCGATCAGCATGACGTAGATCACCAGCAAGGCGCAGATACCGACCAGACCAAACTCCTCGCCCAGTACCGCAATGATGAAGTCGGTGTGGCTTTCCGGCAGGAAGTCCAGGTGCGACTGGGTGCCCAGCAGCCAGCCCTTGCCGAAAACCCCGCCCGAACCGATGGCTGCCTTGGACTGGATGATGTTCCAGCCGGTGCCCAACGGGTCGCTCTCCGGATCGAGGAAAGTCAGGATCCGCTGCTTCTGGTAGTCGTGCATGATGAAGAACCACATGCCCACGGCCACCGGCACCGCAGCGGCGATTACACTGATGATCCAGCGCCAGCGCAGGCCGGCCATGAACAGCACGAAGGTCCCCGAAGCGAGAATCAGCAGCGAAGTACCCAGGTCGGGCTGGCGCACTATCAGGATGAACGGCACGCCGATCAGCCCAAGGCTCAGCACTACGTGCTTGAGATGCGGCGGCAGGGTGCGCTTGGACAGGTACCAGGCAATGGTCGCAGGCATGATGATCTTGAGGAATTCCGAGGGCTGGAAGCGGATCACGCCCGGAATGTTGATCCAGCGCGTCGCCCCCATGGCGTTGTGGCCCATGACGTCCACCACCACCAGCAACAGCACGCCGATCACATACAGGACCGGTACCCACCGCGCCATGAAGCGCGGTTCGAGCTGGGCGATGGTGACCATTGCCACCAGACCGATACCGAACGAGCTGGCCTGCTTGATCAGCAGGTCCCAGTTCTTGCCACTGGCCGAGTACAGGACGAACAGGCTGCCCGCCGCCAAAGTCAGCAGCAGGATCAGCAACGGGCCATCGAGATGGATACGCTGCAGAAAAGTCGCACGACGACGCATCACGTCATCGCTGGAAAGGATGCGATCGAAATTACTCTTCACGGGCCGCAGCCTCCGGATTGGCAGAACTGGCGTACTCAGGCTTGAGCAAGCCGTCCGGGCCCAGCAACCAGGCATCCATCACCTGGCGGACCACGGGTGCAGCGACGCCGGAACCGGCCTCGCCGTTCTCCAGCATCACTGCAACGACGATTTTCGGCGCATCGGCCGGGGCAAAGCCGACGAACAGGGCATGGTCGCGATGACGTTCCTGAACCTTGGAACGGTCGTACTTCTCGCCCTGCTTGATGGCCACGACCTGGGCTGTACCGCTCTTGCCGGCAATGCGATATTGCGCACCGATGGACGCCTTGCGCGCGGTGCCCCGGGCGCCGTGCATCACCTGTTGCATACCGTGATTGACCTTGTCCCACGACGTCGGGTCGTGCAGCACCACGTTGGGCATCGGGTTCGGGTCAACCGGCGGCACACCGTCGATGGTCTTGGCCAGGTGCGGCCGGTTCCAGATGCCCTTGTTGGCTACCAGGGTCGTGGCCTGGGCCAGTTGCAGCGGCGTGACCTGCATATAGCCCTGGCCGATCCCGAGGATCAGGGTTTCGCCGGGGAACCAGGCCTGGCGCCGGGTAATGCGCTTCCAGTCCCGGGACGGCATCAGCCCGGGGGACTCTTCGAACATATCCAGCGAGACCTTCTGACCGATGCCGAACTTGTTCATGTAGTTGGCCAGACGGTCGATGCCCAGCTTGTGGGCCAGATCATAGAAGTAAGTGTCGTTGGAACGCATGATCGCGGTGTCCAGATCCACATAGCCGTCGCCGGTGCGGTTCCAGTTGCGATATTTGTGATCGTAGTTGGGCAGCATGTAGTAGCCGGGGTCGAATACCCGGGTCTGGGCCGTCACCACGCCGCTGTCCAGACCGGCAATCGCCACCACCGGCTTGATCGTCGAGCCGGGCGGATACAGGCCGCGCAGCACGCGGTTGAACAGCGGCCGGTCGATGGAATCACGCAGTTCGGCGTAGGCCTTGAAGCTGATGCCGGTGACGAACAGGTTGGGGTCGAAGCTTGGCGCACTGACCATCGCCAGTACTTCGCCAGTAGCCGGATCCATGGCCACAATGGCACCACGCCGCCCGTCCAGCGCTTTCTCGGCGGCTTCCTGCAACTTGATGTCCAGGCTCAGCACGATGTCCTTGCCGGGCACCGGATCGGTCCGTTTGAGCACCCGCAGCACGCGGCCACGGGCGTTGGTCTCGACTTCTTCGTAGCCGACCTGACCATGCAGCTCGTCTTCGTAGAAACGTTCGATGCCGGTTTTGCCGATATGGTGGGTGCCGCTGTAATTGACCGGATCGAGACTTTTCAGCTCTTTCTCGGCAATTCGCCCCATATAGCCGACAGAATGCGCGAAATGCGCGCCTTGCGGGTAATGCCGGACCAATTGCGCCACCACCTCCACGCCGGGCAGGCGGAACTGGTTGACGGCGATGCGGGCGATTTGCTCCTCAGTCAGTTCGAACAGGATCGGCACCGGCTCGAATGGCCGACGCCCCTGCTTCATGCGCTTCTCGAAAATGATCCGGTCGTCCGGGGTCAGCTCCAGTACTTCAACGATGGTATCGAGAATCTGCGCCCAGTCGCCGGAACGCTCGCGGGTCATGCTCAGGCTGAAACTGGGCCGGTTATCCGCGATCACCACACCGTTGCGGTCGTAGATCAGGCCACGGCTGGGCGGAATCGGCTGCACATGCACCCGATTGTTCTCCGACAGCGTGGAGTGATAGTCGTACTGAATGACCTGAAGGAAATACAGCCGCGCAATCAGCACGCAGACCAGCACCACCACGGCCACTGCACCGACCACGACCCGGCCGCGCACCAGACGGGCGTCTTTCTCATGGTCTTTTAGGCGGATCGGCTGAGACATTTCGGCGAGGTACGCAGGCTATTTGTGATAGGGGTGCCCGGACAGAACGGTCCAGGCACGATAGATCTGTTCGCCGATCAGAATGCGTACCAGCGGATGCGGCAGGGTCAGCGGCGATAGCGACCAGCGCTGTTCACTGCGGGCACAGACTTCCGGCGCCAGCCCTTCGGGGCCGCCGACCATCAGGTTGACCGTACGCGAATCCAGGCGCCAGCGGTCAAGTTCCGCCGCCAGCTGCTCGGTGCTCCAAGGCTTGCCGTTGACTTCAAGCGTGACGATCCGCTCGCCCGGTTGCACCTTGGCCAGCATGGCTTCGCCTTCCTGACGGATCAGACGGGCCACGTCGGCGTTCTTGCCACGGGTATTGAGCGGAATTTCCACCAGGTCCAGCGCCAGCTCGGATGGCAGACGCTTGGCATATTCATGCCAGCCTTCTTCCACCCATTTGGGCATGCGGGAGCCGACGGCGATCAGACGCAGTCGCACGGTCGTATGCCTTATTCGTTACCAGGAGTATGGTGCGCGCCGCTGGCTGCACGGCTCTGCTCGGCTCCCTGCCACAGGCGTTCCAGGTCGTAGAACTGACGTGCTGCCGCGGTCATCATGTGCACGATGACGTCGCCCAGGTCCAGCAGGACCCAGTCGCTTTCGCCCTTGCCTTCTTCGCCCAGAGGCTGTGCGCCCTTGGCCTTGACGTTCTCGCGGACCTTGTCGAGCATCGCGTTGATCTGGCGATTCGAGGTACCGGTAGCGATGACCATGTAGTCGGTCAGGCTGTGCTTGTCCTTGACGTCGATGACCAGGATGTCCTGGGCCTTGACGTCTTCCAGGGCTGCTTTGGTCAGTTCAACCAGCTCTTCGCCGGAAACGGAGATTTTTTGCTTTGTCATATAAAACTCATTCAACTCATTTATGTGGAAAGCCTGAACGCTAGTCGAAAAAGCGTACTCAGGTCGTCCCATCAGTGTTCGGCGCACGGTACAGCCCGTGTGCATCGATGTAGGCCAGTACCGCGTCTGGCACCAGAAAACGTACCGACTTACCGCTGGCCAGCAGTTGGCGGATCTGGGTGGCAGACACCGAAAGCGGCGTCTGCCAGACGAATGTAATGTGTCCGCCCGGCCCTTTGAGGGCCTTCGGATCGCTGACGGCGCGCGCCGCCAGCAGGTTGCGCATGGCGTCGGGCGACTCGCTGTCGGCGTCCGGGCGCTGCAACACCACGATATGGCAGTGCTCCAGCAAGGCTTCCCAACGATGCCAGGTCGGCAGCCCGCAAAAGGCATCCCAACCCAGCAACAGGAATAACTGGTCCTCTGCGGCCAACTCGGCCCGCATCGATTCCAGGGTGTCGATGGTGTACGACGGCTTGTCGCGAAGCAGTTCGCGATCATCCACCGTCAGCGGTGCAACCCCGGCAACCGCGCACTGGACCATCGCCAGACGGTCCTGCGCCGAAACGCTGGGGGTATCCCGATGAGGTGGCCTGGCGCTGGGCGTCAGGCGTAACTCATCGAGTTCAAGCAGGGCTGCCACTTCCAGCGCGCCCCGCAGGTGTCCGATATGCACCGGATCAAAGGTGCCACCGAGCATGCCAATGCGTCGGGGCTTTCCGGGCTCGCTCAAGTCAGGCTGGCTCCTGTCCGCGCAACTGCTGGCCATCGCCGATGACGATGTACTTCTCGCAGGTCAGGCCTTCAAGCCCTACCGGGCCGCGGGCGTGCAGCTTATCAGTAGAAATGCCGATCTCGGCACCCAGACCGTATTCAAAGCCATCGGCGAAGCTGGTCGGGGCGTTGATCATCACCGAACTGGAGTCGACTTCAGCCATGAAACGGCGAGTCTGGCCCTGATGGTCGGAGACAATGGCATCACTGTGGTGCGAACCATAGTGATTGATGTGTTCGATAGCCTGGTCGAGACCGGTGACGATGCGGATCGACAGGATCGCGTCCAGATACTCGGTGTGCCAGTCCTCCTCGGTAGCCGGGATCACATCGATGATGTCCCGGGTACGCTCGCAACCGCGCAGCTCGACGCCTTTTTCGCGGAACTGGGCCGCCATCTGCGGCAGGAAATCCGGCGCGATGGTCTGGTCCACCAGCAGGGTTTCCATGGCCCCGCAGATACCGTAGCGATAAGTCTTGGCGTTGAAGCAGATGCGCTGGGCGCTGCTCAGGTCGGCATGAGCGCTGACATATACGTGGCAGATACCGTCCAGGTGCTTGATCACCGGCACGCGGGCATCACGACTGACGCGCTCGATCAGGCCCTTGCCGCCGCGCGGAACGATAACGTCAACGTATTCAGGCATGGTGATCAGCGCGCCGACCGCCGCGCGATCGGTGGTCTCGACCACTTGCACCACCGCAGGCGGCAGGCCGGCGTCGGCCAGACCGCGCTCGATGCAGGCGGCGATGGCGCGATTGGAATGAATAGCCTCGGAACCGCCACGCAAGATGGTGGCGTTACCCGACTTCAGGCACAGGCTCGCGGCATCAATGGTCACGTTCGGACGCGACTCGTAGATGATCCCGACCACGCCCAGAGGCACGCGCATCTTGCCAACCTGGATACCGGACGGCTGGAAATTCATGTCGCGGATCGAGCCGATGGGATCCGGCAGGTTCGCCACCTGACGCAGCCCTTCGATCATCTTGTCGATGCGCATGGGGGTCAGGCTCAGGCGTTCCAGCATTGCCGCTTCAAGGCCATTGGCGCGACCGGCGGCCAAGTCCTGCTCGTTGGCGGCAGACAACTGCTCACGGGCTGCATCCAGGGCGGCAGCGGTGGCGAGCAGGGCGCGGTTTTTCTGCGCAGTGCTGGCACGGCCGATGACGCGGGAAGCCTCGCGGGCAGCACGGCCCAGGCGGGTCATGTAGTCAAGAACGGACTCAGTCATGGTCTCAGAGGTCTTGGCAAAGAGGAAAGCGGCGGATTATAGCTGTCAAGCGTGACTAACGACAGCGCAGACAGGCGGATGGTCGAAACAACTTGTAAAAGCATGTCGCGGCGCGATTCAGCTGCAATTAAGACGACCCTTGGTAAGATCGCGATCCCGTCCGCCCAGGCAGCGCCCGCCATGCCCAACGCTCTCCCCGATGAGTTCTTCAACCGCGATGCCCAGACCCTTGCCCGAGGCCTGCTGGGCAAGATCATCCGGCATAAGGTCGGCGAGCTGTGGCTGTCGGCACGCATCATCGAAACCGAGGCCTATTACTGCGCCGAACGGGGCAGTCACGCCTCACTGGGCTATACCGAAAAACGCAGGGCGCTGTTTCTCGACGGCGGCCACATCTATATGTACTACTCCCGGGGAGGCGATTCGTTGAATTTCAGCGCCGAAGGACCGGGCAATGCCGTGCTGATCAAATCCGCCTACCCTTGGCTCGACGCCCTGTCAGATGCCAACAGCCTGGCGCAGATGCAACTGAACAACCCCGACGCCAGTGGCGCAATGCGCACACCGCAACGTCTGTGTGCCGGCCAGACACTGCTGTGCAAGGCCCTGGGCCTGAAGGTCCCGGACTGGGACGCCCGGCGCTTTGATCTGCAGCGACTTTACGTCGAGGATGTCGGGCTCAAGCCGACAGCCATTATCCAGACCACCCGCCTTGGCATCCCCGAAGGCCGCGACGAACACCTGATGTATCGCTTCGTCGAGGCCGACCATGCTGCCTTCTGCACGCGGAACCCGCTGCGGCGCGGTCAGGTCGAAGGTCGCGACTACTTTTTAATCGATCAAGGAAACTGATCCATGGGGCCCTGGCTCGACAGCATCACCACCTGGCTGGCGGCCAACCCTTCGTGGCTATCCGTGGCGATTTTCCTGGTGTCCTTTACCGAATGCCTGCCATTGCCGGAATCATCGTGCCTGGCACCGTGGTGTTGTTCGCCGTGGCGGCGCTGGCGGGAAGTGGCGTGCTGCCATTGCAGGAAGTCCTGCTGCTGGGCTTCCTTGGCGGCCTGCTGGGTGACGGCGTGTCGTACTTTATCGGTCGCTATTTCCACCAGAACATCCGCCGCCTGCCCGGCCTGCGCCATCACCCGGAATGGATCGGAGGCGCCGAGACCTACTTCCAGCGTTATGGTATTGCCAGCCTGCTGGTCGGGCGTTTTATCGGCCCGCTGCGGCCCATGCTGCCGATGGTTGCGGGCATGTTCGACATGCCGTTGCCGCGCTTCATTGCCGTCAGTGTCGTGGCAGCAGCCGGCTGGTCAATGGTCTACCTGATTCCGGGCTGGGCTGCCGGGGCGGCGGTACGCCTGCCGCTGCCGGAGGGTTTCTGGCCCCAGACGGCAGTGGTCGCAGGCGGGCTGGCGGTGCTGCTGGGGTTGAGCATCCAGGCCAGCCTGCGCAATAAACGCTACGCCACGCCCTTGATTGCCCTGACCAGCCTGATTTTGCTGCTGGCGGTGTTTCTCGGCTGGCCGTACCTGCCGCAATTCGACCAGGGCCTGATGACTCTGGTGCAGGAACACCGCAGTGATGTCGCACAAACCTTCGTGGTGATCGTGACCCGCCTGGGCGATTTCAGGACCCAGTTCGCCGCCGGCGCCCTGCTGGTGGCGGCCCTGGCCATCGCCCGGCAGTGGCGCCATCTGCTGTTCGCCGCCGGCGCCACCGTCGGCGCGGCCCTATGCAACGGCGCGATGAAAATGCTCTTCGCCCGCGCCCGCCCGGAAGTCCTGCTCAACCCGCTGACCACCTACAGCATGCCCAGCGGCCACTCTTCAGCGGCATTCGCGCTGTTCATGAGCCTGGCGGTACTGGCCGGACGCGGCCAGCCGACCCGCCTGCGCCTGACCTGGCTGCTGCTGGGCTGCATTCCGGCCGCATCGATTGCCATGTCGCGGGTCTATCTGGGCGTACATTGGCCGACTGATGTGCTGGCGGGGATGCTGCTGGCGTTCTTCACCTGCGCTACCAGCCTGGCCATCGTCCAGCGCCATACCTCACTGCCGGCGATGCCCATCCGGGTCTGGTGGCTGGTCCTGCCGCTGCTATTGGCGTTGTTCGCCATCTGCGGCGCACTGGAACTGCCCCATGCCCTGGCGCGTTATCAATACGAGGCTCACGGCTGAAGATCACCCTGCATCTCGTCGAGCAGGTCCTGAATGGCGTCGAGGCGTTCTTCAGGATCATCGATACCCAACAGGTCAACCTTGTCGTTCTCGTTGAACGGCAGCAGATAAGCCAGTTGATTGCTCAGGGACTGCTGGCCGCTGGCATTGAGACCCATATTCAGGGCAGCAACCATGGGGTGTTCGGCCAGTGCAGTCAGCAACGCCAGCAGGTCGGCGTCTTCTTCCTGCAGTGGCTGTTCTGCGGGCTCTTCAAGCCACTGCACCTGAGCGATCAGTGACTTGTCGCGCTGCACCTCGGCGCTGTGCACGCGAAAACGTCGGCCGCCCATGACCCGGATACCCAGCAGGCCGTTGTCCTGCTGCTGAAAGTCCGTGACCAGGGCTTCACAACCGATCTGCGAGAAGCCGGCAGGCAGTTCGCCCACTTCGCTGCCCTCGGTGATGCAGACTACGCCGAACCCCTCGCCCTGCTTCATGCAGCGGCCGATCATGTCCAGATAGCGTGCCTCGAACAATTGCAGATCGAGCACGCACCCCGGAAACAACACAGCATTGAGTGGAAACAGCGGCAAAAGCGGCAGCGTCATATTCAAACCCTTAAACAAGCAGAGACACGGTCAATGGCAGGAACAGCGCCGTCGCCACGCCCATCAGGCTCATCGCCAGGGCGGCAAAGGCGCCACACTCCTCACCTTCCTGCAAGGCCACGGAAGTGCCCACCGCGTGAGCGGTCAGGCCCAGCGCCATACCCCGCGCGGCATGGCTGTGCACACCGGCCCAGGTCAACAAGGCCGGGCCGAATATCGCGCCGATCACGCCAGTAATCAAGACGAACACCGCCGCCAACGCCGCAACACCGCCCATCTGCTCGGCCACCAGCATGGCGATGGGTGACGTCACCGACTTGGGCGCCATGGTCATCAGGATCATGTGATTGGCCCCCAACAGCCAGCCAATCAGCAGGCACAGCCCTGTGGCAAACACCCCACCCACCACCAGCGTAGTCAAAATGGGCCAAAACAGCTGCCGAATGCGCCGCAGATTCAGATAGAGCGGCACCGCCAGGGCCACCGTCGCCGGGCCCAGCAGAATGCCGAGGATTTCCGTGCTCTTGCGGTATTCGGCGTAATCCAGCCCGCAGCTGACCAGCATGATGATCACCACCGACATCGAGGCCAACACCGGCTGGAAAAACACCCAACGGGTTTTCTCATAACAGGCCATGGCCAATTGATAAGCGCCCAGGGTCAGAGCGATACCGAACAAAGGATGGTGAATCACCGACGCCCAGGCGCCCTGCCAGTCAAGAGTCATGATGCTGCGTCCGGCGATCGATGAGTTTTTGCATAAGCCAGCCGACGAAGGTCAGGGAAATCACCAGGGACAGCACCAGCGAACCGGCGATGGCCCAGAAGTTTTCGGCGATGGCGGTGGCATAAATCATGATGCCCACCGCAGGCGGCACCAGCAGCAGCGGCAGATAACGCAGCAGGCTGCTTGCCGCGACGCTGACGGGCTCACTGACCTCGCCGCGCACCATCAGGTAGCCCAGCAGCAAGACCAGGCCAATGATCGGCCCCGGCAGAATCGACAAGAACAGGTGGTTCAGTGCAGTGCCCAGCAATTGGAACAGCACCAGCCAGGTCAGGCCCCGTAGCAGCATAAAAACAACTCCGACAAATTCGCGGCCCATTATAAGCACGCCTGCACACTGTCTATGGTTAGCCATTCGCATAGCCAAGCGACCTTGACCAACTGCCGTGCGCATGCTGATCTTGGGTATCGCCCGCAACCGTTGCGCGGGCGTTCCAATAAAAACAAACGCACCCCATGGAGAGATCAATGCCCTACGTACCTGCAGCAGCGCTCAAGGACTATATCGGCAAGGAACTGGGATGTTCCGACTGGCTGACCATCGATCAGGAACGCATCAACCTGTTTGCCGAGGCCACTGGCGACCATCAGTTCATCCACGTCGACCCGGTCAAGGCGGCACAGACACCCTTTGGCGGCACCATCGCTCACGGTTTTCTGTCGCTGTCGCTGATTCCGCAACTGATGGAGAACCTGCTGGTTCTGCCCGAAGGTCTGAAAATGGTGGTCAATTACGGCCTGGACAGCGTGCGCTTCATCCAACCGGTGAAAGTCGACTCGCGCGTTCGTCTAAAAGTCGAACTGACCGAAGTCACAGAGAAAAAGCCCGGCCAATGGCTGCTCAAAGCCACTACAACACTGGAAATCGAAGGCCAGGACAAGCCTGCGTTCATTGCCGAACCCCTGTCGCTGTGCTTCGTGTAACACCCTTAAAACACGAAACAGTCGGTTCTGACTGTTTCGTCCCTCTTCCCCGCTGCGGCATACTCCCCTCCGGCTGTGATTGAGCGATTGGCTCGATCACGCCTGAATCACATTTTTCGGGACCCGACATGCGCGCGCTTGCTCCACTCGCTCTGACCCTTCTGATTGCTGCCTGTGGCAATGGCGAACCGCTATCACCGCCTGACGCACGCCTGCCCGACGGCGGCCGCTATCGCGGTGACGTGGTCAATGGCCTGCTGCAAGGCAAGGGCCGGGTCGACTACCCCAACGGCAGCTGGTATGCCGGGCAGTTCCAGAATGGCCAGTGGCATGGCCAGGGCGAGTGGCACGCGAGCAACGGTGACATTTACAAAGGCGGCTTCCTCAACGGCCTGTTCGACGGCCAGGGCACCCTGACCACCGGCACCGGCAGCTATGTCGGCGGCTTCAAGCAGGGTCGCCGCGATGGTGAAGGCACCCTCAAGGAACGTGGCCTGACCTACCGGGGCGCGTTCAAGGCCGACCAGTACGACGGCCTCGGTCGCCTCGAGTTGGAAGACGGCAGCCAGTATCAAGGCGTATTCGCCCACGGCAAGCCCAACGGCGAAGGTCAGCGCAGCGACGGCAGCGGCAATCAGTTCAGCGGCAAATTCGTCAACGGCCAGTTGGAAGGCAACGGTAACTTCAACAGCGCCGATGGCGACCAGTACGCTGGCGGCTTCCACAACAACCAGCTCAATGGCAAAGGCCGTTACGAAAACAGTGACGGCGACGTCTGGGTCGGCCAGTTCAAGGACGGCGCACTCAATGGCAAGGGCGAGCTGATCGGCGCCGATGGCAGCCACTACGTCGGCCAGTTCAACAACTGGCGTTATTCCGGCGAAGGCCGCCTGCAACTGGCCGATGGCAGCCTTTATATCGGCGAGTTCGACGACGATGCCTACGACGGCCAGGGCGTGCTGGTCGGCGCTGACGGCAGCGTTCAGGGCGGCACCTGGGCCAACGGTCAGCGCGTGCGCGACGGCCTGGGCAAATTGCTACCCGACCCGCTGGAAGAAGGCATCCTGGCCCAGGGCCCGCTACTGGAAAAAGCCCTGGCCGCCGTGCCGGTGTCCACTCCGGCAGTCGAGCTGTACAGCCTGGTCGTCGGTGGCGACGGCAAGCAGAGCGTGTTCATGCGCGAAGCAGACTACGTCAATAACCTGCTGGCCTCGCGCTTCGGCGCTACCGGCCAGATCACCCTGGTCAATCATCGCGATCACATGGGCGACCGGCCCATGGCGACCCGCGAGAACATCAGCCGCGCCATCCAGACCCTGGCCATGCGCACCGGTCCGGAAGACCTGGTGTTCATTTATCTGACCAGCCACGGCACCCACGATCACCAACTGGTCCTCGACCAGCCGCGCCTGGAACTGGCCGACCTGCCTGCCGACGACCTCGCCGCAGTCATGGCCCCGCTGAAAAACCGCGACAAAGTCGTCGTGATCTCGGCCTGCTACTCCGGCGGTTTCATTCCAGCCCTCAAAGACGAACGCACCGCCGTGATCACCGCCTCCCGGGCCGACCGCGTGTCCTTCGGCTGCTCCGAGGAAGCGGACTTCACTTACTTTGGCGACGCACTATTCGCCAAGGCGCTGGTCGAAACAGATGACCTGCAACAAGCGTTCAATGAAGCCAGGGCCGAAGTGGCCAAGCGCGAGATCGCTGACAACTTTGAAGCGTCCGAACCGCAGATCTGGGCGCCCAAAGGGGTCATCGCGCACTGGCAGCTGCTGCGCAAAACCCAGGCGGAACGGGCCCTGAACACAACGACAATGGTGCGCAAGGAAGCGAAAACCACCGCAAGTCACTAAGGCGCCTAAGCTGTAACGATCAAGGAGAAAGTTTATGTACTTGACCCCGCAATACATTTTGCTCGCAGGGGCCACCGGCCTGACCGGTGAACATCTGCTCGATCGCTTGCTCAGTGAACCTACGGTCAGCCGTGTATTGGCGCCGACCCGCAGACCACTGGCCGAACATCAGCACCTGGAAAACCCGGTCGGCGAACTGGCCAGTCTGCTGCCTGAGTTGCACGGTCAGGTCGATATCGCCTTCTGCTGCCTGGGCAGCACCATCAAACAAGCGGGCTCGCAGGAAGCCTTTCGCGCCATCGACCTGGATCTGGTCGTGGCCTTTGGCAAACGCGCTCGCGAACTCGGCGCGCGGCACCTGCTGGTGACCAGCGCGGTGAACGCCGACCCTGAATCCAGCGTGTTCTACAGCCAGGTCAAGGGCGAGATGGAAAAAGCCCTCGAAGCCCAGGACTGGCCGCAACTGACCATCGCCCGCCCCTCGCTGCTGGTCGGCAATCGCACGGAAACCCGCTGGGCCGAGCAACTGGCCGCACCTATCGCCAAGCTGATCCCCGGCAAATACGGCGCCATCGAAGCCTGCCATTTGGCCCGGGCGCTGTGGCGACTGGCGTTGGAAGAACAGGAAGGAGTAAGGGTTGTCGAGTCGGATGAGTTGCGCAGGTTGGGGAAATAGCGTCGTCGCGCTACACCATTTGAATTGGAATGACTTGTGGGAGCAGGCTTGCCTGCGAAAGGGCCAGTTCAGCCTGCACATTTTTCTCGGTACTGATCGCCTTCGCAAGCAAGCTTGCTCCCACGGGAGTCTGCTGAGCGATAGCGCGGTGTCAGGGACGCCGGGAAAGCTCCTACAATCCCCCACTCGCCTGAAACCCCACCCCCAACACCGTCAGCACCGACAACGGCAGCAGCAAGGTATCAAGCAAGGCACTGCCAGGCAGATCCAGAGCCGGGTAGCGTGGCGCCTCAGTGCCAAAACGGTCCTTGGCGCAGCATCCGCCCTGCATCGCATACAGGTCCAGGCGCGTCCCCGAGTACACCACCGGCGCACCGGGTTTTGCGGCGTCCAGCGTACTGACGCTGGCGCAGCCCGCCGTCATCAGCATCAGCGCAGCCAGCAGCAGCCTATTCATCGGTGCCGAAATGACGCTCGCCCCAGCGCGGCAGCATGTCCTGGGGAATATTCAGCAGGTTGAGTACCCGGGCGACGACGAAATCGATCAAGTCGTCGATGGTTTGCGGCTGATGATAGAAGCCAGGCGATGCCGGCAGAATCACCGCGCCCATATTCGACAGCTTGAGCATGTTCTCCAGATGAATACTGGAATACGGCGCCTCGCGCGGTACCAGAATCAACTGGCGACGCTCCTTGAGGGTGACATCCGCCGCGCGCTCGATCAGGTTATTGCAGGCGCCCGTGGCAATCGCCGACAGGGTGCCAGTAGAACAGGGCACCACCACCATGGCCGCAGGCGAACCGGAACCGGAGGCCACCGGCGACATCCAGTCATCGCGGCCATACACGCGAATCTGCCCCGGCGCGGCGCCCGTGTACTCGGTGAGAAAGGCTTGCATCATGCTCGACTTGGGCGGCAGGCGCACATCGGTCTCGGTCGCCATGACCAGTTGCGCCGCCTTGGAGATCAGGAAGTGCACTTCGCGATCTTCCCGCACCAGGCAGTCGAGCAGGCGCAGACCGTACTGCGCCCCCGAGGCGCCGGTCATGGCCAGGGTGATGCGCTCGGGACCGTTCATGCCGATCATTGCAGTGCCTCGGCCAGTTTGCCGTGCAGGCCGCCGAAGCCGCCGTTGCTCATGATCACCACGTGGGTGCCCGGCTGGGCCTGGCTTTTCACCAAGGCAATAATGGCTTCGAGGGAATCACAGACCAGCGCAGGCACTGAACACAATGCCGCCGTGGCGCCCAGATCCCAGCCCAGATTGGCCGGGGAATACCAGACCACCTGATCAGCCTGCTGCACGCTTTCCGGCAAGCCATCGCGGTGAGCGCCGAGCTTCATGGAGTTGGAGCGCGGTTCGATGATCGCAATCAATGGCGCATCGCCGATCTTCTTGCGCAAACCGTCCAGCGTCGTCGCGATAGCCGTCGGGTGGTGGGCGAAGTCGTCATAAATAGTGATGCCGCGCACCTCGGCGACCTTTTCCATACGGCGTTTAACGCTCTTGAAGGCGCTCAGGGCTTCGATGCCAAGGGCCGCCACAACACCGACATGCCGCGCCGCCGCCAGGGTCGCCAGGGCGTTGGCAACGTTATGCTGGCCGGTCATGTCCCACTCGACCATGCCCTGTACCTGGCCGTCGAACAGCACTTCGAAACGCGAGCCGTCTTCACTGAGCAGGCGCGCCTGCCACTGACCGCCCTGGCCGGTGGTCTGTACTGGCGTCCAGCAGCCCATTTGAATGACGCGGGCCAGAGCAGGCTCGGTGGTCGGATGAATCACCAGGCCTTCGCTCGGGATAGTCCGTACCAAATGATGGAATTGCCGCTCGATCGCCGGAAGATCCGGGAAGATGTCGGCATGATCGAACTCAAGATTATTGAGAATCGCGGTGCGTGGGCGGTAGTGGACGAACTTGGAACGCTTGTCGAAGAAGGCGCTGTCGTACTCGTCGGCCTCGACCACGAAGAAGGGTGTGCCACCCAGACGCGCTGAGACCGCAAAGTTCTGCGGCACACCGCCGATCAGGAAGCCCGGGCTCATGCCCGCATGCTCCAATACCCAGGCCAGCATGCTGCTGGTGGTGGTCTTGCCGTGGGTACCGGCGACGGCCAGGACCCAGCGCCCTTGCAGAACATGATCCGCCAGCCACTGCGGGCCGGAAACATAAGGCAGGCCCTTGTTCAGCACGTACTCGACTGCCGGGTTGCCACGGGACAAAGCATTGCCAATGACCACCAGATCCGGTGCCGGATCGAGTTGGGCGGCATCGTAGCCTTGGGTCAGCTCAATGCCTTGCGCCTGCAACTGAGTGCTCATAGGCGGATAGACGTTGGCGTCGGAGCCGGTGACTTTATGGCCCAACTCTTTGGCGAGCACCGCCAGCGAACCCATGAACGTGCCGCAAATACCGAGGATATGAATATGCATGACCAACCCCTGAAAACATGGGCGCAGGTTAGCAGAAATCGCTCCCCGATCGTCGCCTCAGCGCTCGATGCCGTGCTTGCGCAGCTTGCGGTACAAGGTATTGCGGCTGATCCCCAGTTGCTGGGCGCAATGGCTCATGTGCCAGCGCTGGCTCTCCAGTATCGCGAGCAATGCGCTGCGCTCGGCCTCCTCCAGAGGGCGGTCAGTCACTGCCGCGCATGGCGTAGCGACACTGCCGTTGCGGATAGTGGCGGGCAGATCATCCAGACCGATACGGCCGTCCTCGCTCAAGGCCGTCAAGGTACGCAACACTGTGCGTAACTGGCGGACATTACCCGGCCAGTTGAATGCCAACAGAGCTTGCCGCGCCGAGTCATCGAGGCTGACCACCTGCCCGCCCGCCTCCTGGGCCAACAGGAAATCGAGCAGACCGGACTTGTCACTGCGCTCGCGCAACGGCGGCAAAGCGACTTCCAGGCCATTGAGACGGTAATAAAGGTCTTCGCGGAAACTGCCATCGCCGACCCGCTCCAACAGATTGCGGTGAGTCGCGCTGATGATCCGCACATCCACCGCCTGAGCCTCGCCGCCGATGGGCACCACCATGCGCTCCTCCAGCACCCGCAGCAGGCGGGTCTGCAAGGCCAGTGGCATATCGCCGATCTCGTCAAGAAACAACGTGCCACCATCGGCCTGCTGCAACTTGCCGCGCATGCCTTCCTTGCGCGCGCCGGTAAAACTTCCGCCGCGATAACCGAACAGCTCGCTTTCGATCAGGCTTTCCGGGATGGCCGCACAGTTGAGCGCGACGAAGGGTTTGTCGCTGCGCAGACTGGCCTGATGCACGGCCTTGGCGAATGCTTCCTTGCCGGAACCGGTTTCGCCATTGACCAACAAGGGCACGTCACGCTCAAACACCCGCAACGAACGGCGAAACGCCGTTTGCAGGGCGGCGTCTTCCAGGCAGATGCCGATTGGAACACGCACCGGGACCAACGCAGGTTTTGCCAGAGTCGGCGCATAAGCCGCCGGCGCAGTGGCGGCCGGAGCGCGCAGGGAGGCGAAAAAACCACGACCATCGCGGGTACGCAAAGCCCAGCAGGCCAGGGCCTCGGCACTGGCGCGAGACAGCAGTTGATCCAGCGAACAGTCGAAATAGCGCTCCACCGACTGCCCCAGCATATGGCTGCGACCCAAACCGAGCAGGTTGATCGCACTCTGGTTCAGCGCGGTAATCCGTCCTTCGCCGTCAAACGCCAGCAAGCCCTCGCTGAACAGCCCAACGGACTCGGCCTGAACATGGAAACGCAGCAGCCACTGATCATCGCAATGGCTGAGGAAATAACTGCTTTCAATCACCTTGGCCGACAGATTGACCAGGGCCATGGTGTGAAACTGGCTCTGCCGGGAAACATCCTGGCGCGCCGACGACACATCCAGCACCGCCAACAGATCGCCATGAGGATCGAACACCGGGCTCGCCGAGCAGGTCAGCCCGGTATGACGGCCGCGAAAGTGCTCGTCCCGATGAATGGTCAGGGACTGGCGCTCGACCAGGCAGGTGCCGATGCCATTGGTGCCCTCGCAGGCCTCGCTCCAGTCGGCGCCCAGCCACAGCCCGGCGCGTTCGAAAATACTGCGCTCGGCAGGCGCGGTGACACAATTGAGGATCACCCCACGGGCATCGGTGAGCAGCACCGCATGGCCGCCGGACAACTGCTGATGCAGGCTGGTCATCTCGCCACCGGCTATTTGCAGGACCTGATGCAGGCGCCCGCGACTTTCCAGCACGCGCTCATGTTCAAGCACGGTGGGCGCATTGGCGTGGGCGGGGTCCAGGTGATAGTCCTCCAGGCAACGCAGCCAGGAGCGGGCAATCGAAGGATCGCTGCCGGGGCCGGTCACATGGGCCTTGCCCTCGGCGACCGTGAGGACTTGCTGGGCATGGCGGGTCAGATGATTGCTGTGCACTTTTTATTATTCTCCGAAGGAGTTGCCGCCCAGCATCCTCCTCGGCGCCGCGCATTGCAATGCGCGCTGACCGGCGAGTCACAGGCTGTGCCAGCAACGGTACAAAGTGTCACTCATAGCTGTGTCAGGCTCGCGACAACGCTGTTCATACGCCGCCACGACAGTGGATAAACCCCCTGAAAACATGGCCTTTCCCGGCAGTGGCCCGGCCTTTGCTCTACGCTTTGGCAAGCGCAAATTGCGCGTAGACGTACCGTAGCTCGAAGCTACCCCCGTAAAGCTATCCCCTTAAAAACAAGAACCAGGAGATATCAACATGCGTTATGCCCACCCCGGCACCGAAGGCTCGCTCGTGACCTTCAAGACCCAGTACGGCAACTACATCGGCGGCGAATTCGTAGCGCCAGTCAAAGGCCAGTACTTCGAGAACACCTCTCCGGTCAACGGCAAGCTGATTGCGCAATTTCCTCGCTCCACTGCCGAAGACGTCGAAAAAGCCCTTGATGCCGCCCATGCCGCAGCCGAAGCCTGGGGCCAGACCTCTGTGCAGGCGCGTTCGCTGGTCCTGCTGAAAATCGCCGACCGCATCGAAGCCAATCTGGAACTGCTGGCCATCACCGAAACCTGGGACAACGGCAAGGCCGTGCGTGAGACCCTCAACGCCGACATCCCCTTGGCCGTTGACCATTTCCGCTACTTCGCTGGCGTATTGCGTGCCCAGGAAGGCAGCGCTGCAGAAATCGACGGCAACACTGTGGCCTATCACATCCACGAACCACTGGGCGTGGTCGGCCAGATCATCCCGTGGAACTTCCCGCTGCTGATGGCCGCCTGGAAACTCGCACCGGCCCTGGCTGCCGGTAACTGCATCGTGCTCAAGCCAGCCGAGCAGACCCCGCTGGGCATCAGCGTGTTGATGGAACTGATCGGCGACCTGCTGCCGCCGGGCGTGCTCAATGTCGTGCAAGGTTACGGCCGTGAAGCCGGCGAAGCCCTGGCCAGCAGCAAGCGCATCGCCAAGATCGCCTTCACCGGCTCGACCCCGGTTGGCTCGCACATCATGAAACTGGCGGCGGAAAACATCATCCCGTCCACCGTGGAACTGGGCGGCAAATCGCCGAACATCTTCTTCGAAGACATCATGAACGCTGAACCCGAGTTCATCGAGAAAGCCGCAGAAGGCGTGGTACTGGCCTTCTTCAACCAGGGTGAGGTCTGCACCTGCCCGTCCCGCGCACTGGTTCAGGAATCCATCTATCCGCAGTTCATGGAAGCGGTGATGAAGAAGGTTCTGAAAATCAAACGCGGCGACCCGCTGGATACCGACACCATGGTCGGTGCCCAGGCCTCGCAGCAACAGTTCGACAAAATTCTCTCCTACCTGGAAATCGCCCAGGGCGAAGGCGCCGAGCTGCTGACCGGCGGCAAGGTCGAGAAACTGGAAGGTGACTTGTCCACCGGCTACTACATCCAGCCGACGCTGCTCAAAGGCAACAACAAGATGCGCGTCTTCCAGGAAGAAATCTTCGGCCCGGTGGTCAGCGTCACCACCTTCAAGGACGAAGCCGAAGCCGTGGCCATCGCCAACGACACCGAGTTCGGTCTGGGTGCCGGCCTGTGGACCCGCGACATCAACCGCGCCTACCGCGTCGGCCGCGCCATCAAGGCCGGTCGCGTGTGGACCAACTGCTACCACCTGTACCCGGCACACGCCGCGTTCGGTGGCTACAAGAAGTCCGGCGTTGGTCGCGAAACCCACAAGATCGCGCTCGAACATTACCAACAGACCAAAAACCTGCTGGTGAGCTACGACACCAATCCGCTGGGCTTCTTCTGATAAGTCCTGTTGTTTGAAACCAATGGCTCCTGCGGGGGCCATTGTCATTCCTGACGCTGGCCCTGTGGGAGCGAGGCTTGCCCGCGAAAGGGGCAGTACATTCAATAGATTTCTGTGAGTCGAAAATAGCCTTCGCGGGCAAGCCTCGCTCCCACAGGACTGGCGCACCAACACGGAGCGTCGGTGCCTCATTCACCGCCCTGAATCATTCGATTCATCACCGCCTGCCCCACAATTGGCGCCCCACGCTTTGATGGAGTATTAATTGCTTACCCTTGTCCAAAGACCAGGCCCCGCCTCACCGCAGGCCGTCATGGAGAATCTGTATGGCAAGCTTTTCCCATTCTGTCGGCGCCCAGACCTACCGCTTTGACAGCCTAAGGCAGGTCATGGCCAAGGCCAGCCCGGTGCGTTCCGGGGACATGCTGGCCGGGGTTGCCGCCAGTAATGATGGCGAACGGGTCGCGGCGCAGATGACCCTGGCCAATATCCCGCTCAAGCATTTCCTCGAAGAAGCGCTGATTCCCTACGAAAGCGACGAAGTCACCCGCCTGATCATCGACAGCCACGACGCCGTCGCCTTTGCCCCGGTCAGCCACCTGACTGTCGGCGGCTTTCGTGACTGGCTGCTCAGCGATGCCGCCGACGAACACAGCCTGCGCGCCCTGGCGCCTGGCCTGACCCCGGAAATGGCCGCTGCCGTGTCGAAGATCATGCGCGTACAGGACCTGATCCTGGTGTCGCAGAAAATCCGCGTCATTACCCGCTTTCGCAACACTATCGGCCTGCGCGGCCGCCTGTCGACGCGTCTGCAACCCAACCACCCGACCGACGACCCTTCCGGCATCGCCGCGAGCATTCTCGACGGCCTGCTGTACGGCAATGGCGATGCCATGATCGGCATCAACCCAGCCACCGACAGCACCTCATCCATCGTCGCCCTGCTGGAGATGGTCGACGCGATCATCCAGCGCTACGACATTCCGACGCAATCCTGCGTGCTGACCCACGTCACCACCTCCATCGAAGTGATCAACCGTGGCGTGCCAGTGGATTTGGTGTTCCAGTCCATCACCGGCACCGAGGCGGCCAACACCAGTTTCGGCATCAACCTCAAGCTGCTGCAGGAAGGCTACGATGCTGGCCTGAGCCTCAATCGCGGCAACCTGGGGCAGAACCTGATGTATTTCGAGACTGGCCAAGGCAGCGCGCTATCGGCCAACGCCCACCACGGCCTTGATCAACAGACTTGCGAGGCCCGGGCCTACGGTGTCGCCCGGCATTTCAAACCCTTTCTGGTCAACACCGTGGTCGGTTTTATCGGCCCGGAATACCTGTACAACGGCAAACAGATCATCCGCGCCGGGCTCGAAGATCATTTCTGCGGCAAGCTGCTCGGCGTGCCCATGGGCTGTGACATCTGCTACACCAACCACGCCGAAGCCGATCAGGACGACATGGACACCCTGCTGACCCTGCTGGGTGTGGCCGGGATCAACTTCATCATGGGCATTCCCGGCTCCGACGACATCATGCTCAATTACCAGACCACTTCGTTCCACGACGCCCTCTACGCCCGGCAGACTCTCGGCCTGCGCCCGGCGCCGGAGTACGAAGCCTGGCTGGAACGCATGGGCATCTTCACCCAGGCGGATGGTCAGGTACGCTTCGGCGACAGCCTGCCACCGGCCTTCCGCCACGCCCTGGCGCATCTGGCATGAGCGGGCGCGACGTGAACCCGCCCAATCCCTGGCTGGAACTGCGCCGCCTGACCCCGGCGCGTATCGCCCTGGGCCGCACCGGCACCAGCCTGCCGACCCAGGCGCAGCTGGACTTCCAGCTCGCCCACGCCCTGGCCCGGGATGCCGTGCATCTGCCCTTCGATCACACAGGCCTGCGCAAGCAACTGGCCGTCAAGAGCCGCGACAGCCTGCTACTGCACAGCGCCGCCAGCGACCGCGACACCTATCTGCAACGCCCGGACCTCGGCCGTCGCCTCAATGATGCCTCGGCCGAACAATTACGCGAATACGCCCAGGCCCATCCAGGTGGTGTCGATCTGGCTATCGTCGTCGCTGACGGCCTGTCCTCCCTGGCCGTACACAATCACAGCCTGCCATTTCTCTCGCGCCTGGAAGAGCAGGCGCAGGCCGAAGGCTGGTCGTTGTCGCCGGTGATCATGGTCGAACAGGGCCGAGTCGCCGTCGCCGATGAAATCGGCGAACTGCTCGGTGCGAAAATGGTGGTCATCCTGATTGGCGAACGTCCCGGCCTCAGTTCCCCGGATAGCCTGGGCCTGTATTTCACCTATGCTCCAAAAATCGGCCTGACCGATGCCAGCCGCAACTGCATTTCCAATGTGCGCCTGGAAGGCCTGAGTTATGCCATGGCGGCACATCGCTTGCTTTATCTGATGCGTGAGGCCTGTCGCCGTCAACTCTCCGGCGTGCACCTCAAGGATGAAGCGCAACTGCAAACACTGGACACCGACACACCCGCCAATGGCAGTAATGATAATTTCCTGCTCGCGGCGCCATCGGATTAAGCATTAGATTGCGCTTTCTAAAGCCATTGGGCAGCATCGCGCAAACGCCCACAGAGAAGTTGAGGCCCCACCATGCGGATCATTCAAGCCACGCTCGACCATCTGGACTTGCTGACCCCCCTGTTCGTCAAATACCGCGAGTTTTATGGCGAGCTGCCCTACCCTGATTCTTCACGCAGCTTCCTGGAAAAACGCCTGCGCCGGGAAGAGTCAGTGATCTATCTGGCCCTGCCGGACGATGACGACAGCAAGCTGCTGGGCTTTTGCCAGCTCTATCCCAGCTATTCCTCACTGTCGCTCAAGCGCGTGTGGATCCTCAACGACATTTACGTCGCCGAAGACGCCCGCCGCCAATTGGTCGCCGACCACCTGATGAAACAGGCCAAGAAAATGGCCAAGGAATCCCATGCCGTGCGCATGCGGGTGTCCACCAGCAGCAACAACGAAGTAGCACAAAAGGTCTATGAATCGATTGGCTTCAAAGAAGACACTCAGTTCAAGAACTATGTGTTGCCGATCAACGAATGACGCTGCTCTTTAAATGGGAATGCGTTTTTTGCTGCTCGTACAGAACCAATGTGGGACCGGCTTTAGCCGGGAAAGCGTGGGCAGGATCGATATATTTTCATCGCCTGCCATACCACCTTCCCGGCTAAAGCCGGCCCCACAAAAATCTCACATCCCATTACGCAATTGCCGACAACCTCTTCACATCGTCTCCCTCTATAATGTCGCCCACTTCTCAGTAGTACTTCTTCAGCGCACGGCCCGGTATGGGCTATCGACACAGGTGCCCCCCATGGATTTCAACCCTTTAGACCTTATCCTGCATCTCGACGTTTACCTCGATATGCTCGTCAATCAATACGGCACCTGGGTCTACGCGATCCTGTTTCTGGTGATCTTCTGCGAGACAGGCCTGGTCGTGACGCCCTTCCTGCCCGGCGACTCCCTGCTGTTTATCGCCGGCGCTGTTGCAGCCGGCGGCGGCATGGACCCGATAGTACTTGCAGGCCTGCTGATGCTCGCGGCGGTCCTGGGTGACAGCACCAACTACATCATCGGCCGCACCGCCGGGGAAAAACTGTTCAGCAACCCCGACTCGAAAATCTTGCGCCGTGACTACCTGACCCGCACCCACGAGTTCTACGACCGCCACGGCGGCAAGACCGTGACCCTGGCGCGCTTCCTGCCGATCATCCGCACCTTCGCGCCATTCGTCGCCGGTGTCGGGCGCATGTCCTACCCGCGGTTCCTCGGTTTCAGCGTCCTGGGTTCGATCCTCTGGGTCGGCGGTCTGGTCACCCTGGGCTACTTCTTTGGCAATATCCCGTTCATCAAGAAAAACCTGACCTTCATGGTCCTGGGCATCATTCTCATCTCGCTGCTGCCGATGATCATCGGCTTCGTCCGCAGCCGCATGTCCCGCACCGCCGACGCCCGCTAAGGCATGTGGTCGCTGCGCGACTGGCGGCGACGACGCACGCTGGCCAAACATCCCGTTGCCCCGCAAGTGTGGCAACGAGTGCGCCAACGCCTGCCGATCCTCGACGGCCTGAGCGCCGAACAGGACGGCTGGCTGCGCGACAACAGCGTGCTGTTCCTTCTCGCCAAACAACTCACTGCCCTGCCCGGCGTTGAACTGGACGACGAGCAGCGCCTGTTTCTCGCTGCCCAGGCGCAACTGCCGCTGCTCAACCTTGGTGATCTCAACTGGTATCAGGGCTTTCATGAGATCGTCCTGTACCCGGACGACTTCCTCAGTCCCCAGCGCCATCGCGACACCAGCGGCATCGAACACGAGTGGGATGGCGAGCACAGCGGCGAAGCCTGGCTGCAAGGTCCTGTGATTCTGGCCTGGCCGGGTGTGCTCAGCAGCGGCGGCTGGGACGGCTATAACCTGGTGATCCACGAACTGGCGCACAAGCTCGACATGCTCAACGGTGACGCCAACGGCCTGCCGCCGCTGCACCGCGACATGCGCACCAGCGACTGGGCCAACGCCATGCAAAGCGCCTACGACGACCTCAACCGCCAGCTTGATCACGACCCCGATTGCGAAACCGCCATCGACCCCTACGCCGCAGAAAACCCCGCCGAATTCTTCGCCGTGACCAGCGAATACTTCTTCAGCGCCCCCGACCTGCTTATGACCGCTTATCCAAAGGTCTACGCGCAACTGAGCGCCTTCTATCGCCAGGACACCCTGGCCCGCCTGAACGCACTGCCCCGCAACGCCGACGCTACCAACGTCTAGGGACTAACGTCGCGCATGGCAACGCCCGTGGAATATGCCTATAATCCGGCCCACTTTTTGGCTTAATCAGCCGAAACCTGTCTGGTCAAACTAAGGGGGCAATGCCCAATGAGCTACAGCAAGATTCCGGCTGGTAAAGACCTGCCGAACGACATCTACGTCGCGATCGAAATTCCGGCCAACCACGCGCCGATCAAATACGAAATCGACAAAGAATCCGATTGCCTGTTCGTTGATCGCTTCATGGCCACCCCGATGTTCTATCCGGCCAACTACGGCTTCATCCCCAACACCCTGGCCGACGACGGCGACCCCCTCGACGTGCTGGTCGTGACCCCTTACCCGGTTACTCCAGGTTCGGTGATCCGCGCCCGTCCGGTCGGCATTCTGAACATGACTGACGATGGCGGCGGCGATGCCAAAGTCATCGCAGTACCGCACGACAAACTGTCGCAACTGTATGTCGATGTCAAAGAGTACACCGACCTGCCGCCACTGCTGCTGGAGCAGATCAAGCACTTCTTCGAGAACTACAAAGACCTCGAAAAAGGCAAATGGGTGAAGATCGACGGTTGGGGCAACGCTGACGCAGCTCGCGCCGAGATCATGAAATCGGTAGCCGCCTACAAAGGCTGATACCTGCTGCAAACCCTCGGAGCCGCTCGCCATGAGCGCTCCGAAGGTGCTGCCCCTCCTGCACTCCTCCCTCTCTGCTCTCCCGTCCGGCCCCAAACCGCGCTTTTGTATTACCTGCAAAATGGAAACAATGCACTTTCAATAAACAACTGTTGAAACTTGCAGCGTGACAACACGCGCCTTAAACATCGCGTGACAGGCAGAAAATACGACGCCTTATAAAATTCAATTATTTACCACCTGCGAGATAATTACAGAAGTTTCCTACAACTAAGTAAAAACCCTGTAGTCCATTGCATCGAACTGCAACTTGATGCCTCGCACATTTGAACGCCATGTTTATTTAAACAGGGCAAAGAGCCTCGTAAACTCCCACCCCATGAATACATCAGGTGATCGACTACGTGCCCTCCTGCGGGAGTGCCATCTCTCTGCAACGGACTTCGCCGCCAACCGCAAGGTCACGCCGCAACACGTGAACAATTGGTTCAAGCGCGGCATTCCATTGGCTCGTCTGGACGAGGTGGCTGAACTACTGACCGTCAACGCTCGCTGGCTGAAAACCGGAGAAGGCCCCAAGCATCCCAGCGAATCCGCCAACGAAAACAACGGCGGCGACAACGCGCACCTGCACCATCAAGGCCGAGGCCTGATGCGCGGTGACGCGGAAATACCGCTCTATAAAGAACGCGCCCCCAACCACGAACGCCAACCGGACGAAGAGGTGATAGTGCCCGTCCCCGGCAAAAAAATCCGCTTGCCGCAATACATCCTGCAAGCCATGAACATCGACATGGCCAACACTTTCTGCGTACCCATGACCGGCCGCAACATGGCCGACAAGATCCAGGATGGCTCCCTGATCGGCATCGACCGCAGCCAGACCCACCTCATCGACGGCGAAATGTACGCCGTGGAACACAGCGGCATGCTGCGCATCGCCTACCTCTACCGCCGTCCCGCTGGCGGCCTGCGCCTGCGCAGCCACAACCACCCCGAATACCCCGACGAATACCTCAATGCCAAGCAACTGGAGCAACAACAACTGCGCATCATCGGCTGGGTGTTCTGGTGGTCCACCTTCAACCGCCGACAGGAAGCACCCTTCCCCTGACCTGTAACATTTGCGCACTGTCCATTAACGACAAACACCAGTATCATCCGCGCCACGTTTTACGCAGCCGCCACCCACACGGCGACGGCCGCGACAACGGGCTCGGTGATACACCGACCCCGTCCAGACAACGCCCTTTCAGGGCACCCTTTGCAGGCGATTGCGGTTTACCAAAAATATTCCAAGATTGCCCACGAGAAGCCGGCCACAAGCCGGCTTTTTAATGCGCCACGGAAATCCACCAAGGTCCACGAACCCTATGAATTACGGGGCTCTAGACGTATTATCAGTCTATGGAGATCCATGGACGACCAGTGAAATCCGCGTCCAAAGTGTGGGTCAAGGTGTGGGTCGGCTGAGAGGTGCGGTGTGGGCAAGCTAACGAGCAAGACAGTGGAGTCACTGGCCAAAGCCGCAGAGCCTGGGAAGACCAACGACGGCGATGGGCTCTACTTCCAGGTATCAAAAAGCGGCGCCTCGAGCTGGATCTTTCGCTATAAACTTGAAGGTCGAAGCCGTGAAATGGGACTGGGTCCTTTCCCTACTGTGCCCCTCAGCCAGGCCCGCCAACTAGCTGCGGACCACCGCAAAGTCCTCAATACCGGCGTCGACCCACTATCCGCCCGCGACGCGCAGAGAGAAGCGAAACGCGAAGCTGAACGACAGGCCTCCGCGCGCAGCGTTACGTTCAAAGATTTGGCAACCCAGCACCAAGAGGCACATGGCGCCGGCTGGTCAGACAAATGGCGTAAAGGCTGGCTGCGCAAACTTGAACTGTATGCCTTCCCCACCATTGGCCAACTCTCGGCTGATGCCATCCAGACCGACCACGTCCTCAAGGTGTTGCGCACTATCTGGGCAACCAAGACCCGTACTGCCGATGAAGTGCGCGGCCAGATAGAACAAATATTGGACGCTGCCAAAGCTCGCCGTTTGCGAGAGGGAGACAACCCGGCCCGCTGGCGCGGACACCTGGATAATCTGTTGAGCAAAGCAGAAAAGAAAAAGGCCCGGCAGCGCCAGCATTTCCCGGCGATGCATTGGCGCGACCTGCCGCCGTTGATGAGCACGCTAGCGGGGATACCCAGCCGCGACGCTGTGGCCGCCCGCCTGCTCATTCTGACTGGCGCTAGATCTCACATGGTTCGCTTTGCCCAATGGTCCGAGTTTGATCTGGATAAGGCGATCTGGACGCTTCCTGGGGAGCGCATGAAGATGAAGAAGCCGTTCAGTATTCCTCTTCCCCTTGAAACAGCAGGAATGCTGAAAAGCATAGATCGCACCGACTCGGCTTATCTATTCCCTGGGCAAGGGAAGAGCGGCGTTATTCACGCCAATGCCGTACGCACGCTGCTGCATAAGCTCGGGCATGCCGACATTACTCGGCATGGCTTTCGCTCTACCTTTCGGGATTGGGCGAATGAGTGCACTCAGTATCCGCGAGAGCTGTGTGAGCTGGCACTTGCTCATGATGAGCGGGATCAGACGGAAGCGGCGTATTCGCGGTCAGACTTTTTAGAGAAACGTCGGGCATTGATGGCTGACTGGGCCGCGTTCTGTGTAAATGCTGCGGATTTACCGATTGAGAAACCCCAGTTCTAGCTTGCCGAGCTTTCAATGGCGGATCCGCGAGCATCGGGCGTGAGCCAAGCATCAATAAGAACTCTCCCAATCGGCAGCTATCGGCCGATTCTGTTGAAAAAGTAGATCTCCTGCCTGGCCTGCGGCAAAATCAGGTCATCGGCCATCCGGCCCATACATTTCATGACAGACGACGGGACAGTTATGGCTATGCCATAAGTCATTAATATGAATTCGCGTCGCCAGTGCATTGGCGACGGCAGGTCCAGCCGCGTGTGCGTTTCAAAAATCAGGTTTTGAAGCGCAAGACCAGCTCATTGAGGTTTACGGCAAGGCGCGATAGCTCATTACTGGCGTTCAAGGTCTGTCGAGTACCTTCACTGCTTTCAATTGCCAGATCCCGAATGCTGATCAAGCTGCGATCAACGTCCCGCGCCACATGGGCCTGCTCTTCTGATGCCGTGGCGATTTGCAGATTTCGGTCATTGATTTCGAGTACGGAATCGTTGATCTGCTGCAGAGACGCGCCAGCCTGCTCTGCCGTTTGGCGAGTGCTGTAAACCTCTGATGTACTTTTTTGCATAGATTCCACCGCCGCTGACGAGCCTGCCTGGATCGTCGCAATCATTTGCTCGATTTCCTGCGTCGAGGTTTGCGTGCGATGTGCCAGTGCTCGTACTTCATCAGCGACGACGGCAAACCCGCGTCCCTGCTCGCCTGCTCGGGCGGCCTCGATAGCGGCGTTCAACGCCAGAAGATTGGTCTGCTCGGCGATTGAGCGGATGACGCTGAGCACTTTGCTGATGTCCTGTGCCTGGCTGGCCAGCGCTTGCACCTGGCCCGAAGAAACTTCTACCAGACCAGTAAGGCTCCGCATCGCAGTCAAGGTTTCTGCTACTCGTTTGTTACCGAGCTCCGCCGACACGCTGGATTGTTTTGCCGCTTCTGACGTAGAGGTGGCATTACGGGCAACCTCTTCAACCGCAGCGCTCATCTCGTTTACGGCCGTGGCCGCCTGTTCGATTTCACTATTCTGTTTTTGAAGGGTGCGATCCGCACTTTCGGTGATGGATGTCATTTCTACTGCGGCGGTGCTGAGCTGATCGGACGCCCCGGAAATTTCCCTGATGGTGCTACGCAGATTGCTGAGCATCTTATTAAGCGCCTGCATAAGGCGAGAAGCCTCATCTGTTCCTGTGACTTCGAGCTGGCGAGTCAGATCACCCGTCGCAATGTCTTCTGCCAGTTTTAATGAAGCGCTCATTGGCGCCACAATACTTCGAGTGAAGGCAATCGCCAAAAATACCGTTAGCGCGGAGGCTATCGCAAGGACCGCAATTAGAATATTGACACTGTGATCATAAACACCTCCGGCCTCGACGCCCGATTTTACTGCCTCGTTGGCATTTTGTTCCCGCATCACGTTAAGTTTTTCCTGGTAGGCAGTAGCTCTCTTTGCTTGCTCGGTATTAGAAAAGGCGACAGCTTTGGTTCTGTCTGATGTATCAAGTTCAAGTAGTTTATTGAGACCGTCTATATAGTCATTCATCGCCGCATTTGCTTGTCCAAACTGAGCTAGGTCTTGCTCCCCTGAAATTAAGTGAGTTCGGTAGTACTCGCTTCGAGCTTTGAGTGTTTGTATGGCATCCTTGATCTGTGCCTCTGCAACCCTATGGCTCTCAGGGTCTGTGCTATTGAGCATCCGGACGCTTTCCAGGCGCGCATGCAGCAGGGCGATCTGGACATCGTCGAGGACCTGAATGCTGGGAAGCGAGTTAGTCTCAATATCCTGCTCGGCGCTCCTGAGGTGCAGGATCTGGACATAGGAAAAGGCACCCAGGCCGATCAGCAAGGTGGTGATAACACCGAAACAGAGAGCTGCTCTAGGGGCAAGGTTGATTGATCTAAGGTTCATGAGGGCCTCCAGCGGCCAAATTCGTAGTCGAAGCTGAAGTCCATTTCAATCTATAGCTGCCTGTTAAAACTATAAATCATTAATCCAAAACCGCTAGTCTTATTTGGTATTAAACGTTTGGCATAGTTTGGGTTTTTTCTTGGCGTCAGAAAATCCTGCATACCATGGTTGCTGTTTTTTGTTTCAATTCCTGTTCAGCTTAGGTTCAATTTTCTTTTTTCAAGAAGCCCGTAATATGCTAGATGCTGTGAAGTGCAGAGACTGCTTTATCCTGACTCTATTCAACTGTAATTGGGCTCCGAGACAGTGCCTGTTTGGCTGTTGTTACACAGTTTTTAGGTGTGAGATTGAATCACTGCAGGGGCCGTTTGTGACTTGGCGTCGGATGAAAAGCTGTCCACACCCCTAACGTCCGAGGAACCGTCTTAACCTGACGTCATCTCATGATTTCATGAGGGAGGTTTGGTTGACCTAACATCGTGTCCGGGATCAGTTGATGTTCAGATAGCCATCAGAATGTATCGTCTAGCTGCACGCCAGGCAGTGTTCCCAGCCGAACAGCGCATCCAGCAGATAGTGCTTGTCTCAGCCGATAGGCAAACATACTGACACGCACAATCCGCCCTTTACCCCTGCTTCGCCCAGGCTGACCGTGGCGCCCGTGCGTTCAGCTATCGCCTTGACGATGGACAAACCAAGCCCCGAACCGATTTCATGGCCGCTCAGGCAGCGATAGAACGGGTCGAACACCCGCTCACGCTCTTCGGCCGCAATACCGGGGCCGGTGTCCCGAACTTCGATCAGCGCCATGCCGCGCTCGGTCTTCACCGATAAATCCACCTGCCCACCCTCCGGGGTGTAGCGGATGGCGTTATCGACCAGGTTTTTCAGCAGCGCGATCAGATCGACTTCATCCATCAGTATCCGCGCATCCTCTTCGCCCTCTACGCCAATATCGATCTGGCGGACTTCGGCCAAGGGCAACAAATCTTCCAGTACCCGACGAAACGCTGCCTGAACCGACAGTGGCGCACTCTGCTGGCTGGGGGCCGACTGAGCCCTGGCCAAGGTCAGCAATTGATCGATCAGGTTGCGCCCGCGCTCGATACCCCGACGCAACGGCAGCAGGCGCTCGTGGGCGGCGGCGGGCAGCTCCACAGCAGCCAGACGCTCGGCCTGCAAGGACAGCGCCGTCAGCGGTGAGCGCAGCTCGTGGGCAGCATCGGCGACAAAGCGGCGCTGGGTCTCCATGGACTGGGCCACGCGTTCGAGCAGGCGGTTGATCGCCACGACAAAGGGGCGGATTTCCACGGGCAGGTGGCTTTCGTCGATGGGGTGCAGCTCCTGTTCGGCGCGCTGATCGATTTCCGCCGACACCACGGCAATGGGGCGGAACAATTTGCGCACCAGGTCGCCAACAACCAGCAACAGCACCGGAAACAGGATCAGAAAGGGCAGCAGACTGCGCCAGGCGCTCTCACGGGCGTCCTTGTCGCGGGCGCCGACCTCTTGGGCCACGGCGATACGCTCGCCATGGGCAGTGGTCCTGACCAACACTCGATAGGGCTCACCGGCCACCTGCAAGGTCGAAATGCCGTCGGCCAGGGTGGTCGGCAACGGCAGGGGCGTGTCGCTATCGCTGCCCGGCACGGCGCGAACGCCATCGGCCAGGTACTGAACCGTGACCCGCGACTCTTCGTCGTCGCCTGGGGTGGGTTGGTGGTCGGGGTAGGTCAGGGTCATGTGTTGGCGATCGAACAGGATGGCCACCTGACGCAGGTTTTCGTCCTGCATTTCGTGGGCTTCATCGAAGGCCGAAGCAAAGGCGAACACACCGGCCGCGAGGGCGACAATCAGGATGGCCAGCGACAGCATGACGGATAAGCGCAGTTGCACCGATTCCCTCAGGCGCTTTTTGAAACCATCCATCCGACACCTCTGACGTTCTTGATGACCTGGGTGCCGAGTTTGCGCCGTAGCGCATGGATCAGAAATTCCACGGCATTGCTTTCTACTTCGTTGCCCCAGCCATAGATGCGGTCTTCCAGGTCGCTGCGCGAGAGAATCGCCCCCGGCCGGATCAGCAGGGCCTGCAACAGGGCGAATTCGCGATTGGAGAGTTGAACACTGGGAAATTCGGCGGTGGATGCTTCTTTGCTGGCAGGGTCCAGGGAGACCACGCCATTACCCAGCAAGGGTGCGGCATTGCCGCCCTTACGCCGCAGCACCGCGCGCATGCGAGCCAGCAGCTCAGCCATTTCGAAGGGTTTGAGCAGGTAATCGTCGGCGCCGCCATCCAGACCGCGCAGACGTTCATCGAGGCTGTCCCGGGCGGTGATAATCAGTAAGGGCACCGGGTTGTTGTTTGCGCGGATGGTGCTCAACACCGCCTGGCCATCCTTGCCAGGCAGACCGAGGTCCAACAGCACCAAGTCATAGTGCTGGGTGTCGAGCGCGGCGAGGGCGAGCACGCCGTCGCGGACCCAGTCGGCCGCGTAGCCGGCGTCGCGCAGAGCCCCCTGAATGGCTTCGCCAATCATTGGGTCATCCTCGACGAGCAATATCCGCATGCTTCCTCCTCGGTTACCGATAGGCAGGTATTATTTCTTGCCTTGCAGCGTATCAAAAACTTTCATCAGGTCCGCCATGGCGGCCTTGCAGTCAGACTCATTGGGGCTGCTGGCGCGCAGGGCCGAGAGAGACCGGTCGATGGCCTTGTCGAGCAGGTGCCAGTCGCTGGCGGCACGGGGCTTGATACCGGCTTCGGCGGAGTCCCAGGTTGTTTCGAGATCCTTGATGCGGTTTTTTGCTTTCGGCAGCTCATTTTTGCTGACCAGGTCGCTGACATCGGCGGCGATACTGCGAAAAGCCGAGAGGTCACCCAGTTTCGAGGCAGCGGCATTCTGCCCGTCAGCCTGCAGCACTATCGCACCCGATGCTTCCTTGGGTTTGTCCGCAGGTTTCGAGCAGCCGGTGGCGATGCTCAGCAGGAAAATGGCGGAAACGATGGCGGCGTGACGGACAGCATTTTTAAAGTAGCGCATAAGGGTTCCTTGATTGCGTTGGTAAAAGTTATTCAGCGAGGTATTTACGGGAGATGACGCCGAACTGGGCGACGGTCACCAGAATGAAAATGACGCAGAAGAAAATGGCACTGGTCCAGGTGGCGCCCATACCGAGGCCGCCGTAGGTCTTGGCCTGGGTCAACAGGTCACCGAAGGAAGCGCCGAATGGGCGGGTCAAGATGTAGCCGATCCAGAAGGTCAGCACCGCATTGCCGCCCAGACGCCAGGCGACGAGGGTGGCGGCCAGCAGCGCGGCGAAAATCAGCATGCCAAGGGTAAAGCCCAGGCCCAGCGCTTCAGTGGCGAGATCGCCAGCGGCGGTGCCGAGGGCAAAGGTGCAGAGCACCGTGGCCCAATAGAACATTTCCCGCCGGGGCGTGACGATGTCATGGATGGACAGGGTGCCTTCCACTCGATACCAGACGAAGAAAATGGCCGCCAACACCACGGAGAACACGGCGGTACTGGTGTACAGGCTGACATCCAGCATGTCGGTGAGTACGTCCGTGATCTGGGTGCCGACGATGCTCACCAGCACCACGGTGAGCCAGTAGATCCAAGGAGTGTAGGCTTTTGCACGCATCTGGCCGAACAGCGCAATGGCCAGCAGGACCGCCATGCCGATCGTGGTGACGCCTGCGCCAAGACCGGCATCGACAGCAAGAAAGTCTGCCGCCGTCTCGCCCACGGTCGTGGACATAATCTTGATCACCCAGAAGGCCAGGGTGACCTCAGGGACCTTGTTTAGCCAACCGGCCATTGTCGGGTTCATTGTCGATAGTCCCTCCAGGACAGCGCTTCAAGTGGCGCAAGGGAGAGACTACGCAGGGAAACTTAGGTGGGACTGAGGGCCAGAAAACTCCCGCGTAGCACACCCAAACCCCATGGGACCGGCTTTAGGATCGAAGTCGTAGATCATGCATGGTCTTGGGTGTCGAGAATTATGTTGCTGTAAAGCCAGACGTAAGCACGAAGAGTTCTTCCGCGCGGAGCCAGCATATGTATCTGCTTTTCATCGGATTTTATTACACACTGGGTAAATTCGATTTGCGTACTGCTCTAAGTTATGTGGCTATGTGGACTCCTTGGAATAAGTCAGAGACTAGGCCTATCCTATTGATCTAAAGGATAATTTCCCAACGCGGTGATTGACAATTTCTATAGCTGAGCTAAAGTCAAGTGATCTATGGTAGGTTAATTTTGCAATATTATAGATGTAGTCACTGCTGCTGTTGTTGTGTCAGTTATTTAAAAGGGAGTTTAAAATGCGCATTCTTGTCATCAGGAATGGACTTAAGGAAAATGATAGTTTTGTGAACTACATGCTATGTAATGGCCATCATATAGAAGGGACTTCCTCAGGGATCACAGGGCTAAACCTTGCCATCACAAAAAAATTTGATGCTGCGATTATCGATATAGATTTGAACGACATCTGCGGAATCATGCTTTGTGGTATTTTACGCGCACACTCTGATTTATCTATAATACTGATCGGTACTCATAAGAATCTGACTGAATGCCTTGCTGGATTTGAAGCCGGGGCTGATGACCTCTTAATTCGCCCACTTGCTATGAGTGAGGTTTTGGCTAGGCTGGAGGCGATAGTATCGAGGCGGCAGGATTGTTTTAATCAGGTTTTGAAAGTTGCAGGACTTAACTTTAATGTTGGCACATTAGAAGTGAGTCGAGATGGACTGCCTTTAAAGTTAAACCCTATAAGTCTTAAGCTGCTTGAAATCATGATGAAAAAAAGCCCTAAGCTTGTTGAGAGGGAGGTTCTTGAGAAAAATGTTTGGGGGGATAATAAATCTGCCGGCGAAAGCCTTCGCACTAATATCTATTTGTTACGTCAAGAAATTGATAAAAACTTTGAAAAGCCTTTAATTCATACAGTCTATGGCCGTGGATATAAGGTTTCGGGATGACTATGTTCTACGGTTTGCTCTAAAACCTAAGTCCTCCTCGAATGTCTCGACGCCCCCCGCCCGATAGGCCGCTTTCACATGGAAGCGTCCATTTGGTAATGGCCGTTTGAGTCGACTCAGCCAGCACTTGAACGACTGCTGTAGGTCGATTCTGTTGAAAAAATCGGCTATGGGGTTCCGCGGGAGAAAAATACGCATCTCAGGTTGAGATCATTACTTTTGGATGAGGCTTCGAGGCTCATATTTGACGTAGCTGCGCGTAAAAATGGCGTTTCCCCCGGTCAATTTCCGGGCAGTTTAAACGGAGAGACTTTTTCAACACTATTGGCCGCGTTCCGCCATCTATGAGCCAACAGCATGGCCCGACCACCTCTCAAAAGCTGCCGCAAGTCGGGCATGCCGAGTCTGCCAGACGGCAAACTGATACCTTCTTTTATTCTGTATCTGAGTCTTTTCTAGCCAGGCAGTGCTTCATACAGTGCGCGAAGCGGGTCGGCAGCCACCCGTTTGAGGTCGGTTGGTAAATCGGCCAAACCAAGCTCCTGTTCCAGACTTCCCCGGAATCCCGAAACGCCCGATAAAGCTCCGCATCCCCGGACAGCCGATAAGGCTTTGAGCTGCTGAATTTCCGGTGGTTGCGTTGGCGATCGACAAAGATCCACTTAGGCCGCGATCTGCGGTGCAGGCCACACGGTAAGACGAACATGCTCAACATCGAGGGCATCGTGCCGATACAACTCTTAGGTATGGCTCGGAAAAATGCGCTACGGAAACTATGAAAAATCTGCCCAAATCCTTTAAGTTGGAGTACCGTCACTCCAGTGTTGCGCTGACTCGCAGCTCTCTTTTTAATTTTGTCGCCTTGTTGTTCGGGGTTTTCTTGCTGGCGAGCTTTATGTTGCTTTTCCTGGCAAGGGATCTAGATAAAACCGAGGAAGAAGAAAGCGCTTTTTACACCGCCAAAGCAGTGCATGCCTCAGAGAGGAGCGTGGGTTCGACGCTTAAGGACTACGCATTCTGGGGAGACGCTTACAAACACCTTCATTTACAGGTAGATCCTGAATGGGCCTTTGTTCGCCAGAATATTGGGGCGACGCTCTATAAAGACTTCGGGTTCCAGGGTCTGTTCGTCGTCGACGAGGGCGGCAGTACGGTATATGCAGTAATCAACGGCGAGCTGAAAAATGTCGCGATTGAGGACTGGCTGGGGCAGCCATCAGGCGCTTTGGTTGCCCAAGCGCGGAAGGTGGCTTTGGAGGAAACGCCTGTAACCTCCTTCATGGACGTGAATGGTGTTCCCGCTATTGTCGCCGCCGCGGCCATAACCCCTGGCACCGATCCGACGGTCAAACCCGATGGTCGAGCTGCGTCTGTGCTGATATTTGTCGACTTACTGACCGACGACAGACTGGCGAAGTTGGGCCGGGATTTCGGAGTGAAAGATCTTCATGTCGCCACGCCAACCGAACGGCATCAAGAATCATATTTCGCGCTTGGAGATGATGGCGAGGGCGGTTACTTACGCTGGACGCCGCCCACGCCGGGGCATCGCCTTCTTGCCCTTGGGCTACCTCTGACGGGCTTCGCTGCTTTGCTGGTCTGCTTGATGGCATGGGTGATTTTGCGCCGAACCACCGCTGCTGCAAGTGCGCTGGATGAAAGCTACCTTTCGCTGCAGCGCAGCCAAGCGGCCCTGGCCACAAGCGAGGCCCGGTTTCGCGATGTTGTCGAAGCGAGTTCAGACTGGGTCTGGGAGATTGATCAGGATTGGTGCTTCACCTATCTTTCCGAGCGATTTGAAACCGTCACCGCGTTCTGTCGACAAGACTGGATAGGCGTATCCATAGACTCGTTGCTCAGCAATCAGATGGGGACTGTTTCGCGGTGGCTGTCGATCTCAAATCGCAAACCGGACATAACGATCTCCTGCCGCTACATCGATACCCATGGCGAGGAACGTGTCACCCGTCTTTCTGCTCGGCAACTACCGGAAGGGGGGTTTCGCGGGACCGCCACTGACATTACTGAGGAGGTCGAAGCGCGCCGGCGTATTGAGTTTTTATCTCAGCACGATGCTCTAACAGGTCTTCCAAACCGTGTCAGGCTGCAAGAGTTTCTGGATGGGAAACTCAAGGCGCTGCCGACCAAAGAGCAGCCGCTGGTCATGCTCAGCCTGGACCTAGACAGGTTCAAACCCGTGAATGATCTGCTGGGACACGCTGCTGGGGACAGAGTGCTTAACGACATTTCAGCTCGCTTGTCGGAGTGTGTTCGCCACGGAGATCTGGTAGCGCGGGTAGGCGGAGATGAGTTCGTGCTGATTCTCACCGATGCAAAGGACCCGGAGGAAGTTGAGTCGTTATGCCGCCGCCTCATTGAGGCGATCGAACTTCCGGTGGTGGTCGATGAACAGGAAGTTTTTGTCAGCGCCAGCATTGGTATCGCGATGGCGCCGACCGACGCACGAGAGGCTGCCGAATTGCTACGTTACGCAGACATCGCCTTATACGAGGCGAAAGCTGGCGGTCGCAGCACCTGGCGTTTTTATGCCGGTGACATGAATACCCGTATCATCGAGCGGCGTCGCTTAGAGAGTGATCTGCGTTTCGCGATCAAGCATGGTGAACTGAGGTTGCACTTCCAGCCCCGATTCAGGATTGCTGATGGCAAGATGGTAGGCGCCGAAGCATTGGTCCGCTGGCAACATCCCCAACGAGGCCTGGTATCGCCGGAGAAATTCATACCGATTGCAGAGGAAACAGGGCTGATTTTGCCGCTTGGCGATTGGGTCATGAGAACAGCGTGCAGCTACGCAGCGCAATGGCCGTCCCACCTTTTCGTTTCGGTGAATCTCTCTCCCGCTGAATTCAAGCGCGGCAATCTGATTGAACGGGTTCAACAGGCTCTCGCTGAGAGCAGCATTGCGCCGACTCGCGTGGAGTTCGAGATCACAGAGGGTGTGATGCTCGAAGACGCCGTAGGTGCTTTGGAGGTAATGCACAAGCTCAAATGCCTGGGGGTTCGCATCGCGATGGATGACTTTGGTACCGGATATTCTTCACTAAGCTATCTTCGGACCTTTCCATTTGATGGCCTGAAGATAGATCGCTCCTTTCTGACCCGCCTGGGTGAGAGTGAAGACGACCAGACCATCGTTCAGGCGATTGTCGGTCTGGGTAAGGCGCTTTCGTTGACAGTGACGGCGGAAGGTATTGAAACGGCCGAACATCTCGCATTGTTAAAGGCCGTAGCTTGCGAAGAGGGCCAAGGCTACTTCCTGAGTCGTCCATTGGAAGCGGAGGCCTTTGATGCATTGCTGGGCGAGACGTACAGCTCGGAAGTCAATATGAAAAGTTGAGTGAAGGGATGCTCCGATGAGTAATCAAGTCCGTTCAATTTCACAGCTTGAACCTGACCATCCGACGGCCAATACCCACAACCGGAATAGCCGGACTGAAACCCCTTTGAACCTGATAAGGGTTTTCTGCTGAATTGTCGCAACGCTTTTGCGAAGGTGCCTCACATCATGAGTGAGGCCATCCATGAAGCTACCATTGCAAATTTCGCTAATAAGCCCTGTCGTCCTGAAAGCCCTCTGCGCGGTCGGTTTAACTTGCTGGTGTGGGTATCAGCAATACCAGATTTACCACCTGAGCGCTGCGCTCGCGGGTACGGTGACCCAGGACAGCATCGGTTCACTGATCCAGCGCATCAATAGCGTGGAAGATCGGCTCGATCAAAGCGCAAAAGCACCGTCAGTCACGATGGAAGATTTTCGTGCCGGGCAACAGGCCCTGTCCAATCGTATGGATACCCTTCAGACGCAGATCAAAAAAAATCAAGAGTCCACGCAAGCCCCTTCACAGTCAGCAGCTTCGATGTTGGACATCGTTGCACTGGAGGCGAAATTTGAAGGGCTATTTGCACTCAATGGGACGGTGGCGACAGGCAGAAATCGGCCGATTCTGTTGAAAACAGTCGGATTTTCAAACTGGAAGATTTCGAGATTGATCGTCTCTTCAGAACCTGTTCACCACGTTGCGTGGCTTTTCGCTTCTGCGTTGATCGATGCAGCTTGGTCGATGGGTTGATTTGAAGGTTTTTGCTGATTCCAGGCGTACCTATCCCGTAGTCGGTGGCCCTTGAGAGGTCAGTTTCGCCAGTCTTCTTAAATTCTGTACCGCAGCCGCCAAGGTAAATTCGTCGTTCGCCCCGGTCATTCCTCGTAGTCGTAACCGATCCAGTTTCAGGATTCGCTTAAGGTGAGCGAACAACATTTCGACCTTCTTGCGTTCATGGCGAGAGCACACGTATTGAGGTGTCTTGGCTGCGCATTCCACGCCATCCGGCCACCCAGCCCACCAACATCCGGCCACCTGTTCCACGGTCATCCGGCCGGGCAGTCGGAGCGCAGCGACGCAGGTTTGCATTGTTAGTCTGAAGTCTCTGTCGCCGTCAATTTCGTTGCGCGCCTGCGCATCGATTCGCCCTTCAGTTCGATCCGATAAGCGTTATGCACCAGCCGGTCTAGGATCGCGTCGCCCAAGGTCGGATCGCCGATCAGCGCATGCCATTTGTCCACCGGCATCTGGCTGGTCACCAGCGTCGAGCGGTTGCCGTAGCGGTCGTCCAGCAGCTCAAGCATGTCGCGTCGTTGCGCGGCGGTAAAAGGCGCCAGGCCCCAGTCGTCCAGGATCAGTAAGTCGGTCTTGGCATAACCAGCCATCAGTTTGGCGAAGCGGCCGTCGCCGTGGGCCAGGCCCAGTTCCTCCAACAAGCGTGGCAGGCGCAGGTAGCGCACGCTGTAGCCGTCGCGGCAGGCCTTGTGGGCCAGCGCGCAGGCGAGCCAGGTTTTGCCTACGCCGGTTGGGCCGCCGATGATCAGGTTCAGGCCGTCGCGCAGCCACTGGCCGCTGCCCAGCTGCAGGATCATGGCCTTGTCCAGGCCACGCGGGCTGCGGTAGTCGATGTCTTCCAGGCAGGCGTTGTGGCGCAACCGCGCAGCTTTGAGGCGAGTGGTCATGCGGGCGTCTTCGCGCTCGGTCACCTCGCGGTCGACCATCAGGCCGAGGCGTTCGTCGAAGCTGAGATCGTTGATGTCAGGCGTTGCGTGTTGTTCGCCAAGCGCCTTGATCATGCCGTGCAGGCGCAGGGTTTGTAGCTTGTCGAGTGTCGGATTTGGCAGCATGTTCGTGCTCCTTTTTCAGGTCAGTGGTAGTAGCCGGGGCCACGCAGGTTGATGTGCTCGTCGGGCAGTAACGGCAGGTTTTGCTGGGCCAGCGGTAGCCGTTCCAGTCCTTGGCGCAGTATCGATTCGAGGCTTTTGTAGCTACATGCACCCAGTGCCAGCGCACGCTGGCAAGCGGCTTCCAGCCGCTCTTCGCCGTGCTGTTTGCTCAGGCGCAGGATGCCCAGGCAGGCGCGGAAGCCGTGCTGCGAATGGATTCGGCGTTCGAGGATGTAGGCGATAACGCCAGCGGTGTTCGGCCCTGTCTGCTCGGCCCAGCGGATCAGCCGTTGCGGCGTCCACTCGGCATGTTCGCGGTGGCTCTTGGGCATGTGCTCGATCTGGGTGGTGTGGCGGCCTTTATGGGGCGAGCGCAGATGGCTGGCCACACGTTGGTTGGCGTGGAAGCACTCGACGGTCTGCGCGGTCAGGCGTACTTCGAGTTGGTGTTTCACCAGTTGGTATGGCACGGAGTAAAAATGGCCGTCGACTTCGACGTGGTAGTCGATGTGCACCCGTACCTTTTTCCACTCGGCGTAGATGTAAGGGTGTTCCGGCAGCGCTTGCAGCGCCGGTTGGTCGATGCTCTCGAAGGCTGACCGGCGTGAGCCGGGCAGTTTCTTGAAGGGCTTCTGATTGAGGCGATCCAGCAGCAGCGCGATGGCTGTGTTGAGTTCGCCCAACGAGAAGAACTGGCGGTTGCGCAGCACCGCCAGGATCCACCGCTCGACCACTTGCACGCCGACTTCGACCTTGGATTTGTCCTTGGGTTTGCGCGAGCGAGCGGGCAGCACGGCCACGCCGTAATGCTCGGCCAGATCGCGGTAACTGGGGTTGATGTCGGGCTCGTAGCGATGTGCCTTGGTCACGCCGCTGCGCAGATTATCCGGCACCAGGATCTGTGCGGTGCCGCCGAAAAAAGCAAAACAGCGGGCGTGCGAGCCCAGCCAGTCGGGCAGTTTCTGCGACCAGGTGGCTTCGGCGAAGGTGTAGCTGGAGGCGCCGAGGACGGCGACGAAAATCTGGGCCTGGCGGATCTCTGCGGTTCGCCGGTCGATGATCGGCACGGTCTGACCCGCGTAATCGACGAACAGTTTTTCGCCGGCACGGTGTTCCTGGCGCATGACCACGTCGACCTTGGCGGCCCAGAGGCGGTAGTGCTCGCAGAACCAGCTGTATTGGAAGCCTTGCGGATGGGTGAGCCGATACTCTTGCCAAAGCAGGGCCAGGGTTACGCCGGGGCGGCGTAGCTCGGCGTGGACATGAACCCAGTCCGGTACCGGACGTTCATCACTGGGGACAGCGGGCGGCGGCGGAAAAAGATGCCGTTGCAACTCGGCGTCAGTCAGCGCAGACGGCCAGGTAAGACCGCTGGCAGCAAAGCGATTGAGGTACTCACCGACGCTAGCTCGACCTACTTGCAAGCTGATAGCGACCTGGCGGGCAGATAGGCCGACCTCGAATTTGAGACGTAGCACTTCTCGAATCTTACGCATGGATAACCGCTCCACGACGACCTCTCTGCTTCGATAAAAGAGGTCGATGGTAGTGAATTAATCCTGCGTTGCTGCCTGCCTTAAGGGTGGCCGGATGACCGTGGAATGGGTGGCCGGATCATCGTGGAATCAGTGGCCGGATGTTCATGGAATAGGTGGCCGGATGGCTGTGGAATCCGCAGTCTTGGCGATGCGCCGCGCAATATCGCGCGCTGCTTCATGGACGCTGCGTGCGATTTTTCTAAACGAAGTGTTCGGACAGCAGCGCTCTTTCATTGTGCATTTAGAGCAGTCTGTTTGCCGGGATCGAAAGATGATGGTGTCGGCTTTCGTGACATGTGAGCGCTGATTCTTGAAGGCACGTCACTCGCTACGCAACGCTTGTCCGGCGGGGCAACGATATTGCTGCGCGTCTTCATCCCATTGAAAATCACCGATCGCGAGGCTGTTGTTCTTGCGCTCGGTTTTGTCCCAAACCGGCACATGTGGCTCGATGTCTTTTTCGTCCACCATCCAGGCCAGCATCGGTGCGGTTCCGTAAGCTGTATCGCCGATGAGCCGATCAGGCTTGATGTCGAACTGTTCTTCGACCCGCTCGATCATGGTCTTGGTGCTCTCGACCTCGGCAGTTCGATGCGCTGGCGTCGGCTCCACGTCCATGATCACGCCATGCTCGACATCAATCAGATAGTTCGTCGAGTAGGCGAAAAACGCCGGGCCTCCTGGCGCTGCGGTCCAACGGGAAAGTGGATCAGTCAGTGACAGGCGCTTGGGCAGTGCTTCGGCCAACGCCTCTTCATCCAGCGCTTCAAGGTACTCACGCACGGCGCGAGTACTCAGCGACGGATCGAGCCAGTTGATTTCATCATCGCCAGGTACGCCACGTTGCCGACTGGCATCTGCCTTGATGACGCTGGCGTCGACCGCAAACCCTTCGCCCTTGACCAGACCTGCGTCCATGCAGCGACGCAGCACCTCGTTGAATAGCCAGCGAAACAGCGAGCTGTCACGAAAACGACCGTGGCGGTTCTTGGAAAACGTAGAGTGATTGGGGACTTCGTCTTCGAGGCTCAAGCGACAGAACCAGCGATACGCCAGGTTCAAATGAGCCTCCTCGCACAGCCGACGTTCGGAGCGAATGCCGTAGCAGTAGCCCACCACCAACAGGCGAATCATCAGTTCGGGATCAATCGATGGGCGCCCGATTGGGCTATAAAAATCGGCGAGATAATGGCGCAGATCGCTGAGATCAAGGCATCGATCAATGCTGCGCAGGAGGTGATTGGCTGGGATGTGATCTTCAATGTTGAACGAGTAAAACAGTCTCTCTTGTCCGCTCGACAATTGCCCCATCATGCTGCGAATCCTCCCGCTGGCCGATGACCTGATTTTGCCGCAGGCCAGGCAGGAGATCTACTTTTTCAACAGAATCGACGCATTGCAGTCCGTCGGCACTGGTGCAAATCGGCCGGACGGACATTCGATGTGGTTCGCTTCACCCTCAAATCCGCAAAGAAATCGTCGCATAACACCGAGTGTTATGCGACGGCTCGGCAGGGGACTAATTGACAGCGGTGCTGTTGCACCATTCAGAAGTTGCGATATCGCACAGCGAGCAAACCTGGAATCCCGCTGCAATGCCATGGGCTTCTTCGAACGCAGAGCATCTGATTACAAGGAAGGTGCTTTAAATAAGAAAAACAATAGGTTACGGATTTTCTTATTACGTGGCATGGGACCGGGCGCCTTGATCTACGGTAGGCTTTTGGCCCTTATTACGTGCTTCAACCCCGGCGTTTGTCCCTGTCTACGTCATCAATACGCAGCCCACAGCTTGACTGCTGAGCCCAAAATCTTCGCCAGGTATCAGCCTTCGGAATAAGCCATTACCAAATTGCGGCCGTTTTGTTTAGCTTTGTAAAGAGCTTTATCTGCAAGCAGCAATAGCTCGTCGTGGCCCTGAGAACTCAACAATGGGACATAACCCGCTACGCCGATGCTTACGGTCACCCGCCCTGGTTCAACTGAACTGCTCTCGATGTTGGCTTCCTCAACAGCGCTTCTGATTGCCTCAGCGAGAAGCGCGGCTCCCGTCATATCGGTTACTGGCAAGATAACAGCCATTTCTTCCCCACCGTATCGCGCCGCGAGGTCTGTAGGTCTGCCCACAGCGTTTCGTACGAGCTTAGCGACTCGACGCAAACACTCATCCCCTGCAGGATGGCCATATGTATCGTTATATTTTTTAAAGTGGTCAATATCTAAAAGCAGCAGTGAAATAGGGGTCTGATTGGACTGGGCTTGGTCGAAGCTCTTGGCGAGTACTTGATTGAAATGTCGGCGATTGGCCAAGCCTGTTAAGCCATCTTCAGTAGCCAGTATTTGAAGTTCACCATTGTCAGCCCTAAGTACGATTTCATCATTGGCTCGCTGCTCGATACCACGCATCGTCCTGAACCCCAGATACAGGATGACAACGAGCGTAGCGGCCGTTGCGATGATGGTGAGGAAGAATCCTCTTTGCCAGGAAGCGAATGCATAGTCCTCTGTCATGCCGACTGATAGTCGAATTGGGTAACGGCTACTGCTGGCATAACCGACCATGCGCATAGCGCCGTCTACAGGGGAATTAAAAGTAAGCACCCCTCGCGTGCTACCGGCCTGGATCGCTTTGGCAACAGGGGCGTTTCCGATATTTACTGCTATCAGATCTGGGATAAACGGATAGCGGACAAGCTGAACGCCATCGGTTCGCGCCATGCTGACGATGCCATCTGGACCAAGATCCAATGACCTGAAGAACTCCAGGAAGCTTTCAAGTCTCAGGGTCGCGAGGGCAACGCCAGCAAACGCACCTTTAGCATCTTCTAGGCGGATGGATACTGTCATGATCCATTCCCCCGTTGTGCGGCTACGGATAGGAGGACCTATGTAGGGGGAAAGACTTTCATTCTTTAAATGGTGTTGAAAATACTCACGATCCGCATTGTTGCGCATAGGGGTGTTGGGGGAGAGGGTCGTCATCACCCAACGACCGTCCGCCGCGTAGAAAAATATGCCTTGAATCTCGGATTGCCAGTCGGCGCGGGTGCGCGCAATCCCTAGCATTCGCTCCAGATTCTCAGGGGTCTCACCGTCATGACGGTAACGTTCAGCCAGCCCGACCAGGATCATGCTCGCATAGGTAATAGAGCTCTCCGCTGAGCGCAGTACAGATGAAGATAAGTTCATAAGTTCGGCGTTACGAGTTGCTTTTTCGTCACGGTATTGAAAGTACAGCAGCCCCCCCGTAAAGGTGCATAAGGCAGCGCATGCCACGAAAAGCAACATAATCGCTTGCACTCCCAATCGGCCCGAAGCCGGCATGAGGGATGTGACAGCCGCTGGAGTACTGGTCATAGGCAGGCGCCTGCGTGGCAAACGTTAAAGAATGGGGCTCACCCCCCTTACAGCTATGTCGGCCAAAATTAAGAACGGATTAGCTGCATTAAAGCACCACAGATCGAAAGGGTGCCGCTCTTTAGAGAATCAATTGGCTTTGGGGATGCGCGGCTGATATCCGGGCTGCGTCCCGCATGTTCATAACGCCGTTTATGTTCAATTACCCCCTACAGAACAGCCGCCCCGGCGTGCTTTTTTGCGACGACTGGAAGCCAGACCCCGCATACCTGGTTTACCATTGTGGGGGCTCGCGGTTTGAGCAGCGCTAGTGAACAGGAGAACCGCGTGTCATTACCCATCACCGCCCGGCAGTTGGCCGCGCTGCGGGCATTGCAACAGATGAACCCCGAGCTGGGACAACTGACCAGTGCGATCGCCTTGGCGTTCGATGCGTCGCAGATCGATAACCCGCAGTTGGCCCGGATCATTCTGGAGAACAGTTGCCGGCGTATCGCTGCCGATCAGTCCGGCAGTAAGGACGCATTGATCCAGCACCTGGAGACCTTCGGCAACTTGAACTGTCTGTCGCCGGCGCAGGTCACTGACTTTACCGACCGCATCAGGAAGATGAGCCAACATGCCTCAATGTATCCAGGAAGAAGCACTGCGCGCCATGATCGAGGGCGGCGCCGTGCGGGAAGTGCTGGTCAGTCGTGAGGAAAAATGGACCCTGGCCGTGCGCCTGGGCGGGGCCGGCAGTCGCTGGTTGCGGTGCGCTCGCGCCGTGAAGCACTGCGCACCTGGGCGAGCCTGACCGCTGTGGGTCGGTTCGCCGAGTCGGCGGGTATAGCCACCTTCCAGGTCGAGATCTGATTTTCTCTTAGAAGCCAGCCGGCTCTCAAGGAGACTCTCGGCCAATACAGACGGTTCATGACAGACCGCTATGGATCCTCTCCCGCCCGTCGTGACAGGCATCGAGCGGCCAGGAGCGGACTGTTTCCCAGTAAATAAATCTGTCCCCTTTTCCCTGCTGCTTATCAACTTAGGAAAAAATATTCCGAAAGCAACACAAGAGCGTCAAGTCGATGTCTTTCGTTGGCTAGGATGAGTGCATGCGTTTAATACCTGCGCAATCTCGTCAACGTTCAGGTACCTATCATAGGATGATGTTCGAACCACAGCGAAAGTGTTAAGCATGCGCTGATAAACGTCCATCATAGGGGAATGTGAGTTGAGATATCTGCCCTTGAATCGTTCGAACCGATCAAGATCGTTAACAAGCGTTGATGCAACCCCTATATATCTCGATTCATTATTACCATCAAACCCCCGAAATGTAGGATTTACCCCAAACGGCTTGGCCTTCTCAATAAGCGCTTTTTTGTCGTCGGCAGAAAGCTCAGCGTAGGATTCTTCAATCCAGTCCCACATTTCAAGTACATCCAAAATTTCTCTTAGGCTTTCAGGTTCATCCTGTTCAGTAAAGGGGATGCCTGGGTATTTCCATGCGATACTCCACTCACTTTCTGAGTGGATCGCCGACCTTATGAAATCTGGATCTATCTCGCTGTCTACTCCGAGCTTGTCGTAAAGTTCGCACAGCATCAAAGCGATTATTTTTTCACCGTCTGTAAACTTCATATGATCGCCACTCCTTATTTCACGTCTTCCATGCGTTCGTCAGATATCTGCTTGGCGACTGGCATGAAATTATTGATTTCAATATAAATCAAGGTACCGGCCTTTATAACACCTTCCAAATCAGACTTATTAGCCACAGCTGGCAAATTATTCAATATAGACTTTGAAAGGTTAACTGCATGACTTTCGATATCAACACTAAAAAGATGTCCATGTTCTGAGAGGGCCTGACAATAACTCTCTAGCGCTCTAGATATGTGAGAAAGATCAATACCCTTAATCTGCTTGACTTGTCCAGAGGGCCCTATAGGAGAGATAGTCTGCAATATCGTCCTAGTAGCATGCAGGACCTGATGCGCCTCAGCACTTTGCCTGGAGCTAATCATTCGCGAATACAGTGTATCGGCTTTTGATGCCGAGCCAGATGCATTTAATGCCTCACGCCATGCCCATATAGCGCTGCCGATAGAAGCGATTGACGAGACAAGACCGAGCCACCACATAAAAACTGTTTCCACGCAGCCTCCCTGCCATATGACTTCGCTTTAGGCATTGAAGCTTATCCTCATCAAGCCGCAACCGCCACGCCCCTTTTCTCCCCCAGCACCACCGTCAGCGGCCTCAACGCCTGCCCATCTAGCCGACCAACCACACGGAACAGATCCTGAATAACCCAGCTCCATTACGAAACCAGGTGGGTGGGAAAGGGGACAGATTTATTTACTGGGTGACCGTGCGCTTCTGGCCGAAAGTTGCCCGTGTGCGGGATCTACTCGCCTCTAGGGCAAATCAAAAATTTTACAGTCATACATCACCGCAATGACCCTCCCCCACCCTGGAGCTAACTCATGTCATTGCAATGCCCTCTCTGTAACTCTCCCCAAATCGCATCCATCAGAACCGCCATGAAGATAGGTGCGGCCATCGGTGCCGTTGGCGGCGCAGCACGAGGCGCCAGCTCTGCGCTTGCTGGCGGTCAACTCGGTGCATCTGTTGGGGCCATCGCCGGTCCCGTCGGCGCCACCCTCGGTGCTGCCTCCGGCGCGGTTCTAGGCGGCCTTGTCGGTGGCGTAGGTGGATGCGTACTCGGCGCCCAGCTCGGAGAAAAGCTGGATCGTCATGTCCTGATGAACAATCTCTGTCTCGCCTGCGGCCATCGCTTCAACTTGCCTACCTGATTCAAAACCTCCCAATCCCTCTCCGGCATGACGACTGCGCAGCGCGCAGTCGTCATGCCTTTCTGTGTCTGAAGGAATACCACCATGGCTCATCAAATCGAACAAATGGCTTACGTCGGCACCACGCCCTGGCATGGCCTGGGCAATCAACTGACTCAAAAACAACCTCTCGAAGTCTGGCAGCACGAAGCCGGCATGAATTGGCAGATCCAGGAAAGCCCGGTTCATTTCAAATCCGATGCAGTTGGGCACCTGGGCGCGATTCATTCCTTCCCCGAGCAGAAAGTGCTTTTTCGATCAGATACCAAGGAGCCTCTGTCGGTGGTCTCACAGCGCTATCAAGTCGTGCAGCCGCGCGAAGTGCTGGAGTTCTACCGAGACCTCACGGAGTTTTCGGGCTACGAGCTGGAAACCGCTGGCGTATTGAAGGGCGGCCGCAAGTTCTGGGCATTGGCGCGTACGGGTCAGCATACGGTGCTCAAAGGGAAGGACCAGATCAACGGCTATTTGCTACTGGCAACCTCCTGCGACGGCACGCTGGCCACGACGGCGACGCCCACCACCGTGCGTGTGGTTTGTAATAACACGCTGAGCATCGCAATCAACGGTGCCGCCCAGGCGATCAAGGTACCCCACAGCACACGCTTCGATCCGAAGCTGGTCAAGAAACAACTCGGAATTGCCGTCTCGCAATGGGATGAGTTCATGTATCGGATGCGGCATCTGGCAGAGCGCAAAGTGAAGTCGCATGAGGTCACGGACTTTCTTACGCGAGTGCTCTGCGATACCCAGCCTGCCACCTCAAAGCCCGGATCGCGCCCCAATGAGCGAGCACAGCGTCAGGTGCAGAGCTTGTACGAAGGCCGTGGTCGCGGTTCAGAGTTGGAGGCCGCACACGGCACTGCCTGGGGATTGCTCAACGCCGTCACCGAGTACGTCGACCATGAGCGCCGCGCCCGGAGCAATGAGTACCGCATGGATTCGGCCTGGTTTGGCCAAGGCGCCGTCATCAAACAGAAAGCCCTCAGTGCAGCACTGCTGCTGGCTGCCTGACTTCAACCTCTCCCTTTAAAGCGCGTCCCCTGGACAAGGCAGCCTGTCGGGCTGCCTGCCACCCCATTAATCAAACATCTCAACGAATGGATATGACCTTACAGGTTGTATTTCATAAGGAGCTAAGTCATGCAGAACACATCCTCCAACGCAGACCAGACATGGTTCTACGAAAACAAAGGCGAAAGAAAAGGAGCCTTCAGCCAGCAGCAAATCATCAATCTGATCAAAACGGGCAAGCTGAGCTACGGGTCGATGGTGTGGCAAAAAGGAATGCCCGACTGGGCGCCGATCGAGCGCACCGAACTGCGCCGGCATCTGGAGGAGGTCTCCCCGCCTCCGCTTACAGGCGCTGCGGTCAGCAACAAAGTCGTTTGGGTATTAGCCTTCGCTCCGCTGATTGGCTACATGCTTGAATCGTTCATCGCGGGCTTGCTGGGCAGCACTCATGGCCAGTGGGAACGCGCCATGTCGGAGAACCGATATTGGTACGTGACCGTGATACTCAATATCGCGCTGTGCCTGTTCGATGATCGTCTGATGAAGCAAGCCGGATATGATATGCGACGCTTCAAGTGGTGGGTATTCATCGTACCTGTGTACCTCTACCAACGCGCCAAATTGCTTAAGCAAAACCAGGCGTGCCTCATCGCTTGGATAGTGTGCTTCTTCATTGGCATATCCGCGCACCAGGCCTGATCGCTGGCCTGCTCGACTGTAAAACTCTTCCCCATTAACGTCCGATCGGCTCTGCCGGTTGGGCGTTTTTTTATGCTTTGAGGAGATGCTCATGAAACCCATGCAAACGGCTCCATCGTCGCGTCAGCATCGCCCAGCCCTACGTTTGGTCGGCACCAAAACCCTGTCTCGGGAAGATTGGTTGACCGTGCGCAAACGAGGCATCGGCAGTTCGGATGCAGCTGCAGCAGTCGGTCTCAATCCTTACAAATCACAGCTCGAACTGTGGTTGGAAAAGACTGGCCGTGACGAGAATTTACCGAAGTCCGACCCTCTGGATGAAGACAGTCCCGCGTATTGGGGAAACGTGCTGGAACCCATCGTGGCCAGGCACTACAGCAAACACACGGACCACCGTGTGCGGCGGATCAATGCTGTTTTACAGCACGCAGACCCAACGCTGCCATGGATGCTCGCCAACATCGACCGAGAGGTGATTGGCGCGAAGGATGTGCAGATCCTTGAATGCAAAACGGCCGGCATCAACGGCGCAACGTTGTGGCGAGAAGGTGTTCCGGAGTACGTGCAACTACAGGTCATGCACCAGCTCGCCGTAACCGGCAAGCAAGCTGCGGATGTGGCCGTCCTGTTGGGCGGGCAAGTGCTGGAAATTCATCGGATCGAGCGTGACGAGCAAATGATCGCAAATCTGATCGAGCTCGAACGCCGGTTCTGGTACTACGTTGAAACGGATACCCCACCCCCAGCCGACGGCAGCGCATCGGCCGAGACGGCACTGCGCTGCCTATATCCGCAAGACAGTGGAGCAACACTGGATTTGCGCAACCAGGCAGGCCTGGCCGCCGCGCTCCTGGAACTGAAGGTGGTACGCCAAGCCATCGCCGACAGAGAAACACGGGAGGCCGAACTGAAACAGGTTCTGCAACAAGCCATGGGCAGCGCCAGTCGCATGGAACTGTCCACAGGTCACGTCAGCTGGAAGAAAGCCAAAGACAGCTCAGTACTCGATGTAGAGCGCATGCTCAAAGAGAAGCCGTACCTGCAACTGCGCTACGCCAAGATCAAGGAAGGCAGTCGACGCTTTCTGATCGGCTGATGCGATCCCCTCAACACTTCAACTCCCCCTCAGGCCACCAGGACAACCGTCTGGTGGCCTTTTTTATTTCCGCACCCAGGAGATTTCACCATGTTGAAAGGTTTAGCCATAACACCGCCATTGCTCGGCCGGATTTCGATAGGAAAGGTCGTTGAGAAAAACGGTAAACGCTTACCGGAAAAGGACGATCAATTCACGATCACTTCGCAGGTCCAACTCAAGGATGGTTGGCTCGCCCATCCCTTGGACGAGGAACTGCGCAGCGCCCAGGGCGGTAAAATTCGTAGCATTCCAATCCGCTTATTGTTTAACGCGCCAGAGCTGAATTTTCGCGCCGAATACAGCCTGTTTGATCGGCTTACAGGGAGACCTGTGTGCGTCGGCAATGGCGAAACATGTAAGCGCCGCAGCCCGAACGGGATTGAGTCGTTGTCATGCCCGTCTCCGGACGCCTGCCCATTGGCCCAGGGAGGCGCCTGCAAGCCCTACGGTCGATTAAATGTTGCCATTGGCGATGATGATCCCTTGGGCAGCTTCGTTTTTCGCACCACGGGATTCAACAGCATCCGCACCCTCACTGCCCGTTTGGAATACCTCAAAGCCGTCTCCGGCAATCGACTGCCATGCCTGCCACTGGAACTTCGTCTGCGGGGTAAATCGACACGTCAGAGCCGAGGCACACCGATTTTCTATGTCGACATTACCGTGCGTAGCGGCACTTCGCTGGAGTTAGCCTTGAGCCAAGCAAGGGAGATAAATGCTGCTCGTCAGGCTTCGGGATTTGACCAGGATGCATTGGACGAAGCTGCTCGGCTCGGATTCGCCAACGGTGCTTTCGAAGACAGTGAAGAAGAAGCCGTGGCCGTTACTGAGGAGTTCTTCCCTACAGCGACACCAGAGGAAACCAGCAGCCAACGCACGCAACGCCACTCACCGGCACAGTCGTTGAGCACAAGGCTGCAGGCTCGAGCCAACGCTTAACTCCATTCATTCGAATGAACTGCCATTCCCCACTCATTTAGGAGTCCGCCATGGTGCTGATGCGATTTCTTGGGATGTTGTTTGTATTCGTCTGCGTGCTGTCCGGTTGTGCATTGGCGGTGGGAGCGTTGCTGCTCATGCTGAGGTTCTGGCCATTACTACTGATCGTTCTGCTCGCGCTGCTGATACTCGGTTCACTCCCCCATGAGGGTGAGTGACTCCTCCTCGTTTGACTGCAATCGCCGAGGGCGTATCAGTCGTTCAACATCCTCATACTTCAACTTGGGAGACACGACCATGACCAATCGTTGCCTGATTTGTAACTCGCCCGTCGTTCTGACAAAAGATGCAGCCAAAGCGATCGCGCCTGGATGAGGAAGGTCAAGTCGTTCGCTAATCACTGGAGGGAGGCAGCCGGCGGTTCCATCAGAGACGCTGGCGCCACACCAAGCGCTTCCGCAAGTTTGAAAATGTTCAACAACGCGATATTTCGCATCCCGCGCTCGACCCCTCCGAGATAACTACGCGCCAAACCGCTCTCCAGTGCTAAGCGTTCCTGAGACCATCCTTTCTCCTTTCTGATCTCAATCAGCCTTAGGCCGAACAAGGTCCGAGGGTCAGTCGTCATCTTTCTCTCCCCTAAAGGAAAGGATGCTATGAGTACCCCCTCTATCAGGCCACGCCCTATGAGTTCACGCTCTATGAGTGACAAATTTTTCTGACACATCTATCATGGCCACTATGAGTAACATCAGAGCAAATCAAGATGGCAACATCGAAAGCCCTAGAAACCCGCTACTTCGGCACTGCAGCCGCTCATCTATCAGCCTCAGCCATCACAGAGATGGGGCTCGTTCGCCTCGAGCTCCTCATACCTCAACAGCAAACAGTCACGATGCAGGCCGGGAAGGAAAGACTGAGTCTGTGTGAGAGTCAGTCGCAGAGTCACTTACCTACCTTTGTTGGAGGAACCATGCTTCGCAAGGGCCCTCAGCCTACTAAGACAAATTTAGCGACGGTAGCCAAATTCACCTCCTTTAACCTCAAAAAAGGGGCTTAGCATGACCATTGCCAGCAACAAACAATTTGAAAAAATCCCAACCAGTATTGATGACGTCTTCATACTCGAGAAAACTAGATTCGAAGATCATCGAGGAGTTTTCATAAAAACGTTCAGCGAACGCGCTTTTCGTGAACTGGGCTTATCCACTAACTTTAAGGAAGCCACTTACAGCATCTCAAAAAAAGGGGTGATCCGTGGCTGCCATTACCAACAACATCCTTATGGTCACGCAAAATTAGTAAACGTAGTTGAAGGCGAAATACTTGACGTGATAGTAGGCATTGGCGGTAAAATGAATACACGCAATAGAGGCAAAGTCTTTTCCACCATCTTATCAAAACAGAATAACAGATCACTGTATATTCCGGACGGATACGCCCATGGCTTCCTGTGCCTCAGCGACTGCGCAATTGTTAGCTACCAAACCACATCAATATACAACCCTGAAAACGATACCGGGGTTCACTACAACTCCTTTGGCTTCGACTGGCCCATAGACAACCCAATACTAAGTGACAAAGATCAGAAACTAAATAATTTTCAAGGATTTCAAATTTAGCCCCTATCATTTTTTTGGCAAAAATCTGCATATTTAACGAAACAATAGGCGCCTCCAGCCTATGTTTTTGGATCCGTATCTGTTCTTACCCCACAACAGGAAATAAGCATGAGAATTCATAGTAGCGATCTACTATACAGCACCCCTAAAGTAGTTACGGGCTCAAAATTATCCGAAACAGATATGCTAGCCATAGCCATCTATAGATATCCAAACAAAAAACATATAATTTTAAAACATTGGATAATCATCGATATTGTAGATACAGAAGTAAAGCCGAAGGAAACAAGGCGCACAAAAACAAGCCCTACGGTTGTCTACTACTCTTTAGCCGACAACAAGCCATCAGAAATTCCAAAGAAAGATATTCAGTCATATAGTGACTACCAACTCTCCTACAATGAAGGCTTTTTCGAAACCGAAGAAACCGTTTATCTATTAATGGGCAATGGGTTTCGCAAAACTGCCAGTGCCCGCTTAGTTCACCTCTTGAAAAACCATATCCAGTCTCAATAGAAATTGTGCTTCCAGACACCAAATCTTGGCCCGCATGTATAACCTCGCATGCCATTCGCAATGTTAGTCTCTTAATGGGTTAAGCCGATCATAATTTATAATCTACGACTAAGATCCGCAACGCCGCAAGAGATGGTAGACCCAACCATAAACTACTGTCGCAAGCCTTATGAGCTTTCGACAACATGACAGACGACAGGCCGTTATCAGCAATAGTCAAGCAGCCTTCTAATATAAAAAATAAAATGGAAATCATATATTTAATCCCTCCATTACTTTCACACCTAACCCCTTACGAACCAACCTCACAGAAACTGGCAGTGTCAAGTAGCATGGACCGGCCATATCGGCCGAAAGATATTTAATCTGTATAGAAGTTAACTCTTCATCCGGCAGCACTAAAAACAGCTCCTCCGTCTGAAGCACCTCACCCGCCCTGACAAAATCGGCATCAAAAACTGCGGAAAGGGTGTCCTTGTTTTGTCCTAGTTTGGCTTTCACCGCCATGGGCTCAATGTCACTCCGTGGGTGAGGAAAATCAATCCACGCTTTGTGCAATGGTCTCGATCGAAGCCCTTTTCGGATTGAAAGCCGAAAATCATTCGAACCTGAAGGCGCACTGATCTCGACCCGCAGTGCCCTAACCGGCTCAGATGAGAGGTTTTTTAGCTCCAGTCTGAACCCGAAGGAAGCCACCTTTTCTCGAACAAACTGAGCTTTATCCCAATAATAGTCTTCATTAGTTGGCTCGGTCTCACCCATCACCTTACTGTCCCACCAGCTAGTCTTTCTTAGTTTGGGGTAACGGAATTTACTTTCTAAGCGGTATTGAATATAGTCAATGCTAAATGATTCTAAACGCTGCCCTGCTGAATCTATGGGTGTAACACTGAAACTAGGAGCTCCCTTTGACTGTAACTCCAAATCTTCGAGCCCCATGCGCGAAATTTCATCCAGGCTAGCCAGCTCATTACAAGAACCGCGCCGAATGTAAACCTGGTGCGGCAGCACCCCGGCAAACCTCTTCCTGGCGTGGAAAGGTCGAGGCTGCGCCTCAATGGTGTAGAGGCCTAGAGTTCTATCAGCGTATTTGACGGTTCGATACGAGAACCTAATTGGTCGATTGACGTTGCTGCTCAGGAACTGCTGCATATCTGCATCACCATCATCGCCATCGGACCCTATGCCGATCACCTCACGGGTGCCGTCCTTAATACCAACAAGAATGTACGCAGGAGTAGTTCTGCGGGTGTTCGCAAAGGCTAGAAAATCTTTAAGGATTTTTGCTTTATCACCCATGTCTGCGCCACGAAGCGAATATTCGTATTTGTAGTCAACTACGTTACCTTCCCCTAGCTCTAGGAGATGAGAAATCAGTGCGCTATCATCCATTCATAAAAACTCAAGATCGGAAATTAGGTTACTCGAATCCTACCGCGCTAGTGGGGGAATGGGCATTCTTATTTACCCATTATTAATCGAGCTTTGCCGCTGACTTGATCCAGCGCTGCGCGCCTCCTTGACCACGCCTAACGATTCGGTAGCAAGGGCCAGCAAATCAAGGCATCCTGAGGACCGACGGGCTCTGCCAGCCTCATTACCACCCTCCGGCAACCTCCCGAAATGCTGCATGTCTAATCTCCCACGGAAACCTTGATAGCCCCTTTTTTTAACCGATGTAGGCGGCCTTGATGACGTTTGTAGACAAGTACGTTAAAGAAATCCTCGCACTGGAAGTGGCGTTGTTCCATGCCAAAGCCCGTATGGAGGAAGGCGCCGATGCGGAAGCCCTCCATGACCTTAGAATTGCCATCCGCAAAATCCGCAGCTTGCTGATCCCCGTACGGGCGGTGCCAGGAATGAGTGGGCTACGTGCAGCAGCCGCACAGGTTGGCAAACTGACCACCCCTACGCGTGATCTTGAGGTGATGGCAGACGAGCTTGACAGTCGACTTATGCCCCAGGCCGCTTCAGCGCGGCGCTCCAGGCTAGAAGCCGAGTACCGTCAGATTCTGGCTGATCCCGGGCTGCTGGATCTTTTCGAGGAAATGGATGAGTGGCCTTCTACATTCAGGGCCTCTGAGCCTGGGAGCAACTCGGAAAAGCTACGTCGCCTGGTGATCAAATCGCTGACCAAACACGTCGACCGCCTACACTGTGCCCTGAACGACGATAACTTCGACCGTCATGAGCTGAGGATTCTGGTTAAGCGCACGCGCTATTTGACAGAGGCCTTCCCGAAGCTCTCGCCCCTGTCGCTAAAAGCGGCCAAGTCACTTAAAGCCGTGCAAGCAGCGTTAGGCTCATGGCACGATCATTTTCAATGGTGCTTGAAAGTGAAGCTTGAGCCCGACCTGAAGCCGCTTGAGTCAACCTGGGCTGAAGCCTCGGAGGGTGAGTTGCAAGAGGCAGAGATGGAAATAAAGAAATTGCGCGATCTTCTTCCAAAGCTCTGAATCGGGTAACAATCAACCGTGTTCCACCGAAATCAGATACTGCGAAAGGGGAGCATTTCAGCGAAGGTGTTTGTTGTCTGAAGCGTATCGCCCCCACGCTGAGCTTGCCTCTGACACAGCGTCGCGGTACTGATCATGCTCGGCCCACTCCTCTTCGCTCGACGGATATGGATTGGAGTCGATGTAATTACGGTATTTCGCGTAAGCCTCTGCGAAATGCTGCTCTAGGCGCTGCGCCTCTAAACGGTAGACTTCACTCATCATCCTGCACCCTCATTGATTGTTGGGCGCCGCCACCGTTTACAAAGACCTATTCAGGCCTGAGCGGCTACAGCTCTGTTTTGAATATCAGATGCACAGCGCAAGAGCAGATGGCGAATCGGCTCACGCACGTTGCGCTTGTTCAACTCTTTCGTGCTTAACCATCGGCAATCATCAATTTCGTTGCGTGGACGTGGTTTCTTAGGTAGCAAAAGCTGGGCCTCGAACAGAAAGTGCACGACATCGCCCTGTTCATATTCAGAGATGTACGATAACTCATCGAAAGCCAGACCCGTTTCCTCCACCATTTCTCTTAGCGCAGCCTGCAAAGGTGTCTCTCCCTTTTCAACACGCCCGCCTGGCAAATTCCATTTTGCATGGCGCTTGCGCACGAAAAGAATCTCCTCCTCGCGACGATAGATGATGGTTGCTCGGTGCTTTAAACCTTTCTGCTTGTTCTTTTCAGCTTCCAGGACGCCCATATTTTTTCTCGCTTGGCAGTGTTACCACGCCGTTGAAGCCGATCGAGGCCTAAGGCGTAATCACCATAGTTGCACCTGAGTGGTGTCAGCCTGATGACGGTGTTAACGGGCTAAAATCGCGTGCAATCACTGCTGTACGCCAGCACTTAAACCTTGACCGTCGGCAGGTTAGGCAGTTCATAGTTTCGTCAATAACGCTGTTGATCGAACGGAGAAGACTGATGAAACCACCTAGCCGACCGCTGGGTTCGGTTAACTTGGGAGTACCTCTTGGCGCTACGATCGAGGCGCCAGCGAGGCAGGCTAATTAACAGCTGAAAGCCGGCTGGATGGTCGAAAATATTGCTGCGAGCGAACCCGCCCCTCTGTGGCATCAAGCGACTCATGATTGCTCAGCAGCGTGACCGCACGATCAACTCCCAACGTCATTAATCCGATTAATGATCTCGCCCTATAGCCACAAATGCCTTAAGCATTTAGCCGCGAGATCACGTCATTTAAGCCAACTGACAGGTCATGCAGATTCTCACTTGCGGATTGCGTGCGCAGGACGTTGCTTTGGTTGGTAGTCGCTATCGAGGTGATTTCGGTAAGGTTGCGCGAGATGTCATCGGCAACCGAGGTCTGCTCCTCTGCTGCAGTGGCGATCTGACGGTTCATGTCACGAATCGCCTCCACGGCATTGGTAATCTGCGCTAATGACGAGCCGGCCATGGCTACTTGATCCACACTTTCCTGACTGCGCGCCTGGCCGCTTTCAATAGCTTGTGCAGCATCGATGGCGCCCGTCTGTACGGAACTGATGATTTGGTTAATCTCGGCAGTTGATGCTGCCGTGCGTTGAGCCAGGGTGCGTACTTCATCAGCTACCACGGCGAAACCACGCCCCGCATCGCCGGCTCGCGCAGCTTCAATGGCGGCGTTCAGAGCAAGAAGGTTGGTCTGATCGGCGATACTCCGAATGACTTCAAGCACTTTGCCAATCCGACCACTATCACTTTCAAGGCGGCGAATGACATCGGCTGTATTGCTGATCTCCGCGCGCATTTCATTGATCGCTTTGACGGTAGCATCCATGACCCTGCTGCCTTCCTGCGAACTGCGGTCTGCTTCGTCTGCGGCGTGCGCTGCTTGAGCTGCATGACGAGCAACCTCCTGCGCCGTGGCGGACATTTCGGTCATCGCGGTAGCCACCTGATCGGTGCGCTCAAACTGCTCATGGGTACCCTGGGCCATCAATGCAGCAATGGCTTTCAGCTCGCCGCCTGCACTGTCCAGATCGGTGGTGCTGCGCTTGAGGCGGGTGAACGTGTCAGCGAGAAAGTCACGCAGCGTGTTCGCTGCCACGGCTAGTCGACCAAGCTCGTCTCGGCGCGTTACCGTGACGCGGTCGCTGAAGCGCCCCTGGCTCAACTGCGCCACGTACTCGATAAGCATACTGATCGGGCCGACGATGTTGCGATTAACCATCCACAAGGTGAGTAAGCCCACCAACAGAACAGAGGCCAGCATCACGAGGGTACCAATCAAAATCGTCTGATCGGCACTGTCGCTGATCACGTTCGACTGCGCGTCGCTCAACTGACGCAGGCTACCCACCAGCTCGCTCATTTGATCACTGGCCGCACGGTCTACTCCTTTGACCGCCTGGTCGCCCGCGACCGGATCACCGCCGGCGGCCACGTACGCGTCACGCCCCTTACGATAGGCAACCCCTAGCGCACGATGCTCCTCACGTAACTTTTCTACTTGGGACTTCGTTGCCGAATTCAAATCTTTCATGGCATTCAGACGGCCCAGGGTGTCCTGAACTTGCCGCTCTTGATCTTCGAATTGGCTCCAAAACTTGTCCCGATCAGCAGGTTGTTTGCCGCGTAGCAGAACGTTCTTCCACTCCTGAACCTGGATCTTGAACTGCAGGTTGGCCTGGTCTACGAGCTGCGACGCATGCAGGGGGCCATTAAGCAGACCACGATAGGCTTGAACATTACTGGACAGGAAATGGAAACAGGCCAACGCAATCAAGAGCACCAGAACCAAACTGCCACTGAGCAGCGCCAAAATCTGCAGTCTCAGGGATTTAAACATGCGAGGAATCTCATCAGGGGTAAGTGCGGTTTTTCGGAGTTATCAGTCCTAGAACCTCAGAAAATTTTCTGCTTGTCACTTCCCTGTGCCACCGTGCCGAAAAGGCAAGACGGAGGGCTTGCCTCAGCTGCTTCGACCTCACGAGGAAATTCTTTAAGTGCCTTTTACGAAATCAGACTGGTGGTGGAAAAGTGCCGCATCCCAAATCACGCAGTGGCGCGCTTGAATGAACTGGATAGGCTGAAGGTAGACTAGAAAAGCGGCCTTACTGCTGCCAAATCCGCCCAAAAAAATGGCCGCCCGCAAGGCAGCCATCAAAAAGGGAGTTTCACTTTGATACGAGGTGTTCGCTAAACAGAATTAACCGTAACAGTGAATAGTTTCAATTTTGCTATCGGCATGTGCGTCATGCCCTGGCCGAGTACATAGCTCGGATCTACGTCGGAGCTGATAGCGATGAAGGATTTATCCTGGCCACCTGCAGCTTACGCATCAGATCGATTTTCTTGCTGCGGTGTGCCTGCATGCGACTGAGCACATCATCCAGACAGTGAATGGCTTTGAGAATGTGTGGGCCTTTATTGAGCATGACGCACTCCGCGCGTGCGCCAGCAGCTGCATCGGTTATTTCAGCGCGAGACGGACTCCCCGACTTAGCCAGCGACTCCAGCACCTGGGTTGCCCAGATCACGGGCACATGGGCGGCCTCGCAAATGCACAGCATCTCCTCCTGCAACTCCGCCGTGCGCTCGAAACCATTCTCGACGGCAAGGTCTCCCCGCGCGATCATGATGCCCAATTTCGGCAACTGCATGCCGGCGATCAGCAATTCGCCGAGATTATCAAAACCGCGCCGGGTCTCTATCTTCAACACCACGCCCATGTCCAGGGCGTCGAGCCGCTTGAGATGGGAAATAAGAGATTCGACATCCTGTGCAGTGTTGACGAAGGACATCTGCACCACGTCCGCATGCTCACAGGCGAACTCCAGTGCCCGGATGTCGCTTTCGGACAATGCATCCAGTTTCAGCTCGCTCTCTGGCAGATTGATGCCCTTGTCGCTCTTTAACTTGCTACCACCCGGCGCGTGGTTGATCAGGACGTGCAGAACCTCCGACTCCACAGCCTTAATCACGCCGCCGATCTTGCCGTCATCGAACCACACTGGCTCCCCGACTTTTACATCCGCAAAGATCGATGGCGGCATACAGCCGACGGTAGCTGGCGTCACCACCTTGCCGGCGGTGTCGAGCACCGCAGGCTGACCTGAGTGAACGTCCCGCGTAAGAGTCAATCTGTCCCCTTCCCTCAACCTGATGCTCTGCTCCTGCTTTCGAAAGACATCGAGCACTCGCCCCGCCTTCTTGCGGCCATTGCGATGTTTCAGGTGGAACGTCACTCCAGGCACCAGATAGGCGGTCTTGGCCAGCTCAACCCAGCAGCCACTGTCGGTGACTTCAACGACGTTCATCTGCCGCCGGGAATCCCGGGCATCGCGGAAGGCGACGATGTCTCCGGGCTCAAGCTGCAACAGCCAATTTTCAGGCAGGCGTACGCTCTGAGGCAGATCGGGAAAGGTCTGCTCAGTGGCATGCAGCCATAGCCTGGCGGGCCTGGTCACCCGGCCAAACATATCGCGCTCTGGTCGGACACGGATAACAGCCGGGGGCGGATCAATCACCCCCGTTCGCAGCTTTGGCCCGGCCAAATCCATCATGACGCTGCATGCCTTGCGGGTGGTCTGCTGCGCGTGGCGAAGCTGCCGGATCATCTGCAACCAGGTCTCAGGATCGTCGTGGGCACAATTGATACGCTGGCAATCCATCCCGGCATTCAGCAACTCTTCCAAAAACTCTGGATCCGAGGCGGCCTCAGAGGGCATCGTCACCATGATGCGAACGCCGCGCTCTGGCGCATTACCGCCAAACAAAGCCTCGGAATGACTGTGCAGCAGTTCTTCCCCCTGATCAGGCCCAACCATGCATGCCGAATTAACGCTGCCACTGCCCGAAGCCAGTCGTTGCAACACCTCGATCACACGATCCAGGGATGCCATGACGTTGGCCTCGCACCGCCCCAACGATGAAAGTCCAAGCTTTGCCAGCTTGTGTTGCAGTGGCCGGATGTCATGCCTGCGCAAGGCTAGGTAACTCAGAAGGTTGGCGGCGCTCAGGACATGATTGGGATGAATGTGCATGCCTTGAAGCTGGTTTTGTGCAGCCACCATCTTTGATCGTAGAAACAACACCTCGCGCAACGCGGTGCTGATTGCCTGGTCGTCCAGGGTCGTCACTGTCGCAGGTTGGCTGGCAATCATGGTCAGGCTCCCCTAGAAGATCGAGTGGAACAGCCAGAAAAGCGCAGCCGACAGGGCCATGGCGGCAGGCAAAGTGAATACCCAGGCCAGCATCAGGTTGCGCACAGTGGCCATTTGCAGTCCGCTGCCATTGGCGGCCATGGCTCCGGCAACGCCGGAAGACAGCACGTGGGTGGTAGACACTGGCAAGCCAAAGGCATCGGCGGCACCGATGGTGGCCATGGTGACCAGCTCTGCACTCGCTCCCTGCGCATAAGTCAGGTGTGCCTTGCCAATCCGTTCGCCAACGGTAATGACGATGCGGCGCCAGCCCACCAGGGTGCCAAGGCCAAGGGCAATGGCCACGGCGATCTTGACCCAGAACGGAATGAAGCGCGTGGCCTCGTCAATCTGGCGCTTGAATTCCTTGACGTTGGTGCGGGTGTCGTTAGAGAAATCATCCAGGTGTTGAGTGCCCAGCAGGCGGATGCTTTCCGATGTCAGAAACATGTCATTGCGCACGTTGGTCATGGCTTGAGCCGGGACTTTGGCCAGGGTGCCGTAGTTCTTCACCTCGTCGGCAATGATCCCAGTGACTGCAGCAAGTGCTGGTAGCGTGTCGGGGCTGGCTTTGCGGGTGCGCACATACTCCATCAGGGCCGTGTGCGGATCTTCGACCTTGCGCCCCTGCACTGCCTCGGTCAGCCCCCGATGGGTGACCTGAGCCACGGCGACGAACTGGGTGGTCTGGGTCACCGGCACCGCACGATCCAGGGCGTATGCCATGGGTAGCGTGCCGACCAGGATCAGCATGATCAGACCCATGCCCTTTTGCCCGTCGTTGGAACCGTGGGCAAACGACACGCCACTACAGGTCAGAATCAGCAGACCGCGAATCCAGGGCGGTGGCGGACTGTTGCCTTTGGGTTCCCGGTACAACTCCTTCTGCTTGACCAGGGCCTTCAGCAGAAACAGCAGTCCCGCAGCGCAAACAAACCCTACCAGAGGCGAAAGCAGCAATGCATAGGCCACTTTGGAGACCTGCGACCAGTCCACGCTGTCGGCAGCAGAACGCCCTTGAAGCCAGGCATTAGCCAAACCAACGCCCAGAATCGATCCGATCAACGTATGCGATGAGGACGCCGGCAGCCCCAGCCACCATGTGCCCAAGTTCCAGATAATGGCCGCGATCAACAACGCAAAAATCATGGCAAAACCGTTTGCCGATCCAACCTGCAAAATCATGTCGACTGGCAGCAGTGCAATGATGCTGAAGGCGACGGCACCACTGGAGGCCAGCACACCGCTGAAGTTACAGATGCCCGACCAGACGACCGCGACATTGGCCGGCAACGAGTGGGTGTAGATCACCGTGGCCACAGCGTTAGCGGTGTCGTGGAAACCGTTGACGAACTCGAAGCCCAAGGCAATGACCAGGGCAAGACCGAGCAGACCGTAGGGCAACCAGGTAGTGGCGACTGCGCCAGCCTCATCGACATCTTCGAAGATCCCCCAGCCGCTGACAATTACGCCAATGGCAAGCAGGATGAAGAACAGGGCAATGCTGCGCGGTGTGAGCGCATGATCCAGCTTGGGGCGCGACGGGTGCAGTGATTCGGTGTGAGTGGCTGAATTATTCACGTTGTTTGCTCAGCTCAAGATGAGCTTTCAACGTAGTCAGCGCACATGACGCTTTTCTTACCACGCTTGCCTCCCCGTCAGATTTGCGGCGGCATGCGACTAACGGCAACTGACGCCCTCAAACTATTTTACGTATTACGTCAGGTCGCCTATATTACGTTTCGGTTTTACGACAACAGACAACATTGCGTTCTCTTTTAAGCCCCGGCTAAAGAGGGCCGCGCTTCATACAGGGACGTACGATGCCGTCATCACTCGATGTATTGCGCACCCAGATTCTGGACGCCGAGCCAGTACTGAAATGCCTCGATGCCGAGATGGAAAAGATTCAGTTTGACCCACTGATTCCCGCCAGCGTAGTTGCGGCCAATGAAACGGTCGGGCGGGTCATCGAAACCCTGCTGGCGAACTTCAAGGCCAACCCGATCCTCGCCCCCCTGGCCGAAGCGCTTAAATCCCAATATCTGGAAGGCATCGAAGAGCAAGTCTCGGCCGCCAGAATGAGTCACTGAAATCACTCGTGATCGGGGCGATGATCAGCGCCCCTTCTTCAGCAATGTCTTCACCTGGCTCATCAGACCCGGCACGTCGACGTCAGTCACCACCTCTACCCCTCGCTCGCCCAGCCCCGGCCCCTTGCCTTGGGGCCAGGACAGCGTATTGCCGTAGCCAGCGGTAAAACTGGTATCGATATCGACCAGCACCGTCATCTGATGCCGAATAAGTGAAGGGTCCAACCAGACCCCGGCGGCAATTTCGTCCCACATGGGTAGCGACTGGTCGTACTTTTTCAGGTACTGGCCAAGTTCAGAACCGCTGCGGGCAATATCTTCGTCGTCAGCCTTGGTCCACAGGGTTCGCGTGGACGGATCCACCGGGACCTGGGTAATCCGCCGCCAGGGTTCGTGCAGGACGAGGGAGGCTGCCTCCGGATCGAAACGCATGTTGAACTCCTGACGGGGCGTCTGCCGGTATTCGTCGGCAAAAGCGTTGTCCGCAGGCGAAGGCAGAAAACTGCCACCCATGAACACCAGTTCCCTGGCCTGGACAGCAAATTGCGGATCGAGCCGCGCAGCCAGGGCCACATTGGTCAACGGTCCGCCGGACCAGATCGTCACTTCGCCGGGATATTTGCGCACCATGTCCACCATGAACTGCGCAGCGCTGCCGCTGGCCGGGCGGGTATGGGGCAAGCCTTGGGCAAACGCGGGAATCTCGAACGGAGTTTGCGGATGCTTGCCCGGCACACCCGCACTCCAGGCGCCCTTGTAGACCAGCGGGCCATAGATGGTTTCCCAGCGACGGGTGCGTGCTTCACTGTTGACCAAGGGGAACACCGCCCCCGGATACACCGGCACGTCAGTGCGCCCCACCACTTCCAGCAGGCGCAACAGGCTGGCGACATTCTCGTCGCGCCAGCCGTCACCACTGGACACGGTAAAACCTAATACTTCGACATCCGGCGCATACAGCAGCATCAATAAGGATTTGAGATTGGAACCGGCGGGCCCCAAGGCATCCTGATCGACGATGATCTTGCGCTTGGCACTGGCAGCGTCCGCCAGCGCGCTACCGAGCAGTAACGTCACTAACAACGCCACCGTATGAAATGCACGCAGCCCGCCGCGTTGAATCCTCATGCACCGCTCCTTATATAAACGCCGGGTCAAGGCACCGACAGCACCAGCAGCTTGGTATTGACCGTCTCGAAGCCGTTGTCGGAGACCATCATCAGCGAGCGCCGCCCATCCGCCAGACGCGGCCCCCAGGCCATGCCCTCGAAGTTATAGGGCCGCAGGGACAGTTGTCGACCGAAGTCGAACACTAATGTCTTGTTCAGCGGATTGACCTGCGCCTCGGCCAGACGCCTGATGCCCGAGATATCAGCACCACCCTCCAGAGAAACCCGGTACAGCCGACAGCGAAAATCGAACGCGCCTGCCTTATTCTTCGCCCCTGAACGCTCCAGCACCAGCATGTCGCTGGGGCCATCGAGAAGGATTTCGCTGATGCCGTTGTCGGCTATGCCGCCCACGCCCGGCGCCTGGATCGGGTCGAGACGATAGGCGAACTGCTGCAGCAGATTGCCCTGGCGGTCCAGGCGTGAGATGCGGGCCAGACCGCCCTGTTGCAGGCTCGACATTGGACCGTCCTGCAACAGCGCATCCTCCACCGATACCCAGAACGAGCGGCCCCCCGGATCGAACGTCAGCCCTTCGAATGACTTGTTGCTGCGCGGTCCATTCTGTCCTGCCGGGTCGCGCTGCAAGGGCACCGGTAACGCAAGTTCGGCCGTGCAACCGCCATGCTTGTCGGCGAAGCTGATCGACGGGCCGATGCCGCGCTTGTAATAACCCTCAGAGGACCATAGCAACCCACCCAGCGGGTCAACACGCACCGCCTCGCCATCGGACACCGGCCCCTCCTGACTCAACGGCACGTAGCGCTGCCCTTTGCAGTCGCTCAATGGCCAGACCGCATTCAGTTTCAGGTCATAGCGCTTGCCGGTGTTTTTCAACACGCCGGTATAAAGACGGCCTGCACCATCCTGGGAGTGCTCGTCGGTGATGAAATACCAGCGGTCCTGGCCAGCATCGTAGTCCAGGCCGGAAAGGCCGCCCACTGCCGTGCCGCCCACATGCAAGCCTGCGGGCAGGTCGACCAGGTCAATGATTTCCGGGGCTGACGCCGCTCTCGCCGCGGGTGCGAGCACTTGCGCGCCCCCCAGCAATAGCGCTGCAAACACAGCGCGAGCGCGCATTCAGAAAGTCTCCACGTTCACGCTCAGCACCACATTGCGCGGCGCGCCCTGCATCAGGCTTGGCGAGGAAGAGCTGTAGGTCACCCAGTACTGCTCGTCGGTGAGGTTATTGACCACGGCATTGAGGGTGGTTTTCTTGCCGAACAGCTTGGTCTGGTATTGGGCGCCGACGTCGAACAGGGTGTAGCCATCGACCTTGAGGGTGTTGGCCGCATTGAAGTCATAGCTCGAGTAGTAATTGGCACCCAGGCTGAATGCCCAGCCCTGCAATGCACCGGGGGCGTAGCGAATGCGACTGGCGGCCTGGAAGTCGGAGACGCCCGCCGCACTGTTGCCCTCGAGGCCCGGCACACCACGGTATTTCGAGTCGAGCCACAAGCCGTTGGCCGAAAGCGTCCATTCGTTGGCCAGGCTGATCTCGCCGCCCAACTCGGCGCCCTTGTAGCGAACGTTGCCTTGCTGGCGGAAGGCGTTAGTGCTGTCGGTGTACTGCGCGCCACGGTCGATCTGAAACAGCGCTGCCGTGCTGTTCCAGCCCTGGCCTTGGGTCTTGATTCCCAGCTCGTACTGCTTGCTTTCGATGGGAGCGAACACTTCGCCGTAGTTGGAGTTGCTGATACTGGCCACGCCGCCCTTCTCCAGGGACTCCACATAGCTGGTGTAGATCGTGGTGTCCTGCCACGGGCGGTACATCAGGGCGTAGGTCGGAGTGACCTTTTTCTCCTGATAGTCACCCGCCGCCCCAGTCAGTTGCACGCCGGTGTTGCGGTCGTAGTTCTTCTGCTGGAAGTCTGTATAGCGCCAGCCGGCGATGACCGACCATTGCTCGGTCAGGTCGATGGTGTCGGCAACAAAGGCGGCGTCCTCATCGATATCGAGGAAGCGGTGGCGATTGTGCCCTGCGGTACTGGTGGAGTAACCGGACAGATCAACCGGATCGTAAAGGTTGCCGCCGTTGATGGTGGCACTGGCCGCATTGGCGTCACGGCGCTGCAGGATGTCCAGGGATGACGCCCCGAGCACCAGTTTGTGATAGAGCGGACCGGTCTGAAAACTGCCTTCCAGGGATGCCTGCAACTGGCCGGAGGTAAAGGTTTCGAGTTGTGCAGACTGGGCAATCCGGTAGCTGCCGTTGTTATTGAGCAGGTTCAGGCTGCCTTCGCGCCAACCGGTATATTGCTCACCGTAGCGGTAATGCACATTGGCGGTCCATTCCGGCGACAGTTCCCACTTGAAGCCAGTGGTAGCCAGGGATGTGCGCGTGCGGAAATACGAGCCGTCTTCGGCGAGTTTACTGTCGCCGGGGATGGTGTGAGGGATATCTACGCCGGTGCCCGGAAAAATCCCGTAGTAAACGCCCTTGGACAGGCGCGTCGATTGCAGTGCATCGAAGTCCCAGGTGAGGCTGTCGGTCAGTCGCGCATCCAGCGCCAGGGAACCGGAATCACGGCGTACGTGGCCGCCATCAACATAGGTGTCACCACCCTCGTGCACGGCATTGACCCGATAGCCAAAGCGCTGTTCCGGGCCGAAACGGCCGCCGTTATCGACGCTTTCCGAAAACACACCGTCGGACTTGTAGCGCGCGCCGAAGTCCAGCACCGGCGCATCGGTCGGGCGCTTGAGCTGATAGTTGACCACCCCGCCCGGTGAACCAAAGCCGTACATGAAACCCGACAGGCCCTTGAGCACCTGTACCTGTTCGACCATCTCCAGCGGCAATTCCGCGCGGTTGACGTAGTTCAGCCCGTCGACTTTGTAACCATTGACCTGATCAAGCAGCAGGCCGCGCACCGACACATAGGACACGACACCAGCAACGGCACCGGAGGTCTGGCGCACCGAGCTGTCCCCGGCCAGCACTTCATCAATACTTGAGGCCTGGCGCTCGCGAATGTCCTGGGCATCGACGGTCTTCAACGAGAACGGCGTGTCGATCTCGGCCGTGCTTCCCAGTGCGCCATTAGCCGTCACCCGCCGCAACGATTTCACCGGGGCGTCGGTACTGGCCGACGAGGACGCTGATACCTGCACATCCGGCAGCACCACGGCTTCGCCACTGGCCTGCACACTGGCCGCCTGGGCCAGCGGTGTCAGCGCGAAGCCGCCCAATCCGGCGCATAGCGCGCCTGCCCAATACAACGCTTGCTTCGATTTGCCTGCCTGATAAGCCATGTCCTGTCTCCCAACAAATGCCGAACAATGAGTGGTTATGGCTTTTCACGAGGCGCAGAAACCCGTAACAGCAAAATCGGGGTTTGCCGCCATCATGAATAAGCCGATTACAAAGAAGCCTTTACCGCATGCTCAGAGCGCGTCTTTCACCCACAGGTAAAAGGCGAATACCCCGTCCAGCCCAATCAGAATCGCCGTCAATCGCACCCACTGCCGCCGCGCCAGGACAATAACGGTGTAGCTGAAACAGCCCATGGCCATGCCCACCATCAAGTCCGTGGTGAGCAGGGTTACCAACAACATCAATACAGGGGGAATTGCCGTTTCTGCCTGAGTGAAATCCAGGTCGCCAATGGACTTGAGCATCAACACACCCACCATCACCAGGGCGACAGCACTGGCCTGTGCCGGGACGCAATGGATCAGCGGCCAGAACAGAATCGATACGGCAAACAGCCCTGCCACCACCACGGCCGTCAGCCCCGTGCGCCCGCCGGCCTCCACACCTGCGATCGATTCGACATAGGCAGTCACCGTTGTCGTGCCCACTGCGGCACCGATCACGCTGCTCAGCGCATCGCTGGAAAACGCAGCGCGGGCATTGGGGATGTCCTGCCCCGGAGCCTGCAGATGAGCGCGCCGGGTGACGGCAAAGAGAGTGGCGGTGCCGGAAAAGAATTCGGAAATAAGGAAATACAACGTCACCGGCAGCAACAGTGAAAAGTGGGTAAATAAGCCTTTCAGGTCGAAGGCCAGGAGCATCTGCGGATTGAACGGCGGCAGCGCGAAAACAGCCTGCGGCGTAGCGGTCAACGGCATGCCATCGCTGCCAGGTACGAGCAGGCCGGCCACACTGACTCCGACGATTCCCAGCAACAGCGCACAGGGCACGCGCAGGGCCATCAGCACCGGGGTCAATAGCAACCCTGCCAACGCCAATAGTTGTGCCGGCTGACCGAAAGGCCCGAGGGTCATCGTACTGTCTGGCAAATTGTGTATGAGCCCGCAGTTACTCAAGCCCAGCCAGGCAATAAAACCGCCGATGGACAAGCCGATGCCTTGTTTTATCGGCTCGGGAAAGCCCTCAATGATACGTTGCCGCCAGCGGCTCATTGACAGCAGAAAAAACAGCAGGCCATTGCAGAAGATCATGGCCAGGCCAATCTGCCAGGACACGCCCATCTTGCTCACCAGTACTTGGGCGAACACAACATTGCTGCCCATTCCCGGCGCCAAGCCGATGGGCAGATTGGCCCACAGCCCCATCAGCAGCGTGCCGACCACTGTCGCGATCACCGTTGCCCACAGCAGGTCGGCCTGGGCGATACCGGTAGGCGCCAGAATCGCCGGATTGAGCACGATGATGTAGCCCATGGTGGCGAACGTGGTCAGGCCTGCCACCAGCTCACGACGCGCCGTGGTGCCCTGCTCTGCCAGGCGAAAAAACCCGCGCCAAGCCGAAGGGCGCGCAGCCGCGACTAAGGCACTGACAGGCCCGCGACTCACATCGCCACCCTGGGCAGCTCGACCGCCAGCGGCCCGTACACCGCGCGACATACGGCTTCACACTTGGCCAGGTCGAAGCGACCGTTGCTGCGCACGCCCGATTCCATATCGATCCAATACGCATTGCCGCTACCCAGGTCGAGCTGTTGCAGCACGCTGCGCACATTCTGCGGATTGAGACCGCCGGAGTAGCCACAGAATGGAATATTTCCTTTGAGTGCAATCCACTGCCCCGGCTGAATACCGGTGCCGAATGACACATCGTAAAGCCAGTCGACACCGGGTACCTCAGGGAACGCCGCCTGACATTGCAGGGCTGCACGCATGCCGTGACGAGAGGCGAAGCGCATGCAGTGCTCGATCTGTTGCGCATTACTGCCGCTGAAACCGTGATTGATCTGCAAGCGGGAAAAGCCGTCCAGGTGCAGATCCGGCTCACCACCGCCGGCAATCAGCGCCGCCGGCACGCCACAGATATGGGCCGACAGACGCAAGCCACTGCGGCGGATGCGCTTGACGGTTTCGGCATCCGGAAACAGGGCGTTGTCGAGTCGAGCCGGGTCGATCAGCACGCCCCATTCGATCGGATACTGCTCCGACAGCGCACGCATGCCGGGAATCAGCGCGTCGCTGTCAACGCCAGTGAAAGTGATGAAGGCCGGGGCCAGAAATGCAGGATTACTCATAAATAGTCCGTATCGCTCAGCGCACGCTTGCTGGAAATGGTTGAAGGTCGGCAGAGCGCAGTCGGCTCTCGACATCGACGCGTTGGGGATAGCCGCTGCGGGCACCGAAGGCCTGCACGGCGAAACCGGCCGCAGCACAGCCGAACGCCATGGACTCAGCCAGCGTGCCGCCTTGCAGGGCACAGGCCAGAAAAGCCCCGGCAAAACAGTCGCCAGCACCGGTGCTGTCTACGGCGATCTCAGGAAAACCCGGGTGCTGATAGCTTTCAGTGCGGCTGACGGCCATCGCGCCATCGATGCCCAGGGTCACGATCAGCAGGCGCGGGCCGCGGCCGAGCAACTCTTGCAAGCGCTCAATGGAAGGTGGCTGCCCGGTCAGCTCACGGAAGCTGTCACCGTTCATGAACACCACCTCCGCAGCACTGAGTAGCGCATGGAAAGTCCTGGTGTCCGGGACCATCGCCGCTTCGATATCAATGATTACATCGGTACCGAATCCCTGAGCCGCCTCGGCCTGGAGGAGAAAGCGCGGAAGGTCATAAGGCGCGCTGTAGAACGCCCGGCTTTGCTCAAGCAAGCCAAACATGTCCGCGACCGGATCCAGTGGCGCGGTCATGGCGCTATAGACAAGGGCCTTTTCGCCATCGGGCGGCACCATGATCAGCGCCGAAGCACTGGTCGCCCCAGGCGTACGCGTCACATGCTCAGTGCTCACGCCGAAACGGGAAAATTCGGCCAGCAGCATGGCGGCATAGACGTCATCCCCTACCCGGCCACAAACGCTCACCGTCAGCCCCAGGCGACTGGCCGCACAGGCCACATTCGACTCAGTACCGCCCGCAAAGCAGCCAAGCATCTGCCCCAGACGCTTTTCACCAGCCACGGGAACCCGACGGGTCGAAAAATAGATATCGACACAAGGATCCCCCACCATGAACAGGTCCGATGACCGGTCCGGACGTTGGGCAAACAAAAGGCCGGCGTTACTCAGGTCGCGGCTCATCGTGCGGTCACCACGGCAACCCGAGTGATCCCCGCGCGCTCGATAGAGGCCATGGCCTTGGCCACCGCGCCGTAATTCACCGAAGTATCAGCCTGCAAACGCACCCGGGTCTCGCTGTCCACAGACTTGATAGTTGCCAGTCGCGCTTCCAGCATCCCGGCATCGATCTCGTCCTTGTCAAGGAACAGTTTGCCGTCTCGATCGACACTCACGGTCACCGGGTCCTTCTGCTGCAGAGGCGCCACGGCATCGGTCTTGGGCAACGAGACTTTGATGGAATTGGTCATCAGCGGCGCAGTGACCATGAACACCACCAACAGCACGAGCATCACGTCCACCAGCGGTGTGACATTCATCTCACTGAGCACTTCGTCGCTGTCCTGGGTCGAGAAGGCCATTTCAACTTGCCTCCTTGAAGCTTCTGGTGTTCTGTGCGATCGGCTGCTGGCCGATGGTGAACACACTGCGTTGCGCCAGGCTGTAGAAGTCGTGGGCAAAGTCATCCATGTAGGCGATGGACAGCTTCAGGCGGCGCAGGAAAAAGTTGTAGATCAGCACGGCCGGCACAGCGACCGCGATACCCACCCCGGTAGCCAGCAAAGCGTGACCGATGGGCCCGGCAACTGTTTCAAGGCTGGCGGAACCGGTCTGGCCGATGACCTGCAAGGCATTCATGATTCCCCATACGGTGCCGAAGAGGCCAATGAAGGGCGACGTGCTGCCAATACTGGCAAGCACCGCCAGCCCGGCCTCCAGGTGTCGACGTTCTTTCTGGATCTGCTGTTTCAGATGCCTTTCGACACGTTCGGAACGGTCGATGGACTGGGCCAGGGCGCTGCGCGAGTGCTCTTCCAGGCTCATGGCATCCACCCCCGAAGCGGCGATGCGCGCCAGGCCTCCGGGCAATTGGCCAGCCTGTTTCACTGCAGACGACAGATCGGGCGACGCCCAGAACGCCTGCAAAAAACGTCGGCTCTCACTTTTCTGTCGGCCGAACTGCATCACCTTGATCATCAGCAACGCCCAGGTGACAACGGAAAATGCGATCAGCGCCCACAACACGGCGGGTACGATCAGCGGAGTCAATGAGTCGAGCATATGGGTTTCCTTTTGAATGAAGGGTTCAGGATCACTTGGGCAATTTGAAGTCGATGACTTGGGTCGCCGTGCCGGAAACGGCTGTGTCTCCCCGCTTTGCCGGTAAAAACTTCCAGGTGCGCACGGTTTCGACGGCTGCGTCGTCCAACAACTCATGGCCACTGGAGCGAGTAACACTCACCGAAGCCGCGCGGCCTTCTGCGGTGACATTGATGCGCAATTCCACCCTGCCCTCCCATAAGCGGCGCAAGGCCATCTGCGGATAGGCCGGGGCCGGATTGCCAAGACCTGCAAGACTGGAGACCGCAGCGGTTTCCTTTACCGGTGCCGGTGCGGGAATTGGGCTCAGGGCTGGCGCCGGGCCTGGAGCGGCAACAGGCGCCGAGGGCTGAGCCGGCTCGATACGCTTGGTCACTGGCACGGGTTTCGGCTTGGTCGGCCCAGGCTTCACCGGCGCAGGCTTGGGTGGTGGCGCCACGGCTTCGGCGTCCTCCGGCGCGGGCGGCTCTATCGATTGCTCGACTGGCGCAGGTTCTGGCGCGGGCTCAGGCTCGGCAGGCGGCGCAGGTGTTGGCGCGGCTTCGGCGGCAAACTCGATGGACATCTCCTGCGGCTGAGCCGGGGTGATCCGCTCTGCAGACTGAGAGCTCCACCACAGCAACGCGCCATGCACGATCACGGACAGCAACACCATGAGCATGATTGTCCGCGGCAGCAGCCCGCTCGCCGGAACGTCCAGCACGCTTAGGCGAAACGGCGCAGCAACAGCCTCCCGGCGATGGGTGGGAAGAAAATCCTGGTCATCCAGGACGAGGCTTGCAGTGTGGTTGGCCATGGGCAAATGCCTGTCTCCATCTTCACATCGAACGGACCGAATGCTCCTCGAACACCAACGGAGCACCGGGCACCTTGTCTGGCAAAAGCAATACCCGTACCAATTGGTACGTACCTTTACTCAAGTAAGGCGAATATCCGCAATATGGCTATGCAATATGACATTGCGGCTACAAAAGCCTGTTCATGGCCACTATTTTTCAATAAAGGTACGTACCTATAAAGAATAAAGGCAAGAAATCGGTGCGCAGGGAACAGCCCATGCGCACTTTTTGTTCAAGATCTGCGGGCTTTTATGGTATCTGGGGGTGTTGGAGAAGCGATGGATCCGCCTGGCAATGCGCCCTTGGCTGGCGCATTGGTTCGTACCTTGGAAAGAGGATGTCGGTCAGTTACCGCCCCATTGCGTCACCTTGTTCTTGTAGCGATAGGACGGCCCGTAGCGCATTTCGCAGTACTCAATGGGCACACGCCGCTCAGACATGGTGACGCGCTCGCACAGCAACAGCGGCGCGCCCTTATCGAGATTCAGCAGTGCGACATCCTGCTCGCAGGCCAGTATCGAACCGATGCTTTCCAGCGCGACACTCGGTTGAATCTGCAAATCCTCGACCAACAACCGATACAACGAGCCCTTGCGCTCCAACTGCTCACGGCTGAAACCTTGGCCCTTAGGCAGGCACAACCAGGAATCCTGAATACCAATGGGCTCACCATCGATCAAACGCACGCGTTTGACGTGATGCAGAACCGTATCAGGCTTGATATTCAGGACACTGGCGATCGCCATGCCGGCAGTGACCTTTTCAAAAACAAGCACCTTCTGCCCGGGTACACCGCCACGCCTCAAGGTGTCGAGGGTGAAACTGCCAATCGCCTTGGCCATATCCCGCAACGGCGCCGAGGTGATGAACGTACCCCGGCCGTGATCGCTGTAGATCATCCCCTCTTCATCAAGCAAGCGAATCGCCTTGCGCACCGTATCCCGGCTGACCTTGTAATGCAGGGCAAGCTCACGCTCCGGCGCCAGTGGCTCCTGATCATTCAACTCTCCCGATTCGATCTGCTGGCGCAGGGTATCGGCCAATTGTTTATAGAGAGGGACTGCGGCCTCGTTACTCTGGGTAGGGTCCATGGGGGGCAAGGTATGGCTTCCGTTATGACTGGCGCGAGGTCGGTAGCTGAGGCCGACCGAATTGGTACATACCAGTTAATCCAAATTTTGGAAGTTAGGCAACCGGGATGATGCACGCTCTTATCGTTTGCCCCATGAGAAATCGGGGGCACTGAAGTCGCGCAATGAGGTTTTTATATCGGTCACGCAAAGGCTGGCAGTGAGCGCTCCCTGGCGGGATCCCAGTGGCACGAGCTCAGCCTCTGCTGCAACCAAATGCTCGGCATCGACTACCATAATCCTTGGTAGCTGCCTTGCAGAGATTGCTGACCCGATGGAAGTATTCCTTCATCTGCAGGTGGCCATCATGAGAGAGGAGGTACTGAGGATTAGCAGGGACATGTACCAGTCCATCAGCGTCTTCAAAAGGAACTCTCAGTGCATTCGCCCAAGCAGATTGAAGCCGACTGTATAGATTCTCCTTACCCGAGTTGAAGCGCCCCACGGCGTACGAACAGGCGCTGCATTTTGCAGACACCTGGGAGGAGGACGAAGAGGAGCAAGTCGAACAGGATGCGCTGACGTTCGCGGTTGACCCTGAACATCTTGTTTTCGACCTAAGGGACATTCTTGAGTCACCTAGGCTGACAGCAGACGAGCTGATTGCAATCATCGTTGAAGACGAATTCGAGCATCCCCTTGCCCCGGCCCATGACGAGTTGCGCGATAGCTTGCTGGCTACCAGGGAATGGATCGAGGCGTTGTTCATGGCCAACGAGGACTCGCCGGTTGTCGATGTTCTCGAACGGACATTGGCCGACCCAAGCATGGCGCACCTAGACAGCTAGTCGTAGCTCGAGTCGCACTGGCCGAACGGCTCTATCAGGAGCATGAAGGCCGCGTTACATATCCTGCGCTGATAGCTCTATGAGCCTGTCAGCACGCATATACGCTGAGTAAGTATATTGAGCGCCTCATGAGTGCTGAGGTAGCGAGTCTCGTCGCTGCTGAGGCATGTCAGCCCTACCGGACTGAGTTCTAGCCCAACGTCCTGACACGCCTGCCGGAACACGTGGAGATGCTCATCGACCTCGTAAGCGCATCGATCATCGAACAGCTTCACCATTTGCTCTATGTGGTGAAAATAACGCGATAGCCGGGTGGTCTGGACTTGTTCATCATCAGTATTGAGTTTGCTTATGTTGAACGCATTATCACGCGTGTGCTTGATCGCAGTGACAAGACGCTCGATCAGCACAGAGACGTCGGATTGAGAGAGTGACACTTTTGAGGCCTGGAATTCCATTGCGAAGTACCTGATGGGATTAGTCATAACAGGTACACGCTGTGTGATTTTTAACAGCGCCTAGCTCATCCCCAACTAATCCGTCCCTTTGCTGACACCAAAGGGCTCAGACCATGCGCATCAGCCCCGACTGGTACCCAAACCCCGCTGCCGATCCCCATACGCTTTTGTAGGAGCCTTGCAGAGATAGCTCGCACGATGGAAAAGCTTCGTCAGCTCATCCATATCTCCACCACGAACGTAACGGTCGACACGATACTCAGCGTTGTCAGGTATATGCACCAGCCCCTTCACCTGATCGACTGACAGACCCAGCGCACCAGCCCAGGACTCATCCATACGGCTGATCATATTCACCCTCCCAGAACCTAGGCGCCCCACTGAGTAGTAAGCATCCCGGTTCAGCACGATTAACAGGTGGTAATGAGGCCGACGTTCCTCACCCAACTCTCTCGCCCAGACATACCGGACCTTACAGCCACGGGGATACCCACGCTCACCCACCCTTTCCTGGTGGTACTGGATCTTCTTAGTGAAAGATTCAAAGAACTTGCTTATGACTTCGTTCGTGTAAACGTAATCAGGCAGATCAACGCCCTGTGGCAGCCTGAGGTCGACTCTGAACGCCAATATCCGTGAGTACTGATCCATAGCCGCGTGGATGGTGCGTTTGAGATCGGAAAGGTATTCACGGATGAAAGGTCCCTTCTCGACCATCACAGGTAAACCGGCATAGGTATCGGCATAGTGGTAATTGAGATTGTCGTTGTCGGGGTGACGACGCGGCTTGCGGTTGATGGTATCGGTATGGTCGAGCATGGTGATGACTCCTCGGTGGATGACATAACCAGTGCGTGCTCTGTAATTTTTAACCGTTACCTCTCAGCGATATGATCACCTTTGGCTGAATGACTGATGGTACAGATCTCCGGGTCATGGGTGTCGGCGTATCAGGTGTGTATTGGGTCTAGCAGATAGTAGGATAGATAGTCATTGATCAGATCAATAAGTAGCAACTTACTAGCAACACTAGTAACACTAGTAACACCAGTAACACCAGTAACACCAGTAACACTAGTAACAGCATACTATGACAACAACCTTATAATACTAGACTATAAAGCACTAGACCATACTAATAACATTAGACTAGACTATAAAGCATAATACCCGCGCAGCAATAGTAAGACCGGCTTATCAGGAGTAAATACCTTTCAACAGCCTAGGAATATCGGTGATTTATGTGAAAAGCATATTCCGGAAATAAACTGTCTCTGATCCCCTCGTTATTACCCGTATCAACCCGAGCGATGGGCGCACCACCGCCTCTCGTCTGGAAGGAAGCGCTACAGCATAGATGCTATGACCTGCCGTAGCAGGTCATAGCATCTATACTGTTTGCTAGCTGGCCATACTAAGTTGACCTCTGGTACGCATTACAGGAGCTTCTACTAGCTCCCGTTCCGAGATCCTGGCAAGTATCCAGTCCTGGACCTCAAGCTCAATCCAACCGACAGAACGCTCGCCCAACGATACAGGCTTCGGAAAGCTCCCCTCCCCGACGTATTTGTAAATGGTCGACCGAGCTAGACCAGTCGAACCGATTACTTCTTTCAAGCGGATGATCCTCATGAACAGACTCCTCGTTATCGTTCAGAGGATCGGGGAAGATTGTGAAAATTAAATTAAAAGACTTAAGCCTAGCTACAAGATTGAGGTAAAAACCATGGAGGCATTACTCTTTAACAAGAATATCAGACCCGCTAGATAAATCCGACCGCTGCGTCTCATGATGAATCTATACATAAAGCTATACCGTGAGCCACCAGAAAAATCGAAAGGCACGCCATGTATCAAAAATGGAGCAATAACTAATTGTCACCCACTATTTTTATAGCGGGAGTGAAGAGTAACGGAACTTCTTCAATGAACTCTCTCATAGCAATTATAGGACATATACGATAGCTGAAATGACGGATGACGCCCTCAGCCTACCATTATACGCTCAACACTTCCGCACCATTACCTGCAACTTATAGCATCACCGCATAAATACATAGCTGTAAATCAAGCAATATACAACCAAAACTTCATCATTCATTGAAAAAGAAACAAGAGCAAAAAACCTACTCACCGTACCTACTTACCCCCAGCGGTCCCTCTTAAGATATTAGTTATCAGCTGACTTCCGAAAATCTTCAAACTCAAAAATACTCACAATCACGTAGACCAAAAATCGGTAGCGCTGCTGGCTCTCCACAAATTAACTCTAGCCGTAAATATCGTTTCTCGTCCATCCAGAGCATCCCATGCCCACCCCGAAATATAACAAGCATCCCCGCTATAAAAGTTTCTGCCTAGACCGCCTTAAAAATCATGATATTTAAGACAATTCATAAATTTTCACCTGTAAACATTAGGAAAAAACGTAAAAAAAATCCTAGAATTCCCTATAACAATCATAGAAATTTACGAAAATGCACACAAAAAACCTAAAAACCTGCTAGATTTTCACTAGAAGGAAATAGAATTACAAAAAATTATATATACTTAACAACTAATTAATCGGGATAAATATAGTGGATATTGTGACTGAGGAAGAAGCTAATGCCATGTTTGACCGACATATTAACGGCAACAATATAAATACTCGTCAAGATATATGGATCTGGCTCTATCTCAATAAACAGCCTAATGGTCGTCTACCGGCTGATAGTTGCAATGGGCAATCGATGAAAAATGTCACAGCCAGAGAATTGAGTCGACATCCTAAAATCAGTAACAATATTCAGATACTTAGAGATGAAAATTTAATACCTGACGAAGGGTTAAACTGGATCATAGATGACGAACGCCAATATTGCTGGCTACTTCCTGAGGTTGATCGCCTTACAGAAAGGAGATTCCCTCGCCACCTCGTTCATCTAACCGGAAGATCGCACATCATTGCAATGATTGATATTTGGGATAAAAAAGTCGAAAGGAAAGCGGCGGAAGTTAACGATCTTTACATAAAATGGCGCAGGCACATAGCACATGATACTCAGTTTTCCTGGTTCACTGATAAAAAGGAAGGTGCAAAGCGCTGTCTATGCGCGTGGGACTGGGTAGAAAGAGAACTTTCTGCAAAATATTTGAACCATTTATCAAGTACACGCCCAATTAGCAACTATCAAGAATTACTAATGTTTTTTGACCATGCGGATTTTAGCGGCCATGAACAGAAGGTCATTATCCAAGGAATTAAAAACCTCTGGAATCGTCGACAATTCGATGAGCGCAATGCAGATAAAAGACAAGTCAACATGATGCTCACCCACGCCACAATTAACAAATTAGACGACCTAGTTGAGTTACATGGCATGAAAAGAGCGCAGATCATTGAAAAAATGATAAAAATGGAGACTGAGAAAAGTTTATATTTAACACCATCTGAAAAAATGGATACATCAAAATAGCGTTGAATAGGCGTGCCGTTAATTCTGCATGATTATCTGAGGGGCCAAGGCCCATCACCATCGCTCAGACGGATATTCGAGTTGTTCTACCGCAGCTAGATTTTTCGAATCCAATATGACGCCACTGAGATCGTTAGCAATAGATCTTCACCACTCCGCGCATCCGACCAGCGCGTATTGGGCGATTCCGCCTGCTGAAATATGCTCTGCTGCGAGGAGGATGTATCACCTATCTTGATAGAAGGAATTCCTCCACGCCCTCAGAGACCGGAGTTTTGGGAATGCTCTCGAAAAAACAGGAAAATCAAAGTATGGGTCAGAATGTGGGTCGGCCATCATATAAAAATAAATTTCTTTTAATTTCAATAGCTTATTTTTTAAAAAGGCCGGCCACAAGCCGGCTTTTTAATGCGCCACAGAAATCCACCAAGATCCACAGATCCTACTATTTACTGGGCTCTAGACGTATTATCAGTCTATAGAGATCCACAGGCGACCATTGAAATCCGCCTCCAAAGTGACCAGTCGTTGCCTGATTTGTAACTCGCCCGTCGTTCTTACAAAAGATGCAGCCAAAGCGATCGCGCTGCTCATGGTTGCTCTTAACGGTGCTCTCAAAGGGGTCAGCGATCAGAAGCACATTCGTCAGTGCAATGGGATAAGAGAGGTCAAGTTGTTTGCTACTCACAGAAGGGCGGCAGCCAGCGGTTCCATCAGAGATGCTGACGCCCCACCAAGCGCTTCAGTAAGCTTGAAAATGTTCAACAATGCGATGTTCCGTGTCACCACCGGTAAACATCCCTATAGAAATGCCTGGTATGCCTTTGGAAGTATCAGTCACTCCAGCCCGGCCCCTGTTGTGGGTACCGTCCATTAGGGCATCCCCTTGCGCAATCGCCTCGCGTGACATTTGCGATACTGCAAAAAGAACAGTCAGAACAAGATTTTTCATGGGAGTTTTCATACGCTTTTCAGTGGTGGCTGTGAGGCTCACTAAAGTCCGTAGTTGCGTTTCAGTTCGACGATGCTGGCTGCTGGTGGGCCTGATCTGCGCTCAACAGCGCCGTAGGCGACAACTGCTCAGCACCTAAGGATCTGCCGGGCGCGCCGGTGTTTCCGTCGGCTGATTTTTTTACAACAGACGAAGTTTTCAACCAGCCTCATCTTTTTTAACCGGAAAGCAGCAACGAACGCGGCGTCGCTGAAGAGGATGCACAGCCAGGCGCGATTGACATTCCATGTCGATCTCGGCCCTGTACCCAGTGGCCATGGCCATGGGCAAGGGCAAGGGCAAGGGCAAGGGCAAGGGCAAGGGTTCGATATTTCCCCTTCAGGGGACGCGCACCAACATTTCAATCTCAACCTTGATTTCCGGCTTATAGAGTGCCTGAACACCAATCGTCGTGATGCTGGGCATTGCGTCCCCGAGCAGCTCGCGTAAAGCTGTGACAGCCTGACCGAAGGCTTCGCTGGTTGCATTCACGACGTAGACACGCAGCATGACAATGTCTTGAGCGGTTGCCTCCAGGTCGTGGAGTGCGGCGGCGAGGCTGGCCGTCGCGAGCTTTGCTTGGCCAGCGATGTCGTTGGGCACGTCCTCCTGGCCTGGCGTCGCTGCGATTTGGCCGGACAGGAAGGCGAGGCGACCTGGCTCAACGACACTGATGTGCGACCACCCGAGCGATCCCATATCCCACATCGCTGGCGGGTTGCGGCGGCTCACCGGCGCAGATGGAACGCGTGCGATTACCTTGATTTCGAAGTCGAAGCCCGCAAGCCAGTTGACCCCAACAGCTGTCCAGTTCGGATACGGAATCTGCGGGAACTTTTCGCTTTTTACCGCCAGGACCGCGCTCATTTGCTTTTCCGGATCCGTATGGAATGACGTCACGTCGACTATGTCATCTAACGTGCATCCTCCTGCCGCGAGCGTGGCTTCAAGGTTGGCGAAGGCCAAGCGAACCTGAGCTTCAAAATCGGGCTCGGGCGAGCCATCGGGACGGCTGCCGACTTGGCCAGATACGAATAGAAGATTGTCCGAGCGCACTGCGGCGCAATAGCCGTATGCCTCGTAGAGCGCCTGTCGATTGGCGGGATATACTGCTTCGCGCTGGGTCATATTATCGTCCTTCTCATGGGGGGCGGACATGCCTGATCAAACGTCGTCGAACTTTCCAGCACTATCATGGCTTTCACATACGCTACGTATATAAAACACGCGAGACAGCTATCCGTCAATTCCACATACGCTACGTATACGAAAAAGAGGTCGTGTTGATTAGAAAACGCCGCACCGAAACGATGGCGGAAAACCGCACCAAGCTGATTGGCGCAGCGCGCAAGGCGTTTGCGGCGTCGGGTTTTGCTGCGGCGTCCATGGATGATCTAACGGCGGCCGTCGGGCTCACCCGCGGCGCTCTCTACCATGGCTTTCGCGACAAGAAGGGACTGCTGGCGGCTGTTGTCGAGCAGGTGGACGGCGAGATGGCCGCACGTGCACATCAGGCTGGAGCATCTGCCGCAAACTCGTGGGAGGGACTGCTGGCCGAAGGCGCAGCCTATATCGAGATGGCGCTGGACCCGGAGGTTCGACGAATTGTCCTGCTGGACGGGCCTGCCTTCCTGGGTGACCCTTCGCAGTGGCCTAGCCAGAATGCCTGCCTCAACGTCACGAAACTGTCGGTCGCCGACTTGATCGCCGAGGGGGTCATGAAACCAGTCGATGTCGAGGCTGCGGCACGCCTTCTGAGCGGCGCGGCACTCAATGCGGCGCTCTGGATCGCCGCGAGCGACGAGCCAGATGTTGTCTTGCCAAAAGCGATCGAAGCATTCCGACTCATGGCCGAAGGTTTCTTGGCAAATCGAGGCTGACCGCAATAACGCCGTTTGTTTTTTGACCTGCTCCCCCAACGCGATAGCGGCATTTTCAGGAGAAGTCGAAGCTACAGGCAGTGGTTAAGATTGGGGGGTTGCGATTTCGTCAATCGTCCCCCCGCCGTCGAAGTCGACTGGCCAGATTATCTGGCTGCTGCCTGTGTCGCATTCCTTTGAGGCCAGTTGCGATGATCCGCATCGACGCCATCTAGCTCGGGGTTCAGCCTTTATACATGCTCGCCGGCCCCGACACCTCGCTCCGCCTACCTCTTTGGCAACCGAATAAAAGTGCTGCATCAAGCTCAAACACCATCAATTTACACAGATCCTCACCTTGCCCAACAACACGTTGTTCGCGTCTCACATGTCCGGACGGAAACTGCCGACCAGATCGACGTGAGTAGCCAGCGGCGCGGAGTCCAACGGAGTTCAGAACGGATCTCGACACCCCTAACTGGTCCGTCCAATTTATATTTATAAATATTGGTCTTGCCAATATTTTTATCGATGTGTAGTTTTGAAGCCTTGATCATCCCGGCGGACCGCTGTCCGCCTACAACAAAAAGAGATCGTCTGATATGTAGACTCCCCGCCAGCCGGGCGACCTCTCCCGCTTGTCGACATCCGTTGCCTGCGCGCCAGCCAAGGAGCATCAACATGCTGACTGTCATCTGTAACGAACCCGGTTCACTAACCGGCGTCGAGTGTGAAAAGCCAACCCGAATGCCTGGTGAGATTCTGATCCGCATCAAGCGCGTCGGGGTCTGCGGCACCGACCTGCACATTTTCACCGGCAATCAGCCCTACCTCCAATACCCGCGCGTGATGGGCCATGAGTTCTCTGGAGTGGTGGAAGAAACGGACAGCGCCAGCGACCTCGACACGGGCGATGTGGTCTACGTGATGCCCTATCTTTCCTGCGGCGCATGCATCGCCTGCCGCCAGGGCAAGACCAATTGCTGCACGCATATCCAGGTGCTGGGGGTTCACCGCGACGGTGCCTTTACCGAATACCTGAGCATTCCCCATGCATTCGTCCACAAAGCCGTAGGCGTGTCCCTTGATCAGGCTGCGATGATCGAATTTCTGTCCATCGGCGCGCACGCCGTACGTCGTTCAACAATCCAGGCAGATAAACGCGCACTGGTGGTCGGCACCGGCCCGATCGGTATGGCTGCCGCGATCTTTGCCAGCCTGCGGGGTGCGCATGTCACGGTTCTGGATACGCGGGACGACCGCCTGTCCTTCTGCAAAAAACACCTGAAGATTCAGGCTGCCGTGAAAATCGGCGAGGGCGACAAGGAAAGGCTTGCCGAACTCACCGAGGGTGATTTTTTCGACGTGGTGTTTGATGCCACCGGCAATGCGCGAGCCATGGAGCGCGGGTTCGAATTCATCGCGCACGGCGGCACCTACGTGATGATTTCAGTGGTGCGCGATTCCATCACGTTCTCCGACCCTGAATTTCACAAGCGTGAAGCCACGCTGATGGGCAGCCGCAACGCCACCCACGAAGACTTCCAGTATGTAGAAGAGTGTTTGCGCAACGGATTGATTCCGGACGCCGCCCTCAACACCCATCGACTGACACTCAGCGATGTCCCCAGCTCGTTCGCCACATTGCTCGACCCGAAACAAGGCGTCGTCAAAGCAATCATCGAATGTTAGGAGAGGCGTGATGAACGATAGTCAATCCTTGCTTGTGTTGACCCCCGGCGACGATGTTGCCGTGGCCCGGGGCGATATCGCTGCGGGGCAACATCTGCGCGCCGACGGTATCGCGCTGGTTGCCCGACAACCGATTCCGTCCGGCCACAAGATCGCCCTGCGTGCGGTGGTGGCAGGCCAACGGGTCCTCAAGTACGGCCAGACCATAGGCCTGGCCACCCAGGGCATCGAACCCGGCGATTACGTGCACGTGCACAACCTGGACATGCCCGCCACCAACGCCGAGCACAATGTGCAGAACCGCTATGTACCCACGGTATTGAGCCGTGAGCCGGCAACCTTCGAAGGGTTTGTCCGCGATGATGGGCGTGTCGGCACACGCAACTACATCGGCGTTATTTCCAGCGTCAACTGTTCGGCCACCGTCTGTAAACACATCGCCCATGCGTTCTCTTCCGAGCGCCTGAAAGACTTCCCCAACGTCGATGGCGTGGTGGCAATCACCCACGGCAGCGGCTGTGGCATGGGGGCGAAAGGTGACGGTATCGATATCCTCAAACGGACCTTGCGCGGGTACGCGGATCACGTCAACTTCGCCGGCGTGCTGTTGATCGGCCTGGGCTGTGAGGTCAACCAACTGACCCCACTGATGAATGAGCTGGGCGATCGCTCAGCTACGCTCAAGGCCAGCCTGATCATTCAGGAAGCGGGCGGCACTCGCGAAACCGTACAACGTGGCATCTCTCATATTGAAGAGATGCTGCCCGTCATCAACAACTTTCGGCGTACGACTGTTGCCGCCAGCCATCTACGTGTGGGGTTGCAATGCGGCGGCTCGGATGGTTACTCAGGCATTACCGCAAACCCGGCACTTGGAGCTGCGGTCGACCTGCTGGTTAAGCATGGCGGCAGCGCCATTCTTTCGGAAACGCCCGAAATCTACGGCGCTGAACACCTGTTGACGGCCCGCGCGGCATCAGCCGATATTTCGGAAAAATTGATGGCGCGTATCCGCTGGTGGGAAACCTACGTGCAACACAACGATGGCGACATGAATAACAACCCCTCGCCGGGCAATAAGGCCGGTGGCATTACTACCATCCTGGAAAAATCCCTGGGCGCTGTGGCGAAAGCCGGCACCACTGGGTTAATGGGGGTTTACCACTACGCGGAAAAGGTCGACGCCCAGGGGCTGGTGTTCATGGACACGCCCGGCTACGACCCGGTGTCGGCTACCGGTCAGGTGGCGGGAGGCGCGAACCTCATCTGCTTTACCACCGGCCGTGGCTCGACCTACGGATGCAAACCGACCCCCTCATTGAAGATCGCCACCAACACCGGCCTGTTTCATCGCATGGAATTGGATATGGACTTCAATGCCGGCGGCATTGTCGATGGCCTGGAATCGGTAGCCGAGGCAGGTGAGCGGCTGTTCCAATTGATGCTCGAAACCGCGTCCGGACGCCCCACCTGCAGCGAAGAAAACGGCTTGGGCGACAACGAGTTCCTGCCTTGGCAGATGGGCGCGGTGATGTGAAACGGTCAGCACGTCGCCAGGGCTATGGTAGCCTCGGCGAACTCTTTGATGGACGCCTTACCGATGGCCTCACCGACCCACTACCCTGAGCGAAAGCCGTACCAGAAAATCGCAGATCAACTGCGCGATTACATCGTGCAGGGGGATTTTAAACCCGGCTCCCGGCTTCCGCCCGAACGCGATTTGACGCAACTGCTCGGTGTTTCCAGACCGTCGTTGCGCGAAGCGCTCATCGCCCTGGAAATAGAAGGCGGTGTTGAAATCAAGATGGGCTCGGGCGTATATGTGCGGGCCCAGGCCCTGGACGGAAAAAACAAGACCGTAACCCTCGGCGAGAGCCCTTCTGAGCTGATGCAGGCCCGCGCGCTGATCGAAGGTGAGGCGATGATTCTGGCCTGTCTGCATGGCAAAAAAAGCGACTATCGCTATCTTCAAGACTGTATTGATGCCATGCGCGCCTCCATCGAAAAGGGTTTACCGCCCCTTGAGGACGACCGCAAATTTCACCATCGCCTGGCTAAAATGAGTGGCAACTCCGCATTGGTGCGAATCATCATGGGGCTCTTTGATGAACGACATAACCCAATTTCTGCGCACTTGAGTAAACACTCGGAGAACGCGCTGACCTGGGAAGCGGCCGTCATCGAGCATGAAGCCATACTGCGCGCCGTGGTTCAAAAAGACGTTCTCGGCGCACAAACCTGCATGCGCCAACATTTGAACTGTTCGGAAAATCGTTGGCTGCAAGCGCTTGAGCCGGAAGAGCGCCCGGCCATTGGACGAAACCGGTAGCCAGCGGTTTCGCGCTGACGACTGGCTCCGTTTTTCAAGCCTTCAGCCCAATTGTTGGCGGACCGCCAATTCCACACCGCGGATTTCTGCCAGGCCCTTGAGGCGACCGATCAGTGAATAGCCCGGGTTGCTTTTACGCTGCTGATCGTCAAGCAGTTGATGGCCATGGTCTGGACGCAACGGCAGGCGCGGACCACCTTCGCGCTCACGCCTGCGCTCTTCTGCCACCAGCGCAGCGATGACCCCCACCATGTCGACATCGCCGTCCAGGTGGTGAGCTTCGTGGAAGCTGCGTGGGTCGGCCTCGCGGCGGGTAGAACGCAGGTGAGTGAAGTAGATGAACGGCGCAAAGTGCTTGGCCATCGCCACCAGATCGTTGTCTGCACGTACACCATAGGAACCGGTGCAGAACGTCAGGCCGTTAGCCGGGCTTGGTGCGGCGTCCAGCAACCACTGGGCATCTTCGGCCGTGGACAGGATGCGCGGCAAGCCGAGTAACGCCCGGGGCGGGTCGTCCGGGTGAATCGCCATGCGCACACCCACTTCCTCAGCGACCGGCACCACGGCGCGCAAAAAATACCCCAGGTGTTCACGCAGCCTGGCTTCGTCGATGTGCGCGTAGGTGGCCAGCAAGGTCCGGAAGTCGTCCAGGCTGTAGTGTTCTTCGGCGCCGGGCAAACCGGCGATCAAGGTATTAACCAAGGCTTCACTTTGGGCAAGCGTCAGTTGCTCGAAATAGGCCTTGGCCTGCTGGATGTCCTCGGCACTGTATTCGGCGTGTGCCTGCGGGCGTTTGAGGATGAACAGGTCGAATGCCGCAAACGCGGTGTGATCAAAACGCAGCGCCCAACCGCCGTCCGCCAACTCCCAAGCCAGGTCTGTGCGGGTCCAGTCCAATACGGGCATGAAGTTGTAGCACACGATATCGATGCCGCAGCTCGCCAGGTTGCGCACACTTTGCTGGTAGTTGGCGATGTATTCGTCACGCCGTCCGCAGCCGCGCTTGATGTCCTCATGCACGGGAATGCTTTCCACCACCGACCAACTCAACCCTGCGGCTTCGATCATCTTTTTACGCGCCGCGATGGCGTCCACCGGCCAGACGTCGCCATTGGGGATGTCGTGCAGGGCGGTGACGATACCGGTTGCACCGGTTTGACGGACGTCCGCCAGGGAGATCGGGTCTTGGGGGCCAAACCAACGCCACGTCTGTTCCATGTTGTTCTCCGTTCTTATTGGGGGGGTACCGCAAGGCTGTGCAAAAGACGGCGGATGCCGTCGTGAACCAGAGCGCTATAGGCGCCATGCACGGCATCGCGAAAGGCCGCGTGAGTAGACAAAGCTGCCGGGAATACTTCATCCAGATCAAGAAAGGCATCCACCAACGATGCGCCTTCGAATCGTCCCGCGAGGTCGGCAAAGGTTGCGCTCAAGGGATCGTCAATCGTCTGCGCCGACCCGCTGGGCTGCGGCTGCGTGCAATAGCGAATCCACGCCGCAATACCCAATGCCGTGCAGGCCATGCCGCGTCCTTCGTCGAGCAACTGCTGCGCGCCGAGCAACAGGCGCTGGGGCAGTTTCTGCGAGCCGTCCATGGCGATCTGGCGCAAGCGGTGATGCAGGCTGTCATTGGCAAAGCGCGCCTTGAGATCGTGGGCATAGCGCACCAGATCGACGCCTCCCGGCATGTCCAGGGTCGGCGCCGCTTCCTGAGTCATGTAGCGCTCGATGACGCGAACCAGATCCGCATCGTTGATGGCCTCGAACACCGACGCGTGGCCGACCAACAACCCCACATAGGCCAATAACGAGTGGCTGCCGTTGAGCATGCGCAATTTCATCGTTTCAAACGGGCGGACATCGTCCACCATCTGCACGCCCTCCACCTCCCAGTCGGGACGCCCGAGGGGAAAGTGATCCTCGATCACCCACTGGCTGAAACTTTCACAGACCACGGCCGCCCGGTCGTGGCAGTCCAGTTGCTGCTCCAATCGCGTGAAGGACTCGTCATCCATGGCGGGAACGATCCGATCAACCATGCAGCCAGGGAATGCCACGTGCTCGTTGACCCACTGCATCAACCCTTCGTCCTGCAGCGCTGCCAAGGCGCTCACGGCCTGGCGCGTGCGCAGGCCGTTGTCGGGCATGTTGTCGCAGCACAACACCGTGAACGGCGCCGTGCCGGCAGCGCGACGGCGGCGTAAAGCTTCGAGCACAATGCCGGGCGGGGTACGCGGCGTTCGCGGATGGTCTATGTCATGGACGATCGCCGGGTCCTCCACGCGCAACAGCCCGGTAGCCGGGCTCAGGCAGTAACCTTTTTCGGTAACGGTAAGGGTGACAATCCGCGTCTGCGGCGCGGCCATGCGCTGCAACAGCAATTCCAGATCATGACCACCCTCGCCCACATACAGGGCCTCGCGCACTACACCAATCTCACGCAACGTTACCTGCTCGCGGTCACGGTATTCGGCCACGTGGTAACGGCCATCCTGGGCGCGCAATTGGTCTACCAACGTGCGATTGGAGCGCAGGTTAGCGCTGCACAAGCCCCAGTCACTTTCCCCATGACGGTTGAGATGGCGTTGCAGGTAAACCGCCTGGTGGGCGCGATGAAATGCCCCCAGGCCAAGATGCACGATACCGATCTCAGACGCAGGAAGACTGGAGGGCACACGTTTCACAACAGGCATCGATACGCTCCTTCTGTTCATGACTGACTAGGGCCGGCTCAAGGCCGAAACGGGCTGCGGGCTTTTGGCCTGCGCGTTACCGGTATCCGCCACCGACAGCGGCTTGACGTAGCGCGCCACACACACAGCGCCAATCACGGTCAACAGTCCCGCCAGCAAAAATGCACTGGTGAACGAACCGGTGTATTGCACCAGAAAGCCAGTCAAGGTCGGGCCTATGATGCCCGAGGTGTTGGCCAGAAAATGCATGAAGCCACTGACGCCACCCACCCGCGCGGCAGGTACGGTGTCCTGGATGATCGCCCAGTAGATGGCGCCGGTGAGGTAAAGGAAGAACACTGCCAAGGCGACGAGAATGACCGCCGGATACAGGGTTTTTACCATCCCCGCACAGGCGATACACGCGGCGCACAACAACAGGCACGTTACCAGCACCACCTTGCGGGAGAACATTATCCGTCCGGTTTTCTTAAACACGAAGTCGGAAATGAAACCGCCCAGGGCCAGGCCGAGGAAACCCAGGACCCAGGGGATGACCGTGGCGACGCTCATGTCCTTAACGTTGAGGCCATGTGCCATAGTCAAGTAACTGGGGAACCAGCTCAGGAAAAAGAACAGTGTGTAGTTATAGGAAAAGAACGCCAGGGACGTGAACAGCACCGTGGGCTGCTTGAGGTAGAACCGTAACGGGAATACCGGCTGCGCCGCCAGCTCGCTTTGGCCCTCGGCCCGCGCAATATCCTCGCCGCCCTCGCCTTCAGGCCGTTCCTTAACGAACCTGTACCACACCGCCGCCCAGACCAGGCCGATCACCATGATGATAATGAACGACATCTTCCAGCCGTAGGTGACGGCGATGAAGCCCACCACCGGCCCGGAAATCGCCCCACCCAACGGTGTACCGGACATCGACGTGCCAATCGCCCGCGCCCTGCGCTTGGGGGTGTACCAGTTGTTGATCATCTTGCTCGTAGTGACGCTCAGTGGCCCCTCCCCCATTCCGAACAGGATGCGAATGAGCACTAGCGAGGCGAAGCCAATGGTCAGCACCGTGAGACCGCTGAACATCGACCACAGCACCATCGCCAGCAACAGCGTAGTTTTCGCGCCGTAGCGGTCGGCAGCCCAACCACCGACAAAGTTGAACACTGCATAACCGACAAAAAAACTACTGAAGATCATGCCCATCTCACCCGTCGAAAGACCATAGTCTTTCTGGATGAAGGGGGCCGCAACGGACAACGCCGAGCGATCCAGGTAATTGATGACGCCTGCCAGGAACAGCATGATGATGATTAACGTGCGACCTTGACCAAACATTGGAACCTCCCGCTTCTTGTGTTTATTCGGTGAGGGTGCCCGCAGGGGCACGAGTATCTGAAGACGGCTATGGATGGGCGCCGCTCAGTTCCACGAGAACCTTGCGGGTTTGCTCGGGATGGCTTTCGATCAAATCAATTGCCCCCGGCATTTCGTCGAAGCTGACGCGGTGACTGATCATTTCCTGGACGTTCAATGTGCCGCTGGCGATCAATTCGATCACCCTTGGAAACTTGCGATTGTTCAGGCGCGATCCCACCAGCGTCAGTTCTTTCTTGATCATTTCCAGCTGCACAAGGTCGCTCGGCACCGCGTTGAAACCCAGCAGGCCGATACGCCCTGCGGGCGAGGCCAGGCGCACCATTTGCGGCATCAATGCCGGAATGCAGGCCGCGTCGACGATCAGCGGCACACCTTCGCCATGGGTCAGTTCACGCATAGTTGCCTCGACATCGAGATCCTTGCCGTTGAGCGTGCGGCTGGCACCGAGTGCCTTGGCAGTCTCCAGACGTGTATCCAGAACGTCGGTCACGGTGATATCGGTCAGCCCCAGCGCCTGGGCCATTTGCACCAGCGTCAGGCCAATCACACCCGCGCCGTAGATCAACAGGCTGTCGCCCGGCTGCGGCTGCATGCGATCAAGCACGTTCAGGGCGATGCTGTAAGGTTCAACCAGCGCCGCATGGCTCAGGGACATCGAGTCAGGCAAGCGATGGGCATTGTCCGCAGGTACACACACTTGCTCGCTGAAACCGCCATCGCGATGGACGCCAATCACTTGCAGCCGGGTGCAGACGTTCGGCCGATTGATGCGGCAGGGGTAGCAGGTGCCACAGCTGATGACCGGGTCAATGCACACGCGGTCGCCGACCTTGAGGCTCTCGACCCCCTCGCCCACTTCCCGTACCACGCCTGAGAACTCATGGCCGGTCACTCGCGGAAACCGCACAAAGGCGTTTTGCCCGTGAATGATGTGCATGTCCGAGCCGCAGATACCGGCGTAGGCGACGTCAACCTTGACTTCGCCAGGAGCGACGTGGGGCATCTCGACTTGCGCCAGGCCGTATTCAAAAGGTGCTCTTACTTGAAATGCTTTCATCGGGTAACTCCTGACAGGGCCGGTGGCACTCTGTGCTTTGTCGTTATCAATCAGTCGAAATAGCGCTTACCAGTGCCAGAGCGTGCCGTCTTCCAGGCGATTGACCGGCAGGCTGGCGCGCTTATAGGGGTATTTCGCCGCCAGGTTCTCGTCGATGTCGACGCCATGCCCCGGCGTCTCACCAGGGGTGAAATGGCCATCTTCAAAGCGATAGGCGTGGGGAAACACTTCGTCGATACGTTCGTCATGGGGCATGTGTTCCTGGATCCCGAAATTGGGCACCCAGGTATCGAAATGCAGCGCCGCGCCCATACACACCGGCGACAGGTCGGTGGCGCCATGAAAGCCGGTGCGTACCTGATAGAGCGCGGCAAAGTCGGCAATACGGCGCACATGGGTGATGCCACCTGCATGTACCAGGGTGGCGCGGATGTAGTCGATCAACTGCTCCTGGATAAGCTCCCGGCAGTCATGAATGGAGTTGAACACTTCACCCACCGCCAGCGGCGTCGTGGTGTGCTGGCGGATCAGGCGGAAGGCTTCCTGATTTTCGGCCGGGGTGCAGTCTTCGAGCCAGAACAGATTGAATGGCTCAACGGCCTTGCCCAGGCGCCCCGCTTCAATGGGCGTAAGGCGATGGTGCACGTCGTGCAGGATGTGCAAGTCATCGCCGAAACGCTCGCGAACGGCGGCGAACAGCTTGGGCACATGGTTCAGGTATTTGGCGGTGTCCCACACATGTTCGGCAGGCAGGTCGCTGTCGGCAGGTTCATAACGTTCACCGCTGCGTTTGGCCACGCCATAGGTGGTAGCAATGCCGGGAATCCCGCACTGCACGCGCACAGCCTTGTAACCCAACTCCACGTGCCGGGCGACTTCGTCCAGGCAACCTTCGATGTCCTTGCCCGTGGCGTGTCCGTAGACCATTACCCGCTCGCGGCTTTTGCCACCGAGCAACTGGTACAACGGCATCTGCGCGGCCTTGGCCTTGATGTCCCAAAGAGCGATGTCCACGGCGGCAATCGCGGTCATGGTTACCGGGCCACGGCGCCAGTAGGCCCCGCGATACAGGTACTGCCAGATGTCTTCGATACGCTGGGCATCGCGACCGATCAATGCTGGCAGCACATGTTCTTCAAGGTAGGCGACGACCGCCATTTCCCGACCGTTCAAGGTCGCATCGCCAATGCCGTAGAGTCCGGAGTCAGTGACGATTTTCAGGGTGATCAGGTTGCGGCCCGGACAGGTCACAATGACGCGGGCTTCAATAATTTTCATAAAGTCAGGCCTCTACGGCGGAAGAAAATGAAAGCATTGTCAGGCTCGGCATGGCATCACCCGGAATCAGCGCGCCGCGATGCTGGACGACTTGGGCCGCCAGGCGATGCCCCCAGCGCGCAGCCAGTTGCGGATTACCGCCCTGGAGGCGACACGAAAGATAGGCTGCGCTGAAGGAGTCGCCCGCCGCCGTGGTATCGACGACTTGCCGCACCTGCTCGGCAGGGACTTCGAAACGACCTGAGGCGCACTGGATCAAACACGAGGCCACGCCACGCTTAACGACGACTTCGCATACGCCAAAATCTGCATAGGCGTTAAACAATGTCTCGACATCGGCATAACCGAACAGTGCGGCGTCGTCCTCCCAGGTAATCAGCGCCAGGTCAGTCAGACGCAGCATCTCACCATAGGCCTGGCGCGCAACCTGGGCATCGGGCCACAAATGGGGACGGTAGTTGTTGTCGAAGACGATGCGCGTGCCGGATTCACGGGCAAGACGCAAGGCGTGCATCAGGCGCGATCGGCCACTGACCGTGAGAATCGCCAGGCTGATACCACTCAGGTAGATGTAGTCGTAATCCGCAAGGGCCCGCAATACGGCATCTGCTTCAGGGCCGTCGAACATGCGCCGCGCCGCAGCTTCGCCACGCCAATAAAGAAAGCGTCGTTCGCCAAGTGTGTCGGTCTGGATGAAATACAGCCCTGGTAGCGCATCCTTGATCACGCGCACATGTTGATCTGCGATGCCTTCGTCGCGCCAGGACTGACGCATGGCGTCGCTGAAGCTGTCAGCGCCGATGGCGGTGACGTAGTCCACAGCAATCCCGGCGGCGGGGCTCAGTCGGGTCAGGTAGACCGCCGCATTGAGCGTGTCGCCGCCGAAGGTCTGGTTGAGACCTGAGACAGGATCGCCGCGCATCTCGATCATGCACTCGCCCACCAGCGCCACTTTGAGGGGGCGAGATGAAGCGGTTTGCGGGCATTGCCCTGGAGTTACCTTCATCACTGCACGCCTTTGTTATTTTTAAAACGGCGGTTCATTTTTAATGACTAGTGTCGAGTTTAATCCGTTTTTCCATACCGTCAAGAAAAATGAAACAGCGTTTTGACTTACCAGCGTATATGCTTGGGTTTTTCGTTCCCGTCGGAGCTTTCATGAACGACAGCACCATCCAGAACAACGAACTGGTCTCCTCCGTAGGCCGAACCATGGCCATCCTTGAAGCACTGGCCGCGCATCCGGAGGAAAGCGGCCTATCGGAAATCGCTCAGAAACTCGACATGTCCAAAAGCACGGTTTACCGGTTTTTGCAGTCACTCAAGGCTCGAGGCTATGTGGTGCAGGGTGCCGAGGATCGCTACAGGCTCAGCGTCAAGCTGTTTGAACTCGGCGCCCAGGCCCTGCCCCACCTGGATATCGTCCGCGAGGCGGAACCGGGTATGCGGCGCATTAACGAATTGACAGGCGAGACGGTGCACTTGGGCATTCTTGACGAAGGCAGCATCGTCTACGTGCACAAGATCGACTCCAAATACAACCTACGCATGTATTCGCGCATCGGCCGACGCGCGCCGCTGTACTGCACTGGTATTGGCAAGGTATTGATGGCGTGGCTGGAACAGCCCGATCTGATCGCGCATTTGCAGGAAGAAAGTTTCGAGCGCCGTACCGTAAATACGTTGACCAGCATTGAGGCGTACTTACAGGAAATGGAGGTGGTTCGCGCACAGGGTTATGCCGAAGACCATGAAGAATTCGAAGACAATATGCGCTGCCTCGCCGCACCGATCCGCGACCGTTTTGGCCATGTGATTGGTGGCATGAGCGTGTCATTCCCCTGCTTTCGGTTTCGCGAAGAACTCAAGCAGGACTACGTCAAGCGGTTGATGGAAGCCACGCAGCAGATTTCCGGGCAATTAGGGTGGCACGCGAATTAGCTTACGCAATCTGTCCTGCAAAACGCTCCTGATCGGTATCCGTGCGGGCATCACGCCTTGCGTGATTAAAGCGGTTGGAGCTGCAACCGTAGAGCTCGTAGTCACCCGGTCCGTAGTCGGCACTTGCGAGCTCATAGCAATTCCCGCCGCAAACAGCCAATAATCAGGGCTCACTCCATTCCCCCAGGTTCTGAAATGGATAACCTGCCACCTCTGCGTGCGCTACAGATTTTTGACGTCGTCGGGCGCTGTGGCGGCATTACCGAAGCAGCACGACGTCTCGGAATTTCGGCTGGCGCTGTAAGCCAGCAGATGAAATTGCTTGAGGAAAGCCTTGGAGTGGGCCTGACGATGAAGGACGGCAAGCGTATTCGATTAACCGCTGTCGGCGAACGATACCACCGCAATTGTGCAGCCGCGTTTGAGAGCCTTCAGCTCGGCAGGGCAGAGGTTGAACTAGCCAAAAACACCAGCAATATGCGCGTCAGCTCCCTGCCTTCTTTGATGTCCAAATGGCTCGCGCCACAGATTTTCGGCTGGCAAGATCAATACCCTGATGTTGACCTGTTTTTGGAGGCTCGCCACGCCGAACCCGCGAGCGACGGATATAGCATTGATTTTCGCATTACCTACAGCGACCGTGTGCCGGACTCTCGCAATGCAATTGAGCTGTTCCGGGACTGCATCGTACCCGTCTGTAGCCCAAGCCTGCTCAAGGGCAGGGAGCCGATTACCCGCCCCGAACAAATTCTTGACTACCCTCTTCTTTCGATCGACTGGTTACCCAGCTTTGCTTCACCGCCATCATGGCGAGACTGGCTAACCGCGCAGCAGGTCTCTTGCGCAAAAATACCGGATGGTCATCGGGTATTTTCATTGTCATCGATGGCGATTCAAGCAGCAATTGAACACCGAGGGTTTGTGCTGGCTCAACACTCTATGGTTCGAGCAGATCTTGAATCCGGGCATCTGATCATGCCGCTTGCACAGCCTCTGTTTCTGCTGTCGTCCTATTACCTGGTCTGGAGCGAAAGCACTTTTGAGAAACCCTGGTGCCGAGACTTCCATAGATGGCTGGTCGCCCGTGGAAAAGAGCAGCATGAGATGAACCAGGCATTACTTTAGTTTTTCTAAACTATAAGACACTTTAGCTGATATTAACTAAGCCAAAAAAATCAGCTATTTTGGCTTCGTAAAAAACAAAATAAGAAATCGAGCTCTCCCGCTTTTCCATTTTGCTGCCGATCATGCAGGACTTCACAGCGCCCATTACCGCACTGTGCGCTGCCCTGTCCCGTACGCCAAGCCGGAAACGCTAATATGAAAAACCTGATAGCCGTATTGTTGCTTGCTGTAGCGTCGAATAGTTCTTTTGGCAAAGACATTACAACCATCCGGTTCGGTGTCGATCCCACATTCGCGCCTTTTGAATCCAAATCCCCCCAGGGGACACTTCAAGGATTCGACATTGACCTGGGTAGTGCAATCTGTGCCCAACTGAAAGCCAAGTGTGTATGGGTAGAAACCAGTTTCGACAGCATCATCCCGGCACTCAAGGCGGGTAAGTTTGATGCAATCCTGTCAGCCATGACCGTGAACGAAACCCGCGCTAAACAGGTGGCATTCAGCGAAAAGCTATATAGCTCGCCGACCCGTTTAATTGCCAAGACAGACAGTCCCCTATTGCCCACTCCTGCGTCGCTGGCAGGCAAAACCGTTGGTGTGGCCCAAGGCTCTACCCAAGAAGCCTACGCAAAATCCAAGTGGGTACCCAACGGGGTAAATGTGGTGAGTTACGCAAACCAGGACCTCGTCTACCCGGAGCTGCTTAATGGACGTATCGATGCGACCTTGACCGATGCGGTAGTCGGTGACCTGGGCTTCTTGCAGACCGCACAGGGTAAAGGCTACTCGTTCGCTGGTGGCCCCGTCAGAGACAGCTTTTTACTGGGCGAAGGCGTCTCTATAGGAATCAGTAAATCCAACAAAGAGATGATCGACGCGATTAACTCAGCCTTGCGAGCCCTGCATGAAAACGGGACGTATGACGCCATCCAGAAGAAGTATTTCAGCTTCGATATTTACAACGGTTGATCACTGGACTGTGAGTTATTCCTATGCCTGGTTTATTTCCAGAGACTCCTTGCTATCAGGGTTTGCGAGAGCGCTTTCTGAATGCCGCGACCAAAGCTGGCGCGGCTCTGAGCTGCTACGACCATCCACTGCCGGGGCCCTTCGGGGAGAAACTCAGCACCGATGTGGCGCTGCTGGGAAACCCGCAAGCCAAGCGAGCATTGGTGTTATTAAGCGGCACCCATGGCATCGAGGGCTACTACGGATCGGACTGCCAAAGCCGATGGCTGGACGTACTCGCCACCCGTGAGTTGCCCGATGACATCGCCATCCTGATGGTTCACCTGATCAACCCTTGGGGCACCGCATGGATGCGGCGGGTTAACGAAGACAATATTGATGTGAACCGTAACTACCTGGATTTCAGCCAGCCGCTGCCGACTAACCTGGCGTACGCCGCAATGCACGATGTTTTCGCCAGCGCCGATCTGCGCGGGCCTGAGCGTGCCAAGGCCGACGCTCGCTTCAGTTCACTGGTCGATACACACGGTTGGGCTGGGCTGATGGCGATCGTGGGTGCCGGGCAATACCAGTTTCCCGACGGGCTGTTCTTCGGCGGTCACGGCCCAACCTGGTCAAACCGCACATTAAGGCAAATCCTCGAAACGCATTTAAGCAGCGCATCGGTTGCCATGGTGTTTGATCTCCACACCGGAGCTGGTGAGTATGGTCATCCGATGCTGATGACCATTGCCCAATCTGCTTATCCGGCCCTACCCCAGGCGCAAGCTCTCTTCGGCCCTTGGCTTTATACCCTTATCACCGGCGCCAATACCGTGAGTGAAACCGGCGTTGCGGCTACGGCCGCAGGCTACACGTCACAAGCCTTACTCAATATGCTACCCAACATGCACCTACTACCCTTTGTGATCGAATGCGGTACGTGGCCCGGGCCCTCAGTTCACACTAGTTTGCGAGACGATCACTGGTTGCATCTGCACGGTGATCCGACTGACGTAGTCGGGAAAAAAGTAAAGGGCGTTCTGCTGGAGCAATTTTACCCTTGCGATAGCGACTGGCAAGAAATCGTCTGGATACGAACCCGGCAAATCTGGGAGAAGGCACTACAAGCGTTGCCTACCCTCATAAGCTCTCAGGGCCTGCGCGGCACTGAACATACGCCCCTTTACTAGAACAAGCCCACTGTCAGGAATAACTCATATGTACTTACGTAACGCCTGGTATGTAGCCGCCAGTGACGCAGATATAGGCCGTAGTTTGTACCCTACGACTATGCTGGGAGAGCCAATAGTGCTGTTTCGCAAAACAGATGGCGAACTGGTTGGCCTGGAAGACGCCTGCCCTCACCGAAAGCTCCCACTGTCTATGGGACGACTGGACGGGGATCAAGTTGAGTGTGGCTACCACGGCCTGACGTTCGACGACAAAGGTACCTGCACCAGGGCACCCACTAGCGGCCGAATTCCTTCAAGGGCGAGCGTTCATAGCTATCCGATTCAAGTTCGTTATGGGCTGGTGTGGTTGTGGATGGGCGAGCCGGCTCTGGCCGATCCCGCCAGTTTGTGCGAGGTGCCGGAGTGGGACGACCCGAAATGGGGACTCAGCCGAGGCGCAAGCATGACCGTACCCTGCCATTACCTGTATATAACCGATAACCTGCTAGACCCATCGCACGTTGCCTGGGTACATCAGTCGTCCTTTGGAAACCCCGCCTGCGCTTCAGAGCCCCTCACAACAACCGAGACTGCGAACGGAGTCATCGTATCGCGATGGATGCGCAACGTTGATGTGGCACCGTTTTATGCCCAATTCGTAACCTTCGAGGGGCAGTGTGATCGGCTGCAGCATTACGAAGTCCAGTATCCCTGCCAAGCCATTATCAAAGCGTTGTTTACGCCGGCAGGAACCGGTCAAGAGTCGGGCCCTCTGCATGAGGACGTATTTTTAATGAACTCTTATAATTTCATTACGCCAGTGGACGAGCACTCGACTCGCTACTTCTGGTTCCAGCTACGCAACTTCGAGCCAGGCAATGAAGAGGTATCGCGTCGCTTCGATGAGGACGTTCAACACGCCTTCGCTGAGGATCGTGCAGTGCTGGCGGCAGTACACAAAGGAATGATCCATCCACGCACGCCACCGATTAACTTGCCCAGCGATGCCGGGCCAGTAAAGTTTCGACGCGAACTAGCGAAGCGCATCGCTGCGCAAGATGCTGAAGAACTGCACATCAAATCTGTTTCACCATCTGCGCCAATACCGCTGCTGATTTCATAAACAGCCGAGGCTTGCGCTGGCATTCGGTAACTGGCGCCTTGATCGTCCTTGAGGCGCGAATGTCTTCATTCTGTTCACGCACCGCGGCAAAAGGTTGGCTGCCAGCCCGGCGACGGCCACAGCGAGCAAAATGTTTCTGTGCATTTTTTTTCGGTCCCTCGAACGCTTGCAAGAAGTGCAAGCGCATCCGTGTGGGGTAGACCCATCGCAACCCGGTTGGTGCTCAACTAAAAACAATACGCTGCCTGTATGAGCAGCAGCTCACACATCAAGGTAAAGAACCCAGGTCAGGGAACGGACGGCATATTCTTGCCTCGAATACGTCGTGCCGCGCTTTTCCATTCTCGGCTCAGGGAGTTTGAATGATCATCGGAATAGACCTCGGTACCACCAACAGTCTCGCGTCAGTCTGGAAAGATGGGCAGCCGCACCTGATCCTCAACGCGCTGGGCACCTACCTGACGCCCAGCTGCGTCAGTATTGATGCCGACGGCAGCATCCTCATCGGCCAGGCCGCGCGTGACCGCTTGCAGACTCACCCGCACCTGACCGCCTCGCTGTTCAAACGCTATATGGGCAGCGACAAAACGTTTGAGCTAGGTAGTCGCCAGTTCCGCGCCGAGGAGCTGGCGTCGCTCGTATTGCGCTCACTCAAGGCCGATGCCGAAGCGATGCTCGGCGAAGCAGTCACCGAAGCGGTGATCACTGTTCCTGCGTACTTTTCCGACAGCCAACGCAAGGCCACGCGTATTGCTGGCCAGTTGGCGGGGCTGACAGTCGAGCGGCTGGTCAACGAGCCAACCGCCGCCGCATTGGCTTACGGGCTGCACCAGGATGAAGACGCCACGCAGTTTCTGGTGTTCGACCTGGGCGGCGGGACCTTCGATGTATCGATTCTGGAGATGTTCGAAGGCGTTATGGAAGTGCGGGCTACCGCAGGCGACAACTTCCTGGGCGGCGAAGATTTTGTCGATGCCATTGTTCAACTGTTCTTTGCCCGCACGGCGTTGCCAGATGCCGCTCGCGACGACGGTGTATTCATGCAACGCCTGGTGGCACGGGCGGAGCTGGCCAAGCGAGCGCTGTCGGACGCAGAGAGCGCGACCATCGCTCTATTCTGGCGCGACATTGAGTATTCGTTAGTGCTGACCCAAGAGCACTTTCGCGTGATCAGTGAACCATTGCTCACACGCTTGCGTGCGCCAGTCGAACGGGCGCTGCGTGACGCCAGTATTCGCGCCAACGAGATCGACAACATCGTGCTGGCGGGTGGCGCAACCCGTTCGCCAGCCATCCGGCAGATGGTCACTCGCATGTTCGGCCGCTTCCCTGCCATGGACCTGAATCCCGATGAGGTCGTCGCACTGGGAGCTGCAGTGATGGCTGGCCTCAAAGCCAATGATCAGATGCTTGAGGACGTGGTCATGACCGACGTCTGCCCTTACACGCTGGGCGTCGAAACCGTGCACCGCATGCCCAATGGCGGGGAAGTCGATGGTTACTTTTCGCCCATCATCGAGCGCAATACCGTGGTGCCCGCCAGCCGGGTGAAAAGCTACGTACCGATCCATGAAGGCCAACGGGTGTTGAAACTGGAGATTTTCCAGGGCGAGGCGCGCCTGGTCCGCGACAACATAAAGCTGGGGAGCCTCACGGTCCCGCTGCCGCGCCTGTCACGCGAGCAAGACAGCGTCGACGTGCGTTTCACCTACGACGTCAACGGCCTGCTGGAAGTGGAGGCCACCGTCGACGCCACCCAGGAAGTTCATCACCTGATCATCCAGTCCAACGCCGGGGTCTTGAGCGAGCTGGAGATCGCAGCACGCTTGAGCGCCCTGGCCGACTTGAAGATCCACCCGCGCAGCAAACTCGAAAACCGCGCGCTGGTTGCACAGGCCGACCGCGTTTTTCAGCAGCTCAGAGGGGAATCCCGCGAGCAACTCGGCGACGAGATCGGACGCTTCGAACAGGCACTCGATACCCAGGATGAACGGCTGATTCGCGCCGCCAGGGAACGTCTGCGCAAGGCGATCGGGTATTTCGAGCGCGACAGCTTCTTCGACCCTGACTTTCAGTTCTAGATGACCATGACCACTCATTGGTGCTTCCAGCACCTGGGCATTGCCCCCACTCCCGACAAGAAAGTCATCAAAAGGGCGTATGCGCTTGCGCTCAAGAAAATCGATCAAGGGCACGAGCGCGAAGCGTTCCAGACGTTGCGGCGGGCGTACGAGCAGGCACTGAATTTTGCAGACACCTGGGAGGACGACGAAGAGGAGCCATTCGAGCAGGATGCACTGACGTTCACGGTTGATCCTGAACGCCTGGTTTTTGACCTGCAAGAGATCCTTGAGTCAGCAGGCCCGACAGCAGACGAGGTGATCGCGCCCAGCGTTGAAGACCCATTGGAGCGCCCCCCTGCCCCGCCCCGTGACGAGGTGCGCGAGAGTTTGCTGGCGACCAGGGAATGGATCGACGCCTTGTTTCTCGCCGACGAGGGCTCACCCGCGGCAACGATTCTCGAACAGGCACTCGACGACCCGCGCATGACGCATTTGGACAGCCAGTCGCGGTTTGAAGCACAGCTGGCCGATCGGCTCTATCAGGATCATGAAGGTCGCGTTGCATTGTTCAATGCTGTTGCGCAGCGTTTCGATTGGACCGAACGCAACAGTCGACCGATGGGCAGCACAGCGGCAACGCAGTGGATCTGGCAAGTGGTCAATCAGGATGTGCAATGGCGCGAGCAAGACAAAGCAGCCTGCACGCTGCAGTGCGCAGCGTTAAATGCCATAAATCTGAGCGCAACACCGTCAAGCACCGATGCGTTTAGATACGTCCCCGTTCTTGAAGAACTGCTGGAACAGTTCCCTGAATGGTTTGCCTTGCGGGTAACGTCATCGAGGCTGCAAGCCTGGCGTGAAACTTACTCGGCGATCCTGCCCGGTAAACGACGCAAAGAGCGACTCAAGGCACGCTATTTTGGTAATTGGTCACGATTTACAGCCACTTTGCTGGGACTGATGCTCTGCCTGGCGCTGGCAAAGCCGGTGCTGACAGTACTATTTTTCCCGACACCCGCACCGGCGCCCAAAGAACAACGGGAGCAAGCACCCGCCCCCTCCGAACCTGTACTCTCATTCGAATTTACCGGGGCCGTCACTCGTGACAATTGCGATGACGCTCACGAGTTCGCCCACCACTCCAACTGGCTGGAAATAGACGACGGCAACGCCAACGCACTCTTCACCACTCGTTTATTGCTTTGCCAGCAGGACGGCTTATGGAAGCAAGCCAACGACCCATTGCTCGCCTGCCTGAGAACAGAGCGCATCAAGGCACTGACTGAGGGTCGTCCGGAAGCGGTAAAGGTGTGTCAGGTGATCAACCATGACAGTTAAACCACCCGAAAACGGACAGTCTCACAGACTGCCTTAACCTCTAGCTCCGCCCCCCATCCAACCGCAATCGCCTGCGACGCGCCACCAACGCCCGCCCAAACGACAACTCGGCATACTCAATAAAAAGCCGCGCCATATGATTCAGCGCGGCCTCCTCTTTTTTGTTCTGCCGCGCGATGGGCCACATGCTATAGCGTGAATCGTCTCTAGTGCCTGTAAGGCAATATTTTCAGATTCCGAAAGTGCGTTGGATGTACTGACCTCTTCGCGGGCAAGCCTCGCTTCCACAGGGGGTAGCCGAGACGGGCGAGCTGATAAACGACCGAATCCGATTAGCCTTATTGAGTCAATGGTCAAAGGAAAAGCACACAACCCGCTTGTACCCGCTTTCGAAACACTAAAATCAGCCAAGAAAGAACGCGAGCCAGTTAGGTCATCATTCTGCTGAACACCCACTCACCAGTCAGGGCGCACCTCTTGAAGGGGGGCAAGATTTAATATTGCCGTAAAGCCATGAAAATATGGATCGCCGTTAAAATAACGCCGCCACAAACCGACTTTTTAACTGCCCAAAATAATCCTGTCCCATCCGAGGATTCTGCCGATAGCCTTGCTATCGCGGGCGTTTCAGGCGTTCCCGTGTCCGATGGTGTTCAATGCTGGAACGTGCTGTTACTGTCATGGATCGTGGCGGGTTGACACTTCCAAACTGCAAGTGAGTCTGGTCAATATGAAGGGTGACATTACCGAGCAAGTGATGTGGATTACCGGCCTGTCGGGGGCGGGTAAATCAACATTGGCCCGTGAGCTTGTCGCCAGGCTTCGCAGCGATGGTCATTCGGTTGTCATGCTCGACGGGGATGAGTTGCGCGGCGTCTTCGGCGCAACAGCCACCAATGCGCAAAACCATGGCCGAGAAGGGCGATTGGCACTGGCCATGCAGTACGCTGGCCTGTGCAAGATCATTGCGGCACAGGGACACATCGTGGTGATCGCGACCATTTCGCTGTTCCGCGAGGTTCATGCCTGGAACCGTACCCATCTCCCTGGTTATTTTGAAGTTCACTTGAAGGTGCCGTTGGAGGAACTGCGCCGTCGCGATCCCAAGGGCATATACCGACGCTTTGATGCGGGCGAGTTGCACAATGTCGCGGGGCTCGACTTATCAGTCGATGAACCGGACGCGGCAGATTGGGTGATAGCGTTTGACCCGGACCGCTCCGTACAAGCAATGAGTGATGATTTACTACAGCATTTTTACGAAAGGAAGTTGGTATGAAAACCGAATGGGATTACACAACCCTGGCCGACGCTTATCTCAAACGGCCCGACTATGCCGACGCAGCGATTGACGCAATGCTCTCGATAGCAGGTGCAGAGAAAGGCGACAAGTTTTGCGATGTCGGAGCTGGCGTCGCCCACCTGACCATGATGCTCGCCGCCCGTGGTCTGGATGTTGTGGCCGTAGAGCCCAATGATGCGATGCGAGCCAACGGCATCAAGCGCACCAGCGACCTGGCCAATGTCAGTTGGCATGAAGGCACCGGTGAAGTCACAGGCCAGACGTCCAACACCTTCGATATGGTCACCTTCGGCAGCTCCTTTAACGTATGCGATCGCCAGATGGCACTCAAGGAAACGGCGCGCATCCTTAAGCCCCGTGGCTGGTTTTCCTGTATGTGGAACCATCGCGATCTTGAGGACCCTATACAGGCCCGGATCGAAGCCATCATTAAAGAGCGGGTGCCGAGTTATGGCTATGGCACGCGTCGTGAAGATCAGACCGCAGTATTGGAGGCCAGCGCACTGTTCGGCGCTATCGTCCATCTCGATGCACGTATCATTCACGAGCAAAGCATTGAAGAGTGTCTGGAAGCGTGGCTCTCTCATGCAACGCTGGAGCGTCAGGCCGGTTCGACATTCCACGAGGTGATTGGCGCAATTGATCACTATCTGAAGAGCCTTGAGACAGCCTCGATCCAGATTCCGTACTCGACCAATATTTGGGTCGCACAGTTGAGATAATGCTGATGCCGCTGCATTTCTCCACCAAGGCCGGAACATTGGTCACCCTCCAGGGCCGGCTGATGTCCGCTCGCATCGCCCCGCTGCTGTCGTTCACGGTGAAGGACTGGAAAGTAGGTGCGCAAGCCTGTCTTCGTGATCTTCAGGAGCGAGTGGGGGCGGGGCCCTGGATCGTGCGCTCCAGTTGCCTGCGCGAAGACAGCGCGCAGGCTTCCTGCGCCGGGGCCTTTCTCTCTGTTGCGCACGTCAATGATGCAGGCCTGGTATCGGCGGTTGAACAGGTCATCGCCAGTTATGGTCAGGCGCACGAGTCAGACGAAGTTCTGATTCAGCCGATGCTGAAAAACGTGGTTCGCTCCGGCGTCGCCTTTTCCCACGACCCTAATACCTGTGCGCCCTATCGGGTAGTGAATTGGTCGGAAGGCAGTGACACCGCGTCTGTCACTGGTGGCATGGGCGGGCGGCTTTGGCAACAGGCCGCACACAGCAAAGTACCCACCCCACCCGACATAGCCCCCATGATCGCCTTGCTCGAAGAGCTGTTGGGGTTGTTCGATGGCGCGCCGGTGGACTGCGAATTCGCCGTCACACGCGAGAACGAAGGCGAAGTGCTGTGGCTGCTACAGGCGCGGCCGTTGATTCTGCCGTCGCCTGCGCAATCCGAGACAGTGCAGGCCGCTCATCTGGACAGTATCCAGCGCAAGGTCGCCAGGGGAATGCAGCCGCACCCATTCCTGATGGGCCAACGGACCGTCTACGGAGTGATGCCGGACTGGAATCCGGCCGAGATTATCGGCATTCGCCCCAAACCACTGGCGCTCTCGCTGTACCGGGATTTGGTCACTGATTCGATCTGGGCTTACCAGCGCCACAATTATGGCTACCGCAACTTGCGCAGCTTCCCGCTGATGCCGCATTTTTTCGGGCTGCCGTACATTGATGTGCGCCTGTCGTTCAACTCGTTCATTCCGGCCGACCTCGATGAAGGTCTGGCCGGACGCTTGGTGGATTACTACATCGATCGGCTCCTGGCTGAACCCACGCTGCACGACAAAGTGGAGTTCGAGATTGTTTTTTCGTGTTACACGCTGGATTTGTCACAGCGGCTGGAGCGTTTGGCCAACGCGGGCTTCCTGGAGCATGAGCTGGAGGCGATAAGCACCAGTTTGCGAAAACTGACCAATCGCATCGTTCATCCCAAGGACGGTTTATGGCGTGCGGATGCCAATAAGCTCGACATGCTGAGTTCGCGACGCGAAGAACTGCTGGCATCCAATGCCGACCCTTTGGAGCGCATTTACTGGCTGTTGGAGGATGCCAAGCGCTACGGCACCCTGCCATTCGCCGGTCTGGCCCGTGCCGGCTTCGTCGCCGTGCAGATGCTCAAGTCTCTGGTGACCGTAGGCGTGTTTTCGCAAGCTGACTACGATGGCTTCATGGGGAGCGTCTCGACCGTCAGTGGCCAGTTGGCACGCGATCGAGCGACACTGGACAAGGCGACTTTCCTCGCCCGCTACGGACACTTGCGGCCAGGCACCTACGACATCCTTTCCCCCCGCTACGATGAAGCACCGGAGCTCTACTTCGACTGGGCTCAACGTCCCGCCGTCCCGGAGCCCGCACAGCCATTTTCGCTCACCCTTCCCCAGATGCGCGCGATCGTGAAACAACTGGAGGAGCATGGCTTGCAGCCTGATCCAGTCGGCTTGCTGGACTTCATGCAGGCCGGCATCGAACTGCGGGAACTGGCCAAATTTCACTTCACCCGCAATCTCTCGGACGCCCTGGCATTGATTGCCGAAGTGGGTGCGCAGCACGGCATCAGCCGCGAAGAGATGGCCTATTGCGACATCAGTGCATTCAAGGAGCTGCACGTTGCGGCAGTCGATCCCAAGGACGTGCTGTTGAGCAGTATTGAACAGGGCAAGGCGCGATACGATAAAACGCTCAAGCTATCGCTTCCGCCGGTGATTACCCGGCCTGAGGATGTCTGGTCCTTCGAGTGGCCGGAAACCGCACCCAACTTCATCACTCAGAAACAGGTGACGGCCCCCGTCGCGGGCAGTGATGACAAAGAAAGACTCGCCGGGGCGATTGTCTGCATTCCCAATGCGGACCCGGGGTTTGACTGGCTGTTCGCCTATCCGATTGCCGGGCTGATAACCGCTTGGGGCGGCGCCAATTCACACATGGCCATTCGTGCCGGTGAATTGGGCCTGCCAGCGGTCATTGGTGCCGGAGAAGTCCTCTATCGCCGCTGGTCTGCGGCTCAGCGCTTACATGTGAACTGTCCCGGGCGCTGGGTAGAGATACTGTCATGAAGGTTGTTGCCGTGAGCCAGCGCATGGACGTGCTTGCTGAACGCAGCGAAAGTCGTGACGCGCTCGACCAGCGCCTGATCACTTTTCTTCTGACCGCTGGCTTTTTGCCGGTACCGGTACCCAACGGATTGGGCCTGCCAACACTGGACGGCGGGCTTGCTCACGACGCTTTGCATGAGTGGCTGAACAAGGTATCGCCACAGGCTATCGTGCTTTCGGGAGGGAATGACCTCGGCCAGTGCCCCACACGCGACCTGACCGAAGCCGTATTGCTTGAACATGCACGCTCGCGCAGCCTGCCGGTGCTGGGGATTTGTCGGGGAATGCAGATGATGGCGCATTGGTCCGGTGGCGAGCTAAAACCGGTCACAGGTCATGTTCGAACCCGGCATAAACTGTCAGGAAAAATTGCTGCCGAGGTGAACAGTTATCACTGTTTTTCTCTTGCCGGCTGCCCACAGGAATTCGAGGTCCTGGCGCGCAGTGAAGAGGGAGAAATAGAAGCCATCCGACACCTTAGCCTGCCTTGGGAGGGCTGGATGTGGCATCCGGAACGAGAGGACGTTTTTGCATCACACGACTGTCTTCGACTCAGGCAATTGTTCGGTGAGTAAAAACGGCTCGAACGGACTGAAGCGCCAGCAACTGGAAGCCACCTCGCCGACGCTGATTCTCCTTCGAAACTTCATAAGGTAAAACTATCGTGAAAGCCATTATCCTGGCTGCCGGACGTGGCAGCCGCATGAAAAGCCTCACAGATGAACGCCCCAAATGCCTGGTCGAGTTGCGCGGAAAGAGCCTGTTGGCGTGGCAACTTACGGCACTGCGCGGTGCAGGTATTTCCGAGATAGCCATCGTGACGGGCTACAAGCGCGAATTATTGGCAGACCAAGGATTAACCGAATTCCATAACTCACGCTGGGCTGAAACCAATATGGTGTCGTCATTGGCGTGTGCCGACAGCTGGCTACAGGCCGAGCCGTGCATCGTGAGCTATTCCGATATTTTCTATAGCCCATCAGCGGTGCTGTCGTTGATGACATGCGACGCGTCTCTGGCCGTTACCTATGACCCGAACTGGCTGGAGCTGTGGACACGGCGTTTTGGCGATCCCTTGCTGGATGCCGAAACTTTCCGACTGACACCCGACAACACCCTGGCCGAAATCGGCAGCACAGCAAAATCGGTGAACGATATTCAGGGCCAATACATGGGGCTGTTGCGTTTTACGCCCGAAAGCTGGGCAGAAATAGTTCGGCTACGCGCAGGCCTGCCCCCGCAACAGCGTGACAAAGTGCATATGACAAATACCCTGCAACAGGTCATTGATGCGCAGCAGATCCCGATCCACGCCCTACCCTATGCCGGAGAATGGGGCGAGGTAGACTCGTCCGAAGATCTTTTTCTATATCAGTAAACGAGATGATCGGACCTGTATCGGGACAGGTATTGGCATAAACAAGGGAGGTGATTTAACTCGCCCTCCCTCCCGCAACCTACAACACAAATCGCGAAACCGACGTCTTCAACTCCTGCGCCAGCCGCTCCAGCGACTGCACATTGCTATTGGCCTGCCCTACCGATTCCGCAGTCGCTTCGACCATATTGGAAATACGCTCGATATTTTCCGCGACGCTGGCACTGGCCAGGCTTTGTTCGGTGGTTGAGGTAGCGACCTCACGGACCTGCACAAGCGTGGCCGACGCTTCGCGGTTGATGTCACGCAGGGCGGTGGCGGCTTTTTCAGCCATCTGCACGCCTTGCAGCACCTGCGGGGTGACGGCGCTCATACTGATGACCACGGAGCCGGTGTCATTCTGGATGGAGGTGATCATGCTGGTGATTTCCTCCGTGGCCAGTGAGGTGCGCTGGGCCAGGTTACGTACTTCGTCGGCGACCACGGCAAAACCGCGGCCTTGCTCTCCCGCACGGGCCGCTTCGATGGCAGCGTTGAGGGCCAGCAGGTTGGTCTGGCTGGCGATGTTCTTGATGACGCTGGCAATGCTGTCGATCTCATGGGTGCGTTTGACCAGGCCCTCGATCATGCCCGAGGCCTCCTCGACTCTGACCGACACATCCTGAATGGCCTTGGCGGCATCGTTGACCAGTTGCTCGCCGTCGGCGGCCAGTTGGGTGGAGCTGGCGGAGTTCTTTTCGGTTTCCCCGGCACTGTAGGAAATGTGCTCAATGGTTACGGACATTTCTTCGATGGCGGCCGCCGTGGCCGTGGTGGCGTCGGAAGTTTGCTGGGAAGCCGAGTCCAGTTGATGCATCTGCCCGGACAGTCCCACTGCGGCGTGGCCCAGTTCGACGGCGCCCTGCTGGATGGAGTGGATCATTTCCCGTAGGTTTTTCTGCATCTGCGCCACGCTGGTAAGCAGGCTGAGTTTGCCTGAGCTGTGGACAATCGTCTGGCTCAGGTCGCCATTGGTGATGCTGCCGACCACGCTGGCGGCATAAGACGGCTCTCCACCCAGGCTGCTGTAGATGCTCCGGGAAATACGCCAGGCGACGATCACTACAGCAACTATCACTACCAGGCCGATAATGATGAAGTTAAATGCCAGCCGCCAGTAAGCTTTCTCAATATCGGAAACAAACACGCCGAAGCCGACAAACCAGTTCCAGTCTTGTATCTGTGTGACACCATTTATTTTCGGTGCCATTTCTCCGGTATCGGGGTTCTTGGTGAAGTCATCGTAGTAATAGAACTTGGCCGTGGTCAGATTATCGATGTAGTTCTGGATGCTGGTTTTGCCGTTGGCCGCCTTGCCCATATCGATCTTGCCGACCTTGTCAGCGATGGCATGAACCAGCCCCATGCCGTCAATGCCCCGTGCCCAGACATAGGCGTTGGAGCCGTTGCGCATATTGGTGAGCGCTTCGACCGCTTTAGCCTGTGCTTCGGCGCGGCTAAGCTTGCCGCTTTTTTCCAGGCCCTGGAAATAACCGACCTGCTGCGCAGCGAGGCTGAGAACCGTATGGATTTCATTGCGCTTGTCGTCCTGCATGGTGGAGTGCAGGGTGTTCAAGGCCAGGCCGCCGATGATCGCGAGGCCGAGAATGGCCGTCAGTACCAGGATGAATAATCGATGGGATAACTTCACGTCCTTCTCCAATAAAAGCCCTAAGTCAAATCCCTAAGGGGCGTTAGTTGTGTTTATTAGATAATGGCTATCGGCTATTTATCGAAGGACTTTAGTTTTGGATCCAAAAAAATATGAGTGGCTAGTTTCGATCAATCGAAACTAGCTCGAACAGCATCAGAAGGTGAAAGGCAAGTGAAACTGCACGTGTGTTTAGATTAAAAAATTGTATATGCAGGACCGGTTCATCGATCAACCAAAGCCTCGCTCCAACGTATGACCTGCGATATCAGCCCTGCGCCTTATTCGGCCCGAACCGCATCGGTAGCCTGCTCGGCTTCGTCGCTATCACCCTCGCTGCTCGAATCGGTTTCGATCTCGTAGCTGTTGATCTGCTGGCCGTCAGCGTCATACACCAATATCCGCCCCTCTTTCTCCGGGTCGTAGATGCTGTATTGCGCGTCGTTGTTGTTGGCCGACACGCTGTAGGTGTTGTACCCGCCGAGTTTTTTGACGAGTTGGTTGTGCTTGTCGATCAAGACCAGGCCATCGAAGCCTTCCTCGGGTACAGCAGCCGCCAGCCGCGCCTGAAACGGACGGATCGACAGGTAGTTCAACGGAACGGTCAGCGCACCCTGCATATCGATAGCGCCATAGCGCTCACCCTTGCGCACCACTGCCATGCCATTGGAGAACGGCTGCACCTCGTCATAGGGCAACTTGAAAGGCAGGGTCTTGCCTTGTTGGTCGATAAAGGCAAAGGTTCGGCTTTTGCTGTTTTGTATCAGCAGCGGCTGCCCGGCCGCGAAGTCGCCCAGCACATCGAAACCGGCCGGGTTGAGTTTATTGCCGCTCAGGTCGTAAAGGTCATGGCGTTTGTCATCGGCTGAGGTGGTGTACAGGAAGCCTTCGTACTGGCGCACGCCACCAAAGCGCGGTGGCAGGAGTTCCTTGCCGTCGAGGGTATAGGCGCCGTAAGTCGGCTTGGACTCATACGTTTTGTCGCCCAGCCTGCCCACCAGGACATTGCCTTGCACCTGCGGGTTGACGAACTTCATCGGCACGCTGAAGGCCTGTTTCTTCATGCTGTAGATGCCGAAAGGGCCGTTGTCGTTGCGCTGCACCAGCATCAAGTCATCGTTGATCTGTTCTTCGATACCTGCAAAAGGCAAGGCCTTGAAGTTGAGGGTGCCGGGTTGCAGGTAGTAGTACTTGACCAGCACTTCAGACACGTCATCGCCGACCGACCGTTTACCGGTCACCACCCGGTAAACCCCGGCAACATCCAGGTAGTCGATGCCGATAAAAGTGGGCTTTATTTTCCAGGCGCCGGTGGCATCGACGAAGCCGACCAGATCGGATTTCTGATCGTGAGCGATATAAATGTCCTGAACCGGCAAGCGATTGGGCAGCATCAGCTCGGTCTTGCTGACTTGTACCGGGTCGTAGACCACTATCTCGACCCTGGCGGGTGTGTCGTCATACCGGTATTGGGCCTGAATATTCTTCAGGCTGCCTGCAGCGGGCTGAAGGCTGACCGCAAGTTTCTGCAGTTCATCCTGCAGGCTCTGGCTGTCGCGATACTGGCCGAAGCTGGCTTTTACTTTGAGCAGTGCGTCATACAACTTGCGCAGGCTGGCCATTTCTTCGTCAGAAGGCAGGGTGCTGGAGTTGGAACTGCTGCTGCGCAAGCGCTTGCCTGACTCATCCAGCCCCTGCACGACAAAACTGTCGGCCCTGGGCGTGGAGATCATCAGCGCGGCGGCGTTATCCTGCAGCGACGTCAGGCGGTAGCGCTCGCTGCCCACCGTAACTTGCGGGTGATCTTTATCCAGCACGACCTTGTGATAACCGGGGTAGCTTTTATAGCTGACTTCCACGCTGACTTTATCGATGGGCTTGGCCGTATTCAGTTTGGCGTCGCTGCTGTAATAACCGGTTTCCTCATCATCGGCCTGCACTCGGGCCTCTACCACCGAATAGTCCTGTTCAGAGCCGTCGCGGAAATAAATACGCTTGAAGCGGTAGCGCTCCACCGATTCATTACTGGCGGCCGCTGCCTGTTTCCAGATGGCATCCAGCGCCTGAGTGTTCCATTTGGCCACCGAGCCCGGCACATCGATCACCTGACGAAAATCCACCGCGCCTGGAGCAAGTGCAGCCAGAGCCGCTTCGACATCCTTGCCGGTGAAGGGTTTGATGAGTTCGTCATAGGCTGGCACGACCGCCACTTGATCAACAGGCGTCGCTTTTACCGGGGTGATCTTGAGGGTCAGGCTGCTCAGCCGGTTGAGCGCATTGAGGGAGTCGCGGGTATCGGCGATCAGAAAGTTCAGGCGCTTCTGCGCGTCGGGCAACGACAGGGTGGCGATATCGTCCAGACCGCCCTCATTGAGCTGATCGGGAGCGAACTCTTCGCCACTGATCAACCCATCTTCCGAGCGACCGACCATGAAGGCGTAGGTCAGCCCCCCTGCCAGCAACAGGCCGACGACCAGAGTCGACAGCAGAACGGTCCTTGTCTTGTTGGTTTGCATGGTCATGAACTCTTGCGGCACAGCCGGGTGGCAGACACTGCTTGGTCCGGCCAGGTCCTCCTGAGTTCCCCGGCCCGCCGCAATGAGCGTACCGATTGGCAGGAATCACGACTGGTTCCGCTTTCAGGCGCGCAAAAAATGCTCGGCCAGGACGCCGGACTGTATCGGCTCCACCGAACCGGTGAGGATCACCCCGCCACTGCCGTCCCAGCTCACCTTCAGGGTGCCGCCGTCACACTCCACTTCCACCGTGTTATCCAGCAGCCCGCGACGAATGCCGTTGACCACTGCGCCGCAGCAGCATGAACCGGAGCCCATGGGAATGCCGCCACCGCGCTCCCAGATGCGCAGGCGGATATGACCACGGTCGATGATCTGGACGAAATGCACGTTGGTTTTTTCCGGAAACAACGGATGAGTCTCGATCTGCGCGCCCATCAGCGCGATATCGAGGGTGGTCAGGTCGTCGATGAAATAGGTGCAGTGCGGATTGCCCATGTTGCACGCCGCTGGGGTCGCGGGCAGTGGCAGCAGCAGGGTGTCGGCGGCTTCGCCCAGGGGGATGTCCTGCCAGTCGAGCAGCGGCTTGCCCATGTCCACCGAGATGCGTTGATCGGCTTCGCGGTGGCAGGTCAGCAGGCCGCGGTGGGTTCGCAGTACGACCGAGGAAGTACCGGCCTCAGTCATCAACAGATCAGCCACGCCACGGGTGGCACTGCCGCAGGCATTGAGCTGCGTGCCGTTGGGGTTCCAGAACACCAGCCGCGCGGCTGCATCCGCGCAATCGAGGACGACCGCCAACTGATTGAAACCGATGCCGCAATGGCGATCGCCCAGGCGTCTGGCTATTTCAGGGGTGATCGGGTCAGCCTGGCCGCGCCGGTCGACCACCATGAAGTCATCGCCGTGGGCGTGCATCTTGATGAAACTGAGGGTCATACCTTGCCCTGCTGATGAAGATGTCATTTCGCCAAATTCTATTGTGTGGGAGCCGGGCGTGCCCGCGAAAGCGATTCGTCAGACACGAAAAAAGTATTGCCTGTACCGGCCTCTTCGCGGGCAAGTCGGAACGCCGCCCGCACGCTCCCACAAATATCAATCACGCTATAGAACATTTGGTTTGGACAACCGTAGAAAATGTGTGATCCCCACCCTGAAGCCCCGTGCTAACGTCGGCCGCACATGCACTTTTGCCAGGACGATCATGAACCGAAAGCTCGCGGCGTTGACCTTCGCCACCCTCCTCGCACCAAGCCTCAGTCAGGCCGCCCCGGCCGCAGCAAAAATCACCGACGAGCAATATGCCAGCGTGCTGGCCGGGCCATGGCGCGCACCGGAAAACAGCGTGCGCGATGGCTATCGCCACCCTGAGCAGACCCTGAAATTCTTCGGCCTGCAGCATAACCAGACGGTGATCGAAATCACCCCCGGCGGCGGTTGGTACAGCGAAATTCTTGCGCCGCTGCTCAAGGACCATGGCCATTACATCGCCGCCCTGCAAGCGCCGGCCTCGGGTGATTACTACAAGAAATCCGCCGATGGCCTGAAGCAGAAGTTCAAGGCCGATCCAACCCACTATGCCAAGGCCGGTTTTGTCGAGTTCGACCCCAAGGCGCCAGCGTTCGGCAAGCCGGGCTCCGCTGACCGCGTGCTGACCTTGCGCAACGTACATAACTGGGTGATGGCTGATGACGCGCCGCAGATGTTCGCGGCGTTTTTCAAAGTGCTGAAACCGGGCGGCGTACTCGGCGTGGTCGACCACCGTGCCAAGGACGGCGCCGATCTTGAGAGCATCAAGCAAAGCGGCTACCTGCCCACCGACTACGTGGTCAAACTGGCCACCGATGCAGGTTTCAAGCTTGAGGACCAGAGCGAAATCAACGCCAACCCCAAGGACACCAAGGACTACCCGGGCGGTGTCTGGACCTTGCCGCCGTCGTTGAAACTGGGGGATCAGGACCGGGCCAAATATGTGGCGATCGGCGAGTCGGATCGGTTGACGTTGCGCTTCGTCAAACCGGGGATATAAAGCCTTTGTGGTGCAATTTTGGGGGAGCTGACACACGCCTCTGACAGCGCCCTGTCACGAGGAATAAATAGTCCACGTGGGACCGGCTTTAGCCGGGAAGACGTAAGCAGAATCGGCATCTCTATCGCCTGCTACATCGCTTTCCCGGCTAAAGCCGGTCCCACAATCCCCCCGTGCCTTAGGGGCTATCAGTGCGCCTTGTCGACAGTACGATCCAGGAACCGATGAATCTCGTTGCCAATCGCCTCGACATCGGTTTCCAGAGCGAAATGGCCGGTGTTGTAGAAGTGCACTTCTGCCTTGGCATCGTCACGCTTGAACGCCTCGGCACCGGCAGGCAGGAAGAACGGATCGTTCTTGCCCCAGACCGCCAGCAGCGGCGGCTGATACTTGCGGAAGTAGGCCTGGAATTCCGGGTAACGCTTGACGTTATTGGCGTAGTCACCGAACAGATCGAGCTGGATTTCGTCGTTGCCCGGGCGAGCAACGAAGGCCGCGTCCAGTGTGTAGGCCTCTGGCGCTACGCTGTCGGGGTTGCTCACGCCGTGGGTGTATTGCCACTTGATCGACTCGGGCTTGAGCATCTCGCGCAGGGCATTACGGTTCTCGGCGGTCGGGTCTTTCCAGTAACGCTGAATCGGGTTCCAGCCTTCGCTCAGACCTTCCTCGTAGGCATTACCGTTCTGGCTGATGATCGCCGCGATGCGCTCCGGATGCGCCACTGCCAGGCGCCAGCCGACCGGGGCGCCATAGTCGAAGACTTCAATCGCATAGCGCTTGAGCGCCAGGGCTTCGGTGAAGCCGTCCATGGTTTTTGCCAGGTTGTCGAAGGTGTAGGCGTATTTCCCGCGATCCGGGCTGTCAGAGAAACCGAAGCCGGGCATGTCCGGGGCGACCACATGATAACGGTCGGCCAGTTTTGGAATCAGCTCGCGGTACATGAACGACGACGTCGGAAAACCGTGCAGCAACAGGACGGTCGGCGCCTTGGGATCACCGGCTTCGCGGTAGAAAATCTTCACGCCCTGCACGTCTACGGTGTGATGGCTGACCACCGGCTGCGAGGGTGCCGCCTGGGCGTTGGAGCCGATCAATGCAGTCGCCAGTACCGACGCTGCCAACAACGTGTTAATGGACATGGTCTATTTCCTTTCAAGGGTTTCGAGCTGTCATCAGCTCCTTGACCGAAATAGTGCCGCCTTTCACATATAAAGATAATTCACTAATATCGAGAACCATCCTGCCAATAAATGGAAGAGTTCAATGGATCGCTTCGAGGCCATGTCACTGCTGGTCATGGTGACGGAGAAAGGCAGCCTGTCGGCGGTCAGCCGTGCCCTGCATGTTCCGCTGCCCACGCTCAGCCGCAAGCTCTCGGACCTTGAAGCATTGATCGGTACTCGTTTGCTGATCAGGACTACACGCAAACTGACTCTCACTGACGCAGGTGTCGCCTACGTCGCCGCAGCACGACGCATTCTGGAACAGGTTGAAGACGCCGAACGGGAAGCGGCCGGGGAGTTCAAGGAGCCCAAGGGCGAGCTGGTGCTCACCGCGCCGGTCCTGTTCGGGCGGCTGCATGTGTTGCCGGTGGTGACGGATTTCCTCGAGCAGTTTCCTGAAATCAACGTGCGTCTGGTGCTGGCCGACCACAACATTCATCTGGTCGACGATCACGTCGACATGGCCGTGCGCATCGGCAGGCTGCCCGACAGCAGCATGGTCGCTACGCGTATCGGCGTGATGCGCTCGGTGATGTGCGCAAGCCCGGCATTGCTGGGCAAGTATGACGAACCCCAGACCCCGCAGGCGCTGGAGGGGTTGCCCTGCGTCAAGGTCGATACGCCGCTGCCGGCAATGAACTGGCGCTTCCCGCTACCAGGCGGGGCGCACGACATAGAAGTGCCGATCCGCCCACGCTTGCTGGTCTCCACCGCCGAAGCAGCGATGCAAGCGGCCGTGCGCGGCGTCGGCGTGACCCGCCTGCTGCACTATCAGGTGGCGGATGCGGTGGAAAACGGTAGCCTGCGGATCATCCTGCGCACGTTCGAACCGGAGCCGATGCCGATCAGCCTGGTGCATGCGTCGCGAGGGTTCATGCCGCTGAAGATGCGCCGGTTCATTGATTTTGCCTTGCCGCGATTGCGCGAGGGATTGGACAGGCTGACGGCGTCTACGTGACCGTGATTGGGCTCTGTGGGACCGGCTTCAGCCGGGAAGAGGCCGGTACAACCGATACATATCTATCGTCTGTCCTTGCGCTTTCCCGGCTGAAGCCGGTCCCACAAATCAGTATCAGGCCCTCGGGTATCAGGACACCTTGAACCGCTCCACCAGCGTCGTCAGCTCGCCGCTCAGGCGTGACAGTTCGTCACTGGCTTCGGTGGTTTTCAGGCTGTTGTCAGCAGATTCGTCGGCGATGTCCCGCACTCGCACCAGGCTGCTGCTGATCTGCCGCGACACGCTGGTCTGCTGATCGGCCGCCGTGGCAATACTCATGTTCATGCTGTGGATGGACGCCACCGAATCACGAATTTCGCTCAGCACCTGCCCGGCCGCACGGGCCAGTTCGACGCTGGAATTGCTCATCTCCTCGCTCTGTTGCATCAGTGCCGTGGCATCCTTGGCACCTTCCTGCAAGGACAAAATCAAGCCTTCGATTTCCTGAGTGGACTGTTGCGTGCGCTGGGCCAGCCCGCGCACTTCGTCGGCCACCACAGCAAAGCCGCGACCGCTCTCCCCCGCCCGTGCCGCTTCGATGGCAGCATTGAGCGCCAGCAGGTTGGTCTGTTCGGCGACGGCACGAATCACGCCCAGCACGCCGTCAATGCGCTCGCTGTCGTGGCGCAGGCGGGTCATGGCCTGCCCGCATTGGGCGACGTTGGCCACCAACAGGTCGAAATGCTCAAGCGCCTGGGCAATGATGCGATTGCCTTCGATGGTTTGCTGTTCGGTAACGTGCGTGGCGTGGGTGGTGTCCCGGGCGTTTTCCGCGACATGCTGGGCACTGGCGACCATATCGGCGACCGCATGGGTGACGTGCGCGGTCTGCTCGCGTTGCAGAGTGGCCCCGGCATTGCTCTGGGAGGTCACCACCGACAGCGCCGCAGCCGCCGAGGTCAGGCGCTGGGCGCCGCCACCGATGCGGCTGATGAGCTGGCGCAGATGCTCGGCCATTTCCTGCATGGCGCCCATCATCTGGCCGATTTCGTCCTTGGTATGGCTTTCAAGCTTGCCGGTGATATCGCCGGCGGCAATCTGCCGGGCCACGGTCAGGGCACGGTTGAGCGGCGGCACAATCTGCCGGGTAATCAGCCAGGACGCACCCAGCCCCAACAGCAAGGCCAGCACGGCAGCCACGGACAATTCGCCCTGAGCCATGCGCACATCGTGGCTGCGGCCTTCAACATGCTGCTGATAAATGGACGCACTCAAGGTCTGCAGTTCGTTGGCCTGATCGAGCATCAACTGCTTGGCCTTCTGGCTCTTGAGCAGGTTGTCGCGAAACTCGGCAACCCGGTCCTGATACGTCAGCACGGCCTGCAGGGCATCGACCAGTTGCTGCTGAAGATCATCGCTGGGCAGCAGCTCCCACAGGTCGTTGCCGCGCTGGCGGATGTGATCAACGCTGGCCGCCACATGCTGATGAGCCTGATCGGTAGGGTTGGCAATGTAGTTGCGTACTTCATCGCGCAGGGCGCTCATCAGCCCTTGCAGCTCCACCGCCGTCTGCAGCGGCGCGATGCCACTGGCAGGGTTGCTGCCCAGGGTCTCGAACAGGCTGTTGAGGACCTTGTTCAGCTTGCTGGCAATATCTTCGATCACCGGGTTCATTTCACTCTGCGCGCGCCTGGCCTGATTACGCGCTATCACGAAATCACTGAAGGTCTGTTCATAGGTCTTGCGCACGGTGCGAATGCGCTCGACGGCGCCACGACCGTCTTCACCGGCACTGATACGGACCTTGTCGACGAGGGTGTCGAGCTTGCCGATTTCCCGGTTGTACGCGTCGACGGCCTGGCTCTGGCCGGTGCGGTCGAACTCGTTTTCCTGCAGGCGCACGGCAGCGATCTGACTGTCCAGGGAGATGCTGTCGACCAACGCCTCGCTACGGGTAGTGAGTTGCTTGACGCTGTACAGCGCGATGCAGGTCAGCAGCGCGGTCAATAACAGCACGGCGCCAAAGCCGGCGATCAGTTTGCCTCTGACGGAGGTGTTCATGCGCAGCGCCCCCGGATCAGGCGCATATCCACTTCGCGCTCGACGAACTGCCACTCCAATGTGCCGCGCAACAACCCCAGCAACTCGTCGAAAGCCCCGGCATCAGCGGCGTTGAATTCAAACCAGGTAAGAAAATCGAAAGGCTGGGCACTGGGCAGATCACGGCAATGAAACAGGCGCCGGGCAATGCCCGGCAGGTAGTTCATGCCCACGGCGATGTGCCGTGACTGCTCCTCGACAATACTGCGCCGCTCGTCCTGGGTCAGCCCCCACCATTGCGGGTTCTTGCGCAGGGCAATAAATGCTCCGCAATCCGCGGCAGGGCGGCCCAGCTCTGCCTGACGGGCAACCAGGGCGGTTTTTTCATCGCGGTTGACGTAGCGCTCGTTACTGGTGACGCCTTGCAGAGACCACTGCGAGGCCGATTCCGGCAGGCTCTCGGTATAGCCGATGACGGCCAGACGCGCAGCATCCGGTAAAGACTCCCCCACCACGGCGGTATTGCTCTGGATCGACCAGGAACCCTGTTCGCCAGCAACGAAGCTGAACAAGCGCTGCGATTTATCAATCATGGGGGGAGTGCTCAAGAATTCACGTCAGGCTGACGAGGGTTAATTCGCTCGGGCACGGGTATTGGTTACACCGGTAGAAAATTAATTCGAACCGTTGGAGTGAGGCTTGCCCGCGAAGAGGTCTGTACACCAGACACATTCCCTGAGCCTGGAGCATTGCCTTCGCGGGCGAGCCTCGCTCCAACGGTCAGGGTTTGACGGAGGTTTGCGCGGTGTCATGCAGTTGCGGTGGATAGCGCTGGATCAGCGCCTGGGCAAACGCCTGTTGTTGGGCAAAAGCCTTGAAGTCCGGCTTGTAGTCCATCTGCTTGGGCCAATACTGGGCAGCGATTTTGTGCCAGTAGAGAACATCGTCCGAACCAGCCACCGATGTGTGGTTTTCGCGCTGGATGTACTCCATGGGCTGATCGTCCACCCAGCGCCAGGTACGCCGCAGATCCTTCGGCTCGTCGGTCACTACCTGACGCAGATGACCGTCGATGAACACGTAAACGATCCGCACATCCGAGGTGTATTTCCCGGTATCGGTGCCGCGCAAGTCGTACAGACAGATGCCGCCGTGGTCATCCAGGGTGATGCTGACCTCGACATTGGGGTCGTAGGGCCATTGCGTGGATTTTTCCAGGCGAGCCCGATAGGTCGTGGCAGCAGGTCGCAAGCACAAGTAGGAGAAATCTTTCAGGTTCGCAGTAGGGTTGTAGACCCAGCCTTTGTCGGGCGTGGGAATCAGCCCATAGCTGTCGAGCAGCTCACTGCTGATCATCGAGTTTTTCTCACCGAAGTGACCGCGAATGCGCTCTTTCACGCTTTGCCGGGTTGTCCAAGCGGGCCAGTCCCCTTTGTCCAGCCCACACTGCACAGCCTTGGGATTGCTGCTGACGCCCTTGCGGTAGTTGAGCAGGAATTGCCGGGTGAGCATTTCCGGTTGGCGTTCGTCGGTATAGCAGTCGGTGGTGACGTCCTGGGTGATCGGCTTGCACTGCGCACAGGGCAGCAGACTCAGGTTCAGCGAAGCGATCCGATACTCAGCGCCGCGCACCTTGAGCAGGGGCGCAAAGTCCACGTCGATACTGCGCTCACCGGCAAGGCTGACCTGGCTGGCAGGCAACTGCATCGATTCAGATCGAATGACCATGCTTTCGCATTTTCTGAAACTCGGTACTGGCACGAACACCACATTGCTACCGGGCCTGCAATTATGTCGGCTGGTCGTGGTGATGGTGGTGCCGGGATCGGTCAGGTTGACTGGGTTGTAGGTAGCCTGTACCGAGACACGCCAGCCGCTGGCCAATGGCGCTTCAGGAGTGAACAGGTCGAATCTGACCCGATCCCTGTCCGCCTGCTGAGTCTGGGCGGGAGAAGGCGCTGCAGACGTGCCCCGTGCTTCGCATCCGCCAGACAGTAATAACGTAATGACAGCCAACGCCGCAGCCACGCCTTTCAATAGGACTTCCTTTTATTATTTTTTTGCCGAACGCAGCCACGTTTCGTACAGAGCCTAGACCGGATCAGGCAAATGTCGCTGCACCCATGCCCTGACGGCTGAGCAGTCCAGGGTGTAGTCCCTGTAGTAAAGCTCGTGGGAAGTTCTGGCACCGGTGCGATAGCAGATGAACTCCAGATCGACACCGACAATCGCCGCCAGATTGGAAAAGCACGACAGGTCGCCATATTCCTCGGCCATCCAGCACAATGCCTGGGTACCTGGCGAAGCGAACATGATGTTGGTCCAAGCAGCCCCTGTCGGCCCCACAACCACTTCGGCATTGACCATGATCGCGACCTGCTGGTGAACGTCCAGATCTTCCATGTGCACAGAGACAAAACCGTAGGGCTCAAGCAGATCGACGACATCCTGCTGGTTATAGCGGCGCAAATGCCCCTTGCGCGCAAGAAACACCCGCTTGGGCAAGTCAGCCATGGCGATCCCGGCGGCCAGGCTTAACCCGCTTTTGCGCAGATACTGAATGGATTCAGGCCGCGCAAAATTGCTATTGGTGGTGTTGCCGTTGCTGTTCTTGAAGTTAGGAATCATGTTGTTGGGCGCCGTGATTAGCAACAGATCCGCGACCCGGTATTTATGCTGTGTTTCCAGATAAATAAAAGGCCTGGTAATGCCCTGGCTTTCCACCAAGGCCTTGATCGACGGTATTTTCTGGCTATTGGCAGAAATCAGGATGGGGTAATCCTGATACGCCTCAGGCAACTCGGCAATGAACTGCAACTGGGAAAGAATTTCTACAACCCAGTGATAATAGTTACCCTCGCTGCCACCATTGATCAAAATGCCTTTATCAACAGATTCAACCTTGCCGCACCGCATCAGCACCAGAGACTTGCCGTGAAAAAACAAATCGCCGACGCTGTAATCGGCGTCGCGCGGTGTTGTCGTGGTCACCCGCTCCACCACCGCTCGCTCATCCGCCAGCACTACAGAACGGGATACCGAGCCCACCAGCCCGTCGCGAAAGCGATGCAGTGCGACCTCCGGCAGCGTGATTCTTTCTGCGGCTACCTCCCTCCCGACAAACCGCGGCCCCTGGACTTCAGCGGGCATTGCCGGCCGAAACACATGCACTTTGAACTCATCGGAGCTGTCCAGCCAATGCAGTTTGTAGCGCTTTAGCGCTTTTGCATGACCGGGCTTCCATTTGCGAAAGACCGCCAAGAGCGCGTCGGATATCAGCTCGGGGCTGTGGCAAATCGACTCCAACAGCAGAACCCGCAGGCAGCTGCGCAGACGCATGATCCGCGACACCGGCGCCAGGCCCGGGTGATGAATATCGATTTTTGACCAGGGGACACCCAGGTTGATCAATTGCGGATAAATGGCCGCGTAATAGTCACTGGCAATGACAATCCGGTCGAACTCGAGTTGAGCCAGTTCCTGAGGCGCATAGATCAACTTGCCGACCAAGCGCTCCCCGTGTCGCTGCGCATTGTTATCCAAAAACCCAAGGACGTCATAACGCCTGCGATGGCGATTGTAATAGTTGACGCCGCCTGAACCGGCGCCAAAAACAAGAATGCGTTCTTTCTTTTTCGACCACACAAACATACGAAACTCAGCTATGGATAGGGCATTGATCAAACGCGCACGAGTAACTCTGCGTATTGCTCTTCACTCAGATAATCCGATAATTTTTTACCGGCATGATCCTGAGCTTGCAGATCCGCGCCGTTTTTCAACAGCAGGGAAAAGGTGCGACGGCAGCGCCCGGCAAAATACGCATCCTTGGCGTACATCAAAGGCGTAGTGCCTTTGTTGTTGGGGCGACGTGCTGACGCGCCCTTCTTCAACAGCCAGTTCACCACATCGTAGGCCCCGGCGTAGCTGGCCACGATGAGCGGCGTCCAGCCCTTGATGTTGGCGTCGTTGTAGCCTGCGATATTGCCTTCCAGCCTGATGACCTCCTGCAGGTCTCCTTGCTCACAGGCCGCCAGCATCTGCGCCAGCCTGTCGAAATGGAAACGGACGTCGTAATCAATGGTCGCCACGTCCACGTAATATTCGGTTTCTGCCACGACAAAGCCCGGTTTATTGCAGGACTTCTGCGCAAGAATCGTGGCGGACGTTACGGGCTTACCCTGCCACTTCAAGAACTGGAACTCACGAAAGGCAAACGCCCTGATTTGCTTCACGCATTCCCAGGCGGTGGCGTTGGTTTTGATACTGAGACAGCCGTAGTCGATCGCCGACTTCGAATAGTAACTCGACCCGCGCGCCGACTGTGGTCGCCCCTCGGCCTGATGGTTGACCAGTCGCAGGAACCAGCGGTCCATCAATTCGCAGGCCTGCTGGGTGAATGTCAGGAAGAGTTCCCGGCAGGTCCACCAATCGGCAATCGGGAATATTTGCTGGTCGACTATATCGCCGGTATCAATACCACGGTCCATATAATGAAGCGTCACGCCCGCCTCTTCCTTACCGTCAAGGATGGGCCATACGCAGGTAAACATGCCTTTGTATTCCGGCAATTTGGAAAAGTGAATATTAAAAATAGCCGGGATCGAAAACCGCGACGGCAAGACCAGTTGGTCGAACTCCAGGGATATGAACGCCAGGGCGGCCATCTCATAGGCGGCGTCGAGGCTGATTTCTTTCACGCCCCATTGCGCTGCAGCCTGGCGCAATGATCGCTGCCAGGTATCGACTCCAGGGTCATTTTTATTACATACCACGGCAATGCAGTCAGCCGGGAAGTGCCGCAATGCCAGTTCCAGACCGTGCACGGCAATATTGTTTTTTCCTGCGATGATGATCATTGCCTGCCTGTCTCTACTTCTTTGATCCACAGCCTAGAGCAAATATTGACGACCTACGAAAGCGCTGTCCATAGCAGCGACCGCCGGTTCAAGCATTGCGTCGAAACGATCAAATATTTTCTTTAAGCGCGTTCATTTATATACAACTCCTTGCGCACTCAGGCTGTGCCGAATTTTATTATTTGTCGGCCTCGTCCATCAGTTTCTTCAGCAAGTGTTCGCGAAACTGAAGAACAGCCGCTTCGCTGATCCCGAAATACAGATTGTCCTCATCCTCGCCGGTCCGCAGCGCCCCCATTTTTTCGTTGAAAGAAATAACGCTCTCGTTACCCTTGCGCACATCGAAATGGGCCTTGTGATAACCCAGATGCTGGAAGCCGATCTGATAGATCAGAAAAGCACTCTCCAGGGCGGCATAACGGGTCTTGTCCCCGTTCAGAATCCAACTGCCCCAGCAGAATGAATCCTCGCGCAAATCATAGATACGCACGGTGCCGCAGGGCGTGCCGTCGTGCCTTTCGATGATGAAATAGAACTGGCGACCGGCGCGTTCATCATCCTTGTAGCCTTCGATCCAGAGACGTTGCGCTTCGACGCTGGGGTTACACTGGACAAGAACTGGTTATAACGCTCGTCCAGACGCAGCTTGAGAACGAAGGCTGCATCATCGGCTTCGATCAATCTCAAACGTACGGATTTTCCTTGCAGATCCATGACCACTCCAGACAAGCACTGCGTCGACCGGCCGAAGCCTACACCCGGCTTGGCACTTTCGCGAATAAAGCATCCTCGTCATGGATCCGCTGATACGGCTCAATAGCGCCATGTTGCAACTGCCGGAAGATTAGGCCAGGCGATTGCGCCGAAGCGTTTTTTTTCGCGGCCCGGATTCATTTCAAGACAAGGGGGCCGATAACATCACTGGGATCAACAGCAAGATGAGCGAATAAAGCATGCAGAGCTGCGTCAACAACCTCATGGAACACGGCGCCCACGTGTTCGGAGAAATACTCGACGTTCACCGTACCCAGGCGCTGTACCAACGGATGATCGCCGCCCGGGCGTTCGACGGCAGCCTGTTCATGGATCAGGCCGAGTATCTGGCGCAGGAAAACCACTTCAACGCCAACCCGACCAAGACCTTCAACTTCCTCAATCAGTTCGAAGAGCAGTTGCAGTTCATCGAACAGGACCCACGCCTGACCGCCGTGCTCGGCCATGTGCTGGGTGATGATTACGAAGTGGTGATCAAGAAAGCGGTGTGCGGCGTGCCGGACTCCTGGCTGCCGGAATGGATCCGCGAGAAGATCCGTGATGTCAACGTCGCAAACCTGGGGCCTTATATCAAGAAGCCGTTTCGCGACATCACTTACTTTCGCGGCATCGACTTTCATCAGGACATCATCGATTGGCCTCAGGGCCGGGTAGAACTCGATCCATCGACCTTCCTGACCCTGTATGTCTATCTGCACGATGTCAGCGAGCATGATTCGCCGCTGCACCTGATGCCCGGCACCCATCAATTCGGGGCGACACTCTTCCCTCACCGACTTGAACACCTGCATGACGACAAATGGGTCTATAGCGATGACATGGGCAACTGCACACCGTGCATTGATCAAAAATTGACCGGCGGGCCCGGCTATGTCGGCCTTTGGCACAACTGCACGCTGCATGGAACCCGCCCGGTGACCCATGAGTCGGAACAGTTCCGCCTGTCGCTGCGTTATTTGCTCGGTAAATCCAATGGCAACAGCTACAGGACCGGCATCGACGACATTAACAGCAGGATCAAGGGCGAGCTTAAACCGATCAGGACCCGCCGCGATCTTGACGAAAAAGGCGTGGCGCAGATACGCGGTAACATTATCAACAAGAGCTGACAGGCCGCGCGGCACGCTACCGAACTCCGTTGGCCGACCTGCGGCATGGGTCGGCCCGCTCTACACCACTGTTCCATGACAGGCATTCATGTAGCGATGCAGGCTTGAGGCAGGGAGTTTTCAGTTTTTCCGGCGCCCGTTCGTAAAGGTGCCAAGAGGTCATGTATGGCGGCGGCAGAACAAAAAAAACGCGTCCTTATTTTTGGCACCGGCGCAGGCGGGATCAACTTCTATAAAAGCAGTCGTGGCCGCTACAACGTGATCGGTTTTCTCGACAACAATCAGCAGAAACACGGGCAGAGCCTGTTCGGCAAGACCATTTACAGCCCGCAAAGCCTGAGCGAGCTGCACTTTGACCAGATCATTATCGCCAGCGATTACTACCGTGAAATCTACCCGCAACTGGTCGATGAACTGGCCGTGCGCGAAGAGCAGATCAGCATTTTCCATCGGCAACTGGAAGCCCCAGGCCCCGCCCAGCGTCTGAGCGCTTACCTGGAGCGCGTCGGTTATGCCTTGATGTGCCAACGCTCAGGCCTGATCAGCGAGCTGCTGTTCAGATTCTTCTTTGCCAGGCAGTACGACATCCGCCGCTACACCTTGTGCTGGCTCGATGAAGCCGCTGCCAACAAGGTGAATGTGCTGCGCCCGGCTCGCCCCGGCAGCGTACAAGGCCCGCGTTATCTTGGCCGCGAGGTGGCGCCCAGCCCCATAACCTTGCCGGAAGTGGCGCTTTACCGCTTCAGAAACGCCCAGGTCTGCTCGGTTTCGCGCTCGGTGATCCTGCCGGGCGAGCGGCTGGTCGTCGAGCGGGTGACCACCTCCAAGACTACTGCAGCTGACTACAGCGGCGCGCACCTGCTTTACCATGGCCGGGACCTGGCGCTGGTGCGCAAGGGCATTCAGGCCGAGCCTCTAGACAAGGGGCTGCTGATTACCGGCGTCAGCGAAGTGAATTACTACCACTGGGTCCTGGAAATCCTCAGTCAGCTGCAATTCGTCAGCGAGCTGCCGCGAGAGTACGACGACTATCCCGTGCTGATTTCCGCGCATAGCCAGAATATTCCGGCCATCAAAGCATTGATCGAGGCCATCGGCATCCCGCGCCCGGTGATCTTTCTCAAGAGCGTGGCGGCGTACTGCGTCGCAGACTTGCTGATGATAAGCGCGCCCAACAACTGCATCGCCAATTTCCAGGGCTCAGCGCGGGGCATCGCCGAAAACAGCTTCGCCCGGCCGGAATCGATCCGGTTCCTGCGCGACAGGGCCCTGCCCTTGGCCGCCGATATTAATCCGGCAACCCTGCCCAAGCGGGTGTTCCTCGGCCGCAAGGGTTTCCTGCGCCCATACAATCAGGCTGAAGTACTGGCGCGCCTGGAACCCCTGGGATTCACCTGCGTGTACATGGAGGAGCAGGACATCCATCATCAGGTTGCGATCATGGCCAACGCCGATATCATCATCGGCCCGACCGGTGCGGCCTGGACCAATATCCTGTTCGCCACCAAAGGCGCCAGGGCGTTGTGCTGGATGGCCGAAGAAGCCGGGGCGATTTCGTTTTTTTCCAACCTTGCAGCTATCGTCGACGTTGAAATGGATTACATCCCTTATCAGGCAAATACCTCTGACTCCAGAGAGATTTACTACAAGGGATATTCGATCAACACAGAGACCATCGTGAAGTGGCTCACGAAGGATAAGTCGGCCTCCTACAGCGAAAAGACATCATGAAAGTCCATTATTTGCAGTTGCAGGCCCATGGTGACGAGCGCGGCTCACTGATCGCCCTGGAGGAAGGCAAAAATATTCCCTTTCAGGTCAAGCGCGTCTACTACATGTTCGATACAGGCGAGGGTGTACGTCGGGGCTATCACGCCCACAAGTCCTTGAAGCAGGTGGCCATTGCCGTGCGTGGCTCGTGTCGTTTCATGCTGGATGACGGCACAGAAAAAATCGATATTCGCCTCGATAACCCCAATCAGGGATTGCTGATCGAATCCTTTATCTGGCGGGAGATGTACGACTTCTCTGCCGACTGCGTGCTCATGGTACTGGCCGACAATCTCTACGACGAAGCCGACTACGTACGCGATTACCCAACCTTCCTGGCCATGGTGACGGCATGACGATGAACATTCCCTTCCTCGACCTGAAAGCGATCAATCACGAATACGCTGATGAGTTGAAGGCGGCCTGCGCCAGGGTCATCGATTCTGGCTGGTATCTGATGGGCGAGGAACTGCGCCAGTTCGAAGCCGAATTCGCCGCGTATTGCGGGGCCAGCCACGCCATCGGTGTCGCCAATGGCCTGGACGCTCTGTCGCTGGTGCTGCGCGCCTGGAAAGAGCAAGGCAAGCTGCAGGACGGCGACGAAGTGATTGTGCAGAACAACACCTTTATCGCCACCATCGCCGCCATTACCGAAAACGGTCTGACGCCGGTACTGGTGGACATCGACCCGGCCACGTACAACCTGGATATCAGCGCGGTCGAAGCAGCCATCAACGACAAGACGCGCTTGATCCTGCCGGTGCATCTCTACGGGCAACTGGCGCCCATGCCACGCATCATGGCCCTGGCCGCCCGGCACAAGCTGTTGCTCCTGGAAGACTGCGCCCAGGCCCACGGCGCCAGCCTGCAAGGGCGCAAGGCGGGCAACTGGGGCGACGCGGCGGCATTCAGCTTCTACCCCGGCAAGAACCTCGGCGCCCTTGGCGATGCCGGGGCCGTGGTCTGCAACGATGCCGAACTGGCGAGCCTGGTGCGAGCACTGGGCAACTATGGCTCGCGCGTCAAGTATCAGCATGACCATGCCGGGGTGAATAGCCGGCTGGATGAAATCCAGGCTGCTGTGCTCCGGGTCAAGCTGGCGCGACTGGATGCCGACACCGAGCGACGCCGGTGCATTGCCGAGCGCTTTCTCGCCGAAATCCGCAACCCTTTGATCAAGCTGCCCCATGTCACCGAGCGCGGAGCGCACGTCTGGCACCTGTTTGTCGTCGCCTGCCCATACCGCGAGGACTTGAAGGACTACCTGGCCAGACACGGCATCCAGACCAATATCCATTATCCGCTGGCCATCCCTGAGCAAAAGCCCTATCGCCATCTGACGGTCTCTGCCCGAGCCCGCGATGCTGCGCTGAACCAGCAGATTTTGTCGCTGCCGCTCTATCACACGCTCAGCGATGCCGAGCAAACCTATCTGATCGCCACGCTGAACGCATTTAACAGGGAAGCAAAATGAGTATTCAGGCACTGCTTGCCAAGGATTTCAGGCCAATCGCCTTCATGGTCCATGTCGCCGAGATGTTCAATCACTATCAATCGATATGGCGGCTGCTGGGTGAGGACAGCTTCGACATCGTGATCCATGGCACCGACGAGGAACGCGCCCAAAGCCGGGCCCTGGCCAAAGCCTGGGGTTACCGCTGCTTCGAGAGCTCCAGCATCCTCAATTGCGGTCACCGCTACGACATCGTGGTCTCCAACCTGAGCATGTACGATCACGGTGATCAGCCGCTGATCAAAGCCCTGGGCAATATTCAGGTGCGTTTCATGTACGCCCTGGGCGCGGCCAGGCATAACTTCTCAGCCTGGAACAGCCACTACGACCTGATCCTCTGCTTCGGCCCCTGGGAGCCCAGGCAATTGAAACAGTGCTGCGACGCCGTGACCTTCCAGATGGGTTACCCACGTTATGACGACTACTTCCGCAAGCCGGAGCTGATCGGTGTGAGCCCGCCTGGGTTGACCCTGGACCCGGCCAAAAAAACCGTGCTCTGGCTGCCAAGCTGGAAGGAGTTGTCGTCGATCAGCCGTTTTGCCGATGCGATGGCCACGCTGTGCGACGACTACAACGTGATCGTCAAGACTCACCCACTGTCGGTAGAAGCCGAACCGCACGTGCTGGCGATTCTCGATCGCTATGAGTTCACCGCCGTGATCGTCACGGTCTACGACAACCTCAACCTGTTCCGCTGCGCCGACTATGTGGTGTGCGACTACGGTGGTACGGCGTTTGGGGCCCTGTATCTGGACAAAAACCTGCTGCTGCTGAACGTCCCCGGCGCCGAACAGAGTGACCTGACCGGAGAGAGTTCGCCGGATGTCCTGCTACGCCAGGAGATCGTCAATGTCGAGGAGGCGCAGCGCTGGGGTTTGCCTGCCCTGTTCGCCGATGACGCGCTATGGCAGGCCCAGACAAAAGCACGGCAGCGCCTTCGTCAGCAGTATTTCGTCAACAGCTATGGTTTTTCCGCCGAGATGGCCGCCATGGCCTTGTGCAACGTCGAAACCCTGCTCAAGCAAGGATAAAAACCACGCTGTTAATCGCCCAGCAAGTGGTCAAAAAACAACCGCGCCGCACTCGACAGCCCTTCCCGTGAGCGCACACACAGGCTCAGTTCACGCCGGGCCCAGGGTTCGTTGAGGTCGAGGGTGCGGATATTGGCCAGGTTGTACAGACCGACACTGCCAAGCGGCATGACGCCCAGGCCAATACCGGCCTGCACCATCAGGCCCAGGGCGTCGTAGTTGGACACTTCCATGCGGATTTTCAGCGAGCGGCCGACGTCGTTGGCCGCCTTGATCAGCTGGAAATTCAGGTGCGTGCCGCTTCTCAGGGCCACGAATGGCTCATCCAGAGCCTCTTCGAAACGTACGCTGTCGCGCCCGGCCAGGGGATGATTGTCGGGGACGAGCAGGACCAGTTTGTCTTCACGAAACCGGTAGACCTCGACGTCCGTCCCGTGGGGCAGGCGGGTGAAGATGCCGATATCAGCCTGGTTCTGGGCCACGGCCTGGGTAATCGCCAGGCTTTCGCGCTCTTGCAAGGCGATGTCGATCAGCGGGTAGCGATCCATGAACGAGCGGATCAGGGCGGGCATGAACTGGGTGATCGCGGAAATATTGGCCAGTACCTGCACCGAACCGCGCAGGCCATGGGCGTAGTCGCGCATCTGCACGACGATATCGTTGAGGTTATTCAGCGCACTGCGTGCCAGATACAGCAACGACACCCCCGCCGCCGTCGGCGTGATGCCCTTGTTACTGCGCACCAGCAGTTGCGCATCGAGCAATGCCTCCAATTCACTCAGACGCTTGCTCACCGCCGCAGCCGCAATGTGCTCACGCTTGGCGGCAGCAGCGATGGTGCCTTCTTCGATGACACTGACGAACAGGCGCAGCGAGACGGGGTCGAGCTTCATGCCATATCTCCAGGCAAACTCAAGACCGGTGGGACCGGCTTTAGCCGGGAAGAGGTCGGTGCAGTCCAAACACCTTCAGCGTCTGTACTGCAGTCTTCCCGGCTAAAGCCGGTCCCACAGGAAGCCCCGCAATCTAAATAATTACAGGGCGCCCGACAACAAATACCCGGCATTCGGCACTTTGGCTTCCAGGCCCAGGGTCTTGAGGATCTGGTAGACCGTGGCCACCGAGGCCGACAGCACCGGCTTGTCCAGGCGATCCTGCACCACCTGGATGGCAGGCAGCGAAGGCATCTGCACGCAACACGACAGCACCACGCCATCGGCCTGGCCGATATTCAGGCGGTCGGCGTGGGCGACCAGATCCATCGGGTCGAGGCGGCCGACGGCGAGGTTGTCCGAGACTTCCAGGCTGATGGAGTCGGTGACTTCGATTCCGGCGGCTTCGATGTAATCGATCACCTGCTGGGTCAGGGGCTTCATGTAGGGAGTGATAATGGCGATTTTCTTGTATTGCATCAGATTCAGGCTGTCGATCAACGCACCGGCTGAACTCAGCACCGGCGTCGGCGCCTGATTGGACTCCACGGCCTTGCTCAGGCGCGCCTGGGAAACACTGTGATAACCCGGCCCCTGGCACATGATCGCGACCAGGCAGGCATAGGCCATGACATCGACCCGCGCATCACTCAACTCCAGAGCGCAGCGATCACTGTCCACGTCCATTTTCTTCAGCTCTTCGGGGCTGACTTTCATCATGCGCATACGCGCCGAGTGAAAGGTGAAGTGCTCTTCAGGAAACAGCGGATAGCGCGACGTCAGCATCGCCGGGATCTCGGTTTCCATGGTGGTGTTGGAGCTGGGGACGATCTGGCCGATACGGAAGTTCTTCATGGTTCGCGGCTCGCAGTGATGAAAAGGCAGTCACTGCGATACTAGGAGGGCGAACCGGGGCGGCAAATCAGTCATTGGCGAGCTTGCCATCGTCAACGGCGATGGCAGCGTAGATTGAGATACGGCGATATGGTGAGAACGCCTGTAGGACCGGCTTTAGCCGGGAGAGCGCCCTCGCGGCTAAAGCCGCTCCTACAGATGTAACCTGCAGATGTAAATTACCAACGCAACCAATGCGGCCCCATGGCCGCGCCGATCAGGGTCGGTACCAGCATACCCAGCAGATACCAGATGCCCCAGAACGGCACGGCCATTTCCGGGCAATGCAGGCAGTAGGCAAGGGTCGCCAGGGAGCTGGCGAGCAGGCCGCCGCAGGCTCCGGCCAGCCTCGGTTGCGTCGGCGCCAGGCCACGCAGGGCCCAGAACACGGCGATAAAGCCCGGTATCGACAGCAGCGAGATATTGAAGGCACAGACCTTCCAGGTCTTGCCCAGCACCATGGCCACGCGCTCATCGGCTGGCGCCACGGCCAGGCCATACAAGGCGCCAACCCAGATCGCCACCACCCCGAGGGTCACCCAGAGCTTGCCGCCGCCAGCCGTCATGCCCGGGCGAGCCAGGCGCGTCACCATCAGCAGCGCGCCCACCATCAGGCTCAGGGGAAAGGCAATCTTGGCCCAGAAAATCGGGGTCGTCGCCACTTCGGCCAGATCAGGCCGCACGCCAAAGCGCAGCAGGATCACCAACAGAGCGCCCACACCGCCAATCAGGATCGCCAGGCTGAAGCGCTTGGCGATCGCCCTGGGATCAACGGGTTCGACTCCTGTCGAGAGCATGGAAATAAGATCGTCTGTGTTCATCATTTACCTCTGATCATGGCCGCCAGCGCCTTGAGGCCGCGATGCACGCCAATCTTTACCGCCGACTCGGAAAGTCCGGTCAACTGCGCCGTCTGCGCCACGGAAAGCCCCTCGAGCTTGACGTGCACGATCGGCAGTCGTTGTTTGTCCGGCAGCTCTTCGAGCAACTTGTCCAGATCGCGACTCGCCTGAGCCGGTTCAAGACAGGGCTCGGCAAACAGCTCCTCGGTGTCATCTATGGAATCGGTGAGGCCGTCGTGCCGCGAGCGTGAACGATAGAAATCGGCCAGCTTGTAGCGCGCAATGGCAAACACCCAGGCCGTCAACGGCTGCTCGGATTGATAGGTCTGGCGGCCGTTATGCACTGCCAGCAGGATCTCTTGCAGCAGATCCTCTATCTCATCCGGCTGACGCAGCAGCCGTGCCCTGAGAAAACCACGCAAATGCGTGCTTAACTCTCGCAGGAAACGCGCGTAGTCCGCCTGATTGCCCTTGAGCCCCGACAGGAAGAGCGTCTGAAGATCGATCTCTCGCCTGCGCAACGATTCGTTATGTGTAGTTCGGTCCATCAATCGCCCTGGTTACACAAAAGTTAGAAATTTTTTAATTGTTTTTCTCATAAGCGCGTTACGAGCGCGCACTCACTGAGCGCAAGGTGGGCAGTGAACTGAGAAACCCTGCCCGGCGCAAATTTTTTCACGATATTTCAAAAAATTTTTTCGATGGCTGTAACCGGTTGGCGTTTCACGACGAATTACTTCTCGGATCGCAAGCACAGCGACAAATTCGCTGAACTGTTGACCAACTAACTACATCCTCGGAGAAACACCATGAAAACTATGAATATCGCCGCTATCGCCATCGCCCTGTCTTCCGTTGCTGCCGGTTCTGTCATGGCTGCCGAAAAACCAGCGGCAATGGAAAAATGCTACGGCGTTTCCATGGCTGGCAAGAACGATTGCAAAGCAGGCGCAGGCACCACGTGTGCTGGCACCTCGAAAACCGACTATCAGGCCAACTCCTGGAAAAACGTTCCAGCCGGCACTTGCACCTCGATCAAGACGCCGAACGGCCACGGTACTCTGGAAGCCATGTAACCCGCCACATCAAGGGACACGTCGATCATGAAAACTTCCATAAAGATGGGCGCCGGACTTGGCCTCAAGGCAGAGCATTACGAGCACGCACTCGATTGCACCGCCGGCGGCCTGTGGTTTGAAGTCCATCCGGAAAACTACATGGTTGACGGCGGTCCCCGACTGGCCTGGCTTGAAGCGATTGGCAGTCGGCACCCGCTGTCCCTGCACGGTGTATCCCTGTCCCTGGCGGCCGATTGCCCGCCGGACATGGCACACCTGCAACGGCTCAAGGCGCTTGCCGATCGCGTTCAACCGGCACTGATATCGGAACACCTGGCCTGGTCAACCTGGCGAGGCCAGTACCACCCCGATCTGCTGCCGTTTCCACGCTCCCATGAAGCGCTGCAACGGATCGTCGACAACATTGATTGCACCCAGAACATCCTCGGGCGCCGGATTGCGATTGAAAATCCGACCCACTATTTAAGGCTCGACGGCCATGACTGGAGCGAGCTCGATTTTCTCACCGAGCTGAGCAACAGAACCGGCTGCGGGCTGCTGCTGGACGTCAACAACGTCTTTATCAGCGCGCACAACCAAAGCTTCAACGCCGCCAGTTACCTGGATGCTTTCCCCGCCGATGCGGTCATGGAAATTCATCTGGCCGGTCACACCGCTGACCCTGGCGACTCGAACCTGCTGATCGACTCCCACGACAGCCCCATTAGCGACGCGGTCTGGTCGCTTTATCAGCGCTTGATCAAACGCATTGGCCCAAGGCCGACGCTGATCGAGCGCGATGACCAGATCCCTGCCTTCGATGAACTGATGATCGAACGCAATCGGGCCCAGAGCCTGCTGGACACCCATCGGCACCTGCAATTGGAGACCGCACAATGAACCTGTCACTGGCCGGTTTTCAGGACGCCTTTATCAGCGCCCTGTATGGCAAGGACCCCGAAACCTTGCCGGTACTGACTGAACAGTCGGGGTTTCTGGTGTATCGCAACACCGTGATGAAGGGCGCCAGCGATGCCCTGCTGGCAAACTTCCCCACGGTGGAACGCTTGGTCGGCACCGAGTGGATGCAAGCCGCTGCGGCGCTCTATGTTCGCCAGTCGCCGCCCACCGATGCGCGCTTGCTCAATTATGGTAAAGGCTTCCCGGATTTCCTCGATGACTTCGAGCACGCTCGGGACCTGCCTTACCTGGGCAATGTCGCGCGCCTCGACCTGCTGTGGAACGAAGCGCACGGTGCCGAGGACGAACTCGCCCTCGACGTCGCCGCCTTTGCGGCCATCGAACCTGAGCTGTTAGCCAGCGTAAGACTCAAGCTGCGCGCCACCGCTCGCTGGAAATGGTTCGCCACTCAGCCGGCCTACACCATCTGGCGCTGCAATCGCGAACAGACCGACGTGCCTGCCGAACTGGAATGGGTCGGCGAAGGTGCGCTGATCAGCCGCAGTACCGGGTTCATCACCTGGTCACCCCTGAGCATCGGCGAGTGCGCCTTTCTCGATGCCTGCGCCGCCAATCTACCCCTGGAAGATGCAGCCGAACACGCAACCCAGGCCGAACCCGACCTGGACCTGATGAACATGCTCAGCCGCCTGATCGCTGCCGACGTATTTGCCGCTCACTGAGCATTGGAGAACACCATGAATCCGCCCCGCCTGCTCGTGCTGTGGAATGGTCTCGCCGACCGCATGCAACGCCTGATCAGTGACTCAACCCTGGCGCTGGTGGCACGGATCTCGATTGCCGCAATCTTCATCATGTCCGGGCGGACCAAGGTCGAGGGCTTTTTGACCATCAAGGACAGTACCTACGAGCTGTTCCGCACGGAATACAACCTGCCGCTGATCGACCCGCAAGTGGCGGCCCATCTGTCGGCATACGCCGAGCACCTGTTCCCGGTCTTGCTGATTCTCGGGCTGTTCAGCCGACTGTCGGCCCTGGCCTTGCTGGGCATGACCCTGGTGATCGAGATCTTCGTCTATCCCGATGCCTGGCCGACCCACCTGTCCTGGGCCGGGTTGCTGCTGATCATCATCAGTCGCGGTGCGGGGGCGATCTCGCTGGATCGGCGGTTGGGTATCAAATAGGCTCATTGTGGGACCGGCTTTAGCCGGGAAGAGGACAAGGCAGGCGATAGAAATGTATCGCTCTTGCCTGCGCCTTCCCGGCTAAAGCCGGTCCCACAGGTGGTCAACCTACCCCCATGTCATTTGCCCCAAAGCCCATGCTCTGCTAGTGTCGCGCCGGTTTAACCTCTACCGGAATACCCGCCATGGCCCGCAAGAAAGCTGCACTGGATTTCGAACAGTCACTCGCCGACCTGCAAACGCTGGTAGAGCGTCTGGAAAACGGCGAGCTGTCGCTGGAAGACTCCCTGACCGCCTTTGAACAGGGCATCCGCCTGACGCGTGACTGTCAGAGCGCGCTGGCCCAGGCCGAACAGAAAGTGCAGATCCTGCTCGAACGCGACGGCGAACTGGCGGAAGAACCCTTCGATGCGGAACAACCCGAATGATCGCTGACTATCAAGCTCGCAGTCAGGCCCGCGTCAATGCGGCGCTGGAGAGCCTGTTCGAAGCCCCAAGTCCTGAATTGACCCGCCTGTACGCCGCCATGCGCTACAGCGTGATGAACGGCGGCAAACGCGTGCGCCCGTTGCTGGTTTATGCCGCCTGCGAAGCTCTGGGCACTGACGCCGGGCAAGCCAATGGCGCGGCCTGCGCGGTGGAGCTGATCCATGCCTATTCACTGGTGCATGACGATCTGCCCGCCATGGACGACGACGATCTGCGTCGCGGCCAGCCCACCACTCATAAAGCCTTCGACGAAGCCTGTGCGATTCTCGCCGGTGACGGCCTGCAAAGCCTGGCCTTCAGCGCCTTGCTCAATGCCAGCCTGAGCCCGCAGAACGCCGAAACCCGCTTGCAGATGGTCGATGCCCTGGCCTTTGCTGCCGGCCCTGCCGGTATGGTGGGTGGTCAGGCTATCGACCTCGGCTCGGTCGGCCTCAAGCTTGATCAAGACGCCCTCGCCTTCATGCACCGGCACAAGACCGGTGCCCTGATCGAAGCCAGCGTCAAACTCGGCGCCCTGGCCAGCGGCAAGGCTGGTCAGAGCCAGCTCGACGCCCTGCAGACCTACGCCCGGGCCATCGGCCTGGCCTTTCAGGTGCAGGACGACATCCTCGACGTCGAAAGCGATACCGCGACCCTGGGCAAGCGCCAGGGTGCCGATATCGCCCGGGACAAACCGACCTACCCGGCCCTGCTCGGCCTCGACGCGGCCAAGGCCTACGCCCTGCAACTGCGCGACCAGGCCCTCGACGCCCTGCGACCTTTCGACACAGCCGCCGAGCCACTGCGGGCGCTGGCGCGGTTTATTGTTGAGCGGCGTAGCTGATCAGCCGCTTTATTCGCTGGCAAACTTCATGACCAACTGAATCAATCACATTGATTTGTGGGAGCGAGGCTTGCCCGCGAAGACATTTTCCCAGGCAGCGCATCATCCATCGAATGTACCGGCCTCTTCGCGGGCAAGCCTCGCTCCAACGGCACCTTTGCCCCGCATTTAGCTTCGCCCTGAACATCCATAAGCGCACCTTCATGGGCAGCATGCGCTGCATCAGGTAAACTGCCGCCTCTTTTACTTATAACGATTCGCCTGATGCCCACGACGTTCAAAGAGATTCCCCGCGAACGCCCGACCACGCCTCTGCTCGACCGTGCGCAAACGCCGGACGGACTGCGTCGGTTGGGAGAAGCCGAGCTGGAAGCCCTGGCCGATGAACTGCGCCTGGAGCTGCTCTATACCGTTGGTCAGACCGGCGGGCATTTCGGTGCCGGGCTGGGTGTGATCGAACTGACCATCGCCCTGCATTACGTCTTCGATACCCCCGACGACCGTCTGGTCTGGGATGTGGGCCATCAGGCGTACCCGCATAAAATCCTCACCGGTCGGCGCGAACGCATGTCGACCCTGCGTCAGAAGGACGGCATCGCCGCCTTTCCGCGGCGCAGCGAGAGTGAGTACGACACCTTTGGCGTCGGCCATTCCAGCACGTCCATCAGCGCCGCCTTGGGCATGGCCATTGCCGCCCGTCTGCAAGGCAGCGAGCGCAAGGCCATTGCGGTGATCGGTGACGGCGCCCTGACCGCAGGCATGGCGTTCGAGGCGCTGAACCACGCGCCGGAAGTCAACGCCAACATGCTGGTTATCCTCAACGATAACGACATGTCGATTTCGCGCAATGTCGGCGGCCTGTCCAACTACCTGGCCAAGATCCTTTCCAGCCGCACCTACGCCAGCATGCGCGAAGGCAGCAAGAAAGTGCTGTCGCGCCTGCCCGGCGCCTGGGAAATTGCCCGGCGCACCGAAGAATACGCCAAGGGCATGCTGGTCCCCGGCACCCTGTTCGAAGAGCTGGGCTGGAACTATATCGGCCCGATCGACGGCCACGACCTGCCGACCCTGATCGCCACTCTGCGCAACATGCGTGACCTCAAGGGCCCGCAGTTCCTGCATGTGGTGACGAAAAAGGGCAAGGGTTTCGCCCCGGCCGAGGTCGACCCGATCGGCTACCACGCCATTACCAAACTCGATCCGCTCAACGCACCGGCTGCCGCCCCGAAAAAGGCCGTAGGCCCGAAATATTCAGCGGTGTTCGGCGACTGGATCTGCGACATGGCCGCTGCCGACGAACGGCTGGTCGGCATCACCCCGGCCATGAAGGAAGGCTCTGATCTGGTGGCGTTCAGCGAACGCTTCCCGACGCGGTACTTCGACGTTGCCATTGCCGAGCAGCACGCCGTGACCCTGGCGGCGGGTATGGCCTGCGAAGGCAGCAAGCCGGTGGTGGCGATCTACTCCACCTTCCTGCAACGCGGCTACGACCAGTTGGTGCATGACGTGGCGGTGCAGAACCTCGACGTGCTGTTCGCCATCGACCGCGCCGGTCTGGTGGGCGAAGACGGCCCGACCCACGCAGGCAGCTTCGACCTGTCTTACCTGCGCTGCATCCCCGGCATGCTGATCATGACGCCGAGCGATGAAAACGAACTGCGCCGCATGCTCAGCACCGGCTACCACTTCGTCGGCCCCGCCGCCGTGCGTTACCCACGCGGCAGCGGCCCGAACGCGGTGATCGAGAGCAGTCTCGAGCCGCTGGAAATCGGCAAGGGCGTGATTCGCCGCAACGGTCAGGGCGTCGCCATCCTGGTATTCGGTGTGCAACTGACGCAAGCGCTGAAAGTCGCCGAGCGACTGGATGCCACGGTGATCGACATGCGCTTCGTCAAACCGCTGGACGAAGCCCTGATCCGCGAAGCTGCTGCCAATCACGAGCTACTGGTGACCCTGGAAGAGAACGCCGTCATGGGCGGTGCTGGCGCCGCTGTCAGCGAGTTCCTGGCGCGGGAAAACATCCTCAAGTCTGTGCTGCACCTGGGCTTGCCGGATGCCTACGTCGAACACGCCAAGCCTGCGCAGATGCTGGCCGAGTGCGGGCTGGATGAGGCGGGAATTGAAGCGGCGATCAATGAGCGGTTGGCGTTGATTGGCTGACACCCACAGACTGGAATGACATCGTGGGACCGGCTTTAGCCGGGAAGAGGACGGTATGGGCGATGCATTTTCGGCGCCAGTACTACCGCCTTCCCGGCTGAAGCCGGTCCCACAGTCCAGTGTTCACAGCACAAGGTCCGCACCTCACGCCAACTGCCGCGGTATCCGGTAGAGATACAACAACACCACACTGGATAGCGTCAGCAGGCACAGCGGCACTGCTTCCAGCCCGGTGAACACCGCTATCGCGGCAATCCATGCAGGCAAACTGGCAGCCAGCATCGCCTTGCGGCGGGCAGCATCAAGGTTGCGCCAGGCGGCATCTTCTTCAGGGGTGTCGAGGGCTTTGCCGGTAGCGATCAGGACGTGTTTGTAGCGGCCAAACGGGCGCAGGCTGACAAACATCGAGCTGATCCCGACGATAAAGGCGGGCATTGCCAACATCGGCGCCAGTGCTTGAGAAGCGCCGAACCAACGGCTGATGACTACCACCGGCAACACAACCAACAGCAACTGCCACCACCAGGCCAGAGCCAAACGGCGGCGTCTGTTATGGCGGGTCACGCCTTGTCGGTCTCGCTCTGGTGCTCGTTGCCCATCATGTGGCCAAGCTTGCCAGCCTTGGTTGCCAGGTACAGTTTGTTGTGCGGGTTATGGCCGGTGTGCAGCGGTACGCGCTTGGCGACCTTGATGCCCATGTCCGTCAGGGCTTTCACCTTGCGCGGGTTGTTGGTCATCAATGTCAGCGACTCGACGCCCAGATGCTGCAGCATCGGCAGGCAGATAGCGTAGTCACGCTGATCGGCGGCAAAGCCCAGGCGCTCGTTGGCTTCAACGGTGTCGGCACCGCCATCCTGCAGCTCATAGGCGCGGATTTTGTTCATCAGGCCAATGCCACGACCTTCCTGACGCAGATAGAGCAATACACCACGACCTTCGGCAGCAATGGCACGCAGGGCGGCTTCGAGCTGAGAACCGCAATCACAGCGCTGACTGAACAGGGCGTCGCCCGTCAGGCATTCCGAATGCACGCGACCGAGTACGGGAGCGCCATCGGCTATATCACCGAGGCTCAAAACGACATGTTCACGCCCGGTTGCCTGCTCAAGAAAGCCATGCATGGTGAATTGCGCAAAAGGGGTAGGCAGCTTGGAAGCAGCAACAAATACGACGGGCACCTTGTGCTCCTGATCTGTATGAGGGTGTGGATTAACAGGGCGGCATTGTAACAGTAGGTTCCTACAGACGCTTATGCCGAATTATTGAGCATTCAGATCAATAAGATCGATTGGTCATTTGCTCAAACCTCTGGTTTGCATGCCCGCCGCCTCGAAGGGATAAGGCCGCTTCCAGCGCTCGAAGACTGGCCGCAACTGGCCACTGGTGATCAATTGCTCCATACGCTCGTCATAGATCGTACGTAGGACCCGGCCCTTATCCGTGTCAGAAAACACCAAAAACAGAGGCAGATCTGTCAGATAAGTCGCCAGATAAAGGTCTGGTCTCGGGGTCTGGCTGAGCAGAAAATCAACTTCCGGCTGCGCGTCGATATAAAAATCCACCCGCGAGTGCTGCAACATCGACAGCACATTGTCGCGCCGCAACACTTCTTCGAATCGGCTGACACCGGGCAGATAACGCTGATACTGGTAACCGTGTATCCAGGCCAGGCGGTAGTGACGCAGGTTGATCAGGCTCGGTGCCGGGTTGTTGGCCAGCCCCAAGGCATAGATGCGATCAGCATCGAAATGCCAGCGTGGGTACAGCACGCCGTTGGTTTCGGCCGCGTAGGAGCCGACCCAGGCATCCACCGCGCCCTGCTTGACCAGGCCAACGGCTCGCACATAAGAGGCGGAGTTGGTTTTTACCGTGATCCCGCGCGGCTCGAACACCAGACGCAGGATGTCCCAGCCCAAGCCGCGACCATCAATGTCGGTGTAGTCACTGCGCGGCTCACCGACCAGAAAGATCTCGCTGATCACGGGCGCAGACGAATGCTCCTGAGCCGTCGCCGGAAAGATGGGTAAAAGCGTCGACAACATCGACCAGCACAACATCCACCATCTGCGACTGCTCATGATGCTCTCCTAGAGCAAATGCGTTCCCCAGATCAACGCTTGCACACCCAGCCAAGCGAAAACACCGGCCAGCACATCATCGAGCATGATGCCCGTCCCCCCATGCACATGGCGGTCGATCCAACTGATCGGCCACGGCTTGAGAATGTCGAAGAAACGGAACATCAAGAAGCCCGCCAATAGCCAGTACCAACCCTGGGGCACGTCCCACAGGGTGATCCACATGCCGACCATTTCGTCCCAGACGATGCCTTCGTGGTCATGCACGCCCAGATCGTCTGCCACCTTGCCGCACAGCCAGAAGCCGAACAGCGTGGTCAGCACCAGCATCAAGCCGTAACCCCAGCCCGGCAGCATCTGCCACAGCGGCATGAACGGCACCGCGACCAGCGAGCCCCAGGTGCCAGGGGCTTTAGGCATGGTGCCAGAGCCAAGACCGAAGGCCAGGAAATGCCAGGGATTGCTCCATACCGACGGCATCACGGCCTGGGCCGTAACCTGATTTGGCTGATCTGTCACCGTGTCTCCCGAAAATGTTGATAACCCCGCGTCAACGGAGTGATGTCCTGCCCATCGGCATCGGTCAGCACCACACCCTGCCCCGTTTCGACGGTGCCGATGACACGGATCGGCCAACCGGCATCGAGCAGTCCGGACAAAAACTCCGGCGGCAAGGTGAACGCTAGTACATAGTCATCGCCGCCGCTCAGGGCAGCCTGTTGTGCGGCGTCTTTTTCCAACAAACCAAGCAGTGCTGCCGACAGCGGCAGCCGCTCGCGCTCAATGCGCAGGCGCACGCCGGAGGCCAACGCGATATGCCCACAATCGGCCAACAGCCCGTCGGAAATATCCAGCGCCGCCGTAGCCTTGCCCCGCAGCGCCTGGCCCAGAGCCAATTGCGGCTGTGGCGACCAGTAGCGGGCCAGCAAAGTTTCGCTGATGGCGGCCGGGGCCGTGCGCTGGTTCAACACCAGAGCCAGGGCACCCGCACCCTCGCCGAGATCGCCACCGACACACAGCAGGTCGCCCACCCGAGCACCGCTGCGAGTCAGAGCCTGACCGGCAGGAACGTGACCGAAGACAGTCAGGGTCAGGCTTAGCGGGCCGCGCGTGGTATCGCCGCCGACCAGGCGCAACGAACAGAACTGAGCCATGACATTCAAGCCACGGGCAAAATCCTGCAGCCAGCCGGCATCGACTGACGGCAAGGTCAGGGCCAGGGTAAAGGCAGAAGGTGCGGCGCCCATGGCCGCCAGATCGCTTGCCGATACCGCCAGGGCACGCTGGCCCAGCAGGAACGGATCGCAGACCTCGGGAAAATGCACCCCGGCAACCAGGGTATCGGTGGACACCGCCAGTTGCTCGCCGGGCGGCAGGGTCAATAGCGCACAATCGTCGCCAATGCCCAGAGCAACACCTTCGCCCGCCTGAGCACAGGGCGCAGCGGCGAAGTAGTTGCGGATCAGTTCGAACTCGCCCATTTCAATCTCGTCACGCAGCCAGGCAAACATCGGACTAACGTGGGACCGGCTTTAGCCGGGAAGGCGCAGGCATGATCGACACATTTGTCTCACCAGTTATACGGCCTTCCCGGCTGAAGCCGGTCCCACAGAAGGTGCCGGGCGGCAGGCGCGCCCGAGTCAGCGCTTGTAGGCTTTGACTTCAGCTTCACGCAGGCGCGGGGCCAGTTTGTCCAGCACGCCATTGACGAACTTGTGGCCGTCAGTGGAGCCATAGACTTTCGCCAGCTCGATGCCTTCGTTGATCACCACGCGATACGGCACATCAACGCGCTTGAGCAGCTCGTAGGTGGACAGGCGCAGGATGGCCAGTTCGACCGGGTCCAGCTCTTCGATGGTCAGGTCCAGGCAAGGCTTGAGAGCGGTGTCGATCTCGGTGTTGTTGGTGCCCACACCGTGCAGCAGCTCGCGGAAGTAGACGCCATCGACATCCTTGAAATCATTGTCAACGCGGAACTGCGCTTCGATTTCAGTCATGGTGTGCTTCGCCATGTGCCACTGGTACAGCGCCTGGGTCGCCAGCTGGCGCGCTTCGCGACGCTTGGCGCTTTTGCCCTTGGCGGCTTCAGGAGACTTGGGGTCACGCGGGTTGAATTGATCGCTGTCGTCGGAAATCACTTGGCCTCCAACTGCGCCAGCAGGCTGACCATTTCCAGGGCGGACAGGGCAGCTTCGGCACCTTTGTTACCGGCCTTGGTGCCGGAACGCTCGATGGCTTGCTCGATGGAATCCACGGTCAGCACGCCGAAGGCAACCGGTACGCCGAATTCCATGGAGACCTGGGCGATACCCTTGACGCACTCGCCTGCAACATATTCGAAGTGCGGAGTACCGCCACGAATGACTGCGCCGAGGGCGACGATGGCAGCGAATTCGCTGCGCTGGGCGACTTTCTGCACGACCAGCGGCAGCTCGAAGGCACCCGGTGCGCGGACGATGGTGATGTCGCTTTCCTTGACGCCGTGGCGGACGAGGGCGTCAACGGCGCCGCTCACCAGACTTTCCACGACGAAGCTATTGAAACGGCCAACCACCAGGGCATAGCGACCTTGGGGAGCGATGAAGTTACCTTCGATGGTCTTCAGAGTCATTCGCGAGAGTCTCGTCTTTATAAAGAGCAAACACGCCAGTTCGGCGTGTTTTTATGGATTTTAGGCCACGAATCGTAACAGCAGGCAGCATTTGCTGTGAAAACGCGAAGGTTTTCACAGCGCGGCGCCCGCCGGATTTATTCGGAGGGCACGTATTCTACAACTTCCAGATCGAAACCGGATATCGCATTGAACTTCATGGGTGAACTCATCAGGCGCATTTTGCGCACCCCGAGGTCACGCAGGATCTGTGAACCGGCACCGACGGTGCTGTAAGTGGTCGGTGTCTTGACCACAGTCTGCCCGGCGGTTTCGCGAATATGCGCCAGCAGCACGTCGCCATCCAGCGGGTGACCAAGCAGCAGCACGACACCGCTGCCGGCCTCGGCAACAGTGCTCATGGCGGCGCGCAGGCTCCAGCGGCCGGGCTGGTTGACCATCAGCAGGTCGCGCAGCGGGTCCATGTTATGCACGCGAACCAGGGTCGGTTCTTCAGCGCAGATCTTGCCCAGTGTCAGGGCCAAATGGACGTCGCCCTCCACCGAATCGCGGTAGGTCACCAGGTTGAACTGACCCAGTTCGCTGTCCAGCGGCTGCTCGGCAATCCGCTGAACGGTACGTTCGTGGATCATGCGGTAGTGAATCAGGTCGGCAATGGTGCCGATCTTGATGTTGTGTTCGGCGGCGAACACTTCCAGTTCGGCGCGACGGGACATGGTGCCGTCATCGTTCATCACTTCGCAGATCACGCCACTTGGCTCGAAACCGGCCATGCGCGCCAGATCGCAGGCGGCTTCAGTGTGACCGGCGCGGGACAGGGTGCCGCCGGCCTGAGCCATCAGCGGGAAGATATGCCCGGGGCTGACGATATCTTCAGCCTTGGCATCCTTGGCAGCAGCGGCTTGCACAGTGCGGGCACGGTCAGCGGCGGAGATACCGGTGGTCACACCTTCGGCGGCTTCGATGGACACGGTGAACTTGGTGCCGAAACCGGAACCGTTGCGCGCAGCCATCAGCGGCAGCTTGAGGTTTTCGCAACGCTCACGGGTCATGGGCATGCAGATCAGTCCACGGGCGTACTTGGCCATGAAGTTGATGTGCTCGGCCTGCACGCATTCGGCGGCCATGATCAGGTCGCCTTCGTTCTCGCGGTCTTCGTCATCCATGAGGATGACCATTTTGCCCTGGCGAATGTCTTCTACCAGTTCTTCAATGCTGTTGAGCGCCACAAGGCACCCCCTTCAATTCAGGATTTGAGGTAGCCGTTGGCGGCCAGAAAGCTTTCGGTAATGCCGCCCGAAGTTGGTTCGGCAGCCTTGTCACCGAGCAGCAGGCGCTCCAGATAACGGGCCAGCAGGTCCACTTCAAGGTTGACCTGACGACCTGGGCGGTAGTCGGCCATGATGGTCTCGGCCAGGGTGTGGGGCACGATGGTCAGTTCGAACTCGGCGCCGTTGACTGCGTTGACGGTCAGGCTGGTGCCGTCGACGGTGATCGAGCCCTTGTGCGAGATGTACTTGGCCAGCTCGCGCGGCGCGCGGATGCGGAACTGGATGGCGCGGGCGTTTTCCTCGCGGGAAATCACTTCACCAATGCCGTCGACATGGCCGCTGACCAGGTGGCCGCCCAGGCGCGTGGTCGGGGTCAGGGCTTTTTCCAGGTTGACCCGGCTGCCCGCTTTCAATTCGTTGAACGCGGTCACGTCCAGAGTTTCGCGGCTGACATCAGCCCAGAAACCGTCGCCTGGCAGCTCCACCGCCGTCAGGCAGACGCCGTTGACTGCGATGCTGTCGCCCAGTTTGACGTCGCCCAGGTCGAGCTTGCCGGTTTCCACGTAAACGCGGACATCGCCGCCTTTGGGGGTCAGGGCGCGAATGCTGCCGATGGATTCAATGATGCCGGTAAACATGAGGTCCTCCAGGAGAACAAAGCCAGCGCTATAAGCGAAAGCCGAAAATTATACGCATTTCATCCAAACCTCGTGAAAACGTAGCGAGCGAAGAAAAGACAAGGCGAAAACAGGCGAGGAAGCGGAGTTTACTGGTTGTAAATGAGCATTCCGAGCCTGCTTTCAACGCAGTATTTTCGAGCGCAGTAGTTTTCACGAGGTTTGGGCAGGGATTGCGATGACTCGCCAGTCACTGCCCACAGCGCGCATTTCCACGATTTGCAGTTCCTTCGCCTCGCTCATATGCGACAGCGGCAGATCCAGCAGCGGCCGGGCCGAGGAGCCCATGAACTTGCCCGCGATAAAAATCTGATACTCATCGACCAGGCCCAGACGGGTAAAAGCCCCGGCCAGTCGCGGCCCGGCCTCGACCAGCACGTCGTTGACGCCCCGGGAAGCCAGCTCAACCAACAGCTTGCGCAGGTCGACATGCCCGGCCGTACTGGCCATGGCCAGCATCTCGTGGCCTTCCTCGTGATAGCGCACGCGGGCCGATGCCGCAGCGCAGGTCACGACCAGGGCACGACCTTCCTGAAAGAACGGAGCGGTCAACGGCACACGCAGGCGCCCGTCGATCAATACGCGCAGCGGCGGACGGGTGACGCATAAGGCGGTCAGCTCGGCATTCAGGCCCAGCTCATCGGGGCGTACGGTCAGGCGGGCACGGTCGGCCAGCACGGTATCGGCACCGGTCAGCACCACACTCGATTGCGCACGCAAACGCTGCACCGCGGCTCGGGCTTCGGGGCCGGTGATCCACTGGCTTTCGCCGCTGGCCATGGCAGTGCGCCCGTCCAGGCTCATGGCCAGTTTCACTCGCACGTAGGGCAGGCCCTTTTCCATGCGCTTGAGAAAGCCTTTGTTCAGCGCCCGCGCCTCAGCTTCCAGCACACCGCTCTGCACAGCGATGCCCGCGCTCATCAGGCGCAACAGGCCATGACCGCCGACATCGGGATTGGGGTCCTGCATGGCCGCAACCACCCGGCTCACGCCAGCGCTGATCAGCGCATCAGCGCATGGCGGCGTGCGGCCAAAATGGCTGCAGGGTTCGAGGGTCACGTAGGCGGTAGCGCCACGGGCCTTGTCGCCTGCCTGACGCAGGGCGTGGACTTCGGCATGGGGCTCGCCGGCACGGGCATGCCAGCCTTCGCCGACGATCTTGCCCTCACGCACGATGACGCAGCCGACCCGCGGATTGGGATGCGTGGAATAAATACCCTTGCGCGCCAACTCAAGCGCACGAGCCATGTAGTGGACATCCAAAGCGCTTTGTTCAGTCAAGCGGGCACTCACTCTTTATTCGGCTCGCGGGCCAGACGGTCGATTTCTTCGCGGAATTCGTTGAGGTCCTGGAAGCGCCGGTAAACCGAGGCGAAACGGATATAGGCCACTTCGTCGAGCTTTTGCAGCTCGGCCATGACCAACTCGCCCACGACCAGGGATTTGACTTCGCGCTCGCCGGTAGCGCGCAGCTTGTGCTTGATATGAGCCAACGCCGCTTCCAGGCGCTCGACACTGACCGGACGCTTCTCCAACGCCCGCTGCATGCCGGCGCGCAGCTTTTCTTCGTCGAACGGCTGACGGCTGCCGTCCTGCTTGATCAGGCGCGGCAACACCAGTTCGGCGGTTTCGAAGGTCGTGAAACGCTCGCCACAGGCCAGGCATTCGCGACGGCGACGGACTTGCTCACCCTCGGCGACGAGGCGTGAGTCGATGACTTTGGTGTCGTTGGCACCGCAGAAGGGACAGTGCATGGTGGCAGGCAACAATAAATAAGGTGGGTCATGTTATGGGTTGTTACGGTTTCAGCGCAACCCGACCGTCCAGCGGGCCACAAGACAAGTTTCCGGCTTTGCGGTATATAGACGCGCAGCACAGCGCTACAGTGCTGTATCGCCTATACCTGAGCGGTTGCTGCTGTCCTTCGTATTCTGTTTTGCTGGAGCTGTTCATGACCCTCAGACCGCTTGTTTTGCTCTGTCTGGCAGGCCTGCTGGCCGCCTGTAGCAGCACCGAGCCGCCCAAGCCCGCCGCCAAGCCCGCTACCGCGACCCAGGCCATCAAGTTGCCGGAGGGTCCTGGCCCGCTGCTGCCCTATCAGCGCGAGTTGAGCGGCCAGTTGCTCGGCGTGCCAAAGGGTGCCGAAGTCGAGCTGGCGCTGTTGGTGATCGATGAGCGCAATCGTCCGCAAAAACTGCTGTCGAGCACCAAACTGCTCGGCAATAACCAGTCCCTGCCCTTCCAGTTGCGCTTCAACCCCGAAGCCTTCCCGCCCGGCGCTCGCGTTGAATTGCGCGGTCGTGCCAGCCAGTCCGGCCAGTTGATCCTGCATCTGCCGTCGGTACGCATTCAGGAAGCCAACACCCAGGCCCTCGGCGCTCTGCAGTTCGTTACGGCGCCGTGATCGAGCTGCAACAGCCACTGAGCGAACTTCAAGCGTCATTGAGCGAACTGCTCGGTGACGCCCGGCTGGTGGAGACGCCACTGCCGGGTACTGATCTGCGCCTGTGGCTGATCGACGCCGACAACATGGACCGCGCCTTCAGCCCCGAAGAAACCCGCCGCATCCTCGACGAGCCGCCTTACTGGAGCTTCTGCTGGGCCAGTGGCCTGGCGCTGGCACGCTTTCTCGCCGAGCAGCCCGAGTGGGTCGCCGGCAAGCGCGTGCTGGATTTCGGTGCCGGTTCGGGCGTGGCCGGGATTGCCGCGAAACAAGCCGGCGCCCTCGAAGTGGTGGCCTGTGACCTCGACCCGCTGGCCATTGCTGCGTGCCGGGCCAATGCCGAACTCAATCAGGTGGAATTGGGTTATTCGACGGACTTCTTCAACGAAGCCGACCGCTACGACCTGATCCTGGTCGCCGACGTGCTCTACGACCGCGCCAACCTGCCGCTGCTTGATGCCTTCCTCGGCCGTGGCCGTGAAGCCCTGGTGGCAGACTCGCGGGTCCGCGACTTTGCCCACCCGGCCTACCGGCGCCTGGGCATGCTCCACGCCCACACCCTGCCCGATCTGGCCGAGCCCCATGAGTTCCGCGACGTCAGCCTCTATCACACGCAACGGACCGCTGACTGATTCGCCGCTTTCAGCAAAGCCTCGCGGCCTTTATAGTTGACGGCATTCAGATTCCCGAGACTTGTGATGAGCCAGGACACCCCGTACATCTTCGACGTCACCACTGCGACCTTCGACCAACTGGTGCTGGACAAATCCTTCGATCAACCGGTGCTGGTGGATTTCTGGGCCGAGTGGTGTGCGCCCTGCAAAGTGCTGATGCCGCTGCTGGCGCAAATCACCGAGAGTTATCAGGGCGAATTGCTGCTGGCCAAGGTCAACTGCGATATCGAGCAGGACATCGTCGCCCGCTTCGGCATCCGCAGCCTGCCCACCGTGGTGCTGTTCAAGGACGGCCAGCCGGTAGATGGCTTTGCCGGTGCGCAACCCGAGTCAGAGATCCGCAAGATCCTCGAACAGCACGTCGTTATGCCGCCACCGGCCGAGGTTGATCCGCTGCAACTGGCCCAGAGTGCCTTTAGCGAAAGCCATTTCGCCGAAGCCGAAGCCCTGCTCAAGCAGATCCTCAGCGAAGATAATACCAATGCTGCCGCGCTGATCCTCTACGCGCGCTGCCTGGCCGAACGTGGCGAACTGGGCGAAGCCCGTACCGTGCTCGATGCAGTCAAGAGCGACGAGCACAAGGCCGATCTGGCCGGCGCCCGCGCACAACTGACCTTCCTCGCCGAAGCCGCCAGCCTGCCCGACGCCGCCGACCTCAAGGCGCGCCTGGCGCAGAACCCATTGGACGACGAAGCGGCCCACCAACTGGCCATCCAGCATCTGTCCCGCCAGCAATACGAAGCGGCACTGGACGGTCTGCTGAAACTGTTTATCCGCAACCGCAGCTACGCCGACGGCCTGCCGCACAAGACCTTGCTGCAAGTGTTCGACCTGCTGGGCAATGACCACCCGTTGGTGACGGCGTATCGACGCAAGTTGTTTGCGGCGTTGTATTGAGGTTTAACGACCAACATTGTGGGACCGGCTTTAGCCGGGAAGACGTCTGCCGGATCACAGGCATTTATCGGATGTTCCGACGCTTTCCCGGCTAAAGCCGGTCCCACAAGAGCCTTCGATAACACTTACACCCAGCTATACACCGGCGTATCCGCGCTGCTTTCCACCTTCACTTGCGGGCTATGCCGCAACCTCACTAACAGGCGCTTGCCTGCTGCGGTATTGCCCGTCAGCCCTTCCAGTTGCGCGAGCAGATCCGGCCCACTCATCTGCCCGGCCTGGCGCAGCAGCTCCCTGGCCGTCTGCCAGATCACATCGTCCTGATTCAAAGGCTTGCCCGGCGCCATCGGCGCAGCCGCTTGAGGCTTGGCCGCCTGCAATTGCGCACCCAACTGCGCCCAATCGCCTTCGTCCAGCTCCAGCGTCAAATCCACCGGCAGATCGCCGATGGTTCCGCGAATTCGTAGCATGTCCCGTTTTCTCCTTTTTTTGCAGAAAGCCGAGCCAAGAGAAACAGACTCGGAGTGTCGTAGTCTTTTTCTGATTTTCCTGTCCCGCCGACACAGCATTCTACTAAAGCGTTAGCCTGCCACTTTGCCAACGCCGCCTATAAGTGACACAGCACCGCGATGTTACGATTGCCGCCAGTAAGGATTCTTATCATGGTCAAGCCAATAGCCCTATCAAAACTCAGCCGAGTAGCCCCAGCCGCCGATTCGGAACTTGCCAAAGTCGTTTCACGAGCCAGTGATATCGTTGAACGCAATGCATCAAAAGCCTTGGCTGGCTCATCGGTTTCGAAAAAGTCTCGCACCGTACGAACGCTTCAGTTGTCCACCCTCGAGCGTGAGTTGCACGAATTACAGAAGGTGGTGCAGGCCTTGTCGATTTGCTCGGTTATCCATGACCAGGAGACTCACTTTGTCGACCCGTGCGGCATGACCTGGATGGATGCGGACACCGCGTATCACCTGCTTGATAATCCGGGCGAACCGAATGAAGCACTCAACGAGATCCTGGCACTTCGATGAGGCCCCGCCTGAATGGATTTCATCACCATCGGCTACGACAGGTCGATTGATCGCTCTGCGTTCGATTGCGAAAACCACACCGCCCTTAACGCTTACATCGCTCAGCACTCCAGTCAGGATGAAAAAAGAAACCTCTCTCGAACCTTTCTTTACCTGGAAAATGGATCGCTGCGTGGTTATTACACGCTCGCCAATAGCGCAGTTTCGCTGGCAGAACTGAGCGACGAGATGACCAGGAAGATGCCCCGCTATCCCATGCCGGCGGTGCTTTTGAGCCGTTTGGCTGTCGCCAGGGAAATGCAGGGCAAAGGACTCGGCAACAGGCTCATCGCAGACGCCTTTCGACGGGTGTATGCCCTCTCCAAGCAATCCGGGGTCGCGTTCATCACGGTCGATGCAAAAGATCAGTACGCCGCAAACTTTTATAAGGATAAGCTCGGCTTTATCCCTTCCCCGCCAAACCCGCTACGCCTGCTAATGCCGACGGCGAGTTTTTTCCCGAAACTGGCAAGACTGGAAGCAGAACGGGCTTAAGCCGATTTATGGAAGTCATTTCAAGAGACTTCCTACAGCATTAGTAGCTACTGTTACCTCCCGGCCTAAAGTCCAAATGCGTAATGTGCGCCGGTCGCCGCACCAACTGCAGCGACTGGGTTTCGCAGCCCGAAAGTACGAGTCGTTTAACCGTCTACTAGCCTGAAAGCTATATGGCGGCTGTATGTGGGACACCTGCGGGTGTGCCGTGTTGATTCGTACCTCGGTCTGCGAACCCGCGTACAGCTGCCACCCTCTCCCCGGCAGCTCCTGAACAATAACGAAGGAGCCTCAGCATGAAACCCGGCAAATCCGCCCGCCATCTCGAAACCCTGCTTGAAGCCAAACGCCTGGGCTTTGCCTTTCTGACACCTGACGAACATCGCCTGATTGAGCACCTGCGCTGGACCACCCATGCCGGGCGACAGCCGGTCTACAGCCTTGCCAGCCAGATGCGTCGCGTGTGCCCGTGGGAAGTGCAAGGTTAAATTTCACAGTCACCGGCCGGAATAATTGTTATAAGATCACATAACGATTTTCATTCAGTCATGTCCGGAGTCTGTTTTATGCGCCGTCTGCTGCTCGCCCTGCCCTTGACCCTTCTGCCCCTGACCGCCGCGATGGCCGCCGATGCCCACGAGCACGGCAGCCTCGGCGCCCACGAGCATGGTGTCGGGCGGCTGGACGTGGCGCTTGACGGCCGCACGCTGGAGTTCGAGTTCGACAGCCCGTCGATGAATATCGTCGGTTTCGAGCACGAAGCCAGTACCCCGGAAGACAAGGCCAAGATCGTCGCCGCCCGTGAGTTCCTGCAAAAATCCCACGCCCTGTTCAGCGTGCCGGAAGCGGCGCATTGCTCGGTGCAGTCGCAGAAGCTGGAAAGCCCGTTGTTCGGCGACAAAGTCGAGGATCACGACCATGACGACGATGCCAAAGCCGGCGAGCACCACGAGCACAGCGAAATCCATGGCCACTATGTTTTCGTCTGCGATGCGCCCGGTGTGATCACCAAACTGGACCTGACTCAGATCTTCAAGGACTTCCCGGCCACACAGAAAATCCTCGTGCAGGCGGTTTCCCCACGCGGTCAGTTCGGTGCCGAAGCGACCCCGGCCAAAGCCTCGTTCAAATTCTGATGAGCGATCAGGCCCTCATCGAGCTGTCCGAGCTGAGCTTCGCCTGGCCGGGTCAGGCGCCGTTGCTGGATATTCCGGCATTCCGCCTGGAGCCGGGGGAAACCCTGTTTCTCAAGGGCCCCAGCGGCAGCGGCAAGACCACGTTGCTCGGCCTGCTGGGCGGTGTGCAGCGGCCTGACCGTGGCAGCATCCGCCTGCTCGGTCAGGAGCTGACGCAACTGGCCGCCGGCGCCCGCGACCGTTTTCGCGTCGATCACACCGGCTATATTTTCCAGCAGTTCAATCTGCTGCCGTTTCTCTCGGTGCGGGAAAACGTCGAGCTGCCCTGCCGCTTCTCCAAGAGCCGCGCCGCCCGGGCCGTAACGCGCCATGGCAGCGTCGATCAGGCAGCGGCCACCCTGCTCGCTCACTTGGGCCTGAAAGACCCGGCCATGCTGGCGCGCCGTGCCGACTCGCTGTCCATCGGCCAGCAGCAGCGGGTCGCGGCTGCTCGTGCGCTAATCGGCCAACCGGAGCTGGTGATTGCCGATGAACCCACCTCGGCGCTGGATGCTGATGCCCGGGAAGCCTTTATCCGTCTGTTGTTTGCCGAGTGCCGCGAAGCCGGAGCCAGCCTGCTGTTTGTCAGCCATGACCAGAGCCTGGCCCCGCTGTTCGACCGTCATCTGTCCCTGGCCGAGCTGAACCGCGCCGCCGTCGCTCCTGAGGTTTGACATGTATTTATTGCGCCTGGCCATGGCCAGTCTGGCCAACCGCCGCTTCACGGCCTTCCTCACCGCGTTCGCCATTGCCCTGTCGGTGTGCCTGCTGCTCGCCGTGGAGCGGGTGCGCACCGAAGCCCGCGCCAGTTTCGCCAGCACCATCAGCGGCACCGACCTGATCGTCGGCGCGCGTTCGGGCTCGATCAACCTTTTGCTGTATTCGGTGTTTCGCATCGGCAATGCCACCAACAATATTCGCTGGGACAGCTTCGAGCACTTCGCCAACGACAAGCAGGTGAAATGGGCGATCCCGATTTCCCTGGGCGACTCCCATCGCGGTTATCGGGTCATGGGCACCAACGAGTCCTACTTCGAGCACTACCAGTTCGGACGCCAGCAGCACCTGGAACTGGCCGAGGGTCGGGCGTTTGCCACCGATCCATTCGAAGTAGTGCTCGGCGCAGAAGTGGCCGATGCCTTGAAATACAAGCTCGGCGACAAACTGGTGTTGTCCCATGGCGTGGCGGTGATCAGCCTGGTCAAGCACGACGACAAGCCGTTCACCGTGGTCGGCATCCTCAAGCGCACCGGCACGCCGGTGGATCGCACGTTGCATATCAGCCTCGGCGGCATGGAGGCGATTCATATCGACTGGCACAACGGTGTGCCGGCCCGTGGCAACGAACGGATATCGGCTGATCAAGCCCGCAACATGGACCTGACGCCCACCGCCATCACCGCTTTTATGCTCGGCCTGAACAGCAAGATCGCGACCTTCTCGGTGCAGCGTGAAATCAATGAATTCCGCGGCGAGCCGATGCTGGCGATTCTGCCGGGCGTGGCCTTGCAGGAGTTGTGGAGCCTGATGGGCACGGCGGAGCAGGCGTTGTTCGTGATCTCGCTGTTCGTGGTGCTGACCGGCCTGATCGGCATGCTCACGGCGATCCTCACCAGCCTCAACGAGCGTCGCCGCGAGATGGCGATCCTGCGTTCGGTGGGCGCGCGGCCCTGGCATGTCGCCAGTCTGTTGATCCTCGAAGCCTTTGCCCTGGCCCTGGCTGGCGCGGTGAGCGGCCTGGCCTTGCTGTATGCCGGGATAGCCGTGGCCCAGAGTTATGTGCAGTCCAATTACGGTTTGTATTTGCCGCTGTCGCTGCCCAGCGCCTATGAATGGCAGCTGCTTGGCGGCATCCTGCTTGCTGCCTTGTTGATGGGCGTGGTGCCCGCGTGGCGCGCCTATCGCCAGTCACTGGCCGATGGCTTGTCGATTCGTTTGTAAAAACCTAACCAACAGAAGTAACTGGATTTTTGTGGGAGCGAGGCTTGCCCGCGAAGAAGTTGACACGGTGAATCAGAGGCACCGCGTTATCGTTTTTCGCGGGCAAGCCACGCTCCCACAGGCACCGATAACGAGAGATAGCTTATGAACAGCAGGCAAATACATCGTTTGTTGCTTGTGCTTGCCCTGATCGCCAGCCCATCTTTGTGGGCCGCGCAGACACGGGTGCTGACCTGGGAAGAGATGATCCCGCCGGACGCACCCAAGGTGGCGCCGGTGATGACGCCGCTGCACGACCTGTCGAAGATGTCCGACGCGCTGTCGGTGGAGTCGTCACCGGCCGCTCACCAGTTGGCCCCCGACGCACCGATGGTCAAGGCGCTGGACGGCCAGCAGGTGCGCCTGCCGGGCTATATCGTGCCGCTGGAAGTCAGCGAGGAAGGTCGCGTCACCGAGTTTCTGCTGGTGCCATATTTCGGCGCCTGCATCCATGTGCCGCCACCGCCGCCGAACCAGATCGTCCATGTCACCAGTGAACTGGGCGTGAAGGTCGATGAGTTGTATCAGCCGTACTGGATCGAGGGGCCGATGAAGGTCAAGACCTCCAGCAGCGAACTGGCGACTGCCGGGTACGAAATGGAAGCAGACAAGATTCTGGTCTATGAGTTGCCGGATTCCTGAGCCGCCGCACCTTTCATTGAGCTGAGTCAAAATCCGCTTTGTGCTGCTCCGTAACATGAACGTATCAATTTGAAACGTTCTCTGGAGCCACCATGAACAAGTCCCTGCTCAGCGCTTCCCTTGTCGCGCTTGCCCTCTGCACTCCGCTCGTTGCACAAGCCCACGAGCCGGGTGATTTCATCGTCCGCGCAGGCGCTGCACGGGTCGTTCCAAACGAGGACAGCGGCAACGTGAAGCTGGACGGGGCCAAGGTTTCCGGCACCAAGGCAACGGTTGATAACTCCACTCAACTGGGCCTGACTTTCGCCTACATGATCACCAACCACATTGGTGTGGAACTGCTGGCGGCCACTCCGTTCAGCCACACCGTTTCGGTCAAGGGCCTGGGCGCTGGCCTGGACGGCAAGCTGGCAGACGTGAAACAACTGCCACCGACCCTGTCGCTGCAATACTACCCAATGGATTCGGCCTCCAAGTTCCAGCCTTATGTGGGCGTCGGCCTGAACTACACCAAGTTCTTCGACACCGACTTGAGCGGCACCCGCAAACAGGAAGGCTTCAGCAACCTGAAGCTCAAGGACTCGGTTGGCTTTGCTGGCCAGGTCGGCATGGACTACATGCTCACCGATCGCATCATGCTCAACGCCTCGGTCTGGTACATCGATATCGACACCAAGGCCAGCGTCGACGGCCCGTCAGCCCTAAGCGTCGGCAAGACCAAAGTGAACGTGGATATCGACCCTTGGGTCTACATGGTTGGTGTCGGCTACAAGTTCTGATAGCAGCCCCTCCAAACAAAAAAGGCACCTTCGCGGTGCCTTTTTATGGTTTGGAATCAGGCCTGTGGGACCGGCTTTAGCCGGGAAGGCATATTCCCGGCTAAAGCCGGTCCCACAACTGTGTATGCTCCCTGCTCTTTTGTAATGCTTTGGCGGTTTCTCAGGTGCGCGTACCGATCTATGGTGCTGGGCTCTGACAGCAGCCAATGGAGTGGCAGCCCATGTACCAGCGTCTTCAACAGGTCTTCGGTTATTCACGGTTTCGCCCCGGTCAGGAGGCGGCCATCAGTGCCGTGTTGGCCGGACGCTCGGCGGCGACGATTTTCCCCACCGGTTCCGGCAAATCACTCTGTTACCAACTACCTGCTCTGATGCTGCCCCATCTGACCCTGGTTATTTCGCCCCTTTTGGCGTTGATTCAGGATCAATTGGCGTTCCTCCATCGTCACGGCATCGCTGCGGCCAGTATTGATTCGGCGCAGAGTCGCGAGGATGTCGCTCGGGTCATGGCCCAGGCCCGGGCGGGGGAATTAAAGATCCTGATGGTGTCGGTGGAGCGCTTGAAGAACGAGCGCTTTCGCCATTTTATCGCCCAGGTGCCGATTTCCCTGTTGGTCATCGACGAAGCCCACTGCATCTCCGAATGGGGGCATAACTTCCGCCCCGACTATCTGAAACTGCCGGACTACCAACGCGAGTTCAATATCCCCCAAGCGCTGCTGCTGACCGCCACCGCAACGCCCCAGGTGATTGCCGATATGCAGGCGCGCTTTGCCATTGCGCCGCAGGATGTGGTCACCACAGGTTTCTACCGCGCCAACCTCAACCTGCTGGTGGAGCCCGTGGCCGGGCGCGACAAGCGCCAGCGTCTGGTTGACTGGCTCGCGCCCAAGGCCGGGCAGCCCACCATCGTCTACGTCACCCTGCAGAAAACCGCCGAATTCATCGCCGCACATCTGCAGCAGAACGGCCTGCCAGCCAGTGCCTATCACGCCGGGCTGCCCAACGAACAACGCGAAGCCATCCAGCGCCAGTTCATGGCCGGGCAACTCAACTGCATCGTCGCCACCATCGCCTTCGGCATGGGCATCGACAAGAGCGATATCCGCAACGTCGTGCATTTCGACCTGCCCAAGTCCATCGAGAACTACAGCCAGGAAATCGGCCGGGCCGGGCGTGATGGTGCGGCGTCGGACTGCCTGGTTCTGGCCAATCGCGACAGCCTCAACGTGTTGGAGAATTTCGTCTACGGCGATACGCCGGAGCTGTCCGGGATCCGTCACGTTTTGGATGAACTGCACGATGCGGTGCCCCACGGCCAGTGGGAATTCCTCCTCGGGCCGCTGTCGGAGCAGAGCAATGTACGTCCGTTACCGCTCAAGACCTTGTTGGTACAGTTGGAACTGCGTGGCCTGATCGCCCCGCGTTACGCCTATTACGCCGAGTATCGCTTCAAATTTCTGCTTGAGCCCGATGCGCTGATCCAGCGTTTCGACGGTGAGCGTCAGCAGTTCGTGCAGGCATTGATTGAGACGTCAAAAAGGGCCAGGACCTGGGCAACGGTGGATTTCGACGCGCTGTATCAGCGTCATCAGGCCGAACGTGGGCGCGTGGTGAAGGCTCTGGATTACTTTCAGGAGAAGGGCTGGATCGAGCTGGAAAGCAAGCAGATGACCGATGTCTACAGCGTGCTGACCGGGGGTTTCAACGCCCAGACGCTCAGCGTCGAACTGCATGATTACTTCAGCAGCCACGAAAACAGCGAGATACAGCGTATTCACGCGATGCTTGAGTTGTTTGCCAGCGAACAATGCCTGAGCCGGCGGCTGGCCGATTACTTTGGCGACCATCAGGCGTCGCAGCGCTGCGGGCATTGTTCAGTGTGTACGGGGAAAGTCGCCCGGCTGCCGGCACCGCCTGCGTTGGACGACCTGCACACAATGGATTTTCAGGCGTTGTGCAGCGAGTTCATCGGCAAGTATCGGGATTACAAAGGCGATGAGCCGAGCACGGAATGCCTGACACGCTTTCTGTGCGGCATCAGCGTGCCGGTATTTACCAAGCTGAAGGCACGAGGGATAAGCGGCTTTGCCGGGCTGGAAGATTATCCGTATGGGCGGGTGCGGGAGTGGGTGCGCAATAGCGCTGCGGTATCAAGCTGAAATGCACACACCTGTGGGACCGGCTTTAGCCGGGAATACGCCTTCCCGGCTAAAGCCGGTCCCACAGGATGTCATCAACGCCCCAACAAACGCGCCAGACCTTCCACCAACGGCGTCGGCTCTTCAAGCACCAGCAATTGGCACAGACGCGCATTGTTGGCCCGGGAATGGCGGATATCGCCTGGGCGGGCGGCCTGGTAGCTGACCGCTGGCAACTGGCCGATCACCTCGGACAGGGCCTTGAGCAACTGGTTGAGCGAAGTGGTCTTGTTCAGGCCGACGTTGATCGCGTCTTCCGGCGCCACCGGCAATTCCAGTGCCTGCACCAGCAGCTTGACCAGATCGCCGACGTAGAAGAAGTCACGGGTCTGCTCGCCGTCACCGAAGACAGCAATCGGCACGCCCTTCTCGGCTCGCTCGGCGAAGATGCTGATCACGCCGGAGTACGGCGACGACGGGTCCTGGCGTGGGCCGAAGATATTGAAGAAACGAAAAATCACCGGCTCCAACGCGTGCTGGCGACGGTAGAAGTTCAGGTAGTGCTCGCCGGACAGTTTGTCCGAAGCGTAAGGCGTCAGCGGTGCCTTGGGCGTGTCTTCGCTGATGGCCTGGCCTTCACCGTTGTTGCCGTACACCGCCGCGCTGGAGGCATAGACCACGCGCTTGGCGCCAGCCTGACGCATGGCTTCGCAGACGTTCAGGGTGCCGATGAAGTTGCTTTGGTGAGTCTTGACCGGGTCATCCACAGACGCCTGCACCGACGCTACCGCCGCCAGGTGAGCCACGGCCTGGCAGCCTTCGGCGGCACGGGCGACCAGGGCGGCATCGGCGACGTCGCCGACGATCAGCTCGACCTTGGGATTGTCCAACGGCAAATTGCTGCGCTTGCCGGTGGACAGGTCGTCGAGCACGCGCACGGCGTAACCCTTGGCAAGCAATGCATCAACCAGATGAGAACCAATGAAACCGGCGCCGCCGGTAACCAGAACAGGTGCGTTAGACATGGCGGTAGTAACGATCCAATAAGCTGGGCAAACCCGCACGCCAGGCGCGCGGCTTGATGCCGAAAGTGTGGAGAATTTTCTTGCAGGCCAGGACGGCGTGCTGGGGCTCTTCAGCGGCGTCGGCGAAGGCCGCGTGGGCCTGGGCGGTCGGTGCTTCCAAAGCCAGCGGGTGCAAGGCCCGGGCTTCGGTCAGGATCGCCTGGCCCAACGCCAACGGCGTAGTCGCTTCGTGCCCGGCATAGTGGTAAGTGCCCCACAGCGGCGCGGCGCAGTCCAGTTGCTTGAGCACGGAAATGATCACCCGGGCCGCGTCGTCGATGGGCGTAGGGTTGCCCCGACGGTCATCGGCCATCAGCAGCTCATCGGGAGACTCGGCACGGGTCAGGAAACGACCCAGCACGCCATCGGCGCTGTCATCGAGCAGCCAGCCAAAACGCAGCAGCACATGTTGCGGGCAGGCCGCACGTACGCTTTGCTCGATCCGCCACAAAGCCTGGCCGCGCAGCCCCAAAGGCACTGGCTCATCTTTTTCGCTGTAGGCAGTGGCGCGGGAACCGTCGAACACCCGGTAGCTGGACGGCTGCACGAGGACAATATTGTGGTGCTGGCACAGCTCGGCCAGACGCTCGACGGAGCGCTCCTGGCTGGCCAGACGGGTCTCGCTCACTGTTTCGGCCTGGAACCAGTCGAAATAGTAGGCAAGGTTGATCAGTGCATCGGGGCGGGTGTCATCAAGCAGTTGCGTCAGACTCGCAGCGTCCCAGCCGTCTTGCGGCGGACGCGGTGCGAGGAAGCCAATGTCTTCCTCGGCACCCAGGCGAATCAGCGCCTGCCCGAGGGCATTCCCGCCGCCCAACAGCATAAGGCGCATTCGCATAGAGTCAGCAGGCTCGGTCCGGAATTCAGGGTGAAAAACGCCTGCAAACATAACACGTCAAGGCTTATCCCCCAACCGTTGCCGCCCCACTGTTCGCGGGCGGTGCTGGCGGGCCTTCGACGGCCGGTAGTGGCTGGGTGCCCGGCCCGCCGTAGGGGCTGAGCACGGTCTGTGGATAAGTCTGGGCGAACCGTACATCATCTGACTTATCAACCAGCTTTTTCAGACGTTCATTGAAGGCCCTTCCTACACTGTACTGTCCACCTGAGGACGTTCGGAACTGCGCGGTCAGTACCACGCCGTTGAGATCCATGCGATCCACGCCAAACACTTCAAGCGGCCCTTGCAGGTTGCCCTTGAGCAGCAGGTCCTCGGTGATGGAGTTGCCGGTTTCACGGATCAGCGACAGGGCCGAGTCGATATCCGAGTCATAGGTGAACTGCACCGAGAAGAACGCATAGGCGAACTGCCGGGACTGATTGGTCACCGCCTTGATCTGGCCGAAAGGCACCGAATGCACGAAACCCTTGCCGTCACGCAGGCGCACGGTGCGGATGGTCAGGCTTTCCACCGTGCCGGAGTGGCCGGTACTGAGCACCACCCAGTCGCCCACCGAAAAGGTGTCCTCAATGATGATGAACAGACCAGTGATCACGTCCTGCACCAGTTGTTGCGAGCCGAAACCGATGGCCAGGCCGACCACTCCGGCACCGGCCAGCAGCGGCGCGACGTTGATCCCCAGGTTGGCCATGGTGGTAATGGCACAAATCACCACCAGGACGATTTTGATCGCATTGCGCAGCAGCGGCAGGATGGTCTTGGTCCGTGTGCTCGGCTGACGCGTCGAGCGACTGCTGGCGGGAGGTTTAAGCGCCTGCTGAATCGCCGTGTCGAGCACCACCCACAACAGCCAGGTGACCAGCAGGATCAGGCCGATACTGCTGAGCGAATCGCTGATGACCCGGCCCACGGTGTTGCGCCGGGCAAATTCGAACAGGGAAAATCCCCAGATACGCCCGAGAATTTCGATAAAGGACAGGGCCAGGACGATACGCAAAAGCGCATAGAGCAGGTCCAGCAGGCGGGTCTTGTAGACACTGCCATGGCGCTCGGCCTGATCCACAGGCTTGAATAAATGCTGAAACACCGTGCTGAGAAATACCGTACTGATCAGCAACACCGTGGTCAGCAAGGCGCAACGCAGGGCCTTCTGGCTGTCCTCCCCGGCGCCGATCAGGTGCACCGCCGATACCAGAATCATCAACAGGATCGGCAAATGCCAGAGGTTGGAAAAGACTTTCAGCGACTCCTGCAAGGCCGGGCGGCGCAGGCGGGTACTCAGGGAGCGGTTGCGGATCAGATGGGCAATGGGTCGGCGCACCTTGATGATCAGCAGGCAGAACAGCACCGAAGCAAACAACCCGGCGAAAACCCCGGCACTGGTGGTGACGTTATCGCCCAACTGGCGGGAGATCTGCGGGCTGGTCAGGGCATCGCTCAAGGCCGCAAGAAAGCCCACCATGAACAAAGGCCTTGGCGCATAGCGGCGGATCATGCCGACGGCGGCGCGCTTGTGACCGTAGTTGAACATCACGATCACGCACAGCAGCACCGAAGTGGAAACGATGCCGCTGCTGGTGGCGTAGGCAAAGCACAGGGCCAGAGCGCGACCGATTGAAGTCGGCAGGAAATGGCTGACATACAGCGTCAACGGCAGGCTGATCAGCGCTGGCAGCGTATAGGGCAGCAGGTAGCTCAGCAGGGCCTGCACACGCGGATGCCTGACTATCCAGGGCCGACGGCTTACCCGGCGCACCAGCAAGTGGCCCAGGGTCGTCAGCACGGCAAAGGCGCCGATCCACACCACCGACAGCGCAATAAAGTCCCCAATGACTCCCCAGGGCGAGCGCTTGCTCGGCTTGTTGACCAGATCGCCCAACTCATCGGCAGCGAGATCGGCACGCAGACGCCAGGTATCGATGACATTGCCATTGAGGTCGAGATTGTCCTGCACCGTATCGATGCCGGAACTGATCGCCCCGAGCAGGCCGCCCTGAACGAGGATTTCCGGCTTGGCCGGCTCCGCAGCGGGGGCCGGTGCCGGGGCTGGAGCAGCAGCTGGCGCAGCGGCAGCAGGGGCGGATGCAGGCGGTGCCGCAGCAGCAGGCGCATCGGCCGCCTGAAGATTGCAACTGCCTGCGGCGAACAGGACGCAAAGCAGCACAAAAGACTTGAAGTTCGAAAACACGCGGGTCCTCCTTCATCAGGGGCCATCAAAAAAACGGTCCACAGGAACTGATCTTTATTTGCGTGCCAAGTTCGCTGTCGCCGCAAACACGAAATCAATGTGGGACCGGCTTTAGCCGGGAAGGCACCGGAAGGGTCCATATATTTCTCTCGCCTGATATACCGCCTTCCCGGCTAAAGCCGGTCCCACAAAAACCATATTCATTCAGTTGACAGTGGTGCCCTGCAGAGAGGTATCAGGCACACCGCCCTTTCGCGGGCAAGCCTCGCGCCCACAAATCAATGCAAGATTTGCTTGACGAGGTAGAACGATCGTTCTACCTTTCACACCATGAACAAGACATCGACCTCTCCCGTACAAGCCAAGGTGCTCGCCACCGCCGAGCAACTGATCTACCGCAACGGCATCCACGCCATGGGCATGGACCTGCTGGTGCGCACGTCAGGGGTGGCGCGCAAGAGCATCTACCGCTACTTCGCCACCAAGGAAGACATCGCCGCCCAGGCCCTGAGCGCGCGGGATATTCGCTGGATGAACTGGTTTCGCAGCGAGTCCGACAAGGCTGAAACAGTCGAGGGTCGCATCCTCAATATGTTCAGCGTGCTCAAGGGCTGGTTCGAGTCCGAAGGCTTCCACGGCTGTGCCTTTATCAACACCGCCGGTGAGATCGGCGACCCGGCCGACCCGGTGCGCCTGGTGGCCAAGGAACATAAGCAGAAGCTGCTCGATTACTGCCTGCAACTGTGCCGACAACTGCCCGCGACGGACCCCGAGGCTCTGGCCAAACATCTGCTGATCCTGATCGACGGTGCCATCACCCTGGCCCGCGTGATGGGCGACTACAGCGCCGCCGACAGTGCACGCGAGGTTGCCCGGATGCTGTTGCAAAACGCTATTGCCAAACACCCATGACCTTTCCTGCCCGAGGTATCGCTGCCATGACGTCCGCTCCTGCAACCCGTCCACCGCTGCCACCCTTTACCCGCGAATCGGCCATCCTCAAGGTGCGCCTGGCCGAAGACGGCTGGAACGGCCGCGACCCGGAGAAAGTCTCACTGGCCTATACGCTGGACACCAAATGGCGCAACCGCGCCGAGTTCGCCAATAACCGTGAAGAAGCCAAGGGTTTCCTGACGCGCAAGTGGGCCAAGGAACTGGATTACCGCCTGATCAAGGAATTGTGGGCTTTCACCGACAACCGCATCGCCGTGCGTTACGCCTACGAATGGCACGACGATTCGGGTAACTGGTTCCGTTCCTACGGCAACGAGAACTGGGAGTTCGACGAAAACGGCCTGATGGCCAACCGTTTTGCCTGCATCAACGATATGCCGATCAAGGAATCCGAACGCAAATACCACTGGCCCCTGGGCCGTCGGCCGGATGATCATCCGGGGCTTTCGGAGTTGGGTCTGTAACGCACCTGTCGAACGGGAAAACACAGTCCTATTGTGGGACCGGCTTTAGCCGGGAAGGCGTTCTTGATGATCAAGAAAATGCAGCGGCGGTACCGGCCCTTTCCCGGCTAAAGCCGGTCCCACAAATATCATTCCACTTCTTTTAATTGCCTCAAGGCTGCGCAATCCGGCGCTTCTGCCCTTCCAGCCAGGCCGCCGGAACCTTGGCCAGCCGCGGGTCATTCTCAACCAGATTGCGCCAGTGCCGCCCGCCATCCCCCGAATACGCCAACAGATAAGGGCTGGGCGTATCGTCCGGCAGAATCGCCGCCAGCCAGATTTCGTCCTGGTCGACCACATAGCTGCTGATCAGCGAAGACAACCCTGCAGGCAACTTCAGCGGCTGCCATTGTCGGCCATCCGCGGAGCGCAACAGCGTCTGTTCGATGGAGCCAGTCAGCCACCAGCCGCCCTTGGCAGAATGCCCAAGCTCAACCAACAGATCCGGATTGCCCAGATTCTTGCCAAGCGTCACCTTGCACGTCCGCGCATCGATGCTTTCGATCCGGTAATTATCGGCCCGACCCTGCGCACCAAACTGCGTGACCAGTGCCAACAGGCCGTTTTCGCTGGCCGTCAGCATCAGGTTGCTGTCCTGCAGGTTTTGCAGCGCAGTCTTGCCTGGACCAAGGTGCAACTGCGCCAATGTCAGATGACACTCGCGCCCCTCACGTCGCACACGATAGCCGCCGGACAACGCCGTGACCTCGACGCCATGGGGCAGCAACAAGGTCGCGTCGCTCTGTTTCAGCAGTTGCCCGGTCGCGGCATCGAGCACCTTGCTTCCGGCGTAAATCCGCCCGTCCTCGCCCAGCGACAGCAGCGGCCAGTTGTGCCCGCCCGGCAGAATGGCGATGGTAAGCGGCGGCGCGGCATGGATCAGGATCTGCTGGCCGTCCTCGGTCACCTTGGTTGCGCCCAACTGATAATCAAAGGCCGTGACGTCTGCCGCGGCTGTTTGTGCCAGCAACAGGCCGGCAAGCAGAAAACCGGCGGCCCTCATTGCTGCACCTGCTCGTTGGCCAGGGCGGAAATGACCAACACCGACAGGCTCAGATTGGCGTTGGCGACGGTGCCGGACACAGAAGCCTGCAACCTCGGATTGCTCAATCCGCACACCAGCGACACCACCGGTTGCGCCTGCTGCCAGTTACGCGGCGGCTGAACAATTTCCACCGGCACATCACGCATCAGCATGAAACTCACCGGCACCTCGTAGCTTTCCACCATGACCTCGGTGATCGCCCCCGCCGCCTGATGCAGGCGCTGGCGCACGGCGTCGGGGTCGCCGCAGTGTTGCTGCACGATCTGATTGAAAGGCGCCGAGTCGAGGCTGGCCAAGGCAAAGAAAGGCAGGGCGTGATAACTCACATTGATATTGCCCGACGCCCCCGGCAGCAAATTCTCGTGCCATGTATAGGCGACATAACCCTGCCACCGCTCGGGATGCAGGCCCTGTACGGTCAAGCGTTTACTGTCGACCTGAAAATCCGGCAACGGCCCCAGCCCGGCCCGGGCCAGCTCGGAGGTGATATCCCGGCCCATGAAATAGCCACGCTGATAGACCGCCGCCTTGCTCGGCTGTCCATTGAAGCGCGCATTGATATCGGCAAACGATTTGTCCGCGTACTCCTCGCCCTCGCCCAGCACACCGAAGTGCGGCGTGTTGGCGTACCAGCTGATCTTCTGCGCGCTATTGGCGTTGTTGGTCAGGCGGGTCGCAATGCTGACGTCGCGCCCGTCGAGCTTGATGCTCAAACCCTGCTCCAGCGCCCCGCCCGCTTCCAGGCCGAAATCCAGCGGGATAGCGTTTTCGCTTTCGTAGGCCATTGCCGGGGCCGAAGCCAGCGCGCCAGCCAGCAGCGCATAGGGGAGCAGGGTTCGCGGAGTCATCAAGGCGTTGTTCCTGGCCGGACACAAAGTAAGAACCCTGACTTTACCTTGCTCCCGACCAGGACGCGCGCCCTCAATCAGGCATTCCAGTCCGGCGCAAACGGTGGTTGCACAAAGCGCTGGTCCTTGGGCAAGGCGGCAATGGCCCGGCGATCTTCGTCGTCGAGGGCGATGTCCTGCGCGGCGAAATTCGAGCGCTGGCGCTCGGCATGCCGGGCCTTGGGAATCGCAATGACGCCCGGTTGATCAAGCAGCCAGGCCAGGGCAACTTGCGCAGCGGTGACCCCGTGCTTGTTGCCGATCTGCGTCAGCAGCGGATCATTCGCCGCGCGGCCCTGAGCCAGCGGTGCATAGGCCACCAGCGGGATGTCCTTGCCGCGCAGGTAATCAAGCAGGCGGCTCTGATCGAGAAACGGGTGGTACTCGACCTGTACCGCCGCAATGGGCGCACCGAACTGATCGATGGCTTCGCGCAGCATCGACAAATTGAAATTGCACACGCCAATACCGCGCACCCGCCCGCTGTCGCGCAGGGACACCAGGGTGTTCATGATTGCTTCGATATTCATCGAAGGCGACGGCCAATGGACCATGAACAGGTCGACGTACTCCATCGCCAACTTGCCCAGGCTGACGTCCAGCGCCTTGCTGATTGCGGCCGGTTCAAGCTGGTCATGCCAGACCTTGGTGGTGACAAACAACTCGTCCCGAGGCACGCCCGACGCCTTGATACCACGGCCGACTGCAGCTTCGTTGTCGTACATGGCGGCGGTATCAATATGCCGGTAGCCCACTTCAATAGCGCTCTCGACCACCGCCTTGCACTCATCGCCCGGCATGCGGAAGGTGCCGAAACCCAGGCGGGGGATGGTCAGGTTTTTTGAGATTAACGTGTTCATGTTCAACCTACCTTTGACGTTAATGAATGAGGCCAATGCGCCCGGGGTTCAGCACATTCAGCCAGACCAGAAAGGCTTTACCCTCGATATTGGCCGCCGGTACAAAACCCCAGTAGCGGCTGTCAGCGCTGTTGTCGCGGTTGTCGCCCATCCCAAAGTAATAGCCTTCGGGAACACGGCAGCTGACCGCGCCAACCCGGTAACTGCAGTTCTGCAGATGCTCGAACGCCCAGATGGGCCGGTAGCTTTGTCGGCCATCCGGGTCGACGTAGATATCATGGCTGCCAGCACCGAGCTGCTCATGGAATCGATGCCGGAATGCGCCATCGAAAAGGCTGGCAACCACTGTTTCAGGGACTTTTACACCATTGATAGACAGCTGATTGTCCTCGTAGGAAACCGTATCGCCGGGCAGCCCAACAATACGTTTTATGTAGTGAATACTCGGCTCCTGTGGATATCGGAAAACAAATACATCGCCGCGTTCCGGACTTCCGACATTGAGCATCTTCAACCCGGACAGTGGCAGACGCAGACCATAGAGAAACTTGTTCACCAGAATAAAATCGCCGGACTCCAGGGTTGGCAGCATGGAGTCCGAGGGAATCCTGAACGGCTCCACGACAAAGGCGCGGATCAGGAAAACCACCAGAATCAGCGGGAACATATCGGCCAGAAAGCTCACGCCGGGAATGCCCACTCGACGCCATGCCGCTACCTTTGCCATACCCAGAACGGCTACGGCCAGCAGCAACAGCCATTCGAAATCCAGATTCATCGGCAGGCTCCATGGCGTTGTCTACCCAAGACCGCCAGCAGAGGCGGCTCCTGCATGGACATCTCATTGCGATTCAAATTTTTGCGTCGCCCACTACCCTCCGCAACACCGTCTCCAACCGAGTCTCGCCCCTGGCCCGCTGCGCCTCATCTCCTTCAAAGCAGATCCAGCCCTCATTGAAACCGTCGATCATCCGCGCACGCGGCAAGGGGTTTTGTGCGCCCTGGCTGCGGAACAAGGCTTCCCAGCCGTCACGGGGCACGGCTTCGACGCGCACAGGTTTGCCAAGGATTTCGGCGAAGGTGCGGGCGATGTCATTCGGTGAGACCTGCTGGCCTTCCAGTTCAATCACCCGCTCACCCTGCCACTGTTGCTGCAACAAATTGGCAGCGCAGCGGCCGACGTCATCGGTGGCGATCATAGGGACGGTCTTGTCCAGCGGTTGCAGGAAGCTGTGGATAACCCCCTGCTCAAGGACGCTGGCCAGGTCGAAGGCAGCGTTTTCCATGAACCAGCCCGGCCGCAGGAAGGTCACCGGCACCGGCAGTGCGCGCAAGGCGTCTTCCATCATGGTACGCTGGGTCAGCAGATTGCTTTGCCTGGCCTGCGCGCCGATAGTGGAAATACACACCACTTTCTGTGGCCGGGCAGCCGCAATGGCCTGGACCACGGCGTCGATCACCACCCGCGCCTGCGGAAAACCCGGCGCCGGATCGAACTCCGATGGCGGCAGGATAAATACCCCGGTCGCGCCCTTGAACGCCTCGGTCAGGGCCTGAGCATCTTCCATATGGGCAAGGGCCACCTCGCAGCCCAATGCCTGCCAGGCCGCAGCCTTGGCCGGGTCGCGCAGCACGGCACGCACAGTTTGCCCATTGCTGAGCAACGCCCGCGCGACCGCACCGCCGACTTTGCCGGTAATCCCCGTAATGACATACATGCTGTGATTCCTGTTGGCTGGAAAAGAGACAGGAATCAAGGATAGGGCGCTGGCATCGTTGACAGAATGCCTATCGACTCACATGCTTAATGACTTTTACGCACGAGTGAATCATGAGTTTCGACGGTCGCCTGTTGGCCAATATCAGCGTCCTGGCCGCCATCGTGCATAGCGGTAGCTTTGCCCGGGCCGCCGAAGCCCTGAGCATGTCGCCTTCCGGGGTCAGCCGTGCAGTGGGGCGGCTGGAAGCCAGCATCGGCGTGCGCCTGTTCGATCGCACCACCCGTTCGGTAACGCTGACGGATGAAGGCAGACGGCTATACGGTGAGATCAGCCCGTTGATCTCCGGCATCGGCGATGCCGTGAATATGGCCTCGGGAGCCTCTACTGCGGTGCGTGGACGCTTGCGGGTCAATGTCGATGCCTACTTCTCGCGACGTATGATCGCACCGCATCTGGCGACCTTTCTCGACCGCTACCCGGAAATATCCCTGGAACTGATCGTGCGCGAGCAATTGGGCGATCTGGTCGCCGAAGGCTTTGATATCGCCGTGCGTTTCGGCCAGCCGCCCTCTTCGTCCCTGGTCGCGCGCAAACTGCTGGAAACCCGTACCACCACCGTGGCCTCCCCTGCCTATCTGAAAAAATACGGCACGCCGCAGACGCCTGCGGACCTAGTCCATCACGCCTGCATCCAGATGCGCAGCGCCATGACCGGGCTCCCCCTGGAATGGGAATACGGTCTGTCGGGCCAGGTGACCCCGGTCAAGACCAGCAGCCGGCTGTTGGTCAACGAATCCGGCACCCTGATCGGCGCCTGCCTGGCTGGTGCCGGTATTGCCAGGGTCAAGGCCAGTGGCGTCGAAGACCTGATCGCCAGCGGGCAGTTGGTCGAGCTGCTGACGCAGTGGACCGGGGAAAGTTTTTATCTCTACGCGCTCTACCCTTCACGGCATCTGCCGCCGGCGAAGGTGCGGGCGTTTATTGATTTTGTGGCGCAGATAGTGCGGCTGGAGCCGAGCGTGTAGCTCGGCAGTCCCACAGATCATGTGGGACCGGCTTTAGCCGGGAAGGCGTAGCCATGGTCGATACAACTCTGTCGCCCGTCATAGCGTCTTCCCGGCTAAAGCCGGTCCTACAGACATCTAAAAACGCTCAGGCGCCACACCAAATGTGACGAATTTGCAGGACGCGTCTCTTTCTCTTGAGTGAAGTTTCCTAAACAATCCCGACCGCATTGTGCCTGTGAATTTCCACGACTAGTCTGCGCCCCGCCACTGAAAACCAGTGGTCGGGATTGAGACCCCGGCGTCAGGAATTTGCAGCACATGCCATCTGGCTTCACGCTTTATGGCGGCTGTTGCGGGCAGACTTCGGTCTGGCCGAGCTTTGCTTATTCCCTCGGGTCTCAACCTGCATACAGCCGTCACCTCCCTTGTCCTTGAGACCGATAAGGGGGTGGCCTCATGAAGGTAATAAGCGATGTCCACACTAGTCCCCGATCCCCCAGAAACCCTCGAACAAAACCTCACCCAGGCCTGCGACATGCTGCGCTGTCTGCTGGCCGTTGCCTATGAATCCGCTGACCAGGACTGCGGCCCGAAACGCGATCTGGCGTTTTCGGTTGTGCACCTGGGGCAAGGGCTTAAAGCCTTGCTTGATCGTTCACTGACCCAGGCCGAAGCGCGTCATACCCCTAATCCGTGGGACCGGCTTTAGCCGGGAAGGCTTAGGCATGATCGACACATTTCTATCTCCTGCCCCATTGCCTTCCCGGCTAAAGCCGGTCCCACAGGGTCGGATGCCTCTCCCTCTTACACATCCCGCTGCTTGCGAAACTGCCCCGGCGGCATGCCGTGGGCGTTGCGGAAGCGCCGGGAGAAGTAGGCTTCGTCGGCAAAGCCGCACAGCCGGGCGATTTCGCCTACGGGTTTGGTGTCGTTAAGCAGCAGGGTGCGGGCCAGGTGCATGCGCCGTTCCAGTACCAGCTCGCTGAAGGTCTTGCCCACTTCCTTGCGCAACCAGTGGGTCAGGTAATTGGGCGAGAGGAAGGCGGCAGACGCGGCTTTTTTCAAACTCAAGTCCGGGTCGCTAAGGTTCTTGCGCACGTATTCCGACATCCGCGCCAACGCATCGCGGCGGCTGCGTTCGGCGGCGTTGTCGTCGGCCAGCACCTTGATCTGCTCGGCAAAGCGCTCGCAAACGGTGCCGATCAGTTGCAGCAGGCAACCCTTGAGAATCTCCCGGGTGCCGAACTGGCGCTGTTGATCGAGCCTGCGCATGCGCATCAGCAAGGTCTCGATTTCAGCGAAGTCGGCCTGATCGAGAATGAAGTCCAGGCTCTCCTGAAAACGAAACGGCGACAGCTCCGGCGCCAGGGCAATGGGCACGTCTTCCAGGTCCAGCGGGTCGCATTGCAGCTGCGGCATGAGGAAGGTCTGGGCAAAGTTGATCAGCAGGAAATTGCCGTCGTCCGGGTGCGGGATCAGGTGCAGCTTGTGCGGCAGGATAAACGCCAGGGCGTTGCGCGGAAACGGCCGGACCACGCCGCCGATATGCTGCACGGTATCGCCACCCAGGTTGACCTGGATCTGGAAATACTCGTGACGATGCGGCCCCGTTTCAGCGCTGCGGGCGTGTTTGTCGCGAATGTAGAAATCGGGGCGCTCGCTGCGCTGTTGCATGCCATAGGTCGGCACTTGAATCGCTGAATCCATCTCGGGACCTCTTGTTCGAATAGCCGCCGCGTCGATGACGAGCTATCTGATGCGCTTGCCTGGGAAGCGCGTCAAGAAGTCTTCAGCGGCGGCCAATCTTGTCACATGTCAGACGACATTTTTCGTGAAAACCTCTTCACGCCACGGTCTGACAATGTCCAAGAAAAAATATTCTTTCTGTCACATTACGAAGGCTCTAAGACGAAGCTCTCGTCAGTTTTTTCATGATTCCTGCACGGTCCGGCCCGTCGCGGATTTCTTGGACAAATATCAACGCCTGCGGCTTGAAATCCAAAAACGTTCTAAGCGCTCGGTTGTATTTGCGTGGTCGTACGATAACTTGAAGAGGCTTCTCCGACACCAATAAAAACAGTGAGGAAACACCCATGTCGAATCCTGACATTCAGGCTATCGACGCCCGTGTCGCCGCTTCCGCGGCAGCAGCACCGGCTCGTCTGCCCTCCCGTCGTCGCTGGTTCATGCTCTCGCTGTTGTTGATCGCCACCATCATCAACTACGTAGACCGTGTGAACATCTCCATCGCCGCACCGTTCATGGCCAAGGACCTTGGCCTGGACAAAGTGGAAATGGGCCTGATCTTCTCCGCCTTCGCCTGGACCTACGCCTTCGCCCTGGTGCCCGCCGGCTTTATCGCCGACCGCTTCGGTTCGCGCTTCACGTACGGCGCTTCGCTGATCTCCTGGTCGGCGGTCACGGTGTGCCAAGGCTTTGCCGGCGGCTTCGCGTCGCTGTTCGGTCTGCGCCTGGCCATCGGCGCCATGGAAGCCCCGGCCTTCCCGGCCAACAGCCGCGCCGTAACGGTGTGGTTCCCGGCCAAGGAACGCGGCACCGCCAGCAGTATCTACGTGTGCGGCCAGTACTTGGGTACGGCGCTCTTCACCGGCGCACTGCTGTGGCTGGCCACGACCTACGACTGGCGCCATGTGTTCTACAGCACCGGTATCGTCGGCGTGGTGTTCGGCATCATCTGGCTGTACGTCTATCGCGACCCGATGTTCTGCAAGAAAGTCAGCAAGGAAGAGCTGGCCTACATCGAGGACGGCGGCGCACTGGTCAAGGCCAGCAAGGACAAGAACAAATTCAAGTGGGCACAGATCGTCGAGCTGATGAAATATCGTCAGGTCTGGGCCATCTGCCTGGGCAAGTTTGCCAGCACTTCGGCACTGTATTTCTTCCTGACCTGGTTCCCGACTTATCTGATCGAAGAGCGCCACTTGACCATGGTCAAGGTCGGTATCTTCGCCATCCTGCCGTTCATTGGCGCGACCGTCGGCGTGCTGCTGGCCGGGGTGATTGCCGACTGGATGATCCGTCGCGGTTTCTCCCTGTCAATCTCGCGCAAGCTGCCATTGGTGGTGGGTTCGGCGCTGGGCATGTCGATCATGCTGGTCAACTTCACTGACTCCAACGAGTTGTGCATTGCCCTGCTGACCGTCGCCTTCTTCGCCCAGGGTATCGCTTCGTCCTCATGGGCGGCGGTATCGGAAATCGCACCGAAGGAACTGATCGGCCTGACCGGGGGCATCACCAGCCTGGCAGCCAACATCGGCGGGATCGTCACGCCCATCGTTATCGGCCAGATCCTGCATGTCACCGGGACCTTTGCCTACGCCTTCTGGTTTATCGGCGGCGTGGCGGCGATCGGCACCCTGTCCTACTCGCTGCTGCTGGGCAAGATCTACCGCATCGAACTGAAGTCGTAATCCAGGGCGTGTGAAAACGTCGCGAGCGAAGGCAAGACAAGGCAAAAACAGGCGAGGAAGCGGAGTTTAGGCCTCTAAATGAGCATTCCGAGCCTGTTTTTAACGCAGGATTGTCGAGCGCAGCAGTTTTCACACGGCCTGGGGATCCGTTGTACGTGTGACCTTATGCCCTCCCCCTATGGGCAACGGCGTACGCGAGTACGCCTTTTTCTTCCCTGCACTTCGCCGTTTTTACTCCAATTTGAACACCGCGTTGTCCAACTTTGCGCGTCACTGATCCCGTAGGCTGATCACTGACGACTGGACTCGCCCGAGGAATGAACATGATTGATTACGTATTTGAACCTGGGCACGTGCGCAGCCTGCCGGTGGAGAACAGCACCGCGCGCTTTCCGGTTGCCCGGGTGTTTTGCCTGGGGCGCAACTACCACTGGGGCGATTCGCAGAATGCACCGCGGGAAATGCCAGCCTTTTTCATGAAGCCCGCCACAGCGGTGATCGATGCCGTCGGCGAGCTGGAGTTTCCAAGCCAGACCGAGCAATTCTGCCATGAGATAGAACTGGTGGTTGCTATCGGCAAGGGCGGTTTCGAGATCGACGAAGCCCAGGCGCTGGAGCATGTCTTTGGCTACGCTGCTGGCCTGGATATGACTCGCCGCGATCTGCAAATGGCGGCCAAGGCGGTCGGCCAACCCTGGGAAGCGGCCAAGGCTTTCGACGGCTCGGCACCGATCACGCCGATCCGCCCGGCCAGTGAATTAGGCCACCCCAGTCAGGGCGCGCTGTGGTTGAGCGTCAACGGCGTGGAGCGCCAGCGCTCGGATCTGGAAAGCCAGATCTGGACGGTGGCTGAAATTGTCAGTCGCCTGTCTCGTTCCATTCAATTACTGCCCGGCGATCTGATCATGACCGGCACGCCGCCGGGTGTGGATTCGCTGCAAAGCGGTGACGTGATCACCGCAGGCATTGCCGGTATCGGCCAACTCGAAGTACGTGTCGGTGGGCGTCGCGCCGCCTGACCCATCCAAACGATAAGCAGGAGATAGAACAATGACTGACAACACCCTCCCGAGAATCGCCCTGGTCACCGGCGCTGGCAGCGGCATCGGCCGCGCAGTGGCCCTGAGCCTTCTGGCTGATGGCTACAAGGTCGTGGTCACCGGCCGCCGTATCGAACCGTTGCAGGAACTGGAAGTTCTGGCCCGTGAACAAGGCGGCGAAGTGCTGGCTGTGTCCAGCGATGTGCGTGATCCGGCCAGTGTCGACGCGCTGTTCGCGACCATCGAGGAGGTCTATGGCCGCGTCGACGTGGTGTTCAACAACGCCGGCGTCAACGCCCCTGCCGTGCCGGTGGACGAGCTGCCAGTGGAAAACTGGCTGAACGTGATCAACACCAACGTCACCGGCGTTTTCCTGTGCAGCCGCGCGGCCTTCGGCCTGATGCGCAAGCAGTCGCCACAAGGTGGCCGGATCATCAACAACGGTTCGATTTCCGCCCACACCCCGCGCCCGTTCACCTCGCCTTACACCGCCAGCAAGCACGCCGTGCTGGGGATCACCAAGAGCCTGGCGCTGGATGGCCGCGAGTTCAACATCGCCTGCAGCCAGATCGATATCGGCAATGCCCTGACCGAGCTGTCAGTGCGCATGACCAAAGGCGTGCGCCAGGCCAACGGCGAGATCGCCGTGGAGCCGATGATCGACGTCAAACACATCGCTGATGCCGTGCGTTACATCGCCGGGCTGCCGCTCTCGGCCAACGTGCTGAACATGACTGTCATGGCCACCAACATGCCGTTTGTCGGCCGTGGCTGATCGACCCCGATTCTGTGAGTGATAAAAGATGAAAGCTGAAGTTCTGCAACTGAGTCCGATCCTGATCCCCGAGATCAACGCGCGCCTGAACGAGTTGTACACCGTGCGCCCGTACTTCCAGCAAACCGACAAGGCCGCCTACCTGCGTGAGCATGGCGCCAACATCACAGCCGTCGTGACTGGCGGCCATACCGGCATTACTCGCGCAGTAATGGAGCAGTTACCTGCAGTGAAAGTGATTGCGGTCAATGGCGTCGGCACCGATGCCGTGGACCTGGCTTATGCCCGCGACCGTGGCATTCATGTCACGGCGACTATCGGCGCCCTGACCGAAGACGTCGCCGACCTGGCTATCGGCCTGCTGATTTCTACCTGTCGCGGCCTGAACACCGCTGACCGTTATGTGCGCAGCGGCGCCTGGCCAAAAAGCCCGACGCCGCTGGCGCCGATTCCCCTGGCCCGGCAGTTCAGCGGCATGCGTGTCGGCATCGTCGGCCTGGGCCGAGTGGGCCGCGCCGTCGCCACCCGCGCCGCTGCCTTCGGTTGCCCGATCAGCTACACCGACCTGCGCGCCATGGATGACGTGCCTTACACCTTCGTCCAAGACCTGGTCGAACTGGCCCGGCAGAGCGACGCCCTGATCGTCGCCGCCGCTGCCGACAAGGCCAAGGGCATTATCAATGCCCAGGTTCTGGCCGCGTTGGGCGCCGAGGGTTACCTGATCAACGTCGCACGGGGCAGCCTGGTCAACGAACCGGATTTGGTCGCCGCCTTGCAGACCGGCTCGATTGCCGGGGCTGGCCTGGATGTATTCGTGGATGAGCCGAACGTACCGACCGAGCTGTTCGAGCTGGAAACCGTGGTGCTGCAACCGCACCGAGCCAGCGCCACCGTGCAGACTCGCACGCGCATGGGTGAGATGGTGTTGGCGGCGTTGGCCCAGGGGTTGGCAGGGCAGAAGCCGGCTGCGGCTGTAGCCTAATTCGAAACCCTGTAGGACCGGCTTTAGCCGGGAGCGCGCTCTCGCGGCTAAAGCCCGCTCCTACAGGTCCGGTTCCAAATCAAAAATTGAGCGCCAAAAACAACAAAGCCCCTGCGGCTTCAACCGCAGGGGCTTTGTGTTGTTACGGCGTCGGTTAGAAGGTGTAGTCAGCCGACAGCACGGCGGCACGGGCATCGCCCGGTGTCGCCCAGCCGTTGTTGCGGATGCGGGTCAGGTAGTCCTTGTCGAACAGGTTGTTGACGTTCAGACGCAGGCCCAGGTTACGGTTGACCTTGTAGGCCACCATGGCGCGGTGAACGGTGTAGCCCGACGAAGTCGGTGCGGCATCGGCGCTGGCCAGGTACTGCTTGCTCTGGGTGGTCAGACCGTAGCCGACCTGGAAGTTATACGGCAGATCGTACGTGGTCCAGATGCTGGCTGCGTTCTTCGGCGTGAAGGTCAGCGGCTTGCCCTTCTGCGCATCGACACCGGTGGTCAGCTTGGTGAAATCACTGACGCTCTGCAGCACTTCGGTGTGCAGGTAGGTGTAGTTGGCGAAGATCTTCCACTTGTCCGTGATCGCGCCCGACAAGCCCAGGGACGCGCCATCGACACGCGCTTCACCGTCGAGGGTCTGCTCGCCCGTCAGGTTGCTTGGGTCGTTGCTCGCCACTTTGTAGTTGGTGCGGTCGTTGCGGAATACCGAGCCGGTGAGGGACAGCGCGCTGTTGAAGAAGTCCCACTTGGTGCCGATTTCGTAGCTGATGGATTTCTCCGGATCAGCATTACAGTTGTTGGACGCCGCAGTAGTACCCCGCGCCGCCGTGTAGCAACCGCCGTTAACGGTGGCCTGGGACGGCGTCTTGGTGTTGCCGTAGGCGACGTAGACACTGCCGTTTTCCGCTGGTTTGTAGACCAGGGCCAGGCGGTAGGACGTCAGGTCGTCGGTGTTGTGGAAGCGCGAACCTGGCGTTACGACACCGTTGGTGGCATAGGCGTCGGTGACCGAGCTGCCGTCGTTACGCTCATAGCGCACGCCGCCGTTGATTTCCCACTGCTCGTTGAACTTGAGCGTGTCGAAAGCATAGGCGGCGCGGTTATTCAGCTCGCCGTCGATGTGGCTGGCGCGAACGAAGTTGTGATCACCGGCCCAGTAGGAGTTCGGGTCGCTGATGCTCACAGGTGGCGGAACGATGGTTGCGCCGGAACCGGTGCGCAGCCAGTTGCCGGTATTGGCCTCGTACTCTTCACGGGTCAGCGCCACACCGGTGACGAGGGTGTGGTCAATGAAGCCGGTGGCGAAACGCGTGGTCACGTCGGTCTGGTTGGTGAAGATCTTGTTTTGGGTATCGCGAGCGTTACCCAGGGAGCCGCCACTTGGCTGGAAGTAGCCTGGCGCCAGGCCTGCGGTACACGCCGCGCCGTTGGGCTGACGACCGTTGGCCAGACACGCCGTCGACGCGCCTTCCGGGCCGGACGCACGCAGGTCCTGACGGACACGGGCCACGCGGCTGAAGTTGCGTACCGAGACATTGTCATTGAAATCATGCTCGAGCTTCAGGCTGAAAGCGTCGGTGGTGATTTCCTGCTTGTTCATGTTGTGGTAGCCGTAATAATCGCTGGTCCCTACGCCCGGCAGCAGCTTGCCGTTGTAGATCGGGACGCCGTATTGCGGCAGGTTGTCGTCTTTCTGGTGTTCGTAGCTGGCGGTGACGCGGGTGTCGGTGCCCAGGCCGAAGGCGATGGACGGGGCGATACCCCAGCGCTCGTAGTCTTCGTAGTCACGGCCCGGCGCATCGTTGCCGTGGGCCATCAGGTTCAGACGAAACGCGGTGGTGTCGTTGAGCTTCTGATTGCTGTCCAGGGTGATGCGCTTGTAGTTGTCGGTACCGACACCGGCGCTGATCGTGGTCTTGTCATGCAGCTCGGGCTGCTTGGTCACGATATTGATGGTCCCGCCCACGGAGCCTGAGCCCGAGTAGACGGAACTTGCGCCGTTGACCACTTCCACTTGTTGCAGGTTGAACGGATCGGTGCGGCTGTACTGGGCGCTGTCGCGCACGCCATCGACGTAGATGTCGTTGCTGGCCGAGAAACCACGCAGGTTGATGCTGTCGCCGTAGCCGCTGCCACCTTCACCGGCACCAAAGGTGATGCCTGGCACGGTGCTGAGGATATCGCGCATGGTCAGCAGGTTCTGATCCTGGATCACCTCTTTGGGGATGATGGTGATCGTCTGCGGGGTATCGCGCAGTGGTTCGGTGTACTTGGCCGAAGCTGGCGCCACCGGGTTGTAACCACCACCAGTGGCGTCGGCCTGACCTTCAATGCTGGTTGCGCCCAGTTCTACGGCGCCCTTTTTCACAGCGTCGTCTGCGTAGGTAAAACCTGCTTGCGCTGCGACGGCCAACCCGACCGCAGATGCCAGCAAATGACGCTGTGAAAGCAGCGCCGAATCCGTTCTTGAAGTCATTTAATTTCCTCCCCGAAATGTAAATGCGGCGCGATCGTAATTGAAAATCAATCTCAAACAAAGTAATTTGTAACAAATGTTTTTGACATACTACAAATCCGGTACAGGTCGGGATTCGCCCGGCCCTGCGCCATCTGACGGCCACTCATGAACACTCAACGCTCAATCCACGACGACCCCCGCGCTTACGCCAAGGCAGTCATGCGCGCTGCCGAACTGGGTGATCTCGATGCCCAGACCACCCTTGGCCAGTTGCTGCTCGACGGGCGCGGCATCGCTGGCGATCAGGCACTGGCCCTGACCTGGTTTCGCATCGCTGCCCGGCAGGGCCATGCCATGGCGGGCAATATGGTCGGGCGCTGCCTGGAGAATGGCTGGGGTTGCGAGATCGACCTGACGGGCGCGGCGCAGCACTACCGGCAGGCCGCCGAACTCGGGCTGGATTGGGGGTTGTACAACTACGGCCAGTTGCTGACCCGTGGTCGCGGTGTGGCGCCAGACATGAGCGCCGCCTACGCCCTGTTTCAACAGGCCGCCGCCATGGGCCACGCAAAGTCCATGAACCTGCTGGGGCGCTTTCACCATGAGGGCGTGGTGGTGGAACGCAACGAGGAACAGGCGCAGCACTGGTATCTGCTGGCGGCTCAGGGCGGGGACTTTCGCGGGCAGTACAACCATGCCGCCGTATTGGCCGATCAGGGTCGCTACGACGACGCCTGTCTGTGGCTCGGGCGTGCGCTGGAGACGGCGACGCCGGGGTTTCTGGAGGCGGCCGGGCCGGTGTTGCTGGCTTCAAAGAATGAGCAGATTCGAGAGATGGGGGAGCGGTATCGGCGGGTGAATGGCTGAGTAGAACGGTTTTCCCTGTAGGAGCGGCTTCAGCCGCGAGAGCGTCCTCCCGGCTAAAGCCGGTCCTACTGTGTGTGGCGATACAGTCGCTTGGCTGAACACCCCCCCGAAAAGCATTCCTGCGCCGCCGTTCCATGGTAGATATTTCGAAATATTTTCTGGGGGCCGTATGAACCGTCGAAATTTCCTTACCTGCTCGACCGCCGCACTGATCGCGCTGCGCATGTCCATGGCCAACGCCAGCCTGATTATCCCCGACAACGAAGGTACAAAAATTCTCCTGTGGGAAGGCACTCCACCTGGGGGTGGCGGCCCGACAGGCGATGAAATTGTCTCGGCCAAAGGCGCGCTGACCAACGTCTCTCGCCCGTCGCTGCGAGTCTTCAAGCCCGAGCGCCCGAACGGCAAGGCCGTACTGGTGGCCGCAGGGGGTGGCTACAAACGCATGGAGATGGGCATGGAAGCCTGGCCCGCCGCGCAATGGCTGACGGCACGAGGCTATACCGCTTATGTGCTCAGCTATCGCCTGCCCGGTGAAGGCTGGGCAGACGGCAATAAGGTCGCGCTGCAAGACGCCCAACGTGCCCTGCGCATTATTCGTAGTCGGGAAAAACAGGTCAGCGTGTTGGGTTTTTCGGCGGGTGGGCATTTGCTCGGCATGGCCGTCACCGCGACGGGCGAAGCGACCTACGCGCCTCAGGATCATCTGGACTCGACCCCGGCAGTCGCCGATGCCGCCGCCCTGATCTATCCAGTGATCACCCTGCTGCCGCCGTACGATAAGACCTCGACCCATAAACTGCTGGTCGGGCCTCATGCGCCAGAGGCCGAGGATGCCAAGTGGTCGGTGCAGACCCGGGTCACCTCACGCACGCCACGGATGTTCCTGGCGCAAGCGGAAGATGACCCGATCTCCGACCCGGCCAACACCCTGATCATGGCCGCAGCCTGCGAACATGAACATGTCGCCGTGGAGATGCACCGTTATGCCAGTGGCGGCCATGGCTTTGGCCTGGGCAGGCCGGGGACGCCCACTACGGAGTGGCCGGCCGCCTACGAGAAATGGCTGAACGCTTAGCTACCCAGGGGCTGTACGAAGAGTCGCCGAGCGTACGCACTTTTCGTACAGAGCCTAGTCGGCCTGGACCGTCAACTGCTGCTGCTCGCCCAATCCTTCGATCCCCAGGCGCATGCGTTGCCCGGCGCGCAGGAACACCGGCTGCGGCTTGACGCCCATGCCGACGCCCGGCGGCGTGCCGGTGGAAATCACGTCGCCCGGTTGCAGGCTCATGCAGCGGCTCAGGTAGGCCACCAGTTGCGGCACGTTGAAGATCAGCGTGCGGGTGTTGCCCTGCTGATAGCGATGGCCGTCCACTTCCAGCCACAGGTCGAGGCTGTGCGGGTCGGCGACTTCGTCACGGGTCACCAGCCACGGGCCGATGGGGCCGAAGGTATCGAAGCCCTTGCCTTTGTCCCAGGTGCCGCCGCGTTCCAGTTGCCATTCACGCTCGGACACATCATTGATCACGCAGTAACCGGCCACATGCTCCAGGGCATTGGCTTCGTCGATATTGCGCCCGCCTTTGCCGATCACCACGCCCAGCTCCACTTCCCAGTCGGTCTTGACCGAGCCGCGCGGGATCTCCACGTCGTCGTTGGGGCCGTTGATGGCGCTGGTCCACTTGTTGAAGATGATCGGTTCCTTGGGCACTTCCATATTGGCTTCGGCGGCATGGTCGGCGTAGTTCAGACCGATACAGACGAACTTTCCGATCTGCCCCACGCAGGCGCCGATACGCGGCTGCCCGGCCACCAGTGGCAGGCTGGCCGGATCCAGTGCGGCCAAGGCGGCCAGACCGGACGGAGTGAGGACATCACCGGCAATATCGGCAACATGGGCGGACAAATCACGGATCTGGCCGTTGGCGTCGAGCAGGCCGGGCTTTTCCGCACCTTTGTCGCCGTAACGTAGCAATTTCATGGAGGTCTCCTGTTCCTGTCGAAGGGCAAACCGGGTCAGATGCTCATGCCGCCATCAATAATGTGCACAGCGCCGGTTGTGTAAGAAGAGGCATCAGAGCCCAGATAAACAGCCAATTGCGCGATTTCTTCAGCACTACCGAGGCGGCCCATGGGTTGGCGGCCGACGAACTGCTGGTAAATCTGCGCTTGATCGACACCCTGTTGCGCGGCCTGTTCGGCAATTCGCTGGCGCAACGAAGGTGAATCTACCGTACCTGGGCAGATGGCGTTACAGCGAATGCCTTGGCCGATGTAGTCCGCAGCCACAGACTTGGTCAGACCGATCACCGCAGCCTTGCTGGCCGTGTAGGCAAAACGGTTGGGCACGCCTTTTACGCTGGACGCCACCGACGCCATATTGATGATCGAGCCACCGCCACGAGTCAGCATGCCCGGCAGAAACGCCTTGATCATGCGATACATGGCCGTGGCGTTGAGCTCAAAAGAACGGCTCCAGGCCGCTTCATCGCACTCAAGAATGCTGCCCGAATGCACGTAGCCCGCGCAGTTGAACAGTACATCGATGGCGCCGATCGACTCACTGGCGGCAATGATGTCCTCGGGGCTGGTCACGTCCAGACGCAGGGCCTGCAGCCCTTCGATGGCTTCAAGCGTGCGAATGTCGATGTCCGTGGCGATCACTTGCGCGCCGGCCGCGACAAAGGCCTTGGCGCTGGCCAGGCCGATGCCCTGGCCGCCCGCCGTGATCAGCACGCGCTTGTTCTTCATCAGGCTTTTTCCATGTTCAGAGAAGTGGGCAGCACCGGCCGAGCGTCGTCTTTCCTGCCCAGCATGCTGCCGGGAATGGCCAGGATCAGCCCGCCGCTGACCAACAGGCACAGCGCAAGCACATAGGTGCCGTTATTGATGTCGCCGGTCAGGTTCTCAGCCACAGCCGTGATCATCGAGCCGGTAAACCCGGACAGGTTGCCGATGGCGTTGATCATGCCGATCCCGGCCGCAGCAGCGGCGCCGGACAGCAACGAGCCAGGCAGGGTCCAGAAGATCGGCATGAGGCTGAGAATCCCCGAAGCGGCCACGGTCAGGAACAGCACCGACAGCACCAGGTTATGGGCGAAAAACGCACTGAGGATCAGCCCGATGCAACCGATGAAAGCCGGAATCGCCGCATGCAGGCGACGCTCGCCGGTCCGGTTGGAATGCCGGGCATTGAGCAGCATGATCACCGTCGCCACACCGTAAGGGATCGCGGTCAGCAGGCCAATCTGCACGGTACTGGTGATACCGGTGCTTTTGATGATCGACGGCATCCAGAACGCCAGGCCATAAAAGCCGGTGTTGAACGTCAGCAGAATCAGCACCAGCAGCCACACCCGCGGGTTGAGGAAGACTTCGCTGATACGGGTCACCTTGCCCGTGCTGTCAGTCTGCAGATTGGCCTTGAGCATGGCTTTCTCTGCCGCCGACAGCCACTTGGCCTTGTCGATGTTGTCGCACAGGCAAGCAATGACCACGAACGCCATGATGATCGACGGGATACCCTCGATGATCAGCATCCATTGCCAGCCAGCCATGCCCTGGATCCCGGCCATGCTGCTCATCAGCCAGCCGGAGACCATGCCGCCCAGTGTCAGGCTGACGGGCATGGCCATGAGGAAACCGGACATCACGCGGCTCTGCCGTTGGGTCGGGAACCAGTAGTTGAGGTAGAGGATCACGCCGGGGAAGAAACCGGCCTCGCAGATGCCGAGCAGAAAGCGCAGGACGTAGAACATGCTGCTGGTTTCGATGTGAAACAGCGTCGCCAGAGGCGCGGTGAATGCGACGGCAATGGAGATCACCGCCCAGCTGAGCATGATGCGGGCGATCCAGAAACGTGCGCCGAAGCGATGCAGCAACATGTTGCTCGGCACTTCGAAGATGAAATAGCCCCAGAAGAACACGCTGGCGCCCAAGGCGTAGATCGTGTTGCTGAATTGCAGATCGCTAAGCATGTCCAGCTTGGCGAAACCCACGTTGACCCGGTCCAGATAGGCCGCCATGTAGCACAGCAACAGGATCGGCAGGATGCGCAGGATGACCTTGCGATAGGTCCGGTCCTCGAAAGCGCTGTCGTGAACAGGCGCGTTGGCGCCCTGGTATTCGGCGTTTGTTTGCATGGGATTAACCCTTGGGCACGTTTACATGCCTGATTGTTTTTATTGAATGGGTCTGTGCCGGGCATGGGGCCCGGCGGCGTTGCGTTACAGCGTTTTCTCGGTCAACCGGCCATCGACCAGGCGCGTCAGGCCCAGCGGATTGCTGTTCTTGAGGGCGTCGGGCAATAGCGCATCAGGAAAATTCTGGTAGCACACCGGGCGCAGAAAACGATCGATGGCCAGGGTGCCGACCGAGGTGCCACGGGCATCCGATGTGGCCGGATAAGGGCCGCCATGAACCATGGCCTCGCAGACCTCGACACCGGTCGGGTAACCATTGATCAGGATCCGGCCGACCTTGCGCTCCAGCACTTCGATCACTTCGACGCAGCGGGCCAGTTCATCGGCCTCGCCAATCAGCGTCGCCGTCAGTTGCCCCTGCAAGGCGTGCAGACACTGCAGCAATTGCTGCATATCCGCCGCTTCGATAACGATGGTCGCCGGGCCGAAAATCTCTTCCTGCAGCAGCACATCGCCGTCCAACAACAGGCTCGCGTCGGCCTGGAACAGTTGCGCCTGAGCCTGGCTGCCTTCCTGCGCCTGACCGGCCAGATGACGAACACCGGAATGTTTGAGCAATGCGGCGCAACCCTGTTGATAACTGCGCAAGGTGCCTGCATTGAGCATGGTCTGGGTCGGCTGGTCGGCCATGGCATCGGCAAGCCGTTGGATAAACCCGTCGAAAGCCGGCGAGCGCAGGCCGATGACCAGGCCCGGATTGGTACAGAACTGCCCGACACCCTGCACCACCGACGCGCTCAGTTCCCTGACGATATCATCGCCGCGAACCTCCAGCGCCTCGGGCAGGATGATGACCGGGTTGATGCTGCTCATCTCGGCGAACACAGGTATCGGCTGAGGCCGGGCAGCAGCCATATCGCATAGCGCGCGGCCACCCTTGAGCGAGCCGGTAAAACCGACCGCCTGGATCGCCGGATGCTTGACCAGCGCCTCGCCCACGCCACCACCGAAAATCATGTTGAACACCCCAGCTGGCATGGCGGTTTTCTCTGCCGCGCGAATAATCGCGGCGGCAACCTGCTCGGCCGTGGCCATATGCCCGCTGTGGGCCTTGAAAACTACCGGGCAACCGGCAGCCAGTGCGGCAGCGGTGTCGCCGCCTGCGGTGGAAAACGCCAACGGAAAGTTACTGGCGCCGAAGACCGCGACCGAGCCGACACCCATGCGGCACTGGCGCAGGTCGACACGCGGCAGCGGGGTACGCTGCGCCAGTGCCTGATCGATCCGCGCACCCAGGAAGTCGCCACGGCGCAGAGTGGCGGCAAACAGGCGCATCTGGCCGCTGGTCCGGGCTCTTTCGCCTTGCAGGCGCGCTGCTGGCAGAGCGGTTTCCTGGCCGATCAGGGCAATGAAATCATCGCCCAAGGCATCCAGTTCATCGGCGATAGCATCAAGAAATTCGGCGCGGCGGGCGGCGGGCAGCCCGCGGTAGGCAGGATAAGCGCTGGCAGCAGCGAGGCAGGCGGCATCCACTTCTTGCGGTGTGGCCTGGTGAAAAGCGCTGAAGGCGTGCCCGGTACGGGCATCGACGCTGTGCAGGATCACCGAGCCGGCCGCGCTGCGACGACCCGCAATGAAGTTGTGACCGGACAAATCGGACATGGGGAATACCTGACCATTTATAGTTATTGGCCGGTAATCTAAGCCCGCGTCCGATTCAATCCCAATGGCATTTTTGGATTAATTGATAACGTATGGTTATTGAGATGCACCGCGCCCTTCCTGTTCATCCCGGGCCAGGCGTGCGTTCTCCATAAGGATGTCGGCAAACTCCATCGCCGGACCGTTCAGGTGCTCGCCTTTACGGGTGAGAATCCCGTAATACTGGGGCGTCAGGTAGAGCGGCGTATCGAGAATCTTCAGCAGGCCACTCTCCAGATGCGGCGCCACCATGGCGTCGGGGAGCATGCCGATCATGGGGCCGCTTTGCAGCACCTTGAGGAAGGTCTGCATGGAAATGGTTTCGATGGTGTTCCTCGGCACGTCCACTTGGGCACTGGCAAACGCCTGCTCCATGCGCCCGCGAATCGGCGTGCCCTTGGGATAGAGCATCCATGGCCAGTCGACCAATTGCTGCAAGGTCATGGGCCCGGCATCGCACAGCGGATGGCGGCTGTTGACCACGATGCAGAAGGGCTCGGGCGCCAGTTCCTGGAAGTCGTAGCGCTGTTGCTGGGCCTGGTCGGTGAAGCGGCCGATGGCCAGGTCCAGCGTGCGCTCTTCGAGCATTTCCATCAGGTGGTCGCTGGTCTGCTCCACCACTTCAATGGCCAGCAACGGCCAGCGCTCCTTGATCTGCACGATTGCCTGAGGGAGCACCACGGCCGTCGCGGCAAAGATACCGCCCACCTTGAGATGACCATGGCCACCGGCACTGAGGTTATTGATCTGTTCGACGAAAGTACGCGCATCGTTGAGCGCCAGTTGTGCATAACGCACCACCTGCACACCCAGAGCCGTGGGCAGCATGCTGCGCGGCAGGCGTTCGAAAAGGGTGAAACCCAACAGGCTCTCGATTTCCTTGAGCATCTTGCTCAGGGCGGGCTGGCTGAGGTTCATCTGCTGGGCGGCCAGATGCATGTTGTGAGTGCGGCCCAAGGTATCGATGAGCACCAGATGCCGGAATTTCAGCCAGTTGCAAAAGTTGGAGAACGACAAGTCCGACATGGGAGCGCCCCGCCCGGCAATAACGCCAGGTTATCAATAATTGAGAATATGCCATTGGAGTTTATCCGCGCGCCCACCTAGCGTGCAGCTTTTATGGCCCTGGAATTCTTCACCATGACAACAATAAGACTGACCTGTGCAAACACCCTGCCCGACGACAGCCCGTCAGCCACACTGATCGGCCGTGCCTGGGTGCCGGGCGAAGTATCCGGGCCGTCGCCCGTGGTGTTGCGCGCCGACGGTGTGTTCGACCTGTCCGCGCATTTCGCCACCCTGAGCGACTTGCTGGAAAGTGACTCGCCGCTCAAGGCCGTGCGTGAAGTCCCCGGCCGCTTCATTTGCAGCGCTGAAGACCTGCTGGCCAATACCGGCGCCCACGCCGATCCGGGCAAACCCTTCCTGTTGCCACCGCTGGACCTGCAAGTGATCAAGGCTGCGGGCGTGACCTTCGCCGCGAGCATGATCGAGCGGGTCATCGAGGAAAAAGCCGGCGGCGACGCGGCCAGGGCCGAAGGGGTGCGTGCCACGGTGCGCAGCGTCATCGGTGACAACCTGCGCGCGGTCAAACCGGGTTCCGAGCAGGCCATGCGCCTCAAAGCACTGCTGATCGAACAAGGCATGTGGTCGCAGTATCTGGAGGTGGGCATTGGCCCCGACGCCGAGATTTTCACCAAGGCGCCGATCCTGTCCGCCGTGGGCAGCGCCGCCGATATCGGCATTCACCCCGGCTCGCAATGGAACAACCCGGAGCCGGAAGTGGTGCTGGCGGTCAACAGTCGCGGGCAGATTCACGGCGCGACACTGGGCAACGACGTCAACCTGCGCGACTTCGAAGGCCGCAGCGCGCTGCTGCTGAGCAAGGCCAAGGACAACAATGCCTCCTGCGCCATCGGCCCGTTCATTCGCCTGTTCGACGAGCAGTTCAGCCTCGATGACGTGCGTAACTGTGTGATCGATCTGGAGGTACGCGGCAACGATGGCTATCTGCTCAACGGCGCCAGCTCCATGGACCAGATCAGCCGCGACCCGCAGGACATCGCCGGGCAAACCCTCAACGCCAACCACCAGTATCCCGACGGTTTCGTGTTGTTTCTCGGCACCCTGTTCGCCCCTACCGAAGACCGTGATCATCCGGGCGCCGGTTTCACCCACAAGCAGGGCGATCAGGTGCGCATCAGCAGTCCGCGTCTCGGCGCCCTGCATAACCACGTAACCTACAGCGATGCGGCCACGCCCTGGACCTTCGGGGTCAGCGCCCTGCTGCGTAATCTGGTTGCCCGTGGCGTACTGACCCGCTGAGCCCAAGCGCCACCGGCCACGACCGAATCACAATAAATACAAGAGAGACATCAATCATGAGCTTGCCCCCTAAACGCCCCCTGCGCAGCCAGCAATGGTTCGATGACCCTGACCACGCCGACATGACCGCGCTCTATGTCGAGCGTTACATGAACTACGGCCTGACCCGGGAAGAACTGCAGTCCGGCAGGCCGATCATCGGTATCGCTCAGACCGGCAGCGACCTGACGCCCTGCAACCGCCATCACATCGAACTGGCCCAACGGGTCAAGGCCGGCATCCGCGACGCGGGGGGTATCCCGATGGAGTTTCCGGTCCACCCGATCGCCGAACAGAGCCGCCGCCCCACCGCCGCCCTGGACCGCAACCTGGCGTACCTGGGCCTGGTGGAAATCCTCCACGGTTACCCACTCGATGGCGTGGTGCTGACCACCGGCTGCGACAAGACCACGCCGGCGTGCCTGATGGCTGCGGCCACCACTGACCTGCCCGCCATCGTTCTGTCCGGCGGGCCGATGCTCGACGGCCACCACAAGGGCGAACTGATCGGCTCCGGTACGGTGCTCTGGCATGCGCGCAAGCTGCTCGCCGCCGAAGAGATCAACTACGAAGGCTTCATGGAAATGACCACAGCGGCCTCGCCTTCCGTGGGTCACTGCAACACCATGGGCACCGCCCTGTCGATGAACGCCCTGGCCGAAGCCCTGGGCATGTCGCTGCCCGGCTGCGCCAGCATTCCGGCCCCGTATCGCGAGCGCGGGCAAATGGCCTATGCCACCGGCAAGCGCATCTGCGAACTGGTGCTGCAAGACGTGCGGCCGTCGCAGATCATGACCCGCGAAGCCTTCGAGAACGCCATCGCTGTGGCCTCGGCACTGGGCGCTTCAAGCAACTGCCCGCCACACCTGATTGCCATCGCACGACACATGGGCGTCGAGTTGAGCCTCGATGACTGGCAACGCATCGGCATGGATGTGCCGTTGTTGGTCAACTGCATGCCGGCTGGTAAATACCTGGGCGAGGGCTTCCACCGCGCAGGCGGTGTGCCTGCGGTGATGCACGAGCTGCAAAAGGCCGGGCGCCTGCATGAAGACTGCGCCACCGTCAGCGGCAAGAGCATCGGTGAAATCGTGCGCAATTCCCTGTCCAGCAATGCCGACGTCATCCTGCCCTACGACGCGCCGCTCAAACACAGTGCAGGCTTTATCGTGCTCAGCGGCAATTTCTTCGATAGCGCGATCATGAAGATGTCGGTAGTGGGCGAGGCGTTCCGCAAGACTTACCTGTCCGAACCCGGCGCCGAGAACAGCTTCGAAGCACGGGCCATCGTCTTCGAGGGGCCGGAGGATTACCACGCGCGCATCAACGACCCGGAACTGGATATCGACGAGCGCTGCATTCTGGTGGTTCGCGGCGCCGGCACAGTCGGTTATCCCGGCAGCGCCGAAGTGGTGAACATGGACCCGCCTGCGGCCCTGATCAAACGCGGCATCGAGTCCCTGCCCTGCCTTGGCGACGGTCGCCAGAGCGGTACTTCGGCCAGCCCGTCGATCCTCAACATGTCCCCGGAAGCCGCCGTGGGTGGTGGTATTGCGCTGCTACGCACCAATGACCGCCTGCGCGTCGATCTCAACGCCCGTTCGGTGAACCTATTGGTGGACGAGGAGGAACTGGCGCAACGGCGCAGCGAATGGACGCCCAGCTTCCCGCCGTCGCAAACGCCCTGGCAGGAACTCTACCGGCAACTGGTCGGGCAGTTATCCACAGGCGGCTGCCTGGAACCGGCGACCCTGCACATGAAAGTCATCGCCCGCAGCGGCGCGCCACGGCATTCGCATTGAGGGAGCCACCAACCGCAGGGTTATAGGCGGGAGAGGCCTCGTAGGAGCGGCTTTAGCCGCGAGATGGCCCTCGCGGCTAAAGCCGCTCCTACGGTCAGATGGTTGCCGCGCGACAACTCTGTGTCAGGAACACCGTGTCCGCTTCTACCGCTCAAATCCTGAAATGCCCCACCAACCCCTGCAAGCGCACGGCCTCGCGCTCCAGCTCGGCGCAGGCGTCGAAGGTCGAGTGCAGGTTGGCCATGCCCTGGCGGTTCAGGGCGTCGATCTGGGCGATGTCATCGTTGACTGACAGCACCACGCAGGTCTGTTCTTCCGTGGCGGCGGCCACCGACTGGTTCATCGCGTCGATTTCGCCGATACGCTGGGCCACTTTGCTCAACCGCTCGCCGGCCTGATTGGCGACGGTGACGCTGGTTTCGCTCTCGCGCTGGCTCTCGGTCATGGTCGCCACGGCGGTTTGTGCGCCGACTTGCAACTGCTCGATCAAGCCCTGCACCTGCCGCGCCGAGTCCTGGGTGCGGTGCGCCAGGTTGCGCACTTCATCGGCGACCACGGCAAAGCCCCGGCCCGCCTCGCCTGCCCGCGCCGCTTCGATGGCGGCGTTCAAGGCCAGCAGGTTGGTCTGCTGGGAAATACTGGTGATGACCTCGAGAATCTGGCCGATATCGCCGGTCTGGGTGGCGAGGTTTTCGATGGTGATGCGCGATTTGTCGATGTTTTTCGACAAGCGATTGATCGCTTCGATGGTCATGCCGACCACTTGTTGCCCGTCATCGGCCAGCGCTCGCGCCTGACTCGAACTCTGGGACGCCAGCGCCGCATTACGGGCGATCTCGGACGAGGCCGCGCCCAACTGGTGAATGGCCGACACCACGCTCTCGGTGCGCCGCGCCTGCTCATCGGAATTGCTCATGGACGTGCGCGACACACGGGTCACCTGGGCCGCCACCTGATTGAGCGCGGAACTGGTGCCCGACACATCGCGAATCGAAATCTGAATGAACTCGAGGAAACGGTTGAACGACTGCGCCAGCGCGCCGAACTCATCCCGGGAATTGATCGGCAAGCGCTGGGTCAGGTCACCTTCGCCATTGGCGATGTCTTCCAGGGCCTGGCCCATGGCGTGCAGCGGGCGCATCAGCCAGCGGATCAGCACGCCGAGCAGCAGAATAATGATCACTACCGCAATCAGGGTGGCAGTGATTGCCAGAGTGCGCAGCTCGCTGAGCATGGAAAACGCGGCCTGTTGATCGATGACCATCGCCACGTACCAGTCGGCCGACGCCAGCCCATCGACATGAGTGAAAGACAGCAACTGCGAGCCATTGGCGCCGCTGATCTCCCGCACACCCGGCGCAGGCAGTTGTGTGCCCGGGCCGAACACGTCCTTGAGATCCTTGAGGATGAACTTGCCGTCCGGATGCACCAACACCTTGCCGTCGGCGCTGACGATAAAGGCGTAGCCATGGCCATCGAAATTGAGGGTGTTGATCAGCTTGCTCAAGTCGTCCAGGGACAGGTTGGCGCAGGCCACGCCGAAACGATCCTGATATTTCACCGGGGTCGCCACAGTCATCACCATCTTTCCGGACGACGCGGCGATATAGGGCTCGGTAAACACCGTCTGCTTGCGCTCTTGCGCGGCCTTGTACCAGCCCCGCACGCGCGGGTCGTAGTCCGGGGCGCGCACGCTGTCCGGCAGGGAGAACATCGAACCGTCGCTGCCGCCGTAGGAAATCAGCTGAAAGTTCTCGGCATACACCGGCAGGTTGATGGTCTTGAGCAGACTGGCGTTGTCAGTCCCTTCGACATTGAGGCGCTGGCCCAGGGTCTCGATCAGGCGCATACGGCTTTCCAGCCAGGTGCGGATATCGTGGGCGGTCAACATGCCCAGCTGCTGCAACTTGGCGTCGACATCACCGCGCAGGGTCTGGCGCTGCCGGTAGTCGGTGACAGCAATAAACGCACTGAAGGCCAGAATGACGATCAGGGCTGCGGCGATCAAAATTTTGCGACTGAAACCAATGCCTTTCATCAACTCACCTCACCCATCGTCACCCAGTCGGTTGATAGCAAAGTTGAATCACGGCCTGCTCACGGGCAATTGCCGTTTCGGCACAGGCGCGGGCCTGTTCGGCACATGCTGTTTAGCACCGCCTTTACAGCAGGATCTGCTGTGGCATTTATTTTTGTGGTGCCCGCAATTAGTGCGAGGGGACGCCCTGGTACGGGGTTCGAGTTCGGAACTTACATCCCATCGCGCTTCATCTGCATGGTCAGGGTGAACCTGTCGGCCGGGTAGAAGTTCTCCGAAACCGCAATCAAACCACCTTGGCCATCGCGATACTGACGAATGATATTGAGCGCCAGCGACCCCGGCTTGGCGTTCAGGCTCGCCGCCATTTCCGCCGACAACTGCACCGGCCGGACTTCCTGATCCACCGAATGAATATCCCGCGAGAACGCCCGGCCGATCAGCGCGGCGATCAGTTCGTCCGGGTGCTCATGGGCTTGGGGGATGACTTCGTCGTATTGCCGGTCGGCGTAGACATCGGTCCAGCACAGCGGCGCATCGCGCTCGTTGCGGTCGACCTTGATGCTCGACACGCAAAAGTAATGGCCGCCCGGCTCAAGACCCAGGCGCCGGGCCAGGGCGATATCCGCGACGAAATGCCGGACGCCCTGAATATCCCGAACGTGGGATTCGGCGACATTGACCAGGTCCGCCACCGAGGCGATGGCCTGGGTGTAGCCGCTGCTCGGCTGGGAGGCTTCGACCCGGGTGCCGACGCGCTTTCTTCTCGAGACCATGCCCTGGCCTTCCAGCTGGCTGATCGCCGCACGGACGGTATGGCGGCTCGCCTGATAGATGGCGCACAGCTCGAACTCCGTGGGCAGCAACGAGCCGATCGGATAGCGGCCGCTGCCGATCGACTCCATCAAATCCTTCGCTACATGTGCGTAGCGCTTCAGCCCATCGCCTTCCATCAGGTACCTCCCGGTTGATTTGACAGCTTACCAGAACGGCGGCAATCATATGTCCGAACATATATTAATATGTACGGTTAAAAACAACAAATAGAGGTTGCCATGTCCAGTACCGTTTTCGACTCCGTCCTGTTCCGCGATATGTTCGGCACTGCCGAAATGCGTGCCGTGTTTTCCGACGAGGCGCTTATTGGCCGTTATATCGAAGTCGAAATTGCCCTCGCCAAGGCTGAAACCCGCTGCGGCGTGATTCCTGCCGGGGCGGCTGAGAAAATCGCCGAACTGGCGCGATTCGACGCGCTAGACCTCAAGCTGATGCAGCACGAGACCGAAATCGTCGGCTACCCGATCCTGCCTCTGGTGGAACAGCTGTCGAAAATCTGCGGCGAAGCGGGCCGCTACGTGCATTGGGGCGCTACCACCCAGGACATCATGGACACGGCTGTCGTCCTGCAGGTGCGTGCGGCATTGGCCATCGTCGAGCGCGATATTCAGGCGGTGCGCGGCTTGCTGGCCGAACTGGCCAAGCGTTATCGCGATACGCCCATGGCCGGTCGCACCCATCTGCAACATGCCCTGCCGATCACCTTCGGCTACAAGTGCGTGGTCTGGCTGAGCATGTTCGACCGTCACGCCGAGCGCCTGGTCGAGCTGCGCCCACGGGTGGAGATCGGCCAGTTTGCCGGCGCCGCCGGGACCCTGGCCTCACTGGGCGACAAGGGCTTGGAAGTACAGCAAGCGCTGATGGCTGAACTGGGTCTGGGGGTGCCTCAGGCGACCTGGCATGTCGCCCGTGATGGCCTGGCCGAGACCCTGAACTTCCTCGGTCTGGTGACCGGCTCCCTCGGCAAGGTCGCGCTGGACGTGATGATGATGATGACCAGCGAACTGGGCGAAGTGTACGAGCCGTTCGTCAAAGGCCGTGGCGCCAGCAGCACCATGCCGCAGAAGCGCAACCCGATTTCCTGCGAACTGATGTATGCCGCCGCCAAGGGCGTGCGCCAGCAGGCCGGGCTGATGCTCGACGCCATGATCCAGGATTTCGAGCGCTCCACCGGCCCGTGGCAGGCAGAGTGGATCGCCATTCCTGAAGCCTTTGCCCTCAGCGCCGCCTCCCTCGGCCAGGCCAAATTCATGCTGGCGGGGCTGGAAGTACGCACCGAGCGCATGCGCGAAAACCTCGACATGACTCAGGGCCTGATCGTCGCCGAGGCCGTGATGATGGGCCTGGCCCCGGCACTTGGCCGTCAGGTCGCCCATGACGTGGTGTATGCCGCGTGCCGCATGGCCAACGACCAGCGCATCAGCCTGCTCGACGCCCTGCTGGCCCAGGGCGAAGCCACCGCGCAACTGGATATCGAAGAACTCAAGCGCCTCACCGACCCGGCCAACTACCTGGGCCTGGCCCCGCAGATGGTCGATTACGCCCTGGCCAACGAGGGCTCGGTAAAGCGTTGAAACATCCAGGGCCGCGGCAAGCCGGGGCCCGCCAAGCAGTTGCTGTAACTCCCCATAAGAACAAATGAGAGTACACACATGGCTTCCATCGAGAAAAAGCCGTTTTACCGCGACCTCACTTTTCAAGTGATCGCGGCCATGTTCCTCGGCATCGCCTTCGGCTTTGTAATGCCGGAACTGGCGGCACAATTGCGTATCCTCGGCGATATCTTCCTCAAGCTGATCAAGACTGCCGTTGCGCCCCTGGTGTTCTTCACCGTGGTACATGGCATTGCCTCGGCGGGCGATATAAAGCGCGTCGGCAAGGTCGGCCTGCGGGCGCTGATTTACTTCGAGGTGGTGTCCACCGTGGCCCTGGCCATCGGCCTGGTATGGGGCAATCTGTTGCAGATCGGCTCCGGCATGCATGACGCCCATCCCAGCAGCGCCACGGCGGCAGCCTCGGCGGCAGCGGTCGCCAAAGGCCACGGCCCGACTTCGACCCTGGACTTTATCTACGGTATCTTCCCCGACAACTTCGTCGGTGCTTTCGCCGGCGGCCAGTTGCTGCAAGTGCTGGTGGTCTCGGTGTTGTTCGGCTTTGCCCTGCTGACCCTCAAGCCTGAGCGCCGGGCGGTGATCGAAGACGGCCTGAGCCGGATCTCCGAGTGCTTCTTCGAGTTCATCAACCTGATCATGAAGTTCGCGCCACTCGGAGCCTTTGGCTCGGTGGCCTACGCCGTGGGCAGCAATGGCACTGCGGTGCTGATGTCCCTGGCCAACCTGGTGTTGATGTTCTACGTCGGCATCCTGTTCTTCATCTTCGTCGTGCTCGGCGCCGTTTGCCGGATCTCAGGCTTCAGCCTGTGGCGCTTCTTGAAGTACATCAAGGACGAGATTTTCATCGTCCTTGGCACCGCCTCTTCGGAGAGCGCCCTGCCACGCCTGCTGCAAAAACTGGAGAAGTTCGGTTGCTCCAAACAGAGCGTCGGCCTGGTGCTGCCCACCGGTTACGCCTTCAACCTGGATGGCACCTCGATCTATATGTCCATGTGCGTGCTGTTCATCGCCAACGCCTACGGCGTGCATCTGAGCTGGGAGCATCAACTGGGCATCGTCGCCATCACGTTGGTCACCTCCAAGGGCGCAGCGGCGGTATCCGGTGGCAGCTTTGTGGTGTTCGCCGCCACCGTGACCGCCATCGGCGTGCTGCCTGCCGAAGGCCTGGCGTTGCTGTTCGGCGTTTATCGCTTCATGTCCATGGCCATCGCCACCTGCAACACCATCGGCAATAGCGTGGCGACAGTAGTGGTGTCGAAATGGGCGGGCGAGTTCTCCGAGGAAACCGCGCAGAAAGAGTATCAGGAGCAGTTTGGCCGGGCGCCGGGCGCAGCGCTTTAAGCTGAGCTGTGGGTATCTGATTGCAGAGGTTTTCAATGTCGAATAATCGAATAGAGATGGATTCGTTCGGGCCGGTAGCCATCCCGGCCGACCGCTACTGGGGCGCGCAAACCCAGCGGGCGCTGGCGGTCTTCGGGGTCGGTCGCGAGATGTTTCCACAATGCCTGGTCCGGGCCTGGGGCCAGCACAAACACGCTGCCGCCCTCGCCAACTTCCAGCTGGGCGTATTGCCCGAACAGTTGCTCGGGCCAATCGCCCAGGCAGCCACCGAGCTGGCCGAGGGGCGCTTTGACGAGCACTTTCCGCTGTCGGTCTGGCAGACGGGTTCCGGCACTCAGACCAACATGAATGCCAACGAAGTCATCGCCAACCGCGCCAACCAGATCCTCGGATGCGAGCTCGGCACTCGTTCGCCCGTGCATCCGAATGATCACGTCAATCGTTCCCAGTCCTCCAACGACAACTTCCCCACCATCATGCACCTGACGACGGTAAGCGAACTGACCGGCCGCCTGTTGCCCGCTATGGAACGACTACGCGGCGAGCTGCAAAACAAGGCGGATGAATGGGCCGACGTACTGAAAATCGGCCGTACCCATCTGATGGACGCCGTGCCCATGACCCAGGGCCAGGCATTCGGCGCCTTCGCCCATCAGGCCGCCCATGGTATCGACCGGATCAAGGCCTGTATGCCGCGCCTGCTGTTACTGCCCCAGGGCGGCACGGCCGTCGGCACCGGGCTGAATACCCCGGTGGGCTTCGACGGTAAATTCTGCGAACACATCAGCGTTCTCACCGGCCAACCCTTCGCGCCCAACCCCTGCAAGTTCGAAGGCATGGGCACTCATGACGCGTTGGTCGAGGTGTCCGGCGTGCTCAACGTCATCGCCGTGTCCCTGACCAAACTGGCCAACGACGTGCGCCTGCTCGGCTCCGGCCCACGCTGTGGCTTTGGCGAACTACTGATTCCGGACGATGGCCTGACGTCATCGATCATGCCCGGCAAACGCAACCCCACCATCGCCGAAGTCCTTGCCCAGGCAGCCATGCAAGTGATCGGCAATCACAGCACCATCACCATGGCCGGGGCCTCGAGCCTGTTCGAACTGAACGTGGCCAAACCGGTGCTGATCAGCAATCTCCTGCAATCCATCGACGTGCTGAGCAACAGCGTGACGATCTTCACCGAAAAACTGCTCAAGGACCTGGACCTCGACCGCGAGAAGCTGCAGAGCAACATCGATCACTCTCTGTTGATCGCCACGGCTCTGAATCCGCTGCTTGGCTACGATGTGGTGGCAACGATCACGCGCAAGGCCGCCGCAGAAGGGATATCGCCCAAGGCAGCGGCGTTGGCACTGGGGGTGATGACGGCGCAGGAGTATGACGCCCAGGTACGGCCGGGGATGATGGTACGGCCGAAGTAAAGGGCGATTTTTCGGGCAAACAAAAGCCCCGCTCAGTTCCTACTGGCGGGGCCATTGAGGCTTATCTACAAATTGGCCGCCACTAATTATTATTTTTGAACAGCACCGATACGGTGCGTGCGACATGGTCGGCACCGTCGCTTATTTCACGCATGATCGTCGTGACTGCCGCAATTTGGTTATTATTTTCCTCTGCACTGCTGGCAATGCTGTTCATATTCACATTGAGATGCTGAGTCAATTTTCCATTCTCAGTCACCACACCTTGAATTTCCACCGTGGCACGGCTGGTACGGGCAGCCAACTGGCGGACCTCATCGGCTACCACAGCAAAACCGCGCCCCATTTCACCTGCGCGGGCCGCTTCAATGGCCGCATTCAGCGCCAGTAAATTAGTCTGCTCAGCGACGCCTTGAATGGTGGTGACGATTTGCTCGATATCCTTGGCCTGAGTGTTAAGTTGCTTAATCAAGTCAACCGCACCATTAATCAGGTTGAGCGTCTTCTGAGACAGCTGAATGGAACTGCCAAGGGAGTCGATGCCACGAATGGAAATTTGGGAAGTTTCTTCGGCGGTGGTGAATGAGAGCTCTGCTGCTTGACGAATTTCCTCGGTTTTGCGTTTTTGCGCACTGACATCGCTGGCGAACTTGATCACTTTTATAACTTCGCCGCGCTCATCAATGACCGGGTTGTAGGTAGCTTCCAGATAAACACGCTCCCCTGACGCCGTTTTACGCTCGAACTGCCCCCCAAAGAAAACTCCGTTTTTCAGGCTTTGCCAGAAACCGGGATTTTCCTGATAAAAACTATCAAAGCACAATATACGGTGGTGGCGTCCCTTCAAGTCACTCAAACGATAACCCATGATATTAAGAAAATTATCATTGGCGTTCAGAATATTGCCATCCGGCGAAAACTCAATCACTGCCATTGAACGATTAATGGCTGCATAGGCGGAGTCCAACAGCAAAAGTCGTTCTTGATTATGAGTCACATCGGAGGCGATCTTTACAACTTCAATTGTTGTATTGTTTTCATCTTTGACAGGAAAGTAGGTTGCCTCAACCCAAACAACCGAGCCCTCTTTGCTCATACGTTTGAAGGTGCCTTTTTGAACAGCCCCCGTGGCTAAATCTTGCCAGAGCTTTTGATAATTGCTGGACTGGGTATAGGTTTTTTCGCAGAAAATACGATGATGCTTACCCACCAACTCGTCGAGCGTGTAGCCGAATGTTTTCAGAAACAAGGGGCTTACATCAATAATGGTGCCATCTGGCCTGAAACGGATAGTCGCCAGGTTTTGATGAATGGACAGCAAACGTCGTTGCAACTCAGTGAGTTGCGTTTGACATGCGAGAATTTCATTTTTTTTTTAAAGAAATTCATGACTGTAGCCTCAGTTGATTGGCTTGCTAAACAACTGCATTCTGAAAGCGAGTTATCACCCAGCCATAATACAGACTCTAAAGTTTAACCTTCGAAGCCCTCGCCCCTTAACCTTAACAATCGATTCGTCGCCCCCTTAAACACGCACTATTGTCATTTCCTGCACAGTACTGACGAAGTACTAGAGTGTAGCCTAATTTTTACCAAGTCAAAATTTCGTGATTTTTACCACTGTACCGTTCTGACACCACCATTTATATGACAATCTGGATCCAATCGTCGATAACCATTGCTCAAACTGTCGTTTAAACTCGTATAACGATAACACCGCAAGCCCACCATCAGCTGCGGCTCACCAGAGGATAATGCGATCTTTAGGAGGCGCCGGCCTGTCATTTTCCCCACCGGCATTGGCAGAAAAAGCACAAAAAAAGCCCGGCATCCAAGAAGAAATGCCGGGCTTCGTTTATCAAACTAATCGCAACTGGTCAGAACGGAATATCGTCATCAAAGCTGTCGAAATCCTGCGCAGGCTGAGGAGCCTGTTGCGGCGCCGGGCGCGATTCGCGCTGTGGCTGCTGCTGTGGCGCCGACTGTTGCGGACGTGACTGCTGCTGTGGACGCGGTGCGGAGTTGCCGTAGTTGCCGCCGCCCTGGCCCTGTGGAGCGCCTTCACCCTGTGGACGGCCGCCCAGCAGTTGCATGGTGCCTTGCATGTCGACGACGATTTCAGTGGTGTAGCGCTTGATGCCGTCTTTTTCCCACTCACGGGTCTGCAGCTTGCCTTCGATGTAGACCTGGGAACCCTTGCGCAGGTATTCGCCAGCGATTTCGGCAACCTTGCCGAACATCGAGACACGGTGCCATTCGGTCTTCTCGACCTTCTGTCCGGTTTGCTTGTCAGTCCACTGTTCGCTGGTCGCCAGACTCAGGTTGGTCACGGCGTTACCGTTAGGCAAGTAGCGAACTTCGGGATCCTGGCCACATGTGCCGACCAATATGACTTTGTTAACCCCACGGGCCATAACGTTCTCCTAGGCTTCGCACGTCTGCGACGACGGATTGATCAGTCGTTCGAGGGACGGGCGATCCAATAGTTCTTTGTCCAATTTGATATAGATGGCGGCCTCCTCGGCCACCACTACCGCATCTGTCACTCCGGCCACTGCCAGCAGGCGCTCAACAAGACCTGCGTCACGTTGCGCCTCGGGCGACAACGGCATGCGCAGGCTCGTGACGTACGGTGGTTCGCGCATGGTAACAGCAAAGGCGAGCCAAATGGCGCTGAGCGCGGCGCCGCCGAGGAACACCACGCCCAGCCCTCCATGCTGCAAAAGCCAGCCGCCGAGGATACCGCCTGCGGCCGAGCCGAGGAACTGGCTGGTGGAGTAAACCCCCATGGCCGTGCCTTTTCCGCCAGCCGGTGACACTTTGCTGATGAGTGACGGCAGCGAGGCTTCAAGCAGGTTGAAGGCGATAAAGAACACCACCGTGCCGATCACCAACGCCCTGAGGCTGTCGCCAAAGGCCCAGAAATACAGCTCGGTGAGCATAAGTACCGCAACCGCGCCGAGCAGTACGCGCTTCATCTGACGCTTTTTCTCACCATAAATGATGAAAGGGACCATGGCGAAGAAGGAAATCAGCAGCGCCGTCAGGTACACCCACCAGTGCTGTTCCTTGGGCAGGCCGGCTTTTTCTACCAGGGCCAGGGGTAACGCGACGAAGCTCGACATGAGCATCGCGTGCAATACGAAGATACCCAAATCCAGGCGCAGCAGGTCCGGATGGCGCAAGGTCGGCCCCAGCGCCTGGCGGGCGACGCCGGATTCCCGGTGTAGCAGCGGGCCATTGGCCTTGGGCACGACGAAGGCGACGATGAGGATGCCGAACAAGGCCATGCCGCCCGTCGCCATAAACAGGCCGGACAGACCAAAGGCGCGGGTCAGCAAGGGACCGACCACCATGGCAATGGCGAACGACACGCCAATGGTCATGCCGATCATGGCCATGGCCTTGGTGCGGTGCTGCTCGCGCGTCAGGTCGGAGAGCAAGGCCATGACGGCTGCGGAAATCGCCCCGGCGCCTTGCAGGACGCGACCGGCGATTACGCCCCAGATGCTGTCGGAACGTGCGGCGAGCAGGCTGCCCAGGGCGAAAACGATCAGCCCCAGGTAAATCACCGGACGTCGGCCGATGCGATCGGAAATGATCCCGAAAGGAATTTGCAGCACCGCCTGGGTCAGGCCGTAGGCACCAATGGCCAGGCCGATAAGTGCGGGGCTCGCGCCCGCCAGATCCATGCCATAGGTTGCCAAAACTGGCAGCACCATGAACATGCCGAGCATACGGAACGCGAAAACCAGGGCCAGGCCGCCCGCTGCGCGGGTCTCGCCACCACTCATGCGTTCGCTGTGGGGATCGTGCATGGATAAACCTCGTGTGAACCGGCGGCGATTCTACCAGTCCCATCGTTGCGCGGCACATACGCGACGCTTTGCCGCGCAATACATGACACAGTCTTCATGTAGGGATGCAATAGTGTGCATCCATCCAGTATTTGACCGTATACTCCCACGTTTTCGTCGCCCGCCGAGCGAGGCCAGCCTTGGACAAGATCCTGATTCGTGGGGCCCGCACCCACAACCTGAAGAACATTGACCTGACCCTGCCACGGGACAAGCTGATCGTGATCACCGGCCTGTCCGGTTCCGGCAAGTCTTCCCTGGCCTTTGACACCTTGTATGCCGAAGGTCAGCGGCGTTACGTCGAGTCGCTTTCCGCCTACGCCCGCCAGTTCCTGTCGATGATGGAGAAGCCGGACGTCGACACCATCGAAGGCCTGTCGCCGGCGATTTCCATCGAACAAAAGTCCACTTCCCACAACCCGCGTTCCACTGTCGGTACGATCACCGAGATCTACGACTACCTGCGCCTGTTGTATGCCCGCGTCGGCCAGCCGCGCTGCCCGGATCACGACATCCCCCTGGAAGCCCAGACCGTCAGTCAGATGGTCGACCTGGTGCTGGCACAGCCGGAGGGCAGCAAGCTGATGCTGCTGGCCCCGGTGATCCGCGAGCGCAAGGGCGAGCACCTGTCGGTGTTCGAAGAGCTGCGGGCTCAGGGTTTCGTGCGTGCGCGAGTCAACGGCCGGTTGTGCGAGCTCGACGAACTGCCGAAGCTGGACAAGCAGAAGAAGCACTCCATCGATGTGGTGGTGGACCGCTTCAAGGTGCGTAATGACTTGCAGCAGCGTCTGGCCGAGTCGTTCGAGACCGCGCTGAAGCTCGCCGACGGCATTGCCCTGGTCGCGCCGATGGACGACGAACCCGGCGAAGAGATCATCTTCTCTGCGCGTTTCGCCTGCCCGATCTGCGGCCACGCCATCAGCGAGCTGGAACCCAAGCTGTTCTCCTTCAACAACCCGGCCGGCGCTTGCCCGACCTGCGATGGCCTGGGCGTGAAGCAGTTCTTCGATATCAAGCGTCTGGTCAATGCCGAGCTGACCCTGGCCGAGGGCGCGATTCGCGGCTGGGACCGGCGCAACGTCTACTACTTCCAGATGCTCGGCTCCCTGGCCAAGCATTACGATTTCAGCCTCGAAGTGCCGTTCAAGGAGCTGCCTGCCGACACGCAGAAGATCCTGCTCAATGGCAGCGGCACGCAGAACGTCGATTTCCGTTACCTCAATGACCGCGGCGATATCGTCAAGCGTGCGCACCCGTTCGAAGGGATCGTCCCGAATCTGGAGCGGCGCTACCGGGAGACCGAGTCGGCCACCGTGCGCGAGGAGCTGGCCAAGTTCCTCAGTACCCAGCCGTGCCCGGACTGCCGTGGCACCCGCCTGCGTCGTGAGGCGCGGCACGTCTGGGTCGGGGAAAAGACCCTGCCAGCCGTGACCAATATGCCGATTGGCGATGCGACCGAATACTTCGGCGTGCTGAAACTGACCGGCCGTCGTGGCGAAATCGCCGACAAGATCCTCAAGGAAATTCGCGAGCGTCTGCAGTTCCTTGTCAACGTGGGTCTCGACTACCTGACCCTGGACCGCAGCGCCGACACCCTGTCCGGCGGTGAGGCCCAGCGTATTCGTCTGGCCAGCCAGATCGGTGCGGGTCTGGTGGGGGTCATGTATATCCTCGATGAACCGTCCATCGGCCTGCACCAGCGCGATAACGATCGCCTGCTCGGCACCCTCAAACACCTGCGCGATATCGGCAACACGGTGATTGTGGTGGAGCACGACGAGGACGCGATCCGTCTGGCTGACTACGTGGTGGATATTGGCCCGGGGGCCGGTGTACACGGCGGCGCCATCGTTGCTGAAGGTACTCCTGCCGAGGTCATGGCTCACCCTGACTCCCTGACCGGCAAGTACCTGTCCGGGCGAGTCAAGATCGAGGTCCCGGCCAAGCGCACGCCGCGCAATAAGAAGATGTCGCTTTCGCTCAAGGGCGCACGCGGCAACAACCTGCGCAATGTCGACCTGGAAATTCCGATTGGCCTGCTGACCTGCGTGACCGGGGTTTCCGGTTCGGGCAAGTCGACGCTGATCAACAACACCCTGTTCCCCCTCAGTGCTACCGCGCTGAACGGCGCCACGACCCTGGAAGCGGCGACCCACGACAGCATCAAGGGCCTGGAACATCTGGACAAGGTCGTCGATATCGACCAGAGCCCGATCGGCCGTACGCCGCGCTCCAACCCGGCGACCTACACCGGGCTGTTCACACCGATTCGCGAGTTGTTCGCCGGCGTGCCGGAGTCCCGCTCACGGGGCTATGGGCCGGGGCGCTTCTCCTTCAACGTCAAGGGCGGGCGCTGTGAAGCCTGTCAGGGCGATGGCCTGATCAAGGTGGAGATGCACTTCCTGCCGGATATCTACGTGCCGTGCGACGTGTGCAAGAGCAAGCGCTACAACCGCGAAACCCTTGAGATCAAATACAAGGGCAAGAGCATCCATGAAGTGCTGGAAATGACCATCGAAGAAGCGCGGGTGTTCTTCGACGCCGTCCCGGCCCTGGCGCGCAAGCTGCAAACCCTGATGGATGTGGGCCTGTCCTACATCAAGCTGGGGCAATCGGCTACGACTCTGTCCGGTGGCGAGGCGCAGCGCGTCAAGCTATCCCGCGAGCTGTCCAAGCGCGATACCGGCAAGACCCTGTATATCCTCGACGAGCCGACCACCGGCCTGCACTTTGCGGATATCCAGCAACTGCTCGACGTCCTCCATCGCCTGCGCGACCACGGCAACACAGTAGTGGTGATCGAGCACAACCTGGACGTGATCAAGACCGCGGACTGGCTGGTCGACCTGGGGCCGGAAGGCGGCTCCAAGGGCGGGCAGATCATCGCGGTGGGCACGCCGGAGCAGGTATCGGAGATGGAACAGTCCTACACCGGGCACTACCTGAAACCGTTGTTGCTACGGGACAGGGCGTAGTTCAAAGGGCCAACCCTGTGGGAGCCGGGCTTGCCCGCGAAAAACACGGCGCGGTGTCTCAGGCATACCGTGTGGTGGCCTTCGCGGGCAAGCCTCGCTCCCACGGCAAAGGTCGAAACTCCCTGCAAACAAAAACGGCGGTTATCTCTCGATAACCGCCGTTTTTTATAACCGCAAGAATCAGAACTGCGACTGCAGGTAGTTCTCGAGGCCGATGGACTTGATCAGGCCCAGCTGCTTTTCCAGCCAGTAGGTGTGATCTTCTTCGGTGTCGGCCAGTTGCACGCGCAAAATGTCGCGGCTGACGTAATCTTTGTGCAGTTCACACAGTGCGATGCCTTTACACAGCGCAGCACGAACCTTGTATTCCAGGCGCAGGTCGGCAGCGAACATGTCGGGCACGGTGGTGCCGACGTCGAGGTCGTCCGGGCGCATGCGCGGCGTACCTTCGAGCATCAGGATGCGACGCATCAGGGCATCAGCGTGCTGCGCCTCTTCTTCCATCTCATGGTTCATGCGCTCGAAGAGCTTGCTGAAACCCCAGTCTTCGTACATGCGCGAGTGAACGAAATATTGGTCACGAGCAGCCAGTTCGCCCGTCAGCAACGTGTTGAGGTAATCGATTACTTCGGGGTGACCTTGCATCGCCCTACATCTCCCTGCTTTAAAGGTTGCAGTTTGAACCAAGCGCTATCGGAGGTCACTCTAAAAAAGGCAAAATATTGATTAAAAGCAGCGAAAATCGACCATTGGATGCGAAAAACCGCCCAAATGAGGGCGGTTCTGTTTATCACTTCCAGTTACGCGAGTTTTACACCCAAGGCATCGGCAATGCCTTGACCGTAAGCAGGATCAGCCTTGAAGAAATACTGTAGCTGACGCTGCACCACATCACTGGATACGCCGGCCATGGTCCCGGCAATGTTGCCAATCAGTTCGGCCTTCTGCGCAGCGCTCATCAGATTGAACAGCTTGCCCGCCTGACTGAAGTAATCGCCGTCTTCACGATGATCGTAACGATCAGCCAGACCACTCAAGGCCAGCCCCGGCTCAGCGTACTGCGGTGCCTGTTTCGGCGCATCGCTGTAGCTGTTTGGCTCGTAGTTTGGAGCGCCGCCGCCGTTATCGCCAAAGCGCATGGCACCGTCACGCTGGTAGCTGTGGACCGGGCTACGTGGCAAGTTGACCGGCAGTTGCTGGTAGTTGGTACCTATGCGATAGCGATGGGCATCGGCGTACGCGAACACACGACCTTGCAGCATGCGGTCCGGCGATAAACCGACACCGGGCACCATGTTGCTCGGACCGAACGCCGCCTGCTCGACTTCTGCGAAGTAATTCAGCGGGTTGCGGTTGAGCTCCAACTGGCCGACTTCGATCAGCGGGTATTCCTTCTGCGACCAGGTTTTGGTCACGTCGAACGGGTTCTCATGGTGCGCTGCGGCCTGGGCTTCAGTCATCAGCTGGATGCATACGCGCCATTTCGGGAAGTCACCGCGCTCGATGGCCTCGAACAGGTCGCGCTGGGCGTAATCCGGGTCAGTACCGGCGATGCGTGCGGCATCGGCGGGTTTGAGGTTCTTGATGCCTTGCAGGGTCTTGTAGTGCCATTTGACCCAGAAGCGCTCACCGGCTGCGTTGATCAGGCTGTACGTGTGGCTGCCAAAGCCGTGCATGTGGCGATAGCCGTCAGGGATGCCGCGGTCAGAGAACAGCGTGGTGACCTGGTGAAGCGCCTCAGGCGAATGCGACCAGAAGTCCCACATCATCTGAGCGTTCTTCAGGTTGGTCTGCGGCTGACGCTTCTGGGTGTGAATGAAGTCAGGGAATTTCAGCGGATCGCGGATAAAGAACACCGGGGTGTTGTTACCGACGATGTCCCAGTTGCCTTCTTCGGTGTAGAACTTCACAGCAAAGCCGCGTGGATCGCGCTCGGTATCAGCCGAACCGCGCTCGCCACCCACAGTGGAGAAGCGCAGGAAAATAGGCGTTTGTTTGCCGATAGAGTCGAACAGCTTGGCGCTGGAGTACTGGCTGATATCGCGGCTGACAGTGAAGGTCCCGTAGGCACCCGAACCCTTGGCGTGTACGCGGCGTTCAGGGATGTTTTCGCGGTTGAAGTGAGCCAGCTTCTCGATCAGGTGGAAGTCTTCAAGCAGCAACGGACCGCGAGGACCGGCAGAGCGAGAGTTCTGGTTATCGGCGACGGGGGCACCGCCAGCAGTGGTGAGGATCTTGTTCTGACTCATGTGATATCTCCTGTTGGCCTGTGCGGCCCGGCTAAGACGGCTTGAGGAGAAGTATCAATGAGCCATGCCCTACCATCAAATTCATTAACTATTAACGGGTGATAGCTTTATTTAATTTCAGACATAAAAAAACCGGGCACCAGGCCCGGTTTTTTTGATCAGACTGACGTCTTACTCAGCGGATACAGCTTCACCGCCGACAGGACGATCAACCAGCTCGACGTACGCCATAGGCGCGTTGTCGCCAGCGCGGAAACCGCACTTCAGGATGCGCAGATAGCCACCCTCACGGGTTGCATAACGCTTGCCCAGATCGTTGAACAGCTTACCAACGATTTCTTTCGAACGAGTACGGTCGAAAGCCAGACGGCGGTTAGCCAGACTGTCCGTTTTTGCCAAAGTGATCAGCGGCTCAGCAACGCGACGCAGTTCTTTAGCTTTCGGCAATGTAGTTTTGATCAGCTCGTGCTCGAACAGCGACACCGCCATGTTTTGGAACATGGCCTTACGGTGGGAGCTAGTCCGGCTCAGGTGACGACCACTTTTACGATGACGCATGGTTCATTCCTTACCAAACACTACGTTCGGTGATTACGACGATCAGGCCGTAGCCTTGTCGTCCTTCTTAAGACTTGCCGGCGGCCAGTTGTCGAGGCGCATGCCGAGGGACAGACCACGGGAGGCCAGGACATCCTTGATCTCAGTCAAAGATTTCTTGCCCAGGTTCGGAGTCTTCAACAGTTCTACTTCGGTGCGCTGAATCAGGTCGCCGATGTAGTAAATGTTCTCCGCCTTGAGGCAGTTGGCCGAACGTACGGTCAGTTCCAAATCGTCAACCGGACGAAGCAGGATCGGATCGATCTCGTCTTCCTGTTCGATTACAACAGGCTCGCTGTCACCTTTGAGGTCGACGAATGCAGCCAACTGCTGTTGCAAGATGGTTGCAGCACGACGAATAGCCTCTTCAGGATCCAGAGTACCGTTGGTTTCCAGATCAATAACCAGTTTGTCCAGGTTGGTACGCTGTTCGACACGGGCGTTTTCCACCACGTATGCGATACGGCGAACCGGGCTGAACGAAGCATCCAGCTGCAAGCGACCAATGCTGCGGCTTTCGTCTTCATCGCTTTGACGCGAGTCTGCTGGTTCATAACCACGACCACGAGCTACGGTGAGCTTCATGTTCAGGGCGCCGTTAGACGCCAGGTTAGCGATTACGTGATCGGGGTTAACGATCTCGACATCATGATCCAGCTGAATATCGGCAGCGGTAACCACCCCCGAACCCTTCTTAGACAAGGTCAGCGTAACTTCGTCTCGACCGTGCAGCTTGATAGCCAGACCTTTAAGGTTCAACAGGATTTCAATGACATCTTCCTGTACACCTTCGATGGCGCTGTACTCGTGGAGCACACCGTCAATCTCGGCCTCGACTACTGCACAGCCGGGCATGGAGGACAACAGGATGCGGCGCAGCGCGTTGCCCAGGGTATGGCCGAAACCACGCTCGAGAGGCTCGAGAGTGATCTTGGCGCGGGTTGGACTGACAACCTGCACATCAATGTGGCGGGGTGTCAGGAACTCATTTACCGAAATCTGCATGGATGCACCTATTTTCTAGCCCTTACTTGGAGTAGAGCTCGACAATCAGGCTTTCGTTGATGTCGGCGGACAGATCACTGCGAGCTGGAACGCTTTTGAAGACGCCAGATTTCTTTTCAGTGTCTACTTCTACCCATTCTACGCGGCCACGTTGGGCACACAGATCGAGAGCCTGGACAATGCGCAGTTGGTTCTTAGCCTTCTCGCGGATAGCTACCACGTCACCAGCACGAACCTGGTACGAAGGAATGTTAACGGTTTTGCCGTTAACGCTGACCGACTTGTGCGAAACCAATTGACGGGATTCTGCACGAGTAGAGCCGAAGCCCATACGATAGACGACGTTGTCCAGACGGCATTCCAGAAGTTGCAGCAGGTTCTCACCTGTTGCGCCTTTCTTGCCGGCAGCTTCTTTGTAGTAGCCGCTGAACTGACGCTCAAGGACGCCGTAGATACGACGAACTTTTTGTTTCTCACGCAGCTGAGTACCGTAATCGGACTGGCGACCGCGGCGTTGGCCGTGGATACCTGGAGCTGCTTCGATGTTGCACTTGGATTCAAGTGCGCGGACGCCGCTCTTCAGGAAGAGATCAGTGCCTTCGCGACGAGCCAATTTGCATTTTGGACCAATGTAACGAGCCATTTCTTACAGTCTCCTGGATTACACGCGGCGCTTCTTCGGCGGACGGCACCCGTTGTGCGGGATTGGCGTCACGTCGGTGATGCTGGCGATCTTATAGCCACAGCCGTTCAAAGCACGGACAGCAGACTCACGACCTGGACCTGGACCCTTGACGTTAACGTCGAGGTTCTTCAGGCCGTACTCCAGCGCAGCTTGGCCAGCACGTTCAGCGGCTACTTGAGCAGCGAACGGGGTGGATTTGCGCGAACCACGGAAACCCGAGCCGCCGGAGGTAGCCCAAGAAAGCGCATTACCTTGACGATCGGTGATGGTGACGATTGTGTTGTTAAAAGAAGCGTGGATGTGGGCGATGCCATCAACCACCGTCTTTTTAACTTTTTTACGAGGACGAGCAGCAGGTTTTGCCATGACTAAATTCCTGTCGTTGCGCTGGTGCGATTACTTGCGGATCGGCTTACGCGGACCTTTGCGAGTACGCGCGTTGGTCTTGGTACGCTGACCGCGTACTGGCAGACCACGACGATGACGCAGACCGCGGTAGCAGCCCAGGTCCATCAAGCGCTTGATTTTCATGTTGATTTCGCGACGCAGGTCACCTTCAGTGGTGAACTTCGCCACTTCGCCACGCAGCTGTTCAATCTGCTCGTCGCTCAGATCTTTGATCTTTGCCGCCGGGTTAACCCCGGTGTCTGCACAGATTTTGTGTGCAGTTGTGCGACCAACACCATAAATGTAGGTCAGCGAGATAACAGTATGCTTGTTATCTGGAATGTTAACGCCTGCAATACGGGCCATTCAGTGGGACTCCAATTGACAGCTACCTACGCCCCGGAAGCCAAGAAATAGGGCGCGAGATAATATCGCTGTAGTAACAAATAATCAACCCAGCAGCGCACTAGCTGCTGGGCTTAAGCACAGCTCACAATCAGCCTTGGCGCTGCTTGTGACGTGGTTCCGCGCTGCAAATTACTCGAACAACACCTTCGCGGCGAATAATTTTGCAGTTGCGGCACAGTTTTTTAACCGATGCACGAACTTTCATCACCAACTCCTCGAACCTTATGGGTGCTTCAGCGCAGCATGCCGCTGCCGTAGCCCTTCAGGTTGGCTTTCTTCATCAGGGATTCGTACTGGTGCGAAACGAGGTGCGATTGTACTTGGGACATGAAGTCCATCACAACCACGACCACGATCAGCAACGAGGTCCCGCCAAGGTAGAACGGAACGTTTGCTGCGACCACAAGGAACTGAGGCAACAGGCACACGGCCGTCATATAAAGAGCACCGAACAGGGTCAAACGAGTCAGAACGCCATCAATGTAGCGCGCCGACTGCTCGCCTGGACGAATACCCGGAATAAAGGCACCGGACTTCTTCAGGTTTTCCGCTACGTCTTTCGGATTGAACATCAACGCCGTATAGAAGAAGCAGAAGAAAATAATCCCTGCACTAAACAGCAGAATATTCAACGGCTGACCAGGAGCGATCGACTGCGAGATGTCCTGCAACCAGCCCATACCTTCAGACTGACCAAACCAGGAACCCAGCGAAGCCGGGAACAGCAAGATGCTGCTTGCGAAAATAGCCGGGATTACCCCAGCCATGTTCACTTTCAGCGGCAAGTGGCTGGTCTGCGCAGCGAATACCTTGCGGCCCTGCTGACGCTTGGCATAGTGAACGGCTATTCGCCGCTGACCACGCTCAATGAACACCACGAAACCGATGATCGCTACTGCCAGCAAACCGATGGCAACCAACGCGAAAATGTTGATATCGCCCTGACGTGCAGACTCGAAAGACTGCCCAATTGCCCTCGGAAGACCGGCGACGATACCCGAAAAAATCAACATCGAGATACCGTTACCGACACCGCGCTCGGTAATCTGCTCGCCCAGCCACATCATGAACAGTGCGCCCGCCACGAAGGTGGTCACTGCTACGAAGTGGAAACTGAGACCACCAGAAAACGCGACCCCCTGACCGGCCAGGCCAACGGACATGCCGGTGGCTTGAACCAATGCCAGGGCAACGGTGCCATAGCGGGTGTACTGGCTGATCTTGCGACGGCCAGCCTCACCTTCCTTCTTCAACTGCTCCAGCTGCGGGCTGATAGCGGTCATCAACTGCATGATGATCGATGCCGAAATGTACGGCATGATTCCCAGTGCAAAAATCGACATCCGCTCCAGCGCGCCGCCGGAAAACATGTTGAACAAGCTAAGAATGGTCCCCTCATTCTGTCGAAACAGGTCCGCCAGCCGGTCCGGGTTTATGCCTGGAACTGGGATATGCGCGCCGATCCGATAGACGATAATCGCCAGGAACAGAAAACGCAGTCGAGCCCAGAGCTCGGACAACCCGCCTTTGCTGAGCGCTGAGAGAGCACCTTGCTTAGCCATTTATTCCTCGAACTTGCCGCCAGCTGCTTCGATAGCCGCACGCGCACCTTTGGTGGCGCCGATACCTTTGATAGTGACAGCGCGAGTAACTTCGCCGGACAGCATGATTTTCACACGCTGTACGCTTTGGTTGATCACGTTGGCATCTTTCAGGGACTGCACAGTAACGATGTCGCCTTCCACTTTAGACAGCTCGGACAAACGCACTTCTGCGCGGTCCATGGCCTTCAGGGAAACGAAACCGAACTTAGGCAGACGGCGATGCAGCGGCTGTTGACCGCCTTCAAAGCCTGGAGCAATGGTGCCACCGGAGCGGGAGGTCTGACCTTTGTGGCCACGGCCACCAGTCTTACCCAAACCGCTACCGATACCACGGCCCGGACGATGCTTTTCGCGACGGGAACCCGGCGCTGGACTCAGATCATTGAGTTTCATCGATTAACCCTCGACACGCAGCATGTAGTAAGCCTTGTTGATCATCCCGCGATTCTCGGGAGTATCCAGGACTTCTACAGTGTGACCGATGCGACGCAGACCAAGACCCTTAACGCACAGTTTGTGGTTAGGGATACGGCCGGTCATGCTTTTGATCAGCGTTACTTTAACGGTAGCCATGATCAGACGATCTCCTCAACACGCTTGCCACGCTTGGCAGCAATGGATTCAGGAGACTGCATGCCTTTCAAACCCTTGAAAGTGGCGTAAACCACGTTCACTGGGTTAGTCGAGCCATAGCACTTAGCCAGAACGTTCTGAACGCCAGCAACTTCGAGGACAGCACGCATAGCGCCGCCAGCGATGATACCGGTACCTTCAGAAGCAGGCTGCATGTACACCTTCGAAGCGCCATGGGCGGACTTCATTGCGTACTGCAGGGTAGTGCCGTTCAGATCAACCTGGATCATGTTGCGACGAGCAGCTTCCATCGCTTTCTGGATAGCAGCTGGCACTTCGCGGGACTTGCCGCGGCCGAAACCTACACGACCTTTACCATCACCCACCACGGTCAACGCGGTGAAAGTGAAGATACGGCCGCCTTTAACGGTTTTGGCTACGCGGTTAACTTGAACCAGCTTCTCGATGTAGCCTTCGTCGCGCTTTTGGTCGTTATTTGACATAACTTAGAACTCCAGCCCAGCTTCACGAGCAGCATCAGCCAGCGCCTTGACGCGACCGTGGTACTTGAAGCCAGAGCGGTCGAAAGCCACTTGCGAGACGCCCACGGCTTTCGCACGTGTAGCGACCAGCTGGCCAACCTTAGTGGCCGCGTCGATGTTGCCAGTGGCACCATCACGCAGTTCTTTGTCCAAAGTCGAGGCGCTCGCCAGGACTTTGCTGCCGTCGGCCGAAATGACCTGGGCATAAATGTGCTGCGAAGAGCGGTACACGCAGAGACGCACGACTTCGAGTTCGTGCATTTTCAGGCGTGCTTTGCGAGCGCGACGCAGTCGGGTAACTTTTTTGACGGTCATTTGCTATGCCCTACTTCTTCTTGGCTTCTTTACGGCGGACGACTTCGTCTGCGTAACGCACACCTTTGCCTTTGTACGGCTCAGGACGGCGGAAGTCGCGGATCTCAGCGGCCACTTGACCAACCAACTGCTTGTCGATACCCCGGATGAAGATATCGGTCTGGTTGGGAGTCTCAGCGGTGATGCCTTCCGGCAATTCGTAATCCACTGGGTGCGAGAAGCCAAGAGCCAGGTTCAGCACTGTGCCTTTTGCTTGCGCTTTGTAACCAACACCGACCAGCTGGAGCTTGCGCTCGAAGCCTTGGCTTACGCCCTGGACCATGTTGTTAACCAGTGCACGAGTGGTGCCGGCCATTGCGCGAGTTTGTTGATCGCCATTGCGAGCAGCGAAACGCAGCTCACCGGCTTCTTCAACGATCTCAACGGACGAATGGATGTTCAGTTCCAGAGTACCTTTAGTACCCTTCACCGAAAGCTGCTGGCCGACGAGTTTGACTTCGACGCCGGATGGCAACTTAACGGGGTTCTTAGCTACGCGTGACATGCTTATCCCCCCTTAGAACACTGTGCAAAGCACTTCGCCGCCGACACCGGCAGCGCGCGCAGCACGATCCGTCATCACACCTTTGTTGGTGGAGACGATAGACACACCGAGGCCGCCACGAACTTTTGGCAACTCATCGACGGACTTGTACTGACGCAAGCCTGGACGACTGACGCGCTTCACTTCTTCGATGACCGGACGGCCTTCGAAGTACTTCAGCTCGATGGACAACGAAGGCTTTGCTTCGCTGCTGATCTGATAACCCGCAATGTAACCTTCGTCTTTCAGGACTTTGGCTACAGCTACCTTCAACGTGGAAGATGGCATGCTTACGACGGGCTTTTCAGCCATCTGGGCATTACGGATACGAGTTAGCATGTCCGCTAACGGGTCCTGCATACTCATGGGCTAGACGCTCCTAATACAAAATAATTAGCCTTGCGGCTACAGCTTATCGCCGAGAAATTCCGGGCAAATGAAAAACACGGGCTCAGGCGAGCCGGCAATTCTAGACCTACCCCAGAAATGAATCAAGCCCCATGAGGGGCTTGATTCAGATTCAGGCTCGAATCCGACCAACCGTCGAGACGGCCGGCCGAAATCTAGCGAGAAACGCGCATTACCAGCTGGCTTTAACCAGACCTGGTACATCACCACGCATTGCAGCTTCACGCAGCTTGTTACGGCCGAGGCCGAACTTGCGGTAAACGCCGTGCGGACGACCAGTGATGCGGCAGCGGTTACGCATGCGCGAAGCGCTTGCGTCACGTGGCTGCTTCTGCAGAGCTACGGTAGCTTCCCAACGTGCTTCTGGACTTGCGTTCAGATCAACGATGATTGCTTTGAGCGCTGCACGCTTAGTGGCGTACTTGGCAACGGTGAGCTGACGCTTCAGCTCACGGTTCTTCATGCTCTTCTTGGCCATTTTCCTACTCCAATCAGTTGCGGAACGGGAATTTGAAAGCACGCAGCAGAGCGCGGCCTTCGTCATCGTTCTTGGCAGTGGTGGTCAGGGTAATGTCCAGACCGCGGAGAGCATCGATCTTGTCGTAGTCGATTTCCGGGAAGATGATCTGCTCTTTAACGCCCATGCTGTAGTTACCACGACCATCGAAGGACTTGGCATTCAGGCCGCGGAAGTCGCGAACCCGAGGCAGGGAGATCGACAGCAGACGATCCAGGAATTCGTACATACGATCGCGGCGCAGAGTCACTTTGACGCCGATCGGCCAACCTTCACGGACTTTAAAGCCAGCGATGGATTTCCGAGCGTAAGTCACAACGACTTTTTGGCCGGTGATCTTTTCCAGGTCAGCAACAGCGTGCTCGATGACTTTTTTGTCGCCGATCGCTTCGCCCAGACCCATGTTCAGGGTGATTTTAGTAACGCGCGGAACTTCCATCACGTTCGCCAGCTTAAGTTCTTCCTTAAGCTTCGGAGCGATTTCCTTCCGGTAAATCTCTTTCAGTCGTGCCATGGTCTCATCTACCTAGCAGTGTTCAAGCATCAACCGCTTTTTGGGTCGACTTGAAGACACGAATTTTTTTGCCGTCTTCTACTTTGAAACCAACGCGGTCAGCCTTGTTGGTTTCGCCGTTGAAAATGGCGACGTTAGAAGCGTCCAGTGGAGCTTCTTTTTCGACGATACCGCCCTGCACGCCCGACATAGGGTTTGGCTTGGTATGACGCTTAACCAGGTTCAGACCGCTAATAACCAGACGGTTGTTAGCGAGAACCTTGAGCACCTTACCGCGCTTACCTTTGTCTTTGCCGGCGATCACGATGATCTCGTCGTCACGACGAATCTTTTGCATGTCGGATCTCCTTACAGCACTTCTGGGGCGAGCGAGACGATCTTCATGAACTTCTCAGTACGAAGTTCACGGGTCACTGGCCCAAAGATACGGGTGCCGATCGGCTCTTGCTTGTTGTTCAGAAGAACAGCAGCGTTGCCATCAAAGCGGATGATGGAGCCGTCAGCACGACGGACGCCATGGCGAGTGCGGACTACAACAGCAGTCATCACTTGGCCTTTTTTCACCTTACCGCGAGGAATTGCTTCCTTGACGGTAACTTTGATGATGTCACCGATACCAGCGTAACGACGATGGGAGCCACCCAGCACCTTGATGCACATAACGCGGCGAGCGCCGCTGTTATCGGCCACATCGAGCATGGATTGAGTCTGAATCATATAATTTCTCCGACCCCTAGTCCTTAGACTTCCACGGCACGTTCGAGGATATCAACCAGTGCCCAAGACTTGGTCTTGGCCAGCGGACGGGTTTCACGGATCGTGACCTTGTCGCCGATGTGGCACTGATTGGTTTCGTCGTGCGCGTGCAGCTTCGTCGAACGCTTAACGTATTTACCGTAGATTGGGTGCTTAACGCGACGCTCAATCAGAACGGTGATGGTCTTGTCCATCTTGTCGCTGACAACACGGCCAGTCAGCGTACGGACGGTTTTTTCGGCTTCAGCCATGATTACTTACCTGCCTGCTGGTTGAGCACAGTCTTCACGCGAGCGATGTCACGCTTAACTTGCGAGAGCAGGTGAGACTGCCCCAACTGGCCAGTTGCTTTCTGCATACGCAGATTGAACTGGTCGCGCAGCAAGCCGAGCAGTTGCTCGTTCAGCTGCTGTGCTGATTTTTCACGAAGTTCATTCGCTTTCATCACATCACCGTCCGTTTAACAAAAGCGGTGGCGAGTGGCAGCTTTGCAGCAGCCAGGGCGAAAGCCTCACGCGCCAACTCTTCAGTAACACCCTCGATTTCATACAGGACTTTGCCTGGCTGAATCTGGGCAACCCAATATTCCACGTTACCCTTACCTTTACCCATACGAACCTCGAGAGGTTTTTTGGAGATCGGCTTGTCCGGGAATACACGGATCCAGATCTTGCCGCCACGTTTTACGTGACGGGTCAGAGCACGACGCGCTGACTCGATCTGACGAGCGGTGAGACGACCACGAGCAACAGACTTCAGAGCGAATTCGCCGAAGCTGACTTTGCTACCGCGCAGTGCCAGGCCACGGTTGTGACCGGTCATTTGCTTGCGGAACTTCGTACGCTTAGGTTGCAACATTTGGCGTACCCCTTACTTAGCAGCTTTTTTACGAGGCGCTGGTGCTTGTGGTTTCAGTTCTTCTTGGCGACCACCAATTACTTCGCCTTTGAAGATCCAAACCTTTACACCGATCACACCATAAGTGGTGTGAGCTTCGTAGTTGGCATAGTCGATGTCGGCACGCAGGGTGTGCAATGGCACACGCCCTTCGCGATACCATTCAGTACGTGCGATTTCAGCACCGCCGAGACGACCGCTCACTTGGATTTTGATGCCTTTGGCACCAATGCGCATGGCGTTCTGTACAGCGCGCTTCATGGCGCGACGGAACATTACACGACGCTCCAGCTGCTGAGCTACGCTCTGCGCAACCAGCATACCGTCGAGTTCCGGCTTGCGGATCTCTTCGATATTGATGTGCACAGGCACACCCATTTGCTTGGTCAGGTCCTGACGCAGTTTCTCAACATCTTCACCTTTCTTCCCGATAACAATACCTGGGCGAGCGGTGTGGATGGTGATACGTGCTGTCTGAGCCGGACGATGGATATCGATACGGCTGACGGACGCGCTTTTTAGTTTGTCTTGGAGATACTCACGCACCTTCAGATCAGCGAACAAATAGTCCGCATAAGTCCGACCGTCTGCGTACCAGACGGAGGTGTGCTCCTTGACGATTCCCAGGCGAATGCCAATGGGATGTACTTTCTGACCCATCTCTTCGACTCCGTTACTTGTCAGCAACCTTGACAGTGATATGGCAAGACCGCTTGACGATGCGATCAGCACGGCCTTTGGCACGTGGCATGATGCGCTTCAGCGAACGCCCTTCGTTGACGAAAACGGTGCTGACCTTGAGGTCATCAACGTCTGCGCCTTCGTTATGCTCGGCGTTGGCTACGGCCGACTCCAGCACTTTTTTCAGGATCTCGGCGGCTTTCTTACTGCTGAAAGCCAACAGGTTGAGCGCTTCGCCCACCTTCTTCCCGCGGATCTGGTCGGCGACCAAGCGGGCTTTCTGGGCGGAGATTCGAGCGCCCGACAACTTAGCGGCTACTTCCATTTCCTAACCCCTTAACGCTTGGCTTTCTTGTCAGCCACGTGCCCACGATATGTGCGGGTACCGGCGAACTCGCCCAGTTTGTGGCCGACCATGTCTTCGTTCACGAGAACGGGGACGTGTTGACGACCGTTGTGTACTGCGATGGTCAAACCGACCATTTGTGGCAGGATCATCGAACGACGCGACCAGGTTTTCACCGGCTTGCGATCGTTCTTTTCCGCCGCCACTTCGATCTTCTTCAGTAGGTGAAGATCGATAAAAGGACCTTTTTTCAGAGAACGTGGCACTGTCGTATCCCTCTATTTACTTGCGACGACGGACGATCATTTTGTCGGTACGCTTATTACCACGAGTCTTCGCGCCCTTAGTCGGGAAGCCCCACGGCGATACCGGATGACGACCACCAGAGGTACGACCTTCACCACCACCATGTGGGTGGTCAACCGGGTTCATGGCAACACCACGAACGGTTGGGCGAACGCCACGCCAGCGTTTGGCACCAGCTTTACCCAGCGAACGCAGGCTGTGCTCGGAGTTCGAGACTTCGCCCAGCGTTGCACGGCATTCAGCCAGAACTTTACGCATTTCACCGGAGCGAAGACGCAGGGTAACGTAGACACCTTCACGAGCGATCAGCTGAGCCGAAGCACCAGCGGAACGAGCGATCTGTGCACCTTTACCTGGCTTCAGTTCGATGCCGTGAATGGTAGAACCCACTGGGATGTTGCGCAGTTGCAGAGCGTTGCCTGGCTTGATTGGAGCCAGAGCGCCTGCTATCAGCTGGTCGCCAGCACTCACGCCTTTAGGCGCGATGATGTAACGACGCTCGCCGTCTGCGTACAGCAGCAGTGCGATGTGAGCAGTACGGTTTGGATCGTATTCGATACGCTCGACGGTGGCAGCGATGCCATCCTTGTCGTTGCGACGGAAGTCGACCAGACGATAATGCTGCTTATGACCACCACCGATATGACGGGTAGTAATACGGCCATTGTTGTTACGACCACCAGACTTCGATTTCTTCTCGAGCAGCGGTGCGTGAGGAGCGCCTTTATGCAGCTCCTGGTTGACCACCTTGACCACAAAACGGCGGCCAGGGGAAGTCGGTTTGCATTTAACGATTGCCATGATGCACCCCTTCCTTACTCAGCACTGCTGCTGAAATCGAGATCTTGGCCTGGCTGAAGGGAGATAACTGCCTTCTTCCAGTCATTACGCTTGCCCAGACCGCGAGCAGTGCGCTTGCTCTTACCCAGAACATTCAGGGTAGTAACACGCTCAACTTTCACGCTGAACAGGCTTTCGACGGCCTTCTTGATTTCCAGCTTGGTTGCGTCAGTTGCAACCTTGAAAACGAACTGGCCTTTCTTGTCTGCCAGAACCGTAGCCTTCTCGGAAACGTGCGGGCCAAGCAGAACTTTAAATACGCGTTCCTGGTTCATCCCAGCAGCTCCTCGAATTTCTTCACGGCCGACACAGTGATCAACACTTTGTCGTATGCGATCAGACTAACTGGATCGGAACCTTGAACGTCACGTACATCTACGTGCGGCAGGTTACGAGCAGCCAGGTACAGATTCTGGTCAACGGAGTCGGACACGATCAGAACGTCGGTCAGGCTCATGTTGTTCAACTTGCCCAGCAGGTCTTTGGTTTTCGGCGATTCAACGGCGAAATCCTGAACCACGACCAGACGATCAGTACGAACCAGTTCAGCAAGGATGGAGCGCAGAGCTGCGCGATACATCTTCTTGTTGAGCTTCTGAGAGTGGTCCTGTGGACGAGCTGCGAAAGTGGTACCGCCGCCACGCCAGATTGGGCTACGGATAGTACCGGCACGAGCACGGCCAGTACCCTTCTGACGCCATGGGCGCTTACCGCCACCGGAAACGTCGGAACGGGTCTTTTGCTGCTTGCTACCCTGACGACCGCCAGCCATGTAGGCCACGACTGCCTGGTGAACCAGCGTCTCGTTGAATTCGCCGCCAAATGTCAGTTCGGAAACTTCGATTGCTTGAGCGTCATTTACATTTAATTGCATGTCAGCTTCCCCTTAACCGCGAGCCTTGGCTGCTGGACGTACAACCAGATTGCCGCCAGTAGCGCCTGGAACGGCACCCTTGACCAACAACAGATTGCGTTCAGCGTCCACGCGCACTACTTCCAGGGACTGCACGGTCACGCGCTCAGCGCCCATATGACCGGACATTTTTTTGCCCTTGAATACACGACCAGGAGTCTGGCACTGGCCGATAGAGCCTGGGACGCGGTGGGACAGGGAGTTACCGTGGGTATTATCTTGCCCGCGGAAATTCCAGCGCTTGATCGTGCCCTGGAAACCCTTACCTTTGGACTGACCGGTTACATCAACCAGTTGACCAGCGGCGAAGATTTCAGTGCTGATCAGGTCGCCTGCCTGGTAATCGCCTTCTTCAAGGCGGAATTCCATTACGGTGCGACCGGCAGCTACGTTCGCCTTAGCGAAGTGGCCAGCCTGAGCAGCTGTAACACGCGAAGCACGACGCTCGCCGACAGTGACTTGCACTGCACGATAGCCATCGGTTTCTTCGGTTTTGAACTGAGTGACGCGATTCGGCTCGATCTCAATGACCGTAACCGGAATGGAGACACCTTCTTCGGTGAAAATACGGGTCATACCGCATTTACGACCGACTACACCAATAGTCATGTTGTAAACCTCATGAGTGTACGGGGCTTTCACCCGCTATGGCCGCCCATTTCAGAGCGTTACACGACTAAGACCCAAGTCTTAGCCGAGGCTGATCTGCACTTCCACACCGGCCGCAAGATCAAGCTTCATAAGAGCATCAACGGTTTTATCCGTTGGCTGGACGATGTCCAGAACGCGCTTATGAGTGCGGATCTCGTACTGGTCGCGCGCGTCTTTGTTGACGTGCGGAGAAACCAGAACGGTGAACCGCTCTTTACGGGTCGGCAGTGGAATTGGACCACGCACCTGAGCACCAGTACGTTTCGCGGTTTCCACGATTTCCTGGGTGGATTGGTCGATCAGGCGATGGTCAAAAGCCTTCAACCTGATACGGATTTGCTGGTTTTGCATTGGATTCAGACTCCAGATTGCTGTTCCCACCGAGCGCAATACGCCCGTTTAAAGGAGGCGCAATTCTATAGACCGGCTTTGAGGGTGTCAACCCAATAAAAAAGCCCCCGCTAGGCGGGGGCTTCTTTTTTGAATCAACGCTTACGCGATGATTTTGGCTACGACGCCAGCGCCGACGGTACGACCGCCTTCACGGATTGCGAAACGCAGACCATCTTCCATTGCGATTGGCTTGATCAGGGTAACGGAAACTTTAACGTTATCACCTGGCATAACCATTTCTACGCCTTCCGGCAGTTCGCAGCTACCAGTTACGTCGGTAGTACGGAAGTAGAACTGTGGACGGTAGCCTTTGAAGAAAGGAGTGTGACGACCGCCTTCTTCTTTGCTCAGAACGTAGATTTCAGCTTCGAACTGAGTGTGCGGCTTGACGGTGCCTGGCTTGACCAGAACCTGGCCACGCTCAACGTCGTCACGCTTGGTGCCACGCAGCAGAACGCCGCAGTTCTCACCAGCACGGCCTTCGTCCAGCAGCTTGCGGAACATCTCAACGCCAGTGCAAGTAGTTTTGGTAGTGTCACGCAGACCTACGATTTCTACTTCTTCCTGGATCTTGATGATACCGCGCTCAACACGACCGGTAACAACAGTACCGCGACCCGAGATCGAGAACACGTCTTCGATTGGCATCAGGAACGGCTTGTCGATTGCGCGCTCTGGTTGCGGGATGTAGCTGTCCAGAGTCTCAACCAGCTTCTTGACTGCGGTGGTACCCATTTCGTTGTCGTCTTGGCCGTTCAGAGCCATCAGAGCCGAACCGATGATGATCGGGGTATCGTCGCCTGGGAAGTCGTAAGTGCTCAGCAGATCGCGCACTTCCATTTCAACCAGTTCCAGCAGCTCAGCGTCGTCAACCATGTCAGCCTTGTTCAGGAAGACAACGATGTACGGAACGCCAACCTGACGGGACAGCAGGATGTGCTCACGGGTTTGTGGCATCGGACCATCGGCGGCCGAGCAAACCAGGATCGCGCCGTCCATCTGGGCAGCACCGGTGATCATGTTTTTTACGTAGTCGGCGTGACCTGGGCAGTCAACGTGAGCGTAGTGACGCTCGGCCGAATCGTATTCAACGTGAGCGGTGTTGATGGTGATACCGCGAGCTTTTTCTTCTGGTGCGCTGTCGATTTTGTCGAAGTCGACTTTAGCCGAACCGAAAACTTCGGAGCAGACGCGAGTCAGAGCAGCGGTCAGAGTGGTTTTACCGTGGTCAACGTGACCGATAGTGCCAACGTTGACGTGCGGTTTGTTACGTTCAAATTTTTCTTTAGCCACGACAGTGAACTCCTAGCCTAAAGTGAGGGCTGAATCAGCCTTGTTTTTTAACGATAGCTTCGACGACGTTCGACGGAGCTTCGGAGTATTTGGAGAATTCCATGGAGTAGCTCGCGCGACCCTGGGACATGGAGCGAACGTCGGTCGCATAACCGAACATCTCACCCAACGGCACTTCGGCGCGAATCACTTTGCCAGAAACCGTATCTTCCATACCCTGGATCAGACCACGACGACGGTTCAGGTCACCCATCACGTCACCCATGTAGTCCTCAGGTGTAACAACTTCAACCTTCATGATCGGCTCAAGTACAACACCGCCACCTTTGGTAGCCAGTTGCTTGGTCGCCATGGAGGCTGCCACCTTAAACGCCATCTCGTTGGAGTCGACGTCGTGGTAAGAACCATCGAAAACGGTAGCCTTCAGGCCGATCAGAGGATAACCGGCAACAACGCCGTTTTTCATCTGTTCTTCGATACCCTTCTGGATAGCCGGGATGTATTCCTTAGGAACCACACCACCTACTACTTCGTTCACGAATTGCAGACCTTCCTGACCTTCGTCAGCAGGAGCAAAACGGATCCAGCAATGGCCGAACTGGCCACGACCGCCGGACTGGCGAACGAACTTGCCTTCGATCTCACAAGCCTTCGTGATCTTCTCACGATAGGAAACTTGTGGTTTACCGATGTTGGCTTCGACGTTGAACTCACGGCGCATCCGATCAACCAGGATGTCCAGGTGCAACTCGCCCATGCCAGAGATGATCGTTTGACCAGTCTCTTCATCAGTCTTGACGCGGAAAGACGGGTCTTCCTGAGCAAGTTTGCCCAGAGCGATACCCATTTTTTCCTGGTCGTCCTTGGTCTTAGGTTCTACGGCAACCGAAATAACCGGCTCCGGGAAGTCCATGCGAACCAGGATGATTGGTTTTTCAAGCGAGCAGAGGGTATCACCAGTGGTGACGTCCTTCATGCCGATCAGGGCCGCGATGTCGCCAGCGCGTACTTCCTTGATCTCTTCACGGGTGTTTGCGTGCATTTGCACCATACGACCCACGCGCTCTTTCTTGCCTTTGACCGAGTTGATCACGCCGTCGCCGGAGCTCAACACGCCCGAGTAAACGCGAGCGAAGGTCAGAGTACCCACGAATGGGTCGGTAGCGATCTTGAACGCCAGAGCCGAGAACGGTTCTGAGTCGTCTGCATGACGCTCCATTTCAACAGTCTCGTCATCCGGGTCGGAACCCTTGATGGCAGGAATGTCGACCGGGGCCGGCAGGTAATCGATAACGGCGTCGAGAACCAGGGGAACGCCCTTGTTCTTGAAGGAAGAACCGCAAACAGCCAGGACGATTTCGCCAGCGATAGTACGCTGACGCAGAGCGGCCTTGATTTCCTCGTTGGTGAGCTCTTCACCTTCGAGATACTTGTTCATCAGCTCTTCGTTGGCTTCGGCAGCCGCCTCAACCATGTTGCTGCGCCACTCATCAGCCAGTTCCTGCAGTTCAGCAGGGATAGCTTCGCGACGTGGAGCCATACCTTTGTCAGCGTCGTCCCAGTAAACAGCTTCCATGGTCATCAGATCGATCTGACCCTGGAAATTGTCTTCCGAACCGATAGCCAACTGGATTGGCACCGGAGTGTGGCCCAGACGCTGCTTGATCTGACCGATCACGCGCAGGAAGTTGGCACCAGCACGGTCCATCTTGTTTACGTAAACAAGACGTGGAACGCCGTACTTGTTGGCTTGACGCCATACGGTTTCCGACTGAGGCTCAACGCCCGAAGTACCGCAGAACACTACGACAGCACCGTCGAGTACGCGCAGCGAACGTTCTACTTCAATGGTGAAGTCAACGTGGCCAGGGGTATCGATGATGTTGAAGCGGTAGCTGTCTTTGTGCTGCTTTACAGAACCCGACCAGAAAGCGGTAGTCGCAGCGGAGGTGATAGTGATACCACGCTCTTGCTCCTGCACCATCCAGTCCATGGTCGCGGCGCCATCATGCACCTCGCCCATCTTGTGGTTTACGCCAGTGTAAAAAAGGACGCGCTCGGTGGTGGTGGTTTTACCAGCATCCACGTGAGCAACGATACCGATGTTACGGTAGCGGCTAATCGGAGTAGTACGAGCCATAAAGCCCTCGCAAAATTAGTGACGCTGAAATTAGAAGCGGTAGTGCGAGAAAGCCTTGTTGGCTTCAGCCATACGGTGCACGTCTTCACGCTTCTTAACCGCAGCACCTTTACCTTCGGCGGCGTCCAACAGTTCGCCAGCCAAACGCAGAGCCATAGACTTCTCACCGCGCTTGCGCGCGAAGTCTACCAGCCAACGCATTGCCAGAGCATTACGACGGGACGGACGAACTTCAACCGGAACCTGGTAAGTAGCACCGCCTACACGGCGCGACTTCACTTCGACCAGCGGAGCGATGGCGTCGAGAGCTTTCTCGAAGATTTCCAGGGGGTCGCTGTTCTTGCGTTCTTTAACCTTGTCCAGCGCGCCATAAACGATACGCTCGGCAACGGCTTTCTTGCCGCTTTCCATTACGTGGTTCATGAACTTGGCCAGGATTTGGCTTCCGTATTTTGGATCGTCAAGCACTTCGCGCTTGGCTGCTACGCGTCTTCTTGGCATGGATAAGCCCTCAAACGGTCTTCAGGTTAGCTCGGGACCACCACCCTCTTGAGGATGCGCCCGACCTTACTCTTATCGACTCAGAAAAATAGAAATCTGCTTTTTGTCACAGGAAACCGAAGACTACTTCGGCTTCTTGGTACCGTACTTCGAACGACCCTGGTTACGACCTTTAACGCCGGAGGTATCCAGAGAGCCGCGAACGGTGTGGTAACGAACACCTGGCAAGTCTTTTACACGACCGCCGCGGATCAGCACCACGCTGTGCTCTTGCAGGTTGTGGCCTTCACCGCCGATGTACGAGGAAACCTCGAAACCGTTGGTCAGGCGCACGCGGCATACTTTACGCAGTGCCGAGTTAGGTTTTTTCGGCGTGGTGGTATACACACGGGTGCATACGCCACGACGTTGCGGGCAGTTCTGCAGCGCAGGCACGTCGGATTTCTCGACGATACGCTTACGCGGCTGACGTACCAGCTGGTTGATAGTTGCCATCTACTAGCTCCACTGTTGTCTTGCGACGCTATTGTCTTACAAGAAAAGCAAAATGGCAGAACGCGAGTTCCGCCAAATTTAGGGGTACAAGAGTCTAAAGAGGATCCTGTCCCCAGTCAAGACAGAGCCCCGATCTTGTCTTCAAGGATCTGGCGGTATCAACCACCAGATCCGAGAGGAAAAGAGCGAGGCTCTAGTCTCAATTACCGCTCGAGTTCAACGCTTCGGTCAGGGCGGCTTCGACTTCGCTGGCGCTTACGCGCAGCGGCTTGTCGATTTCACGGCGACGCTTGCGTTCGCTGTGGTAGGCCAGACCTGTACCAGCCGGGATCAGACGACCCACGACCACGTTTTCTTTCAAGCCGCGCAGGTAGTCACGCTTGCCGGTAACGGCCGCTTCGGTCAGTACGCGGGTAGTTTCCTGGAAGGAAGCCGCGGAGATGAACGATTCGGTCGACAACGATGCCTTGGTGATACCCAGCAGTACGCGAGTGAACTTGGAGATAAATTTATCATCCGCGCTCAGACGCTCGTTTTCTACCAGTACATGTGTCAGTTCCATCTGGTCGCCCTTGATGAAACTCGAGTCGCCGGATTCGGAGATCTCAACTTTACGCAGCATCTGACGCAGGATGGTCTCGATGTGCTTGTCGTTGATTTTTACCCCTTGCAGGCGGTAAACGTCCTGAATCTCGTTGACGATGTACTTGGCCAGTGCGCTCACACCCAGCAGACGCAGGATGTCGTGCGGATCGCTCGGGCCGTCGGAAATAACTTCGCCGCGGTTAACCTGTTCGCCTTCGAAGACGTTCAGGTGGCGCCACTTCGGAATCAGCTCTTCGTACGGATCGCTACCGTCGTTCGGTGTAATGACCAGACGGCGCTTGCCCTTGGTCTCTTTACCGAACGCGATGGTACCGCTGACTTCTGCCAGGATCGACGCCTCTTTCGGACGACGAGCTTCGAACAGGTCGGCAACACGCGGCAGACCACCGGTGATGTCACGGGTCTTCGAAGTTTCCTGCGGAATACGAGCGATAACGTCACCGATCGCGATCTGTGCACCATCCGCAACACCGACCAGGGCGTTGGCTGGCAGGAAGTACTGAGCCGGTACGTCAGTACCTGGCAGCAGCAGATCCTTGCCATCCAGACCCACCATCTTGACGGCTGGACGGATGTCCTTGCCGGCAGCAGGACGGTCTTTGGCGTCGAGAACTTCAATGTTGGTCATACCGGTCAATTCGTCTGTCTGACGCTTGATCGTGATGCCTTCTTCCATGCCCACGTAGGTCACGGTACCTTTCATTTCGGTAACGATCGGGTGGGTGTGCGGGTCCCACTTGGCCACGATGGAGCCAGCGTCGACCTTGTCGCCTTCCTTCACGGAAATCACAGCACCGTACGGCAGCTTGTAGCGCTCGCGCTCACGACCGAAGTCGTCGGCAATTGCCAGTTCGCCCGAACGGGATACCGCAACCAAGTGACCGTCAACACGCTCTACGTGCTTCAGGTTGTGCAGACGGACGGTACCGCCATTCTTCACCTGAACGCTGTCAGCAGCTGAGGTCCGGCTTGCCGCACCACCGATGTGGAACGTACGCATGGTCAGCTGGGTACCCGGCTCACCGATGGACTGTGCAGCGATTACGCCGACAGCTTCACCGATGTTCACCTGGTGACCACGGGCCAGATCGCGGCCGTAGCACTTGGCGCAGATGCCGTAGCGGGTTTCACAGCTGATCGGCGAACGCACGATCACTTCGTCGATGCTGTTGAGCTCGATGAATTCAACCCACTTCTCGTCTACCAGCGTGCCGGCAGGAACGATGATTTCTTCGGTGCCTGGCTTGAATACGTCACGGGCGATTACTCGACCCAGTACGCGCTCACCCAGTGGCTCTACAACGTCGCCGCCTTCAATGTGCGGCGTCATCAGCAGGCCGTGCTCAGTGCCGCAATCGACCTCGGTAACCACCAGGTCTTGCGCCACGTCTACCAGACGACGAGTCAGGTAACCGGAGTTCGCGGTTTTCAACGCGGTATCCGCAAGACCCTTACGAGCACCGTGAGTCGAGATGAAGTACTGGAGTACGCTCAGACCTTCACGGAAGTTCGCAGTAATCGGCGTTTCGATGATGGAACCGTCCGGCTTGGCCATCAGACCACGCATACCGGCCAGCTGGCGAATCTGTGCTGCGGAACCCCGCGCACCCGAGTCGGCCATCATGTACATCGAGTTGAAGGACTCTTGATCAACGGTGTCGCCATGGCGATCGACAACTTTCTCTTTCGAGAGGTTGGACATCATTGCCTTGGAAACTTCGTCGTTCGCCTTCGACCAGAGGTCGATCACCTTGTTGTACTTCTCGCCCTGGGTAACCAGGCCCGATGCGTACTGGCTTTCGATCTCTTTAACTTCTTCGGTAGCGGCGTCGATGATGCGAGCTTTCTCATCCGGGATAACGAAGTCGTTAACGCCGATGGAAACACCCGAGATCGTCGAGTAGGCAAAACCGGTGTACATCAACTGGTCAGCGAAGATAACGGTCTCTTTCAAACCAACCACGCGGTAGCACTGGTTGATCAGCTTGGAGATCGCCTTTTTCTTCATCGGCTGGTTGACGACGTCGTACGACAGACCTTTTGGCACAACTTGATACAGCAGCGCACGGCCGACAGTAGTGTCGACAATACGGGTGCCGCTCACGCTGCCGCCGTCACGGTCGTTGACGGTTTCGTTGATCCGCACTTTGACCTTGGCATGCAGCGCGGCTTCGCCGGCGCGGAATACACGGTCAACTTCCTGCAGATCCGCGAACACACGACCTTCGCCCTTGGCGTTGATCGCTTCACGGGTCATGTAGTACAGACCCAATACAACGTCCTGGGAAGGAACGATGATCGGCTCACCGTTCGCTGGCGACAGGATGTTGTTGGTCGACATCATCAGCGCACGCGCTTCGAGCTGGGCTTCCAGCGTCAGCGGTACGTGTACAGCCATCTGGTCGCCGTCGAAGTCGGCGTTGTACGCAGCACAGACCAGAGGGTGCAGCTGGATAGCCTTACCTTCGATCAGTACCGGTTCAAACGCCTGGATGCCCAGACGGTGAAGAGTAGGTGCACGGTTCAGAAGCACTGGGTGTTCGCGAATCACTTCAGCGAGAACGTCCCAAACCTCTGGCAGCTCGCGCTCGACCATCTTCTTGGCAGCTTTGATGGTGGTGGCGAGACCACGCATTTCCAGCTTGCCGAAAATGAACGGCTTGAACAGTTCCAGAGCCATCTTCTTCGGCAGACCGCACTGGTGCAGACGCAGGGTCGGACCCACGGTAATTACCGAACGACCGGAGTAGTCAACGCGCTTACCGAGCAAGTTCTGACGGAAACGACCTTGCTTACCCTTGATCATGTCAGCCAGGGATTTCAGAGGACGCTTGTTGGAACCGGTGATAGCGCGGCCACGACGACCGTTGTCGAGCAGTGCGTCGACGGCTTCCTGCAACATACGCTTTTCGTTGCGCACGATGATGTCCGGAGCGGACAGATCGAGCAGACGCTTCAAGCGATTGTTACGGTTGATCACTCGACGATACAGGTCGTTGAGGTCGGAAGTCGCGAAGCGACCGCCATCCAGAGGGACCAGTGGACGCAGATCTGGCGGCAGAACCGGCAGAACGGTCAACACCATCCACTCAGGCAGGTTGCCGGAACCCTGGAAGGCTTCCATCAACTTCAGGCGCTTGGACAGCTTCTTGATCTTGGTTTCGGAGTTGGTTTGCGGAATTTCTTCGCGCAGACGGCCAATCTCGTGTTCCAGGTCGATAGCGTGCAGCAGCTCGCGGACAGCCTCGGCACCCATGCGGGCGTCGAAGTCATCGCCGAACTCTTCCAGCGCTTCGAAGTACTGCTCGTCGTTGAGCAGCTGACCTTTTTCCAGAGTGGTCATGCCCGGGTCGATAACGACATAGCTCTCGAAGTAGAGAACGCGTTCGATATCACGCAGGGTCATGTCCATCAGCAAGCCGATACGGGACGGCAGCGATTTCAGGAACCAGATGTGGGCTACCGGCGAAGCCAGCTCGATGTGAGCCATGCGCTCGCGACGAACCTTGGCCAGTGCAACTTCAACGCCGCACTTCTCGCAGATGACGCCACGATGCTTCAAGCGCTTGTACTTACCGCACAGGCACTCGTAATCCTTTACCGGGCCAAAGATCTTGGCGCAGAACAGGCCGTCACGCTCAGGTTTGAACGTACGGTAGTTGATGGTTTCCGGCTTTTTAACTTCACCGAACGACCACGAACGGATCATCTCAGGCGAGGCCAATCCGATACGGATGGCGTCGAACTCTTCGACTTGACCCTGGTTTTTCAGCAAATTCAGTAGGTCTTTCAAGGCCTTTCCTCCTGGCGGAGCAGGAAGGGGGCGTCACCGCCCTCTTCCATTCGCGTCACGTGTTATTCGGTTTCCAGATCGATATCGATGCCGAGGGAACGAATTTCTTTGATCAACACGTTGAAGGACTCGGGCATGCCCGGCTCCATACGGTGATCGCCGTCCACGATGTTTTTGTACATCTTGGTACGACCGTTCACATCGTCCGACTTCACTGTGAGCATTTCTTGCAGGGTGTATGCCGCGCCATATGCTTCCAGCGCCCACACCTCCATCTCCCCGAAACGCTGACCACCGAACTGAGCCTTACCACCCAGCGGCTGCTGGGTAACCAGGCTGTAAGAACCAGTGGAACGCGCGTGCATCTTGTCGTCCACCAAGTGGTTCAGCTTCAGCATGTACATGTAGCCAACGGTGACCGGACGCTCGAACTTGTTACCGGTACGACCATCGAACAGCTGCATCTGGCCGCTCTCTGGCATGTCAGCCAGTTTGAGCATTGCCTTGATTTCGCTTTCCTTGGCGCCGTCGAACACCGGAGTCGCCATTGGCACGCCGTTACGCAGGTTCTTCGCCAGGTCCAGGATTTCCTTATCGCTAAGGTCTTCCAGGTTCTCTTGACGACCACCGATCTCGTTATAGATCTCGGTCAGGAACTTGCGCAAGTCAGCAACTTTACGCTGCTCTTCGAGCATGCGGTTGATCTTCTCGCCCAGACCCTTGGCCGCGAGGCCCAGGTGAGTCTCAAGAATCTGACCAACGTTCATACGCGAAGGTACGCCCAACGGGTTCAGTACGATATCGACCGGAGTACCGTTGGCGTCGTGCGGCATGTCTTCAACCGGCATGATCACGGAGACCACACCCTTGTTACCGTGACGACCGGCCATCTTGTCGCCCGGCTGGATGCGACGACGGATTGCCAGGTAAACCTTGACGATTTTCAGAACGCCCGGTGCCAGGTCATCGCCCTGTTGCAGCTTGCGTTTCTTGTCTTCGAACTTGTCGTCCAGCAGACGGCGACGATCAACGATGTAAGCCTGGGCTTTCTCGAGTTGCTCATTCAGCGCGTCTTCGGCCATGCGCAGTTTGAACCACTGGCCATGCTCCAGACCGTCGAGGATCTCGTTGGTGATGTCCTGACCTTTCTTCAGGCCAGCACCACCTTCGGCGATACGACCGACCAGCGCGGAACGCAGACGTTCGAAGGTTGCACCTTCAACGATACGGAACTCTTCGTTCAGATCCTTGCGAATCTCGTCCAGCTGGGACTTCTCGATGGACAGTGCGCGAGCGTCACGCTCTACGCCGTCACGGGTGAAGACCTGAACGTCGATGACTGTACCTTTGGTACCAGTTGGCACGCGCAGGGAAGTGTCTTTAACGTCGCTGGCTTTCTCACCGAAAATGGCGCGCAGCAGTTTTTCTTCTGGCGTCAGTTGGGTCTCGCCTTTTGGCGTGACTTTACCGACCAGAATGTCGCCCGGGCCAACTTCAGCACCGACGTAAACGATACCGGCTTCGTCCAGTTTGTTCAGTGCCGCTTCACCCACGTTCGGGATGTCGGCAGTGATTTCCTCAGGCCCAAGCTTGGTATCACGCGCCACACAGGTCAGTTCCTGAATGTGGATCGTGGTGAAGCGATCTTCCTGAACCACACGCTCGGACAGGCAGATGGAGTCTTCGAAGTTGAAACCGTTCCAGGCCATGAACGCGATGCGCATGTTCTGGCCCAGAGCCAGCTCACCCATATCGGTCGACGGACCGTCAGCCATGATGTCGCTGCGCTGGATACGATCACCTTTGCTCACCAGCGGACGCTGGTTGATGCAGGTGTTCTGGTTCGAGCGGGTGTACTTGGTCAGGTTGTAGATATCTACACCTGCTTCACCCGGCTCTACTTCATCATCAGCAACGCGAACCACGATACGGCTGGCATCAACGGAATCGATCACACCGCCACGGCGAGCCACGACGCAAACGCCGGAGTCACGCGCAACGTTGCGCTCCATACCAGTACCGACCAGCGGCTTGTCAGCACGCAGGGTCGGAACCGCTTGACGCTGCATGTTCGAACCCATCAACGCACGGTTGGCGTCGTCGTGCTCGAGGAACGGGATCAACGAAGCTGCTACCGAGACTACCTGCTTGGGCGAAACGTCCATCAGGGTTACGTCATCAGGCGCCTTGACCGTGAACTCGTTCAGGTGACGTACCGCTACCAGCTCGTCGATCAGCACCTTCTTGTCGTTCATCGTGGCCGAAGCCTGAGCGATGACGTGGTCAGCTTCTTCAATAGCCGACAGGAAGACGATCTCGTCGGTGACCAGTGCGTTCTTCACCACGCGGTACGGGCTTTCCAGGAAGCCGTACTGGTTGGTGCGCGCATAGGCCGCCAGGGAGTTGATCAGACCGATGTTCGGACCTTCCGGCGTTTCGATCGGGCAAACACGACCGTAGTGCGTCGGGTGAACGTCGCGAACTTCAAAGCCGGCGCGCTCGCGAGTCAGACCACCAGGGCCGAGTGCAGAGACACGACGCTTGTGGGTGATCTCGGACAGCGGGTTGTTCTGGTCCATGAACTGAGACAGCTGGCTGGAACCGAAGAACTCTTTCACCGCGGCAGCGACTGGCTTGGCGTTGATCAGGTCCTGAGGCATCAGGCCTTCGCTTTCCGCCATCGACAGACGCTCTTTGACCGCACGCTCGACACGGACCAGACCTACACGGAACTGGTTCTCGGCCATTTCGCCTACGCAGCGAACGCGACGGTTACCCAGGTGGTCGATGTCGTCGACGATGCCTTTGCCGTTACGGATATCGACCAGCGTCTTGAGGACGGCAACGATATCTTCCTTGCACAACACGCCCGAACCTTCGATCTCGGTACGACCGATACGACGGTTGAACTTCATCCGGCCGACCGCAGACAGGTCATAGCGCTCTGGGCTGAAGAACAGGTTGTTGAACAGAGTCTCGGCAGCATCCTTGGTCGGTGGCTCGCCAGGACGCATCATGCGATAGATCTCGACCAGCGCTTCCAGTTGGTTGCTGGTGGAGTCGATCTTCAGGGTGTCCGAGACGAACGGACCGCAGTCGATATCGTTGGTGTACAACGTTTCGAGGCGAACGACCTGAGCCTTGGCAATCTTGGCCAGGATCTCGGTGTTCAGCTCGGTGTTGCATTCAGCAATGATTTCGCCAGTAGCCGGGTGCACGATCACCTTGGCCGTAGTGCGACCCAGGACGTAGTCCAGAGGCACTTGCAGCTCTTTGATGCCAGCCTTTTCCAGCTGGTTGATGTGGCGCGCAGTAATACGACGACCTTGCTCAACGATCACCTTGCCGTTTTCATCCTGGATATCCAGAACGGCAATTTCACCACGCAGGCGCTGAGGCACCAGCTCCAGGCTCAGGGTCTCGCCCTTAACGTGGAATACGTTGGTGCTGTAGAAGGCATCGAGCACTTCTTCAGTGGTATAGCCGAGCGCGCGCAGCAATACAGAAGCCGGCAGCTTGCGACGACGGTCGATACGGACGAATACACAGTCCTTTGGATCGAATTCGAAGTCCAGCCACGAGCCGCGGTAAGGAATGATGCGCGCGGAGTACAGCAGCTTGCCGGAGCTGTGCGTCTTGCCACGGTCGTGGTCGAAGAACACACCAGGCGAACGGTGCAGCTGGGAGACGATAACGCGCTCGGTACCGTTGATTACGAAGGTACCGTTTTCAGTCATCAGGGGGATTTCACCCATGTAGACTTCTTGCTCTTTGATGTCCTTGATCGCTTTGTTCGACGATTCTTTGTCGAAAATGATCAGACGGACCTTGACCCGCAGAGGTACTGCGTAAGTCACACCGCGCAGTACGCACTCTTTGACATCAAATGCCGGTTCGCCCAAGCGATAACCTACATACTCCAGCGCAGCATTGCCGGAGTAGCTGATGATCGGGAAAACGGATTTGAAGGCTGCATGCAGACCGACGTCGCGGAACTGATCTTTGGTCGCTCCCGCTTGCAGGAATTCGCGATACGAATCCAGCTGGATGGCCAGGAGATACGGCACATCCATTACGTCCGGCAACTTGCTAAAGTCCTTGCGGATACGTTTTTTCTCAGTATATGAGTAAGCCATCAGCGTTCCCCAGCTTGGTCACCTGCTTGTTTGGCTTCTCCCGACGGGAGCAGCCAGAAAATCGTGCAAACCCCTTGGTTTGCGCCGCCTCTCGGGCGGTTCCTGCACGTTAAAGACACTGACCTAATCAGCTGTCTAGAACGGAAAAAGGCCGGTGGCAAAAGCCACCAGCCATCAGCCTTCCGCTTACCGCTTCGGCTGGATACGCAAAGTCGATACTTATTTCAGCTCGACTTTAGCGCCTGCTTCTTCCAAGGCTGCTTTAGCCTTGTCAGCTGCGTCTTTGGCAACAGCTTCCAGAACGATGCCTGGTGCGCCGTCAACGACTGCCTTGGCTTCTTTCAGGCCCAGACCGGTCAGTTCACGTACTGCCTTGATCACGTTAACTTTCTTCTCGCCAGCTTCAACCAGCATGACGTTGAATTCGGTTTGCTCTTCAACAACAGCAGCAGCTACAGCAGGACCTGCCGAAGCAGCAGCGGCGGAAACGCCGAATTTTTCTTCGAAAGCTTTGATCAGCTCAACAACCTGCAGAACAGACATTTCAGCTACGGCGTTGAGGATATCGTCTTGAGAGATAGACATGACTCTAATTCCTGAATTGTGTGAGGGCCTATGCGGCCTTCGAAATAAACAAAAATACGCGAGAAGAAGTGTGCGGCCTTAGGCTGCAGCAGCTTCTTTCTGTTCGTGAACTGCCGCCAGAGTACGAGCCAATTTGCTGGTCGCGCCTTGAATCACGCTCATCAGCTGGGAAATTGCTTCGTTACGGGTCGGCAAGGTTGCCAGTACGTCGATCTGATTAGCTGCGAGGAACTTGCCCTCGAACGCAGCTGCCTTGATCTCGAACTTGTCCTGACCTTTGGCGAACTCTTTGAACAAACGGGCAGCAGCGCCTGGATGTTCGTTGGAGAACGCGATCAAGGTCGGGCCGGTGAACGCATCGTTGAGGACACTGTATTGAGTGTCAGCAACGGCGCGCTTGAGCAGGGTGTTACGTACGACACGTACGTAAACGCCAGCTTCACGAGCCTCTTTACGGAGTCCGGTCATCGCGCCTACTGTCACGCCACGGGCATCAGCCACGACAGCAGACAGAGCGACTTTGGCAGCCTCGTTGACTTCAGCGACGATGGCCTTCTTGTCTTCGAGTTTAATTGCCACGGGTTTAACTCCTGCTTGTTACCGTTTCATCTGGCCGGAGCCGGATGTCGTTTTGGTGTCTGATTCGGTAAGGAACCGGGAGCACCATCTGCGTAGGCTTGAGGTTTAAGGCTTGCGCCGCCTACGGTCTTGGATAGCCCCCGCCAGGCAGGGACCCCAATCTTTCGAGCGGTGCGCAATCAGCGCACCGTTCTGTGTTACGCGTCCAGCGAGCCTTGGTCGATGACCAGACCTGGGCCCATAGTGGTGCTCAGGGTAACGCGCTTGACGTAGATACCTTTCGAGGAAGCTGGCTTGATACGCTTCAGATCAGCGATCAGGGCTTCAACGTTTTCCTTCAGCTTGACGGCGTCGAAACCGACTTTGCCAACGGAAGTGTGAATGATGCCGTTTTTGTCGGTGCGATAACGAACCTGGCCAGCCTTGGCATTCTTGACGGCGTTAGCAACGTCAGGAGTAACAGTGCCGACTTTCGGGTTAGGCATCAGGCCACGTGGACCCAGAACCTGACCCAGTTGACCTACAACGCGCATTGCATCAGGGGATGCGATAACGACGTCATAGTTCAGGTCACCGGCTTTCATTTCGGCAGCCAGATCGTCCATACCAACGCGATCAGCGCCGGCAGCCAGAGCGGCCTCAGCAGCTGGGCCTTGAGTGAACACAGCAACGCGAACGGTCTTGCCAGTGCCGTGTGGCAGCACAGTAGCGCTACGAACAACCTGGTCAGATTTACGCGGGTCAACACCGAGGTTTACAGCAACGTCTACGGACTCGCTGAATTTAACGGTGGACAGTTCGGTCAGCAGTGCAGCAGCGTCAACGAAGTTGTAGGCCTTGCCTGCTTCGATTTTGCCGGCGATTGCCTTTTGACGTTTGGTCAGCTTAGCCATTACACACCCTCCACGTTGAGGCCCATGGAACGAGCAGAACCGGCGATGGTACGCACGGCTGCTTCCATGTCAGCAGCAGTCAGATCCGCGTTTTTAACTTTCGCGATATCTTCCAGCTGAGCACGGGTCACGGTACCGACTTTAACAGTGTTCGGACGAGCCGAACCGCTGGTCAGGCCAGCTGCTTTTTTCAGCAGGACCGAAGCCGGGGTGCTTTTGGTTTCAAAAGTGAAGCTGCGGTCGCTGTAGACAGTGATGATCACTGGAGTCGGCAGACCTGGCTCAAGACCCTGAGTACGGGCGTTGAAAGCCTTGCAGAATTCCATGATGTTCACGCCGTGCTGACCCAGAGCAGGACCGACGGGCGGGCTTGGGTTAGCCTGAGCGGCCTTCACTTGCAGCTTGATGTAAGCGGTAATCTTCTTGGCCATGAGGCACTCCAATTACGGGTTCGAACGCCAGTTAAGGCTCCCCGGTTACTTGCACGTTTATCCCAGTGACGAAAAAACCCCACAGCCAGGGCTGCGGGGTATGGGATTCTTGCTCAGTTAGACCTTTTCGACCTGACTGAACTCAAGCTCTACCGGAGTAGAGCGTCCGAAAATGAGCACAGCAACTTGAATGCGGCTCTTCTCGTAGTTAACTTCCTCGACAGTACCGTTAAAATCAGCGAACGGACCATCTGTGACGCGAACAACCTCACCCGGCTCGAACAGAGTCTTCGGCTTCGGCTTATCGCTACCATCAGCAACGCGACGCAGAATGGCTTCAGCTTCTTTGTCGGTGATCGGCGCAGGCTTGTCGGCAGTACCACCGATGAAGCCCATGACGCGAGGCGTGTCTTTCACCAAGTGCCAGGTGCCTTCATTCATGTCCATCTGGACAAGCACGTAGCCAGGGAAAAACTTCCGCTCGCTCTTACGCTTTTGGCCGTTGCGCATTTCAACGACTTCTTCGGTAGGGACCAGAATCTCACCGAAGCCGTCTTCCATGCCAGCCAGCTTCACGCGCTCGACCAACGAGCGCATTACATGCTTCTCGTAACCCGAATAAGCATGCACTACGTACCAACGCTTAGCCACGGGACACCCTTAGCCAACAATCAAAGAAACAAGCCAGCCGAGCAGGGAATCAAGCCCCCACAACAGCAAGGCCATCACCAGCACAACAGCGACTACGATCAGAGTGGTCTGAGTAGTCTCCTGGCGGGTGGGCCATACGACTTTACGAATTTCAGTGCGCGCTTCTTTCGCCAGAACGAAGAAAGCCTTGCCCTTGCCAGTCTGCAGACCTATGAAGCCGGCAGCAGCAGCGATGACAAGCAATACGAGGACGCGATACAGGATCGGCTGCGCAGAGAAGTACTGGTTACCAACTACACCTACGGCAACCAGAACGACCACCAGCAGCCATTTCAGCAAGTCAAAACGTGAGTCTTGGGCTTCAGCTTTGGGAGTCATCTACGAAGATCCTGTGAAAAGAAAGCCAGATACCACTGAGTGAATCTGGCAGGTCAGGAGGGAATCGAACCCCCAACCTACGGTTTTGGAGACCGTCGCTCTGCCAATTGAGCTACTGACCTAAAAGCAAAATCAGGCCGACCATTATGCTGACCTGAAAATAATTTTTCAACATCTATTCAGCGGGTTGCCGCATTTACCACTCCGGTAACACCAGACAACCCACCAAACCTAGAGGATCGACACTCGGATCGACCGCCTAAAACAAAGGCAGATATTTGCATATCTGCCTTTGATAATGGAGCTCTTGAGCGGATTCGAACCGCTGACCTCACCCTTACCAAGGGTGTGCTCTACCAACTGAGCTACAAGAGCGAAACACTTTTGCACAATCTGTAATCTGGAGCGGGTAGCGGGAATCGAACCCGCATCATCAGCTTGGAAGGCTGAGGTTCTACCACTAAACTATACCCGCACAACCTACAGCTCACGCTTGAATATGGTGGAGGGGGAAGGATTCGAACCTTCGAAGTCGTAGACGTCAGATTTACAGTCTGATCCCTTTGGCCGCTCGGGAACCCCTCCTAAGCGAGGCAGCATTCTCAATGCTTGCTGCCCTTCTGTCAACCTTTTTCTCATAAAAATTATGAGGTTACATCTGTTGACCGTTTCGCATTGCCTGTTACAACTTATACCGCACTGCGAAGCGGGCGCCATTCTATGCAAACTAATCTGCAGTTGCAACACCTTCACACGACATTATTTTGTTTTTTAATTGCGGGAAGTCTTTGCTCAGCCCCTGGATCAATACGTCATCCACCAAACGGCGACTTTCCGGGCCTACACGCAGCCAATAAGTCGCAGTACCCGCACTCTGCAGAGCCTTGAATTGCGTCTGTATATCCAGACTGATCAGCCGCTGCTCGACAGTCCGAACATCCTCCTGGCGAGCAAAGCCGCCGAGATAGAGGCATTTCTGCTCAGCCTCAGCGCCCTGCTCACGCCCGACATCCGATTCGCTGAGCAAATGAATATCTTGCTGAGCAGATCGAGCCAGCGACAGCGGCAGTATCTCTTTAGCTCGCAGCGGAGCCTCTTGCTGCTGCCAGACGTAATAAAAGCCGTTCAGCATCAACAGCAGCAGAAATAGCCAACGCATAAAGACCTCAGGAAAACGGACAGGCGAGGGCCAGCCCCATGAAGATAAGATCCGGTACCACCCGCGCACCAGGCAGCACACCATCGACCAGACCAGCATCGCCGCCAGTGATAAAAATAGCGAAATCATCAGCCCAATATTCTCGGGCAATCTCGGCCTGGGTTGCGACGAAGCCGCGCAACATCAACGAACAGCCACGCTCGACCGCCTCAGCCGTGGAGCGCCCGGGCGAGAGACTCGTCAGAGCCTGCTCAGCCGCCGCGTCATCGTAGCGAATGCGTCGTGTATGGGTACGCAGCTGGTTGCGCATGAGCGGCAGGCCCGGGCAGATAAAGCCGCCAAGGTGGCGCCCACTGGCATCGACGAAGTCGGAAGTCACTGCCGTGCCCAGATCGATCACCAAACAGGCCTTGCGGACATGATGAAAGGCGCCGACCACCGCCAGCCAGCGGTCCAGCCCCAGCCTTGCGTAATCGTCGTAGCCGTTCTCTACGCCTGCCAGGACCTGCATCGGCAGAGCGCAGACCACATCAATGGTAAACGCCTCCTTCAACACCTGGATCAGCCGCTCGGTTTCTTCGTGGGTGCGGACGCTGACCAGCCGGCATCGACTCAGATTGAGCCGAGACAACCCACCCAGGTGAGCAAGCAGTGCCGTATCAGACTCTGCAACCCCGCCTGCCAGCACCGCAGCACCCTCGATAACACGCCACTTGATGAAGCTATTGCCGCAATCGAGTTCAAGAATCATCACGCAGCCTCAGACCGAGCTCACCACCACTGAATCGCTCTTCCACGCCCGCCACCTCAAGGCGCAACGCACCCACTGCATCGATACCCAAGACTCTCCCCTCAATTACCCCGGATCCCGCATGCAGGCTCACGGCACGCCCCTGCCACAAGTGGTTCTGCTCCCACTCGGACTGAATGGCAGCGAACCCCTGCTCTCTATGCAGCGCAAGGTATCTCTCCAGCTTCTGGCTGAGGCTGACAACCAGGTCATTGCGCTCAATCAGACTACCCACCTCAAGGCTAGCGGAAGTCCAGGCCTGATCGACCTCTACAGTCGCCTGCATATTCACATTGATACCGACACCAATGACCAAATGGCAGACATCAGCGGGATCCCCCATCAACTCCAATAGGATGCCAGCAATCTTGCGTCCTTCTACCAACACATCATTGGGCCACTTCAGCCCGGCCCCGGAGACACCCGCATCGCGCAATGCGTGCATGACCGCGAGCCCTACAACCAGGCTCAGCCCCTCCAACTGCTGCATACCACCCTCGATACGCAACACAAGGCTGTAATACAGATTCTCTGCGAACGGACTGACCCAGGTGCGACCCCGCCGCCCGCGCCCTGCGGTCTGCCGCTCGGCGAGTACCAACGCAGGCATGGCATTACCCTGACCGATAAGGCGCGCAGCCTCGGCGTTGGTAGAGTCAACACTATCCAGAACGCGAACGGACCAACCCAGAACATCAAGGCGCTGCGCCAGACGCTCAGCATCAAGCAAAGAGACCGGGCGGGCGAGTTTGTAACCTCGGCCACGCACCTTGTGGATCTCGATGCCCAGTTCGCCCTCGAGTAGTTGCAGCTGCTTCCAGACGGCACTGCGACTGACACCCAGAACCCGTCCCAGGACCTCCCCGGAATGGAATCCGCCATCAGCGAGAAGCCTGAGCAATCTCAGCATTTAGTTATCGCCTGACAATGAGGCACGCATAATAGCCATGCCTACCAGCGGTGCATAGAAACGAAAATGTCTTTTTCCCGCGCAAAAACAAAACCCCATTTGCTTTCGCAAATGGGGTTTCGGAATTTAATCTTGACGATGACCTACTCTCACATGGGGAAACCCCACACTACCATCGGCGATGCATCGTTTCACTGCTGAGTTCGGGATGGGATCAGGTGGTTCCAACGCTCTATGGTCGTCAAGAAATTCGGGTACTGACTCGTGACCAGATGGCCTCGCTTCAGCAAATCGGGTATGTGATATCGGTGTTTTGTGAGTCGCAAACTTTCGGTTTGTGCGTCTTCATACACCGCAACTCGCTTCTTAAGCAAATTGCTTGGGTGTTATATGGTCAAGCCTCACGGGCAATTAGTATTGGTTAGCTCAACGCCTCACAGCGCTTACACACCCAACCTATCAACGTCGTAGTCTTCGACGGCCCTTCAGGGAACTCAAGGTTCCAGTGAGATCTCATCTTGAGGCAAGTTTCCCGCTTAGATGCTTTCAGCGGTTATCTTTTCCGAACATAGCTACCCGGCAATGCCACTGGCGTGACAACCGGAACACCAGAGGTTCGTCCACTCCGGTCCTCTCGTACTAGGAGCAGCCCCTCTCAAATCTCAAACGTCCACGGCAGATAGGGACCGAACTGTCTCACGACGTTCTAAACCCAGCTCGCGTACCACTTTAAATGGCGAACAGCCATACCCTTGGGACCGGCTTCAGCCCCAGGATGTGATGAGCCGACATCGAGGTGCCAAACACCGCCGTCGATATGAACTCTTGGGCGGTATCAGCCTGTTATCCCCGGAGTACCTTTTATCCGTTGAGCGATGGCCCTTCCATACAGAACCACCGGATCACTAAGACCTACTTTCGTACCTGCTCGACGTGTCTGTCTCGCAGTCAAGCGCGCTTTTGCCTTTATACTCTACGACCGATTTCCGACCGGTCTGAGCGCACCTTCGTACTCCTCCGTTACTCTTTAGGAGGAGACCGCCCCAGTCAAACTACCCACCATACACTGTCCTCGATCCGGATAACGGACCTGAGTTAGAACCTCAAAGTTGCCAGGGTGGTATTTCAAGGTTGGCTCCACGCGAACTGGCGTCCACGCTTCAAAGCCTCCCACCTATCCTACACAAGCAAATTCAAAGTCCAGTGCAAAGCTATAGTAAAGGTTCACGGGGTCTTTCCGTCTAGCCGCGGATACACTGCATCTTCACAGCGATTTCAATTTCACTGAGTCTCGGGTGGAGACAGCGCCGCCATCGTTACGCCATTCGTGCAGGTCGGAACTTACCCGACAAGGAATTTCGCTACCTTAGGACCGTTATAGTTACGGCCGCCGTTTACCGGGGCTTCGATCAAGAGCTTCGCGTTAGCTAACCCCATCAATTAACCTTCCGGCACCGGGCAGGCGTCACACCCTATACGTCCACTTTCGTGTTTGCAGAGTGCTGTGTTTTTAATAAACAGTCGCAGCGGCCTGGTATCTTCGACCGGCATGAGCTTACGGAGCAAGTCCTTCACCCTCACCGGCGCACCTTCTCCCGAAGTTACGGTGCCATTTTGCCTAGTTCCTTCACCCGAGTTCTCTCAAGCGCCTTGGTATTCTCTACCCAACCACCTGTGTCGGTTTGGGGTACGGTTCCTGGTTACCTGAAGCTTAGAAGCTTTTCTTGGAAGCATGGCATCAACCACTTCGTCATCTAAAAGATGACTCGTCATCAGCTCTCGGCCTTAGAATCCCGGATTTACCTAAGATTCCAGCCTACCACCTTAAACTTGGACAACCAACGCCAAGCTGGCCTAGCCTTCTCCGTCCCTCCATCGCAATAACCAGAAGTACAGGAATATTAACCTGTTTTCCATCGACTACGCTTTTCAGCCTCGCCTTAGGGACCGACTAACCCTGCGTCGATTAACGTTGCGCAGGAAACCTTGGTCTTTCGGCGTGGGTGTTTTTCACACCCATTGTCGTTACTCATGTCAGCATTCGCACTTCTGATACCTCCAGCAAGCTTCTCAACTCACCTTCACAGGCTTACAGAACGCTCCTCTACCGCATCATCAAAAGATGATACCCGTAGCTTCGGTGCATGGTTTGAGCCCCGTTACATCTTCCGCGCAGGCCGACTCGACTAGTGAGCTATTACGCTTTCTTTAAAGGGTGGCTGCTTCTAAGCCAACCTCCTAGCTGTCTAAGCCTTCCCACATCGTTTCCCACTTAACCATGACTTTGGGACCTTAGCTGACGGTCTGGGTTGTTTCCCTTTTCACGACGGACGTTAGCACCCGCCGTGTGTCTCCCATGCTCGGCACTTGTAGGTATTCGGAGTTTGCATCGGTTTGGTAAGTCGGGATGACCCCCTAGCCGAAACAGTGCTCTACCCCCTACAGTGATACATGAGGCGCTACCTAAATAGCTTTCGAGGAGAACCAGCTATCTCCGAGCTTGATTAGCCTTTCACTCCGATCCACAGGTCATCCGCTAACTTTTCAACGGTAGTCGGTTCGGTCCTCCAGTTAGTGTTACCCAACCTTCAACCTGCCCATGGATAGATCGCCCGGTTTCGGGTCTATTCCCAGCGACTAAACGCGCTATTAACACTCGCTTTCGCTACGCCTCCCCTATTCGGTTAAGCTCGCCACTGAAAATAAGTCGCTGACCCATTATACAAAAGGTACGCAGTCACCCAACAAAGTGGGCTCCCACTGCTTGTACGCATACGGTTTCAGGATCTATTTCACTCCCCTCTCCGGGGTTCTTTTCGCCTTTCCCTCACGGTACTAGTTCACTATCGGTCAGTCAGTAGTATTTAGCCTTGGAGGATGGTCCCCCCATATTCAGACAAAGTTTCTCGTGCTCCGTCCTACTCGATTTCATGACTAAGAGATTTTCGCGTACAGGGCTATCACCCACTATGGCCGCACTTTCCAGAGCGTTCCGCTAATCTCAAAGCCACTTAAGGGCTGGTCCCCGTTCGCTCGCCACTACTAAGGGAATCTCGGTTGATTTCTTTTCCTCAGGGTACTTAGATGTTTCAGTTCCCCTGGTTCGCTCCATACACCTATGTATTCAGTGTAAGGTAACCATCTTATGATGGCTGGGTTCCCCCATTCAGACATCTCCGGATCAAAGTCTGTTTGCCGACTCCCCGAAGCTTTTCGCAGGCTACCACGTCTTTCATCGCCTCTGACTGCCAAGGCATCCACCGTATGCGCTTCTTCACTTGACCATATAACCCCAAGCAATCTGGTTATACTATGAAGACGACATTCGCCGAAAATTTGCTTCTCTTTCGAGAACTCACAAATTTTACCTTAGCCTGAACAACACCAGTGAAAGTGTTCTCCAGTCTATCTTTCTATCACATACCCAAATTTTTAAAGAACGAACTGGTCAAAGACCAGAAATCAACATTCACCATCGAACCGATGGAATGCTCATTTCTAAGCTTTAGCGAGATGTAGAAGCAGTAAATGGTGGAGCCAAACGGGATCGAACCGTTGACCTCCTGCGTGCAAGGCAGGCGCTCTCCCAGCTGAGCTATGGCCCCGTATTGCTACAGGCTTTTCCACAAAATGGGTGGGTCTGGGCAGATTCGAACTGCAAAATCTGACCTCACCGCTCTTTACCTTGGAGGCGGGGTGCGCTCTTGCCAAGTACCTCACCAGTATTTGGTGGGTCTGGGCAGATTCGAACTGCCGACCTCACCCTTATCAGGGGTGCGCTCTAACCAACTGAGCTACAGACCCGAATTCGGGCGTGCAAAGCATTAAGCTGCTTCTATCGTCTTCTTCAATGAATCAAGCAATTCGTGTGGGAACTTGCGAAGAAGCTGAGTCTTCGATTAAGGAGGTGATCCAGCCGCAGGTTCCCCTACGGCTACCTTGTTACGACTTCACCCCAGTCATGAATCACACCGTGGTAACCGTCCTCCCGAAGGTTAGACTAGCTACTTCTGGTGCAACCCACTCCCATGGTGTGACGGGCGGTGTGTACAAGGCCCGGGAACGTATTCACCGCGACATTCTGATTCGCGATTACTAGCGATTCCGACTTCACGCAGTCGAGTTGCAGACTGCGATCCGGACTACGATCGGTTTTGTGGGATTAGCTCCACCTCGCGGCTTGGCAACCCTCTGTACCGACCATTGTAGCACGTGTGTAGCCCAGGCCGTAAGGGCCATGATGACTTGACGTCATCCCCACCTTCCTCCGGTTTGTCACCGGCAGTCTCCTTAGAGTGCCCACCTTAACGTGCTGGTAACTAAGGACAAGGGTTGCGCTCGTTACGGGACTTAACCCAACATCTCACGACACGAGCTGACGACAGCCATGCAGCACCTGTCTCAATGTTCCCGAAGGCACCAATCCATCTCTGGAAAGTTCATTGGATGTCAAGGCCTGGTAAGGTTCTTCGCGTTGCTTCGAATTAAACCACATGCTCCACCGCTTGTGCGGGCCCCCGTCAATTCATTTGAGTTTTAACCTTGCGGCCGTACTCCCCAGGCGGTCAACTTAATGCGTTAGCTGCGCCACTAAAATCTCAAGGATTCCAACGGCTAGTTGACATCGTTTACGGCGTGGACTACCAGGGTATCTAATCCTGTTTGCTCCCCACGCTTTCGCACCTCAGTGTCAGTATGAGCCCAGGTGGTCGCCTTCGCCACTGGTGTTCCTTCCTATATCTACGCATTTCACCGCTACACAGGAAATTCCACCACCCTCTGCCCTACTCTAGCTTGCCAGTTTTGGATGCAGTTCCCAGGTTGAGCCCGGGGATTTCACATTCAACTTAACAAACCACCTACGCGCGCTTTACGCCCAGTAATTCCGATTAACGCTTGCACCCTCTGTATTACCGCGGCTGCTGGCACAGAGTTAGCCGGTGCTTATTCTGTCGGTAACGTCAAAACACTAACGTATTAGGTTAATGCCCTTCCTCCCAACTTAAAGTGCTTTACAATCCGAAGACCTTCTTCACACACGCGGCATGGCTGGATCAGGCTTTCGCCCATTGTCCAATATTCCCCACTGCTGCCTCCCGTAGGAGTCTGGACCGTGTCTCAGTTCCAGTGTGACTGATCATCCTCTCAGACCAGTTACGGATCGTCGCCTTGGTGAGCCATTACCTCACCAACTAGCTAATCCGACCTAGGCTCATCTATTAGCGCAAGGCCCGAAGGTCCCCTGCTTTCTCCCGTAGGACGTATGCGGTATTAGCGTTCCTTTCGAAACGTTGTCCCCCACTAATAGGCAGATTCCTAGGCATTACTCACCCGTCCGCCGCTGAATCAGGGAGCAAGCTCCCTTCATCCGCTCGACTTGCATGTGTTAGGCCTGCCGCCAGCGTTCAATCTGAGCCATGATCAAACTCTTCAGTTCAATACTGCAATTAGGTTTTGAGAAAACCTTATAAACTTGGCTCAGCAATCGTTGGTTAAACCATGATATCTCGTGGAGTAACTGGCGATGCTGATAATCAGTTGACTTCAGTCTTACAGCGCAAGCACCCACACGAATTGCTTGATTCAGTTGTTAAAGAGCGGTTGGCTGATTCTTTCGTCTCAACCGAGGCGCGCATTCTACAGCGTCCTTTGCATCTGTCAAGCGGTTATTTTAAGAAGCTTTCAAAGTTTCCTTATCAACTTCAACCACTTGCGCTTCGTTTGACTTGGCGTCTCACGTTAGCGGGAGGCGAATTCTACAGCGTTACAATCTGCTGTCAACCACCTTCTTCACCGCTTCCGAATTCACCTTGAAAACCGAAACCCTTCCTCGCTGCTTACTCCGGTTAACTGCTTGATTATCAAGAAATTTTCCGTTTCGTCTGCGCCGGAAGTGGGGCGAATTATAGATAGATTCTGAGGGGCGTCAATACATATTTCAAAAAAGTTACGAGCTTCGAGCTGTGAGCCACGAGCTGAGCCGGGGACGACCACTATCTGCTTCTAGCTCGTAGCTCGCGGCTCGCAATCCCAAACCCGTACTATTCAGTCTTTAGAGTAATCCGCCCAAAAGCCTTCTTGCCCGCCTGACATACATGAGTCGCGCCGATCTTGAAGATAAAGCCACGATCAACCACTTCACCATCTATACGCACGCCACCAGAACCCAGCAGATCGCGAGCGACCGCAGAGTTCTTCACCAGGCCTGCCTTATTAAGGACAGCAGCGATCGGCATGTCTTCGGCGGCAGAGATACTGATCTCTGGCAGATCGTCCGGCAGCTCGCCCTCCTTCATACGGTTACCCGCAGAACGGTGAGCGTTCGCCGCAGCCTCTTCACCATGGAAGCGCGCCACAATCTCTTCAGCCAGCTTGATCTTGATATCACGCGGGTTGGCACCCGCTTCGCAGTCAGCCTTGAATGCATTGATCTCATCCATGCTGCGGAAACTCAGCAGCTCGAAGTAACGCCACATCAGCGCATCCGGGATGGAAACCAGCTTGCTATACATAATGCCCGGCGCCTCCTGGATACCGACGTAGTTACCCAGGGATTTGGACATCTTCTTCACCCCGTCCAGGCCTTCGAGCAACGGCATGGTGAGGATGCATTGTGCCTCCTGCCCATAAGAGCGCTGCAATTCACGCCCCATCAGCAGGTTGAATTTCTGATCGGTGCCGCCCAGTTCGACATCCGCACGTAGCGCGACAGAGTCATAACCCTGGACCAGCGGGTACATGAACTCATGGATGGCTATCGGCTGGTTGGCTTTGTAGCGCTTGTCGAAGTCATCGCGCTCGAGCATCCGCGCAACGGTGTACTGCGAGGACAGGCGAATGAAGTCAGCCGGAGCCATCAAATCCATCCAGGTGGAGTTGAAGGCGACTTCGGTCTTGGCCGGATCAAGAATCTTGAAGACCTGGGACTTGTACGTTTCAGCGTAATCCAGGACCTGCTCACGAGTGAGCGGCGGGCGCGTGGCGCTCTTGCCGCTCGGATCACCGATCATGCCGGTGAAGTCGCCGATCAGGAAAATGACGTGATGGCCCAGTTCCTGGAACTGACGCAGCTTATTAATAAGGACGGTATGACCCAGGTGCAGGTCGGGAGCCGTCGGGTCGAACCCGGCCTTGATGCGCAGTGGTTGGCCACGCTTGAGCTTCGTGACCAGCTCGGCCTCGACCAGGAGTTCATCCGCACCGCGCTTGATCAGCGCCAGCTGTTCTTCAACCGACTTCATATCAGCCCCGTAAATGGCTCGTTTCAAAGGGCTCCAACCATACAAGATCAGGGCCCGATTACAAAGTTCTGCCCAGCGCTCATCGGCGAATCCGGACGGGATACGCGCTTAGGGTTGCCTCAGGCAGGATTTGGTTATATTTTATACAGTTATTTCATCTTCATCATGTCATTCATCTTTTCCAATTCATCTTTTTCAAAGTCAAATCACCTATGACAGACACATCGACTAAAGCGCCCCCGCTTTATCCGAAGAGCCATCTGCTCGCTGCAAGCGGAATCGCCGCCTTGCTGAGCCTGGCGCTTCTGGTCTTCCCGTCCAGCGAAGTGGAAGCCAAGAAAACTCATTTGAGCCTTGATATGGAGGCGCCTAGCCCCTCCGAACAACTGACACAGGAACAAGACGCTCCTGACGCGGTAGAAGCCACACAAGAAGCAACACCTTCTCCCTTTGCGCAGATCGATAACAGCGCCGACGAGCCGGAAGACACCGCTACCGTCGAGCCGGAGAGCAAAGACGCCAAGGTCGCCAAGGCCGAGCCCGCCGCCGCGCCGGTCAAGGACGCCAACCACCGTGAAGTCGTCGTCAGCAAGGGCGATACCCTGTCCACCCTGTTCGCCAAAGTCGGCTTGCCTGCCGCGACCGTGCACGAGGTACTGGCCAGCGACAAACAGGCCAAACAGTTCTCCCAGCTCAAGAATGGCCAGATCCTGCAATTCGAACTATCCCCTGATGGTCAGCTAAAACAGCTGCACAGCAAGCTCAGCGAACTTGAAAGCATCAGCCTGACCAAGACCGCCAAGGGTTATGCCTTTAATCAGGAAATCAGCAAGCCCAACGTACGCACTGCCTATGTCCACGGTGTGATCAGCAACTCACTGTCATTCTCGGCGCAGAAGGCCGGCCTGTCCCATAGCATGACCATGGATATGGCGAAGATTTTCGGCTACGACATCGACTTCGCCCAGGACATCCACAAGGGTGACGAATTCGACGTGATCTACGAGCAGAAGGTCGTCAACGGCAAGACAGTCGGCACCGGCAACATTCTCTCCGCCCGCTTTACCAACCGCGGCAAGTCCTACACCGCAGTTCGCTATACCAACAAGCAGGGCACGACCAATTACTACACCGCCGATGGCAACAGCATGCGCAAGGCTTTCATCCGTACGCCGGTTGACTATGCCCGCATCAGTTCACTGTTTTCCATGGGCCGCAAGCACCCGATCCTGAACAAGATCCGCGCCCATAAAGGCGTCGACTACGCGGCACCTCGCGGCACGCCGATCAAGGCCACCGGTGATGGCAAAGTCTTGTTGGCTGGCCGCCGTGGCGGCTACGGCAATACCGTGATCATCCAGCACGGTGAGACCTATCGCACGCTATACGGTCATATGCAGGGCTTCGCCAAAGGTATTCAGACTGGCAGCAATGTCAGACAAGGCCAGGTCATCGGCTATATTGGAACAACCGGCCTGTCGACTGGCCCGCACTTACACTATGAATTCCAGGTCAATGGTGTGCACGTCGACCCTCTGGGTCAGAAATTGCCAATGGCGGATCCGATCGCCAAGTCCGAAAAACAGCGGTTCATGCAGCAAAGCCAACCCCTGATGGCGCGCATGGACCAGGAAAAGGCCACCATGCTGGCCTCGAGCAAACGATAAGAATGGCCAATCTCTATATCGGTGTGATGTCCGGAACCAGCCTCGACGGCTTCGATATCGTGTTACTGGAGCAGGATGAGCGGCCACGCTTGCTGGCCACCCACTACATCCCCATGCCCGACGACCTGCGCGCCGAGCTGCTGGGGCTGTGCTCCAGCGGTGTGGACGAAATTGCCCGGGCCGGTATCGCCGAGCAGAAGTGGGTGCACTTTGCCGCACAGGGCGTGAATGCCCTGCTGGAAAAGCAAGGCATTCTCGCCGCAGAGATCCGCGCCATCGGCAGCCATGGCCAGACCATCCGCCATGAGCCAGCCCGTGGCTTTACCGTACAGATCGGCAACCCGGCGCTGCTCGCCGAGCTGACCGGCATTACCGTGGTCAGCGATTTCCGTCGCCGCGACATCGCCGCCGGCGGCCAGGGCGCACCGTTGGTGCCGGCCTTCCACGAAGCGCTGTTCGATGACAACAAAGACCATCGTGCGGTACTCAACATCGGTGGCTTCAGTAACCTGAGCCTGATCGAGATCGATAAACCGGTCTCCGGCTTTGACTGCGGCCCCGGCAACGTTTTGCTGGATGCCTGGATTCAGGCGCAGCGCGGTGAAAGCTACGACCGTGACGGCGCCTGGGGCGCCAGCGGCAAGGCGGATCCGGCACTGCTCAAGGCATTGCTTAGCGATCAGTTCTTCCAGACCAAGGGGCCGAAGAGTACTGGCCGTGAGGTGTTCAACCTCGGCTGGCTGCATCATCACCTGTTCCAGCTGCCGACCCTGGCAGCGGAAGATGTTCAGGCAACCCTGCTGGAACTGAGCGCATTGAGCATCACCGAGTCCCTGCAATCGGCGCAGACGCATACCAAAGAGTTGCTGGTCTGCGGCGGTGGCGCCCATAACAAGGCGCTGATGGATCGTCTGGCAGCCTTGTTGCCACAGACGAAAGTCAGCAGCACGGCAGCCTTCGGTGTCGATCCGGACTGGGTCGAAGCCATGGCCTTTGCCTGGCTGGCCCATTGCTGCCTGGAAGGCGTGCCCGCCAACCGTCCTACAGTGACAGGCGCCAAAGGCCTGCGCGTTCTGGGCGGAATCTACCCCGCCGGGGCCTGATTCGCGCAGAAAGCAAAACGCCGCGTTCGATACGCGGCGTTTTTGTTTGCAGCAACAGCAGGATCAGATCGAGAACGACGAGCCGCAACCGCAGGTGGTGGTAGCGTTAGGGTTCTTGATCACAAAACGCGAACCTTCCAGACCTTCCTGATAATCCACCTCGGCGCCAGCCAGGTACTGGAAGCTCATCGGGTCGACTACCAGGCTCACGCCTTCGCGCTCGACGATGGTGTCGTCGTCAGCGATGTCTTCATCGAAAGTGAAGCCGTACTGAAAGCCCGAGCAGCCGCCACCGGTCACGAAGACGCGCAGCTTCAGACGATCATTGCCCTCTTCATCGACCAGGCTCTTCACCTTGTGCGCTGCACCCTCGGTGAATTGCAAAGCGATAGGAGTGAAGGATTCGACGCTCATGTTAACTGTCTCCCGGCACCAGGCCGTCATAATGCGTAATGACGGGCATTATCCGCTTCTCCTAGAAAATTGGTCAACTATTACAGAAGGCAGCTACGAGCTTTGAGCCATGAGCTTCGAGCAGAACTGCAAGTGACTCGCATTCCACCACTCGTAGCTCATAGCTCGTAGCTCATAGCTCGTAGCTCGTAGCTGCGCTTAGGGCAACATCCCCGCATGACCAAGGCCGAGCTTCTCGTCCAGGCCGAACAGGATATTCATGTTCTGCACTGCCTGACCCGACGCGCCCTTGACCAGGTTGTCGATCACCGACAGCACCACCACCAGATCGCCGCCCTGCGGACGATGCACGGCAATGCGGCAGACGTTGGCACCACGCACACTACGGGTTTCCGGATGGCTGCCGGCCGGCATCACATCGACGAACGGCTCGTTGGCATAACGTTTTTCGAACAACGCCTGCAGGTCTACCGAGGTGTCGACGACAGTGGCGTAAAGCGTGGCATGAATACCACGGATCATCGGCACCAGATGAGGCACGAAGGTCAGGCCGACATCACCACCGGCGGCGCGACGCAGGCCCTGGCTGATTTCTGGTAGATGACGATGGCCCTTTACGGCATAGGCCTTGAAGCTTTCGCTGGTCTCGGAATACAGCGAACCAACGCTGGCACCACGGCCAGCGCCGCTGATGCCGGACTTGCAGTCAGCGATCAGGCGCGAAGTATCGGCCAGGCCTGCTTCGATCAGGGGCAGGAAACCCAACTGAGTTGCCGTCGGATAGCAGCCCGGCACCGCGATCAGACGCGCTTGCTTGATCTGCTCACGATTGACTTCCGGCAGGCCATAGACCGCTTCTTTCAGCAACTCCGGCGCACCGTGGGGCTGGTTGTACCACTTGGCCCATTCAACCGGGTCCTGCAGGCGGAAGTCGGCGGACAAGTCGATGACCTTGGTGCCCGCCTCGATCAGCTCCCCTGCCAAGGCGTGCGCTACGCCGTGGGGCGTGGCGAAGAAGACAACATCACAGGCGCCCAGGGTCTTGACGTCCGGCACGCTGAACGCCAGGCCTTCGTAGTGGCCTCGCAGGTTCGGATACATGTCGGCCACGGCCAGACCGGCCTCAGAGCGCGAAGTGATGACCACCACCTCAGCTTGCGGATGCTGTGCCAACAGACGCAGCAGCTCAACCCCGGTGTAACCCGTGCCGCCGACGATACCGACCTTGACCATGACCTGCCCTCAACGAACCTACTGGAAAGGCGTCGATGATATGAGCCTGAGCCCTTTGCGACAACCTGCAACGTGCGTCCGGCCGCTCAAGCCTCTACTATTTGGCCTCCGTGAACCTGTGGGAAAACTAGAAATGCTCTATTTGTGGGTCAAAGCGCTGCACATCGTCTCGATGGTCTGTTGGTTTGCCGGTCTGTTCTACCTGCCGCGCCTTTTCGTTTACCACTCGATGAGCGAAGACGCCGTCAGCCGTGAGCGCTTCGTCGTAATGGAGCGCAAGCTGTACCGCGCCATCATGGGCCCGGCGATGATCGCCACGCTTATTTTTGGTATCTGGATGCTCACCCTCGCACCGGGCTTTCTGAAGCAGGGCTGGTTGCATGCCAAGCTTACCCTGGTGTTCCTGCTGATCGGCTATCACCACGTCTGCGGCGCCCAGGTCAAACGCTTCGCCCGCGGCGAAAACGGTCGCAGCCATGTGTTCTATCGCTGGTTCAATGAGATTCCTGTGGTGATTCTGCTGGCCGTGGTGATTTTGGTGGTCGTCAAACCGTTCTAACTGTTTGCGCAGGGGAACTCCTGGCATTCCCCATCCCCAAAGAGAGGCTGTCGGCCATGCTGCCCCGAATAACGTGCGCGCGCCCATGGTTTTGCGCGCGCCTGCTGGCCTGAAGGCATGCCGCGCGGTACAAAGAACGACTTGCTGCCAAAGCCTGTGCAGTCGACGTTATCACCAGACAAGGAAGCCTCTATGGCCGACACCCATTACAAGATCGTGTTCGAAGGACAGGTACGCCCCGGCGTCGGCCTGGAGACGGCCAAGCTGAATCTGGCGCAGTTGTTCAAGAGCGAGACCGCCGCCGTTGAAAAGCTGTTCAGTGGCAATCCCATGTCGCTCAAGCGCGGCTTGACCCAGGCTGACGCCCAGCACTATCTCAAAGCTCTGAATGACGCCGGTGTCGAAGCCCGCATCGAAGCGGACCCGGCCATCAGCCTGAGCCTTGAAGAAGTCGAGGCGCCGAACGCAAGTGCCCGCCCGATCGAGCCGACTGCGACGGCGTCGCCCTACGCGCCACCCCGCGCGCCAGTGGGCAGCGCCGTGCAGGAATACGCGGAACTCAAGGTCATGAGCGTCCACGGGCGTATCGGCCGGGTGCGTTATCTGGCCTGGACGCTGGTCCTGACCGTGGTTGCGATAGTGGCCGCCCTTTGCTGCGCTCTGCTGGCCAGCGTCAATCTTATTCTCGGTGGCTTGCTCGGTGCCGTGGTGGCTGCGGCCTTCATTTGCGTCAGCATTCAGATCGGCGTGCAACGGGCTCACGACCTTGGCTGGTCGGGCTGGTTGTTGCTGTTGAACCTGGTACCGTTCGTCGGCAGTGTTTTCCCGATTCTTCTGGTGGTGATGCCCGGCAATGCCGCAGCCAACCAATATGGCCCGCCGCCGCCAGCCAACAGCCAGGCGGTCAAGGTACTGGCCTGGATGTGGGTGGTGTTCCTGGTAGTGGTCATTGCCGCAGGCGTGGCCGGTGGCCTGACGGCGTTCCAGCAGGAACTCGACAGCAGCGCGACCGAGTATGAGCAAAACCTGCCCAGTGACGACGATGAGGACAGCAACGGTAACGTCAAGGACTCCGCCGCCCCGGCCACCTTCTTCAAGGGCAATGAAAACAGCGACAAAAAGTGACGTAAGCGCTCTGGCACAGGTCTCATCGCCGGACCTCATCAATGGAGAACTGCATGACCCGCTACGCCCTGATCACTGGCGCTTCCAGCGGCATCGGCCTGGCCATGGCCGAGGCCCTGGCACGACGCGGGCATAACCTGCTGCTGGTTGCCCGGCAACGCGATCTGCTGGAAACCATCGCCATTGAGATGACCCAGCGCTTCGGCGTCGAAGTGCTGTTCCGCGCCTGCGATTTGGGCGAGCCGTTGCGCCTGTCCGGCTTTCTGCTGGAACTGGAAGACGGCGAGCACCCCATCGACCTGCTGGTCAACTGCGCTGGCATCGGCAGCAGCGGACCGTTCCTGGCCCAGGACTGGGGGGTGGAGCAGGACCTGATCGACCTGAATATCCTCGCCCTGACCCGCCTGTGCCATACCGTTGGCAACCTGATGGCGGTGCAAGGCGGCGGACAGATCCTCAACGTGGCGTCCGTCGCTGGCTTTGCGCCGGGGCCATGGATGAGCGCTTATTACGCCAGCAAGGCTTATGTCCTGCACTTCTCTGAAGGCTTGCGCGAGGAAGTGCGCAAGACCGGCGTGAAAGTCTCGGTGCTCTGCCCCGGCCCGACCCGTACCGAGTTCTACCGGACCGCCGCCATGGACACCGACAAGCTGAACGCCAAGACGAAAATGATGAGCGCCGAAGAAGTCGCGCTCTATACCGTTCGCGCCCTGGCGAAGAATCGCGCAGTGATCATTCCCGGCTGGCGCAACCGCCTGATGACCCTGGCACCGCGATTCGCCCCACGCTGGCTGACCCGACGGATTACCGGCGCGATCAATAAGTCCTACCTCGCACGCTGACGCATGCCCGGTCGAGCGCTACACTCGGCACACCCGACATCCACCCACAAGGAGCCCACGGCTGTGGATACTTTGTTCACCAAGATCATCAACCGGGAGATTCCGGCGAAGATCATCTATGAAGATGATCAGGTGCTGGCCTTTCACGACATCGCCCCCCAGGCGCCCGTGCATTTTCTGGTCATCCCGAAAAAGCCGATCCGCACCCTCAACGACCTCACCGAAGAGGACAAGGGCCTGGCCGGTCATATCCTGTTCACCGCGCAACGTCTGGCCCTGGAGCTGGGTTGCGAGGAAGGCTTCCGCGTAGTCATGAACTGCAATGAGATGGGCGGGCAGACCGTTTATCACATTCATATGCATGTACTCGGAAAGCGCCAGATGACTTGGCCTCCGGGCTGATCAACACCCTCCTTTGGGAGCTGGCTTGCCGGCTCCCACACCCAAGCTGACCCAGCTCAAGCCCGCCCGGCCTGATTGAGGTAAACTGCCCACCGTGGATTTATCCGGAGGTGCCCATGGCTACCGAACGTCACTACTCCCCCCTTGACCGTATTCTGTTGCAAGCCGATGCCGCGATGCGCACGTTGCTGCCGCTGAGCGCACATCCTCATCGCCCTTCCCCGGCCATTGTCCAGCCTGAAGCCAAGATGGATGAGGTGGACACCAAGCATGTCGCCGGACTGATGCGCATCAACCATACCGGCGAAGTCTGTGCCCAGGCCCTGTATCAAGGCCAGGCCCTGACTGCCAAGCTGCCCAGGGTCCGCGCGGCCATGGAGCATGCGGCGGAAGAAGAAATCGATCACTTGGTCTGGTGTGAACAGCGCATTCACCAGTTGGGCAGTCACACCAGCGTGCTCAATCCGCTGTTCTACGGCTTGTCCTTCGGCATTGGCGCCGTTGCAGGATTGATCAGCGACAAGGTCAGCCTCGGCTTCGTTGCGGCGACCGAAGATCAGGTCTGCAAACACCTGAACGATCACTTGGAACAACTGCCGCCGGAAGACGAAAAGTCCCGGGCGATTCTCGAGCAGATGCGCGTCGACGAAGAACATCATTCTGAAAGCGCACTGGAAGCCGGCGGTTATCGCTTCCCGGCACCGGTGAAATTCGGCATGAGTCTGCTGGCCAAGGTCATGACCAAGAGCACGTATCGCATCTGATCCGTGATCCCGCATAACCTCCGGGATCAACACCAGCAAAAAAGGCGCCTCAACGGGCGCCTTTCTTGTTTGCGGAATCAATCAGACCGGCATGTTGCGGCCGTAGAAGATTTCCAGCATTTCGTGTTTCACACGCTCGGTGACCTGCTCGCGTTGTTCCGGCGAGAGGTTGCTGGTGGCGTCGCCGAACAGGTAGTTATCCAGTTCGAAGTTCTTCAGCAGCATCTTGGTGTGGAACAGGTTCTCCTGGTACACGTTCACGTCGGTCATCTGATAGCCGTCGCGGGTGTCGCTGGAGAGGTAGTTCTGGATCGAGTTGATCTCGTGGTCGATGAAGTGCTTCTTGCCTTCGACGTCACGGGTAAAACCGCGTACACGATAGTCGACGGTGACGATATCCGATTCGAACTTGTGGATCAGATAGTTCAGCGCCTTGAGCGGTGAAATCACGCCGCACGTCGACACATCGATGTCCACGCGAAACGTCGCGATGCCATCGACCGGATGGATTTCCGGATAGGTGTGGACCGTGATGTGGCTCTTGTCCAGGTGCGCAAGAATGGTTTCCGGCAACGGGCCTGGCGACTCTTCGATCTGGCTGTCGGTAGGCGTCACCGGCTGCTCGGAGATCAGGATCGTCACGCTGGCGCCCTGCGGGTCGTAATCCTGGCGAGCGATGTTGAGGATGTTGGCGCCAATGATATCGACCACATCAGTGAGAATCCGCGTCAGGCGTTCGGCGTCGTACACACTGTTGATGTACTCGACGTAGGCCTGCTGGTCCTGCGGGGTTTCCGCATAGCAGATGTCATAGATGTTGAAGCTCAAGGTCTTTGTCAGGTTATTGAACCCGTGGAGCTTGAGTTTGCTTTTCACCGTTAAAACTCTCTATAAATGTGCGGCCCGGCCGCGTGATCAAGCATGCCCGTCAGATGAGCCAGGCTCATTTGCGTAGGACGGTTAACACCTCTTCGCGTTGGCGATTTTGGTTGTCTGTCGGGCACAGCCGCTGAAGACCTGCGGCCTGTGCCCTGAAAAAGGGGCGCATTATGCAGACGTCAGCAGCGGTCTGCCAGAGTCTGCACCTCTTTTATGATAGTTGGGTGTCGCTGATCAGCGGATACCGCTCAACCCAGCTCGATGATTTCGTAGTCGTGGGTGATTTTGACCCCGGCATTGCCCAGCATGATCGACGCCGAGCAGTACTTTTCCGCCGACAGTTCGATGGCACGCTTGACCTGGGTCTCTTTCAGGCCACGGCCCTTGACCACGAAATGCAGGTGAATGGCGGTGAAGACCTTGGGATCTTCCGTAGCACGCTCGGCTTCCAGGAACGCTTCGCAGCTTTCGACCGGCTGACGGGCTTTCTTCAGGATGCTGACCACGTCGAAGTTGCTGCAGCCGCCCAGGCCGATCAGGACCATTTCCATCGGCCGTACGCCCAGGTTACGGCCACCGCTTTCCGGCGGACCATCCATGACCACTACATGACCACTGCCGGATTCGCCGAGGAACATGGCTTCACCAGCCCATTGAATGCGTGCCTTCATCGCCAGGACTCTACTGAAAAAAGGGTCGCCAGCTTAACACAAGCCCATGGGCGCACTGAAAATGTGGCCAAATGCCATACATAATGATATGTACGTAGGAAATTTCGGAAATGATACAAATGCGCCTCTGATAAGCTGCGGCAACGGTTTGTCCGGCCGATAACTAAAATAACGCCGTGAGGCGAAGCACTTTTCGGGATGCAGGCATGGTTGCGATTACCGCTACACACAAGATCAAGAACCTCGACAAACTTCTCTCCCACGCCCAACGTCGTCGCTGCGCCGCTAAAAGCAACATCATCTGCGCTGGGGAGCGCTCTGATTCGCTGTACTTCATCGTCAAGGGGTCGGTCACTATCCTGATCGAGGACGACGAAGGTCGGGAGATGATAGTTGCCTACCTTAATAGCGGGGATTTCTTCGGCGAGCTGGGGTTATTCGAACAACCCGGGCTGGAAACCCAGCGCAGTGCGTGGGTGCGGGCCAAGACCGAATGCGAAGTGGCGGAGATCAGCTACGTCAAATTCCGTGAGCTTTCGCAGCAGGAGCCGGACATTCTGTACGCTCTGGGCAGCCAGATGGCCGAACGTCTGCGCGCCACAACGCGCAAGGTCGGCGACCTCGCCTTCCTGGATGTCACCGGTCGTGTTGCTGCTACCTTGCTCGATCTGTGCAAACAGCCCGATGCCATGACCCACCCCGACGGTATGCAGATCAAGATCACCCGTCAGGAAATCGGGCGCATCGTGGGTTGTTCGCGGGAAATGGTCGGTCGCGTGCTCAAGGCGCTGGAAGAACAGAAACTGGTCCACGTCAAAGGCAAGACCATGGTGGTCTTCGGCACACGCTGAATCCTAAAGAGTGTCGAGCAACCGACGATACGCCTCGGCCAGCAGATCCAGCACCTGCGCGCCAGGGAAGGCTTCATGCAACGCGATATGGCTGTCTGCAAACACGCGCTGATTCTGTTCGCAGATTTCGTTGAAACGGTTGACTGACGCGACCATCTCCTGCCGCTCGTCGTCCAGCAGCAGCGCGCCGTGCACCAGCACTACAGGACGCAGCCCGCCCTGACTCTGACGCCAGCGTTGCGCCGTGCCGACCATCTTGCGGCCGTCGAGATTGACGTTGAAACGCCCATCACAGAACGCCCCTTCGACCTCCCCCAGCGACGCCGCGCCGCCCAATCCGGTCAACACATCGAGAATCGGCTGACACAAGCGACGATAGGCCAATTCGATACGATCGCGATCAGCATCGCTGCGCGGTTGCGCGTAGACCAGGGCGACATTGACCGTGGCCGAGGATTGCGGCACCGGTTCGCCGCCGCTTTCACGCAGCAGAATCGGCCAGCCGCTGTCGGCCAGGGTCTCGCTGGCCTCATCGAAACCCGGCAGCCGGCTCATGCGCCGGGGCATGACCAAGGCGCGATCATTGGGTCGCCACATTAGCAACCCGGAATCGACCTCGCCCGAACACACCGAGGCCAAAAGATCCTGCTCGGCCTTGAGGCCTTTCTCGACGCAAATATCGACAACCTGCAAAGCCATGCGGACCTCTCTGACATCAACCCCGGCTGACGACTTTCTCCGGGAAAAACAGCCTTTCCAACTCTACACCCGGATGCTCGGCACGCATGAACGCTTCGCCGACCAGGAAGGAATAGACGTCGTGGATTTCCATCAGCTCGACATCAGCACGGTTGAGAATGCCGCTTTCGGTGACTACCAGACGATCGCGCGGAATACGTGGCAGCAGGTCCAAGGTGGTTTCCAGGCTGACTTCAAAGGTGTGCAGGTTACGGTTATTGATGCCTACCAGCGGTGTATCCAGAGTTTTCAGCGCGCGCTCCAGCTCATCGCCATCATGCACTTCGACCAGTACATCCAGGTCGACGCTCTTGGCGGTCGCCGCCAGCTCGGCCATCTTGACGTCATCCAGGGCCGAGACGATCAGCAGGATACAGTCGGCACCCAGCGCGCGCGCTTCGACGATCTGGTACGGATCGATCATGAAGTCCTTGCGGATCACCGGCAGCGAACAGGCTGCGCGGGCTTCTTGCAGATAGGCGTCGGCACCCTGGAAGAAATCGATGTCGGTGAGTACCGACAGGCAAGTTGCGCCGCCTTTTTCGTAGCTCTTGGCGATCTCGCTCGGGAAGAACTTCTCGCGAATCACACCTTTGCTCGGTGAGGCTTTCTTGATCTCGGCGATCACCGCTGGCTGCTTGCGCTTGGACTGCTCGATCAGCGCCCTGGCAAAGCCACGCGGCTCATCGGCCTTGGCGACCAGGGCTTCGAGTTCGGACAGGCTGACACGAGCACGGCATGCCGCCACTTCTTCAGCCTTGCGGGAGAGAATCTTTTCCAGAACCGTTGGCACGCTCATCCTTCATTCTCCTGCTTGAATACCGCAGTAAAGGCACCCAGCTCTTCCAGTTTTTCCCGGGCAAGACCTGTGTGCAGTGCATCGTGGGCCAATTCAACGCCTTCTTTGAGCGTAGTGGCATGATCGGCGGCGTAAAGCGCAGCCCCCGCGTTCAAGACGATCATTTCAGCGGCCTTCTGGCCATTTTCGGTCTTTCGCCGGCCCAGAGCATCGCGAATCAGCTCAAGGGACTGTGCGGGGCTGTCGACCACCAGGCCGAACAGGCTCTGGCTCTTCATACCCAAATCTTCCGGCTGCACCCAGTACTCAGTTATTTCACCGTTTTTCAGCTCGGCGACAAACGTCGGCGCCGCCAGGCTGAATTCGTCGAGGCCATCCTGGGAGTGCACCACCAGTACATGCTTGCTGCCCAGGCGCATCAGCACCTCGGCCAGCGGGCGGCACAACGCCTGGCTAAACACGCCGACCACCTGATGGCGCACGCCAGCGGGGTTGGTCAGCGGACCGAGCATGTTGAACAGCGTACGCAGACCCAGGTCGCGACGCGGGCCGGCGGCATATTTCATCGCGCCATGATGGGACTGGGCGAACATAAAGCCGATGCCGACGTTGTCGATGCAACGGGCAACCTGTACCGGCGTCAGGTTCAGATAAACACCGGCCGCCTCCAGCAAATCAGCACTGCCGCTTTTGCCGGACACCGCACGGTTGCCATGCTTGGCCACGGTGCAACCGGCCGCAGCGATAACGAAGGCCGAGGCCGTGGAAACGTTGAAGATATTCGCGCCATCGCCACCGGTGCCGACGATATCCACTACACCATCAAGCGTCTTGAGCTCGACCTTGCTCGCCAGCTCGCGCATCACCGACACCGCGCCGACGATCTCGTCGATGCTTTCGCTCTTCATGCGCATGGCCATCATAAAAGCACCGATCTGCGCCTCCGTGCACTGGCCGGTCATGATCTCGCGCATGACATCGCGCATCTCGTCGGTGCTCAGATCCAGCTGAGTGACAACACGGGCCAGGGCCGCCTTGATATTCATAGTCATAAAAAGCAGTCCTTAACCCTGACGAGTGCCGCCGGTTTGCTTGAGGAAGTTGGCGAACAGCTCATGGCCCTGCTCGGTGAGGATCGACTCAGGGTGGAACTGGATTCCCTCGACGTTCAGGGTCTTGTGACGCAGCCCCATGATCTCGTCCTGGGCGCCATCTTCCAGAGCGGTCCAGGCAGTGACTTCCAGGCAGTCGGGCAAGGTATCGAGCTTGACCACCAGCGAGTGATAGCGGGTTACAGTCAGCGGGTGATTGAGCCCCTCGAACACGCCCTTGTCTTCGTGGATGACCGGGCTGGTCTTGCCATGCATGACTTTACGCGCCCGCACCACATCACCGCCAAAGGCCTGACCAATGGACTGATGGCCCAGGCACACGCCGAGAATCGGCAGTTTGCCAGCGAAGTGCTTGATCACCTCCAGCGAGACACCGGCTTCGTTCGGCGTGCACGGGCCGGGCGATACAACGATGCGCTCGGGGTTCAAGGCTTCGATTTGTGCGACCGTCAGCTCGTCGTTGCGGATCACTTTAACGTCGGCACCCAACTCGCCCAGATACTGGACGACGTTGTAAGTGAAGGAGTCGTAGTTATCTATCATCAGCAGCATGCTGTGCTTAACCTCTTGAATTTTCTGACTTAATAGCGCCACCCGAGGATTCGCCCGCAGCAACACGCACTGGGGCGGGCGATCCCGCGCAGGGATCAGGCAAATCGGTCGAAGGCATGTCGATACAGGTCCGGCGAAGCCGGCAGGGAAGATAGTCAGGCGCGCCAACGCCAACGGGCGTGAGCCTTGATAACGCGCATCAAGAGTTTGCTGACATTCAACACGGGAGAGGTCTCGTTCATACGTTCCGGCACAGTAGCGTACGCCGCCATATGGCGCAATATCGCCGTACCTGTTGGGCATGACGAGGGGCAATTGTGAGCAAGATTGTGCCTGTTGTAACGCATCAGATACGGAAAAAATCAGGGTATCGGCCAAAATCCGGACGTTGCTGACGCCATGTGCTGTATGAGCTGGACGCTGGGCCATTGTTGGCTACTTTTCGTAAGGCATAAAAACAACGAGACAGGATGTTCTCAATGACCAAATCCCTGATATCCCTGCCCCTGGTTGCCTGCGCACTGAGCCTGGCCTGTTCTTCGGCACTCGCCGCATCCTCGCCCTACTCGACCATGATCGTATTTGGCGACAGCCTGGCCGACGCCGGGCAGTTCCCTGATGTCGGTGGCCCGCAAGGCGCTACCCTGCGCTTCACCAACCGCACCGGCCCGACTTATCAAAACGGCAGTGGCGAGTTCTTCAGCCTTAACTCATCGACCCTGCTGGGCAGCCACCTGGGCGTTGCCGCTGGCGATCTGGGTGCGTCCACTTCGCCGGTCAATGCGGCGCTGGGCCGGGCGGACGGCAATAACTGGGCGGTGGGCGGCTATCGCACTGACCAGATCTACGATTCGATCACCTCGCAGTCCCGGGTCAGCGATAACAGCAGCGGCACCGATGTCGTGCTCAGAAACCGTACCGGCTATCTGCCGGCCAATAATTTCCACGCAGATCCCAATGCCCTGTATTACCTGACCGGTGGCGGCAACGACTTCCTGCAAGGCCGGGTGACCAGTCTCGGTCAGGCAGTGGGAGCAGCAGATCAACTAGCCGCCAGTGCCCAGGTTCTGCAACAGGCGGGGGCGCGTTACATCATGGTCTGGCTGCTGCCGGATATTGGCCAGACGCCAGCAGTCTCCGGAACACCACTGCAACTGCCTTCGACCCTGCTCAGCGGCGTGTTCAATCAGGAACTGGTCAGACAGCTAGGGCAGATCGACGCCAACATCATTCCTCTGAACGTGCCGCTGCTGCTCAAGGAAACCCTGGCCGACCCGGCGCGCTTCGGTCTGGCCGCCAATCAGAATCTGGTCGGTACTTGCTTCAGCGGCAACAGCTGCGTGCAAAACAGCCAGTACGGCATCAACAGCACTACGCCCGATCCGAGCAAGTTGCTGTTCAACGACGGCGTACACCCTACGGTCACCGGGCAAAAACTGATCGCTGACTACGCTTACTCCATCCTCGCCGCGCCATGGGAAACCACCCTGCTGCCGGAGATGGCCAATGCTTCCCTGCGCGCGCAGCAGGACGAACTGCGCACACAGTGGCTGGCCGACTGGGGCAACTGGCAGGCGGTGGGCCAGTGGCAGGCGATTGTCTCGGCCAGCGGCCAGAAGCTGGATATCGACGCCCAGAGCAATTCCGCCAGCGCCGACGGCCATGGCTACAACCTGACCGCAGGTGGCAGCTATCGCCTGGCTGAAGACTGGCGAGCAGGCATGGTCGCCGGTGCCTATCGGCAAAATCTGGAAGCCGGCGAGCGGGACTCGGACTACAAGCTCAATAGCTATATCGCCACGGCGTTCCTGCAATTCCAGGCCAATCATTGGTGGGCCGATCTATCGGCGTCCGGCGGGCGGCTTGATTACGCCAACGCCAAGCGCAAGTTCGCCCTGGGCATCAGCGAAGGTGCAGAAAAGGGTGACACCGATGGCAGCCTGTGGGCCTTGAGCAGCCGTCTCGGTTTCGATATCGCCGGGGCCAGCAGCCCGTGGCATCTGTCGCCGTTCATCAGCGCCGACTATGCCCATATCGATGTCGATGGTTATTCGGAGAAAGGTTCGCGCTCGACAGCCTTGAGCTTCGATGACCAGACCCGCAAGTCGCGACGCCTGGGCGCGGGGCTGCAAGGCAAGTTCCAACTGACGCCAGCGACCTCAGTGTTTGGCGAGATCGCCCATGAGCGTGAATTCGAGAATGATCAACAGGACGTGACCATCGCCCTCAAGAGCCTGCCGTTCAACGACTTCACCCTCACCGGCTACACCCCGCAACGTAGCCTGAACCGCGCCAGCCTGGGCGTGGCGCAGAAGCTCGGTCGGGATGTGACGGTGCGGGGTGGGTATAACTGGCGCAAGAACGATGACATCACCCAGCAAGGCGTGAACGTGGCGGTGAGTCTGGATTTCTGAGCCGACGATCAATGTGGGACCGGCTTCAGCCGGGAAGGCGTCATTTCTGATCAAGGAAATGTGTCGGCTGTAGCGGCCTCTTCCCGGCTGAAGCCGGTCCCACAGATATCATTCCACATCGTGAATCAAGACTGCCGGATCAATCCTCGGCAGTCTGCTCAGCCAACGCCACGGCCTTGAACATCGCTCGGCGTTTGTTCAGGGTTTCTTCCCATTCCAGTACCGGCACAGAGTCGGCGACGATGCCGCCACCGGCCTGCACATGCAACTCGCCGTTCTTGATCACCGCCGTGCGGATGGCGATGGCGGTGTCCATGTTGCCGTTCCACGCCAGGTAACCCACGGCGCCGCCATAGACGCCACGCTTGACCGGCTCCAGCTCGTCGATGATTTCCATCGCACGGATCTTCGGCGCACCGGACAAGGTGCCCGCCGGCAGGATCGCACGCAGTGCGTCCATCGCCGTCAGCCCGCTTTTCAGCTGGCCGGTGACGTTGGAGACGATATGCATGACGTTGGAATAACGCTCGATGACCATCTTCTCGGTCAACTTGACCGAACCGATTTCCGAGACGCGCCCGGTGTCGTTACGGCCCAGGTCGATAAGCATCAGGTGCTCGGCGATTTCTTTGTCATCGGACAGCAGATCGACTTCCAGCGCATGATCGGCTTCCTCGGTTGCGCCACGCGGGCGGGTACCGGCGATCGGACGCACGGTGATCAGATTGTCTTCAACCCGTACCAGCACTTCCGGCGAACTGCCGACGACATGGAAGTCGCCAAAGTTGAAGAAGTACATGTACGGCGTCGGATTGAAGCAGCGCAGCGCCCGGTACAGATCGATGGGCGCGGCCTTGAAGTCGATGGACATGCGTTGCGACGGCACCACCTGCATGACGTCACCGGCCAGGATGTACTCCTTGATGGTGTCGACCGCGCGCTCGTAGTCACCCTGAGTGAAGCTGGAACGGAACACCGGGTCGGCCGCCTGCGGGCGACTCAGGTCCAGGCCGCGACGCGGGGTGATCGGCTGGCGCAGCTTTTCCATCAGCTCTTCGAGACGGGCCAGGCCGCCTTCGTAGGCATCCGGCTGGGCAGGATCGACCAGTACGATGGCGTGCATCTTGCCCGCCAGGTTGTCAAATACGACGACAGCATCGGACACCATCAGCAGGATATCCGGCACGCCCAGCGGATCCGGATTGCGGTTCTTGCCCAGGCGCTTCTCGACGTAACGCACGCAGTCATAACCGAAATAACCCACAAGGCCACCGTTGAAGCGCGGCAGGCCAGCGATGGTCGGCACCTTATAGCGAGCCTTGAAGGTTTCGACGAAGGCCAGCGGGTCATCCGACTCCAGGCTTTCGATCTCGACGCCATCGTGGGTCACACTGATCTTGTCCTCGTGGGCACGCAAAACGGTGCGGCACGGCAGGCCGATCATCGAGTAACGGCCCCACTTCTCGCCGCCTTGCACCGACTCCAGCAGATAGGAGTTCGGCTCGTCGGCGAGCTTGAGATAGATGGACAGAGGGGTGTCGAAGTCGGCCAGGGTTTCCAGGGCCAACGGGATGCGGTTGTAGCCTTCAGCGGCCAGACGCAGGAATTCTTCGCGGTTCATGAACAGCCTCGTGGTGTGAGGTTAAACAGTCAGTCAGGCAAACGGAGCCGGTCATCCGGCCAGATACAAGTCAGGCGCGCCAACGCCAACGGGCCAGGGCCTTGATGACTTTCATCCAGAGTTTGTGAGTGACAACCACGATGGATTCTCTACAGGAGGGGGCTTGAACAGGAGGCAACGTTATCTCAGCGCCTTCTTCTAAGCAACCGGCAGAGCTACCGGGAATCAGCTTGCGCAGATCGTCGATGACTAGCGCCGGGGACTCCTCGGATATCGGACGACCATGGTTGTAGCCATAGCTCATGCCGACGCAGGCAACGCCCGCGGCCTTGGCCGCCAGCACGTCACTGCGCGAGTCGCCGACGAACAGCGATTGCGAAGCCGGGATATTGGCCATTTTCATGACGAAAAACAGTGCCGCCGGGTCGGGCTTCTTCTGCGGCATGGTGTCGCCGCCGATGATCCAGCGGAAGAAGCGCCCCAGTTTCATCTCATCCAGCAGCGGCGCGACGAAGCGCTCCGGCTTGTTGGTGATCAGGGCCATTTCCACGCCCATTTTCTGCAACCACTTGAGGGTCTCGCGCACGCCGGGATAGACCACAGTGAACTCATGCTTCTCGGCATAGGCCTCCATGAACAGCTCCAGGCCCTGCTCGGCCAGAGCGTCATCGACGCCGCTGTGCTCGATATCATTGGCCAGCGCCCGGCGTACCAGGATTGGCGCACCGTTACCGACCCAGTGCCGCACCGCCTCAAGCCCGACAACCGGACGGCCAAGCGCCAGGAGCATCTTGTCCACCGCCACGGCCAGGTCCGGCACCGAGTCGACCAGGGTGCCGTCCAGATCGAACATGATCAGCTTCGGCAGGCGGCCGGGGAACAGCGTTTCGAAGCCGCTCATGCGCGGGCTGACGCCAGTTCGCTACGCATTTTGTCGATGACTGCCTTGTAATCGGGGGCATTGAAGATGGCCGACCCGGCGACGAAGGTGTCGGCACCGGCAGCAGCGATCTCGCGGATATTGTTGACGTTGACGCCGCCGTCGATCTCCAGGCGGATTTCACGCCCCGAAGCATCGATCAAAGCACGAGCTTCGCGCAACTTGTTCAGAGTGCCGGGAATGAATTTCTGCCCGCCAAAGCCCGGGTTGACGCTCATGAGCAGGATCATGTCGACCTTGTCCATGACGTATTCCAGCAGGTTCAGGGGCGTAGCCGGGTTGAACACCAGGCCGGCCTTGCAGCCGCCTTCCTTGATCAACTGCAGCGAGCGGTCAATGTGCTGAGTGGCTTCAGGGTGGAAGGTAATGTAAGTCGCACCGGCTTCGATGAAGTCGCCGATGATGCGATCCACCGGGCTGACCATCAAATGCACATCGATGGGCGCCGTGATGCCGTATTTGCGCAATGCCGAGCAGACCATCGGACCGATGGTCAGGTTAGGCACGTAGTGATTGTCCATGACATCGAAGTGAACGACGTCGGCGCCCGCAGCGAGAACATTATCGACTTCCTGGCCCAGGCGGGCGAAGTCAGCGGAAAGAATCGACGGAGCAATGTGGAAGGGCTGCATGACGCACCTTTTAAGCTGGAATCACGGTGGCGCGCATTGTACCTCATGACAGCTCTCTCACAGCAAACCCCCATCCTCGGCAGCTCCGCCCTGTGGGACCGGCTTTAGCCGGGAAAGCGCAAGGACAGACGATAGATAGGTATCGGTTCAATGGCCTCTTCCCGGCTGAAGCCGGTCCCACCTGACCGCGCTTGAAACCCTCGCTTACTCGATGGCGGTCTCGGCGACTGCCCGCCCCCCAGGCTTGACCACCTCAGGCTCCGGCTGCGGCACCGGCAAATCCTTGGCAAAGGTGCCGTCATTCTCGCCCTTGAAGAAGTTCTTGCCGTAGATCAGCAGGCACAACACCACGCCAATGGCGAACGCCCAACTGGCGCCCTTGATTGCCAATACCGCGCCGATCACCCCGGCGATACCCAGGTCGCGCTGGCTGCGGGCTTCGAGGATGCCCAGACGCACGCTGACATAACCCTGAATCAACAGGGTCAAGGCCAGGGCTACACCCAGAATGGGTTGTACCAGGGTCACCACCGGCAACAGCAGCAGGCCGGTATTGGTGCCCCAACGGAACGAGCCGACGCCGCCGATAATCGACTTCATCGCCTGCGGCCCACCTTTGAAGCGTTCGATGACCACTACTAGCATGGCCGCCCATTTCGGTCCGCACATGGCCACATCCGGGCCGAAGATGCTCATGAAGGCGTTGCGCGCGCCGAAGATCAGGTGGGCGCGGTCCGGGTTATAGTCGACGTTCTCGTCGGTGCGGATGTGTTCGGCTTCATCGAGCAGCGACTTGGCGCTGAGCACGTCACCGAAAACGATGATGTACACCGCCAGCATGGTCGGCAGCGCCGAAATGAACATCGACAGCGGCGGCATGCCCAAACCGAACACCGTGTAGTTGCTCCACAGCCCGGCGAAGTCAGGCTTGCTGATGCCCCACTGGATGGTCGGCCATGACGCTTCACCGAACAGCGGCGCAACCACCACCGCCAGCAGAATGATAGGCAGGATGCCGAGCTTGGCGAAGTTCCACCAGAAGCGATTGCGCTGCTTGAGCGCGTTGAAGTGCTGGGAAAAGATCAGATAAAAGGCAATGCCCACGGTGATGGCGATGGTCCACGGCAGCACGTTGAACTTGCCGCCGACCTGGAACACTGCGCTCACCGCACTCAGTCCGGCGCCGACGATAATCCCTGACTTGATCGCCGAGGGCACGTACTCCACCACCTTTTTCGCCATCCCCGTGGCACCGAGGGCGATGGAAAACACCCCGAGCATCAGCTGGAAGGCAATCAAGGCATGCACGCGCTCCGGGCCGATGGGGAACTGGGCGCAGTAGGCCATCAGCAGCGGCACCGCCGGGGTGATCCAGCCTGGCACCGTAGGGTCGCCGAGCAAGTGGTGGGTCAGGTACAGCAAGCCATTGAGCATGACCACGGCCAGGGCCACTTCGAAGGGCATGCCGAGCAGCTCGGTCATCAGTGGGATGGCGGCCAGATCGACAGCGCACATCAGCAGGCCTTGCAGGTAGTCCGGCAATTCGAACGTGTAGTGGATCAACGGAAGGCGGACCTTGAACGGCCCCAACGGAATGTACGGGCTCTCGCGACCCACGGAATCTTTGGACATGAACAGTACCTGTTTATTGGTTTTATAAGGCAATGCGCCCGACACCAGAGTGTCGGGCGGCGATGTGACGTGGTGGGTCTCAGTAAGCGGCGCGGTAGATCTTCTCGATATCAGCCGCAGTCAGCTTGCGCGGGTTATTGCGCATCAGCCGGTCGATCTTGCTGGCCTCCTCTGCCATGGCCGGAATCGCGTCTTCCGGCACATTGAAGCTGCGCATGCCCCGTGGGATGTCCACAGCGACGCAGAGATCGGTCATGGCCTGGACCGCCAGTTCAGCAGCCTCCTGATCACTCAGGTGGGCAACCCGCACCCCCATGGCTTCGGCGATATCACGAAAGCGCTCGACGCAAGCCATCTTGTTCCACGCCATGACGTAAGGCAGCAGCAAGGCGTTGCTGACCCCGTGGGCAATGTTGAAGCGCCCGCCCAACGGGTAAGCCAGGGCATGCACGGCGCCGACCCCGGCATTGCCAAAGGCCATGCCGGCCATCAGGCTGGCGGTGGCCATGTCTTCGCGGGCCTGCAGGTTGGCCGGGTTGGCATAGGCCTTGGGCAGCGCCTTGGCGATCAGCTTGATCGCGCCCAGGGCCAGGGAGTCGGTGATGGGCGAAGCATTGACCGACAGGTAGGACTCGATGGCGTGTACCAAGGCATCGACACCACTGGCGGCCGTCACGCCGCGCGGACAGGTCAGGGTCATGGTCGGGCTGACCAGGGCGACGTCGGGCAGCAGGTAATCGCTGACGATGCCCTTTTTCAGCTGCGCCTGTTTGTCGGAGAAGATCGCCACGTTGGTCACTTCCGAGCCGGTACCGGCCGTGGTCGGAATGGCAATCAGCGGCGGCCCCTTGCGTTTGACCTGATCGACACCGAACAACTCGGCCAGCGGCCCTTCGTGCCCGGCAAACGCAGCGACGCCCTTGGCAATGTCGATGGCGCTGCCGCCACCGACGCCAATCAGGCCGTCATGCCCGCCTTCGCGGTAGGCGCGGGTGCAATCTTCGACAATGGAGATCTCAGGCTCGGGTTTGACCTGATCGAAAATCTTGTACGGGCGACCACCCAGTTGCGCAAGGGCAATGTCAACGGTGCCGGAAGTGACCAGAATGGCGTCGGTCACAATCAACGGATTGGAGATATTCAGGCGGGTCAGTTCGGCGGCCAGTTGCTCGATGGCGGCGGGGCCGGTCAGCAACTTGTTGGCAATCTTGAAGGCGCAAATGCTCATCGGCTCGTCCTTTATTAGTTGTTATGACGTCGAGCATGAATAGCCAAAGCCGTGCCAACACGCGCAAAGCCCCGTGGCACAAGGGCTGGCGTGATTCAGCAGGGTAATTGAAGGGTTGCAGCGAACAGTTTTCTAATCGCTGGAGCGGCTTTGATTGAAATCCTAATCAGAGCGTTCCCAGCGCTTCATCTTCTGCACCACCGTCGCCTGGCTCACACCCAGGGCCTTGGCCGCCTGGCGGGTGGTCTTGTGCAGTTGCAGGGCAGCGCGAATCGCCGTGCGCTCGGCGTTCTCCAGCACCTTGCGCAACGGCAGGCGGCTATCATCGGTGTGCTGCGGGTCGAGGTTGAGGATTTCTTCCGGCAGATCCAGAGCCTCAATGACCTCGGTACGACTGGTCACCACCAGGCGCTCGACGATATTGATCAGCTCGCGGATATTGCCCGGCCAAGAGTAATCGCAGAGCAGGTCCAAGGCTTCGAGACTCAATTGGACCTGGCGCTGATAGCGTTCATTGCAGCTGGCCAGGTAGTAATGCAGCAGCGGCGGGATTTCTTCGCTGCGCTCGCGCAGGGCGGCGATGCTGATCGGCACGACGTTGAGGCGGTAATACAGGTCGGCACGAAAACGCCCTTCGGCCACCAGTTGCTTGAGGTCGTGATGGGTAGCGCTGATGATGCGCACATCGACCTCCTTCAACTCCAGGCCACCCACCGGGATAAAGCGATTCTCTTCGATGACCTTGAGCAGCTTGACCTGCACTGGCAACGGCAAGTCGCCAATCTCATCGAGGAACAGAGTGCCGTGGTTGGCCAGTTCCAGCAGGCCGCGCTTGCCCTTGGGACCCGCCCCGGTAAAGGCGCCGGGGGCATAGCCGAATAGCTCGGCCTCGATCAGGTTCTCCGGCAACGCCCCGCAGTTCAGGGCCAGGAATGGCTCCTTGGCGCGGCCACTGGCATTGTGGATGAACTGCGCCACCAGGGTCTTGCCGACGCCGGTCTCGCCTTGCAGCAAGACTTTTACATCGGTGGCAGCCACTTGTCGGGCCAGGGCGAATACCCGTCCGGAGACTTCCTGATCGGCCATCAACGGGGAATGCAGAAGGTTGTCACGCTGCCCTGCATGCAGGCGCGCCGTGCTGCTGCGCAGTTGCTTGAGCTGTTGCAGCTCATCGCGTTCGTGCTTCATGCGCAGCAGTTCGGTCATGTCGCGTACGGTGCTGACCACATAGCGAATGCTGCGATCGGCGGCAAGAATTGGCGTGGCGCTGACCAACAGCTTCTTGCCCTGGCTGAGGCTTTGCATCACCGAAATCGGCTTGCCTTCCTGCAACACCCGCAGCGACGCTGACTGGGAAATCACCCCGTCCTTGACCAGCTCCTGCATGGGCCGGCCAATGAGGTCGGCACTGTCCAGACCGGTGAGCCGCTCGTAGGCACGGTTGACCTTCAGCGTCTTGCCATCGCCATCGGTGATGTAGACACCGTCATGCAAGGCATTGAGCAGTTCTTCGAAACTGGGGTCGTTGAGGTTCACCGAGGGCTCCGGGCGGGTGGGGAGCGGTGAATTCTATCTCGTAGGAGCGAGGCTTGCCCGCGAAGAGGCCGGTATGTCCGAAACATCTTCACGGTTCAAGCCTGCCAGTTCGCGGGCAAGCCTCGCTCCAACAGGCTATTTATTCGGCAGCAGTACGCATTTTCTCACTGCGCCCACGCAACCATTCCAGCACCAGCAACAGGACGATGGAGAAAGCAATCAACAGGGTCGCCGCAGCGGCGATGGTCGGGCTGAGGTTTTCGCGGATGCCGCTGAACATCTGCCGAGGCAAAGTGGCCTGCTCGGGCCCGGCGAGGAACAGGGTCACCACCACTTCATCGAATGAAGTCGCGAAGGCGAACAGCGCACCGGAAATCACCCCCGGAGCAATCAGCGGCAGGGTCACCCGACGGAACGCCGTCACCGGCGAAGCGCCCAGACTGGCCGCAGCCCGGACCAGGTTGTAGTTGAAGCCCTGCAAAGTGGCCGACACGGTGATGATCACGAACGGCACACCCAGCACCGCATGCACCAGAATCAGCGACGTGTAGCTGTTACCCAGGCCCAGCGGGGCGAAGAACAGGTAGCTGGCAACACCGATGATCACCACTGGCACGACCATTGGCGAAATCACAAGGGCCATCACCAGGGACTTGCCGCGAAAGTTGCCGCGGGTCAGGCCGATGGCCGCCAGGGTACCGAAGACCATGGCCAGGATGGTCGCGGCCGGGGCTACGATCATGCTGTTCTTCAGGGCGCGCATCCACTCGTTGGAGCCGAAGAAGTCCTGATACCAGTGCAGGGAAAACCCTTGCAGCGGGTAAACCAGGAAGCTGCCGGAGTTGAACGACAATGGCACGATAACCAGCACCGGCAGTACCAGGAACAACAGCACCAGGCCACACAGGATACGCAGGGCGTAATACCAGACGCGCTCTACGGGTGACGTGTAAGGACTCAGCATGGTGACTCTCCTCAGCTCAAACGCAGGCGGCTGGCGCCGACCAACCAGCTATAGATCAGATAAAGCACGATGGTTGCCAGCAACAGCAGGCCGCCCAGCGCAGTAGCCATACCCCAGTTGATACTGGTGTTGGTGTAGAACGCGACGAAGTAGCTGACCATCTGATCGTTCGGGCTGCCCAATAGCGCAGGGGTGATGTAGTAACCAATGGCCAGGATGAACACCAACAGGCAACCGGCACCGACACCGGCATAGGTCTGCGGGAAGTACACGCGCCAGAAGCTGCGAAACGGCGGGCAACCCAGCGAGATCGCAGCACGCATGTAAGTCGGGGAAATGCTCTTCATCACGCTGTAGATCGGCAGGATCATGAACGGCAGCATGATGTGGACCATGGAGATGTACACGCCGACCCGGTTGAACACCAGCTCCAGCGGCTTATCGATGATGCCCATGGCCATCAGCGCACTGTTGATCAGACCACTGGATTGCAGCAGCACGATCCACGCGGCGACGCGCACCAGAATCGAGGTCCAGAACGGTAACAACACCAGGATCATCAGCAGGTTGCTCTGCCGTGCCGGCAGGTTGGCCAGCAGGTAGGCCAGCGGATAGGCCAACAGCAGGCAGATCACGGTGATCACCAGGCCCATCCAGAAGGTACGGGCGAAGATGTCCAGATAGATCGACTGGTCAGGGGTCGCGGCGGCCACTTCGCCCAGATCATCGATCCGGTGGTCAACGGCAGCCAGCAGGTAATACGGGGTGAGGCTACTGGTGTTGCGGCGAATCGCCTGCCAGTACGCCGGGTCGCCCCAACGCTCGTCGAGGGCTTCCAGGGCTTCCTTGTAGGACGCTGGCTCTTCCTTGAACGGCAGTGCACGGGCAGTTTTGGTCAACAGACTGCGATAGCCTGCCAACTCGATATTCAGACGCTTGGACGTTTCGCCCAGGGTCGAGTTTTTGCGGGCTTCGCCCAGGTCCACGCTCAACGCTTTATAGACCGACTCGGACGGCAAGCCTTTGCCATCCCATTTTTTCACTTCGACAACGGTGTTCGGCAAGCCATTGACGACTTCCGGGTTGCCCACGCTCTTGAAGAGCAACGCTGCAATCGGTACCAGGAACACCAGCAGCAGGAAGATGACCAGGGGCGCAATCAGGGCCTGGGCCTTCCAGCGGTTGACCCGTTCGGCACGAGCCAGGCGTTGCTTCAAGGTGGGGCTGGCGCCTTCTGTCAGGGGCACGGCGGTGGCCATAGCGAACTCCGAAATCTTTGAACAAGGGATGTGCGCCCTCCTGCGCCAGACGGCTACAGGAGGGAGCGCACCCAGGATCTAACTCAACTGCTTACTTGGCAGCCCAGGCATTGAAGCGCTGCTCAAGGGACTCGCCGTTATCGGTCCAGAAGGCAACGTCAAGCTGCACCTGGTTGGCGATGTTTTCTGCCTTGGTCGGCATGTTCGCCTGGTTTTCTGCGGTCAACAGGCTGACAGCCTTGGTGTTGGCAGGGCCGTAGGCGATGTTTTCCGAGTAGGTCTTCTGCTGGTTGGCGCCGAGGGTGAATGCGAGGAATTTCTTCGCTTCAGCCGCGTTTTTCGAACCCTTTGGAATGGCCCAGGAATCGAAGTCGTAAACGCCACCGTTCCACACCACTTTCAGGTTGCTTTCCTTGGCCACGGCCGCGATACGACCGTTGTAGGCCGAGCTCATCACGACGTCACCGGATTGCAGGTACTGCGGCGGCTGAGCGCCAGCTTCCCACCACTGGATGTTCGGCTTGAGCTCATCCAGTTTCTTGAACGCGCGGTCCTGGCCGTCTTTGCTGGCCAGTACTTTGTAGACGTCTTTCGGCGCAACGCCGTCGGCCATCAGCGCGAATTCCAGGGTGTACTTGGCGCCTTTGCGCAGGCCACGCTTGCCCGGGAATTCCTTGACGTTCCAGAAGTCAGCCCAGCTGGTCGGCGCGGTTTTCAGTTTGTCTGCGTTGTAAGCCAAAACGGTCGACCAGACGAAGAAGCCAACGCCGCAGGTCTGGATGGCACCCGGTACGTAGTCTTCTTTCTTGCCGAGGATCGCCGGGTCGATCTCTTCGAACATGTCTTCGCTGCAACCGCGAGCCAGTTCAGGGGATTCGACTTCTACCAGGTCCCAGGAGACGCTTTTGGTGTCGACCATGGTTTTGACCTTGGCCATTTCACCGTTGTATTCGCCAGCGATGATCTTGCCGTTGCCAGCCTTTTCCCACGGGGCGTAGAACGCTTTTTCCTGAGCAGTCTTGTTCGCACCGCCGAAGGAAATAACCGTCAGATCGGCGGCTGCCATGGCTTGCGCCGCGCACATCATGCCCAGCGTCATTGCGGTGAGTTTCATGGTTCTTAGCATTTGTACTTCACTCCACGAGCAGTTGGTTTCGCGATGGGGAGAGGGCGATCTGTTCGCCTCTTGGTTATTGCACTTCTTGCAAGGGATCGAGCGCGCGAACGTGCTCGACCTGCCAGCCAATCGGTACGACATCGCCAACGCTCAGGGCCGAATCCAGCTCGGCGATGGGTTGCTTGACGAAGAAATCGGTTTTGCCCGCCACTTCCAGGCGCACACGGACGTGGTCGCCCAGGTAGATGAATTCAGCGACACGGCCGGAAAAGCGGTTCACGCAGCTTTCGCTCTTGCCATTGATGCAGATGCGCTCCGGACGAATCGACAGGGTCACCGGATCACCCGCGCGGCCCACGTTGACCGCCAGGGCCTCGACCTTCTCGCCACGGCCCAGTTCGATCACGCAGCGATCGCCGTTCTGGCTGACCAGACGGCCGTTGAGACGGTTGTTTTCGCCGATGAAGTTGGCCACGAAGGTGTTGCAGGGCTCTTCGTACAAGGTACGCGGCGGTGCAATCTGCTGGATTTCGCCCTGATGGAACACGGCTACGCGGTCGGACATGGTCAGGGCTTCGCCCTGGTCGTGAGTCACGTAGACCACAGTCACACCCAAGCGCTGGTGCAGGTGCTTGATTTCCATCTGCATGTGTTCGCGCAGTTGCTTGTCCAGTGCGCCGAGGGGTTCGTCCATCAGCACCAGTTGTGGCTCGAACACCAGGGCACGGGCCAGGGCCACACGCTGCTGCTGACCACCGGACAACTGGGCCGGGTAGCGATGGGCGAAGCTGCCCAGTTGCACCATGTCCAGGGCGCGCTTGACCTTCTCGCCGACGTCGGTCTTGTTCAGGCCGCGTACCGACAGCGGGAACGCCAGGTTCTCGGCCACGGTCATGTGCGGGAACAGTGCGTAGTTCTGGAACACCATGCCGATGTCGCGCTTGTGCGGCGGCACGTTGTTGATGGAGCGGCCTTCGAGCAGGATCTCACCGGCGGTCGGTGTCTCGAAGCCGGCCAGCATCATCAGGCTGGTGGTCTTGCCCGAGCCCGATGGCCCGAGCAGGGTGAGGAATTCGCCTTTGCGAATATCCACATTGAGGTCTTTGACGATGAGGGCTTCGCCGTCGTAGCTCTTCTGCACACCACGAAAGCTGACCAGAACATCTTTCGCCCCAGCGCTTGTATCGACGTCGCTCATTACCCACACCTTTGTTTTGTCTGCGTGGATCTAGCCTAGTTTAGGCTGCAGGCCACGCAAATCGGGGGGCAGGAGAGATTCGCCTAGGCACTCTGGAAGGTTGCTTGTAGGGATTGCCCTACACGGATGGCGGGGATAGGTATGTCGGTTTTTAGATTGTTTTTGTCTGTGCTGGCGTCTTCGCGGACAAGCCTCGCTCACACAGGGTTACAGGTCGGCTGTGGGAGCGAGGCTTGCCCGCGAAAGCATGTCGCGTTTGGATCACAACAGTTTGTGTTCAACCGCGTACTTGACCAGATCGGCCAGGGAATTGAGGTTCATCTTCTGCATCAACCGCGCCTTGTGGGTGCTGATGGTCTTGCTGCTCAGGGCTAGCTGCTGAGCAATATCGTTGACGTTGGCGCCCTGGGCCAGGCGCTCGAATACCGAAAACTCACGCTCGGACAACAGCGAATGCAGTGGGCGGTTATCGGTCAGGCCGACCTCGAAAACCATGCGATCGGCCAGGTCCGGGTCGATATAACGCCCACCGCCGGCCACCCGGCGAATAGCTGTAAGCAGCAAAGCCGGGTCGCTGTCCTTGGTGGCATAACCTGCCGCGCCGACCTTCAACGCCCGCGCGGCCATCTGCGCTTCGTCGTGCATGGACAACACCAGGATCGCCGGCGGATTGGTCATCGCGCGGATCCGCGGGATCGCTTCCAGGCCATTGACCCCCGGCATGGAAATGTCCAACAGCACCACCTCGCAAGCGATGTGGCGCAAGGTATCGAGCAGTTGTTCGCCATTGCTGGCCTCACCGACCACCAGCATGTCCTTGGCCAGGCCGATCAACTGCTTGATCCCCTCGCGCACGATGGTGTGGTCTTCGGCTACCAATACGCGAATCACGATTGCGACTCCTCAGTGACTGGGTCCAATGGAATAAAAGCGCGCAAGGTTGTGCCCTCACCCGACTCACTGTCCAGCTCCAATCGTCCGCCAAGCATCAAAACTCGCTCGCGCATGCCGACCAGGCCGAAGGAAACCGGGCGCCCCGGCTCAGGTACGAAGCCGCGGCCGTCGTCGGAAATGGTCATGCACATCAGCCCGCTTTCGCTGTCCAGGGTCAGGCTGACTTCCACGGTATGGGCCTGGGCATGGCGCATGACATTGGTCAGCGCCTCCTGAAGGATACGAAACATGCCAATGGCCCTGGCATCGCTGAGGGTCGGCAGGTTGTCCGGCACCTGTACCAGGCAAGGAATCTGCGTGCGCGACTCGAAGCGCCGGGCCTGCCATTCGATGGCCGAGGCGATGCCCGCGTCGAGGATCGGCGGACGCAGGGCCGTGGCAACGTCGCGTACCAACTGGAACAACTGGGCGATCAAGCGCTTCATGCTGTTGAGACGATCACGCAGGCCAGGATCGAGGTCGGCATAGGCCAGCTCGCACATCGAAGTTTCCAGCTTGAGTACGGTGAGCATCTGCCCCAACTCGTCGTGAACTTCCCGAGCGATGCGGGCCTTCTCTTCCTCGCGCACGCTTTCCAGATGCGCCGAGAGCTCACGCAACTGTTCATGGGCGCGGCGCCGGTCGCTGACGTCGCTGAGGAAAACCACCAGATACTCCGCATCGCGAAAGCGCAGGAAGCTCAATGACACGTCGGCGGGCAGGATGCTGCCATCGGCGCAGGTCAGGTTGGTCTCGAAACTCAAGGGTGCGTCTTCGCTGGAGCGGGCGCTGTTCCACAGGTTGAGCCAGCGATCCATATGCAGGCCCGGTTCGAAATCGATCAACGGCCGATCCACTGCGCCACCAGCGTCGTAGCGCAGCATCGATTCCGCCGCCCGGTTGGCATAGCGCACGTGACTGTCCCAGTTGACCCAGAGAATCCCCAAGGTGCTCTGATCGATGGAAAACTGCGCCAGGCGCAGGGCTTCCTCGCCACGTTGACGGCGGGCGATGTCATGGCGGGCGCTGAGCAAGGCCTGCTCCAGCTCCTGTTGCTGGCGACGCTGCCAGATGACGATGGTGAAGCAGGCCAGCAACAAGACCAGCAGCAGGAAGCTGATGTTCTGCCAAAACCCCGGCGACGTATTGGCCTGGGGATACTTGAGCGGGAACCAGCGGTTGTGCAACTGATCCAGGTCCCGGGCCGGAATGGCGCGCAGGGCGACGGCAACAATCTCGGCCAGTTGCGGCCAGTCCTTGCGCGTCGCAACGCGCAGCAGCTGCGGATAGCCGATGTCCCCCACCACCGCCAGGTCGCTGAACTCCGGCTCACGGGACAGCCGGCTGAGCTGCGCCTCATCGACCACGGCATAACGCGCTTGCTGGGTGAGTAACAACTGCAAGGCCTGACGCTCCTGGGGTACGCCCTGCAGATTCAGATGCGAGTAGGTAGTGCGCAAATAGTCGGCGGTCGCACTGGGCATGCGCACGGCTACGCGGGACTGATCACCGAGCTTTTCCAGGTCCACGGTGCCGGCACCGTCACGTTCGCCGACGACCAGTTGCGAAATCCGCAGATAAGGGTCAGAAAATATCCAACGGCGCAGCCCGGCCGGGGTCTGGGTCAGGCCGGGGGCAATATCGATGGCGCCTTCGGCCAGGGCTTTCTCCAGGGCAGCCTGATCCGGGAAGTTGCGCCAGAGCAGTTCCGTGCGCAGGCTTTTTTCCAGCCAGTTCATCACATCGACGTTAGCCCCAGACAACTGCTGCAAACGTCGGTCGAACTGTGCATAAGGCGCCTGCATCACCAGGCCGACGCGCAACTGACTGCGCTGATTGAGCCATTCGCGCTGCTCCTGGCTCAGTTGGATACCGACCTCGCTTTCGTCCGGCGCAGCCTGCGCGCGGCTCATCGACAGCACTGCCATCAAGAGCAGCGCCAGGCCGCCGATAAATCCATTGCGCAATGAACAACTGGTCAATGTGTCACTCCCTCGTGCCCCTCTGGCTGCGTCATGCATGTCTGCGCCTGACAAATGCCGATCAACCCATTAGGCTGCCGGGATCGTTTCTGGCTTTGGAATATCCGATGTCTTACACCTATCGCGCAATGTTTCCCGCGCTGTGCCTGGCACTGATACTACCTTGTGCCCTGCCCGCTCAGGCAGCGGACCCCGCTCCGGCCAAGCCTGCCGAGACCAAGGAGCCGCCACCGCCCGAGTACGCGCCACTGTTGCAGCGTACCCAGGAAGACGCCATTGCCCTTGAGCGCAGCCTGCCCCAGGCCGACCTGCAAAAGCTGCAGGCAGGCGACGATAATTTTCTCGCCTTGTGGAAGCCGGCCAATACGGACGATCCGAAAGGCACGGTGGTCATCGTCCCTGGTGCCGACGAATCCGCCGACTGGCCGGAAGCGGTCGGCCCGCTGCGGCGCAAGCTCCCTGATGCCGGCTGGGCCAGCCTGAGCATTACCCTGCCTGACGCCCTCAGCGACGGCAGCGACCCTCGTGAAGAGGACGCAGCCACTGGCGATGCAAGCGCAGGCGACAAGGACAAAAAAGAAGCGGCTAAAAAAGAGCCGGCCAAAGACGCACCCAAGGATGCCGCAGCCACCGAGGCCAACGCCGCAGCAGCAGCGGAAAAAGAAGCCGCTGCCACTGCCGCAAAAGCTGCTGCTGCACAAGAGCGCGAAAAGGCCGCGGCCGATCGCATCTTTGCCCGCATCGACAGCGCCATCGCCTTTGCTCAACAGAACAAGGCGCGCACTATCGTCCTGCTCGGCCACGGCAACGGCGCCTACTGGGCTGCCCGCTATACCAGCGAGAAGTCTTCGCCGCTGGTCCAGCACTTCGTCATGGTCTCGGCCAGAGAACCCGTCGACGCCAAGCCATTGCTCGCCGCCCTGGTACCGACCCTGAAAGTGAAAACCTCGGACTTCGTCTTCAAGGGTTGGCCGAATGAGCAACGCGCAGCCCAGGACCGCCTGCAAGCGAGCAAACGGGTCAAGGGCTCCGCGTTCACTCAGATCCAGCTGACCGCAATCCCCGGCAACAAGGCTGCCGAGCAGGAACAGATGTTCCGTCGGGTCAGGGGGTGGCTGGAGGCGAAGTAGCCAGTGTTGCTCTGCGGGACCCGCTTGTGGGACCGGCTTTAGCCGGGAAAGGGCCGTTAGATCCGCTGAATACCCTTAGGCGAATCAAACGCCTTCCCGGCTAAAGCCGGTCCCACGGTAGTGTCTACGCGACAGCCTCTCAACGAAATCCGCGCCGCTCTTTCACCAGCTTGTAGGCGTGATGCAGTTCACTGGTGATTTCCGTAGCGTCGCGCACCTGCAGTTCATTGGCACCGGCCCCGGCGACCTTGTCCGGGTGGTAACGGCTGAGCAGACGGCGATAGGCGTGCTTGATCTGCGCCGGCTCAGTCTCCGTCGTCACGCCGAGCAGAATCAGAGCGTGCTGATACTCCTCGGCCCGGGTCGGTAGCGCACGCTTCTGCGGGTCGGAATCGGAGGACAACGCTTCGACTTTCGCCGCCGTCCAGCCCAGCCATTTGCCCCACAGAATGATCAGGTCACGCTCGACACGCGTCGGTCGCCCCTCGGCCCAGGCCATGCGCCAACAGGCACGCAGCAGGCCCTCGGCAGCATGGGGCTGGGTATTGAGACGCCGCAGATAGCCACGCAGCTTGTCGCGCCCGTCCTTGCCGCGATTGAACGCGGCAATTGCCCGGCGCTGGGCAGGCTCGCTAAGGTCCAGGCGGCGCATTTCCACGCGCGCAAGCAGAATATGGCTGTCGCGCACCCGGCCATTACTCTTGGCCAGGCGCCCGAGCAGAATGAACACCAGCTCATCGTCCCGCGGCACCGGGCGGCCGCCCAGACGTGCGCGCAGATGCGCCCAGCTGTGCAGTTCAAGGCGACGATCCAGCGCCTGCCCCAACAAGGCACCGAGCAGGGCACCGGGGATACTGGCAATGACAAAGCCGGTTCCTGCGCCGATCAACGTGGTTGGCCACAGCATCTAGTGAGTCACCGCGAGCAGTTGCTCGACTTCAGCCAGACGCTCGTGGGTGCCGACATCGACCCAGCGGCCACGGAAGTGCTCGCCAGTGACCTGGCCCTCGGCCATGGCCGCACGCAACAGCGGCGCCAGCTTGAAGGCGCCGTCCTGGCACCCGGCGAACAGGCGCGGGTGCAGAATCGCGATACCGCTGTAGGTCAGCTTCGGTGCGTCGGGAAAATCGTCACGGACATGCCCGTCGACCAGAGTAAAGTCGCCGCCCGGATGGTGTGCAGGGTTATCGATCAACACCAGATGCGCCAAGCCTTCGAGAGGGCGACGCAGAGCGGTCATGGCGTAATCGGTCCAGATATCGCCATTGATCACGGCAAAAGGCTCATCGCCGAGCAATGGCAGGGCGCGGAAAATTCCGCCACCGGTTTCCAGCGGCTCGCCTTCGGGGGAATAACGAATATGCAGGCCGAAGCGCTGCCCATCGCCCAGGTGATCCTCGACCTGCTGCCCCAGCCAGGCGTGATTGATCACTACGTCGGCGAAGCCCGCCGCACGCAGAGCCAGCAGATGGTATTCGATCAGCGGTACACCGCCCGCACGCACCAACGGTTTGGGCGTGTGCAAGGTCAAGGGGCGCATGCGCTCACCCTTACCGGCAGCGAGAATCATCGCTTTCATGCATCCCTCTTCAAAACAATCGACCCTTTATTAGAATGATCACCTTCATACAGCCCTGTACGAGGCGTGACAACCCGCGCTTCTCAGGCTTGTGGCAGGCCGCTCAACAACTGCCGCAAATCGTCCAGCTCAGGCCGCCGCGCCAATACCGCGTCTATATAGGCAAAGAAACGCGGTACGTCGCTCAAGTAGCGCGGCTTGCCGTCACGATGGCAGATACGCGCAAAAATCCCGATCACTTTCAAATGGCGCTGCACACCCATCAGGTCGCTGTCGCGCATGAACGCTTCAATGCTGTCCTGAACCGGAATGCCCAACGCCCGGGCCTTGCCCCAATACTCTCCCAGCCAGCCCTGGACGCGCTCTTCGGGCCAGCTCAGGAAGGCATCCTTGAACAGGCACGTCACGTCATAGGTCACCGGGCCGTACACTGCATCCTGAAAATCCAGCACGCCGGGATTCGGCGCGCTGACCATCAGGTTGCGCGGCATATAGTCGCGGTGCACCAGCACCTTGGGTTGCGCCAGGGCACTGTCGATCAGCAAATCACTGGCCCGCTGCCAGAGCGCCAACTGCGCCGGATCCAGTTCGACACCCAGATGACGACGCACATACCACTCGGGAAACAGCTCCAGTTCGCGCCGCAGCAAGGCTACGTCGTAGCTGGGCAGCGGTGCATCCATCGGCAACTGCTGGAAAGCCAGCAACGCTTCAATGGCATCGGCAAACAGGCCATCAGCGCTGTCGGCATCGATCACATCCAGGTAGGTTTTTGCCCCCAGATCGCTGAGCAACAAAAACCCTCGCGTCAGGTCTTCGGCATAAATTTTCGGAACATTAATGCCCGAGCGACTTAATAAATGTGCGATATCGACGAAGGGTTTGCAGTTTTCCTGGGGGGGCGGGGCATCCATGACAATAAAAGTGCGGCCTTCGCCCTGCCAGCGGAAATACCGACGGAAACTCGCGTCACTACTGGCGGCAGTCAACGTGGCCGGGGGTATCGCGCCCCAACCCTCGGCTAAAAAAAGTGCTTGCAATTGCTCATCGAGCCAAACTTTGAGGTGTTGCAGGCGTACATCTTGATCAGGCATTACAAGGGTCTCCGACGGCGCTAGCCGTCAAGCGGGTCATGCTTTATTATCGGGGCCTTTTTCAGCCCATCGAAAGGCGTGCGGCCCCCCCGCGGGCAGATGGCACGCAGGAAGCCCGGACTAATAAGATGGCATTGAAATCCCCCGCGTTTCGTAAAAAATTTCCGTTGCTAGTGACCGGCAGTCTGCTGGTAATGCAACCCCTGGCTGCACCATTCGTGGTTGCCGCCGAACAGTATGACTGTTCGGTCTCTGCTTCGGGAGCGTGGAATTGCGCCCCGAAAAGCCCCACGGCTGTGCTGCCCCCACGTCCCGTGCACAGCGCGACCGCCGTCAGTTCCAATGGAACCGTGACGGAGACCGGCGTTGGCGGTGAGACGGTGGCCACGACCAAACTGGTCACCGAAGCCAAGGGCAAGGGCCTGCGTTCGCGCAGCGCCGACTACAGCCACCTGGACTGGGTCCCACGCGAGAAGCTCACCGCTGCGCAATTGGCCGAGACCGCGCCTTATTGCTCCGGTGCCTACATCGAGCCGATCCGTCCGGGCATGAACGACTCGACGCCCAAAGGCGAGTCGCCGACCTTCCTCGGCGCCAAGGCTTCGCGTTACGAGCAGGAATCCCAGACTGCGACCCTGGCCGGTGACGTCGTCATGCGCCAGGGCAGCATGCAGATCCAGGCTGAAGAAGCCAGCCTGCACCAGGCCGAAAACCGTGGCGAGCTCAATGGCGATGTCCGTCTGCGCGACAACGGTGCTCTGATCGTCGGCGACCACGCCGAGATCCAGCTCGACACCGGTGAAGCCAAGGTCGATAACGCCGAATACGTGCTGCACAAGTCCAACGTGCGCGGTAACGCCCTGTACGCCAAGCGTGCGGAGAACGCGATCATCCGGCTCAAGGACGGCACGTACACCACGTGCGAACCGAACAGCAACGCCTGGACGCTCAAGGGTAATAACATCACCCTGAACCCGGCCACCGGCTTCGGTACCGCGACCAACGTGACCCTGCGCGTCAAGGACATCCCGGTTCTGTACACGCCGTACTTCTACTTCCCGATCGACGACCGTCGTCAATCTGGCTTCCTGCCGCCGACCATCGGCACCGGCAGCAAGACCGGCCTGATGCTGGTCACCCCGTACTACTTCAACCTGGCACCGAACTACGATGCCACGTTGTATCCACGCTTCATGGCCAAGCGCGGCGAATTGCTCGAAGGCGAATTCCGCTACCTGACCAAGACCAGCGAAGGCCAGTTCGGCGGCGCGTACCTGAACGACAAGGACGACGACCGCAAGCTGCAGACGGACTACGACAAGACCCGCTGGATGATCAACTGGCAGCACAAGGGCGGTCTCGACTCGCGCTGGCTGACCCAGGTCAACTACACCGACATCAGCGATCCGTACTACTTCCAGGACCTGCAGACCGACCAGATCGGCGTGTCGAAAACCGACTACGTCAATCAGCAGGGCTCGCTGACTTATCGTGGCGACAATATCTGGGGCCAGATCAACGCCCAGGCTTACAAGCTGGCTACCGTGGCCAACATCACGCCCTACAACCGTCTGCCGCAACTGAGCCTCAACGGCACGCTGCCCTACTCGCCGGAAGGCCTGAAGTTTGCCTGGCAGGCAGAGTTGGTACGCTTCGAGCGCGACCTCAAGACCGGCAACTACGTCAACGAAGATGGCTTTGCCGCCCCTCGCCTGGACAACAACGTCGTGGGCCTGGCCCGCGCCAACGGTAACCGCCTGAACCTGCAGCCATCGGTGAGCCTGCCGCTGGACTGGACCTTCGGTTACCTGAAACCCACGCTCAAGTACGCCTACACTCAGTACGACTTGGACCTCGACGGCCGTGGCAAGACCACCTTGCAGACCGACGAAAAATACAACAGCACCCAGAGCCGCAGCGTACCTATCGCCAGCGTCGACAGCGGCCTGTACTTCGACCGCAACACCAACTGGTTCGGGACCAACTATCGCCAGACCCTGGAACCCCGCGCTTACTACCTCTATGTACCTGAGGTCGATCAGACGGACATTCCGGTCTTCGATACCGCCGAAACCACGTTCAACTATGCCTCGCTGTTCCGTGACAACCGCTTCGTCGGCTCCGACCGTATTGGCGACGAGAACAAGCTGTCCCTGGGCGTGACCAACCGCTGGATAGAAGACAACGGCTTCGAGCGTCAGCGTTTCAGCATCGGTCAGGCGTTGTACTTCAAGGATCGCAAGGTGCAATTGCCGGGCGTAGAGTTCAAGGACCGCAAAGACGCACAATCCGACGTTTCGCCTTACGCTCTGGAATACGAATATCGCTTCGACCGCGACTGGCGTGTCAGCTCGGACTTCAACTGGGATCCGGACAGCCGCAGCACCCGCTCCGGCAGCGCAATGTTCCATTACCAGCCTGAAAGCAATCCGGGCAAGATCGTCAACTTCGGCTACCGCTACCGCAATGACCTGGTCCGTTACGACCAGACCACCGGCAAGTGGACTGTGGGCGGTGGTGACTATGGCACCCCAGGTACTCCGGGCTACGTGAAGGACTACTACAAGATCCAGCAGCACGACTTCTCGGTCATCTGGCCAATCGTGCCGCAATGGAGCGCTATCAGCCGCTGGGAATACGACTACAACCGCAACCGTACTCTGGAAGCCTTTGGTGGCTTCGAATACGACAACTGCTGCTGGAAAATGCGTCTGATCAGCCGTTACTGGGTCGACTATGACGAATTCAGCCAGGAAGCCCCCCAGAACGAAAAAGGCGACCGCGGCATATTCCTCCAAATTGTGTTGAAGGGACTTGGTGGCGTTACCGGCGCCAAAGTAGAGAGCTTCCTCGACAAAGGCATCCAAGGTTATCGTGAACGTGAAGACCAAGCTTTCTGATTCTCTGCGCCCGCTGTTGCTGGGCGCGCTACTCCTGGGTTCCGCAGTTCACGCTGCGGTACAGCCGCTCGACAGCGTCGTGGCCATCGTCGATAACGACGTGATCATGAAAAGCCAGCTCGACCAGCGTACCCGCGAAGTCAAACAGAACCTCGCCAAACGAGGCGGCGCCATGCCACCTCCGGGCGTTCTGGAACCCCAGGTGCTCGATCGCCTGATTCTGGAAAACCTGCAGTTGCAGGTCGGTGAACGTTCAGGCATTCGCATCAGCGACGAAGAACTGAACGCGGCCATCGCCACCATTGCTCAGCGCAACAACATGACAGTGGAGCAGTTCCGCAAGGCCATCGCTCAGGACGGCGGTTCGTTCAACGACGCCCGCGATCAGGTCCGCCGGGAAATGATCATCAGCCGCGTACGTCAGCGCCGGGTAGCCGACCGTATCCAGGTCTCGGATCAGGAAGTGAAGAACTTCCTCGCCTCCGACCAGGGCAAGGCTCAGCTGTCGCAGGAATTCCACCTGGCCACGATCATGATCGGCACCCCGGAAAGCGCCAATGCGGCGACAATCCAGGCTGCCGCCGCCAAGGCCAAGGGCATCTACGACAAGCTCAAGGCCGGCGCTGACTTCGGTCAGATGGCCGTTGCCAACTCGTCCAGCGAAAACGCTCTGGATGGCGGTGATATCGGCTGGCGCAAATCCGCCCAGTTGCCACCTCCGTTCGGCGACATGCTCGGTTCCATGCCGATTGGTGACGTGACCCCGCCAGCGCGTACGCCGGCCGGTTTCATCATCATCAAACTGCTGGAAAAACGCGGCGGCGCAGGCCAGGCCCAAATGCGCGATGAAGTCCATGTGCGCCACATCCTGATCAAGCCAAGCGAAATCCGCAGCGAAGAAGAAACCAAGCGCCTGGCGCAGAAGATCTACGACCGCATTGAAGGCGGCGAAGACTTCGGCGAACTGGCGAAGAGCTTCTCGGAAGATCCGGGTTCGGCGCTTAACGGCGGCGACATGAACTGGGTCGATCCGACCAACCTGGTTCCCGAGTTCCGCGAAGTCATGAACGCGACGCCACAAGGTCAGCTGTCCAAGCCGTTCCAGACCCAATATGGCTGGCACGTTCTGGAAGTCCTGGGCCGTCGCTCCACCGACGCCACCAACCAGGCTCGCGACCAACAAGCGATGAACGTGCTACGCACCCGCAAATATGACGAAGAGCTGGAAAGCTGGCTGCGTCAGATTCGCGACGAAGCCTATGTGGAAATCAAACTGCCTGGCGCTGACAAGGCCCCACAGTGAAACAAAAACGCTTCGCCCTGACACCCGGTGAGCCCGCAGGCATAGGTCCCGACCTGTGCCTGCTGATCGCCGCCGAGCCGCAACCGTATCCCCTGATTGCCATTACCAGTCGTGACCTGCTCGCCGAGCGGGCCACGCAACTGGGTGTGGTCGTCAATCTGCTGAGCGTCAGCCCTGACGCCTGGCCCGAGCAGCCAGCCCCGGCTGGCAGCCTGTATGTCTGGGATACACCGCTGCGCGCCCCGGTGGTAGCCGGGCAACTGGACAAGGCCAATGGCGCATTCGTCCTGGAGACCCTGACCCGCGCGGGCCAAGGCTGCATGGACGGCGCATTCACCGGGATGATCACCGCTCCGGTGCACAAGGGCGTGATCAACGATGGCGGCATTGCGTTCTCCGGCCATACCGAATTTCTCGCCGAACTGACCCAGACCGAACAAGTGGTGATGATGCTCGCCACCGGCGACCTGCGCGTCGCTCTGGTGACTACTCACCTGCCCCTGCGCGACGTCGCCGATGCCATCACCCCACAGGTGCTGGAGCGGGTCACGCGCATCCTTCATGCAGATCTGGTCAACAAGTTCGGCATCTCCCGGCCGCGCATCCTGGTCTGTGGGCTCAACCCCCATGCAGGTGAAGGCGGACACCTGGGCCGCGAAGAAATCGACATTATCGAACCTGCCCTGGAGCGCCTGCGCAGCGAGGGCATGAACCTGCGTGGCCCGCTGCCTGCAGACACTCTCTTTACCCCCAAATATCTGGAGCACTGCGACGCAGTGCTGGCGATGTACCACGACCAGGGCCTGCCCGTACTCAAGTACAAAGGCTTTGGCGCCGCAGTCAACGTGACCCTGGGCCTGCCGATCATCCGAACCTCCGTCGACCATGGCACCGCCCTGGACCTGGCGGGCAGTGGCAAGATCGACACCGGCAGCCTGCACGTCGCCTTGCAAACCGCCTACCAGATGGCCGAGACCCATTCATGAACGAGCAATACCAACACAAGGCGCGCAAGCGTTTTGGCCAGAACTTCCTGCATGACGCCGGCGTGATCGACAAGATCCTGCGCTCCATCCGCGCCAAGCCTGACGACCGCCTGCTGGAAATCGGCCCCGGCCAAGGCGCACTGACTGCGGGCCTGCTCAACAGCGGCGCGCGTCTGGACGTGATCGAGCTGGACAAAGACCTGGTGCCGATCCTCAACCACCAGTTCGGCGGCAAGCCCAATTTTTCCCTGCATCAGGGTGACGCGCTCAAGTTCGATTTCAACAGCCTCGACGCCGCTCCCGGCAGCCTGCGCGTGGTCGGCAACCTGCCGTACAACATCTCGACGCCGCTGATTTTCCACCTGCTGGCCAACGCCGCGCTGATCCACGACATGCACTTCATGCTGCAGAAAGAAGTGGTCGAGCGTCTCGCCGCAGGTCCCGGTGGTGGTGACTGGGGTCGTCTGTCAATCATGGTGCAGTACCATTGCCGCGTGGAACATCTGTTCAACGTCGGTCCGGGGGCGTTCAACCCGCCGCCGAAAGTCGATTCGGCCATCGTGCGCCTGGTGCCCCATGCCACACTACCGCATCCGGCCAAGGACCATCGCGTCCTTGAACGCGTCGTACGTGAGGCGTTCAACCAGCGCCGCAAAACCCTGCGCAATACCCTGAAACTGTTGCTCAGCGCCGATGAAATCACCGCCGCTGGTGTCGACGGTGGCCTGCGCCCTGAACAGCTGGACCTCGCTGCCTTTGTCCGCCTGGCAGACAAACTGAGCGAAAAACCGATCCCGGCTTAAGCTGTAGAGGGACATGTAGCGGGTAAATGTTTTTCTCCGATACATGTCCTAGACTGATTGCACCGGGATCTCCGGCTTTATTTCGCATTAGTTTCCAAGGCCCTCTGCATGTCCGATTCCCGTTACCAGGTCGACGTCAGCGTCGTCACCCGCTTCCTCGCCGAACAGTCGCAGCCCGAGCAGAACCGCTTCGCCTTCGCCTACACCGTCACTGTGCACAACAGTGGCGAGGTGCCCGCCAAGCTACTGTCGCGGCACTGGGTCATCACCAACGGTGACGGCCAGGTCGAAGAAGTCCGCGGTGAAGGCGTCGTTGGCCAGCAGCCGCTCATCGGCGTTGGCAAGAGCCATACCTATAGCAGCGGCACGGTAATGACCACCAAGGTCGGCAATATGCAGGGCAGTTACCAGATGCTCGCCGACGATGGCAAACGCTTCGATGCCGTGATTGCTCCCTTCCGCCTCGCCGTACCGGGATCGCTGCACTGATGGCAGTGTATGCAGTCGGCGACCTGCAGGGCTGCCTGGAACCGTTGCAATGCCTGCTTGAGCATGTCCATTTCGAGCCCGGCAAAGACCAGCTCTGGCTGGTCGGCGATCTGGTCAACCGGGGGCCGCAGTCTCTGGAAACCCTGCGCTTTCTCTACAACATGCGCCAATCCCTGGTCTGTGTGCTGGGCAATCATGACCTGCACCTGCTCGCCTCGGCGCGCAAGATCGAGCGCCTGAAACGTAACGACACCCTGCGCGAGATTCTTGAAGCACCGGATGCCGGCCAGTTGCTGGTCTGGCTGCGCCAACAGAAACTCATGCATTACGATGCAGAGCGCAATATCGCCATGGTCCATGCCGGGATCCCGCCGCAATGGACACTGAAAAAAGCGCTTAAGCTGGCAGGGGAAGTCGAGACGGCGCTACATGACGATCTGCTGTACGAACCCTTCCTTGAAGGCATGTACGGCAACGAACCGGCCAAGTGGGACAACGACCTGCATGGTGTAACCCGTTTGCGGGTCATCACCAACTACTTCACCCGAATGCGTTTCTGCACCCCGGAAGGCAAGCTCGACCTCAAAGGCAAGGAAGGCGCAGACACCGCCATGCCGGGCTACGCCCCGTGGTTCAGCCACAAGGAACGCAAGACTCGCGACCAGAAGATAATCTTCGGCCATTGGGCAGCGCTTGAAGGTCGTTGTGATGAGCCCGGCGTGTTCGCTCTGGATACCGGCTGCGTCTGGGGCGGGGCCATGACCCTGCTCAATGTCGATACCCTGGAACGCTATCACTGCGACTGCGACGCCAAAGGCCTGGCCAACGCCACGCCGATGAAAGAGCCCACTTCCCCCATCCCTGCGGCCAGGCCCTGGCGCCAGGCCTCACCCTCACACCCAAGGAGCCAGTGTCCATGACCGACTTCAAACGTATCCCCCCGGAAAAAGCCCACGAGCTGCGCGCAAGCGGCGCGGTCTTCGTCGATGTGCGCGACGCGCAGACTTTTGCCGGCAATCACATTCCTGACTCACACCATCTGGATAATCATTCGATCGCCGACTTCATCCGCGAAGCCGATCTGGACAAACCCTTGGTCGTCGTCTGCTATCACGGCAACTCCAGCCAGCAAGCGGCGGCCTACCTGGTGGGCCAGGGCTTCTCCGAGGTCTACAGCGTCGACGGCGGATTCGAGCTATGGAAGGCCACCTTCCCGGCTGAAACGGCACAAGGCTAATCTGAAAAAAAATTTATGCCTCTCGAACCCGTGTTCTACGCGGGTTCGCGCCCGAACTGACCAGCGGTCGGCCTGACTTATCGCTCATCCCTTCTTTATCTTCGCGATTCCGAACTATCCTTAGCCTCAGGCCATCCGTAATCAGGGGAGAGCCGGTACACCGGCGCGTGGGTCATCGGTAGTTACTTTTATGGTGTTCTGGGGGGTAAACGGCATCTGGATACTCAGCTGCTGCCAGCATCGACTGACGATCCGCCGCCGGCTCCACGTATCGAGCGAGGTGACGTCATGAGTATTTTTAGCCACTTCCAACAACGCTTTGAATCGACACGCCAGGAAGAGCTCTCGCTACAGGAGTACTTAGAGCTCTGCAAACAGGATCGCAGCGCATACGCCTCTGCGGCAGAACGTCTTCTGCTGGCCATTGGCGAGCCTGAGTTGCTCGACACGTCGACCAACTCGCGTCTTTCTCGAATCTTCTCCAACAAGGTCATCCGGCGCTATCCGGCCTTTGCCGACTTCCATGGCATGGAAGAATGCATCGACCAGATCGTCTCGTATTTCCGCCATGCCGCCCAAGGCCTGGAAGAAAAGAAACAGATCCTTTACCTGCTTGGCCCGGTCGGCGGTGGTAAGTCGTCTCTGGCTGAAAAACTCAAACAACTGATTGAAAAAGTGCCCTTCTACGCCATCAAGGGCTCGCCGGTATTCGAATCGCCACTGGGGCTGTTCAATGCCACCGAAGACGGCGCGATCCTCGAAGAAGACTTCGGCATTCCGCGCCGCTACCTGAGCACTATCATGTCGCCCTGGGCGACCAAACGCCTGGCTGAGTTCGGGGGCGACATCAGCCAGTTCAAGGTAGTCAAACTCTATCCATCGATCCTCAACCAGATCGCTGTGGCCAAGACTGAACCGGGCGATGAGAACAACCAGGACATTTCAGCTCTCGTCGGTAAGGTCGATATCCGCAAACTTGAAGAATTCCCACAGAACGATGCCGACGCCTACAGCTATTCAGGCGCATTGTGCCGGGCCAACCAGGGCCTGATGGAATTCGTCGAGATGTTCAAGGCACCAATCAAGGTGCTGCACCCACTGCTTACCGCCACCCAGGAAGGTAACTACAACAGTACCGAAGGCCTGGGCGCGATCCCGTTCACCGGCATCCTGCTGGCCCACTCCAACGAATCGGAATGGCACAGTTTCCGTAACAACAAGAACAACGAGGCTTTCATCGACCGGATCTACATCGTCAAGGTGCCGTACTGCCTGCGCGTTAGCGACGAGATCAAGATCTACGACAAGCTTCTGTTCAACAGCTCCCTGTCCAAAGCGCATTGCGCGCCGGACACCCTGAAAATGCTGGCGCAGTTCACCACGCTGTCGCGCCTCAAGGAGCCGGATAACTCCAACATCTACTCGAAGATGCGCGTGTACGACGGCGAAAACCTCAAGGACACCGATCCAAAGGCCAAGTCGATTCAGGAATACCGTGACAGCGCCGGCGTCGATGAAGGCATGAACGGTCTTTCCACTCGCTTCGCGTTCAAGATCCTGTCCAAGGTCTTCAACTTCGACCCCCATGAAATCGCCGCCAACCCGGTGCACCTGCTGTACGTGCTGGAGCAGCAGATCGAGCAGGAGCAATTCCAGGCCGAAACCCGCGAGCGCTATCTGCGCTTCATCAAGGAATACCTGGCACCGCGCTATATCGAGTTCATCGGCAAGGAAATCCAGACCGCATACCTGGAGTCCTACAGCGAATACGGCCAGAACATCTTCGATCGCTACGTGCTGTACGCAGACTTCTGGATTCAGGATCAGGAATACCGCGATCCGGAAACCGGCGAGATCCTCAATCGTGTCGCGCTGAACGAAGAACTGGAGAAAATCGAAAAACCGGCCGGCATCAGCAATCCGAAGGATTTCCGCAACGAAATCGTCAACTTCGTACTGCGCGCCCGCGCCAACAACAACGGCAAGAACCCAACCTGGCTCAGTTACGAGAAGCTGCGGGTGGTGATCGAGAAGAAAATGTTCTCCAACACCGAGGACTTGTTGCCGGTCATCAGCTTCAACGCCAAGGCCAGCAAAGAGGACCAACAGAAACACAACGACTTTGTTACCAGGATGGTCGAACGAGGCTATACCGACAAACAGGTACGGCTTCTGTCCGAATGGTACCTACGGGTCCGTAAGTCGCAGTGAAGCAGTTGCAAGCTTCTGGCTACAAGCTGCAAGGGAAAAGCGATTGAGTCCCCTACCGAGGAGTTGGTCGTGCTCTCTCTTGCAGCTTGAAGCTTACGACTTGAAGCTCCCCGGAGGGGCCTATGAGCTATGTGATCGACCGACGCCTCAATGGCAAGAACAAGAGCACGGTAAACCGTCAGCGCTTCCTGCGACGTTATCGTGACCACATCAAGAAAGCAGTCGAAGAAGCCGTCAGCCGCCGCTCCATCACCGATATGGAGCATGGCGAGCAGATCAGCATTCCCGGTCGCGATATCGACGAACCGGTGCTTCACCATGGCCGTGGCGGCAAGCAGACTGTCGTCCACCCTGGTAACAAGGAATTCACCACTGGCGAACACATCGCCCGTCCGCAAGGGGGCGGTGGCGGCAAGGGCGCGGGCAAGGCGAGCAACTCCGGCGAAGGCATGGATGAGTTCGTTTTCCAGATCACCCAGGAAGAATTCCTCGAATTCATGTTCGAGGACCTGGAACTGCCCAACCTGGTTAAACGCAACCTGGTCGGCACCGAGACCTTCAAGACCGTCCGTGCCGGTATCAGCAACGAAGGCAATCCGGCGCGGATCAATATCATCCGCACCCTGCGCTCGGCCCATGCCCGACGCATCGCCCTGTCCGGCAGCAGCCGCGGCAAGCTAAAGGAAGCGGTGAGCGAACTGGATCGCCTGAAACGTGAAGAACCGGACAACTTCGGCGATATTCAGGAGCTTGAGAGCGAAATCGAACGTTTGAAGGCGCGTATACGTCGCGTCCCGTACCTCGATACTTTCGACCTCAAGTACAACCTGTTGGTCAAGCAACCCAACCCCAGCTCCAAGGCGGTAATGTTCTGCCTGATGGACGTCTCCGGCTCCATGACCCAAGCGACCAAGGACATCGCCAAGCGTTTCTTCATCTTGCTGTACCTGTTTCTCAAACGAAACTACGACAAGATCGAAGTGGTGTTCATCCGCCATCACACCAGCGCCCGGGAAGTCGACGAAGAAGAATTCTTCTATTCACGGGAAACCGGCGGCACTATCGTTTCCAGCGCATTGAAGCTGATGCAGGAAATCATGGCTGAACGCTATCCGGCCAGCGACTGGAACATCTACGCCGCCCAGGCCTCCGACGGCGACAACTGGAACGATGATTCACCGATCTGTCGCGACATCCTGACCAAACAGATCATGCCCTTCGTGCAGTACTACACCTACGTGGAAATCACGCCGCGCGAACATCAGGCGTTGTGGTTCGAATACGAGCGTATCGGCGAAGCCTTTGCCGACACCTTCGCCCAGCAACAGCTGGTCTCTGCCGGTGATATCTATCCGGTATTCCGTGAACTCTTCCAGCGCAGGTTAGTGACATGACCGCTAGAGAGCAGAAGCGCCAACCCCTCTCCACGGGTTCCGAGTGGACATTCGAACTGATCCAGGCTTACGACCGCGAAATCAGCCGTATCGCCGAGCGTTATGCCCTGGATACCTATCCCAACCAGATTGAAGTCATTACAGCCGAGCAGATGATGGATGCGTACGCCTCGGTGGGCATGCCTCTTGGCTATCACCACTGGTCCTACGGCAAACACTTTCTCAGCACGGAAAAATCCTACTCACGAGGCCAGATGGGGCTGGCCTACGAGATCGTTATCAACTCCGATCCCTGCATCGCCTATCTGATGGAAGAAAACACCATCTGCATGCAGGCCCTGGTGGTGGCCCATGCCTGCTACGGGCATAACAGCTTCTTCAAGGGCAACTACCTGTTCCGCACCTGGACCGACGCCAGCTCGATCATCGATTACCTGGTATTCGCCAAGCAGTACATCATGCAGTGCGAGGAACGCCATGGCATCGACGCGGTGGAAGACCTGCTCGACTCCTGCCACGCGCTGATGAACTACGGCGTCGACCGCTACAAACGGCCTTATCCGATTTCCGCCGAAGAAGAACGGCGCCGACAGAAGGACCGTGAAGAGCACCTGCAGAAACAGATCAACGACCTGTGGCGCACCATCCCGAAAAGCGCCGACAAGAACAACAAAGAGGACAACGCCCGATTCCCGGCCGAACCCCAGGAGAACATTCTCTACTTCATCGAGAAACACGCGCCGTTGCTGGAGCCCTGGCAGCGCGAAGTGGTACGCATCGTGCGCAAGATCGCGCAGTACTTCTACCCGCAGCGCCAGACCCAGGTGATGAACGAAGGCTGGGCGACATTCTGGCACTACACCCTGATGAACGACCTGTACGACGAAGGCCTGGTCACCGACGGCTTCATGATGGAGTTCCTCACCTCTCACACCAGCGTGATCTACCAGCCAGGCTTCGACAGCCCCTACTACAGCGGCATCAACCCTTACACCCTCGGGTTTGCCATGTATCAGGACATCCGTCGCATCTGTGAAAAACCCACCGAAGAAGACTACCGCTGGTTCCCGGACATCGCCGGTGGCGACTGGCTGGCCACCATCAAATTCGCCATGAGCAGCTTCAAGGACGAAAGCTTCATCCTGCAGTACCTGTCGCCCAAGGTCATTCGTGACCTCAAGCTGTTCAGTATCATGGACGACGACCAGAAGGACGACCTGATCGTGCCGGCCATTCATGACGAGCCGGGTTATCGCACCATTCGCGAAACCCTTGCCGCGCAATACAACCTGGGCAACCGCGAACCCAACGTGCAGATCTACAGCATCGACCGCCGCGGCGACCGCTCGCTGACCCTGCGCCACCAACAACACGACCGCAAACCCCTGGGCGACTCCACGGACGAAGTGCTCAAACACCTGCACCGTCTATGGGGTTTCGACATTCATCTGGAGACCTTGCAAGGCGATCAGGTGATGAAAACCCACCATGTCCCACCGAGAAGCGAGCACCCTGATAGTGAATATCCCCGGCTTGATTTGGCGGTCGTTCACCTCTAGCGTCCGGTCTCAATGACCCGATCGATATCGGGTCATCAACCGCTTTTAACCTCCCTGAAGGCGACAAGGTTTATCCTGTCGTCCTCACGGAGGTTTTTTATGCAGATTTATAAAGTTGGCGGTGCCGTACGCGATCGCCTGCTGGGTAAACCCGTCACCGATATCGACTGGGTTGTTGTGGGCGCTACCACCGATGAAATGCTGGTCAAGGGCTACCGCCCGGTGGGCACGGATTTTCCGGTTTTCCTCCACCCGCTGACGGGTGAGGAGCACGCCCTGGCTCGTACCGAACGCAAGAGCGGCAAGGGTTACGGCGGCTTCGTTTTCCACGCCAGCCCCGAAGTCACTCTTGAGCAGGACCTGATCCGCCGCGATCTGACTATCAATGCCATGGCCGAAGATAAAGACGGCAATTTGACCGACCCCTATCATGGCCAACTGGATCTCGAAGCACGAATTTTACGCCACGTTTCCCCGGCGTTCGCCGAAGATCCCCTGCGAGTACTGCGTGTCGCCCGCTTCGCCGCGCGCTATGCCGCCGACGGTTTTCGCATCGCCCCTGAGACCCTTGAACTGATGCGTCAGCTCAGTGAATCAGGCGAACTTCACGCCCTGACACCCGAACGCTGCTGGAAGGAAATTTCCCGGGCGCTGATGGAAGACCATCCACAGGTGTTCATCGAGGTGCTGCGCGATTGCGGCGCCCTCAAGGAATTGCTCCCTGAAGTCGACGCCCTGTTCGGTGTGCCGCAACCCGCCGCTCACCACCCGGAAATCGATACCGGCATCCATGTGCTCAGCGTGCTGGCGCAATCGGCGCGCTTCAAACAACCCTTGAGCGTGCGCTGGGCCTGCCTGGTGCACGACCTGGGCAAGGGCCTGACGCCGGAAGCCGAATGGCCGCGCCACATCGCCCATGAGCACACGGGCCTGCGCCTGGTAAAAGCTGTCAATGAGCGTTTCAAGGTGCCACGGGACTGCCAGGAACTGGCGCTATTGGTCTGCCAGTACCACACCCACGGCCATCGCGCCCTGGAGCTCAAACCCTCAACCCTGCTGGAGCTGCTGCAAAGTTTCGACGTCTACCGCCGACCGCAGCGCTTCGAAGAGTTCATCATCGCCTGCGAGATGGATGCCCGTGGTCGCGACGGTTTCGAAGAGCGCAGTTATCCACAGGCCGAATACCTGCGCAGTGCCGCACTGGCGGCACGGGCGGTCTCGGTGCAACCACTACTGGAGAAGGGCTTGAAAGGGCAGGAACTGGGCGAGGCGCTTAAAGTAGAGCGGCTGGATGCACTGAAGGTTTACAAGGCCGAGCACAACACCTGAAACCTGTGGGACCGGCTTTAGCCGGGAAGACTTCACCTCCCGGCTAAAGCCGGTCCCACATTGGATCTGTATCAGTCCTGCAACATTGCCTTCGGCGTCAGGGCAGCACCACGCCACTCAAACGCAACCGGCCACAACTGCTGGTCGATCTGCGCCTCACTCCACAGGGTGGAAAACGCGATATTCACCCCCGGATGCAATCTGTCCGGGGCAATCAGCGCCAGGGGCTGCAAGACAAAGGCGTTCTTGAGAATTTCCGCGCGAGGCAAGATCAGGCCGTCGAAGTTACCCACCTGCTCGCCATACAGCAGCACGTCGATATCCAGGGGCAGGCCCTTGCGATCCGGCGCGTAGCGGCCGTTATCGGCTTCGATGAACTTGAGCCGACGATCCAGTTCCATCAACGGCAGGTCGGTCAGGCCGGTAACCACCAGATTGAAGAACGGGCCGCTCTTGATCCCCACCGGGTGACTTTCAAAGACCGGCGAACAGGCCATCAGGCTGACAAAACCATCCAGCGCCTCAAGCCCTGCAATCAGGTGCTTTTCGCGATCGATGTTACTGCCCAGTCCAAGGTAAATCCGGGTTAGCGACATCCGCGCTCGATCTCCACGCCCACGCCCCTGGCCGCTGGTACAGCGCCGGGCTTGGTCAGTTTGAGGTGCACCCAGGGAATCTGGAATTCGCTCATCAGCACTTCGACAAGTCGCTCGGCGAAGGTTTCGACCAACTCAAAGGTCGCGGCCTCGGCAAATGCCTGGATACGCGCAGACACACTGGCGTAGTCCAGAGCCTTGCTCAGGTCATCGCCGGCTGCCGCCGGGCGGTTGTCCCAGGCAAAGCTCAGGTCCAGGCGCAGGCACTGGCGAATGCTGCGCTCCCAGTCATAGGCGCCGATCACTGTATCGACTTCCAGACCGTCGATGAAAACTCTGTCCAAGCCCAACTCTCCGCTGCACGACAAGGGCGCGATGCGCCGTTAGAATCAGGGCACCTTCGCCCGGAATGGTTAGCATGTTTTGGTCACTGGCGATCTTCGCCTACCTGCTTGGCTCACTGTCCTTCGCCATTGTGCTCAGTCGCCTCAATGGTCGCCCAGACCCGCGTGCCAGTGGCTCCGGCAATGCCGGCGCGACCAATATGTTGCGTCTGGCCGGCAAGAAACTCGCCGTCCTGACCCTGCTCGGCGACCTGGGCAAAGGCCTGCTGCCGGTCCTGATCGCCCGTTTCGCAGGGCTGGATGCCGAACACCAGGCCTGGATCGGCCTGTGCGCCGTACTGGGCCATCTGTTTCCGTTGTACTTTCGCTTCCGCGGCGGCAAAGGTGTCGCCACCGCCGCCGGAGTGCTGCTGGCGCTGTATCTGCCCGCCGCACTACTGGCTATCTGCGCCTGGCTGCTGGTCTTCTACCTGACCCGCACCAGCTCACTCGCCTCCCTGATCGCCACTCCTCTGACCTTGCCACTGCTGGCCTGGAAAGCGCCACTGACCCTGCTGCCGGTCAGCTTTCTGGTGCTGTTGATCGTCTGGCGTCATCGCAGCAATCTACGTGACCTGCTCGCGGGGCGCGAACGCCACTTCTGAATCTGATGCGGTGACTATAGGCCCTGCAACTGTTCCATAGGCCAGCGCGCCTGCACGGTAATGCTCAGATCCTGCTTCTGCCCGGCCAGCAAACGCTGGCAACCGGCGAAGGCGATCATCGCACCGTTATCGGTACAGAACTCGGGACGGGCGTAGTACACATTGCCCTTGAGCTCGCCGAGCATGGTTTCCAGCGACTGGCGCAACGACTTGTTGGCACTCACGCCACCGGCAATGACCAGGCGTTTGAGGCCGGTCTGCTTCAGGGCGCGCTTGCACTTGATGGTCAGAGTCTCCACCACCGCCTGCTGGAAGGCCAGCGAGATGTCGCAACGGGTTTGCTCGCTGTCGTCCCCGGCGCTCTGACACTGCTGCCAGGTGTTCAGGGCCGAGGTCTTCAGGCCGCTGAAGCTGAAGGCCAGACCGGGCCGATCAGTCATCGGTCGCGGAAAGGTAAAGCGCCCGGCAACGCCGAGGGCAGCCTTGGCGGCGATCTCCGGGCCGCCCGGGTATTGCATGCCCATCATCTTGGCCGTCTTGTCGAACGCTTCGCCTGCGGCATCGTCCAGGGTCTCGCCCAACAACTCATAAAGACCGATGCCATCGACCCGAACCAGCTGCGTATGGCCACCAGAAACCAACAAAGCGACGAACGGGAACTCTGGCGGCTGTTCTTCCAGCATCGGTGCCAGTAAATGTCCTTCCATATGGTGCACGCCGAGGGCCGGTACATCCCAGGCAAAGGCCAGCGCCTGGGCGCAGGAAGCCCCGACCAGCAAGGCCCCAACCAGGCCGGGACCGGCCGTATAGGCAATGGCGTCAATGTCTGCGCTGACACAGCCGGACTCGTCGAGCACCTGGCGAATCAATGGCAGCATGCGCTTGACGTGATCGCGCGATGCCAGCTCAGGCACCACGCCACCGAATACCCGGTGCAGGTCGATCTGACTGAACAATGCGTCCGCCAACAGCCCGCGCTCACTGTCGTAGAGCGCGACGCCGGTTTCGTCGCAAGAGGTTTCCAATCCCAGTACTAGCATGGGTCTACGCCTTTTAGAGGCCCAATTCGAAGGCGCGCATGATAGTCGCCGCCCAAGGCCCCGACCAGCGGTTTTCGATCAGAGGCTTTGCATTCCTCGCAGCAAGGGGTTAACATCCGCAACCCTTAAAAACCGACGTACTTAGTGCAGTCTTTGCACGAGGCGTTGACCCCGGTAATGAATGAAGGTAGCTCTGGATGCCAGCCGTCAAAGTAAAAGAGAACGAACCCTTCGACGTAGCTCTGCGTCGTTTCAAGCGCTCCTGCGAAAAAGCCGGTGTTCTGGCTGAAGTTCGTAGCCGCGAATTCTACGAGAAGCCGACTTCCGAGCGTAAGCGTAAAGCAGCAGCCGCTGTTAAGCGTCACGCCAAGAAAGTTCAGCGCGAACAGCGCCGCGCCGTTCGTCTGTATTAATTTACAGCGCTCGCCGCAAGCTTCTGCCTCGCCCGGCCCTTAAAAAGCCGGGCTAGCTGTAGTTGCAGTACCGCATTACGCTTCATTGACAACATTTGCCAGAACCGCTTCTGCGATCAAGGCAAGTCACGTCCAGCCTGAACCCAGGCCACGTTGATCGCGTCTACACTGACGAACGTATCAAGGTGCATGGCGAGTATGCCTTGATGATCTTCGCAAGAAGCTCAGCCAAGGCGACGCCCCCTCATGACAGCTCAGTGAATACCGAAGCCAACGGCCGACGTCGCATTCGCGATATATAGCTGCGCCCGAATACCAAGCTCTGACTATCGAACACTCTTCGATATCCGTAGATTGTCGGCAGCACAGCTTGCGCACATTGATGTACAGGCACGCCTGAGACTTTCCGGCGCATGCCGCAAAAGCCGCACACCGCTTGATGATGAGAACGCAATGGCCGGGCTGATTCCCCAGAGCTTTATTGACGACCTGCTGAACCGCACCGACATCGTCGATGTTGTCAGCTCACGCGTGCAATTAAAGAAGACCGGGAAAAACTTCAGCGCCTGCTGCCCGTTCCACAAAGAAAAGACCCCGTCTTTCAGCGTCAGCCCGGACAAACAGTTCTATTACTGCTTTGGTTGCGGCGCAGGGGGCAACGCCCTTGGCTTCATCATGGACCACGACAACCTGGATTTCCCTCAGGCCGTCGAGGAACTGGCCAAGGCCGCTGGCATGGAAGTGCCGCGCGAACAGAGTGTCAAAGGGCAAAAGCCGCGCCAGCCGACCGATTCACCGCTCTACCCGCTACTGAACGCCGCTGCCGAGTATTACCGCCAAGCCTTGAAGAGCCATCCTACGCGCAAATCAGCCGTGGACTACCTCAAAGGGCGCGGCCTGTCCGGGGAAATCGCCCGTGACTTCGGCCTGGGGTTCGCCCCGCCCGGCTGGGACAATCTGTACAAGCACTTGAGCAGCGACACGCTTCAGCAAAAGGCCATGATCGACGCCGGCCTGCTGATCGAGAACGCCGAGACCGGCAAGCGCTACGACCGCTTCCGCGACCGCGTGATGTTTCCGATCCGCGACAGCCGCGGCCGTGTGATCGCCTTTGGCGGCAGGGTTCTGGGCGACGACAAACCCAAGTACCTGAACTCCCCGGAAACCCCGGTGTTTCACAAGGGCCAGGAGCTGTACGGGCTGTTCGAGGCACGCAAATACAATCGTAACCTCGATGAGATCATCGTCGTCGAAGGTTACATGGACGTCATCGCTCTGGCCCAGCAAGGCCTGCGCAACGCCGTCGCGACCCTGGGTACTGCGACCAGCGAAGAGCACCTCAAGCGCCTGTTTCGCGTGGTGCCCAACGTGCTGTTCTGCTTCGATGGCGACCAGGCAGGCCGCAAGGCCGCGTGGCGCGCACTCGAAGCGAGCCTGTCGAATATGCAGGACGGTCGGCGTGCGCGCTTTCTGTTCCTGCCCGAAGGCGAGGACCCGGACACCCTGGTCCGCAGCGAAGGCACCGACGCCTTTCGCGCCCGGATCAACCAGCACGCACAACCGCTGGCCGATTACTTTTTCGAACAGCTGACCAAGGAAGCCGACCCGCGCTCTCTGGAAGGCAAGGCCCATATGGCCACCCTGGCAGCGCCGCTGATCGACAAGGTCCCCGGCGCCAACCTGCGTATCCTGATGCGTCAGCGCCTGAGCGAAATCACCGGCCTGACCGGCGAAGCGATGAGCCAGCTGGTGCAAAGCGCACCGGCGCCCGCCGCGCCGAGCTACGACCCCGGCTTCGATTACGGATCGATGCCCGACTACGGCGGCTATCAACCTGACGACAGGTACGAAGCGCCCGCACAGACAGAATGGACCCCGCCAAAAAGCGGTGGCCAGAAGAAATGGGATAATAAAAAACCCTGGGACGGCAAGAAGGGCGGCAAGCGGCCCGACTTCGAATCTCGCGCACCACGCCCACCGGCGACGGTCGAACCGACCATCCTCGGCGCGCTGCGCACGTTACTGCACCACCCGGAGCTTTCGGGGAAGGTGGCCAATGCCAGTCAGTTTGCCGATGACGACAACCTGTACTCGCAATTACTGGTCGCCCTGCTCGAAGCCCTGCAAAAAAATCCAAGGCTACGCTCGCTGCAACTGATTGCCCGCTGGCACGGAACCGACCAGGGGCGATTATTGCGACAACTGGCAGAGAAGGAATGGCTGATCGAGGCCGACAACCTTGAACAACAGTTTTTCGACACTATAACTAGCTTGTCCGCTCGCCAACGCGAGCGAAGCCTGGATCAACTGATCCGCAAGGAACGACAGTCAGGTTTGACCGCTGAAGAGAAAATTCAGCTGCTTAACCTGTTAAATCGCAATGTTCCTGCACAAACCCCGACCTCAACTGGCGCGTGAGGTCCTAGCTCGGGTATAATCCTCGGCTTGTTTTTTGCCCGCCAAGACCTTCAGTGGATAGGGTGTTATGTCCGGAAAAGCGCAACAGCAGTCTCGCCTCAAAGAGTTGATCAGCCGTGGTCGTGAGCAGGGTTACCTGACTTACGCGGAGGTCAACGACCACCTGCCGGAGGATATTTCAGATCCGGAACAGGTGGAAGACATCATCCGCATGATCAATGACATGGGGATCAACGTATTCGAGAGTGCCCCGGATGCGGATGCCCTTTTGTTGGCCGAAGCCGATACCGATGAAGCAGCCGCGGAAGAAGCGGCAGCAGCATTGGCGGCAGTGGAAACCGACATCGGTCGTACTACCGACCCGGTGCGCATGTATATGCGCGAAATGGGTACGGTCGAACTTCTGACCCGCGAAGGCGAAATCGAAATCGCCAAGCGTATCGAGGAAGGTATCCGTGAAGTGATGAGCGCTATTGCGCACTTCCCTGGCACGGTCGACCACATCCTCTCCGAATACACTCGCGTCACCACCGAAGGTGGCCGCCTGTCCGACGTCCTGAGCGGTTATATCGACCCGGACGACGGCATTGCGCCACCGGCTGAAGTGCCGCCGCCCATCGACCAGAAAGCCGTCAAGGCTGAAGGTGCCGAGGACGACGACGAAGAAGCCGAAAGCACTGACGACGAGGAAGAGGCCGAAAGCGGTCCCGATCCGGTCATTGCAGCCCAGCGTTTCGGCGCGGTTTCCGATCAAATGGAAATCACCCGCAAGGCGCTGAAAAAGCACGGTCGTGACGACAAGACTGCCATTGCCGAGATGCTGGCACTGGCCGAACTGTTCATGCCGATCAAACTGGTTCCTAAACAGTTTGAAGGTCTGGTCGAGCGTGTTCGCAGCGCCCTGGAACGCTTGCGGGCCCAGGAACGCGCCATTATGCAACTGTGTGTCCGTGACGCACGGATGCCGCGTGCCGACTTCCTGCGCCAGTTCCCCGGCCACGAAGTGGACGAGAGCTGGACCGACGCACTGGCCAAGGGCAAGGCGAAATACGCCGAAGCCATCGGCCGCCTGCAGGGCGACATTCAACGTTGCCAGCAGAAGCTGACCGCACTTGAAAGCGAAACCGGCCTGACCATTGCCGAGATCAAGGACATCAACCGTCGCATGTCGATCGGTGAGGCCAAGGCCCGCCGCGCGAAGAAAGAGATGGTTGAAGCGAACTTGCGTCTGGTGATCTCCATCGCCAAGAAGTACACCAACCGTGGGCTGCAATTCCTCGATCTGATCCAGGAAGGCAACATCGGCTTGATGAAGGCTGTGGACAAGTTCGAATATCGTCGTGGCTACAAGTTCTCGACCTATGCAACCTGGTGGATCCGTCAGGCGATCACTCGCTCGATCGCCGACCAGGCCCGCACCATCCGTATTCCGGTGCACATGATCGAGACGATCAACAAGCTCAACCGCATTTCCCGGCAGATGTTGCAGGAAATGGGTCGCGAACCGACTCCGGAAGAGCTGGGCGAACGCATGGAAATGCCTGAGGACAAAATCCGCAAGGTACTGAAGATCGCCAAAGAGCCGATCTCCATGGAAACCCCGATCGGTGACGACGAAGATTCGCACCTGGGTGACTTCATCGAAGACTCGACCATGCAGTCGCCAATCGATGTGGCTACCGTGGAAAGCTTGAAAGAAGCGACTCGCGAAGTGCTGTCGGGCCTTACCGCCCGCGAAGCCAAAGTCCTGCGCATGCGTTTCGGTATCGATATGAATACCGACCACACGCTGGAAGAAGTCGGCAAGCAGTTCGACGTGACCCGCGAGCGGATTCGTCAGATCGAAGCCAAAGCGTTGCGCAAGCTGCGCCACCCGACGCGAAGCGAGCACCTGCGCTCGTTCCTCGACGAGTAAGCAGCAACACGCAACATCAAGACCCCCGGCCCTTGCCGGGGGTTTTGCATTCTGGCGCAGAAGTTTTTCTCAACGGGACTCGCACTTCGCCATCACAGCTACACTCGTTTCATTCTTAGGCCAACAAAAAGAGGCTGACATGTTGCGACTGCTGGCCCTATCCATGGCTTGCCTGCTGAGCATTACTGCACACGCTGCGACACCCGACGATCAAGGCAAAGAAGCGACTGGATTCGACTCGGCAAAAGAGCAACCACTCGACCGCTCGTCCATGTCCGATTCAGGCCAGTCCTCACGCTGGCAGGGCCTATTGCCCTACAGCCTGTCGACATTTGTCGTACTGATGGCGACAGCCCTGATGATCCGTTCCAACAGGCGACTCAACGCGGAAATTGCCGAGCGCCAGGCATTGGAGCAGAAGTTGCGCAGCAGCGAGCATGAGCGCCATGACCTGATAACCGATATCAACAGAACCCTTAAGGCCGACCAGGCCAGGCGTCTGTCCGAAGCCAAGTTCGCTTCGGTGTTTACCGAGTGCCCGGACATCATGGTCATTGCCGACCGCACCACTGGGCGCCTGCTGGAGGTCAACACGGCCTTTGTCGAGCAGACAGGCTTCAGTGCCGAAGAAGCCATTGGCAAGACACCCACCGAGCTGAATCTGTGGGGCATCCCTGACCTGGGCCCTGGCATGCTGGAACGCTTGCAGCAAAACAGCCTGCATAATCTGGAGCTGCCATTTCGGCGCAAGGATGGCAGCACCTATTCCGGCCTGCTCTCGGCCGAAATCTTTGAGCTGGAATCGAACCCGGCGATTCTCGTCGCGGTGCGCGATATCACCTACCTCAAGGAAGCCCGACAGCAACTGCAAGTATCGGAAGAAAAATTCGCCAAAGCCTTCCACGCCTCCCCTGATGGCATGCTAATCAGCCGCCAGAGCGACGGCCTGCTGATCGAAATCAATGAAGGTTTCAGCCACCTCACCGGCTACAGCAGCGTCAACTCACTCAACCATTCAACACTGGACCTGGGCATTTGGGCCAACCTCAGCGAGCGCGAACATCTGATCGACCAGTTGCAGCACGATGGTTTCGTACGCGATTTTCGTAGCCACATCCGCCACAAGGACGGTCAGATCCGCCTATGCGAGCTGTCCAGCCGGCCGATTCTGATCGCCGGCGAAGACTGCATGCTGACCATCGCCCGGGACATCACCGAGCGCCAGCAAATGCAGGAAAAGATCCAACTGGCCGCCACCGTGTTCGAAAGCACCGCCGAAGGTGTACTGATCACCGACACCAGCCAACGCATCAACGCCGTGAACCGTGCCTTCAGCGAGATCACCGGTTACAGCGAGCAGGAGGCCCTTGGCCAGACCCCGCGCCTGCTGGCATCAGGCCAACACGACAGCGCCTTCTACGCGTCCCTGTGGTATCAGCTGACCGCCGAAGGGCACTGGCAGGGCGAGATCAGCAATCGACGCAAGAACGGCGAGGTTTATCCGTGCTGGCTGACCATCAGCGCCGTACGCAACAAGGAGCGTTTCATCACCCACTTCGTCGCGGTGTTCGCAGACATCTCCAGCCTCAAGCATGCCCAGGCCCGCCTCGACTATCAGGCCCACCACGACCCTCTGACCGGCTTGCCCAACCGCACGCTGTTCGAGAACCGCCTGCAGGCCACACTTATCCACAGCCAGGAGTCTGGCGGCCTGGGCGCGGTGCTGTTTCTAGACCTCGATCGCTTCAAGCACATCAACGACAGCCTCGGCCACCCGGTAGGCGACTTGCTGCTCAAAGGCATCGCCGTACGCCTCAAGGAAAACCTGCGTGACATCGACACCGTCGCCCGTTTGGGCGGTGACGAATTCATCATCCTGCTGCCCGGTTTGCAGCATCCAGGTGATGTCGAAGTAATTGCCAACAAGATCCTGGCCTCCTTCTCGGCCCCCTTCCAGGCCGGCGAGCACGAATTTTTCATCAGCTCCAGCATCGGCAGTGCCCTGTTCCCCACCGATGGCGAAGACGTCGCCACCGTGATCAAGAACGCCGACGCCGCCATGTACCGCTCAAAAGCCAAGGGCCGCAATCGCGTCGAAGGCTACACCCGCGACCTGACCGCTCAGGCCAGCGAACGCGTCGCCCTGGAACACGAACTGCGCCGGGCCATCGAACGCGATGAACTGAGCCTCTACTACCAGCCCAAAATCAGCCTGCACACCCAACAACTGGTGGGCGCCGAGGCCCTGATCCGCTGGAATCACCCGACTTTCGGCGAAGTACCACCAGAGCACTTCATCGCCCTGGCCGAAGAAAACGGCATGATCCTGCAAATCGGCGACTGGGTTCTCGAGCAGGCCTGTCAGCAGATGCGCCAGTGGAACACCCTATACCAAGCGTTCGGCCCCCTGTCCGTCAACCTGGCCGGCGCCCAGATGCGCCAACCCAACCTGCTCACTCGCATCAAGCAACTGCTCAACGACAACGACCTGCGACCGGACTGCCTGCAACTGGAAATTACCGAAAACTTCATCATGAGCCAGACCGAAGAAGCACTCAGCGTGCTGCACAAACTGAAAAGCCTCGGCGTACAACTGGCCATCGACGACTTCGGCACCGGCTACTCATCCCTGAGCTACCTCAAGCGCCTGCCGCTGGACATCCTCAAGATCGACCAGTCCTTCGTCCGCGGCCTGCCCGACGACGGCCACGACGCCGCCATCGTGCGCGCGATCATTGCACTGGGCCGCAGCATGCAACTGACCGTCATCGCCGAAGGCGTGGAAAACCTCGAACAGCAACAATTCCTCGCCGACGAAGGCTGCGAACAGATCCAGGGCTTCATCGTCAGCCTGCCCCTACCCGCCGAAGAGTTTTGCACAACGTTTCTTCGTATGAGTCTTTCGGACTTTTCGGATAGCACAGCCGAGAAACCGCCGTTATAATCCGCGACCTACTGAGGGCCTATAGCTCAGTCGGTTAGAGCAGAGGACTCATAATCCTTTGGTCCACGGTTCGAGTCCGTGTGGGCCCACCAACTTGAAAGCCGCGCATTGCGCGGCTTTCGTCGTTTTGGGGATTCTGAAAAGCTCGTTTCAAAAATGGCGAAAAGGGCAAAACGTCCACAAAACGTCCACATCCACGCGGAACCAGCCCATGCCCCCAGTGGGAAAGCATCACCTTTACATCTTTTAACAAAAATCCGGGACAGGACCGGGTCAGAGGGATGTAATGGGTAGCGCGCAGGAAGTCTTAGCTGACGAGGTTCTCGATCTTCACCAAGATGGATCAACGGCGAGGATCAAATGCATACCGCACACGAAACGGCTACGGCATGTTGTACGCGCAGCTCAAGGAGGTGCCCGTGACGCGAACCTTTGGTGTCGCCGCTATGCGGCAAACACAGCTTTCTGAAATCCTCCCTAAGAACTCCAAGCCAAAGCATCAAAATAAAGCGTATCGGCGCCGATTTGGATATCCAAATCCGGCCATTCGACAGTCCACCCCTCGTGCCCCAGCGTCACTTCAGAAAACGCATCGGCATCTTTCAGTGGCGCAAGACCGGATAGAATCTGCACATCCCCACTCATATCCACAATAAGATGTCGTCCATCTATAAACATGAGACTCAAGGTTAGTCGGGTCCTGCCTGCACAGCTTGCAAGCGCGGGCGTTTTGTTGATTTCATCGCACTCCTCGCATCGTCCAACCAAGGCTTTCTATCCTGAGCTCGGCTTATCACTCAATACATTGATGCCTTTTGCGTGAAACAGATCAATCATAAACCTTGAAGGTTCCCAGAAAGGGACCTATCGTTCCTTTTTTAGGACCTTTCGATTTCCCTATGCCCACCATTTCAATCAGCAACGCCCTGTTTTCGGCGACCCAACAGAGAGTCTTTGGCTTGCTGTACGGTAAACCGGATCAGAGTTTTTACGCCAATGAGATCGCCCGCTGGGCCCAGGTAGGCAAGGGCAGCCTGATGCGTGAGCTGGAACGTCTCCATAACGCAGGCATTCTGACGATGCGTCGGCAGGGCAATCAAACGCACTATCAGGCCAATCCGGAATGTCCGATCTATGCAGAGCTGCTGGGCATAGTGCGCAAGACCTTCGGTATTGCCGAGCAGATCCGCGCCGCTATAGCCCCACAAGCTGAGCATATTGCCTGGGCCTTCATCTACGGCTCCATCGCCAAGGGCAACGAGCATGCGGGGAGCGATATTGACCTGATGCTGATCGGCGAAAACCTGAGCTATGGCGACCTGATGGAATGCCTGCTACCAGTGGAAGAGCAGCTTGGTCGTACCATCAATCCCACGCTTTATACCCCGGCAGACTGGCATGCAAAAAAAGCAGCGGGTAATAGCTTTGTAGTGCGGGTGTCACAGCAAGACAAAATAAAATTGCTGGGTCAAAACCCGGAACAAACTTCTGATGAACATCAACGAAAACCTGGAAAATCTGGTACGTAGTGGCGCCCTCAAAGCCGAACCCTTGGATCACAAAGAGTGCGTTGGGCTGCTTAATTCGGCGATTGACCGCTTGAACGATGCTAGGATTTCCGCCCTGTCGTTCTCCAGTCGTTTCGATCTGGCTTATAACGCGGCACATGCCTTGGCTTTGGCTGCCTTGCGCACGAAAGGCTATCGCTCTGATCGCCGATACCTCGTGTTTCAGTGCCTGACGCATACCGTTGGGCTCAACAAAGTCCAGATGCGTCTTTTTGCCCACTGCCATGAGCGGCGCAACCTTGCAGAGTACGAAGGCTATCTAGATGTGGATGAAGCTTTACTAGCGGAGCTCGTATCTGCAGCCGACGCCCTACTGCCTCTGGTCCAACAAGCAATCAGCGCGTTTGAATAAGTTAGATGTCGGACCTTCACGCCCAAGGTTGTCCAGGTAGCCGAATCACAAGCGCCTACTGCAAGCCAATAGGCCGATTATGGAAGCGTGGTGATCTCCCTAGACATGACGCTCATTCTCATGATGGTCGTCGGCATTCCACACAGTGCCATTCTGTCGGGTCAGCCGGATCATCGGGTAGTTTGCAGACGATGGGCAAACAGCCTCTATGACGTCGAGAGATGCCAAAGGATCGTTCAGAGGCAGCCTGTGCAAATCCTCAATCGAGCGCTCCCACCATTTCGAAGCCAACAACCGTATGCAAATCTCCTGCGAAAAACGATATTTCACAACCTTGGCCGGTACGCCGCAAACCACAGCGTAAGGTGGCACATCTTTGGTCACCATGGCCCCAGTGCCAATAATCGCGCCAGTGCCGACCGTGACGCCCTCCATGATTGTCGCGCTATGCCCAATCCATACATCATGTCCGATGACCGTATGGGTCGTCGGGGCGTGATACGCCAGCGGGGAGTGGGTGTATTGAAACGGGTGGGTACTCAACCATGTGCTGGGGTGGGTGTGTTTCTCCTGGCCGATGAATACGTTGCTGCCAATGCAGCAGAAACGGCCGATCGAGGATACCAGTGAAAGATAACTGCCGCTGCGGATGTAACTGTGGGCGCCGATATAGATGCGCTTGGCTGAGATCCCAACATCGCCGAGCCTGACACCTTCTTCGATCAGCAGCTCAGTGCCGTCGTGAATGGATCGCAAACCATTGGCCACCTTGCAGCCATGGCGCTTGATCCAGCGTTTCCAGTAGAGATTTTTGAGGTAGAACACCCGACTGGTTCCTTGTTTTGAGACTTGGGGAGGCGTTCCGTTTTAGCAGGATGGGTGCATCTGAATCTGTCAGGCAATTCTTAAAATTGATGGGCAAAGGTCCTGACTAGCCCCCCCATCAAACCACCACCCGCCCCGCCCTCCCCCGATAACACCCCAGACACCACACCACCCCGCTCACCAACAACCCCATCGCAACCACTTCCAGCAGGCTGGGCAAGCGCTGTTCCCAGAGAAACCCGAACAGCAATCCGGCCAATGTTTCGATTACCAACACCTGGCTGCCGAGGGCCAAGGGCAGCAGGCGGCTGGCCTGGTTCCAGCAGGCGCCGCCGACTAAGGATGAGAGCAGCGCGACGCCGCCCGCCACCATCAGGAAGTTGATCCACTCGGCAGTGCCGTAGGTCGAGCCTTCCAGCGCAAAAACCGGGATCGCCAAAAGCAGCGCCAGCGCGCCGGTCGTGATGCCGGTTAGCAGGGACCATTCGTGGGCCGAGACCTTGGCGATCGCTTTAAGGCGGCGGGCGTTGCTGACGGCGTACCAGCTCCAGCTGATCATCGCGCCGGTTGCGCAGAGGAGACCCAGAACATTGCCTACGCGCATCTCGGTATTTTCACCGCGCTGAAGTGCACTCAGGCTGATCAGTACTACGCCGGTGATCGCACAGCACAGGGAGGGTATGAGGCGCGTCAGGGCTACCGCGTTGGCGTCGTTGCGGCCAGCCAGGGTAATGACCACGGGGATCAGGCCGACGATCAGGGAGGTGGTGGCGATGCCGACGCGTTGTACCGCGCTGCCGACAAGGGAGTAATAGAGCAGGTTGCCGATCAGGCTGAGCCAGAACAGTGATTTCCAGTCCGCGCGGGTGAGCCGGGAACAGACATCGCGCCAGCGCGGCATCAGCAGCGCTACAGAAAACACGCCATAACAAAGAAAGCGCAGCACCGCGAATTGCAGGCCACTCAAGCCTGGAGTGAGCGCCGGGCCGAGGAAAATCACGCCCCAGCACAACCCTGCGCCGATGCCGTAGCTCAGGCCTTTGGCCAATGATCGATCGATAAACATGGTGTCCGCACCCAAGACTGCAAAGTGCGAAGTCTGCTCAAGGATTGCGGTGAGGTATTGTCGATAACTCTGGGATTTTTTACCGAGGCTGTTGGCCCAGGCGGCGATAGACCGCCGGGGTGGTGCCGCACAGGCGTTGCATGGCCCGGGTCAGGGCAGCCTGATCGGAGAAACCGCAGCGCAGGGCGATATCGGCGATTGGTAGTGCGCTGTCACATAGCCAGCGTTGCGCTTCCTGCATACGCAGCTCGGCCAGCCAGGCCTGGGGCGTCTGCTCGAATAACTGGCGAAAGCGTTGGTGCAGTTGGCTCATGCTCATAGCGGCGACCTTCGCCATGGCTTCGTTGCTCCAACTGGCGCCGGGATAGGCGCGCATGCGCGTGAGCAGACGATCCATTGCGCCCGAGTAGACCAACGGTCGTGTACTCAGGGAAGCAAGCAGCAACGGCGCCAGTTGCGCGGCGTTGACGGCAAGTTGGTCGTTGCCAGTCAGTTCGGCAAACTCGATCAGGCGACGGGTCGCGGGTGGAATCGGCACGTAGATGCGCCGGGACAGCTGCGCCAGCTGCATATTTTCCAGGGCTGTTACCGGGCAGTCGAGGATCAGGAAACGGCTGTCACGCTGAGTCATCTGCGAATGGGTGGAACCGGGCGAAACCAGCGCGGCAAGGGAGTGATCAACATAGCCGCTGCGGCCATCCACGTCGATTTCCATACGGCCATGGATAGGCAACACCAACTGCGCGAAGTCATGTTGGTGGTCAGGGTTTTCCGTCTGGTAGGTACGAATTTCCAGAGCGAAGTCCACGCCCTGCCTCCTAAGCCTTTTCCACAGAAATCAGTTTAAGCCCGACGATCCCGGCCAGGATCAGCATAAAGCACAATACCCGCATCACGCTGCGGTCTTCACCAAGAAAAGCCATACCGTAGATCGCGGTGCCCAATGCACCGATACCGACCCAGACCGCGTAGGCCGTGCCGACCGGAATGCTCCTGGCCGCCAGGGACAGCAGGTACATGCTCATGCAGATGAACAGCCCGCAAAACAGACTGGGCCAGAGCCGCGTAATCTGCTGTTTGATGAGGGGATTATGCCTTGTTGCCGAGCCGGACGACCTTATACGGAGGGATTGCGTGCAATGAGCCGAATAATTTGCCTATTCGGCTCACGAAATGAGCCGAATAAACTCCTGATTCACCTCAAAGATCGAGAAAGATCCTACGCGCGGGCGCTTTCGGTAATATCCACTTATCCAAGAATGCCCAATGGTTGAGAAATGGACTTCATCCCCTTCATCCCCCACTTCCTGCCAACCCTGACCTGGCTCATTCCCCTGATAGTGCTGCTCGTCCTGCTCAACTCTCCCTGGGCCAAGGGACATATCGGTGAGTGGCAGGTGCGTTTGTTCGCGGGCTGGCGGCTGGATAAAAGCACTTATCGCAGCGTGCACAATGTCACCTTGGACACGCCAGATGGCACCACGCAGATCGACCATGTATTTGTCTCGACCTTCGGCATCTTCGTACTTGAAACCAAGAATATGCGCGGCTGGATTTTCGGCACGCCGGATCAGGCCCAGTGGACGCAGAAGCTTTATCGCCGCACGTTCAAATTTCAGAATCCATTGCGACAGAACTACAAACATCTCAAGGCGCTTGAGGCAACGCTGGGTGTTGCGTCCGAGCGGCTGCATTCGGTTATCAGCTTTGTCGGTGGCAGCCGCTTCAAGACTCAAATGCCGGTTAACGTCACCGAGGGCATGGGTTTTATCCGTTATATCCGCTCATTCCGGCAGCCGGTGTTCAGTGAGACAGAGGTCGAGGCTTTGCTGAAAATCCTGCATGACGGGCGGCGTGCGCCGAGCCGGGCGACTCATCGCGAGCATCTGCACAACCTCAAACAGCGCCATGACCCGAACGCCCGGCGGCAATGTCCGAAATGCGGCAGTGCATTGATTATTCGCACTCGTAAGACGGGTGAGAAAGTTGGGCAGCCGTTCTGGGGATGTTCGGCTTATCCCAAGTGCAGGATTACCCAGTCGCTTTGAATCGTGGAGTCAAAGTGAAGCACTGCAGAACTCTTCGACACCCCGCTGCCGCTCAGCAAAAACAGACCAAATGTAGGGCAGGCAAAATCAATAAATATCTATCATCTGCAATACCGACTTCCCGGCTGAATCCGGTGCCACCACAAATCACCTCGATGCCGCTGGTCAGGCGGTTTTTTTACTCCGTGCACGCTCCGGCCTCTTCGCGAGCATGCTCGACGCCTACAGGTATAAGCAATCAATCCAGCACAACGTGAGGCAGAAACCGACTGCTGTCCTTGGTGATCAGGCTGTCGTCCTCACGAATGCCGATCCCTGAAGCGGTGTCGCCGATCACCCACGAACCGATCAGCGTATAGCTGTCGCCAAAGCGCGGCAGTGGCGCGAATTGTTGAAGGATGTAGGGCGCATCGTTGTAGGGGCCGTCTTCAAAGATGACTTGATCGCCAGGGGTGCGGATTTCGATATTGGCGCCTTCGCGGGAGAAGTACGGCTTGCGTACCCAGCCCTTTGCCACTGGCGCGCGCGGGTCTTTATCGACGAAGGACGGCAGCAGATTGGGGTGGCCTTCGTTGAGCTCCCAGAGCAAGGGCAGGATGCCTTTGTTGGATATGATCGACTTCCATGCCGGCTCAATGAATTGCGTGTCGCAGCCGGGGATAGCCTGGCCGTTGGGTTCATGGAACACATGCTCCCAAGCGTGCAGTTTGAAGATGCGCTCGATCCATTGCCCATCCAGATCGACGAAGCGCCCTTCGGGGGTCAGGCCGATATCCTCGATATCGATATGCCGCGTTTCGATGCCGATATGTTCGGCCATCTTGCGCATGAAGTCGGTGGTGCCGCGATCCTCGATGGAGCCGGACATCGCCGAAAAATAAAATCGCCCGCCCGGTGGAATGGCGGCAAAGGCGCGCACCAGGTCCTCGGCCAGAGAGTTGAATTGCGAGGCCTGGGCAGGCAACACGCCCCGGGCGATCTGCTCCTCCAGCCAGATCAACTGAAAGGCCGCCGCCTCGTACAGGGAGGTCGGCGTGTCCATATTGGCTTCGAGCAGCTTGGCGGGATTGACGCCGTCGTAGCTGAAATCGAAGCGCCCATAGAGATGAGGATGCCCCTCCTTCCATGAGGTGCGCACCAGGTCGAAGAACGCTGGCGGGATGGCCAGGCGGGTCAGCAGTTCTTCACTGTCCACTACCCGCTCGACAACGTCCAGGCACATGGCATGCAGTTCCTGAGTCGGCGCTTCGATATCCTTGGTGATCTGTTCTTCCGTGAACTGGTAATAGGCGCGCTCATCCCAATAGCGCTCGCCGCCGATGGTGTGAAAGTCGAAGCCCTCACGCTCGGCGGTCTGCTGCCAGTCGGAGCGCTCCGCGATCTCGATACGTTTCATCCATGTCGCTCCTGTCAGCCGCCCGAGCTGAAACCACCACTGCTCTTGCCACCCCAACCACTGCGTGCAGTGGCCTGGCTGCCGAAGCCGCCGCGGGAAACCGAGGACGAGACCGAGCCGCTGCCCAGATTGCGCGCCAGGGTGTCGGAGCTGTAGCTGCCGGTGGAACTGGAGCGAGCCTGAGTGGAGCGGCCGAAACTCTTGCCGTCCTCGATCTGCTTCGACAGAGTCGAGCTTTGATAGGCGCCACGGGAGTCGCGGGTCTGGTAGATCGGCTGCGAGTAGTAATTGTTGCTGCCATTGTTGCTGCTGAGCAGATTGCCGATCAGCAGGCCGGTGAGGAAACCGTTGCCCCCGCCGGAGCCGCCATTATTGTTGGCCTGGGTCTGAGCTGCGGCGACCTGGTCTTTCGGCAGCCGACCGGAAACCCCCAGCTCGAAACCGGCGAGCTTGGGCGTGAACTTACCGTCTGAATTAGGCTGGCAATAATCAGGGACGAAATCCGCTTCACAAGAAGCCTGATCATCATAAGTCGGGGCGATCCGCCGATGATCCGCCAGAGCGTTCATATAGGCGTCGGAGCAAACATCCACGGGAAACTTCTGATCCACACAGGCCTGCACCGTCGTGAAGGTGGTGCGGGTGTTGACCTCTACCGTGTCATCCGGCTTGCTGCACGCGCTGATCGCCAGCGGCAGGGTGCTGGCCAGGACCAGCTTCAAGGAACTGCGTCTCATCGAATACTCCTTTCGATAGCGGGCGATCAGGTCGCAGGCGTCATGCAGGCCGAATTGAGCAGGCCGACACTGATCGACACGCTGGCGGCATAGATGGCTGCAGCGATTTCGCCCTTGGCAATCCGTGCGGACAAGCCCTTGAGCACCACGCTGGTAACACTGAACGCAAGCAGTTGCACGACGCCCGCGATCAACGCCCAGACCACGGCATCCAGCACACTGACGCTGTAGGAAATAATATTGCTCGCAGGCAAAGCGAAGCCGATCAACGCACCGCCCAGGGCCACGGCTGCAGCCACGTTGCCTTCACGGATCAGGGTGAATTCCTTATGCGGGGTCATGCGCGTATAGGCGAACTGGAACAGCGCGAACAACAGCGCTGCGACGACGATATACACAACAAAACTGGTGACCGCCTGGGCGTTGAGCGACATACGCAACATATCAAGCATGGTTACTTCCTTTTAAATGAGACAAACAACATAGCTGGTGAACGATAGGAACGAGCCAGGTGGGACCGGCTTTAGCCGGGAAGACGATATGATCGACGATAGAAATCTGTCAGCCATACCTACGCCTTCCCGGCTGAAGCCGGTCCCACATTAGAAATGCTTACAGAACGGTAAAATCCGTCGACTGCAACGTGACACCCACCGAGGTCGTCAGGGACACATTGCCCTCTTCATCTTCCTCGACCGACAGCAGCAGAAACTCGCGACGATCAATCAGCCCGGTATCCCGCGCATACAGCATGCTCAGGTGCTGGATGCGGTAAGACGTTTCCGGGTTGGTGACCTGCTCGGTCATCGGCGTCAGTTCGGTCTGACCCTGTTCAGTGCCCCACTGACGGCCGTATTCGTAGCCTTCGTGCTCGTAGACCGGCAGGCCGATCTGCGATTGCGGGCCGACCAGGCGTTTCAGCTCGGCCTCGCTATTGATGGTGACCACGCTGCTGTAGCCGAACAGGATGATGTCCTGCACGTCCTCGGTGGCCGAGCCGTTCATGATCACCTGCAGCCAGTAGTCTTCGTCCTCGAAGTAGAACCGCACAAGGCGCATGGACTGCCCCAGGTCGACATGACCGACCGCCCAGACCACTTCCTCGTTGGGCACCACCAGTTCCGAATGGCCATCGAGCAGCAGCTTGAGGGAGTCATCCAGATCCAGCATGCGCCCGGACGCCAGCCCGAACGGATTGCCGGCCGGGACCGGATTCAACGGGGCATCCCCCGGCCGATTCGGCGCTTGCAGGCCGAGAACACGTTTTATCCAGCTCATAATGCTTTCCTTAAGTCGCTGCTTGCTCGCCCAGGCTTTTGCCATGCATCAGCCAGGCGACGAAGATACCGGCTATGGCGCCGCAAAGGTGTGACTCAATCGAAACTCCCGGCACCGGCACGAAACCCAGCAGCAAGCCGCTGTAGCCAATCAACGCAACGCTAGCGACGGCAAGACTGAGCAGACTGCGCTGATACCAGGCCCTGGCCAGCAGGTAAGTCCAGAGCCCGAAAATCACGCCGCTGGCGCCCACATGCATGAGCGGCCGACCGACGACCCAGACCATCAGACCGCCAAGAATCGCAATCAGCACTGTCACTCGCACATAACGCGATACGCCCTCACTCAGTACCAGCGAACTGAGCACGACGAAGGGCAGCAAGTTACCCAGCAAGTGGCGCACCGAGCCGTGCAGAAACGGCGCGAACAGGATGCCTTGCAGCCCTGTGAGCGTGCGCGGCAACAGGCCATGATGGAGCAGGCTATTGCCGGTCACGGAATTGATTATCTGAACCACGATCATCAGGGCAGCAAGACCGAGGACAAGCCTCAGGCCGTTTCCAACCTTCATGTTCACACCCCTGAAAAGCGCACAGAAAAAAGGGCCGGCGAACAGTACGCCTGCCCCTTGTAGTCGTGCCGGTTACGCGTCTTTGCCGGCCTGACTCTGTGCTTTCAGACGGGCCAGTACGTCGGCGGCACCGCCGGTTTTCGCGCCGATACCCGCGTCTTGCAGGCGACGCTCCAGGTCACCGCCATTGGCCGCATCGGCCAGCTCTTCAGCGGCTTCGAGCTTGGCGTCCTGTTCATCCTGACGCTGCTTGATGCGCGCCAGGGAACCCACGGCGGTTTCCAGACGGCCATTGGCGCCACCGGTAGCAGCTGCAGCATTGATCTGCGCACGCTGCACACTGTCACGCGCCTTGGCCATGTCTGCCTGCTGGCGCAGCCCCTTGATCTGGGTTTCAGCTTTGGTGACCTGGGCAGTCAGCTTGGCGACCTGAGCACCGAACTGGTCGGCAGCGGTTTTCTCCTGATCGCGCAGGCCGGTCAGCTCGGCGACCTTTTCAGCGCACTCGGTGGCCAGGCCTTCTTCGCCCTGGTTCAGCGCGGCCATGGCCTTCTGTTCCCAGTTGGCGATGTTTTTGTCGTGTTCTTCAACACGCTGTACCGACAGCTTGTGCTTGGCCTTGATCTGAATCAGCTGGTTGCGCGCGGCGAGCATCGAGGCGTCGGCGTCGCGGATTTCCTGATCAAGAATGCGCAGAGCTTGCGAATCGACGATGGCTTCGCCAACTTCCGAAGCACCACCGCGCAGGGCCGTTACCATTTTTTTCCAAAGGCTCATGAATACGTCTCCCTTACTTCGAATCGGCAGTTAAAAAGTGTTCGTAGGCTTCGGCGGCACGGATAACGTTGTCCGCCAGGGTGAGGACTTCATGGACGATCACACTCAGGGACGAAGCCGCGCTGAGGGCGCCGAACATGTTGTAGACAGCCTCGCCATTGGGCATGGTCTCGATGCCGATGGACGACAGCGGGAAAATGTCCCGGCTGCGCAGTACGGCGTCGTTGAACTCGGCAGCGTCCTTGACCTGGGAGGTGTAGACCAGCACCGAGTCCACCAGAATCTGGTTGCCGGCAATGGCGATGATGATCGGCAGGCCGCCAAACTGATGCATGGTCAACTGCAGGCTCGGCTCGGCGCCCTGCAGCAGGGTCAGTTCAATTTCGTTGTTCCTGACCGCGTCTTGCTCGACCAGGGCCGCATGCAGCGTGTCGATGGTCCAGTTGGTATTTTCCGTCATGAATTGCTCCAGTTTGACTCGGTTGCCCCGGTAGGGCTGGCGTAGGGCTTTCTCGATCGTTCGCAGGACATCTGCGTTTTCCGGAAGAACATACAGCTCTCGTTTCACGAGCCCGGCAGCTGTCAGCCGTGCGCGCATTTCACGCATGTAATCGGTTGAAGTTTTCCGAGCCATTTCGGCGCCTCTGTGAATCTCACATGTGATGAGGGCATACACTAGGCCTGAAATCGAAGACGCGCAAGTCCTCACATGTGAGAAAAATCTCATTTTGAATAGAGAGAGATCGCCGATTGCTTTCAGAAAAATCTGTGGCCTACTGGAGGGCGTCGTAAGCCTTTGGATTTTTTTGCTGTATGAAGAAGCCTTTCACCGCCCATCTGCCCGCCTGGCTGCGCCGGGTACTGCGCCCGCTGCTGGATCCTTATCGCCGTTACCGCCACGCCCGCCTGATCCACGCTGCACGGATCGTCGTCGGCCTGCTGGTGACCATCATGCTCACCACCGGCATCAACCTGCCCCATGGCGAATGGGCCTCGGTAACCATGCTCATCGTGATCGGCGGCCTGCAGCACCACGGCAATATCGGCAAGAAGTCGGTGGAACGCGCCTATGGCACGCTGATCGGCGCAGGCCTCGGGTTGGCGGTAGTGGCGCAACAGAATTATCTGGGCCAGCCGCTGCTGACCTACATGATCATGTCCCTGGCTTGCGGCTTCTTTGCCTATCACGCCATCGGCAAGGGTGGTTACACCGCACTGCTGTCGGCCATCACCCTGTTTATCGTCGCCGGGCATGGAGACAACCCCATAAGCGATGGACTGTGGCGTACCGTCGATATCCTCATCGGTATTGCCTTGGCGCTGGCTTTTTCCTTCGCCCTGCCGCTCTACGCGGTTTACTCATGGCGCTACAACCTGGCCAGGGGCCTGCGTGATTGCGCCAAAGTCTACGGGCGCATCAGCCACGGCCAGGCGATTACTGCCGACGAGCATCTGAAGTTGATGGGCGGGCTCAACGCCATCATGTTGCAGCTACGCTCACTGATGCCTTCGGTGTCCAAGGAAGTGCGCATTTCCATTGTCGAGTTGGAAGCCATTCAGGGCCATTTCCGCATGTGCCTGAGCACTCTGGAAATACTCGCCAATATCCGCCCGGAAGATATCGACAACGCCCCGACCGAACTCAAGGCCTGCCTGGAAGCCGAGCACCGGTTGATTCGCCGTCAGTTGATCGGCATGGCCCGTGCCCTGCAAACCGGCGCGACCGAACGCCTCAAGCGCACAGCCGAGCCGACTCCGGCCCCGATGCAAGTACCGCCGGAGTTGGTCGGCTATCACCTGTTGACCCAACAAATGGCGCGCAATCTCGACGGCATGCAGCAGCGCCTGGCCAAGACGGCGCGACGCTGGAAGATCTGATCAATAAAAGCGACATCGCCTTCTTGTTTTGCGACATCCGCTGGTGAAATCTTTTCCGGTCGCAGTGCTGTGCATGACAAATGATATCTATATCGGCTAGCGTTTAATGGCGAAAAGCCAGCCCAACTAATAAATAGGCTGCTAACTATATAAAGCGGGCGTGACCCGCAACTAACGAGGCAGCTACTGGCCTCGTTCAAGTATTCCTTTGCTTTCTTCTGCTGCCGCCAATTATTACTCTAAGCAGAACACCATGATCGAACCCGAACGGATTGTGACGTTATCGAAAGAAGTCGAAGCCCTGGCTACTCGAGGCGTCAGCGATATTCAAATGATCACCCGCCAGACACGCCTGCTGGCGGTCAATGCGCTGATCGAAGCGGCCCATGCGGGCAGCGCCGGGCGCGGCTTTTCGGTAGTGGCCGAAGAGGTCAAGAATATCTCCGAGCGCATCTCGAAAATCGCCAGCGGCCTGACCCAGGACCTGCAGGCGGCGGTCAATGAGCTGACCGAACTGGGCCAGAGCATGTGCTTCGACATGCGCGGGCAGCGCCTGGCCGACTTGTCGCTGAATCTGATCGAAATCATCGACCGCAACCTCTATGAGCGCACCTGCGACGTGCGCTGGTGGGCGACCGATGCCTCGCTGCTGGATGTGCTTTCGCGCCCCAATGCCGAGACCTGCGCCCATGCCAGCGAGCGTCTGGGCATCATCCTCGACAGCTACACCGTGTATCTGGATATCTGGGTTGCCGACAGCCGCGGCAAAGTCATCGCTTCCGGCCGACCGAAAGCCCATGGCAAGGTGATCGGCGCTGACGTCTCGCAGGCACCCTGGTTCACCCAGGCCATGCGCCACAGTTCAGGCGACCAGTATTATGCCGGGGAAGTGGCCGTCGAACCGCTCCTGAACAACGCCCAGACCTGCGCCTTCAGCGCCGGCGTGCGCAGCAGCGAAAACCGCCTGAGCCCGGTCATCGGCGTGATCGGTATCTTCTTCGACTGGCAAGCCCAGGCCGCGTCCGTCATCGACGGCGTACGCCTGACCGACGAAGAACGCTCGCGCAGCCGGGTGATGATGGTCGATGCCAACCACAGGATCATCGCCAGCTCCGACACCGACAGCCACCTGGGCGAAAGCATCCAGCTGCAGGTCAAGAACGGCCAGCAGAGCGGCTACAGCACCCTGCAGGACAACGTTATCCAGGGTTATTCCCTGACGCCAGGGTTCGAGACGTACAAAGGTATGGGCTGGCTGGGGGTGATCGAACAGCGGTTGCCGGATCCTGAAACAACCGCTTAGCCAGCCTGGAATCACTTGTGGGAGCAGGCTTGCCTGCGAAGGGGCCGGTTCAGCTTGTACATTTTTCGGCGGTTGGCACGCTGCTTTCGCAAGCACGCTTGCTCCCACTGGCAAATCCAAGATTATTCAGTGATGGAACACTCAACCACCTGCACCGTCACATCCTTCACCGCCCGAAACGCCGCCAGTTCAGTCTCGTCCGCCGTCGAGGTGATCAGCAGCCACTCGCGCTCGATGGGCGTCCAGTGTTGTTGCCGGGCGCGGCCAAGTTTTTGCGAGTCGGCCAGGACTATGACCTGAGCTGCGCGCTTGATGATGCATTCCTTGAGATAGGCCTGCTGCGCGCTGGCTTCGCACAGGCCGAAATCGGCCACCACGCCATCGGCGCCGAGGAAAGCCTTGTCGACACTCAGGCGGCTCAGGGACAGCTCGGCCAGCGGGCCCAGGGTGCTCATGCTTGAGCCGCGCAGGTCGCCGCCGATCAGGGTCAATTGCACCCCCGGCGCGTTGGCCAGGGTCATCACGGCGAGCAGATTGTTGGTCACCACATGGATGTTCTGCCGCGAATACAGGTGTACCGCCAGGGCCGCGCAGGTCGTGCCGCCATCGAGCAGCACCGTGTCGCCGTCCTGCACATGGGCCGCGGCGGCACGGGCGATGGCTTCTTTCTGATCGCGCTGGCTGGCCTTGCGTTCTTCCAACGAGGCTTCCGGCTCATGCACGCCGACCAGCGCCGTGGCGCCACCGTGGGTGCGCACTAGATGACGCTGCTTGGCGAGCATGGTCAGGTCGCGTCGCACCGTGGCTTCGGACACACCGAGCGCGGCACTCAATTGCTCGACATTGGTATCGCGGGCGCGAACAAGGTCGAGAATGGCGCGGTGGCGGTCGCTCGCTTTCATGAAAAATCTCGCATCAGGACGGCCGCCGATAGTACGCGACTCAGCCCCGGCGTGTCGCCAGCTCGGCACCCTGGCGCAAGGCTTCGAGCAGGCTGCGCTCGTCGGCGATGCCCTTGCCGGCGATGTCGAACGCAGTGCCATGGTCCACTGAGGTACGAATCACTTCCAGGCCCACGGTCACATTGACCCCGGCCTCCAGGCCCAGGACCTTGACCGGACCGTGGCCCTGGTCGTGATACATCGCCACCACCAGATCGAAGTCGCCGCGTCCGGCGCGGAAGAACAGCGTGTCGGCAGGCAGCGGCCCGGTAACATCCAGCCCCTTCTCCTGCAGCAGCTTGACCGCTGGAATGATCTTCTCTTCTTCCTCGCCATAACCGAACAGGCCGTTCTCCCCGGCATGGGGATTGATGCCGCAGACACCAATGCGCGGGCGAGCAATACCGGCCTTGATCAGGGTCGCATTGCCGCGTTCGATGGTGCGCCGGACCAGGCCCGGCTCGATCTTGCGGATGGCGTCGATGATGCCGATATGGGTGGTGACGTGGATCACCCGCAGTTGCGGCGCGACCAGCATCATCGACACTTCGTCGACATGGGTCAGATGCGCGAGCATCTCGGTATGGCCGGGATACTTGTGGCCACCGGCGTGCAGCGCTTCCTTGTTCAGCGGCGCGGTGCAGATGGCGTCGATCTGCCCCGCTTCGGCCAGGATCACAGCTCGGGCGATGTACTGGTAGGCGGCGTCCCCGGCAATCGGCGAAAGCTGGCCGAACGGCAGGTCGTCGGGGATCAGGTCCAGGTCCACGCAATCGATGGTGCCAGGCTCGTATAGCGCTTCGGAGGCGTCCTTGATTCGCCGTACCTTGGCGCTGCCATTGACGATGCGGTTGGCCTGCTCCAGGCGTCGCGCATCGCCGATCACCAGCGGACGGCATTGTTGGTAGACGATGTCGTGGGTCAGGCTCTTGACGATGATTTCCGGTCCGACGCCGCTGGCGTCGCCCATGGTGATGCCGATGACGGGGAGATAGTCGCTCATGTGCTTACCTGAATCCTTTAAGAAATACGGTTTAAATGTTCGCCACGGCCAGCGGTTCGCTCAGGCCGTGTAAATGCAGCCACGCGGCATACAGCGCATGGTCGGTACCGAATGCGCCAGCCTTGGTGACGATGCCGGGGCAATGCCCATTAGTAACGGGACGCCCGAAGGCCACTCCGGCCTCGACTTCGGCAAGCAGTTGCAGGCTGCCAATGCCCACCGCGCCGAGCATCGCCCGCGCAGTTTCACCGCCCGTGGCGACCAGGCCGCCTAGCTTGCTGAAGTGCGGCGCGACCATGGCGGCCAGTTGTTCGGAAAGCTGCACGCCCTCGGCCGGATCGAAAGCATCATCACGACCGATGCGCAGCAGCAGATCGCGGCCTTGCTCCAGTGCCTGGCCGATGTCGGTCTGCCAGTTACCCCATTGAGTGTGCTGCGCACCCTGGCGCAGAATCTCGGGCGGCACGATCAACTCGTCGATATCGGCACGCTCCTTGAGCAGCGCGCATTGCCGCTGGCAGACCTCGGACAGGCTGCCGACCAAGGCCAGGATCGGTGCTTGTGCAGCAGCAGGCAGCCCCTCGCTCAGCGCATCCGGCAACCCGGCCAGTTGCGCGATCTCCCGCGCCAGGCCACCGGAGCCGACCCAGTACAACGGCTGATCCAGCTCCAGGGTGACCCGGGCAAGGATGCGCAGGTCCTGGGCGGTCTGCGCATCCACGATCAACGCCTGCACGCCGCTGCGAGCCGCCGCATGAATATGTTCGGCCAACGCTTGAACATCGCCGCGCAGGACCTCCAGTTTCAACGGCGCCGTACACAGCCCCGCTTCGGCCAGCAAACCGTCGATGTCCGCGCAACGACCGGCGTGTTCCAGCTGCCAGGTATCGGTGCTTTCCAGGGGCTGGCCGTTGACCCATACGCGGCCATCGAGAGTCGTGCGCCCGGTCGCCGGAAACGCCGGGGCGACGATGGCCAACCCGGCCAGCGCCTGTAGCGCCGCCACTTCAGCGGCCCAGTTGCCGCGCAAGGTCGAGTCGATCTTTTTGTACAGGCGCTGGCCCGGTTTGAGCAACGCCTTGAAGGTGGACAATGCTCGCTGCGCCGCCGCTTCGGGCGCCAGGCGGCGGCTGTCGGTATCGGCGGCAATCACCTGGGCCGCGCCGGTATCCCGGGACGGATCGAGGGTCACCACCGTGGGCAGGCCGACACTGGCAAAGCCAATCGCACAGTCGGCAGCGCCGGACAGGTCATCGGCAATGATCAGCAGGTTCATCGGCGTACCTCTTGCTCGCCACCGACGTAGTGCGGTGCCCGTGCAGCCTGACGCTCCTTGTAGCGCTTGGCGACAGTTGCCGTAAGAATCGGCGACAGAATGGCCGTGACTACGACGCAGGCTGCGACCAGCAGCGTGGCGCTATTGGCCGCCTCGGTATACACCGGATTCGCCGCAGCAATCAGCGCGGGCACGGCCGCAGCATTGCCAGCGGTGTTGGCTGCAGCGACTCCCGCCACCCCCGTACCGCCCGACAGGCGATCAGCGAAATACAGCGGAATGCCTGTCACTACGACCACCGCAACACCCAAAGCAATGCCGAGCAAACCCGCCTGCCAGACCTTGTGCAGATCGAGGCTGGCGCCCAGGGCCAGGGCGAAGAACGGGATCATTACCGGCACGGCCTTGGCCAGGAAGTCGCGCATCTCGCGGTCCAGATTGCCCAGCAGCATGCCCAGCAACAACGGCAAAATCGCCCCCACCAGCGTCGGCCAGGGAAACGCCGCCAGCCCCGCAACGCCTAAGGTGACCATGGTCAGAAACGGCCCGGACTCCAGGGACATCACCGAATAGGCGCCGACGTCTTCCGAGCGACCGTATTGCCCCATCAGGGCCATGTACAGGCCCCCGTTGGTGTCATTCATCGCCGCCACCACGGCCAGAGTCGAGATCCCGGCAAAGATGCCCGAGGTGATCGGCTGCTCCCCGAGGAAGTGCCCCATGACCACACCCACCAGAATCGCCGTGCCGACCTTGGCGCCGAACAGCACACCGCCTTTCTTCAGCAGATAAGGCGTGGCCTTGACGTCGATGCTGGCGCCCATGCACACGTAGAACACGGCAAGGATCGGCAGCGAGCCGGTAAACAGGGCATTGGTGAAGGAGCCAAAGAACTTCGGCATATCGGGCAGGAAGGTAGCGACAAGCGAACCAAGCAGCAGCGGGACGATCATCATGCCGCCGGGTACACGTTCTATCGAACGCTTGATAGGAATCTGGGCCACGGGCTGTCTCCTTATTCTTATGATTTGATCAAAACGATCATTAAAATGATCATTTCGCTCAAAAAGATTAGAACATTTGCATAAAATGAGCAAATCAATCATTTTTATGATCATTCAGTCATTTCATGTGCAAGGCATTAGGAGATATGAGGAGCTAATTGTGGGACCGGCTTAAGCCGGGAAGACTATTAGGCAGGCGATAGAATGCAGTGATCCTGACTCCGCTTTCCCGGCTAAAGCCGGTCCCACAACTTACACAAGCAAGATCAATAAGTCGGCGGCGTAATCACCCAGATCACCACCGCATCGACCTCGCCCGGATTGCCGTAGCGATGCGGCTCCTGGCTGGCAAAGCGGAAGCTGTCGCCCGCTTGCAGGCGAAAATGCCGCTCGCCCACCCACAGCTCGAAACTGCCGGTGAGCACAAAGCCCACCTCTTCACCTTCATGGGTGTAGCTGGTGCGGTTGTAGGCGCCGGGCGGGAAGCGCGAGTGGACCATTTCGATCTGCCCGCTGGGGCTTGGGGTCAGCAGTTGATCGTGAATGCCGTCGTCATAGTGGATGTTCTGACGGCTGTCCTTGCGCACCACATAGCCCGCATCGGCGCTGGCCACTTCCATGCGCGTCGAGAAGAACCACTGGATATTCACGCCCAGGCAGCGGCCGATCTTCAGCAAGGTGTCTACCGAGGGCCGCGACAGGTCGCGTTCGAGCTGGCTGATGTAGCCCACCGAGAGGTGGCTTTGCCGGGCCAGTTCGGCCAGGGTCAGGCCCTGGCGCTTGCGCAGGCCGCGAATGCGCTCACCGAGGAAGCTCTCGCTGGCGGGCGCGTCGTCCTGTCCGGGTTGCGCGTCCATGGCGCTGTCGCGGGTCTTGCCTGATGTCATGTTTCCCTCGGTGCCCTGATGTCGATGAAGCAAGCCGCATTGTAGAGGGCATGGCCTGACAATAGTCCAATGCCTCGAGAGGATTTTAGTGATAGTGAAATTATTCGACTTTTTTTCACAAAACAGTCTTTTCTGTCTGTTTTTTTCACTGTGTCTGGATTAGTCTCTGGATCACGCCCACACCGAATGGGTGTCATAAAAAATCAAGCTGCACCGGTCTGCGCAGAGTCCTTCTGCCTCATGGCCAGATCGCCCCGTTTATTCGCTACGTGCCTGTTTAAATCCGTTTACCCCTGCGCAGCCTGGGAGCTTCAGCGTGTCTGATCGCCGCCCCTCCCTGTTTGCCGAGCAAGGCCTCTGGCCGTTAGGAAAATGTCGATGAACAGTAAAAAACTAAAAATTGCCTGTGCGCTGTTAATGCTCTCGCCTTTGCCCGCCCTTGCGGCAGAAAGCATGGTCATCGTCGGTTTCGGCGGTGCCGCGCAGAAAGTCCAGAACACCGCGATCTTCGAGCCCTTCGCGAAGAAGGCCGGGGTCGACGTGGTGCAGACCGAATACAACGGGGAAATGGCCAAGATCAAAGTCATGGCCGAAACCGGCCACGCCGACTGGGACGTGGTTCAGGTAGAAGCACCGGATCTGGAGCGCGGCTGCGCCGAAGGCCTGTTCCAGAAACTTGACTGGAACAAACTCGGCGGCAGCGACCAACTGATCGCTGGCGCGAAACAGGACTGCGGTTCCGCTGCGCTGGTCTGGGGCATGCCGCTGGTGTACGCCACCGACAAGGTCAAGACAGCGCCGACATCCTGGGCGGATTTCTGGGACACCACCAAATACCCCGGCAAACGCGGCCTGCGCAAAGGCGCCATGTACACCCTCGAATACGCCCTGCTGGCCGACGGCGTCGCGGCGGCCGACGTCTATAAAGTGCTAGGCACTCCGGCTGGCGTTGATCGCGCTTTCGCCAAGCTGGACAAGCTCAAGTCGTCGATCCAGTGGTGGGAAGCCGGCTCCCAGCCAATGCAGTGGCTGGCCTCGGGCGATGTGGTCATGAGCACTGCTTTCAGCGGTCGCGGCGCCGTAGCCGCCAGCGAAGGCCTGAAAGTTGCACCGCTGTGGCAAGGTTCGCTGTACAGCATGGACTACTGGGCGATCACCAAGCACTCGGCCCATAGCGACTCTGCCAACACGTTCATCGCCTACGCCAACCAGGCCGAGCCGCAGCAGAAGTTTGCCCATATGATCGCGTATGGCGTGACCAACAAATCCTTGGCCGACAAACTCGACGCCGACAAGGCCCCGTGGATTGCCACTTCGCCGCAAAACATGGCCGTGGCCGTACCGTTGAATATCGAGTTCTGGGTCGACCACGGCGAAGAACTGGAAGAGCGCCTCAACGCCTGGCTCGCCCACTGACAGATTCCCCTGACCGGAGCCCTTATGGAACACCTTTATAGCCAGGAAGAATGGCAACTCAGGCAAGAGCTGGCCGCCTGCTATCGTCTGATCGCGCACTACCGCATGACCGACCTGATCTCGACGCATATCTCCGTACGCCTGCCCGGGCCTGAGCACCACTTCCTGATCAATCCCTACGGGCTGTTCTTCGAGGAAATCACCGCCTCGAACCTGGTCAAGATCGATCTGGACGGCAACAAGGTCCAGGACAGCGCCTACCCGGTCAACCCGGCCGGGTTCGTCATTCATAGCGCGATCCACCGTGCCCGCGAAGACGCCCAGTGCGTGCTGCACACCCACACCAGAGCCGGTTGCGCGGTGGCGGCCCAGGAAGGCGGCCTGCTGCCGGTCAACCAGATCTCCCTGGAGTTCTATGGTCGGGTGGCGTACCACGACTACGAAGGCATCGCCTTGAACTTCAGCGAACAGCAGCGTCTGGTAGAGGACCTTGGCAACAAGTCGGTGATGATTCTGCGCAACCACGGCCTGCTGACCGTGGGCGACAGCGTCAAGCAGGCGTTCCTGCGCATGTATTACCTGGAAAAGGCCTGCGAAATCCAGTTGGCCGCCCAAGCCGGTGGCACCCTGCGTTTGCCGCCGGACGAAGTCTGCCGTCGTACCGAGCAGCAATTCAACGAACCGGGCAAGGATGTCCCCGAAGGCGAACTGAGCGACCCGGATGCCGTGCAGTTTGCCTGGGCGGCGTTGTTGCGGCTGTTGGATCGGATAGCGCCCGAATACAAGTTGTAATAAGGATCGTTGGAGCGAGGCTTGCCCGCGAAGGCCGCGACGCAGTTTGCCTGAAACACTGAGGTGACCTGTTCGCGGGCAAGCCTCGCTCCAACGCAACTCCATTCAAGCAGGTAAGATGTCCCCGCCCACAGGAGACCTGCCTTGTCCGCCACCCGCCCGCCCGTTCTCGACGAAATCGACCGCCAACTGATCGCCGCCCTGCAACTCAATGCCAGGGAAAGCGTGGCCATGCTCGCCCGGCAACTGGGCATCGCCCGCACCACCGTGACCTCGCGCCTGGCCCGGCTGGAAAGCAGCAAGGTCATTACCGGTTACGGCGTGCGTCTGAGCCAGCGCGTGGTCGATGGCGGTTTGCAAGCGTATGTCGGTATCACCGTACAGCCGCGCTCAGGCAAGGAAGTCCTGCGCCGCCTCAGCACCCTGGCCCAGGTGCAGCAGCTATGCGCGGTGAGTGGCGAATTCGACTACGTCGCCTGGCTGCGCACTGACTCGCCCGAACAGCTCGACGAATTGCTGGACCTGATCGGCAGCGTCGATGGCGTCGAGAAGACCACTACCTCGATTATTCTCAGCAGCAAGATTGATCGCGGGCAGGTGTGACACACCTCAAGGCTTTGTGGGCGGGGCTTTGTGGGACCGGCTTTAGCCGGGAAGAGGCCGGCCCAGACAACGCATCCCTAGTATCTGAACGATTGCCTTCCCGGCTAAAGCCAGTCCCACAATTAAGTATTCAACTGCAAAGTGACCATTGTTTTCGTCATAACGATCAAAAACCCTGCATAACGACGACACATTGCGTCTTATTAACGTGCCAACCCTTGTCTAGACTGTGCCCTTTCGCGTCCCAGCCGAACAAGGTCAGCCATGAACAACAATCGCCACCCCGCCGACGGCAAGAAACCCATCACCATCTTTGGCCCGGACTTTCCGTTCGCCTTCGATGACTGGATCGAACACCCGGCGGGTCTGGGCTGCATTCCCGCCGAGCAGCATGGCGCCGAGGTGGCGATTGTCGGGGCCGGGATCGCCGGGCTGGTGGCGGCCTACGAGCTGATGAAGCTGGGCCTCAAGCCGGTGGTGTACGAGGCCTCGAAACTGGGCGGGCGCTTGCGCTCCCAGGCGTTCGAGGGTGCCGAAGGGGTGATTGCCGAGCTGGGTGGCATGCGCTTTCCGGTGTCGTCCACGGCCTTCTATCACTACGTCGACAAACTGGGCCTGGAGTCCAAGCCCTTCCCCAACCCGCTGACGCCAGCGTCCGGCAGCACAGTCATCGATCTGGAGGGCTCGACCTACTACGCCCAGTCCATCGCCGACCTGCCCGCGCTGTTTCAGGAAGTGGCCGACGCTTGGGCCGATGCCCTGGAAGCCGGTTCACAATTCGCCGATATCCAGCAAGCCATCCGCGACCGCGATGTACCGCGTCTGAAACAGCTGTGGAACACCCTCGTGCCGCTGTGGGACGACCGCACTTTCTACGACTTCGTCGCCACCTCGAAAGCCTTCGCCAAGCTGTCTTTCGCCCACCGCGAAGTGTTCGGCCAGGTTGGTTTCGGCACCGGCGGCTGGGATTCGGACTTCCCCAACTCGATGCTGGAAATCTTCCGCGTGGTCATGACCAATTGCGACGATCACCAGCACCTGATCGTGGGCGGCGTCGAGCAGGTGCCCCAGGGCATCTGGCGCCATGTGCCGGAGCGTTGTGCACACTGGCCCGAAGGCACCAGCCTGTCGTCGCTGCATCGCGGCGCGCCACGCGCCGGGGCCAAGCGCATTGCCCGCGCCGCCGACGGACGCTTTGCCGTGACCGATGACTGGGGCAATGTCGGTCACTACGCCGCTGTGCTGACCACCTGCCAGAGCTGGCTGCTGACCACCCAGATCGACTGCGAGGAATCGCTGTTCTCGCAGAAGATGTGGATGGCCCTGGACCGTACCCGCTACATGCAGTCGTCGAAAACCTTCGTCATGGTCGACCGCCCGTTCTGGAAGGACAAAGACCCGGAAACCGGTCGCGATTTGATGAGCATGACCCTCACCGATCGCCTGACCCGCGGTACCTACCTGTTCGATAACGGCGACGATAAGCCGGGGGTGATTTGCCTGTCCTATTCATGGATGAGCGATGCCCTGAAAATGCTGCCGCAGCCTACCGACAAGCGGGTCAAGCTGGCCCTGGATGCGCTGAAAAAGATCTACCCGAAAGTCGATATCGCCGCCCATATCATCGGCGACCCAATCACCGTGTCCTGGGAGGCCGACCCGTACTTCCTCGGCGCTTTCAAGGGTGCATTGCCGGGCCATTACCGTTATAACCAACGTATGTACGCGCACTTCATGCAGCAGGACATGCCTGCCGAACAGCGCGGCATCTTTATCGCGGGCGACGATGTATCGTGGACTCCGGCCTGGGTCGAAGGCGCGGTGCAGACCTCGCTCAATGCGGTGTGGGGGATCATGACCCACTTCGGTGGCAAGACCCACGCCGAAAACCCGGGCCCCGGTGATGTCTTCGCCGAGATCGGCCCGATTGCCTTGCCCGACTGATTGGAGGCACGCCCATGCGTATCGCGCTGTATCAATGTCCGCCCCTGCCGCTGGATATCGACGGCAACCTGCAGCGCCTGGCGCGGCAGGCGCGTATCGCCGCGCAACAGGGCGCGGACCTGCTGGTCTGCCCGGAGATGTACCTCAGCGGCTACAACATCGGTGCCGCCGCCGTGCAGGAGCTGGCGCAACTGAGCTACGGCCCGGCCGCCAGTCGCATTGCCGCCATGGCCCAGGCCAACGGCATCGCGATTCTGTACGGCTACCCCGAGCGCCATGACGGCCGGGTGTATAACGCCGTGCAGTTGATCGATGCCAAAGGCAACACCCTGGCCAACTACCGCAAGACCCATCTGTACGGCGATCTGGACCGGGCGATGTTCAGCCCCGGCGAAACCGCCCTGCCGATATTCGAATTGAACGGTTGGCGCCTGGGCCTGCTGATCTGCTACGACGTCGAGTTCCCGGAAAACACCCGTGATCTGGCCCTGGCCGGTGCCGATGTGATCCTGGTGCCGACCGCCAATATGGAACCCTACGATTTCGTCGCCGATGTCACGGTGCGTGCACGGGCCTATGAAAACCAGTGCTACGTGGCCTACGCCAACTATTGCGGCAGCGAAGGGCAGATCCACTACTGCGGCCTGAGCAGCCTGTGTGCGCCGGATGGCAGCCGGATTGCCCTGGCCGGGCGCGACGAATTGCTGATCCTCGGTACTCTGGATCGACAGTTGCTCGACGATTCGCGCACGCTCAATCCTTACTTCAAGGATCGTCGGGCCGAGTTGTATACGCGCCTGAGCAACGACTGATTCGCGACAACGCGTTAGCATGAGGGCTCCCTTGTCGAGCCCTTTGCCAGCCATGCCCGCTCAGCAGACCCGCGAAGACCTGATCCTGCCCAACGGCCTGCACGTAGTGCTGTGCCACGCGCCGCGCCTGAAACGCAGTGCGGCATCCTTGCGCGTAGCGGTAGGCAGTCATGATGCGCCGCAACCATGGCCGGGGCTGGCGCACTTTCTTGAACACCTGTTTTTTCTCGGCACCGAGCGCTTTGCCGCAGCCGACAACCTGATGACCTTTGTCCAGCGCCACGGCGGCCAGGTCAACGCCAGCACCCGGGAGCGCTGCACCGATTTCTTTTTCGAGCTGCCAGCCGACGCATTCGCCCAGGGTCTGGAGCGCCTGTGCGACATGCTCGCCCATCCGCGCATGGCAATGGACGAGCAACTGCGTGAGCGGGAAGTGCTGCACGCCGAGTTCATCGCCTGGTCCCGTGATACCAAGGCCCGTGCGCAGCAACAGACCTTGTCCGCCTTGTCGCCGCGCCACCCGCTGCGCGGCTTTCATGCCGGTAATCGCTACAGTCTGCCGGTGCAGGACACGGCGTTTCAGCAAGGACTGAAGGATTTCTATCAGCGCTTTTATCAGGCCGGGCAGATGCGCCTGTGCCTGACCGGGCCGCAGCCACTGGATGAGTTGCGGGCAATGGCGTTGAGTGCTGGCGGGTTGTTTGCTCCGGGGGTTCGCGTTGCCCAGACGCCCCCGCCGCCGTTGTTCGACGGGCCTTCGATGGCACCGCTGTTGTTTGCCTGCGAAAAATTGCCGGACGGGGCGGATGAAGCGCTGGGGTTTTTCTGTAGCTGGTTGGGTGAAGCGCAGGTGATTTATCAGTTTGCCGGGCAGGCGTTGCTCAGAATCGAAGGCAACAGCCTCGCCGCAAAATTCAAGCCCGAGCCAACCCCCGTGGGAGCCGGGCTTGCCCGCGAAGGCGGTAGTTCGGGCGGTAGAGATGCGTCAATCATACCGGCCTCTTCGCGGCGGTGCGGCGGTCCGACAAGCCTCGCTCCCACAGAGAAGGGTGTAAACCGGGAGATTTTCTTCAACTGGCTAAGTTTTTTCAAAACCCACTGGCCCGCCCTGCGCCACGAATACAACCTGCGCCAACAACTGCGCCTGCACACCTGCAGCGCCCTGGACCTGGCTCATCACCACGCCCGCGAATTGCCCGGCGAGCTGTCCGAACAAGGCGCTCTGGCCCTTGCCACGCTGCTCGATCAACTCCAGGGCCCAACTCCGGATACAGCCTTCGAATGGCAACTACCCGCGCCCAATCCCTTCCTCACCTCGGCCGCCACGGCCGCTGACGAAGCCGCGCTATTTGTGCGCTGGCAGCTACCCGCCGCCAACCCGCTGCTCTGGCGCAGGATCAATTTCAGCCTCGGCGCACTGACCGAACAGGCCAACGAAGCCGGTGTCAGACTGAGCTTTATGGCCTATGACGTTTACTGGCAACTGACCCTGACCGGCCTAACCGCCCCCATGGCTGCGATTGTCGATAGCGCCCTGCGCTGCCTGACGGCGCCGAACCCGGACGAGCCCGCCGACGAAGCGCCACCGATCCCCATTCGTCAGTTGCTCAAGCACCTGCCGGATTACAACTTGCCAGAACAATCCAGCGAAACCGCAGACTTGTCACTGCTCTGGCAAGGCAGCCACTGGATCGCCTTTGCCCACGGCGCAGTGCTGACGCAATTGCTGCCGCCGACACCGCTGCCCGGCACTGAATCTCTGTCAACCCATACGCCTCTGGCCGTTCAGCCCGGCCGACACTGGTCCGTTCATCCCTGCGACTCAACCGAGCACGCCCTGCTGTTGTTCTGCCCGGCGCCCGGCACTGACCTGGCCTTTGAAGCTGCCTGGCGTCTGCTCGCCCATCTGGCCCAGGCGCCCTTCTATCAGCGTTTGCGGGTCGAGCTGCAACTGGGCTACGCGGTATTCAGCGGTATTCGTCAGCTTAACGGGCAGGTCGGCTGGTTATTCGGCGTGCAATCGCCAGGGGCGCCGGTCGGCCAATTGGCGGAACATATCGAGGCGTTTATCGACGGCCTGCCCCAACTCATTGCCAGCGCCGATCTGCCAAATCAGGCCAAGGCCCTGGCCGGGCAATTCGAACCGCAGGCTCTGGAATACGCCCAGGCCGCGCAGTTGCTGTGGCAAGCCCACCTGGCCGGACACGGCGATGACTACTTCGAAGCATTGCGTACAGCCATCGCCCTACTGGACGTTTCGACCCTGCAACAAGCCGTAATACGTCTTAAACAAACCTTCATATACATCGCTACGCACACGCCTGAACGTTTGCCGCCACAGCTGGACTAACCTTGTAACGCCCATTGCGGCACTTACCCGGAGGAAACGCTTATGTGGACCAAACCGACCTACACAGACCTGCGCATCGGCTTCGAAGTCACCATGTACTTCGCCAACCGTTGAGCGCAGCGCGGCACGAAGCCCCGGTTCGCCGGGGCTTTTTCGTAGTGAACCCGGCACAACAAACAATGTGGGACCGGCTTTAGCCGGGAATGCGCCTTCCCGGCTGAAGCCGGTCCCACAGCCAATCGCGAAAGGGATGTTCGACCCCCATGCATATCCAGATTCTCGGCTCAGCCGCCGGCGGTGGTTTCCCGCAATGGAACTGCAACTGCGCCAATTGCGCGGGCCTGCGCGACGGCAGCCTCAATGCAAAAGCGCGCACCCAGTCCTCCATCGCCCTGTCCGATGACGGCGTGAACTGGGTGCTGTGCAACGCCTCCCCGGATATCCGCGCGCAACTGCACAACTTCGCACCCATGCAGCCGGGCCGGGCACTGCGCGATACCGGGATTGCCGCGATCATCCTGATGGACAGCCAGATCGACCACACCACCGGCCTGCTCAGCCTGCGCGAAGGTTGCCCGCATCAGGTCTGGTGTACCGAGATGGTCCATGAAGACTTGAGCACCGGCTTCCCGCTGTTCGACATGCTCAAGCACTGGAACGGCGGCCTGGTGTGGAACCGCATCGAGCTGCAGGGCAGCTTCACCATTGCCGCCTGCCCGAATTTACGCTTTACCCCGCTGCCTCTGCGCAGTGCCGCACCGCCTTATTCGCCCCACCGTTTCGACCCGCATCCCGGCGACAACATTGGCCTGATCGTCGAGGACCTGAAGACCGGCGGCCGGCTGTTCTACGCCCCAGGCCTCGGTCAGGTCGATGACGCCCTGCTGGGCCAGATGCAGCAGGCCGATTGTCTGCTGGTGGACGGCACCTTGTGGGACGACGACGAAATGCAAAAGCGCGGTGTCGGCACCCGCACCGGACGGGAAATGGGCCACCTGGCGCAGAACGGTGTGGGCGGCATGCTCGACGTAATGGAGCGCCTGCCACGCCAGCGCAAAGTGCTTATCCATATCAACAACACCAACCCGATCCTCGACGAAGACTCGCCGCAACGGGCCGAACTGGCGCGGCGCGAGATCGAAGTGGCGTTTGATGGGATGAGTATTGAGTTGTAGCAAATCTAGAGCCCCACACAAATCCTGTGGGAGCGAGGCTTGCCCGCGAAGAGGACAGGACAACCGACACATATCCTGGGCCAGATAGATCGCATTCGCGGGCAAGCCTCGCTCCCACAAAATCCAGACAGGGAACACGGATTATGAGCGAACACCCAGCACTATCCCCCGCCGAATTCGAGCGGGCCTTGCGCGCCAAGGGCGCTTATTACCATATCCATCACCCCTTCCATGTCGCCATGTACGAAGGCCGGGCCAGCCGTGAGCAGATTCAGGGCTGGGTCGCCAATCGTTTCTACTATCAGGTCAATATCCCGCTGAAAGATGCAGCGATCATGGCCAACTGCCCGGACCGCAATGTCCGTCGCGAATGGATTCAGCGCATGATCGACCACGACGGCGCGCCCGGCGAAGACGGCGGCATCGAAGCCTGGCTGCGCCTGGGCGAGGCTGTGGGTCTCGATCCGGAGCAACTGCGCTCCCAGGAACTGGTGCTGCCCGGCGTACGCTTTGCCGTCGATGCCTACGTCAACTTCGCCCGCCGCGCCAGTTGGCAGGAAGCCGCCAGCAGCTCGCTGACTGAAATGTTCGCACCGCTCATCCATCAGTCGCGCCTGGACAGCTGGCCGCAGCACTACCCGTGGATCGACCCCAGCGGCTACGAATACTTCCGCAGCCGCCTGAGCCAGGCCCGGCGCGATGTCGAGCACGGGCTGGCCATCACCCTGGAGCACTACACCACCTTTGACGGCCAGCAGCGCATGCTGGAAATCCTCCAGTTCAAACTGGACATTTTGTGGAGCATGCTGGACGCCATGAGCATGGCCTACGAGCTGCACAGGCCGCCCTATCACAGCGTCACCGACCAACGGGTCTGGCACCGGGGGATCGAGTTATGAGTTTTGATCGCAATCGCATTCCAAACTGGCGGCGTGGCTATCGCTACCAGTTCGAACCGGCGCAGAACGGCCATGTGCTGCTCTACCCGGAAGGCATGATCAAGCTCAACGAAAGCGCCGCCGCCATCGGTGGCCTGATCGACGGGCAGCGCTCAGTGGCGGCGATCATCGCCCTGCTCGACGAGCAATTTCCCGGCGTGCCGGAGCTTGGTGAAGACGTCGAGCAATTCATGGAGGTCGCCCGTGCTGAACACTGGATCGAACTTGCCTGAGCTGCCCCCCAAGCCCGAAACCGGCCTGCCGCTGTGGCTGCTCGCCGAGCTGACCTACCGTTGCCCGCTGCAATGCCCGTATTGCTCCAACCCCCTGGATTTTGCCCAACAGGGCCAGGAGCTGAGCACCGAGCAATGGTTCAAGGTCATGGCCGAAGCGCGGCAGATGGGCGCGGCGCAGATCGGTTTTTCCGGCGGCGAACCGTTGGTCCGTCAGGACCTCGCCGAACTGATCCGCGAAGCCCGGCGCCTGGGCTACTACACCAACCTGATCACCTCCGGTATCGGCCTGACCGAGCAGAAGATCATCGACTTCAAGGAAGCCGGGCTGGACCATATTCAGATCAGCTTCCAGGCCAGTGACGAGCAGGTCAATAACATGCTCGCAGGCTCGAAAAAAGCCTTCGCCCACAAGCTGGAAATGGCCAAAGCGGTGAAGAAGCATGGCTACCCCATGGTCCTCAACTTCGTCACCCACCGGCACAACATTGACCGCATCGACCGCATCATCGAGCTGTGCCTGGCCCTGGAAGCGGACTTCGTCGAGCTGGCCACCTGTCAGTTCTACGGCTGGGCCTACCTTAACCGCGCAGGGCTGCTGCCGAGCAAAGAACAATTGGTCCGGGCCGAGCGCATCACCAACGAATACCGCGACAAGCTGGCGGCCGAGAATCATCCGTGCAAGCTGATCTTCGTCACCCCCGACTATTACGAAGAGCGGCCCAAAGCCTGCATGAACGGCTGGGGCAGCCTGTTCCTCACCGTCACCCCGGACGGCACCGCCCTGCCCTGTCACGGCGCGCGGCAGATGCCGATCCAGTTCCCCAACGTGCGCGACCATAGCCTGCAACACATCTGGTACGACTCGTTCGGCTTCAACCGTTTCCGTGGCTATGACTGGATGCCCGAGCCCTGCCGCTCGTGCGACGAGAAGGAAAAGGACTTCGGCGGCTGCCGTTGTCAGGCCTTCATGCTGACCGGGAATGCGGCAAATGCTGACCCCGTATGCGGAAAATCCTTAGATCATAAATTGATCATTCAAGCGCGCGAAGAAGCCGGGTATGCTAGCCAAAAAATAGACGAGATGGCATTTCGCAATGACAGAAATTCGCGCCTCATCGCTAGATCCTGAAACCCTCACAGCAGCCCAGGCCGTCGCGGCAGGCGTCGACTTTGCGGAACTGCAAATCAGCCCGGCCGGCCTGTTCTGGAATGAATATCGCCCCGCCGAGGGCAGCAGCCGAATATGGCGCAGGTTCGAGGAAACCATCACCTGCCTGACGCCTGCCGAGTTCAGCGTACGCAGCCGGGTCTATGAGTACGGCGGTGGCGCGTTCTGCCTGACGGAAGACTCGGTCATCTTCGTCAACGAAAGCGATCAACAGATTTATGTGCAGCCCTTCGAAGAAGGCGAACCCAAGGCCCTCACCCGCGGGCGCAAGCGCTATGGCGACCTGCACTTCTCCAACGGCCTGGTCCTGGCCGTGGAAGAAGACAAGGACATCCATCAACTGGTGTCCCTCGACATCCGCGACGGCAAGCGCCTGGTCCTGGCCCGTGGCGCCGATTTCTATGCCTCGCCGACCATGAGCCCGGACGGCCAGCGCCTGGCCTGGGTCGAATGGTTCAAACCCCATCAACCCTGGACCAGCACATTGCTGATGATGTGCAAGCGTCTGGAGACCGGCGGCTGGTCCGAGCCTCGCTGCCTGGCTGGGGATCGTGATGAAGAATCGATCCAGCAGCCCTGCTTCGATGCCCATAACCGCCTGTACTGCCTGAGCGATCAGGAAGGGTACTGGCAGCCGTGCGTCGAAGGCTCGTTCGGCCTGACCCACCTCAAGGCTGCCGATGCCGACCACGCCCCGGCGCCCTGGCAACTGGGGGCACGTAGCTGGCTGGCCATCGACATGGGCGCCTACCTCGCCAGTTGGTCGGAAAACGGCGTTGCGGTGCTGGGCCTGCGTGACAACCATGGCGTAGTCACCGACTACAGCGGCGAATACAGCCGCTTCCGCAGCCTGACCATCGACGACGAAAACATTTACTGCGTCGCCGCCTCGGCCACCTGCCTGCCCACCGTCATTGCCATCAACCGCAAGACGCGCAAATCAAAGATGATTGCCGGTGGCGGCTCACCGCTGCCCGCCGCCCGTATCAGCCGTGCTCAACCGCTGCGCTATGCCAGCGGCCCGAACGGCAAGGTCCAGGCCCACGGCTACTTCTACCCGCCGATCAACGGCGCAGCCAAACCGCCACTGGTGGTGTTTATCCATGGCGGCCCGACCTCGGCCTGCTATCCGGTGCTCGACCTGCGCATCCAGTATTGGAGCCAGCGCGGCTTTGCCGTGGCCGACCTCAACTATCGCGGCAGCACCGGCTACGGCCGCATCTACCGCAACGCCCTGCACCTGAACTGGGGCGTGGCCGACGTCGATGATGCCTGCGCCGTGGTCACCCACTTGGCCGAGCGCGGTCTGATCAACGAACAACAGGCGTTCATCCGTGGTGGCAGTGCCGGCGGCTATACCGCCCTGTGCGCTTTGGCGTTCCGCCACGTCTTCCGCGGCGGCGCCAGCCTGTATGGCGTCAGCGACCCGCTTGCACTGAGCAAGGTCACCCACAAGTTTGAGGCGCAATACCTGGACTGGCTGATCGGCGATCCGGACAAGGACGCGGAGCGCTACCAGACCCGCACCCCGCTGCTCCACGCCGCGCGCATCCACGTACCGGTGATCTTCTTCCAGGGCGAACTCGACGTCGTAGTCGTCCCGGAACAGACCCGCACCATGGTCAAGGCCCTGCAAAGCAACGGCACCCGCGTCGAAGCCCACTACTATCCCGACGAACAGCACGGCTTTCGCAAGGCCAAAAACCAGGCCGATGCGTTGGAGAAGGAATGCGCGTTCTATCAGGCTGTACTTGAGGGGGAGCGGCGGCAGAGTAGCCATTGATCGTCAGGGTCAGGCACCTGGCACTATAAACGTGGGAGCCGGCTTGCTGGCGATGCGATAGAACAGCCGACACATTCATCGACTGGTCAAAAGCAATCGCCAGCAAGCCGGCTCCTGCAGGACATGCTTTCACTTCAGGTCCCGCGGATTGCTTAGATCTGATCGGGCTTATTTACGACTGGCGATGATGTAAACCGCATGGATGATGCCGGGGAAGTAGCCCAGCAGCGTCAGCAGGATATTGAGCCAGAACGCCCCGGCAAAACCGACCTGAAGGAACACACCCAGCGGCGGCAGCAGAATGGCGATGATGATACGGATGATATCCATGGGTCAGGCTCCTGATGGTGGGCGTTCAATTACGCCCTATAGCTAATCGACCTTGGGGCTGCATCAGGGTTCCACGGGGAAATGGCATCGAGCCAGTATCATGAGATCATCTCCTACAGGTATCGCCGCTTTCTCAATAAAAAGCCCCGCACCAAGACCTCCGGTGCGGGGCAACGCGTTACTAACGCGACGGTTCGGTTTACACAGTGAGTCAGATCGACTGCTTGCCGCCTTGATTCAGGCGGGCTGTCCTGGCCCGGGCGAAGGCACGACCCAGGCGCTGAAGCATCTCGTCAATATTGGCGCGGCTGACGGTCAGGGCTGGGGAGAAGCGCAAGCAGCCAGCTTGCGGGGCATTGAGCAGCAGGCCCTCGAGTTGTGCGGCGGCAACCACGGCGGCGGCCGAGTCGCTGTCCAGTTGCATGCCCCAAAGCAGGCCTTGGCCGCGCACTTCGCCGTGTTGATAGCGCAGGCTCAGACGCGTCAGACCCTGTTGCAGGCACTCGCCGGTCTCGCGTACCCGTTGCAAAAAACCTTCCTCCAGCACGCTGTGCAGCACGGCCAGCCCGGCGGCCGTCATCAGCGCATTGCCATGGTGGCTGCCCTCCAACTCACCCCGTTCGGCGCAGCAGGCTTTGCCTCGCGCCAACAAGGCCGCCAGAGGCACACCGCCGCCCAGGCCTTTGCCAAGGACGACGATATCGGCGCGAATGTCGTAGGTTTCTTCGCAAAGTAAAGTGCCGCAGCGGCCGATGCCTGTCTGCACTTCATCGAGGATCAGCAGGATGCCCAGTTCACGGCACAGCTTGGCCACGCCTTGCAGATAGTCATGGGTGGCGGGGATGACCCCCGCTTCGCTCTGGATCGGCTCGAGGATAATCGCCACGGTCTGGGCATCGACAGCGCTGTGCAGCGCAGCCAGATCGTTGAATGGCACCTGGCTGAAGCCGGGCAGGCCATTCTCGTAGCCCGAAGCCGATAGCGCGGTGATGCTGCGGCCGTGGCAGCCTTGCCGCGCAGTGATGATGCCAATGGCGCCGCCACGGTGGTTCCGGCCCCATTTGCGCGCCAGCTTGATCGCGGCTTCGCAGGCCTCGCTGCCGCTGTTGAGCAGGTAGGCCTGATCGCTACCGGTGCTTTCGCACAGACGTTGCGCCAGGTCGACTACGCCGCGATGGTGCAGGCCGGCGCCGGGGTTGATCAGTGCCATGGCCTGATTATTCAAGGCCCGAATCAGCACGGCCGGGCTGTGACCGAGGCTGTTCACCGCGCCGCCCTGATTGAAGTCCAGATACGGGCGGCCTTCGCAGTCCCACAGCCACGAGCCCTGACCACGGACGAATACCGGATCACTGCGCTCGGCACCCGGCATCAGATGGCGGCTGGAAATATCCCGGCGTTGCGCGGGCAAGGCCTGGCTTTGGGTGGCGTCGTCAATATCAATGACCGGGCGTCGCAACTTGAACAGATTCATGCGCGCAACCCTTCCAGTGGCAGGCCGAGCAAACGGTCGGTCCAATCCTCGACCCGACCGCTGCGCAGGCGCTTGAGGGCAATGTCGCGCCAGCGTGAAGACAGCGCCGGGCAATCCACCAGCTTCTTCAGGTTGCTGTGCTCCAGCGGCTCCAGAAAAAAGCTGCGTAAGGCCCAGGCCACGGTCAGGCCGGGATAGCTGCGCTGGATCAGTTCGAGGGAGTCCTCGGCGCTGACAAAACCGGGCTTGAGCACACGATAGAACCAGCCGCAACGCCCCGTGTCCTGTGCCTCTTGTGGCAAATCCTGCAGACCCCAGCGCTGGCTGAGACGATAGCAGGGCGAGCGCGGCTGGCTGACTTGCAACAAGGCGCCGCCCCAGCGAAACATATCGCCCAGGCACACCTGTTCTTCGGTGACGCCATGGGTCGCGAGGTTTTCGCCGAAGGCTGGCGCGCTCCAGTCGATATGCGGATAAAGCTTGCGCCAGTAGGCGTAGTGCTCGGCCGGGTAGTGATGCACCGCCCGCTCGGGGCCGGTATGGAAGCGCGGGTCGCCATGCTCATCAGTGCCGAGGCCCTGTGGCCACAACCAGATGCGGCGGTCAAGGCGCTGCTTATCAACATCAATGATCAATCCGTGACCTAGGTTTTTCGCTTTCCCTATGTAAACACCATCAACAGTCACGTTGCCCATCACGATTTTTAGCCCTTACGCCCTTGGAATAGGGGCTAGACTATGCCCACGAGCGACGTACGGCCATTTCGATTTTCGAGCTTTTTCGATAAGAGTTACTTATGGATATGCGGCAACTGCGATATTTCGTCGCGGTGTTTGAAGAAGGCCATGTGGGCCGGGCTGCGGAGCGTCTTTCGCTATCGCAACCAGCGTTGTCGCAGCAGATCCGCCATCTGGAAACCAGCCTGGATGTCAGTCTGTTCGAACGCAGCAGCAAACGCCTGTTGCCGACCCTGGCGGCCCATACGTTGTACAACCATGCGGTGCCGTTGCTCGAAGGCATGGAGCGCGCCCGCGAGGCTTTGCGTCACTTCAAGGGCCAGGCCCTGCGCACGTTGGCCATCGGCGTACTGCAGACCGTGCACCCCAGCCTGGTGCCGCAGATGCTCGAACGCATCCGCAAGGCCCAACCGCACCTGGTAGTGCAGATCTACGAGCTGACCGGCATGGAAGTGGAGCGACGCCTGCTCAATGGCTCGCTGGATATCGGCATCAGCTACCTGCCGCCGCGCCAACCGGGCCTGCACAGCCTGTTGCTGTACGAAGACGAGTTGCAACTGGTCATGCCCGCCAGCCACCCGTTGCGCGAGTTCAAAAAGGTGTCGCTAAATCAGGCGGCGGACTTGCCAATGCTATTGCTGGGCGAGGAGTTTCAGGTTCGCCAGTTGTGGCAGATGCAGTTGGCCAATCTGGGGCGCCGGCCTCACGTGCAGGCCGAGCTCAACAGCATGGCGGTGATTCTCGACAGCCTGGAACACACCCATCTGGTCACCGTGCTACCCGGCCGCGCCCGACAAGCGCAACAGAACCCTGAGTTGCTATGGAAGCCTCTCAGCGAGCCAAGAGTGCCGTTGCAGATTGGTCTGGTTTATCGCGATGCGCAGCGCCAGCAGGCAACCATCGAGTTGCTGCGTTCGTTGCTGGAAGATGTGCGCACGGCACCACTGGAAGGCTTGACGCCGACCTGAATCGCGCACACAAAGAAAACCCCGCCGAAGCGGGGTTTTGCATATTGTTTCCCGTGATATCCCTTTCGTCCCACCATCCTGGCAGGCTTTCCCTACGTGTCCCTGTTATCTATTTAAGCGCATCCTGCGCGACGTCCATGTGAAGTAGATTAGCTTTGGATCCATCTTGCCGATATGGCCAAACAGCACCACGGCGTGTAAGCAAATGCTTACAAATGCATTTCAGCTGATGATTTTGTGCGACATACCCAGGACCCATGTGGGACCGGCTTCAGCCGGGAAGGCGTAGGCAGGATCAATACTTCTTTATCGCTTGCCGTTGCGTCTTCCCGGCTAAAGCCGGTCCCACAAAACCACAGTGATTCAGTTGGTATCTGGCGTTTGCGTTCAGATCATCAGAACTGCGACGCATCCAGCAGGAACAGCGATTCACTGCCTGCCCGCACCGACGCATTGAGCGAGTGAATGCGCGGCAGCAGGCGAGCGAAGAAGAAGCGCGCAGTGCCCAGCTTGCTGGCGTAGAAGTCTTCCTGTTGTTCCTTGCCCAGTGCGGCCTTGGCCATCATCGCCCACAGATAGGCGTAGGCGGTGTAGCCGAAGACATGCAGATACTCGACTGACGCGGCGCCGATTTCGTTGGGGTTGTTACGCGAGCGATCCAGTACCCAGCCGGTCAGTTCGTCCAGCGTGGTCAAGGCGGCGCTCAGGGGCTTGGTGAACTCACTGACCGAGTTGTCGCATGAGGCGATGAACTGACGGATCTCGTCAGCAAACAGGTTGTAGTACGCCCCGCCGCTGCCAACGATCTTGCGCCCGACCAGATCCAGCGCCTGGATGCCGTTGGTGCCTTCGTAGATCTGGGTGATGCGCACGTCGCGCACCAACTGCTCCTGACCCCACTCGCGAATGTAGCCGTGGCCGCCGAACACTTGCTGGCCATGTACGGTGGTTTCCAGGCCCAGGTCGGTGAGGAAAGCCTTGGCGACGGGAGTCAGCAGGGCGACTAATGCGTCGGCACGCTCACGCTCGGCGTCGTCTTCGCTGTATTTCGCGGTGTCCAGTTGCATGGCCACGTAGGTGGAGAACGCACGACCGCCTTCGTTGTTGGCCTTCATGGTCAGCAACATGCGGCGCACATCCGGGTGGACGATGATCGGGTCGGCCACTTTGTCTTTCTGCTGCGCACCCGTCGGCGCGCGGCTTTGCAGGCGGTCGCGGGCGTAGTCCACGGCGTTCTGGTAGGAGCGCTCACCCGAGGCCAGGCCCTGAATGCCGACGCCCAGACGCTCGTAGTTCATCATGGTGAACATCGCCGCCAGGCCTTTGTTCGGCTCGCCGACCAGATAACCGGTGGCGCCGTCGAAGTTGATCACGCAGGTGGCCGAGGCCTGAATGCCCATCTTGTGCTCGATGGAACCACAGCTGACGGTATTGCGCTCGCCCAGGCTGCCATCGGCATTGACCATGAATTTGGGCACCAGGAACAGCGAGATGCCTTTTGGACCGGCTGGCGCATCGGGCAGCTTGGCCAGGACCAGATGGATGATGTTCTCGGTCAGGTCGTGTTCGCCGCCGGTGATGAAAATCTTCGTGCCGCTGATCTTGTAGGCACCATCGGCCTGAGGCTCGGCCTTGGTGCGGATGATGCCCAGGTCGGTACCGGCGTGGGCTTCGGTCAGGCACATGGACCCAGCCCAGGTACCGGCGTACATGTTCGGCAGGTAGATCGCCTTCAGTTCTTCGGTAGCGTGGGTATTGATCGATACGCAGGCACCGGACGTCAGCATCGGATACAGACCGAAGGCCAGGCTCGCCGAGTTGAGCATTTCCTCGACCTGGGCCGAGACCACCTTGGGCATGCCCATGCCGCCGAACTCAGGGTTGCCGCCGACACCCACCCAGCCGCCTTCGGCGTAGGTCTGGTAGGCCTGGGGGAAGCCGGCGGGTGTGGTGACTGCGGTGTCTTTCCAGTGACAGCCTTCTTCGTCGGCCGCGCGACTCAGGGGCGCGATGGTTTTGCTGGTGACCTTGCCTGCTTCTTCAAGAATGGCTTCGACGGTTTCGGCATCGACCACGTCTGTCAGTTGCGGCAGCCGGGCCCAGCGCTTGGACACTTCGAAGACTTCATTGAGGACAAAGCGCATATCGCGCAGGGGGGCTTTGTAGTCAGCCATGGCATACCTCGCAAAACAGGAGCTGGATCCTGGGGGAATGACCCGGCTCACAAGTTTCAGAGCCGCAGTGTCGATTGCGGCCGAGTGTATCCCAAGATCATTTTCGACACATAGGGTCAAGTAGTGACTATTTTCACTTACAAGGTCACAAAATTTCTTTAATTGGAATGATTGGTGGGAGCAAGCTTGCTTGCGAAAGCGCGAGTACATCCGGCACATTTTCTGCGACCAAGACATTGCCTTGGCAAGCAAGCTTGTCCCACAAAAGCCTGTGATCTATCCCGCCATCTCCGGCGCCCGCACTGCGCCCCGCTTGCTCTGCTGGCCGAACACCATGACGCAGTTACGCCCTGCGCCCTTGGCGCTGTAAAGCGCCTGGTCGGCAGACTTGAGTACTTCGTCCGGCGTGCGGTGTTCCGGCAGGCGCTCGGCGACGCCGATGCTGACAGTCACCGAAACCGCTGAAGCCCCTGCACCGCCACGCTTCTGCCGCCCCTGTAGGTCGTCCTGGGGGCGACTGTCAGGGTTGCGCAGCTGGATGCTGTAGTTGGCGATAGACTCGCGGATAACCTCGAGGTGCGGCAGGCATTCCTCCACCGTCTTGCCCGCGAAGACAATGGCAAATTCTTCACCGCCATAGCGATAGGCACGCCCGCCGCCGTTGGTGATCTTCGCCAGTTTGCTCGCCACCAGACGCAACACCTGGTCGCCGACATCATGGCCATGGGTGTCGTTGAATTTCTTGAAGTGATCAACGTCGCCCATGGCCAACACATAGTTGCGGCCCAGGCGCTGCATCCGTTCGTTGAGCGCGCGACGCCCCGGCAGACCGGTGAGCTCGTCGCGGAAGGCCATCTGATAGGCCTCATGGGCTACCGCAGCGGCGATCATCAGCATCACCTGGCTGCACAGGATATTCAGGGTGAACGGCAGAATAAAGGTTTTCGGCAAGGCCCAAAACAGCCCGAGCAGGCCCACCAGTTGCGCCGCATGCAAGGGCCGCGGCTTTTGCACGTACTGGGTGATCAACAGGCCGAAGGCCAGCAGGAACATCGCGTAGGAAAGCTGGATCAGGCTCATCCACGAGCCGTGCAGCGCCGGCCAGCGAATATCCGCCAGCCAGGCCAGCAGCGCCTCCGGGTAACTCTGCTCAAGGCCCAAGGCGACGCCGCCCACCGCCAGCAGCACAGCGGCGCGGGCCACCATGTCCTGCAGCAAGTGCGTGCGCTCCTCCCAGGCAGCAAATACGCCATACAAGACCGGCAGCAACAGGCAGATCAGGTGGAACACCACCGCCGCGTCTTCGCGGACCTTGCCGTTGTCCCGGTAGTAATCGGTCTGGGTATCAAGCAGGAAATAGGCGACGTACACCGTGAGCATCAGGAACAGCTCACGCTGGCGCCGATACACCGTGCAGTAGGCCCCGCCCAGCAGCAGCACCAGGGTCGGCAGGACGTTGAACAGTGAAGTGAAGAAGACGTTCAGGTCCTTGACGTACGCGGCTGCGAGCCCGGCAAGAAGAAGCACCAATGAGGGTACGAAATGGCTGAAGCGTGTAGCTGAAGAACGCAGCAAGGGGGTGTCTCCTACCCGGCACCAGGGTAAAGAACTCGTATGATGGCATTGTGCCCTCAACGGATGATTAATGCATTCAGTAGTACTAAATAGCAGGCTTCTTTCTTTAACGGCAGGAAAGGGAAAAGGTTTATCGGCCTGAGATGAAGCTTTTGGTGCCTGCGTTGGAGCGAGGCTTGCCCGCGAAGAACGATGACGCGACACGCCTTGAAAAACGCGGTGTCGCTTTCGCGGGCAAGCTTCGCTCCATCGGATACGTGTTGGCCGGGACAAATCCAAAAAAAAAGCCGCCTCCCCATACAGGGAGGCGGCCTTTGAGAAAAACGCGACGGGGACTTAGTAGCCCAGTGCGAAATCTTCTTCTTTCATGTCCATCAGGTTATGGGCACCCGACAGGATCGCGGCCACGTGGGTACGGGTACGCGGCAGGATGCGCTGGAAGTAGAAGCGAGCAGTCTGCAACTTGGCGTTATAGAAGGCTTCTTCAGTGGTGCCAGCGGCCAGTTTTTCCGCTGCCAGACGCGCCATGTCAGCCCAGAAGTAAGCCAGGCAGGCGTAACCCGAATACATCACGTAGTCCACCGAGGCCGCGCCCACTTCTTCGCGGTCTTTCATGGCGGCCATGCCGATCTTCATGGTCAGCTCGCCCCACTCTTTGTTCAGTGCCGCCAACGGGGTGACGAACTCCTGAACAGCAGCGTTGCCTTCGTTGCCCTGGCAGAACTTATGGACGATCTTGGTGAAGCTTTTCAGTGCTTCGCCTTGGCTCATCAGCACTTTACGGCCCAGCAGGTCGAGCGCCTGGATGCCGGTGGTGCCTTCGTACAGCATGGAAATACGGCTGTCGCGAACGTTCTGCTCCATGCCCCACTCGGCGATGAAGCCGTGGCCGCCGTAGATCTGTACGCCATGGTTGGCGGACTCGAAGCCCACTTCAGTCATGAAGGCTTTGGCGATAGGCGTCATGAAGGCCAGCAGTGCATCAGCGGCTTTCTTGGCGTCGGCGTCTTCGCTGTACTTGACGATATCGACCTGTTTGGCAGTGAAGTACACCATGGCCCGCGTACCTTCGGCGAAAGCCTTCATGGTCAGCAGCATGCGGCGTACGTCCGGGTGCACGATGATCGCGTCAGCGGCTTTTTCCGGAGATTTAGGACCGGTCAGGGAACGCATCTGCAGACGTTCACGAGCGTATTTCAGGCCGCCCTGGAAACCGATTTCGGCGTGGGCCAGGCCTTGCAGCGCAGTACCCAGGCGCGCGGTGTTCATGAACGTGAACATACAGTTCAGGCCCTTGTTCGCCGGGCCGATCAGGTAACCGGTCGCGCCGTCGAAGTTCATCACGCAGGTGGCGTTGCCGTGGATGCCCATCTTGTGTTCGATGGAACCGCAAGTGACGGCGTTGCGCTCACCGATGCTGCCTTCGATCGAAGGAATGAACTTGGGCACGATAAACAGCGAGATACCTTTGGTGCCGGCCGGTGCATCGGGCAGGCGGGCCAGGACGATATGGACGATGTTATCGGCCATGTCGTGCTCACCGGCGGAGATGAAAATCTTGGTGCCCGACACCTTGTAGCTACCGTCGGCCTGAGGCTCGGCCTTGGTGCGCAGCATGCCAAGGTCAGTGCCACAGTGCGGTTCGGTCAGGCACATGGTACCGGTCCATTCGCCGGAAACCAGTTTGGTCAGATAAGCGTCTTGTTGCTCTGGCGTGCCGTGCTCGGAAATGGTGTTCATCGCACCATGGGACAGGCCTGGGTACATGCCCCACGACCAGTTGGCTTCACCGACCATCTCGCTGACCGCAAGGCCCAGCGACTCAGGCAGGCCCTGGCCACCATGAGCGACGTCATGGGCCAGGCTTGGCCAGCCGCCTTCGACGAATTGTTTGTATGCCTGTTTGAAGCCGGTCGGCGTCTTCACGCCGGTTTCACTCCAGGTGCAGCCCTCGGTATCGCCTACACGGTTCAGCGGAGCCAGTACCTGCTCGCAGAACTTGGCGCCCTCTTCGAGAATGGCGTCCACCATGTCAGGCGTAGCGTCCTGGCAAGCCGGCAGGCTTTCGTAGTGAGCTGCGTAACCGAGCAGTTCGTCACGTACGAAGCGAATATCACGCAAGGGGGCCTTGTATTCAGGCATAGCGATAAACCTCTGCTGATGAATCCTGGAATGAGTGACCGATCGGTGCGATGAAGAGCACCGGACAACTCTCTGATGCCTGTCGATCAAACGGGTGTTTGAAACATACGTTTACGCCCAAATCTTGTCAAGCGGGCTGCGTCGATTTAGGTGGGAGCGTGGCTTGCCCGCGAAAGCGATTTTTGGCTTGGAAAGAATAGGTGGGATGCACTGACTTCTTCGCGGGCAAGCCACGCTCCCACAACGATTTGTGCGATAGCAGGAAGTCTAGTTGAGCAGGAAGGTGTTGCGAGGGCGATACAGGGACGTGATAGCGAAAGATTCATACGGCTGCCGTGCGCAGATTCGCACGGCAAGAAGGGGGTTAATCAGGCAGTTACGTTAATCAATGTACCGAGCATTTCATCGCTGGCCTTTTGCACAGCGGCACCGGCCTGAACCTGGTTCTTGCCCGATTCCAGCTCAACGACGTTGGTCGCCATGTCCGAACGCTGGGAACGGTCAACCGCGCGCAAACGCTCCAACTGGAAATCCGAAGACTGGCTGCGGCCAGAGATTTCGATGTTGTTATTGGCGAGCTGACTGGCTGCCTGATCGACACGAGTCTCGCCAACCTGCATGGCGCTGAGGCCCGGGTAAACGGAGTTGTTCAATGTCACTTGCATGGAATGATCCTCTGTTCAGAAAGCGAACATGGCTATTGAAACAGCAATAGAGGCGGAATACCCGACAAAAAGACTAATGGCAGTTAGCCGCCTCATAGATGGCAACCATAGCCCGCATCCTGTAAGGCCTCAGCATGAGGCTGGGGTGCCGCCTGTTCAATCCAACCCGACAGGCAGCACGTCCAATTGCGACGTGGGTCACACCGCCAGGATCATTCCCGGCCCTTCTGCTGGCAGCCATGGTCGGTCTGCGCCTGCAGCAGATTGGCTTGGGTCAGGTTGCAGCCCGCCGGTACGCTGCGGGTCAGCCAGACGTTGCCGCCCACCGTCGAGCCCTGGCCGATGGTGATGCGCCCAAGAATGGTCGCACCGGCATAGATCACTACGTCGTCCTCGACTATCGGGTGACGCGCATGGCCTTTCTGCAACTGGCCGTCTTCATCGGCCGGGAAGCGTTTGGCGCCCAGGGTCACCGCCTGATAGATACGCACACGCTCGCCAATGATCGCGGTTTCGCCGATCACCACACCCGTCCCGTGGTCAATAAAGAAGCTGGCGCCGATCTGCGCGCCGGGGTGGATGTCGATGCCGGTGGCCGAGTGGGCGAGTTCCGAGCTGATCCGCGCCAACAACGGCAGCCCGGCGCGATACAGGTAGTGGGCCAGACGATGATGGATCACCGCGAGAATCCCCGGATAGCACAGCAGCACCTCGTCGACGCTACGGGCGGCCGGGTCGCCGTGATAGGCGGCCAGCACGTCGGTATCGAGCAACAGGCGAATCCCCGGCAGGGCCGTGGCAAAACCTTGAATCAACTCCAGGGCTTTCTGGTCCAGGCCGGACACGTCCTCGCCGCGCTGATGGGCGACATAGCGCAGCTCCAGTCGGGCCTGGGCCAGCAGCGCGTTGAGGGCCACGTCGAGAGTGTGGCCGACGTAGAAGTCCTCGCTCTCTTCGCGCAGATCCACCGGCCCCAGGCGCATGGGAAAAAGGGCACCGCTGAGGGCCTCGAGGATCTCCGCCATGGCCGCACGCGAAGGCAGTTCGCGCCCGCCATGCTCGCCGCTGACCCGGCCATTGCGGGTGCGCCAGTCGGCCCGAGCTTCACGCAGCTGGCTGACGATGCCCTGCAATTGCCAATGACTGGAGCGACCGTTGACGGCGGCTTTGGTTAGTTCGCTCACGCTGACATCTCCTGACAGGACGCGGTCTTTTTTGGTGGCGACCGCTGATGCGGCCACTCTACGGCAAACTTTTATGGGGAAAAAATAACAATTTGTGCGGCGACCAAGCGCTCATCGCATAAGTACGTGACGGTTGCTGTGGGGGAAACCTCTGCCCTATAGTCCTGCGACTTATCTGTACGGCTCATCGACCCTCATGATCAAACAACAGCTCGCCCGCTTTAACCGCCTGGACCTGCTAGGTGCGCCGACGCCGCTGGTGAAACTTGCACGCCTGTCTGAGTGGGCGGGACGCGATATCTACGTCAAGCGCGATGACACCACGCCAATGGCGCTGGGCGGCAACAAGCTGCGCAAGCTCGAATACCTGGCCGCCGATGCCCTGGCCCAGGGTGCCGACACACTGGTCACCGCCGGTGCCATCCAGTCCAACCACGTCCGCCAGACCGCTGCGCTGGCCGCGCAACTGGGCCTGGGTTGCGTAGCCCTGCTGGAAAACCCCATCGCCAGTGAAGACAGCAACTATCTGCACAACGGCAACCGCCTGCTGCTGGACCTGTTCGACGCGCGGGTCGAACTGGTGGAAAACCTCGATAACGCCGATGAACAGTTGCAGGCCGTCGCTGCGCGCCTGAGCTCCAGTGGCAAGAAGCCATATCTGGTGCCCATCGGCGGCTCCAATGCCCTCGGTGCCCTGGGTTACGTGCGGGCCGGGCTGGAACTGGCCGAGCAGATCAAACTGACCGGCCTGGATTTCGCCGCCGTGGTCTTGGCCTCGGGCAGCGCCGGCACCCATAGCGGCCTGGCACTGGCCCTGGCCGAAGAGCTGCCGGGCCTGCCCGTTGTCGGTATCACCGTGTCGCGCCCGGAAGAAACTCAGTTCCCGAAAGTACAGGGCCTGGCCGAGCGCACCGCCGAGCTGTTGGGCGTGCCGCTGCCGGACGCCTTTAAAGTGCATCTGTGGGACGAGTATTACGGCCCGCGTTACGGCGAGCCCAATGCGGGCACCCTGGCCGCCGTGAAACTGGTCGCCAGCCACGAAGGTCTGTTGCTCGATCCGGTCTATACCGGCAAGGCCATGGCCGGCTTGCTCGACGGCATCGGTCGCCAGCGTTTCGACGACGGCCCGCTGATATTCCTGCATACCGGCGGCGCTCCGGCGCTGTTTGCCTATCCTGGGCTATTCGGTGACTGACCGACCTAGACGCTTATACTCAAAGCGAACAAACAAATAGATTTTAATTATTTTATTTCATATGGGCCGCCTCTCTATAGTCGCGGCCCAAGGCACGGGGGCTGTTCAAGTGCCGCAAAAGCTGGTTAAAGGCTTCAAGCCAAAACATTCCTAAAACAAGGGGCTCGTATGAATCTGTCTGCCATCCGCCGCACACTGCTCGTTTCCGCCATGGGTCTGGTCATGGGCGCCAGCCTGATGACCCAAGCCACTGCCGGTGAGCAGCTCGCTACCATCCAGAAGAACGGCACCCTCAACGTCGGCCTGGAAGGCACCTACCCGCCGTTCAGCTTCGTCGGCGAAGACGGCAAACTGGCCGGTTTCGAAGTCGAGCTGTCCGAAGCCCTGGCCAAGGAGCTGGGCGTCAAGGTCAAGCTGCAACCGACCAAGTGGGACGGCATCCTCGCGGCCCTGGAATCCAAGCGTCTGGACGTCGTGGTCAATCAGGTGACCATCTCCGACGAGCGCAAAAAGAAATATGACTTCTCCGAGCCCTACACCATTTCCGGCATCCAGGCGCTGGTACAGAAGAAAGACGCTGGCAAGTTCGACAAGCCTGAAGACCTCAAGGGTCACAAGGTCGGTGTCGGCCTGGGCACCAACTACGAGCAATGGCTCAAGACCAATGTGCCGGACGCCATCGTCAAGACCTATGACGATGATCCGACCAAGCTTCAGGATCTGAGCGTCGGTCGTGTCGATGCAATCCTCGTTGACCGTCTCGCAGCGCTTGAGATCGCCAACAAGAGCAAGGTGCCATTAGCCGTCTCAGGCGAACCGTTCTCCCGTCAGGAAGCCGGTATCGCCTTGCGTAAAGGTGAGCCAGAACTGCTCGCCGCGCTCAACAAAGCCCTGGATAAACTGCGCGCCGACGGAACCCTGGCCAAGCTGTCGCAGAAGTACTTCAAGGCTGACGTGACCAAATGATTGAAGAGAGCCTACAGCTCGCGCTGGACTCCGCGCCCTTCTTGCTCAAGGGCGCGTACTACACAGTAATCCTCAGCCTGGGCGGGATGTTCTTCGGATTGGTGCTGGGCTTCGGCCTGGCACTGATGCGTCTGTCACGCTTGCGGCTGCTCAGCGGTATCGCCAGGGTCTACGTGTCGTTCTTTCGCGGCACGCCCCTGCTGGTACAGCTGTTCGTGATCTATTACGGCCTGCCGCAAGTTGGGATCGAGCTCGATCCCCTGCCGGCAGCGCTGATCGGGTTCTCCCTGAACATGGGCGCCTATGCCTGCGAAATCCTGCGTGCCGCCATCGGTGCCGTGGACCGCGGACAATGGGAAGCCGCCGCCAGTATCGGCATGACCCGCGCGCAGACCATGCGCCGAGCCATCCTGCCACAGGCTGCGCGCACGGCCCTGCCGCCGCTGGGCAACAGTTTTATCTCACTGGTCAAGGACACCGCCCTGGCAGCCACCATTCAGGTGCCGGAGCTGTTCCGTCAGGCGCAGTTGATCACCGCCCGGACCTTCGAAATCTTCACCATGTACCTTGCCGCCGCCCTGATCTACTGGATCCTCGCCAGCCTGCTCGCGCATTTGCAGAACCGTCTGGAAGCGCGGGTCAATCGGCATGATCTGGAGTCATGAGCATGATAGTGGTCGAAAAGCTGACCAAGGAATTCAAGGGCCAGCAGGTGCTCAAGGGCATTGATCTCAAGGTCGAGGCTGGCGAAGTGGTGGCCATTATTGGCCCCAGCGGCTCGGGCAAGACTACCCTGCTGCGCTGCCTGAACTTCCTCGAAGAACCGAGCAGCGGCAAGATCGTTGTCGGCGACATTGCCGTCGATGGCAGCCGCCCGCTCAGCCAGCAGCAAGGGCTGATTCGCCAGTTGCGCCAGCACGTCGGCTTCGTGTTCCAGAACTTCAACCTGTTCCCCCACCGCACCGCGCTGGAAAACGTCATCGAAGGGCCCATCGTGGTCAAGAAGATGGCCCGGGAACAGGCGCTCGCACTGGGTCGCAAGCTGCTGGCCAGGGTTGGCCTGGCTGGCAAGGAAGAGTCTTATCCGCGGCGTCTGTCCGGTGGGCAGCAGCAGCGGGTAGCGATTGCCCGGGCCCTGGCCATGGAGCCGGAAGTCATTCTGTTCGATGAGCCGACTTCGGCACTGGACCCGGAGCTGGTGGGCGAAGTGCTGGCGACCATCCGCAGCCTGGCCGAAGAAAAGCGCACCATGGTCATCGTGACCCACGAAATGAGCTTCGCCAGAGACGTGGCCAACCGGGTGATCTTCATCGACAAGGGCGTCATCGTCGAACAGGGCGAGGCCAAGGCCCTGTTTGCCAACCCTCGTGAGGAACGCACCCGGCAATTTCTCGAGCGCAGCCGCAACTGATCTGCACCACCGCATGAACGAAGCGCCTTCGGGCGCTTTTTTTGCCTTGTTTTCAACCTTGCGAATCACCCTGTATACACACTTGCGCACACTATTTATTGGTAATGTTTAAACACCCTCACATACTGAAAAACTTCTCTCCGGCACCATAAAGGCAATCCGCAACACCTGCGGTAGGTCAACCAATAAATAAAAAGTAAATAAACAACCTGATATCCGTGGGAAATTTCCGACTTCACTCTTTCAGCATATTTTACTCACACTACTTCTTGACAGCCTCGCAATAACCCCATTAGCTCGGTGGCGGCGAAAGGTTTAACGTCATTGTTTTATTGCAAATATTATCGTCCAACATATTGCAATACCTGTCGTAACTTTCGGCATTCCACCATTCAATACCCCTTAAATTTTCAGTCGTTTTCCCTGTGTATACGTGCGTGTGCCGCCCCTGGAAAAACGACGATCAAGAGTATTCATAAATGGCTTCTAACACCTGCAAGACCACTCCTCCCACCCTGCCAGCCCCCCATGTACCCCAGGCTCATCACCAGGGTATTGGTCGTCTGGCCGCCGCTCACCTGACGGTGCATATAGACCCCTACCCCACCATGGACGAAGGCGATCTTATCGAATTGCTCTGGGGAGGTTGCTACGTGACTTCGAAAACCCTGGACCTGGCTGACATTGGCCAGACTATCGCCTTACGCGTGCCAGAGAGCTTTCTACAGAACGGCAAGGTCAAGATCAGCTATCGGGTCATGAAGGTCGGTGGCCTGCCCGAAGCATCCGCGCCCTGCACGCTCTGGGTCAGGCTGGATCTGCCCGGCGGCCAGTTGCTCGACCCGGACGCCGAAGAAAATCAGGGCCTGGAACCCCTGACACTGCCCGATCCGGTACTGCAACGCGGACTGCACTCCAGCCATCTACTCGATGGTCTGCCAGTCAGCATTGCGCCCTATCTGAACATGGCTGCCCATGACGAAATCACTCTGCGCTGGGGCGACTTGCGCGTGGACCTGCCCGCCATCAGTGCCCGCGAAGTGGGCATGCCCGTTATCTACACGGTGCCGCCGGAGTTCATTCGCGAAGCCTGCGTCGAAGAGGCCCAGGAAATAACCTACTGCATCATTGACCGCGCCGGAAATAACTCGCGCTGGGCTCCGGCGCGCATTATCAAAACTTCTAACAACGCAAAGAAACCTCTTTAACGTCGAACACAGCGCACATGGCCGATACGGCGGACAATCCCTGACACGCTATCCACCGTATCGGCACCACCGCCTTTCAAGACGACGAAAGTTGTGCACTTGCGCACACAGTTATAAACATTCAGACTTTTCCTACCCAACATTGCATTTATACCTACAGCTTTTCCCCGACGCACTTATGACACGCTGCTAGCCTGCATCAGAAACACACGATTAATAACGAGAACAATCATCATGAAACACAAAGACATCGCAGTAGTGTGCATTTTTATTCTGACCCTGACCTATGCCACCGTCCTTTAAAGCAAAGGCTAACATTCGTCTTCTATGCTTATTCCTAAACGTTAGTTTATTTAATTTTTATACACGATTAGGGTATATGCACCGGACCACCGGACATCGTTGATTTTCCCCGCCGCAGCCCATGCGGCGCTTCATACGAGGTTCCCATGGTCATTTCTACGGTCAACCGCACACCACCACAGCAGGGCCGGGACAACATCGCTCCATTGCTGCCCGCCAAGGTCCTGCGCACCGATGCCGATGCCATCGCCGCCGCCCATGAGCTGGCCGCCATTGCCCGAGTCCACGCCGCCCAACGCGACCGCGAGCGCAAACTGCCCTGGGCGGAAATCGAACACTTCACCCGCAGCGGCCTGGGCAGTATTTCCATCACCCGTGCCTATGGCGGGCCACAGGTTTCATTTACCACCCTGGCCGAAGTATTCCGCATTATTTGCACCGCCGATCCGGCGCTGGGGCAGATTCCGCAGAATCATTTCGGCATTCTGCAACTGGTGGCGGGCTGCGCCACCGAACCGCAGAAACGCGCGCTATTCCAGAGCGTCCTGGACGGCTGGCGCATCGGTAACGCCGGGCCCGAACGCGGCACGAAAAACACCCTGGAACTCAAGGCCCGGGCCCGGCGCGACGGTGATCAATTCATCATTGATGGACAGAAGTTCTACTCAACCGGCGCCCTCTTCGCCCATTGGGTTGCGGTCAAAGCGCTCAATGACGAAGGCCGTCAGGTGCTGGCTCTGGTGCCGCGCAATACGCCGGGCTTGAGCATCGTCGACGACTGGTCCGGCTTCGGCCAACGTACCACCGCCAGTGGCACGGTGTTGCTGGAGGGCGTAAGAGTCGACGCCGAACGGGTGATCGACAACTGGCGCCAGGCCCTGGTGCCGAATATTCAGGGCGCGGTTTCGCAGTTGATACAGGCCGCCATCGACGCCGGGATTGCCCGTGGCGCCATTGACGATGCCATCAGCTTTGTCCGCGAGCGCTCGCGGCCGTGGGTGGACGCCAACGTCGAACGTGCCAGCGACGACCCTTATGTGATCGCCGATATCGGCAAGCTCAAGCTCGACCTGCATGCCGCTGAAGCCCTGCTGCGCAAGGCCGGACAAATACTGGATGAAGTCGCCGCCACAGAGATCGACGAGCACTCCGCCGCCCGGGCCTCCATTGCCGTGGCCGAGGCCAAGGTGCTGACCACGGAAATCGCCCTGCTGGCCAGCGAGAAGCTGTTCGAACTGTCCGGCAGCCGCGCCACCCTCGCCGAATTCAATCTCGACCGCCACTGGCGCAACGCAAGGGTGCACACCCTGCACGACCCGGTGCGCTGGAAATACCACGCCATCGGCGCCTGGAACCTCAACGGCAACCTGCCTGCCCGCCATTCGTGGATCTGAACCAGACCTCTGGAGCACCACCCTATGAGTTTTACCTCTCCCGCCGCCGTGATCGGTGACGACGCCCAGGCTCTGGAAATCGCCACCGCACTGGCTGCACAGTTTCAACGCGAAAGCATCCTGCGCGACCGCGAACGTCGCCTGCCCCTGGCCGAACTCGACCTGTTCAGCCAGTCCGGCCTGTGGGGCATCAACGTGCCGAAAGCCTATGGCGGCGCTGGCGTGTCCAACGTCACCCTGGCCAAAGTCATTGCGCTGATTGCCGCTGCCGATGCTTCACTCGGGCAGATCCCGCAAAACCATTTCTATGCCCTGGAAGTGCTGCGGGTAAACGGCAGCCTGGCCCAGCAACAGCGTCTGTATGGCGAAGCCTTGCGCGGTGTGCGTTTCGGCAATGCCCTGGCCGAACTGGGCACCCGCACCGCCCATGACCGCACCACCCGCCTGAGCCGCGACGGCGATGGCTATCGCATCAATGGCCGCAAGTTCTACGCGACCGGCGCCTTGTACGCGCAACGCATTCCCACCTCGGTAATCGATGACGGCGGCATCCAGCAACTGGCCTTTGTCGCCGCCGACAGCCCGGGCCTGAGCGTGATCGACGACTGGAGCGGCTTTGGCCAGCGCACCACCGGCAGCGGCTCGGTGGTGTTCAACAGTGTGTTCGTCCCGGCTGACGATGTCGTGCCGTTCCAAAGCGCCTTCGAGCGCCCGACCACGGTCGGCCCCCTGGCGCAGATTCTTCACGCCGCCATCGACACCGGTATCGCCCGCGCCGCCTATGACGACGCCCTGGTGTTCGTGCGGACCCGCACCCGGCCATGGATCGACTCCGGCAGCGACAAAGCCGTGGACGATCCGCTGACATTGCACAGCTTCGGCAAACTCGGCGCGCGCCTGAGCGCCTGCGAAGCCCTGCTCGACCGCGCCGGAGAATTCCTCGACCGCGCCCAACTCGACACCACCGCCGACAGCCTCGCCGACGCCTCAATCGCCGTGGCCGAAGCCCGGGCCATCAGCACCGAAGTATCCCTGGCCGCCGGCAGCACCCTGTTCGAACTGGCCGGCAGCCAGGCGACCCTGGCCGAACATGGCCTCGATCGCCACTGGCGCAACGCCCGCGTGCACACCCTGCACGACCCGGTGCGCTGGAAGTACCACGCCATCGGCAACTACTACCTCAACGACATCAATCCTCCACGCCGGGGGACCCTCTGATGGCGAAGAAAAAGATCCTGCTCAATGCGTTCAACATGAACTGCATCGGCCATATCAACCACGGCTTGTGGACTCACCCACGGGACAACTCGACCCAATACAAGACCCTGGAGTACTGGACCGAACTGGCCCAACTGCTTGAGCGCGGGCTGTTCGACGGCCTGTTCATTGCCGATATCGTTGGCGTATACGACGTCTACCAGAACTCAGTGGACGTGCCGCTCAAGGAGTCGATCCAACTACCGGTCAACGACCCGCTGCTGTTGGTCTCGGCCATGGCCGCCGTCACCCGCAACCTGGGTTTCGGCCTGACCGCCAACCTCACCTACGAGCCGCCGTATCTGTTCGCCCGGCGCATGTCGACCCTCGATCACCTGAGCCGCGGCCGGGTTGGCTGGAATATCGTCACCGGTTACCTCGACAGCGCCGCCCGGGCCATGGGCCTGAGCCAGCAGGTCGAGCATGACCGCCGCTACGATCAGGCCGACGAGTACCTGGAGGTGCTCTACAAGCTCTGGGAAGGCAGCTGGGAAGATGGCGCCGTGCTTAACGACCCGGCCCGGCGCATCTATGCGCAGCCGGACAAAGTGCACAAGGTCCGCCATGAAGGCGAGTTCTATCGGGTCGAGGGTTACCACCTGTGCGAGCCGTCACCGCAGCGCACGCCGGTGCTGTTCCAGGCGGGCAGTTCTGATCGCGGCCTGCAGTTCGCCGGGCGTCACGCCGAGTGCGTATTTATCAGCGGCCAGAACAAGACCGCGACCCGCGAGCAGGTGGACAAGGTCCGCGCCAGCGCCAAGGCCGCCGGGCGCAAGCCTGAAGACATCAAGATCTTCATGGGTCTGAACGTGATCGTCGGCGCTACCGAGCAAGAGGCCCAGGCCAAGCTCGCGGAATATCGCCAGTACGCCAGTGCCGAGGCAGGCGTCGCGCATTTTGCCGCGTCCACCGGCATCGACTTTGCCGAGTACGAACTGGATGAACCGATCCAGTACGTGAAGAGCAACGCCATTCAGTCGGCGACGAAAAACCTCAAGAACAACGACTGGACCCGCCAGCGCCTGCTCGACCAGCACGCTCTGGGCGGGCGCTATTTCACTGTGGTCGGCTCGGCGCAACAGGTGGCCGACGAACTGGAATCCTGGATCGCCGAAACCGGCCTGGACGGCTTCAACCTGACCCGCATCGTCACCCCGGAAAGCTACGTCGACTTCATCGACCTGGTCATTCCCGAACTGCAACGACGCGGCTCTTACAAGACCGCCTACGACAGCGGCTCACTGCGCGAAAAGCTGTTTCCCGAGGGTGAAGCGCATTTGCCCCAGCGGCATACCGGGGCCAGTTACCGACACTCGTAGTTCTGGAGCTGTCTGTGGGACCGGCTTTAGTCGGGAATACGCCTTCCCGGCTGAAGCCGGTCCCACAGGTGAGCGCATCTATACAGACAAAACAAAACCCAACCTTGCGGAATTCACCATGAACAAACTGATCGCCACCTTGGCCCTTGGCCTGTTATCCCTCACCGCCCACGCCGCCGATGCGCCGTTGAAAGTCGGCACCACCGCCGCCTTCGCCATCCCCCTGGAAGCCGCTGTCGAAGAGGCCGGCAAGCAGGGCCTGAAGGTCGAACTGGTGGAATTCACCGACTGGATCGCCCCCAACGTCAGTCTCGCAGCGGGTGATATCGATGTGAACTATTTCCAGCACATCCCCTTCCTGACCAATGCCAATGCTGCCGCCGGGACCCATCTGGAATCCTATGCGCCGGGGATCATCAATAACGTCGGCCTGTACTCCAGGAAATACAAAAGCTTCGACGAGCTGCCAAGCGGCGCTACCGTAGCCATCGCCAACGACCCGATCAATGCCGGACGCGGCCTGCAACTGCTGGCCAAGGCCGGTCTGCTGACCCTCAAGCCGGGCGTCGGCTACAAGGCCACCGAAGAAGACATCACCGCCAACCCGAAAAAACTCAAGATCATTCAGGTCGAGGCCGTGCAACTGGTGCGCGCCTACGATGACGCCGATCTGGTTCAGGGCTACCCCGCTTATATCCGCCTGGCCAAGACCTTCGACCCCAGCTCGGCGATTCTTTTCGACGGCCTCGATCACCCGGAATACGTCATCCAGTTCGTGATCCGCCCGGACCACAAGAACGATCCGCGCCTGGCCAAGTTCATCGACATCTATCAACACTCGCCGGTAGTGCGCGCCGCCCTGGACAAGGCCAACGGCAAGCTCTACCAGGCCGGCTGGGAAAAGTGAAATGACCGCCATCGCCCAGCGTCAGCAGCCCACCGACAACGCGCAGTCCGCCGACAAGGTCGAACTGCATCCTGACCTGAACAACGCCCTGGTTCGCTTCATCAACCTGGGCAAGACCTACAACGGCCAACAAGGCCCGGTGCAGGCGTTGCACAACATCGACCTGGCCATCCAGCGCGGCGAGATCTTCGGCATCATCGGCCGCAGCGGCGCGGGCAAGTCGTCACTGATCCGTACCATCAACCGTCTTGAGCAACCGAGCAGCGGCCGCGTACTGATCAATCAGGTGGATATCGGCGAGCTCAACGAAGACCGCCTGGTCGAGCTGCGCCGCCGGATCGGCATGATCTTCCAGCACTTCAACCTGATGTCGGCCAAGACCGTGTGGCAGAACGTCGAACTGCCGCTCAAGGTCGCAGGCGTGGCCAGGGAACAGCGCCAGCGCAAGGTCGCCGAGCTGCTGGAACTGGTCGGCCTGCAAGACAAGCATCACGCCTACCCGGCGCAGTTGTCCGGCGGGCAGAAACAGCGCGTCGGCATCGCCCGCGCCCTGGTGCATGACCCGGACATTCTGCTGTGCGATGAAGCCACCTCGGCCCTGGACCCGGAAACCACTCAGTCGATCCTTGGCTTGCTCAAAGAGATCAATCAGCGCCTGGGCCTGACCATCATCCTCATCACCCACGAGATGGCAGTGATCCGCGATATCTGCGACCGCGTTGTGGTGCTGGAGCAAGGCAAGGTGGTCGAGCAAGGGCCGGTCTGGCAGGTGTTCGGCAGCCCGCAACATGAGGTCAGCAAAACCCTGCTGGCACCGCTGCAACATGGCTTGCCGGAAGACTTGCAGGCGCGCCTGCATACACAGCCACCGCAGCCGGATTCGGCCCTGGTGCTGGACCTGCACTTTACCGGCGAGTCCGGCGAAGAGCCCGATCTGGCGGCGCTGTTCAACGCCCTCGGCGGGCAGATTCGTCTGCTCAATGGCGGTATCGAACGCATTCAGGGTCGTCCCTTGGGACACCTGCTGATCTCCGTGGCGGCATCGCGTTACAGCCGCGAAGAATTACTCAGTCGTGCCCGACAACAGGCACAGCATGTGGAGGTCATCGGCTATGTGGTTTGATCGCTTGCTCCAGGGCACCCTGGATACGTTTTTGATGGTCGGCGTGTCGTCGCTGATCGCGCTGCTGGTGGGCATTCCGTTGGCGGTGATTCTGGTCACCAGTCATAAAGGCGGTATCTACGAGGCACCGAACCTCAATCGCATACTCGGCGGCTTCGTTAACCTGTTCCGCTCGGTGCCGTTCCTGATCCTGATGGTCGCGCTGATTCCCTTTACCCGGCTGATCGTCGGTACCACCTACGGCGTGTGGGCCGCTGTCGTGCCCCTGACCATCGCGGCGACTCCGTTCTTTGCGCGTATTGCCGAAGTCAGCTTGCGTGAGGTCGATCACGGCTTGATCGAAGCCGCTCAGGCGATGGGTTGCCGCCGCTGGCATATCGTCTGGCACGTACTGCTGCCCGAAGCGCGGCCGGGTATAGTCGGCGGTTTCACCATCACCTTGGTGACCATGATCAACTCCTCGGCCATGGCCGGTGCCATCGGTGCCGGTGGCCTGGGTGACATCGCCTATCGCTACGGCTATCAGCGTTTCGACAGCCAGGTAATGGTCACAGTGATTGTGCTGTTGGTGCTGCTGGTGGCGTTTATCCAGTTCGGCGGCGATCGCCTGGCGCGGGTGCTGAACAAGCGCTGAGCTATGCGGCGCAGGGCATTTTGAGTAAGGTCAGCACTCAACGAGCCCTGCGCGAAGCCCCCCATGACCCTCGACCGCGACACGCTACAGACCATCACCGCAACGACCCTGGGCCACTACAACCAGGTCGCCGACGACTTTCGCGAAGGCACCCGCGACCACGACGTCAGCCAGAATATCGATGCCCTGCTGCGGCATATCCAGGGCACGGCGCCGTTGCAGATCCTCGATTTCGGCTGCGGACCGGGGCGCGACCTGCAGACCTTCACCCGCATGGGTCATATCGCCACCGGCCTCGACGGCTCCGAACGCTTCGCCGACATGGCCCGAGCCGCCACCGGGTGCGAGGTGCTGCAACAGAACTTCCTCGAGCTGAATCTGCCAGTTGAGCGCTTCGACGGCATCTTCGCCAACGCCGTGCTGTTCCACGTGCCCAAGCAGGAACTGCCCCGGGTATTGCGCGAACTGCACGCTGCCCTGAAACCCGGCGGCGTGCTGTTCAGCTCCAACCCCCGTGGCGACAACCAGGAAGGCTGGAAAGGCCCGCGCTACGGCGCCTATCACGATCTGGAAAACTGGCGGCAATTGCTCACCACGGCAGGGTTCGTGGAGCTTGAGCATTACTACCGGCCAGCGGGATTGCCCCGGGATCAACAGCCCTGGTTGGCGAGTGTGTGGCGCAAGGCCTGAGGATCCAATAATCCAACCTGTGGGAGCGTGGCTTGCCCGCGATGAAAGCGACACGGTCTCGCTACCTGATCAGATCCAGACAGCGTCCCAAAGTGGGTAGTCCCCAACCCGCTTGACCAGACCGGCCCGCACAGGTTTAACACGATATATCTGGCAACAGCTTTCAGATCGTCCTCCCGGCGAATAGCTCGATCATGGAAACTTGCCTGCCAGATACTACCGGTACGACCTATTGCCGCGCTCACGGCCAAACGGGTGAGAGACTTGGTACGCCCAACTACAAGGCTCAGCGAATCACTCCTCAGCTCTAGCAGCCAGTGGAAATGATCAGGCATTACCACCCAAGCCAAAGAATGTACGAGCTGATCGCGTTCAGCTTGCTTGAATTGCTTGGCGAGGAGACATCCCACTCTCCAGTCCGCAAATAACGGCTGTCGATCCAGGGTGTTGGATGTGACCAGATAAATTCGGCCTTGTTCGCTGTATCGACCGACGCGCAGCCGTCGAGATTGATGAGGTGAGCGCATTCCTTTGCCTCTGAGCTTTCTGAAGCTCAGAGGCTAGCTCTGACAGGTGACTGCCAATGGGCAATTGCTTGACGGAATATGTCCAAGACCGAGTTGAGGCCATCGCGGGCAAGCCACGCTCCCACCCGATCTCACTCCGATCCGTTTTCTAAAGGCCCAGGCCAATCATCAGCTGGAGCACTTGCAGGAACAGCGAGCGACGTAAGGATCGAGTAGGAGGCGGCTTTACAGCCGCCGTCCTCTCACACCACCGTACGTACGGTTCCGTATACGGCGGTTCAAGTTATGCGGCTAAGCCGGTTTATCGTATCCAGTACCGAGACTAACCCAAGTTGATCCCATAGCCTCTTCGGCAACGCCTGATTCATATGAGATGCTCCCGAGCTCCACCATGGGCCTCGGCCATTGAAGGCTGATTTGCAGGCACGAGCTTCGCTAAGCCCCAGGCGCATCAAGTTACGCGCCCTCGTTGAGGGCCGCTTCCATTGACGCCAAAGGACGCAGCGGAGCTTGCGCCGCACCCAGCCGTCAATTTCCTCAAGTGGCCGTTTGCTCTGACTGAGCTTGAAGTAGCCTGACCACCCGCGCAGCACAGGGTTTATACGTCCGATGACATTCGCCATCTTGTGGCCCCGTGCCCCGCGCAGCAGCTCCATGAGCCGGTCGCGCAAGCGAGCCAAACTCATCGTTGCCACTCTCAATCTCGGCTGCTGATGCCAGCTCATCCCATAGCCCAAGTAATCACAGAACCACGGACGTGCCACACGGCTCTTTTCCCGATTCAGCGTCAGTTTTAGGCGCTGATTCAGGAAGCGCTCAACACCGGCCAACACTCGCTCGCCCGCACGACGAGTGCGCACATAAATATTCGTATCGTCGGCATACCTCACGAAACGATGTCCCCGTCGTTCCAGCTCGCGGTCGAGTTCGTTAAGCAGGATGTTCGACAGCAACGGCGAGAGCGGGCCGCCTTGCGGCGTCCCCTCCTGTCGTCGGCTGACGATCCCGCTCGACATCGCTCCGGCTTCGAGGTAACGACGGATCAGTCTAAGCACGCGCTTGTCTTCGACGTGACGCTCTATCTTGTCCATCAATACGTCGTGGTTTACTCGATCAAAGAACTTTTCAAGATCAAGTTCCACACACCAGCGGTTGCCCGCTCCTACGTGGTCACGGGCCTTTTCGATGGCTTGATGAGCGCTTCTACCCGGACGAAAGCCGTAGCTATAGTCCGAGAACAGAGGATCGAAGATCGGCGTGAGCTGTTGCAGCAGTGCCTGCTGGATCAGGCGATCCACGACGCTGGGAATACCCAGTTGTCGTGTTCCGCCTTTGGGTTTGGGGATGTCAACGGCGCGTACACCCTGCGGGTGATACTCGCCGACCAGCAACCGAGCCTTGAGGATCGGCCAATACTGTTTCACGTAGCCCGCCAATTGCTCGACCGTCATGCCATCGGTACCCGGCGAGCCCTTGTTGCTGACCACGCGTTGATAAGCACGCCTAAGGTTAGCGGGTGCAAGCACCCGTTCCATCAGCGTGTCCGGCTCCGCGTTCGTCCACGTCACAGACGCCGCCGATACCTGTGCGCTGTCAGCCGTCATCCTCGGATACTGTCCGGGACTCGGAGTAACAGTCTTCTCTGGGAGAAATTTCTGCATTTCGGTATTCAACGAGACTTTGACGCCTACTGGCGGCATACCTTGTTCGGCCCTTGGTGACGGGGTTATTCGCCACTTACTACGGCCTCGGCTGACTTCTGCACGCTCATCCCGTCGCCTCTCGACGCTCGGTAGCACAGTGGCAAACGCGCAGATCTCCCAGGGTAATTCGCGCGACCTTCCTGCTTATGCCTGTCGGATCTACGTCACAGCGTTCCGTGCAAGTATCGGGCTTTGGGAAAATACGCCCCCTTACCCCGCTGTGCCGCCTCATCCGCTTCCTGTTCGTCAGGCCAGCATTTTGCCTCGGGCTTCCTTCAGATTCGCAGTCACCCGCGACACCCTTGCCTCTGGCTAACACTTCCCCTTGCCGGGTGTGTAGAGGACTTTCACCTCCCAGTCACCAGCGTGGCCACCACAGCCAACCTGGTTGCGCTACGCGCAACGCGCCATGCCTGGCGCACACATAAAAAAACCGCCTGTCAGCAGGCGGTTTTTTGTTGGCACATAAATTCGCGATCAATGTGGGACCGGCTTTAGCCGGGAAGGCGTATTCCCGGCTAAAGCCGGTCCCACGGGGAAAAATCAGCTCCCCGCACCACCATGCGCTTCTTCGAAGAAGTATTCCTTCCAGTCCGTAGCCTTGTTTTTCAACACGCCCAGTTCATGCAGCTTCTCGGCGTAGATGTAGGTGCGTTGCGGCACCACGGTAAAGTCGATTTCCGGGTCGGCGACGATCTTCTCGACCAGAGGCAATGGCAGCTTGGATTGTTCGACCGCGATATAGGTCTTGGCTGCTGCAGGCTTGTCGGCCTTGATGATCTTCTCCGCCTCGGCCAGGGCGTCGTAGAACGCCTTGTAGGTCTTGGGGTTTTCGTCGTGGAATTTCTGCGTGGTGTAGAGCACGTTGAACGTGGCCTGGCCGCCGAGGATGTCGTAGGAGCTCAGCACTTTGTGCACGTTAGGATTTTCCAGTTCCTGATACTGGAACGGCGGGCTTGAGAAGTGCGAGTTGATTTCCGAACCACCGGCAATCAGCGCCGAGGTGGCGTCCGGGTGCGGCACGCTGACGGAGATATTGTCGAATTTCTTGAAGTTGTCGTTACCGAACTGCTTGGCGGTTTCGATCTGCAAGGTGCGCGACTGGAAGCCTACGCCCGCAGCCGGAACAGCGATGCGGTCCTTGTCGCTGAAGTCCTTGAGGGTCTTCACGTTAGGGTTGTTGGTCAGCAGATAGTTGGGCATCGAGCCCAGGGAGGCGATGGCCTTGACGTTCTGCTTGCCCTTGGTGCGGTCCCACAGCACCAGCATCGGCGGAATACCAGCGGACACCACGTCCAGAGCACCGGCCAGCAGCGCTTCGTTCATGGCCGTGGCACCGGAAATGCTGTTCCAGTCGACGGCTATATCCAGCCCTTCCTGCTTACCGTGTTTCTCAATCAGCTTCTGATCGCGAACCACGTCGAGGATCAGGTAACCGATGCCGAATTGTTGCGCGATGCTAATCTTGCCTTCTGCCTGGGCGCCGCTGCTGAGCAGGCCCGCGAACAAACCGATGGTGGCCGCCAGCACAGTCAGTGCGGGACGTTTGAAAGAAGCTGCCATGTTGAACCTCAAAAAATTCGAATGGTGGGTGGTAGTACTCGTTGGAGCAGGGCTTGCCCGCGAACCTGGCGACGCGCAGTGCCATGCGCAACGCGTCAAGCTTTTCGCGGGCAAGCCTCGCTCCCACAGGTGTCAGGTTTCTTAGCGCTGCATGCCCCAGCGCTTCACGGTCAGCTTCTCGACATTGGCGAACAGCAGATTCTCGACCAGCAGGCCAATCAGAATCACCGCAGCCAAGCCAGCGAAGACCTTGTCGGTATACAGCTCGTTACGGTTCTGGAAGATGTACCAGCCCAGGCCGCCCTTGCCCGACGAGGCGCCAAACACCAGTTCAGCGGCGATCAGGGTGCGCCAGGCAAAGGCCCAGCCGATCTTGAGGCCCGCGAGGATCGATGGCAGTGCCGCCGGGATCAGGATGTACCAGACAAAGCGCAGGCCCTTGAGGCCGTAGTTGCGCCCGGCCATACGCTGGGTCTCGGACACACCGAGGAAACCGGCGTAAGTGTTGAGCGCCAAGGCCCACAGCACCGAGTGCACCAACACAAAGATCAGGCTGTTCTGCCCCAGGCCGAACCACAGCAGGGACAGCGGCAGCAAGGCAATGGCCGGCAGCGGGTTGAACATCGCGGTCAGGGTGCTGAGCAGATCACGGCCCAACTGGGTCGACACTGCCAGCGTGGTCAGGCCAAAGGCCAGGACGATACCGATCAGGTAGCCCTTGACCAGCACAGTCAGGGAAATCCATACCTTGCTCAGTAACTCGCCGCTGATGATGCCGTCGTAAAACGCCGACGCGGTTTGCAGGAAACTGGGCAGCAGCAGGTCATTACCCTGGATACGCGCAGCGATTTCCCAGATAACGGCAAGGGCGATAAGGATCACGCTCTTGCGCACCCAGCTCAGCTGCCAGATGCGTTGTAGCAGGGGAATATCACGCGCCAGGTCTTCTTGGGTGAAGGGCTGCAGCGTGACTTCGTATTCCTCACGGATGGGCGGTGCAAGGCTCATGGTGCTGATCTCTTGAATACTGGTTTACAACAAACCATCGCGATTGAAATGCGGCTCCCACAGGAGATATGCGCCAATCAAATCAATAGGCGATTCGAATGTCCTGGAAGCTCAGATCGCGCTCCACCGGGCTGCCGTCGCTTTCGTCGAACAGCAGGCGATGAATGCGTTGCGCGGTGCTCTGGAAGGCCGTGCCGCCGAGGCTTTTCAGGTCGAACTGATGGCTGTTGATCTCGGCCCGTACGCGCCCCGGATGGGGCGACAGCAGCAGGATGCGATTACCAACGACCAGAGCCTCTTCGATGGAATGGGTCACGAACAGCAAGGTGAAACGCACTTCTTCCCACAGCTCCAGCAGCTCTTCCTGCATCTTGCGTCGGGTCAGGGCATCGAGGGCGGCGAAGGGTTCGTCCATCAGCAGGATCTTCGGTTGCATCGCCAGGGCACGGGCAATTGCCACGCGCGCTTTCATGCCACCGGACAGGGTGTGCGGGTAGGCATCGGCAAAAGCGCTGAGGCCGACTTTTTCCAGGTAATACCGCGCACGTTCCAGAGCTTCGGGCTTTTTCAGGGTGCGCGAGGCCAGCAGCGGGAACATGACGTTCTGGATCACGGTTTTCCAGGGCGGCAGTTGGTCGAACTCCTGGAATACGACGATCCTGTCCGGGCCAGGCTCGGAAACCTGCTCGCCAGCAAGACGAATCTCGCCTTCGCTGGGTCGGATAAAACCGGCCACGGCTTTGAGCAAGGTCGATTTCCCACAGCCCGAAGGGCCAAGCAGGACAAAGCGGTCGGACGGATCGACTTCAAAACTGACTTGATGGGTAGCCCGCACCACGCGCTCGGGGGTGCGGTATTCCAGGCTGACGTTCTGTACCTTCAGCAGAGCTTCAGGCGCCTGCAAAGGCAGCGCCTGGGCAACCGGGCTTTCGCTGGCCGTGTGGCCTTGCAAAACAGCATTCATGAAACGGTACTCCTGAATCAGAACGGCGCATCACCCTGGATGGTGGTGCGGTGCAGCTTGCGACGCAGGTGTGCAGGGCAACCGGCGGCCAGGTGGATCAGCGAACGGTTGTCCCAGAACACCATGTCGTTTGCCTGCCAGTGATGGCGGTAAATATGCTCGGGACGCACGCTGTGGTCGTAGATTTCCTGCAGCAGGGCGCGGCTTTCGTCTTCCGGCAGGCCGACGATGCGCGTGGTGAAACCTTCGCTGACGAACAGCGCCTTGCGGCCGTTTTCCGGGTGGGTACGCACGATCGGGTGGGTGACTTCAACGACCTGGGCCAATTGCTCCGGGGTCAGGGTCGGGCGCCAGCTGGCGGCGTTATGGCCTTCGCTGTAGCGCGCGGTGTAGTTGTGCACGGCCGAGCGACCTTCCACCGCCTTGCGTAGATGCTCAGGCAGGGTGTCCCAGGCCCGATGCATGTCGGCGAACAGAGTGTCGCCGCCTTCGCTTGGCAGTTCCTGGGCGTAGAGCATCGAGCCCAGGCTCGGCAGTTCCTTGTAGGACAAGTCCGAGTGCCAATATTTGCCCGCATCGCCCAGGCCGACCGGCTGGCCGTTCTCGACAATATTGGAAACGATGAGGATTTCCGGGTGATTGGCCAGCAGGAACTGCTTGAGCACATGGATCTGCAGGACGCCGAAACGGCGGCTGAAATCGATCTGCTGTTGCGGGGTGATCTGCTGGTCGCGGAAGACCACGACGTGATAGTCCAGATGAGCCTGATGCACGCGGGCAAAATCAGCGTCGTTCAGAGGTTTGGACAGATCCAGCCCGACGATCTCTGCACCCACCTTTTCGGCGAATGGGCGCACGTCGAACGATTGCGCGGCGGCTTGGGCGGACGATGAAGCGAGAGAGGCAGCGGGCATGTGAATTGCGACTCCAGAAGACTGGTGGTTTAGGGAGTCGACTTTATAGATATAAGAATCAGAATTTAAATACCGTTACGGCATATTGATATCACTTAACGAGCTAGCACCCCGCAGACGCAGACTGACTGGGCAGTCAGTCCGGGATTCAGGTCCTTTCCGACGAAAGACCGGGGAGTTTTCCGACAAATGCGAACACAATGCCCGTTACGGGGTCTACGCAGGACGCGTGATAAAGCCCTATAAGAATCAGGAGCATTTCGATATGCCAACCCAGAAGACCTTCAACTACCCCCTAAAGGGCAATCCGGAAGACATGGTCAAACTGTTGATCGCCCTGAACCGCGCGCTCGATCCCCAGACAAATAAAAACGCCGACGCTGCTACCAGCCGTCGGCGTTAATCAGTTCAGCCTGTCACGCGACAATCAGAACGCTGGCACAACTGCACCGTCGTACTTCTTGTTGATGAAGTCTTTGACCTGTTGGCTGGTCAGGGCCTTGGACAGCTTGTTGATGGCGTCGGTGTGGGCATTGTCCTCACGGGTCACCAGGTAGTTCACGTACGGCGAGTCGGAACCTTCCAGAATCAACGCATCCTTTTTCGGGCTGAGTTTTGCTTCCAGCGCGTAGTTGGTGTTGATCAGGTCCAGGTCAACTTCTTTGAACACGCGCGGCAGAATGGCCGACTCCAGTTCTTTGAACTTGAAGTGTTTCGGGTTGCTGGCCACGTCTTTGGTGGTCGACAGCGCGTTGGTTGGATCTTTCAGGGTGATCAAACCGTTTTTCTGCAACAGCAGCAGGGCACGACCGGCGTTGCTGCCTTCGTTAGGCAGGGCGATGGTTGCGCCATCCGGCAGGTCCTTGATGCTCTTCCACTTGCTCGAGTAGCCGCCAAACGGTTCAACGTGAACGCCTACACCCACTTGCAGGTTGGCACCCTTGCCTTTGTTGAAGCCATCCAGGTAAGGCTTGGTCTGGAAGTAGTTGGCGTCCAGACGTTTCTCGTTCAACTGCACGTTCGGTTGCACGTAGTCAGTGAAAACCTTGATTTCCAGGTCCACGCCTTCTTTGGCCAGCTCAGGCTTGATCAGCTCGAGGATCTCGGCGTGGGGTACTGGCGTGGCGCCTACCACCAGTTTTTCGCCGGCGTGGGCCAGGCCGATCGACAGAGCGGCAGCCAGTGCAGTCAACAAGAAAGTCTTTTTCATATTATGTCCTTGGCGAAAAGCGCCATCGCCACAAAACGACGGCTTATCAGTGAGTTGCCGCACTCTGGTGGCGCGGCGTGAAGCGGACATTACCGAGATTCTTTATTCCAATACAATACTTTTTATTTCAGTGCTTATGCCTTTTTGCTGAGTAGCGGCTAATCGCCACATACCCGCTTCAAGGCAACTCTTGTAGTAGACGCTTCAGCACTGCCAGTTGTTTAGGATCGGCGTCATTCAACAAGCGTCGAATCTGCTCTTCGGGGGACAGGCGTTCAGGCAAACCCAGGTGTTGCGCCTGCACTTCATCGCCAGGGCTGACCAACAGCGCAAAATGAATAACGTTCTCCAGTTCCCGGGTATTACCCGGCCAACTGTGGGCTTCCAGCGCCGCCTGCGCCGCCTCGCTGATCAGTGGTACGGCAAAGCCCAGGCGCTGGCTGTAGATGCCGAGGAAATATTCGGCCAGGGGCAGGATATCGCCGACCCGCTCGCGCAAGGCAGGCAGCTCAAGCTGGCCTTCACGCAGGTAGTGATAGAGACGCTCGTGGAACTTCCCCGCCGCCACGGCTGGCGCCAGGTCGATACTGGTCGCTGCGACCAGCCGTACATCCACCGGGCTTGGCTGGGCGGCGCCGACGCGAGTGACTTCGTGATTTTCCAGGGCGGCCAGCAGTTTGGTCTGAATGGCCAGGGGCAGGTCGGCGATTTCATCCAGGTACAGCGTGCCGCCATTGGCCGAGCCGAACCACCCTGCCCGGCTGCTCACCGAACCACTATGGGCCCCGGCGGCGTAGCCGAACAATTCGGCATCGGCGTAGGTCGGGCTGATGGCCGCGCAATTGACTGAGACGAACAATCCGGAACGGTCACTGCCGCGATGGATCTGCCGTGCCAGCAACTCCTTGCCGGTGCCCGACTCGCCGCGAATCAGCACCGGCAAGGCGCCAGGTGCGCGCAGCTCCAGTTCCTCACGCAAGCGCCGTGAACGCGGGTCGACGAACACCAGGGCTTTGGCGCGAATGCTCAGGGGGCTTTTATCAGCGTCGGGGAAGGTCAGCAGCGGCTGGCCGAGATCAGGGTGAAGGCTCATGGCAAACTCCCGCCCGAGCCAACGATTGACTCAGGCGTTAACTAAAGGGATCGACCGTAGTCGGTAATAGAAACGCGAAACAGGCCGCGTCAATTGAGTTCATGCGCGGCGCCGGGCTTGTTGTTCCATGCGGCCCTGCAGGCGATACAGATAAGCGAAACCCTGCTCCCAACGCTGATGACCGGACTTGACGTTGATATGCCCGGCCTCGCTGAGGATGCCGATCTCGGCGCCCCAGTTGCGGGCAAAGGTCAGAGCGCGCTGAGTGCTGACGGCGGCATCGTTGTCGGAACTGACCACCTGGGTCGGAAACGGCAGCAGATCCGTCGGGATCGGCGCAAAGTTGCGCAGCGCCGGCGGGCAGTTCGGCCGCTCGACGTCGGCAGGTGCGACCAGCAAGGCGCCACGCACCTGACGCAACGACACCAGCGGTGCCAGCTTCGCCCAATGCGCCACGGTCACGCAGCCCAGGCTGTGGGCAATCAGGATCACCGGGGTATCGTCGGCGGCGATGCTGCGTTGCAGTTCACCCACCCAGTCCTCGAGACGCGGTTGCAGCCAATTGTCCTGCTCGACCCGCGCGCTGTTGGGCAAGCTGTTCTGCCAATGGCTCTGCCAATGTTCGTCAGGCGACCCTTGCCAGCCTGGCACGATCAGATAGCGAATCGATTCGTTATGCATGGGGTCACCTCGTGCATCGTTGCGTTCATGGGGCAAGTATAGGGACGGTATATATATTCGTTAAGGAATAAGAAGCTATTTATTAAGATCTAAAGGAAATATACGAAGTAAAAAGCCCGCATAAAAAAAGGGCCACCCCCTGCCTAAGGAGTGACCCAAGAAAACTGCTGTAGTCCCTGCTCACAACGCGTGAGAGCGAGGTTGAAGATAGCGATGCTCTGTTACAAATGCGCTACGGCTACCCCCTCATTTGGCAGTGATAACCGATAATTTGGTAATGCCAGCCTTCTCGATGGAGGCCATGGCCCGCGCCACTTCGCCGTAGTTCACGCCGTTGTCCGCCTGCAATTGCACGCGCACGTCGGGATTCTTCTGCTTGGCTGCAGCCAGGTTGGTCTGCAGCAGATCCGGCTGGATTTCATCCTTGTTGATGAACAACTTGCCCTTGTCGTCGATGCTGACGACCAACGGGTCTTTCTGCTCGACCGGTGCCACGGATTCAGTCTTGGGCAGGTTGATCGGGATCGAGTTGGTCAAAAGCGGCGCGGTGACGATAAACACCACCAGCAGCACCAGCATCACGTCCACCAAGGGCGTCACGTTGATCTCGCTGAGCACCTCGTCACTGTCTTGGGTGGAGAAGGCCATATCAGGACGCCTCCTTCACTTTCTGCGAGCCGGCAGCCGGCTTGTTCAGCACTGGATGCAGCAGCACGCGGAAGGCGTTTTTCTGCGCCAGGCTGTAGAAGTCGTGGGCAAAGTCGTCGAGGTCGGCAGCCGTCAGCTTCAGGCGGCGCAGGAAATAGTTGTAGACCAGCACCGCAGGCACCGCGACGGCGATACCGACGCCTGTGGCAACCAGGGCTGCACCAATGGGCCCGGCCACGGTTTCCAGGCTGGCGGAACCGGCGGCGCTGATGCCTTTGAGCGCCGACATAATGCCCCACACGGTGCCGAACAGACCGATAAAGGGCGAGGTGCTGCCGATACTGGCGACAATCGCCAAGCCGGTTTCCAGGGAGCGGCGCTCACGCACAATCTGCTGACGCAGCGCCCGCTCCAAACGATCCTGATGATTGATCGAGTGGGCCAGGTCGGTCTGTTGACTACCTTCCTGCACCTGAATCGCCGCATAACCGGCTTGAGCTACCCGCGCTGCGGCGCCGGGCTGGGTGGTCGCCAGTTCGGCAGCGGAATCCAGGCTAGAGGCGGCCCAGAATTGCTTGTGGAAACGCCGGTCCTGACTCTTCAGGCGACCGAACTGCACGCCCTTGAGCAGGGCCAGCCCCCAGGTTGCGACGGAGAAAATCAGCAGCAGCCAGATAACCGCATGCTCAATGGATTCGAAGGGGGATGCCAATACGTTCATGGTCTGTGCTCTCTTGCTTGTGCATGGGTCTGCTGTTGTGACGGATTAACGAATCTTGAAATCGATGGGTACGCTGACCCAGCCATCAATCGGGTCGTTGCCCTGTTTGGCCGGGACAAAGCTCCAGCGCTTGACCGCTGTCTGCGCCGCTTCATCGAGTTGCTCGCGGCCGCTGCTCTTCTGGATCTGGATCTCACTCGGCTTGCCGCTGGCCAGTACATGCACCCGCAACAGCACCGTGCCTTCCCAACCGCGACGCATCGCCAGGGCGGGATATTCCGGCGCCGGGTTATGCAGGTAACCGGCGTTGGCCGATGCCGGGGTAACCGGTGCAGGCGCGGGTGGTGCCGGTGGCGCGGGGGCGGCAACCGGGGGCGCCGGAACAGGCGGCGCAGGCGGTTGCTCGACCGGCTTGGCCACGGGCTTTGGCGGTGGCGGCTTGACCACTGGCTTGGGTTTCGGAATCGGCTTGGGCGGCGGCTTCACGGCCAGTTCGTCTTCCACTGGCGGTGGCGGTTCTACCACCGGCTGCGGAATCGGCTCGGGCGGTGGCGGCGGGGTTTCCACTACCGGTGGCGCGGGCTGGGAGAATTCGATGGTCATGGGCGGGATTTCCGGCGGCACGATCGGCAACACCGGAGCCGGGTTCTGATTGAGGGCATAAATCACCGCGCCGTGCAGGACCAGGGCGAGCACCCCAAGCAATATGGCTTCGCGACGGCTGAGCACCCCCTTGGGCGTGCTGTGCAGGCGTGACAACGCCAAAGGCCCGCGCCAGACCCGGCCGAGATCAACCAACTCGCCGTTCGGGGTCCTGCGCCAAAGCACGTCGTGGGCACTGGCAGCGGTCTGGACATTGCCCATCGCTTCACTCCTGCTGTCTTCATAAAAGATCGAGGAGCCTATGATTGGCGACGGCTGCTTAGCGCATAAAGCAATATTTAAAGTTATAAATAGAACTGAATCGAATATTAAAAACCTCAGGTTGACGATGGCCCTTATGAATCAACGCCTGCGCACAAGTGTCATTTCTGCCATGCCTGAAAGGCATTGAAAATATTCTTTTTATGCAGCTATTTACGTAGATGCAGGTCAACCCATACGGCCTATGCATATGCATTTAAAGCCTAAAAATCACTACTAGCCTCTGTTGACGGAATAAACGTTGAGCCATGAAACTGCCACACTTGCCTTATCGGAAGCTCTCTACACCATGGATCTGCGCCAGCTGCGCTACTTTATTGCCCTGCTCGAGCACCGCAGCTTTGTCCGCGCCGCCGATGCCATGGGCATTACCCAACCCGCCTTCAGCCGCAGCATCCAAGGGCTGGAACAGGAGTTCGGCTGCGTCCTGGTAGACCGCGGCAACAAGGACCTGCGCCCTACCGCCGAGGGACAGGTGGTGTTACAGCACGCCCTGCGCCTGGTACAGGGCGCAGCGACCCTGAGCAATGAAGTCGCGCAGATGAATAAACTCGACGCCGGTGAATTGCGCCTGGGCGGCTGCGCCTTGGCCGCTGAGCAGTTGCTGCCCCAAGCCGTGGCGCAGTTCATTAGTGAATACCCCAAGGTCAGGACCCGCTTTCAGATCGGCGACAGCGAAAACCTGGGCCGCAGCCTGCAACGGGAAGATATCGAGTTTTTCATCGATGATATCCGCACCTTCGAAGCCGACCCCGCCTATCAGACCCTGGCCCTGACGCCGCGCCACAGCGTGTTCTTCTGCCGCCCGCAGCACCCGCTGTGCGGCAAGGACAGCCTTTCCACCAACGAGCTGTTCAACTACCCATTGGCGGGGCCGGCACTACCGGCGGGCATGCGCAAGGTGTTGGCCAACCTGAGCGGCAAGACCGATCTGGCCTTGAGTATCGAAAGCCCGCACTTGAGTGCGCTGATCCGGGTCGTGCAGCAGTCCGATGCCATTGGCATCGCCACGCTGCAGGTGCTGCAGGAAGCGTTCGATCGCGGCGAGCTGGCGCGCCTGCACTGGCGTAACCAGCCGCACAATCTGGAAAGCCTGAGCCTGCGCCCCGGCATCGTCAGCCGCAGCGGCTATCGCCTGTCGGTGGCGGCGCAAATAATGATCGAGCGGCTACAGACCCTGGATCAGCTCGGCTGAGCGAACACTCATATAACTTTTTGGGGCAACTTCCGAAAAAAGACCAAAGTACCAATGTGTAGTCTATTTCATACAACGTTATGGGAATTATCGGACGAAGCTCTCAGGTCAGCCAATTCATTGATCTGCCGTTACACCTCTCATGTACCCTTGACAGGAGAGACCACTATGAACCTGACGTTCTTCATGGATGCAAATCATTCATACAGACGCGCAATCGAAGTCGCCTATGAGAAGGCCAAAAAAAATGGCGGGGTTGATGAAGTAACTGCGCGGGAGTGCGAATGGATAATCAGCCAGCCGGAGCCGGATTATGTTTATCACGAGGTAGACCTTAGCCCGCGCCTACAGCCGGATGGATGCACATACTATAGAATGCTAAGTGGACGCGATACATGCGAACAAATAAAAATAGATGCCCGTAAGCGCGCAGCACAGAATGTCGCGAATCAAATGGATGAGACATGGAAAGATATCAAGAAGACCGCTGTCGACGTAGAACCTGAGTTATTGAACGAGCTAAGTTTCTCAGTCGACGAAAAAGGCACTATCAAACCCGTCAGCATTTCACGCCCACTCGATGCGAAAACCGAAAAGCTGCTTTTTGAATTACTGAATAATCATTCGGAATTCAAGAAAGTGGCAAAGGAGTATGTCTGGCTACTGGCAGGGCTGGTGGGACTTACGCTAGACGGCTTGTCAGCCCCATATGCCCGGCACTTTGCCGACTCTTGACTACAAGAAAGCTAACAGCATGAAACATGCCGTTAGCCTTTAACTATTACTGGATAAATTTCATCGTGCAAATTTGAGTGATAGGCACTGGGCTGCTGTTGGCAGCTGGATTGCCTCGGACAGACACGTGCCAGTGGCCGGTATTGTATGTGACTTGCCATTTGTTGATGAAGTCATATACCCCGGTAAAAATAGGGGTCACCTGGCGCCCGTGGCAGGCTGGAAAATTCACGTATTCCACGATCCCTCCCGTAACGGTGACGCGCTGCGACTCCGCCATGTTGGCGTTGGAAGGATGTTGGTCATCGGCAGTTATGACAAAATTGACGGTAGCCCCTTCAAGAAGGTGACCCGTTGAGTCCCTGATATTCGTCGCCCACATAATCTGGTCCCTGAATGTTTTTGTCCAGAACTGACTTCCGGTCGGCGGGGCTACTGTTTCGATTCTGACATAGTGCGCGTAGGGGGCTGAGCCGAAATCAATATGAAAGTACTTATCTGGGTGGAAGGGCTCTCCGACAAGGTGAGAAACTCTGAGTTGAACCTTCTGACCGGGGGTCAGCAAGGGCGTGATGACGGAGTCATACTTGGGTGCAGGTTGCCAATGCCCTGCGATGTTATACTCGACATTCCAGTAAGTCCCTTCAGTGCCTCGCAGGACATCGTTGATCATTACCTTCTGGCCGCGCAATGCCGTGAAGCTATAGTACTTCACCTCATTAGCGTTCTTTAATTTATCATAGAGTCGATTTATTTTGTCCGGCAAGTCGATGACTTGAACGGTGGAGGCCTCGACAAGCGCCTCAGTGGATCCTTGATTGCTCTTACTTTCACTTGTGTCAGTTTGCTCGCTGCTGCCTGGTTCACACTCCGGCGTGGGCAAAGCTGTGGAACCATATAAGCCGATTAGCGATAGAAAAAACGAGGTAGCAAGCATTGTCTTTTTAAGGGCGTGACTATTCATTGTAAGTCCTTTTTTATATATTATTTTTCCAATACGATGAGAACCCCGCGATACGCCAGGCACTCTTTAGTATGTGTATTAGTTATTGTTCAACTAATAAAAGGACGTAATCATTGACCCCAGTCCATGGTCAACCCTGAGGATGTAAGCAAAAGTAAGCGCGCCACATCCTTTGCCAGGTTGCGTCTGACTAGTCCAGCAGCTCCAGGTGCAGATACTCCGCCACACCCTCAGCGCTCGGCCGCTTCAGTCGCGGTACGCGGCCCAGGCAAGGCGCTGGCAGACGCTCGGCCAGGGTGGCGAGGTTTTCTTCCAGGCGCGAGGTCTTGGGGTCGATGATATTGGCCACCCAGCCCGCCAGTTGCAGGCCGTCCTGGGCGATGGCTTCGGCGGTCAGCAAGGCGTGGCTGATGCAGCCCAGGCGCACGCCTACCACCAGAATCACCGGCAGCCCCAGGCCAATGGCCAGGTCCGACAGATTGGCCTGGTCGGCCAGGGGCACGCGCCAGCCGCCCGCCCCTTCGATCAGGGTGAAGTCCGCGCCCTTGGCCAGCACCTCGCGCATTGGCCCGAGCAAGGCACTGACGGTCAGCGACACTCCGGCTTCTCGCGCCGCCAGATGCGGGGCGATGGCAGGTTCGAAGGCGAAGGGATTGACCTGGTCGTAGGTAAGGTTCAGCGAACACTCGGCCAGCAGCGCCAGGGCATCGGCGTTGCGCAGTCCTGCGGGCGTCACGTTGCATCCCGATGCCACGGGCTTACCCGCCGCCGTGCTCAACCCCGACTGCCGCGCCGCATGCAACAGGCCCGCCGCCACGGTGGTCTTGCCGACATCGGTATCGGTGCCCGCGATGAAATACCCAATACTCATCTCAGTGGCCTTATCTAGTGGTGCTGGTTACTGAGTGGGACCGGCTTTAGCCGGGAAGGCTCAGGCATGATCGACACATATTCATTGCCTGCCATATCGTCTTCCCGGCTAAAGCCAGTCCTACGGTTTTGTGTACTGCAGCCTCATCAAGCCTTTTCCAGAACGGCATAAACCACCTGGTAGGTCGCCGTCAGGCCCTGGGGCTGGCGGAAGCGTTCGTAAGCCTCGATCAGCGCCATGATCCGCGCCCGTCCTGTCAGACCGCCAGGGCGACCGGGATTGATGTTGTGCGCACCCAGCGCCTTGAGTTCGTGGGTCAGGTTACGTACATCAGGGTAGTGCAACACATGGGGTCGCACCTCCAGACTGAGCACCCGCAAGCCACTGGCCGCACACATATGCCGGTAATCATCGAGGGGGCGGAAGCGGTTGACGTGGACCATACCGTCCACCGCCTGCCAGCTCTCGCGCAGCTCGTACAGGGTGCCCACACAAAGGCTGGCAAAGGCAAACACGCCGCCAGGCTGCAACACGCGATGGGCTTCGTTGAGCACGGCAGTGAAGTCAGCGCACCACTGCACGGCCAGACTGGAAAAAATCAGATCAAAGCTGCGATCACGCAGGGGCAAGCGTTCGGCATCGCCGGCGACAAAGTGTTTCGCGCCGCCCAAAGGTTGGGCATGACGCAGCATGCCTTCGGCAATATCCACGGCCACGCCATCGCTGTTGGCAAAACGCTCGGCCAGGGCGCGACTGAAATAGCCGGTGCCGCTGCCCATATCCAGCCAGCGCGTCGGGCTCAGCTCGGCGGGTAGTCGCGCCAGCAACTGGCTGCCGACATCGCGCTGCAGCTCGGCCACGCTGTCATAACTGGCTGCGGCCCGCGAGAAGGAAGCCGCCACCTGACGCTTGTCCGGCAAGGCGCCCGGCAGTGGCGGGTTGGAGAGGTCAGTCATCGCTGGACTCGTGCAAAAAGGCCTGGATCGCCGCTGCCACTCCATGGGGGTTTTCCAGAATGAATGCGTGGCTGGCTTGTTCAATCAGGCCAACCTCAATGTCCGGCATCAACGCCAGCAGGTCGCTTGCCGCTTCGGCTGGGACCAACGCATCGAGCCCGGCAAACAGATGCATCTGCGGGCCACGATAGGTTTGCAGGGCGCTACGGGTATCGAGTTTTTGCAACAGTTGCAGGCTCGCCAGCAAGCTTTCGCCGGAGCCGTGGGGGGCGGCGGCCTTGAGCAGGCGGGCGATACCACGCGGGTCCTCGGCGCCTTGTGCGCAGAGCAGGCTGAAACGCTTTAGGGTCGTTGCCGGATCTTCGGCACAGCCCGACAGGAAGGCGTCGAAATCACTCACAGCCATAGCCTGGGGCCAGGCACCGTGAGTGACGAAACAGGCGTTGCTGGCCAGGGTCAGCAAGCCGCAGCAGCGTTCGCCACGCCGTGCGGCCAGCTCCGCCGCCAGCATGCCGCCCAGGGACCAGCCGCCCAGCCAGGCGTCGTTGGGCAGGGTGGCGTCCAGTTCGTCGAGCCATTCCTGCACGTCGCTGCTGTCCAGTTCCGGCAACGGTTCTATTTCCACCCGCAGGTGCTCATCGAGACCGCGCAGTGCCGCCGCCAGGGGTTCCAGCGGTGAGATACCCAAACCCCAACCCGGCAACAGGATCAGACGATCACGCATGTTGTGACTCCACCGCGTCCTTCGGCCCGAGCAGCGGGTAACACTGCTCCAATGCATTCAACAATAGCTGCACTTGCGCTTCGCTGTGGGCCGCTGACAGGGTCACGCGCAAACGGGCGCTGCCAGCCGGTACGGTGGGCGGGCGAATGGCAGTGACCATCAGCCCGCGTTCACGCAGCAATTGCGAAAGGCGCAAGGCGCGGTCGGCATCACCGATCAGGATCGGTTGGATCGGCGTAAAGCTGTCCATCAGGGTCAGACCCAGTTGCTGGGCGCCGCTGCGGAACTGCTTGATCAACCGCGCCAGATGCTCACGCCGCCAATGCTCACTGCGTAGCAACTCCAGGCTTTTCAGGGTCGCGCAGGCCAAAGCCGGGGGCTGACTGGTGGTGTAGATATAAGGCCGGGCGAACTGGATCAGGGTTTCGATCAGCTCTTCGCTGCCTGCAACAAAGGCACCTGACGTGCCGAACGCCTTGCCCAGAGTGCCGATCAATACCGGCACATCGTCCAGGCCCAGACCGAAGTGCTCGACGATCCCGCCGCCGTTGGCACCCAGTGGGCCGAAGCCATGCGCGTCGTCGACCATCAGCCAGGCGCCACGGGCTTTCGCGGCCTTGGCCAGGGCGGGCAGATCGGCAATATCGCCGTCCATGCTGAACACGCCATCGGTGACCACCAGGGTATCGCCCACGGCCTTGTCGAGACGGCTGTTGAGGCTATCGGCATCGTTGTGCAGGTAGCGGGAGAAACGCGCGCCACTGAGCAGGCCGGCATCCAGCAAGGAGGCATGGTTGAGGCGATCTTCCAGCACGGTATCGCCCTGCCCGACCAGCGCCGTGACCGCGCCGAGATTGGCCATGTAGCCGTTGGAAAACAACAACGCACGAGGCCGGCCGGTCAATTCGGCCAGCGCTTCTTCCAGCTCGTGATGGGGCGTGCTGTGGCCGATCACCAGATGCGAGGCGCCACCGCCGACACCCCAACGCTCCGCCCCGGCCTGCCAGGCGGCAATGATCTCGGGGTGATTGGCCAGGCCCAGGTAATCGTTATTGCAGAAAGCCAACAGCGGCTGGCCATCGACCACTACCTGCGGCCCTTGCGGGCTTTGCAGCAGTGGGCGTTGGCGATAAAGATGTTCGGCGCGGCGCGCGGCAAGGCGGGCGCCCAGATCGAAAGACATGCGGGCCTCGGGGAAGAACGATGGTGCGCGGCAAAGTGGGAGCGAATTCATTCGCTAAAGGAGTATTTCAAACACTCGGGATTTATGGGGTGTACCGATTTATTCGCGAATGAATTCGCTCCCACAATCCACTCCCATAATGGGCCCGCATGTACGCGGGCCGTTAATTGCAGATCAAACAGCCGCAGCGTCGTAGAACATCGAGCTGCTCTTCTGCTCGACCAATGCCTGCTCAATCGCCGCCTGATGCACTTCATCGGCGTGCTCTTCACGGGCTTCAGGCTGGATGCCCAAGCGCGAGAACAGCAGCATGTCCTTGTCGGCTTGCGGGTTGGCAGTGGTCAGCAGCTTGTCGCCGTAGAAAATCGAGTTGGCACCGGCAAAGAAGGCCAGGGCCTGCATCTGTTCGTTCATCGCCTCACGACCAGCGGACAGGCGTACGTGGGATTGCGGCATCAGGATGCGCGCCACGGCCAGCATGCGGATGAAGTCGAACGGGTCGATGTCTTCGGCGTTGGCCAGCGGAGTACCCGCGACCTTGACCAGCATGTTGATCGGCACCGACTCCGGATGTTCTGGCAGGTTGGCCAGCTGGATCAGCAGGTTGGCGCGGTCATCGAGGGACTCGCCCATGCCGAGGATGCCGCCGGAGCAGATCTTCATCCCGGAATCACGCACATAGGCCAGAGTCTGCAGGCGCTCGCTGTAGGTGCGGGTGGTGATGATGCTGGTGTAGAAATCCGGCGAGGTATCGAGGTTGTGGTTGTAATAGTCCAGGCCGGCATCGGCCAGGGCCTGGGTCTGATCCTGATCCAGGCGACCCAGGGTCATGCAGGTTTCCAGGCCCATGGCTTTCACACCCTTGACCATCTCCAGCACGTAAGGCATGTCCTTGGCCGAAGGATGTTTCCAGGCAGCGCCCATGCAGAAACGGGTCGAACCAATGGCCTTGGCCCGAGCGGCTTCTTCCAGGACCTTCTGCACTTCCAGCAGCTTCTCTTTCTCAAGACCGGTGTTGTAGTGGCCGGACTGCGGGCAGTACTTGCAGTCTTCCGGGCAGGCGCCGGTCTTGATCGACAGCAGGGTGGACACTTGTACGCGGTTGGCGTCGAAATGCGCGCGGTGCACCGTCTGCGCCTGAAACAGCAGGTCATTGAAGGGCTGTACAAACAGCGCCCTGACCTCGGCTAAAGTCCAGTCGTGACGCAGGGTGGCGGTAGTGCTGGCGCTCATCGGGCGGCTCCTTGGTGTTTTCTTGGCAATGGCCCGGTGGCTCGGCGGTGATAATTCACGCAGAAAGTCCACAGGCGCGACACGGATGTTTGGCATATTTAAGGAAGAGTCATGCGCTGTCAACCACAGAGCAATCATCAGGTTTACATCTGGTTAAAAAATAACCAAATCTGCCTACTATGCGATGAACGCACCGATGCGGCCCTGCCCATTTGCGTCGCCTGCGAGGCCGGGTTGCCCTGGCTCGGCGACCAGTGCCAACGCTGCGCCCTGCCGATGCCCATGGACGGCCTGACCTGCGCATCCTGTAGCAGACACCCGCCAGCGTTCAGCCAGGTTCTGGCTCCCTGGCATTACGACTTCCCCATCGACGCGCTGGTCACACGCTTCAAGCATCAAGCCCGGTGGCCCATGGGTCGCCTGCTCGCCGAACTGCTGGGGCAATTGCTGCAACACCGCTTCGACGAAGCCCTGTCCCGCCCCGATTTCCTGCTGCCGGTGCCTCTGGCCAGCAAACGCCTGCGCCAGCGCGGCTACAACCAGGCCGCCATGCTGGCCAGGTGGCTGGGCGAACAATTACAGCTGCCGGTTGCCGAACACTGGCTGCAACGCACCCGCGAAACGACGGCCCAACAAGGCCTCGACGCCAAGGCGCGTAAACGCAATCTGAGCGGGGCATTTGCCGTGGCTGATGGGCATGGCTTGCAGGGACGCCATGTGGCGCTGGTGGATGACGTACTGACGACCGGATCGACGGCAGATGTCATTGCACAAATATTGATCAAGGCCGGGGCGCGGCAGGTGGATGTTTATTGCTTGGCGCGGACGCCGAAGCCGGGGGATTGAAAACCGAGAATCCTCCTATCAGACACGATCCAGCTATTGATTTGAAATGATAGGTGAGAGCTTTTCTTTCATCCATAGACATGACACCGATGCCACCCAAACAAAGGCGCAGGAACGCTGCTAATCGGAAATTTGGCTTACACTCGGCGCTCATCCGCCACAAGCCAAACTGCCAGCCATGCCCCTGCCCACCCTCCTTACGCAACATATGGTCCACCGCCCGCAGCGTATCGCCCTGTTGCAGCACATTGCCGAGCAGGGCTCGATTACTCGGGCGGCGAAGAGTGCCGGGTTGAGTTACAAGGCGACCTGGGATGCCATCGATGAGTTGAATAACCTGGCGCAGAAGCCCTTGGTGGAGCGCAGTGTTGGTGGGCGGGGCGGTGGCGGGGCGAAGTTGTCGGCTGAGGGTGAGCGGGTGTTGCGCCTGTATCAGCGTTTGCAGTTGTTGCAGGCGCAGGTGCTGGAGGCCACCGAGGAAAGCACTGACTTGCAGCTGCTTAATCGTCTGACTTTGCATACCAGTGCGCGTAATCAGTTGCTCGGGCGTATCGACAGCATTACCCGACACGGCCATAAGGCGCTGGTGCGCCTGGCGCTGGCAGGGGACCTGTTTATCGAGTCGCAGATTACCCATGACAGCACGGTGCGTCTGCATCTGGAAGCGGGCACTGAAGTGATGGCGCTGATCAAGGCCGGTTGGTTGCAACTGCTGCCAGTCGGGCAACCCGCAACAAGTGGATACAATTCCTTGAACGGTAAAATCGAGGAAATTCTCAACGCCGAAGACGGCCCCAGCGAAGTCAAAATCACTCTGGCAAGTGGCCAGACATTGTGCGCGCTGGCAGAGCAGCCGCAGCTTTCAGCCTTGCAGCTGAAAATCGACAGCCCGGTACAGGTGCAATTCGACCCGGCCATGGTGCTGCTGGGCACCACGGTCTAGGCCGACCTGGTCACTGTTTCGCCATAATTCCGTCATCTCTCCCTGCCTAAGGTTGCGGCCACAAAATCCGCAGGGAGCCTGATGATGAGCCTGTTAGAAGAAAACCAAAGCACCGATCTCGAACAAATGGTCGTCCTTAGCCGCCGTCGTTTTATCAGCGCCGGCGCCTTGTGCGGCGCAGCCATGTTTCTGGGCGGCAACCTGCTGAGCCGCAGCACATTGGCTGCCGGTGTCAGCGAGGCCTCGAGCAAACTGCTGGGCTTTGCCAGCATCCCCGCCGCCACAGCCGACAGCATCAGCCTGCCACCGGGCTATAAGTCTTCGGTACTGATCAGCTGGGGCCAGCCACTGCAAGCGGGCGGCCCTGCGTTCGACCCAAGCGGTAAGGGCAGCGCCGAGGCTCAGGAAGTGCAGTTCGGCGACAACAACGACGGCATGAGCCTGTTCCCCATGCCCGGCGACGCCAATCGTGCGCTGATGGCGATCAACAACGAATACACCAACTACCGCTACCTGTTCGATCACGGCCAGGCGCCGCAATCGGCCGAAGACGTGCGCAAGGCTCTGGCCAGCGAAGGCGTGTCGGTCATCGAGGTGCAGCGCAAGAACGGCCAGTGGCAGTTCGTCCAGGGGTCGAAATACAACCGCCGCATCCACGGCAATACGCCAATTCGCCTGGGCGGCCCCGCTGCCGGGCATGAGTGGCTGAAGACCGCCGCCGACAGCACCGGCACCAAGGTCCTGGGCACTTTTCAGAACTGCGCCAACGGTATGACCCCCTGGGGCACTTACCTGACCTGCGAAGAGAACTTCACCGATTGCTTTGGCAGCAGCGACGCCGAGCAGAAGTTCGATGCAGGCATCAAGCGCTACGGCGCGGTGGTAGCCAGCAAGGAAATCAACTGGCACCAGCACGACGAGCGTTTCGATCTGGCGAAGAACCCCAACGAGATCAATCGCCATGGCTGGGTCGTCGAGATCGACCCGTTCGACCCGCAATCCACGCCGGTCAAACGCACCGCCCTGGGCCGTTTCAAACATGAAAACGCCGCCCTGACCCAGACCAAAGACGGTCGCGCCGTGGTGTATATGGGCGACGATGAGCGCGGCGAGTTCATCTACAAGTTCATCAGCCGCGACAAGATCAATCACAAGAATGCCAAGGCCAACCGCGACCTGCTGGACCACGGCACGCTGTACGTTGCGCGCTTCGATGGCGGCGACAGCAACCCGGACCACCCGAAAGGCAAGGGCGAATGGGTCGAGCTCACCCACGGCAAACATGGCATCGATGCCAGCAGCGGCTTTGCCAGCCAGGCTGAAGTGCTGATCCATGCGCGCCTGGCTGCCAGTGTGGTCAAAGCCACGCGTATGGACCGCCCGGAATGGATTGTGGTCAGCCCCAAGGATGGCAAGGTCTATTGCACACTGACCAACAACGTCAAACGCGGCGACGACGGTCAGCCGGTCGGCGGCCCGAACCCACGGGCGAAGAACCAGTACGGGCAGATCCTGCGCTGGCAGGAAAGTGGCGACGACGCAGCAGCCATGAGCTTTGCCTGGGACCTGTTCGTGGTGGCCGGCAACCCGAGCGTACATGCCGGCAAGCCTCAAGGCGGCTCGAGCAATATCACCCCGCAGAACATGTTCAACAGCCCGGACGGCCTGGGTTTCGACAAGGCCGGGCGTCTGTGGATTCTCACCGATGGCGACATGAGCAATGCCGGTGACTTCGCCGGAATGGGCAACAACCAGATGCTCTGCGCCGATCCGCACAGCGGCGAGATTCGCCGCTTCATGGTCGGACCGATCGGCTGTGAAGTCACCGGCATCAGCTTCTCGCCGGACCAGCGCACGCTGTTCGTCGGCATCCAGCACCCTGGCGAGAATGGCGGCTCGACCTTTCCCGAGCACCTGCCTAACGGCAAGCCACGCTCGTCGGTAATGGTGATCAGTCGGGAAGATGGCGGGATTGTCGGGGCCTGACAATTATTTGGCCAACGGGGTAATCCGTTGGAGCGAGGCTTGCCCGCGAAGAGGCCGGTACATCCGATAGGGATTTATCGTTAATAACACGGCCTTCGCGGGCAAGCCTCGCTCCAACGGGATCGGGTTATGTCATCACGTGCCGGGTGCGCTAACATCTCTGGCCCGACGCAGCCGCCTGCTGCGCGCAGGAGTCAGCATGGCCCATCCGTTCTCAACACTTACCCCCGACTTGGTGCTCGATGCCGTTGAAAGCATCGGTTTTCTCAGTGACGCCCGCATCCTCGCGCTCAACAGCTACGAGAATCGCGTCTATCAGGTCGGTATCGAAGAGTCGCAGCCGCTGATCGCCAAGTTCTACCGGCCGCAGCGCTGGACCACCGAAGCCATTCTGGAAGAACACAGTTTTACTGCCGAGCTGGCCGCCGTCGAAGTGCCCGTCGTCGCGCCCCTGGTGCATGAAGGTCGCACCCTGTTCGAACACGCCGGCTTCCGCTTCACTCTGTTTCCCCGCCGTGGCGGCCGTGCGCCGGAGCCGGGCAATCTCGATCAGTTGTACCGCCTGGGCCAATTGCTCGGGCGCCTGCATGCGGTCGGTGCGACCAAGCCGTTCGAACATCGCGAAGCCCTGGCAGTGGAAAACTTCGGCCATGCCTCGGTCAACTACCTGCTGAACAACGACTGTATCCCGCGCAGCCTGCTGCCAGCCTACGAGTCCGTGGCCAAGGACCTGCTCAAGCGCGTCGAGGATGTCTACGCCAGGACCACCCATACCAATATCCGCATCCATGGCGACTGCCACCCCGGCAACATGATGTGTCGTGACGAGGTGTTCCATATCGTCGACCTCGACGACTGCCGCATGGGCCCGGCGGTGCAGGATATCTGGATGATGCTGGCCGGTGATCGCCAGGAGTGCCTGAGCCAGCTGTCGGAGCTGATGGACGGCTACGGCGAGTTCCACGACTTCGACCCCCGCGAACTGGCGCTGATCGAGCCGCTGCGCGCCCTGCGCCTGATGCACTACAGCGCCTGGCTGGCCCGGCGCTGGGACGACCCGGCGTTCCCCCACAGCTTCCCCTGGTTCGGCAACGAGCGTTATTGGGGCGACCATATCCTCGCCTTGCGCGAGCAGATGTCGGCGCTGAATGAGGAGCCGTTGAAGCTGTTCTGATCGACCGTGGGACCGGCGTTAGCCGGGAAAGCGTCTTCTCGGCTAACGCCGGTCCCACAGAGTACCCACATCACCTGCCATTCAAAATAAGGTCCACCTTTACCAAGGACGACACATGCAAGCCGCCAACCCGCGTCGCGGGTACATTCTGGGCCTGACAGCCTATATCATCTGGGGTCTGTTCCCGATCTATTTCAAACTGCTTGCCTCGGTGCCTGCCGTGGAGATCATCGTCAACCGGGCCATCTGGTCGGCGATTTCCGGATCGTTGCTGCTGTTGGTGTGGAAACACCCCGGCTGGTGGCGTGAACTGCGCGAGAACCCGCGCCGACTGGCGATCCTGGCAGGCAGCGGCACGCTGATCGCCTGCAATTGGCTGATATATGTTTGGGCAGTGAATAATGATCGCATGGTCGAGGCCAGCCTCGGCTACTTCATCAACCCGCTGGTCAACGTGATGCTGGGCATGCTGCTGCTGCGTGAGCGCCTGCGGCCGCTGCAATGGCTGGCGGTGGGCCTGGCGGTGATAGGGGTGGCGCAGCAGGTCTGGCAGGTCGGCAGCCTGCCGTGGGTGTCCCTGGCGCTGGCGCTGACCTTCGGTTTCTATGGCCTGATTCGTAAACAGGCACCCGTCGCCGCCTTGCCGGGCCTGGTGGTGGAAACCTGGATACTGGTGCCGCTGGCCCTGGGCTGGTTGTTGTTCAATCCCCTGGCTCACAGCGCCCAACCGCAGTTCTGGACGACATCTGAAGCACTATGGTTGGCGGCTGCCGGGCCGATCACCCTGGTGCCGCTGGTGGCTTTCAATGCCGCTGCCAGACATTTGCCCTACACGACGCTAGGCTTTTTGCAGTACATCGCTCCGACCCTGGTACTGACCCAGGCGGTGCTACTGTTCAACGAGCATCTGGCACCCGCGACCCTGGTGACCTTCGCCTTTATCTGGGCGGGTCTGGCGGTCTACAGCGTGGACGCCTGGTTCAATCTGCGCCGCAAAGCCTGATTCAAGCGCGAAAACCTGTACAAAAAACAGCCAGGCCGCTGCAAGCCAGATTATTCCTGGCTTGCAGGCATCGCTCCCAAGGTTATCCACAGCCTCGTTAAAGCTATTTGTGCACAACCACGGGAAACTGGTTGTTTTTTGATCAGTTCACGCAACCCCTTGTAAAAACTGGCGTGCAGCCTCGTCTATACAGGTTATCCACAGGCAGACGCAGGAAAACGTGGGATAACCTCAGTCTTCCTTGAGCACCAGTTCCACCATCAGGTCATCGGCCAGGGTTTCCAGGTGTTTCTGCAGGGTTTCCAGGGGCAGGGTCAGGGGCATGCCGAGGATCGCTTCGGCGTGGAACAGCATCTCGCTGCTCATCGGTGCCGGGCGTACATCGGTCACCAGACGCTCGACGTTGACGCCCTGCTCGGCCAGCAGGCGGGTAATCTCGCGGACGATACCGGGGCGATCATTGCCCACCAACTCCATGTTGATGTGCTTCCATACAGCGGTGGGTTCAATATCGTTTTCGGCAAACAGCACCTGGATGCCATGCACGGCCAGGTCGCGCAGAGCTTTTTTCAGCTCGGCCTGTTGCTCGATGGCGATGCCGATACGCACGATGCCGGTGAATTGCCCGGCCATGCGTGCCATACGGCTCTCCAGCCAGTTACCCTGATGATCGCCGATGCATTGGGCGATACGTTCGACCAGGCCCGGTCGGTCTGCGGCAAAAACGGTGACGACAATATGGTCCACAGGTCGATTCCTCATGTCCTGAATGTTGGGCAAGTATAGGCAAGGCCCGGCAAAGCGTGGCAAGGCCGAAAAACGCAAATCGTGTACAAAATGAAGTGTTATCTGGAACAATCGCCCACTCGTTTGCGAGCATCGGTCTCCTTAACGTGACTAACGATGCCAATCCAGTCGTTTGGTGACATCCTTCAGTCTCATTTTCACGTCGCCAATCATCATGTAGTATCCGCCGTCGCGCACTACATAATTGTTGGCGCTAACAAGACAGCGCTCCCAGAAGAACGCTAAAGCTGAGCAGAGTGAGGCAAATGCAATGACTGAACCCGTTCAAGTCGGTGGCCTGCAGGTCGCCAAAGTGCTGTTCGACTTCGTAAATGACGAAGCCATTCCGGGCACCGGCCTCGATGCAACTGAGTTCTGGAACGGTGCTGATGCGCTGATCCATGAACTGGCGCCCAAGAACAAAGCTCTCCTCGCCAAACGTGATGACTTGCAGGCAAAAATCGACGCCTGGCACCAGTCCAATGCCGGTAAGGCCCACGACGCCCCGGCTTACAAAGCATTTCTTGAAGACATCGGTTATCTGCTGCCAGAAGTAGCGGACTTCCAGATCTCGACGCAAAACGTCGACGAAGAAATCGCCCACATGGCCGGCCCGCAGCTGGTTGTCCCGGTGATGAATGCCCGTTTCGCCCTGAACGCCTCGAATGCGCGCTGGGGCTCGCTGTACGACGCACTGTATGGCACTGATGCCATCAGCGAAGCCGACGGCGCGGAGAAAGGCAAAGGCTACAACAAGGTCCGCGGCGACAAGGTCATCGCCTTCGCCCGCGCCTTCCTCGATGAAGCTGCGCCACTGGCCGCAGGCTCCCATGCCGACTCCATCGGCTACAAACTGATCGACGGCAAACTCGTCGTCACCCTCAAGGGCGGCAGCAATACCGGCCTGAAAGACGACGCACAGTTGATCGGTTTCCAGGGCGATAGCGCCGCGCCGACCACCGTGCTGCTCAAGCACAACGGTTTGCACTTCGAAATCCAGATCGATGCCGCAAGCCCGGTCGGCCAGACCGACGCCGCAGGCGTCAAAGACGTGCTGATGGAAGCGGCCCTGACCACCATCATGGACTGCGAAGACTCCATCGCCGCCGTCGATGCCGATGACAAGGTCGTGGTTTATCGCAACTGGCTGGGCCTGATGAAAGGCGATCTGTCGGAGTCGGTGTCCAAAGGCGGCAGCACCTTTACTCGCACCATGAACCCCGACCGCGTCTACACCTCACCCACCGGTGAGCCGGTGACGCTGCACGGTCGCTCGCTGCTGTTCGTGCGCAACGTCGGTCACCTGATGACCATCGATGCGATCCTCGACAAAGACGGCAACGAAGTGCCCGAAGGCATTCTCGACGGTCTGCTGACCAGCCTCGCGGCGATCCATAACCTCAAGGGCAATACTTCCCGCGCCAACAGCCGCAGCGGTTCGATGTATATCGTCAAACCGAAGATGCACGGGCCGGAAGAAGCGGCGTTCACCAACGAACTGTTCGGCCGTATCGAGCAGGTCCTGGGCCTGGCGCACAACACCCTGAAAGTCGGGATCATGGACGAGGAGCGCCGCACCACGGTCAACCTCAAGGCCTGTATCAAGGCTGCCAGCGAGCGCGTGGTGTTCATCAACACCGGCTTCCTGGACCGCACCGGCGACGAAATCCATACCTCCATGGAAGCCGGCCCTGTCGTGCGCAAGGCGCAGATGAAAGCCGAGAAGTGGATTGCGGCCTACGAGAACTGGAACGTCGATATCGGCCTGAGCTGCGGCCTGCAAGGCCGTGCGCAGATCGGTAAAGGCATGTGGGCCATGCCCGACCTGATGGCGGCGATGCTGGAACAGAAAATCGCCCACCCACTGGCCGGCGCCAACACCGCCTGGGTGCCGTCGCCAACCGCCGCCGCCCTGCATGCCCTGCACTACCACAAAGTCGACGTGTTCGCCCGCCAGGCCGAACTGGCCCAGCGTGCCCGCGCTTCCCTGGACGACATTCTGACCATTCCCCTGGCGCCCAACACCCACTGGACGCCGCAAGAGATCAAGAACGAGCTGGACAACAACGCCCAGGGTATCCTCGGCTACGTCGTGCGCTGGATCGATCAGGGTGTGGGTTGCTCCAAGGTGCCGGACATTAATGACATCGGCCTGATGGAAGACCGTGCGACGCTGCGTATTTCCAGCCAGCACATCGCCAACTGGCTGCGCCACGGCGTGGTTGATCAAGCTCAGGTCATGGAAAGTCTCAAGCGCATGGCGCCTGTGGTCGACCGGCAGAACGCCAATGACCCGCTGTACCGCCCGCTGGCTCCGGATTTCGATAGCAATATCGCCTTCCAGGCGGCGGTGGAACTGGTGGTTGAGGGTGGCAAACAGCCTAACGGCTACACCGAGCCGGTGCTGCACCGTCGGCGTCGGGAGTTCAAGGCCAAGAATGGGTTGTAAGCTGGCAGATCACAACTGATGTGGGACCGGCTTCAGCCGGGAAGACGCTTTCCCGGCTGAAGCCGGTCCCACAGCCGCCCCCTATGCAAAACCTTACGCCATCCCCAGTTCCCGCTTCACCAATTTCAATAACTGCTTGGTATTGATCGGTTTGAGCAGGAAATCCACCACGCTCAGATGCATGGCATCAATGGCATCGCGCACGCTGGCGTCGCCGGAAACGATGATGATCGGTAGCTCCGCGCGATCGGATTCGCGTACCTGGCGGATCAGGTCCAGGCCGCTGCACGGCACCATGCGCAGGTCGGTAATCAGCAGCGCAATGGATTCGCGCGCCTGAAGCAGATGCAGGGCGCTATTGCCACCGGCTGCGGTCAGGCAACTGATATCGTTGAGGCTGAGGATTTCGGCCAGCACTTCACGCGCTTCCCTGTCGTCGTCGACGATCAGCACCCGTTGCGGTGAATCGGGCACCGGGGCCAGCATGACTTCGTTGAGGGCTTCGCGCTCTTCGTCGCTCAAAATATCGTAGTCAGACATAGACATCTCTTCATTCCCTGCAATCAACGACGTGTAAGTGTCGCAGCCAGTACTAAGACTTACGTCCAATGGGCACCGTTGTGCAAGCGGTCGACCATTGTTTACAAATAAAAAAGCGCGGTACAGGTCATGAGCAAAGCGGACGCTTTCACCCAGGCAGGCAAAACAGCAGTGTTGCAGAACATTCATGGGACGATGCAGTTTCTGCAAAAGTTTCCGCCGTTCAACCTGATGGAGAACGCTCACCTCGCCTATCTGGTCGAGCAATGCCAGCTGCGTTTTTACGCCGCCGATGAGAGCATCATCAAGCCTGGCGATGGGCCAGTAGAGCACTTTTATGTCGTCAAGCAGGGCCGCGTAGTCGGCGAGCGCCCGCACACGGCCAAGGGCGGAACCGAAACCACCTTCGAAATCACTACCGGCGAGTGTTTCCCCCTCGCGGCATTGTTGGGTGAACGGGCTACTCGTACCGAACACCTGGCCGCCGAAGACACCTTCTGCCTGCAACTGAATAAACCGGCGTTCATCAAGCTGTTCGGCCTGTCCAATACCTTCCGCGACTTCGCCTTGCGCGGAGTCAGCAGCTTGCTCGATCAGGTCAACCAACAGGTCCAGCAGCGCGCGGTTGAAACCCTCGGCACCCAATACTCGCTCAATACCCGCCTAGGCGAATTGGCCATGCGCCATCCGGTGATGTGCAGCCCGCAAACACCGTTGCGCGAAGCGGTGAGGATGATGCATGAGCATCAGGTGGGCAGCATCGTCATCGTCGACGAGCAGCAGGCGCCCCTGGGAATTTTCACTCTGCGCGATTTGCGTGAGGCGGTCGCGGACGTCAACGCCGATTTCGGCCTGCCGATCCAGCAGCGGATGATCCAGGCGCCCTTCCATCTCAGCCCCGAAGCCAGTGCCTTTGATGCCGCCATTGCCATGACCGGACGGCATATCGCCCACGTTTGCCTGGTCAAGGACGGGCGCCTGTGTGGTGTGGTCTCCGAGCGCGACCTGTTCTCGCTGCAACGGGTTGACCTTGTGCATCTGGCGAGGACCATCCGCAATGCATCGCGCATCGAACAACTGGTCAATCTGCGCGGCGACATCGTTCAGTTGGTCGACCGCATGCTCGCCCACGGCGCCTCGTCGACCCAGATCACCCAGATCATCACCCTGCTCAACGACCACACGGTGTGCCGCGTCATCGAGCTGACCCTGGAAGAAAAAGGCGACCCCGGCGTGCCGTTTAGCTGGTTGTGCTTCGGCAGCGAAGGCCGCCGCGAGCAGACGCTGCACACCGATCAGGACAACGGCATCCTGTTCGAGGCCAAGGACGCCGCCGAAGCCGCGCAGATCCGTGGTCTGCTGCTGCCCATCGCCGAGCGCATCAATCAGGGCCTGGCCCAATGCGGCTTTACCCTGTGCAAGGGCAATATCATGGCGGGCAACCCGGAACTGTGCCTGTCGCGGCTGGAATGGGCGCGGCGTTTCAGTGCGTTCATTCGCGAAGCGACGCCGGAGAACCTGCTGGCCTCGAGCATCTATTTCGACCTGCGGGTGGTCTGGGGTGACGAAAGCGGTGGGCAGCAACTGCGCCGCAGTATTCTCGACCAGGTGGCCGACAACCGTCTGTTTCAGCGCATGCTGGCAGAAAACGCCCTGCGCCAGCGTCCGCCCGTGGGCCGTTTCAAGGACTTCGTGCTGACCGGCAAAGGCAGCGACAAAGACACCCTGGACCTCAAGACCGCCGGGCTCACACCCTTCGTCGACGGCGCCCGGCTGCTGGCACTGGCCAATGGCATCGAAGCCAACAACACCCTGGAGCGCCTGCGCCAGCTGGTTGAACGCGAAGTGATCGACCCGCTGGACGGCGCCGCCTATGAAGAGGCCTATCACTTCATTCAACAGACCCGCATGCAACAGCATCAATTGCAGAGTCGGCAGAACCTGCCCTGGTCCAACCGGGTCGACCCCGACAGCCTCAATCACCTGGACCGGCGCATCCTGCGCGAGTCTTTCCGCCAGGCCCAGCGCCTGCAAACCAGCCTGACCCTGCGCTATCAACTATGAATCTGTTTGACTGGCTACGCCCCAAGGCCAAGGCCGCGCTCCTGAGTTCCGAGCAAGAGCGGCGCCTGGGCCAACTGCACGCTTTTACATCCCTGAGCGAACACAGCCTGCGGCAACAACGCTGGGTGGTGGTGGATCTGGAAACCACCGGCCTGAACATGAGCCGCGATCAGGTGCTGTCCATCGGTGCCGTGGTTATCGAAGACGGCGCCATCGACCTGAGCCAGCAATTCGAGCAGACCCTGCTGCGGGTCGCTCACAAGCCCGGCCCCGCCGTGCTGATCCATGGCCTCGGCCCCAGTGCGATTGCCTCAGGCAACGAACCGGCCGAAGCGCTGCTGGACTTCATGGAGTTCGTCGGCGATAGCCCGCTGCTGGCCTTCCATGCGCCGTTTGACCAGCACATGCTGGGACGCGCCCTGAAAGACAGCCTCGGCTATCGTCTGCAACACGCCTTTCTCGATGTCGCCGAGATCGCGCCGATGCTTTGCCCCCAGGCCAACTTCCGCCAGGCAGGCCTGGATGACTGGACCGGTTTTTTCGGCCTGCACGCCGAAGAGCGCCATCATGCCAGCGCCGACGCCATGGTCACCGCCGAGCTGGCGCTGATCCTGTTCAGCCACGCCCGCCGCCAACAGATTGACAGCCCGGCGCGGCTGGAGCAGTGCCTGGGGCAATGGCGGCGCAGAAAGCAGTCGCATTCCTTCTGAGCGCCCATGCCAACCTGTGGGAGCGAGGCTTGCCCGCGAAGAGGCCAGTACATCCGATACATTTTCGGAGCCTGGAACATCCTTCGCGGGCAAGCCTCGCTCCCACAGTGGCCCACCTGACAAATTTCGACGACTGGAGCGCAATAGATAATCACTACCAATTGCCAGCATCGATATGCTCTGACACAATCGCGAATAATTCTCGTTAAATGATGTTACACACTCGGGGCTATTCGTGTCGTCAGTGCAAAGTTCTCAACGCGAGCTGGTAGGGACGCTGTATCGCGACCACCGTGGCTGGTTGCTGACCTGGCTGCGACGCAATGTGGCGTGCCCGCAGCGCGCCGAAGACTTGAGCCAGGACACCTTCGTGCGCCTGTTGGGCCGTGAAGCGTTCAATGACCCGCGTGAACCCCGCGCCTTCCTCGTCGCCATCGCCAAGGGCCTGTTGTTCGACTATTTCCGTCGCGCTGCCCTTGAGCAGGCGTATCTGAACGAATTGATGCTGATTCCCGAAGGCGAACAGCCGGGCCTGGAAGAGCAGCACCTGATTCTCGAAGACCTCAAGGAAATCGATCGCCTGCTGGGCAAGCTGTCGAGCAAGTCCCGTGCGGCTTTCCTCTATAACCGTCTCGATGGCCTGAGCCACGGCGAGATCGCCGAGCGACTGGGGGTTTCCGTGCCCCGCGTGCGCCAGTACCTGGCCCAGGGCATGCGCCAGTGTTACATCGCCCTGTACGGCGAACCGACATGACCCGCTTCAATGCCCATCCCGTTTCCGCCAAAGTTCTGGATGCCGCCATCGCCTGGCATTTGTGCCTGGACGGCGACAACGGCAGCGCGACCGAGCGTGAAGAATTCAATCAGTGGCTCGGCGCCAGTGAAGAACACAGCCGCGCATGGCGGCAATTGGGTCTGCTCGATCAACGCTTTGCCATTGGCACAGGTCCCGCGAGGCGGGCCTTGCAGCACAGTGATGAAAGTGCCCGGCGCAAAGTGCGTACGCTGCGCAGCAGTTTCTTCGGCATGTTGCTGGTCGGTGGCCTGGGTCTACTGTTGAGCAATACCCGTTATCTGCCAGTGGATTATTGGCTTGCCGATCAGCGAACGGCCACCGGCGAGCAGCGCAGCGTGCGCCTGGCCGATGACACCCTGGTGCGACTCAACACGCACAGTGCTATCGATGTACGTTTCGACGGCAAGGAGCGGCGGATCATTCTGCAGGACGGCGAAATCCTCGTCGAAACCGGCAGCCATAACGATCCGCGCCCGTTTATCGTCGAAACCCGCGATGGCCGCATGCATGCGCTGGGTACGCGCTTTCTGGTCAAGCGTGAAGACGACGACACCCTGCTCAGCGTGCTGCAATCGGCGGTCGCGGCCCATCCCCAGGCCAGCGAGCAGGAACAGATCGTTCACGAAGGCCAACAACTGCGTCTGAGCAGCGACAGCCTCAGCCCGCTGACCGCCCTCAATCCCGGCGCCGATGCCTGGACCCGGGGCATGCTGGTGGTGGACAACGCACGCCTGGGCGACCTGATCACCGAGTTGGGCCGCTATCGCATCGGGCATCTGGGCGTGGCACCGGAAGTAGCCGACCTGCGCATTACTGGCAGTTTCCCACTGAACAACTCCGACCTGGCCCTCAAGGCCCTGACCCCGACCCTGCCCGTGCAGATCGAACAGCACACGCCGTGGTGGGTAACGGTGGTGGCACAGACGCCAAAACCTGGAACCTGACCCGTTGGAGCGAGGCTTGCCCGCGAAGGGAGTGTTCCTGACGACACATTTATTTCGGATGTACTGGCCAATACTCACAATGTGGGAGCCGCCTTGGTGGCGATCGAGTGCGAAGCGCTCGCAAAAGCGGCAGTGACTGATCTGCCGCTATCGCCAGCAAGCCGGCTCCCACAGGTTTTATTCCGTATCGGCAATCTAAATCAAAATTATTTTCGATCAACCCTATCACTTTCCCATTCTCGTTCGGCACACAGACATTGAGTACCGTTTCCCTCCAGGAGCCTCCTAATGTCCCGCGCGCTTGAAACCCTGTTGCGACCCAGCCTGTTGGCTGTTGCCATTGCCCTGACCACTCCCCTCGCCAGCCTGTCGATCCAGGCCGCCGAGCAGGCTTCCAGCGTGCGGGCCTACAACTTGCCGGGCGGTTCGCTGTCCACGACCCTGAACCAGATCGCCAGTCAGGCCGGTATCGCTCTGGCCGTTGATCCGTCTCTGGTCGCCGGACGCACCTCAGCGCCGGTACAGGGTCAGTTCGACGCCACCGGCGCCCTGCGTCAGGCCTTGCGTGGCAGCGGCCTGCAACTGGTACAAAGCAGCGCAGGCAGCTTCAGCCTGATGGCCGCGCCGGAAGGTACCGTGGCCCTGCCGGAAACCACCATCCAGGGTCAATCGGCCGGTGCTGAAAGCGCCTGGGGCCCGGTGGAAGGTTATGTCGCCAGCCGCACCGCAGCCGGCACCAAGACCGACACCGCCCTGGCCGAAGCGCCACGCTCGATCTCCGTCGCCACTCGCGAGCAGATGAAAGACCGCGCCGTGCAGAACCTCGACGACGCCGTACGCTACATGCCGGGCGTCACCGCCAGCAGCTACGGTAGCGATAGCCGCGCCGAGTGGCTGAAAGTCCGTGGCTTCGAGCCGACCCAGTTCCTCGACGGCCTGGCACTGCCCAAAGGCGCCTACGTGATGCCGAAGCTGGAGACCTGGGACCTGGAACGCGTCGCCCTGCTGCGCGGCCCGGCCTCTTCGGTCTATGGCCAGACGCCGGCAGGCGGCATGCTGGACATGGTCAGCCGTCGTCCTGAAGCCACCGCCAGCCACGAAATCCAGGCTCAGGTCGGCAGCTATCAGCGCAAGCAGATCAGCTTCGACAGCACCGGCCCTATCGATGACGAAGGCCGTTTCGAATACCGCGTCAGCGGCGTGGTCCGTGACAGTGGCACCAGCGTCGAGCACATCGACGACAAGCGCTACAACCTGGCCCCCAGCCTGACCTGGAACATCGACCCGGACACCAGGCTGACCTTCCTCAGCCAGTTCAACCGCGACGATACCGGTATCACCAGCCAGTTCCTGCCACTGGAAGGCACCAAGCTGTCGACGCCAGCCGGCAAAGTGAAGTATCACGAAAACCTGGGCGACCCGAAGTGGGAGTTCTACGACAAGACCTATTACGCACTGGGTTATGCCTTTGAACACCGCTTCAACGATGTCTGGCAGTTCAAGCAGAACCTGCGCTATACCAAGAGCGATCTGTCGTTCCAGGGCATCACTGCCGGTGGTTATTACGGCTCGGTCAGCGCTGACGGCACCGTGGCCCGCGGCGCCAACGTCGTGAACGAAGACATCAGCCAGTTCGCCGTGGACAACAATTTCCAGGCCGATTTCAATACCGGCATCATCCGCCACACCGTATTGCTGGGCCTGGATTACCAGCGCATCAACCACAACTACAAGTGGGAATACGGCAACGCGCCGACCAGCAACATCATCAACCCGCTCTACGGCCAGGACTTCAGCAAGGTCTCGTACACCGCGTACCAGAACTACAACCAGAAGACCGACGATACCGGCCTCTACATCCAGGACCAGATGGCTCTGGATAACTGGCGCCTGACCCTGGGCGGCCGTCAGGATCTGCTGAAAACCGATTCGACCTTCTACAACATGAGCGACGCTCACGATAAGCGCACCGACAGCCACTTCAGCGGCAACGCGGCGCTGAGCTATGTGTTCGACTCCGGTTTCACCCCGTACATTTCCTACGCCGAGTCGTTCGAGGCTGAACAGGGCGGCAGCGACGGCAAGGCTTATCAGCCAGGCACCGGCAAGCAATATGAACTGGGCCTGAAATACCAGCCACCGGGCAGCGACATCCTGTTCACTGCCGCAGTCTACGACCTGACCCGCCAGAACATCGTCCTCTCCGACACACTCGGCAACACTCGCCCATTGGGTGAAGCCAAGGTTCGCGGCCTGGAGCTGGAAGCCGTTGGCAACGTCACCGAAAACCTCAAGCTGACGGCGTCCTACACCAACGCCAACACCAAGATGACCAAGGTCGGCAACCCGCTGGACAAGAACCGTCCGCTGCCGCTGACCCCGGAAAACCAGGCGTCGGTCTGGGCTGACTACACCTTCCACAATGGTCCATTGGCAGGTTTCGGCATGGGGCTGGGCGTGCGGTATATCGGTGAGACCGATAACATCGCCATCGGCAGCCTGGGCTTTGTCCGTGACAAATCCGACGGCCATACCAACGACTACACGCTGTGGGACGGTGCCGTGCACTATGACCTGAGCTACCTGAACCCGTCGCTCAAGGGCGTCAGCGTGGCAGTCAACGCCAACAATCTGTTCGACAAGGAATATCTGTCCACCTGTGACGGCTTCTACTGCTACTACGGCGACCGCCGCAACGTAATGGCCAGCGTCGACTACAAGTGGTAAGAAACACCGAGTCAATCCGGGGGCCGCTGCGTGATCAGCGGCCTTTGGCTTTCTGGAAAACGCTATGAAAAGCCAGACTATCCGGCGCTGGTCCGCGATCCATACCTGGACCAGCCTGATCTGCACCCTGTTTCTGCTCATGCTGGCCCTGACCGGCCTGCCGTTGATCTTTCATCATCAGATCGACCACCTGCTGGGTAACGCGCCGCAGTACAAGGCGATGCCCGCCGACGCTCCACGCCTGAACCTGGACCAACTGATCAAGGCAGCCGAGGCGCACCGGCCCGGTGAAGCCATGCAGTATTTTGCCTGGGAAGAAGACGAACCCAATGGCGTGATGGCCATCATGGCCGCCACACCGGGCACCGAGCCCAACTCGTCCCACACCTTCATGCTCGATGCCCGTACCGGTGAGGCTCTGGAAATGCCTTCGGCCAACGGTGGCTTCATGATGGTCATGCTGCGCCTGCATGTGGACATGTACGCCGGGCTGCCGGGCAAACTGCTGCTGGCCTTCATGGGCCTGATGTTCGTCCTGGCGATTGTCTCCGGGGTCGTGCTCTACGCGCCCTTCATGCGTCGCCTGCCGTTCGCCACCGTGCGCCCGGAAAAGTCCACGCGCATCCGCTGGCTCGACCTGCATAACCTGATCGGCGTCGTCACCCTGAGCTGGGCGCTGGTGGTGGGCTTGACCGGGGTGATCAACGCTTGCGCCGACCTGCTGATCACCTCCTGGCGCAACGACAGCCTGGCGGCAATGATCGCGCCCTATCGCGACGCTCCGCCCCTGACCCAACGGGCGCCGGCTGCGGATCTGTTGAAGCTCGCGGAAACAGCAGCACCGGGCATGCAGGCCGACTTCATCGCCTTCCCCGGCACCCTGCTGTCCAGCGAGCATCACTACGCAGTGTTCATGAAAGGCGCCAGCCAGCTCACCTCGCACCTGCTGACGCCGGTATTGATCGACGCCAGTAACCTCAAGCTCACGGCCGTGGTCGAGCGCCCCTGGTACATGGACGCGCTGGGCCTGTCGCAACCCTTGCACTTCGGTGACTATGGCGGCCTGCCGATGCAGATACTCTGGGCGGCGCTGGATGTCCTGAGCATTCTGGTACTGGGCAGCGGCCTATACCTGTGGTGGGTGCGGCGGCGGGTGAAGGCATGAAGAACTCGACCTTCTGGAAAGTCTTCGCCGCGCCCACGGCCATCGCTGTGCTGACCCTGGCCGGGCTGTTCGCCGCCCTTCTCGGTGATGGCGCCTGGGATGCGCTGTCATGGCTGGCCATGGGCATCTCCACGGCGTTGAGCCTGAAGGGTTTGCTCACGCGCAAAAAGCTGTCGTAACTGGAGATTGCAGACGAGCGGTGCCCTGACTAGTCTATGGTCCTGTTCGACTCCAGGAGGCTCCATGATCAATACCGACATGACGTTGCACTTCAACGCGGCTTCACCCTTTGCCCGCAAGGTATTGATCCTGCTCCACGAGACCGGGCAACTGGATAAGGTGATTCTGCTGCCGACCCCGGTTACGCCGGTCAATCCCGTCGAAGACCTCAATCAGGACAACCCTGCCGGCAAGATCCCGGCCCTGCGCCTGGCCGACGGCAATGTCATCCATGACAGCCGGGTGATCCTCGACTACCTCGATCACCATCACAACGGCACCCCGCTGATCCCCCGCTCCGGCCCGGCACGCTGGCGGCGCCTGACCCTGGCCTCTCTGGCCGATGCCGTACTCGACGCCGCCGTGCTGATCCGCTACGAGACTTTCCTGCGCCCCGCAGACAAACACTGGGATCTTTGGCTGGACAACCAGCATGAAAAAATCCAGCGCACCCTGGCCTACTTCGACACCGAGACCATCACCGAACTCGGCACCCACTTCGACATCGCCGCCATCGGCATGGCCTGCGCCCTGGGCTACCTGGACTTCCGCCAGCCCGACCTCGGCTGGCGCAGCAGCTACCCGCGTCTGGCCAACTGGTACGCCGACGTCAGCCAGCGCCCGTCGATGTGGGCGACACAGCCGCCGGTTTGATGGTTAGGCAAATGGACGACCTGAAATCCAATCTGTGGGAGCCGGCTTGCTGGCGATAGCGATATCACAGGCGGCATATTTGCTGACTGACACGCCGCCATCGCCACCAAGGCGGCTCCGACAGGGTGCAATCAGCGACCATTTTTCGGGGCGATCTGGAAACAACTGTGCAATCTCCGCAATCAACCGCGCCCCCATAGCCTGATCCTCCCGCGTCCCCAGCCACCTACTCATGGACGGCCTCCTCGATCTTGAACTCCAGGTTTAGCCAGGGCCACGCCGTACCAGTCGAGCTTGCGGGTCACGATCATGAACACACCGAGCAGGCCGAACAGCAGCAACGAGCCCATCAGCAGCGCATAGTCTTCGGCACCCAACAGGCCGTAGAGCAGGGCATACAGCGCCGCCAGCCCCGCCGTAAAGCCCAGGCCATGCTGCACGCTGCGCAGCACATGGCAGACATAGAAGCCGATCAGCAACACACAGGCAGTGGCCGACAGCAGGTAGGCCAGGGCAAAACCAATGTGCTCGGACATCGACAGCAGCAACAGGTAGAAGAACGCCAGCGAAACCCCGACCAAGGCATATTGGATCGGGTGCACGGCCATGTTTTTCAGCACTTCGAAGAGGAAGAAGCCGGCGAAGGTCAGGCCAATGAACAGCAAGGCATATTTGATCGCCCGGTCGCTTTTCAGGTACTGGTCCACCGGTTCGACAAAGCTTACGCCGAAACTGCGATTGCTCAGCTCCACGCAGGGGGCGGCTTCATGACAACGAGTCAGGGCCTCTTCCAGGTTGGTGGAAAAGAACGAGGTCTGCCAGTTGGCGCTGAAGCCCGTGTCAGAGATCTCCCGGTGGACCGGCAGGTAACTACCGATGAAACTCGGGTGCGGCCAATCCGCGTTCAGCACCACCTCGCTGGACTTGCCCACGGGGGTTATGCTGAATTGCCCGGTGCCTTGCAGAATCAGATCGAACGAGAAATTCAGCCGCGTCGCCTGCCTGCCATCAATGGCGGGCAGATTGGCACTCAAGCCATCGCCCAGCCAGTCCATCCGTGTGCCGGGGTCAAAATCCACTTCCTGATCATTGACGTTCAACTTCACGATATTTTGTATGCCGCGCGTATCGCTGATGCCCACTGACAGATAGGGCTGGTCGAACTGATAGCTGTCGAAGTCTTCAGTAATGCCCAAGTGTTCCGGAAGTTGGAAATGCCCCTCAATGGTATTGCTGGCGCGAAACAGCCGTGCCTCATAGATGCCCCGCGAGCGCAGCTCGGTGCTGATCTTGCCATTGAGGATGAATTTATCTGGCAGAAAGTACAGTAGCCCCCGGTCCTGGGTCGTCTCCAGCACGCGCTCGTTGGTTTGCGTATTGGTTTTCCACTGGCGGACAGTCTTGCGAAAGGGCACCACCACCAGCGGCCCGCTCAGTTGCTGGCTGTAGCTGGAACTATGGGCAATATCCTCCAGCACTGCGTCACGCCGGGCCTGGCGATCACCGATCATGCCGTCGATCATCATCAGCGGCACCAGCAACAGAATGATCAGGAGCGCGATCATTCCCAGTTTTATAGTCAGACTGCGATTCATGGGACTCTCCCTGTTTTTGATAGGCAGAGTCTGCAAGGGCTATGTGGGGGGTTTATGGGGGGAATGTGGGGATTGTGTGGGAATTGCCCGCTCGGAGCCGCGGCCCTCGCTTCAACGGGCGGAAAGTCACGGAATCAGCAGGGTGACCAAAACGCCTTGCTCAACATTACTGATACTCAACTCCCCCCCATGCAGCTGCACCACCTCTTCCACAAAATTCAGCCCCAGCCCAGTGCTCTTGCGCCCGGTAGCCGGGCGCGGCAGGGAATAGAAGCGCTCACTCAGGCGCGGCAGGGCGTAGTCAGGAATCGGTTCTGCGCTGTTGAACAAGGTGAACTGGATTCGCCCGCCAGTGCTTTGGGCGCTGAAACGCAAAGTGCCGCCCGGCGGGGTAAAGTCCAGAGCGTTCTCCAGCAGGTTGGCGATGGCCTGACGCAGCAGGAAGCGCTCGCCTATGATCGTCAGGTCGCTGTCGATCAGCAACTCGACTTGCAGATTCATCCGCTCGATCCGTGCGCTGCGGGTGCTGAGCAGATCATCCACCAACGCTGCCAGAAGCACCGCCACCTGCTCTTCCAGACCCTGGCGTTGTTCGACCATTGCCAGGTTCAGCAGACGCTCGATCAATTGCTGCACACGGGCACTTTCGCTGCTGATATTGCTGACGAAGCGCTGGCGCTGCTCGGCGGGCATATCGTCCTGCAGCAGCTCGGCCGCGCCACGAATGGCCGCCAGAGGGCTTTTCAGTTCGTGGGTCAGGGTATGCACATAGCGCTCGACGTAAGCTTTGCCTTCCAGTTGTGTGCGCATGTGCTCCACCGCCGCTGACAACTGCTCAAGCTCGCCGCCGCGATAGTGCGGCAGCTCGGCGCGACGGCCTTCACTGACCGCCTGGGCATAGCCGGTAAGACGGCGCAGCGCCTTGCCCAGCCACCACGACAGCAGTGCGCCAAACAGCAAACCGAGAATCACTAGCCCTGCGCCGTACAACAACAGACGGTGTTCGGCGCGGTCGACGTAGGGCTGCAACGAGCTATTGGGCTTGGCCACGGTCACGACACCGATGATCTTGCCGTCATCGCGGATCGGCGCCCCCACATGCATCACCGAGGAGTCCGGATTATCCGGATCGCTGCGGGTCGAGCGGGCGCCGTATTCGCCGCGCAGAGTCAGGTAGACGTCGTTCCAGCGCGAGTAATCCTGCCCCACCGCCAGACCGCTGGAGTCAAGCAGCACGATGCCCTTGGCGTCGGTGACGTAGATTCGGTTATTCACCTGATTCTTCTGCAAGCCCCAGATCTTCGCCGCTGGCTGGCGCAGACCGTAGGCCTTGAGCGCATCCGGCAGGCGGCTCTGGCTCAGGGTGCCGGCCTTGACGTCGTCGTGGAGGATTTCTGCCAGCAGGTTGGCGGTATCGACCAGGGTTTCTTCCGTCGACTGGCGCACGCCGGGGCGCACTTCTTTCATCACTGTGCTGAGCACGAAGTAGCCGGTCAGGGCTATGAACACGGCATAGACGAGGAAGATCCGGATGCTCAGGGGCATCAGCTGTGGCTCGGGCTATAGCTATAGCCGAGGCCGCGATGGGTCTGGATCGGCTCGGCGTCAGGGGCAATCAGGCGCAACTTGGCGCGCAGGCTCTTAATGTGACTGTCGATGCTGCGCTCGTATCCGGCGTCGGCGGCAGTGCCTAGGGCATCGAGCAATTGTTCGCGACTGAACACCCGCTCTGGCTGTTCCAGCAGGCTTTGCATCAGGCGAAATTCATGGCGGGTCAGGCTCAGCAACTGGCCGCGATAAGTGATCTGCACCCGCTCCCGATCGATGCCAAACAGCTCGCTGGCAGGCGCAGCTTCGGTGCGCGGCAGCAGGCGTTTGAGAATTGCCCGCACCCGCGCCGTCACTTCGCGCGGGCTGAACGGCTTGACCACATAATCATCAGCGCCGATTTCCAGGCCCACGACCCGGTCGATCTCTTCGCTGCGGGCGCTGAGAAACATCACCGGCACTTCGCTGAAGCGGCGCAGTTGCTTGCAGGTTTCGAAACCGGTGATGTCCGGCAGGCCGACATCGAGAATGATCAGGTCAGCCGGCATTGCGCGCTGATGCTCCACGGCGGCCAGGCCCAGGGTCAGCCAGGTCGTGGTGAAACCGTCGCTTTGCAGCGCGTAGATCAGGGTGTCGGCAATCGCGGCTTCGTCTTCGACAATCAGGATATGCGGCATGGCATCCGGGCCCGGCAATGGAAGGCCGCAAGGTGCCGGATGTCAGGCCCGGGCGTCAATCAGCAATCCGGTTTGTCGGCGGTAAAGCGCCGTGCCGGGTTGACCGCGGCATTGAACTCGCGCAACGCCTTGACCCCGATCAGCAGCGGATAGTTGAAGTGGCTGCGGTCGACCAGATTGACCTCGACGGTGTGCTTCTGGTTGCCCAGGCACAGTTCCAGCTCCACCACCGGGCGCTTGGTCGGATCGATGACCTCGTCTTCCTCTTCGCCGTCGGAGCGGCCCTTGATCTTGCTGATCCGCGCCACCTTGTGCTCAAAGACTTTGTTGTCGGCGTCCTTGGTGGCCAGGCGGAAACGCACCCAGTCCTCGCCATCACGCTGGAACAACTGGATGTCCTTGGCCGACAACGAAGCCGTCAGCGCGCCGGTGTCCATCTTGGCCTGGAAGGTCGCGCCGACTTCCGGCACACCAATGTATTCGAAGCGGCCATACAAGGTCGGCTCGGCGGCCATGACCGGCAAGGCCAACAGCGCCGACAACGCCAGAATCGATTTCATGCAGAGGTTCCTAAATGGCAATACGGGCGGGATTTTAGACTGCGCGCGGGGCAATCGTTCGTCTGTTCTATACATAAAGAGTCACAAACTGACACATTCATTCACGACCGCCGGGTTTGGCGTTGGCGGCACGGATCTTTATCATTGCGGGCCTTTTGCCTTGTATTGAGTGTTCTATGCGTCACCTGCTGACCGGTTGTTTCGTTGCGCTGCTGTTATTGCTCAATACCCTGACCCTGATTGGCCCGCTGCTGGTATTCGCGCTGCTCAAGCTGTTGTTCAAGGGGCGCATGCGTGACCGGATCTCCTGGGCAGTGATGTGGATTGCCGAGACCTGGGCTGAAATCAACAAACTGATCTTCAAGGCGTTCCTGCCGACCCGCTGGGATATCCGCGGTGCAGACGGCCTGCGTCGGGACACCTCGTATCTGGTGGTCAGCAACCATCAGTCATGGGTCGATATCCCGGCGCTGATTCAGGTATTGAACCGGCGCACACCGTTCTTCAAATTCTTCCTCAAGAAAGAACTGATCTGGGTGCCGTTCCTGGGCCTGGCCTGGTGGGCACTGGATTACCCGTTCATGAAGCGCTACAGCAAGGCGTTTCTGCAGCGGCACCCGCAGCTCAAGGGCCAGGACCTGGAAATTACCAAGGTCGCCTGCGAGCTGTTCAAGCGCCAGCCGGTGACCGTGGTCAACTACCTGGAAGGCACCCGCTTTACCCAGGCCAAGCACGATCAACAACAATCGCCCTATGTACATCTGCTCAAGCCCAAGGCCGGGGGAGTGGCTTTTGTCCTGGCGGCCATGGGCGCTCAGCTCGATGCCCTGCTCGATGTCACCGTGGTCTATCCGGGAGCACGCAAGCCGGGGTTCTGGGACCTGCTCTGCGGGCGCGTGCCACGGGTGATCATCGATATCCGCACCCATACCCTCGACCCGGCGCTCTGGGCGGGAGACTACGAAAGCGATCCGCAGCTGCGCAGCAAGGTCCAGGCCTGGGTCAATCAGCTGTGGCAGGAAAAGGATGCGCGGATTACCGCCTTGAGCAGCGAAACGTCCGGCCGTTGATCGGCTGGCTGCATCTGTTTGCTTGTCTCCTGCGTATGGATAAGGGCAACCACAGCGCAGGACTCGTGGGAGCCGCCTTGGTGGCGATCGAGTGCGAAGCGCTCGCAATGACGTCAGCGATTGAACCGCCGCCATCGCCAGCAAGCCGGCTCCCATAGAGTTTCCTTTCAACTCGAGCAATTGAGCTGCGTTTGACCAGCGCGGGCAAATATCTGCCCGCCCATGCAACGGGCCTCGACAATGTCTGGTACATCCGCGTGCCTTGATCTATCTTCTGCCTTCCTGCGGCGCTCCCCGAGCGCACGGGCCCGACACAGGAGAGTTGTCATTTCAGCAGTCGATATCGATCAGCTCCGGCAGTTACTCGCCCAATGTTCCCTGGGCAACCGTCGCGCCTTTGAAACCCTCTATCGCCAATCCAGCCAACGTCTGTTTGCCGTAGCCCTGCGCTGCATGGGCCGACGCGAATTGGCCGAAGAGGTGTTGCAGGAGGCCTTTGTGCGTATCTGGCACAACGCTGCGCGTTACGACGCCGCGTTGTCGGCGCCGATGACCTGGATGATCAATATCACGCGCAACCTGGCAATCGATCAGTTGCGCAAGCATCGCGAACTGCCGCTGACCGATGAACAGGCCATGGCGCTGTTCGATGACAGCCCTTCGGCCCATGATCAACTCGACAGCCAACGCCAGGCCAGCGCCCTGCAAGGCTGCCTGGAGACCCTCGAGGACAAGCAGCGCGAGTCCATTGTCATCGCCTACTTCCACGGCCTGTCCCACACCGATCTGGCCGAGCGCCTGGCGGCGCCGCTGGGTTCGGTAAAGTCGTGGATTCGTCGGGGCCTGGAACGCCTGCGCAGGTGCCTTGAGTCATGAACTATTCACAACCCGAACTGCGCCGCGCCCTCGCCGCCGACTACGTCATCGGCCTGATGCCCGGCACCGCCCGCCGCCGCTTCGAGCGCCTGCTGCTGGACGACCAGAGCCTGCGCGCAGAAGTCGCGCAATGGCAGGAAACCCTGGCCACTCTGACCACGCCCCTGAGCGATCAACCGGTGCCCGAGCGGGTATGGCAGGCCATCGTTGCGCGGATCGAACCGCAACACCTGCACGTTCCGGAAAAACGCCCGTTCTGGAACTGGCTGCGCATCGGCGCCCTGGCCTGCTCATTGCTGCTGGCCACCGTGCTGGGCGTGCTCTACAACCGCGACAACGCCACCTTGCGTGCGACCCTGGTCGCGGACAACCAGCAACCGGCGTTGCGTATCCGTGCCTACGACAGCTATCTGAAGGTCGAGCCGCTGAACCTCGCTGGCGTACAGGCCGACCGCAGTCTGGAACTCTGGGCGATCCCGGCCGACGGCAAGCCGGTGTCCCTCGGCGTGCTGCCGCGTGACGGCGACGGTCAGCTGCAGTTAAGCGACGCCCAACGCAAACTGGTCAGCGCCCCGACCACCCTGGCCATTACCCTGGAACCGCAAGGTGGCTCGCCAACCGGCGGCCCGACCGGACCGGTCCTGTATCAAGGCAAACTGGCAGCGCTGTAAGGCGCTGCGCGGCTCCATTCAACAAGGAAGTGCGACATGGTTGTGCAAATCGGCGGCGGCGCTGCAGCGGTGATCTTCCTCGGCATCGTGATAGTGCTGGGGCTCAACGAATGCTCCAAGGGGCCGCTGGAGCCGGAATTCCCCGCCAACACCTCGGACGAGCAGAAAGACTGGCTGAGAGTGCAGCACCGCATCCAGCGTTCGGATGCATCACTGGTCGATGTCAGCCGTGACCAGCAAGGGCTGACGATCCAATACCGCCCGGCCGCCGATCAAGCGCCCCCTTACGTGTGGAGCCACGAGATGTTCCGCATCGTCGCCGGCGGTCTGGCGGCCCTGAACAATGCCCCAGGCGGCAAGCAATACCGATTGGTGACAGTAAAGGCGCAGGTCCAGACGGCGCCCGATCACTATGTCGATGGCGCCACACTGGTGTACGACATGAGCGGCTTCGACGCGATCAAAACCAAACAGCGCGGCTACGACGACTTCGTCGACGCCCCGCAAAGTCTTACCCTGACAGCACCGGGGCGCAAGGTCGCTACAGAGGATTGTCGCGGCATGGAAGCAGGGTACTATCCCGGGTTCTGCGAGCGGGTGTTGCCTGCCAAATAATAATCCGCAAACAGAAAGAGCGACCGAGGTCGCTCTTTCTGTTTACATGGGAACGCTTGTGCAGCCTTACGCCGCGCTGAACAGTTTGTGCGGATCAATCACAAACTTCTTCGGCACGCCGGCATCGAACTCGCCGTAACCACGCGGTGCGTCGTCGAGGCTGATAACCTGGACGCCGACCACATCGGCAATATTGATGCGATCCCACATGATGGCTTGCATCAGTTGGCGGTTGTACTTCATGACCGGGGTCTGGCCGGTGTGGAAGCTGTGGGATTTCGCCCAGCCAAGGCCGAAACGGATGCTCAGGCTGCCCATTTTCGCGGCGGCGTCCACAGCACCCGGATCTTCGGTGACGTACAGGCCGGGAATACCGATCTTGCCTGCCACGCGCACTACGCCCATCAGGGAGTTGAGCACGGTAGCCGGTGCCTCATGCTGCACACCCGAGTGACCATGACCACGGGCTTCGAAGCCAACGGCGTCGACGGCGCAGTCCACTTCCGGCTCGCCCAGCAATGCGGCGATCTGTTCGTGCAGCGGGGTGTCGAGGGACAGGTCGGCGATTTCGAAGCCTTGGGCCTTGGCGTGCACCAGACGAGTCGGGTTGACGTCGCCAACGATCACCACCGCAGCACCGAGCAGACGGGCCGAAGCAGCAGCGGCCAGGCCTACCGGACCGGCACCGGCGATATACACCGAACTACCCGGACCAACGCCCGCCGTTACAGCACCGTGATAACCGGTCGGCAGAATGTCGGACAGGCAGGTCAGGTCACGGATTTTTTCCATGGCCTTGTCGCGATCAGGCAGTTTCAGCAGGTTGAAGTCGGCGTACGGCACCAGCACGTATTCGGCCTGGCCACCGGTCCAGTCGCCCATGTCGACGTAACCGTAGGCACCACCGGGACGCGCCGGGTTGACGCTCAGGCAGACGCCGGTGTGTTGCTCTTTGCAGGAGCGGCACAGGCCGCAGGCCACGTTGAAGGGAACGGAAACCAGGTCGCCGATTTTCAGGTTTTCGACGCCGCTGCCCATTTCGATCACTTCACCGGTGATCTCATGGCCCAGCACCAGGCCGACCTGGGCAGTCGTACGGCCGCGCACCATGTGTTGGTCGGAGCCGCAGATATTAGTGGATACCACGCGCAGGATGACACCGTGCTCGATCTTCCGGCCGCGCGGGTCCTGCATTTTTGGGTAGTCGATCTTCTGTACTTCGACCTTGCCGCCGCCGAGATACACCACACCACGATTACCAGACATGCATGTCACCTCTCTACTTGTTATTGGTTGGGTGAGTCGTCAATGAGCTTCAAGCTGCAAGCTTCGAGCTACAAGAAAAAGCAGCCGAATCCTGAAGTTGAAGCCTGTCGCCAGTTATCTTGCTTTCCTCTTGTAGCTTGTAGCTTTCGACTACAGGACAACCGTCCTGTTGGCATTCAGGAACACCCGCCGTTCAATGTGATAACCCACCGCCCGGGCCAGGGTCAGGCCTTCGATATCCCGGCCTTTGGCAATCAGGTCTTCGGGATAGTGGCTGTGGTCTACCACTTCTACGCCCTGGGCGATGATCGGGCCTTCGTCCAGGTCGTTGTTGATGTAGTGCGCGGTGGCGCCGACCAGTTTCACGCCCTTGTTGTAAGCCTGGTGGTAAGGCTTGGCGCCCTTGAAGCCGGGCAGCAACGAGTGGTGGATATTGATCGCCTTGCCATCGAGCTTGCGGCACAGGTCCGGCGACAGCACTTGCATGTAGCGGGCAAGAATCACCAGTTCGGCACCGGACTCCTCGATCACCTGCCAGACCTTGGCTTCCTGGCCGGGCTTGTCGTTGGGGTCGAGGGGAAAATGGTAGTACGGAATTTCGTGCCAGCGGGCCAGGGGTTCGAGATCCGGATGGTTGGACACCACCGCGACCACGTCCATGGACAGCTGATTGATGCGCTGACGATAGAGAAGATCGTTGAGGCAGTGATCGGCCTTGGAGACCATGATCACCACTTTTGGCCGATAGTTCGGCGCTGTCAGCTCGAAGATCATGCCAAAAGCCTGGCCGCGCTCGGACAGCCCGGCGCGGAAGGCCTGCTCGTCGAAACCCTCGGGTTGACGGAATTCGACGCGAATGAAAAAGCGACTCGACAGGCGGTCATCGAACGAGTGGTGCTCAGTGACATAGCAACCCTGTTCGAACAGATAACGGGTCACCGCATCCACCGTACCCAGCACGCTGGGGCAATCGGCAGTCAGAATCCATGTGTCGGGGGCGCGGCTCATCGGTTATCTCCTCAATTTGGCCCGGCGCCTATCAAAAGCAACCTGACCAACTGAATTAATGTGGCTTTTCTGTGGGACCGGCTTTAGCCGGGAAGGCGTATTCCCGGCTAAAGCCGGTCCCACAGGCCGGTAATCAGGCCTGAATGCCCAGACCGTACTCGGCCGCAGCATCCTGCAACCACAACCACCAGTAATCGGAGAAGCTGCGGCGGATCAGCAGTTCCCAGGTCTCTTCGCCGGTACGACGAATCACCAGTTGCGACTTGGCGAATACGGTGCCGACGGCCTTGCCGACCGGGAAGTTGTCCGGGTGCACGTCATAGCTGGTGGATTTCATCAGTACTTCACGGACCTTGGGACCGGTCAGTTCCAGCAGGGACTGGCCGCCGCTGACGTTGACGATAGCGATGTGCAAGCCAGCCAGGGCTTCGCGCAGTTTCTGCTCTGCGTCAAACTCCTCACCGGTCGGCACGATCAGCAGCCACTCGTCCGGGCCAAGCCATTGCAGGGAGCTGTCGCCGCTGCTGACCAGAGTCAGGGCGGACGGCAGTTCCATGCCCAGTGCCTTGTGGACGCCGGCGGCGAAGGCCGGGTCATGGGCGTCGCCCCGAATGGTCAGATGGCCCAGCAGTTTTTTCTCGCGCAGGATCACGCCAGGGTTGGTGCGGCCTTTGCCGATCAGGCTGCCGAGGTCGGCATGGAACAGCGGCGACTCAGCCTTTTCGCCGGTCGAAGGCCGCTGCTGGTAAACGTTGGCTGTGGTCATAAAGCACCTGTGTTGAATTCTGTGTGGTTCGGTAAGCCGGCCTTGTGGGAGCGAGGCTTGCCCGCGAAGAACGATGACGCGGTGTATCAGCTAAACCGGGTTGTTCCTTTCGCGGGCAAGCCCGGCTCCAACGGGCTTTACTCGATATTCTGCCGCTCACCCTTCGGATCGAAGAACACCGACGAGACGATCTCGGCCTCGATGAAACTGCCATCGGCCAGAGGTGCCCAGACCTTCTCGCCCATGCGCTTGAGACCACCCTTGACCACGCCCATGGCGAACGAGTAACCCAGCGAGTTGACCGCGTAGCTCGACGTCACGTGACCGACCATGGTCATCGGGATCGACTGCTTGGTGTCGAACACCAGTTGCGCGCCTTCCGGCAGCCACTTGTTCGGATCAACAGGCTTGAGGCCGACCAGTTGCTTGCGTTGATCACGCACGCAGTCTTCGCGATTCATGCCGCGCCAGCCGAGCCACGAGAACGGTTTGGTGCGACCGACACACCAGCCCATGTTCAGGTCGTCCGGGGTCATCGAGCCGTCTGTGTCCTGGCCTACGATGATGAAACCTTTCTCGGCACGCAGAACGTGCATGGTCTCGGTGCCGTACGGGGTCAGGTTGTACTTCTTGCCGGCCTCGACGATTTTTTCCAGGACACCCATGGCGTAGTCGGCCTGAACGTTGACTTCGTACGACAGTTCACCGGTGAACGAGATACGGAACACACGGGCCGGAACACCGCCGACCTTGCCTTCTTTCCAGGTCATGAACGGGAAGGCTTCGTTGCTCAGGTCGATGTCGGTGACTTCACTGAGCAGTTTGCGGCTGTTGGGGCCGGACAGCGTCATGGTCGCGTAGTGGTCGGTGACGGAAGTGAAGTACACCTTCAGGTCCGGCCATTCGGTCTGCTGATAGATTTCCAGCCATTGCAGGACGCGTGCAGCGCCGCCCGTGGTGGTGGTCATGATGAAGTGGTTGTCGGCGACGCAGGCGGTTACGCCGTCGTCGAAGACCATGCCATCTTCTTTACACATCAGGCCGTAGCGCGCCTTGCCCACATCGAGCTTGGTCCAGGCATTGGTGTAGATGCGGTTGAGGAACTCACGTGCATCCGGGCCCTGGATATCGATCTTGCCCAGGGTCGAAGCGTCGAGCAGACCGACGCTGGCGCGCACGGCCTTGCACTCGCGGCCGACGGCGGCATGGATGTCTTCACCGGCTTTGGGGAAGTACCACGGACGTTTCCACTGGCCGACGTCTTCGAATTCGGCACCGTTCTTGATGTGCCAGGCGTGCAGCGCGGTGAAGCGCACAGGCTCGAAGATGTGACCGCAGTGACGACCGGCTACGGCACCGAAAGTCACCGGTGTGTAGTTCGGGCGGAACATGGTGGTGCCCATTTCCGGGATGGTTACGTTCAACGAACGGGCGGCGATGGCCAGGCCGTTGACGTTACCCAGTTTGCCCTGATCGGTACCGAAGCCCAGTGCGGTGTAGCGTTTGACGTGCTCGACCGACTCGAAGCCTTCGCGGGTCGCCAGTTCGATGGCGGCAGCGGTGACGTCGTTCTGCAGGTCGACGAATTGCTTCGGCGCACGGGCAGTGGCTTTGTCGTGTGGCACCTGGAACAGCGCCAGCGTCGGCTCTTCAGCACGGCTCAGGGCTTTTGGCAGGACGCCTTCGACGGCTTTGAAACCGGCTTCGCTGGCTGCACGGACGCCGCCTTCGAAACCGTCGGCCAGGGAATCACCCAGGGCGTAGACGCCATTGATGCCACCGACACACACGCGTTTCTGCGGTGCTTCGCCCGGTACGAAACCGAGGATTTCTTCACGCCAGACCGGCTTGCCGCCCAGGTGGGAGGCCAGGTGGACGATCGGGCTGTAGCCGCCGGAGCTGGCGATCAGGTCGCAATCGAGCCATTCGCCAGGGCTGGTGACTTTGTGGCTGCGCACATCGATCGCAGCGACGCGGGCAGCGCTGACGCGCTTGCTGCCACGGGCTTCGATCACGGCACTGCCGGTCAGGATACGCACGCCTTTGGCGCGGGCTTCTTCAACCAACGCACCGCGCGGGTTATGACGGGCATCGGCCACGGCTATCACTTGCAGGCCGGCATCGAGCCAGTCCAAGGCAACGCGATAGGCGTAGTCGTTATTGGTCGACAGCACCAGTTTCTTGCCCGGTGCCACGCCGTAACGACGCACATAAGTAGAAACGGCACCGGCCAGCATATTGCCCGGCACGTCGTTGTTGCCGTAGACCAGCGGACGCTCGTGAGTACCGGTAGCCAGTACGACGCGCTTGGCGCGCACGCGGTGCATGCGCTGACGAACCTGGCCGATGGGCGCGCGATCACCGAGGTGGTCGGTCAGGCGCTCATGGATGGTCAGGAAGTTGTGGTCGTGATAACCGTTGACGGTAGCCCGTGGCAGCAGGATGACGTTGGTCAGGCCCTGCAGCTCGGCGACGACGGTAGCGACCCATTCAGCAGCCGGTTTGCCATCGAGGCTTTCGCGGCTGTCGAGCAGGCTGCCGCCGAACTCTTCCTGTTCATCGGCAACGATGACGCGAGCGCCACTGCGGCCGGCGGCCAGGGCTGCGGCCAGGCCCGAAGGACCGGCGCCGACCACCAGCACGTCGCAATGATGGTTCATCGCGTCATAGGTGTCAGGATCATTTTCGGTCGGCGAGCGACCCAGACCTGCGGCCTTGCGGATGTACTTCTCGTAGGTCATCCAGAAGGATTGCGGGTACATGAAAGTCTTGTAGTAGAAGCCCGGTGGCATCATCTTGCCGCCGACTTTACCGAGGATCCCCATGACGTCGTTGTTCACGCTTGGCCAGCCGTTGGTGCTGGTAGCGACCAGGCCCGAGTACAGCGCCTGTTGCGTGGCACGCACGTTGGGGATCTGGGTGGCTTCGGTCGCGCCGATCTGCAGAACCGCGTTCGGTTCTTCGGAACCTGCTGCGAAGATCCCGCGAGGACGCGAGTATTTGAAGCTGCGGCCAATGATGTCGACGCCGTTGGCCAGCAGGGCTGCGGCCAGGGTGTCGCCTTCAAAGCCTTGGTAAGTCTGACCGTTGAAGCTGAAGTTCAGCACCTTGGTCCGGTCGATGCGGCCGCCGTTGGGCAGACGATTGCTCTGGCTCATGCCTTGTCTCCCTTGTTCGTGGCTGCCGTATTGGTGAACTGGGGCTTGCTACCAATCGGATAGGTTTCGAGAATTTCGTAGGTCACGGTGTCACGGGTCGCGTTGAAGTACTGGCGGCAACCGGCCGCGTGAATCCACAACTCGTGGTGCAGGCCACGGGGGTTGTCACGGAAGAACATGTAGTCGCCCCACTGTTCGTCGGTGCAGGCATTCGGGTCCAGGGGACGTGGAATGTGAGCCTGGCCGGATGCGTGGAATTCCTCTTCGGAGCGCAGTTCGCCACAGTGAGGACAGAAGATGTGCAGCATGGGATTTCTCCTGTTAAAAGCCGCGTGAGAACTACTGCGCTCGGTAATACTGCGTTAAAAACAGGCGGAAAATGCTCATTTAGAACACCTAGACTCCGCTTTTCCGCCTGTTTTTGCCTTGTCTTACCTTCGCTCGTTACGTTCTCACGCGGCTTTGATTAGTGGGCGACAGCCGCGGCGCCGTGTTCATCGATCAACGCACCGTTGTGGAAACGGTCGATGGAGAAAGGCTTGGCCAACGGGTGCATTTCACCCTTGGCCAGGCTTGCAGCGAAGACGTTGCCCGAGCCCGGCGTGGCCTTGAAGCCACCGGTGCCCCAACCGCAGTTGAAGAACATGTTCGGAACGGGAGTCTTGGAAATGATCGGGCAAGCGTCCGGCGTGGTGTCAACGATGCCGCCCCACTGACGGTTCATGCGAACGCGCGAGAGCACCGGGAACATCTCGACGATGGCCTGAATGGTGTGCTCGATCACCGGGTACGAACCGCGCTGGCCGTAGCCGACCCAGCCGTCAATACCGGCGCCGATCACCAGGTCGCCCTTGTCGGACTGGCTGATATAGCCGTGTACGGCGTTGGACATGATCACGCTGTCAATAATCGGCTTGATCGGCTCGGAAACCAGGGCCTGCAACGGGTGCGACTCGACCGGCAGACGGAAGCCCGCCAGTTTGGCCATGTGCCCGGAGTTACCGGCTGTGACGACGCCGACGCGCTTGGCGCCGATGAAGCCTTTGGTGGTCTCGACACCGACGCAGACGCCGTTTTCCTTGCGGAAACCGATCACTTCGGTCTGCTGGATCAGGTCAACGCCAAGGGCGTCGGCGGCACGGGCAAAGCCCCAGGCCACGGCATCGTGACGGGCTACGCCGCCACGGCGCTGAACGGTTGCACCGATAACCGGGTAGCGAGTGTTCTTGGAGCAGTCCAGGTACGGAATCTCGTCCGCAACCTGTTTGGCGTTGAGCAGTTCGCCGTCCACGCCGTTGAGGCGGTTGGCGCTGACCCGACGCTCGGAATCACGCATGTCCTGCAGGGTGTGGCACAGGTTGTAGACGCCGCGCTGGGAGAACATCACGTTGTAGTTCAGGTCCTGGGACAGGCCTTCCCACAACTTCATGGCGTGCTCGTACAGGTGGGCCGACTCGTCCCACAGGTAGTTGGAGCGCACGATGGTGGTGTTACGGGCGGTGTTGCCGCCGCCCAACCAGCCTTTTTCGACCACGGCCACGTTAGTGATGCCGTGTTCCTTGGCCAGGTAATAAGCCGTTGCCAGACCATGCCCGCCGCCGCCGACGATAACCACGTCGTAGACTTTCTTCGGGGTTGGCGTACGCCACATGCGCTGCCAGTTTTCGTGGTGGCTGAGGGAGTGCTTGAAGAGGCCGAAGCCTGAGTAATGCTGCATGAGGGCTACTCCTGACTCAGCGGTAAACCGGGAAATCGGCGCACAGTGCCGCAACCTGGCGGGCAACGTCAGCCTCGACATCGGCATCACCGAGGTTGTCGAGAATGTCGCAGATCCAGCCGGCCAGCGTGACGCACTGGGTTACTTTGAAACCACGAGTGGTGACGGCCGGGGTGCCGATGCGCAGGCCCGAAGTCACGAATGGCGATTGTGGGTCGTTCGGTACGGCGTTCTTGTTGACGGTGATGTGCGAGCGGCCCAGGGCAGCGTCGGCTTCCTTACCGGTCAGGCCTTGCTTGATCAGGCTGACCAGGAACAGGTGGTTGTCGGTACCGCCGGAAACAACGTCGTAACCGCGATCGATGAACACCTGGGCCATGGCCTGGGCGTTGTCGATCACTTGCTGTTGATACGCCTTGAAGCCTGGCTCCATGGCTTCCTTGAAGCACACCGCCTTACCGGCGATCACATGCATCAGCGGGCCGCCCTGGGCGCCCGGGAATACAGCAGCGTTGAGTTTTTTCTCGATCTCTTCGTTGGCCTTGGCCAGGATCAGACCGCCACGTGGACCGCGCAGGGTCTTGTGGGTCGTGGTGGTGACCACATCAGCGTACGGCAGCGGGTTCGGGTACAGACCCGCGGCAACCAGACCGGCTACGTGAGCCATGTCGACGAACAGCAGGGCACCCACCTTGTCAGCGATCTGACGGAAGCGCGGGAAATCCAGAGTCTTGGAGTAGGCAGAGAAGCCGGCAACGATCATCTTCGGCTTGTGCTCGACCGCCAGGCGCTCGACTTCGTCGTAGTCGATCAGGCCGGTGGTGGTGTCGATGCCGTACTGCACGGCGTTGTACAGCTTGCCCGAAGACGAAACCTTGGCGCCGTGGGTCAAGTGACCGCCGTGGGCCAGGCTCATACCCAGAATGGTGTCGCCCGGCTGGATCAGTGCCAGGTAGACAGCGCTGTTGGCCGACGAGCCGGAGTGCGGCTGGACGTTGGCATAATCGGCACCGAACAGTTGCTTGGCGCGCTCGATAGCCAGTTGCTCGACTTTATCGACGTGCTCACAACCGCCGTAGTAACGCTTGCCCGGATAACCTTCGGCGTACTTGTTGGTCAGGCCGCTGCCCTGGGCTTGCATCACGCGCTTGCTGGTGTAGTTCTCCGAGGCGATCAGTTCGATGTGATCTTCCTGACGTTGTTCTTCGGCGTTCATGGCCGACAGGAGTGCATCGTCATAACCCTGGATCTGGTCTTGCTTGCTGAACATCGCGGATCTCCCAGCGGCGGCGCTGCGCCTGACTTTATCGATAGGGCTTGTGGACTGCCCTTTGTCAGCGATGGTAGGGCTCGGACGGGTCGGTCAGATGCCTACGGACGCCACGCAAAGGTGCGTTTACGACATGATCCGGATTTACTCGTAGGAGCGGCTTCAGCCGTGAGGCGTAAGTGCCGGTTTCTCGCGGCTGAAGCCGTTCCTACGGTATTTGTGCACAAACAAAAATCCCCCGATTGCCGGGGGATTTTTCACCTCAAGATGTCGCAATCAGGCCAAAGGCTTGTTCGCGACCAGACCGTCAGCACGGAACATGCCGCGAATACCGCGCACCGCCTGGCGAATCCGATCCTGGTTCTCGATCAGGGCAAAACGCACATGATCGTCGCCGTATTCACCAAAACCGATACCCGGCGACACGCAGACCTTGGCTTCAGCCAGCATCTTCTTGGCGAACTCCAGAGAGCCCATGTACGCGTAAGCCTCGGGGATCTTGGCCCAGACATACATTGACGCCTTGGGGTTCTCGACCATCCAGCCCAGCTCGTGCAGGCCCTTGACCAGTACGTTACGGCGCTGGCGGTATTGCTCGGCAATGTCCTTCACGCACTGCTGGTCGCCTTCGAGCGCCGCAATGGCCGCCACCTGCAACGGTGTGAAGGTGCCGTAGTCGTGGTAGCTCTTGATCCGCGCCAGAGCATTGACCAGTTCCGGGTTGCCGACCATGAAGCCGATGCGCCAGCCTGCCATGTTGTAACTCTTGGACAGGGTGAAGAACTCCACCGCGATGTCCTTGGCGCCGGGCACCTGCATGATCGACGGGGCTTTCCAGCCGTCGTAGACGATGTCGGCGTAGGCCAGGTCGTGAATGACCAGTACGTCGTACTGCTTGGCCAGGGCGACCACACGCTCGAAGAAATCCAGCTCCACGCACTGGGCGGTAGGGTTGGATGGAAAGCCCAGAATCATCATCTTTGGCTTGGGAATCGAACCACGAATGGCTTTCTCCAGCTCGGCAAAGAAATCCACACCGGGGATCAGCGGCACCGAGCGGACCTGGGCGCCGGCAATCACGGCACCGTAGATATGAATCGGGTAGCTCGGGTTCGGGACCAGAACTGTGTCGCCCTGATCGAGGGTGGCGAGCATCAGGTGCGCCAGACCCTCTTTCGAACCGATGGTGACAATGGCTTCGGTTTCCGGGTCGATATCGACCTCGTAGCGATCCTTGTACCAGTTGGAAATCGCCCGACGCAGGCGCGGAATCCCGCGGGAGGTGGAGTAGCCATGGGTGTCTTCGCGCTGGGCAACAGTGACCAGTTTCTCGACGATATGCGCTGGCGTAGCCCCGTCGGGGTTGCCCATGCTCAAGTCGATAATGTCCTCACCACGACGGCGAGCGGCCATTTTCAGCTCGGCGGTGATGTTGAACACGTAAGGGGGGAGTCGATCGATGCGCGAAAAGCGGCGCGGCGAACCTTGGTCTGCCATGAGAGCCTCTGAAGACGTAAGCGCCCGGAACCGTCCGAGCGACGCTGGCCGCATATGGCGGCCTGGGCAGAAGATAAATCCAATAATGGCGTTTTGTCTAATCCTGTTTTCGTGACTTCACAAACTTGTGGGAGCGAGGCTTGCCCGCGAATGAGACGACACGGACTCTCAGGAACACCGCGCTGAACAGTTCGCGGGCAAGCCTCGCGCCTACAGGAATCAGGCCAACAGTCTGGTGACGCCATACAACAGCAGAAAATGCGCCGGATAAATCCCGTACGCCCAGCGCCGCATCGGCCATACCCGCCCCGCGGGCTGTACGCGCAGCAACAGCACCCCCGCCAGCGGCGCCAGCACGCAGACGATCAGCGCACCAATGGAAATCGGATCGCCCCAAGCCACGGCGGCGAATATCTGCGACCAGGCGTTGCTGAACAGACACACCACGCCGGGAATCAGAGCAAAGCCAATAGGCCGTTCCAGCACCAACAGACAGGCCCAGGGCAGCAGCACGCCAAAAAAACCGAACATCAGCTTGTCCTGCAGCAAGGCCCCTAGCAGCACTGCAGCCAACGCCAGATTGCGGCTGACGGGCGAACGATGGCGCCAGCCCTGGGCCACCAGCATGCCCAAGGCGAGGGTGGGCAGTACGTTTAGCGTTTCCGCCTCTCCGGCCGGCATATACAGCCGATAGGGAATCTCCGCCAACCCGGCGAACAGCAACAGCCAACCCAGGTAGCGCCATTGCACACGCGGGCCTTCCAACCCGCGTACCCGCCGCGCCAGGTTCACGGCGATGACCAGGCAAAACCAGGGGAACGCCAGACGCCCCGGTACATACAGAACGTTAAGCGGTAAACCGATATAACGCAGGTGATCCAGCACCATGCTGGCCATGGCCAGCCACTTGAGCAGGTCCAGCGCCTTGTTGCGGCGCGGCAGGTACGGCGGGTTGGAAAGATCCATGGCACTCCGAAATATTGGGTTCTCTCAACAAACACAAGGCCAATATTGTGGGACCGGCTTTAGCCGGGAAGACGAAGGCACTATCGATACATTTGTAGCGTCAGGACTACCGCCTTCCCGGCTAAAGCCGGTCCCACAAATTCCATTCCAATTCAGATAATTGTGCAGGGCTTGATTGGCCCCAGCCCGCTTTTTGCTACAGTGCGCACCATAATCGATCACAAGGAACCGGCCATGTCAGACCAAAGCCAACAGTTTGCCAGCGACAACTATTCCGGGGTCTGCCCCGAAGCCTGGTCCGCCATGGAGCAAGCCAACCACGGCCACCAGCGCGCCTATGGCGAAGACCAATGGACCGCGCGCGCCGCCGATCATTTCCGCAAACTGTTCGAGACCGACTGCGAAGTATTCTTTGCCTTCAACGGCACGGCAGCCAACTCCCTCGCGCTGTCGTCACTGTGCCAGAGCTACCATAGCGTTATCTGCTCGGAAACCGCCCACGTTGAAACCGACGAATGCGGCGCACCGGAATTTTTCTCCAACGGCTCCAAGCTGCTGACCGCCCGCAGCGAAAACGGCAAGCTGACGCCCGAGTCGATTCGCGAAGTCGCCCTCAAGCGTCAGGACATCCATTACCCGAAACCGCGTGTGGTGACCCTGACCCAGGCCACGGAAGTCGGCAGCGTCTATCAGCCCGAGGAACTCAAGGCCATCAGCGCCACTTGCAAGGAACTGGGCCTGAACCTGCACATGGACGGCGCCCGCTTCGCCAATGCCTGCGCCTATTTGGGCTGCTCACCTGCAGAGCTGACCTGGAAGTCCGGGATCGACGTGCTGTGTTTCGGCGGCACCAAGAATGGCATGGCCGTGGGCGAGGCGATTCTGTTCTTTAACCACAAGCTGGCGGAAGACTTCGACTACCGTTGCAAACAGGCCGGGCAACTGGCGTCGAAAATGCGTTTCCTGTCGGCGCCCTGGGTCGGTCTGCTGGAAAACGACGCATGGCTCAAGCACGCCCGCCATGCCAACCACTGCGCGCAGTTACTGGCAGAGCTGGTCAAGGACATACCTGGCGTGGAGCTGATGTTCCCGGTGCAGGCCAACGGCGTGTTCCTGCAACTCTCGGAGCCGGCCATCGCGGCACTGACTGCCAAGGGCTGGCGCTTCTATACCTTCATCGGCAACGGCGGCGCCCGCTTCATGTGCTCGTGGGACACCGAAGAAGAGCGCGTACGTGAGCTGGCGGCGGATATTCGCCTGGTGATGAGCGCCTGACCTTATTTGTGGGAGCGAGGCTTGCCCGCGAACCTGACGACGGGCAATGTCTGGCATACCGCATCACAGCTTTCGCGGGCAAGCCTCGCTCCAACGAAGCCAGTGCCGACCCTCAGCCCTGGGCGATGGTCTTGGAAATCACATCTACCGTCGCATCGACCTGCTCCCGGCAGCGGTCAAGCTCTTCGCGGTGCTGTTGCTGCATTTCGATCTGCTGCGAGCACAGGTTCAGGGCCGCCAGCACCAGCAGGCGGTCGCCGATCAGGGTCGGATAGCGGCGCTTGGTCTCGGCCAGGGCTTTCTTGAGCATGCCAGTGGCTTGCAGCAGGGTGATTTCTTCGCCCGCCGGGGCCTTGATGGAGTAGTCGGTGCCGAGAATCGAGACCACCGTGACGCCGTTTTCGTCCTGGATCATGCGCTGACTGCACTGACGCGGGTGGCGCGTTCAACCAGGGCCTGGATACGTGCAGTCGTAACGCCCTGCTTCTCTTCCTGCTCCAACAGACTCAGCTGCAGACTGTCGTTGTCATCCCTGACTTGGGCAAGCTCGACGCTGAGCTGTGCGTTCGTGTCCTGCAGTTGCTGGTTCTGTTGCACCAGGTCGCTGACAAGTTGTTCCAATTGATTAAGGGATGCTTCCAACATTTTGATTTCTCGGGCGAATTTCAACGGGCGCACACGATAAAGAAAAGTCACTGGCCATGCCAGAAATTCGTGGGCGCATAAGGGCTCTGTTGACTATGTTTAGTCCTACAGGTTCCTGCTGTCGGTCGACTCGGAATCAGCGAGGATAGAAGCCATTTGCCATGAATATTATTTCAAAATGCTACGAATTCATTCAAGAATAGGCGTCCCGAACCGATAGCCAGCTACCAGAGTTACCTTTCCAGCCCGCTCACGGCCACCGCTCAACTTTCCCTACGGAAGATCACTCATGTCACTGCGCAACATGAATATTGCCCCGCGCGCGTTCCTCGGTTTTGCCCTGATCGGCGCCCTGATGCTGATTCTCGGTATTTTTTCACTCACGCAGATGAGCAATATTCGCCAGTCCGGCGACGTCATTGCCCGCGACAGCGTGCCCAGCATCCGCAGCCTGGACAAGATGATCGACACCAGCGTGCGTCTGCGGGTGTTGTCCTATCGCCTGCTGGTCAACCGTGATCCGGCGGTTCAGCAGAAAACGCTGGATGCCATGACCGCACGCTTCCAGCAAATGGGCATTGCCCAGGCTGTCTACGAAAAGCTCATCACCGCTGATGAAGAAAAATCGGCTTACAACGAATTCCTCCAGCTGCTGAGCCAGTACCGTCAGTTTGAAGATCGCATGCGCGGTTACAGCCGCGACAATAAGCTCGACGAGCTGGGCAAGATGCTCAATACCGAGCTGCAGCAGAACTCAGACCAGATGAACGTGGTGCTGAGCAAACTGGTAGAGATCAACGGCAAGCAGTCTGAAGATGCCAACCGCCAAGCGGCGAACCAATACTCTTCGGCCTTCAATATGGTGGTGGTCCTGCTGATCGTTGCCACGGTATTGACCCTGCTGTTCGCCTGGCTGCTGACCAACAGCATCACCCGGCCGATTTCCCAAGCGCTGACCGCCGCCGAAACCATTGCCGAGGGCAACCTGACCCATCCGGTCAAGGTTGACGGCACCGACGAAGCCGGCCGCCTGCTGGCCGCCATGCACAAGATGCAGCAAAAGCTGCGCGACACCCTGCAAAGCATTTCCGGCTCGGCCGATCAGCTTGCGTCGGCCGCGGAAGAACTCAACGCCGTCACCGATGAAGGCGCGCGCGGCCTGGCCCGGCAGAACGACGAGATCGAACAGGCCGCCACAGCGGTCAACGAGATGACCAGCGCCGTGGAAGAAGTCGCGCGCAATGCGATCAGCACTTCCGACGCCTCGAAAAACGCCACCAGTTCCGCCGGTGACGGTCGCGACTTGGTGCAGGAAACCGTCAGCGCCATCGAACGCATGAGCAGCGATGTGCAGGCGACTGCCGATCTGGTCGGTAACCTGGCGGAAGAGTCGCGGGATATCGGCAAGGTACTGGATGTGATTCGTGGCCTGGCCGATCAGACCAACCTGCTGGCGCTCAACGCCGCCATTGAAGCGGCGCGGGCCGGGGAAGCCGGTCGCGGTTTTGCCGTGGTAGCCGATGAAGTTCGTGCACTGGCCCATCGCACCCAGCAATCGACCAGTGAAATCGAGCGCATGATCGGCAGCATTCAGGGCGGTACGGAAAAGGCCGTGGGTTCGATGCGCAACAGCACCGAACGCGCGGCGTCGACCCTGAGCATCGCCAAGGGCGCCGGCCTGGCGCTGGATACCATCAATACCGCGATTGTCGAGATCAACGAACGCAACCTGGTGATCGCCAGCGCTGCAGAAGAACAGGCGCAGGTAGCCCGGGAAGTGGATCGCAACCTGGTGAATATCCGCGACCTGTCGGCGCAATCGTCCGACGGCGCGAGCCAGACCAGCGCGGCCAGCGGCGAGCTGACGCGCCTGGCGGTGGATCTGAACGGGCTGGTTTCGCGCTTCAGGTTATAAACGCAAACGCAGAGACATTGTGGGACCGGCTTTAGCCGGGAAGGCGATGAAGCAGGCGATAGAAATGTATCGATCCTGCCTGCGCTTTCCCGGCTGAAGCCGGTCCCACCAAAAAATAAAATCGTTCAGATCAATCAATACTCGATCCGCACATCACCCTTCGGCACGCTGCAGCACGACAGGATGTAACCCTCGGCCACGTCGTCGTCGGTGATGCCGCCGTTGTGTTCCATCTCCACTTCACCGCTGAGCTTCATCACCTTGCACGTACCGCAGATGCCCATGCCACAGGCCTTGGGGATCATCATGCCGAGCTTGGCTGCTGCGGCATGCACGGTTTCGCCCGGTGCAACGCGGATGCTCTTGCCGGTTTCGGTGAATTCGACCTGGTGCAGCTCGGAGGTGTCGACATCCGGCGCTTCGGCTGCCTGTTCGGCGTGCTCGACGGCATCGGCACGGGCTTCCGGCGGCGTCGCGCCAAAGGACTCCTCGTGGTACTGGGCCATGTTGAAGCCGGCGGCTTCCAGCAGACGCTTGACCGCATTCATGTACGGCGTCGGGCCGCAGCAGAACACTTCACGCTCCATGAAGTCCGGCGCCATGAGTTCGAGCATCTTGTGGTTCAGGTAACCGCGATAACCGGCCCAAGGCTCACCCATGCCGTATTTTTCGCAGATCAGGTGCAGGCTGAAGTTATCGATCCGCGACGCCATGTGTTCCAGCTCGCGGTGATAAATGATGTCTTTCGGCGAACGGGCGCTGTGCACGAAGACCATGTCGACATTGGCGTTGGTGTCGTAGAACCAGCGCGCCATGGACATGACCGGAGTGATACCGACACCGCCGCTGAGGTAGAGGATCTTCGGATTGGGGAAGTCGATGGCGTTGAACAGCCCGACCGGCCCGTGCACGGCCAGCTCCTGACCTTCATGCAGGGTGTCATGCAGCCAGTTGGAAACCTTGCCGCCCGGCACACGCTTGATGGTTACCGAGAAGCTGTAAGGAACCGATGGCGAGCTGGAAATGGTGTAGGAACGCATGATCTGCACGCCGTCGATCTCCAGCTCCAGGGTGACGAACTGCCCCGGCTTGAAGAAGAACAGGATCGGCTGGTCAGCCATGAAGCAGAAGGTCCGTACATCCCAGGTTTCCTGGATCACCTTGACGACGCGCACCAGGTGGCGGCCATTGGCCCATGTCTGGGTATTTACCGGGCTGAGGAAACTATTGGACATGCTGTTCTCCACGGCCGACTGTCGGCCTTATATGGGACGGATTCTGCGTAACGCGCAGGACGACCACTTACCTATCTGCGACATCGACGTACTTACGGCGACCAGCCCCCAACGACATGGGTTGCGACGTCGGGAACGGATGCGGCCATGTCGCCCATGGATAAGGTTCGGTCGCGACTCGGCTCCACACTCGCCGCTAAATATTTGTCGATATTTAAGCATGGACGGCAAAAGAACCGGCCAAGCGTGCAAACACCCACACAACCGTTATTAGCCAATTTCGTCGACCGCACCGTGAGCGGTCATGAGGATTACCGAGATGGACACTACTACCCTGAGCCTGGGCGATCCGCTGGAACCTGCACGCAAGGCCACTGCCGAGATGTTGCAGAATCGCGAGCGCACCTATTCGCTGCCGCAGCCTTTCTACAGTGATGAGCGCCTGTTTGAAATCGACATGCAGGAAATCTTCCAGAAAGAATGGCTGATCGCCGGCATGACCTGCGAGATTCCGGCCAAAGGCAACTACATGACCTTTCAGATCGGCAAGAACCCGGTCCTGATCGTGCGTGGCCCGGACGGCTCGGTCAACGCGTTCCACAACGTCTGCCGCCACCGCGGTTCGCGTCTGTGCACCGGCGAAAAAGGCAAGGTCGCCAAGCTCGTCTGCCATTACCACCAGTGGACGTACGAACTGGACGGCCGCCTGCTGTACGCAGGCAGCGAAATGGGCGCTGACTTCGACATGAAGAACTTCAGCCTCAAGCCGATCAACGTCAAGACCGCTGGCGGCTACATCTTCATCAGCATGGCCGAAAATCCGCCGGCCATCGACGCGTTCCTGGAAACCCTCAAGCACTACATGGAACCGTACGACATGGAAAACACCAAGGTGGCGGTGCAAAGCACCTTGATGGAAAAGGCCAACTGGAAGCTGGTGCTGGAAAACAACCGCGAGTGCTACCACTGCAGCGGTTCGCACCCGGAGCTGCTCAATACCCTGCTGGAATGGGATGACGTGACCGACCCGCGTGCGACTCAGTCCTTCAAGGACCACGTGGCCGAATCCGCCGCTGCCTGGGATGCCGAGAAGATCCCGTTCGCCCACGCCAGCTTCGGCCTGCGCAACCGTATCGTGCGCATGCCGCTGCTCAAGGGCACTGTGTCCATGACCATGGACGGCAAGCAAGGCAGCAAGAAGCTCATGGGCCGCATCCAGAACCCGGACCTGGGCTCGATGCGCATCCTGCACCTGCCGCACGCCTGGAACCACTGCATGGGCGATCACATCATCGTCTTCACCGTGTGGCCGATCAGCGCCCAGGAAACCATGGTCACCACCAAGTGGCTGGTGCACAAGGACGCCGTCGAAGGCGTGGACTACGACGTCGCGCGCCTGCGCGAAGTCTGGGACGCCACCAACGACCAGGACCGTCGCCTTGCCGAAGAAAACCAGCGCGGCATCAACTCCGTCGCCTACCAGCCTGGCCCGTACTCCAAGACCTACGAGTTCGGCGTGGTCAACTTCATCGACTGGTACAGCGCACGCATGCTGGAAAACCTCGGTGCCGAGCCTGCTCCATACCTGAAGGGTATTGCGGTTAACCACGAGTAAGCCTTTGAGCATCCGTGGGACCGGCTTCAGCCGGGAAGACGCCTTCCCGGCTGAAGCCGGTCCCACAGGATTCAAACATTGATCAAAAAACAACCAACATCCCGCCACACCAACCCCGCCGCACCTCGCCACATTCCACAAACAACTTATCCACAGGCAGGCCCACAGTAAATGTGCGCAAGTCCCTCTGCGCCTGTGCAAAAAGCCAAGAAAAACCGTGACTTATTCAGATAGCCACAATTCCCTCCACGCTGATCATTTATTGATCATATCTCTGTAAGCCACGTAATACATGGCCCTAAGCGGACCACGAACACCTTATCCACAGAAGCGCCAACAGAGAATGTGCACAACCCTGGCATTGGCTCCGCCTGGCTGTGGAAAAGTGAATAACGTTTTCAGGAGTGCCTGGAAAGGGATGTACTCTTTCAAAAGGTCTGAAACTGATCACTATTTGATCATATCTCTGTAAGCCCCGTATTTTCTGGTCTACAGAGGATAACGAACAACTTATCTACATGACCGCGCACAGAAATTGTGGGCAACCTTAGCGTGACAAGGCGTCCAACTGTGGAGAAAAAACCTTTAATAACCGCAGGATAGGCTGATCAAAACTTGATCAAACCTCTGCAAGCCAGATATTACGCGGTCCGCGCAACTCAACGAACATGTTATCCACAGCACCGCTAACAGGGAATGTGCACAACTGCTGTCTGAGTCTTTGATTCGTTTTCAACAAGGTGCAGGCGGTTACCCGAGCCGGGAGTTTCTGCGTTTATTACGGCTCTGTCTGCGTTAAGTGTTGCGTACGAGGTATCGCGGATTTCGTGGGAGCGGATTTATCCGCGAAGAAGTCTGCACGATCATGACCTTTTCGCGGATGATGGCGCTGCAACTGACTGAATCCACTCGATAAATCACTAGCTGCAACACCTAGCGCAGACAGAGCCTTTATTACCGCGCACGTCCCGACTATCAAGCTGTTCAGCCCCGTCACTGCCTCGCACGATCGCTGGCCCGGGACTCAGCTTGCCGGTTAGAGACTGTTGTTTGATCAGAGGTCGGGCAGACGCAAAACTCTCATTAAGTTGCGCTGCTGAAGCAATCGGAATTCTAGATACCATCAATCGCGCTTGGCGACTCGCCTGCAACTTCTCACGCACTGTTGCACCAAAACGTATCCAGGAAACGGGCGCTGTGAGTAGCGCCCCTACGAAACTTACCAACTGTGCCTCTTCCTGTTTACCCACCAGCTATAAGCCACCGCTCGTAACTGCCACTGCCCCGCCTCTACGCCCATTACAGCAGCAGCCCCTCGTATGCCCTTGAGGGGCGCGGTAACAGGTTTAATTTTGGGTGCTATGAGCAGACCCGCCGAAAGTGCAGCACCACCCAGTGCGGCGACAATAGCCACCACCGTTGTCGCCGTTCTCAACCACTACAAGTGCCCCGTAGGATCCACAAGATTGACGGGATCCTCTACGCAATAGGCATAGGCGTTCAAGCCCCCGTTGCCGATGCGCATAACTAGCAGAACTGCTAGGTCAGGCCCTGTGCATAAGATAAGCCTCACCCGTCACCCGAATCATCGGATGGGGATAAATCTGGCAGGTCTTGACGATTTTGAAGCCATGGCGCTCGTAGAAGCGGCGGGCGCCGGTGTTTTCGGCGTAGTCGATCAGGCTCAGGCCGTTGAGCTTCAGGGCGTCGGCACGCTGTTGTGCGCGGTCGAGGAACTGTACGCCCAGGCCCTGGCTGCGCCAGCCTTCGTGCAGGGCCAGGCTGGAGATGTAAAGGGTGTCAGGCACCTCCATGTCGTTGTAGGGCGCCAGCACCGGGTCAGTGCTGGGTGTGGCGTCCGGGTCCTGGCGCATGACGTAGCTGTGCATCATGCCGATCACCTGGCCGTCAGCTTCAGCGATCAGGCAGTTCTGGTAGGAGAAATCCACACCTTCGCGGGCGTAGCGGATGGCGCCCACATCCAGCAGGTCCTGGCCTGGCTCAGCCAGTTGGCTCCAGATGTAGTCCGAAGCGCCTTCAGAAGTGACCTGGAACAGACGGGCGATTTCACGGGCGTCACTGGCGACGGCAGGGCGAAAAACGACGGGCATTGATGGAGCTCCAGAAAAAATCGTGGCGCCGCTGATTGCATGAGAATCAGGGCGCCACAGCCTACCCCCGTTGGAGCGAGGCATTGTTTATTGTGAGGAGTGAGTTGTGCTATGTCAGCGCACCACACCCTCTTCCACCAACAGTTTGAGAATCGCCGCAGCGCCTTCTTCGGGGCTGACGCCCTTGAGCACCTGGCCTCCACCGCCGCTGGCTTTGGCGGTCGCGGCCTTCATGCGGTCGGCGCCGCTCTTGGCCTTGATCACTTTCAGGCGTTTGGGCCGTGGCTTGGCCGGTTGCAGGGCGTTGCCTGTGAGTAACTCGTCCACCACCACTTCCACTTCCTCGGCGCCCAGCACTCCGCGCTGGGCCGGGCCGTAGGCGCTTTGCCGGGCTTTGGGTGCGGCGTTATCCACAGTGGCCATGAACGGCAGGCGCACTTTCAGGCGACGACGCTGGCCCCGTGGCAGGGCTTGCAGGACCAGGGCCACGCCGTTGTCCAGGGATTCGACTTCCGCCAGGCCCACCACCAGTGGCCAGCCAAGCTTTTCGGCCAGCAGGAACGGCAGCATGCCCGAGCCTTCGCCGGTCTCCGCCTGACTGCCACTGAGCACGACCTGCACATTGGAATCGCGGATGTAGTCCGCCAGTGCTGGCAGGGCATCAGCGCCTTCAGGTTGTTCCAGTACGTGCAACTCATCCAGGCCCATGCCCAGGTAAGCGCGCAGGGCCGGCTCTTCGACGTTGCCGGCATGCAACACATGCAGGTTTTTTCCCGCCAGTTGCAGGCCCAGTTCGACGCCACGGGCGTCCTGCTCGGCACGACGCGGCCGCCCCGAGGTCGGGTGGGCGCCGATGGAGACCAGGCTGATGATGTGCACAGCATTGTTATCCACAGGTGAACTCGCTTGATCAGGCCGCATCACGTTTTGCCTCATTGCGGTACGCCTCGACAGCGGCGATCAGGGCCTTGAAGATCTCGGCGCTTTCGCCGATCACTGACAGGTCCGCCCGTTTGATCATGTCGCAACCGGCATCCAGGTTGATCGCCACGACCTTGTCGCAGGCACCGATACCCTGCAAATGCTGGATCGCACCGGAGATACCCACAGCCACATACACCCGCGCGGTGACCCAGGTGCCGGACGCGCCGACCTGACGATCACGGCTCATGAAGCCATCGTCCACGGCCACCCGCGAAGCGCCTTCGGTCGCGCCGAGGGCCGCTGCGGTGCGATGGAACAGGTCCCAATCCTTGACGCCGTTGCCGCCGGAGAAAATGAACTCGGCTTCGGCCATGGGAATGGCGCCCGGGTCCACGGCCACGGCACCGAGGTCTTCGATGCGCGGCAGGCTGCGCGCCACGCTTGTGGATAACTCCACCGGCAGGGCTTCGTGACGGGTTTCGCTGACCGGCTCGGCACACTCGGCGGCGGCCAGGATCAGGCGCGCCAATGGCCGCGCCAGGTCTTCACGGCCCGCACCGGCCCGGCCGATGCATTGCTCGTCCTTGACCTGCCACACCCGCGTCGCCGGGCGTTCGCCCAGGCTGGCGGCAAAACGACGGCCCAACTCGCCACCACCGCTGCGGCTGTCCGGCAGCAACCAGTGGCGCGGGTTGAACTGGTTATCCACAGCCCGCAGCCCTTGCACGCGCTGCTCCGGCGAATAACCGGCGAATTCGCTGCCTTCCAGCACCAGCAGGCGGTCCACGCCTGCCATTGCGAACGCGTTTTCCTTGTGCTCGCCAAAGACCACGGCCAGTACTGCACCGTCCTTGCCCGCCAGGCTATGAGCCAGGCCGAGCAAATCGCGGTCGTGGCTGCTCAGGCGGCCACCGACCATGTCCGGCGCCACACAGATATAGAAAGCGGGCTCAGCAATCTGATGCAGCGGCAGTTGCACTTCAGCAGACGCGGTACGCTTGACCGTGCCGCCCTGTTGTGCGCCGCTGCGGTCGATTCGCTTGATGCCGTTAGGGCCGATAAAACCGATACCATGGACGTTCTTGCGCATCAGGCCGTTAGGCCCCATCCAGCTGGCCTGGATCGGTTGCATGGCTGCATGCAGCGGGTGCAGGCGGTTGCGGGCGATCCACTCAGCGCGAGGGTCGCGGCGAATAATGTCGCTCATCAGTGCACCTCCGCAGGTTCACGTTTGGCGGGTGTCGACTTGGCCGCCGGAGCCTCTTCGAGCAGTGCGTCGGCTACCAGCTCGGCAATGTCCTTGATCATCGGCCGCGGTTCGACCACGCCTTCAAGCATCGCCGTGCACTGTGGACAACCTACCGCCACCAGCTCAGCGCCAGTCTCGCGGATGTCTTCCATGCGCATGTCGGGGATGCGCTGCTTGCCGGGAATGTCGGTAATCGGCGCGCCGCCACCGCCACCGCAACAGCGGGAACGGAAGCCGGAGCGTTGCATTTCCTTGACCTCGATACCCAGGGCACGCAGCACTTCACGGGGCGCTTCGTACTCGCCGTTGTAGCGGCCCAGGTAGCACGGATCGTGATAAGTCACGCTGGAGCCTTTGTGCTGGCCCAGGTTCAGCGCGCCACCACCGATCAGCTCGTTCATGTAGGTGCTGTGGTGCTGGACCAGGTAGTTGCCGCCAAAGGCGCCGTATTCGTTTTTCAGCACATGGAAACTGTGCGGATCGCAGGTGACGATACGCTTGAAGCTGTATTTGTTCAGGGTCTGGATATTGCGTTTGGCCAGCATCTGGAAAGTTGCTTCATCACCGAGACGACGGGCAACGTCACCGCTGTCGCGCTCTTCCAGGCCGAGTACGGCGAAGTCGACATTAGCCGCTTTCAGCACTTTGACGAAGGCACGCAGAGTACGCTGGTTGCGCATGTCGAAGGCGCCATCACCGACCCAGAACAGCACGTCGACGGTCTTCTTCTCGCTGAGCAGGCTCAGGTTGAGGTCCGCCGCCCAGTTCATCCGCCCGCCCGGTGCGAAGCCGCCGGGGTTGTCGGTAGCGATCAGGTTGTCGAGGACTTCGGCGCCCTTGTTCGGCGTGGCACCCTTTTCCAGGGTCAGGTGGCGGCGCATGTCGACGATGGCGTCAACGTGCTCGATCATCATCGGGCACTCTTCCACGCAGGCACGGCAGGTGGTGCAGGACCACAGGGTCTCGGCATCGACCAGACCATTGACGATCGGTTGATGAGGGTTGCCGCCATGCTCGCCAATCGCCTTGCCGGGGTAAGGGCTGCCTGCGAACTTGGCGTCAGTGCCACCGGCCAGGCCGACGACCATATCCTGAATCAGTTTTTTCGGGTTCAACGGCTGGCCGGCCGCAAATGCCGGGCAAGCCGCTTCACATTTGCCGCACTGCACGCAGGCGTCGAAGCCCAGCAGTTGGTTCCAGGTGAAGTCTTTGGGTTTCTCCACGCCCAGGGGCGCTTGCGGGTCAGTCAGGTCCAGAGGCTTGAGGCCAGTGGAACGACCGCCGCCAAAGCGTTCGGCGCGACGGTGCCAGGCCAGGTGCAGAGCACCGGCGAAGGCGTGCTTCATCGGCCCGCCCCAGGTCATGCCGAAGAACAGCTCGGACACGCCCCACAGCACACCGACCGCCAGAATCGCCGCCAGCACCCAGCCACCGAAGTCTTCGGGCAGGATGCCCGCGACCGGCAGGGTGATCAGAAAGAAGCTCACCGAAAACGCCATCAGGCTCTTCGGCAGGCGCATCCACGGCCCCTTGGACAGGCGGCTTGGCGGGTTCAGGCGACGGCGATAAACAAAGATCGCGCCGACGAACATCACTGCCGTCATCAACAGCAGGGCGTAACCGAGGATGCGGTTATGCAGGCCGAAACCATGGACCAGCAGCGCCAGAATGATCGACGCCACCGCCCCGCCCGCTGTCGCGACATGGGTATTGGCGATGTATTTGTCCCGCGCGACCACATGGTGCAGATCGACCATATAGCGCTTGGGCATGGCCAGCAGGCCACCGACCAGATCGACCTTGGAGGCACGACCCCGGCGCCACATGGCGACCCGTCGCAGCGCGCCGAGGACACCCAGGCCCAAGGCAGCGAACAACAGGATGGGAAGAAGGGTGTTTAGCATGTGGAGCTCCTACAGCGCACTCGGTCTGCCTGTGGGAGCGTGGCTAGCCCGCGATGAAGTCGGCGCGATAATTCAGATGTACCGCGTTATCGCCCATCGCGGGCAAGCCTCGCTCCCACAAGGTTCGGGCTTAGAAATCCTTGCAGAGACGAAGGCCGTCATAGATCGCCGCATGGGTATTGCGCTGAGCCACGCAGTCACCGATACGGAACAGCAGGTAGCCGTCACCCGGTTGGCTCAGCGAAGGTTGCGGCTGAATGGCGAACAGGGCGTCGATATCGATCTGGCCTTTGTTGCGCGAGCCTTCCTTCAGGGCGTAGTAGATTTCTTCATCAGGACGCACACCGTTTTCGATGACGATCTGATCGACTACACGCTCTTCTTTAGCGCCGGTGTATTCGTTCTCCAGCACCGCCACCAGCTTCTCGCCTTCGCGGTAGACCTTCTCCAGCATCATGTCGCCGGTCATGATGATTTCTTTCGGATACATGCTGCGGTAGTAAGTCGGGAACGACGTACCGCCCATGGCCACGCCCGGCTTGATGTCGTCGGTGACGATCTCGACCTGGCTGCCCTTGTCGGCAATGAAATCGGCGGCAGACATACCCGTGAACTCACAGATGGTGTCGTAGACCAGCACGTTTTTGCCCGGTGCGACCTTGCCGTCGAGGATGTCCCAGCTGCTGACAACCAAACCTTCAGCCGCGCCCCAGTGCTCGTTCTGCTCGATGAACGGATGACCGCCCACCGCCAGTACGACGATATCCGGACGCAGGTCGAGAATGGTTGCCGCATCGGCCGCCACGCCCAGGCGCAGGTCGACTTTCAGCCGTGCCAGCTCCAGCTGGAACCAGCGGGTAATACCGGCGATCTGGTCACGTTGCGGCGCTTTCGACGCCGTGGTGATCTGGCCACCGATGAATTCTTTCTTCTCGAACAGGGTCACGTCGTGACCGCGCTCGGCGGATACCCGGGCAGCTTCCATCCCGGCAGGGCCGGCACCGACCACCACAACCTTACGCTTGGGCCCGGTGGATTTCTCGATGATGTGCGGCACGCCCATGTATTCACGGGAAGTCGCGGCGTTCTGGATGCACAGCACATCCAGGCCCTGGTACTGACGGTCGATGCAATAGTTCGCGCCGACGCACTGCTTGATCTGGTCGACCTGGCCCATTTTGATCTTGGCGATCAGGTGCGGGTCGGCGATGTGGGCGCGGGTCATACCGACCATGTCCACATAGCCGCCTTCCAGAATACGCGTGGCCTGATTCGGGTCCTTGATGTTCTGCGCGTGCAGGACCGGAGCCTTGACCACTTCCTTGATACCGGCCGCCAGGTGCAGGAACGGCTCCGGCGGATAGCTCATGTTGGGGATAACGTTGGCCAGGGTGTTGTGGGTGTCGCAACCCGAACCCACCACACCAATGAAGTCGATCATGCCGGTCTGGTCGTAATACTTGGCGATCTCTTTCATATCGTCATGGCTGAGACCATCCGGATGGAATTCGTCACCACAGATACGCAGACCCACGCAGAAGTCAGGACCGACTTCCTTGCGCACAGCCTTAATCACTTCCAGACCGAAACGCATGCGGTTCTCGAAGCTGCCGCCCCATTCGTCGGTCCGCTTGTTGACCCGCGGGCTCCAGAACTGGTCGATCATGTGCTGGTGCACCGCCGACAGCTCGACGCCGTCCAGGCCACCGGCCTTGGCCCGTGCCGCAGCACTGGCGTAGTTGCCGATCACGCGCCAGATTTCTTCCGGCTCGATGGTCTTGCAGGTCGCGCGGTGCACCGGCTCGCGGATGCCTGACGGCGACATCAGGGTCGGCCAGTGATCGCCGTCCCAACGCGAGCGACGCCCCATGTGGGTAATCTGAATCATGATCTTGGCGCCATGCTTGTGCATGGCATCGGCCAGATTCTGGAAGTGTGGAATGATTTTATCGGTCGCCAGATTGACGGACTTCCACCAGCCTTGCGGGCTATCGATAGCCACGCTGGAAGAGCCGCCACAAATGGCCAGACCGATTCCGCCCTTGGCTTTCTCCTCGTAGTACTTCACATAACGGTCGGTGGTCATGCCGCCATCAGTGGCGTAGACCTCGGCGTGCGCAGTACTGAGGACGCGGTTGCGGATCGTCAACTTACCGATTTGAATCGGCTGGAACATTGCTTCGAAAGCCATGACGGAAACCTCGACTTACAACGGCTTGACGGTGAACAGGCCGTCGTCGTGGCCTTCTTCGGAGCCGCCGTAGACTTGCTCGGCAACGGTGCGGATCGAGCTGCCACGGGCTTGCAGGATCTGGTCCATGGCGCCAGCGAACCAGCCGGTGAACATGTAATCGACCTTGCGACCGACCTTGCCGTACACGTAGACGAACGCCGAGTGTTCCAGCTTGACGCTGCAAGTGCCCTTGTCCAGGTCGATGTCCTGGATCTTGAACAGGCCCCAGCCGCGCTGCGACAGGCGCTTCATGTAGTGTTCGAACACCGCGACGCCTTCCAGGCCGTGGCATTCAGCTTCTTTCTCACACCAGTGCCAGGCGGACTTGTAACCGGCCTTGTAAAGAATCTCGGCGTAGGCGTCAGCGCCCAGAACTTCTTCGATACCCATGTGGTTGTTGACGAAAAAATGGCGTGGCACGTACAGCATCGGCAGGGCGTCGGAAGTCCAGACACCGGTTTCGCTGTCGACTTCGATTGGCAATTGCGGGGCGATCTTGGCCATGGAAACTTGACTCCAGAAAATTCGGTTTGATGCCCTCTCCGCAAACGGGAGAGGGTGAAATTCAATAATCGACGAGGCTTATTCGCCCCAGACGTCGGCCAGGATGCGTACCCAGTTCTCACCCATGATCTTGCGCACCACACGTTCCGGGTGGCCGCGCTTGAGCAGGGTTTCGGTCAGGTTCGGGAACTCGCCGACGGTACGGATACCCAGCGGGTTGATGATCTTGCCGAAACTGGTCAGGCGACGGGCGTAGCCCTTGTCGTGGGTCAGGTACTCGAAGAAGTCCTGGCCGTGGCCCTGGGTGAAGTCGGTACCGATACCGATGGCGTCTTCGCCAACGATGTTCATGACGTACTCGATGGCTTCTGCGTAGTCGTCGATGGTGGAGTCGATGCCCTTGGCCAGGAACGGCGCGAACATGGTCACGCCGACGAAGCCGCCGTGGTCAGCGATGAACTTGAGCTCGGCATCGGATTTGTTGCGTGGGTGTTCTTTGAGACCCGAAGGCAGGCAGTGGGAGTAGGTCACTGGCTTCTTCGATTCGAGAATGACTTCCTCGGAGGTCTTGGAGCCGACGTGGGACAGGTCGCACATCACGCCGACACGGTTCATTTCGGCGACGATTTCGCGACCGAAGCCCGACAGGCCGCCGTCACGCTCGTAGCAACCGGTGCCGACCAGGTTCTGGGTGTTGTAGCACATCTGCACGATGCCCACGCCCAACTGCTTGAAGACTTCGACGTAGCCGATCTGGTCTTCGTAAGCATGAGCATTCTGGAAGCCGAACAGGATGCCGGTCTTGCCCAGTTCCTTGGCCTTGCGGATGTCAGCGGTGGTGCGCACCTGCATGACCAGGTCGCTGTTCTCGCGAATCAGCTTCTGGCTGGAGGCAATACTGTTGACCGTGGCCTGGAAACCCTCCCAGACGGAGACGGTGCAGTTGGCCATGGTCAAGCCGCCCTTGCGCATGTCCTCGAACAGCTCACGGTTCCACTTGGCAATGATCAGACCGTCAATAACGATGCTGTCGGCGTGCAATTCGGCTGGGCTCATCAGGCTGTCCCCTTATAGGTGCTATGCGCCGAATCGGCTGTCGGCGCTATTGGGGCCAGCATAAGCCCGAGGGTCAGGCGAGCCGGGTGCAAAAACGACAGGGGGTTTGCCGAAAGCGTCAAGAAACGACAATGGGCGACAGGACGCGGTTACGTTACATCCTGCAAAACTGTTCTTTGGCCCGCGCTTGGGCCAGAATTCGACGCATCTAATGGATCGGAGCGACCTAATGAAGACGATTTTCCTGGCCTTGGCTCTTTTCACCACCGCTGCCCACGCGGCGCAGGACCCGGATCGCAACCCATGCGATGGCGTCGACGAGGACAAGCAGACCCTGGAGTGCTCGAAATACAGCCGCGACACCGCCGAGGAACTGCTCAAGGAAAATTTCAAGAACCTGCAGGAGCGCGTGAATACTCAGTTCGGCGCCAACAAAAGCCAGGCCAACGACCTGATCAGCAAGCTCAAGACCGGCCAGCAGGCCTGGGAAAAGCTGCGTGATGCCGATTGCGCCGTCGAAGTGTTCCCTTCCGCTGCAGGCAGCCTGGCCTACAACATCTCCATGAACGACTGCATCGCCCACACCAGTGATGAGCGCTCGGAGTATCTGGAGTCGGTGTTACAGGAATGACCGCACAATGAGCTACCCTGAGACGCTTATGCATTCCGTTAGCGTCCAAGGTTCTCCCATGATCATTTGCGGTATAGAAATCAAAGGCAGTGAAGCCATCTTCGCCCTGGCCACGCGCCAGCAGGATGGCGTCGGCCACCTGCCCCTGGCGATCAAGAAAATCGGCCTGGAGGATGACGACGAGTCCGCCAACGTCAAGGCCTTCGCTCAGCAGATCGCCAGTTTCGTGCGAGAAAACGGCATCAGCCATATCGTCATCAAGAAACGCAGCAAGAAAGGCGAGTTCGCTGGCGGCCCAACCACCTTCAAGATCGAGACGATTTTCCAGCTGCTGCCGGACTGCACCGTCACCCTGTTATCGCCCCAGACCATCAATGCGCAGAACAAAAAACACGACTTCGCCCTGCCCGACTCGCTGAATAAATATCAGCACGAGGCGTTCAAGGCGGCGTGTGCGGGGTTGATGAAGAAGTAATCCTTGTGCGGGCGAGCGACATGCGCAGGACTTATGTGGGACCGGTTTCAGCCGGGAAGGCGTATTCCCGGTTAAAGCCCGTCCCACAGTATCTATGAAGATCGCGAAAGCGCCCCGGCAGAACGCCGATCCTCCCGCGGACACTGGGTAAACCGCGCTCGATAACTGCGCGTAAAGTAAGACGGCGATTCAAACCCGCAGGCAATACTCACTTCCAGCACGCTCATATCGCTCTGACGTAGCAACTGGCGGGCCTTTTCCAGGCGCAGGCCGAGGTAGAAGTTGCTCGGCGTGTCGTTCAGGTGCAGGCGAAACAGGCGCTCCAATTGGCGGCGGGTAACCTGGATGCCTTCGGCCAGCTCAAGGGTGCTCAGGGGCGGTTCGGTGTGTTGTTCCATCTCGCCGATCACTTGCACCAGCTTCTTGTTGCTGATGCCATAGCGCGTGGCGACCTGCATGCGCTGGTGGTCCTTGCGCGGGCGGATGCGGCCCAATACGAATTGTTCGGAGACTTTGATCGCCAGTTCCGGGCCGTGGGTCTGGCCGATGAGGTCGAGCATCATGTCGATGGACGCGGTGCCGCCCGCCGAGGTGATGCGCCGACGGTCGATTTCGAACAGCTCCTGGGTCACCTGCAGCCGTGGCCAGGTTTCCTTGAAGGCGTCGATGGCCTCCCAGTGCATGGTCAGCCGGTAGTTATCCAGCAAGCCCGCCTGAGCGAGGACGAAGCTGCCGGAGTCGATGGCACCCAGGGTCACACCTTCGTTGTCGAGGCGACGCAGCCAGTGCTCGAGAGCAGGCGTGTAGAACTTCAGCGGCTCGAAACCGGCGACCACCCACAGGGTTGCACCCTTTTTCAGCGGTTCCAGCGCCGCATCGGCGTTGACCGACATGCCATTACTGGCGATCACCGCGCCGCCATCGGCGCTGAGCACATGCCAGCGATACAGCTCCCCACCAAAACGATTCGCCACCCGCAGCGGCTCGACCGCCGAAACGAAGCCCATCACCGAAAAACCGGGCATGAGCAGAAAGTAAAAATCCTGGGACATGGGCGTTCTCGGCTGGGTTATGGGTGAGCGCAGGGTCAGCGTAAACAGACAGATACGCTGCTTCCTCGATCCCGGCAAGAGAGCAGGTCGCTGCTGTGCAAGAGCTGGTCGCCGCTGTGCGTTTTCCAAGGCTTGCGGCTGCGTAGTTTTGCACCATCAAAACAAGTCACGCCTAGCCTGCAAGGAACCGAACCCATGAACCATGACGTCATCATCACCTGCGCACTGACCGGTGCTGGCGACACGACCGGGAAGAGCCATCTGGTCCCGATCACTCCCAAACAAATCGCCGCAGCCGCCGTGGAAGCCGCCAATGCCGGTGCCACGGTGGTGCATTGCCACGTACGTGACCCTGAAACCGGCAAGTTTAGCCGCGACGTCGAGCTGTACCGCGAAGTCATGGACCGCATCCGCGACTCGGGCGTAGACATGATCGTCAACCTGACCGCCGGCATGGGCGGCGACCTGGAGATCGGCCCGGGCGAGCGCCCTACTGACTTCGGCCCCAACACCGACCTGGTCGGCCCACTGGCCCGCCTGGCCCATGTTGAAGCCCTGCTGCCGGAAATCTGCACCCTGGACTGCGGCACCCTGAACTTCGGTGACGGCGACACCATTTATGTATCGACCCCGGCGCAACTGCGGGCAGGCGCCAAGCGCATCCAGGAACTGGGCGTGAAAGCGGAGCTGGAGATCTTCGATACCGGCCACCTGTGGTTCGCCAAGCAGATGATGAAAGAGGGCCTGCTCGACAATCCGTTGTTTCAGCTGTGCCTGGGTATCCCGTGGGGCGCTCCGGCGGACACCACCACCATGAAGGCCATGGTCGATAACCTGCCGGCCGATGTGGTCTGGGCCGGTTTCGGTATCGGTCGCATGCAGATGCCGATGGCCGCGCAAGCGGTGCTGCTGGGCGGCAACGTGCGGGTTGGCCTGGAAGACAACATCTGGCTGGATAAAGGTGTACTGGCCAGCAACGGCGCCCTGGTCGAACGCGCCAGCGAAATCCTCAGCCGCATGGGCGCCCGCGTCATGACCCCGGCCGAAGGCCGCGTGAAGATGGGCCTGACCAAGCGCGGGTGATCACGAACGCTCTCGTCAAACACACATAGCCAGCTGAACTGGAAGGATATTTTGTGGGACCGGCTTTAGCCGGGAAGGCGGCGCCAGCTTCAAAGACGTCCTCACGGCTAAAGCCGGTCCCACATTATTCCTGTGTTTGCTGCGCGACAACGCTGTGCCAGGGGCACAACGGGATCTCCCAACGAATAAATTTCAGGAACACACCATGACTTTCATCACCGACATCAAAACCTTCGCCGCTCTGGGTAGCGGCGTCATCGGCAGCGGCTGGGTTGCTCGCGCCCTGGCCCATGGTCTTGACGTAGTGGCCTGGGATCCGGCTCCCGGCGCCGAAGCCGCACTGCGCAAACGCGTTGCCAATGCCTGGCCGGCCCTTGAGCAAAAAGGCCTGGCCGCTGGCGCCTCACAGGATCGCCTGCGTTTTGTCGCTACCATCGAAGAATGCGTGCGTGACGCCGACTTCATTCAGGAAAGCGCCCCCGAGCGCCTGGACCTTAAACTCGACCTGCACAGCAAGATCAGCGCCGCCGCCAAGCCCGCCGCTTTGATCGGTTCCAGCACCTCGGGCCTGCTGCCCAGCGAATTCTACGAAGGCGCCACCCATCCGGAGCGCTGCGTAGTCGGTCACCCCTTCAACCCGGTGTATCTGTTGCCGCTGGTGGAGGTAGTCGGCGGCGTGAAAACTGCGCCGGAAGCGGTGCAGGCGGCGATCAAGGTTTATGAATCCCTGGGCATGCGCCCGCTGCACGTACGCAAGGAAGTACCCGGCTTTATTGCCGACCGTCTGCTTGAAGCGCTGTGGCGTGAAGCGCTGCACCTGGTCAACGACGGCGTCGCTACCACTGGCGAGATCGACGACGCAATTCGCTTCGGCGCTGGCCTGCGCTGGTCGTTCATGGGCACCTTCCTGACCTACACCCTAGCCGGTGGCGATGCGGGTATGCGTCACTTCATGGCCCAGTTCGGCCCGGCCCTGCAACTGCCGTGGACCTACCTGCCCGCGCCGGAGCTGACCGACAAGCTGATCGACGACGTGGTCGACGGCACCAGCGACCAGCTCGGCAGCCACAGCATCGCCGCCCTGGAACGCTATCGCGACGATTGCCTGCTGGCCGTGCTGGAAGCGGTCAAGACCACCAAGGCCAAGCACGGCATGGCCTTCAGCGACTAGATCGCGAAACCTGTTGGAGCGAGGCTTGGCCGCGATCGCGTTGGTTCATTCACTGACGCCATCGCGAGCGCTTCGCACTCGATCGCCACCAAGGCGGCTCCCACAGTCCTCTATTCCCGCCCGGAATCCCGATATGCCCACCCTGACCACCTACACCACCCCGGTCCTCGCCGACTGGGTCGATTACAACGGCCATCTGCGCGATGCCTACTACATGCTGATCTTCAGCTACGCCACCGACGCCTTCATGGATCGCATCGGCCTGGACAGTAACAACCGCGACGCCAGCGGCCATTCACTATTTACCCTGGAAGCGCATATCAACTATCTGGATGAGGTGAAGCTGGGCGAGCAGGTAGAAGTCCGCACCCAGATCATCGCCCAGGACCGCAAGCGTGTGCATCTCTATCACAGCCTGCATAAAGTCGGTGTTGATGACGCTCTGTCGGCCAGCGAACAGATGTTGCTGCACGTCGACCTGGCGACCGGGCCGCGTTCGGCGCCGTTCAGCGATGCTTCATGGACTGCGTTGGAAGGAATTGTCGAGAGCCAGAAGGATTTACCGGTGCCGCAGTATGTCGGGCGAGTGATCGGGTTACCGAAGAAAGCTTGAAGGCGGGACACAAAACCAATGTGGGACCGGCTTCAGCCGGGAAGGGGTCAGTGAAGACGCCTTCCCGGCTGAAGCCGGTCCCACATTTCATAACTCAATCAACCATCACTCAGTTGATCTTGGCATCCAGCTCGCCTTTGGCGTAACGCTCGAACATGTGATCCAGGGAGATCGGTTTGATCTTCGAGGCATTGCCAGCGGTGCCGAAAGCTTCGTAGCGGGCGATGCAAACGTCGCGCATGGCCGAGACAGTCTTGGCCAGGTATTTGCGCGGGTCGAACTCGCTCGGGTTCTTGGCCATGAATTCGCGGATGGCACCGGTAGACGCCAGGCGCAGGTCGGTGTCGATGTTGACCTTGCGCACGCCGTGCTTGATGCCTTCAACGATTTCCTCGACCGGTACGCCGTAGGTTTCCTTGATGTCGCCGCCGTACTCGTTGATGATTTTCAGCCACTCTTGCGGGACCGAAGAGGAGCCGTGCATCACCAGGTGGGTGTTAGGGATGCGTTTGTGGATCTCTTTGATGCGCTCGATCGCCAGGATGTCGCCGGTAGGCGGCTTGGTGAACTTGTAAGCGCCGTGACTGGTGCCGATGGCGATGGCCAGGGCATCGACCTGGGTGCGCTTGACGAAGTCAGCCGCTTCTTCCGGATCGGTCAGCATCTGGCTGTGGTCCAGAATGCCTTCGGCGCCAACGCCGTCTTCTTCACCGGCCATACCCGTTTCCAGGGAACCCAGAACACCCAGCTCGCCTTCAACCGAAACGCCACAGGCGTGGGCGAAAGCCACTACGCGGCTGGTGACGTCGATGTTGTATTCGTAGGTGGTCGGCGTTTTACCGTCGACACCCAGGGAGCCGTCCATCATCACCGAGCTGAAGCCCAGCTGGATCGAACGCTGGCAGATGTCCGGGCTGGTGCCGTGGTCCTGGTGCATGACCACGGGAATATGCGGGAACTCTTCGATTGCCGCCAGGATCAGGTGACGCAGGAACGGGGCACCTGCGTATTTGCGCGCACCGGCCGAAGCCTGAACGATCACCGGGGAATCGGTCTTGTCAGCCGCTTCCATAATGGCGCGCATCTGTTCCAGGTTGTTCACGTTGAAAGCTGGGACGCCGTAACCGAACTCGGCTGCGTGGTCCAACATCTGGCGCATGCTGATAAGTGCCATTGTCTGTATCTCTCCCGGTAGGGTCGTTAATCGTGCAAGCCTGCCGGAGCGGCGGCTGCTATTCAAGTTATCTGCATCGACCGTGGTCGGGCAGGTCGATCAGCCGGCTGCCTTGCAACCGCGACCGATCAAATCATTGGTGGCTTCCCAGTAAACCAGGCCTTCATCACCATTTACGTGAAACGCCAGCACGCCGTTACTGAACAGCGAACCGGAAGAACCTGGCACAACCTTGAGCGCGAAGACCTGCTCGCTCTGGTTCAAACGCACATCAACTCCGGTTTTCGCCGGATTAGTGTAGCGCCAGTAGACTTCAGCCTTGCTATCACAGACCCAATGGGTCCAGGCCGTAGTGGCTGGTTGTGTCCCTTGCAGGTTGGCGCAACCGCCGAGCACCGCAAATACCACGAGGGCAATCAAGCCTTTCATTGAATCTCCTGGCTTGCCCCGCGATGCCCGGCCCGTGCCGGTTGCCTCGATACTTCAGGGGCAATTCTGTTCGTTTGGCTTACCGGACGGCTCACCCGTGACATGCGCTTCGACCCGTTGATCGTTCTGGGTCGTCGGCACATCCACGGACGCCGGACTCAACACTTCACACGCTTTGGTGTGGGCACCGGAACCGGTACAACCCGCCAACACCAGACAACTGAACAGGGCCAGGGCAGCTACTTTCATGGTGAAGCTCCTTCCTTGCGAAAAAGATACTTACCCAGTAGTGACCACTGCGCCCCACAGATGTTGCTCCGCTACTCAGCCAGGCCGACTCAACGGCAGGCCACCGGGCCGACCGCCGGCATGAAATCGTAACGATCCCACGCTTGCGGCCCGCCGCGCTTGTAGAGGACCGGTACGGTTTCAGCCTGCCAGGCAGACTGATAGCAGCCCACGGCGAGCACCTGGGGTGCTGCGCTGCGGTCGACTTCATCCGCCTCAGGTGCGCTGGCACAGCCGGTCAACAGACCAGCGAATATGAGCAGCGGTAACGGCTTGACCATGTGAATCCCCTTTCCCAAAGCCCGTTGATCAGGCTTTGGCACGTTGTTCCAGCATTTCGACCGCAGGCAGGACCTTGCCTTCGACGAATTCCAGGAATGCGCCGCCACCGGTGGAAATGTAGGAGATTTGCTCGGCAACGCCATATTTATCGATGGCTGCCAGAGTGTCACCACCACCGGCAATGGAGAACGCCGGGCTTTGCGCGATGGCCTGGGCCAGAACCTTGGTGCCGTTACCGAACTGATCGAACTCGAATACGCCGACCGGACCGTTCCACAGGATAGTCTTGGAAGATTTCAGCAGCTCGGCGAAGTGCGCAGCGGTTTGCGGACCGATGTCGAGGATCATGTCGTCGTCAGCCACATCGGCGATGAGCTTGACCGTGGCTTCGGCGGTTTCAGCGAATTGCTTGGCGACAACCACGTCGGTCGGCAATGGCACGCTGACCTTGGCGGCGATGGCGCGAGCGGTATCCAGCAGGTCCGGCTCGTACAGGGACTTGCCGACCTTGTGCCCGGCTGCAGCCAGGAAGGTGTTGGCGATGCCGCCGCCGACGATCAACTGATCGCAGATCGCGCTCAGGCTGTTGAGGACGTCTAGTTTGGTCGAGACCTTGGAACCAGCAACGATGGCGGCCATCGGCTTGGCCGGCGCGCCCAGGGCCTTGCCCAGTGCGTCCAGTTCAGCAGCCAGCAGGGGACCCGCCGCGGCGACTTTGGCGAACTTGGCCACGCCATGGGTCGAACCTTCGGCACGGTGAGCGGTGCCAAAAGCGTCCATCACGAAGATGTCGCACAGGGCGGCGTATTGCTGCGCCAGCTCATCGGCGTTCTTTTTCTCGCCCTTGTTGAAGCGCACGTTCTCGAACAGCACGATGTCGCCGGCCTTGACGTCAACACCGCCCAGGTAGTCGGCCACCAGCGGCACTTCGCGACCCAGGGCTTTGCTCAGGTAGTCGGCGACAGGCTTGAGGCTGTTTTCGGCGGAGAATTCACCCTCGGTCGGGCGACCCAGGTGCGAGCAGACCATCACGGCCGCGCCCTTTTCCAGCGCCAGTTTGATGGTCGGCAGCGCGGCAAGAATGCGTGCGTCGCTGGTGACAGCTCCGTCCTTGACCGGGACGTTGAGGTCTTCGCGGATCAGTACACGCTTACCTTGCAGATCGAGGTCGGTCATCTTCAACACGGTCATGTGAGGCGGTCCCTGTTATTACTGTTGTGAGTTGGCGGCACGCAAATAGTGATTCGCGGTGTCCAGCATTCGATTGGCAAAGCCCCATTCGTTGTCGAACCAGGCCAGCACGTTGACCAGCCGTGGGCCGGAAACGCGGGTCTGACTCGCATCGACGATCGCCGAATGGGGGTCATGATTGAAGTCACAGCTGGCGTGGGGCAGCTCGGTATACGCCAGCAGGCCTTTGAGCGGGCCGCTTGTGGCAGCCTCGCGCAAAATCCGGTTGATCTCCACGGCGTCGGTATCACGTTTGACCTGCATGGTGATATCGAGGCACGACACGTTCACCGTCGGCACACGAACTGCTTTGGCCTGAATTCGCCCGGCAAGTTCCGGAAGCAGGCGCTCAATCCCGCGCGCCAGACCAGTGGACACCGGAATGATCGACTGGAAGGCCGAGCGCGTACGGCGCAGATCTTCATGATGATAGGCGTCGATTACCGGCTGGTCGTTCATTGCCGAGTGGATCGTGGTGATGGTGATGTATTCCAGGCCCAGTTCGCGGTTGAGAAGGTCCAGCAACGGCACGCTGCAGTTGGTGGTGCAGGATGCGGCGGAAACCAGACGCTCGGCGCCGGTCAGGGTGTGCTGGTTGATGCCGTAGACGATGGTGGCGTCGACATCAGCTTCGCTGGCCATGGGCTGGGAGAACAGCACGCGGGGTGCTCGGGCGGCCAGAAAGCGCTCGCCATCGGCCCGGGTGTTGTAGACACCGGAGCATTCCAGCACCAGATCGACGTCCAGAGCGTTCCAGTCGATGCCTTCGGGCGTCGCGCTGCGGAACACTTTGATGACGTGATCGTTGATATGCAGAAAATCGCCTTCGACCCGCACTTCGCCGGGAAACCGGCCATGGGTGGAGTCAAAGCGCGTGAGGTATTCGAGACTGGCCATATCTGCCAGATCGTTGATCGCAACCACTTCAAACCCGGCCTTCGCCCCTCGCTCACAGAGCGCACGCAGGACGCAACGACCGATCCGGCCGTAGCCGTTCAGAGCAACTTTATACATGCGGGGTTGGGGCATGGGGATTCTCGTTGGAGGCTAGAGCCAGTTGGAGCAGGGCTTGCCCGCGAACCAAACAACACTGTCTGTCAGACAGACCTTGTTGCTTCATTCGCGGGCAAGCCTCGCTCCAACGAGTTGCATCAGTCTTCCAGCAATTCTTCCGCTGTGCTGATCACATTCTCCAGAGTGAAGCCGAACTCTTCGAACAGCGCAGGTGCAGGCGCCGACTCGCCGAAGGTGGTCATGCCGATGACACGGCCTTCCAGGCCGACGTACTTGTACCAGTAGTCGGCGTGGGCCGCTTCGATGGCGATACGGGCGCTGACCTGCAACGGCAGGACAGCTTGCTTGTAGCCGGCGTCCTGGGCTTCGAAGACGCTGGTGCAAGGCATCGACACCACGCGAACCTTACGGCCGGCAGCGGTCAGCTTGTCGTAGGCCTGAACGGCCAGGCCGATTTCGGAACCGGTGGAGATCAGGATCAGCTCCGGCTCGCCAGCGCAGTCACGCAACACGTAGCCGCCACGGGCGATGTTCGCCAGTTGCTCGGCATCGCGGCTTTGGTGCGGCAGGTTCTGCCGGGAGAAGATCAACGCCGACGGACCGTCGTTGCGCTCCAGGGAGTACTTCCAGGCCACGGCCGATTCGACCGCATCCGCCGGACGCCAGGTGTCCAGGTTCGGCGTGGTACGCAGGCTGGTCAGCTGTTCGATCGGCTGGTGCGTCGGGCCGTCTTCGCCCAGACCGATGGAGTCGTGGGTGAACACATAGAGCACGCGCTTCTTCATCAGGGACGACATGCGCACTGCGTTACGGGCGTATTCCATGAAGATCAGGAAGGTCGCACCGTATGGCACGAAGCCACCGTGCAGGGCGATACCGTTCATCATGGCGCCCATGCCGAACTCGCGCACGCCGTAGTGCAGGTAGTTGCCGTTGGCGTCTTCGCCGGTGATGCTCTTGCAGCCTTTCCAGATGGTCAGGTTGGAACCGGCCAGGTCGGCCGAACCGCCGAGCAGTTCAGGCAGCAACGGACCGAAGGCAGTCAGGGAGTTCTGGCTGGCTTTACGGCTGGCGATGGTTTCGCCCTTGGCGTTGACTTCAGCCACGTAGGCAGCGGATTTTTCCGCGAAGTCAGCAGGCAGCTCACCGCTCATGCGACGGATCAACTCGTTGGCCAGCTCAGGGAAGGCGGCGGAGTAGGCAGCAAAACGCTGGTCCCACTCGGCTTCGACAGCCAGGCCTTTTTCCTTGGCGTTCCACTCGGAGTAGATATTGGCCGGGATTTCGAAAGGACCGTGGGTCCATTTCAGGGCCGCACGGGTCAGGGCGATCTCTTCGGCGCCCAGTGGAGCGCCGTGGCACTCTTCCTTGCCCTGCTTGTTGGGCGAGCCGAAGCCGATGGTGGTCTTGCAGCAGATCAGGGTCGGCTTGTCGCTCTTGCGCGCAGTGTCGATGGCGGTCTTGATCTCTTCCGGATCGTGACCGTCGACGTTGCGGATGACCAGCCAGTTGTACGATTCGAAACGCTTTGGCGTGTCGTCGGTGAACCAGCCTTCGACTTCGCCGTCGATGGAGATGCCGTTGTCGTCGTAGAAAGCGATCAGCTTGTTCAGGCCCAGGGTGCCAGCCAGGGAGGCGGCTTCGTGGGAGATGCCTTCCATCATGCAGCCATCACCCATGAACACGTAGGTGTGGTGATCGACGATGTTGTGGCCAGGACGGTTGAACTGCGCCGCCAGAATCTTTTCAGCGGCAGCGAAGCCGACCGAGTTGGCGAAACCCTGGCCCAGCGGGCCGGTGGTGGTCTCGACGCCAGGCGTGTAGCCGTATTCCGGGTGGCCCGGAGTGCGGCTGTGCAGCTGACGGAAATTTTTCAGATCGTCGATGGACAGGTCGTAGCCGGTCAGGTGCAGCAGCGAGTAAACCAGCATCGAACCATGGCCGTTGGACATGATGAAGCGGTCACGGTCGGCGAACGACGGGTTGCTCGGGTTGTGCTTCAGGTAGTCACGCCAAAGAACTTCCGCGATATCCGCCATGCCCATAGGGGCACCGGGATGGCCGCTGTTGGCTTTCTGCACGGCATCCATGCTGAGGGCACGAATGGCGTTGGCTCGCTCACGACGGCTGGGCATCGCTGATCTCCTGGGGGCAGTAAAGAATGGGATCGGAAAAAGGGGTGCATTTTCCCTCAGGCATTGCTGCGGGGCAATGACAGATCACGTCCAAGGCGTGATTTTCCTGCCTTGGCACGACGATTTGCCCGTTATCAGCGCGCTGTGCCGGAATCACGACGCCTGATAAACGCCATTCATCAACCAATATCAAAACTTTTTGATACTGAACTTGCGCAGGCGTCGGTCGCTCTCTAGACTGCCAGCCCTATGAACCTTCGCGTGCCTGCAATTCGCCATGACACCTGCGACGACCTGTCGGCCTTGTGCAAGGCAGGCGGCGATCCGTTGCGGCTGAATGTATTGCGCGCCCTGGCCAACGATTCGTTCGGCGTGCTGGAGCTGGCGCAGATTTTCGCCATCGGCCAATCGGGCATGAGCCACCACTTGAAGGTGCTGGCACAGGCTGATCTGGTTGCGACCCGCCGTGAAGGCAATGCGATTTTCTATCGCCGCGCCCTGCCCCACACCGGACAACCGGGCGGCAGGCTGCATGCAGCGCTGCTCGATGAAGTCGATACCCTGCAGTTGCCGGAAGACGTGCAAGCAAGGATCGGCCTGGTGCATCGCCAGCGCGCCACCGCCAGTCAGGATTTTTTCGCCCGGGTCGCGGACAAGTTTCGCGCCCAGCAGGATCTGATTGCGGGCCTGGCGCAGTACCGCGAAAGCCTGCTGTCGCTGCTCGACAAGCTGAGCTTCGGCGCCGATGCCACGGCACTGGAAGTGGGCCCCGGCGACGGTGGCTTCCTGCCGGAACTGGCACGACGCTTTCGTCACGTTACGGCGCTGGACAACAGCCCGGCTATGCTTGAGCTGGCGCGCCAGCTGTGCGCACGTCAGGCACTGGCTAACGTTGAGCTGCGTCTTGCCGATGCATTGGGGGACACCCAACTGCGTGCCGACTGCGTGGTCTTGAATATGGTGCTTCACCACTTCGCCGCACCGGCTGAAGCACTTGGCCAACTGGCTGACCTGGTGCAACCAGGCGGTAGCCTGTTGGTGACAGAGTTGTGTAGCCACGACCAGAGCTGGGCCAAGGAGGCCTGTGGCGATCTCTGGTTGGGTTTTGAACAGGACGATCTGGCCCGTTGGGCCGTCGCTGCGGGGCTAGTTCCCGGGGAAAGTCTTTATATAGGCTTACGTAATGGTTTCCAGATCCAGGTTCGCCACTTTCAGCGACCGGCTGGCAACACTCACCATCGGTACATTTCAGGAAACCCGTAGAGATGAGCGAATACTCCCTTTTCACCTCCGAATCCGTGTCTGAAGGACACCCAGACAAGATCGCTGACCAGATCTCCGACGCTGTACTGGATGCCATCATTGCCCAGGACAAACACGCTCGCGTAGCCGTTGAGACCCTGGTCAAGACCGGTGTTGCCATCGTTGCCGGCGAAGTGACCACCAGCGCCTGGGTCGACCTGGAGCAGATCGTTCGTGACGTGATCAGCGACATCGGCTACACCAGCTCCGACGTCGGCTTCGACGGCGCCACCTGCGGCGTGATGAACATCATCGGCAAGCAGTCCCCTGACATCAACCAGGGTGTCGACCGTGCCAAGCCTGAAGATCAGGGCGCCGGCGACCAGGGCCTGATGTTCGGCTACGCCAGCAACGAAACCGCAGAACTGATGCCTGCGCCAATCGCGTTCTCGCACCAGTTGGTCAAGCGCCAGGCTGAAGCACGCAAGTCGGGCCTGCTGCCTTGGCTGCGTCCGGATGCAAAATCCCAGGTCACCTGCAGCTACGAAAACGGCAAGGTTGTCGGTATCGATGCCGTCGTTCTGTCGACCCAGCACAACCCGGAAGTTTCGTACAACGACCTGCGCGAAGGCGTGATGGAGCTGATCGTCAAGCACGTACTGCCTGCCGAACTGCTGCACAAGGACACCCAGTTCCACATCAACCCGACTGGCCAGTTCATCATCGGCGGCCCGGTTGGCGACTGCGGCCTGACCGGTCGCAAGATCATCGTCGACAGCTACGGCGGCATGGCCCGTCATGGCGGTGGCGCGTTCTCCGGCAAGGATCCATCCAAGGTTGACCGTTCGGCTGCCTACGCTGGCCGTTATGTTGCCAAGAACATCGTTGCCGCTGGCCTGGCCGAGCGTTGCGAGATCCAGGTGTCCTACGCCATCGGCGTCGCTCAACCGACTTCGATCTCGCTGAACACCTTCGGCACCGGCAAGATCAGCGATGACAAGATCATCAAACTGGTTCGCGACATCTTCGACCTGCGTCCATACGCAATCACCAAGATGCTCGACCTGCTGCACCCGATGTACCAGGAAACCGCAGCCTACGGCCACTTCGGTCGTACGCCGCAAACCAAGACCGTGGGCGACGACACCTTCACCACATTCACCTGGGAAAAAACCGACCGCGCCGAAGCCCTGCGCAAGGCGGCCGGCCTGTAATACAGCCTAGGCTGTAGCGCAGTGAAAAAGCCCCCGCAGACCTGGTCTGCGGGGGCTTTTTGCATTCAGCGCGTCATCTGTAGGAGCTGCCGAAGGTTGCGAATGGATTTATCTGATACACCGCTTTCGCAGCCTTCGGCAGCTCCTGCAATGCCCTCCCAAGCTGGGTTGTTGATTGACTCCGCGTAATCACGCCCGCCGCGCCACCAACAACACCGAAGCCGCCCCTGCCAATAGCGTCGCGCAAATACGGTTGAACAGGCGCTTGCCGCTAGGCCGCGCAAACAGCTTGCGCGCATGTACACCCATGCAGCCGTAGAGCGCGATCGCGATGCATTCCAGCGCGAGAAACAGACCGCCCAGCACAGCGAATTGCCTGATCACATCGCCCCCCTGATCGACAAACTGCGGCAGGAACGCAGTGAACAGCAGGATCGCCTTGGGATTGCCGATCGCTACCAGAAACTCCTGACGGGCCAGGCTGCCCATGCCGATCATGGCCACCTTCGCCTCGTCTTCCATGCCTGGCTTAGCCCGCCATAGGTGTACGGCGATGTAGAACAGATAGGCCGCACCCACGATTTTGATCCCGTGAAACAACCACTCCGACGTATGCAGAACAGCGGTCAGGCCCACCGCCGCCAGGGCAATCATGATCGCAAAGGCCAATAACCGGCCAAGTCCGCCGAGGCAGGCCATGACCAGGCCATAGCGACTGGCATTGCTGATGGACAGCAGATTGTTCGGCCCGGGCGCCATGTTCAGGGCAAAGCAGGCAGGGACGAAGACAAGCAGCGTTGCAAGGTTCATGAGGCACCCAGGCGTGAGTGAAGTCGGGCTTTCATTCTGCATGGGCCAGCGCCCGGCTCAAGGTACAGCTATGCGCGCAAACGAGGGTGATCTGTACCGACCGGCAAAATCCGGTAACCACCTCATCCGCCAAAACCATCGGGATATCACTAGCCTGTCAGTCCTGACCTCAAGCAAGGACGCTTCGATGCTGACCAATCTGCGCCTTCTGATCTGCACCGCCCTGACCCTCGGCGCACTCACCGCCCGCGCCGAATCCTGCCCCGATTGGCAGCCCGCGCAGGCCCGTGACGAAATCCGCCAACTGCAACAGCAGATCGACCTGTGGGACGACAGTTACCACCGCCAGAACATTTCGCTGATCCCTGACGAACTGTATGACCAATCCCGTCAGCGCCTGAGCGCGCTACACCAGTGCTTTACCAGCGTGGCGGCCGAAACCGCAGACCCGCTACGCACGGCGAAAGGCCCGATAGCTCACCCCATCGTTCATACCGGCGTGTCAAAACTGGCCGACACCAACGCCGTGCAGGACTGGATCAAGAACCGCAAAAATCTGTGGATTCAGCCCAAAGTCGATGGGGTCGCCGTGACGCTCGTGTATCAGAACGGCCGACTCACCCACCTGATCAGCCGTGGCGACGGCAGGCACGGCCACTCATGGACTCGTCATGCCGCACAGATCGACGCCATCCCCAACCGCCTGCCGTGGGAGGAAACCCTGGTCCTGCAAGGCGAGTTGTACTGGCGCCTCGACGGGCATATACAGGCTACATCAGGCAGCCTCAACGCCCGCAGCAAGGTTGCCGGGCTGATGGCCCGGCAGCAGATGAGCACTGAAGATGCAGCGAATATCGGATTGTTTGTCTGGGACTGGCCCGCGGGCCCTGCCGACATGCCCGAGAGGCTGGCCGGACTGAACGCCATGGGGTTCACTGATAGCGCCCTTTACAGCCAACCCTTGAATACCTTCAGCCAGGCCGAGCAATGGCGTGAGCACTGGTACCGCAGCCCGCTGCCCTTTGCCACCGATGGCGTGATATTGCGCGAAGGCCTGCGCCCGCCCGTGGAGCGCTGGCAACCTCGGGCGCCCTATTGGATCGCCGCGTGGAAATACCCCTTTGCCCAGGCCTTGGCCGAGGTGCGCAAGGTCGACTTTGCCATTGGCCGCAGTGGGCGAATCAGTCCGGTACTGGAGCTCAAGCCAATCCGCCTGGATGACCGCCAGGTCAGCCGCATCAGTGTCGGTTCACTGCAACGCTGGCAGCAACTGGATATACGTCCCGGCGACCAGGTCGCAATCAGCCTGGCGGGGCTGACCATTCCGCGCCTGGATGGGGTTATTTCACGCAACGTCGAGCGTGTCGAACTACAGGTTCCCAAGGCTGAGGACTATCATTCATTGAGTTGCCTACAGATTGTCCCAGGCTGTGAAGGCCAGTTCCGTGCCCGCCTGGCCTGGCTCAGTGGCAAGAAGGGCTTGGGCCTGACGGGTGTCGGGCCGGGCACCTGGGACAGCCTGATCGAGGCAGGACTGGTCAAAGGCATGCTGGATTGGATGTCCATGGACAGCGCGCGACTTGCTACCATGCCCGGCTTTGGTGAACGGCGTAGCGCCAAGTTGCTCACAAGTCTGCAAAGTGCCCGTGAACGCCCCTTCCTTTCCTGGCTCAAAGCCATCGGCCTGCCTGCCGTTGCCGAAGCGAACCTGGCTGATAACTGGCATGACCTGGCAACACGCAGCCATGAACAATGGCAGGCACTGCCGGGCATCGGGCCGGTCAGGGCGACGCAACTGGTTGGTTTTTTTCAGGACCCTCAGATACAGGCACTAAGCCAGCAATTGCAAAGCCTGGGCATTCAAGGTTTTTAGTAGTCCGTCATTTTTCAGCGCCCGGTTTTTTCTTCATCTGTGCCGAGCGCCACTGTTGTTTCAGGAGTTGTCATGAAGTTGTTGTCGCCCTTGTTTCTGTTGAGCAGTCTGGCCCTGTTCAGCGTTCCCGTATTCGCTGAAGACGCATCGCCACCGTCGATGGGCTGCGCCGCCAAGAGCCAGGAAATCCGCAGCAAAATCCAACAGGCCAAAACCGATGGCGACAAGGATCAGCAAGCAGGCCTGGAGAAGGCCCTGAGCGAAGCGAACGCCAACTGCAGCGAGACGTCGCTGCTCAAGCAACGCGAGCAGAACGTGCTGGACGCCAAACGTGAAGTCACCCGCCGCCAGAACGATCTGACCAAGGCCATGGAGAAAGGTGACGCGCAGAAGATCAACAAGCGCAAAGAGAAGCTGGCTGATTCGCGCAAAGAATTGCAGGAAGCCCAGACCGAGCTTGAGAAGATTCAGCCGGAGGATTGATAACATAACTGGATTGGAATGCGAGCCCTGTAGAAGCTGCCGAAGGCTGCGAAAGCGATGTATCTGACAGGCCAATTCGCAGCCTTCGGCAGCGCCTACAGCACCGTGATTGCCGCACGACGGCAATCTTTCAGTAAGCCCGAAACTCTTTATGGCAAGCCTCACACGCTGCCTGAACCTTACTCAATGAGGGAACCAGGACAGCAGCCGTCGGTTTGGCCGCAGCAACTCCCTTCAACTCACCCGTGGCCGTTTCCAGTGAGCTGACCAGTACCTGAAAACGCTCTTGCTTCTGCCAGACATCATCCTTGGCACTGGTGTGGTCGGCTTCCTTGGCCTGGGGAAAATGTTTCCATGGCTCCCGAGCCAGACCGTCCAGCTTGACTGCGGCATCGCTGAAACGCTGGCCATCGAACGCCACGCGCCCGTTGAGCATGCCGTTCATGTCCTCACTGGTCTTGAGCATCTCCTTGAAGATCGCCTTGCGCTGACCCAAAGGCGAGTTCGGATCAACCCCGCCGCAAGCGCTCAAGGCCATTACGACCAGCATTGCGATACACAGCTTTTGCACGTTCATGATCGATCCAAGCCAAGGGAAAACGGCGTGCAGTATCCGGGCACACGGGGCAAAGACCAAAGCGGTGCGTTGCCGCAGACCTTAGCTGGCCGGAAATGCCGAAACACCGAACAGCGTCACGATCAATACCAGGCCTATGAACCACACCAACGAACGCAGGGCTGCCCAGTCCGCCAGATAGCAAATGATGTACACCACGCGCGAGGTGATATAGAGCACCGCCAGCGCATCAATAGTGCCGCCCTGGGCGTTGCCGGCTATCTCCGCGATGATCACCGCGGCAGCAAAACCCGGCAGGCTTTCGAAGCTGTTCAACTGCGCGGCATGAGCGCGGCGGGGCAAGCCTTCGAGTTTTTCGAGAAATGCGCGCGGGTCGTGATTCTGTCGCGGGCTGAACCTGCCGCTGCTGTACTTGGCCACGGATGTACACACGTAAGGCAGAAGGATCGCGACTAATACGCACCAGAAGGCAACTGTCATGTGTTTATTCCTTGGAGTTTGAGTGTCATCGCAAGCATGGCCCACAGGCTATGAACCGCAGGCTGGCAAAAGGTTCTTGCGACGAACCGCAGTGCTTACGAGGCTTTTTTAATTCGCGATATTTCAACTCGTCCATCATACTTGAGCACGTTATCGCCGCACCCGGCTGCGCACTTCTAATACCAATAATCCCATCGCCTGTCTTGAATGCCCTGCTGCGTTCGAACAGGTGCACGTGCCCTATCCGGTCAATTCACATAAAGACTGGGATTCACCCATGCCACTCGCCTTGTTTGCACTCGCCGTTGCCGCTTTCGGTATCGGTACCACTGAATTCGTCATCATGGGCCTGCTGCCCGATGTCGCCAATGATCTGCACGTCAGCATTCCCAGTGCCGGGCTGCTAATCACTGGCTATGCCCTGGGCGTGGTGTTCGGCGCACCGATCCTCGCCATCGCCACCGCCAACATGCCGCGCCGGGCAACGCTGTTGGGCATGACCCTGACCTTCGTGCTGGGTAACGCCCTGTGTGCCCTGGCGCCGAACTACACGGCGCTGATGAGCGCACGGGTGATTACCGCGCTGTGTCATGGCGCCTTCTTCGGCATAGGCTCGGTGGTCGCTGCCGGACTGGTCGCGCCAAATAAACGCGCTCAGGCCATTGCCCTGATGTTCACCGGCCTGACCCTGGCCAATGTCCTCGGCGTGCCATTGGGCACGGCATTGGGGCAGTTCGCCGGTTGGCGCTCGACTTTCTGGGCGGTGACCGTGATCGGCCTGATTGCCGTGGTCGCACAGATGGCGTGGCTGCCAAAGGAAATCCCCTTGCAAAGAACCAACCTGGCCGCCGAGCTGCGCGTGCTGGGCAAAACCAATGTGCTGTTGGCCATGGCCATGAGCGTGATGGCCTCGGCCAGCCTGTTCAGCGTCTTCACTTATATTGCGCCGATCCTGCAGGAAATCACCGGCGTCAGCCCCCATGGCGTGACCATCATGCTGCTGATCTTCGGCGTCGGCCTGACCGTGGGCAGCATCCTCGGCGGCAAGCTGGCTGACAGCCGCCTGCTGCCGTCATTGGTCGGCATGGCCCTGGCCACGGTGCTGATAGTCGCCGCCTTCAGCCAGACTAGCCGTTCGCTGATCCCGGCGGCCGTCACCCTGTTCGCCTGGGGCGTTACGGCTTTCGCCCTGTGCCCGATCCTGCAACTGATGATCATCGACCAGGCCCACGAAGCGCCCAACATGGGCTCGACCCTGAACCAGAGCGCCTTCAACCTCGGTAATGCCACTGGCGCCTGGATCGGCGGCCTGGTGGTCGGCAGCGGCGTGCAACTGACCGAGCTGCCCTGGACCGGCGCCGCCCTGGCGATGCTGACCCTGCTGACAGCGCTGTTCTACATCTACCTGCAACGCCGACATGCGCAGACCGTAGGCGCCTGAGGCGTGATTGGCTAACATGGCCGCCAAGCCGGTCCCACAGGCCACAGGAGAAAGCATGTCCAGCGAAGAGGAGATCGCCGTCATTGGCGGTGCACCGATGATCCCCGATCAGCGTCGGGAGCTGATGCTGCGCCAGCTACGCAAGCATCAGGTACTCAGCGTGCATCAGTTGGTGGAGATGTTCGACTGCTCACACATGACCATCCGCCGCGATATCGCTCTGCTGGAACAGGAAGGCCGCGCCTATTCAGTGACCGGCGGCGTGCGTATCGCCAGCCAAGTCCACAGCGAACCGAGCCATCAGTCCAAGGCGGTCATCGAGCTGCCGCAAAAACAGCGCATGGCCCGCCTGGCAGCCGGTCTGCTGCATAACGACATGACGGTCTACCTGGATGCGGGCACCAGCACCCTGGAAATCGTCCCGCACATCGTCGCCCTGTCGGGCATGACCGTGGTTACCAACGACTTCGGCATCGTCAACGCCCTGGCCGAGGCCAGCCATGTCGACGTGATCCATACCGGCGGCCTGCTCGACCATCCGAACATGTCCTGCGTCGGCGGCCTGGCCGCAGCGACCTTGCGCCAACTGGCGACCGACATTGCCTTCATGTCCACCAGCTCCTGGGACTTGCAACGCGGAACCACCACGCCATCGGCCCTCAAGGTCGAGGTCAAGCAGGCCGCGATGCAGGCCGCCTCGCAGACCGTACTGGTCGCGACCAGCTCGAAATACGGCACCTTCGGCATGTACAAGGTCACCGGGCTGGAACAGTTCGACACCATCATCAGCGACGCCGACCTAGCCCAGGCGGCGGCGGACGGGATTCGCAAGCAGCGGGTGGAGTTGTTGTTGGCGTAGCGAAAGCTGCCAACTGGAGGAACGCCTTTGGTGGGACCGGCTTTAGCCGGGAAGAGGCCAGTGCACCCACTACACCTCCTTGATCAGCAAAAAACGCCTTCCCGGCTAAAGCCGGTCCCACATTAGTTGTGCGCGTCCTACAAAAAGCATCGCTCTCCTGGCATCACTCAAGATCCGCTCCGACAAGCGCGGCCGCATCGTGACGCCCGTCAATGTGAATCCATGTGAACGATAAAAATACTTCACATTATTTGCTCATTGATTCACTATCTATTTCACAGTTTCTAACAATATCGACCGCATGCCAGCTGAACGGGCATCGGCAGACATCCGAGGGTTGCACGCATGAATAACCAGAACGTTGGTGTTATCGGCTTGGGCGCCATGGGCTTGGGAATTGCCCGTTCATTGCTGCGTAGCGGCTTCAAGGTGCATGCCTGTGACGTGCGTGCCGCTGTTACCGAGCAGTTCGCCAGCGAGGGCGGTGTCGCCTGCGCAACCCCGGCGGCCATGGCCCAAGCCTGCGATGTGATCATCACGGTCGTGGTCAATGCCGAGCAGACCGAAACCGTGTTGTTCGGTGAGAACGGTGCCATTGCTGCGCTGCGTCCCGGCAGCCTGGTCATCGGTTGCGCCACCGTCGCACCGACCTTCGCCATCGAACTGGGCCAGCGTCTGACCGACCTGAACCTGCTGTACCTCGATGCGCCGATCTCCGGCGGCGCCGCCAAGGCCGCTGCTGGCCAGATGACCATGATGACCAGCGGCCCGGCTGACGCTTACGCCAAGGCCGACGCGGTGCTGAGCGGTATGGCAGGCAAGGTCTATCGCCTGGGCGACGTCCATGGTCTGGGCTCGAAAGTCAAAATCATCAATCAGCTGCTGGCCGGTGTGCATATCGCTGCCAGCGCCGAAGCCATGGCCCTGGGTCTGCGTGAAGGTGTCGATGCCGACGCCCTGTACGAAGTGATCACCAACAGCGCCGGTAACTCGTGGATGTTCGAAAACCGCGTGCCGCACATCCTCAAGGCGGACTACACGCCGCTTTCGGCTGTGGATATTTTCGTCAAGGATCTGGGCCTGGTGCTGGATACCGCTCGCGCCAGCAAATTCCCGCTGCCGCTGTCGGCCACCGCTCACCAGATGTTCATGCAGGCTTCCAGTGCCGGTTTTGGCCGTGAAGACGACTCTGCCGTGATCAAGATTTTCCCTGGCATCGAGCTGCCAGTCGCCAAACCCGACCAGGCCTGAGGAACGCATCATGAGTCTTTCCTCCCCACGCCCGTTGTTGGGCTGCATCGCCGACGATTTCACCGGTGCCACGGACCTGGCCAATATGCTGGTGCGCGGCGGCATGCGCACCGTGCAGAGCATCGGCATTCCCAGCGCGCAAATGGCTGAAGGTCTGGATGCCGACGCCATCGTCATCGCCCTCAAGTCCCGTACCACGCCGGTAGAAGACGCTGTCGTCGAATCTCTGGCGGCTCTGGAGTGGTTGCGCGAGCGCGGCTGCGAGCAGATCTTCTTCAAGTACTGCTCGACTTTCGACTCCACCGCCGCCGGTAATATCGGCCAGGTCAGCGAAGCTTTGCTCGCCAGCCTGGGCAGTGATTTCACCCTGGCCTGCCCGGCGTTTCCGGAAAACGGCCGGACGATTTTCCGCGGCCATCTGTTCGTGCAGGACCAACTGCTCAACGAATCCGGCATGCAGAATCACCCGCTGACACCCATGACCGATGCCAATCTGGTCCGCGTGCTGCAATCCCAGACCCGCCTCAATGTCGGCCTGCTGCGCTACGACAGCGTGGCCAAGGGCGTGGAAAGCGTACGCAACAAGATCGCCGAACTGCGCGCAGCCGGAATCGGCATGGCCGTGGCCGATGCGCTGTCGGATGCCGACCTCTATGTTCTGGGCGCCGCCTGCGCTGACCTGCCGTTGCTGACCGGCGGTTCGGGCCTGGCCCTGGGCCTGCCGGAGAATTTCCGCAAGGCTGGCAAGCTGCGCCATAGCGAAGATGCCGCCAGCCTGCAGAGCATCTCTGGCAAGGAAGTGGTGTTGGCCGGTAGCGCCTCGTTGGCGACCAACGGTCAGGTCGCGGCCTGGCTGGAAGCCGGGCGCCCGGCCCTGCGCATAGACCCGCTGGCCTTGGCCGCCGGTCAGCCGGTGGTCGAGCAGGCTTTGGCCTTTGCCCGTGACAGCGCAGCAACCGTACTGATCTACGCCACCAGCAGCCCGGATGAAGTCAAAGCCGTGCAGGCACAACTGGGCGTCGAGCGCGCCGGTGCCATGGTCGAAGAGGCGCTGGGGCAAATCGCCAAGGGTCTGTTCGACGCCGGTGTGCGACGGTTCGTCGTTGCCGGCGGGGAAACCTCCGGGTCTGTGGTCCAGGCCCTGGGCGTAAAGCTGTTGCAGATTGGTGGACAAATCGATCCCGGCGTTCCGGCCACGGTCAGCAGCGGCGAGCGGCCTCTGGCCCTGGCGCTGAAATCCGGCAACTTCGGTGGCCGCGACTTCTTCGCCAAGGCCCTGCGCCACCTGGCGGGGGACGTGCAATGAGCAACGAAAGCGCCCTGCGCGAAGAAATCTGTGACGTTGGTCGCCAGCTCTATGAGCGCAGCTACACCGTCGGCAGCGCGGGCAATATCAGCGCACGCCTCGACGATGGCTGGCTGATCACCCCGACCGACGCCTGCCTCGGCCGCCTCGATCCGGCCACCATCGCCAAGGTCAATCGGGCCGGGGAATGGGTCTCCGGGCACAAGCCGTCCAAGACCCTGGCCCTGCACCGCCAGGTCTACGACCGCAATCCCGCTGTCGGCGGCGTGGTGCATACCCACTCCACGCATCTAGTGGCACTGACCCTGGCGGGCGTCTGGCAGCAGGACAACATTCTGCCGCCCCTGACCCCGTACCAGGTGATGAAGGTTGGTCCGATCCCCTTGATCAACTACGAGCGCCCCGGCTCCGACAAGGTCGCAGAACGTGTCGCGCAACTGGCCAACAGCGTGCGTGGCGTGATGCTTGAGCGCCTCGGCCCGGTGATCTGGGAAAGCTCGGTTTCCAAGGCCAGCTATGCCCTGGAAGAACTGGAAGAGACCGCCCGCCTGTGGCTGATGACCCAACCGCGCCCTGCACCGCTGGACGAAGCGGCATTGGAAGAGTTGCGTCAGGTTTTTGGGGCGCGATGGTAACTAACGCCTGGGGCAACCGTGGGACCGGCTTTAGCCGGGAATACGTCTTCCCGGCTAAAGCCGGTCCCACAGAAAAAATAAATTGAAAAGCCAACACCCCGGCAACGCCGGAAAACAATAACAACAGGAACTTCGAGCATGACTCACACGTATCGCGCCACCCTGACGTTCGATTCGCGTACCGCCCTATCCACCCTGCGTGGGAGTGACCGGGCATGACGCCATTAATGCTGATGTGCGTTGCCGGTGCCGGTATCGCCCTGCTGCTGTTCCTGGTTCTCAAGTACAAATTCCAACCGTTCGTGGCCTTGATGCTGGTCAGCATCATCGTCGCCCTGGTTGCCGGGGTTAAGCCCAGCGATCTGGTTGCCACCATCGAAGGCGGCATGGGCAAGACGCTTGGCCATATCGCGATCATCATCGCCCTCGGAGCAATGATCGGCCGCATCATCGAGCTGTCCGGCGGCGCCGAGGCGCTGGCCAAGACTCTGATCAAGCGCTTTGGTAACAAGCGCACGCCACTGGCCCTGACCGTGGCCGGTTTCATGGTCGGCATCCCGGTTTTCTTCGAAGTCGGCGTGATTATCCTCATGCCCCTCGCCTATGGTGTCGCCCGCGCCGCCCGCAAACCGCTGCTGGTATTCGCCCTGCCGATGTGTGCTGCACTGCTGTCGGTGCATGCCTTTCTGCCGCCGCATCCGGGTGCCGTCGCTGCTGCCGCGCAATTGGGTGCGGACCTGGGCCGCGTACTGATGTTCGGTCTGCCGATTGTCGGCGTGCTGTGCCTGATCGGCTATTTCATTGCCGGGCGCATGACCCGCAAGGTCTACCCGATGACCGACGATATCCGCGCTGAAGTCTATGGCCCGCATATCACCAACGAAGACCTCGTGGCCTGGGCCAACGACGACTACTCCAAGACCAGCGAAGCCGCCCACGCCAAGACCCTGGGCCTGGAAGAGAGCGCCAGCAGCCTCGCTGCCCGCCTGCCAGCCGCTCCGGCGCCCGGTTTCGGCATGATCATTGGCCTGATCCTGCTGCCGATCATCCTGATTCTGCTGGGCACCCTGGCCACCACCATGCTGCCGGCCGATTCGACCCTGCGCAGCATCCTCACCGTACTCGGCGCACCGCTGGTGGCGCTGCTGATCGACACCCTGCTGTGCGCCTGGCTGCTGGGTTCGCGCCGTGGCTGGAGCCGCAGCCAGGTGTCCGATGTGGTGGGTTCGGCATTGCCGGGCGTTGCCATGGTGATCCTGATTGCCGGTGCCGGTGGCGTGTTCGGTAAAGTCCTGGTCGATACCGGTATCGGTGCCGTAGTCTCCGAAGCCTTGCGCAATACCGGCCTGCCGGTGCTGGCCCTGGGTTTCCTGCTGACCTTGCTGCTGCGCGCAGTACAGGGTTCGACCACCGTGGCCCTGGTGACCACTGCCGGTATCCTCAGCCCGCTGATCGCGACCCTGAACCTGAGCGCCAACCACCTGGCCCTGCTGTGCCTGGCCATGGGCGGTGGCGGTCTGGCGATGTCGCATATCAACGACGCCGGCTACTGGATGTTCACCAAACTGGCCGGCCTCAACGTCGGTGATGGCCTGCGCACCTGGACCGTACTGGTAACGGTATTGGGCACGCTGGGCTTTTTGACTACCCTGCTGCTTTGGCCATTCGTCTGATCTGAAAGACTGGAGTTCACATGCCTCGCTTCGCTGCCAACCTGAGCATGCTCTACCCGCAACACGACTTCCTCGCGCGCTTTGACGCGGCCGCTGCCGATGGTTTCGAGGCGGTCGAGTTTCTGTTCCCCTATGACTTCAGCATCGCGCAACTCAAGCAACGCCTGGACGACAACGGACTGGTCCAGGCGCTGTTCAACGCACCGCCGGGAGCCTGGGCCACGGGTGAACGCGGCACGGCATCACTGCCGGGCCGCGAGAGCGAGTTCCGCGAAGGCATCGGGCAGGCATTGGAATACGCTGCAGTATTGGGCAACGACCGGATTCACGTCATGGCAGGGCTGCTGCCAAGCGAGGACCTGCGCGAGCGCCATCACGCGCTCTATCTGGAAAACCTCGCCTACGCCGCCGAACAGGCAGCCAAAGCTGGCATTACGGTGCTGATCGAGCCGATCAATACTCGCGATATCCCGGGCTTTTTCCTGAACCGCCAGGATCAGGCCCAGGCCATCTGCAAGGAAGTCGGCGCGGCCAATCTGAAGGTGCAGTTCGACCTCTATCATTGCCAGATCGTCGAAGGCGACGTGACCATGAAGCTGCGCCGTGACTTCGCCGGGATCGGCCATATCCAGATCGCCGGGGTACCGGACCGTCATGAACCAAGCCTGGGCGAACTGAATTACCCGTACCTGTTCGAAATGATCGATCAACTGGGTTATGAAGGCTGGATCGGTTGCGAATACCGCCCTAAAGGCGATACCAGTGAAGGCTTGCAGTGGCTGCGGGATTGGCGTAAACGCCAGGCCTGAAGCGCGACACTTTGGTTTCTCCTCCCGACAACAACAAAAAAGGAAGTAGAAATGCACCATTTGAAAATCGGCTTGTGTGCCAGCGTTCTCCTTCTGGCCGAGGCAACTCTGGCTCCGGTCAGCGCCGCAAGCTTGCCAGCAGCAACTGAGGGTGAATGGACCGCGCCGTCCTTTACCTTCCATACCGGCGAAAAGCTCGACAACCTGCGCTTGAGCTACGTCACAGTCGGGGACCCGAAAAACCCGGCAATCCTTTATCTGCATGGCACCAATCGCCCGGCCAGTGACATGCTGGGCAAAGACTTTGCGGGTGAGCTGTTCGGCCCCGGACAACCACTGGATGCCAGCCGTTACTACATCATTGCCCCGGACGGGATTGGCGTCGGTAAATCGAGCAAGCCGTCTGATGGTTTGCGAAGCAAATTTCCGCAATACAACTACACAGATCTGGTCGAGGCCCAGCATCGCCTGATCAGCGAGGGGCTGGGAATCAAACACCTGCGCCTGATTATCGGCAACTCCATGGGCGGGATGCAGACCTGGATATGGGGAGAGCGCTGGCCGGACATGATGGACGGCCTCGTGCCGATGGCTTCCCAGCCAACGCCCATGTCCTCGCGGAACTGGATGATGCGGCGCATGCTGGTCGAATCCATCAAGCAGGACCCAGCGTGGAAAGACGGCAACTACACCAGCCCGCCCCCGTCATTGCGTACAGCCAACGTCATGTTCGGCCTGGCCACCAGTGGCGGCACCCTTGCCTATCAGACATCGGCGCCGACACGAGCGCAGGCGGACAAGCTGGTCGATGAGCGTCTGGCGGCGCCTCTGCCGGGCGATGCCAACGACTTTATCTATCAGTGGCAATCCTCGGCAGACTACGACCCGTCGCAGCAACTGTCAGCTATCAAGGCACCGCTACTGGCGATCAATAGCGCAGACGACGAGCGAAATCCGCCCGAGACCGGGACAATGCAGTCGGCCTTGGCTCAGTTGAAAAATGCTCGTCTGGTGCTGATTCCTGCCAGCAGCGAGACCCGCGGACACAGCACAACCGGGTTTGCCCGTTTCTATGCCCGCGAGCTTGGCGAGTTCATGCAAGCCACCGCTCAGCCCTGAAAGAGCCCGGCAACTGGCAGCGATGCGACGCAATGGCGTGGCATCGCGCTACAGCGGTCGATTATCCCGGCTCGAACTGATCCTTGATGTAGCGAATCTCGGTCCGGCCATGGGGGGCAGGCGTACCGTCTTCGCCCAGGTTGACGAACACCAGTTTGTCGATGGTCAGGATACTCTTGCGCGTGATCTTGTTGCGCACGTGGCAGCTCAGGGTGATCGAGGTGCGACCGAACTCGGTAGCAGTGATGCCCAGCTCGATGATGTCGCCCTGGCGCGAGGCGCTGACGAAGTTGATCTCCGAGATGTACTTGGTCACCACTCGCTGGTTGCCCAATTGCACGATGGCGTAGATCGCCGCCTCCTCATCGATCCAGCGCAACAGACTGCCCCCGAACAGGGTGCCGTTGGGGTTGAGGTCTTCGGGCTTGACCCATTTGCGGGTATGGAAATTCATGATCACTCCTGAGCGTCTGCCATATAGATAAGCAGCATAGTGCCAGCCCAGACCATTTACCTCCATTGAACATCTACTATGGTCGCGATTAGTCACTGGTCATTTAAACGCATCAAGCCCTTGGGCTAATCCGTCGACGCCGTTATAATCGCCACCGCTTCAAAAAACGGTCATCGTTCCCTGATACCGTTTTCCCGCCACCTGTCCGAGGGGCGCTGCAGCAGGTTTTCACCTGTCAGGCTCGGATGGGGCGTTGTTCGAGCCGACCTTCCAGGTCGCCTGCTCGAGCCTTAAACGCACAACGGCGCCCATTCGCACACTACGAATGGAGTCTCTTTATGAGCGCTGTAAACACGCCCGCCGGTTTCACCGACTTTAAAGTCGCCGACATCTCCCTGGCTGCCTGGGGTCGTCGCGAAACCATCATCGCCGAATCCGAAATGCCTGCCCTGATGGGTCTGCGCCGCAAATATGCCGGCGAGCAACCGCTCAAGGGCGCGAAGATCCTCGGCTGTATCCACATGACCATCCAGACCGCCGTACTGATCGAAACCCTGGTTGCCCTGGGTGCCGAAGTTCGCTGGTCGTCGTGCAACATCTTCTCCACTCAGGACCAGGCCGCTGCCGCTATCGCTGCCGCCGGTATCGCCGTGTTCGCCTGGAAAGGCGAGACTGAAGAAGAGTATGAGTGGTGCATCGAGCAGACCATCCTCAAGGATGGCCAGCCATGGGACGCCAACATGATCCTCGACGACGGCGGCGACCTGACCGAGATCATCCACAAGAAATACCCGCAGATGCTGGCCAAGATCCACGGCGTGACCGAAGAGACCACCACTGGCGTACACCGCCTGCTGGACATGCTGGCCAAGGGCGAGCTGAAGATCCCTGCGATCAACGTCAACGACTCGGTCACCAAGAGCAAGAACGACAACAAGTACGGCTGCCGTCACAGCCTGAACGACGCGATCAAGCGCGGCACCGACCACCTGTTGTCCGGCAAGCAAGCGCTGGTCATCGGCTACGGTGACGTGGGCAAGGGCTCGGCCCAGTCCCTGCGTCAGGAAGGCATGATCGTCAAGGTCACCGAAGTCGACCCGATCTGCGCCATGCAAGCCTGCATGGACGGTTTCGAACTGGTTTCGCCGTTCATCAACGGTGAAAACGACGGCACCGAAGCCAGCATCGACAAGGCCCTGCTGGGCAAGATCGACCTGATCGTGACCACCACCGGCAACGTTAACGTCTGCGACGCGAACATGCTCAAGGCCCTGAAAAAGCGCGCCGTGGTCTGCAACATCGGTCACTTCGACAACGAAATCGACACAGCTTTCATGCGCAAGAACTGGGCATGGGAAGAAGTGAAGCCACAGGTTCACAAGATTCACCGTACCGGTGCTGGCACCTTCGATCCGCACAACGATGACTACCTGATCCTGCTGGCCGAAGGCCGTCTGGTGAACCTGGGTAACGCTACCGGCCACCCAAGCCGCATCATGGACGGCTCGTTCGCCAACCAGGTTCTGGCCCAGATCTTCCTGTTCGGCCAGAAGTACGCCGACCTGGCACCGGCTCAACAAGCCGAGCGCCTGACCGTTGAAGTTCTGCCGAAGAAGCTCGACGAAGAAGTGGCCCTGGAAATGGTGCGCGGCTTCGGCGGCGTGGTGACCAAGCTGACCAAGACCCAGGCCGATTACATCGGCGTGACCGTCGAAGGTCCGTTCAAGCCGCACGCATACCGCTACTGATGGTTTGACGCCGCTCCTGTGGGATCGAATTTATTCGCGAAAGCTTTGGTACAACCGGCACAAACTGTCGGATGTAATATCGCATTCGCGGATAAATCCGCTCCCACAAGGAATTGGTGTCAGTCGCTTGCGCTTCCAAGGATTTCATCATGTCCCAAGACCGTCGCTACAGCTTCGAGTTCTTCCCGACGAAGACCGATGCCGGCCATGAAAAACTGCTGACCGTCGCTCGTCAGCTGGCCAGCCTGAAACCCGATTTCTTCTCCTGCACCTATGGCGCCGGTGGTTCCACTCGCGATCGCACGATCAACACCGTGCTGCAGCTGGAAAAAGAAGTCAGCATTCCCTCCGCCCCGCATTTGTCATGCGTTGGCGACAGCAAGGCCGATCTGCGTGGCCTGCTCAAGCAATACAAGGATGCGGGCATCAAACGCATCGTCGCCCTGCGCGGTGACCTGCCTTCGGGCATGGGCATGAGCGGTGGCGAACTGCGCTATGCCAGTGACCTGGTGTCGTTCATCCGTGAAGAAAGCGGCGATCACTTCCATATCGAAGTGGCTGCTTATCCGGAGATGCACCCACAGGCTCGTAATTTCGAAGACGATATCGCCAACTTCGTGCGCAAGGCCAAGGCCGGTGCCGACAGCGCGATCACCCAGTACTTCTTCAACGCCGACAGCTACTTCTACTTCGTCGAGCGTGTGCGGAAAATGGGCGTCACCATCCCGATCGTGCCGGGCATCATGCCGATCACCAACTACAGCAAGCTGGCACGGTTCTCCGATGCCTGCGGCGCGGAAATCCCTCGCTGGATCCGCAAACAGCTGGAGTCCTACGGTGATGACGTGAAAAGCATTCAGGCTTTCGGTGAACAAGTGATCACACAAATGTGTGAACAACTGTTGCAGGGCGGAGCCCCTGGCCTGCACTTCTACACGTTGAATCAGGCTGAACCTAGCCTGACGATCTGGAACAATCTGCAACTGCCGCGCTAAACACTGATTTATTTGTTGCGGCATGTCTGGCACATTCAGGTCATGTTTATTCGGTGACCCTGGCGCAAGCACAGGGTCTCCATGCCTTGGATAACGGACTAAGCAGTTGACTCCACCCAATAAGATCCAACCTCGCCCGCAACTTATCTATCTGGTTTTCGGTGCCGAGACATACCATCAGGAAGCCGTATTCAGCATCGCCAGTGCTCTGGCCTGCCTGCGCGATACGCCTGATCAGGCTCTGGATATCCAGGTATTCAGCGACAATCCCGAGCCTTATCGCTTGCTGCCGGTACATGTGCGCCCGCTGGATGAGGCGACACGCAAGGCCTGGAGCCAACCCCATGGCTATCATTTCCGCACCAAGCACGTCGCCCTGCGCGCCGTTCTTGAAGAGTCGCAGCAAGCCCTGCTGATCGACACCGATACCTTTTTCCACTGCTCGCCGTTCAAGCTGTTCGAGCGGGTCAAGCCCGGCACGGTGTTGTGCAATGCATTCAACCAGCGCTATGGCGCCTATGCCGACTCTGAGCTGCATAAGTCACTGGCCCATATCCTCGCCGAACGCGGCCTGGCCGACGACGAGATGCCGTTGCTCAACTCCGGTGTGATCGGCCTGATGCACGAAGACCGCGAACTGCTGGACCGCTCCATTGCCCTGATGGATGAGTTTTACCCCCTGGCCCGCGGCGCTTACACCCTGGAAGAGTTCTGCCTGGGCGTGGCGGCTTACCGGAACATGGAAGTCGCCGAGTGCACCGACCTGGTTCACCATTACTGGAGCCGCAAGCAACTGTTCCGCGCCAAGATCCGCGCCTGGCTGCGCAAGCACAGCGACGCGCCGCTCACCGCAGAGGCGCTCGACGACACCCGCCGTGTGACCACCCGCCTGCCGCGCCCGCCCCGCTGGCAGCGCCTGTTCTACCGCAGCATGACCCTGAGCGTGCCGTTGCAGCAACGCCAGTTCATTCGTGAAATCCTCTATGGCTGCTACCAGCACAGCAACGAGTTCGACCGCGCCTGCTGCGAAGTCTGGTGGGACAAGGCCCGGGAGAATGCCGAGCAGCGTCTCAAGCAGCCACTGCAGCAGCAACAACTGGCGTCGTGGCTCGACCACTGGATGGTCAAGCAACTGCTGGGCTGCCGCCGCGAGGCGATTTATCAGCACCTTTCACAGCAAAAAAGCGGCGCCTGAAGCGCCGCCGCAATAACGCCACAAAACCGTTGAGCAGCAGGAACGCGGCGCAGAGCGATTGCTCTGTTATACTCCGGCCTTCCCGCCAGGCTTACGCCCGGACGCTCGGTCTTGCAACAGGCATCTCGACACGCCAAAAGCGCATCTTATTCTCCGCGCTGATGTCCCGAGATGACCTTGAGGCCCCGCAGGACCGGACGGGATCGCGACTTCGTCGCCATTCGCGCCGGGCAAGATCTCCCATTGGGCCAAGCCCTCACTTAGAACAGGATTACTCATGTCCTTTGCTTCCCTCGGTCTCTCCGAGGCTTTAGTCCGCGCCATCGAGGCAGCGGGCTATACCCAGCCTACCCCGGTGCAACAGCGGGCAATTCCCGCCGTGTTGCAAGGTCGCGACCTGATGGTTGCGGCTCAGACAGGTACTGGTAAAACCGGCGGCTTCGCCCTCCCGATCCTGGAGCGGCTGTTCCCCAATGGTCATCCGGACAAATCCCAGCGTCACGGCCCGCGCCAACCGCGCGTACTGGTCCTGACCCCGACTCGCGAGCTCGCCGCCCAGGTGCATGACAGCTTCAAGCTGTATGCCCGCGACCTGAAGTTCGTCAGCGCCTGCATTTTCGGCGGTGTCGGCATGAACCCGCAGGTCCAGGCCATGGCCCGTGGCGTCGACGTACTGGTTGCCTGCCCGGGTCGCTTGCTCGATCTGGCCGGCCAGGGCAGCGTCGATCTGTCCCACGTTGAGATTCTTGTTCTCGACGAAGCCGACCGCATGCTCGACATGGGCTTTGTCCATGACGTGAAGAAAGTCCTCGCACGCCTGCCAGCCAAGCGCCAGAACCTGCTGTTCTCGGCAACGTTCTCCAGCGACATCACCGCCCTGGCCGGCAAGCTGCTGCACAACCCCGAGCGCATCGAAGTCACGCCGCCGAACACCACGGTCGAGCGTATCGAGCAACGGGTGTTCCGCCTGCCTGCCAACCACAAGCGTTCGCTGCTGGCCCACCTGATCACTCAGGGTGCCTGGGAACAGGTGCTGGTCTTCACCCGCACCAAGCACGGCGCCAACCGCCTGGCCGAATACCTGGACAAACACGGCCTCAGCGCCGTGGCGATCCACGGTAACAAGAGCCAGAACGCTCGCACCAAAGCCTTGGCCGACTTCAAGGCCGGTGAAGTGCGGATCATGGTCGCCACCGATATTGCCGCCCGCGGCCTGGATATCGACCAGTTGCCCCATGTGGTCAACTTCGAACTGCCTAACGTCGACGAAGACTATGTGCACCGCATCGGCCGGACTGGCCGTGCCGGTCGTAACGGCGAGGCGATCTCTCTGGTCGCGCCGGACGAAGAAAAACTGCTGAAAAGCATCGAGCGCATGACCAAGCAAAAAATCGCCGATGGCGACCTGATGGGCTTCGATATCACGGCCGTTGAAGCCGAGAAACCCGAAGTGCGCGAGCGTCCGGATGTGCGCAACCCACGTGCCGCCCGTGCGCCACGTGGCGAAGGCACCGCCAGCAACAGCGGCGGCCGCAAGGACAAGGGTAAGGATAAAGGCAAGGAAAAGCCGGCAGCCGCGGCAGCAGGCGAGCGCCCGGCACGTCAGCCACGTGAGCAGAAGCCACGCGAAGGTACGCCACGCGGCGAACAACGCGCAGCAGCTCCACGCCCGGCCCCTGATCGTGCCCCAGATGAGTTCCTGGATGACGAAGTGGATAACTTCGGCAACCGCGCTGACTACGTCAGCCCGTACCAGAACAAGAATCAGAGCCGTGGTCGTCGCCCAGGTGCTCCGGCAGCTCCCGGCGCCGCTGCTAACGCCGGTGCAGGCGCACCACGCGGTGGCGCGGCCCCTGGTCGCGGTCCGCGTAGCAATACCGGTGGCGGTGCCAGTACGGGTGCAGGCGCACCGGCTGCCAAGCGCAACGGTCCACGCAATGGTTCGGGCGGCGGTGCAGGCCGTGATGGCCAGGCTCGTCGCGAAGACCAGCCACGCAACCGTCGCCCGGCCCGTACTGATGACCAGCCACGTCAGGAGCCCGCCGTACGCGGCGCCCGTGACGGCCAGCCGCAACCGAAGATCGTGCACAAGGAGTCGAAAAGCGACCGTTTCCCGTCGCCCGAACAGCTCGATCAGTTGCCAAGCCGCCCACGCGGTGAAAAGCCGGCACTGCTGACGCGTAATCGCGATAGCTGAACAACGGATACTGTGGGACCGGCTTTAGCCGGAAAGCGTATTCCCGGCTAAAGCCGGTCCCACAGAATGCACAGTTCCACGCATAAAAAAGCCGACCCTGGGGGTCGGCTTTTTTTATACGTGCGCCAGGCATGGCGCGTTGCGCGTAGCGCAACCAGTTTGGCTGTGGTGGCCATGCTGGTGACTGGGAGGTGAAAGTCCTCTACACACCCGGCAAGGGGAAGTGTTAGCCAGAGGCAAGGGTGTCGCGGGTGACTGCGAATCTGAAGGAAGCCCGAGGCAAAATGCTGGCCTGACGAACAGGAAGCGGATGAGGCGGCACAGCGGGGTAAGGGGGCGTATTTTCCCAAAGCCCGATACTTGCACGGAACGCTGTGACGTAGATCCGACAGGCATAAGCAGGAAGGTCGCGCGAATTACCCTGGGAGATCTGCGCGTTTGCCACTGTGCTACCGAGCGTCGAGAGGCGACGGGATGAGCGTGCAGAAGTCAGCCGAGGCCGTAGTAAGTGGCGAATAACCCCGTCACCAAGGGCCGAACAAGGTATGCCGCCAGTAGGCGTCAAAGTCTCGTTGAATACCGAAATGCAGAAATTTCTCCCAGAGAAGACTGTTACTCCGAGTCCCGGACAGTATCCGAGGATGACGGCTGACAGCGCACAGGTATCGGCGGCGTCTGTGACGTGGACGAACGCGGAGCCGGACACGCTGATGGAACGGGTGCTTGCACCCGCTAACCTTAGGCGTGCTTATCAACGCGTGGTCAGCAACAAGGGCTCGCCGGGTACCGATGGCATGACGGTCGAGCAATTGGCGGGCTACGTGAAACAGTATTGGCCGATCCTCAAGGCTCGGTTGCTGGTCGGCGAGTATCACCCGCAGGGTGTACGCGCCGTTGACATCCCCAAACCCAAAGGCGGAACACGACAACTGGGTATTCCCAGCGTCGTGGATCGCCTGATCCAGCAGGCACTGCTGCAACAGCTCACGCCGATCTTCGATCCTCTGTTCTCGGACTATAGCTACGGCTTTCGTCCGGGTAGAAGCGCTCATCAAGCCATCGAAAAGGCCCGTGACCACGTAGGAGCGGGCAACCGCTGGTGTGTGGAACTTGATCTTGAAAAGTTCTTTGATCGAGTAAACCACGACGTATTGATGGACAAGATAGAGCGTCACGTCGAAGACAAGCGCGTGCTTAGACTGATCCGTCGTTACCTCGAAGCCGGAGCGATGTCGAGCGGGATCGTCAGCCGACGACAGGAGGGGACGCCGCAAGGCGGCCCGCTCTCGCCGTTGCTGTCGAACATCCTGCTTAACGAACTCGACCGCGAGCTGGAACGACGGGGACATCGTTTCGTGAGGTATGCCGACGATACGAATATTTATGTGCGCACTCGTCGTGCGGGCGAGCGAGTGTTGGCCGGTGTTGAGCGCTTCCTGAATCAGCGCCTAAAACTGACGCTGAATCGGGAAAAGAGCCGTGTGGCACGTCCGTGGTTCTGTGATTACTTGGGCTATGGGATGAGCTGGCATCAGCAGCCGAGATTGAGAGTGGCAACGATGAGTTTGGCTCGCTTGCGCGACCGGCTCATGGAGCTGCTGCGCGGGGCACGGGGCCACAAGATGGCGAATGTCATCGGACGTATAAACCCTGTGCTGCGCGGGTGGTCAGGCTACTTCAAGCTCAGTCAGAGCAAACGGCCACTTGAGGAAATTGACGGCTGGGTGCGGCGCAAGCTCCGCTGCGTCCTTTGGCGTCAATGGAAGCGGCCCTCAACGAGGGCGCGTAACTTGATGCGCCTGGGGCTTAGCGAAGCTCGTGCCTGCAAATCAGCCTTCAATGGCCGAGGCCCATGGTGGAGCTCGGGAGCATCTCATATGAATCAGGCGTTGCCGAAGAGGCTATGGGATCAACTTGGGTTAGTCTCGGTACTGGATACGATAAACCGGTTTAGCCGCATAACTTGAACCGCCGTATACGGAACCGTACGTACGGTGGTGTGAGAGGACGGCGGCTGTAAAGCCGCCTCCTACTCGATTCAAACCAAGCGCAATTACTTGGCCTTGACGCCTTCGAACGAGATGTTCAGTTCCATGGTGTCGGACTGTGGACCCAGGTCCATCATCTTGCCGAAATCAGAACGCTTGATCGAAGTAGTACCGTTGAAGCCGGCACGGTAGCCGCCCCATGGATCCTTGCCTTCGCCGTTGAAAGTGGCCTTGACCACAACTGGCTTGGTCACACCGTGCAAAGTCAGGTCACCGGTTACGTCAGCGGTGACTTTGCCGTCAGCATTCTTGCCGGTAGGCGCGACTTTGGTGGAGACGAACTTGGCGTCCGGGTAGGTAGCGACGTCCAGGAAGTCTTTGCTGCTGATGTGCTTGTCACGTTCGGCATGGTTGGTGAAAACGCTGGCGGTTTTCACGTCGATGCTGATTTTGCTGTCTTCAGGCTTGGCAGCATCAAAGCTGAATGTACCGGTCCAGTCCTTGAAAGTACCGTGGATGAAGCTGTAGCCAAGGTGGCTGATAGTGAAATCGATGAAGGCGTGCTGGCCTTCTTTATCGATGGTGTAGTCAGCAGCCATGGCCTGGCCAGCGGTGAACAGTGCGGTACCCAGTGCCAGAGCGGCGAGAGACTTCTTCAACATGCTTTTCTTCCTATTAGGGTTGAACAACTAGCTGCGACCCAGCATGCGCTTGAGGGTCACATCACGATCGATAAAGTGGTGTTTCAGTGCTGCAAGACCATGAAGCCCCGCGAAGATCACGAGAACCCAAGCCAGATAAAGGTGTACGACACCCGCGTTGTCCGCCTGATCCGGCAGGCCGCTGATCAGCGCCGGCACATCGAACAGGCCAAACACCGAGATCCCCACACCGTCGGCGGTGGAAATGAGGTACCCGGCGAACATCACGGCAAACAAGCCGACATACAGAAACAAATGGCCAAACGCCGCGCCGATACGTGTCCACTTGCCATAACTGGCCAATGGCGGTGGCGGCGGGCTAAGCAGACGCCAGACCACGCGGATCAACATCACCGCGAACAGGGTCAGGCCGATGCTCTTGTGCAGATCAGGGCCGGCCTTGCGCCATGTGTCGTAATAACCCAGACCGACCATCCACAAACCCAACGCAAACAGACCAAATACTGCAATGGCCACGCCCCAGTGCAGCAGCATGCTGACCAGACCGTATCGAGAGGAGGAGTTCTTCAGTTGCATCGCCGATACCTTGTATAAGTTGGTCACAGACTAGCTTTTTATCTATCGAATGAAAGCGCAAATTCTTGCTCTGAACCATCGAACATTTCGATTATTACAAAACCGCCGTGCTTTCCGATGGCGCCGTCCTGACGCATGCAACCCCACCCTGGACGGACATAAGCGAATTTGCCCGCCGAGCATCCGGATTATCCGGCGCCAACAAAACAACGCCATGACCACCGGTTTCAGGATGCGGATGAACGGCTGTAAGTGACCTACACATATAGACGATTTTTCCTGCACAAAAAAAAGCGCGACCTGTAGGAGGTCGCGCTTTTCAGTGCTTCAGCTCAATGGCAGCCGATCAGTTCTTCGCGTCGGTTGCCGCTGGCGTCTTGGCCGGCTCGGCCTTTTTCGCCGGAGCCTTGTGGGCCGGGGTAGCTTCTTTCTTGGCAGCGTCTTTTTTCGCCGGTTCTTTCTTGGCGGGCTCTTTCTTCACTGCGGGTTTGTGCGCAGGCGCTTTCTTGGCAGGTTCCGTCGCCTTGGCAGGAGCAACCATCGGCGCCACGACTGGCGCTACTGGTGCTGACACAGGTTCCGGAGCCGGAGCGGGGGCAGGCACTGGCGCAGGAATAGGCTCCGGGGCCTTCTCGGCGGCCTTGCCACCGAACAGACGGGAGAAGAAGCCCGGCTCGTCGTCAGCCTTCTTGGTTTCCACAGGTTTGGCTGGAGCCGGAGCCTGTGGGCCGACCTTGATCACGTCCAGGGTCTTGCCAGCAGCCAGGTCCTGCAACTGATTGGCTGCACGCTGACCGCTGCGCAGGGCGCCTTCCAGGGTGCCAGGGTACAGAGGATCAGTGTGCTCACCGGCAAAGGCTACGCGCTGGATCGGCTTTTCCCACAGACGCCAGTATTTGCTGATCTGCCCTGGGCCAAAGGCCAGGTAGGAGCCGGTGATCGAAGGATCGGTGCTGTAGCGACGAATTTCGTAACCGGTAAACGCGCCACGGGCCTGCGGGAAGAAGTTATGGAAGCGAATCAGCACCTGATCCACCAACTGCTTGTCGCCAAAGGCCTGCATCAGGCGCGCATTGTCGCCGGACAGGTTGATGATGACGTTGGCGCCGCCCTTGAGGGCTGGCTCGATCCACAACATGCCCAGACCGGTGTTGCTGAAGGTTTCACCGGACATGCGCGCCTTGCTGTCCCAGACCGGAGTCTTGAACTTGAGCATGATCTGGTCGCGCCAGCCGTAGTTGGTGCTCTTCAGAGCGCCCTGATGCTGGGCATCGAGGGCCGGGGTCATCTGGATATTGCCCAGGGCGCGCAACGGCACCGCCAGTACCAGGTAATCGGCCTGATAACCAACCGCGCCGACCTTGACAGTGACGCCGTCCTTGTCCTGGGAAATCGCCGATACCGGCGAGTTGGTTTTGATGGTCTTGATCTGCTTGGCAAAGGCCTCGGCCAGGACACCGCTACCGCCGGGCAGGCGGGCAGAGCGCAGGTCGCGGTCATCGACACCGCGATAGACTCTCGACTGCTGAGCGAAATACAGCAGCGACAGGCGCGAAGGCTCGTCGTAACGGCTGCGGATTTCCTGATTGATCAACTGGCGGGCAGTGGCGGGCAGAGTCAGGCGATCCAGCCAGTTGGCGACGTTGATCTGATCCAGGGCGAACAGGGTGTTGTTAGACGCCGGGTTCTGCGGATCATCGATGGAGCGTGCCAGGTTATCCAGGGTTTCTTCGTAACGCTTGAGAGCCGCGGCGGTTTCCGGCTGCTTGACCGCAAGATCGGCGGCAGTGAAATAGCTGCCATCAATCAGATAGCCGGGCGTACGGACGAATTCCGGCGCAGGCACGCTCTGGACCTTGAAGCGATCCAGGTACTGATTGAGCACCGGTTGGACCTTGGCATTACCGATCCACTCGCTGCTCGCCAGGGCCGAGCGACCACCCAGGTTCGGCCGGGCTTCGAGCAGGGTGACCTGCCAGCCTTTGGCCTGAAGTTCATATGCCGTCGTCAGGCCGGCCATGCCGGCGCCTACCACTATGGCGGTGTGTTGTTTTTCAGCTGCCAGTGCAGACGCACTGACCAGCCCTACCATCAACAGCGCACAGGCGCGCAGCCAACCAGAAAGCATTCGGCAAACTCCGAGATAAACGTAAGAAACTTCGGACGACAGGGTCCAGGATCGGCGCGAAGGATACGTCAGCGACGCAAGCGCTACCAGCAATGTCCGCCCGGCGACGAATGTCACTCAATTGGTACAAGAGGTTGTCCCGCAGGCAGGCATTGCATAGGCTTGCGCGATTGTTCGCCCTCGCGTCATGCGAGTCGCCACCAGGAGATTACCGATGGGCCTGAATAACCAGTGGATGCAACGCGACCTCGCGGTCCTGTGGCACCCCTGCACCCAGATGAAAGACCACGAAAACCTGCCGCTGATCCCGATCAAGCGTGGCGAGGGGGTCTGGCTGGAAGACTTCGAAGGCAAGCGTTATCTGGACGCCGTCAGTTCCTGGTGGGTCAACGTGTTCGGCCACGCCAACCCGCGCATCAACCAACGCATCAAGGATCAGGTCGATCAGTTGGAGCATGTGATCCTCGCCGGCTTCAGCCATCAGCCGGTGATCGAGTTGTCCGAGCGCCTGGTCAAACTTACGCCGGAAGGCCTGACACGGTGTTTCTACGCCGATAATGGCTCGTCCTGCATCGAAGTCGCGTTGAAAATGAGCTTTCACTACTGGCTCAATCGCGGCAAGCCCGAGAAGAAACGCTTCGTCACCCTGAGCAACAGCTACCACGGCGAAACCATAGCGGCGATGTCGGTGGGCGATGTGCCGCTGTTCACCGAGACCTACAAGACCTTGCTGATGGACACCATCAAGGTGCCGAGCCCGGATTGCTACTTCCGCCCCGAGGGGGTGAGCTGGGAAGAACACTCGCGCACCCTGTTCGTCGCCATGGAACAGACCCTGGCGGAACATCACGCTAGCGTCGCCGCCGTGATAGTCGAACCACTGATCCAGGGCGCGGGCGGCATGCGCATGTATGACCCGATCTATCTCAAGCTGCTGCGCGAAGCCTGCGACCGCTATGGCGTGCACCTGATTCACGATGAGATCGCCGTGGGCTTCGGGCGCACCGGCACCATGTTCGCCTGCGAACAGGCCGGTATCCGCCCGGACTTCCTCTGCCTGTCCAAGGCCCTGACCGGCGGCTACCTGCCACTGGCGGCGTGCCTGACCACAGACGAAGTCTACGACGCCTTCTACGACGACTACCCGACCCTGCGCGCCTTCCTGCATTCCCACAGCTACACCGGCAACCCACTGGCGTGCGCGGCGGCTCTGGCGACCCTGGATATCTTCGAGCAAGACAACGTCATCGAGAACAACAAGGCCCTTGCCCAGCGTATGGCTACGGCTACGGCGCATCTGGTCGATCACCCCCATGTCGCCGAAGTGCGCCAGACCGGCATGGCCCTGGCCATCGAGATGGTCCAGGACAAGGCCAGTAAGACCGCCTACCCATGGCAGGAACGTCGCGGCCTGCAAGTCTTCCAGCACGCCCTGGAACGCGGCGCCCTGCTGCGCCCGCTGGGCAGCGTGGTGTACTTCCTGCCGCCTTACGTGATCACCCCGGAACAGATCGACTTCCTCGCCGAAGTGGCCAGCGAAGGCATCGACATCGCCACCCGCAGCGGCATCAGCGTGCCAGTGCGCAAGGATTTCCATCCCAATTTCCGGGATCCGGGTTAACTAACGCCGCCGACATCGCTGGTCTGTGGGACCGGCTTCAGCCGGGAAGACGCATTCCCGGCTAAAGCCGGTCCCACAGAATGCCCGATACAACCATTTCAGAGACGCACCATGAGACTGTCCCGCTTCTTTATCGACGCCCCACTGAGCCTTGGCGAGCACGAGCTGCCGGAGGCCCAGGCCCACTACATCGGCCGGGTGCTGCGCATGGCCGAAGGTGATGCCCTGCAACTGTTCGACGGCTCAGGCTTTGAGTTTCGCGGCAAGCTGCTGGAGGTGGGCAAAAAGCGCGTGCGGGTCCAGCTCGACGAGAGCTTTGCCGGGCAGATCGAGTCACCGTTGCGCATTCATCTGGGGCAGGGTCTGTCTCGTGGCGAGCGCATGGACTGGGCAATTCAAAAAGCCACAGAACTGGGCGTCAGCGAAATCACCCCGATTGTCAGCGAGCGCTGTGAAGTGCGACTCAAGGATGAACGTGCAGAAAAGCGTCAGGCCCACTGGCAGCAGATTGCGATCAGTGCCTGCGAGCAGTGCGGGCGCTCAGTGGTGCCGGTGATTCACCCGCCCGTGCCATTGGCCGAATGGCTCAAGCACACCAGCGCTGATCTCAAGCTGGTACTGCATCCGGTTGCCGAGCCACTGGTCAGCCACGAGAAACCGGCGACGCTGGCGTTCCTGATCGGCCCCGAAGGCGGCCTTAACGACGCAGAAGTGGATCAGGCTCAGGACGCTGGCTTCCACGCCGCGCGCCTCGGCCCGCGCGTGCTGCGCACGGAAACCGCGCCGGTGGTGGCGCTGAGCGTGGCGCAGCAGCTTTGGGGGGATTTCTAGTTTGTGGGACCGGCTTTAGCCGGGAAGGCGCATTCCCGGCTAAAGCCGGTCCCACAGCATTTTGGGGTACCTAAAGGACATAAAAACAAATCGCCACAAAGTGCAGCAGGCTCCCGGCAACTACAAACAAGTGCCAGATCCCGTGCCAGTGAGTGATGTGGTCGCGGGCAAAGAAGATAATCCCCACGGTGTACAGCACCCCGCCCGCCGCCAGCCAGGTGAATCCCGCCGTGCCCAGCGCAGCCAAAAGCGGCTTGATCGCCACCAATACGATCCAGCCCATCACCGCATAGATCACCAGGGACATGATCCGCGCCTCGGAACGTGGCTTGATCTCTTGCAGGATACCGATCAGCGCCAAACCCCAGACGATGCCGAACAGCGTCCAGCCCCACGGGCCGCGAAGGGTAACCAGACAAAACGGGGTGTAGCTGCCCGCAATTAATAGATAGATCGAAAAGTGATCAACCTTCTGCATGATCACCTTCGCGCGCCCGCGTACGCTGTGATACACGGTGGACGCGCTATACAGGGTGACCAGGGTCACGCCATAGATCGCCATGCTGACGACCTTCCAGACATCCCCATGCAGGCTTGCCATCACCAACAGCCAGACCGCCCCGATAGTGGCCAGCACCGCGCCTACCAGGTGAGTCCAGGCGTTGAACTTCTCGCCGTAATACATCCGCGCACAACCTCCATTTCAATCGACGAGCCTCAAGGCTCCGGGTTATGACCGCAAAAGTACAGCCATCACTAAGAGACTTGGGCACAATCGGCAGTATTCAAACAAGAAGACCCACCCATGCAGATCGACGACGAACTGACCCTGAAGAAGCTGGAGATCTTTCTCGCCTTCATGCGCACCGGCAACCTGGCCCGGGCGGCGGCGGAATTGCAGACCAGCCACGTCAGCGTGCATCGGGCCATCCACTCCCTGGAAAGCGCCCTGCGCTGCCCGCTGTTCAAGCACGAAGGCCGCAACCTGACTCCATTGGAAAGCGCCTATGTTCTGGAGGAACGCGCCCAGAAGCTGATCCAGGACGTGCTCGCCACCGTCGAACTGACCCGTCAGGCAGCAGGCTTCTCGGCGGCGCGTTTTCGCCTTGGCGCGCTTTATTCATTGACCGTGAAGACCGTGCCGCAGTTGATCATGGGCCTCAAGCTAAGGCGCAGCGAGCTGAATATCGATCTGATCCTCGGCTCCAATATCGACCTGTTCTACAAGCTCAAGAACATGGAGGCGGACGCAATCCTGGTGTCCCTGGACGAGAGCGTCAACGATCCGGACTGCGAGCACCTGCCGCTGTTCAGCGACGATATCTTCCTCGCGGTCCCTGCCGACTCGCCCTTCTCCCAGCGCAGCGAGATCGACCTCAGCGACCTGCGCGAAGCCACCTTCATCACGCTGACCCAAGGCTTCGCCACCCATCGCGACGGTATCCGCGTCTTTCAGCAGGCTGGCTTCGAACCCAAGGTGGCCATGCAGGTCAACGACATCTTCACCCTGCTGAGCATGGTCAGCTCCGGTGTCGGCTACGCCCTGCTGCCGGGGCGCATCGCCGCTGTCTATGAGAACCGCGTGCGCCTGATCCCGTTGCAGCAGCGCTATCACATGCAGCAACACATCGGCATCGTCTTCCTCAAAAGCCGCGAGCGCGATCCCAATCTGCTGGCGTTGGTGGCAGAGTGCCGGATGTATGCCAACCGGCTTTTATCAAACGCCCCTTAGCTCCCGAATTGGAATGGAATTTGTGGGACCGGCTTCAGCCGGGAAGACGATATTCAAGCCTCTGAATATGTATCGGATGTGCCGGCCTCTTCCCGGCTGAAGCCGGTCCCACAGGTTTCTAACCGCAATAAAAAACGCCCCCGGCCTTGCGACCGGGGGCGTTTTTCGTAGCAGCAAAGGCTTACTGAACGGTTGGCGTTTCGCCAGCGTCCTGCATGCGTTGCAGCTCTTGAGCGTACAGGGCGTCGAAGTTGACCGGAGCCAGCATCAGCGCCGGGAACGAACCACGAACCACCAGGTTGTCGATGGCTTCACGCGCGTAAGGGAACAGCAGGTTCGGGCAGAACGCGCCCAGAGTGTGGCTCAGGGAAGCAGCATCCAGGCCCTTGATCAGGAAGATACCGGCCTGTTGCACTTCAACGATGAAAGCGACTTCGTCACCGGTGTTGACGGTGACCGACAGGGTCAGCACGACTTCGTAGAAATCGTTTTCCAATTGTTTCTGGCGAGTGTTCAGGTCCAGGCTGACAGCCGGGGTCCACTCCTGACGGAAGATCGCCGGGCTTTTCGGCGCTTCGAACGACAGGTCGCGAACATAAATGCGTTGCAGCGAGAATTGCGGAGCTTCGTCTTCTGCAGCCGCGTTAGTCTGTTGATCAGTCATCTCAGATCCTTTCTATTCTTAAGGTCTTTCGGGGAACGGGTTATCAGGCTTCCAGCAGAGCGTCGAGCTTGCCGGCGCGCTCCAGGGCAAACAGGTCATCGCAGCCGCCCACATGGGTCGAACCGATCCAGATCTGCGGCACCGAAGTGCGCCCGGCTTTCTTGGTCATTTCTGCCCGCAGTTGCGGCTTGCCATCGACGACGATTTCGTCGAATTCAATGTCCTTGCTCTTGAGCAACTGCTTGGCACGCGAGCAGTACGGGCAATAATCACTGGAATAAACGATGACTTCAGCCATTTCACTTCACCAGTGGCAGGTTGTCTGCACGCCAGGACGACACGCCGCCGCCCAGCTTGGCCGCAGTGAAACCGGACTTGAGCAGCTCACGGGCGATACCGCCGGACTGCTGGCCCTGGGCATCGACTATGATCAGGGTCTTGGCCTTGTATTTTTCCAGCTCCGAGGTGCGCGACAGCACCTTGTCCTGCGGGAAATTCAGGGCGCCAACGATATGACCACTGGAAAAATCCTTGGAAGCACGGATGTCGATGACCACAGCCTGGTCGTTGTTGACCAGTGCGGTCAGCTCGCGCGTGGTCAGGCTACGACCACCCTTGCTCATTTCATAGGCAGCCAGCAGTGCAGCGAGAATGACGAAAGCGCCAGTGATCAGATAGTGATTCGTGGCGAAGGCAAGCAGATGATCAACCATCAGAAGGTTCCAGGGCGTTAAAATGTCGGCCAGTATACACAGCAGCCTAGGTCGGCCAAAGCCCGTACGGCAGTGACTCGCTCTGAACTTGTCACTAATATGGCGATCTTTTTTTCAACCTCCCTTTTCTGCCACGAGTGGGTTCCATGACTACCACGCCTAAACCTTTGGTCCTGATCATCCTCGACGGCTTCGGCCACAGCGACAGTCACCATGGCAACGCGATTTACGAAGCCAAGATGCCGGTCATGGATCGCCTCTACAAAACCATGCCCAACGGCCTGATTTCCGGCTCCGGGATGGATGTCGGCCTGCCGGACGGGCAGATGGGCAACTCAGAAGTCGGCCACATGAACCTGGGCGCCGGGCGCGTGGTGTATCAGGACTTCACCCGGGTGACCAAGGCTATTCGTGACGGCGAGTTCTTCGAGAACCCGGCCATCTGCACCGCTGTGGACAAGGCTGTCGGCGCGGGCAAGTCCGTACACGTACTGGGCCTGCTGTCCGATGGCGGCGTCCACAGTCATGAAGACCATCTGGTAGCCATGGTCGAGCTGGCCGCCAAGCGCGGTGCCGATAAGATCTACCTGCACGCCTTCCTCGATGGCCGCGACACGCCGCCACGCAGCGCCGAGAAATACCTGCAAACCATGGAAGACGCCTACAAACGTCTGGGCAAGGGCCGTACCGCCAGCATCATCGGCCGTTACTTCGCCATGGACCGCGACAACCGCTGGGATCGCGTGGCCTCTGCTTACAATCTGATCGTCGACGGCCAGTCCGAATTCCAGGCCGACAGCGCCCACGCCGGCCTTGAAGCCGCTTATGGCCGTGGCGAGAACGACGAATTCGTCAAAGCCACCAGCATCGGCGAGACGGTCAAGGTCGAAGACGGCGACGCCGTCGTGTTCATGAACTTCCGCGCCGACCGCGCTCGCGAACTGACCCGCGTCTTTGTCGAAGACGGTTTCAAGGACTTCGAACGCGCCCGCCAGCCAAAACTGGCCGGTTTCGTCATGCTCACTCAGTATGCCGCCAGCATCCCTGCACCCTCGGCCTTCGCCGCCGGCAGCCTGAAGAATGTGCTGGGCGAATACCTGGCAGAAAAGGGCAAGACCCAGCTGCGCATCGCCGAAACCGAGAAATACGCCCACGTCACCTTCTTCTTCTCCGGCGGCCGTGAAGAACCGTTCCCGGGCGAGGAGCGCATCCTGATCCCGTCGCCAAAAGTCGCCACCTACGACCTGCAACCGGAAATGAGCGCGCCGGAAGTCACCGACCGCATCGTCGACGCCATCGAAAACCAGCGTTTTGACGTGATTATCGTCAACTACGCCAACGGCGACATGGTTGGCCACAGCGGCATCATGGAAGCGGCGATCAAGGCCGTGGAATGCCTGGACGTCTGCGTCGGCCGTATCGCCGAAGCGCTGGAGAAGGTCGGCGGCGAAGCTCTGATCACTGCGGACCACGGCAACGTCGAGCAAATGACCGACGACCACACCGGCCAGGCCCACACCGCCCACACCTCTGAGCCGGTGCCGTTTGTCTACGTCGGCAAGCGCAAGCTCAAGGTCCGCGAAGGCGGCGTACTGGCCGATGTGGCCCCAACCATGCTGCAACTGATGGGCCTGGAAAAACCGGCAGAAATGACCGGCCATTCCATTCTCGTTGCCGAGTAAGCTGAACAATTGGTAACAATTCGGCGTTTCGTTGGTCGAAACGTCGAATTTTCCTACAACTGATGCTAAAGCAATGGTTGCCGGACGTTTTTTTTGCAACGCATGGCGGGCATACTAGTCCCCGTCTTTCTTCTCTCTCTCCTCGGTATCGCCCGCCCAATGCTCCGCGCCTTGATCGCTCTTGCCCTGATTTGCCTGCTCAATCCGGCCTTCGCCGACGATGAGCGTGCGCAGACCCAAAAACAGCTGGATACCGCTCGTCAGGAGATCGCTGACCTGCAGAAAGTCCTGGGCAAATTGCAGGAAGAAAAGGCTGGGGTGCAGAAAGACCTCAAAGGCACCGAAACCGAAATGGGCAAGTTGGAAAAGCAGGTCGAGGTCCTGCAAAAGGAACTAAAAAAGACTGAAAGCGAGCTGCAGCGGCTCGATCAGGAAAAGAAAAAGCTGCAGAGCGCTCGGGTTGAACAACAACGCCTGATCGCCATCCAGGCCCGTGCCGCCTATCAGAGTGGCCGCCAGGAATACCTCAAGCTGTTGCTCAACCAGCAGCACCCGGAAAAATTCGCTCGCACCCTGACCTACTACGATTACATGAGCCAGGCCCGCCTGACTCAATTGCACAATTTCAATGAAACCCTGCGCCAACTGAGCAACGTCAGCAAGGACATCGATCTGCAACAGGCCCAACTGCTCGTGCAGCAAGGCACCCTGGACAGCCGCCGCGAAGACCTGGCGAAGGTCCGCAAGGACCGTCAGGACGCCCTGGCCAAGCTCAATCAGGACTACAAGGTTCGTGACCAGAAACTCCAGGCCCGTCAGCAGGACCAGGCCGACCTGAGCAAAGTACTCAAGACAATCGAAGAAACCCTGGCCCGTCAGGCACGGGAAGCCGAGGAAGCGCGGCAGAAAGCGCTGATCGCCGAGCGAGAAGCCGAAGAGAAGCGCCAGCGTGAAGAAGCCGCTCGCGCCCTGGCCAAGAATAACCGGGACAACAGCCCGCCGGATGACGAAGCACCACCGCCACGCCGCCCTGTAAAGGCCCCTGGCGCGCTGGTTTCCAGCAGTGGCGTGTCTTATGGTGGACCTTTTGCTGATGCCAAGGGAAAACTTCCATGGCCAGTTGATGGTCGATTGGTAGCGCGCTTTGGTGAAAGCCGTGGTGATGACGCCCGCGCCACCTGGGACGGGGTCATGATCAGCGCGTCGGCCGGGACTCAGGTACACGCCGTGCATGGCGGTCGCGTGGTGTTTGCCGACTGGTTGCGCGGCGCCGGGCTTCTGGTCATTCTCGACCACGGTAATGGTTACTTAAGCCTGTATGGTCATAACCAGAGTCTGCTCAAGGACGCTGGGGACATTGTCAAAGCCGGGGAAGCGATTTCCACTGTCGGTACCAGTGGCGGTCAGGATACTCCGGCGTTGTATTTTGCTATTCGTCAGCAGGGTCGCCCTAGTGATCCGGCCCAATGGTGTCGTACTCAAGGATAAGTAGGCACCGCATTTAGGAGTTCGTTAGACATGCTGCATTTGTCCCGCCTCACCTCGCTGGCCCTGACCATCGCCGTCGTTATCGGTGCTCCGCTGGCCCATGCCGCCGAGAAAGCCACCGTAGCGCCTGCCGCAGCAGCGGCGAGCAGCAACGCCAACGCCAATGCCAAGGCGCCATTACCGCTGGACGAGCTGCGTACCTTTGCCGAGGTCATGGACCGGATCAAGTCCGCCTACGTCGAGCCGGTGGACGACAAGACCCTGCTGGAAAACGCCATCAAGGGCATGCTCAGCAACCTTGATCCGCACTCCGCTTACCTCGGCCCGGAAGACTTCCAGGAGCTGCAGGAAAGCACCAGCGGCGAGTTTGGCGGCCTGGGCATCGAAGTCGGCGTCGAAGACGGCTTTATCAAGGTCGTATCGCCCATCGATGACACTCCTGCCTCCAAGGCCGGCATCGAGGCTGGCGACCTGATCGTCAAGATCAACGGCGCGCCGACCCAGGGTCAGACCATGCAGGAAGCGGTCGACAAGATGCGCGGCAAGATCGGCGAAAAAATCACCCTGACGCTGGTTCGCGACGGCGGCACGCCATTCGACGTGACCCTGGCGCGGGCGACCATTCAGGTCAAGAGCGTGAAATCGCAGATGCTGGAGCCTGGCTACGGTTACATCCGTATCACCCAGTTTCAGGTCAAGACCGGTGAAGAAGTCGGCAAGGCCCTGGCCAAGCTGCGCAAGGACAACGGCAAGAAGATGAACGGCCTGGTCCTGGACCTGCGCAACAACCCTGGCGGCGTGCTGCAGGCCGCCGTGGAAGTGGCCGACCACTTCCTGACCAAGGGTCTGATCGTCTACACCAAGGGCCGTATCGCCAACTCCGAGCTGCGCTTCAATGCCGATGCGGCGGACGCCAGCGAAGGCGCACCACTGGTGGTACTGATCAACGGCGGCAGCGCCTCGGCCTCGGAAATCGTCGCCGGTGCCCTGCAGGACCAGAAACGCGGCGTGCTCATGGGCACCGACAGCTTCGGCAAGGGCTCGGTGCAGACCGTGCTGCCACTGAACAACGATCGCGCAATCAAGATCACCACGGCGCTGTACTTCACGCCTAACGGTCGCTCGATTCAAGCTCAGGGTATCAACCCGGATATCGTGGTTCGTCGGGCCAAGGTCACCAACGAAGCCGACGCCGAGAACTACAAGGAAGCCGATCTGCTCGGCCACCTGGGCAACGGCAACGGCGGCGCGGACAAACCGACCGTCAAGGGCTCGGCCGCCAAGGCGCGTCCGCAGGACGACGACTACCAGTTGAATCAGGCCCTGAGCCTGCTCAAGGGCTTGAGCGTCACCCGCGGAAACTAACGGATGGCTATGTGGTTGTCACGCTGCCTGCTGGCGCTGTTCCTCGGACTCACCGGTGTTGTCCATGGCGCATCGGCGGAGCCGGAGAGCGACAAGGATAACGCAGGGAAATCCGCCTATCTGACGCTGATCATCGACGATCTTGGGCAGAATCCGGAGCGCGACCGTCGCGCTCTGGCGCTGCCCGGGCCGGTGACGCTGGCCATCATGCCCGATACGCCCCATGCCACCGACTTCGCCCGGGAAGCCCACAAGGCCGGCAAGACGGTGATCCTGCACATGCCCATGGACCCGGCAACCGGTCCTTATGCCTGGCGCCCCGACCTGCCCATGGACGAACTGGCAAAGCGCTTGAACGACGCTTTGCTGAAAGTCCCCTATGCCGCCGGCCTGAATAACCACGAAGGCAGTCGCATGACCGCCCAGCCCGAAGCCATGGGCTGGCTGGTGGCCGAGCTGCAACGTCGCCATCTGTTCCTGATCGACAGCCGCACCAGCGCCAAAACTGTGGCCGCCGCCCAGGCGCAACTGATCGGCCTGGCCAGTGCATCCCGCGATGTATTCCTCGATGACGTGCGCACGCCGGAAGCTGTCGCCACGCAACTCAAGACCGCGATCCGCCTGGCCCTCAAGCAAGGCTCGGTGATCATGATCGGCCACCCCTACCCGGTGACCCTGGATTTGCTGGAACGCGAGCTGCCGGGACTAAAAGCCCAGGGCATCAACTGGATCGATGTACGGCGGATGATCAGCGTACGCGGCAACGGCGCCATGGCCGCCCATGGCAAAAACGGGGTTTATCACAAAACAGCGGCGGCTCACCCCGCCAAGCCATCGGAGCCCAAAGCGGCACCGGTGACACCTTCCGCACCGGCAACGCCAACAAAACCCGATGCACCTCCCGCACCTACAACGCCAGCAGAACCTGCAATACCTGACGCACCTTCCACACCAGCAGCTGCGGCACCTGATGCTCCGGCAGCTCCGGCAGCTCCGGCAGCTCCGGCAGCTCCGGCAGCTCCGGCAGCTCCGGCAGCTCCGGCAGCAGCAGAGCAGGAACCGCCCGCTGAGTTGTAGGCCCGCGCCATTTATTACCTGGGGAAAAATCTGCTTTTTTCTCTCCCTCTTGCCTCCAGAGTTACTCCTTGCTTAAAGAGACCAGGCGCGTCGTCCGACGCGCAATGACCCTCGAATAATCAAGGATGATTCATGAACAAGAGATTGCTTGCCGGGCTTCTAATAGGCATTGGGGGACTTTCCCTATCGGTCCAGGCCGGGGACTTTGGCGAAGGCCTGGGCAATCTTGCCCACTCCAAAGTGCTGGAAAACCACGACGGGCGCTACAACCATTGGAACGGTATTGGCCGGATCATGGCCAAGGGGGGCATGCATTGCACTGCCACCCTGCTCGACACCCGCAGCCAAGATAGCCCGGCCAATGCCCCGGCCTACGTGCTCACCAGCGGTCATTGCGTGGAAAAGAAAAACGGCTTGATCGTCACTGATCGCGTGGTCGAGGGCGAGGTATTGTTCAACTACTTCAGCGATACCCAGCCCCGCTCTTTTGCGCTGAAACGCATCAACTGGAGTAGCATGCAGGGTGTCGATCTCGCCATTATCGAATTGCAGGCTCCATTGAGCGAACTGATCGCTGCGGGCATCGAGCCGATGCAAATAGCCAGGGACATGCCCGCAGTCGGCAGCGATATCCTGCTGGTCGGCGCTCCGCTGAAGCACGGCACAGGCCATTTGCGCCTCGCCGCCTGCACACAGCAACAATCCTCTGATGTATTGGAGCAACCGTGGTTCTGGCGCAACTCGGTGAAAAACCAGTGCCGTGATGTAAGCGAGGGCAGTTCGGGCAGCCCGGTTCTGTTACGCGAAAGCAACGAAGTATTTGCCGTACTGGGCACTTCCACTCAAGGCAGCCGGGGCCAGCCAATGGAGCTGCCCGAGGGCTTACCGGTGCCATCGCCTGACAACAACTACGGCAGCGCAATGACCTTCATGCGCAATTGCTTCGCCAAAGGCGTGCTTGTCCAGGACTCGCAGGAGTGCGCGCTGTTTCCAACTTATTCGATCACGTTCAAATCACCCGTCAAGCGCTACGCCAAGATCGCGCAGGATATGCACGGCCAGGCTATCTATCCGACCTGGGATCTGCGTTTTAGCCTCGATACGCCCTTCTATCGCTACAAACAGGTTGAACGCGCTCATCAGTGTGAAAGCCCACATCACTACAGCGCCGCCCTGCCGACTGAAAACGCCCGGATCAACGACGTCATAGGCCTGCGTCCCGGCATGCATCTACTGTGCATCATCGGAGTTACCGCAGCAGACGAGCGGCCAAGCCTGGGCATGATGCGCAACGCCCTGACACTGGGCGTGGAGTTACTGCCCGCAGGGCTGACCGAAGCACCAAAGATACTGATGAAGCACGCTGGCAGTGGCTACAGCGTCAGCTACGAACAGGATCCTCGCCTGTTCAGTCACTACAGCATCAAGTACGGTCCACCCAAAAGTACTGACTGCTCCGATCCCGCCGATCATCGCAAAGTAATCGCCTCCAGGCCGGTACATTTCCCAGCCAATAAACTGCCGCTGAAGCTATGCACTCTGGCCTATGACCACAACGGACAACCGTCAGCGATGCGCGAGGATCTGCTGGAGCAGCGAACCAAAGCAGAAGAGCGTCACCCCGGTAAAACCCGCTTTTCCTATATAGGCCTGGGCGACGAGCCTGCGGACTGATCAGCGATAACGCGCAGCCGCCTTATCGACAAAGCCCTCGGCCCGCAACTGGTCGAGGGCCTGCTGCAAGCGGATGACCACGACATCGGGTGTGGCCTTGTTCAGCGCCAGATAGAGTTCGGCGGTATTGAAGCGCAGGACTGTCTTGAACCCCCTGACGCCCTCAAGCCGCGCCAGATAGGGTCCGGCAGGATCGCTGGTGGCCCAGAGGTCGATCTGACCGCTGAGCAGCTTCTTGACGTTGTCCTGGTCACGAAGCGCAAGGATGGGGCTCAGCCCCTGAGCCAGCAACCGCTCACCGATGGCGTCCCCCTTATAAGCACCAATTCGGTAGCTCTTGGCCTGCTCGAGGCTGGTCAGGGTGATGGGGCTGTCGGCACGGGCAAGCAGAGTCCACTCGTAGCGACCTACGGGACCAACCCATTTGAAGAGTTTTTCCCGCTCAGGCAGGCGGGCCGTGGAAAACACACCATAACCGGGCTGTTCCCGAGCCAGATTATAGATACGCTCCCAGGGAAAACGCAGGGTCATGCTGTACTTGAGGCCCGCGCGCTTGAAAGTCTCACGCACTACCTCAGCCGCCATGCCCTCGATGTTGGCTTCCTGGGCGAAGTTCTTGCCATCGACCGCCATATTGAATGGCGGCAGATTTTCCGTCAGCAGGACCATGGTATCGGCGGGCACTTCAGCGGCCCGGGACGGACCGGCCAGCACCCCGATGACACTAATCAGCGCAAGACAAAAACCTTTGAGCATTTCGCGGGCCCCGAGTCTGACAACGCAAAGAGGTTGCAGGGATTACTTTGCGTTGTCTAGCACGGCGAGCGGCGATCAGCGCACCACGATACCTTGCTTGGCCATGTAAGCCTTGGCTTCGGGCACGGTGTATTCGCCAAAGTGAAAAATACTCGCCGCCAGTACCGCACTGGCGCCGCCTTGCAGAACGCCGGCCGCCAAGTGTTCCAGGTTGCCGACCCCGCCGGAAGCGATCACCGGAATGCCAAGGGCATCGCTGATTGCGCGAGTCACGCCCAGATCGAAGCCGTTCTTCATGCCGTCCTGATCCATGCTGGTCAGCAGAATCTCACCAGCGCCGAGGTCTTCCATCTTCTTGGCCCACATCACCGCATCCAGACCGGTCGGCTTGCGCCCGCCGTGAGTGAAGATTTCCCAGCGCGGCGCTTCCCCCGGCAGAGAGACTTTCTTGGCGTCGATAGCGACAACGATGCACTGCGCACCGAAGTGCGCGGCGGCTTCGCCGACGAACTCAGGGTTGAACACGGCTGCCGTGTTGATCGACACCTTGTCGGCACCGGCATTGAGCAGGTTGCGGATGTCCTGGATGGTGCGCACGCCACCGCCGACGGTCAGCGGGATAAACACCTGGCTGGCCATGCGCTCGACGGTGTGCAGCGTGGTATCACGACCATCGACGCTGGCGGTAATGTCCAGGAAGGTGATCTCGTCAGCACCCTGCTCATCGTAACGGCGGGCAATTTCCACAGGATCACCGGCGTCACGGATGTTCTCGAACTTGACGCCCTTGACCACACGACCGTTATCGACGTCCAGGCAAGGGATGATGCGTTTGGCCAGGGCCATGGGTTATCTCCGTTCAAAAACCACAGAAGTCAGATTCTCTGTGTCTGTGGGAGCGAGGCTTGCCCGCGAATCGGTCGCTGCGGTGAGCCAGACCTACCCCGTTATCGTTCTTCGCGGGCAAGCCTCGCTCCCACAGACCTCTATGACCTCAGCGTTGTTCCAGGTCACACAGCGCCTGAGCTTCAGCGACATCCAGCGTACCTTCATAAATCGCGCGGCCGGTAATGGCGCCGATAATGCCGGGCGCGCGGGCGTCCAGCAGGGCCTTGATGTCGCCCAGGTTATGAATGCCACCCGAGGCGATCACCGGAATCTTCGTCGCGGCGGCCAATGCTGCGGTGAAAGGCACGTTGCAGCCCTGCATCATGCCGTCTTTGGCGATATCGGTGTAGACAATGGCCGACACGCCGTCCGCTTCGAAACGCTTGGCCAGGTCGATGACCTGCACCGAGCTGACTTCAGCCCAGCCGTCGGTGGCGACGAAGCCATCCTTGGCGTCGAGACCGACAATGACTTTGCCGGGGAAGGCGCGGCAGGCTTCGGCCACGAACTCAGGTTCCTTGACCGCCTTGGTGCCGATGATCACGTAGCTGACGCCAGCCTTGACGTAATGCTCGATGGTTTCCAGGGAGCGGATACCGCCGCCAATCTGGATCGGCAGGTTCGGGTAGCGCTTGGCGATGGCCGTGACCACATCACCATTGACCGGCTGGCCTTCGAAGGCGCCGTTGAGGTCGACCAGGTGCAGACGACGGCAGCCGCCCTCCACCCACTTGGCCGCCATGGCCACCGGGTCATCGGAGAATACCGTGGAGTCTTCCATGCGGCCCTGGCGCAGGCGCACGCAGGCACCGTCTTTAAGGTCGATAGCGGGGATAATCAGCATGCTTGATCCTTTGTTGTGAAAGCCGCGAGCTACGAGCGGCAAATATGCGCCCTACCAATTCTTGAGCTCAAAGCTCGTAGCTCGTAGCTCGTAGCTCGTAGCTCGTAGCTAAAAAGCTGCGTCTAATTCTTTTCCAGCGCCCAAAGATCCACTTCGATGCTCTCGAAGCGTTCCTTGAGTTGCGCCTGAACGTCGAAAATCGCCCGATTGTAGTAATGCGGGGCGATTTCACGGGTAAACAGCTCAAGAATCTCCGCCGCCTCGAACGAACCCAGGTCAAGATCGAAACGATCGGCCATCAGCCGCTGGATCTTGTGGTTCGCCTCACTTTCCTGCTCGGGCGTGAGGGTGAGGATCGGCGGTTTGTTCTTGCGGCTCATTACCAGCGCCCGTCCCAGGCGGCGAAGTTCTGCAACAGTTGCAGGCCATGGGTATGGCTCTTCTCCGGGTGGAACTGCACGGCAAAGCGTGAACCGTCGGCCATGGCAGCCGCAAAATCGACGCCATAGTGACCACTGCCGACCACCTGCCGCTGATTGGCGGCGGCGATATAGAAGCTGTGCACGAAATAGAAGCGCGCCAGGTCCGGGATGTTGTGCCACAGCGGGTGATCCACCGCCTGAGTCACTTCGTTCCAGCCCATGTGCGGCACTTTCAGGTGCTCGCCGTCTTCATGCAGGTCCTTGCCGAAAAACTTCACCTGGCCGGGAAACAGGCCGATGCAGTCGACGCCGCCGTTCTCCTCACTGTGATCGAGCAGGGCTTGCATGCCCACGCAGATCCCCAGGAACGGACGGTCCTGGCTGACTTCACGCACCAGCGAGTCGAAGCCCAGGCGACGAATTTCAGCCATGCAATCGCGAATCGCGCCAACACCGGGAAATACCACGCGGTCAGCTTCACGAATGACATTGGCGTCGCTGGTGATCTGCACCTTACCTGCGCCCACATGCTCCAGGGCCTTGGCGACCGAGTGCAGGTTGCCCATGCCGTAATCGATAACCGCGACTGTCTGCATCAGAGCACACCCTTGGTCGAAGGCATTTGCCCGGCCATGCGGTCATCGAGTTCGACAGCCATGCGCAGCGCACGACCGAAGGCCTTGAACACGGTCTCGATCTGGTGGTGCGTGTTGGTGCCGCGCAGGTTGTCGATGTGCAGAGTGACGTTAGCGTGATTGACGAAGCCCTGGAAGAACTCCTGGAACAGGTCCACATCGAAGCCGCCGACTGTGGCCCGGGTATACGGCACATGCATTTGCAGGCCCGGACGCCCGGAGAAATCGATGACCACACGCGACAGCGCTTCGTCGAGCGGAACATAGGCGTGGCCGTAGCGACGAATGCCTTTCTTGTCGCCGATGGCTTTGCTGAATGCCTGGCCCAGAGTGATACCGACATCCTCCACGGTATGGTGGTCGTCGATCTCCAGGTCGCCTTTGCATTCGATATCGAGGTCGATCAACCCGTGCCGGGCGATCTGATCGAGCATGTGCTCAAGGAAAGGGACACCGATATCGAATCGGGCCTTTCCAGTGCCATCCAGGTTGATCGAGGCTTTGATCTGGGTCTCCAGAGTGTCGCGCTCGACGGATGCCTTACGTTCGGCCATCACCAGCTCCGCAAAATCATTGGGCGAAAAGGGCGACATTATAGGCCCAGAACGGTGACGGGTGTAGGAGCGAATGCATTCGCGGGGAACTATCTGCACGGTTTCAGACAGGGCGCATCGCAGGCAAAAACACATGAGCGTTGTGGGACCGGCTTCAGCCGGGAAGACATTGGCAAGATCGATACATTTCTATCGTCTTCAACATTGCCTTCCCGGCTAAAGCCGGTCCCACAGAAAGCACGGATGGCGGGCGCCAATGCGCCCGCCAAAGGCCTTAGTGGAACAGCACCGCCGTCTTCTGCAGGGTAATCCACACACCCCACGCCAACGGAATACCCACGGCCAGCCACGCAGCGATGGTCAGCGGCTTGCTGCCCGGCGAGGCTTTCCATTCCAGTGAAGTGTTCTGGTCAGCACCCTTGTCATGGCCGATAGCCTGTTCGGCCGCCAGTTCGGCGTCGGTCATGAAGTACTTGTCGGCTACCGGACGGACCAGCATGTTGCAGATGAAGCCCAGCACCAACAGGCCAGCGAGGATGTACAAGGTGATGTCATAGGCATCGGCACGGGCCACGCCATGGCTCAACTGGTACTCACGCAGGTAGTTGACCAGTACCGGACCCAACACGCCCGCTGCAGCCCAGGCGGTCAGCAGACGACCGTGGATCGCACCGACCATCTGCGTACCGAACAGGTCCGCCAGGTAAGCCGGAACCGTAGCGAAACCGCCGCCGTACATCGACAGCACCACGCAAAACGCCGCCACGAACAGCGCGACATTGCCCAAATGACCGAGAGTTGGCACCGAGGCGTACAGCAAAAAGCCCAGGGCAAAGAACACAAAGTACGTGGCTTTGCGGCCGATGTAGTCGGAGAACGAAGCCCAGAAGAACCGCCCACCGATGTTGAACAGGCTCAACAGACCGGTGAAACCGGCAGCAATGGCCGCGATCTGGCCCAACTGCGCAGCGCTGAGCTGGCTGAAGGTCAGCGTGTTGCCCAGCAACTGGCCAGCAAAGACTTCCTGCAGCAAGGGCGAGGCCATGCCGAGAATGCCGATACCCGCCGAAACGTTCAGGCACAGCACCAGCCAGACCAGACGGAACTGCGGGGTTTTCCACGCCACGCTGACGTGTACGTGACGATGAGTGATCATCGTGTTGTTGGCCTTCTTCGCCGGAGCGGTCCAGCCTTCAGGCTTCCAGCCAGTCGGTGGAACGCGATACGCCAGAGCGCCGCCGATCATGAAGATGAAGTAAATCACCGCCATGGCCACGAAACTCTGCCATACGCCAACGCTGTCGGGCGTTGCGAAATGGCTCATCAGCGCTGTCGCCAGGGGTGCACCCACCATCGCACCGCCACCGAAGCCCATGATCGCCATGCCGGTCGCCATGCCGCGCTTGTCCGGGAACCACTTGATCAGGGTCGAGACCGGGGAGATATAGCCCAGGCCCAGACCGATCCCGCCAATAACCCCGGAACCGAGCCACATCAGCCATATCTGGTGGCTGTAGATGCCGAGCGCCGAAATCAACAGGCCACCGCACCAGCACAGGGCCGAAACGACACCGGCCTTGCGTGGACCGGCATGCTCAAGCCAGCCGCCCCAGATAGCTGCCGAGCAGCCCAGGAAGATGAAGAACAGGGTGTAAATCCAGCCCAGCATCGAGATCGGCCAGTCGCAGGTCGACGAGAATACCTGGGCAAAGAAGCCCATATCGGGCGCGCAGGCAGTCGGCGCGGATATACCGACAGCCTTGGACAGCGGCAACCAGAACACGGAAAAGCCATAGGCCATGCCGATGCACAGATGGATTGCCAGAGCAGCGGGTGGAACGAGCCAACGGTTGAAACCGGATTTGGCAATAATGCGTTCCTTTGACAGGAACGCAGGTTGAGCGACTGAACCGCTCAGGACTGAGCTAGAACTCATTATTATTTCCCCCAGGTGTGTATTACGCGCAAGACATTCGCTCTAATGCGGCCATAGCTTTGCTTGCACGGGGCAAGCTGCATATGGACTGCGAAATTCCGAAATAGTGGCAAAAGCCCACTACAGGAGGTGCGAATAGGCGGAGATTAACATTAGCCAGCATTCTGATCCGCTCTTTTAAACGCGATCTGTACCCGCTACATGCCTTGCCAAAGGAAAACTCATGCCTGTCTTAGTTGAACCGTTAGATGCCCTTAGTTATCAAGACCAGGAAGACCTGCAGAAAATCTATCGTGATGCCCCTGAAGGTTTTTTCGCCCCCTATGCCGATGCTGCAGAGCTGCTTGAAAAAACCGTCAGCGACGGCCAGTTGCTTGTGGCCCGCTTCAACGACCGTTTATTGGGAGCGGCTCGCCTGCAATGCCAGCCTGATCAGTGGCTGCTGTCTCATTTGTGTGTGCGCCTACCGACTCGCCGACGCGGCGTAGCGGAGCGTCTGGTGACCCTGACAGAAAAGTCAGCCAGGGATGCAGGCAGCCAACTACGCTTGCTGGTAACCGCCGAGTCTCCTGCAGTCCAGGCCCTGGCGGCCAAACTCCATGTACCGTTGCTGAAAGCTTGATTGCAACAATACGCAACGGCGTGTGGTCAGAGATCACCCGGAAACCCGCGTGAGGAGGCTATACTCGCGGGCTATTTTTGAACGTTCGAATACAAGGACTCGCCCATGAAAGCGTTCGGCAAAATCCTGGGACTGTTTATTCTCGGGCTGTTGCTGATCATCGTGGCTCTCGGCTTCGCGCTGACCCATCTGTTTGATCCCAACGACTACAAAGACGAGATTCGCAAGATTGCCCGCGACAAGGCGCACATCGAACTGACCCTCAATGGTGATATCGGCTGGAGCCTGTTCCCCTGGCTCGGCCTGGAGCTGCACGATGCCAGCGTCGCCACGCTGATCACGCCGACCAAGCCGTTCGCCAATCTGCAAATGCTCGGCTTGTCCGTGCGAGTCCTGCCGCTGCTGCGCCGTGAAATCCAGATGAGCGATGTGCGCGTCGAAGGCCTGGACCTGATGCTCAGCCGCGACGAAACCGGCCATGGCAACTGGGAAGACATCGGCCGCCGCGCCCCGTCTGACAGCACCGCCCAGAGTCAGGCGACGCCTGAGTCGGATAAAACCGACAAGACTGAAAAGCCGTCGCAGCCGATCAAACTGGATATCGACAGCCTCACCGTCAATAACGCTCGGGTCGAATACACCGATGCGCGCAAGAACCAGACCTTCAGCGCCGAAAGCATCCAATTGAGCGCCGGTGCAGTGCATGAAAACACCGATATACCGATCAAACTGACCGCCTTCCTTGGCACCAACCAGCCGGTGCTGCGCGCCAAGACCGAACTCACCGGCCAACTGCGCCTCAACCGCGCCCTCAAGCGCTACCAGCTGGGTGACATGCGCGTGACCGGCGAACTGTCCGGCGACCCGCTGCAAGGCAAGACCGTGACCTTCAACGCCCAAGGGCAATTGCTGACCGACCTGATGGCCAACGTCGCCGACTGGACCAGTCTCAAGCTGTCGGCCAATCAGTTGCGTGCCTTGGGTGAGTTGCATGTACGTGATCTGGACAAGACCCCGCAAGTCAGCGGCGCTCTTTCCGTCGCCCAGTTCGACCTGCGCAACTTCCTCGACAATATCGCCATGCCCGCTCCGGCCATGGCCGAGGGTAGCCTGAAGAAACTTGAACTGGTCACCCGCATCAGCGCCAATCCCACCAGCCTGACGCTGGAAGGCCTTAACTTCAAACTCGACGACAGCAGCTTCACCGGCCGCCTGGCCGTCGAAGACTTCGCCAAACAGGCGCTGCGCCTGCAACTCAAGGGCGACACCTTCGACGCCGACCGCTATCGCCCGGTCGAGTCCGAGGAGTCAAAAAGCGCCAGCGCCGCACGTAAGGCCGAAGTGGCCAGCGGTGAAGACGCCGCAGCCGGTGGCACTACCACCCTGCCGGAGCAACCGACCAAGCAGGCCTGGAGCACGGAAAAGCTGTTCCCCCTGGAGCGCATGCGCAAGCTGGACGTCAATGCCGAGCTGGGCTTCGACAAGTTGATCATCAAGAAGCTGCCGATTCAGAACGCGGCCCTGCAAACCCAGGCGCAGAACGGCGTCATTACCGTCAGCAGCCTGCGTGGCGATCTGTACAACGGCAACTTTGAAGTCAAAGGCAATCTCGACACCCGCCCTGACGTGCCAGTGGCCACCGTACAGACACGCGTCGCCAAAGTGCCGGTTGACCGAGTGCTCCAGGCCATGGGCCAGACCCCGCCGGTCAAGGGCTTGCTGACCCTGAACAATAACCTGACCGCCAAGGGCAATAGCGAAAAAACCCTGGTCGACAGCCTCAACGGCACTACCAGTTTTGCCATCAACGACGGCGTGCTGGTCAGCGCCAATATCGAACAGCAACTGTGCCAGGGCATCGCCGTGCTTAATCGCGAGACCCTGAGCGGCAACCCACGCGGTCACGACACGCCCTTCCAGCAACTAAACGGCAGCCTGACAGTGCGCAACGGCGTCGCCAGCAACCCCGACCTCAAGGTGCAGATCCCTGGCCTGACCGTCAACGGCAACGGCGATATCGACCTGCGTGTACTGGGCATGAACTACCGCCTGGGCGTCATCATCGAAGGTGACAAGAGCGACATGCCCGACCCGGCCTGCCAGGTCAACCCGCGCTATGTCGGCATCGAATGGCCGATCCAGTGCCGTGGCCCCCTGGAAATGGGCGCTAAGGCCTGCCGCCTGGACAAGGAAGGCATTGGCCGTATCGCCGCCAAGCTGGCCACCGACAAACTCGGTGAAAAACTCGAAGAGAAACTGGGCGACAAAGTCAGCCCGGAACTCAAGGATGCCCTCAAGGGCTTGTTCAAACGCTAGTGTCCTGTCTCACTTACTGAGCGAAATTAATGCAACCCGAGCAGTTCTCCACCGCGGTCCTTGACTGGTACGACCGCCATGGCCGCCACGACCTGCCCTGGCAACAGGGCATCACACCTTACCGGGTGTGGGTCTCGGAAATCATGCTGCAACAGACCCAGGTCAGCACCGTACTGGGTTACTTCGACCGCTTCATGAGCGCCCTGCCCACTGTGCAGGCCCTGGCCGAAGCCGCGGAAGACGAAGTGCTGCACCTGTGGACGGGCCTGGGCTACTACACCCGCGCCCGCAATCTGCAAAAGACCGCACAGATCGTCGTCGCCAAACATGGCGGCCAATTCCCCCGCGACGTTGAACAGCTCACCGAGCTGCCCGGCATCGGCCTGTCTACCGCCGGCGCCATCGCCAGCCTGAGCATGGGCCTGCGTGCGCCGATCCTCGACGGCAACGTCAAACGCGTGCTGGCGCGCTTTACTGCACAAGAGGGTTATCCGGGCGAGCCCAAGGTCGCCAAGCAGCTGTGGGCGGCCGCAGAGCGCTTTACGCCCCATGCGCGGGTCAATAACTACACTCAGGCGATGATGGACCTGGGCGCGACCCTGTGCACCCGCAGCAAGCCCAGCTGCCTGCTGTGCCCGCTGGAGCGCGGCTGCGAAGCGCACATGCTCGGCCTTGAGACTCGCTACCCGATTCCCAAGCCGCGCAAGACTATCCCGCAGAAGCGCACGCTGATGCCGATGCTGGCCAATCGTGACGGCGCCATCCTGCTTTACCGGCGTCCGTCCACGGGGCTATGGGGCGGCCTGTGGAGCCTGCCGGAACTGGATGACTTCAACGACCTGCAACACCTGGCCGTGCAACACTCGCTGGAACTGGGCAAGCATCGGGAACTGCCTGGGCTGGTCCACACCTTCAGCCACTTCCAGTTGAGCATCGAACCCTGGCTGGTCGAGGTCGAGGCGCCAAGCCACCACGTGGCCGAGGCCGACTGGCTCTGGTATAACCTCGCCACCCCGCCACGCCTGGGCCTCGCCGCCCCGGTGAAGAAGCTGCTCAAACGCGCAGCAGACGTATTGAATGCAGGAGAGTCGTCATGACCCGCACCGTGATGTGCCGCAAGTACCACGAAGAACTACCCGGCCTGGACCGCCCTCCATATCCGGGCGCCAAGGGCGAAGACATCTACAACCACGTCTCGCAGAAAGCCTGGGCCGACTGGCAGAAACACCAGACCCTGCTGATCAACGAACGTCGCCTGAACATGATGAACGCCGAAGACCGCAAATTCCTGCAAGCCGAGATGGGCAAGTACCTCTCGGGCGAAGAATACGCACAGGCCGAAGGCTACGTTGCCCCCGAAAAATAAAGCGTTTCCAGCAGAGTGGGTCGTAAGCAACGGTAATAATTCAAATTTTTTTAAAAACTTGCTTGACGACCCCCTGAAAAACACGTCTAATGCGCCCCGTTGCCCAGATAGCTCAGTCGGTAGAGCAGGGGATTGAAAATCCCCGTGTCGGCGGTTCGATTCCGTCTCTGGGCACCACTAATTAGATTCAGGTGGTGTCAAAATCACCTGAAACCCAAAAAACCCGCCTAGTGCGGGTTTTTTGTTGTCTGGAGTTTTTACCCTTCCCGGATTATTCGATTTCGGGCATGGCTGAGTGATACGGTTCTCGCCGAGCCGCTGCCTATGCTGATCAGCGGGCCAAGATCGGCGGATAAACGGAGACATTCGCGATGGGCGTCATTGATGTGCTGATCAGGCTGGCTTTGTGGTTGCTATTGATTGATGAAGCCGACAATCGCGATGGCATGCCTGTCGGGTACCGTCGAAGGTACGCGCTCATTCTTTATCGAGTGATTGTCGTCGGGTTACTCATTTATCTCATCGTACGGATCAGTGGTTATGGATCCTGACCCAAAAAATAAATAGTTACAGACATGCCTCTGATGAGAGACGACAGAATGACTGAGAAACGGGGGAGAGATAATTCAGGACAAAGCCCCCGCCCCGGCTCTCATTCAGAGGAACAACATGAACCAAGACATAGACCCTCTCGACAGGACTATCACCCTAAGAAAGTTCCTGACGCTTATTGAGCCGTACAATAACGCCGTAACAGGGCTGACCTCCTGCATGATCGACGTATCTGCGACGCTTAGAAACTCAGGCATCCCGGAACTGGAGACAGAGGGCGACGCCGCTTTCAAAAGGCTTGATTCAGTTATCGAGGATCTGGAGCTGGGCAGCGCACGAATTGACGAAATCACCAGCAAAGGACCTGTTGATGAGCAGCAATGACAACGTCTATCAGTTGAGAAACGACTACACGCGCAAGGTCCGCGACAAACAGGAAACAGGAAATAACAATGGCGGCAACGGAGGGGGATCCGACATGGACGCACGAGTAACGGCACTTGAAAAAGCCATTCCCGACATTGAGAAAAGATTCGTTGGCGTAGAGATGCGACTCCAGTCCATCGAGGTCAACATGACCCATATGGCGGCGAATATGGCGACAAAAGTGGACCTGGCAAACCTGGCCTCAAAAGACGACCTGAACGAATTTGTTCGTGCCAGCGGCAAGGACATGCAAGATCTGGCTATTTCGTTCCACAAGGACATGCAAGACCTGGCTGTCTCATTCCACAAGGACATCAACGACCAGACCTGGAAATTTATTGCCGTTGCCGGGGTATTGGCGGGCCTGGCGTTCACTGCGGCAAGATTCATACAGTGACGCCCGAACTCCGAGATTTCGGATACTCGAGCCTACAGAGCCTCTTCCAACTGCACCCGATCCCGCCCCAGATGCTTGGCCTTGTACAGCGAGCGGTCCGCGACCAGCAGCAGGGATTCGAGGTCTTCGGGTGGCAGGGCTACGGCGCCGCCGATGCTGACGGTGGATGAGACACTGCGACCTTCACCGATATCGATAGGGGTGGCTGCGTAGGTCTGACGGATCCGCTCGGCGATGCTGCGCGCCTCCTCGAGGGAACAGTTGGGCAAGACCATGGCGAATTCTTCGCCGCCGATGCGGCCGAAGACATCGCCTTCGCGCAGGCAACTGCTGGCGATATCTGCAAAGGCAACGAGCACCTGATCACCGCCGGCATGGCCCCAGGCGTCGTTGATCTTCTTGAAGTGGTCGATATCCAGCATCAGCACGGCGAAGGAGTCCTGCTCTGGCAGGCACTTGAGCCGCTCTACGGCCAGCTCATTGAACGCCCGGCGATTAAGCAGGCCGCTGAGCTGATCGTGGGAGGCCAGGTACTGAACGTTACGCAGCAGCTCGTTGCGCACCGAGGAGATGATCGCCACGATCAACGGGCTCAGCGCCAGCAGCAGCACACCGATGCGCATCGACTGCATGTCCGGTTGCAGGTTGAGGTCGATGCTGGACAGTGCCAGGTAACGCGCGGAGATGGCCAGCAGGGTCCAGCTGCTGAAGATCAGGGTCATCAGCGTCGTGGTGAACAGGCTGTAGCTCAGGGCGCACCAGAGCAGCGCCGCCACCGGGAACATCACCGCACCCGGCCCGCCGATCAGCACCCCCGCAATGCAGCACAGGATAAAGGCCGCCACCGGCGCGCATTGCTGCACGAACTGTTCAGGCCGGGACATGCCACGCAGATAGTTGAGGAGCGTGCGCCACTGCCGCCAGCTCGGCGCACTCAAGGCCACCGGCAAGATAATCACATAACTGACCAGTTCGGCCATGAACCAGAAGGTCCAGGCAGGGAACGGGCCCTCGTGAAAGAAGATCAGGTCGACAACCGCCCCGCCAACCCCGGACGCCGCCGCGCTGGCCACGCTAACCAGCATCAGATACAGCACAGAGCGCGGCACCCGCAGCCGCCGATGCTCGTTGGAGATGCGCATATACAGCAGGTAGCCGGTGGAAACACCCATCAGGTTGGCGCCGGTCAGCATCACGGTCTTGAATAGCGCGCCGCCGGTGATGGTGTCGGCGGCGACGTAGCCGATCACCGCGCCGATCCAGCCCAGGGGCGTTGCCAAGCGTGGATTACGCACCATCAGCCCGACGAGCAGGGCGTTGGCCGGCCACAGGGAGGCGAGATAATCGGTCGGGCGGGTGAAAATGCCTAGCAGCGCTGCAAGAAAGACAACGACGGCCACCCAACATCCCGCTTTTACGTCATCTCGCCAGGTAGCAGCCGGTGTAACGAACATTGTTGCCCTCAACTCAAGCGCTCAAGTGTGCAGTAGCGGCATAGCGCCATAAATGAAGGCTGCAACCTTAGGCTTTTCGCAGGAGAAATGCACCTGTTCGACTCATGTGGCGGATTTATTACAGCGATCTTTCAACCAGACTCTGGGTCGATTCAGCCAGGTGCACCATCGCGAAAGCCTTGTCGCGGTCTTCGCCGGTCAGGCTCTCGCCGAATTCGTTGCCGATGGCCTTCATATAGCGCAGCAGATCGCAGGCGTGGATCAGCGATTGCTCCTTGGTGAGGGATTCGTTGGCGATCAGGAAGGGGGTTGGGTTGGTCATACGATGTCAGTCTCATTCAAGTTTTATGAAGCCGCCAACACCCATCACTACCACGCAATGGGTGGCGGCCGTACGCAGGTTGGTAGATCCGGCGAATGAGCAAACCGGGCCGTCAGGAGACGCCGTGCGTACGACCACCATATACAGTCGTAACGCGCATCCAAAAAACCAGATCTACCAAACCTGATCGCTGATTTTGCAGCGACGGCAGGAGGCTAGAGCGCTGTATTTGGAGGCGCAAGGGGTCGCAATTAAATCGGAAATTTCACTCACGGGAAACGGAGGCGTCCTGCCATTGCGACTCTGTACTCCGACTCGTTGGAGCGAGGCTTGCCCGCGAAAGCGATTTTTCGACGTATATAACTGCGTTGAACCCACCGGCCTCTTCGCGGGCAAGCCTCGCTCCCACAGTCCCCCGGTGTCAGGATAGTTGTCGCCTCTGCGAATTCTTAAACGCATTCCGGGGGCGGCAAGAGTATGGTCATGTCTTTCTACTCACCCGAACGAAAAGCATCACTGCTGAGAATGATGCTCCCGCCCCTGAGTCTCTCTGTAAAAGAGGTCTCACGGCGTGAGGGGTGCAGCGATGTTTCTCTCTATCAATGGCGCAAACAAGCTGCGGCGCAAGGAACTCAATTGTCCGAAACCAAGCAACCGTCGGAGAATTGGTCAGCCGAATCCAAACTGACGGTGATCATCGAAACATCGCCCCTGTCTGAGCTGGAGCTGGGCGAGTACTGCCGTCGCAAGGGAATTTTTCCCGAGCAAATTGCGGCCTGGCGTAACGCGTTTATCACCAACAGCTCTAATCAGCCGACCGCTAAAAGAGCAGAGGTCGGACAAGCGCGCGAGGATAAAAATCGTATCCGTGTTCTGGAGCGTGAGTTGCGACGTAAAGACGCGGCGCTGGCTGAAACAGCAGCCTTGTTGGTACTGCGAAAAAAGCTCAATGCCTACTGGGGGAACGACGACGAGGACAGCTGACCTTGTTGCCAGAACGGTATTTACTCGTGAGTTGGCTCAATGAAGCCATTACCGCGGGCGCCCGAAGGGCGCCTGCTTGTCAGGAAGTCGGCATTTCCCTGAGAACTTTGCAGCGCTGGAGCTTGCCGCTGGAAGTCCTTGCCGATGGGCGCACCACGACGCTCAGGCCAACACCCCGTAATGCACTCAGCGAGCTGGAGCGCCAAGGTATCGTGACGCTGTGCAGCAGCAAGGCTTATGCGCATCTGCCACCGAGCCAGATCGTGCCGCAGCTGGCTGATGAGGGACGCTATCTGGCCTCGGAAGCTACTTTTTACCGGGTGTTGCACACAGCAGGTCAGCAACAGCATCGCTCGCGCGCCAAACGTCCACAGCACCGTGCAACCCCCACGACGTATGCAGCAACATCGGCCAATCAGGTGTGGTCATGGGACATCACCTACTTACCCTCGCCGGTTCGCGGGCAGTTTTACTACCTCTACCTGATTGAGGATATTTACAGCCGCAAAGCCGTGGGCTGGGAGGTCTACGAAGCAGAAAGCGGGGAAAAGGCAGCAGCGTTACTGCAACGAAGCGTGACCCAGGAGCAGTGCTGGCGCCAACCGTTGGTGCTGCACTCGGATAATGGAGCGCCCATGAAGTCGGTGACGCTTCTGTCCAAAATGCACGATTTGGGAATAACACCTTCGCGGGGACGGCCACGCGTCAGCAACGACAACCCCTATTCGGAGTCGCTGTTCAGGACGTTGAAATATTGTCCGCAATGGCCCGTGAATGGGTTTGGAGGCCTGGACGAGGCGCGTACCTGGGTCAGAGACTTCATGACTTGGTACAACACAGTGCATCGCCATAGCCGAATCCGCTTCGTCACACCGACCCAGCGGCATGACGGCAAGGACAAGGAAATACTTGCCCGCCGTCATGATGTTTACCGACTCGCCCGAGAGAAAAAGCCTGAACGATGGTCCGCTGAAACACGCAATTGGAGTCCGATCGGAACGGTCTATCTAAATCCTGAAAGGGAGCTCAGCGTGATCGTGAAAGTGGCATAGCAACACCGCCGACGCGACAACTACCTTGAAAAACGCCGCAGTCCGCGACGTATCACCCGTTTTGTTTTTAATGGGTGCGATTTGTGCAAACCTGCGCTTCAATAGCCATCTCTTGCGAACACGTTCGCGCCTACAACCGCCACAGGACCGACGTGCATGGCCTCGCCAGACAAACAGCAAAAACGCGCCAAACGAGCCAAAGTCAAAGCCAAGCAGAATCGCTCCGGCAACAAACCGGTACAGAACAACCTGCACCCGGTATTCGCCTCCCCCCTGGTCAGCCAGCCCTTCGACGACCTCGAACTGGATCTGAGCACCTTCGACTTCCAGGACATCCTCGAAAACGGCTTCGAACCGGCCCACTTCGACGAGCTGTTTGAAGCCATGAAGGCCGCCGCCACCATCAGCCAACTGGCACTGTGCCTGGTGTTCCTGCAATACCCGGTGCTGGAACTGGTGGTAGCTGAGGAAGAACCGGAAAACGCCACCGACTTCATGATGGGCCTGCTCATCACCTACCGTGGCCTGTTCCACGATGAAGACGAAGAAGCCGCCATCGCCTGGATCTCCAGCGCGGCATTCCAGGCGGATTACGACGAAGCATCGCGTCTGCTGCTCAAGCGCAACGAAAAGACTGTGCGCTGACCTGAATCAAGCAACTGAGAAAGATTGGCATTTACAACACGGCGGACAAAAGCGTAGCGTACACCTCTAAATAGTGTCCTATCGCCAGTTCGAGTGCCCGTCGTGTCCGCCATGAAGTCCCGCCCGCTGTTTCGCCATCAACCTTTCGGCGAAGCCAGACCTTATCCGCGCAACCGTGTGCTGCTGCACTGGATATCCGCCGTGGTGATCATCTGGGCCACCTTCAGCGGTTTCGGCGTAGCCCTGCTGCCTGAGCACGATGCCGTGCGCGCTTGGGTCGAAAACCTCAATCCGCAACTCACCACCGTATTCATTCCATTTTTCCTCTGGCGCCTGTGGCTTTACCTCAAGGCCGGGCCGGAAGAAGCGCAAAGCATTCGCCAGAAAATCGCCCGCCTGGCGCATCTCGCCCTGTACCTGCTGATTTTCGGCGTATTGCTGACCGGCGTATTGATGATGAGCCATCCTGTGACCCTGTTTTCGCTGCTGCCTTTGCCGCAACTGGTCTACTCGGTCGATGCCCTGGCGCAGCTGCATACGGTGCACCACATCCTCTGCGCAGCCCTGGGCGCGCTGGTGGCCGGGCATGTCCTGGCGGTCCTGCAGCATCAATTGGCCGGGCATTCGGTGCTGTACCGGATGAAGTGAAGCACGCCCCTGCTATCCGGCCCACGTCAGCTCGCGTATAAACGCTGCATGTCCCACATGGAGCAACATGCATGCACGCTTGTAGAACAATGCTGCTGGCGACGATCGCCGTCCTGGCACTGACCACCCAGGCATTTGCCGTGGAAAAAATGAAGATGGGCATCCAGGGTGCCAACCCGCCCTTCAACAGCAAGGACACCAGTGGCCAGGTGGCAGGTTTTGACCTGGAGATCGGCAACGCCCTGTGTGCGCGGATGAAGGTCGAGTGCGAGGTGGTAACCTCGGACTTCGACGGACTGATCCCGGCGCTGAACGAACATCAGACTGACTTCATCATCTCCTCGATGTCCATCACCGACGAGCGCAAGCAGCAGGTGGACTTCACAGCGCCCTACTACGTCAACAAGCTGCAATTCGTAGCACTCAAGTCTAAGGATTTTCCTACCGACAAGAGCACGCTGAAACAGACCTTGCTGGACAAGACCATTGGCGCGCCCATCGCAACCCAGGCCAGTGACTGGCTGCAAAGCAATCTCGGTGCAGCCATTACCATCAAGCTCTACGGCACTCCGGAAAAGGCTTACAGCGACCTGGCAAATGGCGGTGTCGATGCCTTGCTGGCCGACAAATACGCCAGCTACGAATGGCTGAAAAGCGAGGCCGGGCAGAACTTCGAATTCAAGGGCGAGCCCGTGGTCGAGCGTGATCAGGTCGGTATCGCCGTGCGCAAGGACGATCCATTGCGTGATCGCCTCAATACCGCACTCAAGTCAATTATCGAAGACGGCAGCTACAAGAAGATCAACGACAAGTATTTCCCGTTCAGTATTCTCTGATTACGGTTGAAACAAGGCTCCCTGTAGGAGCTGCCGAAAGCTGCGATAGGGTCTGGAATCTTTTCGCAGCCTTCGGCAGCTCCTACAGGGATTTATGGCGCCCAAAAAGAGCGGCTGCAGCTCATGCCCCTTGATCCCACCTGGCAGGACGAACCTATCCACAGCCGCTTCCGCGCGCTGGATAGCTTCCTGTTCGCGTATCAGGATTTGTGGCACCCACGCCCCTTCACCCATCTGCAACTGCCCTGGGAGAGCAAGTACCCGGAACTGGCCCAGTGGCTGCGTCAACGCTCGTTAAGCGAAGCAGAAGCGGCGCATAACCACCCGGAACAGCTCGATGCGCCTTTCCCGTTCAAGGCCCTGGCCGCCGAAGCCATGGCTCTGAGCCAGGTTGCGACGCTGCCTGCCACAGCGCTTGAACCGGTTGCTGCGCGCATGAGTGTCGATGTGCCGGGCCGCAAGTGGCAGCAGATCGAAGCCTTCGCCAGTCGTCTGAACTTTGGCAAGGCGCCCGAACATTGGCTTGACTGGTGTGCGGGCAAGGGGCATCTGGGGCGACGTCTGACTCACGGCAGCCAGGCACTGACCTGCCTGGAGTACGACCCGACCCTGATCGAGGCCGGACGCCTGCTCAGTGCACGACTGAATGTCGAGGCCGAGCATGTCTGCCAGGATGTCATGGCCGACGACACCTGGCGGCGGCTGGGCAACCACCACACGGCTGTTGCCCTGCATGCTTGCGGCGATCTGCATGTGCAGTTGATGCACCTGGCCAGCCAGGTCGGTTGCCCACAACTGGCTATCGCACCCTGCTGTTACAACCGCACGAGCGCTACGAGCTATCAGCCGTTATCCCGCGAGGGTCAGGCATCAGCCCTGCATCTGTCCCTGGATGATCTGGGCTTGCCGCTCAGCGAAACCGTCACTGCCGGCGCCCGTGTGCGTCGTCAGCGCGATACCTCCATGGCGCGACGCCTGGGCTTCGATCTGCTGCAACGGGAGGTCAGGGGCGTCGATCAGTACTTATCCACGCCGTCTCTGCCGACCGCCTGGCTCGACAAGCCGTTTGCCGACTATTGCCGCGAGCTGGCCGAACTCAAGGGCCTGCCCGCCCTGGGCAATCCAGACTGGGCGGCCCTCGAAGCCGCCGGCTGGCAACGCCTGGCGCATGTGCGCAACCTTGAGTTACTGCGCAATCTGTTCCGCCGTCCTCTGGAACTCTGGCTGGTGCTGGACCGTGCGCTGTTTCTGCAAGAACGCCACTACGAGGTCCAGATCGGCACCTTCTGCGACAGCCAACTGACGCCGCGCAACTTGTTGTTGCTGGCCGAGCGCCGTTGATCCAGATCAAGCCTTAAGCCTGTGGATAACTCTGTTGATGGAAGTCGGATTACCTGTGTCAAAAACATAGCTTGCTAGCTAAATTGACCAACGGCATTTTTTCGATCTGCGCTGAAAGCCCCGTAAATACAGGGCCTTACAGAATGCTGAGAAGCGCTCCACAAAAAACGCACTGAAGCGCCAGTTATTAATCGCAGTTGTGAATAAAGCTGTCTGGCCCGCTGCTAAAGCAGAAATATGGCGACGCATTTTTATCATGCATGTGCTAAAGACTGGCCATAGCCAATTTGCATTAGTCATGGCGGGTGTAGCATTGGCAATCTTGTCTGGACCGTCGGATAACCGGCCCCGCTTCTGGAGCCCGACCCCCATTTCGCTTAAAGAGGACACGCTCGATGAAAAATCTTGAAGCCGCTCAAGCAATCAGAAAAGCCGACCTGCGTACGCCCAACCAATTGGGCGAAGAGGCCCGCCGCGATCTGTCGGCAGAACTGAACGCCCTGTTGGCCGACACGTTTGCCCTGTACATGAAGACCAAGAACTTCCATTGGCACATGTCGGGCCCGAACTTTCGCGACTATCACCTGCTGCTCGATGAGCAGGCCGACCAGATCTTCGCCATCACCGACGCCGTAGCCGAGCGCGTGCGCAAACTGGGTGGCACTACCCTGCGCTCCACCGGCCATATCAAGAAGCTGCAACGCCTGCTGGACAACGACGCCGACTTCGTCACCCCGGCCGACATGCTGGCCGAGCTGCGCGAAGACAACATTCAACTGACCGCTTACATGCGCGGCACCCATGCCCTGTGCGACGAGCACAACGACGTGGCTACCGCCAGCCTGCTGGAAAACTGGATCGATGAGGCAGAGCGCCGTACCTGGTTCCTGTTTGAAACCGGTCGGACCTAAGCGTTTCTGAATAGCGCAGAATGCGCTTCTGTAGGAGCCGCCTTACTAGCTCCTACAGCTCAGCGGCGCCTTAAAAAGCCGGAACCACCGCGCCTTTGTACTTCTCGAGGATAAAGGCCTTGGTTTGCGGGCTATTCAGCGCCGCTACCAGTTTCTTCACCGCATCGCTGTCCTTGTTGTCCTGACGGGTCACGAGGATGTTGGCGTAAGGCGATTCAGCGCCCTCGATGATCAGCGCATCCTTCATCGGGTCGAGCTTGGCGGTCAGTGCGTAGTTGGTATTGATCAGCGCCAGGTCGACCTGGGTCAGCACACGCGGCAGGGTGGCGGCTTCCAGTTCACGGAATTTCAGGTTCTTCGGGTTCTGCGCAACATCGCTTGGCTTGGCCAGGATGCTGGTCGGATCCTTGAGAGTGATCAGCCCGGCCTTGGCCAGCAGCAGAAAGGCGCGGCCTTCGTTGGTGGCGTCGTTGGGCAGCGCAACCACGGCGCCGTCAGGCAAATCAGCGATGTTCTTGATCTTGTCGGAATAAGCGCCGAAAGGTTCGACATGCACCTTGGCTACCGCAACCAGATCGGTGCCCTTGCCTTTGTTGAACTCATCCAGATACGGCTGGTGCTGGAAGAAGTTGGCGTCCATGCGCTTCTGATCGACCTGCACGTTGGGCTGCACGTAGTCGTTGAAGACCTTGATCTTCAGGTCCACACCTTCCTTGGCGAGCGTCGGTTTGACGAACTCGAGGATCTCGGCGTGAGGCACCGCACTGGCGGCGACGGTCAGAGTTTCGTCGGCGTGGGCGGACAGGGCAACCAGGGCGGCCGCGATGGCCAGCAACTTCTTCATGAAACAAATCCTTTTTAGCGGTACGTAAAATGCGCGACTAGTTTGTCGCCGACGGTTTGCAGAATCTGCACCAGCACCAACAGCAATATGACCGTCACGAACATCACATCGTTCTGGAAGCGCTGGTAACCGTAGCGAATGGCCAGGTCGCCCAGGCCACCGGCCCCCACGGCACCGGCCATGGCGGTAAAAGACACCAAAGCGATAGCGGTCACGGTAATGGCCGCGAGAATGCCGGGGCGGGCCTCGGGCAGCAGCGCCTTGACGATGATCTGGCGGGTGGTGGCGCCCATGGCCTGGGTCGCTTCGATGATGCCGCGATCCACTTCACGCAGCGCGGTTTCCACCAGACGGGCGAAGAACGGCGTTGCCCCGGCGATCAGCGGCGGCAAGGTGCCGAGGATACCCAGGGAGGTGCCGGTGATGATTTCCGTCAGCGGCATCATGACGATCAGCAGGATGATGAACGGCAACGCCCGCAGAATGTTCACCACCAGACCGACCGCCGTGTACAGCGGCTTGTTTTCCAGCAACTGATGCGGCGAGGTGAGGAACATCAGCACGCCCAGGGGCAAGCCCAGCAGCACGGTGAAGCCAAGGGAAATGCCGAGCATGGTCAGGGTATCGCCGGTGGCGACCCAGATTTCATACCAGTCGACATTGGAAAACAGGGCGATCAGAGCTTCCATCAGCGCAACACCTCCATGTGAACGTCAGCCGCGGTGAAGCGGGCAAAAGCCGCCTCCATATCGCCGCCGGTAATGGCCAGGGTCAACTGCCCGTAGGGGGTGTCTTTGATGCGATCGATACGTCCGGCCAGGATGCTGTAGTCCACACCGGTCTCGCGAGCGACAGTACCCAACAACGGCGCGTAGGTCGCTTCGCCCTGGAAAGTCAGACGCACAATGCGACCCTGCACATGGGCAAAGTCATTGCGCTGCTCGTTCTCGTCGACCTGTTCGTCTTCCTGCACAAAGCGCTTGGTGGTCGGATGTTGCGGATGCAGGAACACATCGGCTACCGGGCCCTGCTCGACGATACGCCCGGCATCCATTACTGCGACCTGATCACAAACCCGGCGGATCACGTCCATTTCGTGGGTGATCAGCACAATAGTCAGCTTCAGCTCGCGATTGATCTCGGCCAATAGCTGCAGGACCGACGCAGTGGTCTGCGGGTCGAGGGCGCTGGTGGCTTCGTCGCACAGCAAAATCTTCGGTTTCGTCGCCAGGGCTCGGGCGATGCCGACACGCTGCTTCTGGCCGCCGGACAACTGCGACGGGTATTTCTTCGCGTGCTCAGACAGACCAACCCGCGCCAGCAACTCGGCGACCCGCTGATCGATCTCGGCACGCGGCATGTCGCCACTCAGGGTAAGCGGCATGGCGACGTTATCAGCGACCGTGCGCGAGGCCAGCAGGTTGAAGTGCTGGAAGATCATGCCGACCTGCTGACGGAAACGCCGCAGACCGTTGGCATCAAGGGCCGTGACGTCTTCGCCATCAACGACGATCTGGCCGCCGCTGGGGGTTTCCAGGCGGTTGATCAGACGCAACAAGGTGCTTTTGCCAGCACCGGAGTGGCCGATCAGGCCGAACACCTGGCCGTCTTCGACGCGCAGGCTGGTGGCGTGCAGCGCAGGGATTTCCTTGCCTGCAACCCGATAAGTTTTATGGACGTTATGAAACTCGATCACTGAGCGAACCTTGTGGGGCGCGGTAATAAATTCAGCGCGACGGGCTGGGCACGCACGGGCTGTTTCGCATCGGCTGGATAAACCGGGCGCGCATTTTAGCCTGTCCGCCGGGAGGTTCTTAGCATTTATTTCGCGACAAACCATGGTTTATGGCATAACGCGATCAGCGGCGCGGGCCCTCGCGCCGGGTGCGCGAAGGCAATGACACCGGCTTACATCTGGGCGGGCTTGATCACAACCTGGGCAGGCGCGTTGCGCTCGATCTGGCGTTGCAGATGCAGCTCGAAATTCGGGTTGAGCTTGACGATGCGCTTGGCCAGCAGTGTCGACAGCCACGGGTAGTCATCAACGCGAGGCACCTGCAGCGTCACTTCACAGTTGAAGGCGACGATATCGGCGGCAATCGCGTCCAGTTGCTTGCGCAGTTGTGGCATCTGGCCGATTTTCAGCTCAACTACGCTGGTTTCGGCGGTAGGATCGATCACTTTGGCGGTGCGCTTGGCTTCAGCGGCCTTCAGTTCAGCTTCGGCCTTGTCCAACTCGGCCTTGCGCGCATGGGCGATGGCGCCGTTGACGCCACTGGTCAAGGCCGGGGCCTTGGGCATCAGGGCACGGGCACGGCTCAGGGCGGTGGCGGCGGCGTTGACATCACCTTTTTGCAGCACGATCTGGCTACGGCTCAGATAGGCTTCGGCCAACTGGCGCTGATATTGCTCCAGTCGGCTGTCATCGGGGGCTTTGGCTTGCAACGCTGCCAGTTGGTCTTCGGCAGTCGCCAGCTCCTTACTGTTAATGCTCTGCTCAAGCTGAACATAAGGATCCGGCGCCTCGACCGAAGCCGGGGCCTGTGCTTGCGGCGTGCTCTGGCAGGCGCCCAACAGTATGGAAAATGCGGCAAGCAGCAGATAACGGGATGCGAACGGCTTCATTCCTGCGATTCTCTAATTGCGCAAAAAACGAGCAAGTCTACACAAAATGACCCTGCCCCGAGAATAACTGTTCAATCTGCAAGGGCTTGATAGAGCCGTCATTGCATATTGCCGCTATTTACCTGGGCAGTATGACTCGCATTCCGGCACAAGGTTCTATCGCTTGGGTAAAAGGAAACTGAGCAAGAACAACGCGGCCGCTGACACCACTATAGACGGGCCTGCGGGGGTGTCCTTGAACCAGGACATGGCCAGGCCGAGGCAAACAGCCAGTATTCCGAGCACGCTGGCGCCTAGGGCCATTTGCTCCGGCGAACGGGCGTGACGTTGTGCCGCAGCCGCCGGGATGATCAGCAGCGAGGTAATCAGCAGTACACCGACGATTTTCATGGCGACGGCGATGACGATGGCGATCAGCAACATCAAAGTCATGCGCAGCGTTGCCACCGGCAAGCCTTCGACCCTGGCCAGCTCTTCGTGCACGGTAATGGCCAACAACGGCCGCCACAGGGCGATGATCAACACCAGTACCGCCGCGCTGCCGCCGAGAATCCAGGCCAGATCGGTGGGGCCGATGGCCAGCAGGTCGCCAAACAGATAACCCATCAGGTCGATACGCACTTCGCGCATGAAGCTCAACACGACAAGGCCGAGGGACAGCGTACTCGGTGCCAGAATCCCCAGCAGGGTGTCCGACGCCAAGGGCTGGCGTTGTTGCAGCGTCACCAACAGGATCGCCAGCAGCAGGCAGCCGACGGTTACTGCCAGGGTCGGGCTGACATCCAGCAGAAAGCCCAACGCCACGCCCAGCAGCGCGGCATGGGACAGGGTATCGCCAAAATAGGCCATGCGTCGCCAGACCACGAACGACCCCAAGGGGCCGGCCACCACAGCCAAGGCCAGGCCTGCGAGCAAGGCATAGAGTAGAAAATCAGCCATGCTTGCAGCCGTCTCCGTGAACATGGGTATGAGCATGCGCCGCAACAGGCGCGACTTCTTCAACCACACTGCCGTGCAGGTCGTGGGCATGGTCGTGATGATGGTGGTAGATGGCCAGGCTCGGCGCGTGATTACCGAACAGCTCAACGAACGCCGGATCGTGACTGACCTGCTCCGGATGGCCGGAACAGCAGACGTGACGGTTGAGGCAGACCACCTGGTCGGTCGTGCTCATGACCAAATGCAAGTCATGGGAAACCATCAGCACGCCGCAACGGTGGCGGTCGCGCAGACGGGTGATCAGGCTATACAGCTCAGCCTGTCCGGCAACATCGACACCCTGTACCGGCTCATCAAGGACCAACAGTTCGGGCTCGCGCAACAGCGCCCGGGCCAGCAGCACGCGCTGCATTTCGCCGCCGGAAATGCCTTGCACCGGGCTGTCGATGACCTTCTCGGCCCCGACCTCGACCAGCGCGGCCAGAGCAGCAGCGCGATCGACACCCGGCACCAGGCGCAGAAAGCGCAGCACCGATAACGGCAGGGTTGGATCTACGTGCAATTTTTGCGGCATGTAACCGATGCGCAGTTTCGGTTTGCGCCAGACACTGCCGGAAGTGGGCTTGAGCAGGCCAAGCACCGCCCGCACCAGGGTGGTCTTGCCCGCGCCATTGGGGCCGATCAGGGTGACGATTTCGCCGGGGCGCACGCTCAGCTGGATATTGTCCAGCACGCTCTGTCCGGCCAGCGTCACCGCAACCTGTTCAAGGCGAATCAGCGCATCGCTCATCAGGCCGCCTTGCACCCGGCGCAGACCCCGATGACTTCCACGGTTTGTCCTTCGACCTGAAAGCCGACTTCGGCGGCAGCGCAAATCACCGCCTCACTGATGGCCGCATGTTGCAGCTCGATGGCGGCATGGCACTCCCGACAGATCAGGAACTGGCCCTGATGCGCGTGGGTCGGGTGGTTGCAGCCGGTAAAGGCGTTGAGCGAGGCAATGCGGTGCACCAGGCCGTTTTCCAGGAGGAAGTCCAGGGCGCGGTAGACCGTCGGCGGCGCGGCGCGACGGCCGTCTTCTTCGCTGAGCACGGCAAGGATGTCGTAGGCACCCAGCGGCTTGTGGCTTTGCCAGACCAGTTCCAGCACGCGGCGACGCAACGCGGTCAAGCGCAGGCCTTTGCGGGCGCACAGGGCATCCGCTTCGGCGAGTGCGGAATGCACGCAGTGGGAGTGATCGTGTGGGCGACTGGCCAGGGGAGTTTTAGGCATGAGCAGCGACGCGTTTTGTGAGAGACGTTATTATGTTACCCGTTCCGGTCCTCCATGAGTGCTCTACGTGCGCCGTCTTCTTAGCCTTTTTGTCGTTTTCTCGGCCAGTTTGTTGGCCGCAGCCCCTTCCCAGGCCGATGTTCGGGTACTGACCAGCATCAAACCCTTGCAGTTGATCGCTACCGCCGTGCAGGAGGGTGTAGCGATACCCGAGGTGCTGCTGCCCCCCGGCGCATCGCCACATAACTACGCCCTGCGGCCATCCGACGTACGGCGCGTGCATGACGTCGACCTGTTCTATTGGATCGGTCCGGACATGGAGAGCTTCCTGCCTCGCGTGCTGACCGGCCGGACCCTGCCGAACGTCGCCGTGGAATCATTGCCGGGTATGCACTTGCGCCATTTCGCGGCTGATGGCGAGTCCCACGACCATGACGAAGACCCGGACGAGCACGATCATGATCACCGCCCCGGTAGCCTCGACGCGCATCTGTGGCTGTCCACGGTCAATGCTCGGGTCATCGCGCAGAAGATGGCCGACGACCTCAGCGCTATCGACGCCGCCCATGCTGAGCGCTATCAGAGCAACGCCAAGGCCTTTATCGGCCGCCTGGATGCATTGGACAGCAAGCTCAAGGCGCGGGTGGCCAAGGTCGCTGACAAGCCGTTTTTTGTGTTCCACGAAGCTTTCGATTACTTCGAAGAAGCCTATGGCCTCAAGCACGCCGGGGTATTCACCGTCGCCGCCGAAGTCCAGCCCGGCGCCCAGCACGTCGCGGCCATGCGCGCGCGCCTGACCGCTGCAGGCAAGACCTGCGTGTTCAGCGAGCCACCGCTACGCCCACGTCTGGCCGAAACCTTGACCAGCGGCTTGCCGGTCAAGCTGGCGGAACTGGATGGATTGGGCGGCTATACACCGGCTACAGCCAATGGCTATGAGCAGGTGCTGCAGAAGTTGGGGGATGATTTGGCGGGATGCCTGGAAAGTTTGTAACAGCACGCACAATCACCGAATTGAAATGAAACCCTGTGGGACCGGCTTCAGCCGGGAAGGCGTCTTCCCGGCTGAAGCCGGTCCCACAGAACGTCAGTGCGCTTCAGAGCGCAAACGGCAACGCAATCACCAAGCCCTGGCGGTGTTCCAGGCGCTTCTGCAATTCCATCGGGTCGTGAATCAGCACGTCCTGACCGGCAAAACTCTCGGCAGCGATCAAACGTGACAGCCAGAAACGCACGCAAGCGACCCGCAGCATGGTCGGCCACAGTTCGGCTTCGGCGGCGGTGAACGGTCGCAGCGCGGCATAGGCCCCGAGCATGGCCCGGGCGCGGGCGGCATCGAGCTGGCCTTCGGTGTCGGAGCACCAGTCATTCAAGGCAATCGCCACGTCGTAGAGCATCGGCCCGGAGCAGGCGTTGTAGAAGTCGATCAGCCCGGTGAGGTGGGTACCCTCGAACATGGCGTTGTCGCGAAACAGGTCGGCGTGCAGATTGGCCTTGGGCAGGGCGAGGATTCGCTCCTTGCGCGGCTCGATTTCCTCCAGGGCACTGCGCAGCAGGGCGGCCTGATCCGGCTGCAGGTGCGAGAGAAAGTTGCCGCCTTCACGCAGCATCCAGTCCAGGCCGCGATCGGTCTTGCGCTCTAAAGGCTTGTCGCGGGTCGCCAGGTGCAGGTGCCCCAACAGCTCGCCTACCTGCACGCAATGCTGAGCGTTGGCGTCCTTGATGTGCTTGCCCGGCAGGCGCGGCTGCAGCAGCGCCGGTTTGCCGGCCAATTCGCGCAGAGCGGCGCCGTCGGTGGTGCGCAGAGCGTAGGGCACCGGCAGAGCGGCGCCGTGCAGCACATCCAGCAGCTCGATGAAGAACGGCATTTCCTGCACCGGGCCGCGCTCGACCAGGGTCAGCACATACTCGCCCTGCTCCAGGCTGATGAAGTAATTGGTGTTTTCACTACCGGCGGCAATGCCTTGAAAGTCACGCAGACGGCCAAGGCCGTAAGGGGCCAGGAAAGTTTCCAGCTCGGGGCGAGTCAGGGGAGTGAACACGGACATATCAGCACTGCCAATCAAAAAAGTGAATGTGGGGCGTTACCAGCTGAAAATTTCCCACTGGGGGATCAGCATTTCCCGCGAGTCCGGGCGGGTGAAACCGGCACTGGAACCGTCAGGCGGCACCAGAAAATAAGGCTTGCCGCGCTCCGGCGTGACCTTGACCGCATACACGGCGCCGTTCTTGCGGTACTCGGTGATGCGGGTATCCGGGTCGTAATGCGCCGTGACACCTGGTTCCGCTGCCAGCGGGTCTTTTTGTGCGCCGGTCCCTGCGCAGCCCACCAACGAGGAGGACAACAACAGGATTGCCAGCAACAGGCGATTTTCTTTGCGCATGATAACCTTGTCGCTTTGTCGTCAATGGTCCGCGCATTCTAGCGCCGCACCCGCCGAAAAGGTTGATTCTGCCCATGAGCCAAGCTCCCCTCGTCCTGGTGGACGGTTCGTCCTACCTGTACCGCGCCTTCAACGCGCTGCCGCCCCTCACCACCTCCAAGGGCTTGCCGACCGGCGCGGTCAAGGGCGTGCTGAACATGCTCAAGAGCCTGCGCAAGCAATATCCCGACAGCCCTTTCGCAGTCGTCTTCGACGCCAAGGGCAAGACCTTCCGTGACGACATGTACCCCGAGTACAAGGCCAACCGCCCGAGCATGCCGGAGGAGCTGCGCGTGCAGGTCGACCTGCTGCATGCCTGCATCAAGGGCATTGGCTACCCGCTGCTGTGCGTTGAAGGCGTGGAAGCCGACGACGTGATCGGCACCCTGGCCCGCAGCAGCGCGGCAGCCTCGCGGCCAGTGATCATCTCCACAGGCGACAAGGACATGGCGCAGTTGGTCGACGATCACATTACCGTGGTCGACACCATGACCGGTAGCGTGCGTGACATCGCTGGCGTAAAGGAGAAATTTGGCGTCGGTCCTGAGCACATTATCGATTTGCTCGCCTTGATGGGCGATTCGTCGGACAACATCCCCGGTGTACCGGGCGTTGGCGAAAAAACCGCCGTCGGCCTGCTGATCGGCATCGGCGGCGGCCTGAAAAACATCTACGAAAATCTCGATGCGGTCGCCGGCCTGCCGATTCGCGGCGCGAAAACCCTGGCCCCCAAGCTGGAGCTGCATCGCGACGCCGCGTTCATGTCCTACGCCCTGGCGACGATCAAGACTGACGTGCCTTTAGCGGTGGAAATCGACGCGCTGCATTGCGCAACACCGGATCACGCCGCCCTGCTGGCGCTGTATACCGAGCTGGAGTTCAAGAGCTGGATTGCCGAGATCGAGCGTGATGCCAAGCGCGCGGGCCTGGAGGTTGCTCCGGTGCCGGTGGTCGCCAATGCCGAATCGAGCTACGAGACCGTCCTCGATCAGGCCCGCTTCGATGCGTGGCTGGAAAAGCTGCGCGGCGCCAGCCTGATTGCCTTCGATACCGAAACCACCGGCCTCGACGCCCAACAGGCGCAACTGGTGGGCCTGTCCTTCGCGGTCAAGGCCGGGGAAGCCGCCTACATCCCGCTGACCCACTCCTACATGGGCGTGCCTGAGCAACTGAATCGCGACGATGTCCTGCGCGCACTCAAGCCGCTGCTGGAGGACCCAAGTAAGGCCAAGGTCGGGCAAAACGCCAAGTTCGACATGAATATCCTCGCCAACTGCGCCATCGGTGGCGACGTGGAGTGCGGCATTGCCGTCCAGGGCGTGGCCTTCGACACCATGCTTGAATCCTATGTGCTGAACTCCGTGGCGACCCAGCACGACATGGACAGCCTGGCGATGAGGTATCTGGGGCACCAGACCACAAGCTTCACCGACATTGCCGGTAAAGGTAAGAAACAACTGACCTTCGACCAGATCGCCCTGGAACAGGCCGGGCCCTACGCCGCCGAAGATGCCGACATCACCCTGCGCCTGCATCAGGCGCTGTTTGACAAACTGCAAAAAGAACCCGGCCTGCTCAGCGTACTGACCGACATTGAGATGCCGTTGGTACCGGTATTGGCGAAAATCGAGCGCGAAGGCGCCATGATTGATCCCAAATTGCTCGGCCTGCAGAGCGTCGAACTGGGTAACAAGATGGTTGAGCTGGAGCGCGAAGCCTTCGCCATCGCCGGTGAAGAGTTCAACCTGGGTTCGCCGACGCAACTGGGCAAAATTCTCTACGAAAAACTCAATCTGCCGATTCTGGGCAAGACGCCGGGGGGCAAACCCTCCACCGCGGAAGAAGTACTGGTCAAGCTGGCCGAGGCGGATCACGAGCTGCCCAAGGTGCTGCTGCAGTACCGCACCATCAGCAAACTGAAAAGCACCTACACCGACACCCTGCCGGGGCAGATCAACCCTCGTACGGGCCGCGTGCATACGTCCTACAACCAGGCAGGCGCGGCCACCGGTCGCTTCTCGTCCAGCGAACCAAACCTGCAGAACATCCCGGTGCGTACTGCCGAAGGTCGCCGGATTCGCCAGGCATTCATCGCCAAGCCGGGCTACAAGCTGCTCGCGGCCGACTATTCGCAGATCGAACTGCGGATCATGGCCCACCTGGCCAAGGACGAAGGGCTGCTCAGCGCCTTCCGTGAAGGTCTGGACGTTCACCGGGCCACGGCTGCAGAGGTTTTTGCGGTCGAACTGGATCAGGTGACCAACGACCAGCGCCGCAGCGCCAAGGCGATCAACTTCGGCCTGATCTACGGCATGGGTGCACAGGGCCTGGCACGACAGATCGGCGTCGATGGCAAGCAGGCCAAGGCCTATATCGAGCGTTATTTCGCCCGCTACCCAGGCGTTCGCGAGTACATGGACCGGACCCGGGAAAAAGCGTCGGAGCAGGGCTACGTCGAAACCCTGTTCGGTCGTCGCCTGTATCTGCCGGAAATCAACTCCGACAAGCCAATGCAGCGCGCCGGCGCCGAACGTACGGCGATCAACGCGCCGATGCAGGGCACAGCAGCGGACATCATCAAGAAAGCCATGGTGGCGGTGAATGACTGGCTGGAAATCTCAGGCCTGGACGCCCGCGTGATCCTGCAGGTACACGATGAGCTGGTGCTGGAAGTGCGCGAGGACCTGGTCGAGCAGGTCAGCGAACAGATCCGCCCGCACATGAGCGGCGCGGCGCAATTGGATGTGCCGTTGCTGGTTGAAGTGGGCGTGGGCGATAACTGGGATGAGGCGCATTGATCGACCTCATCGCACCGTAAGCACGGGACAGGTGGGACCGGCTTTAGCCGGGAAGGCGTAGGCACGCTCGATACACTTCTACCGCGCGCCACACTGTCTTCCCGGCTAAAGCCGGTCCCACATTCTGCTCACCCGCGTTTGCCGAGCAAAAAAGAGATTTCAGGCGTTGCGGAACTTTGCAGGCAAACCCCCGGTCTGATCCTGCGATTGGCCGAAAAGCCTTTCAATGCTCCTAGTTGTGTTAAGTGTTGGCAGATATCTGGAACCCACCCTAAGGTTTCGGACTTAAACCCCGAACTTCCCCTCCCCATATGAAGTCCGGGGTTTTTTTTGCCCGCGATTTACTCGGCGGGCGCCTTGTCTTCCAGCTCCATCCAGCCTGCCAGCACCACATAAGCCTCTTCCAGGCCCATGCGCTTGGGTGCCGAGAACAGCTGGATAGTGACGGCGTCGCCCCAACCCTTGCGAATATCGGACTGCACCTTGAGCAGGGTATTTTTTGCCGCGCCATAGGTCAGCTTGTCGGCCTTGGTCAGCAGAATGTGCATCGGCATCTGACTGGCGATTGCCCAATCCAGCATCAGCAGGTCGAAGTCGGTCATCGGATGGCGGATGTCCATCATCAGAATCAAGCCCTTCAGGCTCTCGCGGCTACCCAGGTACGCCTCAAGGTGGCGCTGCCAGTGCAACTTGAGCGGAATCGGCACCTTAGCGTAGCCATAACCCGGCAGGTCGACCAGGCGGCGCTCATCATCGAGCTGAAAGAAGTTGAGCAGTTGGGTGCGGCCCGGAGTTTTGGAAGTTCGCGCAAGACTGGCGTGGGTCAGCGTGTTCAGTGCACTAGACTTACCAGCGTTGGAACGACCGGCAAACGCCACTTCGAAGCCTTCGTCGTCAGGACACTGATCGACTTTGGCGGCGCTGAGCATGAAGGTTGCCTGTTGGCACAGACCGAGGATTGGATTCTTGAGTTGCATGTGATTTCCGGTGAGGCCAGCGCCAGCAGGGGTGCGGCAAGAGGTGTCATTTCCGTTTAAGCGACGCAAGTATATAATGCCGCAGATTTTGTGTGTGTTTTGTCCCGCTCGCGGGGTAAAACCGCTCTAGCGAGAACCAATATTGCGCATTAGAACGCAATCCGCTTTCAACCTGATAAGGGTTTCGCTAGCCGTGAAGACTTTGGCGCCGTTCGCGACAGGGGATTCAAAGCGATGCCAATGCGTGGACAGTGCAGGGACAGCAGTAGTTAAGGGCTTGTGAACCATCACAAAAAAGTGAGCAAACCCGATCCCTCTACTAACTTTTCACCTTAAAGCCGATTTGGATTACCTGATGAACAAAATACTCGTGAGTCTGCTCCTGAGCCTGGGCATTTGCGGTGCGACCCAGGCTGCCGATCTGGTCGGCAACGCTGCAGCCGGACAAACCAAGGCCGCCGTGTGCGGAGCCTGTCACGGTCCGGATGGTAACAGCATGGCTCCCAACTTTCCGAAGCTGGCCGGCCAGGGCGATCGTTACCTGCTCAAGCAACTGCATGACATCAAGGACGGCAAGCGTACGGTACTGGAAATGACCGGCCTGCTGACCAACCTCAGCGATCAGGACATGGCCGATATCGCCGCTTACTTCTCGAGCCAGAAAGGCTCGGTAGGTGCCGCCGATCCGAATCTGGTCGCCAAGGGTGAAGCGCTGTTCCGCGGCGGCAAGCTGGACCAGGGCATGCCATCGTGCATCGGCTGTCACTCGCCTGACGGCGCAGGCAACTCTCCCGCCGGCTTCCCGCATCTGGGCGGTCAACATGCAGCCTATATCGCCAAGCAGCTCACTGCATTCCGCGAAGGCGAGCGCACCAACGATGGCGAAACTGTCATGCGTTCCATCGCCGCGAAGCTGAGCAACAAGGATATCGAAGCCCTGTCGCAGTACATTCAGGGCCTGCATTGATAATTAAGGGATCGTTAAGAAATCGGCTCAAATAAATAGAAATCTTTTCACATGATTTGAGTGGCTACACGGTGTTAAAAAGGGCGGCCTCGGCGGCCCTTTTTTGTGCCTGCCAGCGTTACACTAGCGAACTGATGTCTCCACGATCTGTCTATTACGGTCATTGGAAGACGACTCAAACTGTCTCAGGAGTTAAGCATGCGTAATCTGATTCTCAGCGCCGCACTGGTTGTTGCCAGCGCATTCGGTATGTCCGCCCAGGCGGCTGAGCCAGCCAATGCCGGCCAACCCTACGTGGAGCTAAAGAGCGCTGTGCCTGTCTCCGAGCCAGGCAAGATCGAAGTCGTGGAAATGTTCTGGTACGGCTGCCCGCACTGCTACGCTTTCGAGCCGACCATCAATCCATGGATCGAAAAGCTGCCGGCTGACGTTCACTTCGTCCGCATTCCAGCCATGTTCGGCGGCCCATGGGATGCCCACGGCCAACTGTTCATCACCCTGAACACCATGGGTGTAGAGAAAAAGGTTCACGCAGCGGTATTCGACGCGATTCAGAAAGGCGGCAAGCGCCTGACCGATCCAAACGACATGGCTGAATTCGTGGCCACCCAAGGCGTCGACAAAGCCAAGTTCCTCGAAACCTTCAACTCGTTCGCCGTCAAAGGCAAGATCGCGCAGTACAAGGAATTGGCCAAGAAGTACGAGATTACTGGCGTACCCACCATGATCGTCAATGGCAAGTATCGCTTCGACATCGCCTCTGCCGGCGGCCCGGAAGCGACCTTGAAACTGGCTGACGACCTTATCGCCAAAGAGCGCGCGGCGGGCGTGAAGCAGTAAGCGGCCATGCGTCGCTGGCGTAGTGAGCGTGTCGTTGGCCGACCTGATCCCAAGGTCAACGAACACCACCTGCAGGCAAGCGCACTCCCGGCTGACGGTCGGCTGCGCTTGCTCAGCTTTAATATTCAGGTGGGCATCAGCACCGAGCGCTACCAACATTACCTGACCCGCAGCTGGCAGCACCTGCTGCCGCACACAGGGCGCGCCAACAACCTGCAGAAGATCGGCAACCTGCTCAATGATTTTGATCTGGTCGCCCTGCAGGAAGTCGATGGCGGCAGCATGCGCTCTGGCTACGTCAATCAGGTCGAGCATCTGGCTCACCTCGGCGCATTCCCTTACTGGTATCAACAGCTAAACCGAAATCTCGGGCGTTTTGCCCAGCACAGCAACGGCGTGCTCAGCCGCCTGTGCCCGACCGCCCTTGAAGACCATCCGCTGCCCGGCCCAGCTGGCCGCGGTGCCATTCTTGTGCGTTTTGGTGAAGGTGCGGACGCGCTGGTCGTGGTGATGATGCACCTTGCTCTGGGGGCACGTACCCGAACCATGCAACTTGCGTATATTCGCGACATGATCAGCGATTATAAGCACCAGGTTCTCATGGGCGACATGAACACCCACGCCGTTGATCTGCTGGAACACTCGCCATTGCGCGATCTGGGGCTGCTTGCTCCGCAAGTCGAAGCGACTTTTCCCAGTTGGCGGCCGCAACGCTGCCTTGACCATATTTTGCTCAGCCCTACACTGACCCTCGAACGGGTTGCAGTGCTGGCCCAACCCATATCCGATCACCTGCCCGTAGCCGTGGAGATCCGCCTCCCCGATTCGCTGCGCAAGGACTCGCTGCCTGTGCCAGGTAACCCTGCCGGACCCCTTGCATGAGCGAAGAAGCAGAGCGCTGGAAAGAAAAATACCTCAAGGGCATCGAACAACAGGACAAGCTCGAACGGCGCTGGAATGCCCGCCTCGACCTGTTGCGTCGCGGCCTGGTGCGCAGCAGCCTGGCGGCGGAAGGCACCGACAAGGCGGTCGACCTGTGCATGAAAGAAATGCGCGAGATCGTGCGCAAGGACGATATGGACGCAGGCCTTGCCGGTCTCATTCCGCGACTGGAAAAGGCCGTACTCGACTCCGAGCAACGCCGCGAAGTGCGCGTGGGGCAAATCAGCAGCGCTCTGGCCGCACTGGTCACGCAACTGCAAACCCTGCCGCTGCCACGGGATGTCAGCAAACCACTTAAGCGCTTCGCCAAGGATCTTGAAGAGCGCGCCAGCCAGGCCCGGGAACTGCCGCTGCTGCTCAGCGAACTGAGCGGCCTGCAGGGCCGGGCGCTGACGTTTCTGGAAAAAGACGAAACCGAACGCCCCGGCCTGCTACAACGCCTGTTTGGCAGTAAGGAAGCCGGTCACGACGAGACGCAGGGAGCGCCCGCACCCGCCCCCGCCGCAGCAATCGCCAGCGCACCTCAGGCTACGCAGCATAGCGGTGATGACGACGAGGATGATGACGTAGCAACTGTGGCGCCCATCCCCGCAGCGCCAGCAGCAGTGGCAAAACCCGCAGCACCTGTCGCGGCTACTGCCGTTACAGAGGCTGCTCCTGCCGCAGCGGTGATGGCTGCACAGGCTGCAGCCCCGACTCCGCAACCGATAGCCGCAGTCGAGCCTGTACCGGTCAAGGCTCAGGACGAACTCGTAGCCGCCCCCGAGCCCGCGACACCGGGCACACCTGTCGCGGCTCCACTCGCCACTCAACACGAAACTCAAGCGGTCGCCCCTGTCGTCGATCCGGCGCTGGAGTTCCTGCTGGCCCCTACCCCGGCCGTGGAATTCGACTATCGGCCCGAGACAGCAGCCGAGGACGAGAGCGAAGAAAGCGGCGAAGCAGGCGAAGAGACCGAAGGCGAAGGTGAATTCGCCCTGCCGTCCTCCCCCGAGCCCAGCTACAGCTCGGTCGCCGCCCATATCGAAGAAACCCTGTTGGGCCTGCTCAACGACCTGGTTCTGCCCGAACACCATCGCCCCCAGGCCGAAGCGATGCGTCTGCGCCTGGAACATGGGCTTAACTGGTACGAATTGCTGCCGATCCTCGACGATCTTGCAGTCTTGATGCTGGCAATCACCGACGGTGGTCAGCACGAATTTGAAATTTATCTGCAACAGCTCAACGAGCGCCTGGAGTCATTTCAGAGCAACCTGCAAGCAGCCAGCGAAGACCACGCCGACCACCACGCGACTTCACGTCAGTACGACAGCCAGTTGCGCGAACAGGTGGGTGGCTTGCAGACCAGCGTTCAGGGCGCGGCAGACTTGCCGACTCTCAAGCACATCCTGGAAAGCCGCCTGGAAACCCTGATCGGCACCATGGACCACCACCAGCAGCAACGCGATGCCCGCGAGCAGGAAGTGGCGGCCAAGCTGCAAGGGTTGTCTGCACGGGTGGCGACCATGGAACAGGAAGCCCTGGGTTTCCGCAGCCACCTGGAAGAACAGCGGCAAAAAGCCCTGATCGACCCGCTGACCAACCTGCCCAACCGCGCGGCCTGGGGCGAACGTCTGGAGCAGGAAACCGACCGCTGGCAGAAGAACAAAAGCAGCCTGCTGATGTGCATCTTCGATCTGGACCATTTCAAGCGCATCAACGATGGCTACGGCCATCTGGCTGGCGACAAGGTCCTGAAGATCATCGCCAGCCAACTCAAACAACGCCTGCGCTCGGAGGATTTCATCGCACGCTTCGGCGGCGAAGAATTCGTCATGCTGCTGCCCAACACCACGGTCGGCACCGGCCTTGTCCACCTGGAAAAGCTGCGCGCGGCCGTGGAAGCCTGCCCGTTCCACTTCAAGAGCGAGCCGGTGACCATTACTGTCTCGATCGGCGTAACCGCGCTGCGTCAGGGCGAGCGCACCGATGTGGCGCTCAAGCGCGCGGATCAGGCCTTGTACCGCGCCAAGGAAAGCGGCCGCAATCGCGTCGAGCAGGGTTAATAGCCTGACACACTGCCGCTACAGTCAATATGCAACCTTGGCACAGCATTACGTTATGCTATTGCATTTCCTGCCAGCCAGGCCCGGTGCGTCATGAAACTGCTGCTTTCTCTGTTGTTTTTCGTTTTGCTGACCTCCTGTGTCACCGCCAACCGGTATGACACCAGTCACCTGACGCCCACCAATCATGACAACCGCGTGCAATACGTCATCGTCCACTACACCTCCGCCTCGCTGGAACGCTCCCTTGAGTTACTGACTCGCGGCGAGGTCAGCAGCCATTACCTGATCGGCGATTCTCCGGCGACTATCTACAAGCTGGTCGATGAAAACGACCGCGCCTGGCACGCCGGGGAAAGCGAGTGGGAAGGCCGCACCTGGCTCAATTCCAGCTCCATCGGCATCGAGATCGTCAACCCTGGCTACACTGACTCGCCGACCGGGCGCGTCTGGTACCCGTACAATGAAGATCAGGTACAGGCACTGATTGTGCTGCTAAAAGATGTGATCGCACGCAATCATATCGATCCACGTCATGTCCTGGGCCATAGCGACATCGCGCCTTTACGCAAGCTCGATCCTGGTCCGATGTTCCCGTGGAAACGCCTGGCTCAGGAAGGCATCGGCATCTGGCCCAATGAAGCCGAGGTCGCTCGACGCCAAGCCATGATGATTGAAGAAATCCCCAGCCCGGCCTGGTTCCAGCAGCAACTGGCGCGTCTTGGCTATGCAACCCCGCAAACCGGCGAGTGGGACGTGGCCAGCCGCCATGTACTGGCCGCCTTCCAGATGCATTACCGTCCCGAGCGCTTTGATGGCGAGGCCGACGTGCAAAGCGCAGCGATTCTGCAGGTCCTCAATAAAAGCGAGTAACGGCGGGTAGTTATCTTTATCAGTGCCGTTCGCCGCATAAGCGTGCTTTTTTTCTGACGCTTGCTATACCTGATGGGTATCTACCGAGATCCCCGCAATGTTCAATGCTGCAAGCCTGCGAATCCTGCTCTGCCGCCCTTTGCCGCTGGCCCTCTCCGCAGCACTGCTCAGTGCCGTGCTGCTGTTGTGCGGCAGTGCCGGGCTGGCGGTGCATCAGGCCAGGCAGAACGAGAGCGAGCAGATGAATGCCCAGGGCTCGCGCTTCCTGATCCGTCTTGAGCAGTTGTTCGCTCAATTGCGTGCAGGGCTCGACCAACTGGAGGCGCAACCCTTGCGCCAATGCACACCGCAACTGGTCGAGCGCCTGCGCCAGGTAATTTCCAGTTATCGATTTATCTACGAAGCAGCGTACGTGGGCGACGGTCAGGTTTGTTCCAGTTGGTCGCGACCCAGCATGCTGGCGCCGCCAAGGGCGCCGGACATTCGCGGGCCTGCTTATGATTACTGGCTCAACACGTCAGCCCAGCCGGATGACAATCTCGCCGCCCTGGTGTTGGGTCGCGGGGACTTCCGGGTCTCTACGTCCCGCGGCCACCTGACCGATGTCGTCGACCTGCCCGCGCAAGCCAGTCTGTTGGTGGTGCTCAATAACGGCCTGAAGGCCATACCGGCACTTGGAGCGGATCAGCCTTGGCCGCCGACCCCGGATTGGTCCAACACCAGCTCCCAGACCCTGATCAGTACCGGCACGCAGCTGATTTACCGCATGCCGACGCAAAGCCCCGAATATCAACTGGTGGTCATCGCCCCGCGCAGCAGCCTGCAGCAAAACATCACTGCCGCCTGGTGGCTGCTGGTGCCGGTCAGCCTGCTGATAGCATTATGCATCGGCGCATTGGTGCTACAACTGGCCCGGCAGCGCCGCTCCCTCGGCGGCGAGCTGCATGGCGCTGTGCGCCGTGGCGAACTGCAGGTGTTATATCAGCCGATATTCGACCTCGACAGCCGCCTGTGCGTCGGCGCTGAAGCATTGGTGCGCTGGCGGCGCCCGGACGGCACCCTGACCAGCCCCGATCTGTTCATCCCGCTGGCGGAAAACACCGGACAGATTCGCCAGATCACCGACTTCGTCCTGCAACAGACCCTGGAACAACTGGGGCCATTGCTACGGGCCAATCCACGGCTGTATATCTCGGTCAATCTGGCGGCCTGCGACGTCATGGCCCCACGCATCGGCCGGGTCACGGCGCGCCTGCTGGCCCTGCATAAAGTTGCGCCGCAGCAGATCGCCTTTGAAGTGACCGAACGCGGATTGATCGATGTGGTAGTGGCGCGCAACCACCTGCAAACCCTGCGTGATCGCGGCCACCAAGTGCTGATCGACGATTTTGGCACCGGTTATTGCAGCCTGGCCTATCTCCAGACCCTGCCGGTGGATTGTCTGAAAATCGACAAGGCATTCATCGACGCCCTGGGCCACGACGCGGCCAGCAGCGGGGTCGCCCCTCACATCATCCGCATGGCCCACGCCCTGCAACTGCGTGTGATCGCCGAGGGCATAGAGTTTGAGGCGCAAGCAACCCTACTAAGGAGCGAAGGCGTGCTCTACGGCCAGGGCTGGCTGTTCGCCCGACCGCTGAGTGCAGGTCAATTCAGGGAATTGGTGACAGGCGGACGGCGCAGACAGAAGGGACGGCGCACGGATGATGTGGCGTGATATCTGAGAATGCAGGAGTTCTGCAGGAGCTGCCGAAGGCTGCGAAAGCGCTATATCAGACAAAGCCGTTCGCAGCCTTCGGCATCTCCTACAAAGGTTACAACCCAATCAAACCGGCAACGCCATATAGAACTGCGTCCCTTGCCCCGGCCGTGAATAAACACCCATGCGCCCGCCATGCAACTGGACAATCTCCTTGCACAGCGCCAACCCAAGACCCGCGCCGCCTTTCTTGCGGCCGACCTGAACGAACGGCTCGAAGATCCGACCCTGCTGCCCGTAGGCAATACCCTCACCGTTATCTTCGACACCGATGATCAGCCGCTCGGCGTGCCGCCGGGCCTGCAGACGGATCAGGCCGTTGTCGGGCGTGTGGCGCAGGGCGTTGTCGAGCAGGTTTTCCAACACCCGATCCAGCTGCGCGCGGTCGGCATGCAGATGCGGCAGGGTGCCCTGCATCTCCACCATCAGCACTATTCCGCGCTCCTGGGCCTGGACTTCATAGCGGTCACGCGTGTGCTCAAGCAGTTCGTCGACGGCGACCGCACCAAGGCTGAGTTTTTGCAGGCCATTCTGATAGCGAGAGAAGTTCAGCAGGTCGTTGATCAACTGCATCAGGCGCTGCATTTCTTCGTTGACCGTGGTCAACAGGTCGGTTTCCCGGGATTCGGCAGGGAAATGCAGACGCTCCTGCAACAGTCCGAAAGCCATGTGCATGCCGGTCACCGGGGTACGCAACTCATGGGAAGCGCGCAGGACAAACTCACTGCGCACCCGCTCGAAGGCACGCTGCTCGGTGACATCGTGCAGAACCATCACCGCACCGAGAATATGCCCCTTGGTGTGGCTGACCGGAGTCAGACTGTAGGTCAGCAGGCGTATCTCACCATCCACTTCGACGCTCAAGTCTTCGGGCGCTTGATCCGGCGTACCACCGCGCAGGGTCAAGTACAGCTGCTCGTCCATTTCCGGACGCTCCAGCGCCTCACCAAGCCCCTGCCCGAGCCGCCCCTCGTCCCAACCCAGTTGCCGTTGAGCCACAGGATTAAGGTGCTCCAGGCGCCCTTGGCGATCGATGATCAGAAGACCGTCGTCGATACTGTCGAGCACTGCCTGCAAGCGTTGCTGACCGGCCAGCAGCTCGTCGACGTTGGTCGCCTGATGCTGGCGCAAGGCTTCGGCCATGATGCCAAAACGGCGGGTCAACTGGTTCATCTCTGCCGCCGACGAAATCGGTAGTGTCACTTCGAAATTACCCTGGCCGATATTGTCCGCAGCCTTGGCCAGCGCCTCGATGGGCGCGCCGAAGCGTCGGGCGATGCCGTGAGCCGTGATGAAACCGATGCCCAATACTGCGATACCAACCAACCCCAGCAGCCCCGCAATCCACAGCGCGCGCTGGCGCGAATCACTCTCGGCCTCGCTGATGCTGTCCAGAGCGAGCTTGTGCGAAGCCAGCAGTGAAGTGCGCAAGGCATTGAAACTGGAGCTCAGCGCCGAGTTGTCGCGCAGGCTGCGCGAGCCGCCATCAGACTGCTCGTAGGTGTCGATAAAGCTCTTGTAAGCCTGGGAAACGTCGCCGAAACCGGTGCGAAGATGGTTCTCGCGCTCGTACTCAGTCGCGCCGCTTAACAACTCGCTGAATTGCGCCTGCGTGCTCTTCAGGGCAGCACTATCCGGCCTGCCCTTGAGCATGATCACCAGTTGATCACCCAGGTTTTGCCGCAGTTTGAGCCCCATGTCGAGGGTTTCAAAACTGTGCTGAATCAATGCTTCCTGGGTCTTGGCCATTTGCACGACACTGACCAACCCAAGCAGCAACCCCAGCAAAGCGACGGTAATTAGCGCCGAAATACTCAGAAATAGTCGGGTTCGCAACTTCATCGCCAGTTTCATGGGCGGGTCACAGGTTGTACTGCTTGCGTTTGCGGTACAGCGTGGAGGCATCAATGCCCAGGGTCTTGGCTGCCTGATCCAGAGTGTCGCTGGTGGCAAGCACGGCGCCGATATGGGCCTTTTCCAACTCATCAAGACTTAATGCGGCGCCGACACGCGGGGCGTTGTTGGTCGGCTGCTCACCCATCCCAAGATGGCTGACTTCCACACGCTCCTGCCCGCAGATGATGCTGGCGCGCTCGATCACGTTGCGCAGCTCACGGATATTGCCGGGCCAGCGATAGTTGAGCAGCGCTGCCTGGGCCTCTTCACTGAAACCGCGGGCCGGTCGCACGTAATCCTTGACGAAACGGGCGAGAAAACGATCGGCCAGAGTCAGGATGTCTTCGCTGCGCTCGCGCAATGGCGGCAGGTTTAGGGTGATGACGTTCAGGCGATACAGCAGGTCTTCGCGGAAACGACCGCTGCGTACCATGTCCTCCAGATTGAGGTTGGTGGCTGCCAGGATCCTCACGTCAGCGCGGCGGGTGACCGGATCGCCCACGCGCTCGTATTCCTTGTCCTGAATGAAACGCAGCAACTTGGGTTGCAACGTCAGCGGAAAATCGCCGATCTCGTCAAGAAATAACGTACCGCCATCTGCCTGATTGACCCGGCCGAGCGTGCTCTCGCTGGCGCCGGTGAAGGCGCCGCGACTATGACCGAACAGTTCGCTTTCCATCAGTTCGGCGGTCAGCGACGGGCAGTTGATCGTTACGCAGGACTTCTTGGCGCGCTTGCTCCAGCCGTGAATGGCCCGGGCCAGCTCGCCCTTGCCGGTACCGGACTCGCCGAGAATAAGGATGTTGGCATCGGTATTGGCCACCTGACGCGCGGTTTCCAGTACAGCCATCATCGACGGGCTATGGGAGTCCAGACCGTCCTTGGGCTTGCGCACTTCGCCTTCCAAGGCTTCCAGGCGCGCCGACAGTTGTCGTACTTCGAGCTGTTTGGCCGTGGCCAGACGCAATTGATCCGGGCTGCAGGGCTTGACCAGATAATCGGCAGCGCCGGCCTGAATAGCGTCCACCGCCGTATCCACTGCCGAGTGCGCGGTCACTATGACTACCCGCATCCATGGCGCCTGAATGCGCATTTGTGCCAGTACCTCAAGGCCGTTGTCTTCGCCAAGACGCAGGTCCAGGAAGCACAGGTCGAACACTTGGCGCTGCAATAGCGACTCGGCCTGGGCCGCGCTATTGGCGGTTGCGACGGTGTAGCCCTCGTCTTCAAGGCAATAGCGGAACGTTCGAAGGATCGCGGATTCGTCATCCACAAGCAGAATACGGCCCTGAATGTCAGTGGCTTCTTCCATTTTTCCTACGCTCCTAAGTAAATGATCTTCGTTAGTCAGGGAATAATCGTGCAAGTTGCATGGCGAATTCTGATTGATTATGCGGGCTGCATGGTATCTATCTGCCAAGATTTAATTTAACCGACTGAATTTAAAAGGTATTTATCCGACTATCAGGGCTGGCACATGGCTTGCGAGGTTCATAGGCTTGTCTAAACACATGACAAACCTGAAAACCCACGCATCGCCATCAATGGAGACGTGCCATGCCCCCGCTGAAAAAGCTCGCCCTGGCCACCGCCACCACCCTCGCCCTGGGCCTTGCCCCGTTCATGGCCAGCGCCGCACAAAGCGATCTGCCCACTCAATTGGCCGAAGCCCGTCAAGAAGGTTCAATCTGGACGGCCTTCGCCCTCAACCGACACCTGAGCCCATTCAAGATCGACGTGCATGTCGAACAGGGCACGGCGTTGCTCAAGGGTAAAGTAGAGAATCAGGTCGACCGGGAACTGGCCGAACGCATTGCCATGGATACCCAAGGCATTCAAAAGGTCGATAACCAGCTGGAAATCGACGCCAACGTCGCCGCCGAGCCGGGCACCAAAGCCAATATGGCCCAGCGCTTTGAGGATGCGACCCTCACCGCCACGGTGAAATCCAAACTGCTATGGAACAGCGTGACTGAAGCGCTGAATATCGACGTCGATAGCGAGGCCGGCGTGGTCACCCTCAAGGGCCGCGCGACCAGCCCCGAAGGCAAGGATTTGGCCGGCAGCCTGGCGAGCAATACCGATGGCGTGACCAGCGTGAACAACCTGATCAGCATCAGCGCCGCCGACTCCATCGCCTCGCGCACAGAACCCCAGGCCAGCAATCCCGCCGAGCAGCTGAGCGATGCATGGATCACCAGCAAGGTGAAATCCAGCCTGATTTATAGCCGCAATCTGGACGGTTTGAATATCAAGGTCGAGACCAAGGACGGTCTGGTCACCCTCAACGGGGTGGTCGCCAATTTCGCCGAAAAGGAACTGGCAGTGGAAATTACCCGCAACATCCGTGGGGTCAAAGGCGTGAATGCAGATGCGCTCAAGGTGATGGCACGCAGTACGGGCTGACCCGAGTTCCTGCGAGTGATCATGCAAAACGCACGACGCTAAATGTTTAATCGTGCAGGATGCTCGCAGGAAGATTCCCACATCAATTGCAATTTATTGATTTTATTGAGTTTTTTATTTAAAAAAAGCTGGCATGCAGGCTGCAATATCTCCTTCAAGCAAGGCCGGGACGTATCGGCCACGACAAGATTGAATGCCACCCAGGTGGAAGGAGCTTCGGATGAACAGCCTGCACTTTGCCAAATCAAAGGTTTCCCCAGCGCACATTCAGCAAGGCCTGTTTTTGAGCTTGGCGTTGTTGGTGACCTTGATCGTGGTTCAGCAGTTCGTTCATTGGACCTCCGTCGATCAAAACCCTGCGGTCAACCGCATTTCCATGATTCATCACACCCCTTTCACCGCAGCGACCGCGCCTGTTACCAAGGAAGCGGCACTGAGCTTCACGTCTGTAGAAAACCAGGCGGCTGCCAAAGAAGTGGGTGAAATGCCGCAACGTCAAAGCTGGATCTTCTGATCCCTCTGTTGCTTACCTGATTTAAAACGCAAAGAAAGGAGATTCACCATGTTGAGTTGGGCTATCACGTTTCTGATCATCGCCATTGTCGCTGCCGTACTGGGCTTCGGTGGTATCGCAGGTACTGCAACCGGTATCGCGAAGATCCTGTTCATCGTGTTCCTGGTGATGTTCGTAGTGTCGTTCTTCTTCGGTCGTCGCGGTCGAGGCTGAACATGCTGACTCGTTGGCAGTCACTGGTCGCCGCCCTGCTAATGGGCGGCAGCGCCAGCATCCTGGCAGGCAATGACGGGCAATTTCGGGTTAACGAGTTACTGCACGCTGGCCCCGAATACCGTGAAACGTGGACGGGCCTGGTCAAACGCGAGGAACGTTTACCCGATTGGGTGATCAATCTCTCCGGCGCCAGTACCGAGCAAATGTCTGCAGTGACCGAAAAAGGTAAGAAATACCTGGTCGGGCCACTGTGCGAAACAGCAGATAGCTGCCGAAACAAACGCCTGATCGTGGCGTTCACTTTTAACAAAAAGGACGCCTATGCGATGTTGGTGGAGGTGCCTGCTGGCTTGCCGGCGGACAAATCACCGACGCGCCATGACACCGTCCGCTATCTGGGCAAACCCGATGAGGGCATGCAGGCTCTGTTGCAAGAAGAGCTGCGCAAAGACCCGAACTGGTACTGAATCACGACGAGAGCACGACACTGTGCTCTCCGAACGCTGCGCCACCCGAGGACGGTGCGCGCATGACCAAGGGGCCGGGATGCGCTGATGAGGTTGATCGGCGTGACCTAGGGGCACAGGGAGTGCCTCCGATGAGGGCCGGGTCAGGTGAGGCGACAGGACCGGTTTCAACAGGAAGGACGTCAGCGACCTCCTCCCTGCCAAGCCGGTCCTGCTCGACCTATAAATTGTCAATCCCTTGAGCCGACCTGAAATAAATCAGCCACTTATCGAGAATTTTCGTCCTCGCGCCTTGCCGCTGATGTGACGTTCTTTATTTGAAACACATCTCTTGTTGCCCTCCCTTGCCGCGCTACAGGCGACGTTTTAGCAAGCCTGAAGCCCGATAGCGGCATTTCGTCACGCCCTCCTTCCAGTCGCCTGCGGCTTTATCCGCCCCCAAGCGTTATGCCGATTCGGCATGGGGTAGTCATTTACGGCATTAGACGCACCCCTCCTGCATCGGAATAGTTGCGCCTTTTTTCGCCTGCTACAGAGCTGGGACGCTCGTTTGCAGTGATCTTCAGGGTATTTCTGGATCCATTTCGGCGTTAAAAGCCAATGCCTGAAAACGGCACGGTAAATGTCGGTTTCAGAAGCCCTGGCCACTTGAAAACAAGGGTAACGATATGAAGAAGGCAAAACTGAGCCTCGCCTGGCAAATCGTCATTGGCCTGGTACTGGGCGTCGCGCTGGGGGCGCTGCTCAACCACTTCAGCGCCGAGAAGGCCTGGTGGATCAGCAACATTCTGCAACCGGCAGGCGATATCTTCATTCGCCTGATCAAGATGATCGTCATCCCGATTGTCGTCTCGTCGCTGATCGTGGGGATCGCCGGAGTTGGCGATGCCAAGAAGCTTGGGCGCATCGGCCTTAAAACCATTATCTATTTCGAAATCGTCACCACCGTCGCCATCATCGTCGGCTTGGTGCTGGCCAATCTGTTCCACCCGGGTAGCGGCATCGACATGAGCACCCTGGGTACTGTGGATATCTCCCAGTACCAGAAGACCACTGCCGAAGTTCAGCATGATCACGCCTTTATCGCGACCATTCTCAACCTGATCCCGTCGAATATCTTCGCAGCGGTTGCCCGTGGCGACATGCTGCCGATCATTTTCTTCTCGGTGCTGTTCGGCATGGGCCTGTCGGCTCTGCAAAACGACGTGCGCGAGCCTCTGGTCAAGGTGTTCCAGGGCGTTTCGGAAACCATGTTCAAGGTCACTCACATGATCATGAACTACGCCCCGATCGGCGTATTCGCCCTGATCGCCGTGACCGTCGCCAACTTCGGTTTTGCCTCGCTGCTGCCGCTGGCCAAGCTGGTGATCCTGGTTTACGTCGCGATTGCCTTCTTCGCCTTCGTGGTCCTGGGCCTGATTGCTCGCCTGTTCGGCTTCTCAGTGATCAAGCTGATGCGCATCTTCAAGGATGAGCTGGTACTGGCCTACTCCACCGCCAGCTCCGAAACCGTGCTGCCACGGGTCATCGAGAAGATGGAAGCCTACGGCGCGCCGAAAGCCATCTGCAGCTTCGTGGTGCCGACCGGCTACTCGTTCAACCTCGACGGCTCGACTCTGTATCAGAGCATCGCCGCCATCTTTATCGCTCAGCTGTATGGCATTGACCTGTCGGTCGGCGCTCAGATCATGCTGGTGCTGACCCTGATGGTCACCTCCAAGGGTATTGCCGGTGTGCCGGGCGTGTCCTTCGTGGTCCTGCTCGCGACCTTGGGCAGCGCTGGCATCCCGCTGGAAGGCCTGGCCTTTATTGCTGGCGTCGACCGCATCATGGACATGGCCCGCACCGCGCTGAACGTAATCGGCAACGCCTTGGCCGTATTGGTTATCGCGCGCTGGGAAGGCATGTACGACGATGCCAAGGGCCAGCGCTATTGGAACTCCCTGCCGCACTGGCGTAGCAAGGAAGCTGTTCCGGCAGGCCGCCCCGCCGCCGAATAACCCCGGCGACGCAGCACACACAAACCCCGACATCTTCGGGGTTTGTTGTTTGCGGGGTGCCACCGCTATCATCGCCGCGTCACATAAAAATCCCACTCGGTGTGGGGGTTGTTGTGGGACCGGCTTTAGCCGGGAAGAAGGGTTACCAGACGATGGAAGAGTATCGGCTGGACCGACGCTTTCCCGGCTAAAGCCGGTCCCACAACGTGTTTTTATCAGTAGTTTTCAGTTGAAGGATCCGCCTGATGCTCAATGGCCTATGGCTCAGCTTTTTTCTCGTGGCAGCGGTGTCGGCACTGGCGCAATGGCTGGTGGGCGGCAACGCCGGGATCTTTGCCGCGATGGTGGAAAGTATCTTTGCCATGGCCAAGCTGTCGGTCGAGGTCATGGTGGTGCTGTTCGGCACTCTCACTCTTTGGCTGGGCTTCCTGCGTATCGCCGAGCGGGCCGGGATTGTCGACTGGCTGGCCAAGGTTCTCGGGCCGCTGTTCTTGCGCCTGATGCCGGGCGTGCCGGCCGGGCACCCCGCCCTGGGCCTGATCACCCTGAACTTCGCCGCCAACGCCCTGGGCCTGGACAACGCCGCCACGCCGATCGGCCTGAAGGCCATGCGTTCGCTGCAGGAGCTTAACCCCAGCGAAACCACGGCCAGTAACGCGCAGATCCTGTTCCTGGTACTCAATGCGTCGTCCCTGACCCTGCTGCCGGTGACGATCTTTATCTATCGCGCCCAGCAAGGTGCCGTGGACCCTACCCTGGTGTTTCTGCCGATCCTGCTGGCGACCAGCGCCTCGACCCTGGTGGGCCTGCTGTCGGTGGCCTTCATGCAGCGCCTGCGGCTGTGGGACCCGGTGGTGCTCGCGTACCTGGTGCCTGGCGCGCTGATCCTGGGTGGCTTCATGGCCCTGCTGGCGACCCTGTCAGCCACGGCCCTGGCGAGTCTGTCGTCGATCCTCGGCAACCTGATGATGTTCGGCCTGATCCTGCTATTCCTGATCGTCGGCGCGCTGCGTAAGGTCAAGGTCTACGAGATGTTCGTCGAAGGTGCCAAGGAAGGCTTCGACGTGGCCAAGAGCCTGCTGCCCTATCTGGTGGCGATGCTCTGCGCGGTGGGCGTGTTGCGCGCATCCGGGGCGTTGGACTTCGGTCTGGAAGGCATTCGCCATGTGGTGCAGTGGCTGGGCCTGGATACCCGTTTCGTCGATGCCTTGCCCACGGCGTTGGTCAAACCGTTCTCCGGCAGCGCGGCCAGGGCCATGCTGATCGAGACCATGAAGACCCAGGGCGTGGACAGTTTCCCGGCGCTGGTGGCGGCGACGATTCAGGGCAGCACCGAAACCACCTTCTATGTGTTGGCGGTGTATTTCGGCGCCGTCGGCATCCAGCGCGCCCGGCATGCAGTGGGCTGCGCGTTGCTGGCGGAGTTGGCAGGGGTGATTGCGGCGATTTTTGTCTGCTATTGGTTCTTTGGGGCTACTGCCTAGGGTGAGTGATAAAAGACGCCTGCGTTGGAGCGAGGCTTGCCCGCGAAAGCGATTTATCTTTCACAACAAATGTTTTGAATGTACCGGCCTCTTCGCAGGCAAGCCTCGCTCCCACGGATCTGCGCTTATCTTGAGGAGGGGTGATTCTTGCTCCCTTCCTGCAACGTCCACTCCAATACCTGCCACGCCAGCTCGTTGCTCGCAGTGTCAAAAGCCGCAACTACCGCCGGTACTTCCTTGCCCTTGGCTGGCTGACGCACTTCGAAGCGGTGGCTGGCGATGATGCGCTGGCGGTCGTCGACCAATCGCGCGTCGTAGCGAATCACCACTTCAATCGCCGCCCCCCGGTATTCGCTCTGAAAGGCCAGCAGGTCGCCATTTAGCTCGAAGTCGGCCTGCAGATTAGTGTCATCGGTGCTGACGGCCTGCACCCGATGGTCGGTGACGAACAGGTCGCGAATCTGGTTACGCAGCATCAGCGGCCCGGCGTCGCTCCAGCGCGCGCCTTTGTAGCTGCTGATCAGGTTGTCCTGAGGCACCACGGCAATGCGCGGGCTGTCCAGAGCCTCGCTGGCCTTGGGCCGATCGATGCGCAGGGACCAGCGCACCAGCTCATTCGTGCCGGTCAGGCGCGAGTAAGGCCCGCCGTGCAACTGATAGACATCCATCGGTTCGGCAGGCGGCAGGATCGAGCAGGCGCTGGATAGCGCCATCGCACTCACGATCAAGCAGCGGCCTACCACTGATTTCAGGCCTGTCATGGTTCAAACTCCTTGTTCTTGTCACGCCCGAGCAAATAGCCGCTGGGGTTGGCTTCCAGACGCTTGGACACCGCCCGCAGCGAGGCCAGAGTCTCGCGCAATTCGTTGATTGCCGGGCCGAGGTCATTGAGGCCCTGCATGCCGCTATCCAGAGACTGGCGATTGTCCTTGAGCAGGCCATTGATGGTCGCAGTGCTCTGGGCCAGGGACTTCATCGCCTGCTCGGCACTGGTGAATGCCTGCTTGCCCTCATTGTTAAGCAGGCCGCCAGCGCTGCGCATCAGCCCGGCGGTCTGCTCCAGAGTGGCGCTGGCCTGCTTGCTGAGCAGGCCCATCTGCTTGAGGGTCTGGCGGATGTCATCGCGCTGATCGGCCACGGCGCCGGTCGCCTGCTCCAGATGGGCGAGGGTGGCGGAAAGGTTCTGCACGTTCTCGGCGGAGAACATCTGGTTGGCGTTATGCAGCAGCTGGTTGATGCTGCTCATCAGGTCATTGCTGTCGTTGAGCAGCCTCGAGATGGGCGAGGGCGAGGCGATGATCACTGGCAGGCGACCGTCGAGGCCGATCAGCTCCGGGCTCTGCGGCGTGCCGCCACTGAGCTGAATGATCGAGGTGCCGGTGATGCCCGTCAGCGCCAGCTTGGCCTGAGTGTCCTGCTTGATCGGGGTTTCGCCGACCAGGCGGATCTGCGCCAGCACCCGGCGCGGGTCCTTGGGGTCCAGCCGCAGCTGCATGACGCTGCCCACAGTAATGCCGCTGTACTGCACGGCGCTGCCCTTTGTCAGGCCGGTCACCGCCTCGTTGAACACCACTTCGTAATCCTTGAAGGCGCTGTCGACACTGGACTTGGCCAGCCACAGGCCGAACAGCAGCGCCGCCGCCACCACGATCACAGTGAACAGGCCGATCAAGACATGATGGGCACGGGTTTCCATCATCAAACCTCTTTGGGCAGGGACATGGCGGAGTAGGCAGCGCGTCCGCGCGGCCCGTGGAAATACTCGTGAATCCACGCATCCTGGGTCGCCGCAACCTTGTCGATGGGCGCGGCCACCAGCACGCGTTTCTGCGACAGCACCGCGACCCGGTCGGTGATGGTATAGAGCGTGTCCAGGTCATGGGTCACCAGAAACACGCTCAGGCCCAGGGCATCGCGCAAGGTCAGGATCAACTGGTCGAAGGCCGCGGCGCCGATGGGATCGAGCCCCGCTGTGGGTTCGTCGAGAAACAGGATGTCCGGGTCCAGAGCCAACGCGCGGGCCAGAGCGGCACGCTTGATCATGCCGCCCGACAGTGAGGCCGGGTACTTGTGCGCCGCCGACAACGGCAACCCGGCCAGAGCCAGCTTGACCCCGGCCAGGTGCTCGGCCTCGTCGCGACTGAGCCGGGCGTGCTCAATCAAGGGCAGGGCGACGTTTTCCGTGAGGGTCAGGGAGGAAAACAGCGCGCCCTTCTGAAACAACACGCCAAAGCGCCGCTCGACCTGGGAGCGAGCGTTCTCCGACAGCTGCTGCAAATCGTCGCCAAAGACCCGAATGCTCCCGGCGCTGGGTCGCTGCAGGCCGACGATGCTGCGCAGCAGCACCGACTTGCCGGTCCCCGAGCCACCGACCACGCCGAGGATTTCGCCGCGATACAGGTCCAGATCGAGGTCTTCGTGCACGCTCTGGCTGCCAAAACGATTGCACAGGCCACGCACTTCGATCACCGCTTCACTGCGCAGGTGCGGACTCTTGATCACCAACCCATCTCCATGAAAAACAGTGCGGCCATGGCGTCGAGGACGATGACCACGAAAATCGACTGCACCACGCTGGAGGTGGTATGGGCGCCCACGGACTCGGCGCTGCCGCTGACCTTGAAGCCTTCCAGGCAACCAATGGCAGCAATCAAAAAGGCAAAGATCGGCGCTTTGACGATCCCCACCAGAAAGTGCTGCACGCCGATATCGGCCTGCAACAAAGAGAGGAACATGGCTGGGGAAATATCCAGGGACAAGGCGCAGACCACACCGCCGCCGATAATGCCGCAGATCATCGCCAGAAAGGTCAGCAGCGGCAGGGAAATCAACAAGGCCAATACCCGTGGCGCGACCAGCAATTCCACAGGGCTCAGGCCGAGGGTGCGGATGGCATCGATTTCTTCGTTGGCCTTCATGGAGCCGATCTGCGCGGTAAAGGCACTGGCGGTACGGCCGGCCATCAGAATCGCGGTCAGCAGCACGCCAAACTCGCGTAGGAACGAGAACGCTACCAGGTCGACGGTGAAGATACTCGCGCCGAAGGTTTTCAGCACCGTAGCGCCCAGGAACGCCACTACTGCGCCGACCAGAAAGGTCAGCAGCGCAACGATGGGTGCGGCATCGAGGCCGGTCTGTTCGATATGGGTGATCACCGACGTCATGCGCCAGCGCTTGGGGCGGGGCAGATTGAACACTACGGTTTGCAGGATCAGGCCGATAAAGCCCAGCAGTTGCAGGGTGTCGGTCCAGACCTTGTCCACTGCGCAACCGATACGCGCCAACAACTGCATGCCGACGGCAATTTCCGGCTCCTTGGCCGGGGCGCAGTAGTCACATAAAGCAGTCTGGATGGTTTGCAGCAGCGCGCGGCTGGACAGGGGCAGCTCCGGAGCATTCACTGCCAGTCTGGCCAGGCGCTCGGTGCCGAGCAGCTCGACCAGCAGCGAGGCGCCGGCCGTGTCCAGCGCGCGCAGGCGACTCATGTCCACCGGCACACTGGCGTCATAGTTGCTGCCAAGTGCGTCGGTCTGCTGCTTCAGCACGCGGTAATGGGGCAGCGTCCAGTCACCGTCGATGCGCAGTTGCGCAGGCGTAGTCGAAGTATCCAGCACAGCGCTGCCGGCCCGCCCGGGGGCAGTGGCTGCCGGAGATTGGTCATGTGCGGTCAGCGTCTGCGTGGTCATGCTGCCTCTATTTCGCTGGAGCGTCTGCCTTGTCGGGGGCCGAGTCGTCGCGCGGCTTCAGGCCCATGGGTTTGACCACAGGGCTGGTCACCGCAGGCTGATCACCGTCGACCACGTCAAAGCGCAGCACGCCGATCATTTGCCCGTCCTCGGTCAGCACCCGTACCTGCCAATGGCCGACGATATCAGCCGGAAAATTCTGTTTGTGTGTCCACGCACGATAGCCTTCTTTGCGCCCGCCATGAATGTTCATGGCAATGCGGTCCATTTCCACGCCATCACGCGACCAGACGTGGAAAATCTGCTCGTCCAGGCCGCGCGGTGCGTTGATCGAGGTATAGGCGTAAAGACCGCCACTGCGCATCTGGTTAGCGCTGATCTGCTCGATATTGTCGCCGGGGGTGCGGTTCTTTTCATCGAAGCTGGTGCTGACGGCGAACTCGGTCATCCACAGTGTCGCTGGGGGCACCCAGGAACGCAGGGCCCAGCCCGCAGCGCCGATAGACAGGGTCATCAGCACCAACACGATACCCCGACGCCAGGTGCTGACGGGGAAGCTCGACGCCAGGCTGGGAAACGAAAGCAGCATGGCGATACCCAAGGCCAGCTTGTAACTCTCGGCGGTGGTCAGGTGCAGGATGATCGGCAGCGCCGTCAGCAGTGCGGCGAACAGGGTAAGCGTGTGCAGGGCCATGAACAGCCAGCGCCGCGGCGCCAGCCAGTGGTAGTACAGCGGGTCGGTGATGGAGATCAGCCCGGCGATGCCCAGTACCGTGGTGAACACCGACTGGCCGCTGTTCCAGGTGGTGGTGATAAAGAAGAACGGCAGGACGAAAAACAGGCTTTCCTGATGGATCATCTGGGTGCCGTAGCGCAGCAGCCCCTGAGGAATCTCGCGCTTGAACAGTCGGGCGAACAGGGCAGTGGCGCTGTTTTCGACCATCAGCCACAGCCAGCTGATCAGCATCACCGTCGCAATCCAGGTGGCCAGGCCCTGTTGCCGGTCGACCAGAATGAAGCTGCAAATCCCCGAAATGAAACCGCCCGCCGCAATCACCCCCGGATAGCGCTTCATCAGGCCAAGCACGCGGGATATGTGGGCGTTCCAATCGAGCATTGAGGCGTTCGCTTTGTCGTTACAAAAAAAGGGGCCGCAGGATAACAGCGTCTACCTGCGCTTGCGCCAAATCAGCAGCATGCACAGCAATAGCAGCAGGCCCGCGATGGCCGCAACCAGCCAATATAAGCCGTCGTAGCTCAATAGTGGCTTTTCAATGCGCATGTAGGGTGTCTGCGCCAGCAAGCGATGCAGGGCCTGATTGGCGGTATCGACGCTGACGGCCTTGATCCGCTTCGCCGGGTCATCGAAATGGCCGTCGTCATACTCGTTCAGCGAGCCCCAATAGTAATCGGCCAGAGCGCTGTTGCCCTGCACGGCCCAAGCCTGTTTGGCGATCAGGGTCTGTCGCAGGCGGGCAAAAGTGGCGGGATCCAGGCCGTCCTTGTTCAGGCGCTGCAGCAGGTTGTGAATATCGTCTTCGGCCTCATCGACATCGCGTCGGTCCAGATCGGCATTCAGGCTGAGGAAACCGCTGTCGCCAAACACCTCGCGCTCGGCCCATGGCCCGTAGGACAAGCCGTTCTTCAGGCGCAGATCGCTATACAACGCCCAGTCGAGGTAGGCCTTGAGCAGTTCCAGGGTTTCGTCATGCTGCTCGCCCAGTTCGGGCTCCGGGTAGATCAGGTGCATGCGCGCGCCATCACCAAGCATGCCGCGCATCAGGGTGCGACGGGTTTCGGCGTGACCATCGACGGCAGGCAAGGGCGGATGATCGGTGGGCTCCACAGCGCTCATCTGGCCGAAGGTGCGCTCCAGGTAGCTCGGCAGCAGGCGGTCGAGGTCGCCGACCCCGATCAGGGTCATGTTGTTGGGCGCGTACCAGCCTTTATAGACGTCCTCGACCTGCTTCAGGCTCAGGTCGTCAGCTTGCGGACGCTCGGCGCATTTGAGCCCCAGTTCAACGGCCAACTGGCCGCTGGCGCTATGGCCGAGGTCGCGGCGGTCAAGCCAGCGTTGCAGGTGCGAATAATGGCCGCCGTCTTCACGCTCGACGATACGCCGGGCCGTGTCGAGGTCACCCTGATCGAAGCGCGTACGGGTGAGGATTGCCAGCAGCAAGTCCAGCACCTTGCGCTGATTCTGCGCCGGGGCTTCGATGACGAAGGTGGTATCGGCGTTGCTGGTGAAGGCGTTCCAGTCGCCACCCAGGGCCTGCATGCGCTCTTCCAGGGCTCCTTCGCCGCCGTCATCGATACCGCTGAACAGCAGGTGTTCGAGCAGATGCGGCAGTTCCTTGTCGGCACAGGGGAAGTCATCGAAGCCAACGCCCACTACCAGGCGAATCGCCACATGGCCTTTTTCATAGCCCGGCTTGAGCAGCACTTGCAGGCCGTTGGGCAGGATATAGCCCTCCACCTGAAAGCGGTCGAGGGCGATCGAAGGCAGGGAAATCAGCAGCAGACAAGCGAACAGCAGGCAACGCATAAAGCAGGCTTCCTTGCGGGCCGGTACGTGTAACAGACTTCAGTAGATTGTTTACGTTCACATGTCAGGGCTGTCGCATGACAAACCGTGGGACCGGCTTTAGCCGGGAAAGGGCCGATACATGCACTGCATTTGCATGATCATCACGACGCCTTCCCGGTTAAAGCCGGTCCCACTGGAATTCACTGGCCTACAAAGCCGGATCCGCTTCAACTTCACTGGACAGGGCGCCGGTCTCTGCCGTCTCAAGGACCGCGTAGGCGCTGCTGCAGAACAGCGAATTGAGGCGCTTCATATCAGCGATCAGCTCCAGGTGCAAGGAGCTGGTCTCCAGGCTCTGCACCACTTTGCGCTGCAAACGGCTGACGTGGGCGTGGGCCAGACGCCGCTCCTGAGCGCGGAAGCGGCGTTTCTCGCGCAGCAACTGGCGAGCGCTTTCCGGGTCGCCACTGAGGAACACTGACAGGCCCAGGCGCAGATTGGACTGCAACTGGCTCTGCAGGTCGCTGAGCTCTTCCAGCCCGACTTCCGAGAAAGAACGGCGCTGGGCGGTCTTCTGCTGCTGGATCTTGCGCAGCATGCGCTCGATCAGACCGCTGGCCAGTTCCAGGTTGATGGTCAGCTCGATGATTTCGGCCCAACGGCGGTTGTCCTGCTCGCTGAGGTCGTCCCGAGGCATCTGCGCCAGATACAGCTTGATCGCGCTGTAGAGCGCCTCGACGTCATCATTGAGACGGCGCATTTCCTGGGTCACAGCGGTTTGCGTACCACGCAGCACTTCCAGCATAGAGGCGAGCATGGCTTCGATCAGATCACCCATGCGCAGGGTTTCGCGCACGGCATTGGCCAAGGCCAGGCTGGGTGTCGCCAGCGCCGTGAGATCCAGATGACGCGGCTTGGCCAGGCCGTTGACCTCGACGCGCATCGGCATGATGTGCTCGCACAGCCGCGCCATGGGGCCGACCGTGGGCAGCATGAGCAGGCAGCGCAGGGTGTTGTAGCTCAGGTGAAAGCCGATGACCATGTCCGATGAGCTGAAGCCCAGGCCGTCCATCCATACCACCAGCGGATTGAGCACCGGGGTGATCAGCAGCAGGCCCAGCAGCTTGTACAGCAGGCTGCCCAAGGCGACCTGACGCCCGGCGACGTTCTGCATGCTGGTGGTGAGAAAGGCCAGCAGGCCGCTGCCGATATTCGCACCAATCACCAGGCCGATGGCGACGTGCAGGCTGATGATGTCGGACCCGGCCAGAGTCGCCGTGAGCAGTACTGCCGCCAGGCTGGAATAGGAGATCAGGGCAAATAACGCACCGATCAGGGCATCAAGCAGTAGATCGCCGGTCAGTGAGGCGAACAGCACCTTGACCCCGGCCGCATGGGTGATGGGCGCGGCGGCGGTGACGATCAGTTGCAGCGCCAGCACGATCAGGCCCAGACCGATGGCAACCCGACCCAACTGGCCGATGCGGGTCTGCTTGCGCGACAGGAAGAAAATCACCCCGAGGAAAATCAGCAGCGGCGACAGCCATGACAGGTCGAAGGTCAGCACTCGCGACATCAGCGCCGTACCGACGTCGGCACCGAGCATGATCGCCAGGGCCGGGGTCAGCGCCATCAGCCCCTGGCCGACGAAGGACGTTGCCAGCATGGCGGTGGCGTTGCTGCTCTGCACCAGAGCGGTGACGAGGATACCGGCGATAAACGCCAACGGCCGTTTCGACATGTTCTGGCTGAGCACGCGCCGCAACTGCGTGCCATAAACGCGCAGGATGCCGGTACGAACGATGTGCGTGCCCCAGATCAACAGGGAAACCGCCGACAATAAATCGAGCAGGGTCAGCATAAGGAAAGCCCCCTGAAATGTGCCATTGGAAGGCAAGAAGATGAAGATATGGCGATGTAGCGAGCGAAACGGGTGATTTGTTGCGCCCAACTAAGCTTTAGTTGGCCTTTGGCCAGAGCGCCAGCATGGCATAGGGAAACTTGCATTTGAAATAAATCTGTCACAAAACAAGGTTTTGTTCAGATTTTGAACAGCTAATCCAACCTGTGGGAGCGTGGCTTGCCCGCGAAGAACGCTGACGCGATACATCTGCAATACCGCGTCGCTTGCTTCGCGGGCAAGCCCTGCTCCAACGTTCGGCTTTTTATTGCCCCGGCACATCCTTACGCAGTTTCACCGGCTCGCTCTGGGCTTTCTTCTTCGCCTTCGCGGTACGCATCTTGATGTTGATGGCTTCCACCGCCAGGGAGAACGCCATGGCGAAGTAGACATAGCCCTTAGGCACATGGACATCGAAGGCTTCAGCAATCAGCACGGTGCCGACCACAATCAGGAACGACAGGGCCAGCATCTTCAGCGACGGGTGCTTGTCGATGAAATCACTGATGGCGCCGGCGCAGAGCATCATCACCAGTACGGCAACGATGATCGCCGCGATCATGACCGGCACATTGGAGACCATGCCTACTGCGGTGATGACCGAGTCCAGGGAGAACACGATGTCGATGATCGCAATCTGAATGATGGTGTAGAGGAACAGACCGCCCTTGCCCTTGGGCTCGTCCAGGGTTTCCTCTTCGCCTTCCAGACCGTGGTAGATCTCCTGTGAGCTTTTCCACAGCAGGAACAGACCACCGAAGAACAGGATCAGGTCGCGCCCGGATATGCCCTGGCCCAGGACCACGAACAGGTCATCCGTCAGGCGCATGACCCAAGTGATCGACAGCAACAACATGATCCGCGTGATCATCGCCAGCGCCAGGCCGAAGAGCCGGGTGCGCGGTTGCATGGCCTTGGGCATGCGGCTGACCAGGATCGAAATCATGATGATGTTATCGATGCCCAGAACGATTTCCAAGGCGGTCAGAGTCAAGAAAGCAACCCAGATTTCCGGGTTGAGCAGCCATTCCATAGGTATTCCTTTGCACGATAAAGCCTCGCTGCCGAGGGAGCGGCAGCGAGGCGGGTGTTTTGTATTAGAGAGTGCTGAACAGCGGGAAAATCCCCATCAGCAAGGCGGCGAGCAGGATGCACAGGCACACCAGCACAGCCCATTTCAAGGTGAAACGCTGGTGGTCACCGAACTCGATACCGGCCAGTGCGACCAGCAGATAAGTCGATGGGACCAACGGGCTGAGCAAGTGTACTGGCTGACCAACGATAGAGGCGCGGGCCATTTCGACCGGGCTGATGCCGTAATGCGCGGCAGCCTCAGCGAGCACCGGCAGCACGCCATAGTAGAACGCATCGTTGGACATGAAAAAGGTGAACGGCATGCTGGCCAGGGCCGTGATGACCGCAAGGTACGGACCCAGAGCGTCCGGGATCACCGCCAGCAGGCTCTTGGACATGGCGTCGACCATGCCAGTGCCCGACAGAATGCCGGTGAAGATACCCGCCGCGAAAATCAGCCCGACCACCGCCAGCACGCTACCGGCGTGGGCCGCAACACGGTCCTTCTGCGCCTGCAGGCAGGGATAGTTGACGATCATGGCGATACTGAAAGCGATCATGAACAGAACCGGCAGCGGCAACAGGCCCATGATCAGCGCGACCATCAAGGCCAGAGTCAGGGCGCCGTTGAACCAGATCAGTTTAGGACGACGGGCGTCCGGGAACTGCGAGACGCTGATTTCACTGTGATCGACTTCATCGCCAACCACATGCAGCTCACCAAGGCGAGCGCGCTCACGCTTGCCGTAGAAGTAGGCAATGACCAGGATCGCCACGACACCGGCCAGCATCGCCGGGATCATCGGTACGAAGATCGCCGAAGGGTCGACATGCAGGGCACTGGCCGCACGAGCGGTCGGGCCACCCCATGGGGTCATGTTCATCACGCCACCGGCCAGAATGATCAAACCGGCCATGATCCGCGGGCTCATGCCGATGCGGCTGTACAGCGGCAGCATGGCGGCCACGCAGATCATGTAGGTAGTAGCGCCGTCGCCGTCCAGGGAAACCACCAGCGCCAGCACGGCAGTACCTACCGAGACCTTGACCGGGTCACCCTTGACCAGCTTGAGGATCTTGCGCACGGCCGGGTCGAAAAGGCCGGAGTCGATCATCAGGGCAAAATAGAGAATGGCGAACATCAGCATGACGCCGGTTGGCGCCAGCTTGGTGATGCCGGTGAGCATCATCGGGCCGATCTCGGCACCAAAGCCGCCGAACAGGGCAAAAATGATCGGCACCAGGATCAGGGCAATCAGCGCGGACATGCGCTTGCTCATGATCAGGTACATGAAAGCCACAACCATGGCGAAGCCGAGGAAGGTCAGCATAGGAATACTCCAGGCGTTACGCGATTTAAGAAAAGCGATTGAGCGAATCAGCTCAGAACGAGCGGCGCGTGGAGTCGGAATAGGGGACAAGCAAATAGAGAGGGAGTAGCGGACATCAGCATCACCATTATTTTTGTGGAGCGTCGGTCTGATGCCGACGATGGTGTGATGCTAAAGGGAGAAGCTTTCAGCCAGCTTTCGCTTCGGAAATTTCTTACAACATATAGAGACCGTAGGACTGGCTTTAGCCGGGAGGGCGCTCTCCCGGCTAAAGCCAGTCCTACAGGGCGGATCGAATCAATGCCCGAACTGCGAAGCCAGTTCGCGCAGCAACACTTCGGCTTCCAGCACTTTGGCTACGGCTTCTTCAGCCTTTTCGCGGGTCAGGTGCAGGCGCTCGAACAACTCGTCTGGAATGTCCTGCTTGGGCCCCGTGCCGATATTGTGGTTACGCAGCATGCGCACCGACAGGAATACCAGATTGGCATACTTGTGATGATCGCCAGCGTAGTACGGGTCGTGCTGGAAGCGCAGGGCGGTGGACAGTTCTTCCGGCATGTCCCAGTAGCGCATCAGCCAGGCGCCGATCTGCTCGCGGCTGATACCCAGCAAATGCTGCTCGACATAGCTGTGATGCAGATGCGGGTTGACCTCCAGTTGACGGCAGATCAACGAGAAATGCGGCGGAAAGACGTGGGCCAGCAACAGGTAACCGAAGTTATGCAGCAGGCCGGCCAGGTAGGTCAAGCCGCCTTCCGGACGCTCAGGGCGCGGAATGGCGCGGGTCAGGCCTTCGATGACCGCAGCGGTGTAGATCGACTGCTGCCAGTACGGCGTGGTCTGTTGCGGATGATCCTTGGGCAGGCTCAGGGTTTTGCCCAACGCCAGGCCAAGGGCCAGGTTGATCACCAGGTCGAAGCCCAGCACGCGCACGATGGCGTCTTCTACCGAGCGGATCTTGCCGGTGGAGGCGTAGTAAGGCGATGCCGCCCAACTGACCACTTGTGCAGCCAGGGCCGGATCGGTTTCCACCACACCGGTGATATCGTCGATGGTTGCGTCGGGATCGACCCGCAGCTTGATGATCTTCTGCGCGGTACCGGCCAGTGGCGGGATTTCCAGAGTCGACTCCAGGCGCTGCTGAATACGCCGGGCGGTAAAGGCGTTTACCGCCGAGTGAATCTCCTGGCCATCATCGTGAGGACGGTCAAGGTTCGGCGAAATCTTGTCCAGTGGCTCGCCGAAATTGGCGGCACTGGCTTTGCTGAGCATGCTCTTGAAGTCTTCGCTGGTGATTTCCAGCAGCAGGCCGGGTTCACCCGAATCAATCAGCAGGCTCGGCTCTTGAAGCATTTGCTCGTCATAGAGGCAAGGCGAGCTGGTCAGGGCAGGAATGCCGGGCAAAATCCGCAGGCTGTGCTTGTTGAGCATGCTCAACAGACGAGCGTGAGGCACAGCCTTGAGGTCACGGCCGGTCAGCTCGGTCACCCGCTTGAGATCCAGCAGCTGGTTTTGCCCGAACAGGATCAGCAGAGCACCGACCGCATCTTCAACCAGCACCGCCTGAACCTTGCGCGCCGCAGGAAGGCTGGCATCGTTCACGACTTCGTTGTAGCTGATGCCCAGCTTGCCTAGCAAAGTCCGGATAACGGACGGGGCATGGTGGTCGTCTGCAACGTGAGCAACTTCTGTCATGATCTTTGTCCAATTTCCTACAATTGCCGAAGTATACCCGGCTTGGTTATTGTGGGCCTCACTCCTTGCTCAGGCATAGACGTGCGTCACACCTGGCCGTACTGCTGTCCATGCCGCAACCAGCGAGCCAAAAGTGGGCTGACATGGTGCGGCCAGTGTTCGAGCAAGACTTGAGCGGCATCGCGAACGGCAGGAAGCAAATCCGCGTCACGCATCAAATCGGCAACTTTGAATTGCAGCAAGCCCGTCTGTCGGGTACCGAGCATCTCGCCGGGTCCGCGTAGCTCCAGGTCCTTCTCGGCAATGACAAAACCGTCGTTGGTTTCGCGCATGATGCCCAGGCGCTGGCGGCCGATCTGCGACAGCGGCGGATGATAGAGCAGCACGCAATGGCTGGCGGCGCTGCCCCGACCGACCCGGCCGCGTAACTGGTGCAATTGAGCCAGACCCAGGCGTTCGGGGTTTTCGATGATCATCAGGCTGGCGTTGGGTACGTCCACCCCCACCTCAATAACAGTGGTCGCCACCAACAACTGCAGGTGCCCCTGCTTGAACTCGGCCATGACCGCAGCTTTTTCCACAGGCTTCATGCGCCCGTGGATCAGGCCCACGCGCAACTCGCCCAAGGCGCAGCTCAACTCCTCGAAGGTGGTTTCTGCGGCCTTGCAGGTGAGCTCTTCAGACTCTTCAATCAGCGTGCAGACCCAATAGGCCTGGCGCCCCTGCGCACAGGCCGCACGCACGCGCTCGACCACTTCCACCCGGCGGCTGTCGGCGACCAGTACGGTATTGACCGGCGTACGTCCCGGCGGCAGTTCGTCGAGGATCGAGGTGTCGAGGTCGGCGTAGGCGCTCATGGCCAGGGTCCGAGGAATCGGTGTAGCGGTCATGATCAACTGATGCGGGCACATCCGCCCGCCAACACCTTTATTACGCAGAGCCAGACGCTGCTGTACGCCGAAACGATGCTGCTCGTCGATGATCACCAGGGCCAGGTTCTTGAACTGCACTTCATCCTGAAACAGCGCGTGGGTGCCGACCACCATGGGTGTACCACCGGCAATCTGCTCCAGCGAGGCGGCGCGGGCCTTGCCCTTGAGCTTACCCGCCAGCCAGGCCGTCTCGATGCCCAGCGGTTCGAGCCAGCGCTTGAAGTTGATGTAGTGCTGCTCGGCAAGGATCTCGGTCGGCGCCATCAGCGCTACCTGATAACCGGCTTCCAGAGCCTGCAGGGCGGCGAGGGCGGCGACCACGGTCTTGCCCGCGCCGACGTCGCCCTGGATCAGACGCAGCATGGGCTCGGATTGACTCAGGTCGTAGGCGACTTCGTTACCGACCCGCTGCTGCGCGCCCGTAGGTGGGAAACCGAGGTTGGCGAGGAATTTTTTCGGCAGTTTCTTTGCGATGGGCAAGGCTGGCGCGCGCAGGGAACGCAGGCTTTCGCGCAGACGTTGCTGGGACAACTGGTGAGTCAGCAGCTCTTCAAAAGCCAGGCGATGCTGCGCCCAATGGTGACCGAGGGCCAGCTCTTCGACATCGGCATCGGCGGGTGGGTGGTGCAGGTAGCGAATGGCATCAGCCAGGGGCGCCAGTTGGTAGTCCCGGGCCAGAGCCTCTGGCAGCCAGTCCGGCAGACTCTGCGGCCCTAGCATTTCGAGGCTTTGCTGGCATAACTGACGCAGGCGTTGCTGGGTCAGGCCTTCGGTGAGCGGATAGATAGGCGTCAGGGTCTGCGCAACGGGCGCGGGTTCGTCGCCGGTCAGGGCACGGTACTCGGGATGATAGATTTCCAGCCCCGAGGCACCGGGGCGGGCCTCGCCAAAACAGCGCAGGTGGGTGCCGCGCTTGAGGCCTTCCTTCTGGGCATTGCTGAAGTGATAGAAGCGCAGGCTCAGCACACCGGTGCCATCGCCCATGCGCACCAACAGGCTGCGGCGTTTGCCCATCATCACATCGGCGCCGCTGACCACGCCTTCGACCACCGCATCCTGCCCCGGCCGCAACTGGCCGATGGGGACGACACGGGTGCGATCCTGATAACGCAGGGGCAGGTGGAACAACACATCCTGCAGATTTTCCAGACCCACTCTGGCCAGTTTCTCGGCCATGGCCTCCCCGACACCCTTGAGCGCCGTGACCGAGACCTCGGACAACTCAGTCATGTCGCGGCAGTGCTCACTTCTTTGGGCTTCGCTACCGAGCACAGGCGTACCGAGTCCGCGAGGATTTCGATGGCCTTGGGCCGTGGGAAGCTGGCGCGCCAGGCGATAGCGACGGTACGGAAGGGTACCGGCGGCGTCAGGGGACGAACTTCGATCACGCCGGACGCATAGTGGTGACTGTCGACCGCCGACAACGGCAGGATCGAAATTCCCAGACCGGAAGCGACCATGTGGCGAATGGTTTCCAGCGAGCTGGATTCGACCGTGGTGTGCTTGGCGCCTTCGCTGCCCTTGGTCAGGGTCGGACAGGCTTCCAGCACCTGATCGCGGAAGCAGTGGCCTTCGCCCAACAGCAGCAGGCTCTTGTCGTTGAGCGCTGCGGCATCGATGGTTTCCTTCTGCGTCCACGGATGATCCGCAGGCATCAGGACATAGAACGGCTCGTCGTACAGCGGCAGGGTCAACACATCGGCTTCATTGAACGGCAGTGCAATGATGATCGCGTCCAACTCGCCATTGCGCAGCTTGTCGCGCAGCACATGGGTGAAGTTTTCTTCGATATACAACGGCATCTGCGGAGCAACCCGATGCAGTTGCGGGATCAGGTGCGGGAACAGGTAAGGGCCGACGGTATAGATGGCGCCGACCTTAAGCGGTGCGGTCAACTGGTTCTTGCCGGCCTGGGCCAGTTCACGAATGCCCTGGGCCTGCTCGAGGACTTTCTGCGCCTGGGCAACGATGCCTTCGCCAACTGGAGTCAGGCGCACGGCACTCTTGCTGCGCTCGAAAATCAGCACACCGAGTTCATCTTCCAGCTTTTTCACGCCCACCGAGAGGGTCGGCTGGCTGACGTGGCAGCGTTCGGCGGCATGGCCGAAGTGCTGTTCCTGAGCGAGGGTAACGATATAGCGCAATTCTGTGAGAGTCATAGCGTGCGTCCATGAAGTTGCGGCCCCAGCATAGCGGCTGCAATCGATAGACGCACGTTATCAACGGCACTGTTTTACATCAAAAGGACATTTGAGAGCAGTTGTTGCCGTTTCAATGCAGCCCACTGAAACGGCAACAGCCCCTAACGGTGATCCAGGGAGTAAACGAACGGTGCCAGAATCTCGATAGTGCCGTTGTTCAGATCTTCCTTCGGCGGTTTGGGCACCGGCTGGGCGCGACGGATCATCTCCAGCGTGGCTCGATCCAGGACCGGGCTGCCGGAGCTGCCAGCGATCGAGTAAGACACCACGTTGCCTTCGGCATCAACGACGAAGCGCAACCGGGCAATCCCTTGCGTACCACGCCGACGAGCATCTTCCGGATACTTCTTGAACTTGCTCAGATGGCGCAGCAAGTCACCCTGCCAGCTTGGCAAGGCGCTGCTCGGCGGCGCCGGTGGCGCAGCCTGGGGCGCAACCGGTTTGGTCGGCGTTGGCGGCGCAGGAGGCGTATCCACAGGCGTTTCTTCAGCCGGCTTTTCCTGAGGCGGCTCAGGCTTCTTCTGCGGCTTGGGTGGCTGCGGTTTCGGCTTGGGCTTTGGCACCGGCTTGGGAATGGCGATTTCCGGCTTCGGCGCCTCGACCAGCTTGGGCATGGGCGGTTCTTCCACCGGCGTCGGCGGCGTTGGCGGTTGAACGACCTTGGGCGGTGGTGGCGGCGCAGGCTCCGGTATCGGGGCCAACTCGACCATCATGGGCGCCGGAGGAAGTTCTACGGCCTGGGTAGTCGGCCAGCGAAGCGCCAGGAGAATCGCAACGGCGTGAATCAACAGCACCACAATCAGGCTGCCGGTATAGCGCGTCATTTGTTGGCGCAACGTGATCATTTCTTGCCAGCCGTCTCGAGGCCCACCAGACCGACTTTCAGATAGCCCGCAGTGCGCAGGGTATTCATCACGTCCATCAGGTCGCCGTAGTCGACACCCTTGTCAGCCTGGAAAAAGATCGTGGTGTCCTTCTTGCCATGGGTCTTGGCATCCAGCACGGCGCCGAGTTGCTCACGGGTGACCTTGTCGTCGCCCAGATACAGGTTCTGGTCCGCCTTGACGCTGAGGAACACCGGTTTCTCGGGCCTGGGTTGCGGCTTGGCGGTGGAAGCGGGCAGGTCGACCTTTATATCGACCGTGGCCAAGGGCGCCGCCACCATGAAGATGATCAGCAACACCAACATCACGTCGATAAACGGCGTTACGTTGATTTCGTGGTTTTCGGCGAGATCATCGCCACCTTCGTTTAAATGCAGGCCCACGGCTCAGCCCACCTTGACCATGTGCGGTTGTTCTTTGCGCTCTGGTGGCAGGTGATCCAGGTCGCGGCTGACCAGCAGCAGAACCTGTGCCGATGCATCGGAAACCTGAGCCTTGTAGCCAGCAATGGAGCGCGCGAAAACGTTGTAGATGACGACCGCAGGAATGGCCGCAACCAGACCCAGGGCAGTTGCCAGCAGGGCTTCGGCGATGCCCGGCGCAACGACGGCCAGGTTGGTGGTCTGGGTCTTGGCGATACCGATGAAGCTGTTCATGATGCCCCAGACCGTACCGAACAGCCCCACGAATGGTGCGGTGGAACCGATGGTGGCGAGAACGCCAGTACCGATGCTCATGTTGCGGCCACAGGCAGCGACCAGACGCTCCAGACGGAAGCTGACACGCTCCTTGATACCTTCACGCTCACGGCTGTTGACCGACAGGCGCATTTCTTCCATGGCATCCTGCACCAGCAGGTGCGCCAGGGTGCCTTCGCGGCTGGCATGTTCACTGGCCTCATTAAGAGTGCGGGAGCGTTTGAGCAGGGCGATGTCCTTGCGCAGACGACGCTTGGCGCCGATCAGCTCGAAGCCCTTGGCGATCCAGATGGTCCAGGTCAGGATCGAGGCAATGGCCAGACCGATCATGACCGCTTTCACAACGAGGGCGGCGTTCTGGTACATGCCCCATGGCGACAGGTCATGGGCCATGCCGAGGCTGTTGGCGCCTTCTTCCGGCAAGGCTTGCAGGGTTTCGACAGGTGCAGCAGCCGTTGCGCCAGGTGCAGCGGTCGGCGCAGCAACTGGAGCACCCCCAGTAGCCACTGGTGCTGCTTCGCTATGGACAGCAGGTGGTGTAGTGGTGGTCGTCTCATCGGCCAGGGCAACAGGTGCGAGCATCATGCTCAGCACAAGAGCTGCGATACCACCCCAGGCGCGACGAGCGCTGGGTAGCTTGGTTGGCGAAGCGAAGGATTGAATACGTGTCATGCTGGCCTGACCTGAGGAGATGAAAGAGGGCTTCGTTCCGTCCATCACGCACTGCCTGGACGCACTGAGAGAGAACAAATGGTGCGGCATTATTGCAAGTAATTCTTGTTAACAAAAGCATTACGCCTTTTTTTTAGCGTTTTCCTACGTTGATCGGAAGACTTTCTCTTCGCTCCGATCGCAAAAATCGACCTTTACCGGAGAATCGAAATGTCTGCCCCTTCCGTGCTGATCGCTGGCTGCGGCGATATAGGAAGCCGTCTGGCCCGGCAGTTACAACCCCACGACTGGCTCGCTTACGGCCTGCGTCGCAACATCGCGCAGCTGCCCGAAGGGGTTCGCGGCGTCGCTGGCAACCTGTTCGATACACAAATCCCCGCCGACTGGCCGACCGGCAGCATCGATTACCTGGTGTATTGCGCCACCCCGACCGAGCGCGACGAGGCGGGCTACCGGGCCGCCTATGTCGACGGCCTGCGACATGCGCTGGATTGGTTGCAACACAATGGGCAAAAACCACGAAGGGTCATTTTCGTCAGCAGCAGCAGCGTGTACGGGCAACAACATGGCGAGTGGACCGATGAAACCTCGGTGACCACGCCCGGCGGCTTTTCCGGCCAGATCATGCTTGAGGCCGAACAGACCGCGCTGAACAGCGGCTTGCCTGCCAGCATCGTGCGCCTTACCGGAATCTATGGGCCTGGGCGCAGCGATCTATCCAATCGGGTGCGCCAGGGCTACAGCGTCGCCAGCGAGCCGCCACTCTACGCCAACCGCATCCACGCCGATGACGCAGCCGGGCTGCTGGCGTGGCTGTTATTGGCCGATGCCAAGGGAGAAGTGCTGGAAGACATCTATATAGGTGTCGACGACGAGCCTGCGCCGCTGGCCGAAGTCGTGGACTGGATGCGTAAGCGGTTGAATGTCACGCAATGGGCCGAAAACAGCACCCTGCGCCGCACGGGCAGCAAACGTTGCAGCAACGCCAGGGCCAGAGCGACAGGCTGGGTGCCGCAGTATCCGAGTTATCGCGAGGGGTATGCGGCTTTGCTCAAGGACTGACCCGGTGGGACCGGCTTTAGCCGGGAAGAGGCAGGCATGATCGATACCTATCTATCGCCTGCAATGTAGTCTTCCCGGCTAAAGCCGGTCCCACCCCCCCATTCCAGGTCGAAGATTGGAGCGGTCGGTCAGTTGCGCTCAAGCAACCAGCGACGATTGCCCGGATGCAGTTCGGGCATGTCGTTCTCCGCGGCCTTGTTCAGCGCCTGGAAAATCTCCAGTTGCTTGCCCTTGCGCACGAAGATCCATGGATTGCCTTGCTCGTTCTTTTCCAGCCACATGCTGTCGTATTCGCCGCTCATGGACGCACAGTCGCCAGCCAGACACAGCGCATAGCGATCATTTTCCGGCAGGCCCTGCACGCTGCCGTCAGGCATGAACTGCACGGTGCTGCCCTGGCCGTCGCCACTGACGATGGTCCATTTGCCGCCCAGGTAGGCACCATACAAGGCCCGTTCGAAACTGGCGCCAACCGGCGCACCGGCAGGGGCTGGGTCCTTGGGTGGCTGAAAATGCTGTTCGGGACCAGACTCACTGGCGGCCTGGATCAGTTCGTCACCCTTGATACTCAACTCATCGGAGTAGTTGTAGTAGTCGACGTGCACCTTGCCGTTGGCAACGCTGGTGATCTTGCCTTCAACCAACTCGAAACCATTGGTGTAAGTCACCTGGCTCGCCTTGGTATTGATATGCCATTCCAGATTAGGCCCATTGGCTAGCAGCGCCTGACGCAGATTGTCGCCCTTGGCGGCAGCATCGATCGCAGCCTGGTTGATCCAGGTGCCATCGGGGGAACGATTGCTGTGGCTGGCGCAGCCGCTCAGGACAGCGGCCAGCAGTGAGAGGGCGAGCGCAAAGCGCATAACAGAGTCCTTCCTAAGCGGGAGGGCGCAACGACGCAAGCGTTGCGCCTGGGGATTTATTCGAGAACCAGAATCGCGTCCATCTCGACTTGAGCGCCACGCGGCAACGCAGCAACGCCGATAGCGGCGCGGGCCGGGTACGGCTGTTCGAAGTATTTGCCCATGACTTCGTTGACCTTGGCGAAATGGCTCAGGTCAGTCAGGAAGATGTTCAGCTTGACGATGTCCTTGAACGAACCGCCTGCCGCCTCAGCCACAGCCTTGAGGTTTTCGAAGACCTGAACGGTCTGGGCTTCGAAGCCTTCGACCAGCTCCATGGTTTTCGGGTCCAGCGGAATCTGCCCGGACATGTACACGGTATTGCCAGCCTTGATCGCCTGGGAATAAGTGCCGATGGCCGCCGGGGCGTTGTCGCTGCTGATAACGGTCTTGGACATGAAAAACTCCTGTTGGGCTTTGGGCTACGCGCGCATGCGGGTGATGCGGATGACGCCGGTCAGGGCGCGCAGTTTCTTGATCACGCGGGCCAGGTGCACGCGGTCGTGCACGCTGACCACCAACTGGACCACGCTGATACGACCATCGCGCTCGTCCATGCTGATTTTTTCGATGTTGCCGTCGGCGGCGTTGACGCTGCTGGCCAGCAGGGCGATCAGGCCACGCTGGTGCTCAAGCTCGACGCGCAGTTCGACATTGAACTCGCCCGTGACGTCCTTGGCCCACGACAACTGAATGCACTTTTCCGGGTTGTGACGGATTTCGCTGATGTTGCGGCAGTTGTCCAGGTGCACGACCATGCCCTTGCCCGCCGACAGGTGGCCAACAATCGGGTCGCCCGGGATCGGAGTGCAACATTTGGCATAGCTGAGCACCAACCCCTCGGTACCGCGAATCGCCAGGGGACCTTCGGTACTCGGCAGCTGATCGCCTTCGCCAAGCAGGCGACGGGCCACCACGTAGGCCATGCGATTGCCCAGGCCGATGTCTTCGAGCAAATCTTCAATAACCTCGACCCGGTACTCGGCCAGGACTTGCTGGACTCGCTCGCCCGGAATTTTTTCCAGGCTGCTGTCGAAACCGTTCAGGACCTTGTTCAGCAGACGCTCGCCCAGGCTGATGGATTCCGAACGGCGCTGCAGCTTGAGGGCATGGCGAATATGGGTGCGTGCCTTGCCGGTCACGACGAAATTGAGCCAGGCCGGATTCGGCCTCGCCCCCGGCGCACTGACGATTTCGACGGTCGAGCCGCTTTGCAGCGGTTCAGACAACGGCGCCAGACGACGGTTGATGCGGCAGGCGATGCAGCTGTTGCCAACGTCGGTATGCACCGCGTAAGCGAAGTCCACCGCCGTGGAGCCTTTGGGCAGCTCCATGATCCGGCCTTTTGGTGTGAAGACGTAAACCTCGTCCGGGAACAGGTCGATCTTTACGCTCTCGATGAATTCCAGAGAGTTGCCGGCTCGCTGCTGCATTTCCAGCACGCCCTTGACCCACTGACGGGCACGGGCATGAGTGCCTTTGGGCTGCTCATCGTCACTGGACTTGTACAGCCAGTGTGCGGCGATGCCGTTGTTGGCCATCTCTTCCATTTCCTTGGTGCGGATCTGGATCTCGATGGGCACGCCGTGCATGCCGAACAGCGTGGTATGCAGCGACTGGTAGCCGTTTGCCTTGGGAATCGCGATGTAATCCTTGAAGCGTCCCGGCAGCGGCTTGTACAAATTATGTACAGCACCGAGCACGCGATAGCAGGTATCGACCTTGTCGACGACGATCCGGAACGCATAGACGTCCATGATCTCGTTGAAGGCCCGGCGCTTGCCGCGCATCTTCTTGTAGATGCCGTACAGATGCTTTTGCCGCCCGCTGACTTCGCCCTGGATTTCGTCTACCGCCAGGCAGTGGCTCAGGGACTCTTCGATCTTGTTGACCAGTTCCTTGCGGTTACCGCGGGCGCGCTTGACCGCCTGATAGATGCGCGAGGAGCGCATCGGATACATGGCCTTGAAACCCAGGTCCTCGAACTCGATACGAATGGCATGCATACCCAGCCGGTTGGCGATGGGCGCATAGATTTCCAGGGTTTCCTTGGCGATGCGTCGGCGTTTTTCGCCGGACAGCACTTCAAGGGTGCGCATGTTGTGCAGGCGGTCGGCCAGCTTAACCAGAATCACGCGAATGTCCCGCGCCATGGCCATGGCCATTTTCTGGAAGTTTTCGGCCTGGGCCTCGGCCTTGGTCTCGAAGTTCATCTGGGTCAGTTTGCTGACCCCATCGACCAGTTCGGCCACAGTTTCGCCGAACTGCGCACAAAGCGCTTCCTTGGCGATACCGGTGTCTTCGATCACGTCGTGCAGCATGGCGGCCATCAGGCTCTGATGGTCCATGTGCATGTCGGCAAGAATATTCGCGACCGCGAGCGGATGCGTGACGTAGGCCTCACCGCTGCGGCGGCGCTGACCATCGTGGGCTTGCTCGGCGTAGAAATACGCTCGGCGGACCAGATTGACTTGGTCGTGGCCGAGGTAGGCCGACAGGCGATCGGCGAGAGCGTCTATGCTCGGCAAGATAAGACTCCTTGCCGATGGCTTGTGCTCTGCGCCGTACTACGTCGACACGGCATAGGCTTAGAGAGCCTCGTTGGACTCGTCCTCGAACGCCGCGAACAATGGTTCATCTTCAACGATTTCAGCTTCTGCGATTACAGCGTAATCCATCAGGCCAGCAGCGATTTCGCGCAGCGCCATAACGGTAGGCTTGTCATTTTCCCACGCCAGCTTTGGTTCTTTGCCGCCGGTTGCCAGTTGACGAGCACGCTTGGTAGAGAGCATGACCAGCTCAAAGCGGTTATCGACGTGTTCCAGGCAGTCTTCAACGGTTACGCGGGCCATGGGTATTCCTCGTAGCAAATGCGGATGCGCGATGCCCGGATGGGCGAGCGGACTCGATAGTTTACAAGCGGACAGGTGCAAGCTTCAAGCGGCAAGCCACAAGCGGTCGGGTTTTCGCAACCTTCAGCAGGTTCAGGCGAGCAATTCGCTGAGCAGATTGCTGAATTGTTGCTGCTGATGCGGCTGGGTCAGACGGTTGGCGCGGAAAATCGCCTTGAGGTCTTCCAGGGCACTGGCGAAATCGTCGTTGATCACCACGTAGTCATACTCGACGTAGTGGCTCATCTCGCTGACCGCCTCACGCATGCGCCCCTCGATGATGTCATCGCTGTCCTGGCCACGGTTGGTCAAGCGCTGGCGCAGGGCCTGCTGGGTCGGCGGCAGGATGAAAATCGAACGGGCATCCGGCATGACCTTGCGAACCTGTTGCGCACCCTGCCAGTCGATTTCCAGAATCAGGTCGTGACCTTCATCCAGAGTCTGCTGCAGACGGCTTTGCGAGGTGCCGTAGAGATTGCCGAAGACTTCGGCCTGCTCAAGGAAGTCACCATGCTCGATCATCCAAACGAACTGGGTGCGATCGACGAAGTGATAGTTCACCCCATCGGCTTCGCCCGGGCGCATGGCGCGAGTGGTGTGGGAAACCGAAACGCGGATCTGCGGCTGCGCGTCGACCAGAGCCTTGACCAGGCTGGTCTTGCCTGCGCCCGAAGGTGCGGAAACGATGTACAGGGTGCCGGTGCTGTGGGTCATGTAGGGGTAGCCTTACTCAATGTTCTGCACTTGTTCACGCATCTGCTCGATCAACACCTTGAGGTTGACCGCAGCCTGGGTGCTGCGCGGGTCGAAGGCTTTGGAGCCTAGTGTATTGGCTTCGCGGTTGAGCTCTTGCATCAGGAAATCCAGGCGACGCCCGGCCTGCCCGCCAGCCTTGAGCACCCGGCGCACCTCGGTGACATGGGTGCTCAGGCGATCAAGCTCTTCGGCGACATCGCTTTTCTGCGCCAGCAGGACCATTTCCTGCTCAAGACGCAGCGGATCGAGCTCGGCCTTCATGTCGGCAAAGCGATCCAGCACTTTCTGCCGCTGAGCCGCCAGCATCTGCGGCACGAGGGTACGCAAGGTAGCGACCTCTGCCGAGATCGAAACCAACCGTTCGTCGAGAAGTTTAGCCAGATCGGCGCCTTCACGACCACGACCGAGCTTGAGTTCGGTCAGCGCATCGTTGAACAGCTCCATCGCCTCGACATTCAGGGCCTGGGGATCGCTGGCATCAGCTACCAGAACGCCTGGCCAGGCCAGCACTTCCAGCGGGTTGAGCGCGGCTGGCTGCTTGATCAGGCTGGCGACGATTTCCGCCGCCGCCACCAGTTGCGTGGCGCGCTCGCGATCGACCTGCAACGGCTTGCCTGCGGTTTCTTCAGTAAAGCGCAGGGTGCATTCGACCTTGCCCCGGGACAACCCCTGGCGCAGCGCCTCGCGCACGGCACCTTCGAGATCGCGAAACGATTCCGGCAGCCGCAGGTGCGGTTCGAGGTAGCGATGATTGACCGAGCGTAGCTCCCAGCTCAGTGTGCCTTGAACGCCTGCCCGTTCTACTCGGGCAAAAGCCGTCATGCTGTGCACCATGGGAAGTCCCTCTTGAATGCGTTTAAGAGCGCTGCCGCAGGCGATGCCTTGCCGATTGAACGTCATGAATAGCTGACAGGCTGCGAAGGCGCAGGATTGTAGCGCAGAGCGGCACAGGCTCCCAATCCGACAGTGCGACAGATAAGTCATGGTCGCGTCTGCCAGCTCGAAAACACACCGCAAAGCCCCGTTATTGAGCTTCGGCAACAAAATGAAACCAAGTCGCCGACTTTTAGACATGCCCTATAAAGGTTGTGACCCTGGGGCTTGATGCCGGTTCAGACATACCGCCGCACAGCCCGCGGCTCGCGCTGTAACAGCATCCGCCCTTATAATGGTCGGCAGTTTTCCGTCCCAGTACAGGTATCCCAGATGAAACGTCCAAGTGGTCGCGCCGCCGATCAGCTCCGCTCGATCCGCATCACCCGCAACTACACCAAACACGCCGAGGGTTCCGTACTGGTCGAGTTCGGTGACACCAAAGTCATCTGCACGGTCAGCGTCGAAAACGGCGTTCCGCGTTTCCTCAAGGGCCAGGGCCAGGGCTGGCTGACTGCGGAATACGGCATGCTGCCCCGCGCTACCGGCGAGCGTAACCAGCGCGAAGCCAGCCGTGGCAAGCAAGGCGGGCGTACGCTGGAAATCCAGCGCCTGATCGGCCGCTCCCTGCGCGCAGCACTGGACATGTCCAAGCTGGGCGATATCACTCTGTACATCGATTGCGATGTGATCCAGGCCGATGGCGGCACCCGAACCGCCTCCATCACTGGCGCCATGGTGGCCTTGGTCGACGCGCTGAAAGTGATCAAGAAACGTGGCGGCCTAAAAGGCGGCGACCCGCTCAAGCAAATGATCGCCGCCGTTTCGGTGGGCATGTATCAGGGTGAGCCGGTCTTGGACCTGGACTACCTGGAAGACTCGGCTGCCGAGACCGACCTCAACGTCGTGATGACCAGCACTGGCGGCTTCATTGAAGTCCAGGGCACCGCTGAAGGCGCGCCGTTCCAGCCTGCGGACCTGAACGCGATGCTGGCTCTGGCACAAAAAGGCATGACCGAGATTTTCGAGCTGCAACAAGCCGCACTGGCCGACTGAATCAATGCACACAGGGAGTTGCAGTAATGAGTGACAGCCAAACGCCGATACCCACTCCCAGCGCGGAAATCCGTCAATGGGCGATGTTCTGTCACCTGGCTGCCTTCCTGGGCCTGGTCCTGCCGTTCGGCAACCTGATCGGGCCACTGATTCTGTGGCAGATGAAAAAGGAGACCGATCCTTTTATTGATGCCCAGGGCAAGGAAGCCCTGAATTTCCAGATCACTGCATCCCTGGCTATCGCCGCCAGCATCCTGCTGATCGTGGTGATCATCGGTGTCCCGCTGTTGTTGCTGATCGGCATCGGCGCGACCGTGCTGACCATCATCGCCGCGATCAAGGCCAATGACGGTTTGTCGTATCGCTATCCGTTTTGCTGGCGGCCGGTGAAGTAACCATGTGCTTACCGTAGGAGCGGCTTCAGCCGCGAGCACGTTGCTCGCAGCTAAAGCCGCTCCTACGGATTCCAGACATAAAAAAGCCGACTCAACGTCGGCTTTTTTGTGGGCGGTGTCTGTAATCAGATGGTCAACGTCCAGTCATAATCCACAATCAGCGGCGCATGCTGCGAAAAACGCGGCTGACGCGGCAGACGCGCGCTGCGTACGAAGCGACGCAGGCCAGGGGTCAACAACTGATAGTCGAAGCGCCAACCCAGATTGAGCATTTCAGCCTGTTCGTTATCCGGCCACCAGCTGTACTGATCGCCTTCACGACTGACTTCGCGCAAGGCATCGACATAACCCATATTGCCGACAATCTCGTCCATCCAGGCACGTTCCGGCGCCAGGAAGCCCGGAGACTGCTGGCTGTCACGCCAGTTCTTGATGTCGAGCTTCTGCTGCGCAACATACAGCGAGCCACAATAAATGTACTCGCGACGTTTACGCCGTTGCTTGTCCAGATACTTGCCGAAGTCGTCCATCAACTTGAATTTCTGATTCAAGTCTTCGTCACCGTTCATACCCGACGGCAACAACAACGTTGCAATACTGAGCTTGTCAAAATCTGCTTGCAGGTAACGCCCGTAACGGTCGGCTGTTTCAAAGCCCAGGCCGCTGATAACCGCCTTTGGCTGCAACCGAGAGTAAAGCGCCACGCCACCTTGTGCGGGAACTTCAGCCTCGCAGGCATAAAGGAAGTAGCCGTCCAGTTGGAAGGCTGGGTCGTCCAGTTCAAAGGCGGAGGCGCGGGTGTCCTGAAGACAGATGACGTCGGCATTCTGAGCTTGCAGCCAACTGAGCAAACCACGCTCGACTGCGGCTTGAATGCCATTTACGTTCACACTGATGATCCGCATAAATGGCCCCAAAAATCACGTGCGTGTATGATACCCGAGCTCTACCTAATTAGCTAAATCCGTGCTATCCGGGACTTTTTTCATGCAAGCGTATCAGCGCGATTTCATCCGTTTTGCCATCGATCGCGGCGTTTTGCGCTTCGGTGAGTTCACTCTCAAGTCCGGGCGCACCAGCCCTTACTTCTTCAATGCCGGCTTGTTCAACAGTGGTTCTGCACTGGCACAACTGGGTCGTTTTTATGCGGCGGCCGTGGTTGAAAGCGGTATTTCCTTCGATGTCCTGTTCGGCCCGGCCTACAAGGGCATTCCCCTGGCAGCCGCGACGGCCGTGGCTTTGGCGGAACAGCATCAGGTCGATACACCCTGGTGTTTCAACCGCAAGGAAGCCAAGGCCCACGGCGAAGGCGGCAGCCTGGTCGGCGCACCACTGAGCGGCAATGTGCTGATCATCGATGACGTGATTACCGCCGGTACTGCGATTCGTGAAGTCATGCAGATCATCAATGACCAGGGCGCCACCGCCGCTGGCGTGCTGATCGCGCTCAATCGCCAGGAACGCGGCAACGGCGAGCTGTCAGCCATCCAGGAAGTCGAACGTGATTTCGGCATCCCGGTCATCAGCATCGTGTCGCTGACTCAAGTCCTGCAATTCCTGACCGATGATCCACAATTGAAGCAACACCTTCCTGCCGTTGAGGCCTATCGGGCGCAATACGGGATCTAAGTCTGTAAAGCCCTGGGGTTCTTATGCGTAGATTGAGCGTCATCGGCCTGTCTCTTTCCTTGGGCCTGTGCTCGTCACTGGGGGCCTGGGCGGAAGAAAAGGCACCGGAAGTCCTGTTGTATCGATATATCGATGACAAGGGCGTCACCGTGCTGGACCGCCAGGGCGTGCCGCCTGAGTATTCGGGCAAGGGCTACGAAGTGCTCAATCAACGAGGTCGCGTGGTACAGGTCGTGCCACCGGCGCCGACACCCGAAGAGATCCGCGCAGCCGAGGCAGCCAAGATACAGGCCAGTGCCGACGCGCAATTGCTGCATCTGTACAGCAACGTTGATGATGTTGATCGTGCCAAGGCGCGCAAGCTGGCCGAGCTGGATGGGCTGGTCAACATGACCCAGGGCAACCTCAAGGGCGTCACCAACCAGCAGAGCAGCCTGCAAAGCCAGGCAGCTGATCAAGAACGCGCCGGGCGCCCGGTGCAACAGCAGTTGCTCGATCAACTCAATGATCTGCGCGAACGTCAGCAAGCCCTGCAAGCCGATATCGCCCGCTATCAGGCAGCTCGCAGGCAGGCCGAGGCCAGCTTTGCGGTGGATCGAGGCCGAGTGCAGAAACTCACGCAACAGTAGCTGATAAAACGTGCCTTACGTTGGAACGGATTTTTGTAGGCCTGTTTTTTGATTGGGCGATGGCGTGGAGTAAAAAAAGACCTCACCGGCAAAACCGGTGAGGTCTTTTTCATTCAGCCAACCGAATCAGTGACGTTTGCGATTGCTGATCAGGGTACCCACACCGGTATCGGTGAAGATTTCCAGCAGCACCGCGTTCGGTACCCGGCCATCGATGATGTGCGAGGTGGTCACGCCACCCTGGACCGCTTCCAGCGCACAACGGATCTTCGGCAGCATGCCGCCGTAGATGGTGCCGTCGGCGATCAGGCTGTTGACCTGTTCAGTGGTCAGGCCGGTCAATACGTTGCCTTCCTTGTCCATCAGGCCGGCGATATTGGTCAGCAGCATCAGTTTCTCGGCCTTCAGGGCCTCGGCAACCTTGCCCGCCACCAGATCGGCGTTGATGTTGTAGGACTCGCCATTCGGGCCGACACCAATTGGCGCAATGACCGGAATGAAGTCGCCCTTGACCAGCATGTTCAGCAGATCGGTGTTGATGCCGACCACTTCGCCGACCTGCCCGATATCAATGATTTCAGGCTTGGTCATTTCCGGTGTCTGGCGCGAAACGGTGAGTTTCTTCGCCCGGATCAGCTGTGCATCCTTGCCGGTCAGGCCGATGGCGCTGCCGCCATGACGGTTGATCAGGTTGACGATGTCTTTGTTGACCTGCCCGCCCAGGACCATTTCCACGACGTCCATGGTCTGGGCATCGGTCACGCGCATGCCGTCGATGAAGTGACTCTCGATGGACAGACGCTTGAGCAGGTCACCGATTTGTGGGCCCCCGCCGTGAACCACCACCGGATTGATGCCTACCGCCTTCATCAGCACGATGTCGCGCGCGAAGCCGGTTTTCAGCTCCTCGCTCTCCATGGCGTTGCCGCCGTACTTGATGACCAGCGTCTTGCCGACAAAACGGCGGATATAAGGCAACGCTTCGGACAATACCTTGGCGGCGTTGGTAGCGGCATCACGTTCGAGGGTCATTCAGGGCTCCAGTCAAAAAAACAAATCAATCAGAAAGGTATTTCAAGATCCGGTGCAACGAGCTTCAGTTGGGTGCGGAATACGTCCTTGATCCGTTCCAGTTCATCCTCGGTCTCGGCTTCGAAGCGTAATACCAGTACCGGCGTGGTATTGGAAGCACGAACCAGACCCCAGCCTTTCGGGTAGTCGACGCGAACACCATCGATACTGGTCAGGTTGGCATTACCCCACTGCGCATCGCGCTCCAGAGCCTCGATGATGGTGAACTTGGTGACATCGGTGACCTTGATGTTGATCTCAGGCGTGGAAACGTCGTTCGGGAAAGTCTCGAACAGCTCTTCGGCGCTGAGGGTTTCCTGGCTAAGGATTTCCAGCAGGCGCGCGGCGCTGTAGATACCGTCGTCGAAACCGAACCAGCGCTCTTTGAAGAAAATGTGGCCGCTCATTTCCCCGGCCAGCAGCGCACCGCTTTGTTTCATCTTCTTCTTGATCAGCGAATGACCGGTCTTCCACATCACCGGACGGCCACCGTATTCCTGGATCAGCGGGATCAGGCGACGAGTGCATTTCACGTCGAAGATGATATCCGCACCCGGATTACGTTTTACGACATCACGGGCAAACAGCATCAACAGGCGGTCGGGGTATACGACGCTGCCGGCGTTGGTCACGACACCTACGCGGTCGCCGTCGCCGTCGAAGGCCAGGCCCAGGTCGGCGCCGCTTTCCTTGACCTTGGCGATCAGGTCCTCGAGGTTTTCCAGCTTGCCCGGATCCGGGTGATGGTTCGGAAAGTTGCCGTCGACGTCACAGAACAGCGGGATCACCTCGCAGTTCAGCGCCTCGATCAGTTGCGGCGCGATGACACCGGCCGCGCCGTTGCCGCAGTCCACCACCACTTTCAGGCGACGGGCCAGGGCGATGTCCTTGGTAATTTCCTCGAAATACGGCTTGAGGATATCGACCTTGGTCACACTGCCCTTGGCGGTCGGCAGGTTGTTCTGTTTGATGCGGTCGTGCAGGGCCTGGATCTGCTCATTGGCCAGGGTGTCGCCCGCAATGACGATCTTGAAGCCGTTGTAGTCTTTCGGGTTGTGGCTGCCGGTCAGCATGACACCGGTCTTGCCCGCCAGCACATTGGCGGCGTAGTACAGCGCAGGTGTCGGCACCAGACCGACGTCGCTGACAGCGCAGCCGCTGTCATGCAGGCCCTGGATCAATTTGCTGACCAGCTCCGGGCCGGACAGGCGACCGTCGCGACCGACGCAAACGTTCGGCTCGCCCTGCGCCAGGCTTTGGGCACCAATGGCGCGGCCGATCCAGTAAGCGGTTTCAGCGCTCAACGTATCGCCGACAACGCCGCGAATGTCGTAGGCACGGAAGATCGTCTCGGGAAATTCGGGGGCAATGGATACTGTGCTGTTCATGGCGTGGGAGTGCTCCGAGCTCAGGATGTCCTGATGTTCATCGAGAAAGTCGATATCGAAAATATCGGTATTTTGAAACAGCGGATCGGTCCACCCGGCGCTCTCGGCGGCGGGCTCGACCGGTGCTGAAATAACGTTTGCCGTAAAGCCGGATACAGGCTCGGACTCCTCGACTGGCGCTGCGCTCGTGGTCGGCACCACGGGCTTGCTGGCAGGCGAAAAACGGGCGAGTACCTGAGCCAGGCCATTAAGGGCCGCAAGGCTCAAACCGAAGGGTTTGACGGCATTTCCGGTAGAGAGTTCGGCAACCATCTGCTCCAGTTGTCGGGCGTCGTCGCAAACGCGCCGATGCAGCGCCCGTTCATTGAAGCGCAGGCCCAGGACAACGCCGCCCAGCGCAACCAGCGCCGCCAGCAGCAGAAACAGCCAGGACGGCTCGGTTTGCAGCACCGGACCGGGGGTAAATTCCAGCCGCCAGTTGGCGTAAGCCGTTTCGAAACGCAACGGGCGACTGCCATTCGCCTGGCCGCGCTGTGCCAGCACCTGGGCCGGGCCATCGCCAAACTGCTGGATCAGTTGCACGAAACCGGTACTTGCCGGGATCTCAGGCAAGGCGTTGAGCAGACGCTGCTGATCGTATGCCAGCAGCAGCGTGCCGCTGACGGGCGAGCCTGGAGCAGTGCGCAGCGGCGCAGCGCTGTAGATCATCCAGCGCTCGCCCACTTTGCGCGCTTCCGGTGCGACAGTCTGGCCCTGAGCCGCCTTGCCGAGCATATCGAGGGTGGCGAAGCTGATCGGCAAGGCCGCCTGGTTATCGACCTCACTCATGCCCGGCGGATTGATTCGCGCAGCTATAACACCGCCCGAAAATTTCAACGACGCCAATGCCGCCGCGGACGTATTGGCATCCTGCAGCAGGGCAGGGTTGGCAGCGGCCGCAAGGGTGTCAGCACCGATCTGCTTGAGCGCAAGGCTCACGGCACTGGCCTGGCTATTGCCCCAGCCTTGCTCCAATTCGCGCTGATGCAGCGGATCGACAAACGCGAGCCAGACCAGTATGCCCGCCGCAGCCAGGCCGAGCGCAGCGGGGATCAGTCCGCGTACAAGGCCGGACAGGCTCGCCGCTGGTAGCTGATGGTGATCAGGTTTCGCTGCTGCCTTGGTCTTGCGCTGATTACCCTTCACCAACTCACTCTCCGGTTACTCATCCTGAATCTGGCTCTGGTCCTTTACGGAATGGCGCAGAAAATTGGCGTGTCGACGTAGCAAGGATCAGTGGCTGCCGGAATGGCCAAAGCCGCCTGCACCACGCTGGCTTTCGTCGAATGTTTCCACCAGCTCGAAGTGCGCCTGCACCACCGGCACCAGCACCAACTGGGCAATGCGCTCGCCGACAGCAATGTTGAAAGCGGTCTGCCCGCGGTTCCAGCAGGAAACCATCAGCTCGCCCTGATAATCGGAGTCGATCAGACCGACCAGGTTGCCCAGCACGATGCCGTGCTTATGCCCCAGGCCCGAGCGCGGCAGGATCATTGCCGCCAGGCCAGGGTCGCCGATATAGATCGACAGCCCGGTGGGGATCAGCAGGGTCTGGCCCGGCTCCAGTACGGTGTCTTCCTTGAGCATTGCGCGCAGGTCGAGACCGGCGGAACCAGGAGTAGCGTAGCTGGGAAGCGGGAAGTCGGTGCCAATGCGAGGGTCGAGGATTTTGGCTTGTAGAGCATGCATTCGTGATTAAACCTGGTTCATACGGTCGGCGATAAAAGTGATCAGCTGGCGGGCAATCTTGGCCTTGCTGGTCTGGGCAAAGAGCGTTGCATGCAAGGCTCGGTCGATCACGCTGCAAGCGTTTTCCTCGCTGTTGAAGCCGATGCTGGGGTTGGCCACATCATTGGCGACGATCAGGTCGAGGTTCTTGTCCTTGAGCTTGCGTGCAGCATAGTCAAGCAGATGTTCGGTCTCGGCGGCGAAACCGACGCTGAAAGGGCGGTCAGGGCGAGTAGCGATGGTGGCAAGAATGTCCGGGTTACGGACCATTTGCAGCAACAGGCCGTCACCGTTTGTAGGGTCTTTCTTTAATTTGTGCGGGGCGATGACTTCCGGGCGGTAGTCCGCTACCGCAGCCGAGGCGATAAAAAGATCGCACGGAATCGCCGCCTCACAGGCCGCCAGCATGTCGCGAGCGCTGACCACATCGACCCGCGTTACCCGATCGGGGGTTGCTAGGTTGACCGGGCCGGTGATCAGGGTCACCCGCGCGCCAGCCTCAACCGCCGCTTCGGCCAAGGCAAAGCCCATTTTCCCGGAGCTGTGGTTGGTGATGTAACGCACCGGATCGATGTTTTCCTGAGTCGGCCCGGCGGTGATCAGCACATGCTTGCCGGTCAGGATCAGGCGCTGGAAGCAGTCGGAGGCCAGTTGCGCCAGATCGTTGGCTTCGAGCATGCGCCCAAGCCCCACGTCGCCGCAGGCCTGACTGCCGCTGGCCGGGCCAAACACGCGGAAGTCGCGCTCTTCCAGCAGGCGGGTGTTGGCCTGCACGGAGGGATCGCGCCACATGGCCTGGTTCATCGCCGGAGCAATGGCGACCGTGGCATCGGTAGCCAGCACGATGGTCGTCAACAAGTCGTTGGCGATGCCTTGGGCCAGGCGTGCGATCAGGTCGGCGGTGGCCGGAGCGATCAGGATCAGATCGGCCCATTTGGCCAGTTCGATATGGCCCATCGCAGCTTCGGCGGCGGGATCGAGCAAATCCATGTGTACGGGGTGCCCGGAAAGGGCCTGCATGGTCAGAGGAGTGATGAACTCGGCGCCGCCGCGGGTCATGACCACCCGCACTTCCGCACCCTGGTCGCGCAAACGGCGAACCAGCTCAGCGCCTTTGTAGGCTGCGATGCCGCCGCCGACGCCGAGAACAATGCGTTTCCGATACAGCCGCTGCATAGGCCTGCCTTTTGGGTCAAGTGAACACGCGACGCCCATGACGCCTCCCCAGGCCCGGTCGTCGCGTAAAAAAGTTGGGCTACGATATCACAGCGTCCGCAGCGGAGCAGCGGCGCGCCCACACATGGAGGTGTTATGAGTATTCGCAACTGGCCCGCGGCGGAACGGCCCCGGGAACGATTATTGGAACTGGGGGCGGGAAGCCTCTCTGACGCAGAACTGCTGGCGATCTTCCTGCGCACCGGCGTGGCCGGAAAAAGCGCGGTAGACCTGGCGCGTCATCTCTTGAATGAATTCGGCAGCCTGCGAGTGTTACTGGATGCGGACCTGCAAGCTTTCAGCAGCCACCTGGGCCTGGGGCCGGCCAAGTTCGCGCAGTTACAGGCGGTGATGGAAATGTCCCGACGTCATATGGCCGAAAACCTGCGCCGGGATTCCGCCCTGGAAAGCCCGGACCAGGTCCGACATTACCTCAAGGCCCAATTGCGTGACGAGCCTCATGAAGTGTTCGCCTGCCTGTTCCTTGACAACAAACATCGAGCAGTGAACTTCGAAGTCCTGTTTCAGGGCTCGATCAATCAGGCTTATGTGCATCCCCGGCAGGTGGTCAAACGCGCCATCGCCAACAACGCCGCCAGCCTGATCCTTTGCCACAACCATCCTTCCGGCGTCAGCGAACCGAGTCAGGCCGACATCGAACTGACCCGACGGCTTAAAGACGCCTTATGGCTGGTTGATGTGAAAGTGCTGGATCACCTGATCATCGGCGATGGAGAGCCGCTGTCGATGGCGGAGCGTGGGTTGATCTGAATCTGTGGAACCGACTGCCTGTGGCATTGACTCTCTGTGGGACCGGCTTCAGCCGGGAAGGCGTCGGCAGGATCGATACATTTCTATCGTCGGTACTGCCGCCTTCCCGGCTAGAGCCGGTCCCACAATTACGCCAGAATCCCGCAGCGCTGTTATTTAACGGTCACCTTGGAAAAATCCTGCCGACCAAACGGGCTGACTTCATAGCCGCTGACATTCTTGCGCGTCAGGGTCGCCGCCGTCGGGTGCGCCAGTGGCAGCCACAGGGCCTGTTGCTGGATTTGCGCCTGGGCCTGGTGGTACAGCTTGCTGCGCTGCGCCTGATCGGCGGTGGCTTTGCCCGCGCTGATCAGCTTGTCCAGGCCTTCGTCGCAATAGCGGGCAAAGTTAGTCCCGGATTTGACTGCAGCGCAGGAAAACTGCGGCGTCAGGAAGTTGTCCGGGTCGCCGTTGTCGCCCGCCCAGCCCATGAACAGCAGATCATGCTCGCCCGCCTTGGCGCGACGAATCAGCTCGCCCCACTCGATCACTTTGATTTCCGCCGTGATGCCGACGGCTTTCAGGTCAGCCTGCAACAGCTGTGCGCCCAGATTTGGATTAGGGTTGAGCAGGCTGCCCGACGGGCGGGTCCAGATAGTGGTCTTGAAGCCATCCGGGAGCCCGGCCTTGGCCAGCAGCGCCTTGGCTTTGGCGACATCATGCGGATAGCCCGGCAGGTCCTTGGCGTAGCTCCAGGTATTGGGCGGATAAGGACCGTTGGCGGCGGTGGCCGTACCCTCGAAGACCGCCTTCAGGTAGTTGCTCTTGTCGAAGGCAAGGTTGATGGCCTGCCGTACCTCAGGCTTGTCCAATGGCGGGTGCTGGCTGTTGATCGCGACAAATGCAGTCATGAACGCCTCGTTCTTCTCGACCTTCAGCGCCGCATCCTTGCTTGCAGCCTCGACGTCCAGCGGCTTGGGCGACAGGGCAATCTGGCACTCGTTCTGGCGAATCCGCTGCAGCCGCACGTTGGCGTCAGGGGTAATGGCATACACCAGCGCATCGACGCCCGGCTTGCCGCCGAAGTATTCCGGGTTGGCCTCGTAGCGCACCACAGCGTCTTTCTGGAAGCGCTTGAACACGAACGGCCCGGTGCCGATCGGCTGACTGTTGAGCTTCTCCGGCGTGCCGGCCTTGAGCAACTGGGCAGTGTATTCAGCCGAATAAATAGAAGCGAAGCCCATGCTCAGAGTGGCGAGGAAGGTCGAATCCGGGTGATCGAGGACAAAGCGCACAGAATGAGCATCGGGCGCTTCGATATTCTTGATAAGTGCAGGCAGCTGCATCGACTGGGCATGGGGGAAGCCGCTCTGGGCGACTTTGTGCCACGGATTGGCCGGATCGAGCATGCGCTGGAAGCTGAAGACCACGTCGTCAGCAGTCAGCCCGCGGCTCGGCGTGAAGTAATCGGTATGATGAAACTTCACATCCGGGCGCAACTTGAAGTCGTAAGTGAGACCATCCGCCGATACCGTCCAGCTTTGGGCCAGGCTCGGCACCAGTTTGCCGCTCTTGGCATCGAACTCCACCAGACGGTTCATCAGCACATCCGCCGAGGCGTTGGTGGTGGTAAGAGAGTTATACTGCACCACATCGAAACCTTCGGGGCTGGCTTCGGTGCAGACGCTCAAGGTGGTGGCTGCCTGGGCCAGCAGCGGGGCGAATAAAAACGGTAATACGGCGAGACGCATGGCGATATTCCTGTTCAGAAAGGGCCCCATCTGCTCGCGCAGTCTGGTGAGGAGCTAACCCTAGACCATGCGTCGACCCATAACAATCGTTACCGTGCGACGAATGGTCAGTTAGCCATTATCCCCTGCGGGCCTGTCTATCCCGGCTCATCGGGGCCTCGACAGAAAACTAATCGGGGATGATTGTTGTAGGTCAAAAGCCTTTCTGGTATAAAGCAGCGCTCTTTTCTAGGGGCCCGGTTCCTTCACTGTAGGTGTAGCCGGTAAGACCCTTAAAGAAACGCGGCGCCTGGCGCCAAATGACTGAGAGATTAAGCGGCCAACCCATGCCGGGTTGGGCATGTGGTTTTAGAGGGCTGAGGCATGTCGAGAGTATGTCAAGTTACCGGTAAGGGTCCGGTAACCGGGAATAACATTTCCCACGCAAACAACAAAACCCGTCGTCGTTTCCTGCCAAACCTGCAGCATCACCGCTTCTGGGTTGAAGAAGAGAAACGTTTTGTTCGTCTGCGCGTATCTGCTAAAGGCATGCGTATCATCGACAAGCGTGGCATCACTGTAGTGCTCGCTGAACTCCGTCGCGACGGCAAAATCTAAGGGAGAATGTCATGCGTGAATTGATCCGTTTGGTGTCGACCGCTAACACCGGTCACTTCTACACCACCGACAAGAACAAACGTACTACTCCGGACAAAATCGAAATCAAAAAATTCGATCCGGTAGCACGTAAGCACGTGATCTACAAAGAAGCCAAAATCAAGTAATTGATTTTTCTTCTATAAAAGAGGCCCGCTTCGAAAGATTCGGGCCTTTTTTATTGGCTTTGAAACACTGCTACTGCTACTGCGACTTCGCCTCGAACACCACGTAGATCTTGCGGCACGCTTCAAGCACTTCCCAGGTGCCCTTGAACCCTGCAGGGATCACGAAACGGTCCCCCGCGCGCAAGGTCTTGGCGCCGCCGACTTCATCCCTGAGGACCGACACGCCCTGTACGATCTCGCAATATTCATGCTCGGTGTAATTGACCCGCCACTGCCCGACCTCACCCTCCCAGACGCCTGCATTGAATTGGCCGCAGGGGCTGTTGTAGTGGTTGTAGAGGGTCTGCTGGGGGTCACCCTTGAAGATTTTTTCAGGCGAGGGCCGGGAATGCTCGGGGGCGATACCCGGCTTGCTGAAGTCGACAATCGCTTCGATATCCATCGTTTGATTCCTCTGCCGTAAGCACATGGACCTTTGACGAGGCCACCGGGCATTAGTGCCTCGGCGAGCCGGAAAAGACCGTTGAATAAATCGAACATCACAGCCTGATCCAGGCGACATGTGTCAAATATATTGGAATTTGCCCAACCCCTGGTTTAGGGTGGTGAGTACGCTTGCACCGCTGGATGCATATCTAAACACCAACAGGAGGACGTTCGGATGACCACTTTGACTCAGGCTGACTGGGAAAAACGCGCCCGGGAATTGCAGATCGAAGGCCGCGCCTTCATCCATGGCGAGTACACCGCCGCCGCTGACAACGCCACGTTCGACTGCATCAGCCCGGTCGATGGCCGTCTGCTGGCCAAAGTGGTCAGCTGTGATGCCGCCGACGCGCAGCGCGCCGTCGAAAGCGCCCGCCGCACCTTCGACTCCGGCGTCTGGTCGCGCCTGGCTCCGGCCAAACGCAAGGCGACCATGATCCGCTTTGCAGGCCTGCTCAAACAGAATCTCGAAGAGCTGGCCCTGCTCGAAACCCTCGACATGGGCAAGCCCATCAGCGACTCCCTGGGTATCGATATCCCCGGCGCCGCCAATGCCCTGGCCTGGAGCGGTGAGGCCATCGACAAACTGTATGACGAAGTCGCCGCCACACCCCACGACCAACTGGGCCTGGTGACCCGCGAGCCTATCGGCGTCGTCGCCGCCATCGTGCCATGGAACTTCCCGCTGCTAATGGCCAGCTGGAAACTGGGCCCGGCCCTGTCCAGCGGTAACTCGGTGGTGCTCAAACCGTCGGAAAAATCGCCACTGACGGCCATCCGCATCGCGCAACTGGCCATTGAAGCCGGAATCCCTGCTGGCGTGCTCAACGTGCTGCCGGGCTACGGTCATACAGTCGGCAAGGCCCTGGCCCTGCATATGGATGTCGACACCGTGGTCTTCACCGGCTCGACCAAAATCGCCAAGCAACTGCTGGTGTACGCCGGTGAGTCGAACATGAAGCGCGTCTGGCTCGAAGCCGGTGGCAAGAGCCCGAATATCGTGTTTGCCGATGCCCCGGATCTGCAGGCCGCCGCCGAATCGGCCGCCAGTGCCATCGCCTTCAACCAGGGCGAAGTCTGCACCGCCGGTTCGCGCCTGCTGGTCGAGCGCTCGATCAAGGATAAATTCCTGCCCATGGTGATCGAGGCACTGAAAGCCTGGAAGCCGGGCAATCCTCTGGATCCGGCCACCAATGTCGGCGCATTGGTCGATACTCAGCAAATGAACACTGTGCTGGGCTATATCGAAGCTGGCCACGCCGACGGCGCCAAACTGGTCGCGGGCGGCAAGCGCATCCTGCAGGAAACCGGCGGCACCTATGTCGAGCCGACGATTTTCGACGGCGTCAGCAATGCCATGAAGATCGCCCAGGAAGAGATTTTTGGCCCGGTACTGTCGGTACTGACTTTCGACAGCGCCGAAGAAGCTATCAGCATCGCCAACGACACACCTTATGGCCTGGCTGCGGCAGTGTGGACTGCCGACCTGTCCAAGGCTCACCTGACCGCCAAGGCCCTGCGCGCCGGTAGCGTATGGGTTAACCAGTACGATGGCGGCGACATGACGGCACCCTTCGGCGGCTTCAAGCAGTCGGGCAACGGTCGCGACAAGTCCCTGCATGCCTTCGACAAATACACCGAACTGAAGGCAACCTGGATCAAGCTGTAACGGTCCGCTATGGAGTAAGGCATGCGTTGGGCAAGCTATTTTGCGGTGCTGGCCTCGGTATTGAGCGTGGGGCTGGCACTGGGCGTGAGCATGCCATTGGTGTCGTTGCGTCTTGAGGCCTGGGGTTATGGGCCTTTCGCCATTGGCGTAATGGCAGCGATGCCCGCCATCGGCGTCCTGCTCGGCGCGGGGCTGGCCAGCAAGCTGGCTGCGCGCTTTGGCACCGCCAACCTGATGCGTGCCTGTCTGTGGGCTGGCGGCCTGTCCGTCGGCCTGCTGGCGCTGTTGCCGTATTACCCGATTTGGTTGGGACTGCGCCTGATGCTGGGGGTGATTCTGACCATCGTGTTTATCCTCGGCGAAAGCTGGATCAACCAGTTAGTGGTCGAGCAATGGCGCGGGCGACTGGTGGCGCTGTATGGCAGCAGCTATGCCCTCAGCCAACTGGCCGGGCCCTTGCTCCTGAGCGTCATGGGCACCGACACGGACTATGGCTTCTGGATCGGTGTCGCCTTGCTGACTATTTCACCGCTGTTGCTGCTCGGTCGCAGCGGCGCTCCCGGCACGGAAAACACCCATGTCACCTTCGGCGATCTCTTCGGCTTCTGTAAGGGGCTGCCCGCGATTGCCTGGGCGGTGGCACTTTTCGCTGCTTTCGAGGCGATGATTCTGACGCTGCTGCCGGTCTATTGCATGCGTCAGGGTTTCACGGCGCAAGTGGCGCTGGCGATGGTCAGTACCGTGGTCGTGGGCGATGCGCTGCTGCAATTGCCCATTGGTGCACTGGCCGACCGCATTTCCCGGCGTACCTTGTTTTCCGGCTGCGCGCTGGCTCTGCTGCTGTCGAGCCTGATGATTCCGTTGTCAGTGCAGACGCCACTGATCTGGCCTCTTTGGGTGTTATTCGGTGCCAGCGCGGGCGGTTTGTTCACGTTGTCGCTGATTTTGATTGGCGAGCGTTATCGCGATGATGCCCTCGTGCGCGCCAATGCTCATATCGCCCAACTGTGGGGTATCGGCTGCCTGCTCGGACCGCTTGCCGCAGGCGCGGGCAGCCAGTGGATCAGCGGCCAGGCGCTACCGTTGCTGATGGCGGCGGGGGCATTGGGGTTGGTGATATTGGCAAGGCAGCGGCATGCGTTTGGAAATGTAGAACCGGTAACCGCCTGAGGTCGCAGGAGCGTGGGTTGCCCGCGAAAGCGCTATTCCAGACGCAACAGTTGTATTGGATGTACCGGCTTCTTCGCGGGCAAGCCACGCTCCCACGTTCCGGGCGCGCTACAACATCTTCTCCAGCCCTACCGCCCCACTGAGCCAGGCATTGAAGCGCCGCCACAGGCTGCCAGGTTCCTTGTGCAAGGTATGCAACTTGCCATTGTCCTCGGTTACCCAGACCACCTCGCCGCCCTCCAGCCGGGGCTGGTAGCTGAGCGCCGGGGCCATGCCCTGCAACGCCAGCTCACGTAGTTTCTCGGTTAATTCCGGGCTGTAGACCAGTACGCCGACTTCGGTATTCCACAGTACCGAGCGCGGGTCGAAGTTGAATGAGCCGACAAAGGCCTTTTCGCGATCAAAGATCATCGCCTTGCTGTGCAGGCTCGATTCGGAGCCACGGAACGAGCCCTTCTTGAACAGGTGCGGGCCGCTGCCGCCATGGGTATCGCCGGGCTGACGACGCAGTTCGAAGAGTTTCACCCCGTGGGCCAGCAGGGCCTTGCGATACGGCACATAGCCGCCGTGCACAGCGGGCACATCAGTGGCTTCCAGGGAATTGGTCAACAGGCTGACGGCAACACCGGCATCGGCGCGGCCGGTCAGGTACAACAACCCTTCCTGGCCGGGCACGAAGTAGGCGGAAATCAGCATCAATTCCTGATGAACGGCCTTGAGCTCAGGCGCCAGCTGGCTGGTCAGCAGCAACTGAGGATCGGGTTCGTCACGGGCCAGAACCTTGCTCGGCGCGTCCCACAACGCCTGGTTCCAGGCCCAGGTCAGCTCATTGAACCAGGTCCGCAGGTGCGGTTGCGCCTTGTAGGCCATCAGCCGTTCATACAAGGCCTTGTGCTGCACATGGGATTGTTCAAGCGAAATCTGCAGCTCCCGACGTCCCTCGGCCAGATCAGCCACCGTTGGCAGGAAGTAGATAAAATCGCCGATGGGCTTGCTCAGCGCACTGTTCCAGTACTGGTCGAAACTGTGCCCAAGCTGCTCGGCCACCGGCCCGACGCTGAGCAGATCGATATCGGTGAAGTTGAGATTCGGCTCGGCATCGAAATACTCGTCGCCCAGGTTACGCCCGCCGACAATCGCCACGCTGCTGTCGGCCAGCCATAGCTTGTTGTGCATGCGCCGATGCTGGCGCGACAGGTTGAGTAGACGTCCGACATTGCGCGTCACGCCGGTTTCGCGGCCCAACTCCTGAGGGTTGAACAGGCGGATCTGGATATTTGGATGGGCCGCCAAGGTAGCGATGACCGAATCCAGGCCGTCGCTGGTGGTGTCGTCGAGCAGGATACGCACCCGCACGCCACGGTCTGCGGCCTTGAGCAGTTCGTCAACCAGAGCCCGCGTACTCAAGCCGTCGTGGACGATGTAGTACTGCAGATCGAGGCTGCTCTTGGCGTTGCGGATCAGCTCGGCACGGGCGATGAAGGCTTCGGTGCTGTTGGACAGCAGGCGAAAGCCCGAGCGCCCGCCGTGGGGCGCCGCCATGGCCTGAATCGAGCGGCCAAAGGCCGAGTCCGCTGGCGGCAGCGCCTGGCTTGGCCGGTCCGGCGTCGGCAACTGGGCACAGCCACCCAGGCAAAGCACAAACGACAGGGGCAGCGCCCATTGGCTTCTCAAAGAAATCATCCGCAATACAGATCCTGGCGATATGACGCTGATATCAGGCAAAAGTTACGCCTTGTCGCTGCCTGAACATTCGCCAACGCCCGTCACTTAGTCAGTTTGTGCCATTAACTCGCTGACAGCGGCGCCGACCTTGCGCACGGCATTCTCCACTTCGCTGGTCGGCTTGGCCGAATAATTCATGCGCAGGCAGTTCCGGTATTTGCCGGACGCCGAGAAAATACTGCCTACCGCCACCTGCACGCCCTGATCGAGTAGCGCCCGATTCAAGCGCAGGGTATCGAAATCATCCGCCAGCTCCACCCACATCATGAAACCACCTTGTGGCCGACTGACCCGGGTGCCCGCCGGAAAGTAACGGGTAATCCAGTCGATCATCTGGTCGCGACCACGCTGGTACTGGCTGCGCATGCGCCGCAGATGCGGCTCGTAGTGGCCAGCCTGAAGAAACTCGGCAATAGCCATTTGCGGCTGGGTCGCGGTAGAACCCGTGCCGATGTATTTCATGTGCAACACCCGCTCCAGGTAGCGCCCCGGTGCAACCCAGCCAATGCGCAGGCCGGGTGCCAGGGTCTTGGAAAATGAACTGCACAGCAGGACACGACCATCGACATCGAAGGACTTGATCGTCCGTGGTCGCGGGTAGGTGTAGGACAGATCGCCATACACATCGTCTTCGATAACGGCGACGTCATAGCGCTGGGCCAGAGTCAGCAAGGCCTTCTTGCGCGCCTCCGGCATGATGTAGCCCAGCGGGTTGTTACAATTGGGGGTCAACTGTATGGCCTTGATCGGCCACTGCTCCAACGCCAGCTCCAGTGCTTCGAGGCTGATACCGGTGATGGGGTCGGTGGGAATCTCCAGAGCCTTCATGCCCAGCCCCTTAAGGGTTTGCATGGCGCCGAAAAAGCTCGGCGAATCCACGGCAACGATATCTCCCGGATCGCAAATCGCACGGATGCTGGCGGACAACGCCTCATGGCAGCCCGTGGTCACCACCAGTTCGGCGGCATTGACCCGGCAGCCCGAGTCCAGCATCAGCCGGGCAATCTGATCGCGCAGGGCCTGGGTGCCGTAGATATTGTCGTAATACAGGCCAGGCATATCGTGATGCCGGCTGATCTTGCCCAGGGCACGCAACAGCGGCCGCAGGGTCGGGCTGCTGACATCCGGCATGCCACGCCCCAACTGGATCACATTGATATCGAGCTTGGCCCTGATCAGCTCCAAGACCTGGTCCCACTGGGAAATATCCACAGGTCGCTGCGCCGGGCGCCCTACAGCGGGCAGAGCTGGCGCCTTACGACTGGCGGGCACGAAATAACCCGATTTCGGCTTCGGCGCCGCAAGGCCGTTGTCTTCGAGCAAGCGGTAAGCCTGCTGCACGGTGCTGAGGCTGACGCCGTGCTCCATGCTCAAGGCGCGCACGGAAGGCAGGCGGTCGCCGGGGCGGTAAAAGCCGTTTTCAATGCGCGCGCCGAGCAATTCGGCAAGATTGACGTAAAGCGTCATGGATTAATCTCGCTATAGGACAAAGGACCATACAGATAGCGCAAAAATACAGCATTCAGCCGCTGAAACAACCTGACTGTATGCAAATAAATAGCTTTGTTTGAATCTGTAATGGTTTTGCTTAAGCCACCATCATAGAGCCACACCACACAGTGATTGGAGGCAGGGAGATGAACGGGTTAAGCGATGTGCGTCTGGCGCTTTACAGCCAAGAATTGAGCGAGGGGATCGGGGCGAAACTGTCCTGCCCGCCAAACTTGAACCGCTGGGCGCTGTATCGTCACCGCTGGATGTCACGCAAGACCCTGCTTAAGCTGACAACCGAACAGTTGCATGACATCGGTATCACGACCGAACAGGCTAGGGCAGAAGGACTGAAACCGTTCTGGCGTGATTGAAGAAGGGCTCAGGCCAGCTCTTTGAGGCGATGCCAGAGCATCCCCAGTGCCAGCAGTGGCGAACGCAAATGCTGGCCGCCGGGGAAAGTGATATGCGCCACCCCGGCAAACAACTCGAAGCCATCGCTGTGTTGACCGGCGATGGCTTCGCCCAACAACCTGCCCGCCAGGTGCGTGGCATTCAGGCCATGGCCTGCGTAAGCCTGGGCGTAGAAGACATTAGGCTGATCCTTGAGCCGCCCGATCTGCGGCAGGCGGTTGGCACCGATGCCAATCATCCCGCCCCATTGATAGTCGATCCTGGTCCCGGCCAGCTGCGGGAACACCTTGAGCATCTTGGGCTGCATATACGCAGCGATATCCTGCGGGTCGCGCCCTGAATAATGGCAGGCACCGCCGAACAGCAGGCGTCGATCAGCAGACAACCGGTAGTAATCCACCGTGACCCGTTGATCGCACAACGCCAGATTTTGCGGCGATATCTCCCTGGCCAGCGCCTCACTCAGAGGCTCGGTGGCAATAATGTAGCTGCCCGCAGGCAGCACCTTGCCACTTAGCTGTGGATTCAGGCCGTTGATATAGGCATTACAGGCCAGCACCAGGGTCTTTGCCCGCACGTTGCCGTGGGCGGTATGGACGTTCACCTCAGGTCCATAGTCGATGCGTGTGACCGCTGACTGTTCAAATAAGCGCACGCCGAGCGTCTGCGCCACCGCCGCTTCCCCCAGGGCCAGATTCAACGGATGCAGATGCCCGGAGCCCATGTCGATCATGCCGCCGACATACCGATCCGAGCCGACCACGCTGTGCATGTCTTGCGGCTGAACCAGGCGCAACTCGTGGCGATAGCCCAGCTCGCGCAGCTCTGCGGCATCCTCCTCGAAACCGGCCAGGTGGGCAGGCTTGTTGGCCAGATCGCAGTAGCCCCAGGTCAGGTCGCAGTCGATACCATAGCGTTCGATTCGCTGGCGAACGATCTCCACCGCCTCAAGCCCCATGAGTTTGAGCTGGCGCACTCCCTCGCTGCCAATAGCCGGCGCGAACTGATCCAGACCATGACCCACGCCACGAATCAACTGCCCGCCATTGCGCCCACTGGCGCCCCAACCTATCCGATGCGCCTCCAGCAACACCACCTTCAGCCCGCGCTCAGCCAGTTCAATGGCTGTGTTCAGCCCGGAAAAGCCGCCGCCGACCACACAGACATCAGCGACCCACTCGCCTTGCAGAGTCGGATATACAGGTTGTTCGCGGCTGCTGGCGGCATAGTAAGAGGCAGTGTGCTGCATAAGATTTATCCGCAAGGCTGTGTGAAAAACTTTACGGAGAATAGGCCGCGAGTCGATCGACGGGCAAGGCGGCGCTGTCATGGCGCGGGTATCTGATGCAAAATTGCTCACCCGCGCCGTTGGAGCGAGGTTTGCCCGCGAAGGCCTCGACGCTGTGTGCCTGATTTACCGTGCCGCGCAATTCGCGCGTAAGCCTCGCTCCAACGCAGAAGTAATGACCTCGACACAGGAAAAACCCCTGCAATGAGCTGTAACAGCCAGACAATCCGCTCGTTGCGCCAACAGATCCCTTCTTTCGACTGCGTCCCCGGCTGCCATGACTGCTGCGGCCCGGTCACCACGTCATCAGAAGAAATGTCGCGCCTGCCACGCAAGTCCTCCGCCGAGCAGGAAGCCGCTCTTAACGAGCTGAACTGTGTGCACCTGGGCCCCAACGGCTGCACGGTGTACGACGAACGCCCGCTGATCTGCCGGCTGTTCGGCACTACGCCGACGCTGCCATGCCCGAACGGGCGGCGCCCGGTTGAGATGATTCATCCGCGCGTGGAAAAACAAGTGCATGAATACATTGCCAGTACGCGCCAGGTACTGGTCTAGACTCTGTACTTACTCCGGAATCGGCAGATTCAGACTCTCTTTCACCTCTTCCATCACGATATAGCTCTTGGACTCACGTACGTGGGGCAGCTTGAGCAGGATGTCGCCCAGCAGCTTGCGGTAGGAGGCCATCTCCGAGATACGCGCCTTGACCAAATAATCGAAATCCCCCGAGACCAGGTGGCACTCCAGGACGTGGGGCAGTTTCAGCACGGCGCGGCGGAACTCCTCGAAGGTGTCGCCGGACTTGTAGTCCAGGCTGATCTCGACGAACACCAGCAGGCTGGCCTTGAGGCTCTGCGGGTTGAGGCGGGCGTTGTAACCCATGATGATGCCTTCGCGCTCCAGACGCCGGACCCGCTCTGTACAGGGCGTGGTAGACAGCCCGACGCGCTCGCCAAGCTCAGTGAAAGAGATCCGGCCATCGGCCTGCAGAATGCGCAGGATGCTGCGATCGATCTTGTCCAGTTCACGTTTTGACTGGTGCTGGGTGCGCATGAAAAAGCTCCTCTCTGCCAAAGGCCCTGTTACCGGGAATTCCCGTTGAATATAGGTCTTTATATAGTGAAAAGCACTGCCCAATGCTTTTTATACTGAGCACATCCTTGCTTACATTTGCACATCTTCAGCGGATATCCGCGACGGAGTATTCAACATGCGCGTTCTGGTCCTCGGCAGCGGCGTCATTGGCACCACGAGTGCTTACTATCTGGCACGAGCCGGTTTCGAGGTGACGGTAGTTGACCGTCAACCGGCCGCCGCCATGGAGACCAGTTTTGCCAACGCAGGCCAGGTATCGCCGGGCTATGCTTCGCCCTGGGCTGCGCCGGGCGTGCCGCTCAAGGCGATCAAATGGCTGCTGCAACGCCACGCGCCGCTGGCGATCAAGGCCACGGCGGATATCGATCAGTACCTGTGGATGGCGCAAATGCTGCGCAACTGCACCGCCAGCCGTTATGCGGTGAATAAAGAACGCATGGTGCGCCTGTCCGAGTACAGCCGTGACTGCCTCGACGAACTGCGCGCCGAAACCGGCATCGCCTACGAGGGCCGCACCCTGGGCACCACCCAGCTGTTCCGCACCCAGGCACAACTGGACAATGCCGCCAAGGACATCGCCGTCCTCGAACAGTCCGGCGTGCCTTACGAACTGCTCGACCGCGACGGCATCGCCCGGGTCGAACCAGCTCTGGCCGGGGTCACCAATATCCTCGCTGGCGCCCTGCGCCTGCCCAACGATCAGACCGGCGACTGCCAATTGTTCACCACTCGCCTGGCGGACATGGCCGCAGAGCTGGGTGTGGAATTCCGCTACAACCAGTCCATCGAACGCCTCGACTTCGCTGGTGATCGCATCAATGGCGTATGGATCGACGGCAAGCTGGAAACCGCAGACCGCTACGTTCTGGCCCTGGGCAGCTATTCGCCGCAACTGCTCAAGCCGCTGGGTATCAAGGCCCCGGTCTACCCGCTCAAGGGCTACTCCCTGACCGTGCCGATCACCAACCCGGCCATGGCCCCGACTTCGACCATTCTCGACGAGACCTACAAGGTCGCGATCACCCGTTTCGACAACCGCATCCGTGTCGGCGGCATGGCGGAAATCGCCGGTTTTGACCTGTCGCTCAATCCGCGTCGACGTGAAACGCTGGAGATGATCGTCGGCGACCTCTATCCTCAGGGCGGTGATCTGACTCAGGCTGATTTCTGGACCGGCCTGCGCCCGACCACTCCGGACGGCACGCCGATTGTCGGTGCCACACCGTTCCGTAATCTATTCCTGAACACCGGCCACGGCACCCTTGGCTGGACCATGGCCTGCGGTTCCGGGCGTTTGCTGGCCGACCTGATCGCCCGCAAAACCCCGCAAATCAGCGCCGCGGGTCTCGATATTTCTCGCTATGGCAGTTCCAAGGAGATCGCAAAACATGTCAATCCAGCGCCAGCTCACTAATGAGCGCATGAGCCAGCTCGTCACGCACAACGGCACCGTATACCTCGCGGGCCAAGTGGGCGACGACATGGCCGCCGGGATCGAGCAACAGACCCGGGAGACGCTTAACAACATCGAGCGACTGCTGGACCTGGCCGGCACCGACAAGACCCGCATTCTGTCGGTCACCATCTATCTCAAGGACATCGACGCGCATTTCGCCGGCATGAACAGCGTCTGGGACACTTGGCTGCCAAAAGGCTCGGCACCTGCCCGGGCCACCGTGGAAGCCAAGCTGTGCGAACCGGAGATTCTGGTTGAGTTATCGGTTGTAGCGGCGTTGCCGTAAACGAACCTGCGGCACCGGCTCATGCCAATGCCCATGCCCATGCAGGCTGCGTGGGACCGGCTTCAGCCGGGAAGGCCATATGACAGACGATAGAAATGCATCGGTTATACAGGCGTTTTCCCGGCTAAAGCCGGTCCCACAGGTGGTGCCAGGGTTACAGCAATGCATCCCAAAGGCCCCTTTCCTTTTTCCAACCTAGAATCCCGTCATGCGTCCAGCTCGCGCTCTTATCGATCTTCAAGCCCTGCGTAACAACTATCAGCTCGCCCGTGAAAGCACCGGGGCCAAGGCCCTTGCTGTGATCAAGGCCGATGCCTACGGCCATGGCGCAGTAAAGGTTGCCCAAGCCTTGCAGGACCAGGCGGATGGCTTTGCCGTGGCCTGCATCGAAGAGGCGCTGGAGCTGCGCGCCGCCGGTATCCGTGCGCCGGTCCTGTTGCTGGAAGGCTTTTTCGAAACCGATGAACTGGCGCTGATAGTCGAACATGACTTCTGGTGCGTAGCCCATTCGCCTTGGCAGGTCGAGGCCATCGAGCGGGCGACGCTGAGCACACCGATCACGGTCTGGCTCAAGCTGGACTCGGGCATGCACCGCGTCGGTCTGCATCCTCACGAATATCAGGCGGCCCACCAGCGCCTGCAGGCAAGCGGCAATGTCAGCAAGATCGTCCTGATGAGCCACTTCGCCCGCGCCGACGAGCTGGACAGTTCGCGCAGCGAAGAACAGATGGCGATTTTCCAGGCCGCTCGTCAGGGCCTGAACGCCGAAATCAGCCTGCGCAACTCCCCGGCAGTATTGGGTTGGCCGCAGATCCCCAGCGACTGGGTACGCCCCGGCATCATGCTGTATGGCGCATCGCCCTTTAATCAGCCACAAACCTTGGCTGATCGCCTGCAACCGGTGATGAGCCTGGAATCGAAGATCATCAATGTGCGTGAGCTGCCTGCCGGTGAGCCGGTGGGCTATGGCGGCGCCTTTGTCACCGAGCGGCCGACCCGCATCGGTGTAGTGGCCATGGGTTATGCCGACGGTTATCCGCGCCAGGCCCCCACCGGTACACCGGTATGGATCGACGGCCAGCCGAGCCGACTGCTCGGGCGGGTATCCATGGACATGCTCTGTGTCGACCTGACCCATCTGCCCCGTGCCGGGCTCGGCAGTGACGTCGAATTGTGGGGCCGCAACGTCCCGGTCGGTGAAGTCGCCTCCCGCGCCGGAACCATTGCCTACCAAATCCTGTGCAACCTGCGCCGGGTGCCAAGGCTCTATTGCGGGGCTTGACGCGCGATCGTCAGCGCACCCTCCTGCAGCGGCCGCCTGCGCTTGGCGGCCGCTAGTCCCCTCTCTCTGCCGTCAGCCGGTTCAGGTGTTGTAAATACTGAACGCTGTTGCCATCATGCGCACTTCTGACCATCCCAGACCTATCAAGGGGGCTGCCGTATTGGACGTCGGTGAACGACTGCAATCCATTCGTAAACTCAGGGGCCTGTCCCAACGCGAGCTCGCCAAGCGCGCAGGCGTGACCAACAGCACTATCTCCATGATCGAGAAGAACAGCGTCAGCCCTTCGATCAGTTCGCTGCGCAAGGTGCTGGGCGGTATCCCGATGTCCATGGTCGAGTTCTTTTCCGAAGAGCTCGAACAAGAAAACCCCACGCAGGTCGTCTACAAGGCCAGCGAACTGATCGATATCTCGGACGGCGCCGTGACCATGAAACTGGTCGGCAAGGCCCACCCGAGCCGCGCCATCGCCTTCCTCAACGAAATCTATCCGCCGGGCGCCGATACCGGTGACGAGATGCTGGTGCACGAGGGTGAAGAGACCGGAATTCTGGTCGAAGGCCGCCTGGAGTTGGTGGTCGGACTGGACACCTACATCCTCGAAGCGGGGGACAGCTATTACTTTGATAGCACCAAACCCCACCGCTTCCGCAATCCGTTCGACGTCCCGGCGCGACTAATCAGCGCAGCCACGCCCGCCAACTTCTAAGCCAAAACCCGCCGAAGGCCCACAGAACGTGGGCTGTCGGCATGGGAAGCTGATTCGCACTGCCGCAGATGAATAACCCTTCTTTCACTAGGGATGTTTCGCGGTAAAAGGCGAGGGACTATACTTCTGCCGCCCGCTAAAACCGTGGCGGCGGGCGTGATCAGTCACCATGAGGGTGTAAAGCGTGGACCTAACTAACAAGATTCTGGCAGCGACTGCCGTGCTGGCCTTTTGGGCCTTCGGCGCTCAGGCCGCTACCAACGATGACATCGCCAAACGACTGGAGCCGGTGGGTCAGGTCTGCATTCAGGGCAAGGAGTGCGCCGGCATGAACGTAACGGCATCGGCCGGTGCTGGCGGCGGGGCAAAATCCCCCGACGACGTGATCGCCAAGCATTGCACTGCCTGCCACAGCACTGGCCTGCTGGGCGCGCCGAAGATCGGCGACGGCGCTGACTGGAGCAAGCGCGCCAAGGAACAGGGCGGCCTCGACGGCCTGCTGGCCAAGGCCATCACCGGCATCAACGCCATGCCGCCCAAAGGCACCTGCGGCGATTGCTCCGATGACGAGCTCAAGGGCGCGATCAAGAAGATGTCCGGGTTGTAAACACCCCTTCTTGCACAAACAGAAGCCGCCCGTTGGAGCCGGGCTTACCCGCGAACATCTCGACGCGATATGTCTGATATATCGCGGCGTCCTTTTCGCGGACAAGCCTCGCTCCAACGGATTAGATCAGCCCCCAGCGAACCGCACGGCTAAATCCTTAAAGCAAATGCAGTAATTTCCTACACACCCCGGTCCAACCTGAACATCCAGGATGTTCCGGGAAAAAAGCCGATGCCGCAGTACTGTTCCATCGAACACGCCGTCGATCAGGTTCTCGCGCAATTGCCGACCCATATTCGTATGGCCATGCCGCTGGGCCTGGGCAAGCCGAATCGGTTCGTCAACGCGCTGTACGCCCGGATCAAACAGCTGCCCGAGCGCCAACTGACTATCTACACCGCCCTCAGCCTGGGTCGGCCAAAAGTGGGTGACGGCTTGCCTGCGCGCTTTCTCGAACCCTTTCAGACGCGGATCTTCGGTGATTACCCGGAGCTGCAATACCTGAGCGACCTGCATGTCGACAAGCTGCCGGACAATATCCAGGTCGAGCAATTCTTCATGCAACCCGGCGACCTGCTGCACAGCAGCCAGGCGCAACAGAGCTACGTCAGCAGTAACTACAGCCACGCAGCACGGGATATCAACGCCAATGGCGTCAACCTGATCGCGCAGATGGTCGCTCGGGATGAGCAAAAACCCGACCGCCTGAGCCTGAGCTGCAACCCCGATGTCACCCTGGACCTGCTGCAACTGGTAGCCAGGCGCCGCGCCTTGGGCGAAACCATTCTGCTGCTGGGGCAGGTACACGCAGACTTGCCCTACATGCCCGGCGACTCGGAGCTGGATATCGAAGCGTTCGACCTGGTTCTGGAAGAAGAAGAGCGCAGCACCCTGTTCTCCACGCCCAACATGCCGGTGGGCACGCAGGACCACTTCATCGGCCTGCACGCCAGCACTCTGGTGCGGGACGGTGGCACGCTGCAGATCGGCATCGGCTCCATGGGCGACGCTCTGACCGCCGCCTTGCTTGCGCGCCAGGCCGATCAGGACAGCTATCACAGCCTGCTGGCCGAACTGGAAGTCAGCGACTGGCTGCCTCTGATCGAACGCGAAGGCGGCCTGGCGCCCTTTAGCATGGGCCTGTATGGCTGCAGCGAAATGTTCGTCAACGGCCTGCTGGTGTTGGCAGATGCCGGCATCATCCGACGACGGGTCTACGCCGATATCGATCTGCAACGCCAGGCCAACGAAGGCATGCTCGACGAAAGCGAGCAGCAGGGCGGCACCCTGATCCATGGCGGGTTCTTCCTTGGCCCACAGAGTTTCTACGCGCGCCTGCGCGAACTGCCCTCGGACCGGCTGGCGCAGTTCAATATGACCGCCATCAGCTATATCAACGAGCTGTACGGCAACGAAGAACTCAAACGCCTGCAACGCCGCGATGCACGCTTTATCAACAGCACGTTCAAGATGACCCTGATGGGCGCGGCGGTGTCCGACCAACTGGAAGATGGCCGGGTGCTCAGCGGCGTTGGCGGCCAGTACAACTTCGTCGCCCAGGCCCACGCCCTCGAAGGCGCGCGCTCGATCCTGATCATGCGCAGCTGGCGTGAGGCCGGCGGCGAAGTGACCTCCAATATTGTCTGGGACTACGGTCATGTGACCATTCCCCGACACCTGCGCGATATCGTGATCACCGAATACGGCATCGCCGATCTGCGGGCGAAAACCGACGCCGTGGTCATCGAGTCGCTGCTCAATATCACCGACTCACGCTTCCAGAGCGGCCTGATCGAACAGGCACAGCGGGCGGGCAAACTGCCCAAGGACTTCGTCCTCGATCCGCGTTTTACCCGCAATACGCCCGAGCGTTTGCAGGAAATCCAGGCACGTTATCCGCTGCTGTTCCTCGAATACCCCTTGGGCAGCGATTTTTCCTCCGAAGAAAAAGACCTGCTGCGCGCCCTGAACTGGCTCAAGAGCAAGTTCAAGCTCACCGAGCTGCTGGAACTGGGCAAAGCCACTCTGGACGCCCCGGACCCCACAACCTTTCCCGCGCACTTACAGCGCATGGACCTGGAAAAACCACGTGGTTTGCGCGAAGAGTTGTATCAGCGGCTGTTGTTGGCGGGCTTACAGGCCACCAAACAAGCCTGAAGGGAGCGATTTCCTGTGGGACCGGCTTTAGCCGGGAAAGCGTATTCCCGGCTAAAGCCGGTCCCACAGGATTACATCAGCGCTTTGCTTGCCATCAAAATCGCCGCCAACACCCCAACCACCGCAAATAACTGCTGCAACCGCGGCCCGGCCAGGTACTGGGTCAATTGCCTGCCCGCGATCAGCCCCAACACGGCGCCGACAGCAAAAGGCGCCCCCACCGCCCAGTGCATGACCCCGGCCACACTGGCCGTCACCACGCTGCCGGTAGACACCAAGGCAATCACCGCCAGGGACGTCGCCATGACGCTTTTCATCTCCAGATCGGTGTAGCGGGTCAGAGCCGGAATGATAACGAAACCGCCGCCCACCCCGAGCAAACCGGAAAGCAGCCCCGACAATGCACCGGTCACGGCCAACGCCCGAAAGCACGGCAAGGTCCAGCGCAGGCGGCCCTGCAACGGGTTGAGCACACAAGGCAAAAAAGCCGCGCGGGGCGCTGGCTGGGCGGTTTTCAGCTCGCGCCAGGCCTTGATGAAGATCCGCCCGCAGGCGTAAACCATCACTGCCGCAAACCCCAGGGCCAGAGGCATATTGGGCAGGCGATGGGCGAGCCACAGGCCCACGGGCGCGAACAGCACGCCAATCCCGGCGATATAAGCCGCCGCCCGATAACGCACGATGCCCTGACGCAGGCCGAGCAACGCACCCACCGCCGACGCCAGGCCCACGGCCAGTAAACCTACGGGCGCCGCTTCGACCATGGACAGACCGAGGCCGAAGACCAATAACGGCACCGCGAGAATGCCGCCACCGGCACCGGTCAGGGCCAGGATCATCCCGATCAGCGCGCCCAGCCCACCGCCCAACAGTTGATGGTCATTCATTGCGCAGCAGGCCCTACTGGTGCGAGTCGGGGTTCAGCCAGCCACTCATGGCCCTTGAGCATGCCGCGCCAGTACAGCGGTGGCAGGATGCGCTCCTTGAGCCACCAGGCCAGGCGAGTCGGCTTACGGCCGTCGAGCAACCAACCGGGGAAACTCGGCGCCAGCTTGCCGCCATAGGTGAACTCGGCCAGGACGATCTTGCCCCGCGCCACGGTCAGCGGGCAGGAGCCGTAACCATCGTAATGGGCCAGGCGCTCGCGGCGGCCCAGCGCCACCAACAGGTTATTCGCCACCACCGGCGCCTGCTTGCGCGCGGCTGCGGCGGTCTTGGCGTTGCTGGTGTTAGCGACATCACCGAGGCTGTGGATATTGGCGAATCGACGATGCTGCAAGGTCGCCGGATCGACATCGACCCAACCCGCCGCATCGGCCAGGGCACTGCCAAGAATGAAGTCCGGCGCCACTTGGGGCGGCACCACATGCAGCATGTCGAAGGCTTCAACCACCGTCTCACTGCTGCCATCGGCCAGGCTGCGGACAAAAGTCGCGCGCTTGCCCGGCCCGTCGACAGCGACCAGGCGGTGGCTGAATTGCAGATCGATCTCGTAGCGCTCGATGTAGCTCATCAGCGCCGGAACATAGTCAGCCACGCCGAACAGCACCGCTCCCGCGTTATAGAAGCGCGCGTCGATCTGACCCAACAGCCCCGCACGCAGCCAGTGATCACAGGACAGATAAAGCGCCTTCTGCGGCGCCCCGGCGCATTTGATCGGCATCGGCGGCTGGGTGAACAGCGCACGACCTTGCTTGAGCCGCTGCACCAGCTGCCAGGTATAAGGCGCAAGGTCATAGCGATAATTGGAAGTCACGCCGTTGGCGCCAAGGGTTTCGCTCAACCCGTCTATAGCCGCCCAGTCGAGCTTGAGGCCGGGGCAGACCACCAGTTGTTCGTAGCTGAGCGTGCGGCCGTTATCCAGAGTCAGAGCGTTGGCTTCGGGAGAAAAACCGTCCACCGCCGCCTTGATCCATTGCACGCCACGAGGGATCAGCGAGGCCAGGGTGCGCGCAGTGGACTCGGGGCGAAACACTCCGGCGCCGACCAGAGTCCAGCCCGGTTGGTAGTAGTGCACGTCGGCAGGGTCGATGATGGCGATATCCAGCGACGCGTCCCGGGCCAGCAGGCTCGACGCCGTGGCGATACCGGCCGCACCGCCGCCGATGATCAGGATCTGGTGATGGCGTTCGCCCATGGCATGGGTAGAAGCAACTTCAGGCATGGCAGCAATTCCGATTGAGTCAGAGGACATTGAGCGGGATTTTCAGATAGCTCACGCCATCGCTTTCCGGTTCCGGGAAATGGCCGCTGCGCATGTTGATCTGCACCGCAGGCAGGATCAGCACCGGCATATCCAGGGTCGCGTCCCGGGCTTCGCGCATGCGCACGAAGGCTTCTTCGTCGATGCCCTCATGCACATGGATATTGTTCATGCGCTGCTCCTCGACCGTGGTCATGTACTGCAACTCGCGGCCGTTGGGCAGGTAGTCGTGGCACATGAACAGGCGGGCCTGGGCGGGCAGGGCGAGGATGCGCTTGATCGAGTGATACAACGTGCGCGCACTGGCGCCGGGGAAGTCGCAGCGGGCGGTGCCGTAGTCCGGCATGAACAGGGTGTCGCCGACGAAGGCCAGGGTCTGGCCATCCGCTTCGATCACGTAGGTCATGCAGGCCGGGGTATGGCCGGGGGTGTGCATGGCCCGAGCCTGGATCGAGCCGATCATGAAACGCTCATCGTCCTCGAACAGCTGGTCGAACTGGCTGCCATCACGGGCGAAATCGGCGGGTGCGTTGAACAGCGTGCCAAACACCTTCTGCACCGCCGTGATATGGCTGCCAATGGCCGTCCTGGCCCCCAGTTGTTCCTTCAGGTAGGCCGCTGCCGACAGGTGATCGGCATGGACATGGGTTTCCAGAATCCATTGCACCTTGGCGTCCAATGCCTTGACCCTCGCAATCAGCTGATCGGCGGTGTCGGTGCGGGTGCGCCCGGACTTCGGGTCGTAGTCGAGCACGCTGTCGATCAGGGCGCAGTGGCGGGTGCTGCGATCCATGACCAGATAGCTGATGGTCCAGGTGTGCGGGTCGAACAGGGCTTCTATGTGCAGGGTCTCGCTGATAATCATGTGCAGGCTCCGCAAACAGGACTTTTGCCAGAAACATAGCTGGCAGTCATGCACTGTCAGTGTCAATTTGCGTGCCAAGCGTCCGATTAGCGTAAAGCCCTAATAAATGCTTGATACAGGTCAATATCTGGGTAGGCTGGGCAGGGCCGCCCTGCCAGTTTTGGCAGTCAAAATGGCAGTCATTGGCAGCTATTGGCAGAATTCGTTGATCTCTAAATCCTGTACGACCGGCTTCAGCCGGGAGGGCGCTCTCGCGGCTAAAGCCGCTCCTATGCTCGCAGCAATCGGGAAGTGACATGCAGATACCCCGCACCCCCCACATGCAGGCCCTGGTCTCGTACCTTGAACACGATGGCCTGCCGACCATTGTGCTCGACACCGAGTACAACATCATCGCCGCCAACACCGCCTACCAGCGCCAGTTCGGGGTCGAGGGCAAGCCGCATATCGGTGCCAAGTGCCATCGGGTCTCGCATCAGTATGCGGTGCCCTGCGATCAGGCCGGGGAGCTGTGCCCGATGCGCAAAGCCCATGAAACCGGGGCGCCGGAGCGTGTACTGCATATCCATCACACACCGCGCGGGCCGGAGCATGTGGACGTGGAACTGCGCCCGATCCTCGATGACCGGGGCGAAGTGTTTGCCTATGTCGAGCGCCTGACCAGCGTCACCGTCGCCTCGGTGCAGCCGCAGAAAAACATCCTGGTTGGCCGATCGGCAGCCTTCAACGAAGCGCTGATCGCCCTGCAACGCGCGGCACCGGCACAGATTCCGGTATTGCTGCAAGGCGAGTCCGGCACCGGCAAGGAGTTGTTTGCCCGCGCCCTGCACGTCAGCAGCCCGCGGGCCAACGGGCCGTTGGTGGTGGTGGATTGCACCGGGCTGACCGAGTCGTTGTTCGAGAGCGAGCTGTTCGGCTATGAGAAGGGCGCGTTTACCGGCGCCTTGCAACGCAAGATCGGCCTGGCCGAAGCGGCCCATGGCGGCACGCTGTTTCTCGATGAGATCGGCGAAGTGCCGCTGGCGATGCAGGTCAAGCTGCTGCGCCTGATCGAATCCGGCAGCTTCCGCCCAGTGGGCAGCCTGCGTACCGTGCATTCGGACTTCCGCCTGGTGTCGGCGACCCATAAGCCGCTCAAGGAGATGGTCGCGGCGGGCAGCTTCCGCCAGGACCTGTACTACCGCATCAGCGCTTTCCCGGTGCGCCTGCCCGCCTTGCGGGAACGCAGCGAAGACCTGCCCCTGCTGATCGACAGCCTGCTGCAGCGTCTGGCCCCCGGCACACCGCCACGGGTCGACGAGCAAGCCATGAAACTGCTATGCCTGTATGCCTATCCGGGCAATATCCGCGAGCTGCGCAATATCCTCGAACGCGCGCGCTTGTTCGCCGACGACGGGCTGATCCGCGCCGAGCACCTGCCCGCTGAAGTGCGGGGGCAGGCCGAGGCACCGTCACTGATGCGGCCACGCAAACGCAGCGAACTGGAGCAGTTGGCCCATGCCCTGGAAGTGTTCAAGGGCTCGCGCAGTGAGTTGGCGGTGGAGCTGGGGCTGAGCGAACGGACCTTGTATCGGCGGTTGAAGGCGCTAGGAATAGGGAGCCAGGCACTGTGGGACCGGCTTTAGCCGGGAAGGCGTCGGTGCAGACGTGAGAGATGTATCGGCTTCACCGGCCTCTTCCCGGCTAAAGCCGGTCCCACAATGTTTATTCGACGAAGGTCACGGCACCACCGGCCAATGACTTGACCCGCGCCAGCGACTCCACCCGATACCCCTGGGCATCCAGCTCGGCGCGGCCGCCCTGGAACGACTTCTCGATCACGATCCCCAAGCCGACCACCGTCGCTCCAGCCTGCTTGATGATCGATATCAGCGCCTGGGACGCCTTACCGTTGGCCAGGAAGTCATCGATGATCAGCACGCGGTCGCTGCTGCTCAGGTGCCGGGGCGAGATGGCCACGGTGCTTTCCACTTGCTTGGTGAACGAGTAGACCGTCGCCGACAGCAGGTTTTCCGTGAGAGTCAGGGACTGGTGCTTGCGCGCGAAAATCACCGGCACGCCGAGTTTCAGCCCGGCCATGATCGCCGGGGCGATACCCGAGGCTTCGATGGTGACGATCTTGGTGACACCTTCGCTGGCGAACAGCCGGGCGAATTCGTCGCCGATCTGCTGCATCAGCAACGGGTCGATCTGATGGTTGAGAAACGCATCGACCTTGAGCACCTGTTCGGACAGAACGATGCCTTCATCACGGATTTTCTGGTGCAGTGCTTCCACGTCGGCTCCTCAAGGGGCGCAATAATTCAGCGTTTGAGCATGGCGCGGATATCCGCCAATGCCGTGTTGCCGCGAACGGCTTTCACTTCGGTAGGGGTGTCGTCGTTGCCCTCCCAGGCCAGGTCGTCCGGGGGCAACTCATCGAGGAAACGACTCGGCGCGCAATCGATGATCTCGCCGTACTGCTTGCGTTTGCCGGCGAAGGTAAACGCCAGAATCTCCCTCGCGCGGGTGATGCCCACATAGGCCAGGCGGCGCTCTTCTTCGATGGTATCGGCTTCGATGCTGGAGCGGTGAGGCAGAATTTCCTCTTCCATGCCCATGATGAACACGTAAGGAAACTCCAGGCCCTTGGACGCATGCAGGGTCATCATCTGCACACCCTCTGCACCTTCCTCTTCTTCCTGTTGCCGCTCGAGCATGTCGCGCAAGACCAGCTTGCCGATGGCTTCCTCGATGGTCATGCCACCGTCTTCGTCTTTTTCCAGGGTGTTCTTCAGGGCTTCGATCAGGAACCAGACGTTGCTCATGCGGTAGTCCGCCGCCTTGTCGCTTGAGCTGTTCTGGCGCAGCCAGTTCTCGTAATCGATATCCATGACCATGCTGCGCAGCGCGGCGATCGGGTCGTTCTGCGCGCACTGCTGGCGCACGCCATCCATCCAGCGTTTGAAGCGTTGCAAGCGGTCGGTGTAGCGGCTGTCCAGATGCTCGCCCAGGCCGATTTCCTCGGTGGCGCTGTACATCGAAATCTTGCGCTCGGTGGCGTAGTTACCGAGCTTTTCCAGGGTTGTGGAGCCGATTTCCCGGCGCGGCACGTTGATCACCCGCAGGAAGGCGTTGTCGTCATCCGGGTTCACCAACAGGCGGAAGTAGGCCATCAGGTCCTTCACTTCCTGGCGACCGAAGAAGCTGTTGCCGCCGGACAGGCGATACGGCACCTGATGGTGCTGCAACTTCAGCTCGATCAGCTTGGCCTGGTAGTTACCGCGATAGAGGATGGCGAAATCGCTGTAAGGGCGATCGGTGCGCAGGTGCAGGGTGAGAATCTCCATGGCCACGCGCTCGGCCTCGGCTTCCTCGTTGCGGCAGCGGATCACGCGGATCTCGTCGCCGTGGCCCATCTCGCTCCACAGCTGCTTCTCGAAGGCGTGGGGGTTGTTGGAGATCAGCACGTTGGCGCAACGCAGGATGCGGCTGGTGGAGCGGTAGTTCTGCTCCAGCATGACCACCTTGAGGGACGGGTAGTCGTCCTTGAGCAGCATCAGGTTTTCCGGACGCGCGCCACGCCAGGCGTAGATCGACTGATCGTCGTCGCCCACCACGGTGAACTGGTTCCGCTGGCCGATCAGCAATTTCACCAGCAGATACTGGCTGGCGTTGGTGTCCTGATATTCGTCCACCAGCAGGTAGCGGACCTTGTTCTGCCACTTTTCGAGGATGTCGGCGTGTTCTTGGAACAGCTTGACCGGCAGCAGGATCAGGTCGTCGAAGTCCACCGCGTTGTACGCCTTGAGCGTGCGCTGATAGTGGGTGTAGACGATGGCGGCGGTTTGCTCGCGAGGGTTGCGCGCGTTTTCCAGGGCTTCGGCGGGCAGCACCAGGTCGTTTTTCCAGGAGCCGATCATGTTCTTGATCTCGTCGACGCCGTCGTCGCCCGAGTATTCCTTCTGCATGATGTCGGTCATCAGGGCCTTGACATCGGTCTCGTCGAAAATCGAGAACCCCGGCTTGTAGCCCAGCCGCGTGTGCTCCTTGCGAATGATGTTCAGGCCCAGGTTGTGGAAGGTCGAGACCGTCAGGCCGCGTCCTTCACCGCCGCGCAGCAGGGTGCCGACCCGCTCCTTCATCTCCCGCGCCGCCTTGTTGGTAAAGGTCATGGCGACGATGTACTGCGCACGGATCCCGCAGTTCTGGATCAGATGGGCAATCTTGCGCGTGATCACGCTGGTCTTGCCGGAGCCCGCACCGGCAAGAACCAATAGCGGACCGCCGACGTAGTTCACGGCTTCTTGTTGCCGGGGATTGAGTCGGGACATGAGTTTAGAGGGGTCGCTGCACGTAAAGGGCGGGCATTTTAACAGGCCGGAGATTTTGTGCAGCGACCGTCTGACGCTATCTAATTTTTTTGGTTTTGTTACATTTGCTGACAGGACACAAAAAAATGCATCCGGTTCCCTCTTTTGGATGGATGCTAAAAAATTTTCCTTTGCGTTTAGGGAGTTAGCTTGTCCAACCCTGTCGAACCCTTGCGGTTGCTGCTGCTGGCCGACGAGCCCGCGTGGCTCGGGCTTTTGCGCAATTGCCTCACACCTTTAGGGAAATCGGTGACGTTGGTGCAACTCTCTCGCTGGGACGGCGTAGGCGATCAGTATGCGGACGAACGCAATACGGTCCTGCTGACCACCGCGACCCTGCGTCCATTGGACTCGAGCTGCAAAATACCGGTGATTTTGCTTCTCGAGGAGGAACCGTTCGTCGGCATTTCGGGCGTCAGCGACTGGCTGGTACGCAGCCAGTTGACCTGCGATGTGGTACGCCGCTGCCTGCGCCATGTACGTGAACGCAGCCTGCTGGAAAACACCCTGCAACGCCTGGCCGAACAGGATCCGCTGACCGGCATCGCCAACCGCCAGGGTTTCCATGCCCTGCTCGCCGCGCGTCTGGCCGAAAATGGCGGCAGTGGCCTGGCCCTGGGCCATCTGGACCTGGACAACTTCCGCCGTGCCAACGACGCCCTCGGCCATCAGGCCGGCGACCGTCTGATCCTGCAGGTGGTCGCACGGCTCAAGAGCCAGTTGGAAGTCGGCGATCAAGTCGCGCGTCTGGGCAGCGATGAATTCGCCCTGCTGATCGACACCCGCCACGCGCCGCAACGCGCCGAGTGGATGGCCGAACGCATCGTCGAAGCGCTGTCCGAACCCTACTGGGTCGACGGCGAGAGCCTGTTGATTGGTTGCAGCCTGGGTATCGCCCACGCTCGCCCCGAAGCCGGTGCCGATCCGCTGATGTGGCACGCCCATATCGCCATGCAGCAGGCCAAGAGCATTCAAGGCTGCACCTTTCACGTCTTCAACGAACGCATCAACCGTAACGCCCGCAGCATCGCCGATCTGGAAAGCGAACTGCGCCGGGCGCTACGCCGTGACGAACTGGAACTGCACTACCAACCGCGCCTGTGCCTGACGACCGGCGTTGTGGTCGGCCTCGAAGCCCTGGTGCGCTGGCGCCATCATGAACGCGGCCTGTTGCCGCCCAGCGAATTCGTGCCCCTGGCCGAACAGAGCGGGCTGATCGTGCCACTGGGTTACTGGGTGATTTCCCGAGCCCTGCGCGATATGCAGGCCCTGCGCGAACTGGGCCTGCCGCCGATGCACATGGCGATCAACCTGTCGTTCCGCCAGTTCCAGGACAACCAGTTGCTGGCCACCCTCAGCCGTCTGATCGATGAACGCGGCGTCGATGCGCGCTGGCTGGAGTTCGAACTGACCGAAACCGCCGTTATGCGCCGCAGTGACCTGGTGCGCCAGACCATGGATGCCCTGGGCCGCCTGGGTGTGCGCTTCTCCCTCGACGACTTCGGCACCGGCTTCTCGTCCTTCGTGCACCTCAACAGCCTGCCGATTGCCCTGCTCAAGATCGACAAGAGCTTCGTCGGCGAAATGCAGACTCGGGAAGAAAACCGCAAGCTGGTCCACGCCATGATCAACCTGGCTCACAACCTGAGCCTGGAAGTGGTCGCCGAAGGCGTCGAAACCCCCGAGCAACTGGCCATGCTGCGTGAGTTCGGCTGCGACCAGATCCAGGGCTACCTGATCAGCCGGCCACTGCCGTTGGCGGAGTTGCTGAATTATTTGATGCGCGATGATCAAGGCACATCCAGTGCGAGCCAGATCGCCTGACGCAACCTCATTGCATGTGGGACCGGCTTTAGCCGGGAAGACGATAGGGCAGACGATAAAATTGCATCGATCCTGCCTACGCCTTCCCGGCTGAAGCCGGTCCCACATGGGTTCTGGACACAAGAAAAGTGACGAATCTGAAGGATCGCTCTCTATCTCTTGAGTGAAATTTCCTAAACAATCCCGCCCGCTTGTGCTCGTCGATTTCCGTCACTAGTCTGCGCACCGCCACTGCAAACCAGTGGCCGGGTGTGGAAACCTGGTAAATGAGGAGTCGATGAGCGTCATGTAGTTGGTTGCCCTTGGGCAGGCACTTTATGGCAGCTATGTTCGGGCAGACTTCGGTCTGGCCGAGGGACTCCTCACTCGGTTTTCCACCCCGTTCATAGCTGCCACCTCTTCGCCGTGTGGAAACGGTAAGGAGATGGCTCCGGAAATTGAGGAGTTACACCATGATTAAAAAGCTAATCCCCGATCCACCCCACACCACCGAAGAAACGTTGATCCGCATCTTCGACCTGCTGCGCAGCGCCGCAGCGGTGATGTATGAATCCGGCGATCAACAAAGCGGTACTAACCGCCATCTGGCATTTGCGGCGTTGTATCTGGTCGATATGGCCAAGGCGCTGGCGGATCATCAGATCCAGTCGTTCCATGAGCCGCGCACGGCCTAATCTCACAATTTAAGACCAAACCGTGGGAGCGGGATCCAACTGTGGGAGCGAATTCATTCGCGAAGAGGCCAGTCCATTCGACACATTCTCATCGACTGAAATATAGCTTTCGCGAATGATTCGCTCCCACAAGTCGCCCACACAAATAGCTCCCACGGTTCGCTCCCACAAATCGCTCCAGACAGGTCGAGCGAGCGTCACCCCATCACCACCGCACCCGCCGCCTCGCGCCGCAGCAACCGCGTGGTCTTGCGTTCAAATGCATAGGTCAGTGCCACCGCCGAGCACAGCAGCCCCAATGCCAAGCCCCACCACACACCCACGGCGCCGTCGGTGGTGTAGAACCCCAGCAGCCATGCCGCCGGGGCCGCCACTAGCCAATAGCAACCGAGGCCAATGAGGAAGGTGGTCTTGGCGTCCTTGAAGCCGCGGATCGCGCCCATAGCGATGGTCTGGGTGCCGTCGAGGATTTCGAACCAGGCGGCAATCGCCAGCAGTTGCGTGGCCAGGGCCACAATCGGCGCGAACTCGGGGTTGTTGATGTCGAGGAACAGGTTGATCACCTGATGAGGCGCCAGCCAGAACAGGATGCCGAAGCACAGCATCACCATGGCGCCAAAGGCGATGCCGACACGCCCGGCGGTACGCGCCAGCAGCAGGTTACCCGCGCCGTAATGCAAGCCGATGCGCATGGTCACGGCGTAGGAAATGCCCACGGGAATCATGAAGGCCATGGACACCGACTGCAGGGCGATCTGGTGCGCCGCCATCTGGTTGCTGCCCATGGCACCCATGCAAAAGGCCGCAAAGGTGAACAGGCCGACTTCCACTGCGTAGGTCCCGCCGATGGGCAGGCCCAGGCGCCACAGCTCCTTGAGATGCTGCAACGACGGCGACCAGAAGCCCTCGCGGATCGGGAAAGCGGCATAAGCCGGATGCTGGCGAATATGCAGGGCCAGCAGCGCCGCCATGCAGTTGGTGACAATCGCCGTGACCAGACCGATACCCATCAAACCCAGGTGCGGCAAGCCGAACAGGCCGTGAATAAAGGCATAGTTGAGGCCGAAGTTGGCGGCAGCGCCACCGAGGCTGATGGCCATCACCGGACCCGCGCGGCCCAGAGCGCTGGTAAAGCCGCGCAGGGCCATGAAAGTCAGCAGGCCGGGCAGGGCAAAGGGCAGGGTGATCAAAAACTGACCCGCCATATGCACGTTGGCTTCTTCCTGACCGAACAGATAAAGAATCGGCTCCAGATTCCATAGCAAAACCGCCGCGATCAACGCCATGCCCCAGGCCAGCCAGACCCCGGCCTGGATCAGCCGGGTGGCACCCAGGGTGTCGCCAGCACCGTGGCGAATGGCAACCAAAGTGCCCACCGCCGCCATGACACCCACGCAAAAGAACGAAATCAGGTTGTAGCTGGCCACGCCCAAGCCGCCACCGGCCAGGGCTTCAGGACCCAGATGGCCCATCATCACGGTATCGGTGAAGACCATCAGCATATGCGCCATCTGCGAGGCGATCAGCGGCCCGGCCAGACGCAGGATGACCCAAAGTTCTTTGATGGCGGGTTGTTGCATGGCGCGACACTCATTTCACAGGCATTGATGAGCGGCTCATTCTCATGATTTAGCAGCCGCTGCACAAAGGGATAAATCCGATCAGTTGCATGAGTTAAACTCATGCAGCCGTTTCTACACTCATTACCCCTCCAGCCAGCCATAGGAAAGTTCTGAATGCCTCGTAGCCTTCCTCCTCTTTACGCCCTGCGCGCATTTGAAGCGGCGGCGCGGCACAGCTCTTTCACTCGCGCGGCACAAGAGTTGTCGATCACGCAAAGTGCGGTGAGCCGACACATCCGTACTCTGGAAGAGCACTTCGCCTGCCGCCTGTTCCAGCGCAGCGGGCGCAATATCCAGTTGACCGAGGCGGCGCGCACGCTATTGCCTGGCGTGCGCGAAGGCTTTCTGTCGCTGGAGCGGGCGTGCAGCATTCTGCTGACCGAGGAGGGCATCCTGCGCATGAAGGCGCCGTCGACCCTGACCATGCGCTGGCTGTTGGCGCGGCTCAGTCGCTTCCGCCATTTGCAGGTCGGTAATGAAGTGCAACTGACCAGCGCCTGGATGGACATCGACAGCGTGGACTTCTCTCAGGAACCGTTCGACTGCGCAGTCCTGCTCAGTCATGGGCATTTTCCTGCGGACTGGGAAGCCACATTGCTGTTCCCGGAATGGCTGATTCCGGTTGGCGCACCGACCTTGTTGCAGGATCAACCCTGGGATGTCGAACGCCTGGCCAGTGCCGAACTGCTGCACCCCACGCCTGATCGCCGCGACTGGCGCAATTGGCTGGAGCGCATGGGGTTGTCGGATCAGGTCTCGCTCAAGGGCGGACAGGTATTCGATACCCTGGAGCTGGGCATGATCGCGGCGGCCCGTGGCTACGGGGTGTCCATGGGTGATTTGCTGATGGTGGCCGAAGATGTGGCGCAAGGCCGCCTGAGTCTGCCATGGCGCACGGCGGTGTTCAGCGGCGAAAACTATTACCTGGTCTGGCCCAAGACGCGCCCCGGTGGCGAGCGCTTGCGGCGCCTGAGCGAGTTTTTGCAGAGCGAAGTGCAGGCGATGGTCCTGCCTGAGGTGGAAATTCTAGGCTAAGTGCCATTTGGCCATGCGAACCCGCAAACGATTGGCTATACCCACATGTAGGACTCAAGTATTAGTTCTGTCGGCCGAATCTGTACGTATGTACCATTCGGTCCAACCTTATCCGTCATTGAAGTGAGTCGAGGCCAGGATAGCCCGATCTTTCTCCAGGAGTTTTCATGTCTCAACCCCGCGCCCGTATTGCCTCGCAACTGGGCCTCGCCCTGGCCGTCATTCTGGCTGTGGTCATCAGTGCCAGTACCTTGTTCGCCTTGCGTTCTCTGGACGATGCCAATCTGGATATCCGCGAAGAGCATATGAGCAGCGAAGCACGCTTGCTCGCCGACCAGCTCAACACCTTTCATAGCACCCTGCGCGACAGCACCCAGCGCTTGAGCGGGCTGTTCGAGCAGCGTTTCGCCAGCGGCCTTACGGTTGCGGCAGACAAGCAGGTCAACGTCGCCGGCATCCAGAGCCCAAGCCTGCTGCTGGGCGACACGGTGATCAATAACGATTTCACCCAGGCCGATGACTTCCGCAAGATGACCGCCGGTGTGGCGACCGTCTTCGTGCGCAATGGCGAGGATTTCATCCGCATCAGCACGTCACTGACCAAACAGGATGGCTCCCGGGCCATCGGCACCCTGCTCGACCGTGCCAGCCCGGCGTATGGCCGCTTGATTGCCGGCCAGAACTACGTCGGCCGCGCCCTGTTGTTCGGGCGCAACTACATGACCCAATACACCCCGGTGCGCGACAGTAGCGGCAAAGTGATTGCGGCGCTGTTCGTCGGCTTCGACTACACCGAGGCGCAGAACGTCCAGTTCGAAAACCTGAAAAACTTCCGCATCGGCGACACCGGTTCCCTGGCCCTGCTTGATGAACAGAACCATTGGCTGGTAGCGCCTGCGGACATCAACTCGCCGGACGATGCCGCCAGGACGGTCGCTGCATTCACCCAGAAACCGGGCGTTGGCCACTTCTGGAACGACGGTAAACAAGACATCTATAGCGTCGCCATGCCTTTTACCGGTGGCCCGTGGACCGTGTTGGCCAGCATGCCCCGCGCGGAAATCAGTGCCATGACCTGGAGCGTCGGTACTCAATTGGCCATCGGTAGCCTGTTGGCCATGCTGATCGCCGTGGGCGCGGCGATCTGGCTGTTGCGCAGCAAACTGCGTCCGCTGGCCGCGCTGGTATTGCAGGCCGAGGCCCTGGGCGCCGGCAACCTGAGCGTGCGCTCAAAAGTCAGCAACGACGAAATCGGCCAGTTGGCCCACGGCTTCAACACCATGGGCGAGGCGCTGTCGACCATGGTTTCCCATATCCGTGTCGCGGCGCAGGAAGTCAGCACCCGTGCCCATAGTCTGTCCGGCCTGTCCAGCGGCGCCCACGAAGGCATGGAGCAACAGTCCGGCGAGATCACCAGCATGGCCGGTGCGGTGGAGGAGTTCAGCGCCACTTCCCTGAATATCGCCGACAACATGACCAGCACCGAGCGCCTGGCCCAGGACAACGCTCAACAGACCCGCATCGGCCGCAACTCGATGCAGGAAGCCTCCACCTCCCTGGAGCAGATCGCCGGCTCGCTCAACAGCACCGCCAAAGTCATCGACACCCTCGGCCAGCGGTCGCAGGAAATCGGCAGCATCGTCGGCACCATTACCTCGATTGCCGAACAGACCAACCTGTTGGCCCTGAACGCCGCCATCGAGGCCGCCCGCGCCGGTGAAGCCGGACGCGGGTTTGCCGTGGTCGCCGATGAGGTGCGCAGCCTGGCCTCGCGCACCCGCCAGGCCACCGACGAAATCTCCGGCATGATCGCCAGCATTCAGCAGGAAACCGGCAACGCCATCAGCACCATGCAGGAAGGCAATGCCCTGATGCAGGAAGGCCTGAAGCTCAACGCCAACGTGGCTGCCGCTTTGGCGCGCATCGACGAACAAAGCCGCAGCGCCGGTGAGCAGTTCGCCGCTATCACCACTGCCACTCAGGAACAAAGCAGCACCGCGACCCTGCTCAGCAGCAACCTGCAAAGCATCGCCCTGGGCAACAGCGAGCAGCGCGAAGTGGTGTCGCACTTGGCCGACACCGCTCGGGAGCTGAACGCACTGGCGGCGGAACTGACTCAAGAAGTCGACCGTTTCCGCTGATTGCAGGCCCAGGCAATCGCTATCGCCAGCAGGATCAGTCCTGCGGCGATGGCGAAAGTGCAGCTTGTGCCGTGGGCAATTGCCTCGGCATCGGCACGACTGATATCGGTCGTGCGCGAGGCCGCAGAGAAGACCGCGCCCATCACCGACACCCCGCTGATCAAGCCCAGATTGCGTGACAGGCTGAGTGTGGCGGAAATCACACCGCGCTGATCGGCACGCACGCCGCTCATGATCCGCGTGTTATTGGCTGCCTGAAACAGCGCGTATCCGGCGGTCAGCAACATGATCGGCAAGACATAACCCGCCACGCCGAAGGTGTTTGGTAACAGCGCCAGTACGCTGCAACCCAGCGCCATGCCCAGCAGCCCAAGTGACGTCATGAACGGGCTGCCAAAGCGGTCGACCAGGCGCCCGGCGGGCATTCCGGCACACACCGCCGTCAGCGGCCCCACAGACAAGGTCAGACCCACCGCTGCCGTCGCCAATCCCAGACTGTGAGCCAGGTAAAACGGCCCGACCACCATGGTCGTTGCGATCACCGTTGCCACCAGCAGGGTCATCGCCAACCCCCCACTGAGCGTGCCCTCGCGGAACATCGCCAGGCGCAGCAAGGGTGCCGCCACTCGCGACTCGCCCCAGACAAACAGCCCCGCACCGCAAGCCGCCACGCCCAGCAGCGGACCATTGTGCGAACTGAGTGTCATGGAAAGAGCGAAAGCAATCAGGGTCAGGGCCAGTAGCAGCGTGCCAAGCCAGTCAAAAGCCGGCCGCTGCCGCGATTGCGCAAGGTTATCCACAGGCAGATAGCGGTACACCAGCCATAAGCAGATCAGCCCCAGCGGCAGATTGACCACAAAGATACTCGGCCAGCCGAAATGCCCGATCAGCACACCGCCCAAGGATGGACCAAGCGTCGTGCCGAACGCCGACATGCTGCCCAGCAGACCCATGGCGCTGCCGGTCCGGGCCTTGGGTACAGCCTCACCGACCAGGGCCATGGTCAGGGCCAGCATGACTGCCGCGCCCAGCCCCTGCGCCGCCCTGGCTGCGATCAGCATCCATAAGGTCGGCGCCAATGCGCAGAGCAATGATGCGCAGCTAAAAACGACGATGCCGACCAACAGCAACCGGCGTCGCCCGACCAAATCGCCGAGACGCCCGGCGCTGACAATCAGCGAGGTAATCACCAACAAGTAGGCCAGTACAATCCACTGTACCTGTGGGAAAGAAGCGTCAAACACCTGAGCCAGGGTCGGCAGGCCGACGTTGGCGATACTGGCGTCCAGCGAGGGCATCAGCATCGACAGGCACAGGCCGATAAGGGCCCAGCGGGTTTTGTTGTCAGAAAGGTTCGATGCAGATGCAGGAATGGATGACTCGCTCATGAAATGGCTCCCCTGGAGTGATCAAGCACTGTTGGAGCGAGGCTTGCCCGCGAAGAACGATGACGCGGTGCAACTGACACACCGCGCCGCTCAATTCGCGGGCAAGCCTCGCTCCCACAAAGCAATGAGGGAAGCCTATGCTTGTGCCACACATGGCGGAAGGCGCACGCTATACAGTTAATACCTGCAGCCAACGCCCCATATGGATAACGCCATGTCGACACCCGACTTCAATCTGCTGATCGCGCTGGATGTCTTGCTCGCCGAAGGCAGCGTCGCCCGTGCCGCCCGGCGTTTGCAGCTCAGCGCGTCGGCCATGAGCCGGACCCTGGCGCGGCTGCGGGAAACTACTGGCGACCCGTTGCTGGTCCGGGCCGGACGCGGCCTGGTGCCGACGCCCCGGGCACTGGAGCTGCGTGAGCGTGTCGCACAACTGGTGCAGGACGCCGAAGCCGTATTGCGCCCGGCCGAGCAGATCGACCTTTCGCAGTTACAACGCACCTTCACCCTGCGCAGCCGCGATGGCTTCGTGGAAAACTTCGGCGCCGCTTTGATCGCCCGCCTCGAACAGGACGCGCCGCACGTACGCCTGCGCTTCATGGCGAAACTGGACAAGGACAGCAGCCTGCTGCGCGACGGCACGGTCGATCTGGAAATTGGCGTCGTCGGCAGCAGCGCCAGCCCCGAGGTGCGTTCGCGGATACTGCTGCGTGATCGCTTCGTCGGCGTGGTGCGCGCGGGCCATGCACTGAGTCACGGCGCCATTACTCCGGAGCGTTATGCATCCGCCCGCCATGTGCTTGTCGCACGCCGCGCCCAAGGCGTTACGCCCATGGATGAGAGCCTGAAAGCACTGGGACTGGAACGGGAAATCACCACCATCGTCGGCGAATTCCCCGCCGCCATGGCCCTGGCCCGCGCCAGCGACCTGGTCGCCACCGTGCCTGAACGGCATGTCAGCCCGCAGCAACACGGGCTGTTCAGCTTTGCCCTGCCGTTCGACACACCGCCTTTGGTTGTTTCAATGCTCTGGCACCCACGCATGGATGCGGACGCAGCGCATCGCTGGTTGCGCGAGTGTGTGCGCGAGGTTTGCTCTGGCTAGTGTCAGTTAGTTGAGGGTCGATACTGCAACGCCTCAGCCAAATGCCCACGGCCAATAGCCTCGACCTCTTCCAGATCGGCCAATGTCCGCGCCACTTTCAGCAAGCGGTGCGCGGCGCGCAGGGATAGGGTCAAGCGTTCGCAGGCAGTCTCCAGCCAGGCTTCATCCTCGGCGGACAACGGACAGTGGCGGCGCAACCCCGGCAGATCAAGGAAGGCATTGGCGCAGCCCTGACGGCGCAGTTGCAGGTCACGGGCCTTAGCGACCAGAGCGGCGGCGCGGGCGGTGTTGTCGTCACTGGGGGCGCCCGGATTGAGGGCGGTGGCCTCTCGGGCGACGGTCAGGTGCAGGTCGATACGGTCGAGCAGAGGGCCGGAGAGTTTGTTGCGGTAGCGCTGAATCTGTTCCGGGGAGCAGCGACAGCGGCCCGTGGGTTCGCCCAGATAGCCGCAGGGGCAGGGGTTCATTGCCGCGACCAACTGGAAGCGTGCCGGGAAACGCACCCGGTCCCGGGCACGGGAGATGACTATATGGCCACTTTCCAGAGGCTCACGCAGCACTTCCAATACGCGGCGGTCGAACTCGGGCAGTTCATCAAGGAATAACACCCCGTGATGGGCCAGGGTGATTTCCCCCGGTTGCGGACGACTGCCACTGTAGGCTTTCGAAATAGACGAGAAATGGATAGGCTGGAGGCCGCTATGGGCCATCAAAACCTTCTGAAATTACTGAGAAACCTGTCGGTAATAAATGAGACCAAATAGAAAATGATCGGAAATAGATGCGACCGGATTAAGCCGGTTCGAAAAATTAAACCGACCCGCCGCAGCATTTCAGGAGTGATGGCTTTCAAAGGGCTAGGTGGGGTCGCATTCGAATCTTCATTGGAAAGAGACTTTCTGAAGCGTATGCGCTTTTCTCACCAAGTTGAGTCGGTCATCTCCCAACCAGTAGAGGTCCCTTTCACCGACTCTCTAGGTCGTCCGCAGATCTACACACCCGATTACCTTGTTTTCTACCACCAGCAGCACTTGCCCTACTTTGGCGAATTGCGGCCGCTGCTTGTGGAGGTAAAGCCGAGGAAGCAATGGGTAGAGAATTGGCGAGACTGGTCAGGTAAATGGAAGGAAGCTCGCAGGCTGGCTCGTAGCCAGGGATGGCAGTTCCGCATTTATGACGAGTCGCGGATTCGCGGCCTTCCGCTCGAAAACATTGTTTTTCTTGAGCGCTTCGAGCGAATGATTTTTGAAAAGGCTGACATCGACGCAGTGCTGAATACGCTGCGCGAGATGGAAGTCGCTCCGGTGCACTACCTCTTGGCGCGGCATTTCAACGGTATTTTCCGCGATCGGGGGGTGTCGCTGCTGTGGCACCTGATCGCCACGCGTCAGGTTGACTGCGACATCACCGAACCTCTGAACCATGACCTCGAACTCTGGGTGCCCGATCATGAAGCTATATGAGGACGACACTAGCGAGCATCTGGTTCCGTTTGAGCCCGTTCGGTCTCGCGTGGCTATTGAAGTCGGCGCAATGGTGCGTCGGGACAAGCAGATCTACCGGATTGTTCAGATCTTGGATCTGCAAACGGTGATTGCGACTGAGGTCGATACAGGTCGCAGTGCAGCCCTTCAAATTCTGGATCTCAGGGCTGTGGATGCGGAGAAACTGGATGGCCTGTACGTTAACCACGATATCAGTAGCATCAGTTCGGATGCGTGGGCTATCGCGCAAAAGCGCTACTCCGCCATTCTGCCGTTGCTAGGCAATACGGTTCTGTCCAAAGAGACCGTAGCAGCGCGTGCGAGGGCGACCGGCACCAGCCAGGCAACTCTTTACCGTTGGCTGAATCGCTACAATCGGTGGAATGAGGTTTTGGCTCTTGTGCCACGCAAACGAGGTTGGCGCGAGGGCAGTACGCGCCTCTCCGTCGAAGGAGAAAAGCTCGTTCAAGAGGTGCTGGATGATTACTACCTGACTGAGCAACGGTATACGGTTCAGTCCACGATTTCGGAGATTGAACGCAGAGCGCGAGCACTAGACATTCAGCCTCCGGGTGCATCCGCCATCAGGGCTCGGATCCGACAGATTCCCGAGGTAGTGAAGCTTCGCCGGCGCGGATATGCCGAACAGGCGAACAATAGACACACGCCTTCAGTCGGTCAATTTCCAGACGAAGGCTATCCCCTAGCCGTTGTGCAGATTGACCACACCCCAGTCAATCTCATTGTGGTGGACGAACGACATCGCAAGCCAATTGGTCGGCCATGGCTCACACTAGCCATAGATATCTATTCTTGCATGATCGCTGGCTACTACTTGGCGTTCGAGTCGCCTTCCGAGACATCTGTGGCGATGTGCATCGCACATTCGATTTTGCCCAAGGAAGCTTGGCTGGCCGCCCACGACATCCGTGGAGAATGGCCGGTATGGGGTTTTCCGCGCACTATTCACACCGACAACGGAGCAGACTTCAGGGCGCAGAATATCGTAGATTCCTGTAAGAACTACGGGATAGACAGCGTTTTCCGACCATCCAAAGTTCCAAAGTACGGTGGTCGAGTCGAGCGGGTGCTTGGCACCTTCATGAGAATGGTGCACGAGCTACCGGGCACCACCTTCAGTAACCCTCAGGAGCGTGAGGGTTATGACTCGGAAGCCAAAGCCGTTCTTACAATGGCAGAGTTCGAAGTATGGCTAGTTCGGTCAATTTTGAAGTACCACCAGACCTATCATAAAAAGATCCACATGAGTCCTGCTCGCAAGTGGCAGTTGGCATTTTTTGGCAATCGGGAGGTGGATCCTCTGATCAGTGTGCCGGCGCGACCAACCGACCCCTTGGCGGTGCAGCTGGATTTTCTTCCGTCCGTTCGCAGGACTGTGCAGACGTATGGCGTGCAGTGGGATCTGTTCTACTACTCCGAGGCGCTGCGTCATTGGATCAACCGTAAGGACCCCGCGACCGGGAAAGCACTCAAGCTGCTCTTCAGGCGGGATCCGAGAGATGTCAGTGTCATTTGGTTCTACGACCCGGTTCTAAAGCAATATTTCCGAGTGCCTGCCTCATACCAGGCATTTCCAGCAGTGACTCTCTGGGAATATCACGCTGCCAAGGACAAAGCCGTCAGCGAAGGGCGCGAGAACATAGATGATGCATTGATCGCCGAGTACGCCGTCGAAAATCGAAAGCTTGTCGAGGAGGCGTCAGCGACCAGCAAGAAAGCTCGTAAAGACGCGCAGAAGAGTCGTACTCACAGCAGGAAGGGAACGCCGGCCCAACCAACAAAGCCCGTTGCGAAGCTGGTACTCGATCCCGTTCCGGAGGATTCTGACCTACTTATGCTTTCGGAGGTGGAATCAACAGGTGAAGTCGAATGAGCACATACGAACACATTCATCCTGATTTTCGGCCAGTGTTGCAGCTGAGTGATCGGGATCGGATCCTTTTCATGGGAGAGGAGCGCTGGATCGGGTATGCATCGGCTCGCACTGTCCTAGGCACGCTCAATGACCTGATCGTCATGCCCAAGCGAGCTCGCATGCCTAATCTGCTGATTGTGGGCGATTCCAACAACGGCAAGACGACCATCATTCGGCGCTTCCAGAAAACGCATGGCGACGGGTACGTCGACGAAAATGATGATCCGGTCCGCCCCTTGATTCTGGCGGAGGCACCTTCGGCTGCTGACGAGAAGGCGCTGTATGTGGCTTTGTTGGAGCAGCTATGGATGCCTTACAGGATCACGGATACCAAGTTGGCATTGCGTTACCAGGTGATCCATTCCTTCCGTGAGCTCAGGGTCAGAATGCTGATCATTGATGAGTTCCATTCGTTGCTGACGGGCTCTGCGATCAAGCAGCGTGAGGTGATGAACGCCTTGAAGTCGCTTTGCAATGAGCTGGTGATACCGATCATTGGTGTCGGCACAACGGATGCAGTTCGTATCCTTCATCATGATCCACAACACGCCAGTCGCTTCGATGTCATCAAGCTCGATCAGTGGAAGCTCGACCCCGAATTCCAGCGAATGCTCAAAGGGTTTGAGTCGATATTGCCGCTGAAGAAGCCCTCTGGGTTGGCACATCCAGACAAGGCTCGGCGTGTTCACGCAATTTCCGGCGGTAACCTGGGGAATGTGCACCGGCTTCTGATGGAATGTTCGAAGCAAGCCATAGTTTCCGGTAAGGAGTGCATTGACATAGAACTTATCGAGAGCATGTCATGGTTGCGTCCTACTCGTGGCATTCGGGAGCAGGCCCTCTAAACCCGATCTGGCCCCTTAGTAAACCGCTGCTCGCCGACGAGCTTCTCAGTTCGTGGATTGTCAGGATGGCACTTGCTCACGGTTGCTCCCCCGCAACGTTGACCGCAATTGCATGGCCTGGCTTTAGAGCTTGGGCAAGTGATCTGGATAGATCTGTGGCAGAGAGCAGGCTTGCGGTTCTTAGCGGGCTGTCGGGTGTACCTTACGCGAGTCTGCAGTCCGCTACCCTTGGGCGTACGATGTTCTCGATCGTGCATCGGTCTGACAGACTGCCGTGCGGGAGTTGGCCCTGGCTAACGGTGCTGGGTTGCAGAGGGGGGCATCATAGCGGGGGGCTGCAATGCTGCCCGGATTGCATTTCGCAATACAACTCGCGGTACTGCATTCAATGGCGCCTAGCTTGGCATACCTGCTGCCCTATCCATGGGGTAAAGCTTGTTGATCGGTGTGGACGTTGTCTGGCTCCTCTGCAGCCGGAACTTCTGAGAGCCGGTGCCTCGCTCAGCGACTGCCATAGGTGCGGTGCTTCACTAAGCGGCGGAGCTCGGAGCGCTGCTGCAGAAGCTGCTCTGGCTTTCCAGAGGTACGTGGACGAAAGCATTGGCCTTCGGCCCATGTACGGAACATCGTCTCTCGATTTTCGCGATTGGTTGAGCGTTGCACGAACCATGGTGAGCTTTGCCCAAACAGCAGTACGTCGACATAGCGTTGCTGCTGGGCGATTCTTCGAATCACTGGGCATATTGCCTGAGTCTCTCCAGCCGATTCCGTTGGGGTTGCCTCTCGAATACCTCTCTCCCGCTGATCGCTCTGTGCTGCTCAGCATCGTGTGGGTAATAATGTCGGCTGGGCCAGAAAAGTTTATCGAAGCGGCGCGACATGAGTTGCTTCCAGCCTCGACTCTGCACTTTTCCCCCAATAGTGCGCCTCCAGTTCTGCTGGATTTGGTCGCAGCACTCCAGTCGCCTAGGCATCACTTGGTAAGTGGTGTTGGCCGTCAACATCCCAGTAGCCCTGCGCAGACGCTGCGTATGTGGCTGCGACTGAAGCGAAAGGTCAGACGACGTGGCATCCGTTGAACATTTGGATCGCTGTGAATGCGACGGCTGCGGCCGTGTCATAGCGCAGCCCAAAAGGGTTTACCAAGAAAAGCGCTATTGCGGGAACTGCTATCCGCGATTGTTCAAGCGTCGACTCTGTCTTGGCTGCGGCAATTTCTCCAGGCTTCCGACTTTCAATAAGGCGGCGCGCTGTAGCGCCTGTTTAAGGAGTAGGCCATGTGCCCGATGCAGCAAGGTCGATTTCAAAGTTGGGCGAATCACTCCCTATGGGCCTGTGTGCAAGCCCTGTGCAGTGCACTTCCGTGAACCGGCACTCTGCGAATCCTGCGGGACGCATTCACAGCGAACAGCGAGGAGCACGCTGACCGGTAAATTGCTTTGCCAAAAATGCAGTGGGCTTGCTGCCGAGACATGCCCTGATTGCCGGCGACATCGCGTATTGCTTGCGGGACCTGATGGTCGGCGGCGCTGCAAGGTCTGCATCTCAGTGGGTGTGCATGCGTGCTTGACTTGTGGTGTCAGTACACCAGCCGGGCGCGGCGAAGAATGTGAGCAATGCTATTGGGAGAGAACCTTCCACAAGCGCTTGGCAATTAACGTTGCCGGATTGAGCGTCCCATCCATGGCGCAGCGGTTTCAGCGATTCGGAAGTTGGGCTTTGCTTGAGCTTGGGCCCAAGGCGGGAGCCTTGAAAATCAACATTTATTACGAGTTCTTCAAAGAGCTCGAAAACGTCTGGCAGGATGTGCCTCCGTACGTTCAACTGCTGCGGCATTTCTCGGCTGAAGGATTGCGCCGTGCCCGCGTTCCGGTGCGCTGGCTGAGCGAGCTCGACGGTTTGATGGTATGCGCGCATGCCCGCGAAACAGATTCTGAACAGCGACGTGTGCAGGGCATCATGGAGCAACCCCGAGATCTATGGTCCCAGCAGTTGATTGTCGGTTATTACCGCATGCTGCAAAGCCGCTTGGAGGCCGGTGACATTAGCCTAAGATCAACCAGGCTCGCCTTACGATCTGCCTCTGATTTGCTGGATCACTCGCAGTTGAAGGCCACCGCCATGGTTGACCAGAAAGCGCTCGATGGTTATTGGCGTAGGTCGCCGGGTACGGTGGCAAGTGTCACCGGGTTCATCGGGTACTTGAATAAAGTTTACAGCGCGGGACTGAACTCTCGTCCGGATACGGATTGGGCAAGACGACAGAAACTAGCAAAACGCGAGCGAGAGCTTGTCGAGTTGCTGCCACAACGCGACGAGACAATTGATTTTGAGTCTCGATGGATTGTTAAGGCCTTGGCCTATTTCCATGGTATCGGCAGGATCAGTCGCAAGGCACTGGTTTATGTTCCTGCAACCTATCAAGGGACTGCAGGATTCAACATTGAATGCCCACAAGGGGTGCTGTGGGTGCCATCAGCGGGCACCTATGAGTGAACCATCGTCGATTAACGGGTAATCCATGGATCTGGCCATCTCTCTGCATTCGACCTGACCATCATGCTGCGCGGCCGCAGCCTGCGGAAAGTGTCCCATAGCAGTAAGTCATCTATGACTCCAGAGTCCGGGGTAGTTATATAGAACTGCCGTAGTTGCATGATCGCGTCCGCAATCGCTTTTGAATTTGCATCCAGGGTTTCCATGGCTGCCACTGCATTGGCTGCAACACTCTCTACACCATTCTCTGAAAGCCACTTGGTGATGTCTTCGATCGCTGCGCCTAGGGCGTGCTGGTTGTGCAGGAGCAGTGTCAGAGCATCGGCCGTGGCGATCTTGCAGTTTGAGTAGTCAGTCATGACGGTCGTCCTTGGAAAGAGCTTCCGGAAGCCTAGTTATCTTGCCGGCTACAGCGGGGCGCTTCTCTAGGGAGTCGTTATAGCTCCTCGATCAGACAAGCACTAGATCAAGCTCACCGAATTTGTTGATAAGGATGTTCCGGTAAAGAATTTCCTTGTCATGTTTGCCATGGTTAAACGTGACGTATTCTTCTGGGTACAGTTTCTTGAGTTTGCTGAACACCCCTCTGTAGCCGGGAATCCTTCGGCATAGCTCGTTGACGAAATGCTTGAAGGCCTCTTCATTTCCGCTGAACGTCATCAACAGTCCTGCAGATCCCGGAGGGATTTCACCTTTTTTCCCGTCCTTCCGCTGAACCTCGAAGCAAAAGAAATTGCCCTTGTTCGTCTTGATGCGGACGATCAATATTCCCCGTCGCAGTCCGGCGCTTCGGTCGAGATACAGCCAGGAGCGCACATCTGATGGAAGATCCTCTTCGTTTTCGACCACGAGCTCAACGACACCGAGTGGCGGCTTACTGCTGAATCGTGCCACGGGCGTGTACCAGTCAACGCGCAGGATCTTTTCCGGATTGTCAGCGGCGATTGATTTGAGTGCATTCCAGATGTCCATGAAAAAGCCTTGTGTTTCCAGCGCCACGTCAGGCGCTGTCTCATGCTCTGCATCCGACACGGTCTCAAGCTTGCCGACGTTCTTTCCACTTCCGGTGCCAGTACCTGCAGAAACTCCTTCTGCCTCAGGTGGCGCTGGGCCAAGTGGGCTTTTATTGGCTTTCACGACAGATTTTGATTTCTTCACTGGCCGTTTTTCGCCAAGCACTTTGAAAGGCGCGGCTTTCGCCTCGTAGATTTCGGCATGTCGATCGGGCTCAATCGTGGAGCGTTCTTGGAGGAACTCTTCGAGGGCAGCGCTTTTGATCGGGCGCGGCAGCACGATTCTTCCGAGGCCATCCATGCCTTCGCTGCTGTCGAACTTCAGTTTTTGAAATTCAACTTCAGGACCTTTGGGCATGCTTGTTCCCATCAGATCCAAGCACAAAAAAGTTTTTCCGCCATTCAGCCATTTGCCCCGACCGAGGATCTCACCATGACCTTCGAACCATGGTTCGCATTTGAGGAGCATGGGCTTGCCCGGTGCTTGAGACATGAATTGCGAATTCACCCTTTTTACAACGCTAGCCGTGTACGGGTCGTAGAGAATGTGAGCCAGGAACACTGCGTCGAAGAAGCGCATTCTCGGGCCCGGGCGAACTAGCCAAACGGGTAGATTACGCTCTGCTTTCGGGTTTTGATAAAGAACGTTAAACACATCGTCCCAGCGCAAATTAGCAAGGGCCCTGCAGATCTCCATGTTTCTGGCATAGGCACGTACGAAGTACTCTGTGCAGGGGATCAGTAGATTTTTATCATCACCCAACGAGAAGTCGAGAAGCTTGCAGGCATCGTCGTTTCCCTTGAGTAACGGATACTCGTCATCAGAGAAAAGTTTCCCTTGATCCGCGGCGATGAGCCCTCTGCGTGAGGTAATCCGCCGTCTTGATGCGTTGAAGTTTACCGCTAGCCTTGCCGTGTCGAGCTCGGTGTCTGATATGCAGTGACCATTGCGCCAGATTGTGCCGACTCTGTAATGGGGAAGGCTGGTGAAGGGAACGTGGGCCACCTTAAATTCACCAGGGACGTTATCCTTCAGTTCGCGGAACAGTACGGCCGCAAGGGGGATGGACATCGCCCTGTTATTACGCATCACTGGGCCGTACCACCAGACGATGTAGTCGCCTACCCAGTTTTGAGTTTTGCTATCAGGATTCCTGAGGTCAGGCCTTTGGTATGCAAAATTGCAACGCGTCACTGCTTTGGTCACCGACCATTCTCTCCTGACTTGCAGTTCAACCCATTCCACGCTTCATCGACACCGCCGATGTGCTACTTGTTTGCCATCACTTGCCAACGCCAGTGTATCTACTCGTTTTGTTTGATGCGATGAAAATTGGCGCCGGCTTTCCGTCAGCTGTCGGCTCGTTTAAATCAACTGGAACAGTGGACGTATTCGCGGACGACCAGGGGCGCTGATCAAACCAGGGAGGGTAAGAGTTCTGATCAAGGGGTCAGCAGTGAGAAATAGCAGCCATAGAGCTGCTAACGTCAATGTACGCAAAGTCGCATAACTATGATTATCCGTACATGGCAGGCCTCTCAACTGATGCAGTATTTTACTCAGCTGAAGCGATCCGCTGACCTAATGCTACAGCCATCATGGTAAGGTCTGAAAGCTAAGGCCAAGGATCGGACCATTTATGCACAAACTTCCCAGCTCTGCGTTCGACCAATTTCGACACATTCAGCCACCAAGCACATGGCAAGAAATGCAGAGCTTCTGTCTTGATGCGTTCCCTCTCGTGCAGGAAAGATTCAGCACCGGGCGTCCACGGACCGCGAATTACTGGGCCTCGTCTGGATATGGAAAAAACGGTGACACGCAGCACGGCGTAGATGTTTTCGATCACTTTTCGACTACTACAATGCAGTGCAAACGTGTAGACAATTTCGATCTACCCCTTTTAAAGAAAGAACTTAAGCTCCTGAAAGACTACCGCAGTCCTCTTAGCGCTCACTTCATCGTCACCTCACTCGAAGAGACCAACCGAACCGTCACCGATTATGTGCGAGAGCACAACGACGCGCTGGATTGTGATCCCGTCTGCGGACAAGTTCCACCGATGCTCCCCGCAACGCGCCTTCCAAAGCTTTATGTGCTGAATTGGCCAGATGTTAGAAACATCCTCTGTACGGATCCCTTTCTGGCCATGAAGTGGCGGTTCAATCCTCCCCACGCGGAGTACCTCGACCTCAATGGTGTCGACCTTGGATCCTTGATATGGGCAGCCAACACCATGGGCTGCTCGATACCACCCGGTGGGGGGGGAAAGAGCGATCGAGTTCTGGCCGCAATCAGAGCAATGACACAGCCGTTGGACGCAGATCAAATAGAATTCCTGGGCAGCTCGGAAACCATTGCATCCGCAACAATCCACGCACTGCGTATTTTTGGGGAGCGTGTAAACGAGACTTGGAAACAGGGGCTAAGGGTCAAGCCCGCGATCACGTATTGCGAGAGCCTAGATGGTGTTCAGAGGCTTAAGGGGTTGAAGTTTCTCAATGCGATCGTGCCTTTCCAAGCGCGTATCGAAGCCTTTAAATATCTAAACCGCCTCGCAGATATGGCAGGCCGACTGGTAGACCTACTCGACAATGAGCACAGCTTCGTATTCGGCTATACAGATGAGGAGTATGAAGGCAGAAGCTTCGAGGTGGAGAACGAGTGGATCCGACACTACAACTTCACAGATGACGACGTTGATTCGTCGCTTTTGTACATCCCTCGAGAAAAGGTAGTAGGAACTGCCCAGATGATTGCAAGCGAGCTTCGGAAGGTCCGGGTAAATAATCCTCCTGCGTAAGGGGCTTGGCGAAACGGTGCGCGAACGAGCGCGGTGTAACCCAGCAGTGATTAGTGGTTTGTATGGCTATGCCGACAGTTCGGATGGCTCAAATGGACAGCGCTAGCCGCTCAATCTCTGGACGTTTATAATCGCAGACTTGCGAAACTTAGTCCGCTTTCGGCGGCTAAGCCGAAACGGAAGACGATCGTGCAGTCCATTCCTAAGTGATCAGCTCGCGACTCTACGATCTTTAGGTAAAACAACTTAGACAGACCGCCAAGAAAAGCCTTGGCGGTCTAATGAAGCCTCAACGATTCATCCGCAAGATAGTATTGAATAGTACAGCACCGTTACCGCTGCTGCGCAAAAAAATCCTGAGCTGCCTTGATAATGAATTTGGCTGAAATGTAAGACCCATAGTTATGCAAAGCATCTGATTTGTCCACATCACCCAAATCGACCACTGTCTTCGCGCAGATACAATGAGGCTTCTCGGCGGAAAGCTCGGCTGCGCGATGAATTGCAAAAACCTCCATATCAAGTGCGTTGACTTTGCGATGAATGGTCTGAATCTGATCCATTAGCTCTTGGTTCGCAATTACGGCCGAACCACTCGTGAAAATGCCAACTTCGGGAATGTGTGCAGTGTCCGGACGTTTGCCTCTAAAGCCATTCTCGAGTTCGGAGATGATATTTTCGTCACCAGCAAGTAACTTTAGGTTCGTGAGTGTGTTGTGATCGGTGCTAACCTGATACGGTTCATGCCGGAACCCATCTGCGGCCCATTTACCAGATTGGTATTCGTACGCCATGCTGGAGAAGAGCAGCTGCCCCATTTCGGCGCGCCCTTTAAAGCCGCCGCAAATGCCGCTCATGGCCACAAGTTTAGGCTTGAAACGGTCGATAGTCTGGCCCGCTATAATGGCAGCATTCACCAATCCCATCTGCGGAAGAACTATAACCGAGCCCTTGCGTCCGCTGATTTCAATATCGTAACTGTCGAGTCCTGCGCGGTTTGACCTCCTTCCAGGGTTCAGCACGACGTAGGGATTTCGCTCTTCCGAGAGGGCGCAGAAGATGAGAAAATCAAATCGAATATTCTTGTTAAGCTGAATGATCAGGTGGTTTAGCGTGGACTGCCATCCAGCTTTGTTTGCAAAGTCCGCCAGAATGCATCCGTGGGCTTCAAATTTTTCTCGCAAGCCTGGGAAGTCGGATGGATAGGAACTGATGGCAAGCAGCAACGCGTTGTCCTTACCCGCTTTGATGATAGATTCAAGAATCGCTTCACCATTCTGAGAGGCGATACCGTTGTCCAGGCTTGGGAGTTTAAAGTCAATTATAAACAGCCCGATATCATTATTCAGGTTAGCGGTGAAGTCCGTCATATTCTTGGCATGAATGATATCTTGTTCAGTGATCCCTCTACTAATCAAGTGCTCGACGATATCGCGAGCCTTGTTTTTGTCGTCTTCGATCAGCATTATTTTCATTACAAACCCTTTAATATAGAAACAATGCGCTGAAGCGTCGCTGCGGACTTATAGTGGTACAGCACGGCGCCGATAACGTTTTGGCTATATTTTTCGCTAATTATTTTTGGGGAGTCCTTGAGTTTTACTTTGGTGCCACCTATGTAAAAATCCGGGTACTGCGTAACAATGATAACTTTGGTTGATTTCTTCTTCGACTTCAGGGCGCGGAGAACTTCAATGCCACCTTGCGCCTGGTCGTGGCCTTTTTTATTGTCGTCGGCGCTCTCTCCAAATGTTGACAGCGCCATATCCAAAATTATTAAATCAAAGTCATACTTCATGACTTTCAGCACGGCGCTACTCACTCCATCCACAAACTCTGGAGGTGAAGAAAACACATCCATCACACACTTATGAATTTCATCGCGTTTGTGCGTTTCGTCTTCAACAAGCAAGATCTTCATGCAGGCTCACCATTATCAGCTTCCTCTTGCACCGTCTCCATATGCATGGAAAACCCGAGAGTAAGCTGCCTTTCGTCATCGTTAACCTTACAACGGATCGTGTGCGCACTTTCACTATTACGTGTAATAAATTTCAGCTTTTTAATACCCGTATAGCCTTCAGTTACCATATCCGACCCAGCCTCAGCCGAATCTAATGCGCTATAGATTCGTGCTTTGGATGCTTCGTATGTATCTTCGGCCACCGTCGACGTGATAGCCACGGAAACCATTTCCAGCATGGAGTCGGAATCCGCTCTTGTCGCGCAGACGTCCACCGATATTTTCGTATGCTCCTCACCGTGTTTATGGGCGTTTTGGAGCAGAACCGCGAGGCAGTCGTAAAGTCGATGGACGCTGATACCCGTGTACTTGGTATCGACGGAGTCGCCAGAAAAATCAACTGAGTTCGGCCGGTTCAGTTCGATCAAAATTATTTGGCACAGATCCCTGACTGAAGCCGAGATAAATCCGGTTTGCGGTACCTGAAACCAGTCAGCGACTTTCCTGAACACCTCATTGACCGCTTCATGAAGCTCTGCCTTCATCTGCCCTTCCAGCGCGGCATATCCAGAAAATGACTTCTCGATGGAAGCATTAGCCTCCTTCAGGAGCGTCGTTTTTATAAAACGCGCAGCACTTTCTAGTTGAGGCGTGATCTGGCGCCAGCAAAAAGCGATGATCAGATCATTGAGCAACTCACTGCTGCCTGCGGTCCTTAATGTGTTCGATAGTTTCCTAATGTTTTCCTTCGTCGCAGGATCATCCACATCGATGGCAGCGTTGAAAAGAGATCCACTAGGCTTGAACTGCAGGTGGTCCCGACGCAGCTTGTCGATGATGGCCTTATAAGAGGCCATCCAGGCATCGACTGTGCGACGCATCAGCTGGCTGGATGTGATGCTGCGGTACTCTTGCTTTCGCAGCACAGCGTCCACAGTGTCCGTGGTCACGCCATCGAGCGTGTTGTGTCGAATCCTTCTGCCCAGGTACGACTGGATACCAAACTCGGTATTGAGGCAGAACTGTTCAAACGCATCCTTAGCAATTTGGGTTATCAAATATTCGCTTTGGTTGTTGATCTGAACGAAGAGTATACCACTCTCGTTCCTCGCCTCTATGCTAGGAAACAGAGAACGATACTGCTCAGTCGGAATCGTCGGATTACTGTCCAACCATTTTTTCATTGACACACTGTCGACATACATGCGGCTGCTATCAAAGTATTTTTGTAGTTTTGACACTTTCGAGCGAGTCGTGATTGCATCCGCCTCGATGATGTACTCAATGCGGTTGAGTTTTTGTCCCACTATTGTAAGAATTTCACAACGAATTGCAGACGCTTGTGACGCATTAGTCACGAGCGTGTACATTTTTTCGAGTGTGACCTCGTCAAGTGACCCCAGTATGTAGCTGGCAATTTGAGGGGTTCCATCCAATAAATTGCTGATAAAATCCGCAATCGATCCGTTGTGCGAACTGTTCACATGAGAGATGAAATCCGTTCTAAAGTCGAAGTCAACATCAGGGTCCACTGACTTTTTCCTGAACAGCGCCAGTGCCAACACGGCCACGAGACTTTTTGATTCTGGCGGTGCAGTGTCATAGAGAGCCCTCATCTCTTCTTCGCTGAGTAGCATCTCTAGTTCCATAGTATTCTCAAATATGGATCTGATATCACTTTTGGACAAATACAGAAGATTCGTACGGTCTGCCACAAAACGCAAGAACTGATAAGTCCTATAAAAAGGGTCCATCTCGACAGCAATATTTTCGTTTTTTTGAACGGCTCCATTCGCTTCAAGCAATAGATGCTGCTCGTACAGCGGAGCAGCAAAAACTCCCGGCTCTCCTTCGAAAATCTCGGCCAGCAACCGGGCGCCAATGACTTTGTCAAGCTGATGCCGGTAGATAGCAAGCTTAGGTCGCTCCAAAAAGGCGGCAGATACACGGTAGAGGTCCAGTGTAGCTATACCTTCCTCGTTCTGTGACCTGTAGAAGTCTGTAACGATTTCTATGCCTGCCTCACTGCTGATCTTATTTATAGTAGACAGTAGCGCCTCAAGAAATCGTACATCTAAATGCCGCTCAAGTTCCTGGCGTACCATGCCGAGTTCGTGCGAAAGGTTAAATATCACAATCACTGCATAGACAGTGTCCAGTAGACACGACTCGGTTGCGCGCAAAAGGAATCCGGCGCAGTCCGCTTCGTTAAGAGGTGTTGGAATGAAATTGCTTAAAGTAACCGATTTTCTGATATCGCCGGTTACTCGTCCAACGAGAGCGCTCACACGCCGCTGAGCCACTTGAAAAAGAGAGATTTTGGGGCTGAGATTCTCCAGGGCACTGAAATGCAGCCCGGCATTTTCTCTATGACGGATTTCATCCTCAATCTGCGTTGTTTTCTCAAGGGTGGTCGCAGGAAGTTCGCGCGCTGTACGAAGATACGCTAATTTGTAAGATAGAAAGTTGGATGCGCCGTATTTCTTGCTCATATCGAGAAGGACGTCTAGCGCAAAATCTGTCTCAATTTTTTCAAGCGGCGATAGCGACTGAACGTATCGCAAACACTCGATCGCGTTTTCCAACGATGAATTGATATATCCGGCGGTGTAGCACGCTTCCTTCTTCGAGTTCAGCGGCGTAATCGAAGTCATACTGAAAAGATCATTGCTCGTTTTTTTTATCGTTTTACTAAATGGGTTATACTCTTCAAGTAGCCCATATGGCCCCTTAAGAATTGCACCGATCAAACGTATGTCGCTAGACGTATTATCCTTTCGTATTGACTCAATATCGCTCGGATTCAGATGCGGTCTTGATGCATGTCCACGCAGCAGATTTCGTTTGTCTGTATTTTTTACTCTAGCGATGAGCCCATGAAGTCGGCCATCGCGATGTACTTTAGGAGTGTGGAAGTTCAGTGCCATGGGGCCTACCAATAAAGATATTAAGCTATGTATTGATATTATTTTTAATGCCTAGCCGCTAAGCGCTGCTGGCCCTGCTATTCACCAACCAAAAGCGAGAATGTCCCCTCGATGCTTTATTATCAATAGCAGCGATAGAAACACTCTCATTCCTGAATGGGTCCAACGCCCACCGTGCCGGTATTAAACCTGTAAACCTTGGCCGCTTGCGAAAATACGCACGGACGTGTTCTATTCGACTCGCCTGAGTTTGCGTGTAAGCTACATTGATCGTTTCGTGCGCGAATTGCGAAAAGCGTATATGGATCTCAACCAATCCGTTCCATGGTCGCAACATACGAGGGTATTTCCATATAACCCAAAAAGATTTGTAGATATTGCCTCCATTAGAGGCATTTTGCCACCCCTTTAGGTCGACATTTGGAAAAAATCTTCTGGCGACTGCGGTGTAGCGGATTTCTCCTGATCGCTACAGTGTGTCACCCCTCATGACAAGCCGTCGGTTTAGCCAAAGGCGAACCACTCCAAAGCAGTCTGTGGATTCGTCAAGCTGGGTTGCCATTAATCACACTCAAGGCGTCACGGGCATTGCTCGCTGCGCCGCCAACTCAGCCCAGAGTAACGCCATCAGCATTACTATTACCATCTAACTGACATAAGGGCGATTAAGCATGCTGACTAGAGAATATTCATTCGTAATAACACCGTCTCCCATAACAATATGCTAGAACACGACTGCTGGGGGATAGGCTAAAGGCAACGGAGGGAGTGATGAGCAGGTATGTCCTGCCGAGACCGTTGATGCCAAGGGTCGGCTATGGTAAATCAAAGCTCGCCGCCTGGGAGCTAACAGTGGTTAACTCCATTGAGAGCCTTGGTCATTTCTGCGAGAACACAGATTATCCTCGCCTGCTCGCGCGAATCGCCGGGAGCCGCGGCTCTAGCAACTGCTTCCGACTCTTCCAGCACCCTGTTTAATGCATCCAAGTCATTTTCGTTTAGATCTAGACTGAAAGCTACGTGGTGAGTCAAAAATTACTCTCCCGCGACCGTAAGGCAGCGCACTTGTTGTGTAAGCATTTCATGCGTCTCAATACGTGCATGAGGCGCTGGGCTACGATTCAGAGCTGACGGTGCCGTTCGACATCTGATACAACACGTTTCAGCATCACCTAATAACATGATAACAGGCCACGTCCCAGTGGCTAAGCATATTATGCTCTAGGAATAGGCTTTACAAGCGTGCCATCTCTCGACAAGTGAATCGGACTTCCTATTTCTGATGCTGGATATCAATGCCCCCCCGTGAACGGCCGTATAGTAAATCGCAGCTTAAAGAAACTTATTAATTGCTACTTGTAAGGCCTGTACTACGCAAAAAATATAACATCGACTAGGCTTCTTCTCACGCCCTCCCTTGAAATGAAATGCTAAACGCACGAAAAGACCCTAAAAATGCGTGCAAATATGCTGGCGCCTCGGGAGATATACCGCTGAACGTGCTGGGGCCTCTTCACGATACGAAGTCCGGGACGCCATGACGGAGGCTACGTTGATTCAAGCTTTTATGGTTGATGTGGATGGGGTCGTCGTTGATGGTCGGCCCTCCGACGGCAGGGGCAGGGTTTCATCTCTTAAGGAGGATTTCGGGCTAGCAAGCTCAGATCTCCATAAGGCGCATCAGCCGTTCATTTAAAAATCTGATTCGCTACAGATCGACCCGACTGCTGCTGCCGCACAGGTCGAAGAAACTGGAAGGATTATAGCCGCCGCTCAGATGAGGTTGAGTGGTTCTCGGTCGGCCGCGAGGTCGGCAACGTCTGCAATCAAGGCCAGGAACAGATTGCCCCTTTATTCTGAGCGAATGACCAATTCAGAATCACCTCCAGGGAGACCCAAGGATTTTCCCCCGTCTCGCCGAATTTACTGCAAGTGCCAGCGTGCTTGAACGGCTCGCCGAAGTAGTCGACGGATTGATACTCCAAACACTCAGTGCACGCCACAAATCCGCCCATCATTAGCCAGTTCTTATTCCACTCGATAACCTGACTGACAACGCTCCTGCGTTTTTCATAACTGACCATTTCACACCTCCATGGCGTCTTAGGCCGGGACGTCCGGCCCGTAGACTAATGGTAGTGGAGGAAGCGGTGCATCCACAGACTCTTGTGGAATAACCACTGCCGCGCATCCCATCATTCGATCCGACTGTAGGGGTCGATTGAACGGGGGACGCGTTATTAAACCCTTTGGATTGATGGTGTGCGGACGACAAATTCAATCAGATGACAATCCAGCCATTGGTCAAAAAACTGGGTTCGCCAAGATGATGGTCGACTGAGAATCACCTAAATTTAAGTACCCCACACAATTTTAGACAGTCTCATGAACACTCCAAGATCTCCGCAGGAAGCTAAGCTTTGGCTACAAGCTCAAGGAATTAGTGTGGCTGAGTTCGCGTGCAAACATAACCTCGATCAGGCCACGACATACCAAGTGTTGGCAGGCACAAAGAAAGGGCGCAGAGGGAAAGCCCACAAAGCCGCGCTGGCACTGGGGATCAAGGTAAGTACGAAACCCGGGGAGATTCAAAAGGCCTAGTTTTCAGGTTCAAACGGCGTTCCGATGCGATCCAGCCGTTACCGCTTAGCTCTGACTGTAATGTCATTAGTCTGATGGCGGTAAGTTAGCCTCGGCGTCCTGGACCAGCTTCAAAATGAGCGTGACGTCCATACCTACGTTCCCATAGGTGAAACTCGACTCAACGATGTTCTTCCGGGACTTTCTCAGATCCGGGTGCAGATGATCAGGACCATATGGCACCTCGTGGTGGTTGGCGGAATCTATCCGCGACAGATGTTTTCCCTCGGGGCTCTGTATGTTGTACGCATAGTTCATAGGCGATATGTACCTGACTACAACACCCACTCCAGAGCGTCTAAGGGCAGTGATGGTCTGGTCTTGCACCTTTTCGATGGTGCAGTCGAGCTCTGTCTTGAGCGTTTCAATTGCATATTTCAGCACCTCATCGGCGCCTGGCTTGCGGACATTGTAAAACATGATCATTCCGCCCAAGTGCTTGGCCACGTAATTCATCAGTGCCGATTGCTCTTGAGCCTCGGCTTCGTGTGTCGAACACAGCAACAGCCCGATCATCAGACCTGAGGCGCCCCGCACCGTACTGGTCGACATTCGGTCAGTGCGAGTGCCGCAGATCACGCATTTTCCATTCGACGATAGCCAGATGGCCTTATCCACGGCAGTGTTCTTGAGGCGGCCATCGACGAGCCCCTGGAATGTCTTGGCCTCGGCATCGCACTGTTCACGCCAAGCGCGGTAGCGTTGGGGGTATCCCCTATCATCGATGAGTTTGGAAAGGCCGGAATCGTTGATGGAAGGGAGGCTGATTCCCTTGTTCCGCAGAAAATCACCAATGCTATCAAGCACCATCGGGTCCACGGCTTTGAGGAAGTAGATGCGCGCCGCAGGAAATCGCTCGACTGGCTTGTATAGCGCGCTGATGTGGCACGCCCCCGAGGCAAAGTACAGATGCTGGTCGTCTGCCCCCTGGATCATCCACAATAGTGTTTCCTTGTCTCTGACCTGAATAGTCAACACCGGCTTTTGCTCGGTAAGAAAGTTTCCACCGAAGCTTCGTACTGCGCCGTCAGTCGCGTGACCGTCGAGGTTGAGCGCTATGCAATCTCTAATCAAATCGTTGAGCTTCAACGTCAACCCTACATCTGAATTTATGATCCTGCACTAAATGGGGTCAGCTGGACCGCTTGGCAAGGCCTCAGGCGTGAAAGGCTCGGCTGTATAGCGTCTCCTAAGTCGGCATGGTGGGTACGACCAACGTTTACTAACCCCCGAACTGATGACAATCAACACGGTGTGATTGTCTATCAGGCGACTGCCGGTCATTGACATCATCGTCATTTCTGACGATGCTTCGGTCATGAAATATCCCGGCGGAAAAGGCAAGTGCTACCAGCACTTGATCAACCTGATGCCCCCGCATCAGACCTACATCGAGTCCCATCTTGGCGGTGGCGCAGTCATGCGCAATAAAAAAACCGCGCAGCGGAGCATCGGACTCGATCTTGATTCGAGCGTCATCCAGCGTTGGCGGGTGGAACAGCCCTGCGCCTGTGAGCTTCATCAGGCCGACGCCGTGTCATTTCTTGAGACGTTTGCGTACAACGGCGCAGAGCTGGTTTACGTCGACCCTCCCTACCTGCCTGAAACACGGCGCAGGTCCAAGGTCTACCGCTGTGACTACACCGATGCCGATCACCTGCGGCTCTTGCGCTGCTTGGTGGCGTTGCCATGCATGGTGATCCTTTCCGGTTACGCCAACGAACTCTATGACCGTGAGCTGGCCGGATGGCGCAAGGTGAGCTTTGCGGCAAAAACGCATGTGGATGTTCGTGAGGAAGTGGTTTGGATGAATTTTGACGCTCCCAGTCGCTTGCATGACTCGCGGTATCTAGGCGAAACATTCAGAGACCGGCAAACCATTCAGCGACGTCAGTCTCGCCTACGCTCACGAATCGATGACATGGATCCGCTTGAGCGAGCGGAGTTGCTGCAGTGGATGCAGAAAAACTACGGCATTGCCGAGGAGGCCGCCTGATGCAATTAGGCGCAATTTTCGTGGACCAGTTAGTGTTCAATCTTGAGCTACCCAAACCGGACGAAGAAGTCATTCCGGGTGTGCCGTGGGGAGCGCTGGAAGCCTTTCCGACTCCGGCCTATTGGGCGTACCAGATCTATGCCAGGCGTTTGCACGGCGAACGAATCAACTACAAACTGGGTGCCACGCTGAAAGAGGAAGTCGGAGCCTGCCTTTTGGGAGGGCATGGCATACCTTCGACAGTCGGCTTGGCTGCTTTTCAGCACGTGAAGACTCATGGCGCTTTTGGTACCGAGCCGCCTTGTGAAGAAGCCCTGCTGCAATGGTTGCGTGAACCGATCGCGCTGGACGGTCGCACTGTCCGGTACCGCTTTGCCAAACAAAAAGCTCGCTATCTGGCAGCCGCACTGCAGAAACTTGCCGTTCAGGCCGCGCCCACCCAGTCTGGACGAGCATTGCGGGACTGGCTGCTTGATATCCCCGGCATAGGCTACAAGACTGCGTCGTGGATCGCCCGCAACTGGCTGGATGCCGATGATGTGGCGATCCTCGATATCCACATTTTGCGGGCTGGGCTGTTGGGGAAGTTTTTCGAAAGCAACTTAACCGTGGAGCGTCATTATCTGCAGCTTGAAGAGCAGTTTTTGAGATTCAGCAGAGGGCTTGGCGTCAAGGCATCGGAATTGGATGCCCTCATTTGGCTGGAAATGATGTCGTCGCCAGAAACGGTTCACTCAATCATGGGGATCAGACACGCACCGACGGCTTCAGGACGACGAGCCAAGAAGAGCAAGCCCGACACCAACCAGTTGTCCTTGATCGGATAACGTCCCTACCCATGGCTCACCGGTAATCCCCAACGGACAGAAGTTGAGGTCTTGAGCATGGGCGGTCAGTGCAATTACCGCCAGCAGTGCGCCTGCGTCCCGCCAGATCAGGCTGCAGCCATTCTTGTATTTCGTCAGCGTCTTGCCGGGCTCTGCTACAAAGAGCATGCGTACCGCTTGATCACTGGCCAACACGTCACTGCTATGTCGCAGCAACCCTTCAAGTCGCGCAGTTGCTCCTCGAATCTCGACTAGGTAGTGCCCTTGAGGCTGATACAGCCACCAACGAGGGTCGCTGGGTCTGCAGATAAGAACATGGATGGGGTGGATCGCTCCTGCAGAGGGGGCCGCCCGTTGTTCAAGGTCAAAGCCGTACGGTGACGGCCAGCTTTGCGAAGTGCTGCAGGATCGCCTGAGCAGATCTCCTAACTGATCATAGTTCAGAGGTCCGAATTGTCGCTGGGTCCTGCGACTGGTTAACACGGCATCGAAAGAATGTGCAGTGCGAGCCGTTCGGGCAGATAGACGTTGTATCTCGCCCGTCGGCCAATGAAACATGGCGTGAGGTTCGATAGAGGTGTTGGGCTGCGGATTACCCAGATCGATCCAGGTCATATCCCACCTCATCGAAAACATGGAAGTACTTGTTGCATCCTCGGCAGTTGCCACAGGGGACGTTGGCTTTGTGACAGCTATGCGCCCAGGCCAGAGCTCCAGGAGGGATCCCGGAAGTCCTCACCAGCTCTGCCGTGGACATCTCGATGGCCGGAGCCTCAACAACCAGGCCACCCTCCTGCAGCGAAAGCAATAGACTGATCGCGTGGATGAACTCTGATGAACCGTCCCGGTGAACACCGTCGGATTTTACGGTTCCCAGCCAGAGATGGGACACCCCCAGTGATATGGCCTTCATCGCTGCCAAAGTGATCAATAGCTGGTTGCGATAGGGCCACCAGTCGGATGCCGGTGCCAGTTGATCAGGCACGCCTCCAGCCATGTCGCCCGACCCAAGGGGCCGACAATCTATCGAGATGATGTGATGCTTGATGTCCAGCTGGGTACAAATCGTGCGTGACGCGGTAATCTCCGCATCGGCCGCGAGTTGACCGTAGTCCAACGTGATCGCCAAAGATGGGCGTTTCCACCACGCAATAGAAAGGGAGTCCATTCCCCCTGAAAGCAGTAATGCCGTTTTCATAGCACGCAGGCTTCCCATACCGTTTGATAGATCGCACTGACGTAGTCATTCGTGATCCGGCACCCGGAACCTTCCATCATTTTCTTGTCTTCCGCAGACTCGTTTTCCGCATAGAACACAACCGGTTTATTCAATGCCTTGGCGTAGCCAATCTCATAAATCGTTCCGGCGTCCAGCCCATCACCCACGGCGAACAGCAGGTCGCACTCGTGAATGGCATCAAGATCCTTTTGCACCACGTCTTCAGCTGAGCCCAGACCAACGTCGTGGTACGGGGAGAACACCTTCAGACCCAACGCGGAGAGATCATTGCGCGCTTGATTTATCATCCAGAGCTGGGCCAGTGAGAAAAACGGGCCCGCCAGATAAACCTTAGGAATGAAACCGCCCAGAAAACGTGTGGAGGGCTCCAGCGGCTCGGCGTGATAGTGCGTTAGCTGTTTAGGCGTTGGATAGCCTTGTGTGTCGCAGTAGTAGGCGGTGGCTTTTGATGCTCGCGCTGCGGCTTCGGGAGCAGGAAGTCTCTCTCCCATCCATGCTAGCGCGAAGTGGCCCGCAAACGTGTCGCCCGATCCGACTTTCCAAACGTTCTGCGTATGGAAGGCTGGCACCCGATTGAATATACCCCGCTCATAAACCAACGCCCCGAGCGGCCCCATTTTCAAGACCACGACCTCTGCCTGCTCCTGTGTAGCGACCGCCGTGGCCAACGCTTCGACAGACAGGTTTTTATCGCCGACAAGCAGACCGGCCTCATGACGGTTCACCACAAGAGCAAGGTGCTGAGCGTGGGAGCCGTTTGCTGAAAACGATTCGGGATTGATCGGGCTCTGGGGGTCGTACACCGCATATTCGGCGTCAATGACAGCGGATCCCTCGATCATTCCGAAGCGAAGTACTTTCTCGGCATGGATTGGTAAGGTCAGCGAGTCGCCGCTGTGACCTGTCAAAAACGGATCTGACAAGCCATGGAGGTATTGGAAGGTCAGTCCTTGGGGGACGTGAGTCGCATGGAAGGAGAACCCTTCCAGCGCTGCGCGGTTGTCCATGACAAATTGCTGATCGGCGTCTACTGCCCCATGCAAGGTGACGGTGCCGCCAAACCTCGCTATGGCTGTCGCAGCCCTCCCGGCCGAACCATAGATTTCGTCCCAGCTTGGACGCATGCACTGCTCACCGTAAATGCCGCCGACGATGTTGATCATGGAAGCCTCCTTGCTTCATTCAGATAGGAGAAATTTGAACGCGTACCTGTCCGCTGGAAATCGAGACAACACGAGCCGAAAACATATGCCCCTCGGTCATGCACTGGCGAAGCCGTTGGAGTCGTCGATCGGCAATGCCCCCGACTTCCTGGTCTTGCCAGTAGGCTAAAACCACTGACTGGCCGTTTTGATCGCCGATGACGATGTCCAGCATGCAGCCTACATACAGCTGCTCAACGACATCTTCTTTCGGCGAAGCGATTTGCGCTGCGAACGACAGCTGATCGCATGCCACTACCGGCTCTGAAGATGGACCTGTTCCGCCGCCCAAACCTGACATATGCATATCCCTTTGCAATCAAGAACGCATTAGCAATATCACGAATGATGACCTTCTGCTATCAAGGCTTCATCGCAGAGCGGGATGCTGAGCCCCCACAGATAGCCGATGAGCTCCTACTAGCGTGGGTAGGTTACCAAGCCATGCCCAGCATCAATACCCGTCACGAAGCGATCCGATCGAGCATGAGCGGTAAAGTGTGACGCCACTGCGCTGGCTCGGTAAGGCGTATTTTTCGCCTGCAAACACTACCACCACAGCGCGGCAACCCCAGCAACATAGGGGCACGTTGATGCCCTTGAGCTGTCATCCAGGCGAGGCAGAAAGGACGTTCGCCCCCGGTGCACTTGGCAGAGCGTTAGTGTTCGAGAAGCCCGCGATTTGGTACTGGGTAATTCGTTATCTTCGCAGCGGGTCTTCCGGCGCGCGCCCCCTTCGATCACTCGCAGTTATTTCGAAAACCCAAAGCAGCAACGGCTGAGTACTTGCCGTAGTAAAGCTTGGATCGGTGTTTAGTACAATTACTATGTGTGATTTGGAGCGGTGAAGCCGCCGAATTCCTGCTATGTAAATAGCGAAGGTATGCTGGCATTTCTTGGGTCCCCAGCAATGGATAATTGTTGAACAGCTTTCAAAAAATACGCTAATTAGCCGAAGCTTCCACCGGTGCAGCGGGGAGCCATACTTCAATGATTGGCTTATCAGGTGCACCAGCTAACTCTCGCTGTTGCCAAGCGCCAACGTTACTCCATATTGTAGGAACCTTAGGGAGATCCTCGCCGCTGATATTTCTTACCTCGCGGATTAAATCGGCTGCACAGTTAGCACCGTTTTTGGTGTACTGAATGGCGGTGGGTTGTGCGTACCCACCTGGAGTTTTTCTGCCCAGGCGTCGAGCGGTATCAAGCACATCCTCGATGCGAGGTACATCTGCGCCTAATTTTTCCCACCATATGCGGCTATAGACCTCTGCTATTTCGAGTGAAGTCGGGCCATAAATCTGAATGTAGACGGTATAACCTTTGCACGACTTAGGTCCATCTGGTGTCGGTGGGATGTTTTGGTTCGGCGACATGCAATTGTCAGGTTTCTGAACATCTCCTGCATATTCACGAACCCAATAACGCGGTGCGCAGTCTTGGCTGGGGGCGGGAGTTAGGCAACTTGGTGCATTTCTACCAGTAAGAAGCGCACAGAAAGGTCCTTTTGAGCCACCCTCTACCACTGCATTTATCTCATTCGTCGTATTTTTAAAACATTGGGTTTTAGTCGTATCAACGACCGTTTTCAAGTAACTGTTTTGGCTGAAATCATCGAAACCTGCTTTTTTGCAGTGCGACTCGGACACCCTAAAAATCACCGCAGCTAATGCGTCCCAAGGGGAAAATCCCGGCATTACGTTTATGTCGCGCTCCATAGCGCTGTTGACAGAAGCTGGAGGTACGTTCTTGGTTGCATCAATGTACCGAGCACTGATTTCATTAAGCTCTTCAACGCTAATCCCCTTGGCGGTAGTTGTGCGCTGCACCTGCGTATCGAAGGCCTGCCAAGCCGCGAGCCCCGCCGATGCCACTGCTCCAAAACTCAGCGTGGCATTGACCGCACCGGTCGACACCAGCCTAGACACACGCCGACCACCGTTGAACTTAAGATGTTTCTCTCCATTAACGGCAGTCACGATCACCGCACCATCGTCATCAATGAAGTTACCAAAGTACGTTGACAGTTTGCCGTCCGCCGGCATGTCGATCCCCTGTCCCAACCTACCCCCCAATTGGAAATAGCTTTCCCACTGCGCCTCGCTGAAAAACTGATCGGTAGTGGGCTCTTGCGGGAATAGGGGGTTACTGGATTTGAAGTTCTGTAGATCAACGGGAACGCCGTTGCATAGATTAGGTTTCACCAGAATCAAAAAACCTTCGTTACCTGTTGCGCGATAATGCACTTTTGCCAGTGATAAACAGGCATCACTGTCATTGGCTGCAAGGTCGGCCAACGCCCCGTAGCCATTGGCGTTAATAGGTATATTCGGGCGCTGGAAGACGATGTCGACATCAAGATCGATGCGCGCTTTGCGCACTAAATTTTCCAAGTCTTCAAACCGATATGCTGGATCAGCACCACAATCGGCCAGCACAATCAATTCGCACTCTTCACGCAGCAGAGCATAGGCACCAGTGTTATCAAAATGACCACCATCAGTGAGGAACCAGTGGCGTCGTGCTGTGCCAGCGAAACGTCCGGTTAACTCAGCCAACAAAAGAGAGTACTTGCCCCATACACTATTGTGAGTCTTACCACTGTCCCACCAATACCCTAGCCGGATACCAGCCATCGTCAGAAGCGCTGCAAGACCCGAACGCGTGCTGGCGCCCAATCCTGGCGCAAACGCAGCACCGGAAATCGCCATCCAATTCCCCAGTCCCATTGCCTGCTTTGACGTCATTCGCACCCAGCCGTCACGGGCAACCCGCAGCAAACCGTTGGGGCCTACCGTCATGGCCTCGCCTTTGCGGTCGCTGTTGAAGATGCCGCCTCGCGGATCCTGAGTCTGATTAATACAGACATTGAGCAAATGTACCGGTCCGCCACTGCGATATGGAGCATAGTTTTCGAGCTCAATATCGTCCTCCGACATTGGTGTCGCCACTGCCAGATCGTCGGGATTGGGGACACGCTGCTGCATTGGTCCCAAATTGCCCGAAGCCATCCGCTCGCGGGTGCTCGCGCCCAGGTAAGCACGTATCAACCGAGCGCGGTAGAATGCCTGCAATGACGAGCGATTGAGAAAGTCTAGATTTCCAAGTGAGGTAAACAGCATCAATAAAACCGGCAGGGCCAGACTCATCAAGGCAAATCCGCCCTGCTGGTAAAAGGCAACTTGGGCGCCGTCACGAAACAATGCTGCCGAGACTATGCCATGTACGACACTGACCCAGAAGACGAGCAATGCGGCAAGTAGGCCTAGGCCGACGATACTGAACAGTCCTAAGAGCGTTCCCCTGCTAACTGGTGCGAGGCTTTTTGGCATACTGGCAATCATCGGTAGCACAGCGCGTAAAGCGATGCCTACGATTATGAGAGCTGGCCCCAGATTGTCTGTTTTGCGATTTCGCGCAAGGTGCCAAGCCAGCTCATCTAGCCAGCCAAGCAGCAAAGTCGCTACTACGAAAATGAGGACGTAGCCCAGCCAGTGGGTTAGTTGGTTACGCGCTATATCTGCCTGATAATCACGACGTCCGCGCATCATCACCACGAGACAAGCACCGCAGAACCAAGAGGTCATGATTAGCCCCCCAAATATCAGCAAACCATCAGGAATTGCGGTCCAGCGCTCGGTAGCTTGATCTGCAGCACTCAATTTTCCGAAAGCCACCCAGATAATAAACCCGAGCCCTCCCAGCGCTGTCAGCGCAGTGCTGGTCACTCGAATGGTCGAGGAATCCTTAGCATGAGAAGGCAATAACCAATACCCGCAGCTCAACACTCCTGCAACCAGTGCCAGTAACGGCAACAAGAAAAAAAGAGTCGGCAGCGTTGCCATTGTCGGCAGCAAGGACCGCAGGACTGAGGTGCCTGCAATTGAAGAGTAGTCGCCAACATATCCACTAACGCAAGCCCATATGGATAGGTCGATGGCAGCAAGGATACAGCCCAACAACAGCCCCATGAGGCCAAGTTCCAAATGAACCCCTAACAGGTTACGGCCAAAATTTGCAAAAGCGAACAAAGTATCTTTGGCCCCATTGGGCGTCAGATATCGGCCATTGGCTCGCAGCCAGTTCAACCACCAAGACGATTCCATTCTTGCCAGTTTCGACTCCAGCTCTTGAGCACTTCCTGCCTCGTGCATCAGTTTGCCCAGACTCGATCCAGCATAACCTCCGCCCGAAACGGTGGACATTAGATCGAATTGTCGAAGTTGCTCTTTTTGCGCTAGGGCCTTAATCAATCCAAGGCAAAAGGTTGCACTGCGAATTCCGCCTCCAGACAACGCCAGACCCCAGTATCGTCGCTGTCCAGATAGCGGGGGCGTAAATGCAGCCCGTCGTTGCTGCACCATTGCGTCTAAATCTGAACGGGGCTGATCCATAGCGTGTCCCTTTCCTAGCTACCACACGGCGATGTCGTGTGTACGGGGGGTTAAGCAAGTCGCGAAAGGCAATACAGGGACCTAACCCGCCTTGCTTCCGAGAATTAAGTGCAGCTCGCGGTCGGATACCGCCAACATCGAATTCATGGACTATAGAGCGGAAAATCTGGGCGTCCAGTCGACGCGGGGGCAGACCGCCCATGTTTGCATAGTTTCAGCTGACATATTTGGCCGGAAGCGCTGTCAGAGCGCCACAGTCTCTTCGGTGAGCCAGCGCGAGTCTGCTTGCCACCAATAGCAGTGGATCCATCGCCAGCAGTCGCATTAATTTCAAAAAATTCTCATTTATTTCGAAAACCGACAGCCACCGCCCACCAACGCAGGCCCGGACGCGGAGTGATGAGGCTGCCGGAAAGGCCGCTGCGGCCAGTGCTGCAAAGGCACCTGACTGGCCACCGACTGGATCGCCGCCACTTCCAGTGCTTCGTGCTCGTCCAGCGGAGGCAGCAAACCCGGCAGACGGCTGGCCAGCAAAGTCTTGCCGGTGCCGGGCGGGCCGCTGAACAGCAGGTTATGGGCGCCCGCGGCAGCGACAACCAGAGCACGCTTGGCGGCAATCTGCCCTTGCACTTCGCTGAGGTCCGGATAGGGCTGGACCTGATGCAGCAGGCCACTGGACTGATACGGCACGATCAGCGTGCGGCCGTTGAAGTGCGCTACCAGATCGAGCAAATGGCTGACCGCGATCACCCGCAATCCCGACGCCAGGCAGGCTTCTTCGGCATTGGCCGCAGGCACTATCAAGGTGCGCTCCGCTGCCCGTGCCGCCAGTGCCGCTGGCAATACGCCCTGCACCGGGCGAATGGCGCCGGATAACGCCAGCTCGCCAAGGCACTCAACATCCTGCAACGCCAGCAATGGCACCTGGCCGCTGGCGGCGAGCAGGCCCAGGGCGATGGCCAGATCGAAACGTCCGCCGTCCTTGGGCAAGTCGGCGGGCGCCAGATTCAGGGTGATACGTCGTGCGGGGTAGTCGAGGCCCGAGGTCAGGATCGCGCTGCGCACCCGGTCCTTACTCTCCTTGACCGCACCTTCCGGCAGCCCGACCAGAGTCAGGGACGGCAGGCCATTGGCCAGATGGGTTTCAACCGTAACAGCCGGCGCCTCGACGCCCACTTGGGCGCGGCTGTGGACAATGGCGAGGGACATGGATCATTCCTTGATGTGCATGAACTGCGCATCCTGCGCGATTGCAGGCGAGGAAGGATCAGGGAATGGGTTGCAGGGTGTGACGAAATGGGCGCGGATCGGTTGGAGCGAGGCTTGCCCGGGAAAAGGCCGGTACATCCGACATATTTCTATCGCCTTCCATGGGGCCTTCGCGGGAAAGCCTCGCTCCCACGAAAGTAGTTGTTACCACCAGCACATCACTCAGCAGGTGGCGTCAGCTTCGCTTCCATCTCTGCCACTTTGGCTTCCAGCGCCTCAAGGCGGGCACGGGTACGGGCGAGGACAGCCATCTGGCTGTCGAACTCTTCACGACTGACCAGATCCAGTTTGCTGAAGCCGCTCTGCAGCAGCGCCTTGAACTGTGCTTCGAATTCATTGCGTGGCAGAGGGTTGTCGCCGTTGAACAGGCGCGAGGCATGGCCGCTCAGGGCATCAAGAAAAGCTTTGGGAGCCAGCATGGTCAACCTCCGGAATCAGATAGGCGGCAGTGTAGCACGCAGCGTCTATAGTCCATTGACGCGCACCAGCGATGCACATTTATCGCGCATCACGGTGGGCACGAGCGCACTGTAGTTGTGCGTTCATTGTGTCGATAGCTGGTGTTTTACTGCCTGGATCAGGGTCAACACCCTGAATTCAATGAAAATTCACGAGATGGCAAGGTTTCTGCTTAAGGGCTAATGACCCATGCACTGATGCAGTCGCTGTGACGAATGCAGTGCGGCAGGCGGAGCGGGGATGTGTTTCGTCAGAAGCGGTTTTCTGGGGTTGGTCGGGCCTGAACGGGTGACCGACACGTTACAAAGCCAGGTACTGCGCTTAGACTTGAGACGGGTTTGTTTTCCTGGGGCAAGTCCACCAATTCGGGAGAAAGTTTCATGAAGCTAGTCACTGCAATCATCAAGCCGTTCAAACTGGACGACGTGCGCGAGTCGCTGTCCGAGATCGGCGTGCAGGGCATCACCGTTACTGAAGTCAAAGGCTTCGGTCGTCAGAAGGGCCACACCGAGCTGTATCGCGGTGCGGAATATGTAGTCGACTTCCTTCCTAAGGTGAAGATCGATGTTGCCATTGACGACAAGGATCTGGATCGCGTTATCGAGGCGATAACAAAAGCAGCCAACACCGGCAAGATCGGTGACGGCAAGATCTTCGTGGTTAATCTGGAACAGGCTATTCGCATCCGTACCGGCGAAACCGATACCGACGCAATCTAAGCCGCCAAACCCCAACGCCCCAGGAGAAACAATATGACTCTGCGTCAATTCGCAGGGCTAGGAGCCCTGTTGTCCCTTGTAATACCTGGTCTGGCCCTGGCGGCTGACCCGGTACCAGCACCTGTCCTCAACTCCGGCGATACCGCCTGGATGATGACGTCGACTGCGCTGGTTCTGTTTATGACCATTCCGGGCCTCGCGCTGTTCTACGGCGGCATGGTGCGCTCGAAAAACATTCTTTCCGTGATGATGCAGTGCTTCGCCATTACCGGTCTGATCAGCATCCTGTGGGTCATCTACGGCTACAGCATCGCGTTCGACACAACCGGCATGGAAGCGAACGTTGTCAACTTCAACTCCTTCTTCGGTAGCCTGGCCAAGGCGTTCCTGGCGGGTATCACCCCTGCCAGCATCACTGGCCCGGCCGCGCTGTTCCCTGAAGCCGTGTTCGTGACCTTCCAGATGACCTTTGCGATCATCACCCCGGCGCTGATCGTCGGTGCGTTCGCTGAGCGCATGAAGTTCTCCGCAATGCTGGTGTTCATGGGCATCTGGTTCACCCTGGTCTATGCGCCAATCGCGCACATGGTCTGGAGCGGTCCTGGTTCGCTGCTCGGTGACTGGGGCGTACTGGACTTCGCTGGCGGCACCGTGGTGCACATCAACGCCGGTGTTGCTGGCCTGGTGGCCTGCCTGGTACTGGGCAAGCGTAAAGGCTTCCCGACCACCCCGATGGCTCCGCACAACCTGGGTTACACCCTGGTCGGCGCAGCGATGCTGTGGGTAGGCTGGTTCGGCTTCAACGCCGGTTCCGCTGCTGCTTCCAACGGCACTGCAGGCATGGCCATGCTGGTTACCCAGATCGCCACTGGCGCAGCTGCACTGGGCTGGATGTTCGCCGAATGGCTGACCCACGGTAAGCCAAGCGCTCTGGGCATTGCCTCGGGTGTGGTTGCTGGGCTGGTTGCCATCACACCGGCTGCCGGTACTGTCGGCCCAATGGGCTCGCTGATCATCGGTCTGGCCGCAGGCGTGGTCTGCTTCTTCTGCGCTACCAGCCTGAAACGCAAACTGGGCTACGACGACTCCCTGGACGCCTTCGGCGTGCACGGTATCGGCGGTATCCTCGGCGCGATCCTGACCGGCGTCTTCGCAGCCCCTTCGCTGGGCGGCTTCGGCACCGTGACTGACATCGCAGCTCAAGTCTGGATCCAGTGCAAAGGCGTAGGCTTCACGATCATCTACACCGCGATCGTGACCTTCATCATCCTCAAGGTGCTGGACGCGGTCATGGGCCTGCGTGTCACCGAAGAGGAAGAAGCTGTCGGCCTCGACCTTGCGCAACACAACGAGCGTGGCTACAACCTGTAAGCCATCGCAAAAAAAATGCCCGGTTTACCGGGCATTTTTTTGTCTGGTGTTTGTCAATCAGACAAGTTGGAGCACAAGCGTTATTGCGCCGAAGCAGTTTTTTCGCCGATGATTTCAGCATTGTCGATGCGTACTGGCCGCTTGCCCGTCAGACCTTTGGCTAACTTGTTGAAAAGCCGGTTTATTGCGCTCTTTGTTTTTTCTTCAGGCGCGTTAGAATGCGCGCCGAGCATGCGGAGAACGGTATGTGGCAACAAACCAGAATCACCCTGCGGGCCAGGCCCCGAGGGTTTCATCTGGTGACCGACGAGATCCTCGCAGGCCTGCCGCAGCTGCGTGAATGTCGTGTCGGGCTACTGCATTTGTGGCTGCAACATACTTCGGCTTCGTTGACCATCAACGAAAATGCCGACCCGGCGGTACGCCGTGACTTTGAACGTTTCTTCAACCGCCTGGTGCCTCAGGGTATCGCGGGTTATGAACATGACGACGAAGGACCGGACGACTTGCCGGCGCATTTCAAGGCCAGTTTGCTAGGCTGCCAGTTACTGTTGCCGGTTACGGCAGGGCGATTGGCAGTGGGTACATGGCAAGGCGTTTATCTTGGCGAACACCGTGATGCCGGTGGTGCTCGCAGCGTCCTCGCCACTTTGCAGGGCGAGGGTGCATGACCGCCGGGTAATGGCGGTTGTTGAATTTTTTCCGGCTGTGTTCGAAATTGGACGCAGCTGGGCTATAACTAATCTGCTTTCGCAAGTCATGAGGTAGAACATGAGCGACGACGACAACGACGATCTGGTTGATGATCTGGAAGGTGAAGAGGACGGTGAGGAGCTTGCAGCTGCTCCCGAAGACGATGGCACGGAAGTCGACGACAGCGTAGAAGTCTCGGCGACTCCCACCAAAGGCAAGGCCAAGGCCGCTGTCTCGGTGGACGAACTGCCTAGCGTCGAGGCCAAGAACAAAGAGCGTGATGCTCTGGCCCGCGCCATGGAAGAGTTTCTTGCCCGTGGCGGCAAGGTGCAGGAAGTGGAGGCCAATGTGGTCGCCGACCCGCCCAAGAAGCCTGACAACAAATACGGCAGCCGCCCTATCTAAGGGGCTGGCCGCTGCATGAAAAAAAGCCCGCTGTCGCTGCGGGCTTTTTTTTGCCTGTTGAATGGCAGGTATCGGACCTATGTAGGACCGGCTTTAGCCGGGAGGGCGCTCTCACGGCTAAAAACCGCTCCTACAACCTCACAAATGCCTCGCGGTCGACGCTGGCGTTAAAGAAGGAAAGCAATCAGGCCCAGCGCGCCAGCACCTCGGACAAGTCGGTCAACCTTCTGATCTCCGCATCCGGCGGCTTATCGCCTTCCCAGACCTTGCCACCCGGGTTGTACCAGATGGCGCGCATGCCGGCCCGTTGCGCACCGGCGACGTCGTCGCTGGGGTGGTCGCCGATGTGTACGGCTGCACTGGCCTCGACCTGGCCGCGTTTGAGCGCCTCCACGAACGGTGCCGGGTCGGGCTTGCCGATGCCCAGATCTTCGGCACACAGGGCGAAGGCAAAGTAATCCGCCAGACCCAGGCGGCGCACGTCGGCGTTGCCGTTGGTGATCACGCCCAGGGTGTAGCGCTGGGAGAGGAGTTCCAGGGTCGGCACCACCTCGGGGAATATTTCCACCTGATGCCGCCCATGCAGAAACACCTCGAAGCTCTGCCCTGCAAGCTCGAACGCCTGCTCGTTCGGGTAGCCGGCGTCTTCCAGAGCATGGAACAGCACGCGGCGGCGCAGAGCGCTGATGCGGTGGCGATACGACGGATCCTCTTCAACCAGACGCTCGCGGATCTCCCACAGGTGTTCCACCGGCACCGGCCCCAGCTTGGGCGCGTTCTCGGCCAGCCAGTCACGCAGGCCGGCTTCGGCACTGACGATGGCCGGGGCGGTGTCCCATAACGTGTCATCCAGATCGAACGTAACCAGCTTAATGCTCATTGTCGGAAGAACCTTTGCGTTTGGCCCGAGGATGGGCGCTGTCGTACACCGTGGCCAGATGCTGGAAATCCAGGTGCGTATAGATCTGCGTGGTCTTGATATCGGCGTGGCCGAGCAGTTCCTGTACCGCGCGCAAGTCCTGAGAGGACTCCAGCAGGTGGCTGGCAAAGGAGTGGCGCAGCATGTGCGGGTGCAGGTTCTGCCCCAGCTCACGCACACCTGCGGCCTTGATGCGCACCTGAATGGTCCGCGGACCGAGGCGACGACCCTGCTGGCTGATAAATACTGCGTCATCCTGAGGGTTGGCCTGGCTACGAAACGACAGCCAAGACTGCAACGCCTCACGGGCCTTGCGCCCCACGGGCAGCACGCGAGTCTTGCTGCCCTTGCCCAACACCTGCACCAGACCGTCACTCAGATCCAGCTGATCGAGATTCAGCCCGGTGAGTTCGGACAGGCGCAAGCCGGAAGAATAGAACAGTTCAAGAATCGCCTGATCGCGATGGGCGAGAAAATCGTCCTCGATGGCGCCATCCAGCAATTGCAGGGCGCGATCGGTGTCGAGAGTCTTGGGCAGGCGGCGTTCGCCCTTGGGCGGTGACAGGCCATTGGCCGGATCATGCTCGCACAGGCCTTCGCGGTTGAGGTATCGATAGAAACCGCGCACCGCCGACAGTAGCCGGGCCAAACTGGGGGATGACTGGCCCTTCTGATGCTGACGGGCCACCAGACTGCGCAGGCGCGCCGTATCCAGCGCGACCCAGCTGGCGATGCGCTCTTTCTCGCAAAACGCCAGGACCTTGCTCAGATCGCGACGATAGGCGTCCAGGGTATGGGGCGACACTTGGCGCTCACTGCGCAGGTGTGTGCAGTAAGCCTCCAGTTGTCGTTCCATCGCTAGCGGACCGAACGCAGGGCGTGGGTAAAGCGCGGCAGCAGGCGGCTCAGGACGTCGGCGATGTAGTTGAGGAACAGCGTGCCCACTGAGCTCTTATAGTGCTGCGGATCACGGCTGCCGATGGCCAGCACGCCGTGCAGGCCGAGATGGTTCAGGGTAACGATGGCTGCGGAGCCGACTTCCTTGCTCTGCTCGGCACCGAACAGAAAGGCCAGCTCGTGTTCACGGAAGGTGCCGCAGACGGTTTTTTCGCCCATCAGGCCGCCAATGGCCTTCTGCGCCTCGGCACTGCTGACCCAACGACCCACCGGCATGGCGCTGTCGCTGAACAGGATCAGGCTGACAAACGGCACCATGAATTCCTGGCGCAGGCTGTCTTCCACGGCGATGACGATTTCGTCCAGGCTGACGGCGTCCATCAACGCCAGATTCAGACGCCGGGTCTTGTCGAACAGCCGATCATTGTCCCGGGCCACATCCATCAGTTGCGACAGACGATGGCGCATCTCGATATTGCGTTCGCGCAGCAGCTTGAGCTGGCGCTCGACCAGCGAGACGGTATCGCCACGCTGGTGCGGAATGCGCATCGAGACCAGGAGTTCGTCGTGCTCGGCAAAGAAGCCCGGATGCTGGAGCAGGTAAGCAATGACTGCCTCTGCTTCAAGGTTGGGCGTTGCGGTATCGACAGGCGATTCGCTGGGCTTTTCGGTTGAAGTCTGAGGCTGATCAGTCATTGGATATGCTCACTCATAGACGAACTTGGCCTTCGTAAACCCGTACAGCGGGGCCGGTCATCACCACCGGTTGGCCAGGACCTGCCCATTCGATGGACAGTCTGCCGCCCGGCAGATCGATCAGCAGCGGTGAATCCATCCAGCCCTGGCTGATGGCCGCCACTGCAGCTGCGCAGGCGCCGGTTCCGCACGCCTGGGTTTCCCCGGCGCCGCGCTCCCAGACGCGCAATTGTGCGCGCTGACGATCCACCACATGGAGAAAACCGACATTGACCCGTGCCGGGAAGCGCGGATGGTTTTCGATCTTCGGCCCGAGCGTATGCACCGGGGCGCCGTTGATATCGTCGACGCGCAGCACCGCATGGGGGTTGCCCATGGATACAGCGAACAGCTCGACCGTCTGGCCCTCGACATCGACGCTGTAGTTCAGCGCCTGTTCGCTGGCCTGGAACGGAATTTCTTCCGGCACCAGGCGCGGCTGGCCCATGTCGACGCTGATCTGGCCGTCGTTGCGGATATCCAGCTCGATGATGCCGCTCTTGGTCTCGACGCGAATCTGCCGCTTGGCGGTCAGACGCTTGTCCAGCACGAAACGGGCGAAGCAGCGCGCGCCGTTGCCGCACTGCTCGACCTCGGAACCGTCGGAGTTGAAGATCCGGTAGCGGAAGTCCACCTCAGGGTTGTTCGGTGCCTCGACCAGCAATAACTGGTCGAAGCCGACACCGGTATGCCGGTCACCCCATTGCTTGGCGTGCTTGGGCAGAATATGCGCGTGCTGACTGACAAGGTCGAGGACCATGAAGTCGTTGCCCAGGCCGTGCATCTTGGTAAAACGCAGCAGCATGGGTCACTCCGGCAGCAGGCTTTCGCCGGCATACAGCTCGGCCACGGTTTCGCGGCGGCGGATTTCGAATGCCTGGTCGCCATCTACCAGCACCTCGGCGGCACGGCCGCGGGTGTTGTAGTTGGAGCTCATGACGAAACCGTAGGCGCCGGCCGAATGCACGGTCAGCAGGTCGCCTTCGGCAAGGCTCAGGTCACGGCTTTTGGCCAGGAAGTCGCCGGTCTCGCAAATCGGGCCAACGATGTCGTAGTTGCGGGTCTCGCCATCACGCGGGCGAACGGCCTTAACGTCCATCCAGGCCTGGTACAGCGCCGGGCGGATCAGGTCGTTCATGGCCGCATCGACGATGGCGAAATCCTTGTGTTCGGTGTGCTTGAGGTATTCGATCTGCGTCAGCAGGACACCGGCGTTGGCGACGATAAAACGCCCCGGCTCGAACATCAGGCCCAGGTCGCGGCCTTCCAGACGGGCACGTACGGCCTTGATATAAGAGTCGGCCAGCGGCGGTTCTTCATCACGATAACGCACGCCAAGACCACCACCCAGGTCGATATGACGCAGGTGGATACCGCAATCACCGAGGCGATCGACCAGATCGAGCAGGCGATCCAGAGCATCGATGAAGGGTTCCAGGGTAGTCAGCTGCGAGCCGATATGGCAATCGACGCCGATCACTTCCAGGTTTTGCAGGTGCGCGGCACGGATATACACATCTTCGGCATCCGCGATGGCGATGCCGAACTTGTTTTCCTTGAGGCCGGTGGAGATGTACGGGTGAGTGCCCGCATCGACATCCGGGTTGACGCGCAGGGAGACCGGCGCGCGAACGCCCAGCTCGGCGGCAACCAGTTGCAGGCGCTCCAGCTCGTCGGTGGACTCGACGTTGAAGCAGTGCACACCGACTTCCAGGGCGCGACGCATGTCTTCACGGGTCTTGCCGACGCCGGAGAACACGATCTTGTCAGCCTGACCACCGGCGGCCAGTACCCGCTCCAGCTCGCCACGCGAAACAATGTCAAAACCAGCGCCCAGACGCGCCAGGACATTGAGCACGCCCAGGTTGGAGTTGGCCTTGACCGCGAAGCACACCAGGTGCGGCATGCCGTCCAGCGCGTCAGCGTAGGCCCGGTATTGCGCCTCGATGTGGGCGCGGGAGTAAACGTAAGTCGGCGTGCCGAAGCGCTCGGCAATGGCAGACAATGCCACTCCCTCCGCGAACAATTCACCGTCGCGGTAGTTGAAGGCGTCCATGTTAGTCCTTACAAAGTCGAGTGCTTGTGCGATTGCGATTTGCCTTGCTGGGCTGACGATGTCTCGCCATCAGGCATGTACAACGGGCCTTTCTGGCCGCAGGCGCTAACAAGACAGGCGACCGCGAGGAGCGCGGCAACGGAAGAGATCAGGCGCTTCATGCGAAATCCTTTGGAAAGCATTAATTGCGCCCGAGTATACCGGCCACCTGTCGGCTTGCCTATGCGGCGAACCTCCCGTCCGGCGGGCCTTTGACGCGAGTATTGGCTATTTATGACATAGATGCGGAATATTGGCGTCCTGGCCGGTAGCCTTTGCATTTGCCTGAAAGCGACCGTATCTTGCGTCGCTGTGCCATCAGTAGACACTTTTCGAGGTTCCCGTAATGAGTTTGACCGAAGCCCGCTTCCACGATCTGGTCGATGCCACCCAGGAAAAGCTGGAGGATATTTTCGATGAAAGTGATCTCGATCTGGACCTGGAAAACTCGTCTGGCGTACTGACCGTGAAGTTCGAAAATGGCACCCAGCTGATCTTCAGCCGCCAGGAACCCCTGCGCCAACTGTGGCTGGCCGCCAAATCTGGTGGTTTCCACTTCGACTACGACGAAGAAGAGAAACGCTGGAGCTGTGACACCAGCGATGAGCTGCTTAGCGAAATGTTGGTGCGTATCGTCCTTGAACAGGCCGGTATCGAGCTGGACTTCGAAGAGATCTGATAGTGAGCGACACCCCCACAACGACCCCGACGCCGCGCCCGCCCAAGCCGCTGTTCAGCAATGTCAGCCCGGCCGTGTCGTCGCCATGCATCAGCCTGTGCCGACTCGACGAGCAGAAAGTCTGCATGGGCTGCTTTCGCCATGTGGAAGACATCCGCGAATGGCGCTCGGCTGATGATGAGCGCAGGCGGCAGATCAAGGCCCAGGCGCAAGTGCGCCGGGAAAACACCCCTTCATCTGAATAGATGTGGTTTCCTGTGGGACCGGCTTTAGCCGGGAAGGCGTATTCCCGGCTAAAGCCGGTCCCACATTAATTCCACACAGCAGATCACGCCCGCGCCATCGCCTCGTTCAGCGACTTCTCCAGATCCGCCTTGTAACGCAGGAACAGAATGCTCTGCCCATGGGTATCGCCGAGCAGCCCGGACAGGTCCAGGTCGGTGATGTAGCAGCGGTAGCGCTGGGGTTCGTGGCGCTGTTCGAGAATCTGTTGCGCCACGACGTCAAACAATTGATCGCCGTATTCCAGCTCCGAGACTTCCTGATCGTTGCAGTACAGAGTCACGCTGATCTGCCCCGGCGAGGCTTCCTCGACAATCGCCTGCACGTCGTAGAACGGCTTGTCGGCTGCCGTCGGCACGGGACGCGGCTCGATGCGACGGGCGCGACCCGGGCCGGAGGGCAGGATCTTGTAGTACAGGGCTTCCAGGGAAATCGGCTCCTGGGGGTTTTCCAGCGGCAGCATCGCCCCGCGCCGGTAAACCAGGGCCTGCAGGAAGCGCTGCAACGGCAAGAGCAGGCTTTGCTCGTCGTGGTACGGCAGGCGCTGATGCCACAGCGCGTTGTGTTCGTCGAGCACGTAGAGGTCGGCGTCGGGCTCGTTGACCCGGTAGAAGACCTGAATGCACTCGGGCTGGCCGTGAGGCAGGATCAGGGTCAGGTCGTGGTCGTCCAGTGCCTGCGGGTCCAGGTGCAACGGGCTATAGGTCGGCAGCTCGCTACCCAGATAATCAATCAGGCTCGGCCAGTCCGGCAGCGAAACGTGATTGACCTGGCCGGGGACCATTTCCAGTACGTGATACTGCTGCTGCACCTGAATCAGGTAGCGATGATTCAGACGTCGGGCCAATAGCAACCGGGCCGTCTTGATCAGCTCTTCGACACGCAGGGCAATGGCCGGCGCACGGTTGTGGCAGAAACAGCACACGCGAATGGTCGGCTGCGGCTGGCCTTCGGGCAGACTGTTGAGCAGTTCCTTCATGCAGTCGAGCAGCGCGTGGGCGCCATCGAAGCGGCTGACCTGGGTCTCGTTCCAGCTGTTGAGGGTGATCTGGTCCAGAGTCAGGACCAGATTTTCCCGCACCCCGGCATAACTCAGCGAGTCGGTACGCTCGGTGGTCATGAGGATATTCAGTTCTCGGTGATGCTTGAGCGGATCGACGCCAACGTTGACCAGTAGCAGGATCTGATCCGGCACGCTAGGGCTGAGCAGGCGTTCTTCACTGACCACCGGCAACGGCAGTTCCACCGCCTGCTGCAGGGCGCCGAGCAGGTTGAACAGCTCAAGCTCGGTCAAATCGCTGCTGCCCGGATGCAGGGCCAGACGGGTGCTGCTGTCGATCACACTGTTGCGATGACACCAGGCCAGCAGTTCCAGTAACTCGCGGCTGCGCTTGATCGGGGCAAAATGCTCCCACTCGTGGGCACCGAGGCTGCCGTTGTACAGACCCCACTGGTTCTTGCCCGGCTCACGCTTGTTGGGCGACTGCACCAGGGTCAGAGTGTCTTCGGCCATGTCCGGGGCAATGCCGGGGTTAATGAACTCGACCTTGCCCGCCTTGCGCTCAAAGGCGGCATACAGACGTCGGCCCAAGACATTGAGGTCGCGTTTATTGATCGAGCTGGCTACCTGCTGGGTGCGAGCGAACTGGGTCAGAAAGCGGTAGCTGTAGTTCAGCTCGTTAACCAGTGCCCGGCGCTCGTGGGTGACCTGGCGGACTTTCCACTGACTACGGCTGTCGAGCAGCATGAGGTGGCGCTCGTCCCACCCCCAATCCCTGGTCAGACGCTCAAGCAGATCGCGCTGCCAACTGGTGCTGCGCGAACGGGACAGACCAGTAAGACGCTTGTTGACCTTCAGATAGAGACTGCGCCGCACCAACTCCAGGCGCTCTAGCTCATTGCGCTCGGTCAGATACTCCTCAATGCGCCGATAGACCATCATGTAGGGGTCCAGCTCATCGAGGTGCAGGCGATTGGCGAACACCGCCTGCTTGAAGCGCATGCTCAGGCACTGCACCTTGGGGTGCTCACTGGCGTATACCTCGGTCAGTAAGAGCTTGAGCACCGATTTGTACGGCGACTCGATGCCCTTGAACAACTGCCAGAGGCCTGCGCCGATGTACTCGCCCGGCGGGATATGAGCCATGTTGCCCAGATCGAGGATCTCATCCGAACGAATGAAGCGCTTGGACAGCAGCGTATGGGTGTATTCGGCATAGCGCGGCTCTTCGTAGACCGGCACCAGCCACCACAGCGGCGTGCGCCCGGCCAGCCAGATCGCGGTGCGATAAAACTCGTCAAGCAACAGATAGTGCTGCGTCGTGCCACAATCTTCGGAACTTAGCTGGGCATCGCGATCGCCTACGGCAAAGCGCTGTGGGTCGATCAGGAAAAAGTGCACCTCGGCACCCTGGGTCGCGGCCCAGGTTTCCAGGGCCGTGCATTTTCTGCGCAATTCGGCGATATCTTCAGGAGGCAGGCCCGGCTCATGACAGATCCAGACATCCATATCACTCTGTTCAGCCTGAGCCAGGCTGCCGAGGCTGCCCATCAGGAATATCCCGTGGATCGGATCGGGCTGAGCGCCGCGCCGCGGCTTATAAGAGAAAGAGCGTGTCAGCCGCTGAGCCTCCGACAGCACCTGCGCCTCGGGCTCGTAGCTCGAAACCCCCGCAGGCGTGCTGCCGGACACGTAGCCGGGCAATAGCGGATGGTTGACGTGGAAGAACAACGGCAGAAGGGTCAGAACACCTTGCTGGCGGGTCGATAGCCCATCCATGGCACGGCTGAGCCGCCCGGCGTTGAGCGTCAGGAAACGGTTACGAAGCTGGCTGAGAACCTTGCGGTCGATGCCCTCATCCAGGTCAGGGCGAATCTCGGAGGTACGCGTCATCGCAACTTTAAACCGGCTGGCGAGGCTCGAAAGGTGGCATTCAAGGATCAAGCAGTCGAAAGCTGAATACGTGCTTCCGTTGATTATTATTCTGGCGCCAATTTTTTATCGGCCGGTTCCGGCAAAGATTAAGGGCTCGCAATGACTTTTTGCAAAGCGAGCCCCGGCGTACCCCCCCGATGCGAATCAGGCGGCTTCTTTTTTCAAGTCAAGAATGGTCAGCAGCGACTGCGCGTGCTCGGCGGCTTCGATTCCAAGACTCGTCAGGTAGCCGCCATCGACCTGGGTCGTCAGGCCCTTGTCAAAGAGTCGTTGGGCGGCGGCGATGGCAGTTGGAGCAGCCACATGATGGACCTTGAGGCCTTCATGGGTACTACCCAGATTGAACAGTGCAAGAATTTCCAGTTCGGCAACCAACTCAGGGGTATACGACATAGGTACTCCAGACTTTTCTAGTAATACGCCTCGCGAGCGGGGCGGTCAGTTCTGGAACCAATGCTTGAGAGCACGCGTTGGGTGCTCGTCGGTTCTGAATGACCGTTAAAGCTGGCTTGGCGTGACGACCCCGGTGAAAACCTGTGGCAGCGGGGCCTTTGGAGTGTAGCCATCGTCTGGATTATTTGCAGCCGATATCTTACTGAGCTTCTGGCGGCAGCTCTGGCAGGGCGCGCAGGGCCTTTTCGTACCATTCTGTATTGAATGCGCGATCCTCCTCGAGCAGACCGTCAATCTCGACCGCCAGTACGTGAGCCATCATTTCAAGGATCTCTTCACGCTCGTAACCCACCAGGGTCAGCTTGTTGAACGTGGCCTTGGCGGCAGGCGGGTTGTCGCTTTCTATCTGGTTTTCGATGGCCTGGACCAGGGTGGCTTCGGCGAATTCTTCTTCATCGTTGTCGATTGGGTCGGTCATGGGGATGCTTCTCAAAAGATTTGCTGCGCGAATCGACGCAGCTCGGTGGGACCGGCTTCAGCCGGGAAGGCGTCTTCCCGGCTGAAGCCGGTCCCACAATATTGATGATTGCTGCCAGGGCTCAGCGCGCAGCCAACAACGCCTGACCACGACCAACAGCCGCCCGGACCTGAGCCGGAGCGGTACCGCCGATATGGTTACGGGCGTTGACCGAGCCTTCCAGAGTCAGCACGGCAAATACGTCCTGCTCGATCTGGTCGCTGAATTTACGCAGCTCTTCCAGACTCATTTCCGCCAGATCCTTGCCGGTGTCCACGCCGTATTTCACGGCATGGCCGACAATTTCGTGGCAATCACGGAACGGCAGGCCGCGGCGTACCAGGTAGTCCGCCAGGTCGGTCGCGGTGGAGAAGCCGCGCAGGGCTGCTTCACGCATCACGTCATGTTTCGGCACGATGGCCGGGACCATGTCGGCGAAGGCTCGCAGCGAGTCACGTAGAGTGTCGGCGGCGTCGAACAGCGGTTCCTTGTCTTCCTGATTGTCCTTGTTATAGGCCAGAGGCTGGCCTTTCATCAGGGTCAGCAGGCCCATCAGGGCACCGAAGACACGGCCGGTCTTGCCACGCACCAGCTCCGGGACGTCAGGATTTTTCTTCTGCGGCATGATCGAACTGCCGGTGCAGAAACGGTCAGGCAAATCGATAAAGCGGAACTGCGCACTGGTCCACAGCACCAACTCTTCGGAGAAGCGCGACAGGTGCATCATCGCCACGCTGGCCGCCGAGCAGAATTCGATGGCGAAATCACGATCAGAAACGCCGTCCAGGGAATTACCGCCTACAGCGTCGAAACCCAATAGCCTGCAAGTCAGTTCGCGATCAATCGGGTAGGTGGTGCCCGCCAGTGCCGCGCTGCCCAGCGGCATACGGTTCAGGCGCTTGCGGCAGTCGACCAGGCGTTCGTAGTCTCGGCTGAGCATTTCGAACCAGGCCAGCATATGGTGGCCGAAGGTCACTGGCTGAGCGGTCTGCAGGTGCGTGAAACCCGGCATGATGGTCTCGGCTTCACGTTCGGCCAGGCCCAGCAGGCCTTGTTGCAGTCGGTTGACTTCGGCCAGGATCAGGTCGATTTCATCCCGCAGCCACAGGCGGATATCGGTCGCCACCTGGTCGTTACGGCTACGGCCGGTGTGCAGCTTCTTGCCGGTGACGCCGATGCGGTCGGTCAGACGGGCTTCGATATTCATGTGCACGTCTTCCAGGTCGACGCGCCATTCGAAAGTACCGGCCTCGATCTCGGTCTGAATGGTCTTCAGGCCGTCGATGATGGTGTCGCGCTCGGCATCGGTCAGCACGCCGACGTGGGCGAGCATGGTCGCATGGGCAATGGAACCCATGATGTCGTGGCGGTAAAGGCGCTGGTCGAAAGTGACGGAGGCCGTGAAGCGCGCGACGAAGGCGTCGACGGGTTCACTGAAGCGGCCGCCCCAGGACTGGTTGGTCTTGTCGGTGCTCATGGATTCGCTCGAATGATCTGCGGAAATAGTGACGTGCCCGTGCTTGTTTCGGGCCGTTACAGATAATAACAGGGTTGTCGTTTATTTATCCCCGGGCCGCTTGCCGAGGTCCTCGTCAGCGCCGAGACTGGGCCCATGCAAAACAACTGGCTCAAAGCCGACGCGAGCCCCGGCAAAGAATTTTTCATACCTGAACTGTGCCTGCCCCAGGCGCTGCTGGTGCTCGTCGTCTTGGCCGAGCTACTGGTCATGGTCCTGGTGCTGGTCGAACCCATGCACCCGAACTTTGACTGGGTGCGCCTGGCGCTGATATCGCTGTTCGTGCAGTGGATCGTATTGCTGTCGGCCGCTCTGCTGTGCGGCCTGCGGCCCTGGCTGGCACGCCTGCCCACCGGGGTGGCCGGAACGTTGTGCTGCCTGCTGGTGGTAGGGATAACAATACTGTGCACGGCGGTGACCGATATCTGCGAACTGACGGGCACCGCTTCGGCGGTGGGTATCGTCGAACGTTATATCCGTTATGCCCTGATCGCCCTGATCATGTCCGCGCTTTTGCTACGCTACTTTTATCTGCAGAGTCAGTGGCGCAAGCAGCAGCAGGCCGAGCTGCGTGCCCGACTCGAGTCGTTGCAGGCGCGGATCCAGCCGCACTTTCTGTTCAACACGCTCAACAGCATCGCCAGCCTGGTAGCCAGTGACCCGGTCAAGGCCGAGCAGGCAGTACTTGATCTCTCGGACCTTTTTCGCGCCAGCCTGGCCCGCCCCGGCAACGTGGTGATGTGGCGTGATGAACTGGAATTGGCGAAACGATATTTATCGATTGAGCAATATCGTCTTGGCGAGCGTCTACAGTTGGAGTGGGCGGTGAGTGCAATCCCGGAAGACTTGCCGATTCCACAGCTAACCTTGCAGCCACTACTGGAAAACGCTTTGATCTATGGCATCGCACCGCGCGTCGAGGGCGGCGTGGTGAGAGTCCAGGCAGATTATGAGCGGGGAGAGTTCGTATTGTGTGTAAGCAATCCCTATGAAGATGTTGCCACGCGGCAGACTTCCAACGGTACTCAACAGGCCCTGGTAAATATTGGTGCTCGTATTACGGCACTTTTTGGCCCTCACGCGAGTCTGAGCGTGGAGCGCCGTGACGGTCGTCACTTCACCTGTCTACGCTATCCTTGTGCGAGACTCACGCAGGAAGCCAGAGCAATATGAATGTCCTGATCGTTGATGACGAACCCCTAGCCCGCGAACGACTTGAACGTATGGTCGGCAAAATCGAGGGCTACCGGGTCTTAGAACCCAGTGCTTCCAATGGCGAAGAAGCCTTGGCACTGATCGACAACCTCAAGCCGGATGTGGTTTTACTCGACATCCGCATGCCGGGCCTCGATGGCCTGCAGGTTGCGGCAAAACTGTGCGAGCGGGAAACACCGCCCGCCGTGGTTTTTTGTACCGCACACGATGAATTTGCCCTGGACGCGTTCCAGGTCAGTGCTGTCGGCTATCTGGTCAAACCGGTACGCCCCGAAGACCTGCAGGAAGCCTTGAAAAAGGCCGAGCGGCCCAATCGCGTGCAACTGGCGGCACTGACCCGTCCGGCTGCCGTGAGCGGCAATGGTCCGCGCAGTCATATCAGCGCGCGGACCCGCAAAGGTATTGAGCTGATCCCGCTGGACGATGTGGTTTATTTTATCGCCGACCACAAGTACGTGACTCTGCGTCACGAGACCGGCGAGGTCCTGCTCGACGAGCCACTCAAGGCGCTGGAGGACGAATTCGGTAACCGGTTCGTGCGTATCCACCGCAATGCCCTGGTGTCCCGTGAACGCATCGAACGCCTGCAACGCACCCCCCTGGGGCATTTCCAGCTGTTCCTCAGGGGCCTTGGCGACGACGCACTGATCGTCAGCCGTCGACATGTCGCTGGCGTGCGCAAGATGATGCAGAGTCTGTGACGTTGCATCAGCGGCATCACTGAAACATTGACCGTGATCAGTAGGCGGCGGATGTTTAACGACAGCGCTCAAGCCATGGGGGCTGAGCTGTTATCATCCGCAGCATCTATTCAGGTACGGATTGATCCATGTCCTCTCGCGAAATCCGCATTGCTACGCGCAAAAGCGCCTTGGCCCTCTGGCAGGCCGAATACGTCAAGGCTCGCCTTGAGCAGGCGCATCCAGGCCTGAGCGTGGTCCTGGTGCCCATGGTCAGCCGGGGCGACAAGCTGCTCGACTCGCCACTGTCGAAAATCGGCGGCAAGGGCCTGTTCGTCAAAGAGCTGGAAACAGCCCTGCTGGAGAACCAGGCCGACATCGCCGTGCATTCGATGAAAGACGTGCCCATGGATTTTCCCGAAGGCCTGGGTTTGTTCTGCATCTGCGAGCGCGAAGACCCCCGCGATGCCTTTGTCTCCAACACCTACACCAGCCTTGAGCAACTGCCGCCGGGCAGCATCGTCGGCACCTCCAGCCTGCGTCGCCAGGCGCAGCTGCTGGCCCGACGTCCCGACCTGAAGATTCATTTCCTGCGCGGCAACGTCAATACGCGCCTGGCCAAGCTTGATGCTGGCGAATATGACGCGATCATCCTGGCTGCGGCAGGCCTGATCCGCCTGGGCTTCGAAGACCGTATCACTTCGGCGATCAGCATCGACGACAGCCTGCCTGCCGGCGGTCAAGGCGCGGTAGGTATCGAATGCCGCGGCGGCGATCCGGATATCCACGAACTGCTCAAGCCCCTGCATCATCAGGAAACCGCCCTGCGCGTGCGCGCCGAGCGTGCCATGAACAAGCACCTCAATGGCGGCTGCCAAGTGCCCATCGCCTGCTACGCAATCTTGCAAGGCGAGCAGATCTGGCTGCGCGGCCTGGTCGGTGATCCGGCGGGCAGCCTGCTGCTCAATGCCGATGCCCACGGCCCGCAGACCGAACCCGAAGCCCTCGGCGTTCAAGTCGCTGAAGCCTTGCTGGCTCAGGGCGCGCAGGCCATTCTGCAAGCCGTCTATGGCGAGGCAGGGGAGGAGTGACAGGTTGGCGCCTGTTACTGACCCGCCCTGCCGATGAATCGGCGGCGCTGGCACAACAGCTGGCTGACGTCGGAATTTTCAGCAGCAGCCTGCCGCTGCTGGAAACCGAGCCACTGGACATCACTGATGTTCAGCGCGGGCCGATTCTCGAACTGCTGCGTTATTGCGCCGTTATCGTCGTCAGCAAACCCGCTGCCCGTGCGGCTATCGAGCTGCTGGACGAATGGTGGCCCCAGCCACCCATCCAGCCGTGGTTCAGCGTGGGCGCCAGCACCGGTCAACTGCTGCGCGACTATGGACTGGACGTCACCTGGCCACAGCAGGGTGACGACAGCGAAGCCCTGCTCGATCTATCCGCCTTTCGGGACGCCCTGAACATTCCCGGCGCCCGGGTCCTGATCCTGCGTGGAGAAGACGGTAGAGAGATGTTGGCCGAGCGCTTGCGCGAACAGGGTGTTAGTGTCGATTATCTGCCGCTGTACCGCCGCTTCATGCCGGATTACCCTGCGCTGGCCCTACCCCGACGGGTATCTGAGGAACGCTTGAACGGGCTGGTGGTCAGCAGTGGGCAGGGTTTTGCACACTTGCAGCAGTTGGCAGGAGACAGCTGGGCAAAACTGGCCAGCCTGCCGTTGTTCGTACCGAGCCCCCGGGTTGCCGAATTGGCACGTAGCGCCGGGGCTCTGACAGTTGTGGATTGCCGTGGCGCGAACGCCGCGGCCTTGCTGGCGGCGTTGCGGGCACATCCCGCGCCCGCTGATCAGGCGTATTGAAATTACCTACGCCCCCATGCAAAGGATGGATACGTGAGCGAAACAATCTTGCCCAAAGATAATGCAGAGCCGGTGCTGACAACTTCCGCACCCACGCCCGATGCAACCCGCCCGCAACGTACGAGCGGCCGCGGCAATGGTTTGGCCATACTCGCTTTGCTGTTTGGCGCCGCAGGTATCGCAGTCGCCGGCTGGGGTGTGTTGCAGTTGCGCACTCTGCAATCGAGCCACCTGCAGCAACATAGCCAGATGGAAGATATCGTTGCCCAGACCCAGGCACTTTCCCAGAGCGAGCAGCAGATGTCTGCGCGCCTGGCGCAATTGCCCGGCGCCAGCGAACTGGAAGACCGCCGCCGGCTGGTCACCCAGTTACAGGGCGATCAGCAACGTCTGAGCCAGCGCCTGGAGACCGTGCTTGGCGCCAGCCGCAAGGACTGGCGCCTGGCCGAAGCCGAGCACCTGTTGCGTCTGGCCAGCCTGCGTCTGTCCGCATTGCAAGACATCAACAGCGCTCAGGCGCTGGTCCAGGGTGCCGATGAAATTCTGCGTGAACAGGACGATCCCGGTGCCTTTGCCGCCCGCGAGCAACTGGCCAAGAGCCTGGCCGCCCTGCGCAGCATCGATCAGCCGGACCGCACCGGCCTGTTTCTGCAACTGGCTGCGCTGCGCGATCAGGTCGCCCAACTTACCGAACTTGCCCCTGAGTACGTCGACAAGGGCGAATCCCTGTTCGGCCTGACCACCGGCAAAGAGCAGGACAACCGCTGGACGCAATGGTGGAATGACCTCTCCCATTACGTGCGCATCGACTTCAGTGCCGACAAGAGCGTGCGTCCGCTGCTGGCCGGGCAGAGCCTGAGCCAGGTACGCCTGGCCCTGAGCCTGGCTCTGGAACAAGCGCAATGGGCCGCCCTCAATGGCGAACCCAAGGTCTACAGCCAGGCGCTGGTTGAAGCCAAGAACGTCCTGCAGGGCAGTTTCAACCCGGACAACCCGCAGAGCAAAGGCCTCAATGAACGCCTGGACGAGTTGGCCAAGCAGCCGGTCGCCGTGATGACACCGGACCTGACCCAGAGCCTCAGTTCGGTACAGGCCTACCTCAATCGCCGCCACGCGCCGGCTGAAGATCTGGTGCGCAAGAGCGGTCAGCCTGACCAGACGCATCAGGAGACCAGCCCATGAAGCGGACTTATCTGCTGCTGTTCGCAGCCATCCTGATCGCCGCGCTGATCGGCATCGCCATCTCCGAGCACTCCGGCTATGTGCTGATCGCGTACCAAAACTTCCGCTATGAATCGAGCCTGTGGGCAACCCTGGCGCTGCTGGCCGTGGTCTGGTTGCTGGTGGTACTGATCCGCGCCCTGATCGCGCTGGTGAACACTTCGGGCGGGCTGGTCAACCCGTGGTCGCGTCGTCATCGCAGCCGTCGCGCCCAGGTTGCCATCGCGCAGGGCCAGATGGACCTGGCCGAAGGCCGCTGGGCCAGCGCCCAACGCCACTTGCACCGCGCCGCCGAAGCCGAGCGCCAGCCGCTGCTGTATTACCTCGGTGCCGCACGTGCTGCCAACGAGCAGGGGCGCTACGAAGAAAGTGACAACCTGCTCGAACGCGCCCTGGAGCGCCAGCCACAGGCAGAGCTGGCAATTGCCCTGAGCCATGCCCAGCTGCAACAGGACCGCGGCGAGATTGACGGTGCCCTGGCGACCCTGGAAGCCATGCGCGAGCGTCACCCGCACAACGCGCAGGTACTGCGTCACTTGCAGCGCCTCTATCAGCAGCGCGGCGACTGGTCGGCCCTGATTCGCCTGATGCCGGAGCTGCGCAAGGACAAGATTTTGCCCGCCCAGGAGCTGGCCGAACTGGAGCGTCGGGCGTGGGGCGAGAACCTCAGCCTTGCCGCCTACCGCGAGAACGAAGGAGAGGAGGGCCTGACCGGCTTGCCGTCACTGGACAAGGCCTGGCAGCAACTGACTTCGGCCCAACGACAGGAACCAGCGCTGGTACTGGCGTATGCCGAGCAGCTACGGCGCCTGGGTGCCGATGCCCAGGCCGAAGAAATCCTGCGTACTGCCCTCAAGCGCGAATACAGCAGCCATCTGGCCCGCCTGTACGGCCTGGTACGTGGCGCCGAGCCGACCAAGCAGCTGCAAATGGCCGAAGGGCTGCTCAAACAACACGCCAACGACCCAAGCCTGTTGCTGACCCTCGGCCGACTGTGCCTGCAGAACAGTTTGTGGGGCAAAGCCCGGGACTATCTGGAAAGCAGTCTGCGCGAGCAACGCAGCCCCGAAGCCTGCGCTGAACTGGCCCGCCTGCTCGCACAGCTGGGAGAGACAGAGCGCAGTAACCAACTGTTCCAGGAAGGTCTCGGCCTGCTTGATGAACGCTTCCTGTCGCGGCCGTTACCGGCGTTGGCACAGGCCTGACCTGCGCACACACAACCCCTGTGGGACCGGCTTTGGCCGGGAAGGCATAGGCAGGAGCGATACATTTCTGTCGCCAGCCGTATCGTCTTCCCGGCTAAAGCCGGTCCCACAAAGGCCGGCTTCGTAGGAAAATTCCCTGCGTTTTTTATGTTTCGAGATTATTCCTGCAAGCAGTGGTAAAAAATCGCACTTACAAGTCCGCAAACACCCATCGGATCAAGGAAATATCCCTACTTCGGCGCCTTGAAAGGGCTAAGGGCTTTCCTCTACCGTAACTGCCTTCGTTTTTTGTTACGGATCTGCCATGCCTCTGGCCCACTTGCGCTTCCTGTTCCTCCTGGCGTTCATCGCATGTGCATCGATCCTGGGCGCAGCCATTTACCTGCAACAAGCCTTTCTTCTTGAACCCTGCCTGCTGTGCTCAGTGCAACGCCTAGTCATGCTTGCCTGCGCAATCATCTGCCTGTGCGTGGCGATCCATGGGCCCGGCGTAGTTGCCGGGCGCTTTTACAGCGCGCTGCTCCTGCTGACGGCGTTGAGTGGCGGCATCGCGGCGGGAACCCAGGTCTGGTTGCAAATCGCCTCGATGGACGTTCTGGTGCCGCTCATGGCTGTAGTTGAGCGCATTCTCTACGCCCTTCATCTGTTCCAGGAGATCGACCCGTTGCGGGCCAAAGTGCTTGCGTGTGCCGAGATCAACTGGTCACTGTTCGGCTTCAGTATTCCGGAGTGGAGCCTGCTGGCGTTCTGCGCCGTGGGTCTGTTTGCACTATGGCCGCTGTGCAGGGGCTGGCGACGCTTTTCGACCGCCGAGGATTAAACACTTGTATGAACTTTCTCTCCTGCGTACCTTGAAGGGGTTGTCATGCGGGCATAATCTGGGCCGCATGAATCACAGGAACGATGTCGCATCTGCTGCGTTATCAGGCCCCCTCTTTTGTACAGAGTTGATTCCTGTCTTGAGGCCCACGCAGAGCGCATACCCCACAAGGGAAGAGAGAAAATCATGCTGGAAAGTTGTCGGAATGCTCAGGAACGCTGGGGTGGTGTCCACAAGCTGATTGATCGTTGGCTGAAAAATCGCGCCGATTTGATCAAGAGCTATGACGAGCTGGGCGCAAAAAAGACGGACCGGGCGGCATTGCAGGATTTCTGTCAGGCGTTGGTAGATTACGTTTCGGCCGGGCACTTCGAAATTTACGAGCAGCTCAACAGCGAGGCCAAGGCTTTCAATGATGAGCGAGGCCTTGAACTGGCCAAAACCATTTACCCGCGCATTGAAGCACTGACCGAGTCAGCGCTGGCTTTCAATGATCACTGCGACAAGGGTGATTGCTCAGATAGCGCACAGATTGCAGAGAAGCTCAAAAAGCTCGGCAGCCAACTGCATGAGCGCTTCGAACTGGAGGACTGCCTGATCGAAGTGCTGCATAACGCCCATCAAGAGCAAAACACGGCTCAGGCCTGATTGCGCTGATGCAGGTAGACAAAAGGGGGTGCTAAAGGCGCCCCTTTTTCATGTACGCAAAAGCTTCTACTGCCCGACGGCCAACAACTCGATTTCAAAAACCAGCGGGGTGTAAGGGTCGATCAGATCGCCCGCACCCTCAGCGCCATAAGCCTGCGCCGACGGGATCACCAAACGCCATTTCGCCCCGACCGGCATGCTTTCCAGCGCCGTGGTCCAGCCACTGATCACGCTGTCGACACGAAACCATTGCGGCTGGCTGCTCTGATCGAAGACGGTGCCGTCGGGCAGATGCCCCACGTAATTGACCTGGACCCGGCTGTTGATCGTCGGCTTGGCCCCGGTGCCAGCCTTGAGCTCAGTCATCAGGATACCGTCAGCCAGCTCCTTGACCCCCGGCTTGGCCTTTTCCGCGTCCATGAACTTGTGCTCGAGCGCCAGGGCCGCTTCACTCTGCGGCTCGGGATCACCGCTGGCCTCGGCCTGCGCCACTGCGGCGTCATGATCGGCGAGGATCTGATCCATGCGCTCTTTCTTCAGCGCCAGTGGCTTGCCCTTGTAGGCCTGCTGCAAGCCATCGACCAACGCCTTGAGATCCAGATCCGGAACCTCCTGGTGCAGGCGCTCACCGAGGCTGGCCCCCAGGCTGTAAGCGAGGTCATGGGCATCGGTGGAAGGTTCTGGCTCAGCGGCTTGAGCCAGCGGCAGCAAGAGGAACAAAGACGTTAACAGGTAGCGCGACATACATGCTCTCCGACCCGGGAAGGCAGCGATTATGCCAGTGCGGGCGCATGTGTGTGATGAAGTTACAAAGGAAATTAAGCTCAGGCCTTCAAGTATTTACCTCGACGTGCAACAGGTACGGGAAGACGCTGTCAACATGCGCTAGCGGCACTGCAATCAGAGGGCTAGTATGGGCCGCAATTTCAGTCAGTCAGGAGGTAAACCATGTCGGCCAAGAAGAAGACCGTAAACACGCCGTTGCATTTGCTCCAACAACTATCGGGCAGCCTGCTCGAGCATCTCGAAAGTGCCTGCTCGCAAGCTCTGACTGATGCAGAAAAACTGCTCGCCAAACTCGAAAAACAACGCGTCAAAGCGCAGGAAAAACTGCACAAGTCGCGCACCAAGCTGCAAGCCGCTGCCACCGCTGGCAAGGCCAAGGCGCAAGACAAAGCCAAGGGCGGCGTTGCCGAACTCGAAGGCCTGCTCGACGCCCTGAAAGATCGCCAGACCGAAACCCGCGCCTACATACTGCAACTCAAGCGCGATGCTCAGGAAAGCCTGAAGCTGGCCCAGGGTGTTGGCCGCGTTAAAGAGGCCGTTGGCAAGCTGCTGATCGATCGTGCTGCCAAGCCAGCGGCCAAAGCTGTTGCTGCCAAGGCACCGGTCGCCGCCAAAGCGCCTGCCAAGGCACCGGCTAAAGCCCCTGTCAAAGCTGCCGCCAGCAAGGCTGCACCTGCGGCCAAACCGGCTGCTGCCAAGCCGGCTGCAAAACCAGCTGCCGCAAAACCGGCCGCCAAGCCAGCTGCTAAAACCGCAGCGGCAAAACCTGCCGCTGCCAAGCCGGTTGCCGCCAAAGCACCTGCCAAGCCAGCAGCCAAACCTGCCGCTGCCAAGGCCGCAACAGCAAAAGCTCCGGCCGCTGCCGCCGCCAAGCCAGCCGCTGCAAAAGCACCAGTGAAAGCTGCTGCCAAGCCCGCAGCCGTCAAGGCGCCTGCCAAACCGGCAGCAGCCAAACCAGCCGCTAAACCTGCCGCTGCAAAACCGGCGGCTAAACCTGCTGCCAAGCCAGTAGCCGCCAAACCAGCAGCCAAGCCGGCCGCTGCCAAACCGGGAACTGCTGCACCTGCTGCGACAACAGCAGCCGCACCAGTGGCACCAACCTCTCCTGCTGCACCTGCTACAAGCTCGACAACGCCAAGCGCTTCCTAAGCGTCAAGCCTGGTCCGCCGCGACGCGCAATTTATTCAGCGCGTCGCGGCTCAGACCTCCTGCCTCACCCGCCAACGCCGTCAGCCATTGATGCTCGCCCCGAGTGATCTGCACCGGCCAGTCCTGCGCCAGCATTTCCAGGCGCGTCAGTAGCTCCCGCTCAGCCTTCAACTCCAACGCCTTGATCTCGTCACGCATGCCGCCCAGCGTCGCATCGCTGCTCGCCGCTGCTCGCCAGTTCGTGCGCAGTTGACGCAGGGGCTGCACGACCGCCTCGTCCCAAGGCCCGGTCAACTCAACGATCTGCTGTGTTCGGGAAGCCTCCCAAACCACGCCGCGCCTATCCAGCCAAATTCCCAGCAACAGCAGGCAGACATTGCCGCCACGGGCCTGCAAGTCCAGGCAGGCCTGCTCGATTCCGGGTCGGGCATAGAAATCGAGGGTGAAACTCCACAGGTCAGAAGGCATAGTGATCCACTTGTTCGGGACGAAGCTGGTAGACTCCGCCGCCATTATGATTCGACTTCAAAGCCTTACCTTACAGCGTGGTCCGCAACGTCTGCTAGAAGACGCCGAGCTGACCCTGCACGCCGGCCAGAAAGCCGGCCTGATCGGAGCCAATGGCGCCGGTAAATCCAGCCTGTTCGCCTTGCTGCGGGGTGAACTGACCCCCGATGGCGGCGACTGTCTGCTGCCTGCCGACTGGCGCATCGCCCATATGCGCCAGGAGGTCGACACCCTCGAACGCCTGGCCGTGGACTATGTCCTCGACGGCGACCTGCGCCTGCGTCAGGTCCAGCGCGACCTGGCCGACGCCGAGGCATCCGGGGACGGTGCCGCCCAGGCGCGCATGCATGCCGAACTGGACAGTGCTGACGGTTATACCGCCGACGCCCGAGCGCGCAAGCTGCTGGCCGGACTGGGGTTCACCAACGAACAAATGGAACGTCAAGTCGCAGATTTCTCCGGTGGCTGGCGGATGCGTCTGAACCTGGCGCAAGCCTTGATGTGTCCATCGGACCTGTTGCTGCTCGACGAACCGACCAACCACTTGGACCTGGACGCCATTCTCTGGCTCGAGGACTGGCTCAAGAGCTACCCCGGCACTCTGCTGCTGATTTCCCACGACCGGGATTTCCTCGACGCCGTGGTTGATCACGTCGCCCATGTCGAACAGCGCAAGATCACGCTTTATCGCGGCGGCTACAGCGCCTTTGAGCGCGCCCGCGCCGAACGCCTGGCCCAGCAGCAACAAGCTTACGAGAAGCAGCAGGCGCAACGCGCGCACATGGAGAAATTCATTACGCGCTTCAAGGCCCAGGCCACCAAGGCCAAGCAGGCCCAGAGCCGGATCAAGGCGCTGGAGCGCATGGAGGAGCTGTCGGCTGCCCATGTCGACTCGCCGTTCGACTTCACCTTCCGCGAGTCCGACAAGATCTCCAGCCCCTTGCTGGATCTGTCCGACGCCCGCCTGGGTTATGGCGACAAGACCATCCTGGAGAAGGTCAAACTACAGCTCACTCCCGGTGCGCGCATCGGCTTGCTCGGCCCCAACGGTGCCGGTAAATCGACCCTGATCAAGAACCTGGCCGGTGAGCTGGAGCCTCTGAGCGGTCGCCTGGCTCGCGGTGAAAACACCGTGGTCGGCTACTTCGCCCAGCATCAGCTCGACTCCCTCGACGCCAAAGCCAGCCCGCTGCTGCACCTGCAACGCATCGCGCCGACCGAACGTGAGCAGACCCTGCGCGACTTCCTCGGCGGCTTCGACTTCCGTGGCGCACGCCTGGATGAGCCGGTGCTGAATTTCTCGGGCGGCGAAAAGGCTCGTCTGGCCCTGGCGCTGATTGCCTGGGACAAGCCCAACCTCTTGCTGCTCGACGAACCAACCAACCACCTGGACCTGGAAATGCGCCTGGCCCTGACCATGGCCTTGCAGGAATTCAGTGGCGCGGTATTGGTGGTCTCCCACGATCGTCACTTGCTCAAGAGCACCACCGACGACTTCCTGCTGGTGGCCGACGGTCGCGTTCAGGAGTTCGACGGCGATCTGGAAGACTATGCCCGCTGGCTTGCCGACTACCGTCTGCGCAACGTCCCGGCCAGCAGCACGCCGGTCAACGCCGACAAGACTGACAAGAAGGCCCAGCGCCAACAGGCCGCGGCCTTGCGCCAGCAATTGGCGCCGCACAAACGCGAAGCCGACAAGCTGGAGCGCGACCTTGGCACCTTGCACGAGAAGCTGGCCAAGGTCGAAGCGGCCCTGGGTGACAGCGACATCTACGAGGCGGCGAACAAGGACAAGCTGCGTGACATGCTCGCCGAGCAGGCCAAGCTGAAGGTTCGCGAAAGCGAGCTGGAAGAGGCCTGGATGGAAGCTCTGGAGCTGCTGGAATCGATGCAGGCCGAGCTGGAAGCCCTGTCGTCGTAATTCAGGAGTGGTAATGGAGTTTTTCGGAGTAAACCTGCCTGCCCACTGGATCGAACCGATCTGGCTGGGCCTGCAAATCCTCTTGATCCTGCTGGCCGGCTACCTGGCGCAACGGCTGGTGGCGCGCTTCCTCAACAACCTGGGCGAGCGCTACCCTCTGCCACCCGAGCTGTTGATACCGGTACGCGGCGGCTTGCGCTGGCTGATCATGGGCAGCGCCTTCGTGATCGTGCTGGGACGGCTAGGGGTCTCTGCAACGGTGTTGTGGACGGCCCTGTCGGGCTTTGTCGCCGTTGCCGCAGTGGCGTTCTTCGCCATGTGGAGCGTGCTGTCCAACCTGCTGTGCGCGGTGCTGATCTTCACCATCGGGCCGTTCCGCATCGGCGATGTTGTGGAGCTGATCGACACCCTCGACAAGCCAGGCGTCAAAGGCAGGGTCACGGCGATCAACCTGATGTTCACCACCCTGATCGAACCGCCGGAGAACGGCGGTGCGCTGGTACAGGTGCCCAACAGCCAGTTCTTCCAGAAATCGGTGCGGCGTTGGCGCGGCAGTGATGCCATGCCTCTGACATCGCTGATCGACAAGCCACGGGATTCTTGAGTCAGCCGCACCACAGAAATCAATGGTCATTTTTTGCAACACCCATTAGCTTAACGGGTATTCCGTTCTGCCTGAGGTGTGTGATGTCACTGGAAACGTGGCTGGCATTTTTTGCCGCTTGTTGGGTTATCAGCCTGTCGCCGGGTGCGGGCGCCATTGCGTCCATGTCCAGCGGTCTGCAATACGGCTTCTGGCGTGGTTACTGGAATGCTCTGGGCCTGCAACTGGCGCTGATCCTGCAAATCGCGATCATCGCCGCCGGCCTTGGCGCCGTTCTGGCTACCTCGGCCACCGCCTTTACCCTGATCAAATGGTTCGGCGTGGCCTATCTGGTCTACCTGGGCATCAAGCAATGGCGGGCCCTGCCCAGCGATCTCTCCGACGACGCGACACCGCGCCCCATCGGCAAGCCGTTGAGCCTGGTATTCCGTGGTTTTCTGGTGAATATCAGCAACCCCAAGGCGCTGGTGTTCATGCTGGCGATCCTGCCGCAGTTCATCGACCCCAACGCGCCGCTGCTGGCGCAATACCTGATCATCGGCGCGACCATGGTGGCGGTGGACCTGACGGTGATGGCGGGTTATACCGGGCTGGCATCGAAGGTGCTGCGGGCATTGAAGACACCGAAGCAGCAGCGCCGCATGAACCGTACCTTTGCCGGACTGTTTGTCAGCGCGGCGGCGTTCCTGGCGACATTGCATCGGGCTTGATCAGCAAACCCGTAGGACCAGCTTTAGCCGGGAGGGAGCCCTCGCGGCTAAAGCCGCTCCTACGAGAATGCGTGGGGCACTTCAACGCAGAATGCGTGGTGCCTCATCAGGCGGCAAGTTGTTGCGTTGCATCGGCTGCGGCTGATCGTACGGCACCTCACCGCGCAGTTGCAGGCGCAGCTGGCCTGCCACGTCTTCGCCGATCGACTTCGACACGTCACGCACCACACGCCCGCGGTTGAGCGAGACATGCACGTCGCGGCCGTTGACCAGCTTGGTGTCCTGGCCTTCGCCCGTCGCCGTGAACGCCGAGGTAATCTCGAACGTACGGGTATTGATCAGGCTGAAGTCTGCGACCAGGGTCAGGCTCAGGATGGCCGAGTAGCTGTCGGTATTGGCCAGCTCGTTCATGTCCTGATTGAAGTCGATATCCGACACCGTCCCGAACAGCACATAGTCGGCGCCCTTGAAGTTACCGTTCTTGATGCGCTTGATGACGTCGTAGACGTCCTCGGTGGACTTGGCCGTATAAGGCGTGCCCTGGACCAGCTGGAACATCCCGGTACGCAGAATCTCGCCCTTGATGTCACCCGTGAATTTACGCAGTTCGCCCTGCTCGATATAGCTGCTGCGCTCCTCGTATTCGTTGTAGCTGCCCGAGGCGCTGGCGCTGTAGCGGTTGGCTTGCATATTCGTCTGGGCAGACACCGTGTGGATGTATTGTTCCACACGCTGCTGAAACGCCAGGTCAGCCACTGCGACCTTCGGCGCGGCCTGCACGCCAAAGGCGCACACCAGGCCAAGGATACCGATCCATGCACGCATTGATTAACGCTCCGTGGTTTTGCGGATTTCTTTCTCGTCCATCCACTCAGCAATGCCGCTCTCGACGTCGATCAACTGCAGGCTGAATTTGTAGAAGACGTCCTTGTAGTCGCTGCTGCGCTTGACGATGGAGCTGATGGAACCTTCGATGCGGTATTTGGCCGCCAGCATGTTGCCGGTCTTGCTGACCGTTGATTTCTTGTACAGGCCGCTCTGGTTCTGCAGCTTGAGCTGGTCGACCTGGCTCTGCATGTCGGTGTTGTCACTGGCGAAGCGGGCAGTGCCGGTCTTCATCAGCTGGGTCTTGATCGACGTGGTGATTTCGCGGGTATCGATGTACTCGCTGGTCTTGTTCTTCACGTCGTAGACCTGCACCACCGGACGGCCTTGCAGGACGCCGGACTGGGCCAGGGAGCGGGTCATGCTCTCGGCAATCATCTGCAGGTCGGTGGAACCGAACTCGTTGGTAACGGTTTCTACAGCCTTGGTGTCGCCGTAGCTGATGTTCTTGCTGCCCAGGGTCGGGGAGTTGTTAACGCAACCGGTAGCCAGCAGGGCCACAGCGGCAATGGAGCAGAGGCGGATAGACAACATATGCGGTTTCTCTTGAACTGATCGAAAGGGAAGACGGATCAAGGGGTTTTGACTTCAAGGCGGAAGTCAGTGGCCTTCGGCAGCGGCGCGATGGCGGACAGGAAGCTGGTCTGGGAGCCGTACAGGGTCACGCTCTTCCAGCTGTCCTCATCACCCACCGGGAAGCCGTCGTTACCCAGCCAGGCGAAGCGATAAAACATGCTCTTGTTGCGGAAGCTGGTGTTGTGCAGCTCGACCTTGACGGTCATGAAGCCGTTCTCACGAGCGACGCGCATCGCACCGACTTCAATGTTGTCCATGCTGCCCAGCGACACTACTTTGCTGGCTGCGCTGCCCGGTGCGGGTGGCGGCGGGGTGGCGCATCCGGCGAGCAGGGCCAAGGCCAGCGCGCCAAGCATCTTCATACGCATGCGGGTGTCTCCGTTCAAGGTTGTTTGGTAGCCACGGCTTGCGGCAGGGTCGATGGCACGACCTGGGCCATCAGACCATCGGCATACACCTGATTGCTGACGGCACGCAGGGCCACGACCTGATAAGGGCGGTCGATCTTGACCTTGACGTGGGTGCCGCCGGTGACGGACGGCAGCACAACGTCGTGCTCGCCTGGCTTCAGCCGCAGGCGTACGACCTGGGTGGTGTCCGGCAGGGTGCGCCAGGTACGGGTATCGGCGCCTTCGACGATGGCCGAGGTGATGCCCATGGCCAGGCCCGCGAGCGGGTTGACGTCATTGAGCTGCTTCTGCGCCACGCCACGGCTGATCGCACGCACGGTGGTACGCACGATGATGCCTGGCATGTCGTCACGCAGGGCGCGACGCGACATGTCCGTGGTGCTGTTGAGCAGGGTCAGGTCAACCGGCGCGCCGTTGACGACAATTTGCGAGAAGCGCTGGGTCGATGTATCGGGCTTGATCACCGGGAACGACAGAGCGGTGATCACAATGTTATTGGCGATTGGCAGCGGCAGCGGAATACGCACCGAGTCACGGGCCGGAGCAAAGCCGCTCTGCACCACGATCAGCACGTCACTGGTGCCTTCCGTGCTTGGCGCGGCCTCAACGACGGACTTGCTCTCCTTGCTGCCTTTTTTACCCTTGCCGCCCTTGCTGGCGGGCACTTTGCTGCCGCCGTCGTCCAGGTTCAGCAGGGCCTGGTCGAGCAGAGGGGTGTTAGGACGCAGCTCGGCGGCCTGACGATAGCCCGGTGCGGCGAGGTCTTTTTCACCAAGGGCTTCATAGACGAAGCCGGACAGGTAGTGGCTGAACGCACTCTGATAGCTGTTTTTCAGGCCAACGACTTCCGGAGCATCGAGAGAGGCGACCGGATAACCCTTGAGGTCCTTGAACTGGGTGGTCACACCCTTTTCACGGGCCTCGTCTTCACTCTTAAGGTATTCCTTGTCGCGCAGATCGGCGATCACGGCCTCACGCTCGTGAGTCTTCTTGATCTCGGTACGGGCACCGTCGAAATCGTTCTGGGCCAGCAGGTTCAGGGCCATCTGCGTGGTCAACATGACTTTCTCGTAGTCATAGCCTTCGTAACGACGGACCTTGTCGTTGACCAGATAGCTACCAAACTGGGCTACGTACTTGTCGGTATCGAATTTGACCGACTCTTCCCACTTGAACACCACGTCATCAGCCGAGCGCCAGGCAGTCTGGCTGCCGGTCAGGTCGCCCTTGGCGCGCAGGATCTCGCCTTTCTCGAAGTAATAAAGAAGGTCCTTGTCGGCGCCGGTGTTGTTCTTTTCCAGAGTCAGCAGGGCGCCGTCGACGTTGCCGCCGGACAATTGCTGGTTGGTCTCCTTCAGCTCGGTGTCGTAACTGCGGAACGCGGAACAGCCGGCCAACTGCAGGGAAACGATCAGAGCAGCCGCGGTCAGGACACGAGAGGACATGGTGCGTTCAATCCTTAGAGAGAGTCATGACGCGCCGATTGAGAGGCCATCATGCAAGTCCATTTGCCCCGGTAATGGGTTCCGGGTCGAATTTCCCGCGAAGCAGAACAGTCGCAGCGTTTGCAGGAAGGCGGGGATTATAAACAGCCATAACGTGAAAACAATGGCCTTTTTAACCCCATTTGCCAGCATGTGAATGGGATCACAGCCCTTTCGACGAGCGGTATTGAACCTTTTGCGCCCGCTTTGCGGGTAATAAATATTCATATCTGCCTTGAGCGAAACCGCCTTGCGCATCGACAATGCAGGCTTTAGACAACCCTGACCGAGCCTCCAATGTCACTGAGCGTGCGCTTACCAACCGGCCTGATCCTGGCGCCCTCCCTGTTCGGGCGCGAGGCATGAGCCTGCGCGTCTGGATCGATGCCGACGCCTGCCCCAAAGCCGCCAAGGACCAGGTGGTCAAATTTGCCCTCAAGCGCAAATTCGAGGTGGTGCTGGTAGCTGGTCAGGCCCAGATCAAGCCGGCCTTCAGTTGCGTGAAACTGATAGTGGTCCCGGCAGGACCCGATGCAGCCGACGACTATCTGGTCGAACAGGCGGTGCCCGGCGAGCTGGTGATTTGCAGTGATGTGCCGTTGGCGGATCGCCTGATCAAGAAAGGCGTGGCTGCTCTTGACCCTCGCGGCAAGGAGTTCGACCCGCAGAACATGGGCGAGCGCCTGGCGGTGCGCAATCTGTTTACCGATTTGCGCGAGCAGGGCCAGATGGGAGGAGGTCAGGGGCCTTATGGCGAGAGGGAAAGGCAGGCGTTTGCCAATGCTCTGGACCGGATTCTGACGCGGCTGGCGCGAGAGTTTCCAGCGATCTGACAATGTGGGACCGGCTTTAGCCGGGAAGGCGCCGACAGGATCGATAGATTTCTATCGCCTGCCGTGTCCTCTTCCCGGCTAAAGCCGGTCCCACAAAAAATGCCTGGCAATACAGCTCACTCGTCAGCCGACTTCTTGATATCGACCGACACCTGTACCGCAATCGGCTGCGCGCTGGCCTCTGCGGCTTCTGCAGCCTTGATACGCGCCGCACGGGCATTCTTGATACGCCGACGCAGCCACAGGGCAAGACCGAGCAGCAGCAGGCCGCCCAGGACCCACAGCTCGTATTTCTTGACGTTGCCCAGCAGGCCTTCCAGCACGGCGCCAAAGTGATAGGCCGCCGCCGCCAGTGCCGCCGCCCAGATCGCTGCACCGATGCCGTTGAGCAGCAAATAGCGCCCCGGCGGATAGCCGGACAGACCGATAGCCACGGGCATTACCGTGCGCAGGCCATAAACGAAGCGGAAGCTCAGGACCCAGATATCCGGGTGCTTGCGGATATGCTCCAGCGCCCGATCGCCCATGAGTTGCCAGCGCGGCTTGCGCGCGAGCAGTTTGCGGCCATGTCTGCGCCCCATGAAATACCAGAGTTGGTCACCGGCATAGCTCCCGAAGAAAGCCACGACCACGACCACATAGATATCCATGTAACCCCGGAACGCAAGGAATCCGGCAAGAACCAAAATGGTCTCGCCTTCAAAGAAGGTGCCGAGAAAGAGGGCAAAGTAACCAAATTCCTGCAAGAAATGTTGGAGCATTTTCTGGGTGCTGGCGAAATGAACGCGCAGCCTAACCCGCCAGTGTCATTGAGGAAAGTGTGGAGATGTGTCTCGACGTTAAAGTTTGTGACGAAGACAATGGCGACAGCCTCTGAACATTATGTTTACAGGCCCTGTGATACCCGTCTGAACCGCACAGCTGCGGCCTCGAGTCGCAGCCTGAGTCAGACTGTTACACATTAGTCATAATGGCGGCTTATAACTGTCGCGCTTGCCCGCGTATGCGGGCTCAGGAGTCTCGCCGTGAGCTTTACCCCCGCAAACCGCCTGTTTCCTCTCACTCGCCTGCGTCGTAACCGTCGCGACGATTTTTCCCGCCGACTGGTCCGTGAGAATGTTCTGACCGTCGACGACCTGATTCTTCCCGTTTTTGTACTCGATGGTGAAAACCAGCGCGAAAGCATTGCCTCGATGCCGGGTGTCGAACGCCTGAGTATCGATCTGCTGCTCAAGGAAGCTGAAGCCTGGGTTGCCCTGGGTATTCCGGCACTGGCCCTGTTCCCGGTCACCCCTGTGGAAAAGAAATCCCTGGACGGCGCCGAAGCCTGGAACCCGGACGGCATCGCCCAGCGCGCCACCCGCGCCCTGCGTGAGCGTTTCCCTGAGCTGGGCGTTATCACCGACGTCGCCCTCGACCCCTTCACCACTCACGGTCAGGACGGCATCCTCGACGACAGCGGCTATGTGCAGAACGACATCACCGTCGAAGCCCTGGTCAAGCAGGCACTGTCCCATGCTGAAGCCGGTGCCCAGGTCGTTGCCCCCTCGGACATGATGGACGGTCGCATCCAGGCCATCCGTGAAGCCCTGGAGCACGCCGGTCACGTCAACGTGCGGATCATGGCCTACTCGGCAAAGTACGCCAGCGCCTACTACGGCCCGTTCCGCGATGCAGTGGGCTCGGCATTGAATCTGGGCAAGGCCAACAAGGCCTCTTATCAGATGGATCCGGGCAACAGCAATGAAGCCCTGCATGAAGTGGCGGCGGACCTGGCCGAAGGCGCCGACATGGTCATGGTCAAGCCGGGCATGCCTTACCTGGACATCCTTTTCAGGGTCAAGGATGAATTCAAGGTGCCGACTTTTGTCTATCAGGTCAGTGGCGAGTACGCGATGCACATGGCCGCGATCCAGAACGGCTGGCTGAGCGAAGGGGTGATTCTCGAATCCCTTACCGCTTTCAAACGCGCAGGAGCTGATGGCATTCTGACTTACTTTGCCGTCCGCGCTGCCCAACTGTTAAAAGGGTAATTACCCTCAGGATTATTCATGAATACCGAAGGACTCACCCAGGCCGCTGTCGAAGCAAAAGTCGAAGTCGACGCTCAGGAAGCTTTGCCAGTGGTCGAGCCAAGCATTGAGGTCATCCCGGCCATCGAGCCGCCCGTTGTGGCCGCTCCGGCCGTCGTCAGCCTCAATATCGACGACAGCAGCCTCTACATCCATCGTGAGCTGTCCCAGCTGCAATTCAACATTCGCGTGTTGGAACAGGCGCTGGACGAGTCGTATCCGCTGCTGGAACGCTTGAAGTTCCTGCTGATCTTCTCCAGCAACCTGGATGAGTTCTTCGAAATTCGTGTCGCCGGTCTCAAGAAGCAGATCACCTTCGCCCGCGAACAGGCGGGTGCCGACGGCCTGCAGCCGCATCAGGCGCTGGCCCGCATCAGCGAACTGGTCCACGGCCATGTGGACCGCCAATACGCCATTCTCAATGACATTCTCCTGCCTGAGCTGGAGAAGCATCAGATTCGCTTCATCCGTCGCCGCAGCTGGACGGTGAAGATCAAAACCTGGGTGCGCCGCTACTTCCGCGACGAAATTGCGCCGATCATCACCCCGATCGGCCTCGACCCGACGCACCCGTTCCCATTGCTGGTGAACAAGAGCCTGAACTTCATCGTCGAACTGGAAGGCATCGACGCCTTCGGTCGCGACTCGGGTCTGGCGATCATCCCGGCCCCGCGCCTGCTGCCGCGCATCATCAAGGTGCCGGAAGACGTAGGCGGCCCTGGCGACAACTATGTGTTCCTGTCGTCGATGATCCACGCCCACGCCGATGATCTGTTCCAGGGCATGAAGGTCAAGGGCTGCTATCAGTTCCGCCTGACCCGTAACGCCGACCTGGCACTGGACTCCGAAGACGTTGAAGACTTGGCCCGCGCCCTGCGCGGCGAGCTGTTCTCGCGGCGTTACGGCGACGCAGTGCGCCTGGAAGTGGCCGATACCTGTCCCAAACAGCTGTCGGACTACCTGCTCAAGCAGTTCAACCTGTCCGAAACCGAGCTGTATCAGGTCAACGGCCCGGTCAACCTGACTCGCCTGTTCAGCATCACTGGCCTGGACAGCCACCCGGAACTGCAATATCCGCCGTTCACTCCAGCAATCCCCAAGCTGTTGCAGAACAGCGACAACATTTTCAACGTGATCAAGAAGCAGGACATTCTGCTGCTGCATCCGTTTGAATCGTTCACCCCGGTGGTCGACCTGCTGCGCCAGGCGGCCAAAGACCCGCACGTTCTGGCTGTGCGCCAGACCCTGTATCGCAGCGGCGCCAACTCGGAAATCGTCGACGCTCTGGTCGATGCCGCGCGCAACGGTAAGGAAGTCACTGCGGTCATCGAGCTGCGCGCGCGTTTCGATGAAGAATCCAACCTGCAACTGGCCAGCCGCCTGCAGGCAGCGGGTGCGGTGGTGATCTACGGTGTGGTGGGCTTCAAAACCCACGCCAAGATGATGCTGATCCTGCGCCGCGAGGCCGGTGAGATCGTTCGTTATGCGCACTTGGGCACGGGTAACTACCACGCCGGCAACGCCCGTCTGTACACCGACTACAGCCTGCTGACCTCGGACGACGCCCTGTGCGAAGACCTGGGCAAGCTGTTCACCCAGCTGATCGGCATGGGCAAGACCCTGCGCATGAAGAAGCTGCTGCACGCGCCCTTCACGCTGAAGAAAGGCATGCTCGATATGATCGCCCGGGAGACCCAGTTCGCTCTCGAAGGCAAACCGGCCCACATCATCGCCAAGTTCAACTCGCTGACCGATCCGAAGATCATTCGTGCGCTGTACAAGGCCAGCCAGTCGGGCGTGCGTATCGATCTGGTGGTGCGCGGCATGTGCTGCCTGCGTCCGGGCATCGCCGGGGTTTCGCACAATATCCATGTGCGCTCGATCATCGGTCGCTTCCTGGAGCACACCCGGGTGTTTTACTTCCTCAACGGCGGCGAGGAGCAAATGTTCCTGTCCAGTGCCGACTGGATGGAGCGCAACCTCGACAAGCGCGTCGAGACTTGCTTCCCGGTCGAGGGCAAGAAACTGATTCTGCGGGTCAAGAAGGAACTGGAAAGTTATCTGACGGACAACACCCACAGCTGGATTCTGCACTCAGACGGCCGCTACACCCGTAGCACGCCGACCGGCAACCAGAACCCGCGCAGTGCCCAGGCCACTCTCCTGGAGCGCCTGAGCATCCCCGTCCTCAGCGTACAGTAAGGACGATGCCGACTCGGGTCAGCCACTCCGCTTCCAGCGCGAAGTCGGCCTGAGTCAGCTGGTTGTTTTCCAGCCAGCCATCCGGAAATTGAATGTCCAGCTGATTGTCGTTGGCGTTCAATACCGGCTGGGGCATTTCCTGGGTGCCACGGATGTGGTGGAACAGGATGGCGAAGCGCAGCAGCACGCACAGGCGAATCAGCTTGATGCCTTCATCGCCGAACTCGGCAAACTTGTCCTTGGGAATATTGCGCCGGTGGCCACGCACCAGCAGGGCCAGCATTTGCTGGTCTTCGCGGGAGAAGCCGGCCAGGTCTGAGTGCTCGATCAGGTAGGCGCCGTGCTTGTGGTAGTGATAGTGGGCGATATCCAGACCTACTTCGTGCACCTTCGCGGCCCAGCTCAATAGCTCGCGATACAGATCGTCTTCCAGATCCCAGGCACCGGCGACCTGCTCCAGCGCCAGCAGCGCCTTGCGCTCGACGCGGGCGGCCTGTTCCATATCGACGTGATAACGCTCCATCAGCGAAGTCAGGGTGCGCTCACGCACGTCTTCGTGATGATGGCGACCCAGCAGGTCGTAGAGCACGCCTTCACGCAGGGCACCTTCGCAATGATCCATGCGCTGCAGTTCCAGGGCATCGAAGATCGCTTCGAGAATCGCCAGGCCCGCCGGGAAGATCGAACGGCGGTCAGGCTTGATGCCGTCGAAGTCGATCTTGTCGACGTCGCCCAGCTTGAACACCTTGCGCTTGAGCCAGGCCAGGCCTTCGGCGTTGACCTCGCCGGAACCATGACCGTTAGCCTTGAGGGCCAGGCCGATGGCGCGGATGGTGCCCGAGGAACCGATCGCTTCATCCCATTTCAGGCGATGCAGCGCGTGCTCGATACTCATGATCTCAAGGCGCGCCGCCGTGTAGGCCTGGGCATAGCGGGCAGGAGTGATCTTGCCGTCCTTGAAATAGCGCTGAGTAAAGCTGACGCAGCCCATTTGCAGGCTCTCGCGCAGCAACGGCTCGAAGCGCTGGCCAATGATGAATTCGGTGCTGCCGCCGCCGATATCGGCCACCAGGCGTTTGCCAGGGGTATCGGCCAGGGTATGGGACACGCCGAGGTAGATCAGGCGGGCTTCTTCGCGGCCGGAAATGACTTCGACGGGGTGGCCGAGGATTTCTTCGGCACGGCGGATGAACTCGCCACGGTTACGGGCTTCACGCAGGGCATTGGTACCGACGATACGCACGGCGCCCAGGGGCATACCGTTGATCAGTTGGGCAAAGCGCTTGAGGCAGTCCAGGCCGCGCTGCATGGACTCTTCGCTGAGGCGACGCTCGTCATCGATGCCCGCCGCCAGCTGAACCTTCTCGCCAAGGCGCTCCAAAATGCGGATTTCCCCGAGATTGGCTTTGGCAACAACCATATGGAAGCTGTTCGAGCCCAAGTCGATAGCGGCAATCAGGGAAAGATTCTTGGCGGTGGAATTCGGCATAGTCAGCAAATCTCGGTCGATAACCGCGCCATCCTGCCATGATCCATGCCTGCCGCCAACGCGAAGCGCGTCAGCGGCTCCAGGGCGAAGGGTTATTGCTCGGTGGAACCGATGAAATTTGCCAGCTCCGGGGTCCCCGGATTGGCCATCAACTCTTTCGGATCACCGACCTCATGCACCTTGCCCTGATGCATGAACACCAGTTTGTCGCCGACTTCGCGGGCAAAACGCATCTCGTGGGTGACCATGATCAGGGTCATGCCATCGGCGGCCAATTGCCGCACGACGCTAAGCACTTCATTGACCAGCTCAGGGTCGAGGGCCGAGGTTATTTCGTCGCATAGCAGCACCTTGGGCGACATGGCCAGCGCCCGGGCAATCGCCACGCGCTGTTGCTGGCCGCCGGACAGTCGGTCCGGGAAGGCATCGAATTTCTCGCTCAGGCCGACCCGCTCAAGCATGCGCCTGGCCAGCTTCGCCGCATCAGGCCGGGAAACCTTTTGCACCACCTGCGGGGCCAGCATCACATTCTCGCCGACGCTCAAGTGCGGAAACAGGTTGAACTGCTGGAACACCATGCCGACCTTCTGCCTGAGCGAGCGCAGATCAGCGCGGGCGGCGTCCAGATATTCGCCATCGACTTCGATGACGCCGTCGTTGATCGACTCCAGGCCGTTCAGTGTGCGCAGCAGGGTGCTTTTGCCCGAGCCGCTGCGGCCGATGATGGCCACGACCTGGCCTTCCTCGACCGAGAGGTCGATGCCTTTGAGAACGTGGTGATCGCCGTAGTATTTATGCAGGGCGGAAATTCTAAGCAGAGGCATGCAGTCTCCTTTCCAGGTAGCGGGCACTGAGCGACAAGGGGTAGCAAAGCAGGAAATAGCCCAGGGCAACGAAGCCATAGACCATGAAAGGCTGAAAGGTGGCGTTGGCCAGCATGCTGCCGGTCTTGGTCAGTTCGGTGAAGCCGATGATTGAGGTCACCGCCGTACCCTTGACCACTTGCACCGAGAAGCCGACCGTCGGCGCCACCGCAATACGCAGGGCCTGAGGCAGGATCACATAGCGCAACTGTTCGAAGGGCGTCAGGGCCAGGCTGGCCGAGGCTTCCCACTGGCCATTGGCGATGGACTCGACGCAACCGCGCCAGATCTCCGCCAGATAGGCACTGGTGAACAGCGTCAACGCCAAAGCCGCAGCGACCCAAGGCGAAATATCGACACCGATCAGCGCCACGCCGAAGAACACCAGAAACAACTGCATCAGCAGCGGCGTGCCCTGGAACAATTCGATATACACCCGCGCCAGACGTCGTGGCAGTTTTCTTTCAGAAATGCGCGCGGTCATCACGGCAAGACCGATCAGCCCGCCGCCGATAAACGCGACCAGGGACAGCGCCAGGGTCCATTGCAGGCCTGTGAGCAGGTTGCGCACCACATCCCAAAGGGTGAAATCCATCAGCCTTTCCTCGATATGTAGCGACGCCCGATCCAGGCCAGCAACTGGCGGATCAACAACGCCATGCACAGATAGATCAGCGTGGTAATGATGTAGGTTTCGAAGGCGCGGAAGTTGCGCGACTGGATGAAGTTGGCAAAGAAGCTCAACTCCTCAGTGGCAATCTGCGAGCACACCGCCGAGCCAAGCATGACAATAATGATCTGGCTGCTCAACGCCGGCCAGACCTTGCCCAGAGCCGGAATCAGCACCACGTAACGGAACGCTTCGAAGCGGTTCATTGCCAGGGCTGCTGCCGCTTCCAGCTGACCGCGGGGGATGGCCTGGATACCGGCGCGAATAATCTCCGTCGAATAGGCCCCCAGGTTGACCACCATGGCCAGCACGGCCGCCTGCCATCCGGAGATCTGTACACCCAACGACGGCAGGCCGAAGAAAATGAAGAACAGTTGCACCAGGAACGGCGTGTTGCGGATCAGTTCGACATAGACCCCGAAAATCGCCGAGAACGGCTGAATCTTCCAGGCCCTGACGATGGCGCCGACGATGCCCAGGGCAACCCCGAGCACCGTACCGATGGCCGTCAGCTCCAGCGTGAACAAGGCCCCGCGCAATAACAGATCGGTGTTTTGCAGGACCGGTAGAAAGTCGAAGTGATAAGCCATTGGCAGTTCCCGGACGCGGTGATCAGAGCTGGGCGATCAAAGATCGGCTGGCAGAGGTTGCTTGAGCCAGGTCTGGGAGTTCTTCTCCAGCGCGCCGTCAGCCTTGGCCGCGTTGAGAATCTCGTTGACCTTGGCGAGCAGCTCAGGCTGGCCCTTGTTCACACCGACGTAGACCGGCGAATCCTTGAGTTTCACTTTCAACGCCGGGATACGCTTGGGGTTCTTCTCGCTGATCGCAACCATGACCACGTTGCCGCTGGCGATCAGGTCGGTCTGGTTCGCCAGGTAAGCGGCGATGGTGGAGTTGTTGTCTTCGAAGCGCTTGATGGTGGCTTCTTTCGGCGCGACGGCGGTCAACTCGATATCTTCGATGGCGCCACGGGTCACGCTGATGGTTTTTCCTTTGAGGTCGTCCACATTGGCGATGGCCGCTTCAGGCGGGCCAAACACCGCCAGGTAGAACGGCGCGTAGGCGCGGGAGAAGTCGATGACCTTCTCGCGATCCGGGTTCTTGCCCAGGCTGGAGATGACCAGATCGACCTTGCCGGTGGTCAGGTAAGGGATGCGGTTGGTGCTGTTGACCGGCGTCAGTTCCAGCTTGACCTTGAGCTGGTCAGCCAGCAGCTGTGCCGTATCGATATCCAGACCGCGGGGCTTCATGTCCGGGCCGACCGAACCGAACGGCGGGAAATCCTGAGGCACCGCGACCTTCAAGGTGCCACGCGCCGTGATGTCGTCCAGGCCATTGGCGTGGGCAGGTGCCTGGCTGAGCATCAGGCTGGCAAACAGAGCAGAGAGCAGGGCGCTGTAACGCTTGGTCATAGGAAATCTCCGGTTCATGCGAAAGAGGGTTCGTTGCGATATCCAGTGCAGTGCACAGCCCATGCCATTCATGGGCTTTTGCCATGATCTGTTTTCCGTATAGAGCTGCCGAAGGCTGCGATCAGGCCCGCAAGGCGGTCACGAAAGCCATACAACAGGCATGCTACGCGCGCCATCGCAGCCTTCGGCAGCTCCTACAGGTCAGACCAGTCATACCAATAATGCACCGCCTTGGAGCGCCGAAAAGCCGCGGCGCGCCACGCTTGGGCGTCACTTGCCGGATTGTTCGGATGTCTATAAAAGGAGGTTTTCCCGGACTGACCAGCCTGAACAGTTATGCCTCAGAATCCGATTGCAGTACCTGAAACAGCCTTCCGGGCGATCCGTAAATTGATTGTCGAGCAAGGCTATCAACCCGGCGACAGCCTGCCCTCGCAGCGGGATCTGGCGCTGTTGCTGGGTGTCAGCCGCGCTTCACTGCGCGAAGCATTGTCGTCGCTGAGCGCCTTGGGCTTGGTCAGCGTGCAGCCGGGCAAGGGCGTATTCGTCCAGTCGCTTTCTGAACCAGAACAGCGCAGCAGTGGTTTTTCCTGGCCATTCGCCGCCCAGGCTTCACCGTCCGACACTTTTCAGCTGCGCTACGCTCTGGAAGGCTTTGCTGCCGGTCTGGCCGCCGTGACCCTGACCGCCGACGAACACGACATCCTGGAAGACAATGTCGAAGCCATGCGCCTGGAGTTGCGCGCCAGCGATTTCGAGGCCGCCGCACGCCTGGACTTCGAATTCCACCGGCATATCCTCGTCGCCAGTGGCAATCAGGCCATTCTCGGGATCATCACGGCGGGTGCGGACATTTTTCTGGAAAGCCAGAAGCTACCGTTCATCCGCGCCGGCAGGGCCATGGAAACCTGGCAGGAGCACCGTAAGATCCTCCGTTCGCTAGGGCGACACGCCGCCGGGCCCGCGCAAAAAGCCATGCAGGAGCATATCCGCGGCGCAGCATTGCGCACCGGTATTGTCTTCACGGCACCGACTGGCTGAGCAGTGCCATAAGGCCACTTAAACGCAGCCATAGTAAGGCTCAATGATCATCAGCTTCCTGTACAGGACGAGGCCCGCTATGATGGTGCACGTTTTTTAGCCTACGACCTCGGAGAATTTCATGAGTAGCGACCTGATCAAACACGTTAGCGATGCGAGCTTCGAAGCCGACGTCCTCAAGGCTTCCGGCCCTGTGCTGGTGGATTACTGGGCTGAGTGGTGCGGCCCATGCAAAATGATCGCGCCTGTGCTGGACGATATTGCCGATACTTACAAAGGCAAACTGACCATCGCCAAGCTGAACATCGACGAGAACCAGGAAACCCCGGCCAAGCACGGCGTACGTGGTATCCCGACCCTGATGCTGTTCAAGGACGGCGAAGTCGCGGCCACCAAGGTCGGCGCCCTGTCGAAATCGCAGCTGCAAGCATTCCTGGATGCAAACATCTGATGATGCCTAAAGCCCCGCAAATAGCGGGGTTTTTTTCGGGATTCGCACTAGACGTCCTGAAAATCAAGTGTTAAATTCGGCCCCGCAACGGTTTCTCCGCTGCCCCCTGCTAGCCGTCGCCGACGCTCTCCTTTCGATGCTTGTTCGCGATCCTTTCGCCTTCTCTGCGGCGCAGCCTCTTTAAGCTCCCAAAGCTTAATTTCTCCCTCCATACATGATTACGTCATTCCCATATGAATCTGACTGAACTCAAGCAAAAGCCGATTACCGATCTGCTCGAAATGGCCGAACAGATGGGCATAGAAAATATGGCCCGTTCGCGCAAGCAGGATGTGATTTTCTCCCTGCTGAAAAAGCACGCCAAAAGCGGCGAGGAAATTTCCGGTGATGGCGTGCTGGAGATCCTCCAGGACGGCTTCGGTTTCCTGCGCTCCGCAGACGCTTCCTATCTGGCCGGCCCTGACGATATCTACGTCTCGCCAAGCCAGATCCGTCGCTTCAACCTGCGTACGGGCGACACCATCGTTGGCAAGATCCGCCCTCCGAAGGAAGGCGAGCGTTACTTCGCACTGTTGAAGGTCGACACGATCAACTTCGACCGTCCGGAAAACGCGAAGAACAAGATCCTCTTTGAAAACCTCACGCCACTGTTCCCCAACGTGCGTATGAAGATGGAAGCCGGCAACGGTTCCACCGAAGACCTCACCGGTCGTGTCATCGACCTGTGCGCCCCGATCGGCAAGGGCCAGCGCGGCCTGATCGTTGCTCCGCCAAAAGCGGGCAAGACCATCATGCTGCAAAACATCGCGGCCAACATCACGCGCAATAACCCGGAAGTTCACCTGATCGTGCTGCTGATCGATGAACGCCCGGAAGAAGTGACCGAAATGCAGCGCACCGTGCGCGGCGAAGTGGTTGCCTCGACGTTCGACGAGCCGCCAACCCGGCACGTACAGGTCGCCGAGATGGTGATCGAGAAGGCCAAGCGCCTGGTCGAGCACAAAAAAGACGTGGTCATCCTGCTTGACTCCATCACCCGTCTGGCCCGCGCCTACAACACCGTCATCCCGAGCTCCGGCAAGGTCCTGACCGGTGGTGTCGATGCCCACGCCCTGGAAAAACCAAAGCGTTTCTTCGGTGCGGCACGTAACATCGAAGAAGGCGGCTCGCTGACCATTATCGCCACCGCGCTGGTTGAAACCGGCTCGAAGATGGACGAAGTGATCTACGAAGAGTTCAAGGGTACCGGCAACATGGAGCTGCCTCTGGATCGCAAGATCGCCGAGAAGCGCGTTTTCCCGGCCATCAACATCAACCGCTCCGGCACTCGCCGCGAAGAGTTGTTGACTGCCGACGACGAGCTGCAGCGCATGTGGATCCTGCGCAAACTGCTGCACCCGATGGACGAGGTCGCTGCTATCGAGTTCCTGATCGACAAGCTCAAGCAGACCAAGACCAACGACGAGTTCTTCCTGTCGATGAAACGCAAGTAATCGGCTGAACCGCTCGATAAAAATGGTGTCCTTAGGGACACCATTTTTTTGCATTTTTTCGGGCCGCAGAGACAGGGAGTCCTATGCATACCTTTGGCAATCGGCGCGACATCGACGGCCTGCGGGCTCTGGCAGTCATTCCCGTGGTGCTGTTCCATTTCGGCCTGGGCGGGGTGAGCGGCGGCTTTGTCGGCGTCGACGTGTTCTTTGTCATCTCCGGCTATCTGATCACCGCCGTGATCTGTCGCGAGATAGCGGCAGGGCGCTTCAGTTTCGTCGACTTCTGGGCGCGCCGGGCGCGGCGCATCATTCCCGCCCTGAGCGTGGTCATTCTGGCGACTCTGGCCGTGGGCTGGCTGCTGCTCACGCCCCACGATTACTCGCAGCTGGGCCGGGCCGTGCGCTACCAGGCCATGTTTATCTCCAACATCCTGTTCATGCGCCAGGACAGCTATTTCAACCCTGCCTCAGACTTCAAACCACTGCTGCACACTTGGTCACTGTCGGTGGAAGAGCAGTACTACATCTTCTTCCCGCTGCTGCTGGTGTTGTTCAGCCGCTACATGCGTCATTGGCGCTGGCTGCTGTTCGGGCTGTTGCTGGTGTCGTTCGGGCTTAACGTCTGGGTGATCAAGCGCCAGCCGGATGCTGCATTTTTTCTGCTGCCGATGCGCGCCTGGGAGCTGCTGTGCGGAGCGATGCTGGCCGCGTTGCCGCCGCTACAACACAAACCCAAGCCGTGGGTGTTCGAAAGCGCCAGCCTGGCGGGCCTGTTGGCGGTGCTGTACGCACTGTTCTTTTTCGACAGAGAAACCCTGTTCCCCGGCTGGGCGGCGCTATTTCCTGTGCTGGGCGCCACGACGATGATCTGGGCCAACGGCCAGGCTGCGACTGTGGTTGGCCGCCTTCTCAGCCTTCGCGGGCTGGTGGCGGTCGGGCTGATTTCCTATTCGCTGTACCTGTGGCACTGGCCGATTTTCGTCTATGCCAATGCTATTTCGATCGACGGCATGCAACCAACGGAAGCCTGGGCCTGGATAGCCCTCAGCGTGGCCCTCGCCTGCCTGACCTGGCGCTTCGTCGAACTGCCGTTCCGGGAAAAGCAGTTTTTCGTCAGCCAGCGCTCGATGCTCTGCGCAGGTATGGTTTGCCTGTTGGTGTTGGGCTTGGCGGGCCAATGGGTTCGCTCCGTCGATGGCGTGCCCGAACGCCTGTCAGGCCAGGCCATGCGATACGCCGAAGCCCGGGACTGGCAGCAAGGGCAAATGGGCTGCCTGCTGCAGAAGGACAGTCCGGACCTGGGCAAAATTTGCCGATTCGGCGGCGATGAAAACACCCCGCCCGTGCAACTGGTCTGGGGCGACAGCCATGCCGCCGCGCTGCTGCCCGCCATTCAGGCCGATGCCCGGCGCTATGGCATCGCCGTGTGGCTGGCGGCCCTGTCCGGTTGCCCCCCGATCCAGAGCCACGAAACCCGCGACCAGTGCCAGGACTTCAACGCCCGGACCCTGGAAGCGGTCAAGCAACACAAGATTCATGACGTGATCCTCGCTGCGCGCTGGAGCCTGTACCTCTACGGCGAAGAGGATGGCGACCGCGAGCATGTGCTGTATCACCGCGACAGCGTGCCTGACGCCGAACAGCAGGTAGCGCGCGACCTGACGCGCATGATTGCCGCCCTGCGTGCAGCTGGAGCACGGGTGTGGATTTTCAAGGAGGTGCCGCTGCAACGCCAGGGCACCGTAGCCCGCCTGAGCAGCCTGGCGATGGTCGGGCGCTCTGCCGAGGCCGTCGGGCGACCTTTGGCCGAGCATCAAGAGCGCCAGCATTTTCTCACTACGCTGTTCCATCGCCTCAGCGTGCAGGACCCGCAGGTGCAGGTGCTCGACCCCGCGCCACTGCTGTGTCAATCGGGTGTCTGTCGGGCCGAGTTCGACGGTTATTCGCAGTACATGGACGAAAATCACCTGTCGGATCAGGGTGGCGAGCGCATGAAGCCGCTGTTGGCCCCGATCTTCTTGAGCGAAAACGCCCGTTAGCACGCTCCAAGGATGGCGCCATGCTTCAGAGCAGGTAGGATGTGCGTCTATTTTATGAGTGGCCGGGTTAATGAAATTCAACGACCTACGCGATTTCGTGCAGCAGTTAGAGCAGCGCGGAGAGCTGAAACGCATCCAAGTGCCCATTTCCCCTGTGCTGGAAATGACCGAAGTCTGTGACCGGACCTTGCGCGCCAAGGGCCCGGCACTGCTCTTTGAAAAACCCACCGGCTTCGACATTCCGGTGCTCGGCAATCTGTTCGGCACCCCCGAGCGCGTGGCTATGGGCATGGGCGCCGAATCGACCGAAGAACTGCGCGAGATCGGCAAGCTGCTGGCCTTCCTGAAAGAGCCCGAGCCGCCCAAGGGCTTGAAAGATGCCTGGTCCAAGCTGCCGATCTTCAAAAAAGTCATCGCCATGGCCCCGAAAGTGGTCAAGGACGCGCCTTGCCAGGACATCGTCATCGAAGGTGACGATGTCGACCTCGGCATGTTGCCGGTGCAGACCTGTTGGCCGGGCGACGTCGCCCCGCTGATCACCTGGGGCCTGACCGTCACTCGCGGGCCGAACAAGGAGCGGCAGAACCTGGGCATCTATCGCCAGCAGGTCATCGGCCGCAACAAAGTCATCATGCGCTGGCTCAGCCATCGCGGCGGCGCCCTGGACTTCAAGGAGTGGAAGGACAAGCACCCCGGCGAGCCGTTCCCGGTGGCCGTGGCCCTGGGCGCAGACCCTGCGACCATTCTAGGCGCCGTGACGCCGGTGCCGGACAGCCTCTCCGAATACGCCTTCGCCGGCCTGCTGCGGGGCAGTCGCACCGAGCTGATCAAATGCCGTGGCAACGACCTGCAGGTCCCGGCCAGTGCCGAGTTCGTTCTGGAAGGGGTGATTTATCCGAACGAAATGGCCGATGAAGGTCCGTATGGCGACCACACCGGCTATTACAACGAAGTCGACAGCTTCCCGGTGTTTACCGTGCAGCGCATCACCCATCGCATCAAGCCGATCTACCACAGCACCTACACCGGTCGGCCGCCGGACGAGCCAGCCATTCTCGGCGTGGCGCTGAACGAAGTGTTCGTACCGATCCTGCAAAAGCAGTTCCCGGAGATCACCGACTTCTACCTGCCGCCCGAAGGTTGCTCCTACCGCATGGCCGTCGTGACCATGAAGAAGCAGTACCCCGGCCACGCCAAGCGTGTGATGCTGGGTGTGTGGTCGTTTTTGCGACAGTTCATGTACACCAAGTTCGTTATTGTCACCGACGACGACATCAACGCCCGTGACTGGAACGACGTCATCTGGGCCATCACCACGCGCATGGACCCCAAGCGCGATACGGTGATGATCGACAACACGCCCATTGATTACCTGGACTTCGCGTCACCGGTATCGGGGCTGGGGTCGAAGATGGGGCTGGACGCAACGCATAAATGGCCGGGTGAAACGACCCGCGAATGGGGTCGGGCAATCGTCAAGGACGAGGCCGTAACCCGCCGGATCGACGACATCTGGAATCAGTTGGGAATAGATTGATGCGCGTAACCTTGCAGCCATCGGGCGCAGTGCTGGAAACCTTGCCGGGTGAGCGGATTCTCGACGCCGCCCAGCGCCTGGGCTACGAATGCCCACAGAGCTGTCGCAATGGCAATTGCCATGTCTGCGCGGCACTGCTGGTCTCGGGCCAGGTCAGCCAGAACGGCGAGACACTCACCCATGGCGAGATCTACACCTGTGTCGCCGAGCCGCTGCAAGATTGTGAGCTGCTGTGGGACGGTATTCTTGCGCCGGGCGAACTGCCCGTGCGCACCTTTGCCTGCCAGGTCAGTGAATGCGCCGAGGTTGGCGGCGATGTCTGGCGTGTCGGGCTGCGGGCGCCAGCAGGCAAGGCGCCGCGTTATCACGCCGGTCAGTACCTGATGATCCACCGCGAGAACGGTGAGAAATCGGCGTTCTCCCTGGCCAGCGCGCCCCATAGCGGCCGCGACCTGGAAATGCACGTGTTGGTGCGCGAAGCCAGCGCCCAGAGCCTGATCGAACAACTGCAACGCAACGGTATCGCCAAGGTCGATCTGCCTTTTGGCGATACCCATCTGGCCGAGCTGCCCGACGGGCCACTGGTGCTGATCGCTGCCGGGACCGGCATGGCGCAGATGCACAGCCTGATCGAACACTGCCGCGCCAAGGGCTTCAAGCATCCGGTGCACTTGTACTGGGGTGTTCGTCGCCCGGAAGACTTCTACGAAATCCGCCATTGGGACGAGTGGAAGAGCCTGCCCAATCTGTATCTGCACAAGATCGTCAGCGACCTGTGCGGCTGGGAAGGGCGTTGCGGCATGCTGCACGAGGCCGTCTGCGAAGACCTAACCGATCTGTCCGGGGTGCACGTTTATGGCAGCGGCTCACCGGCAATGATCTATGCCACTCTCGACGCCCTGGTGGCTGCGGGCATGGACGCGCATCAGATGCGCGCCGACGTGTTCGCCTATGCACCGCGCGGCTAAGCGAATCTAGAAACGCAGCCCCAGATTGAGAATCGCGACGGAAGTGCCCAATAGCGCCACTTCCGTCGTGACCGGCCCCAGATGCATGCCCAGGGCGGGAACCACCACCGGCGCGACACCAAAGCGATTCAAGGGGATTTTGTCGCGATACTTGCCCCGGTAGCCGTGCAGCAAGCCACCGCTGACCTTCAGGTAAAGCGGATAGTCGGTACTGTCGAAGCGCATGCCGCCGTAGGCGTAGACCGAGCGTTGCTCGTAGGTATTGCGAAAAGTCGCCGCCCCGTACAGCAAACCCGAAGCCTCATTGCGCTCCAGGCCAATCAGGTTTTGCCGATTGTTATGCTCGGGATCCGGGTTGAAGTGACGCGTATACACGCTGGTCTGGACCTGCCAGAACGCGCCGTCTTCGCCGGCATGAGTGTCCTGCACCACACCGCATAACAGTATCAGTGCTACCAACAGCACAGCTTTCATCGCTCAACCCTGCCTATCGCTCGCAAAGGGCGGCTTTATAAACAATGCGTTTATAGGCTCGATAGCTGAAAAGTCAGCAGTTAACGTAGGACATTTCCCAAATTTGCGCCAAGCGGGAGATTTGCTGGATTACTAATTGCATCATGTGTTTTTGAATCGATTCAGCGTCAAAGAGTGACTGATGGCTTTTTGAGGCTGTCTGATAGTCATATAGCCAGTAAGCTTATTGGCTGATGCACTGCTTTTTTTCGCACGCATGGAACGCTACAACTGGTCATGCTTCGGCCAGGGGGAGCCCAATGAACAACCAAATCAATAGCTTGGCGACGGCCGTGCACGACGGCCTGGGCCTGACGTACCCGCCGGTCATCGACCTGGGCCCACAGCTGACCCACGAGCAATTGATCCACTCGATGGAAAATACCCTGCAGCGCCATCATGGTGGCCCGGTCTGGCTGTTCGCCTATGGGTCATTGATCTGGCGCCCCGAATGCTCTGCCGTGGAGCGCCAGCGGGGGCGCGTGCACGGCTACCATCGCGGTCTGTATCTGTGGTCCCACGAACATCGCGGCACACCGGAACAACCGGGGCTGGTGTTCGGCCTCGACCGCGGCGGTTCATGCAGTGGCTTTGCCTACCGCCTGCCGGAAGAAAACCTCAAGGAATCGTTGCTCGCACTGTGGCAACGGGAAATGCCGTATCCATCCTATCGCCCACACTGGCTCAGTTGCCGCCTGGAAGACGGCCGCCGGGTTCAGGCGTTGGGTTTTGTTCTGGAGCGGCATTTGCCCAGCTATGCCGGCAACCTGCCTGATAGCGTACTTAGCCAGGTACTGGCCAGTGCCAGCGGTCGCTACGGCACGACCCGCGACTACGTCGAGCAGACCGCCAGCGCCCTACGCAGTCACGCCATGCCAGACCTCAACCTCGAGGCCCGGCTCAAACGCTGCCGGGTTGATTGCCAGACGGTTTGATGGCCGCCCGATCATCTGCCCCGTAGGACCGGCTTTAGCCGCGAGGACGCCCTCCCGGCTAAAGCCGGTTCTACATGACTGCTACGTGCAATAGCTTATTTGCGACTCACACTCGCCACCTGCTTATGCCAAAGCGTCGGCAGCAGGAAGACAATCGACAGCACACACGCGATCAGCAGCAGAACAAAACCACCGTCCCAGCCGAAGTGGTCCACCGTGTAGCCCATCGCTGCGCTGGCTGCGACCGAACCGCCCAGATATCCGAACAGACCGGTAAAGCCTGCTGCCGTACCTGCCGCCTTCTTCGGCGCCAGCTCCAGTGCCTGCAAGCCGATCAGCATGACCGGGCCGTAGATCAGGAAGCCGATGGAGATCAGCGCGATCATGTCGATGGTCGGGTTACCCGGCGGGTTGAGCCAGTACACCAGAGTGGCAATGGTCACCATGACCATGAATACAACACCGGTCAGGCCGCGATTGCCCCGGAACAGTTTGTCCGACATCCAGCCGCACAGCAGCGTGCCGGGAATGCCCGCCCACTCGTAGAAGAAGTAGGCCCAGGAAGTCTTGTCGACGGTGAAGTGCTTGGCTTCTTTCAGGTAGGTCGGCGCCCAGTCCAGTACGCCATAGCGCAGCAGATAGACGAAAACGTTGGCCAGGGCGATGTACCAGAGCATTTTGTTGCGCAGTACGTATTTGACGAAGATTTCCTTGGCGGTGAATTCTTCCTCATGGCTCTCGTCGTAGCCTTCCGGATAGTCGTTCTTGTAGTGCTCGATGGGCGGCAAGCCGACCGATTGTGGGGTGTCGCGCATGGTTGCGAAGGCAAACAGCGCGACCAGCAGGGCCACAGCGGCCGGGACGTAGAACGCCGCATGCCAGTCGTTGGTCCAGCCCATACCCAACAGGAACAGCGGGCCGATCAGGCCACCGCCGACGTTGTGCGCCACGTTCCACACCGACACCACGCCGCCACGTTCTTTCTGCGACCACCAGTGCACCATGGTCCGCCCGCTCGGCGGCCAACCCATGCCCTGGGCCCAGCCGTTGATGAACAGCAGGATAAACATGATGGCAACACTGGAGGTTGCCCAAGGCACGAAGCCGAACACGAACATCACCGCCGCCGACACCAGCAACCCGAACGCCAGGAAGTAGCGTGGGTTGGAACGGTCCGAGACAATGCCCATCAGGAACTTCGACAAACCGTAGGCAATGGCAATGGCCGACATGGCCACGCCCAACTGCCCACGGGTGTAACCCTCGTCGATCAGGTATGGCATGGCCAGGGAGAAGTTTTTGCGCAGCAGGTAATACCCGGCATAACCGAAGAAGATGCCTGCGAAAATTTGCCATCGAAGGCGGCGGTAAGTGCTATCGATCTTTTCTTCGGGCAGGGGCGCCCGGTGAGCGGCAGGACGAAAAAAAGCAAACATCGAAATCTCCATTTTTTGTTTTTTTCAGCGCGAAAGTGAATGTTACATTTTCGTTACAGAAAAAAGGAGTGTTTCTCGTCTGCATATTTGTAGGAAATGGCCGGATTGCCGTGTTCATTTGTGAACATTGTGAGCAGATGTAACAAGAGCAGTTGCTCCGCCTGAACAACGGAGCAACAGGGGGATCAACGAACCGCAACCACCACTTTGCCCACCGCTTTGCGATTGGCCAGCGAATCAATCGCCTCGCCCGCCTTTTCCAGCGGGTAGACCTGAGACACCAGCGGCTTCAACTTGCCCTCTGCATGCCAGGCAAACAACTGCTGGAAGTTGGCCGCGTTATCCTGGGGCTGACGCTGGGCAAATGAGCCCCAGAACACGCCCAGTACCGCCGCGCCTTTGAGCAGCGCCAGATTCACCGGCAGTTCGGGGATGCGTCCGCTGGCGAAGCCCACCACCAGCAGGCGGCCATTCCAGGCGATGGAGCGGATGGCCTGGTCGAAGAGATCGCCGCCGACCGGGTCGTAGATGACGTCGACGCCGTTGCCTTGGGTGAGGCGCTTGAGCTCTTCCTTGAGATTGCTTTCGCTGTAGTTGATCAGCTCGTCGGCACCGGCATTCTTCGCCACTGCCAGCTTCTCTGCGGAGCTGGCGGCAGCGATGACCCGGGCCCCCATGGCCTTGCCGATCTCTACAGCCGCCAGACCAACGCCACCTGAGGCGCCGAGGACCAACAGGGTTTCACCGGGTTGCAACTGTGCGCGCTGCTTGAGGGCGTGCATGGAAGTGCCGTAGGTCATGCTGAAAGCGGCGGCCGTGGTGAAGTCCATCGCGGGCGGGATCGGCAAGACGTTGTAGCCCGGCACGGCGATCTGCTCGGCGAAGCTGCCCCAACCGGTCAGGGCCATGACCCGGTCACCAACCTTGAGGTGGCTGATCTTTTCCCCCACTGCAGCCACGACACCCGCCGCCTCGCCACCCGGCGAAAAGGGAAAGGGCGGCTTGAACTGGTATTTACCCTCAATGATCAGGGTGTCCGGAAAGTTGACCCCGGCGGCATGAACGTCGAGCAGGATCTCGTTTTTCTTGGCTTCAGGGCTGGCCACTTCTTCGAGCACCAGGTTTTCGGCAGGGCCGAAAGCTTTGCACAGCACGGCTTTCATCGGGGCTATTCCTTTCGCGGTGATGGCCGATAAGTGTAGGTGGCGAGTTTTTTCGGTCAATCAGCATGCCCGGCCATGATGGCTTTCTATAAGCTGACGTATGCTAGCCAACAAATAGTATTGAGGAGTGGACTGTGAAAGCGTGGATTCTGATGATGATGGTGGCCTTCTCACTGCCTGCTCTGGCCAACGAAGAAGCCAAGGAAGAAGGTCCGCCCAAGGCTATTTATGTGTCCCTGACCCCTCCGTTCGTGGGCAACTATGCCTTGGATGGCGGCCCCAAGCTGCGCGTGTACAAGGCTGATATCGCCCTGCGCGTGACCGGTCCTGACGCCCAGGCCGCGGTCAAGCGCAACGACCCGCTGATCCGTAACCAGTTGGTCGCCCTGTTCTCGCAACAGACCGTCGACAGCATGAGCAGCGCCGACGCCAAGGAAAAACTGCGTCAGGAAGCCCTCAAGCAGGTGCAACAGGTGATGACCGACGAAGAGGGCAAGCCCATCGTCGAAGACCTGTTGTTCAACAACCTGATCGTGCAGTAAGAGCGTTCAGCGCAGCGCCAGGATCGCCGCCCATTGCTCGGCGGTGACCGGCATCACTGACAGACGGCTGCCCTTTTGCACCAAGGGCAGCTGTTCCAGCGCACTCTGCAGTTTCAGATAGCCCAAACCCAAGACCTTCGGGAATGCCTCGACGAACTCTACGTCAACAGCGCTCCACGGGTTCTTTTCGGCACTGGCCTTGGCATCGAAATAGTGGCTTTGCCCATCCAGCGCTGTCGGGTCCGGGTAAGCCGCTTGCCTGATCCGGGCGATCCCGGCGATACCCGGCTCCGGGCAGCTGGAGTGATAAAAGAAAAACTCATCCCCCGCTGCCATCGAGCGCAGAAAATTACGCGCCTGATAGTTGCGCACGCCATCCCAGCGCGCCTTGCCCAGCCCTTGCAGGTCGCTGATCGACAACTCATCGGGTTCGGATTTCATTAGCCAATAAGCCATCATCGAGACTCCTCAAGCAGGGAATGGGCAGGTTCTTAGACAGTTTGATGACAAACCGACAGTCGGCTGACGCCAGTATTTGCGAACTGCGTCATGTTGTCGGAGAATGCCGCCATTTTAAGCTTCACGCTGTTGCGCGGCCTATACAAAACCGATGCTGACATCGTATTGATTTGCCGAAGGGGGGCAGTCAATGAAACGCAAGCCGGATTTACTATGGATTCTGGTCATTTTGTTCGGCTTGGGCATCGTGACCACGGGCTATGCCCAGAGCCTGTGGGCCAACAAGTCAGATGCGGCCCCGATTGAAATCACTCAGCAACAGCAGAAAAAGCCGGGTAAGCATTAATATTTTCGGATTGGAATGCTGCCATCGTGGGAGCCGGCTTGCTGGCGATTGCGGTGGACCATTCAACTACGCTGCTGCGAGCGCTTCGCACTCGATCGCCACCAAGGCGGCTCCCACACCCGGCAAGCCAGTTCCTGCAACCTCAGGCCAGATACCAACGCTTATCCGACACCGTCCCCGCCAGCGGCACATCCCAGCTGGCCTGGGCCAGGCGCGGGACCTTCTGGCATTCGTGGGCCAGGCCCAATAGCGTCGGCTTCTTCCAGGTCTTGCGGCGCGACCGATACGCCAGGCTGCGGTCATAAAAACCACCGCCCATCCCCAGTCGCCCACCCTCGTCATCGAAGCCCACCAGCGGCATCAGAATCAGATCCAGCGCCCAGATCTTGCGTTGCCGCCCGGTATTGATCAGCGGCTCTGGAATGCGGAAGCGGTTGGGCCGAAATTTTTCCCCCGGCCGTACGCGCTGGAACACCATCTTGGTTCGCGGCCAGGCATTGAGCACCGGCAGATAGGTGGCCTTGCCCCGGCGCTGGGCGGCGCGCAGCAACAGACGCGGGTCGATTTCACCGTCCATCGGCAAATACAGTGAGACATGCCGGGCACGGCGAAACAACGGGTGTTGCGCCAATTGGCGATACAGCCCAAGAGCGGCCTGGCGTTGTTGACTGGGGCTGAGTGAACGGCGGGCCTTACGCAGCTGGCGACGCAATTGCTGGCGCGAGGGCGGGGCGACATCGGTCATGCGGGCTGATCCATCGATGGTCGAACCGGGAACAAAGCCATCAGGACGATGACTTCATGCTGCTCACTGCCCGCTGTGCAGGCAATGAACATAAATGTGAGACTCCCCGACGAACCGCTGTCGGTGTAGCCCTTGAACCCGAAAGTTCAAGGTGGAGATTGCAGGAGGTCTTAAGGCTTTCCGTCAAGCGGACATGCACACCGACCCCAACGTGCAACCCCCGTGGTTGTGCGTATCGGCTCAGGGACATGACCGACTGGCAAGCACTCCAGGGAGCGGGCGCCAGTATACCGAAACATCTCGCAAGAATCAGCCTTGGGGTGTTCCCGGCTTGGAATCGGCGTCTTCGGCCAAGGCCAGATCGATGCGTCCGACCAGGTCACGTACCTGTTCACGAGTCGAGCCGCTGACCTGTACATCAGGCAGGCTCTGCTTGTGCAGCAGATCATGGGTGATGTTCAAGGCGGCCATGACAGCGATGCGGTCGGCGCCGATAACTTTGCCGCTGCTGCGGATTTCGCGCATCTTGCCGTCCAGGTAACGGGCGGCGGTGACCAGATTGGTACGTTCTTCCTGCGGACAAATGATCGAATATTCTTTGTCGAGGATTTGAACGGTGACGCTGTTGCCATTACTCATGAGTCTTGCTCCAGGGCCTTGAGGCGCGAAATCATGGACTCGACCTTCTGCCGGGCGATTTCGTTCTTTTCAATGAGGTGAGCGCGTTCCTCGCGCCAGGATTTTTCCTGAGCTAATAAGAGTCCGTTTTGGCTTTTTAGTTGCTCGACACGATTGATCAACAACTCCAGTCGGGTCATCAGCGCTTGCAGGTCGGTGTCTTCCATTGTTTTCCACTGAATACTTTCTGATGAGTGGTGCACGAGCTGGCTTTGCGCCAATACCATTGACCGCCGCTTTGGTGATCTTGTTGCGCGGATAGTCCAGTAACCCTACGATACAAGACCTTCATTCTAGACATTGCGCCCTTTGGCGACTAGCTGCCCATGCCCACTCAGAATTCCCCGTACAAAGCCTTCGCCACCCTGCTCGAAAACAGCGGCCATCCTGTTTCCCCGGCAGAACTCCACGGTCTGTTGCTCGGCCGCAGTTGCGCCGGCGCCGGCTTCGATAACGAGGGCTGGTTTGCCGATGCCTCGCAGCTGCTGGAAACCGAGCCGCAAGACACCGTGCGAATGGCCCTGATCGGCCTGCAAGAGATGGTCAAAGGCGAACTGACCAGTGACGACATGACCGTGGTCCTGTTGTTGCCTGGCGACGACGAGCCCCTGACCGATCGTGCAGCTGCGCTTGGCAAGTGGTGTGATGGCTTCCTGTCGGGCTTCGGCTTGACCATCGGTGGCCAGGACCTGAGCGCCGAAGCAAAGGAAGTACTCCAGGACCTCGCCGCCATCGCTCAAGTCCAGGACGCCCTGGAAGAATCCGAGGATGGCGAAAGCGATTACATGGAAGTCATGGAATACCTGCGCGTCGCACCACTGCTGCTGTTCACCGAGTGCAACAAGCCTGCGCCAGCCGAGGCCAAGCCTTCGCTGCATTGATTGCCCATCCCCGCGATCCGGTCGGCGCCTGCGCATCAGGCACTGACCGGCCCGTTCGACAGAGGAACACCACCTGCCCATGATCCATATCCCCAAGTCGGAATACGCCCGTCGACGCAAGGCCCTGATGGCGCAGATGGAACCCAACAGCATCGCCATCCTGCCCGCAGCGGCTGTGGCGATCCGCAATCGCGACGTCGAGCATGTCTATCGTCAGGACAGCGACTTCCAGTACCTCAGCGGTTTTCCCGAGCCGGAAGCGGTGGTGGTGCTGATTCCGGGCCGTGAATATGGCGAGTACGTGCTGTTCTGCCGCGAACGCAACGCCGAGCGCGAATTGTGGGATGGCCTGCGCGCCGGGCAGGAAGGTGCGATTCGTGACTATGGCGCGGACGATGCCTTTCCGATTACCGATATCGACGACATCCTGCCGGGCCTGATCGAAGGCCGCGACCGGGTGTACTCGGCCATGGGCAGCCACCCAGAGTTCGATCGCCACCTGATGGACTGGATCAACGTCATCCGCTCCAAGGCCCATCTTGGTGCGCAGCCGCCGAACGAATTCGTTGCCCTGGATCACCTGCTGCACGACATGCGCCTGTATAAATCGGCGGCAGAAGTGAAGGTCATGCGCGAGGCGGCAGAGATTTCCGCCCGCGCCCATGTACGGGCGATGCAAGCCAGCCGCGCCGGGTTGCACGAATTCAGCCTGGAAGCCGAACTGGACTACGAATTCCGCAAGGGCGGGGCGAAGATGCCGGCCTATGGCTCCATCGTCGCCTCGGGCCGCAACAGTTGCATCCTGCACTATCAGGAAAACGACGCGCCGCTCAAGGATGGCGATCTGGTGCTCATCGACGCGGGCTGCGAGATCGACTGCTATGCCAGCGACATCACCCGGACCTTCCCGGTCAATGGCAGATTTTCGCCGGAACAGAAGGCGATTTATGAGCTGGTGCTGGCGTCCCAGGAAGCGGCATTCGCTGCCATTGGTCCGGGCAAGCACTGGAATCAGGCACATGAAGCTACGGTCAGGGTGATTACTGAGGGCTTGGTGGAGCTGGGGCTTTTGCAGGGCGACGTCGATACCCTGATCGCGACTGAGGCGTACAAGGCGTTCTACATGCATCGTGCCGGGCACTGGCTGGGCATGGATGTGCATGACGTCGGTGAATACAAGGTTGGCGGTGAGTGGCGCGTACTGGAAGTCGGCATGGCACTGACCGTGGAACCGGGGATCTACATTTCGCCCGACAATCAGAACGTGGCGAAAAAATGGAGAGGGATTGGCGTGCGAATCGAGGATGACGTCGTAGTGACCCGACAAGGCTGTGAAATTCTTTCCGGTGGCGTGCCCAAGACTGTTGCTGAAATCGAGGCCCTGATGGCCGCTGCCCGCAGTCAAGCCGCATGAGCCGTTTCAATCTCGCGATTATCGGCGGCGGCCTGGTCGGCGCCAGCCTGGCCCTGGCCCTGCAGGCGGGCGCCAAGGAACGCGGCTGGAAGATCGTCATGATCGAGCCGTTCGCCCCCGGTGACAGCTATCAGCCAAGCTACGACGCACGCTCTTCGGCGCTGTCCTTCGGTGCCCGGCAGATCTATGAGCGTCTGGGCCTGTGGCAGCACATTGCCCGACGTGCCGAGCCGATTCTGCATATTCAGGTGTCCGATCGCGGCCGTTTCGGCGCGACCCGCTTGTCCGCCCTGGAAGAGGGTGTGCCGGCGCTGGGCTACGTGGTGGAAAACGCCTGGCTCGGCCAATGCCTCTGGCAGGGCCTGGACAAGGACGTAGTCACCTGGCGCGTACCCGCCGAGGTCAAGCGCATGCAGCCCGAAGCCGACGGCTACCGCCTGACCCTGGATGACGACAGCGAAATCCACTGCGACCTGGCCGTCCTGGCTGACGGCGGCCGCTCCAGCCTGCGCGAGCAACTGGGCATCGGCGTGCGCCAGCGGCCATACAACCAGAGCGCGCTGATCGCCAATATCACCCCCAGCGAAGCGCATCTGGGCCAGGCCTTCGAGCGTTTCACCGATGAAGGCCCGATGGCCCTGCTGCCATTGCCGGAAAACCGCTGCGCCCTGGTCTGGACCCGCACCGGTCAAGACACCCAACGTCTGGTCGAGCTGGATGACCGGGCATTCCTCAGCGAACTGCAGAACACCTTCGGCTACCGCCTCGGCACCCTGCGCCAGGTCGGCGTGCGTCACGTCTATCCACTGAATCTGATCGAGGCCGACGAACAAGTCCGCTCCCATCTGGTGGTCCTCGGGAACGCCGCCCACAGCCTGCACCCGATTGCCGGGCAGGGCTTCAATCTGTCCCTGCGCGATACCCAGGCGCTGGCCGACGCCTTGCTGGCCAGCGACAAGCAGCCGGGCGATCTGGCGACTTTGTTGGCGTACCGCGAACGTCAGCGCCTGGATCAACAGCTGACCGTGGGCTTTTCGGACAAGGTGACCCGCCTGTTCGGCAGCACCCAACCACTGGTTACGACCGGACGCAACCTCGGCCTGCTCGGTCTCGACCTGCTGCCACCCGCCAAGCGCTGGTTTGCCCGTCAGGCCATGGGCCTGGGGACACGCCCCGATGCATGACCTTTCCCACACCCGGCAGTTGCCGCCAGCAAGAGCGATTTAACACATGGAAACCCGCGCAGATGTGCTGATTGTCGGGGCCGGAATGGTCGGCAGTGCCCTTGCCCTGGCGTTACGCGGCAGCGGCCTGGATATTCTCGTGCTCGACGGCAGTCCGCTGAGCGTCAAGCCGTTCGACCCGCACGCGGCGTTCGAGCCGCGGGTCAGCGCCTTGTCGGCGGCCAGCCAGCGCATCCTGCAACGTCTTGATGTGTGGGATGGCATCGCCGCGCGCCGCGTCAGCCCTTATGGCGAGATGCAGGTCTGGGACGGCAGCGGCACCGGGCAGATCCATTTTTCCGCGTCCAGCGTGCATGCCGAAGTGCTCGGCCATATCGTCGAGAACAAAGTGGTCCAGGACGCTTTGCTTGAGCAACTGCATGACAGCGATATCGGCCTGCTGGCCAACGCCCGCCTGGAGCAGATGCGTCGCTCGGGCGATGACTGGCTGCTGACCCTGGCCGACGGCCGCCGCCTGCGCGCGCCCTTGGTGGTCGCCGCCGACGGCGCCAACTCGGCAGTGCGGCGCCTGACCGGCACAGCGACCCGTGAATGGGATTACCTGCACCATGCCATCGTTACCAGCGTGCGCACTGTGAACGGCCATCACAAGACCGCCTGGCAGCGCTTCACCGACGATGGCCCGCTGGCGTTCCTGCCGTTGCAGCGTGAGGGCGAGAATTGGTGCTCCATCGTCTGGTCGGTCACTCCGAGCGAAGCCGAACGCCTGATGGCGCTTGAAGACGACCTGTTCTGCCGCGAGCTGGAGCGCGCCTTCGAAGGCCGCCTTGGCTCAGTGCTGGCTGCCGACCCGCGCCTGTGCGTGCCGCTACGTCAGCGCCACGCCAAGCGCTACGTCGCCGAAGGCCTGGCGTTGATCGGCGATGCCGCTCACGTGATCCATCCGCTGGCCGGGCAGGGCGTCAACCTGGGTTTTCTCGATGCCGCCGTCCTCGCCGAAGTGCTGCTGCACGCCAGCGAACGCGAAGAACGCCTGGCAGATGTGCGGGTGCTGAGCCGCTTCGAGCGTCGGCGCATGCCGCACAATCTGGCGCTGATGGCGGCCATGGAAGGCTTCGAACGGCTGTTCCAGACCGACCGACTGCCCCTGCGCTGGCTGCGCAATGCCGGCCTTAAAGTGGTCGATCAACTGCCCGAAGCCAAGGCCCTGTTCGTTCGCCAGGCTCTCGGCCTGACCGGGGATCTGCCGGAATTGGCGAGGTTGTAGTCCGCCAGGACCGTAGGAGCGAGGCTTGCCCGCGAAGAGGCCGGTGCATCCGCCGCAGCCTCTAAGGCTGAAAAACCCTATTCGCGGGCAAGCCTCGCTCCCACAATGATCACTCCAATTCAAATACCCATGGAGCCCTGCAACATCCAGTAACGCCTCTATCTTCTGTTCGATTGAGATGACAAATGGGATTCACTACCATTTCGCCTCATTTTGCGCACACGAGACATTCCCATGAAGGCAAGCAAGGCTCTCCTCGCCGCTCTGACCCTGACCGTGCTGGGCAGCGCCGCCCAGGCCGCCGATGAAGTGGTGGTGTATTCATCGCGGATCGATGAGCTGATCAAGCCAGTATTCGACGCCTATACCGCCAAGACCGGGGTCAAGGTCAAGTTCATCACCGACAAGGAAGCGCCACTGATGCAGCGCATCAAGGCCGAGGGCCAGAACGCCACCGCCGACCTGCTGCTGACCGTCGATGCTGGCAACCTCTGGCAAGCCGAGCAGATGGGCATCCTGCAGCCCTTCACCACTGCGCTGATCGACGCCAATATTCCCGCCCAGTACCGCTCGTCCACCCATGCCTGGACCGGCCTGAGCCTGCGCGCCCGGACCATCGCCTACTCCACCGACCGGGTTAAACCCGAAGAGCTCTCCACCTACGAAGCCCTGGCCGACAAGAACTGGGAAGGTCGCCTGTGTCTGCGTACGGCGAAGAAGGTCTATAACCAGTCCCTGACCGCCACGCTGATCGAAACCCATGGCGCCGAAGCCGCGGAGAAAATCCTTAAAGGCTGGGTCAACAACCTGTCCACCGATGTGTTCTCCGATGACATCGCCGTGCTTGAGGCCATCAACGCCGGGCAGTGCGATGTCGGCATCGTCAATACCTATTACTACGGCCGCCTGCACAAGCAAAACCCCAAACTGGCGGTGAAGCTGTTCTGGCCGAATCAGAATGACCGTGGCGTGCACGTCAACCTGTCGGGCATCGGCTTGACCCAATACGCGCCGCACCCGGAAGCCGCCAAGGCCTTGGTCGAATGGATGACCGGCACCGAGGCGCAAACCATCTTCTCCGGCATCAACCAGGAGTTCCCGGCCAACCCGGCGGTGCAGCCATCCGAGGAAGTGGCGAGCTGGGGCAGCTTCAAACCTGATGCGTTGCCGGTGGAAGTCGCCGGCAAGCGCCAGGCCGAGGCTATTCGCATGATGGATCGGGTTGGCTGGAATTAATCGCAAACACATCATTGATGTGGGACCGGCTTTAGCCGGGAAAGCGCAGGCAGGATCAATACATTTCTGCTGCCTGTCATATTGTCTTCCCGGCTAAAGCCGGTCCCACATAAAACCGCATTAATTTAGTTTGTTCGGTTGTGTGGCAGGGAACCTGCTTTAGCGGTTCCGACCTTTACTCTCTCACCATAAGAATTCCCCCTTGGCCCATCCCGCCCAACGCCGCTGGTATCCACTGGTCTACGCCATCGCCGCGTTGGTCCTGCTGCCATTGAGTGTCCTGGTGCTGTCCTGGCAGTCCATCGATCAGCAGATCTGGTCGCACCTCTGGGAAACCCAGATGACTCGCCTGCTGAGCAATACCGCCATCCTGTTGCTCGGCGTTGGCATTGGCGTGACCTTGCTGGGCGTGAGCCTGGCCTGGCTGACCAGTCTCTGCGAGTTTCCCGGCCGGCGCTGGCTGGACTGGGCATTGATGCTGCCGTTTGCGATTCCGGCCTATGTGCTGGCCTTTGTCTTCGTCGGCCTGCTGGACTTCTCCGGGCCGGTACAAAGCCTGCTGCGCGAGTGGTTCGGCAACGGTGTACGTCTGCCACGGGTACGCTCCACCGGCGGAGTGATTTTTGTTCTGGTGCTGGTGTTCTACCCCTATGTCTACCTGTTGGCGCGCACGGCGTTCCTCGCCCAGGGCAAGGGCCTGATGGAGGCAGCGCGAATACTCGGGCAATCGCCCTGGAAGGCCTTCTGGCGGGTCGCCCTGCCGATTGCGCGGCCTGCCATTGGTGCCGGGGTAGCTCTGGCCCTGATGGAAACCCTGGCGGACTTTGGGGCGGTTTCGGTGTTCAACTTCGATACCTTCACCACGGCCATCTACAAGACTTGGTATGGCTTCTTCAGCCTGTCCAGCGCGGCGCAACTGGCCAGCCTGCTATTGCTGGCGGTGATGCTGGTGCTATACGGCGAGCATCGCGCGCGCGGTGCCAACCGTGTCGCCAACGAGCGGCCGCGGAGCACGGCGCTGTATCACTTGCACGGCATCAAAGCGCTGGCCGCCAGTAGCTGGTGCGGGCTGGTATTCGCCTGCGCCTTCGTCGTGCCGGTGCTGCAATTGGTGGTGTGGGTCTGGCAACGCGGGCGCTTCGATCTCGACGAACGCTATCTCGATCTGATCCTGCACACCCTTTACCTGGGCGGTACGGCGGCGTTGCTCACCGTTTGTGTCGCCCTGATCCTGGCGTTCGCCCGGCGCCTGTCGCCGACCCGAGGTATTCGTGTCGGCGTGAGCCTGTCCAATCTAGGCTATGCGCTACCGGGTTCGGTACTGGCCGTATCGATCATGCTGGCATTCAGTTATCTGGATCGCGAATGGGTCATTCCGCTGTCCAGCTGGCTCGGTGGTACGGGCAAGCCGTTGCTGTTGGGCAGTCTCGCCGCGCTGTTGCTGGCCTATCTGGTGCGCTTTATCGCCGTCGCCTACGGGCCGCTGGAAAACAGCCTGTCACGTATTCGCCCATCGCTGCCTGAAGCAGCACGCAGTCTGGGTGTCAGTGGGCCACGATTGTTTTTCAAGGTGTATCTGCCGTTACTGGCACCGGGCGCCCTGAGTGCTGCCTTGCTGGTCTTCGTCGATGTACTCAAAGAAATGCCCGCGACTCTGCTGATGCGCCCATTTGGCTGGGACACCCTCGCCGTGAAAATTTTTGAAATGACCAGTGAAGGCGAATGGGCTCGGGCTGCTCTGCCGGCCCTGACACTGGTACTGGTCGGCCTGCTGCCGGTCATCGGTCTGATCCGCCGCTCGGCGCGACAGATCGCTTAGGTGCGGGTCTCTCGCCTTGCGGCTACAATGCGCCGCAATCGGTGTGGTCTGTCAGACAATTCTGCGTGCCAGTGACGGTTTCGCCCCCTGTTCACAGGGATGAGACTTGCCTGAGCCACAGCAGCCCACACCTTCGCCACGCCCGGAAGGAGAAACCCATGGGACAGCGTACGCCCCTCTTTGACCTGCACCTCGCGCTAGGCGCGAAGATGGTCGATTTTGGTGGTTGGGACATGCCGCTGCATTACGGCTCGCAAGTCGAGGAACACCATCAGGTGCGACGCGATTGCGGTGTGTTCGACGTCTCGCACATGCATGTGATCGATGTTACCGGCAGTCAGGCCAAGGCCTGGTTGCAACATCTGCTGGCCAATGACGTCGGCCGCCTGAAAAATATCGGCCAGGCCCTTTACAGCGCCATGCTCAACGCTGACGGCGGGGTTATCGACGACATGATCGTCTACCTCACCGACAGCGGTTATCGCCTGGTGGTCAACGCCGCCACCGGCGCCAAGGACCTGGCCTGGATGGAGCGCCAGCTCAAAGGCTTCGACGTACAGCTTATCGAGCGCCCGGACCTGGCGATGCTCGCCATTCAAGGCCCCCACGCCCGGCGCAAGATCGCCGAACTGGTCTCGGCTCAACGCAGCGAACTGATCCATCGCCTCAAGCCCTTCGAAGGCCAGGAAGACGGCGACTGGTTCATCGCCCGCACGGGCTACACCGGCGAAGACGGCCTGGAAATCATCCTGCCCGCCGCACAGGCCCCCGGTTTCTTCAACGATCTGGTCGGTGCCGGCATTTCCCCCATCGGCCTGGGCGCCCGCGACACGCTGCGCCTGGAAGCCGGTATGAATCTCTACGGCCAGGACATCGACGAACAGGTGTCGCCACTGGCCGCCAACATGGCCTGGACCATCGCCTGGGAACCGGCCGAGCGCGATTTCATCGGCCGCGCCGCCCTGGCCGCCGAACGCGCGGCGGGCGTCTCATCGCGTCTGGTCGGGCTGGTCCTGGAAGAACGCGGTGTATTGCGCGCCCATCAAGTGGTGCGCATCGCAGAAATTGGCGAAGGAGAGATTACCAGTGGTAGTTTCTCTCCTACGCTGAGCAAATCAATTGCTCTGGCTCGGGTACCGATGGCGACAGCCGACCGCGCCGAAGTAGAGATTCGAGGCAAGTGGTATCCGGTACGCGTGGTGCAACCGACCTTCGTACGTCATGGCAAAACCCTGATCTAATAATATTTTTTGCGGACTTCCGCTGACCCGATCCGAGGATGAATAAATGAGCAATATTCCCGCCGAACTGCGTTTTGCCGAAAGCCATGAATGGGCCAAGGAAGAGGGCGACCTGATCGTCGTCGGTATTTCCGACCATGCTCAGGAAGCTCTGGGTGACGTGGTATTCGTCGAGCTGCCGGAAATCGGCAAGGTCTTCGCTGCTGGCGACGCAGCAGGCGTGGTCGAGTCGGTGAAAGCCGCTTCGGACATCTACTCCCCGGTTGGCGGTGAAGTAGTCGCAGTCAACGAATCCCTGGGCGACAGCCCTGAATCGCTGAACAGCGATGCTTATGGCTCGTGGATCTTCAAGGTCAAGCCAAGCAATGCCGCAGGCGATCTGACCAAGTTGCTGGACGCTGCGGGTTACAAGGCAGCTATCGGCGAGTAACACTCTTCGCCACTGGAAACACAAAAAACGGTGGGAGCGGATTCATCCGCGAATGGGGCGTTTGATCGATAGAGATATATCGGTCAAACCGGCCTCTTCGCGGATGAATCCGCTCCCACCGTTTTATTCAGCGCAAAACTTATTGGTTCTCTGCGACCAGATTCTTCGCCAGGATGGCGTTGGCCAAGTCCATGTCGGTAGCCTTCAGGCCAGGGTTATCACGACGCACCTGCTCAATGGCCGCTTCCAGGAACGGCCCGCGAATGCCACCGTCACTGGCGACGAAACTGCCGGCGTCATCCTGAGCGGCGACGATCAACTTGTGATCCTTGAAGGTCAGGTAGGTGGAGCCGGTGGTTGCACCGGAAGAAATGACATCGCGCCAGAAGCCATCAGCCATCGCTGAACCGACCGGCAGGGAAAGCAACGCTAACGTGGCGACCGCGAACTTGAGACGCATGGTGAGGCACTCCTGCATTGATAGTGAGCGTTGGATAGCTGTGGCAGGCTGGTAGTTCCATTGCCTCAGCCCTTACTCACCACCCTGTGGGACCGGCTTTAGCCGGGAAGACCTATTCCCGGCTAAAGCCGGTCCCACAAGAGTTCATGCAACCCACATCACTCAGGCGTCATCACCCTCATCATCGTCGCCGCCATCGATCTTCATGCCCAATTCCTTGATCTTGCGAGTCAAGGTATTGCGGCCCCAACCCAGCAGCACAGCGGCGTCGCGACGGCGGCCGGCGGTATGCTTGAGGGCGGTTTCGATCATGATGCGCTCGAAGGTCGGTACAGCGCTGTCGAGCAGGCTGGATTGGCCACGCGCCAGAGCCTGGTCGGCCCATTGACGCAGGGCCTGCTCCCAGTTGGTTACCGGCGCGGCGTCCTGCGGCAGGCTCAGCAGCTCCGGCGGCAGGTCGCTGATATGCACTTCACGACCAGAGGCCATGACGGTGATCCAGCGGCAAGTGTTTTCCAGCTGACGAACGTTGCCCGGCCATGGCAGATGCTTGAGGTATTCCTCGGTCTCGGCCTTGAGCAGCTTCGGCTCCACGGCCAGCTCTTGCGCAGCGCGGCTGAGGAAGTGCTTGGCCAGGGTCGGAATGTCTTCGCGACGGTCGGACATGCGTGGGATGTGGATACGGATCACGTTCAGGCGGTGGAACAAATCCTCGCGGAACTTGCCGGCCTGCACCAGGGTTTCCAGGTTCTGGTGGGTCGCAGCGATGATGCGCACGTCGACCTTGACCGGCGTGTGCCCACCGACCCGATAGAACTCGCCGTCAGCCAGTACGCGCAGCAAACGGGTCTGGGTGTCGGCCGGCATGTCACCGATTTCGTCGAGGAACAGTGTGCCGCCGTCCGCCTGTTCGAAACGGCCGCGACGCAGGTTGGCCGCGCCGGTAAAGGCGCCTTTTTCATGGCCGAACAGCTCGGACTCCATCAGGTCCTTGGGGATCGCCGCCATGTTCAAGGCAATAAACGGCGCCGCAGCACGCGGGCTGTGACGGTGCAATGCATGGGCGACCAGCTCTTTACCGGTACCCGACTCACCATTGATCAGCACGGTGATATTGGAGTGGCTCAGACGCCCGATGGCGCGAAACACTTCCTGCATCGCCGGTGCTTCACCGATGATTTCCGGGGTGCGGGTCAGGGTCGGCGCAACGTCCATGCCCTGTTGTTCCTGGGCGTGCTGGTTGGCACGCTTGACCAGGGACACTGCCTCATCGACGTCGAACGGCTTGGGCAGGTATTCAAACGCCCCACCCTGATAGGACGCCACGGCGCTATCGAGGTCGGAATGGGCGGTCATGATGATCACCGGCAGGCGCGGATGCTGCTCGCGGATTCGCGCCAGCAAGTCCAGGCCACTGGCACCGGGCATGCGGATGTCGGAGATGATCACGTCCGGTTGCTGACGCGCCAGGCGGCTCATTACGCCATCGGCACTGTCGAAGCTTTGCGTGGTCATGCCTTCCTGTTGCAAGGCCTTTTCCAGTACCCAGCGAATCGAGCGATCGTCATCTACGATCCAGACAGTTTCACTACGGCTCATGTCGAAGCTGCTCCTTGTTCCAGCGGCAGGAAGATCGAGAAGGTGGTGTGGCCAGGATGGCTGTCACATTCGATCAGGCCCTGATGCTGACTGATTATGTTCTGGGTAATGGCAAGACCGAGCCCTGTGCCATCCGGGCGCCCACTGACCATCGGGTAAAAAATGGTTTCCTGAAGCTCGGCCGGAATACCGGGGCCGTTGTCGATGATCTCGATCTTGCTCACCAGGCGATGACGCACATGCCCGATGGTGAACTGGCGCATGGCCCGGGTGCGCAGGCTGATGCGACCCAGACGCAACTCGTTCTGGCCGCTGATGGCCTGCATGGCATTGCGCACAATATTGAGTACGGCCTGGATCATTTGTTCGCGGTCGATCAAGACATCCGGAATACTTGGATCATAGTCACGCACCAGCGTGATGCAGCCCTGGCTTTCCGCCTCTACCAGACTGCATACGCGCTCGAGCACTTCGTGCACGTTGGTCATGGCCAGGGACGGCAGCTTGTTCGAGCCAAGCATGCGATCCACCAGATTACGCAGACGGTCGGCCTCTTCAATGATGACGTTGGTGTAGTCCTTGAGGCTTTCTTCCGGCAGCTCCCGGGCCAGCAGTTGCGCAGCACCGCGAATCCCGCCCAGAGGGTTCTTGATCTCGTGGGCTAGACCACGGACCAGCATCTTGGTGGTTTCCTGCTTGGACAGCTGGGCCTCTTCCTTGGTAATACGCAACAAGCGGTCGCGAGGATGAACCTCAAGCAACAGCATGGTCTGGCCCTGGCTGAGAATCGGGGTGACGGCGTAGTCGACGGTGAGGGTCTGGCCAGTCAGGGCGGTGAGCATCGCCTCGCGCTTGGTGAACGGGTGCGCCTGCTCAACCGCCTGACGCAGCGAACTCAGGGCCTCGGCGGACTCGGTGAACAGCTCGCTGATAAATTGCCCGTGGCTACGCTGACCGCTGATCGCCAACAGCATCTCCGCCGCCGGATTCATGTATTCAAGGCGCAGATCGGCATTGAGCAGAATGGTGGCAGTGGTCAGGTTGTCGAGTAACAGTCGGTGCAGCGTGTCGCTGATAGTCATGAATATCGTTGACCTCTTTTGGCACATTGCAATTTCAGGCGGCCCCGGAGTGCTGGTGCTGGTAGACCTTCGCCAGCTTTGGCACGCCGTTGTTACAGCGCGAATGGGGCGTTAAGACACTGAAGTTGCAAAAACCAAACCAAGGCTCCGAAAAGAAGCGTTAAAGCAGGAAAACCGGGCGTTTTTTGGACAGCGTGCAACATTACGCAGCTTGCTCTGGTTCTTTTCGAACCAAAATGGGATGCAACCGTTCAGGAATGGAGAATTAACGCACCATTTGTGCGCACTCAGCCGCTCTCACGGGGGTCGCATTCCAATTCAGTTCGTTGGGCCAGCACCCTCGTCAATCGGCAGGCTTGAGCACCAGCGGGCATTCCGGCCGCACACCGTAATCGCCTTCCTTACAGGGATGCGCCTGGCGTTTCTGCGCCAGACTTGTGCGTTGCATATGGAACGGCTGGTTGGGGGTTCGCTCGACGACCCGGCCCAGCTCATCGACGATTTCCACTGAGAGCTGATGAGTGCCGCGATCAATGTTGCTCAAAGGAAACACCGGGCTGCGCCCACTATCGCCCACCGGCTGGCCATCGAGCAGCAGGCGATAGACATGGCTGTCCTGCAAGGCGGGCTCGCTGGTTACAGTGACGATCAGATTACCCTCCATGCTGCGGATCGTTGCATCCGGTTCCGGCACCAGGATGCGCAACAGCTGGTAATGAAACACTGGCTTGGGCTTGGCCGCTTTTGCCGTGGCGGGTGCCTTTTGCGCGGGCGGGGTGCCGGTCAGGTTATTGGTCGGCGGGATCTCGACGCGCTTGGCGCCCTTCTTCGGCTGATCGGTAAAGACCCGATTACCGTTGGCGTCAATGTAAGTAAAGACATCGGCCGCCGCAGGCAACATCCAGAACAACAGCAGGCATAGCAGCAGGGCACGCACGTCAAGGTTTGCCGACATGGGCTCGCTGCACGCTGAGGGTGACGGTCGGGCTTTGCTGAACCACGCGCTTGCTGTCGAGCACCTGCACGGCAAGGCTATGTTCACCGCGGTCGATATTGATCACCTGCAGGCGCGGCACGTTGGTCGGCTGACCATACGGCTTGCCGTCGACCAGCAGCTGGAACATGAAGCCGGGGTCCAGTTTCGGCCGGATCTTCACGCCCACCGTGAAGTTGCCGTTATTGGCGCGCAATGCTTCATCGTCGGGCAGGTCGGTCAGCTCAAGCACCGTGTACTGCTGACCCGAGGACGCGGCAGGAGTGGTCGGCGCGGCGGGCACTACAGGCGCGGGCTTGACGGTGTTGATAGTCGGCAGCGGTGGCAGCTCGACCTCCTGGGCTTTTGTGCCAGCGGGCGGCTGGTTGCTGTAAGCGGTGTTGCCTTCAGCATCGGTGTATTTGTAGATCTGCGCAGCAGCGGGCAGGGCGACCAGTAACAACAGCCAGACAAGACTTCGACGCATGGGGTCTCCGGAAAACGGTAGTGCGGGCAACTGCGAGCCACGAGGCGCCAGCATAGAACACATCATGTAGGGGTGGCAGACATACTGCGCCATCACACAAACAACACGACCCCTGGTGGGACCGGCTTTAGCCGGGAAGGCAATATGGCAGGCGGTACAAATGTATCGATCCCGCCGACGCTTTCCCGGCTAAAGCCGGTCCCACTCAGTTGCCAGCACACAACCCCAAGGTCGCGCGAACCAGCCCCTGATCATGAATGGCATCAGTGGCATGCCGCTGCCGTGCAGCATCCAGCCACGCCTGGCAATGCGGATCTTTGCGCAGGGGCACGAAGGCGCTGTAGGTCTGCAGCAGGCGGGTTTGCAGGATATCCAGTTGCGGTCGGATATCGTCGGTCAGGCTGCGACGTGGCAGGGCAGGCGCGGCGCCTGCGGCATGCCACTGGGCGAGCAGGGCGTTCTGAACCAGCTTGTTGGCTTCGATCTGGGCTCGGAACAGCTGCTGTACATCGTTGCGGTCCAGCTCGAACTCGACCGCGCGAGCACCGGCACCGTCGATGACCTGCTGTTCGCGGGGCAGATCCTCCACCGGCTTGCCACTGTCCCATTTGCTCAGGGCCACTGGGTCGGCAATGGTCAGGCGCTCGCCGATTACGCCGAGCAGGGCATCCAGCTCAGCCGGGCTCTTTTGTGTGGCGCAGCCCGTCATGGACAGACAGGCAAGGGTCGAAAGGGAAACAGCGAGAAAAAGCGAACGCATGGTGGTGCTCCATCCTGTGCCGAAATGCAGAACACAAGGGTGCCAAAGAAAATCGGAAAAAGCCCATACCTATTTACCACACCCATAAAAAAGGCCTCCCGAAGGAGGCCTCTTGTTCAAGCAGCTTGCGCTGACTCGACCGGATTAGCAGCTGTAGTACAGCTCGTATTCCAGTGGGTGTACGAAAGTACGTACCTTGATTTCTTCTTCGCTTTTGAGAGCGATGTAAGCGTCGATGAAATCATCGCTGAAAACGCCGCCTTTGGTCAGGAACGCACGACCTTTGTCCAGCTCTTCCAGGGCTTCTTTCAGGCTGCCGCAAACTTGTGGGATCTCTGCTGCTTCTTCTGGCGGCAGGTCGTACAGGTTTTTGTCAGCTGCATCGCCAGGGTGGATCTTGTTCTGGATGCCGTCCAGGCCAGCCATCAACAGAGCAGCGAAAGCCAGGTACGGGTTGGCTGCTGGATCCGGGAAGCGTGCTTCGATACGACGGCCACGTGGGCTGGAGACGTAAGGAATACGGATCGAAGCGGAGCGGTTACGCGCCGAGTAGGCCAGCATGACCGGAGCTTCGAAGCCTGGAACCAGACGCTTGTAGGAATTGGTCGCAGGGTTGGTGAAGCCGTTCAGCGCCTTACCGTGTTTGATGATACCGCCGATGAAGTACAGGGCGGTGTCGGACAGACCGGCATAGCCTTCGCCAGCGAAGGTGTTCTTGCCATCTTTGGCGATGGACATGTGAACGTGCATACCCGAACCGTTATCGCCGTACAGAGGCTTAGGCATGAAGGTAGCGGTACGGCCGTAGGCGTCTGCAACGTTGTGAACAACGTATTTCAGGGTCTGAACTTCGTCAGCCTTTTTAACCAGGGTGTTGAAGCGCACGCCGATTTCGTTCTGACCAGCAGTCGCCACTTCGTGGTGGTGAACTTCTACGACCTGGCCCATTTCTTCCAGAGCGTTGCACATTGCGGTGCGGATTTCGTGGTCGTGGTCGAACGGTGGAACCGGGAAGTAGCCGCCTTTGATACCTGGACGGTGGCCCTTGTTACCGCCTTCGATGTCAGCGTCGGACATCCAGGAACCTTGTTCGGAGTAGATCTTGAACATGGAACCGGAGATGTCGGATTTGAATTTCACTTCGTCGAAGATGAAGAATTCTGGCTCTGGACCGGCGAATACCGTGTCACCGATACCAGTGGACTTCAGGTATTCCTCGGCGCGGTGAGCGATGGCGCGTGGGTCGCGATCGTAACCTTGCATGGTCGAAGGTTCGATGATGTCGCAAACCAGGATCAGGGTCGGCTCTTCGGTGAACGGGTCCAGTACGGCAGTTTCGTCGTCTGGCAGCAGGATCATGTCGGAAGCTTCGATGCCTTTCCAGCCGGAGATGGAGGAGCCGTCGAACATCTTGCCGACTTCGAAGAAGTCGTCTTCCAGCGCATCGCGAGCCGGCATGGTCACGTGGTGCTGAGTGCCTTTGGTGTCCGTGAAGCGCAGATCAATCCACTTAACGTCATGATCTTTGATGAGTTGAACCGACTTCGACATGCTGTCCTCCGGGGTGAATGAGGGCTGGGTAGTAGTGAGCCCTTTAATTTGGGTGATGCCGGGCGCGATAGTCGGCCAAGGCAACCTGCCTCACAAGGGAGCAAATTGCATGCCAGTGCCCCGAGATGGGTTTTTTACCTGAAACACTGGCGATTTAGCCGTCAAATCAGTTTTTTCTGAAAATACACGCACCAAAATGGACCTAAATATTGCACGACAGATCCATTTTGGTGCGTCGATGATTGGTCGCACGATAACTGGTTAAACCTTGAGCAATTTCCGCTATAATCCCGCCCCCTCTTTTTCGGCTGGCACCTCGCGCGCTGTTTCCATGAAACTAATCGTTAAAGTTTTCCCAGAAATCACTATCAAAAGCCCGCCGGTGCGCAAGAAGTTCATCCGCCAGCTGGCCAAGAACATCCGTACGGTCCTGCGTGAAGTAGACCCGGACGTGGTGGTGGGTGGCGTTTGGGACAACCTCGAAGTCGAGACCCAGCTCACCGAGCCGAAGAAGCTCGAGGAAATAAACGAGTGCCTGCGCTGCATGCCGGGCATCGCCAATTTCCTCCAGGTGGCCGAATACCCGCTGGGCGACATGGACGATGTGGTTGCCAAGTGCAAGCTGCACTACGGTGATCTGCTGCCGGGCAAGATGTTTTCGGTGCGCTGCAAGCGCGCGGGCAAGCATCCGTTCAGTTCGATGGACGTGGAAAAGTACGTCGGCAGCCAGTTGCGCCGTCAGTGCGGGGCCGCCGGAATCGAGCTGCGCAAGCCGCAAATCGAAGTGCGCATGGAAATTCGCGACCAACGGTTGTTCGTCGTTCACAGCCAGCACGATGGCATGGGCGGCTACCCGCTTGGCGCCCTTGAACAGACGCTGGTGCTGATGTCCGGCGGTTTCGACTCCACGGTTGCGGCCTACCAGGTCATGCGCCGTGGGCTTATGGCGCACTTCTGCTTCTTCAACCTCGGTGGTCGCGCCCATGAACTGGGCGTGATGGAAGTGGCCCATTTCATCTGGAAGAAGTTCGGCAGCTCCCAGCGCGTGCTGTTCGTCAGCGTACCGTTCGAGGAAGTTCTTGGAGAAATTCTCGAAAAAGTCGACAACAGTCATATGGGCGTGGTTTTGAAGCGTATGATGTTGCGCGCAGCCTCGTCTGTTGCCGATCGCCTGGAAATCGACGTGCTGGTTACCGGCGAAGCGATTTCCCAGGTGTCCAGCCAGACGCTGCCCAATCTGTCGCTGATCGACTCGGCGACCGACAAACTGGTGCTGCGGCCTCTGGTCACCAGTCACAAACAGGACATCATCGATCAGGCGATCGAGATCGGCACTGCCGACTTCGCCCGACACATGCCTGAGTATTGCGGGGTGATTTCGGTCAACCCCAAGACCAACGCCAAGCGCAACCGCGTTGAGTACGAAGAAAAACAATTCGACATGGCGATTCTCGAGCGTGCGCTCGAACGCGCCAGACTGGTCACGATCGATCGCGTCATCGACGATCTGAGCAAGGATGTCGAAATAGAAGAAGTCAGCCAGGCACTGGCCGGGCAGGTCATTCTCGACATCCGTCATCCGGATGCCCAGGAAGACCAGCCGCTGCAACTGCCCGGCATTGAGATACAGACACTGCCGTTCTACGCACTGAACAGCCGTTTCAAGGAACTGGATGAAACTCGCCAGTACCTGTTGTATTGCGACAAAGGCGTCATGAGCCGCCTGCATGCTCACCATTTGCTCAGTGAGGGGCATGCCAATGTGCGCGTTTATCGACCGAGCTAAGTGCCCGGGGCTGTTTGCCTGTGGCTTGCGTCACCGGCCCCCCGACGCTTGTCGTCAAGCCGTAACGGCCTTGGCCGACTCTACCTGTTAATCGCTGCCTGCCTTGCTGACAGCTGACCGAATCCTCTGATCGAGATACACAAGTGATCGAAAATCTACGCAACATCGCCATCATTGCTCACGTTGACCATGGTAAAACCACCCTCGTCGACAAGCTGCTGCGCCAGTCCGGTACCCTTGAGCGTAACGAGCTCAACGACGAGCGCGTGATGGACTCCAACGACCAGGAAAAAGAGCGCGGTATTACCATTCTCGCGAAGAACACCGCGATCAACTGGAATGGCTACCACATCAACATCGTCGACACCCCGGGCCACGCCGACTTCGGTGGTGAAGTAGAGCGCGTAATGTCGATGGTCGACTCCGTTCTGCTGCTGGTTGACGCTCAAGACGGCCCTATGCCGCAAACCCGTTTCGTGACCAAGAAGGCTTTCGAAGCCGGCCTGCGTCCAATCGTGGTCATCAACAAGGTTGACCGTCCAGGCGCGCGTCCGGATTGGGTTCTGGACCAGATCTTCGACCTGTTCGACAACCTGGGTGCTACCGAAGAGCAACTGGACTTCCAAGTCGTCTACGCCTCGGCGATCAACGGCATCGCCGGTCTGGATCACACCGACATGGCCGAAGACATGACCCCGCTGTACCAGGCGGTCGTGGATCACGTTCCTGCGCCGAAAGTTGACCGTGACGGTCCTTTCCAGATGCAAATCTCGGCACTGGACTACAACAGCTTCCTGGGCGTCATCGGTGTTGGCCGTATCGCTCGCGGTCGCGTCAAGCCGAACACCCCGGTTGTGGCGATCAGCGCTGACGGCAAGCGTCGCAACGGTCGTATCCTCAAGCTGATGGGTCACCACGGTCTGCACCGTGTAGACGTCGAAGAAGCAGCTGCCGGCGACATCGTCTGCATCAGCGGCTTCGAAGAGCTGTTCATCTCCGACACTCTGTGCGACCCGCTGAACGTCGAGGCGATGAAGCCTCTGACCGTTGACGAGCCAACCGTTTCCATGACCTTCCAGGTCAACGACTCGCCATTCTGCGGTAAAGAAGGCAAGTTCGTGACGTCCCGTAACATCAAGGACCGTCTGGACAAAGAGCTGCTGTACAACGTTGCACTGCGCGTTGAAGAAGGCGACTCGGCTGACAAGTTCAAGGTTTCCGGCCGTGGTGAGCTGCACCTCTCGGTTCTGATCGAAACCATGCGTCGCGAAGGCTTCGAACTGGCCCTGGGCCGTCCTGAAGTGATCATTCGTGAAGTCGACGGCGTCAAGCAAGAACCGTACGAAAACGTCACCATCGACATCCCTGAAGAAGCGCAGGGCAAGGTCATGGAAGAAATGGGTCTGCGTAAAGGCGACCTGAGCAACATGGTGCCGGATGGCAAGGGCCGTGTTCGTCTGGAATACAACATCCCTGCTCGCGGTCTGATCGGTTTCCGTAACCAGTTCCTGACCCTGACCAACGGTGCTGGCATCCTGACCTCGATCTTCGATCGCTACGACACCGTCAAGTCGGGCCACATGTCAGGCCGTCAGAACGGCGTACTGGTATCGGTTGAGACCGGCAAGGCACTGACCTACTCCCTGGAAACCCTGCAGGCGCGTGGCAAGCTGTTCGTTGAACACGGTCAGGAAATCTACAACGGCCAGATCGTTGGTCAGAACAGCCGTGACAACGACCTGGGCGTCAACCCTACCAAGGGCAAGAAGCTCGACAACATGCGTGCTTCGGGTAAAGACGAAACCATCGCTCTGGTTCCACCGGTGAAATTCACTCTGGAACAGGCTCTGGAATACATCCAGGAAGACGAGCTGTGCGAAGTCACGCCTAAGTCGATCCGTCTTCGCAAGAAGATCCTCGACGAAAGCGAGCGTACCCGCGCTGCCAAGAAAGCCAAGATCTGATCATTAGTCCTGGCTGAACAAAAACGCCCCCGGCCTTACGACCGGGGGCGTTTTTTTTGCTGTTTGATAATACCTGTGGGACCGGCTTTAGCCGGGAAGACGCCGGTACAGCTGCGGCACCTCTATCGACATTACCGACGCTTTCCCGGCTAAAGCCGGTCCCACAAGTCCACAACGGTCAGAACTTGATCGGCACCCGACCCGAATTGGCATTCAGGGTGCCGTGGTCCTGACGTACCACTTCCTTGGGCTTGTAGGCGCAATAGCCAGGGCGCGGGCCGATCTTTGGGTGGTTGCGGCAGGTGTCCGGGCGCTTGTCGTAGATGGTGCACAGGCGGCTCTTGCGGTCCAGGTACAAGCAATCGTTGTTGCTCATGCGCTGCAACGTGAAGATCCCCGTCTTCTGATTGAAGCGCTCGACGACACCTTCCTTTTGCAGGCGCTTGGCGATGTTCTTCGGGTTATCGCCCTGTTCGAACTCGTCGACGATACCGATCCGGATCAGGTCCTTGATCTTCGCTTCCACGGGCAACGTGCAGCAGCTGGACACGCAGCCTCCGCACATGTAACTGGAGTATTTCTGCCAGGTCTCAAGACGGTCGAGCTCTGCGGCGGCGATCAGGGTGGGTTTCATCAGGTCCGGTTCCGGGTGTATCAGGGCGCGCGATCATACCGGGCGCCGGGCATTTGCAATACTGCAAAATGCCAGATGCGACTACCGGTCGGGGGTAATGTGCCGGGCCAGCTCGCTGATCTGCTCCTGACGCTCGGCCTGACCCAGCTTCGACTGAGGGTTGAGCGACGACCATTGCGGGTGAGCGCGGGCCTTGCGCAAGGCCTCGGGCAGCTTGCCTTCGCGCCAGGTTTTATCCTGCGGGCCGTCGAGTTGGATGCGCTCCATGGCCGCATGGCCACGGACATTGAGCGCTTGCAGCAGTTGCCGCTGACGCAAGGCCAGCAGGCGCAGTACCGCATCATCCACCGTCAATTCGCGCTGGCCCTTGAGCTTGCCCAACAGCCGCGAGCCGTAGCTGCGTGCAGTTTGCAGTGCGCCCCCGGCCAAGGCACCGACCAGTGCCGCCGCCCCCAGGGTGATACCGCCGACCAACAGATCGACTCCAGCCCCGGCCGCCGCCCCCGCAGCAATGCCGCCGCCGACTCGCACGCCAAGCTGCTTGAGGGTTTCCGGGTTGAACAAGTCATCACCCCAGCGCCCGTCGAGCAAAGGTAAGTCCGCTGCGGCAGCGTCCTGGGTGCGAAAGGCATAGAGCTTGAGCAAGGACTCGACACAACGCTGCTCGCGATGACGAATGCTCTTGCGCAGCTCATCGATGGCCTGTTGCATCTGGCCCGCCTCGGTCACCACGCTGCGCCGACAGGCAGCGCAGTCAATCAGCAGCTCGGCGATCAGATGGCTCGCGCCCTGCCAACGGGCCTGACGCTGGGCTTCAATATCGACGATCAGGCGCTGCAACTGATCCCGCGCATGTTCGAGCAACAACATCAGATTTTCATACAGCCGCCGCTCGCCGTCTTCCGGCGGCGCCACGCTGTCGAAACGCACCAGTGCATGCAGGCCCAACCGGGCCAGGGCCTCGCGCCATTGCGGCTCGCGGTGCCCGGCACTGCTGACGAAGTTCAACACCGGCAGCAAAGGCTTGCCGCAGCCGGCCAGCACCGCCAACTCATCGCGGTATTTGGCCAACACCGGCTCACGGGCATCGATGACATACAGCCCGGCATCGCAGGTCAGCAGCTGACGCAGCACCTTGGCTTCCTGTTCGAAGCGTTGCCGGGCTTCGCTGCCATCAAGAAACCGCGCCAGACGGGCCGGGCCATCCAGACGTTCGCCAGGGCGATCCAGGTTTTCCAGATAGTCGAGCAGGGCGATGGCGTCTTCAAGGCCCGGAGTGTCGTACAGCTCCAACAGCGCCTCGCCGTCCACCGACAGCCGCGCGCCTTCGACATGCCGCGTAGTGCTGGGCCGGTGGGAGACTTCGCCAAAGCCTACGTCGCGAGTCAGGGTGCGCAGCAGCGAGGTCTTGCCGACATTGGTATGGCCGACCACGGCGAGCTTCAAGGCTTTAGTCATGACCCTTCTCCAGCCAGCTCAGCGGCGCGCTGTCGGCCCATGGCAATTGCAGTTGTTGCAGGGCCTCATGCCAGTCGCTGAGACGCGCGGAGTCCAGCGCCTGCCCGGCAGGTGCAGGTAAAAGCCAGACCCGTGTAGCGGTGGCACAACGGGCCAGTTCGGCGATCAGCGCCAGGCTGCCCCGGTCCGGCGAGCGCCGCGGGTCACAGGCGATGGCCAGGCGGGCAGGGGGGAAGCGGGTCAATTGATCGAGGAGTTTCTTGCGTGACTCGCGGCTGTCGAGAACTCCGGCATCGGCAATGGTTTTTGGCAAAGCGGGCGGCCAGCTGCGTTGCTCGTCCAGTTCGATGGCGACGAGCACAGCGCCATCGCTGTCCTGCGCCGAGACGCCGCTGGGCACCTGATGCAGGGCAGCCGGTGCCGGATCATTCACCCCCAGGCGCTCGCTACTGGGCATCAGCCGCTCGCGCAGAGTGCCGTAGCCGGGCAGATTGAGGTCCAGGGCCAACTGGTCACGCCCCCGTCGCCAACGCCACAGGCACAACAAGGCCAATAGCAGGCGCGGCAGGATGCCGTAGACCAGCAACACGCCCACCAGCCAGGTCGCCCAAAGCTGGCGGGCCGCTTCGATGCTGCCATCGCCACTGGCGCGGATCAGGCTTTCATCGGGTACGCCAAAGCCCAGCAGCGCAGGCAACGCGCCGAGGGCCTGGGTCAGGTGGACGAAGGTGTCGCTGCCGAGAATGGTGGTCTCCCAGACAAAGCCGTACCGCCGCGTCGCCATCAACAACAGCATCAACGCCAGGGCGCAGAGCAACGCCACTGTCCACAGGCTGTTGACCAACAGGCCCAACGCCCAGCGATTCAGCCGTTGGCGTTGTAGCAGCACCAATAGCGCCGGCGCCAGTTGCGCGGCCCTGGCATCACGGGCGAGCTTGTCACTGAGCCACAACCACAGGCGCCCAAGAATGGCGCCGTGTTCACCGGCCAGCAGCAGGCCCGCCAACCAGCCCAGCAGCAGAATCAGGTTCAGCCCCAACAAGCTGCCCAGGGCCCAAAACACATTGACCGGATGCTGACCGTCGCCCATGGCTGCCAACGCCAGACCCGCACCGCTCAATAGCGCGACGACCAACAGCGCCAGCAACGCCAGGCGCGCACCCTGCTGCCAGTGACGCAGCGCCCCGGTCAGGCCATCACGCTCGGCCAGCCACAGCGCGCGGCGGATGATCCGCGTACGCAGGTCACCGCCCTCGGCGCGGGCGCGGCGATTGGCTTCCTGATCCTCCAACGCCCCGGCCTGCTCTTCGCGCAGGCGGATGGTTTCGGTGAGCCAGAGAGTGTCGAGTGGGGTTAAAGCAGTCACACAAATCCTCGAATCAATGCGGTCTTGTTGGAGCCGGGCTTGCCCGCGAAGAACCCGATGCGGTGCTCCAGACACTCCACGTCGCCTGTTTCGCGGGCAAGCCTCGCTCCAACAGACCTCTTAAGCTGGAGCATACCCGCTGCACACCCACGCAGTGTTATTCTCGCCGCCATGAAAAGACATCTCCCCCTCAGCCTGATTGCCGCTCTCGGTGAAAACCGGGTGATCGGCGTCGACAATTCCATGCCCTGGCATTTGCCGGGGGATTTCAAGTATTTCAAGGCCACGACCCTCGGCAAGCCGATCATCATGGGCCGCAAGACTTGGGATTCCCTCGGTCGCCCGCTGCCCGGTCGCCTCAATCTGGTGGTCACCCGCCAGGCCGACCTGCAACTGGAAGGCGCTGAAGTCTTCACCTCACTGGAGGCCGCCGTCGCTCGCGCCGAAACATGGGCACAGGAGCAGGGTGCCGACGAAGTGATGTTGATTGGTGGTGCACAGTTATATGCCCAAGGCCTGCCCGACGCCGATCGCCTGTACCTGACCCGCGTGGCATTGAGTCCCGAAGGCGATGCCTGGTTCCCCGAGTTCGATCCGCAGCAGTGGAAGTTGGTTTCCGATACAGCGAATCCTGCTGCGGATGGCAAGCCTGCGTACAGCTTCGAGGTCTGGGAGCGCGCTTAGGTCAAGCATTTAAAACTGTAACAAAAGTGTCGTTTTTGACCTTGTTGTCGCGAATGGTTCTCGCCATGACGCACTCAGAACGCAGGCGGTCGTTGACGTGCCTGAACTGTCACAGGATTTTGTTACGGTCGGTCTCCTTTATTTGTAGGAGGGGATACGGATATGAAATTCGCGCCAACACTGCTAGCCGCCGCACTCACTTTAGGCTTGGGTCTGGGCCTTGCCGGCCAGGCCGGTGCCACCGAGTTGAAGCACTGGCCGGAAGCTGCCGCCAAGCAGCTCGACGCCATGATCGCCGCCAATGCCAACAAGGGCAATTTCGCGGTCTTTGACATGGACAACACCAGCTATCGCTACGATCTGGAAGAGTCCCTGCTACCGTTCCTGGAAAACAAAGGCGTGTTGACGCGGGAAAAACTCGACCCGTCGCTGAAACTGATCCCCTTCAAAGACACGGCTGACCACAAGGAAAGCCTGTTCAGCTACTACTACCGCCTGTGCGAAGTCGATGACATGGTCTGCTATCCATGGGTCGCGCAAGTGTTCTCCGGCTTCACCCTGCAAGAACTCAAAGGCTATGTGGACGAGCTGATGGCCTCCGGCAAGCCAGTGCCGAGCACCTATTACGAAGGCGACGTGGTCAAGCAGATCAACGTCGAGCCGCCGAAAGTCTTCACCGGGCAAGCCGAGCTGTACAACAAGCTGATGGAGAACGGCATCGAGGTCTATGTGATGACCGCCGCTTCCGAAGAGCTGGTGCGCATGGTCGCTGCCGACCCGAAATACGGCTACAACGTCAAACCGCAGAACGTGATTGGCGTGACCACCCTGCTCAAGGATCGCAAGACCGGCGAGCTGACCACCGCGCGCAAGCAGATCAGCGCTGGCAAATACGACCCGAAAGCCAACATGGGCCTGGAACTGACCCCGTACCTGTGGACCCCGGCGACCTGGATGGCTGGCAAACAGGCAGCGATCCTGACCTACATCGACCAATGGAAGAAACCGGTCCTGGTCGGCGGCGACACCCCGAGCAGCGACGGCTACATGCTGTTCCACAGCGTCGACGTCAGCAAAGGCGGCGTGCACCTGTGGGTCAACCGCAAAGACAAATACATGAAGCAGATCGACGGCATGATGAAGTCCAACGCCGAGGCGCAAGCCAAGGAAGGTCTGCCGGTGACGGCTGACAAGAACTGGGTCATCGTCAAGCCTGAAGACATCCAATAAAGCCAGATAGACCCTGTGGGAGCGAGGCTTGCCCGCGAATGCGATTTGCCAGGCGCAGACGGTGTATCGGATGTGTCGGGCTCTTCGCGGGCAAGCCTCGCTCCCACAGTTTTTTGCTGCGCCCGCCACAAGAAATGTGACGAATATGAAGGACCGCTCTCTATCTCGTGAGTGAAATTTCCGAAACAATCCCGAGCGCTTGTTTCTGCGAATTTCCGGGACTAGCCTGCGTCCCGCCACTGAAAATTCGGTGGTCGGGCGTGAGAACCCGGTTCGTAAATCCAGTACAAGCTTCACCGCGTTATTCTGCCGAGTGGTTTAGCGGCAGATGCTTTATGGCGGCTGTGGCGGGCAGACTTCGGTCTGGCCGGGTCTTTTGTCTGGGTTTCTCACCGGTTTCTCACCCCGCTTCACAGCCGCCACCCCCTTTGTCGCGTGAGAAACAACGAAGGGCTGGCTATTCGCAGCGAGAAAACCTTCATGACTGAAAAGTTAATCCCCGATCCACCCCACACCACCGAAGAAACCCTGCTGCGCATACACGAGATCCTGCGTTGCGCCGCAGCCGTCGTCTATGAATCCGGCGATCAGCACAGCGGCTCCAAACGCGATCTGCCCTTTGCGGCGATGTACCTGATCGATATGGCCAAAGGTCTGGCCAATCATCAGCTGGAGCAGATTCAGGCACAGCGGGCGGTGTGAAGAGTTAAAAAAACCGCCTGCATGCAGGCGGTTTTTATTTGAGCGAAACACACGAGAGCTCTGGGTCACTGACAGCACCCATGTGGGACCGGCTTCAGCCGGGAAGGCGCAGGCAGTATCGATATATCTCTTTCGCCAGCTACATCTCTTCCCGGCTAAAGCCGGTCCCACAAAAGCCACATCAACTCAGCGAGTCAGTCCTTACGGCACCAACTTATCCAACATCGCTTTGTCCCGCACGGCGCCCTTGTCGGCGCTGGTGGCCAACAGGGCGTAGGCCTTGAGGGCGGTGGTGACTTTGCGTGGACGCGCCTCGACCGGTTTCCAGCCCTTCTTGTCCTGCTCGGCACGGCGCTGGGCCATCTCGGCGTCGTCGATCATCAGGTTGATCGAACGGTTCGGGATGTCGATCAGCACTTTGTCGCCGTCGCGCACCAGGCCGATGGCGCCGCCTGCTGCCGCTTCCGGCGAGGCGTGGCCGATGGAAAGGCCCGAGGTACCGCCCGAGAAACGGCCGTCGGTCAGCAGTGCGCAGGCTTTGCCCAGGCCCTTGGACTTCAGGTAGGACGTCGGGTAGAGCATTTCCTGCATGCCCGGGCCACCTTTCGGGCCTTCGTAACGGATGATCACGATGTCGCCCGCTTTCACTTCGTCAGCGAGGATGCCGCGTACAGCGCTGTCCTGGCTTTCGAAGATCTTGGCGTTGCCTTCGAAGACGTGAATCGACTCGTCGACACCGGCGGTTTTCACTACGCAGCCGTCCAGAGCGATGTTGCCGTACAGCACGGCCAGGCCGCCTTCTTGCGAATAGGCGTGCTCGACACTGCGGATGCAGCCGTTTTCACGGTCGTCGTCCAGGGTGTCCCAACGGGTCGACTGGCTGAACGCAACCTGAGTCGGGATACCGGCCGGGCCTGCCTTGAAGAAGGTGTGCACCTCTTCATCGGTGGTCTGGGTGATGTCCCACTTGGCGATGGCTTCGCTCATGGTCTTGCTGTGCACGGTCGGCATTTCGGTGTGCAGCAGGCCGCCACGGGCCAGCTCGCCGAGGATGCTGATGATGCCACCGGCGCGGTGCACGTCTTCCATGTGGTACTTCTGGATGTTCGGCGCGACTTTGCACAGCTGCGGCACTTTGCGCGACAGGCGATCGATATCGCGCAGGTCGAACGGGATCTCGGCTTCCTGGGCAGCGGCCAGCAGGTGCAGGATGGTGTTGGTCGAGCCGCCCATGGCGATGTCCAGCGTCATGGCGTTTTCGAACGCCTTGAAGTTGGCGATGTTGCGCGGCAGCACCGAGTCGTCGTTGCCCTGGTAGTACTGTTTGCACAGGTCGACAATGGTGCGGCCGGCGCGCAGGAACAGTTGCTCGCGGTCGCTGTGGGTCGCCAGCACCGAACCGTTGCCCGGCAGGGCCAGGCCCAAGGCTTCGGTCAGGCAGTTCATCGAGTTGGCGGTGAACATGCCGGAGCACGAACCACAGGTGGGGCAGGCGCTGCGCTCGTACTCGGCGACTTTCTCATCACTGGCGCTGGAGTCGGCAGCGATGACCATGGCGTCGACCAGGTCCAGGCCATGGCTGGCCAGCTTGGTCTTGCCCGCTTCCATCGGCCCGCCGGAGACGAACACCACTGGGATGTTCAGGCGCAGAGCGGCCATGAGCATGCCGGGGGTGATTTTGTCGCAGTTGGAGATGCAGACGATAGCGTCGGCGCAGTGAGCGTTGACCATGTATTCCACGGAGTCGGCGATGATTTCGCGGCTCGGCAGGGAATACAGCATGCCGTCATGGCCCATGGCGATACCGTCATCGACCGCGATGGTGTTGAATTCCTTCGCCACACCACCGGCGCGCTCGATCTCACGGGCGACCAGTTGGCCGAGGTCCTTGAGGTGCACGTGACCCGGCACGAACTGGGTGAAGGAGTTGGCGATGGCGATGATCGGTTTCTTGAAATCTTCGTCCTTCATGCCCGTGGCGCGCCACAAGGCACGTGCGCCAGCCATGTTGCGGCCGTGGGTGGACGTTTTCGAGCGGTAATCAGGCATTGGAGCACTCCGGCAAAAAAGGCTAATCAGAACAGGGAGTGAGCTTCTGTAGGCTTCATCTGCACGCGTCAGTCAACGCTGCAACGAAGGAACCGCACGCAACGGGATCACCGGGCGCTCGGCTTGAGCTCATAAACCCGCCGGGGATGACTGGCGATGAATACCGGCGATTCTACACCTGAAGGGGGGCGATGGCATGCCGGTGATGCAGGGGAATGATGAACAGTGCGCTGTCGCTCGGCACACACAGTGGGTGATGGGGTAAATTCTGAGGGGCGAACTCTGTGAGAGCGAATTCATTCGCGAAGGGGACGGTACATTTTGATTGGCTGAAATACCGCTTTCGCGAATGAATTCACTCCCACAACCGTATTGGTGATGCAATTCAGACAGTGACGTCACATTGACTGATTCAACGCCTTACAATACTTTGAATCTTGTGCAGATAAGTCTGGCCCTGCACCGGCATGAACATAATCGAGGTTTCACTCCAGCTCGACGGCAGTCGACTGACTTCCTCAAAATAACTCGCCACACGATCGACTTTGTCTTCCGGCACCAGATTTATCATGTAATCCAGACCGCCCGGTTTACCCAAAAATTCGCCCAGAACATAACCTGTACGCTTCCAATCGTAATGTTCATAGAAAATACGATCACCTGGCGATTGCGGTTGCTCCGGCACATAAAGAATGTACTGGTCGGATGCCCCACGAATCACAAACAGGCGCTTAAGGTTTGCGCCGCCGTGTTGCGGCATATGGATGCTGCCGATCTCCACGCCGTCATCATCCGATGCCTGCTCGGCGTAGATGACCTGATGAATCAGCTCGGCACCGTCCTGGCTCAGAAGCCCACGGGATTGTTGATCGGCAACCATGCGGGCCATATTGTCACGAATATAATCAACCGACGTTTCGTCAATCATCTTTTAAATTCCATTTAATTAGAGAAGTTCACTTGATGAACCGCCGGGTTCATCAAGATGCAAAAAAGATATCAACCGACTTGCCGGATAGAAGCATATTTATTTATATAAACGTACAATTCGAAGTTTCCCGATAAACTATTGCAGGTATCACCGCCCGCCTGCCACACCTTTCACCGGTGTTAGGTCTACACGTCCTACATCTGAATAACTATGCAGGGTATCGTGCAACTTAATGCCTCGTCTGTGGCCAATATCACAGCCCTCCGCAGGCCATCTGGCTAGACTTGCCATCCCCACAACCTCAAAAGGAATTGTAATGCCCGCCCTTAAAGGCTCGCTGTATTTCTACCTGACCGTCGCCGTGGTCCAGGCACTGGTGTTGCTCGCGTTAGTCGACCTGGAGCACCCCGCGCTGGTCGCGGCGGTGATATCACTGGTGCTGGTGGTGGGAACCAATCTGCAACTGCTCGGCGAACAGGCCGGACAGCGGCGTACCTGGCTGGGGATATTGGGCCTGGGGCTGCTGTTCGCGGCGGTCAGCGCTTGGGTATTGGGCTACACCGGCGCCGACATTCCCGCAGATTCGCGGCTGGCGGGTTGCTGGATCATGAGCGCCCTGGCTGCCGGTTATATCGCCACGGCGCTGATCCAGGCCTGGCCGGGGCAGCAGAGCTATCTGCCGCCCTATGAGGTGCTGTTCCGCCATGCCTGGAACAATGGCTTTATCGTCCTGCTGGCGCTGTTGCTGACCGGTCTGTTCTGGCTACTGCTGTGGTTGTGCAGCCATCTGTTCAGCATGCTCGGCATCGATGCTTTCGACCGACTGTTCTCCTCCACAGAATTCATTATCTTCAGCCTGGCGCTGCTGTTTTCCCTCGGCATGCGCATGGGCCGGGAAAACGCCCAAGTCATCGCCCTGTTGCGCGGCGTATTGCTGACCTTGTGCCGATTCCTGATGCCGCTGGCGGCGCTGATCGTGCTGCTATTTACCGCGACCTTGCCGTTTACCGGCCTCGCCACCATCTGGCAGACCGGCTACTCGACGCCGATCCTGCTGTGCATGGTGGCGGTGAGCATCTTCCTGATCAACGGCGTATTCCAGGATGGCCTACAGCCGACGGGCTACCCGCGCGCAATGGTCGCGCTGATCAACCTGAGCCTGTTGTGCCTGCCGATCCTCGCCGGGCTGGCGGCTTACTCCACCTGGCTGCGCATTAACCAATATGGTCTGACACCCCAACGCTTTTCGGCAATGACGCTGGTCATCCTGAGCATGTTCTACAGTCTGGCTGTGGCCGGGGCGGTGATCCTGCGGCACAACACCTGGCTGGGCAGCCTGCGCATCAGCAACCCTTGGCTTGCCATGCTGACTTTCGTGATCCTGGTCGCCACCAATACCCCATGGCTTAACCCGCTGGAACTCAGCGCACGCAACCAGATAGCGCGCCTGCTCGACGGCCGCACCGCCGTCGCCGACTTCGATGCCAACGCACTGCGCAACGGCACCGGCGAGATCGGCCGGCGCCACTATCAGGCCCTGCTGGAAAAAATCGCCAGGGAACAACTGTTCGACAAAACCTCCCGCGACCTGCTGCTGGCCGACGAGCCAACGGCAGATTGGGAGCGCTACCGCCAACGCCCGAAAAACCTCACCTGGATCGGCCCGCCCGTCGAAGGCAGCGAACAGTTCGCCGAGCAGGACGTCGGCGAAATGCCCTGTGATGGCGTCGGCTGTGTGCTTTGGGCAGTGGACCTGAACGACGATGGCCAGCCGGAAGTACTGGAGATCTCCAAGAAGGACTCGGAATACCCGATCTACTTCTTCACTCGCAGTGCCGAAGGTAAATGGACCCAGGCCGGACTTGTGAACGGGATGCGCAATACCTTCCAGGTCATCGAACTGATCGAGAAGGGTGAGGGAAAGGTGATGAAGCCGGCGTTCAATAATCTGGAGTTTGGTGGGGTACGGTTTACCCCGGAGCCTACGGAAAAACCCTGAGATTTATCTGTGTGGGAGCCGCCTTGGTGGCGATGATGGCAGCTCAGTCGCTAAAGCTGCTGGCCTCCGGCGAGCGCTTCGCACTCGATCGCCACCAAGGCGGCTCCCACATAAAACGTGATATTGATCAGCTATTGGGCAGCAATCGCACCGTCATGCTCTTGATATAGCGCGTCTCGACGATCGCCGGGTGCACCGGGTGGTCCGGGCCCTGGCCACCGCGCTCGAGCAGCTGGATATTGCGGTCCAGATGGCGGGCGCTGGTCAGCAGGATGTTCTGCAGGTCGTCTTCAGGCAGGTGCATCGAGCACGAGGCGCTGATCAGGATGCCGTCCTTGTTGAGCAGGCGCATGGCCTGTTCGTTGAGGCGACGGTAGGCGCCTTCGCCGTTTTTCAGGTCTTTCTTGCGTTTGATGAACGCGGGCGGGTCGGCCACGATCACGTCGAAACGCTCTTCGCTGGCTTTCAGCTCTTTGAGAGCTTCGAAAACATCGCCTTCGATGCAGGCGACTTTTTCGCTGAAACCGTTGAGGGCGGCGTTGCGTTCAACACCGTCCAGAGCGAAGGACGAAGCATCGACGCAGGTTACGTCGCTGGCGCCGAAGGCCGCAGCCTGGATACCCCAGCCGCCGATGTAGCTGTACAGGTCCAGTACACGCTTGCCCTTGACGTACGGGGCCAGACGCGCGCGATTCATGCGGTGGTCGTAGAACCAGCCGGTCTTCTGGCCGCCCATGACCGGCGCTTCGAATTTCACGCCGTTCTCTTCCAGCGCGACCCACTCCGGGACCAGGCCGAATGCGGTTTCGACGTAACGGTTCAGGCCTTCGGCATCGCGGGCAGCGGAGTCGTTCTTGAACAGGATGCCACTTGGCTTGAGCACCTGGACCAGGGCAGCCAACAGGTCTTCCTTGTGGTTTTCCATGGTGGCGGAGGCCAGTTGCACCACGAGGATGTCACCGAAACGATCAACGACCAGACCCGGCAGCAGGTCGGAATCGCCGTAGACCAGACGATAGAAAGGCTTGTCGAACAGACGCTCACGCAGGGACAGGGCGACGTTGAGGCGATGCACCAGCAGCGACTTGTCCAGCGGCAGCTTGACGTCGCGCGACAGCAAACGCGCACAGATCAGGTTGTTGGGGCTCATGGCGACGATGCCCAGCGGCTTGCCGCCCGCCGCTTCCAGTAAAGCCTGATCACCGGCGGCGAAACCGTTCAGCGGGGTCGCCGCGACATCGATTTCATTGCTGTAGACCCACAGGTGGCCGGCGCGCAGGCGACGGTCGGCGTTGGCTTTGAGGCGCAAGCTAGGCAGAGACATGACGTCGCTCCGAAAAAAAGAGCGGGATTATAGCGCGGGATTCCGTGTCGTAACGGCCAACGGGCTAATTAAGCAACGAATGTTTAGAGTCACGACGGCAGTTGTAGGACTTGCGATGTCCCAAGGAATTTTTTTTCGGCGCCCAAGGTCTTTATCTACATAGGCTTACGCGATTCTGAAGGGTGGCATGGTGCCTTGGCGGTGTGGTTCAGCGCTCGGGAAGGGGTAGAATCGCGGCCTGACCCTGAGTGTGTACTTATGTCCCAAGAGCTGACAGCCGAGCAAATTACCGAGGCCCTTCAAGGTATCACTGTGCCACCACAGCCACAGATCATGGTTGATCTGCAGATGGAACAGTACATGCCGGACCCGGACCTGGGTGTGATTGCCCGACTGATTTCGCAAGACCCCGGCCTGTCCGGCGCGCTGCTGAAAATCGTCAATTCGGCCCACTATGGTTTGTCCAACAAGATCGCTTCGATCGAGCGCGCGGTTAATCTGCTGGGCAGTCGCTCGGTGATCAATATCATCAACGCCCAGTCGATCAAGGGCGAGATGAGCGACGAGACCATCGTCACCCTTAACCGCTTCTGGGACACCGCACAGGATGTCGCCAACACCAGCCTCACGCTGGCCAAGCGCATCGGCTCCCAGACGGTGGACGAGTCCTACGCCCTGGGCCTGTTCCATGATTGCGGCATTCCGCTGATGCTCAAGCGCTTTCCCGACTACATGGATACCCTCGAAGAGGCCTACGCCAATGCCGGGCCGGAAACGCGGGTGGTCGACACCGAAAACACGGTGCTCAACACCAATCACTCGGTGGTCGGCTACTACACGGCCAAATCCTGGCGCCTGCCGGATCATGTCAGTAACGCCATAGCCAACCACCACAACGCATTGGCGATCTTCAAGGACGACACTGGCAGCAATCCGCCGTTGAAGAACCTGCTCAGCGTGTTGAAAATGGCCGAGCATATCTGCGAGTCCTATCGGGTGCTCGGCAATCAGACCGAGGATCGAGAGTGGGCCACCATTGGCCACCTGATTCTCGATTATGTCGGTCTGTCGGAATACGATTTCGAGAACCTCAAGGAAAGCATCCGCGAACTCGGCGCGCGTTGATCCTGAGCGCCGCTGCCTATCGAGCCATTCATGCCTGAATTACCTGAAGTTGAAACCACCCGCCGGGGCATTTCCCCTCATTTGGTGGGGCAACGCGTCAGCCGCGTAATCGTCCGCGACCGCCGCCTGCGCTGGCCGATCCCTGAAGACCTTGATGTGCGCCTGTCCGGGCAGACCATCGTGCAGGTCAATCGCCGCGCCAAGTATCTGTTGATCGAAGCCGAGGTCGGCACCCTGATCAGCCATTTGGGCATGTCAGGCAATCTGCGCCTGGTGGAGGCGGGGCTGCCTGCGCTCAAGCATGAGCACGTCGATATCGAGCTGGAATCGGGCCTGGCCCTGCGCTACACCGACCCGCGGCGTTTCGGCGCCATGCTGTGGAGCCTGGATCCGCTCAATCATGAACTGCTGATTCGTCTGGGTCCTGAACCGCTGACCGACCTGTTCGATGGCCTGCGCCTGTTCGAGCTGTCACGCGGACGGTCGATGGCGGTCAAGCCGTTCATCATGGACAACGCCGTGGTGGTCGGGGTCGGCAATATCTACGCGACCGAAGCGCTGTTCGCCGCCGGTATCGATCCGCGCCGCGAGGCTGGCAGCATTTCCAAGGCGCGTTACGTGAAGCTGGCGGTAGAAATCAAACGTATCCTGGCCCACGCCATCGAGCGCGGCGGCACGACGTTGCGCGACTTCATCGGTGGCGACGGCCAGCCGGGCTACTTTCAGCAGGAGCTGTTCGCCTACGGGCGGGGCGAGGAGCCGTGCAAGGTGTGTGGCACGACACTGCGAGAGGTCAAGCTGGGGCAAAGGGCCAGTGTGTATTGTCCGAAGTGCCAGAAGTAGGCAGTTGCAACTGGAGTGTTGGTAACAAAACCCATACACCGCAGCACTTGCTTAACCGATAGCCCGGTTTATAGTGAGCAGCATTCAATTTTGTTGAGCCTGAAGGATCACGCCATGCGCCCGTTTCGTATTCTTGCTGCCACTCTGGCGCTGCTTCTGGGCATGCAGGCCATGCCTGCCATGGCTGAGAAAGAAGCTCACGGCAGCGGTGATCCGGTCTACAGCATTCAGAACCCGCCTACCTACGCCATGGTCGGCGACCTGATCATCGCGCGTCCGCTGCTGATTGGCGCAACGATCATCGGCACGGGCCTGTTCATCATCGCCTCACCATTCGCAGCGCTGGGCGGCAACCTCAAAGAAACTGGCAATGCGCTGGTGGTAGGCCCGGCCAAAGCAGCCTTCGTGCGCTGTCTGGGCTGCTCCGGTGACGGCTATGGCGACAACAGTGGCACTCTGGAGCGCTGATCGGCGCCAGATCAGGCCTTGCTGGTCAGAATCAGGTATTTAGCCATCAAATCGTCCTTGCTCTCGACATGGGCTTCATCCAACGGGATGCAGTCCACGGGGCAGACTTGCTGGCATTGCGGCTCATCGTAGTGACCCACGCACTCAGTACACAGGTTCGGATTGATCACGTAGATCTCTTCGCCTTGTGAAATCGCCTCGTTCGGGCACTCGGGTTCGCAGACATCGCAGTTAATGCAATCGTCAGTGATGATCAGGGACATGAAACACTCCAGCCGCGGCCGACGCCGGGGCATACAAAAGCCAATGCGGCGAATTGTGCCGCATTAGACCTTTATATGCACCCCGACCTTTCTATCGCTTGAAGCGTTCAGTCAACGCTTCGGCCACTGCAGGGTGCACGAACTTGCTGATATCGCCGCCCAGAGCCGCGATTTCACGGACCAACGTCGAAGAAATGAACGAATAACGTTCCGAAGGCGTGAGGAACAGACTTTCGACGTCCGGCGCCAACTGGCGATTCATATTGGCCAGCTGAAACTCATATTCGAAATCGGAAACCGCCCGCAGGCCGCGCAGAAACACGTTGGCGTTCTGCTCCTTGGCAAAGTGCGCGAGCAAGGTGGAGAACCCCATGACCTCCACGTTTGGCAGGTGTTTAGTGACCTCTCTGGCCAGCTCCACGCGCTGTTCCAGTGCAAACAGCGGGTTTTTCTTCGGGCTGGCGGCGACAGCGATGATCACATGATCGAACAGGCGCGAGGCGCGTTCGACCAGATCGCCATGGCCCTTGGTGATTGGGTCGAAGGTGCCTGGGTACAACACTCGGTTCATCGCGTCGTCCTGATCGGGAGTCCGTTGGGGAATCGGATGGTATCGCAGCAATCCCGGTCGGCCAAGTCGGGCAAAGGTCTAGTGCACCGCAACAGAGTACTGGCTGTCATTGCGCAAACGTTTAAACCACACGTTGCGACAGCTGCCTAGCGAATAAACAGCCTATACACCCAGCGCAAAATCGCCTTGCCGTAGGGCGGGTAAATCAGCCGCGCGGCGTTGAAACGCTGTTTGATGAACACGCCCTTGGCCTTGCTGAACGTCATGAAGCCCTCGCGCCCATGGTAATGCCCCATCCCGGAAGGCCCGACGCCGCCGAAAGGCAAGTCATCCTGGGCCACATGCAGCAAGGTGTCATTCAGGCAAACGCCGCCGGAATGCGTCTGTTCCAACACACGCGTTTGCTCGCCCTTATCGTAGCCAAAATAATATAGCGCCAATGGCCGAGGGCGATGGTTTATGTAGGCCAATGCCTCAGCGAGGTCGGTATAGGGGACGATGGGCAGCAACGGCCCGAAGATTTCGTCTTGCATGACGCTCATCTCGTCGCTGACGTTCAGCAACAGACTGAACGGCAGCCGCCGCCCCTGGCTCTGTTCGAACAGCGAAATCACCCGCGCGCCCTTGCTGCGAGCATCTTCCAGATAGTGATTGAGCCGGGCCAGCTGTCGCTCATTGATGATTGCGGTGTAGTCCGGGTTATCCGCCAGGGTCGGATAAAACGCCCTGACCGTCTGGGTGTAGGCCTCGACGAAGCCTTCGACACGATCATGGGGCACCAGTACGTAGTCCGGCGCCACACAGGTCTGCCCGGCATTCAGGGTCTTGCCGAAGGCAATGCGTTCGGCGGCATCCTTGAGTGGTACATCGGCAGATACAATGGCCGGGGACTTGCCCCCCAGCTCGAGGGTAACCGGCGTCAGGTTTTCTGCTGCAGCGCGCATGACATGCCTGCCGACGCTGGTCGAGCCGGTAAACAGCAAATGATCGAAAGGCAAGCGGGAGAACGCCATGCCCACCTCGGCTTCACCCAGCACCACGGCGACCAGATCCTCGGGGAACACCCGAGCGAACAGGCGTTTGAGCAACTCTCCAGTGGCCGGGGTGGATTCACTGAGTTTGAGCATCACTCGATTGCCTGCAGCCAGGGCGCCGATCATTGGGCCGACGGCGAGAAACAACGGGTAATTCCACGGCACGATAATCCCGACCACGCCCAGTGGCTGATAAACCACCCTGGTCGACGCCGGCTGAAACGCCAGGCCAACCCGGCGACGCGACGGTTTCATCCATTGCTTGAGATGCCGACGCGCGTCCTTGATACCCAGCAGACTGGGCATCAGTTCGGCCAGGCGGGTTTCATCAGCGCTGCGATGGCTGAAGTCCTGGCTGATGGCGGCAATCAGTGCCTCCTGCTCACTCAACAGCAGGTCGCGCAGGCTTTTCAGCCATTGCAGACGTTGACCCAGCGCAGGCAGCGGATTGGCGGCATAAGCCTGGCGCTGCAGAGCGAACAGGCGGTCGAGCTCAGAGGCGGGTTGTGCAGGGCCGGACATGACAGAGCTCTCGTATAAACGGTAACGCCCTGTTTAGAGCCTTGGCACAGAGAAGTCAAATACCCGCGTGATAACCATTAATAGTGAAATAAGCAAACATCGATACCACTGATGTCTCCTATCGATCGCAAATATTTACCCTTCATTCAATAACCGCGCAGAATCAACTCCAGAAGCCAACGAACAACCGCTTGGTTCACTTTAGACTCAAACTAATTTATTGGAGATTCACATGAAATACGTAGCCTTTGCCGCACTCTCATTGTTCAGTGTTTTTGCCTCGGCCAATGAACTTACCTACACCTCTGCCAGCGCCAAACCGCTGACCCAGGTAGAGCAGTATAACCAACACAAAGGCTTGGACGTCGCCAAAGTCACCGGCGTCAGCAACTCCCAAGACCCTGAAAAATTCGACGGTCTGGTTAAAACCCAGCTGACTTACGTGGATAGCACCGGTGCAAAACACAGCCTTGAATACACCACCATGGGTTACGGTCGTCAAAACGGTTAATTGATTCTGGCGCTACTATGCTCAATGTAAAAAACAAAACGCCGCATTCTGTGCGGCGTTTTTTATTTTAAATATATCCAATAGTTTTTTTGAATGAATACGATTCCCCTCAGGAGCGGCGTTAGCCGCGAGGGCGACACGATTAAAAAAGTGAAGTGATCCCAAGTCCTCCCAAATAGTTAAACAAAATGTGAACACCTTAACACCTGCGAACCGACATACTTGCCGCCTTCCAAGAAAAAATCCGGTGAGGTGGCAAGTTGATCAGCACAACCTATTCATGCGTTGGTTGCGGCAAATGCTGTAACGATCATCATGTGCCGCTGACATTGGCCGAAGCGCGGCGCTGGGCGGGGGATGGCGGCACGATCATTGTACTGGTCGAAGCCTTTCTCGATAGCGGCCTCGGCATTACCGATACGCAACGCGAACACGCCCTGCGCCGATCCGTGCGGGTCAGCAGCGGCACCGCGCACGCCTGGCTGGCGATTACCTTTGCCGCCTACAACGCCGGTCCCTGCCGGAACCTGGATGCCGATAACCGCTGCGGTATTTACGAGTCGCGCCCGCTGGTCTGTCGCATCTATCCGATGGAAATCAACCCGCACATCCCTCTGCGACCTGAACGTAAGGACTGCCCACCCGAGTCCTGGGAGCAGGGGCCGCAGTTGATTGTCGGTGGGCAACTGGTCGATACGGAGCTGGCAGCGCTGATTGAACAATCGCGCCAGGCAGACCGCGAGGACATTCGCGCCAAGGCCGCCATTTGCGCACGCCTGGGCATCAGCACCACCGCCTTGAAGAGTGATGGCTTCGCCACTTACCTGCCGGACAGATCCGCGTTCCTTGCCGCAGCCGCACAAGTCGATGAGGCTGACGGCGACCATGGGTGGACGTTCCAGCTGGCAGATCAGAATCTGGCCGCCAGCCTTCTGCAGCAAGGCGCGGCACTCGGCTATTCGGGCCATGCGCCTTGTACCTTCATTCCATTGGCTCAACAGCCATAAGCTGCGAGTCGCCAGACCCGACATTTGCGCGCATTCGTTATAGCCCGCCTGCCTTCCTCGCCCCCACAGTAACTGCCGCTCAGGCACCGTTGAGCCGAGCGGCCGCCTGACCAGCGCTACTCCGGCCGTCAGCCACTATATTTCTATACCGGAATAAGCCGCCCTGAGCGGCGTCACACTATTCCTACTTTTTATAGAGGCCGAAGGCCCGGAGTTTCCCGATGAGTGACCGTGAACCACCCTTGCACCCTAAACCGCCGCCACTAAGCAATTCGGCCATCATTCTGCGTCTGGCAGGCATCGGCATTGTGGTCGGCATTGCCGCCGCCACCTTTGCCTACGTCAGTGGCGCCCTTGACCCACAACGCCTGACGCCCGCGCGAATCGTCGACACCTTCGAACACAACAACGGCGTATTCCCCGGCTACCGCCGCAATCACCCCAAAGGCCAATGCGTAGCGGGTTACTTCGAAAGCAATGGCGCTGCCGCTTCCCTGTCCACAGCCCAGGTTTTTGCCAGCGGCCGTACGCCCATCATCGGCCGCTTCGCCCTGCCCACCGGCAATCCGTACTCGCCGGACAGCGCTGCGCCGATCCGCAGCTTTGCCGTGGAGTATCGGCAGGCCAACGGTGAACAGTGGCGCAGCGGCATGAACAGCATGCCGGTGTTTCCGGTGGCCACGCCCCAGGCGTTTACCGACCTGCTCAAGGCCACCGCGCCAGACCCGAACACCGGCAAGCCCGACCCGGCCAAGCCCCCGGCATTCTTCGCCGCGCACCCGGAAGCACAGCCGTTCCTGGCCTGGGTGAAAACTGCCAAGCCGTCTGCCAGCTTCGTCACCGAGACCTACAACAGCGTCAACGCGTTTGTCCTGGTCAACGCCAGCGGCCAGCGTCAGGCCGTGCGCTGGAACCTGGTGGCTCAAGCGAAAGACCCGGCACCGACCCCGGACGCCAAGGACTATCTGGAAAGTGACCTGACTCAAAAAGTAGCCAGCGGCCCGCAACGCTGGGACCTGGTGCTGACCCTGGCCAACCCCGGCGACCCTACCGGCGATGCCACCAAACAATGGCCTGCCGAGCGTAAGACAGTGAACGCCGGCACCCTGGTGGTGGACAGCACCACACCGCAGCTCAGCGGTGACTGCCGCGATATCAACTTCGACCCGCTGGTGCTGCCAAGTGGCATCGAGGGCTCAGACGATCCATTGCTCGCCGCCCGCTCGGCCGCCTACGCGACGTCCTACATGCGCCGCACCGCAGAAGTCGATCAATTGCAGGCGGCACCCGCCAAGGGGCAACAGCCATGAACCAGCCAACTTCACATTTCGCGCCACTGGCGCGCCTGCTGCACTGGCTGATGGCCGTGATGGTGATCGCCATGCTGTTTATCGGTGCCGGTATGGTGGCGTCGGTCTCCGAGCGGCATGAATGGCTGTTGCATCTGCACAAGCCGCTGGGCATCGCCATTCTGCTACTGGTGATCGTGCGCATTGTCGTACGCCTGTCGACGACCCAGCCGCCGCTGCCAGCCGACCTGCCTGCATGGCAAGCCCTGGCCGCCAAGCTTTCCCACTACCTGCTGTACGCAATGATGCTGGCGATGCCGCTGATTGGTTGGGCCATGATTTGCGCCGCCGGAGACCCGGTGATGCTCAGCAGCTCGATCCGCCTGCCATCGATTCTGGCCGCCAATGCCGAGACCTTCGCCTTCCTGCGCAAAGCTCATCGCTACCTGGCCTACCTGTTTTTCCTGACCATCCTCACCCATCTCGCGGCGGCGCTTTTTCATGGCTGGATCAGAAGGGACGAGGTGCTGGGCAGCATGTTGCGCGGCAAGCCGAGGGGATAAACACAGCTTTTGTGGGAGCCGGCTTGCTGGCGATAGCGGTGACATGAGCGACGCAGATCGACATGGCTCACGCTGTCGCCAGTTCCGGCGTCATCGCCACCAAGGCGGCTCCCACAGGTTTTGCGAAAAAACGACCTAGACAGGAGCAGATATGACCGAATCCAAATGCCCGTTCAACCACGCCGCAGGCGGTGGCACCAGTAACCGTGACTGGTGGCCGGACCAATTGAATCTGAAAATCCTGCATCAGCACTCATTACTGTCCGACCCAATGGGCGAGGCGTTTGACTACGCGACGGAATTCAAAAGCCTGGATCTGGAAGCGGTAAAGCGCGACCTGCACGCGCTGATGACGGATTCCCAGGACTGGTGGCCCGCGGACTTCGGTCATTACGGCCCGTTCTTCGTTCGTATGGCTTGGCACAGCGCCGGGACCTACCGTACCGCTGATGGCCGTGGCGGCGCCGGGGCAGGGCAGCAACGTTTTGCGCCGCTCAACAGCTGGCCGGACAACGTCAGCCTGGACAAGGCCCGTCGTCTGATCTGGCCGATCAAACAGAAATACGGCCGCAAGATCTCCTGGGCCGACCTGATCATCCTCACCGGCAACGTTGCCCTCGAATCCATGGGCTTCAAGACCTTTGGTTTCTCCGGCGGACGTCCTGACGTCTGGGAGCCGGAAGAAGACGTGTACTGGGGCAACGAAAAAACCTGGCTGGGCGGCGACGTCCGTTATGGCCAGCAGACCCAGCCACCGGGCGAAGGCACCCTGGTCGCCGAGCCGGAGAAGCACGGCAACGAAGAAAGCCGTACCCACCAGGGCGAACGCACCCTGGAAAATCCCCTGGCCGCCGTGCAGATGGGCCTGATCTACGTGAACCCGGAAGGTCCGGAAGGCGTGCCCGACCCAGTGGCGTCGGCAAAAGACATCCGCGAAACGTTCGGCCGCATGGCCATGAATGACGAAGAAACTGTCGCCCTGATCGCCGGCGGTCACGCGTTCGGCAAGACCCACGGCGCAGGCCCGGCTTCCAACGTCGGCCCTGAACCGGAAGCGGCTGGCCTTGAAGACCAGGGCTTCGGCTGGAAAAACAGCTTCGGCAGCGGCAAAGGCGGCGACACCATTTCCAGTGGCCTGGAAGTCACCTGGACTTCGACTCCGACCCAATGGAGCAACGAGTACCTGGAAAACATGTTCGCCTTCGACTGGGAGCTGACCAAGAGCCCGGCCGGCGCCCATCAGTGGACGCCTAAAAACGGTGCAGGCGCAGGCAAGATCCCGGATGCCCATGATCCGAGCAAGCGTCATGCGCCGACCATGCTCACCTCAGACCTGGCCCTGCGCTTCGACCCTATCTACGAGCCGATTTCCCGACGCTTCCTGAACAATCCCGAGCAGTTGGCCGATGCCTTCGCCCGCGCCTGGTTCAAGCTGACCCACCGCGACATGGGCCCGCTGCCCCGTTACCTCGGCCCGGAAATGCCCGCTGAAGAGCTGCTCTGGCAGGACCCGATTCCGGCAGTCGATCACCCGCTGATCGATGACAACGATATCGCCGCACTCAAGAGCAAGATCGCCGCCTCGGACCTGACCGTTACACAACTGGTCTCCACCGCCTGGGCAGCCGCTTCGACTTTCCGTGGTTCGGACAAGCGTGGTGGCGCCAACGGTGGCCGTCTGCGCCTGGCGCCGCAAAAGGACTGGGCGGTCAATCAGCCTGAGCAACTGGCCGTCGTACTGAGCACCCTCGAAGGTATCCAGAGCGCCTTCAACGTCGGCGGCAAGCAAGTTTCCCTCGCCGACCTGATCGTGCTGGCCGGTAGCGTCGGCGTGGAACAGGCAGCCAAGAACGCCGGGCATAACGTCAGCGTACCGTTTACTCCGGGGCGTATGGACGCGAGTCAGGAGCAGACCGATGTCGAGTCGTTCGGCTACCTGGAGCCCATCGCCGATGGCTTTCGCAACTATCTGGCGGGCCAGTACACCGTATCCGCCGAAGCCCTGCTGGTGGACAAGGCGCAACTGCTGACCCTGACCGCGCCGGAAATGACTGTACTGCTCGGCGGCCTGCGCGTGCTCAAGGCCAATGTCGGCGACAGCGCCCACGGCGTCTTTACCCAACGCCCGCAAGCGCTGAGCAATGACTTCTTCATCAACCTGCTGGATATGGGCACCGAGTGGAAACCGGCATCGCGCACGACCTTCGAAGGCCGTGACCGCAAGACCGGTGCGCCGAAATGGACCGCGACCCGTGTCGACCTGGTGTTTGGCTCACACGCGCAATTGCGGGCGATTGCCGAGGTCTATGGCAGTACCGACGCCGAAGGCAAGTTCGTTGCCGACTTCGTCAAGGCGTGGACCAAGGTGATGAATCTGGATCGGTTTGATCTGGCCTGAAAACAACCTGATTATGGGTTGAAATAGGGTTTTGTGGGAGCCGGCTTGCTGGCGATGCGGTGTGACAGGCGACACTTTCGTCGACTGACCTGACGCTATTGCCAGCAAGCGGGCTCCTGCGATCAAAGCCCACGCACACTAAGCAATTCCATGCGGCAACCCGGTTCAGCGTCATGTACGGTCAGGCTCATCTCATGCAGCCGGGCCACCGCCGCTGCCATGCTCAGCCCCAAGCCGTTGCCCGGCGTTTGCCGGCTCGACTCCGAGCGATACAGACGGCGAAATACTGCCTCACGTTCCTGCGGCGCAATGCCGGGGCCGTTATCGCTGACGCTCAGGCCAGGGCCTTGGGCGGTGACGATGATGTCTACCTGAATCCGCCCGTTATCCGGGGAAAACTTGACCGCGTTGTCCAGCAGATTGCAGGCCGCGTCGAACAGCAACTGCGCATCACCCAAGCGCAGGGCCGGGGTATCGGCTGGCGTAAAATTGAGGGTAATGCCTCTGTCCTCAGCCAACGGCGTGAAAAACTCGGCGACATCGGCACCAATCTGATTCAGGTCGACTTCCGTGAAATTACTGCGCCGGGCGCTGCCTTCAATTTCGGAAATACGCAGCAACGCCCGGAACGTCAGCATCAACCCGCGGGCCTCGGTAATTGCCGCATCGATGGCGCCGGCATATTCATCATCGCGAAGCCCCCGACGCTGGGCGCGTTCGAGCCCGGCAATCAAACGTGTCAGTGGTGTGCGCAGGTCGTGGGCGATGTCGTCGCAGACGCCTTTTACTTCGCTCATCAGCCGTTCAAGTTCATCAAGCATGCCATTGACCACATGGGCGATACGGTCGATGTCATCGTGATTACCACGGGTAGGCAAGCGCCCGCTGAGGTCACCCTCGAAAATGCCCTTGATCGCATCAGTGAGGGTGTCCAGCCGCCGTCGTGCGGAGTGACCCAGCCAGATCGCCCCCAACAGCCCGACCAGCAATAGCAGGCAGCCGCCTGAGATCAGGGCATTGACCAGCAGTTCGTCGAACTCGCGAATGTCCTGCATATCCTGGGCGACCAACAGAATCCTGTTGTCGTCCAGCCGGTGAACCATGAAGCGCACCATCCGCTGAAGGCCATTGGGGTTCAACCAGAGAAACTCGACGGGCTCATCAAAAGCCTTGAACGATGGCAGCGTGCGCATGGCACCTGCGACGTAGTTGCCTTGCTCGTCATAAAGGGTATGGGGCAAGCGGCCTTCGGCATCCTGCGCCTCATGCTTGCGAATCTCCCGCTCCATCAGTACAGGCGGTTGCCGGCTGCGATTTTCTACCTGGCGATGCAGTGTGGCGTCGGTTTCAGTGGTGAGATAAAACGCTGTCTGCCAGTAGATATAACCGAACAGTGCCAGGAACGAGAAGCCGAACAACCCTAGAAACATAAGCCCGGTGCGGAAACTGATGGTGCGCGGAATGTCATTCAAATGAACGAAGAACATAGCCGGCCCCCCGGACGGTATGGATCATTTGCGCTTCACCTTCGCCATCGATCTTGCGGCGCAGACGGCCGATATGTACTTCGATGACATTGGTGTGCTCGTCGTAGCTGTAATTCCACACGGTCTCGAACAACATGGTGCGGGTCATCACCTGATCGGCATGGCGCATCAAGTGTTCGAGCAGCGCGTATTCACGAGGCAGCAGTTCAATCACGCGATCGCCACGCCGCACGCTGCGGTTCAGCAGGTCGATTTCCAGCTTGCCGACTTTCAGGCGGCTTTCGCGCTCCGGATTGGAGGTCACGCTGCGGCGCCGCATGAGGGCATCCAGGCGGGCGGTCAGCTCGATGAACTCGAAAGGCTTGGTCAGGTAATCGTCACCCCCGGCGCGCAGGCCACGGACTCGCTCGTCCAAGGCACTCAACGCGCTGAGGATCAGTACCGGTGTGGCCATACTGGCCGCACGCAGAGCAGTGAGCACGCCCAGGCCATCAATAGTGCCGGGCAACATGCGGTCCAGCACAATCAGGTCGAACCTGTCGGTAAAGGCCTGTGACAGGCCTTCACGGCCGTTATCCACGCAGATCACGCTAAAACCGTGGTCCTGCAGAGCGGCTTCGATTTCATTGGCAGTCGCGCAATCGTCCTCGATGACGAGTACATGAGTCATGGGCGCGGTGCGCTCCCTGAAGTTTTTATTAGACAGGGCAGCCGATGGGCGCCCCTGTGACAGTGGCATAGTGTGGCAACGCGCAAGGAAGACAAAGCTCGCGCAAGATGAAAGAAAGTTTAGCCACAGCTTGCGTTAAGATCGGCAACACTCCAATAACATGTCGATCAAGCATGGCCCCACGTCTGAAAACCCGTGAACGCATCGTGCAGAGCAGTCTTGCACTGTTCAACCAGCACGGTGAGCGCAGTGTGAGCACCAACCACATCGCCGCGCACATGGAGATTTCGCCGGGCAATCTGTACTACCACTTCCCCAACAAGCAGGCGATCATCGCCGAGCTGTTCGGCGAGTACGAAACCCTGGTCCAGAGCTTTCTGCACCCGCCCAAGGGCCGCCTGCCCAAGGTCGAAGACATGCGCCAGTACCTGCTGGAAATTCTCGACGGCATGTGGCGCTACCGCTTTCTGCACCGCGATCTCGAACACCTGCTGGACGCCGACCCGGAGCTGGCGGCACGCTACCGACGTTTTTCCCAGCATTGCCTGATCCAGGCCAAAGCGATCTACGCCAGCTTCGTCGAGGCTGGCATCCTGGCCATGGACAAGGTGCAGATCGAATCCCTGACCCTCAATACCTGGATTATCCTCACCTCGTGGGTGCGCTTTCTGTGCACCACTCGGGAAAATCCCGCATACCTGAACGAAGATGCCATCCGTCGCGGTGTCTATCAGGTATTGATGCTTGAATCCGCCTACGTCACCGCCCTGGCGCGGGACGAGGTGAATGCGCTGTGCGAGGCGTTCTACGTGCCCTTGCTACAGGCGCTGGAGTAACCGTCCATGACTTATCCACAGGAGTCCGAGATGTCACTTGCGCAACTGATCAGCCCGCAACAACTGGCCGACCGTCTGGAGCAACCGGGGTTGGTCATTCTCGATTGCCGCTTTGCCCTGGAAGACCTGGATTACGGCCAGCGCAGCTATGCCGGAGGGCACATTGCCGGGGCTCACTTTGCCGACCTGGAGCGCGACCTCAGCGGTCCGATCAGTAAGGGCAAGACCGGCCGTCATCCACTGCCTGACCCCCAGGCACTGGTGCAACGCCTGCAGAACTGGGGTATCGACCCGGACAGCGAAGTCGTGCTCTATGACGACGGCCTCGGCATGTACGCGGCCCGCGCCTGGTGGAGCCTGGCCTGGCTGGGCAAGCGCAGCGGCGTGTACCTGCTCGATGGCGGCCTCAAGGCCTGGCATGCGGCGGGTCTGCCTCTGAGCCTCGATCCACCGAGCAATTATCAGGGCCGCTTTACCGGCAAGCCGGACATGGACCTGCTACTGACAGCGGAAAAACTGCACAAGAAACTCGGCAATCCAGAAATGACCCTGATCGACGCCCGTGCCGGTGCGCGCTTCCGTGGCGAAGTCGAGCCGATCGACCCGGTGGCCGGGCACATTCCGGGAGCGCAATGTGTCGCCTTCACCGATAACCTCGGCCCGGACGGACGCTTCTTGCCCGCCGAACAGCTCAAACTGCGTTTTGAAGAACAGCTGAAGGGGCGCTCGCCGGACAAACTGGTTTCTTATTGCGGCTCCGGCGTGACCGCCTGCCATAACCTGTTCGCCATGTGCCTGGCCGGTTATCCGTTAGGCAAGCTGTATGCGGGGTCGTGGAGCGAATGGATTACCGATCCATCCCGCGAGGTTGCGACGGGGGAGTAAGCGAGCTTCGTAGCAGCTATTGTGGGACCGGCTTCAGCCGGGAAGAGGCCAGTCCAGTCGATGCATTTCGGCGTCTGGAATATCGTCTTCCCGGCTAAAGCCGGTCCCACCTGGCATGTGCAAAACCTATTGCCCCAACACCCACCGCAACGCAAAGAACACCAGCAACCCACCGCCAATGGTCGCCAGCAAATTGCGGCTGAACGCGGCAATGGCAATCGCCACGATCCCCGCCAGCAAATAAGCGTTATCGAAACTCACCTGCCAGTGTTCGCCATCGGGCAACAGCATGCCGGGGGCGACGATGGCAGTCAGCACGGCGGTGGGCACATAGTGCAGCCCCTGACGAACCACCGGCGGGAAGCTGATGTTGGGCCAGGCAAACAAGCTATAGCGCATGAGAAAAGTAATGGCAGTCATGCCAAGGATCAGCCACCAGTAACTCATGAGTGCACCTCATCGCCCTGGGCCAGATCGGCTTTGCGCCGCTCAAGCAGCACGCCTACGGCAATCCCGCCGAAGGCGGCGGCCATCAGCCCGAGTTTGTACGGCCAGCTATAGGTCAGCAGGGCGACTGCGGCGGCAGCCAGGGCGGCGGCGATCTGCGGCTTGTTGCGCAACAGCGGCACGACGATGCCGATAAATGTCGCCAACATGGCGAACTCCAGGCCCCAACCGGCCATATCCGGCACGGCCTGACCGAACAGCACGCCAACCAGCGAGCTGAGCACCCAGCAGGCATACAAGGCACTGGCCACACCGAGCCAATACCAGTGCGCCAGAGGCGTGCGGCCATGGACCAGGTAGAAACGCTGGACCACGGCAAAGGTCTCGTCAGTCAGCCAGAACGCCAACAGCAGACGCCAGCGCTGCGGCAGCTCGCTGACCTGAGGTTGCAGGGTCGCGCTGTACAGTACATGGCGCAGATTGACGATAAAGGTAGTCAGCAAGATCACCACGGCACTGGCTCCGGCGCCCATCAGGCTGATCACGATAAATTGCGCCGAACCGGCGTAGACGAACAGCGACATGCCTACCGACTGCCACAGAGACAGGCCGGAAACACCGGCCAGCGTGCCAAAAATAATACCAAATGGGGCAATACCGACCAGCATCGGTACGCTGTCGCGAAGACCGCGAGAAAAAAACTGACTGCGGGACATAGATAGTTCTCCTTGTCCCGGCAGCTTAAAGATTCACACAGTCATCGTCTCGAAGATTTGTGCAGCTCAGCTGTGCAACTCGCCGCTGTGGGCGCTGGTCAGCCACAAAGGGATACGCCGTTCCAGGTAATACCCCGGTTTCTTCAGCGTGCCGTCGACAAATCCGACATGACCGCCCCGGGCCTGCAATTCCAGTTCGGTGCAGGACGACAATTCATGGGCTTCGGGCAGGCTGTGGATAAACACGAAGGGGTCGTCGGTGGACTGAATGATCAGGGTCGGCGTACGAATCTGTCCGAGAAAATAACGACTGGAGGCGCGGCGATAGTAGTCCTTGGCGTCGGCAAAGCCATGCAGGGGCGCAGTGACCCGGCCATCGAAATCCCAGAAGGTGCGCATGTTTTCCAGGGAGCCAAGGGCGGACAACTCGGCCAGGCCCTCGCTCAACCCTTCATGCTGGAAGCGCCGTTGCTTGTCACGGATGTAATTGACCATCTCGCGCATGAAATGCCGCTGATAGATCCGGGAAAAGCCCTGGCCGATGCGATCAGCGCACTCGTCCAGACGAAACGGCACCGACACCGCCACGGCGCCGAGCAGTTCACTGTTGGCGCCGGACTCCCCCAGGTGCTTAAGCAGCACATTGCCGCCCAATGAATAGCCCACGGCGTAGAGCGGGGCCATGGGCCGCAGGGCACGCAGGTGGGCGATCACTTCTACCAGGTCTTCGCTGGCGCCGGAGTGATAGCTGCGCGACAGCAGGTTGGGCTCACCGGAGCAGCCGCGCCAGTTCAACGCCACGGAGGCCCAGCCTTGCTCGGCCATGGCCTGTTGCAGACCCACCACGTAGGGCGAGTTGGACGAGCCGGTCAGCCCGTGCAACACCAATACCAGTGGCGCATCGGCTTGATGCGGACCGTGCCAGTCCAGGTCGAGAAAGTCGCCGTCCTTGAGCCAGATACGCTCGCGCGGGCGCTCCAGATGGATGGTGCGGCGCCACAACGGCCCCCACAGGGTTTGCAGATGCGGATTGCCCAGCCCCGGCGCCGGGACGAAATGGTTGGCGAAGGACGAGTGTTCAGGACGTGACATGAACGGCTCCTTCGTAAATGTTTGGTTCACCGTTGTACGTTGCCACTAAGCGCAAGGACATGTAAGGGAATTTTGCCGAGCGGCGTGGCTACTGTCGGCCAAGCAGATTGGGCAGTTGCGCCACCAGCTTCGGATTGCTCATGGGCGCGCGGATAAAGCCGCGCTGAGTGCCGTCCGGGCCGAGGATCACCAGGTTGCCGCTGTGATCAACGGTGTAGTTCGGCTTGCTGGTATCGGCGGGGATAAACGGAATGCTCACGGCATTGGCCAGTTTCTGGATCTGCGCCACCGGGGCGCTGAGGCCGACGAAATCTTTATCGAAGTAGCCCAGGTACTGCTTGAGCTGCTGCGGGGTGTCGCGGTTCGGGTCGACGCTGACCAGTACCACGCGCAGGTTGCTGACCGCTTCCTTGGGCAGCTCGCTCTTGATCTGACGCAGTTGTGCGAGAGTGGTCGGGCAGATATCCGGGCAGAAGGTGTAGCCGAAGAACAGCAACGTCCACTTGCCTTTCAGATCACTGAGCGACACCGCCCGGCCGTCCTGATTGGTCATGGCCATGTCCGGCACCGTGCGGCTCTGGGGCAGCAGGATGATGCCGGCGTCGATCATCCCGACCTGAGCGCCCTGGTTATTGCCGGACAGCACCCGATAGACCGTCAGGCCCATGATCAGTGTGACGATGGCGACAAGAATGAAAACGGTCTTCTGGGTTCGGGTCATGGCATCAACGAAAAGTAATGGTCGGCGAGCAGGGCGGCAAACAACAGGAACAGGTAATAAATAGAGTACTTGAAGGTACTGATCGCCGCGTGCGGTCGAGTGCCACGGTACAGCACGCAGGCCCAATACAGAAAGCGCAGGCCCAGGGCCGTGGCGCAGATCAGGTACAGCACGCCACTCATGCGAATCACAAAAGGCATCAGGCTGGCGGCCAACAAGATGCCGGTGTAGAGCACGATATGCAACTTGGTGTAACGCTCACCATGGGTCACCGGCAACATGGGAATGGCGGCCTTGGCGTATTCCTCCTTGCGATGAATCGCCAGGGCCCAGAAGTGCGGCGGGGTCCAGGCGAAGATGATCAGCACCAGCAGCAGGGGCTCGGCGCTGACCTGGCCGCTGACCGCCACCCAGCCCAACAGCGGCGGCGCAGCTCCGGCCAGACCGCCGATGACGATGTTCTGCGGCGTGGCGCGCTTGAGAAAGCCCGTGTAGATCACCGCATAACCCAGCAGCGACGCCAGTGTCAGCCAGGCCGCCAGGCTATTGGTGAATATCAGCAACAGCACTTGCCCGCTCACCGCCAGAAGCAGGGCAAAGGCCAGGGCCGCAGGCGGCGAAATACGCCCTTCGGCCACAGGTCGTTTGTGGGTACGGGACATCAGCGCATCGATACGCCGATCCACCACATGATTGACCACCGCCGCACCGCCCGCGCACAGGCCGATGCCCAGATTGCCGAACAGCAGCAGCGTCCAGGGCAGCGCCTGGTGGCTGGCCAGGAGCATGCCGATCAGCGAAGTGATCAGCATCAGCGCGACGACCTTGGGTTTGGTCAGTTCCAGGTAGTCGCGCCAGAGGGGGTGGCGAGTCTCGATCAATAGGTTCACGGATGACTCCTGTCAAAAACGTGGGAGCCGCCTTGGTGGCGATAGGGTTGCATCTGCGGTCGCAGAAAGACCGGACGATCCAGGTTGTTAGCGCCAACGCGATCGCCACCCAGGCGGCTCCCACAGGGTTGTGGCGTGACAATCCTTAACCGGTAATTGACCAGCGTCATCCCCAGCAACAACAGCGCCGCCCCTGAGTTATGGGCCACGGCCACCGGCAGAGGCAGATGAAACAACACGTTGCTCAAACCCAGGCCGATTTGCAGGGCCAGGGCCGCAACCAATAACCCGGCCAACGCCTTGAGCCCGGCGGCCCGCAGCTGCCAGGCCAGGCTCAGCACGGACAGCGTGACCAGCACCGCGCCCAGGCGATGGGTCAGGTGGATCGCCGTGCGGGCTTCGCTGTCGAGCTTGCCGCCCAGATAATGCTCACCTACGGGCTGCGTCAGATGAAAGCCATTGCCGAAATCCGCCTCGGGCCACCATTGCCCCTGGCACGTCGGCAGATCGGTACAGGCCATGGCGGCGTAATTGGCGCTGACCCAGCCACCCAAGGCTACCTGCACCGCCACCAGCACCAGCCCGATAGCAGCAAGCCGACGTAGACGGGACGACAGCTGCGGCATCGCAGCCCAGACGCCACTCAGGCGCAGCGTCAGCAGAAACAGCAGGTTCAGGGTCAGCATGCCGCCCAGCAGATGCGCGGTGACCATCTGCGGCCAGAGCCTGAGCGTCACCGTCCACATACCGAAGGTGGCCTGAGCCATGACCACGGCAAGGATCAGCCAGGGCAGTTTCACCGGTTGCCCCGCCAGTTGCCGACGCCGCCAGGCCTGAGCGGCCAGCAGCAGAATCGACAATGTCAGGCCACCGGCGAAATAACGGTGGGTCATCTCGCTCCAGCCTTTGTCGGCCTGCACCGGGGTGTCCGGGTAATGGCGCTCGGCATGGGCCAGTTGCGCGGGCGTTTGCGGCACGCTGATAAAGCCATAGCAGCCGGGCCAGTCGGGGCAGCCCAGACCGGCATGGGTCAGCCGGGTATAGGCACCCAGCATGACCACCAGAAAGGCCAACACGGTGGCCAGCAACGCAAGACGAAATCCGGGCCTGGTCATGCTGACCTCCTAGCCGATATTCGACAGCTTCAGCAGATGCCGCAGGTCATTGAGCAGATCCTTGCCGTTGACCTCGGCGCCATAACGCAGCACCAGATTGCCGTGTGGATCGACGATCCATAGTCGCGGAGCGTCGAGGCCGGGCACGGCCTTGCGAAAAGCCGGTAAATCCAGCGGATAGCGCTGCAACTGCGGATATTCACGCGCAAGCTTCGCCGTGTAGACCGCATCCAATGGTTGCGCGCTGCTCAAGGCATGGCTTGCGCGTCCGGCATCCCGTCCCAGGCCGATCTGAATCTGCCGGGCCAGGTACACCAGTTGCTGGCAATCGGCCTCGCAACTTCCGGGCGCGCTGACCAGCAACTGCCAGCGTTTTTCTTCACTCTGCACGCCGAGATCAGCGCGGGTCTGGCCATTGCCAATCAATTCGCCGTGATAGATACGGCTGTCCGGCACCCAGAACTTGAACTTGTACATGCTGGTGGCCAGGACCATCGGCCCCAGCGCTACCAGCAGCACCAGTAACAGCTGCAAGCGGCCTTTGCGTCGGTCCGGGCGTGGTTCAGAGGCGTGGAACGGGTTGCTGGTCGCGGCCATGGGCGTTCTCCTTGCGATTTTTGCGCGTGCGCCATCCCAGGTAGAGGGCCAGCACTGTCAGGGTCGCCGCCATGGCGAACCACTGCACCGCATAGCCCAGATGCTTCTCCGGCCCCATGGCCACCACCGGCCAGTCCAGTCGGTAAGCCGCCGGGCCGGGTGCCAGGCGCAATTGCTGGGCAAAACCTTCGCGGCCCAATTCGGCCCAGAGCTTCGCCGGATCCACCGCCGTGACCAGTCGCGGCCAGGGCGCCCCCGTCGGGTCGGCATGCAACTGAAAGGTCGCACCGGGTAGCGCATAGACCCAAGCCTCGAGATTCAGCACCTGCCCCGGGGTGTCGAAAGTCGGCGGAGTGCGCCGGTCCGGCCAGGGCAGCCAGCCGCGATTGACCAACAGCCACAGCCCGCTGGCCTGATCCTCGAAGGGTTGCAGCAGCTCGATGCCGATCCGGCCGTCGCGCTGACTGTTGTCCAGCAGCAGGCTGTGCTCCACATCGAAATGCCCGGACAACCTCACCCGACGCCACGCCGGATCGGCCATGGTTGCAAGCTGGGCGCTGCTCAGCGGCTGCGCCACCTTGCGTTCAGCATATTGGGTCAGCATCGCGCGCTTCTCTTCGGCCCGGCCCAATTGCCAGCAACCGAGGCTGATCAACAACGGCAGCAACGCCAGGACCACCAGGGTCGGCAAGCGGCCTCCTATACTCATGTGCATGTCCTGACTCCCGCAGGCTTCGCCATGCTTAAAGTCGCTATCGTCGTCATGCTCTTCGCCACCATCGCCAGCCTGTTCAGCGGGCTGTTCTTTCTGGTCAAGGACGGCGGCCATTCCACCCGCCTGCTCAAGGCCCTGACCGTGCGCGTGTGCCTGGCGGTCATTACCCTCGGGTTAATTACCTGGGGGTTCTATAGCGGGCAGTTGGTGTCCCGTGTGCCTTGGTGAAATATTGACCACCGCATCTAAATCTGAATTCTGTGGGACCGGCTTTAGCCGGGAAAAGGCCAATACAGTCCCCCTCACTTTCTTGATCAGACGAGCCGCCTTCCCGGCTGAAGCCGGTCCCACATGAGCCCTGAGTTCAGCTCCAATTACAGGACGTACACAAATACAAAGAGCCCTACCCACACCACATCGACAAAGTGCCAATACCAACTTGCCGCCTCGAAGCCAAACTGATGCTCGGCATCGAAATGCCCACGCAGAACGCGGATCAGCATCACCAATAAAATGATCGAGCCAATCGTGACGTGGGCGCCGTGAAAACCGGTGAGCATGAAGAATGTCGCGCCATAAACGCCCGAGCCCAGAGTCAGGCCCAGCTCTTTATAAGCGTGCACATATTCCTCGGCCTGCAAGGTCAGGAAGCTCAGGCCCAGCAGTACGGTAATGCCCAGCCATAGCTTCAAGGCGCCGCGATGGCCTTTTTTCAGCGCATGGTGGGCGATGGTGACAGTCACACTGGAGCTGACCAGCAGGATCGTGTTGATCAACGGCAGATGCCAGGGGTCGATGATGCCCTTGGGCGCCGGGTAGCGGGCCGGATCGGGGGTGTTGAGCATTGGCCAGGCATACTGGAAATCCGGCCACAGCATATGGGCGATGCCCTTGCTGCCTTCGCCGCCCAGCCAGGGGCCGGCCCAGGTGCGCACGTAAAACAGCGCGCCAAAGAAGGCGATGAAAAACATCACCTCGGAAAAGATAAACCAGCTCATACCCCAGCGGAAGGTGCGGTCCATTTGCGCGCTGTACAGCCCGGCGCGGCTTTCGCGGATCACCGTGCCGAACCAGCCGAACATCATGTACGCCACCAGCAGCCCGCCAACCAGCATGATCCACGGCCCATGACCGGCACGCGCCGCCTTCATATCGTTGAACCAGGTGCCCAGGCCGAACATGGTCACGGCCAGGGCAACCGTGGCGATGATCGGCCATTTGCTTTGGGCCGGAACGTAGTAATGCTCGTGATGAGTGGCCATTTGCATTTCTCCTGGCTAACCGCCATTTCGTGCGACGGGCGCGGGCGGCTGGCGAGCGGTGATATCGAACAGCGTATAGGCGAGGGTCAGGTGTTTCACCTCGTCGGGCAGGGCGCGGTCGACGATGAAACGCACCGGCATTTCGATGCGCTCACCCGGCTGCAAGACCTGCTGGGTGAAGCAAAAGCACTCGGTCTTGTGGAAGTACACCGCCGCCGTGCCCGGTGAAATGCTCGGCACCGCCTGGGCGGTCATGGGCTTGTCGGTGGGGTTCTGCGCCACGAAGAGCATCTGGTTGACCGCGCCGGGATGCACGTCCAGCTCTTGGGCCTCGGGGTAAAAGCCCCAGACCATATCCGCCGCGTTGGTCGAGAGAAACTGCACGCGCACCTTGCGGCTGTCGTCGATCATCTGGCTGCCCTGATAGGCATCGCCGGTCTTGCCGTTGATACCAAACGCCTTGCACATCACGGTGTACAGCGGCACCAGGGCAAAACCGAAGGCAAACATCAGTACCGCAAGCAACAGCAGGCGCGTGACCAGGCGACGCAGTTCGGGTGCTGGCTTCATGGCCGTTCACTGCCGTGATCCAGCGGGTGCTCGTCCAGCTCCGGGGGCGTGGTGAAGGTGTGATAGGGCGCAGGCGAGGGAATGGTCCACTCCAGACCGTCGGCGCCGTCCCAGGGTTTGGCCGGGGCGGGCGGGCCGCCACGAATGGTCTTGATGACAATAAACAGAAAAAAGATCTGGGTAGCGCCAAAGGTAAAGGCGCCGATGGACGAGACCATGTTGAAGTCGGCGAATTGCAGGTTGTAGTCCGGCACCCGCCGCGGCATGCCCGCCAGCCCAACGAAATGCATGGGGAAGAAGGCCATATTCATGCCGACGAACGACAGCCAGAAATGCAGCTTGCCCAAGGTTTCGTCGTACATGTGCCCGGTCCATTTCGGCAGCCAGTAATAGGCCGAGGCAAAGATGCCGAAGATCGCCCCCGGCACCAGCACGTAATGGAAGTGGGCGACGACAAAGTAGGTGTCCTGGTACTGAAAGTCAGCCGGAGCAATCGCCAGCATCAAGCCCGAAAAGCCGCCGATGGTGAACAGGATGACGAAGGCCACGGCAAACAGCATCGGCGTCTCGAAGGTCAGCGAGCCCTGCCACATGGTGCTGACCCAGTTGAACACCTTCACCCCGGTGGGCACGGCGATGAGCATGGTCGCGTACATGAAGAACAATTCGCCCACCAGCGGAATGCCAACCACGAACATATGGTGAGCCCAGACGATAAAAGACAGGAAGGCGATACTCGCCGTGGCGTAGACCATGGAGGTGTAGCCGAACAGCGGTTTACGCGAGAACGCCGGGATGATCGAGCTGATGGCGCCAAAGGCAGGCAGGATCATGATGTACACCTCGGGATGCCCGAAGAACCAGAACACATGCTGGAACAGCACCGGGTCCCCGCCGCCTGCGGCACTGAAAAAGCTGGTGCCGAAGTGAATGTCCATCAGCATCATGGTCACGCAACCGGCCAGTACCGGCATCACCGCGATCAGCAGAAAGGCGGTGATCAGCCAGGTCCAGACAAACAGCGGCATTTTCATCAGCGTCATGCCAGGGGCACGCAGATTGAGGATGGTGGCGATCACGTTGATTGCGCCCATGATCGAGCTGATGCCCATCAGGTGGATGGCGAAGATAAAGAAGGTCACGCTGGCTGGGGCGTAGGTGGTGGAAAGCGGCGCGTAAAAGGTCCAGCCAAAATTCGGCCCACCGCCGGGGCTGAACAGGGTCGAGACCAGCAGCAGGAAGGCCGCAGGCAACAGCCAGAAGCTGAAGTTATTCATCCTTGGCAGGGCCATGTCCGGCGCGCCGATCATCAGCGGGATCATCCAGTTGGCCAGACCGACAAAGGCCGGCATCACTGCACCAAAGACCATGACCAGGCCATGCATGGTGGTCATCTGATTGAAGAACGCCGGCTCGACGATTTGCAGGCCCGGCTGGAACAGTTCGGCACGAATGACCATGGCGAACGAGCCGCCCAGCAGAAACATGCAGAAGCTGAACCACAGGTACAGAGTGCCGATGTCTTTATGGTTGGTGGTCAGCACCCAGCGCATCAGGCCCTTGGCGGGGCCGTGGGCGTGACCGGCATGGCCGTGGTCGTCGATGACTGCGCTCATGTTCTGCCTCCACAAAGAGGTAACAGATATCGGGTGGGAGCGAGGCTTGCCCGCGAAAGCGATTTTTCGGCCTCAGGAGATTTATTGGATGTACCGGCCTGTTCGCGGGCAAGCCTCGCTCCCACAGTGAGTGTGATTGTTCTGGTCATTTGCTCTGCGCCTGCTTGAGGGCCAGCACGTCTTTTGGCGTGACCATATCGCCCTTGTTATTGCCCCAGGCATTGCGCTCGTAGGTCACCACAGCGGCGATATCGACTTCCGAAAGTTGCTTGCCAAACGCAGCCATTGCCGTGCCGGGACGACCGTTGAATACAGTCTTGAGGTGTTCTTCCACCGGCCCGGTGGCAACCTTGGAGCCCTTGAGCGCCGGAAATAACGGCGGCATGCCCTGGCCCTCGGCCTGATGACAGGCCACGCAGGTGGTGTGATAGACCTTGTCGCCGCGCTCCACCAGCTCTTCCCGGGTCCAGTCCTTGCTGGTCAGCTCCCTGAGCTTGGCGCTTTCGGCCTTTCGTCCAGCCAGCCAGGCCTCGTAATCGGCCTGGGGACGGGCATCGACGACGATGGGCATGAAGCCATGATCCTTGCCGCACAGCTCAGAGCACTGGCCACGGTAGATGCCGGGCTTGTCGATGCGGGTCCAGGCTTCGTTGATGAAGCCGGGAATGGCGTCGCGTTTGACCGCAAAGGCCGGCACCCACCAGGAGTGGATCACGTCGGCGGCGGTGACCAGAAAGCGGATCTTCACCCCCACCGGCACCACCAGCGGCTCGTCCACTTCCAGCAAATAATGCTCGCCCTTGGCTTGCTGGTTATGAATCTGCTCGGCGGGGGTAGCCAGGTTGCTGAAGAACTCGACGTCCTGGCCCAGGTATTTGTAATGCCACTTCCATTGGTAGCCGGTGATTTGGATATCGAGATCCGACTCACTGTTGTCGTACATATGGATAAGCGTGCGCGTGGCCGGCACGGCCATGGCAATAAGGATCAGCAGGGGAATGACGGTCCAGAGAATCTCGACCGTGGTGCTTTCATGAAAGCGGGCGGCAACCTGGCCGGTTGAACGACGGTGCACGATCATCGACCAGAACATCGCCACGAAGACGATCAGGCCAATCACGACACAGATCCAGAAGATGGTCATGTGCAGGTCGAATACGGCCTGGCTGACTTGCGTCGCTCCCGGCGCCATGTTCGTCGTCCATGCGGCCAGCGCCTCACCGGATAACGACCACGACAACAGGCCCATCCAGGCGTGTGGATGTCGCATCATTGCGGGGCTCCCCTGTTTTTCTTGTCTCCCGCAAGTGATGACCTGCGGACAAGGGAGCTGGCTGTCACAAGATACTCCGATCCACGCCAAACCTGCTTGAGCAGGGAGGCAATTGGATATCAGCCATCTTCCTTACAGGTCGCAGTATAGACAGCACCTGCCGCGTGCAAGGCGCGCAAATCACCCGAAGTCCGGTCGTTCCCCTACCCGTTACCATGGAAAAAATGGCAAATCCCATAAAAACAGGGGTTTTTAGTCGTGAACACACATAAAGGTGACGCCGTTATGACAAATACGTCTTAGCAATTCGCTTAAGCGAGCTAACGTATGACTTCCCATCAATAACAGCCTGGTTTTACCGTTTTCAGGAGACTGCATGAACACCGCCGCTTTGCGCGAGCAGATACAACGTGCCCATCAGCACGAGGCCGCAACTGGCCAACTGGTAAAGCAACTGGAAGTCCAACTGCCACACCTGCACCCAGCCATTCATTTACCCGAAGTCGATGCACGGGACGTACTGACCCGCTTTGTCACCGCCTATATCGATCTGGTCCCGGACCTGCTGGACGCTGCCCATGAAGTGGCCGTCGAAGCTGGTATCGAAGGGCAGATCAAGCCGGTACTGAAGATTGCCGAGCACTTTTTCACCGCTCCTCCGGCCATCATGGAAGGCCACGAAGGACTCGACAGCCTCCTGGACGAAGCCTATCTGGCCCATCGTCTGGTGGAGGAAGTGAACGATCTGTACATCAAGCATTTCGGTCAGCCGCTGATTCCGTCCAATACGACGGTTGCCAGCGTGATCGCTCATCAACTGATCGGCGAAGCGTTCGCCAACCAGCTGGATGAGGCCGTGCATCATGCAGTAGACGGCATGCTTGACGACGACAGCTTTGCCCTGGAATCCGTGGAAGCCTATCGCGACCGCCTTGCTAGCCCCGATACCGAGGCTGCCTGGAAGCGTTGGCCGAGCCTGTCACGGCAACTGGGCATTGGCCTGGAAATGGAACAAGGCAAGGGCTGAAACCCTTGTTGTGTATTGCCCGCAGGTAACTGCGGGCACTATTTTTCTACGATGCCGCGCTACCCATTCCCACCGTTGTGCGCACACGCCCTTCCAATCGACGCTTCAAGCCCCGCGACTCAATGATCAACCGCGAACCTTGCGCCGCATTCGCGCGCCCCCACTCTTCCAGCAACTCCAGGCACGAGTGGTCGATATAACTCAGGTTATTCAACGGCACATGCACTGTGCTGCCCTTGGGAATGCTGTTCAAGGCCTGGGTCAGGGCCGGCACTTTGAGGAAGGTCGCGGCACCGATCAGACGCAACTCCATCTCACCTTGCGGCTGCAGCTCGACCAGACTGATTTTCAGGCGCGCCGCCTTGAAAGCCAGCTTGACCAGGGTCAGGGCAAAACCGATCAACACACCGGTCAGCAGGTCCGTAGAAACAATCGCGATGGCCGTCGCCGCATAGGTGAACATCGGCATGCGTCCGTAGCGACCCAGGCCGCGAAAGGCTTTCAGGTCCACCAGCTTGAGGCCGGTGTAGACCAACACCCCCGCCAGGCTCGCCACTGGAATGCTCTGCAGCACACTGGACAATAGCAACACGAAGGCCAGCAGCCACAGGCCATGGAACATCGCTGACATCCGGGTCTTGGCACCGGCCTGCACGTTGGCCGAGCTGCGCACGATCACCCCGGTCATCGGCAGCGCACCCACCAGACCGCAGAGCATATTGCCCACACCCTGGGCGCTGAGCTCCTTGTCGAAGTCAGAGCGCACGCCGTTGTGCATGCGGTCCACCGCTGCCGCCGACAACAGGGTTTCAGCACTGGCGATAAAGGCCACGGCAAAGGCGGCGACCAGAATGGCCGGCTCCGCCAGGTTGAGCAGATCCGCCGGGCGCAGCCAGTCGATGGCTTCGGCCAGGTTGGCAGGCACCTCGACGCGCTTGACCGGCAGCGCCAGCAGCAGACTGGCAGCGGTCGCCGCGCCGACACCGAGCAAGGCCCCCGGCACGAAGCGCAAGGCTTGCGGGCGGCGCTTTTCCCAAGCCCACATGATCAGGATAGTGCCCAGCCCCAACAGCCCGGCGTACAGGGCACTGCCGGGGCCGAAGGCGCCAAGCAGAGTCGCAGGGAAGGCGATCAGGTTATCCAGCCCCGAGGGCTGCGGCCCGCTGTCAAACATCACATGCAGCTGTGACAGCACGATCAGCACGCCAATCCCGGCCAGCATGCCGTAGACCACTGCTGGCGCCGTGACCCGGAACCAGCAGCCGAGCTTGAAACGCCCGGCCAGTACTTGCAGCAAACCCGCCAGCAGCAGGATCGGCCCGAGCATGGCCATGCCGTGCTCGCGTACCAACTCGAAGACCAGCACCGCCAGCCCCGCAGCCGGGCCGCTGACCTGCAACGGCGATCCCGCCAGCCAGCCCACTACCAGGCCGCCGATAATACCGGTGACCAAGCCTTTTGCAGGCGGCATGCCTGAAGCAATGGCGATGCCCATGCACAAGGGCAGGGCGACCAGAAAGACCACCACGGACGCCAGCAGCTCCCGTGGCAACAACGATTTCAGTTCTTTAGCACCCATGACGACTCTCCGGGTTTTTCTTCAGACATGGCAAAGCCCTGCCGCGCATCCAAGGCGCAGCGTCGGGCTTAAAGAAGGATTCGACCGTTAGTCGTGATCAGCTCACGCGGCTAGAAACGTGACTTGGGTGTCGCCACGGGTATGTGCGAGCTGCCATCAAGCGGCAGGAACGTGTCCTGCTCGGCGTCGTAGGCCAGGATTTCGCTGGTCTCGATGCTGTAGACCCAGCCATGGATGAACAGTTGGCCGTTGGCGATCTTCGAGGCCACCGAAGGATGGGTGCGCAAATGCTGCAACTGGGCGATGACGTTTTCCTGGGTCAGCACATGCATGGTTTCTTTTTCACCGCTGCAATGGCAGTTGTCCTCGACCACCGTGCGCGCGACTTCGGCATGGCGCAGCCAGGCCCTGACCGTCGGCATTTTTTCCAGGGAGTCGGGGTTGAGTACGGCGCGCATGGCGCCACAGTCAGAGTGACCGCAGATGATGATGTGCTGTACACCCAGAGCCAGCACCGCGTATTCGATCGCGGTGGAAACACCGCCGTTCATCTGGCCATACGGCGGCACGACGTTGCCGACGTTACGCGTGACGAACAGATCGCCGGGGGAGCTGTGGGTAATCAGTTCAGGGACGATGCGCGAGTCGGCGCAGGTGATGAACATGGCGCGGGGGTTTTGCGCGGTCGCGAGCTTCTTGAATAGCTCTTCTTGCTCCGGAAAGACCTCCTTGCGGAAGTGCTTGAAGCCATCAACGATGTGTTGCAAGGCTGCCTCGGGGCTGTCTGCTGCTGGCGCCGATGCAGCCAACGTCTGTTTATCCATGTCGCTCATGTCTCATCCTCTCTGACGGATTGATGTGGATTATTGCTTTATCTCGAAGTGGTTTTCTTTTTTTCATGTCAGAAAATTCCGTTTTCTGTGACATCCACAGACCACTTCAAGTGACAGACTAGTCTGCAAAGCTTAATTGAAACTGAATGTAGTCGACCACTGGGCGGTCAAGATGGATCTGTAGGAGCTGCCGAAGGCTGCGAAATCGGTACATCAGGCAGCCCCCCATCGCAGCCTTCGGCAGCTCCTACAGACCCTCACTCGCCAAGAAAACTACAACAACGACATCTGCCCACCCGGCGGGCAGAACGCCGTGCAATCCAGGCTGAAGCCGCGCCGCTGATTCAGTCCCAGGCGCTTGATCGCCACTGCATAGCGCTGGGCCAGCAGATCGGCAAACGGCCCTTCGCCGCGCATGCGCGAGCCGAAACGGCTGTCGTAGACCTGCCCGCCGCGGCTTTGCCGCACCAGGCTCATGACGTGATCGGCCCGTTGCGGGTAATGCGCTTGCAACCACTCTTCAAACAGCGGTGCCACTTCCAGGGGCAGGCGCAGCATGACGTAGCTGGCACTCAGCGCACCGGCGGCATGGGCTTCGTTGAGCAGGCTTTCCAGCTCGTTGTCGTTGATCATCGGGATCATCGGCGCGCAGATCACACCCACAGGCACCCCGGCATCGCGCAACACTCGGATCGCCCGCAACCGGGCCTTGGGCGCCGCTGCACGGGGCTCGAGGATGCGTTTGAGTTCATCGTCCAGGGTCGTCAGGCTGATGTAGACCGAAACCAAACGCTGCCTGGCCAGCTCGGCCAGCAGATCCAGATCACGCAGGATCAGCGAACCCTTGGTGATGATGCTCACCGGATGCCGGTAACGCAGCAGCACTTCAAGCGTGGCGCGGGTGATTTTGTACTCGCGCTCGATGGGCTGGTACGGATCGGTATTGGCGCCCAGGGTAATCGGCGCCACCGTATAGCCGGGTTTGGACAGCTGTTGCTCGAGCAGCGCGGCGGCGTTGGTCTTGGCGATCAGCTTGGTTTCGAAATCCAGCCCCGGCGACATATCCCAATAGGCGTGAGAAGGGCGCGCATAGCAGTAGATACAGCCATGTTCGCAGCCGCGATAAGGATTGATGGAACGGTCGAAAGGAATATCCGGCGAGCTGTTGCGGGTAATGATGCTCTTGGCGGTCTCGGTGGTGACCTGAGTACCCTGAGTCATCGGTACTTCCTGATACCAGCCGTCGTCCTCGGCCACCGAGCGGTTGGGCGCGAAGCGATTATGCGGATTGGTCGCCGTGCCGCGACCGCGAGGCGGGAGAGCAATAGACATGGGGACGCCTCTCTATACTGGTTATTTGTACAGTATAGAGAAAGCATTCGCGATGACCAGTCCTACAAGATGAAAGGCGAGGGCTGCGACTGGTTCTATCTGACACACCGCTATCGCAGCCTTCGGCAGCTCCTACAAGAGCGCATTGCAAATCAAAACCGGGTGATCAGCTCGGATCAACCGGCTTTTTCAGCTTCGGATTGGGGAAAAACTGCACGCCCTGCACCTTCGGATCAGCCGGTTTCACCACTGGCTTATTGACCCGCGTGCCCAATTCCTTGGGCACTGAGTTGCCATCGGCGTTGAGCGTGTCGCTGTAACCGCAGGCGACGCACTCACGGTGCGGCACGTCGTTTTCGCTCCACATCATCAGCTTGTCGGGTTCGCTGCACGCCGGGCAGACAGCCCCGGCGATAAAGCGCTTCTTGGTCACGATTACCGGTGTATCGGTCATGCTGCCGCTTCCTCGCTCAGGCCTGAATGGCGCAAGAGTGCGTCAATCGAGGGTTCGCGTCCGCGGAAATCGACGAACAGCACCATCGGCGCCTGAGAGCCGCCACGGGCCAGAATCGCCTCACGGAATGCGCGGCCGGTGTCGGCATTGAGCACGCCGTCTTCTTCGAAACGCGAGAAGGCATCGGCCGACAGCACCTCGGCCCACTTGTAGCTGTAGTAGCCCGCCGCGTAACCGCCCGCGAAAATATGCGCGAAGCTGTTGGGGAAACGGTTATAGGCCGGTGGACGCATGACCGACACTTCGTCGCGCACGCCTTCAAGCACTTGGGCAACGCTGCGGCCATCACCGTGAGTGGCGTGCAATTCGAAGTCGAACAGCGAGAACTCCAGTTGGCGAACCATCATCAGGCCGGACTGGAAGTTCTTGGCGGCAAGCATTTTTTCCAACAGGTCCTGAGGCAGGGCAGCACCGGTCTCGTAGTGACCGGAAATCAGCGCCAAGCCTTCCGGCTCCCAGCACCAGTTTTCCATGAACTGGCTTGGCAGCTCGACCGCATCCCAGGCCACGCCGTTGATCCCCGAAACACCGACGTGTTCGATGCGGGTCAGCAGGTGGTGCAGACCATGGCCAAACTCGTGGAACAGGGTGGTGACTTCATCGTGGGTCAGCAGCGCAGGCTTGCCGCCCACGGCCGGGGTGAAGTTGCAGACCAGGTTGGCCACCGGGTTTTGCAGGCGGCCGTCAACGGTGCGGCGACGATCGCGGGCGCCATCCATCCAGGCACCGCCGCGCTTGTTGGCACGGGCATAGAGGTCGAAGAAGAAGCGGCCGACGTGCTGGCCGTTCTCGCTGATCTCGAACAGGCGCACATCCGGGTGCCAGGTATCAAAACCCTTCTGCTCGACGATTTCGATGCCGTACAGGCGCTGCACGATGGCAAACAGCCCGGTCAGCACTTTGTCGATGGGGAAGTAGGCGCGCAGGGCTTCCTGGGAAACGCTGTAGCGCTGCTCGCGCAGTTTTTCGCCGTAGAAACCGCTGTCCCAGCTCTGCAGGTCCGGGCAGCCGTGTTCGGCGGCATAGGCGCGCAGCTGTTGCAGGTCCTTGGCGGCAAACGGCTTGCTGCGCTTGGCCAGGTCACGCAGGAAAGTCAGCACCTGATCGCTGGACTCAGCCATTTTGGTCGCCAGGCTCAGCTCGGAGAAGCTGGCAAAGCCCAGCAGCTTGGCCAGTTCCTGACGCAGGTCGAGGATCTGCTCCATCACCGGGCCGTTGTCGTTTTGACCGGCGTTCGGGCCCTGATCGGAAGAACGTGTGCAGTAGGCGGCATACACTTCTTCGCGCAGGGCGCGGTCTTCGGCGTAGGTCATTACCGCGTAGTAGCTCGGGAATTCCAGCGTGATCAGGAAGCCTTCGAGATCCTTGGCCTTGGCCGCCGCAGCCATTTGCTGCTTGGCGGACTCGGTCAGACCGGCCAGGGCCGATTCATCGGTAACCAGTTTGGTCCAGGCCTGAGTCGCGTCCAGCAACTGGTTGGAGAACTGGCTGCCCAGTTCCGACAGCTTGCTCTGCACTTCGGCGTAGCGCTTTTGCTGCTCGGGCGGCAAATCGATACCCGACAGGCGGAAATCACGCAGGGAATGTTCGAGAATGGTTTTCTGCGCCACGTCGAAACCGGCGGCTTCCGGGCTGTTGGCCAGCGCTTCATAAGCCTGGAACAGCTCACGGTTCTGGCCCAGCTCCGTGGAGTAGGCGCTCAGGCCCGGCAGGCAGGACTCATAGGCTTCACGCAGCTCGGCGCTATTGCACACGGCGTTGAGGTGGCTGACCGGGCTCCAGGCATCGCCCAGGCGCGCATTGAGTTCGTCCATGGCCAACACCAGGCCGGCCCAGGTCGGGGCCTTGCCCTGCTTGGCGAGGATATCGGCAATGGCCACGCGGTTGTCAGCGAGAATCTGGTCGATGGCAGGTTTTACATGCTCGGCACGGATCGCCGAAAAGGCTGGCAGGTCGTACGATTGCAAAAGAGGGTTGTTCGCGCTCACGGTTTTGCACCTTGGCTGGAAGAAACACCCTCGCATCTTAATTACAATCGGCGCTCACCGCAGCAAGCAGACCCCGATCCCGCGACTATCGCGAGCAAAGAAGGAGCCTATCGTGGCCATCCGCACGTTCCAGCAACACACTCCCGCCCTTGGCGAACGGGCCTTTGTCGATTCGACGGCAGTGGTTATCGGCGACGTCGAAATAGGCGCCGACAGCTCGATCTGGCCGCTGACCGTGGTCCGTGGCGACATGCACCGCATCCGCATCGGCGCGCGCACCAGCGTGCAGGACGGCAGCGTGCTGCACATCACCCACGCCGGGCCGTTCAACCCGGACGGTTTCCCGCTGCTGATCGGCGACGACGTGACCATCGGCCACAAAGCCATGCTCCACGGCTGCACCGTCGGCAACCGCATCCTGATCGGCATGGGCACCACCATCATGGACGGCGCCGTGGTCGAGGACGAAGTGATCATTGGTGCAGGCAGCCTGGTACCGCCGGGCAAGGTGCTGGAAAGCGGCTTTCTCTACGTCGGCCGCCCGGTCAAACAGGTACGCGCCCTGACCGAAAAGGAAATCGCCTTCTTCCCCTACAGCGCCGCCAACTACGTAAAACTCAAGGATCAGCACCTGGTCGAAGGCTACGACCGCGCCTGACCTCCCTGAACCTGCCAACGGATACCCCATGCATTACCCAACAATTCTGTTCGACCTCGATGGCACCCTGACCGACCCGCGCGAAGGCATTACCCGCTCGATCCAGTTCGCCCTGGCACGCCTGGGGATCGACGAGCCGGACATTACTCGCCTGGAACACTTTATAGGCCCGCCATTATTGCAGGCCTTCATGCAGTTCTACGGTTTCGACGAGGCCAAGGCCTGGCAAGCCGTGAACTTCTACCGCGAACGCTTCAAAGTCACCGGACTATATGAAAACCGTGTGTTCGACGGCGTTTTCGAACTGCTCGACACCCTGGCCGGGCAGGACCGCACCCTGTATATCGCCACCTCGAAGCCTTGGGAGTTCGCCCGGGAAATCGCCCGGCATTTTGACTTCGCCCGCTATTTCAAGGTGATCTACGGCAGCGAACTGGACGGCACCCGCACCGACAAGGTCGAGCTGATCGCCCATCTATTGGCCGAAGAGGGCCTGGACCCAGCGCAGACCCTGATGATCGGCGATCGCAAACACGACTTGATTGGTGGCACGCGCAACGGGCTGGACGTGGCGGCAGTGGGGTATGGGTTTGGCAGTTACGAAGAGCTGGCGGGGCAGGCGCCGACGTATCATTTTGAGACGATGGCGGATTTGCGCGAGGCGTTTATGCATCGCTGATGGGTTGAATTCGATCACCGTGGGAGCAAGGCTTGCCTGCGAATGCGGTTTTTCAGCCGTAGAAGATGTGGCGGTTGCACCGGCCTCTTCGCGGGCAAGCCACGCTCCCACGAGAGTTGCGTTTGTGCAGCGCCTATTTGGATTGGAATGAGATTTTGTGGGAGCGAGGCTTGCCCGCGAAGGATATAGCGCGGTGTACCTGATACACCCCACGCCACATTCGCGGGCAAGCCCGGCTCCAACAGAAAAATCAGGGCATCAGCTTTTGCAGCGCCGCCTTGCGCTCTTCAATGGGTAAATGCCCCAGTTTTTCGACCGCGCTGAAAAACGCCGGCCAATCGCCGTTCACCTGCTTGAACACCGCCGCAAATGCCGGTACCCATTGGTCATAGAGCCCGAACGGCAGCAGCTTGGCGTTGTTCAGCGGCGCGTTGATCCAGGCATCGTAACGCTTGTCGCCGCCCCACTGGCTATCGCTCATCTGCCGGTAATCACGGCGCAGCCGCTCGAATTCGGCGGCCTTGCGCGTGCGCATTTCGGCGGCTGGCAAGGGCAGGGCGTACAGGGCTTTCAGACGTTCGCGGGTATCCAGCACCAACTGAATGAACTGCTCGCGCTGCCGGGCCTGGCTCTGGCTTTCCGGCGGCAGGCCTTGGGCGGTGCGCCATTGGCGGGTGCCTTCCTGCTCGACGAAGTTGGCGTAGGATTCGTTGAACTCGGTGTCGTCCTTCACATAAAACCGCTGATGCGCCAGCTCATGGAAGATCAGCGTGGACAGGCGTTCATCGCCCCAGCCAGACATGGAACTGAGGATCGGATCATCGAACCAGCCCAGGGTCGAGTAGGCTTCGACCCCGCTGACATAGACATCCTTGCCCGCCTGGCGCTGCAACGCCGCATCGCCCCGAGCGCCGCCCTGGCTGTAATAGCCGCGATAAGCCACGCAACCGGCAATCGGGAAGCAATGGGTGACAGGGGACAGGGAAAATTCATCGGTGGCGAAGACATTCCAGACCACAAAGGGCCGGTGGATATCGGCATACAGTCGATAGCTGCGGTTGTCCGGCAGGTGCAGCGTGCGACTGGCAAAATCCCGCGCAGCCTGGGCGTGACGCAGGCGCTCGCGCAGTTTCGGGTCACGGCCAGGGTCAGCAATCACGTCGGTCACCGGCTCGCGAGCGTGCAACAGGCTGAGTTGGCCATCGACCAATTGGCTGTAGTAAGAAAGGCTCGAACAACCGCTGAGCAATACCGCCGCCAGCATCAGTACGGGGCGTAATACATTGAGTCTCGGCATATGCAGCCCAGAGGTGAAAAACGTCGTCCGTTATGCCGCACGCCTCGGCTCAAATGCAACTATCATCGGCAGTTCGTTCAGCCTGGGGACCCATGATGCGCTATCCACTCGTAATCCTTGCCTGCGCCGCCACTTTGGCTGGCTGTGCCGGGCCGCTGCCTGCGGTCGATCCGCAACAGGCCTGGGTCGATATGCATACCTTTACCGGCAAACTGGTGATGGCCGATAAGCTCGATGGCAAGACCACCTACGATGGGCGTTATTTCCAGATGCCGCCCGGCAGCCATTTGCTGAAGGTGCGCTATGACTACGAGTATCAGGCCGGTGGCCTGGGTATCTCCATGGACCTATACAGCGAGCTGACCTGCTATATCGACGTGCGCTACGACCATTTTGCCGCAGGCGAGCACTACAAGCTTGAGGTGCGCCATATCGCCAATGACATCACCGCGCGGCTGTACGACGCCGAGCGCCGGGAAGTGGCCCGGGAAGGTGATATTCACTGCATCTGATCAGCGATCGTTCTTCTGGTAGATGATCTTCTTCGTGCCGTTTTCACAGCTGCCTACGACCATATTCTGATCGTGCACATCGTCATTGCTGACAATCTCCAGGGTGTAGGCATTGACGTTCGCCGCCTGAATCTTCGCTTCGATCTCAGTCTTGAGCTCTTCGCACGGCTTGGGTGCCGCCAGGGCCGCGGTACACAACGCAGAACAGGCAATGGCCAACAAAATACGTTTCATGCTCGACTCCTTGGCTAAGCATAAAAAAATGACCTGCCCAGACGGGCCGGGCAGGTCATCGGTGCAACGCGGCTGCAATCAGCTCAGCAGCGTGGCGTCCAGGGTGATTTCTGCGTTCAGCACTTTCGATACCGGGCAACCGGCCTTGGCCATGCCGGTCAGCTTCTCGAACTGCTCCTGAGTCGCGCCCGGCACCTTGGCCTTGAGGATCAAGTGCACCTTAGTGATGGAAAAGCCGCCATCGACCTGATCCAGGGTCACTTCGGCCTGCGTATCGATGCTATCAGCGACGAGATTTTCGCCACCCAGAATCATCGACAGCGCCATGGAGAAGCAGCCGGCATGGGCCGCGCCGATCAGCTCTTCCGGATTGGTGCCCTTGCCGCCTTCGAAGCGGGCCTTGAAGCCGTAAGGCGCTTCACGCAGCACGCCGGTTTCAGTGGAGATGCTGCCGATACCGGACTTCAGGTCACCTGCCCAGTGGGCGGACGCTTTCTTGACAATGCTCATGGTGTCTCCTGACTTAGGTGTGAGGTTTCGTTCGGGTATGAAGGTTCTGAGGATAGACGGCTTTGAAAAGTTCAACGATTGGTAAATCCTACTAAATTCGTAGGATATTTTTCACGTAGCCATTGAAATCCTACCGCTCGCCCATACACACTAAAGCTAATTCTGTGCGTAAAGACTGGCCAATGTACCAGACCGGCCTGCGCACCACTCTAACGAGGATATGTTGCGGCCTATGAAACGTTTAGCCGATGTGAAGATTTCCACCCTCGACCTGGTGCCCGTGCGCCAGGACAAAGGCACTGCCCAGTCCCTGCACAACTCTCTGGATCTGGCTCGCCACGTTGAAAAACTGGGCTTCGAGCGCTTCTGGGTCGCCGAACACCACAATATGGACGGCATCGCCAGCTCGGCGACTGCGGTCTTGCTGGGTTATCTGGCAGGCGGCACCTCGACCATTCGCGTTGGCGCCGGCGGAATCATGCTGCCCAACCATGCGCCACTGGTCATCGCCGAACAGTTCGGCACCCTGGCCAGCCTCTATCCTGGCCGCATCGACCTGGGCCTGGGCCGAGCGCCCGGCTCCGACCAGATGACCGCCCGCGCGCTGCGCCGTGAGCGTTCGGGCAGCGCCGATGATTTTCCGGACGATGTCACCGAGCTGATGGAGTACTTGGGCCCGCGCAAACCTGAGCAAAAAGTAATCGCCGTACCGGGCACAGGGACCGAAGTGCCGATCTGGCTGCTCGGCTCGAGCCTGTTCAGCGCGCAGCTGGCGGGCATGCGCGGCTTGCCCTACGCCTTCGCCTCGCACTTCGCACCGCGCTACATGCATGAGGCGATTCGCGTCTATCGCAACCACTTCCAGCCATCGGCCGTGCTCGACAAACCGTACGTCATGCTCGGCGTGCCTTTGGTGGCAGCCGATACCGACGAGCAGGCCGAATACCTGGCGACCTCGGTGTACCAACGCATCCTCGCCCTGATGCGCGGGCAAAGCCTGATGCAGCGCGCGCCGGTCAAAACCATGGACGGCCTGTGGCTGCCCCATGAGCGCGAAGCAGTGGCGAGTTTCCTGGGACTGGCGATGGTCGGCGGCCCGGAAAAAATCCGCGCCAAGCTCGATGTATTGCTGGAGCAGACCGACGCTGACGAGCTGATCTTTACCTGCGACATGTACGAGCATGCCGATCGGTTGCGTTCGTATGAGATTCTGGCTCAGGTCGCCAAGGGCTGAGCCAGACCCGTAGGAGCGGCTTTAGCCGCGAGAGCCGCGAGATCGCCCTCCCGGCTGAAGCCGGTCCTACGGATTTATCACGGCTCAATCGACCGAAACTCCAAAATAAAAAAACCGACGCCTGAGAGGGTCGGTTTTTTTAAAACAGGCCAGCCAATCAACCGCGCTTGTAGACGATCTCTTTGGTGCCTGCGTCGCACGAGCCAACAACCTTCTTGTCGCCCGCAGCACCTTTGTCGACCACTTCCAGCGAATAGGATTTGACGCCTTTCGCCTGCAGTTTCGCGTCCAGATCAGCCTTCAACTCATCGCAAGGCTTGCCTGCCGCCATGGCGCCACCGGCAAGACTCAACAGACCCACTGCCAACAGTAACTTCTTCATCGGTCAAACTCCCTGATCAGGCTGAAACAGGCGATTTCGCAAAGGGGAAATCGCCCGCAAACATTAGCCATGTCGACGTATTTGTCAAAGGTTGTGGCAATCAGCCAGTGTAAAAGTTCAGCTTTTAGCTATTGGCGATGCGAAAACCGACTTTCAGGGTCACTTGGTAGTGCTGGACCTTGCCATTTTCGATATGCCCACGTGTTTCCGTCACTTCAAACCACTCCAGATGCTTGAGGCTTTTGCTCGCCTCGGCCAGAGCATTGTTGATGGCGTCTTCGATGGTGGTGGTAGACGAGCCAACCAGTTCGATTTTTTTGTAGGTGTGGTGATCAGTCATGGCAGTTCTCCTAAAGGGTAAGTAGGAGCGTAGCAGCGCTGACGCTCCTTACCTCTGTGGGCAAATTCCAGGGAGAAGTTCAGATATTTGATCTAAAGCTGCGTTGCACTTTCGCGAAGTGGTGTAGTCGGAAACAACACACCCTCTCACCCTGAAGGAGAAACACCATGGCTCTTAACTCACTTCGTAAAGCCTCGTTGCAAAGCATGGAAGCGGAAATCGAAAGCCTGCTCAAGTCCCTGGAAAGCCTGAAAAACGACGCTTCGGAAGAGTCCCATAAGACCCTGAAAAGCCTGAAGGCCAACGCCGAGCGCGCCCTGAGCCATTCGCGCGGCCTGCTCAGCGATGTCTATGAAGACGTCAAAGTGAAAACCCGCGAAACCGGCGTTGCTACCCGTGACTACGCTCAGGAACACCCTTGGACTACGGCCGGTGTAGCTGTTGGTGCCGTAGGCCTGCTGGCCGCTTACCTGCTGTGCAAGCGCGCTAACTGATCATTATGTGCGAGATCACCTTTTGCGAATGAATTCGCTCCCACGAGATCACTTCACACCCGCCCCCGGTGTCAGGATAGTTGTCGCCTCTGCGAATTCTTAAACGCATTCCGGGGGCGGCAAGAGTATGGTCATGTCTTTCTACTCACCCGAACGAAAAGCATCACTGCTGAGAATGATGCTCCCGCCCCTGAGTCTCTCTGTAAAAGAGGTCTCACGGCGTGAGGGGTGCAGCGATGTTTCTCTCTATCAATGGCGCAAACAAGCTGCGGCGCAAGGAACTCAATTGTCCGAAACCAAGCAACCGTCGGAGAATTGGTCAGCCGAATCCAAACTGACGGTGATCATCGAAACATCGCCCCTGTCTGAGCTGGAGCTGGGCGAGTACTGCCGTCGCAAGGGAATTTTTCCCGAGCAAATTGCGGCCTGGCGTAACGCGTTTATCACCAACAGCTCTAATCAGCCGACCGCTAAAAGAGCAGAGGTCGGACAAGCGCGCGAGGATAAAAATCGTATCCGTGTTCTGGAGCGTGAGTTGCGACGTAAAGACGCGGCGCTGGCTGAAACAGCAGCCTTGTTGGTACTGCGAAAAAAGCTCAATGCCTACTGGGGGAACGACGACGAGGACAGCTGACCTTGTTGCCAGAACGGTATTTACTCGTGAGTTGGCTCAATGAAGCCATTACCGCGGGCGCCCGAAGGGCGCCTGCTTGTCAGGAAGTCGGCATTTCCCTGAGAACTTTGCAGCGCTGGAGCTTGCCGCTGGAAGTCCTTGCCGATGGGCGCACCACGACGCTCAGGCCAACACCCCGTAATGCACTCAGCGAGCTGGAGCGCCAAGGTATCGTGACGCTGTGCAGCAGCAAGGCTTATGCGCATCTGCCACCGAGCCAGATCGTGCCGCAGCTGGCTGATGAGGGACGCTATCTGGCCTCGGAAGCTACTTTTTACCGGGTGTTGCACACAGCAGGTCAGCAACAGCATCGCTCGCGCGCCAAACGTCCACAGCACCGTGCAACCCCCACGACGTATGCAGCAACATCGGCCAATCAGGTGTGGTCATGGGACATCACCTACTTACCCTCGCCGGTTCGCGGGCAGTTTTACTACCTCTACCTGATTGAGGATATTTACAGCCGCAAAGCCGTGGGCTGGGAGGTCTACGAAGCAGAAAGCGGGGAAAAGGCAGCAGCGTTACTGCAACGAAGCGTGACCCAGGAGCAGTGCTGGCGCCAACCGTTGGTGCTGCACTCGGATAATGGAGCGCCCATGAAGTCGGTGACGCTTCTGTCCAAAATGCACGATTTGGGAATAACACCTTCGCGGGGACGGCCACGCGTCAGCAACGACAACCCCTATTCGGAGTCGCTGTTCAGGACGTTGAAATATTGTCCGCAATGGCCCGTGAATGGGTTTGGAGGCCTGGACGAGGCGCGTACCTGGGTCAGAGACTTCATGACTTGGTACAACACAGTGCATCGCCATAGCCGAATCCGCTTCGTCACACCGACCCAGCGGCATGACGGCAAGGACAAGGAAATACTTGCCCGCCGTCATGATGTTTACCGACTCGCCCGAGAGAAAAAGCCTGAACGATGGTCCGCTGAAACACGCAATTGGAGTCCGATCGGAACGGTCTATCTAAATCCTGAAAGGGAGCTCAGCGTGATCGTGAAAGTGGCATAGCAACACCGCCGACGCGACAACTACCTTGAAAAACGCCGCCCGTGGGAGCGGATTCATCCGCGAATAGGTCGCTCGAACCACTTACAGGCTATCCCCCAAGCTCCGCCTTTAGCCACTGCGCCAATTGCCGTGCACGGCCATCTGCGGAGCGCTTGGGTACCCAAAGCGCCAGTTGCGCCGGGGTTTCACTGAAGCCCCAGGGCGCAACCAGGCGCCCGGCGCGCAGGTCGTCGGCCACCAGTGGCTCGGGGGCGATGGCGATGCCCAGTCCCGCCGTTGCGGCCTCAAGCAGGTAATACAGATGCTCGAACTTTTGGCCGTAGCTTAAGGCTTGGGGGTCGATGCCATTCTGTTGCGCCCAACTGGGCCAGGCCTGTGGTCGTGAGGTGGTTTGCAGCAGGTTCTCACCCAGCAATGCCTGGGCGGGGGCCTGTTGCAGGGCCTCAAAGCCGGAGAAGTGCGGGCTGAGCACCGGGCCGATGCGCTCGCTGACCAACTCGAACACCTGCATATCCACCGGCCACGGTGGCTCGGCGAATATCAGCAAGGCATCCAGACCCGGCCGACGTGGATCGAGGTCACCTTCGCCCGCCGACAAGTGCAGGCGCAAGTCCGGTAAATCCGCATTCAGACGCCCCAACCGGGGGATGAACCAGCGCGCCAGCAAACTGCCCGAGCAGCCCAACACAAAGGGCGCATCGGCGCTGTCATGCGTCAACTCGGCGCACACCGCGCGCAGCCGGTCAAAGGCTTCACCGCTGGCATCGCGCAGACGGATACCGGCATCTGTGAGTTTCAGGCCGCGCCCATCCTTGCTGAACAGGGCCAGGCCCAAATGTTCTTCAAGGACTTTCAATTGCCGGCTGACCGCACCATGGGTGACGTGCAGCTGCTCGGCTGCCTGACTGACGCTGTTCAGACGGGCGGTGGCTTCAAAGGCGCGCAGGGCATTCAGGGGCGGAAGGTCGCGGCTCATGGTATCTGTGAGTTTTCCTGACAGGTTGCGCCGATCTTATCGATTTTCTTCGTCACATGCGCTGGTTAAAGTGGCTTCATTGCCAAATCGGCTAAACCCATTACTTCAAACGTGGAGGTCCCATGACCCAGACCAATTTCAGCAAAGGCGCCGACGCCAACGGCTTGTTTGGCTCGTTTGGCGGCCGCTATGTCGCCGAAACCCTGATGCCCCTCGTCCTCGACCTGAACCGCGAGTACGAAGCGGCCAAGGCTGATCCTGAATTCAACGAGAAACTGGCTTATTTCCAGCGTGACTACATCGGTCGCCCAAACCCGCTGTACTTCGCCGAACGCCTGACCGAGTTCTGCGGCGGCGCCAAGATCTACTTCAAGCGCGAAGAGCTGAACCACACCGGCGCGCACAAGATCAACAACTGCATCGGCCAGGTCCTGCTGGCCTTGCGCATGGGCAAGAAACGCCTGATCGCCGAAACCGGCGCCGGCATGCACGGCGTGGCCACTGCCACTGTCGCCGCCCGCTTCGGTTTGCCTTGCGTGATCTACATGGGCGCCACTGACATCGAGCGCCAACAGGCCAACGTGTTCCGCATGAAGTTGCTGGGCGCTGAAATCGTGCCTGTGACTTCGGGCACCGGCACCCTGAAAGACGCGATGAACGAAGCCCTGCGCGACTGGGTCACCAACGTCGACGACACCTTCTACCTGATCGGCACCGTCGCCGGTCCACACCCTTACCCGTCCATGGTTCGCGACTTCCAGGCCATCATCGGCAAGGAAACCAAGGCGCAGATGCAAGAGAAGGAAGGCCGCCTGCCGGACAGCCTGATTGCCTGCGTCGGCGGTGGTTCCAACGCCATGGGCCTGTTCCACCCGTTCCTGGACGATGCCAGCGTTGAAATCATTGGCGTTGAAGCCGGTGGCCATGGCGTTGATACCGACAAGCACGCAGCCAGCCTGAACGGCGGCGTTCCCGGCGTATTGCACGGTAATCGCACCTACTTGCTGCAAGATGCCGACGGCCAGATCACCGACGCCCACTCGATTTCCGCAGGCCTTGACTACCCTGGCATCGGCCCGGAACACGCCTACCTGCACGAAGTGAAGCGCGTCGAATACGTCAGCATCACCGACGAAGAAGCCTTGGAAGCGTTCCACGACTGCTGCCGCCTGGAAGGCATCATCCCGGCCTTGGAAACCGCTCACGCCCTGGCCGAAGCCATGAAACGCGCCACCAACCTGCGCGACGATCACCTGATGGTGGTCTGCCTCTCCGGCCGCGGTGACAAAGACATGCAAACCGTCATGAACCACATGGCCGCCGCTGAAAAAACTCAGGAGAAGCTGGTATGAGCCGCCTCGAACAACGTTTTGCCGAACTGAAAACCGAAGGCCGTTCGGCGCTGGTGACCTTTGTCACCGCTGGCGACCCTGGCTATGACGCCTCCCTGAAAATCCTCAAGGGCCTGCCCGCTGCCGGCGCCGACGTGATCGAGCTGGGCATGCCTTTCACCGATCCGATGGCCGATGGCGTGTCGATCCAGCTGGCGACCCTGCGCGCCCTGGATGCCGGCCAGACCCTGCCGAAAACCCTGCAGATGGTTCGCGAGTTCCGCGTCGACAACCAGACCACACCTATCGTGTTGATGGGTTACTACAACCCGATCCATCGTTTTGGCGTTGAAGCCTTCGTTGCGCAAGCCAAGGCAGCTGGCGTCGATGGCTTGATCATCGTTGACCTTCCGCCCGAGCACGACGGCGAGCTGGCGACCCCGGCCCAGGCTGCTGGCATCGACTTTATCCGCCTGACCACGCCAACCACCGATGACGTACGTCTGCCGACGGTGCTGGAACGCAGCTCCGGCTTCGTCTATTACGTCTCGGTCGCCGGTGTGACCGGTGCCGGCTCCGCAACTACCGAACACGTCACCGAAGCCATTGCTCGCCTGCGCCGCCATACTTCGCTGCCGATCAGCGTCGGTTTCGGCATCCGCACACCGGAGCAGGCTGCTGCCATTGCCCGCCTGGCAGACGGCGTCGTAGTGGGTTCGGCACTGGTGGACAAGATCGCCAACGCCGCCTCCCCGGACAAGGCCATCGATGATGTCCTAAGCCTGTGTGCCGCGCTGGCCGAAGGCGTACGCAAGGCCCGTATCAGCTGAAGGTAAATGTTTTGATACAAAGGAATCATTAGGCCATTACTGGTACTAATCAGGTACGACATAAAAAGGCTCAAGACCTCTGTCCTGGGCCTTTTTTGTCGCTCTGAATTATCCAGGAGTAACACCCATGAAATTGCCGAACCGTTTGCTCGCCGGGCTGGGCGTCTTGATGATCAGCATCAGCCCGCTGACTCATGCGGATGATCACGATCAGGGTCGTGGCCGTGACGATAATCATGGTCAGCAGCATGGTCCGGGTCCGCAAGGCAATGGTCATGGCAACGACCACGGCAATAACCGCGGCGGCAATCGTCCGCCTGACAATTTCGACGATGTTCGTCACACCTTTCAAGAACATCGCGACGTAATCGGCCGCGGTCAGCCGTTGCCGCCGAATATCCACATCGTCAAAGGCCACCCTCTGCCACGGGGCTATGGCAAGCGTCTGGACCAACGTTCGCTGCAGTATCTGCCGCGCTATGACGGCTACGAATGGCGTCGTACCGGCACCGACGTAGTGCTGGTCGCCATTGGCACCGGAATCGTCTACGAGATTCTGCAGGGTGTATTGAACTGATCCGCAACTAACTTTGGATTACGTCTCACTGTGGGACCGGCTTCAGCCGGGAAGGGGCAGGTGCTGACAATGCGTATCTATTGTCCTTGCCAAAGCCTTCCCGGCTAAAGCCGGTCCCACCGTAACGGTGCAGATCCAGCTTTTCAAACCCTGAACATTCCCACATCCAGCGGTCGTACCTCGCCCATCCACATCGCATGTTCGGTGTGGTCGGCAAGGTCATCGCCGGTCAGGGGATGGATCAGTATCACCAGGCCTTTGCGATTGAGCGCCAACCACAGCATGACATCGGCGAAGCGCTCATGACTGAAGGCAAGCTGGCAGCTCCAGTCCACATGGGGCCCGACCAGCCGTTCATGGATGCGACCCATCTTCAGGCCGAACTGCTCCGTCGCCTGCTCGCACAAGGTGCGCGCCTGGTCGAGGCTCTCGGCGTCGAAATAGACGTGGGCGTGGTAGCCCTGAACTTCCGGCATTACTGAAACCCTCCAAAACAGCAAAAAGATGAGTGTGCCTGCCTGCGCAACTTATCCACAGGCTCAGATCAAGATTCACACGGCAATCGATGGCAAAGGCCGCCCACCCAGCAGATCGCCACTACGTGACTGTTCACTGGCCAGCCAGTCGACGAACTGCTGGACGATCTGTACCCGACGCTTGCGCTGCGGCAGGACCACGTAATAGCCGTAGGCGGAAATCGCTGTAGCCTCCACCGGGCGGCACAGCAGGCCCTGATCGAGCAGGTTGTCCACCAGATGGCGCCAACCGATAGCCACGCCTTCTCCGGCAATCGCCGCCTGAATCAGCAGCGTGTAGTTATCGAAGCGCAATTGCCCCGGCGCCGGTGCCTGGGGGATTTTCAGGGCACGGAAGACACCGGCCCAGTCAAACCAGTTGCTGCTGCCTTCGCCACGCAGGTGCAGCAGCGGAAACTCGCGCAGCACCTCAGTGGGCAGCGGCGGCTCGCGACCGGCCAGCAACTGCGGGCTGCACACCGGAAACACTTCTTCACTGAACAGCCAGCGGCTCTCGCCCTGTTTGAAACGACCATCGCCGAACAGCACGGCCACATCGATATCGGCGCGCAGCATGCTGTGGCTGCGCTCACTGGTTACCAGGCTGACGTCGACGTCCGGGTTGGCCTTATGGAAGCGATGCAGGCGCGGCATCAGCCAATAGGCGGCGAAAGCGAAGTCCGTGGCCACCTGCAACACCTCATGCTGATGGTGACCGGTGACGGCGATCAGGCCGCTGTCCATGGACTGCAAACCAGCCTGAACGTGGCTGAATAGCACTTCCCCGGCTTCGGTCAGCTCAATGCCCCGGTAGATCCGGTCGAACAGGCGCGTAGCCAGTTGTTCCTCAAGGCGCTTGATCTGCTGACTGACCGCAGGCTGAGTGGTGCCCAGTTCAATCGCGGCAGCGGTAAAACTGCGCAGACGCGCCGCTGCCTCGAAGGCACGCAGCAGGTCCAGAGACATTGCCCCAAGGCTTTCAAACATAAGCTGTACTTATCCTAGCTATTGTTTTGCATGGGCTTTACCGCTAATCCCATGGCTTCCATAGTGAATAACAGCACTGTCGCATAAATATTCACTATGGAATGCCGCGAAGACATGAAGCGCAAGAACATTCTTTTCATCATGGCCGATCAAATGGCCGCGCCGATGTTACCGTTTTACGCCCCATCTCCAATCAAGATGCCGAACTTGAGCCGCCTCGCCGCCGAAGGCGTGGTGTTTGACTCCGCGTACTGCAACAGCCCGCTGTGCGCCCCCTCGCGTTTCACTCTGGTCAGCGGCCAGTTGCCCAGCAAGATCGGCGCCTATGACAACGCTGCCGATTTCCCCGGTGACATCCCGACTTACGCCCACTACCTGCGTGGCATGGGCTACAAAACTGCGCTGTCGGGCAAGATGCACTTCTGCGGGCCGGATCAGTTGCACGGCTACGAAGAGCGCCTGACCAGTGATATCTATCCCGCCGACTATGGTTGGGCGGTGAACTGGGACGAGCCGGATGTGCGCCCAAGCTGGTATCACAATATGTCGTCGGTGCTGCAGGCAGGCCCGTGCGTACGCACCAACCAGCTCGACTTCGATGAAGAAGTGGTCTTCAAGGCCCAGCAGTATCTGTTCGATCACATCCGCGAGGATGGCGATGCGCCGTTCTGCCTGACCGTTTCGATGACTCATCCGCACGACCCGTACACCATCCCCAAGCCGTTCTGGGACCTGTACGACGATGCCGATATCCCGATGCCACCGGCCCACGCCGATCAGGACGCCCTGGACCCGCATTCCCAGCGCCTGCTCAAGGTCTATGACCTGTGGGACAAGCCGATGCCGGTCGCCAAGATCCGTGACGCCCGCCGGGCCTACTTCGGTGCGTGCAGCTATATCGACGATAACGTCGGCAAGTTGCTCAAGACCCTGGAAGACACCGGCTTGGCCGATGACACCATCATCGTGTTCTCCGGCGATCATGGGGACATGCTCGGCGAAAAAGGCCTCTGGTACAAAATGCACTGGTTTGAAATGGCCGCTCGGGTACCGATGCTGGTTTACGCTCCGGGTCAGTTCAAGGCAAGCCGGGTGAGCGCTTCGGTGTCCACCGCTGATCTGTTGCCGACCTTCGTCGACATGGCCGGTGGCGAGCTGGACGTCGGTCTGCCGCTCGATGGCCGCTCCCTGATGCCGCACCTCAAGGGCGAGGGCGGGCACGATGAAGTGTTTGGCGAATACATGGCTGAAGGCACGGTCAGCCCGCTGATGATGATTCGCCGTGGCGCTTATAAATTCATGTATTCGGAGCAGGACCCGTGCCTGCTGTTCGATGTGCAGAACGATCCAAAGGAACTGGAAGACCTCAGCCAATCGGCTGAACACCAGGCGTTGTTCTTTGATTTCATGGCGCAAGCACGGGCCAAGTGGGACATTCCGGCGATACACCACCAGGTGCTCGCCAGCCAGCGTCGTCGGCGCTTCGTCGCCAAGTCGCTGGCAATCGGCAAGCTGAAGAGTTGGGATCACCAGCCGCTGGTAGACGCCAGTCAGCAATATATGCGCAACCATATCGATCTCGACGATCTGGAGCGTAAGGCGCGTTATCCGAAACCTTGAACCCTGCCAAGACCAAAAAAACCAAAGGGGCACCAACCATGAAGAAGCTATCCACAGCACTTGCGGCCGGCGTGATTGCGCTGACCAGTTTTGCGGCACAAGCCGATGGGGAATCTTGCAGCACCGTGAAAATGGCCGATCCGGGCTGGAGCGATATCGCGGCAACCAACGCGATCACCTCGTTCCTGCTCGACGGCATGGGCTACAAGGCCAAGATCGACACCTTGGCGGTGCCGATTGCCTACGGTGGACTAAAGGATGGGCAGATGGATGTCTTCCTGGGTAACTGGATGCCAGCGCAACAGGGTTTCTATGACAAGTTCATCGCTACCGGCGATGTAACCCAGTACGCCAAAAACCTCGACGGCACCGAATTCACCCTGGCGGTGCCGGACTACGTATGGGACGCGGGCGTGCATGACTTCGCCGACCTGAACAAGTTTGCCGACAAGTTCGACAGCAAGGTCTTCGGCATCGGTGCCGGTGCCCCGGCCAACCAGCACATTGCCGATATCATCAAGAAAAATGAATTCGACATGGGTAAATGGAAGCTGATCGAGTCCAGCGAGCAGGCGATGCTGGCCGAAGTCGGCCGGGCCGTGAAGAAGCAGAAGTTCGTGGTCTTCCTCGGCTGGACCCCACACCCGATGAACGTGCAGATCAAAGGTATGCATTATCTGAAAGGTGGCGAGAAGTACTTCGGTGACACCGGTACTGTTTCGACGCTGACCCGCAAAGGCTACGCTGCTGCCTGCCCGAATGTGGGCAAGCTGCTGACCAATCTGACCTTCACCCAGGACATGGAGAACTCCATCATGGCCGACGTGAGCAACAACAAGGTCAGCAACGCCGACGCAGTGAAAACCTGGATCAAGGCCAACCCGGCACAGCTGGACAAGTGGCTTGATGGCGTGAAAACCCTGGACGACAAAGATGCATTGCCGGCGGTGAAGGCGAAGTTGTAATCCCGATATACGGAAACGCAAAACATGTGGGAGCGAGGCTTGCCCGCGAAGAAGCCGGTACATCCGCCGCATTCTCTACGGCTGAAATACCGTATTCGCGGGCAAGCCTCGCTCCCACAATGATCATTCCTATTCAAATTGGCGCTGCACAAACACAAATCTCGTGGGAGCGTGGCTTGCCCGCGAAGAGGCCGGTACATCCGCCGCATTCTCTACGGCTGAAATACCGTATTCGCGGGCAAGCCTCGCTCCCACAATGATCATTCCTATTCAAATTGGCGCTGCACAAACACAAATCTCGTGGGAGCGTGGCTTGCCCGCGAAGAGGCCGGTACATCCGCCGCATTCTCTACGGCTGAAATACCGTATTCGCGGGCAAGCCTCGCTCCCACAATGATCATTCCTATTCAAATTGGCGCTGCACAAACACAAATCTCGTGGGAGCGTGGCTTGCCCGCGAAGAGGCCGGTACATCCGCCGCATTCTCTACGGCTGAAATACCGTATTCGCGGGCAAGCCTCGCTCCCACAGATCATTCCAATTCAGATAATTGCGTTGGGTTTGACAGGACAGCGCATCACGCAGCCAACTGCCGCCGCAATTCGGCCAGTACCGGCGCAGAATCCGGGCGCACGCCGCGCCATAGCAGGAAGGCTTCCGCCGCCTGTTCGACCAGCATCCCCAAGCCGTCCATTGCCTGCGCTGCGCCATGTTCCGTGGCCCAGCGGCAGAAAGCGGTCGGTTCCTTGCCATACATCATGTCGTAGCAAAAGGTTTTGCCAGGCTCGATCAGGCTCGGTGAGATCGGCGGCAATTCCCCGGCCAGGCTGGCTGACGTGGCATTGATGATCACGTCGACCGACTCTTCCAGCCAATCGAAACCACTGGCAAATACAGGTCCCAGCTCGGCGAATTCCTGCGCCAGTTGCTCGGCTTTTTCCACGGTGCGGTTGGCGATTACCAACACCGCCGGGCGCTCAGCCAGCAACGGCTCCAGAGCGCCACGCACGGCACCGCCCGCGCCGAGCAGCAGGATGCGCTGGCCGGTCAGGCTGATACCGGCATTGACGGTCAGATCACGTACCAGGCCCGCGCCATCAGTGTTGTCACCCAGCAAGGTGCCATCGGCCAGCTTGCTCAGGGTATTCACCGCGCCTGCACGGCGCCCGCGCTCGGTCAGGCTGTCGGCCAGGCGATAGGCCTGTTCCTTGAACGGCACCGTGACGTTGGCACCACGCCCCTGGGCGAAGAAGTCCCGGGCGAAGGCGGTAAAGCCGTCCAGCGGCGCCAGCGCCGTGCGGTAATCGAGTTGTTGGCCGGTTTGTGCGGCAAACAATCCATGGATCAGCGGCGATTTGCTATGACCGATGGGATTACCGAAGACGACGTAGTGATCCATTGTGCATTCCTGAAAGTGTTTTTAAGCCTGGCCGAGCCAGTCGCGATCCTGCAGGAAATACTCGGTCAGGCGCGCTTCGGCGCTGCCAGGCTCGGGTTTCCAGTCGTAGCCCCAGCGTACCTGGGGTGGCAGCGACATCAGGATCGACTCGGTGCGCCCGCCCGATTGCAGGCCGAACAGAGTGCCACGGTCGTAGACCAGGTTGAACTCGACATAGCGGCCACGGCGGAACTCCTGGAATTCACGCTGCTGTGCCGTGTACGCATCGGCCTTGCGGCGCTGAATGATCGGCAGGTAAGCCTCGATGTAGGCATCGCCAATGGCACGAATGAAAGCGAAGCTGGTATCGAAGTCCCACTCGTTCAGGTCATCGAAGAACAGGCCGCCGATACCGCGCGGCTCGTTGCGGTGCTTGATGTGAAAATAAGTGTCGCACCAGGCTTTATAGCGCGGGTAGACGTCGGCACCGAACGGCGCGCAGGCGGCTTCGGCGACGCGGTGCCAGTGCACGCAGTCTTCTTCGACGCCGTAGTAAGGGGTCAGATCGAAACCGCCGCCGAACCACCAGACCGGCTCTTCGCCCTCTTTTTCGGCGATGAAAAAGCGCACGTTGGCGTGGGAAGTCGGCACATGGGGATTGTGCGGATGAATCACCAGGGACACACCCAGGGCCTCAAAACCGCGCCCGGTCAGTTCAGGCCGATGAGCACTGGCCGACGGCGGCAAGCCAGTGCCGAAGACATGGGAAAAGTTGACGCCGCCTTTCTCGATCACGTCGCCGTCACCGATCACACGCGTACGACCACCGCCGCCTGCCGGACGCGTCCAGGCATCCTCGACGAAGCTCGCCTTGCCGTCTTCCTGTTGCAGGGCGGCGCAGATGCGATCTTGCAGATCGAGCAGGTAAGTTTTTACGGCCTCGGTGCGGGCGGACATATCGATCCCTTCAAACGGCTGAAAAGGCTGAGCTGCCCGCCCCACATGGGGTTGAGCAAATTTGCCGCGTAGCATACCACCGGCCCGTGTGCAGCCGCAGTTGACGAAGATCAAGTGAAGGAGTGGGATAGGCGGTCTTCGCATCTGTAATTTGATGCCACCTATGGAGAGTGCACATGGCAAAGCGTATCCAGTTCAGCACGATTGGCGGTCCTGAAGTCCTGCAATATGTCGACTTCGAGCCTGCCGAGCCCGGCCCGCAACAGGTACGAGTGCGTAACAAGGCGATTGGCGTCAACTTTATCGACACTTACTTCCGCAGCGGCCTGTACCCAGCGCCAGCGATGCCATCCGGGCTGGGCACCGAAGGTGCTGGCGTGGTCGAAGCAGTCGGCAGCGAAGTAACCCGCTTCAAGATCGGCGACCGTGTGGCCTACGGCAGCGGCCCACTGGGCGGCTATAGCGAAGTGCACACTCTGCCGGAGGCCAACCTGGTGCTGCTGCCGGACGCCATCAGCTTTGAACTGGCCGCCGCCGTCATGCTCAAGGGTCTGACCGTGCAATACCTGTTCCGCCAGACCTATGAGCTCAAGGCCGATGAAATCGTGCTGTTCCACGCCGCAGCTGGCGGCGTCGGCTCCCTGGCCTGCCAATGGGCCCGGGCGATCGGCGCCAAGCTGATCGGTACGGTCAGTTCGGCAGAGAAGGCCGCCCACGCCAAGTCCCTCGGCGCCTGGGAAACCATCGATTACAGCCATGAAAACGTCGTCCAGCGCGTGCTGGAGCTGACCAACGGCAAGAAGTGCCCGGTGGTTTACGACGGCGTCGGCAAGGACACCTGGGAAACCTCCCTCGACTGCCTGGAGCCGCGAGGCTTGATGGTCAGCTTCGGCAATGCCTCGGGCGCGGTCAGCGGGGTCAACCTGGGGATTCTGGCGCAGAAGGGCTCGCTGTATGTCACCCGGCCGACCTTGGGCACCTACGCCAACAACGCCGAAAGCCTGCAAGGCATGGCCGACGAGCTGTTCAAGATGCTGGCAACCGGCAAGATCGAAGTCGGCGAGGTACAGCAGTACGACCTCAAGGACGCCGCCACGGCGCAAACCGAGCTGTCCGCCCGGCGCACCACGGGGTCGACCATCCTGATTCCGTGATGACTTGATCAGGCCGGGCGGATTACCTGCCCGGTCGCCAGGTCACGAATCACACTGGGGTTACGGCGCCCACCCAGGGCGCCTCCCAGCACGCCATCGATCTGCCCGCGGAAATACTGCTCGACGCGCAAGCGACTGCGCGCTGCCGGGCGGCCTGCCGGGTTGGCCGAGGTCGAGATCAGTGGTCCGACCAGGGCACACAGGTCGCGCACCGTCGGGTGATCGCTGACGCGCAGAGCCACGGTGTCGTGAATACCGGTGATCCACTCCGGCAACAGGTTCTGATGGGGCACCAGCCAGGTATTCGGGCCGGGCCAGGTGCTGGCCATGCGGTCGAGCCACAACTCCGGGAAATCTTCGAACAGAAAATCGAACTGGTGAATATTGTCGGCAATCAGGATCAGGCCTTTTTCCACCGGCCGCGACTTGATCGCCAACAGGCGATACACCGCCTCTTCGTCCCAAGGATCGCACCCCAGCCCCCACACCGCCTCGGTTGGATAGGCAATCACCGCTCCGGCTCGAATATCCCGCGCGGCTTGTTGCACACGCCAACTGCTGACCATTGCTTTCTCTCCGATTCAGGGCTGGGCGAAGTTTAACCTCAGCCAGCCCGGGCGAACCACCGTCCGGCCTCACAGATCACCCGTCCCTCGAGCTCAAGCTCGGTCAGGGCCGCCAGCACTTTGGGCAACGGCCAACCGGCAGAATTCGCCAACGCCTCACTGGTGTGGGGCGCCGCGTGTAGCAGGGTCAACAAGGGGTGGAGCGGTGCGGCTGGCTCGGGCGTCGGTGCGCAGGGTACTTGCCAGCCACGCAGGGCTTCGAGGATGTGTTCAACAGTCTCCACCAATACGGCGCCATCACGAATCAATTGATGGCAGCCACGGGCGCCCGGATGGTGAATCGAGCCGGGAATGGCGTACACCTCGCGGCCCTGTTCGGCGGCCAGGCGAGCGGTGATCAGCGAACCGCTGGCAACACTGGCTTCCACCACCAGTACGCCGAGGGAAAGCCCACTGATGATTCTGTTGCGGCGCGGGAAGTTCTGCGGCTGGGGACCTGCATCCAGCGGGAACTCGGAAACGACCGCGCTACCCGCTTCGCGCATGCGCTGCGCCAACTGACGGTGGCGCTGTGGATAAAGTTTTTCGATGCCCGTGCCAAGCACCCCGATCGTGGCCCCGCCGACGTCCAGCGCACCCTGATGCGCAGCGCCATCTATACCCAGGGCCAAGCCACTGGTAATGACAAAACCGGCACCCGCCAGGCTGCGGGCGAAGGCTGTAGCGGTATCGATACCGGGACGGGAGGCGCGGCGGCTGCCGACCATTCCCAACTGCGGTCGGTCGAGGATCGAAGGGTCGCCTGCCACAAATAACAGCGGGGGTGGGTCGGAAATTTCCGCAAGCAATGCAGGATAGTTCTGATCGTCCCACATCAGTAAATGCTGGCCCGGACGCTCTAGCCAAGCCATCGCGGCACTGGCTGCGTCGCGAATCAGCGGGTCGCGCCGGGCTTCGGCACAGGCACTCGGCAGCCCCAGCGCGCGCCATGCGCTGGCCGGTGCACTGAGGGCTGAAGAGGCGCAACCGAAGGCGTCGATGAGCTTGCGAAAGCGTTTCGGGCCGACCTCCGGCAAGCGATGCAAGCGCAGGCGCGCTTCCAGTTCGGCAGGCGAAGGGACGGCTTTTTCGAACAGTGGCATAAGATCATCCTTGATCTGTAGTGCTCCTCAGGCGTGCAGCCAACCTGTGGATAACTCTGTTGACAACAATTTGATAAGTGACGGATTAATGAAGGAAAACGTATCAAACCTGAACCAACAGGTCAGGGATTGCGAACCTTGTCCATGACCGCCAGCGAACGACTGGCGCGCAACACCAGACCGTAACTGAGTTTGTCGTAAGTGCGGAAAACCATCAGCAGGCCCGAGCGCTCGTCAGGAATCTTGACTTGTTCACCGGTGATGCGATCACGGACAGTCTCGCCGGTCTTGAAGATCGCCAGCACGTTGCCCTCAGCCAGGCCGTCGCGCTTGCCCTTGTCGAGGGTAACCACGTCGTATTCGCCGATCTGCGTCACGCCACGCGGCACGTCGATGATCAGGCCCTCGATGGGGGTTTGCGGCGAGCTGGGCATGAAGGTGGAGTTGATCGCCCGCTCTTCGCTGGCGAACAATCGGTCACCCAGGCGCACTTCTTGAGTGGAGCGTTGCAGTTGCAGGGTGGAGACATCGCCTTCAGTGGCGACGACTTCACCACCGCCGATGTCGTCAGCGTTGATGCCCAGCACTTCCTGGGTCTTCGGATCGGTATAGGTCTTGCCCTGACGGAACAGGCCGTAGACCGAATGCGCCGGATCCAGCTTGCCGCGCACGTAGATGCGGTCGCCCTGGCCGCTGAGTACGCGCTCGGCGTTACCGGCGACGATATAGGGAGCCTTGTCGAACTGATCGGGGGTATTCACGATACGGTTGCTCAGCAGGAACGCATTGATTGCGCCCAGCGGGATGCTCGGAATCGCATCGACCATCGGCGTGCTGCGGATGCGCGGCGAGAGCTTGACCGTGCCATGGGACTCGCCACGGTTGAGCGTCACTTGCGGCTGACCATTGACGTAAGAGAGCGTCAGCGAGTCGCCGGGGTAGATCAAATCAGGGTCGTGAATTTGCGGATTGGCGTGCCAGATTTCCTTCCATTTCCACGGCTCGCTCAGAAACTTGCCGGAAATGTCCCAAAGTGTGTCACCCGAAACGACTGTGTAAGTCTGTGGATGGCCTTCCCTGAGTTGCACTTGCGCCTGCACAAGACCGCTGGCGGTCAGCAACAGCAGGGCGAGTAGTGTTTTCCTCATGCGGTGAATCCCTTTATCATGTTGCTTCGCGTGAACATTGAGTCCCGTCAGGCTCGGTATCTAGAATCTACAGGGGTTGCCCCGCTTCAGACGTCCAAGCCTAGCAGCCGATTTTGACTTTACCCTACAGTGCAGCTCTTACATATATGGCTATTTTAAACATCCTCGAATTCCCCGATTCGCGCCTTCGCACCATCGCCAAGCCAGTGGCGGCGGTCGACGACGGCATTCGCCAGTTGGTCGATGACATGTTTGAAACCATGTATGAGGCCCCTGGCATCGGTCTGGCCGCGACCCAGGTCAACGTGCACAAGCGCGTTGTGGTCATGGACCTGAGCGAAGATCGCAGTGAACCCCGGGTGTTCATCAACCCCGAGTTCGAATTTCTCACCGACGAGATGCAGCAGTATCAGGAAGGCTGCCTCTCGGTGCCAGGATTCTATGAGAATGTCGACCGCCCTCAAAGGATCAAGATCAAGGCACTGGACCGCGATGGCCAACCTTACGAGCTGATTGCCGAAGGTTTGCTCGCCGTCTGCATCCAGCACGAGTGCGATCACCTCAACGGCAAGCTGTTCGTGGACTACCTGTCCAACCTCAAGCGCGACCGGATCAAGAAGAAGCTGGAAAAGCTGCACAAGCAGAACGCCTGATTCCCGGCATGCCTCTGTGGGAGCGAGGCTTGCCCGCGAAGAGACCCGGACATTCAACGCATCTTTTGATGCCTGAAAAATCGCCTTCGCGGGCAAGCCTCGCTCCCACGGCTCCAATTTCCTTTCCTACGAGAAGCCCATGACTGAGCCACTGCGCATCGTCTTCGCCGGCACCCCCGAATTCGCCGCCGAACACCTCAAGGCCTTGCTCGACAGCCCTTACAAAATCGTTGCGGTCTATACCCAGCCGGATCGTCCGGCCGGTCGCGGGCAGAAACTCATGCCCAGCCCGGTCAAACAGCTGGCAGTAGAGAAGGGTATCGCGGTGTTGCAGCCGCCGACCCTGCGCGATGCAGCGGCCCAGGTTGAGCTGGCGGCACTCAAGCCGGACCTGATGGTGGTGGTTGCCTACGGCCTGATCCTGCCCCAGGTAGTGTTGGATATTCCGCGTCTGGGCTGCATCAACAGTCACGCCTCGCTGCTGCCGCGCTGGCGCGGTGCGGCGCCGATCCAGCGCGCTGTGCAGGCCGGTGACGCAGAAAGCGGCGTGACCGTGATGCGTATGGAAGCCGGGCTCGACACCGGGCCAATGCTGCTCAAGGTCAGCACGCCGATCACCGCTGAAGACACCGGCGGCAGCCTGCACGACCGCCTCGCCGTGCTGGGCCCGCCTGCGGTATTGCAAGCCATTGCCGGACTCGCCGACGGCTCGCTGGTGGGTGAAGTGCAGGACGACAGCCTCGCCACCTACGCCCACAAGCTTAATAAAGATGAAGCGCGCATCGACTGGAGCCGTCCCGCCGATGAGCTGGAGCGTCTGATCCGCGCCTTCAACCCATGGCCGATCTGCCACACCACGCTCAATGGCGAAGCCCTGAAAGTGCTGGCGGCAAGCCTGGCTGAAGGGGGAGGAACACCGGGGACCATTCTGGAAGCCAGCAAAGACGGCCTGATCGTCGCTTGTGGTCAACAGGCCTTGCGCCTGACCCGCCTGCAATTGCCGGGGGGCAAGCCGCTAAACTTCACCGACCTGTTCAATAGCCGTCGTGAAAAATTCGCCACCGGCACAGTGTTGGGTGAGGCATGAACCCGCGTCTCGCTGCCGCCAAGGCACTGGCCGCCGTCCTCAGCGGCAAGGCTTCGCTCAATAGCTCCCTGCCCACACAATTGGACAAGGTCGAGCTGCGTGACCGTGGCCTGACCCAGGACCTGGCGTTCGGCACCGCACGTTGGCAGCCACGGCTGTCGGCCCTGGCCGCCAAACTGTTGCAAAAACCTTTCAAGGCCGCCGATGCTGACGTCGAAGCGCTGCTGCTGGTAGGCCTGTATCAGTTGCTCTACAGCCGCATTCCGGCCCATGCCGCCATCGGCGAAACCGTTGGCTGCGCCGACAAGCTGAAAAAGCCCTGGGCCAAGTCCCTGCTCAACGCCGTGCTGCGTCGCGCCCAGCGCGAGAGCGAAGCACTGCTGGCTGAACTGGAACACGACCCGGTGGTACGCACCGCCCATCCGCGCTGGCTGCAAAAGGCGCTGAAAGCTGCGTGGCCCGAGCAATGGGAGGCCATCTGCGCCGCCAACAATGCCCATCCGCCGATGATCCTGCGGGTCAATCGCCGGCATAAAACCCGTGACCAGTATCTGCAACTGTTGAGAGACAACGGCCTTGAGGCCAGCGCCTGTACCTTTAGCCAGGACGGCATCGTGCTCGCCGAAGCGGCAGACGTACGCGCCTTGCCCGGTTTTGCCGAAGGCTGGATCAGCGTGCAGGACGAAGCCGCGCAACTGGCGGCCGATCTGCTGGAACTGGCCCCTGGTCAACGGGTACTGGATGCCTGCTGCGCCCCTGGCGGCAAGACCTGTCACATCCTCGAGGTGCAGCCGCAACTGGCGGGCGTCGTGGCGGTGGATCTGGAAGCCAAGCGCCTGGTGCGGGTACGCGAGAACCTTGAACGCCTCGGTCTGAGCGCCGAACTGATTGCTGCCGATGGCCGCGAGACCGCGCAGTGGTGGGATGGCAAGCCGTTCCAACGCATTCTGCTCGACGCGCCATGCTCGGCGACCGGCGTAATCCGCCGTCACCCGGATATCAAGCTGACCCGTCAGGCCGATGACATTCCGGCCCTCGCCGCGCTGCAAGGCGAGCTGCTCGATGCCCTGTGGCCGACACTGCAGGTGGGCGGCATTCTGCTGTATGCCACCTGCTCGACGCTGCCGATGGAAAATACGCAAGTCATCGAGGCGTTTCTGGCCCGGACTTCCGGCGCTCGCGAGCTGGATATCGCCGGTCAACACGGCCAGCAACCGCCCGGCCTGAAACAGCCCCATGGTCGCCAACTGCTGGCGCAAGAGGGCGGGCATGATGGTTTCTACTATGCCAAGCTGATCAAAATAGCTGCTAGCTGAGGCCATATTTTCAATTTGAAATACGATCCTGTAGGAGCTGCCGAAGGCTGCGAAGGCGGTGTATGAGCCATTCGCAGCCTTCGGCAGCTCCTACCGGCGCAATCTCCTCAAAACCGATTCTCATGGAATGAACGGATGAAAATCATCATCCTCGGCGCAGGGCAGGTCGGCGGCACGCTGGCCGAGCACCTGGCCAGCGAAGCCAATGACATCACCGTGGTCGACACCGATGCCGACCGCCTGCGCGACCTGGGTGATCGTCTCGATATCCGTACGGTGCAGGGCCGCGGCTCTTTCCCGACGGTCCTGCGCCAGGCCGGGGCCGATGATGCCGACATGCTGGTGGCGGTGACCAATAGCGACGAGACCAATATGGTCGCCTGCCAGGTCGCCTACACCCTGTTCCACACCCCGACCAAGATCGCCCGCGTACGAGAAGCAGCCTACCTGACGCGCGCCGGCCTGTTCGACAACGACGCCATTCCGGTGGACGTGCTGATCAGTCCGGAACAAGTCGTCACCAATTACATCAAGCGCCTGATCGAATACCCCGGCGCGCTGCAGGTCATCGACTTCGGCGAGGGCAAGGCCCAACTGGTGGCGGTCAAGGCGTACTACGGCGGGCCGCTCGTAGGCCAGCAGTTGCGCCAGTTACGCGCACACATGCCCAATGTCGACACCCGTGTCGCCGCAATTTTCCGCCGTGACCGGCCGATCCTGCCCAAGGGCGATACGGTGATCGAAGCCGATGACGAGGTGTTTTTCATTGCCGCCAAGGGCGACATTCGTGCGGTCATGGGCGAAATGCGCGGTCAGGATGCAGGCTACAAGCGCATCGTCATCGCCGGTGGCGGGCATATCGGCGAACGTCTGGCCGAAGCCATCGAAAGCCGCTATCAAGTGAAGATTATCGAGATGAACCCGGCGCGCTGCCGTTATCTCTCGGACAATCTACACAGCACCGTGATTTTGCAGGGCAGCGCCTCGGACCGTGATCTGTTGCTGGAAGAGAATATCGCCAATACCGATCTGTTCCTGGCCCTGACCAACGACGACGAGGCCAATATCATGTCGTCGCTGCTGGCCAAGCGCATGGGCGCGCGCAAGGTCATGACCATCATCAACAACCCGGCCTATGTAGATCTGGTCCAGGGCGGCGAGATTGACATTGCCGTCAGCCCGCAGCTGGCGACCATCGGCACTTTGCTGACTCACGTACGCCGGGGCGATATCGTCAGCGTCCACTCACTGCGCCGGGGTGCGGCGGAAGCCATCGAGGCTGTGGCCCACGGCGACGCCCGCTCAAGCAAGGTGATTGGCAGGGCCATCCGGGATATTTCCCTGCCCCAGGGCACCACCATTGGCGCGATCATCCGCGAGGATGAGGTACTGATAGCCCATGACATCACCGTGATCGAGTCCGGTGACCATGTGATCCTGTTCCTTGTGGATAAGAAGTACATCCGCGATGTGGAGCGGCTGTTTCAGGTGGGGTTGAGTTTTTTCTGAAAGGTCTGAACGATAAAGCTCCTCTGTGGGACCGGCTTTAGCCGGGAAGGCGCCGCAACAGACACCACAGCGGTGAGACACCCAGCGCTTTCCCGGCTAAAGCCGGTCCCACATAAACGAGAGCGGGTTTTAACCCTCGGTATCAATACCAGCGCTCTTCACCCGCCGGGCGTTTCTTGAAGCGCTTCATGGTCCACATGTACTGGCTCGGATAGGCCCGCACATATTTCTCCACCACCTGGCTCATGGCCGCCGCTGAAGTTGCAGTGTCTTCGCTGTACATGGCTTCGGGCGCCGCTTCCAGCACGACTTTATAGCCGGAGCCGTCCGGCAGGCGCATGGCGTGCAGGAACACGCCAACCGCCTTGCCACCGGCAAGCATGTTGGGCACGAACTTGCTGGTCAGGGCCTGGGTGGCGCAGAAGGGTACAAAGATACCGGCCGACTCAGCCGGTTCCGGGTCGGCAGGGATGCCCACTGAACCGCCTTTGCGCACTTCCTTGATGACACTGAGAATGCCTTCCTTGGTCGACGCCGCCACGCGGTTACCCAACTGCACGCGCTGTTTGCGCAGCAGATCATCCACCGCCTTGAGCTTGGGCGGACGATAGAAAATGATCGGTTTGCACTGACTGCAATAGAAGTGGTTGAGCACTTCCCAGTTGCCCAGATGACTGGTGATACCGACCACGCCCTTGCCAGACGCCAAGGCGTCCTTGAGCACATCGAGGCCTTCGACTTCGCGTACCAGATCGATGGATTTCTGCGCTGGCCAGATCCAGGCGCAGGCACTTTCGGTCAGCGTCTTGCCGATATCCATCAGGCTGCGCCCGACCAGACGCTCGCGCTCGGCGGCGTCCAGTTCCGGAAAACACTTGCTGAGGTTGATCCGCACCACTTCCCGTGAGCGGTTGGGCAGCTTCCACATTAACCAGCCGATGCCTGTACCCACGGCCTGTACGGCGCGCCACGGCAACAGCGCAAACAATCGCAACGCCCCGACGATCAAGGCGCCTTTGAACTTATCCACAGCTCACTCCCCAGGTTTCAAGACGGCCATTGTAACCGTCAGCGAGTCAGCTCGGCGTATCGATCACAATCGACGGTGTGGTCCATGACCATGCCGGTGGCCTGCATAAAGGCATAACAAATGGTCGGGCCGACAAAGGTGAACCCGGCTTTCTTCAACGCCTTGCTCATGGCTTCGGCTTGCGGCGTCACCGCAGGCACTTCGCCGCGACCGCTGAAGTGATTGATCTTCGGCTGACCGCCGACGAAGGACCAGAGAAAGGTCACCGGATCCTCCAGCTTCAGCCAAGCCTGAGCGTTGCGCCGGGTGGCGTTGAGCTTGAGGCGGTTGCGAATGATGCCCGGGTCGAGCATCAGGGTCTCGATCTCTTCGTCAGTCAAACCCGCCAGGCGCTCGGCATCAAAATTGAACATGACCTCACGATAACGCGCGCGTTTTTTCAGAATCGTGATCCACGACAGGCCCGCCTGGAACCCTTCGAGCATGAGGAACTCGAACAACATCTGCGCGTCGCGCAGCGGTACGCCCCACTCCTGATCGTGATAGTCCATGTAAATTGGATCTTCGTTGCACCAAAAGCAGCGTGCCATAGGGCTCCCAAGGGTAGAGGCGCGGCCGAATCGGGTATACTCCCGCTCTTTAAATCGCAGCCCAAGAAACAGGTGAATTTCGTGAGCCAGCCTACGCCAGCCGTGCGTACCTTCCAAGACTTGATCCTCGCCCTCCAGCAATACTGGGCCGAACAAGGTTGCGTGGTACTTCAGCCCTACGATATGGAAGTAGGCGCCGGCACTTTCCACACTGCCACGTTTCTGCGCGCCGTCGGCCCGGAAACCTGGAACGCCGCTTACGTACAGCCCAGTCGCCGCCCGACTGACGGCCGCTACGGCGAAAACCCGAACCGTTTGCAGCACTACTATCAGTTCCAGGTCATCCTGAAACCGAACCCGGAGAACTTCCAGGAACTGTACCTGGGTTCGCTCAAGCGCATCGGTCTGGACCCGCTGGTTCACGACGTACGCTTCGTCGAAGACAACTGGGAGTCGCCGACCCTGGGCGCCTGGGGTCTGGGCTGGGAAATCTGGCTCAACGGCATGGAAGTCTCGCAGTTCACCTACTTCCAGCAAGTGGGCGGCCTGGAGTGCTATCCGGTTACCGGCGAAATCACCTACGGCCTCGAGCGCCTGGCGATGTACCAGCAGGGCGTGGACTCGGTCTACGACCTGGTCTGGGCTGACGGTCCGTTCGGCAAAGTGACCTACGGCGATGTGTTCCACCAGAACGAAGTGGAGCAGTCGACCTACAACTTCGAACACGCCAACGTCGAGAAGCTGTTCGAATTTTTCGACTTCTATGAAAGCGAAGCCGCACGCCTGATCGAACTCGAGTTGCCATTGCCGGGCTACGAAATGGTCCTCAAGGCCTCGCACACTTTTAACCTGCTGGATGCCCGCCGCGCGATCTCGGTGACTGCCCGTCAGCAGTACATCCTGCGCGTACGTACGCTGGCCCGTTCGGTGGCTCAGGCTTACCTGCAGGCCCGGGCCAAGCTCGGCTTCCCGATGGCTCCACCTGATTTACGCGATGAAGTGTTGGCTAAGCTGGAGGCTGCGCAATGAGTGCTCAAGATTTCCTGGTTGAATTGGGCACCGAAGAACTGCCACCGAAAACCCTCAGCAGCCTGGCCGATGCGTTCCTCGCCGGTATCGAGAAAGGCCTGCAGAGCGCCGGCCTGACTTACAGCGCCAAGCAGGTCTATGCCGCGCCGCGCCGTCTGGCGGTCCTGATCACCGATCTGGCTACGCAACAGCCGGACCGCAGCGTCAATCTGGACGGCCCGCCGCGTCAGGCTGCTTTCGATGCCGAAGGCAATCCGACCCAGGCTGCCCTGGGCTTTGCCAAGAAGTGCGGCGTCGATCTGAACGAAATCGATCAGAGCGGCCCAAAGCTGCGCTACACCCAGAGCATCGCGGGCAAGCCAACCGCCAGCCTGCTGCCGACCATCGTCGAAGATTCGCTGAACGACCTGCCAATCGCCAAGCGCATGCGCTGGGCCGCGCGCAAGGAAGAGTTCGTGCGTCCGACCCAATGGCTGGTGATGCTGCTCGGTGACCGGGTGATCGATTGTACGATCCTGGCCCAGACCGCTGGCCGCGACTCCCGTGGTCACCGCTTCCACCATCCGGACGATGTACGCATCTCTTCGCCGGCCGGTTACCTCAACGACCTGCGTAACGCGTACGTGCTGGCCGACTTCAACGAGCGCCGCCAGCTGATCAGCAAACGCGTCGAAGAACTGGCGACCCAACACGAAGGCACCGCCATCGTGCCGCCGGAGTTGCTCGACGAAGTAACCGGTCTGGTCGAATGGCCAGTGCCGCTGGTGTGCTCGTTCGAGGAGCGTTTCCTCGACGTACCGCAGGAAGCCCTGATCACCACCATGCAGGACAACCAGAAGTATTTCTGCCTGCTGGATGCCGAAGGCAAGCTGCTGCCGCGCTTCATCACCGTAGCCAACATCGAAAGCAAGGACCCGAGCCAGATCGTTCTGGGCAACGAGAAAGTCGTTCGTCCACGCCTGACCGACGCCGAGTTCTTCTTCAAGCAGGACAAGAAGCAGAAGCTGGAAACCTTCAACGAGCGCCTGAAGAATGTCGTATTCCAGGCTCAGTTGGGCAGCGTCTACGACAAAGCCGAGCGGGTTTCCAGACTGGCGGCCTACATTGCCCCACGCATCGGTGGCGACGCTCAGCGCGCAGCCCGTGCCGGCCTGCTGTGCAAATGCGACCTGGCGACCGAAATGGTCGGTGAATTCCCGGAAATGCAGGGTATCGCCGGTTTCTACTACGCCAAGGCTGACGGCGAGGCGGAAGATGTCGCCCTGGCCCTCAACGAGCAGTACATGCCTCGCGGTGCCGGTGCAGAATTGCCGACTACCTTGACAGGTGCTGCCGTCGCTATCGCCGACAAGCTCGATACCCTCGCCGGTATCTTCGGTATCGGCATGCTGCCCACCGGTAGCAAGGACCCGTACGCCCTGCGTCGTGCGGCACTGGGTATCCTGCGCATCCTGATCGACAAGCAGCTGGATCTGGACCTGATCCAGGCAGTGAACTTCGCGGTCACCCAGTTCGGTGCCAAGGTCAAGGCCGCCGGCCTGGCCGACCAGGTGCTGGAATTCATCTTCGACCGCCTGCGTGCACGTTACGAAGACGAAGGCGTGGAAGTGGCGGTGTACCTGTCGGTTCGCGCCTTGAAGCCGGGCTCTGCGCTCGATTTCGACCAGCGTGTCCAGGCTGTTCAGGGCTTCCGCAAACTGCCGCAGGCCGCTGCATTGGCTTCGGTGAACAAACGCGTCTCGAACCTGCTGAGCAAAGCGGAGGGCAATATTGCTCAGACCGTGGAGCCCAAGTACTTCGACAATGCCAACGAGTTCTCCCTGTACTCGGCGATTCAGCAAGCGGATCAGGCCGTGCAGCCAATGGCCGCAGCCCGTCAGTACAACGAATCGCTGGCACGCCTGGCCGCTCTGCGCGAGCCGGTGGATGCGTTCTTCGAAGCGGTGATGGTCAACGCGCAAGACCCTGCGGTACGGGCCAACCGTTATGCCTTGCTGGCACGTCTGCGCGGCCTGTTCCTGGGCGTGGCTGACATTTCCCTGCTGGGCTGAGCGGAGCACGACGCGTGAAGTTGCTGATACTCGACCGGGACGGAGTCATCAATGAAGACTCCGACGCTTACATCAAGTCGGTGCAGGAGTGGATTCCCATTCCCGGCTCGGTCGAAGCCATCGCGCAATTGAGCAAAGCCGGCTGGACGGTGGCGGTTGCTACCAACCAGTCCGGCATTGCCCGAGGTTATTACGATCTGGCGACCCTCAATGCCATGCACGCGCGTTTGCGCGAGCTGGTGGCGGAGCAGGGTGGCGAGGTCGGCTTGATTGTTTACTGCCCCCACGGCCCGGACGAAGGCTGCGCTTGTCGCAAACCCAAACCCGGCATGTTGCAGACCATTGCCGCGCATTATGCGGTGGATCTGGCGGGTATCTGGTTTGTCGGCGACAGCAAGGGTGACTTGCAGGCCGCCGTGGCCGTCGATTCACAACCTGTTTTGGTATTGACCGGCAAAGGTCGCAGGACCGAAGCGGGTGAATTGCCGCAAGGCACGCTGGTTTTTGACGATCTGGCGGCAGTAGCCGCAGAACTTATCCACAACGGCGTATCGTACAACCGCTAGTCGACGGTACCGGTACGCTTCAATGGCGGGCAATGCCCGTATGGTAAAAGCCGCTATGTCGATCGTGCAGGCAATCAGAATCTTCTTCTTTTACCTGCTGTTGGGCACCAGCTCATTGCTGTGGTGCTCGCTGAGTTTCTTTGTCGCCCCGTTCCTGCCGTTCCATAAGCGCTATCGCTTCATCAATGTCTATTGGTGCCGCTGCGCGTTGTGGCTGACGCGGGTGTTCCTGAATATCCAGGTAAATGTAAAAGGCGCAGAAAACGTTCCCGAAACGCCCTGCGTGATTGTTTCCAATCACCAGAGCACCTGGGAAACGTTTTTCCTGTCCGCCTATTTCGATCCCCTGAGCCAGGTGCTCAAGCGCGAGTTGCTGTATGTGCCGTTCTTCGGCTGGGCCATGGCCATGTTGCGGCCTATCGCAATTGATCGGGGCAATCCCAAAGCGGCGCTGAAAGTCGTGGCGAAGAAGGGCGACGAACTGCTCAAGGATCGCGTCTGGGTGCTGATCTTCCCGGAAGGCACCCGAGTGCCTTACGGCCAGGTTGGAAAATTCTCACGCAGCGGCGCGGCATTGGCCGTCAACGCCGAGCTGCCGGTACTGCCAATTGCTCATAACGCGGGTAAATACTGGCCGAAAGAAGGCTGGCAGAAAAAGCCCGGCACTATCGAGGTGGTGATCGGTGAACCGATGTTCGCCGAAGGCACTGGCCCGCGCGCCATTGCTGCACTCAATGATCGCGTTCAAGCGTGGAATGAGGACACTCAGCGCGCCATGGGCTCACCCGTTGCACCACTGTCGACCAACGAGAAAACGGCTGTCTGATTTTTGTGGATAACCTGTGCACGCTTTTGAAAAACTGACTGATAAATAGCGCTAAGTACTTAATTTCGTTATTTATTTCTTAAGCTCATTAAAGACCCAAAAACGTGCATAAGTTTTTGCAGTGATAAAAAAACCGACTTCTAGAGGTCGGTTTTTTATTGCCCGAAATTCTATCTGCCCGGTTGTAGCAGCAGGGCCACCAACGCGCTCCATCCAGTCTGATGCGAAGCCCCGAGACCGCGGCCATTCTCACCGTGAAAGTACTCGTGAAACAGCAGCAGGTCGCGACTGGCCGGATCAGCCTGCAATTGGGGGTAACCTGCCATCGACGGACGATTGCCGCTGTCATCACGCAGGAACAGACGCACCAGACGGTCGCTAAGGCCCTGTGCCACCTCTCCCAGCGACGCCAGATAACCAGAGCCAGTCGGATACTCCACAGAGAAGTTTTCGTCGTAGTAGCGGTGAAACTCGCGTAGAGATTCGATCAGCATGTAATTGATCGGCATCCATAACGGCCCGCGCCAATTCGAGTTGCCACCGAACAAACGTGAATCAGATTCGGCGGGCTCATAGTCGGCACACAGGGTGTCGCCATTCATGCGCATCTTGAACGGCGTCTCAGCGAAAGACTTGGACATGGAACGAATGCCGTAGGCTGACAGAAACTCCTGCTCATCGAGCATGCGCTTGATCAGGTCCTTGGTGCGTTGCCCTCTGAGCAGCGCCAGCAGCAAACGGTTGCCCTTGCCTGGTTCAGTCCAGCGCGATACCAGTTCCGCCAGATCCGGTCGGTGGTGCAGAAAGCCCAGCAAGCGTTCACGCAGTCCGGGAAGGCCTTCGTGCTCACGCTGCTCCAGTACCTGCACGGCAAACAGCGGCATCAGGCCGACAATCGAGCGCAGGCGCACCGGCTGGCGCTCGCCACCGGGGCAGCGCAGCATGTCGTAGAAGAAGCCATCCTGTTCATCCCACAAACCTTCGCCGGTGTCGTCCACCAGGTTGATGGCTCCGGCGATATAGAGGAAGTGCTCGAAAAACTTCACCGACATGTCCACATACACCGCATTGCGCTTGGCCAGTTCCAAAGCGATGCGCATCAGGTCCAGAGCGTAGGCAGCCACCCACGCCGTGCCGTCGGCCTGATCGAGTTGATAACCCGCAGGCAATGGGGCAGAGCGGTCGAATACACCGATATTGTCGAGCCCGAGAAAGCCACCCTGAAACAGGTTACGGCCGTCGGCGTCCTTGCGATTGACCCACCAGGAAAAATTCAGCAGTAGCTTATGGAAAATCCGCTCAAGAAATTCGGCATCACCCGTGCCCGTCTGCGCCTGCTCCATCTTGTAGACGCGCCATGACGCCCAGGCATGAACGGGCGGGTTAGCGTCGTCGAAGCGCCATTCGTAAGCGGGCAGCTGGCCGTTGGGGTGCATGAAGCGATCCTGTACCAGGGCCAGCAGTTGTTGCTTGGCAAAGCCGGGATCGATCAACGCAAAAGCGACAGCTTGAAAGGCTTGGTCCCACGAGGCGTACCACGGGTACTCCCACTTGTCCGGCATCGAAAGAATGTCGAAATTCACCAGGTGCCGCCACTGCTTGTTCCGTACCTCGACCCGCTCGGGTGGCGGTGCAGCCTGAGTCGGATCACCCTTTAGCCACAGGTTCACATCGTAATAGTAGAGCTGCTTGGACCACAGCAATCCGGCCAAGGCCTGGCGTTGTACGTTGCGTGCGTCGGCGCTTTCCATTGCGCTCTGCAAGGTGCCGTAAAACTCGTCGGCTTCGCTGCGACGCTTCTGGAACAATGCCTTGGCATTGACCTTGGGCGCGTCCAACGGGGAAAAGCGCAGATAGATCACTTCACTGGCACGCCCCTCCAGTTTCAGACTGAAATGCGCGGCGGCACGTGTGCCTCGATCACTGCGAATAGCCTGAACGTTGCCCGCAACCAGATAGTCGTTGATGCCGTCCTTGAACGGCCCCACCGCTGGTTTGCCTGTCAGCCGGGGCCAATTGGTGTCGTTATTACAGAACAACCAATCGGGGGTTTCGCGGCCCCAGGCAATCAACTGCCGTGACGGTTGATGCTGTCGGTGAGCGAGTACCCGAACGTCATCCCGTTCAAGAAGAGGGCAGGGTGCATCTTCGCTCCAACTCCAGGTATTGCGCGCCCAAAGCTGGGGCAACACATGCAGGTGGGCCGCCAGCTCGGAACGGTTCTCCACGGTCACCCGCATGAAGATATCGTCGGCCTCGTGCTTGGCGTATTCGACGGTGATATCGAAGTAGTGGTTATCGTTGAATACTCCGGTGTCGAGAATCTCATACTCCGGATCGGCCAAGCCACGCCGCGCGTTCTCCTCGACCAGATCGGTATAAGGAAATGCCGCATGGGGATACTTGTAGAGCATGCGCATATAGGCGTGGCTCGGTACGCCGTCGAGGTGAAAATACAGCTCCTTGACGTCTTCACCGTGATTGCCTTCCGCGTTGTTCAAGCCAAACAAACGCTCTTTGAGAATAGCGTCGCGACCATTCCACACTCCCAGCCCAAGGCACCAATGCTGCGCCTTGTCCGAGAACCCGGCCAATCCGTCCTCGCCCCAGCGATAGGCCCGGCTACGCGCATGGTCATGGGGAAAGTAACTCCAGGCATCACCATCGGCACTGTAGTCCTCACGCACCGTACCCCACTGCCGATCACTCAGATAAGGCCCCCACTCACGCCATCGCTCGGCATCATCGCCTTGCAGACGCTGACCTTCAACGGTGTGCAAAAGACTCGGCTTGGACTCGTCGGGCATAGGGGTTCCGGATGGCGAGAGAAATGTTGGCCCCTCACACCATCCGTTCAAGACTGGGCAGGGATTACCTGTTGTCGAATAGGGAGTTCAACGCGAAAGGTCGTGCCGACACCCAGTTCACTACTGACCGAGATCTTGCCCCCATGCTTCTGCACAATGCCGTACGACAGCGATAAGCCGAGGCCGGTTCCTTTGCCCACCGGCTTGGTCGTGAAAAACGGGTCAAAGATTTTCTGCTGTACTTCGGGGCTCATACCGGAGCCATTGTCCGCTACTTCCAGCCAGATATGTTCACCCTCAGTACCTCCTCGCAGGATGATAGTGCCGCGTTCCGGCCCCATGGCTTGCACGGCATTTACCACCAGGTTCATCACCACCTGATTGATCTGCGAAGGCAGGCATTCGATCTGCGGCAGCGTCGCGTAATCCTTGATGACATCAGCCTTGTACTTGATCTCGTTGGCAACAATGTTCAACGTCGATTCGATTTCCTGAGGAATATTGCTCCACTGCCATTCTTGGCTAGTGTCGACTCGTGAGAAATTCTTCAGGTCTTTGACGATTTTGCCTACCCGGCTGATGCCGTCCTTTGTCTCCTTGATCAGCGTCGGAATATCCTCTCTGAGGAAATCCAGTTCGATCTGTTGCTTCAGCGCCTGCAGTTGCTGGCGGGACTCATCCGAACCAACACTGCTTTCGATGCTCTCGTAGGCATCAAGCATTTCGCTGATCTTGGCGAAATAGCCTTCGAGGGCGCCGAGGTTTGAGGAAATGAAACCAATGGGATTATTGATCTCGTGAGCAACGCCAGCGGCCAACTGCCCGAGCGAGGCCAGTTTCTCGGATTGAATGAGCTGACTTTCGAGTTGCTTGCGCTCATCCATCTCTCGTTGCAGCGCTTCACTGGCCAGCCTGAACTCCTGGGTTCGTTGTTCGACCCGCTCTTCAAGGCTGTGCATCTGCAGATTGGCCCGCTCAGTCATTTCCCACTTATGGACCAGAGTATTGGCCAGCTGCTGGACCTCGACATTGTCAAAAGGCTTTTTCAGGATCAATAAACGATCATGCCCCTGAAGGCGATCCAGCACCTCCTCCCAAGAGTAATCCGTGTAAGCCGAACAAATGACCACTTGCAGACTGGGATCAACTTTCCACAGCTGCTCAATGGTTTCCAGCCCATCCCAACCCTGCGGCATGCGCATGTCAATGAAGGCCAAGGCATAAGGTCGTTTACCGGCCAAGGCTTGTTTGACCAACGCTAGCCCCTCGGCCCCCGTGTACGCCGAGTCCAGTTCAAAGGGTTGCTGTCGGTTTGTCTTCACCTGCTCACCAAAGAGCATTGCCTCCATTTCATCCAGCTCTGCGACGCCATCGTCCGCAGGCATCAGAATCTTGCGAAAGTCTTGATGAATCATCGGTGTGTCGTCGACAAGCAAAATGCGTCGATTCAAGAATGCAGGCATGCTACCTCCGTTACGATTTTCAGCGGCAGCTCAAGGGTGAACACCGCTCCTGTACCCTGGCCATCACTGTGTACGGTCAGCCGACCTTTCATTTCTACAGCAGCCAGGGCGCAACTGTGCAAGCCAAAGCCATGGCCATCCTTGCGAGTAGTGAAGCCATGGGTAAATAACCGGGCCATGTTTTCCGGCGCAATACCCTCGCCATCATCCTTCACGCTGATATGCAGCGTTTCATCCTCGATGACACGCACCTGCAAAGTCAGTTGCCGCGAATGACCTGGCAGATCAGACATCGCTTGCTTGGCGTTACTGATGAGGTTGATCAGGATAAGCAGTATTCGGTGCTTGTCGCCCATCACTTGCGGCAGACGCTCATATTCACGCACCACCGTAACGTTATGGCGGGTGAGGGCGCCTGCGTTCATGCGCAAGGCATCCTCCAGAAGCTGCTCGATGTAGAGCGGCTCTTCCACCCTGGGCGCGCCGGCATAAGATTGCTGAGTGGAGACAATATCCTTGATGTGGTCGACGCTCGAAGTCAGCTGCACCAGTTCCTCTTGCATGCTCTGCTGTTCGACGGCGATTGCATCGGTCAACTGAGCGAGATATCCAGGCAGCAATTTTCCTTTCGCATCCTGGCTGATAAATGCCCCCAGATCATCTCGGTGCTCATTCATCAGCTGAACGACCTTGCCCAGGCCTGACGTCTTGCTGGCATGCAATTTTCGCGTCAACAGGTCGGCAGATATGTTTACGCTATTGAGCACATTTCCGACGTTGTGCAGAACGTTGGTGGCGATCTCTGCCATCCCGGCTTGCCTTGCGGAATCAAGCAACTCGCTCTGGGCTTCGCGCAGTTGCTGGGTGCGTCTTTCCACACGCTCTTCCAACTCTTCGTTGGCGGTCTGCAGGGCAACGTTCATTCGATTGATTTCGGCATAACTGCGCAGCAGACGACTGCCCGTGAAAATCAAAAGCACCACCATGAGCGCGGAAAAAATCATCAGGTACACATGGTATTTCTGATCAATCAGGTCAGCCGTGCGTTGGTCATTGTTCAGATGCAGGGTTATATCATCGAGGGTCGCCGCCACAGGAACAGAGGCGATCTTGTCGAGCAAGTCATTGACCACAGGCTGTTCGCGCAGAATAAGGCTTACATGACTGAGCAGAATATCGATCGGCACCTCGAACGACGCAGGCAGACGAGCCTTATCGATCAATAAGTTGTTCATGCCCAACTCGATGGAATGAGCAATATCGTCGTTAGTTACCTGGGAAAATTCGAGACTGCTCAGCAGCAGGTCATAGATGTTCGTCGAGATGTTCTGCAACTTGAGTTTGTCTGCGTCATCAAGATCATTCAAGGCGGCCTGGATGTCATCTTCTGCCGTCGGCAGGAAAGCCAGGGAGTTACGCAGTATCGCGTTGTGCGATTTGAACTGTTCCACCAGCCGCTGTTTTTCCTTGAGCGCGCGAGTAAATGCATCACGCCGCTCCTGGCGCTGTATCGGGTCTGCCACTTCTTTAAGCGCTACGTTTTGGAACTCCTGCCAGTGCTCAGTTATTTCCCCAAGCGGTCTGACGAGAGGGTCGTAGTCTCGCGTAATGGCGATACGCGCTTTAAGAATCTCGGTATTCCACTGCGCGTCCTGCTGCTTGACCTCACGGATAAGGTCTCGCGCAGCGGCGTAACCTTCCGTTTTCGTGGTGGAGGAGCGGACATACAAGGACACGACGGCCGACACCACCAGAAAGAGAACGAGCGGGACCACTCTATTGAGCAGGCTGCGAGTCAAACTCATTGTGCCTTGCTCCCTTGTTCACCGGATAACGTCTTGAGAAACAGGACGATCAGGCGCTTGTCTTCGAGAGTGGGAATTCGGCCCAGTTGATATCTGAACATTACGTCTACTGCCTGATCGAGTGTGTTGGCAGAACCGTCATGGAAGTAGGGTGCAGTAAGAGCGACATTGCGCAGGCTTGGCACCTTGAACACGTTGCGATCTTCCTCGGCCTTGGTGATCAAATAGCGCCCCAAGTCGCTCTCGGTCGGATTTCCCCGCGCCTTGAAGTAATCACCCATCACGCCGAACTTCTGGTACATGTTGCCGCCGATGTTCACACCCTGATGGCAGGCAATGCAGCCATAAGCCTTGAAGCGCTGATAGCCGTACTTTTCATCAAGCGTGAGGATATCGGTATCGCCTGCGAGGTATTGGTCAAAGCGCGAATTAGGCGTCAGTAGTGTTTTCTCATAACTGGCCAGGGCGTTCTGAATGTTTGTGATCGTCATGCCGTTAGGGTAAGCAGCCTTGAATGCCGATGCATAACTCTCATCCTGACCAAGTGTCGCGATTACGTTGTCCCAGGTGTTGCCCATTTCGAGATGACTGGTGACGACTTCCTTGACTTGGTCCTCTAGCGTGTCGGCCCGACCGTTCCAGAACTGCACGAAATTCAGACTGGCATTGAAGACGGTGGGCGTATTGACGGTGACAGGTTGACCATCGAAACCAATGGAAAACCTTTTGTCATCTGCTCCACCCGAATCCAGATGGTGGCAACTGGCACAGGAAAGGGTGTTGTTGACGGAGAGGCGAGGCTCATTGAAAAGGCGCTGTCCCAACGTGACCCGCTGGGGGTCCAGGGCAGGAATGGCTGGCAACGGTTTCAGCGGTTCGTTCAATGGCTCTGCCTGTAGCGCGCCAGTGACCGTGATCGGGAGAAGCAGCAGCGCTGCGCTGAGATTGAAGCCTGGAAGCAACCGACTCATACGAATTAACTTCCTGATAAATTCGACAGCTTGAGTTTCAAGATTCACAGCCAACTATCAGAGCTTAGCCCCCAGTCGAATTATTTGCGTGAAAATGGTGTCATTTCGCCCAGCTTCTCCCTGTAGCATCTAGTCTTGGGCAAACGATTCGCTATTCCTGATTTAGTTAATGGATTCAATTAGAGGTGCCTTATGGATGAACCCTCCGCGATTGCGGTTTATAAACCTCGCGTCCTGCTCGTTGATGACGAAGAACTCATTTTGAGTAGTCTGCGCCGCCTGTTGCGCAGCCAATCTTACGAGCTGTTTCTGGCAGAAAGTGGTGCCAGGGCGTTGGAGATCATGCAAGAGCACGCTATTGACCTGGTGATCAGTGATGCCCGCATGCCCAACATGGACGGCGCTACATTGCTGACGACCATCCGTGAACAATATCCCCAGACCTTTCGAATTTTGCTGACCGGCTATGCCGACCTGGACATGATCGTCAGGGCGATCAACGACGGGCAGATCTACCGTTACCTGAGCAAACCCTGGAATGATGAAGAGCTGTTGCTCACTGTGGCTCAGGCTCTGGCTCATCAACAATCGGAGCGTGAACGAAAGCGCCTTCTGGCTCTGACACACCAACAAAACGAGCAACTGCAGACGCTCAATGCCAACCTGGAAAAACGCGTTCAAGCGCGCACCGCAGAAATCGAACAAACAGCGGATATGCTTGATCTGGCGTACGAAGAGCTCAAACGTAGCTACGCCGTTACAGCAGAAGTTTTTTCCCGCATGGTCGAATCCCGCCTGCCCAAGGACAAGCAAACCAACCGGTCAATCATTGATCTAGTACGTGCGTATTGCAAAACCCACGTTCCGAACGAAGCAGACAGCCGGAATCTGGCGATGGCTGGCGCATTGCACAATATAGGCAAGTTAAGTTGGTCAGACGGCATGATGAGCGCACCGGCGGATCAACTGCACCACACCGATAGAGAACGTTATCGCGACTACCCGGTACAAAGCGAAACGCTATTGATGACCCTGGAACCGATGAAGGATGCCGTCAAGCTTATCCGACATCATCAAGAGCGCTGGGATGGCTCGGGCTTCCCCGATCGGTTGAAGGGTGATGCCATTCCTTATGGCTCGCGTGTGCTCAAACTGGCGGTGGACTTCATCGAGTTACAGAGCGGCCTGATTCTGGAGCGCAAGATGAACGTCGATGAGGCGCTGCTTTTTATCCGCAAATACGCAGGGCGTCTTTATGACCCCTCTATGGTCGAAGACTTCATAAAGGTCTGCGCGGAGCTTTTGAGCGATGTCACTCTAGGCGATCCCACGGTCAAGGCGATCACCAGTCGCGAGCTGGTGGCGGGCATGGTCCTGGCCCGTAACCTTAACGCTGATAACGGCATGCTGCTACTCAACGCTGGCAAAGTATTGAACGCGCCGTTGGTAGAAAAGCTCATCAGCTTCGAAGCCATGGAGGCAGCCAAGTACACCATCTTCATCAAGGTGCCGCCCGAAGAGGAGGAGGGGTTGGAGCCTGCTCCCGCACTGGGCTGATTGCAATGACGAAAAAAAACCAGCGCTCGTGAGCGCTGTTTTTTTTTGGGCCAAAGAGCCTGAATCAAAAATCCAGGTTCGATACCGCCAAGGCGTTGCTCTCAATGAAGTCGCGACGAGGCTCGACCGCATCACCCATCAGGGTGTTGAAGATCTGGTCTGCACCAATAGCGTCTTCGATAGTGACTTTCAGCATGCGGCGAACCGCCGGGTCCATAGTGGTTTCCCACAGCTGGTCAGGGTTCATTTCACCCAGACCTTTATAGCGCTGGATCGTATGGCGCTTGGTGCTTTCAGTCATCAGCCAGTTCAGTGCATCCTTGAACTCGGTGACTGGTTTCTTGCGCTCGCCACGCTGAACGTAGGCGCCTTCTTCCAGCAGAGTGCTGATCTGCAGACCCAAAGCCGTAACGGTCTTGTAGTCGTTACTGCCAAAGAAGTCACGGTTGAAGGTCACATAGTTGGACAGGCCGTGAGAGATCAGTTCTACCTCTGGCAGCCAGACGTTACGTTCACGATCTTCACGCAGGCTGGCTTTATAAACCAGACCAGACTTCTCGCCCACACGCAGACGGACGTCAAACTTGTCCAGCCACTCCTGCATGGCAGCATGATCGGACAGTTGCTCAAGGGTGACCGGAGGCAGATAGACGAAGTGCTCGGTCAGCTCCTGTGGATACAGACGCGACAGGCGCTTGAGGGTCTTCATCACCATGCGGAAATCGTTGACCAGCTTCTCGAGCGCAGCACCTGAGATACCCGGGGCCGATTCATTGAGATGCAGGCTGGCATCTTCCAGAGCCGAAGACGTCATGTATTCTTCCATGGCGTCGTCGTCTTTGATGTACTGCTCCTGCTTGCCCTTCTTGACCTTATACAGTGGCGGCTGGGCGATGTAGATGTAGCCACGCTCGATCAGCTCAGGCAACTGACGGAAGAAGAAGGTCAGCAACAACGTACGAATGTGCGAACCGTCGACGTCAGCATCGGTCATGATGATGATGTTGTGATAGCGCAGCTTGTCGATGTTGTACTCTTCGCGGCCGATGCCACAGCCCAGGGCGGTGATCAGAGTGCCGACTTCCTGGGACGAGATCATCTTGTCGAAACGAGCTTTTTCGACGTTGAGGATCTTGCCCTTGAGCGGCAGGATCGCCTGGGTTTTACGGTTGCGTCCCTGCTTGGCGGAGCCGCCAGCAGAGTCACCTTCCACGAGATACAGTTCGGACAGGGCGGGGTCTTTTTCCTGGCAGTCCGCCAGTTTGCCCGGCAAGCCGGCGATATCCAGCGCACCTTTGCGACGAGTCATTTCCCGAGCCTTGCGTGCAGCTTCACGAGCGCGTGCTGCGTCGATCATCTTGCCGACAACAGCCTTGGCTTCGTTCGGATTTTCCAGCAGGAAGTCGGAGAAGTACTTGCCCATTTCCTGCTCGACCGCAGTCTTCACTTCGGACGAAACCAGCTTGTCCTTGGTCTGGGAGCTGAACTTGGGATCCGGCACTTTTACCGAGATGATCGCGGTCAAACCTTCGCGTGCGTCGTCCCCCGTAGTCGCCACCTTATGCTTCTTCGCCAGGCCTTCCTGTTCGATATAAGTATTGAGGTTACGGGTCAGCGCCGAACGGAAGCCCACCAGGTGAGTACCACCGTCGCGCTGCGGAATGTTGTTGGTGAAGCAGAGCAGGTTCTCGTTGAAGCTGTCATTCCACTGCAGGGCAATCTCGACACCGACGCCATCGTCGCGCTGGACGTTGAAGTGGAACACTTGGTTGACCGGAGTCTTGTTGGTGTTCAGGTAGTCGACGAACGCACGCAGGCCGCCCTCGTATTTGAACAATTCTTCCTTGCCGCTGCGCTCGTCCTTGAGAACGATACCCACACCGGAGTTAAGGAAGGACAGTTCGCGAATGCGCTTGGCCAGGATGTCCCAGCTGAAGTGGATGTTCTTGAAGGTTTCAGCGGAAGGCTTGAAGTGGATCTCGGTGCCTGTGGTATCGCTCTCTCCGACGATTTTCATGGGTTCTTGTGGAACACCATGAACGTAGGTCTGCTCCCAGATCTTACCGCTGCGACGAACCGTGAGCAGCAGAAGTTCGGAGAGGGCGTTTACTACGGAGACACCCACACCGTGCAGGCCGCCGGAAACTTTATACGAGTTATCGTCGAATTTACCGCCGGCATGGAGCACGGTCATGATGACCTCTGCTGCCGAGATACCTTCTTCTTTATGCACGTCTACCGGAATACCGCGGCCGTTGTCGCGCACGGTAATCGACTCGTCCGGGTGGATGATGATGCTGATGTCGTCGCAATGGCCAGCCAAAGCTTCATCAATCGAGTTATCAACTACCTCGAACACCATATGGTGGAGACCGCTGCCATCGTCGGTGTCACCGATGTACATACCGGGACGCTTGCGTACGGCATCTAGCCCTTTCAACACCTTGATGCTGGAGGAGTCGTACGTTTGATTTTCGCTCATGCAATCACTCCCGATGATCGTGGGTCTGGGTGATACGGCCTTGTTCCACGTGGAACAAAGCGACTGGCGTTTCCGTTTGCCAGCCTTCCCTCAATAATTCGTGGTCTACACAGGTGATAAAAACCTGGCAGCGTAATTCTTCAAGCAAGCGACAAAGTGCACGACGGTGGTGCTCGTCGAGTTCTGACGGCAGATCGTCCACCAGATAGATGCATTGGCCACGGCGAGCTTGGCTGACCAAATGACCCTGGGCAATGCGCAGGGCGCAGACCACCAGCTTCTGTTGGCCGCGAGACAGAATATCTGCCGCATTGTGCGCACCCAGTCTAAGGCGCAGATCGGCGCGTTGGGGTCCGGCTTGGGTGTGGCCCATCTGCTGATCGCGAAGGAGGGATGAAGTGAGCACGGTGCTCAATTCCTTTTCCTTGTCCCAGCCTCGGTAATAGCTCAGGGTCAGACCTTCAAGCTCCACCAACTCGCTCAAAGTGTGTTCAAAGACAGGCTTCAGAGCCTTGATGTACGAGCGGCGAAATTCATCGATTTCGTCGCTGGCCAGACATAACTCCCGGTCCCATGCCGCTTGCGAAGCGACGTCAAGTGTACCACGCCGCAACCATGAGTTCCGCTGCCTCAGCGCCTTCTGCAAGCGCTGCCAGGTAGCCATGAACCGAGGTTCCACGTGGAACACTCCCCAATCGAGGAACTGTCGGCGGATCTTCGGCGCTCCTTCGAGAAGGCGAAAGCTGTCCGGGTTGATTAGCTGCAACGGCAATGTTTCGGCGAGCTGAGCGGCGCTTCGCGCATTCTGCCCATCGATACGAATCTGGAACTCTCCCTGCCTATCGCGAGAAATCCCGAGGTTGCTGTGGCTGCCCTCAGCAAGATCGACCTGACCAAACACCATGCAAGAAGGTTGTTCGTATTGGATCACCGGCAGCAAACGAGCGCTGCGAAACGAGCGCGCAAGGCCGAGCAGATGGATGGCCTCCAGCACGCTGGTTTTTCCGCTGCCGTTGGCGCCGTGAAGGATGTTGATACGGGGAGAGGGGGAGAAGGTCACCGGGTGCAGATTGCGCACCCCGGTGACCGAGATGCGGCTAAGAGACATCCAGGTTCCGTTACAGGCGCATTGGCATAACGACGTAAGCGGAGTCGTCGTTGTCCGATTCCTGCACCAGCGCACTGCTATTGGAGTCAGAAAGGATCAAACGAACCTGCTCGGTAGTCATCACGCCCAATACGTCGAGCAAATAGCTGACGTTGAAGCCAATCTCCAGGGAACCACCGTTGTAATCAACGCTGATTTCTTCTTCGGCTTCTTCCTGCTCGGGGTTATTGGCCTGAATCTTCAATTGGCCGTTAGCCAACTGCAGGCGAATACCGCGGTACTTTTCGTTCGACAGAATGGCGGTGCGGCTGAATGCCTCGCGCAAAGCCTGGCGATCGCCCAGTACCAACTTGTCACCGCCTTTAGGCAGCACGCGCTCGTAATCCGGGAACTTGCCGTCGACCAGCTTGGAGGTGAAGGTGAACTCACCAGTAGTCGCGCGAATATGGTTCTGTCCCAGTACGATGCTGACAATACCGTCCTGTTCAGTGAGCAGACGCGCCATTTCCAGAATGCCTTTACGCGGCACAATCACCTGATGACGGTCAGCGTGTTCGATATCAGCGGTCATGGAACACATGGCCAGACGGTGACCGTCAGTGGCCACAGCGCGCAATATACCGGAACTGACTTCCAGCAGCATGCCGTTAAGGTAGTAGCGAACGTCCTGCTGAGCCATCGCAAAACTGGTGCGCTCAATCAAACGACGCAACTTGCTTTGCACCAGATTGAACGTCAGCGAGCCCGGGCCTTCTTCGACTGTCGGGAAATCATTGGCTGGCAGAGTGGAAAGCGTGAAACGGCTGCGACCGGCCTTGACCACCAACTTGGCGTCGTCGACCTTGATATCGATCAGCGCGTCGTTGGGCAGGCTTTTGCAGATGTCCATCAGCTTGCGCGCAGGAACGGTAATTTCCCCTGGCTCTGCCGGTTCTTCCAATTGGACGCGGCCAACCAGTTCGACTTCAAGGTCAGTACCCGTCAATGACAGCTGCTGACCCTCTACAACCAGGAGCACGTTGGAGAGCACCGGCAAGGTCTGACGGCGTTCAACCACGCCGGCGACCAATTGCAGGGGTTTCAACAGGGCTTCGCGTTGAATGGTGAAATGCATGGTCTAGTCCCTTGCCTTAATAAGCTGCGCTAAAGTCATTACTCAGGTTGTCAGTGTACGCAGCAGGTTCTTGTAGTCCTCGCGAATATCCGCGTCGGATTCCTTCAATTCATTGATCTTTCGGCACGCATGCAGCACGGTCGTATGGTCACGACCACCAAACACATCACCAATCTCCGGCAGACTGTGGTTGGTGAGTTCCTTGGACAGCGCCATCGCCACCTGACGTGGCCGGGCTACAGATCTTGAGCGACGCTTGGACAACAGGTCGGAGATCTTGATCTTGTAGTACTCGGCCACCGTGCGCTGAATGTTATCCACACTGACCAGTTTGTCCTGCAGTGCCAACAAATCCTTCAGGGACTCGCGGATCAACTCGATGGTGATTTCACGGCCCATGAAGTGCGAGTGAGCGATGACACGCTTGAGCGCGCCTTCGAGCTCGCGAACGTTGGAACGAATTCGCTGGGCAATGAAGAACGCGGCGTCGTGGGGCAGATCGACCTTGGCCTGGTCTGCCTTTTTCATCAGGATCGCGACGCGAGTCTCAAGCTCTGGCGGCTCGACGGCTACGGTCAAACCCCAGCCGAAGCGCGATTTCAACCGCTCTTCCAGGCCTTCGATTTCCTTCGGGTAACGGTCACTCGTCAGGATGACCTGCTGACCACCTTCAAGCAATGCGTTGAAGGTGTGGAAAAACTCTTCCTGAGAGCGTTCCTTGCGAGCGAAGAATTGAATGTCATCGATCAGCAGCGCATCGACTGAACGATAAAAACGCTTGAATTCGTTGATCGCGTTCAACTGCAACGCCTTGACCATATCCGCTACGAAGCGCTCCGAATGCAGGTACACGACCTTGGCATTCGGATTCTTTTTCAGTAGGTGGTTACCCACAGCATGCATCAAGTGCGTCTTACCCAAGCCAACACCACCATAAAGGAAGAGCGGGTTGTATCCATGCTTGGGGTTATCAGCGACTTGCCAGGCCGCCGCACGGGCGAGCTGGTTGGATTTACCTTCGACAAAATTCTCAAAAGTAAAAGTACGGTTCAGATAGCTGGTGTGCTTGAGCGCGCCTTCAACCTGCACCGTGCGTTGTTCGGCACGCACTGGTGCCTGCTGCGAACTGGCGCCGGCCATGGGATCGAAGCTGTCGCGAGAAGGCTCATCATTGATCTCGGCAGCTCGCCCGGCGTCAGCCTGAGGCGAAGCCACTACAGCAACCGGCGCAACAACAGGGCTCGCCGCAGCCAGCGCCTGAGATGCTGCAGCAGCCAACGGAGCGTTGGGTGCGGCACGAGGAGCTGAACTGCGTTTGCTGCCTATTAATAAGGAAAGCGCAGGGGCCATGCCTTGGCCGTGTTCGCCAAGCAGTTCGAGCAGACGGCCAAGGTACTTCTCATTGACCCAATCGAGAACGAAACGATTCGGCGCATAGACACGCAACTCGTCGCCTTCGGCTTCGACCTGTAGCGGACGGATCCAGGTGTTGAATTGCTGGGCAGGCAGCTCATCGCGCAAAAGCTCCACGCACTGCTGCCAAAGTTCCACTGACAC